>NZ_AP022588.1:0-4800000 GCF_010731735.1 Mycolicibacterium sediminis
ATCAACACGGGCAACGGAGTACCAGGGCGGACTGCAGTTCTCGCCCAGCACCTGTCCGGACACGGCGGTAGCGAATACGCACCGTCCGCGCACAACCAGCAAGGACGAGCAGATCGCCGTCGCCGAACGCGTCCTCGCCTCGCAGGGCCGTGGCGCATGGCCGACCTGCGGCCGCGGGCTCTCGTCCGCCACGCCGCGCAATGTCGTCGCCCGACGCGCCGCAGCCGCTCGACAACCCGAACTGAACGGTTCCGCCCGCGCAGCCGTTCGAGCTGTTCTCGGCGCCGGCACCCGAGCTTCTCCCCGCCGCCCGCGCCCGAGCTGCCCCGCCGCCGCCGAGGCCGCCGCGCTCGACGCACCGCTGCCCCGCCGCCCGCACCCGAGCTGCCCCGCCGCCGCCCGGGCGGCCGCAGTGCCGCTCGACGCACCCTGCCCGTCGATCCTGCGCTGCCCGTCGATCCCGCGATGACCGTCGGCGAAGCCATACCCATGGATGCGCCGCTGCCCCCGCCGGCCGACCTGCCGCCGGCTCCGGAGGAGCTGCCCGCACCCGACGCCGTCGCACCGCTCGACGCGCCGCTGCCGCCTGCACCAGAGCTGCCCCGCCGCCCGCCGAGCCGGTGGTCGAAGCGGCCAACTGGGACGTCGTCCCCGGTGGACCGGCACCCGTCGACCAGCCGCAGGCCTGGTCGCTCAGCCGTGCGGATCTGCCGCTCGAGCCGGCGCTGCCCGCGCCGTCGCTGCCCCCCTGGCCGCCGACGTCGCGGCCCCGCTCCCGCCGCCGCACCCGACCAGCCGGTGGCCCTCGCCGCCGACGGCCAGCTGCCCGCACCGCCGCCGAGGGCGTGCCCCTCGCCAGCCCCGACGCACTGCCGCCCGGCTCGACGATGGATCCCGCCACGCAGGGTGCCGAGGGTCCGAACGCGAGCTACCTGAAGGATCTGTGGCAGGCGGTTCAGGCCACGAGATCAGCGGCAAGGCCCTCATCATGGGTCTCGCGCAGCGCGGCATGAACACGCCGTACCCGACGCAGGCCGCCGGCCCCAACGTGCCGATCACCCCGGGCAACGCTCCGCTGGCCGCCGACGCACCGCCCGCTCCCGAGGCACCCGCGCCTCTGCTGGCGCCGTCGCCTAGTCGACCGGCTCGGCCTGGGTCCGCCTAGGCCGAGCCGACCCTCGGTTCCATCGGCGAAGAACTGGTGCTTCCACACCGGTAGCCGCGCCTTCACGGTGTCGACGAGCAGCGCACACGTCTCAAACGCCGCACGGCGGTGATCGGCGGCGGCCACCAGCGCGGCGTCGCCGATGTGCAGCGTCCCCGCGATGGCTCACGGCGATCGCGCGTACGCCGGCGGCGCGCGCCACCTCCTCCGCGACGAGGACGTCGAGTGAGTCGGGTGCCCGGAGTACTCCAGCCGGATCACGCCGCGACCGCCGTCGTGGTCGCGGACGACGCCGGAGAATCCGACGACGGCTCCGGCTGCCGCCGTGCGCGACGAGCGCCTCGTGCTCGGTGAGATCGATCGGGTCATCGGTGAGCGCCACGCGCACGGACGTCATCGGTGCCTCCTCCTCGCGCTTGCGCTCATCGGCTGTGATCGCCTCCAGCGAGTTGATCCAGCGCGTGGTCCAAGACCTCGTCGAGCACGCCCAGACCGTCCTTCACGCCACCCGTCGAGCCCGGCAGGTTGACGACGAGGATGCCGTCCCGCACCCCGCACACGCCACGCGACAGCACCGAGGTCGGCACGTGCGGCAGTCCCGAGCGCCGGATGGCGTCGGCGCGGATCTGATAGTCGACGATCGCGGCGGTCGCGTCGGCGGTGCCGTCGGTCGGTGAGATGCCGGTTCCGCCCGAGGTGAGGACGAGGTCGACCTTCTCCCCGATCGCCTCGATCAGCGCCCGGTTGACTGCCATGCCGTCGGCCACGACGATGGGGGCGGGTACGTCGAATCCTCTGTCGCGCAACCACTCCACGATGACGGGACCGGTGCGGTCCTCGTATACCCCGGTGGCCGCGCGGGTGGATGCGATGACGACGCGCGCCGTCCTCGGCGGGCGGCGGTCACCGCGTCCAGCTCGGTCTTGCCGCCGTCCTTGCGCACCACGGCTATCCCTCGATGGTCGCCGCCGGGTCGACGGCCTTGAGCATGTCGTACAGCGTGAGCGCGGCGACGCTGACGGCGGTCAGGGCCTCCATCTCGACACCGGTGCGATCGGTGGTCCGGACGGTCGCGGTGACGTCGACGGAGTCGGTGCCGATGTCGAAGTCGACGTCCACCCGGTGAGCGCGAGCTGATGGCACAGCGGAATGAGGTCACTGGTGCGCTTGGCCGCGAGGATGCCGGCGACGCGTGCGGTCGCCAACGCGTCACCCTTGGGCAGGCCCTTGGAGGCGATGAGGTCCACGACGTCCGTCCGCGTCCGCAGGGTCCCCGGCCACGGCGGTGCGCCTGGTGGCGTCCTTGGCGGTGACGTCGACCATGTGTGCCGCGCCCTCGTCGTCGAGGTGCGACAACCGATCGGCCACGGCTACTTGTTGACGACGGTGACCGGGTGCGTGTACGGCAGGGCGTCGGCAGGCAGCGGGAACGAGACGTCGCCGAACGGCGACAGCGCACCGGTACGGTCGCTCGCCAGTTCGCTGACGGCGTGGTCGCCGTCCTCGGTCTGAGGCCAGCCATTGTCGACGTACTGCTTCTTCTTCTCAGCCACGTGTCCATTGTGGCAGGCCAAGCGGTGGCTGGCGAGACCGGTGCGCTGGCTTAGGCTGGATGCGATGTCCGAACCCGACCCCGCCATGCCGCTGGGCACCTGGTTGGCCGGCCTGCCCGACGAGCAGCTGATCCGGTTGCTCGAGCTGCGACCCGATCTCACCCAGCCGCCACCCGGTTCCATCGCGGCCCTGGCTGCCCGCGCGCAGTCCCGACAATCGGTGAAGGCGGCCACCGACGACCTCGACTTTCTGCGGCTCTCGGTGCTCGACGGTCTGCTGTTCCTGCACGCCGACGCATCTGCGGTGCCGACGGCCAAGCTGGTCGCCCTGTTCGGCGGTGACGACCGCGTGCTCACCGCGCTGGACGACCTCCGCGAGCGTGGGCTGGTCTGGGGTGAGACGAGCGTCCGCGTGACCGCGGAGGCCGCCTCCGGCCTGCCGTGGCATCCGGGCCAGGTCACCTCCGAGGCCACGGTGCCCGACCCGCGGCGATCACCGAACTGCTGGCCGGCCTCGACACCGCGCAGCGCGAACTCCTGGAGCGGCTGGTCGAGGGATCGCCGGTGGGCCGGACCCGGGACGCCGGGACGCCGCCGGACCGTCCGGTGCAGCGACTGCTCGCGGCCGGCTGCTCCGCCAGGTCGACGACGACACGGTGATCCTGCCGCGGCTGGTGGGGGTCATGCGCGGTCAGCTCAGGGACCGACCGGTGTCGACCCTCCGGACCCCGTGGTGTCGACGCTCGCGGTCGCCGACACCGATGCCGCGGCGGCCGGCTCGGCCATCGACGTGCTGCGCGAGGTGGAACTGGTCCTGGACACGCTGTCGAGCGGACCGGTCGCCGAGTTGCGCAGCGGCGGGCTCGGGTTCGCGAGGTGAAGCGCCCGCGAAGGCCACCGGCATCGACGATCAGCGACTCGGCCTCGTCACGGGGTCGCCGCCGCGGCGGGTCTGATCGCGGTGGGGATGCCGGAACCCGAGCCGCAGGACGGCATCGGACCGTTCTGGGCGCCGACGGTGGCAGCCGACCGGTTCATCGAGTCGTCCGCGGGGGCGCGCTGGTATCTGCTGGTGTCGTCGTGGCTGGAGCTGTCGGCCCGGCCCAGCCTGATCGGTGAACGCGGCCCCGACAACAAACCCTATGCGGCACTGTCGGATTCGCTGTACTCGACGGCGGCACCACTCGATCGGCGGCTGCTCCTCCGCATGCTCGCCGACCTGCCGCCCGGCGCCGGGGTCGACGCGACCCGTGCCGCCTCCGCCCTGGCGTGGCGTCGCCCGCGATGGGCGGCGCGACTACAGCCGGGTCCGGTGGGCGCGCTGCTCACCGAGGCCCACACGCTGGGCGTCGTGGGTCGCGGCGCGCTCGCCTCGCCCATCCGCCTGCTGCTCGACGGTGCGCCCGAGGATGCGGTGGTGGCCGCGATGAGCAAGGTGCTGCCGAAGCCGATCGACCACTTCCTGCTGCAGGCCGACCTGACCGTCGTCGTGCCGGGGCCGCTGGAACGCGAACTGGCAGAGCGGCTCTCCGCCGTCGCCACCGTCGAGTCCGCCGGCGCCGCCATGGTTTATCGGATCAGCGAGGCCACGATCCGGCGGGCACTCGACACCGGTTGCACGGCAACCGAACTGCACGCGCTGTTCGAGCGTCACTCCAAGACTCCGGTCCCGCAGGGTCTGACCTATCTGATCGACGACGTCGCCCGCAGGCACGGTCAGCTCCGGGTCGGCATGGCGTCGTCGTTCGTCCGGTGTGAGGACCCCGCGCTGCTCGCCCAGGCCGTCGCGGCGCCCGCGATGGCCGCCGTCGAGATGCGCAGCCTCGCCCCCACCGTGGCGGTGTCGGCCGCTCCGATCGCCGACGTGCTCGCCGGACTGCGCGCGGCGGGCTTCGCGCCGGCAGCCGAGGACTGGTCGGGTGCGATCGTCGACATCCGCAGCCGGGGTGCCCGCGTGCCCGTTCCCCGGCGCCGCGGCTACCGGCCGCTGCCGACGCCGAGTCCGCAGACGCTCGGGGCCATCGTCGCCGTCCTGCGCAAGATGGTGGCGCGCATCCGCCGGGGTCGTCTCGATCCCGCGAGGCGATGGCACAGCTGCAGTCGGCCGCCCAGCAGCAGACGTCGGTGGTGATCGGCTACGTCGACCCGGCGGGGGTGGCCACGCAACGCGTCGTCGCGCCGATCAACGTCCGCGGCGGCACGCTGACCGCCTTCGATCCGGCCGCCGGGCGGGCCCGAGTTCGCAATCCACCGCGTGACGTCCGTCGTGTCGGCCGACTCGCAATAATGGATGGAATGACTACCGCAAGCGTGGGCGCGAGCGCGTGACCGACGGCCCCCTGATCGTCCAGTCCGACAAGACGCTGCTGCTCGAGATCGACCACGAGCTGGCGGGTGCCGCCCGCTCGGCCATCGCGCCGTTCGCCGAACTGGAACGTGCCCCCGAGCACGTGCACACCTACCGCATCACCCCGCTGGCGCTCTGGAACGCCCGAGCGGCAGGCCACGACGCCGAGCAGGTCGTCGACGCACTGGTCTCCTTCTCCGCTACGCCGTGCCGCAGCCGCTGCTGGTCGACATCGTCGACACCATGGCCCGCTACGGCCGCCTGCAGCTGGTCAAGAGCCCCGTGCACGGGTTGATGCTGGTCAGCACCGACCGTGCGGTCCTCGAGGAGGTGCTGCGCAACAAGAAGATCGCACCGATGCTCGGCACCCGCATCGACGACGACACCGTGCTGGTCCACCCCAGCGAGCGCGGCCGCGTCAAGCAGATGCTGCTGAAGATCGGCTGGCCGGCCGAGGACCTCGCCGGGTACGTCAACGGCGAGGCGCACGCCATCGAGCTGGACCAGACCGGCTGGGAGCTGCGCGACTACCAGGAGATGGCCGTCGACTCGTTCTGGGCCGGTGGCTCCGGCGTCGTCGTGCTGCCGTGCGGCGCGGGCAAGACTCTGGTCGGCGCCGCGGCGATGGCCAAGGCAGGTGCCACCACGCTCATCCTGGTCACCAACACCGTGGCCGGCAGGCAGTGGAAGCGCGAACTGATCGCGCGCACCTCGCTCACGGAGGAGGAGATCGGCGAGTACTCCGGCGAGCGCAAGGAGGTCCGACCCGTCACGATCGCGACCTACCAGGTCATCACGCGTCGTACCAAGGGCGAGTACAAGCACCTGGAGCTGTTCGACAGCCGCGACTGGGGCCTGATCATCTACGACGAGGTGCACCTGCTGCCCGCACCCGTGTTCCGCATGACCGCCGACCTCCAGTCGCGGCGCAGGCTCGGGCTCACCGCGACTCTCATCCGCGAGGACGGCCGCGAGGGCGACGTCTTCAGCCTGATCGGACCGAAGCGGTACGACGCCCCGTGGAAGGACATCGAGGCGCAGGGCTGGATCGCGCCCGCCGAGTGCATCGAGGTCCGCGTCACGATGACCGACAACGAGCGCATGATCTACGCGACGGCCGAGCCCGAGGAGCGCTACAAACTCTGCTCGACGGCGCACACCAAGATCGCCGTCGTGAAGTCGATCCTCGACCGCCACCCCGGCGAACCGACGCTGGTGATCGGCGCCTACCTCGATCAGCTCGACGAACTGGGCACCGAACTCGGCGCACCGGTGATCCAGGGCTCGACGAAGAACGCCGAGCGCGAGATACTGTTCGACCAGTTCCGCCGCGGCGAGATCCAGACGCTGGTGGTGTCCAAGGTCGCGAACTTCTCGATCGACCTCCCCGAGGCGAGCGTCGCGGTGCAGGTGTCCGGGACCTTTGGGTCGCGCCAGGAAGAGGCCCAGCGTCTCGGCCGACTGCTGCGGCCGAAGGCCGACGGTGGCGGCGCGGTGTTCTACTCGGTGGTCTCGCGCGACAGCCTCGACGCCGAGTACGCGGCGCACCGGCAGCGCTTCCTCGCCGAACAGGGCTACGGCTACGTCATCAAGGACGCCGACGACATGCTCGGCCCCGCCATATGACGGTGTTGCGTGTCGTTCCGGTGCACACGGTCACCGATCTCGGCGCGGCGGCGGCCTACTCCCGGGTCCTCGGGCTCGCGGAGGTGATGAACCACGGGTGGATCGTCACGCTCGCCGACGCCGATGGGCGTCACCAGCTGAGCCTGATGACGCGCGACCTGACCGCCGAGGTCAACCCGACGGTCTCGGTCGAGGTGGACGACGTCGATGCGGCGTACGACGCTGCGGTCGCCGCCGGATTGGCGATCGTGCACCCACTCTCCGACGAGGACTGGGGCGTCCGACGCTTCTTCTTCGCCGATGCCGCCGGGAACGTCGTCAACGTCCTCGCACACATCGGTTGATCCGAGTCGATCGCGGAGTCGGCGGTCAGGCGCTAATCTCGTCAGCTATGACCCGCAGCAGCGCCGCCTCGCGCACGAATGCCGCCAAGGTGGCCCTGGCCGGACTCGCCCTGAGCGTCGGCGCCATGGTCTGCGCCGTACCCGCCGGTGCGGAGCCCGTGGCCCCGACGCCGGTGCCCGGCGATCCGCTGGCCCCTCCGCCGCCAGGCCAGCCCGTCGTCGTGCAAGAGGTCGCGGGTGGCGACGCGCCGCCGGCTCCCCCGCCGATCGGTGCACCGCCGGTGCCGGAGGTCCAGAATCAGGTCTACGGCTCGGGGTCGAGTTCGGGCAAGCTGGGCTTCCTGCGCGACGCGTTCAATCAGGCGAAGAACCCCTACGGCGACATGCAGCCGATGGGAAGCGCACCCCCACCCGGCGCCGGGCCCGCACCGCAGCTCCCCCCCGGCTACCAGTCGACCAACGCACCCGAGTCCAACGGCCCGCCCGCGACGGGCAACTACTCCGGTGGGCCGGCGCTGCCGGAGGGCTACTACCCGCTCAACGGGCCGCCGCCGCCCGGATACTTCGATGGGCCGCCTCCGCCGCCGCCGGCCACGCCGGGTGCGTACCAGCCGGTGGTGTCGCCGCCGCCTCCTCCGCTGCTCCCGGCGCCGTAGCGTCGCTCGAACTCAGTTCCCCGCGCGATGCGGGTCACCTGCCGTCAGCCACGTCCCGGGTTCGGTGAGTGCCGACGCGTCGGTGTCTGCGGTGAAGGCGTCGACGACGGCGTGCACGGACGGGTTCGCCTCGCCGCGCCGCCACACCAGCGACCAGGTCCACACCGGCATGGGATCGATCACGGGACGGCGCACCAGGTCCGAGGGCGTTGCGTCATTCTGTCCCTTGGGATTGTTGAGCACCGGGCCGCGTAGTCGACGGACGTGGTCGAAGAACGTCGATCCCGTGACGCCGCCGTCGTCGACGCGAACCACGCGCGCGCCGGACTCGCGAGCGAATTCGGCGGCGTAGCGGTTCCACGACGACCAGCTCGCCTCGTCGGAGTCGAGCAGCACCGTCAGGTGCCCCGCCTCGACCGGGGAGGCGTCTTGCCCCATGGAGACGGCGTAGAGCCGGTCGGTGCCGACCAGCCGCGCGTCGAGTTCGAGGGCATCGAGGTCCGGCCGTTCGACCCAGCAGATGGCGAGATCCAGGCTGCCGTCCGCGACGCGCGCCGCCTGCGCGTGCGACGGCATCACCCAGGTGTCGACCCGGACCCTCGCCACACCCGCGGCCCGTTCAGCCCAGTCCGTCGGACACCACTGCACGCAGCCGATTCGCACCGGTTCCGACGACGACAGACCCAGGGCCTCACGGCGGAGTTCGTCGGCCTGCCCGATCAACGCCCGGGCGCGGGGCAGCAGCGCGGAGCCGGCGGCGGTGAGCGCGACCGACCGGCGATCGCGGTCGAACAACTGCACCTTCAGGTCCCGTTCGAGGGACTTGATCTGCTGCGACAGCGAGGGTCCGGCGATGCGCAGCCGGTCGGCGGCACGCCCGAAGTTCAACTCGTCGGCCACTGTGACGAAGTAGCGCAGCTGTCGCAACTCCACGCGGTCAGCGTAGGCGAGTGAGAGGCCACGTCTACCAGCAGCGAGCAAACCGGTCTCGTCGAAGTGGAGTGCAACCCGTCCGCGCCGCGTTCGAATGATCGTCACATCGAGAAGGGACCACGACATGACCACCTCCACTCCCCGCGTCGCGATCGTCACCGGCGCATCCCAGGGCATCGGCGAGGCCCTCGTCGCCGGTTACCGCAGGCTCGGCTACTCCGTCGTCGCCAACTCCCGCTCGATCGGCGAGCACGACGACCCGGGTGTGCTCGCCGTCGCCGGCGACATCGGACAGCCGGGGGTCGGCGCCCGCGTCGTGGCCGCCGCCGTCGAACGCTTCGGGCGAGTCGACACCGTGGTGAACAACGCGGGGATCTTCATCGCCAAGCCGTTCGTCGACTACACCGACGAGGAGTACGACGCGATCACGGGCGTCAACCTGCGCGGCTTCTTCGAGGTGTCCCGCGCCGCGGTGGCGCAGATGCTCCGCCAGGGCGACGGTGGGCACGTCATCACGATCTCGACATCGCTGGTCGACCACGCCAACTCCGGCGTACCGTCGGCGCTCGCCTCGTTGACCAAGGGCGGACTCAACGCCGCGACACGTGCCCTCGCCGTCGAGTACGCCACCCGCGGGATACGTTCCAACGCAGTGGCTCTCGGCATCATCAGGACTCCCATGCACCAGCCGTCCGACTACGTGGAGCTGGCGAAGCTGCATCCCGTCGGGCGGGTCGGCGAGATCGACGACGTGGTCGACGCGGTGCTCTACCTGGAGAAGGCACCGTTCGTCACCGGCGAGATCCTGCACGTCGACGGCGGCCAGAGTGCGGGTCACTGAGGTGGACGCCTCGACGATCGTCACCGCCGTGATGGACGAGTGGGCGGCCGGCGTCGACGCCCACGATCCCGACCGGGTGGCCTCGGCGTTCACCACCGACGCGGTGTTCCAGGGGCTGCGACCCCACGGCGTCGGCCGCGCCGCGGTACGCGCCTACTACGACTCGCAGCCCGCCGGCATGACGGTAACCTACCGGGTGCTCGAAAGCCGTTCGCCGGCAACCGACGTCGTCTCCGGCTACCTGCTGGCGACGTTCGCCTTCGCCGACGGGACCGCGGTGCAGGCCAACCTGGGCGTCGTCCTCACCCGCCAGGATGACGACTGGTCGATCCTGCAGTACCAGGCGTCGCGCGTCGGTTGACCCGTCGTCAGCTCAACGCCGGAATGACCTCGCGCTCGAACAGTTCGATGCCGGACCGGTCGTACGCCGCCTCCGGGAAGTAGAGGATGGCGTACTCGCAGCCGAGATTCTTCATGCGAGTGAGCCGTTCGACGATCTGCTCGGGCGTCCCGGTCGCCGAGTCGGGCGACGTGATGGTCGAGAGCATCCCGTCGACGGCCTCCGAGTTCGCCTTGGCGACCTGGCGGGACCGGATCCGCTCGATGCGCTCGGTGACCTCCGTCTCCGACGTGCCGACGACCGCGTTGAAGTTCGCGGACCGGACGATGGCGCCGTAGTCGGTTCCGACGTCGCGGCAGTGGGACTCGAGTACGTCGGACTTGTGCTTGAACCCCTCGGGCTGCGAGGTGAAGTTGGTGTACTGCGCGTACTTCGCGGCGATCTTCAACGTCACCTTCTCACCGCCGCCGGCGATCCACAGCGGTATCCCGTTCTCCTGCAGCGGCTTCGGGGCGACGATGGCGCCGTCCACCTGATAGTGCTTGCCGTCGAAGCTGACCCGGCCGTCGCGCCATGCGTCGCGCATGATCTGGACGCCCTCGTCGAGGCGACCGAGCCGGGTGCCCGCCGACGGGAATCCGTATCCGTAGGCGCGCCATTCGTGCTCGTACCAGCCGCCTCCGATGCCCATCTGCACCCGGCCGCCCGAGATGATGTCCGCCGTCGCTGCGACCTTCGCCAGGTACACCGGATTGCGGTAGCTCATGGCGGTGCACATCTGACCGAGCTTGATCCGCGAGGTGGTCGCCGCGTACGCCGACATCAGGGACCACGCCTCGTGGGTCGCCTCGTCGGTCGGGACCGGCACGGTGTGGAAGTGGTCGTACACCCAAAGGGAGTCCCAGGCGCTGCCGTCGGCGTAGGCCGCGAGGTCGCGCATCACCTCCCACTGGCTCGCTGGTGGGATGTCGACGAGGTCGAGTCGCCAACCCTGCGGAATGAAGAGTCCGAAGCGCACGAGGCCCCACTCTAGGCCGGGACCGGGCCACCGTCGACGGTCCCGCCGTCATTGGTTCCCGGTTCCTTCGGTCATGCCCGCGAGGCGAAAGATTGTCTACACTCGTCGTGCACGGATTCACTGCGCGCGACGATATTTCTAGGGATTCTCATGACGGCACGCACGAACCGGATTCTGTTCACACTTCTGTCGGGTTCCGCGCTGGTCATGGCCCCCCTCGCCTTCTCCACCGTCGTCACGCCCGCGATCGGTTCGGCCGACGACTGCGCTGGCGTCCAGCCGTGCGGCGGCAACGGTTCGGCCGCGTCGCAGAGCGTCTCCTGCACCGACGGCCAGATCGTCGACGCCGAGAACGGCCGCTGCGTGTCGCTGCTCGACGGCATCAGCAAGCAGTTGCAAGCGCTACCTCCGCCGCCGTCGCTGGCGGGCCTCGGCACCCCCGACGGTCTCGGCGGCATCTCGGGTCTGCCGCTGGGCGAGGTCAACCCCACCCTGGCGCTGCCCAGCGTCGGACTGCAGGTGGTGCCGAACCTGCAGCTGACCCCCGACCTCGGTGTCGGCACCCTGCTCGGTGGTGCGGCGGCACTCAGCCAGCTGCCCGGGCCGCAACTCCCGCCGCCGCCTGCGATCAACCCGCTGAACCCGCTCGGACTGCCCCCGCCACCGGCGATCAACCCGCTGAACCCGCTGGGCCTTCCCCCGCCACCCGATCTGACCCCGGGAATCCCGTTCATCTGACCGGGCCGTGCAGCGCACCCTCGAGCTGTCCGCCGAATCCCCGTACGGCATCGACCGCATCCGTGCGGCGTTCGACGACGCCGACTACTGGCAGGCCAGGCTGGCGTTCGTCGCGGGCGGCGCGCCCACACTCGACGAGCTGAGCACCGCCGGCGACGGCACCACGACCATGCAGATGTCGATGCGCTTCGGCGGCGACGATCTGCCCGGTCCGTTGCGGCGCCTGCGGGTGGGGACGCTGCACGTCGTCCAGCGCGAGGAGTGGTCGGCGCTCGACGGTGACGTGGTCCGCTGCTCGATCGCCGTGGACGCCCCCCGGACGCCCATCTCCGGCCACGGGTCGGTGACGCTTCGGCGTGCCGTCACCGGCACCCGGCTGGTCGGCACGGCCGTGGTGGACGTGCGGATGCCGGTGATCGGTGGGGCGATCGCCGGATTCATCGCGGGCGTGCTCGCCAACGGCATCGTGGACGTCGTCAGCGTCACCGACGCCTACCTCGACGGCGAGAACTGACCCGTGCGCTCACCCGCCGTGGCTAGCCTGACGTCATGGCACTCAACAAGGACGATCGCGAGGCCTTCCTGGCCGAACCCCAGCACGTCGGTGCGCTGTCGGTGTCGGCGGGCGCCAACCGTGGACCGCTGACGCTCCCCATCTGGTACCAGTACTCCCCCGGCGGCGAGCTGTGGGTGCTGACGGGTGCGGGTTCGCGCAAGCACCGCCTGATCGAGGCGGCGGGGTACTTCTCGCTGATGATCGACCGGGTGGAGCCGACCACGCGGTACGTCGCGGTGGACGGCCCGGTCAGCCGCATCGAGCCCGGCACCGACGCGCAGATGGAGGAGGTCACCCGCCGCTATCTCGACGGCGAGGCCGCCGAGCGCTACCTGCAGTTCGCGAAGGACAACCTCGGCGAACACGTCGCGATCTTCATGACGCCCGAGCACTGGTTGTCGGCGGACATGGGCTCGTTCTAGGGGCGGACGGCGAAAAGCCCCGAATCCGTGACGGATTCGGGGCTCTTCGGGTGTCCGACTAGCTGGTGAGCGAGGCGGGCGGGGTGAACCGCTCGCCGTACTTCTCGGCCAGGTCCTTGGCACGGGCCACGAAGGCCGCCTTGCCGACGCCGCCGGCACCCTCGTAGCCGACGATGAACTGCGCGCTACCGCCGGTGTAGGGCGGGAAGCCGATGCCCATGATCGAGCCGATGTTCGCGTCCGCGGTCGACGTGAGCACACCCTCGTCGATGCACTTCTGCGTCTCGAGCGCCTCGGCGAACAGCATGCGATCGATCATGTCCTGCAACGGAATCGACGCGGTGCCGGAGTTGAAGGTGTCCTTCAGCCCCTCCCACAGGCCGACGCGCTTGCCGTCGACGTAATCGTAGAAGCCCGCGCCCTTGAGCCGCGACGGACGCTCGAGTTCGATCATCTTCTCGACGACCGCCTCGGCCGGGTGCGGCTCGTACGTGCCGCCCGCGTCCTCGATGCCCTTGCGGCTGGCGACCGCGATCTTGTGCATCAGTTCGAGGTTCAGCTCGTCGGACAGCTGCAGCGGCGGCGCCGGGTAGCCGGCCTGCGAACCCGCCTGCTCGATGCTGGCCGGGACGACGCCCTCGCCCAGCATCGCCAGCGCCTCGTTGACGAACGTGCCGATGACGCGGCTGGTGAAGAAGCCGCGGCTGTCGTTCACCACGATCGGCGTCTTGCCGATGGCCAGGGTGTAGTCGAACACGCGGGCCAGCGCCTCGTCGGACGTCTTCTCGCCCCTGATGATCTCGACCAGCGGCATCTTGTCGACCGGCGAGAAGAAGTGGATGCCGATGAAGTCGTCCTGGCGCTTCACCCCGGCCGCGAGACCGGTGATGGGCAGCGTCGAGGTGTTCGACCCCAGCAGCGCGTTGGGCTCCACGATGTCCTCGATCTCCTGGAACACCTGGTGCTTCAACTCGACCGACTCGAACACCGCCTCGATGACGAAGTCGACGCCCTGGAAGTCGGCCGGGTCGGCGCTGGGCGTGATGCGGGCCAGCAGCGCGTCGGACTTCTCCTGGGTGGTGCGTCCGCGCTCGAGCGCCTTGGCCTCGATCTTCTCCGAGTAGTTCTTGCCCTTCTCGGCGGCCTCGATGCTGACGTCCTTGAGGACGACGTCGAACCCGGCCTTGGCCGAGACGTACGCGATGCCCGCGCCCATCATGCCCGCGCCGAGGACGCCGATCTTGGTGATCGGGGTCTTGCCGATGCCGTCGGGACGTGACCCACCCGAGTTGATGTACTGCAGGTCCAGGAAGAACGCCTGGATCATGTTCTTCGCGACCTGGCCGGTGACGAGCTGCGTGAAGTAGCGGCTCTCGATGCGGCTCGCGGTGTCGAAGTCGACCTGCGCACCCTCGACGGCCGCGTCGAGGATCGCGCGCGGCGCCGGCATCGGCGCACCCTTGAGCTGCTTCTTGAGCAGGGCTGGGAACGACGGCAGGATGCCGGCCAGGCCGGGCGACGCGGGGGTGCCGCCGGGCATCTTGTAGCCCTTGGCATCCCACGGCTGGGTGTGGCTCTCGGGGTTGGCCTTGATCCACGCCTTCGCTGCGGGCACCAGCTCCTCGACGGAACCGACGAGGTCGTCGACCAGACCGGTCTCCTTGGCCTTGGCCGGCTTGAAGCGCGTGCCCTGGCTCAGGATCTCCATGAAGGCCTTCTGGATGCCGAACATGCGCACGGTGCGGGTGACGCCGCCACCGCCGGGCAGCAGACCCAGGGTGACCTCGGGCAGGCCGATCTGGCTGCCCTTGACGTCGGCCGCGATGCGGTGGTGACACGCGAGGGCGATCTCCAGGCCGCCGCCGAGGGCCGCACCGTTGACCGCGGCCACGACGGGCTTGCCCAGCGTCTCGAGCGCACGCAGGTCACGCTTGACGGCCTCGACCATCTCGAACGCCTCGGCGGCGTTCTCGGGGCCCAGGTTGATCATGCCCTTGAGGTCGCCACCGGCGAAGAAGGTCTTCTTCGCGCTGGTGATGACGACGCCGGTGATCGAGTCCTTCTCCGCCGCAAGCCGTTCGACGGCGTTGTGCATGGACTCCTGGTAGTGCTCGTTCATCACGTTGGCCGACCCGGTGGGGTCGTCCAGCGTCAGGGTGACGATGCCGTCGGCATCCTGCTCCCACTGAATGGTGTTCTCTGCCATGGCCTTACACCCTCTCGATGATGGTCGCGACGCCCATGCCGCCGCCGATGCACAGCGTGACGAGCGCGCGGCGCGCACCCCGACGCTCGAGCTCGTCGACCATGGTTCCGGTGATCATGGCGCCGGTGGCGCCGAGCGGGTGGCCCATCGCGATGGCGCCACCGTTGACGTTGAGCTTCTCGTCGGGGATGTTCAGGTCCTTCTGGAACTTGAGCACCACCGAGGCGAAGGCCTCGTTGAGTTCGAACAGGTCGATGTCGTCGACCGTCAGGCCGGCACGGTCCAGCACCTTCTTGGTGGCGGGCGTCGGGCCGGTCAGCATGATGACGGGGTCGGCGCCGCTGGTGGCGGTGGCCACGATGCGGGCGCGCGGCGTCAGGTTCTGCGACTGTCCTGCCTTCTCGCTGCCGACGAGCACCAGTGCGGCGCCGTCGACGATGCCGGAGCTGTTGCCGCCGGTGTGCACGTGGTTGATGCGCTCGACGTAGTGGTACTTCTGCAGCGCCACGTCGTCGAAGCCGCCCATCTGACCGACGGCGTCGAAGGCGGTCTTCAGCTTGGCGAGGCCCTCGAGGCTGGAGTCGGGGCGCATGTGCTCGTCGTGGTCCAGGACGACGAGGCCGTTCTGGTCCTTCACGGGGATGACGGACTTGGCGAAGTAGCCGCCCGACCATGCGGCCGCGGCCTTCTCCTGGCTGCGCAGCGCGTAGGCGTCGACGTCGTCGCGGGTGAAGCCCTCGATGGTGGCGATCAGGTCGGCGCCGATGCCCTGCGGGACGAAGCCGATGCGGTAGTTGGTCTCGGGGTCGGTGGCCCATGCGCCGCCGTCGGAACCCATGGGGACGCGGCTCATCGACTCGACGCCGCCGGCGAGCACCAGGTCGTCCCAGCCGGAGCGGACCTTCTGAGCGGCGGTGTTGACGGCCTCGAGGCCCGACGCGCAGAAGCGGTTGAGCTGGAATCCACCGGTGGTCTCGGGGAGCTTCGCGACCAGCGCGGCGGTGCGGGCGATGTCGCCGCCCTGGTCGCCGACGGGCGAGACGACGCCGAGGATCAGGTCGCTGATCAGGTTCTCGTCGAGATCGGGGTGGCGGGTGCGCAGTTCGTCGATCAGGCCGACGACGAGGTTGACGGGCTTGATCTCGTTGAGGGCTCCGTTGCGCTGCTTGCCGCGCGGCGTGCGGATCGCCTCATAGATGAAGGCTTCTTCGGACATGTCTGACTCTCCAGGTCCTGGGGTGTATGGATACGCAGACTTCCCCTACTACAGAAGCCCAGCGTGGAGGATGATCCTCGCGATGCGAGCCTAGCAGCCTCGCCCAACCCGTTGGTTGGGCGCTTGCCCAGCGACCTGCGGCGCAGTGCCCGGACGAACGTGACGCCACGGCGAAGATCGCGCGGATTCTTCGCAGTGGCGTCACGTTCGGCGATGCGTTCGGGTCACCCCATCTCGCCAACAGACGCGAACTCCCCTGTTTCGCCAGGAAACAGGGGAGTTCACGACTGCTCGCGAGAGAGGCCTACGCGGACTGGGGCTGCTCCGCCTCCGCCAGCGTCGGGTAGTCGACGTAGCCGGCGGGGCCGGGGGCGTAGAAGGTCGCCACGTCGGGTTCGTTCAGGTCGGCGCCGAGGACGAGCCGGTCGATGAGGTCGGGGTTGGCCAGGAACGCCCGGCCGATCGCCGCGGCGGTGATGGCACCCCAGCCGGCCAGCGACTCCATCTGGCAGAAGTCCGTGTCGACCTCGCGGCCGGTGTTGAGCACGAGGTTGCCCTCCCACACCGCGCGGATCACGCCGAACTCGGCCGACGACGGCTCGATCAGGACGTGCAGGTAGGCCAGGCCCAGCGGCGCGATCCGCTCGAGAAGCGCCTCGTAGGCGCCGACCGTGTCGACCTCCCGCATGTCACCGGCGGAGTTCCCGGGCGAGATGCGCAGTCCGACCCGACCGGCCCCGATCTCGTCGGCGACGGCTTCGACCACCTCGGCGGTCAGGCGCGCCCGGTTCTCGGGTGAGCCACCGTAGGCGTCGGTGCGCTGGTTGACGACGTCGGAGAGGAACTCGTGCAGCAGGTACCCGTTGGCGGAGTGGATCTCCACGCCGTCCATGCCGGCGTCGATCGCGCGCCGCGCGGCGCGGCGGAAGTCCGCGACGATGGGGGCGATCTCGGCGGTCGCCAGCGCACGCGGAACCGGTAGCGACTGCTTGCCGGACGGGGTGTGCGTCACGGCGTCCGCCGCGATGGCCGACGGACCCACCGTCTCCACGCCGCCGATGTCGGGGTGGCCCATCCGGCCCACGTGCCACAGCTGCACGAACATCCGGCCACCGCCGTCGTGCACGGCGGCGGCGATCTCGGCCCACTTCGCCTGGTGCCCGTCGGTGTAGATGCCCGGGGTGTTCAGGTACGCGCCGTTGGACTCCTTGGAGACGGCCGTCGCCTCGGAGATGATCAGACCGGCCCCGGCACGCTGCGAGTAGTACTGGGCAGCGAGGTCGGACGGCGTGCCGTCTGCCTGGGCACGCGACCGCGTCAACGGCGCCATGAAGATCCTGTTGTCGACGGCGGTCTCGCCGATTCGAGTGGGCTTCAGGAGGGCCGCATCGGCCGCGAGCGTGAACGTCATGCTGATCTCCAGCGCGCCGGGGGCCCGGTTCATTCCCCCGGGCGCCGCCGGCCCGAGACCACTCGACCAGAACGTTCGTCGTGCAACGTGTTTCAGGACTGCGCGACGACGGCGGTGACGCGGATCTCGACGCGCATCCCGACCGCCCCGAGCACGGTGACCCCGGTCTGCGTCCAGATCGGTGCCCTGTCGGGCATCCGGGTGCGGAACTGGTCGACCATCACGCGGTTGTGGGCATCGCCGATGGTGCCCTGCTCGGCGGCGACGTGGTAGGAGTTCACCGCGACGACGTCGCGCCAGGTGGCGCCGGCGGTGGCGAGCGTGCGTTCGACGTTGTCGAAGGCGCGCACGATCTCCTCGTCGAGGGACTCCGGGAAGACGATGTCGTCGTCCCAGCCGCCCTGGCCCGAGGTCTCGATCCGGTTCCCGATCCGGACCGCCTGGCTGTAGTGCAGGTTCTCTCGCATGTAGTCGCCGTATCCCGGGGTCACGTAGAACTGGACGTCGGTGTCGTTGATTACTTCATTCATGAAGTCAACGTAGCACTAAATCACTTCACGCGTAAAGTGATCGACGGTGTCGCTAAAGTACGGGGATGGCAGGTACGGACCAACCGCAGTGGCTCAGCGCCAGCGAGAAGGAGGCGTGGACGGGCCTCGTCTCCCTGATGCTGCTACTGCCGCGCATGCTCGAGGCGCCACTGCGCCAGGTCGACCTCACGCTGTTCGAGTATCTGACGCTGAGTCACGTGTCCGAGGCCCCGGACCGCCGAATGCGCATGAGCGAGTTGGCATTCCTCGCCAACGGCTCCCTGTCGCGGCTGTCCAACGTCGTCAAGCGATTCGAGCAGCGGGGCTGGATGACCCGCTCACCCGACCCCGACGACGGCCGCTACACCATCGCGACGCTCACCGACGCCGGCCTTGCTCTCGTTGTCGAGGCGGCCCCGATCCACCTGAACGCCGTGCGCGAACTGGTGCTCGATCCACTCACCGTCGCCGATCAACGCTCGCTGGCAAGGATCGCAGCCAAGCTGCGGGTGGTGCCGCCCGACTTCGCCGGGGCCTAGGCTCGACTGTCATGACGGTGCAACGGCTCCGGCCCTACGCGGTGACGATCTTCGCCGAGATGTCGGCCCTCGCGGCGCGGATCGGCGCGGTGAACCTCGGCCAGGGGTTCCCGGACGAGGACGGCCCCGCCGACATGCTGAAGACGGCGCAGGAGGCGATCGCCGACGGCGTGAACCAGTACCCACCGGGCCTCGGCATCCCGCCGCTGCGGGAGGCCATCGCGGCGCAACGCAGCCGCCTCTACGGCGTCGAGTACGACCCCGACACCGAGATACTGGTGACGGTGGGCGCGACCGAGGCAATCGCAGCGTCGGTCATCGGGCTCGTCGAACCCGGGTCCGAGATACTCCTGGTCGAACCGTTCTACGACTCGTACTCCCCCGTGATCGCGATGGCCGGATGTCACCGGGTGGCCGTCCCGATGGTGCGCGACGGACGCGGGTTCGCCATCGACGTCGACGCATTGCGTGCCGCCGTGACACCCCGGACCAAGGCCCTCATCGTCAACTCGCCGCACAACCCGACGGGCATGGTGGCCGGTGACGCGGAACTGGCGGGCATCGCACGCATCGCCGTCGAGAACGACCTGCTGGTGATCGCCGACGAGGTGTACGAGACGCTGACCTTCGACGGCCACCGCCACGTTCCGCTGGCGACCTACCCCGGCATGGCCGAACGCACCATCACGGTCTCCAGCGCGGCGAAGATGTTCAACGTCACGGGCTGGAAGATCGGATGGGCGTGCGGCCCCGCCGAACTCATCGCGGGAGTCCGCGCGGCCAAGCAGTACCTCAGCTACGTCGGCGGTGCGCCGTTCCAGCCCGCCGTGGCCAGGGCGCTCAACGACGAGGACGGATGGGTCGCGACGCTGCGCGAATCGTTCCAGACCAGACGCGACACCCTTGCGTCGGCGCTGACCGACATCGGCTTCGACGTGCACGACAGCCACGGCACCTACTTCCTGTGCGCCGACCCGCGTCCGCTCGGCTTCGCCGACAGCGCGACGTTCTGCGCCGAATTACCCGAGCGTGCCGGGGTGGCGGCGATCCCGATGTCGGCGTTCTGCGACCCGGCCGCGGCGCACGCCGACGAGTGGAAGCACCTGGTGCGATTCGCCTTTTGCAAGCGCGACGAGACGATGGACGAGGCGATCCGCCGACTCCAGGTGCTGCGCGATCACTCGTCGTAGTCGTCGTCGCACGCCACGGTCACGTAGACCGTCGACCCCTTGGGTACGCCGCCCTGGCCCGCCGAATTGGTGCCCGACAGTCCACTGATCTGGGTGGCCGTGCACTCCGACAGCGGCGCCTCGGTGTCACCCTGCACCCGGACGTCGTAGCCGCGCGACTGCAGGCTGCTGACGGCGTCCGCGGCCGATCCGCCGGCCAGTGGGTCCGCGAGAGCCGGTGCGGCCAGGCTCATTCCGGCCGCGAAGACGAATCCGGCGGTGGCGACGCTGGCGAGTAGGTTCTTCATGGCGGACCTCCGGTGAGTGAGCGCCGGATCCCCGTGACCCGACCCCTCCACCATCTCGCGCGGACGCCCCCACCGCGTCGCCGCTGGCACCCAGGTCCGACTACCGGCTAGCCCCCACCACTACAGCGCCGCGGCGACGTCCCACAGCCGCCCGCGGTCGGCGTCAACGCCGCGCAGCGGGCTCAACACCACGTCGGTCGCCCCGGCGTCGAGGTAGCGACGCAGTTGCCGGACAACGGATTCGGCATCGCCCACCGCGGCCAGCTCGACGATCGACTCCACGCCCTCGCGCGCGATCACCTTCTGGTAGGAGGGGATCGCGGCGTAGAAGTTCAGCGCCTCCGCGGCCGCCTCGCGTCCCTCCTCGACGTCGTCGGTCACCAGCACCGGCACCGCCGCGACGACGCGCGGCTCACCCCTGCCAGCCGCGGTGGCGGCGGCGGTGATCGTCGGCGCGATGAACTCGCCGATCGTGCGGGGACCGGCGAGGTAGGGCAGCGTGCCGTCGGCCAACTGACCGGCCACCTCGAGCGCCTTGGGGCCCATCGCGGCCACGTAGATGGGCAGCGGTGTCCCGCCGGGCAGGCTGACGGTCCACTCGGGGGCCGCGGTCAACTCGTCGCCGTGGAAGTCGACCGCGCGGGTGTCGACGATCGACCGGAGGATCGTCAGGTGCTCCCGCAGCCGCGCGATGGTGTTGGGCCACGCCGTGCCGAAGGCCTGGCGCTCCGGCCCGTGCGAGCCCAGCCCGAGGCCCAGGCTGAAGTTCCCGTGCGACGCCGCCTGCGCCGTCTGTGCCTGGGAGGCGACGATCAGCGGGTGCCGGGGGTTGATCGGGACGACGAACGTGCCGACGCCCAGACCGGGTACGGCGGCACCGATCAGGGCGGCCAGCGTGATGGCGTCGTGGTCGAACTGCTGGGCCACCCAGACCTGGCGGACACCCACGTCCCATGCCTGACGGGCCTGCTCGACGAAGTCGTCGACGGCGTTGGTGGTGGTCTCGCTGCGGTGGAGCACTACTCCTGTGGGCATGTAGCGGACAACCCGCCGTCGACCGCGACCCATTCCCTACGGATCACGGTGATCCGATCTCAGCCGTGATTACGCGTGACGCGGCAGCGCAGTCGGTCGACGGCCACGTCGAGCACCATCTTCTTCGCGCGTCTCATCAGGAAGGCCGGCACGGGAGCGGCGACGTCGATGATGATGTCGAACCGAACGCGCGTCTGGTCGCCCTCGCGGGTGAGGTTGTACTCGCCGTGCTGACCGCGCTGCTGGAAGGTGTCGGCCGCGTCCCAGACCACCCAGTCGTCACCCCAGTGGTACTCGAGCACCTCGCGGTCGGTGACGCCCATGATCTTCAGCGTGGCCCTGACGTGATGCGGTCTGCCGTCCGGATGCCGGTCGAGGACTTCGGCCTCCCGGTGCAGCGTCGACCACGACGGCACGTCCTCGATGTCCGCGAGGGCATCGAGGATCGCCTCGGGCGCGGCGTCGAACACCACTTCCCGGAAGGCTCTGACCGCCATGGAGCTACGGTAGCCATCCCCCCAGCCTCGCGCAACACTTCAGCCAGCTAACTGAACGTCACCAGCCGACCCGGTCGAGCGGGGTGGTCTCCGACGGTGGTGACGCCGGCGGGCCGGCGGGCGTCCGGGAGAACCGGGGTGCGGGGGCGGCCTGGTCGACGCCGTTGGCGGTCACCACGGTGCCCCGCGCGAGGAGGTGTTCGTCGAGGGCCGCCTCGGTCCACGTCAGCACGGGCGTCACGCACGCGTCGGTGCCGCCGAAGACCTCGGTCCACTCGGCGCGGGTCCGGGTGGCGAACCGCTGCGCGAAGGTCTCGCGCATCTCGTCGTAGCGGCCGAGGTCGAACTGGTTGGGCACCTCGTCGGGCGACAGACCGAGGCCACTGACCAACTGGGCGAAGAACTGCGGCTCGATCGCGCCGACGGCCACGTACTGCCCGTCGGAGGTCTCGTAGGTCCGGTAGTAGGGCGCGCCGCCGTCGAGCAGGAAGGACTCCCGCCGGTCCTGCAGCGACCCGGTCGACTTCATCGTCCACATCATCTGCGCCAGGATGCTCACGCCGTCGACCATCGCGGCGTCGATCACCTGCCCCGTGCCGGATCGCTCCCGCTCGTAGAGCGCGCTGACGATGCCGAGCAGCACGAACATCGAGCCGCCGCCGAAGTCGGCCACCAGGTTCAGCGGCGCGACCGGCGGCCGGTCCCGGTAGCCGATCGCGCTGAGCGCGCCGGTCTGCGACAGGTAGTTGATGTCGTGGCCCGCCTGCGTGGCCATCGGGCCGTCCTGGCCCCAGCCCGTGATGCGGGCGAAGATCAGCCGCGGGTTCACAGCCGCGCACTGCTCGGGTCCTACGCCGAGCCGTTCGCAGGTGCCGGGCCGGAAGCAGTCCAGCAGCACGTCGGCCTTGGCGGCGAGGTCGAGCAGCGCCTGGGGATCCTTCTTCACGTCGAGGTCGACGATGCGCTTGCCACGGTGCAGGAGATCGACGTCCTCGGCGGGCATCGTCAGCCCGCCCGGCCTGCGCACGCGGACCACGTCCGCACCCAGGTCGGCCAGGATCATCGCCGCGTGCGGCCCGGGTCCGATGCCGCCCAGTTCGACGACCCGCACCCCGGCCAGGGGACCCCCGCTCAACCCTTCTTGACCTTCATGACCTGCTTGCGCAGCCCGTCGGTCGCGGCCTCGAGGCCACCCTTCATGGCGCGCTTCAACACGAAGCCGGGGATGGGCACCGACGGGTCGACGGTGATCTCGAAGCGCACCTTGGTCTTGGCACCGTCCGGGGTCAGCGTGTAGCTGGCGTCCTGCGTCTTCAGCTGTCCCGAGCTGACGAGCGTCCAGCTCGCGCTGGTATCCGTCCACGAGTACTGCACGACCTGCTCGTCGGTGATGCCCATCGTCTTCAGCTTGATCTTGACCTTGCTGGGCCGGCCGTCGGCGTCCTCCTCGAGGATCTCCGCGCCCTGGTGCTGCGACGACCAGTCCGGCGCCGTCTTGACGTCGGCGATCACGTCCAGGATTTCCTCGGGGGTCGCGTCGATGGTGACTTCACGTGAGTCGCTGACTGCCATGCCGAGACAGTAGCCACGTGCGGGCGGACATTCGCGGCTTTGGGTGACCGTGGCGAATTCTTCGGCTGCCATGCGCAGTTCACCAAGCGGTGGAAGCATCGGGGGCGTGGCCACCAACGAGGTAGAGCAGCCCGAGCAGCCAATCGCGCAGAGCGGCGCGCAGACCATCGCCTACCCCGCGCCGGGTGCCCGTCCCAACCGCCGTGACGAGGCGGCGCTGGCGCCGCACGTCATCGTCCTGTTCGGCGCGACCGGCGACCTGGCGAAGCGCAAACTGCTGCCCGGCATGGCATATCTGGTGCTGTCCTCGCTCGCACCGAAGATCCGGGTGGTGGGGACGTCGCTCGAGGACCTGTCGCCCGACGAGTTCCGGGAGCTGACGAGGGAGGCCGTCGACGCGTTCGGCACCCACAAGCTGACCGACGCGCAGTGGGACGACTTCGCCTCCCGGATCACCTACGTCCCGCAGGGCGCCGGGCCGGAGGCGTTGGCGGAGGCAGTGGCGGCCGCCGAGGCCGAACTCTCCTCCGAGGTCGACGTCGCCGCAGGCATGACCGCGGAAGTGCAACGGCTGCACTACCTCTCGGTACCGCCCAAGGCGGCGCGCGCGGTCATCACGATGTTGCGCGACGCAAAACTCGTCGACCGCTCCCGGGTGGTGATGGAGAAGCCGTTCGGCACCGACCTGGCGAGCGCCATCGAACTCAACGACTTCGTGCACGAGACGTTCCGCGAGCGCCAGATCTTCCGCATCGACCACTTCCTGGGCAAGGAGGCCGCGCAGAACATCCTGGCGTTCCGCTTCGCCAACGGCCTGTTCGAGCCGATCTGGAACCGCAACTTCATCGACCACATCCAGATCGACATCCCCGAGACCCTCGGGCTGGATCAGCGCGCGAACTTCTACGAGAGCACCGGCGCCTACAAGGACATGGTGGTCACGCACCTCTTCCAGGTGATGGCGTTCGTGGTGATGGAACCGCCGACTGCACTCGAGCCGCGCGCGATCAGCGAGGAGAAGAACAAGGTCTTCCGGTCGATGCTGCCGATCCAGTGTTCGGACGTCGTGCGCGGGCAGTACGCCGGCTACCGCAATGAGGAGGGCGTCGCCCGGGACTCGGACACCGAGACCTTCATCGCGCTGAAGGTGGGCATCGACAACTGGCGCTGGGCCGGGGTGCCGATCTACCTGCGCACCGGCAAGAAGCTGGCCGAGGGCATGCGCATCATCTCGATCGCCTTCAAGGAAGCGCCCCGCACGATGTTCCCGGCCGGGTCGGGCGTCGGTTCCCAAGGGCCGGACCACCTGACGTTCGACCTGGCCGACGCGTCCAAGGTCTCGCTGTCCTTCTACGGGAAGCGGCCCGGGCCCGGCATGAAGCTCGACAAGATGTCGATGCAGTTCTCCACTCAGGAGACGGAGAACGTGGGTGACGTGCTCGAGGCGTACGAGCGCCTCATCCTCGACGCCATGCGCGGCGACCACACGCTGTTCACCACCGCCGAGGGCATCGAGAGCCTCTGGGACCGGTCGATGCAGCTGCTCGACGATCCGCCGCCGGTCAAGCAGTACCAGCCCGGCACGTGGGGCCCGAACGCGATCCACCAGCTCGTCGCGCCGAACGCGTGGCGGCTGCCGTTCGAGCGGGCGTGGCGCGAGAAGAAGTGAGGCAAGGGATCTCGGATAGGCTTCGACCCATGAGCGACCCGATCGATCCCTCCGTCCCGCCGAGCGGCTCCGGCTGCGTCGATTGCGACGCCGCGGGCGGCTGGTGGTTCCACCTGCGCCGGTGCGCGGCCTGCGGACACGTCGGGTGCTGCGACGACTCGCTGTCCCGCCATGCCGCCGCACACTGGCGCAGTTCGGGGCATCCGATCATCCAGTCGTTCGAGCCGGGCGAGGACTGGTTCTGGGACTACTCCACCGACGGGTACTACGAGGGTCCGGACCTCGCGGCGCCGCAGAGCCATCCCGAGGCGCAGACCGTGCCCGGCCCGCACGACCGGGTGCCGGGCGACTGGATGGCACGGCTGCAGAATCGCGCCGACTGACACCATGGTGAAGGCCGGTGGTGAGAGCACGCTCACCGTCATCATCGCCTTCGGCGCCAACCTCGTCATCGCGATCGCCAAGACGGTCGCCGCGATGGTGTCGGGGTCGGCGTCGATGACCGCCGAGGCCGCGCACTCCTGGGCCGACACCGGCAACGAGGTGTTCCTGCTGATCGCCAACCGCCGCGGGACGCGCGCCGCCGACGAACGACGGCCACTCGGCTACGGCCGGGAGACCTACGTCTGGTCACTGCTCGCCGCGGTGGGTCTGTTCGTGGTGGGCGCCGCGGTGTCGATCTGGCGAGGCGTCACCGAACTGCTGCACGGTTCCGAGTCGGCCTCGGAGAACTATCTGCTGGCCTACGTGGTGCTCGCCGTCGCGTTCGTGCTGGAGGGTACGTCACTCCTGCAGGCCACCCGCCAATTACGGCGCGAGGCAACCACTTTCGACAGCGATGTCCTGGACTACGCGCTCGCCACCTCCGACCCCACGGTACGAGCGGTGTTCGCCGAGGACAGCGCCGCGCTGATCGGCATCGTCATTGCATTCTCCGGCCTGCTGCTGCACGAGCTGACCGGGTCGGCGGTGTGGGATGCGGTGGGTTCGATCCTGGTGGGCGTGCTGCTCGGAGTGGTCGCGGTGATCCTGATAGACCGCAACCGCCAGTTCCTCACCGGCGAGCCCGGCTCACCCCGCATCCGCGAAGCCCTCGTCACCCGGCTCGGCGGATTCCCGGAGGTAGCGGAGGTCCGCTTCCTGCGGCCCGAGTTCATCGGCCCGAAGCGGCTCTTCGTCATCGCCAGCGTCGACCTGCAGGGCGACGCCGTGGAGTCGTCGGTGGCGAAGACGCTGCGGGACTTGGAGCACCGCCTCGAGCAGGACCCGTACGTGGCCGAGGCGGTGCTGACGGTGTCCGAGCCCGACGACACCCCGGTGTCGTCCTAGCGCGCCCGTCAGCCGGCGTCGGCCAGCACCGCCTGGGCGGCGTTGTAGCCGGGGATGAACGTGATGCCGGGCCCCCCGTGACATCCGGCGCTCCCGAGGTACAGGCCCGGCAGGGGAATCGGTTGGTCGACGTAGCCCCTCGGCCCCGGACGGTTGATGCCGATCTGGTCCGGATGGATGAGCCCGTGGCAGTAGTCGCCGCCGGGCGCGCCGAACATCGTGCCCATGTGCTTCGGTGTGAACGTGGTGTGCCGCATGATCTTCGACTCGAAGTCCGGCGCCAGGCGGGTGATCTTCTCGATCACCCGTCGGCCCATCTCGACCTTCATGTCGCCGTAGCTCGACGCACCGTCGGCGTGCGCCTCCTGGATGGGGAACCACAGCGAGAACGCCGACGCCGCGTGCTTGCCCGGCGGTGCGAGACCGGGGTCGTTGACCGACGGGATCTGCAGCGCGATCGCCGGATCTGCCGGGACGATGCCACGGCGACAGTCCTCCCACTGCTGCTGCAGTTCCTCGGGGGTGCTGAAGATCCCGATGTTCGACTGCATCGCAGGATCGTTGAGCACCTCGTAGGGCGCGGCGAACTCGGGGATCCCGTCGAGTGCGAAGTGCATCTGCAGGTAGCTGCCGCGGTGGTCGACGCGGCCGAACCTCTCGCGCACCTCGCCCGGTAGCGCGGCGGGGTCGAGCAGCTTGGTGATCGCGAGGTCGGGCGCAATGCCGGACACGACGACGGGTGCCGAGATCACCGACCCGTCGTCCAGGCGGACACCGCTCACCCGGCCGTCGGCGACGGTGATCTCGTCGACCCTGCTGCGCAGTCGTATCTCACCGCCCTGGGACGTGAACGTCTCGCACAGGTGCGACGTGAGCGCGCCGATCCCGCCGCGGAGTTTCTTGACCAGCAGCGCGTTCTCGTCGGGCACGGCGAACCCGTACGCGAGGGCGGCGGCGGTGCCGGGCGTCGCGGGCCCGCGGTAGGTGGTGTTGACCGCCAGCAGGGACAGCATGCCGCGCAGCGCGCCGTGCTTCTCGCGGTCCGGCAGGTAGCGGTCGAGGACGTCGGTGACCGAGCCGAAGAGTAGGTCGGTGATCGTCGACCGCTCGAATTCGTTGGTGGCGCAGGCGTACATCTCGTCGAGGGTCTTCGGCGGCGCCCCCGCGTCGAACCGGCCCAGCGCCCGCGTCGGCGCCTGACACCAGGCCATCAAACCGGCCATCCCCATCACGGCCTCCGCGCCGTGCACCTCGTCGAGATGGGTCATCAGCTTCATCGGATCCGTGTAGTAGATCAGCGGTTCGTCGCCGATCCCCCGCATCGACACCGACATCACGTCGAGGTCGACGGTCGGCAACTGGTCGAGCCCAAGTTCCCGGCTTACGACGGCCGAGGTCGGAATCTGCACGGAGCCCGCGATCTCGAACTTGAAGCCGTCGAACAGTTCGACGGTCGAGGCCATGCCCCCGGCGTAGAGCTTGGCGTCCAGGCACAGCGTGCGCAGGCCGGCCCGCTGCAGCAGCGTCGCCGCGGTGAGCCCGTTGTGTCCCGCGCCGACGACGATGGCGTCGAAGTCCGTCATCAGCCGAGGCTGGCACGGGCCCCAGGTTTTGTCAATTATGACGAAACTTCACCGGCGCGTGCTGTCGAACCCCTCGGCGACCGACTCGAGCGCGGTCCTGGTGAGCCGCGCCAGTTCGGACAGCGAGCGGTCGGGGTCGAGCATCCACACCTCCATGGCGCCGAACACCGCCGCGGCCACGCAGCGGGCGGTGACGGTGACCCGGAGTCGCTCGTCGGTCCCGTGACCGGGCTGGTCGGTGCGGATCAGGAACTCCTCGACCGCCTCGGCGAACTCACCCTCCACCTGTCGCACGTGGCGCACGATCCGACCCGCGTCGAGTTCCTGGGTGCGCAGCTCGGCGATCCTGGCCACCGCGTCGACGTCGTACGGCGCCGCCATCACCGCGGCGTGCACCGACTCGATCAGCGACACGTCGCCCGACTGCTCGGCCAGGGCGGCGCGGAACCACTCCAGGCCGGCGTCGTAGTCGGCGAACAGCAGATCGTGCTTGGACGTGAAGTGGCGGTAAAAGGTGCGCAGGGAGACCCCGGCGTCGGCGGCGATCTGCTCGGCGGAGGTGTCCTCGACACCCTGGCCGAGGAAGCGGACCAGAGCGGCCCGGCGCAGCGCCTCACGGGTGCGCTCGCTGCGCGCGGTCTGCGCGGGCCGGACCATGTCGGTAACGTACCGCGTCAGGCTCGTGGCCCGACCAGCGCGATCGCCGCGTCGACGCCCTCCTCGGCGACGTCGCTCATGCGTCCGCCGCCCTCGACCGTGATCGCCGTCAACTCGCGTAACCCACCCAGCAGCATGATGATCCGCTGCCGCGACACGGGTCCGCCGCCGCCGGCGAGGAACCCGGCGGAACTCGAGAGTGCCTGCACCATGTCCACGAAGTGCTCCATGGCGTCGCGCTGCAGCATCCGCGCCGACGTACCCAGCGCGGGCACGTCGCGGATCCAGCTCAGCGTCAGCGCGGGTCGCGACTCCATCGACGCCACCCACGCCTCGATCGCCTGCCGCACCTGGGTCTCCCAGGGTGCATCCGGTCGGACGGCCGCGGTGATCTGCCGGATCTGCTCGGCGTTCGTCTCCGTCAGCAGCGCGACGAAGCAGTCGTCCTTGCTCGAGAAGTGCTCGTAGAAGGTGCGGCGAGACGTCCGGGCCCGGCGCACGACGTCGGCGATGGTCGTCTTCGCGTAGCCGTCCTCGGCGATCGACTCCTCGAGGGCGTCGAACAGACGTTGGCGGAAGCTGTCGTTCACTGTGGGGAGATGCTACCGACGGATGCTGGGATCGGGCCGTGGGAGTATCCGAGACGTGATCGAGTGCCGCAGATGCACGGCCGGCGAGTGCAGCCACGTGGCGAGGTGCTCGACGATGATCCGCTGGTACGACGACCCATGGGACGGGACGTTCTGGCGGCGGTGCGAGTGGCGCCGACTCGATTCAGGAGCCGACGTTCCCGGTGACGGTCAGACGCGTGGAGAGACGTCGCTAGACGCGCGCGAGAGTCGCCTTTTGGCGGAGAAGTGCGAGTGGACGTCTACGAAAAGCGCGTTTCGTCCACGTTCGTGGTGGCCAGGGCCGGGATCGAACCGGCGACCTTCCGCTTTTCAGGCGGACGCTCGTACCAACTGAGCTACCTGGCCGGAAGGCCACCGACTCACACCGGTGTACCTCGCCAATGATGGCGACCCTGACGGGACTCGAACCCGCGACCTCCGCCGTGACAGGGCGGCGCGCTAACCAACTGCGCCACAGGGCCTTGCTTTCCTGCGTTACTACTGCTCCGGCGTCACCACCGTCGCGTCGTACCCCCAACGGGATTCGAACCCGTGCTACCGCCGTGAAAGGGCGGCGTCCTAGGCCGCTAAACGATGGGGGCCAAAGCCGAATCTCTTCGGGGTCGCCCACAACGCGGTGACGTTGGGAGCTTCGATAGCTTAGGGTACCGACACCCAAATCCTCAAACGAGGGTGGCCCAGTATCCTTCAGTACCGCGCCCCTATAGCTCAGTTGGTAGAGCTACGGACTTTTAATCCGCAGGTCCCCGGTTCGAGCCCGGGTGGGGGTACCACGTCTGTCGTCACCTCCGGGTGTCGCGCCGATACGTCGTCCAGCCCACGATGACCAGCAGCAGACCGAACACCAGGAAGCCGATGTCCCACGCGAGCGGCCCACCGAGGTCGTCGCGTACGTGGTGGATCCGCAGGATCTGGTGATCGATCAGACCTTCCACGACGTTGAAGATCCCCCACCCGAGCAGTAGCAGCCCGACGTGGAACGACCAGCTCGGCGCGAGGCGTCCGCTCCGCCAGGCGACGACCGTCATCGTGGTTCCCGCCATCACCAGGAGCCAGGTGACGACGTGGAAGAAGCCGTCGGCGAGGACGTTCACCTCGAGACCCGCGACCGTGTCGGTCGGGTGTTCGGGCACGCTGCTGAGGATGTGATGCCACTGCAGGATCTCGTGCAGGACGATGCCGTCGACGAAGCCGCCGAGACCCAGTCCCAGCAGTAGCGCCGGGGCTGCCGACGGCTTCAGATCGGACGAGGGACGGTGCGCGGTGGTCGCCATCGCCGGCGAGTCCCCGTTGACACCGCCGTCAAACGACCGTCGTCACTCCTCACCCTTCTTGGGCTTCTTGGGACGCTCGTTGCCGTTCCCGGGCCGCTCACCCGGACCCGGCGGCCCCTGCGGTGGCGGAGGGGCCAGCACCGCGGGTGTCGTCGACACGGGGACGACGGACGACGACGTGGCACTCGACGTGGTCGGCGTCGGGGTGGGCTCCGAGGTCGCCGGTTCCGACGTCGTCGCCTCGACGACGACCAGCAGGAGTGCCAGGAGGACGGCGGCGGCAACGGCGCTGACGGCCAACACCTTCCGGCGCCCGTCCGGCGGCGGAGGTGGCGGCACCGCGCCCGTCATCGGTGGCGGGGCCGGCGAGGAGAGCACCCGGGTGGGAGGCCTGACGGCGGTCAGCGCCGTGCGCATCGCGTCGGCGCTGGGAAACCGGACCGAGGCGTCCGGTGACATCGCACGCTCGATCACACCGAGCAGCACGGGGTCGACGTCGGGACGGGCCGCCCGGAGCGGGACGACGTCGCGCTCCGCGACGGCACGGAGCAGAAGGACCGGGTCCTGCTGCGGGAATGCCATTGCGCCGGTGAGGGCTTCGTAGCCCATCGCACCGACGGCGTAGAGGTCGTCGGCGGGCGACGCGGGCTTGCCGGAGATGCGGTCGGGGCTCAGGTACGCCATCGTGCCGACCACCTGGCCGACGCGCGTGATGTCCGCGCTGTTCGACTTGGCGATCCCGAAGTCGGCGAGCTTCGCCTCCCCGACGGGCCCGAACAGGACGTTGGACGGCTTCACGTCGCGATGCAGGACGCCGGCGGCGTGCGCTGCCGCGAGTCCCGAGAGGACGTCGGCCAGCACCGCACGCACGTAGGGCACGGGCATCGGGCCCCTCGCGATCGCCTCGGCCAGCGAGGTGCCCGGCAGCTGCTCCATGACGAGGTACGGGACGCCGTGGTGCTCGCCGCTGTCGTGCACCGTCACGATGTTCGGGTGATTGAGCGCCGCCGCGACGGTCGCCTCGAATCCGAAGCGTGCCCGCGAGTCGGCGTCGTGCAGCAGCGTGCGGTGCAGCAGTTTCACGGCCACCGGCCGATTCAGTCGGCGGTCCCATCCGGCGTGCACAACGGCCATGCCGCCGTGACCGAGCACGCCACGAAGTTCGTAGCGGCCGCCGAGGAGATCTGGGCCCGCCATCGCTCCCACGCTAGTGGCGCGACCGGCCGCCGTCAGACGTCGGGGCAGTAGTGCGCGGGATTGCCGCGCCTGTCGATTGGCGGCAGGTTGCGTGCCGGCGTCTCCGGCAGCGGCGCGCCGGCGGGCATCCGGCCGGTGGCACGGTCCCATCCGGCGCGCGCCCGTGGATGCATGCGGGCGCGCCGGGGCAGCAGCGCGAACACCTTGCCGACGGCGGTGCCCAGCAGTCGGTGCACCCGCTCGTCGCGGGGCGACCAGCGGTAGCCCATCAACTCCCGCACCGGCGGGTCGTAGAGCCCGACGGTGAACCACACGAAGAAGCGGGCCACCAGCGGGCGCTGCAGGTTCCACATCCAATTCGGCAGCCTGCCCGCCCACGGTGGCTTGGGCAGCTCGCTGAGGTCGAGCACCGCGCGCGCCGCGAAGTTGTTCTCGAGCACGTTGCGGCACATGTGGTCCCAGTACTCCTGGAACTCCTCCCAGGTGTCCGGGACGGGCCTGGTGCTCATGCCGTACAGGTCGTACCAGGCCTTGTGCTCGTCGAAGAGTTGGCGCTTCTCCGCCTCGGTCAGACCGCCGCAGAATCGCTCGGCGACGATCACCGTCCCCATGAAGAACGTCGAGTGCGCCCAGTAGAAGACGTCGGGGTTCAGTGCGTGATAGCGGCGGCCCTGCGCGTCGACGCCCTTGATGTCTACGTGGTAATCGCGGACCTCGGCGCCGGTGCGCGGCGCCCGGTCGCCGTCGAACACCACGCCGCCGATCGGGTAGAGCGAGCGCAACAATCGCTGCCAGCGTTCGATGAAGAACGTGGAGTGCTCCTCGACGGCCGCACCGAGCTGCGGGTGCATGTTCTGCATCGAGCCCGCCCAGGGACCCTGCAGCAGTCCGCGCCAGTCACCGAAGTACTTCCACGTCAGCGAGTCCGGCCCCAGCGGCGGCGCCTCGTAGCCACCCGGCGCGACGGGGCAGCCCGCGGCGACCGTCGCGTCGCTGGTGACCGGGCAGGTCGGGGACGTATCTTGTGTCACTGGCACTTCTCCATCGGTCAGACGTCATTCTGACTACAGGCGTTGTCATCAAGAGCATAGGAGGGATGTGACGTCCGGTCAACGGCGGAGCCAATGGTCCGGCGTCCCCCTGCAGCAGCGCGCGCCGATGCGCCGCGACAAACTCGTCGCCGCGGGCGTGGACCTGCTGGGTGGACCGAGTGGTCCCGCACTGACCGTCCGCGCCGTGTGCCGGGCCGCGGGTCTCACCGAGCGGTACTTCTACGAGAGCTTCACCGACCGCGACGAGTTCGTCCGCGCCGTCTACGACGACGTGTGCAGCACGGCCATGTCCGCGCTGACGTCGTCGACCACGCCGCGGGACGCCGTCGAACGGTTCGTCACGCTCATGGTGGACGACCCGGCGCGCGGCCGCGTCCTGCTGATCGCGCCCGAGCGGGAACCGGTGCTCGCCCGCTCGGGGGCGGAGTGGATGCCGACGTTCATCGACCTGCTGCAGCGCAAGCTGACCCGCATCACCGACACCGGTGTGCAGGCCATGGTGGCCACCGGCCTCGTCGGTGCGCTGACGGCCCTGTTCACGGCCTATCTCAACGGACGCCTGACCACCACCAGGGAGCAGTTCATCGACTACTGCGTGGACATGCTGCTCAGCCGGGCGACCGCCGGCTGAGGCCGTCGACTACTCGTCGGGAGTGCTGACCTGCTCCAGCTCCTGCTGCTCCTGAGCGGCGGCCTCGTCCTCGGCGGCCTTCGTCGAGCGGCCGACCTCGCTGGCCAGGGAGTTGCCCGGCTTCGTCGCCGACGCCACACCGGCGTTGCAGTTCAGGTAGAACTGCACGGTGCTGGAGACGTGCACGCCGTCGTTGGCGCTTGCGAAGGGCGCCGTCTGGGAGCGCGTGACCAAGCATTCGTCTTCGCTGACCTTGTCGCCCACGCGTGCGGCCACGATCACGGTCTGGCCGGCGTCGCTGGCCGCGGACGATGCGTCGGCGTACGACTGCCCCGCATAGTCGTCGGCTGCGGCGATGCCGGTACCCAGCACGGCCGAGACCGCGAAGGCGCATGCTGCGCCGGAACCAATAACCAAGAGCTTCTTCACGGAAGACCTATCTGCGAGTCGTAACAGCCTGCTCGCGGCAGATCGTACCGCCGCTCCATGGTGCTTGCACAGCAGCGAGCCGAACTCGTCGCATCACCTCCGAACGCCCGTCGGCGCGACGTGCGGGTGCCGGTTCCGCCGCGCCGACACGGGTAGACCCGTGGTGCACGATGTCCCGTGTCACGTGCAGGTGCAACACCCGTCACACTCGAATAACACAACTTGATGTCACCGGGTTACACAGATATGTTGACTGCAACCAACGGATACAGATACTTATCCGGGCCTTGAACGCGAGGAGGACGACGCCCATGGCGACCGACTTGACCGACCTGCATCTGCTGCGAGAACTCGAGCCAGTGGTCGAGAAGAACATCAACCGGCACCTCTCGATGCGCAAGGACTGGAACCCGCACGACTACATCCCGTGGTCCGACGGCAAGAACTTCTACGCCCTCGGCGGCCAGGAGTGGAGCCCGGAGCAGTCCAAGCTCTCCGACATCGCGCAGACCGCGATGGTGCAGAACCTCCTGACCGAGGACAACCTGCCGTCGTACCACCGCGAGATCGCGATGAACTTCAGCATGGACGGGCCCTGGGGCTGGTGGGTCAACCGCTGGACCGCCGAGGAGAACCGCCACGGCATCGCCCTGCGCGACTACCTCATCGTCACCCGGGCAATCGACCCCGTCGAACTCGAGACCATCCGCCTCGAGCAGGTCACGCGTGGCTTCAGCCCCGGCCAGAACGCGCAGGGCGACATGTTCGCCGAGAGCCTGTTCGACTCGGTGATCTACGTGACGTTCCAGGAACTCGCGACCCGCGTCTCGCACCGCAACACCGGCAAGGCGTGCAACGAGACCATCGCCGACCAACTCCTCGGCCGCGTCTCGGCCGACGAGAACCTGCACATGATCTTCTACCGCGACGTGTCGGCCGCCGGCCTGGACATCGCACCCAACCAGGCCATGAAGTCGCTGCACCGCGTGCTGCGCAACTTCAAGATGCCTGGATACACGGTGCCCGAGTTCCGCCGCCGCGCCGTCACGATCGCCGTCGGCGGCGTGTACGACCCGCGGATCCACCTCGACGACGTCGTGATGCCCGTCCTGCGCAAGTGGCGGATCTTCGAGCGCGAGGACTTCACCGGCGAGGCCGCCGAGATGCGCGACGACCTCGGCAAGCTGATCGAGGAACTCGAAGAGGCCTGCCAGAAGTTCGAGACGGCCAAGCAGCGCCGCCTCGAGCGCGAGCGCCAGGTGGCCGAGAAGAAGGCACGGAAGAACCTGCTGGTGGGATCATCGTCCTCCTAAGCACTCCCCCGGACACGGCCCGATCCCTCCGGATCGGGCCGTTCGCCTTGCGCAGCCCCGTCGTCCTCGCGCCCATGGCGGGCGTGACCAACGTCGCCTTCCGGACGCTGTGCCGCGAACTCGAACTGGCCCGGGAGGGCACGGTCAGCGGGCTCTACGTCTGCGAGATGGTCACCGCCCGTGCGCTCGTCGAGCGCCACCCGGTGACCATGCACATGACGACGTTCGCGCCCGACGAGTCACCCCGCTCGCTGCAGCTGTACGCCGTCGACCCGGTCAACACCTATGCCGCGGCCAAGATGATCGCCGACGAGGGCCTGGCGGACCACATCGACATGAACTTCGGCTGCCCGGTGCCGAAGGTGACCCGGCGCGGGGGCGGTGCCGCGCTTCCCTACAAGCGGGCCCTGTTCGGCCAGATCGTCGGCGCTGCCGTGCGGGCGACCGAGGGCACCGACATCCCGGTCACCGTGAAGTTCCGCATCGGCATCGACGACGCGCACCACACCCACCTCGACGCCGGCCGCATCGCCGCCGAGGAGGGTGCCGCCGCGGTCGCTCTGCACGCTCGTACGGCCGCCCAGCGCTACTCGGGCACGGCGGACTGGGAGCAGATCGCTGCGCTGAAGCAGCACGTCACCTCGATCCCTGTCCTCGGCAACGGCGACATCTTCGACGCGAACGACGCGCTCGAGATGATGGCCGCCACCGGGTGCGACGGGGTGGTGATCGGGCGCGGCTGCCTGGGCAGGCCGTGGATGTTCGCCGAGCTGTCGGCCGCGTTCGGCGGTCGCCCGGCGAAGGAACCGCCGACCCTCGGCGAGGTCGCCCGGATCGTGCGGCGCCACGGCGAGCTGCTCACCGACCACTTCGGCGAGGACAAGGCGATGCGCGACATCCGCAAGCACGTCGCCTGGTACCTGCACGGCTTCCCCGCGGGCGCTGACCTCCGCCGGGGATTGGCGCTGGTCAAGACCCTCGCGGAGCTGGACGACCTGCTCGCCCGCCTCGACCACGACGTGCCGTTCCCACGCGCAGCGGAGGGGCCGCGCGGGCGTCAGGGTTCTGCTGCCGGCGTGTCGCTGCCCGAGGGGTGGCTCGACGATCCCGACGATTGCACGGTGCCGTTCGGAGCGGACGTCATGCACTCCGGCGGGTAGGTAGAAGCCCGACCGAGACACCCGCGAGACGGCACCGAGACGGCACCGAGACGCTCGCCGGGTGGATTGCTCTCAGGTTTCCTCAGTACGATGTGGGTTCATTGCGATCGGTTCCGGGTAGCGGAGCCCGTGCCGTGCTGCTACAAGACTAGAAGCACATCAACGAATTTCCGCGTGCGTAGCCGGAGTCGGAGGCCCCCTGGACATGAGTGACGGTGACGACGCCACTCCTGGCCGCCGACGATCGGATCAGCCCGGTGACGACAACCAATGGCTTACCCGATCGCCGCGCTCATTGCCAGGCGCCGCGCCGTGGGAACGGTCGACGAGTTCGCAGGGACGTCCGACGGGCCGGCGCAGCCGCCAGGACCGGGACGACGACGAATCGGCCGGCAGCCACGTAGAGGGCGTCACCGTCGCCGATCTGATCGCGAAGGTGGCGGGTACCGCCTCGCTCGAGCAGGCCGACGAACGTCCCCGCCACCGCAGCGATCCGCAGCCCGAACCCCCTGAGGAAGCCGCCGAGCCGGAGATCGAGGCCGAGCCGAGTTCCGAGCCCGAGACGCAGGCCGTGCCGCGCCAGGCCGATCCCGAGACCATCGTCTTCCCCGCCCTTCCGGCGCATGCCTCCGAACTCCCCGTCCTGTCCGGCGAGCCCCGTCTGAGCGACTCCCGGGAGGTGGTCGTCCCGGAGCGGATCGGGGAGACCACCGTGCTTCCGGTGGTCCGCACGCATCGCGCCCGTCGCCGGGCGATGATCGTCGGTCGGGTGGCGGCGGCCCTGATCGCCATCTGCGCGCTCGCGATGACCGGTGCGGCCTGGCAGTGGCAGTCGGTCAAGAACCGCAGCCTCAACAAGGTCTCGGCCCTGGACCCCGATTCGCGCGACATCCTCGACCCGAACGCGCAGTTCGGCGACGAGAACTTCCTGATCGTCGGCACGGACAGCCGCTTCGGCCAGAACAGCGACGTGGGCGCGGGCACGACCGAAGACGCCGACGGCGCCCGATCCGACACGATCATGCTGGTCAACATCCCCGCGAACCGGAAGCGGGTCGTCGCGGTGTCCTTCCCGCGCGACCTCTCCATCACCCCGCAGAAGTGCGAGCCGTGGGATCCGCAGACGCGGGCCTACGGACCGATCACCGACGAGGAGTCCCCGATGTACGGCCTCGAGGAGGTCTACACGGAGACGAAGCTGAACTCGGCCTACGCGGTTGGCGGGCCGAGGTGTCTGGTCAAGGTCATCCAGAAACTGTCGGGCCTGTCGGTGAACCGGTTCATGGCCGTCGACTTCGCGGGTTTCCAGACCATGGTCGACGCGCTCGGCGGGGTCGAGGTCTGCAGTACGACACCGCTCGAGGACTACGAACTGGGCACGGTGCTGCCCACCGCCGGCAGGCAGATCATCGACGGCCACACCGCGCTGCAGTACGTCCGGGCGCGGCAGGTCACCACCGAGACCAACGGCGACTACGGCCGCATCAAGCGCCAGCAGCTGTTCCTGTCGTCGCTGCTGAGATCGCTGATCTCCAAGGACACGTTCTTCTCGCTGAGCAAGCTGAACAACGTGGTGAACATGTTCATCGCCGACAGCTACGTGGACAACATCGACACCAGGGACCTGGTCGACCTCGGCCAGTCCGTGCAGGGCGTCAACGCGGGCCGCATCACGTTCGTCACCGTGCCCACCGTCGGATACGCCGACGAGTACGGCAACGAGGTTCCGCGGATGGACGACATGCGCGCGCTGTTCGACGCGATCATCAACGACGATCCGCTCCCCGAGGAGAAGGCCGACAGCACGGCCGCGCCGCAGACCCCCACCAGCGCGCCGGGGGCACCGGACGCGCACGGTGAGGTGGTCGACGCGGTCACGACGGACCCGGCCGCCGTCACCGTCCGGGTGTCCAATTCCACGGGCGAGAACGGGCTGGCGACCACCGCGGCCACCGCCCTGCAGGAGCACGGCTTCAACACCGTGGAACCCGACGACTACCCGGGACCGCTCGATTCGACGACGGTGTTCTTCTCCGCGGGCAACGAGGAGGCCGCGGCGACGGTCGCGTCGTCCTTCGCGAATCCCACGATCGAGCGCGTGTCGGGAATGGGCGACGAGATCCGCGTCGTGCTGGGTTCCGACTTCTCGACCGTGGCACCCCCGACGCCCAGCGGCTCGACGGTCCAGGTTCAGGTACTCAAGGGATCCGGCAGCGAACCGACGCACCTGCCGGAGGACCTGACCGTCACCAACGCGGCCGACACATCCTGTGAAGGCTGACCCGCCCAACGGCATTCACCGTCCGTTCACCTGCGACGACGTGACGTTTCACCGGCTCAGACCGTAGGCTTCGACCATGCGCACCGCCTACCAAGAACAGCTGGCTTCACTCTCCGACCTGCTCGGGGAGATGTGCGGCCTAGCGGGCGTCGCGATGGAGCGATCGACCCAGGCCCTCCTGCAGGCTGACCTGGTGCTGGCCGAGCAGGTCATCACCGACCACGAGCAGATCGCCGCGTTGAGCGTCCGTGCCGAGGAGAACGCCTTCGTCCTGCTCGCCCTGCAGGCCCCGGTGGCCGGCGACCTCCGCTCGATCGTCAGCGCGATCCAGATCGTGGCCGACATCGACCGCATGGGGGCGCTGGCCCTGCACGTGGCCAAGATCGCGCGTCGCCGTCATCCGCAGCACGCCCTGCCCGAGGAGGTCAACGGCTACTTCGCCGAAATGGGCCGGGTGGCAGTCGAACTCGGGAGCAGCACACAGGAGGTGTTGATCACCCGGGACCCGGAGAAGGCCGCGCGCATCCGCGACGAGGACGACGCGATGGACGATCTGCATCGCCATCTGTTCAACGTCCTCATGGACCGCGAGTGGAAGCACGGCGTGACCGCAGCCGTCGACGTGACGCTCCTCAGCCGGTTCTACGAGCGCTTCGCCGACCATGCCGTCGAGGTGGCCCGCAGGGTCATCTTCCAGGTCACCGGGCACTTCCCCGAAGAGGAACAGATTCCGACGCCGCTGTAGGCGGCGTCAGGCGGACGCCCACCCGTCGCGCGGCCAGCAGGTCGCTCAGCACGGTAGCGAGGACCTCGAGGTCGGCCTTGGCGTAGCGACTCAGGAAGTCGCCGACCCCCGCGGCCATCTCGACGTGCATGTCGTCGTGCGCGCGGGCCACCAGTTCGCCGTCGTCGGTCAGCGCGAGTTCGACCTCCTTGCGGTTGCCCGGCACGGGTGTCCGCATCACCAGACCGGCCTCGACCAGCCGCTGCACCTGTTTGGACACCGTGCCCTTGAGCTGCCCCGAGCGTGCGGCCAACCCCACCACGCCGGTCGGGTCGCCCTCGAGGTGGGCGAGCAGGTGCAGCGCCAGGGTGGGCAGGGTCCGCAACGATTCCCGAAGGCGTGGCGGGCAGCGCTCGATCATGTAGTCCCGCTCGGCGTCGCCGTCCTCGTCGTCCTCGAACTTGTCCTTCACCGCGCCCAGCAGTGCGTTGATGTCCGCGATCAGCGCCGACTTGGTTTTCATGGAAACCATCTTGCCACCGAGGCGGGGTGGGCGTACATTGTTTCCAGAGAAACCGTTACCAATGAAACTATGGAGGCTCCCGTGTTGGCAGCAGTGGTAGAGGAATGGGGCGCGACGCCGGTGTACGCCGAGTTCGGTGATCCCGAGGCACGTGACGGCGCCCTGGCGGCGACGGTGGAGGCGTCCGCGCTGACGAACCTCACGCGTGCACTCATCTCCGGAAAGCACTACGCCAGCAAGGAGATCCCCCTGCCGGCGATCCCCGGTTTCGACGGCGTCGCACGCCTCGACGACGGCCGACGGGTCTACGGCTACTCGGTGGCTCCGTACGGGATGATGGCCCAGCGCACGCTGGTCGCCGCAGACGGTCTGGTCGAGGTGCCCGAGGGCGTCGACTCCGTGACCGCGGCGGCGGTGCCCAACCCCGGCATCTCGGCGTGGACGGCACTGTCCTTCGCCGCCAAGGTGCAGCCGGGCGACCACGTCCTCATCCTGGGCGCCACCGGCGTCACCGGTGCGATGGCGGCCCAGTTGGCCAAGAACGTGTTCGGCGCCGGTCGCGTCGTGGTCGCCGGACGTGACCAGGCCAGGCTGGACTGGCTGCTCGGCGCCGGTGCGGACGAGGCCATCTCGATGCGAGACGAGGACCTCGCCGAGCGCATCCGCGCACTACACGCCGAGCGGCCCTTCGACGCCGTCCTCGACTACCTGTGGGGCCCGCCGGCCGCCACCGCACTCACCGCACTCGCCGACAGCCATCCGTCGGCGCACTACCACGCCACCCGGTTCGTCCAGATCGGCTCCATCGCAGGCGATCCCATCGAACTGCCGGCCGGAATCCTCCGAGGCACCGGCATCGTCCTGTCGGGCGTCGGCATCGGCAGTGTGCCGCCGGAGGTCATGGCGAACGCCCGCACCGAGGCGCTGCCGCGACTGTTCGCGATGGTCGCCTCGGGTGATCTGCGGCTCGAAACCGCGACGCGTGCGCTGTCCGACGTCGAAGACGTATGGACCACCGCCGAACCGTCGGGCACCCGAGTCGTCCTGGTCCCCTAGCCCCCGGAACGGGTCACCTCTTTCCGGCGAGCAGACGCAAACGTGCACGCAGCACCGGCGTGTCGCGCATTCTTGCGTCTGCTCGCGGGAAGAAACCGCGGGAAGAACCGTCAGCCGAAGCGGCCCGAGATGTAGTCCTCGGTCGCCTTCTGCGTCGGGTTGGAGAAGATCTTCTCGGTGTCGTCGATCTCGACGAGCTGGCCCGGCTTGCCGGTCGCCTCGAGGTTGAAGAACGCGGTCTGGTCGCTCACCCGGGCGGCCTGCTGCATGTTGTGCGTGACGATCACGATCGTGAAGTCCTGCTTCAGTTCCGAGATCAGGTCCTCGATCGCCAGCGTCGAGATCGGGTCCAGCGCCGAACACGGCTCGTCCATCAGCAGCACGTCGGGCTGCACGGCGATCGCACGGGCGATGCAGAGCCGCTGCTGCTGACCGCCCGACAGTCCGCCACCGGGCTTCTCGAGGCGGTCCTTGACCTCGTTCCAGAGGTTGGCGCCCTTCAGCGACCGCTCGGCGACCTCGTCGAGGGTCTTCTTGCTCCGTACGCCCTGCAGCTTCAGGCCCGCCACGACGTTGTCGCGAATGGACATTGTGGGGAACGGGTTCGGACGCTGGAACACCATGCCGATGGTCTTGCGGACGCCGACGGGGTCGACGCCGGCACCGTAGATGTCCTCGCCGTCGAGCAGCACGGATCCCTCGACGCGGGCGCCGGGGATCACCTCGTGCATGCGGTTCAGCGTGCGGAGCACGGTCGACTTGCCGCAGCCGGACGGGCCGATGAATGCCGTCACGCTGCGCGGCTGGACGGACAGTGCCACGTCGGACACGGCGTGGAACGAGCCGTAATAGATGTTGACGTCTTTGAGGTCGAGGCGCTTGGCCATCTGAGAGGCTCCTATACCTTCTTGGGGGAAAAGATCTTGGCGACCAGCCGAGCCGCGACGTTCAGGATGGCGATCAGCAGGATCAGCGTCAGAGCCGCACCCCACAGCCGGTCGGTGGGCACCGGGTTGGCGCCGGCACCAGCCGAGATCTGGTCGTACATCATCCCGGGCAGCGAACCCATGAACCCGCCGAACATGTCGAAGTTCATCGCTTGGGCGTAGCCCACCAGGATCAGCAGCGGCGCGGTCTCACCCATGACGCGAGCCAGGGCGAGCATGACGCCGGTGACGATGCCCGACAGCGCCGTGGGGATGACGATCCGCACGATCGTCTTCCACTTCGGCACGCCCAGTGCGTAACTCGCCTCGCGCAGGTCCATCGGGACGATACGCAGCATTTCCTCGGTGGCCCGGACGATGACCGGGATCATCAGGAGCACCAGCGCCAGCGACACCGCGAAACCCGAGCGTTCGAAGCCCAGCGTCGCCACCCACAGTGCGTAGATGAACAGTGCCGCGACGATCGACGGGACGCCGGTGAGGATGTCCACCATGAAGGTGGTGAGCTTGCCCATCCGCGTGCCGCCGCCGTACTCGACGAGGTACACCGCGACCATCACGCCGATGGGGATCGAGATGACCGAGCACACCGCGCCCTGCAGGAGCGTTCCGATGAGAGCGTGATAGACGCCGCCGCCCGGCGCGAAGGCGGTCATGCCGCCCTGGGAGTTCGTGAACCAGGTGGGCGACATCAGAGCCGAGATGCCCTTGGTGATCACCGAATACAGCACCCACAGCAGGGGCACGAGGGCGACGAGCACCGACAGCGTGACGAGCACGGTCGCCACGTTGTTCGTCAGCTTGCGCCGACTGCTGACGCCCTGGAAGGTGGGCTGCTTGACCGGACGGTCCAGGGTGGATGTCACTTGGCGCCCCTTCCGGCGACCGCGGCGCGTGCCGCCGAGTTCACCACGAACGTGAGGATGAACAGCACCAGGCCGGCGGCGATGTACGCACCCGCCTTGTACTGATCGTTGAACTCGCTCGCCGTCGCGGCGATCTTGCTGGCGAACGTGTAGCCGCCGTCGAACAGCGACCATCCGAATGCGGTCTGGGTGCCTCGCAGAATGATCAGCAGGGCGATGGTCTCGCCCAGCGCGCGGCCCAGACCGAGCATGGATCCGCTGATGTAGCCGGACAGGCCGAACGGCAGGACCGTGGTGCGCACGACCTCCCATCGGGTGGCGCCCAGCGCCAGCGCGGCCTCGACCTGACCGCGCGGAGTCTGCACGAACACCTCGCGCGTCACGGCGGTGATGATCGGCAGGATCATCACCGCGAGCACGATGCCCGCGGTGAAGATCGTGCCGCCGCCCGCCACGGACGCGGTTCCCGTCTTGAACAGGAAGAGCCATGACAGGTTCTCGTTGAGGAACACCGCGATCGGCTTCAGCACCGGCGCGAGGACGTACAGCCCCCACACGCCGTAGACGATCGAGGGGACGGCGGCGAGCAGGTCGACCATGTAGGCGAGCGGTCCTGCGAGCCGCTTCGGGGAGTACTGGGTGAGGAAGATCGCGATGCCCAGCGCGATCGGCATCGCGAGCACCAGGGCGAACACCGACACGAACACCGTCACCTGGAGCAGGTCCAGGATGCCGAAGGTCATCGCCGAGGTGTCGGTGGTGATCCAGTTGCCGCCGTAGGTGAAGAAGTTCACCTCGTTGCGCGTGAGCGCCGGGATGGCGCGCATGAGGAGGAACACGCCGATCGCGCCGATGAGGACGACGATCAGGACGCCGGAGCCCTCGGCGAGACCGCGGAAGATGCGGTCCCCCAGGCGAACCTTGCCACCCCTGCCGGGGTCGGTGGAGATGGGGTCCGGTGCCGGGAAGGGCGTGGCAAGTGCCTCGCCCGACCCCGCTCCGGATGGATCTGGTGTCGTCACTGTCATCCCGTCGGTGACCCTATCGGTCATGTATTCCGGACCCCATCCTCACCGTTGTGGTGCTGGCGCGCTAGGTGTGACTAGGCGATTGCGTCGATGGACGTGAGCAGACGCTCCTTGAACGCGTCCGGCAGCGGTACGTATCCGGCGGGGCCGAGGTTGGCCTGGCCGTCGTTGGCCGCGACCGTCAGGAACGACTTCACCGCGGCGGCGGTGTCGGCGTCGTATCCCTTGGAGCACACGATCTCGTAGGTGGCCAGCACCAGCGGGTAGGAGCCCGCCTCCTTGGTGCCGTAGATCGAGTTCAGGTCCAGGGCCAGGTCGTTGCCCTCCGCGGCGAACTTGGCCGCGTCGATCGCCTTCTTGGTGGTCTCGTCGGTCAGCTCGACGGCGCCCCCGCCGTTGTCGATCTGCGCCATCGGCAGATTGGCCTGCTGAGCGAAGCCCTTCTCGACGTAGCCGATCGCGCCCGGGGTGGCCTGCACGGCCTGCACGACGCCCGAGGACTTCTGTGCGCCTTCGCCTGCGCCACCCTGGAATTCGCTGCCCGCGCCCTTGGTCCACGTCTGCGGTGCCGCGGCGGCGAGGTACTTCTGGACGTTGTCGGTGGTACCCGAGGAGTCCGAGCGGTAGACCGGCGTGATGGCGGTGTCCGGCAGGGTGGTTCCCGAGTTGAGTGCCGCGATCGCCGGGTCGTTCCACTTGGTGATCTGGCCCTGGAAGATCTTGGCCAGGACGTCACCGTTGACGACCAGCTTGTCGACGCCCTCGACGTTGTAGGCCATGGCCACGGGGCCGAAGACCAGCGGCAGGTTCCACGCCGGGTTGCCGCCGCAGCGTGCAGCGGCGGCCGCCACCTGGTCGTCCTTCAGGGCCGAGTCGGAGCCGGCGAAGTCGACCTGCTTGGCGATGAACTGCTCACGGCCCGCACCGGAGCCGGTCGGGTTGTAGGACAGGTTCTTGCCGGAGCACACCTGCTGCCACACCTTGTTGAACTCGGCGACGGCGTTCTGCTGGGCGGTCGATCCCTCGGCGGTGAGGGAGGCCTTGCCACCGCAGTCGGCCGATGACGACGAGCTGCCCGAGGCGCTCGACGAGGTGCCCGCGTTGTTGTCGCTGCCACATGCGGTCAGCAGCATGGCGGCTGCGGCGGTCAACGAGAGCGCCACGCCAGTGCCCCTGCTAAAGCGATCGAGCTTCACTGAATCCCTCTTCCGGTTGTCTTCTCAGGCTCCCGGGCAACGTATTCGGCCGTCATGGACGGATCGGGGATCATAGGTGAACGAGCGGTGAACAGCCTCAGCGATCTCACAGCTGAGGGGCTAACGGGTGGTGTACGCCACGTCCGCGCTGAAGACCTCGAAGTTCAGCCGTTCGTACGTCTTCACGGCCTGCGAGTTATCGGCCTCGACGTAGAGCATCACCGTCGACGAGTTGCCCAGCCTTGCCGCGAGATGGTGCAGTCCGGCGAGCGTAAGCGTCGCACCGAGGCCCCTTCCCTGCGCCGCGGGATCCACTCCGACGACGTACACCTCGCCGAGGGAGGGCGAGTGCACCTTCGTCCAGTGGAAGCCGAGCAGGGCACCGCTGGAGTCGTCGAAGGCCAGGAACAACCCCGCCGGGTCGAACCACGACTCGGCCCGCCGCTCGGCGACGTCGGCCTCGGTCCACCCGCCCTGCTCCGGATGCCAGGAGAAGGCCGCGTTGTTGACCCGCAGCAGTTCGGCGTCGTCCTCGGGCCCGGCGTACGTGCGCAGCCGGACTCCGGGGGCCACCGACACCGCCGGCAGGTCGGCGAGAGACCGCCGCATCTGCCACAGCTCGCGCACGTTCTCCAGGTCGAGCGCCGCCGCCACGGCCCTGGCCGGTTCGAGGTTGCCGTGCGCCCAGACCCGGGTGCCCGCACCTCCCTCGGCGAGGCCGGCACGGATGAGGTCGCCCCCGATGCCGCGCCGCCGCGCCCCCGGGTGCACGACGGCCTCGGCCATGGCCGGCGCGTCGTCCGACGCCGGTGCCAGGTTGAGATAGCCGAGGACGTCGCCGTCCTCGGCTGCCACGAGATGCCGCGTCCGGTCGAGGGGAAGCTCGCGGAGCACGCCGTCGCCCACCGGGGCGACGCCGTCCTCGGCCGTGGCCGCGGCCACGACGTCCCGGATCCGCCGCTGGTCGTCCCCGGAGAGCGCCGGGCGCCACTCGATCACGTGGTGCGCAGTGGGTCGACGTACGCGTCGGACATGTCGTCCGAGGTCTCGTAGTCGTCGACGTCCTCGTCGGACAGCTCGGTGCCGGGCGCCGGGGGCCTGCCCCGTGCCGGACGGACGGCCTTGTAGCCGACGTTGCGCACGGTGCCGATCAACGATTCGTACTCGGGGCCCAGCTTGGCGCGCAGGCGTCGCACGTGGACGTCGACCGTGCGGGTGCCGCCGAAGAAGTCGTACCCCCACACCTCCTGCAGCAGCTGCGCCCGCGTGAAGACGCGCCCGGCGTGCTGCGCGAGGTACTTCAGCAGCTCGAATTCCTTATAGGTGAGGTCGAGGGGGCGGCCGCGGAGCCGAGCGGTGTAGGTGCCCTCGTCGATGACGAGTTCACCGAGGCTCACCTTGCCGACGCTTTCGTTGTCGGCCGCTCCGCCGCGGCGCCCCACCAGCAGGCGGAGCCGGGCGTCGATCTCCGCCGGGCCCGTGCTGGGAAGCAGGATCTCGTCGAGCCCCCACTCGGTGTTGACGGCCACCAGGCCACCCTCGTTCACGACGGCGACGACGGGCACCGACGTCCCGGTGCTGCCCAGCAGCCTGCACAGTCCACGCGCGGCCGCGAGATCGGTGCGTGCGTCGACGATCGCGACGTCGGCCGTCCCGGCCTCGAGCAGCGAGGACACCTCGGTGGGCGCCGAGCGCACCGTGTGGGCGAGCAGGGCGAGCGAGGGCAGGACCGATTCGGGTTGCGGGTCGACGGTCAGTAGCAATAGGTCCAACGGGTCCTCCATCATGGCCCCGGGTCCGCCACCGGCGTCGTCGACGGCGACACCGACTCCGACGAACGTCCGGTCACAGCCCAGATTCATGGCTGACACGCAGCCGTTACCGGTCAGCGATCGTCCAACGATAGCGTGCCACCTGCTGATTAGCCGCGTTGAACGAGCCGGTCACACTCCGCTCCCGCCCGCCGGCACATTCCCCGGTCGCTTCGCTCCTGCCCGCCGGGACATTCCCCGGTCGCTTCGCTCCTGCCCGCCGGCACGACCCGATACGCCACAATGTCCTCGTGCGCAGGCTGCTGATCGGGCTCATCGCGGTGGTGACGTCCCTCGTGGTCGCCGCGGTCGGCGTCGACTTCGGCGGGGCCATCTACGCCGAGTACCGCTGGGCGCGGAGCATCCGGACGGCCAATGACCTGGGCTTCGACCCGTGGGTCGGCATCCTGGGGTTCCCGTTCACGACCCAGGCGGCCGCACATCACTACCGCGAGGTCGAGGTCAGAGCCGGTGGGGTCCCGCACCCGGTGGTGGGCAAGGTGTCGCTCGAGTCGACGCTGCACGAGGTCGATCTCGGCGACTCCTGGCTGGTCGAGCCCGACTCTGTCTTGCCGGTCGGCAAGATCGAGAGCCGCATCATCGTCGACTCCACCCACCTCGGCCGGTTCATGAACATCAAGGACCTCCTCGTCGAGGCGCCGTCGCGGGAGACCAACGACGCGACCGGCGGGACCACCGAGTCCGGCATCTCGGACAGCCGCGGACTGGTGTTCACCGGCACCCCGACGGCGAGCGGGTTCATGGAGAAGGTCAGCATCGCCGTCGACCTGACGATGACCGGCGCGGACCGAAATACGATCGTCCTGACCCCGACCGGTGTGCTCACCGGACCCAACACCGCGGACCGCGAGGTTCCCGACGACGAGCGGACCGCGGTGCTCCAGGCGTTCACCGCCACCATCCCGGGGATGAAGCTGCCGTTCGGCGTGGCGCCCACCAGCGGCGGCGCGCGGGGCTCCGACATCATCGTCGAGGGCATAGCCGAGGGAGTGACCATGCCTCTGAATGGGTTCGATACGACATGAGTACCTCGGTGATCGTCGTCGTCGCGGTGCTGATCGCCGCGCTGGGCGTGGCCTACGTGATCGGCAAGCTGATCAGCCTGCGAGCCGGGATGATCAGGGACGGGGAGGCGGCGTCGAACGTCGACACCTCCGGTCTCGGCCTGTCCACCACCGGTCCCACCGTGCTGCACTTCACCGCGACGTGGTGCGGGCCGTGCGCCGCCGTCCGACGGGTGGTCGACGAGGTCTGCGCCGAACTGCCCGCGGTTGCCCACGTGGAGATCGACATGGACGACGACCCCGAGGCCGCCAAGCGACTTTCGGTGCTGTCCCTGCCGACGACCATCGTGTTCGACGCCGACGGCCGACCGAAGTTCCGCATCAGCGGCGTGCCGAAGGCCGCTGACCTGCGGACGGCTCTCGAACCGCTATTGGCTTGAGCACGGGGTCGTTGGGTAGGCTGTCGTTCGTGCCAACCCGCCGCGAGCCGATGCTCACCAAGCGCCGCGCAGTTGATCTGTGCCGCGTTGCGGGTTGTCGCTGTTGTTGTCGTAGCTGCTGAGTCGCCGCGCGTGTCCGTGCCGCACTCCGAGCAGCCCCCGCGGGCGTGCCCGCGATCCCCGATGACGACAGCGTCCCTAGGAGCATTCTCATGCCGAACCCGAACACCGACCAGGTAGACGTTCGCGGTCCCCGCTTCACAGCATGGGTCACCACGGTCGTCATCGTCGCCACCCTGCTCGCGTCGGCGTTCAGCCCCGCGGCCGCGGCGGTGCTCCTCGCCCTGCAGGCCGTGGTCTTCGCCATCGGCGCGGTCGGCGGACCCCGCCGCAATCCCTACGGCCGCGTGTTCGCCGCGGCGGTGGCACCGCGACTGGGCCCCGTCACCGACAGGGAACCGATCGCACCACTGAAGTTCGCGCAGGCCGTCGGCCTCGTGTTCGCGGTCATCGGCGCCGCGGGCTTCGCCTCCGGCCTGGTCGCGGTGGGCCTGGTCGCGACGGCGTTCGCACTGATCGCCGCCTTCCTCAACGCAGCCTTCGGCATCTGCCTGGGCTGCCAGCTGTACCCGCTCGTCGCACGCCTGCGCCGGGCATCCACCACCGCGTCAACACCCTCTCCAACGTCCTAACGCACCTCCCGAAAGGAAACACGTCATGGCACGTTCCGACGTCCTGGTCACCACCGAGTGGGCCGAGGACAACCTCGACGCCCCCAACACCGTCTTCGTCGAGGTCGACGAGGACACCAGCGCCTACGAGGGCGGGCACATCGCCGGCGCCGTACGGATCGACTGGAAGACCGAACTGCAGGACCCGGTGAAGCGCGACTTCGTCGATCAGCAGCAGTTCTCGAAGTTGCTGTCCGACAAGGGAATCGCCAACGACGACACGGTGATCCTCTACGGCGGCAACAACAACTGGTTCGCCGCCTACGCCTACTGGTACTTCAAGCTGTACGGCCACGAGAACGTCAAGCTGCTCGACGGCGGCCGCAAGAAGTGGGAACTCGACGGCCGCCCGCTGGTGACGGAGGTGCCCAACCGCAGCGCCACGTCGTACTCGGCCAAGGCGCCCAACAACGACATCCGCGCCTTCCGCGACGAGGTCATCGCCGCGATCGGTGAGAAGAACCTCGTCGACGTCCGGTCCCCCGACGAGTTCTCCGGCAAGATCCTCGCCCCGGCGCACCTGCCCCAGGAGCAGAGTCAGCGTGCCGGTCACATCCCCACCGCCATCAGCGTGCCGTGGAGCAAGGCGGCCAACGAGGACGGCACCTTCAAGTCCGACGACGACCTCGCCAAGCTCTACGCCGACGCCGGCCTGGACGGCGACAAGCTGACCATCGCCTACTGCCGCATCGGGGAGCGCTCGTCGCACACCTGGTTCGTGCTGCAGGAGTTGCTCGGACACAAGAACGTCAAGAACTACGACGGTAGTTGGACCGAATACGGCTCCCTCGTGGGAGCCCCGATCGAGTTGGGAAGCTGATATGTGCTCTGCACCGAAACAAGGACTGACGTTGCCCGCGGGCGTCGACCTCGAGAAGGAGACGGTGATCACCGGCCGCGTCGTCGACGGGTCGGGACAGACCGTCGGCGGTGCGTTCGTGCGCCTGCTCGACAGCAGCGACGAGTTCACCGCCGAGGTCGTGGCGTCGGCGACCGGTGACTTCCGGTTCTTCGCCGCGCCCGGCACGTGGACGCTGCGCGCGCTGTCCAAGGTCGGAAACGGCGACGCCACCGTCGCGCCGTCCGGCGCGGGCATCCACGAGGTCGACGTCAAGGTCGCCTGACCCGATCCGTTTCCCCTGCGCGGTGTGCGAGTGAGATATCCCGCACGCCCGCGGGGTGGAGCAGGTCGTGCCGGGTGAACCCGACGACTTAGACTCGAACCGTGATTCTGTTCTTCGAGTTGTTGCTCGTCGCGGCCGTCGTGGTCATCACGTGGTTCGCGCTGTACGCCGTGTACCGACTGATCACCGACGAGTGACGTCCGACCACGAGGCCGCGGGCCCCGACGACGCCGTCGACGCCCCGGGTGCGGTCCCGCCGCGTTCGGGTGACCGGGCCGTCGCCGAGGCGGCCGAACGCGCCAAGGAGACCGCGGTTCGCAACGTGCCGGGCTTCGACGACCTTCCCGGTCCGGCCGACACGGCCAACCTGCGCGAGGGCGTCAGCCTCAACGACGCCCTCCTCGCGCTGCTTCCCCTCGTCGGCGTGTGGCGCGGCGAGGGCACCGGCCACGACGCCGGTGGCGACTACCGCTTCGGTCAGCAGATCGTGGTCTCCCACGACGGCAACGACTACCTCAACTGGGAGTCGCGGTCGTGGCGGCTCACCGAGGACGGCGAGTTCGAGCGGCCCGACCTCCGCGAGACCGGCTTCTGGCGCTTCGTGAACGACCCCGCAGACCCGTCCGAATCCCAGGCCATCGAGCTGATGCTCGCGAACTCCGCGGGGTTCGTCGAGCTGTTCTACGGCCGGCCGCTCAATCAGGCCTCGTGGGAACTCGTCACCGACGCCCTGGCCCGCAGCAAGTCGGGCCTCCTCGTAGGAGGCGCCAAGCGGCTCTACGGCATCGTCGAGGGCGGCGACCTCGCCTACGTCGAGGAGCGGGTGGACGCCGACGGTGGTCTCGTACCGCACCTGTCCGCCCGGCTCGCGAGGTTCGTCGGTTGACGAACCGCACCGCGATGGCCGCCGCAGTCCTGGCAGCCGGCGTCCTCGCCGCGTGTTCGTCGGCACCGGCACCGGCACCCGAGCCCGAACCCACCACCACGCAGCCCGCGTCCGGTCACGGCGCGTACGCGAGCTGCCTCGCCGAGCACGGGATCTCGACCCCACCGGCCGGCCCGGCGGCATCTCCCGGCGTCGATCCGCAGACCTGGGCCACCGCGCAGCAGGCGTGCGCCGATAAGGCGCCCGGCCCCGCGAGCTGACGGCGCTAGGACATCAGCCGCGCCAGGAACGGCGTGGAGTCCGGGATCGACGCGAGCACGGTGCCGCTGTGGTCCTCGTCGGGGTAGACGTGCAACTCGACGGGTTGGCCGTTGGCGCGCATCGCCTCGTCCAACCTCAGTGACGACGAGGGCGGCACGTCGCGGTCGCGGAGACCGACGCCGAGGAACACCGGGCGGTCGTAGCCGCTCGTCGGGATCCCCATGTACTCGGTCAGGGCCGCTTCCGCCCCCGGCACCGACGCGAGCGTCGCGGTGAAGAACCCGCTCGGACGCGACGTCGCCAGCGCGGCGGCCAGATCCTGGTAGCAGAGCACTTCGGCGCGAGCGACGGCGTCGAGGCCGACGGGCGACAGGATGCGGTCGAGGTTCAGATCGGGGCGGGCCGCGCGGAACGCCGCGAGGATGTACGCCGAGTAGGCGTTGGCACCGGACCCGAGTTCGGGTGGGAGTGCCATGTCCGGTCCGGCCTTCCCGACGATCTCCTCGATGAAGGCGGGCGTTCCGGTGGCGACCGCTCCCCGGTAGTCCAGTCCGGAGCCGGCGCTGAACTCCGTGGCGTAGCGGGCTGTGCCGACGGCGCCCGCGCCGCCCTGGGACTGGCCGACCACCGCCCACCTGGGGGACAGCGGAAGCGCCATCCGGTGCGCGGCCACCACCGAGTCGACGACGCCGTGCGCGGTGCTGACGGTGTCGAGGTAGGCCATCACGCCCGGGGTGCCGAGACCGGCGTAGTCACTGGCGACGACCGCGTAGCCCTGGTCGAGCCAGTGCCCGAGGTAGGCGACGTCGCGCTCGTTGCGCGGGTGGGCGGACGGCGTGCAGTCGTCGCCGAGTCCGACGGTGCCGTGCGCCCAGGCCACGATGGGCCACCCGCCGTCGGGGGCCGCGCCGCGCGGGAGGAAGACCGCCGCCGTGCTGACCGCAGGTTGGTCCCGGGCGTCGACGGTCGAGTAGAGGAAGCGGTACGCCGAACCCGCGGCCGGCAGCGTCACGGCGGGGTCGAGGGGGACGCTCTCGACGAGGGTGCCGGGCGCGCCGATGGGGCCGGAGTAGTCGGAAGCGTTCAGCCCCGACCAGACCGGGGCCGCGGCGTGAGCGACGGGCGCCACCAGCGTCGACAGTGCCAGGAGCGCGGTCGTCAGGAGGATCGAGGTGCGGCGCATGGCACACACCCTAGGTGCAGACATGGAACGGCCCCCGAGCCGGTAAACCTAGGCGGACGGCCTAGGAGCTCGGGGGCCGGGTGACTGCTGGGAATTCGCCAGCGCACGCGATCGTCTCGATCTGCGCGTGGAGCGAGTGCTCCGTGCCAGGAATGACTCCCGGTGCTGCTAGCTAGCAGCCACCTCACATGTCCATATGTCACTAATGATTTCGGACCACCTCCCTTCTCGTGTACGAGCGAACTTACCCCCGAACGTGCGCGCCGACAACAACTTTTCGCTTCCCGCTCAATCGGTGGCGACGGCGAGGTCGACGAGGTACGCGACGTCGGCCGCCGCGGGCGCGGCACGTAGCGGCCGTCCGTCCAGCGTGTGCACCCGCGCGGCGAGCGTGACCGCCGACACCAGCCAGAGCCCTTGCGCCGCATCAAGATCGGCGATCCCGAGTGGTCCGTGCTCGCAACGCCAGCCTCGGCGGCGGGCGGCATCGAACAGTGCGTCAGCCGTCGTGCCGGGCAGGATCGCCGAGTCGAGCGGCGGGCTCAGCAGCACGCCCGGCTCGGGCGAGACGACCACCGTCGACCGGGCACCTTCGAGCACGTTTCCATCCGATCGAATCAGCATCGCATCGGACGCGCCCGCGCGCTCGGCCTGCCGTTGCGCGGCGGCGAACCTGCCGTAGGACAGCGACTTCGCGGTCGCCACCGACCACGGACCGGGGACCGCGTGGCCGGCGTCCAGTGTCACGACGGACACGCCGTCCCGGCGAGCGGCGACGACCCGGTCCGGCACCGCGGACACCGTCACGAACGCCACCGTCCCGCGCGTCGCCCGGCCGTACAGCAGACGCAACATCCCCTCGGCGTCCGGCCATGCACGGACCGCGACGTCGACCGCGGCCCGGAAGCGACCGACGTCGGGTGCGGGCAGTCCGGTGGTCGCGGCGGATGCGGCCAGGCGGCTCAGGTGGGCGTCCAGCAGGCACGCCCGGCCGTGCCGCACGAGCACCGTCTCGAAGACGCCGTCGCCCCGCGCGAGGACGGGGTCGTCCGGGTGCAGCACCGCAGCGCCGGGGTCGAGCAGATGGCCGTCGAGTCCCACCACGAGATCGGTGGCGCGACGTGGCGTCATGGCCGGGAACGATAGTGCCGGCTGCTCGTACAGTTGAGGCATGTCCGCTGTTCCCGCACCCGAATCAGGCCCAGACGCCGGCGCCACGTGGCACTACGGCGACCCACTCGGCGAGCAGCGCGCCGCGGCCGACGGCGTCGTGGTGGTGGACCGGTCGCATCGCGCCGTCCTGCGGCTCACCGGCAAGGACCGGCTGACGTGGTTGCACACCATCTCCAGTCAGCACGTCAGCGCCCTCGAGGACGGCGTCGTCACCGAGAACGCCAGCCTCGACGGCCAGGGGCGTGTGGAGGATCACTGGCTACAGGTCGACCTCGACGGGGTCACGTATCTCGACACCGAGTCGTGGCGCGGCGAACCGTTGCTGACCTTCCTGCGCAAGATGGTGTTCTGGTCGGAGGTGGTGGTCGAACCCGCCGACCTCGCGGTGCTGTCGCTGCTCGGGCCGGGGGCCGCCGCGCCCGAGGTGCTCGACGTCCTGGGCCTCGATGCGCTGCCGCAGCCATGGCGGGCCGTGCCGCTGGCCGAAGGGTTCGCCCGACGCACCTTCGACGGCGACGTCGACCTGCTCGTCCCCCGCGCCGAGGCGGCGGGCGTGATCCGCCGGCTGACGACCGCAGGGGTGCGACCTGCGGGGATGTGGACCTACGAGGCGCGGCGCGTGGCCGCGGTGCGGGCCCGGTTGGGCGTCGACACCGACGAGCGCACCATCCCCCACGAGATCGGCTGGATCGGCGGCCCGGGCGACGGGTCCGTCCACCTGGAGAAGGGCTGCTATCGCGGCCAGGAGACCGTCGCGCGGGTGCACAACCTGGGCAAACCGCCGCGGATGCTGGTCCTGCTGCAGCTCGACGGGTCGAGCGACCGGCCGTCGCCGGGTGATCCGGTGCTGGCCGGCGGGCGCGCCGTGGGCCGGTTGGGAACCGTCGTCGACCACGTCGACGAGGGGCCGGTGGCGCTGGCGCTGCTCAAGCGCGGCCTGCCCGCCGACACCGAACTCGTGACCGGCGGCGAGGCATCCGTCGCGGCCGTCATCGACCCCGACACCCTCCCCCTCGACGACCAGATCGGTGCAGGCCGACTGGCCGTGGATCGCCTGCGGGGCCGGACCAGGTGATCCCGCGGCCCGGCGGTACCGCTGGGCCGGGCCTGCCAGCGCGGAAGGATTGCGCACGGTAAGGTGTTGTCAGGACGATAGACACACTCAGATCGGAGCCGCCTGAATTTCGGGCCGCTCCGTTATTGCGCAAGGGGGTCCCCCATGGGCCGCGGCCGGGCGAAGGCGAAGCAGACGAAGGTCGCTCGCGACCTCAAGTACAGCTCGCCACAAACCGATTTCCAACGGTTACAGCAGGAACTGGGTGGCGGCTCCGGCTCCCCCGAGCCCGACACCCTCAACGGTGACGTCCCGGTAGACGACCGCTGGAGCGACGACGACGACTGGCGCCGCTAGCGTCATCGCGTCCCCGGGGGCAATGACCCCGGGTCCGGCTCCCCACTAGAAACGCGGGTGCTGCCCGACCAGTTGGGCGCGTGGCTCACCCTTGGCGCTCTTCGAGACGGTGCCGAGCGTCCAGCTGTCGACGTGGCGCGCGGTCAGGATGGCCAGAGCGCGGTCGGTGTCCTCCGCCGCGACGATGGCCACCATGCCGACGCCCATGTTGAACGTCTTCTCCATCTCGGCGCGGTCGACGCGTCCGCGGTGGCCGATCATGCCGAAGACCGGTGCGGGCGTCCACGTTCCGCGATCGATCTCGGCGGTGAGACCGTTGGGGATCACGCGTTCCAGGTTGCCCGCCAGGCCGCCGCCGGTGACGTGGCAGAACGTCCGCACCTGCGCCTCGGAGGCGAGTGCGAGGCAGTCCTTGGCGTAGATCCGCGTCGGCTCGAGCATCTCCTCGCCGAGCGTCCGGCCGAACTCCTCGACGTGGCCGGTGAGGCTCATCCGGTCGATCTCCAGCAGCACCCGGCGTGCCAGCGAATAGCCGTTCGAGTGCAGGCCCGTCGACGCCATGGCGATGACGACGTCCCCCGGCCGGACCCGGTCCGGTCCCAGCACGTCCTCGGCCTCCACGACGCCGATGCCGGTGGCCGACAGGTCGTAGTGGTCCGGTGACATCAGGCCGGGGTGTTCGGCCGTCTCACCGCCGAGCAGCGCGCATCCGGAGATGACGCAGCCGTTGGCGATGCCGGAGACGATCTCGGCGACGCGCTCGGGGACGGTGCGGCCGACGGCGATGTAGTCCTGCAGGAACAGCGGCTCGGCGCCACAGACCACGAGGTCGTCGACCACCATGGCCACCAGGTCGAGCCCGACGGTGTCGTGCTTGTCCATCGCCTGTGCGATCGCCAGCTTGGTGCCGACGCCGTCGGTCGACGACGCCAGCAGCGGCTCCCGGTAGTCGTTGCGCAGTGCGAAGAGGCCCGCGAACCCGCCCAGGCCGCCCCGTACCTCGGGACGGGTGGCGCGCTGCGCCAGGGGCTTGAAGAGTTCGACGGCTCGGTCGCCCGCCTCGATGTCAACGCCTGCCGCCGCGTATGAGGCGCTGTCTTCTCCCGCAGGTCGACCCTTGCTCGTCATCGAGGGCAAGGGTACCGGTCGCGCCACACCGGCGTCCCCGCGCCCATGTGACACGCTCAGCTCTCATGAACCGGATTCGCACCGCGGCCGTCCTCGCCGCACTGGCCTTGCCGATCGCCGCCGGACCCGCCGCGGCGACCCCGAACAGCGGCGTCGAGGCCACGGTCCTCGCACAGGCGACCGTCGACGGGGTTCAGTACGTCACCCGCCAACTGACGATTGCGCCCGGCGGCACGACGGGGTGGCACTGGCATCCCGGCCAGGTCTACGGGGTGATCCGGCAGGGCACGCTGACGCACTACTCGGCGAACTGCGAGATCGACGGCGTGTACGACGCGGGCGACCCGATCACCGAGGAGACGGGACCCGGATACGTCCACGTCGGCCGCAATCTGGGCTCCGAACCGCTGGTGATGTGGGTCGGCTACATCGTCCCGGAGGGCCAGCCGCTGGCGAATGACGCGCCCAACCCGGGGTGCCCCTTCGAGTAATCGGTTTGAACTACCCGCTCAGGGGTCATATCCCTACCCGACGAATGGAGGACGAGTGACGGACACGGAAACTCGCCGCTGCCTGGTGACGGGCGCTACTGGCTACATCGGCGGGCTTCTCGTACCGCAGCTCCTCAAGCACGGCCACACGGTGCGTGCCCTGGCGCGCACACCGGCCAAGATCGACGACGTTCCGTGGCGCGACCAGGTCGAGGTGGCCAAGGGCGACCTGAGCGACAGGGACTCCCTGACGGCGGCGTTCGCCGACGTCGACGTCGTCTACTACCTGGTGCACTCGATGGGCACGTCCTCGGACTTCGAGCGCGAGGAGGCACGGTCAGCCGACAACGTCGTCTACGCGGCCAAGGCCGCCGGCGTCTCGCGGATCGTCTACCTGTCGGGTCTGCACCCGCCGAACGCCGCCGACCTGTCGAAGCACCTGCGCTCGCGCACCACGGTCGGCGAGAAGCTGATCGCCTCGGGCATCGAGACGTTGGTCCTGCAGGCGGGCATCGTGATCGGCTCCGGTTCGGCGTCGTTCGAGATGATCCGCCACCTCACCGACCGGCTCCCGGTGATGACCGCGCCGCGGTGGGTGCACAACAAGGTGCAGCCGATCTCCATCGACGATGCGCTCTACTACCTCGTCGAGGCCGCGACCGCCACGGTGTCCGAGTCGCGCACGTGGGACATCGGGTCGCTCGACGTCCTCGAGTACGGCGATGCGATGCAGGTGTACGCCGACGCCGCGGGTCTGCGCCGGCGTCTGATCGTGGGCGTCCCGTTCCTGACGCCGACCATCGCGAGCCTGTGGGTGGGCCTGGTGACGCCGATCCCCGCCGGACTGGCGCGACCCCTCGTCCACTCGCTGGAGTGCGACGCGATCATGCACGAGCACGACATCGACGACGTCATCCCCCGCCCGCCCGGCGGTCTGACCGGTTACGACCAGGCTGTGCGCGACGCATTGAAGCAGGACGGCACGGCCGGACAGCGTGGTCGCCGCAGCATCATGCGCTTCAGTTCGCCTGCGTCGTAACGGCTTTCACGAACGGGTCCGTCGAGGCCGCGCCGAGCCTCAGGGGCGACGCAGCGCCGACGCGTTGTCGTTCGCGGACTGCAGCGGAATCCCGGTGCGGGCGGCCGTGGCGAGCATGTGCTCGATCACGTTCTTGCCCAGCGCGGTCTCGCCGGGCAGCTCGATCGGGTAGTCGCCGTCGAAGCAGGCCGAGCACAGTCGCGACGCCGGCTGCTCGGTGGCGGCGATCATGCCCTGCTGGCTGATGTAGCCCAGGCTGTCGGCGCCGATCGCGCGGCGTACGCCGTCGAGCATGTCCTGCTCGTCGGCGCTGTTGCTCGAGGCGTTGGCGATCAGCTCGGCCGGTGTCGCGAAGTCGATGCCGTAGAAGCAGGGCCAACGCACCGGCGGCGACGCGATCCGGACGTGCACCTCCAGCGCACCGGCCTCGCGGAGCATGCGGATCAACGCCCGCTGCGTGTTGCCGCGGACGATCGAGTCGTCCACGACGATCAGCCGTTTCCCGCGAATGACTTCCTTGAGCGGGTTCAGCTTCAGCCGGATGCCCAGCTGGCGGATGGTCTGCGAGGGCTGAATGAAGGTGCGGCCCACGTAGGCGTTCTTCATCAGGCCCTGACCGAACGGGATGCCCGACCCCTGCGCGTAGCCGACCGCTGCGGGCGTGCCGGATTCGGGAACGCCGATCACCAGGTCGGCCTCGACGGGCTTCTCCGCGGCCAGCCTGCGACCGATCTCGACGCGGGTGGCGTGGACGGACCGGCCGCCGATGACGCTGTCGGGCCGCGCCAGGTACACGTACTCGAAGACGCAACCCTTGGGCGTCGGGTTGGCGAAGCGGGTGGAGCGCACGCCGTCGGCGTCGATGGCCAGCAACTCTCCGGGCTCGATGTCGCGGACGAACGATGCGCCGACGATGTCGAGCGCGGCCGTCTCGGACGCGACGACCCAGCCGCGGTCGAGGCGGCCCAGCGACAGCGGGCGGACGCCGTGCGGGTCGCGCGCCGCGTAGAGCGTGTTCTCGTCCATCCACGTCAGGCAGAAGGCGCCGCGGACGGTCGGGAGCAGATCGAGGGCGGCCTGCTCCAGCGTGGAGTCGGCCGCACCGTGGGCGAGCAGGGCGCCCAGGACGTCGGAGTCGGTGGTGGCCGCTGCCGCGCCGCGGGTGTTGATCAACCCGGCGTCACGTGCCCTGGCCGCCAGTTCGGTGGTGTTGACGAGGTTGCCGTTGTGTCCCAGCGCGACGCCCGTGCCGGCGGCGGTGTTGCGGAACACCGGCTGGGCGTTCTCCCACGTGGTCGATCCGGTGGTCGAGTAGCGGCAGTGGCCGATCGCGACGTGACCCTCCATCGCGGCGAGCGTCTGCTCGTCGAACACCTGGCTGACGAGGCCGAGATCCTTGAACACCAGCACCTGTGAACCGTCAGCGACGGCGATGCCAGCAGCCTCCTGGCCCCTGTGCTGCAGGGCATAGAGGCCGTAGTACGTGAGCTTCGCCACGTCTTCGCCAGGGGCCCAGACGCCGAAGACGCCACACTCCTCGCGGGGCTCGTTCTCATCCAGTGCGGGCTGCTCGGCGGTCACGATCAGTCTGCTCCCTTGGGGCTGTGGGTGACGGCGCCAGTCTACGGTCTTCGGCCGCGCCGAGCGGAATCGGCGCGACATGTCACGTCCTCCGTCGGCGTGTTCAACGACGGATGCGCGTGTCGCCATTCCCCGGGTCGTGCTCAGGGTTTCTCGATGGTCACCAGCGGCAGCCACGCGGCGATCTCCCCCGCTCGCGATCCGGAGGCCCGAACGGTCCCCGTCGCCATCGCTGCGGGCACCGTCTGGAGCCCCGTCGCGAGCAACAACCAGGTGCGCGGGTCGGTCTCGACGACGTTGGGCGGCGTCCCCCTGGTGTGCTTGGGCCCGGCGATGCACTGCACGGCGACGAACGGCGGGATGCGGACCTCGACGCTGGCTCCGGGGGCCGTCGCGGCGAGGGTGCGGGCCGTCAGTCGTACGGCCTCGGCGAGGGCGCTGCGCTCGGGCGCGGGCACGGTCTCGTCGCGCAGCCAGGGGGCCAGTGCGGCGACGGCCTCGCGGGTCTTCGCGGGGTCCGCGACGTTTCGGGGGGCCATGCGTCGAGTGTTCCAAAGGTCCGTCCCGTCGTGACGCTTGACCTCAAGTCGCGTTGAGGTCCTACCGTCGCGACATGTCATTCAGACCACACGAAGTCGAGTACCTCGAGCGCGCCGATCTGGGCCGGCTCGCCACCGTGAAGCCGGACGGGACGCCGCAGAACAGTCCGGTCGGGTTCACCTACAACGACGCCCTCGGCACCATCGACGTGTCCGGGTACCGCATGTCCTCGAGCCGCAAGTACCGCAACGTGGGCGTGAATACGTCGGTGGCGTTCGTCGTCGACGACATCGCCTCGCGCGACCCGTGGCGGGTGCGCTGCCTGGAGATCCGCGGCACCGCGACCCAGGTCCGGCTCGACTCGGCGCCGAGCGAACCCAACGGCGACGCCCTCGACACCGCGATCATCCGGATCACGCCGACGCGCATCATCGGCTTCGGCATCGACGATCTGGAGACCGAGCCGCACCTGATGACGGCGGACGCCCGCGACGTCTAGCGGCGTCGCTGAACCCACAGCGCCGCAACGGCTCCCGCCTCGTTGACGGCGAGGTGCGCGAGCATCGACGCGGCGAGGCTGCCCGACCTCCCGTAGAGCCAGCCGAACGCCAAGCCCGCCACCCCGGTGACGGCGACCGTGCCCACGACGGACTCGCCGGCCGACCGCGCATCGGCGACGTGCTTGCCGCCGAACGTCGCGGCCTGAAGCACCAGCCCCCAGCGCCTGCCGAAGGCCGCATCGGTCAGGGTGCCGAGCGCGCCACGGAACGCGGCCTCCTCGCTCCAGACGGTGCCCATCGGGATCCGCCACAGCAGCCACTCGAGGGTGGGCGCAGGCAGCTCGCGCGCGGCCATCCCGCGGCGGACGGCGGGGATCCGCGTCGAACCGGCCACGGCTGCGGAGACGACGGCCGCCAAAGGCACCCCGTAGCGGAGTCCGGACCACAGCCGGGGTGGGGCCAGGCCGAGTCGTGCCCGGGTGCCGCGCACCAGAACCCCTGCGAGGACGGCCTGCACCACAGCCTGCGGGCGCGGCGGGACCCTCGGGGCGACGAACGCGCTCCACGCGAGCAGCGCGGCCGCGAGAGCCAGTGCGCGCAGCCTCCGCATCAGTACTCCGGGTTGCCGGGCGTGTGGGACTGCTCGATGGACACCCGCACGCGCTCGGTGTCCTCGGCGGTCCAACCGTCGGGTGCGATGACCGCAGCCCACCCGTCGAGCACCGAGTCGCCGTAGTTGTGGCCGTGCCCGCCCGGCACCCCGGACGCGTTGGTCATGTCGGCACTCACCTGCCAGAACGTGACGATCGGGTACCAGCGCATCGAGGACGTGCGATCTGCACCCGGCGGCTCGACCAGCCAATCGGGCCGGGAGAAGACGAGATTCGGCGACCACCAGACGATCGGGTCGGATGCGTGCTGCAGGAACAGCACTCGCGTGCCGTCCCACGGTCCGGCGGCGATGCGGGCGATGTCGTCGGAGTCGGCGGCCTGGGAGAAGCGGACCGTGCGCCCGTTGTCGTAGCGCGGCTCGACCTCCCGGCTGCCCGGGTCGCGGCGCGTGACGAGCCCGCTCCAGAGCGAACTCTCGTGTGGCGGTCCGACCCACAGCACCGCGGAGAAGCCCATTTTCGCGATGTCGGGCAGCCAGGCGAATGCGCCCTGTCCGGCCATCGAGCCCAGGCTTTCGCCGTAGAGCACCAGCTCGGGTCTGCGATCCGGTGGCAGCCGGGCCCACCGATCGTGGACGGCGTCGACGAGCATCCGGCCGGATTCGATCGACTTGTCCTGGTCGCCGAGAAAGGAGATCCAGCTCGGCAGGTACGAGTACTGGACGGCGACCATCGCGGTGTCGCCGTTGTACATCGTCTCGATCGCCCGCGCCGCAACGGGATTGACCCACCCGGTGCCCGTCGTTGGGACTATCACGAGCAGCTTGCGGTCGAAGGCGCCGGTGCGCTCCAGTTCGCGGATCAGGACGTCCATCCGCCCGGCGTCGTCGTCGGCGGTCTGCAGACCGGCGTACACCCGGATCGGCTCCTTGGCCGGCCGGCCGTTGATGCGCACCAGTTCGTCGACGTCGGGTCCGGTGGCGACGAAGTTGCGGCCCTGATAGCCGAGCGTGTCCCACGGCGCGAACGAGTCCGGGCTGCCCGACCTCTCGGGAGCGTCCGGCTGGGCGACGCCGTCACGCGTCGTCGAGTTCTGGGGCTGGAAGACCGCGCTCGCGCCGGCGAGGAACCCGCGGAAGAGGACACCGTTGACCATCGTGACGAGGAGGACGACCACGATGGACGCGCCGATGAGGAACGCCATCTCGTGGTGCAGGTGCCATCGGCGGATGAGCATGCGCGCCAGCACCTTCGAGGCGTCGAGAATGATCCGCGAGACACCGATGCAGGCTGCGCCGACGGCCACCGACGCGATCAGCGTGCGCAGGTAGGCCGACGTCTCGGGCCCCTCGATGCCCATCAGTGCCGACACCTGACGCTGCCACGCCGACGCGCGGACGAGCATCAGCAGCGCCGCGACGATCGAGAGGGCGACGACCGCGACCTTGACACGGTTCAGGATGCGGGTGGGTGGCGGCCACCACCGTCGGTGCCGGAGCACGACGCGGTGGAGGAACTTCCCGACGAGTACGCCGATGGCGTAGCCGATGGACGCGTTGACCCCGCCGATGAGGCCCTGGAACAGCCAGTCCCGGGGCAGCAGCGAGGGGGTCAGCGAGAGGCAGAAGAACAGGGCACCGAAGGGGACGCCGACGAAGTCGAGGCGGATCAGTCCCCAGGCCCAGATCAGAAGGGGGTGTCGTGTGGTGGCCGGGGGCCTCACCCGAACAGCCTGGGCAGCACGCCCTCCGACGTGCTCCGCAACTCGTCAAGACTGACCGTGAACTGGCCCTGCACCTCGACGGCGTCGCTCCCGTCGTCGACGACGCCGATCCGCTCGGCCGGCAGTCCGCGCGCCTCGCACATCGCGCGGAACCTGCTCTCCTCGGTGCGCGGGACGGCGACGAGCACGCGGCCCGTCGACTCCGAGAACAGGAACGCGAAGGGGTCGACGTCCTCGGGAAGGATGAGCCGGCAACCTGTTTCGCCGGCCAGCGCCGCCTCCACGACGGTTTGGATGAGGCCGCCCTCGCTGACGTCGTGGGCGGCCGAGACCAGTCCGTCGCGTGACGCCGAGATCAGCACCTCGGAGAGCAGCTTCTCGCGGTCGAGGTCGACGGTCGGCGGCATCCCTCCCAGGTGGTCGGCGGTGACCTGCGCCCAGATCGAGCCGTCGAACTCGTCGCGGGTGTCGCCCAGCAGCATCAGCGTCTCACCGGGCTCGACGCCCAGGCCGGTCGGGATGCGCCGCGCGACGTCGTCGAGGACGCCGAGGACACCGACCACGGGGGTCGGGTGGATCGCGGTGGTGCCGGTCTGGTTGTAGAAGCTCACGTTGCCGCCGGTGACCGGAATACCCAGCGTCACACAGCCATCCGCCAGACCGCGGACGGCCTGGCTGAACTGCCACATGACGGCGGGGTCCTCGGGCGAGCCGAAGTTCAGGCAGTTGGTGACGGCGATCGGGGTGGCGCCGGTGACCGCGACGTTGCGGTAGGCCTCGGCGAGGGCGAGCTGCGCGCCGGTGTACGGATCGAGCTTGGTGTACCGACCGGAGGCGTCGGTGGCGATGGCGATGCCGCGGCCGGTGCGCTCGTCGATGCGGATGACGCCGCCGTCGGCGTGCTCGGCGAGGACGGTGTTGCCGCGCACGTAGCGGTCGTACTGCTCGGTGATGAAGGCGCGGCTGCACAGGTGCGGGCTGCCCAGCAGCTCGAGCAGCGTGGCGCGCAACTCCTCGCCCGTGGCGGGCCTCGGCAGGTGCGCGGTGGTGTCGGCGTTGAGCCGGTCCTGGGTGTCCGGCCGCTCGACGGGGCGCTCGTACACCGGACCCTCGTGGGCGACGGTGCGCGGCGGCACGTCGACGACGGTCTCGCCGTGCCAGGTGATCTCGAGGCGGTCGCCGTCGGTGACCTCACCGATGACGGTGGCGAGCACCTCCCACTTGCGGCACACCGCCATGAACTTCTCGACGTTCTCGGGTGCGACGACGGCGCACATGCGTTCCTGCGACTCGCTCGACAGGATCTCCGCCGGCGTCATGTTCTCCGCGCGCAGGGCCACCTTGTCCAGCTCGATGGACATGCCGCCATCGCCGGCTGCGGCGAGTTCGGACGTCGCACAGGACAATCCGGCTCCACCGAGGTCCTGGATGCCGATGACCAGGCCGGCCGCATACAGCTCGAGGCAGCACTCGATGAGGACCTTCTCCATGAAGGGGTCGCCCACCTGCACGCTCGGCAGCTTCTTGCGGCCGGGACCCTCGCCCTCGTCGCCGCCGAAGGTCTCGCTCGCGAGCACCGAGACGCCGCCGATGCCGTCCAGGCCGGTCCGCGCGCCGAACAGGATGATCTTGTTGCCGGCGCCGGAGGCGAACGCGAGGTGCAGATCCTCGGTGCGCAGCGCGCCGACACAGAGCGCGTTGACGAGCGGGTTGCCCGCGTAGCAGGGGTCGAAGACCGTCTCGCCGCCGATGTTGGGCAGCCCCAGCGAGTTCCCGTAGCCGCCGACGCCACGCACCACGCCGTCGAGGACGCGACGGGTGTCGGGCGCGTCGGCAGCGCCGAACCGGAGCTGGTCCATCACCGCGACGGGCCGGGCGCCCATCGCCATGATGTCGCGGACGATGCCGCCGACACCGGTGGCCGCACCCTGGTAGGGCTCGACGTAGGACGGGTGGTTGTGCGACTCCACCTTGAAGGTGACGGCCCAGCCGTCACCGATGTCGACCACGCCGGCGTTCTCTCCGATGCCCGCGAGCATCGAGGAACGCATGGCCTCGGTGGTCGTCTCACCGAAGTAGCGCAGGTGCACCTTGGAGGACTTGTACGAGCAGTGCTCGCTCCACATGACCGAGTACATCGCGAGTTCGGCGTCGGTGGGTCGGCGGCCGAGGATCTCGCGGATCCGGTCGTACTCGTCGTCCTTGAGCCCGAGCTCGCGGAACGGCTGCGGCTGGTCGGGGCTCGCCGAGGCGAGCGACACGGAATCGACGGTCTGGCCGTCGACGTTGCGGGCACCGGCTGCTTCGGTCGTCACGGAGACAGTTTATTGCCTTGCGGGCGTTCCGCCGTCCACGGTGCCGCGGCCGGCCAACAGGTGCCCCACCAGCCCGTGCATCACCACGCTGCCCAGCACCACCACGATCGTCACCTCGAACGGCGTCTCGCCGGCCTCGTCGGGCGGCACGGCGTCGGCCGGCAGGGTGGGATCATCCCCGCCGGGCGGTCACCCCGCCACGCAGAACGCGTTGCCCTCCGGATCGGCCAGCGTCACCCACTCGAAGTCCGGACCGAAGCTGTTGCGACCGAGGTCCGTCGCACCCGCGGCGACGAGCCGCGCGACCTCGGCCTCCCTGTCCGCTGCGTGGAAGTCCACGTGCACCTTGTTCTTCCCGGGCGTCGGATCGGGCACCCGCTGGAAGCCCAGCGTCGGCCCCTGGTCCCACGCGACCATCACGAAGTCCCCGGGCGCCACGGCGTTCACCTCGCCGCCCACGGCGTCGGCCCACCAGGCGGCGAGCGTGTCGGGGTTCTCGCAGTCGAACGTGACCATCTCGACGTGAAGTGGCATGCCCGGCAGGCTAACCGATGGGGCCGACGCCTCGGAGCGAGTTGGTTGACGCGCTCGACAACGGGCACACCGACACCGTGGGCGTGGTGGTGATCGGCCAGATGGGCCGCGACGTGGTGGTACGGGTCGACGACCTTCCGGATCCCGGCGGCTCGGTGCCGGGCAGCGGCCGTCGCGAGATGCTCGGCGGCAAGGGCGCCAACCAGGCCGTGGGGCTGTCCCAACTCAGGGTGCCCACGGCGCTCGTCGCCGTCGCGGGTGACGACATCCAGGGGGCCGCGCTCCTGCGACAGGCGGCGCGGGACGGGATCGACGTCAGCTGCGTTCCGCGGCGCGGTCCCACGGCCCTGCTCGTCGACGTCGTCGACGCCCGTGGGGACAGGATGCTCGTGGAGGACGTCCCGGAGACGTCGCTGGTCACCGTCGACGACCTCGACCGCTGTTCGGCTCTGTTTCGATCCGCCGAGGTGGTGAGCATCCAGGCGCAACAGCCGAGGACCACCGTGCTCGCCGCCGCGCGCTACGCCGCTCGGCTCGGTGCCCTGGTGATGGTGGACGGCGCACCGGACGCCGAGGCCCTCGACGAGCTGCTGCCGTCGGTGGACGTCCTGCGCGCCGACGCGACCGAGGCGGAGCTGATCGCGGGCCACGCCGTCGAGACCGTGGACGACGCGACCGCCGTGGGCAAGCAGGTACTCGCCCACGGACCCGACCTCGTCGCGCTCGCCGTGCCGGACGTGGGCGACGTCCTGGTGTGGGACGGCGACCACGCGCTGTTCCCGCACGCAGACGTCCCCGTCGTCGACCGCACCGGTGCCGGTGACGCGTTCGTGGCGGGACTGCTGGCGGCGTTGCGCCGCGGCGACGATCCGCGACGCGCAGGCGAACTCGCCTCCGCCGCGGCCGGTTCCACGGTTCAGCGGCTCGGCGGACGACCCGACCTGTCGAGCCTAGGCGGGCGCCAGGAACGCTCGTAGCGCGGCCGAATACGACGCGACGTCCGACGCGCCCATGAGTTCGCGCGCGGAGTGCATCGCCAATTGTGCGGCGCCGACGTCGACGGTCGGGATGCCCGTCCGCGCCGCGGTCATCGGTCCGATGGTCGAGCCGCACGGCAGGTCGGCGCGGTGCTCGTAGCGCTGCAGCGGGACACCGGCCTGCTCGCACGCCAGCGCGAACGCCGCCGCGGTGCGCCCGTCGGTGGCGTAGCGCAGGTTCGGCTGGACCTTGAGCACCGGTCCTGCGTTCACCTCGATCAGGTGGCCGGGTTCGTGGCGCTCGGGGTAGTTGGGATGGGTGGCGTGCGCCATGTCGCCCGAGGCGACCATCGACCCCGGCAGCCTGCGCAGGAAGTCCTCCCGTGTGCCGCCCGCGGCCAGCGTGATCCGCTCGAGGGTGGTCGGAAGCAGTTCGGACTGGGCGCCGTGGTCGGACGTCGACCCGACCTCCTCGTGGTCGAACAGCACCAGCACCGGGACGTGGTCGCCGGGTTCTGCGGCGAGGAACGCCTCGAGTCCGGCGTAGCAGGTGCCCTGGTTGTCCAGCCGCGGCGCGCTCACCAGTTCGCGGTCGGCGCCGACCAACCGGGACGGGGTCAGGTCGTGGGTCATCAGGTCGGCGGCCAGGACGTCACGGGGGTCGACGTCGGCGAACTGGGCGACGTGGGCGAGGAAGTCCCCCGGCCCGTCACCCACCCCCCACACTGCGTTGACGTGCCGTTGCGGGTTCAGTTCGACGCCCCTGCGGTCCTCGGAGAGGTGAATCGCCAACTGCGGTACGCGCAGCAGCGGGTCGTCGATGCGGACGAGCACGTCCTCCACCGTGGTGCCTCGCCGCACCGACAGTCTGCCGCTGATCCCGAGGTCGCGGTCGAGCCACGAGTTCAGCCACGCCCCGCCGTACGGCTGCAGCGCGACGATGCGCCAGCCCGTGCTGAACCGGTCCGGGTGCTGCTTGACCCGCAGGTTGGGGCTGTCCGTGTGACCACCGACGATGCGGAACGGCGCACCCGCGTCCGCCGACTTCCACGCGATCAGCGAGCCGGCGCGCACCGTGAAGTATCGGCCACCATCCGCCGGCCACGCGTCGGCCTCGGACAGTTCGACGAAGCCCTCGTCGGCCAGTTGGGCCGCCGCCGTGGCGCAGACGTGGAACGGCGACGGCGATGCGTCGATGAACTCGCAGAGGCTCTCGGGGCTGGCTGCCATCCCCCCATCTTGGCGCGTCCCCCGACGGTGGGTCACCTTCCCCGGCGAGCGTGCGTGTCTGCGGGCGACACGCCGGTCGCGAACCGGACTTCGCGCACGCTCGCCGGGATCGAGTTCGGCGCGGGTCGCGGCAGCCCGAAGCCCCCGTGGGGGCTAGCTGCCATCTTTCGATCTCGACCGGCTCTTCGGGTCATCCCCGCGCTACTGTCCTCGTGTGGTTGATCTTGTTTCACAGCCGGTGCTGGCGCCGCTCACCCCGGCGGCGATCTTCATCGTCGCCGTCATCGACGACGGCGGCGAGGCCGCTGTGCACGACGCGCTCGGCGACATCTCGGGACTGGTGCGCGCCATCGGGTTTCGCGATCCCGCCAAGCACCTGTCGGTGGTCGCCTCGATCGGCTCGGACGCCTGGGACAGGCTGTTCGCCGGACCGCGCCCGGCCGAACTGCATCCGTTCGTCGAGCTGACCGGGCCCCGGCATTACGCCCCGTCGACGCCCGGAGATCTGCTGTTCCACGTCCGCGCCGAATCCCTGGACGTCTGCTTCGAACTCGCGAACCGGATCGTCGAGGCGATGGCGGGCGCGATCACCGTCATCGACGAGGTCCACGGGTTCAAGTTCTTCGACAACCGCGACCTCATGGGGTTCGTCGACGGCACCGAGAATCCCGACGGCCCGCTGGCGGTCAGCGCGACCCAGATCGGCGACGAGGATCCCGACTTCGCGGGCGGCTGCTACGTGCACGTCCAGCGCTACCTCCACGACATGAGCGCCTGGAAGTCGCTGTCGGTCGAGGAGCAGGAACGCGTGATCGGCCGCACGAAGCTCGACGACATCGAACTCGCCGACGACGTCAAGCCGCCCGATTCGCACCTCGCGCTGAACGTGATCACCGATGACGACGGCAACGAGCTGAAGATCCTGCGGCACAACATGCCGTTCGGCGAGATCGGCAAGGGCGAGTTCGGCACGTACTACATCGGCTACTCGCGAGCTGCCGCGGTCACCGAGCGGATGCTGCGCAACATGTTCATCGGCGACCCGCCGGGCAACACCGACCGCATCCTCGACTTCTCGACCGCCGTGACCGGGACCCTGTTCTTCACCCCTACGGCCGACTTCCTCGACGACCCGCCCGACCTGCCGGGTGCTGCGACGTCGACGGCCGAACCCACCCCCTCGTACGCCGGCTCACTGTCGATCGGCAGTCTGAAAGGACGACACTGATGAACAACCTGTACCGCCAACTTGCCCCGATCACCGACGAGGCGTGGGACGAGATCGAACAAGAGGCCACCCGAACGTTCAAGCGACACATCGCCGGTCGCCGCGTCGTGGACGTCAGCGAGCCCGGCGGTCCAGCCGCCGCGGCGGTGAGCACCGGTCACCTCCTCGACGTCGCACCACCCGGGGACGGCGTCGTCGCGCACCTCCGGGAGGCGCGGCCGCTGGTGCGTCTGCGGGTGCCGTTCACGGTCGGCCGGGTCGACGTCGACGACGTCGAGCGCGGCTCCCAGGACTCGAACTGGGATGCGGTCAAGGAGGCCGCCAAGCGGCTGGCGTTCGCCGAGGATCGCGCCATCTTCGAGGGGTACCCCGCCGCCGGCATCGACGGCATCCGCAAGGGCAGCTCGAACCCGCCGCTGACGCTGCCGAGCGACCCGCAGGAGATCCCCGACGCGATTGCTCAGGCGTTGTCGGCGCTGCGACTCGCGGGCGTCGACGGACCGTACGGCGTGCTGCTGTCGGCCGACGTCTACACGAAGGTGAGCGAGACGACGGCGCACGGCTATCCGATCCGCGAGCACCTCAACCGGCTCGTCGACGGCGAGATCATCTGGGCTCCTGCGATCGACGGCGCGTTCGTGCTGTCGACCCGCGGCGGGGACTTCGACCTCCGGCTCGGCACCGACGTGTCCATCGGCTACCTGTCCCACGACGCGGACACCGTCCAGCTGTACCTGCAGGAGACGCTGACGTTCCTCGACTACACCGCCGAGGCAGCGGTCGCGCTGACGACGTAGGGGCCGGTCAGGCCGTCAGTACCGCGTCCAGCGCGGACAGGAAGATGCCCAGCCCGTCGTCCGACGGCCCGGTGAGCGCCTCGGTGGCGTGCTCGGGGTGCGGCATCAGGCCGACGACGCGGCCGTTCGCCGAGCTGATGCCTGCGATGTTGCGCTGTGAGCCGTTGGGGTTGTCGCGGTAGCGGAACACCACGCGGCCCTCCCCCTCGAGTTCGTCGAGTACCTCGTCGCTCGCCTGGAAGCGGCCCTCACCGGACTTGAGCGGCACGAGGATGTCGGCGCCCTCGTCGTAGCGGGTGGACCACGCCGAATCGCTCGAGGCGACCTCGAGCCAGATGTCCTTGCACACGAAGTGCAGTCCGGCGTTGCGGGTCAGCGCGCCGGGCAGCAGGCCCGCCTCGCACAGCACCTGAAAACCGTTGCAGATGCCCAGGACCGGCATCCCCTTCTCGGCGGCGTCGACGACCTCGCCCATCACGGGGGCGAACTTCGCGATTGCTCCGCAGCGCAGGTAGTCACCGTAGGAGAACCCGCCGGGGACGATCACCGCGTCGACGCCCTTGAGGTCTGCGTCCGCGTGCCACAGGTTGACGGGCTCGGCGCCGGCGAGCCGCACGGCGCGGGCAGCGTCGACGTCGTCGAGCGACCCGGGGAACGTGATGACGCCGACGCGCGTGCTCACTCCGACTCCCGGTGCACCGAGAACTCCTCGATGACGGTGTTGGCGAGCAGGGACTCCGCGATCTCGTTGAGCGCGGCGTCGCTGACGGTGTCGTCGACCTCGAGTTCGAACCGCTTGCCCTGCCGGACATCCGAGATGCCGGAGTGGCCGAGACGGCCGAGGGCGCCGACGATCGCCTGCCCTTGCGGGTCGAGGATCACGGCCTTCGGCATGACGTGGACTACAACCCGGGCCACGGGCGGCTCCTTCTGATGGAGATTGGTCGGTCTCGACTCTACCGGCGGCACAATGGAGGGATGCAATTGACGCATTTCGGCCATTCCTGCCTGCTCGCGAGCTTCCCCGACGGTTCGGGCGGCGACACGACCGTCCTCTTCGACCCGGGCAACTTCTCGCACGGCTTCGAGGGCATCACCGGCCTGTCGGCGATCCTGGTCACCCACCAGCATCCCGACCACGCCGACGTCGAGCGTCTGCCCGCGCTGATCGACGCGAACCCGCAGGCCAAGCTGTACGCCGACCCGATGACGGCGGCGCAGCTCGGCGACCCGTGGACGGCGGTGCACGCCGGCGACGCCCTCGAGATCGGCCACCTGGCCGTGCGCGGTGTCGGCGGCACGCACGCGGTGATCCATCCGGAGATCCCCGTCATCGACAACATCTCCTACCTGGTGGGTGACGGGGATCACCCGGCGCGCCTCATGCATCCGGGCGACGCCCTCTTCACCCCCGGTGAGCCCGTCGACGTGCTGGCGACCCCCGCGGCCGCGCCGTGGATGAAGCTGTCCGAGGCCGTCGAGTACCTGCGCGCGGTCGCGCCGACGCGCGCCGTCCCGATCCACCAGGCCGTGGTGGCCAAGGAGGCGCGCGGCATCTACTACGGACGGCTGTCGGAGATGACCGACACCGACTTCCAGGTCCTCGAGGAAGAGAGCGGCACGGCCTTCTGATGGGCGAACGGGTCGTGTTCACCGGGCACATCGCCGGGTTCGGCACGGGGTCGGGCGTCCGGTTCGTCGTGGGCTCGTGGCTGACGTCCCCGTTCGGACGCTTCGCCGACGTCATGGTCGAGACCGCGGACGGCGTGCGCACCCTCCTCGCCCCGAGCCGGGAGATCGCCGACTTCGTCTCGGCCACATACACGTTCGACCGGACGGAACTGGGGACGGTCACCGTCGACCACGCTCCGGACGGGTTCGGCGTGACGGGTCCGGGTCTCGAGGTGGCGGGAACGCTCGGTGAGCCCGCACCCTTCGACTGGCTGCTGCGCCTCGTGCCCGCACCGCTGTCGCGTGCGCCGCTGTGGTTGCGCGCCATCGATCCCGTGGCCTCGCGACTGGTGTCGGGCGTGCACACGGCGGGCAGCGCGGGCAACGGCCGACGCGAGTACTACGGCGTGCGCAGGACCCGCCACATCGCGACGCTTCGGGGCGAATTCCAGGGTGCCGATCTCGGCGGGGTGGCCGCGCTCGATCCGCCCGTCCGGTTCGGCTTCTCCTCGGCCCCACCGACACCGCAGATGGTGTCGGTGACCACGACGATCGACCTGCCCTAGGCGGCGTCGGTCAGCGCGGCCCGCGGTTCCCAGCGGTACACGGCGGGCACGCATCCGTGCATGACGGCGAGGTCGACGGCGTCGAGTACGGCCTGCCGCAGACCCGGTCGGCTGAGCTGGTTCGCCGCCACCGCGATCCGGACCGTTCCGGAGCGGCGGGCGGTGCGGTCGGCGGCCAGCACCAGCGTGCGGCACCACCACGGCTCGGCGAGGAAGCCCTCACCGATGCCCAGCACCCGCGCCCGCTGCGTCGAGTGGCGGACCAGGTCGGTGACGCCGTTGATGCCGGCGAGGAGCCGAAACCCGTTGCGAGGCAATGCCATGGTCGCACCCTGGGACACCGTCCAGCCGGGGGCCGCGAAGAGGCGCGTGCGCAGGCCGAGGTGCTCCAGCACGCGGTCGGCGCCCATCAATCGGAGGTTCGCCTCGTGGGCGGGCAGCGTGGCAAACTCGCTGCGCCGCTTCTTGGTGGCGGCCTCGTCGTAGCCGTGCAGGACGATCGCATCGCCCTGTGCTCGGCGGTCCGTCAGCCAGTCGACGGCGACCGGGTCGGCGTCGAGCCGGTATCCGCCCTTGCGGCGCGGCGCCACCAGGAACGACGCCGGCACGTCACGCCTGGCGAGTTCGGCGCGGAACGCGTCCGCGTCGGCCAGCGTGCGGTCCCTGACCCCGGACATCGAGACGATCAGTTCTCCAGCCACGTTCGGAGTATGGCAACGCGAGGTGTCCGGACGGTGACGGACGCGTGCGCGGGAGTTGACGATTTGGTGGGTGGGCGGGCAACGAACCCAGTGCTCAGCGGGGCACGACCGCCTCGATGGCGTTGATCACCTCGACGGCATCGGGTTCGGTGCGGGGCCGGAAGCGGTGGACGACGGTGCCATCGGGTGCGAGCAGGAACTTCTCGAAGTTCCACTGCACGTCGCCTGCGTCGCCGGCGTCGTCGGCGGTCTTGGTGAGTTCCTCGTACAGCGGGTGCCGGTCGGCGCCGTTGACGTCGGTCTTGGCCAGTAGCGGGAACGTCACCCCGTAGGTGGTGGAGCAGAACTCCTGGATCTCCTCCGCGGTGCCCGGCTCCTGACCCATGAACTGGTTGCAGGGCACCCCCACCACGGTGAGGCCGCGGCCGGCGTAGCCCTCGGCGAGCTTCTCGAGCGCGGTGTACTGCGGGGTGAGTCCGCACTTCGAGGCGACGTTGACGATCAGCGTTGCGCCGTCCGACAATTCCGCCAACGTGGTCGTCGTGCCGTCGAGCGTGGTGAGGGGGATGTCCTTGAGGGTCACGTCGTCGACGCTAACACCGGGTCCTGGTCGACCTGCCCGTCACCGTGATTCTCGGGGTCGGCGGTGGCGAGGATCCAGGCGTACTGGAAGGCGGCTTCCTTCCAGCGCTCGTACCGTCCGCTGATCCCACCGTGACCGGCGACCATCTCGGTCTTCAGCAGCACCGAGCGAACGTCCGAGTGTCGCAGTGCGGCAACCCACTTCGCCGGCTCGGTGTAGTACACGCGGGTGTCGTTGAGCGACGTCATCGCGAGGATCGACGGGTACGCCTTCGCCTCGACGTTCTCGTACGGCGAGTAGGACTTCATGTAGTGGTAGACGTCCTCGTCGGCCAGCGGGTTGCCCCACTCGTCCCACTCGGTGACCGTCAACGGCAGCGACGGGTCCAGGATCGTGGTGAGCGCGTCGACGAACGGCACCTGCGCGAGGATCCCCGCGAACGCGTCGGGCGCCAGGTTGGCCACCGCGCCCATCAGCAGCCCGCCCGCGCTGCCGCCCAGGGCGACCAGATTCTCCGCCCGCGTCACGTCCGTGTCGACGAGATGCCGTGCGACCGCGATGAAGTCGGTGAACGTGTTGCGCTTGTTGAGCAGCTTGCCCTGCTCGTACCACGGCCTGCCCAGCTCACCCCCGCCGCGCACGTGGGCGATGACGAACGCCATCCCACGGTCGAGCAGCGACAGCCTGGCGATGGAGAACCGCGGGTCCTCGCAGGATTCGTAGGCGCCGTACCCGTAGATCAGCGTCGGCGCCGGGAACTGGAGCCCGGCCCGGTGGATGATCGAGACCGGGACGCGGGCGCCGTCCTCCGCGACCGCCCAGTCACGCCGCTCGACGTACTCGTCGGGACGGTAGTCGCCGAGGACCGGCTGCTCCCGCAACAGGATTCGTTCGCCGCTGGCCAGGTCGATGTCGTAGATTCGCAGCGGCACCACGAACGAGGTGGTCGCCACCCGCAGTCGCGGCGCCGACCAGTTCGGGTTGCCCGCCAGCCCCGACGACGTCAACTCGGTCTCGAACGTGACGTCCTCGGCACGGCCGTAGTCGCCGTCGGCGTGGATCGGCCACAGCTGGATCTTGGGCAGCGCTTCGCTGCGGTAGCTGACCACCAGCAGACCGTCGAACGCGTCGACGGCGTCGAGCCGGACGTCGTCGCGGTGTTCGATGAGGGTCCGGAACGCAGTCGGATCGCCGACCGGCGCGTCGACGAGCGTGAAGTTCACGGCACCGTCGTTGTGCAGGATGAGGAAGCGGTCCTCCCCTCCGACCACGGCATGCTCGGCCGAGTACTCGACCAGCTCGCGGCGGGGCAGGATCGACGTGAACGTCGCCCTGGGGTCGGTCGCATCGGCGTACAGCATCTCCGAGGTCACCGAACTGCCGGCGGCGATGAAGAGGTACTTGTCGCTGCGCGACCGGCCGACGCCGATCCAGAACCGCTCGTCGGGTTCGTGGTAGACCCGCTCACCCGGCCGGCCCGCGCCGAGCCGGTGCCGCCACACGGTGTCGGGTCGCCATGCCTCGTCGACGGTGACGTAGTAGATCGTCGCGTTGTCGGCGCCCCAGGTGGCACCCCCGCCGATGCCCACGATCTCGTCGTCGTACATCTCCCCGGTACGCAGGTCCTTGAACTTCAGCGTGTAGCGCTCGTCGCCGAGGACGTCGACGGAGTAGGCCAGCGTGTGACCGTCGATGCTGATCGTGGCGGCGCCGAGGGAGAAGAACTCGTGACCGTCGGCCTCGACGTTCTCGTCGAGCAGCACCTGCTCGCCGGGGATCTCGGTGTGCTCGTCGAACTGAGGCGGCGTCCAGTCGCCCGGATCCGCAACGGGGCAACGGCAGTGCACGCCGTACTGCTTGCCCTCGAAGCTGCGGCCGTAGTACCACCAGTCGGCGCGGCGCGTGGGCACCGACAGGTCGGTCTCCTTGGTGCGGGCCTTGATCTCGTCGAAGATCTTCTGCCGCAACGGCTCCAGCCGCGCGGTCTCCTGCTCGGTGTAGGCGTTCTCCGCCTCGAGGTAGGCGATGACGTCGGGGTTGGACTTGTCGCGCAGCCACTCGTAGTGGTCGACGAAGACGTCGCCGTGGTGCTCCCGGCGGTGTTCCACCCGCGTGGCGATCGGCGGTGTACCGGTCATGAAGCTGTCATCCAATCGTCGAATCTCAGTCCTGAAATACGTTCGTAGGCCTCGATGTAGCGCGCCCGGGTGGCCTCGACCACGTCGGACGGCAACGCAGGTGGTGGCGTCTCGCCGTGACGGTCCCAGCCGGACTCGGGGCCCGTCAGCCAGTTGCGGACGAACTGCTTGTCGAAGCTCTCCTGCACCTCGCCCTCCCGGTAGGCGTCGGCCCGCCAGTAGCGCGAGGAGTCGGGCGTGAACACCTCGTCGGCGAGCACGAGGTCACCGTTGGCGTCGGTGCCGAACTCGAACTTCGTGTCCGCGATGATGATGCCCTTGCTCAGCGCGTGTTCGGCCGCCTGCGTGTAGATCTCCAGCGTGCGGTCGCGCACCTCGGCGGCGCGCTCGGCACCAATCATCTCCACGACGTCGGCGAACGTGATGTTCTCGTCGTGGTCCCCCAACTCGGCCTTCGACGCGGGCGTGAACAGCGGGGTCTCGAACTTGCTCGCCTCGGTCAGGCCCTCGGGCAGCGGGATGCCGCAGACCTCACCCGTCGCGCGATAGTCGATGATGCCGGACCCGGTCAGGTAGCCGCGCGCCACGCATTCGACGGGCAGCATCTCCAACTGACGGACCACCAGCGCCCGACCGAGCACCTCGGCGGGGATGCGCTCGTCGTCGGGCGGACCGGCGAGGTGGTTGGGCGCCTTCAGGTGGTCGAAGAAGAACACGCTCATCGCGGTCAGGATGCGGCCCTTGTCGGGGATGCCGCCCTCGAGCACGAAGTCGTAGGCGGAGATGCGATCGCTGGCCACGAACAGCAGGTGGTCGGCGTCGACGCGGTACAGCTCACGCACCTTGCCGCTCGCCAGATGGTGGTAGTCGCTCAGAGCTGGGCGCATTCGGCAACACTATCTGCTGGGATCAGGGCATGAGTTCTCGTTACGTGCCGTACGCGACCACGCCCGGTCGCCTGCTCGTCCAGCTGTTCAGTGACGCCGTGGTGGTGTTCTGGTCGGTGATCTGGGTGTTCGTCGGCCTCGCCGTGCACTCCGCGGTGGCCACGATCGCCGAGGTGGGCCGGCAGGTCAACGACGGCGCCAACGGGGTCGCCGGGAACCTCAACTCGGCCGGCGACAACGCCGACGACTTCCCACTGGTCGGCGACGCGCTCGCCAAGCCGCTGCGCGCGGCCAGCGACGCGGCGCGGGACATCGCGGGCGCCGGCGCCAGCCTCGACTCGACGGCGTCCTGGCTGGCGGTGGTGCTGGCGCTAGCGGTGGCGGCGCCGCCCATCCTGTTCGTCGCGATGCCCTGGCTGCTGCTGCGCATCCGCTTCTTCCGGCGCAAGTGGGTGGCCGTCACGCTCGCTGCCACGCCCGCGGGCGAGCAGTTGCTCGCGCTGCGCGCCCTGGCCAACCGCCCGCTGGGCAAGCTCGCGGCCGTGAGCATCGACCCCGTGGGCGCCTGGCGGCGCGACGACGCTATCGCGGTCCGCGGGCTCGCCGACCTGGAGCTGCGCAGCGCCGGCATCGCCCGCCGCAAGTAGCTATTTGTGCACCCGCAGCCGCGCTCACCGCGGTGTGGTGTCTCGGGACATCGCTGACACATATGTCGCGGGACATCGCTGACACTCATGGTGCCTGGTGGGGTTCGCGGGTGCGATAGGTACGGGTGGTTTTGTCGCCGCGTTGGTGTCTGCGGGTGGGGTCGGCGGTGAACGCGCGAACGAGGCGGTTGCCGCTGAAGATGGTGATGTGGTCACCGTCGCGGATGCTGATGCAGTCGTGGCCGGCCCATCGAAGTCCGACGTTGACGCGGTAGGGCGGCACGTACAGGTTGCCGCCGATCTGGTCGACGCGATGGCGGGATACGAACAGCGGCCCAGGGAGCGGACGGTCGGCGGGGCAGGCCTTGACAGTGGCGCGAAACGCCTCGGCGGGGGTCGCTCCCCGTAGGGCTCGGTGCGGCCGGTGGTGGTTGTAGAACGTGCGGTATTCGTCGAGCATGGCGTTGAGTTCGGTGAGCGAGGCTGCTGGATCGTGGGCGTCGAGCCACTTCTTGAGGGTCTGCCAGAAGCGCTCGATCTTGCCGCACGTCTGCGGATGGAAGGGGGTCGAGTTGACGGCGCGTACGCCGAGGGCTCGGAGGTTGATCTCGAACGCCGATTCATGGGCGTGGAATCTTCCGGTGTACACGATTCCGTTGTCCGACAACGACATCGACGGTATTCCGCACTCGGCGATACCGGCCAGAATGACCGACCAGACCAATGCGCCGTCAGCGTCGGCGTCGGCGGCGCGTAGACCTACCGCGTAGCGGGAGTGGTCATCGAGGCTGCCCGCGATGGCGACCGCAGTGCCGTCGGCCAGGGACCATCGGGTCCAGTCCGACTGCCAACATTCGTTGGGCCGGTCGAAGGTGAAGCGCTTGATCGACGACTTCGGACGTTTCTGCGGCTGCGGGGTGATCGCACCGCGGCGGGTCAGGATCTGCCACACCGTCGACGGCGACGGCACCGCGGGCACCCGTCGCGCTGCAACGACCACACGATCGACTGGGCGCCGTGATCGCGGCCCTGTTCGATCAACTGCTTGCGGCGGCGCACCACGATGTCCTCGATCTCGGGTGAGGTCTGCCCTGGCGAAGTCGACGGGCGCCGGGACCGGTCCCGCAACCCGTCGATCCCTTCCTCGCGGAAGCGCCGGCGGTATTTGTAGAACGTCTGCCGACTGATGCGCTCGTCGCGACAGAACGCCGCCACATTGTCCAACTGCCCGGCCACCGCCGCAGCCATCCGAATGTCCATCGCCGTCACCTTCTGGGCCATGAACCATCCTGGTCGCGGCCCTACTCAGGTGTCAGCGATGTCCCCAGACACATCGGTGTCAGCGATGTCCCCGAACAGAACACCGCGCTCACCGCGGTTCCGCGTGCACAAATCGCACAGAACGGAACGCGATCGCGGGCTGGCGCGTCAAACCACGCGTGCTCGATGAACTACTTCGGCGCCACGACGGCGTCATCACGACCTCGCAGGCGAGCCGCGCCGGTCTCAGTCAGGACGCCGTCGACCGCCGCGTGCGATCGGGGCACTGGCGACGCTGCGCGCGAGGCGTCTACTTCGTCGACGACCGCCCCTTCACCGATGCCGCCCGAATCCGTGTGGCCGTCTGGAGCAACGGTGACCGAGCGGTCGCCAGCGGCCTGGCAGCCGCGTGGTGGATCGACCTCACCAAGTTCGCACCCGAGGTCGCCGAGGTCACCGTGCCGCGGGTGAGCAACCACGTACGGCGTCCCGGCGTCCGGCTGCGGCGACGAGATCTGCGAGTCAACGACGTCACGGACTGCAGGGGCTTGCGTGTGACGACGCTGCCTCTGACGGTGGTCGAGGCCGCGACCAGGCGCGGTGGAGGACCGAAGCTCTTGGATCAGGCGCTTCAACGACATGCTCAACTGCCGGCGCTGTGGACGGCACATCTACGGAACAAGGGGCGTCACGGTTCGCCCGCCGCGCGACGCCTCCTGCAAGCCGCGGACGACGGTGCTCGATCCGAGGCCGAGCGCGAGATGGCGCGCCTGCTGCGAGCGGCCGGGATCACCGGATGGAAGCCGAATCGACGCATCGCCGGCTACGAGGTCGACGTCGTGTTCCGCGACGCCAAGGTGGCCATCGAGATCGACGGCTTCGCGTTCCACAGCGACGCCGACGCGTTCCAGCGGGACCGGAGCAAGCAGAACGCGATCGCACTGGCCGGGTACCAGGTGCTGCGCTTCACCTGGCTCGACCTCGTCGAGTACCCCGGTCGGGTCATCGCAGAGGTAAAACGAGCGATTCGTGCACGCTGAGCCGCGGTGAGCGCGGTGTTCTGTTCGGGGACATCGCTGACACCGATGTGTCTGGGGACATCGCTGACACCTGAGTAGGGCCGCGACCAGGATGGTTCATGGCCCAGAAGGTGACGGCGATGGACATTCGGATGGCTGCGGCGGTGGCCGGGCAGTTGGACAATGTGGCGGCGTTCTGTCGCGACGAGCGCATCAGTCGGCAGACGTTCTACAAATACCGCCGGCGCTTCCGCGAGGAAGGGATCGACGGGTTGCAGGACCGGTCCCGGCGCCCGTCGACTTCGCCAGGGCAGACCTCACCCGAGATCGAGGACATCGTGGTGCGCCGCCGCAAGCAGTTGATCGAACAGGGCCGCGATCACGGCGCCCAGTCGATCGTGTGGTCGTTGCAGCGCGACGGGTGCCCGCGGTGCCGTCGCCGTCGACGGTGTGGCAGATCCTGACCCGCCGCGGTGCGATCACCCGCAGCCGCAGAAACGTCCGAAGTCGTCGATCAAGCGCTTCACCTTCGACCGGCCCAACGAATGTTGGCAGTCGGACTGGACCCGATGGTCCCTGGCCGACGGCACTGCGGTCGCCATCGCGGGCAGCCTCGATGACCACTCCCGCTACGCGGTAGGTCTACGCGCCGCCGACGCCGACGCTGACGGCGCATTGGTCTGGTCGGTCATTCTGGCCGGTATCGCCGAGTGCGGAATACCGTCGATGTCGTTGTCGGACAACGGAATCGTGTACACCGGAAGATTCCACGCCCATGAATCGGCGTTCGAGATCAACCTCCGAGCCCTCGGCGTACGCGCCGTCAACTCGACCCCCTTCCATCCGCAGACGTGCGGCAAGATCGAGCGCTTCTGGCAGACCCTCAAGAAGTGGCTCGACGCCCACGATCCAGCAGCCTCGCTCACCGAACTCAACGCCATGCTCGACGAATACCGCACGTTCTACAACCACCACCGGCCGCACCGAGCCCTACGGGGAGCGACCCCCGCCGAGGCGTTTCGCGCCACTGTCAAGGCCTGCCCCGCCGACCGTCCGCTCCCTGGGCCGCTGTTCGTATCCCGCCATCGCGTCGACCAGATCGGCGGCAACCTGTACGTGCCGCCCTACCGCGTCAACGTCGGACTTCGATGGGCCGGCCACGACTGCATCAGCATCCGCGACGGTGACCACATCACCATCTTCAGCGGCAACCGCCTCGTTCGCGCGTTCACCGCCGACCCCACCCGCAGACACCAACGCGGCGACAAAACCACCCGTACCTATCGCACCCGCGAACCCCACCAGGCACCATGAGTGTCAGCGATGTCCCGCGACATATGTGTCAGCGATGTCCCGAGACACCACACCGCGGTGAGCGCGGCTGCGGGTGCACAAATCGCCCCAGGATCAGGCGAGCGAGACCACCATGTGCCGCATGCCGGTGTGTCGATTGCTGCGGGTCCACTCAACGGGCCGCACCAGCGTCGCCGACGAGAAGCGCGTCAGCAGCTCCTCGAACAGGACGCGTAGCTCCAGGCGCGCCAAGTTGGCGCCGAGGCAGTAGTGCACGCCGTGCCCGAAGCCCAGGTGCGGGTTGGGTTTGCGCGTCACGTCGAACACGTCGGCGTCGGCGAACACCGACATATCACGGTTGGCCGAGCCCTCCCACACCTGCACCTTCTGCCCCGCCTCGATCTCGACACCGCCCAGCGTGCACGCGCGGGTGGCGGTGCGGCGCTTGGACGGCGAGGGCGAGGTCCAGCGGACCATCTCCTCGACGGCGACGGGCAGCCCGTCCAACGAGTCGCGCAGCGACGTCAGCGCCAGGGGGTTCTCGATCAGCGCCAACAGCCCGCCGGCAACCGCGTTGCGTGTGGTCTCCGCGCCGGCGCTGAACAGCAGGCTGAAGAACAGGTACAGCTCGAGGTCGGTCAACGCGCAGTCCCGGTCGTTGGCCACCACCGAGAGCATGTCGTCGGTGGGGTCGCGGCGCTTGGCGGCGATCAACTCCTGCCCGTAGGCGTACATCTTCGCGCCGGCGTCCTCGCTGGCGGTCCGGCCGAGGTCGAACTGCGGCTCGATGGCGTGGAACAGCCAGTGCCGCTCCGACTCCGGTACGCCGAGCAGGATGCAGATCATCTGCATCGGCAGCTCCGCCGCAACGTCGACGAGGAAGTCGAACGGCTCCCCGGCCACAACGGAGTCCAGCAGCCGCCGCGTCCTGGCGCGCAGGTCGTCCTCGACCCGCCGGATCATCCGCGGCGTCAGCCCCGACGACACCAGCCGGCGGATCTGGGCGTGCCGCGGGTCGTCCATCATGTTGAGCACCTGACCCGCGATCGCGAGGTCCTGCAGCAGGGTGCCGCCGTAGGGCCGGGCACCTCCGGTCACCGACGAGTAGGTCTCCGGGTCGCGCAGCACCGCAAGCACGTCCGCGTGCGCGGCGACCGTCCAGAAACCCTCACCGTCCGGCGTATGCGCGGTGGGCTCGTGCCAGTACACCGGCGCCTCGGCGCGGTGGCGGGAGAAGATCTCGTGCGGGAACCCCGACGCGAAGTTGTCGAGGTCGGTGAGATCCACCCCCGCCATGCTCACAAGATGTCGCCCGAGGTGTACCTCGCCGCCTCGGGGAACTGGTCGACCAGCCCTTCGACGGCGGCGACCACCGAATCGACCTGTGCGCCCGCGGCTCCGGTGAACGCGGCCCGGTCGGCCAGCGCGGCGTCGAGTGCGGCGCGGTCGAGCGGCAGTCGCGGGTCGGCCCCGAGCCGGTCCAGCAGGTCGGGCTCGGATCCCTTCTCGCGCATGGCGAGTGCGACGGCGACGGCGTGTTCCTTGATCACCTCGTGGGCGGCCTCGCGGCCCACGCCCGCGCGCACGGCGGCGATCAGGATCCGCGTCGTGGCGAGGAACGGCAGGTAGCGGTCGAGTTCGCGCTGAATCACCGCGGGGTAGGCGCCGAACTCGTCGAGGACGGTCAGGAACGTCTCGATCTGCCCGTCGACGGCGAAGAACGCGTCGGGCAGCGCCACCCGGCGCACGACCGAGCAGAACACGTCGCCCTCGTTCCACTGCGCGCCGGCGAGTTCGGCGGCCATCGAGCCGTAGCCGCGCAGGATCACCTGCAGGCCGTTGACGCGCTCACACGACCGGGTGTTCATCTTGTGCGGCATCGCCGACGATCCGACCTGGCCCTCCGCGAAGCCCTCGGTGACCAGTTCGTGTCCGGCCATCAGCCGGATGGTGTGGGCGAACGACGACGGTCCCGCGCCGAACTGCACCAGCGCCGACACCACCTCGTGGTCGAGCGACCGCGGGTACACCTGCCCGACGCTGGTGAACACGACCGAGAACCCGAGGAAGTCGGCGACCCGGCGCTCCAGTTCGTCTAGCCGCGAGGTGTCCCCGTCGAACAGGTCGAGCATGTCCTGCGCGGTGCCCATCGGTCCCTTGATGCCACGCAGCGGGTACCGGTCGATCAACTCGGCGAGCCGGATCAGCGCGAGCATCGTCTCCTCGGCCGCGGACGCGAACCGCTTGCCGAGGGTGGTGGCCTGCGCGGCGACGTTGTGCGAGCGGCCCGCCATCACCAGGTCGCGGTACTCGGCGGCCCGCGCGGCCAGTCGCGCGACGACGGCGACGCCGTGGCTGTGCACCACTTCGAGCGAGCGGCGGATCTGCAGCTGCTCGACGTTCTCCGTGAGGTCGCGGCTGGTCATGCCCTTGTGCACGTGCTCGTGACCGGCGAGCGCGTTGAACTCCTCGATGCGGGCCTTGACGTCGTGGCGGGTGACGCGTTCCCGCGCGGCGATCGACGCGAGGTCGACGTTCTCGAGCACGCGCTCGTAGTCCTCGACGACGCCGTCGGGCACCGCGACGCCCAGTTCGGCCTGCGCCCGCAGGACGGCGACCCACAGTCGGCGCTCGGCGACGATCTTGGCCTCGGGGGACCAGATCGCCCGCATCTCCTCGCTGGCATAACGGTTGGCCAGGACATTCGGGATCGTCACGAACACAGAGCCTAACGGCGCGTGCGGCGACGCTTCCATACTGAGGCAAGCTAGGGCCGTGTACTTCGTGGGCTTGGACCTGGCGTGGGGCGAGCGGAAGCCGACCGGCGTCGCCGTGCTGGACTCCGACGGCGCCCTGGTCCACATGTCGGCGCAGACCGACGACGCCAGCATCCTCGCCGCGATCCGGCCGTACGTCGAGGGCGACTGCGTGCTCGGCATCGACGCTCCGCTCATCGTGGTCAACGCCACGGGCAACCGGCCCTGCGAGGCGGCGCTGAACCGGGACTTCCGCCCGTTCCAGGCCGGGGCCCACCCCGCGAACACCGGCAAGCCCGAATTCTCGAAGGGCACCCGTGCCGGCCGGCTGGCCACCGCTCTCGACCTGGACCTCGACCCGTTCGGCAGCGGTCCCCGCCGCGCCCTCGAGGTGTACCCGCACGCCGCGTCGGTCGCGCTGTTCCGCCTGGGCAGGACGCTGAAGTACAAGGACAAGAAGGGCCGCGACCTCGATCACCTGCGCGCCGAGCTGCTCCGGCTGATCGACCTGATCGAGGGACTCGAGCATGCGCCCGTCCGGATGGTCGCCACGGCCAACGCCGAGTGGACGCGGTGCCGCGACGCCGCCGAGCTGGCCACCCGCAAGAGCGAGCTGCGCCGCGTCGAGGACCCCGTCGACGCCGTCCTGTGCGCCTACGTGGCGATGTACTCGGTGCGCAGGCCGGACGACGTAACCGTCTACGGCGACGCCGAGACCGGATACGTCGTGACGCCCACCCTGCCCGCCGACCTGCTTCCGCAGAAGACCGAGCCGCACACGGCGACGAACGCCGTGGCGGAGTACGCGGCGCGCAGGCCGGGCCTCGTCGTGGCGACCGACCACTACCTGGGGCTGGTGACGTCGTTGCTCGACGACGCCGGCATCAACTACCTCAGCATCACCGCGCGGACCAAGAGCGTCGAGTCGTTCGCGGCGAAGGCGGTCCGCACCGTCGACGACCGGCCGATGTTCGTCGACCCGCTGAACGAGATCACCGATCAGGTGGGGCTGCGGGTCATCACCTATCTGCGTGAGGACGTCGGGACCGTCGCGACACTGCTGGGCGACGAGATGACGCTGCTCGACGACCGCGACATGGGCCTGGAGACCGCCCGCGAGGGTCGGTGGGGGTATGCCAGCAGGCACCTGCTGGTGGGCGTGGAGGGTGAGCGGCAGCCGGCGTCGATCCAGGTGCGCACCGTCCTGCAGCACGCGTGGGCGGAGTTCGAACACGACGTCCGCTACAAGGGCTCGATCCCCGCCGAGCACGCGCCGGACCTGGATCGCCGGTTCACGCTGGCGGCCGGGCTGCTGGAGCTGGCGGACAGCGAGTTCACCGCGATCCGCGAGCGGCTGCGCGTCACGATGGTCGACACCGACGAGCCCTCGTCGGATCCCCGCATCGCCACCCCGGTGCTCGCGACGTACCTCGGCAACCGCTACGCCGACGCCGGCTGGTCGCGCACCGACCACTACGGGTGGATCTCCGGTCTGCTGCTCGAACTGGGCATCACGACGCTCGACGAGCTGACCGACGTCCTCGACGGCGTCGACGAGGACGCCGTGAACCGGGCGATGGGATACCGCTACCCGGCGGGCGCGGTCCGCCGTCTCGACGACGTGCTGCTGGCCGTGTTCCGCGACCGGTTCGTCGATCTCGCCGGCAATGAGCATCGAAAGGAGTTGCTGCAGAACAGGTTCGAGCGCCAGCGCGCCGGCCTGGAGGCTACGGCGACTCCCCCAGATTCGTCGGATCGCTGATGCCGGCGCCGCGGATGCCCAGCTGCTTGTTGATCACCTGGGTGATCAGGAACAGCACGATGCCGGTCACGACGAGGATCCCGGCGAGCACGTACTGCTGAACCGGCCGACCCGAGAACGGAAGCACCAGGTACGCCGACGCGAAGAAGCCGACGACGGGTAGCGCCGTCGGGGTTCTGAAGTGACCACCGGTGGCCTGGACGTCGCGGCGGAGCACCAGCACGGCGACGTTGACCATGGCGAACACGGCGAGCAGCAGCAGCGACGTCGTGCCGCCGAGCACGGCTATCGCGTTGCTGTTCGCGAAGGCCGTCACGTAGAAGATGAGCCCGAACGCGATCAGCGTGGTGAACAGGATCGCCACCCAAGGTGCGCGGCTCTTGGGGTGCACCACGCCCAAGACCGGCGGCAGGACGTGCTGGCGGGACATGCCGTAGATCAGCCGACTGGCCATCAGCATGTTGATCAGGGCGGTGTTGGACACCGCGAACATGGAGATGAACGGCAGGATCGTCTCGATCGGCAGCCCGGGCGCGCCGGCCTTGACCACCTCGACGAGCGGGGTGTCGCTGGCTTCGAGCACCCCGATGGGCACCAGTGCCACGGCCACGATCGCCACGATGACGTAGACGACGCCGGCGATCCCGAGGCCAGTCAGCAGGACCTTGGGGAAGATCCGCACCGGGTCCTTGGTCTCCTCGGCCATGTTCACCGAGTCCTCGAAGCCCACCATCGCGAAGAAGGCCAGCGACGTCGCCGAGGTGACGGCGAGGAACCAGTGCTTGTCCTCTGCGGTCTCGAACGCCACGACGCGGGAGAAGTCCACGTCGGCTCCGCCGCCGCCGAAGGCCCAGAAGCCGACGCCGATCACCAGCAGCAGTCCCGAGATCTCGATGATGGTCAGGACGACGTTGAGCTTGACGCTCTCGCCGACGCCGCGCAGGTTCACCATGGCGATGAGCGCCATGAACGCCAGGGCCATGACGACGATTCCGGTCTTGCCCCAGTCCAAGTCGAACGCCGTGAAGAAGTTCGAGGCGAAGAACCGGGAGGCGGTGCTCGCGGACGTGATCCCCGAGCACATCACGATGAACGCCACCAGGAACGTGACGAACTGGACGCCGAATGCCTTGTGCGCGTATAGCGCAGCACCCGCCGCCTGGGGGTACTTGGTGACGAGTTCGAGGTAGCTGAAGGCCGTGATGGTGGCGACCAGGAAGGCCACCAGGAACGGAACCCATGCCGCCCCACCGACTTCGGCGGCGACGTCACCGACCAGCGCGTAGACGCCGGTGCCGAGGATGTCCCCCACGACGAACAGCAGCAGGAGGCCGGGGCCCATCACGCGTTTCAGTTCGGGTTGCTTGTCGACCGTTTCGGCCTTGGACATCGCGACCTTCCTGTCAGTCGACTGTGTCAGGACATCATGGGTCAACCCCCGCCACGGCGCGCGTCAATCGCCCAAAGCCGCCCAGTTTCGTGTCGTACCGGTCATGCTCGACACCGCGTCCAGCACGCGCGCGACCACCGCAGGATCCTGCGGCCGCTGCCACCCGAAGGTCGTCGGGCGCTGGGCGCGGTCGTGCCAGAAGTGGCCGGGACTGGACTCTGGACGCGTCGCGACGAGCCACACGGCGGTGTCGGCGGCGTCGCGCGCGTCGCGCAGCAGCGGCAGGGTGATGCTGCGGAAGGTCGGCAGGGCCTCGGCGACCCCGGGAGTTTCGGCCCAGCCGGGATGCATGCTCTCGACGCGGACGTCGCCCGACGCGAGCCGTGTGGCCCACGCGTCGGCGAGCACCACCTGCATGCGCTTGGTTCGCGCGTAGACCCGGACGCCGTCGTAGTCGCCGCGGGTGGACTCGAGGTCGTCGGCGCTGAGCGCACTGCTGTACATGCCACCCGAGGACATGAACACGACCGACGAGCCGCCCGCATTGCGCAGTAGCGGCAGCAGCCGATCGGTGATCAGGTGTGGTCCGAGCACGTGGACGGCGAGTTGGCTCTCGTGGCCCTGCGGCGTCTCGACGCGCTGCTTCGGCATGGCGCCTGCGTTGTGGACGACGCCGTGCAGGGCGTCGACGCGCGTGGACAGGTCGTCCGTCCACTCCCGCACCGCGTCGAGATCCCCGACGTCGCAGACCTCGTCGTGGACTACCGCACCGGGCACGGTCTCGCGGATCGCCGCGGCGGACCGGCGTACCCGGTCGCGATTGCGGCCCACCAGGTGCACCTCTGCCCCGAGGCCGGCGAACGAGCCGGCCATCGCCTCTCCGATGCCCGCGGTGGCGCCGGTCACGACGACGCGCTTGCCCGCGAGTGCGTCTGACGGCGGGTCCGCGGGCCACCACAGCCTGCGCAGACCGGAGCCGAGCTTGGTGTACCCGACCAGCGAGCGGTCGAGCAGGACGTCGGCGATGCTGGTCAGGGAGGGGTTCATCGCCCCCGACGGTATCCGGTCAGACGCCCGCGGTGTCGAACGGCGCCAGGACGTCGATGACCTCGACGAGCGTCGCGCGCGCCGTGGCGCGGGGCCCGTCTCCCACACCGACGAGGGAGGCGACGACGGCACCGTCGACCGCACACACGAGGGCGGTGACGAGTTCGTCGCGGACCGCGCGACCGGAGCGTTCGACGACCTCGACGACGGCATCCGCACGCTGCTGCATCATGCGGCGTTGCACGTCGCGCAGGCCGGGTTGGCGTGCGCATGCGATGTACCGCTCGTAGCGGGAGATGAGTTCCTCCGACTCCCGACTGCCGGGGCCCTCGCCCACCAGGAGGTCGACGAGGACGTCGGCCGTCGACTCGGCGCCGCGCCGGCGGCGGGAAAGTCCGGCGACGCGGAAGTTCAGCATCTCCAGTTCGCGACTGCCGACGTGTTCGACGGCCTTGGCGATGAGGTCGTCGAGCGAGGAGAAGTAGTAGGTGGTCGACGCCAGCGGGAGGCCCGCGCGGCGCGCGACGGCACGGTGCCGGACGGCGTCGAAGCCGCCCTCGCACAGGAGGTCGGCGGCCGCGCTGACGAGCGCGAACCGTCTCCTCTCACCCTTCGGGGTGACCGCTGCCGTCACGTCTTGCATGCTGCCAGTCGCGGGGTCGCGGCATAGCGGTTTCGGCCAATCGTCAGGCGTGGTTCGGGAATCCGTCGTTCGCTTCGTTTTTCGCGTGTTCCGCCCCGCCCCGGTCCGGCACTCAGCCGGCTTTGGCATAGTGGCCCCCGTGTCCGAACTCAGCCGGCGAGCCATCCTGCGCCTCGGCGTCGGGGCGGCAGTCGGCGCCGCCGGCGCCTACGCGATCGGTTCGACAGCGAGTCACGTATCCGTCGACGGGACACCCGTCTCGATGACCGGCGTCGGTTCTCCGATGGCTCCACTCGCCCCGCAGCCCCCGCTCCAGCCCGCCACGCCCGCCCCGACCTACGTCACCGGATCGTTCACCTCCGCGGCACGCGGCGGCGTCACGACCAACTGGGCGATCGCACGCCCGCCGGGGCAGACCGCGCCGCTGCGTCCCGTCATCGCGCTGCACGGCAAGGGCAGCGACGCCGCGACCGTGATGGCCGGCGGAGTCGAACAGGGCCTCGCGCAGGCGGTGGCCGCCGGCCTGCCGCCGTTCGCTGTCGTCGCCGTCGACGGTGGGGGAAGCTACTGGCACCGCCGCGCGTCGGGCGAGGACACCGGCGCCATGGTCCTCGATGAGTTGATCCCCATGCTGGCGGGACAGAACCTCGACACCTCCCGCGTGGGCTTCCTCGGCTGGTCGATGGGCGGATACGGCGCACTGCTGCTGGGTTCCCGGCTCGGTCCGGCCCGGACCGCCGCGATCTGCGCGGTGAGCCCGGCACTCTGGACGACGTCGGGCGCCGCCGCACCTGGAGCGTTCGACGGCGCCGACGACTTCGCTGCCAACAGCGTGTGGGGGCTGCCGAACCTGGGTTCGATCCCGATTCGGATCGACTGCGGCAACGGCGATCCGTTCGCGTCCGCCACGCGCCAGTTCATCGCCGAGTTGCCGACCCCGCCGGCCGGCGGCTTCTCTCCCGGCGGTCATGACGGCGCGTTCTGGAGTTCGCAGCTGCCGGCCGAGATCACCTGGTTGGCGCCACTCCTGGTCGCTTAGCCGTCGAGGGCCAGCCGGCCTTCGGCCGCGGCCAACCCGATGTCGGTGCGAAAGTGGGCGCCCGGCAGGCGGATCGAGCCCATCAGCGCGTACGCGGCGTCGCGGGCCGCCGTCAGGTCGGCACCGGTGCCGACGACCGACAGCACTCGGCCGCCGGACGACACGATCGCACCGTCGTCCCGTCGCGCGGTGCCCGCGTGCAGCACGCCGTCGGCCTCCGCGCCGATGATCGCGTCGCCGACCCGCGGTCGCCCGGGATAGTTCTCCGCGGCCAGCACCACCGTCACCGCCGCACCGTCGTTCCAGACCAGCGGTGGCTGCTCCGCGAGTGACCCGGTCGCAGCGGCGTGCAGCAGCCCCGCAAGCGGCGTCCCCAGCAGCGCGAGCACCGACTGCGTCTCGGGATCACCGAAACGGCAGTTGAACTCCACCACGGAGGGACCGCGCGACGTCATCGCCAGGCCCGCGTAGAGCAGGCCGGAGAACGACGATCCGCGGCGAACCAGTTCTGCGGCAACGGGTTCGACGACCTCGGCGACTATCTGCTCGACGGTTCCCGGGGGCAGCCACGGCAACGGCGCGTAGGCGCCCATGCCGCCCGTGTTGGGTCCGCTGTCGCCGTCGCCGACGCGCTTGAAGTCCTGGGCAGGCAGTAGTGCGACGACGGTCTCGCCGTCGACCACGCAGAACAGGCTCACCTCGGGGCCGTCGAGGAACGACTCGAGCAGCACCGGGTGGCCCGAGTCGAGCAGGCTGGCCGCGTGCGCGCGTGCCGCGTCGCGGTCGTCACTCACCACCACGCCCTTGCCCGCGGCCAGCCCGTCGTCCTTGACCACCCATGCCCGCTCGCCGGCCGCGGGGCCGAACCGGTCCAGCGCGGCGTCGAGATGCGCTGGGTTGTCGACGATCTCGCTGCGTGCGGTGCGGACGCCCGCGGCGTCCATCACGTCCTTCGCGAAGGCCTTGGAACCCTCGATGCGGGCGGCGTCCCTGGAGGGGCCGAAGCAGGCGATGCCCGCCTCGCGCACCGCGTCGGCGACACCGAGTACCAGTGGGACCTCCGGACCCACCACCACCAGGTCGGTCCCGAGCTTCGTGGCGAGTGCGACGACGGCCTCACTCGAGGTGATGTCGACGTCGTACTGATCGGCCACGGCGGCCGTACCGGCATTGCCCGGCGCCACCGCCAGAGCGGTCACCTCCGGATCGCGCCGCAGCGCCAACAGCAGGGCGTGTTCGCGGGCGCCTGACCCGATCACGAGGACGTGCACGGTTGACCACCCTAGACCCAACGACCACGGCCATACATCCGACGCTTGGGTGTATGGTCGCAGGCACACGTGCCGCACGTCACACGGAAGGTGGCCGCCATGACGACCATGCAGAATCCCCTGCCCCCCGGGTACGACTTCACCGACCCCGACGTCCTCCTCCAGGGCATCCCCGTCGCCGAATTCGCGGAGCTACGTCAGACGGCACCGGTCTGGTGGAATGCCCAGGGCCAGTCGATCTTCGACGACGGCGGCTACTGGGTGGTGACCAAGCACGAGGACGTCAAGTCCATCTCGAAGAACGGCGACCTGTGGTCGACCAACCGCAAGGGCGCCGTCATGCGACTGCCCGACGGCGTCACCAGCGACCAGCTCGAACTGACGAAGGCGCTGCTGATCAACCACGACGCGCCCGAGCACACGCGGCTGCGCAAGATCGTCTCGCGGTTGTTCACGCCCCGCGCCGTGGCCGCGCTGGAGCAGACGTTGGCCTCGGCGGCTGCCGACATCGTCCGCCGGGCCGCCGAGAAGGAGAGCGGGAACTTCGTCGACGACATCGCGACGAACCTGCCGCTGCAGGCGATCGCCGATCTGATCGGCGTACCCGAGGAGGACCGGCAGAAGCTCTTCCACTGGACCAACTGCATCATGAACACCGACGATCCCGACTTCGACTCGGACCCGACGACGGCCAACGCCGAACTCATGGGTTACGCGTACAACATGGCCGAGGAGCGCAGGCGCAACCCGGCCGACGACATCGTCACCCGACTCATCCAGGCCGACGTCGACGGCGAGGCGATGGGCGACGTCGAATTCGCATTCTTCGTCATCCTGCTGGCGGTGGCGGGCAACGAGACCACGCGCAACGCGATGACCCACGGCATGAACGCGTTCTTCGACAACCCCGACCAGTGGGAGCTGTTCAATCGGGAGCGCCCGGCCACCGCCGTCGACGAGATCATCCGCTGGGCCACCCCGGTGCACTGCTTCCAACGCACGGCGCTGACCGACGTCGAACTCGGCGGGGTCACCGTCGAGGAGGGTCAGCGAGTCGGGCTGTTCTACAGTTCCGCGAACTTCGACGGCGACGTCTTCGACCGGCCGTACGACTTCGACGTGACGCGAAACCCCAACCCGCACCTGGCCTTCGGCGGAAACGGTGCGCACTACTGCATCGGAGCCAACCTCGCTCGCATGGAGATCAAGCTGATCTTCAACGAGATCGCCGACCAGCTCCCGAACATCTCCAAACTCGCTGAGCCGCAACGGCTGCGGTCGGGATGGATCAACGGGGTCAAGGACCTGCAGGTCTCCTACCGGGGCTGACCCGGGGCCGGGATCGAAAACCGCCGGGTACCATTCGCCGGTGCGCACCCACGGTTGGGCGGGGTCTGCCCCCGCGAGCGACGACGAGGCGGTCGCGCGCATCCTCGCTGCCGCGGGCAAGGCCATCGACGAACGCGGCGCCGAGATCTCCATCGCCGACGTCGCCCGGACGCTGGGCGTCACCCGCCAGACCGTGTACCGCTACTTCCCGAGCACCGACGCCCTGCTGATCGCCGCCGCCGTGCACGCCGCCGACGACTTCCTCGAGCGCGTGGCGGACCACCTCCGCGGGATCACCGATCCGGTGGACGCCGTCACGGAGGCGATCGCGACCGCCCTCGAGTGGCTACCCAAGGACAAGCACATCGGGTTGCTGCTGGTGCCCGGACGCGCGGACGCACACACCGAGTCGGTCACCTCCGACGTCGCACTTCGGTTCGCGAACGCGATGGTGCGGCGATTCGACGTCGACTGGGCCGCCCTCGGATTCACCGACGGCGACCTCGACCAGTTGGCCGAGCACCTCCTGCGGATCATCCAATCGTTCGTGATCGATCCCGGCCGCCCGCCGCGGACCGGGCGCGACCTGCGGGCGTACATGCGACGGTGGGTGGCGGGGGCGGTTCTGCCGCCTCGGGGGTCGATGGCGGACGAGCCGTCGACGGGTTGACGACAGTCTCGCAGTCACACTGGATGCGTTGCGCCACTTGCGTTTCAGTGGTCACACCGCACCGTGAATTCTTCGGGATCCCTTACCTCCGGAACCTTGAAACCTACTGCTTTCGAACGTATGTTCGAAGTATGTCGATCGACGAGGTGCTCGCAGCGCTCACCTCGCTGTGCGACGCCTACGACACCTTCGATCGCTGCGACCTCGACACCCTCACCAGCCCTCAACTGCTTCAGGTCCTCGACCGGCTGCAGACCCTGGGCTGCCAACTGCCCACCCAGGACCACCGGATCCTGGCCCGCCTGCGCGCCGAGACCACCCCGGCGGAGTTGGGGGCGAAGTCTTGGCGCGACGTCCTCGCGACCCGGTACCGCATCTCGACCGCCGAGGCCGGGCGCCGGCTCACCGACGCCGAGCACCTCGGCCCCGCCAGTCCCTGACCGGGGAACCGATGGCGCCTCGGTTGGCGGCGACCGCCACCGCGCAGCGGCTGGGACTCATCACCGGCGAACACGTCACCGTGATCCGCAAACAATTCAAGAAGGTTCCCGGCTGGGTGGACGGCGCGACCCGCGACCAGATCGAAGTCGACTGGGTCCGCCACGCCGTGGGCTGCGGGCCCACCGAACTGGAGAACCTCGCCCGCCGCACGGTGTTCCTCCTCGACCAGGACGGCCCCGCCCCCGACGACACCGAACGCGCCCGCCGCCGCAGCCTGATCTTCGGCCGCCAGCAGGACGACGCCATGACCGGCGTGCGCGGCAATCTCACCCCGTCGGCGTACGCCGTGTGGGAAGCCCTCGACGCCCGGTTCTCCGCCCGCGGGATGTGCAACCCCGCCGACGAGCACCCCTGCACCACCGGCACCCCCACCCAAGACCAGATCGACCGCGACCTACGCACCCTCGAACAGCGCCGTCACGACGCGTTCGAATACATCGGCCGGATGGCCCTGGACAAGACAGAACGCGGCCAGCACGGCGGCCTGCCCACCACCATCATCGTCCGCACCACCCTGCAGGAGCTGGCCACCCGGGCGGGGATCGGTGTCACCGGCGGCGGCACCCTCATCCCCGTCGCCGACGTCCTCACCATGGCCGCCCGCACCGACGCCACCAACTACCTCGCCGTGTTCGACGACGCCACCGGCGCCGTCCTGGACCTGTTCCGCACCCGCCGCACCGCCTCGGTCGCCCAACGCCTGGCGTTGATCGCCCGGGACGGGGGCTGCACCAAACCCGGCTGCACCGTCCCCGCCTACCGCACCCAGGTCCACCACGCCGCCGCCGACTGGGCAGCCGGCGGGGACACCAACGTCGACGACCTCACCCTCGCCTGCGGACCCGACAACCGCGCCGTCGGCCCCGGCGGCTGGACCACCCGCCTCACCGACACCCACCAGGTCGAATGGATCCCCCCACCCGGCCTCGACACCGGACAGACACGCACCAACGACTACCACCACCCCGAAACACTGCGCCCACCACCACAGGACGCCTGGCAACCACCCGTATGGCAACCACCCGCCTGGACGGACGGCGCCGACGACGCGGCAGCCACGCCTCCCGACCCCGCAGCCGACACGGACGCGGAGCGCGACACCCACGACGAGCCCATCCCCTGGTGGCCCGTGGACCCCGCAGCCGGCGACGCCGCCGTCAACGACACCGCGACCGAACACCCCGACCCGCCAAACGAGCACGGCGACAACGACACCCACGAACCCGGCGCACCAGCACCACCCACCACCACCACCGCGGCCTAGCCGAATGCTGCGGGTGACAAAAGGTTCAGGACACGCGCGCCCCTCAGCGGCCGCGCACGGCGTCGACGGCGGTGACCAGCAGGTCCGATAGTGCGGGCTCTGCGGCGAAGGCTGGATCGACTCTGGTGTGAACGTCGACGAAGCCACCACCGTCGAGGATCGCCGCGTAGTGATACTCGGTGTACGGAGAGTCGTCGACGAGGACCCTCAGGGCGATGGTCTCAGCGCCCTCGATGGGAGGCGGCGCGAAGCGATCGACCGTTCCGCTCATCGGATGTCCGTCGTCGGGGACCTGAAACGACATCCTGTCGCATCCCGTCGCCGGGATGGGCTGCGGAATCGTCACCGGTTGAGTGGCTCCCACCGAGATCATCTCTTTCCTCCCGCGGTCGCCGCGGAATCGGATCGTGTCAGCTCCGACGGCGGCATCCACGGGCTTGAGCAGCGGCCGGCACGTTGCAGGCTCTACGACGAACGGCCGCCCGTACGACACGACGGTCGAGACCCTGTCCACGAATCGATCTGCCAGTTCGAGCGGCACGATCGGCTGCTTCTCCGTCCGAACGAATCCAGAGGGAAGCGCCGGCATCGCCTCGGTGATGCGAGACAGGTCGAGCCCGGGCCGGGCGGGCGTGGTCACCACGACGCTCGAACGTGTTTCGCCCATACCCGTGTCGCGCGGCTCGTCTTCGGTGGCGCAACCGCACATCACCAGCGCACACGTCAGCACGACCGCTCCACTCCGCAGCGTCAGCACCGGCCGAGCCTATGCGTCTGCCAGTGCCGACACGGTCCGAGTCAAGAGTTTCCCCAGCGCCGGTTCGGCTTCGAACTCGTTCGGGACGCGTGCCCAAATCTTCACGAAGGTACGCCCGTCGAGGATCGCGACGTAGAAGTACTCGACGAGCGCACCTGCGATCGGGACTCCATCGACCGTGATCGCGGTCCTCAGGGCATACGTCTGTGCGCCGTCGATGACCGGCGCCGTCAGACGTCGCACGGTGCCATCCGGGATCGCGCCCTCGACCTCATAGTCGAACTGTTCGCAACCCCCGTCAGGGATCGCCACGGGAACGGACACCGGGAGGTACGCGCTGACGGCGATGAAGGGATCCATGGGTCCGGTCGCGGAGGTGACCGATGCCTGTTCGACGCCGTCGGACGCAGCAACGGGTTCGAGGAGTACGCGACAGGAGTCCGGGATGGCCGTCATTCGCTCGCCGTAGGCCACGAGGTCGCCGACCTCCGCCGCCTTCGACCCGGTCAGCGCCGACGGACCGTTGAGGGGGTTGACCACCTGCCCGGTCGGAAACTCGCTCCCGACGGCACCGAGCCGGGCCAAGTCAACCGGATGGACCGCTGCCGACTGCTGGGCGGGAGTACCCGTGGTCGCACAACCACCGAGTACCACGCACGTACTCGCCGCGACGATGACCGCTCGATTCAACGGTCTCATGCACGGAGCCTAGGCGGGTCTGGGGATGAGCGGTGGTTCGACCAAGCACCCGACTCCCGCGACCGCGTCATTACCCGCCACTGGCCCCTCCCCGGCGGCACTAGACTCAGCGGAGACGCAAGGGGAGGTCGGCACCGGTGAGCCTGATGAACGCCTTCTTGGCGACGTGGTCACAGGCGCGCGCGGCGTTCGGCCAGGGTGCGCCGCCGGATGGATCCGAGTTCGACCAGAGCGCACAGCTGAGCCAGATGCAGGACCGGGTCCGATCGGCGGCACCAGGCTCGGCGTGGTCCGGTTCAGCGTCCGACGTCTACGCCGACGCCAACAGCAGGCAGGCCGAGAAGCTCGGCCGCATCAGCGAATTGGATCAGAGCCTCGGCAACGAGGTGGGGCGGTCGGCGGCAGTGGTGTCAGCCGGTCGCCGCGACCTCGACGCGGTCAAACAGTGGGTCACCAGCGCAGCGGCGACGGTGCCACAGATGGCGGGCGGGGACCAACTGCTCTGGCCGATCGTCCGCAAGGGATCCGCAGACATGGCGGAGATCGTCAATCGCTCGAACGGTGAACTCTCCTCGATCGCGGGCCGTATCCGCGGATTGGGTGGCGAGTACGACGCCGTAGGCGGCGAGGCCAAACCTGCCGGCTGGAAGGAGGAGCCTCCCCCACCGCCCACCGATCCGCTGGACGACATACTCCGCAAGTATCAGACGGGCGAGGACCCGGGCGGCGCCCTGGATTGGGAGCCAGGCTGGCCCCTCAACGAGTTCACCGATCCCATGCACGTCACCGCTACCGAAGCTCGGATGCTCGAGGACATGTCGCCGTTCGAACTCCGCGATCTCAACCAGATCAAGGAGGCCGCCGCAGCGGAGGCGATCGAACGCTTCCCCCCGCCGAACGGCGGGAGCGACACCGCGGACAACCACACCGACGCCTACAGGCATGCCTACTGGAACGCGTTGATGACGCAGCGGTTCGGCGAGGAGTGGACGAGCGACTTCGCCACCGCTCACGAAGGACTGCCTGGCAACCCCGCGACTGCGGAGGCGATGGATCTGCACAACAACGAGGTCGGACGACAGATCGCGATGGCCAACCCGGACGCCAACCCCGAAGAGTTGGCGGACCTGGTGGAGCAGGCCGTCACCAACGGCGACACCGTGGTGATCGCTCCCAGCGGCGACAGGCTCGCCTACAGTGACGACATCCCTCAGGGCGGGGCTGGACACACGACGCCCAACACACTGCCCGGCCAGCCGGCCGATCCGACCGGGGCGGGACCCGGTGGTCCGTACGACCCCGGCCAACCCGGCGGCATATCGACGGGAGGCTACTGATCGTGAGTTCACCTGCCGGTAGGCCACGTGTCGTCGCGATCGTGTCGGCGCTGTGCCTACTCCTCCTCCTGACGGGTTGCGGATTCATGCAGAAATCGATGGACGTCGACTACAACGACAAGCAACTGAACGACGGTCTCTCGGCGCTGGTCGCGTCCGGCGGCTCGCGTCCACTGCGGGACATGACGTCGTGGACGTGGGACGAGGTGCACCTCTTCCACGAGGGCACTCCCGGTGACTTCATCGAGAAGACCGTGGGCGAACCGGTCATCAAGAGCAAGTTCTACGGATCGAAGGCAAGCCTGCTGGTCTTCGAGGACGGCGGCAAGCCGGTCAAGGCCGTCGGTGTCAGCGGCGACTATCTGCGCGGAGCGGACGATCGCGTGAGCTTCCCCGCCGACGTGGTGGTCGAGACGTCACCCCGGGGCGCCGTCCAGCTGGCCGTGCCCGCCTCCTAGACCACGGTCAGCGGCAGGGACTTCCGTTCCTCGAACACCCAGCTCGCGCCGCCGCTGAACTTGGTCACCGCGACCTCGCCCAGTTCCTTGGCCGGGGTGTCGGTCTCGATGATGCGCACCGTCCAATCCGACTGCGTACCGGTCACTTCGGCGCGCAGGTGCGGGTCGACGGCGGCAACGATGGCCTGCAGCGGCAGGTCGGCGACCGGCGAGCAGAGCGATATCCACGACCCGTCCTCGAAGGCCGGCGACCGCCGCACTCGCAGAGACTCCGAGTCGACGTCGGCATACACGTAGGCCGCCGGGTTCAGCAGCGGGTGCAGTTCGAGGACGCGCAGCGCACCGGCGACGTCGCTCGAGAGACCGAGCGCCCGGTGGATGCGTTCGGCCGCCACGCCCGCGATGCCGATCAGCTGCTTGTAACGGATCGACTCCTCGAGCGCCACGTCGCCCTTGGCGCGTGCCCGCACCGCGAGGGTGAACGACAGCACCAGCAGGTGCATCTGCAGGCACACCTCGTCGGCGATGCGGACCAGCGCCGAATGCGAGAACGCGCCGAAGTCCACGTCGGCCAGCAGCTCGCCCGAATAGTCGGCCGCGCCTTCGTCGTCCGGGTCGATGGGGTCGAGTTCACAGGCGTGCGCATTACTGGCGGCGACCACGTCCATCGCCGGGATGAACGGCACCTCCGGGTAGGACTCGTCGATGATGACCGTCCACGCGCAGTGCGGCGTCCGGCCGGACGGCACGCGCGGCGGCCGGTGAATGGGACGCACCTGGGCCTTGCGATTGGTGGCCAGCGCCGTGGCGTCGAACGTCGGGTCCTCGATGTCGTGGCACATCCCGTGGACGTAGTCCTCGCCCATCGGCTCTACGTCGAGCAGTGCGCCGCAGTGGTCGAGGTGGAACTCGCCGTGCCACCGGTCGTGGACGGTGTAGCGGAAGTCCATGAATTGCGGCGGCGCACCGATGTCGAGCTGCAGACCCTTGAACAGCGTGAAGATGTCGACGCCTTCGTATTTCAGCGCCTTCTGCATCCGCCTCGTGTAGAGCGGACTGGACGCCGCCCACTCCTCGATGGCGATCTGCAGCATCTCGTCGCGGCCCCACGCACTGATGCAGTGCGCCATCCCCGATCGGTCGATGAGCTGGCCGATCAGCAGCAGCTCGGGCACCAGGGTGGCGAGTTCTTCGCGCGACAGCGCGGCATACCTACTCATCATCGAGTGACTTCCCCGTACTCATCTTGACCGCCGAGTTCACGTTGGCGCGCTTGTCCTCGTCGGAACCCTTCTCCGCCGCCTTCTTCCGCTTGCCGGCGACCTTGCCCACGACGCCGTTCAAGCCGGCGCCCCGCGGGAAGCCGACGTACTGCGTCAGGAAGATGGCCATCTCCTTCAGCTCCTCCTCGGTCAGCTCGCCGTTGGCCAGGGCGGCGTTCACCTGGATCTCCGCGAGACCCTGCTCACCGAGCGCCGTCACGACGGCCAGCGTCATCAGCCGCTTGTCCCGCATCGACAGACCGGGCCGGGTCCAGATCGTGCCGAAGAGGTGATCGACGGTGAGGTCGAAGTACGCGTCCCCCTCGATGTTCGGCATCTCCCACGAATAGACCTCGTTCATCTTCTCGAGGCCCTTGCGGCGAAGTTCGTCCATCGTCTAGCTCCTCTCGTGCGGCACACCGAGGCCGTCTGCCAGGTCTCGCAACGCAATTCGTGCCAGCGGCAGATCCACACCGGTGGCCTCGCCCAAGCCCAGGGCCAGCTTCAGATCCTTCTCGGCCAGCCCACGGGTGTGGACGAACATGTCGTACACGAAGTTGTCGTGTTCGAGCGGCGACGTGTCGTCCCGCACCATGATCGCGCCTGGACCGCCGCTCTGCGCGTCGCTGTGCCGCACCACCCGGCCCAGCTTCTGCAGGTCGATGCCTGCCGCCTCCGCCAACTTCTGCGCCTCACACGCGGCGGCGAAGCCGATGAACGTCAACATGTTGCGCGCCAACTTCATCCGCGTGCCCGCACCGGGCTCACCCGCGCGGACCACCATCGACGCCCACCGCTTGAAGACGGGCTTCACGCGTTCGTACGCCTCGCCGTCGGCGCCGACCATGACGGCCAACTCACCCTTCTCGGCCGCACCCGCACCACCGCTGACGGGTGCGTCCACGACGTGAATCCCCCGTGGCCGCAGCGTTTCAGCGAGTTCAGCGGCGGTGTCCGGCTCGATCGTGGAGTGAATGGCGATGACGGTACCGGGCCCGGCATGGGCGGCGAGTTCGGTGACGACGTCGCGCACCTGCGCGTCGGTCAGCACGGTGACGCTGATGACCCCGGCGGCGGCCACGTCGGCGAGGTCGTGGGCCGCCGTGGCACCGAGTTCCACCAGCGGGGTCATGGACTCCGGGCGGACGTCGAACACCGTCAGGCCGCCGGGCCAGTCGACGAGGCGCTTGGCCATCGGCGCGCCCTGGTTGCCCAGTCCGACGTACCCCAGCTTCAACTCGGTCATCTAATGATCTGTCCGCCGTCGACGTTGAAGATCTGTCCGGTCACCCACTTCGCCTGATCCGACAGCAGGAACAGGCACATACCGGTCAGGTCGTCCACCTCACCCATGCGCGACAACGGGATTCCCTTGACGATGTCGGCGACCATCTCCTGCGGCGTGGTGGTGCGGTTGGCCTCGGTGTCGATCGGACCGGGCGCGATGGCATTGACCCGGATGTTCTGCCCACCGAGTTCGGTGGCCAGCTGCTGGGTCAACCCGTTGATGCCGACCTTGGCCAGACCGTAGAAGTTCGAGTACAGCCATGCCGCGGTGGATGACTGGTTGACGATCGCCCCGCCGCCACGCTTGGCCATCTTGCGGTACACCGCCCGGGTGCAGACCAGCGCGCCGTCCATGTTCACGCTCATGAACTTCTTGTAGTAGTCCCAGTCCACCGTGATCAGGAAGTCGAGCTTCATGCCGCCGAAGATCGCCGCGTTGTTGACGAGGTAGTCGATGCCCTCGAACTCCGCGAGCGTCTGGGCGGCCATGTCCTTGGCCGAGTCGGGATCCGACACGTCGACCCGCACCGCCAACGCGCGGCCGCCCTCGCCCGTGATGCCGTCGGCGACCTTCTGCGCGCCCTCGACGTTGATGTCGGCGACGACGACCGCGGCCCCCTCGCGTGCCAGCGCCTCCGCGTACGCCTGCCCGATGCCGCCGCCGGCACCGGTGACGATCGCGACCTTGTCCTTGAACTGCTCTCCGTACATGTTTTCCTTTCCGCCGAGTGTCTTGTCGAGACACGCTTCTCGGCGATTGGCGTGACGTATGTGCACACTCGGCGCCGACGAACTACCGCGCGAGTGTGGCGATCGCCTTGATCTCGAGGTACTCCTCGAAACCGGCGAGGCCCATCTCCCGGCCGATGCCGGACTGCTTGTATCCGCCGAAGGGCATGTCCGCGGAGTACCAGACGCCACCGTTGACGTTGACCGTGCCGACGCGCAGGCGCCTCGCGACCGCCTGTGCACGGTCGTCGTCACCGGAGAACACCGTGCCGGACAGTCCGAACGGCGAGTCGTTGGCGATCCGGACCGCGTCGTCGTCGCCGTCGTGCGCGATGACCGTCAGCACCGGCCCGAAGATCTCCTCGCGGGCGACCTTCGCGTCGTTGTCGAGTCCGGCGATCACCGTCGGCTCGATGAAGAAGCCGGTGTCACGGTCGGCGGGACTGCCGCCGCCGCAGGCGAACCGGCCGCCCTCGGCGATCGCCGAGTCCAGGTAGCCCTGGATGCGGTCTCGCTGACGCGCCGAGATCACCGGGCCGCAGATCGTGCCGGGATCGTTCGGGTCGCCGGGCTTGAGTCCGGCCATGGTGCCCGCCGCCGCCTCGACGGCCTCGTCGTAGCGTGCCCGCGGGACGACCAGCCTGGTGGTGATGGCACAGCCCTGACCGGCGTGCATCGACGCGGTGAACGCCGCCATCGCGCAGGCGCCACCGAGATCGGCGTCGTCGAGCACCAGGAAGGCGGACTTGCCGCCGAGTTCGAGGAACACCTTCTTCAGCGTCGCCGACCCGTCGGACATCACGGCGCGCCCGGTGTTGGTCGACCCGGTGAACGACACCATGTCGACACGGGGATCCGTCGACAGCAGCGCGCCGACGCCATGGTCACTCGAGGTGACGATGTTGACGACGCCCGGGGGGATGTCGGTGTGCTCGGCGATCAGCTCGCCGAGAACTGCTGCCGCCCACGGTGTGTCGGGTGCCGGCTTGAGAACGATGGTATTGCCCGCCGCCAACGCCGGCCCAAGCTTCGCCAGGTTGATCTGATGCGGAAAGTTCCACGGCGTGATGGCGCCGACGACGCCAATGGCCTCGCGGGCGATCGTGCGGTGGGTCTTCATCCCCATCGGCGAGGCGACGCCCAGATCGGTGGTCCACTGGTAGGACTCGGCGGTGTCGGCGCAGAAGCTCAGGTCCTCGACCGGGCCCTCGAGCTGGGCGGCCGACGTCAGCATCCGTGGCGCGCCCACCTCGGCGATGGTCAGCGCGCGAAGTTCCTCGGTGTGGTCGCGCATCGCCTGCTGCAGTTGGCGGATCGACCGCACCCGCAGCGCGACGTCGGTCGACCACTCCGTGTCGTCGAACGCGCGGCGGGCGGCGCCGATCGCGGCGTCCATGTCGTCGGGCGTGGCGTCGGCCGCGACGCCCAGCGTCTCCTCGGTGGCGGGATTGATGGTGGCGAACGTGCCGCCGCCGGCGGCCACCAGCTTCCCGTCGATGAGCAGCCGACTCTCGCGATCGCCCAGTAACGCCATCAGACTTCGCCTCCGATTCTGGACAGCTGTCCGGCTGTTCCCGGTCGAACCATAACCTCTGCCGTGTCGGAGAGGCAAGGGTCGCGCCCTAGCATCGACCAGCGATCACACGCTAAACCGCTGTCCACGTGCAGGATCGCCGCCGAGGCTTGCCTTTCGGGAACTGCGTCCGATAACTTGGACATGTGTCCAGCGATGCAGTAGTGGCGATGACGGGTGCGGCGACCACCGAACCCGGCGAGACGCCGCGCAACCGCCGGCAGGAGGAGACCTTCCGCAAGGTCCTCACCGCGGGCATCGAGATGCTGCGGGAGTCGTCCTATGCGGACCTCACGGTGCGGGCCGTCGCGGCGAGGGCCAAGGTCGCGCCCGCCACCGCGTACACCTACTTCTCGTCTAAGAACCACCTGATCGCTGAGGTCTACCTCGACCTGATGAAGCAGGTACCCCTGTTCACCGACGTCAACGAGCCGATGCCGTCGCGGGTCGAGCAGGCGCTGCGCGCGATGGCGCTGACCGTCGCCGACGAGCCCGAGGTCGCCGCGGCCTGCACCACGGCCCTGCTCACCGGCACCGACCCGACCGTCCGCAAGGTGCGGGACCGCATCGGCGCGGAGATCCACCGGCGGATCCGATCCGCCGTCGGCCCGACGGGCGACCCGCGCGTGATCTCGGCGCTCGAGATGACGTTCTTCGGTGCGCTGGTCAACGCAGGCAGCGGCGCCTTCACCTACCACCAGATCGCCGACCGCCTCAGCTATGTGGTCGCCCTCATCGTCGGGGACGACCAGTGAGCTACACCGTCGGAGACGAGAGTTCGGGAGAACACCCATGACCACCGGCATGCCTGCGACGACTCCCGCCCCGATGAACCCGCCCGGGGTCCTGCTGGACCCCTACGACTACGACTTCCACGAAGACCCGTACCCGTACTACCGGCGGCTGCGCGACGAGGCGCCGCTGTATCGCAACGACGAACTCGGATTCTGGGCACTGTCACGGCATTCCGACGTCCACCAGGGATTCCGCAACAGCACGACGCTGTCGAACAAGTTCGGGGTGTCCCTCGACCCGGCGTCGCGCGGCCCGCACGCGGCCAAGACCATGTCGTTCCTCGCCATGGACGATCCTTCGCATCTGCGGCTGCGCACGCTGGTGTCCAAGGGCTTCACCCCGCGACGCATCCGCGAATTGGAGCCCCGCGTCACGCAGATCGCCACCCAGCACCTCGACGTGCTGATGGAGAGGGCGGCCGACGGCACGGTCGACTACGTCGAGGAGTTCGCGGGCAAGCTGCCGATGGACGTCATCTCCGAACTGATGGGCGTACCGGTGCCCGACCGCGATCAGGTCCGCGCCTGGGCCGACGGCGTGATGCACCGCGACGAGGGCGTCACCGACGTGCCTCCCGCCGCCATCGAGGCGTCGCTCAACTTGATCGTCTACTACCAGGAGATGGTCGCGGAGCGCCGGAAGACGCCGTCCGACGACCTCACCACCGCGCTGCTCGAGGCCGAGATCGACGGTGACCGCCTCACCGACGACGAGGTGCTCGGCTTCATGTTCCTGATGGTCATCGCGGGCAACGAGACGACCACCAAACTGCTTGCGAACGCGGCTTTCTGGGGCTACCAGAACCCCGACCAGCTCGCTCCGCTCTACGACAACCTCGAGCGCATCCCCCTGTGGGTGGAGGAGACGCTGCGCTACGACACGTCGAGCCAGATCCTCGCGCGCACGGTCGCCGGCGACCTCACGCTGCACGACACCACGATTCCCGACGGCGACGTCGTCCTGCTGCTGCCGGGCTCCGCACACCGTGACGAGCGCGTGTTCGATCGGCCCGACGACTTCGTCATCGGTCGTGAGATCGGTTCGAAACTACTGAGTTTCGGCAGCGGGGCGCACTTCTGCCTCGGGGCCCATCTGGCCCGCATGGAGGCGCGCGTCGCCCTGGCCGAACTCTTCAAGCGGATCCGCGGCTACGAGGTGGACGAGGCCAACTCGGTCCGCGTGCACTCGAGCAACGTCCGCGGTTTCGCCCACCTCCCCATGACGATCCACCCCCGCTGAAGGGACCCCGGCAATGCCACGTTTCGCCCCCCTCCCCGATCGCAGACCGGCCATCGTCGCCGGCGCATCCGCCGGCATCGGCGAGGCCACCGCGATCGAACTCGCCGCGCGCGGCTTTCCGGTCGCGCTGGGCGCGCGCCGCGTCGAGAAGCTCGAGGACATCGTCGGCAAGATCAACGCCGGCGGCGGTGAGGCCGTCGGCTTCCACCTCGACGTCACCGATCCAAACTCGGTGAAGTCGTTCGTCGCCAACGCCGAGGAGGCCCTCGGCGAGATCGAGGTGATGGTCGCCGGCGCCGGTGACACCTACTTCGGCAAGCTGGCCGACATCAGCACCGACGAGTTCGACTCCCAGTTGCAGATCCACCTCGTCGGCGCCAATCGGCTGGCCACCGCGGTGCTGCCCGGCATGCTCGAGCGGCAGCGCGGCGACCTCATCTTCGTCGGATCCGAAGTGGCACTTCGGCAACGGCCGCACATGGGTGCCTACGGCGCAGCGAAGGCGGCACTCGTCGCGATGGTCAACAACCTGCAGATGGAGCTCGAGGGCACCGGTGTCCGCGCGTCGATCGTGCATCCGGGCCCGACGAAGACATCGATGGGCTGGAGTCTGCCCGCCGACCTGATCGGGCCGGCCCTGGAGGACTGGGCCAAGTGGGGACAGGCGCGGCACGACTACTTCCTGCGCGCAGCCGACCTCGCACGTGCGATCACGTTCGTCGCCGAGACGCCGCGCGGCGGGTTCATCGCAAACATGGAACTGCAACCCGAGGCGCCGTTGACCACCGCTCCCCAGGAGCGCCGGCAGCTGAAGCTCGACGAGGAGAAGCTCACATGACAGCCACTATCGTTCCGCGCGTCTCCGGCGGCGAGGAGGAGTACGGCCACCTCGAGGAGTTCCGTACCGACCCCATCGGCCTGATGAACCGCATCCGGCAGGAGTGCGGTGACGTCGGCTGGTTCCAGCTGGTCGACAAGCAGGTCGTCATGCTGTCCGGGGCGGAGGCGAACGAGTTCTTCTTCCGGTCCAGCGACGCCGAACTGAACCAGGCCGAGGCCTACCCGTTCATGACGCCGATCTTCGGCGAGGGCGTGGTGTTCGACGCCGACCCCGAGCGCCGAGCAGAGATGCTGCACAACACCGCACTTCGCGGCGAGCAGATGAAGGGCCACGCGGCGACCATCGAGAACGAGGTCAAGAAGATCATCGCCGACTGGGGCGACGAGGGCGAGATCGAACTCCTCGACTTCTTCTCCGAACTGACCATCTACACCTCGACGGCCTGCCTCATCGGCCTCAAGTTCCGCGAGCAGCTCGACGGTCGCTTCGCGCACTACTACCACCAACTCGAGCGCGGGACCGACCCACTCTGCTACGTCGACCCCTACCTTGACATCGAGAGCTTCCGCATCCGCGACGAGTCACGCGTGAAGCTCGTCAACCTGGTGCAGGAGATCATGGACGGGCGGATCGCGAATCCGCCCAAGGGGAAGGAAGATCGCGACCTGCTCGACGTGCTGGTCTCGATCAAGGACGACGAGGGCAACCACCGCTTCACCGCCAACGAGGTCACCGGCATGTTCATCTCGCTGATGTTCGCGGGTCACCACACCAGCTCGGGCACCTCGTCGTGGACGCTGATCGAGCTGCTGCGCAACCCCGGGGTCTACGCCCAGGTCCAGCAGGAGCTGGACGAACTCTACTCCGACGGCCAGGAAGTGAGCTTCCACGCGCTGCGCCAGATCCCGAAGCTCGACAACTCGCTGAAGGAAACCCTGCGCCTGCACCCGCCGCTCATCATCCTGATGCGCGTCGCGCAGGACGAGTTCGAGGTGGCGGGCCACCCGATTCACAAGGGACAGTTCGTGGCCGCGTCTCCGGCGATCTCGAATCGCATCGCCGAGGACTTCCCGAATCCGGACGCCTTCGATCCGGACCGCTACCAGAAGCCACGCCAGGAGGATCTGGCCAACCGCTGGACGTGGATTCCGTTCGGCGCGGGCAAGCACCGCTGCGTCGGCGCGGCGTTCGCGCAGATGCAGATCAAGGCGATCTTCTCGGTGCTGTTGCGCGAGTACGAGTTCGAGATGTCACAGCCCGCCGATAGCTACCAGAACGACCACTCCAAGATGGTCGTGCAGCTGGCCCAGCCCGCCAAGGTGCGTTACCGCAAGCGCGTACGGGCCTGAGTTCCATGGGCTGCTACCGCGTCGTCCTCGACGAGGATCTGTGCCAGGGCCACGCGATGTGCGAACTGGAGGCCCCTGACGTCTTCGCCGTGCCCAAGCGCGGCGTCGTCGAGATCCTCGACCCCGAGCCACCCGACGACATCCGCGAGGACGTCGAGCGGGCGATCGAGATGTGCCCCACCCAAGCCCTATCCCTCGTAGAAAAGGACTGACAATGGCGTCACGTGAACAGCTGGACGACTGGGTGCAGCGCTGGCTGCAGGCCAACAAGGACTCCGAAGCGGCCGGCGACTGGAAGAACCTCGCCGAGTTCTACACCGACGACGCGACCTACGGCTGGAACATCGGGCCGAAGGAAGACGTGATGTGCGTCGGCAAGGACGAGATCCGGGACGTCGCGCTGGGCTTCGAGATGGAGGGCCTGGACAACTGGGTCTACGAGTACCAGAAGGTGCTCGTCGACGAGAAGCAGAACGAGATCGTCGGATTCTGGAAGCAGATCGCGAAGTTGGGCGACGGCACCCAGGACGAGATCTACGGCATCGGTGGGAGTTGGTTCCGCTTGAACGACGACTTGTTGATCGAGTGGCAGCGCGACTTCTTCGACTTCGGCCACGTGTCGAAGATGTTCATGAAACTCATCGAGTCCGGCGAACTGAGCCAGGGGATGCAAAGGCGCATCGAACGCAGCGTGGCAGGCGAGAAACTGCCGGGCTACTACAAGATCGGCACCAGCCCCGTTCCCATCTGGTGATCTCCACCAAGCAGTTGCTTGGGGTGGCTGTGACGTACTTAACTAGAGGCTCTAGTCTGGCCCTGATGGCTCTATCGGAAGGCGCGTACCAATGAAGACAAAGGGTGCTCTCATCTGGGAGTTCAACAAGCCGTGGTCGATCGAGGAGATCGAGATCGGCGACCCCGTCAAGGACGAGGTCAAGATCCAGATGGAAGCCTCGGGCATGTGCCACTCCGATCACCACCTGGTGACCGGTGGCATCCCGATGATGGGCTTCCCCGTGCTCGGCGGCCACGAAGGCGCAGGCATCGTGACCGAGGTCGGACCCGGCGTCGAGGACCTGGCACCCGGTGACCACGTCGTCCTCGCCTTCATTCCGTCGTGTGGCCGCTGCCCGTCCTGTCAGGCCGGTATGCGCAACCTCTGCGACCTGGGCGCGGGACTGCTCGGCGGCGTCGCCGTCTCCGACGGCACCCACCGCATCACCGCGAAGGGCCAGCCCGTCTTCCCGATGACCCTGCTGGGCACCTTCAGCCCGTACATGGTGGTGCACAAGAGTTCCGTGGTGAAGATCGATCCGTCGATCCCGTTCGAGGTGGCCTGCCTGGTGGGCTGCGGCGTGACGACGGGTTACGGCTCGGCGGTCAAGGCCGGTGACATCCGCCCCGGCGACGACGTCGCGATCATCGGCGTCGGCGGCGTCGGCATGTCGGCGCTGCAGGGTGCGGTCAACGCCGGTGCGCGGAATCTCTTCGTCATCGAGCCCGTCGAGTGGAAGCGCGACGCCGCGCTGAAGTTCGGTGCCACGCATGCCTACCCCGACATGGAGGCCGCCTTCGCGGGCGTTGCCGAAGTTACCCAGGGACTGATGGCGAAGCAGGTCATCGTGACCGTCGGCGAACTCGACGGAAAGGACGTGGACAACTACGTCAACCTGACCTCCAAGGGCGGCACCACCGTGCTGACCGCCATCGGCAGCATGATGGACACCAACGTCACGCTGAATCTCGCGATGCTGACGCTGATGCAGAAGCGGTTGCAGGGCACCATCTTCGGCGGCGGCAACCCGCACTTCGACATCCCGCAGCTGCTGTCGATGTACAAGGCGGGCCGGCTCAACCTCGACGACATGGTCACGCGCGAGTACTCGCTCGAGCAGATCAACGAGGGCTACACCGACATGCTCGAGGGCCGCAACATCCGCGGCGTCATCCGCTACACCGACGCCGACCGGTAGTCGCGTGACCGGCTCCACCGAGACCGAGACCGAGACCACGGTCGAGACTCCCGTCGTCGCGGCGTCGCGCGCATCGTGGCGCTGCGTGCAATCGGGTGACCGCGACGGCTGGCTGGCCCTGATGGCCGACGACGTCGTCGTCGAGGATCCGATCGGCGAGGCCGTCACCAACCCCGACGGCACGGGGGTGCGCGGCAAGGAGGCGTTGGCGGCGTTCTACGACGCCAACATCGGCCCGAACACGCTCACCGTGACGTGCCAGGAGACGTTCCCGTCGAGTTCTCCGACCGAGATCGCCTACATCCTGGTGCTGCACACCGTGTTTCCGAACGGATTCACCGCGACCGTCCGAGGCGTGTTCACCTACCGAGTGAACGACGCGGGGCTGATCACCAACCTGCGTGGCTACTGGAACATGGACGCGATGACGTTCGGCGAGCAGGACGCCGGCTGACCGGCGCAGTCGTCGTCGGCGGGTCCCGCGGTGTGGGACTCGCCGTCGCCGAACTCCTCGGCACGCTCGGCTACGGTGTGGTGGTCAACGGCCGTGACGGTGACGCCGTGGCCGACGCGGTCACCAGGATCGGCGGCGGCGCAGTCGGTTTCCCCGGCTCCCCCGCCGACCCCACCGTCGCCGACGCCCTCGTCGACACCTGCGTCGCGGAGTTCGGCAGCATCGACGCGCTGGTGAACTGCGCGGGCACCGCGGAACCTCCGGGCTCGTCGATCCTGAACGTGACGTCCGCACAGTTCCGTGACCTTCTCGACGCCCATTTGCTGACGGCGTTCGAGACGTGCCGCGCCGCCGCGCCGCGGATGGTCGCCCAGGGCGGTGGGGCGATCGTCAACACCAGTTCGTTCGCCTTCCTCGGGGACTACGGCGGTACCGGCTATCCCGCAGGCAAGGGCGGGGTGAACGGGTTGACGCTCGCCGTCGCCGCCGAACTGCGCGAGCACGGCGTTCGGGCCAACGTGGTCTGTCCTGGTGCGAGGACGCGACTGTCCACCGGCGACGACTACGAGCAGCACATCGAGGCGCTGCACCGCCGCGGTCTGCTCGACGACGTCAGCAGACAGGGCGCCCTCGACGCCGCCCCGCCGGAGTATGTCGCGCCGACCTACGCCTACCTGGTCAGCGACCGTGCCCGCGACGTGACGGGTCAGATCTTCATCGCCGCAGGTAATTTCGTCGGACGGTTCGACCGGCCGACACCCACCTTCCTGGCCTACCGCGGACACGTCGACGAGCCACCCTGGACGGTCGACGAGCTGGCCGGGTTCGTCGGCGCCGCGTGAAGCCCGAGGCTTGCCGAGACTACGGTTGATGACGGATTCCGGCCGAATTTTGTCATCAACCGTAGTGTCGGCGGCAACTGTTGGCTCACGCGACCGTCTGGCATGCTCGACGCCATGGCGTCCGTCTTCACCAAGATCATCAACCGGGAGATCCCGGGTCGCTTCGTCTACGAGGACGACGAGGTCGTCGGCTTCCTGACGATCGAGCCGATGACCCCGGGCCACACGCTGGTGGTTCCGCGGGCGGAGATCGACAACTGGCAGGACGTCGAACCCGAGGCGTTCGCCCGCGTGATGGCGGTGGCGCAACGCATCGGCAAGGCAGTGTCCACGGCATTCGGCACCGAGCGATCCGGTCTGATCATCGCCGGGCTGGAGGTACCGCACCTGCACGTCCACGTCTTCCCCGCGCGCGACCTCGCGGACTTCGGCTTCGCCAATGTCGACCGGAACCCGTCGCCGGAATCGCTCGACGACGCGCAGGCCAAGATCAAGGCTGCGCTGGCCGACCAGGCCTGAGGGCGCCCCGGTCACCCGACGGGCGCCGGCACCTCGGCGATGCGCGGCAGACAGACCCGGAAACGGCAGCCCTGCCCCGGCGCCGTGGTGACGCTGACGGTCCCGCCGTGCGCGTACACCAGCGAGTCGACGATCGACAGTCCGAGACCGGTGCCTCCGCTGGTGCGCGTCCGCGACGAATCGGTGCGGTAGAACCGCTCGAAGACGCGTTGGGCATCCTCGCGGCTCATGCCCGGACCCTCGTCGCACACCTCGAGTACCGCGCTGTCGCCGTCGGTGCCGACCCGAACCGCGATCTGCGCGCTCTCCGGGGTGTGCTGCAGCGCGTTGGCCACCAGGTTGCCGAGCACCTGCCGGAGTCGTGCCTCGTCGCCGAGCACCTCGGGGGTGCCGGGGCCGTCGAACACCTCCATCGTGATGGACCGCTTGGGCGCCACCGACTGCGCGTCGTGCACGGCATCGCTGGCCAGTGCCAGCAGGTCGACGCGGTTGTGTTCGAGCGGCCGCTGCGCGTCGAGTCGCGCCAGCAGCAGTAGATCCTCGACGAGCAGGCCCATCCGCTGGGCCTCGCTCTCGATGCGGTTCATCAACATCTCCATGTCCCGCGCAGCACCTTGGCGGTACAGCTCCGCGAAACCGCGAATGGTGGTCAGGGGCGTCCGCAGTTCGTGGCTGGCGTCGGTGATGAACCGTCGCATGCGATCCTCCGAAGTGCGGGCCCGCTCCGCCGACGCCTCCGAGGACGCCACGGCGCGCTGAATCTGGGCGAGCATCCCGTTGAGCGCCAACGAGAGTCGACCGACCTCGGTGCGCGGGTCGCGCTGCGGCACGCGGCGGTCCAACTCACCCGCCGCGATCGCCGCAGCGGTCTGCTCGACCTCCGCCAGCGGACGCAGACTGCGGTGCACCACCGCGTAACCGGCGATGCCGAGGACCAGGAGAACCGCGGCGCCGATGCCGACCTGCGACCACGCGAGCGCACGCATCGTCGACTGCACCTCGGACAGGTCGATCGCCACCGTGGTCCGCTCGCCCTGCGGCCCGCGGACCGTCATCGCCCGCCACTCCACGCCGGAGTCGTTGATCGATCCGACGGTCACCGGCACGGGGCCGACGTCGTTGTCGTCGGGCAGGGCGGGTTCGGCGTCGCGATCGTTGACGGCCATCCAGACCCGGCCGTCGGGATCGATGCCGCGCACGTAGAAGTCCGTCGGCGGACGGCCCGGGTTGGGCCCTTCCATCGGATTGGACGGCATCCGCCGAGGCGCCTGCGCCCACCCACGTGACGCGTCCAGCAGCGTCTGGTCGACGCGGTTGACCAGGCTGTGCCGCATGATCGACGTCACCGCCACCCCGGACGCGAGCAGCCCCAGAGTCACCAGGACCAGGGTCGCGGCCACCAACCCCACGCGAAGGGGAACGCCCCGCCCGTGCTGAATCGTCACGGTCCTAGTGTGGGCGCCGGCCGAGGAGCGCGGGACGAGTTCGCACTACGCCGGGACGTTCTTCGAGCAAGCGCTCATCAGCGTCTCAACGTTCTTCGAGCAAGCGCTCATCAGCGTCTCAACGTTCTTCGCGCAAGCGCTCATCAGCGTCTCAACGTTCTTCGCGCAGGCGCTCATCAGCGTCTCAACGTTCTTCGCGCAGGCGCTCATCACCGCGGCTCGCGGAGGACGTAGCCGACCCCGCGCAGCGTGTGCAGCAGTCGCTTGTCGCCGGTGTCGATCTTGCGCCTCAGGTACGAGACGTAGGACTCGACGACGTTGACGTCGCCGCCGAAGTCGTAGCGCCACACGTGGTCGAGGATCTTCGGCTTCGACAGCACCGTGCCGGCGTTGATGATGAAGTACCGCAGCAGGGTGAATTCCGTGGGCGACAGCGAGACGGGCTCGCCGGCCTTCCACACCTCGTGGGTGTCCTCGTCGAGTTCGATGTCGGCGAAGGACAGTCGCGCAGTGCGGGGCTCCTCGACGCCACGTCCCGAGCGGCGCAGGATGACCCGCAGCCGGGCGACCACCTCCTCGAGGCTGAACGGCTTGGTGACGTAGTCGTCACCGCCCAGCGTGAGCCCGGTGATCTTGTCCTGCAACGTGTCTCGCGCGGTGAGGAACAGCGCGGGCGCGTCGATCCCGTCGGCCCGCAGTCGACGTAGCACGCCGAAGCCGTCCATGCCGGGCATCATCACGTCGAGGATGACGGCGTCTGGCTTGATCTCACGCGCCTTGTCGAGGGCGGCGGGACCACTGCACGCCGTGTGCACCTCGAAGCCCTGGAACTTCAGGCTCACCGAGAGCAACTCGACGATGTTGGTTTCATCGTCGACGACGAGAACCCTGGCTTCGGGAATGGACTCGGGAGTGAGTGCTGGCATTGCCATGGGTTCAATGTCCTCTGTCTCGCTGAAAAGGGAACTGCGCAGGCACTGTGAGCTTCCTGTGAATCCTCTCAGTCAACCCTGGCATTCCGCCACGTGGGCGCGGTGACGACTCTGTGACCCCGGCCATAGACTCGGACCCATGAGCTTCGGCAGAACCGTGTTCGACCTGGCCACTGCACCCGCACGCCTCGGACTCGCCGTTGCCGACACAGGGCTCGGCATCGCCGGCGCCACCATCAAGTCAGTCCAGCACGGGCTGTCCGAGGCGTCGGCCCCCATCGGCGGAACGACGTCCATGGCGAAGATGCTGGGACTCGACGAGGCCGTCGACCGGGCGAACCGACTGGCCCGTCTGATGGACGACGACGCGCCGCTGGGCCGGGCACTCGCCCCCGACGGCCCGCTCAACCGGCTGCTGCGTCCGGGCGGCATCGTCGATCAGCTGACCGCGGAGGGCGGCCTGCTCGACAGGCTGACCGCCGACACCGGCGCGGTGTCTCGCGCGCTCGCGCCGGGTGGACTCGTCGACCAGGTCACGGCGGAGGGCGGACTGCTCGACCGGATGACGACCGATGACGGGGCCCTGTCCCGGGTCATCGCACCGGGCGGGCTGGCCGACCAGCTGCTCGCGAACGACGGGTTGATCGAACGGGTGCTGCGCGAGGACGGGGTGGCCGACAAGCTCCTCGCCGAGGGCGGCCTCCTGGACACCATCACCGCCGAGGACGGACCGCTGCTCAAACTGGCCACCGTCGCGGACACGTTGAACAGGCTGGCGCCCGGACTCGAGGCGCTCGCCCCCACCATCGATGCACTACACGAAGCCGTCATCACGCTCAGCCAGGTCGTCAACCCGCTGAGCAACATCGCCGATCGCATCCCGCTGCCGGGCCGCCGATCCGGGCGCCGCTCCGCACCGCGACCCGTGACCTCGCAGCGCGTGATCGAGCACGACGACTGAAACGGGCTGCACCCGAAGGCCTCCGGCGCGAGCCCGCGGATTCCGCGGATTCCGCGGTGACGCGTCGTGCGGCGTCGGCCGACGGGCGGATGGCTCGATCGCCGGCCGGTTCCCCCGATCGGTCGTCACACCCGTGAACCGATACGCTTGACGCCGCATGCCTCCTTAGCTCAGTGGTAGAGCACCCGCCTTGTAAGCGGAAGGTCGTCAGTTCAATCCTGACAGGAGGCTCCACACGCGGGGCCGACGTGGACTACGTCTCGTCGGCGAGCTGCCGGCGGCTCTGCTGCAGGCCCGGACCGTCGGGATCCACACCCTTCTGGTGGTCCAGCTCGTCCTGCAGTTCGCGCTGCTCCTCGGTCGCCTCGGTGGCGTCCTTGGGCGTGGGAGGCGGCGTGCTCTGCTGTTCCATGCGGCACGGATCACCGGTTTGCCAGATCGCTAAACGCTCTACGACGGTGGCGCCGGGTCGAGCATCTCGACGTGGTCGCCCTGCCACCGATACCGCACGCTCGTGACGGCGGCGGGCGGGCACGCGTTGCACGCGCCGGGCGTCTTGTAGTTCAGCACCACCGTGTCGTCGGTGGTGCGGGCGGTGTTCAGCGACGTGAAACCGAATGACCTCGACGTGGCGGTCCCGAGGTAGTCGCCGTCGTGGAACATCAGCGCAGCGATCGGCGAACTGCCCGTCGCACCCGCCACCGAGACCAGCGCCGTGGACAGGGTCGCGCAGCGGTCGAAGTTCCCCGACGCGTACTCGGCACTCCACGCCCAATCCGTCCCCGGATACGGGGGCAGCGTGCCGACGGCCCGGGCGATCTCGGGCGCGGCGAGGTCGACACCGCACGCCGGCGCCGCCGACGCATGCGCCGGGGACACGAGCCCGCAGGCCAGACCGAGTACGACGCATGCGGTTTTGATCCCCATGCCCTGATAGTCGTCGACCGAACCGATCCGTTACTCGCGCCCCCGGGTTGACGCCGTCCGGTCACACTCCCACAATTACGGTCATCGTCGGTCACGACTGCTCGGAAGGGTGCCGGATGCTCCCCATCGCACGCCACGACGTCATCGTCGAGCTGGTCGAGCGTGCCCACACGGTGAGCACCGACGAACTGGCGACCCGGCTCGGGGTGTCCGCCGAAACGGTGCGTCGCGACCTCGCCCTGCTCGAGGAGCGCGGGGCACTGCGCCGGGTGCACGGCGGCGCAGCCCGCGTCCTGCGACGCGACAGCGTCGAAGAGCCGCCCTTCGTCGAACGGACCGTGATCCACCAGCAGGCGAAGGTCGCCATGGCGCGCGTCGCCGTCGCGCTCCTCGAACCCGGACAGACCGTGGCCATCGACGTCGGCACCACGGCGGTCGACGTGGCCCGCGCCATCCCCGCGACGTTCCGCGGCACGGTGATCACGCCGTCACTCCTGGTGGCGGTCGAACTCGCGGGCAGAGCGGGCGTGGACGTGTTGGTCTCCGGTGGCCGTATCCGCGGAGGCGACCTCGCGTGCAGCGGAGCCCATGCGCGAGCGCTCTTCTCGGACGTGTACCCCGACGTGGCCTTCATCGGGTCCGGCGGCGTCGATGCCGCCGCGGGCCTCACCGACTACCACCTCGACGAGGTCGACGTGCGGCGGACGATCATCGCGAACAGCGCCGCCAGCTACGTCCTGGCCGACTCCTCCAAACTCGGCCGGGTCGGCCCGCACCGCGTGTGCGGCCTCGGCTCGGTCAGCGGTCTGATCACCGACGACTGCACGTCCCCGGCCGTCGCCGCGGCCGTCCGCGAGGCCGGCGGTGTCGTCATCGACGCCGCGTCGCCGTCGCTCATCGCCGAATCCGCGACATGACGGTTCTCGCCATCGACCAGGGCACCTCCGGTACCAAGGCCATCGTCGTCGACCCCGAGCAGGGGGTGTGCGGCGTCGCCGAGGTCCCGGTGCACCCCCGATACCTCGAGGGTGGCGGGGTCGAGCAGGACCCGAACGAACTCCTCGACTCCGTCCTCGACGCTGGTCGCGCCGCGGTCGCCCAGGCGGGCCGACCGATCGACGCGGTTTCACTGGCCAACCAGGGCGAGACCGTCCTCGCCTGGGACCCGGCCACCGGCCGGCCCCTCACCCAGGCGATCGTGTGGCAGGACCGGCGTGCCGAGTCGATCTGCGCCGAACTCTCCGGACACGCCGCCGAACTCGCGTCGCGGACCGGACTGGTGCTCGACCCGTACTTCTCGGCGCCGAAGATGGCGTGGCTGCGCCGCAACGTCGAACGCGACGGCGTCGTCACCACGTCGGACACGTGGCTGCTGCACCAGCTGACGGGCGAGTTCGTCACCGACGTCACGACGGCGAGCCGCTCGCTGCTCTTCGGCCTCGGCGAGACCGTCTGGAGCCGCGATCTTCTCGCGATCTTCGGCCTCGACGGTGAACTCCTCCCGGACGTCGTCGCGAACGACGCAATCATCGGGACGACGTCCGCGTTCGGGACCGAGACCCCCGTGGGCGGCATCGTCGTCGATCAGCAGGCCGCGCTGCTCGCGGAGTCGTGCCTCGAGGCGGGGACCGCCAAGTGCACGTTCGGCACCGGCGCCTTCCTGCTCGGGAACGTCGGCACCACGCCGCAACTCTCCGACTCCGGCCTCACGACGTCGGTGGCGTGGCGGGTCGGTGGCGAGAACACCTACTGCGTCGACGGTCAGGTGTACACGGCGGCATCCGCGATCCGCTGGCTCGCATCCCTTGGCATCGTCTCCGGCGCAGAGGAACTGGACTCCGTCGCAGCCCGGGACAACGGCGGCGTGCTGTGCGTACCCGCGCTCGCGGGCCTCGCGGCCCCGTGGTGGCAGGCCGGTGCCACCGCGTCCTTCTCGGGCATGACGCTGTCCACCGAGCGTGGCCACCTGGTGCTGGCGGTACTGCAGGGCATCGCCGCGCAGATCGCCGAACTGGCCGGCGCGATCGACTCCGTCGGGGCTCCGCTGACCCGCCTGCGGGCCGACGGCGGCCTCACCCGCTCGGCCGTGCTGATGCAGTCCGTCGCCGACGTGCTGCAGGTCCCCGTCGACGTCTACCCCTCCCCGCATGCCACCGCACTCGGCGCGGCGGCGCTGGCCGACCTCAGCCTGCACCCCGGCAGACCCCTGAGCGAGGTCGTCCCGCACTGGGCGCCGTCGTCGACCTTCGAGCCGCATTGGGATTGCACTCGTGCCAACGACTTCCGATCGTCATGGCGCGCACTCGCCGCCACCACCTACGGGAGGACACCGTGAGCCCTCGCTACGACGTCGCCGTCATCGGCGCGGGCATCGTCGGATCGGCCATCGCACGCGAACTGTCCGGCCAGAACCTCACCGTCGCCCTGCTCGAAGCTCGCGACGACGTCGGTGACGGCACCAGCAAGGCCAACACCGCCATCCTGCACACCGGATTCGACGCCACGCCCGGCACGCTGGAGTCCGAACTGGTCAGACGCGGCCACCACCTGCTCACCGAGTACGCAGGCCCGACCGGCATCCCCATCGAGCACACCGGCGCCATCCTGGTCGCCTGGGACGACGAGCAGCTCGCCGCACTGCCGACGCTGCGCGACAAGGCCGAGGCCAACGGCTACCACCACTGCGAGATCGTCGGTGCCGCAGCGGTATACGACGCCGTCCCCAATCTCGGGCACGGCGCGCTCGGCGGACTCACCGTCCCCGACGAGTCGATCATCTGCACCTGGACGGTCAACCTCGCGCTCGCCACCGATGCGGTCAACCGCGGTGCGACGCTGCTGACCCGCCACCGCGTCACGGGTATCGAGGAGCACGAGTCCACCACCGCGCTGCACACCGAGTCCGGCCCGGTGACCGCGAGATGGGTCGTCAATGCCGCGGGCCTGGGCGCCGATCACGTCGACGCCCTGTTCGGTCACTCGCGCTTCACCGTCACGCCGCGCCGCGGCGAACTGATCGTCTACGACAAGCTCGCCCGACGCCTCGTCGACACGATCGTGCTGCCGGTGCCGACGTCGCGGGGCAAGGGCGTCCTCGTCAGCCCCACCATCTACGGCAACGTCATGCTCGGCCCGACGTCGGAGGACATCGAGGACCGCGCCGCGACCGCCACCACCGAGAAGGGCTTGGCGTTCCTCCTGGAGAAGGGGCGGGCGCTGATGCCGCGCCTGCTCGACGAGGAGGTCACCGCCACCTACGCCGGGCTGCGGGCGGCCATCGACCACAGCGACTACCTGATCGATGCCGACGAGGCGCGACGCTATCTGCTCGTCGGGGGTATCCGGTCCACGGGGCTGACGGCGGGCATGGCGATCGCCGAGCACGTCCTCGGCACGCTCGCCGAGGCCGGCCTCGACATGGCGCCACGCGCGAATCTGCCCGAGCCGCCGCGCATGCCGAACCTCGGCGAGGCGTTCATCCGGCCGTACCAGGACGACGCGCGCATCGCCGCGGACCCCGAGTACGGGGCGATCGTGTGCTTCTGCGAGCGCGTGACCGCGGGCGAGCTGCGCGACGCCTGCCGGTCGACGATCCCCGCCGGTGGACTCGAGGGCCTGCGGCGCCGGACCCGCGTGATGAACGGCCGGTGCCAGGGCTTCTACTGCGGCGCCGAGGTGCAGGCAGTCCTCGACCGGGAGGTGCCGGCCCGATGAATGTCGACGTCGCCATCGTCGGAGGCGGGCCGGCCGGACTGACCGCCGCGGCAGCGCTCGCTCCCGATCTCCGCGTCGTGGTCCTCGAACGAGAAGCGGCTGCGGGCGGGATCCCCCGTCACAGCGATCATCTCGGCTACGGCATGCGCGACCTGAAGACGTTCATCGGCGGGCCCGCCTACGCCCGCAGGCTGGCCGACGCGGCGACCACCGCCGGGGCCGACGTCCACACCCGCTCGATGGTCACGGGGTGGGCGGGCGACACCGCGCTCGACGTCACCTCACCGTCGGGGCGCCGGCGGATCGACGCCCGCGCCGTCATCCTCGCCACCGGCGCGCGCGAGCGGCCACTGTCCGCACGTCTCATCCCGGGCGACCGTGGATCCGGCGTCTACACGACCGGACACCTGCAGAACCTGGTGCACGTCCAGCGCCGTGGCGTCGGACGGCGTGCGGTGATCGTCGGCGCCGAATTGGTCAGCTACTCGGCGGTTCTCACGCTCAAGCACGTCGGCTGCGAGACGGCGCTGATGATGACGACGTACCCCTCCCCCGAGTCCTACGCCGCGTTCACCCTCGCCGGCAGGTCCCCGTTCCTGGGCGTCGACGTCGCCACCCGCACCCGGGTCGCGCGCATCATCGGCAGGCCCGCCCTGCGGGCCGTCGAGATCGAGCACCTCGACACCGGCCGCCGGCGCATCGTCGACTGCGACACGCTGATCCTCACCGGTGACTGGATTCCCGACAACGAACTGGCCCGCAGCGCCGGCCTCGACATGGACCCCGGCACGTCGGGGCCACTCACCGATACGGCCCTGCGCACCAACAGGACCGGAGTCTTCGCGATCGGCAACCTGCTGCATCCCGTCGACACCGCGGACGTCGCGGCCCTCGACGGGCGACACGTCGTCACCGCCGTGCGCGAGTTCCTGGGAGGCGCCCCGACGCCGGTGGCCGGGGTGCGCCTGCTCGCCGCGGCGCCGTTGCGGTGGATCACTCCCGGCATCCTGCGTCCCGGCGACGACGCTCCCGCGCGACGTCGCCTGCTGCTGTGGACCGATTCGCTCGTCCGCATCCCGCGCGTCGTCGCCCGGCAGGACGGCCGAGAGGTGGGCCGCCGCACGCTGCCCTGGGCGGCGTCGCCCGGCCGCGTCTTCCGCGTTCCCGCCGGCATCCTCGACGGCGTCGATCCCACGGGCGGCCCCGTTACGGTGTCGCTGGGCTGACGGCTACGCGGCCATCATCGCCAGGAACCCCGGCCAGTCGGGGAACAGGGCCCGGTCGACGAGTTCGATGCGAACGCCGGCCTCGTCGATCAGGTACGCGAACGAGGTGAGTTCGGCGCCCGCGGGACGTGCCTCGAGTCGGTAGCCGTTGCCTTCGAGCGCCCGGCAGCTCGCGCCCAGATCGTCGGTCCAGTAGCCGAGGTGGTGAGCCGACCGATCGGGGTTCGCGGTCCAGATCGTGCCCGGCACCTCCTGGATCACCTCGAGGTGCGGCGCCTCGATCGAGTAGACGAAGCGGAACGGCATCACGACGTCGCCGTCGCGGGTCGTCACGGTCAGCTCGGCCTCGACGGGCTTCGTCCACGTGTAACCGGAGACCGCCGTCAGACGTCCCGTCGCCTCGCCGACGTCGGGGACGACGAGGCCGACGTGGTAGAGGTCGGCGATCGCGAGCGGCGCTGCGGCGGAGGTCATGTCCTCCACGGTGCCACGCCCGAGACATCGAACGTCGACTTTCCGTCGCCCGTGGATCGGATGGGCGAGGAAAGGTCGACGTTCGCCGAACCCCTGCGCTTTACGTTACAGAGTGTAACGATAAACCCGTGACGCTCGGTAGGCCCCGCGATCCCAGCACGCAGCGGTCGATCCTCGCCGCGACCAGAGCGCTACTGGCGACGGCTGGATACGACCAGATCTCGATCGACGCCATCGCCCGCGAGGCAGACGTCAGCAGGCCCACCGTCTACCGTCGCTGGCCGTCCAAGGCGCACGTCGTGTTCGACGCCGTCTTCGGCGCGGCGGAGGGCGGCGACATCCTCACCGGCACCGGCGACTTCGCGACCGACCTTGGGCACTTCGTGCGCGGAGTCTGCGAGTTCTGGCGCGACCCCGTCGTCGCCGGCGCGACGATGGGCATCCTCGCCGACCGCCACCGCGACCCGGCACTCTCCATCCGCACCCAACAACTCCTCGACGAGGACACCCGGCGGAGGTTCGGCGTCATCGTCGAGTCGGGCATCGACCAGGGCGTCGTGGCACCCCACGTCGACGTCGACATGCTCTGGGACGTCCTCGTCGGCACCGCCCTCTACGCCGTCCAGGTCCAACGCCGCGACGACGTCACCGACGTCGCCGAACGACTCTGCGCCCTCGCCACGAAGGGCGCAGCCATCCGACCCGAGGAGCAGCCATGACCGACGACCCACTCTCGCAGGCGTTCTCGGGCCTGCTCGACGAGGTCCGCGCGGTCGAGACCAAGATGCTGGCCGCCGATCCACCCCTGGACGAGGCCGACGTCCTCGACGGCTACCGCCTCGCATTCAGCCTGCTGCGCGTGGCCGTCGACGCCTACGTGTGGAACGAGAAGGAACGTCCACGCCTGGTCGACGTCATCGCACCGTTCCTCAAGTGGGGCGGCGACAACTCCGACGCCTACTACCAACTCGCCCCGATCGACCCGAGCCGGACCTACCGCGTCCGCGGCAATCGCGGCGACGCGGTGTACCTGTCGATGACCGTCTACGGCGGCCCCGACGACGGTCGCTACTCCGACCGCATCGTCGGCACCCTGAACGACCGCGCCCTGGACGTCGACGACGACGGGAACTTCGAGTTCACCCTCGGCCCAGCGCCGCTGGACGGGCCCGGCCTGGTACTCGAGCCCGACGCGGTGTTCGCGCTGACACGCGACTACGTCAACCACCGCGCCACCGACCGCAGACCCACATGGGTCATCGAGGCAGTCGACCCTGCGCTGCGCCGCCACGACGACCGCGCCGACCTGACCCGGCGCTTCACGGCAGCGAGAACATGGCTGGCGGAACAACTCTCGTTCCTGCCGACCCGCCTCGAGCCGCCCAACTCGATCCACGACCCCTATCCGGTACCGAGTCAGACCTACGGCTGGGCCGCGGGCGACGCCGCGTACGCCATGGGCGCCTTCGACCTCGGTCCCGGGCAGGCGCTCGTCGTCGAGGGCACCTCACCGGACTGCGCGTTCTGGAACCTGTGCCTGTGGAACCCGTTCCTGCACACCTTCGACTTCACCTCGGAGCGCACCACCATCAACGGCGCCGAGGTCTCCTACGAGGCCGACGGATCCTGGCGCATCGTGATCAGCGACCGGGACCCCGGACAGCCGAACTGGGTGTCGACGGCCGGCCGGCCGCGAGGCCTCATCTGGCTGCGCTGGTTCCTGCCCGACGTGACACCCGACCGGCCCACGTGTCGCGTGGTCGACGTGGCGGAACTCTCGTCGTGACGACGCAGCAGCGGCGACCCGACGTCATCCGGCTCACCGATCTGGCGACACCGCGCTACCCCGAGGCGGCGCGCCCGATGCGCGAGGGCCTGGCGGCCTACGGAGCGACGCTGTCGCTGGCGCCGGACGTCCTGATGGCTGCGGCGAGTGACCGCTCGGGACTACGGGATTGGGGTGACCCGTCCTTCCGCGAGCGGCTCGACGTCCTGTGCACGTCGCTGGTCGCCCAGGCCGGCCTCTCCGACGTGGGCGTGGCGATGGTCTTCGAGCAGCTGGTCGGCAACCTGGTCAACCGGTTGCGTCTGGAGGCGCTCGTCGCGGCACACCCCGAGATCACCGACGTCGTGATCGAGCGGCCCATCGTCATTTGCGGGCTGCCCCGCACCGGAACGACCCACCTGCACAACCTGATCGCCGCCGATCCGGCGCTGCGCCACCTGCCCTACTGGGAGAGCCTCGAACCGTTCCCCGCACCAGGTGACGTCGACGACCAGAGTCGCCGCGACCGCTGCCAGGCTGGCCTCGACCTGATCGACGCGTCGATGCCGGAGTTCAAGCGGATGCACGAGATGACGGTCGACCACGCCCACGAGGAGATCCAGCTCCTGGCCAACGACGTGTCGGGGATGCTATTCGAGACGACCTACCAGGTGCCGGACTTCGCGGCGCACTACCGCTCACACGACCAGTCCGCGTCCTACGCCTACCTGAAGCGCACGCTGCAGGCGTTGCAGTGGCTGCGCGGCGGGCGGCGGTGGGTGCTGAAGTCACCGCAGCACCTCGAGCAGTTCCCGGCACTGCGCGCGACGTTCCCCGACGCCACGTTCGTCGTGACCCACCGCGATCCCGTCGAGGTGACGCGGTCGATGGCGACGATGATCTGCTATGCCTCCCGAATGGCTTGCGACGCGCCAGATCCCGTGGCCGTCTCGCGCTACTGGCTCGACCGCGCCGACGATCTGCTGAATGGCTGCCTACGCGACCGCGACGTCCTGCCGCCGGGACAGTCCATCGACGTGGAGTTCGACCGCTTCATGGCCGACGAGGAGGGGACGGTCGCGTCGATCTACGAACTCGCCGACCAGCCCTACGACGATCGTGCGCGCCGCGCGATGTCGGCCTTCCGTGCGGAGCACCCCCGCGGCCGGCACGGCGGCGTCGACTACCGGCTCGACGACCTCGGACTCGACCCCGCGGACGTCGCCGCCCGGTTCCACCGCTATCGGGACCGCTTCGTCGGCGCGTGAGCCGTTCTGCGCCGACCTGGAGAGTCACGTCGCGAATCGGGCGCGGATCACGACATGACTCTCCAGTTCGGTGCAGAACCTGAGTGGCTGACTCAGTCCAGCCGGCGCAGCGCCTGGTCGTACATGGCGAAGGCCTCCCCCAGCCCGTCCCCCACCCAGGCGTCGACCATGCCGACGCGGTCGGCGACCAGTTGGATCTGCGTCGCCCATACCTTGAAACCCTCATCGGTACGCAAGGCGTCGATCTGGTCGGAGGTGCCCTGGATCAGGATGAAGCCGCCGAGTTCGGCGCTCTGCGGTCGCAGGATGGCGGTGTCGAAGCGTTCGATCCGGCCCGCGTCGCGGAGGGTGTCCAGGTATCCGGTCAAGGACTCCTTTAGAAGCGCCAGGGCCTGCCGCTCGCGTCCACGCGTGGGAAGACCCCAGGTCACCCAGATACCGGCCTCGGACATGACACACCTCCTCGACGAACGAACACCGACCATATCGGCGGCACCGCGGTCCGCCGGGGTCGACACCCGATGCGCTCCGCCGCCCGCGGAGTAACGCCTCGCCACCCCGCGACGAATAATGACGCGAGCGACAGTTCAGGGTTTACTGGCGTTGCAGATGGTGACCGTGAGGTTCGACGGCGCCCCGGAACGTCACGAACGGGGAAGTGGAATGGGTGCTGCAACGCATGTGGGCCGTGTCGGCGGGCTGGCAATCGCGCTGGGCGTGGGTACCGCGCTCGTAACAGGACATGGGGTCGCTCGCGCCGACGACGGGAGCGGATCCGATGCATCGGTCAGCGCACCCGGCGCCTCGGCGACCGGCGCACCCGGCGCGACCCACGGCGCCCCGAGTCCCGCGGGTCCGAAGTCGACCTCCCCGCAGACGTCCACTGCCGGCGCCGCCCGCACGGACCGGACACCCAAGCCGGTGACTACCGGAACCGTGAGCGCCCGGACGAACACCGGTGTCTCGGGAAGCGCCACGTCGGACACCCCGACCGGCAGCTCACAACCGAGATCCGGGCCCGCCTCGGACGCCACCTCCTCTGGGAAGCCGAGCATCAGGTCCAGACCCGCGAGGTCGTCGAGTGATCGCGGCATTAGTCCGACGACGACGACGTCCGGCGGTGCTGCCGGGTCGGCGGCCGATGTCGCGGGACCGACGACGGCTTCACGGTCGACCGTCGAGGCCGACACTCCCGAGGTCGAACCCGCGGCCAGCACCCGGCGCGCGGCACCCGTCGCCCAGTCCGCGCTCACGACTGCCCCCGAATCCGTGGCGAAGGCAGCCGATGTGGTCATGGGCGTCGTGGCGGGCGTCGCGAACTGGATTGCGGGTCCCGCCGTCGGCGTCGCACCGATCGCGCCCCCCGAATCGCCGATGGCGTGGACCCTGCTGGCGTTCGCGCGCCGTGAGATCGACGGCTTCGTGTCGAGCATGACCGACGCGTCGTCGCGCACCGATGCAGCAGCCGTCGTCGCCACCAGTCTGGACTCCGAGACACCGGTTGCGGCGCGCGCGGTAGCCGACGCCGTACCCGCCCGCCCCCGGTTTCCCACGCCCGGTGCGCAACTGAGTCCCTCGACCAGCTTCGTGGACTGGGTGACCGGCAACTTCCAGCCGAACGACACCTACGCGCGCTACGGCATCTGGGGCACCGACGTGGGCACGATGTGGGACAACGGGATCGCCGACGATCCGGACACACCTATCAACGAGCACCAGGTCCTGATCGCGTTCGGAGACACCTTCGGCGGGCCCAACATGACGGGCACCTGGCGGTTGAACACGCTGTTCCGGAGTTCGGACCTCACCCTGGCGGACGGGCTGAGCGTGCCGGACGGGCAGTGGCTGAACGGGAACATGTTCGGTGGATCTCCGCTGTGGGAGGAGAACTATGCCCGGCAGATCATCCTGCCGGAGCGCCTCCCCTCGGGACTCCCGCCCGGCGTGACGCTGATCCCCACCGCGGGCATCTCGGTCCCCACACCCGGCACGCAGTTCGGCGCCACGCAGTACCTCAGCTTCATGTCGGTCAAGCAGTGGGGCGCCGCGGGCCAGTGGTCGACGAACTACTCGGCGATGGCCTACTCGACCGACAATGGCGAGAACTGGTACATCGCACCGCAATCCGTACGCATGAACGATCCGCTCAGCGGTAACGCCAACTTTCAGCAGGCAGCCCTGGTCCGTCCCGGGGACGGCTACGTGTACTCCTATGGCACGCCCAACGGTCGTCAGGGCGCGGCGTACCTCTCTCGCGTCGCCGAGAAGGACATCCTCGACGTGTCCAAGTACGACTACTACAGCAAGGGCGATCCGGGGGGTTGGTTCGGCTGGGGAGCAACCCCCGCTGGTTGGTATCGGAACCAACCCGCGAAGGCGACCCCCGTGTTCGGCGGGGCCGAGCGCGGCACGTGCGGGCTGACGAAACCCGGCGGCCAGGTGAGCGAGATGTCCGTGCAGTACAACAAGACACTGCAGAAGTACGTCGCGATGCACGGCGACCAGTCCAACAGCATCGTGTTGCGCACGTCGGACACTCCGGAAGGCCCTTGGACGGAACCGACGGTCCTCCTCGCGCAACAGCCCGGAGGCATCTACGCACCGATGATGCACCCGTGGTCGCCGTCCACGATGGGAACGGGTACCGACCTCTACTGGAACCTGTCCCTGTGGTCGGAGTACAACGTCATGCTCATGAGAACCGATCTGACGAAGGTGTAGCCCCGTGCGCTGGTCGACTCTCGTCACACTCGCCATGACGTCGGCGCTCATGACTGTCCCGATCGCCGGTGCCCAACCCGCTGCGCCGCAACCGGATACGGCCTGCGCTGCCCAGGTGTCCGGCGCGATGACGCTACTCGCAGGCGCCGCGGCGCCACTGCTGTGTGTCGACGGTCGGTGGCAGACGGTGTCCGACCCATACCCGTTCAGCGGTCGCTGGGTGAGTTCGGAGAAGCCGATGACGCTGCGCGGCGGCGCGGTGCAGAACCCCGCGCTCGAACCCGGCCACTGGACGGCGACCCCACTGACCGACGACGACCGCTGCCGGGCGGAGCAGGTGTCCGTCACCTACGGCGAGGTCGACGGTCCACCTCGGATCGACGAGGGCGGCAAGGGTCAGCGTCTCGATCTCGAGGTGATCCCGCGGCTACTCGACATCGACATGAGCGGAGACTGCCTGTGGCAGCGGGTGGGTGACTGACCCTGCCGAGCCGTGCCAGCGCGCATGAGCCGAGGTGTGTCGAACCGGAGAGTCACGTCGCGGATCGGAGAACATCACGACGTGACTCTCCTGTTCGGCGCAAGACCGAGCGGACCAAGTGAAGGTCAGCGGCGCAGCATGCTGGGGAACGGGAGTCCCGCCTCGGCGGCCTCGACGCGACGGGCGTCGACGGCGAAGCAGACGATGCTGGCGGCGAAGCTGAGCATCGCGGCCACGATCACGGCGGTGGCGCCGGCCGCCGAGCCCATGCCGAGCAGGGAGACGCCCATGACCACGCCGATCACCGCGGCGAACATCAACAGCAGGCCGGTCGAGGCCACCGCTTCCGATGCGGGAACCTCGGTGCTGACTGGGGTGTGAGATACCACGGTGTCGTCCTTCCGCCGGTTGGGGCGCACACGTGATACCCCACGCCGAGCGGCCCGAAACGGGTCGCCTACAGCGGCAGCCGACGGTTGATGACGAGCGCCGCGATAGCCGCCACCGCCAGCGCGAGCGCACCGAGGCGCAGCCACCCCGCGCTGGCGTCGCCACGCACCGTCTCGTAGCCGATCTGGTCCTGCAGGTTGCGGAAGACCTGGTTGAGTTCGTCGAGGTCCTCGGCCCGGTAGGCGGTGCCGCCCGACAGCCGGGCGACCTCCTTCATGGTGGTGTCGTCGACGGGCACGTCGACCTGCGACCCGTCGACCTCCACCTTCCCGTCCGGCGTCCCGAAGGCGATGGTGGAGATCGGGATGCCCTTGTCCTTGGCGGCCCGGGCGGCCGTGAAGGCGCCGCGCGGATTGTTGGGGTTGGACGGGGTGGTCTCCTTGCCGTCGGAGAACAGGACGATGCGGGCGGGCGGGGGCTCGTCGCCACCGCCGATCACCGCGCCGACCGTGGAGACGGCCTGCAGGGCCGCGAGGATGGCCTCACCCGTCGCGGTGCGTTCGGCCACCTGCATCTTGTCGATGGCGACCTTCGTGGCGTCGTGATTGGTCGTCGGCGAACTGAGCATCGTCGGATTGGCCGCGAACGTGATCAGGCCGAGGTTCACCCCGGGGGTCAGCTCGTCGGCGAACTTCTTGGCCGCCTCCTGAGACGCCTTGAGCCGGCTGGGCGGGACGTCGGTGGCGTTCATCGACGTCGAGACGTCCATCACCAGCATGACGACGGCGCGGTTGCGGGGGATCTTGCGGTCGAGCGACGGGCCCGCCATCGCGACGGTGAAGAACACCAGCGACAGCGCCACCAGCAGGGCCGGGACGTGCCGCCACCTGCTCTGCGGGGTGGGCGAGACGCTGACGATCATGTCCCTGCTCGCGAACCGGGCGAGACGCCGGGCCCTGCTGCGCTGGATCGAGAAGTACAGGACCGCCAGGCCTGCGATCACCAGGAGGAACAGGAACGCTCCCATGTGCGCGAAGCCCGACAGCGGCAGCTCCCCCAGGACGGGCAGGTTCACGGATGCTTCCCTTCGGATGATCGGATCTAGACCGAGAGTACAAAGCCGTGGCGAGTCGGCGGGATGCGTGACCTGCGCCCGGCGCTGGGCGGGTGCTCAGGTTCCCTCGGGCGGCGGCGTCTCGGCAGACCTAGACTCCTGCTGTGCGCGACGTGATGGATGAGCTGCTCGCGGTCTGGCGGGCCGGGGGCACGGCGGGCCTGGCCACCGTCGTTCGCACGATCAAGTCCGCGCCCCGGGCACCCGGAGCGGCAATGGTGGTGGCCCCGGACGGCACCGTCGCGGGTTCGGTGTCGGGCGGCTGCGTCGAGGCGGCCGTCTACGAACTCTCCGCCGAGGTGGTGGCGACCGGCCGCCCGGAACTGCAGCGCTACGGCATCACCGACGACGACGCCTTCGCCGTCGGGCTCACGTGTGGCGGCATCATCGACGTCTTCGCCGAGCCGGTGTCGCGCGCGACGTTCCCCGAACTGGAGGACGTCGCGGCCGACATCGATGCGCACCGGCCCGTGGCCGTCGCGACCGTGATCGCCCACCCCGATTCCGCGTGGGTCGGCCGCAGGCTCGTCGTCGGCACGGCCACCGTGGCAGGCACGCTCGGCTCGGCACGCGCCGACGCCGCCGTCGCCGACGACGCCAGGGGCCTGCTGGGCGCCGGCCGGACCGACGTGCTGACGTACGGGCCCGACGGCGAGCGCCAGGGCGAGGGCATGGAGGTCTTCGTCGCCGGCCACGCTCCGCGTCCGCGCATGATCGTGTTCGGCGCCATCGACTTCGCGGCCTCGCTGACGCGGCAGGCCGCGCTGCTCGGCTACCGGGTCACCGTCTGCGACGCCCGGCCGGTCTTCGCGACCGCGGCCCGGTTCCCCGCCGCCGACGAGGTCGTCGTCGACTGGCCGCACCGGTATCTGCGCGGTCAGGCCGACCGCGGTGAACTCGACGGCCGCACGGCGATCTGCGTGCTCACGCACGACCCGAAGTTCGACGTGCCCGTCCTCGAGGTGGCTCTGCGGCTGGACGTCGGCTACGTCGGCGCCATGGGGTCGCGGCCCACCCACGAGGACCGGCTGCTGCGTCTCCACGAGGTCGGCCTGTCCGACGCCGAACTCGACCGGCTGTCCAGTCCCATCGGGCTCGACCTCGGCGCGCGCACGCCCGAGGAGACGGCGGTGTCGATCATCGGCGAGATCGTGGCGCGCCGCTGGGGCGGCAGCGGCCGTCCGCTGGCCGACATCGGCGGCCGCATCCACCACGACGGCGCCGACGACACCGCCAAGTCGACCGTCTAAGCAGCGGAAACGCCACTCTCACTTTTTGATATTCCGCTTCTCTTGTACGATAACGGCACGTGCACCACGATGTGATGGGCACCACGTACACGTAAAAGCACAAGGGGCTGACGCCGTGACCTCCACCGCGACCCCGGCGACCGAATCGCCGGTAACCGCTGACACGTCCGGCGCCGTCACGGCCCGGTATGCGGGCACCCGGATGCCGCGCGTCGAGGACAACCGACTGCTCACCGGCGAAGGCACGTTCGTCGACGACGTCCAACGACCCGGCATGCTGCACGCCTGCTTCGTCCGGAGCCCCTTCGCCCACGCCACCATCAAGGGCATCGACGCCTCCGCGGCACTCGCGCTCCCCGGGGTGCGCGCCGTGTTCACCGCCGCCGACCTCAACGGCGACGTCGTCGAGGCCTGGCACGCCGTCGCGGGCAAGGACGTCGCAGACACTCCCCGACCGCCACTGGCCGAAGGCGTCGTGAAGTTCGTGGGCGACCCGGTGGCGCTCGTCGTTGCCGAGAACCGCTACCTCGCAGAGGACGCCGTCGACCTCGTCGACGTCGACTACGAACCCCACCCCGCCCTGGCCGACTTCCGCAGATCGGCCGACTCCGGCGTCGTCGTCCACGACGAATACCCGGACAACGTCGCCGGCGGCCTCGGCGGGATGCCGCCCGACGAGGAGGTGTTCGCCTCCGCCGCAACGGTGGTGTCGGAGAACGTGTATCAGCAGATGTACGTGCCGGTGCCGATCGAGACCAGGGGCATGGTCGTCGAGTGGTCGGCGGCCTCGGCCGAACTGACGGTGTGGGCGTCCACGCAGACGCCGCACGAACTGCGCGCGTTCTGCGCACGCCTGCTGGGTCTGCCGGCCCAGCGGGTGCGGGTCATCATGCGCGACACCGGCGGAGGCTTCGGGCAGAAGGTCGTCCCGATGCGCGAGGACATGTGCATCATGCTCGCTGCCCGCAAGGTGCCCGCCGCGCTGAAGTGGATCGAGGACCGGCGCGAGAACCTGATGTCGGCGGGCCAGTCACGTCACGTCGACGGCACCGTTCGGATGGCATTCGACGCCGACGGCAGGATCCTGGCGGTCGACATCGACTTCCTCCAGGACGTCGGCGCGTACCCGACGCCCTACCCGGTGCTCACCACCGCGGCCATCGGGATGTTCTTCCCCGGGCCGTACCGGGTGCCGAAGGCGAGCTTCAACTACAAGACCATCTTCTCGAACACCGCTGGGCTGCATGCCTATCGCGGTCCGTGGCAGTACGAGACGCTGGCGCGGGAGATGCTGCTCGACATCGGCGCACGCAAGATGGGCATGGACCCGGCCGAACTGCGCCGCATCAACGTGCTGCGCGGGGACGAGATGCCGTACTTCAACCCCAACGGCATGCCCTACGACCACGTCGCCCCCGCCGACACCTTCGAGCAGGCCGTCAAGATCCTCGACCACGAGGGGTTCCGGAAGTCGCAGGCCGAGGCGCTCGAGCAGGGCCGCTACCTCGGCCTGGGGTACTCGGCCTACATCGAGCCGACCGCCGCGGCGCAGGGCTACCTGGGTCACGAGGGCTGCACCATCCGCATCGAACCGAGCGGCACGGTCAACGTCTACGTCAACGGCGGCTCCACCGGCAACAGCCTCGAGACCACCGTCGTCCAGCTCACCGCCGACGTGCTCGGTGCCAACGTCGACGACGTCCACACCATCCAGGGCGACACCGCCGTCACCCCGTACGGCGCAGGCACGCAGGGCAGCCGCAGCGGACCGATGACGGCGGGCGCGGTCAACGAGGCGGGCACCACGTTGCGCGGGCAGATCATCGCGCTCGCGGCCCACGCGCTCGGCGTGGAGGGCTCCGACCTCGAACTGTCGAACTCCACCATCACGTCCCGTACCGATCCGGACAAGTCGATGACGTTCGGCGACCTCGCCTTTCGCACGCACTACGAGCCGACGCAGTTCCCGCCCGGCCTCGCGTCGCAACTCGAGGCCACCGCACGCTTCGTCTCGACCGCGCCGATCCACTGGGCCAACGCCACCCATGCGTGCACGTGCGAGGTCGACGTCGACACCGGGCACGTCACGTTGACGCGCTACATCGTCAGCGAGGACGTCGGCCCGATGATCAACCCCAACGTCGTCGAGGGGCAGATCGCGGGCGGCACCGTCCAGGGCATCGGCGGCGCGCTTCTCGAACAGCTCTCCTACGACACCGACGGGAACCCGCTGTCGTCGACGTTCGTCGACTACCTGCTGCCCACCGCCACCGAGGTGCCCACGATCGAGTACGGCCACGTCGAGATCCCCGGCCCCGGCGTGGGCGGCTACAAGGGTTGCGGCGAGGGCGGTGCGATCGGCTCGACGCCGGCGGTCATCAACGCCATCAACGACGCGCTCGCGCCGCTCGGCGTGACGGTCACCCAACTGCCCGCGACCCCGGCCCACATCGTGGATCTGATCGAGCGCGGTTCCGGAGGGCAAGAGCGCAGCGACCGGGGAATCAAACCCCGTATGGAAAGGACCACCGACAGTGGAACTCAAGAATGACTTCCGGGTCGCCGTGCCCGCCGCGAAGACGTGGGAGGTCTTCACCGACGTCGAACGCGTCGCGCCGTGCCTGCCGGGCGCGACCCTGCTGACGGTCGACGGCGACGAGTTCACCGGTGCGGTCAAGGTCAAGGTCGGCCCGATCACGGTGTCGTACAAGGGCGTTGCGTCGTACAAGGAGAAGGACGAGTCCGGCCTGCGCATCGTGCTGCGGGCCGAGGGCAAGGAGACCCGCGGCAACGGCACCGCCGCCGCGACCATCACCGCCCAGCTCACCGACGAGGGCGCCAGCACCTCCGTCGAGATCACCACCGACCTCGCGATCTCCGGCAAGGCCGCCCAGTTCGGCCGCGGCGTCCTGGCCGACGTGTCGAGCAACCTGATCGCGCAGTTCGCCCGCAGCCTGGAGGCCGAACTGCTGGGCGGCGCGCCCACCACCGCCGCACCGACCACCGAATCCGCCGTCGCCGCAGCGCAACCCACCGCCGCCGACTCGGTCAACCTGCTTGCCGTCGTCGCCGCACCGCTGGCCAAGCGGGCTGCACCCGTCGTCGCGGGCCTGGCCGCCGGCGCCGCGCTGGGCTTCCTGTTCGGCCGCCGCCGCAGCAGGGCCGCACACCCGGCCGCGATCAAGGCCGACGAACTGCTCGCCGCGCTGTCCCGGCTGCTCTCGTGAAGGCCGCCCCGTTCGCGTACCACCGGCCGGACACCGTGAAGGAGGCGGTCGAGCTGCTCGCCGAGTACGGCGACGACGCCAAGGTCCTCGCAGGCGGCCAGAGTCTGGTGCCGATGTTGGCGATGCGGCTCACCCACTTCGAGAACCTCGTCGACATCTCACGGCTCGACGACCTGTGCGGCATCGACCTCGTCGACGGCGAGGTCGTGATCGGCGCGGCCACCCCGCACGCACTCGTGGGTCTCGACGACGAGGTGGCCGAGTCGGTTCCGCTCCTGACGCTCGCGACCCCGCACATCGGCCACTTTCAGATCCGCACCCGCGGAACGCTCGGTGGCGCCGTAGCGCACGCCGACCCGGCCGCGGAGTACGCCGCGATCGCCCTGGCGCTCGACGCGACGATCGAGGCGTCGTCGGCCCGCGGCGACCGGCAGATCCCGGCGGCGGAGTTCTTCACCGGACTGTGGGAGAACTCGATGGCCCCCGACGAGATCCTCGCCGCGGTGCGGTTCCCGGTGTGGTCGGGCTGCACGGGGTTCGCCGTGCACGAATTCGCCCGCCGGCACGGTGACTTCGCGATAGCCGGTGCGACCGTCGCTGTCGAACTCGACGACGAGGACCGCGTCGCGCGCTGCGGCATCGGCCTGCTCGGTCTGGGGTCGACACCCGAGCGCGGCACCGCTGCCGAGGAGGCGGCCACCGGACGCCCCGTCGCCGACCTGTCGGCCGACGAGATCGGCTCGCTCGCGATGTCGGGGCTCGCCGACGTCCCCCACGACCTGCAGGGCTCCGCGTCCTACCGCACCCGGGTGGGCGCGGCGATGGTGTCCCGCGCCTGGACCGATGCGATCACGGAGGCACTCGATGCACGAGACTGACGTCCACCTCTCCGTCAACGGCACCCCGCACGGCGGCGTCGTCGAACCGCGCCTGACGCTCGCGGACTTCCTGCGCGAGAAGTGCGGCCTCACCGGCACGCACCTCGGTTGCGAGCACGGCGCGTGCGGCGCCTGCACCGTCCTGCTCGACGGGCAGGCCGTCCGGTCCTGCCTGATCTTCGCCGTCCAGGTGGACGGCCAGGAGGTCACGACCGTCGAGGGGATCGCATCGCCGGACGGCGAGCTGTCGCCGGTGCAGTCGGCCCTGCGGGCCTGTCACGGGCTGCAGTGCGGCTTCTGCACCCCTGGCTTCGTCACCTCCATCACGGCGCTGCTGCGGGACAATCCGCAGCCGACCGACGACGAGATCCGCGAGGGCCTCTCGGGCAACTTCTGCCGGTGCACGGGCTACCAGGGCATCGTCAACGCGGTGCACCAGGTGGCTCGGTCCCAGGCCTGACCCGACGGCGGACCGCGCCTAAGACACGACTCCGCGGAGCGCGTCCGCGCCGAACACCGGCGCCAGCATCGACGACATGTCGGGGCCGCGCCGGAGCCCGTGCCCGCCGTCGACGTTGATGATCTGCCCGGTGATCCACTGCGCCGCATCGCTCAGCAGGAACAGCGCCGCGTTGGCGACGTCGGTCACCTCACCCGGCCGCGGCAGCGGCGTGCAACTCGCGTAGTCGGCGCTGATCTCCGGCGAGTCGAGGATGGGCGCGACCATGTCCGTCCGGATCAGGCCGGGCCGGATGCCGTTGACCCGCACCCAGGACGCGCCGAGTTCGTCGGCGGCCAGCATCATCAGGTGGTCGAGAGCCGCCTTGCTGGGGCCGTACGACGCGAACCACCGGTGGGTGTTGCTCGAGGCTATCGACGAGATCCCGACGAACGATCCACCGCCGCCGCGCACCATCTCCCGCGCGGAGTGCTTGAGCACGTACATCGTGCCGTTCACGTTGAGGTCGACGGTCTGGCGCCAGCCCTCGGAGTCGACCTGGGTGATCGGTCCGATGGTCAACGACCCGCCGGCGCAGTGCACCACGCCGTTGAGGCGGCCGTGCCACGCGGTGGTGGCGTCGACGACGCGGGCCACCTCGTCCTCGTCGGTGACGTCGGCCGGCTCGTACCGGACGCGGCCCTCGCCCGTGCCAGCGCCGATCTCCTCGGCGGCGGCGGCGAGCCGGTCGGCGTTGCGCCCGACCAGCATCGCGTGACCGCCCGCCGCGACCACCGCTTCCGCCACGCCCTTGCCGATCCCGCTACCGCCACCGGTGACCAGAATCGTCCGGTCCTCCAACGAGAGTTGCATGGTCGCACCCTTCATTCCGCCCGAGTGAGTCACGCGCCAGACCCAAAACTGGAACACGTTCTCGTATCGAACCACACGGCGGAGTTCGCACAGCGTCGTTTCTCACGAGGCGTCGTCAGCGATGGCACAGGCGCCGGTCAGCGCCTCCACAGAAATGGCACGTACGCACCACTTTTCCTCCAGAACGGGCGGCGGGTCGACCGCCGTCGGCGTATCGTTTCGGCCACGGGCGGCCCGTCTTCGGCGTCGCCGTACGACGACGGAAGGCATCGCGCCATGGCGACGTTCGACTCCCCCGCTCCGAGCGGACTCACCTCGGCCCGACGCCTTCTCGCCGTGGGCGGATTCGCCGTCGCCGTCGCCGCCGCGCCCGCCATCGCGGCCCTCGCCGCGCCGGCACCCGCACCGTCGGTCGCCGCGTGTCCCAACGGGGAGACCGAGGACACCTTCACCACGACGTGCACGCCGGACCTGGTGCCCAATTCCCCCGAGGTGCAGTCGACTTCGCCCGGCGGTCTGCCCTCGGTCAGCGGCATCCCCTGCAGCGGCGCCAATTCCGGCCAGTGCATCGGCCTCTCCGAGGAGCAGCAGTCCGAGGGTCCGATCGCCGTGCCACGCTCGTCGGTCAGCTCGAGCCCCTAGTCGCGAACGCCCGTCACGGCCACCTGCTCGCGAGGCCACTGCCAGGGAACTCGTGGAATCTGTGCAGATTCGTCGGAGCTTCCATAGAATCCTCGCGACGACACGGTCAATAACGACAGGAAGCGTGACGATGGCGACTATGGAATTGCGTGCCACCCGCGGGCGCGGCGGTTTCTCCCCCCGACGACTGGTCATTGCGGGCGGGTTCGCACTCGCCGTCGCCGCGGCCCCGGCGCTCACGGCGTTCGCCGTGCCGGTCAACCCGTCGGCACCGCTGGCCGACTGCCCCGGCGGGGAGGAGGCGGACCAGTTCACGGGCGCCTGCGTCCCGCACACCGTCCCGAACTCGGGCGCCTCGCCCTTCAGTTCCATCCCGGGCAACCCGGACGTCCCGGCCATCGACGGGATCCCCTGCACCGGTGGCAACAGCGGCCAGTGCATCGGCCTCGCCGAGGACGCGCCGCAGTACGTGCCGCCCACGTCCTCGGTCGAGAGCAGCCCGACCGTCTACGGCGTCTCCTAGCAACCGTCCGCTCTGGGCGACTCTGCTCCCGAAGCAGGCGCTCACCTCTGCTTTTGCAGAGTCGCCTAGAGTTGTGGCATGCCTACGAACCCCGACCCCACCGAGATCGAAGACGTCGAACCCTTGGCCGACAGCACCGCACGCCAGGCCCGTCGCGTCGTGGCGGCCTACGCCACGGACGCCGACGAGTGCCGCGTCTTCCTGTCCATGCTGGGTATCGGGCCGGCGAAGATCGACGCGTAGTGCCCGACGGGACCGGTTCAGCAGACTTCGTGGTGGTGGCCAACCGGCTGCCCGTCGACATGGAGCGGCACCCCGACGGCACCACCTCGTACAAGCGCAGCCCCGGTGGCCTGGTAACGGCGCTGGAGCCCCTGCTGCGCCGCCGTAGCGGCGCGTGGATCGGGTGGCCCGGCATCTCCGACAGCGGCGCCGAGCCCATCGTCGAGGACGACCTGACGATGCAACCCGTCAGCCTGTCCGACGACGACTTCGCCGACTACTACGAGGGCTTCTCCAACGCCACCCTGTGGCCGCTGTACCACGACGTCATCGTCAAGCCGATCTATCACCGCAAGTGGTGGGACAGCTACGTCGACGTCAACCGGCGGTTCGCCGAGGCCACCGCCGCCACCGCCGCGGACGGCGCGACGGTGTGGGTGCAGGACTACCAGCTACAGCTCGTACCGAAGATGCTGCGCGAGCTGCGCCCCGACCTGACGATCGGCTTCTTCCTGCACATCCCGTTTCCGCCCATCGAGCTGTTCATGCAGATGCCGTGGCGGACCGAGATCATCGAGGGACTGCTCGGGGCCGACCTGGTCGGCTTCCACCTTCCCGGTGGCGCGCAGAACTTCCTCTACCTCGCGCGGCGCCTCGTCGGCGCCAACACCTCCCGCGGGACGGTCGGGGTCAGGTCGCGGCTCGGCGAGGTCCAGGTGGGATCGCGGACCGTCAAGGTCGGCGCGTTCCCCATCTCGATCGACTCCGCCGAACTCGACGGAAAGGCACGCGATCGCCGCGTCCGGCAGCGCGCCCGCGAACTGCGCGCAGAACTGGGCAACCCGCGCAAGATCCTGCTGGGCGTCGACCGGCTGGACTACACCAAGGGGATCGACGTCCGCCTCGAGGCGTTCTCCGAACTCCTCGCCGACGGCAGGGCCGACCGCGACGACACCGTGCTGATCCAGCTGGCCACGCCCAGTCGTGAACGCGTGGAGAGCTACAAGGTCATGCGCGAGGACATCGAGCGCCAGGTCGGCCACATCAACGGCGAGTACGGCCGGGTGGGACATCCCGTCGTGCACTACCTCCACAAGCCCATCCCCCGCGACGAACTGGTGTCCTTCTTCGTCGCCGCCGACGTCATGCTCGTGACGCCCCTGCGCGACGGGATGAACCTCGTGGCCAAGGAGTACGTCGCGTGCCGCAGTGATCTCGGTGGCGCGCTGGTGCTCAGCGAATTCACCGGCGCGGCAGCTGAACTGCGGCAGGCGTACCTGACCAACCCGCACCACCTCGACGGTGTCAAGGACGCGATCGAGGCGGCACTCGTGCAGACTCCCGAGGAGGGCCGACGCCGCATGCGGGCGATGCGCAGGCAGGTGCTCGCCCACGACGTCGACCGCTGGGCGCGCTCGTTCCTCGACGCGCTCGCCTCGACCGGAGTCCGTTAGATCGGGGTGATGAAGTTGATCTTCCACTGCCCGTCGACCTTGACGTAGTCGACCCGTAGGCGGCTGCCGTCGTAGACCGGCGTCTTCGACTTGTCCGTGACGGTGCGGTTCATGAAGACCATGACGCTTGCCGAATCACGCTGGGCGTCAAGCACACCCGAGCCGACGACGTTCGCCTGCGAGATCACTTGACGCTCGCGCGCCTGCGGGATGATGTCCTGGGTGGCGCGCTCCTCGAACTCCCTGCGATACCCCGGGGTGAGGAACTGGTAGGCGTCGGTGAGGCTGCGTTCCACGGTCTGGAAGTCGTACGCGAACACCTTCGGGATCTGCTGTGCGGCGAGCCCGCAATCCGGTGGTGCGAGGTCACCGGTGCACGGACCCAGCGCCACGCGGGTCTGTTCCTCGGCGTTCGCCTGGTCGCGGTTCCACAGCAGGTAACCGCCCGCCCCGCCGAGCACCACGAAGGCGACCGCGAGCAGCACGCCGGCCGCCACCAGGAGCCGGGTGGTCCAGGTGCCCATCAGTTGCCCCCGTCGGGGTACTTGAGGTCGTATCCGGTCATGTGTCCGTTGTCGTCCTCGTGCACGATGATCCGATAGCGGTAGGGCTGCGACGGCTTGTTCACGCCGTCGAGGTCCGTCACCGTCGTCCTGGCCGACACGATCACCGAGGCGTTCTTGGCGATCTCGTCGACCCTCTCGAGTGCCGCGCCGGTCACCACCGTCTCCGAACTGGCCTGGGTGTCCCGGAACATCGCCTTCAGGTTGTCCACGTTGTTGTTCTGGCTCAACATGTCCCGGAGCGGGCCGCTCGTTCCGTTGACGAAGCGGTTCACGCTGTCGTCGATGGTGTTCTGGTCGTAGCTGAACATGTTCACCACGGTGTTGGTGGCGGTGTCGACGAACTGCTGGTTACGCGCCGCCGCGGCATCCGCCCGGTGCTCCTGCACGCCGAACACGCCCACCAGCGCGCCCGTCGCGGCCACCAACAGGGCCAGCACGCCCAGTCCGATCGCCGCCACCAGGCCACGATGCGCGGCCCTGCGCGGCGGCGCGACGACGGGTTTCGACACGCGCACCCGCGCCGGCTCGGGAGCCTGGACCCGCACTGCCGTCGGTGCCTGTGCCACGGTGCCCGCGGCCGGGCCGGTGGGCCGCGACGCCCGCCGGCGGGCTGTCTTCGTCGAGGCGTTGCCCGTCGCTGCGCTCGCCTCGGTGGGCCCGGTCGTCTCCGTCGTCGAGTCGTCCGTAGCCACGTGATCTGTCGTCATGCCTGCCTTGGATCCATCATCAGGTCGACCCACGTCTCCGCGGGAGAGAACTCGTCTGCGCCCGAAGCGAGGACACCCGTCCCGCCGCGGGGGTCGGCGAACACGCCGGTCCTCGAATCGTACGTCGTGGACTTCGGGCCGGAGGCCAACGGCTGAGCACCCTCGGCGGGCAGCGGCGGACCCGGCGGCAGCCCCTCGGCCGGCGGCGGGACCTCTGCCGGCAACGGGCCGGGAGGCGGTGGCACGGGCGCCCCCGGCGCGGACCGACCGTACGGCGGCACGATCTGGTCCGGCGGCGCGTAGAACGGCAGCGGCGGTGGCGGCGGTCCCGGGTCGCTCGGCGGCACCGGCAGCGGGAACGGCGCATTGGGCGCGGGGCCCGGCCCCGGCACGACACCCGGCGGCAACTGCACGGCGGGCGGACCCGGGTCGTAGTCCGCGGACGGCGGGATGTTCGGGAACTTGTTGGCCGGCGTGATGTTGCGCGGATCCGTGATGGGCGCGCTGCCGTAGGGCACCGGCGGACCACGCCACGGGTTGCTGCCGATCGGCACGAAGCCGACCGGGTCGCGGCACAGCTGGATCGTCGGCGCCCGCTTGCCCGGGAACTCCTGGCAGGGGTAGTTGCGGGCACCGCGAACCACGGTCGGGTCGCTCTGCGCCGTCTTGCAGTACAGGTCGGTCGGCAGATCCCGCAGCGTCGTGTCCGCCGGCGTGCGGATCTGGGTCGGCGGGATGAATCCCGTCGAGCACGGCGGCGGATCGCCGAGGTCGACCTTGAAGTCGAGCTTGCCGCCCTCGTCGGCGGGCACACCGCCCGCTACGGTGATCAGCGCGGCCATCAGCGCCGGAAAGATGACCAGCGCCTGCTCGATCGACTTGTTGTAGATGACGCCGATGCGCCCGACGTTGGCGAGGTTGGCGGCCAGCATCGGGAAGTTCGGCCGGATCCCGTCGAACGTCGTGTTCGCGGCCTCGGCCGCCCCCGGCACGCTCTGCAGCACCCCTCGGAGCTGCGGGTCGGCGGCGGCGGCCTCGGCCGTGAAGCGCGCCAATCCGTCGGACAGCGACCGGATGTCGTCAGCGCTGCGGATCTGCGAGTCCAGGAACGGCCCGACCTGATCGATGAGCTGCGTCGTCTCCCCGTAGTTGGCGTTGGCCTCGTCGATCAGGCCCCGGCCCGACTGGATCAGTCGCGCCAATTCGGGCCCGGAACCGTTGAACGCCTTGAACGTCTCGCGCAGTAAATCCTGGATCCGGCTGTCGCCGATCCCGTTCACCAGATCGTTGGCCTGGATGAGGAGGTCCGCGATGTCCTGGCCGATGGCGGTGCGGTTCACGTCGATGAACGCATTGTTCGCGAGCATGGCGTTGGACGGATCCTCCGGTGGCACCAGGTCGACGTACTGTTCGCCGATCGCCGACACGCTCTTCACCGTCGCGGTCACGTTCTCCGGCACGGGAGTGTCGGAGTTGAGCCGCATCTCGGCCACGACCCCGTCATTGACCAGACCGACGGACTGGACGCGGCCGATGGTCACGCCCCGGTAGGTGACGTTGGCGTTCTGGTAGAGCCCGCCGCCGGCGACGAACTTCGCCTTGATGTCGTAGGACCCGATCCCGAGCGCCGACGGCACGTGCAGGTACATGGTGGAGATCGCGCCGACGCACAGCACGGTGACGATCGCGAAGATCGCCAGCTGGATCCGGGTCAACCGGTCGATCATCACGGCAGGGCCTCCGTGTGCTGGGTGGCCGATCCCGCGGGGATCTGGAACGGGTCGGCGGCCTGACCGGACAGGTTGGCCATCGCGCCGGTCAGGAAGTCCGGCGGGTTGATGACCTCGCTGAGGCGTTTCATGTTGGGGTCGAAGCCCTTCGACGTGGTCAGGATGGATTCACCCAACCGCCGGACGGTCAGGTCGAACGTCACGAACACGTTCAGGTAGTCGCCGCGCACCGCGTTCTTCAAATAGTCGTAGTGGAACGGGAACGTCGGCAGGAATTCGAGGTCGGTGATGAAGTCGTCGGCGTTGTCGTTGAACGCCTTGATCACCGGGTAGAGATCCTTGAGGTCGGCGGCGAAGTCGTCCCGGATGCCCGACAGCACGCGGGACGCCACGTTGCCGAACGTGCGGAGTGCGGTGAACGCGTCGACCAGGTTGGTCCGGTTGGCGTTGAGCACCTTCAACGCCTCGGGCAGCGTGTCCAGGGTGCGACCGAGGTTGTCCTTGCTCTTGGCGAGGATCCCGGCGAACCGGTTGAGCCCCTCGGCGGCCGAGATGATGTCGGTGGTCTGCGCGTCGAGCGAACTCGTCAGTTCGGCCAGTCGCGGCATCAGGCCGGCGAGGCTGCCCTCCCGGCCCGCGAACGCGGCGTAGGCCTCGTCGGTGATGTCCTGCAGCGCACCGAGATTGCCCTTGTTGACGACGACGCCGAGCGAGGACAGCACTTCCTCGGTGGTCGGGTACCGGCCGGTCTGGGACAGCGGGATGTTCGAGCCCTCCACCAGCCGGCCCTGCGGCGCGTCCGGAGGTTCGGAGAGTTCGACGTGCTGCGAACCCAGCAGGGAGGTCTGCGCCACGGTCGCCCGCGCGTTCTCGGGCAGCTCGACGTTGCTCTGCAGCGACAGCTTGACGGAGGCATAGAACGAGCCGTCGGGCTTCTGGACGGCGTCGATGCCGGACACGCTGCCCACCGTGACGTCGTCGACCATGACCGGCGAGTTCTGCGGCAGCGTCGCGACGTCGGGCAGTTCGACGGTGATGCTGTAGGCCCCCGAGCCATGGCCCGCGGTTCCCGGCATGTCCATGGAGTTGAGGCCGCCGAACGCACAGCCCGACAGCAGCGTGGCACCCGTGCCCAGTGCCACGACGTGACGACCGGACCGCAGGATCTTGCGAGGCAACGTGGTGGGCATCAGCCACCTCCCGTCTCGGCCGGCGGTGCGTCGGAACCCGGCGCGGGTCCGGGCAGCGGACCCGCACCCATCGGCGGTGTCGCGGACGGCGCTCCGGCGGGTGACACCTGGCCCTCCACGGCGGGCGGGGGCAGGATCAGGTCGCTGATCATCCCGTCCGGGCTGGGCGTCGGCGGGGTGACGCCCGGCGCGGGCTGCCACTGCAGGTACGGAACCGGCGTCTGGGCCTTCGCCTCCGTCGCGGGTGTGTCGTACAGGATCTGGCCCTTGTACGCGGTGATGCTGTTGATCGGGTGGAACAGCACCGGTGGGTAGTTGACGGCGAGCCGCTTGAACACCGGACCCATGCGCTGCCGGCAGATCTCGGCGCGCTTGAAGTTGTCCGGGGACGCACCGACGTCGAAGGTGCCACCGCAGATGAACTGCACCGGGTTCGCGAAGTTGGGCAGCGACAGCAGACCGCCCACCGTGCCCTGGGCCGGGTTGTAGATGTTGTAGAAGTTGGCCAGACCGTTGGGCGTGATGTGCAGGATCTGCTCGATGTCGTCGCTGTGCTCGGTGAGGATGTTCGTGAACTGGGTCAGCTTGTCGACCTGGGCGATCAGCGCCGTGTTGTTCTGGTTCAGGAAGCCCTTCACGTCCGACAGCGCCGTGTTCAGGGTGCCGAGCGTGACGTCGAGGTCCTGCGAGCTGTCCGCCAGCACCTGCGACACCGAGGCGACGTGGTTGGAGAACTGGACGATCTGCTCGTTGCTGTTGGCCAGCGCGTTCACCAGGACCTGCAGGTTGCGCACGGTGCCGAAGAGATCGGTGCGCGAATCACCCAGGCGGCCGGCGGTCTGCGACAGCTCGCGCAGCGCGTTGCGGAACGAATCGCCGTTGCCGTCGAACGTCTCCGCGGCCTGGTCGACGAAGCCCGCCAGCGGACCCTGCATGCCGTCCTGCGGACCCAGCTGCGCACTGAGTTCGGTGAGCTGTTCCTTGACGTCGTCCCACTCGACCGGGACGCCGGTGCGGTCCAGCCCCAGTTCCGCGCCGTCCGGCAGGGTCGGACCCTCGGTGTAGGCGGGCGCGAACTGGATGAATCTCGCGGACACCAGGTTCGGCGCGATGACGATCGCGCGGGCGTCCTCGGGCAGCTTCACGCCGCCGTCGACCGTCATGGTCACCTTGACGTCCTGGGCGCGCGGCTCGATCTTGTCGATCGTCCCCACCGGAACGCCGACCACGCGGACGTCGTCGCCCTTGTAGAGGCCGACTGCGGACGGGAAGTACGCCACCACCTGGTGACCACCACGGGAGGGCCACACGGTGTAGACGCCCGCGGCGATCAGCGCGACCAGGGCGACCGCCAGGGTCGGCGCCCACCAGCCGGCCCGCTTCGACCGTGCCTCGTGACGCGTCATGGCGACTTCGGCCTGATGATCAGGCGCTCGGAGATGAGCCCGCGGAGGTAGTCGGCGATGCTGTCCGGCAGCTTGCCCGGCTGGAAGTAGGTGTCGAGCAACACTTCCGAGATGGACGCGGGCGGCAGACCGTACAGGTTGATCTGGAAGCCGGGACCGGAACCGACGACCTCGCCCAGTGTGGTTGCGTACGGCGGCAGCCTGCGCAGCGCCTCACCGATGTGTTCCTTGCGCTCCAGCAGGTTGTCCACGACGAGGTTCAGCTTCTCGAGGGCGGGAGCGAACTCGCGCTGGTTGTCGGCGACGAACCCGGAGAGCTGTCGCGACACGTCGTCGATGCCGGAGATCAGGTTGCTCAGCGCCTGGCGCCGCTCGTCGAGAGCCGCGAACAGCATGTTGCCGTCGGTGATCAACTGGTTCACCTGCCCGGACCGCTGGGCCAGCGTGTCGGACACCTTCTTGGCGCGCGAGAGCAACTGTTCGAGAGCCTCGTCCCGCGCATTCAGGCTCCGCGACAGGTTGGCCACGCCGTCGAGCGCGCCGCGCAGCTGCGGGGTCGCGTCGTGCAGCGTGTCGGTCAGCGTCTGCAGCGCCTCTTCGAACCGCGGCTTGTCGAGTTCCCGCGAGTTCTCGCCGAGATCCTGCAGCGCGGTGTTGAGCGTGTACGGAGTGGTGGTGCGCCCCAACGGGATCACCGTCGAGTTGCCAGTCCCCCCGGGCGTGACCCCCAGCGACTTCTGGCCGAGCACGGTGTCGGTCTTGATGGCCACCAGGGACTGGTCACCGACCCGCACACCACGATCGACGGTGAACTTCACCAGTGCGGCGTCGCCGGCGAGTTCCACCGACGACACCTTGCCCACCTTGATGCCGGAGACGTTGACGTCGTTGCCGGGCGTGATGCCGCCGGCGTCGGTGAAGTACGCCTCGTAGTCCTTGCCCTGCGGCCAGAACGGCAGGCCGGTGTACCCGAACGAGACGAGTACGAGGCAGACGACCAGGGTGATGCCGAATATGCCGGTGCGCAACGGGTTGCCGCCATCGGGGCTAGCCATTCTCCGAACACCTCCCCTTCGAGGGATCTGGCGGACCGCCGAACGGGATGAGGATGTCGCTGCCCGCAGGGCCGTTGATCTTCATCCGGATGGAGCAGTAGTAGATGTTGAAGAACGACCCGTACGCCCCGAGTGCGTTGAGCCGCAGGTAGTTCTCCGCGAGCGGCTCGATCACTTTGTTCACATCGGCCTTGCGCTCGTCCATCCGCTGGGCGAATGGCCGCACGTTCTCGATCACGCCCTGCAGCGGCCGCCTGCTCTTCTCGAGCATCGTGGTCAGGTCGCTGGTAGCCGACGCGAGCGGCGGGATCGCGCCGGCGATCGGATCGCGGTTCTCCGCCAGGCCGGTGATCAGCTGCTGCAGCTGGTCGACGCTGGCGTCGAACTGCTCGCCCTTCTCGTCGACCGTGCCGAGCACGGTGTTGAGATTGTTGATCACGTCGCCGATCAGCTGGTCGCGGTCGGCGAGCCGCTGGGTGAACGAGCCGGTAGACGCGAGCAGGTTGGACAGCGCGCCACCCTGGCCCTGCAGGAGTTCGATGATGGCGTTGCTGAGTTCGTTGACCTTGCTGCCGTCGAGCCCCTTGAGCACCGGACGCAGACCACCGAGGAGCGCGTCGAGGTCCAAGGCCGGCTGGGTGTTCTCCCGCCCGATGGTGGCGCCCGCCGGGAGCTTGCGCAGATCGCCGGGGCCCGAGGTGATCTCGAGGTACCGGTCACCGACCAGGTTCTGGTAGCGGACCACGGCCCGCGTCGAGGTGTAGAGCTGATAGCGGTCGTTGACGTCGAATTCGACGTCGACCGTGTTGTCCGGGTTGAGGCCGACCTTCTTGACCGAGCCGACGGGAACGCCTGCGATGCGCACGTCCTGGCCGGACTTGAGCCGCGACGCCTCGGTGAACGTGGCGTGAAAGGTGTTGCCGGAGGCGAAGCGGAACTGGCCGAACACCACGACCAGGCCGGCGGCGACCAACACCATCACCACCGTGAAGATCGCGACCTTCACGAAGACCTTGTTGCCCGACTGCATCAGTAATCGTCCCGTTCCGCGAACGCCCCGTGGAACAGGAACTGCAGCGTCGACGGCGCGTCGAACTGCAATTCGGTGTTCGGCTGGTACGGGATGTAGGCGTTGTCGGTCACCAGGAACGGTGTGTGGTACCAGGATCCGCCGTACTGTTTATTGGGGACGTCCGGAAGACCGCGGCAGTTCGGGCCGCCGGAGGCGTTCACCATCGGCAGGCTCTCGGGGTACGTGTAGGCGGGCGCACCGGGCAGAAAACTCGACGCGACGAACAGCCCGGGGCGAATACCGCCGATGATCGGGGCGAACGTGTCGATCGCCTTCTTCGTACCCCGGATGATGCACCCGAGTTCCGGCGAGTAGTCGCCCAGCACCTTGAGCGGTGCCCGCAGGCGCTGAACCGCTGCGATCAGGTCGTCGGCGGCCGGCTCCAGGGTGGCGGTGCCGTTGGTGGCCAGCCCGGTCGCGGCCAGGAGTGCGGCGTTCAGGTTGTCCTGTTCGTCGATGACGGTCTGGGCGACCGTCGGGGCGTTGTCGAAGACGGTGGCCAAATCGGGTGCGGCGTCGGCGTAGACGTTGGCGACGACGGCGGTCTTCTGGAAGTCCTGCTGCAGCGTCGGCAGCTTCGGATTCAGCTGCTCCAGGTAGTAGTTCAGGCCGGCCAGCGACGCGCCCACGTCGTCACCGTTGCCGCGCAGACCCTCGCCGAGCGCGGTGATGGTGGCGTTCAGGTTGATCGGGTCCACCTTCGACAGCGTGTCGGTCAGCGTCTGGAACAGCGTGTTGACCTCCAGCTGAACGTCTTTCGCCGCCACGTTGGCACCGGGCCGCAATGAGTCGCCACTGGGGTCGGGGGGCGGCAGGAACTCGACGGCCTTGGCGCCGAACACCGTCGTGCCACCGATCTTCACCGTGGCGTTCGACGGCACGTAGCGCATCTGGCTGCTGTCGATGGCGAGGGTCAGCTTGGCATCCTTGCCCGCGTACTGGATATCGGTGACCTTGCCGATCTGGATGCCGCGGTACTTGACCTTCGCATCGGTCTCCATCACCAGGCCGGCCCGCACCGACGTCACCGTCACCGTCTCGACCTTGGTGAAGTACGCCGTGTAGGAGAGATAGGTGAACACGACGGCGGCCAGCACGATGAGCGCCAGGATCGCCGCGGCGATCCGCACGTGGCTGCGCTTCGCGTCGGGGTTGGCCATCGGTACCCCGCCCTATCCGGAGAGGTTGAAGTTGCCCGACGCGCCGTAGACGGCCAGGGAGATGAACAGGACGATGGTGACGACCACGATCAGCGAGGTCCGCACGGCCTGACCGACCGCGATGCCCACGCCGACCGGACCGCCGGAGGCGTTGTAGCCGTAGTAGGTGTGCACCAGCATCACCGCGATGGACATGACGATGGCCTGGAGGAAGGACCACAGCAGGTCGCTCGGCACCAGGAAGGTGTTGAAGTAGTGGTCGTACAGGCCGGCGGACTGACCGTTGATGAACACCGTGGTGAACCTCGCCGCGAAGAACGCCGCGAGCACCGACAGCGCGTACAGCGGCACGATGGCGATCAGCCCGGCGATGATGCGCGTGGACACCAGGTACGACACCGAGTGCACGGCCATCGCCTCGACGGCGTCGATCTCCTCGGCCACCCGCATCGCGCCCAACTGTGCCGTGGTGCCCGCCCCGATGGTCGCCGCGAGCGCGATGCCCGCGATCACCGGAGCGACGATGCGCACGTTGAGGAACGCCGACAGGAATCCCGTCAGCGCCTCGATGCCGATGTTGCCCAGCGACGAGTACCCCTGGACCGCGATCACGCCGCCCGAGGCCAGGGTCATGAACGCGGCGACACCGACCGTTCCGCCGATCATCACCAGCGCGCCGGTGCCCATGGTCATCTCGGCGATCAGCCGCACGGTCTCGCGGTGATAGCGGGTCAGCGCGTTCGGGATGTAGCGGACCGACTCGCCGTAGAACAGCGCCTGCCCGCCCACGCCGTCGACGACGCGGGGCAGCCCGCGGAAGAACCGCCGGACCCGGAGTGTGGCGTCGTAACTCATGACAGTCGCTTCTTCCCGCAGGTCATCATCTTTCGAGCACCCGGACCCCGACCGCCGTCATGATCACGTTGATCACGAACAGACAGATGAACGCGTAGACGACGGTCTCGTTCACCGCGATGCCCACGCCCTTGGGGCCACCCTGCACGGTGAGACCGCGGTAGCAGCCGACCAGACCGGCGAAGACGCCGAAGAGCAGCGCCTTGAACATGGCGAGGACCAGCTCGCCGAGGCCGGTCAGGATGGTCAGACCGTTGATGAAGGCGCCCGGGTTCACGCCCTGCAGGAACACGGAGAAGACGTAGCCGCCCGCAAGCCCGATCGCGCACACCAGGCCGTTGAGCAGGAACGCGACGAACGTCGACGCGAGGACACGCGGTACGACGAGGCGCTGGATGGGGTCGATGCCCAGCACCCGCATGGCGTCGATCTCCTCGCGGATGGTGCGGGCGCCGAGGTCGGCGCAGATCGCGGTCGCGCCCGCGCCGGCGACGACGAGCACCGTCACCACGGGGCCGAGCTGGGTGATCGTGCCGAACGCGGTGCCCGCGCCGGACAGGTCGGCGGCGCCGATCTCGCGCAGCAGGATGTTGAGCGTGAACGCCACCAGGACGGTGAACGGGATCGCCACGAGGAGGGTGGGCACCAGCGAGACGCTGGCGATCATCCAGGTCTGATCCAGGAATTCCCGGAATTGGAACGGCCGACGGAAGATCTTGGCGAAGGTGTCCAGTGACATCTCCACGAACCCGCCCACGGCCCGCGCCGGCGCCGCAAGCTGTTCGAACAACCTCGACTCCGTTCTCGGGACGGGGGCTGGACGGCCTCTGGCGAAGCTTTCGAGACCGAGCGTCTCGACGACCTTCCCACCCCTGGTTTACGCGCTGCTCTTAGTGAGTCGGGTCATAGTAACTAGAACGTGTTCGCAGTGTCAAAGAACGGCGAAACTGCTCAAAATCAGCTAAACCCGCTGGTCAAAGCCAGTGTGACCTAAGTCATTCTATAACGTGTTCTAGTGCTGGTCGAGCCCTGACAACCGATACTGTCAGTCTCCCTGCTCCATCAGCGCGCTGGCCGAGAAACCGCGGTCGGGGTCACGATCAGCAAAGTAGGCACCCAGCGTCGCATCGAGATCACCCGCCGACCACGAGTCGGAGTCGGCGGTGAATCGCTTCTCGGCCGTCGGTGCGGCCACCAGGGTCACGGTTGGACCGTAGACGATGAAGAGCTGTCCGTTGACCGCTTCCGACGCCGGTGACGCCAGGAAGCGCACGAGGTTGACGACGTGCTCGGGCGACAGCGCGTCGACCCGACCGTCCTCCAGTTCGGGAGCGTCGCCGAAGACGTCCGCCGTCATCGCCGTCCGGGCCCGCGGGGCGATCGCATTCGCGCGGACCCCGTAGCGGCCCAGCGCGCGTGCCGCCGTCAGGGTCAGCGCGGTGATGCCCGCCTTCGCGGCGCCATAGTTGGCCTGCCCGACGGGCCCCGCCAACCCGGCCTCCGACGAGGTGTTGACGATGCGACCGTAGACCGTTCCCCCGTTGGACTTGGCCTTGTCACGCCAGTAGGTCGCGGCGTTGCGCGTCAGCAGGAAGTGCCCGCGCAGATGGACGGCGATCACGGCGTCCCAGTCCTCGTCGGACATGTTGAACAGCATGCGATCCCGGGTGATGCCGGCGTTGTTGACGACGATGGCGAGACCACCGAGACCGTCGGCGGTCGCGACCATCTCGTCGGCCGTCGCGCGCTCGCCGACGTCACCCGCCACCGCGATGCCCTTGCCACCCGCGGCCGCGATCTCGTCGAGGACGTCGGACCGGTCGAGGGCCGGCGCGATGTCGTTGACCACGACCGTGGCGCCCTGGCGCGCGAGGCCAATCGCCTCGGCGCGCCCGAGACCGGCGGCAGCGCCGGTCACCACGGCCACCAGCCCGGACAGGTCCCCAGCCGGTGCGTTCCGGCCGTCGTCGATCGTCACTTTATGAATACCTCTAGTCTCTGCGGAGCAACGCGGCGCGGGGGCATTCCGCGATGGACTGCTCGGCCACGTCCTCCTGGCCTGCCGGTACGGGATCGGCCTTCACGACGGCATAGTCCTCGTCGTCCAGATCGAACAGGTCGGGGGCGATACCCAAGCACACCGCGTTTCCCTCGCAGCGATCCCGGTCAACTTCAACGTGCACGACAACCTCCTCGCAGGCCCGGTGCGGACGACCCGCCGGTCATAACGGGCCACCATACGTCCCCGTTCGAACGATGGCAGTAAAGCATGTCCTGGATTCCAAGACTAGAACGTGTTACAACCGGGGTAGATCGACGGACCCCCGAAGCGGTTCGCCGGACGCGGCCAGACAATGCCGCGTGCACCAGTGCCCGTCAAGAGTGAGGATCGGACGATGCGGATCGGCTACAGCCCCGAGCAGGAGGATCTGCGCCGCGAACTGCGCGCGTACTTCACCAAGCTCATGACGCCCGAGCGTGCCGAGGCGCTCAGCGCGAGCGACGGTGAGATGGGCCGCGGCGACGTGTACCGCGAGACCGTCGCCCAGATGGGTAGGGACGGCTGGCTGACGTTGAGCTGGCCGGAGGAGTTCGGCGGTCAGGCCCGTCCGCCGATGGACGGTCTGATCTTCAACGACGAGGCCTCCATCGCCAACGTCCCGGTGCCGTTCCTCACCATCAACAGCGTGGCGCCGACGATCATGCACTTCGGCACCGACGAGCAGAAGAAGTTCTTCCTACCCAAGATCGCCGCCGGTGAACTGCACTTCAGCATCGGGTACTCCGAACCGGGCGCGGGCACCGACCTCGCCGCGCTGCGGACCACCGCGGTGCACGACGGCGACGACTACGTGATCAACGGCCAGAAGATGTGGACCAGTCTGATTGCCTACGCCGACTACGTCTGGCTGGCCGTGCGCACCAATCCCGACGCCAAGAAACACCGTGGCATCTCGATGCTCATCGTGCCGACCACCGCCGAGGGCTTTTCCTGGACGCCGGTGCACACCATGTCCGGCGTCGACACCAGCGCCACGTACTACCAGGACGTCCGGGTTCCGAAGTCGGCCCTGGTGGGTGAGGAGAACGGCGGCTGGAAGCTGGTCACCAACCAGCTCAACCACGAACGGGTGGCGCTGGTCTCCGCCCAACCGATCTACTCCGCGCTAGACGGCGTCCGCGAATGGGCGCAGAACACCAAGGACGCCCACGGCAGGCGTCTGATCGACTCGGAGTGGGTGCAGCTCAACCTCGCTCGCGTGCACGCCAAGGCCGAGGTGCTCAAGCTCATCAACTGGGAACTCGCGTCGTCCACCGAGTCCGCCCCCTCGCCCGCGGACGCGTCGGCGGCGAAGGTGTACGGCACCGAGCTGGCCACCGAGGCTTACCGGCTGCTCATGGAGGTACTCGGCACGTCCGCCACGCTCCGCACCGACTCCCCCGGCGCACTGCTGAGGGGCCGCATCGAGCGGATGCACCGGTCCTGCCTGATCCTGACCTTCGGCGGCGGCACCAACGAAATCCAGCGCGACATCATCGGCATGGTCGCCCTCGGGCTTCCCCGGGTCAATCGCTGACCACGAACACCAGGAGACTAGGCATGGACTTTTCACCCACCGAGGCAGCAACCGACCTGGGCGGACTCGTCCGCACCATCACCGAATCGGTCTGCACGCCAGAGCATCAGCGCGAACTCGACGGACTCGAGCAGAGGTTCGACGAAGCGCTGTGGACCAAGCTCGTCGACGCCGACGCGCTCTCGACCACCGCACCGGAGGCGTTGAGCGGCGGCGGCTTCGGCGTCGTCGAGGAGGCAGCGGTGCTCACCGCACTGGGCCGTCAGATGGCAGCCGTGCCGTATCTGGAGTCCGTGGTCCTCGGTGCCGGCGCGCTCGCGAAGTTCGGCTCGAGTGAACTGCAGTCCCAGTGGGCCGCACCGGCAGTCGCGGGAACCAAGATCCTCACCGTCGCGCTCGAGGGCGAGATGGGCCAGGGGCCCGTGCAGGCGTCGTCTTCGGAGGCCGGTGGCTCCGGGTTCCGCCTGACGGGCACCCGCGCGCTGGTGCCGTTCGGCCCGGTGGCCGACGCCTTCCTGGTGCCCGCCGAGACCGGCGACGGTGTCCGGGTTTTCCTCGTCGCCGCGTCGGACCCGGGTGTCGAGGTCACGTCGCTGGTCACGACGGGTCACGGCTCCGTCGCGCAGCTCGACCTGCAGGGCGTGAACGTCGACGCCGAGCACCTCGTCGGCGGATCGGAGGTGCTCGACTGGTTGATCACGCGTGGCACGCTGGGTCGCAGCGCCTTTCAGCTCGGTGTTCTCGAGCGTGCGCTGGAACTGACCGCCACCTACGCCCGCGAACGGGAGCAGTTCGACCGCCCCATCGGCAGCTTCCAGGCGGTGTCGGCGCGTCTCGCCGACGGCTACATCGACGTCAAGGGCCTGCGGCTGACGGTCACCCAGGCGGCGTGGCGGGTGTCCGAGGATCTGCCGTCCGACCTCGAGGTGGGGTCCGCCGCCTTCTGGGCCGCCGAGGCGGGTCACCGCGTGGCGCACACGGCCGTGCACGTCCACGGCGGCGTCGGCATCGACACCGACCACCCCATCCACCGGTACTTCCTGGCGGCCAAGCAGACCGAGTTCGCGGTCGGCGGAGCGACCGGTGCTCTGCTGCGCATCGGCCGCGACCTGGCCGAGACACCCGCGTAGAGCCCTTGCCCGATCCACTCCCCGCGGTGTCCGAGGCGTCGACGGTCACCGACCTACTGGCACCGCTCGCCGAGGTGACCGACCGCGGCATCCACGACGGCGATCAGTACGTCACGTGGCGCGACCACGTCCAGTCGGCGGCCGACCTCGCGTCGGCGCTGCGGGCGCGTATGGATCCCGACCGGCCGCCGCACGTCGGTGTCCTGCTGGGCAATACGACGTTCTTCTCCAGCGTGCTGGTGGCCGCGGGGCTGGCGGGTCTGGTGCCCGTCGGCCTGAACCCGACGCGCCGGGGTGCGGCACTGGCGCGTGACGTCGCGCGAGCCGACTGCCAACTGGTGCTCACCGACGGTGACGACGCCCTCGGTGACGCCGAGGCGGGCGTTCCCGTCATCGACGTCCGAAGCCCGCAGTGGACAACGGAACTGGCCGGCCACGGCGGATCGCCGGTGACGTTCATCGACCCGTCACCCGACGATCTGTACATGCTCATCTTCACGTCCGGCACCAGCGGCGAGCCGAAGGCGGTGCGCGTCACGCACGACAAGGTGGCCTTCCCGGGACGAATGCTCGCCGAGCGCTTCGGCTTGGGCGCCTCCGACGTCTGCTACCTGTCGATGCCGCTGTTCCACTCCAACGCGGTGATGGCGGGCTGGTCCGTCGCCGTGGCGGCCGGCGCGTCGATCGCGTTGCGCCGCAGATTCTCCGCATCCCAGTTCATCCCCGACGTCCGTCGCTACCGGGCGACCTACGCCAACTACGTCGGCAAGCCGCTGTCGTACGTGCTGGCCACGGCGGCGCGTGACGACGACGCCGACAATCCGCTGAAGATCCTGTACGGAAACGAGGGTGCACCGCGCGACGTGGTGCGGTTCGGCGAGCGCTTCGGCGTCGTCGTCGTCGACGGCTTCGGATCCACCGAGGGCGGCGTCTCCATCGCGCGCACGCCGGACACCCCCGAGGGGTCCCTCGGTCCACTGACCGATGAGGTCGCCATCGTCGACGTCGAGACCGGGCGCCCCTGTCCGCCCGGCGTCATCGGTGAACTGGTCAATCCGACCGGGCCGGGCTGGTTCCGCGGGTACTACGGCGACGAGGGCGCGCAGGACGAGCGGATGGCCGGCGGCGTCTACCATTCCGGCGACCTCGCGTACCGAGACGAGGCCGGATACGCCTACTTCGCGGGCAGGCTCGGCGATTGGATGCGCGTCGACGGCGAGAACCTCGGCACCGCCCCGATCGAGCGGGTCCTGTTGCGCCACGACGCGGTCGTCGAGGCGGCCGTCTACCCCATTCCCGACCCCGTGGTCGGCGATCAGGTGATGGCCGCCCTGGTCCTGCACGATGGTCACGACTTCGACGTCGACCAGTTCCACGACTTCCTGGCCGCGCAATCCGATCTCGGCCCCAAACAGTGGCCGTCGTACGTGCGGGTCGGGACGGCACTGCCCCGCACCGAGACGTTCAAGGTCCTCAAACGGCTGCTGTCCGCCGAGGGCACCACCTGCGACGACCCGGTACACCCGATACGACGGGGGTAGCGTCGAGGCGTGGGGTACCGCGAGACGCCCGCCACCGGCCGGCTACGCGAACTCGTCGAGACGGCGTGGACGTCCGACGTGCCCACCGGCGACGTGCGGGTGCTCCCCGACGGCTGCATGGACCTGCTGCTGATGCGCGGCCGGGTGATCGTCGCCGGTCCCGACACCGGCCCGGTGATCAGCCCCGCCGACTCGGAACCCGTTGTCGGCCTGCGCTTCCGGCCGGGGATCCTGCCCAGGCTGCTGGGGGTTCCCGCGCACGAGCTGCGCGACCTGCGGGTTCCGCTCGACGAGCTCGTCAGCACGCCACGCGGCGACGACCTCGTCGAGGTGGCGCTCGGCCTGGCGGCCCGGCCGGCCCGACCGCAGACGTCGCCGTGGTCACTGCGCGCCGTTCACCACGTGACGGCGCGGCTTGCGATCGGCGCGCCGGTCAGCGCCGTGGCCGACGAGGTCGGCTGGTCGAACCGCACCCTGCAGCGGCAGAGCCTCGTCGTCTACGGATACGGGCCGGCGATGCTGCGCCGAGTCCTGCGCTTCCGGCGCGCGGTGCGGATGATGCGCGACGGCCTGCCCGCCGCCCTCGTCGCCGCAGAGGCGGGCTACGCCGATCAGCCGCACCTGCATCGGGACGCCCGGGAATTCTCGGGCGTCCCGCTCGGCGCCCTCGTCTAGGGCAGCGGCGCGAACAGGTCGACCGACGTGCCGCCGGGATCCAGGACGGTCGCGTAGCGCTGCCCCCACGGGGCGTCGAAGGGTGGCAGCGAGCCCGGATGTCCAGCGGTGGTGAGCCGTTCGTAGACGGCGTCCACGTCGGCGGGAGCGCCGAAGCCGACGGCGACGGCCACGCGTCCGGGACCGGTGGGTGCCGTCCATCCCGGGTGCATGCCGGCGATCACTCTTCGGTGTCGAAGGCGAGCGTGTTGCCACCGGGCAGCGAAACCTCGACGTGCGGCCCGTCCGGTTCGGGAACCGCCAAGCCGAGGAGCCGGTAGAAGGCCAGGCTGTCGGAGATGTCCGCGGCGACGATCTCGACGACGACGGAGTGGATGGGTGCGTTCATGGCGGCGACGCTATGCGCTCCGACCCGGTCATGTCGTGAACGAATCGGACAGCGGCGGCCGCCGATCCGCCTCAGCGGAACGCCACTCCAACGTTTCTCCAACGTCGAGTAGTTCTACTTGAGCTACCAAGATCACATCTGAGCTACGCTTCGCCGCATACTGACCGTCGACGTCATTTGTCGTAAGCAGTCAGTACGTCATACACCTAAAGAGGAGTTCACACATGAGAGTTTCGGCGCTCACCGGTGCAGCCGCGGTTGCGGCCGCACTCGCACTGGTGCTGTCCGGCTGCGGCTCGGACACCAAGACGGCAACGTCGACCAGCGCGAGTGCCGACAGCTCGACCGCGTCGTCGAAGTCGTCGCCGGCCAAGTCGTCGGCACCGTCCACGGCCAAGGTCGCCGACCGCGAGGAGGACGCGACCGGACCGAATCCGACGATCGCGAACTACCTCCAGGAGAACGGCATCACGGAGAGCCCGGTCTCGATGGGCGATCCCGGCTCACCGACGATCGACCTGCCGTTGCCCGACGGCTGGGAATCTGCGGGCGAGGACAAGCCGGACTGGGCGTACGGCGCCATCATCTACACCGGACCCGAGGCCGCGGAGTACACCCCGAGCATCGTGGCCATCGTCTCGAAGCTCAGCGGCAACGTGGACCCGCAGACGATCCTCGACCTCGCCCCGGGCGAGCTGAACAACCTCGAGGGCTTCAAGGCGATGAACGAGGGCGCCACCAGCACGCTGGGCGAGTACCCGGCCTACCAGCTGGGCGGGACGTGGCAGTCGGAGGGCAAGACGAAGATCGTCGCGCAGAAGACCGTCGTCATCCCCGGCCCGGACGGGCTCTACGTGCTGCAGCTCAACGCCGACGGGCTCGAGAACCAGATGGACGTCGTCGGCGCAGCCACCGACGTGATCGACAGCGACACGACCATCACCTTCTAGACCCACCTTCCCGACCCACCGACGACGAACGCCGCCAGGGCCCACCCTGGCGGCGTTCTCGTGTGATGCCTGCTAGTCGCCGCGGATGCCGTCCAACCGCCGACTTGCGTCGTCGAAACCGCTGACCAGCTCGGCCATGATGTCGGCGACCGGCCGGATCTCATTCATCCGTCCGACGATCTGCCCCACCGGCATCGCGACCGCAGTCGGATCCGTGGCCTCATTCATCCGCTGGTGCGCCTCGCTGACGAGGATGTTCTGCAGCGGCATCGGCAACGGATCCGGCGCACCCTCGGCGTCCCAGGCGTCGGTCCAGCGGGACTTCAGCAGCCGAGCAGGCTTGCCGGTGTAGATCTTTCGCCGCACCGTGTCGCTCGACGTCGCGGCGAGCATGGCCTCCTGGATCACCGAGACGCCCGAGGACCCGCGCACACCCAGGTCGTACTCGGCGGCGGTCAGGAATGCCGAACCCATCCAGACGCCCTGCGCGCCCAGCGCGAGCGCGGCCGCAACCTGCCGTCCCGACCCGATGCCGCCTGCCGCGAGCACCGCAGCGCTCCCGTCGACGGCATCGACCACCTCCGGAACCAGGACCATCGACGCGATCTCACCAGTGTGACCGCCGGCCTCGTGCCCCTGGGCGATGACGATGTCCACGCCGTTCTCGGCATGGCGCAGAGCGTGTTTCGCACTGCCTGCCAGCGCGGCCACCGGTACGCCCGCGGCGTGCGCCTGGTCGATGACGTCCTTCGGCGGTGAGCCGAGGGCGTTGGCGATCAACTTGATCGGGTGCCTCAGCGCCACCTCGACGTGGCTGCGCGCCACCGAGTGCAGCCAACCGAGCACGCCTTCGGACTTCTCTTCGTCGTCGGGAAGAGGCGGCACTCCGAGATCTGCGAGGGTCTTGTCGACGAACTCGCGATGCGTCTGCGGGATCAGCTTGTTGATGTCGACGCTGGTGCCCTCGGTGGGCACCGTCGCGGGCATCACGATGTCGACGCCGTAGGGCAGTCCGTCGGTGTTCTCGTCCATCCACCGCAGCACGTTCTCGAGGTCGTCGGCCTGGTTGAACCGCACGCAACCCAGCACGCCGAGCCCACCGGCGCGCGTCACCGCGGCCGCGACCTTCTCCGACGGGGTGAAGACGAAGATCGGGTACTGGATCCCGAAGCGTTCGCAGAGTTCGGTACGCATCTACTTCTCGGCTCCCTGAGTGACGGCGTGCTTGGCATGGACGTCGTCGGCCGGACGTTCCTCGGTGGTGTCCTTGGCCCAGCGGTAGTCGGGCTTGCCCGCGGGCGAGCGCTTCACCTCGTCGACCAGCCAGAGGCTGCGCGGCACCTTGTAGCCTGCGATCTCCTTGCGCACGAACGCGTCCAGGTCGGCGAGCGTGGGCCGGGCACCCGCACGGGGGTGGACGACGGCGGCGACGTGCTGGCCGAAGCGCGGGTCGGGCACGCCGACCACGAGGGCATCGAAGACGTCGGGGTGGCCCTTGAGCGCCGCCTCGACCTCCTCGGGGTAGATCTTCTCGCCGCCGCTGTTGATCGACACCGAGCCGCGGCCCAGCATCGTCACGCTGCCGTCGGCCTCGACCTCGGCGTAGTCGCCTGGAATCGCGTACCGCACACCGTTGTACGTCCGGAAGGTCTCGGCGGTCTTCTTCTCGTCCTTGAAGTAGCCGACCGGGATGTGGCCGCACTTGGCGATGATGCCTCGCACGCCCGAGCCCGGCGCGACCTCGTTGCCGTCCTCGTCGAGCACCTTGGTGTTCTTGTCGATGGTGACCCGCGGACCGCCGGTGTGCGACTGCCCCTTGGCCACGACGCTGGTGCCGCCGAAGCCGGTTTCCGACGAACCGATCGAATCGGTGATGATCCGGTCGGGCAGCAGCTCGAGGAACTTCTCCTTGAGGCTGGTGGAGAACAGTGCGGCGGTGCTGGCGAGCAGGAACAGGCTCGACAGGTCGTAGGTGTTGCCCTCGTCCTGGTGCGCGAGCAGCGCGTCGAGCAGCGGCCGGGCCATCGCGTCACCGGTGAAGAACAGCAGGTTCACCTTGTGCTCGTGGATCATCCGCCAGACCTCGTCGGCGTCGAATTCCGGCGCCAGCACCACGGTCTGGCCGGAGAACAGCGACATCCACGTGGCGGACTGGGTGGCGCCGTGGATCATCGGCGGGATCGGCAGGCGGATCATCGGCGGGTTCGCCGCGGCCTGCTTCGACAGGTCGTACTCGTCGGCGATCGGCTCGCCCGTCGCGAAGTCTGTGCCGCCGAACAGGACTCGGTAGATGTCCTCGTGGCGCCACATCACGCCCTTGGGGAAGCCGGTGGTGCCGCCGGTGTACAGCAGGTAGATGTCGTCCTCGCTGCGCGGACCGAAGTCGCGCTCGGGCGATCCCTGCTCCAGCGCGGAGTAGAACTCGACGCCACCGTAGCGCTCGAAGTCGTCGTCGCTGCCGTCCTCGACGACGAGGATGGTCGTGACGTCCGGCGTCTCGGGCAGGACGTTCGCGACCCGGTCGGCGTAGCGGCGCTCGTGCACCAGCGCCACCATGTCGGAGTTGTCGAAGAGGTACTTCAGCTCCCCCTCGACGTAGCGGAAGTTGACGTTCACCAGGATGGCGCCGACCTTGACGATGCCGAGCATCGCGATGACGATCTCGATGCGGTTTCGGCAGTACAGCCCGACCTTGTCGTCCTTCTTCACCCCCCGGTCGGCCAGGTAGTGGGCGAGGCGGTTCGCCTTCTCCTCCAACTGGGCATAGGTGAGCTTCTCGCCCCCCGAGATGAGGGCGACACGGTCAGGCACGGCGTCTATGGCGTGCTCGGCAAGATCGGCGATGTTCAGGGCCACAGCACCTAAACTAGAACGTGTTACATTTCCAGACAAGTCTCCTGGACAAGTGGTGAAAGGCGAGTTACCCGTGACCGAGCCGGACAAGAGTCCCGACGCCCTGATCGAGCAGCGCGGACACACCCTCATCGTGACGCTCAACCGGCCGGAGGCGCGCAACGCGCTGTCCACCGAGATGCTCGCGATCATGGTGGAGGCGTGGGACCGCGTCGACTGCGATCCGGAGATCCGCACCTGCATCCTCACCGGCGCCGGCGGCTACTTCTGCGCGGGCATGGACCTCAAGAACGCCACCAAGGCGCCCCCCGGCGACTCGTTCAAGAGCGGCGCATTCGACCCCACCCGCATCGACGGCCTGCTGAAGGGCCGGCGACTGACCAAGCCGCTGATCGCCGCGGTCGAGGGCCCGGCCATCGCCGGCGGCACCGAGATCCTGCAGGGCACCGACATCCGCATCGCCGGTGAGAGCGCCAAGTTCGGCATCTCCGAGGCGAAGTGGAGCCTGTACCCGATGGGCGGCTCCGCCGTCCGGCTGCCGCGCCAGATCCCGTACACGATCGCGTGCGACCTGCTGTTGACCGGCCGTCACATCACCGCCGCCGAAGCGCTGCAGTACGGGCTGATCGGCTACGTCGTGCCCGACGGCACCGCACTCGAGAAGGCCCTCGAGATCGCCGACGTCATCAACAACAACGGGCCACTGGCCGTCCAGGCGATCCTCAAGACCATCCGCGAGGCGGAGGGCCTGCACGAGGAGGAGGCGTTCAAGCCCGACACCGCCAACGGCATCCCCGTGTTCCTCAGCGCCGACGCCAAGGAGGGCCCGCTGGCCTTCAAGGAGAAGCGCGCGCCGAACTTCCAGATGAAGTAGCGCCCGCTCACGTCGCGAGTGTGAATCTGGCGACGGATTTCCTGCACTTCCGTCGTCAGATTCACACTCGGCGACTTGCTAGTCGAGCACCCGCTTCGTCGGGGTGAACACCACCGGCATGCCCTCGGGACCGCTGACGAAGTTCGCCGCCCGCAGCGGTACACGTGCGCCGTCGGCCAGGCGTAGGTCGGGCAGCCGCTGCAGGATGCGGGTGATCATCAGCCGCAGTTCGAGGCGGGCCAACTGGTTGCCCAGGCAGAAGTGCGTACCGAACCCGAACGCGAGGTGGCTGTTCGGGCTGCGGTCGATGCGGAAGTCCTCCGGGTCGCCGAACACGCCCTCGTCGAAGTTGGCCGACTCGAACATCAGCATGATCTTCTCGCCGCTGAACAGCTCGGTGCCGTGGAACTCGGTGTCGGCCGTCAGCGTGCGGCACATGTTCTTCACCGGCGACGTCCAGCGCAGCATCTCCTCGATGGCGCCGGGCATCAGCTCGGGGTCGGCGACCAGCGCCTCCCACTGATCGCGGTGGCGAAGCAGTTGTTCGGCGCCACCGGACAGCGTGTGCCGGGTGGTCTCGTCGCCGCCGATGAGGATGAGGAGCGTCTCGAAGACGATCTCGTCGTCGCTCATCCGCTGGCCCTCGACCTCGCTATTGACGAGGATGCTGAACAGGTCGTCGGTCGGCTCGGCGCGGCGCTTCGCGATGGTCTCCATCGTGAACGCCGTGTAGGCGGCGAAGGTGTCCATCAGCTTCTGGATGGTCGCCTCGTCGACGGTCGAACTCAGGCCGCACACCAGGTCGTCGGACCACTGGAGCAGCTTGTCGCGCTCCTCGGGCAGCACGCCGAGCATGTCGCCGATCACCGCCATCGGCAGCGGCGCGGCGATGTCGCGGACGAAGTCGCACTCGCCGCGCTCGCACACGGCGTCGATCAGCGTGTCGCACAGCCGCTCGATGGACGGCACCTTGTCCATGACGCGCTTGCGGGTGAAGCCCGCGTTGACGAGCTTGCGGCGCAACAGGTGTGACGGGTCGTCCATGTCGATCATGTACGGCATGCCCGGCTGGTCGGGCCGGATGCCACCGGTTGAGCTGAACAGCTCGGGGTTGCGCTCGGCGTCCAGCACGGCCTGATAGCTCGCCGCCGCGGCCAGCCCGTTGCGGTCGCGGAAGACGGGCTGGTTCGCACGCATCCACCGGTAGGCGTCGCGGGCGCGGCCGTCGGCGTAGAAGTTGCCGTCCGCGAGGTCGACGTCGGGCCGCTCGGTCGGCGTGGGGGTGGAGATCAGACTGGTCACGGAAGCTCCTGTGCGTCAGCGAAGGTCATTTCGACGTTATCGGCCGAACTCGAGATCATGGCGCGCTTCGGGAAACCGAGTGCGGCGAGTTCACGCGCGTACGGATGGTTACCGAGTCGAACGGTCGCGCCGCCGGGCCGGTAGCGGACGCCCGACATCGTCATCTCGCCGTCGGTAACACGGGTGACGCCGTCGAGGTGCGAGTAGGTCGGGTGCGTCTGCGGTGCGCCGGTGAACCGGGACGGGACGCGGAACCCCGGCGCGAAGTCCATGCCGACGGCGAACTCCCCGTCGATCGTCACGTCGAAGCCGAACCGGTGGCCGTCGCGAATTACGAAGTCCGCCATGACCTTCGGGTATCCCCAGATGTTGCGGCCGGCCTCCAGTGTGAACGCCTGGTCGACGGGCAGGTGGTGGATGAACGCGCCCGCCGACTGCAACGCGCGCACCCCGGTCGCGTTCGACCCCGGCGGGTTGACCATGACGTTGGTGCCGTACTCGAGGTACTTGCCGAGGTCTCCGTCGACGTAGTGCATCAGCATCAGGACGACGACGGCGCGGTTGGGCCGGTACCGGCACACCGTGAGGCCGCTGTGGTCGATCATCCGTTGCGCGGCGTCGGCGTCCACCGAGAACATCGCCATGTGCTGGGTGGCGCGGCGGATCCGTACCGGCATCGTCACCACGGCGCCGGCGACGGTATGGGAGCTGGGTTGTGTGGCGTCGGTCACGCGGCCAGGCTAGAACCTGGAGTAGACACATGGCAAGAAAGTGTCTACCCGCGAGCAGACGTCAACTCCCCTGATCCTCGCTCGAACAGGGGAGTTCGCGTCTGCTCGCGAGGAAAGGTGACCCTAGACGAGGGCGGCGAGGTCGCGAATCTGCTCGGGCGACCGCGCGCCGACGACCATCATCGTGACGCCCGACGCCTCCCACGCCGTGATCTGCTCGCGCACGTAGTCGAGGTTGCCCACGATCGCGGAGTCGTCGACCAGCTCGTCGGGGATGACCTTGGCGGCCTCGTCCTTGCGGTCGGCGCGGAACAGCTTGGTGACGTCGTCGACGACCTCGGAGTAGCCCATGCGCCTGTAGACGTCGGCGTGGAAGTTGGTGTCCTCGGCGCCCATTCCGCCCATGTAGAGCGCGAGGTGGGGCTTCATCAGTTCCATGACCTCCGGCCGGTCGTCGGTGACGACCACCTGCGCGGTCGCACAGATCTCGAACGTCTCGCGCGTACGGCGGGCACCCGGCCGGGCGAAGCCCTCGTCCAGCCACTCGTTGTACATGGCGCCGATGCGCGGCGAGTAGAAGATGGGCAGCCAGCCGTCGCAGATCTCGGCGGCCAGCGCGACGTTCTTGGGCCCCTCGGCGCCGAGCATCACCGGGATGTCCGCGCGCAGCGGGTGGGTGATGGGCTTGAGGTTCTTGCCGAGGCCGGTGGTGCCCTCGCCGGTCAGCGGGAGCGGATAGTGCGGGCCGTCGCTGCGCACGGGCGCCTCACGCGCCCACACCTGACGGAGGATGTCGACGTACTCACGGGTGCGGGCCAGCGGCTTGGGGAACGTAGCGCCGTACCAGCCCTCGACGACCTGTGGGCCGGAGACGCCGAGGCCGACGATGTGCCGCCCCCCGGACAGGTGGTCCAACGTCAGCGCCGCCATCCCCAGGGCAGTGGGGGTGCGGGCCGAGAGCTGCAGCACCGACGTGCCCAGCCGCATCCGGGTGGTCTCCCGACCCCACCACGCCAGCGGGGTGTAGGCGTCCGAGCCCCACGCCTCGGCGGTGAAGACGGTGTCGAATCCCGCCTCCTCGGCCGTGGCGACGAGTTCCGCGTGGTTCGTCGGCGCCTGCGCGCCCCAGTAGCCGAGTTGGAGACCCAACTTCATTTCCGCCAACTTCCTCGGACCCGCGGGCCCGTCCTTGCGACGATTGTTAGAACCTGTTCTACTCGATGCCGTGAGCGCCAGCCAAAGCAGCCCGGCCAGTATCGATGAGCACGAGCCGCCTCTTTCGGCTCCGCTGAAACTGTCATTCGACTACACCCGTTCAGTAGGTCCGGTCCTCGGTCGGTTCTTCACGGAACTGCGCGGACGACACGTCGTCGGCGTGCGCGGTTCGGACGGTCGGGTGCTGGTGCCGCCTGCCGAGTTCGACCCCGTCACCTACGAGCGGCTGACGGAGATCGTACCGGTGGCCAGCGTCGGAACCGTGCTGTCGTGGACGTGGCAGCCGAGCCCTCTGGAGGGGCAGCCCCTTCAGCGTCCGTTCGCGTGGGCGCTGGTGAAACTCGACGGCGCCGACACTCCCCTGCTGCACGCCGTCGACGCCGGCAGGTCGGACGCGATCGAAACCGGTGCGCGGGTGCACGTGCACTGGGCCGACGAGCCCGTCGGCTCGATCACCGACATCGCGTACTTCGAACTGGGTGACTCCGAGGAGCCCGTCGAGGACGTCGCCGACGACCGCGATCCGGTGACACTGCTCGTCGTGCCGACGTCCATCGAGATCCAGCACACCGCCTCGCTGCCGGAGAGCACGTTCCTGCGCGCGCTCGAGGAGGGCAAGCTGGTCGGCGCCCGCACCGGCGAGGGCGGCAAGGTCTACTTCCCGGCGCGCGAGGCGGATCCGGCGACCGGGCAGCAGCTGACCGAGTTCGTCGAGCTGCCCGACAAGGGCACCGTCACGACGTTCGCCATCATCAACATCCCGTTCGCGGGCCAGCGCATCCAACCCCCCTACGTCGCGGCGTACATCCTGCTCGACGGCGCGGACATCCCGTTCCTGCACCTGGTCACCGAGATCGACGCCACCGACGTCCGGATGGGCATGCGCGTCGAGGCGGTGTGGAAGCCCCGGGAGGAGTGGGGTCTCGGCATCGACAACATCGACTACTTCCGGCCGACGGGTGAGCCCGACGCGGACTACGAGACCTACAAGCATCACCAGTGAGTTCCACGGCCGACGCGCGCATGCTCGATGAGGAGACACCCCTATGACCTTTCGTGACGTTGCCGTGGTCGGCTTCGCACACGCCCCGCACGTGCGCCGCACGGAGGGCACCACCAACGGCGTCGAGATGCTGATGCCGTGCTTCGCCGAGCTGTACGCCGACCTCGGGATCGAGCAGACCGACATCGGCTTCTGGTGCTCGGGCTCGTCGGATTACCTTGCCGGACGCGCGTTCTCGTTCCTGTCCGCGATCGACTCGATCGGCGCGGTGCCGCCGATCAACGAGTCGCACGTGGAGATGGACGCCGCGTGGGCGCTCTACGAGGCCTACATCAAGATCCTCACCGGCGCCGTCGACACCGCGCTGGTGTACGGCTTCGGCAAGTCGTCGGCGGGCGTACTGCGCCGCGTACTCGCGATGCAGACCGACCCCTACACCGTCGCGCCGCTGGTGCCCGACGCCGTGTCGACGGCCGGCCTGCAGGCCCGGTTCGGTCTGGACTCCGGCAAGTGGACCGCCGAGCAGATGGCCCAGGTCGCGCTGGACTCGATGAACGCCGGCGGTCGCACCGACTCGGAGCAGCCCGCCGCCAGCATCGACGAGCTGCTGTCCCGGCCGTTCTTCGCAGATCCGTTGCGCCGTCACGACATCGCACCGATCACCGACGGCGCATCGGCCATCGTACTCGCGTCGGGCGACCGCGCGAGGGAGATGCGCGAACGACCGGCGTGGATCACCGGCATCGAACATCGCGTCGAGACACCGGTGTTGGGCGCCCGCGACCTGACGACCTCGCCGTCGACGGCCGCGTCAGCGGCCGCCGCGACCGGTGGTGACACCGGCTCCATCGACGTGGCCGAGCTGTACGCGCCGTTCACCCACCAGCAGTTGATCCTGACCGAGGCGATCGGACTGGGCGACTCGACGAGGATCAACCCGTCCGGCGGCGCGCTGGCCGCCAACCCGATGTTCTCGACCGGACTGGAGCGGATCGGCTTCGCCGCACGGCACGTCTTCGACGGCTCGGCGTCTCGCGTACTGGCCCACGCCACCAGCGGGGCTGCGCTGCAGCAGAACCTGGTCGCAGTCTTGGAGGGGAAGTAACTCATGGCAGGACAGAACGCCGCAGTGCTGGGCACCGGGCAGACCAAGTACGTCGCCAAGCGCAAGGACGTCTCGATGAACGGCCTCGTCCGCGAGGCCATCGACAAGGCGCTGGAGGACTCCGGCTCGACGTTCGACGACATCGACGCCGTGGTGGTCGGCAAGGCGCCCGACTTCTTCGAGGGCGTCATGATGCCCGAGCTGTTCATGGCCGACGCCGTGGGCGCGACGGGCAAGCCGCTCATCCGCGTGCACACCGCCGGCTCGGTCGGCGGATCCACCGCGATCGTCGCCGCGAGCCTGGTGCAGTCCGGCAAGTACCGGCGCGTGCTCACGATGGCGTGGGAGAAGCAGTCGGAGTCGAACGCCATGTGGGCGCTGAGCATTCCGGTGCCGTTCACCAAGCCCGTCGGCGCGGGCGCGGGCGGCTACTTCGCGCCCCACGTGCGCTCCTACATCCGCCGGTCGGGTGCGCCGACGCACATCGGCGCGATGGTCGCCGTCAAGGATCGGCTCAACGGGGCGAAGAACCCGCTGGCGCACCTGCACCAGCCCGACATCACGCTGGAGAAGGTGATGGCGTCGCAGATGCTGTGGGACCCGATCCGGTTCGACGAGACCTGCCCGTCCTCGGACGGTGCGTGCGCGATGGTGATCGGCAACGAGGAGATCGCGGACGCCCGTGTCGCCGACGGGAATCCGGTGGCCTGGATCCACGCGACCGCCCTGCGGACCGAGCCGCTCGCGTACTCCGGCCGGGACCAGGTGAACCCGCAGGCCGGCCGCGACGCGTCCGCTGCGCTGTGGCGCGACGCCGGCATCACCTCACCGATCGACGAGATCGACGTCGCGGAGGTGTACGTGCCGTTCTCCTGGTTCGAGCCGATGTGGTTGGAGAACCTGGGATTCGCGGCCGAGGGCGAGGGCTGGAAGCTCACCGAGGCGGGCGAGACCGCGATCGGCGGCCGGATCCCGTTCAACCCGTCCGGCGGGGTCCTGTCGAGCAATCCGATCGGCGCGTCGGGCATGATCCGGTTCGCCGAGTCGGCCATCCAGGTGATGGGCAAGGCCGGCGAGCACCAGGTCGAGGGCGCCCGCAAGGCACTCGGCCACGCGTACGGCGGCGGTTCGCAGTACTACTCGATGTGGGTGGTGGCGGCCGACAAGCCCGCCTAGACCTGCTGGATCCCGCCCAGCTGCTGGATCTCGCCGAGGCCCGCGCGGTACCGCTCCGCCAGGGCCTGGTAGGTGGCGGGCGTCATGTTCACCCATCGCTCCGCGCCCGTCCCCGAGATGGGGCCGCGGACCTTGGCAGGTGAGCCGGTGACGAACACCTCGTCGGGGATCTTCGTGCCGCCGATCACCAGCGAGTGCGCGGCGATGAGACTCCGTCGGCCGATCACGGCGCCGTCGAGCACGGTCGCGTGGTTGGCGATCACGGCCTCCGGGCCGAGGTGGACACCGTGCACGACGCAGCTGTGCGCCACCGTGGCGCCGGGCCCGATGTCGGTGGGGATCCCCGGCGGGGCGTGCAGCACGCTGCAGTCCTGCACGTTCGCGCCCTGCCGGATGATGATCGGTGCGAAGTCGGCGCGCAGGACCGCGTTGAACCAGACCGACGCACCCGCCTCGACGTGCACGTCCCCGATGAGCGTGGCGGTCGGTGCGACGAAGGCACTGGTGTCGATCACGGGCGATCGGCCTTCGAACGAGTACAGCGGCATGGAGTGGTTATACCTCAGTGCAATGGCCAGAGCGTTCGGTGAACTGCGCACATTGCGCTACCGGGGGCAAAAACTGTAACGTGTTCTAGTTAGAACCACAGAAACGGGAGGCCCACCGTGAGTAGTGAACCCACCGGCGCCGTCGGAGTCAGAGAGATCGACACAGGCGCGCTGCCGGACCGGTACGCGCGCGGCTGGCACTGCCTGGGGCCCGTGCAGGACTACCTGGACGGCAAGCCCCACGGCATCGAGATCTTCGGCACGATGCTGGTGGTCTTCGCCGACTCCCAGGGTGAGCTGAAGGTGCTGGACGGCTACTGCCGGCACATGGGCGGCAACCTCTCCCAGGGCACCATCAAGGGCGACGAGGTCGCCTGCCCGTTCCACGATTGGCGGTGGGGTGGTGACGGCAAGTGCAAGCTGGTCCCCTACGCCAAGCGGACGCCTCGCCTGGCGCGCACGCGCGCGTGGGACACCGACGTGCGCGGCGGCCTCCTGTTCGTCTGGCACGACGTCGAGGGCAACCCGCCGCAGCCCGAGGTCCGCATCCCCGAGATCCCCGAGTTCGAGAACGACGACTGGACCGACTGGCGCTGGAACACGATGCTGATCGAGGGCTCCAACTGCCGCGAGATCATCGACAACGTCACCGACATGGCGCACTTCTTCTACATCCACTACGGGTTGCCGACGTTCTTCAAGAACGTCTTCGAGGGACACATCGCCAGCCAGTACCTGCACAACGTGGGCCGTCCCGACATCAACGACATGGGCACCACCTACGGCGAGGCGCACCTCGACTCCGAGGCGTCGTACTTCGGCCCGTCGTTCATGATCAACTGGCTGCACAACAACTACGGCGGCTTCAAGGCCGAGTCGATCCTGATCAACTGCCACTACCCGGTCAGCCAGAACTCGTTCGTGCTGCAGTGGGGGGTCATGGTCGAGAAGCCCAAGGGTCTCGACGAGAAGACCACCGACAAGTTGGCGCGTGTCTTCACCGAGGGCGTCAGCAAGGGCTTCCTGCAGGACGTCGAGATCTGGAAGCACAAGACCCGCATCGACAACCCGCTGTTGGTCGAGGAGGACGGCGCGGTCTACCAGATGCGCCGTTGGTACCAGCAGTTCTACGTCGACGCCGCCGACGTGACGCCCGACATGGTCGATCGCTTCGAGGTCGAGGTCGACACGACTGCCGCCAACGAGAAGTGGCACGTCGAGGTGGAGGAGAACCTGCGTGTGCGGGCCGAGCAGCAGGAGAAGGAGAAGGAAGGTCAACCTTCCTGACGCCGATGACCATTCGTGACGAGCGGACCGAACCGCCAGACGTCGACCGCCTGGCCCGCGCGATGCTGCAGGTGCACGGTGCACACGACGACGATCACGAGTCGGGCACCGGCGATGGTCCGAACTCCTGGTCCAAGGCACCGGACTTCGCGTCGGATCCCGCGCGCGCGGCGGCCGTGCGCGAGGCGAGTCTGCGCGACCGCGAGCGCTACCTCAGCGCCGGTCTCGCGCCGGTCGACTGCAGGTTCTGCCACGTCACCGTCGACGTGAAGAAGCTCGGACCGACTCACACTGCGGTGCAGTGGAATTCCGCCGCGTCCCAGCGTTGTGCCGTCTTCACCGAGTTGCGCGCGTCCGGCGGCGACAGCAGTCGCAGCCGGTCGTGCCCCAAGCTCGCCGACAGCATCCGCCATGCCGTCTCCGAGGGCTGCCTCGAGGAGATGTCTAGCGCCCCGTCTCCTGGCGATGGCTAGCCCGCAGTAGCGCACCCGACACCACCGCACCCGGGACGATCAGCGCTGCCGCCCACGACCGGCGCCACCAGGTCGCCGAATCGCACTGCGCCACGTAATCGGTGCGCACGGTGGGGTCCAGCGACAGCGAGTCGTCCGGGAATCCGATCCCGCCCGTGGCCTCCGCCTGTGAGTGGTCACTGGAAATCCCCGTGCCGCAGACGATTCGGGCACCCCAGCGGTCGTGGTCGTCCAAGCTGACCGGCCACAGCAGCGCGAAGACGCCGAGGCCGATCGCCGCCGCTGCCAGCAGTCCGATCACGAAGCGGTCGCGGATGAGTCTCGTCACGGCCATCCCAGCGGCTCAGCTCAGCGCGCCGAGGATGGATTCGGATTCGACGAGGCCCTCGTCGCTGGGATCGATCCCGTCGGCGAACACCCGTCGGGACTGCTTCGCCCTCAGGTCGCGATGGGCGTCCGCGGGGCGGTCGAAGCCGTACCGCTGGCGCGCCTGCGCGGGGCTGAGCACCTCCGGGTTCTCCGGTGGGATCTTCAGCTTGATGGGCGCCACCACCGGCAGGGTCATCGGCGACAGCACGCCGAGCACCCGCAGTTCTGCCCGCGGGCTGAGGCTGATCGCGCGAAAGCCGGCCCACAGCACGGGACGGACGAGGACGTCGGTCAGCCTCGACTGCTCGATGCCGCTGAGGTTCCGCATCCAGTGCGGCATGGTCGCAATCGTCCCCGCTCGCAGGACCCTACTGACCAGCCGGGCCACCGGCCGCGCAGCCCGCGGCATCGGCGGCAGCATGACGTCGGCATCCAGCAGGTGGGTCATCGCCTGCACCGCGATGTCGCTGGCCACCAGTTGCGGTCGCATCCACTCGAAGTAGCGCCGCACGCCATCACGCGTGCGGGGCACGTCGTGCGGCGAGCAGGTCTGCAGTTCCGCGGCGACCGCGCATTCCTGCCAGTACCGGGCCTCGTCCTCCGGTGATAGCGGTCCGGGGCCGTACTTCTCGTACGCGTAGAGGATCGAGTGCCAGGCGGTCAGGTGGATCCACAGCTGGGACGCCGGGTCGTTGGCGTCGTAGCGGCCGCCCCCGTAGGGTTCCGTGCCGATCGCCTTCGAGTGGATCTTCACCAGCACGTCTGCCGCCGTTGCGGTCTCGCGGGAGCCGCCGAACGCCACCATCGAGAAGTACCGCAGCGTGCGGTCGTAGCGCGTGCGCGGACGGCGGTAGATGTCGTGCGTCTTGTCCACCGCCGCAACGAGGTTGGGATCGAGTTCCTCGACGACGACCGAGCGCTGGAAGCCGACGGTCATCGACGTCGGGTATCCCCACACCCGCCAGGTCACCGAACCCGGCCCGAAGAAGCCGTAATCCTCGTGTGCCGTCGTCATCGTTCTCTCCGATCGTCGTGAGGGATGGGTCATCGCGCGGCGGCGAAGGCACTGGACACCATGCGTCCGTACAGTTCGCCGAGTTCGTCGGGGGTCTGCGTGGTCGATTCGTCGAGCAGGGATCGCACCGCGGCCTCGCACGACGACAGAAAGAACTCGATCAGGACGGGCAACGTGGCGTCGACGTCCTCGATCTGCCACCACTTCGTGACGACGGGGCGGATCCAGCCCGACGCCAGCACCGCCATCTCGGACCGCACCCTGGTGAAGCGGTCGGATACCGCCCGGTCGGGCTGGGCCGCGAAGACCACCCGCCAGGACTGTGGGCGCTCGGCGACGACGTTCAGGAGAGCGCGGAAGCCCGTGACGAAGGCGTCGTCGGGGCCGTCCCCGCGTGCGGACCGCAAGGCGGTGACCAGGGCGTCGCGCAGTCGTCCGGTCTCCCGTTCGAGCAGCGCCGTGATGATCTCGACGCGGTCGGCGAAGCACGCATAGACGACCGGGCGCGTGACCTCGAGTCGCTTGGCGATGGCGCCGATCGTCACCTCGCCGACGCCCTCCTCCAGCGAGATGGCCAGCGCGGCGTCGAGGACCTGTGGCCGGCGCCGCTCGGGCCCCAGGTGGGCGGCGCGACCGTGCTGGTCGGTCATGGCGGCATTCGACACCGCACGAACCTAACATGGGTTCCTACGCTTGTGAAGGATTTTCCTTCATTGATGTAGCAAGCTGGCGATCAGAGCCCGGCGAACCGTTCCTTGACCTGTTCTGCGGTCAGGCCGTAGTCCTCCAGCGAGTACGTGTGCTTGGGAGCGCGCGGGCCCTTCTTGCTCTCCTCGTCGGTCGCCACCATCGCGTCGCGGGCGGCGTCGGTGAAGTCGATGCCGAAGGCCCGGTAGACCCCCTCCACCGCACCGATCGGGTCCTTGATCAACTCGAAGTAGTCGAGGTCGTAGAACTGGGCCGGGTCGTGCTTCGCGCGTTCGGCGTCGAACAACCGCAGACCTCGCGACCACGTCTCCAGCGAATCCTCGCCGATCACCGGGCCGGAGAAGCTGTTCGACCACCCCGCGGTGGTGTGCTGGGCCAGCGAGCACATCGACGCCATGATGGTCTCGGCCGGCCGGTGGCACTGGATCACGAGGGCATCCGGGTACGTCGCGAACAGTGCGTCGAGCGCGAACAGGTGACTGGGATTCTTCAGCACCCAGCGCTTGCCGGGGTCGTTGAGCCCGATCAACTGGAGATTCTTGCGGTGTCGCGCATAGGGTTTGGTCCAGTCCTGCCGCGACAGCCACCGAGAGTACGTCGGCAGGTGTGCCAAGGTCTCGTAGGACACCGAGTGCAGCGATTGGCGGAGCAGCTGCCAGCACTCCTCCACCTCGTCGGCCGTCATGTAGTGCAACCCCGTGTAGTCGGGATCCTCCTCGTGCGCCTTCGTGAACTGGGCGTCGAGCCGCTGGAACACGGGATTCTGCGACCAGGTCTCGCGGGGTGGCCGAGGTTGGGGGAACTCCGCCAGCCACAGTTCGAGTCCCTGGTGTCGCGGGTCGGCGGCGAGCAGGCGGTGGATCGCCGTCGTGCCGGTGCGCGGCAGACCCGTGACGAAGATGGGGCGCTCGACGGCGACGTCGGCGTGCTGGGGGTACTGCGCGAACGCCGCCTCCGACACCAGCCGCGCCACCAGGGCGTTGCGGACGAAGAAGCGTTGCATCTTGCTGCCGAACTCGGTCAGGTCCGCATCGCGCGCGAAGGACTCCAGCAGCACCCCGAGCGCCTCGCGGTAGTTGTCGTCGTCGACGCCGAAGTCCTCCAGCCCGCACGCCTTGACGGCCGAGGCGTGCAGATCGTCGACCGTTCCGACGTTCGTACGCACGCTCATGCCTTGTACTCCCCGCAGTTGACGTCGAGCGCCTGGCCGGTGATGCCACTGGACAGGTCGCTGGCCATAAAAAGGATGGCCGACGCCACCTCGTCCTCGGTGGGCAGCCGCTTGAGGTCGCTGTTGACCGCGGCCGCCTTGTAGATTTCGTCCACCGTGGTGCCGTACTTGCCTGCCTGATGCTCGAAGTAGCTCTGCAGGGTACCGCCCCAAATGTAGCCCGGTAGAACCGAATTGACCCGGATTCCCGCCTCGCCGAGTTCGCTGGCGAGTGACTGCGACATGGCCAGCAGCGCCGACTTGGCCATCTTGTACGCGCCCTGCTTGGGGTCGGAGTGCCGGACCACCATCGAGTTGACGTTGACCACCGAGCCGTTCGCCTCCGTGAGCGCAGGGGTGAAACCCTGGATGAGCCGCAGGGCGCCGAGCACGGTCAACTCGATCGTGTCGCGGATGTGGTCGAAGCTGGTCTTGGCGAAGGGCTTCATCGACGGCACGCGGAACGCGTTGTTGATCAGGACGTCGACCTTGCCGAACTCGCCGATCGAGGTGGACACGAGGTTGGCGACCTGCGCCTCGTCGGTGATGTCGGTGCCGACCGCGAGGGCGCGTCGGCCCAGTGCGGTGACCTGACCGGCGACCTCCTCGAGCCGCTCGACGGTGCGGGCGGCCAAGACGAGGTCGGCGCCCTCCTCGGCACACCTCCGCGCGAGCGTCGTGCCCAGAGCGGGTCCGACACCGCTGATGACGACGACCTTGTCGTGCAGTAGTCCGGCCATGGTCAGCCCACCATCCTCTCGCCGATGAGCCGCTGGCGCAGCGCGATGCGGTCACGCCAGTCGGACTCGGTGATCCTGTTGGTCTCGTAGTGCGGCAGCACCGCCGGCACCTGGTCGAGGTCGACGATCTCGAGCGTCGGGCCGTCGGCCTCGGTCATCTCGCGCGAGACCCGCTGCCAACGGAACTGGAGATAGCCCTTGGTGTGCCCGAGCGTCTCGCACCAGTTGGTGACGCCCGGGTTCTCGTCGGACACCACGATGCGGATCTTGCCGTCCGGATCAGCCTGAGCCTGAGTGCCGTTGAGCGAGGTCTGGTGGTTGATGTAGTCCAGCGAGATGTACCACAGGCTGCCGAGCTGGAAGCCGAGGTAGGGCGCGTCGCCGACGGGCAGCGTGATGACGATCGCCTGCCCCGGCGCCAGGTCGTAGTGTCCGACGGAGGAGTACTGCGTCGCCAGCCCGCCGGGCGTCAGGCGCGGTGCGGTCAGGGTGTTGACCGGCAGGTCGTCGTAGAACCACTTCGGGAACTGCAGCCAGGTCTTCACCCGCTGCACCAGCTGCTTGCCCGCCACCGCGTAGCGCTTCTCGACGAGTTCGGTGCACAGCGGCGGCGGCGCTGTGCCGACGGTGTCGGACCGGGAGATGGCGAACGTGCCACGCCGAGCGGACCAGTCGTTGTAGACCTCCCGAATGACCAACTGCGACGGCGTCTTCGGCGTGAACCTCCACTCGAACGTGCCATCGTCGGCGATGTCGAGCTTGCGGTCGTCGAACGCCGTCTCGCTGTCGGGGACGTTGTCGTCGGTGTACTCGCCACCGAGCAGCTGGAAGCTCACGTCGGTGGTGGTGCCGCGCCGGCCCGTGACGACGTACTCGTGTCCCGGTTGCACCCGCGTCCCGAAGTACATCGTGTCGGGGTTGTCGAGACCCATCTTGGTGAACGGCCCGGTGCCACTGTGCAGGAACGGGTGATCGCGGTCGTAGTCGAACGCGACGGAGGTGCATGCGGCGATGCAACCGGCCAGGTATTGCAGCCCCTCGAGGAGGTCGGCCTCGGTCTCGATGAACGGGGCGGCGGCGACGAGGCTCTCCGCCTCTGCGATGGCTTCTGCCAATGGCTGTGAGTACATGTGGCGTGCTGACCCCTGACCCGGTCGGTATGTGCAGCGTTCCAATATTGAACCGCGCTGGTAGAGTTTCCGACCTGACACTAGAACGTGTTCCAATTCGCGTCAACGTTCGGACGCGGTCCGGGGAGAGGAGGCAGGGGTGACCGACCGTGCCTCACCACCGACGCGGCGGGTGGTGGAGATCCTCGACTTCCTGGCCCGACACCCGCACGATCGGTTCGGCGTCTCCGAGCTCGCCCGGCGGACGGGTCAGAGCAAGCCGACCTGCCTCGGCATCGTCGGCACTCTCGCCGAATCCGGTTACCTCGTCCGCGATTCGCAGGACAAGACCTACCGGCTGGGGCCGTCGCTGATCTCGCTGGGGCACATCGCCCAGGAGTCGCTACGGGTGAGCCCGGCGGCGCGCGAGGAGCTGCGCCGGCTCTCCTCCCAGTACGACACCACGGCGTCGCTGGCCGCGATCGTCGACGAGCGGATCACGTTGCTCGAGTTGGTGGGTCCACCCGGTTCCGACGTCGGCGTGCGCGCCGGGCAGAGCTACCCGTTCGCGCCACCGGTCGGACTGATGTTCGTGCTGTGGGACGACGACGCGCTGCGCGACTGGCTGGCCCGGGAGCCCACCATCCCGCTGCGCACCGACTCCGACCGGTTGGACCGCGTCGTGGCCGAGTGTCGGGCGACGGGCTACCTGGTGGAACGCCAGACCGCGGGCGGTCGACGCCTCTACGCCCTGATGGCGGGCATGTCGAACACGCTGCCCCAGGAACTGCGTGCGCTGCTCGGCGAGTTGATCTCCGACGTCGGCGAGCGCGTGTACCTGCCCGGCGAGGCCGGCTCGAGCCGGCAGAAGCACGACATCAGCGTGATCTCCGCGCCGGTGTACGACCACTACCGGCGGCAGGCGATGGTGGTGTCACTGCGAATCGGCAGAGCACTGACCGATGCCGAGATCGCCCGGCACGCCAAGGGATTGATGGTCACGGCGCACACCCTCACCGTTCAGCTGGGCGGGCACTGACCGGGCTGCGGGCACGCCACGCGGCCCACGCTCCCGTGGACCAGAGCGCCCAGAGGATCAGCAGCGGCTGGAACGCCAGCCGGATCGCCCGCGAGCGATCGGAGTCCAGCCCGAAGGCGTCGGAGTGCGTCAGATACTGCGAGACGTTGCCCGGGAACACCACCAGGAACAGGGCCGCGGTGAGCCAGCCCAGCGGGACCCGCCAGCGGGGCAGGACGACCAGCGCGAGCCCCAGGACGATCTCCACGACCCCCGATGCGGCGATCACGAACCCGGCGTCGAGCGGCAGCCACGGCGGGATCTGCGCGTAGAACGCGGTGCGGGCGAAGGTGAGGTGGCTGACACCGGCGAACACCAGTGCCGCGCCGAGCAGGAGCCGCGCGACGGTGCGGACGACTCCCATCAGCTGACCGCCGCGATGGCGAACGGCAGAACCTCGGGTGCGCCCGCCTGACGCACGGTGCGTGCCGCCATCGTCAGCGTCCACCCCGTGTCGGTCAGGTCGTCGACCAGCAGCACCGGGCCGTCCAGTGGCGGCAGCTCCGGCGGTTCCCACGAACCGGACAGTCCCGCAACGCGATACGCCGAGTTGGCCGCCGTCACCGGTCGGCGTTCGACCGAGTACCGCAGCGTGCCGAGGTCGGTGAGCCGGCCCAGGTCGGCGAGCTTGGCGACCAGCGAGGCGATCAGGACGGGGTGGCGCGCGGAGTCCAGACCCATCACCGACGTCGGCCGGGTCTCCCAGTTCCACGCCGCGAGGACGGCGACGGCCGCGCGGACCAGGTCGTCGGGCGCCTCGGCATCGGGACCGTCGAGGACGGCGCGCAGCCGGGCGCCCCAGCCCAGGTCGGTCAGGCGGCCGATGGCCCGCCCCGGCCCAGGGCCGTCGGAGATCTTGCCGCTGAGGTTTACTCCCAGTTTCGCCAGGCCCGACGGCCACTGCCGGCGCGGCGAGATCTCCACCCCGGGCCGCATCAGCCGTTCGCGGGCCGCCTCGGCCGCCGATTCGTCGACGGTCGATTCGTAGTGGGCGCCGGTGCAGTTGTCGCACCGGCCGCACCGCTCGCCGTCGATGAGCTCGGGATCGTTGAGCTGGCGGCGCAGGAATACCATGCGGCACTCGTCGGTGTCGAGGTAGTCGAGCATCGCCTGCTGTTCGCGCTGCCGGGCCTCCTCGAGTCGGCGGTACCGCTCCTCGTCGTAGCTCCACGGCTGTCCCGTGCTGATCCACCCGCCCTTGACGCGGCGCACCGCACCGTCGACGTCGAGCACTTTGAGCACCATCTCCAGGCGGGTGCGGTTCAGGTCGACGAGCGGCTCCAACGCCGGCGTGGACTGCGGACGCTCGGGTTCGAGGGCGTCGATCACGTTGCGCACCATGGGTTCCGAGGGGAACGCCACGGACGCGAAGTACCGCCACACCTCGCGGTCCTCGGCGCCGGGCAGCAGCACCACCTCGGCACTGTCGGTCGAGCGGCCCGCGCGACCGACCTGCTGGTAGTAGGCGATGGGCGAGGCCGGTGCGCCGAGGTGGACGACGAAGCCGAGGTCCGGCTTGTCGAACCCCATGCCCAGCGCCGACGTGGCGACCAGCGCCTTGACCCGGTTGGCCAGCAGGTCGTTCTCGAGCTGCTCGCGCTCCGAGGTCTCGGTCGCGCCGGTGTAGGCGTGGACCGCGTGCCCACGTTCGGCGAGCATGGCCGCCACGTCGTTGGCCTGCGCCACGGTGAGCGTGTAGACGATGCCCGACCCGGGCAGGTCGGTGATGTGCTCGGCCAGCCAGGCCGCACGCTGCGCCGGGTTGCCCACCTTGACGACGGCCAGTCGCAGCGACTCGCGGTCCAGGCCGCCGCGCAGCACCAGGGTGTCGCCGCCGCCGACGCCGAGTTGGCTGCTGACGTCGGCCACCACGCGGTCGTTGGCGGTCGCGGTGGTCGCGAGAACCGGTATGTCCGAGCCCAGTTCGGCGACCAGCGTGCGGATCCGCCGGTAGTCGGGGCGGAAGTCGTGCCCCCAGTCGGAGACGCAGTGGGCCTCGTCGATCACGACCAGACCCGCGTCCCGGGCCAGCGCGGGCAGCACCTCGTCACGGAAGTCGGGGTTGTTCAGCCGCTCCGGGCTGACGAGCAGCACGTCGAGATCGCCGGACGCCACGTCGCGGTGCACGTCGTTCCAGTCGGTGACGTTGCTCGAGTTGATCGTCGCCGCACGCACGCCGGCGCGTGCGGCGGACTGGACCTGGTTGCGCATGAGCGCCAGCAGCGGCGACACGATGACCGTCGGCCCGCGTCCCTCGGCGCGCAGCAGCTTGGCGGCGATGAAGTACACCGCCGACTTGCCCCACCCGGTCCGTTGCACCACCAGGGCGCGACGCCGCTGGACCACCAGCGCCTCGATCGCCGTCCACTGGTCGTCGCGCAGGGTGGCGTCCGGGCCGGCCAGCTGCTCGAGAAGCGCCTGGGCCTGTTCGCGGGTGGCGGTCATGGGCGAGCGGAGCGACGGGGGATGGTCATGGGCGAGCGGAGCGACGGGGGATGGTCATGGGCGAGCGGAGCGACGGGGGATGGTCATGGGCGAGCGGAGCGACGGGGGATGGTCATGGGCGAGCGGAGCGGCGGGGGGTACTCATAGGCCCATCGTGCCGGGTCGCTCCGACGGACGCCCGGGAGGCCGTCGCGAACGTCGAGTTCTCGTCGCAATAACGCATCTTCGTCGACGAGAACTCGACGTTGGCGCCAGCTCAGTACGCGTAGGTGTTGGCCGGCTTGTCGATCCGCGTCACCGTCGCGGCGGTCAGGGTGGGGATGAAGTCGTTGGACGCGTCCGCCGAACCCGGGACGACGTCGCCCTCGACCTGGATCCAGGTCTCCTCGCCGTAGCCGGCCGCCGCTTGTGCGCCGGGTCCCGACAGCCGGATCCGGGCGAGCTGGGCGTCGGCGGCGCAGCAGACGATCACCACCCGGGCGAGGTAGACGCCGTCCGGGTAGCGCAGCGTGAACCCCGACGCGGTGATCGTGCGCCCGTCGAGGCTGCGCGCCGGATCGGCGGCGGCGCGCATCACGATCTCGGGCACCGGGACCGTGGGCGCGGGCCCCGGGGGAAGTGGCGCGAAGCTGCGCGGCGGCGGTGCGGACGTGGCGGGCGGTGCCGCGGCGCCGCGGGCGTCCAGCGGCGGCGGCACCACGAAGGCGACCATCGCGATCGGCACGAGGAGGAACCACGCGAGACCGGTCCGGTGGCGGTGACCGTCGTAGTCGTGGACGGCGTGGTCGTGGACGTCGTCGTCCGGTTCGCGTCCCGCCCCGCGGACGTCCCTGACCACCGCGGCGAGCCCCAGCACGATGAGCACCACCGCGGCGATCACCAGCCACGGCAGCAGGGACGGCTTGACGTAGTTGACGTAGGTGCCCTTCGCGACCATCACCGCGATGCTCGCGCCGACCAGGAGCAGGACGAGGTTCTGCGTGAAGCGGCTCATCAGCGGTCCCCGAGGAGCAGCAGTCCGACCACCGTCGCCACCACCGTCGCCACCACGAAGGTCACGGGTCCGAACCGGACGGCGAACCGTCGACCGAACGTCCCCGCCTGCATGGCGAACAGCTTGACGTCCACGGCCGGGCCGACCACGAGGAAGACCAGTCGCGGCACCAGCGGCAGCATCGTCAGACTCGCGGCGACGAAGGCGTCGGCCTCCGAACACAGAGCAAGGACCACCGCGAGCGCCGCCATGGTGAGCACGCCGAGCAGCAGGTGGCCCGCGAGGTGGTCGAAGACCCAGTCCGGCACGACCACCCGCAGTGCTGCCGCGGCCGCCGCGCCGAGGACGAGGTAGGACGCCGCCTGCAGGAAGTCGTGCCGGGCGGCCTCGCTGAACACCGTCCATCGCGACCCGCCCGATCCGTGGTCGACGCGAGGCAGCGAGCGCGTGACCCACTCGTCGCGCCCGAAGCGCAGCCACGCCCACCCCATGAGGACCGCGGTCACCAGTGATGCCACGCACCGCGCGAGCACCATCAGCGGCTCACCGGGGAAGGCCACCGCGGTCGCCACCAGGACGACGGGATTGATCGCGGGCGCGGACAGCATGAAGGTCAGCGCCGCCGCACCCGTCCGGCCCGGGCCGTACAGCCGTCGGGCCACGGGGACCGACCCGCATTCACACCCCGGCAGTGCCGCCCCACCCACTCCAGCGACGAGGACGGCGGCCGCGGGGCGCCGGGGCAGCCACGCGGCCAACCGCTCCGTGGTGACGAAGGCGGCGATGATCCCGCTCACCACGACGCCGAGGACCAGGAACGGCACCGCCTGGACGAACACGCCGCTGAACACCGTGGCGGCAACCCCGAGATCGGCATGCCCGTCCAGGGCCGCACGCACCCAGCCCGCGGAGACGGCCAGCGCGACGAGCGCGAGCAGCAGGACTTCGAGCGAGCCGACGCGGCGTCGTCGCGAGGTCGGGGCGGCGGTCACCGCACCATCCTGCACGCGTCAGCTGAACGCCCTTCACATCTGCGCGGTCAGACCTCGGCGAGGACCGCCAGCGCGTCGGTGGGGGCGACCTGCAGACCGCAGCGGTCCTTGTACTCGTTCAGTGGCGCCTGGATCGCGCGCAGGTCGTTGGCCTCGTCCGGATGATCGGCGAAGTAGCCGTCGAACTGGCCGACGGCGATGAACGCGGGCTGCCGGGTCGCGTCGATCAGCGCCTGGTTGACGTCGGGGTGAGCCGCGAAGTACGTGGAGAGTTCGGCGGTCACGGTACTTATGGTCGAGGCGAGCGTCGCGGCGTTGCAGTCGTCGGCGACCACGGGCTCGGCGGGCGCGCTGGTTGCCGGTGCGGGCGACGGCGTCGGCGTGGGCTCGGCGGCAGCGACGGGGAGCGCCGCGACGGCGCCGGCGCCCACGGTGGCGAGCGCGACGATCAGGCTGCGACGGACGTTCGACATGGTTCTCCTGGAGACTCGGCGTACCTCGGGGGTCACCGGGGGTATCTGCCGAGCCGGGCGGAGCGTTACGCCAGGACGATCAGCCAGATCGCGACGAAGTGACACGTGGCCCCCACTGCGGTGAACGCATGGAAGAACTCGTGATGTCCGAAGGTGGTCGGCCAGGGGTTCGGCCACCTGGCGCCGTAGAGGATGGCGCCGATGTTGTAGAGCACGGCACCGGCGATCAGCAGTATCACGGCGAGTGGACCCGCTCCGTCGAGCAGTTCCTCCACGAACAGGATCGCGACGTAGCCGAGCAGCAGGTAGAGGGGTACACCTACCCACCGGGGCGCGGACGGCCACAGCATCTTGAGCGCAACGCCGGCCGCGGCGCCCGACCACACGATCATCAGGACCCTGGTGCCCACCTGCGGCGGCATGGCGAGCATGGCCAGCGGCGTGTAACACGCGCCGATGAAGATGAAGATCAGCGAGTGGTCGAGGCGCTTCATCCACTTCTCGGCCACGGGGGAATCCCATTGCACACGGTGGTACGTGGCACTGACGCCGAACAAACCCACGATCCCGACGGCATAGACCGCGGCCGCGAAGAAGGCGTCGGGGCGCTGCGCATCCCAAGCGCTCCACAGCAGGGCGATGCCCGCCATGGTCGCCACACCGGCCGCGACGAGGTGGATCATGCCGCGGGCACGCGGCACGCCCATGAACTCGGCCACGGCCTCTGCAGCGGTGGGCACGTGAACGTGCGCCACCGGGTCCAGGGATTCTGGCACCGTCGTCTCAGGCGGTCGCACGGACAGAGCGGCCTCCTATGCGTGAGCGTGAGACCAGGTCTCACGGAGCGCCGTGGGTCACGACGATGCAGCGCGAGCCTACCGTGCCGATGTTCGCCAAACGGACCTGGTGAGGTTCGTTAAGCGGCTGTTGCGCTATCGATACCCGTGCGGTCAGCCGGCGGTCGCCGAGGCGTCTTGTTCGCGTTTGATTTCGAGGGCGATGTCGATGAGTTGGTCTTCCTGGCCGCCGATCAGCTTGCGCTGTCCGGCGCGGTGGAGCAGCTGGTGGGCGGGCACGCCGTAGCGTTCGGACTGGCGGATGGCGTGCTTGAGGAAGCTGGAGTACACCCCGGAATACCCCATGACCAGGGCATTGCGGTCCAGGAGGCACTCGGCGGGCATCGCCGGACGCACGACGTCCTCGGCGGCGTCGGCGATCTCGAAGAAGTCGATGCCGGTCTTGACGCCGATCTTGTCGAACACCCCGATCATCGCCTCGACCGGCGCGTTGCCCGCGCCCGCGCCGAAGCGCCGGGTGCTGCCGTCGATCTGCTTGGCGCCCGCGCGGACCGCCTCCACCGAGTTCGCCACCCCCAACCCGAGGTTCTCGTGGCCGTGGAACCCCACCTGGGCATCGTCGCCGAGTTCGGCGACCAGCGCCGCGACGCGGTCCGCGACGCCCTCGAGCACCAGCGCCCCCGCGGAATCGACGACGTAGACGCACTGGCAGCCTGCGTCGGCCATGATGCGGGCCTGGGCGGCGAGCTTCTCCGGCGGGATCGTGTGGGCCATCATCAGGAAGCCGACGGTCTCCAGGCCGCGGTCGCGGGCGAACCCGAAGTGCTGGACCGACACGTCGGCCTCGGTGCAGTGCGTGGCGACCCGGCAGATCGACCCGCCGTTGTCCTGCGCCTCGGCGATGTCGTCCTTCGTGCCCAGACCCGGCAGCATCAGGAACGCAATCTTGGATTCGGTGGCCGTCTCGGCGGCCAGCTTGATCAGTTCCTGCTCTGGGGTCTTGGAAAAGCCGTAGTTGAAGCTCGACCCGCCCAGCCCGTCGCCGTGGGTCACCTCGATGACGGGCACCCCCGCGGCGTCCAACGCGGCGACGATCGACCGCACCTCGTCGGCGGTGAACTGATGACGCTTGTGGTGCGACCCGTCGCGCAACGACGTGTCGGTCATGCGCACGTCCCACACCGGGTTGAAGAAGACGTCACTCATGCGTGGCCTCCAGTCGTCGCCGCGAGCACTTCCTTGGCTATCTCCTCGCCCACCTTGGTCGCCGCGGCGGTCATGATGTCCAGATTCCCCGCGTACGGCGGCAGGTAGTCCCCGGCACCCTCCACCTCCACGAAGACCGTCACCAACGCCTGTCCACCCGAGTGCATCGAGGGCGGGTCGAACTGCGGCTCGTTGAGCAACCGGTACCCCGGCACGTAGGTCTGCACCTGCGCGGCGACGTCCTTGATCGACGCGGTGATCGCATCCTGATCGGCGTCTTCGGGGATGGCGCAGAAGATGGTGTCGCGCATGATCATCGGCGGCTCGGCCGGGTTGAGGATGATGATCGCCTTGCCCCGGGTGGCGCCGCCGATGACCTCGATGCCCCTGCTGGTGGTCTTGGTGAACTCGTCGATGTTGGCCCGGGTGCCCGGTCCCGCCGACGCCGAGGACACCGACGCGACGATCTCCGCGTAGGGCACGTCCACGACACGGGACACGGCGTGCACCATCGGGATCGTGGCCTGCCCACCACAGGTGACCATGTTGACGTTCGGGCTGTCGAGGTGCTCGCGCAGATTCGCCGGCGGGATCACCCCGGGTCCGACGGCGGCCGGTGTCAGGTCGATTGCCCGGATGCCGGCCTCCGCGTAGCGCGGAGCGGCATCACGGTGCACGTAGGCACTGGTCGCCTCGAACACGAGGTCGGGCAACTCGTCAAGTGCGAGAAGCCAATCCACGCCCTCGGCCGACGTCTCCAGACCGAGCTTGCGCGCCCGCGCCAAGCCCTCGCTCTCGGGATCGATGCCGATCATCCACCGCGGCTCGAGCCAGTCCGACCGAAGCAGCTTGTACAGCAGGTCGGTGCTGATGTTGCCCGAACCGACGATCGCGACGGTTGCCTTGTTCATGAACTCGTGCTCCTACTCAAAAGACAGATGGACGGAACCTAGTCCGTCGAAACGGGCTACGAAATCGTCACCGGGACGAGCATCTATCGCACGCGTGCACGATCCCGGCAGAACGATGTCACCGGCCTTCAACCGCACCCCGAACTGGTCGACCTTGCGCGCCAGCCACGCCACCGCGGTCACCGGATTGCCCAGCACAGCATCACTTCGCCCCTCGGCGACGACCTCGCCGTTGCGCGTCAACACCGCCGGAATGGCCGTGATGTCGATGTCCTTGGGCGACACCCGCTCGGTGCCCAGCACCCAGCCCGCCGACGACGCGTTGTCCGCGATCGTGTCGCACAGTTTGATCTTCCAGTCCGTGATCCGGGTGTCGATCAACTCGATCGACGGCGCGAAGGCGGCCGTCGCGGCCAGGACGTCGTCCTCGGTGCACCCCTCGCCGGGCAGGTCGTCGGCCAGGACGAACCCCACCTCGACCTCCACGCGGGGGTACAGGAACGTGCCCGCCGCGACCGGCCTGTCCTCGAACACCTCCATCTCGGCGAGCAGGTGACCGTAGTCCGGCTCGTCGACGCCCATCATCTTCTGCATCGCCTCCGACGACAGGCCCACCTTGTGCCCGATCACCCGCGCCCCGCCCGCGACCCGCGAGCGGATGTTGATCAGCTGGATCTCGTAGGCATCGACCACGTCGATGTCCGGGTTCCCATCGGTCAGCGGGGAGATCGGCTCGCGGTCGCGCTCGGCTCGAGCGAGGTCGGCAGCGAGCCGCTCGCGCACCTCAGCGGGCAACATTCGTGAAGTCCCCTCGTTTAGTTGACCGGCACTGTTGTTGGATGGCCGGGCCATTCTATAACGTGTTCTACATGACTGAGCAGGAGTACGACGTCGTGGTGGTCGGTAGCGGCGCCGCCGGCATGGTCGCCGCCCTCACCGCCGCCCACCAGGGCCTCTCGACACTAGTCGTCGAGAAGGCCCCGCACTATGGAGGTTCGACGGCCCGATCGGGCGGCGGCGTGTGGATCCCGAACAACGAGGTGCTCAAGCGCGACGGCGTCAAGGACACCGCCGAGGCGGCCCGCACCTACCTGCACACCATCATCGGGGACGCCGCACCGGCGGAGAAGATCGACACCTATCTCGAGCGCGGACCGGAGATGCTGTCGTTCGTCCTGAAGCACTCGCCGCTGAAGCTGTGCTGGGTGCCGAACTACTCCGACTACTACCCCGAGACCCCGGGCGGCAAGTCCACCGGACGGTCCGTCGAGCCGAAGCCGTTCAACGCCAAGCGACTCGGCCCGGACGAGAAGGGCCTCGAGCCGCCCTACGGCAAGGTGCCGATGAACATGGTGGTGATGCAGCAGGACTACGTCCGGCTCAACCAGCTGAAGCGCCACCCCCGCGGGGTCCTGCGCAGCCTCAAGGTGGGCATCCGTTCGGTGTGGGCCAATGCCACCGGCAAGAACCTGGTCGGGATGGGACGCGCACTCATCGCCCCCCTGCGGATCGGCCTGCAGGACGCCGGGGTCCCCGTTCGGCTGAACACCGCCCTCACCGACCTCTACGTCGAGGACGGCGTCGTGCGCGGCATCTACGTACGGGACAGCACCGGACCGGAAAGTGCCGAGCCGCAACTGATCCGCGTCCGCCGGGGAGTCATCCTCGGCAGCGGCGGGTTCGAACACAACGAACAGATGCGGGTCAAGTACCAGCGCGCGCCGATCACCACGGAGTGGACCGTCGGCGCCGTCGCCAACACCGGCGACGGCATCGTGGCCGCCGAGAAGCTCGGGGCCGCGCTGGATGTCATGGAGGACGCGTGGTGGGGTCCGACCGTTCCGCTGGTCGACTCGCCGTGGTTCGCACTGTCGGAGCGCAACTCCCCCGGGTCGATCATCGTCAACATGTCGGGCAAGCGCTTCATGAACGAGTCGATGCCCTACGTGGAGGCCTGCCACCACATGTACGGCGGCGAGTTCGGCCAGGGCTCCGGCCCCGGTGAGAACGTCCCGGCCTGGCTGGTCTTCGACCAGCAGTACCGGGATCGCTACATCTTCGCGGGTTTGCAACCGGGACAGCGCATTCCGAAGAAATGGCTCGAGTCCGGCGTGATCGTCAAGGCTGACACGCTCGACGAGCTCGCGCAGCAGACGGGGCTGCCCGCCGACGCGTTCAGAGCGACAGTGGACCGGTTCAACGGCTTCGCGCGCAGCGGCGTCGACGAAGACTTCAAGCGGGGCGAGAGCGCCTACGACCGCTACTACGGCGACCCGACCAACAAGCCGAACCCCAACCTCGGCGAGATCAGCCACGGCCCGTTCTACGCGGCGAAGATGGTGCCGGGCGACCTGGGCACCAAGGGTGGGGTCCGGACCGACGTGGACGGTCGGGCACTGCGCGACGACGGCTCCGTGATCGACGGGCTGTACGCCGCGGGCAACGTCAGCTCACCGGTGATGGGCCACACCTATCCCGGCCCCGGCGGGACCATCGGCCCGGCCATGACGTTCGGCTACCTCGCGGCGCTGCACCTCGCCGGATCGTCCGGCGGTCGCTGATGCCGATCGACGTCGACGTCGCGCTGGCCGCGGAACCTGCCACCGCGGAGTTCTCGTGGACCAGCAGCGACGTGCAGCTCTACCACCTCGGGCTCGGCGCGGGCTCCGACCCGATGGATCCACGCGAGCTGCGCTACCTCACCGACGACACCCCGCAGGTTTTGCCCACCTTCGGCAACGTCGCGCAGAGCTTCCACATGACCGAGGCGCCCACCGTCCGGTTCCCCGGCATCGACATCGAGTTGTCGAAGGTGTTGCACGCCAGTGAGTCCGTCACCGTTCCCGGTCCGATCCCGGCCGCGGGAACGGGTGTCGCGACCACCCGGTTCACCGACATCTGGGACAAGGGCAAGGCAGCGGTCATCTGGTCCGAGACGACCGTGACGTCGCCGGACGGCACGCCGCTGTGGACCCAGCGCAGATCCATCTTCGCCCGCGGCGAGGGCGGATTCGGCGGCGAGCGGGGCCCGTCCGGGTCGCAGTCGTCCATCGATCTCTCGGAGCGCGCTCCCGATCACGACTTCACCATCGCGGTGTCATCGCAGCAGGCGCTGCTCTACCGGATGTGCGGCGACCGCAACCCGCTGCACTCCGATCCCGGGTTCGCCGCGGCGGCGGGCTTCCCGCGGCCGATCCTGCACGGCCTGTGCACCTACGGCATGACGGCCAAGGCGCTCACCGACCTGCTGCTCGACGGGGACACCTCCCGCGTCGGACGGTACGGAGCGCGCTTCGCGGGCGTCGTGTTCCCCGGCGAGACGCTGCGGGTGCGCGCCTGGGAGGACGGCGCCGGATATCAGGCCGTCGTCACCGCACCCGACCGCGACGACGCCGTCGCACTGGCCGGGGTGGAGTTCGTTCCGGCCTAGGAGGCTCGGCTGCACCGATTGCTGGCCGACCGGTGTCACGGCATTGCTGCCAGCCAGCTCCCACGAGTGGGCTGGTGCTGGTTTGCACGGCTCCGGCAGACGGCACGACAATCGGTGTCGACGCCGGGAAAGGCGATCTCGATGATTGTTCCGCCGACCAGCGGGAAACCAGCGAGCGTTCTCAGGCGCAACCAGCGACCTGCTAGTTTCGTCTGACGTGATCATCCCATTGGGGGGATGTAGCCAGTCGAATTGACCGTCCAGGAGGGCACGACACGTGAAGTACACCGTCACCATCACCAGATTGGCCGCTGCGGCCGTGGCCGCAGGCGCCATCGCCGTCTCGGGCGCGGGCATCGCGTCGGCAGAGGACGTTGCCACGCAACCGATCGGCGCGCAGGCCAAGCTCGTCGACGGGAACGTCGTGCAGGGGTGGACCGTGACGGGGCTCAAGCAGAGTTCCGACGTCATCCCCTACCCCGTCGCCGGGACGCTGTGGGAGGTCACCGCTACGGACGAGGCCCTCCAGGGCGGCGCCACGCCGATCGTCTCCAACTTCAACGTCCGCGCCAACGACGGCCAGACCTACCGCGCGCTGTTCGGCGTGGCGACCCCGCAGGGCGTGAACCCATCGACTCTCGCGCAGGGCCAGTCGACCAGCGGCAAGATCTACTTCGACGTGACCGGGGCACAGCCCGACAGCGTCGTCTACAACGCAGGCGGCCAGGACCGACTCGTGTGGACTCCTGCTCCCGCGCCGCAGCCGCGCCAGGGCGGCACCCAGTCCTACCCGTCGAACCGCGGCGCGCAGCCGGTGTCGACCCCGGGCGCCGCAGAAGCAGTGGCCCCCGGAACCCCCGCGGCCGCCGCCGTCCCCCCGGGGACCGCCGCGCCCGCGGGCACGGCGACCCCGACCGAGGGTGCACCTCTGCCCGCCAGCACAAACCGCGTTCCCGGCGCACCGCTGCCGGAAGGCAGCACTGGCACGCCGCTTCCGGCCGGCAGCACCGGCACCCCGCTTCCCGCCGGGAGCCAGGGCACGCCGCTGCCGGCGGGTCCCGAGGGCACAGCGCAACCCGCAGCACTCCAGCAGCCGCCCGCGCCTGCTGCACCGCCGCCGCCCGCCCAGGGATCGTCCGGTACGCCGGTCTCCCCGGCCGCGCCCGTGTCGCCGGTGGCACCCACCACGACGCTGATCGTGCCTCCGCCGCCGCCCAGCTGATCCTCGTCAGCCGCACGTAACCGATGGCCGCTGATCTGCCCATGGCAGATCAGCGGCCATCGTCACGAGTGGGACGACCACCAGCGGTAGAGCTGCTCGAGGCTGGGCCCGCGCTCGTCGCCCCGGATCGCCGCGACCATCAACTCGGAATCGTCCGTCCACGCCAGGGTCGGTAGGTCACGCTGAAATCCGCAGAACAGAGTTCCCGCAACCTTGTCCGGGGCCGCGTTGCGGCGCCATGCCCCTGGGGACTGGATGGAACCGGGGCAGTTGACGACCGCGGACGCCCGGATGATGTCGTCGAACGCGACCTTCAGCGCCGCTCGATCGGGCAGCAGTGTGTAGGTGGCCAGTGGCGGGCCGCCGGTATCGGCGTTGCGCTCACACCCGAACTTCGCGAGGGCACCCTTCGGCGTGGCGACGGGTTCGCACGCCGCGTCGGGATAGCCGGACGGCAGGAGTTGCCGCAACTTCTCGCGCGCAACGGCTTCCGGCTGCGCCGTCGGAGTCGTGACGACGGGTGTCGCCGAGTCGTCGGACGAACTCAACGCCCACGCGCCTAGGCCGCCGAGGACCACCAGCGCCACTGCCGCAATGACTATGGGGCGCACCGGGATCGAACGCTTCTGACGGATGGGCCGCTGCCTGGGCATCACGACGACGGGGGGCGGCGTGGTCATCGCCCCGGACCACGGTCCGTCGTCGTGCTGCTCGTACGGACGGAACGGTCCGGACGGATGCTGCAGCGGCCCGGACGGGTGCTGCTGCGGTCCGGAATGCTGCAGCGGTCCCGACGGGAGCTGCTGTGGTCCGGAATGGTGCAGCGGTCCGGACGGGTGCTCGGCTCCCGATGGGTGGTGGACGGGTCCGGACGGATGGGGGCCGGATGCCTCGGGGTCGGGAACTGCGGGGTTCGTGACCTCGTCGACGTCCGCGTCGTCGGCCTGGGCTGGGATCGGCGCGGAGTTCACGGGTCCGGTGGGAGGCCGCCGGGGCCCGGTGTAGTTCGGATGCACGTCGGCGGGCCAGCCGTCACCACCGGTCGATCCGGGCGGCCGCGACTCCGGGGGCAGCGTCACGCCTGCACCTCGGTCTGGCTGCCCATAACGTCACTGCTCCTGAGAAGTTCGTCCCGGCCTGCGGGAGGCCCCGTCCGACGTGCCGACCCAGCATTGCGTCGCCCGCCCCGTCGAGGGTAGTGGCCGTAGTCGCGTGGCGCGGCCTCGTCCGCAGCGATGGCCACGGTTCGTCCTACACGCGGCGTGCGAGATCCTCGTCGCCGCGCGAATCGTGGACGGGAGGACCGACTGGCGCAGGCCCGGGGGCGGGGGTTCCGCTACCCGGCCCGGCCGCCGCACCCTGGGGCGGGTCGACCGGAGCGCGCTCCGCCTGGTGCAGGCGCTCGCGATCCTCGCGCGCGGCTGCATCGTCCTTGCGATCACTCGGCGCGTCCTCGCGAGCTTGGCCACCGGCGGGCGCCGATCCGCCCTGGGATCCGCCCTGTCCGGCCCCGGCCGGGGCACCGCCGCCCTGACCACCCTGCCCGGCAGCGGCGGGAGCCGGAGCGCCGCCACCCTGCGGCGCGCCCTGTCCACCACCACTTCCGGACCCGCCACCCTTGCCCGCGAAGCCCTGTGCGGCCTGCATGGCCTGCTGCATCATCTGGCCGAAGCCGCCACCACCGCCGGCCTGCTGACCGGCCTGCTGTCCCGCCTGTTGCGCCATCTGCCCCATCTGGCCGAGCATGCCGCTGATCTGGCCGACCGACTGGCCACCCTGGTCATCGGCGTTCTCGTACGCGGACTGCGCGGCAACGACCTTGCCGGAGAACATCGTCTCCTTGGCCTGCAGGGAGGCGACGCTGGCCGCGAGAGGGGCGGTGAGCATCGGCAGTGCCGCCGAGATGGTCATGCTCATCGCATCGGCGCCTGGCGGCAGCATCGGCGGCTGCGGGAGTTCGACAGTCGCGGGATCCCAGTTGATTCCCTCGGGCTTCTTGAGCGGCGAAGACATCAGCACTCACCTTTCGTGATCTCGAATGCACGGCATCGCAATTCACCAGTCATCGTCGGCGTCGTCCTCACCCAGGTCGTAGTCGAGTGCCGGCGGAGGTGCCAGCGATGCGGTGGATCCCCCGCCACCGGACTCGCCGCGATGGGGCATCATCCCCATGCCGCCGCCCATCCCTGCGCTCACGGGCGCGACCCCGCCGACGGCTCCGGTGTTGGCTCCCGTCGAGACGGCGACGGCCTCGGGTGACGTACCCACCAGACCGGCCATCAAGGGGGTCTGTGCGCCCAGGCCACCGGATCCCGGCAGCGACGCGGCCTTGACCATGCCCGCGCCACCACCCGCGCCCGAACCACCTGCCAGCGGGTGATTCGAGAACGACGAGAATGGCGTCGACCCCATGCCGGCGCCGCCCTTGCCGCCGAACATCGACGTCAACTGCTGCAGCGGTTGAGCCAGCTGCTGCACCTGCTGCATCAGCTGCTGCGGCGCCTGCATGACCATCCCACCCAGCTGCTGCGGGATCTGGGCGGCCATGGACGCCATCTGCATCATCATCTGCATGCCCTGCTCGGAGCCCTTGCCGCCGGCCTTGCCCGCCTCTTGGGCGGCCTGCGCCGGACCACCCGGCGATCCGGCACCCGGAAGCGACGGAGGGACCCCCAGCGAACTCGCCAGTTCGGTGGTGTTGGCGTTGACGTAGGCCATGTTCTGGGCGAGACCCATCTTCATCCGACTCTGGATCAGCTCGGACGTATTGCTCACGGGCATTGCCTGGATCGCCTCGCACTCGCGTTGGGTCTCCATCGCCGTCGCGTTCACCAACGCCTTCGTGCGCGCGACGGTGACCTCCATGCTGCGCAACCTGAGCGCGATGGACGCTGCCTGTGCGGCGTGGGCTTCGTGGGCCCCGATGATCGACGTCGCCTCGCCGGCAGCTGCGACCGCACCGCCACCGGTCCACTTGTCGGACAGCGCCATGAGTTGGCTCTGCTGCAGCGGCACCACTGACCCCAACAGCTTTGCGGCCAGCGCTTCGTATTGCCCGGCGGCGGAGGCCAGAGCCTCCTCGTCGACGTTGGGCCACCCAGGGCCCATGACCGTCTGCGACCCATACGGACTCACGTCGGCTTGCAATCCCACGACACGGCTCCCCTCGACACACCCGTCCGATGTCCTGATCAAGCCTACCGTTGCGACCCTGGGTTCCGACGCGCGTATTCGACGACGGGTCGCCACTACGGGCGATCACCGACGGCGACGGGGTCGGATCGCCGACCGCAAATGCGCTGCGCCGGGGCGGATGGTCGACGTCTACTGCGGTCAGTGCGGCTCGTGTGGCTGCAGCAGTTCGCCGACGACCGCCCGGAGCCGCGTGAATCGGCCACGCGTGAGGCGACACACGGCGCGACGGTGGCAGTTTGGCCGCCCGCACCCTCAGGGTCCGACGCCAGCTCTGCCGAAGTAGCCCGAATTGTGCCTCGTCTGACGTTCGTTTGCTGTTTACGTTTGCAGAGCTACCCCGCTGGGTAAGATCGACGAGGTCGGACGGACGTTCAGCAAAGGCGATGGCGTACCCGTCCGCAGCGCGGTTCCGGCGGTGTCGTGCCAGGTACCGCAGGCTTGGCCGATTCGAGGGGGCGGCGCGAGGCTGGGGGACGGACGTCCTCCGGCTTCGCGCCGTGGGCCTAGCCCAGGATCAGCCCCGAGGTCGGTACGCCCGTCCCGGCGGTGACGAGCACGTGCTCGACATCGGGCACCGGGTTGACCGAGGTGCCGCGCAGCTGGCGCACCCCTTCGGCGATGCCGTTCATGCCGTGGATGTAGGCCTCACCCAGCTGACCGCCGTGGGTGTTGATGGGTAGCCGGCCGCCGAGTTCTATCGCGCCGTCGGCGACGAAGTCCTTGGCCTCACCCCACCCGCAGAAGCCCAACTCCTCGAGCTGGATCAGCGTGAACGGCGTGAAGTGGTCGTAGAGGATGGCGGTCTGGATGTCGGTGGGCTTCAGCCCGGACTGTGCCCACAGCTGGTTGCCGACCAAGCCCATCTCGGGGAGCCCACCGAGTTCGGGCCGGTAGTAGCTCACCATCGAGTACTGGTCGGGGCTGGCCCCTTGCGCAGCCGCCTCGATCACGGCGGGCCGGTGCTTGAGGTCCTTGGCGCGTTCCGCCGACACGATCACCAGTGCGACGCCGCCGTCGGTCTCCTGGCAGCAGTCCAGGAGGCGAAGGGGTTCGGCGATCCACCGGGAGTTCTGGTGGTCATCGATGGTGATCGGCTTCTCGTAGAAGTAGGCCTTGGGATTGTTAGCGGCGTGCTTGCGGTCGGCCACCGAGACAGCCCCGAAGTCACGGCTAGTCGCGCCCGACAGGTGCATGTAACGCTTGGCGATCATCGCGACCTGTGCTGCGGGCGTGGACAATCCGTGCGGGTAGGAGAACGAGTTGTCGACCCCGGTGGAGTCGGCGTTCTCCACCAGACGCATCTGCACCTGCCCGAAGCGCATGCCCGACCGCTCGTTGAACGCGCGGTAGGCGACGACGCAGTCCGCGACACCGGTCGCCACCGCGATGGCGGCCTGCTGCACGGTGGCGCACGCCGCGCCACCGCCGTGGTGAATCTTCGAGAAGAACTTCAGGTCACCGATGCCGGTGGCACGCGCGACCGCGACCTCGGTGTTCGAGTCCATCGTGAACGTCACCATGCCGTCGACGTCGGCGGGCGTCAGACCCGCGTCGTCCAGGGCGTCGTTGACCGCCTCGGCGGCGAGCCTCAGCTCACTGCGCCCGGAGTTCTTCGAGAAGTCCGTGGCGCCGATTCCGGCAATCGCGGCCTTGCCGGACAACGGGCCCGGCATCAGGCACCCACCACTAGCGTCGCGTTGGCGATGACGTGATCACCGAGGCTGTTGCTGCCGGTGATCTTCAGCGTGACGAGGTCTCCGTCGACGGCGGTCACCTCACCGCTGAACGTGACGGTGTCGTAGGCGTACCAGGGCACCCCGAGACGCAGTCCGATGGTCTTGATCCGCGCCGACGGCCCGGCCCAGTCGGTGATGAACCGTTGCACCAGACCGGTATCGGTGAGGATGTTGACGAAGATGTCCTTGCTGCCCTTGGCCTGTGCCTTGTCCCGGTCGTGGTGCACGTCCTGGTAGTCCCGGGTCGCGATCGCCGTCGAGACGATGAACGTCGGGTCGCCGTAGAGCTTCAACTCGGGCAGCTTCGTGCCCACCTCGATGGCTCCCGGGGCCGCCCCGGCGGCGACGTCCGATGAGGTACTCACTTGGCAGGCTCCCACGCGTAGTTGGTCCAGGCCGGGCCGACGTCGTTGGCCGGGAAGTCGATGAACATGACGCGCACGGGCATTCCGATCTCGACGGTGGCCGGGTCGACGTTGCGCAGCTCTCCGAGCATCCGCACGCCCTCGGAGAGTTCCACGAGCGCGATGACGAACGGCAACGTGCGGCCGGGCACCTTCGGCGCATGGTGCACGACGAAGCTGAAGACCGTTCCGGCACCGGAGGAAACCACGTAGTCGGTGGTCTCCTCACGGTCGAGCCACAGCGCCGGAACCGGTGGGTGTTGCAGCGACCCGTCCGGGCGCTTCTGGATCCGTAGTTCGTGTGCGTTGACGCCGTCCCAGAAGAACCTGGTGTCCTTCGACGATGCCGGACGCATCGCGGCGTCCGCGTCGAGGTCGTCCGGCACGGTCGACGCGGCCTGCGCGTCCCCCTTGTCGGCCGGGATGAACTTCATGATGCGCCACATCATCTCGGCGACGAGTTCGTCACCCACCGTCCACGTGATGCGCTGGGTGATGAAGAACGCCTCGCCGAGGGCGGTCCGCTTGGGACCGACGACGTCGGTCAATTCGGCTGCGACACTGACCTCCTCGCCGGGACGAAGGTAGCGGTGATAGGTCTGTTCGCAGTTGGTTGCGACGACCCCGATGTAGCCCGCCTCGTCGAACAACTCGAGGATCTTGCCCAGCGGATCGTCGTCCGGCCGGACGCCGCCGAGACCCATCATCGTCCACACCTGGATCATCGCCGGCGGCGCGACGGTCCCCGGGTGACCCGCAGCCTTGGCGGCCGCCTCGTCCGAGTAGATCGGGTTCTTGTCACCCAGCGCATCGGTCCAGTGATCGATCATCGGCTGGTTGACCGGATGGCGGCCGGTGCGTGGCGCACTCTTGCCCTCGGCCTTGACCCTCTCGGCCGCGGCCTGGATGTCCTCGATGGCCGTCACCTGGGGACCCTCGGCACCTTCAACCCCGACGCCGCGATCATCTCCCGCATCACCTCGTTCACACCACCGCCGAAGGTGATGACCAGGTTCCGCTTCGTCTGCGAGTCAAGCCATTCCAACAGTTCGCCCGTCTCCGGCTCCGCAGGGTTGCCGTACTTGCCGACGATCTCCTCGGCCAACCGGCCCACGCGCTGAATGCGCTCGGTACCGAACACCTTGGTGGCGGCGGCGTCGGCGACGTTGATCTCCTCGCCGCCAGCAGCGACCTGCCAGTTGAGCAGTTCGTTGATCCGCCAGATCGCCTTGACCTCACCGAGCAGACGCTTGACGTCGTCATGGTCGATCGGCGTGACGCCGTCGCCACCGGGCTTGGAGGCCCAGGCGTGCACGCGGTCGTAGACGCTCGCGACCTTGCCCGCCGGTCCCAGCATGACGCGCTCGTGGTTGAGCTGGGTGGTGATCAGGCGCCAGCCCGCGTTCTCCTCGCCGACCAGCATGTCGACGGGGACGCGGACGTCGTTGAAGTACGTGGCGTTGGTGTGGTGCGCGCCGTCGGACAGGATGATCGGCGTCCACGAGTAGCCGGGATCGGACGTGTCGACGATGAGGATCGAGATGCCCTTGTGCTTAACGGCTTCCGGATCGGTGCGCACCGCCAGCCAGAGGTAGTCGGCGTCGTGGCCACCCGTCGTCCAGATCTTCTGGCCGTTGACGATGTACTCGTCGTTCTGCCGCACGGCAGACGTGCGCAGCGACGCCAGGTCGGTGCCCGCCTCGGGCTCGGAGTAGCCGATCGCGAAGTGGATCTCACCGGCCAGGATGCCCGGCAGGAACTTCTTCTTCTGCAACTCGGTGCCGTACACCTGCAGTGTCGGGCCGACGGTCTGCAGCGTCACCGCGGGCAGCGGTACGTCGGCACGGGCAGCCTCGTTGACGAAGATCTGCTGTTCAATCGGCCCGAATCCCAGGCCGCCGAACTCCTTTGGCCAGCCGACACCGAGTTTGCCGTCCGAGCCCATCCGCTTGATGATCGCCCGGTAGGCCTTGCCGTGCCGGTCGACCTCCATCTCGGCGGCCTCTTCGGGCGAGATCAGGTTCGAGAAGTACTGCCGCATCTCGCCCTGCAACTGCCGCTGCTCGGGTGTCAGTTCGATGAACATCAGGCTCCCACCAGGTCGAGGCGATGCGAGGGACCACCCAGGAGTCGGGCGAGGTCCTTGACGGACGAGTAGTAGCGGTTCATCGGGTACGTGATGTCCATGCCCATGCCGCCGTGTAAGTGATGGCATGTCTGCATGTTCGGCGGCGCCTGGGACGTCAGCCAGTAGCCGAGGACCGCGAGATCGGCGTCCGCGTCCCGGTCCTCCGCCAGCCGCCAGATCACCGAGGTCGACGCCAACGCCAGTGTGCGCGAGGCGATGTAAACCTCCGCGAGTTGCGCGGCGACGGTCTGGAACGTCGACAGCGGCCGCCCGAACTGCTCGCGGGTGGCGACGTAGTCGGCGGTGAGCCGCAGCGCGCCGGCGACGAGGCCGGCGGCGAAGGCACCGGTGGCGGCGAGCGCCAACTGGTTGACTCGGTGCACCGTCCCCGTCAGCACGTCGGAGTCCGGGACCGCCACGTCGGCGAACGTGACGACGTACTCGTCGCCGCCGCTGGCGGAGGGAGTCCTGGTCAGTGTCACGCCGTCGGCCTTGGGCGACACGACGACGACGGCGCTGTCGGCGGTGACCACCAGCCACTCCGCCCGTTCTGCGTAGGGGACGCCGACCTTGGTTCCCGAGAGGGTGCCAGCGGCGAACGACGTGCTCGGGTGCTCGGGCAGCGAAGTCCCCGGCTCGTTCAGCGCCGCCGAGAGCACGCCGCCCTTGGCGACCTCGGCAAGGAACCGGTCCTGTTGTTCATCGGAGGCGAGGTCGAGCAACGGGATCAGCCCGAGACCCAGCGTCGCCAGCGCGGGGCTGATGGTGCCGTGCCTGCCGATCTCGGTCAGCGCGGTGGTGATCTCGGCAAGGCCCAGGCCGTCCCCGCCGAGTCGCTCCGGAACGCCGAAGGAGATGACGCCGCCGTCGACGAGCGCCTCCCACGTGTTGTCCCGCCCGAGTGCGGAGGTCACCACGTCGGCAACCGCCTGCTGCCCTTCGCCAAGACTGAAGTCCACCCGAATCCTCCTTGATCCGTTGCGCAGTACGCGATTCGACGGCCGGGCTAGGCGCTGACGGCGCCCTTGCCGGTGTAGTCGACCTGCCAGTGCTTGATGCCGTTGAGCCATCCCGACCGTAGCCGCTCGGGCTCCCCCACGGACACCAGATCGGGCATGTTGTCGGCGACCGCGTTGAAGATCAGGTTGATCGTCATGCGGGCCAGGTTCGCGCCGATGCAGAAGTGTGCGCCGGTGCCACCGAAGCCGACGTGCGGGTTCGGGTCGCGAAGGATGTTGAAGGTGAACGGATCGTCGAAGACGTCCTCGTCGAAGTTCGCCGAGCGGTAGGACATCACCAACCGCTGCCCCTTCTTGACCGACACGCCAGCCAACTCGGTGTCGGTGTTCGCCGTCCGCTGGAACGCCGACACCGGTGTGGCCCAACGGATGATCTCGTCGGCCGTCGTCGTGGGCCGTTCCTTCTTGTACAGCTCCCACTGGTCGGGGTTGTTCGCCAGCGCGATCATCCCGTGGGTGATCGAGTTGCGGGTGGTCTCGTTGCCGGCGACGGCCAGCATGATCACGAAGAAGCCGAATTCGTCGTCGGACAGCTTCTCGCCGTCGAGATCGGCCTGGATCAGCGTGGTGACGATGTCGTCGGTCGGGTTCTTGCCCCGCTCGTCGGCCATGGCCATCGCGTACATGATGAGTTCCATCGACGACTGGGCCGGATCGACGTCGGCGAACTCGGGATCCTCGCCGCCCGTCATCTCGTTCGACCAGCGGAACAGCTTGTCCCGGTCGTCCTGCGGCACCCCGAGGAGTCCGGCGATCGCCTGCAGCGGCAGCTCGCAGCTGACCTGCTCGACGAAGTCACCACTGCCCTCCGAGGCCGCGGTCTTGGCGATGTTCTGTGCGCGCTGCGCCAGTTCGTCCTCGAGACGACCGATGGCGCGCGGGGTGAAGCCGCGCGAGATGATCTTGCGCAGCCGGGTGTGGTGCGGCGCGTCCATGTTGAGCATGACGGCGCGCTGCATCTCGACCGACTCGCGCGTCATCTCCTTCGGCCAGGTCGGGATGGCGCCGTTCTCCCAGCTGGAGAAGACGTCACTGCGGCGCGACACCTCCTTCACGTCGGCGTGCTTGGTGACGAGCCAGTAACCCTGGTCCTCGAAGCCACCGGCGCCGCCCGGGATGTCGACCCAGTGGATCGGCTCGGACTTGCGCAGTTCGGCAAGCTCGTCGACGGGCAGACCGACCAGGTTGACGTCGGGATCGAGGAAGTCGAAGTCTGCTGGAATGTTGAGGGGTGCCATGTGGGTGCGCTCCTAATTGCAACGTGTTCTAGTGCCAGTAAAACATGCCTTCACCGCAGATCAAAGACGTGGCGGCATCGCCGCTTGTCAGGGTTATGAAACGTGTTCTAGCCTGACGGAATGGGTAACCCTGTCATCGTCGAAGCCACCCGCAGCCCCATCGGCAAGCGCAATGGTTGGCTGTCCGGGCTGCATGCCACCGAGCTTCTGGGCGCCACGCAGCGGGCACTGGTCGAGAAGGCCGGCATTGATGCCGGTGAGGTCGAGCAGGTCATCGGTGGCTGCGTCACGCAGTTCGGCGAGCAGTCCAACAACATCACCCGGGTGGGCTGGCTGGTGGCCGGTCTGCCCGAGCACGTGGGCGCGATGACGGTGGACTGCCAGTGCGGCAGCGGCCAGCAGGCCAACGGTCTGATCGCCGGGCTGATCGCGGCCGGCGCCATCGACGTCGGCATCGCCTGCGGCATCGAGGCGATGAGCCGGGTGGGACTGGGCGCCAACGCTGGGCCCGATCGCGGCATCCTGCGGCCGGAGTCGTGGGACATCGACCTGCCGGATCAGTTCACCGCCGCCGAGCGGATCGCCAAGCGCCGCGGCATCACCCGCGAAGAGATCGATGCGTTCGGGCTGGCTTCCCAGCAGCGGGCGAAGCAGGCCTGGGCGGAGGGACGCTTCGACCGCGAGGTCAGTCCCATCGAGGCACCCGTCCTCGACGAGAACAAGCGCCCGACCGCCGACCGCGCCGCCGTCACCCGCGACCAGGGGTTGCGCGACACCACGCTGGAGGGCCTGGCATCGCTGAAGCCGGTGATGGAGGGCGGAATCCACACCGCCGGAACGTCGTCGCAGATCTCCGACGGTGCCGCGGCAGTGCTCTGGATGGACGAAGACAAGGCCCGCGCGCTGGGTCTGACGCCGCGTGCCCGCATCGTCAGTCAGGCGCTCGTCGGCGCCGAGCCCTACTACCACCTCGACGGGCCCGTGCAGTCGACGGCGAAGGTGCTCGAGAAGGCCGGCATGAAGATGGGCGACATCGACATCACCGAGATCAACGAGGCCTTCGCCTCGGTGGTCCTGTCCTGGGCGCGGGTGCACGAGCCCGACATGGACACCGTGAACGTCAACGGCGGCGCGATCGCGCTCGGACACCCGGTGGGCAGCACCGGATCCCGTCTGATCACCACCGCACTGCACGAACTCGAGCGCACCGACAAGACCACCGCGCTCATCACGATGTGTGCCGGCGGGGCGCTGTCCACCGGCACGATCATCGAACGGATCTAGAGAACTCCGACGCGATGACGACCGACATCGCTCGCATCGCCGCCGCCCAGGCCTACATCAGCGCGCTGGCCGACCATCGGGCCGATGCCGTCCCGTTCGCGGCGAACTGCACCCGCGTCGAGGTGGGCCTCAAGACGGGGTTCTCGGGACGGCATCTGCGCCGCAGCCTGAACCGGGGTCTGCAGTACCGGGTCATCGCGTCGACCACACCGCCCGACTTCTCGGTCGACGGCGACCGGGTGCGCGCCCGGTTCGACGTCATCACCAAGCCGACGGTCGCGGGTCGGCGCGTGTGCGCACACGTCGACGAGACCTTCACCTTCACCGCGGACGGCGAGATCCAGCACATCAGGGCCGACCTGCGGCCCTTCATCCAGCGCTAGCGCGAGTTAGGTTCTAGGACATGGCAAACCCCTCCCGCCCACTCAAGCCCAAGCAGATCGAGAGCCTCAACTCGGCGAAGGTCGGCACCGCGATCAAGTGGATGTCCAAGGCACAGACGTTCCTGTTCAAGAAGACCGGCGGGAAGTTCGGCAACAAGTTCCTCAAGGGCGCCGAGGTCGGGATCCTCACCACGATCGGTCGCAAGTCCGGCGAGCCGCGTGACAGCCCGCTGCTGTTCCTGCAGGAGGGCCCGCGAATCGTGCTCGTCGCCTCGCAGGGCGGCCGGGCCACCAACCCGATGTGGTACCTGAACCTGAAGGCGAACCCGCAGGTCACCTTTCAGACGAAGACGGGAACGTCCACGCTGGCGGCCCGCGATGCGAACGACGCCGAACGTGACGAGTACTGGCCGAAACTCGACGCCATGTACGCCGACTTCGCGAACTACCGCAGCTACACCGACCGGAAGATCCCGATCGTCATCTGCGATCCGGCCTAGGGCGCCTGCAACGAGAGGATGCTGATGTCCGGCGGCGCCCCGATGCGCACCGGCGGACCCCAGAATCCAGCTCCCCGGGACACGTACAGCTGGGTGTCGTCGACGGTCGACAACCCAACGAGGGACGGTTGCACCGCGCGCACCGCATAGTGGAAGGGCCACATCTGGCCGCCGTGCGTGTGCCCGGACAGCTGGAGGTCCACGCCGTTCTCGGCAGCGCGGGTGACCTGCACCGGCTGGTGCGCCAGCAGCACCCGGGCCCGCGTGGGGTCGGTTCCGGCCAAGGCGCGTTCGAAGTCCGGACCGTCCCCGCGGGTGGCTCCGACGACGTCGTTGACGCCGACCAGGTCGAACGCCGCGCCACCCCGTCGGATCGCGGTGTTGGCGTTCCGAAGCGGCTGTACGCCGAGCCGTTCCAACTCCTGCAACCACGACTCGGTGTCGTCGACGAAGTACTCGTGGTTGCCGGTGACGAAGAACGTCCCCTCCCGAGAGCTGAGGTCTCGCAGGGGTTCCGCGGCCGATCCCAGTTGCGCGACGGTGCCGTCCACGAGATCGCCGACGATCGCGACCAGGTCCGGCTGCGCCTCGTTGATCATCCGGACGATCCGCTCGGTGTGTGGGCGTCCAGCCAGCGGACCGAGATGGATGTCGGACACCACCGCGATGCGGAACCCGGTGAACGCCGGGTCGAGACGGCGCAGCCGCACCGGCACGTCCAGCACGTCGGGCGGGCCGAGCGCGGTGGCGGCCCCGAAGCCGACGAGCCCCACCGAGGCGGTCCCGGCCGCGACGGCCGCCGATCGCGCGATGAAGACCCGACGGTTCACGATCGGCATCGACTCGGGAACGTCGTCGCTTCCCTGGGCAGGCTCGGCGTCGCGCCGGGGACATCTGATCCAGCGCCGCAGCACGAGGCGGACGGGTTCGAGCACCAGCAGCGTCAAGAACAGATAGGCGACCAGGGCGAACCACAGCCAGCCCGCCCACTCCAGCCAGACCGGCAGGGTGGACTCGGTGGCGCTCGGCACGATCAGCGTCGCGACGACCAGGACGGCCAGCGCCAGCAGGCCGCCGGTCATCGACCATCTCATTCGGCCGGACACGGTCGTGTCCTTGATCAGCCGCTTCCAGACGTAGAGGTGCATCAGCCCGAGGACCGCGCCGAGGATGACGATGAACATTCGGTCCTTCGGTCGGGGCGAGTGGTTCCGCCAGCCTAGTTCGGCGAAGTGACTAGGCTCGTCGTCGTGGCATCCGGTGAGAGTCTGCACTTCTACTTCGATCCCGTCTGTCCGTTCGCATGGCTGACCAGCAAGTGGGTCCGGTTGGTGGCCGAGCAGCGCGACTACGACGTCGAGTGGCGCTTCATCTCACTGCGAATCCTCAACGCGCACATCGACTACGCCACTCACTTCCCACCCGAGTACGAAGCCGGACACACCGCCGGACTCCGCCTGCTCCGCGTGGCGGCCGCGGTGCGCAGCGAGCACGGGCGTGACGCCGTCGGACCGCTGTACGAGGCGCTGGGCGTACGCATCTTCGATACGTCGAGGACGGTCGACCCCCTGTCCGCGGCAGATCAGGGCGCACGGAGTGTCGTCGAGCCACTGTTGACGTCGGTCGGCCTGCCCGTCGGCTTGGCAGACGCCCTCGACGACACCACGTGGGACGACCAGATTCGCGCCGAGACCGAGGAAGCGCTGTCGTTGACCGGCCGCGACGTCGGCACGCCGATCCTGCACTTCCAGCCGCCTGACGGAACGGCGTTCTTCGGACCCGTGATCAGCAGGCTGCCGGACGCCGACGATGCGGGCGCGCTGTGGGACCACGTCGTCGGCCTCGCATCGTTTCCCGGCTTCACCGAACTCAAGCGGTCGCTGCGGGAGCGTCCTCAGCTGGCCAGTTTCGGTGTCGACCCCGACGCGGTCGGCACGGTGGAGGATTGGCACGGCGGGAGTCGCCGGACCACGGGCTAGGGTTTGCCGCTTCGTACCCGGGGAATCATGGGGCATGTCGGACACCCGGAACCCAGTGCGCAACGCGAGCGTCGTCAAGCAGGCGATGAAGTACTTCGCGCGCGGCCACGTCTGGGCTTACCAGCACACCGGCGGCGTGATCGGATCCCGGTTGCTGTGGCTGCCGTCGGCGCTCATCACGACGACGGGGCGGCGCAGCGGACGGCAGCGGGTGACGGCCACGCTGTGCCTGATCGACGGAGACCGGGTCGTCTTGCCCGCGTCCTTCGGAGGTAGGGACGAGAACCCGGCCTGGTACCTCAACATCGGATCGGATCCGCACGTTCGGGTGCAGTACGGCTCCACCACGCGGGACATGACTGCACGCGACGCCACCGACGACGAGCGTGCCGACTACTGGCCCCGACTGACGCGGATGTACCCGCCGTACCGCGACTACCGGCAGGCTGCCGACCGCGTCATCCCCCTGGTGGTGTGCGAACCGGCTTGACCCAAGGCGTAATCGCGCCCCTGAAATTGCCGCGGTGGCCGAACGTGCACCGTGTGAGGATTGCGGTACGAGTCGCGGCGCGTGATGGGCTGCCGGCGAAGGGGGGTGCGCATGATCCGGCGCGCCCTTGCGCCCCTCCTGGTGAGCGTGGCCATCACCAGCTGCGGAATGTTCGGCCCCGACCCGCAGGCGGTGTCGCTACCGCTGGCGTTCGGCGCGCGAGTCACCGACGGCGAACTCCGGCTGTGGACCGGGTCACCCTGCCACGACGTCACCAGGGTGACCGTCAGATTCACCTCCGACGCGAAGCTGATCTTCGAGCCCGCGCCCGGCCGGCGGGCCGACGTCGACTACCTGACGCTCGACGGACCCAATCCTGGACTGCGCGTCGAGGAGGCGCTACCCGACGGATTCGATTGGCGCACGGCGGAACAGGTCGACCTCTGGATCGACGGCGCGGCGGGAGAAGGGTCGAAGCGAGCGCTCGTCGCGGACATCGTCGCCGGATCAGCGGATCACCCCGAAGACACCTATTGGTTCCAAGACGTGGGCTGGCTCGGTCCCGACGACGTCGACGAGCTGGACGGCAAGACGTTCCTCACCCCCTGCACCCCCGATCCGGCACGGCAACCTTCACTGCCGCCTGCCTTCGGCGTTCGCGTGACCGACGGAGCGCTCCGGATATGGACCGGTTCGCCGTGCACCGACGTCAACGGCGTGACACTCGACTTCATCGGAGAACCACCGGGGCGAGGGACCACGGCGTTGACGCTGATCGCCTCGGATGGCCCAATCGAGTTCGACCGGTTCACCCTCGGAGAGCCGTTGCAGGGAACGAGGATCGCTCAGGAGCTGCCGGCGGGCTTCGACTGGCGCAGCCAATCGAAGCTGCGACTCGCGGTACACACGCCGAATGTTCACCGAGACCCGACCATGGACCTGGCCGAGGTCATCTCGGGGTCGGCGAGCCACCCGACGACACCTACTTGTTCCAGGGCATCGGCTGGCTCGATCCCGATCAGGTCGCCGATCAGGACGGCAAGACGTTCCTCGGCATCTGCAGTCCCGATCCGGCACGATGACCGAGACCTCGCCATCCAAAGAGGTGAGCCTCGGCGGTGACAGTCCGTGGAATGATCAGTGCAGCCGATCTGCACAGCGCGCTGGGAGACACGCATGGGTGTACTCGATGCATTCTCGTCGACGTGGTCGAGCGCGCGATCGACCTTTGGGCACGGCGCCCCGCCGGCCGGCGACGAATTCAGCGCCAGTGGCCGGTTTCGCGCGCTACAGGCCGACGTAGAGACCGCGGTGCCCGGCTCACGGTGGACGGGTTCCGCCGCCTCCGCCTATCAGGCAGTCAACACCGACCACGGGCGCGTACTCAGAGAACTCGCGCGGCTCGACGACCAACTCAAGACGCACATCGACCAGTCGGCCCGCCTGGTGGTCAACGGCCGCACCGAACTGGACACCGTCAAGAAGTGGGTGTTCGACGTCGCTGCGGCAGTTCCCAAGACCGCGGTCGGCGAACGCATGCTGCTGCCCATCGTGAACAAGGGCCTGGGCGACGTCGCCGAGATCGTGACCCGGACCAACGGTGAACTGAATGCCATCGGTGCCGGCGTCCGCGGCCTCGGCGAGCAGTACCGAAAGCTCGGCGAGCAGAAGCTCGCGGGCGGGGGCGAGCCGGGGCAGGCGGTGGGCGACGACAAGAAGCCCGAGACCGAGAACGACTACGAGAAGGCCCTGCGTGACGCCGGCCTCCTCACCGGGCCTCCTCCGGACGGCTACTACCGCGAATGGCTGCAGAACGCGGAACGGCAGGGCGTGCCACCGGACGTCCTCGTCGACATCGCTCGACGCCACCACATCACGCCCGACAGCTTCGACGTCCTCAACGGGATGGAGAAGGTCACCGACGCGGATGGCAAGTCGTTCTTCCTCGTGCCACCCGGCACGTCGGGTGCCGACGTACGCAAGGCGGCGCTGATGACGTACGTACTCAACGCCGGGACCGACTACGGCGATGGCACGGCCCACGACTTCGAGCCCACGCCGTACTCCGCCGACGAGGTGCAGCGCATCATCGACCGTCAGGAGGCCAACGCCTGGAGTTACGACCAGGACGTCGACTTCGTCCACGACAACGGCGGCCGGCTGACGACCACTCCGAACGGGATGCTGATGGGAATGGGCGGAAATCAGCTGCAGGACTTCTTCAGCGAGGGTGGCGGCAGCACGTGGGGAGACGTCTTCATGGTCAACATCGACGACCCGAAGGACCCTGCTCAGACGCTTCGCGACATGATCCACTCGGGGAACATGTGGTACCCGAGGGAGGGCGGCGAGGGGCGCGAGGGGCTCAATCAGCTGGACCTCGACCGGATCCTGCACCACGAAGAGCGCCATTCGCAGCAATGGCAGAGGTTGGGCTACCTGGGCTTCATCAACGCCTACCAAGGCGGCAAACTCGTCGAGATCTTCACCGATCACCCATTGGAGAAGGACGCAGGCCTGTCCGACGGAGGTTATTGATGATTCAACGTGTGCTCATCGCGCTGACAGCCGTCGCCGTCCTCGTCGCGTGCGACCCGCTGGGCCGTCCGTCGCTCGAGTCCGCGTTCGGCGCCCGGGTGCTCGACGGAAACCTGCACATCTGGACGGGATCGACGTGCCATGACGTCATCGGACTCGGACTGACCTTCGACCCCAACAAGCAGGACACGCGTGCCGAGCTGATGATGACCGCGCCGAACCGCGTCGGGGTCGACGTGGACTACTTCGCTCTCGGCGAGCCGGTCCGCGGACTGACGGTGACCCAACCGCTGCCCCCGGGATTCGATTGGCGCCGTGCGGAAGACGTCCGCATCAACGTCGACGGCATCACGAAGGGCGGATGGGGCGACACCACCGACCTCGCCGAGGTCATCGAGAACTCGGCCGCACACCCCGATGACACCTACTGGTTCCAGGGCGTGGGGTGGCTCGACCCCGAAGAGGTCGCACGGCAGGACGGCAAGACGTTCCTGGCCACCTGCACCGACAGCCCCGAGTGATCAGGCGCCGAAGACCGGCAGCGGCGTCCGGGACCTGTCCAGCAGGTCGGTGACGACGGGGCCGAGTTCCGCGGGATCCCAGCGCGCACCCTTGTCGGCCTCCGCGCCACGGGCCCAGCCTTCGGCGACCCGGACGATGCCGCCCTCGACCTCGAACACCCGGCCGGTGACGTCGCGTGACTCGACGCTGCCGAGCCACACGACGAGCGGCGAGACGTTCTCCGGTGCCATCGCGTCGAAGTCACTGTCCTGAGTCGACATCATGTCTGCGAACACCGTCTCGGTCATCCGGGTCCTGGCGGACGGGGCGATGGCGTTGACCGTCACGCCGTAGCGGCTCATCTCGGCCGACGCGACAAGCGTCAGCGCGGCGATGCCCGCCTTGGCGGCGCTGTAGTTCGCCTGTCCCACACTGCCTTGCAGCCCGGCCCCCGAACTGGTGTTGATGATGCGCGCATCCGGGGTGTCCCCCGCCTTCGACCGAGCGCGCCAGTAGGCGCCGGCATGCCGCATGGTCGCGAAGTGCCCCTTGAGATGCACCGCGGTGACGGCGTCGAACTCCTCCTCGCTGGTGTTGGCGAACATCCGGTCGCGGACGATTCCCGCGTTGTTCACCAGCACGTCGAGCCCACCGAACACGTCGACCGCCGTCTGGATCAGGCCCTCGGCCTGCGCCCAGTCGGCGACGTTGGCGCCGCTCGTCACGGCCTCCCCACCGGCAGCCGTGATCTCGTCGACGACGGTCTGCGCGGCGCTGCCGCCGCCCGCGGGGGAGCCGTCGAGTCCGACTCCGATGTCGTTGACCACCACGCGCGCACCCTCTGCGGCGAACGCCAGCGCATGCGCCCGGCCGATGCCGCCGCCTGCGCCCGTCACGATGACCACGCGGCCGTCGAGCAATCCCATGTTCGATCCCCTTACTTGATGTCGGCGGTCGTCGTCGACAGGTAGTGCGGTGGCTCGCCACCGCCGTGCACCTCAAGCGATGCACCACTGATGTAGGACGCGGCTTCGGAAGCGAGAAACGCGGTGGCCCAGCCGATGTCCGCGGGCTTGGCCAGCCGTCCGAGTGGAACGTTGCGGGAGATCGCCGCGATCGAGTCGGTGTCGCCGTAGAACAGTTCGGACTGCTCGGTCTCGACCATGCCGACGACTACCGAGTTCACCCGTACCTTTGGAGCCCACTCCACGGCCAGCGTCGTGGTCATGTTCTCCACGCCGGCCTTCGCTGCGCCGTAGGCGACGGTTCCCGGAGTGGGACGCCGCCCGCTGACGCTGGTGATGTTGACGATCGATCCGCCGGAATCCTGCTGCTGCATCACGGCATTGGCATGCGTCGACACCGACAGCGTGCCCAGCAGGTTCAGTTCGACGATCTTGGTGCTGAACCTGGCCGACGCGTCGGCGGCCAGCGCGTACGGCGATCCGCCCGCGTTGTTCACGACGACGTCGAGCCGTCCGTGCGTTGCCACGATCGCGTCGACGAGGGCCTTGACGGACGCGTCATCACGGATGTCGCAGGAGTGGAAGTCGTAGGGGTTGCCCTCGACCGGGCGGCGGGCGCACGTCACGACGGTGGCACCCTGATCGGCGAAGACGGCACTGATGCCGGCACCGACGCCCCGCACCCCGCCGGTGACGAGAACGACCCGTCCGGCGAGTCGGAGATTGATTCCAGCGGCGTCGGTCACTGTGCTAGCGTACCAAGCAAGTGCTTGCTTAGGTAGCCACCCCAGGAGACTCCACGATGACGATCACCACCAAGACCGTGGAACCGGGCGTCGTCTCGGTCACCGTCGACTACCCACCCGTGAACGCGATCCCGTCGCGTGGATGGTTCGAACTCGGCGACGCGATCACCGCCGCCGGCCGCGACCGCAACACCCACGTGGTGATCCTGCGCGCGGAGGGCCGCGGCTTCAACGCGGGCGTCGACATCAAGGAGATGCAGAACACCGACGGGTTCACCGCACTTATCGACGCCAATCGTGGGTGCTTCCACGCCTTTCGGGCGGTCTACGAGTGCGAGGTGCCCGTCATCGCCGCGGTCAACGGGTTCTGTGTCGGCGGCGGCATCGGGCTGGTCGGCAACTCCGACGTGATCGTCGCCTCCGACGACGCGAAGTTCGGGCTGCCCGAGGTCGAGCGCGGTGCACTCGGCGCCGCCACCCACCTCTCCCGCCTGGTGCCCCAGCACATGATGCGGCGACTGTTCTTCACCGCGGCCACCGTCGACGCGCAGACGCTGCACCACTTCGGCTCCGTGCACGAGGTCGTGCCGCGCACCGACCTCGACGAGGCGGCGTTGCGGGTCGCGCGAGACATCGCGTCGAAGGACACCCGCGTGATCCGGGCGGCCAAGGAGGCCCTCAACCTCATCGACGTCCAGCCCGTCAACGCCAGATACCGCATGGAACAGGGGTTCACGTTCGAACTCAACCTGGCCGGCGTGTCCGACGAACACCGGGATGCGTTCGCGGGAACCGACAAGGGAGCGAAGTAGCTTGAGCGACAAGAGGACCACCCTCGACGAGGCCGTCTCGTCGATCGAGAGCGGCATGACCATCGGCATCGGCGGGTGGGGGTCGCGCCGCAAGCCGATGGCGTTCATCCGCGCACTGCTCCGCACCGACGTCACCGACCTGACCGTGGTCACCTACGGCGGCCCCGACCTGGGCCTGCTCTGCTCCGCGGGCAAGGTCAAGCGCGTCTACTACGGTTTCGTGTCACTGGACTCGCCGCCGTTCTACGACCCGTGGTTCGCGAAGGCGCGGACCACCGGAGCCATCGAGGCGCGCGAGATGGACGAGGGCATGCTGCGCTGCGGGTTGCAGGCTGCGGCGCAACGACTTCCGTTCCTCCCCATCCGCGCGGGCCTCGGCAGCGACGTGCGCACGTTCTGGGGTGACGAGCTGAAGACCGTCCGCTCCCCCTACCCCACGGGCGATGGCTACGAGGAGCTGATCGCCATGCCCGCGCTGAATCTCGACGTCGCACTCGTCCACCTCAACGTCGGTGACGCCCGCGGCAACGCGGCCTACACCGGCATCGACCCCTACTTCGACGACCTCTTCCTGATGTCGGCGAAGAAGCGGCTGATGAGCGTCGACCGCGTCGTCTCCACCGAGGAGTTGGTGTCATCGGTGCCGCCACAGGCGCTGCTGGTCAACCGCATGATGGTCGACTCGCTCGTAGAGGCCCCCAACGGGGCACACTTCACGACGGCCGAACCGGACTACCGCCGCGACGAGAAGTTCCAGCGGCACTACGCCGAGGCCGCCGGATCCGACGAGACGTGGGCGGAGTTCGTCGCCACCTACCTGTCCGGCAGCGAGGACGACTACCAGGCAGCGGTCCGCAGGTTCGCCGATGAGCAGGCCGCAGCGAAGGAGGCAGCCAAGTGACTTCCGACGACCAGTACGCGACCCGGGCCGAGGTGTGCGCCGTCGCGTGCGCCGAGTTGTTCCGTGACGCAGGCGAAATCATGGTCAGCCCGATGGCGAACATGGTGTCGATCGGCGCCCGTCTGGCCCGGCTGACGTTCTCCCCCGACATCCTGCTGACCGACGGTGAGGCCCGCATCCTCGCCGACACCCCCGCACTCGGTGCGACCGGAGCGATCGAGGGGTGGATGCCGTTCGGCCGCGTCTTCGAGACGCTGACGTGGGGACGCCGCCACGTCGTGATGGGCGCCAACCAGATCGACCGCTACGGCAACCAGAACCTGTCGGCGTTCGGACCGATCCAGCAGCCCAAGCGGCAGATGTTCGGGGTACGCGGGGCGCCAGGCAACAGCATCAACCACGCCACCAGCTACTGGGTGGGCGGCCACGGCAAGCGCGTCTTCGGCGACTCCGTCGACATCGTCTCCGGCATCGGCTGGGACAAGGTCGATCCCGACAATCCGGCGTACCGGTTCGCCAACGTCTACCGCGTGGTGAGCAACCTCGGCGTCTTCGACTTCGGCGGTCCGGACCGTCAGATGCGCGCGTTGTCACTGCATCCCGGCGTCGGTGCCGACGAGGTCGCCGAGAACACGTCCTTCGAGGTGCACGGACTCGACACCGCCGAGCCGACCCGGCTACCGTCGACCGAGGAGCTGCGCCTCATTCGCGAGGTCATCGATCCGAAGTCGCTGCGGGACAGAGAAGTACGAGCATGAGTCACCTCAAGACGCCGCTGACCGACCTGGTCGGCATCGAACACCCGGTGGTACAGACCGGCATGGGCTGGGTAGCCGGTGCGCGCCTCGTGGCCGCGACGTCGAACGCGGGCGGACTGGGCATCCTCGCGTCGGCCACCATGACCCTCGAGGAACTGCGCGTCGCGGTGGGCAAGGTCAAGGCCGCCACCGACAAACCGTTCGGCATCAACATCCGTGCCGACGCCGGCGACGCGAACGACCGCGTCGACCTCCTGATCAGCGAAGGAGTCAGAGTCGCCTCCTTCGCCCTAGCTCCCAAGCCCGACCTGATCGCCCGACTCAAGGACGCCGGCGTCGTCGTCATCCCGTCGGTGGGTCTCGCCAAGCACGCGAAGAAGGTGGCGGGCTGGGGCGCGGACGCGGTGATCGTCCAGGGCGGCGAGGGCGGCGGCCACACCGGCCCGATCGCGACGACGCTGCTGCTGCCATCGGTCCTCGACGCCGTCGCCGACACCGGCATGCCGGTGATCGCGGCGGGTGGGTTCTTCGACGGTCGTGGCCTGGCGGCCGCGCTGTCCTACGGCGCCGCCGGCGTCGCGATGGGCACCCGCTTCCTGCTGACGTCGGACTCGACGGTGCCCGAGGCCGTCAAGCGGCGTTACCTGGACTCGGCGCTCGACGGCACGGTCGTGTCGACGCGGGTCGACGGGATGCCGCACCGCGTCCTCCGGACCGGCCTCGTCGAGAAACTCGAGAGCGGCTCACCGGTTCGCGGGCTCGCGGCGGCAGTGGGCAACGCGCAGAAGTTCAAGAAGATGTCGGGCATGACGTGGCGGTCGCTGGTGACCGACGGCCTGGCGATGCGGCGCGGCAAGGACCTCACCTGGTCGCAGGTGGTCATGGCCGCCAACACCCCGATGCTGCTGAAGGCCGGCCTGGTCGAGGGGAACACCGACGCCGGCGTGCTGGCGTCCGGGCAGGTCGCGGGAATCCTGGACGACCTGCCGTCGTGTGCCGAGTTGGTTCCAGCGCTGGTGGCCGAGGCGATTCACCACCTCACCGCAACGTCCGCCTTCATTCGCGACTAATGAAGTCATATCCTTAACTGCGCCATAGTTAAGCTATAGTCTTCATATGGGCGCGATGAAGGCCAGGGCTACATCGAGGGCGACGCTCATCGGAGACGTCGTGGACTCCCGCGGGGCCGTCGATCGAGCCACGCTCCACCGCGCCGTCACCACCGCCCTGAGCGACGCCACGGCCGGCGCGGTCGATCCCCCCGCATTCACGGTGGGCGACGAGTTCCAGGGCAGCTACTCCAGCGTGGGCTCTGCCATCGCGGCCGCCTGGCAAGTCCGACTGGCCGTGGCGCCGACCGTCGACGTTCGCTTCGGGATCGGGTGGGGTGCGGTCACGGTCCTTGACGAGACGACCGGCATCCAGGACGGGCCCGGCTGGTGGTCGGCCCGCGAGGCCATCGAGTGGACGGCCGAGGCGCAGCGGCAACCGGGCCTGGCGCTCGTCCGCACCACGTACCGGACCACCGACCCCACGGCCCCCGATGCAGGTCCGATCAACGCGGCGCTGATGTGTCGGGACCACATGTTTGGATCACTCGACGAACGGTCCGTCCGCATCCTGAAGGGTCTCGTGTCCCACCGCTCCAAGAAGCAACTGGCCGCCGACGAGCACATCAGCCCGTCGGCGGTGTCGCAGCGCGCCGGCCGCGACGGCCTCGACCTCATCGTGTCGGCGTCCCGACTGCTGGCGGAGACCCCGTGAGCATGCTGGCGGTGCTGCTGATCGCCGTCGGACTCGGCGACGTCGGCCGTCGGCTGCTCCGGAGACGGTGGCTTCCACCCGTGGTCGGCGTGGTCGTCGTCGTGGGCGTGGCGATGCTGGCCGGACTGTGGCATCTCGGCGACCTCCCGCTGCTCGCCATCGACTCGACGGCGGCGGTGGGCTGGCAGGTGTCGTGCGAGCGCGCCGAACGCACCGGCACCCGTCAGGTGACGCCCCTGATCGTCTTCGGTGCGGCCGTGGCAGCACTGATCCTGTTGTCCGGCTGGGGTTCCGACGTTGCGGGCGTCATCGGCCGGTGGCCGTCGTGGGTGGGCGCGGAGGTGACGCCGAATCGGATGCTGATGGCCGTCGGGGTACTCCTCGTCCAGGCGGCGACGGCGAACCAACTCGTCCGACTCGTCCTGGGGTCGGTCGGTTCGGTGAAGCCGGCGGGTCAGCCGCAGGCGTCCGATCAACTGAAGGGCGGACGGCTGCTCGGGCCGATGGAACGGTTGCTGATCGTCGGCCTCGGCCTGGCGGGTCAGCTGACCATGGCGTCCGCGGTCGTGGCGGCCAAGAGCATCATCCGGTTCCCCGAGATCAGCGCGAAGCGCGACCGCGAAGGCAACACCGAACGCGTCGGCATCGACGACGTCACCGAGTACTTCCTCGTCGGCAGCTTCGCGAGCTGGATCGTCGCGTTCGGCGGCCTGGCGCTGGTCGCGGCCGCGCACTAGGGGTTGGTCGAGCCCGCGGCTCGGTCTTCGAACCCGTTCGTGAATCCTGCGACGCGTCATCGGCGTGTCTCGTCGCCGGATTCACGAATGAGTCTCTGTCGGTGGCCCTTGGCAGCATCCGACCATGGGGGTTCTACCGTGGCCGTTCATCGGAGCAGAGGCGCTGGCAGCGCGGGCCATCCCGGAACGCGCGATGCGCGATCTCTACGAACCGGTATTTCCGGGAATCTACGTGCCCTGGGGTGTCAGCCCGTCGCCACGCGAACGAGCCGTTGCGGCCTGGTTGTGGTCACGGCGGCGAGGAACCCTAGCCGGCCGATCGGCGGCCGCTCTTCATGGGGCGAAGTGGGTAGACGCCGCGGACCCGGCAGAACTGATTCATGACAACCGTCGGGCCCCGTCCGGAATCAGTGTGTGGTCCGACGTCCTCACGCCGGAGGAGGTGGTCGACATCGACGGCATGGGGGTCACGTCGCCAGCACGGACGGCGTTTGACATCGGGCGCCATGTCGCACGCAGGGTGGCCGCGGTGCAACGACTCGATGCGCTCGCCGCTGCAACCGACGTCAAGGTCACCGACGTCGAGGCGATCATGGCGGCGCACCCAGGCGCGCGCGGAACACCAAGGTTGAGAGGCGCATTGGCACTGATGGACGGCGGAGCGGAGTCGCCCCAGGAAACCGCGGCGAGGCTAGCCCTCGTCGACGCCGGACTGCCTGCACCACGCACACAGATAGTGGTGCGCAACGCGTACGGCGACTTCATTGCTCGGATCGACATGGGCTATGAGGACGTCAAAGTCGGAATCGAGTACGACGGCCCGCAGCACTGGACCGATCCGGCGGTGCGTCAACGCGACATCGACAAGCAGGTCGAACTCGCAGACGAGAAGTGGCGAATCGTCCGGGTGAGTCGTGACCTGCTGTACGGCCGTCGGGCGACCTACGTCAGCAGGGTGATGAACGAACTCCGACGGCGCAACTTCACCTGGTGACGGTTCGTGAATCTGGCGACGCGACACGCGGACGATGCGTCGCAGGATTCACGAATGAGGCCATCTCGGCGCAGCTCGGAGGCGGTAGCCGGCGTGCGAAGCCGCTAGAGCCGCTCGATGATCGTCACGTTCGCGGTGCCGCCGCCCTCGCACATCGTCTGCAGGCCGTAGCGACCGCCGGTGCGCTCCAACGTGTTCAGCATCGTCGCGAACAGCTTGGCGCCGGTCGCGCCGAGCGGGTGGCCCAGCGCGATCGCGCCACCGGACGGGTTGACCTTCGCCGGGTCCGCGCCGGTCTCCTTGAGCCACGCCATCACGACGGGGGCGAAGGCCTCGTTGATCTCGACGGTGTCGATGTCGTCGATCGTCAGGCCGGTCTTGGCGAGCGCGTACTCGGTCGCGGGGATCGGGCCGGTGAGCATGTAGACGGGATCGGCTCCGCGGGCGCTGATGTGGTGGATGCGCGCTCGCGGCTTGAGGCCGTGGTCGGCGACGGCCTGCTCCGAGGCCAGCAGTACCGCGCTCGCTCCGTCGGAGATCTGGCTCGCCATCGCGGCGGTCAGGCGCCCGCCGTCGACGAGGGTCTTGAGCCCGGCCATCTTCTCCAGCGACGTGTCACGCGGCCCCTCGTCGGTGACGAAGCCGTCGACCGGGATGACCTCGTTCTCGAAGTACCCGGATCGGATGGCCTCCTGCGCGCGCTGGTGGCTGGTCAGCGAGTACTGCTCCATCTCCTCGCGCGTGAGCGCCCACTTCTCCGCGATCATCTCGGAGCCGCGGAACTGCGAGATCTCCTGATCGCCGTAGCGGTGTAGCCAGCTCTTGGACTCGTTGGTGGGCGAGGTGAAGCCGAACTGCTCGCCGACGATCATCGCGGAGCTGATCGGGATCTGGCTCATGTTCTGCATGCCGCCCGCGACGATCACGTCCGCGGTCCCGGACATGATCGCCTGTGCGCCGAACGAGATGGCCTGCTGACTCGAGCCGCACTGGCGGTCGACGGTCACACCGGGAACCTCCTCCGGGAAGCCGGCGGCGAGCCACGACAGCCGGGCGATGTTGCCCGCCTGCCCGCCGACGGCGTCGACGCAGCCCGCGATGACGTCGTCGACGGCACCCGGGTCGAGGTCGGTGCGTGCGAAGAGGCCGCGCCACGCGGCGGCGCCGAGGTCGACGGGATGCAGACCGGCGAGCGATCCGTTGCGCTTGCCGACGGCGGTCCTGACGGCATCGATGACGTACGCCTCAGCCATGGGATTCTCCTTCTGATGTCGTGATGCCACCGAGGACGATGGCGAGGTACTGCGCGCCGACCTGTTCGGCGGTGAGGGGACCACCGGGCTGGTACCAGCGGACCGACACCCAGGTTGTGTCGCGGATGAACCGGTAGACGAGGTCGACGTCGAGGTCGGGCCGGAAGTGCCCGTCGGCGACACCCTGCTTGAGGATGTCGATCCACATCCGGCGCTGCTCGACGTTGCGCTCGTCGACGAAGCCGAACTGGGGCAGCGTCGACAACCGCTTGGCCTCGTCCTGGTAGATGACGACTTGGGCGTGCCGGTGCTCGATGGCCTCGAAGGACGCCATGAAGAGGCCCTTGACGCGGCCGAGCGCATCCGGCTCCGCGTCGAGGATCTCCCGGTAGCGACCGAACAGCCAGTCGAGGAAGTCGCGCAGGACTTCTTCGACCATCTGCTCCTTGGACTTGAAGTGGTGGTAGAGGCTGCCGGACAGGATTCCCGCCGAGTCGGCGATGTCGCGGACGGTGGTGGCCCGTAGCCCGCGGTCGGCGAACATCGTCGCGGCGAGGTCGAGCAACTCGTCGCGGCGGCTGAGCGGCGCCTTGTCCACCCGGCCAGGGTATCAACCAAGCGCTTGCTCGGCTAGCGCGGGCTATTCCCCGTAGCTGAGGCACACCGTCGTCGACCGGTCGTCGCGGGCCGCCTGCCAGCGTGACAGATTGAACTCGTTCCAGGATCCCCGGTCCTCCGCGCGGTAGCTCGCGCACGCCTGCACGTCGTCCGGCAGACGCGCCAGCGCCGGTGCGACGTCCGACGACAGCCGTTGGAGGTAGTCGACGTCCAACTGCCCGGTCTGCTCGTACCGGTCGACGTTGCGGTCGGCGATCATCCGCTCCGGGTCGAGCGCGGCCAGGCCGAGCAGCGTCACGACGCCCGCGAACAACACCGCCGTCGGCAGCCAGCACGCCGTCATCCGGACGCCCGCGAGCGCGATCAGTACGAACACCGCTCCCAGCCACAGTTCGATAGCGATCACCACGACCCGCTGGACGCTGAACCCGTACGCCTCCTGGTACAGCCACATCCGGTGGATCGCGGAGACAACGACGACCACCGAAGTGGCACAGAGCGTTCCGACCAGCAGACGCAGCAGCCGACGGTCCGGCGCGGTCTCGCGGGAGGCGACCCGAATGACCACGCTCAGCACGAGCAGCGTCAGCGCCGACACCCACAGCAACTGCCAGAAACCCTGCCGCGCGTACTCGGCGTAGGTCAGGCCGTCGGTTCCCAGCACGTGCGCGTGCCCGCCGAACAGCACCGTCGCCTGCACCACGACGAACCCGATGAACAGGACGTCGAGAACCGCGAGCGGAACGGCCCACTCCCAGTTGGGTATCGCGGGCCGTCGGGCCGGGGCCATCGCGTCGAGGCGCGGCCGGTGCCGCAGCAGGTAGCCACCGCCGAGGACGAAGAACGCGACGAGCAGTCCGACGAGGACACGCACCTGCGCGTCGAAGACGTTCCACTCCGGCATCAGATTGTCGACGAGTCGCGCGAACGCGGGGTCCGCCGAGGCGAAGAGGCTCCCGAACACGACGACCAGCACCGCAGTGATGACGGCGACGAGCACCACGCGACCCACCGCCGGCCGGCCGCGGCGGTCGACCCGGCCCGTGCTCAGGGAACGCCGGGTCCAGCCTACGACGCGGGCCGGCACCAGCCACGGCAGGAAGGGGCCGGTGACGATCGCCGTCCACGTCCGGCCACCGGCCAGGGTCGTCCAGCCGACGAGCCAGGCCGCCGAGATGCACAGCACGCCCAGCCACTCGGCGGCGAGGATTGCGGGCACGGCCAGCAGCATCAGTGTCGCCGCGATGCCGAGCCACTCGCGACGCGTCGGTCGGCGCTCGGCGGTGCCGTAGACGACCCCGAAGACGAGGGCACCCACCAGCAGGTAACCGATGCTCAGCACCGACACCCGCCAGAACAGACCGCCCACGACGGCGACCACCAGGGCCAGCCGGACGACGCGACGTGGCGCGGCGGCCAGTGGATCGAACGGCCACGATCGGTGCGGCCAGATGGTCCACCCGGGTTCGCCGTGACGTGGCAGCTGCGGCCCGATGATCGGCGGCGCCGCCATGGGCGCGTGCGGATGCGGCGACGTCCTCGCGGGCATCATCGTGGTCCCTCTCCGTCGATCGGTGCCGGGATGGTGACGCCGATCCGGCATCCCCTCTCGACGTCCATCACCTCGATCGCACCGCCGTGGAGTTCGACGGCCCATCGCGCGATCGCCAAACCGAGTCCGGTGCCGCCTGCCGACGTGTCTCCTCGGGTGAACCGTTCGAAGACGCGCTCCCGCTCAGCCGGCGGGATGCCCGGCCCCTCGTCGGCCACCTCCAACCGCAACCCGCCCCGACCCGCCGCGGCCGCATGCACCACCACCCCGGCGCCACTGGGGCTGTGCCGAATGGCGTTGTCCACCAGGTTGATCACGACCTGCTTCAGTCGGGCCGGGTCGGCCACGGCGACCAACGCCGGCGGCTCCGCCCTGACGACGACCTCGACGTCGGCGACCGACACCGAGACGTGGGACAGGCACTCGCGGAGGAACTCGGCGACGCCGAACGGCCCGGGCTGCAGCCGAATGGCGCCTCCCTCCAGGCGCGACAGGTCCAGCAGGTTGCCGACGAGCTCGCCGAGCCGCTCGGTCTGCAGCAGTGCGACCCGCATGGTCGCCGGATCGGGTTCGGCGACACCGTCGACGACGTTCTCCAGGACCGCGCGCAACGCGGTGATGGGGGTCTGCAGCTCATGGGACACGTTGCCGATCAGCCCGCGCCGGTACTCGTCGGCCGCCCCGAGATCGGCCGCCATCTGGTTGAAGGCCGTTGCCAGCTGCCCGATCTCGTCGCGGGACGTGGCGCGGACCCTGCGGCTGTAGTCCCCGCGGGCCATCGCACGGGCGGCGGCGGTCATCTGCCGCAGCGGCGACGTCATCCCGTGCGCCAGGAACTGCGTCAGGATCAGCGACGTCGCCAGTGCTGCGAGCAACGCATAGCGGAACTGCCAGCTCGCCCCGATCCAGAACGTGAACGCTGCCAACGTGATCGCGCTGCCGACGAGCAGCGCCATCTTCACCTTGAACGAGGCGAACGGGTCGAGCGGCCGCGGGACCCGGTCCCAGATCGCGGCGAGCCGACTCACCGCGGCGCGTCCAACGCATACCCGACGCCGTGGACGGTCCGGATGAGACCCGGTCCGAGCTTGCGCCGCAACGCCTTCACGTGACTGTCGACGGTGCGGGTCTCGGTGTCCGAGGTCCACCCCCACACGTGCTCGAGCAGTGTCTCCCGGCTGACGGCTGCGCGCGGTCGCTCGGCGAGGAAGGCGAGCACGTCGAACTCCAGCTTGGTCAGGTGGATCTCGTCGTCCCCGCGATGCACGCGTCGCGCCCGCAGATCGATCCGGTAGGCCCCGAACGACAGGGGTGGCGAGACCGCGACGCGTTCCACCCGGCGCAGCAGCACCCGGACGCGCGCGACCAGTTCCCGCATGCTGAAGGGCTTCGTCAGGTAGTCGTCGGCACCGATGCCGAGGCCGACCAGCATGTCCGTCTCGTCACTGCGGGCCGTCAACATCAGCACCGGTATCGAGCGTGCGGACTGGATGCGGCGACACACCTCCAGCCCGTCGAATCCCGGCAGCATCACGTCGAGCACCACCAGGTCTGGATCGGTCGCCGCGGCGGCCGCGACCGCGGACGGGCCGTCGACGGCGGTCTCCACCAGGAAGTCCTCGGCGCGCAGCCGGGTCGCGACCGCAGCCAGGATGGTCGGCTCGTCGTCGACCACCAGGATGCGCTTCACATCCCAGACCGTACGTGCCGGATGTGGTGCTTTCCGGCACCACTCGTGAAGATCCCGTGGAGAAACTTCGCGTCAGCCGAGATCGCCGATCTCGGTGTCCTTCTTGTCGCCGGGACCGCAGGATGCGACGAGGGAGGCGCGCGTGTCGACGACCTCTCCGGTCGAGGAGTTTCTGCCGTTGCGCTCCTTGAGGAGCTTGGCGACGGTGGCGTCCTGATTGTCGGTCCGCATGGCGAGGAAGTCGGCGCACGACGTGGAACCGCCGGAATTGCTCGCACCGGAGCACCCCGCGACGAGCATCACCAGACACGCCGCAGCCGCCACCGTTCGCTTCACGGCACCAGCGTAGTCAGGCCCGCTGGCTCGACACCGAGATGACCTCGCCGGTCAGGTAGCTGGAGTAGTCGCTGGCCAGGAACGCGATGGTGGTGGCGATCTCCCACGGCTCGGCGGCCCTGCCGAATGCCTCGTCCGACGAGAGCTGATCGAGCAGTTCCGACGAGCTGGTCTTCTCCAGAAACTTGTGCCTGGCGATACTCGGCGATACCGCGTTGATCCGCACGCCGAACTCGACGGCCTCGATCGCGCTGCACCGGGTCAGGGCCATCACGCCCGCCTTGGCCGCGGCGTAGTGCGACTGGGAGTGCTGGGCGCGCCACCCCAGGACGCTGGCGTTGTTGACGATGACGCCACCGTGCTCGACCCCGCGGAAGTACCGCAGCGCCGCGCGGGTCGCGCGCATCACCGAGGTGAGGGTGACGTTGAGGACGCGGTCCCACTCGTCGTCGGTCATGTCGACTACGGGTGTCTGTCCGCCCAGTCCCGCGTTGTTGACCAGGACGTCGAGCCTGCCGGCCTTCTCGACGGTCGCCTCGAGCAGTGCGTCGACCGCCTCGGTGGACGTCACGTCGCACACGACGGCCTCCACGCGGCCGAGTCCGAGGGCCGCGAGTTCGTCGCGGGTCTCGTTGAGTCGGCGTTCGTGGTAGTCGGACACCACGACGTCGGCGCCCTCGAGCAGCGCCCGACGTGCGGTGGTCGATCCGATGCCGGTTCCCGCCGCGGCGGTAACGAGCACGACCTTGCCGTCGAGCAGGCCGTGACCGCCGATCTCGGTGGGCGTCGCCGAAAGAGTCACTGTCGTAACCTCTTCGCGCAGGCACTCATCACTATCCCTTGGCCTCCCTGGGCAGGCCGAGCACGCGCTCGGCGATGATGTTCCGCTGGATCTCGTTCGAGCCGCCGTAGATGGTGTCGGATCGCGAGAACAGGTACAGCCGCTGCCACTCGTCGAACTCGCCGTCGTCGAGGGTCAGGCCCGCGGCACCCCGGACGTCCATGGCGATCTCGCCGAGTTCGCGATGCCAATTGGCCCACAACAGTTTCGAGACGCTGTCCTGCCCGCCGCCCATGGCGCTACCCGTACGGTCACCGTCGCCGAGGTCCATCGTCGCCATCGCGTACGAGCGCATGGTCTGCAATCCCGCCCACGACCGCGTCAGGCGCTCGCGGATCAGCGGATCGTCCGCGGCGCCGGTCTTCTTGGCGAGTTCGACGATGCCGAGCAATTCACGCCGGTACCGGATCTGCTGGCCCAGGGTGGACACGCCGCGCTCGAAGGTCAGGGTGCCCATCGCGACGCGCCAGCCGTCACCGGGCTCGCCGACCACGAGGTCGGCATCGGTGCGGGCGTCGTCGAAGAACACCTCGTTGAACTCGGAGTCGCCGGTGAGCTGGATGATCGGGCGGATCTCGACGCCGGGCTGGTCGAGCGGGACCAACAGGTAGGACAGGCCCGCGTGCCGCTTGGAGCCCTTCTCGGTGCGGGCGATCACGAAGCACCACTGCGCCCAGTGCGCCAGCGACGTCCACACCTTCTGCCCGTTGATAATCCACGCGTCACCGTCGAGTTCGGCCGACGTCGCCACGTTGGCGAGATCGCTGCCGGCTCCCGGCTCCGAGTAGCCCTGCGACCACAGCTCGGTGACGTCGAGGATCCTGGGGAGGAAGCGCTGCTGCTGCTCCGGCGTGCCGTACGCGATGAGCGTCGGGCCGAGCAGTTCCTCGCCGAGGTGGTTCACCTTGTCGGGAGCGTCCGCCTTGGCGTACTCCTCGTAGAACGCCACGCGATGCGCCGTGGTGAGACCCCGGCCGCCGTGCTCCTCGGGCCACCCGAGACAGGTCAGTCCGGCCTTGGCGAGGTGCTGGTTCCAGGCCAGTCGCTCCTCGAACGCCTCGTGCTCGCGGCCCGGGCCGCCGAGTCCCTTGAGCGCCGCGTAGTCACCGACCAGATTGTCGGCGAGCCACTGCCTCACCTCGGTCCTGAACTCCTCGACCTCCATCACTCCTGTAGGCTAACCTACCAAGCACTTGCTTTGTTAGAGGAGCGTCAATGCCGTCGCCCAGTGGGCAGGAGCGGAGCGACCGGGGCATGTACCAGCCAAGGACGATCCCGGGTGTCCTCGACCGCATCTCCGAGCGCCTGCCCGACCATCTCGCCGTCCTGACCGCAGATCGCCGGCTCACCTACGCCGAGCTGAGGGCCGAGGTCAGACGCGCCGCGGCGGCGATCGTTGCGCTCGGGGTGAACCCCGGCGACCGGGTCGCGATCTGGTCGCCCAACACCTGGCACTGGGTGGTCGCCAGCCTCGCCACCACCTACGCGGGTGCCGTCGTCGTCCCCCTCAACACGCGATACACCGCGACCGAGGCCACGGACATCCTGGCGCGCACCGAAGCGCCGCTGCTGATCGGGATGGGCCGCTTCCTCGGCACCGACCGGCTCGCAGACCTCGACCGTGCCGCCCTCCCCGCCCTGCGCCACGTGGTGCGCATCCCCATCGACGAGTCCGACGGGACGTGGGACGAGTTCGTCGCCCGCGGCGCGGATCTCCGCGCCGCCGACGCCCGCGCGGCCGCGGTCGCACCCGACGACGTCGCGGACGTCCTCTTCACCTCCGGGACGACGGGCCGCAGCAAGGGCGTGCTGTGTGCGCACCGGCAGTCCCTCGAGGCGCCCGCGGCGTGGGCGGCGTGCGGCCAGGTCACCGACGCCGACCGTTACCTGTGCATCAACCCGTTCTTCCACAACTTCGGCTACAAGGCGGGCATCCTTGCCTGCCTGCAGACCGGTGCGACGCTCGTCCCGCAGCTGACCTTCGACGCCGAACGGGCGATGCAGGCCGTGCAGGACAACGCGATCACGGTGCTGCCCGGCCCGCCGACCATCTATCAGACGCTGCTCGACCATCCCCGCCGCGGCGACTACGACCTGAGTTCGCTGCGGTTCGCCGTGACCGGTGCCGCCACCATCCCCGTGGTCCTGATCGAGCGGATGCAGAACGAACTCGACATCGACGTCGTGCTCACCGCCTACGGGCTCACGGAAGCCAGCGGCTTCGGGACGATGTGCCGCGCCGACGACGACGCGGTGACCGTCGCGACCACCAGCGGGCGACCGATCGCCGGCTTCGAACTGCGCATCGACGGAGACGACGACGCCGAGTCCGGTGAGGTGCTGCTCCGCGGACCCAACGTCATGCTCGGCTACCTCGACGACCCCGAGGCGACCGCCGCCGCCATCGACGCCGACGGCTGGTTGCACACCGGCGACGTCGGAAGCGTCGACGCCGCAGGCAATCTCCGCATCACCGACCGCCTCAAGGACATGTACATCTGCGGCGGCTTCAACGTCTACCCCGCCGAGATCGAGCAGGTGCTCGCCCGACTCGACGGCGTGGCGGAGGCGGCCGTGATCGGCGTGCCCGACGACCGCCTCGGCGAGGTCGGCAGGGCGTTCGTCGTGGCGCGGCCCGGCGCAGACCTGACCGAGGAGGGCGTCATCGCCTTCACCCGTACGCACCTCGCCAACTTCAAGGCACCACGGTCGGTGACGTTCGTGCCCGCACTCCCCCGCAATCCGGGCGGCAAGGTGGTCAAACCCCAACTCCGAGAGATGGTGTGATGGATCTCCAGATCGACGACGAGACACAGGAGTTCCGGGCCGAGGTCCGCGAGTTCTTATCCGCCAACCGGTCGCACTTCCCGACCAAGTCCTACGACACCGCCGAGGGCTTCGCCCAGCACCGCGACTGGGACAGGGTGCTGTTCGACGCGCGTCTGTCGGTGATCGCGTGGCCCGAGAAGTACGGCGGCCGGGACGCGTCCCTCCTGCAGTGGGTGGTCTACGAGGAGGAGTACTTCCGCGCCGGCGCACCCGGCCGCGCCAGCGCGAACGGCACGGGCATGCTCGCACCGACGCTCTTCGCCCACGGCTCCGAGGAGCAGCGGGACCGGATCCTGCCGAAGATGGCGAGCGGCGAGGAGATCTGGGCGCAGGCGTGGTCGGAGCCGGAGTCGGGCAGCGATCTGGCGTCGCTGCGGTCCACCGCGACCCGGACCGACGGCGGCTGGAAGCTCAACGGCCAGAAGATCTGGAGCTCCCGGGCCGTATTCGGCGACCGAGCGTTCGGCCTGTTCCGGTCCGACCCCGAGGCGCAGCGTCACAGGGGCCTGACGTACTTCATGTTCGACCTGCGCGCCGCCGGCGTCACGGTGCGCCCCATCGAACAACTCGGGGGTGACACGGGATTCGGCGAGGTGTTCCTCGACGACGTCTTCGTTGCCGACGAGGACGTGATCGGCGAGGCGCACGACGGGTGGCGTTCGGCGATGAGCACGTCGAGCAACGAGCGGGGCATGTCGCTGCGCAGCCCCGCCCGTTTCCTCGCACCGGCCGAGCGCCTGGTCGACGCCTGGAAGTCGGATCAGGACCCCGCGTTCGCCGAGCGCGTCGCCGACGCATGGATCAAGGCGCAGGCCTACCGCCTGCACACCTTCGGCACCGTGACGCGACTGGTGAACGGTGGCGAACTCGGTGCCGAGTCGTCGGTGACCAAGGTGTTCTGGTCGGACCTCGACGTCGCCCTGCACCAGACCGCGCTGGACCTGCGTGGTGCCGACGCCGAACTCGCCGACCCGTGGACCGACGGCCTGCTGTTCGCACTCGGCGGTCCGATCTACGCCGGCACCAACGAGATTCAGCGCAACATCGTCGCCGAACGGCTGCTCGGCCTGCCGCGGGAGGCGAAGGCATGAACACCCGAAGACGAGCACGAGTGAGGATCGCAGCGAGGCACGAGCGAGGACCGGAGCGAGTGGGAGTCGAGGCATGAACTTCGAGATCGACGACCAGCAGCGTGACTTCGCCGCGAGCATCGACGCCGCCCTCGGCGCCGCGAACGTGCCCGCGGCGGTGCGCGCGTGGGGCGCAGGCGACGTCGACCCCGGGCGCAAGGTGTGGGCGACGCTCGCCGACCTCGGCGTGACGGCGCTGGCCGTCGCCGAGGAGTTCGACGGCATCGGCGCCCATCCCGTCGACCTGGTGGTCGCCGCGGAACGGCTGGGGTACTGGGCCGTGCCCGGCCCGGTCACGGAGTCGATCGCGGTGGCACCGATCCTGCTCGCCGGTGACGACCGGTCCGCCGGTCTCGCATCGGGTGAGCTGCTCGCCACGGTGGCGATGGCCCCCCACGCACCGCGTGCCGTCGACGCCGACACCGCGGGCCTGATCCTGGTCGCCGGTGACGGCACGGTCGCCGACGGCGAGGCCGGCGAAGCCCACGGGTCGGTGGACCCCGCGCGCAGGCTGTTCGACGTGTCGGTCGCCGGTGACACCCGGTCCGCCGACACCGCACGCGCGTTCGAGTTCGGCGCGCTGATCACCGCGGCGCAACTGGTGGGTGCCGGTCAGGCGATGCTCGACGCATCGGTTGCCTACGCCAAGCAGCGCAGCCAGTTCGGCAGGCTCATCGGCTCGTATCAGGCGATCAAGCACAAGCTTGCCGACGTGCACATCGCCGTCGAGATGGCGCGCCCGCTGGTCTACGGCGCCGCACTGTCCCTGGCGGACGGCGACGGCGACACCGCGCGCGACGTCAGCGCCGCGAAGGCCGCCGCGTCGGATGCGGCACTGCTGTCGGCCCGGTCGTCGCTGCAGACGCACGGCGCCATCGGCTTCACCCAGGAACACGACCTGTCCCTGCTGCTGGTCCGGGTGCAGGCACTGCGCTCCGCGTGGGGCGACCCGACGTGGCACCGGCGGCGCGTGCTCGAGGAGCTGACGGCATGAGCGATGAACGGGACATGTTGCGCGACACCGTGTCGGCGCTGGTCGAGAAGCATGCGTCCCCGGCAGCGGTTCGCTCCGCCATGGAATCGGAGCGCGGCTACGACGAGACGCTCTGGACGCTGCTCTGCGAGCAGGTCGGTGCAGCCGCACTCGTCGTACCCGAGGAACTCGGCGGAGCCGGTGGCGAACTCGGTGACGCCGCCGCGGTGATCGAGGAGCTGGGCAGGAACCTCGTCCCGACCCCGCTGCTGGGCACCACGCTCGCCGAACTGGCCCTGCTGGCCGCCGACGAGCCCGATGCCGAGACGCTCGGCGCGTTGGCGGAGGGCGCCTCGATCGGCACCGTCGCTTTCGACCCGGACCACGTGCTCAACGGCGACGTCGCCGACGTGGTGCTGGGCGTCGACGGCGATCGGATCACCCGCTGGACCGCGTTCGAGGCACACTCGCTGTTCACGATGGACCCCACCCGTAGGCTCGCACGGCTCGAGGCGTCCGAGACCACCGACGTGGCCGCCGACCCCGGCCTCGCCGACCTCGCGGCCATCCTGCTCGCGGCCGAACAGATCGGTGCCGCCGACCGCTGCCTGAACCTGACCGTGGCCTACACCAAGGACCGCGTCCAGTTCGGCAGGGCGATCGGAAGCTTCCAGGCGCTGAAGCACCGGATGGCCGATCTCTACGTGCTGGTGCAGTCGGCGCGTGCCGTCGTCGACGAGGCGGTCGCAGCACCGACGGCGACGTCGGCAGCCCTGGCCCGGTTCTCGGCCAGCGAGGCGTTCAGCGCCGTCGCCGCCGAGGCGATCCAGATGCACGGCGGAATCGCCATCACCTGGGAGCACGACGTCCAGCTGTACTTCAAGCGCGCGCACGGCAGCGCGCAGCTGCTCGGCCCGCCGCGGGACCACCTGCGGCGCCTCGAGGCCGAGGTGTTCTGACCCGCGGGCACGCGACTAGCCTGGATCCGGTGAGCGACCGCGTGAGTGCCCGCGCCGGCATTCCGCCGTTCTACGTCATGGACGTGTGGCGGGCAGCCGCGGAACGGCAGCGCTCCCACGGCGATCTGGTGAACCTGTCCGCCGGTCAGCCGGGCGCGCAGGCCCCGGCGCCGATCCGCGCCGCCGCCGCCCAAGCACTCGCCGACGACACGCTCGGCTACACCGTCGCGATGGGCATCCCGGAACTGCGGGTGGGCATCGCAGCGTCCTACGCGACGCGATACGGGGTCGACGTGCATCCCGACGAGGTGGTGGTGACCACCGGATCGACGGGCGGCTTCCTGCTCGCCTTCCTGGCGAGCTTCGACGTGGGCGACCGCGTGGCGGTGAGCAGTCCCGGCTATCCGTGTTACCGGAACATCCTGTCCGCACTCGGATGCGAGGTGGTCGAGGTCCCCTGTGGTCCCGAGACCCGCTTTCAGCCGACGGCCGAGATGCTCGCCGACATCAGCCCGCCGATCGCCGGGGTGGTGATCGCGAGCCCCGCGAATCCGACGGGCACGGTGCTGCCGCCCACGGAGCTGGCGGCGATCGCGCGGTGGTGCGAGGCGTCCGGCGTGCGGCTGGTGAGTGACGAGATCTATCACGGACTGGTGTATCCCGGTGCGCCGCAGACGAGTTGCGCGTGGGAGACCTCGCGCGAGGCGATCGTGGTGAACAGCTTCTCGAAGTACTTCGCGATGACGGGCTGGCGCCTGGGCTGGCTGCTGGTGCCCAGGGGTCTGCTGCGCGCGGTCGACCGGCTGACGGGCAACTTCTCGATCTGTCCGCCGACCCTGCCGCAGCTGGCCGCCGTCGCGGCGTTCGACCCGGCGTCCATAATCGAGGCCGATGCGCTGGTGGACCAGTACGCCGTCAACCGGGAGCTGCTGCTGCGCGGTCTCCCCGCCATCGGTCTACCGCGGCTGGCGCCTGCGGACGGCGCGTTCTACGTGTACGCCGACGTCGCCGACCATTCGACCGACTCCCTGGCATTCTGCGCGAAGCTGTTGGCCGACACGGGCGTTGCGATCGCCCCCGGCATCGACTTCGACACCGTGCACGGCGGGTCCTACGTCCGGCTGTCCTTCGCCGGTGCGGCATCCGACATCGAGGAGGCGCTGCGCAGGATGGCTCCCTGGCTGGCCGGGCTCTGACGTCCCGGCGAGGCGCCCAGCCACAGATCGAACTCGTCCGCGGGTAGCGGCGGGCAGTGCACGAAGCCCTGCGTGATGTCACACCCGTACTGGCGCAACGCCTTCAGTGTCTCGACGTCCTCGACGCCCTCGGCGACGAGCGAGGCGCCGAGGCTGTGCGCGAGCGCCACCGTCGAGCGGACGATGGCGACCGACCGGGCGTCCTCGGTGAGCCTGGCCACGAAGATCCCGTCGAGCTTGAGTTCGTCGACGGTCATCTCGTGCAGGCGGGCCAGCGAGGACCAGCCGGTGCCGAAGTCGTCGATGGACAGCCCGATCCCGAGATCCTGCAGCGCCGCCACGACGTCGCGTGACCGGCGGCCGTCCGACGACAGCACGCCCTCCGTGATCTCCAGGATGAGGGCGTGTGCCGGCACGCCGTGCGCGCGCAGCAGCCCGCCGATGCGGTCGACGAGGTCGACGTCCACGAGGTTGGTGACCGACAGGTTGACCGCGACGGTCATGTCGACGCCGCGGTCACGCCACGACCGGGCCTGCGCCAGTGCCAGGTTGAGCACCGTGGTCGCCAGCGGGCGCATCAGTCCACCGCGCTCGGCGTAGGGCAGGAACTGGTCCGGTGCGAGCAGTCCGCGAGTGGGATGCTGCCAACGCACCAACGCCTCCACGCTGTGCACCCCACCGTCGTCCGCACGGATCTTGGGCTGGTAGTGGCACACCAGTTGTCCCTCGGCCATCGCGGTCCTGAGGTCCTCGACGATCTGCCACTCGTCGGCGCGCTGCGAGTCGCGCACGACGTCGTACACCGCGATCTGCGTCGCCGACCCCTTCGCCAGGTACATGGCCACGTCCGCGCACTGCAGCAGGTCCTCGGGATGAGCGCAGTGCTGCGGGCACAGGGCGATGCCGACGCTCGCGTGGACGTGCACCGTCATGTTCGCCACGTCGAACGGCGCCTGCAGGGCCTCGACGATGCGGGAGGCCACGGCGTGGGCGTCCGCCAGCTCGATGCCCGGCGGGAACAGCACGGCGAACTCGTCCCCGCCGACCCGGGCCAGCAGATCGTCGGGGCGCACCGCGCGCGAGAGACGCTCGGCGACCTGGCAGAGCAGTCGGTCGCCGGCCTGGTGCCCGAGCGAGTCGTTGATCTCCTTGAACTCGTCGAGGTCGAGCAGCAGCAGTCCGGGTCCGACCGTCGTCACCCCCGCACGCGCGGTTGCCCCGTGGTCGAACGATGCGGCGGTCAGCGCCGTTGACATGGCCCGGCGATTGGCCAGCGAGGTGAGATCGTCGGTCATCGCGTCGCGGTGGCTGTCCGCGAGCTTGCCGACCTCGCGAAAGGACAGCGCGAGCCGGGCCGTGACCGCGAGCAGGCCGGCCGCGGCAAGCAGCACCGCCAGCCGTGGCAGTGGGGTCTCGTGGCCGAGGACGAGCAGGCCGACGAGTACGACGGTTCCGCTGAGTTGGGGAATCCCGTTGCCGCGCAACCACCTCGGCGAACGACGGAGCCCCGCGCCGACGGGTGCGGGCCAGCTCGCTGCGGCGAGCAGCAGCGCCGCACCCGGCCGCAGGGCGTCGAACCAGCTGCCACGCAGATAGCTGCCGTCGGCGAGCCCCACCATGAACAGGACGTCGGCCACCGCGTAACACACGAAGCCGGCGAGCAGGAGCGCCCACCTGCGGTCGATGCGCCACCCGAGCACCGACAGGGCGCACACCGCCACCGCGACGAGGACGAGGTCGCCGACGGGGAAGGCGAGCGCGAGTGCGGCCGCCGTCGGATCGGAGCCCGTGGCCGCCTGGTAGGGCTCGAAGGCGATCACGGCGAGGGCGCCCGCAGCGCATGCGGCGATCAGCGCGTCAGCCCATACCGCGGCGGGCAGCCGGACGAACCGCGTCCGCAACAGCAGCAGCAGTCCCGCGAAGAGCAGCGGGTAGGCCAGCAGCCACACCGGCCGCAGGTCGTTGAGCGAGCCGAACGCCGGATACAGCGCGTTGCGGACGGCCGGGATCAGCATGCCGCCGCAGATCAGCGACCACGCCAACCGTTCCTCGCGACGCGACCAGGTACGGGCTGCCACCGCGCCTGCGGCCGCCAACATGAGCAGCGGATACACCCACTCCGCGGCGTGCGCGAACGCGGGTACGTTGCTGCGCTGCGCCGTCGCCGCGACGTACCCGATCAGGCCGAGCGCCGATGCCGCGACGACGGTCCTGGCGGTCCTACGACGTCGATCCGACGCAAACGTCAATTCGCTGGTGGGCGTGGAAGGCGCATCGGCCTGCCGCAGTTGGCCGTCCGGTTCCCCGTGCGGCGCACGCGTCGGCGCTGACTGCATTCACTCTCACCCCAGCTCGCTTCTGAACTGACCAGACGTCGCCCGTACGATGGAAACGGGTCGGTGACTCCCCCGAGTTTGCCAGAAATCATGATCGCATGCGCTGCCCGCAAATAGAAGGAAACGTCGCAACCGACGTCAACCCGTCACGTCGCGGGCCGAGTCGATGCCCGTTCACCGCGCGGACCACCCGCCGTCCATCGAGTAGGACGCGCCGGTCACCATGCCCGCGTTCGCCGAGGCGAGCCACCCGACGAGCGACCCCACCTCCTCGGGCTCGACGAGTCGCTTGACGGCGCTCTCGGTCAGCAGCACCTTGTCCAGCACCTCGTCCTCGGAGATGCCGTGGCTGCGGGCCTGGTCGGCGATCTGCTTGGTCACCAGCGGGGTCCGGACGTACCCCGGGTTGACGCAGTTGCTGGTGACGCCGTGCGAACCACCCTCCAGCGCAGTCACCTTCGACAGGCCCTCCAGCGCGTGCTTGGCGGTCACGTAAGCGACCTTGAACTCCGATGCCCGCAGGCCGTGCACCGACGACACGTTCACGATGCGACCGAAGGCCTGGGAGTACATGTGCGGCAGCGCCGCACGGATCAGCAGGAACGGTGCCTCCACCATCAGCACCTGCATCGCCCGGAACCGCGCCGGGTCGAACTCCGGGATCGGCGCGACCGTCTGGATCCCGGCGTTGTTCACCAGGACGTCGGTCTCGAGGTGCAGTGTCTCCAGCGCCGCCACGTCGAGCAGGTCGACCGCCCAGGCGCGTCCACCGATCTCGGCGGCCATGGACTCGGCCGCCTCGGCGTCGACGTCGGCGATCGTGACGGTGGCCCCCATACCGGCCAGAGCACGCGCGCACGCGGCACCGATGCCGCTCGCCCCACCCGTCACCAGGGCGGAGCGGCCGTCCAGGTCCGGCATCAGACGGCGGCCCGGCGCTGCTCGGCGGCCAGGTCCGCGGCGTCGGCGACGTCGAGCGACTCGAGGTCGATGCCGTTGGTCTCGCGCGAGACCAGGACCGCGACGAACGTGATGGCACAGGCCACCGCGAGGTAGATCGCGATCGGCACCGAGGAGTCGTAGACGTCGAGCAGCTTCACGGCGATCAGCGGCGCCAACGATCCCGCGACGATCGACGTCACCTGATAGCCAAGGGAGACACCGGAATAGCGCATCCGGGTCGGGAACATCTCGGCCATGATCGCGGGCTGCGGCGCGTACATGAACGCGTGGATCACGAGGCCGATGGTCACCGCGGCCGTGACGACGGCGTAGTTGCCGCTGTTCATCATCGGAAAGGCGAAGAAGCCCCACGACGCACCGAGGACCGCGCCGACCATGTAGACGGGCTTGCGGCCGAAGCGGTCGGCCAGGTGCCCGACGAGCGGCACGACGGCGAAGTGCACCGCGTGCGCGACCAGCAGGTACCAGAGGATCGAGCTGGTGTCGGCCCCCACCTGGACCTTGAGGTACGTGATCGAGAACGTGACCACGAGGTAGTACATGATGTTCTCGCCGAACCGCAGGCCCATGGCGGTGAAGACGCCGCGGGGGTAGCGCTTGAGCACCTCGAGGACGCTGAACGACGTCGCCTTGATGCGCTCGGCCTCCTCCTGCGCCGCGACGAAGATCGGCGCGTCGGTGACCTTGGTCCGGATGTAGTAGCCGACGAGGACGACCACGGCGGACAGCCAGAACGCGACGCGCCAGCCCCACGACAGGAACGCCGCGTCCGACAGGGTTCCGGTCAGCACCAGGAGCACGATGGTGGCGAGCAGGTTGCCCGCAGGCACACCGGCCTGCGGCCAGCTGGCCCAGAACCCGCGCTGCCGGTCGGGACTGTGCTCGGCCACCAGCAGGATCGCGCCGCCCCACTCGCCGCCCACCGCGAAGCCCTGGATGAAGCGCAGCGCCACCAGCAGTCCGGGCGCCCAGTAACCGATCTGCCCGAACGTCGGCAGGCAGCCCATCAGGAAGGTGGCGGCGCCGACGAGCAACAGGCTGAACTGCAGGAGCTTCTTGCGGCCGAACTTGTCGCCGTAGTGCCCGAACACCACACCACCCACCGGGCGGGCGACGAAGCCGACGGCGTAGGTGGCGAACGCCAGGAAGATCGCGTTCAGCTCACTGGTGGTCTCCGAGAAGAAGATCTTGTTGAACACCAGGGTGGCGGCCGTGCCGTAGAGGAAGAACTCGTACCACTCCACGACGGTGCCGGCCATCGAGGCCAGGACCACCCGTTTCAGACCGGTCGTTATGGGGCTGCTCATCAGACCACCTTCCGTTGTGACGCGGCACACATGGAGACTGAGTATTCCTGCAGGGCAATTCCAGTGCAATGGGCAGGAGTGCAGTGCCGGTCTGCGAAAATGCAGAGATGACGGCGCCGAGCGCGGACGACCTCTTGGTCCTACTGGCGGTCGCACGCTCCGGCCGCTACGTCACCGCCGCCGACGAACTCGGCATCAACCACACGACGATCTCGCGGCGCGTCGCGACGCTGGAGCAGTCCCTGGGCGGGCGCTTGCTCGTTCGGGTGGGCGGCGGCTGGGAGCTGACCGACCTCGGCCGCAGCGCGCTTGCCGCGGCCGAAGCCGTGGACGACGCCGTGCGCGGGCTCGCTGCCGATTCGGCCGGCGCCCGGACGCTGAGCGGCGTGGTCCGGATGTCGGCCACCGACGGCTTCAGCGCGTACATCGCCGCGCCTGCCGCGGCGGACGTGCAGCGCGAGCACCCCGACGTCGCGGTCGAACTCGTCGCCACCACCCGGCGTGCCACCCAGCAGCGCTCCGACATGGACGTCGAGGTGGTGGTGGGCGAGCCGCAGGTGCACCGCGCCCAAGCCGACCGGCTCGGCGACTACTGCCTCGGCCTCTACGGCGCACGCGACTATCTGGCCCGGCACGGCACGCCGGCCTCGCGCGCCGATCTGGCGGGCCATCCGCTCGTCTACTTCATCGACTCCATGCTGCAGGTCGACGACCTCGACCTGGCACGCGCGGTCGCACCCGGGATGCGCGAGTCGGTGACGTCGACGAACGTCTTCGTCCACGTCGAGGCGACCCGCGCCGCGGCGGGTCTCGGCCTGCTGCCGTGCTTCATGGCCGACCGCCACGACGATCTGGTGCGGGTGCTTCCCGAGGTCATCACCCTGCGCCTCACCTACTGGCTGGTGACGCGGGCCGAGACGCTGCGTAGACCCGAGGTGGCCGCGGTCGTGGATGCCGTCCGGGCACGCGTCGACGCGATGGGCGACCTGTTGCTCGGCGCGCGGACCCACTGATTTGCCGCTCACTTTGTCGGGTACCCGTGTGCATGCACTTCACGACGACCGGTACCGGCAAGCCCCTACTGCTGGTGCACGGCATCTCCAACCTGCACAACTGGGACCTCGTGGTTCCCGGGCTCGCGCGGGAGCGCACCGTCTACGCCGTCGACCTCCCAGGGTTCGGCGACAGCCCGCCGCTCGACGGAGAGGTGAGCGTGGCGACGCTCACCGATGCCGTCGAGAAGTTCGTCTCCGAGCAGGGCCTCGACGGGGTCGACGTCGTCGGTAGCTCGATGGGCGCACGCATGGTCCTGGAGATGGCGCGGCGGGGTCATCGGGGGAACGTCGTGGCCCTCGACCCCGGCGGCTTCTGGACCGACGCCCAGGTGCGGGTCTTCGGGGCGACCGTGGCGCCGTCGATCGCGCTGGTCAAGCGAATTCAGCCCCTCCTGCCCGCCCTGACCCGCAGCCGCGTGGGCAGGACGGCGCTGCTGCTGCAGTTCTCCGCGAAGCCGTGGCGACTGCCGGCCGACCTGGTGCTGACCGAACTCCGCGGCTTCGCGAGGTCGGCGAGCATCGACGACGCGGTGCACGCACTGATCCACGGGCCGAAACAGCAAGGTGCGAAGGGTGGTTCGACCCTGGCGAAGGTCACGATCGGATGGGGTCGCAACGATCGCGTGACGTTCCCGAGCGAGGCCGAACGCGCCCGGGCGCTCTACCCGCAGGCGTCGATGCACTGGTTCGACGACTGCGGGCACTTCCCGCACTGGGACCAGCCCGAGCAAACGGTGTCGCTCATCCTCGACGCGACGGCCGACCAACCCGAGCGCGGACCGACCCGGGTGCCCTAGCGTCGAGGCATGCCGTTCCTCGACGTCACCTCCCCCGCTCCCGAGCGCGCCTACTTCCGTCACTGGGCGGCCGAGGAGCCGACGGCCGCCATGGTGTTCCTGCACGGCTTCGGCGAGCACACCGGGCTCTATCACCGCTACGCGTTCGCCCTGAACGCCCGAGGCATCGACGTGTGGGCCGTCGACCAGCTCGGCCACGGTATGAGCCCCGGCCCGCGCGGCGACTTCGGCACCATCGAGGCCTCGTCGGCGCTCGCCGAGGAGGTGACCCGGCGAGTCGAGGAGGCCAGGCCCGGTCTGCCGCTGGTCGCGGCCGGACATTCGTTCGGATCCATCGTGACGCTGTTCCGGGTGCTCGGCAGCCCCGACCGGTACCGGGCCGCGGTGATCTCCGGTGCGCCCCTGGTCGCGGTGCCCGCCTTCCTGGACGCCGACACCTCGCTCGACCTCGACCCCGCGTGGCTGTCGCGCGACGACTTCTACCTCGACGCACTGGCGAACGATCCCCTGGCGTTCGTCGAGGCCGACGGCAAGTCCCTCACCCGTGAACTCGACCGGGCGTGGGACCGCTTCGGACACGACCTACCCGGACTGGCGATACCCACCCTGGCGGTGCACGGTGAGGACGACCCGATCGCGGACCCGGGTGCGGTGCGCGCCTACGCCGAGCAGATCGACCCGCTGACGCTGCTCGAGATCCACGGCGGACGCCACGACATCCTCAACGACGTGACGCATCGCGAGGTTGCCGCAGCGGTCGCGGACTTCGTGGTGGCTCAGACCGCGTCGGACTAGAGCCAGGTGTCGGCGGTGGTGGTGGTCAGGAACGCCTCGAGGTCGTCGCGCCACTGGGCCGGGGTGTTCTTGTCCGGCTCGATGCCCGTGTACTCGCCCCGGTAGAACAGCAGCGGGCGCGGCTTCAGCTTCGGGATCTCCGATAGCGAGTGCACGGCACCGAACACGACGAAGTGGTCGCCCCCGTCGTGCACCGAGTTCACCGCACAGTCGATGTGGGCCAGCGAGTCGGCGATGATGGGTGACCCCAGTGGTGATGGTTCCCAATCGATCCCGGCGAACTTGTCGGGCTCCCGGGAACCGAACCGGGCCGAGACGTGCTGCTGGTGCTCGTGCAGGACGTTGACGCAGAACTTCCCGCTGGCCTCGATGGCCTGCCACGACCGCGACTGCTTGGTGGGGCAGAACAGGACCAGCGGCGGGTCCAGGGACAGCGCGGCGAACGACTGGCACGCGAAGCCGACCGGCTCGTCCTCGTGCACGGTGGTGATGATCGTGATGCCCGTGCAGAACTGACCGAGCACGTGCCGGAACGTGCGCGGATCGATCTCCGTGCTCATCGTCGCTACTTGAAGCCGACGCTGAAGTCGTGACCCCACAGGCTGACCGCGGTGCTCTCGCGCGCCACCCACCTGTCGTCGTCCTCGACTTCGAGTCCCTCGCAACCGAACTCGACGTCGAACCCACCGGGGGTCTTCATGTAGAACGACAGCATCTTGTCGTTGACGTGACGGCCGAGCGTCGCGGACATCTTGACCTTGCGGCGCAACGCGCGGTCCAGACACAGCCCGACGTCGTCGGCGTTGCCCACCTCGACCATCAGATGCACTATGCCGCTGGGCGTCTCGCCCGGCATGAACGCCAGGCTGTGGTGGCGCGGGTTGACCCCGAGGAAGCGTAGCCATGCGGGGGCGCCGTCGGCGGGCCTGCCGACCAGTTGCGGCGGCAGGCGCATCGAGTCGCGGAGGCTGAATCCGAGTACGTCGCGGTAGAAGTGCAACGTCTCGGCGTCATCGCGGGTGGTGAGCACGACGTGCCCGAGACCCTGTTCCTCGGTGACGAACCTGTGCCCGTACGGGCTGACGACGCGACGGTGCTCCAGTGCCACGCCGTGGAACACCTCGAGGGTGTTGCCCGACGGGTCGTCGAAGGTGATCATCTCGTCGACGCGGCGGTCGGCGAGTTCCGTCGCGGTGGCTTCCTTGTATGGCGTACCATGCACGTCGAGCGCGGACCGGATCTCCTGCAGCGCAGCGGCGTTGGGCGTCTCCCAGCCCGACTGCAGCAGCCGGTCGTGCTCGCCGGGAACGATGACCAGGCGCGCGGGGAACTCGTCCATCCGCAGGTACAGCGCACCGTCCGGGCTGCTGCCGGGGACGCCGCTGCCCTCGACCATGCCGAGCACCTTCAGCCCGTACTCGCGCCAGGCCCCCATGTCGGTGGCCTCGATCCGCAGGTATCCCAGTGATCGGATGGTCATGCGCCTGCCCCCTTGCCAGCAGTCAGGAAATCGGCCGTCAGCGTGTTGAACTCGTCGAACTTCTCCAGCTGCGCCCAGTGGCCGCACTGGCCGAAGACGTGCAGTTGCACGCGCGGGATCTGCTTGAGCGCCACCAGTGCGCCGTCCAGCGGGTTCACCCTGTCCTCGCGGCCCCAGATCAGCAAGACGGGCTGGCGCAGCTTGTAGACCTCGCGCCACATCATTCCCAGCTCGAAGTCCGCACCGGCGAACGACTTGCCCATGGCCTTGGCCGCGGCGAGCGACTCGGGCCGGCTCGCGATCTCGAACCGCTCGTCGATCAGCTCCTCGGTGATCAGCTTCTGGTCGAAGACCATGATCCGGAGGAACTTCTCGATGTTCTCCCGGGTCGGCTGGTTGGTGAACCGGCCGAGCAGCTTGACGCCCTCTGTCGGATCGGGCGCGAAGAGGTTGACGCTCAGCCCGCCGGGCCCCATCAGCACCAGTCGCCCGGCGCGCTTCGGATTGTCCAGCGCGAACCGGACAGCCGTGCCGCCGCCGAGCGAATTGCCCACCAGCGCGGCGCGTTCGATGCCGAGGTGGTCGAACAGGTTCAGCAGCGCGGTGGCGCTGTAGCGGTTGTACTGCTCGTGCTCGGTGTGCTTGTCGGACTGCCCGTAGCCGGGCTGATCGACGGCGAGTACGTGGAACCGGCGAGCCAGCACCGCGATGTTCTTCGAGAAGTTCGACCAGCTCGATGCGCCGGGGCCGCCACCGTGCAGCAGCACGATCGTCTCCGAGTTGCCCACGCCCGCTTCGTGATAGTGCAGGCGCATGTCGTCACGAACCTGCGCGTAACGAGACGTGCTCTCGAACGTGACCTCGACTTGCTGTTCGGTTTCCTGGATGTAGGACGTCATGAACCCGTCTCGCTAGACCATCGTGTCTTGGGGCGGCAGCCCGAACGCCTCGTTGCCGAAGATCATGTAGGCGCGCTCGGGCTCGTTGGCCGCGTGCACCCGTCCGGCGTGTGCATCACGCCAGAACCGTTGCACCGGCTTGTCGGTCTCGAGCGCCGTGGCCCCGGAGGCCTCGAAGAGCAGGTCGATCGACGCGATCGCGCGGGCCGTGGCACGGACCTGGTCGCGGCGGGCGCGGGCGCGGAGTTCGAAGGGGATCTCCTGACCCGCCTTGAGCAGCGCGTACTCGTCGCCGACGTTGCCGATCAGCTGTCGCCAGCCGGCGTCGATGTCACTGGCGGCCTCGGCGATGCGGATCTTGGCGAACGGGTCGTCCTTGGACCGCTCGCCCGCGAACGCGGCGCGGACGCGCTTGCCCTGGTGCTCGACGTGCGCCTCGTAGGCGCCGTAAGCCATGCCCATGATGGGCGCGGTGATCGTCGTGGGATGCATGGTGCCCCACGGCATCTTGTAGACCGGCGCGGTGTTGTTGGTCAGGCCACCGGCGGTGCGGTCGTTCATCGACTTGTACGACAGGAAGCGGTGCCGGGGCACGAACACGTCCTTGACGACGACGGTGTTGCTACCGGTGGCCTTGAGGCCGACCACGTGCCACACGTCGTCGATGCGGTACTCACTGCGCGGGATGAGGAAGCTGCCGAAGTCGACGGGCTTGCCGTCCTTGATGACCGGGCCGCCGAGGAACGCCCACGAGGCGTGACCCGAACCGGAGGACCACTGCCATGCACCGCTGACCATGTAGCCGCCGTCGACGACCACGCCGGCACCCATGGGGGCGTAGGAGGAGGAGACGCGGACGGTCGGGTCGTCACCCCAGACCTCGTCCTGCGCCTGCTGATCGAAGAGCGCGAGGTGCCAGTTGTGCACGCCGATGATCGAGCTGACCCATGCCGTCGAACCGCACGCGGTACCGAGCCGGCGGACCGCCTCGTAGAACATCGTCGGGTCGGATTCGAGGCCACCCCACTGCGAGGGCTGCAGGAGCTTGAAGAAGCCGACCTCGTCGAGTTCAGCGATGGTCTCGTCGGGAATCTGGCGCAGATCCTCTGCCGCCTGCGCGCGCTTGGCGATGCGGGGCAGCAGATCGTCGACACCGCGCAGTACGGACTGGGCGTCGCGTTGTTCAATGGTCGTCATGACATTGCCTCCAGGATCGCGGAGCTCGCACTAGCTCTGGTCTTGAGATTAGAACACGTTACGATTTGTGTCGAGTGAGGCGTTCCTACGACCGCTAGACCTGCGGATGCATAGTTTCAGAACGTGTTCTAGTTTAACTGTAACGTGTTCTAGTTCTGCCGCCGAAACCGGACCGGAAGGGGTGACCCGGCATGACCGACGAACCACTCGGCACGCACGTACTCGAGCTGGAGTTGGCCGACGTGGTCGAGGAGACTCCCGACGCGCGGTCGCTCGTCTTCAAGGTGCCCGCGGGATCGTCGGTGTCGCCCGAGCGGCTGACGTACTCGCCGGGGCAGTTCCTGACGCTGCGCGTCCCCAGTGACCGCACCGGGTCGGTCGCCCGGTGCTACTCGCTGTCCACCTCCCCGTTCACCGACGACGCCCTCGCCGTCACGGTCAAGCGCACCGACGGTGGTTACGCATCGCACTGGCTGTGCGACAACGCCCACGCCGGCATGAAGATGCACGTCCTGGCACCGTCGGGCACGTTCGTGCCCAAGTCCCTCGACTCGGACTTCCTGCTGCTCGCCGCGGGCAGCGGCGTCACCCCGATGATGGCGATCCTCAAGTCGGCGCTGTCGGAGGGCAGCGGCAAGGTGGTCCTCGTCTACGCCAACCGCGACGAGACGTCGGTGATCTTCGCCGCGACCCTGCGCGACCTGGCCGCGAAGTACCCCGACCGGCTTACCGTCGTGCACTGGCTCGAGACGGTGCAGGGCCTGCCGTCGGCGGGGTCGCTGGGCACCCTGGTGGCGCCCTTCGCGGGGCACGACGCGTTCATCTGCGGGCCCGGCCCCTTCATGGTGGCGGCTGAACAGGCGTTGCAGTCGGCGGGCACCGCACCCGAGCGGATCCACATCGAGGTGTTCAAGTCCCTCGAGTCGGACCCGTTCGCGGCGGTCGTGATCGCCGAGGACGACGACTCCGACGAGGGCCCCGCCACGGCCGTGGTCACCCTCGACGGCGAGACCCACGAGATCCGCTGGCCGCGCACCGCGAAGTTGCTCGACGTGCTGCTCGACAAGGGACTCGACGCGCCGTTCTCCTGCCGCGAGGGGCACTGCGGCGCCTGCGCGGTACTGATGAAGAGCGGTGCGGTCGAGATGGCCGTCAACGACGTCCTCGAGCCGTCCGATCTCGACGAGGGACTGATCCTCGGTTGCCAGGCGACGCCGACGACGGATTCCGTCGAAGTCACCTATGACGAGTAGGCCCCGGGATACCGTGACCCGGATCCAGACGAGGAGCGCCATGAGACGGTTCGCCACCACCACCGCACTGCTCGCGGCGACCTGGTCGACGCTGGCCATGCTGACGCCCATGGCGTCGTCGTCGGCGGCGCTGAACACCGCCACGTCGACCATCCCGATCGATCCGGTGACCACGCTGCAGATGCAGACCACCGCCAACTGCGTGCTCGCCGAGAACCAGTGCTACTTCAACACGGTGGCGAACCTCATCGGCCCCGACGGACCCCTCCCCCTGCCCGGCGACTTCTACGGACGCCAGTCGACGACACTGCGCTCGATGGACCGCGACATGTACCTCGACTCCGACTTCAACGGACAGAACACCCGGATGTTCAAGTCCATCACCGACAACGAGTTCGCGACAGTGTTCTTCGGCCCCGGCCCCGCCGTGCTGAACGGCAACACCAGGACCGTGGACTGGGCGACGGGCCGCCCGAAGACCGACGCCGACTACATCGTCTGCGCGCACATCCAGGTGGTCTACTCCGGCGTGAACCTCACCTCGCCCGACGCCTGCGCCCAGACCACGTACTAGTTCTTCGCGCCGAACGTTGGTGCTTCACCCGCGAGCAGACGTCAACTCCCCTCAAATCGCACGGATCAGGGGAGTTGACGTCTGCTCGCCGTAGGAGCTTGAGCCTCGGCGGGCCGCGAAGGGTAGCGCGCTAGACGGCCCTAGCGGGGGAGGCCGAGCAGCCGCTCGCCGGCGAGGGTGAGCAGGATCTGCTCGGTACCACCGGCGATCGACAGGCACCGGGTGTTGAGGAAGTAGCGGACGTCGGGCGAGTCGACGATGCCCCCGCCCGGCCGGGCGTCCATGATCGCCTCGGCCAGCGCCTGCCGGTACCGCACGCCGATCAGCTTGCGGACGCTCGACGGCGCACCCGGATCATGGCCTCCGACAGCCATCTTCGCGATCAGCTGGTCGAGTAGCGCACCCACCTGGGCGGCGATGATGAGCGCGCCGAGCCGGTCGGCCTCGGCGCCGTCCAACTCGTCGTCGCCGAGGACCTCCAGCAGGTGCACCATGCCCTTGTCGAGCGCACCGCCCGTCGCGATGGCGACGCGCTCGTTGGCCAGCGTGGTCCGGGCCAGCGCCCAACCGCCGTCGACGGCACCGACGACCATCTCGTCGGGCACGAAGAGGTCGTCGAAGAAGACCTCGTTGAACAGTGCCTCGCCGGTGATCTCGCGCAGCGGGCGGATGTCGATGCCGGGCGACTTCATGTCGACGAGGAAGTAGGTGATGCCCTTGTGCTTCGGGGCGTCGGGGTTGGTGCGGGCCAGGCAGATGCCCCAGTCGGCCCGGTGCGCGTTGGACGTCCACACCTTCTGACCGGTCAGCAGCCAGCCACCCTCGGTGCGAACGGCCTTGGTGCGCAACGCCGCAAGGTCCGACCCCGCGCCCGGCTCGCTGAACAGCTGGCACCAGTACACGTCCCCGTCGAGCGTGCCCGGGATGAACTTCTCGATCTGCGCCGGCGTACCGCTGCCCAGGATCGTGGGTGCCGCCCACCAGCCGATCGAGATGTCCGGCCGCGCCACACCTGCGGCGTCGAGTTCCTGATCGATCACCAGCTGCTCGGCCGGGGATGCCCCGCGACCGTACGGCGTGGGCCAATGCGGCGCCATCAGTCCCGTCTCCGCGAGCGCGGCCTGCCGCTTCTCGTCGGGCAGCGCGGCGATGTCGGCGACCACGCCGGCGATCTCGGCTCGGATGTCCTCGCCGTCGGCGACGTCGACGTGCAACTGCCTGCGCACCCCGGCGCGCGTCAGCTCCACGCACCGGCGCAGCCAGCGCGACCGGCCACCGAGGAACTGGGCGTTGGCGTACGCCCGCCGCATGTAGAGATGCGCGTCGTGCTCCCACGTGATGCCGATGCCGCCGAGCACCTGAATGCAGTCGCGGGCATTGACCTTCGCCGCGTCGATGCCGACGGCCGCGGCCACCGAGACGGCGATCGACAACTGCTCGGGGCTCGGGTCGTCGACGGCGTTCGCGGCGTCGGCGGCGGCGACGGCGATCTGCTGGGACCGCAGCAGCATCTCGGCGCACATGTGCTTGACGGCCTGGAAGCTGCCGATCGGCTTGCCGAACTGCTCGCGCACCTTCGCGTATTCGGTGGCGGTCTCCGTCATCCAGCGCGCCAGCCCGGCGTTCTCTGCGGCCAGCAGCGTCGCGGCCAGTTCGACGATCCGAGCACCGGGCACGTCCAGCCGGACGGCGGGCGAAGACGACAGGTCGACGCGGGCCAGCGGCCGCGAGAAGTCGGTGGCCTCCAGCGGCTCGACGGTCACGCCGTCGGCACCGCCGTCGACGAGGACGAAGCCGTCGCCCGCGGGAAGCAGCAGGAGTTCACCGGCCACGGCGCCCAGCACGATCGCCGCGCTGCCGGTCGCGGTGGTCCCGTCGAACGTGACGGCGGCCGTCAGCGCCAGGCCCGCGGTCCGCTCGCCGGACACGAGGGCGTCGAGCAGTGCGGGGTCGGTGACGACGAGCGTCGCGAGTGCCGTGGTCGCCACGGGGCCGGGCACCAGCGCCGCACCCGCCTCGTCGAGCATGGCGCAGAGGTCCTCCACGCTGCTGCCCGCGCCGCCCAGGTCCTCGGGCACCGCGACCCCGAAGATCCCGAGTTCGGCGAGCTTGCCGTAGGGCGCACGCCACGCGTCGGCGTCGCCCTGCTCCACCGACCGGATGCCGGCGATCGAACCGGAGCCGGCGGCCCAACTGCGGACCAGGTCGCGTACAGCAAACTGCTCATCGGTGACGGTAGCGGTCGCAACAGCCATCTCGGGCCTCCTGGCGTAGGGGCGAGAAGACGTCGCTTCTCACTAGAACGTGTTCTAATGGTGACAGCGTTCGAACGTCAAGTCGACCGCCATCACAGCAGCACACGAGAGTGTCGCGGGGGCACGGAGGTGGGAAATCGACGATCGCCTTGCGTATCGTTTTCACCCCGAGCGCAACGAGAAGGAGCTGACCGCCACATGTCCGGTTCCGCAGGGTCGGCTGCAACGCCAGCAGCGGCCACATCGGGTTCCGGGTCGGATTCGACCTCGGGCCCTCGCCAGGTGATGAACGTGGCCGTCCTCGCCGAGTCCGAACTCGGATCCGAAGCACAGCGCGAGCGCCGCAAGCGCATCCTCGACGCCACCCTCGCCATCGCGTCCAAGGGCGGGTACGAGGCCGTGCAGATGCGCGCGGTCGCCGAACGCGCGGACGTCGCGGTGGGCACGCTGTACCGCTACTTCCCGTCCAAGGTGCACCTGCTGGTGTCCGCACTCGGCCGCGAGTTCGAGCGCATCGACGCCAAGACCGACCGCGCCTCACTGACCGGTGGCACCCCCTACCAGCGGCTCAACATCATGGTCGGAAAGCTGAACCGGTCGATGCAGCGCAACCCGCTGCTGACCGAGGCCATGACGCGCGCGTTCGTGTTCGCCGACGCCTCTGCCGCCGGTGAGGTTGATCACGTCGGCAAGCTGATGGACTCGATGTTCGCCCGCGCCATGAGCGACGGGGAACCCACCGAGGACCAGTACCACATCGCCCGCGTCATCTCGGACGTGTGGCTGTCGAACCTGCTGGCCTGGCTCACTCGTCGCGCCTCGGCCACCGACGTCAGCAAGCGCCTCGACCTCGCCGTGCGCCTCCTGATCGGCGACGGCGAGCACCCGAAGATCTGAGCCGGAGCGCACCCGCGAGGATGTATCCGTGCTCTCGACCGATCTGACCCGCGCCCTCGACGAGGTGGCCGGCACCCCGCGCCTGCTCGTCACTTCGGACTTCGACGGGACGCTCGCGCCCATCGTCGACGACCCGTCCGCCGCTCGTGCGCTCCCGGCCGCCGCGGAGGCGCTGGTGGCCCTCGCCGACGTCCCCGACACCACGGTCGCGCTGGTGTCCGGTCGTGCCCTCGAGGTGCTGCGGGAGTTGTCCGCGCTACCGCCGACGGTGCATCTGGTGGGGAGTCACGGCGCGGAGTTCGGCACCAGCGGGCCGGAGCGTAGCGACTCGGGGAGAGTTCGTGGTTTCGACCAGCAGTTCGACCACGCACTGTTGGCGCGCATCGTCGCCGAACTGCAGACGATCTCGGTGGGCAAGCCGGGCGTGACCGTCGAGACGAAACCGGCGAGCGCGGCGCTGCACGTGCGCAACGCCAGCGCGGCCGACGCCGAGGCGGCGCTCGAGGAGGCCGGGGTGGCCGCGAAGACCTGGGACGCCCACGTCACCGAGGGCAAGGCCGTCCTCGAGTTCGCGGTCGTCCGCACGGACAAGGGCGAGGCCGTGGACACGTTGCGCGAGCAGGCCGAGGCGACCGCGGTGGTGTTCCTGGGCGACGACGTCACCGACGAGAACGCCTTCCGGCGCATGCGTGCCGGTGACGTCGGGATCAAGGTCGGTCCGGGAGAAACGCTGGCGGCTCACCGGATTTCCTCGCCTGAGGACGTCGCCGAGGTGCTGGCGTACGTGCTCGCCGCCCGGAGGTGACCCGGGTCCGGTGCTGAGTTCCGACGACCTGGCCGACCGCACGCGGCGCGCGGTGGCCGCGGCCGCGAACGCCGGCCGCGCACTCGGGCTGACCGTCGACGAACCGCGGGTCCTGTACGACGTGTTCTCCGTGGTCGTGCACCTGCTCCCCAGCCCAGTGGTCGTGCGGGTGCCGACGGTGCTGCCCCCGTCGTACGCCTCGGATCCGGAAGCGCAGACGGCGCAGCAGCGTTCGGAGCTGGCCGTGGCGGGCTGGCTCGCCGACCGGGGACATCCCGTGGTGGCGCCGAGCCCGCTGGTACCTCGCGAACCCGTTCGGCGCGAGGGTTTCTCGATGACGTTCTGGCAGTTCGTGACCGAGTCGAGCGGCGTCGAGCCGGACCTGCCGACACGCGTCGGGCAGGTCGCGCGGCTGCATTCGGCGTTGCGTGACTACGACGGCGACGATCTCGGCTTCTGGGTGCCGTTCGGCACGTTCGTCCCCCAGGGGCTCGCCGCCCTGCGCGACATGCCGGACCTGGTCCCGGGTGCCGACGTCGAACGGGCTCGGCGGGAATGGGACGTCGTGGCACCGGCGCTGACGTCCCGAGCGGGCTTCGAGTCGGCGTTCCCCGGCGTCGACCTCCAGACCATTCACGGAGATGCGCCGTACCACAACATGATCAGTACGTCCTCGGGTGACCTGTGGTCGGACTTCGAACTCGTCACCCTGGGCGCCGTCGAGTCGGATCTGGTCATGGTGGGTCCGGACGCGGTGGCGGCCTACGACCGCGCGGCAACCGAACTGGGCCTGCGCCGGGTCGATCCGCGGGTCGCGAGGGTGACGGAGACCGCCGGCCGGCTCGCCATGGTCGCGGCCATGGCGATGGCGCCGGAGCTGCCCATGCTCGCCGACGGGATGCGACCGATGCTCGACGAGTGGCGCGCCACCACTCCGATCACGTCGATCTAGGCGGGCGCTCCCGACGTCCGGCCACGGATGAGTTCGGTCTCGAGCACCTCGTCGACGGTCAGGCCCGATCGCGGTGGGTCGTTCAGCAGCCGCCCCGCCCGTCTGCCCTTCTCCATGCTGGGCTGCCGCACGGTCGTCAGCCCGCGCGACAGAGCGTCGGGGATGCCGTCGAACCCGGTGACCGTCATCTGGCCGGGCACGTAGATTCCCCGGGCCCGTAGGTGATCCATCGCCGAGAGCGCGAGCACGTCGGCCGTGCACATCAGCGCAGTGATCCGGGGGTTGGCCTCGAGCGCCACCTCCGCCGCCGCGCCTCCGGAGGTCGGGAGGTGCTCGAAGCTCTCGACGACGACGAGTGAGCGCGGGTCGAGACCCACTGCGGCCATCGCGTCGCGCACCCCCTGGACGCGTTCGCGTTGCACGCCGAAGTGGTCGCGGTCGGGGTCGGCGACGGCGGATGGCGTGGCGCCGTGCGCCCATTCGCGGCCGAGACGCATGGTCAGCAGCCCGATCTCGCGGTGCCCCAGGCCGACGACGTAGTCCGCCAGCTCGCGCATCGCGGCGCGATCGTCGATGCCCACGGTCGAGGCACCCGCGACGTCCTTCGGCTGGTCGACGACGACGAGCGGCAGCGCACGCTGCTGCACGACGGGAAGGTAGGGATCGTCGTCGGACACGGAGTAGACGACGAATCCGTCGACGCCCGCGGCGAGGACGGCTGCGGTGCCCTCGCCGGTGGTTCGGTTGGGCCCCACGGCCACCAGCAGCAGCCCCTGACCGGCCTCTTCGCACGACTCGGCGAGTCCGGCGACGAAGTCGAGCGCCGCGGGATCGCTGAAGGAGTAGTTGAGCGGCTCGGTGATCATCAGTCCCACCGCGCCGGCCCGGCGCGTGCGCAGCGACCGCGCCACGGGATCGGGTCCTGGGTAACCCATCTCCTTGGCCGCAGCCAGCACCCGGTCGCGGAGGTCCGCGGACAGCTGGTCCGGGCGGTTGTAGGCGTTCGAGATCGTGGTGCGGGACACCTTGAGTTCAGCGGCCAGTGAGGCGAGCGTCGCCCGCCGTCGGGGTGCTGGACCTCGGGACATGCTCCATGACGCTAGCGGGTCGGCTCCGGCGTCGTCACCGTCAGGCTTTTCGCACCGTCGGTCGGCTAGACGTCCGCGCCGGTGGCGCCGTGCGACGACGCGACCCGCGGCGTGGTGCGCGTCCGCTTCGCGACGACCCACACGACGAGCCAGACGAGGGTGACGATCGTGGTGATCACGAAGCTCGGCGGCACGTTGAACATGGCCGACACGGCGAGTCCCAACCACACCGAGGCCACGGCCATCGCGGTGGATACGGCCATCGCGAGCCCGGGGCGGGCGGTCAGCATGATCGCCGTCGCGGCGGGCGTGACGACCAGCGCGAACAGCAGCAGCGTTCCCACGGCCTGCACGGCCATCGTGATCGACAGCCCGAGCAGCACCATGAACACCACCGAGAGGGCGCGGACCGGGACTCCCCTTGCCTCGGCGACCTCGGCGTTGACCGAGGCGAACAGCAGCGGCCGGTACACGACCGCCATCACCGCAGCGATCACCGCGAGGCCGACGCCGAAGGTGACGAGCTGCTGGTGGGTGACCGCCAGCAGATTGCCGAAGAGCACGTTGGTCACCGTGCTGCTGCTCCTGGTCGCCAACGAGCTGAAGAACAGGCCCAGGCCGGTCGCCGCGGCGAGCACGGTACCGGTCGCCACCTCCCGCTCGTCGGCGCGCTTGCCCAGCGCACCGATGACGAGCGCTCCTCCGATGCAGAACACCGCCAGGCCCGCCGTGACGGGGACTCCGACCAGGACCGCACCGGTTGCGCCGGGAAAGCCGATGTGCGCCAACGCGTGTGCGGCGAAGGCGCTGTTCCGCACGATGATGAAGTAGCCGATCAAACCGGCGGCCAGCGCGACGAGGGTGCCGCCGATGAGGGCGTTGCGCATGAACGCCGACGCGAGGATCTGCATCCAGTTGTCCTGATAGCCCAGCGCGAGCACCGTCGTCGTCATCTAGACGCTCCGCATGTAGAGCTCGCCCTGCGGGGTGTGCACCACCTGGATGGACGTGCCGTAGAGGTGGGTGAGCAGCTGCTCGTCGACCACTTCGTCCATGGTGTCGAAGTGGGCGTGCCCGTCGAGCAGGTAGATGGCACCGTCGAGGATCTCCAGCAGCGGGTTGAGGTCGTGCGCGACGACGAGGATGGTGACGCCGAACTCGTCGCGGATCTTGGCGAGCAGCCGCACGATGCCGCGCTGGTTGCGGACGTCCAGGGAGGTCAGCGGCTCGTCCAGGATGAGTAGGCGCGGCCGCCCGACCAGTGCCTCCGCGATGGCGATGCGCTGACGTTGCCCGCCGGACAGCTGCGAGAGCCGCCGGTCGGCGAACTCGCCGGCGTCGACCGCGGCGAGGATGTCCTCGACCCGCCTCGCCTGTTCTGCGTTCGCGCGACCGAAACCCCAACGGTTGCCGGTCAATCCGAGCATCACGGCGTCCCGTGCCCGGATCGCGTTACCCGCGGCGGCGGCGTAGTTCTGCGGGACGTAGCCGATCAGGCCGGTCGTCGCGCCAGGCCGTTCACCGAGGACCCGAATCTCGCCGGACGCGGTGGGGATCATGCCGAGCACGGCGTGCAGCAGCGTCGTCTTGCCCGATCCGCTGGTGCCGATGACGGCGATGATTCCGCCCGTCGGCACGTCGAACGTGCCCTCCGACCAGATCAGCCGGCCGCCCCGGACGACGCTGACGTCGTCGAGGGTCAGCGCGGGGAGGCCGGCGGAGTCGACGGGTCCGGATGGTTCCGGCGCGGCGTCAGACGGCGACACCGAGCGCCTTGGCGAGGGAGGTCAGTTGGGCCACCTGCCAAGCCTCGAACGAATCGGTGCCCGGCGCCACCGTTTCGGTCACCTCGACCACCGGAACGCCCGCCGACTCCGCCGTCTGGCGGATCTGCTCGGGCACCGAACCCTCCGTCTGGGTGTTGTAGATCAGCACGTCGACCTGCTTGTCGCGGAGCACGGTGAGGAAGGCGTCCAGATCGGCGGGCGACGGATCTGCCTCGTTGCTCGACGCGGTCTGGTACCCCTGCGGCGTCCCGTTCCTCAGGCCCAGGGCGGCGGCCATGTCGTCGAAGACGCTCTCGGTGGCGGCGTACGTCTTGCCCGTCGCGCCCTGCTTGATGGCCGCGATGGCGGCGTCGTAGGGCTTCATCGACTCCGTCCACGCGCCCCGCCGCTCGGCGAAGTAGTCCGCCGCGTCGGGGGCCAGTTCGGTCAGCTTGGAGGTCACGGCGTCGGCGACACCGGTGACGGCGGTAGGGCTGTACCAGACGTGGGGGTTGCCCTCGGCCGCGTGATCGTGGTCGTGGCCCGCCTCGTCGTGATCGTGGTCGTGGCCCGCCTCGCCGCCGCTGAGCAGAACGGCGTCGACGATCGGCGCCTCGGGCGCCGAGCCCGCCGCGAGCTTGGCGGCCCACTCGTCGTAGTGACCGCCGTTGACGACGACCAGCTGGGCACCCGCGAACTTCGCGGCGTCGGCCGGGGACGGCTCATAGTCGTGCGGGTCGACCGACGAGCTGGCGAGCAGCGTCGTCACCTTCGCGCACGCGCCCCCGAGGTCGCGGACCACGTCCCCCCACTGGTCGACGCTCACGACGACCTCGACCGGCGTGGTGGGGCAGGGTGCCGCATCGGCGGGTGCTGAGGACGCCCCGGCGTCGTCGGAGCTGCCGGCGCACCCGGCGAGGACGAGGGGTGCCGCGAGGAGTGTGACGGCAAGACGGGTCGCGATCGACATGGCGATAACGATAACCGTTTCCAATACGATCGGACGAATCGGACCGCTTCCGTCCGGCGACCGCGTTTGCACCCGACGGCCACGGGTAAGGACTGCCCGGTGTTCGAGGTCCCATGGCGCAGCTGACGCTCCTGCTCGCCCTGTTCGCGGCCACCGTGCTGCTCGCACCGGTCGCGGACCGGATCAGGCTGCCCTACCCCGTCCTCCTGCTGGCCCTCGGGCTGGCCGTGGCCTACGTCCCGGGCCTGCCGACGCCGTCGATCGAACCCGACCTGATCCTGCCGCTGGTGCTGCCGCCGCTCCTGTTCGCCGCCGCCCGGCGCACGTCGTGGCGCCAGTTCCTCGACAACCGCCGCGCGATCGGACTACTGGCGATCGCCCTGGTGGGCGTGACCGCGTTCTCGGTCGCCTTCGCGCTGCAGGCGCTCGTCCCCGGCCTGCCACTGCTGGCCGCAGTGGCGCTCGGCGCAGCGGTCGCCCCACCTGATCCGGTGGCCGCCACGGTCGCTGCGCGGGAACTCCGGCTTCCCCGTCGACTGCGCACCACGCTGGAGGGGGAGGGGCTGTCCAACGACGCCACCGCCCTGGTCCTGTACGAGGTCGCCGTCGCAGGCGCCCTCACGGGATCGGTGTCGCCCGGGGGTGCCGCGGGCCGCCTGGCGCTGTCGGTGGTCGTGGGCATCGGCGTCGGGCTCGCACTGGCAGTCTCGATCCGCTGGCTGCTCACCCGGTTGCCCGCCCACCCCGCGGGCAGCGCACTGGTGCTGCTGGTCCCCTTCGCCGCCTACGGAGCAGCCGATGCCGCGCACGGCAGCGGCGTGCTGTCGGTGGTCACGCTGGCCCTGGCGATGAGTCGCTACGCGGACGCCGAGTCCGCCCAGACCCGTCTGGTCTCCGAAACGGCGTGGGAGATCATCGAACTGCTCGTGACCGGCGCCGCCTTCGCCTTCGTGGGTCTCGAACTGCGTGCCGTGGCCGACGCGGTACCCGGTGACCTGAGCGCACTCGTCGGGCAGGCCCTCGTCATCACCGCCCTCGTCATCGTGATCCGGTTCCTCTGGATCTTCCCCGTCGCCGCCATCGACCAGAGGCTGCGGGCGCGACGGGATCCCGGGGCCGAACCGGTGGGCTGGCGGGAGCGGACGATCGCGTCGTGGGCCGGGATGCGAGGCGTGGTGACGCTGGCTGCGGTCCTCGCACTCCCCGCCGACTTCCCCGAGCATGACCGGCTGATCTTCGTCGCCTTCGTGGTGATCGTCGTGACCCTGCTCCTGCAGGGCCCGTCGCTGCCCCTCCTGGTCCGACGCCTCGGGGTGCACAGGTCCCCGGACCAGGAGGCCGACATGGAGCACGACCTCGCGTCTCGCGCCCGCGACGCCGGGCGGGGACGGCTCGAGGAGATCCGGCGGGACGACGACGTCGACGACGGGATCGCCGACGAGGCCCTGCAGAGCCTGGAGAAGGTGTGGCGCAAGATGGGTTTCGACGACGACGCCGAACCGCGTGTCGACACGACGGGCCGGGACGCCTCGGACAGCGAACGGGTCTGGCGGGCAACCGAACTCGAGAGCGAGGCACTGACCGCCGCGCGGGAGGCAGTGGTCGGGGCCCGCGCCGAACCCGGGATGGACCCGACGGTCGTCGACGGCGTGCTCCGAAAACTCGACGGCCACGGTGTCACGTTGGACTGACCAGGTCGGCTTATAGTGTTGCGACAACCACGACCAAAGGAACCAACGTGGCCGAACGCATCGTTCGTCAGCTGCTCGACGACCTCGACCAGTCCGAGATCGTCGACGGCGCCGGCGGAACAGTCGACTTCGCCTTCCAGGGAACGAAATACACGATCGACCTGAGCAACGCGAACATCGCGAAGTTCGAGAAGGCGCTCAAGCCCTACATCGAGGCGGCCACCGCCGCCTCGGGTCCGCCGCGCAAGACGTCACGCGGCCGGAAGTCGAAGTCGAGCAGGCGCGGTTCGACCGCTCCCGCGCGGGACTCGACGGCGGCCATCCGCGGCTGGGCGACCGACAACGGGCACGAGGTGAGCGCACGCGGGCGTATCCCGGCCGCGGTGATCGACGCCTACGAGTCCGCACACAAGCGGAGCCGCTGACGCCTCACGGCATGTGGTCCAGCAGCATCCGTGCCGCCAGTGTGACCCGGGACCGGTCGAACGTCATGGCCATGTCGAAGCGCCGGTCCCCGTCGTCCTCCGACGAGTCCGGCTCATCCCACTCCCGGGCGATCAGCGCCGCGCTGCAGTCCGGCCCGAGGATCACGAGCGCCCACTCCCGACAGAGCGGATCCCCGGCCACCAGGTCCACGCCGCGGATGCGGGGATGGATGTCCTCCGGCACGAGCTGACCGAACACTGCCACCAGCGGACTGGTCTCGGCCAACCGGCGATACGTCGCCTCGGTGGCCCCCGAGAAGTACCGGACGTGCTGCAGCGTCGTCAGGATCATGGGCGGGCTGTCCGCCGCGCCCGCGAGGCGTTCGATCTGCCGGGTGAAGGCGAGCAGAGTGTCCTTGCGCACCACCCGCTTCGGCAGTCCGTCGGTGACCAACTCGAAGATCGACGGCGTGGCCGGTAGCTTCGCCGGCGCCTGGGACGTGGGACCCGACCACCGCGCGGACTGGAACTCGAGTGCGCTGGGCACGCCGAACCGGTAACCCTGTCCGAGTTCCGCCCCGTACGCGAGCGCCTGCTCGAGGTGCTCGTCGGTCTCGATCCCCTCGGCGACGATGATCGACCCGGTGCGTTCGTGGTGCGCCATCACCGCGGCGAGGGTGCGGGCCTGCGACCCATCCGGTTGCCCCTGGATGAGCGCCATGTCCAACTTGATGATCTCCGGGGACAGCACGTCGAGTAGCGCCAACGAATCAGCATGTGCGCCAACGTCGTCCAGCGCGATTGCGAAGCCGTCGGCGCGCAGCGCCGCGACCTTCCGCAGCATCGCGTGCGGGTGGGACAGGAGACCCCGCTCGGTCAACTCGATGACGACGGCGAATTCATGGGCCGCCTTGGCCAGCGCATCGCTCGGATCGCCGCCGGGACCCACCGCGGGCTCTGCGTTGATGGCCAGCAGCATGCCCGGGGTCGACTCGCCGTCGAACGCCATCGACGCCGCCCGGTCGATGCAGAGTGCGTCGAGGTCGGCCAACAGACCCTCCGACTGGGCGTGCGCGAACACCGCCGACGGCGACAGTCGCGGATGTGCGGGCCACCGAGCCAGCGCCTCGTACCCGATGATCTCCTGGCTGGGCAGCGTCACGATCGGTTGGAACACCGTCTGCAGGCCCACCCCCCGGGCGGCGTCACCCAGACCGGCCGTCACCGGACCGACCGCGATGGACGGGCATCGTCACACCCGGCCCGGGACCCGTTGGCGAAGTCGGCCGGCGTTGCCACGCTTGCGGCAGACGCGCGCGGACGCCACGAAGTGGCGCGCCGCAGATCAGGTGCCATGGTTCCCTCTAGGTGCCCAAAGAAACGGCGGACAAACACGACGCCGTCCTTCGTAACGCGTCAGTAACCCGTTGCGACCGGCCGATCCGGCTCTGCGCACCACTGCGACCACGACCCCGGGAACAGTGCCAGCGGCCTGCCGATCGCCGCGGACGCCGCAACCACCACCGATGCGGTCACACCCGACCCGCAGTACGCGGCGTTCGCGGCGGCAAGCATCGCGCGCAGATCACCGTCCGGCAGGAAGGTGCCGTCCTCGTCGAGCACCGACGTGCTGGGCACGTTCACCGCTCCCGGCACGTGTCCGGCAACCGGATCGATCGGCTCGACCTCGCCGCGGAACCGCTCCGGGGCACGGGCGTCGACCAGTCCACCCGTCGTGGCCGCGTCGTCGGCGGTGATCGTCGGTAGCGCACCGGCGTGCAGATCGTCGTGGCCGACGGTGACGTCACCGCGCTCCGCCGAGCCGGAGCCCGTCTCGATCTCACCGCCGGCGGCCCGCCACGCCGCCAGCCCGCCGTCGAGGATCCGCACCGCAGGGATGCCGGCCGCGGTCAGCACCCACCACGCGCGGGCGGATCCGGCGCGATTCCAATCGTCGTAGACCACCACGGGGACGTCGGACCGGATGCCCGACCGTCGCGCTGCCGCCTGGACCGCCGCCCCAGACGGCAAGGGGTGCCTGCCACGTCCCGGCACGTCGTGGTCGGTCAGGTCGTCGTCGAGTGAGACGTAGACCGCGCCGGGCACGTGGCCGGTCTCGTAGTCGGCCCGACCGTCGGGGCGGGCCAACTGCCACCGCACGTCGAGGACGGTCGCGGCGCCATCCGCGAGTAGAGCGCGCAGGTCGGCGGCGGTGATCAGAACGTCGGCACGGTTCGAGGTCACCCGGTCATGCTGCCACCTAGGCTGGCCGCGATGTCCGATCACGCCTTCACCGACGACGAACGCCGCGCCGTCTACCGGGCGATCGCCGAACGCCGCGACATGCGCCGGTTCGTGCCCGGCGGCACCGTCGACGGCGCCGTGCTCGCCCGCCTGCTCGCCGCCGCCCACGCCGCGCCCAGCGTCGGACTGATGCAGCCGTGGCGGTTCATCCGGATCACCGACGACGTCGTGCGCCGCGACGTGCACGCCATCGTCGACGACGAGCGGCGCCTCACCGCCCAGGCGCTCGGCGCGCGCAGCGCGGAGTTCCTCGCGCTGAAGGTCGAGGGCATCCTCGAGTGCGCGGAACTCCTGATCGTCGCCCTCGGCGACGACCGGTCACGGCACGTCTTCGGCCGCCGGACCATGCCGCAGATGGACCTCGCGTCGGTGTCGTGCGCGATCCAGAACATGTGGCTCGCCGCGCGTGCCGAGGGGCTGGGTCTGGGGTGGGTGTCGATCTTCGATCCGGCCCGTCTGGCCGCGCTGCTCGGAATGCCCCAGGACGCCGAACCCGTTGCGGTGCTGTGCCTCGGACCGGTACCCGACTTTCCCACCCGGCCCGTTCTCGAGATCGAACGGTGGACGTCCGGACGGCCGCTGTCCGACTTCGTCACCGAGAACGGCTGGTCGGATCGGCCGGCCGTAGGCTGACCCGCGTGACACCGGCGACCATCGACCTCAACGCCGACCTCGGAGAGGGGTTCGGCGCGTGGCGGCTCGGCGACGACGAGGCGATGCTCGACGTGGTCACCAGCGCCAACGTCGCCTGCGGGTTCCACGCCGGCGACCCGGCCGGGCTGAGCCGTACCTGTCGCGCCGCCGTCGCCCGCGGAGTCCGGATCGGGGCGCAGGTCGGCTACCGCGACCTCGCGGGCTTCGGCCGCAGGTTCATCGACGTCTCCCGCGAGGACCTCGTGGCCGACGTCGTCTATCAGATCGGCGCGCTGCAGGCTCTGGCCCGTGCTGCGGGATCGACGGTCACCTACGTCAAACCCCATGGCGCGCTGTACAACACGATCGTCACCGACGCCGGTCAAGCGGAGGCGGTCGCAGCGGCGGTGCACGCCGTCGACCCCGCGCTGCCGGTGCTCGGGCCGGCCGGATCCGCGTTCTTCGCCGCCGCCGAGCACCTCGGACTGCGGACCGTCCCCGAGGCATTCGCCGACCGCGCCTACACGCCCGACGGCACCCTGGTGTCGCGACGCGAGGAGGGTGCCGTCCTGCACGACGTCGCCGCGATCGCCGATCGCGTGGCGACCATGGTCCAGCACGGTCGGGTGACCGCCGTCGACGGATCCACCGTCGCGATCACCGCCGAATCGGTCTGCGTGCACGGTGATTCACCCGGCGCGGTTCAGATCGCCCACGCCGTCCGCCAACGCCTGCTCGACGACGGCGTCCTACTCGAGGGGTTCGTCTGATGCGACTCAAGCTCGGCAGGCCCGACCTCGCCGACCACGCGGCGCGCTTCGACGCCCCACCGGCCGCGGCCGGCGCGCCCCTGACCGTCGCCTGGGCCGGCGTCACCACCTTGCTCGTCGACGACGGCGAGTCCGCCATCATGACCGACGGCTTCTTCTCCCGGCCAGGTCTGGTGGCCGTCGGGACGCGCAAGCTGGCGCCGTCGGGACCCCGCATCGACGGCAGCCTCGCGCGTCTCGGCGTCGAACGCCTCGCCGCGGTCCTACCCGTCCACACCCACTTCGACCACGCGATGGACAGTGCCGTCGTCGCCGCCCGGACCGGCGCGACACTCGTCGGCGGCACCTCGACCGCCAACGTCGGACGCGGCGGTGGCCTGACCGAGGATCGGATCGTCGTCGCGACACCCGGCACCGCACTACGACTCGGGGCGTTCGACGTGACGCTCGTGATCGGTGACCACTGCCCGCCAGATCGCTTCCCCGGCCCCGTCACCCGCCCGGTCGTCCCGCCGGTCAAGGCGGCCGCATACCGCTGCGGGGAATCCTGGTCGACGCTCATCGCGCACCGCCCGACCGCTCGGACCATGCTCGTCGTCGGCAGCGCGGGCTTCGTGCCCGGTGCGCTGACGGGACACCGCGCCGACGTCGCCTACCTCGGCATCGGTCAACTCGGCCTGCAGTCCGAGCGGTACGTCACCGACTACTGGAACGAGACGGTGCGCACCGTCGGCGCCAGACGCGTGGTGCTGATCCACTGGGACGACTTCTTCCGCCCGCTGCACCAGCCGCTGCGCGCGCTGCCCTACGCAGGCGACGACATGAACGCGTCGATGCGGGTGCTGACCCGGCTGGCACGCGAGGACGACGTACCGCTGCACCTGCCCACCCTGTGGGAGCGCTGCGATCCGTGGACCTGACGCTGGCGCTGCTCGCGCTCGCGGCGGTGTTGCTGTTCGCGCTGATCCGGCCGCGCAACCTGCCCGAGGCCGTCGCCGCGGTCCCCGCCGCGGGCCTCCTGATCGCCGCCGGGGTGGTCACGCCGAAGGACGCGTGGGCGGAGGTGCTGGATCTGCTCCCCGTCGTCGGGTTCCTCGCCGCGGTGCTGGTGCTGGCCAAGCTCTGCGACGACGAGGGACTCTTCCACGCGGCAGGCGTCGCGATGGCCAGGCGGAGTGCCGGTGACCCGCGGCGCCTGCTCGTCACGGTGTTCGTCATCGCCGCGGTCACGACGGCCGTGCTCAGCCTCGACGCGACCGTCGTGCTGCTGACGCCGGTCGTCCTCGCCACCGCGCGCACGCTCGGCGTTCCGTCTCGCCCGCACGCGTACGCCACCGCGCACCTGGCCAACAGCGCGTCGCTGCTGATGCCGGTCTCCAACCTCACCAACCTGCTGGCGTTCACCACCGCCGGCCTGACGTTCGCGCACTTCACCGCGATCATGACGCTGCCGTGGCTGCTGGTGATCGCCGGCGAGTTCATACTCCTGCGGCTCTTCTTCCGACGTGAGCTCGCCGTCGCCCCGACCGGCGACACGGCGCCGCCGCCGGCCGAGACGCCGGTCTTCGTGCTCGTCGTCCTGGGTCTCACCCTGGTCGGGTTCGCGGTCGTGTCCCTCCTCGGCGCGTCGCCGGCCTGGGCGGCGCTCGGTGGCGCCGTGGTGCTCGCGGTCCGCGCCCTGATCCGGCGGAACACCACCGTCACCGACCTCGCCCGCTCGACCAACGTGCCGTTCCTGGCGTTCGTCCTCTGCCTCGGCGTGGTGGTGACCGGCGTGATGCGCCACGGCCTGGACACCGCGATGCGCGACGTGCTGCCGCTCGGCACGTCCTTCCCGGCCCTGCTCGGGATCGCCGCGGTCGCCGCGCTGCTGTCCAACGTGGTGAACAACCTGCCCGCCGTGCTGGTGCTGCTACCGCTGGTCGTTGCGGCCGGTCCCGCCGCCGTGCTGGCCGTGCTGATCGGCGTCAACGTCGGCCCCAACCTGACGTACCCGGGTTCGCTGTCGAACCTGCTGTGGCGCAACGTCGTCCACGGCGAGGGCATCCCCGCGCCGTTCCTGGAGTTCGGCCGCGTCGGGCTGGTCACCGTCCCGGCGACGCTGCTCCTCGGCGTCTTCGGGCTGTGGGCGTCGGTCGAGGTGCTGGGCGTCTAGCTCTGTGTCGGCGAGCGTGCGCAAAGTTTGGTCTCGACCCGGCGTGTCGCCAACAGACACGCACGCTCGCCGAAGAAGTGACGCACGCTCGCCGGAGGGGTGGGGCGTTCAGTAGCGGCGCTGGCGCGCGATCTCCGCGAGCACCACGCCCGCGGCCACCGACGCATTGAGCGACTCGGTGGGACCGGCCATGGGGATCGACACGATGGCGTCGCAGTTCTCGCGCACCAGGCGCGACAACCCCTTGCCCTCGGACCCGACGACGACCACCGTCGGACCGGTCGCGTCGAGCTGGTCGAGTTCGGTGTCACCACCGGCGTCCAGACCGACGACCTGAAGGCCTGCGTCGGCCCAACTCTGCAGCGTCCGAGTCAGATTCGTCGCCCGCGCGACCCGCAGTCGAGCGGCGGCGCCGGCGCTGGTCCTCCACGCCACCGCGGTGACCGACGCCGACCGCCGCTGCGGGATCAGCACGCCGTGCCCACCGAACGCCGCCACCGAGCGCACGATCGCACCGAGGTTGCGCGGGTCGGAGATGTTGTCCAGCGCCACGAGCATCGCGGGCGTCGAATCGGCCAGCGCCGTGGCGAGCATGTCGTCGGGGTGCGCGTACTCGTAGGGCGGCACCTGCAGTGCGATGCCCTGGTGCAGACCATTGCTGCTCATGCGGTCGAGATCGTGCTTCTGCACCTCGAGGATCGCGATGCCCGCATCGGCGGCCCGCTGCACGGATTCGGTGAGTCGCTCGTCGGACTCCGCGCCGAGCATCACCCACAGCGCGGTCGCGGGCACGCCCGCCCGCAGGCACTCGACGACCGGGTTGCGACCGAGTACGACCTCGGTCTCGTCGGTCTTCTTCTGCCGGCCCTGCGCGGACCGGGCGACCTTCGCAGCTCGCTTGCCCGCCGGGTGATGCGGCCGCGCGCTCGCCGGCGGCGTCGCGCCCCTGCCCTCGAGGCCGCGGCGGCGTTGGCCGCCGGATCCGACCTGCGGGCCCTTCTTGGTGCCTTCCTTGCGGATGGCACCGCGGCGTTGTGAATTACCAGCCATCGTCAGTCCCGTCGCCCTGCTTCGTCGGTCACTTGTCAGTCCCGTCCAACAGCGACCACTGCGGCCCGTCGGCGGTGTCGGTGACCTCGATGCCCGCCGCCTTGAGCCGGTCGCGGATCTCGTCGGCCTGCGCCCAGTCCCGGTTGGCGCGGGCGTCGGCACGCTGCACCAGCGCCCACTGCACCAGTTCGTCCACCGCGGCCAGCGCCGCCGAGGTCTCGTCGCGCGACTCCCACCGCTCGTCGAGCGGATCGCACCCGAGGATGCCCATCATCGCGCGGATCGACCGCGCGTGCGTCATGGCCGTCGCGTGATCGCCGGCGTCGAGCGCACGGTTGCCCTCCGCGCGCGCCGCATGCACCTCGGCCAGTGCGGCGGGCACGGCGAGATCGTCGTCGAGCGCCGCCGCGAACTTCGGCGTCCAGTCTCCCGGCACCACCGCGCCGACGCGGCTGCGCACTCGGTGCAGCAGGTCCTCGATGCCGGTGTAGGCGTTGACGGCGTCCTCCAGCGCGTTCTCGGAGAACTCCAGCATCGACCGGTAGTGCGCGCTGCCCAGGTAGTAGCGCAGTTCCGCGGGCCGGACCCGCTGAAGCACGGCGGGGATCGACAGCACGTTTCCGAGCGACTTGCTCATCTTCTCGCCGCCGAGGGTGACCCACCCGTTGTGCAGCCAGAACCGGGCGAAGTCGTCGCCTGCTGCCGTCGCCTGGGCGATCTCGTTCTCGTGGTGCGGGAAGACCAGGTCCATCCCGCCCGCGTGGATGTCGAAGGCCGACCCAAGATATGCCTCGCACATCGCGACGCACTCGGTGTGCCAGCCCGGCCTGCCCGGACCCCAGGGCGTCGGCCACGACGGCTCCCCGGGCTTCGCGCCCTTCCACAGCGTGAAGTCGCGCTGGTCGCGCTTGAGCGTGGCGGTGCCCTCACCCTGGTGCACGTCGTCGATGCGATGGTTGGACAGCACGCCGTAGTCGGGCTGGCTGAGCACGTCGAAGTAGACGTCGCCGCCGCTGGCGTAGGCGTGGCCGCGCTCGATCAGCCGCTCGATCAGCTCGACCATCTGGGTGATGTGCCCGGTGGCGCGCGGCTCGGCCGACGGTGGCAGTACCCCCAGCGCGTCGTAGGCGGCGCTGAAGGCACGCTCGTAGGTGGCGGCCCACTCCCACCACGGACGGCCCGCGTCGGCGGCCTTGTTCAGGATCTTGTCGTCGATGTCGGTGACGTTGCGGATGAAGGCGACGTCGTAGCCCTTGGCGGTGAGCCAGCGCCGGAGTACGTCGAACGCGACACCGCTGCGCACGTGACCGATGTGGGGAAGCCCCTGCACGGTCGCCCCGCAGAGGTAGATGGAGACGTGTCCCTCGCGCAGAGGCACGAAGTCGCGCACGCCACCGGTCATGGTGTCGTGGAGGCGCAACCCCGCGTGATCAGTCACGACGGGCCAGCTTACCGGCCAGATCGGCGCTAATCGTCATCGCCGACCACGAGGGCCGTCGCGATGGCGGCCAGACCTTCGCCGCGACCGGTGAGACCCAGGCCGTCGGTCGTGGTCGCCGACACGGACACCGGGCCGCCGAGCAGGTCCGACAGCACGCGTTGCGCCTCTTCCCGTCGTGGCCCGATCTTCGGCCTGTTACCGATCACCTGGACGACGGCGTTGCCCAGTCGCCACCCCTCGCCCTCGAGGAGACCGCGGACGTGGCGGAGCATGTCCGCCCCACTGACGCCGTGCCACTCGGGCCGGTCGGTGCCGAACACCGTGCCCAAATCGCCGAGACCTGCCGCGCTCAGCAGAGCGTCGCACAGGGCGTGAGCTGCGACGTCGCCGTCCGAATGGCCGGCGCAGCCGTCGGCGTCGTCGAAGACGAGGCACAGCAGACGGCACTGACGTCCACCCTCGATGGGATGGACGTCAGTGCCCTGCCCGATGCGGAAGCTCACGAGGGACGGCGCTGGAGTTCACGGCCGCCCCGGACGGATGTCTCCGTCAGGACGCAGCGGCCAACGCCTCGTCGAGAATGTTCATCGCCTTCTCGTCGTCGGTGTTCTCCGCCAGCGCCAGTTCACCGACGAGGATCTGCCGGGCCTTGGCCAGCATCCTCTTCTCGCCGGCGGACAACCCGCGCTCCTGATCACGACGCCACAGGTCGCGGACGACCTCGGCGACCTTGTTCACGTCACCGGAGGCGAGCTTCTCGAGATTGGCCTTGTACCGGCGCGACCAGTTGGTCGGCTCCTCGGTGTGCGGGGCACGCAGGACCTGGAAGACCTTGTCCAGGCCCTCCTGCCCGACCACGTCGCGCACACCCACGTACTCGGCGTTGTCTGCGGGAACGCGGACGGTCAAGTCACCCTGCGCGACCTTCAGGACGAGGTATTCCCTCTGCTCGCCCTTGATGGTCCGGGTCTCGATCGCCTCGATCAGCGCGGCACCGTGGTGTGGATAGACGACTGTGTCTCCGACCTTGAAAATCATCAGAATGAAGCCCCTTTCACGACTCCATGTTAACACGTCGGTAGAGGGCACGCGGATCAACGGTGCAGGTCAGGGGCACCGTTGGTGAAGACAAGGGGTTGACAGCGCGACGAAAGCGTGCCACCGCAAGCCCCCCGGGCAAACTCGTACCGGCGGTACCGCGCCGCGTCCGCGGCCGCCCCGAAGCCCGATTGGCGGTACTCGTCACCCGGTTTCGGCGGCCGTCGCCGACCGTCGTCCCGGCCGGCGGCCGCGCGGACACCACCTCGGCTACCGCTGCCGACGGCCACCTACTACTCTGCATAGTCGAAGCAGCGGACGACCGTCCCATGGCCGCCGTGGCCCGAGCAGGAGGCATGAGTGAACCGCTCCCGATCCCGTACGACCGTCGTCACCTCGGGGTTGGCCGCATGCGGCCTCACCGCGGCGGTGCTCCTCTCCGGGTGTGGCGCGGGTCAGGTCTCGCAGACCGCCATGCAGATGCCTGCCGTCAACGGCACCACGGCATCCGTCGGCGACCCCACCTACGGGATCGCGCTGCGCAACCTCCACATCCGTGCTCCGCAGACGACCGACGCCGTCGAACCGGGCACCGAGGCCGAGCTGATCTTCGTCGCCGTGAACGGCTCGGCGGAGAATCCCGACCGACTGGTCTCGATCACCTCGGACGTGGGCACGGTGACGGTGACGGGCAACGCGGACGTCCCCGCCGGTGGAACGCTCGTGGTCGGCACGCCCGACGGTCAGGTGAGCCCGCTCGACGCCGTCGAGGACGCCAGGACCGTCGAGGCCACGGTCGCACTCACCAAGCCGATCTCCAACGGCATCAACTACGACTTCACCTTCACGTTCCAGAGGGCAGGTTCGTCGACCATCGCCGTGCCGATCTCAGCCGGCGAGACGGCGCGCCGCGACGCGGAGCCCGGCGGTGGGTCCGCGGGCGGCGACACGGGCGGCGGCCACTAGCTCGCCTGAGCGCATCTGTCGGTGACGCCGGATAGCGTCACGACGTGACACGAAGCGGTTCCAAGGCACGTTCGCAGTTCCGGTGTTCGGAGTGCAGCCACGTCACGGCGAAGTGGGTCGGACGCTGCGCGGACTGCGGCACCTGGGGCACGGTCAACGAGGTCGCGGCGCTGTCCACCATCGGCGGGGCCGGTGCCCGGCGGTCCGTCGCACCCACGTCGCCCGCCGTGCCGATCAGCTCGATCGACCCCGGCAGGACACGCCACTTCCCCACCGGCATCGGCGAATTGGACCGTGTCCTCGGTGGCGGACTGGTGCCCGGTTCGGTGACCCTGCTCGCGGGCGACCCCGGCGTGGGCAAGTCGACCCTGCTGCTCGACGTCGTCCACCGCTGGGCGACCTCGGGCCGCCGCGCGCTCTACCTGTCCGGCGAGGAGTCCGCCGGACAGATCCGGCTGCGGGCCGAGCGCATCGGGTGCAGCCACGACGAGGTCTACCTCGCCGCGGAGTCGGACCTGCAGACCGCACTCGGGCACATCGACGCGGTGCAGCCCAGCCTCGTCATCGTCGACTCCGTGCAGACCATGACCAGCTCCGAGACCGACGGCGTGACGGGCGGCGTCACCCAGGTGCGCGCGGTCACGACGGCGCTCACCGCGTACGCCAAGGGGTCCACCCGGCCCGACGGCGTGGCCATGATCCTCGTCGGCCACGTCACCAAGGACGGCGCCATCGCGGGCCCTCGATCGCTGGAGCACCTCGTCGACGTCGTGCTCCACTTCGAGGGTGACCGATCCTCGACCCTCCGTCTGGTGCGCGGGGTCAAGAACCGCTTCGGCGGAGCGGACGAGGTCGGGTGTTTTCAGTTGCACGACAATGGAATAGAGGGCGTCGCCGATCCGTCGGGACTGTTCCGCGATCAGCGCCCCGCTCCGGTCGCAGGGACGGCGGTGACGGTGACCCTCGACGGCAAGCGGCCCCTCATCGGCGAGGTGCAGGCCCTCGTCGCGAAGGCCACGACGGGCATCCCCCGGCGTGCCACGAGCGGCATCGACTCGTCGCGCAGCGCGATGATCCTCGCCGTCCTCGAGAAGCGTGCCGGCTTCCCCCTCGGTTCCTCGGACGTCTACCTGTCCACGGTCGGCGGCATGAAGCTCAACGATCCGTCCGCCGACCTCGCCATCGCGATGGCCATCGCGTCCGCCGCCCAGGACCTGCCGATGCCCGCCGACGCGATCGCCATCGGGGAGGTGGGTCTGGCCGGCGACATCCGACGCGTCACGGGGATGGACCGCAGACTCGCCGAGGCCGCGAGGCTCGGCTTCAAGCGTGCCGTGGTTCCCGCCGGCGTGACGGGTGCTCCCCCCGGGTTGCGCATCAAGGCGGTCGACGACCTCGGCGGTGCGTTGCACGCAATGCGTCAGATCGCCCACAATGGTCGTTGACGGCGGCTGAAGGCGGCTGAACCCGAGGAGGAGCCCATGGCCGTGAAGTCTGGCGGCGCGCGGGCGGCGGGCCGCACCAGCACCGGGAACGTGGTGCAGTTGGCCCGACCCACGCTGCGCGAGACACTCGGCAGGCTCGCGCCCGGGACGCCGCTCCGCGACGGCCTGGAGCGCATCCTGCGCGGCCGCACGGGCGCCCTCATCGTGCTCGGCTACGACGACAGCGTCGACGCGATCTGCGACGGCGGCTTCGCCCTCGACGTGCAGTACGCACCGACCAGGCTGCGCGAGCTGTCGAAGATGGACGGGGCGGTCGTGCTGTCCAGCGACGGCGCCCACATCCTGCGTGCCAACGTCCAACTCGTGCCCGATCCGTCGATCCCGACCGAGGAGTCCGGCACCCGGCACCGCTCGGCGGAGCGCGCGGCCGTCCAGACCGGCTACCCGGTGATCTCGGTCAGCCACTCGATGAGCATCGTGACGGTGTACGTCGCCGGCGAGCGGCACGTGGTCCCCGACTCGGCGGCGATCCTGTCCCGCACCAACCAGACGATCGCGACGCTGGAGCGGTACACCACGCGCCTCGACGAGGTGAACCGCCAGCTGTCGACGGCCGAGATCGAGGACTTCGTCACGCTCCGCGACGTGATGACGGTGGTGCAGCGCCTCGAGATGGTCCGCCGCATCAGCCTCGAGATCGACGCCGACGTGGTCGAACTGGGCACCGACGGTCGTCAGCTCAAGTTGCAGCTCGAGGAACTCGTCGGCGACAACGACACCGCGCGTGAGCTCATCGTGCGCGACTATCACGCGAACCCCGACCCGCCGACCGCCGCGCAGGTGTCGTCCACGCTGGAGGAACTCGACGCGCTGTCGGACAACGAACTGCTCGACTTCACCACGCTCGCACGGGTATTCGGCTACCCGTCGACTCTCGAGGCGCAGGACTCGGCGATGAGTTCACGGGGCTACCGCGCGATGGCGGGCATCCCACGTCTGCAGTTCGCGCACGTCGACCTGCTGGTGCGGTCGTTCGGCTCGCTGCAGGGCGTCCTCGCGGCCAGTGCCAGCGACCTGCAGTCAGTGGACGGCATCGGGTCGATGTGGGCCCGCCACATCCGGGAGGGCCTGTCGGCTCTCGCCGAGTCGACCATCGCCAACCAGCTGGCCTGAGCCGGCGCGGATCTTCTGCGCCGAACCGGAGAGTCACGTCGTCGCAGCGCCCGTTGACGCTACGCTCCAGTTCGTCGAAGTGCGGACTGCGGGCGGGCTCAGCCGACCGGCGCCGGGACCTCGCCCTCAGGGGCGGGCACGGGCGCCTCGGCGGGTGCCTCACCCGGCGCGGCGGGCGCCGCCTCGGCGAGGATGAACGGCACGGCCGCCGACCTGAGATTGCCGAGCTGCACCACGAGGTTGTAGGTGCCGGGTCCGATCGCCTGACGCGGCAGCGGGCAGTTCGGGCCGGAGCCCATGCCCGTCCACGTCACCTCGGTCGTGACCTGCTCGCCCGGGTTGAACGTCTTGACCAGAGTCTCGTTCGAGGGCGCGCAGTCCAGGTTCGACCAGAGCCGGTCGTTGTTCAGCGAGTAGACGTAGGCCGCGAGGACCGCGGCACCGACGTCGCGCTGGCAGGCGACCAGACCGATGTTGGTGACGACCATCGTGAACTTCGGCTGATCGCCGATGACGTAGTTCGGCTGGCTGGTGATGCCCTTGACCGCGAGCGTGGAGTCCGGGCAGTCCTCGCCGGCCTGCAGCACCGGAGGTGGCACCACGGCGGCCGACGGCGTCGGAGTCGGGGCAGGCGCCTGCTGGGCAGGCGGCTGGACGGGCGTCTTGACCTCGGGGTTCTCCCCAGGCAGGGGTGTCGGCCCGGCCGCGGCCGAGGTGTCGGTGGAAGCCGGTTCGCTGCTCGAGTCGCCCGAGAACGCCGAGACGAGGCCGAACACGATCGCCACGACGATCACGACGGCGAGCGCGGCCAACCCGATTGCGAGCATCCGACGACGCCGGTAGATCTCCGGCGGGAGCGGGGCATGCGGTTCTACTTCCAGCACATTTCAACGGTAAGGGCAGGTCATGCCCTATCGTCCGACCTCGCGCGGCGTGTCGCCCCTCAGACTTCGCCGATCTCGCCGATGTGGTCGCGCAGTTCGGTCCGTCCGTCGGACAGGTGGTAGGTCGCACCGACCACCGCGACGGTGCCCGCGGTGATGGCGTCGCGGATCAGCGTGGAGCGTTCGTTGAGCTGCGCGACGGTCTCGTTGACGTGCTTGGCCTCGAACTCGTCGATCCGCGACAGGCCCTCGCGCCGGCCGACCAGGATCGACGGCGTCACGCGTTCGACCACGTCACGAACGTATCCGCCCGGCACGCTGCCCTCGTCGATGGCCGACAACGTCGCCTTGACCGCGCCGCAGCTGTCGTGGCCGAGCACCACGATCAGCGGCACGCCGAGCACGCCGATCGCGAACTCGATGGAACCCAGCACGGCGGAGTCGATGACGTGGCCGGCGGTCCGCACCACGAACATGTCGCCCAGACCCTGGTCGAAGATGATCTCCGCGGCGACCCGACTGTCGGAGCACCCGAACAGCACCGCCGTGGGCTTCTGGCCGTCGACGAGACGCTCGCGATCGGCGATCCCCTGGCTGGGATGCTGGGGAGTGCCGCTGACGAAGCGGTCGTTACCCTCGCGTAGTGCTTTCCAAGCGCTCACTGGATTCGAGTTCGGCATGGCTGTCATCTTGCCCGACCCCTCCCGAGGTTTCACCGTGACGGTGGACGCCGACGAGTTGCTCGACTGGTACCGGCGCGAGCAGCGCGACCTCCCGTGGCGACGACCGGGCGTCAGCGCCTGGCAGATCCTGGTCAGCGAGTTCATGCTGCAGCAGACTCCCGTCGCACGGGTCGAGCCCATCTGGCGCGACTGGGTTGCCCGCTGGCCGACGCCGTCGGCCACCGCGGCGGCGTCGGCTGCCGACGTCCTGCGGGCATGGGGGAAGCTCGGCTACCCGCGACGGGCGAAGCGGCTGCACGAGTGCGCGACGACCATCGCTGCGGAGCACGGCGACGTGGTGCCCGACGACGTCGACACGTTGCTCACCCTCCCCGGCGTCGGCACGTACACCGCGCGTGCCGTCGCGTGCTTCGCCTACCGCAGGCGGGTGCCCGTCGTCGACACCAACGTGCGACGGGTGATCGCGCGGGTGGTGCACGGCCGGGCCGACTCCCCCGCGAGCGTCCGCGACCTCGCCGACGTCGAGGCCGTGCTGCCCGACGACGTTCGCGCACCGGAGTTCTCGGTGGCGCTCATGGAACTGGGCGCCGTGGTGTGCACGGCGCGGTCGCCGCGGTGTGGACTGTGCCCGCTCGGTTCCTGCCGGTGGCGATCGCTGGGCTTCCCGGCGGCGACCGAGCCGGCACGCAAGGTCCAGCGGTTCGCGGGCACCGACCGCCAGGTGCGCGGCAAGTTGCTGGACGTGTTGCGCGGCAACGCCGCTCCCGTCACGCGCGCCGAACTCGACGTGGTCTGGCTGACCGACACGGTGCAGCGTGACCGCGCCCTGCTGTCGCTGTTGACCGACGGCCTCGTCGAGCAGACCCCCGACGGGCTGTTCGCCCTGAGTGGAGAAGGCGGCTAGTTCGTCCCCCGGCCGGGTCGTCGGAGCACTAGCCTTGACCCGTGGCAGGACGGGGTTCGGCGGCGCCGCGGACTCGGTACGCGTCGCGCGGTGATCTCGACATCGCCTACCAGGTGCTCGGAGACGGTCCGCTCGACCTGATCGTCATGCCGGGCCCGTTCGTCCCGATCGACTCGATCGACAGCGAACCGGCGATGTACCGGTTCTACCGGCGACTGTCGGGGTTCTGCCGGGTGATCCGGTTCGACCAGCGCGGGATGGGCATGTCGTCGCGCATCGGCTCCGCCGACACCATCACACCGTCCTGCTGGGCCGAGGACGCCATCACGGTGATGGACGCCATCGGCTGCGAACGGGCCACCGTCCTCGGCTCGGGGTTCACGGCCGTCAGTGCACTGCTGCTCGCCGCCGACCATCCCGATCGTGTGAGCAACCTCGTGATCGTCAACGGGAGCGCGCGGGCGAAGTGGGCGCTGGACTACGAGGCGGGCACCCGGCCCGACGGCGTCAGCCCCTTCACGTCCGTGGCGCTGCAACCCGACGCGGTGGAGCAGGGGTTCGACATGCTGCGCCTGGTCGCCCCCTCGGTGGCCTCGGACCGGGCGTTCCGAAACTGGTGGGACCACGCGGGCAATCGTGCCGCCTCCCCCAGCATGGCCAGGATGTCCAGCCAGGTGCTCACCGAAGCCGATGTGCGACACAAGCTTTCAGACATCACCGCGCCGACCCTGGTGATTCACCGCAGCGGGTCGGCGTTCGTCGACGTACGGCACGGCCGCTACCTGGGCGAGCACATCCCGTGTGCCCGCTACGTCGAGGTCGAGGGCGCCGACGCGCTGTACTGGATCGGCGACACCGCACCGATACTCGACGAGATCGAGGAGTTCGTGACGGGGGCCCGCAGCGAGGCCGACGCCGAGCGGGTGCTGACGACGATCGTGTTCACCGACATCGTCGGCTCGACGGCGCGGGCGGCACTCCTGGGCGACGACCGCTGGCGGGACCTGCTCGACCACCACGACGCGACGGTGCGACACGAACTGGACAGGTTCCGTGGTCGCGAGATCAACACCGCCGGTGACGGTTTCGTGGCTACCTTCGTCAGCCCGAGTGGCGCACTCGACTGCGCGCAGGCGATCGTCGCCGCGGTGAGTTCACTCGACCTCGACGTCCGGGTGGGGGTGCATGCCGGTGAGGTCGAGGTGCGCGGCGACGACATCGCGGGCATGGCCGTGCACATCGCCGCCCGCGTCGGCGCGCTGGCTGGTGCGGGCGAGGTGCTGGTGTCCTCGACCGTGCGCGACATCGTCGCCGGGTCGCGGCGCGACTTCACGCCCCGCGGGGAGCACGAACTCAAGGGCGTGCCGGGACCCTGGCACGTCTACTCGCTGTGACGAAACCTAAGCGGTCTCAGCGCAATCCACGCACGAGAACCGGCGGCGGTAGTCCGACGGAGTGACGCCGATGACGCGGCGGAAGTGGTGCCGCAGCAGGGTTGCGGTGCCGAACCCGGACCGGTCGGCGACGCGGTCGATGTCGAGATCGGTCTCCTCGAGCAGTCGGCGGGCGTAGAGGACGCGCTGATCGGTGACCCACTGCATCGGGGTGCGGCCCGTCTCCTCGACGAACCGCCGCGCGAACGTCCGCGCGGACATGCTCGCCCGGCGCGCCAGCGTGGTGACGGTGTGGGGCTTCTCCAAATTGGCGAGAATCCAGTCGAGGTGGGGCGCGAAGCCCTCGGAGCAGCGGACCGGGATCGGCTGATCGATGTACTGCCGCTGCCCACCGTCGCGATGCGGCGGCACGACCATGCGGCGAGCGATGAGATTCGTGACCTCGCTGCCCAGTTCGCGGCGGACCAGGTGCAGGCAGGCGTCGATGCCCGCGGCCGTGCCCGCGCTGGTGATGAGGTTGCCGTCGTCGACGTAGAGCACGTTGCGGTCGACCCTCGCCGTCGGGTACATCCGCGCCAGCTCGTCGGCGTGCATCCAGTGCGTGGTGCACGCGCGCCCGTCGAGCAGGCCCGCGGCACCGACGACGAACGCGCCCGAACAGACGGTGAGGATGATGGATCCGGATGCCGCCGCCGTGCGGATCGCCTCGAGCGCCTCCTCCGGGTAGTCGCCGCCTCCGATGGCCGGGATGGCGACCAGGTCGGCGCCGATCAGGTCGTCGAAGCCGTGGTCCGGCGTCAGCGAGGCGCCCACCGACGTCCGCACCGGCCTGCCGGGTTCGGGGCCGCACACCTTGAAGTCGAAGTTGGGTACGCCGTCGCTGCTCCGGTCGATGCCGAACACCTCGCAGATCACGCCGAACTCGAAGACGGCCAACCCGTCCATAACCAGCGCTGACACGCTCTTGATCATGGCAGCATCTTATCCCCCGCCGTCCGTCCTGCCACTAGTGGCAGTTTCTAAATGCGCGAATGATTACTGCCATGGATTTCTTGCTGACCTTCCTCATCCTCGCGGCGCCCTTCGCGGTGGCCGCACTCCTCAGCTGGGCATCGCACCGCGGCGACCCGGTTCGGTCTTATCTGGCCGGCGTCGAGGAGGACACCGACTGGCACCGCATCGAACACGACGCCGATGCCGCCCGCACGCGGTTCGAGCAGAGCCCGACCTGGCCCGCCTCAGGCGCCAGGGGCGAACGCCGCTAGGAACTGCTCGACGGCGTCGCGATATTCCTCGGGCCTGTCGTCGTGGACGAGATGGCCGGCACCCGGCACGTGCAGATACGTGGTGCGGGTGCCGGTCTCGTGCATGGTGCGCATCTGCCCAGGCGGGGTCACCGAGTCAGCGGCCTCGACCAGCAGGGTCGGCACGTCCACGCCGCGCCACTGCTGCCAGTAGTCCCGGGTCCCCCACTCCGCGGCGATCTCCACCCAGCGCTCGGTGTGGCCGTGCAGTCGCCACCCCGTCGGCGTCCGGTCGAACGCCTCCGCGAAGTAGCGACCGGCGACGTCACCGAACGCCTCGACGATCTGCTCCTCCGACGTGAACTCGACGGGCAGCGCGTACAGCCACGGCTCCCACGGACCGGTCGTCCGCCCCCGGAAGTCGGGCGCCATGTCCTCCACGACAAGCGCCGTGACCAGATCCGGGCGGGCCGCCGCGAGACACCAGGCGTGCAGTCCGCCCATCGAGTGGCCGATCAGCGTCACCGGCCGGCCGACCTCGGACACCGCGTCGGCGAGGTCGGCGACGAACGTCTCGGTGCTGACGGGCCTCGAATCGGCGACGTCCCGTCCGCGATGCCACGGCGCGTCGTAGGTGAACACCCGGCCGAAGTCGGCCAGCCACGGCACCTGGCGCTGCCACGTGCTGCCGCGGCCCATCAGGCCGTGCACCAGGATCACCGGCTCGCCCCGCCCGCCCCTGTCGGTGAGAAGTCCGCCGCCCATGGCGGCAATACTGCCAACCACCCGCGCGGTAACCTAGGGGCCATGCCCGCCAACGCAGTGGTGAAGATCAACGCGATCGACGTTCCGGCCGACGCAGGCCCCGAGTTGGAGAAGCGCTTCGCCAACCGCGCCCATGCCGTCGACGGCCAGCCCGGTTTCCTCGGTTTCCAGCTGCTGCGCCCGATCAAGGGCGAGAACCGCTACTTCGTCGTCACGCAGTGGGAGTCCGAAGAGGCGTTCCAGGCCTGGGCCAGCGGACCCGCCGTCGAGGCGCACGCCGGTCAGCGCGCGAACCCCGTCGCCACCGGAGCGTCACTGCTCGAGTTCGAGGTCGTGCTCGACGTGCAGCGCTCGGAGGCATAGCGACTTGGGCTTCGATGTCTCGAGGACCGGCGCTGCCTAGGAGTGGCCGGGTCCGGCGTCGTTCGATCGGAGCCTCGATCGCCACGATGGTCGTCGCGACCCTGGCCTGCAGCTGCGCACACACCGGCCCGGCTCCCGCCGAGGCCGCCTACGGCGCGCACATCGGGACCAACACCCCGCAGGGCCTGCGTGCCAAGCAGCTCCTCGACATGGTCAACTCCGACTGGCCCATCGGCACCGTCACGGTGGGCACGCTCGCCGACCCCGAGATCGTCGAGGCGGTCACCGGTGCCATGGACCGGCTGTGGGCCGACCGCCCCATCACGGTCACCGGTGTCGACATCGGCGCGGGCCACGCCACGCTGCACGTCCGGACGTCCTATGCCGTCTCCGAGGACGTGCGGCTCCGTACCGGCGAGTCTGGCCTGGTGGACCGCTTCGAGGTCACCGTCGTCAAGCCGAAGATCCGGCAGTGGCCCGACGTCGACGCCGAGATCACCCGGTCGGGTGCGCACTACGCCTATCAGGCGTCGAAGGTGACCGACCGCGGATGCGTCCGGGTGGCGGGCACCAACGTCGATGAATCCCTGCCTCTCGCATCGATATTCAAGCTCTACGTGCTGTTGGCCGTAGGCCGTGCCGTGAACGCGGGGACCCTCGAGTGGGACGACCCGCTGCTGATCACCAAGGAGGCCAAGGCCGTCGGCTCGGCGGGCTTCGACAAGCTGCCTCCCGGCGCACACGTCTCCGTCAGAGATGCTGCGCAACAGATGATCTCGGCCAGCGACAACATGGCCACCGACCTGCTGATGGCACGGCTGGGTCCCGGTGCGGTGGAACGCGCCCTCGTCGCGGCGGGTCACCACGATCCCGCGTCGATGACGCCCTTCCCCACCGCCCACGAGCTGTTCTCGATCGGCTGGGGTAGGCCCGACGTCCGGGAGGAATGGAAGACGGCTCCCCCGCAGCGCCGCGCCGAGATGCTCCGGACCACGAACGTCCTGCCCTACGATCCGGATCCGGAACGGACGCGCACGCCGGCGTCCCCCTACGGCGCGGAGTGGTACGGCAGCGCCATGGACATCTGCCGGGTGCACGCGGCCCTGCAGGCCACGGCCGTCGGGCCCGCCGCACCCGTGGCCGACATCCTCTCGGCCACTCCGGGTATCGACCTCGACCGAGCCAAGTTCCCCTACATCGCCGCCAAGGGTGGCAACCTCCCCGGCGACCTGACGTTCAGCTGGTACGCCCGCGACCGCAGCGGCCAGGGCTGGGTGATGAGCTTCCAGCTCGTCTGGCCCACCTATCGCAGCCTCGCCGCCGCGACGTGGCTGCAATCCATCGCCACCCAGGGCTTCGACCTGCTGCCCGTGGGCCCGCCTACCCGGTAGACCGCAGCGTCCACGCTTGTCCGCGCAAGTGCATGACCGTGCGGCTGGCGGGAGCCACGTCGATGCGCCAGAACGACTTCGGCGGCGCGTCGAGCGCCACCAGGATGGCCGCGCGGATGACGGCCGGATGGGTGACGGCGGCCAGCCGACCTCGGCGACCGGCGATCGCGTCGAGCCAGGTGCGCACCCGGTCCACCACCGCGACCACCGACTCGCCGCCGTGCGGTGCCTGCGTGGGGTCGGTCAGCCAGATCGCCAGATCGGCGGGCGGCACTCCGCCAAGCACATTGCCGCGCCACGCCCCGCAGTCCAGATCGGCGAGCGCCGGATCAACCTCGGCGCGCAGGCCGAGCAGTTCGGCCGTCCCCCGAGCACGCTTCTCCGGTCCGCACGTCGCGGCGTCGATGAGGCCGAGTTCGACGGTGGCGTCGAGCTGGCGCCGGCCCAGGGCGTTGAGCGGCTCGTCGATGGGGAAGCGTCCGGCTGCCATGGCATCGGTCATGGCGTGACTGACCATGGTCAGCCGGACGACCTCACTCACGTCCGGTCACGCAGAGACGCTCTCCTGGCGCCGGCCGTCCAGCAGCTTCGACACCAGCGCGGCGAAGGCCAGGCCGATCGTCGCGTACATCACGACCTGCGTGCCCAGCGAGTAGAGCCTGAAGTCGTACAGCACGTCGGCGGGGAAGCCCTCGTAGACGATGGTTCCCGCGTCGTCGACCAGCGGTCCCGGCGTCTCGTCGATGGTCGGCAGTACCAGCATCAGCACCGCGACCGCGACCACGTACGCACCGGCACCGGCGAGTGCCGAATTCCACGCACCGAGTCGGTCCCGCAACTGCCTGGCCAGGTACACAGCGCCGACGAGAAGGGCCGCGGACAGCACCACCATCAGCAGGTACAGCAGGGTGCGCTGCCGGATGGTCTCGTCCAGGCTGAGCGCCGGCGGGCTCGCCGGGTACTTCAGCGAGGGCACGACGTACAGGCTCAGGAGCATCCCGCCCGCGACGTACAGCGACAGCAGCTTGGCCGAGACGTTCCCGACCCTGCCGTAGGTCACCGCGAAGACGACCGCGAACAGTGCGCCGATGGCGACGCTGAACGCCAGCACGCCGATGCCCATGCCGATGTTCATCTGGATGGCGCGGGAGAACCCGCCACCGTCCGCACCGTGGCTGTGCCCGGCGACTCCGGCCGCCGTCTCCATCGCCTCGTGCGCGGCACCGATGCCGTCCTCGTAGCCGATGGCCGACTCGATGGCCGGTTCGACGAAGATCCGCGCGAAGACGAACGCGAACACACCTGCCAGGGCGCCGGCCAGGAGGCCGCGCCCGATGATCTGCTTCTCCATATTCAGCTGTCCTGAGTTCCGGCGGTCAGTGGCAGGGGAAGCCGAGGAGGTGGCGGGCGTCGTGGATGAACTCGTGGATGTGGGTGTCACTACCGAACACCGACGTCGCACCCTGGTCCATGCCGACGAAGTAGAGGACGAGCAGGGCCAGGAACGCGGTCGCGGAGAGCCACACCGCGGCCCTCGTCGCCGAGAGGTCCAGTGCGGGAGCGGCGCTCTTGCGAGCCTCGGAAGATGTCATGTGCAGTCCTTTCGGGATTTCGCGTCCCGTGTCGGGGTGACGGCGTCGGGTCTGACTCTGACAGTGGCGCGACCGTTCCGGACTTTCACCGGATTCCGCTGTCCGTCGATTACACCAGGATCCTAAACCGTCTAGCTGCGATTCGAGCTACCTATTCGTTTTAGGCTGCCGCGCCCCTCCCGTCGTACGTGCGGGTACGGCGGGATCCACGCCGATCCGACGCCGTACCCGCACGTTGGGCGTGGGCACCTGATGCTCGGCCCCGAACGCACGAACGCCCCCGACTCGCGTCGGGGGCGTCCGTGTGGAGCGTGTTACTCGGTGGCCGAGCTTCCGGCCGCGCCGGCACCGGCGAGGTCGGGCTCGACGAGCGAGCGCTGAGCGCCCGAGAACGTGAAGACCGCGTCCTCGACGTTGTTGCTCTCGCCGTCCCAGTTGTCGACGTCGACGGTGATGACCTGGCCCGCACCGATCTCGTCGAAGAGGATCTTCTCCGAGAGCTGGTCCTCGATCTCACGCTGGATGGTGCGACGCAGCGGCCGCGCACCCAGAACCGGATCGAAGCCGCGCTTGGCCAGCAGCGCCTTCGCCTTGTCGGTCAGCTCCATGCTCATGTCCTTGGCCCTGAGCTGGTTGCCGACCCGGTTGATCATGAGGTCGACCATCGTGATGATCTCCTCCTGCGTCAGCTGGTGGAAGACGATGATGTCGTCGATGCGGTTCAGGAACTCCGGGCGGAAGTGTTTCTTCAGCTCGTCGTTGACCTTCTGCTTCATCCGCTCGTAGTTGTTCTCGCCGCCACCCTGGGTGAAGCCGAGACCGACCGCCTTGCTGATGTCGGACGTACCGAGGTTCGAGGTGAAGATCAGCACGGTGTTCTTGAAGTCCACCGTCCGGCCCTGGCCGTCGGTGAGACGGCCATCCTCGAGGACCTGCAGGAGGCTGTTGTAGATCTCCTGGTGGGCCTTCTCGATCTCGTCGAACAGCACCACGCTGAACGGCTTGCGACGCACCTTCTCGGTGAGCTGGCCGCCCTCCTCGTAGCCGACGTACCCCGGAGGGGCACCGAACAGCCGCGATGCGGTGAAGCGGTCGTGGAACTCGCCCATGTCGATCTGGATGAGCGCGTCGTCGTCACCGAACAGGAACTCGGCGAGCGCCTTGGACAGCTCGGTCTTACCGACACCGGACGGGCCGGCGAAGATGAACGAGCCGGACGGCCGCTTCGGGTCCTTCAGGCCGGCGCGGGTACGCCGGATCGCCTTCGAGACCGCCCTGACGGCGTCCTCCTGGCCGATGATCCGCTTGTGGAGTTCGTCCTCCATGCGGAGCAGACGCGTGGTCTCGGCCTCGGTCAGCTTGAACACGGGGATGCCGGTCCAGTTGCCGAGGACCTCGGCGATCTGCTCGTCGTCGACCTCGGCCACGACGTCCAGGTCACCGGAGCGCCACTGCTTCTCGCGCTCGGCCCGCTGCGCGACGAGCGTCTTCTCCTTGTCGCGCAGGTTGGCTGCCTTCTCGAAGTCCTGCGCGTCGATCGCGGACTCCTTCTCCCGGCGGGCGTCGGCGATCTTCTCGTCGAACTCGCGCAGGTCCGGCGGTGCGGTCATGCGGCGGATGCGCATCCTCGCACCGGCCTCGTCGATCAGGTCGATCGCCTTGTCCGGCAGGAACCGGTCGTTGATGTAGCGGTCGGCCAGGGTCGCCGCGGCGGCGATGGCGCCGTCGGTGATCGAGACGCGGTGGTGCGCCTCATAGCGGTCGCGCAGACCCTTGAGGATCAGGATCGTGTGCTCGACGGTCGGCTCGCCGACCTGAACCGGCTGGAAGCGGCGCTCGAGCGCGGCGTCCTTCTCGATGTACTTGCGGTACTCGTCGAGGGTGGTCGCACCGATGGTCTGCAGCTCACCGCGGGCCAGCTTCGGCTTCAGGATCGAGGCCGCGTCGATGGCACCCTCGGCGGCACCCGCGCCGACGAGCGTGTGCAGCTCGTCGATGAACAGGATGATGTCGCCGCGGGTGTTGATCTCCTTGAGCACCTTCTTCAGGCGCTCCTCGAAGTCACCGCGGTAGCGGCTGCCGGCCACCAGTGAACCGAGGTCCAGGGTGTAGAGCTGCTTGTCCTTCAGCGTCTCGGGCACGTCGCCGTGCACGATCGCCTGGGCCAGGCCCTCGACGACGGCGGTCTTGCCGACGCCGGGCTCGCCGATCAGCACCGGGTTGTTCTTGGTGCGGCGGCTCAGCACCTGCATGACCCGCTCGATTTCCTTCTCGCGGCCGATGACGGGGTCGAGCTTGCCCTCCATGGCCGCCGCGGTCAGGTTGCGACCGAACTGGTCCAGGACCAGCGACGTCGAGGGGTTGCCGGACTCGCCTCCGCGACCTCCGGTGCCCGCCTCGGCGGTCTCCTTGCCCTGGTAGCCGGACAACAGCTGGATGACCTGCTGACGCACGCGCGTCAGCTCGGCGCCCAGCTTGACCAGGACCTGGGCTGCGACGCCCTCGCCTTCGCGGATCAGGCCGAGCAGGATGTGCTCGGTGCCGATGTAGTTGTGGCCGAGTTGCAGCGCCTCGCGCAGGGACAGCTCGAGCACCTTCTTGGCGCGCGGGGTGAAGGGGATGTGCCCGGACGGTGCCTGCTGGCCCTGGCCGATGATCTCCTCGACCTGGCTGCGCACACCCTCGAGCGAGATGCCCAGGGATTCGAGCGACTTGGCGGCAACGCCCTCGCCCTCGTGGATCAGGCCAAGGAGGATGTGCTCGGTCCCGATGTAGTTGTGGTTGAGCATCCTGGCTTCTTCTTGGGCCAGGACGACGACGCGCCGTGCGCGGTCGGTGAAGCGTTCGAACATCGGTGGTTACCTGCTCTCCATCAAATAGCGCAGTTTCGTGAAAACTCGACGGCGTGGTAGACCACGCTCTGCACCTACCGCCCACTGTAGTGGTCGGAGGCGCGGGCCGCCCCGCCTGTCTGGGGAGCTACCCCGTACTGCCTCTATCCAACGCCGCAGATGCCGGGATCGTTTCCCGTTCACGACCCAATCGCTTCGCCGCTAGCGAACGGGCTGCCTACTCCACGCCCGGCTCGGGGTGAGCGCGGCAACCCTCGCTCAGGTTGCCGCGTGGAAGGCGTCGATGACGTCGGCCGGGATGCGACCCCTGGTCGAGACGTTGTGTCCGTTGCGCCGGGCCCAGTCCCGGATCGCGGCGCTCTGCTCGCGGTCGATGGACGCGCGGCCACGGCCCGAGCCCGCGGAACGACCGCGCCGGCGGCCACCTACGCGACGGCCCGCCTCGACCCAACCCTTCAGGTCGTTCCGTAGTTTCGCCGCATTCTTCGCGGAGAGGTCGATCTCGTAGCTGACGCCGTCGAGGGAGAATTCGACGGTTTCATCCGCCGCATTCTCGCCGTCGAAATCATCGACGAGAGTGACGGTAACCTTCTTCGCCATCAGTACACACTGACCCTTCTGCCCAAGAACATGGCGGGTCCAGCGTGAACCCCGCCACAATGCTGACAGAAAAGGCGAAATCAATCAACGATGACGATATGCGAACGTCAGTTTCCGGCGCGACGCACGATCGGGAACAAAACCGTTTCTCGTATCGACAACCCCGTCAATGCCATGAGTAGTCGGTCGACGCCCATTCCGGTGCCGGTGGTCGGGGGCATCCCGTACTCGAGTGCCGCGAGGAAGTCCTCGTCGAGAACCATTGCCTCGTGATCGCCCGCGGCGGCTGCACGGGCCTGCGCCTCGAATCGTTGGCGCTGAATCACCGGGTCGATCAATTCCGAGTATCCAGTCGCCAATTCGAATTTGCGGATGTAGAGGTCCCACTTCTCGGTGACGCCCGGAATGCTGCGATGAGCGCGGGTGAGAGGCGCAGTCTCGACCGGGAAGTCGCGCACGAACGTCGGCGCCCACAGCGTCTCTCCGACGGTGTGCTCCCACAACTCCTCGACGAGTTTCCCGTGCCCGTATCCGCGATCCCGGGACACTTCGACGCCCAACTTGTCGACGAGCGACCAGAGATGGTCCGCACCGGTGTCCGGAGTTATCTCCTCGCCCAACGCCTCGGAGAGCGACGGATACATTTCCAGCGTCGCCCATTCGCCGTCGAGGTCATAGGTCGAGCCGTCCGCCAGTGGCACGTTCCGGGTGCCGATCGCCTCGTCCGCCACCTCTTGAATGACCTCGCGGGTCACCACCGCAGAATCGTCATAGGTCCCGTAGGCCTGATAAGTCTCCAGCATCGCGAATTCGGGGGAATGCGTCGAATCCGCCCCTTCGTTGCGAAAGTTCCGGTTGAGTTCGAAGACCCGCTCGAAACCGCCGACGAGACAACGCTTGAGGAACAACTCGGGCGCAATCCGAAGGTAGAGGTCGGCGTCGAGTGCATTGGAGTGCGTGACGAAGGGGCGCGCCGCCGCACCGCCCGCGAGGGTCTGCAGCATCGGCGTCTCGACTTCCAGGAAGTCGCGGCGCTCCAACGCCGAGCGCAGTGCGCGGACCACCGCGATGCGCTGCCGGGCGATCGAACGCGCCTCCGGTCGAACGATCAGATCGACGTAGCGCTGCCGGACCCGGGACTCCTCGCTCATCTCACGATGGGCGACGGGCAGCGGCCGCAGGGCCTTGGAGATGATTTGCCAAGAATCGGCAAGCACAGACAATTCGCCTCGACGGGAGCTGATCACCTCGCCGTGCACGAACACGATGTCGCCGAGGTCGACGTCGGACTTCCACGCCTCCAGGGACTCCGGACCCACCTTGTCGAGGCTGATCATCGCCTGCAGCTGGGTGCCGTCACCCTCCTGCAGCGTGGCGAAGCACAGCTTTCCCGAGTTCCGGGCGAACACCACCCGACCCGCGACGCCGACGAACTGGCCGGTCTCGACGGCGGGCTCGAGCGCCGGGTAGGCAGCCCGGACCTCGGCCAGCGTGTGGGTGCGCGGCACCTCGACCGGGTAGGGGTCGCGGCCCTCGGCGAGCAGGCGTTCCCGCTTCGCCTGACGAATCCGGAACTGCTCGGGGACGTCGGACTCGGATTCATCAGCAGTGCTCACGACGTGCCAGCTTAAATGAGTCCGTGACCGCCCCCATCGACGCGACCGCCGTGGCGGCCCTGGCGCATCAGCCCATCGGCTGGTGGCACAAGGGCATCCCGCCGTCGTGGTCGGACCGCCCGCCCGCCCAGGTGTGCGCGTCCCGGCCGGATCCGTTCGACGACGGCGTCCTCGGCCCGCTGTGCGTCCTGTCCGAGACGGCGCTCGCGCACAATCTCTCCGCCATGGCGCGGTGGTGCCTCGTCCGCGGGGTGAGCCTCGCCCCGCACGCCAAGACCCACATGTCACCGCAACTGCTGGCCCGCCAGTTCGAGGCCGGGGCGTGGGGCGCGACGGTCGCGACCATCTCCCAGGTTCGGACGTTCCGGCGGTTCGGCGTGCGACGGATCCTGCTGGCCAACGAGCTGGTGGACGCCGCCGGGCTGCGGTGGCTGGCCGCCGACCTCGCCGACGACCCCGGGGTCGTCGTCGTGTGCTGGGTCGACTCCGTCGCGGGAGTCGAGTCGATGACCGCCACGCTGCGGGACGCCGAGGCGACGCACCCGCTGGACGTGTGCGTCGAGGTGGGCATGCCGGGCGGCCGCACGGGGTGCCGGGGACGTGCCGCCGTCGACGAGGTCGCCCGCGCCGTCACCCGGTCGGCGCATCTGCGACTGGTGGGCGTCGCCGGCTACGAGGCCGCCCTCGGCCACGACGTGTCGCCGGAGTCCTACGACCGCGTCCGCGGGTACCTGCGCGAGATCAGGGCGGCGGTGATCCGGCTGGGGCCGGCGTTCGAGTCCGACGAGGTCCTCGCCACCGCCGGCGGCAGCACCTTCCCCGACGCCGTCGCCGAGGAACTCGTCGACTGGCCGGACGGATCGACAGTGCGGACGGTGGTGCGCAGCGGGTGCTACCTCACCCACGACGACGGGCTCTACCGCAACACCTCGCCGCTGCCGCTGCGCTCCGCGCTGTCGGTGTGGGCGCAGGTGACGTCCCGGCCGGAACCAGACCTCGCGCTGCTGACGATGGGCCGCCGCGACGTGTCCCACGACCAGGGTCTGCCGGTGCCGTACGGCCTCGACGACAGCCGCGTGACCGCCCTCAACGACCAGCACGCCTTCCTGTCGCTCGGCCCGTCGGACTCGGCGCGCGTCGCCGTGGGCGACTGGCTGCGGTTCGGCATCTCGCACCCGTGTACGACCTTCGACAAGTGGCAGCTGATCCCCGTGCTCGACGACGACGGCCGCGTGCTCGACCTGGTGCGCACCTTCTTCTGACGCCGAACGTGGGTTACCGCCACGCCTCGGGCGCGAATAGCGTGACACGAGTGGACACTCGGCGAGGGTCGGGGCGTCAGCGCTTGCCGCGGTTGCCGTCGCGGTTGCGCTCGTAGACCAGCCGGAGGCCGTCGAGGGTGAGGAACTTGTCGTAGTGCTCGACGGTGTGGAGATCGGGCAGCACCAGCGGTGCGGTGTGCCCGGTGGCGACCACGGCCACGTCGTCGCCCCCGAATCCGTCGACGTCCTCGCGGATCCGGGTGACCAGACCGTCGACGAGGCTCGCGAAGCCGAAGACCGCGCCGGACTGCATGCACTCGACGGTGTTCTTGCCGATCACCGAGCGCGGCCGGGTGAGTTCCACCCGGCGCAGCGCGGCTGAACGCTCCGCCGCCGCGTCCGACGACACGTGGATGCCGGGTGCGATTGCCCCACCGAGGAACTCGCCCTTGCGGGACACGACGTCGACGACGATCGACGAGCCGAAGTCCACAACGATCGCGGGGCCGTGGAAGCGCTGATACGCGGCAAGGCAGTTGACGATCCGGTCCGCCCCGACCTCCTTCGGATTGTCGACCAGCAGCGGGATGCCCGTGCGCACACCGGGTTCGATGAGGACGTGCGGGATCGACGGCCAGTACTGCTCGAGCATCATCCGAATCTCGTGCAGGACCGACGGGACCGTGGACAGACCGGTCGCACCGGTCAGGCGTTCGGCGTCGTCACCGATCAGGCCGTCGATGGTGAGCGCGAGTTCGTCTGCAGTGACTGCGGATTCGGTGCGGATGCGCCAGCTGTGCACCACCTTGGCATGGTCGCCGGAGCCCGAGATCAGCCCGACGACCGTATGGGTGTTGCGTACGTCGATGGCCAGTAGCACTGCGCTACCGCTCCTGCGCGGTAGAGGTGTGGGTCATCAGTTCCATTGCGGCGAGACAGCACAGGTGGTCGTGACGACGGGTCTTAAACGACAGGGAACGCCGTTTCGCCACAAAGGAGGTGTGGGACATCAGTTCCTCCACGGCAGTTCGCGAGCGGCGTCCGCCTCGACGCGGGAGTGGCCGTCGATGCCCGCGGAGGCGCCGACGTCGATGGCGATGTTGTCGAGCAGTCGAGTCCGGCCGAGCCGGGCGGCGACGAGCATCCGCGCCGGCCCCTGAGCCGGAGCGGGCCCGAGCCACGCGTCGCGGACCTCGAGGTAGTCGACCTCGAGTGCGGGGACCTCGACCAGCACGGCGCGAGCGGCCTCGAGCGCCTCGTCGACCCCGCGGGCCGCGCCGTACATGCCCGCGAGCAGCGCGGCCGACAGTGCACCGGCCTGTTCGCGCTGCTCGGAGTCGAGGTAGACGTTGCGCGAGGACATCGCCAGCCCGTCGGCCTCCCGGACGATCGGCACGTTGACGATCCGGACGCCGAGATCGAGGTCGTCGGCCATCTGGCGGACGAGGATCAACTGCTGGTAGTCCTTCTCGCCGAAGTACGCCCGATCCGGTCCGATGACGTTGAACAGCTTCAGCACGACGGTCAGCATCCCGGCGAAGTGCGTCGGCCGTTGCGCCCCTTCGAGTTCGGCCCCGATCGGACCGGGATGGACGGTGGTGCGCCGGCCCGCCGGGTACATGTCCTGTTCGGTCGGCGTGAAGACGATCTCGACGCCCTCGGCCCGCAGCACCTCGAGGTCGTCCTCGAGCGGACGCGGGTAGGCCGAGAGGTCCTCGCCTGCGCCGAATTGCAGCGGGTTGACGAAGATGGAGACGACGACCGTGGCGCCGGGCACGCTCTTCGCGGACCGCACCAGCGACAGGTGACCCTCGTGCAGTGCACCCATGGTCGGCACCAGCACGACGCGACGGCCCGTGGTGCGCAGTGCGCGCGTCACGTCCGAGACGTCGGCAGGCTTCGAGTAGACGTTGAGTTCGTTGCGCACGAACTTGGGTGGTCTGCGGCTGTTCACTCGTGGCCCTCCGATGTGGATTCCAGCGCGGCGAAGACCTCCGCCGGCGCATGCGCGCGCTGCGCGGTACGCAGCGAGTCCGCTCGATATGCTTGCGCCAGTTCGGGATTGATCTCCGACAGCGCCCGCAGGTGCGCGGCGACGGCGGCACCGTCGCCGCGCGCCACCGGACCGGTCAGCGCACCCTGGCCTCGCCCGAGGGCGTTCTCCAGCGACGCGCGGGCGAGCGGCGCGAGGATGCGTTCGGCGATGCCGCCCGGACCGTCACCGACGATCTCCTGACCGAGCAGTTCCTGGCCGGAGATGGCGGCGCGCAACGCCTCCACGGCGTCGAGGACGACGGTGATGACGTGGTTTCCGCCGTGGGCCAGCGCAGCGTGATAGAGCGGGCGGGCATCCTCGCGGACGCGGAAGGGTTCGCCACCGATCTCGAGCACCAGCGACTGAGCGATCGCGTACCCCACCTCGTCGGCGGCGGTGATGCCGAAGCAGGACTCCGACAGTCGGGCCACGTCCTCGTCGGCGCCCGTGAACGTCATCGCGGGATGGATCGCGAGCGGGATGCACCCCTGCTCGACGAGGGGCGCCAGCACGGCGACCCCGTTGGCCCCGGACGTGTGCACCACGATGGTCCCCGGCCGGACCGCCCCGGTCGTCGCGAGGCCTGCCACCAAGGCGGACAGTTCGGCGTCGGGCACGGCGAGCAGCAGGAGCTCCGCGCGGGCGGCGACGTCGGGCACGGGGAGCACGGGTGTGTCGGGCAGTCGCTGCTCCGCGCGCCGCAGCGACGCGCGCGAGATGGCGCTGCACCCCGCGACGACGTGCTCGACACGCTCGAGCGCCACGCCGAGTGCGGTACCGACCCGACCGGCGGAGATGATGCCGATCGTCAGTCGCGCCGGACGTAACCCGCTGGGCGTCCCCACGTAGACGACCTCGCTGACGTCTTGGATTTCTCGAATGCGGTCCCTGGTCTCGGGTACCGGTCGGCCGTCACCGAGATTAGCTCATTCCTCGCGGCGCCTGCGTCGGCCGCCACCGGTGGCACCGGCCTGCAGCCGGGCGAGCAGTTCCGAGATCGGCTGACCGTCGGCGTGCTGTCCTTCGGGTTCCTGAGGTTCCTCGGGCTCGTCCTGCGCGGGCCGGTGGCGGGCCGCTCGTGGCTCGTCTCGAGTGGGTGACGGCGGTGCCGCGAGCGTGGGGTCGGGCCCCTTGCCCGGGTCGACGCCCGCGGCGTAGTGACGGGCCCGGCGAGCCGACTCGGCGTCCTCCTGCGCGGCGCCGGCGTGCCGGGCGGCTCGGGCTCCGGAGGCCGGTGGTGCCATCGCGGGCGGCGTGGGAGCAGACGGCGGCTCGGGTGCGGTGTGCGCGGGTGTCCGCGGCTCGGCCGTCGGCGCCTCGGCTACCTCGTCGTCCGGTTGATTCGAGCCGTTGTCGGCGGGCGGCGACACCCAATTGCTGCCGGGAGCCCCGGCCGGGATGAACTCCCCCTCGGCCGGTGCGGGCTGCCAGTCGGGGGTGGGCGGTGGTGCGGGCGGCACGGCGTCGTCGGGCGACGACGTGTGGCGTCCGGGCCGCTCGGGATCCTGCCACGGGGAGCGGGCGGCGGGTTGCGTGGACGCCGGGGGTGGCGGAGGTGGTGGCGGCGCAGGTGCGGCCGTGGGTGGCGGCGGCGGGGGCGCCACGGGTGGAGGTGGCGGGGCCGGCCATGACGGTGCCGACACCGGTGGCGGTGGGGCGGGCAACCAGGGCAGCCGCGCCTCGGAGACGGGTTCGCGGGCCGGGGGCGGGGGTGGCGGGGGTGGTGGCGTCGGGGGCGGTGTGGGCGCCGCGGCCGCGAAGGCCGCCTCGGAGGCCGCCCTGCGGTGCGCGCCGCCCGGGTCGGGCGAAGTCCACTCGGGCTCCGGCGGAGGCTCGACCGGGACGTCGATGATCGGGCTCTCCTCGGTGTTGGGTTCCGGCTCGTCGCGGTCCTCGGTGTCGATGCGGCTGCTGACCACCCGGCCGGGGGTCGACGTCCGGTCGCGGTCCTGTCCGCGTTCGCCGAGGCGGTCCCAGTCGGGGAACCGGTGCACGCTCGTCCGCTCGGTCTCGATGGCCGGCCGGTGCTGGAGGTCGGTGTCGAAGATGATCTCCAGGTTGGCGCGCAGCGCGGCGAGTTCGGCGCGGAGGCTCGCGACCTCGTCGGACGACTGGGCGCGCAGTTCGGAACTCAGTTCCCGGCGCAACTGGGCCTCGATGCCCAATTCGTACTCGCGGCGCGCGGAGATCTCGCGGTCGAGCTGGAGGTCGTAGACGAGCTTCAGGTCGCGTGCCCGGGCCGAGTCGACGTCGGCCTGTCTGCGGTAGATGAACGAGATGAACGCGGCCACCACCGCGGCCCACAGCGCGACGATGACGGCGAGCTTCAGCAACTCGACGCGGTTGGTGAAAACCAATGCCGAACTGGCAACGATGGCGAGTACCAGCAACGTCGTGAGGAGGGCACCTCCCGGCCTGCGGCTGGCGCGCCTCGGGCGCACGCCACGGGTCGGATCGGTCATGGGCCGACTGTACCGTTCACAGGTCAGATCGCGTGTCGCCCTCGCCGCGATTCGCGCGTCAGGCGCAGGCGGACGGCTACTCGCCGGCGCCGTCGGGATCGCCGGGCGGTTCGTCCGGGGACCTGCAGCAATGCTCCAGCCACAGCGCTCCCACCACCAGCGCGAGCGCACTCGCCGCGGCGACGACCGCACCCGCCGTGTCGTCCGCCGCCACCCTCAACTCGTCGCGCCGCGGAAGCAGATAGACCACGACGGCGAGCCACCAGCCGACGACCAGCGCACCCACCCACGCCGACGCCTTGGCCACCATCACCGAGCGCGCGACCGCGAGCGGGTGGACCCGTCCCGAGCCCGGCCCGATCTCACCCGCGGCGATCTTGGACCGGACGTAGAAGCCCCACCCGGCCTCGGCGCCCGCGACCGCCAGCAACGACAGCCCCGTCCACACCGTCAGTGGCGGGAACCACCGGTAGAGAGCGGTCACCAGCACGTAGCCGACGACCGCGACCACCGCGGTCGCCGCGGCCAGGTCCCGCCTGCGGGTGGGGCCCATCAGAGCCTCAGCGCGAGGTCGGTGGCACGCACGCCGGCGAGTTCGGCCGCGTCGAGGTCGGCGAGGACGTCGGCGACCGGCCGGCGAACGTCGCCGACGGTGAGCTGGGCGGTCGGGTCGGCTGCGAGCCACGGTACGAGGACGAAGGCCCGTTCGTGCGCGTGCGGGTGCGGCAGGATCAGCATCGTGTCGTCGGAGCGCACCTCGTCCGAACCGTCATGACAGGTCACGACGTCGACGTCCAGAGTGCGCGGGCCCCAATGGGTTTCGCGAACCCGGTCCGCGGCCCGCTCTAGCTCCTGGCCGCGGCGGAGCCAGTCGGCGCAGTCGAGGTCCGGGGCGTCGGCGATGAGGACCGCGTTGAGGAACGGTCCCTGCTCGACGCCACCCCACGCGTCGGTCTCGAAGACCGGAGACACCGCGCGGACCGCGGGACGCAGGCCGTCGACCACGGACTGCAGGTGGCCCAACCTGTCCCCGACGTTCGAGCCGATCGACAACACCACGACGGTCACTGGCCGCGTTCGCCTCGCCTGGATCGGCGCGCCACCACGGCGACGTCGCCGAAGGTCAGCGGGATCGGCGCGTGCGGCTTGTGCACGGCAACCTCGACGGCGTGCACCCGGGCGTCGGTCATCACGTCGTTCGCGATCTCGGCCGCCACCGTCTCGATGAGGTTCCGCGGTGGTCCGGCGACGATCGCGGCGGCGTTCTGGGCGAGCGCACCGTAGTCGAGCGTGTCGACGAGGTCGTCGCTGGCGGCCGCCGCGGCGAGGTCCACCCACACCGTCAGGTCGACGACGAAGTCCTGGCCGTCGGCCCTCTCGTGCTCGAACACCCCGTGATTGCCGCGAACGGTCAACCCGCGCAACTCTATTCGGTCGGTCATGCGTCCCCTTCCCAGGCCCGGAGGACCTTCAGCGCGTCGACCGTGGCACGGACGTCGTGCACCCGCACGCCCCAGGCGCCGTGCAGGCCGGCCAACGCCGAGATGACGGCGGTCGCGGTCTCGCGGCCGTCGGGTGGCCGCACCTCCCCGTCGTGATCGGCGAGCAACGTTCCGAGGAACCGCTTGCGCGACGCGCCGACGAGGACCGGGACGCCGGTGGCAACGAGTTCGGGTAGCGCGTGCAGCAGCGCCCAGTTGTGTTCGCCGGACTTGGCGAAGCCGAGCCCGGGATCGATGACCAATTTGTCCGGGTCGACGCCCGCACGCACGGCGGCGTCGACGCCGGCGAGCAGTTCGTCGCGGACGTCGGCGACCACGTCGCCGTAGTCGGGGACGTGGTGCGGGCGGTCGGCGGACACCGAGCGCCAGTGCATCAGCACCCAGGGCACCCCGGCGTCGGCCAGCAACGGGGCCATCGCGGGATCGGCCCTGCCGCCGGACACGTCGTTCACGATGCGGGCGCCGTGTTCGAGTGCCGCGCGGGCGACGTCTGCGTGCATGGTGTCGATGCTGACCGTGACGTCCTCGTCGGCGAGTGCCTTCACCACCGGCAGCACGCGGTCCATCTCCACCGCGGCGCCGATGCGGACCGCGCCGGGGCGGGTGGACTCTCCGCCCACGTCGATGATCGAGGCGCCCTCGGCGACCAGGCGGAGCGCCTGGCCGATCGCGCGGTCGTGGTCGAGGAACAGTCCACCGTCGGAGAAGGAGTCGTCGGTGACGTTGACGACCCCCATCACCACCGGGGCACGCGACGCGACGGGACGGAGGGTGATGCGTGGCCGACTCACCGTCGCAGGATCAGGTCCAGCGCCTCGGACCGGGATGCCTTGTCGGTCTTGAACTGACCGCGCACCGCTGACGTCGTCGTGGTGGCCCCGGGCTTGCGGACGCCGCGCATCGCCATGCAGAGGTGCTCGGCCTCGATGACGACGATCGCTCCGCGGGGGTTGAGCTTGCGCATGAGGCCGTCGGCGATCTGCGCGGTGAGCCGCTCCTGCACCTGCGGCCGCTTGGCGTAGAGATCGACCAGCCGGGCGATCTTCGACAGTCCCGTCACCCGACCGTCGATGCCGGGGATGTAGCCGACGTGTGCCACCCCGTGGAACGACACCAGGTGGTGCTCGCAGGTGGAGTACATCGGGATCTCCTTGACCAGCACCAACTCGTCGTGCTGCTCGTCGAAGGTCGTGTCGAGCACCGTGTCGGGGTCGGTGTAGAGCCCCGCGAAGATCTCCTTGTACGCCCGGGCGACGCGTGCCGGGGTGTCGATCAGACCGTGCCGGTCGGGGTCCTCGCCGACGGCGATGAGCAGTTCACGTACCGCGGCCTCCGCGCGCTCCTGATCGAACTCCGAGATCGGGTTGCGCACGATCGGGTCCAATTCGGCCTGCGTCATGTGGTGCTCATTTCGTCGTCAGCCGGGAGGAGGCGGCGTGGGTCGGTCCTCGGAACGGTCACCGTGCTCCTGTTCGCCGTGCGACGAGCCACTCTGCGGTCCGGGCTGCGGGTACTGCTGCCCGGGCGGGTAGGGCATCGGGGCACCAGGATGCTGCGGCCACCCCGACTGCTGGTGCGGCGGGGGCGGCGGCGGGTACCAGTAGCCCTGCTGCGGCGGCGGATACCCGCCCTGCTGCGGCGGGTAGGGCTGCTGCTGCTGATCCGGGCGTGGCGGCCAGCCCGGGGCGTGCCAGCCGGCGGGCGCACCGTAGTCGGGTGCCACGGCGCCGTTTGGAGCACCGTTGACCGGGGCGCCGTTGGCGTGGGAGCCGTTGCCGTTGCCGTTCTGGCCGGGGCCGTGCCCGTTGCTGCCGTTGCGCCCGTTGCGTGCCTCGGCCGCACGACTGGCCTCGGCGATCGCCAGCTTGAACGCGGGCTCCGGTGTGGGCCGGGGCCATTCCTCACCGCGCTCGATGGCGAGTTCGCCCGGCGTCTTGATCGGCGGCTTGTCGGACGGCACGCGCCCGCCGAAGTCGTCGAACATGGTCAGGCGGGGACGCTTGGCGACGTCGCCGAAGATCGCCTCGAGTTCGACGCGGTGCAGCGTCTCCTTCTCCAGCAGTTCGCCGGCGAGGATGTCGAGCACGTCGCGGTACTCGGTCAGGATCTCCCACGCCTCGGTGTGCGCGGCCTCGATCAGCTTGCGCACCTCGTCGTCGATGATCTGGGCGACCTCGTGGCTGTAGTCCGCCTGGTTGCCCATCGAACGACCGAGGAAGGGGTCGCCGTGCTCGGTGCCGTACCGGACCGCGCCCAGCTTCGAACTCATGCCGTACTCGGTGACCATCGCGCGGGCGATCTTCGTGGCCTGCTCGATGTCGGACACCGCTCCGGTCGTGGGCTCGCGGAACACCAGTTCCTCGGCGGCGCGTCCGCCCATGGCGAAGACCAGGCGCGCGATCATCTCCGAGCGCGTCATCAGGCTCTTGTCGTCCTCGGGGACGGCGACGGCGTGACCGCCTGTGCGGCCGCGGGCCAGGATCGTCACCTTGTAGATGGGTTCGATGTCGGGCATCGCCCACGCCGCGAGGGTGTGGCCACCTTCGTGGTAGGCGGTGATCTTCTTCTCGTGCTCGCTGATGATCCGGCCCTTGCGACGCGGACCACCGACGACGCGGTCGACGGCCTCCTCGAGCGCGGCGCCCGTGATGACGGTGCCGTTCTCGCGCGCGGTGAGCAGCGCGGCCTCGTTGATGACGTTCGCCAGGTCGGCGCCCGACATGCCGACGGTGCGCTTGGCCAGCCCGTCGAGGTCGGCGTCGGGGGCGATCGGCTTGCCCGCCGAGTGCACCTTGAGGACGGCACGGCGGCCGGCGATGTCTGGGGCGGACACCGGGATCTGCCGGTCGAAGCGACCCGGCCGGAGCAGGGCGGGGTCGAGGATGTCGGGCCGGTTGGTGGCGGCGATCAGGATGACGCCCTGCCGGTCGCCGAAGCCGTCCATCTCGACCAGCAGCTGGTTGAGGGTCTGCTCGCGCTCGTCGTGGCCGCCGCCCAGACCGGCGCCACGCTGGCGACCGACGGCGTCGATCTCGTCGACGAAGATGATGCACGGGCTGTTCTGCTTGGCCTGCTCGAACATGTCGCGGACGCGCGAGGCGCCGACACCGACGAACATCTCGACGAAGTCCGAGCCCGAGATCGTGAAGAACGGCACCTCGGCCTCGCCGGCCACGGCCCGGGCGAGCAGCGTCTTGCCCGTTCCGGGCGGGCCGTAGAGCAGCACGCCCTTCGGGATCTTGGCGCCCAGCGCCTGATACCGGGTGGGGTTCTGCAGGAAGTCCTTGATCTCGTACAGCTCCTCGACCGCCTCGTCGACGCCTGCGACGTCGGCGAACGTGGTCTTGGGCAGGTCCTTGTTGAGCTGCTTGGCCTTCGACTTGCCGAACCCGAAGCCCATCCGGCCACCGGACTGCATGCGGGAGAACATCACGAACAGGCCGACGAGCAGGAGCAGCGGCAGCAGGTAGATCAGCAGCGAGCCGAACACGCTGCCCTGATTCACGACGGTGTTGACCTTGGCGTTCTTGGCGTTCAGCGAGTTGAACAGATCGACCCCGTACCCGGTGGGGTACTTGGTGATGATCTTGTTGCTGTCCTCGGTGTCGCCGTTGCCGTTCTTCAGGTCGAGGCGAACCTGTTGCTCACGGTCGTCGATCTGTGCGCTGTTGACGTTGTCGCCGTTGATCTGGGCGATCGCCACCGACGTGTCGACCGGCTTGTAGCCGCGGGTGTCGTCACTGAAGTAGAAGAATGACCAACCCAGGAGCAGCACCACCGCGATGGCGGTGAGGGTGCGGATGACGTTCTTTCGATTCATCGTTTCATAGGCCAGCGAGATGCTCGTGTCACGAGCAGGTAGGCCAGGTCCTTCCGATACGCACAGATGAGTTGTTCCAGGTTACCGCTAGACCAACGAACGATTGTTCCCGAGAGCCCGGACGCCCGTCGCCGGCGGGCGCTCGGGACGTCCGGACGCCGGGTGCCTCGTATGTAGGGTGCCTCGTATGTCAGTGAGCGCGTGGTCGAAGAAGCCGATCAAAGTCCTCGTCGTCGCGGTCGCGGGCCTGGTCGTCGCCGGCCTCGCGGCGTGCGACTCGACACCGGCCGGTCCGGTCGCCGGGCCGGACGGACCGGCTCCGAGGCAGGTCACGGTCGTGGGCGCGGGCAAGGTCCAGGGCACGCCGGACACCGTCACCGTGAACGCCGCCATCGAGTCGATCGCCTCGGATGCCACCGCCGCCATGAACCAGACCAACGAGCGGATGACCGCGGTGATCGACGCCGTCGTCGCCCAGGGCATCGACCGCAAGGACGTCAGCACCACCCAGGTCACGCTCAACCCGCAGTACGCCGACAACTCGGTCATCACCGGGTATCAGGCGAGCAACTCGATCGCGGTCAAGATTCGCAAGGTGGAGGCCGCCTCCCCCACGATCGCCGCGGTCCAGACCGCCGGCGGCAACGCCACGCGGATCAACTCGGTGAACTTCTCCATCGAGGACGACTCGCAGTTGGTGAAGGACGCCCGGACCCGCGCGTTCGAGGACGCCAAGGACCGCGCTCAGCAGTACGCCGACCTGTCAGGGTTGGGCCTCGGCAACGTCATCTCGATCACCGAGGCCGGCGCCGACACGCCGCCGCCGATGCCGATGCCGCGCTACGGCGCGATGGAGGCCGCGTCGGCGCCCCCGCTGGAGCCGGGTCAGCAGACGGTCGGCTTCTCGGTCACCGTCGTCTGGGAACTCGCCTAACCCCTTCCCGCGAGCAGACACGAACTCCCCTTTTTCACCCCGAATGAGGGGATTTCGCGTCTGCTCGCCGGAGGGCTCGCGCCGAGAAAGCTAGGCCGGGGAGATCTGCACCGGGATGCCGTTGAGCACCGCGGTGCCGGACAGCGGGTCGAGCGACGTGCCGTCGTTGAGCTGGTTGACGTTGACCCCGGGGTGTCCGGCGGCGACGGTCTGCCGGACACCGGCGGCGTCGTGACCCCAGCCGTGCGGTAGCGACACCACGCCGCGCCGCAGCGCGTCGGTCAGTTCGACGGGTGCCTCGAGTTCGCCGCCGGGTCCCTTGATGCGGGCACGGTCGGTGACGCCGAGTTCGGCCGCGTCGGCGGGGTGGATCTGCAGGGTGCACCGGTTGGTGCCGCCCGACAGCGCGGGCAGGTTGTGCATCCAGCTGTTGTTGGAGCGCAGGTGCCGTCGGCCGATCAGGACGAAGCCGTCGGCGCCGCGGGTCAGCGCCGAGCGCAGCCGTGCCACGTCCTCGACGATCGACGGCGGCGCGAGTTCGACCTTGCCCGAGGGGGTTCGGAGGATCTCGGTGAGCCGCGGCCGCAGCGCGCCGAAGTCGATGCCGTGCGGGGTGTCCTTGAGGCGCTGCAGCGTCAGCCCGTCCGGCCGGGCGCCGAACCAGTCGCCGTACGGCCCCATCCGCAGCATCATGTCCAGCCTGCGCTCGTAGCCGCGGCCGGGTGCGAGCAGCTCGACCAGCTCGGCCGGGTCGCGGCCGGCGACCGGTGAGTCCGGGTCGGCGGTCTCCTTGGCCAGCGTCGCGGCGATGACCTGCTCGTCGACGAGCGCGGGGTCGGCGAACGGCCCGAGGCCGTAGAGGATCAGCGCGATGCGCGACAGGATCTCGGGCTCGTCGGGCCTGCCCGGCGGCAGGTCGACCGCGGGCGGCGAGTAGCGCGCGTTGTTGCGGACCGGGGTGCTGCTGAGCGCGACGTCGAAGTGCGCGCTCTGCGACGGCGGCGGGGGCGGCAGGATCACGTCGGCGTGCCGGGTGGTCTCGTTGAGGTACGGGTCGATGCTCAGCATGAAGTCGACGCCCTCGAGGGCATGACCGAGCCGGTCGCCGTCGGGCGCGGACAGCACCGGGTTGCCCGCGATCGTGATGACCGCCCTGGCCTGACCCTCCCCTGGCGTCTCGAGTTCCTCGGCCAGTGCGGACGCGGGCAGTTCGGAGAGCACCTCGGGGTGACCGGACACCCGGCTGTGCCACCGTCCGGTGCGAAAACCCCTGCCCGGCTTGGGCGGGCGTGGGGCTGCGGAGACCGGAGACTGGGGGAACATGGCGCCGCCGGGACTGTCGAGGTTCCCGGTGAGGACGTTGACGACGTCGACGAGCCAGCTGCCCACCGTGCCGAACTCGACGGTCGAGGTGCCCATCCTGCCGTACACGACGCTCGACGGTGCGGCCGCGAGTTCACGTGCGACGGTGCGGATCTCGTCGGGGGGCACACCGCAGTACCCGGCCACCGCCTCGGGGGCGAAGTCGTCGGCCACCGCGCGGACCTCGTCGACGCCGACGACGTGGTCGGCGAGCGCGCCCAGCGTCACCAGGTCCTCGTCGAACAGCGTGTGCACCACCGCCAGCAAGAGGGCGGCATCCGTCCCGGGGCGCGGGGCGATGTGGTGGTCGGCGAGGTCGGCGGTACGGGTCCGCGCCGGATCGATGACGACCAGCCGGCCGCCGCGCTTGCGCAGGGCCTTCAGCTTGCCGGGGAAGTCCGCGACGGTGGCCAGGCTTCCGTTGGACACCAGCGGGTTCGCGCCGATGACGACGAGGTGGTCGGTGCGGTCGACGTCGGGCACCGTGAACGCCAGCGGGTTGCCGAACGTCATGCCGAGCGAGACGTGCTTGGGCATCTGGTCGAGCGTGCTCGCCGAGAACGTCATGCGGGTGCCGAGCCCCTTGATCACCAGGGGGACGTACAGCGCGCCCGCGATGGTGTGGGCGTTGGGGTTGCCGGCGTACACCGCGACCGACGGTCCGCCGTGGTCGCGCACCACGGCCCCCAACCCGTCGGCGACGGACTGGAACGCCTCGTCCCAGGTGGCCTCGACGAGTTCTCCGTCCCGACGGACGAGCGGTGCCGTCAGCCGGTCCGGGTCGCCGTCGAGTTCACCGAAGCTGGCGCCCTTCGGGCAGACGAACCCGGCGCTGAACACGTCGTCGCGGTCCCCGCGCGCGGCGATGACCGTGCCCGCGTCGATGGTCAGGACCAGGCCGCAGGTCGCCTCGCAGAACGGACAGATCCGCAGCGCGGTGTGGGTGTGCTCCGCGGCGGTCGAACCGTTCGCGGCGACTGGGGCTGAGGTCACGTCGTGCTCCTGACGATCAGGCTTCGTACACCTTCGGGTCGAGGGTGCCGATGAAGGGCAGATCGCGGTAGCGCTCCGCATAGTCGAGGCCGTAGCCCACGACGAACTCGTTGGGGATGTCGAAGCCCACGTAGTCGACGTCGAGTTCGGTGCGCACGGCGTCGGGCTTGCGCAGCAGCGTGCAGACCTTGAGCGAGCGGGGGTGCCGGCTGGCCAGGTTGCGCAGCAGCCACGACAGCGTCAGGCCCGAGTCGATGATGTCCTCGACGATCAGCACGTCGCGGTCGTTGATGTCGCGGTCGAGGTCCTTGAGGATCCGGACCACCCCGGACGACGAGGTGGCGGAGCCGTAGGAGCTGACCGCCATGAACTCGAGCTGCGTCGGCATCGGGATCGCGCGCGACAGGTCGGTGACGAACATGACGGCGCCCTTGAGCACCGTCACCAGCAGGAGGTCCTGCCCGTCGGGACCGATCGACTCGCGGTAGGCGTCGGCGATCTCCTGCGCGAGTTCGCCGGTGCGGACCCGGATGTCGTCCTCGGACAGGAGCACCGATTGGATGTCACCCGGATACTGCTCGGCGGCACTATGGGCTGGCACGGCTTCAGCGTGCCACGTCCGGATCGACGCGACCACACCGACGCCGGATCCGGTCCAGATCACACCGGTTCGCGACGCAGCACCAGCTCGCCGTCGCGGCGCTCGGCGAACATCCGCTGGCCTCGCAGCGGCGAGCTGACGGCCACCCCGCCCTGGCCGCGCCAGTCGGTGATCAGGACGTCGACGCCCCGAATGTGCTTGTCGGTCAGGCCGGTCGCACCGCCGTCGAGCAACCAGCCCCGGATCACCCGGCGCCGGATCGAGGCGGGCAACCCGGCCAGTCGCGCGGTCTCGAGCGTGCCGTCCTCGACGATGTCGGCCCGCAGGTGGCCGGCCTGGTCGTCGAGGGTGTCGGTGTCCTCGCGCAGCGCCGCGGCGGTGCGCGCCAGGGCCGCAGCGACGCCGCCGCCGAGGACCTCCTCGAGCAGGGGCAGCACCTCGGCCCGCAGACGCGCACGGGTGTAGCGGGGATCGGCGTTGTGCGGGTCCTGCCACGGCGCCACGCCGAGTTCGGCGCACGCCGCGTGCGTCGCCTCCCGACGGATCCCGAGCAGCGGCCGGCCCCACGGCGCGTCGTACGCCCGCATGCCTGCCAGCGACCGCGGGCCCGATCCACGGCCCAGGCCGAGCAGGACGGTCTCGGCCTGGTCGTCGAGGGTGTGGGCGAGCAGCACCACCGCCCCGCGTCGGGCGTCGTCGAGCGCGGCGTAGCGGGCCGTCCGGGCAGCGGCCTCGGGACCGCCCGCCGTGCCCACCGTGACCTCGACGACGCGGGCGTCGACGCACCCGAATCCGAGGGCACGTTCGCGGGCCTCGGCCGCCACCTCCGCCGATCCGGGTTGCAGTCGGTGATCGACGATCAGTGCGGTCGTCGGCCGCAGCGCCGCTGCGACGGCGGTCAGGGCCAACGAGTCGGCGCCGCCCGACAGGGCGACGCACCACGAGTCGGGGCCGACGTCGTGCGCGCGTTCGAACTCGAGGACCGCCCGGCGCAGCGCGGTCAGAGAACCCTGTCGATCCATTTCTGGGGTTCGTCGACTTCGGTTGGCAGCGGCAGGGTCTCGGCGTTCGTCCACACCGTGTTGAACCGTTCCATCCCGACCTTGGCGACGACGTCGTCGACGAAGGCCTTGCCCCTGGTGTACTGGCTCATCTTCGCGTCGAAGCCGAGCAGCGCGCGCAGCACGCGCTGCAGGGGCGGCTGCCGGCGCTGCCTCCGGTCGTTGAACCGGCGCCGGATGGTGGCGACGGACGGCACGACGGCCGGTCCGACGGCGTCCATGACGTGATCGGCGTGTCCCTCGAGGAGGGTGCCGAGGACCAGCAGCCGGTCGAGCGCCGCACGCTGCGGTTCCGACTGGACGGCCCGCATCAACCCGATGATGCCCTCCGAGTTCGTTTGCGGCGCAACGCCGGAACGCCGATCCCTGACGAACTCGGCGAGCCTGCCCGCCACCGCGCCGACGTCCTGGCCGGCCTCGTCGGTGACCACCGCGAGCGCACTCGACATGTGGTCGGCCAGCCACGGGTTGGCCCGGAACTGCACCCGGTGGGTGACCTCGTGCAGGCACACCCACAGCCGGAAGTCGCTGGGGTTCACCCGCAGGTTGCGCTCGACGGTGATCACGTTCGGGTAGACGAGCAGCAACTCGCCTCCGTTGGCGGCAAAGGGGTCGTACTGCCCGAGAATGCCGGACGACACGAACGCGAGCACCGCCCCGGTCTGCGCGCCGGTGATACGGCGGGTCAGGAAGCCGCTGGACTCCCCGCCGTCGCCACCGGTCATCACGCGCATCGACTCCGTTGCCGCACCGACCCATTCGCCGCGGTCGATGATCCGGGCGTCGGTGACGGCGGCGCCCTCGTTGAGTCCGGTCACCTCGCGCACCGGCAGTTCGGCGCGCCGGGACGCTTCGGCGAGTTCGTCGATCGCCTGACGCCGGGTGTACTCGGTGGTCGGCGGTACGGGGCGGACCAGTCTGCGGCCGACGGTGGCGGCGAAGTCCCAGTCGACCGTGCGGCCCACGGTGGGCGTGGCTCCGCTCACGCGCCGCACCCGCACGTGCTGAGGGCGGTGGCGAGGGCGTCGAGCGAGGTACGCCCGGTCGGCCCGGCGTCGTTGGAGATGAACGTGAAGGTGAGCACGCGGCCGCTGGCATCGGTGACGATGCCCGCCAGCGCGTTGGTCCCCGTCAGCGAGCCGGTCTTGGCACGCAGCAGGCCGGCCGCGTCGGTGTTCAGGTAGCGGTTGGACAGCGTGCCGCTGCCACCGGCGATGGGGAACAGGTCGACGAGCGGGCGCAGCCGGGGTTCGTCGGGGCCGGCCGCGGCGGTGACCACCTCGTCGAGCGTCTCGGCGGTCAGACGGTCGTCCACCGACAGGCCGCTCCCGTCGCGCAGCACGGCACCGCGGGTGTCGATGCCCGCGCGGCCCACCTCGTCCAGCACGGCTCGGGCGGCGCCGTCGAAGCTGACGGGCTTGCCGACGGCCATCGCGACCTCCCTGCCGATGCTCTCGGCCATCACGTTGTCGGAGGCGTTCATCATGTCGCGCAACCGTTCCATCAGAGGGGGTGACGTCACCGACGCGACCTGGACGCCGTCACGCAGCGGGGACACGACCTGGCTCACCCGGGCCGGGTCGACCCCGAGCGCCGCGGCCAGCGCACGGCCCGCGTCGAGACCGGGGGTGAACGAGCGGACCGAGTCGTGGCTGACCGGCTGGGTGCGGCCGCCGTCGAGCATGACCGACTCCATCGGCGCGATGTCGCCGTACTGGATGTCCAGCGGATCCCACCCCGGCGCCAGCGTCGGTCCGCTGTAAGCGCTCAGGTCCACCTCGACGGCCGTCGCCCTGATCCCGGCCTTGCGCACCTGGTCGGCCAGGTCGCTGATGCGGGCGGCGTTGCGGTACCAGGTCGGCGTCTTGGGCCCGGCCGCCGACAGCGTCGGGTCGCCGCCGCCCTTGAGCACCACCAGTCCCGGCCTGTCCGGGTCGGTGAGGACGGTGGTCTGCAGCGTCGCGTCGCGGTCGAGCGCGAGCAGCGCCGCGGCCGTGGTGACGACCTTGTTGGTCGAGGCGGGTTGCATGGGCAGCGCCGCGCCCTGCGCCCACACTTCGGCGCCGGTGATGGCGTCGGTGACGCGGCCGGTCAGCCTTCCGAGGTTCGGGTCGGCGACCAGCGGGGCCAGGCGTGCCGTCACCTTGGCGCGGGACGGCTCGGCGGCGACGTCCCCGATCGCGAACAGCGCGGGTTCCGCGACCGCGGGTTCCGGTCGCGGTGGCAGGGCCTGCGCCGCGGTGGAGGATCGGCCGTCCGCGGTGAAGACGGCACCCACCAGGACGAGCGCGGCCACCACCGCCAGCACCGCCACGCCCACGAGGACGTAGGTGGACCGACGCCACCGGGTGGGCCGCATGACACTCCTCGTTCCGGGGATCGCCGAGTGAACCCGGTCGATTCCCCCGGAGCAACGCCCTGAGTTGACAGGGTATCGCTCGTCTATGGTTGACCCGCGGCGTCGGCGGACGCACGCAGTCGATGCATTCACGCCTGACAGACGAAGGAGCCGCGACCGTGGAGTTCGAGGTCGTCATCGAGATCCCCAAGGGTTCGCGCAACAAGTACGAGGTCGATCACGAGACCGGCAAGCTGAAGCTGGACCGCTACCTCTACACCGCGTTCGGCTACCCCACCGACTACGGCTTCATCGAGGACACCCTCGGTGAGGACGGCGATCCGCTGGACGCGCTGGTCCTGCTGCCCGAGTCCCTCATCCCCGGCGCTGCGCTGGACGCGCGCCCCGTGGCGATGTTCCAGATGACCGACGAGAAGGGTGGCGACGACAAGGTCCTCTGCGTGCCCGCCGGCGACCCGCGGTGGGACCACGTCCAGGACATCGGCGACGTCGACGACTTCGAACTGAAGGCCATCGAGCACTTCTTCGTGCACTACAAGGACCTCGAGCCGGGCAAGTACGTCAAGGGATCGAGCTGGGTCGGCCGCGAGGAGGCCGAGGCCGAGGTGAACCGGTCGATCGAGCGCTTCAAGACCACCGGCCACTGACGCCGTCCCCCGACGCGCGAATGTTGTAGCACTGCCGTAACACGGGGTAACCCGTACGCCCCATCGACCTCGGATCATGGACTCCGTGTTCATGCATCAGGGGGTCGGGCTCGACGCGTTCAACGCGTGGCCCGAACGCAAGGCCGTGCATGCGCTCTACGAGTGCTGCAACAGCATGTCGGCGGCTCGCACGCTGGCCGCGGGCCGCCCCTACGAGAATCACCTGGCCCTGTACCGGCACGCCGACGCCCTGCTCTTCTCGATGTCGGATGCGGCGATCGATCAGATCCTCGAGGCCTGCCCGCACGTCGGCCGCCGCCCACGCAGCTCCCGCTCGCAGGCCGAACAGTGCTCGGTGTGGGACGACGACGAGTCGGTGATGGCGGCCCTGTCGGACGCCGCCAGGACCTACGCCACGACGTTCGGCTTCGGGTTCGTGATGTTCGTCGACGGGGCGTGCGCGAACGACGTGCTGACTGCGGTGTCGGACCGCTTGCACAACGACGTCGAGACCGAGCGCAAGGTGGTGCGCAACGAGCTGGCACGGATCAACCGCACGCGGCTCGAGCGCATGTTGGGCCCGGAGGGCGGCTACCAGAACTGGTAGCACTCCCGAGTCAGGACGCGACGAGCGTCGCGACGTGGCGTGCGATCGGAAGCGCCGCGGTGGCTGCGGGTGACGGCGAGTTGAGCACGTGGACCATGCGTGCGGTCCGTTCGACGACGAAGTCGTGCACCAGCGTGCCGTCCCGCCGGACCGCCTGCGCGCGGATGCCCGCGGGATGCGGCAGCAGGTCGGCCTTCGTCAGCGCCGGGGCGTACCGCCGGCATTCGCGGAGGTAGCTGCCCGTGAACGCCGAATTGCGGATCTCCCGCAGGCCCAGCGCGACGTGCGAGCGCGCCACCCGCCAGGCGCCAGGGAACCGGGCCATGTCGGCGACGTCGCGGACGTCGAACGACAGCTTCGGGTAGCCCTCCCGCGACAGGCCGAGGACCGCGTTCGGACCCACGGTGATGCGGCCGTCGATCGTGGGGCTGAGGTGCACGCCGAGGAATGGCAGCGTGGGATCGGGGACCGGGTAGATGAGCCGGCGGACGAAGCCCGCCCGGTCGGCGGGCAGCTGGAAGTACTCGCCGCGGAACGGCATGATCCGCACGTCGGAGTGCACGCCCGCCATGGCGGCCACCCGGTCGGCCTGCAGACCGGCGCAGGCCACCAGACGATCGCAGGTGAGGGTGCCGGCATTAGTGGTCACCGTCACCCGGGTCGGGCCCTCGGCGATCCCGACGACCCGCTCACCGGTGCGGAGGACTCCGCCACCCGCGACCACCAGCTCGGCGAGCCGGGTACAGATCCGGCGGTAGTCGACGATGCCGGTGCGCGGCAGGAAGAGGGCGGCGAGTCCGGCGACCTCGGGTTCGAATTCGCCGAGTTCGCGCTGGTCGATCCGGTGGTGCTCGATGCCGTTCGCGACGGCGCGCTCGGCCAGCGCGTCCATCCTGGTCACCTCGGCGGGATCGGTGGCCACGATGAGCTTCCCGCACTCGTCGAAGGGGATGTCGTTGGTGGCGCAGAAGTCCTTGGTGGCCTGCTCCCCCGCCTTGCAGAGCGTCGCCTTGAGGCTGCCGGGTTCGTAGTAGATGCCGGAGTGGATGACGCCGCTGTTGTGCCCGGTCTGGTGCCGGGCGACCGCGTCCTCGGATTCGACGACGGCGACCGTGGCGCCCGGGTCGTCGGTCAGCAGGCGGTGGGCGGTGGCGAGGCCGACGATGCCCGCCCCGATCACGCAGTATCCGAAGTGGGTCATCGCCGGTGAACTCTAGCGGCGACGAGCGGTCAGCGCGTGACGACGTTGCGCAGCGGCTCGCCGCGTGCGAGACGGCCCACGTTGGCGGCGACGTCGTCGACCCGGCCGCGGAACGTGTCGGTGGTGATCCCCGAGGAGTGCGGCGTCATCAGGACGTTGGCGAGTTCGGCGAACGGCATGTCGGCGGGTGCCGTGGTGGCGCCCGGCCCCGAGGGGTACCGGTACCAGACGTCGATGGCGGCGGCCTTGATCCCGCCGTTGAGCAGGGCCTCGTACAGTGCGCGCTGGTCGACGAGTGGTCCGCGGCCGACGTTGACGAGCACGCCGTCGGGCCCGAGGGCCCGCAACTGCGCGGCGCCGATCATGCCGGTCGTCTCCGGGGTCAGCGGCGCGGACACCACCACCACGTCGCTCTGGGCCAGCAGCACGTCGAGCGACGAGACGTCGCCCGCCCAGTCCAGCCCGTGCGCCTCGGCGTCGAGGCGACCCGACCCCGTGACCGCGGCGCCCGATGACCCGACGGCGCGGAACAGCTCCCAGGCGCACTGCCCGATGTGGCCGAACCCGACGAACCCGATCCTGCTGTCCCGCAGGGTGGTCGGTTGCGGGATCGCGGCGTCGTAGACCGCCGTCGCCCACACCTCGCGGCGCAGCGCACGGTCCTGGGCCAGGAAGTCGCGGCGCAGCATGGTCGACGCGGCGAGCACGTACTCGGCGATCGACCGTTCGTGGTGAAAGGTGTTGGCCACCAGAACGCCGTCGGGTAACGCCGCGAAGTCCACCCGGTCGGTACCCGCGCCGGCGACGTGGACCAGGCGCAGCTTCTCCGCGACGGCGGCCATCTCGGCGGTGAACCGCCCGCCGACGTACACCTCGGCGTCTCGCAGATCTGCCAGCAGGGCGTCCGGCTCCGTCGGCCAGACGGCGGTGCACCCCGCGGGCAACCCCGCCTCGAGCCGCGCGCGGTGGGGCACCAGGTTGACGTCGGAGACGAGGACCTTCACGGTCAGTTCCGCTGCAGGGCAGGTCGTTTGGAGTCGAACTCCCAGCCGGGCACCAGGTACTGCATGGCGGCCGCGTCGTCGCGGGCGCCCAGCCCCTCGGCCAGGTAGAGCTGGTGGGCGGCGGCCACGGCGTCCTCGTCGAGTTCGACGCCCAGCCCGGGCGCGTCGGGCACGTCGAGGTAGCCGTCGGTGATCTGGTACGGCGCCTTGGTGATCCGCTGACCGTCCTGCCAGATCCAGTGCGTGTCGATGGCGGTGACCTCGCCGGGCGCCGCCGCCGCGACGTGGGTGAACATGGCCAGCGACACGTCGAAGTGGTTGTTGGAGTGCGATCCCCAGGTGAGTCCCCACGCGTCGCACAGCTGGGCGACGCGTACCGACCCGCTCATGGTCCAGAAGTGCGGATCGGCCAGCGGGATGTCGACGGCACCGGAGCGGATCGCGTGGCCCATCTCGCGCCAGTCGGTGGCGATCATGTTGGTGGCGGTCCGCACACCGGTGGCGCGCTTGAACTCGGCCATGACCTCACGGCCGGAGAAGCCGCCCTCGGGTCCGACGGGATCCTCCGCGTAGGCGAGCACGTCCGAGAGTTCGCGGCACGTCGTGATCGCGTCGGCGAGCAGCCATCCGCCGTTGGGGTCGAGGGTGATTCGCGCATCGGGGAACCGGTCGGCCAGGGCGATGACGGCCTTGGCCTCGTCCGCTGCGGGCAGCACGCCGCCCTTGAGCTTGAAGTCGCGGAAGCCGTACCGGTCGCGCGCCGCCTCGGCGAGACGGACCACGGCCTCCGGTGTCAGCGCCTCCTCGTGCCGGATGCGGAACCAGTCGTCGGCGTCTGCGCCCTCGTCCGCGGCCGAACGGTAGGCGAGGTCGGTCCTGGTCCGGTCGCCCACGAAGAACAGGTAGCCCAGCGCCTGCACGCGGGTGCGCTGCTGGCCGTCGCCGAGCAGTGCGGCGACCGGCACCTCGAGGTGCTGGCCGAGCAGATCCAGCAGTGCGGATTCGACGGCCGTCACGGCGTGCACGGTCACGCGCAGGTCGAAGGTCTGCGCGCCACGGCCACCCGCGTCCCGGTCGGCGAAGGCCGCCCGCATGTCGGTGAGCACGGCGTTGTAGGTCCCCACGCTGCGGCCCTCGACCAGCGGGCGGGCGTCCTCGAGCGTGCGCTGGATGGCGGCGCCACCGGGAACCTCGCCGACGCCGGTGCGGCCCTCGGAGTCGGTCAGGATGACCAGGTTCCGGGTGAAGAACGGCCCGTGGGCGCCGCTGAGGTTCAGCAGCATGTCGTCGTGTCCCGCGACGGGGACGACCCGCATCTCGGTGACGACGGGCGTGCGGGGGTTCGAGCTGCTCATGGCGTCACCCTACGATCGCGTCCGATGCACGTCCAACACTGATAAGGCATTGATTGATGCCCTGCCGGCATGACATCTGCCGGGCCCGTCACGCGCTGAACCACTTGTCACCGTTGGCCACCGGCCGCAGCACCCGGGTGACCTTGTCCCCCACCGCGCAGAGCGCCTCGACGATTTCGCGCTCCCGCGCCGGCGTCAACCGGGCGATCGGCACCGACGCGCTGATCGCGTCCTGGGCCGGCCGGGTGTAGCGCAGCGCCACCGCGAAACACCGCGTGCCCACGGTGTTCTCCTCGTCGTCGGTCGCGTAGCCGCGCACCAGCGCGTTCTCCAGTGACTCCTGCAGTCCGGCTCGATCGGTGAGCGTCTTCGGGGTGACGGAGCGAAGCACGTCCGGGAGATGAGCGTCGCGCTCGGCGCCGAACCGATCGGCCAGCAGCGCCTTGCCCAACGCGGTGGCGTGGGCGGGCAGCCGCCGCCCCACCCGGTTGGTGACGCGCTGATACTGGCGCGACTCGCGCGTCGCGAGGTAGACGACGTCGCCGTCGTCCAGCCGCCCCAGATGGAACGTCTCGTCGAGGTCGTGGCGCAGCTCGTCGAGGAACGGCGTGATCATCGGCAGGTACGGGTCGCTGTCGAGATAACTGGTACCGACCAGCAGCGCGCGAATGCCGATGCCGTACAGCGTCCCCGAGCCGTCGGCGCGCACCCAGCCCTGCGCCATGAGGGTGCGGAGCAGGGCGTGGGCGCTGCTGCGCGGCATCCCGAGCGCCTCGCAGATCTCGCGGATGCTGGTGGGCCGGTCCTGCCGGGCGGCCAGGAACTCGAGCAGCTCGACGGTGCGGACCGCCGACTTGACGCCCGAGCGCGACGTGGTCGACGGCGCAGACGCTTCCGGCGGGTCGGCCTGCGGCGCGGCCATCAGACCGCCCCCGCGCCGGCCGGGTTCCGGCCGCTCACGCGAGCACGACCTGCTGCACGACGAGCACGGCCGCACCCAGCGCCGACACGGCGATCGCCGTCCACCGCTGCCTGCGCTGGTCGAACAGGCGGTTGACGACGCGGGACAGGGCGTACCCGGCGATGCACGCCGGCAGCAGGGTGGCGAACGTCCCGAAGGTGTGCGCGTCGACCGCGCCGGTCATGGCGAGCATCCCGAGCGACAGGAGCGACCCGATCAGGAAGAAGCTGCTCATCGTGCCGCGCAGTTCCGGGCCGGTGCTGCGCTGCCACACCAGCGCCATCGGTGGGCCACCGATCGCCGTCGCGGTCCCGAGGACACCCGACGTCGCGCCGGCCAGGACGAGGTTGCGGCGTCGTAGCTCCGGGACCCAGCCGAGGCTGGTGATGAACACCCCGCCCAGGACCACGGCCGCGATCAGGATCGCCAGTGCGCGTTCCGGTATGGCGGTCAGCAGCAGCGCACCGGCCACCGTGCCGGGGACCCTGCCCATCAGCGCCCACCCGGTGCCGGACACGTCGATCGCCGTGCGCTCGCGGATCACGACCATCAGGGTGACCAGTGTCGCCAGCATGATCAGCGTGCCGGGGATCAGCCCCGGGTCCACCAGCGCGACCACCGGGGCGGCGAGCATCCCCATGCCGAAGCCGATCGACGCCTGCAGGCACGATGCGAGCAGGACCGCGGTGGCGATGATCGCGTAGGCGGTGACGCTCACCGGCGACGATCACGGACGGTGCTCACGCGCCGGCGGCGACGGCCGCGCGGTCCTCGGACACGGGGTGGTGGCACTCCGCGCCGTGTCCCGCGACCTCGAGGTCGAGCGACAGCGGCGGGCGCTCCTCGGCGCAGACGTCGGTCGCCTTCCAGCACCGGGTGCGGAACCGGCAGCCCGACGGCGGGTTCATCGGCGAGGGCACCTCGCCCTTGAGCAGGATCCGGTCGCCGCGGCTGGCCGCGTCCAGCTTGGGCGCCGCGGACGTCAGCGCCGCGGTGTACGGGTGCTCGGGGCGCTCGAACACCGCCTCGGTGGGACCGGATTCGACGATCCGGCCCAGGTACATCACCGCCACCCGGTCTGCGACGTGCCGCACGACGGACAGGTCGTGGGAGATGAACACGTAGCTGATCCCGAGCTGCTGCTGGAGGTCGTTGAGCAGATTGAGCACCTGCGCCTGCACCGAGAGGTCGAGTGCGGACACCGGTTCGTCGCAGATGATGACGTCGGGGTCCAGTGCCAGCGCGCGAGCGATGCCGATGCGCTGCCGCTGACCGCCGGAGAACTCCTGGGGGTACTTGCCTGCCGCCTTGGCTCCGAGGCCGACGAGGTCGAGCAGCTCCAGGACGCGACGGTCCCGGTCGGCCTTCGACGCGTGCAGCGTGCGGTGCGTGCGCCACGGCTCGGCGATCAGGTCACCGGCCGACATGCGCGAGTTGAGGGACGCGTACGGATCCTGGAACACCATCTGCACGCGGCGCCGGAAGTTCAGCAGCTCCTTGCCGCGCAGCCCGAAGGGGTCGATGCCGTCGAACGTCACGGTGCCCGAGTCCGGTCGTTCCAGCATCATCAGCGTTCGCGCGAGAGTGGACTTGCCACAACCCGATTCGCCGACCAGTCCCAGCGTCTGCCCCCGGGACAGGTCGAGGTCGATGCCGTCGAGCGCGCGCAGCGTGTTGTTGCCGGAACCCTTGCGTCCACCGGGAACCCGGAACGTCTTCACCAGGTTGCGCACGGTGAGCAGCTGCTCCTCCGGCTGCGTGGGATCAGACATTTCGAACCTCCTCGGGGAAGTGGCACGCCGACTGCCTCGTGGCGCCGACCAGTTGCAGGGCCGGCCGCGTCGTGACGCAGACCTCGGCGGCCAGCGGGCAGCGCGCCTGGTAGACGCAGCCCTTGGGTACCGAGTGCAGGTCCGGTGGCGAGCCGCCGATGGACTTGAGGTGCGCGCCGCGCTCGGCGTTCACCGGCACGGAGTCGAGCAGCCCCTTGGTGTAGGGATGCTTGGGGTCGGCGAACACCTCGGCGACGGGCCCGGTCTCGACGACGGTGCCCGCGTACATGACGGCGACCCGGTCGGCTTCCTCGGCCACTAGTGCGAGGTCGTGGGTGATCAGTACGACGGCCATGTCGAACTCGGAGCGAAGGCTCTTGAGCAGCGCCATGATCTGCGCCTGCACGGTGACGTCCAGCGCGGTGGTCGGCTCGTCGGCGATCAGCACGCGCGGGTTGAGCGCCACGGCCATCGCGATCAGGAGCCGCTGGCGCATGCCGCCGGAGAACTGGTGCGGGTAGCTGTCGAGGCGCTCCTCGGGCTGCGGGATGCCCACGCGCGTCATGAGTTCGACGGCCTTGGCGCGGGCCTCCTTGGCCTTCATGCCCTGATGGATGCGGAACGGTTCTGCCAGTTGGGTTCCCACGGTGTACAGCGGGTTCAGCGCGGTGAGCGCGTCCTGGAAGACGATCGCGAGTTCGGTGCCCGCCATCTTCCTGCGCGTCTTGCGGTCGACCGCCAGCAGGTCGGCGGTCTCGTCGCGGCCCGTGATCATGGCGGTGCCGTCGGTCACCTCGGCGACCGGTTCGAGCAGGCCCACCAGCGCGGTGGCCGTCATCGACTTCCCACACCCCGACTCCCCCAGCAGCGCGAGCGTCTCACCGCGGTGGGCGGAGAACGAGACGTGGTCGACGGCGCGGACGGTGCCCGTGATGGTGCGGATGTCGACGGTGAGGCCGTCGACCCGCAGTGCGGGATCGGCGTCGACGCGTTCGGCTCCGGGGTGTTCTGCGACGGCGGTCATCTAGAGGGCCTTTCCGGTCTTGGCGAAGCGGGACAGGCGTTTCTGCGGCACGGTGAGTCGCCAGCGCTGGGCGGGGTCGGTGGCGATGCGGGCCCACGCGGCGAGGATGGTGGCCGACACCGTGGTGATCACGATGGCCAGGCCGGGGAAGAAGGACAGCCACCATGCGGTGTGCAGGTAGGTGCGGCCCTGCGACACCATCAGGCCCCAGCTGACGTCCGGCGGCTGGATGCCGATGCCCAGGAAGCTGAGCGAGCTCTCGGCGAGCATCACGTAGCAGAAGTCGAGCGTGGCGACGGTGAGCAGCGTCGGCAGGACGATCGGCAGGACGTGGCGCATGATGATCGACCGCCCACTGGCACCGAACGTCCGTGCGGCGTCGACGAACACGCGGGACGACAGCTCGGCCGACTCGGCGCGGGCGGTGCGCAGGTACACGGGGATGCGGGTGACCGCGAGGACGAGGACGATGTTGGCCGCGCTCGGCGAGAACACGTAGAGCACCACGACCGCGAGCAGCAGCGACGGGAAGCTCATGATGACGTCGGCGACGCGCATGGCGAGCGTCTCCCGCCAGCCCCGGTAGAAGCCGGCCCACATGCCGACGATCGAGCCGATGATGGCCGAGATCAGCACGGCCGGAATGGCGACCGAGAGGGTGGTCTGGCAGGCGACGACGAGACGTGCCAGCATGCTGCGGCCCAGCGGGTCGGTGCCGAGGATGCCCGCCCAGCCGTGGGCGAGGGTGAACGGCGGCGCGTTCGAGTTGTCCAGGTCGATGTCGGTGGCGAGGGTGCCCACCAGCATCGGACCGAATGCGGCGATTAGGAACACCAGTGCGAGGACGACGGCGGCGGCGGCGGCCACCCGGTCGTTGACCAGGAGGCGGAACCACACCGAGCCTGCCGACTTCCGCGTGTTCCCCGCCTCGCCGACGATGGCGGTCGTCGGCTTGACCGGGACGAGATCGAGTTGAGTGCTCATGGTCGTGGGCTCCTTCTGGGCGAGCGAAGCGACGGGGGGAACATCTAAACCTTGGCCGGTTCCCGGACGCGTGCGTCGAGCAGCGCGTAGCCGGCGTCGATGGCGATGTTGAGCACGAAGATGCTGACGGCGGTGAGGAGGACGGCGGCCTGCAGTACGGCGAAGTCGCGCTGCAGGATCGCGTCGATCATCAGCTTGCCGATGCCGGGCCAGCCGAAGATGGCCTCGACCACGACCGCACCGTTGATCAGGCCGACCGCCAGGTCACCGGCGACGGTGAGGGCGGGCGCCGCCGCGTTGCGCAGAGCGTGGTGGGTGACGACGCGGAAGTCGCCGGCACCCTTGCTGCGGGCCAGGCGCACGTACGGCGCGGACAGTGCGGACACCATGGCCCCCCGCACCACCTGGGTGAGGACGCCCAGCGGCCGGATCATCAGCGTCGCGATCGGCAGTACCCAGGACAGCACTCCCGCGTCGGTGCCCGAGGTCGGCAGCCAGCCCAGCAGCACCGCGAACAGCCAGACACCGGTGATGGCAAACCAGAAGTCGGGGATGCTCGCCGCCGTCATCGACAGCAGGCTGGAGAACCGGTCGGCCAGCGAGTTGGGGCGGTAGGCCGCCCAGCAGCCGATCACCACGGCGCCGACGATCGCCAGCAGCATCGTCGCGAAGGCCAGCTGCAGCGTGGCGGGGAAGGCGCGCAGTGCCATCTCCGAGGCGGACTGACCGGTGCGCAGCGAGGTCCCGAAGTCGAGGTGGAGGACGCCCTTGAAGTAGTCGATCAGCTGGGTGATCAGCGGATCGTTGAACCCGTTGGCGGCGGCGAACTCCGCCCGCTGGTCGGGCGTCGCCGACTCCGGCAGGTAGAGGTTGGTGGGATCACCGGTGAGCCGTGCGAGGAGGAACACCCCGAGCAGCACGATGATCAACGGCAGTGCGCTGGAGTACATCCGGCGCCGGACGAAGGAGAACATGGGTGGGCCCTTCTCGAGACGGCGGAGTGTCAGGACTGGTCGGTGCGGTCGGATGAGGTCGGCGTCATGGCCGCCAGCAGCATCTCGTCGCCCGTGGCCGGGTTGGGGGTGTAGTCGACGCGCTCGGACTTGCCGAGGATGCCGCGCATGTGGGCGATGTAGGCGAACTGGAGGATCTCCCGCGGCTCGTCGGCGAAGATCTGCGCGTAGGCCTGCTGGCGCTGCTCACCGGTGAGCCTGCCCGCCGCGGCGATCTGCTCGTCGAATGCCGGTGTGCCGAAGGCACTCTGGGCGCCGTTCGAGCGCATGTACTGGTCGACGGTGAAGGCGGCGTCACCGGCCTGGTTGCCGTGCTGGATCAGTGCGAGGAACGGTCCGGCGTTGGCGGGGAACGGCTGCAGCTGGTACTCGAGTTGGGCGGCGGTGTCCATCATCTCGATCTTGACGTTGAGGCCGGCGTCGGCGAGTTCACTCTGAATCACCTCGACCGTCTCGGTGACGCCGGGGAACTGACTGTTGCGGCCGATCAACCGGATCTGCTTGTCGACCGGGACGCCGTCGGCGCGGGCCTCGTCGACGAGTTGGCGGGCCTTCTCGGGGTCGTGCGGCCACAGCTCCAGCTGGTCGTTGTAGCCGATCACGCCCTCGGGGATGAGTTGCGCGGCGGGCTCTCCGAGTCCGCGGAACAGCGCCTTGACGATGCCGGTGCGGTTGACGGAGTAGTTGATCGCCTGCCGGATGCGCATGTCGTTCAGCGGCGCCTCGTTACCGGTGATCCGCAGCGCGGTGGTCTCGTTGTTCTGGAACGGCACGCCGAGATCGCCTGCGCCGTCCTCGGGTCCGAGCCCGGTGGCGATGTCGACCTCGTCGTTGGTGATCATCGCGGCGCGGACGCTGCCCTCGCTGCGCCACTTGTATTCGGCCTTGGCGAAGGCGGGGGGCTTGCCCCAGTAGGTCGCGTTGCGGGCCAAGATCAGCTTCTGGCCGTACTGCCAGTCCTGGATCGTGTACGGACCGGTGCCGATGGGCTCGCGCACCTTCTCGGTGACGCTGGTGGTGCGCGGCACGATTTCGACGAACGAGATGCGCAGCGGCAGAATCGGATCCGGCTCGGTGGTGCCGACGACCACGGTCTTGGCGTCCGGCGTCGCCAGGGTGAGCTTCTCGTCGCCGAACACGTACCCGTCGACGTTGCACTGCAGGTCCGAGTTCACCGTTCGGTCGATCGAGAAGGCGGCGTCCTCGGAGGTGAACGGTGCGCCGTCGGAGAAGGTGACACCGTCGCGGAGCGTGAACGTCCACTCGGTGGGTGCTGTCTGCCTCCACTCGGTAGCCAGCAGCGGCTGCAGGTCGCCGGTTGTGGAGTCGCGCTCGACCAGGGGCTCGGTGATGTTGGACCGGACGACGATGCCCGTCGAGGTCAACGATCCCTCGCACGGCTCGAGCGTCGGCGGCTCCTGCGGCAGGACGATGCGCAGCGTGTTCGGGTCGTATCCGCCCTGACCGGAGTTGGCGACGGTGCAGCCGGCGGCGACGAGGCAGGCCGCGGCCGTCGCCATCGCGGCGGTCGCCGCGCGGCGGATGCGCCGGTACTGACCGGGTGCGGTCATCTGTTCCTCCGGAAGTCGGCGTGAGCGTCCACGTATGTGGATGACGTCTGTGACGGTAGACACACCGTAGGAGCGGTCCGGAAACGGCGTCAACCGCGCCAAATGGCCCGATTCGACGGTTCGCCGACGTACCAAGAGCACCTTCGGAGGTGATCAAAGCCACTCTGACGTGCGGATATGACCGTCAGCACGCTGGGCCGATACTCGCCAGCGGTCCGTAAACCGCTAGTTATGCAGGTTGGGCATCAAGCCATGCTATTTCCGAGTTGGACAGGTATTCGCGCGCCTCTCTACGGTCCTTCTAGAGCATGCGAGGCATTTCGAGCCATCACGAGGAGACAGCCGTGTCCACCACACCCGGTGCAGGCCACCGTTCCGACCACCAGGTTCTTCAGGTGGGTCCGCTGAAGCCGTCACTGGCCGAGACCCTTCGGACCGACTACGGCGCGGTCGAGCTGCCCGACGACCCGGCAGCGCGGGCCGAGTTCCTCGACGGGTCGGGCTCCGCCGTCACCGCCGTCGTCACCTCCGGCCGCACCGGCGTCGACGCCGACCTGATGGCGGCCCTGCCGAACCTCGGCGCCGTCGTGAACTTCGGCGTCGGCTACGACACGACCGACGTGGCGGCCGCCGAGCAGCGCGGCGTCGGCGTCAGCAACACCCCCGACGTCCTCACCGACTGCGTCGCCGACACCGCGGTCGGCCTGATGATCGACGCGATGCGCCGGTTCAGCGCCGCGGACCGCTACCTGCGGGCGGGCAGCTGGCCGATCGAGGGCAACTATCCCCTCACCCGCCAGGTCAGCAACACCCGCGTCGGGATCATCGGCCTCGGCCGCATCGGCGGCGCAATCGCCAGGCGGCTCACTGCATTCGGCTGCACGATCTCATACCACAACCGCCACCGCGTCGACGGGTCGGAGTTCGCCTACGTCGAGTCGCCGGTCGAGCTGGCGCGCGGCGTCGACGTGCTCGTGGTCGCCGCGGCGGGCGGCAGCGGTACGACCAAGCTGGTCGACGCGACGGTGCTCGACGCGCTCGGACCCGACGGGTACCTCATCAACATCGCCCGCGGCAGCGTCGTCGACGAGCAGGCGCTGGTCGAGCGGCTCGGCTCCGGTCGCCTCGCCGGCGCCGGGCTCGACGTGTTCGCCGACGAGCCGAACGTGCCCGTCGAACTGCTGCGCATGGACAACGTGGTGCTGCTGCCCCACGTCGGCAGCGGCACCGTGCAGACCCGCGCCGCCATGGAGGCGTTGACGCTGCGCAACCTCGACGAGTTCCTGGCCACCGGCCGGCTCGTCACCCCGGTGCTGCAGCCCGCCGTCCGCGTCTAGCCCGCAGGACCCCGCGCCGAACTGGAGAGTCACGTCGCTACGGAGCCGTTGGAACGACGTGACTCTCCAGTTCGGCGCGCGGTAGGGCCTAGTTGCCGACGAACTCGTCGACCAGATCGTCGGTGGTCCACTCGCGCTGCGGGAGTACGTCGCGCAGCAGGCGCAGCAGCGCGGGGTTGGTGCTGTCGCTGCGCCACACCGCGTCCAGCTCCACGGGCCGCTCACGGAACGCGCCGATCGACCGGAACGCGACGCCCTCGGGGTGCAGCGTGGCCGCCGACGCGGGGACCAGCGCGATGCCGATCCCGGAGCGCACCAGCACCAGCATCGTGTGCACCTGCGTGACCGTCTGCACGTAGCGGGGGGTCGCGCCGGCGATGGTGAACGTGCTGATCAACAGGTCGTTGAAGTACCGCGCCTGCACCGGCGAGTACATGATCACGTCCTGGCCGTCGAGGTCGTTGAGCGTGAGCTGCCTGCCCAGCGTGGTCAGCGGATGGTCGACGGGTAGCGCCGCGATGAGCTGTTCGTGCAGCAGCGGACGGGACACCAGCCCGGGCCGCTTGAGCGGCGGCCGCGCCATCCCCAGGTCGATCTCCCCGGTGACGAGCCCCTCGATCTGCGTGGCAGTCACCATCTCTCGCAGGTCGAGCTTCACGTCGGGCAGCTTCGCGCGGCTGGCCTCCAGCAGCGGGGGCAGCACGGCGTGCGCGGACGCGGCGGTGAAGCCGATGACGACCGTGCCGAGATCGCCTGCGGGTACGCGCTTCACCGTCTGCGCGGCACCCTCGGCGAGCTGCAGGATGCGCCGCGCGTCGGGGAGGAACGCCACCCCGGCGGGGGTCAGCGTGACCGTCCTGGTGGTGCGGTCGATCAGCTGGACGCCGAGTTCGGCCTCGAGCTGCTGGATCTGTCTGCTCAGCGGCGGCTGCGTCATGTGCAGTCGCTCGGCGGCGCGGCCGAAGTGCAGCTCCTCGGCGACCGCGATGAAGCAGGACAGTCGCGCCAAGGAAAACACCGCGAACTCCTATGCACTCCCGGTATCGCTCGGGGCCCGGGCCCCCACGTCGGGCATCAGTGTAAGCGTCCGCCATATCCGCGCAGGCGTCATCGGCAATCTGCGCAGCCGTGCCCCGCAGGCCCGCGCGATCGCGTTCGCCAGGGCAGGCGCCACCGGGTTGTAGGGCGACTCGCTCATCGACTTCGCGCCGAGCGGGCCGAGCCGGTCGTAGGTGTCGGCGAAGTAGACCTCGGTCACGGGGACGTCCGCGAGCTGCGGGACGTGATACTCCCGCAGAGCCGTGTTGGTCACGGCACCGGACTCGTCGACCCGCATCTCCTCGTACAGCGACGAGCCGATCGCCTGTGCGACACCACCCTCCACCTGCCCGCGGCACTGCTGCGGGTTCAGCACCACCCCTGCGTCGGCGGCCTGCACCGACTGCAGGATGCGCACCTCGCCGGTCGCGGTGTCGACGGCCACGCGGAACGCCTGCACGTTGAACGCCACCGACCGCGGCGTGCCCTCGTGCCGGCCGTGACCGATCAAACCGGTTGGCAGGTCGGCGAATCCGACGAACGCGTCGTCGCACTGCACGCCGTTGGGTCCCAGCACGCAGCGCTCGGCGGGAATGCCGGACAGCGCCGCGGCGGCGGTCAGGATCCTCGCGCGCAGCTCGCGGCACGCGGCCTGCACAGCCATCCCGGCGACGACCGTGCCCGCTGACCCGAACGCCCCGGTGTCGTAGCCCGTCACGTCGGTGTCGGACTGCCGGATCACGACGTTGCCGACGACGGTGTTCAGTTCGCTGGTCACCAGCTGCGAGTGGACGGTGGTGGTCCCGTTGCCGAACTCGGCGGTCCCGACCGACAGCAGGTACGTCCCGGAGGCGTCGACGGTGATCGACGCGTCGGCCACGTGCCCGCGCGGCGGGATGGTGGCGATCATCGCGATCGCCATGCCCTCGCCGACGGCCCACCCGGCCGGCGGGGTCCGCCCGTTGCCGCGCCGCAGCGCGGACTGGGCGAGGTCGAGGCACTGGTCGAGGCCGTAGCTGCCGAACTCGAGGTCGTCGTCGACGACGTGCGAGTCGACGAAGTCGTCGCCGGGCACGATGACGTTGCGGCGGCGCAGGTCGAACGGGTCGATCCCGAGCCGGGCGGCCAGCTCGTCGAGCGCCGACTCCACGCCGAACATGACCTGTCCGAGGCCGTAGCCGCGGAACGCACCGGAAGGCAGGTTGTTGGTATAGACCGCCATCGCGTCGACCCGCTTGTTGGCGACGCGGTACACCGACATCGACTCCGCGCACCCGTGGAACATGACGCCGGGGCTGTGGTTGCCGTAGGCGCCGGCGTCGACCAGCACGTCGATCGCCAGCGCCGTCAGCGTGCCGTTGCGGTCGGCGGCCGCGGTCACGTCGACGCGGAACGGGTGGCGGCACGGCGCGGCGGTGAACTGGTCGCTGCGGCTGAACTCGTAGCGCACCGGCTCCCCCAGCCGAAGGACGGCGAGCGCCACCAGGTCCTCGGTGAGCATCTCCTGCTTGGCGCCGAACCCGCCGCCCACCCGCTTGGTGAAGACGCGGACGTCGTCGGGCCCGAGCCCGAAGAGGTAGCAGAGTTCGTCGCGGATCAGGAACGGCACCTGCGAGCTGGTGCGGATCACCAGGCGGCCGTCGTCGTCGCGCCAGCCGGTGCAGCCGTGGGTCTCGAGGTGGACGTGCTGGACCCGCTGGGTGCGGTAGGACTCCCGCACTGCCGCGCCACCGGATTCCTCGGCCGCCGCCACGCCGTCGGCGACGTCGCCGACGCCGCCGTGCACCTCGGCCAGCAGATTGCGGGACGCGTCGGCGATGCGGGCGTCGACCGTCTTGTCGCCGTGCAGCGCGGGGGCGCCCGGTCGCGTCGCCTCCTCGGGGTCGAACACGGCAGGCAGCTCGAGGTACTCGACGTCGATGGCACTGCAGGCGAGTTCGGCGACGGCCACGCTCTCGGCGACAACCGCCGCGACCCGCTGGCCCACGAAGCGGACGACGTTGTCGAGCATCGTCGTGTCGTCGGGATCGTCGGTGCGGCTGTGGTGGCGCGCGGTGGAGAACCGCAGCGACGGACTGTCCGCGTGGGTCAGCACCAGGCGGACGCCGGGGATGGATTCGGCGCGACGGGTGTCGATCGACGCGATGCGCGCGTGCGCGACGGGGCTCGACAGCACCGCCATGTGCAGCAGACCGGGCGGCGCGAAGTCCATCGTGTACTGCTCGGTGCCGGTGACCACCCGCACGCCGGCAGGCGCGCCGACCGAGCTGCCCGTGGCCACGCCGTCGGCCTTCTCGGTGTTGACCCGGCCCTCGATGGCGTCGACGATCGTGCGATACCCGGTGCAGCGGCACAGGTTTCCCTTGAGCTGCTGCGGCAGGTCCGCGAGGTCCGCCTCGTCGAACGTCGACGCCGTCGTCACCATGCCGGCCGTGCAGAATCCGCATTGGAATCCGGCGGCCTCGACGAACCGGCGCTGCACGGGATGCAGGTCGTCCGGGGTGCCGAGTCCGGCGACGGTGGTGACGGCCCGGCCGTCGGCGCGGAACGCCGGGAAGACGCAGGAGTGCACGGCCTCGGCGTCGACCAGGACCGAGCACGCCCCGCAGTCGCCGGCGTCGCAGCCCTTCTTGACCTCGAAGTGGCCCGCGTCGCGCAGGTAGGTGCGCAGGCACTGCCCGGGCGCCGGTTCCCGGTTCAGGTCGGCGCCGTTGACCGTGACCCTCACGAGAGTTCGGCCCGGATCTGCTCGGCCAGCACCAGGGTCACCGCGCGACGCCAGTCGGGGTCGCCGTGCGCATCGTCGGTCCACTGCCCCTCGGGGATGCCGGCGTGCCAGGCCGCAAGCTCATCCGACGTCGGCACCGACGGGTGGCGAAACACGTAGGGGCGCACGGTCGCCGCGGTGACGGCCAGCACGAGACCGCCATCGATGTCGCGCCTGCCGATCACGACGATGCCCGAGCGGCCCAGCGGCGAGGGCGCCAGCTTCCGGTAGGCGGTGCCGGCGGTGAGCGCGGCCGCGGGCAGGTGCACCGACCGCACGACGTCGCCGACCGCGAGGACGTTGGCCGACGCACCGGTGACGAAGTCGGTGACGGGCACGACGTACTCGGTGCCGTCGGGCCGCCACACGGTGACCGTCCCGTCGAGCGCCGAGAGCAGCGAGATCATCGAGCCGGCCGGGAAGGACAGGCACACGTTGCCGCCGACGGTCGCGGTGCGCCAGATCTTCGGGGAGGCGACGAGCGCGGTGCAGCACTGGTGCAGCAGCGGCGCCGCCGTCCACCGGGGGTGGCTCGCGGCCAGTCCGGCCGACAGGCCCGACACCTGGGCGACCGTGCACGTGGCGGCCAGCTCGATCCCGCTGTCGGACAACGTGATCGGTGGCCAGCCGAGCGCGGTGACGTCGATCAGGCGTCGCAGCCCGGGTTGCGGTTCGGAGAACAGCCAGGTGCCACCGGAGAGGATCGCGTCGCCGGCGTCGAGCGGCCACAGCTCGGCGCGGGTCGTCGGGCTGCGCAATGCCTCGACGGTGTGGAGATCCATCGTCCCGAGGCTAACCGAGCCAGCCCTGCTGCAGGTCGAAGGCAGGCCCCGGTGGTGGGGCGTCGTCGCGGGTGACGGTGGCCTGGATCAGACCGTAGGGCCGGTCGTCGGCGTTGTAGACCTCGTTCTCGTTGTCGAGGCCGAACGGGCTGAGGTCGTAGAGGAAGTGGTGCTTGTTGGGCGCCGAGAGCCGGACCTCGGCGATCACGTCGTACGCGCGCAGCACCGCGGCGCCCATCTCGTAGAGCGTCTGCTGAAGGGCCAGCGACTGGATGACGGCGAACCGTTCCACCAGCAGCGTCTTCACGCCGGCATACACGGCGTCCCAGTCGACGTCGGTGCTGGTGAACCGCCACTGGGCGACCAGCGACGTGGCCATCACCCTGTCGTGGGTGGGTTCGAGGACCGTGTAGTCGTCGGTCAGGAAGCCGGAGAACTCGGAGCCGGTCGACTTCAGGATCGTCAGATCCTTCAACCCGCCGACCACCCACTCACCCGACCCGTCGACCGTCACCGCGGCCGTGCGGACCTCCTGGCCCGAGCGGATCCAGGTGTAGTCGTGTTCGCGGCCCTCGACGACGGCGCGCTGCCAGGCGTACTCCTCGATCTCGATGCGGGCCGCCTCTACGGGCGCGACGTCGCCGACGAAGTGCCGGGCGAGCGCGAGACCGTAGTCCTCGATCGTGCGCAGGCCCTCCTCCTTGGCGTAGGCGTAGGCCGTCTGCTTCTGGGTGTCGGTGGGCAGCACGTCGGACTGGTCGCCGGCCAGGTGCGCGGCGTGGAAGTCGCCGCGCAGACACGTCGAGACGTTGACGTCGCGGATCTCGTGCCTGGGGGTGTCTCGGTAGATCCGCACCACGCGGTTCTCGGCCTTGCCGTACTGGTTCTTGCCCAGGATGATCTCGGACATCCGTCAGCTCCCTCGGTAGGTCGAGTACGCGTATGGGGACAGCAGCAGGGGGACGTGATGCTTCGCTCCCGCGTCGGTCACCTCGAAGGCGATGACCACCTCCGGGTAGAAACCGGTGACGCCGGTGGCGGCGAAATACCCTGCGGTGTCGAACCGCAACCGGTACAGCCCGCCGGTCACGAACTCGTGGAGGTCGCCCACCCGGCCGTCTGCGTCGGTGCGGGCGGTGGTCAGCTCGGCGCCCGACGCGTCGGTGAGCGTCACCACCACCCCGTCGGCGGGGCGGCCGGTCACGGCGTCGAGGACGTGTGTGCTCAGGTGGCCCATGGCATGCATCCTGACCGCCGGTGATGGTCTCGGGCGCGTGAATCGGCGCATCCGGCGTCTCGGCGGGTCACGGGACGTCCTTCGACAGCAGCCGGTCGAGCCGCAACCGGTTGATCTTCGCCAGTTCGCTGCGCATGACCCGCCGTTCGGTCTCCGGGTCGTTGTCGAGCCGGTCGAGGAGGATCGACAGCAACTCCTCGGCGCTGCGGCCGCTCGCGCACACCAGGTAGACGTAGCCGAACTTCTCCTCGTACCGGGCGTTCGCGGCGGCCATCTCGGCACGGACCGCGTCGTCGGCGGACGCCATGCCGGCCTGTTCGCGGGCCGAGGAGGCGTTGTCGGCACGGTCGCCGATGCGGGGGTGGCCGTCGAGCGCCGCGTCGATCTCGGCGTCCGGCAGCTCGGCGAGCACCCGGTCGGCGCGGTCGAAGAGTCCGTCGACGTCGCGGAACGGGCCCCCCGCGAGCACCCGCCTGGCCCAGATCGTCGACGAGCAGACTTCGAACAGCAGGTGCATGCGTTGCCGCTCGGTCGCGCGGTTGAAGGACTCGAGGCCCATCTACTGGAGTTCGTTGAGTCGGCTGAACCGGGCGGCGGCAATGGGATTCGCGTCGGCGACCAGGTCCTCGAAGCGGTAGTTCGCGATCTTCTCCACCTCGATGAGGGCGAACGCCCGCTCGGCGGCGGGTGAGTTGTCCATGCGGGACCAGCCGTTGCGCAGCACGCGGTCGAAGTGCTCGGTCTCCCGGGCGCAGATGATCAGCGGGAAGCCGAAGTGGTCACGGTAGGCGGCAGCCAGCTGCACGACGTCGTCGTGGTCGCTGTCGTCGAGGTTGGACAGCGCGACGTGGTCGACGGCCAGCGCCGTGCCGGTCTCGTCCTCGGCACCCAGGTCGTGGAAGGCGTTGAGCAGTTCGGACTGTTCCTCCGACGACCCGGTGAGCACCGCGTCCTGGAACGCCTCGCGGAGGTCGCGGGTGGTGGCGAACGGGCGCTGTGAGTAGGCCCGCCGGACCGCCCACGGCACGTCCTGCACGACGTGGCCGAACACCTCGGTGAAGCGCTCCTCGGACATCGAGTTGACCTCGTCGAGCGTGATCGAGCCGCCACCGGCCACCCGCGGCCCGCGCGACCCGGTGTGGAAGAACACGATGTTGAGCACGATCGCGGTGACGGCGCCGATGCTGATGCCGCTGCCGAAGATCAGGTCCAGCCCGGTCGGCATGGCCTTGGCGATGTCGGGATAGGAGGTCACCCACAGCGCCAGCGCGAGGCTGGTGGTGACGATGATCAGGTTGCGGTGGTCGGTGAAGTCGACCTTGCCCAGGGTCTGGATGCCGACGACGGCCACCGTCGCGAACAGCGTCAGCGCGGCACCTCCCAGCACGGGGTTGGGAATCGAGGCGACGATCGCGGCGACCTTCGGCAGGAAGCCCAGCACGATCATGATGACGCCCGCGGCGGCCACCACCCAGCGGCTCTTGACGCCGGTGAGCCGCACCAGGCCGACGTTCTCGGAGAACGCGGTGTAGGGGAACGAGTTGAAGATGCCGCCGATCGTGGTGGCGACGCCGTCGGCGCGCAGCACGTTGCCGATGTCGGACGCCTTGACGCGCTTGCCCACGATCTCGCCGGTGGCGATCGTCGACCCGGTCGACTCCACGGCCGTGATCAACAGCACGATGATCATCGTCAGGCAGGCCACGAAGTCGAACTTGGGCATGCCGAACACGAACGGCGGCGTGAAGCCGAACGCCGACGCCTCACCGACCCTGTCGAAGTTCATGTCGCCCAGTGCGAATGCGACGACGCAGCCGATCACCAGGCCGAGCAGCACGGCGATCGTGGCCATGAAGCCGCGGAAGATCCGCTGGATGGCGACGATGATCGCGATGGTGCCCAGCGCGTAGAGGAACCAGCGGATGTTGGTCGGATCCGGTTCGTGCGTGGTGGGATTCGTGACCGCGTCGAGGGCGCCCACCGGAACCAGACACAGCCCGATGATGGTGATGAGGGTGCCCGTGACGACCGGTGGGAAGAACCTCAGCAGCTTCACGAAGATCGGTGCGATCAGGAACGTGAAGATGCCGGCGACGATTACCGCGCCGTAGACGTAGAGCAGGCTCGCGGCACCTCCGCCGTGGGCCAGTCCGATCGCGATGATCGGTGCGACGCCCGCGAACGTGACGCCCTGCAGCAGTGGGAGCCGCACGCCTATCTTCCAGATGCCGACGGCTTGGATGATCGAGGCGATGCCGCACGTGAACAGGTCCGCCGTGATCAGCTGGACCAGCTGCTCCTGCGGCAGGTCGATCGCGCCGGCGATGATGATCGGCACCAGCACCGCGCCTGCGTAGAAGGCGACGACGTGCTGAAAGCCATACAGCGCCAACTTGGGAACGGGCAGGACCTCGTCGACGGGATGTCCCCGTTTGCGCGAAGCTGCACTCGTCGACGCCGTCATCTCCCAAGGATCGGGCACACGGGGCGACTTCGCATGTCGTACCGCGAACCTAGCGGCTCACCATCGTGGGCTGGCGGCCTGGAAGGTCGGATCGATGCTCTGCATGTAGCCGGTGTCGTCGCGGTCCCGGATGCCGCACGTCACGTACTGCTCGTGCAGCGCGGCCAGCGCGTCGTCGTCGATCTCGACGCCCAGACCGGAAGTGGTCGGCACGGCGACGGCTCCGTCGCGGATCGACAGGACGCCGGGCTTCACGACGTCTTCCGTCTTCCACGGCCAGTGCGTGTCACAGGCGTAGGTGAGGTTCGGCGTGGCGCCGGCGAGGTGCACCATCGCGGCCAGGCTGATTCCGAGGTGCGAGTTGGAGTGCATCGACAGTCCGAGGCCGAAGGTGTCGCAGATGCCCGCCAGCAGGCGCGAGCGGTACAGCCCACCCCAGTAGTGGTGGTCGGACAGCACGACGCCGACCGATCCCGCCGCGACCGCCGGGGCGAGCTGCTCGAACGCGACGACGCACATGTTGGTGGCCAACGGCATCGGCGACTGTGCGGCGACCTCCGCCATGCCCTCGATGCCGGGCGTCGGATCCTCCAGGTACTCGAGGATGCCCGCGAGACCGGCCGCGACCTTGACCGACGTCTGCGGCGTCCAGGCGGCGTTGGGGTCCAGGCGCAGCGGGTGGTCGGGGAACGCCTGGCGCAGCGCCTCGATCGCCCGCATCTCTTCGTCGGGAGGGAACACCCCACCCTTGAGTTTGATTGCGGTGAAACCGTATTCGTCGATCATGCGGGTGGCCTGCGCCACGATGCCCACGGGGTCGAGCGCCTCACCCCAGGAGTCGGGCTCCCGACCGGGGTGCGCGGCCCACTTGTAGAACAGGTAGGCGCTGAACGGGACGGCGTCGCGGACCTTGCCGCCGAGCAGGTCCGACACGGGCCGTCCGGTGGCATGGCCCTGCACGTCGAGGCAGGCCACCTCGAACGGCGACAGCACCTGGTCCACCGCGCTGGCCGTGGTGATCATGCCCGCGGTGCCGACGGCGGCGTCGTCACCGCGGAGCCGGTCGGCGATGGCCGCACGGATCGCGTTGAGCGCGAACGCGTCCAGTCCGGTGATGGCCTCGGCGGCGGCCTCGAGTCGGGCCAGGTGCCGGGTGTCGGCGTACGTCTCGCCGAGTCCGACGAGACCGGCGTCCGTGTCGAGTTGGACGATCGCGCGCAGCGCGTAGGGCTGGTGCACCCCGACGGTGTTGAGCAGCGGCGGGTCGGCGAACGCAACCGGCGTGATGCGCGCGCCGGTGATGCGGATCGGCTCGGCCGTCACCTGACTGCGGCGAGTTCGTCGGCGATCACCGCGCGACCCGCGGCGATGATCCGGCGCAGCTCCTCGGCGTCCTCCTCCGACGGCATGATGAGCGGCGCGCGCACCGGTCCGGCGTCGACGCCCTCCATGGTCACGCCGGCCTTGATCAGCGAGACGGCGTACCCGGGCACGGTGTCACGCAGTCGGACCAGCGGATGGAAGAACTCGCGCAGCAGCGCCGCGATCTGCGTCTCGTCGTTGCGTTCGAGCGCCCCGTAGAAGGCCAGCGCGACCTCGGGTGCGAAGGCGAACGTGGCCGACGAGTACAGCGTCACGCCGATGGCGCGGTAGGCCTGCTGGGCCACCTCCGCGGTGGGCAGCCCGTTGAAGAACTGGAACGGCTTGCCACTTTCGGCGAGCGAGTCGGTGACGGCGCGCACGATCCGCGCGACCCGGTCGACGTCCCCGGTACCGTCCTTGAAGCCCACGACGTTGGGGATGTGGGCGACCTCGACGGCCGACTCCTCGGTGTAGCGGGCGTTGGACCGGTTGTAGACGATCACCGGCAGGTCGGTGGCCTCGGCCACCTCGCGGGTGTAGTCGATCAGGCCCTGCTGGGGCATGGTGACGAGGTACGGCGGCAGGAGCAGGAGCCCGTCGGCGCCGGCCTGGGCCGCGGCGCGGGCGAAGACCTTCGCCTGTGCGATGGATCCACCGGCGCCCGCATAGACGGGCACCCTGCCGGCGGCCACCTCGACGGCGGTGCGCACGACGCCGGCGAACTCGCCCGCCTCCATCGCGTGGAATTCGCCCGTGCCGCAGGCGATGAAGACGCCACCCGGGCCGGCGTCGACACCCTTGACCACGTGCTCGGCGAGCCGCGTCAGGTCGACCTCACCCGTCTCGGTGAACGGAGTGACGGGGAAGAAGAGGACTCCGTCGAGGGTGGACGAGGGCATGGCGATACTCCTTGGGTGTGTCGGGTGAAGGCGGAACGGGTGGTGGGGGGTCAGTCCTTGGTGAGCCGGCCGTCGACCCGGCGCCACAGCGCATCCGGGTTGCCGTCGGCGATCTCGCTGGGCAGCAGCCCCTTCGGCACGTCCTGGTAGGCGACGGGACGCAGGAAGCGCTCGATGGCGCGCGCGCCCACCGACGTGGTCCGCGAGTCGGACGTCGCCGGGAAGGGGCCGCCGTGCACCTGCGCGTAGCCGACCTCGACGCCGGTGGGCCAGCCGTTGAACAGGATTCGGCCTGCCTTCGTCTCCAGCGTGGGCAGCAGCGTGGCGGCGGCTTCGTGGTCGGCCTCGTCGGCGTGGACCGTCGCGGTGAGTTGGCCCTCGAGGTTCTCGGCGACCGCCTTGACCTCGTCGGCGTCGGCGCAGCGGACGATCAGGCTCGAGGATCCGAACACCTCCGCCTGCAGCACCTCCGAACCACTGAAGCGTCCGGCGTCGGTGGTGAACAGCGCGGCCTGGCACGTACCGCCACCGTCGCCCTCCGCACCGCGGACCACGAGTTCGGCTTCGGCGCCCAGTGATTCGACGCCGGCCGCGTACCGTGCGGCGATGTCGGAGGTCAGCATCGGCGTGGCGGCGGACTGCTCCAGCGCCTCGCGGGCCGCGGCGACGAACGCGTCGAGACCGGGTCCATCGACGGCGATGACGAGGCCCGGGTTGGTGCAGAACTGGCCCGACCCCATGGTGAGGGAGCCGACGAAGGCGCGGCCCAGATCGGATCCGCGAGAGGCGAGTGCCCCGTCGAGCAGGAACACCGGGTTGATCGAACTCATCTCGGCGTACACCGGGATCGGCTCGGGCCGCGCGGCAGCGGCGGCGACGAGTGCCATTCCGCCGGAACGCGATCCGGTGAAGCCGACGGCCTTGATGCGCGGATCGGTGACCAGTGCGGTACCCAGCGCGGGGCCGTAACCGTAGAGCAGCGAGAACGTGCCCGCGGGCATGCCCTCGGCGGCGACCGCATCGGCGATGGCCCGGCCCACCAGCTCGGAGGTGCCGGGGTGGGCGTCGTGGGCCTTGACCACCACGGGGCAACCGGCGGCGAGCGCGGAGGCGGTGTCGCCACCGGCAACCGAGAAGGCCAGCGGGAAGTTGCTCGCGCCGAACACGGCGACGGGGCCCAGCGGGATCGAGCGCTGACGGATGTCCGGTCGGGGCAGCGGGGCGCGGTCGGGCAGGGCGGGGTCGATGCGGGCACCGGTCCAGCTGCCCTCTCGCAGGACGGCGGCGAACAGCCGGAGCTGGCCGGTGGTGCGTCCCACCTCACCGGTGATGCGGGCCTGGGGCAGGCCGCTCTCGGCGACGGCGCGGGCGATCAGCGGGGTGGAGATGGCCTCGATGTTCGCGGCGATGGCCTCGAGGAACCGGGCGCGTCGTTCTGAGGTCGTGGCGCGGTAGGGACCGAAGGCCTCGGCGGCCGCGGCGCACGCGGCGTCGACGTGGGAGTCGTCGCCGTAGCGGTAGGCGGGTTCCAGCGGGGTCCCGGCCGCGGGGTCGACGCCGCGGATCTCGTCTCCGGTGCCGCTGACGAGCGCGCCGGCGATCAACATCTGCCCGGTCAGGTCTGTGGTTTCGGCGATGGTTGCGGTCACGCAGCCAACGCTAAGGCCCCGACCGATTCATGTCCAAGACCGATTTGGCCTCGACTGATACCCGCCTTGAATAGGTAGCTCAGGCGCTCTTGCGGTCCCGATCGGCCAGCAGGCGCAACACGTCCCGACCGAGTTTCCGCAGGTCGTCAGCGTCGACGGCCGTTCCCGGGATCAGCGCGACGCCGTCGGCCACACCCGCGGAGTCGATGTCCGCGATCAGTCCCGTCAGGCCGGCGACCGTGCCCGCGTAGTGCACGGTCTCCCCCGACGTCCCCACCCGGTAGTCGCCGGGAACCACGACGGCGAGGTCGAGGATCACCGCGACGTCGTGGGCGTCGGCGTGGATCATCGCCGTCCGCCGCATCGCGCGCTGGAGGTCGGGCGCGGACAACCGCACCACGGGTCCACCACCCGACGTCAGCTCGCTGAGGTCGTCGACGTCGTCACCTGTCTGATCTGCCACGAAGAGCCGCACGGTCGCGACGCTAAGCGCGTGCCGGCCGTGGCGCCACACTTGCGATCAGGCAGAGTCCAGAGGTATCGATCGCCTCGGCTACGAGGTGGTCACACCACCGTGCGGCGCCGACGGAGACCGGCCGCACCCTGAGTAGTTTGTACGCGTGACAGCGGACGCGAGGGGCGAGGGCATTTCAGCGCAGGACGGCCACGACGATCACCGTGGGGAACCGGCACCCGGCGTCCCCGCCCAGTACCTTCTGTCCGACGCGGCGCCGGAACCACGCACGCTGATCGACATCCTGCACGACACCGCGCTGCGCCACCCCGACTCACCCGCCCTCGACGACGGGGACGTACAGCTCACCTACGCCGAACTCATCGCCGACATCGTGGAGAGCGTCGAGTGGCTCGCGAGCCGCGGGATCGGCCGCGGCGACCGCATCGGCATCCGCATGCCGTCCGGCAGCTACGCGCTGTACGTCGCGATCCTCTCGACGCTGGCCGCGGGTGCCGCGTACGTACCGGTCGACGCCGACGATCCCGACGAGCGCGCCGCGCTGGTGTTCGGCGAGGCCGGCGTCGTCGGCGTCATCACCGAGCAGGGCCTGGTCCGTGGGCACGGCTCGTCGCGCGGCTGGCGCGCGGGCCCACCGATGATCCGCGACGACGCGTGGATCATCTTCACCTCGGGTTCCACCGGCACGCCGAAGGGCGTCGCCGTCACCCACCGCAACGCGGCGGCGTTCGTCGACGCCGAGGCCCGGGTCTTCCTCCGGGACAATCCGCTCGGACCCGGCGACCGGGTGCTGGCCGGGCTGTCCGTCGCCTTCGACGCGTCGTGCGAGGAGATGTGGCTCGCGTGGCGGCACGGCGCCTGTCTGGTGCCCGCGCCCCGATCGCTGGTGCGCAGCGGCATGGACCTCGGCCCGTGGCTCGTCTCGCGCGACATCACCGTGGTGTCGACGGTGCCGACCCTCGCCGCGCTGTGGCCCGCCGAGGCACTGGAGGCCGTGCGGCTGCTCATCTTCGGTGGCGAGGCGTGCCCGCCCGAACTCGGCGAGCGGCTCGCGGTGGACGGCCGGGAGGTCTGGAACACCTACGGGCCGACCGAGGCGACCGTCGTGGCGTGCGCCGCGCCGCTGGACGGCAAGGGGCCGGTCAGCATCGGTCTGCCGCTGCCCGGCTGGGACCTCGCGGTCGTCGACGCGGACGGGATCCCCGTGGGGCTCGGCGACATCGGCGAACTCGTCATCGGCGGCGTGGGCCTGGCCCGCTACCTCGACCCGGAGAAGGACGCCGAGAAGTACGCGCCGATGCCCACGCTGGGGTGGCCTCGGGCCTACCGCAGCGGCGACCTGGTCCGGCTCGAGTCCGACGGCCTCTACTTCCAGGGCCGCGCCGACGACCAGGTGAAGGTCGGCGGACGCCGCATCGAACTCGGCGAGGTGGACTCCGCGCTGGTCAACCTGCCCGGGGTGAGCGGTGGCGCCGCCGCCGTGCGCCGCACCGCCAGCGGCACCCCCCTGCTCGTCGGCTACGTCGCCAGCGCGGACCCCGCGTTCGACGTCGGCGCGGCGCGTCTCGCGCTGGCCGAGTCGCTGCCCGCCGCCCTGGTCCCCCGGCTGGTGCTCGTCGACGAACTGCCCACCCGCACGTCGGGCAAGGTCGATCGCAACGCGCTGCCCTGGCCCGTCGACGGTGACGACGCCGCCGACGACCCCAACCTCGCGGGAACCACCGGCTGGCTGGCGGGGCTGTGGCGCGACGTGCTGGGCGCCCCCATCGACGGACCGGAGGCCGACTTCTTCGCCCTCGGCGGGGGCTCGCTGTCCGCCGCCCAGCTGGTCGCCGCGCTGCGGGCCCGCTACCCGGAGGTCACGGTCGCCGACCTCTACGACCACCCCCGGCTCGGCTCACTCGCCGGTTACCTCGACGAACTCGACCCGCCCACCGAGGTCGAGACCAGGACGGTGACCCCGGTCCCGCGAGCCACCCAGGTGGCCCAGGTGGCGCTGTCGCTGCCGCTCGCGATGCTGACCGGCGCCCAGTGGGTCGTGTGGCTCGCCCTGCTCAACAACCTCGCCGCCAAATACGACCTGCTGTCGTGGGCCGTCCCCGTCAGCTGGTGGTGGGTGATCGCGGGCTTCCTGCTCTTCGTCACCCCGCCCGGCCGGATGGGCATCGCGGTGCTCGGCGCGCGGATGCTCATCGGCGCCCTCGAACCGGGGACGTACCGACGCGGCGGATCGGTGCACCTGCGGATCTGGCTGGCCGAACGCCTCGGCGAGGCCAGCGGCGCCGAGAACCAGGCCGGAGCACCGTGGCTGGTCTACTACGCCCGCGCGCTCGGGAACCAGGTCGGCAAGGGCGTCGACCTGCACTCCGCGCCGCCCGTCACCGGCATGCTCACCCTCGGTCACCGGTGCTCGATCGAGCCCGAGGTGGATCTGACCGGGCACTGGATCGACGGCGACCTGCTGCACGTCGGCCGCATCGAGGTCGGCAACGACGCCACCATCGGCGCGCGGACCACGCTGCTGCCCGGGGCCGTCATCGGCAAGAACGCCGACGTCGCACCCGGCTCCGGCGTCGTCGGCAAGGTCAAGGCCAAGCAGTACTGGAAGGGCTCGCCCGCGATGAAGTCGGGCAAGGCCCGTCACCCGTGGCCCGACGAGCGGCCGAGCCGCGCGCCGATCTGGGTGGCGATGTACGGCGTCACGTCGGTCCTCCTCGGCGGCATCCCCCTGGTCGCGCTCGCCGCAGGCCTCGCCGTCATCGGCTGGGGTATCCGTGACACCGCCTCGCTGGGCGAGGCGATCCTGCCCGCCCTGGCCTGGACGCCGGTCGCCACCCTGGCCGCGGTCGTGGTCTACGCCGCCGCCACCGTCCTCGGCGTCCGCCTGCTCTCGCTCGGCCTGCACGAGGGCTACCACCCGGTGCGCAGCCGGGTCGGCTGGCAGCTGTGGGCCACCGAGCGGCTGATGGACGCGGCGCGCAACTACCTGTTCCCGATCTACGCCAGCCTGCTGACGCCGTCGTGGCTGCGTCTGCTCGGGGCGACGGTGGGCAAGGGCACCGAGATCTCGACGGCACTGCTGACGCCGAAGTTCACCGTCGTCGAGGACGGCGCCTTCCTCGCCGACGACACCATGGTGGCCTCCTACGAGTTGGGCGGCGGCTGGATCCACGTGGCGAAGGCGACGGTCGGCAAGCGCGCCTTCCTCGGCAACTCCGGCATCACCCAGCCAGGCCGACGCGTCCCCGACGACGGTCTCGTGGCGGTGCTGAGCGCCACGCCGCACAAGGCGAAGGCCGGCAGCTCCTGGCTGGGCAGCCCACCGATCCGCCTGCGCCGCCAACCGACCGCGGCCGACGCACTACGGACGTTCGACCCGTCGCCGCGGCTCAAGGTGCTGCGTGGCCTCGTCGAGACGTGCCGGGTGATACCGCTGATCGTCACGTTCGGCATCGGCGTGGGCGTCCTCGCCGCACTGCAGTACCTGGCCGACGTCGGCTACGGCTGGGCACTACTGGGCGGCGGGCTGGTCCTGCTGATCGCCGGCGCCGTTGCGGGCGCCATCGCCGTCGTGGCCAAGTGGTCCTGGGTGGGACGGATCGACGCGATCGAACACCCGCTGTGGTCGTCGTTCGTGTGGCGCAACGAGGTGTCGGACACGTTCGTGGAATCCGTTGCGGCACCGTGGTTCGCCCGGGCGGCCAGCGGGACGCCGGTGATGAACCTGTGGCTGCGGGCGCTGGGCGCGAAGATCGGACGCGGCGTGTGGTGTGAGACGTACTGGCTGCCCGAGGCGGACCTCGTGACGCTCGGCGAGGGCGCCACCGTCAACCGGGGCTGCGTCGTGCAGACCCACCTCTTCCACGACCGAATCATGCGAATGGACACCGTGGTGGTCGAGAACGGCGGCACCCTCGGTCCGCACTGCGTCGCGCTGCCCGCGGCGAAGATCGGTGCGGGCGCCACCGTGGGCCCGGCGTCGCTGGTGATGCGCGGCGACGAGGTGCCCGCGTCGACCCGCTGGCAGGGCAATCCCATCGCGCCGTGGAACCCGGTGCGCAAGAAGCGTGGTCAGCGGACTGCCAAGAAGAAGTCGGCGGCGTGATGCGCCACAAGCACCCCGTCATCGACCCCTACATCCCCGGCAACGGCAACTTCGGCTACCGGGTGTCGCGGTACGAGCTGGACCTCGAATACAAGGTCAACTCCAACCGGCTGTCGGGCAGCGCCACGATCACCGCGGCAACCCTGGCGTCGCTGAAGACCTTCAGCCTCGACCTGTCCCATGCACTGTCGGTGTCGAAGGTGTCGGTGAACGGCAGGCGTCCCGAGTCGTTCCGCACCTCGCACGACAAGCTGCACGTCACGCTGGCGACGGCGCTGCCCGCCGGCGCCGCGCTGAAGATCGACGTGCGGTACGCGGGCAACCCCCGTCCGCTTCGATCACTATGGGGTTCAGTCGGATTCGAGGAGCTGACCAACGGCGCGCTGGTGGCGGGGCAACCCAACGGCGCCGCGTCGTGGTTCCCCTGCGACGACCACCCGAGCAGCAAGGCCAGCTACCGCATCGCGATCAGCACCGACAACCCGTACCGCGCGATCGCCAACGGGGAGTTGACGTCCAAGCGCACGCGCGCGGCCATGACGACGTGGACCTACGAGCAGCCGGAGCCCACCTCGACCTATCTGGTGACCCTCCAGATCGGTGTCTACGACTCGCACCGCATGGCCAAGACACCGGTGCCGATGACGGCGGTCCTGCCGGCACGGCTGCGGCACCACTTCGACCACGACTTCGCCCACCAGCCACAGATGATGAAGCTCTTCGTCAAGCTGTTCGGGCAGTACCCGCTGGCCAACGGCTACACCGTGGTGGTCACCGACGACGACCTCGAAATCCCCCTGGAGGCACAGGGCATCTCGATCTTCGGGGCCAACCACTGCGACGGCAAGCGCACGGCCGAGCGGCTGATCGCGCACGAACTCGCCCATCAGTGGTTCGGCAACTCTGTGACGGTGCGGCGCTGGCGCGACATCTGGCTACACGAGGGCTTCGCCTGCTATGCCGAGTGGCTGTGGTCGGAGGGGTCGGGCGGCCGCAGCGCCGACCACTGGGCCAAGCATTATCACCACCGCCTGGCGTCGTCGCCGCAGGACCTCGTCCTCGCCGACCCCGGCGCACGCGACATGTTCGACGACCGGGTCTACAAGCGCGGCGCCATCACGCTGCACGTCCTGCGACGCACCATCGGCGACGACGCCTTCTTCGACCTGCTCCGGGACTGGACCGCGCGCTACCGCCAATCCACCGCCGTCACCGACGACTTCACCGGTTTGGCGGCGAACTACGCGGACTCCTCGCTGCGTCCGCTCTGGCAGGCCTGGCTGTACTCCACCGAGCTGCCGGACCTGTGACCGACGCCGTCTCCCCCGTCCCGACGCAGGGCCCCACCACCAGGAGCAGCGTCATACGGGTGGGCACGGCGACGATCGTCAGCGCGATCTGCGGCTACGCCGTCCTCTACCTGGCCGCGCGCGACCTCGAACCGGCGGGCTTCTCCGTGTTCGCCGTGTTCTGGGGCGCGTTCGGGCTGCTCGCCGGCGCGGCGAACGGGCTGCTGCAGGAGTCCACCCGCGAGGTGCGCGAGGTGCAGCTCGCACCGCTCAATTCCGCTGAGCCGCACACCAATCCGCTGCGGATCGCGCTGCTCGTCAGCGTCGTCGCCGCCGTCGCCGTCGTCGGCACCGCACCGCTGTGGTCGGGCCACGTGTTCTCCGAGTCCCGATGGTTGAGCGTTGCGCTGCTCGCCGCGGGCATCGCCGGGTTCTGCGTGCACGCCACGCTGCTCGGCGTGCTGGCGGGGGTGGACCGGTGGGGGCAGTACGGCACCTTGATTGTCGGTGATGCGACGGGCCGCGTCGTGGTGGCGCTCGCGACGTTCCTGATCGGCTGGGGGCTCGTCGGCTACCTGTGGGCGACGGTCGCCGGATCGATGGCGTGGCTGGTCCTGCTGCTGGCCTCGCCGGCGACGCGCACCGCGGCCCGGTTGACGACGCCCGGGACGGTGGGCTCGTTCCTGCGCGGCGCATCGCACTCGATCGCCGCGGCCGGTGCCAGCGCCATCCTGGTGATGGGGTTCCCGGTACTGCTGAAGGCGACGTCGGTCGACCTCGGCGCGGCAGGCGGCGTCGTGATCCTGGCCGTGACGCTGACCCGCGCCCCGCTGCTGGTGCCGCTGACCGCGATGCAGGGCAACCTCATCGCCCACTTCGTCGATCAGCGCGACGCCCGGCTCCGCGCGCTCGTCATGCCGGCGGTCATCGTCTGCGGCCTGGGTGCGCTGGCCGTGCTGGTCGCCGGCCTGGCCGGACCGTGGCTGCTGCGGTTCGCGTTCGGCCCCCAATACGAGGCGGGTGGCGGGCTGCTGGCCTGGTTTACCGCCGCCGCGATCGCGATCGCCCTGCTGACCCTCACCGGCGCCGCGACGGTCGCGGCGGCACTGCACCGCGCGTACGCCGCGGGGTGGATCGGCGCGACGCTCGCGTCGGCGCTGCTGCTCCTGCTCCCGCTGAGCCTGGAGGACCGGACGATCGTCGCGCTGATGTGCGGGCCGATCGTGGGAATCGTCGTCCACCTGGTCGCGCTGCGCAGGGTTCCTGCAGCGTGACGGTGTAGTTTGGCTGCCATCGACATGCCTGACAGTGCCCATTTCGACGCCTACCGCGACGTCTGGATCGTGATCCCCGCCTTCACCGAGGCGAGTGTGATCGCAGGCGTCGTCACCGACGTCCGAGCGGTGTTCCCGAACGTCGTCGTGGTCGACGACGGCAGCCCCGACGACACCGGAGACCGCGCTCACGCGGCGGGCGCCCACGTCGTCAAGCATCCGGTGAACCTCGGCCAGGGCGCGGCGATCCAGACCGGCGTCGAGTACGCGCGCAGCCGTCCCGGCGCCGCGGTGTTCGCCACGTTCGACGCCGACGGCCAGCATCGGGTCAAGGACGTCATGCGGATGATCGACCGGCTGACCGCGGAGAACCTCGACATCGTGGTCGGCACGCGATTCGGTGGCCAGGTGTCCGAGCGGATGCCGGCGATGCGCCGCGTGCTGTTCCCGATCATCGCCAAGCTCAGCCCCGCGAGCCGCAAGCTCGGACTGACCGACGCCCACAACGGTCTGCGCGTCTTCAACCGGACCGTCGCGGACTCGCTGAACATCACGATGAACGGCATGAGCCACGCCAGCGAGTTCATCTCGCTGATGGTCGAGAACCACTGGCGGGTGGGCGAGGAACCGGTCGAGATCCTCTACACCGACTACTCGATGTCGAAGGGCCAGCCACTGGTCAACGGCGTCAACATCGTCTTCGATGGGCTGCTGCGCGGAAGGATGCGCCGATGAACTGGATCCAGGTGCTGCTGATCGTCGCGGTCGTGACGATCATGGTCTACCTGCTGCGATCCCGGCGCAGCGCCCAGGCGAGGGCGTGGGTGAAGGTCGGCTACGTGGTGTTCGTGATGGCGGCGATCTACGCGATCGTGCGGCCCGACGACACCACGGTGCTGGCCAATTGGCTGGGTGTCGACCGCGGCTCGGACCTGCTCGGGTACGCGCTCATCGTCGCGTTCCTGTTCACCACCATCAGCACCTACATGCGGTTCAAGGACCTCGAGCTGAAGTACGCGCAGCTGGCGCGCGCCGTCGCGCTCGAGGGCGCGCGCGCACCCGGCGAATAGGCCCAGAGGGGGTCCGCCCCACCCGTCGTACGTGCGGGTACGGCGGTGAATCGGCCGATCTGGCGCCGTGCTCGCACGTACGGCGAGGGACTACGGCTCGCGGAAGAAGTCGACCGTCCGCGCGACGCCGTCGTGCAGCTCCACGTTCGGCGACCAGCCGAGCACCTCGCGAGTGCGCCGGATGTCGAGCTGCGAGCGCTTGAGGTCACCGAGGCGCGGGGGGTGCAGCTCCGGCTCGTCGGGTTTGCCCGCCGCCGCGGCGATCGCGGTGTGCATCTCTCGGGTCGTCGTCTCCACGCCGGTGCCGACGTTGAACCGCAGGCCGCTGCCGGCCTCACCGCCCGCGCGGACGAACGCGTCCACCACGTCGTCGACGAAGACGTAGTCACGGGAGTCGGTGCCGTCGCCGAAGATCTTCGTGGGCCGGCCGGCCAGCAGCGCCTGCGCGAAGATCGCGACGACGCCGGCCTCGCCGTGCGGGTCCTGGCGCGGGCCGTAGACGTTGGCCGGCGCGATGTGGCTGCAGTCCACGCCGTACAGGTTGCGGAACATGTTGAGGTACACCTCGCCGCAGACCTTGCTGGCCGCGTACGGCGACGACGGGTCGACGGGCATGTCCTCGGTGGTCGGGTAGCCCGGCGGGTTCTTGCCGTAGATCGATCCGCCCGACGAGGTGTGCACCACCTTGCGGACGCCGGCGTGACGGGCCGCCTCGGCGAGTCGGACGGTCCCCACGACGTTGACGCTGGAGTCCCGCTGCGGGTCGTCGACCGAGCGCTTCACCGAGATCTGCGCGGCCAGGTGGAACACGACCTCGGGCTTGACGTCGGCGAGCAACGCGATGAGGTCGGCGTCGACGATGTCGGCCTTCGCGAACTCGAACGCGTCACTCTGCTCGGCGGTGGTGATGTTGGTGCTGCGGCCCGAGCTGAGGTCGTCGACGCCGACAACGCTGTGTCCGTCCGCCAGTAGCCGGTCTACCAGCGTCGATCCGATGAATCCGGCAGCGCCGGTGACGAGTGTGCGCACCGAGCCACAATACCGAGGCACGTACAGTCGGCGAACGTGAAATGGGTTCCCCGCACCGCCGTGGCGCTGATCGCGCTGCAGTTGGCGGTCCGGGCGGTGCTCGCCGTCCACGGCTACTTCTACTGGGACGACCTGATCCTGACCGGTCGCGCCGGCACGCAGGGCCTGCTGTCGCCGGCCTATCTGTTCGACGACCACGACGGTCACGTGATGCCGGCGGCGTTCCTGATCGCGGGCGGCATCACCCGCATCGCGCCGCTCCAGTGGATCGGCCCGGCGATCAGCCTGGTGGTGTTGCAACTGGTGGCGTCGCTGGCGCTGCTGCGCGCGCTGCACGTCATCCTCGGCTGGCGACCGATGCTGCTGCTGCCGTTGACCTTTGCGTTGTTCACGCCGCTGACGCTGCCGTCGTTCGCATGGTGGGCCGCGGCGCTCAACGCGCTGCCGCTGGCCGCGGCGATGGCCTGGGTGTGCGCCGATGCGATCCTGCTGGCGCGCACCGGCAAGCAGCGATACGCGGTGACGGGGGCGATCGCCTTCGTGGTCGGCCTGTCGTTCTTCGAGAAGGCCGCGGTCATCCCGTTCGTGGCGTTCGCCGTGACGGCGCTGCTGGCGTACGTCGGTGGCGACTCCGACGCGCTGCGCAGTACGTGGCGGCGCGGAGTCCGACTGTGGTGGGCGTGCCTGGCGATCACGGCCACGTGGATCGGTGTCTACCTCGTGGTCGTCGACCAGCAGCGCTGGAGCTTCGACCCCGGGATGACGTGGGACCTGCTGGTGCGATCGGTGACTCACGGGATCGTGCCGGGCCTGGTGGGCGGACCATGGGAGTGGCAGCGGTGGGCGCCGGCGTCACCGTGGGCCACGCCGCCGGTGACCGTCATGGTGCTGGGCTGGCTCGTGCTGGGTGCGGTCGTCGCGGTGACGGTCGCGCGCAAGCAGCGGATCGGCCCGGTGTGGGCGGTGGCGGCGGGGTACGCCGTGGCCTGCCAGGTGCCGATCTACCTCATGCGCTCGTCGCAGTTCACCGCGCTGGAGTTGGCGCAGGCGCTGCGCTACCTGCCCGACCTGGTGGTGGTGCTGGCGTTGCTGGCGGCGGTCGGGCTGAGCGCACCGAACCGGGCGACCTCCGGGTGGCTGGACCACTCGCGGACCCGTGCCGTCGTGATCGTCTGTGCGGGAACGTTGTTCGTGGCGAGCAGCCTGTACTCGACGACGACCTTCGACCGCATCTGGCAGGACAACCCGACGCAGGCGTACCTCCGCACCGGCGAGGCGTCGCTGGCACGGGCCAAGGCGCAGTCGGACGCGCCGATGCTCGACCAGGAAGTGGATCCGCTGATCCTGCAACGCATCCAGTGGCCGGAGAACCTGGCGAGCCATGTGTTCGCGCTGACCCGCGATCGACCGGAGTTCGCCGGGTCGACCACCGACCTGCGCATGCTGGACATGACGGGCCGGCTCCTGCCCGCTCAGGTCACGTGGGTGCGCTCGATGAAGCAGGGGCCGCTGCCGAAGTGCGGATACCTCGTGCAACCCGATGCGCCGGTGCGCATTCCGCTCGACGGGCCACTGCTGCCGTCGGACTGGACGGCCGAGGTGAACTACCTCGCCAACAGCGACGGCTCGATCATGATGTCGCTGTCGGAGGGCACCGAGGTGAAGGTGCCAGTGAAGCCGGGACTCAACCGGGTGTTCGTCCGGCTGCCCGGTGCGGGCGACGCGCTGCTCGTGCGGGCGAACACGTCGGCGCTGTCGGTGTGCGTAGCGTCCGGGCCGGTCGGGTACGTGGCGCCGCGGTAGGCACGGGCGGTTGCAGCGTGTTCGCCGGCAAGTGGCACGGTACGGCGAAGACGTCGGCGATAATCAGCACCGTGGGGGAGACACGAAGAAGCGAACGCCGCCCGCTCATCAGCGTGGTGTCGATGGTCCTGTCTCTGATGGTGGCGGGCTGCGCGGCGTCCAAGGAAGCACCGACACTGCCGTCGGAGCCCGCCGCCGTCGCCGAGACGATCCTGTCGCCCACCGGTCAGGACTTTCTCCGCGATGTCACCGGATACGCCTGGGACGACGGCGGCAGACGGGCGGGAGCGTCGATGTCGTGGATCGCCGTCGACGCGCACTCACCGGATCCCTCGATCGCGAGTCGCGCGGGAGAGACGGCCAGTGCCATAGCCGCGTTCCTGGCCGATGACAAAATGCTCGGCGATCCGCCGGCCAACCCCGAACTTTGGCAGTCGTATTCGACCATCCTGGCGCCCTACCTCGGCGCGATGGTTGATGACGACGGCGGCGTCACCGGTTTCGTGGCGTTGGACGATTTCGACTCCCCGATGCGCCGCACCGTGGGCCTGTTCGTCGCGATGTCCAGGGACGCGGACGCCTTCGGCGCCCTCGCCACGAGTGCATCGACGCGGGCCACGGGATACGAGCACGCGTTCGCGCACACGGTTGCCGAGCACCCCTCTGCTGCATATGACTTCGAGGTAAAAGTCGGACTGTTCCGAGCCGCCCGGCTCCGCGCGGTCGTCGCCACTGCGCCCTATGTCGCGCAGCCGAATTCGAGACAACCCACGCCGACCCACGAGCAGACTCAGGTCGCCTACGACGTGGCGTCGGTGACCGCGCGAGCCGGAACCGACACGATCGATCGCAGATTCTTCGGGGCAGACGGTCGGCTCCTGGCGCCGGATGACGTAGGTACGGAGAACTGGAGCGTCTATGACGCTCAATTGACCGTGTATCTGGCTCCCCTTCAACCCATCATCGACGTGATTCGCCAGTACGGTCGCGCCTTCGACGGAATCGTGCTCGATCAGTGAAGCTCTCACCGACAGCTCGGCAGGTGTCTGGATTCCGTCGGCCCACGGGATGGCGACCCGGCGTAGCCGGGCTTCTTCGCGTGACGCTTCGCTGGCCGACGGAGCAGCACGGATGACGCGTATCCGCTCGATGATCGGCCGCGCCGCCCTATGCGTCGCGAGCCTGTCACTGCTCGCGGCGTGCAGCACCGACTCGCCGCCCGACCTCCCGCCCGCAAGCGATTCGCGCGCCATCGCCGAGGCGGTCCAAGGACCGGACGGGCGCGTATTCCTGGACGACATCATCGCGTACCCGTGGCAGGACGGCGGGCGCGATGCGGGTGCGCGATTCGATTGGATCGGCGAGGACGCCACGTCATCGGATCACGACGACGCCGCCCGCGCCGCCGACACCGCCCACGCACTCGCGGCGTTCCTGGCCGAGAACCGGACGGCCGTCTCGGCCGCTCCTCCGAATCCGGCGGTCTTCGAGGCGCTTTCGCGCAGTCTCGTACCCTTCGTCGGCGCGCTGGTCGGAGACCCCGGAACCACTCCGGCATTCCGACCGCTGGACGACGTCGGGGGTTCGATGTCGCAGACCGCAGCCCTCTTCGCAACGATGATTGGGCGGGAGGCCACCACCGCGACCTTCGTCGACGTCGCATCGGACCGCGCGGACGCCGACGAACGGGCGTTCGCCGGCGCGGCAGCGTCGAACCCGTCGACCATCACCGCCGAATACCTCGGTGGATTGCTCCGGGCGGCGCGTCTTCGGGGTCTTCTCACGGCAGGTTCGACGCTGGCCGACCCGAACGCACCGGAACCGACCCTGCTGGCCGCGCGCACCCAGAACGCCTACGCGGTTGCCGCAGCCATGGTGCCGCCTAATGAACCGAGCATCGAACGGGCCTTCTTCGGGCCGACCGGGGAACTGCTCGGCCCCGAACGCATTCCGAGTGCCCAGTGGAGCCAGTACGACGCTCAGTTGCGGCAGTACCTTGCCGCATACCCCGCCATCACGGACGCACTGCAGCAGTTCGACACCACCTTCCGGCGCATTGCGGACCAGTAGCGGCACGATGACCGCACCGCACTCGTGCCAAACTACTAAGCATGGCTAACTTACGCGACGACGGTCTCAAGGTGTTCCGCGAGCTGCTGCCCGGCGTGCTGCCCGACGGCGACGTCGACTTCGGCGGCGGGTTCGCGCCCGAGCTGATGGAGATCGGCGTCGAGAGCGTGTTCGGCAGGCTGTGGGGCCGCGACGGGCTCAGCCGCCGCGACCGGAGCCTTGTCACCCTCGGCATCCTCATCGCCCAGCGCGCCACCGACGAGCTGCACGCCCACTTCCAGATCGCCCGCACCAACGGGCTCACCGACGAGGAACTGGCCGAGGTGATCTACCACTCCAGCGGCTACGCCGGCTTCCCCGCCGCGAACACCGCGCGCACGGCCGCGGTAGAGGCATTCGCCGAGGACGAGCATCCGCGAACGTGACGTGGGTGCGAGAAAACGGGCCGGCGTTCGCAGTGGCGTCACGCTCGGTGCACAGCGAGAAATGGAGCCGCCTGGGGGAATCGAACCCCCGACCTTCTCATTACGAGTGAGACGCTCTACCGACTGAGCTAAGGCGGCGTGCCCGTACAGCAGTGGGCGCAGCAGAGTCTACGGCAGCCCCGCCCGCGGACCCAATTCGTCGGACGCTCACGAGGTCAGTTGCGAAGCGCCTGCCCGACTGTCGCCACCATCGCGTCGACCGCGAACTTCGGTTTGACGTTGATCGCCAGCGCCTCGCGGCATTCCAGCACCGCCTCGATGCAGCGCAGCAGGCGGTCGGGGGGCACGTGCGCCGCCATCGCTCCGGCCTTCTCTGCCATGTCGGGATGGTTGGCCTGCACCGAGCCCGCACCCGCCGACACCACCAGCGCGTCGCGGAAATACGTCGCGAGGTCCATCAGCGCGCGGTCCATCGCGTCACGCGAGGCCCGGGTCGTCCGGTTCTTCTGCCGCTTCTCGAGGTCCTTCATCGCGCCCACCGCGCCGCGCAGGGCACCACCCGCGCCCTTGCCCGTGCCGCCGCCGCCCAGGGCGGTCCGCAGTTCCTCGGTCTCCGACTCGTTGCGGCCCTCGGTCAGCGCCTTGGCCTCGGCCTCGGCCGTGGCCACCATCTCCTCGGCGGCGGCGTAGGCACGCGTCGGGGTGGCGGCGTCCCTCGCCAGTGCCAGCGCACGCTCCCGCCGCTTGCGGGCCTCGCCGTCGGTGGCGAGCCGCCGGGCCCGGCCGACGTGACCACCACTCACCGACGCCGCCCACCGGGCGTCCGCCTCGGGAAGTCCGTCGGTGTCGATCAGCACCCGGGCGATGGCCTCCAGCGGCGGGGTGACCAGCGCGAGGTGCCTGCACCGCGATCGCAGCGTGATCGCGATGTCCTCGGGGTCCACCGACGGCGCGCAGAGCAGGAAGACCGTGGACGGGGGCGGTTCCTCGACGACCTTCAGCAACGCGTTGGCCGCGCCCTCCGTCAGTCGATCGGCGTCCTCGACGACGACCACCTGCCACCGACCGGTACCCGGGCGCCGCGACGCCACCTGGACGATCTCGCGCATCTCCTTGACCGTGATCGACAGGCCCTCGGGGACTACCCGCCGAACGTCGGCGTGCGTGCCCGCCATCGTCGTCGTGCACGCCCGGCACTCCCCGCACCCCGGCACCCCGTCCGACGTGCACTGCAGCGCGGCGGCGAAGCACAGCGCGGCCACGGATCTTCCCGAGCCCGGCGGCCCGGTGATCAGCCACGCATGCGTCATGGTGCCCGTGTGGGCTCCACCGTCCGGGCCGTCGTCGAACCTGTGAGCCGAATCACCGCGCGCAGCCATCGCCGCACCGACCAACTCGGCCTCGACGGCGTCCTGGCCCACCAGACGCGAAAACACACCGCTCATCGACTGCCAGCCTAGTGGCGACACCGACGCCATCCTGGCCGACAGCGCTGATATCGCCCGGCCCGGACCGATACGGTTGTCGGGTGACCACAGCGGCCATACCCATCGGACGAATCACCGCATTCGTCCGTTGGGTCGTGCGAACGCCCTGGCCGGTCTTCACGCTGGGCATGTTGCAGGCCGACATCATCGGCGCTCTCCTGGTGCTCGGCTTCCTCCGGTTCGGCCTGCCTCCGGAGGACCGCATCCAGCTGCAGGACCTCCCGGCGTTCAACCTGACCGTCTTCCTCGGCTACCTGTTCGTCTCGTTCACCGTCGGCGCGTACGTGACGCTGCGGATGCTGCTCCCGGTGATCCGCTGGCAGCGTCGCGACACGTTGCTCGCCGCGGCCGACCCGACCATCACCGAACTCGCGCGTCGCCGCGCGCTGCGCATGCCCTACTACCGGTCGCTCGTCAGCGCGTCCAACTGGTGTCTGGGCTCCGTCGTGTTCATCGCCGCCAGCTGGCCGGTCGCGAGCCAGTCGGCGCCCGTGGTCGCGGTCGCCTCGGGACTGGGTGCGACCGCCACCGCGATCATCGGCTACCTGCAGTCCGAGCGCGTGCTGCGCCCGGTCGCCGTGGCGGCGCTGCGCGGGGGTGCGCCGCCCAACTTCCGCGCCCCGGGCGTCATTCAGCGCCAGGTGCTGACATGGGTGCTGTCGACCGGTGTGCCGGTGCTGACCATCGTGTTGGCGTTGGTGGCCAGCAAGTTCGAGATCCTGACGGCGCCGGCGGACCGGCTGAACACCCCGATCCTGCTGCTGGCCATCGCCGCCCTGATCATCGGGCTGGCGGGCACCGTGCTCGTCGCGATGTCGATCGCCGATCCGCTGCGCCAGCTGCGATGGGCCCTCGGCGAGGTGCAGCGCGGCAACTACAACGCCCACATGCAGATCTACGACGCCAGCGAACTCGGCCTGCTGCAGGCCGGCTTCAACGACATGGTCCGCGACCTCGCCGAGCGGCAACGGCTGCGAGATCTGTTCGGCCGCTACGTCGGTGAGGACGTCGCGCGTCGTGCGCTGGAACGCGGCACCGAACTCGGTGGCCAGGAACGCGACGTCGCCGTGCTGTTCGTGGACCTGGTCGGCTCGACGCAACTCGCCGCGACCCGGCCCGCCGCCGAGGTCGTCAGCCTGCTCAACGACTTCTTCCGCGTGGTGGTCGACAGCGTCAACCGGCACGGCGGCTTCGTCAACAAGTTCCAAGGCGACGCGGCGCTCGCGATCTTCGGTGCCCCCATCGAGCACCCCGACGCCTGCGGCGCGGCCCTCGCCGCGTCCCGGGAACTGCACGACAACCTCATCCTCGTGCTCGATCAGACGGAGTTCGGCATCGGCGTCTCGGCCGGTCGCGCCATCGCCGGCCACATCGGCGCGCAGGCCCGTTTCGAGTACACGGTGATCGGCGATCCCGTGAACGAGGCGGCCCGGCTCACCGAGCTGGCGAAGCTGGAGAAGGGGCACGTCCTCGCGTCGGCGATCGCGGTCAGCGGTGCTCTCGACGCCGAGGCGCTGTGCTGGGACGTCGCAGAGATCGTCGAGCTGCGCGGGCGCATCGCCCCGACGCAGCTGGCGCGGCCGATGACGCTGGTGTCACCCCCGACGAAGCCCCCCGTCGAGGTGCCGCTCGAAGATTCCGAGACCCGGCACTACTAGGCCTTCTTGGCAGCCTTCTTCGCGGGCGCCTTCTTGGCGGCGGTCTTCTTGACCGCGGCCTTCTTAGCCGGCGCCTTCTTGGTGGCCTTCTTCTTCACCGGGCCGCGCGCTCGGCGCTCGGCCAGCAGCTCCGACGCCCGCTCGTCGGTGATCGACAGGACGTCGTCGCCCTTGCGCAGGCTGGCGTTGGTCTCGCCGTCGGTGACGTAGGGACCGAACCGCCCGTCCTTGATCACCATCGGGGTGCCCGACACCGGGTCGTTGCCGAGTTCGCGCAGCGGCGGCGTCGCCGCGCCCTGCCGACCGCGCCGCTTCGGCTCGGCGTAGATCTTCAACGCCTCGTCGAGGGTGACGGTGAACATCTGGTCCTCGGTGGTCAGCGACCGGGAGTCGGTGCCGCGCTTGAGGTATGGGCCGTAACGGCCGTTCTGCGCGGTGATCTCCTCGTTGGTCGCCGGGTCGACGCCGACCACGCGCGGCAGCGACAGCAGCTTGAGCGCGTCGTCGAGCGTGATCGTCTCGAGGTCCATGGACTGCAGCAGTGACCCCGTCCGCGGCTTGGGACCAGTCGGCTTCTTGCCCTTCTTGGCCGGCGCGCCGTCCTCCGGCTCGTCGGGCGGCGGGGGCAGCACCTCGGTCACGTAGGGGCCGTAACGACCGTCCTTCGCGACGATCTCGTGCCCGCTCACCGGGTCGACGCCCAGCGCGCGGCCCTCCTGCGGCGTGGCGAACGCCTTCTCGGCCAGCTCGAGGGTCAGCTCGTCGGGCGTCAGCTCGTCCTTGAGGTTCGCCCGCTGCGGGGTCAGTTCACCGTCGTCGCCGACGATCATCCGCTCCAGGTACGGGCCGTTGCGTCCGACGCGGACGTTGATCGCACGCCCCTCGTCGTCGTCGAACAGCTTGATGGAGTTGACCAGTCGCGCGTCGATCTCCTCGAGGTTGCCGCCGACGAGCTTCTTCAGCCCACCCTCGCGGGCGATCGATCCGTCGACGCCGTGCTCGCCACCGAAGTAGAAGTTGCTGAGCCAGTTGGTCCGCTGCTCGTTGCCGGAGGCGATCTGGTCGAGTTCGTCCTCCATGGCTGCCGTGAAGTCGTAGTCGACCAGCCGGCTGAAGTGCTGTTCGAGCAGCCCGATCACGGCGAACGCCACCCACGACGGGACCAGCGCGCTGCCCTTCTTGTGGACGTAGCCGCGGTCCTGGATCGTCTTGATGATCGACGAGTAGGTCGACGGGCGTCCGATGCCCAGTTCCTCGAGCGCCTTGATGAGCGACGCCTCGGTGTAGCGGGCGGGCGGGCTGGTGTTGTGGCCGTCGGCGGTGAGGTCCGCTGCGTCGACCCGCTGCCCCTGGGTGAGGTTGGGCAACCGGCTCTCGGCGTCGTCGGCCTCGCCGCCGGCCTGCTCGTCGACGGTCTCGACGTAGGCCTTCAGGAAGCCGGCGAAGGTGATGGTGCGGCCGCTGGCGTTGAACACCACCTGCTCGCCGGTGCTCGCGGCGCCGGAGATGCGCAGCGACAGCGTGGTGCCGCGGGCGTCGGCCATCTGCGAGGCCACGGTGCGCTGCCAGATCAGCTCGTAGAGCCGGAACTCGTCGGTGTCGAGCGCCGCGTGCAGCTGGCCCGGCGTCTGGAACACGTCTCCGGCGGGCCTGATGGCCTCGTGAGCCTCCTGCGCGTTCTTCACCTTGCGGGTGTACTGGCGCGCCGTCGGATGGACGTACTCGTCGCCGTAGAGCTGCCCGGCCTGGGTGCGTGCGGCGTTGATGGCCGACTCCGACAGCGTCGTCGAGTCGGTACGCATGTAGGTGATGTAGCCGTTCTCGTACAGGCGCTGCGCAATGCTCATGGTGCGCTCCGAGGAGAAGCGGAGCTTGCGGCCCGCCTCCTGCTGCAGCGTCGACGTCATGAACGGCGGGTAGGGCTTGCGGGTGTACGGCTTCTGCTCGACCGACGAGACCTGGAGCTGAGCGCCGCGCAGGCCCGCGGCGAGACCGGTGGCCGCCGCCTGGTCGAGCACGCGAACCTCGTCGGGCTTCTTGACCGCGCCGAGGGAGTCGAAGTCGCGTCCGGACGCCACCCGGCGGCCGTCGACGAGGTTCAGCTTCGCCGTGAACTTCGGCGGCGACGCCTCCGAGTCGGAGACGCTGGCGTCGAGTTCCGCCGTGACGTCCCAGTAGCCGGCGCTGCGGAACGCCATGCGCTCGCGCTCGCGGGACACGATGATCCGCGTCGCGACGGACTGCACGCGCCCGGCCGACAGCTTCGGGGCGACCTTCTTCCACAGCACGGGGCTGACCTCGTAGCCATAGAGGCGGTCGAGGATGCGGCGGGTCTCCTGCGCGTCGACGAGGTCGATGTCGAGGTCGCGGGGGTTCTCGGCGGCCGCCCGGATAGCGGACTCGGTGATCTCGTGGAACACCATCCGCTTCACGGGGATGCGCGGCTTGAGCGTCTCCAGCAGGTGCCACGCGATGGCCTCGCCCTCGCGGTCACCGTCCGTCGCGAGGTACAGCTCGTCGACGTCCTTGAGCAGGCCCTTGAGTTCGGTGACCGTGCTCTTCTTGTCCGGGCTGACGATGTAGAGCGGCTCGAAGTCGGCGTCGACGTTGACGCCGAGACGCGCCCACGGTTCCGACTTGTACTTCAGCGGCACGTCGGCGGCGGCCCGGGGCAGGTCGCGGATGTGCCCTCGGGACGACTCGACCACGTAGTTCGACCCCAGGTAGCCCGCGATCTTGCGCGCTTTGGTAGGCGACTCGACTATGACGAGTCGCCTCACCCTCCCGTTGCCGCTGCCACCATCCTGGTCAGCCAACCTGGTACACGCTCCACTTCATATGTCGCCGATCCGGCTCGGATCGCGTCGTTCGACGTCTGCCGGGCCCTCGGCAACTCACAATTTCGCACTCTGCGGCAGCCTACGCAAACCGGCTTACCATGCAGAAGACTGCCACGACCCTGCTAATTCCTCGGCCACACCTCGAACGCCTCGACCTCACCCGGAGGTTCCCCCACGTTCTCTACCAGGCGCGACAGCCTCCTGCGGCCGCTGATTCGCAGCGCTGGACGAGCCCCTCTGGTGCCGATCAGAGTGGGTGCGATTCCCACCCGCATCAGGGCCGACGCGAGTGCGGAATGCGTGTCCGGGGCGTGCGGGTCGAGACCGAGCAGGTACCGGTCGGCTTCCGGAGAGCCGGCGGCCAGCGTCCAGGCCCGCAGTTCCCGCGGGCCCGGCAGCCAGTGCGTGGGGACGGTCTTGACCGCACCCCGCGTCCACTCCGCGGCGATGGGGGTCAGTCGCGAGTCCAGCGCGGTCCGCACCAGCGGGCTGTCCTCGTCGGTGCGGGCGATCTCGGGGGTGAGCCCGCAATCGGCCATCATCTCGGCGAGGGCCCGGGCACGCCACGACCGGTCGACCACCACCGACAGGCGCGCCGTCTGCTGTGCTCCGCTGCCCACCACGACCACCTGACCCGGCGCGGCGAGGATTCCCGTCAGGTCGGCGACCGCGGGCGGCACCGACTCAGCCGAGAAGAAGGACAGCTGACTCACGAATCCGACACTAGGCCAGCCACGCACCCGTCGAGGTGCCACCGGGCCGTTCGCCGGACGGCGAGTCCGCATGCCGAGGGGCCGGAAAGTCCGACCGAGAAAGAGGCCCCCGCAGTTCCGTGACCGGTCTGCGGGGGCCTCTGGAATCCTCGGGTCGTTCAGACCGGGCGGACGCTGAGCGCCTGCGGTCCCTTCGCTCCCTGCTCGATCTCGAACTCGACCTTCTGGTTCTCCTCGAGGGTGCGGAATCCGTTCGACTGGATCTGCTTGTAGTGAACGAAGACGTCGCCGCCGCCGTCCTCTTGTTCAATGAACCCGTAACCCTTCTCGGGGTTGAACCACTTGACAGTTCCCTGTGGCATTTGGTGCTTCTTTCCCTTACTACTACTACGTCGGGTGCGACCCATCGCGCTTCGACGGACCGGGCCCGTTCCGACCGCCATACCAACGCGTGCGACGCCGGATCGGACCGGGCTTCGACCCTCGTAGGAACCGCGGCCACAACGACGTTCCTGCGGGTGCTGGCACACGAACACAGAAGCTGCGACCGCGACAAGTCAATCATGTTCGTAGCGGGCTCGCCGGGTTTGTCGCACCGCCGTGGTCAACAATTCACACGGGGTCACGCAGTCGGAACAATCGCGTGTCGAACGAGTTTTCACCCCAGCGAGGAGGCGGTCAGGTGTCGGGTCGGGCAGCGGACTTCGGGCGCGAACTGCTCGACTGTGCCGTGGCGGGCGTCGATCCGGACGAGCACCCGGTGCGGCACGTCGCCGACCTCGCCGCGCGCACGGCGCGGCACAGTTCGTGGCCGCAGTGGGTGCCCGACGACGTCGTCGGGGCCTTCGTCGCGCGGGGCATCACCGAACCCTGGACCCATCAGGTGGCCGCGGCCGATCTCGCGCACGCCGGGCGACACGTCGTGCTCAGTACCGGCACGGCGTCCGGGAAGTCGCTCGCCTACCAGGTGCCGATCCTCACCGCACTCGCCGAGGACCCCCGCGCGAGGGCGCTGTACCTGTCGCCCACCAAGGCGCTCGGCCACGACCAACTGCGGGCCGCACAATCTCTGACGGGCGCCGTCGAGCGACTCGCCGACGTCGGACCGTGTCCCTACGACGGCGACACCAGCACCGAGGCGCGACAGTTCGCCAGGGAGCGCTCCCGGTGGATCTTCTCCAACCCCGACATGATCCATCTGTCGCTGCTGCGCAACCACGCCCGCTGGGCGGTCTTCCTGCGCAATCTGCGGTACGTCGTCGTCGACGAATGCCATTACTACCGCGGCATCTTCGGGTCGAACGTGGCGATGATCCTGCGCCGGCTGGTGCGACTGTGCGCGAAGTACGCCGGCAGTGCCGACGCTCCCGGGCTGACGGTCGTCTTCGCCAGTGCCACGGCCGCGTCACCGGCCGCCACGGCGTCCGAGCTGCTCGGACACACGGTGGAGGAGGTGACCGAGGACGGTTCGCCCCAGGGCGGCCGCACCGTCGCGCTCTGGGAGCCGGCGCTGCGCGACGACCTGCTCGGCGAGAACGGCGCGCCCGTCCGACGATCGGCGGGCGCAGAGGCCGCGCGCGTGATGGCCGATCTGATGGTCGAGGGTGCCCGCACCCTGACGTTCGTCCGGTCCCGGCGCGGGGCCGAACTCACCGCACTCGGAGCGCAGGCGCGCCTCGAGACGACGGCACCGGACCTCGTCGACCTCGTCGCGTCGTACCGGGCGGGGTACCTGTCCGAGGAGCGCCGGGCGCTGGAGTCCGCGCTGGCCGACGGCAGCCTGCGCGGCCTGGCCACCACCAATGCGCTGGAACTCGGCGTCGACATCGCCGGCCTGGACGCCGTCGTGCTGGCCGGCTTCCCGGGGACCGTCGCCTCGTTCTGGCAGCAGGCCGGCCGGGCCGGCCGCCGCGGCCAGAGCGCGCTCATCGTCATGATCGCCCGCGACGATCCGCTGGACACCTACCTGGTTCACCATCCGGAGGCGTTGCTGGACAAGCCGATCGAGCGCGTGGTGATCGACCCGTCGAACCCGTACGTCCTCGGCCCGCAGCTGCTGTGCGCCGCCACCGAACTGCCCCTCACCGACGCCGAGGTTCGCACCTGGAACGCCGAGGAGGTCGCCGCCGCCCTCGTCGACGACGGCCTCCTGCGTCGGCGGCCCACCGGCTACTTCCCCACTCCCGGCGTCGATCCCCATCCCGCCGTGGACATCCGGGGCTCGTCGGGCGGACAGATCGCGATCCTGGAGACCGGCACCGGTCGCATCCTCGGTACCACCGGAGCGGGTCAGGCGCCGTCGTCGGTCCACCCCGGCGCGGTGTACCTGCACCGCGGCGAGTCCTACGTGGTCGACTCCCTCGACTTCGAGGACGGCGTCGCCTTCGTGCGGGCCCACGACCCCGGCTACAGCACGTCGGCACGGGAGGTGACCGACATCGTCGTCACCGGACCGGGCGAACGACGCACGCACGGCGAGGTCACGGTCGGCGTCGTGCCGGTGTCGGTGTCGCACACCGTGACGAGCTACCTGAGGCGCCGGCTGGACGGGGAGGTCATCGACTGCGTCGAACTCGACATGCCGACGCACACCCTGGACACCGTGGCGGTGATGTGCACGATCACCCCGGAGGCGTTGGAGCGCAACGGCATTCCCGCGTTGCGGTTCCCCGGTTCGCTGCACGCGGCCGAGCACGCGTCGATCGGGCTGCTGCCGCTGGTCGCGAGTTGCGACCGGGGCGACATCGGCGGCGTGTCCACGGCGGTCGGGCCGGAGGACGGATTGCCGACGATCTTCGTCTACGACGGCTACCCCGGCGGCGCCGGCTTTGCGGACCGCGGCTACCGCCAACTGGTGACGTGGTGGACGGCGACGGCCGAGGCGATCGAGGCGTGCGAGTGCCCGTCGGGCTGTCCGTCGTGCGTGCAGTCGCCCAAGTGCGGCAACGGCAACGACCCGCTCGACAAGGCCGGTGCGGTCGCGGTGCTTCGCCTGGTGCTCGACGAACTGGCCAGATCCAGTTCGTGACCCCCGTCCGTGGGACGACCAACCCCTCGCCGGTCGTCGACCACGGCCCCCACGCGCCCTCCGGAACCCGCTACCGACGTCGTGACGTCGGACGGCACGACCGAATCCGTCTCCGGTCCGGCTAACTAGGGGCGCTTCCGAAAAGTACTCCTCGTCCTACGGCGCGCGCAAGCGCCATCGGCCCTGGCCGAGGCCCGTTCGCGCCCGACCGCCGGGGCTGCTAGCTGGGCATACGACGGATTCCGCAGACCCGGGCAATCCCCTGCCCCCGACGAGCACGCCGGTAGGATGCCCGCATGGCCCACGACTGGCTGCTCGTGGAGACCCTCGGCAGCGAGCCCGTCGTCGTCGCCGAGGGCGATCGGACGATGAATCTCATCCCCATCAGCGTCCACCTCCGCCGCAATCCGAACGCGATGACGATCCAGACGGCGATCGCGGAGACCATCCGCGCAGGTCAAGCCCTCAGCAGCATCACCCCCAAGAACGACCGCGTGATCCGCACCGAGATGGTGCAGATGATCGACGGGACGATTCACGGCGTCCACGTGTGGGACGGACCTCCCGACGTCGAACCGCCCGTGCGCCCGACGCCGGGACCACTGGTGTGGGACCTGACCGACGGGGTCGCGACCGACACCACGGAGTCACTGGCGAACAGCGGTCGCGATCCCTCGGTCGAGACCACCCACGGCCGCGTCTTCGCCGAGGACCTGCCCACCCGCGACCTCAACGAGCGCGAGGCGCACGTGCTGTCGGCCGCGATCGAACCGCAACCCGGCAAGGTCTACTGCAGCTCGTGGGACCTGACCGACCACCTCGGCAACCCGATCGTCGTCGGCTTCGTCGCGCGGATCCTGGCGGAGAGCAACGGTGGCCCCGATCGGTTGATCTGCCGGGCGATGAACTGGCGCACCGTCCGCGACGACTCGACGATGAGCCCCGACGACGTCGGTCGCAGCGTGCTGGACGATCCGCCGACACCGGGCGTGCACCGCGCGCTGGTCGACCTCAAGTCCTGGACGCTGCTCAAGTGGCTCGACGAGCCGTGCCCCTACTACGCGTGGCGCCACCGGGACGACGACGAGCCGATGGTGCACCCCGACGACGCGGACGAGGTGGCCGCCATGACGGCAGACTTCGGGTCGCGGGACTTCGGGTCGCAATCCGCGTCCCGGGTGCTGCGCCTGCACGCGGTCGGCGGCGGCTGGACGCCCATCCACGTGACGGTCAACCGGGTCCAGCTCGGCGACGGCGTGTACGCCGGGATGCTGTCGCTGCGCGAGCCCACCGACTCCGAGCGCAAGGAGTTCGAGGGGCGGCCCCCGTCGCGACTCCGGTTGCTGCGCAACAAGATCGGTCGTACTTGATCACGACGGAGTGTGGAAGCCGCGCAGGATCGAACCGCTAGGACCAGGACTCGTCCAGCTCGCCGAGTGAGGCGATCAACGCGCTGTTGGCGCGGTAGTCGACGGGACAGGCGACGACGCTGACGGTGTCCGCGGCCAACGCCTCCCGCAGGGTCGGGAGCAGTTCGTCGGCAGACGAGATCCGGTACCCCCGCGCGCCGAAACTTTCGGCGTACGAGACGAAGTCGGGGTTGCCGAACCGGGTGTCGACGTTGTGCCCGATCTCCAGGTCCATCTTCCAGCTGATCAGACCGTAGGCGTCGTCCACCCAGACGAGGATCACCATCGGGGTGCCCACGCGCAGGGCGGTCTCGATCTCCTGCGAGTTCATCAGGAACGATCCGTCGCCGGTCGCGACGAGCACGTTCGCCGACGGTCGGGCGATCTTCGCGGCGATCGCACCCGGGACCGTCCACCCCATGGTCGACAGCCCATTGGAGATGAGGCACGTGTTCGGCTCGTAGGTCGGATACAGCCGGGCCATCCACATCTTCAGGGCACCGGTGTCGACGAGCACGATGTCGTCGCGCCCGAGCGCCGCGCGGGTGTCGGCGACGATGCGCGCCGGCGTGAGCGGGAAGCTGTCGTCGCTGCGTCCGCGGTCGAGTTCGTCGGCGAGCAGTGCCCGGATCCGCTCGTCACCCGACGAGTAGGGCTCATCGGTTCCAACGGCATCGGCCAGCGAGTCGAGGCACCGCCCGATGTCGGCGTGCAGACCCACGGCGACGTCGTAGTGGACGTCGACCTCGGCCGGAAAGCGGTGCACGTGAATGATCTTCGTGTCGCCGCGGGGGTTGATCCGGATCGGGTCGAACTCCTGCAGTTCGTAGCCTGCGGCGACGATCACGTCGGCCTGGTCGAACCCGAAGTTGACGTAGTCATGCCGCATGAACCCGACCGCGCCGAGGGCGAGGGGGTGGTCGTCGGGCATCACGCCCTTGCCGTGGAACGTCGTCGCGACCGGCATGCCGAGGGACTCGGCGAAGCGCCGCACCGCGGCCGAGGCGTCGCTGCGCACCGCGCCGTGACCCGCGAGCAGGATCGGGTTGCGTGCGGCGCGCAGGATCTCCGCGGCGCGCTCGATCTGCGCCGCCGACGGGTCGTCGGAGCGTGGCACGTTGACGCGCAGCGGGGTGGCGTCGGCCGGTGCGTCAGCGTCCTCGACGTCCTCGGGCACCGCGAGGTACACGGCGCCGGGGCGTTCGGTCTGCGCGAGCTTGAACGCCTTGCGGACCATCTCCGGCACCGACCCCGGCGTGGCGACCAGCGCCGACCACTTGGTGACCGGCGCGAACATCGACACGAGGTCGACGCTCTGGTGCGACTCCTTATAGCTGCGACGCATGCCCACCTGTGCCGAGAGTGCCAGCACCGGAGTCGAATTGGTGGTCGCGTCCGCCACCCCGAGTAGCAGGTTGATGGCACCCGGACCCAACGTCGCCGAGCACACCCCGGCCCGACCGGTGAGCCGGCCGTACACCTCCGCCATGAACGACGCGCCCTGCTCGTGCCGGGTGAGGACGTAGTCGATCGAGGAGCGGGACAGCGCGTCGACGAGGCGGATGTTCTCCTCACCCGGGATCCCGAAGACGTGTGTGACGCCCTCGTTCTCCAGGCACTCGACGATCAATTCGGCGGTGTTGCGACTGTCCTCCGGCACGCGTCGAGCTAACCACAGCGGCGTGGACGCCGTCGGGAGACCGGGTGGCGCAGTCGGGTCCGCGGTGACCTCCCCCTCGGGTCACGCCGGCCCGGCGCGCGCCGCCGCACTCGCCCGTCCGACACCCCAGCGGCCCAGCGCGGCAGCCACTTCCACCCGGAGGACGACGTCGAGACCGTCGATGGCGCACTCGGCGACCGAGCCGTGCATCCGGGTGGCGATCGAGCCCGCCCGGGCACACGCCGCGTCCAGCCCGGCGCCCAACTGCTCGGCGGCGGCCAGTGCCGCCAGGTCCGCAGCGGCCTGGGCCCGGTGCCGGGCCACCACGGCAGACCCCAGTGCCAGACCGCCGAATGCGACGCCCAGCAGCACGGCGACCATCGCCGCCGCCACCACCGTGGCCGACCCGCGGTCGTCACGGATCGTCCTCGGCCGCTGCGACGGCCTCGGCGCTGATGACGAGTCCCGGGAACATCGGCGCGGACGTGACGACCCGGGCGACGACGTAGGCACCGTCCGTGCGGACGTCGAGCCGGGAACCGTCGGGCGCCACGTCGCGCAGCACGGCGGACGTGTCGTCGCCGCGTGCCGCCAGCCTGGCTGCCTCCCGCGCGGCGTCCAGACACCGGACGTGGGTGGTGACGGCCGCCAAACCGGCCACGCACAGCACCAGTACGGCAGAAAGCGACGCGACGGCGAACGCGGCCTCGACGGTGACGCTGCCCGCGTCACCGCTCAGAGATTGGTCGTGAGGGCGCGGCCGACGAGGTTCGTCAGCGCGCTGACGATCGAGTCCCCCGTCACCACCGAGTACAGGATCGCGCCGAACGCCGCGGCGGCGATGGTGCCGATCGCGTACTCGACGGTGGACATGCCGGAGTCGTCCACCGCCAGCAGTACGAGACGCGTCCGCAGGCGGTGAAATGCTCTCTTGGTCATCGTGATTCCCCTCTTCGGTTCTGGCCGCGGACCTCCCGCGTGCCGACGGCGCACTCACAGCACACCGGTGGTCAGGACGTCTCCGGCGAGCCCGACGACCACCGGGACGATGCCGAGACAGATGAAGGCCGGCAGGTAGCAGAGCCCGAGCGGGCCGGCGATCAGCACGGCGGCACGCTCGGCCGCTGCCCGCGCGGCGGTGGTCGCATCGTGGCGCGACTGCTCGGCCAGCTCCGCGACGCTCCGCGCGAGGGCGGCACCAGAGGCGGCCGATCTGCGTGCCGATCGGGTCAGCCCCGTCACGATGGCGTCGCCGGTGCCCGGGTCCGCCCAGGCGCGTGCCGGGTCCGCGCCCAGTGCGAGCAGGCTCGCCGCACGCACGAGGACCTCGGCCAGCGGTGGCGGCGCCGACATCGCCGCCGCTTCCGCCGCAGCTGCGACGGTCATGCCCGAGTCGAGGCACGCGGCGAAGACGTCGAGGCTCGAGGCGACGGCGAGCGGATCGTCTCGACGCGCACGCGCAGAGCCGGCTCGCCGGCCCCTCGACGTGGTCCGACGCCGCGGCGCGCCACCGAACAGGATCGCGGCGGCCAGCAGGATGGCGGCGGCGCTCATGCGATGACCCGATCGATGATGCGGTCCGACCACAGCAGCCCTGCGCAGATCAGGGTGGCGCCGACGACCAGCAGCCAGCCGCCGAGCCCGTCGGACAGCAGGAAGCGCAACGGATCGGCTCCGATGAGCTGGCCCAGGCCGACGCCCAGCACCGGGAGAGCCGCGAGGATGGTCGCGGTGGCCCGTGCGCCCGCCGTTCCGGCACGCACGGTGGTGGCGAAGCGGTCCCGTTCGACCGCGTCGCGGTGGGCTGTGCGCAGCAGAGTCGCGATCGAGAGACCGTGGACGTGCGCCAGCCGCCAGCAGTCCGCCAGCCGCTCCCAGTGCGACGGTGCGGTCGAGTTGCGGGCGACGGCGGCAAGCCCGACGCTGACGTCCGCCCCGAGCCGCGCCCGGGCCGCCACGTCGCGCAGCGCACCGGCCGTGCTCCCCCCGCTCTCCCGCGCGGCCGCCTCGAAGGCGGTGACCGGATGCGCCCCGACCCGCAGTTCTCCTATCAGGACGCCGAGTGCACCCTGGACGTCCGCCGACTCGGCATCTCGGCGACGTGCGAGCGCGACCCGCCGGCGTCGCCACGCGATCGTGGCCGTCACGAGCCCGGCCGCGGTCGCCACCGACACCGGCAGGAGCAGTGCCGAACCCGCCACGATCACCGCCGCCACGGCCAGGCCCGGCACACGGGGTCGCCGCCGCGATGCCGCCACCGACAGTCGGTGCCGGGGCGAGGCGGGCACCACGAGCAGCGCGATCGCCAAAGCGATTGCAGCGGCGATCATCCCGCCCTCCGACCGTCCAGCAGGTGGCGCAGGTGCGGCATCCCGGGACCATCCCCACGTTCGTGGTGCCACGCCGCCTGCGTCGAGACCTCGCCGTCCGCCGCGCGCGCCAGGACGCCGATCTCGACCAGTCGCCGCCGGCCGCCATGGTCGCGGCCGACGTGCAGAAGCACCTGAACCGCCGCGCCGAGCTGGCTGTGCAGCGCCCGACGGTCGAGCCCGCTGGGTGCGGCCAGCGCCTCGAGCCGGGCGGGTACCTCGGCTGGGCTGTTGGCGTGCACGGTGCCCGCCCCGCCGTCGTGGCCCGTGTTGAGCGCCGCCAGCAGGTCGACGACCTCGCCGCCGCGGACCTCCCCCACGACGATGCGATCGGGTCGCATCCGCAGCGCCTGCCGCACCAGGTCCCGCACGGTCACCTCCCCGACGCCCTCGACGTTCGCGGCCCGGGCGACGAGCTTGACCAGGTGCGGATGCCGGGGCGCCAACTCGGAGGCGTCCTCCACGCACACGATGCGTTCGTGCGGCGGGACCGCGCCCAGCACGGCGGCGAGCAGCGTCGTCTTGCCCGCGCCCGTGCCACCCGAGATCAGGAACGCCAACCGCGCCGACACCACCTGATCGATGAGTGTCGCCGCGTCGGGCGCGATGGCGCCGGACGCGGTCAGCGACGCGAGATCCTGTGTTGCCGGGCGCAACACGCGCAGCGACAGACAGGTGCCCGCCTCGGCGACCGGTGGCAGTACGGCATGCAGCCGGACGGTGAAGGCGCCGTAGCCGTGGAGCTGGCCGTCCACCCACGGCTGCGCGTCGTCGAGGCGACGTCCGACGGCGAGGGCCAGGCGTTGCGCGAGTCGGCGGACCGCGTCCTCGTCGGGGAACCGAAGAGCGCTGCGCCGCAACCCGGACCCGTCGTCGACCCACACGGAGTCGGGTGCGGTCACCAGCACGTCGGTGGTCCCGTCGGCCCTCAGCAGTGGTTCGAGGATGCCGGCGCCGGTCAGTTCGGTCTGCATCGTCCGCAGTTCGGCGAGCACCTCGGCGTCACCGAGGACGCCTCCGGCCTCCGCGCGGATCGCCGCGGCGACGGCCGTGGGGCGCAGGCCGACCGACTCGGTGGCGAGGCGTTCGCGAACCCGTTCCACCAGTGACGAACTCACGCCCCGACCCCCACCGCACCGGCAGTCTCGTGTCCGCGCAGCACGTCGTGGACACGGCGCGCAGCGGTCGTCAGCGGCGAACGTCTGCGCAGCGTCAGACCGCCGTGCTCGAGGACGTTGGCGAGTTGCGGCTGGGGTCGCATCGACGCCACCAGGGGCAGACCCGTGATCTGGCCGACGTCGGCGGCGCTCAACCCGCCCGGTGACGGCCCACGCACCACCAGGCCGACGTTCGGGTTCACCGACACCAGCCAGGCGCCGACGGCCGCTGCCGCCGCGCACGACCTGACGTCTGCACACGTGACGAGCACGACGAGGTCCGCCGCGCTCAACGCCACCTCCGCGACCGGCGAGGCACGACGCGGCAGGTCGCACACGACGGTCACACCACCGCGGCTTCCCGCATCGAGAACCGACGCGGCGGCGCCGGCGTCGATGTCGTGCGCGGCGCGTCCCGACGAGAGCACCGTCACCCCGCCGCGGGTCGGAAGTGCCTCTCGCAGAGCCGTATAGGACACGCGTCCGCCCTGCAGGGTCAGGTCCGGCCAGCGCAGACCACTGGCCGACTCGCCGCCCACCACCAGGTCCAGGCCGCCGCCCCACGAGTCCAGATCGACCAGCAGCGCATCACCCGCGGTCATCGCGAGGGCCGCCGCGAAGACGGAGGCACCGGCGCCGCCCCGGCCTCCGAGCACCGCGACCGTCGGACCCCGCCGCGCCCCGCGGGTCGACTCCCCCGCGTCGGAGAACTCCGCGGCGAGTTCGGTCTCCTGGTCCGGGAATCGCAGGACGCGCCGAACACCGAGCGCGATCGAGTCACGCCACTGGTCCGGGGTCAGGTCGGTGCGGTGGACGAGGTGTACGCGGTCACGCCGCGGCATGCCGAGGTGAGCGCACCTGCCGACGGCGGCGGCGTCGAGAACCACGGCGGACGCAGCCCGCCACACCTTGTGACTGGACGGCTCGGACGCGTGGACGACGCGCGTTCCCACGGCGGCGGCGATGCGGTCGACGTCTGCGCGCAGACCACCGTCGTCGATCACCGACAGGACGCCGCCACTGGGACTCATGCGTTCCATTAGTGGGGACCGGGGGACCGCTCCGCGACCGCCCGCAACTGATCTGTGGATGAATGCGGGACTGTGGACGGCGGCCCGACGACGGGTCGCGACCACGTGCTACAGGGAACATCCGCGGGGACTGCGGGAAAACCGCCCTACCCCGGAAAAGGGACGACCCCCGCCAGGGGGGGAGGAGGCGGAGGTCGTCGTGTATCAGCCCCGGGGGGTCGGGCTGATCCACACCCGGCATAAGCCGAGTAATGCTCACTATACACACGCCGACACCCGACGACGCAAGTCCTGCATTCCGCCGAAATCACCGCGTGACCAGTAATGTTGCAGCGACCTTCAAGTGGCCGAATCGGCCATTTCCGGCTGACGCGCGTGCCAGCCGAGGCACGTAATGTCACGTCGACCCCTATGCTGTGGGCGTGACCGCCCCCGACTCGGCCCCGGGCATCTCGCCGGTGCGATCCGAGTCCGACGCCGATCTGCCGGTGCGCACGGCCGCCTTCTTCGACCTCGACAAGACGGTCATCGCGAAGTCGAGCACCCTGGCCTTCAGCAAACCCTTCTTCGATCAGGGGCTGATCAACCGCCAGACAGTGCTGAAGTCGGCGTACGCGCAGTTCATGTTCCTGATGTCGGGCGCGGACCACGAGCAGATGGACCGCATGCGGTCCTACATCACCAACATGTGCACCGGCTGGAACGTCGAGCAGGTGAAGTCCATCGTCGCCGAGACGCTGCACGACATCGTCGATCCCCTCATCTTCGCCGAGGCCGCCAACCTCATCGCAGATCACAAGCTGTTCGGCCGGGACGTGGTCGTGGTGTCGGCGTCCGGCGAGGAGATCGTCGCCCCCATCGCCCGCGCGCTCGGCGCCACCCACGCGATGGCGACGCGCATGGTGGTCGAGGACGGCCGGTACACGGGCGAGGTCGCGTTCTACTGCTACGGCGAGGGCAAGGTCGAGGCGATCCGCGAACTCGCTGCGCGAGAGGGCTATTCGCTCGAACACTGCTACGCCTACTCCGATTCGATCACCGACCTGCCCATGCTCGAGGCCGTCGGCCACCCGACCGTGGTGAACCCCGACCGGGCGTTGCGCAAGGAGGCGTCGGCACGCGGATGGCCGGCGCGGACGTTCTCCCGCCCCGTTCCGCTGCGCGACAGGATCCCCGCGCCGTCGGGCGCAGCCGTGGCCACCAGCGTCGCCGTCGGCGCCAGCGCCCTGGCCGCCGGCGCGCTGACGTACTCGCTGCTGCGACGCTTCCTGCCCTGATCAAGCCTGGTTGCTGAGCGGCCGCCCGTAGCGATTCCGCGACGCGCACGAATTGGGCCTTGATGTGACCGCCGTCACGGAGTACAAATGGAGTCACGGAAGCTTGGCAAGGCCAAGATCGCACCGGAGGAGAAGGTACGGTCTCCCGAGTCAAGCTGCCTAGCACGGATTTCGGCACCCACGCCACGGATTTCGGCACCCACGCGGAGCACATGCCGCGATATGGCAAAAGCGTTGTGGGCCTGCGGAACCGGGAAGAGCGAGCGACGTGTCGACCTCTTGGGTGAGGACGCCGAGCGAAGCGCATCACGGGAACGCCGAGGCCACCCACACAACCCACCGAGCACGCTTGGTAACCGGCGTCCGTGCTAGCGGGCGGCGAGCCGAGTCACATCTCGAATGTGAGTCGGATCGTCGCCCGCTCTTACTTTGCTGACCCTTGCTCGGCCATGGCCTGGGCAATGCCGAGCGCCTCACGGGCGCCGGCATGCAGACCACGCGAACTGTGAATCAGCCACGCGGTCAAGCCGTCCGGAGTACCGGAGGCGAACCCGCGCGCCGACGCCTTGTAATCGCCCGACTGACGCATCCAGTACATCTCCGGCACGCCGAGCCCATGCGGATCCAGGCCACTGTTGATCGTGATGAGTCGCGAGACCGCGCGCGCCACCACGCCGTCGGCCACACCGAACGGTTCGAGCGTGAGGATCTCGCCGTGCGCGACGGCGGCCAGGACGTGCGCAGGGACACGGGTACCGCTGGTGATGATGTCGCCCAGGAGTTCCAGCCGGCGCGCCACGTCGCCGTCGCCGCGCGGCCTGCCCAGACGGTCGTCGTCGGTGAGGTCGGAGGCGGCCAACGCGTGAAGTCGCGCGATCGCCTGCAGCGGCGCGCGCTGCCAGGCGCCGACCAGCGACGTCGCGCCGCCCTCGAGCGCCTCGGCCACGCGCAGGGCCCCGGACAGGATGGGGTCGGCGTCGCCGGCATTGGCCAGCAGCATGGACCCGCCGTCGAGCACCGAGGATGCCCGCGCCGCGCGGATCGACGCCTCGCCCGCCGACGCCGGCCAGCCCCGCAGGTTGAACCGGTGCCGGTGCGCGCGGCCCAGCGTCTCGCGCGCTTCGTCACCGGCGGCCGCCACTCCCGGCAGCTCGGCCAGCGGGGCAAGGGGATCGGATTGGGCCACGACCACACGCTAATGCCTCCGAACGGGGCTGCCGTGCACGGCCGGTGCACGTCACCGGCCGACCGTTGGACCCGCCGCAGCGCACGTTCGTCGCGCGTCCGCCGCCGCCCGCAGCGGGCGGTGTGAGTCACCAACCTCGGTGCAACCCCCGGTGACTAGGCTCACACCCATGTCCGACACGCACACCGAGGTCCAGGCGTCCTACGAGCCGTCACAGGACTTCGTCTCGCAGGCCAACGCCACCGCCGACATGTACGACGACGCCGAGCGGGACCGTCTGGCGTTCTGGGGCCGTCAGGCCGATCGGCTGTCCTGGGAGACGCCGTACACCGACGTCCTCGACTGGTCCGAGGCGCCCTTCGCGAAGTGGTTCGTCGGCGGCAAGATCAACGTCGCCTACAACTGCGTCGACCGCCACGTCGAGGCAGGCAACGGCGACAGGGTGGCCATCCACTGGGAGGGCGAACCCGTCGGCGATGCCCGCTCCATCACCTACGCCGAACTGAAGGACGAGGTGTGCAAGGCCGCCAACGCGCTGGCCGACCTCGGGCTGGTGGCCGGCGACCGGGTCGCCATCTACATGCCGATGGTGCCCGAGGCCATCATCGCGATGCTCGCGTGCGCCCGCCTCGGCGCGATGCACTCGGTGGTGTTCGCCGGGTTCTCCGCGTCCGCGCTCAAGGCACGCATCGAGGACGCCGAGGCGAAACTGGTCATCACCACCGACGGCCAGTACCGCCGGGGCAAGGCCGCCTCGCTGAAGGAGGCCGTCGACGAGGCCGCCGCAGGGCAGCCGTCCGTCGAACACGTGGTGGTCGTGCGTCGCACCGGCATCGACGTCGAGTGGACCGAAGGCCGCGACGTGTGGTGGCACGACGTGGTCGACGCCGCCTCCACCGAGCACGAGTGCGAGGCCTTCGACGCCGAGCACCCGCTGTTCCTGCTGTACACCTCCGGCACCACTGGCAAGCCCAAGGGCATCATGCACACCACGGGCGGCTACCTGACCCAGACGTCCTACACCCACCACAACGTGTTCGACGTGAAGCCGGACACCGACGTCTACTGGTGCACCGCCGACATCGGCTGGGTCACCGGCCACACCTACATCGTGTACGGGCCGCTCTCCAACGGCGTGACGCAGGTCGTCTACGAGGGCACGCCCACCTCCCCGGACGAGCACCGCCACTTCCAGGTCATCGAGAAGTACGGCGTCACCATCTACTACACGGCACCCACCCTCATCCGTACCTTCATGAAGCTGGGCCGGCAGATCGCCGCCGAGCACGACCTGTCCAGCCTGCGGCTGCTCGGTTCGGTCGGCGAGCCCATCAACCCCGAGGCGTGGCGCTGGTACCGCACGGTCTTCGGCGCCGACAAGACCCCCATCGTCGACACCTGGTGGCAGACCGAGACCGGGTCCATCATGATCTCGCCGCTGCCGGGTGTGACGAACACCAAGCCGGGATCGGCGATGACCCCGCTGCCGGGTATCTCGGCGAAGATCGTCGACGACGACGGCAACCAGTTGGAGCCCGGCACCGACCACGGCGAGCAGGCCAGCGGCTACCTCGTTCTCGACAAGCCGTGGCCGTCGATGCTGCGCGGCATCTGGAACGACCCGGAACGCTTCAAGGAGACCTACTGGTCGCGGTTCGGCGAGCAGGGCTGGTACTTCGCGGGAGACGGCGCCCGCTACGGCAAGGACGGCGAGATCTGGGTGCTCGGCCGCATCGACGACGTCATGAACATCTCCGGTCACCGCATCTCGACGGCCGAGGTGGAGTCCGCGCTGGTCGGCCACTCCGGAGTCGCCGAGGCGGCGGTGGTGGGCGCGACCGACGAGCAGACCGGTCAGGCCATCTGCGCGTTCGTCATCCTCAAGGCGTCGGCCAAGGGCGGTGACGACAACATGGTCGAGGAACTCCGCGCGGAGGTGGCCAAGGAGATCTCGCCGATCGCCAAGCCCCGCGAGATCCACGTCGTCCCCGAGCTGCCGAAGACCCGCAGCGGCAAGATCATGCGCCGGTTGTTGCGCGACGTCGCCGAGGGCCGCGAGTTGGGCGACACGTCGACCCTGGTCGATCCGAGCGTGTTCGAGGCGATCCGCGCCAGCAAGTAGACACCGCCTCCTCCCGCCGAACGTTGGTTACCGTCACGCCTTTCGCGAGAAAGCGTGACGTAGGTCAACGTTCGCGGGCGCAAGCGGCGGTGACGGTCAGACCGCGGGCGTGGAACCCACCGGGACGAAGCCCGACCCCGGCCGGTTCTTCGCCGTGATGTCGGCGAGGACGGCGTTGATCGACATCGTCACGGCCGGCGTGTGCAGCGGCACGTACTTGACGACGCAGGTGGGCAGGTCCTGGCTGAACGCGCCGTGGATCATGCCGACGAGATGGTTGTTCACCGTGACGGGGGCACCGGAGTCGCCGGGTTGCCCGCACACCTGGCTGACGATGGTGCCCGGTTCCTTGCCCGGCCCCCACGTGACACCGCAGGAGTACCCGGTCGTGCGGCCGAGCTTGCACGACACCTCGCCGAACGCCGGATCGGGTCCGATCCCGTCGATCTGGAACCCGTCGACGACGTTGACCGGGGCTACCAGCGCGGGGTCGAACTCGATCACGGCGTAGTCGAGGCCGTCGTTGCCGGCGACCATCGTGCCCAGCGGCCCGCGGTCCGCGGCGGCCTCGGACGACACCTTCGCACCCGGCCCGCCGCAGTGCGCGGACGTGAAGCCGATCAGCTTGCCCCGCGAGTCGTTGCCGATCGCCGTCAGCGTGCAGAAGGTCTCACCGTCGATGACGATGCCCGAGCCGCCGCCGAGGGGAACCGGATCGGCGGCCTGCGACGGCGCGGCGGCCATCAGGTTCACGGCACTCAGAACCAGGGCGGACACGGCGGCGAGCAGACCCCGGCGCACGGTGCGCGACCAGCGGCGACCCGACGATTCGACAGCAGACATTCGTAGCGCATCCCTAACGTTTGCCTCGGCGGACGTCGCACGAAACGCGTTCAGTCTATCGTCGGGCGGCATCGAGCCATTCGCCGCGACATGGCAACATGATCCGCATCTGTTCCGATGTGGGAGGACCTGTCCATGAGTTCTGGCGACCGTAAGAACGGCGTGCCGACCACGGTGACGTCGATTCCTCTGGTGGATCCGCACGCCCCGAAGGTCGATCCGTCGGTGGGCGACCTGGTCAAGGATGCGACCGCGCAGATGTCGACGCTGGTCCGTGCCGAGGTGGAGTTGGCCAAGGCCGAGATCACCCGGGACGTGAAGAAGGGTCTCACCGGCAGCGTCTTCTTCATCCTGGCGCTGGTGGTGCTGTTCTACTCGACGTTCTTCTTCTTCTTCTTCCTCGCTACCGTGCTCGACATCTGGTTGGTGACGTGGGCGGCCTACCTCATCGTCTTCGGGCTCATGGTGGTGACGACCATCCTGTTCGCGCTGCTGGGCTATCTGAAGGTCCGTCGCATCCGCGGACCGCAGAAGACCATCGCGTCGGTGAAGGAGGCACGGGTGGCGCTCGTGCCGGGTGGGGACAAGCCGACGCCGGCGATCAGCGGTGACCGCCCCGGCACCTCGACGACTGATCCATCAGGCTGGTAGTGATCCGCCGGAGCCGCCCCGGCGGCGACGTCCGGCCACACCGCCCCGAGGGCGGCGAGAAGCGGCCCCCTCCGGATCCGTCGGTGACCCGCATCGACGGGCCGTGGCGCCATCTCGAGGTGCACGCCAACGGGATTCGCTTCCACGTCGTCGAAGCGGACAGGGCGGCGGCCGACGAGGGCTCCGGTGACCGTCCGCTGGTCATCCTGCTGCACGGCTTCGCGTCGTTCTGGTGGTCGTGGCGCCATCAGCTGCGCGGGCTGTCCGGTGCGCGGGTGGTGGCCGTCGACCTGCGCGGCTACGGCGGCAGCGACAAGCCGCCCCGTGGCTACGACGGTTGGACGCTGGCGGGCGACATCGCGGGGCTCGTCCGGGCGCTGGGCCACGAGAACGCCACCCTGATCGGGCACGCCGACGGTGGCCTGGTGTGCTGGGCGACCTCGGTGCTGCACCCGCGAGCGGTCCGCGCGATCGGCATGGTCAGTTCACCGCACCCGGTGGCGCTGCGGGCGTCGACCGTGCGCCGCCGCGACCAGCGCAGGGCGCTGCTGCCGTGGATGCTGCGCTACCAGGTCCCGGTCGTCCCCGAACGTCGTCTCACCCGGGACGACGCCGCCGAACTCGAGTCGCTGGTGCGGAGCAGGTCGAGCGCGTCGTGGCAGTCCACCGACGACTTCGCGGAGACCATCCACCATCTGCGGCGGGCGGTCCAGATCCCGTCGGCGGCGCACTGCGCGCTCGAGTATCAGCGGTGGGCGGTGCGCAGCCAGCTGCGTGGCGAGGGGCGTCGCTTCATGCGGTCGATGAAGCGGCCCCAGTCCGTGCCCGTCCTGCACGTTCGCGGCGACGCCGATCCCTACGTGCTGGAGGACCCGGTCCTGCGCACCCATCGGTACGCCCCGCACGGGCGGTATGCCACCGTCGCGGGGGCCGGGCACTTCGCGCACGAGGAGTCCCCCGACGCCGTCAACGAACTCATCGGCAGGTTCCTCACCCAGGTGTACGGCAGCTGATTCAGGAGATGCAGGTGCCGGTGGGCACCCGCGCACTGTTCCCGACCTTGGCCATCTGCTTGGCGACCTCGTTGGCGGTCAGCACGAAGCCGGTGTCGGCGTCGTCGACCGCGGCGCCGAACACCACGCCGAGCACCTTGCCTTCCCGGTCGATCAGCGGGCCACCCGAGTTGCCTTGTCGCACAGTGCCCCTGATGGTGTAGACCTCGCGGGTCACCGTGGTGGTGTGGTAGATGTCCGGGCCGTTGAGCTGGATGATCTCGCGGACGCGCGCGGGTGTCGCGGTGAAGTCGCCGCCACCCGGATAGCCGAGGACGACGGCGTCGAGGCCGGACTGCGCCTCGACCATGTCGAAGCTCAACGGCGCCGACGGCAGGTTCGGCACGTCCAGGATCGAGATGTCGGCGTTCGGGTCGTAGGAGACCACGCTGGCGTCGTAGCTCTGGCCGTCGACCTCGACGGTCACCGTCTCGGACCCGGCCACCACGTGCGCATTGGACATCACCCGGTTGGGTGCGACGACGAATCCGCTGCCCTCCAAGACCTTCTGGCAGCTGGGGGCCACGCCGCGGATCTTCAGCACGCTGGGCCGGGTGCTGGCGATCACGGCATCGGTGGCGAGCGCCGCATCCGGTACCCCGACCTCGGCGATGGGCGTGCGGCCGAACGGTTGCAGCACGTCGGGCAGACCCGACGTGTCGAGCAGCGACGACAACCGGGCGGGTACCCGCTGCAGCCACGACGGGGCCACGTCGTTGACCTGTTCGAGCACGCGGGAACCGCGCACCGCGGCAGCCAGATTCGGTTGATCGGAGGACGTGAGCGGAGTGGCCAGGAGCCACGCGGCGATCAGGACGGCGACGAGTTGCAGCCCGACCCCGACCACCGAGTCGACGAGGCGCAGCGGCCCGTTCCGGATGGCACCGCGCACCGCGCGACCGAGGACGACGCCCGCGATCTCGCCGATGACGACCAGACCGAGGATGAGGAAGAGCGTGACGAACAGCTTGCTGCGGGCACCGTCGACGTGGCTGACGACGTGCGGCGCGAGCAGCACGCCGGCCACCGCGCCGAGGATCACCCCGACGAAGGACAGCAGGGAACCCAGCGCTCCGGAGCGCCATCCGGAGATGGCCGCGACGAAGGCGACGGCGAGAACGGCCAGATCCAGCCACTGCGAGGATGTCATCGTTGGCCATCACCGTAGTCGCTGGTCGCGCCGACGAGCGCCATTGCACTGTCCAGCTCGCGCACGTCGTCGGTGTCCCAGGGTCTGGCCCAGCCGGCGACGTCGAGGATTGCCGAGACCACCTGACCGGTGAAACCCCACACCAGCATCTGGTTGAGCAGGAAGGCGGGTCCGGCGTAGCGACGCGATCGTTCCTTGCGGTACACCATCAGCCGGTTCTCCGGGTTGGTGAAGGCGCGCACGGGCACGCGCGCGACGATCGCCGTCTCACCGGGGCTGACCACGCCGACCGGTCCGGGATCCGGCGAGTAGGCCAGCACGGGGACGACGTGGAAGTTCGACGGCGGGATGAACATGCGGTCGAGGACGGCCAGGGGCCGCAGCCGGTCGGTGTCGATGCCGGTCTCTTCGCGGGCCTCGCGAAGTGCGGTGTCGACGGGTCCCGTGTCCTCGGGGTCGCTGGCCCCGCCGGGGAACGCGGCCTGGCCGGCGTGGTTGCGCAGCGTCGACGCGCGGACGGTGAGCAGCAGGTCGGCGGTGTCGGGCAGCACGTCGGCCGGTGCGTCCGGAGGGCCCGAGACCAGGACGAGCACCGCGGCGTCGCGCTTCGCGCCGGTGACCGCGGCCTTGGCCATCGCCGCGGCGCTGGCGACCTTGAAGGCCGCCTGCACGTCGGCGGGGATGTACCGGCTCTGCGCGGTGGGCACCGCGGCGAGGTTGTCGACGAGGCCCTTCAACCAACCTGGGGCGGCGTCGGGATCCACGAGGTCCCGGTCTTGCTCCGCACTCAACCCGGCACTCCGATCCGTGGATTCACCGCCTCCGCGATCTCGTCGGCCGTGGCGAAGGAGCGGGGCAGGATGTCGGCAACGGTACCGTCCGACCGCAGGACCACCGTCGCGGGCATGACGTTGGGAACCCGCAGCGCCGCCGCGACCAGACGCCTGCCGTCCTGCAGCGTCGGCAGGTGCACGCCCAGCTCCGCGAGGCGCACCAGCGCGGCGGTCTCGTTCTCGTCCTGATGGACCGTGAGCACGGTGACCGCGGACCCCATCCGACGCTGGTACTCCGCCATCGCGGGCAGTTCGTCGGCGCACGGCCCACACCAGTAGGCCCACAGGTTGAGGACCACGGCGCGGCCGTCGACGGCCCGGCCGACGTCGACCGGCGATCCGTCCCCCGCGCACTCAAGGGTGGTGCCGCGCAGCGCCTCCGGTCCGGGACCGGGGCCGGCTCCGGGACAGGGTGCGAGGTCGGCACGGGCCCGCGGACCGGCGAGCGCCTCGGGCGTGTCCGCGTCGCGGTGGTCGCGGGACGTCTCTACCGCCCGGGCGCCGGACGTCGGTTCCGGCTCCCCGAGTTCACGCCAGAACGCCACGCCGAGGGCCACCAGCACCACGAGGACGACGACGCTCCAGCGTGCCGATCCGTTCACGACGTGGGCACCGGTTCGGCGGCTACAGCCCGGCCAGGGCGAGCAGGTGGTCCGTTTCGGGACCCTTCACCAGCGCGGCGGCGGTCGCCGGGTCGGTCGGTCCGGCGCCGAAGGACGGGCAGTCCTTGGCCAGGACGCACACCCCGCACGCGGGCTTGCGGGCGTGGCAGACACGCCGGCCGTGGAAGATGACGCGGTGGCTGAGCAGCGTCCACTCCTTGCGCTCGATCAGCTCACCGATCGCGAACTCGACCTTGACCGGGTCCTCGACCTCGGTCCAGCCCCAGCGGCGGACCAGGCGGCCGAAGTGGGTGTCGACGGTGATGCCGGGGATGTCGAACGCGTTGCCGAGCACGACGTTGGCGGTCTTGCGGCCGATCCCGGGCAACGTGACCAGCTCGTCGAGGGTCCGGGGCACCTCGCCGTCGAACCGCGCGACGAGTTCCTGGCCCAGCCGCATCAGGGACGTCGCCTTGTTCCGGTAGAAGCCGGTCGGCCGGATCAGCTCCTCGAGTTCGGTGCGATCGGCGCCCGCGTAGTCCTCGGCCGTGCGGTAGCGCGCGAACAACGCGGGCGTGGTCAGGTTGACCCGCTTGTCCGTGCTCTGCGCCGACAGGATGGTCGCGACGGTGAGTTCCAGGGGATCGGTGAAGTCGAGTTCGCAGTAGACATGCGGGAACGCCTGCGCCAGAGCGCGATTCATCCGCCGGGCTCGGCGCACCAGACCCAGATGTGTTTCGACCTGCCTCGGTGCCCGCTTGACGCTGGGCGCACGCACTGCCACGCCCGTCAGCCTACTGACGGGGCCCGACAGGCACGCGGACGGACCGGTGGCATTTCGTGATCCTGCTGAGACCTGGGCCGTGTTTACTTCGCGGTGTGTCCTGGTTGCTCGTTGCGTTCATCCCAGCATTGTTGATGCTGGCGACGTTCGGGCTGGACCGTCTGGAGGCCGGGCTGACGGAGGACGCCGTCTCCCCCGCCGACGTGACCGCCGCGCTCGATCGGGCCAAGGCGGACTGCGCGCGCCGGGCGCTGCCCCGCTACCGGGAGGCCGACGAGGCCGCTCACGAGTTCGACGACGACGCGGATTTCGACCCCTACGTCGACCGGGGAGACCTCGTGTTCAGCGAGCCGTCGCCACGTTTGCCCGCGCGGATCTACGTCCATCATCGGAGCAATCCCGAATTTCTCCCGACTCGCCAGGCGGATCGTGTGTAGCGTTGGCACGTCGAGAAGCGGCCTACCACTAGACTGAAGTTGCCATTCCAACCCGGATCTGGCCTGCGCGTGTCACGTCATGTGACCCGAGAACATAAGAGGGGCAACGTGGACGAGATCCTGGCCAGGGCCGGAATCTTCCAGGGAGTCGAACCAGCGGCGGTCTCCGCGCTGACGAAGGAACTTCAACCCGTCGACTTCCCGCGCGGGCACACCGTGTTCGCGGAGGGTGAGCCCGGCGACCGGCTGTACATCATCATCACCGGCAAGGTGAAGATCGGCCGGCGCTCGCCGGACGGTCGGGAGAACCTGCTGACCATCATGGGTCCGTCCGACATGTTCGGCGAGCTGTCGATCTTCGATCCCGGTCCGCGGACCTCGAGCGCCACCACCATCACCGAGGTGCGCGCCGTCGCCATGAACCGCGACGCGCTCAAGGCGTGGATCAAGGACCGGCCCGAGATCGCCGATCAGCTGCTGCGGGTGCTCGCCCGTCGCCTGCGCCGCACGAACAACAACCTGGCCGACCTCATCTTCACCGACGTCCCGGGCCGCGTGGCCAAGCAGTTGTTGCAACTGGCCCAGCGCTTCGGCACGCAGGAGGGCGGCTCGCTGCGAGTCACCCACGACCTGACGCAGGAGGAGATCGCCCAGCTGGTCGGTGCCTCCCGCGAGACGGTCAACAAGGCGCTGGCCGACTTCGCCCACCGTGGCTGGATCCGGCTCGAGGGCAAGAGCGTGCTGATCAGCGACTCCGAGCGGCTGGCCCGCCGAGCGCGCTAGCTGCTCACGAACAGTCCGCAAGCGGCTCCAGCGGACTCCCCTCTCTCCACGCGAAAGAGGGGAGTTTGCGTCTGTTCGGCTAGGTAGGTTCTCGCGCTAGGACCGCAGATGGTCCAGCTGCGCCTGCACGCTCCACTCGGCGTGGTCCCACAGCTTCTCGTCGACGTCGGTGTAGACGTGTTCGACGATCTGGCGGGCGTTGGCGTCCTCCCCGAGCACGCACAGCGCGTCGCGCACCTGATCGAGGCGTTCCTCGCGGTGGCGCAGGTACGTGGTGGTCACCGCTTCGAGGTCGGACAGGTCCGGCCCGTGTCCCGGTAGCACCGCGCGGTGGCCCAGACCGCGCAGCCGGCGCAGGGAGTCTAGGTAATCGCGCAGACTGCCGTCCTCGTTGTCGATGACGGTGGTGCCACGGCCGAGCACGGTGTCGGCGGTCAGCACGGCGTCGTCCAGAACGAACGACAGCGAGTCCGCGGTGTGGCCGGGCGTCGCCAGCACCGTGATCCTCAGTCCGGCCGCGTCGATCACCTCGCCGTCGACCAGCGGCCCACCGAGGCCGCGCAGGAATCCGCTGCCCACGGACCGGACCACGGCGCCGGTGCGATCGACCAGCGCGTCGATACCGTCGGTGTGGTCGCCGTGCTTGTGGCTGATAAGGACGAGCGAGATGGTGCCGAGGTCGGCGATGCGCCCGATGTGCGCGTCGTCGTCGGGGCCGGGGTCGACCACGACGCACTCGTCGCTACCCGGTCCGCGCAGCACCCAGGTGTTGGTGCCCTCGAGGGTCATCAACCCTGGGTTGTCGCACAGCAGCACCGACGCGGTGTCGGTCACGCGGCGCAGCGTTCCGTAGGCCGGGTGCTCGGGACCCGGTCCGTCGGAGGCGTCGCCGGAAACCACGCGCTATGCGACCTCGACGATGAGTTCGACCTCGACGGGTGCGTTGCGCGGCAGTTCGGAGACCCCGACCGCGGACCTCGCGTGGGCGCCGGCCTCGCCGAAGATCTCGCCGAAGAGTTCCGATGCGCCATTGATCACGGCTGGCTGACCGGTGAATCCCGGCGCCGACGCCACGAACCCGACGACCTTGACCACGCGGACTATCGCGTCGATCCCGACGAGGGCGTGCACGGCGGCGAGTCCATTGAGCCCGCACGTCCTGGCGAGGGCCTGCGCGTCCTCGGCGCTGACGTCGTCGCCGACCTTGCCGGTCCGGACCAGCTCACCGTCGACGATCGGCAACTGCCCGGCCGTGTAGACCAGGTTCCCCGTCCGCACCGCGGGCACGTACGCGGCCAGCGGGGCGACGACGTCGGGCAGGTCGATGCCGAGCGCGGTCAAGCGGTCCGAGTGGGTCACTTGGGCCGCTTGAGGTAGGCGACGTGCTGCTCACCCGTCGGTCCGGTGAGCACGGAGACCAGTTCCCAGCCGTCCTCACCCCACTGATCGAGGATCTGCTTGGTGGCATGGGTCAGAAGGGGAACCGTCGCGTACTCCCAGCGGGTGATGTCACTCATGGGCTGAGCCTATCTGGCAGGTCGTGCCCCTTGGCTAGGCTGCTGGTGTGACCACAGAGCCGTCGTCCTCCGAAACCCGCACCCCGGACGGCTGGCCGTCCCGGTTGGCCAAGACCCGACTCCACTTCGTCACGGGCAAGGGTGGGACGGGCAAGTCCACCATCGCCGCCGCGCTGGCGCTGACGCTGGCCGCGGGTGGGCGCAAGGTTCTGCTGGTGGAGGTCGAGGGCCGGCAAGGCATCGCGCAATTGTTCGACGTGCCGCCGCTGCCCTACGCCGAGGTGAAGATCGCCACCGCAGAGGGCGGCGGTCAGGTCAACGCGCTCGCCATCGACACCGAGGCCGCGTTCCTCGAGTACCTCGACATGTTCTACAACCTCGGCATCGCGGGCCGCGCGATGCGCCGCATCGGCGCCGTCGAGTTCGCGACCACGATCGCCCCCGGCCTGCGTGACGTGCTGCTCACCGGCAAGGTCCGCGAGATCGTGACCCGCAGCGAGAAGCCGGACAAGAGCGGGAAGCTCACCGTGTACGACGCGGTCGTCGTCGACTCCCCGCCCACCGGCCGCATCGCCCGGTTCCTCGACGTCACCAAGGCCGTCTCCGACCTCGCGAAGGGTGGGCCGGTGCACGCTCAGGCCGAGAGTGTGGTCAAGGTGCTGCACTCCGAACTCACCGCCATCCACCTGGTCACGCTGCTCGAGGCGCTGCCCATCCAGGAGACCGTCGAGGCGATCGACGAGCTGAAGGCGCTCGGCCTGCCCATCGGCAGCGTGATCGTGAACCGGAACATCCCCGCCTACCTCGACGCGGACGAGATGAGCAAGGCCGCCGAGGGCGTGCTCGACGCCGACGCGATCCGCAGCGGTCTCACCGCAGCCGGAATCACCCTGGCCGACGAGGACTTCGCCGGCCTGCTCACCGAGTCCATCCAGCACGCCACGCGGATCACCGCGCGCGCCGAGAGCGCCGAGCAGCTCGACGAGATCGACATCCCGCGGCTCGAACTGCCCGCACTCCGGGACGGCGTGGACCTCGGCAGTCTCTACGAATTGGCCGAAGAGCTTGCCGCTCAGGGTGTTCGATGAGCCACCGCGGTCACGCGACGAGTCCGATCCGCATCCAGTACCCGTTCGAGCAGAGGGACCAGACATGAGCACCACCCCACGCGCGCTCGACATGAACGCGATCCTGTCCGATCGGTCGAACCGCGTCATCGTGTGTTGCGGCGCAGGCGGTGTCGGAAAGACCACGACCGCGGCCGCGATGGCGCTGCGCGCCGCCGAGTACGGCCGCACGGTGGTGGTGCTGACGATCGACCCGGCGAAGCGTCTCGCCCAGGCGCTGGGAATCAAGGATCTGGGCAACAGTCCTCAGCGGGTGCCGCTGGCGCCCGAGGTGAGCGGCGAACTGCACGCGATGATGCTCGACATGCGCCGCACGTTCGACGAGATGGTGCTCCAGTACTCCTCGGATGCCCAACGGGCAGAGGCGATCCTGGAGAACCAGTTCTATCAGACCGTCGCGACGTCGCTGGCGGGCACGCAGGAGTACATGGCGATGGAGAAGCTGGGCCAGCTACTCGCCGAGGACAAGTGGGACCTGATCGTGGTGGACACTCCGCCGTCGCGCAACGCGCTGGACTTCCTGGACGCGCCGAAGCGCCTCGGCAGCTTCATGGACAGCAGGCTGTGGCGTCTGCTGCTGGCACCCGGACGTGGAATCGGCAAGCTCCTCACCGGCGCCGTCGGGTTGGCGATGAAGGCCATGTCGACGATCCTGGGCTCTCAGATGCTCTCGGATGCAGCCGCTTTCGTTCAGGCGCTCGACGCCACGTTCGACGGGTTCCGGCAGAAGGCGGACAAGACCTACGAACTGCTGAAGCGTCGCGGCACCCAGTTCGTGGTGGTCTCGGCCGCAGAACCCGATGCGCTGCGCGAGGCGTCCTTCTTCGTCGACCGGCTGTCACAGGAGAACATGCCGCTCGCCGGACTGATCCTCAACCGGACGCACCCGACGCTGTGCAACCTGAGCCCGGAGAAGGCGAAGGAGGCGGCGGAGTCCCTGGAGTCGGGCGGCGGCGCCGACCAGCTGGCGGCGGCGGTACTGAAGGTGCACGCGGACCGGTCGTTGACCGCGAAGCGCGAGGTACGTCTGCTGTCGCGGTTCACCGGGGCCAACCCGCAGGTGGCGATCGTCGGCGTGCCGTCGCTTCCGTTCGACGTGTCGGACCTGGAAGCGTTGCGGGCCATCGCCGATCAGATCACCGGCGACGTCCCTGCTGCGTAGGTGGCGGCGCTTCGGTTCCTAGACTGCGCTGCGGTGCTTGCGCTGGGCGGCGAAGAAGTCCGCCCAGGAGACGACCTCGGGGTGCTGCTTGAGCAGGGCGCGACGCTGACGCTCGGTCATGCCACCCCAGACGCCGAATTCGACGCGGTTGTCGAGGGCGTCGGCACCGCATTCGGAGATCACCGGGCAGTGCCGGCAGATGACTGCGGCCTTGCGCTGAGCGGCGCCGCGGACGAACAGTTCATCGGGATCGGCTTGCCTGCAGCGGGCTTGCGATACCCACGCGATGCGGGCTTCCGCTTCGGCGCTCTGGACTGCACCATTGACTGGTGAACACGTGATGGTCTTGCGCGCCGCGGGCCGAGTAGCTGACACCTGCGATCCCCTCCGTCCAGCCGCCCTCTTCTTGACGGTCCGTATCTCCGGGTAAACCGCTGGTGCGATCTACGCCACATTGCGACCCGAAGTGTTACCTAGATCGCACTGTGTGTCCAAGCTAGGTGGTCAGGGGGGTTTTGCGCAACAGTCAAATCTCGCTTTTTTGGGACGACCGTGCCGTGAACCGTTCGAACGGGCCCGCAGCCCCTCCGACCGGCGGAGATGTCCGCGAGCCGGCAGCGCGCCATTCCCGCGGCACACACTCGGAGGCTGGGATTAGCGGACGTCGCTAGTCTGTATCCCATGTCCGACCGCCCGCCGACTCGACCGCCCGCTGCGGTCACGGTGATCAAGCTGGCCTGGTGCGTCATCCTGGCCAGCGTCATCGCCGCGGCATTGATGTTCCCCCTCGTCGGCGGCTTCGGCCTGGTGTCGAATCGCGCTTCCGACGTCGTGGCCAACGGCTCCGCGCAGCTCGTCGAAGGCGAGGTCCCCGCGGTGTCCACGATGGTGGACGCCAAGGGCAACCCCATCGCCTGGCTGTACACCCAGCGCCGCTTCGAGGTTCCGAGCGATCAGATCGCCAACCCCATGAAGCTCGCCATTGTCTCGATCGAGGACAAGCGGTTCGCCGACCACAACGGCGTCGACTGGCAGGGCACGCTCACCGGACTGTCCGGCTATCTGTCCGGTGCCGCCGACACCCGCGGCGGTTCGACGCTGGAGCAGCAGTACATCAAGAACTACCAACTCCTCGTGGTCGCGCAGACCGAGAGTGAGAAGCGGGCGGCGATCGAGACCACGCCCGCCCGCAAGCTGCGCGAGATCCGCATGGCGTTGACGCTCGACAAGACGTTCACCAAGCCCGAGATCCTCACGCGCTACCTGAATCTGGTGTCCTTCGGCAACGGCGCGTTCGGCGTGCAGGACGCGGCGCAGACCTACTTCGGCATCAACGCGTCCGAACTCAACTGGCAGCAGGCGGCCCTTTTGGCCGGCATGGTGCAGTCGACGAGCACGCTCAACCCGTACACCAATCCCGACGGTGCGCTGGCCCGCCGCAACCTGGTACTCGACACGATGATCGAGAACGTGCCGCAGGAGGCCGAGGCACTGCTCGCCGCCAAGGAGCAGCCACTCGGCATCCTGCCGCAGCCCCAGGAACTGCCCCGCGGGTGCATCGCCGCCGGCGACCGGGCGTTCTTCTGCGACTACGCGCTGGAGTACCTCGCGCGGGCGGGCATCAGCAAGGAGCAGGTCGCCAAGGGCGGGTACCTGATCAAGACGACCCTGGACCCCGACATCCAGAACCAGGTGAAGTCGTCCGTCGACGGGATCGCGGCACCGGATCTCGAGGGCGTGGCGAGCGTCATGAGCGTCATTCGTCCCGGCAAGACCGCCCACCCGGTGGTGGCGATGGCCAGCAACCGCACCTACGGACTGAACCTCGACGCGGGCGAGACGATGCAGCCGCAGCCGTTCTCACTCGTCGGCGACGGCGCCGGGTCCATCTTCAAGGTCTTCACGACCGCGGCGGCCCTCGACATGGGCATGGGCATCAACGCCCAACTCGACGCACCGTCCAGCTTTCAGGCGAAGGGGCTGGGCAGCGGCGGCGCGAAGGGGTGCCCGCCGGCCACCTGGTGCGTGACCGGCGGCGGGCGCGGCCCGATGAGCGTGACCGACGCGCTGGCGACGTCGCCGAACACGGCGTTCGCGAAGCTGATCGCGCAGATCGGCGTGCAACGGACGGTCGACATGGCGGTCAAGCTCGGCCTGCGGTCCTACGCGCTGCCCGGCACCGCACGGGACTACGACCCCGAGAGCAACGAGAGCCTCGCCGACTTCGTGAAGCGCCAGAACCTGGGCTCCTTCACCCTCGGACCCATCGAGGTCAATGCGCTCGAGCTGTCCAACGTCGCCGCGACCCTGGGCTCCAGCGGCACGTGGTGCCCGCCCAACCCGATCGACAAGGTCTTCGACCGCACCGGCGACGAGGTCTCGGTCACCACCGAGACGTGCGAGCAGGTCGTGCCCGAGGGGTTGGCCAACACGCTGGCCAACGCGATGAGCAAGGACGACACCGGCTCCGGCACCGCCGCGGGCTCGGCAGGCTCGGTCGGCTGGAACCTGCCCATGTCGGGCAAGACCGGTACCACCGAGGCCCACCGCTCGTCGGGCTTCCTCGGCTTCACCAGCGACTTCGCCGCGGCGAACTACATCTACGACGACTCGACCAGCCCCGGCGAACTGTGCTCCTACCCGCTGCGCCAGTGCGGTTCGGGCGATCTGTTCGGTGGCAACGAGCCCGCGCGCACCTGGTTCACCGCCATGAAGGGCATCACGCCCGACACCGTGGCGCTGCCTCCCACCGATCCGCGGTACGTCGACGGCGCACCGGGTTCGCGGGTGCCCAGCATCGCGGGCATGAACGAGAGCCTGGCCCGTCAGCGTCTCAAGGACGCCGGCTTCCAGGTCGCCGACCAGGCGACGCCGGTGAACAGCAACTCGCCGCAGGGCGCGGTCGTCGGCACGTCGCCGTCGGGACAGACGGTGCCGGGCTCGATCATCACGCTCCAGGTCAGCAACGGCATCGCGCCGCCACCACCGCCGCCGCCCGCGGGCCTGCCCATCCCGGGGCTGGACCCGAACGCGCCGCCACTACCGGTGGGGTCGACGGTCGTGGAGATCCCAGGATTGCCACCGATCACGGTTCCGGTCCTGGGGCCGCCTCCGCCGCCACCGCCACCGCCGTGACCTGTGAGGACGGTGACGGCGACCCGGACTCACCGGGTGGCTCGGGCATCTGGCAGTAAGCTGCCTCCATGCCCGATCCCACCACCGTCCTGAGGAACACGGCGGCCACGGCGGCCGGTTCGCTGGTCGCGGGGCTGGCCTACGGCTCCCTGATCGAGCGCAATGCGTTCGTCGTCCGCGAGCTGACGATGCCGGTACTCACGCCGGGTTCGGCGCCGCTGCGGGTGCTGCACCTGTCGGACTTCCACATGCGGCCGGGGCAGCGCCGCAAGCAGTCCTGGCTGCGGGACCTGTCCCGGTGGAGTCCCGATCTGGTGATCAACACCGGTGACAACCTGGCGCACCCGCGGGCAGTGCCCGCCGTCGTCCAGGCGATGGGTGACCTGCTGTCGGTGCCGGGACTGTTCGTGTTCGGCAGCAACGACTACTTCGGACCCAAGCCGAAGAATCCGGCGAGCTACCTCTTCGACAAGAAGAAGCGGGTCACGGGCACTCCCTTGCCGTGGCAGGACTTGCGCGCCGCGTTCACCGAGCGCGGGTGGCTCGACATGACGCACACCCGCCGCGAGATCGACGTCAAGGGTCTGGTGATCGCCGCCGCGGGCGTCGACGATCCGCACCTCAAGCGCGACCGGTACGACACCATCGCAGGCCGCCCCAATCCCGCGGCCAACCTGAGCCTCGGCATCACCCACGCGCCCTACACCCGGGTGCTCGACCGGTTCGCCGCAGACGGCTACCAGTTGGTCCTGGCCGGGCACACCCACGGCGGCCAACTGTGCCTGCCGTTCCACGGTGCGCTCGTCACGAACTGTGACATCGACACCTCCCGTGCCAAGGGTCCGTCACGGTGGGGCGCGGGCACCGCACTGCACGTCTCCGCCGGGATCGGCACGTCTCCCTACGCTCCGCTGCGGTTCTGCTGCAGGCCGGAGGCCACCCTGCTGACGCTGGTCGCCGCGCCCACCGGTGGTGGACACGTGGGCGCGAGCGCCGGCATGTCGCAGCCGACCGTCTCCGCGCGGTGACCGACGGGACCTGCGTCGCGTCCCGCTCCCGATCCCGCGAGTGGGCCGAGAACGCCATCCGGTTGATCGAGGCGGATGCCCGACGCAGTGCGGACACCCACCTGCTGCGCTATCCGCTGCCCTCGTCGTGGAAGCACTTCCTGGGGCCGGGCAGCCCGACCGCCCCAGACGTCCAGCTGTACCTGAAGGACGAGACGACGCACATCACCGGCAGCCTCAAGCACCGGTTGGCGCGCTCACTGTTCCTCTACGCACTGTGCAACGGCTGGATCGACGAGGGCACCACGGTGATCGAGGCGTCGTCGGGGTCGACGGCCGTGTCCGAGGCCTACTTCGCCGCGATGCTCGGGCTGCCCTTCATCGCGGTGATGCCGGCGACGACCAGCGCGACGAAAATCGCGCTGATCGAATCACAGGGCGGCCGTTGCCACTTCGTGTCGAGCGCCGGCCAGGTGTACGCCGAGGCGGAGCGGCTGGCGGCCGAGACCGGCGGCCACTACCTCGACCAGTTCACCAACGCCGAACGCGCGACGGACTGGCGGGGCAACAACAACATCGCCGAGTCGATCTACGAGCAGATGCGGGCGGAGAGTTACCCCATCCCGGAGTGGATCGTGGTGGGAGCGGGCACCGGCGGGACGAGCGCGACGATCGGCCGCTACATCCGGTACCGACGCCACCCCACCCAGCTGTGCGTGGTGGATCCAGAGAACTCGGCGTTCTTCCCGTCGTATCAGCAGGGCCGCCCCGTCGCGGGTGCGTCGTCACGCATCGAGGGCATCGGCCGACCGCGGGTGGAACCCTCGTTCCTGCCCGACGTGGTCGACCGCATGGTTCAGGTTCCGGACGCCGCGTCCGTCGCCGCCGCGCATCACGTCAGCGCGGTGCTGGGGCGGCGAGTGGGGCCGTCGACCGGGACCAACGTGTGGGGTGCGTTCGGGCTGATCGCGCAGATGGTGGCCGAGGGCCGCAGTGGCTCGGTGGTGACGCTGATCGCCGACAGCGGCGACCGGTACGCCGACACCTACTTCAACGCGGAGTGGCTGATCAGCTCCGAGCTCGAGTCCTCGGCGTCGGCCATGAAGTTGGTCGAGTTCGAACGATCCGGCGCCTGGTCCTGAACCCGGCGGACGCCCACGGCGTCCGAGGTCAGGAACAACCACAGCGCGGCAAGACCGAAGAATCCACCGTAGATGGCAGCTCCCAGACCGGTCATCGAATCTTCTCCTTCTCGGATCGTGCCCATGCACGATCATGCTGGTCACAACGCCGGCGACGGTCGAACGCATTCCCGTGTCACCGGTCGATCGCGTCGCCGTTCTGACGACTTCGTTGAGATCCGGTTACCCATCGGGCTCGCGCGCTACACGCGAGGCGGTCGGCGACCACGGCGTTTGGCGGCGTTTGGTGGCGTTTGGCTTCCATCGCCACCGGTGCGATACGCTGTCGGAGCTTTCCGCGGGGTGTGGCGCAGCTTGGTAGCGTGCTTCGTTCGGGACGAAGAGGTCGTGGGTTCGAATCCCGCCACCCCGACTCGCAGGATCGCAGGTGAGAGGCCCTGACCGGGAGATTCGGTCGGGGCCTTCTTACTTCTCAGTCCGCAGCTGGTCCGCAGTGGCTGCCAAAGACCGCATGCGCGCCGCATCTAGTGCAACCGAAACCTGCTCCAGGTCGTCCGGGAACAGGTCGGCATAGGTATCCAAGGTGAGGACCGCAGACGCGTGTCCGAGCATCGTTTGGACCGCCTTCACGTTGGCCCCCGCACTGATCGACAGGGATGCCGCCGTATGACGGAGATCATGGGGCGTGACGGTGGGGTACGCCGGGTCTGCTTCCTGGAGGCGTTGGACAGCCACGTTGAAGACTCGCGGCCGCCAGGTCGACACTCGGAGCAGCGCTCCCCCTGGTGATGTGAACACCAAGTCCTCACGCTTTTTGCCGATCATTTGCGCGGCCAGCAGCTTGGCGAGGAACGCCGGGAAGGGCACCGAGCGACGTTCATGGGATTTCGGCGTGGACCACACCACCCGTCCGTTGACCTCGGCGATTGCCTCGCGGATGTTGACCCGGCGACGCAACATGTCGAATGACTCCACCCGCAGCGCTGCCATCTCGCCCCAACGCAACCCGGTGTAAGCGAGAAATCGGACAACGGTGGCGTACTCGCCAACCTCGCATGCCAGAAGCTCCACCTGCTGGTGCGTCAGATAGCCCCGCGATCGGTGCTGTCGTCGCGGCGACTTCACTCCCGTGCACGGATTCCGGGGGATCCGGCGGTCCTCGACGGCCATCTCGAGGATCTGGCGCAAGACGCTAAGCGCGTTCTCGATGGTGGCGGGCTTGGCTCCGCCGGCCGCCAGTTCCTGCACCCACGCTCTGATGTCCGACGACTGCACGTCGGCCACCGCAACGGCGGACCACCGTCCTTCCACGTAGCCCGACCAGGCGAACGCGCGTGTCGCGACCGTGGTCTCCTTCAAATGGCTCTGCGTCCCAAGCCATTTGGTATGCACCTCGCGGACGGTGATGCGGCCCGCTTTCGGCGCGACATAGGTGCCGATCGTCTGGGCGGCAGTGATCTCGTTGAGAAAGGCCTGCGCATCGACCTTGCGTTCGAATGACCGCGTGTTCTCTCCACCCTGGTCGTCCACATACCGGGCCAACCACCGGCGTCCCCTACCACTGCGCGCGGAAGGGCTTCCGTCTGATCGACGCCACCTGTCCTCGACGCCCGCGCGGCGGTTTCGTCGCTGCATGTGAGCCACCTCCCTTGGTGCCCAGTTTCACATCGACTACCGACAGCCGACGAAACCGTTCGGCTGGAGTCAATTTGCAAGTGATCTGCAGGGTAGTGGTGGACAAATACGGGGCGCCACCACCAGCGTTGGATTCGTTGACAGAACACACCTTTGAGGAGCATCAGATGGATCTACTGAACGCGAAACAGGTTTCGGAAATCATCGGCGTCCCCGTCGGGACCCTGCGCTACTGGCGCCACTGCGATATCGGGCCTGCCAGTTTTGCCTTGGGCCGCCGCGTCGTCTACCGCCGCGACGAGGTGCTGCGGTGGATCTCGGAGCAAGAAATTGCAACTCGGCGTGGAGGCGGCGACGCCGCGTGAGATCCGCAATTGAGAAAGACCCCGGGTCCTAGCCGAGGTCTTTCATTCGAACCACCCGATCGCTCAACCGGAGGACTCCTCATGAGAATAACCTGCCATGCCCGCCTTCAGAAGCTTCGTAGGCGGGAAAAGCATTGAGTGCCAGGGCCGAGACCGACAAAAAGTCCGTTGCCGTTCGGCTGGTGGAGATGGCCCAAGAGCGATATTGCCTCGGCGTCTCCGAGGACGGTGAACCCTTCGGCGCCGAACGCACGCGGCCGCACCTGGCGATGCTGCTACGCGCCGGCAAGGCCGGCCTGCGAGCCGAACTCGCCTCGCGCTACTTCCGCGACACCGGCACTGTCGCCGTCGGCCAGGCACTCACTGACGCCACGTTGATCCTCGAAGGCATGGCCGCCATCAAGGCTCCGGAGAAGTTGTATCTGCGCGTCGCAGAACTGGACGGTATCAACTACATCGATACTGGACGACCTGACGGCAAGGTGATCCGCATCGGCCAGGGACGGTGGACTGTCACCGATTCCGCCCCGGTTCGTTTCTTGCGAAGCAAGCTGACGGCCGCGATGCCACTGCCGTCGGTGGGTGATTTGGATCGACTGTGGGATTTCGTCAACATCAACGTCGAGGACCGACCCGTCCTCCTCGCGGTGCTCGTCGCCGCGCTCGTCCAGTGCGATGTCCCGCATCCTGTGTTGGCACTCTTCGCCGAACAGGGCAGCGCCAAGAGCACGACGACGCGCATGCTGGTCGATCTGATCGATCCCTCCCCCGTCCCGTTGCGCCAAGCGCCGCGCGACGCTGACTCTTGGGTGACCGCGGCATCCGGGTCATGGGTAGTCGCCCTCGACAATCTGTCCACCATCCCGCCGTGGCTGTCGGACTCGCTGTGCCGCGCCGCCACGGGCGACGGCAACGTCAAACGAGCGTTGTACACCGACGCCGACCTAGCGGTCATCAAGTTCCGTCGGTGCGTCATCATCAACGGCATCGACGTCGGCGCTGTGCGACCCGACCTTGCAGAACGACTGGCGACGGTCGAGCTGCGACGCATTGATCGCCACATGCGACAACCGGAGGCCACGATGCGACAACAGTGGCGCACGGCTCTACCAGGCATTCTGAGTGGGCTGCTCGATCTGGCCGCCTTAGTCCATCAACGCCTCGAGACCATCTCGGTCGATGTGTCGCCACGGATGGCGGACTTCAGTCGCACGCTGGCGGCCGTCGATGAGTTTCTGTCGACCAATGGCTTCCGTCGTTACTTGTCGCGCGCCAGCCAACTCTCCGAAGACAGTCTGTCCGCCGACCCGTTCATTGAACGGCTGCGCCAACACATCGAGGAGCCAATCATCGCGGGATCCGGAGCGGACCTGCTTGCGGCAGTCACACCGGCCGGCGACACCTGGCGCAGGCCGAAGGAGCGGCCCAGGAACGGTCGGGACGTCACAGCGCTTCTGAAACGGCACGCGCCCGCGCTTCGAAGCCTTGGCTGGGTGATCGAGGACGATGGCGCGCGGAATCACCGGAATGTGCTGCTGTGGACCGTTTACCCGCCCGCCAAAGATGTGTCGGCAGATCAAGCCTCGCAACCCTCGCGTCCCTCGCTGCTGCGGGGTAGCCGCGGCGGGCTGGGCAACGCGGATATCGCGCCGGACTCAGTTCCTGAGGAGCCTGTCGAAGACCTGTCCATAGAAGCCTCCTGAGTCACCGTCCGCCAGCACACAATGCGGTGTGTTGTCGGTGCCGGCGAGCATCATCGGAGATGGAACCGGGAGGCGATGGTCGTGAGTCTCGAAGACGATGTGAAGAAACTGGCCGACGCGGCAGTTGCGGATTGGCCCGACATCCAGTTCTCCGGGGACTTCGACAGAGCAATCAGGGACCTCTACCGATCGCACTTGCAATTCCCGCCATCCTGGCCCCAGGAGGACTGCGACGAGTACATCGCAGAGAACGCGGACATGGCCGCGACTCGTTTGATCACCACGCTTGACGACGTGATCGACACCGTTGTTGATGGCTATGAACGCCAACACGGGATCCGACCCCACCACGACGACGCAAGCGAAATGATCAAGGCCAAGCGTCGATCGGCAATTCACGAGCTGGAGTGGGACATCGAGGACCTCGCAGCCGAACTCGCCGGATGGTCCATTCATAGCCTCGGTCGTGCCGTCGCGAGTATGACCGGATGCAGTCCTGCCAGCCGAAGACACCGCCGGCGTAGGACACGCTGACCGACTGCTGCCTGGTGCGTGGGCGGGACTGCTCACCAACTACGCAGCGGGTGTACGACTTTTGCGAGTTCTCTCGCGGCGGTCAGTGTTGGGCGATTCAGGTTCTTGAGTCGAGCTTGTTCTGTCATGCGTGCTAGCAACGCGTGCAGCGCCTCGTCGTTCTCGAGCATGATCCCGACGGCATCGAGCGGCTCGATGGGTGCCGGCTCCGGCCCTGTGGACTCCGCAGTCGGCTTGGAGGAGTCAACGGGTTTTCGCACCTCGACCACTCGTATGGGTGACCCGTAGCGCTCTGCGGCCGTACGTGCCGCCGAGGCGTCACGTCGGCATGTGTCGGAGCAGTACAGCCGACGACGTCCGCGTCGCGGCCCGTCGTCGATATCAAGCATCACTGCCTCGCAGCGGACACACCGAGTTGGGTCGTAGGAACCGGCGCCGTTGTCGTCACCGCTGGCTGAACGTCGAGCGGCGTTGTCGGACAGCGGGTCTCTGCTCTCGAAGTCCCCGCCTTGCGGTGCGGAGCGAGCAGACCGCGTACCCGCACCCGAGATGCCCGCCATCCCGCGTCCTCCCTCGTCTGCGGTGCGAGCCCTGCGCAGCGCGGCTTTGATCTCGCGAACATCGACATCGACGAGCGCAGCAATCTTGGCCAAAGTCTCGCCCCGGTCCCTCATCTGCTCGACGGCAGCCTGCAGGCCGGCGAGATAACCTGCACGCCTCTTAGCCCCCTCTGCGCGGACACGCTCCTGCGCCTGATCGAGTCGCACCCGTTCCCATGTGTCGACAGACTCGACTCGGTGCAGCGTGAGTCGGATCGTCGCGGCGGCGTCGGCATTGGCGCGCTCCCGCCGAGCCCTTTCCTCGTTCAATCTGCGCTGCGCTTCACGGGCTCGGTACCGCGCGCGGAGCTTCTCATTCGAGTTCATACCGAGAACATAGAAACGTGCGGACGAATCGGTCCACGACCAGAGCCACATTCGCGATGACGAACGTCCGTACTCCGCATCTTCACTCCCCCGAGCCTGTCGACTTAGTTCAGCGTTCCAGCCGACTAACCCTGCATGCCATGCCTCTGCTCGGAGCGTCTCCCCGACGTGCTCAACGACGAGATCCACACACCTCTTGCATTTCGGGGCTACCACGCTCACATATCGACGGACGATATTCGCCACATGGGTCGTGGCGCAGACGCTCCGCGTCGCCGGGGCGCGACGCATGTGGGGTTCGCCGAGACGAGTCGCGGACGGCGGGGCGACGCGTTGGCAAGGTCCGTTCGGACGCTGACGTGGTGTGCGTGGCATTGCGGGAGTGGAAGTGATTGCGAAGCCTGATGCGGCCCAGGGTGCATCGGCGTTCGGGATGACACGAGCATTTCTCCGCTAACATCGCGGACGCCCCTAGAGCGAAGGTAAAACAGCACGAGGCACAGCCGGCTGGGAGGTGTGGATTCCGTTGTGGCTAGTGAGCTAGGCCCGCGGGGCGGCCCGTCCTCTTGGTGGCGGATTCGCCCCCGTGCTGGCGTCGCCGTCGGTCTTGCGGTGGGCGGCGAGAAAGTCATCGACCAGGTTCGCGCAGTCGTCGTGTGTGATGGTGCGAATCCCGGTCATCCGGGCGAAGGCGAGTGGCCCGACGAGCTGACAGATCGCCAGTTCCCGGTCGCAATGTGCGAGTTCGGCCTGCGCTCTCGGGCTGGTGAGTATGGCGTCAAACGGCTGTCGGTATTGGTTAACGACTCGGGTCCGTAGCGCCCCGGATGTGTGGCGCTCATCCACTTCGTTGCTGGAGCCGGTGGGTCCTAGCGAGAGCCACGCGAGTGTCGTGACATGCAGCGGCGCGTCGTTGAACAGGGCGGCTTGGCGGCTGAGCAATTCGAGCAGCTGGTCGCGGATGGGTCCATTGGTCGGTACCGGAGTCGTCACCTGTGGAAGTAGGCGTTCGAACGTGGCTGCGAGTAGATGCGAAGAACTCTGAAAATGCCGGTACAGCGTTGTTCTGGCCACTTTGGACGCCTTGGTGACGGCATCAATGGTGACTGCTTCCACCCCACCGGTGCTCAATAGCGTTGCCGCGGCATCCAGCAGCCGGGTGCGTGACCGGATGAGCCGAGGGTCCACGTCGTCGTCAGGGACTGGCACTGACTGACTGTCGCTCACTCATTCACCTCGGCGGTCGATCTTCACGCGATGCTGTCACGGCAGTCTAGCAGTGTGGTACTAACGGTAGCGGAGCGAAACCGACCGTATTGGAGCGTGATGGTGCCCGAAGGCGTGTTGCCGCCAGAGCGGCTGCCCTCGCACACCACGACGTGCATGGGTTGCGGCCCGGACAACCCCCACGGACTGCAGTTGGTGGTGCATCGCAGCGGCGACGCGGTGTACACCGATGTGACGTTCGACGAGCGCCATGTCGGAGCACCGGGGCTGGCTCACGGCGGCGCAATCGCTGCCGCGTGTGATGACGTCCTGGGCTTCACGTTGTGGATCGCCGGCACCCCGGCAGTGACGCGCACGCTCACTTTGGAGTATCTACGGCCGGTGCCGCTCCATCGGCCCCACCGGATTACTGCTTACATCGTCTCTCATGAAGGACGGGCGTTGCATGTCACGGCGACAGGTACGGGTGAGGGTGGGATCGCCCACTTCACCGCCAATGCAGTGTTCGTCGCAGTCAGCCCTGAGCACTTCGCCGCACACGGCGATGTCAGCGCTTTCGCTCAACTTCTAGAGCACTTCTCGCGCCGGGGTGGCCTCGGCGACGGGCCATCATGACCCTCCCCCAGACACGCAGCCACAGCGGAGCCCGGCCGTCGGGAGACGATCCAGTCGCTGTCGATAAGCGGAGCGCCGTAGCGCCGCGTTCCCGCGCCTCCGCACGGCGCCGGGAAATGATCCTGGATGCGGCACTATCGGTTGCCGCGTCGGGTGGTTACGAGGCAGTCCAAATGCGGGCGGTCGCCGCGCGGGTCGGCATCGCGGTCGGCACGCTCTACCGCTACTACCCGGCGAAAACCCACTTGCTGGTCGCAGGGCTGACACGTGAGTTCCGTCGACTGGACTCAGCCTTCGACTGGGCGAGCGTTGACGGCACACCGCTGGAACGGCTCGAACGCCTAACCGGACATCTCCACGACCGCTGGCAGAGCAATCCCTCGCTGACAGCAGCCATGACACGGGCCTTCGCCATCGCAGACACCAGTGCCGCCGCGGAACTCGACCGTGCCGCCGCCGAGATCCAGGTCCTGCTGGCGCGCACGCTCAAGGGGGGCGAGCCCACCCCCACCAATCTGCACGTCGCGGGGGTCATCTCCGACATCTGGTTGGCCAACCTCGTGACCTTCAGCGGCCACCGCGCGTCAGCTGCCGATACCCGCGACCGTATCGACCGCGCGACCAGGCGTGTCGTAACCAGCGTCTTTACGATCAGCGCGGAACATTAACGATACTTATAGTATCGCAGCGCTACTTGCAGTACTCTTTTGAGATACGGCTCAACGATGCGTCGAAAGAGATTGCCATGTACACCCAGTGGATCGAGAACCTCGTCGTGCAGCGCCTCTCGGTGCGAGATGGCCTGGTTTTGGACTTCGATGACTACAACGAAATCGTCATCTCCTGCCCCCTGTTGTTGACCCTGCCTGCCGTCGGCACCTACCCCGTCGAGGCGGTGCGGATCGACCCCCTCAGGATCGCCACCCACGAACGTCCACTGCTAAACCTCGCTGGCGCGGTGTGCACGCAGGCCTGGTCCAGCGACGATGGAGGGCTACACCTGAGCTTCTCGCGCGGGCACCGCATCGATGTCGACCCCGACGCGGAACAGACAGCGTGGGAGCTCTATGGCATGCGCCACGGCTACATGGCGTGCCTGCCTCGGGGCCGGTTACGCGTGGTCCGCCATGACCTCCCCGACAACGATGACGCGGACATCGTCAACAGCGGCGCGCAACCATAGGCACGGTCGACGCGCCAGACGCTGAAGGCGGATGCGGACGTGGGGACGGGTCGGGCTTCGGCAGCAATGCGTGGATCAGGTTGAACGTGGACCGGACTGCCCTGGCGACATTGAGGGGGGCGAACATTCCCGGATGATGCTGTCGAGGTTTTGCTGCACGCGCTCCGGAGCGATGCCAACCGATGGTGAATACAGCATGATGTGGTCGAGGACGCCGTCGTAGCGTCTCAGTTGTTCTCGGACGTGGTGTGCCGTCCCGGCGACGCCCATGGTGTCGATCATCTCCTCCGACACCGCGGCGAACATCGCCGGGAAATCGCGCTGGGCGAATGCTTCCCGGATGGTTCGGCCCTCGCTGGCGAATCCGTTCACATCGAGTACCGTCTCGTACGATTTGACCGAGGAGTAGAACGCAATCTGCTGCGCCAGTTCGCGTCTGGCAACCTCGGCGTCGTCGTGGATGGCGCACATCACCATGGAAATGATTTCCACGTCATTGGGGTCGCGGCCCGTGTGCGCGGCACCCCGGGCGATAGCGGGCCGGACGATCTCCTCGACGTAGGTGGTCGTGAACAGGGGATGTCCGGCCAGGCCGTCGGCCACCCGCCCCGCCGCCTCGCACATCCGGGCCCGGACACCGGCAGTGACGATCGGGATCGGCCGGCTGGGGGGTCCCACGTCGCCGGTCGGGGTGAGATTCATTCTGTAGAAACGGCCCTCGTGATGGATGGGGCCTTCATGCAGGTTCCAGATCCGGCGCAGCAGCATCACGAGTTCTTCCATCCGCAGCGCGGGTGCGGAAGTGTCGGGCACGCCGTGCCAGTCGCTCATCATCCGTTTGGTGCCGTTGCCGATGCCGAGCACCAGCCGTCCTTCGGAGAGTTCGTCGAGATCACGCGCCTCGGTGGCCAGCACCAGCGGGCTTCGGCCGACGCCGTAGAGAATGGAGGAACCGATCCGGCAGTTCTGTGTGCTGTTGGCCATCGCGGCCATGGAGATCGATCCGGACCGGGAGTAGAACTCCGAGGCCCATACGGCGTCGAACCCGGCCGCGTCGGCGGCCTGGGCGGTCTGGGCCAGTGACTTCAAATCCGCGCCGAGAACCGACAGGCCGTAGGTGCTCATGACTGGTCTCCTGTGCGCGGGCGCAGGCCGTCCAACATGACGGCGCTGAGGGTGCTGGCGACCACCGTCTCGTCGAGGTGGTTCCCCGTCACCAGATACATGAGTGCGTTGATGGTGACCGCACCGAACAGCGCAATGGACGTCGATCGTGCATCAGGCTGGGCGACGAGGGATCCGTCGCGGGCTCCTTCGACGAGCAGGGTCTCGACGGGTTGTTGGTAGGCGGTATTGATCATCTCGGCGATGGCCGGCATGCGGGCCGCTCGTCCCAGTTCGCCGATGAGTGCACGGCAAACGGCTGGCCGCTGCGCCATTGCCCGCAGTTGTGCGCGGATGACGAGTTCGAGGCGTTCGGCACCGGAGCCGTCGGTGTGCACGATCGTGGTCACGGCATCGGAGATGTCCTTGAGGAGGTCTTCGAGCAGGAAGGCAAGGATGTCTTCTTTGCCGGCGAAGTAGTAGTACAGCGTCGCCTCCGGGACGCCGGTCACCGCGGCGACGTCTTCGAAATTCGAGTCGTTGGGCCCCTTTTCGGCGGACAAGTCCGCCGAGGCGGGATGACGGTCACATATTTGAGATGGAGTATCGTGCATCGGCCTATCCAGTTCACTGAGTTCAGACTCGCAGTCTAAATGCTCGTTTCTCGTCACGGTAGGAGGTCATCATGGTCACACGAATCTCTCACTGACCCGCCAAAGTCCGGGGGAACAAAGCCGTTCAGACATCTCCTCATCTGGCGTGCGATACCAACCGTGAGAAATGATGCCTATCTCGGCTCGGCTAGGCGGGCAGTGCTAAGTGCGCTGTTCCTTCTTCGAAAAGACCACCGCCATCAAGGATGACGGTTTCCCATCGCCTCGCGCGAGTCGTCGTTTTCCCCATTGCGTGCCGGAGAGGCCTTGCCCGCGGCATCGGTGAAGTGCGCAAGCGTAACGACCACGAATAACCCGTCCGCGGAGGCCACTAGCTTCTGGGTGGTTTCCTCCCTCAGTTCTGCCCTGACTTCGAGTCTTCGGCCGGTCCGAGACACGAGGTCCGCGCCGACCAAATACGGCGTATGAAGCAGCACCGGCGCAAAGAAATCGGTGTTCAGTTTGCGGGTGACGGCCATCTCACCGACGACGTAGAGCAGCATCCCCACCATGTCGTCGAGAACTGTAATGACCGCGCCGCCATGCGCGATCCCGGGTGCGCCGCGATGTCGGCCATCGAAGACATGCCTGGCAATCACCCCGTTGCCACGCCGACGCGCTCGCAGGCCATGACCGTGTGGATTGTCTTTGCCGCAGCCTAGGCACCACGGGTGGTGCTGCTGGAGATCGTCGCCATCCTCGACAACTGCACGACTCTTGAAATCGTGCCACCACGCCACTGCCGAATCTTCATTCGCTTGCTCGTCGATATGGAACTCCTAACCACCAGAACAAATTACAGTCGTCACCATGGACTCACATTGGTGGCGGCGCCGGCCATGCGCGTAGATGCGAGAGCGCCTATCGTCGACCAAATCGCACTGACCGTGTTTCGGTGTATCGCGATTTCGTCATAGACCCTCACTGCGAAAAGGCGTCGCGCTCGGGGGCGGACTTTTGCATGAGCGGCCCGTACCGGTTATGCAACTCGGTGACGATGTCAGTAAAGGGGAGGTCGTGGTACCAGCCGCGGTCGTTGAGATACTCCATGTGTTTGCTTCCCTCGCCGTCGTGGGCATGAAGAAGCGCATCGCTGTGGCCGTCGAAGTCGATCGGAGGTACACCGAATCGCGCGCAGAGTTCGGCGTTGAACGCCGGCGTCGCCTTCACCCAACGGTCGTTGAGTCGTAGTTCGCTGTATCCGTGGTAAACGAATAAGTCGGTGCCCCCCATCCGGGCACGCAACGTGGGGGTCTGCAGATGATTCCGCACATCTGCGAATCCCAGCCGGGCGGGAATGCCTGCCGCGCGAGCTGCCGCGGTCAGCAGCACCGCCTTCGGTACGCAATACGCTTTCGACGCCGTCGCTACATAGCTCGCCCGATAATGCTCGGGGTCGTCGTCTGTGCTGTAGGGGTCGTACCAAATCCTGTCTCGCACCGCGGCGAAGATCAACCTTGCCTTCTCCACAGGGGCACGGGCGTCACCCACCGCTTCGTCGGTGAAACGCTGAACATCGTCGTGCTGCCAATCCAGGAATTCCGATGTCTCTAAGAACGTGGAATCACTCGGAATTTCGCTCATACAGTGCCTTTCAGTTGGATTCGATGTCGATCTCAACGGCGCTGACCGATCGACTGGCTTTTTCGAGGGCTTCGACGAGACGCACCTCTGCCTCCGGGATCATGGCGGCGACATCGGCCGTGGCTAGGCTCCTGCTTCGCAGCGGGGCATCGACGTTCGTGGCAGCTGCCGCGAGCGCAGACCACGCCTCGGAAGCGTGTTTAGCCGCCGCAGCAGCGTCGGCAGCGGCCGCGTCATGAAGTTGATCGGCGATGCTCTGGCAACCCTGCGCCTGCAACGTACGAAAGAGTCCACCACCGGTGCCGGCTTTCTCGATGAACGCTCCGAGGCCGAACAGTGCTGCGGCGAGTGCATCGTCGTCGAACAGCGTTGGCCAACGACGCAAGTCAGCGGCGAAGTCATGCACGCCGTTCAACCCCGATGATTCGACGTCAGCCGCCTCGACGCGCAGTAGCGGCGCGCCCGCGGCGTCACCTCGCATGAACGCTGCGCTCGCAGCGAGCGCGGCGCCCGCAATCGGACGAAGGTCGGGCATTTGGTCCGGCCAGTCGACGTGATAGGTGGTGTGTCGGGTTGGCGTAGGGAACCCGACTGACGAACGTGCTCGCCGTAGAGCGTCATAGGGAACCAGTTGGGTCGTGTCGCGGTCATTGTCGACTACGTAGGCCACGCGTTGTTCGTCGTCATATCCGACGATGACGATGTCGTGGCGGCTCATCTGCAGTCGGACGCGCAGATAGGGAAGTTCGCCGATGTCCGCCCACACCATGACCGGCCGGCCCTCGTCGATTTCATCGGTCACAAATGCCCATCCCTCGTGTGGGTCATCGGTGGATTGCACGACGAAGTTGGCGCCGACCCGGGTGAGGTAATCGCGCTCCAGGTCGCTTCCTCGTCCGACCAGGTACACCTGGGGAAACAACTGTGCAGATCGGACGTACGAGAAGTCTAGGGCTCCGCCGAGGGCGAAGACCAGTCCTTCACTCAATGCCTCGGTGCCCCAACCGAGTTCGGCCCATTCACTGAGGTCACGAAGCGCACCGGAGCCGCAATGCCCTCCCATTCTATGCCGATAGGGAATCTGAACTTTCGCCATAGCCGCCTCCTTGCGCATCTTATTGGCACTGTAAACCTCTGCAGGAGTTCGCATCACCAGGCGGTTGCCCGAGTACCGCAGGCGTGAAACTCGGGTAGCAGGCGCGGAACACTCCAACGCTTTGACGGCGTGCCACCGGTCCGCCGACCAGATCGAGTGTTCACGGTCCTCGACATCATGTGTGGATCGACAGTCGCGGCGCGAAGATCAGTAACTGCGAGAATCCTCGGCCGAACACACTGACCGCGTACGGCTGTGGATACACGATGTTCACCCCGTTGGCTCCGCACTGAGGCGGCACGCGAGAAAGCCACTCGACGACACCTGTCCGACCGTTGCACCGAGCGTGCAAACTGCAGCTCCTTCCGCCCCCGGATTGTTCTCCTGTATCAGAATCGGATGAGTCCTCTGATGTTGCGGCCTGATCGCATGTCGTCGTAGCCCTCATTGATCTCATCGAGGGTGTACTCACGGGTGATCAGCTCGTCGAGTTTGAGTTGTCCGGAGTTGTAGAGTTCGACGAGCCGCGGGATGTCGTGGGCGGCGTTGGACGAGCCGTAGAGGGCACCGCGAATCTGCTTTTCATACAGCGTTAATTCCAGCAGCGAGCCCGACATCGATGTGTCTTCGGGGTGTCCGATCGCGGTAATGACCACACGGCCGCGTTTACCGACCAGTGATAGCGCCTCAGCGGTGTAGGCCCCTTCGGCGACGTCGGTGGTCAAGACGCAGACGTCGGCGAGTTTGCCACGGGTGATGTCGCTGATCAGTGACCAGGCCTCATCGATGGTGGCAACGGCATGCGTCGCGCCGAAACCGCCAGCTTGTTCGCGCTTGAACTCCACTGGGTCGACAGCCACGATGGTCAACGCGCCAGCGATGCGGGCGCCTTGGATCGCATTCATGCCGATGCCGCCGGCGCCGATCACGACCACGGTGTCCCCGGCGCGCACTTCACCGGTGCGTACCGCCGAGCCGTAACCGGTCGTGACACCGCAACCAATCAAGGCCGCCTTGTCCAGCGGTGTCCCGTGGTCAACCTTGACCAAGGAGGCCTTCGGCACCACGGTGTATTCCGAGAACGTGCCCAGCAAGCACATCTGGCCGACATCCTCACCGCGGGCATGGAAGCGGTAGGTGCCGTCGATCTGTGGTCCCATCATGATCGCCGCGCCCATGTCGCACAGGTTCCCCATCCCGCGCGCGCAGTAGGAGCAGTGCCCGCAGGACGGCAGGAATGTGAGGATGACCGAATCGCCGACGGCGAGGTCCTCGACACCTGCACCCACCTCCACCGCGGTGCCGGCGCCTTCATGACCACCGACTACGGGCAGCGGAAACGGCAGATCACCGGTCACGAGGTGTTCGTCTGAATGGCACAACCCGCTCGCGGTCAACTGGACCAGCACTTCATCCACACCGGGAGGATCCAACTCGATCTCGTCGACCTCCCACTTCTCTCCCAGTCCCCAGAGCACTGCGGCGCGCGTCTTCATGTGTGTCTCCTCAACGTCGATCTTTCCTTGGCAGTGGATGGTTCACGCCAGCGTCTCGACGGCGAGGTCACCGTCGGCGTGCTGGCTGCGCAGCTTCTTCTTGTCGAACTTGCCAGTAGACGTCAACGGAACGTCGGCGACGAACGCCCACCGTTCCGGTAGCCACCACTTGGCCACCCGTGCACGCAGGAACTCGGTCAACTCCGCAGCGGTGGCGGTGCAGTCAGCGGCCAGGACCACCACTGCCAGCGGCCGTTCCTGCCACTTGTCGTCGGGCACTCCAATCACCGTGGCGGTGCGTACTGCAGGGTGAGCGGCCAACTCGTTCTCCAGTTCCACCGAGGAGATCCACTCTCCTCCAGACTTGATCACGTCTTTGGCACGGTCGGTGAGAGTGATGAAGGCATCGGCGCTGATCGTTCCGACATCTCCGGTGCACAACCACCCGTCCGGCGACACCGCCGGACTGTCATACTCGTAATAGGACTGAGTGATCCATGGGCCGCGGATCTGAATCTCCCCAACCGACTTTCCGTCCCAAGGTTGTTCTGCACCGCTGTCATCAACGATGCGGGCCTGCACACCGGCCACTACCCTGCCTTGGGTTCCGCGCAGGTAAAGGGACCTCTCCGGGGTGTCGGTGTTCCGCGGCAGAGCGACCGCAGCCAGCGGGGAGGTCTCGGTCATCCCCCAGGCCTGCACAATGCGGATGCCAAGTTCGTCATAGGCAGTCATCAACGACCGCGGAACCGCCGAACCACCGCACGCCACCATCTTCAGCGAACTCAGGTCGTGGCCGGGATTGTCGCGCAGGTAGTGCAAGACATCGGTCCAGATCGTCGGCACAGCGCCCGCCATCGTGGGCCGGGCCGCCTCGATCATCTCCACCAAGGGCCCCGCCTGCAGGAAACGGTCAGGCAGCAGCAGCTGCGCCCCCGCCATCATCGCCGCATACGGCAATCCCCAGGCATTAGCGTGGAACATTGGAACGATCGCCAACACCGTGTCGTCATGACCGATGCCCAAGGCGTTCGAGGTGCACGCCGCTTGAGAGTGCAGCCACGTCGAACGGTGGCTGTAGACAACGCCTTTCGGGTGCCCGGTAGTACCGCTCGTGTAGCACATCGCTGCGGCCGACTGCTCGTCGACATCGGGCCAGTCGAACGTGCTCGACTGCGCGCCCACCACGTCGTCGTAGCGAAGGACGTCCTTTCCGCATCCCTGCACCGCGGCAAGATCGCCGGTGCCGGTTACCAGCACCGTGCGCACCGAGGTCATCGACGGCAACGCCCCCGCCAACAGGTTCAGCACCGTACCGTCGACGATGATCACCTGATCTTCGGCATGATTGGCGATCCACGTCAGCTGTTCAGGTGGCAGCCGCAGATTCAACGTATGTAGCACCGCACCCATCGACGGCACCGCTGCGTAACAGTCCAGGTGCTCCTGGTTGCTCCACTGCAGCGTCGCGACACGCTCGTCTCCACGAATGCCGATCTCGCGCAATGCATTAGCCAACCGCGCCGCACGCTGCCCCAGCTCGTGATACGAAACCCCAGAGATCTGTTGGGGTCCGCGTGCGGTCAACACCTCGCGATCGCCATGGACTGCCGCAGCATGGGCCACGATCGCGGGCACCGTCAACGCAACGTCCTGCATCGTGCTCCTCATCGCGCACCAGCCCTACAGCCCGCGATGAGACGACGATCACGCATCGATCAGGTCCTGCCGATTCTGACTCTGCAACATCGAACGGTACTCGGGGAACAAGTTCTTCGCCTGCGGGATCAACTTGATCAACTTCGGCACCGGGCCCTTCGCACGCACCGTTCCCTTGGCCATCGCCATCGTCAGGTTCACCTTCCCCAGCCAGAACTTGTTCCCGGTGTCCGCCGACATGAACAGTTCGACATTGGGCACCGCGGTACTGGACGCTCCGGTCTCCACCACCTTGTTCGGCATGTCCACCGTCACCACCGCGTCCGGATCGGTGTAGTGAACCCGCAACACCACACCCGAACTTGCGAGCTTGTCCCCAAGTCCCTCCTTCTCCAAACCCCGCCCAAAGATCCCACCCAAAAAGGCATAGACCTCGTCCTCGTCCTTGAACACCGCCACCGTCAACCTCCACCAACCTCGTTTTCAGAAAACAACATTCGCGAGCATCGACTCCAGACGATGCTGCCTCCGAAGAGAACCGTCACGCTTGTTGGCGACCCCCGCCAGCTCCTGATGCGCTGCGGTAGTACCGCCATGGTGGCCAACTGTGTCCGCTAGCCGTCCCCTTTGCCAGCGGAGTTGGATGGCGGTTGGCCTCGACGTCACCGAGACAAGAATCGCATCGCGGTCGCCGTCCCATCGCACCACCGCAACCATGAACCTCAGGCCGGGCCGGCGAGCATCAGTTCGGCCCGTTCGATCGGGACTTGCTGCGTGATGACCCGCTTGCTGAATACGAAGTCGCGGGGTCGGTTGATGCAGTCGGCGGCAATGAGTTCGCCGGCCCGCAGGTAGAAGCAGGTGAAGTCGCGGTCTCGGGTCGGGTCGCCGCTGAGGACGACCTCGTCGTATCCGGTGTTGAGACCGGCGATCTGGAGCTTCACGTCGTATTGATCGGACCAGAACCATGGCAGCGCTGCGACTTTCTTCGACTTACCGCAGATGGTCGCGGCGGCGACTTTGGCCTGCTCGCCTGCGCCTGGCACGGACTCCAGGCGGATGCGACGGCCGTAACGGGCCATGTGGTGGCTGGCGCAGTCCCCGGCAGCCACGATGTCGGGGTCGGTGGTCCGGGCCTGGTCGTCGATCACGACGCCGTTGTCGATGGCCAGGCCCGCGGCGGCAGCGAGATCGGTGTTCGGCTCGACGCCGATGCCGACGATGACGAGGTCGGCGGGGATTGATTCGCCACTGGCCAGGATTACTTCGCGGACCCTGCCGTCTCCGGACATGGCATCGACCAGCGCGTCCGTCTGGATGTCAACGCCCTCCTCGCGGTGGATCCGGTCGAAGAACGCTGATACCGCGGGGGCGGTGACCCGTTCGAGGACCCGCTCGGTGGCCTCGAGGACGGTGACCTCCAGCCCCAGTGCGCGCAATGAGGCGGCTGCCTCCAGTCCGATGTAGCCACCACCGACGATCACGGCACGACGCCCGGGGCTGGTCCGCTCTCTGATCATCGCGACGTCCGCCGCAGTGCGTAGGTAACACACCCCGGGCAGGTCGGCTCCCGGGATGGAGAGCCGGCGAGGCCGGGCACCTGTGCACAGCGCGAGCTTGTCGTAGGGCAATGCGTCGCCGGTGGTCAGCGAGAGGTGACCGGCGGAGCGGTCGAGCACCTCCACCGTCGCATCCATGAGCTTGATTCGCTGCTTGGTGTAAAACTCGGCGTTGCGGATCGCCAACTCGTCGACTGTGCACTTCCCGGCCAGATATGCCTTCGACAGCGGGGGCCGATGGTGTGGCAACGCCGACTCATTGCCGACGAGGACGATCTCGCCGTCCCATCCTTCTTGACGAAGGCTGGCCGCCAGTTGGGCGCCCGCGTGGCTGGCGCCCACGATGACCGCTCGATGCAAAGTCATGCGCCGGCTTTCGGGGTGAGGCGGACCATCAGCTTGCTGATTCCCCTGACGAAGTTGGACTGCACGTACTCGGGCTCACCGACGACTTCGATGTCTTCGAAACGCGGAAGGAGTTCCTCCCAGAGGATTCGCAACTGCATTTCGGCCAGTCGGTTGCCCATACAGCGATGGACGCCGAAACCGAAGGAGATGTGGTTACGGGCGTTGGCCCGGTCGATGATCAGCTCGTCGGGGCGATCGAATACGCGCTCGTCGCGGTTGCCGGAGGCGTACCACATGACTACTTTGTCGCCCTTCCGGATGAACTGTCCGTTCAAGACGGTGTCCGCCTTGGCGATCCGCCGCATATAGGCGAGCGGGGTTTGCCACCGGATGATCTCCGAGACCATGTTGGGGATCAGGTCAGGGTTCGCCTTCAGCTTCTGAAACTGGTCAGGGAACTCGTTAAGCGCGAGAACACCACCGCTCATGGAATTGCGGGTCGTATCGTTGCCGCCCACGATCAGCAATACCAAGTTCCCCAGAAACTCCATCGGGCGGTCGATCAGGTCCTTGGTGCTCTCGTCACTCTGCAACATGGTGATCAAATCGAAGCCGGGCTGCTCGCCGGCAGCTGTCCGAGCTGCCTTATCCCGCCAATGAGCGCTGAGACCTCGCGCCATATCGACCATTCCACGAAACACCTCATCGTTGTCCGAGGGGCCACCGTTGGCTTGCTCCATCGAGGTGGCCAGATCGGACCATTCGACGAGCTTGCGCCGCTGCTCGAACGGGAAGTCGAGCAGCGTGGCGAGCATGCGCGCAGTTAGCTCGATCGAGACGTGCTGCACCCAGTTGAACGGTTCGCCGAGCGGGAGATCGTCGAGCACGTCACGGACGCGCTCCCGAATGAGGCTCTCCATCTCACGCAGGTTCTTGGGTGCCACCACGCCTTGGACAGCGGCCCGCTGCCTGTCGTGTTCCGGCGGATCCATCGCGATGAACATCGCGATATCGAGAAAACGAGGGGGGGTTCCGATCACGATCAACGGCTCGGCGGAGAAGACCTCGTGGTTCTTGTCGACGGATACGATGTCGGCATGTCTGGTGACGGACCAGAACGGGCCGAACGCGCTGTTGGCCTGATAGTGCACAGGGGCCTCGTTGCGGAGGCGCTCGTAATACGACTTCCAGCGACCCTGACGGTAGAGAAAAGGATCGCTGAGGTCGATGTCGGTCAGTTCGAGTTCGGCAGCCGGCGGGATCGGTCGCTCAGTGAAGATTTTCTCACCGTTGGTGCCGGTAACCCAGCGACGGGTCTTGTCGTAAAGGTGGGCGCCCTGGATCAATCGGTCCAACGGAATGGTGGCCCGAGCCTTGGCGGTAACTGCCTCGCGAATACCGGTCACGTCTGTGTGTCCTCTCGTCGTTACATCTGGAACTCTGGCGTGTGGACGATCAACCCATCCCACGCCTCGGAGACCGGCATCTGGCAGGACAGCCGAGAGGTCGGCTGGCGCTCGGGGTTCATCGCCAGCATCTCCTCTTCACCGGCGCCGGAGGAGCCGACCTCATCGGACCACTGCGGATCGACGACGACGTGGCAGGTCCCGCACGCGGCCTCGCCTCCGCAGTCGCCGTCGATGCCGGGCACTGCATTGTTGGTCGCGACCTGCATCAGTGACTTACCCTCCTCGAGGGGCACCACGTGCTTGTCGCCGTCGTGGGAGACAAAAGTGACAACGGCCATAACCATCTCCTCGGTCGTCCTTGGTGTGAATGCTTGTTAACAAGCCTTGTCGAAGATGGGCGCTTCGGCTATGTTCGCCGGGACCAAGAACTTGTGGATTCGGCTCAGAGGGGGGTGGTCAATGAACCTCGATGACGTGGGTGTGCCCCCACTTGCGTTCGTTCAAATGCTCGAGAGTCAAGCACTCGACCCCGACGCCGTCGCGCAGCTTCGCAACATCATGGCTCGCGAAGGAACCGACGAGGCGACGCTGATCCGGCGTGACATCCAGGCCCCGTTACGGTGGTTTCGCGAGGTCTACCCCGATCTCGAGATCGACCGGGCAACCCTGCTGGGCTTCGCGTTCGCTCGACAAGCCCAGGTAACGTCCTTCGGCCCGTTGAGTGTTCCGCTGGTCAGCGCAGGCTCGGTAGCCGAGATCGTGGAGCTGCTCACCTATCTGCCGCTCATCACCACGGCTATCAATGCACAATTCCGTCCAAGTGACCAAGGCCTCACCGTCGAACTCTTGGGACACACGAGCGATCCGGCCCTGGACTGCCTGGCCGTCACATACACCGGGTTGGCGTTGTTGCGACTGCTGAACATGCTCGTAGGTGACGCGCCCACCGTCACACTCCACCTGGGTTGGCCAGCGCCCGTTGCCCTGAACGATCTCGACGAGGACGTGGTGCCACCCGGGCGCCTCTTCTTTGACGCCCCGAAGTCCTACCTTCACGTTCCCGTCGACACACTTGATGACGTGTGCCGGTTCTCCGATCCCCTCGCGTATCGACTCGTCATCGCCCAATTGAAGCGGGCTCTCGACGAGCGTCGCGGAGCCACATCCTTCTCGGAGAAGGTGAGACGACTGTTGGAGAAGGATCCCGGACGGCGAAGTAGCCAGTGGGTCGCAGACGAACTCGCGGTGTCCACGAGCACACTCAAACGGCGCCTCTCCGAAGAGGGCACCACCTTCCGCGAATTGCGCGAGTCGTGTTTGCGCGAGAGCGCGATGATGCTGTTACTCACACGTTCGGCGAGCCAGGTCGCCACGGAACTCGGGTATGGCGACCTCACCAACTTCTCGCATGCCTTCAAGCGATGGACCGGCCGCTCTCCGAGCGCGTACCGGCTCTCAAAACACTGAGGGTGTCCCAGTGGCCCGGAGATTCCCGGCCATGGGAAGCGTCCCCTCCTGGAATGACACACCCGGTCCTCAAGAATCAGCCAAGATGTCACCGACGGCCGCGGGCTGCTGACCCAACCCGAGTGAGTCATCAGTGGGAGGCACAACCGCGCCCGACACGGCGACTCATGGGCAGAACCGGGCGCTGGTGTGAATGCTCATTCGCTATTGTCGATTGATGCCAGTGAAGCCTGTCCGCACGGACATCGCGCCCGGCGCCATCGAAGGATTCGCGCGAGACGGCGTGAATCGATGGCGGTCCATTCCCTACGCCAAGCCACCGGTCGGCGCCTTGCGATTCAGGGCGCCCCAGCCGGTCGAGCCGTGGGTGGGCGTTCGACGATGTCACCAATTCCGCTACTGCGCTCCGCAGCCCCGCCGGTACACAATCGTCGGTCCGGGCAAGTTCCAGCGTATGAGCGAGGACTGCCTCACCCTCAACGTCGTTGCCCCCGAGGGCGCGTCGGACCGACCTCTGCCCGTGATGTTCTTCATTCACGGCGGGGCGTACTTCCTGGGCAGTTCCGCGACACCGATCTATGATGGTGCGTCGCTTGCCCGCAGCGGTTGCGTGTACGTATCGGCGAACTACCGCCTCGGCGCGCTAGGGGCTGTCGACCTGTCGTCGCTGTCCACCGCACACATCCGTATTGACGACAACCTCTACTTGCGCGACCTCGTGTCGGCGCTCAGGTGGGTACGCGAGAACATCGCGGCATTCGGCGGCGATCCCGATAACGTGACGATCTTCGGAGAGAGCGCGGGCGCGCATGCCGTTACCACATTGCTGGCCGTGCCAGCGGCTAAAGGGCTCTTCGCGCGGGCTATCTCACAAAGTCCGGCCGGCGCGCTATCCCGCTCCAAGGAGTTGGCCGCGGAGTTCGCCGTTAAGTTCGCATCCATTCTCGGCGCCGAGGATCGGGAGCCCGCCCGCCGCCTGCTGGCGGCGCGTCCTGCTCAACTGGTGAATGCATTCGATCGCTTGCTCACCACGAGTGCATCGGACCTTGCCGGCGGTTACCCGGTGGGATGCACCTTCGGAACCGACTATCTACCGCTCGACCCCATTCAAGCGATGCGCGAAGGCAAGGCGTACCGTGTGCCGCTGATCATCGGTACGAACGCCGACGAGGGCCGGTTGTTCACTCGCTTCCTCAAACTCCTTCCCACGAACGAAGCGAAGATCGAAGCGTTACTAGCGGGAGCGGAACCCACCTATCGCGAGCGCATTACCGCTGCTTATCCTGAGTATCCAGCCCCCGATGCCTGTATCCGACTGGGGGCCGACTTCACATTCGGATCGACACTGTGGCAGCTCGCGGACTCCCACAGTCGGCACGCCCCCACATATCTGTACCGCTATGACTTCGCCCCGCGAACTCTGCAATGGGCCGGGCTGGGTGCCACCCATGCGACGGAGCTTCTTGCGGTGTTCGACGCCTACCGCACGCCCCTCGGTCGGCTACTCAGCGCCGGGCGCGACCGCCGCTCGGCCCTGCGCGTGAGCGACGACATGCAAGGGCGCTGGGATGCTTTCGCGCGCACCGGAGTTCCAGGAGACGGCTGGCCGCGCTACACCACCGACGCCCGTCCGGTCCTGGTCTTCGATCGCGCTTGGCGGGTGGAGAACGATCCCCATGCCGACCGCCGGCAAGCATGGGAAGGCTTTCAAGTCCTCGGACGCTGACGAGCGGTTCCCCGCGGCGACTCATGCGTTCACAGCACTTGGGACCGATTGCTCTGAGAGCCGGGTCGAAACGGTGACTAGGAGCGCCTCGGGCGCGCCATTGCGCAGAACGGCGAAGAGGACTCATTCTTGCTGAGGATTTTGACGTACGAATGGGGCGTGACATTCCGCCCGGTAACGTACTGCGAGTGAACGAGCCCTCACATCGGGAGGGCGGGTGCCGATCAGGACGGGGATTGATGAGCGAGGAAGCGATCACCTACGAGGTCGTCGACGGGGTGGCCTGGTTGACGATCAATCGCCCCGAGGCGCGGAACGCGCTCAACGGGGCGGTCCGGCAGGGACTGTTCGACACCGTTCACCGCTTCAACGCCGACGACTCCGCCAAGGTTCTGGTGCTGACCGGGGCCGGCGACAAGGCGTTCTGCGCCGGCGGGGACCTCAAAGAGATGGCGGAGACGGCGCTCACGGTTCCGCCACCAGACTTCGCGCCGCAGTTCGGGCGCAACATCGAGGTCGTCAAGCCGACTATTGCCGCGGTCAACGGCATCGCCTACGCCGGCGGATTCCTGCTGGCCCAGCAGTGCGACCTCGTCGTCGCGGCTGAACACGCCAGGTTCGCGGTCAGCGAGGTGAAGGTAGGTCGCGGCTCGCCGTGGGCTGTACCGCTGTCGTGGCTGCTGCCGCCGCGGATTGCGCTGCAGATTCTGATGACCGGCGACCCGATCACTGCCGAGCGGGCCCGCGAGGTCGGGATGGTGAACGAGGTCGTGCCCGCAGCGGAGCTGCGGGCCCGAACGCAGGAGATCGCCCTGCGGATCGCTTCCAACGCACCGCTTTCGGTACTTGCGGCGAAGAAGACGGTATACCTCTCCGCAGAGCACCACCTGACGGAGGCCTACGACCTCGCCGACCAGATATGGGAGCCGGTGTACCTCAGCGCCGACGCGCAAGAGGGTCCCGCCGCCTTCCGCGAGAAGCGCACACCGGTCTGGAAGGGACGTTAGCCGTGGCCGTGACAATGGAGTCCTTGATCACCGACATCGAGGCGGAGACGGCCGACCTGAGGTCGCTGATCGCCGAGTTGCCCGACGGCCCGGCCGGGTGGGACGCGCCCACCCCCGCAGCAGGCTGGGCGGTCCGCGATCAGATCAGCCATCTTGCGTTCTTCGACGACGCCGCGGTGCGGTCAGCCACCGACCCCGACGGGTTCACCGCCGAGATGCTGCCCATGCTGGCCGACGGCCAGATTTCCCCGGACACCATCGCCGAGCGCTACCGGTCGATGCCGGGAACCGAGCTGCTGTCCTGGTTCGACGGCGCGCGCCGCGCCCTCGTCGCTGCCTTCGCCACGATCGACCCCTCAGTGCGGGTGCCATGGTTCGGCCTCCCCATGAGCGCGGCTTCCTCGCTGACCGCGCGGATCATGGAGACCTGGGCGCACGGTCAGGACATCGCCGACGCGCTGGGAGTGACCCGTGTGCCCTCGGCCCGGTTGCGCCACGTCGCCCACATCGGCGTGGGAGCGCGGGCGTTCAGCTACATGGCCAACGGCCTGGAGGTGCCCGAGGAGCCCGTCCGTGTCGAGCTCACCGCACCGGGGGCCGCGCTGTGGACCTGGGGCCCCGACGGCGTGCCCAACCGGGTCACCGGCACTGCGCACGACTTCTGCCTGCTCGTCACCCAGCGCAGGCATCGCGACGACACCGCACTGCACGTCACCGGTCCGCTCGCCGACCAGTGGCTCTCCATCGCGCAGGCCTTCGCCGGACCTCCCGGTGGCGGGCGCACCGCAGGACAGTTCGACGGAGGTGTGTCGTGAGGGACCCGGTCCGTATCGGCAATTGCTCGGGCTTCTACGGCGACCGGATCGCCGCGGCGCGGGAGATGGTCGAGGGCGGGACGGGCGAGCAGAGCATCGACGTGCTCTGCGGGGACTACCTCGCTGAACTGACGATGCTCATCCTGGCGAAGGCCCAGGCGAAGGATCCGGCGGGCGGCTACGCGCGCACGTTCCTGACCCAGATGGAGCAGGTGTTGGGCACCTGTTCCGACCGCGGTATCAAGATCGTGGCCAACGCCGGTGGGCTCAACCCGGCCGGGCTGGCCGTCAGATTGCGCGAGCTTGCGGACCGGCTCGGTATCGCCGTCCGGATCGCCCACGTCGAAGGTGACGACCTGCGCGGGAACCTCTCCGCGATCACCCCTGCGGTCGGTGAGGTCAAGCCGGTGTCGGCCAACGCCTACCTCGGGGGCTGGGGTATCGCCGAAGCGCTGGGTGCGGGCGCCGACGTCGTCGTCACCGGACGGGTGACAGACGCCTCGCTGGTCGTCGGCCCGGCCGCCTGGTGGCACGGGTGGGAGCGCACCGACTGGGACCGGCTCGCCGGTGCCGTCGTGGCCGGCCACGTCATCGAATGCGGACCACAGGCCACGGGCGGCAACTACGCCTTCCTCGACGAGATCACCGACCGTCGCTACCCGGGCTTCCCGATCGCGGAGGTGGCGGCCGACGGCTCGTCGGTGATCACCAAGCACGCCGACACCGGGGGGCTGGTGTCGGTCGGTACGGTCACCGCCCAGCTGCTCTACGAGATCGCCGAGCCGGCCTATTTGGGGCCCGACGTGGTGACTCACTTCGACACGATCTCGCTGGCCCAGCAGGCCGAGCACCGGGTGGCGATCACGGGTGTCACCGGCAGCCCGCCACCGGAGACGCTCAAGGTGGCGCTGAACGAGGTCGGGGGCTACCGGAACACCATGACGGTGGTGCTCACCGGCTTGGACCTGGAGGCGAAAGCCGCGTTCGCGCAGCAGCAGCTGTTCGACATCCTCGGCGGCCGGGGGTCCTTCGCCGAGGTCGACGTCCGGTTTCTGCGTTTCGACACACCGGACGCCCCCACCAACGACCAGGCGTGCGCGCACTTGCGGATCACGGTCAAGGACACCGACCCGCGCAAGGTCGGCCGGGCGTTCTCGAGCGCAATCATGGAGATCGCTTTGGCCGGGTACGCGGGCTTCCACACCACCACGCCACCCACGTCGGAGTCGGCGTTCGGCGTGTACCGTCCAGCGGCCGTGCCCCGGTCGAGCGTGACGCAGGTCGTGGTGCTGCCCGACGGTGAGCGCCGGACGATCGCCGATCCGCCGACCGGTAGCGTGCCGGGCGCGAAAGTCGCGGGCAGCTCGGCCGCTGCGCCGCCGACCGAGCCGACGTGCCGCGCGCCACTGGGTGCGGTGCTGGGCGCGCGGTCCGGCGACAAGGGCGGCAACGCCAATATCGGTCTTTGGGCCCGCGACGACGCCGGCTATGCCTGGGTGCGCGAGCACTTAACCGTCGAGCGACTGCGCGGGCTGCTCGGCCCGGAGGCTGCGCAGCTGCGCATAGAGCGATTCGAGCTGCCCAACCTGCGTGCGCTCAACGTTGTGGTGCACGGGCTGCTGGGGGAAGGCGTGGCATCCTCGACCCGGCCTGATGCCCAGGCGAAGGGCTTGGGCGAGTACCTGCGCTCCCGCATCGTCGACATCCCGCAATCCTTGCTCAGCGCGACCTGACAGGGCCGATCCGGTGCGGCCCGCCGGCCACGCGGTCGGCGCGTAGTCGCCGCTCCCCGTTCGCCGCTTGACTTAGCACCTGCACCAGAGCCTTGTCGCGGCCATATGGTGAGGACGACCGGATGCCACAGCGTCCACCAGACGGTATGGAGGCATTGACCAGATTTCGCCGAACTGTGCGACGAATACGGCGCACCCTCCTCTGCGGGGATGTCGCATTTGCCCGATGAGTCGGGTACCGCCCGTGGATTTCGGGTTCACACGTGCGGGAAGCTGGGCGGCCTGCCGTCGGCACCTACGAGTTCGACCCCGCATTGTGAGCAAGTGTTAACGTTCGTATTGTGATTCCTGGGTCTACAGTGCTGCGCGAGCACGCGTCGCGAACGAAGGAACAAGGAAGGTAGCGGTGAACAACGCGGTCGTTGCCGGACGTACTCGGGTCCGCGGCGAGCGTCGGGAGCGGATCCTCGCCTCCGCGGCGGAGTTGATTGCCGAGCGGGGCTATCACGCTGTTTCCATGGCCGACATCGGAGTTGCATCAGGCGTTGTTGGCCCGGCCATCTATCGCCATTTCAACAGTAAGAGCGACCTTCTGGCGGCACTCTTCGAGAGAGTGGTGGACAACCTCCTGAAGCGTGCCACTGCGATCGTAGAGCAATCGCGCGACGAGGCGGAGGCGTTAACCATGCTGGTGTCCGACCAAGTCGCCTTGGTAATGGATCAACGCGAGTTGGCGATGGTGTATTACCGCGAAGTGCACAACTTGCCGGATCAGCATCAGAGCCGATTGCGCCGGAAACAGCGGCACTATCTAGAAGAGTGGGTGCACCTCGTCGGGGAGTTGCGGCCCGCGGTCGACGAGATCGAACTCCGGGCGATGGTCCATGGGGCGATCGGCGCCATTCAATCGATCTTGCACTACCGCGGCACTGGTTTGGCTCCCGAGCAGACCTCTGCACTTCTCCTGGCGATGGGGCATGCCGTGCTTGGCGTCCCCGCGTCGAGTTACCAGACGGGCGCCGTGACCGCTGAACCATCGAGTCCCCGTCCCGGCAAGCCACAGCACTAGGGGCATTCTCGGGCACACGAAGACGACTCGACTGCAAGCGAACTCGGCGGCTATCCATTTGATCGGCCGTACCCACACCATCTTCATCCGCCAACGCCGGCCTGCTACGACGAACTTTCGAGACCAATCCCGGATGTGCAATTCGATCTAGAGCGAGCGAGCAATGATTTCCTTCATGATCTCGTTCGTCCCACCGTAGATTTTCTGAACGCGCGCATCGGCCCACATCCTGCCGATGGGATACTCGGTCATGTAGCCGTACCCGCCGTGTAGTTGCAAGCAGTCATCGAGGGCCACCATCGCGCGCTCAGTAGTCCACCACTTCGCCATTGCGACAGTGGGAATGTCGAGTTCACCACGCAGGTGGCGGACGACGCAGTCGTCGATGAAGACACGGCTGATGTGGGCATCGGTTGCGACCTCGGCAAGTTTGAACTTGGTGTTTTGGAAGGCGAAGACTGGCTTGCCGAAAGCGTGCCGATCCTTGGTGTACTCCACCGTGAACTCGAGCGCTGCTTCCAGCACCGCCACTGCGCCGAGTGCGAGGATCAATCGCTCTTGAGGCAGTTGCTGCATCAACTGGATGAAACCCTGGCCCTCAGTCGTACCGAGCAGATTCTCAACGGGAATGTGCACATCTTCGAAATAGAGTTCGGAGGTGTCCTGGCCTCGCTGACCGACCTTGTCCAACACCCGACCTCGCCGAAAGCCCGGCCGATCGCCTTCGACCAACATCAAAGAGATGCCGTTCGCTCCGGCAGTCGAGTCGGTCTTGGCGACGACGATGATCAAGTCAGCCTGAGCGCCGTTGGTGATGAAGGTTTTCGAACCGTTGATGACGTACTCGTCCCCGACGCGTACTGCCTTGGTGGTGACCGACTGAAGATCTGATCCCGTGCCTGGCTCCGTCATCGCGATCGCACCGACCATCTCGCCGGTCGCCAGTCGTGGAAGGAAGCGCTCCTTCTGCGAATCGGTGCCGTACTCGAGCAGATAGTGGGCGACGATTCCGCTATGAAGCGGCGCGCCCCAAGCCGAATCGCCGATGCGGGCCTGCTCCTCGATCAGGACCGCCTCGTGAGCGAACGTTCCCCCACCTCCGCCGTACTGCTCGGGGATCGACATGCATAGCAACCCTAGGTCGCCCGCTCGAGTCCACAGATCTCGATCCACGTGGTGCTGCTCGATGAAGCGGTCGCTGTGCGGCGCAACCTCCTTCTCGCAGAACGTGCGCGCCAAGTCGCGCAGTGCATCGAGGTCATCATCCATCCAGCTAGAGCGATTGGCGGCCATTCGAGTGTCCTCACTGTGTCTGTTTGCGCGCCGATCCCTAAATGGTTTCGCGAGGCGCAACGGGTACATGGTGTACCACGAACCCGGTCCTGGGTACAACCCGTACCCAGAACTTTCCAGCGCACGGTGGGCGTTACGGTGGGCATCGTGGAGCGGAAGCACTGGGTGGACACCACAGCGGTCCGTCGCGCAACCAGTAGATTGCCGGGTCGTGATCTGCGTCGTGAACAGATCATCAAAGCGGCGCTCAGCGCGATCGAAGAGAACGGGCCCCACGCACTCACGGGCCAAATCGCGGACAAGGCGGGTTTGGGCCGAACGCACTTTTACCGCCATTTCGCCAGTAAGGAAGAACTCGATCTGGCCGTGGCTCGTTACGTCCACCGCGAACTCACTGCCAAGATTCGTCTAACTCTGGGAGTGCGGGGATCACCGCTAGACGTGATTCGCGCGCCGGTCACTCAGCACGTTGTGTGGGCTGACGAAAACCCCAACCTCTATCGGTTCCTCGTGAACCGACACTACCGGCGAAGCACCGAGAAATCCGCGCCCGGTAGCAGTGCGTTCGCATCTGAACTCGCCCTGGCGGGCGCGCGTTACTTTCCCCGGTACGGCGAAGACTCCGCCGCGGCAGACCGGAACGTCGCCGCCATCATGGGCCTGATCGACGCATCAGTCCTGTGGTGGCTGGACCACCGAGACTCCACCCGTGAAGAACTCGTCGTTCGGTTGACACGGCAAACGTGGCTGATCATCGACGACAGGCTGCGCGAACTGGGAATCCAGCTTGATCCCCAATCCCCCCTGAACGACCCCACGGTCTCATCGAGTACAACCCCCGCCTCCCCGCGCTGAACCATCGGGTCTTCGACGCAGCCGTCAACGATGTCCGCGTTGGCGCCGCTCACCGACGCCACGCATCAACGCGAAAGCATTCAAGCCAAGCGACGGTGCGGCATCGCCGGCGCGGGCAACGACGCCACGCCACCGCGGAACTACCCGAAATACTTGGCGGCTTCCCAGCAGCTCGAGTCCTGCGCGGGCGACGTCTGCAGCATCCAAGGGACTGGCGCCGGCGAACAAAAGCGCCGCTCCAGGGTCGGCAACTCGGTCGGTGACCATCTTTGTACTTACCACGTCAGGGCACAGTGCACGGGCGCGGATTGGCAAACCCGCATGGTGAAGGTCGCCCTGCAAAGAGGTGGTGAACGACAATACGGCAGCTTTGCTCGCTGCGTACATAGCGAGCCCCGGGACAGGTGCCAGAGCGGAGAGCGACGCGATGTTGAGGATCGCACCTCCACCTGCGCCCATAGCGGCGACTGCGGCGTGTGAGCCGGCGACAACGCCGCGTACGTTGACATCAAGAATCGACGCAATCTCGCCATCGGTGTGGCTCCAGCTGTTACCCGCGATCAAAACCCCAGCGTTGTTTACCCATACGGCCAGACGGCCCGCGGCCGAAGCCTGCGCAGCGACATCACGATGGCCCGACGGGTCTCGTACGTCTTGTCTGGTACTCCAGGCGCCACCGCCCACTTGGGCTGCAGCACGCTCTGCTGCATCGCCGTCGACGTCCGTGAGCAACACCCTGTGACCGGTACCGGAAAGTTGTCTCGCAATCTCCAAACCAATCCCTCGACCTGCCCCGGTGACGACCGCTATTGATGGCGCTGGCATGTCAATCCCTTCCTCAGGTCGACGTCGGCTTGCCGACTATGGTTTGCACAAGTTCGTGAGGGGTTCCCGACGCACATCGGACTAGTGTCAATGTCGCCGACACGCCGATGTCCGTTGACGCCCGGTCTGGCCCAACCCGTCTAGGGGTTCTAGACCTCACCGCGCAGCGACGTAAAGGGCGAGCCGTCGATCGGGAAGGGTAAGGCCGTATCCCCCCACCGAGCGCGTTAGCCGTCCGCGGGAGCCGTTGCGATTTCAGGGCTTCCGCCGCGGCGACCTCGATATCGGCCATTGTCGACTCAGTTCTCATGGGGCACACTCCTCCCCCTGTGCGGGCGCAAACAGCACCGATGTCAGCCCGCCCAAGGCATAGTCGCGATCTCGATGGGCGCCCTTGTCATCGGTTCCCCCCGGGAATCTCGTTGGCGGCGGTAAACGCAAAGAGGCAGCATCTGCCAAAGGCCGACTCGATCGACAGTGTGGGTCGACAATACGTCCACCCAACTGCCGCTTTGAGCGTGCCACACGAGACCGCCATCAGTCGGCGCTGTCGGTGCCGCTTGAAACGGTCGAACCGGTATGGGCCGGCTCGGGCGTCCGACCGCTCGACGAGTTCGTAGCCACTGCATTCGAAAGGACGTATGCATTCCGTCGCGGCCGCCTTGTACGAACGCGATAGAGAAAGGTGGGGCTGGGCCAGTTAGTGGATATCGAACCACGCGCCGAGCGATACCAGCTAGAGCACAGAGTCCATACGGATTTGTCCAGGCGGCGACTCAACAGTTGATTGAAGCGCCACTCCGCGGTGGCACGCACTTCGACAGCAGTGCCCGGGTGGGCCCGGAGAACCTTCATCAACCTGACTATGTGTCGGGCTTGCGACTCGAGCATATAGACGATCGACCCTGATCCCACGTTCGTATTGGGCCCATACATCATGAAGAAATTCGGGAAATCTGGTACCGACAAGCCGTAATAGGCGTGCGCACCATCTGCCCAGACTTCGGACAGCTTCCGGTCCGCGCGGCCGTGGACCTCCATAGGCGAAAGAAACTCTGTGGCAGTGAAGCCGGTGCCGTAGATGACGACGTCGGCGGCATGGAAGCCGCCGTCAACCGTGCGAATTCCCCCAGCTTCTACTGCCTCGATATCTTCAGTCACTAGTGAAACGTTGGGACGCCCGAGTGCAGGATAGTAGTCGCTAGAGAAAAGAATTCTCTTGCATCCGGGAGCATAGTCAGGTGTGAGCTGGGAACGCAGGTTGGCATCGCGCACCTGGCGACCGAGGTGCCCGAGGGCGACGGCGCCGAGGGCGCGTGCTACTGGCTTTGCATCCACGAGCGCCAACGCCAAGAACTCGAATATCGTCCAAATCATCAGGCGCTCACCGAGTCGCAGGATGGGTAACCTGCGCAGCAGCTGGTGATGCCGCTCACCGTACTGGCGATCGATTTTGGGCAGCACCCACGGGGCTGACCGTTGGAAGACATCCAAGTGCTCAGCGCATTCAGCCACCACCGGGACGAACTGCACCGCACTTGCGCCAGTGCCAACGACCGCAACCCTCTTACCGCTTAGATTCAGATCGTGGTCCCAATCGGCGGAATGAAAAGACGGGCCAGCGAACCGCGATATTCCAGCAATGTTCGGAACCGAAGGGCGGGACAGCTGGCCCACGGCCGAAATCACCACGTCACACTCCAACTCCTGGTTGGTAGTCGTGGTCAGACGCCATGTGTTCGAGCGCTCATCGAAGGTTGCCTTGGAGATTTCGGTTTGCGTCCGAAGGAGGGGTGGCAATCCGCTTTCGTCGACGACGCGGCGAAGGTAGGCGAGGATGTCGGGCTGTTCTGCGTAACGCCGACCCCACGTGGGATTTGGCGCCGACGAGATTGAGTACAACTGCGACGGGACATCACAGGCGGCACCCGGATAGGTGTTCTCGCGCCAGACTCCCCCGACACCATCGCCCTTTTCGACAATGAGGACGCTGTCGAATCCAGCGCGTTTGAGGCGGAGTGCCAGGGTAATTCCCGCGAAGCCGGCGCCGATGATGACGATAGACGGGTTCCCTTGGGAATTCGCCTGGTTATGTTCGAGTTCAATGGTTTTCATCGTTAGCTCATCACCCTTCTTGCTGGGGCGCCGAGGGGCGAAGCCGTGCGTTGAGACGCTGTCAACCACGGTGGCCGCGGTCGCAAGAACTCGCCACCGCGCCCGAGGGCCTTCCAGCGAAAGGGGTGTCCAACTTCTCGACACTGGTTCCGCCCTCGGACCGGGGCACCACGAGTACTCCCCGTAGTACGCAGTCCCTGACCGCCAGGCCATGCAAGTCGGCGGGAATCACTTGCGTGAGCGGCCGGACGCCGCGACGCACCGTCGCCGCGACCAAGTGGCTCGCCATGATCGGATTCGTCTTGGCAGGTGGAGTCATCCGGCAGTGTCCACCTCTTGTGGCGCAGCGTCCGCCGTTTTCGCCGGTCGCCGTTCGAAACGGTAGTCCGCCAGGTCGAATCGTCGACTGCGCCAGACCGTTTCGACCGTCGTCGTCGGACGGAGTGGCACGTCCCCATGCTTGTCGAAGTAGTAGCTGTTCGCGCCCGCACAGCTGTCCTGCCAGAAGACTTGCGTATGCCGCCGTGCCAGCATCTCCGCAAAGAAGCGTCGATTCGCCTCCTCACGTACCTCGACGTAGTTCGAATCGGCCGCCCGGGCATGCCGGAGGCAACGAAGAATGTGACCTGCCTGTGCCTCGATGAGTGCAAAGTAGGAAGACCCGTTGTACCCATACGGGCCAAACACTGAGAAGTGGTTCGGAAATCCCGGCACGCTGACGCCCTCATACGCCTGCAGGCGGTTCTCGTCCCACCACTGAGCCTGGTCTCTGCCACCTACACCTGCCAGCGAGTAGGTCGGCATGCTGTCCGATTCCATGACCTTGAATCCCGTTGCCAGCACGAGCACATCGATCTCGTGTCGTCCGCCATCCGCCGTAATCACCGCGGTTTCATCCACCCGGGTAATTGGGTTGGTTTCGAGATGAACGTTGTCGCGGTTGAATGTCTTCAGATACTCGTTGTGGAAGCTTGGTCGCTTGCAGCCCAGCGCGTAGCGGGGTGTCAGCTTCTCCCGAACGACCGGGTCGGTGACTTGCCGACGCATATAGCTGATCGCTACGCGCTCAATCGCCGACGAGAGCGGTATGGCGGTATGGAAGTGCGCTGCAACGGGGAAGGTGAGTTCGACAAACGCCTGGCTGGCTCCCCGCGCGGCGATCTGCGCCCCAGGTGCGAGCCTGAGGAGGGCACTCAGCGCGCTGGGCACCGCGAAGTCGAGTTTCGGCAGGCACCATATCGGTGTGCGTTGGAAGACGGTGAGTCTTTCGACGCCCTTGGCTATCGAGGGGATCAGTTGCACCGCCGAGGCGCCCGTTCCGATGACGGCGACTCTCTTTCCGGTGAGAGTTTGCTGATGGTCCCAACGCGACGTGTGCATCGTGACCCCGCCGAAGTCTCCAACACCCGGTATATCCGGTGACTTTGGTCGGGTGAGAACCCCGGAGGCATTGATGACGAACCTAGCTGTCAGTTCCTCGTCCGCCGAGGTATACAGACGCCATAGTGTCGATTCCTCGTCGAACTCAGCCCTCACAACCGTGACTCCGAAGCGAATGCGCGACGCAAGGCCATACTTTTCCACGCAATGCTTCGCGTAGTTCTTCAGTTCGACCCCCGGCGCATAGGTGCGTGACCACGACGGGCGTTTCTCAAAAGAAAACTGGTAACTATATGACGGGATGTCTACTGCAATCCCAGGGTAGGTATTCCAGTACCACGTTCCACCCACCCCTTGGGCCTCATCAACGATGAGGAAATCTGAGAAACCTTCCTTGAGCAGCTTGATGCCCACCCCGATCCCGGAGAATCCAGCTCCGATGACCAAAATCTCGTGGGTGGGGACCTCGTACGTAGGGGCTCCGGAGGTGGGGGCATCCTCGTCGCCCGCGACATGGACACTCAAGCGTCTTTCCTCACACTCGAGGCTGCACGCTTAGGCGGTACTTTCCCAACGCCCACGTCCACGACGTCTGCTCTGACGTCTGGCCGCGTTGGCAAGGCGCCTGCGCTTTTGCGGCCCTGGGCGACCTTGGCCACACGCAAGCCGTTTTCGGCGTGTTCCACTGTTTGGAGTTCACGCCGTGCGGTTGCCGGGTTCGTCACGTAATCACCCATGTCGACCTTGGACAATGCGCGCACGAACTGGGTGGCGAAACCGGGGTACATAGTGCCGTTGTATCCGTCATTCGTGAGGTACCAGCTCTTGCAGCCCGAATTCCATGTCGTACTTACCAACCGTCGCTGTACCTCGCCGTGGTAATCATTTTGCCGGTCTTCTCGGACCTCGAGCGTACTGAGATCATTCTCGACTATCGCACCAATGACTTTGACGATGTAGTTGATCTCGGCTTCCATGTACACGAGGGCCGAGTTATGGCCGGGCCCCGAATTCGGACCGAATGTGAAGAAGAGATTGGGATAGCCTGCGACAGTGACACTCCGGTACGCATAGGCGCCCTCGGACCACTCGTCGGAGAGCTCACGACCATGCGCGCCTCGGATGGGAAAAGGCGTACCGGCCTTGCATACATCGAAGCCGGTGGCAAACACGATGCAGTCCAGTTCGTGTTCGATGCCATCTGCGGTCCGTATGCCATTCGGCGACAGGGTCGCGATCGGCCATGAGACGAGCTTGCAGTTGTCGCGCTGAAGAGCCGGGTAGTAATCGCTGCTCATCAGCATCCGTTTGCAGCCGGCGCGGAAGTTCGGAGTGAGCTGGCGCCTGAGCCAACTATCCGAAACCTGCCTCCGCAGATTCGCCTTCGCCACCAGCTGGATGCCGGTGGTGACCGGGGTATCCCAGACCATCCCGACGGCCATGAGCTCGTGCACCCAGAACCAGGCCTGCCGTGCCGCATTTTGCACGAGAGGCACTCGACGAAACGCCGTGCGCGCCCACTGCGGATGGGAGAAGTCGGGCCGAGGCAGGACCCAGCCGGGGGTGCGTTGAAAGACCTTCACCGAGCGCGCAGTGTTCACCAGTTCGGGGATGATCTGCACCGCGCTGGCGCCGGTGCCCACCACTGCGATCCGTTTGTCGCTCATGTCGTAGTGGTGATCCCAACGCGCACTGTGGATCTTGTGACCAAGGAAGGTGTCCAGTCCGCGGATGTCAGGCAGGCTCGGATTCGCAAGCGGCCCGCTGGCCATCACTGCGGTGCGCGCCTTGAACTCGGAGCCGTCAGCAGCCTGCGCTGTCCATAGTGCGCTTTCGTCGTCGAAATCCAGACCGGTGACGTTCACGCCGAACCGGATGAAACGCGACAGCGAGTGCTTGTCCACCATCGTCTTGATGTAGTCGAGTATCTCGCCGCTGCCCGAGTATGCGCGGGACCAGTTCGGATTCTGCTCGAACCCGTAGGAATAGAGCAGCGACGGGATGTCACAAGCTGCGCCAGGATACGTGTTGTCCCGCCACGTACCACCCACCTCATCGGCGCGTTCCAGTATGAGGAAGTCGTCAATACCCTGTTGTAGCAACCGGATTGCGGTTCCCAGGCCAGCGAAACCCGCACCGACTATCAAGACGTTCGTGGTGTCGCTCATCTAGCCACCGGTTCATAGGTCAACTCTTCGGTCCACGATGGCGTCTTACCGAGCACTGCCGTGGGGAAGTAGTCGATCGCGGTACCTAGTCGCTGCGAGATGTAATGCAGTGGCTGAGAACGCTTTATACTTGCCGACATGTGGGCCTTCAGGATGTGGTAGCCCGGCACGCGACGCGTGAACTCGCTCCGATCCCCTACGTTCTCGTAGCGCATGACCGCGTTGTACAACTTATCCTCCGACAGACCCATGGCGTTGAGGTTGGCCAGCATCCGCGTGAGCAACGGCACGTATAGGAGTCCGCCGGCAAGGATTCTCGGGTCGACCAGTGCCCCTATCGTCTGCATCGCGTGAATCCGCATAGGGCTAGCACCGAGATCGTTCAAGACTTGGAACCCGACCGCTAGGTGCCGCGACTCGTCATTGTTGACCTTGTTGAAGACCTCGGCGCACAAAGGATCCTGCACCTCATCGAGCAGGAACTTCAGCAACGCTCCGTCGAGCGCAGTCTCCAAGGCGGGAATCGCCGCGCCGATAACCGTCAACGGGAGGGCCTCAGCGTATCGGTCAAGCCACTCGATGACCAGCCGAATGTTCTTGTTGGGCACGGGGACTTCCCCTACTTCAAGCATCCCCCAACGTTTCATGAGAGCCAGTTCCGCGTTGGCGTGCCGCTGCTCCTCGGCATGGAAGTACCGGTAGATCTCACCTAGGGCCTCGAACGGCGCCTTCGGCGCCATGGCGGCGAAGGCTCGGGCCCCGACGTGTTCGATCCACACCACGTCAGACATGAACTGCTTCAGGCCGGGCCGCTGTTCATCGGTGACCTTGTCGGCGCCCGGCGCATCCCAGTCGATGTCGGCCAGCGCCCACTGCCGATTCTTGATCGTCTCGAGCATGTCGCTGTATTCGAATGCCATTACGGTCTCCTTCGTCCTTGTCGGGAGTGACTTAGCTCGATTTGGTCAATCAAACCGAGAGCACGGGTATACGTGGCAGGCACTGCCCGTTTGAAGAGCCATAAGGTCTTCGCGTCGATTCGAGGTAAGACGTGCAACCGTCCGTGGGCCGTTCGCGTTGATTGTCCCGCGAGCCAGCAATTCCGCTGACGCGCCCGTTCTCTCATCAAGTTGGTTCAAAGCTTGGAGGCTGGCTCCCGTATGTGGGAGCTGTCGACGATGTTGGTTCTGACGAACGCTGGGCACAGTACCCACCACTCGTCCACGCGAACAGGCATAGTCCCAAGCGAAGGCACGGCCGATTCCGCTGCCCGCCCCCGCAACAACCACGTTGGCGCGGCGGCTGGGGCGAGGCGACCCGTCCAACGGCAAGAGATTCATCGGTACCGATTCCTTTAGAGATTGGGCGATGTCGGGTGGTTGAGTCAAGCCAATCTGCTGCCAACTGGTGGCAGTGAACGCAATTGTGGTCACGTGCCACCAGTTTTGCTCGCGCATCAATCGTTGTCAAGACGCAGGCCTGGGAACGTAAGCAGCAAGATGGGGCGGCGTACGGGCGCCGGATTGACGACCGGGTGGCGCTTAGTCGAAGCGGCAATGGAAGTCTGGGCTGAGAGCGGATGGGCTGCCGACTGCCGTGATGCGTTGACTACGCGCCAGAGTGGCGTTGTGGGATCGCCGATCCATGAGGAGTTCGAGGCCCGCGATGAGTTGCTGCTGGCAGCGTTCGGCGGCGTCCGAACCAAGCTGCTCGGCGGGTGTGCCGAACGCGTGGGCACCACCAACCGGGACCTTGGTCCCGCGAACTCGAGCGTTGTTCTCCGCATCGCCCAGCATGCTGACCGAACCTGAATTCTGCTGACACAAAAGTCGGGGTAGTTCGACATGCAAGGTCGTCGCCCAGTGGCGTTACGAGGAGCAACCCAAGAATGGCTTTGCGCATCGGCACTTAGCGGCCGGCGGGACCGTCGAACTGATTGGCGCCAGGCACGCGAACAACTGGTCCATGTAAGTCAAGTGGACGTCGTCGAACATGGAGCAGGCTGCTCCAGCACGGGACCACCGCTACGTGGTCCGTACGTCTCGCTGAATGGCATTGTGAGCACCCTCGCTCGCACAGGCATCATTCGAGAAAGGGCGTGCGGCGACGCAGCCGACTCGCCTCCAAGATGGCTAGCGGTCAGTACCGTCGGCTGTCGAAGCCGACGCTGCTCGCTCGTCGAATGACGAGTTGTACTCATAACCCGATCCGCTTGGCGATGATCTCCTTCATGATCTCGGTAGTACCGCCCCCGATGCCCAGGATGCGCGAGTCGCGATAGTGCCTTTCTACCTCGGTCTCGCGTAGGTAGCCCATGCCACCGTAGAGTTGGACGGCGGTGTCAACGGCGAGCGCGCAGGCCTCTACGGCTTGGTTCTTGGCCATCGAGACCATCCGCACGTCGGTGTCTCCGGCGACGATGCGGTCCACAGCGGCACGGGTGTACGTACGAGCCACGTCGACGGCCGTCGACATATCGACGATCTTGTGCCGCACCACCTGTCGGGTCGATAGCGGTCGACCGAAGGTTTCGCGCTTCTTCACCCAATCCAGCGTCAGGTCGAGGCAGCGCTGGGCCGTGGCGTAGCACTGGACGGCGATGAAAGCACGTTCGACTTGGAACTGTTGCATGATCTGCAGGAATCCGCTGCCTTCGGGGCCAACCAGATTGACCACCGGCACGCGCACGTCGGTGAATCCGAGTTCGGCGGTGTCGGAGCACAGCCAGCCCATCTTCTTCAGTGTCCGCGAGACCGAGAAACCCGCGGCGCCACGCTCCACCACGAGCAGTGAAATCCCCGACGGGCCCGGGCCGCCGGTACGCACGGCGGTGGTCACGAAATCGGCGCGGACACCCGAGGTGATGAACAGCTTCGCACCGTTGACCACGTAGTGGTCGCCGTCGCGCCGTGCGGTAGTGCGGATGCCGGCGACGTCAGAACCGGTGTCTGGTTCGGTGATGCCGAGGCTGCCGATCTTCTCCCCGGCCAGGGTCGGCGCCACGAAGCTGCGGATCTGCTCGGGATCGCCCTGCGCGGCCATATGGGGCACTGCGATGTGATGCGTAAGTAGGCTGGCCAGCAAGCCCGACGAGCCGCCGGCCTCCATCACGGCCTCAGTGAGCAGCACCAGGTCGCGCAGGTCACCGCCGGAGCCACCGATCTCTTCCGCGAACCCGATGCCCAGCAACCCCGCTGCGGCTGCGCGGCGGTGGAGTTCTCTAGGGAGTTCTCCGGCGTCCTCCCAGTCTTGCAGGTGAGGAACGATCTCCTTCTGGGTGAACGACATGGCGAGGTTGCGCAACGAGATGCGCTCGGGCGTCATCCACGGGTCGGCTGCGGCCGCCTCCGCTTCCCGCTGATCCGGCTGTTTCATGTGAGTTGCTCCTGCTGTGATCACTCGGGGACGGCACGATTGCCACGTCGACCCCGATTGTCCGCGAATGTTAATGATCGATAACGTAGCGTGTCAGGAGATCGACGTTGATGTCATTTGGAGGAAAGTTGATTGACGTCCTGCCTGACCGGGTCGACACCCGCGCGCCGGTATACCTCGAGAATCGCGAGGGACTTATCGCGCAGCTCCATGCGCTCGCCGAACAGCTAGCGCTGGCCAACGGTGGCGGCGGCGAGAAGTACGTCGCCCGGCACCGTAGCCGCGGCAAGATGCTGGCTCGGGAGCGCGTCGAGCTGCTCATCGACCCCGACACGGCCTTCCTGGAACTCTGTCCGTTCGCGGCGTGGGGCACGAAGTTTCCGGTGGGCGGCAGCGTTGTGGTCGGCATCGGCATCGTCGAAGGCGTCGAGTCGATGATCATCGCGCACGACCCGACGGTGCGCGGCGGAGCCTCGAACCCCTACACGTTCCGAAAAGTGTTCCGGGGCATGGCAGTCGCCCGCGAGAACCGCCTGCCCATCATCAACGTCGTCGAGTCGGGCGGGGCGGACCTGCCCACGCAGGCCGAGATCTTCGTGCCCGGGGGCCAGCTATTCCACGACCTCACCCAGCACAGCGCGCTGGGCCTGCCGACCCTCGCGCTGGTATTCGGTAACTCGACGGCAGGCGGCGCGTACATCCCCGGCATGTGTGATTACGTGGTGATGGTCCGCAACCGGTCCAAGGTCTTCCTCGGCGGTCCGCCGCTGGTGAAGATGGCGACCGGCGAAGTGTCCGACGACGAGTCGCTCGGCGGCGCAGACATGCACGCCCGCACCTCCGGGCTGGCCGACTACATGGCCGAGGACGAGCAGGACGCCATCAGGATCGGGCGGCGCATCATGGCCAGACTGAACTGGCGCAAGCTCGGGCCCGGACCGACACATTCCCCGGCCCCCCCGCTGCGAGATCCCGACCAACTCCTCGGGATCGCTTCGGTGGACCCCAAGGTTCCCTTCGACCCACGTGATGTCATCGCCCGAATCGTGGACGGGTCCGCCTTCGACGAGTTCAAGCCGCTATACGGCACCTCGCTGGTCACCGGTTGGGCCTCGATCCACGGATACCCGGTAGGGATCCTGGCCAACGCGCGCGGAATCCTGTTCAGCGAGGAGGCGGAGAAGGCCGCCCAGTTCATTCAGCTGGCGAACCAGATCGACACGCCACTGGTGTTTCTGCAGAACACCACCGGCTACATGGTCGGCGCGGAGTACGAGCAGGGTGGCATCATCAAGGACGGCGCGAAGATGATCAACGCCGTCTCAAACAGCGCTGTCCCACACCTGACGATCGTGATGGGCGCGTCCTACGGTGCGGGCAATTACGGGATGTGCGGGCGGTCCTACTCTCCCCGCTTCCTGTTCACCTGGCCCAACTCGCGTTCGGCCGTCATGGGCCCGGCCCAGCTCGCGGGCGTGCTGTCGATCGTGGCCCGCGAGTCGGCCGCCGACAGGGGCCTCCCGTTCGACGAGGAGGCCGACGCGCAGATGCGCGCTGCCGTCGAGGGCCAGATCGAGCGTGAGTCGTTGGCGCTGGCCAACAGCGGCAGGCTCTACGACGACGGGATCATCGACCCGCGCGACACCCGTACCGTTCTCGGGTTCTGCCTGTCCGTGGTCGACAACAGCGAGATCCGTGGCCAACGTGGCTACGGCGTGTTCCGGATGTGATGGCGATGCCCGTGATCAAGAAGCTGCTGGTGGCCAACCGGGGAGAGATCGCCCGACGCGTGTTTCGCACCTGTCGCGAACTCGGCATCGCGACCGTCGCCGTGTACTCCGACGCCGACGCCGACGCCTGGCACGTGGACGATGCCGACGAGGCCGTCCGGCTACCGGGTTCCTCGCCGGCTGAGACCTACCTCGACGGTGACCGGGTGATCGCCGCGGCCCTCCTCACCGGCGCCGACGCCGTCCACCCCGGCTACGGGTTCATGTCGGAGAACGCAAGCTTCGCGCGGGCCTGCGCCGACGCCGGGCTCGTGTTCGTCGGCCCGCCGCCGGATGCCATCGATGCGATGGGCTCCAAGCTGACGGCCAAGGCGATGATGGCCGATGCGGGGGTGCCGGTCCTCCCGGGCGGCGACGCCACCGGCCTGGACTCCGAGCAGCTGCGCAAGCTCGGCGCCGAGATCGGCTACCCGCTGCTGGTCAAGGCGAGCGCCGGCGGCGGCGGGCGCGGGATGCGGGTCGTCGAGTCGGCCGACGAGCTCGACGGAGCCGTGGCCTCGGCCTCGCGCGAGGCGATGTCGGCGTTCTCGGACGGCACGGTGTTCCTAGAGCGTTACGTGCAGCGTCCCCGCCACGTTGAGATCCAGCTGTTGGCCGACATGCACGGCACGGTTGTCTCGCTGTTCGAGCGGGAGTGCTCGGTGCAGCGCCGCCACCAGAAGGTCATCGAGGAGGCGCCCTCCCCCGTCGTCGACGACGAGATGCGCGCGCGGATGGGTGCGGCGGCGGTCGCGGCGGCACAGGCCGTGGGTTACGTCGGGGCCGGAACGGTCGAGTTCGTCCTCGACGCGAACGGCGGCGATGACGACGGGACGTTCGCCTTCCTGGAGATGAACACCCGGCTGCAGGTCGAGCACCCGGTCACCGAACTCGTCACCGGGCTCGACCTCGTGCGCCTGCAGCTGCTGGTGGCGATGGGTCGGCCACTGCCCGCCGATGTGAGCAAGCCGCGGATCACCGGCCACGCGGTCGAGGCCCGGCTCTACGCCGAGGACCCCACTAAGGGCTACCTGCCGCAGACCGGGACCCTGCGCACCATCCAGATCCCGAACCACGTCGGGGTCCGGGTGGACTCCGGCGTGCGCGACGGCTCGGTGGTCAGCCACCACTACGACGCCATGCTGGCCAAGGTGATCGCCTGGGCGCCCACCCGCGCCGAGGCGCTCGGCGCGCTGTCCGCCGCGCTCGCCGGCGCCCGGATCCACGGACTCACCACCAACCGGGATCTCCTGGTTCGCGTTCTGCGCCACGACGAGTTCGCCGGACGCGGCACCGACACCGGGTTCCTCGACCGCCACGACGTGGCCGGCCTCGGCGCAGCCCTCATCGACAGCGACGGGGAGGGCTTGCACGCCGTCGCGGCCACACTCGCCCAGGTCGCGGGACGCCGCGCGGCGGCCCCCGTCCAGCCGACCCTGCCTGTCGGGTGGCGCAACAACCCGTCCCAACTGCAGGCCACCGGATGGCTGACCGCCGACGGCCGGGAGCGACGGGTGGGCTATGCGCTGCTCCGCGACGGCGTCGAGGTCGAAGTCGACGGCAAGCCGGTCGAAGACGTCAGCGTGCTCGTGCAGCGGCCGGACCGGGTGGTCCTGGAGACCGGCGGGGTACGGCGCGCCTACGACGTCGTCCTCGACGCCGACATTGCCTACGTTGACAGCCCTGCCGGGTCCACTGCGTTTACCCAGGTACCACGGTTCCTGGACCCGAGCGCGCTGAAGCCGGCGGGCTCCCTGACGGCGCCTATGCCGGGTTCGGTGATCCGGCTGCCCGTCGCCGCGGGCGACGTCGTGACGGCCGGGCAGGCGTTGGTCGTGGTGGAGGCGATGAAGATGGAACACACCATCGTCAGCCCGATCGACGGGATCGTCGCCGAGCTTTCGGTCGAGGTGGGTCAGCAAGTGTCAACCGGCGATGCCCTCGCGGTGGTCGGAGCGGCCGCCGGTGCAGACCAGGATTGACACCATCCGACCCGTCACCGGCCCCGGTGGCGGGTGACATCGAAGTAGGAGAGCGGTATGGAACTGCACGAGACCGAGGAGCGGCGAGCGCTGCGCAAGGCCGTGTCCGAGATCGCCAAGGACTTCGGGCACGACTACTACGTGGCCAAGTCGCTCGGCGGGGAAAAGAGTTCGGAACTCTGGCACGCCGTGGGGAAACAGGGGTTCCTCGGGGTCAACATCGCCGAGGAGTACGGGGGCGGCGGCGGCGGCATCTACGACATGCAGATCGTCGGTGAGGAACTGGCCACGGCCGGCTGCCCGCTGCTGATGACGGTGGTCTCCCCCACCATCTGCGGCACGATCATCGAGGCTTTCGGCAGCGACGAACTCAAGGCGCGCTGGCTGCCGGGCATCGCCAGCGGCGAGGTCATCATGGCGTTCGCGATCACCGAGCCGGATGCGGGCTCGAACTCGCACAACATCTCCACCCAGGCCAAGCGCGTCGGTGGGGATTGGGTGCTCAACGGCACCAAGTACTACATTTCCGGCGTCGACGAGGCGGAGGCCATCCTGGTCGTTACCCGCACCGCGACGGATGATCGCGGACGCGGACGGCTGAGCCTGGTCGTGGTCCCGACCGACGCGCCGGGGTTGACCAAGACCCTCATCCCGGTGCAGGCCGTTACACCAGAAAAGCAGTTCACTCTGTTCTTCGACGACGCACGGGTGCCGGCCGAGAACCTGATCGGCGCGGAAAACGACGGTCTGCGTCAGGTGTTCATGGGCCTCAATCCCGAACGGATCATGGGCGCCGCCCTGGGGAACGGCATCGGCCGCTACGCGCTGGACAAGGCCTCTGCCTACGCGCGCGAGCGCAAGGTTTGGGACGTGCCGATCGGAGCCCACCAGGGTTTGTCCCACCCGCTTGCGCACGCCAAGATCCAGCTCGAGCTGGCGCGGCTGATGACCCAGCGCGCGGCCTCACTGCACGACGCCGGCGATCCCGGTTCGGCGGAGGCGTCCAACATGGCAAAATACGCTGCGGCCGAGGCGGGCATCCTCGCCCTCGACCAGGCGATCCAGACCCACGGCGGCAACGGGTTGGCCACCGAGTACGGGCTGGCCACTCTCTGGGGCCCGGCACGGCTGATGCGGACCGCGCCGATCAGCCGAGAGATGATCCTCAACTACGTAGCACAGCACAGCCTCAACCTGCCACGCTCGTACTGAGCATCCTTCATCCGATCGTGTCCGTTCCGATGGACATGGGCGGACGGCATCGACCGAGTGGCCCTCAGGGCCCCGGCGCTGCCCCACCGAGCCATTCTCAACTAGCAGGAGCCGCCGACGCGGCGGCAGAGGAGTACGCCATGGATCGCGGTATCGGTCAGTGGGTCACCAAACGGGCCTTCCTCAACGGGCAGCGCACGGCGTTCGTCTGCGGTGACACCAGCTTCACTTATTCCCAACTCGAACAGCGCACCAATCAGGTGGCCTCGAACCTGCTGCGTCTTGGCGTCCGCAAGGGGGACCGAGTGGCCGTGCTCCTGGTGAACTCGGTCGAGTTCATGGAGGTCCTACTCGGTTGCGCGAAGATCGGCGCCATCACCATCCCGATCAACGTCCGGCTCGCCGGCCCGGAGATCGGCTACATCCTCGCCGACGCCGGCGCCGACACGCTGATCTTCCACCACCCGCTCGCGGCGGCCGCGGTCAGCGCGCTGGCCGAGCCGGGGGTCCGGGTCCGGCACACCGTCCGAGCCGGGGGCGCCGCGGCCAACGGCGAGACCTCCTACGCCAACCTTCTCTCCGGCGGCGCCCCCGAGGCTCTCGACAACGACGTCGACGGCCATGACCCGGCGTTCATCATGTACACCTCGGGCACCACCGGCCGCCCGAAGGGCGCCATCCTCACCCACGACAACCTGCTGTGGAACGCCGTCAACGTTCTGGGCACCGATCAGGGCCTGAACGGCAGCGACGTGACCGTGGCCGTGGCCCCGATGTTCCACATCGGCGGGCTCGGGGTGCATACGCTGCCATTGCTCTACGTCGGCGGGACTAGCGTGATCCTCCCGTCGTTCGACCCGGTGGGCACGCTCATGGCGATGGCAAAGAGCCGAGCGACCGTGCAATTCATGGTGCCGGCGATGTGGTCGGCGCTGACGCAGGTGCCCGACTTCGACTCCTACGACCTCTCGGCGCTGCGGTTCGCCATGGGCGGCGGCGCGCCGGTGCCGTTGACCGTCATCGACTTCATGCAGCAACGCGGCGTCCCCTTCACCGAGGGATTCGGGATGACCGAGACTGCACCGATGGTCTCGGTCTTGGACGCCGCCAACATCACGACGCGGGCCGGGTCGATCGGCCGGGTCGCCATGCACGTCGATGCCCGTATCGTGGACGCCGACGACCGGGACGTCCCGGTCGACACCGTCGGCGAACTCCTGGTGCGCGGACCCAACGTGTTCGTCGGGTACTGGATGAAGCCGGCGACGACTGCCGAGGCCTTCCGGGGCGGCTGGTTCCACACCGGCGACCTCGGCCGGATCGACGCCGACGGCTACATCACGCTGGTCGACCGCAAGAAGGACATGATCATCTCGGGCGGGGAAAATGTCTACCCCATCGAGGTGGAGCAGGTCCTGTTCCGTCACCCCGGTGTGCTGGACGCCGCGGTCGTCGGCGGTCCGGACGACAAGTGGGGTGAGCGCGTCGTCGCCGTGGTGGTGGCCGACCCAGCCGCCGAACAGGAACCCGGCGCCGACGAACTGATCGCTTGGTGCCGCGAACGGCTGGCGCATTTCAAGTGCCCGCGCGAGGTGCACCTCCTTCCCGAGTTGCCCCGCAACGCCACCGGAAAGCTCCTCAAGACGGAGTTGCGCAAGCGATTCACCGGTGTCGAGGGCGGCGTCGTCCAGCGCTGAGGCACGACACCGGAGGCGGAGCGCGGGTTTGGGAAGTGTTGTCGCGACGAGTAACCGCGGTCACCGCTGCAACTAGATGAAGATGTTAATTGTCGCTAACGTCTAGCGCGTGGCAAGACCACGCGCGCCACTTGTCGGATGTTCTTATGCCTCCTGGTTGTCTGGGCCGACAAGTCGCAACCTGCGCCACGACTCGCCTGTCGCCTTGCGCGATGGGTGCTTGAGCGTGTCTGACGTCGATGAGCTTCGGTGAAAGGGGTGCTTCAGCTCCGTACGGCGGCGATCGACGACTCCACTCGATCAGCCTGCCCGCAGCAGAGCCCCGCGGCAGCGTCGAAACATGAATCGAACTCGGATTATCAGGCCGGGCGGCGCCGGATCGTCGCGCTGACCATCCTCAGATTCGGCGTGTTCGTCAGTAGACGGCACAGTTACGCAGCAAGGGCGTTCGCGGGACACGAACGACTAGGACCGCCCCAAGGCTTGTGTTGGGTTCAGTGCTACTTCGCCGAGCCAATAGCACATCAGTAGGGCGACCTCGACGTCTAATCGTTCCGCGGCGATCGGGCGACCGCGGCGCTCGAGTGCTCGATTTACGCGATACTTGACGGTATTGGCGTGTATCTGCAATTCGTTGGCCGCGGCTTTGAAGCTGGAACCGGCACGCAAGAACACCCTCAGCGTGTCTCGTAGACGCTGGTCCGATGCAGTGTTCTGAGCCAACGGGCCCAGCACATCGTGAATCCATTCCTTCAGAGTCGCGTCATCGGTCATCAGCATCGAGGCCAGGGCCACACCGGGATCTCGTGCAGCGACGATCCGGTGCCGTGAGGAGCCGTCGGCTGCCATCGCGACCACACGGGCCTGCTCAGCCTGTCGGTAGGTGCGACGGAAGCCTTCAATCCCCGGAAGTGGTTCACCGACGGAAAGTCTTGGGCCGTCAGGTTGAGCCCGGACGAAGTCGCGCAGCTGCGATAAATGGTCCGACGGGCGGTGAACCGTCATCCATGCGCATCCGACGAGGCGGTCGATGGAGAAGTAGACCGATTGCTTCGCTCCAGTGGCGGAGACCGCGTGTTGCATGAAGCGCTCCATGGCGATGAACTCGTCGGTGTCGGCGCCCGCATCTCGGTCGAGCCATACCATGAGAGCCACATGCGTTGCGCCCAAGAAGTACCTCATAGCCGACGACGCCTCGGTCAGGTCTACGTCGCGTCCGTCGAGGATCTCTCGAATGGCTTGTGCACGCAAACTTCGTCGGCTCTCGTCCCACTCCGCGCGTTCAGTCTGATATGTCTCCAAGACCTGCTCAGACATCCAGTCGATGTAGCGGAAAGACACACGGGTGATGTGTTCAATGAGCGCCAATTTCTCCTCGGGCGGTAGGTCCGCGCTCCGAAGGCCAGCGATGATGAGGTTCAATCCATACTGGTGCCCGAGCCTGTATGCCCGCAGCAGCGCGTTGACGGGTACCTCGCGTTGCGCCATCCTCCGGGCGTGTTCAAGGGCGGCCGTCGGTGACTCCATGCGGTCGAACGGGATCGAGTGACGGACGACGGAGAACCAAGTGTCTACGTTCGCGGCGACGGTGTCACTCAGTAGCTCTTTGAGCTGTTGATCGGCAGCGAGTTCGGCAACTTGCTCAATCAGAAGGCCATGTATGGACTCGGGCAATTCTCTGACGAGGTCGCCGAGGTCTCGGAATAGGTGATGAACCGCGTGACCGGGGGTGTCTTGAACTTCGGATGAATCAAGCACAGCTGCGACCGTACTCGATTACTTGTCTTTGCGAGACAACAGACGCCCGCAGGTTCGACCCTTCGAGACATACCGATCGCGGCTCCGGGTATCTACGCTGTTAAGGAGCGGTGAGCCACGTTTTACCATTTCAGCAGCCGAACGAGCCATTGCTGTGGGCCACGGCGAACGGCTGCGCGTGACGAGGAAGGCGGAGGCATGAGTTGTCTGCTCGCAATAACCTTGTTTGCGGCCTTCGCGGCCGGAGCAGCCCCATTGCGAGGAACGATCAGCACCGCCCTGGCCGCAATAGACGACTTTCTCGATCGTTTCGGCCACGAAGTTTCCGGAACTGCTCATGCGAAGGAACGCCCGCCGCTCTGACGAGGTGGTCGAATCGGGCGCCGGATATGCCCGCCCGCCTCCCGCATACCGAAGCTGAAGCCTGGATAGCAGTAGGCTCCCCTCTGGACTCGCCCCCGGCCGTCGACTGACTCCAAGATCCCAACAGCAGCGCCGATCTGATCCGGGTCGCCCCGGCGGCGGGTGTGATCGTCAAGGTGTGCGGGCACTGGTTCGGAGAACTCCGACCGCTCGATCCGACCTGGACAGCGCCCACCAGCAAAATGCTTCGGTTCGAATGATAATTCGGCCCAGGCGATGGTCGAACCACACGGTTTGGCATCGCTGCCTTCGGATGCGCCGATACTGCGCCGCCGGGGTTCCGTTCATGGAGGTAGTTCTGACACCTCGACAACGAACCAGAGTGGCCGGGCCGCGGCCATCGCAGGGCCCTGAATGACGCTCAGTCCGACGAGTCGTTCAGCGTGCGGTCGAGAAAATCTGCGACTGCCGAGGCGAAGGCGTCGTTGTCGTCGCCCGCAACCATGTGGCCCGTGCCCGAAACGTCGACAGCCTCGGCGTGCGGTACGACTTCGAGGAACTCCTCGACCGACTGCTGCGACGTCACGTCGGAGTGAACGCCGCGAATGAGAAGCGTTGGTGCTCGCACCCGGCGGGCCCCTTCGATGAGAAGGTCGCTTATGGCGCCGAATTCTTTGGCACCAGTTGCTGGGTCGCCCTGCAGGAACTCGAAGTTGGAAGCTATGAACGCCGGATCCCATCGCCAGATCCACCGACCGTCGTCGCGCTGCTGCAAGACCTTTCGGAGGCCGTCCAAGTTCTTGGGCCGAGCGCGATGCCGGTTGTACTGGGCAATGACGTCCGCGGCCGCGTCCAGTGTATCGAATCCGTCGGGATGGGCGCCCATGAAGGACACGACCCGGCGTGCTCCGTGAAACTCCATTCGCGGAGTTATGTCGACCAGTACGACGGCTCCCCACAGATCGGCAGGCGCCACCAAATGCGTTCCCAACACCGTCATGCCGCCCAAGGATGCGCCAACGACAGCTGGCGGGCGGCCATCGCTGGCATATCGGCGAATGGACAGCAGGTCGGATGCAAGTCGGTCGAGATCGTATCGACCATCGGGGTCCCACTCGCTGTCGCCGTGACCGCGGGCGTCGTAAGCGACGACGGTATACCCGCGCGCGTGTAAGCGGCGCGCCGTAGTCGCCCAGGCATGGCGGTTCTGTCCACCGCCGTGCAGCAGTATGACGACCGCGCGGGCGGATTCGTGTCGGTAGACATCGGCTGCAAGGGCGGTTCCGTCTTCGTTGCGGACGCGCTCGAACGTTGAGGTCATTTGCTGTGTCCTCGATGGTCGCCTTGGGCAGCGTTCTCGTTCCGCGACCGGATCACGAGGCGCTCTGGGCGACGACGGTCACTGTTCCCTGTGCGGCGCATACCGGGCGTCCCGTATTGGTGATGTCGATCCTGGCGACGCCGCTACGCTTACCCAGCGCGATGATGTCGGCGACCGCAACGCAGACTCCACTGGACACCGGACGTAGGAGGTTCAGTTTGAATTCGGTTGTGGCCACCCATGACCCAGGTGGGATCACCGGATAGAACACCACGCCCAAGCAGTGGTCGACCATCGCTGACAGGCATCCGCCATGCAGAGTGCCGAAGGGAGTCAACAAATCGGCTCGGGCGTCCATTTCCACTACCAGTCTCCCGGCGGAGAACTCGATGTGGCGGAAGTCCAAGTACTTGGCGAGCCCTCCCGAGGTTCCCCCCGCGTGCTGGAGCTCCTCGGCTATTTGCTTGTTGAACTGGGGGAAGTCCATGGTCAGCGCCTCGTTTCGTTCAGCGATACCGATGCCATCGCTGAGACACTACTCCGCAGTTGTCGCAGCAATGCAACTGTGAGTGTCGGCCAGTAGCGCGGGAAGCAGGAATCGGCGCAAGAAAGCGTCGATTCCTTCGGGGCTGCGGTGCCGGGGGCCGCGAACCGAGAGCAAGCTGAGGATGATGCGCAAAATCCATTCGGCGGCGTCATCGACCGAAACGCCGGCTTCGAGTTGATGCCAGTGTGCGGCGAACACGGGTCGCAGAAACTCGGCGACGAGTTCGAACAGCGCCACCGACGTTCCCTCGGCCAGTCCCACGCCGGCGAGTTCATCGTCGCTGGCGAAGAGCATGCCGATTATCGGTTCGCGGCGTGCCGCGCGCACCGTGACTGCAACGAAGTCCAGTATGGCAGAGCCCAAGTCGGTGTGCGCCAAGATCCGTCCGCTGGTGCGGTGCAGGTAGCGTTCCGCTGCGCGGACGATGACACCGGATACGACGGATTCGCGACTCGCGAAGTAGCGATAGACCGTGGCGCGCGATACGCCCGCTTGCCTGGCGATATCCTCCATCGTGGTGCCCGACAGCCCCTTGCCTTGCAGGCACGTTTCGGCGGCGTCTAGTAGGCGATCGCGCGCCATATCGCGGTTTCGCCCAGGAGTCGCGTCGCCCCGCCGCAACGATCTCTTCGTCACGGGTACGAGTATGCCCTGTCAAGGGACTCGCTCTGTCGAACACCCGCGGTTGTCGCATGGAAACGGATGTGACAATATCGCAGTCGTGTCGCATAGAAGACCTCGACGATGAGCGTGATCTGACCGTTGGCCATCCCACCACGCACTCCAGTTGTCGTCGGCGTCGGTGAACTCACACATCGCGGTGAAGGCACCGTCGATCCCATCGATTTGGCCGCCGAGGCCGCGCGTCGAGCACTGCATGATGCGTCGGCCGCGATCGGGCATCGCATCGATACCGTGGCGACGCCCGGAATCTTGATGATCCCACGCGACAACCCCGCGTCGAGGATTGCCGAAGCGACTGGACTGACGCCGAATCATCGCATCAGTTGTCCGGTCGGCGGCAACACCCCCCAGTATCTGGTCGAGGTCCTCGGCCGCCGCATTTGGCGCGGCGTCAGCGACGCGGCTCTGATCGTCGGAGCGGAAAGCGGCGCGTCAGCACGCAAAGTCGCATCCGGTAGCGCACTTTTGGAGCCCAAACCCGTCGCAGCACAGGACGAGTCACTCGGTGACACCCGCCCGGGACTGAGCGAAGCCGAGATGGGCGCCGGGTTACATTGGCCGCACGAGGTGTACCCGATCTTCGAATCCGCGATCGCGGCCCGATCAGGCCGCACATTCGACGAACAGCGCCGCTGGCTGGGTGACTTGATGGCTCCGTTCACGGTTGAGGCGTCCCGACATCCCGAGCAGGCCTGGTTTCCGCGTGCCCGTAGCGCAGACGAGCTCAGCACGGTCTCCCCGGCTAACCGGATGGTGTGCGAGCCGTATCCGAAGCTGCTCAACAGCATCATTGCCGTGGATATGGCTGCCGCTTTCGTGATCATGGCCGCCGAAGTCGCCGAGGAACTCGGAGTGCCCAGTGATCGTTGGGTCTTCCCGTGGTCGTCGGCCACATGCAACGACGTGTATTTCCCGGTTCAGCGGCCTGATCTGGGTCGTTCCGCCGGAATAAGGGCCGCCGGCAAGGCGGTATTGGCGGCCAGTGGACTTCACATCGACGACATCAGATGGTTCGATTTCTACTCTTGCTTTCCTTCCGCGGTCGAGGCGGCGATCGACGCCTTGGATCTCGACCCGGCGGATGACCGCGGGTTCACGGTGACCGGCGGACTGCCCTACCACGGAGGGCCGGGTAACAACTATGTCAGCCATTCGATCGTCGAGATGGTGCGACGCTGCAGGAGCGACCCGGACGCCGTCGGGCTCGTGTCCGGACTGGGCTGGTACATCACAAAGCACTCGCTGGGTCTGTGGTCGGCGACCCCACCGCCAACGGGATGGCAGACTCCGGACATGGCCGATGCGCAGTCTGCGATCGACGGCACCTCCCTCCCGGTCGCTTCTCCCGCCGACGCATCCGGAGAGGCGACCATAGATGGATACACCGTCGTGCACGACCGTGACCAAGGCCCCTCCTGGGTGCCGATTTTCGCGCGCATGACCGACGGCCGCCGCGTCGCGGCGCGCAGTGACGATGCCGAGGTGGCGGTGGCAATGTCACGAGACATGTGCGTCGGACACCAAGTCGCCGTGCGGCAGGCCGACGGACACGTCGAATTCGAACTGTCGTGAACGCCGACGCGCTCGTGCTGACCAAGCCGCGCACCCTTGAACGGCGGCATCTTCCGGTGCCGCGCATCGACGACGAGTCCGGTCTCCTGCGGATCGAGGCGTGCGGGCTCTGCGGAACCGACCACGAGCAGTTCAGCGGACACCTGCCGACGGGGTTCGCCTTCATCCCCGGACACGAGATCATCGGCGTCATCGAGGGAATCGGTGACGCCGCGCGCCAGCGTTGGGGCGTCTCGGTGGGTCAGCGAGTCGCCGTCGAGGTGTTCCGATCGTGTCGGGAGTGCGACTCGTGCGGCCGCGGCGAGTATCGCAGGTGCTCGAGCAACGGCCTCGCCACCATGTTCGGCTTCGTCGACGCCAACATCCCGCCCGGCCTGTGGGGAGGCTACGCAACCCACCTGCATCTGCCGTTCGATTCCATGTTGTTGCCGGTCCCGGACGGACTCGACCCGATCGTCGCGACGTTGTTCAATCCGCTTGGCGCAGGGATCAAATGGGCTGCCATGTTGCCCGAGACAAGCCCGGGCGACGTCGTCGCGGTCCTCGGACCAGGGATCCGCGGGATTTGTGCTGCCGTAGCCGCCAAGGAGGCCGGAGCGGCATTCGTCGCGATGACCGGGGTCGGCCCTCGCGACCGAACTCGGCTAGCCGCAGCCCACCAGTTCGGCGTGGACCTGACCATCGACGTCACCGAAGACGACCCGGCGCAGGCCCTGCAAATGGCGACCGGCCGGCTCGCAGATGTCGTCGTCGACGTCACCGCGAAGGCGCCAGCCGCATTCGCGGACGCCGTCGCACTCGCGCAGCCCGGCGGACGCGTGGTGGTCGCGGGCACACGCGGCGGCGGAGGAGCGCCGGGCTTCGAGCCAGACCTGCTCGTATTCAAAGAACTACGCATCTTCGGTTCGTTGGGGGTCGATTACCCCGCCTACCAGAGCGCCATCGAGCTGCTGGTCTCTAGGCGTTGGCCCTTCGAAGAATTGCACCGCGAGATCACCGGTTTCGCCGGCCTGCCCGGGCTGCTCGACCTTCTGGCCGGCAACGAGCCGGACCGGGTTCCCGCTCTGCACAACGTCTTTGTGCCGATCGCCTGACAGCGCCAACTAGCGCCCAACCGGAAGGATCCACCGTGAGCAGCCAAAGCCGGGTTGACATGCTTGCCCTGACAGATGCCCGCGAGCGCGCCGCTCAATGCGGGATTCCGGACGCCATGGCTGAACTGTCTGTTTTCAGGATCGCGCTTCATCAGCCCCCTGTGGCCGTCGCATTGCATGGAATGCTGGAGGCGTTGCTGTGGAAAGGCGCGCTGGATGCGCGTTTACGGGAGCTGATCATCATGCGAATCGGCTGGGTCACTGATTCGGTCTATGAATGGACGCAACACTGGAGGGTTGCCCGCTTGCTCGAAGTGCCCGAACGCGACCTGCTCGGGGTGCGCGACTGGCAGAACGCCGGCCACTTCGGCGAAGCCGAGCGGGCGGTACTGGCGGCGACAGACGAGACGTTGCGTGACGGCACCATCTCGGATGAAACCTGGGCTGAGTGTCAGCGCGCGTTGCACGGGGACCCGGCCGTCCTCGTCGAACTCGTCGCCGCGATCGGGAATTGGAGATTGTTCTCAGCGCTGCTGCGGTCCTTGCACGTGCCGCTAGAAGACGGCCTCGAAGCATGGCCCCCTGACGGAGTTCGACCCTCCGTTGACTGAAGGGTGATCGGCTCGCCATGTCGACTCCGTGCTATGACTCTGCCCCTAGCACCTGTTGGTCGGGATCTGACGATGTCGAACGGTCGGGCGGTTGCATCTGCAGACGGCGATTCCACCACCGAGGATTGCGCCGGGCCTGAAGCCTGAGCCGACGGAATTCCATCCGCTGCAGTCGAAGGAGAACTGGAACACCCACCAGCGGGACGATCGCACCACGGACCGCACCTCGGCGACCATTCTCCAGCAATCCGGCTACAGCACTGAGTCCCGAAATGTAGAGAATACCGTTGTAAGGCACCAGGATTGGGCCGCATAGTCCTTCGCACTCGGACAGGCTTGGCACACCAAATCTCCAGCGCTTCGGCCAGTGTATGAAGTGAGCCAACACGGTCGTCAGGAACAGGCCGTTCACAACACCGAGGACAGCCTCGTGACGCTTATCGGCACGTTCCGCCATGCGAAGTACTACTGCGGTGCTCATGCCCCAACCCGTCGCTGCCGGCACCGGACCAATCACCGACGCGAACGGCATCGCAACTCCGGACAGCAATTCGTAGAAGACATGCGCGCCCGCTGACACGGCGCCAACTTGTGTCCAGATTTGCCGGGACGTCTTCGGACGCTCGCGGGACGGCGGTAATGGCCCTTCCGCCCGCATCAGCGGAATGCCTGAACGCGCGATGCGGCCACGGCGCAACGCACTTCTTCGTGAAGAGGTCGTTCCATATGGCGGCTTTCACCACAAAAGTACTTGTCGACCTACACATTACTCCGTAGCTGTTGGCCGCCATCGGCGTCGAAGAGTTCCTTGGTCCAACGTTCGAGGATTTCTGCGCTATCCCAGTCGTCGGGATGGAACCCGGCGTGGGTGTAGGAACGGAAGCGCTCAATCGCTGCTCGGCTGAACAGCGGGTTATGACGGAAGGCTCGAAGGCTGCGCAGCAACCGCACCGGGTTGTAGGCGGCACGATCGCCGGCCAGAGAGCGGGTGGTCTGGATGACCAACTCGGTGAACAATAGGAGACTGGCGATCCGCATTCCCCAGACCCTGGTGCGTTCGCTTCCACCGACCGTCTCGTAGACATCGAAAGCGACGGCCTTGTGCTCGCATTCCTCCAGTGCGTGCCAAAGCAGAATCGGCCGCACCTCGGTGTAGCCGATCAGTTCTTGAGCTTCGTCGCTGGTGAGAATGATCTCGGCGAATGTCGCCGTGTAGTGCTCGAGGGCTGCCGTCACAGCCAGGCGCATCTTGGGAGAAAAACGCTTCTCGAGTCGGCCAACCAACTTCTTGATATGCCGATCGATCCCCTCGGTGGGATAGCCCATCGCTTGAAGGCGATCGTTGAGCAGCCGATGCTGGTGCCGGTGGGTGGCCTCTTGAGCGATGAATCCCTTGACCGCCTCCTTCAGGTCAGCGTCGCTGATGTGGTCCCGGTACTCGCGGACTGACCGGATGAAGAAGTCTTCGCCTTCGGGGAACGTGGCCGACAAGGTGGACACAAAGTGGCTCATCACCAAGTCGCCATCGACGAAGTGCTGCCGGCTGGTCCCAGCAGGCATGTCGAATCGGACACGGCGGGGCTTCGGGACGACCCGCGTGGTGGGCCGTGTGGACGAATCGTCGCTCATGTTGTTCTCCTGTTGTCATGGGCACTGATGATCTGACTTTACGCCTAGTCAGAATTAGATGGCAAGCTATGCGTTGTGCGATCGGTGCGGGTGTACAGCGGGATGTCCGCCGAGGAGCGTCACCGGAACAGGCGCACGCGTCTCATCGAGGCCGCGATGGAGTTGATCGGCACGCACGGCGTTGCCGCCGCCACGGTGACTGCCGTATGCGCTGAGTCCGGCGTGACGTCACGCTACTTCTATCAGCATTTCCCTGACAGAGACGCCCTCTTGCGAGCTGTCTACCAGCAGCTCTACGCAACCTTCCAGGAGGTGATAGTTGACGCGATCCCCGATGCCGGCGCCCCACCCGAGGTGCTCGCGTACGCGCCGATCCGCGGGCTGGTCAGCATGATCAACAACGATCCTCGACTGGGTCGGATCTTGTTCGTGGAATCTGCAACGGAGCCGCTGCTTCGGGAGTTACGCAGCGACATGATGACCGGTTTCACCGACCTCGTATTGCGTGAGGCCAGACTTCACCTTGACATCGCCGACTCCGCAGTGGGCGTTGCCCATTTGGCCTCGACATTGGGCGTGGGTGGGTTATTCGAAGTCTTGCGCCGCTGGCTCGACGGAGAACTCGAGTTCACCACCGATGAACTCGTTCAGCACTGCGCAGGTTTCCTGGGCAGCCTCGGCAGCTATGTGCTGCTGCAGAACGCAGTCGAGTCGGCCACGACCAAAGCCAAACCTCAGAGCTAGCTTCTGGCGCCTCCCGGCCGCGCTTCGCGAATGTCGAGGTGCCTCCGCTTGCTTCATTCCGGACTGAACACTGAACGCCGCTGTACAACATTAGAGGCCAGCGTCGTCGACCAAATAACGTTCGGCGAGCGTCTCGGCAAGCCGACTCGTGTGCTCCACGATCTCCCCCTGGATGACGTCAAGCAAACCTGCATGCCATGCGGTGATCAATTCGACGAAGCCACCAACGGCCACCAGTGTGTCCATTCGAAGGGCGGTTTCATCGGCTTCCGGCCTCAGGTGTGGCTCACTGGCTGCGATCACCAGGTGTGTCGCCTCCTGCAGTGCGACAGCGCGCCGATCCTGAAGCGGGGAACTGCCCACGTGTTGAGCCAGTAGAATCTTCGCCCTGCCCGGATCCTCTGCAATCCGGTCGACCACCGCGGCGATGGTCACGCGGATGGTCTCCATCGGCGGCTGCCCGATGCGTTCTGCGAGCGTCGCAGAAACCTCACCGAGCATCTCGTTGCGCACGCCGTCCCATGCAGCGACAAGTAACTCGTCGCGGGTCTTGAAGTCTTCGTAGAAGTAACGGTCGTTCAGGCCGGTTTTGGCGCACACTCCTCTCATCGTGACTGCTGCCCAACCGCTTTCACTCCAGATTTCCGTCGCGGCATCAATGAGGCGCTGACGGCGCTCCGCCCGGCGTTCAGCACCGGTACGCCCGCCCCATCTCTTCGACCGCGTCCGCACATGTCCATCTTGGCAAACCACAGTAGGTCGCAACAATCTGGTGGCATCCGCCACCAGTGGGGGCGCGTGCCACCATAGGACTCCGCGGAGGGCAGCGCTTGACGATCAGAACGCTCGGACTTCGAGTTCTCAGAGACGTGGCAGCGGCTGTCGTCATTCCTGCTCCCAGCAGTGATCGTGCGGCACTGGCGAGGGTGGCGGTAGGAGGCGCCCTGCACGCCGTGCAGGTATTCGTGGCCGACTGGCCCGCTGCAATCCCGTGGGGAGTCGACTCATGACGCTCTTGAGCGAGGCCACCACCGGTCGCCGTCACCACTTGCACTACGTGCGGTAGCGTACCGATACCGGCAGTATCGCTACCAGTGGAGGCCAAGTGACCGACGGCAGTGCAGATGCCCCAAGCCAGGCCAAGCGGCCTGGTCGGCGCGCCAACGGATCCACCGACCCGGCCGACACTCGCGAGTACAGCGAACGGTTGGCGACCCTGGCCCGGTTCACCCTCCGACACAAAGCGCTCGTCATCGGGGTATGGCTAGGTGCCGCGGTGGTTCTCGCGCTGCTGTTCCCACAGCTGGAAACCGTGGTTCGCCAACAGTCGGTGGACCTCATTCCTCGCGACGCCCCGTCCTTGCAGACGGTTGACCGCATGAGCGCCGCGTTCGGCGAAGAAGGCTCGAAAACCATGGTGTTCGTCGCCATGGAAGACCCCACTGGCTTGACTCCAACTGCACGGCAGCGCTACGGCGAACTCGTGCGCCGGTTGCAGGCCGAGGGCGACCACGTCCTGCTGGTGCAGGACCTGCTGGCCGATCCGATTACCGAAGCTCAGGCAGTCAGCGCCGACCGCAAAGCCTGGTATCTGCCCGTCGGTGTCACCGGCACCCTCGGAGACCCCACGGCAGCCGAATCCTTGAACGCGGTGCGCGACATCGCCGCGGAGGTGTTCACCGGATCGACCACGACCGTCCAAGTGACGGGACCACCGGCGACCTTCAGCGACATGATCGCCTCCGCCGAGCACGACCTGCTGCTGATCTCAATCGCTACCGCCGGCGTGATCGCCCTGATCTTGCTGATCGTCTACCGGTCAGTGTTCACCGCGCTGTTGCCACTGCTGGTAATCGGGTTGAGCCTGGCGGTTGGGCGCGGCGTGCTATCCGCCCTCGGCGAGATGGGCATGCCGGTCTCCCAGTTCACCGTCGCATTCATGACGGCGATCCTGCTCGGCGCCGGAACTGATTACACAGTTTTTCTGATCAGCCGGTACCACGAGCAGCGCCGCGCCCAAGTACCCGCTGATCAGGCGATCATCCACGCCACCGCCAGCATCGGGCGCGTCATCCTGGCGTCCGCCGCCACCGTGGCACTCGCGTTCTTGGCCATGGTCTTCGCGCGGCTCAGCGTCTTCGCCGCCCTGGGCCCCGCGTGTGCCATCGCCGTGCTGTTCGGATTTCTGGCGACCGTCACCCTGCTGCCACCCGTGCTGTCGCTAGCCGCCAAACGCGGCATCGGTGAACCCAAATCCGATCGCACCCGCCGCTACTGGAACAGCGTCGCCGTCGCCGTGGTCCGCCGTCCGGTGCCACTGCTGATCGTCAGCCTGGCCATCCTGCTCGCCCTATCGGCAGCCGCTGCGACCATCAAAATCAGCTACGACGACCGCAAGGGACAACCAGACACCACGGCCAGCAACCAGGGCTACCAACTTCTGGACCGCCACTTCCGCAAGGACGTCGTCATCAGCGAGTTCCTCGTCGTAGAGAACCCGACCGACATGCGGACCGGGAGGGGGCTGGCCGATCTCGACGAGATGGCCTCTCGCGTCTCCCAGATCCCTGGCGTCACCAGGGTGTCCGGAGTCACCCGCCCCACCGGGGAGCGCCTCGACCAAGCGGAACTGGCCTGGCAGAACGGCCAGATCGGCGACAAAATGGCCAGCGCGGTCGCCGAGGGCAACTCACGCAAAGACGACCTCGCCAAACTCACCGGCGGCGCCGACCAGCTCGCCGACGGCCTCGCCCAACTCGATGGCACGGTGCGCACCGCCCTCGCGCCACTGGCCGGAATCCTCACCCAAGCTCAATCCGCGGGAACTCAGGTCAACCAGTTCCGCCCACTGCTGCAACAACTTTCCGCCACCGCCCCCGCCGTCGACCAAGCCATCCAATCCGGCCCAGGACTGCGACCGCTGGCCAACCAGGCGCAGAACGCGATCACCCAGCTCGATCCACTCGTGGGCGCGCTCAACACCTCACCGTGGTGTGCCGCCACCCCGCAGTGCGCCCAAATTCGTGACCAGGTGAAGATTTTGGTCAGCCTGCGCGACAGCGGATTCTTCGACCAGATCGCCGACCTCGGGGACCGCTACGATCCCGCGACCAATGCCACCGTTGGTGGCACCCTCGCCAACGTCCAGAACGCAGTCGCCTCGCTGGACAAGGCATTCGGAGCCCTGGGTGATCCCGACGACCTGGCCACCAACCTCCGCCGACTACAGGAGGGAATCGGACAGCTGGCCTCCGGCGCTCAAGCACTCGCGACCGGTGTCCGCACCCTGGCCGACAGCAACATCGAAATGCTGTCCGGCATGAGCCAGATCGCCACCCAACTACAGAATTCCTCACGCGCAGCGGCGGACTCCGACTCCTCGAGCGGTTTCTACTTGCCCGCTAATGCATTCGAGAACCGGCAATTCACCGACGTTGCCAAGCAATTCCTCTCACCGGACGGCAAGACCGCGCGGTTCATGATCGAAAGCAGCCACGACCCTTACAGCGTCGAAGCCATGGAGCTCGCCAGCCGCATCACCGACACCGCCAACACCGCACGACCCAACACGTCGCTCGCCGACGCCACCGTATCCGTCGCCGGCTTCCCCGCCGTCAACTCCGATATCCAACGATTCCTATGGGCCGACTTCGCACAACTGGCCGTCGCCACCATAATCATCGTCGGCGTCATCCTGGTCCTACTGCTGCGCGCACTCCTGGCACCGCTCTACCTACTAGGCACCGTCGTGCTCAACTACCTCGCTTCGCTCGGCATCGGCGTTGTGGTATTCCAATGGGGACTGGGCTACGAAATCGCTTGGCCCGTACCATTACTGGCATTCATCATCCTCGTCGCCGTCGGCGCCGACTACAACATGCTGCTCGTCTCACGGCTCCGCGAAGAATCCGGGACCAACATCCGCGTCGGCGTCCTGCGCACCGTGGCAAACACCGGAGCCGTCATCACCTCAGCTGGTCTGATATTCGCGGCCAGCATGTTCGGCCTCATGGTCGGCTCAGTCGCCATCATGATCCAAGCCGGCCTCATCATCGGCTTCGGATTGCTGCTCGATACCTTCCTCGTGCGCACCCTCACCGTGCCCGCTATCGCCACACTGTTACGCGAAGCCAGCTGGTGGCCCACCAAACCAACAGCCCCGCGACGTGGTGAGCCCATCGTCGGCTGACGGCTCCTGCAAGACCTGAAACACCCCCTTCCGAGGGCGCATGAGTTGCGCGATGTCCGCAAGAGCCACACCTGCGAGGGCGACAGGCTCACGTCGTCAGGTTCAGGTTCTGGGCCTCTGTGTATTTGTCGTCGATGAGGACGACGGCGCGGTCGGGTTGGTCGATGAGTGATGCGGCGATGGAGGAGCGGTAGCCGGAGGCGCAGTGCACCCAGACTTCACCGGTGGGGACGTCGCCGACGCGGCCGGGTAGTTCATGCAGGGCGATGTTGAGGGCGTTGGGGATGTGGCCGTTGTCGTATTCGTCGGCGCGGCGGACGTCGAGGACAGTGATGTTGGGGTTGTCGATCTCGGTGGCGAGGGCGGCGAAGTCGGCGACGCGGTAGCTGCGCAGCGGGGTGTCGTGGGCCAGGGTGTGGACGTCTCCGGTAGCGGAGCCGGTGAGGTTGTCAACGCCGATGCGGGCGAGTTCGCGTCGCGCCTCGAGGATTTGGTCGTGGTCGTCGCCGATGAGGGTGAGCGGGGCGCCCCAGGTGTAGAGCCAGCCGAGGTAGGCGACGAAGGATCCTGAGAGTTCGAAGCCGAGGGTGCCGGCGAGGTGTCCGGCGGCGAAGGCGGTGCGGTTGCGTAGGTCGATGACCCAGTCGCCGGCGTCGATCCGTCGACGCAGTTCCTGGGGGTCTACCGGTGTCGGCAGTGACAGGTCGACGGGGGCGGGGCCGCGGCTGTTGATGACGCCCATGTGGGCGTAATAGGTCGGATATTCCGAGAGCCCAGCGATGAGTTCCTCGACGTAGGTCTGTTCGTCTTGAGTGAGTGCAGGGTTGGTGGTGCGTTGTTCGGCGATGGTGGAGGAGTCGCCGGTGGCGGGGCTGGAGGAGCAGAAGCTGCCGAAGCCGTGGGTGGGATAGACCGCGGTGGTGTCGGGCAGTTCAGCGGCGAGGCGACGCACCGAATGGAACTGCGCGTGCGACAGGGTTTCGGTCTGGTCGCTGCCGAGCAGGTCAGTACGCCCGGTGGTGCCGTGCAGCATGGACCCGCCGGTGAATACACCGTGCACCGTGCCGGCGGCGTCCTGCAGCACGTAGCTGACGTGGTGATGGGTGTGGCCAGGGGTGTGCAGGACGCGGAGCTGGATGGGCCCGGCGTCGATGGTGTCTCCGTCGGTGACGGCGTGTCGCTGGTAGTCGACGTCGTCGCCGGCGGGCACGACGTACACCGCGCCGGTCGTGCGGGCCAGTTCCAGGCCGCCGGTGAGGTAATCGTTGTGGATGTGGGTTTCGAGTACGTGGGTAATCTGCACGCCGTGGTCGGCGACGAGGTCGAGTACCCGGTCGATGTCGCGTTGCGGGTCGATCACCACCGCGGTGTCACCGTGGGTGATCAGGTAGCTGCGGTCTCCGAGACCGGAGGTTTCGATGATGGACACGTCCATGAGATGAACTCCTTGTTCGAATTGGGGGTGGGGTGTCACGTCGGTGTTGTGCCTCAATGCAGGAGCAGGGTGTCGACGAGGACGTAGGCCGCGACCACGAAGACGAGGTAGGCGAACCAGTGCTGGAGGCGGGTGTTGTTCAGTTTGGTGCCGAGCTGCCCGGCGATCAGCGAGCCGGCTACCGCGGTAGCGACGAAGGCTGCGGTCACCGACCAGTTGATGGTGGCGTCCTGAGCGTGCGAGGCGATGCCGGCCGCGGAGTTGGCGGTGATGATCAGCAAGGAGGTCCCCACCGCGATCGGCATCTCCACGCCCAACATGATCACCAGCGCGGGAATGATGAGGAATCCGCCGCCCACGCCGAACAGGCCGGTGAGCAACCCGACAACAGCAGCAGCGGGGATCGAGCGCGGTGCGCAGCGGCGCCAGTTGATCCCGCCGTCAGCGATCTCGCACGCGCCGCCGGTGTCGTCGGCGTCGGTCAGCATGCGGATCCCGGCGACGACCATGACCACGGCGAACCCCACCATGACGACCGTTTGCGGTAGGTGGTCACCGATGGCGGAACCGGCGAACGCGGCCGGGATGCCGGCAAGGGCGAACACACCCGCCAGCCGCCAATTGACCTGCCCGGCAGAAATTTTGGGTAGCGATCCCACCGCGGAGGCCACCGCGATTACGATCAGCGCGATGAGCACGGCCTGTTGGAAGTCCAGCCCAAGTGCATAGACCAGGGCCGGGATGGCCATGATGGACCCGCCCCCGCCGAGCAAGCCCAGCAGGACCCCGATGACCGCCCCGAAAGCCAGCGCCAGCGCGATGGTCATCGGTGCGGGGACGGCATCGGAGTCTGTGGCTGTCTAGCTGGCCGCGGTCTGCTGCAGCGAGGCGATCGCCGCTTGCAACTTCTCGGCGGCGTCGTCGGCGACCTCCCGCAGCCCGGGCGCATTAGACATTTGCACCATGACCTGCGGATCCATGGCATCGACGATGATGGTGTCCGCGTCGTCGGGGTCGGTGCGCACCGCCACATTGCAGGGCAGCAGCAACCCGATCTGTCGATCGCAGGTCACGGCGCGGTGCGCCAGCGGTGGATTGCACGCACCCAGGATCAGGTAGTTCTCCATGTCCTCACCGAGTTTGGCCTTCAGTGTGGCCTTCATGTCGATTTCGGTGAGCACACCGAAACCCTGCTCGGACAACGCCGTACGCGTGCGCGCCACCGCGTCGTCGAATGTCGTGCGCAGTGTCGTCGACAAGGCGTATCCCATCTCTCACTCCCTTCTCAATAGGTCAGGCCAACGCCAGAAACAGTTTCTCCAGCTCGGCCTCGGTCAACGGCGTCGTACCCTCGGGGGCCTCGCCGGTCACACACTGGCGCATCCCGGTCGCGACGATCTTGAATCCGGCCCGGTCCAATGCGCGCGACACCGCCGCCAGCTGGGTCACCACGTCCTTGCAGTCGCGGCCCTGCTCGATCATCGAGATCACCCCCGACAACTGACCCTGCGCACGACGTAATCGGTTGAGCACCAACGTCATACTCGCATCATCAGCAACCATCGCACACTCCTTCGCGGACCTTACCGGGTTACGCCACTACAGCGCCGACCCCACTTTCAATACTATACCCCGTAGGGTATCTAGCGGCGAACGACTTTCCTGCCGCGTAGTTCTTCCGCAGTGACGGGGACTTGGGTGAACAGTCCGGCGTAATCAGTTGGGAGGTGACGGCGTGGGCGGCGATCGCGACGCTAAGCAGCCACAGGCGTGCATAGACCGAGCGGCGCCTCGGTGCGGGGTCGGGCCGGCGATGACCCCGGCGCACAGGTAGCCCACCAGCAGGAAGTGCAGGTCAATGAGGGCGTGCAGTGCGGGGCTGTCGCTGGCGGCGGCGTAGAGCGGGGTGAAGCAGAGCGCGGCCAGGCCGCGCCGATGGTCAAGGTGAGCGTGACGATCGGGTCGGGCCAGGATGTGGGCGAGCCAACGAACGCAGGATGCGGCCGATCTCTTGGCCGTGCCGCCGCGGGATCGAACGCAGCAGCAGGGTCATCGGGGCACCGAGCACCAGGGCCAGTGCCAGTGCCAGTGCCAGTGCCAGTGCCAGTGCCAGTGCCAGTGGTGCGTACATCCCAGGAGCAGGTGTTGGTGCCGGGTCCCTGATGTACTACGGCGGCGACATCGCCGAACTCCTGCTCGTCCTGGCCCTGCTGGCCAACTGGCGCCCAACCGAGCCACCACCAAGGCGCCGACGCCACGTCCGGGACCGCAACGACACGCATCCATTCCTGCCTAGGAAGAATCTGCTCGCTCGCCGCCAGCCGCCCTACGCACTGTCGGCCGCACCACGAGTAGGTCACGGTCAGCGGCGACCCTGCGTAGGCCTCTGTGGTGGGCCCGACGTCGGCATGCCGACCGGGCAGTCGACGGGCGTGACGTTGGCCTGGCGAGGGTCCGCGGCGGGCGGCGAGCGCGTCGGTGACTGCGCCGGTGGTGAAGGCGTAGACGCCTTTGTGCAGCACGTCGATGACCTGCTCACGCCGTGGCCAGGTCTGCGGCGGAGCGCCGACACCAGTGGCGTTCTCCAGGATCTGGTCGTTGGTCAGGCGCAGCACAGTGAACTTCGCCGACGCCAGCGGCCCACGCAGACCAGCTTCCGACATCACCGAGCGCAGCACGCCCAACAAGGCCCCTTGCCCGTAGTGCATGCCCCAGTTCGCCGCCAATCGTGTGCGCGGTGACATGTCCTGCGCCCCACTCAGGCGCGACCACACATCTGCCGGCACGTAGGAGTTCGGCCGGCCGGTGAGCCGCTGCTCGATCTTCTCCGCCACGGTCATCACCGCCACGCCAACCGCGCCTGCCATCAATCCCTCGGTCACCGTATGTCGCCACATGATGGCAGTCGGTACCCCGCCGATACGGAAGGAAACTGGCCTCGCGGGGATGCGCCACCGGTCATTGTTGGAGACCGGGTATGGGTTGCCGATGGTTATCCGCTGAGGGCGCGAACGTGGTCGTAGATGGCGTTCGGGATGTCGTGCAGTGGTAGGACGCGATGGACTAGTCCGGTATCGATCGCTGCGCCAGGCATGCCGGAATGCTCGGAGCTGAACTCACTTTGAGCGAACACTGTTCCCTTGCAGAGCCTGATGGCGCGGATGCCGGCTTGCGCGTCGGTACCCTTGCCTGTGAGCACGACCGCCAGGGCGCGCGGTCCGCAGGTGACGGCCAGGGTGGCCAGCAACAGATCCGCTGACGGCCGCGCGGGTGGGAGGTCTCCGGACCTGATCAGCCCGAGACGGGCCTCGGAGGTCACCAGCAGGTGTTGAGCGGGCGGTGCGATCAACACGGTGCCCGGTGTGAGGGTGTCGCCGTCCTCGGCGTCGCGTACCGGCAGCGCGGTGCGTCGACTCAGAATCTCAGCCAAGGCACTGGTCTTGTCCGGGCTGTGGTGTTGAACGACAAGCACGGTCGCAGGCAAATCGGCTGGCAGCGGAGCCAGCACATGCGACAACGCATCCAAGCCGCCCGCCGACGTCACCAGTGCGATGACCGGGTGGTTGACCGCGTAGGGGTCATCGGTTGCGATGCCGTCACTCCGTTTACTCAGACGAGGCTTCCCAACTACTTGGCATTGTTCTCTCCTGATCGTTTCGCCACATCATGCCGTCCTGCGGGCAGATCACTACCCGGCCCGAATAGAAGGCGTGTGGAAACCGAGGCCAGCGTCCGTCTCATTTCTAGACATTCGACGCGTCTCGGCTTTTGCCTAATCGAGTTGCCATGGGCTGCGGTGTCGGTCATGCTCCGGGTTGGGGATCGCCGCGTGGACGAAGTGGTCGACGAGGGTCACGGGCTAGTTCGCGTAGGGGTCCGCGGTCGCATCAACGTTGATCTCGGTGCCGGCTGCGGCGTGGGCGGGCATCAGCGGCGTGATGCCGTAAGTCCAGCGCAGCTCCTCCAAATCACGTGCGACGACGTCGAAGAAGTCCCACTGCGGTGAAAGTACGTCGGTGGTAGCGGCCTCGCCGCGCTGCCAACTGATCAGGAACTTGACCGGATCCAGAGCCCCCTGCTGCTTGCCGATGCCATTGACCTCCTGACCGACATGCCACTCGAAGATGGTCGGCAGGATCTGAGCGCGCAACGCGTCACGGCGGTGCATCCCCCCGGTAAACGCACTGACCAGTAACTCACCCTGAATCGACGTGCTGTACCCCGACAGGACGTGCAAGCCGTCGTGCGGCACGGCCCACACACCGGTGAACGCGTTGGGCTGACCAGGAAAGTCGAAGCCGTGCTTGCGAAAGTGCGCCCAGAACTGATGTCCGTAGGTGTTCTTCGGCAACCCCTCCAAGACGAGAAACCGCTCGGCGAGTCGCTTGTCGTCATCGGTCTGCGTCTCATAGGGCATCATCGGTGCCAAGGTGTCATCGGGATTGGCGAACCCGGGAAAGTTCGAGGCGTTGCGTCGCGTCATGTCGGCCATTGCCCACGCTAGATGCCCTCGGGCGACCTGCAGAACATCGCGCACCCAGCCGTCGCTGACGTGCATGGCATGGGCGTACTCCACGACCAGTCGCAGACGGGTGGGCTCGATTACGCCGTCGGCGAGGCCAGCGCAGGCGATGAGGGCGGCCGCATGCTCTGCGAGGTCACGGTTGGCCCCGATTGCCTTGCCGAGATCCTGGGGCTCGATGCGCGGCAACGCCTTTGGATCGACGAATACTTCGGGGGTGAACAGCAAGCGGCCCGCCGCCACGACGACGCCGTCACCACGTCCAGAACGGGGGTCCGCGGGGTCGAGCACTTGTTGGACGACCCGGTGAGCGGCGGCCAGCACCGCCAGAGCCTGCTCAGTGGTCGCGCCTTCGAACACGACTTCAACCTACTGCGGATCACTAGATACGGATAGCAAGCCGTGCCCGCCTGGCTACTCCTGACGCGACCAAGACGCCTACCGACGTGAACCAACTGCTCGGTCTCATTTGTAGAGAAACGGGACACCCGACAAGTGGCCCACTCCCCGCCGCATAGTCCCAGCTTGCCTTGTCTCGTTTCCTGTCTCGCATCCCGTGTCTCAGATCCTCATGTCGGAGCCGAATGAGACGGTAGTGGTGTGACAACGATTCTCGGGTACGCCCGCGTGAGCACCGCCGCCCAAGGCCTCGATGCGCAACTGGCCGCACTCGCTGCCCAAGGCGTTGAAACCCCTAACTGAGGCCGCGGAGCTATCGCTCCTCGATGATCGGCGGGGCGGTTTTCCTTATCCACGGCGGGGTTGCGTTAGGCGGCGGTTCGCCCACCCAGGTGCCAGTTTCCTTATCTCGAGGCGCTGTCCCGAGGACCTTCCGAAAGCCCTCCTCGGTGTCGCACTCCCGAACCAACTTTTCAACGTAGGCCTGCGTGTAGCCGTAGTCCTTGTGCCGCTCGTCGTAGAGGCAGTATTTTTCGTCGGTCTTCTCGGGATGGGGGCTACCGACCGGGGGACGCACGCCAAGCCGCTTCCAGGCGTTAGTGAAGTGCCCGGTGCTGAAGAGGAACGGGATCCGATCCTGCACGACCTTGGCGGCCCTAGTCGGCTTCATGAGGCCATGCCCGACGACACCCCGCTGGCGCTCCCGGACGACGACGTGGCCTTTCTTGCCGATCGCCTCGACAATGGCCCGCTGCTCATCGTCCATGTCGTCGTATCTGGTGAATTGCACCGCCAGAGCGTCAGGGTCCTTCGGCGCGAGTTCTTGTATCACCCGGAGGCGGAGTTCGTAGCGGGAGTCACTGGTGATCGAGTCGTCGAGTCCGGCGTCGTACTCGGATATGAAGGTTCGTAGCGTCGCCGGGAGTTGAGCGCGCAGTCTGCGCAGAGTGCGCTCGCCCTCGTCGGTGAACGAGCCAATGAAGACTGGGAACCGCAGGCGAGTAGCCAGCGACAGTTCGACGCCAAACTGGCTGGTCACTTCTTCCTCGTAGTTCAGCAGAAGCGCCTGGACTTGACCACCCACCACCGCCGTTAGGGCTTCCTGCTGACGGGCGTACCGGTGCTCAAACTTGTTGCGCAGCCCGATGAAGAACATGAGGTTTGCCCGGACGGGGTCCTTCTCGTTCGGCCAGCGGTAGCGCATGCTTTTTGCCAACTCCCAACGCTTAGGCTCTCCGTCCACCCGCTCCAGCCGACGGGAGCGGCCCTGCTGGTGCCAGTACCGGTAGTCGACCCCGTCACGCGTCAACTCGGCGTGCAGCAAGTAAAGCCAGGCCAGGTGCATATGAACTACAAACCCTTCGAACGACCGGGCTTCCGAGGGGTTGTTGTAAAGCCGGACAGCCAGCGATGCCTCGTCGCGCGAGGATTCGACCATTTGCATAAACCGGGTGGGCGGCGCCATCGCACTACTCTGCCTCGCAGAGGCGCGGCGGAAGGTTAGAAACAGGGCACAAGGGCAGCCAAACAACATCGGCCGCCCCCGCCTAACGCTCATCCGCGCTACGTCACCGCCGTATCCGAATGATGTGCCGGGGCCCGTCGCCGTCACGAATCGGCCGGTGATCGCGCTGCGGCCTCACCGTGGTTTGCGCCGCTCTTGACGACGCGGCTGCAGGGGCAGCTGACGTCGAAGAATCTTTAGGCCATCAGGGGCAGTGCCGCCTCAATAATTGCTTTCCGAGGTCGGTGCCGGCCGCGGTCGCGATCGAGGTCATCGCTTCTGTGGCTAATTCCTGAACCGGCTGGGCGTCGGACTTGCCGTGTTTCAACGTCGAGCCTCGCGAAACCTTCGCCGAGTTTGGCGGGCGCCGACGAGCCCTCCCGTTGCCACCATCGGCGCTCGCACTCTAACCAGCGTCAACGAGGCACGCGAGGTCCGCGAGGGTCTTTCGCAGTTGTCATCTTGCGCTGCGCATCATCAGGATCGCAGGCCGAAAGGGCCGTCCCGGCCGAACGTCAGTACTCCAGCGCCGCCAGGACACCGTCACATTGAAAAATTCGGTCGTATCGTCCCGCAGTCCTTTGCCGGAGTATCCCTTTATCGACCAGCTTGGTGATAGCGGTGTTCGCGGCCTGGTAGGACACGCCGTGGAGCGCCGCCGCAGCCGACGCAGTGATCATGGGGTAACCGATCAGGTCGTCGGCGATCCGGAGCGAGACCCCTTTAGCTCCGTGCAAAATCGCCTGGAACTCCTCGCGGAGTGCAAGAAGCTTGTCCACTCGGTCGATGACTTCCAAGGCCTCAGCATGGATGGCCGCGGAAATAAAGCACACCCAGTTGTCCCATCCGCCAGTCTGCGAGACCCGCAGCAAGCCGTCCTGATACTCCGTGCGATGTTGCTCTAGCCACGGTGAGATGTTCAGGACTGGAAAGCGCAGTTCACCAGCACTCATCAACTGCAGAGCCATAACGAGACGCCCCAGACGGCCGTTGCCGTCATGGAACGGGTGCAGTGTCTCGAACTGGTAGTGCGAAACCGCGACTCGGATGATGGTCGGTATCGCGCTGGGTTCCCGGATCCAGTCCTGCCACAGCCGCAAGCCGTCGAGCAGCCGATGATCGGCCGGGGGCGGCACAAAGCGAGCCGACATGACACGCTGATTGCCGAGTCCGATGAACACCTGAGTGGTGCGAACACTGCCTGCGTGCGAGCCATCACTGGCAGTCCCGCGCAATAGTTCGCGCTGCAAATCCTCGAGCATCCGAACCGATATCGGTTGTCCTTCGGCCACCATGTCGTATGCCCGCTCAGCTGCGGTGACGTAGTTTCTGACCTCGCTGACCGAACCGGTGAGTTCCCCGACGTCGAGAAAGTCTGCTTCGAACACGTCCGCCAATAAGGCGTAGGTGCCCTCCAGCGCGGAGGTGCTTACCGCTTCACGTCGAGTGGCCGGCCGGGCGAGCAGGCTTGGGTTCGGCAGCAGCGAGGACGCCTGGTCGGCACGCGCCATTGCCGAGGCGGCGTCAATGACGGCAGCATAAGTCTCGGCTTTCAGCTCGAGGTTCGACGGTAGGGGGTCCGGGACGTAGGCGACGTATTCGTACGCCTCGCCTAGGCGGGGGTCATGACCCCTGATCGGAACCAGCTGTCCGATCGGGCTGTCACGAAGCGCCTCGATGTCCACCGCTTCCACCTCGACTCGCCAAGCTTGAATTCCAGAACTGTAATTTCAAGGTTAGCGCGTCAACCTTGAAAACCGACACTCTGATTTCAAGGTTCACGTTCCGCCTAACTCAGAAACGGTGGTGGTCGCGACGTGGCCTCCAGTCCGCAGTCAGTCCGCAGTACATTTTCGCACCGCCTGCGCACCCCAACCGTCCCAATGCAGCTGACCTGGGGAAACTCGCTTCCGCCAACGCACCCAACGTCATCAAAACCCCAGGTGGCGTGGTTCGGGACGAAGAGGTCGTGGGTTCGAATCCCGCCACCCCGACTCGTGGAACTGCAGACAGAAGGCCCTGACCGGCGACCGGTTCAGGGTCTTCTCTCGTTTCCAGCCCTTGCCATCTGATTCGATGTCGGTCAATATCGATGGATGTCGAATCCGGATCGGACTGCCGATGGCGGTTGCGTCAGGCCGCCGCTGCGGCGGCGGCCGCTGACGGAGGTGGCAGCCGCCGAGATGGCCAAGAAGCTGAAGGCGCTTGCCGATCCCGTGCGGCTGCGACTGTTCAGCGCGATCGCCGGTCATGCCGGCGGCGAGGCCTGCGTCTGCGACGTCACCGGCGGCATCGACGTCGCTCAATCCACGGTGTCCCATCACCTGAAGGTGTTGCGCGACGCGGGATTGTTGACCTCGGAGCGTCGCGCGTCGTGGGTCTACTACGCGGTGGTGCCGGAGGCGCTTCTCGACGTCGCGGAGCTGTTGGATCTTCGCACCGCCACCCTCTCGGGAGCACCGACATGACCGACACGGTCGAAAGCACCCCACCACCGGTAGCGGGCAGGCTGTCCACCCTGGACCGGTTCCTCCCGGTGTGGATCGGCGTCGCGATGGCCGCGGGCCTGCTGCTCGGGCGGTGGGTTCCGGGTACGAACGCGGCGCTCAACGGCGTTCAGATCGACGGCATTTCGCTGCCGATCGCCCTCGGGCTGCTCGTCATGATGTACCCGGTGCTCGCGAAGGTCCGCTACGACCGCCTGGACACCGTGACCGGCGACCGCAAGCTGCTACTCAGCTCACTGTTCTTGAACTGGGTGTTCGGCCCGGCGCTGATGTTCGCGCTGGCATGGCTGATGCTGCCGGACCTGCCCGAGTACCGGACCGGGCTGATCATCGTCGGGCTTGCCCGCTGCATCGCCATGGTCATCATCTGGAACGACCTCGCCTGCGGCGACCGCGAGGCCGCCGCCGTCCTCGTCGCGCTGAACTCGATCTTCCAGGTCGTCATGTTCGCCGTCCTGGGCTGGTTCTACCTGTCGGTCCTGCCCGGGTGGCTGAGACTGGAGCAGACCACCATCGATACCTCGCCGTGGCAGATCGCCAAGTCGGTGCTCATCTTCCTGGGCATCCCGCTGCTGGCGGGCTATCTGTCGCGCCGGCTAGGCGAGAAGGCCAAGGGCCGCGACTGGTACGAATCGAAATTCCTGCCGAGGATCGGCCCATGGGCGCTCTACGGCCTCCTGTTCACCATCGTCATCCTGTTCGCGCTGCAGGGCGAGCAGATCACCAACCGACCACTGGACGTCGTACGCATCGCGCTCCCGCTGCTCGCGTACTTCGCGGTCATGTGGGGCGGGGGCTACCTGCTCGGTGCTGCGATCGGCCTCGGCTACCAGCGCACCACCACGCTCGCATTCACCGCGGCGGGCAACAACTTCGAACTTGCGATCGCCGTCGCGATCGCGACCTACGGCGCCACCTCGGGCCAAGCCCTCGCAGGGGTCGTCGGACCGCTGATCGAGGTCCCGGTACTCGTAGGACTGGTGTACGTGTCACTCGCCCTGCGCCGCCGCTTCCGCGACCACGACCCGGCCGTGCCGACCACCGAGGACACCCCGTGACCACCCCATCCGTGCTGTTCGTCTGCGTCAAGAACGGCGGAAAGTCGCAGATGGCGGCCGGGCTCATGCGCCAGCTCGCCGGCGACACCGTCGAGGTCCATTCTGCGGGCACCGCACCCGGCGCGACAGTGAACGGCCTGTCCGCTCAGGCACTCCTGGAGGTGGGCGTCGACATCACCGCCGAGCAGCCCACGGCGGTGGACCGCGAGTTGGCGCGCGACGTCGACATCGTCGTGACCCTCGGCCGCGAAGCACGACTCGATCCATTGCCCGGCACCCGAGTGGAGAATTGGGACACCGACGAACCCTCCGACCGAGGCATCGACGGACTCGACCGCATGCGCCTGATCCGCGACGACATCGCCGCCCGCGTGCACCGTCTGCACGCCACGCTCACCCACACCTGAAGGTCACCACGTACGCGACCGCAACGGCATGGGGTCACGAGCGGGGCCTGGTGGCCACCGCCGTGAGGGCTCCGGCTCCGGCAATCATCCCGAGGACGACGAACATCGGGGCGTAACCGCCCAGCAGGCTCGCCAGCGCTGCCCCGACGAACGGGCCGACCGCGGTGGCAATCATGATCGGTGCATTGAGGATTCCGCTGAGGTGGCCGTAATGGGTGGCACCCCACCGCTCGGTGACCGCCGTTGCCTGCAGCAGCGTCATGATGCCGCGCATCACGCCCGCCCCGATGGCGACCGCCACCAGGGCCCCGTAACCGCTGAACACTCCCAGCAGCGCGGTCGTGACCGCGACGCCGGCCATGATGATCACCGTGCGCGGTACGACGCCGACGCGTCGCACCAGCATCCGATAACCCAGCCGACCCAACACCTGCCCTGCGCCGCCCAAGCCGAGCGCAACCGATGCAGCGCCGGTGCTGATGCCGCGCTGACTCATCAGGGGAACCAGGTTGGCTATCACCGCATAGGAGGCAAGCCCCGCCAGCGCGAACGCCGCAACCAGCGCCAGGAAGGGCTGACTTCGAGCCGTCCGGTTCGGCGCCTCGACGTGGTCACGGTGGCTCGTGACCGACGGCCAGGGACGCCGCAACCCGAAGAAGTGCGCCGGAACGGTGATCACCGCCAGCACGGTGGCGAGAGCGAGATATGTCTGGCGCCAACCCATTTCCTCCGACATCGCGGCGGTCAGCGGCGCGAAGACAGTGCTGGCGAACCCCGCCACCAAGGTGAGCACCGTCAGGGCTCGCACCGCGTCGCTGCCGAAGAAACGGGTCAGCGCCGCGAAGGCGGGCGCGTAGAAGACTGCACTCATCGCCACACCGGCCAAGACCCAAGCGGTGACGAACCACCCGTAGTTCGGCGCGCCGACGACCGCAACCATCGAGAGCGCGCCGAGGACGGACCCAGCGGTCATGATCCTGCGTGGGCCCACTCGGTCCAGCCACCGCCCGAGCGGGATGCCCACCAGTGCTGACGTCACCAATCCGGCGGAGAACGCGGCCGTCACCGCGGGTGCCGACCAGCCGGTGTCGGCACTGATCTGCTCGGAGAGCACGGTGAAGGCGTAGTAGAGCACACCCCAGCTCACGACCTCGGTGACACACAAGGTGAACAGCACCCAGCGCAGCTCGTGCCGGGCTGCAGTGCGCGCCGTAGGGGGATTCGCCTGCGTCATCCGCCAAAGTGGTTCAGCGACAAGGACCCCGGTCGTGGCGTGGACGACGCGGGCCCACAGCACCCGGCGCCGGCGTCCTCGCCATCGGGGCCGTCGGAAAGGCCTGCTCCGTTGCAGACTCCGGTGACGGGCAGCGTCAGCTCGACCCGGCGAGCGGCCTCGTGGTCGCCGGCCAGCTCGGCGGCGATACTGCGGACCTGCTCGTAACCGGTCATCGCCAGGAACGTCGGTGCACGCCCGTAGGACTTCATTCCGACGATGTACAGGTTCGGTTCGGGGTGGGCCAGTTCCGCGGCACCGTGCGGCAGCACGCTGCCGCACGAGTGCAGGTTGGGATCGATCGAGCCGGCCAGGTTGACCGGAGCCTGCAGGATCGGGTCCAGTGCGATGCGCATCTCCGACAGAAACGACAGGTCTGGCCGGAACCCCGTCAGCACCACCACGCGATCGGCTGGCGGCAGGGACCGACCGTCCTCCGCGCTCAGCACCGCACGCCCGACGATCAGATCGATGCGCTCGGTGCGGAACCCGGTCGTCAACGCCACCCGGCCGTCGTCGACCGCTTCCCTGGAACGCACGCCCAGGGCGCCCCGCTGGGGCAGTTCGTCGGCTGTGCCACCGCCGAAGGTATCTTCGGACACCCCGCGGCGCAGCACCCACGTCACCGTGGTCGAGGGATCCTTGCGGGCCACCTCGCCGAGCTGGATCACCGCGGTCATCGCCGAATGCCCGCTGCCGACTACCACGACGTGCTTGCCCGCCAGCGCCGTGGCGTGTGGCAGGGTCGGCGGAACGTAGGTCAGCACACCCGAGGCCGCGGCGGCGCGTTCGCCGATCGCGGGAACACCGTCCGCACCGGCAGGATTGGGCTGACCCCAGGTGCCCGACGCGTCGATGACCGCCCGCGCCCGTATCCGAGACTCCGCGCCGTCGACGTACACAACGAACGGCGCCTCGGCACGGCCCGGACTGACCAGCCGATCCCGGCCCAGGCGGGACACCGCCGTCACCCGTGCGCCGTACCGCACACGCGGCCCCAATGCCTCCGCCACCGGTGCCAGGTAGTCGTCGATCCACTCTCGGCCGGTCGGGAACCCTGCCGCGTGGGCGGTCCAGCCGGTCGGTTCGAGCAGCCGGGCGGCGGCGGCGTCGACCAGTTCGGGCCACGGCGAAAAGGTCCGCACGTGGTCCCATTGCTCGATTGCCGCCGCCGGGCGGCTACCGGCCTCCAACACCAACGGGTCGAGTCCACGTTCCATCAGGTGAGCCGCGGCCGCCAGACCCAGCGGTCCGGCGCCGACAACCACGACGGGCAGCACTGACATCGCGGACTCCTCTCATCGACGTTCTTCGATGAGACGATGCTCCGCGACGCATCGAAGTTTGTCAATGCGTGTGGCACCATGGGGACGTGGCTACTGCAAGCGTGGCGTTGACCTCTGATGACGTCGCAGGCTGCTGCTCGCCGCTCACCGGCGGCGTGCTCGACACGTCCGCCGCCGAGCGACTCGCCATCGTGTTCAAGGCGCTCGCCGACCCCGCACGGGTCAAACTCGTGTCACTGATCGCCGCGTCGCACGGCGGCGAAGCGTGCATCTGCGACCTCGTGGAACCGCTCGGTCTGAGTCAGCCGACGGTGTCCCACCACATGAAGATGCTCGTGGACGTCGGCCTGGTGAGCCGTGACCAACGGGGAAAGTGGGCCTATTACCGAGTCAACGCCGAAGCCCTGGACCGCATCGCCACCGCAGTGTCCTCGCAACCGCGATGATCGCCGATACCCGGTGGTCTCACCCCGCGGTCAGTGCGGACAGGTCGTGAATCATCCATACGTTGGGCTCGAGGTAGGTGGCTTCGTCCTTCTCGCGGTCGACCGCGAGGGGTGAGAGACCGCCGGGGAATGAGTAGAGACCCGTCTCGGGCAGGGCCATCCCGAGCCACGATTCCCACTCGGCGACCGACGCTTCGATGCGGTACGAGGCCGGTGCGGCAGGTCCGATCGTGGCGCCCAACCGCTCGTGCAGTCGCAGCCACGGATCCTGCAGCGATCCATCCTCGCGGCGCCAGGTCATGTACCGCTCGATCGGTGTGATCGGATAGCGGTCCTTCCACGTCGGGCGGACCGGTGCGATCATTCGAGTCAGGCCGTGCCGGACGGCGATGACGGCCATTGCCCGCAAGATCTCGGCCGCGAGCCCGGTACCGCGGCCACCCGTCGGGATCTCAGCGGCTACGGCGCACAGCGTGTTGACGGGCTGGTCGTTGTCCAGCCGGTCGAACGCATCGGCGATCGTGTCGTCGATGCCTCCGGGTAGGCCTTCGAGCGTGCCGTCCCACCAGCACGGCACGGTGTGCGCCTCGGCGATCACGCGGCCCGTGGCGTCATCGCACATGGAGAACTGGTACGCCGGCAGGTCCTTCGACAGCCGAGGCCACATGCGTAGGTAGGTGTCGCCGTGAAGATTGAACTCGGGCCAGATGTCCCCATCGGCGATTGCCTGCTCCTCCAGTTCCGGACGCTCGGCCAGGGTGACTGCGACGTTGCCCACGGTCAATACCTCTCTAGTACACTATTTCACTGCACGACAGTCGCTTTCGTTGCCCTACGCTTCGGTGTACGCGCTCGCGTGGTCGATGCCGCGCAGCCATTCCGGGGCACCCTGCTCGGTGTTGCGCCCCTTCTCGATGATGGCGAGATTGTGGTGGACGTGGACGCCGGTGACCGTCAGTTCCGTCGTGGAACGTTCGTCGTTCCCATTGCGGATCTGCTCGTTGTGGTGCAGGTCGTCGAGCAGGTTCTTCACCATGTCCATGGTCCGATACTGGGCTGACGGGTCGGGGTCACCACCCCATCCCGGCCAGTACGCGGACGCGAGGTCCTCGATCACGTAGAGGCCACCGGGTTTCACGTGGGGGAACAGGGCATTGAACGAGGGGATGATGTGATGACTGATGTGACTTCCGTCGTCGATGACGATGTCGAAGGGCCCCAGCTCGCTAGCCATGGAGTCGAGGAAGCCCTCGTCGCCCTGGTCTCCTCGGATCACGTGCACCCGGGTCTCGGCGACACCGTTCTTCGGGAAGATGTCCATCCCGTAGACCAGGCCTCGCCGGAAGTAGTGCTTCCACATCCGCAGCGATTCCCCGCCCGCGTCCGGTGAGTCGTAGCCACCGATGCCGAGTTCGAGGATCTTGACCGGTTGCTCCCGGTACGGCTCGAAGTAACGCTGATAGTGCGGGGTGTACCAGCGTCCGCCCCACTTGTCGGAACCGAATCTGACGGCGAGTTCGGTGACGTCCCTGGGGCGTTGTGACACCGCCGCGACGATCTGTCGAACCGCTGCGGCGATGGGAGCGGAATACTCCTCGCTGGCGAGTTCCCGGGCGAACAGTTCGCGGGTGGCGCCGAACGGCCCCACCGGTCCGAAGAGTTCGCGCAACAGGTCCACCAGATCCTGACGCACCGTAGCGGGAGCCTCGTCGTCCCAACCGATCTCTGCGCGGGGAGCACCGTCGCCCAGCGTCAGCAGGTAGCCCAGACGTTCCTCGGCGAAGCCCAAATCGATCTGGACGACCAAGCGGTCCGCGGGCCCCAACAGCAGAGCAGCCCGATCGGCCACCTCGTCGAGCAGCATTTGGGCGACGGCACCGGGACCGAGTCCCGTCACCCGAGCCTCTGCGTCCGGCGAACTGGCCGCGAGCAACACCTGCTCGATCAGCGTGGGGTCATTCGACATCGACGACAGCGCCCTTCGTGGAGGTTGCGAGCCCGAGCGCGAGAATCGTAGCCCGCGTCACCGAACGGCATGCGCGGTTGCGCCGATCCCCTTACGTCGCAAGAGCAGGCCGCCGCGTCGAGCAAGACGGGCGCGGAGGCGCCGGCACCTGCGCAGGGCGTCGCGACGCCGATCCAGCTCAGCCCCGCAGCTTGGCGAGCAGGGGTTCGGCGGCCTCCTCGAGGAACCGGGCCTGACCCTCGTCGCCGACCTGTACGAGCGCGATGTCGGTGAACCCGGCGGCCTCGTACTCCCGCACCGCGTCGACGATCGCGTCGAGATCGGGACCGCACGGGATGGCGGACGCCGTGTCGTCGGGCGTGACGAACTGCGTCGCCCCGGCGAAGCCCGCGGTGGTGGGGAGGTCGGCGTTGACCGCCCAGCCTCCGGCGAACCAGCGGAACTGATCGTGCGCGCGGGCTACCGCGGTGTCGCGGTCGGGATCCCAGCTGATCGGCAGCTGCCCGATCACACGGACGTCACTCGAGAGGCCCGTGCCCTTCCGTGCTTCGTGCCACGCGTCGACGACGTCCTTGTCGGGCTGGACCGCGATGAGGTGGTCGGCGACCCTGGCGAAGGCGTCCACGGAGCGGTCCCCCGAGACGGCGGCGGCGATCTGCACGGGCACGTCCGGCACGTCCCACAGCCGCGCGGAGTCGACCTCGAAGTACTCGCCCCGCCAGTCGACCATCTCGCCGGTGAACAACTCGCGGATGACGTGGATGGCCTCCTGCAGCATGTCGAGCCTGCGGGCCACCGTCGGCCAGCCCTTGCCGACGACGTGCTCGTTCAGGTTCTCGCCGCTGCCCACGCCGAGCGTGAACCGTCCGTCGGCGAGGATCTGCAGGGTGGCAGCCTGCTGCGCGACGATCGCCGGGTGGTACCGCATCGTCGGGCACGTCACGTAGGTGAACAGCTCGACGGTGTTCGTCGCGTGCGCCACCGCGCCGAGCATGGTCCACGCGTTGGGGGCGTGCCCCTGGGAGCTGAGCCACGGTGAGAAGTGGTCGCTGCTGACCTCGAAGTCGAACCCCACCCGCTCCGCCGAAACCGCGTACTCGACAAGCTGTTTCGGGCCGCTCTGCTCGGTCATCAAGGTGTATCCGTAACGAGTCATCCCGCTCGGATACCCGGGGACCAGCTGCGAAAACCCGGCTAGAGGCGGTCCTTCACCGCCGCCGACAGACGACCGCCGTCGGCCTGCCCCGCGGCGATCGCGGTCGCGGCCTTCATCACCTGCCCCATCTGCTTCATGCTCGGCCGCGCGCCGATCTCCTCGGCCACCTGGGCGATGGCGGTGTTGACGACGTGGGCGAGTTCGTCGTCGTTCAACTGAGACGGCAGGTACTCGTCGATGACGCTCGCCTCGGCGCGCTCGTTGGCGGCGAGTTCACCGCGCCCGTTCTGGACGTAGATCTGCGCCGCCTCGCCGCGCTTGCGGGTCTCCCGGGCCAGCACCTTCAGGACGTCGTCGTCCGACAGGTCGCGCGCGGCCTTGCCGGACACCTCCTCCGCCTGGATCGCGGCGAGCAGCATCCGCAACGTCGCGGTGCGCAGCTTGTCCCTGGCCTTCATCGACGCCGTGAGATCCGACCGGAGTCGTTCCTTGAGTTCCGACATGACCGGAACGGTACGCCCGCGCCCCCGGCCTGCGGCGGTCCGCCACGGGCGGACTCGCACCCCGTTGACCAATGTTGTCAATCGCCGGTGTCATGGACAGGATGGTGGGCATGAGCAACGACGCCGGTGGGTTCGGCCAGCCCGGTCCCCCGCCGCCGTACTACGGACCACCGCCTGGCTACGGACCGCCACCGGGTTACGGCCCGCCGCAGGGGTACGGCCCGCCACCCGGCCATCCCGGCGGCCACTGGCCTCCCGCCCCACCGGTCGTCAAGCCGGGAATCATCCCACTGCGACCGTTGAGCCTGTCCGACCTCTTCAACGGCGCCTTCGGATACGTGCGCGGGAATCCGAAGGCGACGCTGGGGCTTACCGCCGTCGTCGTCGTGGTGAGTCAGATCGTCGCCCTGCTGCTGCAGATCGGCCCGCTCGCCTCGCTGGGTGGTCTCTACGGCGGGTCCGGGGCCGAGGACGTGTCCACGGCCAGCCTGGTGGGGTTGTCGCTCTCCAGCCTCGCGGGCGGCATCGCGACCGCGGTGTCGGCGATCGTGCTCAGCGGCCTGCTCACCGTCGTCGTGGGGCGCGCGGTCTTCGGCTCGAGCATCACGATCGGTGAGGCGTGGCAGCGGGTACGTGGCAGGCTGCCCGCGCTCTTCGGCATCGTCGGCCTGGAAATCCTCGGCGCGCTGCTGATCGTCGGCATCGTCGGCGGCGTGATCGCCGTGGTCACCTACGTCATCGGGACGGCGGCGGGCTTCCTCGTCGGCGTGCCCCTGGTCCTCGCGACGATCGCCGCGTTCGTGTACCTCGGGACGATGCTGCTGTTCGCCCCCACGCTGGTGGTGCTCGAGCGGCTGCCGGTGCTGGAAGCGATCAAGCGATCGTTCAATCTCGTCAAGCCCGACTTCTGGCGCGTGCTGGGCATCTGGCTGCTGTCCCAGTTGGTGGCGGGCATGATCGCGGGCGCGGTGTCGATTCCGTTCAGCGTCGGCGGCCAGGTCATGCTCCTCGGCTCCGGGTCGACGTCGGATTCGATGCTCGCACTGGTGCTGCTGTCGGTCGGTTCGGCGATCGGCCAGATCATCACCGCGCCCTTCACCGCCGGCGTGACGGTGCTGCTGTACGCCGACCGGCGCATCCGCGGCGAGGCGTTCGACCTGGTCCTGCAGACCGGTGTGGGTGCACCGCCGCACGCCTCCGCCGATTCCACCGACCATCTGTGGCTGACCGCGCAGACCCCGCACACCTGACGTGACGGCCCTCGACGTCGACCGCGACGCCGCCCACGACGCCGCGCAACGGGAACTCTCCCGACCCATCTATCCGACGGGTTCGCTGACGGACCGGCTGGCCGGTTGGCTCGACGACCTCCTGTACCGGCTGATGGTCGGAGGCGCGTCGTTCCCCGGCGGCTGGCTCACCGTCACCGTCCTGCTCCTGCTCCTCCTCGCCGCGTTGGTGGTGGCCGTCCGGGTGGCGTCGCGCACCATGCGGACGAACCGCGGCGGCGACACCCCGCTGTTCGACTCCCATCTCCGGACGTCCTCTGAACATCGGGTCGCCGCCGAGCAGTACGCGGCGCGCGGCGAGTGGGCGGCGGCCATCCGGCACCGGCTCCGCGCGGTCGCGCGACACCTCGAGGAGGCTGAGGTGCTGGACCCGATGCCGGGGCGGACCGCAACGGAACTGGCTCGCGACGCCGCCACGGCGATGCCCGATCTTACGGGCGACTTGCGTTCTGCCGCAATCGAATTCAACGACGTCACCTATGGTGAACGGCCCGGCACCGAGGCCGGGTACCGCATCGTCGCCGATCTCGACGACCGGCTCCTGCGGCGCTCGGTGTCCCGGGCCGATACGTCCGCACCGGCCGACGAGGTGGACTCCTGGGCGGAGATCCGTTGACGTTCGGCAGCACGGCGGTCGGGCCCTCGGTCGGGCAGCGCTGGCGCACCGCGAGGTGGGTCATCCTCGCGCTGGTCGCCATCACGGCGGTGTCCGCCGCCACCGCCCTCCTGACCGGAGCGCGGCCCGGCGCCAGGATGGACCCACGATCGACGTCGCCCGACGGGGCGCTCGCGCTGGTGTCACTGCTCCGGGACGCGGGCGTCGAGGTGATCGAGGCCGACCGGCTCGCCGACGTCGAGCGAAACGCCCGCCCCGACACCCTGGTGGTGTTCACGGAGACCTACCTCCTGGTCGACGACGACGCACTCCGGCGCCTGTCCGCGATCCCCGGCGACCGACTCGTCGTCGAACCCGTGTCCCGTGCCCGGGAGGCGCTGGCGGACGGCCTCGACGTCGGACCGGACACCAGCTTCGGCGGCGATCCCGACTGCGACCTCCGTGCGGCCGAGCGCGCCGGGCGTACCCGGCTCGACACCGCCGTCACCTACGTGGCGAAGGGCTTGGAAATCAAAGGTGCCGACGTCACCCGCTGCTACGGCGGCGCCGTCGCCCGCTACACCCGGGACGGGCGGACCGTCACCGCCGTCGGTTCCGGCGACTTCATGCTGAACGCCGACCTCGCCAAGGAGGGCAATGCCGCCCTCGCGATGAACCTCGTCGGCAGCAGGGAACGCGTCGTCTGGTACACGCCGACCCTCGTCGAGGGCGATTCCGATGCGTCGGCGTCCATCACCGACCTGATCCCCGATTGGGTGACGTGGGTCGTCGCGCAACTGTGCCTCGCGGTCCTGCTCACCGCGCTGTGGCGGGGCCGGCGCGTGGGCCCGCTGGTGGCGGAGGACCTACCGGTCGTCGTGCGTGCCTCCGAGACGGTGGAGGGCCGCGGCCGGCTCTACCGGTCCAGACGCGCCCGCGACCGGGCCGCCGACGCGCTGCGGACCGGCGCGTTGAATCGCCTGCTGCCGCGCCTCGGCATGAACGCCACCACCGCGCCGTCCGCAGTCGCCCGCGCCGTCGCCGACCGCATCGGCGGCGACCCGAACGCCCACGGACATCGGCTGTTCGGGCCGGCCCCGGCCACCGACGCCGAACTGGTCACCCTCGCCCACCAATTGGACGACATCGAAAGGCAGGTCTCCCAGTCGTGACCGACTCCCGTGACACCCCACCCGACGAGGCGGCGGCACGAAATGCACTGCTGGCTCTGCGCACCGAGATCGGCAAGTCGGTGGTGGGTCAGGACGCCGTCGTCAGCGGTCTGGTGATCGCGCTGCTGTGCCGCGGCCACGTGCTCCTCGAAGGCGTTCCGGGCGTGGCGAAGACGCTGCTGGTACGCACGCTGTCCGCGGCGCTCGCACTGGACTTCAAGCGGGTGCAGTTCACGCCGGACCTCATGCCCGGCGACATCACCGGCTCACTGGTCTACGACGCCCGCACCGCGGAGTTCGAATTCCGTTCGGGCCCGGTGTTCACGAACCTGCTGCTCGCCGACGAGATCAACCGGACACCGCCGAAGACGCAGGCCGCACTGCTCGAGGCGATGGAGGAGCGTCAGGTCAGCGTCGAGGGCGAGGCGCGGCCGCTGCCCGACCCGTTCATCGTCGCCGCGACGCAGAACCCCATCGAATACGAGGGCACCTACCAGCTTCCCGAAGCGCAACTCGACCGCTTCCTGCTCAAGCTCAACGTGCCCCTGCCGCCGCGCGATCAGGAGATCGCCATCCTGTCCCGGCACGCCCACGGCTTCGATCCGCGCGACCTGTCCGCGATCCGTCCGGTCGCGGGCCCGGCCGAATTGGCCGCCGGCCGTGACGCCGTGTCGCGGGTGCTGGTGGCCGACGAGGTGCTCGGCTACATCGTCGACCTCGTCGGCGCCACACGGCATTCGCCGTCGCTGCAGCTGGGCGTCTCCCCGCGCGGCGCGACGGCGCTGCTCTCCACCGCACGGTCGTGGGCCTGGCTGTCCGGCCGCAACTACGTGACGCCGGACGACGTCAAGGCCATGGCCCGGCCGACGCTGCGCCACCGCATCGCCCTGCGACCCGAGGCCGAACTCGAGGGCGCGACCCCCGACGGCATCCTCGACGGCGTTCTGGCCGCGGTCCCGGTGCCCCGCTAGATGATCCTCACCCGGCGCGCCGGATTGGCGGCACTGCTCGGCGTGCTGCCCGTCGGCCTGTCGCCCTGGCCCGCGGCGACGTTCGCGGTCCTGGCGGCCGTGCTCGTCCTCGCGGTCGCCGCGGACGTGGCGCTGGCCGCCAGCCCACGCCGGTTGCGGTTCAGCAGGGCCGGTGAGGTGACGGCCCGCCTCGGCGCGCACGTCGATGCCGTCCTGACGGTGCAGAACGGTGGACGGCGACGGTTCCGCGGCGTGATTCGCGACGCCTGGCGGCCGTCCGCACGTGCCGAACCTCGCCATCACGACGCTGACGTCGCTGTGGGACAACGGCTTCGAGTGGTGACGACACTGCGTCCGAATCGACGCGGTGATCAGCGGGCAGCGGTCGTGACGGCGCGTTCGATCGGTCCCCTGGGTTTCGCGGGCCGGCAGGCGTCGCATCGGGTGCCCTGGCAGGTCCGCATCCTGCCGCCGTTCCTGTCCCGTAGGCACCTGCCGTCGCGGCTGGCCAAACTCCGCGAACTCGACGGCATGGTCCCCGTCCTGATCCGCGGCCAGGGCACCGAATTCGACTCGCTGCGCGAGTACGTGCCGGGCGACGACGTCCGGTCCATCGACTGGCGGGCGACGGCCAAGCGCTCCGACGTCGTGGTCCGCACGTGGCGGCCGGAACGCGACCGGCGGATCGTCATCGTCCTCGACACCGGCCGCACCTCCGCGGGACGGGTGGGCGTCGACCCCACCGCGGGCGACCCGAGCGGCTGGCCCCGCCTGGACTGGTCGATGGATGCCGCACTCCTGTTGGCGGCGTTGGCGTCTCGGGCCGGTGACCACGTCGACTTCGTCGCCCACGACCGGGTCGCGCGGGCCGGGGTGTTCAACGCTTCGCGCACCGGCCTCCTCGCCGCGCTCGTCGAGGCCATGGCACCGCTGCAGCCGGCGCTGGTGGAGTCCGACGCCGGCGCCATGGTCGCGACCGTGCAGCGCCGCGTGCGACGGCGTGCGCTGGTGGTGCTGCTCACCGACCTGAACGCGTCGGCGCTCGACGAGGGCCTGATGGCCGTTCTGCCGAGGCTCGCGTCGCGCCACCACGTCCTGCTCGCCGCGGTGTCCGACCCGCGCGTCGACGTGCTGGCGGCGGGACGGTCCGACGCCGCCCAGGTGTACGACGCGGCGGCCGCGCAGCGCTCCCGCAACGACCGGTCGGCGATCGCGACGAGGCTGCGCCGCCACGGCGTGGACGTCGTGGACGCCCAACCCGAGGAACTGGCACCGGCTCTCGCCGATCGCTATCTGGCGATGAAGGCCACCGGCAGACTCTGATCAGCTCGTCGGGACGACATCCGGCGCGTCCCGGACATCACCCGTCTCCCCGGCCCGTGCGGCCCTGCGACCGAAGTGCACCACGTACGCGAGGAAGGCCGCCTCGGCGGCCACTCCAATCGCGATCCTGACGAACGTCGGGAGCGGCGACGGCGTGACCAGAGCCTCGATGAGCCCGGACACCAGCAGGACGACGACGAGCCCGACGGCGACGGACACCACGGCCCTGCCCCGCTCGGCGAGGACCTGACCGCGGGGGCGATCGCCAGGCGCGATCACCGACCAACCCAGGCGCATCCCCACCGCGGCGGCGAGGAACACCGCGGTCAGCTCGAGCAGCCCGTGCGGGGTGAGCAGGCCGAGGAAGACGTCGCCCCTGCCGGCATCGAACATCAGGCCGCCGCTGACGCCGACGTTCGCGGCGTTCTGAAACAGCAGGTAGGGAATCGGTAGACCGAGCAGGACCGCGAAGCCGATGCACTGCGCGGCCACCCAGGAGTTGTTGACCCACACCCGAAAGGCGAACGATGCCGCCGGATTCTCGCTGTAGTACGCGGCGAAGTCCTCGTTGACGAGGCGCGCGACGTCCGACGGCGTGCCGATGGTCGACTGCACCTCGGGGCTGCCCGCGACCCACGCGCCGACGACGACCGCGACCACCAGGAACGCCGCGGCCGACGCGAGCCACCACCGCCAGGCCTGATAGGCCACCAGCGGGAACGACACCGTCCAGAACCGGATGAACTCACTCGAGAGCGGGGCGTGCGCGCCGGTGACGGCGGCGCGGCTCCGGGCGACCAGCCCCGACAGCCTGCCCACCAGTACGGGGTCGGCGGCCGACGATCGCACCATCGACAGGTGGGTCGAGACCCGCTGGTAGAGGTCGACGAGTTCGTCGACCTCCGCGCCGGTCAGCGAGCGGCGGCGCTTCACGAGGTGCTCCAGACGGTCCCACGTCGCGCCGTGGGCCAGCACGAACGCGTCTGTGTCCACCCGCGCGATCCTAGTAGCGTTGGCTGCCATGGTGGCCGTGCCCGAACCGATGGTGACCGGCGACGCCGTCGTCCTGGACGTGCAGATCGCCCAGTTGCCGGTCCGCGCACTGTCGGCCCTGATCGACGTCACCGTCGTGATGATCGTCTACCTCATCGGGATCGTGCTGTGGGCCACCACGCTGGCCGACCTCGACACGGCTTTCTCCGCCGCGGTGCTCATCGTCTTCACCGTGCTGGCGGTCGTCGGCTACCCGGTCATCGTCGAGACCGCCACCCGCGGCCGCTCGCTCGGCAAGGTCGTGATGGGTCTGCGCGTGGTCTCCGACGACGGCGGCCCGGAACGCTTCCGGCAGGCCCTGTTTCGTGCGCTGTCCGGGTTCGTCGAGATCTGGATGTTGACCGGCGGCCCAGCCGTCATCTGCAGTCTGGTGTCCCCACGCGGCAAGCGCATCGGCGACGTGTTCGCGGGCACGATGGTGATCAGTGAGCGCGCGCCGCGGCTGGGTCCGCCGCCGGTGATGCCGCCGCAGCTGGCGTGGTGGGCGTCGACGCTGCAGCTGTCCGGGCTGGGCGCCGAGCCTGCCGAGAGGGCGCGGCAGTTCCTCTCACGCGCGCCGCAGCTGCAGCCCGCGGTCCGCGATGGGATGGCGCACCGGATCGCCGCCGAGGTGCTCGCGCAGACGTCCCCGCCCCCGCCGCCGGGCACGCCGCCGCAGCTGGTGCTCGCGGCGGTGCTGGCCGAACGCCACCGGCGCGAAATCGCCCGGATGCAGGCGGCGCAGGCCCCGCCCGCCGGGGGCGCGCGGGGTGGGTCGCCGGCACCCTGGACACCCACGGGCTACCCACCGCCTGCGACCCCGCCGCCCGGCGTCGAGTGGGCGCCCGCGCCGCGTGCCTCACCGCCGTCGGCCTCCCCGGGCCCGCCCGGCTTCGCGCCGCCGGACTGACCCACCCGTCACCGTCGCCGAGTGTGAACCTGGCGACGCCTGAGCGCCGAAACCGTCGTGACGTTCACACTCGCGGCGCGGCATCGGCCAACAGGTGGGACACCAATGTCCCATTCTGGACCATGAGTGCTACATTGGACGACATGGCTGCTCCCTTGTCGACCGAAGGCGGTCCCCGCACGCGGACACGCCGGGCGATCCTCGAGGCCGCCATGGTCGTGCTCGCCGAGAACGGCACGGCGTCGCTCGCCGACATCGCCTCGGCCGCCGAGGTGGGCCGCAGCACGCTGCACCGCTACTTCCCGGAGCGCTCGGAGCTGCTCAAGGCGGTGGCGCTGCACGTGCACGAGCTGAGCAACGCGGCCATCGCCCACGCCGAACCCGACTGCGGGCCCGCCATCGAGGCGTTGCGACGCGTCGTCGAGAGCCAGCTCGACCTCGGCCCGATCGTGCCGTTCGTCTACGCCGAACCGAGCCTGCAGGCCGACAAGGAGTTGGCCGCGATCCTCGACACCGGCGACGAGGCGATCGTCGCGGTGCTCGACCGCGTCGCGACACAGGGCACGGCCGGTCCGCCGTGCTGGCCGCGCCTCGTCTTCTGGGCGCTGCTCAACGCCGGCTACGAGGCCGCGAACATGGGCACGCCCCGCGTACAGGTGGTCGACGCCATCATGGCCAGTCTGACCCGCGGCACCATCACGTCCGATTGATCCGCTACACCCGATTTCAGGAGAACCAATGTCTTCCCGGTCAGACGTCGTGACGACGTCCGTCCACACGCCGCGACGCGCCTGGGTGGCGCTCGCGGTGTTGTTGCTGCCCGTGATGTTGATCGCGGTCGACAACACCATCCTCGCCTTCGCGCTGCCCAGCATCGCCCAGGACTTCCGCCCGCCGGCGACCACGCAGCTGTGGATCATCGACGTCTACTCGCTGGTCCTGGCCGCGCTGCTCGTCACCATGGGCAGCCTCGGCGACCGGTTCGGACGCCGCCGCCTGCTGATGATCGGTGCCAGCGGCTTCGCCGTCGTGTCCGTCGCCGCCGCCTTCGCGCCCAGCGCGGAAGCACTCCTCGGCGCGCGCGCCGTGCTCGGCTTCTTCGGCGCGATGCTGATGCCGTCGACGCTGTCGCTGATCCGCAACATCTTCGCCGACGCGTCCTCGCGCCGGTTGGCCATCGCCATTTGGGCGTCGTTCTTCACGGCCGGCTCCGCCCTCGGGCCGATCGTCGGTGGCGTGCTGCTCGAGCACTTCCACTGGGGCGCGGTCTTCCTCGTCGCGGTGCCGATCCTGCTGCCGCTGCTGATCCTCGCGCCGCGCCTGGTGCCCGAGTCGAAGGACCCGAACCCGGGCCCGGTCGACTCGTTCAGCGTGCTGCTGTCGCTGACGACGATGCTCCCGCTGGTGTGGGCGGTCAAGACGGCCGCACACGACGGTCCGTCGTGGACCGTGGCCGCCGCGCTCGCGGTGACCGTCGGGTCCGGCGTCCTCTTCGCACGGCGTCAGATGCGCACGGCGACACCGATGCTCGACATCACGCTGTTCCGCCATGCGCCGTTCGCGTCGTCGGTACTGGCCAACTTCCTGTCGATCGTCGGCCTCATCGGATTCATCTTCTTCGTGTCCCAGCACCTGCAGCTCGTCCTCGGGTTGAGCCCGCTGGCCGCCGGACTGGTGACCCTGCCGGGCGCGGTGCTGTCGATGATCGCCGGCATCACCGTGGTGCGGTTCGTCCGCTGGTTCGCGCCGCACCAGCTGATGATCGTCGGACTCGTCCTGGTGTCCGTCGGGTTCGGGATGATCCTGCTGTTCCGCCACGACCTGACGATCGCCGCCGTGGTGGCGTCGTTCATCGTGCTGGAGATCGGCGTCGGCATCTCGCAGACGATCACCAACGACACGATCGTCGCGTCGGTGCCGGCCGAGAAGTCCGGTGCGGCGTCCGCGGTGTCGGAGACCGCCTACGAGCTGGGCGCCGTCGTCGGCACGGCCACGCTGGGCACGATCTTCACCGCGTTCTACCGCGCCAACGTCGACGTCCCCGCCGGCCTGTCGGCGGTGCAGACCGCCGATGCGGCCGAGAGCATCAGCGGTGCGGCTGCCGTCTCGACGCAGCTGCCGCCGGCTCAAGCCGACTCGCTGATGGACTCTGCGCGAACGGCCTTCGACTCGGGCATCGCTCCGACGTCGATCATCGCCGGCGTCCTGGTGCTCATCGCAGCCGTCGTGGTCGCCCTGGCGTTCCGCAGCCACCGGCTCAACGGTGGTGGAGAAGGCCCGTCAGCATCAACGCCGACCCCACCAGTGGCGCCACCGTCCGTACGTGATTCCACGCGATCCACGGCCCTGAGTAGGCAGTCCAGTCGCGCAGCGCGTCGGCCCCGGACACCGCGGCCGGATCGACCGCGTCCAGTCGGTCATTCAACGGGACGTTGAACGCCACCGTCACGATGAAGGCGACGACGCCGAGGCACGCGCCGGCCAGGACGTAGCCCGCTCCCGGCGTCGACAGCCTCAGTGCCGCAAGGACGCCGACGACGACCGCCAGTAGCGCGCCACCGCAGAACAGGGTGAGGAACGGCGCTTTCGCCTGGGCCTCGGCGTTGATCGCACGCATGGCGGCGATCGCGTCGGCCGGGTCCGCGCGGTCCAGCCCGGCCATGACGAACGTCGAGAAGGCGAGGAACAGACCGCCGACGGCGGCCGCGGTGAGGGTAGCGGCGGCGGTCGCGAGGACGTAGGGGCTCGAGGTCATGGGTACAGTCCACCTGCCCTCGGCGAGACGATCCATCGATCACCGTCTCTCCTTCATACGTCAGCGTCTACATTTCGATCATGGATGCGCTTGGAGGTCTGCTCGACGGTGTGCGCGCCCGCGGCGCCTTCATCCTCAGGATGTCGCTGGACCCGCCGTGGTCGATGTCCATCCGGGACGATGCACCGCTGACGTTGATCTGCGTCACCCACGGCGCGGCCGTCATCGTCACGGCGTCGGGCACGCGAGTGGACCTCGCCCCGGGTGACGTCGCCGTGGCGCGCGGCACCGAGCACTACCGGTTCGCCGACTCCGCAGACACCGAACCACAGGTGGTGATCCACCCCGGCAACCGGTGCACGACGCTGAACGGCGCGGACCTCCGCTTCGAGATGTCGGTGGGCGTACGCACCTGGGGCAACTCGGCGGCGGGTGCCGACCGCGCGATCGTCGCGACGTACGACGGTGGCAGCGAGGTGAGTTCCCGCCTGCTGCAGGCACTCCCGACGCTGTTCGTCCTCCGCGGCGACGACTGGCACACTCCGCTCGTCGACCTGCTCGCGGACGAGGCCGGACGGGAGGGACCCGGCCAGGAGGCGTTCCTCGACAGGCTGCTCGACCTCCTGCTGATGGATGTCCTACGGACCCGCTTCGACCGCGACGCGCATGCCCCGGCGTGGTGGCACGCCGAGCGCGACGCCGTGGTCGGGCCGGCTCTGCGGTTGATCTACCACAACCCCGGGCACCCGTGGACGGTCGCCAATCTCGCTGCCGCCGTGGGCACCTCACGCGCAGCCTTCGCGCGCCGGTTCGCCGATCGCGTCGGAGAGTCACCGATCGCCTTCCTCACCGGCTGGCGGTTGACGCTGGCCGCCGACATGCTGCGGTCGGGCGACTCCACGATCGCCGCCATCGCCCACGAGGTCGGCTACGCTACGCCGTTCGCGCTGAGCAGCGCGTTCAAGCGGGCCTACGGGACCAGCCCGACCGCCTACCGCGCCGCCGCGGCCTGACCGCGTTTCGCGACCGCGCCGGCGATCGAGGTCACCGCGATCGTGACCAGCGCGCCCAGGATCAGAGCCGACGGCTCACCCGGTGCCAGCAGTCCCTGCTCGGTGCCGGGGGTGGCCGCCGCGACCGGGACGCCGAGTTGCGCGGCAGCCATCGCCGCCAGCGGGAGTGGTTGGCCGACCAGCCTTCCCAACCCGTGGGCCAGGACGGCGCCGAGGCCGAGCGCGACGCCCAAACCGATGAAGGCGGGATGGTCGCCGAGTTCGCGGACACGAAGCGACGCGCCGAGCCAGACGAAGAACAGGGGCCCGAAGAAGCCCTCGGTGATGCCGAGCAGCTGCCGCGCCAGCCGCTTCGGTTCCCCGATCCCATTGATCACCAGGCCGAGCGCGAAACCCGCCAGCATGATCGACACGTGGGTGGTGGCGGCGAGGGCGGACAGCGCGAACAGCAGGATCAGGCTGATGCGTAGCTCCAGCGCGAGGCCGTGCCGTTTCGAGTACTTCCGCACCCTGTCCCGCGTGCCGTCCCGGTCGAATCGGCGCAGCACCAGGTAGAGCACCGCCGCCGATGCCGAGATGGCGAGCGCACCCAGCGCGGCGCCGGCGGCTCGTCCGGGGTTGATCACCAGTGGCAGCAGGACGATGCAGGCGGCGTCGGCGACCGCGATCTGCGCCTTCACCGACAGCACCGGCGGACCGTCGAGGCCGAGTCCGTCGATGATGGGCAGCGCGACGGCGGCCGACGACGACGCCATCAGCACCGCGTACAGCGCGGCGTGACCCGTGTCGAACAGGTGGGCCATCAGGACGCCGAGCACGGCGGCGACCGCGCCGACCAGAACCGCCCGCAGCACGGCCCTGCCGATGCCCGTGCGCAGCGACGCGTCGCGGACGGGGACGTGGGTGCCGACGACGAACATCACCAGCGCGAACCCGATGTTGGCGAGCAGGACGAACGTGGGATCGGTGGTGTCGACGAGGTCGAATCCGGTTCGGCCGATCAGCATTCCGGCCGCCAGTTCGCCGATGATGACCGGGATGGCCAGGCGCGGTACCGCCGTAAGCAGCGGACCGGCCATGCCGACGACGACGAGCAGCGCCAGCGTGTCGAACCCGAACCCCGGCACGTCAGCCGATCAGGACTGCCAAGACACGAGCCGGCACGGGATGTCGGTGTTCTCGTCGGTGAGGTAGCTGGCGCACACGCGGTGGTAGCCGTCGGCGATCTGCAACGGCGCGTTGGTGCGAAAGTCACCGCGCACGAGCAGGATCGGAGACAGTTTCTTGCCATCGCTGATCTTGCCGAGGTCGCTGCGGACCCGCACGTTGGTGTCCGGCAGCAGCGCCAGGCACGCGGCGCGCAAGATGTCCTTCGCCTTGCGGTGAATGGAGTCGGCGACCTTCAGCGCGCCCACCGTCGCCTCGACGGCCGCCGCCTCGGCGATCAGGCTCAGGTAGTCGGCGGCAGCGTCGTAGTCATGGGCCTCCGGATCGGCCATCCACTTGACTGCCATCCGGTCACGATAAACGGCCCGGGCTGCAGATCCGCTGTCAGGCGCCGATCCAGTTGCCGTGGAATCCGTAGGGCACGCGGGTGGGCAGCTTGATCCTGGCCACCGGATCGCCCGCGAAGTCGGCGGCGTCGAGGATGACGAGATCGCTGCCATCGCGGCCGGGGTCGTAGACGTAGCCGAGGTAGTAGCCGTTGCTCTCCCCCGCCGGACCGGGCGCGGGGACGAACACCGCCTCGCCGGGGCCGCCGTCCCCGAGGTCGTGTGCGACGGCAGCACCGGTGCCGAGGTCGTGGCGCACCCAACCGTTCTTCGCGACGGATACCGCGTAGCGCGCGGGCAGCCCGGCCAGCCGGTCGTCGATGCGGGGGAACTCGACGCTGAGGTCGTCGAGTTGACGCTCGGTCACCCGACCGGACGCCAGGTCGATGGTCCACGACCACATGACGGCGTCGACGTCGAAGTCGGCTGCGTCGCGCCACAATTCGGGGTATCGGGCGGCCTGCACCACGAGGCCGTCGACCGTGTCGTGCGCGTTGGCGACGTGGAACACGTAGCAGGGCTCGACGTCGAACCACCGCACCTCGCCGAAGGGGTCATCGCGGCGGAGCACGCCGAACCGCGCTCCGTACCCGTCGTCCCAGCGGAACGGCATGCCGCCCGCGGCCGCCACGTCGACGTCGAAGACGACGGGCAGATCCATGAAGACGACGTGCTCGGCGGTCATCGCGAAGTCGTGCATCATCGTCATCGCCGGGACGTCGATGGGGCGGTCGATCACCAACTCGCCCTTGGCGTTCGCGCGGTGATAGGTGACGTAGGGCTCGAAGATGTTGCCGTATCCAAAGAAGTGCAACTCGCCGGTGGTCGGGCAGATCTTCGGGTGCGCGGTCATCGAGTCGACGAGCTTGCCGCCGAAGTCGTAGACGCCGACGGTCTCGAGGTCGTTGGTGACCTCGTAGGGCAGCGACGACTCGACCAGCGCGAGCGTCTTGCCCGCGTGGTTGACGACGTGGGTGTTGGCCACGCTCGAGCGTAGGTTGCGCGTGCCGTCCTCCCGGTACAGCGGGAACGGATCGACGAAGCTCTCGGTGCGCACCCACCGGTTGCGGTACCACTTGGCCCGTCCGTCCTCGACGCGGACGCCGTGGATCATCCCGTCGCCGGTGAACCAGTGACCCTCCGCCTGACGCGGATTGGGCCCGTTGCGGAGGTACCAGCCGTCGAGGTCCGGCGGGATGGCGCCTTCGACGTCGAGGTCGTACTCGGTCAGCTCGTCGGGTACGGGGGCATAGTTGCCGACGCCGAAGGCCTGTCCGTCTTCGGGCAGGGTCGCATCGGTGGTCGGCGGGTTCACGGTCTCGGTCATGACGGACTCCTCGGGCTGGGCTGACCTTCACACTGACATTCCATGTATGACATGTCAATGGTGGGATGTGGCGTGCACCCCGCGAGCAGACGCCAACTCCCCTCCTTGGTACCGAAACAGGGGAGTTCATGACTGCTCGCGGCTCGTGTCACGCGCCGCGTAAATATGATTTCGGCGCAACGGCGGCGAAACACACCGACGCTACGTTCCGTTCATCTCCTTGCTCGATGGACAGGACGCAGCCATGACAGACATCCGTGATCTCCCACCGAGCGCCACCGTCGGCGCGGGCGACGTCGTCGAGGCGGCGGGCCATCCCGTCGGCGGCGGCCTCATCAAGGAGCACTACGACCCGCGACTGACCAACGAGGATCTGGCGCCGCTGGCGAAGCAGTCGTGGTCGACGTACAACATCTTCGCGTTCTGGATGTCCGACGTGCACAGCGTCGGCGGCTACGTGACGGCGGGCAGCCTGTTCGCGCTGGGTCTGGCCAGCTGGCAGGTCCTGATCGCTCTGCTCGTCGGCATCGTGATCGTGTACTTCCTGTGCAACCTCGTCGCCAAGCCGAGCCAACTGGCGGGCGTGCCGTACCCGGTGGTGTGCCGCAGTTCGTTCGGGGTGCTCGGCGCCAACATCCCGGCCATCATCCGCGGACTGATCGCAGTGGCCTGGTACGGAATTCAGACCTACCTGGCGTCGGCGGCCCTGGACATCGTGCTGCTCAAGCTCTTTCCGGGCCTCATGCCGTACGCGGACGTCGAGCAGTACGGCTTCACGGGGCTGTCACTGCTGGGCTGGTGCAGCTTCACGCTGCTGTGGGTGCTGCAGGCGGGCGTCTTCTGGCGCGGCATGGAGTCGATCCGCAAGTTCATCGACTTCTGCGGACCCGCCGTCTACGTGGTGATGTTCATCCTCTGCGGCTACCTGCTGTGGAAGTCCGGCTGGCACGTCAGCCTGTCGCTCGGCGGTGAGAAGCAAGGCAACGCAGTGGTCGTCATGCTCGGCGCCATCGCCCTCGTCGTCTCCTACTTCTCCGGACCCATGCTGAACTTCGGCGACTTCGCCCGATACGGCAAGAGCTACCAGGCGGTCAAGAAGGGCAACTTCCTCGGCCTGCCGATCAACTTCCTGGTGTTCTCCCTCCTGGTGGTCGTGACCGCGGCAGCGACGGTCCCGGTGTTCGGCGAGCTGATCACCGACCCGGTCGCCACGGTCGCCCGCATCGACAGCGTCACCGCGATCATTCTGGGCGCGTTGACGTTTGCGATCGCCACCATCGGCATCAACATCGTCGCCAACTTCATCAGCCCCGCGTTCGACTTCTCGAACGTCAGCCCGCAGAAGATCAGCTGGCGGATGGGCGGCATGATCGCCGCGGTCGGGTCCGTCCTCCTCACGCCGTGGAACCTCTACGGGAACCCCGAAGTCATCCACTACACGCTGGAGACGCTGGGGGCGTTCATCGGTCCGCTGTTCGGCGTGCTGATCGCGGACTTCTACCTCATCCGCAAGCAGAAGATCGTCGTCGACGACCTGTTCACGATGAGCGAGACCGGCAACTACTGGTACGCGAAGGGGTACAACCCCGCGGCAGTGGCTGCAACCTTGGTCGGCGCGATCCTGGCCATGACCCCGGTGCTGCTGGGTGGCGTGGTCTTCGGCATGGCGGGCGCCGCCCAGTACAGCTGGTTCATCGGCTGCGGGGTGGCCTTCGCCATCTACTACGTGTTGGCGACGCGGGGACCGTGGCGGATGACGGCACTTCGGGTGGCCGAAGGGGCCACGCTCATCGACCCGGACAAGACGGCCGAACCGGTCTGACCTCCGCGACACGACACACTGCCGAGGCCTGACATGTCATGACTGACATGTCAGGCCGTACGCTTTCCCGGTGAGTCTTCGCTTCGCTGCCCTCGGCCTCCTCGCCCAGCATCCCGGTAGTGGATACGACCTGCTGCGCCGGTTCGAGCTGTCGATGGCGAACGTGTGGCCCGCCACCCAGAGCCAGCTGTACGGCGAGCTGAACAAACTCGCCGACGGTGGGCTCATCGAGGTCACCGACATCGGGCCCCGCGGCCGCAAGGAGTACCGCGTCACCGAGGCCGGCCGCGCCGAACTCGTCCGCTGGATCACCGCCCCCGAGGCCGATCCACCGATGCGGCGGCCGGATCTGCTGCGCGTCTTCCTGCTCGGGGAACTGCCCGCCGAGACCGCCCGCACGTATGCCGTCGACTTCGCCGAACACGCCGCGTCGGAGCTGGCACGCCTCCAGCACCTACGGGATTCGTTCGAGTGGGGAGCCGACGACGCCGACTTCTACGGGCGCGCAGCACTGGAGTTCGGGCTGCGCGACGCTGCGATGGAGGAGCGGTGGGCGCAGTGGCTGGTCAGCGCGATCGACGAACGCATCTCGATTTCGCCCTCGGCTTAATCGTTGCATCGCGATAGTTTCCGATATATCGTCAACGTATCGGAAGCGCACACCGTGCTTCCCTCTCGAAAGAAGGAACACCCATGAACACCCCATTCACATCCCATGACGGACCCTTCGGCGACCGCCCCGAGTTCGGCCCCGGCTTCGGCCCCGGCTTCGGTCCTGGCTTCGGCTTCGCCCCGGCGGAACGGCGTGCGCTGCACGAACAGCGCAGGCAGGCCCGCCGCGACTTCCGTGACCACGTCCGCGAACACCGCGGCGAGCGTCCGTTCGGACCCGGCTTCGGTGGCTTCGGCCCCGGCGGACCCGGCCCGGGCTTCGGCTTCGGCCCCGGCGGTCGCGGCGGACGACGCGGCGGACCTCGTGGCGGCGGACGCGGCAGGCGCGGCGACGTGCGCGCGGCGATCCTGACCCTGCTGACCGAGCGGTCCATGCACGGCTACGAGATGATCCAGGAGATCGGCGAGCGCAGTCAGCAGCTGTGGAAGCCCAGCCCCGGCTCGGTCTACCCGACGCTGCAGCTCCTCGTCGACGAGGGCCTGATCGTCTCGACCGAGGCCGGCGGCACCAAGAAGTCCTTCGCGCTCACCGACGACGGCCGCGCCGCTGCGGAGAAGATTGAAACGGCTCCGTGGGACGAGATCACCGAGGGCGCCGACCCCAACGCGGCCAATCTGCGCAGCGCGGTCGGCCAGCTGATGGGCGCCATCGCCCAGTCGGCGCACGCCGGCTCGTCCGAGCAGCAGCAGCGCATCCTCGACATCGTCAACAACGCCCGTCGCGAGGTTTATCAGATCCTTGGCGAAACCGAGTAGCACGCCGGTTGTGGAGTCTGAGCGGCGCTCACCGCCGCTCAGACTCCACGAATCGCCCGGAACCCGGAATACACCCACCGCCTTCGAGGTAGTCAAGAGCATGACGACCTTCCACATCGGCTCCTACACCGTCAAGCGCGTGGGCTTCGGCGCCATGCAGCTCCCCGGCCCCGGCGTCTCCGGGCCTCCCCGCGACCACGACCAGGCGATCGCGGTGCTCAAGCGGGCGGTGGAGCTGGGTGTCGACCACATCGACACCGCGCAGTTCTACGGCCCCGACGTCGCCAACGAACTCATCCGCGAGGCGCTGCACCCGTACCCGGAGAACCTTGCGCTGGTGTCCAAGGTGGGCGCCCGCCGCGACGGCGAGGGCAACTGGAACGCCGCCCAGGAACCCGACGAGCTGCGCGCCGACATCGAGGAGAACCTGCGCACCCTGCAGACCGACCGCCTCGCCGCGGTCAACCTCCGCATCCACTCCGGCGATCCCAACTCCGTCGGACCAGTGCAGCGCGACCTGTTCGACCGCCAGCTGACCGCGATGATCGCCGCCCGCGACGAGGGCCTCATCGGAGGCATCGGCCTGTCCAGCGTCTCCGTCGAGCACCTGAAGATCGCGCTCGACCGCACGGAGATCGTCACCGTGCAGAACGCCTACAACCTCGTCGACACGTCGTCGCAGCCGGTGCTCGACCTCACGACCGAACACGGCATTTCGTTCGTGCCGTTCTTCCCGCTGGGCTCGGGCTTCTCCGCCGACAACCCGGTGCTCGGCAATCCCGCAGTGAAGCAGGCCGCGGCCGACCTCGGCCGCACACCGGCGCAGATCGCCCTGGCGTGGACGCTGTCGGTGGCACCCAACGTCCTGCTGATCCCCGGCACGTCCTCGGTGGCGCACCTCGAGGAGAACCTCGCCGTCGACGACATCGAACTCCCCGCAGGGTTCGCACCGTAGGGGATGCGCCGAGCGCCGGCTTTCGCCGTCTCGGACGACCAGGTGGGCATTGCCGCTGAAGCGCACGGGCCCGACGGTCGACGCCGGTAGCGTGCACGGGGTCGGGTTCGCCGTTGCGACGTGAAAGGTGCCGTCCATTATGACCACTGCCGTACGTCGGGTCGCTGCGCTCGTGGCTGCGTGTGCCGTCGCACCCCTGGTCCTGAGCGCGGCCGCCCACGCCGAGCCCAATCCGACCCAGCCCGGCGCCGACCTGCGGGCTCAGTGCGAGTCCCCCGAGTTCGGCGGCGTTCTCGTCACCGACGTCCAGCAGGGCGTTCAACGCTCGGTCTGTCAGTACATCGTCACGGGCCACTTCTACTACGACACCTACGAGAACGGGACCTACGTCGGCACGGCCGTCTACCGCGACGGGAAGACGGAGCCCACCGAACGCCCGGAGATCCCCGAACTCTTCACCATCCCCCCGGACTTTCGCCTCCCGGGGTTCTTGGGCCCCTCCTGAGGGGAGGCACCGTGGCCACGAGTACGCGCGTGATCGACGTCGACCGCATGCCCCGCGGCGGACCGAGGGCGTCGTGCCTGGATCGCCGGCTGCAGACCGACTGCACCGAGTACCTCGACCGCGACGACGTCGATCCCGCCATCAAGCGCAGCGTCGTGCGGGCCCTGGAACGGACCGGCGAACTGTTCGGCAACCACCAGAGGTTCGCGGCGATCGCGCTCGACGAGGTCGCCGACGTCCCCGACCCCCGGATCCTGGAGTTGGGTTCGGGACACGGCGGGCTGTCGGCGAAGCTGCTGGAGATGCACCCGACGGCGGAGCTGACCGTCACCGACCTCGAGCCCGGCTCGGTGGCCGCCATCGCCGCCGGACCACTGGGCGACGATCCGCGCGCCGTGGTCCGCGCGATGGACGCGACCGCGATCGACGCCCCCGACGGCCACTTCGCGCTGGCGGTGTTCGCGCTGTCGTTCCACCACCTCCCGCCCGCCGACGCGTCGCGCGCGATCGCCGAGGGCACCCGCGTCGCGCACAAGCTGTTGGTGATCGACCTGCCCCGGCCGCCCGCTCCGCTGCACCTGGTCCGACTGGCGACGATGCTGCCGCTGGCGCCGTTCGTGCCGTTCGTGCACGACGGCGTCATCAGCTCGCTGCGGTCCTACAGTCCCTCGGCCCTGCGGGCGCTGGCCGACCACGCGGGCGCGGACGTCGAGCTGCGCGGCGGGCTGCTGAGCCCGCAGGTCATGGTGGCCACGCGACGCTGACCGCCGGGGGCTGTCGGGGCCGACGCCTACGCTCGGATCGTGCAGCAGTTTCCGGTGTCCCGCGACGAGGTGCTGGCCCGCGTCGCCCAGATCGACGCCGCCCGCTACGCCCGGCGGCGCAACCACACGGACGGCGGCACCGAGATCTCCCCGTTCCTCACGCGCGGGCTGGTCACGCTGCCCGAGGTGCGCGACGAGGTCCTCGAACGGCACACGCCGAGCCAGGCGTCCAAGTTCGTCTTCGAGCTGGCGTGGCGTGAGTACTGGCAGCGGGAGTGGACGTTCCTCGGCGACGGGATCTTCAGCGACGTCAAGCGGTCGCAGTACCCCGTCAGCTCACGGCGGATGCCGCGAGCCGTGCTCGAGGCGGACACCGGGGTCGACGCGCTCGACGACGCGATCCGGACCCTCTACGACACGGGCTACATGCACAACCACGCGCGAATGTGGTTGTCGGGCTTGATCTGCAACGTCGCCCGCACCCACTGGTGGCAACCCAGCCAGTGGCTGTACTACCACCTGCTCGACGGCGACCCGGCCAGCAACAGCCTGTCCTGGCAGTGGGTGGCCGGCACGAACAGCCACAAGAAGTACGTGCCCGCGCAGTCCAACGTCAACAAGTACTCGCCGCTGGTACAGCACGGCAGCATCATCGACGTCGGCTACGGCGAACTGGCCGAGATGGCCGTCCCCGACCGTCTGACCGAACGCGCCGACCTCGACCTCGCGTGGGCGCCGCCGCCGAGCGACCCGGTGACCATCGATCCGGCCAAGCCGACGGTGCTGTACCACTCGTTCTGGCTCAACGCGTCCTGGCGACGGGACCTCGACGCCAACCGCATCGTCCTGCTCGAGCCGAGCTGGTTCGCGCGCTTCCCGGTCGCCCCGCACGTCACCGACTACCTCGTGCGCTGCGCCCGCGAGATCCCCGGCGCGGCCGTCGTGGTCGCCGAGTTCGACGATCTCGACCTGGGTGACGACGTGTACTTCGCCCGGCATCCCTCGGTGCCGCACTGGCGCGGTACCGCAGACGAGATGCCACGGATGTTCCCAGACGTGCCCGAGAAGTCGTACGCCTCGTTCACCAGCTTCTGGAAGCAGTGCGAGAAGACGAGCGGCGGCACTCGTCGAAGTGGACCGCCCGGCACCGCGCGCCGATAGGCTCACGGGGTGGGTGAAGAAGTCACGCAGACGGAGTTCAGCCGGGCGCACCGGCAGGAGTACCGCCGCAAGGTGGCGCTGAGCCTCGACGTGTTCGAGACGATGCTCGCCCAGTCGAGCTTCGACTTCGAGCGGCCCATGACCGGCATGGAGATCGAGTGCAACCTCGTCGACGCCGGTTATCAGCCGGCGATGACGAACGCCGACGTGCTCGCCTCGATCGCCGACCCGGCCTATCAGACCGAATTGGGCGCCTACAACATCGAATTCAACGTGCCGCCCCGTCCGCTGCCGGGCCGGTCGGCCTTGGAACTCGAGACGGAGGTACGTGCGAGCCTCAATGCCGCCGAGGCCAAGGCCAACGCCGACGGTTCGCACATCGTGATGATCGGCATCCTGCCCACCTTGATGCCAGAGCACCTCACCGGCACCTGGATGAGCGAGTCGACGCGGTACCAGGCGCTCAACGACTCCATCTTCACCGCCCGCGGCGAAGACATCCAGATCGACATCCACGGTCCCGAGCGCCTGAACGTCGGGACCGCGACAATCGCCCCCGAGTCCGCCTGCACCAGCATGCAGCTGCACCTGCAGGTCTCACCCGGCGACTTCGCGAAGAACTGGAACGCCGCGCAGGTGCTGGCCGGGCCGCAACTCGCGCTCGGGGCCAATTCGCCGTACTTCTTCGGCCACGAACTGTGGTCGGAGACGCGCATCGAGCTGTTCGCCCAGGCCACCGACACGCGGCCCGACGAACTGAAGACCCAGGGTGTCCGGCCCCGGGTGTGGTTCGGCGAGCGGTGGATCACGTCGATCTTCGACCTGTTCGAGGAGAACGTCCGCTATTTCCCGTCGCTGCTGCCCGAGTTGTCCGACGAGGACCCGGTCGCCGAACTCGCCGCCGGACGAACCCCCACCCTGTCCGAACTCCGCCTGCACAACGGCACCATCTACCGGTGGAACCGGCCGGTGTACGACGTCGTCGACGGGCGGCCACACCTGCGGGTGGAGAACCGGGTGCTGCCCGCGGGCCCAACCGTGGTCGACATGCTCGCGAACTCGGCCTTCTACTACGGCATGCTCCGCAGCCTCGCCGAGGACGAACGGCCGGTGTGGACCAAGCTGAGTTTCGCTGCGGCCGAACACAACTTCACCTCCGCCGCCCGGCACGGGATGGACGCCCGGCTGTACTGGCCCGGCGTCGGCGAGGTGACGCCCGACGAACTCGTGCTGCGCGAGCTGCTGCCGATGGCCCACGAGGGGCTGCGCCGGTGGGGTGTGGCGACCGAGGTCCGGGAACGCTTCCTCGGCGTCATCGAGGGCCGCGCCAAGACCGGCCGCAACGGCGCGGCGTGGCAAGTCGAGACGGTTCACGCGCTGCACGAGCGCGGGCTCGACCGACCGCGGGCACTGGCCGAGATGTTGAGGCTGTACTGCGAGCGGATGCACTCCAACGAACCGGTGCACAGCTGGGACGGCCCCTCCTAGGGGTGAGTTCTCACGCGTACCTTGGGTGCCATGACCGACGCCATGAACACCGACGACATGGACTGGGACGGCGCCTACCGGGGCACCGGCGACCTCGGCGGCCCGCCGCCCTGGAACATCGGCGAACCCCAACCGGAGTTGGCGGCGCTGATCCACGACGGCAAGGTCCGCAGCGAGGTGCTCGACGCCGGCTGCGGGCACGCCGAACTGTCCCTGGCCCTGGCCGCGGACGGCTACACGGTCGTCGGGATCGACCTGTCCCCCACCGCGATCGCGGCGGCGAGCGAGGCCGCCGCACGCCGCAACCTGACGACTGCCACGTTCGTCGCCGACGACATCACCTCGTTCACCGGCTTCGACGGGCGGTTCAGCACCGTCATCGACTCGACGCTGTTCCACTCGCTGCCCGTCGAGGGGCGCGACGGCTACCTGCAGGCCATCCTCAGGGCAGCGGCACCGGGCGCGACGTACTTCGTGCTGGTGTTCGCGCGGGGCGCCTTCCCGGCCGAGTGGACCACCAAGCCCAACGAAGTCGATGAGAACGAACTGCGCGACGTCGTCGGCAAGTACTGGGCGGTCGCCGAGGTCCGGCCCGCGTTCATCCACGCCAACACCGTGACGCCACCACCGGGCGTCGAACTGCCCGGCCCGGATCACCCGCGAGACGACAAGGGGCGCATGAAGTTTCCCGCGCTGCTACTCACCGCGCACAAGCCGGGTTAGGCGCCGATCTCCGTCAGCGCCCGGGCCAGGGACTCGAGGTCGTCGGCGGTGACGTCGACGTGCGGCGAGACCCGCAGCGCAGGCGTCGTCATCTCGTCCGGGGCTCGCTCCACCCCGGCGTAGGTGGTCACGATGCGGTACTCGGCGATCAGCCGCTCGCGCAGCCGGCGGCCGTCGGCGCCGTCCGGAGGCGTCAACGTCGTGATGGCACTGGGCTCGTCGGCCCGCTCCACGACCCGCCAGCCCGCGACGCCCGCGAGCACCGACCTGGTCATCGCACCGACCTCGACCAGCCGCTGGTGGATCAGCTCGGGCCCAGCCGCCACGTGCTCACCGAGTGCCAACGAAAGACCAACGTGCGCAGCGAGGTTCACCTCGCGGTGCGCCAGGACGGCGAGCGCCTCGTCGGACAGCAGGCCCGGCCGGGCTGCGAGGATGCCCACCCCGCGCGGACCCGCCGTCCACTTGCGCGACGACGTGTAGATCGCGTCGGCGCCGATGGTCGCGCAGTCCAGGTGGGCGAAGGCCTGCGCCGCGTCGACGACCAGCGGGATGCCCGCGGAACGGCAGGCCGCGGCCAGCGGGCCGGCGGGTTGCACCGTGCCACGGTGACTTCCGAGCATGGTGAGATGCACCAGCGCAGGCGGGTCGTCGTCGAGGAACGCCGCGACGGCGTCGACGTCGAGGCGGCCGGTGGAGTCGGCCGGCAGCCGGCGGACCTCGAAGCGGTGCCGTGCCAGCACCGCGAGGTTCGGCCCGTACTCGCCTGGCAGGCACGCCACCGTGCGTTCCCCGCGCCAGTCGCCGAGCAGCAGGTCCAACGCATCGGTCGCGCCCGTGGTGAACAGGACGTCGTCGGCGTCCAATCCGGTCAGCGCCGCGACCGCCGTGCGGCCCGCCTCGAGGACGGGGGCCGCGGCCTCGGCTGCCACGTACCCGCCCACCTCGGCTTCGTGCCGGGCGTGCTGGGCGGCGGCGTCGATCACCGCAAAGCTCTGCCGCGAGCACGCCGCGCTGTCGAGGTGGACGCCCGCGACCGGGGGTCGCGCGGCGCGCCACCGGTCGGCCAGGGCCGTGGTCACCTGGTCGACAGGGACAGGCCGAAGTCGCCTGCGGCGTCGGTCCACCAGTGCTGCAGCGTCAGTCCCGCCGCCGCCAGTTCGGAGCGGACGCGCTCGGGCCGGAACTTGGTGGACACCTCGGTGATCATCTCCTCGCCGTCGGCGAAGTCGACGTCGAGGTCCAGTGCGGCGATCCGGACGCGCTGCGCGGTGCGGGACCGCAGCCACATCTCGATGCGTTCCTCGGACTCGTTCCACTTGGCGACGTGCTCGAACGCGGTCGGATCGAAGTCCGCGTCGAGTTCGCGATTGACCACGGACAGGACGTTGAGGTTGAACGTCGCCGTGACGCCCGCGGCATCGTCGTAGGCGCGTACCAGGCGTCCGGTGTCCTTGACGAGATCGGTGCCGAGCAGCAGGGTGTCGCCGGGGGCCAGGCTGTCGGACAGCGCGGTGAGGAACTCCGCGCGCGGTCCGGGGGTGAGGTTGCCGATGGTGGAGCCGAGGAAGATCACCAGGCGGCGGCCGCCGGACGGGATCTTGCCGAGGTGCTCCTCGAAGTCGCCGCAGACGGCGTCCACGTCGACGCCGGGATACTCCGTGCTCACCGCCTCGCCGGCGGCGGTGAGCACGCTGGCGTCGACGTCGAACGGGATGAACGTGCGCAGTGAGCCCGCGTCACGCATGGCGCTCAACAGGATTCGCGTCTTCTCCGAGGTCCCGCTGCCCAGTTCCACGAGGGTGTCCGCACCCGCGGCCGCGGCGATGGCGGCGGCATGGGTGCGCAGGATCTCGGCCTCCGCGCGGGTCGGGTAGTACTCGGGCAGCCGGGTGATCTGGTCGAACAGGTCACTTCCGACGGCGTCGTAGAACCACTTCGGCGGCAACGACTTCGGCGAGCCGGTCAGACCGTCGCGCACGTCGCGGCGCAGGGCCGTGGCCGCGGCGTCGGCCGCCAGGTAGTTGGACAGGGTGATGGACATTCAAGCTCCTTCCAGAGCGGTCAAGGTCACACGACCGGCTCCGACGTCGACGAGGTGCCGGTCCGGCACCTCCTGCCAGTCGGGGTGGTCGTCATAGGGTTCGCTCGCCACCACCACGCCGTCGTCGCGCCGCAGGATCGACAGCGTGTCGCCCCACGTCGTGGCGAGGAGGCGAGAACCATTGGCGGCGATGATGTTCAGGCGCGCGTTCGGATCGTCGGCGCCGACCGCGGCGATCGTGGCGCCCAGCGCGTCCAGTCCTCGGTCGAAGATCAGCGCGGCCAGCAGCGCGCTGTCGACTGTCGACTCGGCAGCGGCCGACAGCGGCAGCACGCTGCGGTCGACGACGCCGTTGTGCGAGAGCAGCCAGGTGCCGTCGGTGAACGGGGCCGACGCGGACGGTTCGATGGGCATGCCGATGGTCGCGGAGCGGACGGCCGCGACGATGCACTCACTGCGCAGCGCAGGAGCCACCGACGCGAACGACGCGTCGCCCCACAGGGGGGCCGCGCTGCGCCAGCGTCTGACCTCGCCTGCGTCGACGAAGCCCACCCCCCAGCCGTCCGCGTTCATCAGGCCGTTCTTCTGCCTGCGCGGCGAATACGATTGCACGCGAAGGCCGTACGGCTGGTCGAGCACCAACGAGGCCACCGACACGGGCGCGCCGAGCCAGCCGAGGTGTCTACACATCCCAGGCCAGCCTGACGCCGGAGAAGATCTGCCTGCGGATGGGGTGGTCCCAGTTGCGGAAGCTCGGCCGCAGGATGTCGGCGCCCACCGCCCACGATCCGCCGCGCAGCACCTTGTAGTCGCCGCCGAAGAACGGCTGGGTGTACTGCTCGTAGAGCATCGGCGTGAAGCCCGGCCACGGCCGGATGTCGGACGTGGTCCACTCCCACACGTCACCGAGCATCTGCTCGACACCGTAGGCCGACGCACCGGCCGGGTAGGCCCCGACGGGGGCGGGCCGCAGCGCCTCGCCGCCGAGGTTCGCCAGCGCGGCGGTGGGTTCGGTGGCCCCCCAGGGGAAGCGGCGGCGCCGGCCGGCAACCGGGTCCCACGCGCACGCCTTCTCCCACTCCTCCTCGGTGGGCAGCCGCGCTCCCGCCCAGGCTGCGTACGCCTGCGCCTCGAAGAAGGTGACGTGCTGCACGGGTTCGTCGCCGGGGAGTTGCTCGACGTGGCCGAACCTGGTGCGCGTCCCGTCGGCCCCCCAGAACTGCGGCGCCTCGAGGCCGGCCCGTTCCCGGTGCTCCCAGCCGCGGTCGGACCACCAGTGCTGGTCGCGGTAACCGCCGTCGGCGACGAAGTGGGTCCATTCCCGGTTGGTGACGGGCACGGTGCCTATCCGAAACGACGGGACGTCGACGACGTGTGCGTTGCGCTCGTTGTCCAGGGAGTGCGGTTCGGTTACGGCGTCGACGCCGAGGACGAACTCGCCGCCCGGCACCAGGACCGACGTCCCTGCGACGTCCTGCCTACCGGCGGGCAGCGCGGTACCCGCGCCCAGCAGTGCCGGCCCGGAACGCAGGTTCAGCGCCTGCAGCATGGTCTCGTTGTGCTGGTTCTCGTGGCTGACGACCAGACCGAACCTGAACTCGTCGCCGTCCTCGGGCAGCGCGTCGAGGCTCTCGAACACCTTGTCCCGCACCGTCGCACAGTAGGACCGGGCGTCGGTGGGCGGGAGCAGCGGAAGGTCGACCCGGCCCGCCCGAGGGTTGGCGAACGCGTCGTAGCAACGCTCGACGTCCGGTGCCAGCATCCCCGGCCGGTGGGGATCGTTGCCGCGCAGCAGCCATAGCTCTTCCTGCCAGCCGATGTGGGCGAGATCCCACACCAGCGGGCTCATCAGCGGGTCGTACTGTTGCCGCAGCTCGGCGTCGTCGAACTCCACGATCCGCAGCGTTCGATCCCGCGCACGGCTCAGTTCCCGGGCGAGTACCTCGCGTGAAGTCATTCGTCCTCCGTCGCGAGCCGGATCGTGGCGCCGGCTATTCCGAGTTCTGCGACGCTCTCGTCGAAGTCGTCGGCGGCGCTGCGTCCGCGTTCCACCCGATCGACCAGTCGTGCCATCGAGAATGCCAATTCCGCGGGAGCGCGTTCGGCGGCAGCGGTCACGCATCGGACGGCGGCGCAGTGCAGGTGCGGGTCGCCCAGTCCGTCGCGGGCCGCGCGGTCCCAATCGGTGGCGACCGGTTCGGTGGCCTCGGCGGCGACGTCTGCGGCGACCGGGTCGTCGAGCAGGGTGGCGAGCGTGAACACCACTGCAGGCCACACGCCGTCGGGCACGCTGTCCAGATATCGGATCTCGAGGAATCCTCGGGGCCGGACGGGCGGGAACAACGTGGTCAGGTGGTAGTCGGCATCGGACTCCGTGGGGCGACGACCGCCGAGTGGTGCCCGGCCGTCGGCCCAGTCGGCGAACGGCACCCAGTCGGTCACCGCCGTCGGCTCGGGATCGTGCACGAGCATCACCGGCGCATTGAGCGCGTATCGCACCCAGTCGTTGACCGGGTCGTCGTCGCCCGCGCCGAGGATGGGACCGCAGCGGGCCGAGTCGAGCCGGCTCCACACCCGTTGGCGGGCGCTGCGCCACCCCGTGGACTCCCCGCCCAGCAGCGGTGAACTGGCGGCGACGGCGATCATTGTCGGTCCAAGCGCGTGGGCCAGGCGCACCCGCTCGGTCCACCCGTCGCGAGGTCCCGCGTCGACGTTGACCTGGATCGAGGCCGTCGACGTCATCATCGCGGCACCCGCCGCCTCGGTGCCGCTCGCGCGGAAGAACGTCTCCATGGCGCGGTACCGACCACCGGGGTTCACGCGCTGGGCCGGCCGCAGGGGATCGGCACCGAGCAGGACCAGTCCGAGACCGGCCTCCCGGAATGCGGCGGTCAGCACTCGCCGGTCGGCGAGCATCGCCTCGATGGCGCGCGGCGCGTCCTCCAGCGGCGGCCCGGACAGCTCGACGGCGCCACCGGGCTCGACGGTGATGGCGCTGCCACCCGGCAGAGCGGGAACGGTGGCGATCACGTCGCTCAGCCGATCCCACCCGGGGCGTCGCATCGGATCGGCGAGGTCGAAGCAGTGGGCTTCGATCTCCAGCCCCACCGTGCCCACCGGTCCGTCGCGCAGACAGTCACCGCCGATGTGCAGAGCGACCTCGTCGGCGTCGGCGAATTCCCGCTGGCGCCGCTGTCGTGCATCCGACACGGTCGTGGTCACGTCATCGGTTCCCTCCGACGTGGGCACGGCCGACCGTTCGTTCGTCGCCATGGGATCCATCTTGGAAGAGGACACCGACGGCGTCGCGGGAATTCCCGCGTCACCTTTCCCAGGAGTCATCGCCGAACGCCACGTCCTGCCGTCGCTACTGGCCGAGTGCGTTCTGCATCGCCCCGGCGAGCACGTTCACGGCGGGTCCTCCGTTGCCCGGCTGGCACACCTTGGCCTGCAGCAGGACGTTCTCCCGCAGCCGCGTCTGAATGAAGCATCGCCGGTCCGTACCCGCTTCCTGCTTCACCCATGCCACGTCGGTGCCCGTGGGGGGATTACCGGAGAATGACCAGACCTGGGTGACGAAGCCGTCGAGGTGCATCGCGGTGGTCTGACCGGCGCACCCCTGGGTCCGGTCGACCAGGCGGCGGAACGCCCGGTCGGCGGCGTCGTTGGTGGCGAAGACGCCGACCGCCTGCTTCACCAGGTTGGTGTCGTCGTCCGCGGCCCGCTGTGCCACGGCGCCGTTGAACGATGCGAGGTCGGGATCTGCGTAGACGTCGGGCAGGCCGACGTCGGCGAAGTCGTTGCAGCGGGCGTCGTCGACGTAGAACGCCTGGAAGGGCGCGGTGAAGGTGGACTCCCAGCGCATCGGGGCCCCCACCACGTTGCCCACCGAGCCCTTGCCGAGCACCGCGTAGTTGACCACGCCGGGGTCCGACGGGCGGGCGGAGGCCGGAACGGCGGTCGTCAGCGCCACGGCGAGGACCGCCAGTCCAGCCCCCCAGGCGGCCGGCCGCACCGTCAGACCTTCGCCGTCAGCTTGACGTCGATGTTGCCGCGTGTCGCCTTCGAGTACGGGCACACCTCGTGCGCCTTCTCCATCAGCGCGTCCGCCGCGTCCTGCTCCAGGCCGGGGAGGTAGCCGAGCAGGTGCGCCGTCAGACCGAAGCCGCCGTCTGAACCCTCCCCGACGTCCTTGCCGAAGCCGATCTGCGCGGTGATTCCCGACGCGTCGTCGATGGTGACCTTCTCGTTCTTCGCGACCAGGCGCAGCGCGCCGAGGAAGCAGGCCGACCAGCCCGCCGAGAACAGCAGCTCGGGATTCACGCCCTCGCCGCTGCCGCCCATCTCCTTGGGCGGCCGGGTGTTGAGGTCGATCTTGCCGTCGGTGGACTTGACGTGGCCGTCCCGGCCTCCGCCGGTGGCCGTGGACTCTGCGGTGTAGACGACGTCGATGCTCACGCGTTCGATCATGCCAGTCGTGGGTCTGCGTCAGTAGATGGTGAGCGTGCAGTACGTCCTTGCCGGCGACGGGTAGGGCCACGCGAACTGGCCGGACGCGGACGGGCACGCTCGCTGATCCCGGACGTCGAGACGCTGGGTGACCTGGACGAGCAGGCCATCCTGTCCGCGATCGGTGCAGTCGGCGCGCTCCAGCACGCCGACCGGCATCTCCATGACGTAGCAGTGGTCGGCGACGAGGTTGGGCACCAGGCAGAGCCGCTTCGTGGTGGGGTCGACGGTGTCCGCCGACAGGTGCTGGTACTCCGCGCTGGGGCAGGCTCCCGAGTCGTCGGCGGTCGCCCCCACCGTGTAGCTCGGGTCGATGCTGCAGGGCACCTCGGCCGCGCGCAGTGATCCGGGTCCGTCGGGGGTGCCCGAGGGGATCTCGACGCAGTCGCCCACCTCGAAGACGTCCATCGTCGCCCGCTCGACGGGTGCGGGTGTGGTTCCACAACCGACGAGCACTGTGGCTGCTGCCATCACTGCGACCGCCACCCGCTGGACCCGCCCGACACGCGTCATGGGTAGCGAATCTTCCACGGATGAGACCGTTACGCCACAGCAACCACAAAGTTCTCAATGGTCCCACAGACCACAGCAGAATTACAAGAGTGCGATTCGACCGGCGTGTCGCGGGGCCACTGCACCCCCGCTACACCCCTTCAACGCCGAAACTGCGGGGAGATCGCTTCCCTGGCCGAGAAGTCGATCTCCCCGCAGTCTGGAGGCGGGAAGGTCGTGCCGTCAGCCCTTACCGGCGCGCACGCCCTCCTCGACCTTCTTGCCGAGATCAGGGTCGACGTTGGTCCAGTATTCGAAGACCCGCGACAGCACCGGCTCCTTCACGCCGTCCGAGACGTGACCGATGATGTTCTGCGCCAGACGATCCCGCTGTTCTTCGGTCATGACGTCCCGGACCAGGGTGCCTGCCTGACTCCAGTCGTCGTCCTCGGGCCGCAGCGTGTAGGCCGTCCGCACCATGTCGCCGTCGGACGACCAGTGCACCTCGGCGGCCCGCGCGGGATCTGCCACCGGCCCACCCATCGAGTTGGGCGCGTACACCGGATCGGTGGCGAGCTTCATCCGCATCGCCCCGTCCTTCGAGTACGCGTTGACCTCGACCTTGGGCTCGTTCACCGGAATCTGCTTGTAGTTCACGCCGAGTCGAGCCCGATGTGCGTCGGAATACGAGAAGCCGCGCGCCAGCAGCATCTTGTCCGGTGACAGTCCCGTCCCCGGCACGATGTTGTTGGGTTCGAACGCCGCCTGCTCGATCTGGGAGTGATAGTCGACGACGTTGCGGTTGAGCGTCAGCTTGCCGACGTCGATCAACGGGTAGTCGTCGTGCGACCACACCTTGGTCAGGTCGAACGGGTTGATGCGGTAGGTCTTGGCGTCCTCGAACGGCATGATCTGCATCTTCAACGACCAGCTGGGGTGGTCCCCCGCCTCGATCGAGTCGTAGAGGTCGCGCTGGTGGTAGTCGGCGTCCTGGCCGGCGAGACGGTCGGCGTCCTCCTGGGTCAGGAAGTCGATGCCCTGATCGGTCTTGAAGTGGTACTTCACCCAGAACAGCTCGTCGTTCGCGTTGAGCCAGCTGTAGGTGTGGCTGGAGTAACCGTTCATGTGACGCCACGTCTTCGGGATGCCGCGGTCGCCCATCAGCCAGGTCACCTGGTGCGCCGACTCGGGCACCAGCGTCCAGAAGTCCCACTGCATGTTGTGGTCGCGGAGGTTGTTCGCCGCCATGCGCTTCTGGCTGCGGATGAAGTTCTGGAACTTCATCGGGTCACGGATGAAGAACACCGGGGTGTTGTTGCCGACGAGGTCGAAGTTGCCCTCGTCGGTGTAGAACTTCAGCGAGAAACCCCGCGGGTCCCGCCACGTGTCTGGGCTGCCGCGCTCCCCCGCCACCGTGGAGAACCTCGCCACGACCTCGGTCTTCGCGCCCATCTGGAACAGGCCGGCCTTGGTGTACTGGCTGACGTCGTGCGTCACCTCGAACTGACCGAACGCGCCGCCGCCCTTCGCGTGGGGCTGGCGCTCCGGGATCCGCTCGCGGTTGAAGTTGGCCATCTGCTCGATCAGGTAGTGGTCCTGCAGCAGGATCGGCCCGTCGGGTCCCACCGAGAGCGAATGCTCCACGCTGGGTACCGGCACACCGCCGTCTGTCGTGGCGATCTTCTCGGTCATGTCATCTCCTCGTGGTCGGCGGGGGCTGGGCCGCCGACATACCTGGGGTGTCCTTGTCGCGGGTACCCCAGGACCGTACGACTGGAAACGGCTCAGCGCGGCGGAGTCGGCAGCGTGCTCGGCGATTGACCGGAACCGCGGGGTCCATCCGGGCCGAACGACCCGCCCGGGCCGCCTGGCGCGAACACGCCACCGGGCCCTCCGGGTGCGAACTCGCCGCCAGGTCCACCGGGAAAGACGAAGCCGGGACCGGGTCGCAGCATCGGGCCCATCGGGAACACCTGCGGCGGCGGTCCGTCCCGGCGGGCCATCGCGTCGCCACGGTCGGCGCCGCCGTGCTGGCCCGAGTGGGCGCCCAGCATGAAGCCCGTGCCGAAGATGATCGCGACGATGAACACCGCGCCGGCCGCGATGCCCACCCACGCCGCCACGAGCGGAACCCGGCTCGGCCGTTGCTGTGGCGCTGCGGGCACGACGTAGCCGGGCGGCGGTCCGTACTGCGGCGGGGCGACGGGCTGGATGGGGCCGGTGACGGGCTCGGAGGGCGTTTCTCCCGCCGGACGTTCGGGGGGCGTCGAGGACGGGGTCGGTTCGCTCATGGCTCCGATGGTGGTCGTCGAGGCCAAGCATCGGCGGAGAACCGCATATGAATCGCCTGTGAAGACGGCCGGACGGCGCCGCGGCCGGTTTCGTCGCGAGCGTCAGGAGGTACCCGCCCATCACGCTCGGATTCTCCGAGCAGTGAGAAGAAGGAGTCGAACATGAGCTTTGTCGACAAGGCCAAGAACAAGGCCGAGGATCTCGGCGGCCAGGCCAAGGAGAAGGCCGGCGACGCCACGGGCGACGAGAGCACCAAGAACGAGGGCAAGGCCGACCAGGTCAAGGCCAACCTCAAGGACGCCGGCGAAAAGGTGAAGGACGCCTTCAAGTAGCACCTGCGTTGATCGGGCCCGTCACCCCTGGGTGGCGGGCTCGATCGCGTTCAGGGCCGCAGCGGATTCACCGCGTACTGGATCACCCGGTAGGGCGCGTTGTCCCCGCGGGGCGTGGTATTCCACTGACTGACGAAGACGCGCACCTCGTCGATCGTCGAGCCCGGTGAGATGTAACCGCCGCAGGGCTGGGCCAACCGGTTGTCCGTGGGCGCCGGGAGGTCGTCGGCGCGTTCGGGCCAGTCCGCCGCCACCACGACCGTGGTGACCGGCGCAGTGCCGAGCAGCGTGGGGTCGTCGGCGACGCGGATCTCCATGTTGCCGGTGCTGGCGTTGAAGTACGACAGCACGGTCATGCCGTCGATCTGGCGAATGCTCATCTCGCCCACCGCGCCGTCCCAGAGCGGCGTCGGGGGCTTGCCCCAGCCGCCCATCGGCCCAGCCCATGCCTGCCACGAGCTGCGATCGGTGAAGTTCTGCGGTGTCGCGCGGTACAGCTCGACGGGTCCGCTGCGATCGAAGTCGTTCGCCACCACGTACACCCAGCCGCGTTCGGAGTCCGGCCGCGGAATCGGATCGTAGTAGCCGCTGATCTGCGACTGCCTACCCTCGGCCCACGCCGCGTCTCGCTGCGAGCCCGGGACGGTCGGCCAGTCACCCTGCGCCGCAACGGCCTTGACGAGCCGGGACGTCGCGGGCACCAGGTCCTTCGTGGTGGTGACGAGCAGGTAGTTCTCGCGGTTGATCGAGACGATGCCGGCCGGTAGTTGCGAGGTACCCGGCGCGGACCGGTCTGCCAGCAGCGGGGTGTCCACACCGGTGACGCCGTCATATCTCACCCCCGCCGGATCGTCGATCGAGTCGGTCTCGACGTGCAGCGCAATCGGTGAGAAGTGCCGCCCGAACGCCACTCCCTGCCCGGCGAAGCTGTCGCCGCACACCTGCAGGATGCCGCTGGGGAACTCCATGAACTCGCAGAGGTCCGTGGCGCCGATGCCGTAATCGCGTGTCGGCGTTCCGGTTCCCGCGGTTGGACCGATGCGGATCACCTGGCCGGGCAGCAGCGGCGGCAGCGCGGGACCGGGCATCGGTGCCGGCGGGTCGGCACGAGCCAGGGGCGCAGCAGCCAACAGCACCACCCCGACGATCGCCGTCAGCCGTGCCGCACGGCCGGACCGCCTGACGCGCACCGACAACCGGCGTCTCAGAGTTGGGCGGCGAGCAGCTCGGCGATCTGAATAGTGTTCAAGGCGGCGCCCTTTCGGAGGTTGTCGCCGGACACGAACAGCGCCAGCCCGCGGCCCTCCGGCACGCCCGGATCCTGCCGGATGCGGCCGACCAGTGAGTCGTCCTCACCGGCTGCCGCCAGCGGGGTCGGCACGTCGACGTAGGTCACACCCGGCGCGGCGGAGAGTAGTTCGCGTGCGCGCTCGGGGGTGATCGGACGCTCGAACTCGACGTTGATCGACAGCGAGTGACCGGTGTACACCGGGACCCGCACGCAGGTCCCGCTCACCGCGAGATCCGGCAGGCCGAGGATCTTGCGGCTCTCGTTGCGCAGCTTCTGGTCCTCGTCGGTCTCGCCGGATCCGTCGTCGACGAGCGACCCGGCCAGCGGAATCACGTTGAACGCGATGGGCGCGACGTACTTGTCCGGCGCGGGGTAGGTCAGTGCCGACCCGTCGTGCACCAGATCACGGCTGTCGGCGACGACGGCGGACGCCTGGCCGAACAGCTCCTCGACGCCGGCCAGCCCGCTACCCGAGACCGCCTGGTAGGTCGAGGCGATCATCCTGGTCAGCCCGGCCTCGTCGTGCAGGACCTTGAGTACCGGCATGGCGGCCATGGTGGTGCAGTTCGGGTTGGCGATGATGCCTTTGGGCCGGTTGCCGGCGTCGCGTTCGAAGTTCACCTCGCTGACGATCAGCGGGACCTCCGGGTCCTTGCGCCACGCCGACGAGTTGTCGACGACGACGGCACCCGCGGCCGCGAAGCGCGGCGCCTGCACCCGCGACATCGTGGCGCCCGCGGAGAACAGCGCGATGTCGAGGCCGCTGGGATCCGCGGTCTCGGAGTTCTCGACCTCGATCTCCTGGCCGCGGAACGTCAGCTTCTTGCCCTCGGACCGCGCCGAGGCGAAGAACCGCACGCTGGTCGCCGGGAAGTCACGCTCCTCGAGCAGGCGACGCATCACCTGACCCACCTGGCCGGTCGCACCCACTACGCCGATCGACACCATTTAGATCCCACTCCCCGCGTACACGACCGCGACCTCTTCGCCGCCCAGGCCGAAGGCCTCGTGCAGCGCGGCGACGGCCTTGTCCAGTTCGGTGTCCTTGACCAGCACCGAGATTCGGATCTCCGAGGTGGAGATCAGGTCGATGTTCACGCCGACGTCGGCCAGCGCCTCGCAGAAGGTGGCCGTCACGCCGGGATGACTGCGCATGCCCGCACCGACCAGCGACACCTTGCCGATGTGATCGTCGTACAGCACTGCGCTGAAACCGATCTCGTCCTTCAGCGCCGTCAGCTTCTCGACGGCGCCCGGTCCGCTCTCCCGCGAGCACGTGAACGTGATGTCGGTCTTGCCGTCCTCGATCTTGCTGATGTTCTGCAACACCATGTCGATGTTGACGTCGGCATCGGCGACCGCACGGAACACCTGAGCGGCGTAGCCCGGGACGTCGGGCAGACCGACGACGGTGACCTTCGCCTCGCTGCGGTCGTGGGCCACCCCGGTGAGAATGGCATCTTCCATGGGGATGTCCTCCATCGATCCTGTGACGAGCGTGCCTGGCTTGTCGGAGTACGACGACCGGACGTGTATCGGAACGTCGTAGCGGCGGGCGTATTCCACGCACCGCAGCATCAGCACCTTGGCGCCCGCGGCGGCCATCTCGAGCATCTCCTCGAAGGAGACGGTCGCGAGGTGGCGGGCGTTGGGGACGATGCGCGGGTCCGCGGTGAAGATGCCGTCGACGTCGGTGTAGATCTCGCACACGTCGGCGTCGAGCGCCGCGGCGAGCGCGACGGCGGTGGTGTCCGACCCGCCGCGGCCCAGCGTGGTGACGTCCTTGCTGTCCTGGCTCACGCCTTGGAAGCCGGCCACCAGGACGATCAGCCCCTCGTCGAGCGCCTCGCGCAGACGGCCGGGGGTGACGTCGATGATCTTGGCGTTGCCGTGCGTGCTGGTGGTGATGACGCCTGCCTGCGATCCGGTGAAGGAGCGGGCCTCGGCTCCGAGCGAGGAGATCGCCATCGCGACGAGTGCGTTGGAGATGCGTTCACCCGAGGTGAGCAGCATGTCCATCTCGCGCGCCGGGGGTGCGGGGTTGACCTGCCGGGCGAGGTCGAGCAGGTCGTCGGTGGTGTCGCCCATCGCGGAGACCACGACGACGACCTCGTTGCCGGCCTTCTTGGTCTCGACGATGCGTTCGGCGACGCGTCGGATTCTGTCGGCGTCGGCCACCGACGAACCGCCGTACTTCTGGACGACGAGCGCCACGACGAGCCTCTCTGCATACTCGGGGATTCCCCCGGGGTCACCTACCGTGATTCCCGTCAAGGATAAGGGGTACCCGCACCTGATTTTGCCCGTGCGGCCGCCGGTAGCGTGAGGCACCGTGACCGCCCGCCCCGCCGACCGGTCGGCCAAGACCCAGGTCCCCATCCACCCGGACCTCGCCGCGCGGTGGAGCCCGCGGGCGTTCGACCCCCATAGCCACGTCTCCGATCAACAGCTGACCGCGCTGCTCGAGGCGGCGCGATGGTCCGCGACCTGGGGAAACCGGCAGCCCGTCCGGTTCGTCGTGGGCCTGCGCGACGACGCGACGTTCACGGCGCTCGCAGCCACGCTGAAGCGCGGCAACTCCTACGCGCGCGCTGCGGGCGCGCTGATCCTGGTCTGCGCCGACGAGGGCGACGACGAGAAGACCGCGCTCTACTCCGCGGTCGACGCGGGGGCCGCGATCGCGAACCTGACGGTCGAGGCGGTGTCGCGGGGGTTGGTCGTGCATCCCATGGCCGGCTTCGACGCCGATGCCGCCCGTGCCGAGTTCGGCGTCCCCGACGGCGCGCGGCCGATCGCGATCCTCGCGGTGGGGACGCTGGGTGACTACGCCGACGCTGCGCCCGAGATAGTCGAGCGGGACTCCCGGCCGCGTGAACGCCTGCCGCTGGAGGAGATCGCGTTCGCCGGCCGCTGGGGCGTACCGCTGAAGGACTAGCCCACCGCGAGGAACGTGAACGGGGCGGCCTGCTCGAAGTTCGAACTGGCGTCGCCGGCGTAGATCGTCTTCTCCCCCTCGCCGAGGCTGAGCTTGCACACCGGCGCACCCTCGGTGAAGTCCATGTTCTTCAGCTCGACCCAGAACGTGTTGGGCGACAGCGCGGACTCGAAGAAGTACCGCAGCGCCTTGTGGTCGATCGCGGTCCGCCAGCGCGTCGAGGAGATGTTGGGTTCGTCCGACGTCGCGATGCCGTACGGGGCGGACACGTTGCGCATCACACTCAGTACCGAGGCGGCCGCCACCAGCGGGTCGTCGGTCTTGGGGATGGCGTCGACGTAGAACGAGGCGCGCACGAACCGGTCGGCGGCGCGACTGGTGCCGGGCAGCATCACCGTGCCGCCGATCTCCTTCCAGTACTCGGTGATCGCGAGTTGCTTGGAGAAGATCGGTGAGTTCGTCATGACCTGGTACTGCCTGCCGTGGTGGATCACCTGCTGGCCGTCGATGTACTCGACGATGGCGCTGTCCCCGCTGGGGTCCGAGATCGCCAGGTGCACCGTCGCCGACAGGCCCTGACCCGGGATCTCCGCTGTGGCCACCCGCAGGGGCGTCGCCGTCAGCGCCGTCACCGCATCCGAGACGGTCGCGAAGTTGTCCAGGACGTACTGGCCCCACAGCGACACCGAGACGGCGGGGCCGTCGGCGGTCGCCGCCGGGTACTCCGATTCGGCCAGCCACAACAGGTTGACGGCCAGACCGACTTCGTTGACGCCGTCGGTGGTCGCGATGTCGAAGCCCGAGGCCATCACGCTGCCGTACGTCGACGTCCACTCCGGGGAGCCCGGCCCGGCCTCTCCGGTGCGCGTCATCCCGCGCGGGAACGCCCACAGGCTGGTCCCCATCTCGGTCTTCCAGTCCATCGAGCGACCGGTGACGACACGATCATTGGTTCCGAGATAGACCACCCGAGTGCACACGGGATCACTCTAGGACGGGCAAGCGAGACGAGGGCGTCTACGCCGGGCACGCCTGCGACAGCTGACCGACCCGCGCCTCGTACTCGTCGTTGAAGGCGGTCACCACCATCGCCAGCGCCTGAGGTCCCCCGGCTCCCGGTGCGGTGGTCGCGTTCTTGGCGTTGTAGTCGATCTTCGCCCCGACCAGGCGGTCGACGGTCTTGGCCAGCTCGCGCGCCTGGTCGGCCAGACCCTCCGCGGTCACCTTCGAGGCCCGGTCGGACATCCCGTCGGACCAGGCCCGGTAGTCCATGTCGCTGGGCTCGGTCGCCGACTCGTAGGACCCCTCCTCGGGGACGTGGGTCTTGGCGTTGAGCGCATCTACCTCGGCGTTGTTGTAGGACAGCAGTTCCCGTACGGGCGCACAGTCCGCCGAGGAGTGCTCGTCGCGGAAGAACAGCCACCAGATGCTGCCGCCGACCAGGAAGGCGACGAGCACCACCACGGTGAACAGCGGTCGGCGTCGTCTCACGCCTCGACTCTGGCACGAGGTCCCGAGGCGGCCCCATCCGGTCGTCCGCGAGCCCGCGGGGCCGACGGGCGGTGAACTACGCGTTACGTGGCTCCCAGGATTTGCTACGGGAACTGTTACACCCCGGCAACATCGCGCGTGTTTCCACGTAACACTCGCGTCAGTTACTGCCAGTGAACGGTCCGCCGAGTGGCCGCAACGGGTTCCCAGTGCACGACGCGAGAAGGAAGTACGACGATGGATGTAGTGGATACCGGCACCACGGCTTTCATGCTGTGTTGCATCATCGGGCTGACGCTCATGATCCCGGGCCTCGCCCTGTTCTACGGCGGCATGGTCTCGGTCAAGAGTTCGACGAACATGATGATGATGACCTTCGGCGCGGTAGCCGTGGTCGGCGTCCTCTGGGTGCTCTTCGGCTTCTCGATGGTCTTCGGCACCTCCTACGGCGGCTTCGTCGGCAGCTTCACCGAGTTCGCCGGCATGAAGGATCTGCTGGAGTCGCAGACCACGATCTCGGGACTCCCGGTCAGCCTGTTCGCGCTCTTCCAGGCACTGTTCGCAGCCATCACCGTGGCGCTCATCTCCGGTGCGGTGGCCGACCGGATGAAGTTCGGCGCGTGGATGCTGTTCGCGACCGTCTGGGCGGTGCTGGTGTACTTCCCCGTCGCGCACTGGGTGTTCGCATTCGACGGCGTGGTCACGGAGAACTCGGTCGGCGGCTGGATCGCCAACAGCCTCGGCGCGATCGACTTCGCGGGCGGCACCGCGGTCCACATCAACGCGGGCGCCGCGGCGCTGGCGGTCGCCATCGTGCTCGGCAAGTCCGCGATGTTCGGTCAGCTGCGCAAGCCGCACAACGTGCCGTTGACCCTGCTGGGCGCCGGCCTGCTGTGGGCCGGCTGGTACGCGTTCAACGGCGGATCCGCCCTGGCCGCAGGCAATTCGGCCGCGATCGTCATGGTCACCACCTTCGTCGCGACCTGCGCGGCGACGCTGGCCTGGCTCGCCGTCGAGAAGGTCAAGGACGGGCACGTCACGGGCGTCGGCGCAGCGTCCGGTGCCATCACCGGCCTGGTGGCGATCACCCCCGCCTGTGGGGCTGTCACGCCGGTCGGCGCGATCTTCGTCGGCGCCATCGCCGGCGCGATCTGCGTCTACGCCGTGGGCCTGAAGTCCAAGTTCGGCTATGACGACTCGCTCGACGTCGTCGGCGTCCACCTCGTCGGCGGTGTGGTCGGCACCCTGCTGATCGGCCTGTTCGCCAGCGAGGGCATGCCCAACGGGATCAACGGCCTGTTCTACGGCGGCGGCATCGAGCAGTTGGGCAAGCAGGCGGTCGCCGCGTTCGCCGTCATGGCCTACTCGTTCGTCGTCGCCTTCGCGATCGCCTTCGCCATCAAGAAGACGATGGGCATCCGCGTCTCGCCCGAGGAAGAAGAACAGGGCATCGACGCGGCGTTCCACCGGGAGTCCTCCTACGACATGGCCACCTCGTGACCACGGCCTGACCAGGACACCCCGGTCGGTGCGGTCACCCGCGCCGGCCGGGGTTTCTCGCGCTGCATGTTGTTTCTTACGGTGATACCTTGATTCTTGACAAGAGACGGGACTGACATGACGACCTCCACCGGATCCCTCGCCGAACAGGCCGAGGCCGCGGGCACGAAGTTCATTCTCGCGCTCTTCGTGGATCTCCGCGGCAAGCCCTGCGCAAAGCTGGTCCCGGTCGAGGCGGTCGACCAATTGGCCACCGAGGGAGTCGGTTTCGCGGGCTACGCCGTCGGCGCCATGGGCCAGGAACCCAAGGATCCAGACCTGGTCGCCATCCCCGATCCGGCGTCGTTCACCCCCATCCCGTTCATCAAGGACGGCTTGGCGATCGTCCACTGCGACCCGCACGTCGAGGGCGAGCCGTGGCCGTACGCGCCGCGCGTCATCCTGAAGTCACTCATCGCGCGGGCCGGCGACGCCGGCTTCGAACCGTGGGTCGGCGCCGAGGTGGAGTACTTCCTGCTCAAGCGCAACGGCGACGGCGGCCTGGTCACCGCCGACGCCGACGACACCGCCGACCAACCCTGCTACGACGCCCGCGGCGTCACCCGCATGTACGACCACCTGACCACCATCTCGACGGCCATGAACGCCCTGGGCTGGGGCAACTACGCCAACGATCACGAGGACGGCAACGGGCAATTCGAGCAGAACTTCCAGTTCGCCGACGCCCTGACCACAGCCGACCGCGTCGTCACGCTGCGCTACCTGCTCTCGATGATCGCCGCGGAACGGGGCATGATCGCCACGTTCATGCCCAAGCCGTTCGCCGACCGCACGGGAAGTGGCCTGCACCTGCACCTCTCGCTGACCAGCGGGGGATCGCCGGTGTTCCCCGACGGCACCGACGACCGTGGCCTGGGCCTGTCCGACACCGCCTACGCGTTCATCGGTGGGATCCTCGACCACGCCTGTGCCCTGCAGGCCGTCATCGCACCGACGGTCAACTCCTACAAGCGAACCGGCGCCCTGACGACGGCGTCCGGCGCGTCTTGGGCACCGCGCACTCCGACGTACGGCGGCAACGACCGTACCCACTACGTGCGGGTGCCCGACGATCAGCGGGTCGAACTGCGCGGCGGCGACGGTTCGGCCAACCCGTACCTCGCCATCGCCGGAGCGCTCGGCGCCGGAATCGACGGCATCAAGCGCAGTCTCGACCCCGGCGCGCTGGGCGCAGGCTCCGGCCGGACGCTGCCACCGACCCTGTTGCACGCCATCGACGACCTGCAGGACGACCCCGTGCTCACCGGGGTGCTCGACACCGCGGGCGACGGCGTGTCCGGCTACTTCGCGAACCTCAAGCGCGAGGAGTTCTTCACCTACCACGGCACGGTCAGTCCGTGGGAGGTCGACCAGTACCTCACCGCCTTCTAGCCCATCGCGATTCGTGCACGTTGAGCCGCGCTCACCGCGGATCAACGCGCCGAAGTCCCCCGTCACGAGAGGAAACACCCCATGTGCGGCATCGTCGGGTTGCACCTGCGCAACCCGGACCTCCATCCCCGCCTCGGTGAGCTGCTCACCGGGATGCTGTGCGAGATGTCCAACCGCGGCAGCGACTCGGCGGGCGTCGCCGTCTACGGCGATCCCACCTGGACCCCGCCGGGCCGGGCCTGCGTATCCGTCCTCGAGGTGAGCGACGGGCCGGACGCGGTACGCGACGCAGTCGGCACGGGCCTCGACGTCCCCGTGTCGGTGTCGGTGCTCGACGCCACCTACCTCGTCGCCGCGGAGGTCGCGGTCGAGACGCTGCGCGCGGCGGTCTCGGCCGCCTACCCGGACGCGCTGATCGCCGGGTTCGGCAACGACCTCGCCGTGCTCAAGGGCGTCGGCGACCCGAAGACGCTCACCGACGCGTGGGGTCTGGCCGGGGCGAGTGGCTGGCAGGGCGTCGGACACACCAGGATGGCGACGGAGTCGGCGGTCACGCCGTCGGGTGCGCATCCCTACGCCGTCGGACCAGACCAGTGCCTGGTGCACAACGGGTCCTTCGCCAACCACGCCACGATCCGTCGTGAACTGCGCGCTGCGGGTGTGCACTTCGACAGCGAGAACGACACCGAGGTCGGCGCGCGCTTCGTCGCCGACCGCCTCGCCAAGGGCTACGACGTCGAGACCGCACTGAAGGACCTGTGCTCGACGTTCGACGGCTTCTACACGCTGCTGGTGTCCAACCGCGACTCCTTCGCCGTCGTCCGCGACGCCATCGCCTGCAAGCCCGCCGTCATCGCCGAGACCGACGACTGGGTCGCGATGGCCAGTGAGTACCGTGCGCTGTCCGGCCTACCCGGCGTCGAGCACGCCGCGATCTGGGAGCCCGAACCCGAGGTGGTGTACGCATGGACGCGGTGACCCGATTCGACCTCGAGACCACCCCGCTGCGCGAGGTCAACACCGCCCTGCATGCACCGGATCTGCAGGGCGAGTTCCTGATCGAGCACCCCGCGGGTGCCCACAACGTCGCCGTAGGGATCAACGCACCGGTGACGGTGACCGTCGACGGGCACGTCGGCTACTACGCCGCCGGGATGAACCAGCAGGCCGACGTCGTGATCGACGGCAACGCCGGCACCGGCGTCGCGGAGAACATGATGAGCGGCACCGTGTGGGTCAAGGGCAACGCCTCGCAGTCCGCGGGTGCCACGGCCCACGGCGGCCTGCTCGTCATCGAGGGCAATGCGGCTGCGCGGTGCGGCATCTCGATGAAGGGCGTCGACATCGTCGTCGGTGGCGACATCGGCCACATGAGCGCGTTCATGGCCCAGGCCGGCACGCTCGTCGTCCGCGGCGACGCCGGCGAGGCGCTCGGCGACTCGATCTACGAGGCCCGTATCTACGTCCGCGGCGAGGTCACATCCCTCGGCGCCGACTGCGTCGCCAAGGCGATGGGCCCCGAACACCACGAGGAACTCGGCCGACTGCTCAAGGCCGCGGGCTTCGAGGACGACGACACCGCCGCGTACACCCGCTACGGGTCGGCGCGCGACCTCTACCACTTTCACGTCGACAACTCGGGAAGCTACTGATGAACACGGCATCCGACGACCGGGCACGCGCCGGCCTGCGAGAGTCCGCCACCTTCGACCGCCCCACCATCGCGGCCATCCAGCGCGCCGCCGAGACCGGCATCTACGACATCCGCGGGTGGGGCGCCAAGCGGCCGCTGCCCCACTTCGACGACCTGCTGTTCCTCGGCGCGTCGATGTCGCGCTATCCGCTGGAGGGTTACCGCGAACGCTGCGGCACCGACGTCGTCCTCGGTGCACGGCACGCGAAGTACCCACTGCACCTGGACATCCCGGTGACCATCGCGGGCATGTCCTTCGGCGCGCTCTCGGGGCCGGCCAAGGAGGCACTGGGCCGCGGCGCCAGCGCGGTCGGGACGTCCACGACGACGGGCGACGGCGGCATGACTCCCGAGGAGCGCGGTCAGAGCAAGCACCTGGTGTATCAATACCTGCCGTCGCGCTACGGGATGAATCCCGACGACCTGCGCCGGGCCGACGCCATCGAGGTGGTCCTCGGACAGGGCGCCAAGCCGGGTGGCGGCGGAATGTTGCTCGGACAGAAGATCTCCGACCGCGTCGCGGGCATGCGGACGCTGCCACCGGGCATCGATCAGCGCTCGGCATGCAGGCACCCGGACTGGACCGGGCCCGACGACCTCACGATCAAGATCAACGAGTTGCGGGAGATCACCGACTGGGAGAAGCCGATCTACGTCAAGGTCGGTGCCACCCGCACCTACTACGACGTGAAGCTCGCCGTGCACGCCGGAGCCGACGTGGTGGTCGTCGACGGGATGCAGGGCGGGACCGCCGCCACCCAGGAGGTCTTCATCGAGCACGTCGGCGTCCCGACGCTGGCGGCGATCCCGCAGGCGGTGCAGGCGTTGGCCGAACTCGGCGTGCACCGGAACGGCGTGCAGCTGATCGTGTCCGGCGGCATCCGCAACGGAGCCGACGTCGCGAAGGCGCTTGCGCTCGGGGCCGACGCGGTGGCCATCGGCACGGCCGCGCTCATCGCGCTCGGCGACAACGACCCGAAGTACGCCGCCGAGTACGAGAAGCTCGGCAGCGCAGCCGGTTTCTACGACGACTTCCAGGACGGTCGGGACCCGGCGGGGATCAGCACTCAGGACCCCGAACTCGCCGCCCGCTTCGATCCGATCGAGGGCGGTCGGCGACTCGCCAACTACCTGCGCGTCCTCACCATGGAGGCGCAGACCATCGCCCGCGCGTGCGGCAAGGCCCACGTCACCCACCTCGAGCCCGAGGACCTGGTCGCGGTCACCATCGAGGCCGCGGCGATGGCGCGCATCCCGCTGGCCGGTACGAGCTGGATCCCGGGCACGTGATCGTCGTCGCGCCGAACGTGACGCTACGGCGAGAATCCGCGCCCGTGTCCGCCATGGCGTCACGTTCGGCACCGTCGTGAGCGAGACCGCGGACGTCGTCATCGTCGGCGGTGGCCTCGAGGGCGCCGCGACCGCCTGGGCGTTGGCCGAGCGTGGCGTCACCGACGTGCTGGTGGCCGAACGCAACACCGTCGGCTCCGGCATGACCGGCAAGTCCTCGGGCATCGTGCGATGCCACTACGGCGTCAGCTCGCTCGCCGCCATGGCCGCCGTCGGTCTCGAGGTGTTCGAGACGGCCGAGGAACGCTTCGGCCACGACATCGGCTTCCGGCAGACCGGGTACGTCGTCGGCGTCGGCGAGCCCAACGTCGACTCGCTGCGCAAGAGCCTCGCCGCACAACGGTCGGTCGGAGTCGAGACCGAGGAGATCGACGCCGGCGAGGTGGCCGACATGTGGCCCCACGCCGACCTGAGCCCCTTCGCCGCGTTCGGGTGGGAGGCCCGCGGCGGCTACGGTGACGCCTACCAGACCGCACAGGCCTTCGCGGTGTCCGCCCGTGCGTCCGGGGTGCGAATCCGTCAGGGCGCCAACGTGACCGACCTGATCGTCGACGCCGGTCGGGTCACCGGGATACGGCTCGCCGACGGCACCGAGGTGTCCGCGGGCACCGTCGTCGTGGCGACCGGGGCGTGGACGCAGCCGTTCCTGAGTCGGCATGGCGTCGACATGCCGATCAGGGTGGTGCGCGAACAGATCGTCACCATCTCCCCCGGCCTCGACCTGGGGCCGGTACCCGTGTTCTCCGATCTGGTGTCCCTGCAGTACGTGCGACCCGAGGTGGGTGGCGAGATCCTCTTCGGCAACAGCGATCTCGCGCACTGCCAGGACGCCGACCCCGACGACTACCTGAACCGCGCCACCGACGACTTCGTGGACCTGACCGTCGAGAAGGTCGGCACCCGGTTCCCCGGTCTCACCGACGCTTCGATCACCGGCAGCTACGCGGGGTGTTACGACGTCACCCCCGACTGGAACCCGGTGATCTCGGCGGGCGGAATGGACGGACTGATCGTGGCCGCCGGGTTCAGCGGCCACGGTTTCAAGATCGCGCCGGCCGTCGGCGCACTGGTCGCCGACCTGGTCACCGACGGCCGCAGCTTCGACCCGCGCATCCCAGAGACCGACTTCGCGCTCACCCGGTTCGCCGATGGCACACTGCTCAAGAGCCCGTACCCGTACGTCGGGGCCGGGGAGATGCGGTAGCCGGAGAGGAGTGCCCGTGAGCGACGTTCCGCTCCTGCGCAACCAGTCCGGGACGGCCCGCGAACGGGACCCGCACGAGCCCGTCGAAGACCTCGAGTTCGAGGCGGCCATCGGACGCAACGTGCGCCAGCTGCGTCAGCGGCACGGACTGACCGTCGCGGAGATGGCCGACCGGGTCGGCATCTCCAAGGCGATGATGTCCAAGATCGAGAACGCCCAGACGTCGTGCAGCCTCTCCACGCTCGCACTGCTCGCGAAGGGTCTGGACGTTCCGGTCACCAGCCTGTTCCGGGGTGCCGACGTCGAGCGCCCCGCCGCGTTCGTCAAGGCGGGCACCGGTGCGGAGATCGTGCGCAACGGCACTCGGCAGGGGCACGAGTATCAGCTGCTCAGTTCGCTGCGCGGGGAGCACAAGCGGCTGGAGTGCCTGCACGTCACGCTGACCGAGAAGAGCCAGACCTACCCGCTGTTCCAGCATCCCGGCACCGAGTTCATCTACATGCTCGAAGGGGTGATGGACTACAGCCACAGCCGGTCGGTGTACCGACTGCACGAGGGCGACTCGCTGCAGATCGACGGTGAGGGCGCGCACGGCCCGGTCGACCTCGTCGAGCTACCCATCCGCTTCCTGTCGGTCATCGCGTTCCCGGACGCGCAGGTCTGATCGCCCTGGATTTCGCCGAACCGGAGAGTCACGTCGTCGAGGCTGCGACCCAGCGACGTGACTATCCAGTTCGCGGACGCCTGGGGTCAGGACGTCTCTTCGACGGTGATCTCGTCGAAGTCCCCGGGAGCGAAGAGACCCGTCCAGCCCATGTACTGATCGCCCTCCAGACCGAGTTCCTCGGCCACCGCGGGCGGTCCGATGAATTCCACGAGCACGCGCCCGTCGGACCCTTGCGAACGCAGCGAGACCGTGTGTCCCGCAATGGTTCCCTCGACCGTCATCGTGATGATCGTCTCGATCGCCGACCTCGGGACCTTGGCCCACGTCTGGCGGGTGTGGATCTCCCGTCGCCCGGACTCCCCTCGCTCGAAGGCGTCGGGCAGCTCGGTGTCGGGATCGGCGCGCAGCGCCACCCAGTCGGAGCCGCTGAAGGCGACCCGGTATCGCTTACCCCGGTAGATGGCGTCCGCCCCGGTCACGGGGACGCGCACGACGTCGTCCGCCGCGGTGGGCTCCCCCGAGTGCGTGACCACCAGGGCGGTGCACGCGTCGTCGTAGGAGGCGACGAGGTGCGCCCTCAGCCTCGTCAACGGCACCCCGTAGCTCCCGGCTTCGGTCGGCACGCCGCGAAACGGGTCGTCCGCATCCTGGTTGACGTCGGTCAGGAACTTCCACCAGCCAGAGTCGTCCGTCGGGCCGAAGACGTTGGGCGCATCCGCCGGCGCGATCATGCAGCCGGTCTCGCCCTCGCGCTCCGACGTGTAGATCTGCAGCTTGCAGTTGGCACTCCGGAAGTAGCAGATCGCCAGACCGGCGCCGTCGGCATCGAGGCCCACGAAGGTGCCGTCGAACCGCAGACCGTACGTCGACAGGGTGCGGCCGACGATGCGATCGACCTCGCCTTCGAACGTGGACGTCACCGTTCACTCCCTCCGTCATACCGAGCACCGGCCATCACCAGTTTCCCCTCGACGCCGAACCGGACAGTCACGTCGTTCAGGCGGCTGCCCAGCGACGTGACTCTCCAGTTCGGCGCGAAAGCCCGCCGTTTTGGCTCCGAACACCTCGGGAGTAGAGTGTCACCCGTGCAGCGTGCGCTCCTCCTCGGACGCCGCGACGGAGTCTGACTCGGACTGGCTCTCCGTCGCGGGTGTTCGCCATGCGCCGGTCTGAAGTTCACTCGACAGACGAATCCGGAGCCACCTCGTGACCACGTTCTCCCCCGCATCCAGCGACTCCCCCGACGCCTTCACCAGCGCCCGCACCATCTCCACGCCCGCCGGGCCGCCGCACCCAAATCAGCCCGCGTGGAACACCCAGCGCGCGACGCAGATGCCGGTCAGCCGGTACCGCACGTTCGCCGACGAGGTCGAGCCCATCACGCTCGCCGACCGCACCTGGCCGGACAAGGTCGTCGAAACCGCACCGATGTGGTGCGCGGTCGACCTGCGTGACGGCAACCAGGCCCTGATCGACCCGATGAGCCCGCAGCGCAAGCGCCGCATGTTCGACCTGCTGGTCCGCATGGGCTACAAGGAGATCGAGGTCGGCTTCCCGTCGGCCAGCCAGACGGACTTCGACTTCGTCCGCGAGATCATCGAGCAGGGTGCGGTACCCGACGACGTCACGATCCAGGTGCTGACGCAGTGCCGGCCGGAGCTGATCGCGCGGACGTTCGAGGCGTGCGCGGGTGCGCCGCGCGCGATTGTGCACTTCTACAACTCGACGTCGATCCTGCAGCGCCGCGTGGTGTTCCGTGCCGACCGCGAGGCGGTGAAGAAGATCGCCACCGACGGCGCGCGGATGTGCGTCGAAGAGGCGGCGAAGTACCCGGACACGCAGTGGCGCTTCGAGTACAGCCCGGAGTCCTACACCGGCACCGAGCTGGAGTACGCGAAGGACGTCTGTGACGCGGTGAGCGAGATCGTCGGCGCGACGCCCGACGCCCCGCTGATCCTGAACCTGCCCGCGACGGTCGAGATGGCGACGCCGAACGTGTACGCCGACTCGATCGAGTGGATGAGCCGCAACCTGGCTCGTCGGGACTCGATCATCCTGAGCCTGCACCCCCACAACGACCGCGGAACCGCGGTCGCCGCAGCCGAACTCGGCTATCAGGCCGGCGCGGACCGCATCGAGGGCTGCCTGTTCGGCAACGGCGAGCGCACCGGCAACGTCTGCCTGGTGACCCTGGGCCTGAACCTGTTCAGCCGCGGCGTCGACCCGCAGATCGACTTCTCCAACATCGACGAGATCCGCCGCACCGTCGAGTACTGCAACCAGTTGCCCGTCCACGAGCGCCACCCCTACGGCGGCGACCTGGTGTACACGGCGTTCTCCGGCAGCCACCAGGACGCGATCAACAAGGGTCTGGACGCGATGAAGGTCGCGGCCGACGAGGCGGACTCCGACGTCGATGAGATGCTCTGGCAGGTCCCGTATCTGCCGATCGACCCGAAGGACGTCGGCCGGACCTACGAGGCCGTCATCCGGGTGAATTCGCAGTCCGGCAAGGGCGGCGTCGCCTACATCATGAAGGCCGACCACGGTCTGGCACTGCCCCGTCGGCTGCAGATCGAGTTCAGCCAGGCGATCCAGAAGATCACCGACGGCGAGGGCGGCGAGGTGTCGCCCAAGGAGATGTGGGACGTCTTCGCCGACGAGTACCTGTCACCGGTCCGTCCGTTGGAGCGCATCAAGCAGCGCGTCGACGCCTCGGAGGTCGACGGCGGTACCGACTCGATCGTCGCGACGGTGCTCGTCGACGGCGTGGAGCGCGAGATCGAGGGCGCGGGCAACGGTCCGCTCGCCGCGTTCGTCGACGCCCTGGGTGCCATCGGGTACGACGTCTCGGTCCTCGACTACTCCGAGCATGCGCTGTCCGCCGGCGAGGAGGCGCAGGCCGCGGCCTACGTCGAGGCGTCGATCGGCGGCAAGACCGTCTGGGGGGTCGGCATCGCGACGTCGATCACGACGGCCTCGCTGCGTGCGGTCGTGTCCGCGGTCAACCGCGCCGCGCGAAGCTGACCGGTCAGGACGTCAGCCCGGTCCGCTGCGCCAGCCACGGCAGTTCCAGGGACAGGGCGGCCGTGAAGCAGTGCCAGTCGTGGGAGCCCGGCACCTCGTCGTAGCGGGTGGTCATTCCGGAGCCGGTGGCGGCGGCCAGCACCCGATGCGCGTCGTTGCGCGCATCGCGGTCGCCGGCACCGGCGACGAACCGGGCGGCGCTGCCCCGGAAGCTCCGCCCGTGCATCAAGTCGATCGGGTTGACGCGGGCGAACGCCGCGTCGCTGCCGCCGAACGCCTCCTTCACCGTGCGGTCGCGGGTGCCCAGGGTCGGCTCGCTCGATCCCGAGATGTCCAGGAACGTCGGGTAGACCTCGGGGTGGTTGGTGCCCAGCTGCAGCGCGCAGGTACCGCCGTACGAGGCGCCCGCGATGGCCCACGCCTGCGGATCGGGGTCGACGGTGAGGTGCTGGGCGACCCAGCGCGGCAGGTCCTTCACCAGATAGGTCGCCGCGTTGCCGCGCGGGCCGTCCACGCACAGCGGATCGGCGAACCGGCTGCCGGTGGCATCGGCCACCACCACGACCGGTGCGAGGCCGTCGTGCTGGACGGCGAAGCGGTCCATGATCGACGCCAGCTTGCCCGCGCTGACCCAGTCGTCCGGATCACCGGGTTGGCCGGCCAGCAGCACCACCACCGGCAGTCTCGGACGCGGGTTGCTGAAGTACGCGGGCGGCAGGTACACCGCGGCCGGTCGCGCCGAGAACCCCGAGAGTGGGCCGGGGATCACCGCCGACGTCATCTTTCCGCGCAGTGACATCCCCTGCGGCGGCGTCCATTCCGATTCGATCGGGTCGGCGTCGGGCAGCACGCGCACGTCGTTGACGACGTCGGACAGCGCGATGTCGTCGTGGTGGGCGATTCCGAACAGGTCACCCGGCGTCAGGTAGGTCCCGTAGATGGCGTTGACCTGGTTGGCGCAGGCGGCGAAGACCACGAGTGCCGCGACCATCGAGAGCACGATGCCGCGCCGTGGTCGTCGCGCCGAGCGCGCCACCGCGAGCGCCACGGCGAGGAAGCCGGCGCCCACCCACGCGTAGATCGCCGGTGCCAGCTGATCGGGGAACAGCATCCACACCGCGCGGGCCATGTGATCGAGGACCGCGGTGGTGGCGACCGCGAACGCGAGGCACCCGATCACCTCGAGTGCCTTGGCCCAGGGCCGTCGGTCCGAGGTGAGGACGCGAACGAGGAGCCAGGCTCCGGCGGTCACGCCGAGGACGGACAGCACGACGGGCACGGCACCGGTCAGCAGCGACCAATCCAGCATCCCGAGCACCTCCTCTCCCGTGTCGACCCGACAGACCCATCCTGCCCGTGGTTTGCTGTGCACTGACTGGGAGTCCGAGGACCAGCTGCCTGTGAGTGCTCTGCGAACATGCCTCCCGGTCGCCTCGGCGACACTGCCGACGCCGCCGCGCGGGATAGGGTCACGTCCGTGGTGACGGGTCGACGATGAACGCCCTGGCTACCGCGCGGTCGCGTCTCGAAGCGGCCTCGCGATCGGTCGCACGGGCGTCCGCCTCGCGGCCCGCGGCTGCCGCCCACGCCGCCCGCGACTTCGAACTCACCATGGCCCGTGCGCTGGCCGCCGAGATTCGCTGGGCGTTCACCCCGCCGCGTACCTGGCTGGTGGGAGTGCTCGCCAACCTCGCGCTGGCGGTGGTCTGGCTGACGGTGCAGCCGCTGACCGCGCACGGCCGCCACCAGGACTGGGTGATCCTCGTCGGCACTTACTTCGCCTCGTTCGTCCTCGCCGACGTGACGACCACGAACCTGCTGGGCGCCGACCATCGCCGGGTCGGCGAGGCGTTGTCCAACGGGGTGCCGCTGTGGCGGGTCCTGATCGTGAAGAACCTCGCGCTCGTCGTGCTGGTCGGTGCGCCCACCCTGGCGGCCGCCATGGCGTTGACGCTGTGGTTCGAGTCGCCTGCGCGCCTCGCGGTCACGATCCCGAACGTGGCGGTGCCCGTCGTGTCGTGGATCGGGCTGGGCAACGTGGTCTCGATCCTGCTCCCGGTGTCCGCGCAGCCGGTGCTCCGGCGGTGGCGCAGGCGCAACGATCGACGCGACACCACCCGGTGGCTGGCCTCGCTGACGCTGCCGTACGTCCTGTACTACGTCGCGGACCCCATGGACGGCGTCGGGCACCGCTTCCTGTGGAGTCAGGCGCCGTCGGTGGTCGGGCCGGTGTTCGGCCGGGACACCAAGGGTTTCGTGCACCTGGGCATCGCGGTCGCCGTGTGGCTGATCGGGACGGCCGTCGCGGTGGTGTGGGCGCATCGGCACCCGGTACGGCTGGAGTGACGCGTCAGCACGCGGTGAAGTCGAAGCGCACCGTGCTGGTGTAGTCCTCACCCGGACGCAATTCGACGGACGGGAAGTGACGGTGGTTGGGGGCGTCCGGGAAGTGCTGGGCCTCGAGCGCCACCCCGGCACCGGCACGGTACGCGCCACCGGCGCCCTTCGCCGTGGCACCCCCGAGGTGCCCGCCCGCGTACACCTGCAGGCCGGGCTGGTCGGTGGTGACGGCCATCCGGCGCCCGCTGCGCGGGTCGACCAGCACGGCGACCTCCCTGGTACCCACCCCGTCGAGCACCCAGGTGTGGTCGATGTCGACGCCTCGCCCCCCGATCGGCGCGGGCGTCCGGAAGTCGAACGGCGTCCCCGCCACCGCGCGGACCTCACCGGTGGGCAGCACCGCCTCGTCGACCGGCAGGTACGACGAACCCCGCACCTGGAGTGAGTGATCCGCGACGGTGCCTGCGTCGTGCCCGGCCAGGTTGACGTACGTGTGGTGGACGACGTTGACGATGGTGGGGGCGTCGGTGGTCGCGTGGACGTCGACGCTCAGGGTCGTCCCGGCGAGCCGGTAGGTTGCGCTGACGGTCAGCGTTCCCGGGTAGCCCTCCTCACCGTCCGGGGAGACGCGCGAGAAGGTCACCTCACCGACATCCTCGCGGGACGTCTCCCAGACCATCCGGTCGAACCCGCGGGAGCCGCCGTGCAGGTGGTTGTCGCCCTCGTTGCGGCTCAATTGAATCGAACGGCCGTCGATCTCGACGACGCCGTCGCGAATCCGGTTGGCGCAGCGCCCTACCATCGCACCCATGTAGGTGTCGTCGGTGGCGACGTCGGCCGCCGGGCGGGCCAGGACGACGTCGGCGAGCACGCCGTTCGCGTCCGGCACGTGCAGTTCGAGCAGTCGCGCACCGAGGTCGGTGAGCACCGCCGTGCAGCTGCTGCTGGTGAGGGTGATCCGCCGGGCGTCGGTCATCAACGAATCACGTTGTCTGCGTATGCTCCTCGGCAGTGTCCGGCTCGTCGGGCACCACCGGCCGCAGCAGCGCCCACGCGAAGAACAGCCCTGCCACGGCGAGCAGGACCAACCCCACCCACCAGTTCGCGTCGGTGCCGATGTAGAGGTCGGTGCGGTTGCGTTCGGCCGCGGGATCGGAGTGCTCGGACAGGAGTTGAGGGAAGACCCCGGCAAGGGTCAGGAGTAGGCCGTAGATGCCCAGGAGGGCACCGATGATGTTGCGGATGTCGAAGAGGCGGAACCGCGACTGGGGTGTGGAGGGGTCGGACATCGATTCTCCCGGGGGTCAGTGGAAGAGCAGGTTGAGGGCGATGACGAGGACGAGTGCGACGCTGGCGAGTGGAACGGCCTTCTGGTACCACGCCTTTCCGGCACCGTCCGGATCGCGGAAGATGTCGACGTCGGTCTGGGAGTAGACCAGGCCCGCCAGTTCGGCGACGGGCTTCGGCTGGGTCACCATGGTGACCGCGACGCTGACGACGATGTCGACGACGAACGCCGCCGATGCCGCGACGAACGGCACGCCCTGCCCGGGCAGGTTGATCACGCCCGCCTCGCCGAGGAGGAAGACGCCGATCGCGGACAGCGTGCCGGCGACAAGACCCATCCAGCCCGCCGTCGGGGTCATCCGCTTCCAGAACATGCCGAGGATGAACGTCGCGAACAGCGGGGCGTTGAAGAACCCGAACAGCGTCTGCAGGTAGTCCATCAGGTTGGAGTAGCCGGCCGCGATCAGCGCGGTGAAGATTGCGAGCACCGTGGCCGCGACCGTCGCGATCCGACCGACCCCGATGTAGTAGCCGTCCGGGCGGTCCTTGACGAGGTAGGTCTGCCAGATGTCGTAGCTGAACACGGTGTTGAAGGCGGAGATGTTGGCCGCCATGCCCGCCATGAACGACGCGAGCAGGCCTGCGATCGCGACGCCGAGCAGCCCGTTGGGCAGGATGTCGCGGATCATCAACAGCATCGCGTCGTTGTAGGTGATGTCCCCCGTGCCGGCCGACTTGAAGTCGATCATGTCGCCGATCGCGGCAGCGGCGATCATGCCGGGCAGCACGACGACGAAGGGGATGAACATCTTCGGGAACGCCGCGATGATCGGCGCGCGGCGGGCCGACGACATCGAGTCCGATGCCATCGCGCGCTGCACCTCGACGAAGTTCGTCGTCCAGTACCCGAACGACAGCACGAAGCCCAACCCGAAGACGATGCCCACCACCGACCACACCGGACTGTCGAAGCCGCTGAGCGCCTCCCCCGGCCAGGTGTTCAGCTGCTCGTTCACCGATGCCGTGACCGTGCCGTCGGAGACGGTGTCGATCAGCTTGTCCTTCAGCCCGTTCCAGCCTCCCACCTTGATCAGCCCGAAGATGGTCAGCGGGACGAGGGCGGCGACGATGACGAAGAACTGCAGTACCTCGTTGTAGATGGCCGCCGACAGACCGCCGAGCGCGGTGTAGGTCAGCACGATCACGGCGGCGACGATCAGCGACAGCCACCGGTTCCAGCCCAGCAGCACGTTGATGACGGTGGCCAGCAGGAAGAGGTTGACGCCGGCGATGAGGACCTGCGCGACGGCGAAGCTGATCGCGTTGACCAGGTGGGCGCCGGGCCCGAAGCGTCTGCGCATGAACTCCGGCACGCTGCGCACCTTGGAGCCGTAGTAGAACGGCATCATCACGACGCCCAGGAACAGCATCGCTGGAACGGCGCCGATCCAGTAGTAGTGCATGGTCGACAGGCCGATCTGGGCGCCGTTGGCCGCCATGCCCATGATCTCGACAGCGCCGAGGTTGGCCGAGACGAACGCGAGGCCGGTCACCCAGGCGGGCAGTTTTCGTCCGGACAGGAAGAAGTCGAGGCTGGTGGATATCTGGGTGCGGGCGATGTAGCCGATGCCCAGCACGAAGACGAAGTAGATGGCGATCAGCGAGTAGTCGAGAAAACCGACGTTCAGGCGCAATACGGATTCGGCGACCAGGGTGCTGGTCATGGGTCAACTCCTTCGGTGGAGTGCGTGCGTCACAGATTCAAACAGGAACCCGCAGAAAGTAACAGTCCTGACCCGCAGAACCGTCAAGAACGGGTCCCGTTGTTTGATAATGTGCGAATCCCACTAGCGGAGGAACCCATGCTCGCTGCTGAACGCCGCGCCGCGATCCTGCGCACGCTGCAGGCCGGCGGGTCCGTGCGCGTCGCCGACCTCGCCTTCGATCTCGACGTGTCCGAGATGACCGTGCGTCGCGACCTCGACTCGCTCGACGCCCAGAGCCTGCTCCGCAAGGTGCATGGCGGCGCGGTGCCACGACACAATCGCGGTGAGGAACCGTGGTCGTCGGTGAAGGCCTCGCAGCAGCGCGCGGAGAAGGCGGCGATCGCCCGTGCGGCCGCCGGCACCGTCGAGGACGGCATGACGATCGCCCTCAGCGCGGGAACCACCACCACCGAACTCGCTCGCCTGCTGCGCCACCGGCCGAGCATCACGGTCATCACCAACTCGCTCAGCGTGTTCGCCGCGCTGACCGATCCGGCGGGCGGCGACACCGCGACGCCCCAGACCTACCTGAGCGGCGGCGTGCGTACCCCGTCGGACGCCCTGGTCGGTCCGGTCGCCGACACCACGATCGCCTCGTTTCGGGTCGACGCCACCTACCTCGGTGTCCACGGATTCGATCCACGAGTGGGGCTGACCTCACCCAATGTCAGCGAGGCACAGGTGAATCGGACGCTCATCGACATCGGGGCCCGCCTCGTGGTGCTGGCCGATCACACCAAGTACGGGGAGATCGGCACCAACGTCTTCGCCAGGCTGAACCGGGTGGACACGCTGATCGTCGACGACGGCCTGGCCGAGACCGACCGTGCGGTCGTCGCCGCCGAGGTGGGCGAACTCCGAGTCGCCGACGTGGTCTCGTGACCGAGCCCCTGCACTGGACGCTGGCCGATGGCCGCGACGAGTTCTTCTTCGCGCTGCCAGGCCATTCCGCGTCACCGGTGCCCGACCGCCGCCCACTTCCCCCGCGGGTCGAGAAATCGTCGCAGGTGCGGTTCGACCGCCAGACCGGCCAGTGGGTGATCATCGCCGCGCTGCGCCAGGACCGCACGTACAAGCCGCCGCCCGACCAGTGCCCACTCTGCCCGGGCCCGTCGGGCGACCGCAGCGAGATCCCGGCGCCCGCCTACGACGTCGTGGTGTTCGAGAACCGCTTCCCGAGCCTGTCCGGCGCCGACGCCCACACCCCGTTCGCCCTGCCCGACGAGGACGGCGGAGGGTTCATCGCGGCACCGGGCCACGGCCGCTGCGAGGTGATCTGCTTCTCCAGCGATCACGACGCGTCGTTCGCCCAGCTCAGCCCGTCCCACGCCCGCCTGGTGGTCGACGCGTGGCAGCATCGCACTGCGGACATGTTGTCGCGCAACGGCATCGAGCAGGTCTTCTGCTTCGAGAACCGCGGCGAGGACATCGGCGTCACGCTCACCCATCCGCACGGTCAAATCTACGGGTACCCGTTCCTCACCCCGCGCACCGCGACCGTCCTGCGCCAGGCCGACGCACACCACCGTCGCACCGGCGGCAACATGTTCGCCGACATCCTGGCCACCGAGGTCGCCGACGGCAGCCGCGTCATCGCGCGCAACGATTGGTTCACCGCGTTCGTCCCCTTCGCGGCACGGTGGCCGGTCGAGGTGCACGTCTACCCGAATCGACTGGTGCCCAATTTGATCGGTCTCACCGATGCCGAACGGGACGCGTTCGCCGAGATCTACCTCGACGTGCTCGGCCGCTTCGACCGGCTCTACCCGACTCCCCTGCCCTACATCTCGGCGCTGCACCAGTACACCGGTGTGGGTGCGCAGCGGGAGGGCTACTTCCACGTGGAGCTGATGTCGATCCGCCGCAGTGCGACGAAGCTGAAGTTCCTCGCCGGCTCCGAGTCGGCGATGGACGCCTACATCAGCGACGTCACCCCCGAGGCCGTCGCCCAGAGACTTCGGGAGGTCGCACCGTGATCAGCTGGGCCGCACCGGGACGAATCAACCTGATCGGCGAACACACCGACTACAACCTCGGTTTCGCGCTGCCGATTGCGCTGCCGGAGCGCACGATCGCCCGCTTCGCCCCCGCCGACACCGACGTCCTGACCGTGCACAGCGACCACCTCGACGGGGCAGTGGACATCCGGCTCGACACCCGACCCGGTGACGTCGAGGGCTGGGCGGCGTACGTCGCCGGCGTGGTGTGGGCGCTGCGTGCCGCCGGTCACCCCGTCACCGGCGGCACGCTGCGGCTGACCAGCACCGTGCTGATCGGGGCGGGACTGTCGTCGTCGGCAGCACTGGAGTGCGCCACGCTCGGCGCGCTGACGGCGTCGGGTCCGGAGCTGGACCGCATCACCTCGGCCCGCATCGCCCAGCGGGCCGAGAACGAGTACGTCGGTGCGCCGACCGGCCTGCTCGATCAGCTCTCCTCACTGTTCGGCGAACCTCGGCGAGCGCTGCTCATCGACTTCCGCGACGTCACGGTCGAGCCGGTGCCGTTCGACCCCGAGGCGGCGGGCGTCACGCTGCTCGTCATCAATTCCCATGCCGTGCACGAACACGCCGGCGGCGAGTACGCCGCGCGGCGCACGTCCTGTGAGCGCGCGGCTCGCGACCTCGGCGTCGCCTCGCTGCGTGAGGTCTGTGCCGACGATTCGCTCGATCCCGTCCGCGATCCGGTCGACGCCCGGCGCGCCCGGCACATCGTCACCGAGAACGCACGGGTCCACGACTTCGTCGCCGCGGTCCGCGCGTCGGACTTCGCCGCCGCCGGGCGGCTGATGACGGAGTCCCACGCCTCGATGCGGGACGACTTCGAGATCACCACCCCACACCTCGACGCGATCGCGGCGTCGGCGGTCGCGGCCGGTGCGTTCGGCGCACGGATGACCGGCGGCGGGTTCGGGGGCTGCGTGATCGTGCTCGTCCCCACCGATCGCGCCGGATCGGTCACCGACGCCGTCGAGGTCGCGATGCGCGACGGCGGCTACCGCGCGCCGACGGTCACCGCGACGCATGCCGCGGCGGGAGCGGGGCGGGTCAGAACAGCGTGAACTGCTCGCCCGCGGACGTCGGTTCCACGAACGGCTCCACGTCCCGGCCTCCCACCACGCGGTTGAGCAGACCCATGAAGTCGTCGTCGGTGACCAGCGGGATGCCCATCTCGCCTGCCTGGTAGCCCTTGCCCTGGTCGGGCTCAGGCCGGTCGCAGATCACCAGTGACGTCTGCTGGTCCACCGAGTCGGTGTAGGCCAGCCCCGCGTGCAGGATGCGCTCGATCAGCTCGTCATAGGTGTGGGAGACCTCGGTCGACATCGCGACCCGCATGCCCTGCACCAGCGGGCGACCACGGACGAACCGGCCGGGATTCTGGTGCGGGCAGGGCAGGCGGGCAGCGACCGTCCGCAGCGAGTGCAGTTCCTCGTGGGTGACGTGGCCGTTGGGCCAGGTGCGCCGCGACACCGACCGCACCGGCAGCCAGGTCCTGCGCTCGTGCGCATTCGCGAGGAACGGTTTGAGGATCTGCGCGAGCACCAGCGCGTCGTCCAGCGCATCGTGGGGGCGCATCTGCGTCACGCCGCAGTGCGCGGCCAACGTCTCGAGCCGGAGGTTCTCGGAGCCCAGCCGCAGCCGCCGCGCCAACTCCACCGTGCACATCACCGTGTCGATGGGGAGTTCGGCATCGATCAGCTCGGCCTCGGCGGCGAGGAAGGAGTAGTCGAAGGCGACGTTGTGCGCGACCATCGTGCGGCCCTGCAGGACGCTCTTCAGGTCGTCGACGACGTCACCGAACGTGGGCTGCCCGGCCAGCATCTCCGACGTCAACCCGTGCACGTGGGTCGGTCCGGGGTCGACGCCCGGGTTGAGCAGGCTGGAGAAACTGCCCTCGACGTTGCCGTCGTCCCCGACCGCCAGCGCCGCCACGCTCACGATGCGCGCCTGCCCGGGACGGAAGCCGGTGGTCTCGACGTCGACGACCGCCCATCCCGCGCCGGGCTCGGTGGCCGGTCGGCCACAGGCAATGCTCACGAATTCGAGGATGGCACGGCGTCCCGACAAGGCCGCGTCCCCCGCGCCGCGTGTCGCCCACCCACTTCCGCCCTCCTAGACTGCTCGGGGTGACCAGAGGGCTGGAACGGCGCAGCGTGTCCGCACGCGGGCGCCTCGCACTGGGCGCCGGTGCCACGGCACGGTGGGCGTCCCGGCTGTCCGGCCGCGGTGCGGGCGCCATGATCGGCGGCCTGGTCGCGATGACGCTCGACAAGTCGATCCTCGCCCAGCTCGGCGCAAATCGTCGCTCCGTGATCGTGACCGGCACCAACGGCAAGTCGACCACCACCCGAATGACGGCGGCGGCGCTCGCCACCATCGGACCCGTCGCGACGAACGCCGAGGGCGCCAACATGGACGCCGGTCTCATCGCCGCGCTCGCCGGATCGCGCGACGCGGGGCTGGCGGCGCTCGAGGTGGACGAGATGCACGTCCCGCACGTGGCCGACGCCGTCGACCCCGAGGTCGTCGTCCTGCTCAACCTCTCCCGGGACCAGCTCGACCGGGTGGGTGAGATCAACCACATCGAGCGGACGCTGCGAGGTGGGCTGGCCCGGCACCCGAACACCGTCGTGATCGCCAACTGCGACGACGTGCTGATGACGTCGGCGGCCTACGACAGCCCGAACGTCGTGTGGGTCGCGGCGGGCGGCGGCTGGGCCAACGACTCGGTGAGCTGTCCGCGCAGCGGCGAGGTCATCGTCCGCGACGGGGCGCACTGGTACTCGACCGGCACCATGCCACAGGTCGGGCCTGGAAGCCCTCGGACGTTCGAGCGGCCCACGCCGCAGTGGTGGTACGACGAGACCCACGTCCACGGGCCCGACGGGCTTTGCCTGCCCATGGCGCTGGCGCTGCCCGGCACCGTCAACCGGGGCAACGCGACCCAGGCGATCGCCGCGGCCGTCACCCTCGGCGCCGACCCCGCCGCCGCGGTCGCGGCAGCGGAGGGCGTCGACGAGGTCGCGGGCCGGTACTCCACGATCCAGGTCGGTGGGCACACCGTGCGGATGCTGTTGGCCAAGAACCCCGCCGGGTGGCAGGAGGCGCTGTCGATGGTCGACACCGATGCCGGCTCCGTCGTCATCTCGGTGAACGGTCAGGTGCCCGACGGCGAGGACCTGTCCTGGCTGTGGGACGTCAACTTCGAGCACTTCGTCGACCACCCCGTCGTCGCGGCCGGCGAGCGGGCCACCGATCTGGCGGTGCGGCTCGGCTACGGCGGTGTCGCGCACACGTTGGTGCACGACCCCCTTGCGGCCATCGCGTCCTGCCCGCCCGGACACGTCGAGGTCGTCGCCAACTACACGGCGTTCTCGCAATTGAGTCGGGCGGTGAAGCGGTGACCCGGTGGGGCAGGAGCGAAGCGACCGGGGGGAAGGGTTCCGAGTCGGCGGTGCGGATCGGGCTGGTGCTGCCCGACGTGATGGGGACCTATGGCGACGGCGGCAACTCCGTAGTCCTGCGAAAGCGGTTGCAGCTGCGCGGGATCGACGCCGAGGTCGTCGAGATCACGCTCGACGACCCGGTGCCCGCGGAACTCGACCTGTACACGCTCGGCGGCGCGGAGGACTTCGCGCAGCGGCTGGCCACCAAGCACCTGATCCGCCACCCCGGACTGCAGCAGGCCGCGGCGAGAGGTGCTCCGGTGCTGGCGATCTGCGCTGCCATCCAGGTGCTCGGCCACTGGTACGAGACGTCGTCGGGCGAGCGGGTCGACGGCGTCGGCCTCCTCGACGTGACCACCTCGCCGCAGCCGAAGCGGACCATCGGCGAAGTGGTGTCACAGCCGCTGCTCCCGGGCCTCAGCGATCGCCTCACTGGCTTCGAGAACCACCGCGGCGGAACGGATCTCGGCGCGGATGCGTCGCCGTTGGCTCGCGTGATCACGGGTGCGGGCAACCGCGACGGCGTCGGTTTCGACGGCGTCGTGCAGGGCAGCGTCATCGCGACGTACCTGCACGGGCCGTGCCTGGCGCGCAACCCGCAACTGGCGGACCACATGCTGGCCCAGGTGGTCGGCGAGCTGCCGCCGCTCGAGCTGTCCGAGGTCGACCGGTTGCGGCGCGAGCGGTTGGCGGCGCCGCGGCGCGTGTAGGTCCGTTCTCACGCGGCGAGCGCGGCGGCGACGTACATGTCGACGTGGCAGCCACGGCTTCGTAGCGCCGACGCGACACGCGCCAACCAGTCCTCCGGCCGATCCTCGGCGATCACGCGGATGACGATCCAGCCCAGTTCCTCCAGCTTGCGCAGCCGCGCGACGTCCTTGACGTACTGCCGACGGTCGGTGCGATGGTGATCGCCGTCGTACTCGACCGCCACACCGAATTCCTCCCACCCCATGTCGAGGAAGACCACGGCGTTGCGGCCCAGCACGACCGGGATCTGAGTCTCCGGCTTCGGCATGCCCGCGTCGATCAGCAGAAGTCTCGTCTGGCTCTCCCGAGGCGAGGCCGATCCCCCGTCGACCAGCGGGAGCAGCTCACGCAACTGACGGAGCCCGCGTGTCCGCGGGTAGCGCTCGGCAAGGGCGAGGACCTCGTCGAGGGAGAACTTCTGGTTCCACATCAGCGCATCGAGTCGTGCGATCGCCTGCGCACGGCTCAGGTGCCGGCCGAGGTCGAACGCCGTCCGGACACGCGTCGTGACGGGGACACCCGCACGTCGAGTGACCTCGTCATCGGCGATGTGCTCGCGGCGAGTCACCAAACCGGCTTGCGGCCTGCCCACCACGCCGGACACCTCGATGGGATGGGATGGATCTACCCAGGGCGCTCCGTGCAACGCGGATGCGGCGACGCCTCCGATGACGCCACGCCGACCCGTCGTGAGCCACGCACCCACTGCGCGGTCGGCCAGCGTCGGCTCCTCGTCCGTCGGTAGGTACACGCCCCGGAACATCGGCCGGTACCACCGGCGCAGCTCGTGGCGCGTCACGCGTCCCGCGGCGACTGCTTCCGCACCCAGAAAGACCTCGGCCATCCGCGCATCTTGGCTCGAGGTACCGACACCGCCGCGAAAGTTGCGTTTTGGCGCGAAAGTGCGAGTGGACGCCTACGAAAAGCGACTCTCGTCGACCGCCGCGCGCCCCCTCCACGACCGCCGCCGCGAGAGTTGCGTTTTGGCGGGAAAGTGCGAGTGGACGCCTACAAAAAGCGACTCTCGTCGCGAGCAAGTAAGCGGGGCGGACCAGGCCGCGGGGACCCCAGCCCTACAACCCCAGGTCGCGCAGGAACTCCGGCTTGTAGGCCTCGAGGATGACGTAGCTCGGATCGGGGGCGGGCGTCTCGGGGGCGTCGTCGGGAACGACGTCACCGTCGACGGGGTCGACCCACTCCTGCGCGGCGCCGTCCCAGCGGGTCACGGCGTACTCGGCGCCCACGTGGTCGTCAGCGACGAGCCCGCGGATCGTGCGCTCGGCTTCCTGAGCGTCGGCGAGGGTGTGGGTGTAGATCTGCACGCGATCACCGTCGCGGGTCACCGTCACCTTGGAGCCGAGCCGGTCCCGCGCGTCGTCGTCCAGGTCCAGCGTGCGGAGCTTCTCCCAGAAGGACAGCCCATGCTCGTCGCTGCCCAGCTCGACCTCGACCTTGAACTCTTCGTCCGCCACGGCCACCAAACTAGGCCATCGCCCGACGACCGGCCAACGCCCTCCCGAGCGTCAGTTCGTCGGCGAACTCGAGGTCGCCGCCCATCGGCAGTCCGGAGGCGATCCTGGTGACGCTCAGACCGGGGATGTCGCGAAGCATGCGCACCAGGTACGTGGCGGTCGCCTCGCCCTCGGTGTTGGGGTCGGTGGCGATGATGACCTCGCCGACGTCGACGCCATCGACCCGCTCGCCTATGCGATTGAGCAGCTCACGAATCCGCAGCTGATCGGGTCCGATGCCCGAGAGCGGATCGAGCGCGCCACCGAGAACGTGGTAACGCCCGCGGAACTCCCTGGTCCGCTCGACGGCCTGCACGTCCTTCGGCTCCTCGACCACGCAGATCAGGGCGGCGTCACGACGCGGATCGCTGCAGATCCGGCAGCGCTCGTTGTCCGAGACGTTGCCGCACACCGAGCAGAAGGTCACGCCCTCGCGTACGCGGGCGAGCACGGCGGTGAGGCGGTCGATGTCGGGCGGCTCCACCGACAGCAGGTGGAAGGCGATGCGTTGGGCGCTCTTCGGACCGATACCGGGCAGCTTGCCCAGCTCGTCGATCAGGTCCTGGACGGGCCCCTCAAACATGACGGGTCAAGGTGTCAGGCCCCCGGCAGACCGAGGCCGCCGAGACCGCCGGCGAGCGGGCCGAGCTTGCTCTGCGCCATCAGGGTCACCTGCTGCGAGGCGTCCTTGATGGCGCCGACCACCAGGTCCTGCAGGGTCTCGACGTCATCGGGGTCGACGACCTTGGGATCGATGGCGACACCGATGACCTCGCCGCTGCCCTTCATCGTGACCTGGACCAGACCGCCGCCGCCCTGCCCGTGGACCTCGGTGTTGGCGAGCGACTCCTGGGCCTCCATCAGCTGCTGCTGAACCTGCTGTGCCTGCGCCAGAAGTGCTGACATGTCGGGCTGTTGGCCGGGTTGCATGGCTGGTCCCCTCACGCTGGTGGTTTCGGCGGGTCTTGGAGTCGAGGGTGTCGCGTATTGGTCTCGACTTGGTTGCGCATGGCCGCACGAGGCCGTTTGGGGTTCAAGCGTAGTCGCCCGCCGGGCTAGCGTGACGGCGTGCGTGCCCCAGCCTGCCTGCGTGTCGGAGCGACCGCGTCCACGCGCGGCAGACCCGTCGACCCCGAGCCGGGCAGAGCCGCCGGGCGGACCCGCGCGTTGACCGCCCTGGCGGCCAGCGTCCTCGCCGCCGCGTCGCTCGTCGCCACACCCGTCGCCACCGCGGCGCCCTCGAACATCGCCGGGATGATCGTCTTCCTCGATCCCGGCCACAACGGGTCCAACGATGCATCGATCAGCCGCCAGGTCCCCACCGGCCGCGGCGGCACGAAGGACTGCCAGGCCAGCGGCACGTCGGCCGGCGACGGCTACCCAGAGCACAGTTTCACGTGGGAGACGACGCTGCGCATCCGTCAGCAGCTGACGGCGCTGGGCGTGCGGACCGCGATGTCCCGAGGCGACGACACCGGGCTCGGTCCGTGCGTCGACGAACGCGCCGCGATGGCGAACGCCCTCAAGCCCGACGCGATCGTCTCGATCCACGCCGACGGCGGTCCTGCGACCGGCCGCGGCTTCCACGTCAACTACTCCGCCCCGCCGCTCAACGACGCGCAGGCCGGACCGTCGGTGCAGTTCGCCCGCGTCATGCGCGACCAGCTGCAGGCCTCCGGTCTCGTGCCCGCCACCTACATCGGCCAGGGCGGGCTGCTCCCGCGGTCGGACATCGCCGGGCTCAACCTCGCGCAGTATCCGTCGGTCCTGGTGGAGCTGGGCAACATGAAGAACCCCGCCGACACGGCGTTGATCGAGAGCCCCGACGGCCGGCAGAAGTACGCCGAAGCCGTCGTCCGCGGGATCGCCGGGTTCCTGGCGACACGCCCGCAGCGAACGATCTAGTTCTTCTCGAGTTCGGACTTGAGGTTCTCGAGCACCTCGGCCTGGATCTTGCGCAGCCCGAGCGGCGCGAAGGTCTTCTCGAAGAATCCGCCGATGCCACCTGCGCCCTGCCACGACGTCTTCACGGTCACGGTCGATCCGGTTCCCGCCGGCGCCACGGTGTAGTTGGTGACCATGGTCGAGTTGGCGTCCTTCTCGATGACGGCGTGACCTGCGACGTCGACGGTCGCCTTGACGTCGCGGCTGCGCGACTTCGTGGCCTGCAGCTTCCACGCGGCGACCGTCCCGGCGCCCTGTCCGCCCTCGAGGACCTGGTAGCCGCTGTAGTGCGAGGACAGGATCTTCGGCCGCACGGTCCGGTAGTCGGCGACCGCAGCGAACACGGCATCCGGCTGTGCGTTGATCAAGACGGTGCTGGACGCGCTGACCTGTCCCATCGGTGAAGACTCCTCGTCGATTCGGTGTCGGACCGGGTGTCCCGGCCTGGTGCGGTCGCATCGGGTGCCACCGGGGACTAGCGTATATCCGTGACTGTTGCATCGATCGACGCGCAGTCGGCCCACGCACGAGGCGTGGAGAGACTGCTCAAGAGCTACCGGGCCATCCCTCGCGACGCGACGGTCAGGCTGGCCAAGTCGACGTCGAATCTCTTCCGAGCCCGCGCCAAGGCGACCGTCAAGGGCCTCGACACGTCGGGGCTGACCGGGGTCATCTCGGTGGATCCCGGCGCCCGCACCGCGGACGTGGCCGGGATGTGCACCTACGAGGACCTGGTGGCCGCGACCCTGCCGTACGGCCTGTGCCCGCTGGTCGTGCCCCAGCTGAAGACCATCACCCTCGGCGGCGCGGTGACGGGACTCGGCATCGAGTCGGCGTCGTTCCGCAACGGACTGCCCCACGAGTCGGTCCTCGAGATGGACGTCCTCACGGGCACCGGCGAGATCGTGACGGCGTCGCGGGAGCAGAACTCCGATCTGTTCCGCGCGTTCCCGAATTCCTATGGAACGTTGGGGTACTCGGTGCGACTGAAGATCGAACTGGAGGAGGTCCGGCCGTTCGTCGCGCTGCGTCACCTCCGGTTCTCCTCGCTCGTCGAGATGGTGGCGACGATGGACGGCATCGTCGAGACGGGCGCCATCGACGGCACCCCCGTCGACTACCTGGACGGCGTCGTGTTCAGCGCCGACGAGAGCTACCTCACCCTCGGGTTCCGCACCGGCACAACGGGACCGGTCAGCGACTACACCGGCCAGGACGTCTACTACCGCTCGATCCAGCACGACTCCGGCGTCACGCACGACCGGCTCACCATCCACGACTACCTGTGGCGGTGGGACACCGACTGGTTCTGGTGCTCAAGGGCATTCGGCGCGCAGAACCCGACGATCCGCCGACTGTGGCCGCGGCGCTACCGACGCAGCGCGTTCTACTGGAAGCTCATCGGATACGACCAGCGGTTCGGCATCGCCGACCGCATCGAGAAGCGCAACGGCAGACCCATACGCGAGCGGGTCGTCCAGGACGTCGAGGTACCCATCGGCCGGACGGTCGAATTCCTCGACTGGTTCCTCGCGAACGTGCCGATCGAGCCGATCTGGTTGTGCCCGTTGCGGTTGCGTGACGACGCCGGATGGCCGCTCTACCCCATCCGCCCGCACCACACCTACGTCAACATCGGCTTCTGGTCCTCGGTCCCGGTCGGGCCCGACGAGGGGCACACCAACAAGCTGATCGAACGCGCGGTCAGCGACCTCGAGGGGCACAAGTCGCTTTACTCGGACGCCTACTACTCGAAAGAGGAGTTTGACGTGCTGTACGGCGGGGAGAGGTACAGGACCGTCAAGAAGGCCTACGATCCCGACTCGCGGCTCTTGGATCTGTACGCCAAGGCGGTGCAGCGACGATGAGCACGGACGCGATGACCAAAGGAACCGGATGACGACCTATAAGGATCGACTCGGGGCGGGGACCGGCAAGCTCACCCTCGCCGAGATCCTCGAGATCATGGCGGGCGACGACCTGCCGGTGAAGTTCACGGCCTATGACGGCAGCTCGGCAGGGCCGGACGGTGCGGCGATCAGCATCGACCTGCTGACACCGCGAGGCACCACCTACATCGCCACCGCTCCGGGTGAACTCGGCCTGGTCCGCGCCTACGTGTCCGGCGACGTCGAGATGCTGGGCGCCCATCCCGGAGATCCCTACGACCTGCTCGTCACGCTGGCCGACAAGCTGAACTTCAAGCGGCCCTCGCCCCGGGTGCTCGCCAACGTCGTGCGGTCCATCGGCTTCGAGCATTTGAAGCCGATCGCGCCGCCGCCGCAGGAGACCGTGCCACGCTGGCGTCGGATCGCGGAAGGGTTGCGGCACAGCAAGTCTCGCGACGCCGATGCCATCGAACACCACTACGACGTCTCGAACGCGTTCTACGAGATGGTCCTCGGTCCGTCGATGACGTACACGTGCGCGTGCTATTCGGACGCCGACACCTCACTAGAAGAGGCGCAGGAGAACAAGTACCGCCTGGTGTTCGAGAAGCTGCGCCTCCAGCCAGGTGACAGGTTGCTCGACGTCGGATGCGGCTGGGGCGGCATGGTCCGCTACGCCGCACGGCAGGGCGTCAACGTCATCGGCGTGACGCTGTCCAAGCAGCAGGCCGAATGGGCACAGAAGGCGATCGCCGAGCAGGGACTGTCCGCGCTGGCGGAGGTCCGGCACTGCGACTACCGCGACGTCCGCGAGAGCGGGTTCGACGCGGTGTCCTCCATCGGCCTGACCGAGCACATCGGGGTTGGCAACTACCCGTCGTACTTCACGTTCCTGAAGTCCCGGCTACGGACGGGCGGGCTGCTCCTCAACCACAGCATCACCCGCCCCGACAACCGCTCGGGGGCTGCCGCCAAGGGGTTCATCGACCGGTACGTGTTCCCGGACGGCGAGCTGACCGGCTCGGGCCGTCTCATCACCGAGGCACAGGACGCCGGACTCGAGGTGGTGCACGAGGAGAACCTGCGCCACCACTACGCGATGACGCTCCGCGACTGGTGCCGCAACCTGGTCGAGAACTGGGACGCCGCGGTCGCGGAGGTCGGACTGCCCACCGCGAAGGTCTGGGGCCTGTACATGGCCGGCTCCCGACTGGGCTTCGAGGTGAACGTCATTCAGTTGCACCAGATCCTGGCCGTCAAGGTCGATGAGAAGGGCGGCGACGGCGGTCTGCCGCTGCGGCCGTGGTGGACCGCCTAGCGGTTCTCGATGGGACGGGCGCCCAGCTCGTTCTGCAGTAGCTCGAGTGCGACCTCCTCGGGGTCGCGCCGGGGCGCCGGGTCCTCCCGCTGCGCCTCGGCGAGCATGCTCTCCTCGTCTTCGACGTCGGGTGGCGGCGCCATGGGAACGTCCCCTGCCCGCTGCGCCCGCGGATCCGGATTGCCGACGGGAGTGCCCGCCTCGCAACGGATGTTCCAGTTCACGCCGAGTGCGTCCTTGAGTGCGTCGCGGATGATCTCGACGTTGCGCTGCTCGTTGAGTCGCTTGGCCAGCGGACCCGAGACGTGGCTCAGCACCAGCGTGTCCTTCTCGACGGCGACGACGATCGCCCCGTCGAGCATGACGTCGGTGGGTCGCCTGCGTTCGCGCACCTTCTCCCGCACCGTGGTCCACAGACTGCGGACGGTGGCGGCGTCCGGCTGGCCTGCGGCGGGCACGTGCGCCGCTGCGGGTGCCACGGGCTCCGGCCGGGAAGGCGGGGCCGGGTCGACGCGCGGACGCTCGACGGGCGGAGTCGGCTCGGGGGCTCGCTCCACGGGGCGCACGGCCGGTTCGGGGGCTCGCTCCACGGGGGCGGGGCGTTCCACCGGCGCGGGCCGCTCGACGGGTTCGGGCCGCGGCGGCGGGGCCGCGACCGGTTCGGCGGGCGCCGGCGCGGCGGCGACCTGCGAGACGGGGACCGGGACGGGTGGCAGCGGCGGAATCGCGGCGGCGGGTGGTGGCGCGGCTGCGGGCGCGGATTCGGGTGCGGCGGGCTCGACCTGACTCCGGCGGGCGAACTGCTTGGAGGGCGCGGGTGCCGACGTGGCCCCGGACTGGGCGGCCTCGCCCGCGGGAATGGACACGTCGAGCCTCATCTCGAGGCGTTCGATGCGTTGCAGCAGAGCGGATTCCGTGTCGCTGGCGGAGGGGAGCAGCAGTCGCGCGCAGACCACCTCGAGGAGCAGTCTCGGCGCCGTCGCGCCTCGCATCTCGCCGAGCCCGGCGTGCACCACCTCGGCGTAGCGGGCCAGCGTCGCCGCGCCGAGCCGGTCGGCCTGGCTGCGCATGCGCTCGAGCGCGTCGGCGGGGGCGTCGACCACGCCGCGCGCCGCGGCATCCGGCACGGCCTGCAGGATGATCAGGTCACGGAAGCGGTCGAGGAGATCGGTGGCGAACCGTCGGGGATCGTGCCCGGCGTCGATCACCGCTTCGACGGCACCGAACAGCGCGGCGGCGTCGCCGGCGGCCAGCGCGTCGACGGCCTCGTCGATGAGCGCCATGTCGGTGGCACCGAGCAGCGAGAGTGCGCTCGCGTAGTCGACGCGATTGCCGCGGGCGCCGGCGAGGAGTTGGTCGAGCACCGACAGGGTGTCGCGTGGCGAGCCGCCGCCGGCCCTGATCACCAGGGGGTACACGGCGTCGTCGACGACCACGTCCTCCTGGGCGCAGATCTTCTCGACGAGGCCGCGCATGGTCTTCGGAGCCAGCAGCCGGAACGGGTAGTGATGCGTCCGGGACCGGATGGTCGTGAGGACCTTCTCCGGCTCGGTGGTCGCGAACACGAAGATGAGGTGGTCCGGCGGCTCCTCGACGATCTTCAGCAGGGCGTTGAAGGCCTGCGGCGTCACCATGTGCGCCTCGTCGATGATGAAGATGCGGTACCGCGACTCTGCGGGCGCGTAGAAGGCGCGATCGCGCAGTTCGCGGGCGTCGTCGACGCCGTTGTGGCTGGCGGCGTCCAATTCGGTGACGTCGAGGTTGCCCGGCCCGTTGGGTGCAAGGGCCACGCAGGACCCGCAGACTCCGCAGGGCGTGGGCGTCGGCCCCTTCTCGCAGTTCAGCGAGCGGGCCATGATGCGGGCGGACGACGTCTTGCCGCAGCCGCGAGGCCCGGAGAACAGGTAGGCGTGGTTGATGCGTCCCGCAGTCAGCGCGTTCGACAGTGGCTCGGTGACGTGTTCCTGCCCGACGACCTCGGCGAGCGACGAAGGTCGGTACTTGCGGTAGAGAGCCACGGGGGTCAGGTTACCGAGTCGCGCCGACGATGCCGCCCCGGCGACTGACTAGTCGCGTGCGAGCAACGACTCGGTGGCCGCCAGCAGCGCGCAGGTGGCCAGGCCGTCGATCGCCTCGCGCAGATCGGGTAGCGACGGGAAGGTCGGCGCGATGCGAATGTTCTTGTCCTCGGGGTCTTTCCGGTACGGGAACGATGCGCCCGCCTCGGTGAGGGCGATGCCCGCGTCCTTGGCCAGGGACACCGTCCGCTTGGCCGTGCCGGGAAGCACGTCGAGGCTGACGAAGTACCCGCCCTTGGGTTCCGTCCACGAGGCGATCTTCGACTCGCCCAACCTGTCCTCGAGCAGTTCGGCCACCAGGGCGAACTTCGGCGCCAGGAGTTGCTGATGCCGCTGCATCTGCAGTCGCACCCCGTCCGCGTCACCGAAGAAGCGGAGGTGACGGAGATGGTTGAGCTTGTCCGGGCCAATGGTCTTCTTCGCCGCATGCTGCAGATACCAGGCGATGTTGCCCAGCGACCCACCGAAGAAGCTGACGCCGGCACCGGCGAAGGTGATCTTCGAGGTGGACGCGAACACCAGTGGCCGGTGCGGATGCCCGGCGGCGTTGGCCAGGCCCAGGACGTCGACCTGACGGAGGAACTCGTGGGTGAGCGTGTGCACGGCGTACGCGTTGTCCCAGAACAGCCGGAAGTCCGTTGCGGCGGTCTCCATCTGGACCAGCCGACGGACGACCTCCCAGGAGTAGGTGGTCCCGGTGGGATTGGAGTACATCGGCACGCACCACATGCCCTTGATCGCGGGATCCTGCGCGACGAGTTCTTCGATGGAGTCGACGTCGGGGCCGTCCTCGTGCATCGTCACCGGGATCATCTCGATGCCGTAGCTCTCGGTGATGGCGAAGTGGCGGTCGTAGCCGGGCGACGGGCAGAGGAACTTGACGACGGGTTCGTCGCGCCACGGGCGAGGCGAGTCGACGCCGCCGTGCAGCAGCGAGAACACGATGATGTCGTGCATCATCTCGAGGCTCGCGTTGTTGCCTGCGATGAGGTTCGGCACGGGGATGCCCAGCAGCTCGCCGAAGATCGCACGCAGCTCGGGCAGGCCGTGCAGGCCGCCGTAGTTACGGGTGTCGGTCCCGTCGCCGTCGCGGTAGGCGTCCTTCCCGGAACCGGGCAGCGACAGCAGGTCGTTGGCGAGGTCGAGTTGCGCCGGAGAGGGCTTGCCGCGGGTCAGATCGAGGCTGAGCCGTTTGGCCTGCAGGTCATCGTAGTTGCGACGCTGCAGGTCGTGCTGTGCCTGCAGGTCGTCCCGGCCGAGGGACTCAAAGGACACGGCGCGCCTTTCGCGATCTAGCCCTGAAAAAATAGGGGACCCCGCGCACCCGCCAGAGCCCATTGACCCTTGCTGCCTTCCGGCCCTGGGGGAGTTCACAGGATGGACGCCGCGCGGGGTCCGAGTCGAGTGTAGTACGCGGGTTCCGGCGGGCAGGAGCGGAGCGACCCGGGGATATTCCGGCGGGCAGAAAAGGCGCGGGTCGGCGCGCAGGAGTGAGCGGTCGATCCTCCGGCCGGTATGGGGACGCAGCCGGGTCCGCTACCATTGCCCGCGGAGGATTCGCCTAGTGGCCTATGGCGCTCGCCTGGAACGCGGGTTGGGTTAATAGCCCTCAGGGGTTCAAATCCCCTATCCTCCGCAGTCGGGTCCGAGGTGCGACCGGTGAACGTCAGTCCGGTCGCCCCTCGGCCCCCGCACATCACCGAACTCGAGGAGGAGTATGCGGCGCTGGATCGCGATCCTGTGGCACGCATCGTTCCTGCTCATCGCTGGTGGTCTCTACTTCTTCTTCGTTCTGCCGCGGTGGTTCGAGCTGCTGGGCGACTGGTCCACTACGCTCGGCACCTCGATGCGGATCGTGTGCGGGCTCCTGGTCGCCCTGGCCGCGCTGCCCGTGGTGTTCACCTGGCTACGGACCCGCAAGCCCGAGTACGGCACCCCGCAGTTGGCGTTGAACCTTCGGACGGCGTCGATCGGGCTGCACGTGCTGGCCGGCGTCCTGATCGTGGGGACCGCGGTCAGTGAGATCTGGCTGAACCTCGACGACGTCGGCCAGTGGCTGTTCGGCATCTACGGCGCGGCCGCCGCGGTGGCCCTGCTGGGCGCGTTCGCCTTCTACCTCGCGTTCGCCGCCGAGCTTCCGCCGCCGCCGCCCAAGCCGCTGAAGTCGTCGACCCAGACCCGTCGTCGCGGACGCGGCAAGGCGACCGAGACCGAGACCGACGACGCCGACGAGTCGCAGGTCGATGCAGCGGATACGGTCGAGGTCATCGAGGCGGACGGGGTTGCGGTCGACGAGACCACCACCGAGACCGTGCACGCCAGCCAGACCGCCACCGCCGACGAGACCGAACCTGCGTCCGATGTGACTGCTGCTTCGGATGAGGTGACGACCGTCTCAGACGGTAACGCCGAGGAAACCGCCGACGACAAAGACTCCGAGGAGAATGACTCCGAGGAGAACGGGAAGCTGCGCAACCGTCGTCCGGCAGGAAAGTCCTCGTCACGGCTGTTTCGTCGCTCACGCGGCGGGGTAGCCCTCGACGACTGAACAGCTGGGCACGTTTCGCCGTCAGCTGGCCGTCTCCAAGACACGAGGGACGGATTCCACTGAGGTGAAGGCGGCGCATGGCTAGGTTCCTTTACCGATCGCGGATCGTCCTCGCGGCTGCGATGGCATCGACGATCTCGATCGCCGTGCCCGCGCCGGCGCAGGCCGAACCGGCAGACCTCACGTCTGCGATCGCCTCCGTCGAGCCGGCGGTCGTCCGGATCGACACCACGATCAACTACCAGCAGGCCATCGGCAGTGGCACGGGAGTCGTCATCGACCCGAACGGTGCCGTGCTGACCAACTTCCACGTTGTCGGCGGCGCCGACACCGTGACGGCCATGGTCGCCGGTAGGCCCTACCCGGCCGACCTGATCGGTTACAGCCGCTCCAAGGACATCGCCGTACTGCAGTTGCGCGGTGCGGGCGGACTCCCGGCTGCCCCCATCGGCGATTCGTCGGCGCTCGCCACCGGCGAACCGGTCGTCGCGCTCGGCAACGCGCGCGGCAGTGGCAGCCCGCTCACCAACGAGGCGGGCACGGTCACCGGTTTCGGCCGGACCATCAGCGCCAAGGACGAACTCACCGGCAGCTTCGAGCAGATGACGGGACTCATCGAGTTCGCGGCACCCGTGCGACCGGGAGACTCCGGCGGCCCGCTGGTCAACTCCGCCGGACAGGTGGTCGGCGTGACGACGGCCGCCACGGTCAACTTCCGCATGGGGCCCGGCGGCGCCGGCTTCGCGATCCCCATCAAGGACGCTCTGGGAATCGCGGCGCAGATCCGGGCCGGCGCACGGTCGGACGGGATTCACATCGGTCCGCCGACGCTCCTCGGCGTCGGCGTCAGCACCGCCGATCAGGAGGAGAGCGTGCCCGGCGTCATCATCCGCGAGGTCATCCGCGGTGGACCGGCGGAGGCCGCTGGACTGCTCGACGGGGACGTGCTGGTGAGCATCGATGGCGAGCAGGTCGGTTCGGCCACCAAGCTGACCGATGTGCTCGACCGGCACTACGCCGGCGACGTGGTCGACCTCGTCTGGGTCGACCGGGCCGGCCGCCAGCTCAACGGCAAGGCGACGCTGGTCTCGGGTCCGTAGATCTTTCCGATTCCGGGACGACCACCCGTGCCGCATCCTTATGCTGAGCGAGTGCCAAACACCTCACCTCTACGGGTCGTCCAGTGGACGACGGGCAACGTCGGCAAGAGTTCGGTCGCTGCCATCGCCAACAATGCCGGCCTCGAACTGGTCGGCGTCTACGCCTGGTCGCCCGAGAAGGTCGGCCGGGATGCGGGCGAACTGGCGGGCATCGGTCCCCTCGGCGTCGCCGCCACGAACGACGTCGACGCACTCCTCGCGCTCAAGCCCGACTGCGTCGTCTACAACCCCATGTGGATCGACGTCGACGAACTCGTCACGATCCTGTCCGCCGGCGTGAACGTCGTCGCGACCGCGTCGTTCATCACCGGTCACAACCAGGGCTCCGGGCGTGACCGCATCGCCGAGGCCTGCGCACGCGGCGGATCCACCATGTTCGGGTCGGGCATCAGCCCCGGCTACATCAACTTGCTGGCAATCCTGGCGGCGAGCATCTGCGACCGCGTCGACCGGGTCACGATCAACGAAGCCGCGGACACAACGTTCTACGACTCTCCCGCCACCGAGAAGCCCGTCGGATTCGGCCAGCCGATCGACAGTCCGGATCTGCAGGCGATGGCCGCACAGGGCACCGGGGTCTTCGGAGAGGCGGTCCGGTTGATCGGCGACGCGCTCGGCGTCGAACTCGACGAGGTCCGCTGTGACAGCGAGTTCGCGCAGACCACCGAGGACCTCGATCTCGGTTCGTGGACGATCCCAGCAGGCTGCGTGGCCGGCGTCCACGCCAGCTGGAAGGGCATCGTTGCAGGCAAGACGATCGTCGAGTGCAACCTGAAGTGGCGCAAGGGCCAGACGCTGGAGCCCGACTGGAAGATCGAGCAGGACGGGTGGGTGCTCCAGGTCGACGGCAGGCCGACGGTGAAGAACGTCATCAGCTTCCTGCCCCCGCCGGACTTCGAGGCGACCACCCTCGAGGAGTTCATGGTGCTCGGCCACATCATGACCGCCATGCCCGCCATCAACGCGATCTCCGCCGTCGTCGCGGCACCGCCAGGCATCGCCACCTACGCCGATCTGCCTCTCACACTTCCGCGGGGCGTGGTCGCCGTCGGCTAACACCCTCCGGGTAGCGAGCGCCTCGACGACCGACCCGGCCCTCCGCCCGGGCTTCGCCAAATGACGTTTGCTTGCGGCAAACCGCGCTACATTGACGTCAACGACAATGAGCGATGAGGGGTATCGGCGTGATCGCGACGTGGGCGGTGGCCTATCTGGGAGTGTGGCTGATCACTGCCATCGCTGCCTTCGTAGCCGCACGTCATCTGGGTGATCACCAACTTCCCTGGGCTCAGACACTGGTGCTCAGCTTCCTGGCGGGAGCCGTCTGGCCTCTCCTCGTCATCGGCGCCCTGGAACTCACCTCGGTGGCTGCGCTCTCCAAGGCGATGTCGCGGCACGCGACGCGGGATCACGCGGACGAGGCGCACGCCTCGACCGACGTCCTGACCCTCGGCTGACCGCCCGCCCGGGCGGCGTGAACCAGCGTCGCCGCAGCTTCTCGCACCCGCTGCCTGTGCTGCCGGCCCGCTCGGCGTCTAGCAGTAGCTCCCTACGGTTGGCCATGCGCGAACGGCCATTCGTGGGTTCATGGCCCCACCATGTCGATGACCCGCCACCGCAGCGCCCCGCGCCGCAGCGGTGGTGGGTACGTCACGTACCCACCACCAACAGCCATTCGCGCCATTGAGGCGACGATGGCGGTAGCTCACGCCCAGCTAGACGCGGCGCTGCGGCTCGGGACGAGAGGCTTCAGAACCCCGTTCGACTAGGGCGTCGGGCCACCGGCGCCGCCTGCGCCTCCCGTACCGCCACTGCCGCCTGTGAGACCGCCGGTCGCGGGTGCACTACCGGGACTTCCGGCGGTGCCCGGGCTGCCGGCCTTGCTCGTTGACACACCCAATGCAGACGCACCGCCGCCGCCGCCGGTGCCGCCCTTGCCGCCGCTGCCCGGTGTGCCGTTGCTGCCGGTCGCGCCGTTGGCGCCGGTGCTACCGAAAAGTGCGGTTCCGCCGGTGCCCGCGGCACCACCCTTGCCGGCATTGCCGCCGGCACCTCCGGTACCGCCCGCACCGCCCTGAGCGCCGGGCGCATACGCCGGCACCGGGTTCTGAGGGGCGGCGCCACCGCCTCCACCCGCGCCGCCGACGCCGCCTTGGGCGCCGTCGCCACCGCCCCGCCGATGCCGCCCGCACCGCCAGCTCCGCCTGCTCCGAAGGGGCCGCCGCTGCCGCCCGCACCGCCAGCACCGCCGTCGGTGCCGCTCTCACCGTTCGCGCCGGTCCCGCCCGTACCGCCCACACCGGCGCTGCCTGGCAAGCCAGTCCGCCCGTACGCGTAGCCGCCGTCGCCGCCGGGGCCGCCAGCGCCACCGGCGTCACCGCCGACACCACCGGGACCGCCATTCCCGCCCTGCGCCAGGCCGGGTATGAGGGTCGGGCTACTGGTGGCGGCCACTCCTCCTTCGCCGCCGGCGCCCCCCGCGCCGCCGCCGTCACCCTTGCCGCCGGCACCGCCGTTACCGCCTGTCGCGGACAATGCCGGTGGAACAGGATCGTTCAGACCTACCGAAGCGTAGGCATCTTCGCCATCCCCACCGTTGGCTCCGGAGTCGTCGGTTCCGGGCTTGGCATCCCGACCGTTACCGCCGTTGGCGCCTACCACCACTCCGTCGCCATCGATGGTTCCGCCGTTGGGCTGCCCGGGCAGTGGCTGCGAGTACGGAGTCCGGTTGACGCCGTCCCTGCCGGTGTAGCCGTTACCGCCCGCGCCGCCGTTGCCGCCGGTGCCGAAGAACGTGAACAAGCCCGTGCTGCCACCCTGGCCGCCGACGCCGCCAGCGATCCCGAGTGCGCCGTTCGCACCATTGCCGCCGTTGCCCCCATTGCCGAAGAACGCAAGGAAGCCGGTGCTCCCACCGTTGCCGCCGGCTTGTCCCGCCGCGCTGGAGGTGTAGCCCTTGCCGCCGTTGCCCCCAAAGAATCCGCCGTTTTGACCGTTCGGATTGGCTGCAGTGCCATCGGCGCCGTTGCACACCAGCCCGCACGATCCAGCTGACCCAGCCTGCTGAGCCGTGCCGAAGAAGTTCGAGAAGAGATCGTTGATGGGATCGGCCTGCGCCGGAGCGGCAGCTAGAACCGTGAGTGCAACCGGTGTTGCCAACACCAGGCCGGCCCCGCCGACCATCGCCGCGAGGGCCGCGACTGGACTGGCTCGCCTCGCGGACGAGGGGTGACCGGTTCGGGATTGGACGGAGACGCTGCGCTTATGCATGTGAGTTAACCGATCACCTGGAATTGACATTTGCGTCAGCAACGTATCACCAGCTCGCACAGAATGGCGCAGTCCGGGGAACTACTGGATGCAGTTACTTTCGAAATCAACTACTTTCGTTCTTGCCGTTGAGCCGTCAGACGGGCCATTCAGGCCATAGTCCGCTGAAACCGCTCGTCGTTAGGGCTGCCTAACTCGATGCGCTCACGTGAGATCAGTCGCGATTCAACTCGCTTTTCGTGGTCGTCGGGTCCCGAGCGAACCGGACCGGCGATTCATCATGTCGCGCATACGTCGACGTCTGCAGTTCCGGCAAATCGATATGGCGTCCTCCGTACGCTGACGCCCGCCGCTTCACCCACGCCGAGCGCACGCTGCCGAGCATCCGCGCCGCCGGATCGATGCGAGGACTGCGCACCCGACGTCGGGAAAGTCCCCACCGAGAGGCACGGCTCAGCGCTTCTCCCCCGCCTCGTCCCAGTTCGCTGCAACCTTCTTGCTCGGCTGCACGCGCGGCGGCTCGCCCGGCATCTTCGGGTAACTGGGCGGGTACGGCAGGTCGGCGAGCCCACGCTCCTCGTCGGCACGAACCATCTCCAGCAACGGTGACAGCGAGTGCGCGTGGGAGTCGATCTCGGCCCACGGGTCGTCGCGTCCCGCGAGGAAGTCGGGGACGGTGACGATCGTGTAGTCGTCGGGGTCGGCGGTGGCCAGTTCTGACCACGACAGCGGCGTCGACACGGTGGCGATCTCGGTGCGGCGCGGCGAGTACGCCGACGCGAACGTCCGGTCGCGGGCGTTCTGGTTGTAGTCCACGAACAACCGCTCTCCCCGCTCCTCCTTCCACCACGACGTCGTGACGGCATCGGGTGCACGACGTTCGACCTCGCGAGCCAGCGCGATGCCTGCCCGACGCACCTCGACGAAGTCCCACTCGGGGGCGATCCGGATGAAGACGTGCACGCCGCGTCCACCCGAGGTCTTCGGATATCCCGCGATGCCGAGTTCGTCGAGCAGCGGCTTGAGCACGTCCACGGCGATCTCGCGCGCCTGCGCAAAGCCCGTGCCCGGCTGCGGGTCCAGGTCGATGCGCAGTTCGTCGGGATGTTCGGTGTCGGGGCAGCGCACTTGCCACGGGTGCAGGGTGACGGTGCCCATCTGCGCGGCCCATGCGATGGCCGACGGATGGGTGACCTTGAGCGCGTCGGCGGTGCGGCCCGACGGGAACGTGACCGTGCACGTCTCGAGGTAGTCGGGATGCTTGACCGGGACCCGCTTCTGGTAGACCTCCTCGCCGTCGATGCCGTCCGGAAAGCGTTGCAGGTGAACGGGTCTGTCACGGAGCAGCCGCACCATGGGTTCCGCGACCGCCAGGTAGTAGTCGACGAGCTTGCCCTTGGTGCCCGCGGCACCCAACTTCGGGAAGTACGGCTTGTCCGGGTTGGTCAGTCGCACCATGACCCCGTCGACGTCGATCTCTGTTGCGGGAGTGGGCATCACTGGCCTTCCAGGACGTCGGAGAGGTCGTACTTCAGGGGGACGTCGAGCTGGTCGAACGCGCAGCTCGACGCCTCACGGTCGGGGCGCCACCTGACGAACTTCACGGCGTGGCGGAACCGCTGGTCGTTACCCCGCCCCTCCATCTGGTCGTAGGCCACCTCGCACACCCGTTCCGGCCGCACGGGGATCCACCGCTTGTCGGCCGCGGAGTTCCAGCGCGACGGTTCGCCGTCGTTGACCCGATCACCCTCGCGCAGGGGCTCCAGCTCGGCCAGCAGCTTGATCCGGTCCTTCGCCGTGAAAGACGCTGCGCCGCCGACCATCTGCAACTCGCCGTCGTCGCGGTACAGACCGAGCAGGACCGATCCCAGTCCCTCGCCGCTCTTGTGGATCCGGTAGCCCATCACCACGCAGTCGGCGTCGCGGGCGTGCTTCACCTTGACCATGTCACGCTTGCCGGGCAGGTACTTCCCGTCAAGGCGCTTGGCGATGACGCCGTCGAGTCCAGCGCCCTCGAAGGTGGTGAGCCACAGCGTGCCCTGCTCGGCGTCCTCGGTGGTTCGGGTCACGTGGCAGAACGCCTTCGGGTGCACCACGTCCGACAGCGCCTCCCGCCGCGCGCGAAACGGCTCGGCGAGCAGCGCGCGATCCCCTTCGGCGAGGACGTCGAAGCCGATGAAGTGCGCCGGCGTCTCCTCCGACAGCTTGCGCACGCGTGACTCCGCGGGATGGATGCGCTGGCTCAGCGACTCCCAGTCCAGCCGGGTGCGTCCATCGACCTCACGCGGAACGACGACCTCACCGTCGACCACGCAGCGCGGGGCGAGTTCGTCGCGCAGGGACACCAGCAACTCGGGAAAGTAGCGGCCGAGGTCCTTCCCGCTGCGGGACTGGACCATGACCTCGTCGCCGTCGCGGAAAACCACCGCGCGGAAGCCGTCCCACTTCGGTTCGTAGGACCAGGTGCCGGGTTCGGCGGGCACCGTGGCCACGGCCTTGGCGAGCATGGGCTCGACGGGAGGCTGTACGGGAAGGTCCACGGCGTCCATCCTGGTTCATCGTTCTCGCGTCGGGTTGCAAGTCGCCGACTAGGACTACCCGCGTTGGCGAAACTCATCGCGCGGTCGCGATCGGCTCGTACTCGATGTCCCTCCGACGCGAGCGCCCGTGTAATACCGTGGCAGGCCCCAGGAGAAGGACTCCGACCCATGCGCTTCGGCAACTTCATGGCACCGTTCCACCCGACCGGACAGAACCCGACGCTCGCCATCGAGCGGGATCTCGACCTCATCGTGGCGATGGACCGCCTCGGGTTCCACGAGGCGTGGGTCGGCGAGCACCACTCGGCGGGCTTCGAGATCATCGCCTCGCCCGAGGTCTTCATCGGCGTCGCCGCCGAACGCACGAAGCACATCAAGCTCGGTACGGGCGTGAGTTCACTGCCCTATCACCAGCCGCTGATGCTGGCCGATCGCATGGTGCTGCTGGACCACCTCACGCGCGGACGGGTGATGCTCGGCTGCGGACCGGGCCAACTCACCTCCGACGCGCACATGCTGGGCATCCCCGCCGACCAGCAGCGGCCGCGGATGGAACAGTGCCTGGACGCGATCATCCGCCTGCTGCGTGGCGAAACGGTCACCATGCACACCGACGGTTTCACGCTGCAGGACGCCCGGCTGCAACTCCGGCCATACAGCGATCCGTGCTTCGACATCGCGGTGGCGGCCTCGTTCTCCCCCACCGGCCCTCGAGGTGCCGGCAAGCACGGCGTCGGCATGCTCTCGATCGCGGCGACGGCGCGGCAGGGCATGGACCTGCTGGCTCAGCACTGGCAGACGTGGGAGGAGGTCGCACACGAAAACGGCCACGTCGCCGACCGTTCGAAGTGGCGCCTCGTCGGCCCGATGCACCTCGCAGAAACCCGCGAACAGGCCGAGCGCGACGTCGAACACGGCATCGTCGAGTTCTCGACGTACTTCAAGCATCTGCTCCCCGCCGGCCCGGTGCAGGGCGACACCGTCGAGGAGATCCTGGCCAACAACCAGCAGTCCGGCTTCGCGGTGATCGGGACGCCCGAGGACGCGGTGGCCAAGATCGAGGAATTGGTCGAGGCGAGCAATGGCGGGTTCGGGGCGTTCCTGCTCTTCGATCACGACTGGGCGCCACCCGCGGCGAAGCTGCGCAGCTACGAGTTGTTCGCCCAGTACGTGATGCCGCGATTCACCGGCCAGCTCGCGGGACCGAACGCGTCCCGCGACTGGGTGCTGGCCAGCGGCACCGACTTCATGGACCGGGCGGCCCACGCCATCGGCAAGGCGATCGAGGACCACGCGACCGAACGGGAGACGAAGCAGACCTCGGGCTAGTCCCCGGCGTGGGGGTCGGAGTCGTTGAGCGTGGCGACCACGTCGTCGTAGTCACCGCGCGCCTCGCCGTACCGCAGGAACTTCACCCGGTCGACCAGGATCTCCTTGGCGTCGGGATCGTTCTCCAGGATGTCGACCACCTCGCCGACGAACTCCTCCAAGGGCATCGCGAACGAGCTGTCCCGCTGCCCGGGGATCAGATCGGTGGCGACCGACGGGGGCACCAGTTCCTTGAGTTCGATCGAGGTGTCGGCCAACTGAAGGCGCAGTGACTCGGTGAGCATGTGCACGAACGCCTTGGACCCGTTGTAGCTCGGCGTCACCTTGAGCGGGGCGAAACCCAGTCCGGACGACACGGTGACGATGGTGGCCTCGCTGCGCGTCCGAAGGTGCTCGACGAACGCCGCGATCAGGCGAATGGGACCGAGCACGTTGGTGGTGACGACTGATTCGGCGGACTCGAGGAACGACTCCGGCCGGTGCCAGTCCTCGATCTGCATGATCCCCGCCATCCCGATCAGGACGTTGAGGTCCCGGTAGTCGGCGATCACCTTCTCGGCGGCGGCCGAGATGCTGGCCGGATCCGACACGTCGATCTGGACGGCCCCCAACTCGGGATGCTCGGCGGTGATGTCGTCCAGTAGCTGCTTGCGCCGACCGCCGATGATGACGGTGTTGCCCTTGGCCCGTAGCGCGAGTGCGAGAGCGAGACCGATGCCGCTCGTCGACCCGGGGATGAAGATGGTGTTTCCGGAGATCCTCATGCGTCGTGTCCTTCTCAGGTAGTGGTGTGGGTGGGGGTCAGCAGATCGGACAGGCCGACCCGGTGCAGCATCTCGGCCTTGAGCCGGTCCTGGACCGCGAAGCCGACGTCGGCACCGTCCCGGCTGGGATCGACGTGGACCCGAAAGGGCCTGCTGCCGAACGGCATGTCGACGACGTCGACGATGGCTTCGGCCACCGTGCTCGGATCCGCGTCGTCGGGGACGATGGCGTCGAACGCCTCCTGCACCTGCGGTCCGAAACCTCGGTACGGTCCGTCCTCGTAGTCGTCGACGACGCGCTGGTCGGCCGGTGCCATCGCATGCTCGAAGTGATTGGTCCCGGAGGTGAATGCGCCAGGCACGACGATGGACGTCTCGACACCCCACCGCGCCAGCTCGCGGGCGTAGCTGACGGCGAGGGCGTCCATCGCCGCCTTGGCCGCGAAGTACGGTCCGAGATAGGGCGGGGTGCCGCCGGCGCAGCTACTGCTCGACACCCACAGCAGCAGGCTCTCGTCCAACCGCCGCAGGTGCGGCAGCGCCGCTCGGTTGACCCGTTGCGTACCAACGACGTTGACGTCGTAGAGGGAGGCCACCTGCTCGGGGGTGAACGCCTCAGCCGGTCCGTACACCATGTGCCCGGCGTTGTGGATCAACACGTCGAGGCGTCCGGCGTCGTCGATCAGGCGTCCGACGGCCGCGTCGACGGACTCCTGGTCCTGGACGTCCATGTCGAGCGTGCGCAGGTCGATCCCGTCGCGTTCGGCGAGTTCCCTCGCTGCGGTGACCCGCGGCGCGTTGCGGCCGGCGGTGTGTCGCATCGAGGCGTAGACCGTGTGCCCAGCGCGCGCCAGGGCTTCGGCGGTCATCCAGCCGAAGCCGCTCGACGCGCCGGTGATGAGGATGACCTTGCCGTTCGATGTCATCGTTGCCGCCTTCCGTGATCCGACCGTTCGGCCGCCATGTCTCCGATCGTGCCGCGCCGCCGGGGTGGTGTCACGTGCATGATTTGAATGGTCGACATGCGTGTGGCGCATGCTTAGGGGAACACCTTGTGTGTTGCGAACGGCAGTTTGCCCAGTCGCAGCGGCGATGACGCCAGGATGCCTACACTCCGCGTCATGCATCCGATGAATATCAGCCGGGTCGACCTGAACCTGTTGCCGTCGCTCGTCGCGCTGCTCGACGAGCGACAGATCTCTCGCGCGGCCTCGCGGGTCGGGATCAGTCAGCCTGCGATGAGCCGCGCGCTGCAGCGTCTGCGCCGCGTGCTCGCCGACGAGCTGCTGGTGCGTACCGACAACGAGTACCGCCTGACGCCGCGTGCGCATCGCATCCGTGCCCAGTTGGCCGCGGTGGTCCCCCAGCTCGACGCCATGTTCGCCGATGATGGGTTCGAGCCCGGGCGCGAGGCGCTCGACGTCCACGTGGCCGCCAGTGACTACATCGCGACGGTTCTCGCACCGCCGCTGCACCGACGCGTGCGAGACGCGTCGCCCACGTCGAGCCTCCGGTTCCGCCACTGGCACGCCGGCGTCTTCGACCAGATCGACGCCGGCGAACTGGATCTCGTCTTCTTCGGCGGGCTCGACCCACCGGGTCTCAAGGTGTCCCGACTGTTCACCGAGCGCTTCGTCTGCGTCGTCGATCGCAGTCACCCGTCGGCCGATGCGGACGGTCTCGACCTGGATGACTACCTCGGGTGCAGGCACGTGGCGATCGACATCGACACCGGGCAACAGCCGGCGGTCGACCTGACGCTCGCCGCACTGGGGGTCGCCCGGCGTACACCACTGACCTTGCCGTTCCACGCCGCGGCTCTCGCCGCCGTGGCCGGCACGGACCTCGTCGTCACGCTGCCATCCCTGCTCGTCGACACACAGGTAGACCACGCCGCGACCCGCGTCCTGCGCGCACCGCGCGAGATCGAGACGCTGAACTACCTCATGGCGTGGCACCCGGTGCTGGACAACGACGCACGGCACGTCTGGCTGCGCGAAACCGTCGCCATCACGGCCCTCGAGCTGCAGCGGCGTGTGTCGACGGCGCCCTGGGCCATCTGACCAACTCGACGGATCGATACCCCTAGGGGTATGTTGGCATCAGTGGTCACATACCCCCACCGGTATCGAGGAGGCAGTTCATGGTCGGAGACGACGACAGCATGGCCCTGGTGCTCAACCGATTGCGCAGGGCGCACGGCCAGCTCGCGGGGGTCATCACGATGATCGAGCAGGGTCGCGACTGCAAGGACGTCGTCACGCAGTTGGCCGCGGTGTCCAAGGCGCTGGACAGGGCGGGCTTCAAGATCGTGGCGACCGGCCTCCGTCAATGCCTGGCCGGTGACGCCGACGGCAATCAGGCTCCCCTGACGGAGGCGGAGTTGGAGAAGCTCTTCCTCGCGCTGGCCTGACGGGCAAGCGATGACACTGGCCATCACGCTCGCCCTCGGTGCGGTCATCGGCACCTTCCTGGGCCTGCTCGGTGGCGGTGGTTCCATCCTGGCGGTGCCTGCCCTGGTCTACGTGCTCGGCATTCCGCTCGAGCACGCGATCCCGATGTCGCTCATCGTGATTGCCGCCGCCTCCGCCGTGGGGGCCCTACCGAAGATCGCCTCCGGACACGTGCAGTGGCGGCTCGCCGGGGTGTTCGCAGCCGTGGGCATTCCCGCGACCGTCCTCGGGACTGCGATCGGCCGCCAACTGCCCCAGGACGTCGTCCTGACCGGCTTCGCAATGGTCATGATTGCGGCCGGCGTCCGCATGCTGATGGACGGCGGAGACGTCGGAACTGCCTGCAAGATAGGCAACTCCGGTATCGACTGGCGTCGCTGCGCACCACGTTCCATTCCTGCGGGGCTGGCGGTGGGCCTGCTCACCGGACTCTTCGGAGTCGGCGGCGGATTCCTCATCGTCCCGGTCCTCGTCCTGCTGCTCGGCGTCCAGATGCCCGTCGCGATCGGGACGTCGCTTCTCGTCATCGTGGCGAACTCGTTGGCCGGCATCATCTCCCATCTGGGAGGCGATGCCATCGACTGGGGGACCACCGCGGCATTCGTCGGCGCCGCCGTGGTCGGATCCCTGATCGCGGGCCGGCTCGGCAACCTGCTCGACACGCGGCGACTACAGCGGTGGTTCGCCTACCTGGTGCTCGCCGTGGCGGCCTACGTCGTCACCGACACCGTCCTGCATTGATCGTCCACACACCTCACGAAGGGACATGCCCATGAACATCTCCATCATCGAGACGTCGAGCCTCGGAGATCGGAGCTACCTCGTCGACCACGACGGAGTGGCCGTCGTCATCGACCCGCAGCGCGACATCGACCGCGTGCTCGAGCTGGCGACGGACCGTGACGTCACCATCACCCACGTGCTCGAGACGCACGTCCACAACGACTACGTCACGGGCGGTCTCGAACTCGCGCGGACCGTCGGCGCGCAGTACGTGGTGCCCGCCGGCGACGACGTGGCCTACGACCGCCGACCCGCCCACGACGGCGACGTGGTCGAGGCCGGGGCTATGCGCTTCGAGGTGCTGCACACGCCGGGCCACACCCATCATCACGTCAGCTACGCCCTACGTGTCGGCGGCGACTCCCCCTCCGCGGTCTTCACCGGCGGTTCCATGCTGCACGGCACCACCGGGCGGACCGACCTGATCAGCGCCGAGGACACCGAAGAGCTGACGCACGCACAGTTCCACTCGGTGCGGCGCCTTGCGGCCGAACTGCCCGACGAGGCGGAGGTCTACCCCACTCACGGTTTCGGCAGCTTCTGCTCGGCGACGCCGGCGACCGGCGACTCCTCGACGATAGGCGCTGCGCGACAGGACAACCCGGCGCTCACCTCCGACGAGAGCACCTACGTCGCCGACCTCATCGCCGGTCTGTCGGCGTACCCCGCGTACTACGCGCACATGGGCGTGATCAACGCGGCAGGCCCGTCGCCCGTCGACCTCACGACGCCGGAACCCGTCGATCCCGCAGAACTGCGACAGCGGATCGACGCCGGTGAGTGGGTCGTCGACCTCCGCACCCGAACCGCCTTCGCCGCCGGCCACCTGGCGGGCACGTTCGGGTTCGAACTGTCCGGCTCGTTCGTCACCTATCTCGGGTGGCTCTATCGGTGGGGTGCGCCGCTGACCCTGATCGCCGACGACCACACCGCCATCGACGACGCGCGTCGGGAACTGGTGCGGATCGGCATCGACGACGTGCGGGGAGCGGCCGTGGGGCCGATCGACGACCTCTCGGCAGGACGTCCCCTTCGGTCCTACCGCGTCAGCGACTTCGCCGAACTGGCCGGCTCGCCCCTGCCCGCCGAGGCGACGCTCCTCGACGTCCGGCAGAGCCACGAATTCGCCAAGCGCTCGGTTCCCGGAGCGGTCAACATCCCGCTGCACGAGTTGCTCGCGCACCTGGGAGAGATTCCGCTCGGCGAGGTGTGGGTGCATTGTGGATCGGGCTACCGCGCATCGATCGCCGCGTCGATCCTCGACGGCCCGGACCGCACGGTCGTGCTCGTCGACGACGCGTTTGCCACCGCCGTCGACCTGGGGCTTGCGGCATAGACGGGCGTTCATCTGCTTGGGAACGGTCAGGAGTGACCGTTCCCGTCCGCCGCCGCGCTAACCTTCGGTCATGACGGAATCGGCGACATCGGTCCGATCGCAGGCGAGCCGGCGGGCGAACAGTCGATCCCTCATCCTCGACGCCGCCGTCGAACTGCTCGTGGAGCGCGGCTATCGCAACACGACGACCGTTGCGATACAGGAGCGGGCGAACGTGAGCCGTGGTCGGCTCCTGCACCACTTCCCGTCACGCGACGCACTGCTCGTCGCCGCCGCGCAACACCTGGCCGACGAGCGGATAGCCGACATGGAGCGGTGGTTCGAGCGGGCCGACGACCTCCATCCAGCTGCGGCCGAACGCGTCACTCACGCGGTCGATCTCCTGTGGCGGACCTTTCGCCAGCCGTACTTCTGGGCCGCGATGGACCTCTGGTCGGCGGCGCGCACCGACGCGGATCTGCGAGAGCAGCTGGCGGCGTCCGAACGTCGGCTGGGCCGGGCGATCGTGCACGTCGTCGCCACGATGTTCGGGCCGGTGCACAGCAGCCATCCGGGGTTCGACGACCTCCGGGAGCTGCTGTTCAGCAGCATGCGCGGGGTGGCCCTCACCTATTCGATCGTCGACCGCGAACCCGACTCGGATCCGCACCTGCCGATGTGGCGTTCGGTGGCGTGCCGGATGCTCGACGTCACCACTAACGGTCAAGGCTGACTGTTAGGCTTCGGGTCACCGCCCCGAGGAGGATCCGTGCCGACACGCGAAGCGCCACCGGTGACCCAGTCGGTCCCGCGCACCCAGGACCACATGACCCACGACGTGTGGCTCCCCGACGAGATCGTCGAACTCCGCGCCGAGGCCCGCGCCGCCGTGGCCACGCGGCTCGCCCCCCATGCCCGGGACATCGGTCAGCGGGAGGAATCGATCGACAGCTTCCCGTGGGAGGCGTTTCGCGGCCTCGCCGCCGAGGGCATGTTCGCCGTCCCCTTCGACGCCGAATTCGGTCGCGGACTAGGCCATCCGATGCTCGGCACCTGCACCGTCACCGAGGAGATCGCCTACCAGTCGTCGTCGATGGCCGGGGTGTACGACGGCCAGTGCATCCTGGTCCCCCAGACGCTGACCTACGCCTCCGACGAGCTGCGCAGGCACCTGATCCCGGAGCTGATCAGCGGGCGAACGGCCTTCTCCTTCGCCACCACCGAGCCGGACACCAGTTCGGACCTCACGGCGGAACGCATGCAGACCGTTGCCGAGGAGACCCCTGGCGGCTTCGTGGTCAACGGGCGGAAGCGCTGGATCACCAACAGCATCGTGGCGGGCTGGGTCTCGGTGCTGGTCCGGGCCGGCGCGGGTAGCAACAGGGCGACGATGCTGCTGGTGGACCTGTCCTCGCCGGGCGTGCGCATCGGTGCACCGGACCTGAAGATGGGCCACCGCGGTCAGGTCACCGCCGACATCGTGTTCGACGACGTCTTCGTCCCCCACGGGAACCTGCTCGGACCGGCCGGTGGCGGCCTCGGCGTGGCGTTGTCCGCGCTGGTCCGCGGACGCATCGGCATCGGGGCGGCGGGCGTCGGCGTGGCGCAGGCGGCGCTGGATCTCGCGGTCCACCGGCTGCGTACGCGTCACGTCTTCGGCGGTCCACTCGGCGCGATGCAGCACTGGCAGTTCACGATGGCCCAGCGCGCCACCGAGATCGAGTGCGCCCGCATGCTCTATCAAAAGGCAGCCACGCTGCTCGATCGCGGCGACCGCAGCGCGGAGCCTGAGGCGGCGATGGCGAAGGCGTACGGAACACGGTTGGCCAACGACGTGACGCGCGAGGCCATCCAGATCCATGGCGCGCTTGGTTTCGCCCGGCAGGTCGCCGAGACCGGCGAGTCCGTCCGGCTCGAGGAGATGTACCGCGACGCGAAGATCCTGGAGATCTTCGAGGGCGCCAACGAACTCCAGCAGTGGATCGTGGCCCGCCAACTCATCGGCCGCGACGTCACGGGCTGACGGGCAAGCGCGACAATGGGCCGGTGCACCTTCCCGTCATGCCCCCGGTGTCGCCGATGCTCGCGAAGTCGGTGCCCACGATCCCGCCCGGCGCGTCCTACGAGCCGAAGTGGGACGGGTTCCGGTCGATCTGCTTCCGCGACGGCGACGAGGTCGAGTTCGGCAGCCGCAACGAGCGGCCGCTGACGCGCTACTTCCCGGAACTGGTCGCCGCCGCACTCCGGGAGCTGCCCGAGCGCTGCGTCGTCGACGGCGAGATCGTCGTGACCGGCGCGCGCGGCCTGGACTTCGACGCGCTGCAGTTGCGAATGCACCCCGCCGCGTCGCGGGTACGGATGCTCGCGGAGAAGACACCTGCGGCATTCATCGCCTTCGACCTGCTGGCGCTCGGCGACGACGACTACACCGCACGGCCGTTCGCCGACCGTCGCGCCGCACTCGTCGACGCGATGGGCGAGACGGGCACCAGCTTTCACGTCACCCCGACGACGACCGACCTCGCCGTCGCGCAGCGGTGGTTCGACGACTTCGAGGGCGCCGGCCTCGACGGGATCATCGCCAAGCCGTTCACCATCCCGTATCAGTCCGACAAGCGAATCATGTTCAAGATCAAGCACGCTCGTACCGCCGACTGCGTGGTAGCCGGATACCGCGTGCACAAGTCTGGCGCCGACGCGGTGGGCTCGCTGATGCTCGGGTTGTACGACGAGAACGGGACTCTGGCGTCGGTGGGCGTCATCGGCGCCTTCCCCATGGCCACGCGCAAGACGCTGTTCACCGAACTGCAGTCGCTCGTCGTGCCGTTCGACGACCATCCCTGGAACTGGGGCGGGCACGTGCAGGAGGCGACCCCGCGCGGCGCGGGCTCACGCTGGAACGCCGGCAAGGACCTGTCGTTCGTGCCGCTGCGACCGGAGCGCGTCGTCGAGGTGCGCTACGACCACATGGAGGGCGGACGCTTCCGCCACCTCCCGCAGTTCAACCGGTGGCGCCCCGACCGCGAGGCGCGATCGTGCACCTACGCCCAACTCGAGGAGCCGGCGGACTTCGACCTCGACGACATCGTCCCGGGGCTCGGTCAGCGGCGTTAGCCGTCCAGTGTGAAATCTGCGACGCATCCAGCGCGTGTCACGTCGTCCGATTCACACTCGGGGCATCGAGCCCGCGGCGTACAGGTGCACCAGCCCGCTGGCCACCGCGAAACGCGGGCCGTGCACGCCGTCGACGTTCGCCCTCCCCACCGCGACCGGCACACCGCGAAGCGCCTCGGCGACCGACCGCAGCAGCTCGTCGTCGAGCGCGCCGCCGCCGGCCAATACCAGCGCGGCGGATGGCTCGTCGAACGCACGCAGACAGCGGGCGATGTTGGCGGCGATGGTCTCCCGCTTGATCGCCAGCCGCAGGCTGCGCCACTCCTCGGCGGCCAGTCGGTTCGAGAACGGCACCAGCCCGGCGCTGCCGCGCGTGCAGAGTCGGCCGATCGCATCCGACGGTGCGGGGTAGTCCAGGAAGACCCGTCGACCGTCCTCCTCGTGGGCGACGTGCGGACCCTCCACCCGTACCGCGGGCGTCCGCTTCACCTGCTCGGCGAGCGCACGCGGGATGCCGAGCACGCGTGCGACCGCCACCGTGATGGTCTCGCCCGCCCCCGCCGCGACCACCGTGCGGTCGGCACCGATCAGATCAACCGTGCCGCCGCCGATGTCGCACACCATCGAGTCGGGCGGCAGACCCGGCGTGGTGCGGGCGCCCTCGGCCGCGGCGCGAGGCTCGGTGGCCAGCGTGCGAGTCGGCCGGCCGGTGAGCGCCGCGAGGGTCTCCGCCGCGTCGGACACCTCGTCGGCGGCCAGCATCGCCACGACGGTGCCGTGGGCGTCGGCCACCCCGCGGCGCAACCAGGCGCCGTCGTCGAGGGTGCCGAGGTCGGTGAAGAACGCATCCTCCACGGCGAGCCCGTGCTCGGCCGACGGGACGGCGCGCAGCCGCAGGTGGGTGGCGCAACCCGGTGGCGCCAGCCGCAGTACCGCGTGCGCCTGGGACGGCGTGTAGCGCCGGCCGACGCCGTCGATGGTGCAGTCGACGTAGTCGTCGTCCACCGCGGGCACCGGTGGCGGACCGGTGCGCCGGGTCACCGCGATCGCCGACGCGTCGGACAGTTCGCGGCAGAACTCGGCGACGTCGTGGATGCCGGCGGGGTCGATGCCGAGCGCGGCCGACAGGGCGATCGGGTCCGCCATCGCCCGGTAGGCGCGACCCTCCTCGACCACCTCCACCGCGACCACGGCACCGGGGTCGACGTCCACGTCGGCCTCGTCGACCACCGGGATCGCGACGGGTATCCGGTTGCGGATCAGCACCGCGTCGTCCTGCGCGGCGATCACCCCGACCACCTGCCACCCGGCGGTGACCGCCGACGTGATGGCCGCGGCCGCCACCTCGAAGTCGATTGTCGCGTCGACCGATACGACCACCGGGCCGTCGGGGGCGGTGCCGTCGAGACCGGCCAGCGGGACGTGGCGGCCCACCCCGAAGCCGGTGCCCGCCGGGGTGCTGGCGTCGGGCCTGCGAAGATTCCGCACCGGCGATCGCGGTGACGTCGCCCGGGGCAGCGGTGCGGTCGCCGTGTCGACCGGCCGCAGTGCCGACAGCAGGCATTCGTCCACGTGGACGTCCGCGTCGGCCTCGGCCCTCCGCAGCAGTGCCGCAGCACCCAGCAGCGACTCGTGGGATCCCTTGCGCCCACGTGTCGGCGCGTGCGCATGGCCGAGCGGCGTGACCGTGCCGTCGGCCACCCGGGCCAGGACGAGTTCGGTGGTGTGGTTGCCGACGTCGATGCCCGCCACCGTCACCGTCAACGCAGCAGACCCCGCCGCGCGTAGACCACCGCCGCCTGGGCGACCAGGGCGGCGCAGCGCGACGCACCGCGGGCCTCCAGCGACGCGCGCAGGTCGTCGAGTTGGGTCGCCGTCGAGCGGTGCGGCCGCAGCGCCTCGTAGAGCGCCATCACGTCCTCGTCGTCGAGGATCGCGAGTTCGGCTGCGCGCAGGAAGTTCTCGGCGAGTTGCGGGTTGCCGCCCTCCTCGGCGACGACCGCCTGGTGCGCCAGCACGGCGGGATCCATCCGCAGGTCCGGCAGGCCCAGCTTGCCGTCGACCGCGTTGTCGACGGTGATCTCCGTCCGGGTCACGGCCGCGCCACCTCCACCGTCATCGGCGCCTCCCCCGGTTCGCACGCCTCGCGTTCGAGCGCGACGAGCGCAACCGCCCGGGCGTGGTAGCGCGCGGAGATGGATTCGTCGGTGCCGCCGGTGAAGATCGGTACCGGCGCCATGCCCTTCGCGTGCCGGGCGGCGTTCTTGCCCAGGTCGCGATACATCGTGGCGGTCAGCAGCGGAGCGACGCTGAACAGCTCCAGATTGGCAAGCGGGGCCAGGTCTCGACGGTGGATCAGCGCGGTCCCCTTGCCCTGCAGCCCGATTCCGATGCCGGATCCGGACAGCCGGGCCGCCGTCAGCCCGATGAGGCCGACGTCGATGGTGGACCGGACGCGGACCAGTCGCGGCACGCAGCCCTCTTCCTCCAGCCCCGCCGAGATCTGCCGCAGCACCTCGCCGATCGTCAGGCCGCACAGCGACAGCCAGACACTGCGCCCCCACGCCGGCGACAGCCCGATCACGACCTCGCGGGGATCGCTGCCCTGGCGGGCGGGCTCGACGTCACGGACGCCGACGTGCCCACGGTGTTCCACCTGGTCGGCCGTCAACTCGGCCGACGTGCGGGCCTGCCGGATGCCGTCGATCTCGGCGCGGCGATGCTCCGAGAGCGCGTAACCCGTTCCGGGACCGGCATAGTCGTTGGGGTCGGTGAGCTTGGACAGGACGTTGAACTCGGCGTCGAAGATCGCCGAGGTCTGCAGCTGGTCGCCGCGCAGCCGCTCGCGGGTGAGGCGAGTGATGGCCTCGGCCTCCTCGACGAACCCCGTGCGGTGCAGCGCCCCGATCACGTCGAAGACGGTCAACTGCCGGGCCTCGATCGACGAGGCCGCCTCGGCGACGATCCTCGGATGCCCCGGTGGGAGGTCGCGGGATCCGTTGGCGGCCACGACGTCGTCGACGCGACTGTCCTCGTAGTCGGCGAGGCCGAGATCGCGGTAGACGGCCTGGACGGCCGTGGCGGCGCGGCGACGGACGCGCTCCAGGTGCTCCGGCGACACCGTGCGCAATCCACCGTCGGCACCCCAGTCGCGCTGCAGGACGAGGAAGTCGTCCATGTCGTCGGAGTTGAAGTTGGACAGTGCGAACGCGTTGTCGTAGCGCGGGATCGAGCCGAACCCCGAGAAGATGAAGTCCGCGCCAGCCAGCAGAACCGGCAGCGTGTGCGCGCTGCGCCGAATGTCGGACTCGGAGATCAGGTTGTCGTTGCCCGCGCAGGACTCGAGGTCGCGCATCATGACCATCAGGTTCTCGGCGAGCAACTCCTTCATGCCCTCGGGCACCGACGCCACGACGCCCACCCCGTCGATGCCGCCGTTCTGAACGCCCTGGCTGCCGAGCGCACGGGCCAGCGAGACGCACCGCGACTCCAGGTACAGGATCGAGCACTTCTCGGCCGCGCCCATCAGCACCTCGGCGCCGCCACCGCTGGTGACCCGCATCTTCAGGCCGCGGGAGGCGTAGGCCGACGTCAGGATGGCCTTGCTGAACGGGGTGTCGTCGCCGTCGACGAACACCTGCTCGGTGCCGTAGAGCGAGATGGTCTCGGCGTAACTGGTGAGGCCGCGCAGGCCGAGGCGCAGTTCGAGCGCCTCCTCGATCGAGCACTGCGCCATGGCGCCCGGCGTGCCGACCTGGCTGCCGATCAGCAGCGCGACCGCGTTGGACGGCGCGTCGCCGAGCACGGGCACCGTGGTCTCGACCTCGCGGAACCCGTAGGCGACGGCGCTGGCCGCGTCGGCCGCGATCAGCAGGGGATCGTCGAGCTGGTTGGTGACGTGTGCCTGATTGCTCGGGGTCCGTCTGGCCCGCAGCTTGGTCATCGCCATCTGCATCTCGACGGGACTGAGCAGCGCCACCACCCTGGCCAGCTTGGCCGGCGTGGTGCCGCCGATCAGGCGGATCACCTCCGCACGCGGCACGTTCACGTCGACGGCCATCCGGGCGAGTGCCGAATCGTCCAGCGCCATGGCCTCGTCGGCGACCGCCAGGTCGATGCCGTAGCGGGCGATGAACTCGTCGATGACGTCGAAGTCGGCGGCGCCCTTGCCGTCGAGTTCGAGCACCTCCCCGTCGCGAATGGTCAGCGACGGGGAGGGGTCCCATGGACTGCGCATGGCGACCAGTCCGAGTTCGGCGTCGGCGACGCTGAACCCGTCGAGATTGACCGGCTTGTCGTCGAGGACGCGGAACCGTCCCAAGCGATCCACCGGTCAACCTCCTCTGATCGCTGCTCGGTCAGTCCCGAACTTCGGTGTCCTCGTACATGACCCGGCCGATCATCGCGTACCGCCGCGGGTCACGCAGCTTGAAGTACAACGCCATCGCGCCACCGAGGACGAACAGGCCGACCACGATCCACGGGGTCATCTTGAACAGCAGCGTGCCCGAGGCGGCACCTGCCGCCGTGTCCTTGTGGACCCACAGCAGGTACACCACGTAGAGCATGCCGATGCCACCGAGCAACGGAGCGGTGAACGTCTTGAACCAGTGCGCGCTCGACGGGTGGTTCTTGTGGAAGTGGAAGTACGCGATGACGGCGAATGCGCACAGCGACTGCACGATCAGGATCGCCATGGTGCCCAGGATCGCCAGCAGGCCGTAGAGGTGCACGTACGGATCCATGCCCGCGAAGAAGAACAGCAGGATCAGGACGAGCGTGATGCCGGTCTGCACGAACGACGCGATGTAGGGCGAACCGTGGGTGGGATGCGTTGCCCCGAGGGTCTTCTGGAGACCCGTGGACAGGCCCTCGCGGCCCATCGCGTAGAGGTAGCGCGACGCGCAGTTGTGGAACGCCATGCCGCACGCGAACGATCCGGTCACCAGCAGCAGCTTGAACAGCGTGATCGCCCAGTCGCCGTAGGTGGCCTGCACCGGGTCGAAGAAGATGTTGCCCGCCGTCGCCGAGTCCTGCGCCATCTCGACCGCCTTCTGCGGTCCCGCTCCCGCGATGGCCATCCAGGAGACGAACACGTAGAAGATGCCGACGCCGAGGACGCTGATCATGGTGGCGCGGGGGATGATCTTCTTGGGGTCCTTGGACTCCTCGCCGTACATGGCCGTCGACTCGAAGCCGACCCAGGACCAGAACGCGAAGAACAGGCCGATCCCTGCACTGGCGCCCACCACTCCCGCTGCCGGCGTGAACGCACCGATGGGGTTCAGCGTCTCCGCCACCGCGAAGCCGGTCTCGGGGTTGCCTCCGCGGAACAGCACCGCGAGCGCGCCGAGCGACAGCATGAAGATCTCGGTGATCAGGAAGACGCCGAGCACCTTGGCGGTGAGGTTCACGTCGAAGTACGTGAGGATGCAGTTGAGCACCAGCATGAGGATCGCCGGAGCCAGCCAGGGCACGGTGATGCCGAACTGCGTGGCGGCGAAGTCGGCGAAGAAGTAGGAGAAGATGCCGATCAGCGAGCCCTCGAACACGATGTAGGCCATCGTGATGATCAGGCCGCTGGCCATGCCGACGATGCGGCCGAGGCCGTGGGAGATGAATCCGTAGAAGGCGCCGGTGGCGGTGATGTGCTTGGCCATCGTCGCGTAGCCGATGGCGAACAGGCCCAGCACGATGGTGGCCACCAGGTAGCCGGCCGGTGCGTGCGAACCATTTCCCAGCCCGACGGCGATCGGGACGTTGCCGACCATTGCCGTGATGGGCGCGGCCGTGGCGACCGCCATGAAGATGACGCCGAAGGTGCCGACGGCGTTGCGCTTCAGTCGTTGGACGGAATCACCTGTGTTCTCGTCCTTGGACACGACCTGTTCAGTCATCTGCGGGAGTACCTTTCGAGCGAACGATAGGGGTCCGTTGTGGTCCATCCCACAGGCGAACCTCCGTATATTGGCACTACCAATTAGGACGCGCAACAGGAACGGCGACCATTGACATAAATGGTCCAACCTTTTTAGGGTTGACCCGTCAGCAGCGACGACACCTGACGGCGCGCACCCGTGCCCGTCGGCCAGGACACGCTCGCGCACGTTCACGGCAGGAGTCCCGGTGCACGACTACGGCACGTTCTCGTTTCAGTCCAAGGCCGAGGTGCTGGCACTGGCGAAGAAGTACTGGAATCCGGACAAGACGCAGTTCTGGACCGATGCCGGTGTCGACCTGGTGATCGACCGTCGCGACGGATACCTCCTGTGGGACATGGACGGTCGTCGCCTCATCGACATGCACCTCAACGGCGGCACCTACAACCTCGGCCACCGCAACCCCGAGGTGATGGCCGCCCTCATCGACGGCATGCAGTACTTCGACGTCGGCAACCACCACTTCCCCTCGGTGGCGCGCACCGCCCTGGCGCAGCGACTCGTCGAGTCGGCACCCGCGTCGCTCACCAAGGTGGCGTTCGGCTCCGGCGGCGGCGAGGCCATCGACATCGCGCTGAAGAGCGCGCGCCACGCGACGCAGCGCCGCAAGATCGTCTCCGTCATCAAGGCGTACCACGGCCATACCGGCCTTGCGGTGGCCACCGGCGACGACCGCTTCTCGAAACTGTTCCTCTCCGACCAGCCCGACGAGTTCATCCAGGTGCCCTTCGGCGACGTCGACGCCGTCGACGCCGCACTGCGCGATCGCGACGTCGCCGCCGTCATCATGGAGACGATCCCCGCCACCTACGGCTTCCCGCTGCCCCCTACGGGTTACCTCGAGGCGGTCAAGGACCTGTGCGTCCGCTACGACTCGCTCTACATCGCCGACGAGGTACAGACCGGCCTCATGCGCACCGGCGAGATGTGGGGCATCACCAAACACGGCATCGAGCCCGACATCATGGTGACGGGCAAGGGCCTGTCCGGCGGCATGTACCCGATCACCGCCGCGCTGCTGAGCGAGCGGGCCGCAGAGTGGCTCTACCAGGACGGGTTCGGCCACATCTCCACGTTCGGCGGCGCCGAACTCGGCTGCGTGGCGGCGATCAAGACCCTCGAGATCACCAGCCGGCCCGAGGTGCGCGAGAACGTGCACGCCATCACCGACGTCTTCGCGTCGGGACTGGCCCGCATCCGCGCCGACCACCCCGACTGGTTCGTCGGCATCCGGCAGAACGGCGTCGTGATCGGGCTGGAGTTCGACCATCCCGAGGGCGCGAAGTACGTCATGCGCGAGCTCTACGAGAACGGCGTCTGGGCGATCTTCTCCACCCTCGACCCGAGGGTCCTGCAGTTCAAGCCGGGCCTGCTCCTGACGCGCGACCTGTGCGACGACGTGCTGAACCGGCTGGAGACCGCCGTCGAGCGGGCCCACGCGGCTGCGGCCAGCACCGTCTGACGGGGCCGACGTGCACACCGCGACCGCCCCGGGCAGGCTGTACCCATGAGCGCCGAGACCCCATTCGTGGCCGACGACGTCGAGGTGGCCGAACTCGCGCTGACGGCCTACGACCTGTCCCCCGACTCGACGCTGCGGCTGCTCAATCTCTCCGAGAATGCCACGTACGCAGTCGAAGACCCCGCCACGGGCGATCGCTCGATCCTGCGGGTGCACCGCAAGGACTACCACCGACCGCACGAGATCGAGTCCGAGCTGCACTGGCTGGACGCACTGCGACGCGACGGCGACGTGACCGTGCCGACGGTCCTCCCCGCTCGGGACGGCCGCCGCGTCGTCACGGTCGGTCACGACGGCACCGACCGCCACGTCGTGCACTTCGCGATGGTGCCCGGCGCCGAGCCGGACGCGGAATCCCTGACCGTGCATGACTTTCAGACGCTCGGGCGCATTACCGCGGCACTGCACGACCACTCGCGGGCGTGGACTCGACCGGAGGGGTTCGGCCGCTTCGCCTGGGACTGGCCGCACAGCCTCGGCGACACCCCGCGCTGGGGTCGCTGGCAGGACGCCGTCGGCGTCGGACCGTCCGAGTCGGCCGTCCTCAACCGCGCCGCCCAACTGCTCGAGCAGCGGCTCACCGAGTACGGCAGCGGTCCGGACGTATTCGGCCTCGTCCATGCCGACCTACGGTTGGCGAACCTCCTGGTCGACGGCGACACCATCACCGTCATCGACTTCGACGACTGCGGATTCGGCTGGTACTTCTACGACTTCGGCACCGCCGTGTCGTTCTTCGAGGACGACCCGGCCGTCCCGGAATGGTTGGACGCGTGGGTGACCGGCTACCGGACCCGGCGACCGATGACGCCCGCCGACGAAGCGATGCTGCCGTCGTTCGTGCTGCTGCGCAGGCTGCTGCTGCTCGCCTGGATGGGCACGCACGCCCATTCGCGCGAATCACGGGGCATGTCGATCACCTACGCCGCGGGCAGCTGTGCGCTCGCCGAGCGCTACCTCACCTTCGACGGCCGACGACTGGCCTGACCATCCTCCACGAACGAAGAGAGCCAACATGTTCGCGTCACTCAAGGGCCGTACCGCCATCGTCACCGGCGGCAGCAAGGGCATCGGCCGCGGCATCGCCGAGGTGTTCGCCGCCGCCGGCGTGAACGTCGTGCTCACCGGACGCACGCAGGCCGACATCGACGCCGCCGTCGCCGCGCTGTCCGAACACGAGGGAGCGGTCAGCGGTGTGGCCGCCGACGTGACGAGCCCCGAGGACTGCCGCCGGGTGGTGGAGACCGCGGTCGAGCGCCACGGCGCTCTCGACGTCGTCTGCGCCAACGCCGGCATCTTCCCGTCCGCGCGCCTGGAGGACATGACGCCCGACGACCTCGAGCAGGTGCTCGGCGTCAACGTGAAGGGCACGTTCTACATCGTGCAGGCGGCCATCTCGGCGCTGGCGGCGACCGGGCACGGCCGGGTGATCATCACCTCCTCGATCACCGGTCCAGTGACCGGGTATCCGGGGTGGTCGCACTACGGTGCCAGCAAGGCCGCACAATTGGGGTTCCTGCGCACCGCCGCAATGGAACTGGCCCCGAAGAAGATCACCGTCAACGCCGTCCTGCCGGGCAACATCCTCACCGAGGGACTGATCGAAATGGGCCAGGACTACATGGACCAAATGGCTGCCGCCGTACCGGCCGGCCGGCTCGGCAGCGTCGCGGACATCGGCAACGCCGCCCTGTTCTTCGCTACCGACGAAGCCGCCTACGTCACCGGTCAATCCCTGATCGTGGACGGTGGCCAGATCCTGCCGGAGTCGCCGGAGGCCATCGCGGACATGTAGGCCACCCGGGGTCCGGCCGTCGCCTATATTTGGTCGTACCAAATGAAGGGGAGGTCGGGTGCCAACGCCAACCGAGGAACTGCGGCGCCGCATCGTCGCCGACATCAACGCGGGCGCACCCGGCACCAAGCTCGGCAGCGAGCGAGACCTGTCCGAGCACTACGGAACCAGTAGGTCCAGCCTGCGCCAGGTACTCGCCGCACTCGAGGAGGCCGGCCTGGTCGATCGGGTCATCGGCAGGGCGGGCGGGATCTTCATCAGCCACGCGCAGGTCCAGCGCAGCCTGTCCGACGTCGTCGGCGTCCCCGCGTTCCTCGCCAACCAGGGCTACGTCGCGGGGACACGCGTCCTGTCGACGAGGATCACCGCGCCCGACCGCGCGACGCAGCACGCGCTGAACCTGACGGCCGAGGACTTCGTCGTGGAGATCCAGCGCGTCCGGTTGGCCGACGGCTCACCGATATCGCTCGAACTCGCGCAGTTCCCCGCGGATGCCTTCCCCGGGTTGCTCGAGCAACAGCTCGGCGGCTCGATCTACGAAATGCTGGAGAGCCGTTACGGTTTGGTGACCGCCCGCGCCGACGAGCGGATCGAGGCGGTGAACGCGACGCCCGAGGAGGCCACCCTGCTGGGCATCAAGCCGAAGTCGGCGCTCCTGCTGATCACCCGCGTCACCTACGACCAGAACGAGACGCCGTGCGAGTTCTCCCGCGACCTCTTCCGCGGCGACCGCACCCGCCTGGCCGTGACGGTGCAGGGCCGCGGCATCGGCGTGCAACCCGCCGTCGACACGGCATCGGTGGCGCTGCAGAGCCAGACCACGAAGGCCAGTTGACCGTCGGCGCCGACTAGATTCGGGGCATGACGCCCGCCGGCAGATTCGCGCCGAGCCCCTCGGCGGACCTGCACGTCGGCAACCTGCGCACCGCGGCACTTGCCTGGCTGTTCGCCCGGTCGACCGGGCGCCGCTTCCTGGTGCGGGTCGAGGACCTCGACGACCGGGCCAGAACCGAGTTCGCGACGCGGCAACTGGACGACCTCGCGGCGATCGGCGTGACGTGGGACGAGCCGCCGGAACATCAGACCGACCACGAGGAGCGGTACCTCGCCGTCGTCGACCGGCTGACCGATCGCGGACTGGTCTTCGAATGCTTCTGCACCAGAAGGGACATCCAGCAGGCGCCACGCGCACCGCACGCTCCGGAGGGCGCCTATCCGGGGACCTGCCGCGAACTGACCCCAGCGCAGCGGGCCGAACGCGCCGCGTCGGGACGGCCGCCCGCGCTGCGCCTGCGCTCGGACGTCGACGCGTTCACCGTCACCGACCTGCTGCACGGCGAGTACACCGGCGTCGTGGACGACTTCGTCCTGAGGCGCGGCGACGGCGTGCCCGCCTACAACCTCGCGGTGGTGGTCGACGACGCCGCCCAGGGCGTCGACCAGGTCGTGCGCGGTGACGACCTGCTGGCGTCCTCACCACGGCAGGCCTACCTCGCGACGCTGCTGGGCCACCTCCCACCCACGTACGCGCACGTCCCGCTGGTGGTCAACGGCGAAGGCAAGCGACTGGCCAAGCGCGACGGGGCGGTGACGCTGGCCGAGGTCGGCGTCCCTGGTGTCATGGGTCGGATCGCCGCGTCGCTGGGGTACTCCGCCGTCACGCTGGACGGCATGCTTTCGGAGTTCGAGCCCGGACGGTTACCGCGCGAACCGTGGGTATATCGGCCCGCGTGAGCAGAACCCTTCGCGAACCGGGTCGGCATTGCTACCGTCCGCCCGTGAGAATCATCATGCGTCGGGCGCTGCTCGCCGTCGTCCTCGTCGCGGCGGTGATCCTCGGTGCTGCCGGATGCGGGTCGTCCGGTGACCAGGGCGGCGACCCGATCGCCTCCGCGGGCGTGCTGCGCGTGGGCACCGAGGGCGTTTACTCCCCGTTCAGCTACCACGACCCGGCCACGGGCGACCTGGTCGGCTATGACGTCGACGTCGCCAAGGCCGTCGGCGAAAAGCTGGGCGTGAAGGTCGAATTCGTCGAGACGCCGTGGGACTCGATATTCGCCGCACTCGAGGCCGACAGGTTCGACATCGTCGCCAACGAGGTCACCATCAATCCCGAGCGGCAGGCCAAGTACGACCTCTCGCAGCCATACTCGGTCGGCGAGGGCGTGATCGTCACCCGCGCCGACGACGACTCCATCAAGAGCCTCGCGGACATCAAGGGCAAGACTGCCGCGGAGAACGCCACCAGCAACTGGTCGGACGTCGCGCGCAAGGCGGGCGCCAACGTCGAGGCGGTCGAGGGCTTCACCCAGGCGATCACGCTGCTCAACCAGGGCCGCGTCGACGTCGTCATCAACGACAGCATCGCCGTCTACGCCTACCTCGCCGAGACCGGCGACACGTCCGTCAAGATCGCCGGCACCGTCGGCGAGAAGAGCGAACAGGGCTTCGCAGCACGCAAGGACAGCGGGTACCTGCCGGAACTCGACCGCGCCCTCGGCGAACTGCGCGCCGACGGCACGCTGACCGAGATCTCGCAGAAGTACCTCAAAGCCGATGCGACCGGTGCGCCGGCGGCGACCCCGATCCGGGAGGCCGGCGTCCTGCGCGTGGGCACCGAGGGCGTGTACGCCCCGTTCAGCTACCACGATCCGGCGACGGGCGAATTGGTGGGCTACGACGTCGACGTCGCCCGGGCCATCGGCGACAAACTCGGCGTCCCGGTGGAGTTCGTCGAGACGCCGTGGGACTCGATCTTCGCCGCACTCGAGGCGAACCGCTTCGACATCGTCGCCAACGAGGTCACCATCAACCCCGAGCGGCAAGCCAAGTACGACCTGTCGCAGCCATATTCGGTCGGTGAGGGCGTGATCGTCACCCGCGCCGACGACGACTCGATCAAGAGCCTCGCGGACGTCAAGGGCAAGACCGCCGCGGAGAACGCCACCAGCAACTGGTCGGAGATCGCCAGGAAGGCCGGCGCCAACGTCGAATCCGTCGAGGGCTTCACCCAGGCCATCACCCTGCTCAACCAGGGCCGCGTCGACGTCGTCATCAATGACAGCATCGCCGTCTACGCCTACCTCGCCGAGACCGGCGACACGTCCGTCAAGATCGCCGGCACCGTCGGCGAGAAGAGCGAACAGGGACTCGCCGCCCGCAAGAACAGCGGGTACCTGCCCGAGTTGAACGGTGCGCTCGACGAACTCCGCGCCGACGGCACGCTCACCGGGATCTCGCAGAAGTACCTCAAGGCCGACGCCACCGGAACGTCGCAGACCAGTGCCGCGCCCGGATCGGCGCAGGAGGCGCCGCAGGTCCGATCGGCCTCGCAACTGGTGATCGACAACCTCTGGCCGCTGGCCAAGGCGGCCCTGACGATGACGATCCCGCTGACGATCATCAGCTTCATCGTGGGCCTGATCATCGCGCTGGCCGTCGCGCTGGCGCGGCTGTCGTCGAACCTGGTGCTCAGCAACGTGGCTCGCTTCTACATCTCGATCATCCGCGGCACCCCGCTGCTGGTGCAGCTGTTCATCGTGTTCTTCGCGCTTCCCGAGTTCGGCGTGAAGATCGATCCGTTCCCCGCCGCGGTGATCGCGTTCAGCCTCAACGTGGGTGGTTACGCCGCGGAGATCATCCGCTCGGCGATCCAGAGCATCCCCAAGGGCCAGTGGGAGGCCGCCGAGACCATCGGACTCAACTACGTGGGCGCACTGCGACGGATCATCCTCCCGCAGGCCGCCCGCGTGGCCGTGCCGCCGCTGTCGAACACGCTCATCTCGCTCGTCAAGGACACCTCGCTCGCCTCGACGATCCTGGTGACCGAACTGCTGCGGCAGGCACAGATCGTCGCGGCGCCGACGTTCGAGTTCTTCGCCCTCTACGGCACCGCCGCCGTCTACTACTGGGTGATCTGCCTCGTGCTGTCGTTCGGCCAGAGTCGCGTCGAGCACCGACTGGAAAGGTACGTGGCCAGATGACCGAACCCCGTGACGACGATGACTCCGTCGAATATCGCGTCACTGCAGAGGGCGTCGAGAAGGCGTTCGGCGACAACAAGGTGCTCAAGGGCGTTTCGTTCAAGGTGGCTCGCGGCACCGCCACCGCGATCATCGGGCCGTCGGGCTCGGGCAAGACGACGCTGCTGCGCACGCTCAACGCGCTCGATCGCGCCGACGCGGGCGTGATCCGCGTCGACGACGTCGAGATCGACTTCGCCACGCCCACACCGAAACCCGAGGTGCGCAGGTTCCAGTCGCGCAGTGGCTTCGTCTTTCAGGGGCACAACCTGTTCCCACACAAGACGGTGCTGCAGAACGTGATCGAGGGCCCGGTGATCGTGCAGAAGCGGCCGCGCGACGAGGCCGTCGCCGACGCCGTCGAACTGCTCGATCAGGTCGGACTGAAGGAGAAGCAGGACCAGTATCCGTTCCAACTGTCCGGCGGGCAGCAGCAGCGCGTCGGCATCGCCCGCGCGCTGGCGCTCAAGCCCAAGCTCGTGCTGTTCGACGAGCCGACGTCGGCGCTGGACCCCGAACTCGTCGGCGAGGTGCTGTCGGTCATCAAGGACCTCGCCGTCGAGGGGTGGACCATGGTGGTCGTCACCCACGAGATCCAGTTCGCCAAGCAAGTGTCCAATCAGGTGCTGTTCACCGACGGCGGCGTGATCCTGGAGAAGGGCACCCCCGCCGAGGTGATCGGCAACCCGAAGGAAGATCGCACCCGCCAGTTCCTGGAGCGGATCCTCAACCCGCTGTAGGGTCTCGCTTTCCCGGCGAGCAGACATGCTCGTCCGGCGAGCAGGACCCATCGGCGAGCAGACGCGAAGTTCCCTGTTTCGCCCCCAATGAGGGGAGTTGACGTCTGTTCGCGGGATCAATTGAGCAGCAGATCGACTGCGCGCGCAGCACTCTGGGCCGCACTCTCCATCGTCGCCGACCAATCGGTCGCGGTCCAGTCGCCCGCGAGTACCAGGGTCGGCACCGAGGTCCGCTGCGGTACCCGTAGCGAGTCCATGCCGACGGTCTGGGAGAACGTGGCCTTCGGCATCTTGACCACCTGCGCGTGCACGACCGTCGCGTCGGCCGCCGCCGGGTAGTACCGGCGGAGCAGCGCCATCTGCTCGTCGACGATCTCGTCGCTCGGCTTGCGGATCTGCTCGTAGGCGCCGCTGGTCGTGAGGCAGTACAGCCAGGTGCGGTCGGTCGACCTGCCGTGCATGATTTGTCGGTCGAACACCTCGTCGATGACGCCGGTGCCGCCGATCAGACCCTCGAACGCCGACTCGGTGCCGAGCGGCCGGTCGAGGTACAGGTTGGTGCTCACGATCGGGGTGGCTGCGAGTTTGTCTGCGGCGGCATAGATCTCGGCGTGTTCGGATAGGTCGTCCAGCAGCCCGCCGACGTGTGAGTTGGGCACCGCGCACACCACGGCGTCGGCGGGGACCACGGTGCCGTCGGCGAGCAGCACGCCGATGACCGCCCCGTCGGCGATCTCGATGCGGCGGGCCACCGCCCGGTAGCGGACGTCGACGCCGTGGGTGGCGAAGAACTCGATCGCCCCGTCGACGTAGAGCGTGTCGAGGTCGACGGTGGGATACCCGATGGTGATCAATGTGCGGTGCTTGGCGCCCATCCGGATGCCGGTGGCCATCACGTTGGCGAACACCTTCGCCGACCCTCGCGACACCGGTTCGGCGGCGATGCCGAGGGCCAGCCAGTCCCACAGTGCTTCGCGGGCCGGGGCGGGCATCCCCACCCTGTCGAACCACTGCTCGGTGGTGATGTCGGCGAGGTCCGCGGGCGGGTGCAGCGCCTGCCAACCGAGACGCAGCGTGGCTCGTGCCGCCCGCATCCGGTCGCCGACACTCGCATCGGGGTGCAGGCCGAACAGTGAACGCACGGCGCCGATACCCGTCGTCTGCACCGAGACCGTGCGGCCGTCGGGCCAGCGCAGCGTGGAGCGCTTCGGGAAGGTCACGTGGTCCCGCGTGCCGATGCTGGTCAGATATCGGAAGAGGTGTTCGTACCCGCTGGCGATGACGTGCTGACCGTTGTCGGCGCCGTCGTCGACCTCGTCGGCCCGCATCCCATGCGTACGCCCGCCCAGGTGAGCGCGGCGCTCGAGGAGGGTCACGTGGCCGCCGGCCTCGGCCAGCCACACGGCGGACGCCAGCCCGGCCAGACCACCGCCGATCACGACGAAACGGCGCTGATCGGCGGACATACCTCGAACGTACGCCACCCCACCCGACCCGCCCACCACGGTTTCTTCGGGAAAGGGGTGCGTTGATCGAGGTTCGCGGCAAGGCTGGGTGGCGTGACGCAGCCACAACGGATCGAAGCCGACGTCGTCGTCGTCGGGGCCGGACTCTCGGGCATGATCGCCGCCCGCACGGTGCTCGAGGCGGGCCTGGTGCCGGTTGTCCTGGAGGCCGACGAGCGTGTCGGTGGACGGATCCTCACCGAAGAGGCGATCGCGGGGGTGCCGCTGGATCTCGGGGCACAGTGGATCGGCGACACCCACCACCGGATGTTCGCACTGGCCGCCGAACTCGGCGTCGAGACCTATCCCCAGTACGACGTCGGCGAGACCTCCTACGACCTCGTGGGAACAGGGGTGCTGCGCGAGAACGACTTCCACGATCGCTTCGGCGACGAACTGGTGGCGCTCGAGCACGTCCTGCGCCACCTCGACGAACTGGCCGCCGAGGTCCCGCCGGACGCACCGTGGCAGGCACCGCACGCCGCCGAGTGGGACGCGATCACCGCCGGTGCGTGGTACGACACGCAGGGGTTGTCCGTCGTCGCGCGCACCCTGCTCGAGATCTGCACGGTGGGAATCCTGGCGGTACCGACCGCCGAGGTGTCGTTCCTGCACCTGCTGTTCACGATTCAGACCTGCGGCGTGACGTCGGAGTTGTTCGCCGAGTCCGAGGGTGGCGCGCAGACCACCCGGTTCGTGGGCGGCACCACCGAGATCCCGCGCCGGCTGGCGGCGCTGATAGCCGATCACATCGTGGTCGAGGCACCCGTGCAGACCATCGAGCACTCCCCCGACGGCGTCGTCGTCCGCTGCCGTGGCGGGCTGGTGGCCAGTGGCCGCCACGTCGTCGTCGCGATCTCACCGGTGCTGGCCGGGCGCATCATGTACGACCCGCCGCTCTCCGGAATACGGGATCAGCTCACCCAGCGGATGCCCAACGGATCGGCGATGAAGGCGTTCTTCGTCTACGACAGCCCGTTCTGGCGCGAGGACGGGCTCAACGGGCAGCTCATCTCCGACGTGGGGCCGGCGCGGATGTCGAACGACACGTGCATCCCAGGCGACGACCACGGCGTGATCCTGCTGTTCCTGGAGGGCGACGAGGCCAGGACCGCAGGCCGCCTGCCCGAGGCCGAGCGGCGGGAGGCGCTCACCGCCGAGCTGGTGCGGCACTTCGGTTCCCGTGCAGCACATCCCGAGTACTACGTCGACGGGGAGTGGTCGGACCGGCAGTGGACGCGCGGTTGCTACAACGCGAACATGGGCCCGCACGTGTGGACGAAGTACGGCTCCGCGCTGTCCGAGCCGATCGGCGTCGTCCATTGGGCGTCGACCGACACGGCGACGTACTGGAGTGCCTACATGGAGGGTGCGGTCGAGGCCGGCGAGCGTGCGGCGCGTGAGGTCATCGACGCGCTGCTGCGCTGACCCGCGAGCGTGCGCAGACACGCACGCTCGCAGCTTAAGCCGACCCGTTCAGGAGGGCGTCGCGGAAGTCGGGGTGGGCGATCGCGGCGAGCGCCTCGGCGCGCTCGCGCACGGTCCTGCCCTCCAGTTCGGCGACGCCGTACTCGGTGACGATGACGTCGACCTGGTGACGGGGCGTCGTGATCACCGCGCCCGGGCCGAAGGTCGGAACGATACGGGATCGCAGTTCGCCGTCCTTCTCGTAGGTCGACGGCAGGCAGATCAGCGAACGGTCCGACAGCTCGAGTCCGGCGCCGGCCACGAAGTCCTCGGCGCCACCGATCCCGCTGAACTGCTTGCCGTCGATCGTGTCCGCGACCACCTGGCCGTGGACGTCGATCGCGAGCGCCCCGTTGACGGAGATCATCTCGTCGTTCGCGCCGATCACCTCCGGCGAGTTCACGATATCGACGGGCAGGAACGCGACCTCGTCGTTGCCGTCGAGCCACGCGTAGAGATCATTCGACCCGAAGGCAAACGTCGTGACGCTGACCCCGTCGTACTGTCCCTTGCGCGTGTTCGTGACCTTGCCGGCACGGTGCAGCTTCATGCACCCGTCGGTGAACATCTCGGTGTGCAGCCCGAATTCGCCCAGATCCCCGTCGGCCAGCAGCGTCGCGATCTGATTGGGAATGGAGCCGATGCCCACCTGCAGCGTGGCACCCGACGGGATGAGACCGACGGCGTGCCGCGCGATGGCCTTATCGGCGTCGGCGGGTTCGGCATCGCCACCGGGCAGTTCGAGCGGTGCGTCGGTCGAGCGCACGAGCACGTCGATCTCGTCCACGTGCAGCGCATGCCGGTGCTCACCCAGCCCGGACGTCCGCGGATACGCCTCCGATGCCTCGACGATGAGCAGGCGGTCGGGATCGGCTCCGGCACGGCGCAATTCGTTGATCGTGCCCCCGGCATGCAGCGCGAGGGAGCACCACCCGTCAGCGTCGGGCGATGCCGTGACGGTGGTCATGACCCTCGGGGCCTGCCGTTCGAGCAGCGGCCCGAAGCGGCGAAAGTCCGCGGGCGTGAACTGGATGTCCGCGCCACCCGCGAGCAGTGCCCGCTCGAGCGGTCCGAAGAAGCCCGAGAGGTAGTGAACGCCCCTGCGGGAGAACAGCTCGGTGCCCACCGCCAGCAGCGCGCCGTACACGCGCAGGTTGGCCCAGTCGTCGCGTTCGCCGAGCGCCCGCAGGACGGCGGGCGGCTGGCCCGGTCCGAGCGGGATGCCCAGCCCGTCGGTGGAGTCGAGTCGTGCGGCGGCCTGCTCGGCGGTGAGTTCGGTCGGCATGGCGCGACCCTACCCACTGCTAGACGGTGACGGGGAGGGTCGCCATGCCGCGCAGCGTCAGGTTCGGCTTGTAGACGGGCTCGCCGTCGATGCGGGCGTTCGGGAAACGAGCGGTGACCGCCGTCAGCGCGACCGACGCCTCGAGCCGCGCCAGCGGCGCACCGAGGCAGAAGTGCGGGCCCTTGCCGAAGCCGAGGTGCCGGATGACGTCGCGGTCGGGGTCGAACGCGTCGGCCCGGCTGAACGCGTCGGGGTCGCGGTGCGCGGCGCCGAACAGCAGCATCATCGTGTCGCCCTTCGGTACGGCCGTCCCGCCGCTCGCACCCCCGATGACCATGTCCTGCTCCGCAATTCGCATCGCGAGCTGCACCGGCGGATCGTGTCGCATCGTCTCCTCGACGACGGTCGACACGCGGCTCGGGTCGGCCGCGAGCGCCGCCCACTGCTCCGGACTGCGGAGCATCGCCAGCACGGCGTTCGCGATCAGGTTGACCGTGGTCTCGTGCCCCGCGATGAGCAGCAGGTTGCACGTCGCGACGATCTCCTCCTCGGTGAGTTGGTCCCCCGCCTCCTCGGCGGCGATCAGACCGGAGATGAGGTCGTCGCGGGGTTCGGCGCGGCGCTGCTCGATCAGCCCGCGCAGGTAGTCGCGCAGCCACGCGCCCGCTTCCATCCGCTCGTCGACGTTGTCGGGAACGCCACCGGTCACGGTCATGAACGGGTCGAGCGCCTGGGCGAGCACCGCGGAGGCGTGACTGAAACGGGGTTCGTCCTCCAGCGGGACGCCGAGCAGGCGGCAGATCACCGCCACGGGAAGCGGGTACGCGAGGTCGGCGACGACGTCGAACGAGCCGCGCGCCTCGACGGCGTCGAGCATGTCCCCGACCATCGCGGTGATGTCGGGCTCGAGCGCCCTGACGACCTTGGGGACGAACGCCTTGCTCACCAGCTTGCGCAGCCGGGTGTGGTCCGGCGGGTCGAGGAACAGGAATCCCGGCGGTCCCGGCGGACGCACCACCTGGCCGTCGGCGAGACGCCGCTGAACGAGGGTCGACTTCATGCCGTCGCTCGCCGAGTCCGGATGGCGGAGGACGTCGTCGCAGTCCGCGAACGAGGAGAAGACGACCAGGTGCCCATCGGGCAGGACGAGCGGGCCGGCCTCGCGGATGCGGGCGTACACCGGGTAGGGGTCGGCACGGTTGGACGGATCGAGCAGGTTCCCCAGGAGCGCCTGCGCGTCGGCGTTCGTCATGCTCCTATTGTGCACGCGTGGAGTAGTACCGGCCCAGGACGTCGTCGCGCAGGTCGTCGAACTCGCCGGAGATGATGGCGGCGCGGATCCGGTCGACGAGCCGGATCACGAAGCGCTCGTTGTGGATGGTGCACAGCGTCGACGCCAGCATCTCCTTCGCCTTGAAGAGGTGGCGTACGTACGCCCGGGTGTAGTGCGCGCAGGTGTAGCAGTCGCATTCGGCGTCCAGCGGCGTGAAGTCCCGCTTGTAGCGCGCGCCGGTGATGTTGTAGCGCCCGTCGGCCGAGTAGATCGACGCGTTGCGCGCCACCCGCGACGGCGACACACAGTCGAAGGTGTCGGCCCCCGCGGCGACCGCGGCGAACAGGTCGTCGGGCTCGCTGATCCCGAGCAGGTGGCGTGGCTTCTCATCGGGCAGTTCGTCGGTGACCCAGCCGACGATGGTGGCGAGGTTCTGCTTCTCCAGCGCCCCTCCGATGCCGAACCCGTCGAAGCCCCGACCCTCGTCGTCGACGATCGCAGCCAGGCCACGGGTCGCCTGCCGCCGCAGATCCTCGTACTGCGCCCCCTGCACCACACCGAACAGCGCCTGGTAGGGCTTCGACGCACGCTCGACGGTGAGGCGACGGTGCTCGGCCAGGCAGCGCACCGCCCACTCGTGCGTGCGGCGGACGGACGTCTCCTGATACGCGCGGGTGTTGACCAGCGTGGTCAGCTCGTCGAACGCGAAGATGATGTCGGCGCCGAGCTGGTGCTGGATACCGATCGACACCTCGGGCGTGAACCGGTGCTTGGACCCGTCGAGGTGCGATCGGAACGTCACCCCGTCGTCGTCGACGTGCGCCAACCGCTCCTTGCCCTCGGCGATGACGTCGTCGGTCTGGACCCGGCTGGAATCCATCGAGAGCACCTTCTTGAATCCCACGCCCAGCGACATCACCTGAAAGCCACCACTGTCGGTGAACGTCGGGCCGGGCCAGTTCATGAAGGCGCCGAGACCGCCCGCCTCGTCGACCACGTCGGATCCCGGCTGCAGGTAAAGGTGGTAGGCGTTGGCCAGGATCGCCTGCGCACCAACGGTGCTCATCGACTCCGGCAGGACGGCCTTCACGGTGGCCTGTGTCCCGACCGCGACGAACGCGGGGGTCTCGACGTCGCCGTGCGGGGTGTGGATCACACCGACCCGGCCGGCACGTCCGGGCAGTTCGGCCTTGACCTCGAAGAAGTCGGCGGTGGGCGCGCTCACCGCCCTAGGTTGTCACACCTCGGCCGGGAGTCGCCCGCGGAGCGGATCGCCTGACATCGACTGCCAGATTTTTCTCCGAAAGCCGAGACCGCAGGTCGACGGGCCGCCATAGTACGGAGGATGGCCGGTTGATCTTGACCGGTCACGACTATCGAAGGAGACCGATTGTGAAGCGTGGCGTGCTGGTTGCGGTCAGTGGGGCGGCGTTACTCGTCGCCGGCCTGTCCGGTTGTTCGTCCGGCGACGAGGCGTCGCCGAGTTCGTCGTCGTCGGCCTCGTCGGAGTCGTCATCGGAGTCGAGTTCGTCCGAGTCGTCGTCGGCATCCGAGTCGGCCAGCGCAGAGCCCGGCGGCTCGAAGGTCACCATCGACGGGAAGGACCAGGCGATCGACGGCCAGGTGGTGTGCTCCACGATGGGCGGCACCGTCAACATCGCGATCGGTCAGGGCATGACCGGCGTCGGGGTCATGCTCGGCGAGGGGGACGCACCATCGGTCACCTCGGTCGCGCTCGGCAACGTCAACGGCGTCGCGCTCGCCGTCGGCCCGGGCGCCGGCGATGCCAAGGCCGAGAAGGACGGCAAGGACTACAAGATCAGCGGCAACGCGACCGGCGTCGACATGACCAACCCCACCGCGGGGATGATCACGAAGCCGTTCGAGATCGAGGTCACCTGCCCCTAGCGGTGATTCGACCGGCGGCGGCGCAGCAGTCGAGCGCCGCCGTCGTCGTGTCGAGGGGTCGGCGTCCTCAACGGTTCGATCGACCCCGGCAGGCCCACTCCTCGGAGTACCGTCCGACGCGCGCACCTTCGCGCCGAACGTCTAGGGGAGTCGAGTGGTCATGCGCCGTGCTGTCACGAAGATTCAGACGCATGGGGGCATCCTGGCCAGGGTCGCCGCAGCCGGCCTCGCCGTCGCACTCGTAGTCGGCCTCGCAGGCAACCCCACTCCCCCGAGTGTCGACGTCGTGCTCGGCAATTCCGTCATCGGCGCCGGCGGCAAGGACGACGGTCCCGGCGCACGCCTCCCCGCCAAGTTCAACGGGACCGTCATCCCCGACGGATACGCGTACGTGCCCATCGACTATCCCGCGACCATCGACCTCGCGGGCAGTCGGGACCTCGGCGCGGCATCGGTGATCGTCGCGCTTCGGGGCCGGGAGGCCGAGGCGGACATCGTGGTTCTCGGCTACTCGGAGGGCGCGCTGGTCGCCGAGCGGGCTCGGCGGGATCTGCAGGCCAAGCGGGTCGGGCCGTTTCCGGACGTGGACCCGGACGAATGGGCGCCGCCCGCAGACCAACTCAGGTTCGTCATGATCGGCTCGCCCTTCGCGCCCAACGGCGGAATGTTCGGGCGCTTCGCCGGCTTCTCGGTCCCGACCGTGATCGACACGGTGGGGCCCAGCGCGCCGACTCGCTACGACACCGTCTACGAGGCCCTCGAGTACGACCCGTACGCCGACTTCCCCGCCTACTTCAACCCGCTCGCTCTGCTCAACTCGGCCATCGCGGTCCGCTATGCACACCCGGACGCGGCCTACGACCCCATCGATCGGGCTACCACCCCGAAGATCCAGAAGACGGTGCGCAACGCCGCCGGCGGCACCGACACCTATGTCCTGTACCGGAATCCCCGTCTGCCACTCCTGGCACCGCTGCGCGACCTCGCCGCCCACGGCGGTGTCGCTGCGTTCACCGACCCCGTACTCGACGCCGTCGAACCGCTGCTGCGGCGAGTCGTCGACATGGCCTACACCGACCGCACCTACGCCAACGTCGACAAGGACGTGCGGTTCTCGCTCATCACGCCGCCCGGCCGGATCATCGAGGCACTGCGGGGCGAGCCGGATTCGTTCACGACGGGGGCGACGGGTGGCCCCCTCAGCAGTGCGGGTACGGCACCGAACCGGCGCACGGCCCCCGCGGAAGCTGCCGAGCCCGCGGCGACGCCGACTGTGAGGCAACCGGACTCGGGAAGCTCCGGCCGGACGGACAGGGCGCGGATCCTGCGTCCAACGCTCACGTCGGGTGGCAACAAGGCCACCCCGGCCGGAGTCGCCGGCGGTCCGGTCAGCACCACCGGCGCCGGTGGGCTGACCGTCGGCCCGGGTGCGTCGAGCGCCGAGCCCGGGGTCGGGGGCACCGCCTCGGTGACCAGCAGGGGGCCGTCGGCCCTCACCGGCACCTCCGCCGCGCGAGCGGGCGTCTCGGAGAGTGAACCCGGCACCGGCGGAGCAGGTCTCGCGGCGGCGTGACCAACACCGAGCCCCGCCCCGCGACCGCCGACGACGTACGGGACGTCACCGAACTGGTCGCCGCCGCATTCGAGAAGTACGTCGAGCGGATCGGCAAGCAGCCCGCGCCGATGCTGTCGGACTACGCCGCGCTGGTCGACGACGGCACCGTCTGGGTCGTCGATAACGGCGGCGCCGTCGCCGGGATGATGGTCGCCGTCGCCCGCGCCGATCACCTCCTCGTCGACACGGTCGCGGTGTCACCCGACGCCGTCGGCCTCGGCCTGGGCCGCATCCTGCTGGATCGCGCGGAGCGGCTGGCCGCGGAACTCGACCTCCCCGAGGTCCGACTCAGCACCAACGAGGCGATGACGGAGAACCTCGACTACTACCCGCGGCGCGGATACCGGGAGACGGGCCGCGGCCTCGAGGACGGCTACCGTCGAGTCTTCTTCGCCAAGGCGGTGAGACCGGCGCCGCGGCGATAGGGCGTACCGCCCGCCGCTAGACCAGGCTCGGACGCCCGAAGCGCGCGACGGTGCCCTCCGAATACAGCGCGCGTAGTGGCTCGCCGACCGGCGTGACGCCCGCGGCGGCGACGAGGTCGTCGTCGAGGCGCACCACGTCGGCGGCGCGAAAGACCCATGGCGCGTGTTCGTTCGGCACCCACCACGTCCGGCCTGCCTTCCGGGTGTGCGCGCCCCACCGGGCAGTCAGCCACGTCTCCAACGGCGTCGGCTCGACGGGCGCGCCCACGTCCACGACGATCTCGGATGCCACACCGCGGTCCGGCCATCGACGCGTACCGAGGTAGGTGACGCGATTTCCGTTGCGGTGCATGCGCATTCGTGCCCAGGTGTACGGGATGCCCAGCATCGCGCGCGACAGTGCCACCATGGCGAGCCGCTCGGTCTCCAGCGACCGGAAGAGCACGCCGTGCCGACCGGCGTCGTCGGTCGAGTACAACCGGACGTTGGTCTCGAGGAAGTCCCCGAAGTACGGGACGGCGGCCGGGACGACGAACGCCAGCTCACGCATCGCGAAGGGGATGAGCCCCACGTAGGTGTGGCCGTCGGCGAAGACGTCCGGACGGGTGCCCTCGGGATAGAGGTGCGCCACGGCCTCGGGATCGACCGGCCAGTGCAGGAAGGTCAGCTCGCTCCACCGCTGGGACGTGAAGACGGGTGGCGGGACCGACGGTGCCGCGACCGGGTACGTCGCCAACGGATCGGAGGAGGTGGACACGACTCGATCGTGCCACGCCGACTGCGGTCAGCCCGCGGTCGGCGACCAGTAGTCGAGCATCTCGGCGAAGGTGTCGAAGGCGGGCCGGGACACCCCGTAGGTGGCCTCGAAGTGGATGCTCAACGGGAAGCCGAGGTCCACGACGCCGTCGATCACGCGCTTGTAGAGATCGACCAGCTCCCGGCGCTTGTCGTCGGGCTCCATGGCGGCGAGCCGCCGGACGAAGGCCTGCTCCTCTGCGACGGCGGCGTTGCCCGGGTCCTGGATCAACCAGGTAATCAACCCGACCTTCGACTCGACCTTCGGGACGAACCCGAAGGACAGGAGGATCTCCGGGCGGTGGTCGTTCTCCTTGGCGAAGCGGCCGAGGAAGTCGACGATCGCGTCGGAGTACAGCAGCTGCGTCATGCCGTAGGTGGCGCCCTGGTCGACCTTGAACGTGAAGCGGCCCTGCTCCCCGTCGCGGGTCGGGATCAGGATGACGCCGCGGTTGTCGACCAGCTCCTCATACATCGACAGCGCGTCGGTGGGAGCGACTCCCACGCCCTCGCCGTCGCTCATGGTGCGCGGAACGCCGACGAAGGCGATGCCGTCGAATCCAGCGCCGTTCAGCCGCGTCAACCGCTCACGCAGGGCGTCCTCGTCGAGGAAGGACGTCACCTGGGTGCACAGTCCCCGCACACCGGGAAGTTCGGGCTGCAGCAGCGACCAGTAGTCCAGGACGTCGAGTTTCGGCTTCATCTCGATGGGGCGGTCGTCGTCCTCGTCGATCATCCCGGGGATCATCACGTGACCGAGGCGGTCGCCGATTCCGGCGGCGGTGGACAGCTCCACCACCTTGCGAGCCTCCTCGACGGGGAAGTCGGGTCCGCGCTCCACATTGGACGGGACGAGTTCGAGCGCGATGGTGTTCAAGGCCACGTGACAGAAGCTCCTCTTGAGGCGTCGACGTTCGCGGAGGACGGGGCGGTCACCTCGTCGTGAGCCGCTTGGTCCCCGGCGGACCGTTTTGGCAACGACGTGACGACGTCACCAGAATGGCGCGAACGGGTCTCTTACTCCTCATTGTCGCAGCACGACCCTCGGTTCCCGCAAACCACCCGACACCTGTGACGAGGGTCGCATGGTCAATTCGGGCACGCCGGCCGCAGACCTCGCAACCGTCTCCGTCCGTTCGGTCGCCGCTCGTCCACCGCTTTCGCCGCTCATGGCGCCACGCTGCAAAGCGCGGCCCGGGTCTCACAGATCGACGTGATCCAGCCAACAGCGGGAACCCGTTTTCCGACGTCGGAGGGTCGGGTAACCACCAGAACAAGGCGCAACACTGCGCCGCTCGACACGACACTTCACTGTGGGAGGAGAACCATGTCCAACACGGACACCAGCACGCTCATCGCACAACTCCGCGCCGTACTCGCCCTGACCAACACCGAGGTCCAGGTCGCCGAGACGCGGACCGTCCAGGCACGCACCGAGGCCGTCCAGCGGGAACTCACCGAAAACGCACGGCACGGCCGCGAGCGCGCCCTGAAGATCCAGGCCGCCATCCGCGAACTCGGCGGCTTCCCCGACGTGGTCGCACCGTTCTTCGGTCGCGCTGCCGCCGCCGTCAAGGCGCTCGGCGAGCAGGCCGGCCCGTTCGACGAGGCCCTCCTCGGCGACCTCGGCCTCGAGCACCAGCTGCTCGACCGGTCGCGCTACCTCAAGGCGTTGGCCGTCTCGGCCGGCAACAAGGACGTCGAGGCGCTCGCCACCGAGCTGATCACGGCGCACTCGGCGACCGTCGACTGGTTGACCACCGTGCTGGCCGAGGATGCCCTCGGCGGACCGGCCGCATTGCGCCGGACCCCGCTGCAGGCCGCCGCCGGAATCACCGTCAAGATCGCCAACCTCCCGCTGACGTGGTCGGCACGGCGGATCGATCGCGCCGTCGACGCAATTCGCAACACCCCGCCGACGCTCAGCGAGCTGGCCGACCGTGGTGCGCAGGCGGGTTCCGTCGCCGCGAAGGCCTTCTCCGCCTCGCGGGACGCCGCACTGGAGACCGCCGAAAAGGTCACCCGTGACGCGGGCGCCGAGGATGCCGCGGACGTGCTGCACTCGCTGCGCACCGCAGCCGGCGTCGTCTCCTCCGACGAGCTGCCGATCGCCGACTACGACGAGCTGAACGTCAGCTCCGCCGTCGCCGCCGTGAAGGATCTCAGTGACCCGGCCGACATCCGCGCGATCATCGCCTACGAGGAGCAGCACAAGAACCGCGTAGGAGTCGTCTCCGCCGCGCAGACGCGCGTCGCGGACATCGCCCGCGAGGTCGTCGGCGTCTGATCCACCTCTGAACACGCGAAACCCCGGCCACGCATTCGTGGCCGGGGTTTTTGCGTCGTGTGTTTCTACCCGCGTCCGGTGGACGACTGAAGTTCGTCGATCATCTCGGAGGCCTGCGCCTTGGTCAGGTCCTCCGGCACCTCACGCTTGGCCTCCTGGGCCAGGGTGTGCAGATAACTGCGCTGCGCACCGGTCATCGGCTCGTCACCGGTGACCCAGTCGGACGGATCCTTCTCGGCATTCTCGTTCGGGGCCTGCGGCACCTCGTTCGTATTCTCACTCATGACGACCTGATACCCGGACGAACACGCGTTCGAAACCTACGAGTTTCCCAGGGCCTCATCCGCGACCGGCCGCGTGGCGCAGCGAGGTGCGGAAGTAGGAGAGACCGAGCCGCCCCGAACCGGCCGGGCTAACTGCAGGACTTTGCCGCGCGAAGGGCGCAACCCGATTGCCGGGTGGCCGTATGTTAGGTGGATGGCGGACATCCCCAGCTTCGACGAGCAACTCGATCGCGCGTTGCGGGCGCAGGCGAGCAGATCCGGCGAATCCATCGACGTCTACGTCCAGAAGGCGGTCGCCGCCCGGTTGCGCAAGGACCTCGAAGCCAACGCGGAGCCCGAGATGCAGGTGCTCCTCGACCTGCTGAAGCGGATCAGCGAGAACGCCTCCATCGCCGAGGTGACGGGCAAGCACCCGATCCTCGACGATCCGGCGCGCCTGCAGGCACTGCGGGACACGGGCCTGCTCGACTCGGACGCCGAGCCCTCGTACGACCGCATCGTGTCCATGGCGGTGCAGGCGCTCGGCGTCTCGTCGGCCGCGATATCGCTGGTCGACGACCACCGGCAGTTCTTCAAGAGCGTGATCGGCCTGCCCGACGGCGTGCGCGAGACGACACTCGACCGTTCGGTCTGCCGGTACGCGGTGGCCAGGGGGGAACCCCTCGTCGTGGAGGACGCCCGCGTGCACCCACTCCTGCACGATCACCCCGCCGTGCTGGACGGCACGCTCGTCTCCTACGCCGGCATCCCGCTCTTCGCCCCGAGCGGCCTGGCGATCGGCACCGTCTGCGTGTGGGACGGTCAGCCGCGCCAGTGGAGTACCGGTCACCTGCAGGTCCTCGACGATCTCGCACAACTCGTCAGCGAACGCGTCTTCGCGGCGGCATGACGGTGCGGGCCCATCTCTTCGCTCTTTCATCAGCGTCAATTACCCTCCCGTTTCACGAATTTGGGTATTTGTCCAAGCAAACTGCTGTCTGGAAACGGCAACAGGCGTAACTTGACGAACATGGACGGCGGCAGGACGTAGGGCGGCATGGCGGCTCCAGCGATGTCACTCCAGAATTCGGTCCGCGTGGCGACACCTGCGGCGGGCCGGTCGCCTGGGCGACGCACGCTGCCGAACCTCTTGCGACGCGACCCGTTGCACACCGTCGTGACACTCGTCCTCGACGTGGCTGCCGCGGCTGCCGCCGTCGGGATAGCGGCCCTCTGGGGGCGGGAGTCCGAAGCTCAGGCACTGGTCGGTGGCATGCCCTGGCTCTTCGTCCCGATCGTGGTTGCGATGCTCGCATCGCGAGCCATGTACCGGCGGGCTCTGCGGCGCAACTTCCTCGACGAGGTCGGCCCGGTGCAGACGTCGATCGCGCTTGCGGCGCTCATCCTGCTGACTCTGATGCTCGTGGTCGGGACGCAGGGCCGACCGGGCGAGGTGATCGCCCGGATCTGGATCTGCTCGGCCATCCTGATACCGACGGTCAGACTCGCTCGCGCCGTGGTGCAGCGAGTCCTGCGCCAGCGGTTCGACTCCGCGGCACCGACTCTCGTCCTCGGTGACGGCCCCATCTCCCATCAGCTCATCTCCCGCATGCAGCAGATGCCGGAGTACGGCATGGTGCCGGTGGGCACGTTGAGCGGCGCACCACCCCTCACGCGCATGCACGATCTGCCGGGCTTCCTCGAGGTACCGAACCTCGGAAGACCATCCGACATCGCCGCGGTCGTGGACGCCACGGCCGCGGAGGAACTCATCGTCGGGTTCTGCGAGGACGTGCCGTTCGACGACATCGTCGCCGCGGTCCGCGTGGCGCAGCGTCGGGGCATGCGCGTCTGGGTGGTGCCTCGGCTGCACGATGCCGTCGGCGAGAAGGCGCGCGTCGAGCACCTCGGCGGTCTCCCCCTGTTGGTGCTCCCGCACGTCAACCCGCTGGGCTGGCAGTTCTGGGTCAAGGGTTTCTTCGATCGTGTGCTCACCGCCCTCGGCCTGCTGGTGATCTCGCCGATCTTCCTGGGCCTGGCGCTGCTGGTGCGGCTCAGCTCGCCCGGGCCGATCCTCTTCAAGCAGAAGCGCGTCGGCCGCGACGGAAAGCCGTTCGACTGCTACAAGTTCCGGTCCATGCGGCCGCCCCGGGAGTCCGACGCGCAGTTCGAACTGAAGAGCGGTGCCGCACCGGGCGGTGTCGAGGGCGTCGACCGCCGCACCCGCATCGGCAAGATCATGCGTCAGACGTCGCTCGACGAGCTGCCCCAGTTGCTGAACGTGATCAAGGGCGACATGAGCCTGGTGGGTCCACGCCCCGAGAGGCCCGAATTCGTCGAACTGTTCGAAGCTCAGATCCGGCGCTACGGTGAGCGGCACCGGGTGAAGGCAGGTGTCACGGGCTGGGCGCAGGTCCACGGACTGCGCGGACAGACGTCGATCGCGGATCGCGCGGAGTGGGACAACTACTACATCGAGAACTGGTCGATCTGGCTCGACGTCAAGATCCTGTTCCTCACCGTGCGGGCAGTGCTGAAGCGCGCCGAGGACTGAGACCGCTGCTCATCGAGACATCGTGACTCTCGCGCTGATCGTCTTGGCGGTCCCCGCCTGTCTCGTTGCGGGACTGACCGTCAACGTCATCTACCGCCGCCCCCAGCGCGGCCTGCTGTTGCTCGCGGCGCTTACCCCGCTGCACGGCTTGCTATCGATCCTTCCCCTACCCGGTATCGCGGCGGGGTGGAAGGAAGGTCTACTCATCCTGACCGCGGTCTGCGCGTGGATGCGCCGGACGCGGAATGCCCCGTGGGATCAGCCCGCGCCGCTGCACGCGCCGTGGTGGCCCGCGGCCGTGATGTGGGTGGCGTTCGGCAGTCTCTCGGCCGTCATCGCCTTCGGGCTGATCGGCCTGGTGGCGATCAAGGTGACGTTCTTCTTCGTGTCGATCGTGGTCGTCATGTGGTTCGCACCGTTCGACGAGCGGGACCGCGACACCTTCGTCAGCATCCTGATGGGCATGGCCGTGCTGGCCTCGTTCGTCGGCATCGGCCAATTGATCGTCGGTCCAGGCACATTGGTGTCACTGGGCTACGAGTACGGCCGCGAGGTGCGCACCTCAGGCGGACTGCTCCGAACGTTCAGCACGTTCGTCCAGCCGTTCCCGTTCGGGCTCTACGTGATGCTGGCGCTCCTCGTCGGCGGGGCCGTGGCTCTCGCCGAACCGCGCCGCAGGCGCAACCTGATCTTCCTGTGCCTGGCGCCGATCATGGTGGTCGCGATGGCGAGTTCGATCGTGCGGGCGGCGATCCTCGGCCTCGTGCTGGGCATGCTGTGGCTCGCCGTCCTGCGTTACCGCAGCCTCTTCCTCCCACTTGCCGTGGGCGCGATCGCCGTCGCGATCATCGTCCCGTTCGTGCCGAGCATCTCGCGGGTGTTCTTCTCGTCGAGCAGCCTCGGTGAGCGCGGCGCGGGGTGGAGCGACATCATCAGCAGCATCCTGGTGCACCCCGTCGGGCTCGGACTGGGATCCAGTGGTGCCGCGGCGGATCGGATGTCGACCGCACAGGGAGTGACGATCTCCGGTGTGTCGACGAACTATCAGCCGGACAACTACTACGTGAAGATGCTGCTCGAACTCGGACCCATCGGACTGTGGCTGTTGCTCGGCATCGTCATCACCGCCCTGCTGTGGACCACCCGACTGGCGTGGACGCTCACGGGCCGGGATGCGGCACTGGCGCTCGGCGTCAGCGCGTCGCTGATCGCCTCCATGGTGGCCATGGTGGTGGCCACCTACCTCGAGATATTTCCGATCGACGTCTACTTCTGGCTGCTTTTGGGGGTGGTGGGATGCGCAGCAGCACAACACGAATCGTCTACGGGGCACTTGCCCTCCGGCCGGGAGGCAGTGGTGTCCAGACCTACGTCCGCGAGTTCCTGAAGGCGGTTCCGGGACTGCTGCCGGACGCCCAATTGTCCGCCGTGGTGCAGCAGGACGCCATCGGAGAGCTTCCCCGGGGCGTGCGTGCGCTGCGCCGACCCGTGTCGTCGGGTGCCGTGCGAGCAGCACTCGGCGCCGTGCCGACGTGGTCGTGCGACGTCTTCCACTCGCTCGACGTCGACCTGCCCGTCGCGACGAGCGCGTTCACCGTCGCCACCGTGCACGACCTGTCGGTCTTCGACATGCCCTCGGCGTCCAGCAGGTTCCGCGCCGCCGGCGAGCAACGGCTGGTCCGGCACGCGCTGCGCAAGGCCGACCTCCTGGTCGCAGTGTCCGAGTTCACCGCCGAGCGGATCGCCGCGATCAGCGGCCGGGACGCCACCGTCGTCGAACTGGCCCCCGCCCCGTGGGCACGGCCACCCGAGGACGGTGCCGTCGACGCGGTGCGCGCCAAGTACGGGCTGCCCGATTCCTTCGTCCTGCAGGTCGGGACCGTGGAACCACGCAAGGACGTCGCGCTCGTCGCCGACGCGGCACGCGAACTCGACGTGCCGTGCGTCCTCGCCGGCGCGGGATCCACCGGACCCGCGGCACCGTCGTCGGCGATCGGACTCGGCTACGTCGACGTCGAGGACCTCCCCGGCCTGTACCGCGCGGCGACCATCACCGCCTACGCCTCGAAGTACGAGGGTTTCGGGTTGCCACCGGTCGAGGCCATGGCGTGTGGCGCCGCCGTCGTCGCCAGCGCGGTCGGCGCACTGCCCCAGGTGGTGGGTGACGGTGCGGTGCTGGTGAACTCGTCGAAGATCGACGACTGGGTGACCGCGATGCGGACGCTGCTGTACGACCCCGACGCGCGGGAGACCCTGCAGGCCAGGGCCATCGCCGCTGCGGCGACGATGACGTGGGACCGGACCGCCGAACGCACCGTCGCGGCCTACCGCGCCGCTGGTGCCCCGACGTGACGGACGAGCCGTGACCGACGATCCCGCGATGGAGGGCGCCGAACCCGTCACCGACTACCGCGACGTCGCCGCCGATCCCAAGGCGGCAGCGCGGGCCACGCTGGTGATCCTGGTCAGCCGGGTGATCGTCGCCGCGCTCGGCTGGGTGGGCAGCGTGATCGTCGCCCGGTCGCTCTCGTCGGAGGAGTGGGGCCAGTTCAGCTTCGTCTTCGCGCTGCTGGGCGTGATGTCCATCGTCACCGACCTGGGCGTGGGCCGCGTCGTACTGGCACACCTCATGGGTGCGGATCGTGACGAGATCGCCCGCACCGCATCATCGTTCGTCGCACTGCGGACCGTGCTCGGCGTGGTCGGCTACGTCGTCGCGCTCGCCTACGTGGTGCTGCTGGGCTACCCGTCCGACGTCGTGCTCGCCACCGCCGTCGCAGGCCTGGTCGTGGTACTCGCCACTCCGAGCCACGCGTTGACGGTCCTGTTCCAGAGTCGGCACCGGATGCTGCTGGTCGCGGTTGCCGAAAGCCTCGGGCAGACCCTGCAGTTGGCACTCACGGTCGTCGCCGCGGTGTTCGCGCCCGTACTGCTCATCTTCGTCCTGCCCGTGGTCGCCAACGAACTGTTCAAGCTCGTGGTCAAGGCGTTCGGCGTCGCCCGGCCATCGGTGGGCATCACGCCGTCGCGGCACCTCGACGTATGGCGCTGGAAGCCCATGCTCGTCGAGGCCGTCCCGCTGGCCATCGGTTTCGCGCTCACGGTGGCGATGATGAAGATCGACATCCTGATGCTGAGCCTCATGGACACCTACGATGCCGTCGGCCTCTACTCGATCGGATACAAGTTCTCCGACATCATCGACACCTTCGCGCTCGCGGCAGCCGCACCGATCAGCACCCTGCTGGTGGCCGCGTGGCCATCCGAACCCGACGTGTTCCGCGACCGGACCCGAACGGCGGCAATGTTGTTCGGCCTGGCCGGCGCGGTGTGCGTGGTGGCGTTCTGGCCCTCGGCCGAACCGCTGATCCGGCTGCTCTACGGCGACCGTTTCGCACCGTCCGCGGACGCCGCGCGGCTGCTGGTGGTGGGCGCCGCACTGATGTCGCTGATCGTGCTCGGGATCTTCCTGCTCACCGCCGCCGGTCTGCAGCGCCGCTACCCGTGGGTGGCAGTCGGCGGCCTGATCCTCAACGTCGGCCTCAACCTGGTACTCATCCCCCGCATGTCGTACGACGGGGCGGCGATCGCCACGGTCGTCACCTGGGCGGCGTGCGGGACACTCCTCTGGGTGGTGATCGCACGGACCGTGCCGATCCAGGGCCTGCTGCCGGTGCGCCAGCTCGCCGTGCTGCTCATCCTCGCCGCCGCCCTGTCGGGTGCGGGCGCCTACGTCGTGGACCGCGCCCCCGGGACGTGGCCGCTGGTGTCGCTGGCCGCCGTGGTGGTCCTCGTCGGACTCGCCTACGTGCTGCGCCTCATGGTCGGCCTCCCCGCGCCCATCGGACGAAGGCGCGCGCCGTGACCCCGATCCTCTTCGTCGCGCACACCGGGAACGTCTCCGGTGCCGAGAAGGTGCTGCTGGAACTGGTGCGCGAGGCACGGCGGCAGGGACGCGACGTCGCCGTCGCGTGTCCGACGGGTCCCCTGCGGGATGCACTGCCCCAGGGCGTCTCGCACGTCGAGCTGCCGCAGCTGGGGCTGACCGGCGAATCCGGCGTCGCGCGGATACTCGGCGCGGCTCGCCTCGTCGGACGGTGGGTGCGCGCGAGTCGGATACTCAAGCGCGCGATGCGACCTCCCGGCACCGCGACCGTCGTCAACTCGATGTTCGCGCTGCCGTCGGTGCGCCTCGCCGGGGGACGGGGCTGCTCGTCCTGGCTCGTCCACGACACCGTCGCCAACGGCAAGCAGCGCACCGTCACCACGATCGGACGACCCGCGGTGAGGACGGCCGTCGCAGTGTCGGAGGCGACGGCCGACCCCCTGCGGGCCATGGGGTTCCCGGTCGTCGTCGCGCACAACGGCGTCCGTTGGCCGGTACCGGTCTTCGGCGGTGAACTGCACTCGCCGCCCGTCGTCGGCATGCTCGCCCTGCTGACGCCGTGGAAGGGGCACGGCGTCCTGCTCGACGCCATCGCACTGCTTCCCGACGTCGAACTCGAGCTGGCGGGGGGCAGCTTCCCCGGGGATGCGCCGCACGTCGAGGAACTCAAGGCGCGTGCGGCGCGGCCCGACCTCGCCGGGCGGGTCCGCTTCCTCGGGTACGTCGACCCCGAGTCGGCGATGTCCGGCTGGGACGTCGTGGTGTCGGCGAGCATCCTGCCCGAAGCCGGACCACTGAACGTCCTCGAAGCCATGTCGCACGGGCTTCCCGTCGTCGGCAGCGACCACGGTGGTACCAGTGAGTTCCTTGCCGATGGCGTCGGACTGCTCCATCCGCCCGGCGACTCGGCCGCGCTGGCCGAGGCGATCCGGCGCGTCCTGACCGACGCGACGCTACGACGCTCGATGAGCGAGCGTGGGCGCGCCCGTATCGCTGCCAGGCACGACGTCAACGTGACGATCCCGGAGATGCTGCGTGTCCTGGCCGGCTGAGCGGATGGCCCGACGGGCGGTGCGGGCGCTCGGTGCCGTCGTCGTGCTGGCCGTCACCATCTCGCTCCTGCCCGGCACGGAGGCGCACGCGGCAACCGACTGCCGAGCCACCTCTGGAAAGGGCAAGATCGGGGCGTCCCAGGGGTCCGACATCCTCACCATGTCGGACGCCGACCTCGCCTCCCTGCTCGACCGGGTAACGGGGGCGGGAATGTGGTCGGTGCGCGTCGACGTGGATTGGACCCGTGTCGAACCCACCGAGGGACAACGGGATTGGTCGAGCATCGATCGGGTGATGAACGCGGTGACTGCGCGCGGGCTGTGCCCTCTGGCACTGGTCACCTATGCGCCCGACTGGGCCGCCGAACACCCCGCGGCATCGGGCGGGTACTTCGCACCGAAGGATCCCGAGCGCTTCGCCGGCTTCGCCGCAGAGGCGGCACGGCGTTACGGCTCCCAGGTCTCGGAGTGGGAGGTGTGGAACGAGCCCAACACCGTCAACTACTTTCAACCGAAGCCGGATCCCCGACGCTACGGTCTGTTGCTCGCCGCCACCTACCGTGCCATCAAGGCCGTCGACCCGGATTCGACCGTGTTGTCCGGCGGCTTGGCGCCCGCCGAGGACAACGGCCGTGACATCGCCCCGCTCACCTTCCTGCGGGGCCTGTACGCCGCGGGGGCGAACCGCTACTTCGATGCGTTCGCGATCCATCCCTACACGTATCCTGCTCTGCCCGACGACCCCGCTACCAGGAAATGGAGTACGGCGCAACGGATGTGGGACATGCGACGCGTGATGGTCGACGGCGGCGACGCGGCGAAGTCGATGTGGATCACCGAATGCGGAGCCCCCACGGGCACGGGCCCGCGTGCCGTCAGCGACGCCACTCAGGCCAAGACGCTCGAGATGATCCTCGCCATGGCCGCGAACACTCCCTGGCTCGGTCCTGCGTTCGTGTACAGCATGCGCGACAGCGGATCCGACGCAGGCGAGATCGAGCAGAACTTCGGCGTCCTACGCCGGGACTTCACGCCGAAACCCGCCTATGACGTGGTCCGCCAATACGGGGAGGCCCGATGATCAGACGACGACCGCCGATCCGTCCGGTCTGCCATGCCTGGCGAGCCATCTCGCTATCATCGAATCTCCACGTCCAGGAGATCCCCGGGTCGCCACGCGCGCCCGGGCGACCGAAGGAGTCCGGTTGGTGACTGTGGAAGGCCCGGTGCACCGGGGTGACGTGCCGCCGCCGGTCGATCTGGCGGGACACTTGAAGGAGTTCGGCCGCGCGCTGCTACCCGCACTGGTCGTCGCGCTCGTCGTCGGCATCGCGGTCTTCGGACTTCGAACGCTGCTGGCGCCAAAGGAATATGCGGCCAGCCTGATCACCGAGATCACGGGATCACGTGACCTCGTGCCCGGCGACGCGTTCGTCGAACAGGTGCGGGCGCCGTTCATGGGGCTGGCGGCCGACGCCAACGTACTCAACCAGGTGCTGAACGAAGTCGACACCGGCGGCTGGGATGCGCCGACGCTCTCCGAGCACATGGAACTGTCGAAGGGTCCAGCGCCACAGATCCTCATCTTCACGGCCACCGCCGACTCCCCCGAACTCGCCGAGCAGCTCGCACGGTCGATGGTCGTCACCGTCGCGCAGGCAGCGTTCGCGAACCACGCCAGGGACATCGGCAAGCAGGTGGACCAGGTGCAGGCCGCGATCACCGCCGAACAGGCGCGTGGATCGCTGCTCGCGCCCGAGGATCCCGCCAGGGCGGAGTCGGAACGTCAAGTAGCCGAACTGCAGACGCAATTGGTCGGGCTGCAGAGCGCGGGTGGTGACCAGCTGACGATCCTCGCGTCCCCCGAACAGGACGCATCGCCCGTGTCACCGCAGCCGGTGTCGGAGGCACTCGTCGCCGCGCTCGTCACGCTCATCGTGGTGGCCGAGGGGATCGTGCTGTGGCGGGGACGCGTCGGCAAGGCGCCGAACCGAACCTGGGCGCGGCGCGTCGCCCGGAAGTACCGCGCGCGCTTCGACCCGGCACTCGTGGACGTCGGCGACGTGGATCCCCTGACCTCCGCCGAACTGGCCCAATCGATGCGTGACGCGCGGCCGGCACTGCTGCTGGTGGGTGAACGTGCCGTCGCGCCAACGTCGTTGACCGCCCCACGTGATCACGAGCGCGGTCGTTTCCGGACCGTGTTCGACCTGCCCCTGTCGGCGCCGTGGTGGCAACGCGTCAACGTCGCCACCACGGGCATCGCCGTCGTGATCGTCTCGTCCGCCGGCTCGGATCGCGCAGCCGCGGAGCGCGCGCTGTCCCAGCTCGCCGACCTGCGGGTACCGGCGAACCTCGTACTCCAGCACGGACACCGAAGAGGCCGGCGACGCACGGAGACTCCCAGCCCCGCGCCCGAGTCCGAGGAGGCGAGAGATGGCATCTGACCGAATCGCCATCGTCCACGAACGATTCACGGAAGTGGCCGGTTCCGAGCACGTCGTCGAGCAGCTTGCGCTGCAGTGGCCCGGGTCAGACGTGTACGGAGCGGTCGTCCGCGCCGAAGGGGTGTCGCCCGGACTGAGCAGCCCTCCGCATGCCACGTGGCTGAATCCGCTGTACCACCGGGTCCTTCGACAGAAGTCCTACGCGCCTCTGATGCCGTTGATGCCGTCCGCATTTCGCCACCTGCCGATCGGTGACGTCCGTGCCGTCATCGCCAGTCACCACGCGTTCGCCACGCAGTCGGTGTTCGCCACCGACGCGCCGGTCATCGCCTACGTGCACAGTCCCGCGCGTTGGGCATGGGACGCATCGCTCCGGGCGGGCGAGGGAGGCGGCGCAGTGGGAGCGGCCGTGCTGACCGCCCTGTCGGCGATCGCACGCAAGGGCGAGAAAGCGGCGGCCCCGAGGCTGCACACCGTCGTCGCCAACTCATCCGCAGTCGCGCAACGGATCTCCGAGTGGTGGAATCGAGACGCGATCGTCGTCCATCCACCCGTCGACACCGACGGGTTCACACCCGACGCCACCGTCGAGAGAGAGGACTTCTTCCTCCTCGCAGGTCGGCTGGTGCCCTACAAGCGACCCGACCTGGCCATCGAGGCCGCCCGGCGTGCGAAGGTGCCGCTCGTCGTCGCCGGCGGAGGGCGTGCCATGCAGGCGTGTCAGCAGGTCGCCGGACCCGAGACCATCTTCCTGGGCCGCGTTCCCCACGACGAGCTGCTCAGTCTGCACCGCCGCACGCGCGCTCTGCTGATGCCCGGCATCGAGGACTTCGGCATCGTGCCCGTGGAGTCCATGGCAACCGGGACGCCGGTGATCGCCCTGGCGGAGGGCGGGGCCATGGACACCGTGGTGCCCGACGTGACGGGCGTGCTCGTCGACGTCGGCACCGACGACCAGGTCGCCGACCGCTTCGCACAGGCGATGACCGACTTCGATCCCTCCAGGTTCGATGGGGCGCGAATCCGCACCTGGGCGGAGAAGTTCTCGCGCGACACGTTCCGGCGCCGCATGCAAGAGGTCGTCGATGCCACCTAGCGATCCAGGCCCGCGCCACCGCCCATCGGTCTTGGACCTGGCGCTGACGCCGAGCCGCACGGTGGCCGTCGTCGGCCCGGTCGCGGGTCTGGAGACGAGCCGCGCGACCGCCGTGCTCGCCGCCGCCGGTGCGCTGCCCCAGCCGCATCTCGCCGTGGAACCGCGGGCCGGCGAACGCGCGTGGCGCTACCGGACCGATCTCGCCGAGCACGTCGTACGCCGCGACGACCTGCCCACCGACGACCTCGGGGCGCTGCTCACCACGGTGCGCCGCGGCGCCGACGAGACGCGTCCGCTCAACGCGCTGCTGTGCGGCGACCACCTCGTCGTCGACTACTCCCACGGCGTGGGTGACGGTCAACTCGGGGTCTACCTGCTCGCGGCGCTCTGCGGCGACGTCGACGAGGAGCGGTCGCGGATCCTCGCCCGCGGACTGCCCCCTCGCGCAGTCGGTTCGGCGGCGTGGCGCCACTTCCGCGCACGTCCCGCGGCCATCGCCGACGTCCGCCGTCTCCGCAGCGAGAACAAGGTCACCACCACCGGTGGCCGTCCCACCCGCACCGTCGACGACTGGCAGGCACACAACCGCACCGTCACCGCGTACATGCCGCCCGCCACCGTCACCGCAACCCGGGACTGGTCGCGCGCGAACGCGCCCGGCGCCACCTCGGCCTCGCTGACCGTAGCGCTCTGGATGGCGGCGCTACGGGCGCAAGGCGCCGAACTCGACGAGCGCGTGATGATCCTGATGAACTGCCGGCGGTATCTCGATCCGAGTCATGCTCTGGCACAGGGGAACTTCGCCGTCGCGATGCCGGTAGTCCTGCCTGCCTCGGGCGATCCCGCCGAGATCGCGGCGCTGGTGCGACGGATATTCGACTCGGGCTGGCCGATCGCCGTCCTGCTGATGGCCGAGGCCAAGGCACGACTCGGCCGCGGTGGCACCGACCCCGGTTCGGCGCCCGGCCTGGCAGACGCCGGGGGCCGAATCCGGCTGTCCATCAGCGATCTCGGCCGGTTGCCGATGTTCGACCACGTCGAGTGGGTGCCCGGCGGCCGCCCGCCGCAACTCGCGGCGTACCTCGAACCCGACGGTCCCGACGCGGTGACGCTGCTGGTGTCCGAACTCGCAGGCGGCCGCACCTTCACGGCGACGTTCTGCGACGCAGCCGTCGATGCCGGACTCGTCGAGGGCGCTCTGAAGCGGATGTGCGACGACCCACTCGGGACGCTTCCGTCAGCGGGCCACTGACGTGTTCCGCGCCGCGCTGGCCACTGCACTGACGGTCGTGACCCTGGCACTGGGGGCCTGCGCGACCACGTCCGCCCCTGCCGGCGACGACGTCGGGACCAAGGCGAACGGCGAACTCCTCGCCGACCCCGTAGCCCTACCCCTGTACCCGTTGCTGCAGGGGTTGTCGTCGACCGCCGTGAAGATCAGATACAAGTCGACGTCCGGCGTCGACGAATCGGCCACGACCGTCTCGGGAATCGTCCTCGTACCGAAGGGAGATCCGCCCGAGGGAGGCTGGCGGATGGCGTCCGTGGGACATCCGACGACCGGGCTCCTCAACAGTTGCGCGCCATCCTCGGATCCGGGATTGATGGGAAGCACCGGAGTCATCGCCTCCTTCCTCACCTTCGGCTACGTGGTCGTCATGACCGACTACGCGGGCCTCGGCGCACCGGGCATGCACGCCTATCTGGAACCGAAGTCCGCCGCCTACAACGTGATCGACGCAGTTCGCGCAACGCGCGAAGCCGTGCCGAGCACCTCCACGTCGTGGGTCGGCTACGGCGTGTCCCAGGGCGGCCAGGCCGTGTGGGCCGCGAACGAGCTGATGCCCGACTACGGTGCGGGTCTCGACCTCGTCGGCTCGATCAGCGTCGCCGCGCCGACCGATCTACGGCCGCTCGTCGACGCGATGGAGAACGGGACGCTCACCGTCGAACAGCGCGTGCTGATGCCGACGATCCTGTCCGGACTGAAGGTGGCGTACCCCGACCTACGGCTCGAGGACTACCTACACGGGGTCATGCTGAGCCGTCTCGAGGCGTTCCGCGGGTGTCAGAACGAGGGCTCGGAACTCCGCGGTCAGATCGCGCAGAACGCGTCCGCCGACGACTTCCGGCCGACGAGTCCGCAGGCCGCGGACCGGCTCCGCCAGATCCTCGGCGAGATCGCCCTCCCCAGCAGACCGGCGTCGGCTCCGATGCTCGTCGCGTATGGCGACTCCGACAAGGTGGTGCTGCCGCAGTGGACGGCCGAGGCCATCGACCGTGCGTGCGGTCTGGGCGACGTCATCGAGACCGTGGTCGCGCCCGGCCAGGGCCACGGCCAACTCGATCTGGGATCGATCCCTTCGGAGTGGACCAGCGCCCGGTTCGCAGGCCTGCCCCCCTCCACCACGTGCCCCCAACCGTAGCCAAGTAAGGCAAACCTTCGCTGACGTTCTATCGTGGCGGAAGACAAACGCCAGCGATCCACGAGGGATGGTCTTCAGTGAGCGGTCAACATGCCGGACTCCGCCTGCTCGTCGTCGGCGCATCATCGGGCATCGGCCACGCGGTCGCCGCCAGCGCAGCGGCCCTCGGCGCCAAGGTCGCCGTCGCAGCCCGCCGGATGGACCTGCTCGACGAACTCGCCGCGTCGATCGACGGTCATGCGTTCGAACTCGACGTCGCCGACACCGCGACGATCGCTCCCGTGGTCCAGCAGGCCGTCACTGCGCTCGGCGGCCTCGACGCGGTGGTCTTCACCAGCACCGTCATCCCCTTCGCGCACATCGAGGACACCGACGTCGCCACCTGGATCCATGCGTTCAGCGTCAACGCCATCGGCGCCAACAACGTGCTGCGCGCCGCCCTGCCGCATCTCTCCGAGAACGGTGTGGTCCTGGTGGCGTCCAACAGTGACGTCGGCCGCCCGCGAGCAGGCGTGGCGGCGTACGGCGCGAGCAAGGCAGCGCTCGACGAGATCCTCCTGGCGTGGCGCAACGAGCATCCGGATCTCTCGATCATCCGGGTGGGTGTCGGGCCGACGCAGGACACCGAGATCCTCCGCGGCGCGGACCGCGACCTGCTGTCCCAGTTGTTCAAGTCCTGGGTGGAGCACGGACAACTCCCGGCCCAGATGTCCGCACTTCGGGACGTCGCCAACACGCTGGTGTCGCTGGTGACCACGGCCGTCGCCAACCCGAGCGTCGTCCCGGAGGTGGTGCAGTTGGCGCCCCGGATCCGGCCCGACGTCGCCCAGGAATGACCTTCGCCGTCGATGCTTTGACGACCCGCCGTCCGGCGAGTCGTCGCACCGTTCCTAACGCCTGACCTCCGCCGGCGGTAGGCACACCGAGGCGCGTCGGCGCTCGGTGTTGCTCCCAGCAAACTCGAGAGTTTGCCCGTTCCACGAGCACTGATTCACTGGGTCGTCAGCGGCAGCGTTCTCGACGCCGAGATCCCGTTTCACTCGCAAGGACTCACGCACGGACCGTGGATGATCTTGAGTCGCTCATCAGTGGAGACGTGAATCACACCTGCGCTCACCCGCACTTTCGTGGGCGTTAATACTGGCGAAGACTTAGGCCAGGCATACCTATTGTTTCTTAGGCAACCCTCAGCTAACCTTCAGGCGCCGCCCAGGCAACTTTCTTTGCTGAATCAGGAGAAACAGTGCAACTCGCCCCCGCCACCCCGTCGCCCGTCACGGTCCCGACGGCCAACCGCTCGGCAGCAGTCTCGCGCCGGACCAAGATGATGGTCGCCGGTATCGCAGCCGCCAGCGCCAGCGTCGTCGCCATCAACCCGGTGGTGCCCGACGTGCACGAGATCCAACATCACGCAGTCGAACTCGCCGCCGCCGCCAACCCGCTGGTGACCCTGCAGCAGACCATCGCCAACGCGTTCACCAACCTCGGCTTGCTGGGCAACGCGTCCGCCGGCGCCACCAACTCGTCGACGCAGGCCCTGACCAACCCAGCCGTGTACGCGCAGATCGCGAACTTCATCGCGGCCAACGCCACGAATCCCGGACCGCTGCTGGATCAGCTCGTCAACTTCCAGACGTATTACGGCGAAACCATCGGCACCCGCACTGCTCAGTCGCAGGCCGCGCTGCAGACGGCGCTCGACAATCTCCCGACGGTTCTCCAAAACACGGCCAACTTCCTGGCCCAGGGGCAGTTCGTCGAGGCGTTCAGCGAGCTGAACATCTACTTCCTGGTGCAGCTGATCGAGCGTCCCGGCAACCCGCTGGTGGTGGCCGGCACCGACCCGTCGCTCGTTCCGTTGACCAACATCCCCGGTGACATCGCCGCCGCCCTGCCGGGCGGACAGATCGTGGCGAACGTGCTGGATTCGCTACTGACTCGCGGCGTGTTCTCGGGCCTCACCAGGGCGCTGCTGGTCGCACCGATCACCGCGACCCTGCAGGTCGCCGAGATCTTCGACGCCGTTCGGGTAGCGGTCGACGCCGGCGACTTCGAAACGGCCGGCAGCGAATTGGTGAACCTGCCGATCCGGGTGACGAATGCCTTCGTCAACGGCTACGTGCCGAACTTCCCCACGCGCTCCCTCTTCCAGGGGCTGCTCAGCCCGAACGGTCCGGTGGACTACTTCTTCGTCGACATCCCCAACGCGATCTCCGGCGCGCTCAACGCGTCGGTGGCGCCTCCGGTCACCACTCCCCCGGCCGGGGCGACGTCGCGCTCGACCAGCGTCAGTTCCACCGACCTCGGGATCGGCACCAACACCGTGTCGCTCAACTCGGTCGCCACTCCGGCGGCCGCGTCCGAGAACGGCACCGCCGCCACGTCGTCGTCCGCTGGAACCGGGACCCCCGCAACGTCTTCGAGCAGCAGCTCGGTGCCGACGTCCGCCACCACCGGCTCGGCGGCCGGCGAGCCGACGTCCACGGGAAGCAACCGGCCGGTGAGCACCTACGGCACCGCCACCTCCGCCACCTCCGGCACGGCGGGCACCTCCGGCACGGCGGGTAGCGCGAGCGGCCTCACGGGGACGGCCGGAGCATCCGGGACGTCCTCTCCCACGGCAGGTTCCGCGTCCACCGGATCCGGCCTCGCCACCTCGGGTGGCACCGAGGCCACCGGCGGCACGGCAGCGTCCGCCGGAACAACCGGGTCGACCGCACCGTCAGGTGCCGGCGTCAGCGGATCGACGGGCAACGGTGGCTCGGCCGGCGCAGGCAGCACGGGCAATGCGGGAAGCCCGGGCAGCACCGACTAGCGACACCGATCGACGACGGCCCCCTCGGCGACGAGGGGGCCGTCTCCGTGTCGACCTCGCGGCCGGATCAGCGGCCGGTGATCTTGTTCGCGACGCTGGCGATCCGACTGGTGTGCCCCAGTCCGCGGGCCTCGCGGCGATCCGCCGTGCGGTAGAGCGCGTACATGCTCTGCACGCCGAGCCACCGCAGCGGCTCCGGCTCCCATCGGCGCACCCGCCGCCCCACCCACGGCAGCCGCGTCAATTCGGTCTGGTTCCCGAGAACGAGGTCGGCCAGGGTCCGGCCGGCGAGGTTCGTCGTCGTCAAGCCGCTGCCGACATACCCACCCGCGGTACCCAATCCGGTGCCGCGATCGAAGTCGACCGTCGCCGTCCAGTCCCGCGGCACTCCGAGCACGCCGCACCACGCATGGTCGATCGGCACGTCGGCGGTCGCAGGGAACATCTCGCGGGTCAGCGCGGTCAACGCATCGATGGTCCACTGCTGGGTGGCGCCACGCTCGTCGAGCCGCGAACCGTACCGGTAGGGGATGCCCCGTCCGCCGAGCGCGATGCGATCGTCGACGGTGCGCTGCGCGTACATATAGCCGTGCGCGTAGTCGCCCAGGAGTTCCGCACCACCCCAACCGATCCGGTCGAGGACGTCGGGCGGCAGCGGGGCCGTCACGATCATCGACGAGTTCATCGGCAACCAGCTGCGCTTCTGCCCCTCGATGCTGCCGGTGAACCCCTCCAGGCAGCGCAGCACCGTCGGCGCACGCACCGTGCCCCGGTCGCTGACGGCCCGGCCGGCGTCGATGCGGCTGACGGTGGTCTGCTCGTAGATCGTGACGCCCAAGCCGACGACGGCGTCCGCCAGGCCCTGCACCAGCTTGGCCGGCTGCACGCGGGCGCAGTGTGGGCTGAAGATGCCGCCCAGTGACCCCGCGACGCGGATCCGCTCGTCCATCTCGGATCGACTCAGCGCCACGAAGTCCAGAGGATCGGCGCCCCAGTCCTGTTCGTGCCGAAGCCCGGCGTGCAGCCGCTGCAGCTGGGCTTGATTGCGGGCGACGTGCAGCAACCCGTCCTTGGCGATGTCGGCATCGATGCCCTCGTTCTTCGCGACGTCGATCACCTCGTCGACGGCGTCGCGCATCGCACGCATCAGGTCGACGACACCCTGCTTGCCGTGAGTGGCGGCATACGCGTCACGCGACCCGGCGAGTTCGGCGGACAGCCACCCCCCGTTGCGACCCGAGGCGCCGAAACCGGCGAACTCCTTCTCCAACAGCACGATCCGGAGATCGGGCTGTTGACGCTTCAGGTAGTAGGCCGTCCACAGTCCGGTGAACCCCGCACCGACGATGCAGACGTCGGCCTCGACGTCGCCGGGCAGTGCAGGACGCGGCCGAGGCAGCCCGATGGAGCGGTACCAAAAGGACACGCCGCCGTTGACGGGCTGCTGACCTGGGGACGCCATTGTTCGATACTCCTAGTTGGTCGAGGTGACGGGGGTCGGATGGGGGACGCTCGGTCCGTCCAGCGCGAGGACGGAGGCGTCCTCGGCGCGGAAGGTGAGCCACACGTCGTCGTCGGCGTGCACCGGGGCCAGTGTCGCGCCCGCACTTTCGCGGACCAGCACCATGCTGCCGTCGTCAAGACGGACCTCGACCTTGCGCGCGTTGCCGAAGTAGATGTGCTGGATGACGCGGCCGCGTATCGCGTTGGCCGCGGAGGGTTCCGCGACGCCCGGGTGGATGTCGATCCGTTCGGGCCGGACGACCACGGCGACGTCGCGCGTGTCGGGCAGCGTGCCGCGGGTCGCGGTCAGCGACCGACCGCCGACGTGCACCCGGTCACCGTCCAGGACTCCCCTGAACACCGACGACTCACCCACGAACTGGGCGACGAACAGGCTGTTGGGATGCTCGTAGAGATCGGACGGCGTGCCGATCTGCTGTATCCGTCCGTCGTTGAACACGGCGACCCGGTCGCTCAGCACCAGCGCCTCGTCCTGATCGTGGGTGACGTAGACGAACGTCGTCCCCAGGTCGGCGTGGATGCGCTTGATCTCCAATTGCAGTGTGTCGCGGAGCTTCTTGTCCAGCGCGCCCAGCGGCTCGTCCATCAGAAGGACCCGGGGGTTGTAGACGACGGCACGCGCGAGGGCGACGCGCTGCTGCTGGCCGCCGGACAATTCCTTGGGCTTGCGCCGGGCGAGGTGTTCGAGTCCCACCATCGTCAACGCGTCGGCGACCATGGTGGACCGCTGCGCCTTCGCGATGGACCGCTGCCGGAGGGGATATTCGACGTTCTGTGCGACGCTCATGTGCGGGAACAGGGCGTAGTGCTGGAACACCATGCCGATGTCGCGCTTGTAGGGCGGCAGGTCGGTGACCGGGCTGCCGTCGATGGACAGTTCACCCTCGGTGACGTCGACGAACCCGGCGATCATGTTGAGCGTGGTCGTCTTTCCCGACCCACTGGGCCCGAGCAGGGTCAGGAATTCGCCCGGACGCGCATCCAGGTCGATGGCGTCGACGGCGGTGACGGACCCGTACCGCTTGACGAGGCCTCGCATCGTGATGGAAGCGCCGTGCGGCGCGCGGTCATCGGACACGATTCCTCCTGATGGCGAAGATGCTGGCGACGATGGTCAGCGCGGTGGTGAGCGCCAGGATCACCGTCGCCGCGGCGGCGATGGTGGGGTCGGTGTCGCGGGTGACCGACGAGTACATCCGCACCGGAAGCGTTTGCAGGTAGGGACTTTGGATGAACAGCGACAGCACCACCTCGTCGAAGCTGGTGGCGAACGCGAACAGTGCGCCCGACAGGACGCCCGGCGCCACCTGCGGCAGCGTGACGGTGCGGAACGTGGTCCACCTGTTCGCACCGCAGATCGCGGCCGCGTCCTCGAGCCGCCGGTCGAACCCCTGCAGGCTGGCGCTCACCGGGATGATCACGAACGGCAGGGCGAGCACGCTGTGCGCCACGACGAATCCCACGGTCGTGCCCAGAAGGTTGAGCCGCAGGTAGATCGCGTAGATGCCGATCGACACCACGATCACCGGGACGATCATCGGCGACAGCAGCAGTGCGCGCAGACCCTGGTCGCCGAAGAACCGCGTCCTGCTGAACGCGACGGCCGCGGCCGTGCCACACACCGTCGCGACCACCGCCACCAGGAGACCGACGCGGATGCTGGCCTCCAGCGACCACAACCACGACGGGTCGGTGAAGAAGTTGACGTACCACTGCGTAGACCAGCCGGTCGGCGGGAACCTGAACGACGGCAGATCGGTGAAGCTGAGCGGGATCACCACCAGTGACGGCGCCACCAGCCAGGTCGCGACGAGACCGCAGAACACCAGGAGCGCGCCGCGCCAGAACGTGCCGCTGCGCATCACGACGCCCGTTCCTGCCGGGATGCACGGCGCAGCACGAACATCAGCACGGCGAGGACGAGGAAGGTCAACAGCAGGAGCACCACGCCCATCGCCCCACCGCGGCCCCACTGCAGCAGACCGTTGACCTGGACGTAGATCTGCTGGCTGATGAGTGCGTTGTCCGGGGAACCGAGCAGCGCCGGCGTGACGTAGAAGCCGAGGCTGCTGATGAACACCATCAGACAGCCCGCTCCGATGCCCTGCATGGTCAGCGGCACCCAGATGCGGGTGAACGACGTCAGCGGCTTCGCGCCCAGACTCGACGAGGCGAGCACCAGCCGACGGTCGACGCCCGACATCACCGCGTACAGCGGTAGGACCATGAACGGCAACAGGATCTGGCTCATGCCGATGACGACGCCGAGGTTCGTCCGGATCAGCTGCACGTCGCCGAGCCCGACGAGGCTCAGCAGCGCCTGAGCGGGTCCGTTGTCCTGCAACAGGATCACCCAGGCGAACGTGCGCACCATCAGGCTCGTCCAGAACGGGACGAGAACCAGCAGCGTCAGCGCAGCCCGCACCTTCGGCCCGAACGCCACCATGGCGTAGGCGTACGGGTAGCCGAGCAGCAGGCAGATGACCGTCACCTCGAGTCCGGTGGTGAACGTCCGCAGCAGCACCTCGCGCTGCACGGCGTCGCCGGCGTACCAGGCGAAGTTGTCGAACCCGGCCACCGGATCGGTGAACGCGCGCCACAGCATCACGCCCAGCGGCGCCGCGAAGACGCCGATGACGAGCACCAGCGCGGGAGCCAGCAGGGCGTAGGCGCTGCGGCGCCTGCGCTGGGCACCCGCCTCCTCAGCCCGCGAGCGCGGTGGTGCCGCGCCACCGGACAGAACGTCGACTACGGTCATGACCCGCTAACCCCTACTTCGCAAGCCAATCGGTGTACGCACCGACCATCGCGTCGTTGTTCTTCGACCACCAGGCGAGGTCGATCGGAAAGCGGTCCGCGAGACGCTCGGGGGTGGTGGTGAGGTAGCTCGTCGCGAGGGCGTCCAGTTGCGGCTTGGCGTCGACGTTGATCGGGCTGTACGACGTGAGTTCGGTCAGCTTGGCCTGCTGCTGCGCGCCCAGGTAGTAGTTAATCAGCGCCATGGAGGCCTTCGGGTTCTTGGCGCCCTTGGGCACGGCGATCGTGTCCGCTTCGGGCATCCACTGATCCCACATGGGCGCGAACTTCGCGCCGTTCTTGACCGCGGAGTAGGCCCGCCCGCTCCACAGAAGCGCCATGTCGACCTGTCCGGCCTCGAGGAGCTGCTGGGCTTGGGCACCGCTGTTCCAGAAGACGATGTCGCCGCGGATCGACGACAGCTTGCGCAGCGCACGGTCGGCGTCGATGGGGTACATCTGGTCCTTCGCGACACCGTCGGCCAACAGTGCGCCCTCGAGTACGCCCGGGTCGAGTTCACCGGCGATGCCCTGCACGCCGCGCTTGCCGGGGAACTTCGCCGTGTCGTAGAAGTCGGCCCAGGTCTTGGGCGGGTTGGCGCCGTACTTCTCCGTGTTGTAGACCACGATCAGGCCGTAACCCATTGCGGGAACTGAACAGTCGTCGGTCTTGGCCCCCGGCGGGATCTTGCTGACGTCGACGATGCTGGTGTCGATCGGCATGAACAGCTCGCCGCAGTGCTGAGCGGTGAACACGTTGGTGGTGTCGATGACGTCCCAGGTGACGTTCCCCGACTCGACCTGCGACTTGATCTTCGTGCTCTCGGTCGGGCCGTCCTGCAGGATGCGGGCGCCGGACTCCTTGGCGAACGGATCGATCGCGGCCTGCGTCTGGCCCTCCTGGAAGATGCCGCCGTAGGACACGAAGGTCATCGTGACGCCCTTGAGCGCGTCGGCCTTCACGGTGCCCGCCTGCGGTGGGCCGCTGCCCAGGTCGACGTCGGCACCCGGCGCGGGTCCCGACGAACACGCCGCGGTGAGCAATACGGCAGCCACGCCGCATCCGAGGGTCTTGAGTGCAGTGGTCATGTGAACTCCTCCTGTGGAACGTGTTTCGCGGTCGGTGGTGGTCGTACTCGATGTCGCGGTCATGCGGTCGGCGGGCTGACGATCCACAGCAGTTCGGCGGGTGAGTCGCCGAGGTTGTGCACCGTGTGCGGAATGGACGTGCGGTACTCCGCGGAGTCGCCGGCGTTCAGTTCGTGCTTCTTGCCGTCGAGTTCGAGGACGAGGGTGCCCTTGACGACGATCAGGACCTCCTGGGCATCGCCGTGCACGTAGGCCGCGCCCGCCGATCCGCCGGGGGCGAACTCCGCTGAGTACACCTCGAGGTTCATCAACGGCTTCTGCGACAGCAGATACTTCGCGCTGAGGTCGTCGACGTGGATCTCGGGGCGGTCGGCTCGCCGCAGGATCCGCGCGCCGCCGGCGTGGTGATCGCCGAACAGGTCCGGCAGTTTGACGCCGAGTTCCTCGGCGAGGCGCCGCAGCGTGCCGACGCTGGCGTTGACCTGCCCGCGCTCCAGCTGGCTGAGGAATCCGGCGGAGATTCCGGCCCGGGCAGCGAGGTCGCGCAGGCTGAGCTTGCGGGTGCCCCTGAATTCCCTGATGCGGCTGCCCATTTCGGCCTCGGTGCTCGACGCGACCGGGTCGATGCCGTCCTCGATCAGGGCCACCAGCGAACACCCATCCTCTGCTAGAAGAACTAACAGTTCGTTGCAAGCGAACAAAACGTTCGTTGGCGTGTGACACTATGCCTGCCACCGGGCCGCGGCAACCGGAATCGCGAAATCAATCCGCCGGCCCCGCGTACATCAGTCGACAACGTCAAGGAGGCCGCCATGGGCGCACTCGTCCACCTGCCCAAGGGCACCGTCACGGGAGACCTCGAGCCCAGCGGCCGTCGCGCCGGTGCCGACAGCGGGGACCCGCAGCTGCGGACGCTGTCGGTGGAATCGGGCACCGACGCCCAGGTCGGGGTGTGGGAGTGCGAGCCGGGTGGCTGGCCCGTCGTGAACCGGCCAGACACCGAGACCTGCTACGTCCTCTCGGGGCGGGCCACGATCACCGACGACGAGACCGGGCGTCGCATCGAGGTGGGCGCGGGCGATCTCGTCGTCCTGCCGCCCGGATGGTCGGGCCGGTGGGACGTCACGGAGACGCTCCGCAAGGTCTACACCGTCTTCTGACCGTGGCCGGACGCAAGAACCGCCCTGCCTGACTGGTCAGGAGGGCGGTTGTGGCGGTGGCGGAGGGATTTGAACCCTCGGACGGGGGTTACCCGTCACACGCTTTCGAGGCGTGCTCCTTAGGCCGCTCGGACACGCCACCGTGTGGCAGCTTACCGGTCGACGCGCTTCGCCCCTAATCGCCCATCGACCACGGTCAGAGGCCAACGAACGTGACGCCACGGCGAGTTTCCGGCCGATTCTTCGCCGTGGGCTCACGCTCGGCGGGTCGGCTCAGGCGGGCATCGTCGAGCCTGCTGAAAGATCGCGTCCGCGCGCGAAAAGTCGACCTCACAGCAGTCTCGGCGGAACGAAGCTCACCGCATCCGCGCGAAGAACTCCTCGAGCGGCGCGGCACACTCGGCGGCCAGCACTCCGCCGCGCACCTCGGGCCGATGCGTCAGCCGGCGGTCGCGCACCACGTCCCACAGCGATCCGACGGCGCCAGTCTTCGGCTCCCACGCGCCGAACACGACGCGGGCAACCCGGGCCATCACCAGCGCGCCGGCGCACATGGTGCAGGGCTCGACGGTCACCGCCAGGGTGGTCCCCTCGAGCCGCCAGCCGTCGCCCAGCGTGGCCGCGGCCTCCCGCATCGCGAGGATCTCTGCGTGCGCGGTCGGATCTCCGAGTCGTTCGCGCGCGTTGGCGGCACTGGCGAGCACGACGCCGTCGGCGCCGATCACCACCGCGCCGATCGGCACGTCCGCCGGTCCGGCAAGCGCCGCGGCGTCGAGCGCGAGCCGGATCAGACGCTCGTCGGCACCCGTCACCGGTCCAATTTGTCCAACACCGCCGACAACTCGTCGGCGAAGCCCATCTCCTGCGCGATCCGGCCGAGCTGCTCGTCGGCGTAGTCGTCGTCGGACAGGATGATGCTCAACACGCCCTGCGACAGACCCAGGTCGGCGAGCAGACCGAGATCGCCCTTCTCGAACGGCTCCTCGTCCTCGAGGTCGTCCAGGTCGATGTCGCCGTCGAGGGCGCGCAGCACTTCCTCGGCGATGTCGTAGTCGAGTGCCGCCGTCGCGTCGGACAGGAACAGCCGCGTGCCGGCCGGGGCAGGTCGGGCGATGACGAAGAACTCGTCGTCGACGTCGAGGAGGCCGAAAACCGCACCCGCGCTGCGCAACTCCCGCAGCTCGGTCTCGGCGGCCTTGAGGCTGGTCAACGCTGCGGGCTTCATCGGCGCGCACCGCCACTTGCCGTCCTCGCGGACGACGGCGACGCCGAAGCCCTCCGGGAGGTCTGCGGCCTGGTTTTGCGCCTGTGCACGCTGTGCTCCCATTGGGGCAACGCTAGTCGCAGCAGACGCGCTTTGACCAGCTACGAAGTCGGCACCCGGCGTCCAGGCGCCCGGCCGATGTGCCAACCTTGACGGGTGGCGAGACCACTGTGCGTATTGGGCTTGGGACTCATCGGCGGATCGGTGATGCGGGCGGGCGCGGCGGCGGGCCGCGACGTCTTCGGCTACAACCGCTCGACCGACGGCGTCCAGGCCGCGAGATTCGACGGCTTCGATGCGACCGACTCCCTCGACGGCGCGCTTCGACGGGCGGCGGACGTCGACGCACTGATCGTGCTGGCCGTCCCGATGCCCGCGCTCTCCAGGATGCTCGAGCACGTCGCCCGGGTCGCGCCGGACTGCGCGCTGACCGACGTCATCAGCGTCAAGGGCGCGGTGCTGGAGGTGGTGCGCACACGCCGTCTCGACGCGAGGTTCGTCGGCGGACACCCGATGGCCGGAACCGCGCACTCGGGGTGGACGGCCGGCGATGCGCGGCTGTTCGTCGGTGCGCCCTGGGTCGTCAGCGTCGACGACGACGTCGACGAGACCGTCTGGGCCGAGGTCATGCACCTGGCGCTGGACTGCGGATCGTTCGTCGTTCCCGCCCGCTCCGACGAACACGACGCGGCGGCCGCGGCCATCTCGCATCTCCCGCACCTGTTGGCGGAGGCGCTCGCCGTCAGCGCCGCAGACGTGCCGCTCGCCTTCTCGCTGGCCGCGGGATCCTTCCGGGACGGCACCCGCGTCGCCGCTACGGCCCCCGACCTGGTCCGGGCGATGTGCGAGGCGAACTCCGACCAACTGCGCGGCTCACTGGACCGTGCGATCGAGCTGCTGACCCGCGCCCGGGAGGGGTTGGCGACCACCGGCTCGGTGGCCGAACTCGTCGAGTCCGGGCACGCCGCACGCATCCGCTACGACAGCTTCGACCGCCCGCAGATCCTGGGGACGACCATCGGGGCTCCCGACTGGCGCTCCGAACTCGCCGCCGCCGGACGGGCCGGCGGCGTCATCAGATCCGCTCTGCCAGTCCTGGGTAGTCGAGGATGAAGCCGTGCTCGTCGACGGTCACGACCGTCTCGGCCACCGGCGACACCAGCGTGATGCCGGCCTCGTTGCTCGAGTAACTGGTCTGCTCGAGCGACACCGACAGATCCGGCATCCGCACGTAGACGACCGGGAGGACGACGGCTTCTGCCACCTCGTAGAGCCCGGTGCGACGGATCGGCAGCGCGTTGAAGAACGGGCTGAAGATCACGTCGACGTCCAGCGCACCCTCGAAACCCGACCGCTTGGTCTGGTTGAGGTGGTCCTGGATCAGCCACATGTTCTCTTCGTCGCGCGCCATCGAGATCTGCCGCTCGCGCTCGGCGAGCGTGACCGTCAGCGACAGGCGCTTCGTCGCGCCGGATTCGTCGGTGACCAGGTCATAGGACGCACCGAAGGCAGGATGCGAATCCGTCGCCGCCGCCACTATGCGGCCGTAGGCCTTGACCCGCCTGCCCGACAGCTGCACCCGGACGGACTCCATCCGGGACTGGTCGTGGGCACGCCATGTCAGTACGGACGGCCATTGGCCTTCGGACTCTTCGGAGCGATCTGCTGCACTCACCCCTCTACCGTAGGCGACGCAACCCCTCGTTCGTAGCGGCCTGACGATCTGGCCTCAGATCGAGATCCAGACGCCGCCGGGGCCGCGCCTTCGAGCGCGACCTCGTCGTCGAGGAACGGCTGCGGCATCCGCCGGAAGCGGTTCGAACCCGGCTCCGACGTCCACACGGCGAGCGCCAGTAGCGCGTCCAGGATCAGCGCCAGCGCCGTCACCATCAGGGCCCCGACCAGTGCCAGGTAGAACTCGCGGACCTTGATGCCGTCGATGAGGTAGCGGCCGAGCCCGCCGAGGCTGGCGTAGGCGGCGACGGTGGCCGTCGCGACGATCTGCAGGGTCGACGTGCGGAGTCCACCCAGGATGAGCGGCAGCGCGTTGCGGACCTCGACGCGCAGCAGCACCTGCCGCTCGGTCATGCCCATCGATCTCGCGGCGTCCACCACCGCGCGGTCGACGTTGGCGATGCCCGAGTAGGTGCCGGCCAGCAGCGGCGGGATGCCGAGCAGCATCAGGGCGACGGTCGGCGGCACCAGCCCGAGACCCCACAGCAGGACGCCGAGCAGCAGGACGCCGAGCGTCGGCAGGGCGCGCAGCGCGTTGACACCCGTCACCACCAGGAACGTGCCGCGGCCGGTGTGCCCGATGATCATGCCGATGGGGATGGCGACCAGCGCGGAGAACACGACGGCCACGGCCGTGTACTGCAGGTGCTCGAGGATGCGGATGCCGAGACCGGCGGGTCCGGCCCAGTTCGCGCCGGTGAAGATGAAGGACAGCGCCTCGGTCAGGAAGTTCATCGCGCGCCTGCCTTCGCGGTGCCGCCGGTGCGCACCCACGGGGTGGTGACCTTGCCCAGCAGCATGATGAGGGTGTCGATCACGATCGCCACGACGAAGATCGCCACGATCCCCGCGATGATCTGGTCGCTCTTGTCGGACTGGTATCCGTCGGTGAACCAGGTGCCCAGGCCGCCGACGCCGATGACCGAGCCGACCGACACCATCGAGATGTTGGTGACGGCGACGACGCGGAGGCTCGCGATCAGCACGGGGATCGCGAGCGGCAGCTCGACCTTGAGCACCCGGATGAACGGCCGGTAGCCGACGGCGGTCGCGGCGTCGAGCACCGCGGGCGGCACGGCGTCGAGGGCCTCGGGGACCGCCCGCACCAGCAGCGCGACGGTGTATAGCGTCAGCGCGATGATGACGTTGGACGGCGACAGGATCGTCGTCGGGATGATCAGCGGCAGCACCACGAACAGCGCCAGCGACGGGATCGTGAAGATGATGCTCGCCGCGATGGTCACCAGCCGCCGCAGCACCCGCGTCCGGTGGACCAGCGCTCCGAGCGGCACAGCGATCAGCAGGCCGAGCGCCAGCGGCAGCAGCGACAGGTAGAGGTGGACGAGCGTCAGCTCCCACGCATCGTCGAGATGGGTGAAGAGGTACTGCACTAGGTGGTCCTGGGTCGGTTCTTCAACGCGGCCACCACGTCGTCGGCCTTGATGCCGCCGATCACCTGCTTGCGTGCGTCGACCGCGACACCGAGCCCGGCGGGCGACGACAGCGCGGCGTCGAGCGCCAGGCGCAGCGTTCCGTCCGGGACGAACAGCGAGCCGCCGGCGATCGTGCTGTCGTACAACGACTTTCCCTGCCGGTGCAGTCCGACGCCGTTGACGTCGATCCACGCGTACGGGGAGCCGTCGGGATGGGTGACCAGGGCCCACTCGCCGGGACCGAGATCGAGCGCGTCGACGCCGGACTCAGAGACCGTGCGCACGTCGTGCAGTGGCAGGCCGCTGCCCGGGGTGAACTGCAATCCGCGGTAACCGCGGTCGGCGCCGATGAAGCCCGCGACGAAGTCGTTGGCCGGGTTGGACAGCAGCCGCCGCGGCGCGTCGTACTGCTGCAGCACGCCGCCGCGGCCGAAGACCGCGACCTTTTCACCGAGCTTGATCGCCTCGTCGATGTCGTGGGTGACGAACACGATCGTCTTGCGCAGTTCGCTCTGCAGCCGCAGGATCTCGGTCTGCAGTTCCTCGCGGACCACCGGGTCGACGGCGCTGAACGGTTCGTCCATCAGCAGGATGGGCGGGTCGGCCGCCAGCGCCCGGGCCACGCCGACGCGCTGCTGCTGCCCGCCGGAGAGTTGCGCCGGATAGCGGTTGGCGAGCTTGGGATCCAGGCCGACGCGTTCGAGGACGCCCATCGCGTTCTTGCGGGCCGTGCGGCGGGACTCACCCATGAGCACCGGGACGGTGGCGACGTTGTCGACGACCTTGAGGTGTGGCATGAGCCCGGCACTCTGGATGACGTAGCCGATGCCCAGCCGCAGCTTCACGGCGTCGACCTGCGTGACGTCCTTACCGTCCACGGTGAGCGAGCCCGACGTCGGCTCGATCATGCGGTTGATCATCCGCATCGAGGTCGTCTTCCCGCAGCCCGACGGACCGACGAACACGGCGAGCGTGCCCTCGGGGACGTCGAGGGTCAGGTCATCGACGGCGACCGTGCCGTCGGGGTACTTCTTGGTGACGTTCTCGAAGGTGATCACGCGTGACCTCTGCTCTTCGCGCACGCGCTCATCATGAAAGCGCCTTGTCGAATCCGTTGTTCTTGACCCACTTCTCGGCGGCTTCATCGGGGTCGATGCCGCCGTTGCCGGACGTCTCGGTGTTCATCTCGATCAGGGCCTCGGTGGTCATCTTCGCCGATACTGCGTTCAGCACGGTCTTGAGTTGGTCGGACATCTTCTGCGACGCCACCAGGGGGACGACGTTGGCGGCGAGGAAGTTGTTCTTCGGATCCTCGAGCACCACCAGGTCGTTCTGCGGGATCGCAGGCGACGTGCTGAAGATGTCGGCGGCGGTCACCGTGCCGTCGACCAGTGCGCGCACGGTGGCGGGGCCGCCTCCGTCGCTGATGGCGACGAAGTTGGCCGGCGAGATGTCCAGGCCGTACTTCTCCTTGAGCCCCGGCAGCCCCTCCTTGCGGTTGAGGAACTCCGACGGCCCGCCGAACTTCACCTCCGGCGAATGCTGGGCGAGGTCGCCGATGGTCTTGAGGTTCCACCGCTGCGCGGTCTCGCGGGCGACGGCGACGGTGTCCTGATCGTTGGCGGGTGACGGCGTCAGGATCGTCAGGTCACCGGGTACGGCGTCGTACAGCGCGAGCAGGACGGCGGTCGGATCGGTGGCCGTGCTCTCCTTGTCGAAGTACTGCAGCAGGTTCCCGGTGTACTCCGGGATCAGGTCGATCGAGTGGTCCTTGACGGCCGGGATGTAGGTCTCGCGGCTGCCGATGCCGAACTGCCGCGTGACCTCGAAGCCGTTGGCCTCCAAGGCCTGCGCGTAGATCTCGGCGATGATCCTGGATTCCGGGAAGTCTGCGGAGCCGACCTTGATGGACTTCAGGTCACCCGATATCTGGCCGCCGCCCAGCGGATTGGAACTTCCGCAGGCCGATAGGAGGAGCGCGAGCACCGCGACCAGGACGAGGAGGCCCCGGCGGTGCACGGAGTGGTTTGCCGATTTCATGCGAACGTCCTTTCGACGTCACCTGCCAGGAAGCGACAGTAACGGGAGTCCGGGCTCGGTGCCCGGGTTTGGATCAGGCAGACGAGCGAGGTAGAGGTCACCGGGCATGTGTGACGCGTCGGGGATCGACCGGCCCGATGGCTGTTTGATTTGCCGTCCGGCGGGGCAAGATGGTCACCATGACCAGCGACCCGTATGTGCCACCCGCCGATTCCGGGTCGCAAGCGCCCCTCGACCCCGCCACCGGACACGTGACTCCGGCCGAGCCCGTGCAGAACCCGCCCTCGCCCGCGAAGGAGGTCAAGTTCACCCGCGCCGGCGCGCTGTGGTCGGCGCTCATCGTCGGCTTCCTGGTGCTGATCGTGCTCTTGATCTTCATAGCGCAGAACACCGAGTCCGCCGTCCTGCACTTCCTGGGCTGGAACTGGAGCCTGCCGTTGGGCGTCTCCATCCTCGCCGCGGCCGTCCTCGGCGGTCTGATCACCGTCCTCGCGGGCGCGGTGCGCATCTTCCAGCTCCGCCGTGCCGCGAAGAAGAACTACAAGGCGGCCATCCGCTGAGCCGTGGCTCACCGGATCGACACCAACTCCTCGACGTCGTCGACGGGTAGGTCGCCGTCGACGACGGCCCGCACGTTCGCGTAGTTCAGCGTGATGGAGCCCTTGTGGTTGTCCAGGAACGCGGTGTCCGCGGCGTCGCGGCCGGTGGCGATCCGGACCAGCGTCTGGCGCGGCGCTAGCAGGGTCGCATCGACCACCCGCCAGTTCCCGTCGACGAACGCCTCGGCGACCGCGTGGAAGTCCATCGGCTGGCAGCCCGGCGCATAGACGGCGACCAATCGCGCGGGCACGTTGACCGCGCGCAGCAGCGCCACGACGAGGTGTGCGTAGTCCCGGCAGACGCCCGCGCCGGCGAGCAGCGTGTCCGCCGCGCCGTCGATGGGATCGGACGACCCGGGCACGTAGTGCAGCCGCGTCGCCACCCACTGCGACACCTTGGCGAGCAGCGTCTCCGAGTCGGCGTACTGCCCGAACTCGGTGGCGGCGAAGCCGAAGAACTTGTCGGCCTCGGCGTAGCGGCTCGGCCGCAGGTACGTCGACAGGTCGATCTCGGTGACCGGTGCCGGGTCGCTGCGACCGATGATGGTCGCGCTGTAGTTGGCGAGCAGCTTGCCCTCGCCGACGTCGAACTTGTGGATCCGGTTGCCGTGTTCACCGATGACCTCGGTCGCCTCGATCTCGTTGCCGTTCAACGTGAACGACAGCGACTCGGTGACCGCGGCGCCGGGCTGCGGGGCCACGGCGATCTGGAACTCGACCGTGGTGGCGGCGGCGATCCAGACGTCCATCTCGACGCCGACGTCCCGCTTCAGCGCATCGGGGGATGATGACGGCATGGCGACCGCCTCTCTGGTGGTGGGGTAATCCTCGCGAACGCGCGTGATTTCGGGCGGTTCATACCCCATCACAGCGCGGCGCAAACCGCTCGGTGACGGCGGACACTAGCCGAGTTCGGCCAGGCCCATCGCGATGCACGGCGCGACGGCCTCGCCGACCTTGTCGCCGTACTCGGTGCCGCCACCCATTCGGTCGCGGAACTGGATGCCGGCCGCGATGATCCCGAGCTTGAAGTAGGCCAGTGCCATGTAGAAGTCCCAGTGCATCAGCGGCTGATCGGACGCGAGCGAATACCGTTGCGCCAGATCGTCTGCCGAGGGGATCAGCGGCGAGGCCCATGCCGCGCCGGCGTGCACCTTGTCGAAGGTCGGGTGCCGGTAGACGCACATCAGGGCGGCATCGCTGAGCGGGTCGCCGAGGGTGGACATCTCCCAGTCGAGGACGGCCCGCACCGTCGTCGCGTCGTCCGCGTCGAGCATGGTGTTGTCGATCCGGTAGTCGCCGTGCACGATCGCGCTGCGGCTCTGAGAGGGGATGCGGTCGCCGAGCTTGGCGTGCAGCAGCCGGACGTCGGCGTCGCGCGGATCGTCGTCGGTCTTCACCAGGTCCCACTGCGAACCCCAGCGCCGTACCTGACGCTCGAGGTAACCGGTCGGCTTGCCGAAGTCACCCAGGCCCACCGATTCGGGGTCGACCGCGTGCAGATCGGCCAGCACGCCGATGAGCGCGTCGACGCACGCCTCGATGTCGTTCTGCGTGCCCAGCGCCTCCAGCTCGGAGGCGTACCGCACCACGCGTCCCGGCACGTACTCGACCATCTGGAACGTGGTGCCGATCGCCGCGTCGTCGTCGGCCAGTGCGACCGCGCGTGCGACGGGCACCGCCGTATCGGCGAGCGCCGCCACCACCTTGTATTCGCGCGCCATGTCGTGCGCGGAGGGGGTCAGCCCGTGCAGCGGCGGCCTGCGCAACACCCACTTCGAGGCGTCGTCGTGGACCAGGAAGGTGAGGTTGGAACGCCCGCCGGCGATCAACTCGGCGTGCAGCTCACCCGATCGCGGCACTCCGATCGACTGCAGATGGTGGTCGAGCGCGCCGAGGTCGAGGCCTTCCGGCGACGTGGCTCGTGAGGTGGGGGCGTCCGTCGTCACGGCACTTGTCTACCACCGACTGTTACGGGGCAGCAGGTCCCATACGTGTTCGGTGCCGTTGATCGACGCGACGCCGAGCTTGCCCTCCCGCGAGGCCAGCAGCCGGGTGATCCCCGTGTAGTCCACCTGGACGCAGAGCAGCCGTTCGGTGCGCATCAACCGGTGCACCAGGGCGTTGATGACGCCGCCGTGGCTGAACAGCGCGACGGTGTCCTCGTGGTCGGCGTCCTCCACGATGCCCTTGGCCCCGGCCAGCACCCGATCGATGAACGCCGGCTCGTCCACCCCTGCCGGGAGGTGGCCGCCGATGAGGCGTTTGACGTCCTCCTCTGAGGCCTCCTCGATGGGCACGTAGTGGGTGAGGTCGCGGTCGTACTCGGCGAGCCGGTCGTCGACGTCGACGCTCAGCCCCAGGGCATCGGCCACCGGCTGCGCGGTCTGCAGCGCGCGGCGCTGCGGGCTGCTCACCAGGCGCGTGATCGGAAACCGTGCCAGCGCGGCCGGCAGCCGGTTCGCCTGCTCTATGCCCTGCGGCGACAGATCGGGATCCGCGCCTTGGCCGGGCTCGCTCCGCAGCGGCAATGCGTGCCGAATCACCAGGAGTTGCATGTGCGCCTTTCTCGATCGTGCCGGTGCCACCTTATGGCTCGTGCGAGCATCAGCCTGGCGGGGACCGACCGGGAGGACTGACATGGGGTACGCCGACGACCTGTTCGACCTCACCGACCGTGTCGTCCTCGTCACCGGCGGCAGCCGCGGCCTCGGCCGCGAGATGGCGTTCGCCGCCGCGGAGTGCGGCGCCGACGTCGTGATCGCCAGTCGCGACATCGACTCGTGCGTGGTCACCGCCGAGGAGATCGCCGCCTCGACCGGCCGCGACGCGTTCCCCTACCAGGTGCACGTCGGCCGGTGGGAGCAACTCGACGGCCTCGTCGACTCCACCTACGAACGCTTCGGCAAAGTCGACGTCCTGATCAACAACGCAGGCATGTCCCCGCTGTACGACTCGCTGTCGTCGGTCACCGAGAAGCTGTTCGACGCCGTCGTAAACCTGAACCTCAAGGGCCCGTTCCGATTGTCGTCGCTGATCGGCGAACGGATGGTCGCCGACGGCGGCGGCTCGATCATCAACGTCAGCTCGACCGGGTCGCTGCGCCCGGACCCGTACATGCTGCCCTACGCCGCGGCCAAGGCAGGCCTGAACGCACTCACCGAGGGCCTCGCGAAGGCCTACGGTCCGACCGTGCGGGTCAACACCTTGATGGCCGGACCGTTCCTGACCGACGTCAGCAAGGCGTGGGACGTGGGCGGCGACTCGTTCTCGCACCTCGCGGTGCGGCGGCCGGGCCAACCCTCCGAGATCGTCGGCGCTGCACTGTTCCTCGCGTCGGACGCATCGAGCTTCACCACGGGGTCGATCCTGCGGGCCGACGGCGGCATCCCCTAGCCACGCGCGCGATTCGTGCACGCGGAGCCGCGGTGAGCGCGGCTGCGCGTGCACGAATCGCTAGGGCGTGACGATGTCGAACGCGGGGTCCGGACGGTCGAGTACGCCCAGCAGCGCCGGCAGCGCGTCGGGGTCGCCCGTCACCTCCACCCCCGGGGAGGTGGTGTCGCCCGCGACGAACGCCAGCAGCCGGGCCTTGGTCGCGAGCGTGACGGTCGCCTGCGCGGTCACCGGTTCCCCGGGCACCCGGCGGTGGACCAGGACGCCGTTGCGCAGCGTCAGGCGGTAATTGGTGGCCACGTCGGTGAACAGCACGTCGATCGCGAGGTCGATGTCCCACGCCCGCGGCCCGTTGACGCTGATGGCGAACGCGTCGAACATCTGCTCCGGGGTGAGCTGCGACAGCATCGACGACGACGCCGCCTGGGTCGGCGTGCCGAAGTTCGTCCCGCGCAACTCGGTGGCACCGGAGAGGAAGAAGTTCCGCCACGTCGCGTTCTCGGCGCCGTAGGCCAGCTGCTCGAGGGTGTCGGCGTAGAGGTCGCGGGCTGCGCGATGGTTCTCGTCGGTGAAGATCGCGTGGTCCAACAGGGTTGCCGCCCAACGGTAATCACCGTCGTCGAACGCCGCGCGTGCCACCTCGACGACCCTGTCGAGTCCCCCGATCGCCTCAACGTAGCGCGGGCCGATGGCCTCCGGCGGATGCGCCCACAGCCGCGCCGGGTTGCCGTCGAACCAGCCCATGTACCGCTGGTAGACGGCCTTGACGTTGTGGCTCACCGAACCGTAGTAGCCGTGCGCGTGCCAGGCCCGCTCCAGGGCCGGCGGCATCTGGAACGTCTCGGCGATTTCGATGCCGGTGTGGCCCTGGTTGAGCTGACGCAGCGTCTGGTCGTGCAGGTATGCGTACAGATCGCGTTGCAGTGACAGGAATTCCACGATCTGCTCCCTGCCCCACGTCGGCCAGTGGTGCGACGCGAACACGACGTCGGTCCGGTCGGAGAAGGTGTCGATGGCCTCGGTCAGGTAGCCCGACCAGCCGTGCGGGTCACGGACCAGTGCGCCGCGCAGGGTCAGCAGGTTGTGCAGGTTGTGGGTGGCGTTCTCGGCCATGCACAGCGCGCGGAACCGCGGGAAGTAGAAGTGCATCTCGGCGGGCGCCTCGGTGCCGGGCGCCATCTGGAACTCGATCTCGACACCGTCGACGACGTGGGTCTCGCCGGTCGTCGTTACGTCGATGGTCGGCACGATGATCGCGACCTCGCCGGTGGACGGCGTCTGGCCCAGCCCGCAGCCGACCTGACCGCGCGGCCCGCGGTCGAGCACGGTGCCGTACATGTAGGACGCCCGCCTCGCCATCGCCGTACCGGCGTAGACGTTCTCCTGCACCGCGTGTTCGACGAACCCCTCCGGGGCGATCACGGCGACGGTCCCCGCGTCGACGTCGGCCTGGCTCGTCACCCCGAGCACGCCTCCGAAGTGGTCGACGTGGCTATGGGTGTAGATGACGGCCGTGACGGGCCGGTCGCCGCGGTGCGTGCGGTACAACGCCAGCGCGGCTGCGGCGGTCTCGGTGCAGACGAGCGGGTCGATGACGATGACGCCGGTGTCGCCCTCGATGAAGCTGACGTTCGAGAGGTCGAGCCCGCGGACCTGATAGATCCCCTCGACCACCTCGTAGAGGCCCTGCTTGGCGGCGAGCGTCGACTGTCGCCACAGGCTGGGGTGCACGCTCGTGGGCGCATCTCCCCCGAGGAACGAGTACACGTCGTTGTCCCAGACCACCCGACCGTCGGCGGCGGTGACGACGCAGGGTTCGAGTGCCCCGATGAAACCCCGGTCCGCGTCGGCGAAGTCGCGGGTGTCGTCGAACGGGAGACCGTTCAGGTGTGCGGCGTGCGCGGTCTCGATGGCGGCGGTCGGCGGCTTGTGCTCCATGACGTCGAGGTTGCCATCAGCGCTCGGCGAACGCGGGAAAACGACGCCGCGCGTCGCCTCAGAGGCGATGCAGTTCGACGTCGCCGAGCCTGCCGTCGGACACCGTCGCGGTCATGTAGGTGCAGAACGGCTGGCGCCGCCGGTCCGTCGGGGAGCCGGGATTGAGCAGCCGCAGTCCCGTCTCGGCGGTCGCGTCCCACGGGATGTGCGAGTGCCCGAACACCAGCACGTCGACGTCCGGGTAGAGCCGCGCCATCCGGGCGTCCCGACCGGCGGACTGACCCGTCTCGTGCACCACCGCGAACCTGACCCCGTCCAGCGTCACGTCGGCGCGCTCGGGCAGGCGCCGGCGGAGTTCGTCGCCGTCGTTGTTGCCCCAGCACGCGACCAGGCGCTGCGCGCGTGCCTCCAGCCGGTCCAGCAGGTCCGGCTCGACCCAGTCGCCCGCGTGCACCACCACGTCGGCCCGGTCGACTTCGTCCCACACGGCGGCGGGGATGTCGCGAGCTCGCTTCGGGACGTGGGTGTCGGCGATCAACAGCAGGCGCACCCCGTCAGAATATCGCCGCAAAACCTGACCGAGCTTGCCTGTACGTTGCTGTTAGCCGTACTAGATGCTTCGGCCGCGTCGATTCCACGTTCTTGACATCACTCCGATGTTGGCGAAGAGTTGCCCTCAACTGGGGGGACACAGTGCTCAGATTGAAGTTAGGTCCGCTCATATGGGCGATGGCGGCGACGCTGACGGTGTTTGCCGCCTGGCTCTTCGCCGGGTGGGGCGGGCCGGCGGTCACCCGGGTCGTCGACGACGTCGGCTCGGTCGTCTTCAGCACCTTCGCCTTCGGGTGCGCAGCGTGGGCCGCCTGGCGGACGACTCGACTCCGCCGGCGCGCGTGGACCCTGCTCGCCGTCGGACTGTTCGGCTGGGTGGTCGGCGATCTGATCTGGGCCTACCAGACCCTCGTCGTCGGTACGCCCCTCGAGTCGCCGTCGATCGCCGACGCGGCGTACCTGCTGCTGCCCGTGGGCGTCCTCGCCGCCGCACTCGGCACGGCCGGTGCCCGCCATCTGACGGGGATCCGGGCGCTGCTCGACGCGACGGTCATCACCGCGTCGCTGTTCCTGATCTCCTGGGTCCTGGTCCTGCGCGACGTGTTCGCGACCAGCGATCAGACCCGGCAAGCGCTGGTGGTCGCCGTCGCCTACCCGATCACCGACGTGCTGGTGGTGGCGGTCTGCGTGCTGGTGATGACGACCGCGCTGCCAAGCCACCGCATCGTCCTCGGCACGGTGACCGCGGGCCTGACCATGGTGGCCATCACCGACAGCGCACTGGTGTACTTCAGCGCCCGCGGGCAAACCGCCGACGATGCCCTGGTGGTCGGCTGGGCTCTCGGCCTGCTGCTCGTCGGCGCGAGCGCACTGCAGGCGGCCCGTACACCCGGCGTCGAGATCCCCGCCGACGTGGAGCGGTCCAGGTTCGGGTTCTGGCTGCCCTACGTTCCGCTCGTGATCGCCGCTACTGTCGGCTCGATCGACCTGTGGCGGTCGTCTAGCGCCACACACGTGATCGTGGCGTCCGGCGGCGTGCTGATCTTGGCCGCCGTCGCGCGGCAGCTGACCGTCCTCGTCGACAATCGCACACTGCTCGACGTCGTCGCCGAGCAAGCGCTGCAGGACCCGCTGACCGGGTTGGCCAACCGCCTGCTCTTCACCGACCGGCTCAACCACGCGATGCAACTGCGCGAGCGGGACGGCCGCGAGGTCGCGGTGCTCTCGCTCGACCTCGACGACTTCAAGCTCGTCAACGACCACCTCGGCCACCCGTCCGGAGATGCGCTCCTCCGTGCCGTCGGCGAGCGGCTCACCGGCGTGGTGCCCCGCGGCGACACCCTTGCCAGGTTCGGCGGCGACGAGTTCGCCATCCTGATCGAGGGCGGACCCCGTCCTGCCGACGAGATCGCCCAGCGCGTCATCGAGGTGTTCGACCGCCCCTTCTTCCTCGACGGCGAGGAGGTCTACATCCACCCCAGTGTCGGGCTGGCCACCGCGCCGCCGGTGGAGGACGAGGAACTGACGGCCGACGAACTGTTCCAGCGCGCCGACGTCGCCATGTACGCGGGCAGGCAGGCGGGCGTCGGCGGCGTCCAGGTCTTCACGCCCGACATGCGCAACGTCGACCGCGCCGAGCTGCGGACGTCGCAGTCCGCGGGCGGCAAGCGCCGACGCGCCCCCGTGGCGGGGATCCAACTGCTCGGCCAGTTGCGGCGGGCGATCGACGACGACGAACTCGACCTCGTCTACCAACCCAAGATCAGCCTGTCGACCGGCACCACGGTCGGCGTCGAGGCACTGGTCCGCTGGCCGCATCCCGAGTACGGCGTGCTGACCCCGAACCAGTTCCTTCCGCTGGTGCGGCAGAACGGGCTGATGGGTGCGGTCACCGAGCTGGTGCTGTACCGGGCGGTGCACGACGCGGCCACCTGGTACGACTCGGAACACTGCGACCTGCCCGTGGCGATCAACCTGTTCGCGCCGTCGCTCGACGACCTGGAGCTGCCCGACCACATCACCGTCGCGCTCGAGGGGGCCGGGCTGCCGCCCGCCGCGCTGTCGGTCGAGATCACCGAACACCTGCTGCTGGCCAACGTCCGCCGTGCAGCCACGGTCATCCAGCGCCTACGGGACAACGGGCTGCGGATCGCGATCGACGACTTCGGCACGGGCTACGCCACGATGAGCTACCTGCGGGACCTACCGATCGACGAACTCAAGCTCGACCGTCAGTTCATCTCGCCGGTGCTGCACAGCCCCCGCGCAGCGGCGATCGTCCGGTCGGTGATCGACCTGGCGCACGCGCTCGGTGTGGCCTGCGTCGCGGAGGGGGTCGAGGACGCGGCCACCGCCGAGCGCCTCCGCGAGTACGGCTGCGACGTCGCGCAGGGGCACTACTTCGCGAGGCCGATGTCGGCGGACGAGTTGCGTGCCCACGTTCAGCTGGGCTGCAGCAGCGCGGCCATCTTCCCCATCACCAGCTGAAGGCCGGAGAAGGGCCGGATCATCACCTTGAAGGACGTGATCCGGTCGTCATCGCCCCAGACGATCATGTCGACGCCGTTGACGTACTTGCCGTCGATCGTGGCGGCGAACTCGAGGACCGCCGAGCGCTCGGCACACCACTCGCCGACGTAGTGAAAGTCCGTGTCGCCGAACACGTTCGCCGCGGCCATCAGGTACATCGCGGTCTTCGCACGGCCCTCCTGCGGTGAGAACAGGGCCGGGGAGTGGAAGACCACGTCGTCGGCGAGCAGCGCGTCGAGGGCTCCGGGGTCGTGCCCGCCGGAGATGAAGTGGTGCCAGCGTTCGATCACGGGTGGTGTCATGTGGTCATGATCGCAGGCGAGCACTGCCGTCACCTCGCGGCGCGCACCTGCCTAGTACGGAGCCGACCGATGACGATGACGCCGGCCAGTGCCAGCGTCGTGGTCGGCGCCTGCGGCACCACGACGTCGTAACCGAGGTCGCGGAGGATGCCGATCTCGATGGGGCTGAGAACCCGCACGCCCAGCCCGGTGCCGGTGCGCGCATTCATCAACTGCTGGTTCGATCCGGTGAAGGTCGAATCGTCCAGGTGCGACATCGAACTGCCGTCCTCCCACGGGTTCGGGGTGTACAGCGGGACGAGTAGTCCGCCGTATGCCGCGACGGCGTGGGCGCCGCCGAAGAAGAACCCACCGCCCGTTCCCGTCAGACGGGGATCGAAGTTGCCGTTCCACCTGAAGTCGTCTCCCATCGGCCTCGTACCGCCCGCGGTCATGACGTACCGGTCGAACAGCGTCCACGCCCTGTCGGTGTTCGAACCGGGCGCGTCGACGTAGGACAGGAACCCGAGGGAGTGCAGCAGTTCGTGCATCGCCGTGGACGTGAAGTCGTAACTGCCGGCATCGACGTCGTCGCCGAGCGCCCATGGGTAGGACCAGTTCCACTCGATCTCGCCGTCGGCTGCCATGCCGTTGGAGTCGACGCCCGAGATGATCTCGTGCTGCACCACCGTCCGCCAGAATCCCGGCTCGTCACCGACCAGGTCGCTTCCCGCCGAGGCAAGCGTTTCCTCGGCGGCGTCGGACAGCCCCGTGACCTCGTAGTCGATGACGACGGGCGCCTTCACCAGGAGGTACGCGGCGACGTCGTTCGCCGCCTCCTGCAATGCATTTCGAGCATCTGCGGACCAGTACTGCGAGCCGGACGTGTAGTCGAAGGTGAACGTGACGGCGCCCTGGTTCACCAGCGCGTCGGCCGCCGTCCCCACCCCGCGGAACGGGTCGACCAGGTTCACGTGCAGGCCGAGATCCCGAGCCTGGATCACGAACGTGTCGACCCCGGTGAAGCCCGCTCCCGGGATGTAGCTGAACGTGCCATCGGGGTTCAGCTGCACTGTTCCCGTCGACGGACCGCGCACCAGCCGGAACACGATCAGGTCGCCCTCGGGATCGATCGCATCGACACGACCGGTGACCGTCGTGCCGCCCGAACCGGTCACCGTGACCGGAGCCACCGTCGGCGCCTGGTTGAGGAACGTTCGTCGGGCGGTCCACAACGCGCCCTCCAGATGCCACTTCAGCGCGTCGGGCACCGGCAGCGAATCGATCCACCCGAGCGACGACGTCGTCCACCTCGTCACCTGGGAGTTGATCACCTGCGTGCGGGCGCTTTCCGGCGCCGTGACCCGAAGCGCCCACGGCGGCACGCGATCGTTGGTGGCCACCGCGGCGACCGAAACCGACATGGGCAAGGCGGGTTCGGACGGGGAGTCGGTCGGAGCGGCAGAAGTGCCGACCACGGCGGCGACCCTCGTCGGCGGCGACGCGCTGATTGCCGGGGACGTGGCCGCAGTGGGCACGACGCTCGGCGCGTCGTTCCTTCGGGCGCGTGCGTCGACTGCTGCGATCTGCGGACCGTCGGTCTGCGCGTCTTCGGAGCCCGTCCCGTCGTTGGCGTCCCTGGCGTCCTTGACTCTGGCGTCCTTGGCTTTCGCGTTCTTCGCGTCCTTGGCCTTGAGGGAACTCGGGGATACCGAGCCCACCGTCGTCGGGGTGGAGTTCGGCTTCATGGCGACGGAGGGCGACGGTCCGGCGGTCTCGGATACCGCCGTCGACGAGCCGGCACCGCTCGGCGGCCCATCCGAGGGAGAACCTCCGGAGCCCGCCGAGGACTCGTCGGCCAGCGCCACGCTGACGTACGAATCCGTCAGCGAAAGTCCGAAGAGCGCCGCGCTCACACCCGCAGACGCGGCACCGACCGCGAACCAGTGTCGAACCGCAGACCCGTCAGCGCGACGAGAAGGCCGCCCGCCGAGTCGACGACTGATATGCGGCACCGCCATATTTGACCCCTACGACAATTGAGTGGGTCGAAGATACAACGTCTCGCCAGCAACTGCGCTCGATCGGCGCAAGCCGGCCGGGTGACCACAAAATGAAAGAGCCCGGACCCCTGCAGGGGTCCGGGCTGATCCGATCTCACGCGTGCGCCCGAAGGGATTCGAACCCCTAACCTCTTGATCCGTAGTCAAGTGCTCTATCCGTTGAGCTACGGGCGCTTGCATATTCAGTTGTTCACTCTGGCCGCGGGCCAGTGTGGCGGAGGCGAGAGGATTTGAACCTCCGGTCCGCTTTAAGACGGACAACTCATTAGCAGTGAGTCCCATTCGGCCGCTCTGGCACGCCTCCCGACGATCCGAGGGGAAAGCGTACACAGCCTCGTGACGGGAAGGCAAAGCAGATCCCGACGTTCCCTAGACTGACCGGGTGACTGCCCGCCTGCGCCCCCTGCTGGCCGATCTCCCCGCCTACACGCCGGGCCGGACGGTGCCGGGTGCCATCAAGATCGCCAGCAACGAGACCGTCGACGGCCCGCTGCCCAGCGTGCGCGCCGCGATCGCCGCCGCCGCCGACACGATCAACCGCTACCCCGACAACGGGTACGTCGAGTTGCGCGACTGCCTCGCCAAGACGCTCGACGGCGGCTCCTTCGCGCCCGAGCAGATCGCCGTCGGATGCGGATCGGTGAGCCTGTGCCAGCAGCTCATCCAGATCACCGCCTCGGTGGGCGACGAGGTGCTGTTCGGGTGGCGCAGCTTCGAGATCTACCCGCTGCAGGTCCGCACCGCGGGTGCGACGCCCATTCAGGTCCCGCTGCGCGACCATACCTTCGACCTGGACGCGATGCTCGCCGCCGTCACCGACCGCACCCGGCTGATCTTCGTCTGCAATCCCAACAACCCGACCAGCACCGTCGTCGACCCCGCCGCACTGACCCGCTTCGTGGAGGCGGTACCGGACGACGTCCTGATCGTCCTGGACGAGGCGTACGTGGAGTACATCCGCGACGACATGCTGCCCGACAGCTTCGGCCTGGTCCGCGAGCACTCGAACGTCGTCGTGCTGCGCACGTTCTCGAAGGCGTACGGGCTGGCCGGGCTGCGCGTCGGCTACGCGGTGGCCGATCCGGACGTCATCGTGGCGCTGAACAAGGTCTACGTGCCGTTCACCGCCACCACCGTGTCGCAGGCGGCCGCGATCGCGTCGCTCGAGGCGTCCGACGAACTGCTGGCGCGCACCGACGTCGTGGTCGGCGAGCGCGTCCGGGTCACCGACACGCTGCGCGCCGCGGGCTTCGAGGTGCCCGCGTCGCAGGCCAACTTCGTCTGGCTCCCCCTGGCCGAGCGGACCGACGACTTCGTCAACGCCGCGGCCGACGGCCGGCTGCTCGTCCGCCCCTACGGACGGGACGGCGTGCGGGTCACCGTCGCCGCACGGCATGAGAACGACGCGTTCCTCGCGTTCGCAACCCGATGGATAGGACGGCGATGACAGCCCAGACGACACAGCAGACGACCGCCCGCGCGACATTCGAGCAGCTGATCGCGCGCACGGACCGGTTGGCCGACGCAGAACTCGACGAGTTCTGGGCGACGCTCGAACCGACCACCGTCGACTTCATGCTCGGCGAGTGGAAGGGCGGCGAATTCGACACCGGGCACCGGTCGAACGGATTCATGAACCGGCTCAACTGGTTCGGCAAGACGTTCGTGTCGGCCGCCGACGCCAAGCCGCTGGTGTGCCTCGACGCCGAGGGGAACAAGTTCTCCAACACCGAGGCGATGAAGGGCGAGGCGAGTCTCTGGCTCGAGGAGTTCCGCGGCGAGGTGCTGGCCTCGATGGTCTACGACGGCGCCCCCGTCCACGACCACTTCAAGAAGGTCGACGAGCACGCCGTCGTCGGCATCATGAACGGCAAGGGCGCGCTCGACACGACCTCGGGCACGCCGCGCCACCTGTACTTCTACCTTCAGCGGGTCTAACGCCTATCGTTGCTCGGATGACGTCTCGAGCCCTGGTCGTGGCGACCGCGCTGCTGGCCGTCGGTGTCGCCGCCGGATGCAGCACCACCGTGCCGGGGACCGTCGCCATGACCACCGAACCCGGTGCCAGCATCTCGACCCGCGAGTCGTCGACGTCCACGTCACCGCGGACGTCGAGCCCGCGGACGTCCACCCCGGGGACGCCGTCGGCCCCTCCGGGTGACGCGCAGTCGGTGACGTGCGGCGAGTTCATCGAACTGGCGCCCGAGGATCAGACCGCAACGCTCACCGAGGTCATGGGCATACCGCCGACGGGAAGTCCCGCCGACGAGATGGAGATGCTGCGAATCTCCTTCGACGCGCTGTGCCAGTTCACGCCGGCGGACGTCACGCTCGGCGAGCTACTGGCCGGCGGCCCGCCCTAGCCCGCTAGCGTGACGTCCATGAGCGACACCTACGAATCCATGACCGTCGACGTCGACGACCGCGTCGCCCGAGTCACGCTGACCGGGCCCGGCAAGGGCAACGCCATGGGCCCCGCCTTCTGGGCCGAACTGCCCGTGGCGTTCGAGCGTCTCGACGCCGACCCCGAGGTGCGGGCCATCGTCCTGACCGGATCGGGCCGCAACTTCAGCTACGGCCTCGATCTCGCCGCGATGGGCGACACCATGGGCTCGATGATGGCCGGCGGCGCGCTCGCCAAGCCGCGCGCCGACTTCCACGCCCGGCTACGCTCCATGCAGCAGTCGATCACCGCGGTCGCGGACTGCCGGACGCCGGTCATCGCGTCGATCCAGGGCTGGTGCATCGGCGGCGGCGTCGACCTCATCTCGGCCGTCGACATCCGCTACGCCAGCGCCGACGCGAAGTTCTCCGTGCGCGAGGTAAAGCTCGCGATCGTCGCCGACGTGGGCTCGCTGGCGAGGTTGCCGCAGATCCTGTCCGAGGGGCATCTGCGGGAACTGGCGCTGACGGGCAAGGACATCGACGCCGCGCGGGCCGAGAAGATCGGGCTGGTCAACGACGTCTACCCCGACGCCGAGGCCTCGCTGGCCGCGGCCCACGCCACCGCCCGCGAGATCGCCGCCAACCCGCCGCTGGTGGTGCAGGGCGTGAAGGACGTGCTCGACGACCAGCGCACCGCGCAGGTGTCGGCGAGCCTGCGGTACGTCGCGGCCTGGAACTCGGCGTTCATGGCCAGCAAGGACCTCACCGAGGGCATCACTGCGATGTTCGAGAAGCGGCCTGCGGAGTTCACCGGCGAATAGCCGCAATCCCATCCGACGATGCTGGGCAGTCGCTTAGCATCGCGGGCGTGAAGGTTCAGCCCGCGGCGTTCTTCCGCACCACGCTGCCCCTCGACCTGGACGCACTGGCACTCCTCGACGACCCGAGGTACCACTCGGTGTGGCTGCCCGACCACATGGTGAGCTTCTGGCCCGACTCGATATGGACACCCGAGTTCACCGACCTCGCCGAGGCGTCGCCGTCACCGCACCGCCACCTCGACGGCATGGCGGTGGCCGCCGCAGCAGCGGCGCTCACGCATACCGTGCCGCTGGCCACCAGCGTCGTCGACACCGTCCGGCGGCATCCGGTGATGCTCGCGCAGAGCGCGCTGACCATCGACCACGTCGCGAAGGGCCGGTTCATCCTCGGCCTCGGCAGCGGCGAGACCGAGAACGTCGTGCCCTACGGGTTCGACTTCGACCATCCGGTGAGCCGCTTCGAGGAGGCCCTGCGGGTCATCCGGGCGCTGTGGGACGGCGACGGGCCGGTGGACTTCTCCGGCCGGTTCTACCGGTTACGGCACGCCCGGCTGGACACCGAACCGTACGGCGGACGGCCACCCGCGATCTGGATCGGCGCGAGTGGCCCGCGCATGCTCGAGATCACCGGGCGCCACGCGGACGGCTGGTGGCCCGCGGGTGCGTGGACGCCCGAGCACTACGCCGAGATGCTCGCGGCCGTGCGGACCTCGGCCGACCGGGCCGGCCGCGACCCCCTGGCCATCACGCCGGCCTTCATCCAGGTGTGTCTCATCGGCGACGACGACGCGCTCGCCGACATCGTCCAGGCGCCCCTGGTGAAGGCCTTCCTCCTGCAGGTGTCGGCGAAGACACTGGCCGACCACGGCTTCGAGCACCCGATGGGCGAGCGCTGGCGCGGCTTTCAGGACATCGACCCCGGAACACTCACCCGCGAGCGCATCGTCGACTTCCTCGCCCGCGTCCACCCGGAGGCGGTGCTGGCGATGGTGCCGCACGGATCGCCGACCCGGGTGGCGGCGCGCATCAAGGAGTTCGTCGACGCCGGACTGCGCGTGCCGAAGATCCTCGACTACGGCGCCATGGCCGGCGTCCGCCACGCCGCCGCGTCGGCCGCGAACGTGCGCGCCACCGAGGACGAGCTGCTGCGGCTGTGCGGGCAGTCGTGAACGCTCTTGACGCCGACGCGATGCTGACCCAGGCGGAGTCCGAAACCGGCCTGTCCGTCTACGGCGATCCGACTCTGCCGCAACGCTTCTCGATCGCGGTCGACCACCTGAACACGCTCGGTCTGGACGACGGCGGCGGCCGCCGCGCCGCCGAGACGTGCCGCTGGCTGCTGACGTCGCGGCTCGAGTTCTTCGCCGATCGCAGCCGCCATCCGATCGCCGACGAGCAGATCGACCGGCCCATGTTCGCCACCGGCGAGCCGCGGTCCGGCACGACGCTGATGCATGCGCTGATGTCGGTCGACCCCGCGTCGCGGGCGCTGCGGTTCTGGGAGGTGATGTACCCGTCGCCGCCACCGGGCCTGTCCCCCGACGACGGCCGCCGGGCGCGCGCGGACGACGATTGGCGCGAGATCAACGCGAAGATGCCGAAGTGGCTGCACAGCCACCCCTACAACGACATGCTCGGCGACGGGCTGCCCGAGGACGAGCGCACCTGGGCCTTCGACTTCCGCGTCATGACGCCCACCGCGTGGTGGCGCGTGCCCATGCAGACCCTCGTCGCCGGACTGCCCACCGACGCGGCCGCGCAGTACGCGATACACCGGGCGATGCTGCAGCACCTGCAGTTCGGCCGGACCCCGAAGCGCTGGGTGCTCAAGGGCTTTCACGGGTTCCGGCTCGCCGAGTTCTTCGCCGCCTACCCCGACGCCACCCTGGTGTGGCTGCACCGCGACCCCGTCCAGGTCGCGGCGTCGCGCACGATGATGATGGCCGACATCCTCGAAGGGATCGTCGGTCCGGTCGACCTGCGCGACCTCGCGCGCGACCACCTCGGGATGACCCGCGCGGGCGTGGCGAACACCATGACCAACCCGCTCGTCGACGACCCGCGGATCCTGCACGTGCGCTACACCGACTTCGTCGCCGACCCCGTCGGCACCGTCGGCCGCTTCTACGAGTTCAGCGGACGCGACCTGACCGCCGATGGCGACCACGCAATGCGGACCTACCTCGCGGAGAACCGCGGCGACCGGCATGGGACGTTCCGCTACTCCACGTCGCTGCTCACCGACATCGGCGAGGACCTCGCCGCGCTGCACGACGAATTCAGGCCGTTCCGAGAGCGATTCGGCGTCGAGGTCGAGAACCGTGACTGATCCGCGGCTCTCGCTGCACGCGGTCGGCTTCCTCGGTGCCGATCTCGACGAGTACGACGCACACTGGACGGCGCTCGGGCTGCGGCGGCTCAGCCTGGTCGACACGCAGTTGACCGACCCCGGCCTGGCCCCGCTGATCGCCCGCCGCGGGTACGCCGTCGACACCGTGTTCCACCTGTTCTCCTCCGCCGAACGGCTCGACCGCGTCGTCGACGCCGCCGCCGCGATCGGCACGCGGTGCGTCTACCTGCTGACCGGCGGCCGCGGCACCGCGACGTGGGAAGAGGCAGCCGAACGCTTCTGCGCGGCGGTCGCGCCCTGCCGCGCGCGCGCCGCGGACGCCGGTGTCGCACTGGCGATCGAGAACGCCTCGGCGCTCTACGCCGACATCCACGTCGCCCACACCCTGCGCGATACCGAGACGCTCGCCGACATGGCCGGACTCGACGTCGTCGTCGACCTGTTCCACTGCTGGACCGAGGCCGGGCTGATGGACACCGTGGCGCGAATCCTGCCGCGCATCAGGTCGATTCAGCTCAGCGACTACGTCCTCGGTGACCGTGCGCTGCCGGCGCGCGCGGTGCCGGGCGACGGCGCCGTCCCCATCGAACGGTTCGTCCGCGACGTCCTCGACCTGGGGTACCGAGGTGGCTTCGACCTCGAACTGATCGGCCCCCGCGTCGACGCCGAGGGCTCGGCCGCGGCCGCCCGCCGCGCGTGCGCGACCGTGTCGGCGATGCTGGAGCGGTGATGGCGTTCGGCGACGGTGGGTCCGACGAGCAGCTGCGCGACGCGTGGCACGCGTTCTGCGACCGTCTGCGCGACGCCGGCGACCACGCGTTCAAGGACCGCAACCCGGCCTCGGACCTGCAGCGCGCCGACGGCTTCCGCTTCCTCACCCAGAACCTCGGCCAGGCGTTCGACCTCGCGCTGGAGACCCGCGACCCGCGCTTCCCGCAGCTGCACGCGTTCTGCCATCCCACCCGCAAGCTCGGCGGCGACTGCGCCGACTTCACCTACCACCAGGCGTGGATCGACGGCGATTCGACCTATCGCATCAGCGGCACCCGCGGCGACGCACCGTTCCTCAACGTGACCGTGCAGGGCCCGCGGCGCGACGGCCCCGGCGTCCTGCACGACCCGTTCGGCGACGTGCCCGAGGCGAGCCTCACCGGTGCCGACCTGAGCGTGGCCACCGACGGCACGATCGAGGTGTTCGTCGGCGGGCCTGCGCGCGAGGGGAATTGGCTACCCACCACACCAGGATCGCGCAAGCTCTTCATCCGGCAGGGCTTCGACCGGTGGGACGAGACGCCCGCGCGCCTGTCGGTCGAGCGCGTCGACATGGACGGACCCAGGCCCCTGCCGACTCCGGGGACCATGATCGACGCGATCGACTGGGCGGGCACCTTCGTGACCGGGCTGATGACCGACTGGCCCGAGTTCCCGTTCGCCCACGGTGGCGTCGACGAGGACCATCCGAATGCGTTCCCGCCGTTGACGTCCGAGGACGGCGACGCGCTGCGCGGTCGCGCGGCGGTCAACATGCACTGGGTGCTCGGCCCCGACGAGGCGCTCATCGTCGAGTTCGACGCGCACGACGGACTCTGGATGTTGACGAACATGGGCGCCTTCTTCACGAGCATGGACTACCTCTACCGGCCCGTCGGGTTCACGCCCAGCCGGACCGCCGTCGACTCCGACGGCCGCATCCGGGTGGTGCTGGCCCACGACGATCCCGGGCTGCACAACTGGATGGACACCCAGGGCTTCGAGCGCGGCAACCTGACCTACCGGCACATGCTGGGCGGGCACCCGGTGCCCCTGCACACGCGGCTGGTCCGGCGGGCCGACCTCGCCGCCGCGCTCCCCGCCGACACCCGGACCGTCACGCCGGACGAACGCTCGGCGCTGACGCGGCAGCGGTTCGACGGGATCCGGCTGCGGTTCGGGCTCTGACGGTGGGGCCGCCTTCGACGCCCTGCACCCGATCGAGACCGCTGACGCCACCACGGTGAAGGAGTGCGTCATCTGCCGCAGCTTCAACGACCTAGACGGTCACTCGTGGCAGATCTTCTGGATCAACCCGGACGCCGACGCCGAACAGGAGGCCGACGCTCGTGGCGGTGGCGGAGGGATTTGAACCCCCGGTCGGTGTTAGCCGACTCTCGCTTTCAAGGCGAGTGCATTAGGCCGCTCTGCCACGCCACCGTCGTCAAGCCTAAACGGCTCAGACGCGGCCGAGCCTGGCGGGCGCGCCGTCGGACCGCAGACCCGCCCCGATCCGACGGCAGTTCTCCCCCATCGCCGCGATCTGGGTGCGGGACAGCCGATCCAGGAAGTGCGTCCGCACCCCGTCGCCATACGTCGCCAACGCGTCGCGGAGTACCTCTCGCCCCTTGTCGGTGATGGTGGCCAGCACCCCCCGGCCGTCGTCGGGGCTCGAGCAGCGCGTCACCAGGTTCTGCGACTCGAGCCGGTGGATCTGCCGGGTGACCCGACTCGGCAGTGACATCAATTCCTCGGCGAGATCGCCCATCCGGGCCGACCCGCCCGCCGCCTTGTCGAGGGCGTCGAGCAAACGAACGTCGTTCAGTGTCAAGCGATGTGACTCCACCAGCGCCTTGTTCAACGTGGCGTAGAGCCGCAGCGCGGCGTCCAGGAAGTTGTTCCACGACCGTTGTTCCGCGATGTCCAGCCCCGGCATGGCGCTCGCGGTGCGCCCTGCGATGATCCCCTCCATGGCGTCATAGTAGGACTGAAATCCCCGGGTAGTAGCGTTATGGACATGCGTGCAATCGTGGTCGAAAAGCCCGGTGACCTGCGTTGGCAGGAGGTTCCCGACGTCGTCGCCCGAGCCGGTGAGGTCGTCATCGACGTGGTGACCGCCGGCGTCAACCGCGCCGACCTCCTCCAGGCCGCCGGCAAATACCCGCCGCCGCCGGGGGCCAGCGAGATCCTCGGCCTCGAGGTGTCCGGACGGATCTCCGCCGTCGGCGAGGGCGTCGACGGCTGGAGCGTCGGGCAACCGGTCTGCGCGCTGCTCGCCGGCGGCGGCTACGCCGAGCGGGTCGCGGTGCCAGCAGCCCAGGTGATGCCGATCCCCGACGGCGTCGACCTGCACGCCGCCGCGGCGCTCCCCGAGGTCGCGTGCACGGTGTGGTCGAACGTCGTCATGACCGCCGGGCTGACGCCGCACCACTTCCTGCTGGTGCACGGCGGCGCCAGCGGCATCGGCACCCACGCCATCCAGGTGGCTCGCGCGATGGGGTGCCGGATCGCCGTCACCGCGGGATCGGAGAAGAAGCTGGACGCGTGCCGCGAACTGGGTGCCGACGTCCTGATCGACTACCGCGAACAGGACTTCGTCGAACGGGTTCGCGACGCGTCCGACGGCGCCGGGGTCGACGTGATCCTCGACATCATGGGCGCCTCCTACCTGGACCGCAACGTCGATGCACTGGCACCCGACGGCCGTCTCGTCGTCATCGGCTTTCAGGGCGGCGTCACGGGCGAACTGAACATCGGCAAGCTGCTCGGCAAGCGCGCCGGAGTGATCGCGACGGCGCTGCGGTCCCGTCCCGTCGACGGCCCGTCGGGCAAGGGCGCCATCATCTCCGAGGTCGTCGGGAACGTGTGGCCGATGATCGCCGCCGGCAGCGTCCGACCCATCGTCGGCGCCGAGTTGCCGATCACCGAGGTGGAAGAGGCGCACCGTCGGCTGGAGTCCAGCGAGGTGACCGGGAAGGTATTGCTCCGCGTCTCCGACTAGCCCAGCGAGGCCAGCGCGCGGACCAACTGGTCGACCTCGGCCATGGTCGTGTAGTGCGCCAGGCCGATCGTGACGGCGCCCCCGATGTCGTTGACGCCGATCACGTCGAGCACGCGCGAGTTGGTGTTGGCCACCGCCAGCACGCCGTTGTCGGCGAGACGCCGGACGACGCGATCGGCGGGCACGCCGTGCACCGCCAGGCTCAGCACCGGGATGCGCACCTCGGGCGCTCCGAGCGCCATCACCAGCGGCAGCGAGCGCAGGGCGGACAGCAGGTAGTCGAACAGCCGGTCCATGTACGTGGCCGCGGATTGCATTGACACCGCCAACCTCTCGCGACGGCTGCCGATGGCGGTCTCGTCGAGGTTGGCCAGGTACTCGACGCTCGCGACGACGCCGGCGAGCATGCCGTACTGGTGGACGCCGACCTCCAGGCGCGCGGCGCCCGTGGCCAGCGGGTCGAGGGAGACGGATCCGAAGGACTCGATCAGCGACGGGTCCTTGAACACCAACGCGCCGATCGGCGGGCCACCCCACGCGACGGCGTTCACCGCCACCACGTCGGCCTCGACGTCGTCGAGACCGATCAGCCGGTACGGCGCCGCGACCGAGTGGTCCACCACGACCAGACCGCTGTTCTCGTGCACCAGCTTGATGACCGGGCGCAGGTCCGTGACGGTGCCCAGCGACGAGGACGCCGACGTGATCGCGACCATCCGGGTGGGCTTGGTGATCAGGTTCTCCCACTGCCACGTCGGCAGCTCACCGGTCTCGATGTCGACCTCGGCCCACTTGACCTTCGCGCCGTACCGGTTCGCAGCGCGCAGCCACGGGGCGATGTTCGCTTCGTCATCGAGTCGCGTCACCACCATCTCGTAGCCGAGCCCGACCCGCGACGACGCCGCGTCGGCCAGCGACGTCAGCAGGATCGCGCGGTCCGCGCCGAGCACGACGCCCGCGGGGTCGCCACCGACGAGGTCGGCGACGGCCTGGCGCGCGGCGGCCAGCACCGCGGCACTGCGTTGCGCGGCGGGGTGCGGACCGACGTCCGTGGTGAGAGAACCGCGGAAGGCGGTGGAGACCGTGGTGGCGACGGAGTCGGGCAGGAGCATGCCGTAGGGCGCATCGAAGTGCACCCAACCGTCGCCCAGCGACGGGTGCAGACCGCGCACCCGGGCGACGTCATATGCCATGCCAGCCACCTTCGAGCATCTGAAAATCGCCACCCATGGCGATCCCGGGAGGTGCCCGCGCGCATCCGTGCCGCGCCGAACCGGGTCACCTGGGCAGCCATACTAGTGCAGTGAGCTTGACGGCTGGGGTGCTGGTGGCGTGGTTGTTGCTGGTCATCCCGGGAGCAATCGTCGCGCGCGCGGGCCAGCTAACGTGGCCGGTCGCCGTGGCGGTCGGCGCCCCCCTGACCTCCGGCGTGGTGGCCCTCGCCATCCTGCCGATGGGCGCCCTGGGCGTCCCGTGGAACGGGTGGACCGCGCTCGCGGCCCTACTGCTGGTCGTGATCGCGGTCACAGTGCTGCAGGTGGTGCTGCGGCGGTTCCGCGACCCCGCTGCCGAGGGTCGCGCGATGGCGCGCGGACCGGCCGTGTTCGTCGCCGGCGGGGTGATCCTGGGGGCCGTGCTCATCGGCTACGCCGTCGTTAGCGGGCTGACCCACTGGCAAAGCGTCCCCAGCAACTGGGACTCCGTCTGGCACGCGAACACCATCCGGTTCATCCTCGACACCGGTCAGGCGTCCCCGACGCACATGGGCGAACTTCGGAACGTCGAGACCAGGGACGCGCTCTACTACCCCTCGGCGTTCCACGCGCTGGCCGCCATCCAGTGCCAACTCGCCGGTACCGCCGCCACGACGGCGTACACCCTGCACTCCCTGATCGCCGCCATCTGGCTGTTCCCGGTGAGCGCCGCCGCCCTGACCTGGGTCGTGCTTCGGCCTCGCATCGAGGACCAGTGGACGGTGGCGGGCTGCGCTGCCGCCGCGTCCGCGCTGACGGCCTCGTTCACCGCCGTGCCGTACGTCGAATTCGACACCGCCTCGATGCCGAACATGACGGCCTATGGCCTCGCGGTACCCACCATGGCCCTGGTCGTGTCGGCGCTGCGGCACCGCGATCGCGTCCCGTTGGCCGTGCTGGCCCTGCTCGGCATCTTCTCCGTGCACATCACCGGTGGCGTCGTGACCGTGACGTTCGTCGCCGCGTGGTGGCTACTGGACGGGTTGTGGCGACCGGTGCGCGGCCGGATGGCCGACGTCGTCACCCTGCTGCTGATGGCGGTGCCCTCGGTGGTGCTGCTGCTGCCGCAGTTCGTGGGCGTCCTTCAGCAGGCCGAGATCATCGCGGGACACGAGTTCGTCACCGGCCAGAGCAGGAAGCGGGTCCTGTTCGACGCCGTCGTGCAGCACACGCGGCACCTCAACGACTATCCGATCCAGAACATGCTGATTCTGCTGGCCGCGCTCGGTGGGCTCTACCTGCTGATCCGCCGGATCTGGTGGCCGCTGGCGATCTGGCTGCTGCTCGTCGTGTCGATCGTGCACTCGTCGGTGCCGTTCGGCGGACCGGTCGGCCGGATCACCGCGTTGTTCAGCGACCTGTTCTACAGCGATCCGCGGCGCCTCTCGGCGGTCGTCGCCATGCTGCTGGCGCCCATGGCGGGCATTGCGCTGTACGTCGGCGTGCGATTCCTCGCCGACCAGTGCAGGCGGGTCGCGCCGCGTCCCTCGCCTCGGGTCTGGCAGGCGGCCACCGCGGTGCTCCTCGTCGTCGCCACCGTCGGACTGTCCTGGCACTACCTTCCCCGGCACCGGTACCTGATCGGCGAGAAGTACGACCAGGTGATGATCGGCGACAAGGACCTCGAGGCGATCGCCCACCTCGCCGCGCTGCCCGGGGCCCACGACACCCTGATCGGCAACGCCAACGTCGACGGCACCGCATGGATGTACGCGGTCGCCGGACTGCACCCGCTGTGGACCCACTACGACTATCCGCAGCAGCAGGGGCCGGGGTACGACCGCTTCATCTTCTGGGCCTATGCCGACGACGCCGACACCGACCCCAGAGTCGCCGAGGCGGTGCGGGCGCTGAACATCCGCTACGTCCTGACCAGCAGAACGGTCGTGCGAGGGTTCGTGATGCCCGACGGGCTAGTGTCGCTAGACGCGTCGAGGTCGTGGAAGAAGATCTACGACAACGGCAAGGATCGAATCTACGAATGGCAGGGAACACACTCCGCATGACAACCGACGACAACGACTTCGAGATCATCGACGACGGCCCCTCGGTCCATGGCCAGGACGACGGCAAGTCCCTGACCGACCTCGTGGAACAGCCCGCGAAGGTCATGCGCATCGGCACGATGATCAAGCAACTCCTCGAGGAGGTGCGCGCCGCACCGCTCGACGAGGCCAGCCGCACCAAGCTGCGCGACATCCACCGCACCAGCATCAGCGAACTCGAGGACGGGCTCGCCCCCGAACTGCGCGACGAGCTGGAGCGCCTGACCCTGCCGTTCGGCGAGGACACCGTCCCGTCCGACGCCGAACTGCGCATTGCGCAGGCACAGCTCGTCGGGTGGCTCGAAGGACTGTTCCACGGCATCCAGACCGCGCTGTTCGCCCAGCAGATGGCCGCGCGCCAGCAGCTCGAGCAGATGCGCCAGGGCGCGCTGCCGCCAGGCGTCGGGGGCCCCGGCGCCGGGCCCGGCCCTCGGGGACCCGGGTCCTCGAGCGGGACCGGCCAGTACCTCTAGGCGCTGGGCGGACGTGACAGTGGCGGAGCCACACATCTCGACCCAGAACGCATGGGTGGAGTTCCCGATCTTCGACGCCAAGTCGCGGTCGCTGAAGAAGGCGTTCCTCGGCAAGGCCGGCGGGACCATCGGTCGCAACGACTCGAACGTCGTCGTGATCGAGGCACTGCGGGACATCACGCTGTCCCTGAAGATGGGTGACCGGGTGGGCCTCGTCGGCCACAACGGCGCGGGGAAGTCGACGCTGCTGCGGCTGCTGTCGGGCATCTACGAGCCCACCCGCGGCTCGGCGACCGTCACCGGCCGGGTGGCGCCCGTCTTCGACCTGGGCGTCGGCATGGATCCCGAGATCTCGGGGTTCGAGAACATCGTCATCCGCGGCATGTTCCTGGGCCAGACCCGCAAGCAGATGGCGGCCAAGGTCGACGAGATCGCGGAGTTCACCGAACTCGGCGACTACCTGTCGATGCCCCTGCGCACCTACTCCACCGGCATGCGGGTGCGGCTCGCCATGGGCGTGGTGACGAGCATCGACCCGGAGATCCTGCTGCTCGACGAGGGCATCGGCGCCGTCGACGCCGAGTTCATGAAGAAGGCGCGCACGCGTCTGCAGGATCTGGTGGCACGCTCCGGAATCCTGGTGTTCGCCAGCCACTCCAACGAGTTCCTGGCCCAGCTGTGCGATACCGCGATGTGGGTGGATCACGGCACGATCCGGATGGCCGGCGGCATCGAGGACGTGGTCCGCGCCTACGAGGGTGACGACGCCGCCCATCACGTCCGCGAGATCATCGCGGAGAACAAGCGCACGGACGTCCCGCGTGAGTGACGCGGCGCCCGCTGAGCGTGTGGTAGCGGTCGTCGTCACCCACCGGCGCCTCGACACCCTGACCGAGTCGCTGGCGGCGGTGAGCGGTCAGACCCGCCCCGCCGACCACCTGATCGTCGTCGACAACGACGCCGACGAGCGGGTGCGCGAGCTGGTCGACGCGCAACCGCTGCCGACCACCTATCTCGGCTCGCGCCGAAACCTCGGTGGCGCAGGGGGTTTCGCGCTGGGCATGTTGCACGCGCTGGCGCTCGGCGCGGACTGGGTCTGGCTCGCCGACGACGACGGCCGGCCTGCAGACGCCTCCGTGCTCGGGACGTTGCTCGGCTGCGCCGCTGCACACGGGCTGGCGCAGGTGTCACCGATGGTGTGCGACATGGACGATCCGGCCCGGCTGGCGTTTCCGCTGCGGCGCGGTCTGGTGTGGCGGCGGCGGGTGTCGGAGTTGCGCGTCGACGGCGGGAGCGACCTCCTGCCCGGCATCGCGTCGCTGTTCAACGGCGCCCTGTTCCGCGCGTCGGCGGTGGAGGCCGTCGGCGTCCCGGACCTCCGACTGTTCGTCCGCGGCGACGAGGTGGACGTCCACCGGCGACTGGTGCTGTCGGGCCTGCCGTTCGGCACCTGCCTGGACGCCACCTACCTGCACCCGCAGGGCGGCGACGAGTTCAAGCCGATCCTCGGCGGGCGGATGCACACGCAGTACCCGCCCGACCCGACGAAGCGGTACTTCACCTACCGCAACCGCGGCTACCTGCAGTCGCAGCGCGGCATGCGCAGGCTGGTCCCCCAGGAGTGGCTGCGGTTCGGCTGGTTCTTCCTGGTGACCCAGCGCGACCCCGCCGGTCTCGCCGAGTGGATCAGGTTGCGGCGGTTGGGAAGACGCGAGCGGTTCGGCGGCCGGGCCGAGCGGAGCGACAAGGACGTGGGCCGGGGCGAAGAGAGTAGGGCGAGATGACGTTCACCGACGCGGCTGCGCAGTCGAAGACGATGTCGCGCGCGTGGGGCGACCTGGTGTCCGGGTTCGGCAAGCGGGAACTGTGGCTGCACCTCGGCTGGCAGGACATCAAGCAGCGCTATCGGCGCTCCGTCCTCGGTCCGATCTGGATCACGATCGCCACCGGCACCATGGCCGTCGCGCTCGGCGGGCTGTACTCGAAGCTGTTCAACCTCGAGCTGTCCGAGCACCTGCCCTACGTGACGCTCGGGCTGATCATCTGGAACCTGATCAACGCCAGCATCCTCGAGGGCGCCGACGTCTTCGTCGCCAACGAGGGCCTGATCAAGCAGCTGCCGACGCCGCTGTCGGTGCACGTGTACCGGCTGGTGTGGCGGCAGGTGATCCTGTTCGCCCACAACATCGTCATCTTCGTGATCATCGCGATGATCTATCCGCAGCCGTGGAAGTGGACCGACCTGTCGTTCATCCCCGCGCTGGCGCTGATCGTCGTGAACTGCGTGTGGGTGGCGCTGTGCTTCGGCATCCTCGCCACCCGCTACCGCGACATCAGTCCGCTGCTCTTCAGCCTGGTGCAGCTGCTGTTCTACATGACGCCGATCATCTGGAACGACCAGACGCTGCGCGATCAGGGTGCCGGCGGGTGGGCGAAGATCATCGAGTTCAACCCGCTGCTGCACTACTTGGACATCGTGCGGGCGCCGCTGCTGGGCGCCGACCAGGAGCTGCACCACTGGGTGGTCGTGATCGTGCTGACCATCGTCGGCTGGACCGTGACCGCCTTCGCGATGAAGCAGTACCGCGCCCGCGTGCCGTACTGGGTGTGAGCGCCACCGCCCCTCGACGAACGTGCGAGTACGGCGGCCCTGCGGCCGAAATCCCGCCACCACCGCACGTTCGGCTCACGGGAACGACGCTGGCGCAGGCGGGCTTCGCGTCGAGTTCTGCACGAGCGTCGTCGACGCGGGCGGACGACGACGCTGGTGCAGACGTCGCGGGCTAGCGGCGCGGGGCCTTCATCCTCGTCGCCACGTTGAACCGGTTCCAGGCGTTGATGGTGACGGCCATCGCGATCACCTGAGCGAGTTCCCGCTCGCTGAACACCGCGGCGGCCGTCGCGTACACCTCGTCGGAAACGTGCCCGTGGTGAAGCTCGGTGATGGCCTCGGTCAGCTCGAGGGCGGCGCGCTCGCGGTCGGTGAACAGGTCGCCCGCCTCCTCCCACGCGGCGACGAGCGCGAGCCGCTGCTCGGTCTCGCCCTGCTTACGGGCATCGGCGACGTGCATGTCGAGGCAGAAGGCGCAGTGGTTGATCTGGCTGGCCCGGATCTTGATCAGCTCGCCGATGGTGGGGTCGATCTCCGCGGCCGACGCGGTCGACAGCTTCATCATCGCGTCGTAGAGGCCGGGCGCGACCTTGTAGATGGACAGCCGGTCGATGGCGGTGGGGTGTTCGAGTGTCTGTGTCATGCCATCGACGATAGGCCGCAAAGAACCGCCCATCTGGTGCAATCCACGCGTCTCTTCGTGGGCCAATTCCGCCGTTACGCGGCGCCGACCCGGCGCAGTGCCTCGTCGAGACTCGTGACCACGTCGACGAGGTCGTCGATGCCCGCGACGCTCAGGGGCTGGCTCGTACCCGGCCCGTCCGCGACCACCGCGTAGCCGACCGTGGGCCCCAGCATCCGCATGGTCGTCACCAGCACCTGCATGCCGGCCGACGCCAGCAGGTCGACGTCGGTGAAGTCGAAGACGAACCCGGTCGGCTTCTTTTGCACGGCAACGGCGGCCGCGCCGTAGAGCCGGGGCGCGGACTCGGTGTCGATGGACCCGGATGCCGACACGACCACCACGCGACCGTGCCAGGTCTCCGTGGTGGTGAAGCCGTTGATCGGTCCTCCTCGAGTGGGTGCGGGCGACCCGTGCCAGTCTCCCAGAGCAGACCCCTGCCACCACCGGCCGAAGTTCAATCGGAACCGTTCGGTGACCTGACCGCGCCACGCCCGACGCCGAGAACGGCGTGCTTGAATGCGCCGGTGACCTCATGGGCCGATTCCGGTGCCCGCGACCTGCACCTCGAGTTGCGCGACGCCATCACCCCCGGCGCGCGCGGAGCCCGCGACCTCCTGCTCGACGCCCTGCGCGACGCCGTCCGCAGCGGCCGTCTCGCCACCGGCACCGTGCTTCCCCCGTCCCGAAGCCTGGCGACGGATCTCGGCCTGGCCCGCAACACCGTGGCCGAGGCGTACGCCGAACTCGTCGCCGAGGGCTGGCTGGGATCACGGCAGGGCGCGGGCACGTGGGTGCTCGACCGCGGCGCCGCCCCGCCACCGGCACGCCCGCGCGGCACCCCCGGCACGCCCACCCACAACCTGATGCCCGGCTCACCCGACGTCGCGGAGTTCCCCCGCAGGGCCTGGCTCGCGTCCACCCGCAGAGCCCTGTCGACGGCTCCCACCGAGGCGCTGCGCATGGGCGATCCACGCGGGCGCGTCGAGCTGCGCGAGGCGCTCGCCGAATACCTCGGCCGGGTCCGCGGCGTCCGCACCACGCCGGACTCGATCGTGATCTCGGCGGGCACCCGTACCGCGGTCGACATCCTCGGGCGGGCCGTGGGCGGACCGATCGCCGTCGAGGCCTACGGCCTCTTCCTGTTCCGCGATGCCCTCGCCGCGGTCGGCGTGGCCACCACCCCGATCGGCGTCGACGACCACGGTGCCGTCGTCGCCGACCTCGACCGAACCGATTGCGTCGCAACGCTCCTCACACCGGCTCACCACTTCCCGCACGGTGTGCCGCTGCACCCGTCGCGCCGGAAGGCGGTGCTCGAGTGGGCGCGACGCACCGGCGGCTACGTGTTCGAGGACGACTACGACGGCGAGTTCCGGTACGACCGACAACCCGTCGGCTCGGTCCAGGGCCTCGCTCCCGACCGTGTCGCGTATCTCGGCTCCACGAGCAAGAGCCTCGCCCCTGCGCTGCGGCTGGGCTGGATGGTCCTGCCCGACGACCTCGTCGACCGAGTCCTGGCGGCGCAGGGCGGCCAGCAGTTCCACGTCAACGGGATCGTGCAGCTGACGATGGCCGACTTCATCTCGAAAGGCAGCTACGACAAGCACATTCGTCGCATGCGGCTGCGCTACCGTCGACGCCGCGATCGACTGGTCGAGGCGCTCGCACCCTTCGACGTCGGCATCAGCGGTCTGTCGGCCGGCCTGCATCTGCTTCTCGTGCTGCCGCCGGGCAGCGAAGCGGAGGTGTTGCGTCGCGCTGGCGAGGCCGGGATCGCGCTGTCGGGCCTCGCCGTGTCGAGACACCCCGACGCGGGACCGGAGACACCGCGCACCGACGGCATCGTCGTCAACTTCGGGACGCCCGCCGAGCATGCCTTCGGTCCCGCCGTCGACGCACTGTGCCGGGTACTGGCGAGCAGTCTGCGCCGCTGACGATCACGGTGCCGGCCGGTAAGACCCCGGCGGGCTGCCCGTCCAGCGGCGGAAGGCCCTGCGGAACGCGCTGGACTCCGAGAAGCCGAGCCTGCTCGACACCTCCTCGATCGACTCGGTGCCCCGCACCAGGGCCGCGATGGCCTCGTCGCGGAGGACGTCGTCCCGGATCTGGCGGAAGGTCGTGCCCTCCTCGCGCAGCTGACGGCGCAGGTGTTGGGCGCTGACGCTCAGCGGCCTCGCGACGTCCTCCACCGAGACCGCCTCCACCGCCCGCCGTTCGATGAGCTTCCGGACGCGGCTCGCGGTCGTGGGCTTGTAGTCCTGCCGGACGAACAGCGACGTCGGCAACTGCCCGATCATCTCCAGCAACTCGTCCTCACCGCGCACCAGCGGAGCGGCGAGGTAGGGCGTGGCAAAACTGATGGCCGCCTGAGGCGCGTCGAAGGTGGGGGCGACGCCGAACACGGCCGTGAACTCAGCGGCGTGGGTGGGCGGCGGACCGGGCAGGTCGACCGCCGTCAACGTGATCTGCCTCCCGATCAGCCATGCCGCGAACCGGTGACCGACCGTCATCCCGACGGCCATGACGAGTTGCCCTTCGGCCTCCTGACCGGTGCCCGCGAAACTCAGGCGCGCCGTGCGTCCGTCGTCGGACATGTCGCTGACGTCGACGCCCATGCCGATGCCCGAGAACTCGACGAGCCTGGCCAACGCGGTCGACAGGTCGGGCGCATGGATCAGACCCAGGGTCACCATCCGGAACGTCCCTCGCGGAACGGGTTTCGGGCCGATCCCGATCAGCTCGTCACCCGTGGCGTCCCACAGCGCGACGATCAGTCGCTCGGCCTGCGACCGGGTGACCCTGGCCGCGTCCTGGGCGAGCAGGTCGGACGGAATGCCCGCCTGGTCGAGCACGACCTGGACGTCGAGTCCCCGCGCCCGGGCCGGCTCCAGGGCCGAGCGGACGAACTGAATCGCGACCGTATGGCCTGCCACAGGCAGAAGCTACCCCACCGATGCGCGGTTGGGTCACACATGACGCTAGGTGTGGTCATTACCGGCGCGGGTCGGGATTCATACCGTTGAACTGGAAACTAACGGAAGTGTCGACTCGGGGACTGCCACCATCCGCTCTCGTGGGGTGAGCGGGTGGTGGCTTTTTGGTGCGCCGGGACCACCCGCGAGCCTGGAAGACTCGTCTCACGTGACCACCGTCCCGAATCAACAACCCATCGCAGGCTGGCGGGCCGCGGGGTTGACCCTGGGAGTCGTCATGTCCGCGGGTGCGGGCGGCAACGGCCTCGGCACCCTGGCGGGGGCGATCGTCTTCGGGACCGTGATCTACGCCCTGGTTCGCCTGCGTCGTCGAGCACCGCACGGCGCCACCACCGGCGACCTCGTCGCGTCGACGCTAGGCCGCGGCGCCGGCGAGACCGTCACCATCCTGCAACTGGCCGCCTACACGGCGTTCGCGGCGTTGAGTGCGACCGCATTCGGGCTGGCGGTGCTCTTCGCCTACGTCGACGACCCGCTGGGCATCGACACGTGGTTGTGGCCCCTTTACGGACTGGCGGCACTGACCGTGGCAGCGGTGGTCGCGTACGCGCTGCCCGCCCGCGCGACGGCCGCGATCGCCGCCGTACTGGCGGGGGTCGGCGCACTCGGACTCTTCTACGTCGCACTCGCGGTCACGGCCAAGGCGCTGACCGACCCCGACCTTCTGATCAACCCCCTTCCCGACGCCGGCCCCTGGACCGCTCTAGCCGTCATCGGTGCGCTGGCATTCGCCGCCAAGGGCGTCATCGGCGTCGAGCTGATCACCACGCAGAGCGACCGCGTCGCCTCCGTGGGCAGGCCGATGGCGACGGGCATCATCGTCGCGGCGGTCGTGGCCGTGACCTGCTGGTATGCCGTGCGGGCGGCCGATCCCGGCGTCGCCCGCATCGACGGCAGGTGGGCGACGGCGATCGCTCAGGACCTGTTCGGCGACGCTGCCCGTTACGCGTATGCGGGCATTGCCGTGTCGCTGTCACTCGCCGGTCTCCTCGCGATGATGCTCGGCATCGTCCGACTGACCGGCACCATGGAAGCCCACCGGGTCCCGGAGGTTCAGCTCGTCTCCGCCGTCGTGGTCGCGGCGCTCCTCGTGGTCGGCATGACCCGAGCGTGGCTTCACGCCGACGAGATCGTGCCCTGGGTCGCGATGTGGCTGCTGCTGCTCGTGTACGCCGTCATCATCGAGGCGAACGCCCGGCTCGACGACGGCCCGGCCGGGTGGTGGCTCCGCGTCGTGATGCCTGCGGTGTTCCTCGCGATGATCCTGCTGCCGATCGGCACGGCACGGTCGATCGTGCCGTTCCTCCCGCCGCTCGCCGTGACCCTGGTGATCGCGGTGCTCGCATCGGGCGTCGGCGCGGCGAAGGCGCGCCACGCGACTGGCTAGGCTGCGTCGATGGCCGAGCCACCGATGTCGCCGAACCTGAGCCTGACCGCTCAGGCGTGGCGATTCGTCGTCACCGGCGGGCTGTCCGCCATCGTCGACTTCGGGCTGTACGTGCTGTTCCTGCGGCTGGGTCTGCACGTGAACCTCGCCAAGACCCTCAGCTTCATCGCGGGCACCACCACCGCGTACCTGATCAACCGGCGCTGGACGTTCCAGGCGCCGCCGAGCAGGACCCGCTTCATCGCCGTCGTCGCGCTGTACGCCGTCACCTACGGCGTGCAGATCGGCATCAACTACCTCTTCTACTCGATGTGGGACGACAAGCCGTGGCGCGTGCCGGTGGCGTTCGTGATCGCGCAGGGCACCGCGACGGTGATCAACTTCGTGGTGCAGCGGGCGGTGATCTTCCGCCTGAGGTGAGTGGCCGGGCCCAGGCGGTACCCTCGTCACGATGTTCGACACCACCGACAAACGGCTGATGGGCTGGGGGCGCACTGCGCCCACCGTCGCCCACGTGCTGTCCCCCGCCGATCCCGAGGTCATCGCCGAGGCGGTCGCGCGCGCCGACGGCAGGGGCATCATCGCCCGCGGCCTGGGCCGGTCCTACGGCGACAACGCCCAGAACGGCGGCGGTCTCGTCGTCGACATGACGTCGTTGCACAGGATCCACTCGATCGACGCCGACAGCCATCTGGTCGACGTCGACGCGGGGGTCAGCCTCGACCAGCTGATGCGGGCCGCACTGCCGTTCGGACTGTGGGTGCCGGTCCTGCCGGGCACCCGCCAGGTCACGATCGGCGGCGCCATCGCCTGCGACATCCACGGCAAGAACCATCACAGCGCCGGCAGCTTCGGCGACCACGTCCGGTCGATGGAGCTGCTGACCGCGTCGGGCGACGTCCGCCACCTGACCCCCCAGGGCGACGAGTCCGAGCTGTTCTGGGCGACGGTCGGCGGCAACGGCCTCACCGGAATCATCCTGCGGGTCACGATCGCGATGACGCCGACGGAGACCGCGTACTTCATCGCCGACGGCGACGTCACCACCACGCTCGACGAGACCATCGCCTTCCACAGCGACGGCAGCGAGGCCAACTACACCTACTCCAGCGCGTGGTTCGACGCGATCAGCGCGCCGCCGAAGCTGGGTCGCGCCGCCATCTCCCGCGGGTCCCTCGCCACCCTCGACCAGTTGCCCGCGAAGCTGCAGAAGGACCCGCTGAAGTTCGACGCCCCGCAACTGCTGACGTTTCCCGACGTCTTCCCCAACGGCCTGGCCAACAAGTACACGTTCGGACCGATCGGCGAACTCTGGTACCGCAAGTCCGGCACCTACCGCGGCAAGGTGCAGAACCTGACGCAGTTCTATCACCCGCTCGACATGTTCGGCGAGTGGAACAGGGCTTACGGCTCAGCGGGTTTCGCCCAGTACCAGGTGGTCGTGCCGACCGAGGCGGTCGAGGAGTTCAAGAGGATCCTCGTCGACATCCAGCAGTCGGGGCACTCGTCGTTCCTCAACGTCTTCAAGCTGTTCGGCCCCGGCAACCAGGCACCGCTGAGCTTCCCCATCCCCGGGTGGAACGTGTGCGTCGACTTCCCGATCAAGGCCGGTCTCAACGAATTCCTCAACGGGCTCGACCGCCGCGTGCTGGAGTTCGGCGGCCGGGTCTACACCGCCAAGGACTCACGCACCACCGCCGAGACCTTCCATGCCATGTACCCGCGCATCGACGAGTGGATCGCGGTGCGCCGCAAGGTCGATCCGGACGGCGTCTTCGTCTCCGACATGGCCCGACGACTGGAGCTCCTCTAAATGGTTTTCGACGCCACGGGCAACCCCCAGGCCATCCTGCTGCTGGGCGGAACGTCCGAGATCGCCCTCGCCATCGCGGACCGCTACCTGCGCAATTCGTCTGCGCGCGTGGTGCTGGCCGACCTGCCGAACCATCCCCGCCGTGACGAGGCCATCGCGGCGATGACGGCCGCGGGCGCCAAGTCGGTCGAGTGGATCGACTTCGACGGTGTCGACACCGCGAGCCACCCCGGAGTCGTCGACGAGGCATGGCGCCAAGGCGACATAGACGTCGCCGTCGTGGCGTTCGGCCTGCTCGGCGACGCCGAGGAACTGTGGCAGGACCAGCGCAAGGCCGTGCAGATCGCCGGGATCAACTACACCGCAGCGGTATCCGTCGGCGTTCTGCTCGGCGAGAAGATGCGCGCCCAGGGTTCCGGCCAGATCATCGCGATGAGTTCGGCAGCGGGCGAACGGGTCCGCCGCTCCAACTTCGTCTACGGTTCGACCAAGGCGGGTCTCGACGGCTTCTACCTCGGTCTTGGAGAGGCGTTGCGCGAGTTCGGTGTTCGTGTCCTCGTGATCCGGCCTGGCCAGGTCCGGACGTCGACGACGATCGCGCACTGGGAGGCCACCGGCGCGAAGGAGGCGCCGTTCACGGTCGACAAGGAGTACGTCGCCGACCTCGCCGTCACGTCGGCGGCCAAGGGCAAGGAACTGGTGTGGGCTCCCGGCGCATTCCGGTACGTGATGATGGTGCTGCGCCACGTCCCGCGGCCCATCTTCCGGAAGCTGCCGATCTGACGTCCCTCGACCACTCCACGCGAGCGAGAACCGAGGTGAGCCAACCGCGGATGGGGATGGTAAAGACGGCGGGCCGGTCCGCGGCGGCGATGGCCGGTGCCGGAGCGATCGCGGTGGTGGTGGCGGTCGTCGGCCTCGTCGCCATCTCCCGCGTCGAGTGGCCGGCCTTCAACTCGAGCAACCAGCTGCACGCGCTGACCACCGTCGGCCAATTCGGTGCGCTCGCCGGCATCTTCGCCGCGGGCTGGCTGTGGCGCCGCGGGCGGCGGTGGCTCGCACGCGTCGCGGGCGCGTTCTTCCTGTCGACGTTCACCGTGGTGACGCTTGCGATGCCGCTGGGCGCGACGAAGCTCTACCTCTTCGGCGTCTCGGTCGACCAGCAGTTCCGCACGGAGTACCTGACCCGGCTCGCCGATTCCGCGGTGCCGCGCGACATGACCTACATCGGGCTGCCGCCGTACTACCCGCCGGGCTGGTTCTGGCTCGGTGGCCGCATGGCCGACCTCTCGGGCATGCCCGCGTGGGAGGCGTTCAAGCCGTGGTCGGTCATCTCGATCGCCGTGGCCGTCGCCGTCGCGCTGGCGCTGTGGTCGGCGATGGTCCGCTTCGAGCACGCGTTGATCGTCGCCACAGCGACTGCCGCGACGACGCTGGCCTACGCGTCGACCGAACCGTACGCGGCGATCATCACCGTCCTGCTCCCGCCGATCTTCGTACTGGCGTGGTCGGGGCTGCGCGGACGGACCCGATCCGGCGGGTGGGCCGCGGTCGTCGGGGTCGGACTGTTCCTCGGGCTGGCCGCGCTGTTCTACACGCTGCTGCTGGCGTACGCCGCGTTCACGCTGGTGCTCATGGCGGTTCTGCTCGCGGTGGCGCGTAGGCACTGGGACCCGCTGGTCCGGCTCGCGGTGATCGCCGTCCTCTCCGGTGCCATCGCCCTGATCGGCTGGGGCCCGTATCTGCTCGCCGCCGCCCGCGGGGCACCCGCCGACAGCGGCACCGCTCAGCACTACCTGCCCGCCGACGGAGCCCAGCTCACCTTCCCGATGCTGTCCTTCACGCTGCTGGGCGCGCTGTGCCTGCTCGGCACGCTGTGGCTGGTCGTCTACGCCCGCAGTTCGACACGGGCGGGCGCCCTCGCCATCGCGGTGCTGGCCGTCTACGGGTGGTCACTGCTGTCGATGGTCGCCACGCTCGCCGGCACCACCCTGCTGTCCTTCCGCCTGCAGCCGACCCTGTCGGTGCTGTTGACGGCGGCCGGGGTGTTCGGCTTCCTGCACGCCACCCATGCGATGGTGGCGCGCTACCAACCCGCCACCGGCCGACGGGTGGTCGCCGGCGCGACGGTGCTCGGCGCCATCGGCGCGATGACCTTCAGCCAGGACATCCCCGACGTGCTGCGCACCGACATCGCCGTCGCGTACACCGACACCGACGGGTCCGGTCAGCGCGCCGACCGCAGGCCGCCCGGCGCCGAGCATTACTACGCCGACGTCGACGCCCGGATCACCGCGGCGACCGGCCGGCCGCGCAACGAGACGGTCGTCATGACCGCCGACTTCGGGTTCCTGGCCTTCTACCCCTACTACGGCTTCCAGGGCCTCACCTCGCACTACGCCAATCCGCTCGCGCAGTTCGACGAGAGGTCGGCCGTCATCGAGGACTGGGCCACGCTGACCCGTCCCGACGAGCTGATCGCCTCCCTGGACGGGATGCCGTGGCAGCCGCCGACGGTGTTCCTGATGCGGCACGGCGCCAACGACACGTACACGTTGCGGCTCGCGAGCGACGTCTACCCCAACCAGCCCAACGTGCGCCGCTACCAGGTGACCCTCGAAGCCGCGCTCTTCGACGACCCCCGCTGGGACACCACCGACGTCGGGCCGTTCGTGTTGGCCATCCGCAAGTGACCAGCGAGGCGACCCCACCGGGGACCGCACTAACATCAAGCGCCGTGAGCCGAGAGGGATCCGCGGGGCTGTCGAGCCACCGCACCGCGCGACTCATCGCCATCGTCTCCGGCCTCCTCGGCGTGCTGCTGGCCGTGGCCACCCCGCTGCTCCCCGTCACGCAGACCACCGCCGAACTGAATTGGCCGCAGAACGGCGTCCTGACCAGCGTCGACGCCCCCCTGATCGGCTACGTCCCCACCGGCATGGACGTCTCGATCCCGTGCAGCACTGCCGCGGGCCTCACCGGATCGCGCACCGTCCTGCTGTCGACCGTCCCCAAACAGGCACCCAAGGCCATCGACCGCGGACTGCTGATCGAGCGCGTCGGCGACGACGTGCTGCTGATCGTCCGCAACACGCCCGTGGTCAGCGCGCCACTGCGCCAGGTGCTCGGCCCCGCCTGCGAACGCATCACGTTCACCGCGCACGCGGACAAGATCACCGGCGAGTTCGTGGGCCTGACGCAGACACCCGACGACGGGGACGCGACCGCCGCCGCAGAACCGCTGCGCGGCGAACGCGGCGGGTACGACTTCCGGCCGCAGATCGTCGGCGTGTTCACCGACCTGGCGGGCCCGGCACCCGAGGGACTGCGCTTCACCGCCACCGTGGACTCCCGCTACAGCACCTCGCCCACGGTGCTCAAGACGCTCGCAATGGTCCTCGGCGTGGTGCTGACGGTGATCTCCCTCGGCGCGCTGCACCGCCTCGACGTCGCCGACGGCGTCCGGCACCGACGCATCCTGCCGCCGCGGTGGTGGTCGCTGTCGCCGCTGGACGGTCTGGTCACCGTCGTCATGGTGTGGTGGCACTTCGTCGGCGCGAACACCGCCGACGACGGCTACATCCTCACCATGGCGCGCGTGTCCGAGAACGCGGGCTACATGGCCAACTACTACCGCTGGTTCGGTACCCCGGAGGCGCCGTTCGGCTGGTACTACGACCTGCTGGCCGTGTGGGCGCACGTCAGCACCACCAGCGTGTGGATGCGACTGCCGACGCTGCTCATCGGCCTGGCCTGCTGGTGGGTGATCAGCCGGGAGGTGATCCCACGCCTGGGCCACGCGGTCAAGCACAGCCGGGTGGCGGCGTGGACCGCGGCGGGCATGTTCCTGGCGTTCTGGCTGCCGCTCAACAACGGCCTGCGCCCGGAGCCGATCATCGCGCTCGGCATTCTGCTCACCTGGTGCTCGGTGGAGCGCGGCGTCGCGACCAGCAGGCTGCTTCCCGTCGCGATCGCGCTCATCATCGGCGCGCTGACCCTGTTCTCCGGTCCGACCGGCATCGCCGCGGTGGGCGCCCTGCTCGTCGCGATCGGCCCGCTCAAGACCATCGTCGCCGCCCACACGTCGCGGTTCGGCCGTCTCGCGCTGCTGGCGCCGATCGCGGCGGCGGGCACCGTCACCATCTTCCTGATCTTCCGCGACCAGACCCTGGCCGCCGAACTGCAGGCCAGCAGCTTCAAGTCCTCCGTCGGGCCGAGCCTGGCCTGGTTCGACGAGCACATCCGCTACGAGCGGCTGTTCACCACCAGCCCGGACGGATCGGTGGCGCGCCGCTTCGCGGTGCTGACACTGCTGCTCGCGCTGGCGGTGTCGGTCGCGATGACGTTGCGCAAGGGACGGATTCCGGGCACCGCGCTCGGCCCGAGCCGGCGCATCATCGGCATCACGATCATCGCCTTCCTCGCCATGATGTTCACCCCCACCAAGTGGACGCACCACTTCGGGGTGTTCGCCGGACTCGCCGGATCGCTGGGCGCCCTGGCCGCCGTCGCGGTGGCCTCCGCGGCGATGAAGTCCCGCCGCAACCGCACTGTCTTCACCGCGATCGTCCTGTTCGCCACGGCGCTGTCCTTCGCCACCGTGAACGGGTGGTGGTACGTGTCGAACTTCGGCGTGCCGTGGTCGAATGCCTTCCCCGCCTTTGGGTTCGGCTTCACGACGCTGCTGCTCGGCCTGTCGGTGGTCGCGCTGCTGGTCGCCGCCTGGCTGCACTTCTCCGGACGGTCGGACACCCAACCGAGCAAGCCGCGGCGATGGTCGAGCGTGGCGCAGGCGCCATTCGCGGTCGTCGTGTGGCTCGTCGTGATGTTCGAGGTCGTCTCGCTCACCCTCGCCATGGTCGACCAGTACCCGGCCTGGTCGGTCGGGCGCTCCAACCTCGAGGCCCTCACCGGGAAGACGTGCGGCCTGGCCGACGACGTGCTCGTGGAACGCGACTCGAACGCGGGCCTGCTGCAGCCGGTGAGCGCGCCCGCGGGCATCGCCCTCGGCGCGGGAACCGCACAGGCGTTCGGCGCCAACGGGATTCCGTCCGACCTGTCCGCGGACCCCGTCACCGAACCCCAGGGCTCGGACAACTTCGCCGAGTCCGACGGCTCCGAGTCCACCGGGAGCGAACCCGGCACCGAGGGCGGCACGACGGCCGCGGCCGGCCTGAACGGTTCCCGGGCGCAGCTGCCCTACGGCCTTGACCCGGCACGCGTCGCCGTGATGGGCAGTTGGCGCTCGGGCATCCAGCAGCCGGCCCGACTCCGGTCGGCCTGGTACCGGCTGCCACCGGCGGACCAGCGTGGGCCGCTGATCGTCATCGCCGCCGCCGGCCGCTTCGACCCCGGCGAGGTGACCATGCAGTGGGCCACCGACGAGCAGGCCCAGCGCAACGAACCCGGCGGCGTCTTCACCTTCGCCGACGTGGGATCGGCTCCCGCGTGGCGCAACCTGCGCGCCCCGATGTCGGCCATCCCGTCCGACGCCACCCAGGTCCGCCTGACGGCGAGCGACGACGACCTGTCCCCCACGCACTGGATCGCCGTCACCACCCCGCGGATCCCGGAACTGCAGACGCTGCAGGAGGTGGTCGGCTCCAGCGACCCGGTGCTCCTCGATTGGCTGGTCGGACTGGCCTTCCCGTGCCAGCGCCCCTTCGGCCACCAGAACGGCGTCACCGAGGTGCCCAGGTGGCGCATCCTGCCCGATCGCTTCGGCGCCGAGGCCAACTCTCCGGTGATGGACTACCTGGGCGGCGGACCGCTCGGCATCACCGAGCTGCTGGTGCGCGCGAGCCCGGTGCCGACCTACCTGAAGGACGACTGGTTCCGCGACTGGGGCTCCCTGCAGCGGCTCGTGCCGTGGTACCCGGGAGCCGAGTCCGCCCGCATCGATCTGGGCACGGAGACGCGCAGCGGGCTGTGGAGTCCCGCACCGCTGCGGTTGTCTTGACGGCTCGCCGCATGGCGACGCAGGGGACACGAGTCCGTCCCTTACCCTTGAGCGTCGTGCCCGCCCGGACCGTAAGACTCGTCGCGATCATCGCGGGCATCGTCGGGCTTCTGCTCTGCGCACTCACCCCGCTGCTCCCCGTCCGCCAGACCACCGCGACCATCCTCTGGCCGCAAGGCCCCGGGCCGGACGGGCTCGTCACGGACGTCACCGCCCCGCTGGTGTCGGGCGCACCCCTGGCCCTGGACGTCTCGATCCCCTGCCGGGCCGTCGCGACGCTGCCCGCCGCGGGTGGCCTGGTGTTCTCCACCATCCCGCCTGCGGGCATCGACTCCGGGCGCAACGGCCTCTTCGTCCGTGCCACGTCCGACCTGGTGACCGTGGCGTTCCGCGACACCGTCGCCGCGGTGGCGCCCCGCCCGGCCGTCGAGTCGGGTGCGTGCAGCACCCTGCACGTCCGAGCCGACGTCGGCGGCGTCGGCGCGGAGTTCGTCGGCATCCCCGGAGCGTCGGGCACCGTGCCCATCGAGAAGAAGCCACAGGTGGCGGGCGTCTTCACCGACCTGGAGGTGGCGGCACAACCCGGGCTGAGCGCCCGCATCGACGTCGACACCAGGTTCATCTCGGTGCCGACCGCGCTGAAGACCATCCTGATGGTGCTGGGCGTCCTGGCCACGGTGACGTCGCTGATCGCGCTGGCGCTGCTGGACCGCACCGCCGGGCGGCGCGTGCCCCGGCCGTGGCGACGGTTCTGGCACGCCGGGGCGGCGACCTGGCTCATCGACGCCGTCGTCGTCGGCACCTTGGCGCTGTGGCACGTCATCGGGGCGACGACCTCGGACGACGGGTACAACACCACCATCGCGCGCGTCGCGGGCGAGGCCGGCTACGTCACGAACTACTATCGCTACTTCGGCGCCGCCGAGGCGCCCTTCGACTGGTATCAGTCGGTGCTGGCTCACCTCGCGTCGATCAGCACCGCGGGTGTCTGGCTGCGGCTACCCGCCACATTGGCCGGCATCGCGACGTGGCTGCTGCTCTCCCGGTGCGTCCTGCCCCGGCTCGGCCGCAGGCTCAGCGGCAACCGGGTGGCCATGCTGACCGCGGGCGCGGTGTTCATCGCCGCATGGCTGCCCTTCAACAACGGCCTGCGGCCGGAGCCCCTCATCGCGTTCGGCGTCGTCGCGGTGTGGGTGCTGATGGAGGTCGCGATCAGCACCCGCCGGTCGTGGCCGACCGCGCTGGCGATCGTCGTTGCCGTGTTCTGCGTGACGATCGCCCCACAGGGCCTGATCGCCGCCGCGCCGCTGCTCGTCGGCGGGCGCCGCGTCGCCGGGACCGTCGCGGCCCGCCGTCCTGTCGACGGACTACTGGCCCAGCTGATCCCGCTGGCCGCCGCCGCGGGCCTGATCTTCGTCGTCGTCTTCCGCGACCAGACCCTGGCCACCGTCGCCGAGTCGGTCCGCATCAAGTACGCCGTCGGGCCGTCCATCCCCTGGTACCAGGAATTCCTGCGCTACTACTTCCTCACCGTCGAGGACAGCGTGGACGGATCGCTGACCCGCCGGTTCGCGATCCTCATCCTGCTGCTGTGCCTGTTCGGGCTGCTCATGGTGCTGCTGCGCCGCAGCAACGTGCCCGGCACGATCAGCGGCCCCGTCTGGCGGCTGGCCGGCACCACGGCCATCGGCCTGCTGCTCCTGACGCTGACGCCCACCAAGTGGGCGGTGCAGTTCGGTGCGTTCGCCGGTCTGGCCGGCGCCCTGGGCGGCGTCACCGCGTTCGCATTCGCACGCGTCGGGCTGCACAGCCGACGCAACCTCGCCCTCTACGTGACGGCGCTGCTGTTCGTCCTGGCCTGGTCGACCTCGGGACTCAACGGCTGGTTCTACGTCGGCAACTACGGCGTGCCGTGGTTCGACAAGCAGCCGGTCATCGCGGGGCAGCCCGTCACCACGCTGTTCCTGGTGCTGGCGATCGCGTGCGGCCTCCTCGCGGGCTGGCTGCACTTCCGGATGGACTACGCCGGGCACACCGAGGTCGCCGACACCGGGCGCAACCGGGCCCTGGCCTCCACCCCGCTGCTGGTGGTCGCCGTCATCATGGTGGTGCTCGAGGTCGGATCGATGGCCAAGGCCGCGGCCGGCCGCTACCCCGCGTACACCACCGCCAAGGCCAACGCCGACGCCATCCTGTCGGGCCTGTCGAGGGACAGCTGCGCCATGGCCGACGACGTGCTCGCCGAGCCGGACCCCAATGCCGGCCTGCTGCAACCCGTTCCGGGGCAGCGCTTCGGGCGCTACGGACCACTGGGCGGGGAGGATCCCGTCGGCTTCACGCCCAACGGCGTCAGCGACACCCTCGAGCCGCCGGAGCCCATCGCCGGCAACCCCGGCACCCCGGACTCCGACGGACCGGTCGACAAGCCCAACATCGGCGTCGGGTACGCCGCGGGCACCGGCGGCGGATTCGGGCCCGAGGGCGTCAACGGGTCCCGGATCTTCCTGCCATTCGGCCTCGATCCCGAGCGCACCCCGGTGATGGGCAGCTACGTCGAGCCCGGCGCCGACGGTGGTTCGGTCGCCGCCAAGGCAACCTCCGCCTGGTACCAGTTGCCACCCCGCACGCCCGACCGTCCCATCGTCAGCGTCGCCGCCGTGGGCGCCATCTGGTACTACGAGGAAGACGGCTCGTTCAACTACGGGCAGTCCCTCAAGCTGCAGTGGGGCGAACTCCGCCCCGACGGCTCCTACCGGGCACTCAACGAGGTGCAGCCGATCGACGTCTTCAACCAGCGGGCGTGGCGCAACCTGAGGTTCCCGCTGACCACCGCTCCCCCAGAGGCCAACGTCGCCCGCATCGTCGCCGACGACCCGAACCTCTCGAGTGACCAGTGGTTCGGCTTCACGCCGCCGCGCGTCCCGGTCCTGGAGACCGCCCAGGACCTGCTGGGCCGGCAGTCGCCCATCCTGATGGACGTCGCCACCGCCGCGAACTTCCCCTGCCAGCGCCCGTTCGCCGAGCACCTCGGCGTCGCCGAACTGCCCGAGTACCGGATCATCCCGAACTTCAAGCAGATGGTCGTCTCGTCGAACCAGTGGCAGTCGGCTGCCGACGGCGGACCGTTCCTGTTCATCCAGGCACTGCTGCGGACGACGGCGATCCCGACCTATCTGCGCGACGACTGGTACCGCGACTGGGGCTCGATCGAGCGCTACATCCCGGTGGTCCCGCGCGACGACGCGCCGACCGCCGTCATCGAGGAGGGTTCGACGCGAGTGTTCGGTTGGAGCCGTCCGGGACCGATCAGGGCCCTCCCGTGAGCACGACGGTGAAGGACCCGACGTCACCGGTGCGTGAGGACACCACGATCGCCAGGTGGGTGGCGACGATCGCCGGCCTCATCGGCTTCGTGATGGCCGTCGCCACGCCACTGCTGCCGGTCACCCAGACCACCGCGACGCTGAACTGGCCGCAGCAGGGGCAGTTCGGCAACGTGACGGCACCGCTGATCACGCTGTCGCCGGTGGACCTGACCGCGACCGTGCCGTGCGAGATCGTCCGGACGCTGCCCGCCAAGGGCGGCCTGATCCTCGGCACCGCACCTGCTCGGGGTCGCGACGCCGCGCTGAACGCGATGCTGGTCAACGTCACCCCCGCCGAGCCGGGAGCCGGCAGCGGCCGCGTCGACGTCATCGTGCGCAACGTCGTGGTGGCGAGCGTCGCCCGCGACCGCGTGGCGGGACCGCCCGGCGGCGCCCCCGGCTGCTCGAGCATCGACATCACCTCGACGCAGGACGGCACGTTCGCCGACTTCGTCGGTCTGACGAAGCCGGACGGATCACCCACCCGCAGCGGCTATGCCGACCCGAACCTGCGGCCCGCGATCGTCGGCGTGTTCACCGACCTGACCGGACCGGCGCCGCCCGGCCTGACGTTCTCGGCCACCATCGACACCCGGTTCACCTCGCATCCGACCGCGCTAAAGCTGACGGCGATGCTGCTGGCGATCGTGTCGACCGTCATTGCGCTGCTGGCACTCTGGCGTCTGGACCGCGCCGACGGGCGGCGGATGCACCGGCTGATCCCGTCGCGCTGGCGGACGGCGAGCCCCGTGGACGCCGTCGTCGTCGGCGGCTTCGCGCTCTGGTACGTGATCGGCGCGAACTCGTCGGACGACGGCTACATCCTCGGCATGGCGCGGGTCGCCGACCACGCCGGTTACATGTCGAACTACTTCCGCTGGTTCGGCAGCCCCGAGGACCCGTTCGGCTGGTACTACAACCTGCTGGCGTTGATGACCCGGGTGAGCGACGCGAGCCTCTTCATCCGCCTGCCCGACCTCATCTGCTCGCTGGTCTGCTGGCTGCTGCTGTCCCGGGAGGTGCTGCCCCGCCTCGGGCCGGCCGTTCTCACCAGCCGCGCCGCGATGTGGTCGGCGGGTCTGGTGCTCATCGCCGCGTGGATGCCGTTCAACAACGGCCTGCGCCCCGAGGGCCAGATCGCCACGGGCGCACTGATCACCTACGTCCTGATCGAGCGCGCGATCACCTCCGGCCGGCTCACCCCGGCGGCGCTCGCGATCACCACCGCCGCATTCACCCTGGGGATCCAGCCGACCGGTCTCATCGCCGTGGCAGCGCTGGTCGCGGGCGGTCGTCCGATCCTGCGCATCGTGATGCGCAGGCGCCGGCTCGTCGGGACCTGGGCGCTGGTGCTGCCGCTGCTGGCCGCCGGGACGATCGTGCTCACCGTGGTGTTCGCCGACCAGACGCTCGCAACGGTGCTGGAGGCCACCAGGATTCGCACCGCCATCGGCCCGAGCCAGGAGTGGTACACCGAGAACCTGCGGTACTACTACCTGATCCTGCCCACGACCGACGGCGCGATCGAACGCCGCGTCGCCTTCCTGTTCACCGCGATGTGCCTGTTCCCGTCGCTGTTCCTGATGCTGCGACGCAAGCGAGTGCCGGGCGTGGCCCGCGGTCCCGCGTGGCGGCTGATGGGCGTCATCTTCGGGACCATCTTCTTCCTGATGTTCACGCCCACCAAGTGGATTCACCACTTCGGCCTGTTCGCCGCCGTCGGCGCGGCAATGGCGGCGCTGGCTACGGTGCTGGTGTCACCGGTCGTGCTGCGGTCGGCGCGCAACCGGATGACGTTCCTCTCGCTGGTCCTCTTCGTGCTGGCCCTGTGCTTCGCCTCGACCAACGGCTGGTGGTACGTCTCCAACTTCGGTGTGCCGTTCAACAATTCGGTCCCCAAGCTCGGCGGGGTCACCGTCAGCACGGTGTTCTTCGTACTGTTCGCCGTGGCGGCGGCCTGGGCGTTCTGGCTGCATCTGTCGAACCGCCAGGAGTCGCGCCTCGTCGACCGGCTCACCGCGGCCCCGATCCCGCTGGCCGCCGGTTTCATGGTCCTGGTGTCGATGGCGTCGATGATCGTCGGTGTCGTGCGGCAGTACCCGACGTACTCCAACGGCTGGGCCAACGTGCGCGCCTTCGTCGGTGGATGCGGGATGGCCGACGACGTCCTGGTCGAACCCGACTCGAACGACGGGTTCCTGTCGGCGCTGCCCGGTGGCCCAGGTCAAACCCCCTGGGGACCCCTCGGCCCCCTCGGGGGCATCGGCGCGTCGGGCTTCTCGCCCAACGGCGTCCCGGACCGGATCATCGCCGAGGCGATCCGGCAGAACAATCCGCAGCCCGGCACCGACTACGACTGGACCCGCCCGATCCGTCTCGCGCGGCCCGGGGTCAACGGTTCGACGGTGCCGCTGCCCTACGGCCTCGACCCGGCCCGGGTGCCGATCGCGGGAACGTATTCGACTGCGGCACAACAGGTGAGCAAGTTGACGTCGGCGTGGTACGGACTGCCGGCGGCGGACGACGCGCACCCGCTCGTCGTCGTCACCGCCGCCGGCACGATCGCCGGTCGCAGCGTCACCGACGGCGTCGACTCCGGTCAGCTGGTCGAACTCGAGTACGCCACGGCCGGTCCGGACGGCGCCCCGGTGCCCGCGGGACGCGTGGCGCCCTACGACGTCGGGCCGACGCCCGCGTGGCGGAACCTGCGCTACCCGCGCGACCAGATCCCCGCCGACGCCGTCGCGGTGCGCGTGGTCGCCGAGGACCTCTCCCTGAGCCAGGGCGACTGGGTCGCCGTCACCCCGCCCCGCGTGCCCGAGGTGCGGTCGGTCCAGGAGTACGTCGGGTCCACCCAGCCGGTGCTGATGGACTGGGCGGTCGGACTGGCATTCCCGTGCCAGCAGCCCATGCTGCACGCCAACGGCGTCACCGAGGTCCCGAAGTTCCGCATCTCGCCGGACTTCAACGCCAAGCTGCAGAGCACCGACACGTGGCAGAACGGACTCGAAGGTGGCCTCCTCGGCATCACGGACGTCCTGCTGCGCGCCTCGGTGATGTCGACCTACCTGTCGCAGGACTGGGGTCAGGACTGGGGCTCGCTGCGCCGCTTCGACACCGTCGTCGACGCGACTCCCGCTCAGATCGACCTCGGAACCGCCACGCACAGCGGGCTGTACAGCCCCGGGAAGATCCGGATCAAGCCGTAGGTGCGGCATTCCCGTCGTACCGCCCGCGAGATCTGCGTGGGCGTCGCTGCGGGCGTCTGACCACGACGCCCCGCGGCAGCGAGGGTCAGGTGCCCGGCACGTCGTTCGCTGCGGGATCGGTGTTCTCCCGGGTGATGTCGTCGCGGCAGTCGTCCCGGCCGGCACCGGTCTGCTCCATGCAGACCGACACGGGCGGGCCGTCGCTCGCGGCGGATTCGATGGTGGGCGCGGTGATCTCACCGGGGTAGAGCGACCACAGCGCCGACTCGGTCGACGGCATGTGCGCGCAGTACGCCGGTGCGCCGCGCTCGGTGCGGCCCGCGGCGCCCAGCGTTTCGCAGTCGGCGCCCACCACGACCACCGGCAGCGTCACCCGGCCCTCCGCCTGGGTGACCTGCCGGCGCTCCCGCCGGTCGTCGAACGCCAGGAACGCCACCCCGGCAACGACCAGCGCGACCAGGACCGCCGCACCGGCGACCACGGCCGTCCGGCGGCTGCGAGGTGGCGGCGCGGCATGCACCCGGGCGTGCCGCGGACCGCTGCGGCCCTGCGTCCCGACGCGCTGCGCCAGGGCCTCGGCGAACTGGACACACGTTTCGAACCGCTGCCGGGGCGCCTTGGCGAGGGCCTTGTCGAACACCGTTCCCAGAGAGGTCAACTCGGGCCGCTTGGAGCCGATGGGGGGTGGCGCGGTGGTGAGGTGCTGACTGATGACCACGGCCGGGTTCGAGTGCTGGAACGGCGGGCTGCCCGTGAGCAACTGGTACGCGGTCGCCGCCAGCGCGTACTGGTCGGCACGACCGTCGACCTTCTCGCCGGTGAGCTGCTCGGGGGCGGCGTAGGCGACGGTGCCGACCGTCATGTTGGTGCCGGTCAGGTTGCTGGTGTCGTCGGCGCGGCGGGCGATCCCGAAGTCGGCCAGCATGATTCGCTCGCCGTCCACCCCCGGGTTGGCGAGCAGGACGTTGGCCGGCTTCACGTCGCGGTGGGTGAGACCCTTCTGGTGGGCGTAGTCCAGTGCCTGGGCCACCGCCGTGACGAGCCGCACGACCAGGTCGGTGGGCATGCCCGAGGGATACCGCTTCAGCAGTTCGCCGGCGTCGGTGCCCTCGACGTAGGCCATCGCGATCCACAACCGGCCGTCGACGTCGCCGCGGTCGTGGATCTCGACGATGTGCGGATGCCAGAGCGTGGCCGCGATCTCGGCCTCGCGAGTGAAGCGCTCGCGGTACTCGTCGTCGGCACACACGGTCGCGGCCAACACCTTCAGAGCGTCGTGGCGTGGCAGCCGGGGATGACGGGCCAGGTACACCTCGCCCATACCGCCGACGCCGATCGACCGCACGATGGTGTAGCCGGCGATCACGTGACCCTCGGCGAGCGGCATGGGGCGAATCCTAGTGCGGGACTAGATCGGCGTCAGGCCGTGCTTGCGCTGCACGCGCGAGATCTGCTTGTCGGCCAGCAGCCGCATCGCGCTGCGCAGGAGCAGCCGCGTCTGGTGCGGCTCGATGACCCCGTCGATGTAGCCGCGCTCGGCGGCGATCCACGGCACCGCGAGGTGGGCGTTGTAGCCCTCGACGAAGTCCGCGCGGATCTTCTGCACCTCGGGTGCGGTCGGATCGGGGAACCGCTTCACCAGCAACTGGGCGGCACCGTCGGCGCCGATCACCGCGATGCGTGCCGTCGGCCACGCGAAGTTGAGGTCGGCCGTCAGCTGCTTGGAACCCATCACCGCGTACGCGCCGCCGTAAGACTTGCGAATGGTGATGGTGACCTTCGGGATGTCGGCCTCGACGACGGCGTTCAGGAAGCGGCCACCCCGCTTGATGATGCCGCCCTTCTCCTGCTCCACGCCCGGCATGAAGCCCGGGGTGTCCACCACGAACACCAGCGGCGTGTTGAACGAGTCGCAGAAGCGCACGAAACGGGCGGCCTTGTCGGACGCCTCGTTGTCGATCGCGCCCGACATGTACATCGGCTGGTTGGCGATCACGCCGACCGGACGGCCGCCGATGCGAGCGAAGGCCGTGATGATCGCGGGACCGGCCTGCTCGGCGACCTCGAAGACGTCGCCGTCGTCGAAGATCCGCAGCAGGATCTCGTGCATGTCGTAGGCCGTGTTGTCGGCGTCGGGCACGATCGCGTCGAGTTCGTAGTCGAACGGCGTCAGCTCCGGCTCGAGGCCGGGGTTGACGATCGGCGCCTCGTCGAAGGTGTTGGCGGGCAGGAAGCTCAGGTAGTCGCGGACGTACTGGAACGCCGCGGACTCCGACTCCACCACCTGGTGGATGTTGCCGTACCTCGCCTGGGCGTCGGCGCCGCCGAGTTCGTCGAGCGAGACGTCTTCGCCGGTGACGTCCTTGATGACGTCAGGGCCGGTGACGAACATGTAGCCCTGATCGCGAACCGCGACGACCAGGTCGGTCTGGATGGGCGAGTAGACCGCGCCGCCGGCGCACTTGCCGAAGATCAGCGAGATTTCGGGCACCAGCCCGCGCAGTAGCTCGTGACGGCGGCCCAGCTCGGCGTACCACGCCAGCGACGTCGCGGTGTCCTGGATGCGGGCACCCGCGGAGTCGTTGATGCCGATGATCGGGCAGCCGACCATCGCCACCCACTCCATCAGCTTGGCCACCTTGCGGCCGAACATCTCGCCGACCGACCCCTGGAAGACGGTCTGGTCGTGGCTGAACACGCCCACCGGGCGGCCGTTGATCAGACCGTGGCCGGTGACGACGCCGTCCCCGTAGAACGCACCCGGGTCACCCGGGGTCTTGGCCAGCGCGCCGATCTCCAGGAAGGTGCCGGGATCGAGCAGCGAGTGGATCCGTGCCCGTGCCGACGGGATCCCCTTCTTGTCGCGCCGGGCCCTGGCCTTCTCGTCGCCGGGGTCCTTGGCCAGCTCGAGTCGCGCGCGCAGATCGGCGAGCTTCTCGGCCGTGGTGTGCGGCTTCGCGGGGGTGGCGGCTTCGGTCACTTCTGCTCGCTCTCGGCCGGGGTGCGGTGGGACGACTCGCTCTGTGCCCGACTGATCGCTTCGCTCATGTGGGCACCTACTTTCGCAATGTACGGCTCGTCGATGGCCTGGATGTGCTCGCCCCCGATGGGCACCACTTCGAGGTCCTTCGTGAACTCGCCCCACCCGCCGTCGGGCTTGCGGGTCGCATATGCGGGCTCGAACGTGATGGCGTCGTCGTGGTAGCGGTCGGCCATGTACAGCACGACGTGCCCGTCGTACGGCTTGATGTCGACCGTCGCCAGCACCCGCTGGTCCAGGTACGACGTCCGCTGGTGCTCGATGATGCCGCCCGGGATTTGCACGCCGGCCTCGCCGACCGCGTTCAGCACGTACTGCACCTGTCCGGCGTCGTCGAGCTTCTCCAGATCCTCGTACGGGATCTCCGGGATCTGCACGTTGAACGTCTTCTCCGCGAACTTCGCGTAGCGGTCCCAGCGCTTGCGGGTCTCCTCCTGCGTGTGCAGGATCGGCTCACCCGGCAGCACGCAGTCGATGAGCCCGACGAACGACACCTCGGCACCCGCCTGCTCGAGCCCGATCGCGCAGGCGTACGCCAGTGCGCCACCCAGCGACCAGCCGGTCAGCAAGAACGGCTTGCCCTTCTCTCCGTCGATCCAGCCATTAAGTTCGAGCAGCTTCGGCACGTACTGCGCCGCCCGCTCCTCGATGGTGCCCTCGACGCGCTCCAGCCCGATCATCGGCGTGCCCGGCGGGAGCCGCTTCAGCAGCGGCTCGTAGACGACCGTCGACCCGCCCGCAGCGTGGAACACGTAGACGGGCACCTGGTCGTCGGACTCGGCCTTGCGGATGGTCCGGACGAAGCCGTCGAGTTCACCTGCCTCCAGGAACTCGCGCACCGTGGACGCCAGCTCCTCGACTGTCTGCGCCCTGCGCACGTCGTCTGCCGTGATGGTGCCCTCGGCGCGCTCGGTGAGGCGTTGCGCCATCTTCTCGGCCGACGCGTCGTCGAGCGTCGGCAGCGGGTTGAAGATGCCGCCCGGCGACTTGCCGGTGACGATGGCCCACGTCGCGAACGTCACGCGCTCGGCGGCGTCACGCGGGGGCACGTCGGAGTTGAGCGCCTCGGCGACGGCCTTCTGGTTGAGCACCTGAGCGGTCGCGGTCGCGGCGCTCGGAGCGGCCGGACCCGTCGGGTTGGTCGGCGGCGGCGGGACGGCCGGACCGGTCGGGTTGGTCGGCGGCGGCGGGACCGCGGGGCCCGTCGGGTTGGTCGGAGGCGCGGGCACCAGTGCGGCATCGGTGGCGACGGGATCCGGTGTCGTCTCCTTGGCGTCCGCGGCGATCGGGTGACCTGCCTCGGCGAGCTTGGCCTCGAGTTCGGCGACCGTGCTGGCGCCGCCCATCAGCTCGGCCTGCGCCGAGGCGATCTCCTCGGCGGTCTGGCCCTTCTGCTGCTCGGCCAGTTCCACCACCTCGTCGCGGTGGTCGATCGCGTACTGGATCAGCCGCTCGACCGCGTACAGGTTCGCGTCGCGGACGGCGGTCAACTGGATCGGCGGCAGGTCGAAGTCGTACTCGACGCGGTTCTTGATGCGGACTGCCATTAGCGAGTCCAGACCGAGTTCGATCAGCGGCACCTCCCACGGCAGGTCCTCGGGCTCGTAGCCCATGGCGCTGCCGACGATGGTGCCCAGCCGTTCGGCGATGGTCTCCCCGCTGTCCGGCGACCACTTCTTGAATCCTGCCGCGAGTCCCGCACCGGCGGTGAGGTTGTCGGACAGGATCGCCGCGTCGTCGGCGGGCTCCTCGACGGGAGCCTGCGGAGCGACGGCGGCGTCGGTGGCCACCGCCGTGCCCGCGGGGGCGGCGGCGGGTAGCGCGCTCGCGACACCGCCACGGGTGACGATCGCGTCGTAGACGAGGGTGAACGACTCGTCGATCCGTGCGTGCACCTGCACCGTCGCGCCACCGGGGTGGCGGGTCAGGGTGGTCACCAGCCGGGCGTCGTCGGCGGGCACCGCACGCTGCTCGGAGGCGGTGAGCGTGGCATCCGGAAGCACCTGCGCCGCAGCGGCCTTGACCAACGCGACCGGATCGGTGGCGGCGCGCGGCACGTACTCCCACACGTGCCTGCCGTCCGGCGTCGCGACGTGGTTGCCCGGCATCACGGCCGAGCTGTCACCGGTGAAGTGGGCGTCGAGCCAGTGCGGCTTGCGCTTGAACCGGGTCGGCGGGATCGCCGCGTAGTCCGTCTCCGGGTTCTCCGCCTTCGAGAACAGCGTCCGGAAGTCGAGGTCGTGGCCGTAGACGAACAGCGTCGCCATGGCCGTGGTCATCGAGTCGACCTCGTCCTGCTTGCGCGCGAGCGTCGCGATGAGCTGCGCGTCGTGCAGACCGGCGCTGGCGGTCGTCAGCCCGACCTGCATGAGCGCCACCGGATTCGGCGCCAACTCCAGGAACGTCGTGTGCCCGTTGTCGACGGCGTTGCGGATGCCGTGCGTGAAGTACACGCTGTGCCGCAGGCCCTTCTTCCAGTAGTCGACGTCGTGGATTGCGTCGGTCCCCGCGCGGACGAGGCTGCCCTCGTGCACCGTCGAGTAGTAGGCGGTCTGCAGCGGAAGTGCCTCGATGCCTTGGATTTCGGCGGCGAGTTCGCCGAGCAGCGGGTCCATCTGCTGGGTGTGGCTGGCACCCTTGGTCTGGAACTTGCGGGCGAACTTCCCCTCCGACTCGGCACGCGCGATGATCGCGTCGACCTGCTCGGGCGGACCGCCGATGACGGTCTGGGTCGGCGCCGCGTAGACGCACACCTCGAGGTCGGGGTAGTCCGAGAAGACCGTCTTGATCTCCTCGGCCGAGTACTCGACGAGCGCCATCAGCCGGATGTACTCGCCGAACAGCATCGCCTCGCCCTCGCCCATCAGGTGGGCGCGCGAGCAGATGGTGCGCGTGGCGTCCTCCAGCGAGAGCCCGCCGGAGAAGTAGGCGGCGGCCGCCTCGCCGAGCGACTGGCCCACCAGCGCACCGGGTTTCGCGCCGTGCGCACGCAGCGTCTCGCCGAGGGCGACCTGGATGGCGAAGATCACCGTCTGCGTGGTCTCGATGCCGTAGTCCTGCGAGTCGTCGAGGATGAGTTCGACGACCGAGTAGCCGCGCTCGTCCTGGACGTAGGCGTCGACCTTGTTGATCCAGTCGGCGAACACCTCGTCGCGCAGGTAGAGGTTCTTGCCCATCTTGCGGTGCTGCGCGCCGAATCCGGCGAGCACCCAGACGGGTCCGTTGGTGACGGGGCCGTCGGCGGCGAGCACCAGGGGGCTCTGCTTGCCCTCGGCCAGGGCGCGCAGACCCTTGACGGCCTCCGCGTGATCGTGGGCCAGCACGATCGCCCGGGAGCGGCCGTGATTGCGCCGCGACAGCGACCGGCCGATGGCCTCCAGGCTCGTGGCCTGACCGTCGGGGCTCTCGATCCAGTCCGCCAGTTCGGCGGCCGTGGACCGCTTGCGCGAGGTGAGGAAGCCCGAGACGGCCAGCGGCACCAGCGCGTTGGTCGGCTCGGTGGCCTCGAGTTCTTCGCGCGCCACCTCCAGCAGACGCAGCGCCTCGTCGGTGAGCCCGGGCAGTTCCGGCTCGTCGGACTCGGCGCCGGCGGTGACGCTCAACTCCGCGTCCTCGTCGTCGTCGTCGAGGCTGAATTCTCTTCGCGCAAGCGGCTCATCGACAAACTCGCCGTACTCGTCCATCCGGACGCCACCGACGTACACCGCGCCGGCGTCGTCGTTGGCCGGCGTGACGACCACGACGTCGGGCTGCGGCTCCGGCTCGACGAGGTCCTCCGGCAGCACCTCACGCAGCACCAGATGCGCGTTGGCGCCGCCGAACCCGAAGCCCGAGACGCCGGCGACGGCGTGCCCGCTGTAGCGCGGCCAGTCACTGACGACGTCGTTGACCTTGAGGTGTTCGCGTTCGAAGTCGATGTAGGGGTTGGGTCCGGCGTAGTTGATCGACGGCGGCAGCTTGTCGCGCTTCAGCGACAGCGCCACCTTGGCCAGGCTTGCCGCACCGGCTGCGGACTCCAGGTGACCCAGGTTGGACTTGACCGCACCCAGCAGCGCCGGCTTGTCCGCCGCGCGGCCACGGCCGATGACGCGACCCAGCGCGTCGGCCTCGATGGGGTCACCGAGGATGGTGCCGGTGCCGTGCGCCTCGACGTAGTCGACGGTCTTCGGATCGATGCCTGCGTCGCGATAGGCGTTGCGCAGCACCATTTCCTGAGCGTCGGGGTTGGGGGCGAGCAGACCGTTGGAGCGGCCGTCGTGGTTGACCGCGCCGCCGGCGATGATCGCCAGCACGTCGTCGCCGTCGCGCCGCGCGTCCTCGAGGCGCTTGAGCACCAGCATGCCGCCACCCTCGGAGCGCGCGTAGCCGTCGGCGTCCGCGGAGAACGACTTGATCCGGCCGTCGGGCGCGAGCACGCCGCCGACCTCGTCGAAGCCGACCGTCACCATCGGGGTGACGAGCGCGTTGACGCCACCGGCGACCACGACGTCGGCGTCACCGGCGCGCAGCGCCTTCACGCCCTCGTTGACGGCCACCAGCGACGACGAGCAGGCGGTGTCGATGGTCATCGACGGCCCGCGGAAGTCGAAGAAGTACGACACCCGGTTCGAGATGATCGCGCTGGAGTTGCCGGTGATCGCGTACGGGTGTGCGACCGACGGATCGGACAGCGCCATGATCATGTAGTCGTTGGTCGAGCTGCCGACGTAGACGCCGACGTTCTCGCCGCGCAGCATCGACGCCGGAACCCTGGCGTTCTCCAACGCCTCCCACGTGAGTTCGAGTGCCATCCGCTGCTGCGGATCGATGTTGTCGGCCTCCATCTTCGACAGCGCGAAGAACTCGGCGTCGAAGCCCTTGATGTCCGACAGGTAGCCGCCGCGCGTACGCGCCCGGGCCACCCGCTCGGCGATGCGGGGCTCGGAGAGGAACTCCGACCACCGGCCCTCGGGAACGTCGGTGATGGCGTCGCGGCCCTCGAGCAGCGCCTCCCACATCTCGTCGGGAGTGTTCATGTCGCCCGGGAAGCGCGTGCCGACGCCGACGATGGCGATGTTCAGCCGGCCGTCCTCGATCGGGCCGCCCGGACGGGACCAGTCCTCGTCGGCTGCCGCGTCGAGGTCGATCTCCGGCTCGCCCTCGACGATGACCGTCGCCAGCGACTCGATGGTCGGGTGCCGGAAGGCGATCGTGGCGGTGAGCGTGACGCCCGTGAGGTCCTCGATGTCGCTGGCCATCGCCACGGCATCGCGCGAGGACAATCCGAGTTCGACCATGGCGACGGACTCGTCGATGGAGTCGGCGTTCTGGCCGGTCGCGTTGGCGATCCAGTTGCGCAGCCACTCTCGCAGCTCCGTCACCGTCATGTCGGTCCGGGCCGGCTGGTCGACGGCCGGGGCGAACGGCGTCGTCGCGTCGTCGTTGGCGGGAATCAGTTCGTCGCTCATGATCACTTCACTCTCGCCGCCGAGCGGCTCGCGTTTGGCTGTTAGTCAGTCGCGTCGGGGAAGTCGTTGGCGATCTTCCCGGCGCGCAGACTTCCGTCGAGATAGGCAGTGCGGCACGCGCGCCTGCCGATCTTGCCGCTGGAGGTCCTGGGGATGGCGCCCGCGGCGGTGAGGAGCACGTCCCGCACCGTGACGCCGTGCCGCACGGCGATCGCCGCGCGGATGTCGTCGGTGATGGGTCCCGGGTCGAGCTTGTGCGCTCCGGGCGCACGCTCGCCGACGATGACGAGTTGTTCGCTGGTGTCGTCGGGATCTCGCTTGAGACCGGCGTGCGCGTTGGCGAACACCTCGTCGGGTAACTGGTTCGCCGGCACCGAGAACGCCGCGACGTAGCCGACGCGCAGCGCCTTGGTGGACTCCTGCGCGGAGTACTCCAGGTCCTGCGGGTAGTGGTTGCGTCCGTCGATGATGACGAGGTCCTTCACGCGACCGGTGATGAACAGCTCGCCGTTGTGGAAGGCGCCGTAGTCACCGGTGCGCACCCACGTCGCGTCGTCGGCCGCGCCCTCGGCGTGCGACGGGTTGGTGCGGGACTTGAGGGTGTTCTGGAACGTCTCGACGGTCTCCTGCGGCTTGCCGTAGTACCCGGTGCCCATGTTCTGGCCGCTGATCCAGATCTCCCCGATCTGGTCGTCGGGGAGTTCGGTCGCCGTCTCGGCGTCGACGATGACCGCCCACTCGGCAATGCCCACGATGCCCGCACCCGCCTGGGCGACGGCGCTGGCGGCGCTCTCGTCGACCTCGGTGAAGGTGCCCGTGTTCAGGGCCTCACGGTCGACGTGGACGATCGTCGGGGTGCCACCGATCGGCGTCGTCGACACGAACAGCGTGGCCTCGGCCAGCCCGTATGACGGCTTGACGGCCTGGGGCTTGAATCCGAACGGCCCGAACGCGTCGTTGAACCGGCGCACGGTGGCCGCGGAGATGGGCTCGCTGCCGTTGAGCAGCGCCTTGACGTTGGACAGGTCCAGCGGCGGCTCGCCGTCCTTGGGCACGCCGCGGGCCGCGGCGTGATCGAAGGCGAAGTTCGGGGCCACCGAGATGACGCTGCCGATGTCGTCGGGCTTGCGACCCATCTCGCGGATCCAGCGGCCGGGCCTGCGGACGAACGCCGCGGGGGTCATGAACGTGAAGAAGTGGCCGATCATCGGGGCCAGAAGCACGGTGATCAGACCCATGTCGTGGAAGAAGGGCAGCCAGGACAGACCGCGGTCGCCCTCCTCGCCGTCGAGCGCCTCGATGATCTGCACGACGTTGGTGGCCAGGTTCAGGTGGGTGATCTGCACACCGGTCGGGATGCGCGTCGACCCCGACGTGTACTGCAGATAGGCGACGGTCTCGATGTCGACCGGGATCTGCTCCCATGTGACGCCGACCTCGTCGGGGATGGCATCGACCGCGATGACGCGCGGTCGCTCGTTGGCGGGCCGGCTGCGAAAGAACTTCCGGACGCCCTCGGCGGCCGCGGTGGTGGTGAGGATCGCCGACGGCTTGCAGTCGTCGAGCACGGCGTGCAGGCGTCCGACGTGGCCGGGCTCCGACGGGTCGAACAGCGGCACCGCGACGCGGCCCGAGTACAGCGCGCCGAAGAACGCCACGATGTAGTCGAGGTTCTGCGGGCACAGGATCGCGACGCGGTCACCGGGTTGGGTGACCTGCTGCAGTCGGGCGCCGACGGCCTTGTTGCGAACGCTGAACTCGGCCCAGTGCAGGTCCCGGGCGACGCCGTCGCGCTCGGTCGAGAAGTCGAGGAACCGGTAGGCGAGCTTGTCGCCCCGGACCTTGGCCCACTTCTCGACGTGCTTGACCAGGCTCCCGTTGTCCGGGAACTTGATCAGTCCGTCCTTGAGGAACGGGTTGTGAAATCCCATGTCGCTTCTCCTGTCAGACCGCATCCACGGGCATCGCCGATGACTCGCGGTGGTTCATTCGGGGCGGCACCGGAAACCCCGAGCGGAAAGCCTCGAGCAATGCTCGCGCGCAGATGCCAAACCCTTGGAATTCTACCGGGCGGTTCCTGGGTTATCCGGGATCGCCGAACCGACACCCTGGTGACGGGACGACCGGCTTCTCTTCGGAACCGCTCTTACGCTTCTCTTAATGTTAGGTGACCACGTCACCGGGGCCAAATCCCGGGCCACACGCGATGGCCAATCGTGACTCAACCGTGTTTCGGCGCCGGAGCGTTCTGCACCAGATCCCGCGCCCAGTTCTGCGTCCACACCGTCGCCGGCTGACCGTCGACGTTCCAGAACTGCGGCGTGTTGTACAGCGCGTGTACCGGCGCGGCGGCGCCACCGGACAGCGTCGCGAGCGTCTGGGGCAGGTTCGCGATCGAGAACGCACCCTCCGGAGCGGAGCAGATCAGGTCGCCGGTCCCGCAGATCTGATTGACGCGGTCGTTCAGCTCGCCGAACCCGCCCGGTCGCGGGCCGGTCATGTCGAGGCCGAGCTGCTTGAGCATCGGCACCTCGTGCAGCGTGATCTCGGCACCCTGCCCCGGCGGGTTGGGTCCGACGTCGACACCGACGCCCTCCTGACGGCGACCGTCGGCGATCAGCGTCACCCCGAGGACCAGATCCTGGTCGATGGGCCCACGGCCGTTGCCGATGTCGCTGGCGATGTCGCCGGCGATGATCGCGCCCTGCGAGAAGCCGACGAACACGAAGCTGGTCAGCGGGCAGGCCTCGTTCACGCGCTTGATCTCGTCGAGCGTCACCCTGGTGCCCTCGGCCCGGCTGTCGTTGTACGACATCTGCTTGTCCGCAGAGAACGGATTGTGGAACTGAGCGGTGTAGGGGACGGTGTACACCCCCAGCCGCTGCCCGTCGAACTCGCCGCGCAGCGGGTTGCTCACGTTGAGCAGCAGCGCGATCGGGAACTGCGTCGGGTTGAGCGGATCCATCTGAGGGGACGACTCCCAGGTCCCGGGGATCGAGATCATCTGGACGTCGGGGCAGCTCGCATCCTGGAACTCGGGCCGCGGCTTGCCCGTGCTGGGTGCCGTCCCCGTCGGAGGTGCCGCGCTCGGCGGGACCGCGCTCGGTGGGGTCTCGGGCTGCCGCAGCCAGACGACGACGGCCGCGACGACGACGGCGACCAGTACGGCGACGGCGCCGGCTGCCGCGAGGGCGAGGATGCGGTGGCGTTTGCGCCCGCGGGTGGTGGCCATGTCTTTACGTGGTCTCCTGCTAGCAGAGTCGATCGGTGGCGATGCGAATGTAGTCGGCGGTCACCGAGTCGACCTGACCGGCAGGCAGCGGTTCGGAGCCCGGGGTCGAATCACGCACGTCGTCGCGGACCATCGGCACGACGAAGTCCCACACGGCCTGATCGGACTGGTGCGCCGCGTGCGCCTGACAGACGTAGGACCCGATGCTGAGCGCGGTCAGTTCGCTCGAGGGGTCGACGCCGCCCCGGGTCAGGGCATCGAGGTAGGCGCGCTGCTTGGGCGTCACCTGGATGGCTCCGGCGACGCCGCCGGTTTGCCCCGGCGGCATCTGGGAGATCGCCTGGGCGTCCGAACCGGGGCCCGCGGTGGCCGACGTGGGAAGACCCATCGTGGCGATCACGTCCTCGCCGCTCATCCCGCAGGCGCTCACCGAGAGCGCGGCGAACGCGACCACGAGCGACATCGGCAGCGCCGCACCGGTCGAGCGCAGCCGCGAGCAACGGTGCAGTTCGCACCACCGTCTGCTCGCGCCCGCCGTCGGGGCACCCTCGTCACGCACGACGTCCAACGTACCGGCTGTCCACACGGGCCCCGGAGAACGCTTTGCCAGGGCGCCGGCCGGGCTACTTGATCGTGGCGACCAGTTCTCCGGCCATCGCCGCCAACTGCGGCGCCCAGGTACCCCAGTCGTGCTGACCGCCGGGCGGGAAGTCGAAGTGCGCGTTGTGCCCGCCCGCGGTGCGGTAGCTCTGGTAGAAGAACCGGTTGGTGCCCTGGGCCTGGTCGCAGAAGCCGATCATCGCGGCCGGGTCGCTACAGGTCGTCGTCGCGGGGCTGAAGATCCAGAGCCGAGTGTTGCTGTTGGCCAACAGCTGCGCGTGCACGTTGGGCGAATGCCACTTCCAGCGTCCGAGCTGCGGCAGCCCCCACATGTTGCGGATGTCGACGCCGCCGTACTGCGCCAGCCCCGCGGTGATCGCACCGTCGTAGCCGGTGCGCTCCGGGCTCAGGAAGCCCGACAGCGAGCCCGCGAAGCGGTACCGGTCCGGGTGGAACGTCGCCATCGCCACGGCACCGAATCCGCCTTGGGCGGCGCCCACGATCCCGTGACCGCCGGGGGCCAGACCCTTGTTCGCGGCCAGCCAGTCGGGTAGCTCGCTCGACAGGAAGGTCTCCCACTGCCTGCTGCCGTCCTGCTCCCAGTTGGTGTACATGCTCCAGGCGCCACCCGCGGGGGCGACCACGGAGATGCCGGTGCCCGCCAGCGTGTTCATCGCGTTGCCCGCGGTGACCCAGTTGCTCACGTCGGGAGCGGCGTTGAACGCGTCGAGCAGCACGACCGCGTGCGGCCCACCACCCTGGAACGCCACCGGGATGTCGCGGCCCATCGCGGCCGACGGCACCATCAGCATCTCGGGGCCCGCGGCGCCGGCGCTCTGCGGGGTTGCGAGCACCAGACCCGTCAGGAGGGCCAGCGCACACACCGTGCGGGACAGGACCGAACGCATCGTCATCGCAACCTCGTCTTCACTCGTCGTCTCGGCCGTCGCTTTTCAACGAACTCGTTGCTTTGCCGAATCCCCCGCCCGTACCGCGTTGTAGTGAATCACATCACGACACGAGCCGGGCTCGAAAGGGCCGGTGGGAGGCCGCTGCCCGAGCGGGCGGTCGATCACGGGCCGGTCGGCGGCATCCCCGTGTAGGGCGGCGTCTTCGGCGGCGGCACCGGCAGCCCGCAGCGCGCCAACTCGTACAGCGGCACCCGGTTGATCCGGTAGGAGTTGAACTCGAACGAGTGCACCAGGTTGGACAGGAAGCGACGGGGTCCCATCGGCCCCCGCACCGACGTCAGCAGCGCCTCGGTGTCCGGGCACTTCAGGGCGGCCTCGGCCTGGGCGATCCAGTCCTCGTCGATGTAGGACGGGACGTACGGACGCTCCGTCAGGAACGGACCCTCGGCCACCGCCCAGTCCGGGAACAGGTTCTTGTCGTGCCCGATGCGGCCGTCCCCGAGGCGCTCGGTGTGGGCCGCCAGGGGGTTCGCCAAACCGATCTGGTCGATCACGCGCACGTCGAGGCCGACGTTCATGCCCAGCATGCCCAGGTTGGTGAAGAACACGGTGTGCGGACCGCGATAGCCGGGCGGCCGGGGCGGTGGCGGGGGCTTGGCGGGGACCACGTCCCACTGGTCGTAGTTGCCGGACGGCAGCAGCAGCGCGCCATCCGGCGTGTCGTCGATCGCGGTCAGCACCGCCCGCATGCGGGGGTAGTCGAGGTAGTCGGCGGCGGTCAGCGGGTGCGCGTGGCCCGTGGCCTGGGCGTAGAAGCGGCGCTCGTCGACGATGCCGGTGTAGGTCACCCGGGTGGCGTCCGCGCCCATCCCAGGAGAGTTCGCCGCCCACGCCGCCCAACCCACGATCGCCAACCACATCGCGGTCGTCGACCCGGCGAGCAGGAACCCGCCCACGCGGGTGAACCGGGTGCCGTCGGGCAGGACCACGGGGATCACCGCGATCGGCACCAGCACGCAGAACAGCGGGGTCAGCAGGACGCGGCCGTGCATGAAGTCGCCACCCTGCCGGACCCAGTACACCGCCTGCAGGACGCCGCTGAGGACCATGAACGCCACCACTGCGGGCGGGCTCTGCACGGTGCGGGCCAACCGGCTGACGCCGCGCGGCGGCTGGTGGGTGCTCCACCACGGCATGGTCCGCGTCGCGAACATCACCAGACCCACGGCGCCGAGCAGCATGAGCGGGATCCACAGCAGGTAGGGCTGGTTGAAGTTGCCCAGGTAGGTGAACCCCTGGTCCCACTTGGCGCCGGTCGCGTCCTTCGCGATCGCCGTACCGGGGACCAGCAGGCCGTAGTACCCCATCCGGAAGATCTGGTAGGCGATGGGCAGCAGGCCACCGGCGACGAGGATCAGGATGCGCCGTGGCCAGTTGGGCGACGCGAGCAGCAGCATCACCAGGGCGGCGCCGCCGACGAGCGCCAGCTCGGGACGCACCAGCACGCTCAGGCCGGCGACGAAGGCGAGCGCCGCCTCGAACGGCCGGCCCGCGGTGTGCGCCTGGTCGCCGGGGCCCGGCTGCGCGCGCAACGCCTGCGACCAGCAGACCATCATCCACCAGAGCAGGCCGAGATAGGCCAGGACGAGCCCGTTCTCGAGCCCGGAGGTGGCGAAGTCGCGGGCGGGCGGGATGGCCGCGTACACCAGCACTCCGGCGGGCAGCAGCAGCGCGCGCCTGCCCCGCAGCCCCGGGGCGTAGAGCCGACCGGTGCCCAGCATCGCGAACACCACGCCGGCGATGCTCAGGGTCAGCGCCAGCGCCAGCGCCACGTACTCGAGTTGCACCGAACCGCCCACCCAGGCGAAGAACGTCACCAGGTAGCTCCACGCGGTCGACGTGTTGGCCTCGACCCGCTCGCCGGCGTTGAACACCGGGCCGTTGCCCGCCAGCAGGTTCCGCACCGTGCGCAGCACGATCAGACCGTCGTCGGCGATCCACCTGCGCTGCCAGGCGCCCCAGCCGAAGAGCGCGGCGACCGCGACGACGCCGATCCACAGGCTGAACCGCACGCTCGCGGTGAACGGGAACGAGGGGCCACGCAGCAGGCGGCCCGCCGCCTGCGTCGCTCGCCCGTCAGCTGAAGACGACTGCGGCACCGATGGTTCCGATCCACGCCAAGGCCAGGAACTGGAGCACCCGGTCGCCGAACGCGATCTCCTCGGGCTCGCCGGCCAGCCCGCCGTCGACGTCGACGGCGTAGCGCAGGATCGCGATGGTGAACGGGATCATCGACACGGCGAACCACGACCCGCCCGCCGGCCCGTCCCGGTAGAACGCCCACAGCCCGTAGCAGACCACGACGGCGGTGGCCGAGAGCGTCCACACGAACCGCAGGTAGGTACTGGTGTAGCGCTCCAACGACTTCCGAATCTTCGCGCCGGTCCGCTCGGCGAGCTGCAGCTCCGCGTAGCGCTTGCCCGCGGCCATGAACAGCGAGCCGAACGCCATCATCAGCAGGAACCACTGCGACAGCGGGATGTCGGCGGCCACGCCGCCCGCGATGGCACGGATCAGGAAGCCCGACGACACGATGCAGATGTCCAGCACCGCTTGGTGTTTGAGACCGAAGCAGTACGCCAGCTGGATCACGATGTAGATCGCCATGACGATCGCCAGGTTCGGCGTCGAGAGGAACGAGACGCCCAGCGACGCGGCGGCCAGCACGACGGCCAGGCCGTAGGCGAGGTTGACCGGCACCACGCCGGCCGCGATCGGACGGAACCGCTTCGTGGGGTGCTCGCGGTCGGCCTCCACGTCGCGCGCGTCGTTGATCAGGTAGATCGACGACGCCGCGAGACTGAACGCGACGAACGCAATGCCGACGTTGAGGAGGACCTTCGGATAGTCGAGTTGGGAGTCCACGCCGATCGCGGCCAACGGCGCCGCGAGCACCAGGAGGTTCTTCACCCACTGTCGGGGACGGATCGCCTTGACGATGCCGCCGGCGAGGGTCTTGGGCGGGCCCGAGACCTCCTGCGCTTCCTCGCTCACCTAGCCGTCTCCTTCGACGCCACGAACTTCACCGCAGGGGGAACCTCGACGCGGTCGGCGAGGGCGCCGACGGCGTTCGCCACCGCCGCGCCGACGACCACACCGGTGAGGACGTCGGTCGGGTAGTGCACGCCGAGGACCAACCGCGACAGCGCCATCGGAGGCACCAGCAGCCACGGCAGCGGCAGTCCGGTGACCCGGCCGAGCAGGATGGCCGCCGCCGCCGTCGACGTGGCGTGTGCGGACGGGAAGCTCAGGCTGCTGGGCGTGCCGACGTTGACCGACACGTCGGGATGGTTGGGCCGGGTGCGCCGGACGATCCGCTTGATCACCACGGCCGCGGCGTGCGCGACGAAGGCGCCCGCGCCCGCGGTCAACCACTCCCGCCGCCGGCTCGGCTGGGCCAGCGCTCCGACGACCGCCACCCCGACCCATCCGGCGCTGTGCTCACCGAAGTGCGACAGCCCACGCGCGCCGGGCAGGACGCCGGGACGCCCCGCGATGGCGTGCTGGACCGCGACGAGGACGGCGTCCTCACCGTGCGGCGCCCGGTAGGCGTCGACGCTCATCGGGCGGTGGTTCTCTCCGCGGCAGGCAGCAGAACCTCTTCCCACTTCTGCGTGCTCGACAGCACCGGCAGCGCCTCGCGGTACACCCGGCGCATCCGGTTGAACCTGCGGGCCAGCGCGGCCTGCCGCTTCGCCGACTCGCGCAGCAGCTCGAACATCTTCTCGCGGTCCCGCTGGCGGTACACGACGCCGCGGCCGTCGGCCGTGGTGACGGTGACGCCGTCGACCTTCGACAGCGAGAACCATCGCGCGTCCTGCGTGGCGACGTTGATCTGCGGCCGCTCGTGGTGCTGCGGATCGTGCGCCGTGAGCTGGTGTGCGACGCCGCGCGCCAGGCGCAGCGAGATGGCCACCGGGCCGACGGGGATCTTGATCTTCTTGCGCCACCGCTTGTCCGACGGCGTGGGCAGCGTCGTCGCGCTCGGCAGCACCACCGCGTCGGGGTACTCCTGACGCATCGCGCGGATGTCGGGGAGCGCGGACTCCAGGATCGAGAAGATGTGTTCGGGGCCGGCCAGGAAGTCGTCCATGGCCTTGTTCTGGATGGCCACCGTCGAATACTCAAGGCAGAGAAGGTGTTTGATCGTCGCCTTCATGTGGCTCGCGATGAGGCCGGAGATGCTGCCGTCCCAGTGCATGGCGGCGACGACCAGACGGTTGCGCAGGTGGAAGTAGGCCTGCCAGTCGATGGCGTCGTCCTTATCGCTCCACGCCATGTGCCAGATCGCCGCGCCGGGCAACGTGACGGTCGGGTAGCCGTGTTCGCTTGCGCGCAAGCCGTATTCGCAGTCGTCCCACTTGATGAACAGCGGCAGCGGCTGTCCGAGTTCCTCGGCGACGCTGCGGGGGATCATACACATCCACCAGCCGTTGAAGTCGGCGTCGACGCGGCGGTGCAGCAGCTTGCTGCGGTATTCCTCTTCGTCGTTGAGCGGATACTTGGCGAAGTTGTGGTCGTACTCCGTGTTGATCGCGTTGGTCCACATGAAGTTCGACTGGTCGACCATCTCGCCCATGACGTGCAGGTGCGACGGCTCCTGGAGGTTCAGCATCTGCCCGCCGACGAGCGTCGGGATCTTCGCGAACCGGTTGAACGCCAGAGCACGCAGGATGGAGTCGGGCTCGATGCGGATGTCGTCGTCCATGAACAGGATCTGTTCGCAGTCGGTGTTCTTCAGCGCCTCGTACATGACCCGGCTGTAGCCACCGGATCCGCCGAGGTTCGGTTGGTCGTGCACCGACAGCCGGTCGCCGAGCGCGGCGGCCGCCTCGTCGAAGCCGGGATGGTCCTTGGCCTTCTTGGTGCCCTGATCGGAGACGACCACCGCGGTGATGACCTCGTCGACGAGGGGGTCCGACGTGAGCGCGGCCAGTGCGTTGACGCAGTCGGCGGGCCTGTTGAACGTCGGGATGCCCACGGTGACGCTGGCCCGGCTCGGCGCCGCGACCGGCGCGTACCACCCCGCGCTGTGGACCGTCACGCTCGTGTCGGTGGTGATGTCGAACCACACCCAGCCGCCGTCCTCGAACGGGTCGAGGCCGACCTCGAACTCGACGGAGGCGGTGCCGTCGGTGCCCGCGCTGCTGGCCTCGCTGCCACCCACGGTGATGCGGGCGCCGGTCGCCTTCGAGCGGTAGACGTCGATGCGTGCGCTGCCGGTGAGTTCGACGCGCAGGACCACCGACTCGAGGGTGGACCAGCGGCGCCAGTAGCTCGCCGGGAACGCGTTGAAGTACGTCGCGAACGAGACCTCGGACTCCGCACCGATCTCGAGGGTGGTGCGGGTGGGCGCGTGCGCCCGCCGAGCGTTGGTGGTCGACTCCTCGATGTAGAGCTTGCGCACGTCGAGCGGCTCACCGGGACGCGGCAGGATCACGCGCGACAGCAGGCTGACGGCCTTGGACGGTCCGGCGCCGAGCGCGCCGGACGGGGTGTCACTCATGCTCTGCTGCTTTCTGTTCCCGTGTCGGTGAGTGGCGCGCCATCTCGCAGGTGCGGCGCCAACGTGTTGTCGTACATGTTGAGCGCGCTGGCGATCGCCATGTGCATGTCGAGGTACTGATACGTCCCGAGCCTGCCGCCGAACAGCACCTTCGCAGCGGCGGTCTCGGTCTTCGCGCGGCCCCGGTAGGACGCGAGCACCTCACGGTCGGACTCGGTGTTGATCGGGTAGTAGGGCTCGTCGGTGTCGTCGGCGAAGCGGGAGAACTCCCGCATGATGACCGTCTTGTCCGTCGGATAGGCCCGCTCCGGATGGAAGTGCCGGAACTCGTGGATGCGGGTGTAGGGCACCTCGGGGTCGTTGTAGTTCATCACCGGCGTGCCCTGGAAGTCCCCGGTCTCGAGCACCTCGAGTTCGAAGTCCAGCGTGCGCCAGCCGAGCTTGCCGTCGACGTAGTCGAAGTACCGGTCCAGCGGTCCGGTGTAGACGACCGGGGCGTCGGGGCTCTGCGCCCGCAGGTCGTCGCGGACCGCGAACCAGTCCGTGTCGAGCCGGACCTCGATCCGCTCGTCGGAGGCCATGTTCTCCAGCCAGGCCGTGTAGCCGTGGACGGGCAGGCCCTCGTAGGTGTCGTTGAAGTAGCGGTTGTCGAACGTGTAGCGCACCGGCAGGCGGGCAATGTTGGCGGCGGGCAGTTCCTTGGGGTCGGTCTGCCACTGCTTGGCGGTGTAGCCCTTGACGAACGCCTCGTACAGGGGCCGGCCGATCAGCGAGATCGCCTTCTCCTCGAGGTTCTGGGCGTCGGCGGTCGCGATCTCGGCGGCCTGCTCGGAGATGAGCGCCCTGGCCTCGTCGGGGGTGAAGTACCTGCCGAAGAACTGGGACACCAGGCCCAGACCCATCGGGAACTGGTAGGCCTGCCCGTCGTACATGGCGAACACGCGGTGCTGGTAGCCGGTGAAGTCGGTGAACTGCCGCACGTAGTCCCACACCCGCTGGTTCGAGGTGTGGAAGAGGTGGGCGCCGTAGCGGTGCACCTCTATACCCGTGGTCGGTTCGGGCTCGGAGTAGGCGTTGCCGCCGATGTGGTGGCGCCGGTCGAGGACGAGGACGCGCTTGTCCAGTTGGGTGGCCACGCGCTCGGCGATCGTCAGGCCGAAGAAGCCGGAGCCGACGACGATGAGGTCGTATTCGCCGGCGGACGAAGGCCCGGCGGCCGAGGATTCGGCGGTACCGGAGGGCTGTCCACGCAAGCGCGGCTCCACCGAGGGGACCGGGGTGATCGGGGTGGTCATCGGTGGCAAGGGTATCCGACGAGACCCGGCGTCCCCGAATTCCACCGCGCGCCGTCCCGATGCGTATCAGGTCGCAATTGGCTCACGATTGCGCAACGTACCTCCAGTCTCACTAGTCACATACGTAACATCGACCGCGTCGGGATTGGTGGTTCGCGTCAAGCGGATTCGACCTCCGCCGATGAACGAAAGACCGATTACGCAAGATTCACTTCACACAGTCGTCCCACAAGCGGCGCACTATCTCTAGGAGACTTCCGTGCCCAACCGACGTCGACGCAAGCTCTCGACAGCCATGAGCGCAGTCGCCGCCTTGGCCGTCGCAAGTCCAGTTGCCCTGGTCGCCATGTCCGATTTGTCCGCCGAGGACACCGCCGCACCCCAGCACCGTGAGTTCGTCCAGGCCGCGCTCGTCACCGACCTGCCCAACGAATTGATCGGCGCCCTGTCGCAGGGCCTGTCGCAGTTCGGCATCAACCTGCCGCCGCTGACCGGCCTCCTCGGCGGTGCCGGCGCACCGGCCGGCGCATCGTCGCTGCTGTCGCCCGGCCTCGCGTCGCCGGGTCTCACCTCCCCCGGCCTGACCGCGCCGGGCCTGACCGCCCCCGGCCTGACCGCCCCCGGCCTGACCGCGCCGGGGTTGACCGCGCCGGGGTTGACGACGCCGGGCCTCACCACGCCCGGGCTGACGACGCCGGGATTGACGACGCCGGGGCTCACCACGCCCGGTCTCACGACGCCCGAACTCTCCACTCCGGGGCTCACGACGCCCGGTCTCACCACGCCGGGCCTGACCACACCGGGGCTCACGACCCCGGGCCTGACCACACCGGGCACCGCGACGGCTGGGCTGAACCCGGCGCTGACCAGCCCGGGCCTGACCCCGGTCGCCAGCGCCACCGGCCTGCCGGGCGTCAGCGAGATCCCCATCGCCGATCCGATCGGCCTGGATCCGCTGTCCGGGAGCTACCCGATCCTCGGCGATCCGTCCCTGGGCCTGCCGGCGGCAGCGCCGACGGGCGGCGGTGGCCTGGTCAGCGATCTCTCGAGCGCCGCGCAGTCGCTCGGCGCAGGACAGGCCATCGACCTGCTCAAGGGCCTGGTGATGCCCGCGATCACATCGGCGATGCAGAACGCGGCTCCCGCCGCAGCTGCCGCAGCCCCTGCCGCCGCCGCGGCGGCGGTGCCCACTCCGTAGACCCACCGCGAAACGGCACCGCAGAAGCACTCAGCTGCTCTGCGGTGTCGTTGCGCGCGGCGCCGATTTTTCCCCGCCAGGTTTAGTGTGTCGAAACACTGGTAACAGCTGCCCCATACGTAACATCGGGCCGTGCCGAGTCGCAGGTCCGTTCCCTCGCTGCTGTTCTCAGCAGTCGTGGCCACGGTCATCATGCTGCCCTGGGCCGTCGACGACTCGTCCGGTCCGATCCCGTCCCCGAACGTCGATCCGCTACTGCTCGTCGAGAAGCCGCTGGACGGCATAGGCGGCGGCGAGACCGTCCGCGACGTCCGCCAGGACACCCCCTTCTCCATGGTCGCGCTCACCGCGAGCGATCTGACCGGCACGTCCGCGCGGGTGCGCGCGCAACGAGCTGACGGCTCATGGGGTCCCTGGTACGAGGCCGAGACGCTCGACGGGGTCGGCGAGGGCGACTCCGGAACCCAGGGCACCGACCCGGTGTTCGTCGGCAGCACCACCCACGTGCAGATCGCGGTCACCCGCCCCGCAGGCGCTCAGCCCTCCGGCCCCGCACCGGGAGGCCCCGCCGGACCCGGCCTGGGGTACCGCCCGGTCAACGTCGAACAGCCCACCGTGCCGAGCTTCAACGCCGTCCTGATCAGCCCGCCGCAGGCGCCCGTCGACATCCAGTGGGAGCCACCCGCCGCCGCCACCGCACCCGGTCAGGCGCCCGCCATAATCGACCGCGCGAAGTGGGGCGCGGACGAAGGAATGAAGTGCGGAAACACCGTGTACGACAACGGAGTTCGCGCGGGCGTCGTGCACCACACCGCAGGCAGCAACGACTACGAGCCGCAGGACAGCGCAGGCATCGTCAAGTCGATCTACGAGTACCACACGCGGACGCTGGGCTGGTGCGACATGGCGTACAACGCCCTCGTCGACAAGTTCGGCCAGGTGTTCGAGGGACGCGCCGGAGGCATGACCCGTCCCGTCGAGGGCGCCCACACCGGTGGCTTCAACCAGAACACCTGGGGTGTGGCCATGATGGGCAACTTCGAGACGGTGCCCCCGACGCCGATCCAGCTGCGCACCACGGGTCGGCTGCTCGGCTGGCGACTCGGCCTCGACCACGTCGACCCGCTGGGCACCGTCGTCCTCACCTCCGAGGGAGGCCGGTTCACCCACTTCCCCAGGGGGGTCGCGCCGACGCTTCCCACGATCTTCACCCACCGCGACGTCGGCAACACAGAATGCCCCGGCAACGCCGCGTACGCCGAGATGAACCTGTTGCGGGACACCGCCGCCCACTTCGCAATGCCCCCGGGACCAGAGACGCTAGCCGACTCCCTGCGCGGCGGTGCGATCTTCGCCAAGTGGGCCCAGATCGGCGGCGACACCAGCCCGCTCGGCGTGCCGGTGTCCCCGGAGGCGTCGGGCGGCGACGACGCCCGCTACGTCAACTTCCAGCGCGGCGCCGTGTACTGGTCGCCCACCAGCGGCGCCGAACCGGTGACCGGCGCGATCTACGACGCGTGGGCGTCACTCGGCTTCGAGCGGGGCGCACTCGGCCTGCCCACCAGCGGAGAGATCCAGGAACCGCTGTGGATCGTGCAGAACTTCCAGCACGGCACGCTCAACTTCGACCGCGAGAAGGGCACGGTCACGAGGGTGATCGACGGCGTGCCCCTCGAACTCCCGAAGGCCGCCAACCCGGGACCGCCCGTGCAGTTGGAGCGGTTCACCCCGATCGGACTGCAGTGAGCGCCTAGAGCCACCAGCGCTCGAGCACGCGCGCGAGCCCGTCGTCGGTGTTCGGTGCGGTCACCTCGTCGGCCGCGGCCATGGCCTCCGGATGGGCGTTGCCCATCGCGACGCCCAACCCCGCCCACCGCAGCATCGGGACGTCGTTGGGCATGTCGCCGAAGGTGATGACGTCCTCGGCGGTGATGCCCAGCGGGGTGGCCACCTCGTCGACCCCGGTCGCCTTGCTGATGCCCAGCGGCACCACCTCGATGAGACCGTTGTTCGTCGAGTACGTGAGGTCGCCGATCAGCCCGACGTGGGGTGCCAGCGCGGCCAGCATGTCGGCGCTGCGCGCACCCGACTTGCGGATCAGCAGCTTCACCGCGGGGGCGCCGAGCACGTCGGCCAGCGACACCTCGGTGTTGTCGGGGTTGAGCCAGGCGTGCTCGTAGCCCGGTGAGCTGACGAACTGCGGGGTGGCGGCGTCGTGCGCGCTGCGGCCCACCCGTTCCACCGCGAGGCCGGCGCCGGGGATGAGCCGGGTGGCGACCTCGGCGAGTTCGGTCAGTTGGTCCGACGACAGCGTCCGCGCCCAGATGATCCGGTCGGCCGCCGCGTCGTACAGCACGGCGCCGTTGGCGCACACGGCCATCGGCGCGATGCCGAGCGAGTCGACCACCGGCGAGATCCAGCGCGGCGGGCGGCCCGTGGCGAGGACGAACTGCGTACCCGCGTCCACGGCGGCGTGCACGGCCGCACGCGTGCGCGGGGTGACGTGCTCCTGGTCGTCGAGCAGCGTGCCGTCGACGTCGGTGGCGATCAGGGCGGGCAGCATCAGACCTGCCCCGCCTCCGGCCGCTGCGCACGACGCGCCGCCTTCTCCGCGGCCTCGTCGGCGTCCAGCTTGTTGGCCTCGGCGAGCGTCGGCGCGCCACCTCCAAGCCGGTGCGGCACCCAGAACTCGCCGGCGGGATGCGCGCCGTAGGACGTCTGCACCTGCTCGAGCAGATGCTGCATGCGGGAGTGCAGCAGCGCCGTCAACTCCGAGGGTGGCAGCGTCGGCTGGATCGGCTCGCCGACGGCGATCGTGATGGGCACCTTGGGCCGCCGCATGTTGCGGGGGTGGCCCTTGGTCCACACGCGCTGTGCGCCCCACACGACGTGCGGGATGATCGGCACGTCGGCGGCGATCGCCATCCGCGCCGCCCCCGACTTGAATTCCTTGATCTCGAAGCTGCGGCTGATCGTCGCCTCGGGGTAGACGCCGACGAACTCACCCTCCTCGAGCCGCCGGCACGCCTCCGCGAAGGACGCGGCGCCACTCTCCCGGTCGACCGGGATGTGCCGCAGGGCCCGCATGATGGGACCCGAGACCTTGCTGTCGAACACTTCCCGCTTCGCCATGAACCGCACCTTGCGGCCGCGGCCCTGCTTGAAGGCCGGGAGCCCGGCGAACGTGAAGTCGAAGTAGCTGGTGTGGTTGATCGCGATCACCGCACCACCGTTCACCGGCAGGTTCTCGACGCCGGTGACCGTGAACTTCAGGCCCTGTAGCTTCCACACCAGGCGAGCAACCTGGATCACGGTGCCGTATACGGGTTCCACGACGGCCAGCCTAGTGCGTGGCCCTCACCTGGAATGCTGCGGAGCGTGAGCTTCCCCACCGGACCGGTGCCGGTACCCGACGTCGTCGCCCGGATCGCGGACGGCAGGACGGTGCGCGCCGTCTGGGTCAACGAACTGGGTGGCACCACCTTCGCGATCGACTCCGGCGCCGAGTACGTCAAGACGGATGCCCTGTCGTCGGTCCTGGCAGCCGAGGTGCCGCGACTGCGCTGGGCCGGCTCCTTCGCCCCGGTACCGCGCGTCCTGGCGTCCGGTCCCGGCTGGTTGCACACCGCGGGACTGGCAGGCCGCTCGGCGGTCGATCGCCGCTGGACCGACGAGCCCCGTGTCGCCGCCCGTGCCATCGGTGTCGGGCTGCGGCGCCTGCACGACGCGCTGCCGGTCGCCGACTGCCCGTTCGGGCGGCCGACCTGGGTCCCCGCGGATGCCCCCGCCGCGGACCGAACGGTCGTCTGCCACGGCGACGCCTGCGCGCCGAACACGCTGCTCGCCGACGACGGCGGGTTCGCCGGCCACGTCGACCTCGGCGACCTGGGCGTCGCCGACAGGTGGGCGGACCTGGCCATCGCGACGCTCTCGCTGGGCTGGAACTTCCCCGGCGACGACGTCGCGGGCGTGTTACTCGACGCGTACGGGGTGGCGCCCGACGCCGACCGCATCGCCTACTACCGCTGGGCGTGGGACGCCTTCGATGAGGGCCTGGGCGCACCGGCGGGCTAGACTCGTGGTGCAGTCACACCCCGCATGGAAGGCGATCAGTGCAGGTCACAAGCGTCGGGCACGCCGGTTTCCGGATCGACACCGCGGCCGGGAGCATCCTCTGCGATCCGTGGGTGAACCCGGCCTACTTCGCGTCGTGGTTCCCGTTCCCGGACAACAGCCAGCTCGACTGGGACGCCCTCGGCGACGTGGACTACCTCTACGTCAGCCACCTGCACAAGGACCACTTCGACCCGGCGCACCTCGCCGCGCACGTCCGCAAGGACGCCGTCGTGCTGCTGCCCGACTACCCGGTGCCCGACCTGCGTCGCGAGTTGGAGGCGCTCGGGTTCCACGACTTCGTCGAGACCACCGACTCGGTGAAGCACCGCGTCAGTGGGCCCAAGGGCGACCTCGACGTCATGATCATCGCGCTGCGGGCGCCCGCGGACGGACCCATCGGGGACTCCGGCCTGGTGGTCTCCGACGGCGAGACCGTCGCGTTCAACATGAACGACGCCCGGCCCGTCGACCTGGACATGGTGGCCGCCGAGTTCGGCCACGTCGACGTGCACATGCTGCAGTACTCCGGTGCCATCTGGTACCCGATGGTCTACGACATGCCCGACCGTGCCAAGCAGGCGTTCGGCACGCAGAAGCGGCAACGCCAGATGGACCGGTCGCGCCAGTACATCGCCCAGGTGGGCGCGACGTGGGTGGTGCCGTCGGCGGGCCCACCGTGCTTCCTCGATGACGAGCTGCGCGACCTCAACGACGACCACGGCGACCCGGCGAACATCTTCCCCGACCAGGTCGTGTTCCTCGATCAGCTGCGCACGCACGGCCACGACCGCGGGCTGCTGATGATCCCCGGCACCACCGGCGACTTCACCGGCAGCACGCTGAACTCGCTGACCCACCCCGTGCCCGACGACGAGGCCGAGGCGATCTTCACGACCGGCAAGGCCGACTACATCGAGGCCTACGCCCAGCGGATGGCACCGACCCTGGCCGCGATCAAGGCGTCCTGGGCACCCGCCGAGGGTGAGCCGCTGATCGAGCCGCTGCGCGCCAAGTTCGAGCCGATCATGCTGCAGACCGACCAGATCTGCGACGGCATCGGGTACCCGGTGGAACTCCGCCTCGGGGCCGAGACCGTGGTGCTCGACTTCCCGAAACGCGTCGTGCGGGAACCGATCCCGGACGAGAAGTTCCGTTACGGGTTCGGCATCCCGCCGGAGCTGGTGCGCACGGTCCTCCGCGACGACGAGCCGGACTGGGTCAACACGATCTTCCTGTCGACGCGGTTCACGGCCTGGCGGGTGGGCGGCTACAACGAGTACCTGTACACGTTCTTCAAGTGCCTGACCGACGAGCGGATCGCCTACGCGGACGGCTGGTTCGCCGAGTCGCGTGACGACTCCGCGTCGATCACGCTGGACGGCTGGGAGATTCAGCGCCGCTGCCCGCACCTGAAGGCGGACCTGTCGAAGTTCGGCGTGGTCGAGGGCAGCACCCTGACGTGCAACCTGCACGGCTGGCAGTGGAACCTGACCAATGGACGCTGCCTCACCAGCAAGGGGCACGAGCTGAGGAGTTCGAAGGCGTGAGCGGGCCGGCGCCGACCTACGACGACGGGTTGATCCAGCTCGATCGGCAGGCGATCACCCTGCGCCGCTACCACTTTCCGTCCGGCACCTCCAAGGTCATCCCGCTGCGCACGGTCCGTGGCTACCGGGCGGAGCCACTGGGCTTGATGCTGAACCGCTTTCGCATCTGGGGCAGCTCGGACCTTCGGCGCTGGCTGCCGCTCGACGTGTGGCGGCCGATGAAGTCGACGCTGGTGACGCTGGACGTGCCCGGTACGCGACCCAGCCCGGCGTTCACGCCGTTGCGCGCGAAGGAGTTCACCGCGGTGCTGGATCAGCTACTGAGCTGAGGCCAGGACCGGGTACGACGGGTCGAAGCCGATCAGCGACTCCACTGCCTGCGCGACACGGAACATCATCGACTCGTCGTGGGGATGTCCGGCGATCTGTACACCCGTGGGTACCCCGACGGTCGACATCCCGCTGGGCACCGACACCACCGGACACGCGTTGGCCACGTTGAACGGCGCCGTCATGTGAGCCTCCCAGTAGTGCGTCAGATGCCGTTCGGGCGTGTCGATTCCGTCGACGTAGTCGGCGTCGGCGCGCAACGCGGGCACCGCGGAGGTGGGACAGACGAGGACGTCGAGCCCGCTCATGGCCGCGGCGAGGTCGGCGCGCATGCGGGCATCCATCGCCAGCGAGTCGATGAGCGAATTCCGCTGCGCCGCGGCGGCGGCGTCCGCGATGAACTGGCGCAGGTACGCCGCGACCCGATCCTCGCTACCCGATGTCTCGCGCGCCACCGCCGGTCCCAGGATGTGGCCGAAGTGCGTGAAGATCGTCTCCCTCATCAGCTCCGTCGTCCACGGCAGGTCCACCTCGACGACGTCGGCGCCGGCGGCTGCCAGGACGTCCGCGACGGCGCGGGTGTTGTCGGCGACGTCGGGCGCGACGGGGAAGTCGCCGAGGCGAATGGAGACGCCGATTCGCAGGCCGGCCACGCCTCCGCCGAGATCGAACGGTTGTCCGCTGGGACCCCAGGAATCGTGATCGACCGGGTGGTGACCCGACAGCACCGACGCGAGCAGTGCAACGTCGGCCACGGTGCGACCCATGGGACCGTCGCCGCGGTACCAATCCGCGGACAGCGGTGGCAGCCCGGGGATCCGCCCGAAGGGTGCCTTGTAACCGACGGTGCCGGTGAATCCCGCTGGGATGCGGGTGGATCCGGCGATGTCCGATGCGGTGGCCAGCGTCGTGAAGCCCGCTGCCAGGGCGGCTCCCGCTCCACCCGACGAGCCGCCGGGCGACATCTCCAGGTTCCACGGGTTGCGAGTGATCCCCCACATCGGCGAGTGCGTCACGGTCGCGCAACTGAACTCCGGGCTCGTGGTGCGCGCGTGGATGACGCCGCCCGCCGTGCGGACGCGCTGGACCACCGGGTGGTCCTCGGCGGCCAATTGCCCACGCCTGGCGGCCAACCCGTACTCGAGTCGGTGGCCCGCGATGCCGTGCTTCTCCTTCGTGGCGACAGTCAACCCCAGGAGTGGGGGCGGCGTCGCACCGTCGGCTGCACATCGCGCGTAGCGGTCGGCGGCGCTGCGTGCCTCCAACCGTGCGGAGTCGAACAGCGTCTCGGTCAACGCGTTGATACCGGTGGTGGTGTCGCCGTTCCGCCTCTCGATCTCCGAGATCTGCGCCTCGAGGACGTCGAGCGGGGACATCTCCAGCGCGCGGAACGCCGACAGCGCCGACGTGGCACTCGCGAACGCCAATTCGGAACTCACGATGCGTCCTCGGCGAGCGCACCGTGCACCATCTCCCACGCCACGCGGGTCAGTGCGCCCAATCCCGAGACCATGTCGTCGTCGGTGCTGAACTCGCGCTCGCAATGGCTCACCCCGTCGACCGACGGGATGAACATCATGACCGTGGGGACGATCCGGTTCATGGGAACGGAGTCGTGGCCGGCCATGGTGCGGATGGGGCGCACGCTCAATCCGAGGTCTGCGGCCACCTTCTCGACGAGTTCGACACCGGTGTGCGGGAAGCGCTGGATGTCGCGGACGTCGAAGTCCCGGACCTCGATGGCGATGTCGTGTTCCTTCGCGATCGCCGCGATGTCGGCGATCAGGCCGTCCCGCGCCGCCTGGACGATCTCCGGCGATGCGGACCGTAGGTCGGCGACCAGGTGGACGCGGCGGGCGACCACGATCGGTGAATTGGGTTCGACGGTGAATCGACCCACGGACGAGACGATCACGTCGTCGCCGGAACCGTCCTGGGCGACGAACTTCGTGGTGACGTCGTGCACCAGCAGAACGACCTTGCTGGCGGCGACCAGCGCGTCGTGTCGGTCGGCCATGGCAGTGGCGCCGGTGTGCGACTGCTCGCCGATGACCTCGACGTCGAGTTTCTGCGTGTACCAGGAGGAGTCGACCGCACCGATGTCGATGCCCTCTCGTTCGAGGATCCGGCCCTGTTCGATGTGGATCTCGGCATATCCGGCGACGGCGGGGCGCGGATCGTCCCCCCGGTAGCCGATCGCGTCGAGGGCCTCCGCCACGGAGACCCCGTCGAGGTCTCGAACCCGCAGCATCTCGTTCTCGTCCATCAGTCCGGCGAAGACCGATGAACCCATGATGGACGGGGCGAAGCGCCCACCTTCCTCGTTGAACCAGTTGACGACACCGAGGTTGAACGTTGCGCGGCCACCGGAGTCCCCGACATCCGCCGCCACCCGTTCGGCGGCGTGGAGGGCGGCGATCACGCCGTAGGCACCGTCGAAACGACCGCCCAGTGGCTGCGAATCCAGATGGGAGCCGATCAGCACGTAGGGCGCCCCCGGCACGAACTCGATGAGGGCGAACATGTTGCCGATGCCGTCCACTCGTAGTTCCCAGCCGCGGTCGGCGACGAAGCCGGCGAACCAATCGCGGCTCAGCTTGTCCTCCGCCGTCGCGGCTTGCCTGTCGACACCGTTGGCGGCGGTCGCGCCGAACGTGGCGACGTGGTGGAAGTCGGTCAGGAAGTCGTCGGCGCTCGGGGCGGCGGTGGTCATGGATCTGTCTCCTTCGTCGTCGTCGGTCAGCCGACGCGGTGGCGGGTCTCGGGGATCTTGGTCAGTACCAGGAAGAGCAGCACGACCAGTGCTGCCGCCGCCATGTAGAACCCTGGTGCGGAGTCCCGTCCGGTGCTCGACACCAGCATGGTTCCGATGAAGGGCGCCGAGCCGCCGAAGGCGGCGTAGGCGACGTTGTAACTGATCGCTGCGGAGGTGAAACGTGTTTCGGTGGTGAAGATCTCGACGAAGAACGTGTAGCAACCGCCGCCGTAGATGCACATCGGTACGACGAACAGCAGTTGTCCCGCGATGGCCAGGGCGAGCGAGCCGCTGGTCACCAGCATGAAGCACGGAATGGAGAGCACCGCGAGGGCCGCGGCTCCGGTGATCAGCATCGGACGTCTGCCGACCCGGTCCCCGATGATGCCGCCGATCGGTAGCAGAACGGCGTACAGCGCCATCGCCAGGGCATTGGCGCCCAGTGATGCCTCCCGGCTGAGGTTGCCGGTGACCTGGACGTAGGACACGAAGTATCCGGAGAGGAAGTAGAAGCCCATGGCCGTCAGCCCCATCACGCAGATGACCTGCAACATCCTGATCCTGTTCTCGCGGAACGCCTCTCGGATCGGGCTGTACTCCTTGTGTTCGTGCTTCGCGAGTACCTGCTTGAAGGCCTCGGATTCCTCGGTCTTGGACCGGATCCACAGACCGAAGAAGGCCAGCGGGAGTGCGAGCAGGAAGGGGATGCGCCATCCGTAGGAGTCGAAGGCCTCCGCGGGCATCGTCGAGGAGAGCACCAGGATCAACGATCCACCGATGACCGATGGCAGCGCCGTGGCCGCGAGGGTGACGTTGATCCAGAAGCCGCGCCGCTCGAGTGGGGCGTGCTCGAAGACGAAGGCGGGGGCGCCGACCGACTCACCTCCGGCCGAGAAGCCCTGGACGAGGCGACACAGCACCAGCAGGATCGGAGCCAGGACGCCGACACCCGCGTAGGTCGGAAGCAGTCCGATCGCCGCGGTGGCCACGCCGATCGACATCAGCGTGATGAACAGGACCTTGCGACGGCCTATGCGGTCGCCGAGTGCGCCGAAGAACATGCCGCCCAACGGTCGCACCAGGAATGCCACACCGAACGTGGCGAACGTGGCGAGCAGACCGGCAAGGGCGTTCTCGCCTGGGAAGAAGAGACGCGACAGGGTGACCGCGGACAGTCCGTAGAGCGTGAAGTCGTAGAACTCGATGAACTGACCGATGCTGCCGCCGGCCAGCACCCGCTTCTGCATGCTGGTGCTGGTGGTGGCGGTGTTTCCCGCGACGGGCGGGTCCGCGACTGCAGGACCATCCTTGGCATTCATTCTTCGAGGGTGACAGCCATCACCCGAACGAGTCCAACGAAAGAGACCGCTCACGCTGATCGCCTAAGACGATCAATGCTGTTCAGGCGGCGCTTGACCCAGCAGATCGACGCAGATCTCTTGGAACGCGAGAGACTTCCGAGTCGGTCGACCACCGCGAAGGCGCACCAGCACCAGTTCCGTGGGGGGCAGTTCGTCGGCCAGTTCGAGGGCCACCACCCTGCCGCCCGCATACGTCTCGTCCCGCGTGAGGCGCCAGTTCAGCAGCGAGTATCCATGGCCCATGCTCACGTAGGACCGCACCGTCTCGTATCCCGATACGAAGTGCCGGATGCGAGGCCGCAGCCCGAGCCGCTTGAAGATGTCGAGGTAGTACTCGCGGCTGTGCTTGAGATCCAGCAGGATGAACGGCTCCGCCTCGAAGTCCCGGAGGTGTACCGGCTCGTCCGGAATCGCCGCCCGGGGATGATCCTCCGCCACCACGAGGTGCGGCGGCACCGTCTGGAGGACCTGATAGTCGTAGTCGGTCCCGAGCCCGAGGTCGTACATCAGTGCGGTCTCGCAGGTGCCCTCGGCGAGGGCTCGGATCAGCGCCTCCTGATCGGCCTCGAAGAAGCTGAGCTTGACCGCCGGGTGCCGCTCCTTGAAGACCGTGAGGATCATCGGTGCGAGGAACGGGGCGAGCGGGGAGAAGATGCCCACCACGAGGTCGCCCGCGAGTTCCTCCCGCTCGGCACGCACGGAGTGGTGGAGCTGGTCGGCGTCCTCCAGCACCGTGCGCGACCCGACGAGCAGCCGCCGGCCGGCGTCGGTCAGGCGTAGCCCCCGATTGGACCGGCGATGGAACAGTTGGACTCCCAACTCCCGTTCGAGTTGGCCGATGGCCGCCGACAGGGTCGACTGCGTCACGTTCAGCTCGTAGGAGGCCGCACGCATGTTCTCCAACCGCGCAACAACCGTGAAGTACCTCAGCTGTACCAGCGTGAATGACTTCGCCATGGCTGAATCTCGCTCCCGGACAGTGCCTTACCGTAGGAGCGTTCGTTCGACGACCCGCTGCACCTGGCGAAGCACCGTCTTGGACACCGCCGCTGCCGTACTCCGGACCGCACCCGGTGGTGCTGCATGATGCACTTTGACGGGGTCGCCCGCGCGAACCACGCCTGCACCGGTCACGTCGGCGTACACACCGAGGAACCGATTCGTCCGTTCGGCGAGCCTGCGGGTGATGGCGCGGTCGAGGTCCACGCCCGGTTGCGGTCGCGTCGGCACGACGCAGCGGATCGTGGGGACGCTCACGCGTACTCGAGCGGCTCCGATCTCGACGGTCGCACCCACCCACGCGCCCTCGGGAAAGTCGTCGGCCGGTTCGTCGACGGTCACGAGAACGTTCGGCCGGAAGCGGCGAACGTCGTAACCCCCTCCATCGGGCGACAGGGACTCGAGGCTGGTGACGCTCATCAGGTGGATCGCACTGAGGTCGACGAACGTGCCCGGCGGCGTGGAGAACCGGGCGAGCGTGAGGATCTGCCTGGTGGTGAACACGGACGTGTCGGGCAACGCCTCCGATGGGCCGAGCCCGAAGTCGCTGCGCACCTCCGCCTGAGCGAAGTTGGCCTTGCTCTGGCGCACCGACAATCTGTGCAGGTCGGTGTCGTCGACCGGGGCGAGCGGGGTGAGTCGTACGTCCCGGTCCACCAGCTCGGCAAGCCGACGGTGAATCCGGGGGTCGGCACTAAACATTTCATCCCCGCCGGGAAACGTGATGACGACGTCCGGCACGTTGCCGGGGCCGGCGTCCGGGCCGGGTTCCTCCGCGTATCGGGCGCTACACCCGAGCAGCGCGGGAATGCGGCGCGCGGAGGCGGTGATGTCGTTCTCCAGATCGCGCACCGCCCACAGTCGGTCGGCGTGCATGCCGCGCGCGTCGATGCGCACCTGATCCACGGTGTCACCGCCCATCGACTTCACCGGAAAACGCCACAGCTGTTCGACTCTCATCGCAGACCCTCCTCCACTCCGCGGCCCGACTGCGGTGACGTGGCGGGTCGCACGACGCACACCGTCGCGCGGGCGAGCGCCGCCGACGGCGTTCTCACCGTACGCCGAACCCCCTGCGCGGCGGCGAGTGTGCCGCCGCGAGTGCCCGGGTGCATCGGACGTCGCTCACGCGGAGTCGGGTGGCAGGAACCGGAAGCCCTCGAGAATGGTGTCCCGGTCGCGAACGTACGTCGGGTCGTCCGGCCGAAGGGTCTGCACCGTCACGGCCACCGCGAAGGTGCGCTCGCCGGCCTGCAGCGCCGACAGCAGCAGCGTGATCGGCCGTGACGGCGTCGCACCCACCGGCGCCCCGACGTAGTCGATGGTCTCCGCGGGCTGACCGCAGAGCGTGCCGGTGGTCGTCTTCAGGTCGGTGGCGCCGCCCTGGCTGACGAGGGTGGAGCGCTGCTGCTCGAACACCTCGTCCGCGGACGCGTCGCCGGCGATCGACTCGAGTGTAACGACCACGTTGGGCGCGAAGTTCTCGGCGGCCAACGAGGGGTTCACCAGCACGAAGCGGATGATCTCGCTGTCCATTTCCGTCTTGCGCTCCCAGCCGGCGGGAGCGGGGATGGCCATCACCGGGTCGCCGTCGGCCTTCGTCGGGATGTCGAGCATGGGGACGTCCACCGTGGCGCATTGCGAGGCGTCGGCACCACCGGCCGCGGCCTCCGAACCCGACGCGGGGCCATCGGGTGACCCGCACGCCGCCAGCACCAGGACAGCGGCCAGCGTAGCGGCGGCGCGCACGACGGAGGTCATGGCAGCAGGCTACGGCGTCGGCAGGTGCCGTCGTGGCAGTTCCCGCGGACGTCTACTCCGCCGACACCGTCTGTCGCAGTTCGGAGTACGCCTCGCCGTCGGTGTCGTACACCCGCACGATCGCCTCGTCACCCGGCTGCAGGAAGGTGGTCTCGCCGAGTTCGGTGTACCGGGTGGCGCCGATCCCGATCAGCAGGTGCTCGGGGTGTCCGCTCGCCACCATCAGTGCTCCCACGTCCTCGAGAGGCGTGTCGGGAGAACCCTTCTGGTTGGCCAGCCGCTCGACCACCCAGTCCAGCAGCACCTCTCCGTAGTAGGAGTAGCCCAGCAGCGGACTGTCGACGCCGTACGCGTGCTCCTGCCCGTCGGACGAGCGCAGGTTGGCCAGCAATCGCAGGGTCGACGTCGGGCCGTCCGGGGTGAGGTCGGAGACCTCGAAGAAGCGGGCGGCGACGCCCTTCGAAGCCCGACCCCAGTTCTTCTTGTGGCTGATCTTGAGGGCGTTCGGCCGCCGAATCGAGCAGTCGTTGAACGCGCCGAGCGCGAACGGCTCCAGCCGTGCGACGGTGTCGCCGTGCCACACCACGCGGCACGCCAGACCGACCTCCGGCTCGATCTGCAGGTTGAGCGGCGTGTCGCTCTGCGGCAGCAGGATTCGATCGTGCGACAGCGGGAACTCGCCGAGGAACCCGTCGGCACCCGGTGCGTACCAGGGGAAGATGCCCTTCGGTGCTTCACCCTCGCTCGAGACGTTGACGAAGTCCGCTGCCTCACCGGCCTGCTCGAGGTGGCCGGCGAAGTTGCCCGCCACCCCGAAGCCGAACCAGCTTTGCAGGTCGTGGTCGTTCAGGTCGATCACGTTGAGTTCCGTCATGCTGGCGTCAGCACCGACCTTCCGACGTAGGGCACCAACGCCTCCGGCACGCGCACGCTGCCGTCGGGCTGCTGGTGATTCTCCAGGATCGCCACCAGCCACCGGGTGGTGGCGAGCGTCCCGTTCAGGGTCGCCGCGATCTGCGGCTTGCCGTTCTCGTCGCGGTACCGCGTCGACAGGCGGCGCGCCTGGAACGTCGTGCAGTTCGACGTCGACGTGAGTTCGCGATAGGTGCCCTGCGTCGGCACCCAGGCCTCGCAGTCGAACTTGCGGGCCGCCGACGAGCCGAGATCGCCAGCCGCGATGTCGATCACGCGGTACGGCACCTCGATCTGGGCGAGCATCTGACGCTCCAGGCCGAGCAGACGCTGGTGTTCGGCCACGGCGTCCTCGGGCCGGCAGTAGACGAAGCCCTCGACCTTGTCGAACTGGTGCACGCGGATGATGCCGCGGGTGTCCTTGCCGTAGCTGCCCGCCTCGCGCCGGAAGCACGACGACCATCCCGCGTAGCGCAGCGGGCCATTCGACAGGTCCAGAATCTCGCGGGAGTGATAGCCCGCCAGCGGGACCTCCGATGTTCCGACGAGGTACATGTCCTCACCGTCGAGCCGGTAGACCTCGTCGGCATGCGCGCCGAGGAAGCCGGTGCCCGCCATCACCTCCGGCCGCACCAGCACCGGGGGGATCATCAGCGAATGGCCGTTCTCGGTCGCGAGGCGCACGGCGAGCTGCATGATGCCCAGCTGCAGGAGCGCCCCGACGCCGGTGAGGAAGTAGAACCGGGAGCCCGACACCTTGGCGCCGCGCTCCATGTCGATCAGTCCGAGGGCCTCACCCAGCTCGAGGTGGTCCTTGGGGTCGTCGATCGACGGCGGATCGCCGACCGTCTCCAGCACGACGAAGTCGTCCTCGCCGCCGGCCGGCACGCCGTCCAGGATCACGTTGCCGATGCCCATGTGCGCGGCGGTGAAGGCCTGCTCGGCGGCGGCCTGCTCGGCCTCGGCGGCCTTCACCCGGTCGGCGAGGTCCTTCGCAGCGGCCAACAGGGCCGGCCGGTCCTCGGGGGACGCGGAGCCCACCTTCTTGCTGGCGGCCTTCTGCTCGGCACGCAGGGTGTCCGCCGTCGAGATCGCGGCGCGGCGGGCGGCGTCGACGTCGAGCAGTGCGTCGACGAGGCCGGGGTCCTCCCCGCGTGCCCGCTGTGAGGCCCGCACCCGGTCCGGATCGTCGCGCAGCACCTTGAGGTCGATCACGGGCGTCACCCTACTTTCGTGCGCCGTGCGCGCGCGAACGACATCCGGGGACCTGGGAGTCGGCGCCGCGTCCGCGAGTGTGAACCTCGCGACGCCGAACGCCCGGTTCGCGTCGCCAACGCCACACTCGCGGCACCCGGGAACGCGCTGGACCAGCAGCACGACACAACCGCATAACTTTACAACTGCCACTCTTGTCACACCGCTCGACGCGCCTGTCACAATGGACCCGATGTACGAAGCGCCACCCATCGAGGACTACCCAACCGGCGACGGCGAGCAGCCGTCGGGTCAGCGCGCGTGGTGGCACAGCCTGCAGTCCGACTCCACCCGCCGCAGCCTGCTCCTCACCGCGCTCGGCGGACTGTTGATCGCCGGTCTCGTCACGGCGCTGCCCTTCGGCAACGGCGACGGACCGATCGGCCTGACCACCGGCACCACGCTCGGCTCCCGGACCGCCGACACGTTCGACAACGCCAAGACCGGCGACTGCCTGAACTGGCCCGAACGCACCCCCGACGCCGCCACGGTCGTCGACTGCACCGACGACCACCGCTTCGAGGTCGCCGAGGCGATCGACATGAGCACCTTCCCGGGCACCGAGTACGGGCCCGACGCGGCGCCGCCGTCGCAGGCACGCATCCAGCAGATCAGCCAGGAGCAGTGCAGCGCGGCCGCCCGCCAGTACCTCGGACCGAAGTTCGATCCCAACGGCAAGTTCACCGTCAGCCTGCTGTGGTCGGGCGACCGGGCCTGGCGACAGGCCGGCGAGCGGCGGATGCTCTGCGGGCTGCAACTCCCCGGACCCAACAATCAACAGCTGTCGTTCAAGGGCAAGGTCGCCAACCTCGACCAGTCCCAGGTGTGGTCGGCGGGAACCTGCCTCGGCATCGACCCCACGACGAATCAGCCCACCGACATCCCCGTCGACTGCGCGGCACCGCATGCGATGGAGGTCACCGGTTCGGTGAACCTGGCCGAGAAGTTCCAGGGCCCGCTACCCGCCGACCCCGACCAGGACGCCTTCATCAAGGAGGCGTGCACGCGGATGACCGACGCCTACCTGGCGCCCGTGCAGCTGCGCAGCACCACCCTGACCCTGATCTACGGCACCATCTCGCTGCCGAGTTGGTCGGCCGGCAGCCACCAGGTGTCGTGCAGCATCGGCGCCACCCTGGGCAACGGCGGCTGGTCCACTCTCCTCAACAGCGCGAAGGGCCCTCTGGTCATCAACGGCAGGCCGCCAGTGCCGCCGCCGGACATCCCCGAGGAGCGCCTGAACCTGCCGCCGATCCCGATGCCCGACACCTCCAGTCAGATGACCTCGGAGATCGACCTGAGCGATCAGAGTCAGAGTTCGTCGAGCCAGGGTTCGTCCAGCCAGGGTTCGTCGAGCCAGGGTTCGAGCCAGTCGCAGCAGGACTCCAACCAGCACCTGCCGGGCCAGTCACAGACGTCGACGCCCAGCACCACCAACGCACCGGCACCGCAGCAGGGCAACACGTTCCTCAACGGTCCGCCGCCGCCCCCCGGACCGCCGCCGGGCGACGCGCCGCCGCAGGACGCCGTCCCACCGCCGGTCGCGCCCGGTGACGTGCCGCCACCGCCGCCGCCGGCCGACGCCGCGGTACCGCCGACGATCCCACCGGGCGTGCCGCCCGGTCCCGTACCGCCGGCCTGACCGCGATGGCCGTGCGGATGAGCCCGCAACGGTTCGACGAGCTGGTGTCCGACGCGCTCGACCTCGTACCTCCGAAGCTGATGGCGGCGCTCGACAACGTCGTCGTCCTGGTCGAGGAATGGCATCCCGACGAACCCGACGTCCTGGGCATATACGAGGGCGTCGCGCTCACCGAGCGCGACTCGTCCTACGGCGGATCGCTACCCGACGCCATCACCATCTACCGCGGAGCGCTGCTCGACGTCTGCGACACAGAACAGGACGTCGTCGACGAGGTGGCGATTACCGTCATCCACGAGATCGCCCACCACTTCGGCATCGACGACGAACGCCTGCACGAACTCGGCTGGGGCTGAGCGACCCCGATACGAGGTCCGCCGTGCGCGCCGACTACTAATCGTCGGACCCTGGTGCCATCATCGAGGGATGACCCCGGAATGCCGACTGTGTGAGCACGACGTGGCGCATTGCCACGGTACGGTGATCCTGCACGTGACGACACGGCCGGAGTGCACCGAACCGGATTGCGAGACACCGGAATTCGTCCACGCCTTCACCATCGACTGCTCGGCCGTCGGGTGCGCCTGCGACGTCATCGCCGTCGAGCGCCGCGCGATCTGACCGGTCAGCCCATCGGGTCGGCGTCCTCCGGCGGCTCCGGATCGACCTCGGGGTAGAACGGCGGCAGCAGGGTCCCCCACTGCACACAGCTCCAGCGGCCGTCGGTGATCGGGCTGAGCACCACGCACTCGGTGTTCGCGAGGTGGTGTTCGATCGCGAACCCGCCGTCGACACCGGCGAGGACCGCACCCACCAGCCTGATCGCCGCGCCGTGACTGACCACCACCACGTCGCCGCGCCACTGGTCGTCGTCGAGGTGCCGCAGGCGCAGCTGCTTGACGACGGGCAGGTATCGGTCGAGCACGTCCTGACCCGACTCGCCGCCGGGCACGCGCTGAGCCAGATCGCCGTGATGCCACTGGGCGTAGACGTCGTGGAACTGGTCGATCGCCGGTTCGTCGTTGCGGTTCTCGAGGTCACCGGCCTGCACCTCGTGGATGCCCTCGAGTTCGACGGTGGGCAGTCCGAGCCGGTCGCCGATCCGGCCGGCGGTCTGCACCGCGCGCAACGCGACCGAGTGCGCGACCATGCCGACGGGGTGCTCCCACGTCTGCGCGAACGTCTCGGCCTGCGTCAGCCCCAGGTCGGTGAGCGCCGCCCCCGGCGGGAGCGTGTCCAGGCGTCGATCCACGTTGGCCAGCGACTGGCCGTGCCGGACGAGGACCAGCCGGCCGCTCATCGGTGCCTTCTCCTCTTCGCGCAGGCGCTCATCGGTCACCTCGGCGGAGCCTCTGCAACCACTGCGTCGCCTCCTCGGTGACGGGCGGCAGCGCACCCACGGGTGTCTCGGTAGGCCACGAACCCAGATATCGCACGTCGGTACAACGCGCGTGCAGCGCCTTGAGTGCCTCGGCGACCGAATCGTCCTCGAGATGACCGACGCAGTCGAGGAAGAACACGTAGGTGCCCAGCTCGGTGCGGGTGGGCCGGGACTCGATGCGGGTGAGGTCGATGCGCCGGATCGAGAACTCCGTCATCGCCGACACCAACGCACCCGGCACGTTGTCGAGGCGCAGCACGACCGAGGTCCTGTCCGCACCGGTGCGCGGCGGCGGCGGACCGGGCGGGCCCGCGAGCACGAATCGCGTGCGGGCGTTCGCCTCGTCCACGACGCCGCCCGCGAGGGTGTCGAGGCCGTACAGCTCAGCGGCCAGGGCGGTGCTTACACCGGCGTCCGCCCGGCCGTCGCGGACGTCGACCGCGGCGGCGGCGTTCGAGATGGCGGGGACGAAGGTGGCCGCAGGCAGGTGAACCGACACCCAGCGCTGCACCTGCGCCGCGGCCACGGGGAACGCCGCGATGGTGATGACGTCGTCGGCCGCGGTCCCGGGCCGGGTGACGATGCTGAACGCCACGTCGAGGACCAGTTCGCCGTAGATCTGCAGCGGGTTCTCGAAGGCGAGGCTGTCGAGCGTTGGCGACACGGAGCCCTCGATCGAGTTCTCGATCGGCACGCACGCGTAGTCGGCGGCGCCGTCGCGGACGGCCTTCAGCGCGGCCGGCGTGCTGGCGGTGTCGACCTCGTCGCACCCCGCGGGCAGGAGGCCGCGGTGCGACATCTCGAGGAGAGCGGCTTGGGAGAAGGTGCCGCGCGGACCCAGGTACGCGACGCGAGACACGTCGCAACCCTATCGGCTCGCGCGACGGCCTTCCCGGAAAAGCGTCCCGGCGCCGAACGGAAACCCTTGCGCCATTCGGTGAGGCTAGCCTAAGTTAGGCTTACCTCATTAACCGGAAGGTAGTGGATGACCACTTCGAACGCGACCGTGACGGCTCCGACGACCGCCGAGCGCATTCGCAGCGCCTGCGCCCGTGGCGGCGGAGCCATGCTGGCCGTCGAAGGCACCGAGCCCACTTCGACACCCGTCCACCACCTGCTTGCCGACGGGTCGTTCGCGATCACGGTGCCGGCCAACGGCCTGCTCGCCGGGATGGTCGTCGCCTCGGGCACCGCCGGGATGCAGGCCGTGCTGGAGATGACCGACTACGCTCCTCTGCCGCTGCGCGAACCGGTCCGTTCCCTCGTCTGGATGAGCGGGCGACTGCGGCACGTTCCCACCCGGGACGTGTCCGCGATGCTCGACCTGATCGCCGCCGAGAACCCCGATCCCGCTCTGCTGCAGGTGAATACGGGCGCCGCTGACGCCGCGACCGGCGACACCCCGTACGCCCTGGTGCGCATGGAGGTCGACTCGGTGGTCGTCGCCGACTCGACGGGTGCGGAGTCCGTTGGCCTCGGCACGCTGCTCGAGGCCGAACCCGATCCGTTCTACGCCCTGGAGTCCTCCTGGCTGCAGCACCTCGAGTCGGCCCACCGCGACGTCGTCGACCGGTTGGCCGACCGGCTGCCGACTCAGCTGCGACGCGGACGGGTGCGCCCCCTGGGCCTCGACCGGTACGGCGTTCAGCTGCGGGTCGAGGACGCCGACGGCGACCACGACGTGCGACTGCCGTTCGCCAAGCCGGTCGACGACGTCACGGGACTGAGCCAGGCGATCCGCGTCCTGATGGGCTGCCCGTTCCTCAACGGGCTGCGCTCGCGCCGCATCTGAACCCCGCGTCGCACTAGCGTGACTGCGGTGACGGACCGCATCGACGACTTCACCGCCCCGCCACGGCGCACGATCCGCATCGAGATCGTCGTCGTGCTGGCCGTGACCTTCGGGCTGTCCGCGTACACCGCCCTGCTCCGGCTCACCGAGGCCGTCATCCTCGGCCTCTCGGGACGGACCGTGGCCCTCAACCCGCGACGGTCGCCGATCGACCTGGTCGACCTCGGCCTCAACCTCGCCTCGGTCTTCCAACTCGTCGCCTGGGGAGCCCTCGGCCTGTACCTGCTGTGGCGCAGCGGCATCGGCCCCGCCGACGTCGGCCTCGGCAGGTTCCGGTGGCGACCGGATCTGCTCGGGGGACTGGGCCTCGCGGCGCTGATCGGGCTCCCCGGCCTGGGCCTCTACGTCGTCGGCCGCACCATCGGCATCGGCGTCGAGGTCGAACCGGCCGAACTCAACGACACCTGGTGGCGAGTCCCCGTTCTGCTCGCCATGGCGTTCGCGAACGGCTGGGCCGAGGAGATCATCGTCGTCGGCTTCTTGATGACGCGGCTCCGGCAGCTGAGCTACTCCCCGGTCGTGGTCCTCGTCGCGTCCAGCGTGCTGCGCGGGCTCTACCACCTGTATCAAGGCTTCGGCGCCGGCCTCGGCAACATCGTGATGGGCCTGGTGTTCGGCTACGTCTGGCAGCGCACCGGGCGGCTCTGGCCACTGGTCATCGCCCACGGGCTGATCGACTCGGTCGCGTTCGTGGGCTACGCCCTGGCGGCGGGCCACCTCGACTGGCTGCGCTGACCGACGGCGTCGCGCACGTACATTCGTCGTGTGACCAGACCTCCCGATCCGCGCCGGCCACGGCCGCCGCGCGAGGAGCCGCAGGTCATCCGCCGCGATCCCGCCTACCGGCCGCCACCGCCACCCCCGTGGCGGCCACCGCCCCCTCGCCAGGGACCGCCGCGTCAGCCGCCCCCGGTACGTCGGCACCCACCGCCGCCACCACCACCACCTCCGTTGCGGCGACCACCTCCCGTGACGTCACGGCCCCAGCCACCGGCGCCGCGTGCCCGGCCCGTGACACCGACCCCACCACCGGCAGCCCGCCCACCGAGGCGCCGACGGCGGTGGGGGCGGATGGTGCTGCTGGTCGTCGTCGTGCTCCTCGCCGCGGTCGCCGGTACGGGCTACTGGGTCGACACCAGCCTGCGACGCATCCCGGCACTCGCGGCCTACCAGGACCGGCCGTCCGCCGGCAAGGGCACCACCTGGCTGCTCGTCGGCTCGGACAGCCGCCAGGGCCTCACCGTCGAGCAGCAGGCCGACCTGGCCACGGGCGGTGACGTCGGCAACGGCCGCACCGACACGATCCTGGTGGTGCACGTCCCCGGCCTGGGGTCCGGTGCGCCGACCACGATGGTGTCCATCCCCCGGGACAGCTACGTCTCGATCCCGGGGTACGGCGAGGACAAGATCAACGCGGCCTTCTCGCTCGGGGGCGCCGCGCTGCTGGCGCAGACCGTCGAGCAGGCGACCGGCATCCGACTGGACCACTACGCGGAGATCGGCTTCGACGGCTTCGCCGAACTCGTCGACGCCGTGGGCGGCGTGACGATGTGCCCTCCCGAGCCCATCAGCGACCCGCTCGCCGGCATCGACCTCCCGGCCGGCTGCCAGGAACTCGACGGTCGGACGGCGCTCGGCTACGTCCGGACCCGCGCCACGCCGCGCGCCGATCTCGACCGCATGGTCAACCAGCGACTGTTCATGTCGACGCTGATGCAGCGCGCGACCAGCGCGAGCGTCCTGGCCAATCCGCTGCGGTGGTACCCGATGGCGCGAGCCGCGTCGGGCGTGGTGACCGTCGACGAGGGCGCGCACGTGTGGGACCTGGTCCGGCTCGGTTGGGCGTTGCACGGAACCATCACGACCACCACCATGCCGATCGCCGACTTCACCAGCGGCGACAGCGGATCGGTGGTGGTCTGGAACGACGACGCGGCGCGCAGGCTGTTCCAGGCCCTCGCCTCCGACGATGCCGTCCCGCCCGACGTGCTCGACGCCGTCGAGTAGCGCCGTCAGCAAACACTCGGCGCCGATATGACTTGCGGCCAGGACTTAGGCAAACCTCGCCTAGATTAGGCATACCTTTGATGACAATGCCCCCTGACCTGCACTATCTTGACCACCATGACTGACGCACTGACGCTCGACACCAAGTTCCACCATCTCCTGCAGGACCAGATCCGCAACGAGTTCACCGCGTCGCAGCAATACACCGCCATCGCCGTCTACTTCGACGGCGACGATCTGCCGCAGCTCGCCAAGCACTTCTACGCACAGGCGCTCGACGAGCGGAACCACGCGATGATGCTCGTCCAGTACCTGATCGATCGCGACGTGCGCGTCGACGTGCCCGGCACCGATCCGGTGCGCAACGGATTCGGCTCGGCCACCGAGGCCCTGCGCCTCGCACTGGACCAGGAGCGCACGGTCACCGAGCAGATCACGGCACTTGCGGCCGCCGCCCGCGACGAGGGCGACTACCTCGGCGAGCAGTTCATGCAGTGGTTCCTCAAGGAGCAGGTCGAAGAGGTCGCCCTGATGACCACGCTGGTCCGGATCAGCGAGCGCGCGGGCGCCGACCTGTTCCACCTCGAGGACTTCGTGGCACGCGAGATCGCCGGCGCCGAGGCCGACCCGACCGCACCCAAGGCGGCCGGCGGAGCTCTCTAGGGTCCGTCCGGCCCGACCGCCCCGTTCCGGAGCCACTCCTTGGTCCGGCCGGGGTGGTTCGTGGCCACCCAGGCGACCCCGAGGTCGCGGCAGTAGCTGACGTCCTCGTAGTGGTCGACCGTCCAGCAGTACAGCGCGCGGCCGCCCGCGGCGGCTCGGTCGACCAGCTCGGGGTGCTCGCGGAGGGTGGCTATCGACGGCCCGACCGCTGTGGCGCCGACGGTGGTGGCCGCGCTGCCACCGAGGTACCGGGACGTGTCGCCGAGCAGCACCGTCGGCAACATCGGTGCGGCCCGTCTGATCCGCCACACCGCGGCAGCGGAGAACGACATCACCACCGCCCGTGACAGATCGGCCGACGCCGGCGAGGCGATGCCGTGGCGGTGCAGCAGCGCGAGCACCTTGCTCTCGACCAGCGCGCCGTAGCGCACCGGGTGCTTGGTCTCCACGAAGAGCTTCACGGGACGGTTCCAGTCGAGCACCATCGACACCAGCGCCTCGAGCGTCAACAACCCGGTGTCGCCGGTCCCACCGCCGGGATGCCAACCGCCGTAGTCGAACTCGGCCAGCTGGGCCAGCGTCATGTCGCTGACCAGGCCGGTGCCGTCCGACGTGCGGTCCACCTTGCGGTCGTGCACGCACACCAGGTGGCCGTCGCGGGTCAGCCGGACGTCGCACTCGACCCCGTCGGCGCCCTCGCGCAGGGCCAGGTCGTAGGCGGCCACGGTGTGTTCGGGACGGTCGGCGGACGCGCCACGATGCGCCACCACGAAGGGGTGTCCGCCGAGCGCACCGTCGCCCAGGTTCATGGGACCTATGCTGCCGGTTCCCGCCGCCCGGCCTCAAGCCGAGGTGCCGGGTCGGGCGCGTCGGTGCGCGCCGACGTCGCATCGCGGTCCTTCCCCGGCGCCGGGCCGGCCCAGTCGGGCACCATCACCCAGCGCCGCGCGGGCCGGTCCACGGGATTGCGCTCGAATCCCTGGAACACCCGGAAGGCCAGGACGAGGGCGGCGAGTCCGGCCAGGTACGCGATGATCGTGGTGACGGTGTTGTTCGCGATGCCCTGCGGATCACGCGTGAAGCTGGTCGCGAACGCCCAGATCATCAGCACGTAGCTCAGCGCCCACGTGCACCACCACCCGATCAGGTCGGGTCGCAGCGTCCTCGTGCGGTGCTCCACGCGGGCCAGTTCGGTGACGAAGACAGGCGCCCACAGCAGGTTCGCCAGCGGAATCAGGCATCCGCTGCGGATCTCCCACGGGGATCGCGGGTCCTCGGTGCCCCCGACGGCGTAGGCGGCGGCGCGACGGGCGACGAGCCAGTTGGTCAGCACGACGCCGGTCCCGATGACCGCGAAGAGCGCCAGCACGCTCAGCGCTACGCCGAGCCACGTCACGGCCCCGGCGAGGATCGGGTTCAGCAGGATCGACCTGTTGACCAGCAGGAGCGCGTAGCGCAGGACGTGAGCCATGACGGCCAGCCCGACGATCACGGCCGTCACGGTGAACGCGGTCCGGACGAACGCGGGCGTCGGACCGACCTGGGTGCGCTCGGGCAGCACATCGCCGTCCACCGCGCCGTCGAAGTGTTCGGTGAGACCCCACCTCGGGATCATCGAGTAGCGGGGGGTCGGTCCGAGCGGATGCCTCTCCCGGCGCGGTGGCGGCGCGGCTCCGGGCCGTACGGCGATCCACCGGTAGCCGGGTGGCAGTCGGGGTGGCGTGCCGCCCACGGCCGTCGTGGTGGGCCGCTGACCCCAGCCCTGCTCGGACGCCTCGTCAGCCGGCGCGAGGAGCGTGCCCTGGCACCGCGGGCACCAGCTCCGCTGCCGGTCGCGGACGTTCCACCGCGTCCCGCACCGAGAACAGACCTGGATCACGCGACCAGCCTACGGCCCTCAGACGCTGCCGACGCCGCCGTCGTCGGTGACGACGGGACGCCCCGCTCCGGCCCACGCGAGCATGCCGCCGCTGACGTTGATCGGCCGGTACCCGTTGCGGGCGAGGTACTGCGCGACGCGCTGGGACCTACCACCGACGTGGCACATCACGTACAGGGTGGCGGTGGCGTCGATCTCGCCCATGCGGGCGGGAACGTCACCCATCGGGACGTGGCGGGCGCCCGGGGCGTGACCACGCTGCCACTCGTCGCTCTCGCGAACGTCGAGCAGCACGACCGAGTCCCCGAACGTCAGCGGCACACTGCTCACGTCGGCCTGTGGGACGTCGACCTCATCCATCAGTGGTGTCCTCTCCTGCGGTCCGAGCGTGGTCGGCCCGCCGCGATTCCTGGGGACCATGCTGACACGCACCCCATGGTCGCGCACGTACGCCTGTCAGCAATGCTCGCGCTATCCACAGTTTCCACAGGTTCATCCACAGACCCCGACCGGCGGAAATGGCCTCTGAACCGCTGAATCCGTGTGTCGCCTGTGCGTCCCTGGGGATGAAGCCGTGCATTGGCGGCGGTCGATCAACAACGTTCCGGGCCCTCGAGCGAACGATGGATCGGCGCGGCACGTGCTCGGTCGAGCCGACATTTGCGCACCCTGATCCCCTGGACTGCAGCGGTCGTCGACGGGTGGCCGGATCGCGCGGACAGGGGGTCGGAGGAGGCGATTTTTCGACGCGCCGGACACCGTCTATGATCGTCGTCACAGCAGCACGCTGTGACAGATCTCACCGGGAGTCGACATTGCTCGTGCAGGTCAGGAGTTCGTGATGGCGTCCCATTCCATGGGCCCCAATCCGGCGATGCCGCCGTCGGAGTGGAACTCCTCCGCTCACGTCTACACCCGCAGCCAGCTCATGGCCTGCCTTCGCGCCGGCCTCATCGCGCTCGCGCTGCTGGGCGTACTCGCCCTGATCGTGCTGCTCTGACCCATCCCGCTCGGCATCGACTTCACCCCGACGGGGTATGACTGGGAGATGCGCACGCGTCCTTGCAGTGTGCGCACCCATGGAGCAGTGTGGAGCCCGATCTTGATGATCCCGGTTCTCACCGACGCTCCACCGAACACCTAGGGAAGGAAACCTGTGGCTGAGTACACACTGCCGGACTTGGACTACGACTACGGCGCGCTGGAGCCGCACATCTCCGGTCAGATCAACGAGCTGCACCACAGCAAGCACCACGCCACGTACGTCAAGGGCGTGAACGACGCGGTGGCCAAGCTCGACGAGGCCCGTGCCAACGAGGACCACGCCGCGATCTTCCTCAACGAGAAGAACCTGGCGTTCCATCTGGGCGGTCACGTCAACCACTCCATCTGGTGGAAGAACCTCTCCCCCAACGGTGGCGACAAGCCGACCGGCGAACTCGCGTCGGCGATCGACGAGCAGTTCGGCTCGTTCGACAAGTTCCGGGCTCAGTTCACCGCCGCCGCCAACGGCCTGCAGGGCTCGGGCTGGGCAGTCCTCGGATACGACACGCTGGGCAGCCGGCTGCTGACCTTCCAGCTCTACGACCAGCAGGCCAACGTCCCGCTGGGCATCATCCCGCTGCTGCAGGTCGACATGTGGGAGCACGCCTTCTACCTGCAGTACAAGAACGTGAAGGCCGATTACGTGAAGGCCTTCTGGAACGTGGTCAACTGGGCCGACGTCCAGGATCGCTTCACCAAGGCCACCTCGACGGGTAGCGGCCTGATCTTCGGTTAGACCGCACCCACGTTGCGTCGAAGGGCCCCGTGCACTCGCACGGGGCCCTTCTTCGCGTCGGTTGGCAGTCGTGTCCCCTTGCGTGCCAGCGCATTCCTACCGCATGCTGACGGGATCGACCCACCGCCGTGTCGGGCCACTCGTGTTGGCGCCGAGAACGGAGACGCAATGGATACGGGTTCCGGCAGAGCCGTCGAGATCGCGCCCTTTCACGCGGGCGGGTCTCTCAAGGGGTTCGTGGTGTCCGGCCGGTGGCCGGATTCGACCAAGGAATGGGCTCAGTTGCTGATGGTCGCCGTCCGGGTGGCGTCGCTGCCCGGGCTGCTCGCCACGACCACCATCTTCGGCGTGCGCGAGGAGTTGCCGGATGCACCGGCCCCCGGCACGGTCGGCCTGGTGCTCGCCGAGGGCACGGTCGTCGGTGAGTTCGCGATGTCGCCCGGGCACTTCGCCGAACGGATGCCACCGGCGCTGATGATGCTGCACCCGCCATCGGAGACCATGCCCTCGCTGCCCGAATGCGCGGGAGCCGCGTCGGGCTGCGTGCTCTTGCCGGGACTTCCGCACCTCGGGCTGGAGCACCGGGCCGCCTGGGTGGAAGCCGAGTCCGACGGAACGGTCACGTCGATGGTCAGCCGTGTCGGCGTCGATCCGATCAGCCATCCCGACACCGCGATCCTGGCCATGCTGCTCGCAGCCTGAGGGATCTCCGTCCCGTTCGGTTCGCGCGACGCCGCCGGATGCCCGATCGTGACGCGCTAGCCCGGGTCGTCCCGTGAATGGTGCGATGGCGCACGGCCGCGGCCCGTCGATCGTCATCCGGTGGCCCCTTTTGGCAGAACCGCGCATTTCGTCGCCGAAATCGACGGGTGTGTGCTCTGGCTATCCCGAATGGGACGCGTGATCGGCGCCCTCCACCAGGGCGTCACCCGATTCAACTGCACCGAACCCGGGCGCGCAGCTATGCGTTTCGAACGCCGCGTGTTACTTGAGCAAATTGCGGACTCCGCGTTTGCGCACAATCGCTCGATTGCCGGCCCAGGTTCCCGGGCGGTCACGGGGCGTTGAACCGAGATTGGTGTATCGGGCAAAACAACGAGGGCGTTAGTATTTGCTTAGCCAAATCGCATCACGATCGGTTTGCGACACGGCAGAAGCGCAGCTAGGAAGTGTGACGGACCGGTCGAATCGAGGGTACTGTCGATGCGATGGTGGTTTGCACTTGGCCTCTGGCCGTTCAATCGCTACGATGATCAGCAAATACGAAGACTGAAGCGCTCGACCGCACCGCTACGTGGAGGATGAATCGATGAGTATGACGTTTGCCGCCAGGCTGAATCGCCTCTTTGACACGGTCTACCCGCCCGGACGCGGCCCCCACACGTCGGCCGAGGTGATCGGTGCGCTCAAGTCCGAGGGCATCACCATGTCGGCCCCCTACCTGTCGCAGCTGCGCTCGGGCAACCGAACCAACCCGTCGGTTGCCACGATGGCCGCACTTGCCAATTTCTTCCGCATCAAGCCGGCGTACTTCACCGACGACGAGTACTACGAGAAGCTCGACAAGGAGCTGACGTGGCTCTCGAGCATGCGTGACGAAGGCATCCGCCGTATTGCGGCGCGGACCGTCGGACTGTCGCCCGAGGCCAAGCAGGACCTGGTCGAGAAGGTCGACGAGCTGCGTCGCCAAGAGCATCTGGACGATTAGCCCGCGCGCGGTCGCCCGAGCGGCGTCCGCGAAGATCGACGTCATCGTCAATCACCCCGCGGCAACATCCTGAAGCGTGCCGAGCCGCTGATACTGGTCCGCGATGGCCAGAATCCACTCGCGATCCGAGTAGGCGCGTGGCTGACGCAGCCACGTGGGGCCGGGAAACGCCATTTTTGCCGAACGCTCGGCGTCGCGCCCGGCGTGAATCCACTCGGCGATCTTGCGCGCCTGCGCCTCTGGGCTGACCGTGCCCCCCGGCTCCTCGTACGAGTCGGGAGCGATGCCGGATTCCTCCAACGCCTGCGTGGCCTCGAGGTACAACGCATCCGAGATCAGCGACATCTGCTCGGCGACGCGGAATAGTAGTGGGCCACGCGGTCGTACGCCGATGCCGATGTTCGGCCGGCGACGGCTCAATTCCTCGAGCAGGGGTTGAATGACCCGAAGCTCACGGCGAGCGCCGAACCAGTCCTCGACACTGGGCAGAAGCGAACCGCTCGCGACGACGAGCATCGCGCAGCCCAGCAGCGTCGCTGCAGACCCGACCCCGACGAACCGGGTGCTCCCGACGGCGCGAAGCAGGAAGAATGCGCTCGCCAGCACGATGAGGCCGATTCCCAGGGTGAAGAGGAAGAGCGCCCGGCCCCGCCGAGTGCGGTTGGAATGGCGCACGCCGGCCCACGCGACCAGCGTCAGCGCCAGGAAGACGTAGAGCAGCGGCAGCAGCCACGCGAGCGCCGTCCCTCCGGATCCCAGGTTCCGCCGTAGGTACTCCTCAGGAGACATCTCGGGCTGGCGAGGTGCGATGAAGAATGCGACGAGCGTGATGACTGCGATGACGCCCGCCACGGAGTACTGGATGATCGCGATGCGCCGCACGGCCGCCGGCTTCCGGGCCGACGACGCCGAGGTGATCATGACGCAGCTCCCAGCAGCACAGGCCACCAGGGCGACCTGGCTGAGCACCGTCGAGACGTTGGGCCATCGCAAGACGGTGTCGAGGAGCAGCGTGAGGGGCTGCCAGTTCAGCGCGGCGACCAGACCGAGGCTGCCCAGCGCGAGGATCATGGCGGCGCTGACCACCGACTGCTTGTTGACGAACGCCCAACCGATGCGCAGGCCCGTCGCGAGGCCGAGGAGGCCGGCGATGACCCAGACGATCAACCAAACGCCTCTCCGAGCCGCACCTGAACGATCGACGAGCGATCGGACGGCAGCCGACCGAGACGGTAGATGAGAAGTGCGCCGAAGTCCTCGGCCTCTTGCTCGGCGTCCTCGCCGCTCGGGCCCAGGCACCCCGTGCGCTGGTTGAGCATGTAGCCGATCAGTTCACTGCTGGCCAGTTCGACGGTGTTGCGGGCGGCCTCGACCACCGAGATGCCCTCGTGGCCCATGACCAGGTGGCCGAGTTCGTGGGCGAGCGTGCGGTCGCCGGCGGGAAGACCGCGCTGGATCAGGAAGGCGTCGTAGTCGGCGTACTGCCGCCACTGTCCACACACCCCCGGGGGGAGGTCGGCCATCTTGAGTTCGATGGGCCGGCCCCGGCTGGCGGCGACGGCGTCGACGAGGCGTGCGATCGACACTTCCCCGCGCCGCGGTGCGAGATCGAGCACCTCGTTGACGGCTCGGGTGACACGGCGGCTGGCCGGCATGACGGCCCCCTCTCCACGAGATCAACTATGACGTCTGCTCCTGCACGCGCAGTAACGGTCAACCCATGAAGCGTGCCGTACCTCCAGCACGGACCGCGCGTCCTGCCCGGGCCTGCCGGTAGCCGATGAGACCTCCGGCGCTCGTCAGGATCAGGATGCCGGTGACACCCGGAACGGCAACCGCCGCAACCTCTCCGAGACCGGCGGCCTTGAGGTAGTCGACGTAGCCCATGCGGTAGGTCGGAGCGGGCAGCAGCTCATTGCTCAGCAGTGTGGCCGGCGGCGAGACCGTCTCGACCTCGGCGGGCGCGGTCATGACGTCCGGCAGTTCCACGCCGGGCGCGATCTCCGGCCGGGACGACACGGGCGCGTCGACCCTCGGAAGGACGGGGCCGTCGGCGCCCGTGCTCGTGTGTCGGCTCGTCCCTGCGACCGCACCAACGCCGCCATTGATGGGCAAGTCGAAGACCGGCAGGGTGATGGGGATGATCGGCAACTTGGAGGCTGCGGTCGCGAACCCCGTCACCGCCTCCAGGATGGAGTCGGTGATGCCACCGATGTAGGGAAAGACAGGGGCGAATCCCGTTTGGCGGATGGGGAGCGGGGTGGCCGAGAGCGGCGGCACCTGCATGGGGACGGTCTGCGGCGGATTGAAGGGCTCGGGGCCGGCCGGCTCGACCTCCGCACCCGCGGCGGCGCCGAGTAGGTCGGGCACGAAGCCCCACCACGACTCGGATGGATCGTCTGCGTCGCGACCGCCACCGGCCGCCTGCGGGGTACCGCTGCGGTCGGGATCGGTGGCGTTGCCTCCGGCCGACTCGGGCGTCGGCTGCTCAGCGACCGGGTCGGCAGGAGCGCTCGGCGCGGCACCGCCGGTTTCGGCAGCCCCCGCCGCACCAGATCCGCCGGCGGTACCCGATGCGGGCACGCCCGGCTGCAGTTCGCCGGGCACCTCGTCGACGATCTGCTCTGGTGTCTGGCTCGCCTCTTCGGGAGCTTTGCCGGTCGGCGCGCTGTTGATCTGGGTGGCCGTCCCGTCGGATTCCAGACCGGTACGACCGTTGCCCACCGTCGACGTCGGCCTGGTGATGCTCCAGGGCGCCCTGCCCGTACCGATCAGGGGGCCGGGGAAGGTAACGGTCGTCGTCTCGTCGGACGCCACGCCGGTGGGAACGCCCGTACCGCTGCCCGCGGCGCTTCCGGAACCGGACCCGCCGCCGTCGCCAGATGGCCCCTGATCAGGTTTGGCAAAGGCCAGAGACGCGCTGCTACCTGCCATGACCAGGCCAGATGCTAGTAGGCATGTCGCAGCGGCGATGCGGGTTCGTGAGGACACGTCTACACCACCTCTCTGGGGCCGCCGGTTGACGGGCGGTGAACCTCCCAATTGTTGCACAAACCGTCCGGACTGTTTGCTGATGCGGCGCGTTGGGCAGGACCAATCGGGGCGCGGCCGTGACTGCTGCTCGCCGACGATAGTGTTGGCCCCAACAGCGCGTCACTGCGCGCGGAGAAATGTCGGACACGTGACCGGGAGGCGACCGGGATGGCCCTGTTCAAGCGGCGTAAGAGTCGTGCCGTCCGCCGGGCCGAGGCCCGTGCGATCAAGGCGAAGGCGAAGCTCGAGGCCAAACTCGAGGCGAAGAACGAGACGCGTCGCATCAAGGCGGAGAACAAGAGGCGCAACGCCGCGATCAAGGCGGAACTGAAGGCCTGGCGTGCCAGCGATCAGGCCGCTCTGAAGGTTGCCGAGACGCAGCTCAAGGCGGTCCGCGAGGGGAAGCTGCTCTCACCGAGCAAGATTCGCCGGATCCTGACGGTGTCGCGCATGCTGGCCCCTGTCCTGGTGCCCGTCGTCTACCGCGGCGCGATCGCGGTGCGCGGGGTGCTCGACCAGCGTCGCGCAGATCAGCTGGGGATTCCCCTGAGCCAGGTCGGTCAGTTCTCCGGGGTCGGCGGCGCCCTGTCGGCGCGCATCGCCGGTGCGGAGCAGTCCCTGCGCAAGGTCGCCGACAAGAAGCCCAAGGACGCCGAGACCAAGCAGTTCGTCGCCGCCGTCACCGACCGGCTGTCGGACCTGGCCGCGGCCATCGCAGCGGCCGAGAACATGCCGACCAGCCGCAGGCGCGCAGCCCACGCGGCGATATCCGATCAATTGGACGGCGTCGACGCCGATCTGCTGGCTCGACTCGGCCTGAGCTGACCGGGCCCGTGCCCACCCGCCGGATCCCGCCCACCGCGCTCCTGCGGGGGTGGGCCGTCGGCGTCTCGACGGCCATCCTCACCGCCGCCGCACACGCCGCGGCAGGTGGCGGTCTGCCCTCCGGCGTCGGATCCGTTCAGCTCGCGCTGCTGGGGCTGACGATCGGTGTCACCACCGCGACCCTGCGTCACGGCGACCGGTTCGTCGTCCTCGCGGTCGCGCTCGCGACCGGACAGGTGGTGGGCCACGTCCTGCTCGGCGCGGTGGGTCACCAGCACGGCGCCGCGGACGCGACCTCGGGCGCGGTCATGCTGGTCGCCCACGTCGCAGCCGTCCTGGCGATCACGGCGCTCGTCGCGGTCGGCGAGGTCTCGTGCCGGGCGGTGTCGCGTGCGCTCGGTGCCACCAGGCCGCTGCCGTCGTCGCCGATCCCGGCCCCGCACGCAGGCGTGGTGCGGCGGTGCGACCATCCGATGCGCTCCTCGCTCCTACTCGCCGCGTCGTCGTCGTATCGAGGTCCTCCGGTCAGCGCCGTCCGCTGACCCGACCCGACCCCTCGACCACGAAGGCACCACCACATGCGAACCACACCCCGGGCGTCCTCGCGCGCCCTTCTGGCGACCGCCACCGCGGGCGTCGTCCTGTCCATGACGCTCACCATCGGCACCGGAACCGCGGCTGCGCACGTCCACGTCGACGCCGACGACGCCGCACCCGGCAGCACGTCCGTCCTGACCTTCCGCGTGCCGGGGGAATCGGAGGACGGGTCGCTGACGACGAAGTTCAGCGTGGCACTGCCCAACGTCGCCTCCGCGCGCACCGAGGTGATGCCGGGCTGGTCCACGGTGCTCGACCGAGACGCCACGGCGGGAACCGTGCGATCGGTGACGTGGACCGCGGCACCGGGCGTCGGCATCTCCGCCGAGCAGTTCGCGCTGTTCCATGTCTCGGTCGCTCTGCCGGACGAGGAGTCGGTCAGCCTGCCGGCCACCCAGACCTACTCCGACGGCAAGGTGGTGCGGTGGGATCAGCCACCGCTGCCTGGCGGCGGTGAACCGGAGTACCCGGCCCCCACCCTGGAGCTGTCGGGCGCGGCGGCGGGCGGCGACGAGCACGGATCGCCGGCACCGACGGCCACGGCCGTGCCGAGCGCGACGGAGCCACAGGCGGAGCCTGTCGCCATGGCTCGACCCGATGACACCGCGCGCTGGCTCGCGGGAGGTGCACTGGTCCTGGCGGCGGTCGCCGTCGTGCTCGCCGTCGTGCGCAGGAGGTCCGCGTGATCCGTCGCGGGGCCGCGCTGGTCCTCGTCACCGCCATGTTGGCCGGGCTCGGTCTGATCAGCGCGGGCACCGCGTCCGCACACGCCGCGCGCATCGGGGCCGCTCCGGCGCCGGACGCCGTCCTCGACGTCGGCCCGGCACGGGTGAGTGCGACGTTCAACGAGGCACTGCAGACCAGTTTCGCCGCCATGAACGTCGTCGGCCCCGACGGCAACCTGTGGTCGGAGGGGGCCGCGACGGTGTCCGGACCGGAGATCGCGGTCGACGTGCGACCGCTCGGTCCCGAGGGCGTCTACACCGTGAACTATCGCGTCACCTCCGCGGACGGCCACCCGGTCTCGGGCAACTGGACGTTTCGGCTCGACGTCGCGGGAAACGGGACGCCGGGCCCTCCGGTCGCGTCGTCGCCCGCCGAGGGTGACACCGCCGGGCCGGGCCTGTCGGTGTGGCCCTTCGTCGTGCTCGCCGCTGCCATCGTCGCCGGCGGCGCGGTGTGGGCGGTGCGGCGCAGACCGTGACGCGGTGGCGGACGCTGGTCGGCGGCGGCCTCGTCGTCGCGATCTCGGCGGTCCTGGCGTGGGCACTCGCGTTCCCGCAGAACCCGTTGACTGACAGTGCGATTCGTGCCGTCGCGGATTGCGTCGCGGTCGTCACGTTCGGGCTCGCGGTGGTGCCGTGGCTCGACGTCGAGCGCCACCGAGGTGAACTCGCCGCTCGTGCCACGCCGCCGCTGATCGGTGTGGCCGCACTGTGGGCGGTGGTCGAGTTCGTCCGGCTACCGCTGTCGGCGGCGGATGCCGCGGGGGTGCCCGTCCCGAGGATCGGCGCGCAGACCACCTACGAGTTCGCGACCGCGACCGCGGCGGGCCGCGCAGGACTGGTCTGCGCGATCGCTGCGGTGGTGGTGTGCGTGGCCGCGGCCGTCGGGTCCCGCGTCTCGGCCGCAGGTGTGGTCGCGGCGGGTGCGGCGGCCGTGGGCATCACCGGACGCACGCTCGTCGGCCACCTGTCCGAGGACCCACTGGGCGGGGTCGCGGTCGCCGTGCACGCGCTCGCGGCCGCGCTGTGGTGCGGTGCCCTCGCGGCGCTCGTGCTGACCGTGCACCACCGCGGTCGCTGGGCGCGGGTACTGCCACGGTTCTCCCGCATGTCGCTGGTCTGCGTGGTGGTGCTGGTGGTGGCCGGCGTGGCGGGGGCGTTCGTCGCCGTGGACTCCGTCGCCGACCTCTGGGTCACCGGTTACGGCCGCCTCCTGCTCGCCAAGACCGCGCTGACGTTCGCGCTGGTGGCGCTGGCCTGGCGCAATCGGACGTGGTGGCTACCCGCCGCGCGGACCCATCGCGCCACGGCCGAGGTGTCGCTGACGCGGTCTCGGATCGAGTTGGCGGGCATGGCGGTCACCGTGACGCTGGCTGCAGCACTGGCGGTCACGGGGTAGCGGGCCGATCGCTCCTGGCATGATGGGCGCATGGCAGATCCCCAGGATGGTCCCGCCGACCAGGCTGCGAACGTGCCGACGCCGCCCGTGCCTCCTACGACGCCGCCAGCCAAGAAGGCTCCCGCGAAGAAGGTGCCCGCCAAGAAGGCGGCGCCCGCCAAGGCCGTAGCGACGGGCACCGGACCCGTGGCTCCCGCCAAAAAGGCGCCCGCGAAGAAGGCACCGGCCAAGAAGGCCGCACCCGCGAAGAAGGCTCCCGCCACCAAGGCGCCCGCCACCAAGGCGCCGGCCACGAAGATCACCCCGCCTGCTCCCGAGGTGGACCTCAGCGGCGCGGCCGAGACCGCAGCGCAGGCCAAGTCGACGGTCGCCGAGGCGCCGCCCATCCCCCTCGTGATCACGCCCGGCCCCGAGACCTCCCGTCTGCCGGTGGTGGCCGCGGTCGCCGCAGGCGTTTTGGCGATCATCGCTGTGCTGCTCGCACGTCGTCTCTCCGACGATTAGGGATCGCTAGCATCGTCGGGTGACCATCGAACCCCGGCCGACGGCCGATCTCGTCGACGACATCTACCCCGACGTGCGCAGCTGCGACCTGCAACTGCGGAACTTCGGTGGCGTGACGGACTTCGCCGGACCGATCACGACCGTGAAGTGCTTCCAGGACAACGCCCTGCTGAAGTCGGTGCTCTCCGAGCCCGGTGCGGGCGGAGTGCTGGTGATCGACGGCGACGGGTCGCTGCACACCGCGTTGGTCGGCGACGTCATCGCGGGCATCGCGAAGGACAGCGGGTGGGCGGGGCTCATCGTGCACGGCGCGGTGCGGGACGCCTCGACGCTGCGCACCATCGACGTCGGCATCAAGGCGCTGGGCACCAATCCGCGCAAGGGGGGCAAGACCGGTGCCGGCGAGCGCGACGTCGAGGTCACCTTCGGCGGCGTGACGTTCGTTCCCGGCGAGATCGCCTACTGCGACGAGGACGGCATCGTCGTCGTTCCTGCCTGACGCACCGCCCTTAGCGCGAACAGACGCGAACTCCCCTGAATGACTGAGATCCAGGGGAGTTCGCGTCTGTTCGGCGGGGATCGGGTCAGGCGTTGACGGGCGCGCGGTGCTTGGTGAAGTGCAGCGACTCCTCGTCGACCTTGCCCTGACGGATCAGGCGCAGATCGAGGAAGTAGTTCTGCTTGAGCCGCCACGGCGCCTTGGAGCCGGACTTCGGCAGCTGGTCGATGGCCCGCAGGAAGTAGCCGGGCGCGAAGTCCATGAACGGCAGTTCGTCGATGCCGTTGCCGGGGTGCTGCGGGACGACGGTGTCGAAACCGTTGTCGTCCATGTAGTTCAGCACGCGGCAGACGAACTCCGAGACCAGGTCGGCCTTCAGCGTCCACGACGCGTTCGTGTATCCGAACGTGATCGCGAAGTTCGGGATGCCGGAGAACATCAGGCCCTTGTAGGTCATCAGCGACGGCAGGTCGATGGGCTCGCCGTTGAGGGTCGGCTTCAGGCCGCCGAGCAGCTGCATGTTGAGACCCGTTGCGGTGACGATGATGTCGGCCTGAATGGTCTCACCCGAGTTGAGCTTGATGCCCTCGGGCACGAAGGTGTCGATCGTGTCGGTGACGACGTCGGCGTTGCCCTTGCGGATCGTCTTGAAGAGGTCGCCGTTGGGGGCGAGGCACAGGCGCTGGTCCCACGGGTTGTAGCTCGGGCCGAAGTGCTTCTCGACGTCGTAGCCCTCGGGCAGCCGGCGCTTGGCCATGGTCAGCAGCGTCTTGCGCATGTACTGCGGGAACTTCCGCGCGAGCTGGTACTGCGCGGTGCTGAAGACGATCGCCTTCCAGCGGTTGATCACGTGCGCGACGTTCTCGGGCAGGTACTTGTTGGCCTGCACCGCGATCGGGTCGACGTCGGGTAGCGAGCCGACGTACGACGGCGAGCGCTGCAGCATGGTGACGTGGCCTGCGCCGCTGTTGACGAGTGCGGGGATCAGCGTGATAGCCGTTGCGCCACTGCCGATCACGACGATCTTCTTGCCGGCGTAGTCCAGGTCCTCGGGCCAGTGCTGCGGGTGCACGATGGTGCCCGAGAAGTCCTCGGCGCCGGGGAAGGTCGGCGAGTAGCCCTCGTCGTAGTTGTAGTAGCCGGTGGTGGCGAACAGGAACGAGCTGGTGAGCTGAACGGTCTCGTCGCCGCGCTCCACCGTGACGGTCCACTGGTTGTCGGCGTCCGACCAGTCGGCTGCGACGACGCGGTGGCCGAACCGGACCTTCTCGTCGATGCCGTTCTCGGCGGCGGCTTCCTTGATGTACGTCAGGATGTCGGAACCCTCGGCGATGGACTTGGCCGACTTCCACGGCTTGAACCGGAAGCCCAGGGTGAACATGTCGGAGTCGGAGCGGATACCGGGGTACTTGAACAGGTCCCAGGTGCCACCCATGCCCTCACGGCGTTCCAGGATGGCGTAGCTCTTGGAGGGGCAGCGGTCCTGCAGGTGCCATGCGGCACTGACGCCGGAGATGCCGGCGCCAACGATGATCACGTCGAGGTGTTCGGTCATGGCGACACGCTATCAACGCCATGTCGAATTGGTCAACAGTGTGTTGAAAATTTCGACATGCAGTAAAGTCAGGACCGTGACGACCACCAGTGCCAGCCGATCTGGACGCAGCCGTCGATCGACGCGCCCCTCCGGTGACGACCGCGAGGCGGCGATCCTCGCCACCGCCGAACGGCTGCTGAGCGACAGGCCGTTCGCCGACATCTCGGTCGACGACCTCGCCAAGGGTGCGGGACTGTCGCGCCCGACGTTCTACTTCTACTTCGCGTCCAAGGACGCGGTGCTGCTCGCGCTGCTGCAGCCGCTGATCGCCCAGGCGGACACCGGGTTCGACGGTACGATGGACAGTCTGCCGGGTGATCCGCGACGTGCCTTCCGCGAGGGCATCCGCACCTTCTTCACCGCGTTCGGCTCGCACAGCGTCGTGGCCAAGGCCGGCACCGAGGCCATCGCCGGCAGCCCCGACGTCCGCGCGGTGTGGTCGGCGTTCATGCAGAAGTGGATCACCCAGACGGCCGCGTTGATCGACGCCGAGCGCGCGCGCGGCGCCGCCCCCGACACCATCTCGTCGCACGACCTCGCGACCTCGCTGAACCTGATGAACGAGCGCGCGATGACGGCCACCCTCGTCGGCGAGAAGGACGCCGTCGCCGAGGACCGCATCGTCGAGACGCTGGCTCACATCTGGTTGACCAGCATCTACGGCGACTCGCAGTAGCTCCCGTCGGCAGGAGATGCGAACATGTGTTCGTGTCCGGTGGGCAGGAGCAGCGGCTGGGTGAGGCCACGATCCTCCATGCCGATCTCGACTCGTTCTACGCGTCGGTCGAACAGCGGGACGATCCCTCACTGCGCGGACGGCCGGTGATCGTCGGCGGCGGCGTGGTCCTCGCCGCCAGCTACGAGGCGAAGGCCTTCGGCGTCAAGACCGCGATGGGCGGCAGGCAGGCCAGGCAACTCTGCCCGCAGGCCGTGGTGGTCCCGCCGCGGATGTCGGCATACTCCGACGCCAGTGCCGCGGTGTTCGAGGTCTTCCACGACACCAGCCCGCTGGTCGAACCCCTGTCGGTCGACGAGGCGTTCCTGGAGGTCGGCGGACTGGCCCGGGTGTCGGGCACGCCGGTGCAGATCGCCGCGCGGCTGCGGGAGCGGGTGCGCGTCGACGTCGGGCTGCCCATCACCGTCGGGATCGCGCGCACCAAGTTCCTCGCCAAGGTCGCCAGCCAGGAGGCCAAGCCCGATGGGCTGCTGCTGGTGCCACCGGATCGCGAGCTGGCATTCCTGCACCCGCTACCCGTGCGCCGGCTGTGGGGCGTGGGAGCCAAGACCGCCGAGAAGCTCAACGCCTGCGGCGTCTTCACGGTGTCCGACGTCGCCGGCCTCACCGAGTCGACGCTGACGTCGATCGTGGGCGGCGGCATGGGTCGCCAGCTGTTCGCCCTCGCCCATAACGTCGACCGACGGCGCGTCGTCACGGGCGTGCGCCGACGTTCGGTGGGTGCCCAGCGCGCCCTCGGCCGAGCAGGAAACAGCATGTCGGACAGTGAGATCGACGCCGTCGTCGTCAACCTGATCGACAAGATCACCCGGCGCATGCGGAAGGCCGATCGCACCGGACGCACCGTGGTGCTGCGGCTGCGTTTCGACGACTTCGGCCGCGTCACCCGGTCACACACGTTGCCGCGGGCGACGGCGGCCACGGACGTCGTCCTCGCAGCGGCGCGAACTCTGATCTCGTCGGCCAAGCCGTTGATCGCCGAGCGTGGCCTCACCCTGGTCGGGTTCGCGGTGTCGAACATCGACCGCGACGGCGCAGCCCAGTTGGAGCTGCCGTTTCCCGAACGCGCCGAGAACGCCTCCGTCGACCGGGATCCCGTCGACCGCAACGCGGTGGACTTCGCCGTCGACGAAGTGCGGCGCCGCTTCGGCAACGCCTCCCTGACCCGCGGCGTACTCCTCGGCCGCGACACCGGCTTGGAGATGCCGCAGCTGCCCGACTAGGGCCGCGCGCCGGTCCACTCGAGCAGCCGGTCCACCGGCCAGGTGTTGACGATGCGGTCGACCGGCACCTCGTTGTCGAGCGCGCGCTGCGCGCCGTAACCCAGGAAGTCCAGCTGACCGGGGGCGTGCGCGTCGGTGTCGATCGAGAAGGTGCAGCCGATGTCCAGCGCCAGACGGAGCAGCCGCGTCGGCGGATCGCGACGCTCGGGCCGGGAGTTGATCTCGACGGCCGTGCCGTGATCGCGGCAGGCGGTGAAGACCTTCTCGGCGTCGAACTGGGATTCCGGTCGGGTCCCCCGCCCGCCCGTGACCAGCCGTCCGGTGCAGTGGCCGAGCACGTCGGCGTGGCCCTCGGAGACGGCACGCACCATCCGCCGCGTCATGGCCGCCGAGTCCATCTTCAGCTTGGAGTGCACGCTGGCCACCACGACGTCGAGACGGTCGAGCAATTCGGGCTCCTGGTCGAGGCTGCCGTCGTCGAGGATGTCGACTTCGATGCCGGTCAGGATCCGCATCGGCGCGAACCGGTCCCGGAGTTCGTCGATGACGTCGAGTTGCCTGCGCAGCCGCTCCGGCGAGAGCCCGTTGGCGACGGTCAGCCGCGGCGAGTGGTCGGTCAGCGCGCAGTACTCATGGCCGAGCCGCTGCGCGGTGGCCATCATCTCCTCGATCGGCGCGCCGCCGTCCGACCAGTTCGAGTGCAGGTGTAGGTCCCCCTTGAGCGCGGCGCGGATCTCGCCGCCACCGAGATTGCCTGCCGCCTTGCGCAGTTCGGCCAGCGTGTCGGGCTCGCGGCCCGCCCACGCCTGCGCGATCACCGTGGCTGTCTTGGGGCCGACGCCGGGCAGTGTCTGCCAGCTGTTGGCCGCGCCGTGCTTCTCCCGCTGCGCGTCGTCGAGCTTCTCGATGACGTCGGCGGCGTTGCGGTAGGCCATCACGCGACGCGATTCCTCGCGCGCGCGGTCCTTGAAGAACGCGATCTCGCGCAGCGCGGCGACGGGGTCGATGCGATCCATTCCCCTAGTGTGCGCTCCAGCGCGGATCGCGCCCACTGACGGCCAGCGCCCGCTCGAACGGCGATGCGGCGGGACCCACCTCGACCGGCGGTCCGAACAGTCCGTCGACCGGCCCGTCGGCGGCGAAGGTGGTGACGTACCCGAGGACCGCCTCCGCGTCGGCGTCCCGGACCTCGTAGTCCTGGCCGGTGGCGACCGCGATGTCCCAGCCGTGGATGGTGACCTCCCCGAGGGCGATCATTGCGACCACGTCGCCGGGCATGTCGAGTCCGGCGATGCGGGTCATCCCCTGCCACGCCGCCTGGTCGCCCCACGCGACGGCGAGGCCGGCGAGGTTCCGCGGGTAGCGCTCCCGCCAGTCGTCGTCGAGCACGTATCCGCCGTCGGCCGGTGGCGCGTCGGTGAGTTCGCCGAGGTCCTTGCGCGCCGCAGCGGCGAACGCGACGCCGAGTGATCCCACGTGTGCCACCAGCTCGCGCAGCGAGAGGTGCTCGCACGGAGTCGCCGCGTCCAGTTGGTCGTCGCGGATCGCGCCGAGAAGCGCGGATGTCCGCGTGCATGCCGTCGTCATGTCGATCATGCTGATCCGACTCGACCGGGACCGAGAACTCATCGGCGGCTGCCAGGATTCCGGACTAACGTCGAGTGGGTGCGATTCGCGTTCAAGACCTCCCCGCAGAACACCACCTGGGCCGAGATGCTCCCCATCTGGCAGGCCGCCGACGAGATCGACGTCTTCGAGTCCGGCTGGACGTTCGACCACTTCTATCCGATCTTCTCCGACTCCACGGGACCGTGCCTCGAGGGCTGGATCACCCTGACGGCACTGGCTCAGGCCACGAAGCGGCTCCGCGTCGGCGTGCTCGTCACGGGCATCCACTATCGCCATCCCGCGGTACTCGCGAACATGGCGTCGGCTCTCGACATCGTGTCCAACGGGCGCCTCGAACTCGGCATCGGCGCCGGCTGGAACGAGGAGGAGTCCGGTGCCTACGGCATCGAACTCGGCTCCATGAAAGAGCGCTTCGACCGTTTCGAGGAGGCTTGCGAGGTGCTCACCGGTCTACTGACGCAGGAGACCACGACCTTCGACGGGAAGTACTACCAACTCAAGGACGCCCGCAACGAGCCCAAGGGCCCGCAGCAGCCGCACCCGCCGATCTGCATCGGCGGCAGCGGCGAGAAGCGCACGCTGCCGCTGACCGCGAAGTACGCCGACCACTGGAACTTCGTCGGCGGCACCCCCGAGGAGTTCGCGCACAAGCGCAACGTGCTGGCGGCCCGGTGCAAGGACATCGGCCGCGATCCGAAGGAGATCACGCTGTCGGCCCACGTGCGCCTCGGCGAAGACCGCAACTACCGCGGACTGATCGAGGACTGCATCGCGCTCGGCGCGGAAGGTCTGGACCTCGCGATCATCTACCTACCGCCGCCGTACGACCCGGCCGTCCTCGAGCCACTGGCGGAGGCGATCCGGGACTCGGGGCTGCTCGCCTCGCCCTAGCCACGAAAGCCCTCCGCAAGGCCGTGACGTGTCGGACCCCTCTGCGATGATGGTGTCATGTCCAGCACGGCAACGCCTTTGGCCACCCAGGCCTCCCCGGCCGAGCGCCGGGACGCGTTGTTCGACGAACTCGCCGAACTGACCGGACAGCGCAACGCCATCGACGGACGCATCGTCGACATCATCGCCGAGATCGACGGCGACCACCTCTGGGGCGCCACCGGCTGCCGCTCCATCTCCGCTCTCGTCGCCTGGAAGACCGGCGTCGCACCCCGCAACGCCGACACCGTCGTCGCCGTCGCCCACCGCGTCGACGAGTTTCCCCGCTGCATGGCAGGACTGCGGGAGGGCCGGCTGTCCCTCGACCAGGTCGGCGTCATCGCCGAACGCGCCGCCGACGGCTCCGACGACCACTACGCCGACCTCGCCGCCGTCGCCACCGTCACCCAACTGCGCACCGCGGTCAAGCTCGAACCCCGACCCGACCCCACCCTGAAACCCGAACCACCGCCGGCGTTCGTCAAGACCGACATCCCCGGCGAGGACCACGTCACCTGGAAGATCTGACTGCCCCGCCTCGACGCCGCAAAATTCGAGGCGGCCCACCAGTCCCACCTCGATGCTCTGATCACCGACTGGAAGCGCGACCGCGAGAACAACCCCCGGGCGGGTGATCAGGCTCCCCCGATGCCGACCACCATCGATGCGTTCATAGCCCTCGTCGAGGCGGGCTGGGACACCGACGTCGCACGCCGACCCCACGGGCAGCGCACCACCGTCGTCGTGCACGTCGACGTCGACACACCCGCCGCCTCACTGCACCTCGGTCCGCTGCTCAGTGACGACGAACGTCGCGAACTGCTCTGCGACGCCACCTGCGAGGTGTGGTTCCAGCGCCACGGCCAGCCCATCGGCGCCGGACGGACCACCCGCACCATCGGCCGACGGCTACGCCGCGTGCTGGAGCACCGCGACCGGGGCTGCGTGGTCCCCGGCTGCGGCGCCACCCGAGGGTTGCACGCCCACCACCTCGTGCACTGGGAGGACGGCGGGCCCACCGACCCGTCGAACCTGGTGCTGCTGTGCCCGTTTCACCACCGGCTGCACCACAGCGGCGGCATCACCCTCACCGGACCCGCCGAGCACCTCGTCGTCACCGACGCGACCGGCGAAGCGATGACCGGGGCATCGCTGGCCCGACCACCCACCACGCCACCACCGGACGTCCCACCGTGTCCGGGCCCGCTCGGCGAACGCGCCCAATGGTGGTGGTACACACCCTTCGAACCACCACCGACCACACCGAACTGAACCCGTCACGCATCGCCCACGTCGACGACGTGCACCCGAACTCCCTGCGCCGCAATCCGTTCCAGCTGTTCGGGATCGGCGGTCGAGTCGGTGACCAGGTGGTCGAGCCGGTCCAGCGCGGTCATCTTGGCCAGCGTGACCTTGCCGATCTTGGAGCCGTCGACGGCTACGACGACGCGTTGTGCGTTGGCCGCCATGGCGATCGCGGTGCGCGCCTCCGCCTCGTCGTAGGTGGTGGCGCCGACCTCGGCGGACATCCCGTCGGCCCCAAGGATCGCGGTGCCAACGGTGATCACCTGGAACGCATGCTCGGACATGGGCCCGACGGCCTCGAGCGAGTTCGCGCGAACCAGGCCGCCGGTCATGATCACCTTCATGTGCGCGTCGACGGCGCAGTCGGCGGCGATGGTGAGCGAATTGGTCACGATCGTCATGTTCGGCCTGCCCTTCAGCGAGCGGGCGACCTCCCCGGTGGTGACGCCACCGGTGAGCGCCACCGCCTGCGGACCGGCGGGCACCAGCGCGGCCGCGTGCTGGGCGATCCGCCGTTTGATGGCGACCATCCGGTGATCGCGCAGCCGCACCGGGATGTCGCTGCCGCTGGGATCGAGTGCCCGTGCGCCGCCGTGGGTGCGCTGCAGCAGCCCCTGCTCCTCCAGTTCGCTCAGGTCACGCCGCAGCGTCGCCGGCGAGATCCTCAGTTCGTCGCACAGCACGTGGGATGCGACCTCACCGCGGTCACGCAGCAACGACAGCACCTCCCGCATGCGGTCGGTGCGTCTGATCGACATCTGCGGCACTCCTCGAGGTGACTGGACAATCAGTTTTACTGAGCGTTTTGCCGATTGCCATTGCGCGTTGTGAGCGAGCTTCTCATGCTCGAAGCATGTTCCACACGTCACGCATCACAGTGCGGGTCTCCCCGTGACGTCGACCACGACGGGCGACCTCGTCTCGTCGGCCGCTGCTGCGCGCACGGCCGTGCTGGCCTTCAACGTCGTCTCGATCGAGCATGCCGAGGGCATCGTCGAGGGCGTGGAGCGCGCTCAGTCGTCGGCCGTGCTGCAGATCAGCGAGAACACCACGCTGTTCCACGGCGGCCGGATCGCTCCCCTGCTCGCGGCGTGCGCACGGATCGCCAGGCACTCGACAGCCCCCATCGCCATCCACCTCGACCACTTCCAGGATCTCGACCTCCTCCACGAGGCGATCGCCGCGGCGGCCGGGTTGGGCGCGACGTCGATCATGGTGGACGCCGCGCACCTGTCCTACGACGACAACGTCGCCCGCACGGCGTCGCTGACCCGCGACGCGCATGCCGCCGGTCTCTGGGTAGAGGCCGAACTCGGCGAGATCGGCGGCAAGGACGGCACGGTGCTCGACGCCCACGCCCCGGGCGCCCGGACCGAACCGAACGAGGCCGCGGCCTTCGTCGCGGCGACCGGCGTGGACGCCCTCGCCGTCGCGGTCGGCAGTTCCCACGCGATGACCAGTCGGGACGCCCACCTCGACATCGACCTCACCGCCCGCCTCGCCGCCGCCGTGCCGGTGCCGCTGGTGCTGCACGGCTCCTCCGGCGTCCCGGACGACCAGATCCGACTGGCCGTCGGCGCAGGCATCCGCAAGCTCAACGTCGGCACCGCGCTGAACGTGGCCTTCACCGCGGCCGTGCGGGACGCGTTGCACGCCAACCCCTCCGTCACCGATCCCCGCAAGTACCTCGCGGCGGGTCGCACCGCCATCGGCGACGCCGTCGCACGGCTCTGCGGCCTGGTCGCCGCGACCACGGTGGGAGACGGGCGATGACCGCGACCACCCGAACCGACAACCCGCTGGCCGAGTTGATCGCCCGACACAAGGCCGGTGCGGCCGTCGGCATCTACTCGGTGTGCTCCGCACATCCCACGGTGGTCCGCGCCGCGATCGCGCAGGCCGCGTCCGACGGCGGCCACGTGCTGATCGAGGCGACGTCGAACCAGGTCGACCAGTTCGGTGGCTATACCGGCATGCGGCCCAGGGACTTCCGCGACCTCGTCCTCGGCATCGCCGACGACGAGGGCTTCCCCCGGGACCGGGTGATCCTCGGCGGCGACCACCTCGGCCCCAACCGGTGGCAGGGCCAGCCCGCCGACGCGGCGATGGCCAACGCCGACGTGCTCATCGCCGCCTACGTCGAGGCCGGCTATACCAAGATTCACCTGGACTGCAGCATGTCGTGCGCCGACGACCCATCGACCCTGTCCGACGAGGTGGTCGCCGGTCGCAGCGCACGTCTGCTGCGGATCGCCGAGGACACCGCCGAGCGTTCCGGTGCGATCCGACCCGTCTACGTCATCGGCACCGAGGTGCCCGTGCCCGGTGGCGCCCACGACACACTCGACGCACTCACTCCCACGCCGGCGGGCCGGGCCAGGGCGACGATCGCCGCCCACCGGTCGGCGTTCGCCGCAGCCGGTCTCGACGACGTGTGGCCGCGGGTCATGGCGCTCGTCGTGCAGCCGGGCGTCGAGTTCGACCACCTCAACGTGTTCGACTACGACCGCACCGCCACGGTCGAATTGCGCGACGTGCTGGACGACGAGGAGCACCTGGTCTTCGAGGCGCACTCGACCGACTACCAGCGCCCCGACCAGTTGCGGGAACTCGTCGAGGACCACTGGGCCATCCTCAAGGTGGGCCCCGGCCTCACGTTCGCGATGCGGGAGGCGCTGTTCTCCCTCGCCCGGATCGAGACAGAACTGGTGGCACGGCCGTCGCGGTCGAACCTCATCGAGGTCATCGAACGGCGGATGCTCGCCGAGCCCGGGTACTGGCAGGACTACTACCACGGCGATCCGCTCGCGCAGCGGACCGCGCGACGCTACAGCTACAGCGACCGCCTGAGGTACTACTGGCCCGATCCCGAGATCGACGCGGCGCGAGCGACGTTGCTGGACAACCTCGGTCGGGTCGGCATCCCGCTCCCCCTCGTCAGCCAGTTCCTCCCGGACCAGTACGAGCGGATCCGGGCCGGGCGGTTGGACCCCGCGCCGGAGGCGCTCGTGATCGACCGCGTCCGCGACGCCCTGCGCCCCTACGCCCGAGCCTGCCGCACCAGCACCGACGACCTCACCAATGGAGCCACGACGTGACGACCACACCGCAGTCCACCGCCACCGACGTCCCCGCCCAGGAGGACGGCGGCGCGACGATCCTCGAGATCGGGCAGCAACCCGACGCGTGGCGCGAGGTCGCGACGTCCATTGATCCACGCGCCGAGGGCTTCCTGCGCGACGTCACCGCCCACGCGGATCTACGGGTCATCCTGACCGGTGCGGGCAGCTCGGCCTTCGCGGGCGAGATCGTCGCGCCTGCCCTGCGGCACCACCTCGGGCGTCGCGTCGAGGCCATCGCGACCACCAGCATCGTCGCGAGCCCCCGCGACCACCTCGAGCCCCGCACGCCGACGCTGCTCGTCTCCTTCGGGCGATCGGGAAACAGCCCCGAGAGCCTGGCGACCACCGCGCTCGCCGACGAGATCGTCGACGACGTCTGGCATCTCGTCCTCACCTGCGACGAGAACGGGACGCTGGCACGCGCGCACGCCGATCGACCCGACTCGCTAGTGGTCCTGATGCCCGAGCGCACCAACGACACCGGCTTCGCGATGACCTCGAGCCTCACGTCGATGATGCTGTCCTGCCTGCTGCTGCTGGGCCCGGCGACCCGGGACGACGCGGAGACCCTGGCCCGCGCCGCGCAGCACGTGATCGAGCTGCAGCCCGAGATCCGTGCGTTGGCCGGGGCCAAGAAGCAGCGGTTCGTGTACCTGGGTGCGGGTCCGTTCGAGGGTCTGGCACGCGAATCCGCCTTGAAGCTGCTGGAATTGACCGCGGGTGAGGTCGTCACCTACTTCGACTCGCCGCTGGGCTTCCGGCACGGCCCCAAGTCGGTGCTCGACTCCGACACCCTCGTCCTCGTCTACGTGTCGACCGACGAGTACACCCGCCGCTACGACCTCGACATCATCGCCGAGATCCGCGCCCAGCTCGGACCCGACAGCGTCACGGTGATCAGCGCCGAACCGCTCGACGACGCCATCGTGCTGCCGGGGCTGTCCGGTCTCGGCGACTCCTCGGTCGCCCTGGCGTACCTGGTGTTCGCGCAGTATCTGGCGTTGTTCACTTCGCTCGAGCACGGCAAGACCCCGGACAATCCGTTCCCGTCCGGCGAGGTGAGCCGCGTCGTCAAGGGCGTGACCATCCACCCGATGACCACGGGGCGGTGATCGACCATGGCCCGGTATCTCGGCGTTGACGGCGGCGGCTCCAAGACGGCGTTCGCGCTCATCGACTCCGACGGCGTCGTCCTGGCCCGCGCGACGGGCGCGAGTTCGTACTACTTCAACGCCAGCTTCGCGATCGTCGAAGGCGTTCTGCGCGAGGGGATCACCGAGGTGTGCGCCTCCGCGGGCATCGACGCGAGCGCCATCGACGCCGCGTTCTTCGGGATGCCCGGCTACGGCGAGGCCAGCCGCGACGTCGCCGAACTCGACGCGATGCCCGGACGCGCCCTCGGACATGACCGTTACAGCTGCGACAACGACATGGTCTGCGGTTGGGCGGGATCGCTAGCCGGCGAGGACGGCATCAACGTCATCAGCGGCACCGGTTCCATGACCTACGGCGAGCGACTCGGCACCGGACACCGCGTGGGCGGCTGGGGCGAGCTGTTCGGCGACGAGGGCTCGGCGTACTGGATCGCCACCCGCGGCCTGAACGCGTTCAGCCGGATGAGCGACGGCCGGCTGCCCCGCGGGCCGCTGCACGCCCTGCTCGCCGAGCGGCTCGGAATCGGGAGCGATCTGGACGCCGTCGGCCTGGTCATCGAGACGTGGGGCGGCAACCGCGGCAAGATCGCCGCGCTGGCGACCACGGTGTGCGAGGCTGCGCAGCAGGGCGATTCGGAGTCTCGGACCATCCTGTCCGAGGCCGTCGACGAGTTGGCGACGCTGATCGAGACCACCCGCGTCCTCGTCGGCTTCGGCGATCACGACGTCGTGCCGGTGTCCTACTCGGGCGGCATGTTCACCAACGACGACTACCTCGACCTGTTCCGGGCCGCCCTGCAGCGGCTGCCCGCGAAGTACGACCTCCGGCTCCCCGTGCTCGACCCAGCGCTCGGCGCCGCCGTCTACGCCGCGAAGCACTCCGGCCAGCCGTTGAACCCCGATGCACTGCAGCGTCTTTCCACCACCCACACATCCACCGACGAGGCGAGCACCCATGACTGAACCGTCTGCCAATCCGCGCACGCGCAGCTGGATCTTCTACGCCGCACTGCTCATCCTGTTCTGGGGTGTGTGGGGGGCCTTCTCCGCGCTGCCGGCGACCAGGTACGGCTACCCGGACGAGATGATCTACTGCATCTGGGCGCTGACCATGATCATCCCTGCGGCGGTCGCGCTTCGCGGAGCGACGTTCGACCGGCGGCCCGCGGCCACCATCTACGGCCTGCTCATCGGGTTGACGGGCGCAGGCGGTCAGCTCCTGCTGTTCCAGGCGCTCACCATGGGACCGGCCTACCTGATCTTCCCGATCGTCTCGATCTCACCGGCCATCACGGTGATCATGGCGATGGTGCTGCTGCGGGAACGCGTCACGCCCCTGGCCGCCGTCGGCCTGGTGGCGGCCCTCGCCGCCATCGTGCTGTTCAGCGTGACCAGTGCCGCCGACGACGTCTCGACCGGTCCGTGGTTGCCGCTCGCGATCGGCATCTGCATCGCCTGGGGCGTGCAGGCGTACTTCATGCGCAAGACCGCCACCATCGGCGTCAACGAGGCCACCACGTTCGGCTGGATGGCGATCAGCGCACTCATCCTGATCCCCTTCGCCGTGCTGTCGATGGGCGGCATCCCCACCGGCTTCCCCTGGCAGGCGCCGGTGTTGACGGCCGGCACGCAGATCCTCAACGCCGTCGGCGCGCTGTTCCTGGTCATGGCGTTCAGCCGGGGCAAGGCCAGCATCGTCGCGCCCACCACCAACGCCCTGGCGCCCGCGCTCACCATCGTGGTGTCGCTCATCGCCTACCAGACGCTGCCCACCCCCTACGGCGCCGTGGGCATCGTGCTGGCGCTGGTCGGATCGACGCTGATGGTCTACAGCGACGAGAAGCGCGGCGAGGCACCGACTCCCGCCGTCCTCGAGCGGTCGGAATCATGAAGCCGTCGATCGTCATCATCGGCGCCGGCAGCGTCGAGTTCACCCGCGAACTGCTGGGTGACGTCCTGACGTTCCCCGAGCTGCGCTCGGTTCGGATCGTGCTGCACGACATCGACGCCGAGCGACTGGAGACCGCCGAGACGATCGCCCGCGCCACCGCGCGGGCAGCGGGCGCCGAGCCCGAGATCGTCGTGGCGGCGGACCGCAGGCGGGCCCTGGAGGGTGCCGACTACGTCATCAACGTCATCCAGGTCGGCATGCATGAGGCCACCGTCCGCGACTTCGACGTACCCGAGTCGTTCGGCGTGCACCAGACGATCGGCGACACCATCGGCATCGGCGGCATCTTCCGCGGGCTGCGCACCTTCCCAGTGCTGGCCGGCATCGCCCGCGACATGCTCGAGGTCTGCCCCGACGCGTGGCTGCTGAACTACACCAATCCCATGGCGATGAACGTGACCTATCTGCACCAGATCGCGCCCACGCTGAAGGTCCTCGGCCTGTGCCACTCGGTGTACTGGACGATGGTCGGCCTCTGCGAGTTGATCGACGTGCCGTTCGACGAGGTCTCGTACTGGTCGGCGGGGGTCAACCACCAGGCCTGGGTGCTGCGGTGGGAGCGCGGCGGTCAGGACCTCTACCCCCTGCTCGATCAGCGCATCGCCGCCGACCCCGAACTGCGCCGTCGCGTCCGCGTCGACATGTACCGGCGGCTGGGGTACTACCCCACCGAGACCAGCGAGCACTCGAGCGAGTACGTCCCGTGGTACCTGCGCCATCCCGGCGAGGTCGACCGGCTGCGGCTCGACGTCGGCGCCTACGTCGGGATCAGCGAGGCGAACCTCGCCGAGTACGCCCGCGTCCGCCAGCAATTGGCGAGTACCGACGTCCTCGAGATCGACACCAGCTCGACCGAGTACGCCCCGCAGGTGATCCATTCGCTGGAGACCGGGACCACGCGGGTGATCTCCGCCAACGTCGCCAACGACGGACTGATCACCAATCTGCCCACCGGTCTGGCCGTCGAGGTGCCCACCGTGCTCGACGCGCTCGGCGCCCATCCGATCCGGGTGGGTGACCTGCCACCGCAGTGCGCGGCACTCAACCGCAACTTCCTCGGCCCCGTCGAACTCGCGGTCCGCGCCGCCGTCGACGGCGACCCGCGGCTTGTGCGAGCCGCGGCGATGGTCGACCCGAACACGGCGGCCAGCCTCACCGTCGACCAGATCTGGCAGCTGTGCGACGACCTCACGGCCGCGCACGGCGACCTCCTGCCAGAGGCGCTCCGAACCTCGCTCGCCCCGTCCTGATCCCCGTCCGCAGCGCCGCCCATCCAAGGAGAGTTCACACGTGATCCGTCAACGACTCTGCATCGCATTGGCCGCCGTCCTCGCCCTCGTGTTGGCCGCGTGCGGCGGCGGCGGCGACTCGTCGTCGTCCGGCCCCACCGAGATCGCCGTGTGGCACGGCTACCAGGACACCGAGGGCGACGTCTTCAAGGGCCTGGTCGACCAGTACAACCGGGAGCACCCGGACGTGAAGGTGTCCGAGCTGTACTCGAAGAACGACCTGGTGCTGCAGAAGGTGCTGACCGCGGTCCGCGGCGGCAGCGCACCGGACGTGGCCTACATGTTCGGCTCGTGGTCGCCGAACATCGCGAAGATCCCCGCGGTGGTCGACATGGCCGACGAGGTGTCGCAGCCCGACTGGAAGTGGGACGACTTCTATCAGGCCGAGCGCGACGCCGCGACGGTCGACGGCAAGGTGGTCGGCGTACCCGCCCTCGTCGACAACCTCGCGATCGTCTACAACGAGAAGCTCTTCGCCGACGCGGGAGTGGCTCCCCCGACGCCGAATTGGACGTGGGACGACTTCCGCGCGGCCGCCGCCAAGCTGACCGACCCCTCCAAGGGTCAGTACGGCTGGCTCATTCCCGCCGACGCCAGCGAGGACACCGTCTGGCACTACCTGCCGATGCTGTGGGAGGCCGGTGGCGACATCCTGAACTCGGACGACACCAAGGCTGCGTTCAACTCCGAGGCCGGGGTGAAGGCGCTCACCACGCTGCAGCAGATGGCGGTCACCGACAAGTCGCTCTACCTGGACACCACCAACGAGAACGGCCCGAAGCTGATGAACAGCGGCAAGGTGGCCATGTTGATCACCGGCCCATGGGATCTCAGCTCGCTGACCGACATCCCCTACGGCGTGCAGGTCATGCCCACCTATGCCGGATCCGACGGCGGGCACCAGACGATCTCCGGCCCGGACAACTGGGTGGTGTTCGACAACGGCGACGCGAAGAAGAAGGCGTCGGTCGACTTCGTCAAGTGGCTGACGGCGCCCGAGCAGGTCAAGGCGTTCTCGCTCGGCACCGGCGACCTGCCGACCCGCACGTCGATCGGGCAGGACCCCGCGGTGCTGACCCAGCTCAACGAGACCCTCCCGGGGACATCGGCATTCGTCGAGAACCTGTCGAACGTCGAGAAGGTCCGGCCGACCGTCGAGCAGTACCCGGACATCTCGGAGGCACTGGGCCAGGCGATCATGTCCGTGCTGCTGGGCAAGGCGCAGCCTGCGGACGCGTTGAACACCGCGGCGCAGGCGACGGACGACGCCCTGGCCGGGCGGTAACCCTGTGCCCTCCCTGCTCCGCCGCGTCGGCCGCTCGGAGACGGCTAACGGGTGGGCGCTGATCAGCCCGGCCATGGTGCTGATCGGCGTCTTCGGCCTACTGCCGGTGCTGATGTCGTTCCAGCTGTCGTTCCAGCAGTCCGACCTGCTGACCCCGCGGACCCCGTGGGTGGGACTCGACAACTACCGCAAGCTCGCCGAGGATCCGGTGTTCGTCGAGTCCATCGGCCACACCATCGTCTACACCGCGCTGTTCGTGCCCGGCACGATGATCGTCGGCCTGCTGGTGGCCGCCGCGATGAACCGGTCGGTGCGCTTCATCTCGGTGTACCGCACCGCCGCCTACATCACGATGGCCGTCTCGACGATCTCGCAGGGCATCATCTTTCTGTGGTTGACCGACCGTGACTACGGCCTGGTGAACGCGGCACTCAACGCGGTCGGCGTCCCGTCGCAGGGCTTCCTCGCCTCGCCGTCGCAGGCGCTGCTCGTCATCGTCGCGATGACGATCTGGGGGTGGACCGGCTTCTCGGTGATCGTGTATCTCGCTGCGCTGCAAGGTGTTCCCGAGGAGCTGCACGAGGCCGCTGCGATCGACGGCGCCAGCGCGTTCACCCGCTTCCGCACCATCACCGTGCCGCTGCTCGGTCCGGCCAACCTCTTCCTGGTGGTCTGGCTGACGATCAACGCGCTGCAACTGTTCGACGAGGTGTACGCCACCACCCGTGGCGGGCCGCTGCGGGCGACGACGGTGATCGTCTACTACCTGTGGGACCGCGCGTTCGTGCACTTCGACGCCGGCTACGCCGCGGCGATGGCGTACGCGCTGTTCGTCGTCATCCTGATCATCACCGCGGTGCAGTTCCGCGTCGCCCGTCGATTCGTGCACTACTCGTGACGACGCAGCGGTTGACCGCCGACGTCCCCGCATCGACCGACCCGGGCCCACCCCCACCGCGACCGAGACGCCGGCGGACGTGGCGCCTGCCGTTCAGTCCGTGGCACCTGGTGCTGATCCCGACCTCGTTCCTGCTGATCGTCCCGCTGCTGTGGATGCTGATCACCTCGCTGGAGACCGAGTCGGAGACCAACCGCTTCCCGCCCGTACTCGTCCCGGAGACACCGCGTTTCGAGAACTACGCGGAGGCCTGGGCGGCCGCGCCGTTCGGTCACTTCTTCCTCAACAGCGCGCTGGTCACCCTGGTCGTCCTGGCGAGCAACCTCGTCGTCTGCAGCCTCGCCGGTTACGCCTTCGCCCGCATCCGCTTCCTCGGGCGCGGCGCACTCTTCGTGACGCTGATGGCGACGCTGATGGTGCCGTTCCAGGTCACGATGATCCCGGTGTTCCTCATCGTGAAGTGGTTCGGCGACAACGTGTGGGCCGGACTCGGGATCGATCACATCGGTGCGCTGATGCTGCCGAACCTCGCGACCGCGTTCGGGATCTTCTTCCTGCGCCAGTTCTTCATGACGGTGCCCGTCGAACTCGAGGAGGCCGCGCGTGTCGACGGCACGTCACGGCTGGGCGTGCTGTTCAAGATGGTGTTGCCGCTGTCGCTGCCGGCGTTGTCCACGCTGGCCGCGCTGACGGTGCTCACCTCGTGGAACGACTTCCTGTGGCCGCTCATCGTGATCACGTCGCAGGACCAGATGACGATCCCGTTGGGCCTGAGCTACTTCCAGGGCGCGCACCACGTCAGGTGGCCGCTGCTGATGGCGGCCAACGTGATGAGCCTGCTGCCGATGCTGCTCGTGTTCATCGGGGCGCAGCGGTACTTCGTGCAATCGGTCGCCAGTACGGGCATCAAGGGTTGAGAGGGTAGGACGTTGGCAGAGGTCGAGTTTCGAGGCGTCACGCGCCACTACCCGGGAGGAACCGTGGCCCTGAAGGGTCTCGACCTCACCGTGGCCGACGGGGAGTTCCTGATCCTGGTCGGTCCGTCCGGGTGCGGGAAGAGCACGGCGCTGCGGTTGCTCGCCGGGCTGGACAAGCCGACGACCGGAGAGATCCGCATCGGCGGCGAGGTCGTCAACGACCTGACGCCCGGCGCGCGAGACATCGCAATGGTGTTCCAGAACTACGCGCTCTACCCGCACATGTCGGTGTACCGGAACCTCGCCTACGGGTTGCGGCAGCGCCGGACGCCGCGCGCGGAGATCGAGCAGCGGGTCCGGGACACGGCGGCACTGCTCGAGATCACCGAACTGCTCGACCGCAAACCGGGTCAGCTCTCGGGCGGTCAGCGTCAGCGCGTCGCGATGGGTCGTGCGCTGGTCCGCAAGCCGCAGGCGTTCCTGCTCGACGAGCCGCTGTCGAACCTGGACGCCAAGCTGCGCAACCAGGTGCGCGGCGACCTCAAGCGCCTGCACCGGGAACTCCCGGTCACGTCGATCTACGTCACGCACGACCAGGTCGAGGCGATGACGCTCGGGGATCGGCTGTGCGTGATGTCGAACGGCGAGGTGCAGCAGATCGGCACGACCGACGACATCTACAACCGGCCGGCGAACACCTTCGTCGCGGCGTTCATGGGTAGCCCGCCGATGAACCTGCTGCCCGGGGTGGTGCGCGACGGCGACCTGCACGTCGGCGGCGCGCGGGTCACCACGGTGACCGAACCCGACGGTCCGGTGACGGTGGGGGCTCGGCCCGAGCACCTGCGGCTTCGGCCTGGCGAGGCCGAGGGCGGCATCCCAGCGAGGGTCGACTTCGTCGAGCCCCTGGGCAGCCACGTGCTGGTGACCGTGCTGGTCGGTGAGACGAAGGTGATCGTTCAGGCGCCGGCGGGCACCGACTACGAATCGGGCACCCGCACGAGCATCATGCTCGCCCCGGAACGCACCTACTTCTTCGACGCGGACACCGGATCGGCCCGACGTACCGGATTACTGACGGTTAGGTAGATATATGGCCTAAGCAAACAAGTGACGGCCACTGGCTCGACCGCCCATGCGGCTTAGTAGCCGTAGCGAAGAAGCTCGGCGTTGGTGATGAGGCGCTCGTGCTTGGCCGGGAACTCCCGGCTCCGCATCGGATGCCGAAGGTATGACCAGGCAATACGCGTCATTCTCGAGCGGTTGAGTGGGCTGTTCGTCACGGTGTTCGCTCCTGGGTCGATCCGGTTGCACCGTGGGGTCACACTTGCTGTACGAACCCCGCAGGACCATTAGACACCTGTGACATGGCTAACACCAAACGGCACGCCGAAACAAAAGTCGGATGTTTTTTAAGTGACTGGTGTTACTTGTGTGACTCGAATCGGCCACTATCCGGCGGCAACCCCGGCCCGCTCGCACCGACAGTGACGCCGTGGTCGTCACCGTGCGGCGGTCACGACCGTGGCTGCCAGCTCGCCGCAGCCGACTGCGCGCAGCCTGATTCCTAGTACCCGAGTGCCCGCCGGATCGCCAGCGCCTGCTCCAGGCTCGGATCCCGCGGAGTGCCCGCCAGCGTCAGGTATCGACCGCCGTCGCCGACCTCGATGCGGACGTCGTCGGGCACGTCGACCACGTCGAGCGGAACGTCGTCGCGGATGTGGGTCATCCATCCGACGCGAACCTGCCGTGGCGTCCGATGTCCCTGCGCCTTATGAAAGGCATAGGTGCACGCGGAGACGTACTCCGGTTGCCACGCACGCACCAGGGCGACGAGGTGGTCGCGGACCACGCGTTGCTCGTCGGGCGAGTTGCCGACCGTTGGGTCGAGTTCGAAGTGGAGATGGTTGCGCAGCGCACGTGGTCCTGCGAATCCACACCTGACGTCGTAGGAGAAGAGCGGGCCGCCTGCGGGGACGACTGGCGCGTCGACGCGTTCGCGCGCGAATTCCAGATGGAACCCGGGCGCGGTTCGGGGGCCTTCGTTGATCCGCTCCGTGACGACTCGAGCGGCCTCCGCGATGGCGTCGAGATCGTCAGCCGGTACCGGGATCAACCGCAATACGTCGTCCGGGAACGATCGCAGGGACCACGGCCCGTACTCGTCGTCGCTCGCGGGAAAGTCGCCCCACGACTTCTGCATGCGTTCGGCCGACTCGTTCGACGTCTCGAACCGCTCACCCCACGAGCCGATGAAACTCAGCGTCATGGCCACCACCCTCGCCGCACCAGCGTCGGGCGCGAACGCCTACCGCTGCGGAGCGGCGGTCGGGCGGATCGGCGCGGGCAGCGCGGACTGGCCCATCAGGTACTTGTCAGCGCCCGCAGCGGCCGCACGGCCCTCGGCGATCGCCCACACGATCAGCGACTGCCCACGGCCCATGTCGCCGGCGACGAACACGCCGGGCACCGAGGTCTGGAAGTCGTCGTTGCGCTTGACGTTGCCGCGGTCGGTCAACTCCACGCTGAGGTTCTCGAGCAGACCCGTCTTCTCCGGCCCGACGAAGCCCATCGCCAGCAGGACGAGGTCGGCCTCGAGTTCGAAGTCGGAGTCCTCGACCTTGACGAACTTGCCTTCTCTCATTTCGACCTCGTGCACCTTGAGCGCGGTGACCTGGCCGTCCCTACCGACGAATTCCTCGGTGTTGACCGAGAAGACGCGTTCGCCACCCTCTTCGTGCGCGGACGACACCCGGTACATCAGCGGGTAGGTCGGCCACGGCGTCGACTCGGCGCGGGTCTCCGGCGGCCGCGGCATGATCTCGAACTGGTGGACGCTGGCCGCGCCCTGACGGTGCGAGGTGCCCAGGCAGTCGGCGCCGGTGTCGCCGCCGCCGATGATGACGACCTTCTTGTCCTTGGCGGTGATCGGCGGCTCGCCGTCCTCGCCGACGACCGGGTCGCCCATCTGCACGCGGTTGGCCCAGGGCAGGAACTCCATGGCCTGGTAGACGCCCGTGAGTTCGCGGCCGGGGATCGGCAGGTCGCGCCAGTCGGTGGCGCCGCCGGCCAGCACCACGGCGTCGTGGTCGCCGCGCAACTGCTCGACGGTCACGTCGACGCCGACGTTGACGCCGGTGCGGAACTTCGTACCCTCGGCCGCCATCTGCTCGAGGCGACGGTCGATGTGGCGCTTCTCCATCTTGAACTCGGGGATGCCGTAGCGCAGCAGGCCGCCGATGCGGTCGGCCCGCTCGAAGACCGTGACGTCGTGGCCGGCGCGGGTGAGCTGTTGCGCGGCAGCCAGACCCGCGGGACCGGACCCCACGACGGCGACCTTCTTGCCGGTGAGCCGGTCCGGAGGCAGCGGCACCACCCAGCCCTCGGCGAAGGCGTTGTCGATGATCTCGACCTCGACCTGCTTGATGGTCACCGGGTCCTGGTTGATGCCGAGGACGCACGACGCCTCACACGGCGCCGGGCACAGCCTGCCGGTGAACTCCGGGAAGTTGTTGGTGGCATGCAACCGCTCGATGGAGTCGCGCCAGCGGTCCCGGAACACCAGGTCGTTCCACTCGGGGATCAGGTTCCCCAGCGGACACCCGTTGTGACAGAACGGGATCCCGCAGTCCATGCAGCGGGCAGCCTGGTTCTGGAGCGTCTCGTGGGAGAACTCCTCGTAGACCTCGTTCCAGTCGCGCAGACGCAGGTCGACCGGCCGACGCTGCGGCGTCTCGCGGTGGGTGTGCTTGAGGAACCCGCGCGGATCAGCCACCGGAGGCCGCCATGATCGCCGTGCCCACGTCTTCGCCGGCGGCCTCGGCCGCGGCGATCGCATCGAGCACACGTCGGTAGTCGCGCGGCATCACCTTCACGATGTTCTTCACTTCCCCATCCCAGTCGGACAGAATGCGTTGGCCCACGGTCGAATCGGTGTTCTCGACGTGCGCGGCGAGCGTGCTGCGCAGCCAGTCGACGTCCTCGTCGTCCAGCGCCTCGAGTCCCACCATGTCGGTGTTGAGGTTCTCGTCGAGAGCCCCGTTCGGGTCGTACACGTAGGCGATGCCGCCGGACATGCCCGCGGCGAAGTTGCGCCCCGTCGGCCCGAGGATCGCGACCCTGCCGCCCGTCATGTACTCACAGCCGTGGTCGCCGACGCCCTCGACCACCGCGTGGGCGCCCGAGTTGCGCACCGCGAACCGCTCGCCCACCTGGCCGCGCAGGAACGCCTGACCGCTGGTGGCGCCGAACAAGATCACGTTGCCGGCGATGATGTTGTCCTCGGCGACGTAGTCCGCGGGCGCGTCCTCGGCGGGGCGGACCACGATCCGGCCACCGGACAGCCCCTTGCCGACGTAGTCGTTGGCGTCACCGAACACCCGCAGCGTGATGCCCTGCGGGACGAAGGCGCCGAAGCTGTTGCCGGCAGACCCGTCGAACGTGATGTCGATGGTGCCGTCCGGAAGCCCCTGTCCGCCATACGCCTTGGTGACCTCGTGGCCGAGCATGGTGCCGACGGTGCGGTTGACGTTCGCGATCGACGTCCGGAAACTCACGGCCGCCCCCGTGTCCAGGGCCTCGCGGCACTGCACGATGAGCTGCTGGTCGAGCGCCTTGTCGAGTCCGTGGTCCTGGCGCGAGCTGCAGTACAGGTCCTGGTTCATGAACGCCGACTCGGGCTCGTGCAGCACCGGCGCCAGGTCCAGCTTGTGCGCCTTCCAGTGTTCGGCGGCCTTGGTGGTGTCCAGCGCGCCGACCTGGCCGACCATCTCGTTGACGGTGCGGAAGCCCAACTGGGCCATCAGCTCGCGGACTTCCTCGGCGATGAACATGAAGAAGTTCTCGACGAACTCGGGCTTGCCGTTGAACCGTTCCCGCAGGACCGGGTTCTGGGTGGCGACGCCGACGGGGCAGGTGTCGAGATGGCAGACGCGCATCATGATGCAGCCCGACACCACGAGCGGAGCGGTGGCGAAGCCGAACTCCTCGGCGCCGAGCAGTGCGGCGATCACGACGTCGCGACCGGTCTTGAGCTGGCCGTCGACCTGCACGACGATGCGGTCGCGAAGTCCGTTGAGCAGCAGCGTCTGCTGGGTCTCGGCGAGCCCCAGCTCCCACGGTGCGCCGGCGTGCTTCATCGACGTGAGCGGCGTCGCGCCGGTTCCGCCGTCGTGGCCGGAGATCAGCACCACGTCGGCGTGCGCCTTGGACACGCCCGCGGCGACGGTACCGACGCCGTTCTCGCTCACCAGCTTCACGTGCACGCGGGCACCGGGGTTGGCGTTCTTCAAGTCGTGGATCAGCTGCGCCAGATCCTCGATCGAGTAGATGTCGTGGTGCGGCGGCGGCGAAATCAGCCCGACGCCGGGCGTCGAGTGCCGCACCTCGGCCACCCACGGGTACACCTTGTGCCCCGGAAGCTGGCCGCCCTCACCGGGTTTCGCACCTTGGGCCATCTTGATCTGGATGTCGGTGCAATTGGTCAGGTAGTGGCTGGTGACGCCGAAGCGGCCCGATGCGACCTGCTTGATGGCGCTGCGCCGCCAGTCACCGTTCTCGTCGTACTCGAAGCGGTTGACGTTTTCGCCGCCCTCACCCGAGTTCGACCGGGCGCCGAGGCGGTTCATCGCGATGGCGAGCGTCTCGTGCGCCTCCGCCGAGATGGACCCGTAGCTCATGGCGCCGGTGGAGAACCGCTTGACGATGTCGGCGGCCGACTCGACCTCGTCGATCGAGATCGGCTCGCGCTGACCCTCGCGGAACTTCAGCAGTCCGCGCAGCGACGCCATCCGGGTGCTCTGGTCGTCGATGAGCTGGGTGTACTCCTTGAAGATCGAGTACTGCCCGGTGCGGGTCGAGTGCTGCAGCTTGAACACCGTGTCGGGGTTGAACAGGTGGTACTCACCCTCGCGGCGCCACTGGTACTCGCCGCCGACCTCGAGTTCGCGGTGCGCGCGCTCGTCCGGGCGGTCCAGGTAGGCCAGCGCGTGCCGGGACGCGACGTCGTCGGCGATGTCGTCGAGGTCGATGCCGCCGACCGGGCAGTACAGGCCGGTGAAGTACTCGTCGAGCACCTCCTGGCTGATGCCGATGGCCTGGAACAGCTGGGCGCCGGTGTAGGAGGCCAGCGTCGAGATGCCCATCTTGGACATCACCTTCAGCACGCCCTTGCCGGCGGCCTTGACGTAGTTGGCCTTGGCCTGGTCGCTGCTGATGCCGGTGATGACTCCGCGGTCGACCATGTCCTCGATCGACTCGAACGCCATGTAGGGGTTGATGGCCGCGGCGCCGAAACCGACGAGTGCGGCCATGTGGTGCACCTCGCGGGCGTCGCCGGCCTCGACGACGAGACCGACCTGGGTGCGGGTGCGGTCGCGGACGAGGTGGTGGTGCACGGCGGCGACGGACAGCAGCGACGGGATGGGCGCCATCTGCTCGTTGGACTCGCGGTCGGACAGCACGATGATGCGGGCACCGTCGCGGATGGCGGCCGACACCTTGGCGCGGACGTCCGACAGCGCCTCCTGCAGGCCCTGCCCACCGCGGGCGACCGGGTAGAGGCAGCGGATCACCGCGGCACGCAGGCCGTGCTTGTGACCGCGGATCTCGTGATCGGGGTCGACGCAGATCAGCTTCGACAGCTCGGCGTTGCGCAGGATCGGCTGGGTGAGCGCGATCTGGCGGCACGACTCGGCGGTCGGGTTCAGCACGTCGCCCTCGGGTCCGACGGTGCCGGACAGGCTGGTGACGACCTCTTCGCGGATCGCGTCCAGGGGCGGGTTCGTCACCTGGGCGAACAGCTGCTGGAAGTAGTCGTAGAGCATCCGGGGACGGGCCGACAGCACGGCCACCGGGGTGTCGGTGCCCATCGACCCCAGCGCCTCGGCACCGGTGCGCGCCATCGGCGCGACCAGCATGTTGAGTTCCTCGTAGGTGAACCCGAACGCCTGCTGGCGGAGCACGACGCGGTGGTGCGGCATCCGCACGTAGTCGCCCTGGGGCAGGTCCTCGATGTGGAACAGCCCGGCGTCGAGCCACTCCTGGTACGGCTGCCCGGTGGCCAGCTCGGCCTTGATCTCCTCGTCGGCGACGATGCGGCCCTGCGCGGTGTCGACCAGAAACATGCGGCCCGGCTGCAGACGCATCTTCTGCACCACGGTGGACTGGTCGAGGTTGAGGACCCCGGCCTCCGACGCCATCACGACGAGGCCGTCCTCGGTCACCCAGATGCGGGAGGGGCGCAGACCGTTGCGGTCGAGCACGGCGCCGATGACGGTGCCGTCGGTGAAGCACACCGAGGCCGGGCCGTCCCACGGCTCCATGAGCGATGCGTGGTAGGCGTAGAACGCGCGGCGGGCCGGGTCCATCGACTCGTGCCGCTCCCACGCCTCGGGGATCATCATCAGGACGGCGTGCGGCAGGCTGCGGCCGCCGAGGTGCAGCAGTTCGAGGACCTCGTCGAAGCGCGCGGTGTCCGATGCGCCCGGGGTGCAGACCGGGACGATCTTGTCGATGTCCGCCTCGGACCCGAAGACGTCGGTCTTGATGAGCGCCTCGCGGGCGCGCATCCAGTTCTCGTTGCCGGTGACCGTGTTGATCTCGCCGTTGTGCGCGACGCGGCGGAACGGGTGCGCCAGCGGCCACGACGGGAACGTGTTGGTGGAGAACCGGGAGTGCACGATGCCCAGCGCGCTCGTCATCCGCTCGTCCTGCAGGTCGAGGTAGAACGCCTTGAGCTGCGGGGTGGTCAGCATGCCCTTGTAGACGAACGTCTGGCCGGACAGGCTCGGGAAGTACACGGTCTCGCGGCCCGGGCCGTCCTGGCCGGGACCCTTGGTGCCGAGTTCGTGTTCGGCGCGCTTGCGGATCACGTACGCCCGGCGCTCCAGGTCCATGCCCGACGCGCCGCCGATGAACAGCTGACGGAAGGTCGGCATGGCGTCGCGCGCCAGTGCGCCGAGCGACGAGTCGTCGGTCGGCACGTCGCGCCATCCGAGCACGTCGAGCCCCTCGGCCTCGGCGATCTTCTCGACCGACTCACAGGCGGCCGCGGCGTCGCGCGACGACTGCGGCAGGAAGGCGATGCCGGTGGCGTAGCTACCCATCTCGGGCAGTTCGAAGTCCACGGTCGCGCGGAAGAACTCGTCGGGAACCTGCAGCAGGATGCCCGCGCCGTCGCCGGTGTTCGGCTCGGCACCCTGGGCCCCGCGGTGTTCGAGGTTCACCAGTGCGGTGATGGCCTTGTCGACGATGTCGCGGCTGCGACGTCCGTGCATGTCCGCAACCATGGCGACACCGCAGGCGTCGTGCTCGTATGCGGGGTTGTAGAGCCCGCTGGGCACTGCTCCCACTGGCATCCACCTGACCTTTTCTCTTCACGCGTGTGCGCAGCACGGGCCGGTACCTCCGCCGAAGGGCGTCGTGTGCCGGCTGGGCGATGTGAGTGCCTGTGTGCAGCACTGAACGACGGGCTTTCTTCCCACTCGCCTCGAGTGGTGAAACGATATGACAAACACCGCCTGACATGCCAACTTAGTACGACCTAACCCCGGGGGCACTCACGCGCGGCGGGACCGACCGCCCGACTGGCCGCCTCGGGGCTTCTTCCGTTGCGCTGGTGCGAGTTTGGCGCGACGCCGCCGACAGCGGTCGAATGCGGCCATCCGGAACCACCGGACCGGACCGGCGGAAACCGTTTGCCACGGTCCCCACGCGGGGCCACCATCATGGCGAATGCGGATTCCGTGGTTTGCCATAAAGCCTGCTCGTATTCTTAGATTCGGCCCTGAGCGTAGTGCCGGCGGCGACGAGGTCAAGATCACGTCGAACGACTGGAAAGCTCAACCGCGACAACGCATTTCACCGATACAAAGACCCTCTCGCCGACCCTGCCACGCGTGACCCGGGTAGCACGCGTCACACCATACGGGTGGGGGGTACGGCGGGCCGTGGTCGCCCAGGAAGGGTGTAGCCGATGCGGCACCACGCGGCGAACACGCCGATAGGCAGATTTCGGGTCGTCACCCTCGAGGAGGGCGGCGATCGGTGCGCGGCCACACTGCCCCTGAGCGGGTTGTCGAATCCGGTGACCGGGGCTCCGAGCCTGGGACCTCTGGCAATTCTGGTCGACCACGTCGGCGGGCTGCTCAACCACCACCGACGCAACCAGGACGAGTGGACCGTCTCCAGCGAACTGTCCCTGGACCTGGCTCCCGACGCCGCCGCGGTGGTCCTGGCCGCCCATGACCAGCCGGTGCTGGCCGTCAGCCGTCCGCTGGGCGGCAAGCACGCCACCGCGGTCGCCGAGTGCGAACTGGTGCTCGACGGCATCGCGATCGGCAGCGGGACGGTCAGATCGTTCTACGTCGACAGCCCCGGCGAGTTCGCCGAGTCGCCCGGACGGGTCGAGGACCACGACTAGTTGTGCGGCCTCGCCGCGATGATGGCGGCAGGCCCCCCGGTCGTCGACGACCGCACCGTGGTCCTCCCGCAGCTGGTCGACCCGGTGATCGACAACAGCATCGGCGTGGTGCACGGCGGCATCGCCTCGACGGGCCTGGAGGTCGTCGCGTCGGCCGCCGTCAACGCCGGTCGCCGGGACGATCCGCTCGTCACGGCGTCGCTGCGGGTGAACTTCCTGCGTCGGTTCGTCGCGGGAGGCAGTGAACCGGGCAGCCAAACCCGTTACGTCGGAAGCACATTGCGCGTCGGCAGGCGCAGCGGCGTCGCCGACGCGCAGGCCATCGGATCGGACGGCAAGATCGCCCTCACCGCCCGGTTGACCGCCTACCGCTGCTAGCATCCGGCCATGCCAGAGGCGCGGAAACCCGCCGGCGCCGTCGGCGCCTTCATCCGAGGCTCGGGCTACCTGCGCAAGTGGCTGATCCTCGGCATCGCCATCGGCATCATCGCCGGACTGGGCGCCGTGACGTTCTACCTCGCGATGGACTACACCGGACGGTTCCTGCTCGGTCATCTCGGCGACTACGACGTGCCGACGGCCGACGGGGACGGCGGCGATCCCGGGGACGCCGGCTTCGCACGTCCGTGGGCCATCCCGCTGATCGTCATGGGGGGCGCTGCCCTGTCCGCGCTGATCGTCGCGAGGTTCGCACCCGAGGCGGAGGGGCACGGCACCGACAGCGCCATCGAGGCCGTCCACACCGATCCGCGGGCGATCCGCGCGCGGGTGGTCCTGGTGAAGATGATCTCCAGCGCGTTGACCATTGGATCCGGCGGGTCGGCGGGCCGGGAGGGCCCGACGGCGCAGATTTCCGCGGGTTTCGGATCCCTGCTGACCCGACGCCTCGACCTGTCCGACGAGGACGGCCGGGTCGCGGTGTCGATCGGCATCGGATCGGGCATCGGCGCCATCTTCGGCGCACCGCTCGGCGGGGCGGTGCTCGCGGCGTCGATCGTCTACCGCTCCGACTTCGACTACAAGTCGCTGGTGCCCGGGTTCATCACCTCGGCCACCGCCTATGCGGTGTACGGCTCCATCCTGGGGTTCGACCCGCTGTTCGGGTTCGTGGTGCCGGACTACCGATTCGATGCCGCGGACCTGCCGTGGTTCGCGGTGATCGGGATCGTCGCGGCAGCGGTCGGATACCTCTACGCGCGGACCTTCTATGCCACCGTCGCGCTGACGAATCGGCTGCCGGGCAACAAGGTGATCAAGCCGGCGGTCGGTGGGCTCCTGGTCGGCCTGATGGCCCTCGTCATCCCCCAGATCCTGTCCAGCGGCTACGGCTGGGCGCAGCTCGCCTCGGCCCGGGACACCCTGCTGACGATCCCGTTGTGGATCGTGCTGATCCTGCCCCTGGCCAAGATCGTCGCCACGTCGCTGACCGTCGGCACCGGAGGCTCCGGCGGCATCTTCGGTCCGGGCATCGTCATCGGCGCCTTCGTCGGGGCGGCGGTGTGGCGGCTCGCCGACCTGACCGGCCTGCCCGGGGTGCCCGACGGTCCCGGCGTGTTCGTGGTGGTGGCGATGATGGCGTGTTTCGGCAGCGTCGCGCACGCCCCGCTCGCGGTGATGATCATGGTGGCCGAGATGACGGGCTCGTTCTCGGTCGTCCCGGGCGCGATGATCACCGTGGGCATCGCCTACATGCTGATCAGCCGCACCGACGTGTCGGTCTACAAGGCGCAGCGCCTCGACCGCGAGACCGCGGGCGAATAACCGGTGTTCACCGGTTTCCCCGAGGCCGCCCTCGACTTCTACGACGACCTCGAGATCGACAACACGAAGTCGTTCTGGAAGGCCCACGAGACGCAGTACCAGGAGTGCGTCCGTGCGCCGATGGTGGCGTTGACCGACGCACTCGAGCCGAAGTTTGGTGCTGCCAAAATCTTTCGGCCGTTCCGCGACGTTCGGTTCGCGAAGGACAAGACGCCCTACAAGACCCATCAGGGCGCGTTCGTCGGAGCGGGACCGGCCTGCGGCTGGTACGTCGAGATCGCGGCGCGCGGCTTCCGCACCGGAGCCGGGTTCTACGACGCGTCCGCCGCCGACCTCGCGCACATCCGCACGGCGATGGTCGACGAGGCGAAGGGCGCAGCGCTGGAACGGATTCTGGCCAAATTACGGAAGGGCGGCTTCGAGGTCGGCGGGGACCGGCTCAAGACGGCACCTCGGGGGTACGACGCCGCCCACCCGCGAATCGAGCTGCTTCGGCACAGGTCACTCACCGTCACCCGTGACTACGGCTTCCAGCCGGTGATCCACACCGCCGAACTCGTCGACGCGGTCCGCTCCGACTGGACCGCCGCCCGGCCGCTGGTGGAGTGGATCTGCCTGCGCCTCGGTCACTGAGTCCACGGCGGACACGACACGGGCCCGCACCGACTGGTGCGGGCCCGTCCGTGAACAGCTGTGGAGCGGTCGTTACTTGCTGGCGCCGTTCGAGTTCTCCTTGGCGGACTGCGCCGCGCCCTTCTCGGTCTTCTCGCCCTCGGTGACGAGCTGGCCACCGGAGTTCTCGAGGTGCGCGCGCACGAACCACTGGAACTTCTCGAGTTCCGCGGAGTGCCCGATCAGCATGTCGTTGGTGATGGGATCGGGATCCTCGGTCGCGTCGATGACCTCGCGGGTGCTGGAGATCACGCCGTCGTAGACGAGGTCGAGGGCAGCGAGGTGCGCCTGCACCGTGTCGCGGCCGATCGAGTAGTCGTCCCAGGTGCGGTCCTTGAGGATCGCGCCGGGGGTGCCCTGCGGCGACGCACCGAGGGTGGCGATGCGCTCGGCGACCTCGTCGGCGTACCCGCGCACCAGGTCGACCTGGGGGTCGATCATCTCGTGCACGCCGATGAAGTTCGGACCCACGACGTTCCAGTGGATGTGCTTCAGCGTCAGGTGCAGGTCGTTGTAGGCACTGAGCTGCTTCTGCAGCAGTCCGGCGACCTTTTGGCCATCTTGGGCGGACATTCCGGGCACGGTGAATTGAGTCATCGTGTTACCTCCTAGTGGTTCGGTACTCCTCAGCTACCCGCGCCACGCGCCCGCTAACCCCCGAGTGATCTAGATCGTCCGGAGGTCCGGGATCGCCAACCGTGGACCGAACCGCGGGTTGCGCGCCAACCCGCTCACCTCGAGCAGGCGGACGGCACGCTGACGGTGCGGGCGAAGCGGTTCGAGGAGGACGAGCATGGCGGCGTCGTCGATCCGGCGGCCGAGCAGCGTCGACCCCACCATGTTGGAGAGGTGGTAGTCGCCGACCGACAGTGCGTCGGCGTCACCCCAGGCCCGCTGGGCGGTCTCGGCCGTCGTCCATTCACCGACGCCCGGCAGTGACTGCAGCGCGATACGGGCGTCCGCGCTGACGCGGCTCGAGAGCCGTTCCAGCGAGTCGCTGCGCTGAGCGCACAGCACCACGGTCCTCGCCCGGCCGGGATCGACGTTGGCCAGGTGGAACTCCCAGGACGGGATGCGCCGCCACACGTCGGCGGGGGGCGGCACCCGCATCCGTGCGGGTGCCGGGCCCGGAGCGGGCGTGCCGAACTTCGTCACCAGCAGCCGCCACGCCCGGAACGCGTCCTTGCCCGTGACGCGCTGCTCGAGGATCGCCGGTATCAGCGCCTCGAGCACCCGGCCGGTCCGACCGATGCGCAGGTGCGGGACGCGCCGGTACGCGGCCGCGATCGTCTCCTCGTCGGGCGCGAAGCCCGTCGTGTCGTCGTGTAGCCCGAGCAGGTCGGGCAGCCCGTGCAGGAACTCGTCGGCGCCGTCGCCCCACGCCGTGCACTCGACCGCGTCGCGCCCGACCTTCGCGATGTGCGCGGTGACCGGACCGCTGTCCTGCAGGCTCGTCTTCCAGATCGCGCCGTCGATCGACTGGTAGCAGGGGTCCCCCGGGCCGCGCCGCTGTGGGGACAGCGTCATGGCGGGGCTCACGGGTCCTCCGAACACCACCGTGCGGCGGACCGGGCCTGCGTTCACGCCTCCATCTTGGCAGGTGGCGGCGACGTCGCGGTCAGCTCGACGGGCCCACGGCGACGTCTGCCTTCTCGGCGTAGAACGCCACGTGACCGGCGATGGCCCCAACGGCCTCGTAGGGCTGCTCGTAGGTCCAGATGGCGTCCTCGACGGTCGTGCCGGCGACGGTCACGTCGAAGTAGTTGGCCTCACCCTTGAAGGGGCAGTAGGTGGTCGTGTCGCTGCGGCGCAGGACGGTCTGGTCGACCGCCGCGAACGGGACGTACTGGACGACCGGGTAGGTCGACTCCCGCAGCGACAGCGCCGCATCGGTCTCGGCGACCACGGTGCCCCCGATGCGCACGACCACGCGCCCGTCGGTGGGGGTGACGGTGATCGGGTGCTCGGCGGTGGGCTGGAGGACCTGGCGTTCGCTCATGTGAACGTCAACGCGGCCGGACCCGCCCGGGATTCCTCCCGCGCTGGCTACGATCGCGCCATGACGCTCGCCGCCCCCGCCGACGCAACCGCCTCCGTCACCATCGCCGCGACTCCCGCGCAGGTGTACGCCCTGATCACCGACCTGCCGACGATGGGCGAACTCGGCGCGGAGGTGAACTCGCTGCACTGGCACCGGGGCGACCGCGCGGTGCCGGGTGCGGTGTTCAAGGGACGCAACCGCAACGGCACCCGATCCTGGACCACCACCTGCTCCGTGACCGACGCCGAACCGGACCGGGTGTTCGCGTTCGACGTGAAGAGCGTCGTCATCCCCGTCGCGCACTGGCGCTACGAGATCGAGGCCGCCGAGGGTGGCTGCACCGTCACCGAAAGCACCTGGGACCGGAGGCCCGGCTGGTTCGTCACGCCGGGCGGCATCGCGACCGGAGTCCGGGACCGCACGTCGGCGAACGCCGAGCACATCCGGCAGACCCTCGAGCGGCTGAAGGCGCGCGCCGAGGCGTGAGCGCTCGGGCCGTGTCAGGCCCCGGTCTGCCTACTCGCCCGCTTGGCTTCGCGCAGGCCGACCCAGAAGCGGGCTGCCTCCCGTATCGACGTCTCCACCGGGGTCGGCTGCCACCCGAGTTCGCGTGCCGCCTTGCCGCAGTCCACCGGCGCCTCGGCGCGCATCAGCCGCAGGGAGTTGATCGACAAGCGCTGGTCGGTGCCCGTCAGCCGGCCCTTGAGGCTGCCGAGCGCGGCCATCGCGTACGAGACGGGCAGCGGTATCGACCTCGTGGGCGCCGGTACGCCGGCCGCGTCGGCGGCGATGCGCACGACGTCGGCGTTGCTGATCATGCGGTCCGAGATCAGGTAGCGCTCCCCCACCCGGCCCTTCTCGGCGGCGAGGATGAGCGCGCGTGCCGCGTCGGTGACGCCCACCGCCTCGAGTTCGATGCCGCCCATCACGAACGGCAGCTTGCCGAACGCCGCACCGGCGATGATCGCGCCGTGCGGCGTACGGCCCCAGTCGCCTGCGCCGTAGGTGGTGGACACGCACATCGCGACGGCGGGCAGGCCGCGGTCGCGGGCATACCGGAGGACCAGGTTCTCGGCCGTGACGCGGGACCGGACGTAGGCGGTGAGGCGCCTGTCGTCGACGTCGGCGATCACGTCGGCCTCGGTGGCCACCCTGCCGCGCCGCCGATCGACCGTCGCGTAGCTGCTGGTGAAGACGAACCGGCGCAGACCGACGGCGATGTCCGGTTCGACGGCGACGTCGAGCACGTTGCGCGTGCCCTCGACGTTCGTGCGGAACAGCGGCGCCGGGTCGCGCAGCCACCCGCGGGTGTCCACCACGCAGTAGTAGACGTCGTCGACCCCGGTCATCGCGGAACGCAGGACGTCGTCGTCGAAGACGTCGCCGACGAACCGCGTCACGGCGAGATCGTCGATGCCGACGGTGTTCGCGCCGTCGCGCACCATCACCCGGACGTCCTGCCCGTCCCCGACCAGCAGTCGGGTGACGTGCGAACCCAGGTACCCGTTCGCACCGATGACGAGCGACGTCACGCCGGTCCGCCCATCTGTGCGCCGACCCTGGTCATCCACTTCTCGGCCTCGTCGGGCAGGGTGCCGAGTTCGGCGGCCTTGCGGCACCACTTCATGGCGGCCGAGACGAAACGCAACGGGTTGTAGACGTCCTCCTGCCTGCGCCACTTCCCGTCGCCCGCATAGGTGACGATCGAGATGTTGGTGGCGGTGATGATGGTGCCGTCGCCGGGGTCCCGCATCGGATTGTCGAGTTCGCAGAGGACGCGGTCGGCGTCCTCGTCGTACACCGTCCACAGCGATGGGAACGACGTCATGTGGTTGCCGGGGAAGTTCTCCATGGTCTGCCAGATCCACGGCCGCACCTGCTCGCGGCCACGCATGGTGCCCGCCGCGTGCTCGACGTAGACGACGTCGTCGGTGTACTGGTCGACCCACGAATCCCAGTCCCGCGTCTTGGCGGCGTGGTCCACGGTCTGCTCGAACCTCGCGAACGCCTCGACCAACTCGTCACGGGTGAAGGTGCCTCCGGTCACACCCAGAACTAGAACACGTTCTACCGATTCTTGTCGAGCATCGGCCGTATCGTTCGATCATGATCAAGGCGCTCGCAGCGGCGCTCGCGTTCGTCACCCCGTTGGCGATCGCGCCCAACTCCCGCGCCGACGACGTCGCCGGCCTCGTCGCCATCGGCGGCGACCGCAGCCTGTTCCTGAACTGCCAGGGCGCGGGCTCGCCGCTGGTGTTCGTGATCCCCGGTGCGGGCAGCTACGCCGAGGCCTGGAACGCCGCCGTCGAACCGAACGATCCGGTCAGGACCTCGCCCTACGACCTGATCGCCGAGGCGACGATCACGCCCACCGCGGTTTCAACTCAACCCCTCGTCGCGCGAACCACCCGCATCTGCACCTACGACCGACCCGGGACGCGGCCCGACGGCCCTGACCGGTCGACCCCCGTCCCGCAACCACACACCGTGGGGAAGGACGTCGACGACGTGATGGCGCTGATCCGGGCCGCCGACCTCCCCACGCCGATGGTGTTCGTCGCGCACTCCTACGGCGGGCTCGTCCTCGACCTGCTGGCCCGCCGCCATCCCGACGTCGCCTCGGGCCTGGTGTTCTCCGAACCCACCTCGGAGTTCCTAACGGTCGTCGGCAGACTCCACCAAAACGCGGCGTTCGAGGCCGACGGCCGGGACAAACCGCCCGGCGAGGAGGCCATCCTCCCCGCCGATGCGTTCGCGGCGATCGCGGCCGCGCCGCCGCTGCCACGGGTACCGGCGATCGTGCTCACCGCCGACCGGTTCCCGCCACCCGCCGAACTGACGCCGGACAACTACACCCAGGCGCAGATCCGCGAGGCCAACGACATGCTGGCCGCGGCGCTCGGAACCACGAACGTGATCGTCCCGGGGACCGGCCACAACCAGATGCTGTACCGCCCCGAGGCGGTGGCCGACCAGATCATCCGGGTCGTCGACGAGGTTCGACACGGGGCCTGACGGGGAACTTCCAGCAGCAGCACGGGGTTATACGAGTGCCAACTCTAGGAGGACCAGTGGCACGAGAGTTCAACAAGAATCCGGCGGCGGTATCCGCGCTGTCGCCCGAGCAGTACCGCGTCACCCAGGAGGACGGGACGGAGCGTCCGTTCACGGGTGAGTACTGGGACAACCACGAGGCGGGAATCTACGTCGACGTCGTGTCCGGCGAGCCGTTGTTCGCATCGGTCGACAAGTTCGAGAGCGGATCGGGCTGGCCGAGCTTCACCCGGCCGATCCAGACTCCGGACCAGACCACGCACGTGATCGAGAAGCGCGACTTCAGCCACCTGATGCTGCGCACCGAGGTGCGCTCGGCCGACGGCGACAGCCACCTCGGACACGTCTTCAAGGACGGCCCCAGGGATCAGGGTGGCTTGCGCTACTGCATCAACTCGGCGTCGCTGAGGTTCGTCGCACTCGACGACCTCGAGGCGCAGGGCTACGGCGAGTACAAGGCATTGTTCAGTAAGGAGGAGGCACAGGCATGAGCACCAAGATCGCAATCCTGGCAGGCGGATGTTTCTGGGGCATGCAGGATCTGATCCGCAAGCAGCCCGGAATCGTCGACACGCGCGTCGGCTACACAGGCGGCACCAACGACCATCCGACCTACCGCAAGCATCCCGGGCACGCCGAGGCGATCGAGATCGTCTACGACCCGGCCGAGACCGACTACCGGGCCATCCTGGAGTTCTTCTTCCAGATTCACGACCCGACGACGAAGGACCGGCAGGGCAACGACGTCGGCTCCAGCTACCGGTCGGCGATCTTCTACGTCGACGACGAGCAGAAGCGCGTCGCCGAGGACACCATCGCCGACGTGGAGGCGTCCGGATTGTGGCCCGGCAAGGTGGTCACGGAGGTGACGCCCGCCGTCGACTTCTGGGAGGCCGAGCCGGAACACCAGGACTACCTGGTGCGGTACCCGAGCGGGTACACCTGCCACTTCCCGCGGGCGGGGTGGAAGCTGCCGAAGCGCGAGACCGCTTCGCAGTAGTAGAGCGTCATCGAACCGGCGGGCCCCTCGGGGTCCGCCGGTTCGTGCGTTCTAGGCCAGCGGGGTGGCGCGGCGCCGCAGGACGACCCGTCCGCCCGCCTTCGGCGTGTAGGCCACGCCGCGGGAGTGGATCTTCTCGTCGGGTGCGGCCGTGGTGTGAACCACGAAGTGCCGCAGCACCGTCCGGAGCACGACGTCCATCTCGACGTTGGCGAACACGGCGCCGACGCAGCGGCGGGTGCCCCCGCCGAACGGCAGGAACGACAGCGGCGGCCGGCCGTCGCCGAGGAAGCGCTGCGGATCGAAGGCGTCCGCCCCCGGGAAGTCCTGCTCGCGGTTGTGCAGTTCGCGGATCGCCACCGTGATCGAGTAGCCCCGCGGGATCACCCACTCGCCCAGTTCGAACGTCGGCGAGTGGACGTGCCTGCCCGCGAAGTCGATGACGGTGCGGACGCGTTGCGTCTCGAGGATCGTGGCCTGCCGGTACTCGTTGCCGTCGGTGCCTGCCTCGGACTCGAGGCGGGTGAGCACGTCGGGATGGCGGGTGATCCGCTCGAACGCCCACGCCAGCGTCGATGCGGTCGTCTCGTGGCCGGCGGCGAGCAGGGTCAGCAGTTCGTCGGCGATGTCGCGCTGCGACATGGCGCCGCCGTCCTCGTAGGTGCTGCGCAGCAGGATCGCCAGGACGTCGTCGCGGCTGTCGAAGTCGGGGTCGGCCTTCACCTCCTCGACCAGGTGGTCGATGACGGCGTCGTACTGCCTGCGGTACTCGGCGAGCCTCCCCCAGGGCGAGAAGCGGCCGAGGTTGCGCCCGGGGACGGGCAGCACCGCCAGACGCGACCCGAGGGTGACCCAGGGCGGGATGATCTCGCGCAGCTCGTCGAGGCGTTCGCCGTCGGCGCCGAAGACCGCGCGCAGGATGGCGTTCAGCGTGATCCGCATCATCGGCTCGAGCGTCTCGAATGCGACTCCCTCGGGCCATGATTCGGCCTCGCGCAGCGTCTCTTCTTCGAAGATCCGCTCGTAGTTCTTGATGCTCTTGCCGTGGAACGGCGGGGTGAGCAGCTTGCGGCGGCGACGGTGATCGGTGCGGTCGAGCGCGAATACCGACCCCGGCCCGAGCACGCGACTCAGGTTGGGCTGGATGTTGCCGACGTCGTCGGTGTTGGCGGCGAAGAGCTGCTTGGCCAGCTGCGGGTCGGCCACCACCACGGACTTGCCGAACACCGGCAGCGTCATGGAGATGACGTCGCCGTGGCGGCGGGTGACCCGGCCGACGGTCCACGTTCGCGACACCGCGTACGCGAGGCCCTGGACGAACGTCGGCCAGCGTGGGCCGGGCGGCAGCTTGACGGGACGCGTGCCCGACTCCGAGGACGCGGATGCGTCGCTGATGGTCGTCTGGCTCACGTGGTCCTCCAACCCGTCGCGCGGTACTGCGGTGTACCGGTCGTCTGTGAGGTACGGTACCGGCTGGTACCACACACGCGCAAGGGTCGGAGGTCAGGCGATGTCGGACGCCGTCGCGGTCGACGCCGACGGGCAAGGCGCACAGGGCTTTCGGGATCGGCTGCTCGACGGGCTCACCCGGGCCATCGAGGAGCGCGGCTACCGCGACACCACCGTGGCCGACATCGTCCGCAACGCCAGGACCTCCAAGCGCACGTTCTACGGGGAGTTCGCCAGCAAGGAGGAGTGCTTCATCGCACTCCTTCGGACGAACAACGACGAGATGATCGTGGGCATCCGTGACGCGGTCGCGCCCGACGCCGACTGGGACGTCCAGATCCGTAGTGCGGCAACGGCCTACGTCGACCACATCGCGTCACGCACCGCCATCACGCTGAGCTGGATCCGGGAGGCGCCCGCCCTCGGCGCGGCCGCACTCCCCCTGCACCGGCTGGCCATGGGCGCCCTGACGGACATGCTCGTCGACCTCACCGACAGCCCGGGCTTCCGGCGGTCCGGCCTGCCGCCCATCTCGCGGCCGCTGGCGCTGATCCTGCTGGGTGGTCTGCGCGAACTGACCGCGCTGACCGTGGAGGACGGCGACGACCTGCGGGGCATCCTCGAACCGGCCGTCACCGCGGCGACGGCGATCCTCGGGCCGCGCGTCACCCCAGCATGAGGCGGGCGGACTTCTCCAGCCGCCGGGCGATCTCGGCGTACGACGAGTAGCCCATGCCCGCGCGGACGAGCGCGCCGGAGTACAGCATCTCCAGCGAATCGATCACGTCCGGGTCGGGCTGCGGTTCGAGGGCTGCCGTGAGCCGATCCCTGATGTCGCGGCCGATCCGCTGCCGCAGCACCTCGACGTCGGGGTCGCGGCCGAGCAGCGCATTGGTCACGGCGCCCGCGAACTCCGGTTCGTCCGCCACCAGCAGCGCGATGTGGCTGAGCACCTCGACGACGCGTGACGCCGCGTCGGGCGAGTCGTGCGTCGCGGGCGGCGCGGCGGCGAGCCTGCGCCAGAAGACCTCGGCGACCAGGTGTTCCTTCGACGAGAAGTACGTGTACGCGGTGGCGGCGCCGACACCGGCCTCGGCGGCCACCCGGCGCACGGTGAGGCCGGCGAACCCGTCACGGTTGAGGAGGTCGAGCGCGGCCTTGCCGAGGCGGTCGACGGTGTCTGCCTGCTTTGCGGTCAGACGGCGCCGAGTCGACTCCAGAGCCGGATCGGACACGTGTCTGGACGCTACTACAACCCGGGGGTACCGGCAACGGTAGGTTGGCTGTCGTGAGCGCCGCCGACACCCCTGCCGACACCGTTTTGCCGCCCGCCGCTAAGCGGTCGTTCGACTACGCCGAGCACGTCATCGGTTTCATGCCGGCCGACGAGGGACGAGCGCTGTACGACGCCGCGGTCCGCTACCTCGGCGACGGGGTGGGCGTGGAGATCGGCACCTACTGCGGCAAGTCGACCGTGCTGCTCGGCGCGGCCGCGCAGACCTCGGGCGGCGTCCTCTTCACCGTCGATCACCACCACGGCTCGGAGGAGCACCAGCCGGGCTGGGAGTACCACGACACCTCGATGGTCGATCCGGTCACGGGCCTGTTCGACACGCTACCGACGCTGCGCCACACGCTCGACGGCGCCGGCCTCGACGATCACGTGGTCGCGGTCGTCGGGAAGTCGACGGTGGTGGCCCGCGGCTGGCGGACGCCGCTGCGGTTCCTGTTCATCGACGGCGGCCACACCGAGGAGGCCGCGCAGCGCGACTTCGACGGCTGGGCCAAGTGGGTCGAGGTCGGCGGTGGCCTCGTCATCCACGACGTCTTCCCCAACCCCGACGAGGGCGGCCAGGCGCCGTTCCACATCTACCAGCGAGCATTGGCGTCCGAGGAGTTTCGCGAGGTCGGCGTCACCGGGACGCTGCGCGTGCTCGAGCGGGTCGCCCCGCCCGCCTGACCCCGGCTCGTCAGCCGCCGAACGTTGGTTACCAGCACGCTTTTTCGCCTAAACCGTGACAGAAGTCAACAATCGGCGGGTCCGTGTGGGCAGCACCCGTCCACAGACGCACATCGATCCCCAGGCGGGCCACCCGTCTACCCGCAGCCGGAAATCTCGTCGTCACTACGCGATGTGCTGGCCGCATGCCATACCCGCCAGGGCCGTTCCTCGGTACCGAAGCACTCGCGCAGGGTCGTTACACGCGGCGCACTCTCGCCCGCCGTGCTCAGCCGATCTACCGCAACGTCTACCTGCCGGAGGGCGAGGACCTGACCCCGGCGTCACGGGCCGTCGCGGCCTGGCTGTGGTCCGGTAGGCAGGCGACGGTGGCGGGATCGTCGGCGGCTGCGCTGCACGGGACGCGGTGGATCGGCTCCGACGAACCCGCGGAGCTGACCCGCACGAATGCCAGCTCAAACGACATCGTCGTGCACCGCGAACGACTGACGGACGACGAGGTGTGCACCCTCTCGGGGATGTCCGTCACCACACCCGCACGCACCGCATTCGACGTCGGCAGACGCGGCCCACTGCGGACGGCTTTGATGCGGCTCGACGCCCTGGCCCATGCGACCGGCCTCACCTCGGCTGACGTGACGCCGGTGATCGCCGCACACCGCGGAGCCCGCGGCATCGTCGGTCTGCGCGAGGCGATCGACTCGATGGACGGCGGCGCCGAGTCGCCGCAGGAGACCCGCACCCGCCTCGTGCTCCTCCGGGCTGGGATGCGACGGCCCGTCACCCAGATCGAGGTGGTCGACGACTACGGACACGTCTTCGCGCGCATCGACATGGGCTGGCCCGACCTCAAGGTGGGCGTCGAGTACGACGGCGAGCAGCACTGGACCGATGCTCGGCAGCGATCGCACGACATCGATCGCTATGCCGTGCTCGCCGATCGCCGGTGGGCCATCATCCGGGTCAGCGCGGAGTTGCTGCGGTACCGGCCGTGGGTGATCGTCGAGCGCGTACTCGACGCCCTGCGGACCGCGCACTGCCCGTGGCTCGCCGAATGTTCACCTGTGTCACGCTTTTCGCGATATGGCGTGGCGTAACCCCACACTCGGCGGCAAGGAGGACTACCGCCGGGTGGCGCACGCGCAGTCGAATTCGCCCTCGAGTCCGCGCGGCAGGTCGTGGCCACGGAAGATCCCACTCGCGGCGGTCGTCGAGGACAGCGCGTCGGCGGCAAGGATCATCGCCGCACCGGTCCACGTCGTGCGCTCGACCGGCCAGCGCTTGCCGTCGGAGAACACGAGGCCCGTCCAGTACGACCCGTCGGTCTCGCGCAGGTGGTGCATCGCGGCGAACTGCTCGTGCGCGCGGGCGGTATCCCCCATCGCGTCCAACGCCATGACCAGTTCGCAGGTCTCGGCGCCGGTCACCCACGGGCGGTGGTCGATGCAGCGGATGCCCAGGCCGGGGACGACGAACTCGTCCCAGCGGGCGTCGATGCGGGCGCGGGCCGCCTCGCCGCGGATCGCGCCGCCCAGCACCGGGTAGTACCACTCCATCGAGTGGGTGTCCTTGGCCAGGAACGACTCCGGGTGCTCGGCGATCGCGTGGCCGAGCTGCCCGACCGCCACCTCCCACTCCGGCTGCGGGTCACCCAGGTAGTTCGACAGGGCGATCGCGCACCGGATGGCGTGGTAGACGCTCGAGTTCCCGGTGAGCAGCGCCTCCTGGATGATCCCGGCAGGGCTTGCGGCCCAGGCGATCTGGCCCTCCGCGAGCTGCAGCGTCAACACGAAGTCGATGGCCTTGCTGACCACTGGCCACATGTCCTCGGCGAAGCCGCGGTCACGCGTCACCAGCACGTGGTGCCACACGCCGGTGGCGACGTAGGCGCAGAAGTTGCTGTCGCTGTTGGCGTCCTCGATCACGCCGTTGCGGAACTGGATCGGCCACGATCCGTCGGCGCGCTGGGTGTCACGGCACCAGTCGTAGCCCGCCCGGGCCTCGTCCCACAGTCCGGTGACGCTGAGCGCCATCGCGTTCTCCACGTGATCCCACGGGTCGGTGTGCCCGCCGTCGAACCATGGCAGCGCACCCGTCGACTCCTGGGTGGCGGCAATGGACTCGCCGGTCTGGCGGCACTGTTCGGGCGTGAGAACGCCTGCGACACCCGGGATCTCGTGCTTGCGCACTAGCCCGTCACATCCCCGCCGCCCTGGGCCACCAGGGGCTTGCGGAAGTACAGTGCGACGCTCTTGCCGATCAGCGGATTGAGCGCCGCCTCGGCGTTGCGGGTCAGCCACGGCCGCGACATCATGTCCCACACCAGCAGCTTGTGGTACGCGGCGACGACGGGGTGGTTCGGCTTCTCGACGCCCACCGCGCACTTCAGCCACCAGAACGGGGCGTGCAGCGCGTGTGCGTGGTGGCGACGGTCGAATTCCATTCCGCGAGCGACGATCTTCTCCTGCAGCTCGTCGGCGCGGTAGATCCGGATGTGCCCGCCCTCGTTGGCGTGGTACTCGTCGGACAGCAGCCAGCACACCTTCTCGGGCAGCCAGCGCGGCACGGTGACGGCGAGCCGGCCGCCGGGCTTGAGCACCCGGACCAGTTCGGCGATCGCACGGTCGTCGGCGGGTACGTGCTCGAGGATCTCCGAGGCCATCACGACGTCGAAGGTGCCGTCGGCGTAGGGCAGGTCCAACGCGTCGCCCTTGACGGCCTCGGCCGTGGCGGACGCGGGCGCCTCACCCTGGTCGGCCATGGCCTGCAGGATCGCGTCGACGTCGTTGAGGTCCTCGGCGCTCTGGTCGAAGGCCACCACGTCGGCACCGCGACGGAACGCCTCGAACGAGTGTCGGCCCGCGCCGCACCCCACGTCGATCACGGTGGTGCCATTGCCGACACCCAAGTGGTCGAAGTCGACCGTCAGCATGCGCCTGCCTTCCTGTTCGACTTCTCGATGGCCCGCTCGTACACGGCGACGGTCTGGGCGGCCACGGATTCCCAACTGAACACGTCGAGTGCCCGGCGTCGGCCGGCCGCGCCGAGGCGGTGCAGCTCGAGCGGGGAGTCCAGCAGATCGCCCAGCGTCGCGGTGAGGTCGTCGACGTCACCCGGATTGACCAGTCGCGCGCACTCGCCGTCGGATCCGACGACCTCGGGCAGCGCGCCCGCCCGGCTCGCCACGATGGGCGTGCCGCTGGCCATGGCTTCGACCGCGGGCAGCGAGAACCCCTCGTACAGCGAGGGGATGCAGGCCACCTCGGCCGACGACAGCAGCTTGGCGAGGTCCTCGTCGGACACACCGCTGGAGATGTGCACGATGTCGGAGATGCCGAGTTCGGCGATCAGCTTCTCGGTGGGGCCATTGGGCTCGAGCTTGGCGACGAGTTGGACCTCGACGTCGCGCTCGACGCGCAGTCGTGCCACCGCGTGCAGCAGGTGGCTGACGCCCTTCAGCGGGACGTCGGCGCTGGCGATCGCGATGATGCGGTTGCGCACGCGATTCGGTGCGGGCGTGAACAATTCGGTGTCGACGCCCAGCGGCACGACCTGCAGCTGACTCGGCGAGACGCCGAAGTCCTCGGCGATGTCGGCGGCGGACGTGGACGACACGGTGAGCAGCTCGGGGATCTGGCGTGCGACAGTCTTCTGCATCTCGGCGAAGCCATACCACCTGCGCACCAACGGCTTCCGCCACCACGCGGCGGCGGCGACGTCGAGCACGCGGTCCCGGGTGATCGGGTGGTGCACGGTGGCCACCACCGGCAGCCCGAGAGCGGCGATGTCGAGCAGCGCGGTGCCGAGGCTCTGGTTGTCGTGGACGACGTCGAAGTCGCCGCGGCGGTCGGCGAGGATGCGCGACATCCGCATGCAGAACGTCCGCGGCTCCGGGAACGCGGCGGTCCACGTGCTCAACAGCTCGAGCAGGTCGATGCGGTCGCGGATCTCGCTGGGACGCGGCACACGGAACGGATCGGGCTCGCGATACAGGTCGAGGCTGGGCACCTCGGTCAGCCGGACGCGGGGGTCCAGGCCGTCGGGATAGGGCGGGCCGGAGAACACCTCGACTTCGTGACCGAGTTCTACGAGGCCGCGACTCAGGTGCCGGACGTACACGCCCTGCCCACCACAATGCGTCTTGCTCCGGTAGGAGAGCAGGGCGATCCGCATGGTCAGTTCACCGCGACCAGAGTCGACGGAAGGGCTCTGGACATGTGTCCAGACTATAGTTTGACGAGCTAGCCGCCGCAACGCGGCCTACTGCGGCGGGAAGCCGCCGGTGGCCACCGGGCCCCAGCGCTCCGGCGTCACCCGGATCAGGCACTTGCCCTGCTCGACCATCGCCCGACGGTACTCGTCCCAGTCGGAGTGTTCACCGGCGATGACCCGGAAGTACTCGACGAGGGGTTCGACGGCGTCGGGCAGATCGAGGACCTCCGCCGTGCCGTCGACCTGGACGTACGCGCCGTTGAAGTCGTCGGACAGCACCATCACGCTGGCCCGCGCGTCGCGGCGCAGGTTCGCCACCTTGGCTCGCTGCGGGTAGGTGGCCACGACGATGCGGCCCTCGCCGTCGACGCCACCGGTCACTGGCGACGCCTGCAGCGTCGCATCGGAGCGGTACGTCGTCAGCACCATGTGGTGGCGCGGTCGGACGAAGTCGAGCATCTCGCTGCGGGCGACGGTGTCCGCCGTCGCGTACTTGCGGGCCATGGCCCCAACCTATCCGGCGGACGGCTCACGGGCGCTTGAGCGTCCAGGCTGGCACCCAGTGCGTCACGGACCTCCGGTTCGGCCCGTACGCGACGTCGTAGGTGACCCATCCCCACCAGTGCCCCTGCTCGCACATCCCCCAGCAGCTCAGCCGGCCCTCGACCACGGCGTGCATCTGCAGTCCGGACGGGTGGTAGCCGCCGGCGCGGTGCGGTTCGCGGGGGAAGACGGCGGCAAGGTCGACCAGGACGTCCACCGGAGGGTCGATCCGGCGGAAGGCAGGGGGTGCCGGCTGCCCGGTGTGTCCGATGGACTGCATCTGCCCCACCGTTCGATCATATGTTCGAACAGACGTCGACCGCTAACGCTTCCCGATACTGCGCACCATCAGCCACACCCACACCAGGATGAACGCCACGATGGCCCAGCAGGCGATTCGGAACCAGGGATCGGGCATGGCCTCGAGTGCCACGGGGACCACGGGCAGCGCGATCGCCGCGACCAGGAACGTGATGACCGCATAGCGTTTCGTGGCCGGCGTCATCTCTCGAGGCTAGGTCCGGCGCGGCTAGGCTGAACGCACCAAAATGTACGTACCGCCGAAGTTCGCCATGACGCCCGACGAGACCGCCGCCGCGCTCGCCGCGGCCCGCTTCGCCCACCTGGTGTCGCATGCGCCCGACGGCCTGCACGTCACGCCGCTCCCCCTGATGTACGACCGCGCGACGCACGCGCTGATCGGGCACGTCGCCCGAGCGAACCCGCATGCGCTCGCCGAGGGGGCCGAATCGGTGGCGACGTTCGCCGGCCCCCACGCCTACGTGTCGCCCGGCTTCTATGCCACCAAGGCCGAGACCGGCAAGGTGGTGCCGACGTGGAACTACGACGTCCTCGCCGTGTACGGCCGGCTGGTGATCCACGACGACCCCGACTGGGTGCTCGACCTCGTCACCCGGCTGACCGACCTGCACGAGGACGGCCGCGAGCAGCCCTGGCAGGTGAGCGATGCCCCCGAGCCGTTCGTCGCGGGCCAGCTCAAGGCCATCGTGGGCGTCTCGCTGCCCGTCGACCGGGTCGAGGGGAAGGCCAAGATGTCGCAGAACCAGCCCGACCGCAACCGCGACGGCGTGGTCGCGGGACTGACCGAAACGGGCGACGTCGCCGTTGCCGAACGGGTGCGGGACATTCAGCGCGGCAGCACGAACGCGAACGGCCGCGGGTAGCCGACGCCCGTCAGCCGACCGGCGCGCACGTCGGCCGGCCCGAGGTCGCGCAACCGGCCAGACGACGGCTCGTAGCAGCGCAGGCGTGCGTCGGCGGCGACGATCAACACCCAGTGCCGCGGGACCACGGTCCCGACGAGCATCGCCACCGGCCTCCCGGCGCCCACCGCCGCCAGCACGTCGGCGAGCGAATCCCGCCCACCCCACAGCCCACGGAAGAGCCGCCAGCGGTACCGAACGCCTCCGCCGTGCGCGTCGATCGCCGCGACCATAGCGGCAGGCGTGGTGCCGAGCGCCCGCGGCCACAGCCGGTTGACCCGGGCGTGCACACGGCGCTGCTCCGCGGCGATCCAGTCGTCGTCCGCGCCACCGACCAGCCGCCGATAGGGCGGGTCCAGCAACACCCCCGCGGCGACGGCGGCGGCGGGCCCGCAGGACACCCCGTCGCGCTGCCGCAGTCGGGGGCCGAGGTCCATCACCCCACGCTAGGTCGATGCATACCGCGTACACCCCGAACTGCCTAGGCTGCACGGAATGCGACGGGTGATGGCAATGCTGGCGGCGCTCGTCGTAGGGGGCTCGATCGGGGCGGCAGCCGCCGGCCCACCGGCCGCGGCCGACCCGAACGCACTGTGGACGATCGTGCACGACCAGTGCGTCCCGCATCAGCGCGACCACGCAGACCCCAGCCCCTGCGCGCTGGTCGCCGATGACGGACCGGGCGGCCACGCCGTCCTCAAGGATCTGGTGGGACGCACGCAGTACCTGCTGATCCCCACCGCCCGCATTGCCGGAATCGAGAGCCCCGAGCTGCTGGCACCGGGTGCACCGAACTACTTCGCCGACGCGTGGCGGGCGCGCACGTTCGTCGAGCAGCGTGCCGGTGTTCCGCTGCCCCGCGACTGGGTGAGCCTGGCCATCAACTCCACGTTCGCGAGATCGCAGAACCAACTCCACATCCACGTCGACTGCGTCCGCGCCGACGTACGGGATGCGGTGGCACGGCACGTCGACGAACTCGGCCCCGGCTGGTCCCCGTTCCCAGACATGCTGGTCGGTCACCGCTACGAGGCGACGACCGTGGCGGGTGACGACCTCTACGGTGCCGATCCGTTCGTGCTGCTCGCCAACGGGCTGCCGGGCGCGCGTGACGACATGGGCAGCCGCACGCTGGTGGTGGTCGGGACCCAGCTGTCCGACGGGCGACCCGGCTTCGTCGTGCTGGCCGACAGGGCCGACCCCGTGGCCGGTGATCTCGCCGAGGGCGAGGAGCTGCAGGACCACGAGACCTGCCCGCCCCCGGCCGGGCAGTGGCGAAAATGATTCCCGACACGCCAACCGGGGTACGAGTGAACACATGTCCACTCAAACCCAGGGTCGACCATGAGCTTCGACCTCACCCCCACGATCGCGCAGCACGACCTCGCCCGGCGCGCCCACGAGTTCGCCGAGCAGGTCGTCCGGCCGGTGGCCGCCGAGTACGACGCGCGCCAGGAGTTCCCCTGGCCGGTGCTGGAGGAGGCCGCCCGACGGGGCTTCTACAGTCCGCTCTTCTACCGCGACCTGATCGGCGACCCGACGGGCCTGTCGCTGCCCATGTTCATGGAGGAATTGTTCTGGGGATGTGCGGGCATCGGCCTCGCCGTCGTCATGCCCGCGCTGGCGCTGTCGGCCATCGGGCAGGCCGCCTCCCCCGAACAGATGCTGGAGTGGGCGCCGGAGTGCTTCGGCAGCCCCGGCGACCTCAAGCTCGCGGCGCTGGCGATCTCCGAACCCGAGGGCGGCAGCGACGTGCGCAACCTGCGCACCACCGCCCGCCGCGACGGTGACGACTGGATCATCGACGGCCACAAGATGTGGATCGGCAACGGCGGCATCGCCAACGTGCACGTCGTCAACGCCAACGTCGACCCCGAACTCGGCCACAAGGGCCAGGCGCTGTTCATCGTCCCCGGCGGCACGCCCGGCCTGGAGATGGTGCGCAAGCTCGACAAGCTGGGGTGCCGCGCGTCGCACACCGCGGAACTCACGTTCGACAACGTCCGGGTGCCCGGCGCGAACCTGCTCGGCGGTCACGAGAAGCTCGAGCACAAGCTGGCCAAGGCCCGCGAGGCCGTCGAGGGCGGCAAGCACTCCGGGTCCGCGACGCTCGGCGCGCTCGAGCAGACCCGGCCGATGGTCGCCGCGCAGGCGCTCGGGATCAGCCGGGCCGCACTCGAGTACGCGACGAGCTACGCGAACGACCGCGAGGCGTTCGGCGCTCCCATCATCGACAACCAGGGCATCGCCTTCCCGCTCGCCGACCTGGCCACCCAGCTCGACGCCGCCCGTCTGCTGACGTGGCGGGCGTCGTGGATGGCGGCGACCGGCGTGCCGTTCGAACGCGGCGAGGGCTCGATGGCCAAGCTCGCAGCCACCGAGTTGGCGGTCAAGACCACCGAGCGGGCCATCCAGACCATGGGCGGCTACGGCTACATCACCGACCATCCGGTGGAGAAGTGGTACCGCGACGCCAAGCTCTACACGATCTTCGAGGGCACCAGCGAGATCCAGCGGATGGTCATCTCCAACGCGCTGGGCGCGGCCGACGGCAGGCCCCCGATGCACGTCGACCTGGATCCCACCGGCGGTCCGCTGAACGCCTGGTTCGGACGCGGCACGCCGGCCCGGACCAGGGTCGCGAACAGGGCGCTCGAGGCGCGGCACCGCGTCCCCGGGCCCGTCATGGACGTGGCGATGAAGGTGTTGCGACCCCCGCGTAAGAAATGACGGACGATGTTCGCGGTACCCCTGGTATCGCCTCGGCTGTTCTGGCAACATTACCGGTCGGTAGGGTTCCCTCGTCCGTTCTAATCGACAGGTGGAAATGACAGTGGAGTCGTTGCAGTCGAGCGTCACGTTCGTGGCCGCTCAAGGTACCGAGGGCGGCGGCGCCGCCCTCAACGAGATCATCGGCCTGTCCGTGGGCGGGCTCGTCATCGGCGTCGCCCTGCTCTGGATCGGCTACCTCCACCGAATGCGCAAGATCACCTGGTTGCACAACCTGGGTGAATGGACCGGCCGGAAGTTCAACCGACCGGCCTGGGTGGCGCTGCCGATCGCGTTGTTCATCACGACGATCATCAGCGCACTGTTCGGATTCATCTGGGACGTCAGCCTGCACATCGGCAACGGCCGCGACTCCGGTCCGCTCGCGAACCCCGCGCACTACTTCATCCTGTTCGGTCTCTTCATCCTGTTCGTCGCCGGCTGCACCGCATGCGTGCTGCCCTACGACAAGCCCGGTCCGTCGGCCGTGCGCATCACCCGGCACTGGTACGCCCCCGTCGGCGGCATCCTGATGGCCGGCTGCGGCCTCTACGCACTGATCGGCTTCCCGCTCGACGACGTCTGGCACCGCATCTTCGGCCAGGACGTCACGCTGTGGGGTCCCACCCACCTCATGCTGATCGGCGGCGCCGGCTTCTCGACGCTGACAGCGCTGTTCCTCGAGCACGAGGGCCGCCGCGCCGTGGGTGAGGACAAGCCGAAGGACGGCCCCGGCATCAAGTTCATCCAGTACCTGGCGTTCGGCGGCATCGTGATCGGCCTGTCGGTGTTCCAGGTGGAGTTCGACTTCGGCGTCATGCAGTTCCGCCAGGTGTTCGAGCCGATGCTGATCGCCGCCGCCGGTGCCTTCGCACTGGTGGCCGCGCGGATCATGTTGGGCCGCGGGGCTGCCATCATCGCGGCGATCCTGGCCCTCGCACTGCGCGGCATCGTCGCGGTCATCGTCGGCCCGGTCCTCGGCGCACCGATCAACTGGTTCGCCCTCTACCTGGGCGCCGCCGTCGTCGTCGAGCTGATCGCGCTGACCCCGCTGTTCAAGAAGCCCCTGCTGTTCGGTCTCGTCGCCGGCCTCGGCGTCGCGACCATCGGCCTGTGGCTGGAGTCGTTCTGGATCGACGCCGTCTACCGCTACTCGTGGCCGACGAGCATCTGGCCCGAGGCGCTCGCCATGGCCGTGCCGGTCGCCGCACTCGTCGGCGTGTGCGGCGCGATGGTCGGAATGGTGCTCACCAATCAGAAGCTGCCGAGCCGTGCGATCGGCATCGGCATCGTCACCCTCGCGGTCATCGCCATCGGCGGCGCCACCGCCAACGGTCTGCGCTACGACGTGCCGCAGAACGCCACGGCGTCCTTCACGATGACCGAGGCACCACCCATCGGCGATCAGCGCATGATGACCGCCGACATCCGGATCAACCCGCCGGACCTCGTCAGCGAGGACCCCAACTGGGTGTCGGTGCTGGGCTGGCAAGGCGGACTGGACAACCAGCGTGGCATCTTCGTCGACCAGCTCGAGAAGGTCGGCCCCGGCCACTACGTGTCGACCCAGCCGATGCCGGTGTCCGGATCGTGGAAGACGCTGCTACGCCTGCACGACGGGCGGACCCTGGCCGCGGTCCCGATCTACCTGCACGGTGACCCCGGCATCGGCGCACCCGAGGTGCCCGCCGAAGCGTCCATGACGCGGCCGTTCGTCTCCGAGATCACCATCCTGCAGCGCGAGCGCAGTACCGACATCCCGCAGTCGCTGTGGCTGATCGGCTGCCTCACCGTGCTCGCCGGCACGCTGATCATGATCGCCGGCCTCACCTGGGGCGCGGGTCGACTCAACAAGAACGAGCCGACCAAGAGCGTCTCGGACCGGCAACCGGAGCCCTCCGGGCAGGCATGACGTCCACCCCCGAGGTCGAGTTCCTCGCCGACCACTCGGCACTGCTCGCCATCCCGGCGTTCGCCCCGGCGATCGCCGTGGTGGGAGTGGTCGTCTGGATCGCGATGCGCGACCGGCTCCGAGGCGACGACGAGGACGACGACCTGCACAGCGATTCGCCGGCCTCGTCCGGCGAGGATGGGACACCGTGAAGACCCCTCTGACCCGGACCCTGGTCGCTCTCACGGCCGCAGCTCTGGTCACCGCAGGCTGCAGCGGATCGACCGACACCGCCATGAGTAGCGCTCCCGCGCAACCGAGTTCGGGCGCGCCGGCGTCGACGGGTGCCCCGGCGCTCACCGACGATCAGAACCCGCCCGCGCGGGTCACGGTCGACGTCACGATCGCGAACGGCCGGGTCACCCCGACCAACGACCAGGTCGACGCAAAGGTCGGCGAGCCGATCGTCGTCCGGGTCAACAGTGACGCCGCCGACGAACTGCACGTGCACTCCAATCCCGAGCACTCGTTCCCGATCGAGGCGAAGAACGGCCAGCAGTTCCAGTTCACCGTCGACGTGCCCGGCAAGGTCGACGTCGAACTGCACGAGCTGAACAAGACCGTCGCCACCATCGCCGTTCAACAGTGACGACGGGTCCCACCACCGAACTCCTCGCGCACGGGCTCGGCGGATCGGCCGACCTGCCGATCCCGGTGACCTATGCGCTCGTCGGCGCCGCGTGGGCATTGACGTTCACATTCGCCGTCGTGGCGCTGGCGTGGAAGAAGCCGCGCTTCGATCCCGCCACGCAGGGCCGGCCGCTGCCGCAGTGGGTCACCGCGGCCGTCGACTCGCCTGCCGTGCGCTGGACGATCGCGGTGCTGGCGCTGCTGCTGGCCGTCTGGGTCGGCGTGGCGACGGTCGCGGGCCCGCAGACCGGTGAGAACGCGCTACCCGGCGTGTTCTACGTGCTGCTGTGGGTCGGTCTGGTCGCGCTGTCGGTGCTGATCGGACCGGTGTGGCGGCTGCTCTCACCGGTCCGCACGGTGTACCGGCTGCTACCGATGTCCCGGCGCCGACCGCCGGCGGCGTATCCCGTCCGGCTCGGCTACTGGCCCGCGGCGTTCGGCCTCTTCGCGTTCGTCTGGCTCGAGCTGGCCAGCCCCGACCCCGGCTCGCTGACCGCCGTCGAGACGTGGCTGCTCGTGTACCTCGCGGTGACGCTGGTGGGCACGCTCGTCTTCGGCACGCGGTGGCCATCGAACGCCGACCCCTTCGAGGTGTACGGCATCGCGGCCTCCCGTGCCGCCCCATTCCGCCGCAACGACGACGGCCGGATCGCCGTCGGCAACCCGTTCGACCACCTGCCGTCGCTGCCGGTCCGGCCGGGCACCGTCGCCGTACTGGCGGTGCTGCTCGGGTCGACGGCGTTCGACAGCTTCTCGGCGATGCCGGGGTGGCGCGGGTTCGTCGACGACGTGTCGTCGGGATCGGTGTGGCTCGCCGTCCTGGTGCGGACGCTGGGCCTGCTGACCTTCGCCGTCGTCGTCGGCGTGACGTTCAGCCTCGCCGCGCGTGCGACCGGCGGCGTCGACCGCGCGACCCGCCGCGAGCTGCCCGGTCTGATGGCGCACTCGCTGATCCCGATCGTGATCGGCTACGTGTTCGCCCACTACCTGACCTACCTCATCGAGCGTGGTCAGCAGACCGTGCTGCGCCTCGCCGATCCGTTCGGCTCGGGCTGGCTGGGCGACGCCGGGGTGTCCTATCTGCTGTCGATGCATCCCGCGGTACTCGCGACCCTAAAGGTCGGGTTCGTCGTGCTCGGCCACGTCGCCGGCGTGATCGCCGCCCACGACCGGGCGCTGCGCGTGCTGCCCAAGCGGCACCAGCTGACCGGGCAGTTGGCGATGATGCTGGTGATGGTGGGCTACACGTTCACCGGGCTGTACCTGTTGTTCGGCGGCTAGCCTGACACGCATGCGCGCGCTGATCGTCGTCGACGTCCAGAACGACTTCTGTGAGGGCGGCTCGCTGGCCGTCGAGGGCGGCGTCGAGGTCGCGCAGTCGATCAGCGCGCTGCTCGCCCACCATGACTACGACCACGTCGTCGCAACGAAGGACTACCACGTCGACCCGGGCGGTCACTTCTCCGACGAACCCGACTTCCGCGACTCCTGGCCGCCGCACTGCGTGGTGGGCACGTCCGGCGTCGAGTTCCACCCGGCCTTCGATCCGAGCGCCGTCGAGGCCGTGTTCCACAAGGGCCACTACTCGGCCGCCTACAGCGGATTCGAGGGCGTCGACGCCGGTGACGACGCGACGACCCTGGCCGATTGGCTGCGCGCCCACGACGTCGATGCCGTGGACGTCGTCGGCATCGCGACCGACTACTGCGTGAAGGCCACCGCGGCCGACGCGGCTGCCGCCGGTTTCACCACCCGGGTCCTGCTGGACCTGACCGCGGGGGTGTCGCCGACGACGACCGCCGACGCGGTGGACGCCTTGCGTTCCGCGGGCGTCGAGGTCGCGGGTTAGGCCTCGAGCAGCGCCTCGGTGGCCACGGTCCGTCGGCGCTTGACCGCACCGACGACGAGGTCGACGACGACGAACGCGGCCAGGCTGATGCCGAACAGGGGGAGGAACCAGCCGACGGCGACGGCCAGTACGACGACGGCCGTCAGCGCAGCCGGGTGCAGGGTGCGGAGCGTGCCGCGCAGCGGCGGTCGGCCCGCGGCCCATGCCGAACCGCGCGTGGGTCGGCGCTGCCACCACATCCGGTATCCGCGCACCACGATCGTGATGAGCCCGATCGCGACGAGCGCCAGCACCAACTGGTTGGCGATGCCGAACAGGATGCCCATGTGCGCACCGATCGCCCAGTCGGTCAGCTTCGCCAGGAACGGCCAGTCCGCGAAGTTCACCCGGTCGGTCACGGCACCCGTGTCGGGGTCGACCGAGATGGCGTCGTATCGGGTGGGCCAGTCGCGCTTGTTCTCGGCCACCTGCCAGCCCTCGCCGTGCTCGGCGGGCGGGTACATCCACATCGGCCCCTCGAGGCCGGCGTCCGCCGCCGAGCGCAGCGCGGTGTCGGCGCCGTAGAGCAGGCCGTCGCCGCCCGTGGGCGCCGGCATCGCGCCGTGCTGATGTCCGCCGACAGCGGTGTCGGGTCCGGCGGCGGCCAGTGCGGTGTCGACCGACGGCGCGGTCATGTCGAGGTGCGCCTGCACCGCATTGACCGACTGGCCGCCGTAACGCGACCACGTCACCCCCGTCACCGACAGGCCAAGCAGCGCGACGACGATCCACACGCCGACGGCGCCGTGCCACGACAGCGTGCGCCGACGGTCCTTCTTCTCGCGGTCGGGCAGCGCGATGCGGTTGAGCTTCCTGGTGTCCCGCCGGTGCAGGTACCAGAGCGCGAGGCCCGCGAGCGAGATCACCCAGAGCCAGCTCGCGGCCAGCTCGCTGTAGTTGCGGCCGATCGCGTCGAGGTGCAGGTTGCGGTGCAGTTCGTCGAGCCACGCCCGCAGCGGCATCCACTGCCCGAACGTCGTCAGCGCACCGCGGACCTCGCCGGTGTAGGGATCGACGAAGACCGTCCGCGCGTAGTCGGGCGGGACGTCGTCCACCGCGAGCGTCACCTGCGTGGTCTCGTCGGCGCCGTCGGGAGGACGGATGCTCTCGACCGTCCCCTCGGGATGCGCGGCGCGCGCCGCCTGGAGCTGGTCGGCCAGCGGCAGTCGCTGGTCGCCCACCTGGTCGACCGTCAGCTGGTCCCGGTAGACGAACTCGTCGAGCTGCGGGACGAGCGCGTAGAGCAGTCCGGTGACCGCGGCGATCAGGATGAAGGGGCCGACGAAGACGCCGGCGTAGAAGTGCAGGCGGAGCAGGATCGGGCGCAGACCGCGGAGTCGTCGTCGCGCGGGAGCGGGGTTCGGGGCAGGGGTCGTCATGACAGGTGGCCTTCGAGGCAGGGCGGCGCGCGGGAGCGCTGGGAAGCGCACGGGCGCGCCGCGAAGAGGGGTCGTCGATGCGAGGCGTCGACGGCGGAGGCCGTCACGCCGGCCGTGGTCACACGGCGGAGGGCACGTCGAGAGAAGTCAGTGGGCGACGGCCACGGGCGGCGCGCGCATGCCCAGCGCCGATGGCATGAACGCCGATGTCACGACGACGCGGGAGCGGGTGCGGCGCACCGGCCGGCAGACCGGTCGCGTGGCCGCGGTCGCGAACAGCCGCAGCCAGGACAGCACCGAGGCGCCGACCACGTAGAGGTACTCGGCCGCGCAGATGACGGCGCCGAGGACCAGTGCTGCGGTGGCGTGCGCGGCCAGCATCGGCGGGGTCATCCCCATGCCCGCGTGGTGATGGCCGGTCGCGGCGAAGATGACGTGGGACAGCGCCTGCCCGACGCAGAGCGCGATGACGACGGCGACGAGGCACAGCCGGCGGTTCTGCCGACTCACCTCGCCCGCGACGGCGCCGGTGATCGCGCAGGCCAGCACGGCGGTGACGAGGGCGCCACCGTGCGGTACGCCGCCACCGCCGAATGCGTGGGCCGACGTGGCGACGAGGACGGAGGCCGCACCGACGAGGCCGCCGCGCAGGCCGCGTGCCAGCGTCGACGGAGTCCTCACCGTCAGCACCCTACTACTGCCCCTAGTAGTGCTCCCGGTGGCGGAAATCTTCGCCGGTGACAGTTCCCACACCGCCGGCGCCGCTGGTTTGCACGGGGCGGTAAACGGGCAGATCACAGCGTGCAGCCACGCCCCATACCCCGGTAGCAGCGTCCTGCTCACCATGCTCGGTCACCCGGGTACGTCGTATCGTGCCCTGACCACCGACACCACATCAGCAAGAAGGATGACCCCTTGACTCAGGTCTCTATCCCCAACGCCGTTCCTCAAGAGGTATGGCGCGGCAAGGCCTACCCGCTCGGCGCCTCCTACGACGGCTCGGGCACGAACTTCGCACTGTTCAGCGAGGTCGCCGAGAAGGTCGAGCTGTGCCTGTTCGACGCAGACGGCGTCGAGACGCGGCTGACGCTGCCCGAGGTCGACGGCTTCGTGTGGCACGGCTTCCTCCCCAACATCGAGCCCGGCCAGCGCTACGGCTACCGCGTGCACGGCCCGCACGACCCCGCCGAGGGCCACCGTTGCAACCCGAACAAGTTGCTGCTCGACCCCTACGCCAAGGCGATCGACGGGATCTTCGACTGGAACCAGTCGCTGTTCGGCTACGACTTCGGCGACGAGGACAGCCGCAACGACGACGACTCCGCCGCGAGCATGCCGAAGTCCGTCGTGATCAACCCGTTCTTCGACTGGGGCATCGACCGCCCGCCGAACCACGAGTACGCCGACTCGGTCATCTACGAGGCGCACATCAAGGGCCTCACCGAGACGCACCCGGACATCCCCGATGCGATGCGCGGCACCTACGCCGCCGTCGCACACCCGGCGATCATCGAGCATCTCAAGTCACTCGGCATCACGGCCATCGAGCTGATGCCCGTGCACCACTTCGCCAACGACTCCACCCTGATCGACAAGGGCCTGTCCAACTACTGGGGCTACAACACGATCGGGTTCTTCGCACCCGACTCGAAGTACAGCAGCAGCGGCACCCCCGGCGGGCAGGTGCAGGAGTTCAAGGCCATGGTGCGAACGCTGCACGAGGCCGGCATCGAGGTCATCCTCGACGTCGTCTACAACCACACCGCCGAGGGCAACCACATGGGCCCGACGTTGTCGATGCGCGGCATCGACAACGCGGCCTACTACCGGCTGGTGGACGACGACAAGAAGTTCTACATGGACTACACCGGCACGGGCAACAGCCTGAACGTCGGTCACCCACACTCGCTGCAACTGATCATGGACTCGCTGCGGTACTGGGTGACCGAGATGCACGTCGACGGGTTCCGCTTCGACCTCGCCTCCACGCTCGCCCGCGAGTTCTACGACGTCGACAAGCTGTCGACGTTCTTCGAACTCGTGCAGCAGGACCCGACGGTGTCGCAGGTGAAGCTCATCGCCGAGCCGTGGGACGTCGGCCCCGGCGGCTACCAGGTCGGCGGGTTCCCCCCGCAGTGGACGGAGTGGAACGGCAAGTACCGTGACACGGTCCGCGACTTCTGGCGCGGCGAGGACGCGACGCTCGACGAGTTCGCCTACCGCCTGACCGGCTCGTCGGACCTCTACGAGAACACCGCCCGCCGACCGGTCGCGTCGATCAACTTCGTCATCGCCCACGACGGCTTCACGCTGCGGGACCTGGTGTCCTACAACGAGAAGCACAACGAGGCGAACGGCGAGGACAACAACGACGGCGAGAGCAACAACAGCTCGTGGAACTGCGGTGTTGAGGGTCCGACCGACGACCCCGCGGTCAACGCGCTGCGCTCCCGTCAGGAGCGCAACCTGCTGACCACTCTGCTGCTCTCGCAGGGTGTTCCGATGATCTGCCACGGCGATGAACTCGGACGTACCCAGGGCGGCAACAACAACGGGTACTGCCAGGACAACGAGATCACCTGGATCGACTGGTCGACAGCCGACGAAGGACTCCTCGAGTTCACCCGTACGGTGACCGCGCTGCGTGCCGAGCACCCGGTGTTCCGGCGCCGCAGGTTCTTCAGCGGCAAGCCGCTCGGCAGGCGTGGCCCCGAGGGTCTGCCCGACATCGCGTGGTTCACCCCCGAGGGCACCGAGATGACCGGCGAGGACTGGGGTTCGGGCTTCGCGAAGTCGGTCGGCGTCTACCTCAACGGTCACGGCATCCCCGACCGGGACACCCGCAACCAGCCGATCGTCGACGACTCGTTCGTGCTGCTGTTCAACGCCCACTTCGAGCCCATCGAGTACACGCTGCCCCCCAACGAGTTCGGCGATCGGTGGAAGACGGCGGTGCGCACCGACGGCGGCGACGAGGAGTTCGTGAACGCGGCGGGCACCATCACGGTGGACGCGCGCACCACCATCGTGCTGCAGGCCGTCGCGGCGGAATGACGACCATGCTGACCGACGCGATCAGGTCGACGATCTCCGCGGTGCTGGGGGACGTCGGCGGACTGTTCGGTCAGCAGGGCGTCGTGTTCACCGCGACGCTGACCATCGACGACGATGCCCGGTTGCCCGGAGGTACGGAGCTGCTGGTGCCCGGACAGCGGGATGCGCTCGTGCGCCTCGCCCCGGTCACCGACCTCGGCGTGCCCCGCACGGTGTGCGTCAAGGTGCCGGACGCCTACGGCGGCGGACGCGGGCAGGACTTCCTGCTCGCGTCCTCCGCCGACGGCGCGCCACTGCACCACGCCGTGGTGCCCACGTCGTCGCCCGACCACCTGTACTCGTCGCTGTGGCTGTACCTGGCCGGCATCGAACCCGTCGCCTTCGGGGCCCGCGTACACACTGCGGCGCCGGGCCCCGGTGACCGGATCGACTTCCTCGTCAGCGGGGTGCTCTCGCGGTTCCGGACGATCGGCTCGCTCGAACTCCACGACGAGGCCACCGGCGCCGACGTCACGTTCGCGGCGTCGACCACCGGCGGCGGGCTGCGGGCGCTGCCGCCGGCGTCGTTCTACCGCGGGTAGCTAGTCGACGACCTGGAAGAACGACTCGCCGTCCTCCGGCGTGCCGTCGATTTGGCCGCGCTCGGTGCCGTGCACGTCCGGGTCGAGACGGTCGAGTGCGTCGTCGCTGACGAGTTCGAGTCCGCCGCCCTGGTCGGAGTCGTGTGACTCCGTGGGCGCGTCCTCCTCGCCGTCGGCCGTCACGTCGGGCTCCTCCTCGGCGAGCCGCTCGTCGAGCGTCTCGTCGTCCTTCGCCTCGATCCAGCGCTCCGGCGGGTCGACCACCTCGTCGCCGTCGTCGTTCCGCACCTCGTCGGAGTCGAGGGATTCGGAGGGTTCGAGGGGGTTGTCGTCGAACCCGGCGTCGGAGCCATCAGTGGTCATGCGCTCATTGTGGCGCTGCATCCTGGGATTCGTGCACCCGGACCCGCGGTGGGCGCGGTGTTCTGTTCGGGGACATCGCTGACACCGATGTGTCTGGGGACATCGCTGACACCTGAGTAGGGCCGCGACCAGGATGGTTCATGGCCCAGAAGGTGACGGCGATGGACATTCGGATGGCTGCGGCGGTGGCCGGGCAGTTGGACAATGTGGCGGCGTTCTGTCGCGACGAGCGCATCAGTCGGCAGACGTTCTACAAATACCGCCGGCGCTTCCGCGAGGAAGGATCGACGGGTTGCGGGACCGGTCCCGGCGCCCGTCGACTTCGCCAGGGCAGACCTCACCCGAGATCGAGGACATCGTGGTGCGCCGCCGCAAGCAGTTGATCGAACAGGGCCGCGATCACGGCGCCCAGTCGATCGTGTGGTCGTTGCAGCGCGACGGGTGCCCGCGGTGCCGTCGCCGTCGACGGTGTGGCAGATCCTGACCCGCCGCGGTGCGATCACCCCGCAGCCGCAGAAACGTCCGAAGTCGTCGATCAAGCGCTTCACCTTCGACCGGCCCAACGAATGTTGGCAGTCGGACTGGACCCGATGGTCCCTGGCCGACGGCACTGCGGTCGCCATCGCGGGCAGCCTCGATGACCACTCCCGCTACGCGGTAGGTCTACGCGCCGCCGACGCCGACGCTGACGGCGCATTGGTCTGGTCGGTCATTCTGGCCGGTATCGCCGAGTGCGGAATACCGTCGATGTCGTTGTCGGACAACGGAATCGTGTACACCGGAAGATTCCACGCCCATGAATCGGCGTTCGAGATCAACCTCCGAGCCCTCGGCGTACGCGCCGTCAACTCGACCCCCTTCCATCCGCAGACGTGCGGCAAGATCGAGCGCTTCTGGCAGACCCTCAAGAAGTGGCTCGACGCCCACGATCCAGCAGCCTCGCTCACCGAACTCAACGCCATGCTCGACGAATACCGCACGTTCTACAACCACCACCGGCCGCACCGAGCCCTACGGGGAGCGACCCCCGCCGAGGCGTTTCGCGCCACTGTCAAGGCCTGCCCCGCCGACCGTCCGCTCCCTGGGCCGCTGTTCGTATCCCGCCATCGCGTCGACCAGATCGGCGGCAACCTGTACGTGCCGCCCTACCGCGTCAACGTCGGACTTCGATGGGCCGGCCACGACTGCATCAGCATCCGCGACGGTGACCACATCACCATCTTCAGCGGCAACCGCCTCGTTCGCGCGTTCACCGCCGACCCCACCCGCAGACACCAACGCGGCGACAAAACCACCCGTACCTATCGCACCCGCGAACCCCACCAGGCACCATGAGTGTCAGCGATGTCCCGCGACATATGTGTCAGCGATGTCCCGAGACACCACACCGCGGTGGGCGCGGTTGCGCGTGCACGAGTCGCCTGGAGATCACTCTGTAACAGAGCTAATGTGGTTGGCGTGGACACCCGCACCGAACTCGCCGCCGAACTGTTCGGCACGGTCGGGCGGTTCCGCCGAGCACTCCGCCGCTCGGCGGGTCCCGCGATCGGCACGGGCCTCGCCGAGTCGCAGGCCGAGTTGCTGCGCCTCGTCGGACGGCAACCGGACATCTCCGTGCGCCACGCCGCCGCCGAACTCGGACTGGCCCCCAACACCGCGTCGACCCTGGTGTCGCGGCTGTCCGCCGACGGCCTGCTGCAGCGCACCGTGGACCCCGCGGACCGGCGCGTCGGCAGACTGCGGCTGACGGAGTCGTCCCAGCGCCTCGCCGACGAGTCCCGTGCCGCCCGGCGGGCCGCCCTCGCCGCCGCGCTCGACCGCCTCGACGCCGGACAGCTGGACCGACTCACCGACGGGCTGGCCGTCCTCGCCACCCTCACCCGACTACTGCGCGAGGAGGATTCATGACGCCACCGCCGCCCGCCATCGACTGCCGCCACCTGACCCACCGCTACGGCGACCACGTCGCCGTCGACGACGTCAGCTTCGAGGTGCGCGCCGGCGAGACGATGGGACTGCTGGGCCCCAACGGCGCGGGGAAGACCACGGTGGTGCGGGTGCTGACCACGCTCACGCCCGTCCAGGACGGCGAGGTGCTCGTCTTCGGGCTCGACTCCCGCCGCGACACCCTCGACATCCGGCAGAACATCGGCTATGTCCCCCAACAGCTCTCGATCGAGTCGGCGCTGACCGGCAGGCAGAACGTCGACCTGTTCGCCCGGCTGTACGACGTGCCGCGCCGGCAGCGTCGTGCCCGCGTCGACGAGGCGCTCGACGCGATGAGCCTGCTCGACGTCGCCGGCAACCTGGCGGGCACGTACTCCGGTGGCATGGTGCGGCGGCTCGAGCTGGCACAGGCGCTGGTCAACCGGCCCTCCCTGCTGCTGCTCGACGAGCCCACCGTCGGCCTCGATCCCATTGCGCGCGACGGCGTCTGGTCGCAGGTGGCACGGATGCAGGACGAGTTCGGCATGACGGTGCTGCTGACCACCCACTACATGGAGGAGGCCGACGCCCTGTGCGACCGCGTCGCCCTCATGCACCACGGCGTCCTCCAGACCGTCGGCACGCCCGCCGACCTCAAGGCCACGCTGGTCACCGACGAGTCACCGGACGTCACGCTCGAGGACGTGTTCCGGCACTACGCCGGCTCCGACCTGTCCGACGACGCCGCCCGGCAGGGGCTGCGCGAGATCCGCTCCAGCAGGAGGACGCCCCGCCGTGCCGGTTGACGCGCACTCCACCACCCTCGTCCGTGCCCCACGCGGCCTGCACCGCGTGCCCGGGCTGCTCCGCAGGATGGGCGCGTTCGCGCTCGTCGAGCTGCAGAAGCTCAGCCACGACCGCAGCGAATTGGTCACGCGCATGGTGCAACCCGCGCTGTGGCTGCTGATCTTCGGCCAGACCTTCTCGAACCTGCGGGTGATCGACACCGGCGACGTGCCGTACCTGGCGTTCCTGGCGCCCGGCATCATCGCGCAGTCCGCACTGTTCATCTCGATCTTCTACGGCATCCAGATCGTCTGGGACCGTGACGCCGGGATCCTCGCGAAGCTGATGGTGACGCCCGCGCCGGCGTCGGCGCTCATCACCGGAAAGGCGTTCGCGGCGGGTGTCCGGTCGGTGGCGCAGGTGGTCGGCGTGCTGATCATCGCCTACCTCATGGGGATTCACCTGACCGGCAACCCTCTGCGGATCCTGGCAGCCATGGGCATCGTGGTGCTGGGCTCGGCGTTCTTCGCGTGCCTGTCGATGACGCTTGCGGGGTTGGTGCGCAACCGTGACCGACTGATGGGCATCGGTCAGGCGATCACCATGCCGCTGTTCTTCGCGTCGAACGCACTCTATCCGGTCGACGTGATGCCGGGGTGGCTGCGCTGGCTGTCGGCCGTCAATCCGCTCAGCTACGAGGTGAACGCGTTGCGTGCGTTGCTGATCGGGACGCCGGGCAACACCTGGCTGGACGTGGGCGTGCTGCTCGTCGCGGCCGCCCTCGGCGTGGTCACGGCCTCGGCACTGCTGCGCCGCCTGGTCCGCTAGCCCGTCCGCACCGGCGCCGCGAGGTCGTAGACCAGGTCGTCGCCCAGCTGCTGCGCCCGGTAGTTGAACGCCACCCAGCGCGCGATGTCGGCGTGCGCGTGCGACGACATCCCCCGGTGTCCACCTCCGGTGGTCGTGACGTAGTAGGCGACGCGGTGCGCGGCGACGGCCTCCTGGAACTGCGCGAGGGTGGGCGCGGGATCGGTACCGGAGAAGCCGCCGATGGCCATCACCGCGGTGCCCGTGGACAATTCGAGTGCCGCCGCATTGCTGGACCGGTCGATCGCCGCCGACCACTCGGTGTGCGTCGCCTTCAGCATCGTGTCCAGGTGGGGGTCGTCCTTCGTCCGCCCCCACGACGACGCGAGGTGGCCGGTCCGCGCCGGGCCGACCGACGGGCCGCCGCCCTGGTGCGCGACGTCGACGGTCGCGACCGCATAGGCGCCGCTGCCGGCCAGGGCGCCCGCCACCGCGACGGCGACCAGCGATGCCGCCACGCCGGTGCGCCGCGCCGCGAGCACCCCGAGCAGCGCGACGGCCGCGGCCACGGCGAGCACCAGGATCGCCCAGCGCAGCCCCGGCAGCCAGGTGACGTTGCGGCCCAGCACGAACCAGTTCCACAGCCCGGTGCCCAGAAGCACGCCGACGAGCGCGATCCGGCACCAGAGCGTCTCGCGGCGGGCCCAGGTCTGCTGCACGCCGATCGCGAACATCGCGGCCACGGCGGGCGCGATCGATAACGTGTAGTACGGGTGGATCATGCCGTGCATGTAGCTCAGCACCAGGCCGTCGACCAGGAGCCACCCGCCGAAGAGGACGGCCGCGGCCCGCACCCGGTCGGTGCGCGGTGCGCGACCGCGGATGGCGAGCACCACCACCAGCGCGGCCACCGCCCCGGGCAGCAGCCACCCGATCTCGTAGCCGAACTCGCCGCCGAACAGACGGCCGATGCCCTGCACCTGGTTGCCGTAGGGGCCGAGATCGGCCAGCCGTGCGGGAGGGCCTGCGCCGGCACCGATCTGGCCCGCGGCGCCGTGGTTGCGGCCGACGATGCGGCTGAGCCCGTTGTATCCGAGGACCAGGTTCATGAAGCTGTTGTCGGTGGAGCCGGCCAGGTAGGGCCGCGACGACGCCGGCCACCACATCGTCAGCAGCACGAACCACCCCGCCGACGCCGTCATCGCGGCGGCGGCGCCGAGGAGGTGGAGCAGTCGGGTGCGCAGCGCCACCGGAGCGGCCAGCAGGTAGGCCGCCGCCAGCGCCGGGGCGGGCATGACGCCTTCGAGCATCTTGGCCAGGAACGCGAAACCCAGTGCCACACCGGCCAATGCGAGCCAGCGCAAGCCGTCGCGCTCGAGCGCCCGCACCGTGCAGTAGGCGGCCGCCGTCATCAGCAGCACCATGACGGCGTCGGGATTGTTGAACCGGAACATCAGCACGGCGACCGGCGTCAGCGCGAGCGCCAGGCCGGCGAGCAGACCGGCCGTGGGCCCGCAGATGCGGGCGACCGCCGCGTACAGCAGGGCCACCGCGCCGACGGCCATCAGCGCCTGCGGGATCAGCATGCTGGCGCTGCTGAAGCCGAACAGCTGACCCGACAGACCCATCACCCACTGCGACAGCGGCGGCTTGTCGACGGTGATGAAGTTGTGCGGATCCAGCGATCCGAAGAGCAACGCCTCCCAGTTCGACGACCCGGCCTGGGTGGCGGCCGCGTAGAAGCCGTTGCCCATGCCGTTGACCGTGATCCTCCAGAGGTAGAGGACCGCCGTGCCGACGAGCAGCGCGCCGAGCGCGATCCGGCGCCACGGAACCGCCGAGCGGGCAGGCGTGGTCGTGGTGGGCGCAGTCGTCACACCGTCCAGTGACTCATCGCTACCCCGGCGCCGACCTGTGCGTCGGCCGTCAGGCTGCTGCGAATCCGGTCAGCCGACCAGTCGGGCGATCGACTCCATCGGGATCGGCAGCCAGGCCGGGCGGTAGCGCGCCTCGTAGCCCGCCTCGTAGACCGCCTTGTCGAGCTCGTAGGCGGCGAGCACGTCGGCGTCGTCGCGCGGGTCGGCACCGGCGGCCGCCGCGTAGCCCTCGCAGAACGCGGCGCGGTTGCGGTCCGCCCAGTCGCGCGCGCGGTGCACCAGGTCGTCGGCCGGGTCGCCGCCCTCGACCAGCCGCTGGTGCGCGGCGTACTCGTAGGACCGCAGCATCCCGGCGACGTCGCGCAGCGCGGAGTCGGGCCGACGCCGTTCGGGGAGCGGCTGCCCCGGCTCGCCCTCGAAGTCGATGACCAGCCAGGTCTGCGGGGTCCGCAGCACCTGACCGAGGTGCAGGTCACCGTGCACCCGCTGCACCGAGATGGCGCGGTCGGCCAGCCGGCGGTAGCGGGCCTCGATGCGATCGACGTACGGCGCGAGTTCCGACACCGACGCCGCGACCACGCGCAGCCGCTGCACCAGGGTGTCGACCGGGAACGCCACCTCCGAGACACCCAGCTCGTCGGCGAGGGTCCTGTGCACCGACGCGACGGCCTCGCCCAGTGCGCGGGACTCCTCGGCGAAGCTCGCCGCGCCGTCACCGGCGGCGTCGGCGGCGAACAGCTCCCGCGTGCTGGCGGTCGCGGTGTCCCAGCCCTCCGCGGATCCCGCCGCGAAGCGCGTCACCATGCCGAGCGCGTAGTGCTCGCCGTCGAGGTCGGTGTCGATCGACCCGAGCAGCGTGGCGACGTGGTCGTTGCCGGCCCGCGCCAGCACCCGGCTCAGTTCGATGTCGGGATTGATCCCCGGCGTCACGCGTCGGAACGCCTTGAAGATCGCCGACGTCCCGAAAACGACGCTGGTGTTGCTCTGCTCGGCGCCCATCACCCGGGGCGCGGCGCCGACGGGCAGTTCGGCGTCGGGCTCGCGGAGGAAGCGGATCGGGCCCACGGTCGACGACGAGTCGATCAGCGCGAGCAGGTGACGTCCGGCCTCCGGGTCGTACAACCCGTCGAACGCGGTGCGGGACCCGTCGGTGCCGATGGCCTGGAATCTCTCCGCGTCGCCCTGCTCGGAGTTCTCCTCCCACCGGACGACCACTTGATATCGCGCGGTGGAGCCGTCCGAGTAGTCGGTGTCCAGCAGCACCAGATCGAGATCGTCACCGAGCGGCACCGCCAGCGTCTCGCGCACGGCGGTCAATTCGCGACCGCGACCCGCGTACCACCGTTGCCTGGTCAGCCATTCCTCATATGCGAGCGTCATCAGCCTTCAGAGCTACCCACCGCGGAGCGGATCGAATCACTCCGCAGTGGCGGCCTCGGGTACGGGCAGCGCGCCGCGCTCGATCTCCGCGCGCGCCTCGTCGCACAGCGCCGCGGCCGCGCCGTATCCGTCGGCGTGCCGGGTCTGGACGTGCTTGCCCGCGCGATCGATCTGCACGGGCCAGCGTGCGATCCCAGTGACTCGCAGCAGCAGGACCACCGGCATCACCGCGAGCTGAAGGACCAGCTCGATCATCGAGATCACCACGAACACCGCGATCACCCCGGTGTAGAAGATGATTCGGCCGGCGGTCCAGACGATCCAGAGCAGGACGCCGAGGACGGCGAGCACGACCTGGACGACGATGCCGTGCTCGGCGGTGTCCTCGGCGTCCTCGGTCTGCTCCTCCTCGGGCGCGCTCGGTTCGTGTGCGAGCGCCTCCCGGAACGACAGCGCGCGGCGCCACGGGTACCAGCGGCGCCGCACACTCCAGGACGCCCCTGCCGGGTCGACGACGCGTGCGGGCATGGCGCCACCTCCCCTCGGCACTCTCCGGGCATCGGCCGGATCAAGATCACGTGCGTTGCCGAGTGTCGCACGCAGGTCGGCGTCGGCGCTGGCGAATCGGCGCGCTGACCGGCGGGTATAAAGTGCCGACGTGGCCACCCCATCACGCCCCCGCGACCACGGCGACCCGGGCGACGCCCCCTCCGCACCGCCTCCGCTGACGCCCGTCGTCAACGCCACCAGGCCGTCCGCGGCCGAGGAGGCGCGCACCATCGCCGCGTCCACCAACACCGGAACGCTGGCCACGCTGACCGCGACCGGCGACCCGTGGGCGTCGCTGGTCACCTACGGCCTCGACGGTGGCTCGCCCGTGCTGTGCGTGTCCAACCTCGCCGAGCACGGCCGGAACCTGCACGGCGATCAGCGCGCGAGCATCGCCGTCGTCGCACCCGCCACGGAGTCCGACCCGCTCGCCAACGCCCGGATCACGCTCGCCGGCGTCGTGCGTAGGCCCACCGACGCCGAGCACGACGCCGTGCGCCAGGCGCACCTCGACGCCGTCCCCGCCGCGAAGTACTACGTCGACTACTCCGACTTCACCCTCTGGGTGCTCGACGTCGCCCGGGTGCGGTGGGTCGGCGGCTACGGCCGGATGGACTCGGCCACCGCGGCTGACTACCTCGCGGCGTCGCCGGACCCCGTCAGGTCCGCGGCCGCCGGGGCCATCGAGCACCTCAACGCCGACCACGCCGACTCCCTGACGCTGATGGCGCGCACCCTGGGCGGCTACCCCGACGCCAGCGCGGCGCTGTGCACGGACGTCGACCGCTACGGTCTCGACCTGCGGGTCACGTGCGACCGCGGCATCGCGTACACCCGGATCGGCTACGGGACGCCGATCGACTCCACCGACCAGCTCCGCCAGGCGGCGGTCGACCTCACCCGTCGGGCTCGCGAGGGCTGAGCCTCGGGTCGTACGGGCCGATACGATCACCGCATGCCTGATGCGAGCGACCGTCCGGACACGTGGCACGCCGCGTTCGACCTGATCCGCACCCGCGGGTACGAGCGTCGGGACGAGCCGTTCAAGCTGGCGAGCGGCCAGCTCAGCCACGACTACGTCGATGGCAAGAACGCCATCGACACCGGCGCACGGCTGACCGTCGTCTGCCGTGCGGTGGTCGACCTCGCCGACCGAACGGGCATCGAGTTCGACGCCGTCGGTGGGCTCACGATGGGCGCCGACCCGCTGGCGCACGGCATCGCGATGGTGGCCGACAAGGCGTGGTTCTCGGTGCGCAAGGAACAGAAGCAGCGCGGCCGCGAACAGTGGGTCGAGGGCCACCGCCTTCGGGCGGGCACCCGGGTGCTGCTCGTCGACGACGTCATCAGCACCGGCGGCTCCACCGAGATCGCGTTCGACCGGGTGGTCGCTCTGGGTGCCGTCGTCACCGGCGTCATCCCGATGGTCGACCGCGGCGACGTCGCGACCGGGCGCTTCGCCGCGCGCGGCGTCCCGTTCGCCGCGCTGGTCACCTATCGCGACCTGGGCATCGAGCCGGTCAAGGACGTCTAGCCCCACCGCCTCGCCACCCCACCGCCCCACCGCCTCGCCGCCGAGTGTTGGCTTCTGTCACGGGTTTTCGCGAAAACCGTGGCGGTAACCCACGTTCGGCGAGGGAGGCAGCGGCTAGACCACCAGCAGCCGCGTCGGCTCTACTCCGACCGTGACCGTGGCACCCGGCTCGAACGTCCGCGCCGCAGCGCTGGAGAGCTGCGCGTCGACCACCGTGCCGTCGGCGAGCGCGACGTAGACCCGGGAGATCGGGCCGAGGAACGCCACCGACTTCACCGTCGACGTGCCCGCGGGGTCCGCGGTCACCGTCACCGACTCCGGCCGCAGCAGCGCCGTCCCCATGCCCGAGGCGATCGAGCCCGTGAGCGTGGGTACCGACGCGCCGAGCAGCAGCGCGCGGCCACCCTCCACGCGTGCGGGCACCTTGTTGTTCAGGCCGACGAACTCGGCGACGAACGGCGTGGCCGGGTCGGCGTATACCTGCGCGGGCGGCGCCAGCTGCTCGAGCCGGCCCTGACTCATGACGCCGACGCGGTCGGCGACGGCCAGCGCCTCCTCCTGGTCGTGCGTGACGAACAGCGTCGTCGTCCCGACCTCCAGCTGGACGCGCCGGATCTCGTCGCGAAGCTGCACCCGCACCTTGGCGTCGAGCGCGGACAGCGGCTCGTCCAGCAGGAGCACGCTGGGTTGGATCGCGAGCGCCCGCGCCAGTGCGACGCGCTGCTGTTGACCGCCGGACATCTCTGCGGCGTACTTGTCCATGTGCGCGGAAAGGCCGACTAGTTCCAGCATCTCGGCCCCGCGCGTGGAACGGTCGGACTTGCCCCTACCCCGCACCTTGAGGCCGAACTCGACGTTCTGCAGCGCCGTCAGGTGCGGGAAGAGGCTGTACGCCTGGAACACCATGCCCATGTCGCGCTTGTTCGCGGGCACCTTGGTCAGGTCCCGGCCGCCAACCGAGACCGTGCCCGACGTGGCCTCGTCGAGGCCCGCGAGGATACGGAGCGCGGTGGTCTTGCCGCACCCCGACGGGCCCAGCAGTGCGACGAACTCGCCCGGCTCGATGTGCAGGGTCAGACCGTCGAGCGCCTTCACGGAGCCGTAGACGCGGGTCAGGTCGGTCAGCTCGACGCCGACCCCCGTGGTCGATCCGGCACCGGTGGTCATGATCTACGTCTCCGTCTGGTCAGCATGGAAAGGGCAAGCAGCAGAACGAGACCGAACAGCAGCACGGCCAGCGACGCGGCCACCGAGGTGGGGCCGTCGCTCTTGCCGATGGCGACGATCTGCACCTGCAGCGTCTCGAACCCGGACAGTGAGGCGATCGTGTACTCGCCGAGCACCACGGCCACCGAGATGAACGCGGCCGACAGGACGCCCGACCAGATGTTCGGCACCACGACGCGCAGGATGGTGGTGGTCCATCCGGCGCCCAGCGACCGCGCGGCCTCGGCCAGCGTGCGCAGGTCGATCGCCGAGAGTGCGGCGTCCAGCGACCGATAGGCGAAGGGCAGGACGAGCACCACGTAGACGAACGTCAGCGTCAGCGCCGACTCGCCGAGCAGGTACGTCACCCAGAGGTAGACGTTCTTCAAGCCCACGACGATCACCAGCGCCGGGATGGTCAGCGGTAGCAGACACAGGAATTCGACGATGCCCTTCGCCCACGGTGTCCGAAGCCGGACCCAGATCATGGTGGGCACCAGGATGAGCAGCATCGCCACCACCGTCAGGAGGGCGAGCAGCAGCGACGTGATGATCGCCTCGTACAGCGCGTCGTCGGCGAACAGGTTCGCCCATGCCGCACCGGTCCGGCCACCCTGGATCAGGTTCCGGGTCGAGAAGTCGGCCATGGCGTACAGCGGGAACAGGAAGAACAGCCCGAACGCCACCCACAGGGCGCCCCGCCCAACGGTTCTCACCGCAGCCACCGCGCCGTGCGACGCACCAGCAGGTTGTAGGCGATCATGACAAGCGCCACCACGACGATCATCTCGAGCGCCAGCGCGTAGGCGAAGCCGGCCTGCCCGAGCACCACCTCCGACGTCAGCGCCGACCTGATCAGCAGCGGGAGGATCGGACTGCCCTGACTGACCAGTGCGGCTGCGGTCGCATACGCCGCAAACGCGTTGGCGAACAGCAGCAGCGCCGATCCCAGGAAGGCGGGGGTGAGCAGCGGGACCGCGACCTCGCGCCAGTACTGCCACGTCGAGGCGCCCAGGCTGACGGCCGCCTCGCGCCACTGCTCGCGCAGACCTTCGAGCGCGGGCAGGAACACGATGACCATGAGCGGGATCTGGAAGTACGTGTACACCAGGATGAGGCCGGGCAGGCCGTACAGCCAGCCCGATCCGGCGATGTTCCAGCCCAGGTGCTCGGCCGCCCACAGCGTCAGCACGCCGTTGAGGCCGATCGTGGCCAGGAACGCGAATGCCAGTGCCACGCCGCCGAACTGGGCCAGCACGCTGCACAGTGACAGCACGGTCCGCCGGATCACCGAGTCCGCGGGGCGGGTGACGATGAGCCACGACAGCAGCGCGCCGAAGACGGCCCCGAGCAGTGCGGTACTGCCCGACAGCAGCACGCTCTTGGCCAGCGCCGCACCGGCCGTCTCGGAGAACAGGGCCTGGACGCGGGCGAGCGAGAATCCGGTCTCGTCGACGACCGAGCCGACCACGACGGTGACCGTCGGGACGATCAGGAAGATCGCGACGAGGGCGAAGAACGGGAGGAGCGGGACGGAGTCCCGCAGTCGGCGCAGGATCAGCCGACCGCCTTCGCCCAGTTGCCCTCGAGATACTTGGTGGCGGCCTGGTTCTGGTCGACGGTCACGAACGTGGCGGCACCGTCGACCGGCGGCAGCACCGCATACGCGGCACGGTCGATCGTGCCCTGCGTCGCCATGGTGTCGGCACGCACGGGACGGGCGCCGCCCTGCAGGTAGAGGTTCTGGCCCTCGTCACTGAACAGGAACTCCTGCCACAGCCGGGCCGCGGCCGGATGCGGGGCATCCTTGTTGATCGCCTGGTAGTAGTAGCCGGCCACCGCCGCGTTCGGGGGGATGACGACCTTCCACGACGGGAGCTTCTTGGTCTCGGCGACGTTGAGGTAGTCCCAGTCGACGACGACCGGAGTCTGCCCGGACTCGATGGTCGCGGGAGTGGGGTCGACGGGCAGGAAGTTGCCTGCCTCCTTCAACTTTCGGAAGAACTCGACACCCGGTGCGATGTCGTCGGGCGTGCCGCCCTGGCTGATGGCGACCATCATGACGCCCGAGAACGCGGCGCCCGCCTGCGTCGGGTCACCGTTGAGCGCGACCTTGCCCTTGAACTCGGGCTTGAGCAGGTCGTCGACGCCGGCGATCGCCGGCACCTTGGACTCGTCGTAGCCGATCGACATGTAGCCGCCGTAGTCGTTGACCCACTTGCCGTCCGGGTCCTTGAAGTCGTCGGAGATGTCGCCGAACTTCTCCACCTTGTACGGCGCGAACAGGCTCGTGTTGGCCAGCGCCACCGACTGACCGAGGTCGAAGACGTCGGGCGCGGTGGACTTGCCCTTCTGCTGGTTGGCGGCGTTGATCTCGTCCTGGCTCGCGGCATCGGGCTGGGCCGAGTTCACCTTGATGCCGTACTTGTCGCCGAACGCCTTGATGATCGCGCCGTAGTTGGCCCAGTCCGGCGGGAGCGCGATGACGTTCAGCTCGCCTTCCTTCTTGGCCGCCTCTTCGAGTCCGGGCATCCCGCCGAAGTCGGCGGCCGACGTCGCTTCGCCTGCCTTGACCCCGGATTGGGTCTGCTCGCCGCCGGATTCCTTCTCCGGAGGCGCACAGGCGGTGAGGGCGCCGGTGAACACGAGCAGTGCCGCGCCGGCGGCGGCGGTGAGCCGGAAAGTCTTCATTGCCGAACCTTCTTATGAGCGGGCGGCGCGACGGTGGCCACGACACCACGGGAGGGTGACGAGGCCGGGTCGCCGGGATGAACGGGTCAGCCCGCGATGACCTTACCCACGACTGCCGGTGTGCGGCGGTCGTTCCGGCGGTGTCCACCCCGTCGCGACCTGCGCCGGAGACGCGCGATGGGAGTCTGCTGGTCATCCGGTACACGTTTGTGCTGGTAGCCGCCTAACATCAGTGCGTGGCCGACACGCGAGCGGGGGACTCCGACGCCGCAGGCGAACGCGCTGCCGCGTCGGACGATCCGCAGTACGGCTACCTGCTCGACGACGCCGACGCCCCCGCCGACCAGTACCGGGGCAGGATGGCGTGGAGCGAGACGGACCGGGACTTCGGACTCCGCCCGCAGGACGTGCCGCCGGCCGGTCACTTCGACGCCTTCGACGCGGACACCTGGAACTTCAAGCCGGCAGCCGCGCCGTGGCACGAGTCGCCGCTGGCCAGGCTCGCCCTGATCGCCGTCGCGCTGGCCGCGGTGGCGCTGGTCGTGTCGGTCGTGCTGCTGGCCATCGACGGCGGTCGCGGCGACGGCGACGACGCGCCGGGCCCGACGACGTCCGAGGCACCCGCGACCACCGCGACGACGGCCCCGTCCAGCGAGGTCCTGCCGCCGCCACCACCACCGCCCCCTCCCCCGCCGGAGTCGACGGAGCCGGCGCCGCAGGAACCCGTCTACCAGCGGCCGCGCCAGCCGAGCCAGAGCAAGAAGCCCGAGATCGGCGTCACCCGCACGCCGGTGACGCGGTCGCCGATCAGCGTCGCTCCGCAGCGCCCGAGCGGGAACCGGAACTGAGCGCCGTGCCGGACTTCGACGCCGCCGCCGCCGCCGCGTTCGCCGGCGCACCGGTCGCGGCGCTGACCACGGTGCGTCCCGACGGAGCGCCGCACGTCGTCCCCGTCGTCTTCGCGGTGCACGAGGGCGTCGTGTTCACCGCCGTCGACGCCAAGCGGAAGTCGACCCAGCACCTGCAGCGCCTGGTCAACATCGCCTCCGAGCCCCGCGTCAGCCTCCTCGTCGACCACTACGACGAGGACTGGAGCAAGCTCTGGTGGGTACGCGCCGACGGCGTTGCCGCCGTGCACGTTTCGGGCGACATGATGGCCGGGGGCTACACGCTGCTGCGCGCCAAGTACCCGCAGTACGACCGGATCGCGCTCGACGGACCCGTCGTCACGGTCGAGGTCGGCAAGTGGGCGGGCTGGCACGCCTGACGTATTGCGGGCGGTGGGGCCGCTGCGGCCCTATGGGGGTTTGCGCTTCAGGGTCGTGGTTTGGCCGGCCAGTAGGTGATTCCACGACCATGACTTCCGTCTTCGCGTAGGGCCGCGTGATGTTCACGCGATGAAACTGCGTCCAGGGTCGTGCTCGTCGCGCGATCACGACCCTCGGCGCAGTCTCGATGCGACGCGACCGGTGAACGCCAACGAAGCCCCCTCCCCCCGGGGATGGTTTCGGGGAGGGGGCTCCGGTCTGGGGGCGGCCGGCGTCAGCGGACGTCGGTGCCGGTGAGGTGGGCGATGTAGGCGGGGCCGTGGTTGCCGTGCCAGCCGGGCTTGGCGGTCGGCGCGGGGTGGGCGTGGGTCTGGGGCGCGTAGGAGTAGCCGGGGCCCGAGGGCTGCTGGCCACCGGGGCCTGCGGTGGCGTTGGCGGCGCCGGCGAGGCCGAGGGCTGCGCTGCCGAGGATTCCGGCGGTGAGGATGGGCAGTGCGGCGAGGCGGATGAGGTTCGTCATGTCGAGTCCTTCTGTCTGGGTGGAGCTTTGGTGTCGGTGGCCGGTGTGCTCCGGCGATGACTCAACTATGTCGCGGCGGGGGCCGGGAGTCTGTCCGGTGACCGGTGGACGGGCGGGATGAACACGAGGTCCACCGATCGGGGGACAGCGGGCGAGCCGCCGTGCGACGGTGGCGGCATGGCACTGCGCATCGTTCAGTGGGGTACCGGCGCCGTCGGCCGGGAGGTCCTGGCCACTGTCCTGGATCCCCGCAGCGGGCTCGAACTCATGGGTGTGCGGGTGTACTCCGACGCCAAGGACGGCGTCGATGCGGGCACGCTCATCGGCCGCGACCCCGTCGGCGTGGTGGCCACGACCGACGTGGCGGCAGTCCTCGACCTCGACGCGGACTGCGTGGTCTACACGCCGCGCCTCACCGACGTCGACGAGGTCTGCGCCATCCTCCGCAGTGGCACGAACGTCGTGACGACGGCGTTCCTGTTCCATCCCGCGCGCATCGCGGCGGCCGACCGGGATCGTCTCCTCGCGGCCTGCGAGGAAGGCGGGACGACGGTGCACGGTTGCGGCCTGAACCCCGGCAACCTGTCCGGCGCGCTGCCCCTCGCGCTGACGGGCATGAGCCGCACGATCGAGAAGCTGACACTGCAGGAGCGGGCCGACTGGTCGGTGTACGACAGCACCGCGATCACGTTCGACAACATGCGATTCGGGGCGCCGGTCGACGAGATCAGCGTGACGGCGAACGACTTCCTGGCGTTCAACAGCTCGATCTTCGTCGAGCAGGTGTGGCTGCTCGCCGACGCGTTGCACGCCGGCATCGACGAGGTGACCGCCGACGTGGAGGCCGTCGCCGCCGAGCACGACCACGAGATCTTCGACCACGTGTTGCGCGCGGGAACGACGGCGGGTCAGCGGTGGAACTGGGTCGGGCGCCGCGACGGCGAGCCGCTCGTCGAGATCGAGACGCTGTGGACCGTCGGCAACGAGTACCCGAAGCACTGGCCGAAGCCGCGCCACGGCTGGACGCTCACCGTCGAGGGCGACCCGTCGATGCAGTCACACTTCCTGTCGCTGGCCAGTTTCCGGCGCGACGCCAGCATGCTCGAGCACGTGAACTCAGCCAACGTGGCGACGGCGATGCAGGTGCTCAACGCGGTGCCCGCGGTGTGCGCGGCGGCGCCGGGGTTCGCGACCATCGCCGACCTGCCGCCGGTGCGCAGCCTGATCGGCTTCGGCAACGCCTGACCCCTTACACGCCGAAACGGCATTCCCTGTCGCCAAGCGGGTGCTGTGACGACAGGGAATGCGGTTTCGGCGCACGTTCGGCGCACGATCAAGCGGGGGCTACAGCAGGCCGAGCAGCTCCAGATCGGTGACGTACTTGACGATCACCTCACGGGTGACGTGCGGGATGTCCTTGTCCGGCCCGATCTTGGCTTCCTGCACCGCCGCACGGAACCGGTCGGTCGGGGCCATCGCACCATTCATCGGGTGGTCCGGCGACTGGTAGTTGTGCAGCAGCGGCAGCAGTGACGCGTTGCGCTGCCGTCCGGGCAGGCTCCGCAGCGTGGTCGAGAACCGCTCGAGCCACGTCGCGTAGTCGCCCACGCGGCGCACCGGGTAGCCGGCCTCGATGAGCCAGTCGACGAACTGGTCCATGCCGATGCCGTCGTCGTAGGGGTTCATGACGTGGTAGGTCTCGAAGCCCTCGTCGACGTGTGACCCCAGGGTCGAGATCGCGTCGGCGATGAACTCGACGGGCAGGCCGTCGTAGTGCGCGCGCTGCGTGTTGCCGTCGGCGTCCAAGGCGTAGAACGACTCGGGTGCGACGCCGGTTGCCACCAGGCTCAACATCATTCGGGTGAACATGTCGGGCAGGTTGAGCTGGCCGGCGTAGGTGGTGTCGGCCAGGATCATGTCGCAGCGGAACACCGAGACCGGAAGGCCGCACAGGTCGTGGGCCTCGCGCAGGAGCACCTCACCGGCCCACTTGCTGTTGCCGTAGCCGTTGGCGTAGCTGTCGTCGACGACGCGGACCGCACTCATCGTGCGGACGTCGCTGTCCTCGTCGAAGGTGCCGGGCGTGATGCCCGCGCCGACGCCGATGGTCGAGACGTAGGCGAACGGCTTGATCTTCGTCGTGATCGCGATGCGGATCAGTTCGGCGGTGCCGAGCGCGTTCGGCCCGAACAGCTGGCTGTACGGCAGGACGTGGTTGACCAGGGCGGCCGGGTCGACGATCAGGTCGACGGTGTCGGCGAGCCGCTGCCACGTGGCGTCGTCCAGCCCGAGGTTGGGCTCGCCCTTGTCACCGGCGATCACCTCGAGGTGCTTCGCGGCCAACTCCTGGTAGTGCGCCAGCAGCGTGGGGTCACCACTGTCGAACGTCTTGTCCAGGCGCGCGAGGGCGTCTTCGTTCGAGCGACCGCGGATCAGGCAGATCACCGTGCCGTCGACCAGCGCCATCCGCTCCAGCCACTCGAGTGCCAGGTAGCGCCCGAGGAAGCCGGTCGCGCCGGTGAGCAGCACCGTCCGGACCTCGGTGGCCGGACCCGGCAGTGCCGTTGCGGCGGTGAGGGTTTCGGCGTCGATGAACTTGTCCAGCGTCAGATCGGCGGCGCGCACCTCGGTGGCGTCGCGACCGTGCACGGCGTCGTAGGTGGGCCGCTTGCTGCCGCCGGAGCGCTCGACCTCGACGTACTGCGCGATCGAGGCCAGGTCACTGGCCGGGCTGACGATCACGCCGACGGGGACGTCGACGCCGAAGATCTCATGCAGCAGGTTGGCGAACGTCAACGCCGACAACGAGTCTCCGCCGAGGTCGGAGAAGTGCGCGTCCCCGGTCACGTCCGCGGCGGCCGCACCCAGCAGGGCGCGGGCGGCGCGACCGACCGTCTCGAGCACCGGACCGTCGGCGCCGTTCTGCCGCAGCTCGCGCAGTTCACCGGCCTGCCCGTCGGACAGGTCGAGGTAGAGCTGCTCGAGGTCGGGGCCGTAGTGCTCCTTGAGCCGTGGCCACGCCAGCTTGCGGATGCCGGTCAGCAGACCGTTCTCCACGGTGAAGGGGGTGGTCTCGACGATGAAGTCACGCGGGATCTCGTAGGACTGCAGATCGGCGTTGCGCGCGGCCTCCTTGAGCGAGGCGCTGATGGCCGACTTCAGTGCGTCGGTGTCGTCGTAGCGGGCCTGGGCGTCGTCGGTGGGGACGACGACCGCCAGCAGGTACGGGCGAGCGCTGTTGCCGTACAAGAAGATCTGGTGCACCAGCGGGCTGCCGCCGAACGCGGCCTCCAGCTTGGACACCGTGACGAACTCGCCCTGCGACAGCTTCAGCACGTTGTTGCGGCGGTCGACGTAGCGGACCTGGTCGGGTCCGGTCTGTGCGACGACGTCGCCGGTGCGGTAGTAGCCGTCGGCGTCGAACACCTCGGCGGTGACCTCGGGCCGCTTGTAGTAGCCCGGGAACAGCTGGTCGGACTTGACCAGCAGCTCACCGCGGGGGTGCGGGACGTCGGTGCCGAAATAGCCGAGCTCGGGCACGTCGACGAGCTTGTAGTCGATCACCGGTGGGCGGCGGATCTGGCCGTCCACGAACACGGCGCCGGCCTCGGTGGAGCCGTAGCCCTCGATGAGGTGCATGTCGAGCAGTTCCTCGACCCACGACTTGAGTTCGGGGGCGATCGGCGCGGAACCGGTCAGCGCGGTGACGAACCGGTTGCCGAGCAGGTCACGCCGGAGATCGGCGAGCACCTGCGCCTCGTCGGCGTCGACGCCGCCGTCCACATGCGCGGCCTCCTCCTTCGTCGTCGACCGACGGCGGGCCACTTCGCTCTCGTACTCCTGGTGCAGCATGTCCCAGATCCGTGGGACGAAGTTCATCTGCGTGGGCCGCGTCATCGCGAGGTCCTCGAGGAACGTCGACAGGTCGCTGCGCGCCGCGAAGTAGACGGTGCCGCCGGCGGCGAGTGTCGCGTAGAGGCCGCCGCGGCCCATGACGTGGCTCATCGGCATGAAGCTCAGCGTGATGGAGGGGACCGCGCCCTGGTGCTCGTCCCAGTGCGCCATCGCGTCGCCGGCACCCCACATGTCGGCGACCTTGCGCGCGGGGTACATGGCACCCTTGGGCGCGCCGGTGCTGCCGGACGTGTAGATCAGCAGCGCCAGCGGATCGTCCTCGCCGGTCTCGACGTCCCCGACGGGGGGCAGGTCGGCGCCGCGGGCGATGACGTCGGCGAGGGTCTCGACGACGACGCCGGTGGTGGCGAGGCGGTCACGTGCGGCGTCGAGCGCCTCGCGCTGGTCGTCCACCTCGGGCCGGTAGTCGAAGACCACGAGGCTCTTCGGCGCGGGTCCCTCGAGGATGAGTGCGACGGCGTCGTCGACGTAGTCGATGCTCGACGCGATCACGGCGGGCTCGGTCTCGGTGACGATCGGCTGCAGCTGGGCCTGGGGCGCGCTGGTCTGCAGCGGTACGGAGACGGCGCCGATCTGGGTCAACGCGGTGTCGACGACGGTGTAGTCGACGCTGGTGAACCCGAGGATGGCCACGCGGTCACCGACGGCGACGGGGCCCGCGGCGAATGCGGCGGCCACTGCCTGGGCGCGGGTGCCGAGTTCGCCATAGGTGACGGTGTCGAAGCGGGGCTGCAGCGTGGCGACGGTGCGGCCGGCGTCGTCGGTGGTGAATTCGACGGCGCGCTGACGGAGCGCGGGCCGGTCGGCGTAGGAGGTCAGTACGGTCCGGACGACGTCGGGAAGGCGTTGTCCTGCCATGGCCGCGCTCACGGTCTCATCGGGCTTGGCCGCGGCGAATTCCGGGTCGTTGGCGTAGAGGTCGGCGAGGCGGCGTTCGAGCCGGGCCTCGCGAGTCTCGGTAGGCATGTCGTGTCCTTCGATGTGTGGCATGTGGTCTGGGCGGGAAGCTTCATTGCTCACCCGGACCGGTACAACGTTAGCAAAACTAAAGATATGCCCCTGTGCCTGACCTGGCAGTTTCCTGTGAGGAATAGCTCGAAGGCGCTTGGTCGTTATGCTGGCTAAATATTCGGGGACTACGAGAGGACTGTTCATGGCACGCACTGAGGACGACACCTGGGACCTCGCGACCAGCGTCGGAGCGACCGCCACCATGGTTGCGGCTGCCCGGGCGATCGCGACCAACGCCGACGAGCCACTGATCGACGACCCGTTCGCCGAACCGCTCGTCCGCGCGGTCGGTGTGGACTTTCTCACACGCTGGGCGTCGGGCGAGATCCGCAGCGAGGACATCGACGTCGAGGGCATGGGCTGGGGCCTGAGCCAGATGCCTGCCGCGATGGCCGCCCGGACCCGCTACTTCGACCGGTTCTTCGCTGACGCCGCCGCTGCCGGCATCCGCCAGGCCGTCATCCTCGCGTCCGGACTCGACGCCCGTGCCTACCGCCTGGACTGGCCCGCAGACATGACGGTGTTCGAGATCGACCAGCCCACCGTCATCGAGTTCAAGTCGGTCACGATCGCCGGGATGGGCGCCGCACCGAAGGCCGACCTCCGCACCGTTGCGATCGACCTGCGCGAGGACTGGCCCACCGCACTGAAGGACGCGGGCTTCGACCCCACCAAGCCGTCGGCATGGATCGCCGAGGGCCTCTTCGGATACCTGCCGCCCGAGGCGCAGGACAGCCTGCTCGACGCGGTCACCGAGCTGAGCGCGCCCGGCAGTCGGATCGGCAGCGAGGCCGTCCCCAGCCAGCCCGAGGGCGAGGTAGACGGCATGCGGGAGAAGATGAGTGCGGCCACCGCCAAGTGGCGCGAGCACGGTTTCGACCTCGACTTCACCGAGCTGACGTTCCACGGCGAGCGCAACGACGTCGACACCTACCTGGGCGCACGTGGCTGGACGTCCGTCGGCACGCCGATGGGTGAACTGTTGGCCGCCAACGGCTTCCCCGCGATCCCGGAGACCGAGGACGACCAGGCGACCATGAACGCCGTCGTCTACTACACCTCGACGCTCGGCTAGACGCTAGGACGCGCGCCGGGTGGCCTCGAGTTCGAGTTCGGCCTCGTAGGCCCCCTGGTCGCGGCCCAGCGCCACCGATGCCGCGGTCATCGCGCCGATCACGAACGTCAGCGCGATGGCCTCGTATCGTCCAGCATTGAGTTCCTCGCCGAGCAGGATGGCGCCGAGGAACACCGCGACGACCGGTTCGAGGACCAGCATCGTCGGCACCGACATCTGTAGCGCTCCGGCGTGGAACGCCGACTGCTGCAGCAGCACCGCGAATACGCCGAGGATCACCAACGCGTACGGCGCCGGCGTGACGAGGGTGCTGAGCAACCCTCGTTCGTCGAGGGTGTGCATGACGACCTTGGTCAGGACGGCGACCACGCCGAAGAGCACGCCGACGGCGACCGCGACCGCGACCGCGCGCTGCCAGCCCTCGACGCGCACGGCGATCACCACGCAGACGACGACGATCGCGGTGCAGACGCCCGCCACGACGGCGACCACCGGCAGCGTCGCGATCGCCGCCTGGGGCCCGGGCCGTGCCAGCAGGACGAACACCGCGAGCGAGGCCGTCAGGACGCCCGCCCACAACCACTCCGAGCGGCGGACGCGCCGATGTGCCAGCCGTGCGCTGAGCGGCAGCGCGAACAGCAGCGCCGAGACCAGCAGGGGTTGCACCAGGATCAGCGATCCCTTGATCAGCGCCAGCGCCTGAAAGACGTAGCCGAGGATCGCGACGGCGGTGCCGGCCCACCAGAGCGGGCGGCGCAGCAGCGTGCGGAACATGACGACGCTGACGCCCTGCTCGGACGGCACGTCGATGGTGGCGCGCTGCCGCACGACGATGCCGATCGCCATGGCGATGGCGGCGCAGAGGGACAGGACGACGACGAGCCCATGGGTCAGCAACGTCCTGGGCTTCCTCTCATCGGTTCGGCGACAACCCCCGTCGCTTCCACCGTAGAGGTTGTCGTCAGACTGCTTCGAGTCGAACGGGCCGCTCGGGGTCGGGGTCCGGCGTCCCGGACGGATCGATCTTGTCGTTCACGCGCGTCACCACGGAGTCGACGCGGTGCACGGCGGCGTCACACAGACCGCGGACCCGCTCACCCGCGGTGTCGACGTCGTCGGCCGCACTCAGGAGATAGGAGCGGAGGTTGACCCGCAGCCGGTCGCCGATCAGGCGCACCCGGCGCCGCAGGTGGTCGTCGACGTCGAGCGTGACGTAGGGCAGTACTCGAAGTGCCATGGTCTGCTCCAGAGAGTGGGGCGTGAGGTCGAGGTCGCCTCCAGGTTAGCGAAGGTGGCGTGGTTCACAACGTGACGTCCCTCGCGTGACATCCGTCAAGTTCTGCGAGGTCACATCAGGTCGGCGATCGCCTCGCGGGTGTGCAGGTCGTCGTACGCCGCGGAGTACCGCTGTGCCAGGGCGAGCGCGATGTCGGGCCGCTGCCACAGCTCGCCCGCGCTGGCGGTGCACAGCCAGAGCGTCAACCCGTGCGCGGCCGACGCCCGGTAGCGCAGCCACACCTCGTCAGCGGACGGCATCTCGTCGGTGGGCAGGTCGAGCGCGTCGCGGTAGACCTCGAGCAGTTCGCGCTCGTGGGCCCGGCGGTCCGCGGTGGTGACCGCGCCCTGCAGGAAGTAGCCGAGGTCGAGGCCGAAGTTGCCGCGCCGGGCCACCTGCCAGTCGAGGAAGCCGACCGTGCCGTCCGGCATCAGGTAGGTGTTGCCGACGTGCGCGTCGCCGTGGAGCAGCGTCGACGGTCCGGTGGTCAGCGTGCGGACGTAGGGCTTCCAGACGTCCTCGACGAGTTCGTCGATGGTGAGCGCGTGCACCGAGGCGGGCGCGTCGTCGCCGAGGCGGTCCAGCGCGGCGGGCAGGGGCGCGTACTGCATGCCGTCCCACGGCACGAACGGCTCCAGCCACTCCAGCTCGGGTCGCTCCAGCCGGGTGCCCCAGTACCGGCCGTGCATGCGAGCAAGCCCGAACACGCCGTCTGCGGCCTGGTCGGGAGTGAGTGGCCGGGTGGCGTCGCGGGGGTCGGCGCCGCGGGCGGTGAGGTCCTCCATGACCAGCATGAAGTCCTTCGCCGCCTCGTCGATGGGAGCCGCGTACACCAGCGGATGTTCCAGCGGCAGTTCGACGTTCGACGCGAACAGCCGCGGTTCGTGCAGCAGTCCGCTGGTCATCTCGATCATCGCCCTGTGGTCGGGGTCCACGGCCTTGACGAACACCGTCGCCGGGCCGGAGCCGGACGAGTACGTCACGGCGAGGCGCGCCCGCCGGTTGGTGCCGTCGTCGCGCATGGCCACCTCGACGGCGTCGACGACGGCTCCGGGATGGTGAGTGGCCAGCGCGGCGGTGAGCCACTCCGGCGTGATCTCGCTCCAGTCGGAGGGGACGACGACGGCGGCGGTCACCGGACGAACGCCGGCATCGCGTCCCATCCGCGCACCGTCGACGTCGGGGACAGCGCGGCGTTCGGCAGGTCGATCTCCCACTCGGGGAAGCGCTTGAGGATCTCCTCGAGCGCGATGCGGCCTTCGAGCCGCGCCAGCGCCGATCCCAGGCAGTAGTGGGTGCCGACGCTGAACGCGAGGTGCTGGCGCTGTTCGCGGTGGATGTCGAAGACGTCGCCGTCGGGCGGGAACTGGCGGCTGTCGCGGACCGCGGCGCCGATCAGCATCATCATGATGCTGCCCTCGGGCACGGTCTGCCCGTGGATCTCGACGTCGCGGGTGACGTACCGGGCGACGTGCGGCGCGGGCGGCTCGAAGCGCAGCAGTTCCTCGACGGCCTGCGGGATCAGCGCCGGGTTCTGCGCCAATTCCCGGCGCTGGTCCGGGTTCTCGGCCAGCACCTTGCCCGCCCACCCGATGAGGCGCGTCGTGGTCTCGTTGCCCGCACCGGCGACGACGTTGATGTAGATCAGCAGTTCCTCGCGGGTGAGGGTGCGGGTGACGCCCTCCCAGTCGGTGAATTCGACGTTGAGCAGTTCGGTCATGATGTCGTTGGACGGGTTGTCCCGGCGCCAGTCGATGTAGGCCTCGAAGATCGACCCGTCGACCAGCCCGTCCTGCGCGGCTGACATCGGTTTGCCTGCCTCCGTGCGCATCTGGGCGTTCGCGTGGTCGCGGATCATCTCCTGGTCACCTTCGGGGATGCCGAGCAGGGCGCTGATCACCCGCATGGGCATGATGGCGCCGAGGTCGGTGACGAAGTCGAAGCGGTCGCCGCCGACGAGCGGGTCCAGCGCCTGCGCGCAGTACTCCCGGATCTTCGGCTCCAGCGCGCTGATCTTGCGCGGCGTGAACATCCGCGCCAGCAGCTTGCGGTGCGTGGTGTGGATGGGCGGGTCTTCGAAGATCAGTGCGCCCGAGGGGATGTCGATGTTCGCCTTGATCAGCTCGATGATGGCGCCGCGGGCCGAGCTGAAGGTCTCGTGGTCGACGAGCGCCTTGTTGACGTCGGCGAAGCGGCTGATGGCGTAGAAGCCGTGGACGTCGTTGTAGTACAGCGGCGCCTCCTCGCGGAGACGGGCGAACACCGGGTACGGGTCGGCGTTGATCTCGACGTCGTAGGGGTCGAAGTACAGGTCCCTGGTCGCTGCGTCGACGGTTGTCGAGTCGGTCACGTGGTCGCCTCTCGAGAGTGTGGCCACCCGAGGGCTGCACGGGTCGCTTACACGCGTAAGTTACACGGCTGAGCGACTGCCCGACAAGGGTCGGCTGATCCCTAGGTGGACTCGCGCACGATCAGGTGCGCGACGTTCGCGCTGCTCGGTTCGCGTACCGACGGATAACCGAGTTCGGCCATCATGGCCACGACCGACACGTCGACGATGGTTTCCGCGTCGAAGCCCACCGACGTCAACGGTGGAGCGCTCACCGCGCCCAGCGGCCGGGCGTCCACGCCCATCACCGCCAGGTCCTCGGGACAGCGCAGGCCCGCCCGTCGGATGCCGTGCAGCACGACCATCGCCGTCTCGTCGCTCTCCGCACAGACGGCCGTGATCCCCTCGGCCACCCAGCCGGTGACCACGTCGCCGGCATTCGAGCCGTCGGCGCGCAGGACACCGGTCGCGATCCGGTCGAGGCCACGGGCGTCCGCGGCGGCGTGCAGACCGGCCAGCCAGTACTCCCCCAGCGGCCGCACCTGCTCGACGTCGGAGAAGGCGAAGGCCAACCGGCGGTGTCCGCGGGAGGCGAGGTGCTCCACCCGCATCTCGCCGATCGTCAGGTGCAGCGCGCCCATGGCGTGCAACTGGGCGCTGCCGAGGTGGATCTGCGGGATGCCCGCGGCCGTCACCGCGTCGAGCGCTGCGCCGCTGAGCGGGAACACGCCGGTCACGGCGATCGGGTTCAGGTCGGCGATGGCGTCGACGACGTTGCGGCCGTCCTCGGTCTCGAACTGCAGCGAGAGCACGACGCCGCGCCGGGCCAGCGCCGCGGTCAGGCGGCTGCCGACCTCGATCAGCAGGTCCCCCAGCGATATTCGCGGGACGACGTAGAGCACCACGCCGCTACCGCCGCGGGCGAGGTTACGCGCGGCGAGGTTGGGTCGGTAGCCGAGTTGCTCGGCGGCCGCGTGCACGGCTGCCCGGGTCTGCGCCGAGATCGTCTGGCCGGCGACGTCGTTGAGGACGTAGGTGACGGTGGCGGGCGAGACCTTGGCCAGGCGCGCGACGTCTGTTTTCGTCGGCCGCGCCGACTTGCTGGCCGCAGTCGGCCGCGCCTTCACACCCACACCGCACATCGTGGCACGTCAGGTGCGCAACCGGGTGCCCGCCGTCTCGCGGAGACCCAGCACCGTCAGCAGCGACAGCAGGGCGGCGCCCATCAAGTAGAACGCCGGGGCGAGCACCCCCGTCTCGCTGGTCAGCCACGTGACCACGTAGGGCGTGGTCCCACCGAACCCGGCGACGGCGATGTTGTAGCCGACCGAGAACCCGCTGTAGCGCACCCGAGTGGCGAACAGTTCGACGCCCGCGGTCACCGCCGCCGAGATGTACACCGACTCGATCGCGGCGAGCAGGCAGTGCGCGGTGATCGCCGCCGTCAACGAGCCGGAGTTCAGAAGCAGGAACAGCGGGTACGCGGCGACCACGAACAGCGCCGATCCGCCGATCAGCATCGGCCTGCGGCCCACCCGGTCGGACAGCGCGGCGAGCGGCAGGATCAGCACCAGCGCGGTCAGGCTGGCCAGGGTGATCGACGTGAACGACGCGGTCTTCGAGTAGTTCAGCGTTCTGATCAGGTAGGTCGGCAGGAACGTGAATACGACGTAGTAGCCGACGTTGAAGACGAGGAAGAGCCCGATGACCTGGAGGATGGACGTCCACGAGGTGCGCACGGCCTCCCGCAGCGGACGCTTCGCGACGTCGTCGGTGGTGCTCAGCCGGGTGAACTCGGGCGTGTCGTCGAGCCGCAGCCGGATGTAGAGGCCGACGAGTCCGAGCGGGGCGGCCAGCAGGAACGGGATGCGCCAGCCGTAGGACTCCATCGCCGCCGCCGGCAGCGCGGCCTGCAGCACCGTCACGGTGATCGAGCCGAGTAGGAAGCCGACCACGCCCGACCAGGCCATGAACGTCACGGTGAGCCCGCGACGCTCGTCGGAGGCGTACTCCGCGAGATAGACCGCGCCGCCGCCGTACTCACCGCCGGCCGAGAAGCCCTGCAGGCAGCGGAAGAAGAGCAGAAGCAGCGGAGCGGCCACCCCGATCGTCGCGTAGGTCGGCAGTAGGCCGATCGCCAGCGTCGCCGCCGACATCAGCAGGATGACGATCGCGAGCACGCGCTGCCGGCCGAGCCGGTCGCCGAGCGGGCCGAAGACGAAGCCGCCGAGCGGCCTCGCGAAGAATGCGGCCGCGAAGATCGCGAACGTGTTGAGCAGAGCGGCGGTGTCGTCGCCGGCGGGGAAGAAGTTCGCGGCGATGAACGTCGCCAGGAATCCGTAGATGGCGAAGTCGAACCACTCCACGGCATTCCCGATGGAGGCGCCGACGACGGCCCTGCGGACGGCGGCCGGTCGCGAGGTCGTTGGCGTCGTCGTCGGCATGGCGTCCTTCCGTCGGTGGCTGTGGCGCAACAGAATACGCAGAGCGGATCGGGTCTCGGCCGCGAACGGAAGTAGGCGAAGTGCTTACCCGACCGTTCCCCGCCGAACGTGGGTTTACGCCACACTCACGGCGCCGCGGCGTGACACGACGCAACGCTCGACGGTCGGGCAGGGGCTATGCGTCCGCCTGACCCGACTCGGGAACGTCGCGCTCGCAAACCTGAGGGCGCCTCGCACCTGACGGCCGCCTGATCGCGACCCTGCCGATTTCCCCATCGAATCACACCAGGTCAACTTCAAACGTCCTGCAGCGAAGCGTTCAGGGGCCTGCAAAGCGGCCCTAGAATCGTGTCTGGAGCGGCTGTTCTCGGGTAGACTGGGCGGGTACCGCGGCGCGGCCACGCCGCCTCCCACCTGCAACGATCCCCGAGGAGACATGGCGATGGATGCTGCCCGAGATCAGGACGACTACACCGGAGATTCTATCCGGATATTGGACGGTTTGGACGTCGTCCGCAAACTTCCCGGGATGTACGTCGGCTCCACCGACGAGCGGGGACTGCACCACCTGGCGTCGGAGATCGTCGACAACGCGGTCGACGAGTCGATGGCCGGCCACGCCACCAGAATCGAGGTCCGACTGCTCGACGGCGGCGGGGTGGAGGTCGCCGACGACGGGCGCGGCATCCCCGTCGACCTGCACTCGACCGGCGTGCCCACGGTGGACGTCGTGATGACCGTGCTGCACGCCGGCGGGAAGTTCGGCGACAAGACGTACGGGACCTCCGGCGGGTTGCACGGTGTCGGCGTCTCGGTGGTGAACGCCCTGTCGACCCGCCTGGAGGTGGACATCCGACGGGACGGCTACCAGTGGTTCCAGACCTACGACCGCGCGGTCCCCGGCACGTTGCGTCGCGGCCCCAGGACCAGCGAGACGGGTACCACCGTCCGATTCTGGCCGGACCCCGACGTCTTCGACGTCACCCGTTTCGACGCCGACACCGTCGCGCGCCGCCTGCGCGACGTCGCCTTCCTCAACGACGGCTTGACCACCACGCTGACCGACGAGCGTCACGATCCCGGGTCTGTCGTGACGCGCCGAACACATTGCTATGCAGACGGATTGACGGACTACCTGCGCGAGGTGAACGGGTCGAACGGCATTCACCCGAGCGTGATCCGGTTCGGCGGCACCGACGGGGGCCACTGGCTCGACGTCGCCCTGCAGTGGAACGGTGGGTACGACGACGCCGTCCGCAGCTTCGCCAACACGGTCCACACGCACCAGGGCGGGACGCACGACGAGGGCTTCCGGAGCGCACTGACGTCTGCCGTCAACAACTATGCGCGCGAGCACGGGCTGCTCACGCCACGCTCGGCGGTGCCCAGGGGTGACGACATCCGCCAGGGGCTGACGGCGGTGGTATCGGTGCGGCTGTCGCGTCCCCAGTTCGAGGGTCAGACCAAGAACGCGCTGACCAACAGGGAGGTCCGGTCGTTCGTGCACAAGGTCTGCTACGAGCGGTTGTCGAGCTGGCTGAACGGCCATCCCGCCGAGGCGAAGGTCATCGTCGCGAAAGCCGTTCGCGCGGCCCGGGAACGGTCGGGTGTCGACGCGTCGCGTGCCAAGCGGTTGACGGTGAGCGGTCTGCCCGGCAAGCTCGCCGACTGCCGATCCAACGATCCACGGCGGTCGGAATTGTATGTCGTCGAGGGTGATTCGGCCGGCGGGTCGGCCAAGAGCGGCAGGGATTCGGAGTTCCAGGCGATCTTGCCGCTGCGCGGGAAGATCATCAACGTCGAGAAGGCCAGGCTCGACCGCGTCCTGAAGAACACCGAGGTGCAGGCGATCGTCGCCGCGCTGGGAACGGGCATCCATCGGGACTTCGACATCTCGAAACTGCGCTACCACAAGGTGGTTCTGATGGCGGACGCCGACGTCGACGGTCAGCACATCTCCACGCTGCTCCTCACGCTGCTGTTCCGCTTCACGCGGCCGCTCCTCGAGGGCGGTCACGTCTACCTCGCGCAACCACCGCTGTACAAGCTCAAGTGGCAGCGCGCCGCAGCGGAGTTCGCGTACTCCGATCTCGAGCGCGACGGGCTACTACGGGCAGGCCTGGCGGCGGGTCGGCGGATCAACGCCGACGACGGCATCCAGCGCTACAAGGGTCTCGGTGAGATGGATGCGCGGGAGCTGTGGGAGACGACGATGGACCCGGCGGTACGGGTCCTGCGTCAGGTCACCGTCGACGACGCCGCGGCGGCCGACCAGTTGTTCTCCATCGTCATGGGTGAGGACGTCGAGGCGCGGCGGCAATTCATCACCCGGAACGCGCGGGACGTCCGCTTCCTGGACGTCTGACCTCACCGACACTGCGGTGAGATCGACTTCTGGCGCGGGATCCCGATCTCACCGCAGTCTCGGCGAGAAGGGGGAACCGCGCGACGCCCCTCAGCTCAACGCGGCGAGGTTGTTGACCGACTTCTCGACGTCGCCTCGGAGCACTCGTGCGCACAGGGTGCCGATCGGCCCGTCGAGCAGCGCGCCGTGCAGACCCGCGTTGAGGTGGAACGTGGTGCCGGGCTGGTTGTCGTCGATCGTCATGTGCAGGTCGATGTGTACCCCGCCGCGACCGGTGCCGCGCATCTCGATGCGGTTCGGCTCGTCGTACTCCGTCACCTCCCAGTGGATGGTGTTGCGGAAGGCCTTGACCTTGATCAACGACGACACCGTGGTGCCCTTCTCGATGACGTCGGGCACCGGGCTCTTCCATCCACCGAAGATCGTCAACCACTCGTCGAAGCGCTTCAGATCGGATGCGAGCACCCACGCACGCTCGGGCGTGAGGGCAGAGGTTACGGACACGTCAACGGTCGCCATCCACCACTTGTACCCGACTCGCGCCGGATCGACCCGCCGGGCGCGGCTACGGGACCGGAACCGGCGCCGGCGCAGGGGCCGGAACGGGCGCGGGGGGCGGCGGCGGGGCAGGCATCCCCACGCCCAGCACACGCTGCAGGTCGGGCTTCATGGCCTGCAGCTGCGCACCCCAGTAGCCCCAGCTGTGCGTGCCGTTGGTCGGGAAGTTGAAGATCGCGTTGCGACCGCCCGCCGCGACGTACTTGTTCTGGAAGTCCTTGTTGGTGTTGATGGTGATGTTCTCGAGGAACTGCGCGCTGTACGCGGTGCCGAAGTCGCCGCCGGGTGCGTCGAGGTCGGACGACCTGCCGTTGCCGCAGTAGACCCACACCGCGGTGTTGTTGGCGACGAGCATGTTGATGTTCACCGTCGGGTCGTTGCGGCGCCACGCCGGGTCACTGGTCGTACCCCACATGTCGGTGGCGTTGAACCCGCCCGCGTCCTTCATCGCGAAGCCGATCATGGTGGGCCACAACCCGGCCGACGGATTCAGGAAGCCGGACAGCGAGGCCGCGAAGATGAATTGCGCGGGATGCCAGATCGCCAGGGTGAGCGCCGCGCCACCCGCCATGGAGAGGCCGACGACGGCGTTGCCGGTGGGTGCGATGCCGCGGTTCGCGGCGAGCCAGCCCGGGAGTTCCTGGGTCAGGAACGTCTCCCACTTGTAGGTGACGGGCCCCGCGCTCCCGACGGCCGGCCGGTACCAGTCGGTGTAGAAGCTGGACTGGCCGCCGACGGGCATCACCAGCGAGAGCCCGGAATCGTGGTACCAGTCGAAGGCTGCGGTGTTGATGTCCCAGCCGCTCGCGTCCTCCTGTGCCCGAAGACCGTCGAGCAGGAAGACGGCGTGCGGGCCGCCGCCCTGGAAGGTCACCCGGATGTCGCGGCCCATCGACGGCGACGGCACGCTCAGCTGCTCGATCGGCAGCCCGGCACTGGAGTAGGCACCCGCGGTGGGCGCCGGCACGGTGATGCCGATCAGCGCGGGCAACGCGAGCGTCGCGATCAGAACGGCGGACAGCCGCTTCACCTTCAACAACACCGGGGACACTCCATTCGTCGATTCCCGGGAAACGTAACAACGGCCCCGACCGGCCCCCGTTCCCCACGCGGCCCGTATCCGGCTCGTTATCAAGGCGTTTCGCGATCGTTGGCAACCGGCGCGGCTTCGAGTTCGATGAGTCCGCGCTGTGAGCCCTCCGGGGAGTCCCTGTGAATCACCTTGATCGGGACGCCACCGCGCGGTCGGGTCGGCACACTTTGATCAACCGAAACAACGGCGATCAACCGACGAAGGGGTATGTCATGCCACGTTCCATCACTCGCCGACTCGTGGGCGGTGCAGTCCTCACCGGTGGTGTCCTCGGCGCCGCACTGTTCGGCGGCATCGCGCCCGCCTTCGCCAACGAGGATCCGGCGGCCAACCCGCCGAACTGCAGCGCCGCCGACCTCGAGGGCGTCCGCGCCGGGGTCTCCGCGTCGACGTCGGCGTACCTGTTCACCCATCCGGACCTCAACGGATACGTGTCCACCCTGTCGGGGCTGCCCCGCGAGGAGGTGGCCAAGCAGACGCAGGGCTACCTGGCCCAGCACCCCCAGGAGCAGGCCGAGATGGCCGGCATCCGGCAGCCGCTGATGGACATCAAGGAGCGGTGCGGCGCGCCGCCACCCGCGCCCTGACCCTCAGGCGTAGATGGCGAGTAGTGCGGCGGTGCGCCACCAGATCAGGCCGACGAACACCGCCAGCAGCGCGATCGTGACGCCGGCCTGCACCACATTGCGGTTGGCGCGGGGCGCGTAGCCGTACGCCCACGCGACCACCGCTCCGGTGACGAGGCCACCGATGTGTCCCTGCCAGCTGATCCCGGGGACCACGAACGTGATCACCAGGTTGATCACGATGAGCACGATGATCGGGCGCATGTCGAAGTCCAGCTTGCGCGCGAGGACGAGCGACGCGCCGAACAGCCCGAAGATGGCGCCGGACGCACCGAGGGTCGCCGCCTCGATCGGTGACAGCAGGTAGACCAGCACCGACCCGCCTATCGCGCTCAGCGCGTAGACGCCGATGAACCGGACGTGCCCCAGCGCGGCCTCCAGCGCGGGGCCGGTGAAGTACAGCGCCACCATGTTGAACAGGATGTGCGTCACGCCGACGTGGAGGAACGCCGACGTGATCAGCCGGTAGAACTGATCGTCGTAGGCGATGCCGATCGGCCACAGGACGAACTGGCGGTACACGTCGTCGCTCACCTTCTGGAGGACGAAGGCGATGACGTTGATGGCGATCAGCACGTAGGTCACCAGGGGCCGCTCCACCGGTCGGCCGCCGAACGCCGTCACAGGCTGCCGCACCGACCGCGCCGCCGCGTCGACGCACCCGACGCACTGATGCCCGACGGGCGCCTGCCGCATGCACTCCGGGCAGATGGGCCGCTGGCACCGGGTGCAGTGCACCCAGGTCTGCCGATCGGGGTGCCGGTAGCAGGTCGGCGGCGCGCCCAGCGGCTGCTGCGGGTACGGGTTGCTCACGAACACCACTCTTCCAGTCCGACGGAACTCGGTTCGCGCACGGGATGCCTCAGAACCGCCAGAGCGCTTCCTGCGTGGTGCTCGCGATCAACGCACCCGAGGCGGAGTACAGCGAGCCGGCCACCAACCCACGCGCGTCGCTGTTGGTGAGCGACCGCACCTCGTAGCGGTGCCACTGGTGCGGGTCGAAGGCGCGGTGGAACCACACCGCGTGGTCGAGGCTCGCGGCGTACCCGACGTGCGGGTCCAGCGGGACGCCCGGCGGGCGGGCGACGGGCACGGGACCGAAGTCGGACAGGAACGTCAGCGCGCAGGCCCGGACCAGTGCGTCGTCCTCGATGGGGTCGCGCGTGCGGATCCAGAAGGGGGGCACGGCGAAGTCGGAGTCGTCGCCGGGCGTCACCCGCATGTCGAAGCGGTCCGCGAACCCCATGGTGGGTTTCTTCGGTACCGCGTCGTCGAACTCGAGGGCCGGGACGACGGGGGGCTGCCAGTCTGCGGCGACCTCGGCACGGTGGAACGACGCGATCATCTCCAGGATCACCTTGCCGTGCTGCACCGCGGTGACGCGGCGGGTGTCGAACGACCGGCCGTCGCGGGTGCGCTCGACCCGCAGTTCGACGTCGACGCCGTACTCCCCGCCGCGCACGAAGTAGAGGTGCAGGGACTGCGGCAGCTTGTCGGGTTCGACGGTCGCGCCCGCGGCGGCGAGGGCCTGCGCGGCGATCAGCCCGCCGAACAGGCGGTTCCCCGGCCCGCGCGGCGGATTGGGCGCGACGAACACGTCACCGCGCCGCTCGAAGTCGAGGAGTCGGGCGATCCAGCTGGGCCGGTCACAGCCGGAGTTGACGGGTGTCATCAATCGGCACCCTAGCCGACCCGTGACGGGTCCCCGGCGATCAGTCGGGCGGGAGGAAGGGACGCGCGACGACGGCGAACACCACCACGGCGGCGAAGGGTGCCGCCGCGGGCAGCCAGGCGACGTCGGCGGGGACCACCGCGGCGAACGTCGCGACCGAGGAGAGGGCGAGGGCCCCCAGCATCGTCGGCGCGGACACGCTCGCCTCCGCGACGTGGCGGGTGACGAGGTAGGCGGTGGCGGCCAGGCCCGCCAGGGCGGCGACCAGGGCGGGCGGGTCGGTGAGGACCACCAGTGCGACGACGCACACCACTGCCACCGTCGCGCCGACCGCCCAGCGGACCCCGACCGCGACCGCCACCACCGCCGCGGCGACAAGTCCGAACGCGGGACCGTCGACTCCGCCGGCGATCGCGGCGATCATCAGCAGTCCGAAGGCCGGGGACAGCGCGCGCACGTCACCGCCGCCTGGAGGTGCGGCGCCGGTGGTCGGGCACGAGGTGCATCACGTGGTCGAGCGCGGAGGACTCGGGCCACGCGATCACGTCGACGCCGACGGTGGCCATGTCCCGGTACATGAAGGACCGCTGCTGCGACCACATCCGGTGGACCAGCGGATCCTGGTCGTCGCCGAAGGGCGCCCCGGCCAGCACGTCGACGGCCACCACCACGTGACCGAGCCGGCACAGGTCGATCAGGGCGAGCGCGAAGTCCGTGTCGAGCAGGGTCGAGAACGCGACGACGATCGCGCCGGACGGCACCGACGCCCGCGGTGCGAGCGTGCCCGTCGAGCGCTCGTAGGCGGCGCCGGCCCCGAGCACCGCGTCGAGCACGCGATAGAACTGCCGTCGACCGATGTCGGGGGGCAGCCACCGCGGGCTGCCCCCGAGTGCGACGACGCCTGCCCGATCGCCGCCGCGCAGCGCGCTCTGCACCACCTGGACGGCGCCGCGCGCAGTGCGCTCGGTGGCGTCGGTGGCCGGTCCCGGCGGCTGGTCGTAGGTGTCGACGAGGACGACCACGTCGGCGGCGCGCTCGCTGAGCCGCTCCGTCACGTGCAGGCTGCCGCGGCGTGCGCTGACCGGCCAGTTCACCGTTCGCAGGTGGTCGCCGGGCACGTAGGTGCGGATGCCGCCGAACTCGACGCCCCGGCCGATGCGGGAGGTGATGTGCGTGCCGAGCCGGTCGAGGAGTTCGGTCCGCGGCAGCGCCGTCGCCTCGGCCGGCACGAGCGGGAAGACGAAGACGTCGGCGATCTCGGCCGTCGCGGTGCCCTCGAACAGTCCGCCGCGCCCAGGGACCGAGACGTGCACGCGCAGCGGGTAGCGCCCCCAGCGGTCGGTGCTCGCGGTCACGTCGGTGCGGCCGTCCGGTCGCGGCGTCACCGCGCATCGCAGACCGCTGCTGCCGGTGACCGCGACGTCGACCGGCGTCCCGTCGTCCGCCGACGCCCACACCGTCAGCCGTACGTCCTCGGTCTCGAAGCAGCGCAGCACGCCGGGGTCGGCGTGCACCTCCACCGATGGTGGCCTGCGCTGCCAGCCGATCGACGCCAGCACCCCCGCCAGCGGCGCGACGAACACGGCCATCTGCCACGCCGAGGTGAGCACCGCGGCCGCGAGCCCCACGGCCAGGCACGTCGCGATCGCACGCGTCAACGACGATGCGCGCCAACGTAGTTCGACCGGAGTGCTCACGCGCCGCCCGTGCGCGGCACCGGCACGCGCTTCAGCAGTTCCTCGACCACGTCGACGCTGCGCACCTGGCGCACCCACATCTCCGGACGCAGGCTGATGCGGTGCGCCATGGCGGGCACGGCGAGCGCCTTCACGTCCTCGGGTATGACGTAGTCGCGCCCGGCGAGCAGCGCACGGGCCCTGGCCAACTGCACCAGGTCCAGTTCGGCACGGGGGCTGGCGCCGACCGCCACCTGGGGATGCTGACGGCTGGCGGTGGCGAGCGACACGACGTAGCGCAGGACGTCCTCGTGCACGGTGACGCGTTCCACCGCGTCTCGCATGGCCAGCAGCTCGGCGGCGTCGACCACCCGATCGACGGTGGCCTCCGGCGTGCCGCGATCGAGGCGACGGCGCAGCATCGACACCTCCTCCGGCCCGGACAGGTACCGCAGTTCGAGCCGCACGGTGAAGCGGTCGAGCTGGGCCTCGGGCAGCGGGTAGGTGCCCTCGTACTCGATCGGGTTGTCGGTGGCCAGCACCACGAACGGTTCGTCGAGCCGGTGGGTGACGCCGTCGATGCTGATCTGTCCCTCGGCCATCGCCTCGAGCAGCGCCGCCTGCGTCTTGGGTGGCGTCCTGTTGATCTCGTCGGCGAGCAGCAGGTTGGTGAAGATGGGTCCGGGCCGGAATTCGAAGCGCCCCGACCGCATGTCGTAGATCGTCGAGCCGAGCAGGTCGGCAGGCAGCAGGTCGGGGGTGAACTGCACGCGGGTGAACTCGAGGCCGAGCGCAGCGGCGAAGCAGCGGGCGATCAGGGTCTTGCCGAGCCCGGGCAGGTCCTCGATCAGCGCATGGCCGCGGGCGAGCACCGCGACGAGGATCAGTTCGAGTGCGGGTCGGCGGCCCACGACGACGCGCTGCACCTCGTCGAGCACCGCCTCGCACCGGGCGGCGGTGTCGGCGGCGGTGATCGAGTCGGTCATATGCGCTCCAGCCGTCGAAGTAGTTCGTCCAGTACTTCTCGGCCCGGACCGGGTGCGTCCCTGCCCTCGGTGGCGACCGCGTCGGGGTCCACCCAGATCCACAGTTCGTCGCCGAACACCATGCGTGCGGTGGCGTGGAAGCTCGTCGCGTCCTTGCTCCTGCGCTGTCCGGTGGCCAGTTCGAACTGGCGGGCCAGGACCGGGCGGAGGTGCTTGTCCCAGTCGGCGCGGGTCGAGTCGGCGCGACTGACCAGGGTGTCGGTGCGGGCCAGCCACCGGCGCAGCGTCGCCGCCGGATCCCGCGACGTGGATTCGTCGACCGGATCGGGAACCTCCCGCACCACGTACCAGCGCAACCCGAGGAGCACCACCGCGGCAGCGGCCCCGCCCGCCCAGGCGATCACCGACCGGTCGGGGACCCCGAGCACGGCCACCTCGACGATGGCGACCAGCAGCAGCCCGGCCGCGAGCAGCCGCGTCACACCCTGCTCCCTAGTTCGTCGAGCACCCGCTGAAGGACGCCGACGGCCGCCTCCCGGTGCCGCTCGGTCATCACGTGTGGGCTGAACCGCGCCTCCTCGAAGAGGTCCACCAGTTCCGTTGCGCTGTCGGGTCGCAACGCATTCAGGTCGACGGCGCGAGCGAGGACCTCCGACGCGGTGTCGAAGTCCCTCGGGCTCGCGCCGGGCACGCGGGCGAGTTCGTGCTCCATCGCCGCCCAGCACGCGATGATCGAACTGCGGGGGTCGAGCGTCAGGTCGCCGACGGCGGCGAGCCCGACCTCCGCCGCGCGCGCGAGGTTCTCGGACTCGGCATCGGAGAGCGGCGTCGCGGGCGGGCCGACGGACTCGACCGGTGCCGCGGCACGCGGGCGACGGCGGGCGCCGACCACGCTTCCGGCCACGATGACGACGAGGAAGGCCGCGGTGACGGCGTAGAAGTAGCCCAGCAGGTTCCAGTCCTCCGAGACGACGGGATCGTCTGCGGCGTCAGCGTCGCTCGGCGGGGGCGGCGACTCCGCGGCGGGGGCGGAGGTGGCCGGTGGGTCCGGCTCGGACCCCTGCGGGGTGGCGTCGAGCGTCAGTCTGCTCAGCATCGCGACGACCAGTACCCACAGGAGGACGGCTCCGAACGCGATCAGCCAGGTGCGACGGGCGGGCCCACCGCGATCGACGCGCATCCAGTCGAGCCTGCCCGCGACCCGCGCCGCGCCTGCCGCGGGTCGGCGGACCCGGACGACGACCGCCACCGTTACCACCGCGACCGCGGCGGCGAGCAGCGTGATGACCACGACCGCCGCTACCGGATCGTCGGGGGTTCGCTCCACGAGGGCCGGTTCGCCGCCGGGCATGTGGCCGCGGAGGGCCAGCGTGACCAAGGCGAGGCAGCCAGCCGCCATCGCCACGGACGCAGTCGCGCGCCCCGTCGACGTCTCGGCCATCGCGGACCTCCCGGGCGACCGCGCGTCGGGTCACCCTTGCCCTGGTGACCTCGACTCTAGGCCGCCCGTCGCGGGGTCCTGGCCGGGATTACGGAACCGTCACCGCGACTGTGGGCGTAGTGCACGATTTCGGCTCACTTGGCGTACGTAGACCCCACACTCGCTGCTTCGGTCAGGAGTTCGAGGACGCGGCCTCGCGTTCGGCAGCCTGGATCAGGCGCAGCGAGATCACCTTGATCGCGCCGCCGAGCAGCGCCCGCATCGCCGGACCGGTCCCGGGCACGCCCTCGGTGAACCGGCCCCGCCACACGAGGTCGGTGCCGCCGGAGGCGTTCGGCGTGAAGATCGCCTCGCCGCGATAGCCGACGGCGGGTGTCTTCGGGGCGATCAGTTCGTAGACGTGCCGCCGGTCCTGCTCGTACTCGACGGTCTTCTCGAGCATGACGACGGGCCACAGCCCGACCTTGCGCACGGCGCCGACACCCGCGGGCTCGGGATCGCCCAGGACGTCCCAACTCGACTGGAAGACCACGGGTTTGGCCCATTCACTCCAGCGCGCGCCGTCGGTCTCGAGGCGGAACAGCGTCGCCGGTGGCGCGGTGCTGGTCCGCGTGACCTCGAACGTGAACGTCTTGCCCGCCATGTCGTCTCCCGGTCTCGAAGCGTTGTGGCTGCGAACCCTACCGGAGGCGATTCAATGCTAAATCCGTGTTACGCGCGTGTTACGGCTATGCTGGCGGCATGCGCGACAGGGACGTATTCCGGCAGGTGGAGACGCTGCGACACCGCGATGCGACCTCATCGGTGAGTCGCCCCGCACTCGAGGTCCACGCCCGCGCCGTGGCACGCGCGAGCGAGTCGGTCCGGCCGTCGTTCGTCTCCGACACGGACCTGGACGCCATCGCCGACCCGCGGGTCTCCACCATGGCGGCCCTCGAGCTGTGCCTGGACGGACTGTGGCGCCGGGCCGACGACGGCTACGTGATCACCGACGTCGACTACGTCGCCGACGTGCTGGCCGACGCGGGCAGGCCGCGGGCGTGGCGCACGCTGAGCACCCTCGCCCGCCGCGTCTGGATAGAGCTCAACAGCGACCGCTTCATCCCGTAGGACGGGACCGCAGCCGCGCCGGCAACGCCGCGACCTCCCACTCGCCGCTCTCGACCCAGCTGCACAGTTCGCGCGCGTCACGCCGGTCGACGACCGGTCCGATCCACTGCGCGGTCCCTACGGGTGTCCGGTCCGGCCAGCACGGCTGCATCAGCACCCACGTCTGCGGGACGTCCCCGCCGTCCGCCGCGACCAGCACGCCGTGCGGGCAGCGACGCACGGTACCGCGCAGCCGCTCCATCACCGAGGAGGCCTCGGGCACATGACATCCCGGTCGGACGACGAGGGTGAACGGCCTGCGGGTGGCGGTCGTCGGCGCGCTCACCGCGGTCGGCCCGCCGGGTAGGGCAGCAGCGCCATGTCAGCGCTCCTCGCGGAAGTCGACGTGCCGCCGGATCACCGGGTCGTACTTGCGCAGCACGATCCGGTCGGGGTCGTTGCGCCGGCTCTTCCTGGTGACGTAGGTGTAGCCGGTTCGCGCGGTCGACTTGAGCTTGACGACGGGACGGATGTCGGTGCTGGCCATCAGATCTTCTGCCCATCACGCCGCATCCGACCGACCACGGCCTCGATGCCGTCACGGTCGATGACCTTGATGCCCTTGGCACTCACCCGCAGCCGTACCCGCCGACCCTCGGACGGCAGGTAGTAGGTCTTGGCCTGGATGTTGGGTCGCCACGTCCGCTTGGTCCGCCGGTGCGAGTGGGACACAGTGTTTCCGAAACCGACTGTGCGCCCGGTGACCTGACACGTCGCGGACATCCGCACACCTCCTCGTTATTGACAATGGTTTTCGACAAGCGCTCGATCGCAGCGTAGCGTAGGCACCGCCTTGTTGAAAACCATTACCGATAGGAGGGTCGTGCGGACTCCGCTGATACTGGTCGCCGGGCAGGGTGACACCGACGCCGCGACGGGTGTGCTGCTGCGAACACCCGGGACGCTCGTCGTCGAGCACCGCTTCGACGGCCACGTCGTCCGGCGCACCCTGGCGTCACTCCGGCACGGTGAACTCGTCACCGCCGAGACCATCCTCGAACTCGCGCACGGGTGCGTCGCCTGCACGATCCGCAACGACCTGCTGGTGCTGCTGCGCGTCCTGCACCGACGGTCCGACGTCGATCGCATCGTCGTCCACCTCGCGCCGTGGCTCGAGCCCGAACCGATCTGCTTCGCCATCAACCACGTTCGCGTTCGAGTGGGCCCCGGTTTCGTCGACGGCGTGGCCGCCCGCGACGTCGAGATCGCCGCCGTCGTCACGTGCATCGACGCCATCACCTGGCTGCCGGCCGCCCTGGGCGACGACGAGCTGGCGGACGGGAGGACCGTCGCGCAGGTCGCGGTGGGCCAGGCGGAGTTCGCCGACGTCCTGGTGCTGACGGCGCCCGACCGGGCGACGCTCGGCGTGCTGCGCCGGCTGAGCCCGCGTGCCCGGCTCACCACCGGCGTCGCCCGGCTCGAGCAGTCGCTGCGCCACCTGGAGCCCGATGCGCGCCGCGGTGTCGGCGACGATCCGCACGGCCCGCTGCTCGCCGGCCAACCACCGCTGTCCGCCGAATCGGGCACCGCCCTGGTCGAATTCACCTCGCGGCGACCGTTCCACCCGCAGCGCCTGCACGATGCCATCGACCTGCTGCTCGACGGCGTGGTGCGGACTCGGGGGCGGCTGTGGTTGGCGGGCCGTGCCGACCACGCGATGTGGCTGGAGTCCGCGGGCGGCGGACTGCGCGTCAGCTCGGCCGGAAAGTGGTTGGCGGCCATGACCGACGGTGAACGGGCCTACGTCGGCGGCGAGCGACGGGCGATGGCCGACCTGATGTGGCACCCGGCGTTCGGGGACCGGCACACGTCCATGGCGATCCTGGTCTGCGGCGCCGAGCCCGCCGAGATCCATGCCGCGCTCGCCGGGGCGCTGCTCACCGACGACGAGATGTCGCGGCCCTCGACGTGGCCGGGCTACGACGACCCGTTCGGCGAGTGGCACGCCGATCCCTGCGGCCACACCGCCGGAACCGAGGCGGACGCCAGTCATGGCACGAATGAAGGAGACCTCCGATGAAGCCCGACGTCCACCCCGACTACCACCCCGTCGTTTTCAAGGATGCGAACACCGGAGCGGCCTTCCTCACCAGGTCGACCGCCACCAGCGCTCGCACCATCGACTGGGAGACGCCCGACGGGACGACGACATACCCACTCGTCGTCGTCGAGGTCAGCGCGGACAGTCACCCGTTCTGGACCGGCCGCAGTCAGGTCCTGGACGCCGCGGGCCAGGTGGAGAAGTTCCGGCGACGCTACGGCTACCCGCCCGCAGGCACCGGATAGCGGTCGTTGACGTCGGCATTGCTGTCCTTGCGGGCGCAGTGCGCGCAGCAGAACATCCCCTCGTCGGTCTCGATGCCGTGCCCGAGGATGCGGCACCCGCAGTGCCCGCACTCCGGTGCCAACTGGGAGGCCGCGCATTCGACGCTGTCGAACGTCTCGGATCGGCCGTCGGGCCAGGTCACGGTGAACGCCTTGTCGTAGTCGTTGCCGCACGTCGCACAGATGCTCATGTGCGCACGGGTTCCCGACCGTCGGCGGGTCAAACGCCTCAGAACTGCGGCAGCCGCACGACCTGCACGAAGAACTCGTCGATCTGCCGGACCGCACTCATGAACTGGTCGAGATCCACCGGCTTCGTCACGTAGGCGTTGGCGTGCAGCTTGTAGCTGCGCAGGATGTCCTCCTCCGCCGACGAGGTGGTCAGTACGACGACGGGGATGGTGCACAGGTCGGCGTCGGACTTGATCTGCTCGAGCAACTGCCGACCGTCGTACTTGGGCAGGTTCAGGTCGAGCAGGATCAGGTCGGGACGCGGCGCATCGGCGAACGCGCCGCGCCTGTAGAGGAAGTCGAGCCCCTCCTCGCCGTCGTGGGCGACGTGCAGGTTGTTCTTGATCTTGTTGTGCTCGAACGCTTCTCGGGTGATCAGCTCGTCGCCTGGATCGTCCTCGACGAGCAGCACGTCGATGGGTCGGCCTGCGGGTGTCATGTGCGATGTCCTTCCAGGGCCGCCTCGGGCACGGAGCCCGCGGCGTCGATCACGTCGTCGGTCGTGGTGGGCACCATCGGCAGGGTGAAGCGGAACCGGGTGCCCTCGTCGTAGCTGGTGTCGATGGCGATGGTGCCGCCGTGGTACTCCACGATCTTCTTGCAGAGGGCCAACCCTATGCCGGTTCCGGTGTAGGCGTCACGTCCGTGCAGCCGTTGGAAGATGACGAACACCTTCTCGACGAACTCCGGAGCGATGCCGATTCCGTTGTCGGACAGCGTGAATTCCCACATCCGGTCCTCCCCCGGCCGGCACTCGACCACGATGCGCGGTGGGACGCCGTCGCGGCGGAACTTCACCGCGTTGCCGATCAGGTTCTGCCACAGCATCGCCATCAGCGTCGGATCACCCACCACGACGGGCAGTCCCGACTCGGGGCGGGCGATCTCGGCGCCCGACTCCTCGATGGCGGTCACGATGTTGGCCAGCGCCGCGCCGAGTGCGACGTTCAGATCCACCTCGGCGTGGGTGGCGTTCAGACGGCCGACCCGGGAGAAGGTCAACAGGTCGTTGATCAGGACCTGCATGCGCTTCGCGCCGTCGACGGCGAACCCGATGTACTCGACGCCGCGCTCGTCGAGCTTGTCCGCGTACCGCTTCTCGATCAGCTGACAGAAGGACGTGACCTTCCGGAGTGGCTCCTGCAGGTCGTGGGAGGCCACGTAGGCGAACTGCTCGAGTTCTGCGTTGGACCGGCGCAACTCGACGGTCTGCTCGTCGAGCCGGACACGTGCCGCCTGTGACGCCTGCAGTTCGTCGACGATGTGCTGTCGCATGTTCTCGACGTCGACGGCGATCGACCTGATGTCCTTGGGTCCGCGCGGAACGATCTTCTCGTCGAGGTCACCCTCGGTGATACGGCGGCAGGAGGCGGCCAGCCGGCCCAGCGGCCGCGTGACCGCGTTGTGGATCAGTACGGCGAGTGCGACCGCCGCGAGGAAGAACGCGACGATCATGACGATCAGGTCCCGGTCCCGCCAGCCGCGCACCTCGTCGAGTTCGGCCACCCCGTTGTCGCGCGCCTCCAGCAGGTTCTCGGACTGCACGTCGAAGAGTTGCCGGATGCCGTCGAACTCGACCTTGCCCCGGTCGATCACCGCGGGATCCACCCGGCCCGCCGCCTGCGGTTCGATGCTCGCTATCAGCGGTTCCGCGTAGCTCTGGCGCCAGTTGTCCGCGGCCGCCTCGACCGCGTCGAGGTCGGCGATCAGGTCCGGCCGGTCGACCAGCCGCTCGCGCATCGCCGCGGACGCCGCACGCTCGGCCTGCTGACCGTCGAAGTAGGGCTGCAGGAACTGCCGGTCGGCGGTGATGGCGTAGCCCCGGGTCGCGGTCTCCTGGTCGCGCAACGCCGTCTGCAGCCGGTAGGACGCCACCCGTGCGGGCTGGACGTCGTCGATCAGCGTCCGGGACACGTGGTCGGTCCGGTTGATCAGCACGGCACCGGTGACCGCACCCGCGAGCACCACGATCGCCATGAGGGACAGCGCGAGGTTCTGCCAGCCCTGCACGGTGAGCCGTCGGCCGCGCCCGCCGGCCTCGGTGCGCTTCATCGGCTGCCCCGTCATCGTCGGGTCCTCTCCACCCGCACCACCGCGACGTCGTCGCTGATGCCGCCGTGCGAGCGGGCGGCGTCGTCGGCCGCCCTGATGAGCGCACGGACGAACTCCCTACCCGGCAGCGGTGCCAGCGGTCGGGCGAGTTCGAGCAGGCCCTCCTCGCCGAGGCGCTGGTTGCCGTCTCCCGCGTGCCCCTCGAAGATGCCGTCGGTCAGCAGCACCAGCCCACGGCCCGCGGGCAGTTCCAGCTCGCTGACCGGCCACTTCGTGCCGTGGAGGCCCAGCGCCGGGCCGGCCGGTGGTTCCAGCCACTCGACGGAGTCGGGGCCGTGCAGCAGCATGCCGGGGTGACCGGCACGCACCGCGGTGAAGCCGAGCCCGTCGGGGGCGAGCGCCACGCTGAGCACCGTCGCGAAGATGCCGCTGCTCACCGGACGCTCGGCGCGCAGGATGCGTTCCAGCTGCATCATGCGTTCACTGCCCCGCAGGCCGACGAAGGTGAGCGCCCGCCAGCCGATGCGCAGCGCGACACCGAGGGCGGCGGCGTCCGGGCCGTGTCCCGCGACGTCGCCCACCATCACGTGCACGGTGCCGTCCGGGGTCTCGACGACGTCGTAGAAGTCTCCGCCGAGGAGCGCGTTCTCGTGGCTGGGCTGGTACTGCGCCTCGATCTCGACGCCGGTGTGGTCCATCAGCAGCGGCGTGGGCAGCAGACCGCGGGCGAGGCGGGCGTTCTCCAGCGCGGTCACCTGACTCGACCGCAGTGCCGCGGACGTCAGCTCGGCTCGCTTGCGCTCGATGGCGTAGAGCAGGGCGCGGCGCAGCATCTCGGGCTCGACGCGCCCCTTGACGAGATAGTCCTGCGCACCGGACGCGAGCGCCGAGACGCCGAAGTGCTCGTCGGCCAGTCCGGTGAGGACGACCACCGGAATGTGGTCACCGCGCTTGGCGATTCGGTCCAGCGCGCTGATCCCGTTGGCGTCGGGGAGGTTGAGGTCCAGCAGCACGCAGTCGGGGCGCGCCCGCGCGAGTTCACGCTCGGCGTCCGCCACGGTCTCGGCCACCACGACGCGGATGTCGGCGTTGGCGTCGGCGATCAGCTCCTCGACGAGGATCGCGTCCTCGCGGTCGTCCTCGACCAGCAGCAGGTGCAGCTGTTGGCCGGGTGCCACGGGAGCGATGTCAGGAGTGAGCACGCGCACCGACGCAGGTGGGTTCGAAGATATTGACGATGCGTCGAGGATACTCAAGTGGTTCCGCGCCATTGAGCGGTTGTCAGACGGCCGGTGTGTCCCGGATGCCGCGGTAGATGCCGCGCCGGACGATCCACGGCATCAGGACGCGTTCGAACGACCAGGCCGGGAATCGGAACGCCCGACCATTGGGCGCAAACACCTCCAGGCCGTCGCGCTGGATGCCGAGTATCGAGCCCCACCGCGTCGTCGGCGGGCGGTACGTGCGCAGCGGCCGGCCCTCGAAGTCGGCGAGGACGTTGTAGGCCAGCAGCCCGTCGGCCCGGTTGCGCGCGGAACTGCGCTGCGGGTCGGTGGCCGCGACGTCCCCGACCGAGAAGACCCCGGACTGACCCGCGACGCGCAGGTCGGGCGTCACGCGGACGAACCCGTCGTCGTCGAGCAGGCTCGACGGCAGCCACTCGGTGTTGGGCCGCACCCGGCCGACCGTCCACAGCACGGCGTCCGCGGAGGCAGCCGGCTGGCCGGTGCTCCACTCGATCGGGTCGTCGGTGATGGCGTCTCCGGTGAAGCCGTCGGGCATCACCGCGCGGTGGCCCGGGTGCAGCGTCACCCCGGCCTCGCGCAGCCGGCGTTCGACGCGTGCCCACGTCCGCGGGTGGTACTGGGTCAGCGCGCGATCGCCCGGGAAGTACAGCCCGACGCGGGTGCCGGGCCACGTGCGGGCGACGTTCGCCGCACTGCTGACGGCCGCGGCGCCGCCGCCGACCACGATCACCGACGACGCGGCCGCGAGCCGATCGTGGGCGGCGCGCAGGTCGGCGCCGATCTCGTCGGCGGACTGGAGCGTCGGTTGCCGCCAGAAGCCGTTGGTGACGCCGGTCGAGATGATCAGCGCGTCGTAGCCCTCGGCCACCTCGGTGCCCGCCGCGGTCCGTACCGAGACGCTGCGGCCCACCGGATCGAGGCCCGTCAGCGTGCCGTGCACGGTGCGCACCCGGTCCAGACCGTGGAACCTGTCGAACGAGATCCAGTTGTGCTCGGCCCAGTGGTCGGGCCTGCTGATCCGCCAGCCCAGTTCTTGACCACTGACCAGTGCGGGCTTCGCCGAGATGCCGACGACGTCGACGCCCGGTGTCTTGGCCAGCCGGATCGCCGTCAGCACACCGCTGTCGCCGAGCCCGGCGACGACGACGCGCTTCACCGTCGGGCCCCCGACCGCTTCGGCGGCCACGGCACGAACTTCGAGACCCGGTCGACGACGTCGGAGTACTCGGGGCGGCGCGCGAGGCTGCGCTCCTCCATCATCGGGATGCTGGCGCCGAGGAACAGCGCGAGCATGACGACCGCACCCGCCATCACCCACCACCAGTCCGCGGGCGCCGCGGCGACGCCGAACAGGCCGAGCGACAGCCAGAAGGCGAACTCGCCGAAGTAGTTCGGGTGCCGCGACCACGACCACAGTCCGCGATCCATCGCCTCGCCGGGTTGGCGTACCCGCGCGAACCGGTGCATCTGCCCGTCGGCGACGAACTCGAGCGTCACCGCCGCGATGCCGATCACGAACGCCACGATCATCAGCCAGGCGATGCCGTCGCCGGGGCGGGTCACCGCCACGTAGACCGGCACCATGCCACCGAAGACCTGCAGGGTGGGGATGAGGTGGATGGCGACGAGGTCCGCGACGAACTCGAGCCGTCCCGCGCGGTCGCGGAACATGGGGTAGCGCCAGTCCTCGTGGTGCAGGCCGGGGAACGTGTACACCCAGTTGCCGGTGAGGCGAATCGCCCACAGCACCACCACGATCGCGACCAGCCAGCACCGCAGCCGGTCCACGTCCGGGCCCGCCTGGCTCCACCAGTAGAGGAGCAGCAGCGGTGGGATGACGCTCCAGTAGGCGTCGTAGAAGCTGGAGTTGCGGTAGGCGCGGCTGAACGCGAACACCACCACGGTGCCCAGGACGTCGGCGATCAGGGTGTCGAGCCAGAGCCGTCCGGTCGTGGGGCCCCACAGCAGCCATGCCCCCGCCACCGCGACGACGATCACGTAGGCGAGGGTGACGATGGCGAGCGACGCCGCCTTGGATCTCGTCACGGGGGTCTCGGTCAACGGTCTCCTCCGGCTCGGAAGTCGGCGAACTGTAACACGTTCTAGTTCGACGGCGAGGGGCGTTCGGCGAGCTGGCCGTAACCTGTCGGACGTGTCTGAAGACGGTCGAATTCGCGTCCCCGCCCGCTCCGACGAGGCCCTCGAGGCGATCACCGCGGTCGGCACCGAGGACCATGCCCTGCTTCCCGCGGGAGCGGTCGATCGCATCTGGGAGAAGGCCCGGCACTGGTACCGGGCCGGCATGCACCCGGCTATCCAGGTCTGCCTGCGCGTCGACGGCCGGGTGGTGCTCAACCGCGCGATCGGTCACGGGTGGGGCAACGGACCGGACGATCCGCCGGACGCCGACCTCGTGCCGGTCACGACCGAGACGCCGTTCTGCGCGTACTCGTCGGCCAAGGGCATCACGACCACCGTGGTGCACATGCTCGTCGAGCGCGGCGCGTTCTCGCTCGACGACCGGGTGTGCGACTACCTGCCCACCTACACGAGCCACGGCAAGGACCGCACCACGATCCGGCACGTGATGACCCACAGCGCGGGTGTGCCCTTCGCGACCGGGCCGCGCCCGGACGTCAAGCGGATGGACGACAGCGAGTACGCCCGCGAGATGCTCGGCAAGCTCAAGCCGATCTACAGGCCGGGACTGGTGCACGTCTACCACGCGCTGACGTGGGGCCCGCTGATGCGCGAGATCGTCTCGGCGGCCACCGGCCGCAACATCCGCGAGATCCTGGCCACCGACATCCTCGAGCCGCTGGGCTTCCGCTGGACCAACTACGGCGTCGCCTCGGCCGACGTTCCGCTGGTCGCGCCGAGCCATGCGACCGGCAAGCCGCTCCCTGCGCCGATGGCCAAGGCGTTCAAGATCGCGATCGGCGGCACCACCCAGCAGCTCATCCCGTTCACCAACACCGAGCGCTACCTGACCGGCGTGCTGCCGTCGTCCAACACCGTCTCGACGGCGGACGAGCTGTCCCGGTTCGCCGAGATCTGGCGCAGGGGTGGGGAACTCGACGGCGTCCGGGTCATGTCGCCGGAGACGCTGCGCGGGGCGACGCGGCAGGTGCGCCGGTTGCGGCCCGACGTCGCGACCGGCCTGATACCGCTGCGCTGGGGCACCGGGTTCATGCTGGGCTCCGACCGCTTCGGGCCGTTCGGCCGGAACGCGCCCGACGCGTTCGGCCACACCGGGCTGGTGAACATCGCGGTGTGGGCCGACCCGGCACGCCGGCTGTCCGCGGGCATCATCAGCAGCGGCAAGCCCGGCGGCCACCGCGAGGCCAGGCGCTACCCCGCCCTGCTCGACGCGATCGCCGCCGAACTCCCCCGGGTGCGCTGAGCGGGCCCCACCTCCTCCGGCGAGCGTGCGTGTCTGCGGGGGACACGCCGCGCCAGAACCCGACTTGACGCACGCTCGCGCCGCAAGCACCCCCCGCCGTCACTTGACGGGTGTCGACTTCTATCGTGGCCAGATGAGCAACGATGCTGATGTCGATCGCGTCGCCGACCTCGCACAGCGGGTGGTCGCCGAACACGATCCGAAGTCCGTCCCCATTCCCGAGTACCTCGCCGCCTGCTACGACGCGGGCCTGTCCTGGGTGCACTTCCCCGAGGGCTTCGGCGGTCTCGGCCTGTCGCGGCGACTGCAGGCGGTCGCCGACGGCGTGCTGCAGGGCGCAGGCGGTCCGGTCCCGCTGGGCCTGAACCCGATGGGCTACGGCATGGCCGCGCCGACCATCCGCGAGCACGCCCAGGACGACGACCTCAAGAAGTCGTGGCTGCGACCGCTCGCCAGCACCGAGCACATCTGGTGCCAGCTGTTCTCCGAGCCCGGCGCCGGGTCCGACCTCGCCGGCCTGGCGACGTCGGCGGTGCCGGACGGCGAAGACTGGGTGATCAACGGGCAGAAGGTGTGGACGAGCCTCGCCCACCGCGCCCGCTGGGGCCTGCTGCTCGCCCGTACCGACCCGGACGTCGCGAAGCACAAGGGCCTCACCTACTTCGTCGTCGACATGCACGGACCCGGCGTCGAGACGCGGCCGCTGCGCCAGATGACCGGCCAGGCCGAGTTCAACGAGGTGTACTTCTCCGACGCCCGCATCCCCGACGCGCACCGCCTGGGTGCCGTCGGCAACGGCTGGAACGTCGCGATGACGACGCTGATGAACGAGCGCAGCGCGCTCGGCGGCAGCGGCAGTCGCCGCGGAGCGGGCACCATCTCCGAGGCCGTCTCCCTGTGGGCCGCGCGGCCGGACCTGCACACCCCGGTGCTGCGTGATCGGTTGACGCAGTTGTGGTTGCGGTCCGAGGCGCAGCGCCTGACGTCGGAGCGGTCGCGCGCCGCGGCCACGATGGGCGGCCCCGGTCCGGAGGGCTCGATCGGCAAGATGGTCGGCGCCGAGCTGAACCAGCTGATCTACCAGTTCTGCATGGACCTGCTCGGAACCGAGGGCACGCTCTACCACGGCTACAGCTCGGGTCGTGATCCGGAGAACGAATCCGATTGGCGTGGACCGATTCAGCAGCGGTTCCTGCGCAGCCGGGCCAACACCATCGAGGGTGGCACCTCGGAAGTCATGCGAAACATCCTCGGTGAGCGCATTCTTGGCCTGCCAGGCGATCTGCGTGCCGATGCCGGCATGCCCTGGAAGGAGATCCCTCGTGGCTGAGCCATTCATCTTCACCGACGAGCAGGCTCAACTGCGCGCAGCGGTCAGCGGCTTCTGCGGCGACCACTTCGACGAGGCGACGGTGCGCAGGCTCATGGAATCCGACCCGCCGTTCGACCGCGCGGTGTGGGGCAGGCTCGGCGCCGAACTCGGCGTACTCGGCCTGTCGGTGCCGGAAGCCGATGGGGGCGTGGGTGGTTCACTCGTCGATCAGGCCGTGGCCGTCGAGCGGCTCGCCGCTTCGCTGGCCTGCGGACCGCTGTTCGGCACGGTGTACCTCGCCATCCCGGCGTTGGTGGCGGCGTCGGCCGGGCCGGCGCGCGACGCCCTGCTCGCCGAGTTGATCGAGGGCAGGCGGACCGCCGCGGTCGCCGTCGCCGACCGTGCGGGCGGCTTCGACCCGGCCGACGTCGCCGTCACCGCGACGGCATCGGGTGACGACTGGACGCTGACCGGGACGGCGACGCGCGTCGTGGACGGCACCGTCGCCGACGATCTACTGGTCGCGGCCACCGGACCGGACGGCGTCGCACTGTTCGCCGTCGACACGACTTCAGCTCGAGTGCAACGCACTTCGCTGAACACGCTGGACCTGACCCGGCCGCAGGCCGACGTCGAGTTCACCGACGCCCCGGCCACGCTGGTGGCCGCACCCGACGAGGCGGTGCGGGTCATCGAGCACGCCCTCCAGGTGGGGTCCGCGCTGCTGGCCGTCGAACAGGTGGGCGCCGCACGGCATCTGCTCGATCTGTCGGTCGAGTACGCGAAGACCCGGCTGCAGTTCGGCAGGCCGATCGGCTCGTTCCAGGCCGTCAAGCACAAGCTCGCCGACCTCCTCGTCGAGGTCGAGCACGCGCAGTCCGCGGCGTACCACGCGGTGTGGGCGCTGTCCGACGGCACCGACGATCCGGCGCTGGCGGCGAGCATCGCGCAGGCGGTGTGCTCGGCGGCGTTCACCCGGGTCGCGACCGACACGATCCAGGTGCACGGCGGCATCGGGTTCACCTGGGAGCACCAGGCGCACCTCTACTACAAGCGAGCGACCACCGACGCGGCACTGCTGGGCAACGCCGAGCAGCACCGCAACCGGGTGGCCGAGCTGGTGCTCGACGTCGCGACTGCCGATCGTCCGCCGCGGGTCGCCGACGGCAGGTCCGCCTAGCGCGCCACATCCTCCGCCGAGACTGCGGTGAGATCGCTCCCAGTCGGAAAACTGCGATGCCACTGCAGTCTCGGCGCCCCCAACACTGGGCAAGGACGCCTGCGCGTGGTGGAATGCGCCGATGAGCACCTACCACCCCGCCATGCAGAAGGCCCGTCTCGCGGACGTCGAGAGTGACGTACACGGCCTCATCTCCAAGCGCACGGCCGAACTCGCCGGCGTCTCGGTGACGGAGGTGACGTTCGGCAAGGGTGCCCGCTGGTCCAACGACCTCAAGGACTACGCGGGCACCGATCTCTGCGAGCTGCCGCACGTCGCGCTGGTCACCCGCGGCGCGCTCGGCGTGCGGATGGCCGACGGGTCGGAGGAGGTGTTCGCCGCGGGCGACGTCATGCTGCTGCCGCCCGGTCACGACGCATGGTCCGTGGGTGACGAGGCGTGCACGTTCGTCGAGTTCTCCCGCGGCGCGGACTATTACGACGGCTAGTACCTGACGTCACTGGCCAGCAGAGGCGGGTAGACCGTCGACTGGCGTCCGTCGACCGTGGTGCCCGCGAACTGCAGCATCGTGGCCATGTCTCCGTTGAGCGCGGCGGGGTAGCTCAGCGCGGGGGCCGACGCGTCGTCCAGGCGTGCAATCTGCGCGTCGGTGAGCGTCACGTCCAGCGCGGCGAGGTTGGCGGTGAGGTGTTCGAGGCGCCGCGCCCCGATGATCGGCACCACGGTGCCCGGTCGTGAGCGCAACCACGCCAGCGAGACGGCGGCCGAGGAGACGCCGGCCTCGGCGGCCACGTCGGCGACCGCCTCGATGACGCGGAACTCGTCGTCGGACGGCCCGCCAACGAATTCGGCGCGGGCCGAGTCGGTGACCGCCGACCCGCGCCGGTACTTGCCCGAGAGAAAGCCGTTCTTCAGCGGACTCCACGGGACCAGTGCCATGCCGGTGTCCTGCGCCAGCGGTGCCAGTTCGCCCTCGACGGTTCGGGCGAGCAGCGAGTACTCGACCTGCAGGGCGATCAGCGGTGCCCACCCCCTCAGCAGCGCGGTGGTCTGAGCCCGTGCGGTCACCCAGGCCGGGGTGTTGGAGAACCCGACGTAGCGGATGGTGCCCGCGCGGACGAGGTCGTCGAGGGTCGACATCGTCTCCTCGATCGGAGTGTGCCTGTCCAAGTTGTGCATCCAGTACACGTCGAGGTAGTCGGTGTTCAGCCGGCGTAGCGTCTCGCGAAGTTGGGCGCGGATCGACGACCGTCCCGCACCGCCGCCGTTCGGGTCGCCGGGGTGCATGTTGGTGAAGAACTTCGACGCCAGCACCACGTGCTCGCGCCTGCCGGGCCGGGCTGCGAACCAGTCGCCGAGGATCTTCTCGGAGTGGCCGTTGGTGTAGAAGTTCGCGGTGTCGACGAAGTTCCCGCCGAGGTCGAGATACGTCTCGAGGATGCGCTCGGACTCCTCGACGGAGGTTCCCGCGCCGCCTGGGTCATTGCCGAATGTCATCGCGCCGAGCGCGAACGGGCTGACCCGGAGTCCGGACCGGCCGAGGGTGACGTAGTGAGCGAGTGACATGAATTCATCTCCTAGCAGTGCGTTTGGATGTCTACATTCAATGCGCGACCGAGCGGACGCGGTAGATCGATCACTGCACTCTCTTGCACGATTCTGTCGACTTCGGGATGATCGAGCAGTGCACACCCGCGCCGCACTGCTCGCCGAGATCGGTGACCGCATCGCACGCCACGCCCGCCCGGACATGACCACCTCCATCGACGGCGTGCTGCTGTCGAAGGTGGCGACCGATGGATCCACTCCCGACTACACGCTCACCGAGCCCCTGCTGGTCGTCATGGCCCAGGGCGGCAAGCGCCTGTTGCTGGGCGACCGGACGTACGAGTACCGGGCCGGCCATTGCCTACTCGTCGCGGCCACGGTGCCCGTCACGGGCCACTACGTCGACACCAGCGCGGCATCGCCCTCGCTCGGCTTCGGCCTGGCACTCCGGCCCGCCGAGATCGCCGCGCTGATGCTGCGCGCGCCAGGCGAACGACGCAGGCGCACAGAGCATCCCGAGTCCGCCATCACTACCGGTGACGCCGACGTCGACCTGCTCGACGCCGTCGCCCGCATGCTCCGCCTCCTCGACCGGCCCGATGATGCCGCAGTCCTGGCACCGTTGATCGAACGGGAGATCCTGTGGCGGGTGCTGACCGGCCCCCTGGGTCCGACACTGCGTCAGATCGGTTCAGCGGACGGCAATCTCGCGCACGTCAGCCGGACCATCAGCTGGCTGCGCAACAACTACGCCCAGCCGGTCCGCATCGACGACCTGGCGAGCATGGCAGGCATGAGCTCGTCGGCGTACCACCGCCACTTCCGTGGCGTGACGGCCATGACTCCGCTGCAGTTCCAGAAGTGCATCCGGCTTCAACACGCCCGGTCGCTGCTGCTCGCGCGCCCAGGCGACGTCGCGGGCATCGGCCACACCGTCGGTTACGACAGCCCGTCGCAGTTCAACCGCGAGTACCGCCGGCTGTTCGGCGTCCCGCCTGGCCGCGATGCCGAGCGCCTCCGCGACCAGCCGAGCCGGGCCGTCGCCCTGGTGTGAAGGACCGGGGCCCTAGAACAGCGCCCCATGGTTCAGCAGCGCGCCGACGACGAGCACCACGCCGATGATGCCGAACAGGACGCGCACCACCGGCGGGCCGAACCGCGTGATCGCCCGGACGAGGTGGCGCTGCACGCGACGCGCCCGGATGGTCCGCACCGTCGACAGCGCCAGCACGAACACCGAGAACGACAGCGCGACGGCGCAGTAGCCGAGCACCAGCACCGGCCATGCGAACGGGATGGGTTGGTGCGCCGAGATCAGCGCCAGCGCGCTCAGGTACGGCACCGAGGTCGCGGACTGGCCGAACCCCACCGCCAGTCCCACGATCACGAACAGCCAGGGGTTGCGCCGGGCCGCCCGAACGACGCGCTCCGGTGGGGCCACGCCGGAGGCCCGGCCGGAGAACGCCGCGACGGCGATCAGCACCAGTCCGAGCACGAGCTGCGCCCAGTACCTGACGGTGGGCGTCACGTCGACGTCGGCGCGGTCGGTGAGGAAGCTCAACCCGAAGACCGTCAGCACGCCGAACGTGGCGGTCGCGGCGAACACGCCCGCGATGAAGCTGACCCCCGCGGGCAGCGGGGACCTGCGGCTCAGCCGGCTGTCGTACACGACTGCCGTGGTCACCCCGAGGTTGAGGACGTTCAGCGAGTCCAGGAACGCGAACCCGATGAGGGGTAGGAGGAGAGCCAGCATGACGCCCATGAACCTACGGTTCGCCCGCCTCGGGTGCACATTGGCACCGCTCGATGCGGGTATCCGGACCCCATGCAGACGTTCCTGCCCTACCCGGACTTCGCCGAATCGGCCGCGCGGCTCGATTCGCGCAGGCTCGGCAAACAGCGCGCGGAGAACATCCAGGTGCTTCGTGCGCTGGTCGTGCCCGGGTACGGCTGGCGCAGGCATCCCGCCGCCGCCATGTGGGCGGGGTACGAGGAGGCCCTCGTCCGCTACGGGCTGACCATCTGCGAGGCCTGGGCCGCCCGCGGGCACGCCGACACGACCGCCGCCACCCTGCTGGTCGACCTCGAGCGCACGACGGGTCTCATCGGTGCCCGTGACCAGGCGGTTCTCGCGGCCGAACACGAGCTACCCCCGTGGCTCGGCGACCACGACTTCCACCTCAGCCACCGGTCGGCACTGGTCAAGAAGGACCCCGCCTACTATCGGCCGCTGTTCGGCGACGTGCCGGACGACCTGCCCTACGTCTGGCCCCCGTCGGACCGGGAGCGGCGGGTGCCCATCGACGCCGGGGCTTGAAAACCGCTCGCTCGGGTAATCATGATCAGCCCCGACGGCCGGGACCGGAAGGATTCATGACAGCAGCGCGACCTCAACTCGACCGCTCCGACGTGGACGGCGCCCTGCGGACGGTGGACGCTGTCGCGGGTGCGTTCTCGGCGAAGGTGGTGGGCCAGCTGCACCTGCGGGAGTCGATGCTGGTCTCCCTGCTGGCCGGCGGTCACCTGCTGATCGAGAGTCTCCCGGGGCTGGCGAAGACCACCGCCGCGCGCGTCGTCGCCGAGTCGATCCGCGGCGAGTTCCGGCGCATCCAGTGCACGCCGGACCTGCTGCCCAGCGACATCGTCGGCACCCAGATCTACGAGTCGGCCACCAACCGGTTCGTGACGCAGCTCGGCCCGGTGCACGCCAACGTCGTCCTCCTCGACGAGATCAACCGGTCCAGCGCCAAGACCCAGAGCGCGATGCTCGAGGCCATGGAGGAGCGCCAGACCACGATCGCCGGCACCGAGTACCCGCTGCCCGATCCGTTCCTGGTGATCGCGACGCAGAACCCGGTGGACCAGGAGGGCACCTATCCCCTGTCCGAGGCGCAGACCGACCGGTTCATGCTCAAGGAGATCGTCGGATATCCGACCGCCGACGAGGAGGTCGAGGTGATCTCCCGGATGGACGCAGGCCTGTACGAGCGTCGGCACCGCATGCCGCCGGCGGTGGATCTGGACGACGTACTGCAAGTGCAGCATGTCGCGGCCGCCGTGCACATGGACCGTGCGCTGATCCAGTACGCCAGCAGGCTGGTCGAGGTCACCCGCGTCCCGGAGGAGCACCTGCCGTCCGGCATGGCGCGACTGGTCGAGTACGGCGCGAGCCCGCGGGCCACCATCGCGTTCTGCCGGACCGCCCGGGCCCTGGCACTGCTGCGCGGCCGCGCCCACGTCATGCCCGAGGACGTCGCCGACCTGGCCCACCGGGTGCTGCGGCACCGCCTGATCCTCGGCTTCGAGGCCGCGAGCCAGCGCATCACGCCGGACGTCGTGGTGGACGCCGTGGTGGGCGCCGTGCGGGTGCCCTGAGGCATGGGACGGCATCTCGACCGCGCCAAGGCCTACGTCGGTCGCGACGTCAGCGGTCTGCTGGAGGGCGGCCGCTACTCGCTGGTCCACACCCGCAGCCTGGAGTTCGACGACCTGCGGCCCTACGTCCCGGGCGACGACGTCCGCGACATCGACTGGAAGGCGACGGCGCGTTCGGGCAACGTCCTGATCAAGCGCTTCGTCTCCGAGAAGCACCACAAGATCCTGGTGGTGGCCGACGCGGGCCGCAACACCGCCGGACTCAGCCCGTCGGGTGAGGTCAAGCGCGAGGTGGCCGCCAACGTCATCGGCGCCCTCGGCCTGATCACGCTCCCGCGGTCCGACGAGATCGGCATGGTGTTCGGTGACGGGAGGGGGTGCGTGGACATCCGATTGCGACGGGGTGAGACGCACCTGGAGTACATGCTGCAGCGCTACCTCGACCACGCGTGCGACCACCCCGGGCGGAGCGACGTGGTGACCCAGTTGCGTTGGGTGGCAGAACATTACCGTCATCGCCACCTGGTCGTGGTCGTGTCCGACGAACCCGAGGTCGACGACCGGCTCGACGAGCTGCTGACCCGGCTGGCGGCCCGGCACGACGTGATGTGGGCGATGACGGTCGACCACCCGGCGATCGCCGGCCCCGACGATCCCATGGACGCCGACGTGGTGGGGTACGACGTCGCCGACGGCGCGACGGTCCTCGGCAGGACCGACCTGGGGCGCGACGTCATCGCCGCCTACGAGGAGGCCGAGCGCGCACGGCGCGAGGCGCTCTACGAGTCCATGACCGCCCACGCCGTGCCCTACGCACTGATCGCGGGCAGCCGTGGCATCCGCAGGGGCCTGATCGGGATGACCGGGGTGCTGGCCCGTGCCGGATGACCTGCTGCGCTTCGTCGTCGGTCCCGCGTCGCCGTCGTCGGCGTGGCTGTGGGTGGCCGGAATACTGACGCTGCTGGTGGTCGGCTGGTACGTCGCCGTCCTCACCACGACCGCGACGTCCGAGCGCGACGCGAAGCCGGGCGTGGTGGCGCGTGCGAACGCGGCCCTGACCCGTCGCCGCTTCGCCCGTGACGCCCGACGCGTCGGGGAACGCCTGAACGGCGGGGACCTCACGGGTCCGGCAGCGGCCGCCGAACTGAGCCGCATCCTGCGCGAGTTCCTGCACCGGCACACCGGCACGCGCGCGCACTACATGCAGGTCGACCAGGTCGCCGCGGGCGAGCTGGCACCGGCGGCACCACTGTTGCTGCGACTCAACGACGTTCAGTTCAACGCGCGGTCGACCGAGGACGCCGCCGCACTCCCCGGCGCCACCGAGGAGCTGATCTCGTCGTGGAGCTGACCTGGTGGCTCGTCGTCATCGTCGCGTGCCTCGCGCTCGCGGTGGGCATCGTCGTCGCGCTGTTGCTGCCCATCGACGACCGCCGCCGGTTGCGGCCGTTGGCGAACGTCGACAGGCTGACCCGGCTGCCCGCCTACGTGCGCGCGGTCCGACGCCGCACGGTCACGACGATCGCCACGCTGGTGCTGCTCGCCGTCGCCGCGGCCGCCGCGGTGGTGGTGGCGGCACGCCCGACGGGGTTGCCGACCGCCGCCCACGACGCCGCCGCCGGCCAACCCGAGGACGTGATGGTCTGCGCCGGAGCACCTCTCGGCGACCGCCGACTCGAGGCGACGCTGCGATTCTTCGCGGCCCGTGTGCCGACGTTCGACACCCAGCGCATCGGACTGACGTCACCCAACCGCCGGGTGATCCCCCTGACGCGGGACCACCAGTACGCCGCAGGGAGGTTCGCCGACTACGCCGCGCCCGTGACGGACGCCGACGTCGATGACCGGCGCGGTGACTTCGCGCCCGACGTGCGGTACGTCAACTATGCCGAGGGCGTCGACGACCTGCTGGCCCTCTGCCTGACCGGCTTCCCGGGCTTCGACGAGCCTGCGCCGCAACGACGTTCCATCGTCTACGTCGGCCCGGGCCGCACGCGCGACTCCGGTCCGGCGATCGTCGGGGCCTCCCGGCTGACGGAGCTGGCGACGACGGCGGGCGTTCAGGTCAACGTCATCACCACCACGCCGGACGACGTCCTGAGCGACCTGGCCCGCGCCACCGGCGGCCGGTACGTCGCGGCCGAGTCGAACGTCGCGCAGCAGCTCGAGGAGATCCGCGCCAACCCTCCCGTCCCCACGCCCGAGGTGGAGACGCGGATCCGCGCGGCGGCACCCGAATCGCCGGACGTCCCCCTGCTCGTCGCCCTGGCCGCGCTGACCGCGCTCTCGCTGGTCCCCCTGGTGGTGCGCCGATGACCGTGCATCCCGTGCTGCCTCCCGTCCTGCTGTTCCTGGTCGCGGCGGTGGTGGTGGCGGCCCGCATCGTCGCGCTGCGACGCTCCTCGACGACGCGGTGGCGCTGGGCCGCCGTGACGGGAGCGATCATCCTGCTGCTGGTGGCGGCCGTGCGGCCGGTGTTCGGCGCCGACGAGCAGACCACCCCGGCGGGGGCGGCCGACGGGCAGCCCAACGTCTTCCTCGTCGTCGACCGGTCGCCGGCGATGGCCGTCACCGACGCCGGCGGCGGTCGCAGCCGGATGGCCGCCGCGCGCGCCGACATGGCCGCGTTGATCGATCGGTACCCCGACGCGCGCTTCGCCGTCGTCGCGTTCGCCTCGGGGCCGTCGCTCGAATGGCCGCTGTCGCCGGACACCTTCAGCCTTCGGCCCGTACTGGCGGCCACCCAGCCCTACCCCGGTGAGGATCCGCGGCTGGCCAACGTCGCCGCCGCGGGAAACGTGTTGCGCTATCAGCTCATCGCGGCCAAGCAGCAGTTTCCGCGCGCCGAGAACCTGGTGTACTACCTCGGTGCGGGCGCAGGCGGGTCGGAGGCACCGCAGCGGCGCTTCGACCCCGCCGAGGGCACCGTCGACGGCGGCGCGGTCCTCGGCTACGGCGGCAGCGCGGGCAGGCCCATCCCGCAGGACCCGACGGTGCGCTCGAGCATCGACGTCGACGCGCTGCGCGGGGTCGCCGATCAGCTGGGCGTGCCGTTCGTCGACCGCGGCCGGTCCGAGGACCCGTTCAGCGCCGGTGTCATCGACGTCGGCGGCGACGACCAGATCACCGGGTCGTCCCGGCCGATCGAGGTCTACTGGGCGCCCGCGCTGCTGGCGGCCGTGCTGCTGCTGGTCGAGCTGACGCTGGCGCTGCGCGACCTCCGTCGCTCGCGGGCGCGGGGGGTCCTGCCGTGAGGAACGTCGGACGCACGCGACTGCTGCTCTGGTCGGCCCCGGTGGTCGTCCTGGTCCTGCTGATCGTCGCCAAGCTGACGTCGATGGCCCTGGCCGGCGGATCGGCGGTCGAGGACTACCAGCGCCGCGACGTCGAGGCTCTGCGTGACGACGTGTCGACGATGCAGGTGCTCGACGTCGTCGACCCCTATTCGACGGCCTTCGCCGCGGGGTCGCTGGCGGTGCTCGAGGGCCGGCTCGAGGACGCGGAGGAACACTTCGCGACCGCCGTCGCCCACGATGCGACGTGCCCGGCCCTGACCAACCTCGCGTTGGTCGCGGAGACGCGCGGCGACCAGTTCGTCGGCGTCGGTGACGGGCCGGGCGCCCTCGGGCGCTACCGCAGCGCACTCGCGACGGTCACCGGGGGCCCGGCTCGGTGCTTCGCCGAGCCGGACGAACCCGACGCCGAACGCCGCGACGTACTGACCGGGTCCGCGCAGCGGCTGAACGGCAAGATCGCGCTGCTCGAGCGCCCCCTTCCGCCGCCGCCCCCACCGGCCGCGCCGCCACCGCCGCCACCGGGTGGCGCACCCCCGCCGACCGCCGGCTCGAACCGCGACACCGACGACCAGGAGCGCATCCTGCTACCCGGGGACCCGCTCGACCAGCTGCGTCAGCTCCTGGAGGACGCGGCGGCAACCCGCGGCGCCCCGTAATCTCGGGCCATGGCATCGGTTCTGACGGTGAACAGCGCCCACGTGAGCCCGGGCGTCCGCGCTGCGACGACGGGTATCGACAAGCGGCCCGTCGACGGCCCCGTGGAGGTCCGACCACCCGGGTCGATGCGCGACGGCCTCGGCAGCGGCATCGTCGGCGACTCGATCGGCAACAGGAAGTACCACGGCGGCGACGATCAGGCCGTGTACGCCTACGCCCGGGAGGACCTCGACGTCTGGCAGGAGCGTCTGGAACGCGAACTCCCGAACGGCACGTTCGGTGAGAACGTCACCACGTCGGGCGTCGACGTGACCGGTGCGCTGATCGGCGAGCGCTGGCGCATCGGGTCCGACGGGCTGGTCCTGGAGGTCACCCGCCCGCGGACGCCGTGTCGCACGTTCGAGGTCCGGCTCGGGATCCGCGGCTGGATCAAGACCTTCACCCACGGCGGCAGCCCCGGCGCCTACCTGCGGATCATCGAACCCGGACACGTCCGGGCCGGTGACGCCGTCGAGATCGTGCACCGCCCGGACCACGACGTCACGATCGGCACCGTGTACCGGGCCATGATGCTCGAACCCGACCTGATGCCCAGCCTGCTGGTCGCCGACGCCCTGCCCGAGGCGCTGAAGCGCAAGGCCCGCAAGCGCGCGGCGTCCTAGGTCTGCTCGACGTAGTCCTTGATCCTGGCGAGCGTCTTGCCCATGTCGCGGACGTTGCGGCGGCGGCGCAGGAAGTACAGCGGTTCGAAGACGCTCACCAGCCGCGGGAGCGGCAACCAGAACGACTCGGTGACCTCCGTGCCGTCGCCCTTCGGCGTGAAGCGGTAATGCCAGTTGTTGACGGCGCGGTCGCCGATCATCACCGCGAAGCCGAACTCGCGACCGGGCTCGCAAGCGGTGACCCGGCAGGTCGTCCAGTACACGGGTCCGATCTCGTTGCGCTTGACGTGACCGCGGAACCGAGCGCCCATGGCGGGGCCGGTCGCGCCGTCGAGCCATTCGGCGTCGAACACCTCGGGTGAGAAGCGGCCGGTGTTGCGGACGTCGGCCACCACGTCCCAGACCGTCCTCGGCGAGGCGGCCATCTCGAGCGTCGCGGACCCCTTCACCTGCCAGACGCTACTCCGGGCCCGTCGGCCGTGTGTCGCAGGACTCCTTTCCGCGGGGCTGTGTCGTCTCTCACGTCCGCGAGAAACGTTGCACTCGTGCGGAATCAAACTCGTAACACGCCAGTTACACCCAGCAGACCGGGACGACTCGAGAGAAGTCGGAACGGCGACAACGTTTCGGACCGCGACACAGGCGCCACGGCTCGTACAACTCAATAGATCGATACGAAAGAAGTGACACGAAAATGAAGAAGCTCGGATTCACCACGGTCATCGCCGGCGGCCTTGCTGCAGCAGTCCTCGGACTCGCTGCGCCCGCCTCTGCTGGGATCGACCACCACACCTGGCTCGACCAGATCACGAACTCGGCCAGCGCTCCGCACGTCGACACGACGGTGCATCAGAGCCGCTGACCTCAGCACGTACGAAGGGGCACCCGCCACGCGGGTGCCCCTTCTTCGTGTGTGACGTCTTCGGGCAAGGCGCCTCCTCGCGACGGGGTGCCGCGCTTACGATCCACCGGTGTCTGCCAAACCCAAGTTGTCGACGGGCATCGTCGTCGGGGCCCTCGGCGTGGTGTTCGGCGACATCGGCACCAGCCCGATCTACACCCTTCAGACCGTCTTCGATCCGAGCGATCCCCACCCGGTGCCCATCGCCCGCGACCACATCTACGGCATCGTCTCGCTGATCTTCTGGTCGGTGATGCTGATCGTCACCCTCACGTACGTCACGGTCGTGATGCGCGCCGACAACCATGGCGAGGGCGGCATCATGGCCCTCATCACGCTGCTCCGTCAACGATCGGGTGCGCACGGACGCCGGAACGCGGTGATGCTGTCGGCGCTGGGGATCTTCGGCGCGGCACTGTTCTTCGGCGACAGCATGATCACCCCGGCCATCTCGGTGCTGTCGGCCGTCGAGGGTCTCAAGATCGTCGAGCCGGAACTCGAGCCGTGGATCGTACCGATCACGGCGGTCATCATCATCGGGCTGTTCTCCGTGCAGAGGCGCGGCACCGCAACGGTCGGCAAGTTCTTCGGACCCGTGATGATCCTGTGGTTCCTGTCGATCGGCGCCTGCGGCGTCGTCGGCATCACGCGCGAACCGGAGATCCTCAAGGCGCTCTCGCCCACGTACGCGCTCGGCTTCATGCTGAGTCACTTCCACATCGGCTTCTTCGCGTTGGCCGCGGTCGTCCTCGCGGTGACGGGCGCCGAAGCACTGTATGCGGACATGGGCCACTTCGGACGCAAGGCGATCACCTTCGGCTGGCTCGGTCTCGTCCTGCCCGCGTGCACGCTGAACTACTTCGGGCAGGGCGCACTGCTCCTGGGCGACGAGGAGAAGGTGACCGCGCCGTTCTTCCTGCTGACCCCGGACTGGGCGCTGGTGCCGATGGTGATCCTCGCGACCGCGGCGACGGTCATCGCGTCGCAGGCCGTCATCACCGGCGCGTTCTCGGTGGCCTCGCAGGCCGCACAGCTCGGGTACCTGCCGCGGCTGCGGGTCACGCACACGTCGGCGTCGGCGTTCGGCCAGATCTACGTGCCGTGGATCAACGGCGTCCTGATGGTCGCCGTCCTGATCCTGGTCTTCGCGTTCCGGTCGTCCGAGGCGCTGGCCTACGCGTTCGGCATGGCCGTCACGGGCACCATCACGATCACGACGACGCTCTTCTTCTACTACGCCAGGACGCGGTGGCACTGGCCCCTGTGGCTGGTGCTGGGCGGCGGCGGTGCGCTGCTCACCGTGGACCTGCTCTTCTTCGCCGCCAACCTGACCAAGCTGGTGCACGGCGCGTGGCTGCCGCTGCTCATCGCGGTGGTGGCGTTCACGGTGATGACGACGTGGCAGCGCGGACGCTCCATCGTGACGCGCAAGCGCAACGAGGTGGAGGGGCCGCTGCGTCCGTTCGTCGCAGGATTGCTGCACCGCGACCCGCCGCTGGTCCGCATCCCCGGCACGGCAATCTTCCTCAACCGTGGCAGCGAGACCGCGCCGCTGGCCATGCGGGCCAACGTCGAACACAACAACGTGCTGCACGAACACGTCGTGATCTTGTCCCTCGAGGTAGACCCCGTTCCCCGCATACCGGATTCGGAGCGGGTGTCCGTCGACGATCTCGACCTCGCCGCCGACGGCGTCATCTTCGTCAGCGCGCACTACGGCTACATGGAGCGGCCCGACGTGCCTGCGGCACTGAGGCTGCTCGACCCGGCGCAGACCGAGGGGCAGATCGACCTCGACCACGCGTCGTACTTCCTGTCGAAGCTGGAGTTGGTGGTCTGCGGGCATCCCACCATGTCGCCCTGGCGGACTCGATTGTTCGTCACGACGTCCTACATCGCCGCCGACGCGGCCGCGCACTTCAATCTGCCGGTGTCGCGCACCATCATCATCGGCTCGCGCCTGGAGGTGTAGCTACTGCACCACGGCGTCGATGGCCCGGTAGATGCGCTGCTCGCTGACCGGGCGCGGCGTGCCGAGCTGCTGCGCCCACAGGCTCACCCGCAGCTCCTCGATCTGCCTGCCGATCTCGCGGACGTCGGCCGACGCCGCACGCGACGGGGTCAGCGACCGCACCAGCGCATCGAGCGCGTCCTCCACGGCGTGCACGCGGTCCATCTTCTCGGCGTCGGCACCCACGGCCCGGGGTAGCAGTTCGAGCCTGCGGGCGATGGCGGTGAGGTAGCGCTGGAGATCGGCGAGACGCGTTGCGCCGGTGGCGGTCACGAACCCCGACGGCATGAGCCGGGCCAGCTGCGCGCGGACGTCGGCGATCGACTCGGCCTGCGCGGCCGGCGGCGAGTCGGGCAGCGCGAGCCGGGCCTCCTGTGCTGCGGCCAGCACCTTCTGGACGCGGCCGACGAGGTCGAGCGTGGTCGGCACCAGACGGGCGGCGACCTGCGTGCGCAGTGCGGTGAACTCACCACGCGTCCACACCGGCGCGGTGACCATCGTGTCGACGACGGCGTCGGCGCAGTCCTCGATCAGCGCGGCCAGCGAGCCGTCCGGGTTCGCGCCGACGAGCAGACGGGTGCGCGGGTCGAGTGCGCGCTCGACCGCCTTGACCGGCGAGGTGATCTCGAGGCGGAGCAGCCGGCGGAGGCCCGGCCCCATCCGCGCCTGCTGTTCGGCCGGCGAGGCGAAGACGTCGAGGTCGACGGCCGACCCGACGTCGACGAGAGCGGGATAGCCCCGCACGGCATGGCCGGCGGCGGTGTTCTCGATGACGCGCGGGATCTCGTCGAGATCGTCGGGCCACGAACGCATCCCGCGTCGCGCCAGGCTCCCCGACACCGCGTCGGCGACGGCCTTCTGAATCGGCGTCGCGAGCCGTTCCTTCAGACCCTCCAGGTCCTTGCCGCGGCCCACCTCCGAGCCGTCGGGCGCCTGGACCGCGAACGTGACGCGCAGGTGCGGTGGCACCTTCGTCAGGTCGAACGCGTCGATCGGCACCAGAATGCCGCTGCGCCTGCGGAGTTCGCGCTGCAGGGCATCGAGGAGCGGCTCGGCGCCCGGGTTCAGCGTCGGCAGGATCGCCCGGGCGGTATCCGGTGCGGGGACGAAGCTGCGCCGGAACTCCTTGGGCAGCGACTTGATCAGCGCGGTGATCAGTTCCTCCCGCAGTGCCGGGACGTGCCAGGCGAACTCGTCACCGCCGAGCCGGGCCAGCACCTCGACCGGCACGTGCACGGTGATGCCGTCGTCCTCGGCGCCCGGTTCGAACCGGTAGGTGATGGGCAGCTCCAGGTCGCCGGTCTGCCACGCGTCGGGCTGGTCGACGGCCTCGTCCTTGCGCAGTAGATCGTCGCGCGTGAACGTCAGAAGGTCCGGGGTGCGGTGGCGCTGCTTCTTCCACCAGGCGTCGAAGTGTCTGGCCGACACCACGTCCGCGGGCACGCGAGCGTCGTACAGCGCGTACACCTCGTCGTCGCCCACCAGCAGGTCGCGCCGGCGCGACCGCTCCTCGACCTCCGCGAGATCGGCGAGCAGCGTCGCGTTGTCGCGGAAGAAGTGGTGGCGGGTCTGCCAGTCCCCCTCGACCAGGGCGTGCCGGATGAACAGCTCGCGCGACGCGACCGGGTCGACCTGGGCGTACCCGACCTTCCGCCGGGGTACCAGCGGCAGCCCGTAGAGGGTCACGCGCTCGAATGCCATCACCGCGCCGCGCTTCGCGTCCCAGTGCGGCTCGCTGAACGTGCGCTGCACCAGGTCACCCGCGACGCGCTCGACCGCCTCGGGTTCGACGCGTGCGGCGACCCGGCCGAACAGCCGGCTGGTCTCGACGAGGTCGGCCACCATGATCCAGCGCGGCGGCCTTCGGGTGAGCACCGATCCCGGCGCCAGGACGAAGCGGGAGTTCCGTGCGCCCGCGTACTCGCGGCCGTCGCCCTCCCGTAGGCCGACGTGGGACAGCAGGCCGGCGACCAGGGCCGCGTGCACCCGCGCCGGGTCGGCGGGCTCGTCCTGCTCGCGGATGCCGAGATCCCTTGCAATGCTGCGCAACTGGCCGGTGAGATCCTGCCACTCGCGGATGCGCAGGTAGTGCAGGAACTCCTCGCGGCACATCCGGCGGAACGAGCTGCCGGACCGTTCTCGCCGCTGCTCGGACAGGTAGTTCCACAGGTTGAGGAACGACACGAAGTCGGAGTGCTCGTCGGCGAACCGTGCGTGCTTCTGCTTGGCGGCCTCCTCGCGATCGATGGGCCGTTCCCGCGGATCCGGGATCGACAGCGCCGCCGCGAGCACCAGGACCTCGCGGACGCAGCCCTCGTCGTCGGCCTGCAGGATCATCCGCCCGATGCGTGGATCGAGCGGCAGTCGCGCCAGCCGACGGCCGACGTCGGTGATTGCGCCCTGCCGGTCGAAGGCGCCGAGTTCCTGCAGCAGCGTCACGCCGTCGCGGATGCTGCGCGCCTCCGGCGGGTCGAGGAACGGGAACGCCTCGACGTCGCCGAGCCCCAGCGCCGCCATCTGCAGGATGACGGCCGCGAGGTTGGTGCGCAGGATCTCCGGATCGGTGAACCGGGGCCGGGAGTCGAAGTCGTCCTCCGAGTACAGCCGGATGCACACGCCGGGCGCGGTGCGGCCCGACCGGCCCGCACGCTGCGCGGCCGAGGCCTGCGAGATCGGCTCGATCGGCAGCCGCTGCACCTTGGTGCGGCGGCTGTAGCGCGAGATGCGAGCGGTCCCCGGGTCGACGACGTAGCGGATGCCCGGCACGGTCAGCGACGTCTCCGCGACGTTGGTGGCCAGGACGACGCGCCGCCCGGAGTGGCTCGGCGAGAACACCTTCTGCTGATCCGCGGTCGGCAGCCGGGCGTAGAGCGGGAGGATCTCGGTCGAGCGGCGGTCCCCCTTGAAGGCGTCGCGAAGCGCCTCGGCGGTGTCGCGGATCTCGCGTTCGCCGGACAGGAACACCAGTACGTCGCCGGGCAGCTCCGCCTCCAGCTCCCGCACCGCGTCGACCACCGCCTCGGTCTGATCCCGCACCTCGGTGCGGACGTCGTCACCGTCGGGGTCGTCCTCGTCGACGTCCGCCGACGTCTCCACCTCCAGTGGGCGGTAACGGATCTCGACCGGGTAGGTGCGCCCCGAGACCTCGACGATCGGCGCACCGCCGAAGTGCGCGGCGAAGCGGCCCGGCTCGATCGTCGCCGAGGTGACGATCACCTTGAGGTCGGGCCGGCGCGGCAGCAGCTCGCGGAGGTAGCCGAGCAGGAAGTCGATGTTCAGGCTGCGCTCGTGCGCCTCGTCGAGGATCAGCGTGTCGTAGGCGAGCAACCGTCGGTCGCGCTGCATCTCGGCGAGCAGGATGCCGTCGGTCATCAGCTTGACCAGCGTCCGGTCGCTCGCCTGATCGGTGAACCGCACGGTGTAGCCGATGACGTCGCCGAGGTCGGTGCCGAGTTCGTCGGCGATGCGCTGGGCCACGGTCCTCGCCGCGAGCCGCCGCGGCTGGGTGTGCCCGATCGTGCCCCGCACCCCACGGCCCAGTTCGAGACAGATCTTGGGCAGCTGGGTGGTCTTGCCGGAACCGGTCTCACCGGCGACCACGACCACCTGGTTGTCGCGGATCGCGGCGGCGATGTCGTCGCGGCGCTCGCTGACCGGCAGGTCGGGGTAGGTGATCGTCGGGATCGCGGCCGTGCGCTTGGCGATCACGGCCTCCGCCGCGGTGATCTGCTCGCCGAGTCTCCGGGCCTGCTCGGGCGTGGCACCGCGCAGTCTGCGGCCCAGCCGGGCGGCGTCGCGGAGGGTCAGCCCGTCGAGGCGGCTGCGCAGCTCGCGAACGCTCGCGGACGATTCGGACACTGGTTCGAGGATAGTGCCCTCGGGGTTGACGTCAGTCCGGGCCGACGGTGGTCAGGCAGAACGGGTGGCCCGCCGGATCGACCAGCACCCGCCACCGCCCCGGGGCGGTCTGGTGGTCTGCCTCGCGGGCGCCCAGTGCGACGGCCGCCGCGACCGCGGCGTCGAGGTCGCGGACCGACACGTCGAGGTGCATCTGCTGCAGCTGCCCCGGTTCCGGCCAGGTCGGGGCGACGTAGTGGTCGACTCGCATCATCGCCAGGACGTGCGTGCCGTCGGAGATGGCGATCACGCCGCCGTCGGGGGACTCGACCAGACGCTGCATCCCGAGCAGTGCGCCGTAGAAGTCCGCGAGGACGGCGGGGTCCGGGCAGTCGATGGACGTGGCGCCGAGGCGCCCCACCGGTTCGGGTGCGGAAGTCGTCACCGATCCACGATGGCATGCCCCGGTCGGCATCGCCGCAGCGCACGGGGGCGGCTACACCCGGACCGGCGATTTCGGCTTGGATGGGCACGATGCTTCGCCGACATTCGAGAACTCGCAGTCCGTGGGTCGTGTCCGTCGTCCTGGCACTCTCCGTGGTGCTGGCGGCGGGCTGCGACACCCCGCCGGGGACCCCGCCGCCCACGCTTCCGACGCTGCCGACGGCACCGACCACCAGCGCCTCACCCGAGCCCGCCGGACCACAGCTCGCCTACCGCGCGGCCGGTGAGATCGGCCTGGTCGACGGCACCGAGGTCGTCGCATCCGCACCGGGGACCTTCGCACCGTCGAGCGATCCCGTGATCACCGAGGACGGCCGGTTCGTCTTCGGCCACACCGGGGACGGCGACGTCGTGGCGATCGAGGTGGCGACCAGGAAGACCAGCACGGTCGCGATGCCGCCCGGCGTGCGCGTCGGTACCGCGGAGGGCAGCGTCCTGGTGTGGCTCGAGCAGCCGGGCCGACTCATGCAGATCGACCTGGCCGACCCCGCCGCCGGACCCGCGATGCGTCGACAGGTCGACCTTCCCCCCGTCGACGGGGCCACCCCGCCGCGTCTGCTCGCGGCTCGCGGTGGCACCGCCGTCCTCGCCCGCGAGGAGTCCGGTGTCGGCGACGGCGGACCGGAGACCCTCTACGCCGTCCGTGGTACCGCGCCCCCGGCGTCGCTCGGGACCGCCGAGGCCGACACTCCCGTCGCCACGGCCGCGCTGAGCGCCGACGGCAGCCGGCTGGCCTACGGCCTGTTCCGTCCCGCGGGCACGGACTGCGGGAATGCCGCGGTGGTGGTCACGGCCGCGGACGGCTCGCAGCAGACCTTCGACGTGTCGACGCCCGACCCGGCGACCGGCTCCCGGGTGACGCACATGTGGTGGCCCCGGGACCGGCCGATGGAGTTGAGCCTCGCGACGTGGCGCTGCGACCCGATCAGCTACTACTCGCCGCTGGTGTGGGAGTTCGCCGACGGCAACCTGGTCGAGGCCAAGCCCAGGACCGTGGCGCTGCAGGCGGCCGACGTCGCACCCGGTCAGCGGGCGCTGATCATCCCGCAGGGCGGCGCGTCCGCCGCGACGTCCGGAACGCTGATCCTCGAGGACAGCGGCCGCCGCCTACCCATCAAGACCGACGTGGACGCCGTCGACGTCATCCCGGCGCCATAGCCCCGAACTGGCGGGCCGTGACCCGGCTGCGGCGGTAGAGCACCCCGACGGCGATCGACACCTCGAGCACGGCGATCGCCGTCGCGGCCGCCATCGCGGTGCCCATCGGGGTCGCGGTGACGGTCACGCCGCTCAGGTGGTGATGCGACGCCGACGGCATGTGGAGCGCGACCATCGCGACGTTCATCGTCGCGACGAGGACCCAGGCGCGTGAGGTGCCGCGCGACCACAGGTCGTAGGCGCACGACACGCACGTCGCGATCATGACGAGCATCAGCGCCGTGGCTGCCGGGGTGCCAGCGTGCCCGAGCGAAAGTCCGTGCAACGCGGCCGAACCTACCGCGAGAACCGCGCAGGCGCGCCGGCCGGTCACCGCGACGCTCATGTCGGCCCGGCCGTGACGGCGGCCAGCGCGTCCTGGCCGCGCGTCACCTGCTTCTCCGTGACGAGGAGCTGCTGGCGTGCGTCTTCCCATTCCCGGGCCGAGACGATCGCGGGTGTGTCCATGGGTGGCCTCCGTCTGCCATTGTCGGTCAATCCGGTGTGTTCGGCAGCGCGAACTGCCGCCTCCGATGTCGACCTGGCGGGCGGGGTGGACTCATCGCGAGGCTCTCGGCGTCACCCCCGCGGGAGTCGCGTAATGGCGAGGAAGTGCGAGTGGGCGTCTACAAAAAGCAACTCTCGCGGCGCCGCGGCCCCGTCACCCAGCGAGACAGCGCTGACTGTCGTGACGCATGCCTCGTAGCAGCCATGGGCCCTGTCTCGCTGAAACCACGCCGCGCCTCGGCGGCGTCACCGCGAGAGTCGCGTAATGGCGAAGAAGTGCGAGTGGACGTCTACAAAAAGCAACTCTCGTGGCGGCGGCGCGGGCAACCCCGGCGCCGAGTCAGCGCTGACTGTCGTGACGGGCGCCGCTTGGCAGCCATGGGCGCTGTCTCGGCGAAACCCCGCCGCGTCCCTCGCCGAGACGGAAGCCAGTGTCGCGATCGCGCCCGTGCAACGACGTGACTCTCCAGTTCGGCGCACACACGAAGAAGGGGCACCCGCCGCAGCGGATGCCCCTCCGGGGTCGAGACCTAGCGGCCGTTGCCCACGATCGACTGCGCCGAGCCGACCTGAGCGTGCTGCTGGATGTCGTGAACCCAGCCGTGGTGGTCGATGTCGGCGGAGGCCGGGGCGGCCAGGGCGAACATGGCGGCGGCGAATCCTGCGGCGATGGTGGTCGAGATTCCGAACTTCTTCATGATCTTCTTCTTTCTCGTTGTCTCTCTTGGCCTCTCGGCTGTGTTTCCAGCCGGTCTGACACGTCCAACCGGCGCACCCGCCCGTCCATTTCCGTTGGCAGTGATTGACCGGCGGGTGGCAGGAATCAACCCGTCGACAGCCGTCGGCGGAAGTTCAGCCAGACTTTTTCCGGCGTTTTCTTGAAATGTTCCAGAAAAAGGGCGAAGATCGTGTCAATGCCTGAAGCCCCCGAGTTCCGGACACTGCTGCGGAGTGCGAACCTCCGCATCACGCGTCCTCGTCTCGCGGTGATGCAGGCGGTCCACGACCACCCGCACGCCGAGACCGACGCCGTCATCCGTGCCACCCGCGAGCACGCTCCGGACGTCTCCCACCAGACGGTCTACGACGCGCTGAACGCGCTCACGGCCGCCGGCCTCGTCCGCCGCATCCAGCCCAACGGGTCGCTGGCCCGCTACGAGGCGCGCGTCGGCGACAACCACCACCACGTCGTGTGCCGGTCCTGCGGGACCATCGCCGACGTCGACTGCGCGGTCGGTGAGGCGCCCTGCCTCACCGCATCGGACGACCAGGGCTTCGTCATCGACGAGGCCGAGGTCATCTACTGGGGACTCTGCCCCGACTGCGCGGAAGCCCGGATTCCGTAGACCCCCGTATTTTCAGAGATCACAGCCCGTGATCGCAGCCACCACGATGAAAGGGAAGAAATAGTGTCGTCTGATACCTCAGATGCTCGCCCACCGCACTCCGACGCCAACACCGCCAGCCACAGTGAGTCCGAGAATCCGGTCATCGATTCGCCGAAGCCCACGGGCCACGCGCCGCTGACCAACCAGGACTGGTGGCCCGAGCAGGTCGACGTGTCCGTGCTGCACCGCCAGCCGGCGAAGGGCAACCCCCTCGGCGAGGACTTCAACTACGGCGAAGAGTTCAAGAAGCTCGACGTCGACGCCCTCAAGGCCGACGTCATGAGCGTCATCACCACCTCGCAGGACTGGTGGCCCGCCGACTACGGCAGCTACGCCGGCCTGTTCATCCGGATGAGCTGGCACGCCGCAGGCACCTACCGCATCTACGACGGACGCGGCGGCGGCGGTCAGGGCGCGCAGCGCTTCGCACCGCTCAACAGCTGGCCCGACAACGCCAACCTCGACAAGGCCCGCCGCCTGCTGTGGCCGGTCAAGCAGAAGTACGGCAGCAAGATCTCCTGGGCCGACCTGCTGGTGTTCGCCGGCAACGTCGCGCTCGAGTCGGCCGACTTCGAGACCTTCGGCTTCGCATTCGGCCGCGAGGACATCTGGGAGCCCGAGGAGATCCTCTTCGGCCAGGAGGACACCTGGCTGGGCACCGACAAGCGCTACACCGGTGAGCGCGAGCTGGCAGAGCCGTTCGGCGCCACCACGATGGGCCTGATCTACGTCAACCCGGAGGGCCCGGAGGGCAAGCCGGATCCGCTGGCCGCCGCGCACGACATCCGCGAGACGTTCGGCCGGATGGCGATGAACGACGAGGAGACCGCCGCGCTGATCGTCGGTGGCCACACCCTCGGCAAGACCCACGGCGCCGGCGACGGCGACCTGGTCGGACCCGAGCCCGAGGGCGCCCCGATCGAACAGCAGGGCCTGGGCTGGAAGTGCGCGTTCGCCTCCGGCAAGGCCGGCGACACGATCACCAGTGGTCTCGAGGTCGTGTGGACCCCGACGCCGACCAAGTGGAGCAACGCCTACCTTGAGCTGCTGTACGGCAACGAGTGGGAGCTGACCAAGAGCCCCGCGGGCGCCTGGCAGTTCGAGGCCAAGGACTCCGAGGCGATCATCCCCGATCCGTTCGGTGGTCCGCCGCGCAAGCCCACGATGCTGGTCACCGACGTCTCGATGCGGGTCGACCCCATCTACGGCAAGATCACCCGCCGCTGGCTCGACCATCCCGAGGAGATGAACGCCGCCTTCGCGAAGGCCTGGTACAAGCTCCTGCACCGCGACATGGGCCCCGTGAGCCGTTACCTCGGCCCGTGGATCCCCGAGCCGCAGATCTGGCAGGACCCGGTGCCGGCCGTCGACCACGCGCTCGTCGACGACGCCGACATCGCGTCGCTCAAGGCCACGGTGCTCGACTCCGGGCTGAGCGTGCCGCAGCTGGTGAAGACCGCCTGGGCGTCGGCGTCGAGCTTCCGCGGCACCGACAAGCGCGGTGGCGCCAACGGGGCGCGGCTGCGCCTCGAGCCGCAGCGCAACTGGGAGGCCAACGAGCCGTCCGAGTTGGCGAAGGTGCTGCCGGTGCTGGAGCGGATCCAGTCGGACTTCAACGCCTCCGCATCCGGCGGCAAGAAGGTCTCGCTGGCCGACCTGATCATCCTCGCCGGTGACGCCGCGATCGAGAAGGCCGCCAAGGACGCGGGTTTCGAGATCAACGTGCACTTCGCGCCGGGTCGCACCGACGCGACGCAGGAGCAGACGGACGCCGAGTCGTTCGAGGTGCTCGAGCCGCGCGCCGACGGGTTCCGCAACTACGTCCGTCCGGGTGAGAAGACGGCACTGGAGAAGCTGCTGATCGAGAAGGCGTACATGCTCGATCTGACGGCGCCGGAACTCACGGTGCTCATCGGCGGGCTCCGTGCCCTGGGCGCCAACCACGGTGGCACCAAGCACGGCGTCTTCACCGATCGACCGGGCACGCTGACCAACGACTTCTTCGTGAACCTGCTCGACATGAACACGAAGTGGAAGTCGGCGTCGACGGGCGAGAACGTCTACGAGGGCAACGACCGCACGACGGGCGAGCTCAAGTGGACCGCCACGGTCAACGACCTGGTGTTCGGCTCGAACTCGGTGCTGCGCGCCATCGCCGAGGTCTACGCCCAGGACGACCAGACGAAGTTCGTCGAGGACTTCGTCGCCGCGTGGGTCAAGGTGACGAACAACGACCGGTTCGATCTCGAGAAGTTCTGACCGACACCGAATGAGACGGCGCCCGCGAGTGATCGCGGGCGCCGTTCTCGTTCCGAGCAGTTCAGGTCAGGAGCCGGGACACCGCACGGTTGATCCGGCGTCGCGGCCAGCCGCGTCGGCCGTCGGAGGCGAGCGCCGCACGAGCCGCGTTGCGGCCGCACACGCCGTGCACCCCACCGCCGGGACTGGCGCCCGCACTGCCGAGGAAGACGTTCTCGACGTGCGTCTCCGCGCGACCGAAGCCGGGTGCGGGCCGGAAGATCAACTGCTGGAACAACTGTGATGTTCCACCGTTGACGGCGCCGGTGTGCAGGTTCGCGTCGCTGGCCTCGAGGTCGGACGGCCGCTGGATGGTCTTGCCGACGACGTGGGAGGCGAACCCGGGGGCGTGCTCCTCGAGCACCCGGTCCACCGACTCGGAAAGCCGTGCGGCCGACGCGTCGTCGGCCAGCCCGCGGGGCAGATGCGTGTAGGCCCAGGCACTCTCGGTGCCCTCCGGCGATCGGGTCGCGTCCGAGGTCGTCATCTGGCCGAAGAGCAGGAACGGGTGCTCGGGCAGCGTGTCGGTGTTGAGGTCGGCCATCCACCGGACCAGCCCGTGGTGGTCGGCGCCGAGGTGCACCGTGCCGGCACCGGTGAGGCTCTTCGAGCGCCACGGGATCGGGGCGTCCAGTGCGTAGTTCATCTTGAGCACCGGTGTGTCCCAGACGAAGCGGTCCAGCCCGTGTCGCAGGTTGGTCGGCAGCGTGTCGCTGGGCAGCAGGCGCTCGAACAGCTGCGGCGCGGAGGTGTCGGCGATGACGGCCCGGCGCACCCGCACCCGTCGGCCGTCGGCGGTGCGCACCACGACTGCGCGGCCACCGGCCATCTCGATCGCCTCGACGGGACGTCCGCACTCGACGCGGGCGCCTGCCGACTCGGCGCGCCGCACCAGGGCGCCAGCCAGTTCCCCCGCCCCGCCGACGGGCACCGGGAATCCGCCGTCCTGGGCGAGCATGATCAGCAGGTAGCCCATGACGCCGCTACCCGGGGCGTCGATCGGCACGTCCGCGTGCATCGCGTTGCCCAGCAGCAGGAGTCGCGCGGCGTCGCCCGCGAACAGGTGCTGGCTCATCAGTCCGGCAGGCAGCAGCAGCAGGTGGGCGAGTCGCAGCGCGTCGGCCGTCCCGAGGGTGCGCAGCAGTCCCGCCGCACCGCGCACGGGCGGGAACGGCGCGAACAGCGTCCGGAGCAGGTGGTCCTTGATGCCCTGGTACTGCTCGAAGAGGTCGCACCAGCGTGCGCCGTCTCCGGGATGGTCGTGGTCCAATCCTGCTGCGGTGCGGTCGATGTCGCGGTAGATGACGGGAGCGTCGTCGTCGGCGGCGTTGCGGGCGTGGCCCACCACGGCGGGCGCGTGCGACCACCGCAGGCCGTGGTCCTCCAGGTTCATCTCCTGAAGCGCAGGGGATGCCACCGACAGCGGGTAGAACGCGCTGTACAGGTCACTGACATACCCGGGGGTCAGCTCGGCGCTCTTCACCGCGCCGCCGGGATGGGCCTGCGCCTCGAGGACGACGACGTCCCAGCCGGCGTCGGCGAGGTGCGCTGCGGCCACCAGCCCGTTGTGTCCCGCTCCGATCACCACGGCATCCGCGGTGTCGGTGACGCCGCTAATCGACATCGTGGGGTTGCTTGCGCTCGGCGATCGCCGCGAGCCGCCAGGTGCACTCCCGGTTGCGGGGCATCGCGGCGAGCAGTGCCGCGCGCTCGGGAACCCATCCCATCGGGGCACCGACGGGCACCTCGGCCATCTCTATGCGGCATCCGGTCGGAACGTCGAACAGCTGCAACGTGATCCGCGCCTTGCCGAACGGTCTGCCCTTGGCGATCAGGACCAGCCGTCGCTGCGGAACGCACTCGTCGACCACCGTCTCGTCGTTCAGCAGCAGCGGCCAGACGCCTACGGAGTGGTGGATGGTGCTGCCCACGGCGGGCCAGTCCGGGTCGACGGCGCGCATCCGGCTGTTGCCGACCACCCACTGCGTGTAGGTCCAGCCGTCGGCCATCACGTCCCAGACCTGCCGGCGCGTGGCGGTGGTGTCGCGCTTGACGGTCAGCGAGCTGTCTTCACTGCCAGACACGGGATCTCGACCTTTCCTGGGTCATCGGTCACCGAACGGTGTGGCGATCAGCCGGTTTGCCGTCGCCTTGACGGAGTCGGGTAGGGCGCGCGCGATCAGGCCGGTCGCCTTGCTGATCGGCGACGAGGCGACGACCTTGCGGTCGCCCCGCAGCATGGCGTCGTAGCCCTGCCGCGCAGTCTTGGCGGGATCGTCCTTGAGGGGCATCCGCGCGAGCGGGGTGTCGAGCATCCGGACGCGGCGGAAGAAGTCGGTGTCGGTGGCGCCGGGCATCAGCGCGGTCACCGTCACGTCGCCGTCGCGGAACTCGTCGTGCAGCGCCTGGGCGAACGACTGCACGAACGCCTTCGACGCGTTGTACATCGACTGGTACGAACCGGGCATCATCGCCACCAGAGACGACGTGAACAGCAGCCGGCCGGCCCCGCGGGACGTCATGTCGCGCAGCACGAGCTTGGCGAGGTGCACCGTCGACCGGACGTTGACGTCGATGATCCGCAGGTCGGCGTCCAGGTCGCCGTCGACGAACCGCCCTGCCCGGCCGGTGCCTGCGTTGAGGGCCGCGGCGTCGATCGCCCGGCCGCTCTCGGTGGCGGTCTCGTACAGGCGCTCCACCGCGCTCGGATCGGCGAGGTCGACGCGGACCGGGCGCACCGACGTCCCGTAGGTGGCCAGGTCCCGGGCGGCGGTCTCGATGCGGTCGTCGTCGGCGGCGATCACCAGGTCGTGGCCGTCGGCGGCGAACAGCCTGGCCAGTTCGAGACCGATGCCACTCGACGCACCCGTCACCACGGCCAGCCTCGCTTCGGACATGGCGGGTGAGCTACCCGGCTCACCCGCCGCCAAACGCTCGCGTCAGTACCCTTGATGGGATGAGTTCATCCGCCACGGCCCTCGTCCTGGACGACGGCTTCGCCCGCGAACTGCCCGAGATGGCGCTCGCGTGGCAGGCCGCGGACGCGCCGAATCCCCGCCTGCTCGTCCTCAACGAACCACTCGCCGCCGACCTCGGTCTGGACGCGGGATGGCTCCGCAGCCCCGACGGCGTCGGGTTCCTGATCGGCCGCTCGCTGCCCGAGGGCGCCACACCGGTCGCGCAGGCCTACGCCGGGCACCAGTTCGGCGGCCTCGTGCCTCGCCTCGGTGACGGCCGGGCCCTGCTGCTCGGCGAGATCGTCACCCCGGACGGTGGCCGGCGCGACCTGCACCTGAAGGGTTCTGGCAGAACGCCGTTCGCACGCGGCGGGGACGGCCTGGCCGCGGTCGGGCCGATGCTGCGCGAGTACGTGATCAGCGAGGCGATGCATGCGCTGGGCGTGCCGACCACCCGGTCGCTGGCCGTCACCGCGACGGGCAGCGACGTCGTCCGCGAGACGATGCTGCCGGGAGCGGTGCTGACCCGCGTCGCGAGCAGCCACCTGCGGGTGGGCAGCTTCGTCTACGCCGCGCTGACCCGCAACGACGACCTGCTCCGGCGCCTCGCCGACCATGCGATCGCACGCCACCACCCCGCCGCAGCCGACGCGGAACGGCCGTATCTGGCGCTGTTCGAGTCGGTGCTCGACGTGCAGGCGTCGCTGATCGCCCGGTGGATGCTGCTCGGGTTCGTGCACGGCGTGATGAACACCGACAACATGACGATCTCCGGCGAGACCATCGACTACGGTCCGTGCGCGTTCATGGAGACCTTCGATCCCGCAACGGTATTCAGTTCCATCGACCACGCGGGCCGGTACGCGTACGGCAACCAGCCCGCGATCGCCGCGTGGAATCTGGCCCGGTTCGCCGAGACCCTGCTCCCCCTGATCGACGAGGACGCCGACACGGCGATCGGCCTCGCGACCGAGTCGCTCGGCGGGTTCGGCCGCCGGTACGAGGCGGCCTACACCGAGGGCATGCGCGCCAAGCTCGGACTCGCGAACGACGAGGCCGCCGACGGACTCGCCTCCGGCCTGCTGGAGCTGCTGGCCGACAACCACGTCGACTACACCTCGTTCTTCCACGCGCTCACCGCTGCGGCCCGGGACGACGCCGAACCGGCACGCGGGCTGTTCGCCGATTTGGCCGGTGTCGACGCCTGGTTGGCGCGCTGGCGGGACGCCGGTCCGGATGCGGACGCGATGAGCCGGGTCAACCCCGTCTACATCCCCCGCAATCACCTGGTGGAGGAGGCGCTCGCCGCGGCCACCGACGGTGACCTCGCACCGTTCACCCGCCTGCTCGAGGCCGTCGGCGCACCGTTCGACGAGCGACCCGGGCTGGAGCGCTACGCGGAGCCCGCGCCGGTGGACTTCGGGGCCTACCGGACGTTCTGCGGTACCTGACCGGTCAAGCCCGCGCCGCGCTGCCCTGCAGCCACGCCTCCCACGGCACGCTCCAGTCGCCGTTCTGCCACTGCTCGAGTGGCTTGCCGCCGGTGTTGCGCACTTCGACGACGTCACCCGGCTGGGACAGGTCGTAGAACCACTTCGCGTTGGCGGCGCTGAGGTTCAGGCAGCCCGCCGACACGTTGGTGTTGCCCTGCGCCCACACCGTCGCCTCGCGCTCGTGCAGGTAGATGCCGTCGGGGCTGATCCGGGTCGCGTACGGAACGCTGATCCGGTAACCGGCTGCGGAGTCGACCGGGAGACCGTAGGTCGACGAGTCCATCATCACCGGATTCGCCTTGTCCATCACCGTGTAGGTGCCGCGCTGCGTCCAGAAGTGGATGGGCTGGTTCCCGGCGGACGTGGTGCCGCCGCGCCCCATCGACACCGGCATCGTGCGGACCAGTTCGCCGTCGACGAAGACGCTCACCTGCTTGGTGACGTCGTCGGCGATCGTGACGTGCGACCGGCCGATCCGGAATCCGACGCTGGTGTCCCGTTCGCCGAAGACGCCGTCACCGAGATCCGCGCCGTAGACCTTCGCCTCGACGCGCACCTCGGTCCCCGACGGGAAGTAGTGCCGTGGCCGCCAGTGCGCCTTGCGGTCGTTGATCCACGTCCACGCACCCTCGACGCGCGGCGTCGTCGTGACCTGGAGTCGGGACTGTGCGGCCGCCCGATCGGGTACGGTCCGGTCGAACTGGGCGACGACCACGGTGCCGACGCCGTAGGTGCCGCCGTCGGAGATGGGGATCCCGGCGGTGGTGTTCAGGGTCACGCGGGTCTGCTCGTCGGGGACGACGGTGGAGAAGGTCGACGTCTGGGAGCGGACGGCGGCGTTCGTGCCGCGCCCCGTGACGGCGAGGGTGTAGTCGCGTCCGTACCCGAGCGGCTCCGCTGGCCGCCACGTCCGACGGTCGGCGCCCATCTGGCCCGCGACCGTGCGGCCCTGCTCGTTGGTCAGCCGGACGTCGAGGAGCGTGCCCGACGTCGCCCGGACCGTCACCGCGTCGGCCGGTGGCACCTGCCGTGCGCCGGATCGCGGCGTGACCTCGACCGCGGCGGGCATGGGCGGCGGCAGCACGGCGGCCGCCTTCCCGACGCTCGCGGTCGTTTGGACCGCGCCTGCCGACGATCCGCCCTGGGACATGGTCACCAGCGCGGTGATCACGGCCACGGCGGTCAGCACCAGCAATCGGTGTCGGCGTCGCGCGGTCAACGGTGTCCTCCCCACTGTGTGGCAGTCGTGTACCGCCATACTAGAGAACCGGCGGACCCTGAGAATGCTCTCAGCGCAACGGAAGTGGTGAAGCGTTGCGTTCCCGCAACATCCGCGTCATCAACTCGCCCTCGGACTTCTGCGTGGCGAGCATCTGCCGGGCCAGGTCGCGCACGTAGCCCGTCTCGGCGTGCTCGGCGCCCGCGACGAGCATGTCGGTCCCGCCCTCGTGATGGCGCAGCATCAACTGCAGGAAGAGCACGTCGCGCGCGGCTCCCGTGGCCTGCCGCAGGGCTGCGAGATCGGCACCGTCGGCCATGCCCGGCATGGTCGTGGCGGCACCCATCCCCGCCATGCCCTCGTGGCCGTCGTGGCTCATCCACCCCATGTAGCCGCCCGTGGGCAGCAGCGGCTCCCCCCACGCGGTCAGCCAGCCCTGCATCCGGCCGATCTGGTTCTGCTGGCTGGTCAGGATGTCGAAGGCCAGGTTGCGCACCGCTGGATCGGCGCCGCCGGTGATCTCGGTGATCGCCATGTCGACGGCCTGCGCGTGGTGCACGGACATGTCCTGGGAGAAGCCGACGTCCACCGGACCCGCCGCCGCGTCGGCCGTGCGGTCGTCGCGGCCGATCAGTAGTCCCGCTCCGACCCCGAGGGCGAGCAGCAGGACGGCGCCGAACACGAGCCACCGGTGACCGCGCGTCATCGGCTACTTCGCACGCACGGGGGCGGCGTCGGGTCCCGGCGGGCTCGGGTCGAACGCCGGCGGGTCGTCGACGTCGAAATACGGTGAGGCGCAGCTTGCACCGGGCTCGGGATAGGTGTTCTCGTTCAGCCGCAGCTTCTCGATGAACTCGACCAGACGCGGATCGCCCGGATCGGTGAGCTTGAGCTGGTGGCCCCACGACTGGACGGACAGCGGGCTGTCAAGGCCGGGATAGGGCGACATCAGGCTGTAGGGCTGCCCCTCGATCATCGCGGCGAGGCCGTCGACCTGCTCCGGCGTCAGCGCATCGGGGTCGTAGGTGATCCACACCGCGCCGTGCTCGAGGGAGTGCACCGCGTTCTCGGACCGGATCGCCGTAGGGTAGACGACGCCGGTGCACGTCGCCCACACCTGGTCGTGCGCGCCACCGAACGGCGGCGCGTGGTCGTAGGCGACGCGCTTGTCGCCGTCCACGTGGTCGCCCGCCGGGTAGTCCTCGTGGACGATCCCCGGGATGCTCAGGGACGGGTCGGTCTCCGCGCTCGCGGGTGGGCGCGCGTCCTCACCTCGCGAGCCGAGGACCAGCCACGCCACCACGCCGATCACCGCGAGCACCGCGACCGCGGCGATGGTTCCCCAGGGCATGCCCGCGAACATCCGCGTCCTGCCGTCACCCGATCGCTCGTCCGCCACGCCGGCCAGTCTAGCCATCGCGCGTTCGGCCAGATGTCTACCAGAGGGTCCCGGTCGAAGCGTCGATCACGAATCCGTGTGCCCCGCTTAGAGTTTCGCACCGGACGGCACCGCGGGGGTCGACCGCGCAGCGGGTGGCGCCGTTGGTCAGGCGGTGCCGCACCGGCAGGACGTCGACGTTCCGGGTGAACTGGGGCGCGGCCACGCGCCGGTAGATCGCGGGCCCGCCGCCCTCGACGATCGTCTGATTGCTACCCGGCGGTGCGTCGGCGGGGGCGAAGTCACATGCCACGACCTGGCCGATCGGGCCGATGGCGCAGCCCCGTCCCGCGGGGGTCCGGAAGTACACCCAGCCGGGATCGCTGTCGATGGTGTGCCTGCCGGCGCCGAGCGCATACTTGTCGACGCCCACGTCCGGGTCCGGCGGGCCGCCACCCGTGGGCGTCACGGACCCGAAAGTCGTTGCAGTGTCATCGGTTCGACCGTCGCCGCAGCCGGCCGCGCCCAGGCTCACCGCCAGCACCGCGACGGCGAGCGCCGACGGTGCGCGCCGCATCTACCGCGCCTCGGCGGCGGTCAGCCGGACCTCGGACGACGTCTCGCGCGGGTCGATCAGGATCTTGGCGTGGGTCTCGGGATCGCCGAGGGCGGCGAACGCGTCCACCACGCCGTCGAGGCCCACGGTTCCGGTCACCAGCGGCGCCGCGTCCACCTTGCCCTCGGCCAGCATGTGCAGGGTGTCGCGGAACTCCAGCGGCGTGTAGCCGAACGCGAAGCGCATGTCGACCTCCTTGCTGATGGCCATCGCCGGCCGCAGCCGGTCCTCGCCCATGCAGACGCCGACCACGACCACCAGCGCGCTCAGCGGGGCGGCCGCCACGACGCCGTCGAGCATGCCCGGGACTCCGACGCACTCGAAGATCACCGGCCGCTTGGGTCCCGCGGCGCCGAACTTGTCGGCGGCGCGGTACAGGTGCTGCCAGCCCGGCACCCGTCGCAGCTTCTCCATCGATCCCATGCCGAGTTCGTAGAGTGCGGGCGCCGACGTCAGCACGCCCTTCTGGCGTGCCAGGTGGTCGAACGGCGAGTCGACGGCCGGGTCGACCACCACGTGGGCACCGCACCGCGACGCCAGGGCCCGCCGTCCCGGCGAGAAGTCGCTGGCGATGATCGTCGACACCCCGATGGCGCTCAGCAGGCAGATCACCGCGAGGCCGACGGGCCCGCAGCCGACCACGACCGCGACGTCCCGCTTGCCGACGTCGCTGCGCCGGACGGCGTGCAGCGCCACCGCCATCGGCTCGGTGAGCGCCGCGATGTCCAGCGAGAGTCCGTTGGGTACGACGAACGTCATGGCTCCCTCGACCACGACCCGTTCGGCGTACGCGCCCGGCGCCTTGGGCGACAGCCCGGTGAGGTGGACGGCGCCGTCGGCGCGGACCAGCGGGAACGACACCACGGTGGTCCCCGTCGCGAACTCCTTGGCGGCGCCGCGGCCCCGCTCGACGACCTCGCCGCAGAACTCGTGGCCCAGCACCACGGGGGTGTCGCCGCGCATGAAGTCGCCGTAGTCGACGGCCGCCATCACGTCGGTGAGTTCGTCGGCGTGGTCCTTGGCGTGCAGGTCCGAGCCGCAGATGCCGCAGCGCCGGACGTCGAGCACCAGCTGACCGGGGCCCGGCCGCGGGTCCGGCAGGTCGACGACGGTCAGGTCGCCCTGGACGCAGCTGACGGCCTTCACGAGCGGGGTGTGGCGCAGTCGGAGGTGAACACGACGCCAGTATCCCCCGGCGTCAGGCCCCGGCGGTGACCCGCACCGGGATGTTCCCCTGTCTGGGCAGTCCCGTGATCGGATCGAACTCGACGTCGGTGGGCACCAGCCGCCCGACGTTGCTCCCGCGGTCGAGGACCTCCGCGTCCTCGGCGGGAAGACCGCCGAATGCGTGGTGCATCGCGATGACGTCGCGGCGCAGGGTGTCGTCGGCCTCCACCACGCTGGGGATGCCGTCGTGCGGCGACGTCACGGTGACGAGGTCGCCGGATGCCAGCCCCAGCGCGGCGATCGAGTCGGGGTGCATGTAGGCGGGGTTGTAGGCCTTGCCCCGGTTGAGGGTCGGCAGGTTGGTGCCCGACGAGTTCATGAAGCTGCCGTGCCTGCGCGGGATCAGCCGGAACGGATACTCGGAATCGGCTCGCGCCGTGGCGAAGTCCTCCGCCAGGACCGCACCGAGGTCGTCGATCATGAAGGCGTTGGCGAGGTCGAGGCGTGCCGTGCAGTCCGCGTCGCGTTCCGCGACCACGTCGTCGACGTCGTAGATCTTGCCGTGCGGGTGGCGGCGGACCTCGTCGAACGGGATGCGCGACCCTGCGCACATCTGCTCGAACACCTCCTCGGTGGTCAGCGTCGTCTCACCGTTCATGTTGATGATCGCCGGCGGCGACTCCATGAACCGGCCCCCACCACCGCCGAAGAAGTTCACGAACCACAGGTCGAGGTTCATCCGCTTGGTCAGCCCGAGGAAGAACTGCCACTCCTCGGTCAGGTCGGAGCCCGGGGGCGGATCGACTATGCGCGGCACGTACTGCCCGTAGGGCGCCGGGATCCCCGTCCCGCTGGTGTAGTACTTGATGAGTTCGCTGCCCATCGTCATCGCCGGTGTCTCCATCTGCATCATCGGGGCGATGACGTAGTCGGCCAGCCGCGAGGTCAGCGACATCTCGGTGTCGAGGGTGACCAGCAGGTCCAGACTCTCCAACGCGCGCAACGTCTTCCGCTGGTCGGGCCACGCGGCCATGGGGTTGCCGCCGATGCAGATCAGCGCCTTGACCTGTCCGTCTCCAGGCAGCAGGATCTCGTCGGCCAGCGCCGCGGTCGGCATTCCGGCCACCGTGTCGGTGAGGTCGCGCACCCGCAGCTTCTCGCCGTACCCCCAACCCTCGTAGGGCGGGTGCGGCTGCGCCTTCGCGACGAACGCGGGCATGAGCGTGTTGGGCCGCAGCACCGGTTCCCCGGCGCGCTGCCACCGTCCGCAGATCGTGGTCAGGCACAGGCACAGGTACTCGAGCAGGCTGCCGTGCGCCGCGAAGTTCGCGCCGGTCCCGGCGTTGACCATCCCGCGCCGCTCGCCGTGGGTCGCGAAGAGCCGGGCCGCGTCGATCAGCTGCCGTTCTGGGATGTCGGCGCGCCGGGCGACGTACCCGGACGTGAAGCCGGCGACCGCTGCTGCGAGTTCGGTGAGGCCGCTGGCATTCTCGGCCACGAAGTCGGCGTCGTAGAGCATCTCGTCGAGGATGATCTTGATCATGCCCGCGACGATCGAGACGTCCTCGCCGGGGCGCGGCTGGATGTGGATCGCCGCACGCGCGGCGGTCTGTGAGCGGCGCGGGTCGACGACGATCAACTGCATGCCGCGCGTGATGGCGGTCCGCAGTCCCTGGCCGGGATTCTGACCGGGGATGCCGATCGCCTTCGACACGAGTGGGTTAGTCCCGATGAGCATCCAGGAGTCCGCGGTGTGGAAGTCGACGTCGCCGCCGAGCCAGTGCCCGTGCGCTGCCAGGGCGATCTGCTTGCCGGGCTGGTCGATGGTGTTGGCGGTGAAGAACATCGGCGATTCGATGGCTCGGATGAACGCGTTGGCCATCAGTGCCGATGCCGGGTACGGCAGGCCGTTGGTGCCGAGGTACATGGCGACCGACCGCGGGCCGTGCTCGTCGATCAGCTGCTGCAGCTCGACGGCGATCTCGTCCATCGCGCGTTCGGCGCCGATGGCCTCGTACGTGCCGTCGGTCCCGCGCTTCTGGCTGACGAGCAGCCGCCGCGGGTTGTTGTGGATGTCCGGCAGCGCCCGACCCTTGGCGCACGTGTAGCCCTTGAACATCGGGTTCTCGGGGTCACCCGTGACCTTGGTGAGCCTGCCGTCGGTGACGGTGGCGAGGACGCCGCAGTGCGCCGAGCAGATGCGGCAGATGCCGGGCTGCGTCGTGGTGGTCGGAGACACGCCCCCGATGCTAAGCGCTCGCTCAGCAGCAGGGACGTGATTGACGGCTATCCGTAGACGTCGAACATCCGGAACACGAGGTACACCGCCGCCACCAGGAAGATCGCCGTGAACACCAGCGTGACGATCAGCCACACCTTGGGTCCCGAGGTCCCGGCCCCGTGCGGCACCACGGGGTCCTTGTTCGCCGTCGCCGACATCGACGAGGCGTCCGGCGGCGTGTCACCGGGCTGGACACCCCCGCCCTCGTCGAGGGCGGGGATGTCTTCGCGATCCGGTTCCGGATCGGGCGGAAGTGCGGTCATGACGTCACGACGGTTCCCCGGCGCGGGCGGCACGACGGTTCTCCTTCTCGACGTCGGCCAGCTCCTCGACCTGGTCGGCGCGGCTCCGCTTGGCGGCCGCCTCGGTGCGCTTCTCGGCCGCGTCGTCGAGTTGCGCGTCGGCGACGTCGGTCACGGCCTTCTCCGCCGAGTCGATCCGAGCGTTCTCGACGCGCTTGGCCTGCTCCGCCTGCTTCTTGCGCTCGGCGGCCGCCTGGTCGGCGCGCTCCTTGGCCGTGGCGGTGCGCTTGGCGACCGTCTCGGTGGCGCGTTGCTTGCGGGCCTCGGCGTCGTCGCGCGCCTTCTCCTGCCGCTCGGCCTTCGCCTTGCGTGCCTCGTCCTGCTCCTCGGCGATCGCCTCGCGCTCGCTCTGGAGGTCGCTCTTGGCCTGCTGCCGCTTCTGCTCCGCGGCGTTCTCGAGTTGCGTCGCACGGGCCAGTGCGGCGCCTGCCTCGGCGCGTGAGGCACCACTGCTCTCAAGCCTCGGGTCCCGCAACCAATGGCCGACGGTCGCGTCGATTGCGCCGAACGAGCGCTCGTAGAGCAGTCGGCCGGGCGCCTCGGCGTCCATCTGCGCCACGACGCGCTGCTCGATGAACTGCAGCGGCAGTCGGGCGATTCGGTACTGCAGTCGCAACACGGCGACGGGAAGTTCAATGAGGTTCATCGTCGGCTCCTATCTGGTCAGGACTTGTCGGCGTCTGCGGCGGATTCGGCTGCGCGCTCGCGCATCAACTTGGCGCGGTCCTCCAGTGAGGCCGCCTCGTCGAGATCGTCGCGGAAGTCCTCGACGGCCTCGCCGTACTCCTCGGCCGCGTTGGCGACCTCGGCGCGGTGCTGGGCGTCGGCGATCTGCGACTCGCGCTGCGCAGCCGACTCGGCCGCCACGCGCTCACGCGCCAGGTCCGCCGCTCCGGCCTTCTCCGCGGCGGCCTTCTGCGCCTGCTTTTCGCTCTCGGCGGTCGCCTCGACGCCTGCGGTACGCGCTGCGGTCTCGGCTCGGCGCTGAGCGCCCTCGAGTTGGGCGTCGCGGGCCTCCTCGCGTGCTTCGGCACTCTCGGCCTCGGCGATCGCCTCGACGGCGTTGGCCTCCTTGCGCTCCTTGGCCTGAGCCTGCTCGAGTTGTCCCTCAGCGGTGAGCGAGTCGTTGCCCGTGACTGCGCCCGCGATCTCCTTGGCCTTGCCCTTGACCGAGTCGACCAATCCCTTGCGTGCCTGATCTGCGGTGTCTTCGTTGGTCATCCGGTTCTCCTTTCGGCATGGTTACCTGCCGGGAGAGATTCCTCGCATCGCGCGATCCAAACCCGTCGGAAGGGCGGGTCAGGCGGACGTCACCTCGTCGAGCGGATCATCCTTCGACGCCGACGTGCGCGGGAGTGCCCGCACCGCCGTCCGGATGGCGAAGTAAATTGACGTCGACGTGACGAGGAACACAGGCCAGCCCATCGCGATGCGGGCGACTCCGAGCAGGCCGGTCTGATCGGTTTCGTAGAGGTAGTACTGCACTCCGAACCGCGACCACCCCGCGACGGCCAGGACCAGTGTGGCGAGGTCGAATGCCACGCGGACGCGTCGGACCCGCCGCCACGTGCCGTCCCGCCCGGTGATCCACGCCCAGCCGACGCCCACCAGCGGCCACCGGATCAGCACCGAACCGGTGAATACGATCGCGGCCGCCAGGTAGGACCAGATGCCGGGTAGATAGAAGTCCTTGGCACGACCGGTGATCAGCGCGTAGGCGGCCGACCCCGCCACGGCGATGAACCCGAACAGCGACGGCCGCAGCGATTCGCGACGGATCAGCTGCCAGGCCAGCACCACCGCTGCGGTGCCGAGCGACGCGACGATGGCCGCGGTGAGGTCCGCGAAGGACAGCGCCAGGGCGAACACCGTCACCGGCAGCGACGTGTAGACGAGTCCGCTGTACCCGCCGGCCCGGGCCAGCAGGGCGTCGAACGGCGACCTCGAGTCCGTCACGCGTTCGAGGGTACTGAGGCCGGGACGACGGCCGGTGTGGCTACCTCGGTGTGACGGCCGCGGACATCTCGTCGACGGGAGCGCCGGACGAGTGACCCTTGACCCGGTCGGCCACGAACGACGCCGCCTGGTCGGTGAGCCCCGCCTGGGGGTAGAGGCTGTGTGCGGCCCGATCGTCGCCCGGCGAGCAGACCGGGTCCGCGCCGTTGCACAGTTCGATCGTCTTCGCGCCGTAGAGCGGGCTGTTGGCCGTCAGCGGCCTGCCGATCTTCTGCGACGGGTTGCCGAACACGGCGACCGCGGCGACGTGGTCGGCCACCTCGGGCGGCATGGGGACGCCGAAGCCGAACGTCTGCGCCGGGTCGGCGGTGATCAGGTCCACCACCGCCGCCCCCTGCGAGTAACCCCCGAGCACGATGCTGGTGGCCGGGCAGCTGGCGGCGAACGACTGGACCTGGGCCGCGGCGTCACGGGCGCCGGCGACCGCCTGCATGAAGTCGTCCGACGCGGGGTAGTTCACCGCGCTGACGGCGATCGATTCGCCCTTCAGGTCGCCCCGCAGCGAATCCACGAACGCCTGCCCGGTCCGGCCGATGCCGACGGGCTCGCCGGTGCCGCGGGCGAAGAGGACCTGGACGTCGGAGCAGGCGGCCGCCGACGCGACGGGCGCGACGGCGACGAGTCCCGCGGCGCCGACCAGACAGCCGGCGAGTACTCCGGTGGCTGCCAGCCCGAATGCTCGGCGCGGCTTCTCGTTCTCGAGCATGGTGTCTCCTGGTTCGTGACGCGGGCGGCCGGTGTTGGCCCTCTGCTGAGGGGAACCCGCCACCCGGCGTTTCCATTCCGCCGAAAGAGGTGATCGGCGGGGTCGGTCCGGCGCGGCAGAATGATGGGGGGACGGCGGCGAGCGGAGGAGGTCCCGTGTCGTTGACGGTGTCGCAGGTACTTGCGTCCCGCCCGGAGTCTCTACTCGACGCCGCGGGAAGTGTCGCACGACAGGCGGTGTCGGTCGGTCACCAGGTCGACGACGCCCGCGCCAGGGTGGACCGGACGTCGGACGCCTGGACCGGTGCGGCAGCGGACGCCTCGCGTTCCCGCGGGAGCGCCCTCGTCTCGGATGCGCAAACGTACCGGGAGACGTTGGACACACTGGGCAAGACGATGACGACGGGGGCCAACCGGCTCCGCGACATCCGCACCGACGTCCAGACCACCGTGGAGGGCGCCCGCGGCAAGGGTTGGATCGTGGCCGACGACGGGCAGGTGCGACCCGGCCCGCTGCTTCAGACCCTCGGTGCCACCTCGCCCACGACGGCCGTTCAGATCAAGCTGCTGGCCCTGCAGCTGACCACGGACCTCAAGACCAAGCTCGCCGACTTCCAGTCCGCCGACGTCTCCACCGCCGAGGCCATCCGGAGACTGGGCGACGACCCCGCCCCCAAGCCCGAGGCGAAGCCACCCACACCGCAGCCTCCGCCGCCGCCGCCACCTCCGAAGGACTCGAAGAATCCCGCGGAGATCGCCGCCGAGCACCTGGGGCGCAACGCGTCGGATCTCAAGGGCAGCGGCGACCTGCCGATGGACCCGAGCGTGCCCAACGACGTGTGCTGCGCCAACTTCGTCACCGCGACGCTGCAGAAGGCGGGTCTCATCGACTGGCACGACAACCGGGTCTACGAGATGTCGCAGCAGTTGCAGGCGCAGGGCTGGCATGCGGTGCCGGCGAGTGAGGCCAAGCCCGGCGACGTGGCCGTCATCAATGGCAACCAGCACACCGAACTGGTCTCGACCAACGTCGACGGCAAGATCACCCTGATCGGCTCCAACAACGTCAATCCCGATGGCAGCCAACAGATCAGCTACGGCAATCCCTACGGCGAGGTCGTCTACCTCTCGCCGCCCTGATCGCTCAGGTCGAACAGCGAGGGCGGCACCCCATGCTCGCGTGCCCAGCCCTGCCACGCCAGATCGGTCGGGCCCACCGCGCTGTCGACCACCCACCATCGGGTGCCCTCGCGACGCAGCAGCACGGCATAGGTGGTGGACCGGGCGTGGTGGGCCGCGGCCTCCTCGAACGGCGTACCGGTGTAGTCGATGAGCCTGCCGTCGTCGCCGAGGATGGTGCAGTAGAGGAACGCGACGTGCCCCACCTCGGTGACGCTGCGGACCCTCAAGCGTGCCGGTTTGCCGAGCGCGGCGACCAGGTGCCGCCACGCCGGTTCGAGGATCGCCTGATCGGTGATGTCGCCCATGGGCATCGGTGCCACCTCCTCCGCGTCCGCCCACCGTACCGAAGAGGTGCCGCGGCAGCCGTCCACGCCGACTTACGATGTGGGTTCGGGCCATTGCGCGACCGCAGGGGGAATCGATGACGACGCCGCTCACAGTGGATCCGTCGGTGCTGCGCGACGCGGCAGGCGGGTTCGGCGGCATCGCCGACGGACTTCGCGGTGCCGCGCCGGGGCCGGCCCTGGTGGGCGCGAGCAGTGCGATGTCCGGGCTGGAGACGGCGTCGGCGTGCCGGCAGGTGGCAGACCGCCTCGGCGGTCGGGCGACGGCACTCGGCGACCGGTTCGCCGCGCACGGCGACCAACTCGGCGCTGCGGCGGCCGCCTACGAGCGCGGTGACGCCGAGTCCGCGAATCGCATCGAGGGTGTCGGTCCGGATGCGCCTGCACCGGGCGAGGAGGGCGAGCCGCCCCCGGACGGCGGTGACTACCACCCGGTCACGGCGGAACAGTTGCAGAAGATCGTGCCGGAGATGACGGCGCAGCGCGCCCAGGAGGTCGTCGGCCCGCTCAACGACGCGATGCGCCAGGGTGGCATGAACACCCCGAAGCGGCAGGCGGCGTTCATCTCCCAGGTGGCCGTCGAATCGGACCGGTTCAACACCTACGAGGAGTACGCGGACGGCAGCGACTACGAGGGCCGCACGGACCTCGGCAACACTCAACCCGGCGACGGCACCACGTACAAGGGCCGCGGCGCGATCCAGGTGACCGGCCGGGACAACTACACCAGGATGAGCACGGATCTCGGCGTGGACTTCGTCAACCATCCCGAACTCGCCGCCGATCCGAAGTACGCGTTCAAGACCGCACTCTGGTACTGGGAGAGCCGCGACGGCAACGCCGTCGCCGACGGAGGAGACATCGTGAAGATCACGGAAATGGTCAACGGCGGCCACAACGCCCTCGACGTCAGGACCGGCTATTACGACCAGGCGCTCCGGGTGCTCGGCCGATGAGGTCGGGGACGTCGGGCCACGCGGCGATCGCCGGCCTGCTCACCGTAGCCGCGGTCGCCCTGGTGGGGTGCGACTCGACGAGTTCGGGTACGCCCCAGGCGATCTCCTCGCCGGCGTCGACCACCGTCGCGCCGAGCCCGCCGGTGACGTCGGCGGCCACCTCCGCCACCACCTCGGCGCCGGTGTCCGAGAACGATCCCTGCGTCGGAGCGACGTTCAGCTCCCGGCAGTTCGTCGGCGACTGGACCGAGTCCGGCAGCACGGTCGTGACGACGCTCGCCGGGGACGGCACCTGGACCTCCCGCGGGGACGCCGCCGAGTCGGGCTCGTGGAGTTACACGCCGTGGGAGTTCACCCCGGCCAAGGACGAGATTCCCGCGAGCGCCGCAGGGCAGTGCGTGCTGTGGCTGCGCGGGAGCGACCCCGCGTCGAGCCTGGTCTACGTCCCGCTGACGGTCACCGATGCGACACTCGAGCTGAGCTACGTCGGTCGCGGCAACACCATCGTGTGGCAGCGCGCGTCCTGATCGGGCGCCGCCGGTGTGCTTCACTGGCGCGATGGTCGGCCCAGAATCCGAGCCGCACGACCTTCGGGCCGCAGCCGAGGTCTACACCCGCGTGCGCCCCAGGCTGTTCGGCATCGCCTACCGGATGCTCGGCAGCGTCTCCGACGCCGAGGACATCCTGCAGGACGTGTGGCTGCGCTGGCAGTCCGCCGACCGGAGCGCGGTTCGGGACCCCGTCGCCTATCTCGTCACGACGACCACCCGCACCTGCATCAACGAGCTGCAGTCGGCACGAGTCCGGCGCGAGTCCTACGTCGGCCCTTGGCTTCCCGAGCCCATCGACACCAGCGCCGATCCCGCCCTCGGCGCCGAGCGGGCCGCCGGTCTGCACATGGTCACGCTGATGCTGCTCGAGAAGCTCACGCCGCCGGAGCGGGCCGCCTACATCCTGCGGGAGGCGTTCGACTACCCCTACGAGCTGATCTCGCGGACCATCGACGTCGGCGAGGCGAACGCCCGCCAGCTGGTCAGCCGGGCGCGCAAGCACCTGGCGGTGGATCGTCGCGAACCCGTCGACACCGCCGCGCAGCAGCGCCTCCTGACGGCGTTCATCAGCGCCGCCCGTTCGGGGCAGATGGCGGCGCTGGAGGCCGTCCTCGCCGACGACGTGTCGAGTTACACCGACGGCAACGGCGTGCGGAACGCCTCCCGCGTCCCCGTGCACGGCCGCACCACGGTCGCACGTTTCGTACGGTCCTTCGCCCACCACTTCTGGGTCGACACGTCGGTCACCTGGCTGGAGGCGAACGGTAGGCCGTCGGCGCTCATCGACCGGGGCGGCACCCCGATCGCCTTCCTCACCGTGGAGGCGTCGGAGCACGGGATCGACCAGGTGCTGTGGGTGATGAACCCGGACAAGCTGGCGCGTCTCCACTGACGCCGCGGACCATCCATACTGAACGCATGGCTGATCGCAACGTGCTCGGTGGCGAACTCGGGACGTGCGGCACCGAACCGATGACGGGCTTCTACCGCGACGGGTGCTGCTCCACCGGCGACGAGGATGCCGGCCTGCACACGATCTGCGGGGTGATGAGCACCGAGTTCCTCGACCACCAGCGCTCGATCGGCAACGACCTGTCGACGCCGATGCCGCAGTACCGGTTCCCCGGCCTGTCCCCCGGCGACCGCTGGTGCGTCACGGCGAGGAACTGGCTGCGCGCGCGGGAGGACGGCAAGGCCTGTCCGGTGGTCCTCGCCTGCACCCACGAGCGGACGCTGGACGTCGTCCCGCTCGACGTCCTGCGGGAGCACGCGGTCGACGTGCCCGACGACGCCGCGGGACTCTGAACCGGGTGCACGCCATCCCCGTCATCGCGCTGACCGGCTACCTCGGCGCGGGCAAGACCACACTGCTCAACCACGTCCTGCGGGCACCCGGCGCGCGGATCGGGGTGGTGATCAACGACTTCGGCGAGCTGAACGTCGATGCGGGACTCGTCACCGGCCAGGTCGACGAGCCCGCCTCCATCACCGGCGGGTGCATCTGCTGCCTGCCCGACGACGGCGGCCTGGACGACGCGCTCGAGAAGCTCGCCGATCCCAAGCTGGCTCTCGACGCCATCATCGTCGAGGCCAGCGGGTTGGCCGATCCCGTCGCGATCTCGCGCATCATCCGGTTCAGCGGGGTCGAGCGCATCCGGCACGGCGGCGTGGTCGACGTCGTCGACGCCGCCACGCACTTCGACACCGTCGACCGTGCCGGCACCGCACCCGCGCGCTACGCCGCGGCGTCGCTCATCGTGGTGAACAAGCTCGACCAGATCGACGAGGACGGCCGCGAGTCCGCTCTGGCACGGGTGCAATCGCGGGTGCGGGAACGCAATCCGGAGGCCCACGTCGTCGGCGCGATCGCCGGACGGGTCGATCCGCGGCTGCTCTACGACGTCGCGGAGGTCTCCGAGGAACCCGGCCAGCTGTCGTTCCGCGAACTGCTCATCTCCGGCGACCACGAGGACGACCACGACCACGTGCACGCCGCCTCGGTCACCGCGCTCTCCGACGGGTGCGTCGACCCCGGCGCGGTCGTCGACCTGCTCGAACGGCCACCGGCCGGGGTGTACCGGATGAAGGGCACCGTCGCCGTGCGCTACCGCGCCCAGGTGCGCCGCTACGTCGTGAACGTGGTCGGCGCGTCGGTGCACGTGGCGACCGCGTCGCGGACCGCGCACGCCAACCACCTCGTCGCGATCGGCACCGGGTTCGACGTCGACGACGCACGCACCCGGCTCGACGCGGCGCTGCGGCCCGTCGACGGCCCCGCTCCCGCCGCGGGCGTGCGGCGCCTGCAGCGCCACCGGCGGCTCAGCATCTGAGCGCGTCAGTTCCGGCGAAGCGGTTCCCGCCCGGGCGGTTGCGGCGGCGGCGGTAGGAGCGCCTCGCGCGCCACCACCGGCATGGTCGTGGGTTCCTGGGTGGTCAGCTCGACGTGTTCACCCGAATGCTGGATCGTCAGCGAGCCGTCGGGACCGTCGCGCAGCGTGTAGGTGGCCTGCTCGTGGGCGACGTCGACGATGAGCCGGAAGTTGCGCCACCGCAACCGGAATCGCAGGTGCGTGATCCCGCTGGGCAGCTGCGGCGCGAAGGACAGTTCGCCCTCGTCGTCGCGCAGCCCGCCGAAGCCCGACACCCAGGCGATCCAGCCACCGGCCAGCGACGCCATGTGCAGTCCGTCGCGGCTGTTGCCGTGCAGGTCCCGCAGGTCGATGAGGGCGGCCTCGCTGGCGTAGTCGTGGGCGAGTTCCAGGTGACCCACCTCCGCGCACATCACCGCCTGGGTGCACGCCGAGAGCGACGAGTCCCTGGTGGTGCGGCGCTCGTAGTAGTCGACGTTGCGCGCCTTCTGCTCCGGCGTGAACGCGTGGCCCTGCCAGTGCATCGCCAGCACCAGGTCGGCCTGCTTGATCACCTGCGACGGGTACAGCCGTACGTACGGCTCGTTCAGTAGCAGCGGGTACTCGGTGTTGTCGTCGAAGTCCCACTCCCGCAGCGTCGTGAACCCGTCGCACTGTTCGTGCACGCCCAGCTCGTCGTCGTACGGGATGTGCACCGCCGCAGCAGCATTTCGCCACGCGGCCGTCTCCTCGGTCGACGCACCGAACGCGCCGGCCTCGGCGGGGCGGCGTGCGCACGCGTCGACCGCGATCCGGAGGTTGTGGGCCGCCATCAGATTGGTGAAGACGTTGTCGCGGACGACGGCGGTGTACTCGTCGGGGCCGGTCACGCCGGCGAGGTGCCACACGCCGTGCCGGTCGTAGTGGCCCAGCGACATCCAGAGTCGCGCGGTCTCGATCAGCATCTCCAGCCCGCAGTCCGCCTCCAGCGAGTCGTCGCCCGTCACCAGCCGGTAACGGTCGACGGCCATGGCGATGTCGGCGTTGACGTGCCAGGCGGCGGTCCCCGCGGGCCAGTACGCCGAGCACTCCTGCCCGCGGATGGTCCGCCAGGGGAAGCTCGCACCCTTGAGGTCCAGCTCGGCGGCACGCTCGCGGGCGAGGTCGAGAGTCGTTGCGCGCCAACGCAGTGCGTCAGCAGCCGCCTCGGGCATGGTGTAGGTGAGCAGCGGCAGCACGTAACCCTCGGTGTCCCAGAAGGCGTGCCCGTCGTATCCGGTGCCCGTCAGCCCCTTGCCCGCGATGGCCCGTCGCTCCGCCCGCGCGCTGGCCTGCAGCACGTGGAAGATGCCGAAGCGCACGGCCTGCTGCGAGACCGGGTCACCGTCGATCTCGACGTCGGCGGCATCCCAGAAGTCGTCGAGGTAGTCGCGTTGCGCCTCCAGCAGCCCGTCCCACCCGGTGTACCGGGCACCGGCGATCGCCGCCGACACCTGGTCCTTCAACGCCGGCCGCGACCTCAGGCTCGACCAGCCGTAGGCCACGTACTTCACGATCCGCAGCTTCTGGCCGGGCCGCAGCCCGCAGATCACGGTCGTGCGCGCCCAGTCGTCGCCTGCGTCGGTGTCGACCTCGACGCGGCCCGGCACCTCGACGAGGTGGTCCATCGCCGCGGCCATCATCAGGTCGCTGGACTTGGTGCGGTGCATGAGCAGCGCACCCTGGTCGGCGACCTCGGACGCGACGGACTGCAGCGGGCTCCGCAGCACGGCCGACACCCTGGGGTCGTCCGACTGCTCGGGCTGGTCCTCGTTCGCGACGAGTTCGGACTGCACGGTCACCCGGGTGAACTCGTCGACGGCCTCGACGGTGTACTCGATCGCGACGACGCTGCGCTGGGTCAGCGACACCAGCCGCACGGAGGTCAGCAGGATCTGCTTGCCCGCCGGTGAGCGCCACCGGGCGGTCCGGGTCAGCGTGCCGGCCCGCAGGTCGAGGACCCGCTCGTGCTCGACGAGGTCGCCGTAGCGGACGTCGAACGGTTCGTCGTCGACCAGCAGGCGCAGGATCTTGCCGTTGGTGACGTCGATCAGCGACTGCCCGTCCTCCGGGTAGCCGAAGCCGGACTCCGCGTACGGCAGCGGCCGGGTCTCGTAGAACGAGTTCAGGTAGGTGCCGGGCAGGCCGTGCGGCTCGCCCTCGTCGAGGTTGCCGCGCAGCCCGACGTGTCCGTTGGACAGCGCGAACACCGACTCCGACTGCGCGATGGTGTCGAGGTCCAGCTCGATCTCGCGCACGTGCCACGGTTCGACGGGGTAGGCGCCCTCGTGGATCACGTGGCGGCCGGCATCAGGTCGGCGAGGTCGTCGACCACGACGTCGGCACCGTTGCTCTTCAGCGCGTCGGCGTGGTTCACCCGGTTCACGCCCACGACGATCGCGAAGTGCCCGGCGTGGCCCGCCTGCACGCCGGCGATCGCGTCCTCGAACACCGCCGACTCGCCTGCCGTCACCTCGAGCAGTTCCGCGCCGCGCAGGAACGAGTCCGGGGCGGGTTTTCCCGGGATGCTCTCGTCGCGCATCGTGATCGCGTCCACGCGCTGTGCCACGTACTTCTCCAATCCGGTGATCCGCAGGACCTCCGCGGTGTTGGCGCTCGACGACACGACGGCGATCCGCAGCCCGGCCTCGTGCGCAGCCTCGACGTACCGTCGCGAACCCTCGAACACCGTGACGCCGTCGCGCTTCAGGACGTCCTGGAAGAGGGCGTTCTTGCGGTTGCCCAGCCCGCTCACCGTCTCGGCGTCGGGCCCGTCGTCGGGGGATCCCTCGGGCAGGGTGATGCCGCGGCTCGCGAGGAACGAGCGCACGCCGTCCTCGCGTCGCTTGCCGTCGACGTACGTCCCGTAGTCGGCGTCGACGTCGAACTCGCGGAACGGCTGGTCGGTCCGGGTCTTCAGGAAGTCGTCGAACATCGCCTTCCAGGCCTTGCGGTGCACGCTCGCGGTGTCGGTGAGCACGCCATCGAGGTCGAAGAGACACGCACGGACGTCGTCGGGGAGACCCAGCATGTCCGCTCTAGTACCCATTACCCACCCATTTCCCCCGCCCGACCCATTTCGCTCGTCGGGGACTCAGTCCGGCAGTCCGTACTCGTCGAACCAGTACGCCAGCTTGCCGCGCCTGCTGACCGCGCGCAGCCGGGACTCCGCCGCGGCGCGGGTCTTGCTGGTCGTGACGATGAGCAGCTCGTCACCGGCCTCGATGCGCGTGTCGGGCAGCGGGACGAAGGTGTGCCCGTCGCGGATGATCAGCGTGATCACCGCCGGGTCGGGCAGGCGGAGTTCGAGGATCGTGACGTTGTGCAGCCGGGAGTGCGGTTGCACGGTCATGGTCAGCAGCTCGGCATCGAGCACGTCGAGCGGGGCCGCCTCGACCTGGATCTCGCGGGTCGACTCCCGGGTGATGAGGCCCAGCGCCCGCGCGATGGGACGCAGGCTCGGGCCCTGTACCAGCGTGAATACCACCACCAGGATGAAGACGATGTTGAGCAGCCGTGGGCTGTCGGGCACGCCCGCGACGATCGGGAACGTCGCCAGCACGATGGGCACCGCGCCGCGCAGTCCGGCCCAGGACAGGAACAGTTGTTCTCGCCACGGTATGCGGAACCAGAACAGCGAGCCGACCACCGACAGTGGTCGGGCGACCAGGAGCAGCACCGTGCCGATGATGATCGCGGGGACGACGTCGGCCGCCAGCTCGCTGGGATCCACCAGCAGTCCCAGCAGCACGAACAGACCGATCTGCGCCAGCCAGCCCAGTCCCTCGGCGAACGACCGGGTGGCCGACCGGTGCGGGAGTCCCGAGTTGGCGAGTACGACCGCCGCCAGGTACGAGGCGATGAAGCCGCTGGCATGCGCGCTACCCGCCGCGGCGAACGCGACGAGGCCGAGTCCGAACGTCGCGATCGGGTAGAGCCCCGACGCGGGCAGCGCCATCCGGCGAAGCGTGGCCGCACCGAGGAAGCCGACGCCCAGGCCGATCAGCGAGCCGGCGCCCAGCTCGTAGACCATCTCGGTGACCGCGTGCTCGGGTTCGAAGATGAAGGGCACGACGCTGAACGTCAGCACCAGGATGACCGCGGGGGCGTCGTTGAAGCCCGACTCCGCCTCCAGCAGCCCCGCCACGCGGCGCGGCAGGGGCAGCACCCGCAGCACCGAGAAGACCGCGGCGGCGTCGGTCGAGGACACGATCGCGCCGACCAGCACCGCCAGCTGCCAGTCCATGCCCAGCAGGACGTGGGCGCCCACGGCGGTCACCGCCGTGCTGACGACCACCCCGATGGTGGCGAGCGCACCCGCCGGCGCGAGCACCTTGCGGATGTCGGAGAACTTCGTCGTCAGACCGCCTTCGACGAGGATCACCGCCAGCCCCGCCGTGCAGATGTTGCGGGCCATCTCGACGTCGTCGAAGTCGACGCCGATGCCGTCCTCCCCGAGGACGACGCCGACCAGGAGGAAGAACAGCAGGCTGGGGAAGCCGATCCGCGTCGCGACCCGCGTCCCGACGATGCTGGCCAGCAGCACCAACCCGCCGACGAGCAGCGCGAGGTACAGCTGCTGCAGAGTCATTGGGGTCCCCGGTCCGACGTGATGGTCACGGTGCGGTCGCCAGTATTTCAGGCGCGGGCCGCCCGCACCGGGCGCTCACCCGTGACGCGCCTCGCCGCGATGGGCGAAGATGGCAGGGTGGCGGAGCGCACGGGCCGGGTCGGCATGCGGGTCGGCATTGCCGGAGCGGGCAATGTCGGGCGCTCGGTGGCGCGCGAGCTGCTCGAGTACGGGCACAAGGTGCTGCTGATCGAGCGCGAACGTCGCCGCTTCGAACCCGCCACGGTCCCGGGCGCCGACTGGCTGAATGCGGACGCCTGCGAGCTGACCGCACTCGAGGAGGCCGGCGCCCAGACCTGTGACGTGCTGATCGCCGCGACGGGCGACGACAAGTCGAACCTGGTGGTCGGCCTGCTCGCCAAGACCGAGTTCGGCGTGCCCCGCGTGGTGGCCCGCATCAACGAGGTGCGCAACGAGTGGCTGTTCAGCAGGGAGTGGGGCATCGACGTCGCCGTCTCGACGCCCGGCGCGCTGGTCGCCGGCATCGAGGGCGCGATCGACGTCGGTCACCTGGTGCGGCTCATGGGTCTTCGCGAGGGCCGCGCCGACCTCGCGAAACTGACCCTGCCGCACGACAATCCACTCGTCGGGCAGCGCGTCTCCGATCTGACGCTGCCCGGTAACGCCGCGCTGGTGACGCTGCTCCGCGCGGGCGAGGTGATCATGCCCAGCCCCGACGACGTCTTCGTGGCCGGCGACGAGATGCTCTTCGTCGCCGACAGCACGATTCAACGGGCGATCAGGCAGGCCATCCACAGCTCGGAACCCGATCCGCACCCCATCACAGGGTGACGGTCTCGTAGGACCCGACCTGCGCGCCGAGGACGCGCAGCTGGTCGTCGGCGGTCCCGAGCGTGTTGTCGATCGCCGTCAGCCGGGCGGCGTAGTGACCCACCGGGTACTCGGCGGTGATGCCGATGCCGCCGTGCAGCTGGATCGCCTCCTGGGCGATGTGCCGGCCGGACCGGCCGACCTGAAGCTTCGCCCTGGCCGCGATGACCGGGTCGAAGGTGCCGTCCGCGATCGACATCGCGGCGTAGAAGTTCATGCTGCGGGCCAGCTCGAGCGACACGTACATGTCCGCCGCGCGCTGGGTCAGCGTCTGGAACTTGCTCAGCGGAACGCCGAACTGCTTGCGGCTGGTCAGGTACTCGGTGGTCAACCGCAGCGACTCCTCCATGGCGCCGACCGCCTCGGCGCACAGCGCGGACTGCTGCCGCACCAGGGTGCGCCGCACGTACTCGGTCGCGTCCCCACCCTGGCCGAGCGGTTCGGCCGCCACGGCGTCGAGATCGATCTGCGCGCCGCGCCTGCCGTCGAACGTGCGGTACGGGTGCTTGCCCGCCGCAGCACCGTCGACCAGGAACAGGCCGACGCCGCCGTCGGGCAGCGTGGCGCTGACGATCACCTTGTCCGCCGAGTCGCCCGCGGCCACCGGGCGCTTGCGGCCGGTGACGGTCCAGGAGTCGCCGTCCTGCGTCGCCGTCGTCTGCACGTCGGTCGACGCCGCGCGCACGCCGGGCTCACCGTGTGCGAACGCGAGCAGCACCTGCCCGGCGGCCACGTCGTCGAGGATCGCCTTCTGCTCGTCGGTGCCCAGCTCGGCGATCAGGCCGCCCGGGATCAGCGCGGCGTCGGCGATGGGCTCCGGGGCGAGGCGCTTGCCGGCCTCGGTGAGGATGACCATGTGCTCGATCGCGCCGGCCTCCTCGGGGTCGAACCCGAGCCCCAGCAGGCCCACCTCGGCCAGCTGCTCCCACACCTCGCGGCGCCACCCGAGATCGCCCTCGGCGACCTCGTTCAGCTTGGTGACGTCGTAGCTGCGGGCCAGGACGTCACGGGTGACGTCGCGCAGCAGCTGCTGTTCTTCGGTCAGGTCGAAGTTCACGTGTGGCTCACAATCCCAGAATGGTGGACGCGATGATGGTGCGCTGCACCTCGTTGGTGCCGCCGTAGATCGACGTCTTGCGGTAGTTGAGGTAGCGCGGTGCGGCGTCCTGCGCCCATGCGGGCACGTCGACGCCGTCGGCGGCGCCGAACGGCAGCGCATCCGGCCCGGCGACCTCGACGAGCAGTTCGGTGGCCGCCTGCTGCAGCTGGCTGCCGCGCAGCTTCAGGATCGACGACGCCGGGTTCGGCTTGCCGTCGGCATCGGATCCGCTGACGCGCAGCTGCGTGAGTTCCAGTGCGAGCACGCCGTTCTCGATCTCGGCGACCCGCGCGGCGAACAGCGGGTCGTCGAGCAGGGTGGCCCCGTCGACCTTGATCTGCGCGGCGTGCTCCTTGACCTGCGAGAGCCACAGCTTGGTCAGGCCGATCCGGGCGATGCCCGAACGCTCGTTGCCGAGCAGGAACTTCGCGTAGGTCCAGCCCTGGTTCTCCTCGCCGACGAGCTGATCGGCGGGCACCCGGACGTCCTCGAAGAAGACCTCGTTGACCTCGTACCCGCCGTCGATCAGCTTGATCGGGCGCAATGTGATTCCAGGCGTTGACATCTCGGCGAGCAGGAACGAGATGCCCGCCTGCCGCTTCGGGGCGTCCGGGTTGGTGCGGGCGAGGAAGAAGATCCAGTCGGCGTGCTGGCCGAGCGTCGTCCACGTCTTCTGCCCGTTGACGACGTAGGAGTCGCCGTCACGGACGGCCGTCGTGCGCAGCGACGCCAGGTCGGAACCCGCCTCGGGCTCGGAGAAGCCCTGGCACCACCACATGTCGAGGTTGGCCGTCGGCGGCAGGAAGCGCTCCTTGAGTTCCTGGGAACCGAACTGCGCGATCACGGGACCGACCATCTTGGTGTTGAACGCGAGCGGCTCCGGCACGCCGGCCAACTGCATCTCGTCTAGCCAGATCTGTTGGCGCAGAGGCGACCAGCCCTTGCCGCCCCACTCGACGGGCCAGTTCGGGACAGCGAGCCCCTTGGCGTTGAGGATGCGCTGCGTCGTCACCATGTCCTCGGGGAAGTTCCCGTGGCCGGACTGGATGCGCTCGCGGAGATCCGCGGGGATCTCGGTCCGGTAGAACGTCCGCAGTTCCTCGCGGAAGGCGGCGTCTTCTTCGCTCAGCGCCAGTTGCATGGTCTCAGCCTTCCTTGGTGATCTTCAGGACGCGGTCACGCAGTCCCTTGGTCGCGGTGTCCATCAGGCTCTTCGCGCCGCGCTTGACCAGGAACCCGGGGATGGGCACGGTCGGATCGACGGTCAGCTCGAAGCGGACCGTGGTGTGCTCGCCGTCCGGGATCAGCGTGTAACGGGCGTCCTGCGCACGCTGCTGCTTCGAGCTGACCAGGGTCCAGCTGACGCCGTCGTCGTGCACCGTGTAGTCGAGCACCTGCTCGTCGTTGACGCCGACGATCTTCACCACTTGGCGCGATCGCTTGGGCCGGCCCTGGTCGTCGCGTTCGAGGATCTCGATCTCCTGGTGGGCCGACGACCACTCGGTCAGCGACTCGAGGTCGGTGAGCACGTCCATGATCTGCTCGGGCGTTGCCTCGATGGTGACCTCGCGGGTCTCGGTGACGGCCATGCCCACACGATAGCCAGCAGCAGCCGCACCCAAACCGGGCGGTTAGTCGAAGTGGCCGGTTAGGGGCGCAATGCGACCCTGATGCACCCGTCGGTCTTGTTCTTGAACATGTCGTAGGCGCGCACGCCCTCCTCGAGCGGCAGGTCGTGGGTGATGAGGATCGACGGGTCCAGGTCGCCCTGCTGTACGTAGTCGAAGAACTGCGGGACGTAGCGCTGACCGTGCTGCTGCGCCGACCGGATCGTCAGCCCCTTGTTGAGCACGACGCCCATCGGGAACTTGTCCGTCAGCCCGTACACGCCGAGCACCGACACGACGCCGCCCTTGCGGCACGCCAGGATGGCCTCCCGCAGGCTGCTCGCGCGGTCGGTCTCCAGCCGCAGCAGCTGCTTGGCCCGGTCGTAGGCCTCCTGGACGCCGAAGCTGTGGCCCTCCATGCCGACGGCGTCGATCACCGAGTCCGGTCCGCGGCCACCGGTCGCCTCGCGGAGCGCCTCCTGGACGCTGTCCGTGGTGGCGTAGTCGATGGTCTCGGCGCCGAGCTTCTTCGCCAGCGCCAGCCGCTCGGGGACGCGGTCGATGGAGATGACGCGTTCGGCGCCGTTGAGGAGCGCGCTGCGGGCCGCCATGAGTCCGACGCCGCCGGCACCCCACACCGCGACGACGTCACCCGCGGAGATGTCGCAGAAGTCGGCGCCCATGTAGCCCGTGGGCACGGCGTCGGACATGAACAGCGCCTGCTCGTCGGTGACGTAGTCGGGCACGGCGAAGCAGTTGGCGTCGCCGAACGGCACGCGGACGTACTGCGCGTGCGAGCCCGCGTAACCGCCGAACGGGTGCGTGTAGCCGTAGATCCCACCGGTCGGCGCGCCCAGGACCGTCTGCTGCAGATCGGCGTTCGGGTTGGTGGTGTCACACAGCGAGTACATGTCGTGGTCGCAGTACCAGCAGTGATTGCAGGCGATGAAGGACGGGACGACGACGCGGTCGCCGACCTTGGTCTGCGTCACCTCGCCACCCACTTCGGTGACGACGCCCATGAATTCGTGCCCGAAGACGTCGCCCGCGCGCATGCCGGGCAGGTAGCCGTCGATGAAGTGCAGGTCCGACCCGCAGGTGGTGGTCAGCGTGACCGCGACGATGACGTCGTGGGGGTTCAGGATCTTCGGATCGTCGACGGTCTCCACCGCGAGGTCGTTGACGCCGTTCCAGACGAGTGCTCTCATGTCGTGTCCTCCTACCGTGTCGAGTCGCGTGCGCTTGGATTGCATTGCAGGGTGGGCACTTCCCCGGTCTGCAGGAGTGCCCGCGCCCTGTAGAGCGCCTTGTACAGCAGCACGCCGGTCAGCACACCCGGTGCAGGCGTGCTGATCCGGGCGATCACCTCCGTGCCGCGTCCACCTGGTGCGTCGCGCAGGTCGACGACGATGTCCGCGCTGCTGTCGGCCTGAACGTCGACGTAGCGGATCGTGTCCGCCTCCGAGGACACGATGCAGTCCCAGGTGGGCCCGTCGTCGCCGAAGGTCCAGCGCAGCCTGTCGGGTCCGGTCTCGCGGACCTCGGCGACGTCACCGAAGACCTGGGAGAGGCGGTCGGCGTCGTGCAGGAGTGACTTGACGTCGTCGCGCGGCTTCCCGATGGTCACGGCCTGCGTCGTCGACGCCGGACGTTCGGTCACCTTCTCGACGAGTTGTTTGACCTGAGCTTTTGCTGTGTCGAGTACGTTCATTCGCCTCTCCGATCGTGGTGGTGGCGCGGCGGCTACCCCTCGATTCGGGCGTAAAACGTCAGTCGGCGCGCGGGGCGGTGCGGAGGGTCAGCACCGTGATCTCACTCGGGGCGAAGACGCGGAACGGTGGGCCCCAGAACCCGGTGCCGCGGCTGGTGTAGAGCTGGGTGCGCGCACCGTGGCGGCTCAGGCCGTGCACGACGGGCTGATCGAGACGCACCAGGAAGTTGAACGGCCAGATCTGGCCGCCGTGGGTGTGCCCGGAGATCTGCAGGTCGACGTTCGCGGCGACGGCCTGCGGGATCTGCTTGGGCTGGTGGGCCAGGAGGAGGACGGGGACGCCGGGGTCCGCGTCCCGCAGCGCCGCAGTCAGATTCGCGCCGTGTCCGGCCAGCCCGGAGCCCTTGGCGGTGGCGTCGTCGACGCCGGCGATGGTGAGCCGGGCGCCGTCCCGTTCGACGACGATGTGCCGGTTGTGGAGGGCGTCCCAGCCGATGCGGGTCATGTAGTCCAGCCAGCCCTGCGCCTCGCTGAAGTACTCGTGGTTGCCGGTGACGTAGACGCGGGCGAGGTGGGCCCTGACGGTCGCCAGCGGGGACGACTGGACTTCGCGCACCTGGACCGTGCCGTCGGCGATGTCACCGACGTGGCAGACGACGTCGGCGTCGATCTCGTTGACGCGGTCGATCATTCGAGCCGACCAGCCCGCGCGGTCGATGGGTCCGTAGTGCGTGTCGGTGATCATCGCGACCGTCATGCCGTCGAGGCCGCGGCCGAGGTTCTCGATCGCGACGTCGGCGCGCCGGATGCGCGGCACCCGCATCGCCTCGAAGTGGCCCCACGCGAGCAACGTTGCGGCCGTTGCCAGGACGGCGATCGCGACGATCCGCGAGCGCGTCGGGTCCTCGACGCCCGCCAGGTACAGGGCTAGCCGCAGGAGCAGGGAGAGCACCGACCAGACGAACAGCACCCACGCCGCGCCGAGGAGTGCGTCGCCGGTGACCGCCGCACGGTCGGAGTGGTTGCGACCGTGGCCCATCCACATCGACAGGGGTAGCGCGATCAGTGCCGCCGCGAAAAGCAGCGTCCCGATGACGGTGCCGATCGTCGGCCACTGCGGTCCTACGGCGACGACGGTCAGCCAGGGGACGCCGAAGAGCAGCAGCAGGATGGTGCCGACCAGTGCCAGGCGGCGCCAACGGGCGGGCCTGTGGGGTTTGGTGGCCGCGTCGACCTCGGCGGCGGGGGTTTCAGCGGGGATCTCCGACACTTTCTCGAGCGTACCTGCGGGTGGGCGGGTGTCTTGGGGGTTGGCTTTGGTGCCGGCTTGCTGGACCAGCCTCCTAGTCAGCCCACGCCGCTTCAACCCTTTCCCATGTCCGTCGCAAGTCCCTGGCGGACCTATTTTCTTCTCTGCGCCTTTGGTCCGCTCAGCTCGCCCCGCCTTCTGCCCAGCCCTTTGCCTCGCCCTTCGCGCGCGCCCTTCCTTCACCCGCCGCCCCGTCGCCCGCGCCGCCTCCACCCGCCGCCTGCGCCCCTTCAACCGCCGTGTGATGTCTCAGGACATAGGTGACAGTTCTGCATCAGGACTTCGGTGACAGTTGATGTGTCAGGACTTCGGTGACGGTCTGTCGGTTTTGGGGCGTGGGCCCCGTGGTCGACCGTTGCCGACGTATCGAATACCGGGTGCGGGTCGGGTGTGCTCGGCGAGGACTTCGCCCTGAAGGTCGGTGATGATGACCTGGTCGTCGACGGTGACGACGAGGACCTGCTCGAAGGCGCGTTGTGCGTCGACTCGGTAGGTGACCGTGTCCAGATGAATGGTCCCCGCAGTGCTGATCGTTCTGGCACGGGTGTTGGCGGGCAGGTTCGGTGGTGGCGGAGTGCGGGGCCTGCGGTAGGCGATCGGAACGGGCGCTGGGTAGATCGGCCGGTCCGGCTGGGGACGGGGCGGATCGGCGTGGGGGGTGGCGTCCCACGCCGTCTGCGGGGTGATGCGACCGGGCAGGCCCTGGTGGGGGCGTTCGGTGTTGTAGAGGTGGTCGAATGCGTCGACCTGGGCTTGGAGTTCGGCCAGCGATCCGGCGAGCGGTTGCTTGTCGAGGTAGCGGAACAGGGTCTGATGGAAGCGTTCGTTCTTGCCCTGGGTGGTCGGCTTGTAGGGCTTGCCGGTGATGGTCTGCACGCCTAGGGCGCCCACATGACTGACGAGTCGGCCGAGGTGTCCGCGCCGGGACGGGTTGAGCGCGGCCCCGTTGTCGGACAACAGTCGTTGGGGTACACCACGATCGGCGACGGCCTTGTCGAACACTGCGATGGCGGCCTGGGCCGTCTCAGACCACGCCACGTGGGAGGCGACCGCGTAGCGGGTGGTCGTCGATGAGCTGGAAGATCACGCACGTGCGCCCGCCGCTGAGGACGTACTCGGTCGCGTCGAGTTGCCAGCACGCATTCGGTGCCGGGTAGACGAACCGTCGCCACGCCGAACGGGGCTTTTTCTTCGGCTCGAGCCGAGCCACGCCGGCCTCCCGGAAGATCCGCGCCAGCGCCGCCGTGGACGGCACCCGCGGCAGGCCCATCGCGTGCATCTTGTCGTGCACACTGATCGGCCCGTGATCCAGTCCGGAGGCCTCCAGGGCAGCACGTACCGCCACTGCCTGCGCCTTGACCTCATCACTCAACCTCGACGGACTCGACTTCGGTCGTCGTGTCCTCGGTTGCAGCACCGCGGCCTGCCCGTCGGCTATCGCGCGTTGACGTAACGCGTAGAACGACTTTCTTGAGATACCGTGCTCGGCGCAGAACGTCGAGACCGCACCCCGCGGCGCGTCATCGGGCCACTGCGAGATCGCCAACCGGACGCGAGGATCGATGGGTTCATTGACAGCCACCCCGGCAGCCTCGGTGCAGAAGTGTCACCACCAAGACCAACCGAAACGTCACCGATGTCCTGATGCAGAACTGTCACCCATGTCCTAAGAGATGACAACCCTTCAACCGCCGCCCCTTCACGCCCTTTCCTGCCCGCCGCCGTGCACCTACCACCTGGGTCCGACAAATACGTTGCCCCGCAACACGGTTATCCCCAGACACCGGTTCATCCACAGGAGCCGAATCCATCCATCCACACCCGCCTCACGGCACCTAAAATCGAATACATGTTCGACTCGCTGGTCGCCGACACCACCCACCACCGCACCGGTGGCGGCGCGGTCGCCGCCTGGGCACGCGTCGAATCAGCCGCCAGCGCGCGCCGGCTCGCCGCGATGGCCGACCTCTTGGAAGCCCGCCGCGCCGGCGCGGACTCCGACAACCGCGAACAGTGGTACCTCGACAACTGGGCCGCCGTCGCCGCCGAAATCGGCGCCGCCCAGAACACCACCCCCGACGCCGCCGGCGCCCAACTACTGATCGCCCACGCCCTGCGCACCCGCCTCCCCCACGTAGGCGCCGTGTTCGCCCAAGGCCTGCTCACCTACGCCACCGTGTCCACCATCGCCTACCGCACCTTCGCCATCACCGACCCCACCGCACTCGCCGCGGTGGACGCCGAGATCGCCGCCGCCCTACGCACGTGGCCGCCAATGTCCAAACGGAAGCTGACGGTCGCGATCGACGCCATCGTCGAAACCCACGACCCCTACGCCGTACGCCGCTCCCAGGTCACCGCCCGGTCGCGCTACCTCGACGTCGACGCCGACGGCAACGGCTGCGCCACCCTGCTCGGAGTCCTGCTGGCCACCGACGCCGCCGCCCTCGACACCCGCCTCAACGCCCTCGCCGACACCACCTGCCCCGCCGACCCACGCACCAAAAATCAACGCCGCGCCGACGCCGTCGGCGCGCTCCTCGCCGGCACCGACCACCTCCCCTGCCTCTGCGCAACCCAGGACTGCACCGCCACCCCACCAGCCCCGACACCGTCCACGGTCGTCTACGTCGTCGTCAACGACGACACCCTCGACGACACCACCCCCGCCGACGCTAGCCAGGACGCCGCACTCGACGGAACCACCCCCGACACCAGCATCGACCTCATCGCCCTACGCCGAGACCGCGACGCCCACCACGCCGCACAACAACAGACCGCCCAGCGTGAGACCGCCCACCAGCAGGCGGAGGCGCCCACCACCTCGACAACGGCCACCGGCGAGACGCCTGCGTCCTCCACCGAGAAGCATCCCTGGGAACGGTCCCTGCAGGAGATGCTCACCAACGACGACCCCGGCCAGCCCGCGGCCACCCGACCCGGCCAGATCATCGGCGGCCCCTACCTACCCGGCGCCATCACCCGCCGCATCGCCCTCACCGCCACCATCCGCCGCGTCATCCACCCCCGCGACACACCACCCGAACCCCGCTACACCCCCTCGGCCAAGCTCGCGGCGTTCGTGCGGTGCCGCGACCTCACCTGCCGATTCCCTGGCTGCGACGTCCCCGCCACCGGATGCGACCTCGACCACACCATCCCCCACCCCACCGGGCCCACCCAGGCCTCCAACCTCAAGGCACTATGCCGCCGACACCACCTCCTCAAGACCTTCTGGGGCGGGGCCGGCGGCTGGCGAGACCGACAACTCCCCGACGGGACAGTCGTCTGGACCGGCCCCGACCAGAGCACCTACACCACCACCCCCGGCAGCCGGCTGCTCTTCCCCGCCCTCTGCCACCCCACCGCACCCCTCGACCCCGCCATTCACCAAGCAGCAGCAGCCGCGAGGGACGCGACACCGACGTCCACCCTCCCCATGCCCACACGCCAACACACCCGCACCCACGACCGAACCCAACGCATCCACCACGAACGCACCCTCAACGCCCCACACGTCGAACGCTGGCAACGCAAAGCCACCCCGACGTGCTGACTACAGTGCGAGACACCATGACCGAGCAGAACGCCGGCGAGCCCGACGACACCCTCCGTGACGACCATCGATACCTGCTGCACCGGCGGGCGCTCACCGAGGACGACGCCCGACCCGACGCCGTCGAGCGTCGACACTCGGCCGGCGGGCGCACCGCGCGGGAGAACGTGGCCGACCTCGTCGACCTCGAATCCTTCGTCGAATACGGCAGATTCGCGATCGCCGCGCAACGGCAGCGCCGAGACCTCGACGACCTGATCGCCCGCACCCCCGCCGACGGCCTGATCGCCGGCACCGCTCGCATCAACGGTGGCGCCTGCGCCGTGCTCTCCTACGACTACACGGTGCTGGCGGGCACGCAGGGCGTCCTCGGTCACCGCAAGAAGGACCGGCTGTTCGAGGTGATCGAGCGGATGCAGTTGCCGACGGTGTTCTTCGCCGAGGGCGGCGGCGGTCGGCCCGGCGACACCGACTACCCGGTCGTCTCGTCGCTGGACGTCCGCGCCTTCGCACTGTGGGCGGGCCTGTCAGGTCTGGTACCGCGGATCGCGATCGTGAAGGGCCGATGCTTCGCCGGAAACGCCGTCATCGCAGGGTGTTCGGACCTGATCGTCGCCACGGAGGACGCGTCCATCGGCATGGGCGGGCCGGCGATGATCGCGGGCGGCGGCCTCGGCGACGTCCGCCCCGACGACGTCGGTCCGATCTCGACGCAGGCACCCAACGGCGTCGTCGACGTGGTGGTCGCCGACGAGGCGGCGGCGGTCGCGGTCACGAAGACGCTCATCGGGTACTTCCAGGGCACCACGTCGCCGGGGGCGGTCGCCGACCAGACCTCGTTGCGCACGCTCGTCCCGGAGCGGGCACGCCGCGCCTACGACGTCCGCCCGATCGTCGAAACCCTTGCGGATACCGGCACGGTCACGTTCCTCCGCGAGCGCTTCGCCCGCGAGATGGTCACCGCGTTCGCGCGCATCGAGGGCAGGCCCGTCGGCGTGATCGCCAACGACACCCGCGTGATGGCCGGCGCGATCACCGCTGACGCGGCGGACAAGGCGGCGCGGTTCCTGCAGCTGTGTGAGGCGTTCGGCCTGCCGGTGATCTCGCTGATCGACTGCCCGGGCTACATGGTCGGCCCCGCCGCCGAGGCCGACGCGCTGGTGCGGCGCGGGTCTCGGCTACTGGTAGCGGGTGCTGCGCTGACGGTCCCGCTGATCGCCGTGGTGCTCCGTCGCGGCTACGGCCTGGGCGCGCAGGCGATGGCGGGCGGCAGCCTGCACGAACCGCTGCTGACCGTCGCGTGGCCGGGCGCCCACCTCGGGCCGATGGGCCTCGAAGGTGCCGTGCGCCTTGGCATGCGGAAGGAACTCGAGGCGATCGCCGACGACGCCGAACGCGAGGAAGTCGTCCGCCAGGCCACGGCCGCAGCACAGGAGAACGCGAAGGCGATCAATGCGGCCGCAATGTTCGAGATCGACGACGTCATCGATCCCGCCGACACTCGGAACCTCATCGCCAACACGCTCGCGGCGGCCCCGCCGGGAAGGAGGGACGGCAGACGGCGTTACGTCGACACGTGGTAGCTCGACGTTAGAACGGGCTGCTGTTCTGTTGCCACTTGGCCTCTTCGGGTCGCTCGCCGAAGCGGCGGGCGTAGTCCTCGTGGATGTGGGCGTCGCGCTTGCGCTTGATGACGTCGACCAGGTTGGGGTCGAGACCGTGCTGACCCAGCCGGTGCCTGCGCCACACCTTGTTCAGCGCCACCGCCATGAGCACCGCCCACACGTAGATGGGCGCGGTCATCTCGAGGTGCACGTAGAACGACGCGGGGATCAGCCACAGCGGCCCGAGCACCAGCAGCGGCGGTATGGCCATCCGGATGACGTGCCTGCGCACCGCGCCCTGGCCCGCAAGGTCCTCGGCCACCCAGCGGTTCATGGACGGGGGCAGCCGGCGACCGTAGGAGTAGGCGATGTACTGCAGGGCGTTCGGCCTGTCGTGGGCCATGGTGACTCCTGTCGGTGAGTGGTGTCAGCTGTCGAGTGCGCCTGCGGCGAGCGCAGCGGTGTTGATGCGTGTGAGTGCCCGGCGCAGCTCGATCAATTCGTCGAGGTCGACACCGAGCTTGGACACGACGGTAAGCGGTATCCGCAGCGCGCGGGCGCGTAGGTCCGCGCCGGCCTCGGTCAGCTCCACGCGGATGGTGCGCTCGTCGGCGGCACTCCTGCTCCTCGTTACGAGGCCGAGCGACTCGAGGCGCTTCAGCATCGGGGAGAGCGTCGCGGAATCCAACTGCAGCGCCGCGGCGATCTGCTTCACCGACAGCGGGGCGTCCGCGCCGGCCTTCTGGTGGTCCCACAGCGCCAGCATGACCAGGTACTGCGGGTGCGTCAGCCCGAGCGGTTCAAGCAGCGGCCGGTATACGGAGAGCACCGCGCGGTTGGTCACGGCCAGCGCGAAGCACACCTGCTGCTCGAGTGCGAGCGGGTCGATCTCCGTTTGCGTCGTCGCCGTCACCCCACTGATGGTACACGAATGGTTAGGGCACTAACGAATGTCACCGTGCTCACCAGTTGCGCACACCCGGGGCGTACCCGGCGGGATGATCGGCGACCTCCACGCCCGGGCTGACCAGCTGGTGCTGGTAGTCGGCGGTGAACATCCGGTACAGCGACTCGGGTGGCACGGCGCTGGCCTCGTCCAGTTCGGCGCGCGACCCAGCGGGCAGCTCGACGTCCAGCGCGGCGATCGTCGCGTCGAGCTGGGCCACGCTGCTGGCACCGATGACCGCCGACGCGATGCCGGGCTGCGTCGCCACCCAGTTGATCGCCACCTGCGCCATCGTCACGCCCAGGTCGTCGGCGACCTTCGCCAGCGACGCGAGGACCCGCCACTCCCGCTCCGAGCGCACCGAACCCGCCGCGCCGTCGCGCGCCAGTCGACCGTCACCGGCCAGCCCGGCACCGTCGGCCCGGTACTTTCCGCTCAGGAAGCCGCCTGCCAGCGGGCTCCACGCGGAGATGCCCATCCCCAGCGTCCGGCCCATGTCGACGTGCTCGGTCTCGATCGTCCGCTCGACGAGCGAGTAGGGCAGCTGCAGGTTGACCACCGGCGCCAGCCCGTTGGCCACGGCGAACGTCTGCCCCTGTGCCGCATACCAACTCGGCACGTCCGAGAACCCGGCGTAGCGGATCTTGCCGGCCCGCACCAGGTCGTCGAACGTCCGCATCACCTCCTCGACGGGCGTCAGCCGGTCCCACGTGTGCAGCAGGTACAGGTCGACGTAGTCGGTGCCGAGCCTGCGCAGCGAGTCCTCGAGCGCACGGACCATGTGCTTGCGGCCGTTGCCGCCCGCGTTGGGATCACCGGGACTGACGCTGTTGGTGAACTTGGTGGTGAGAACCAGGCGGTCACGGACCCGCGTTTCGGCGATCAACGTCCCGAGGATCGTCTCGCTCTCCCCCGCGGTGTAGAAGTCCGCGGTGTCGACGACGTTGCCGCCCGCCTCGACGTAGCGCCGGAAGATGGGGCGGACGTCGTCGATGCCCTTGCCGTACGCGGCGTGGTAGCCCGACGTCCCGAAGTTCATCGTGCCCAGCGAGAGTCGGCTGACCCGGAGTCCGGATCGGCCCAGCAGATAGTACTGATCGAGTGTCATGACAGCCACGCTTCCCTCAACTTTTTGGACCCGCAAGTCCAGACGCCGGTGAAAGCAACGTCACAGGCATGGACGGGCCGCGAGCGGGCATGACGACCGTCATGTCGCGCTACCTGTACGCACTCGGACGCTTCAGCTATCGCAAGCGGTGGCTGGTACTCGTGACGTGGCTGGCGGTGCTCGCCGGGGTGGCGGGCGCCGGCCTCGGCCTGGGCGGGCAGCCGAGCGACAGCTTCAGCATCCCGGGCACGGAGTCGCAGCAGGCCGTCGAGCAGCTGCAGCAGAAGCTCCCCGCGTTCGGGGGTGCGCAGACGCAGGTAACGTTCGCCGCGACGGGCGACCGCACGCTCTCCGACTCGGCCACCGCGGCCGCCATCGACCGGGCCGTCGCCGAGGTCGGCAGGATCCCCGACGTCGCGATGGCAGCCGGACCGGCGCAGACCCGGCTGGCCTCGCCCGACGGCCGCGTGGCCCTAGGCACCGTGCAGTGGCGGGCGCCTCCCGGCGAGGTCGACGACGCGGCACTGGAGAAACTCGAGACGGCCATGGCTCCGGCCGTCGACGCCGGCGTCCAGGTCGAGTACTCGGGCAGCGTGTTCCCCGACTACAAGGTCGAGGTGCCAGAACTCCCCGAGATCATCGGCATCGCCGTCGCGTTCCTCATCCTGGTCGTGACGTTCGGGTCCCTGCTCGCCGCCGGAATGCCGATCATCACCGCGTGCGTCGGCGTCGGCATCGGTGCCCTCGGCATCTTCGCCGTCGCCGCGTTCGTCGAGATGCCCTCGGCCGCAATGTCGCTGGCGCTGATGCTGGGGTTGTCGTGCGGCATCGACTACGCGCTGTTCATCCTCAACCGCTACCGGACCAACCTGCTGCTGCTGCGGCCGCGCGAGGAGTCCATCGGACTGGCCGTAGGGACGGCGGGCAGCGCGGTCGTGTTCGCCGCCCTCACCGTGATCATCGCGCTGTGCGGCCTCGCGGTCGTCGGCATCCCGTTCCTCACCTACATGGGTCTGGCCGCCGCCGTCTCGGTCCTGGTGGCGCTGCTGATCGCACTGACCCTGTTGCCCGCGCTGCTCGGCTTCGCGGGCGGACGGATCGCCAAGTTCATCAGGACGCCGCTGCAACCGGGACGGGCCAAGGAGGTCGCCCAGGTCGCGGCCTACACGCCGCAGCGCACGATGGGCGCCAAGTGGGCCCGCACGGTCGTTCGGTTCCGCAGGCCCGTCCTGCTGATCGGCGTCGCTGGCCTGATCCTCATCGGGCTCCCGACCTTCGACATGCACCTGGGCCTGCCCAGCGGTGCCACGCAGGCCGAGTCGAACACCTCGCGGCGGGCCTACGACATCACCGCTGCGCACCTCGGCCCCGGCTTCAACGGTCCACTGCTGGTGGTCGCCGACACCTCGAAGTCGTCCGATCCGGCTGCCGTTCGGACGATCGCGGCGAACATCGGCCGCGAGAGTGGCGTCGTGACCGCGGCCCCCGCCATGGCCGACAACGGCGCCGCCGTCATCCAGGTCATCCCGGAGACGGGCCCCAACGACACGGCCACGGCCGACCTGGTGAAGCGCATCCGCGCCGACCGGGACGCCATCACCGCGGGCACGGGAGCGACGATCCAGGTCGGCGGCACCACCGCGTCGAACATCGACACCTCCGACAAGCTGGCCGCCGCCCTGCCGATCTTCTTGGTGGTCGTCGTCGGGTTGGCGTTCGTCCTGCTCACCATCGCCTTCCGCGCGGCACTGGTGCCGATCACGTCCATTGTCGGCTTCCTGCTGTCGGTGTTCGCGGCGATGGGCGTGCAGGTCGCGATCTTCCAGTGGGGTTGGGCAGCAGGGATTCTCGGCGTCACGCCCGGTGAGACGATCAGCTTCCTACCGATCATCGTGCTGGCCATCGTGTTCGGCCTGTCCAGCGACTACCAGGTGTTCGTGGTGTCGCGGATCAAGGAGGAACTCGCCAAACAGGATGACGCCCTCGAGGCGATCCGCGTCGGCGTCGGCCTGTCCGCACGCGTCGTCACCGCGGCCGCGCTCATCATGTTCGGGGTCTTCATCGCGTTCCTGGTCGGCGGCGATCCGATCATCAAGTCGGTGGGTCTCACCCTGGCCGTCGGCGTCTTCCTGGACGCATTCGTCGTCCGGTTGACCCTCATCCCCGCGGTGTTGGCGATGCTCGGAGACAAGGCGTGGGCGCACTCCCGGTGGTTCGACAAGTACGTGCCCGACGTCGACATCGAGGGGACTGCGCTCGAGCGCGACGCCGACTACTCCACGTCGTCCAGGTGACGGGCGATGGCGCGTGCCACCGGCGCGGCCTGTCTGCGCATCGCCCGTAGCGGACCGATCAGCGGTTCCTCGTAGCCCGAGAACCACAGTCCCGCTGCGTTCGTCGGGTGACCGTCGTCGTCGAGGACCCCGAGGTGACCGACCATCGACTCGAGCCCGCGTCGGTACCCGGTCGCGGCGATGACGGCGTCGGGGGTGGCGACCGTTCCGTCGGCCAGTGCGACGCGGTCACCGTCGAAGGACTCCACGGCGGCGACGATCTCGATGCGGCCCGTCCTGACCAGCGGCACGAGTTCGTCGGCGATGGTGGGGATCTGCGCGTCCTCGAGCAGAGCGGTGTAGATGCCCTTGTGCGGCATGGCCAGTCCCGCGTCGGCGAGGTCGCCGAACCGCAGTCGCCGCATGACCGCGGCGGCGCCGTCGAGCACCGGCACCGGCAGGTGGACGAACGCGGGGCTGAACGCGTCGACGGGAACGCCGACCGCCGACCGTGGCACCAGGTGCGGCGGGGTCCGCACCGACATCCGGATGCGGCGTGCACCGTGCGCAGCGAGTTGCAGGGCGACGTCGGTGGCCGAGTTGCCCGAGCCGACCACCAGCACGTCGCGCCCCGCGTACGGCGAGGCGTTGCGGTAGTCCTGCGAGTGGAGCAGATCGCCGCCGAAGCCCTCCATCCCGGGCCACGGCGGGATCGCCGGTGTGTGGTAGTTGCCGGTTGCGACCACGACCGCTGCGGCGCTGAGTGTTTCGTGATCCGTGTCGACCCGCCAGCGCTCGCCGTCGCGGTCGATCCGGAGCACCGCGACCCCCATGCGCAGCCGCAGCCCCTGGCGTCGTGCGTAGTCGTCGAAGTACTCCACCATCGCGTCACGCGACGGCCAGCGACCGTGGCGGCGGGGTATCCGCTGGCCGGGTAGATGCGACCAGTAGCCGCAGGTGTTCAGCCGGAACCCGTCGTACCGCCCACGCCAGGACGACGCGGGCGTCGCCGCGCGGTCGACGACGAGGGCGTCGACGCCCTCCCGGTGGGCCAGTTGGCGGGCGATGGCGAGTCCGGACGGGCCGGCGCCCACGACGACGACCCGCTCGGCCCTCATCTACGGCAGGTGTCTCGTGGTCATCAAACCCTCGGTGAGGTCGCGGTGCAGCTGCTCGACCATCGACCGGCGGCGCAGCGGCGGGCTGTCGGTGTGAGCCTCCTCGGCCACGCCCGAGATCACGTCCGCGAGCGCCTCCGTCGAGGTCCACCGCGGCTGCCACTCCAGCTCGGTGCGGGCCCGCGAGCAGTCCAGCAGCGGAACGCTGAACGCGAGGTCGAGCCAGCCGCGGTCGATCGGCTGCGCGCGCAGCCGCCAGCTGACGTCGACCAGCTTGCCCAGCACTCCGGAGGGCACGTGAATCTGCTTGGCGCCCAGAACCTTCGCCACCTCGGCCCGGCCGATCGGCGGCTCGGCGGCGAGGTTGAACGCACCGGTCGCGCGTCGCTCGATCGCGCTCGAGAACGCCTCGGCCACGTCGTCGGCATGGACGAGCGGGATGCACAGCTTGCGATCCAGGGGCAGCACCGGGAGCAGTGGCACGGCGAGCATGGGCACCCACCCGGGGAGCGCGTACCGCATGAGGCCGCTCGCCGCCGCCCTCTGGACGATGAAACCGGGGCGCATGCGCGTGATCCCGACGCCTTCGTCGCCGTACTCGTTCTCGTAGCCGTCGAGGACCGCCTCGGCGGCGGACTTGTCCCGGCTGTAGGGCGACGACGGGATGCCGCTCGTCGACCACGACTCGTCGACGCGCTCTCCGTAGCGACCGCCCGCGTAGGTGCCCACCGAGGACATGTGCAGCAACTGCCCGACACTCGCGGCGTGGGCCGCCTTCAGCACCGCGGTGGTACCGCCGACGCCGAGCTTCGTGAGGTACTCGGTGTTGCGCGTGGGTTGGAAGCCCCACGCCAGGTGGACTACTGCGTCGGCGCCCTCGAAGATGGTGCGGAGTTCGCTTGCGGCAGCGGGTTCGGCGAGGTCGACGCCATGCCACCGGACGCCGGCGTACAACCCGGTGGGTTCGGGCGGCCGACGGACGACACCGATCAGTTCGTGGTGGGCGTCGGCCCGGGACAGGCGACGGAGCAGAGCCGTACCGACGTTGCCGGAGGCTCCGGTGATCACGATGCGCATTGGATGCGGGTTGCCGCGTCGCCGGATGTCAAACCCGGTTTGCCCCGGATGACCCCGGGTATCGGGGGTCGATGAACCTCCGAAATGATCCGCACGGCCGCGGCGTCGACACCGCGAGCATCCTTCCCCCCGTCACCCACGACCATCCCGTCCGCGCCCAGGGCAACCGCCTCGTCGCCGTGGCCGACCTCGACGAGCGTCGGGTGGTCGAGGTCGAGACCGCCGAACACGGCGTGCTCGCCGTGGGCGTCACCGCCGACGACGTCCCATTCGCGACGAGCAACGTCTGCCGTCACCAGTACGCCAAGCTCGGACGCGGACGCGTCACCGACGACGGCTGCCTCGAATGCCCTTGGCATCGCGCCGATTTCAACGTACGGACCGGAGCGATGACCGCTGGCCCGAAGGGGCGAATCTTCGGCTTCAAGCCGTACTCGGCAGCGTTCAAGGCCGTGGGAAACGCGTTCAGGCTCCGGACGTTTCCCGTCGAGGTGCGCGACGGGGCCATCTGGCTGCGGGACTAGACCGCGGCGGCCGTGTGCTGCCGGTCGCGGGCCGCGTGCACCGAGGTGAGGAACTTCGACACCTCGGTTGCGCAGCGTCGCGCGTGGGAGGTGTCGACAAGGTCGAAGGCGTGGCCGGCACGCGGCACCTCGCAGTACCGAACCGGATTGCGCGACACCGCGCCCAGGGCGGCATGGAAGTCGCGCGCCTCCTGCACCGGAATGATGGCGTCGTGCTCGCCGTCGATCAGCAGCGTCGGCGGCGCGTCGGCGTGGATGCGCGCCATCGGGGAGGCCGCCTCGAACACCTCGGGGTGACGGGACTGCTTGCGTCCGACGACGACCCGCTCGAGGAAGCCCTGGAAGTTCTTGCGCGACGTCGTCGACCGGTCCTCCCAGTCGTACCGGCCGTAGATGCCGACCACGGCGTCGACGGAGGTGTCGGCGTCGTCGGTCAGTTCGCCGCGGAACCGCTCGTCGCCCGGGGTGAGCCCCGCCAGGGTGGCGAGATGTCCACCGGCCGAGCAGCCGGCGATGGCGACGAAGTTCCGGTCACCGCCGAAGCGATCGACGTTGGCGCGCGCCCAGGCGATGGCCGCATTGACGTCGGCGACGTGGCGGGGCCAGCGGTGCACCGGCGAGACCCGGTAGTCCATGGTGAGGCAGACCCAGCCCTTGCGGACCAGGTGCGCCAGCAGCGTGTGGCCCTGCAGCACGCGGGTGCCCTGCACCCAGGCGCCACCGGGGACGAACAGCAGCACCGGTGCGTCCGGCGGCAGGTCGGGCCTGCGCCACACGTCGAGCAGCTGGGAGGGGTGGTCGCCGTAGCGGACGGAGCCGCGGTCCAGGTAGCGGCGCTTCTGCGCGCGGGACCGCAGGAACGGCGGCACCAGGCTGCCGTTGATGGCCTCGACGTCCTCGCCCGGCGCCTCGACCGGCACCTGCACCTCGGCGCCGGTACCGGCGCGGCGGCTGATCGCAGCCTTCAGAGCCGCGGGGGCATAGTGACCGCCGTACAGCGCCATGGCCGTGAGGCCGGCGAACGGTTCGAGGTGCTTGCCGACGACCGGGAGCGTCGAGTACATCCGGGTCGCGGCGAGTGCGATGTCCATCGGATTCAGTGCGCGGGGAATGTCGAGCACGATCTACCACCTTGGCCGGGTCGGGGCTACAACGAGTACGACGCCGGCTGGTCTGCAGCGCAGAGGTTGCTGTACCCCACGGTCCCCGTCTCGAAACCGTACCGTGGAAGTCATGAAATCTCTCGACGTCGCCGGAATCGGCACGGTCAGCCGCATCGGCCTGGGGACCTGGCAGTTCGGCTCCCGCGAGTGGGGGTACGGAGACGACTACGCCTTGGGCCCCGCACGCGACATCGTGCAGCGGGCGCTCGCTCTGGGCGTCACCCTCTTCGACACCGCGGAGGTCTACGGCCTCGGCAAGAGCGAGCGCATCCTCGGTGAAGCGCTCGGAGACGATCGCACGCGGGTCGCGGTGGCCAGCAAGATCATGCCGGTCGCCCCGCTACCGGCCGTGGTCCGGCAGCGCGCCCATGCCAGCGCGAAGCGTCTGGGCGTCGACCACATCCCGCTCTACCAGATCCACCAGTCCAACCCGCTGGTCCCCGACTCGGTGATCATGCCGGGCATGCGCGACCTCCTGGACGACGGCACCATCGGCGCGGTCGGCGTCTCCAATTATTCGCTGGCCCGGTGGCAGAAGGCCGACGCCGCGCTCGGTAGGCCCGTCATTAGCAATCAGGTGCACTTCTCGCTGGCCCATCCACAGGCGCTCAAGGATCTCGTCCCGTTCGCCGAGCGGGAGAACCGCGTCATCATCGCCTACAGCCCGCTGGCCCAGGGGCTGCTGGGCGGTAAGTACGGCCCGGACAACCGCCCTGGCGGCGTACGCGCACTGAACCCGCTGTTCGGGACCGAGAACCTGCGCCGCGCCGAGCCGCTGCTTCAGACGCTGCGCGACGTGGCCGAGGACGTCGGTGCCCGGCCCGCGCAGGTGGCGTTGGCCTGGCTCATCAGCCTGCCGGGAGTTGTCGCCATTCCCGGTGCGTCGACCGTCGAGCAGCTGGAGTTCAACGTCGCCGCGGCCGACGTCGAGCTGAGCGTCGAGGCGCGCGATGCACTCACGCGGGCCGCGCGCGAGTTCCGGCCCGTCTCGGCGTCGCGTTTCCTGACCGACACCCTGAGGGAACGGATCAGTGGCGGCGGTCGAGGAACCGACTGATCCAGTCCGCCGTGGCGAACTCCCCGTACCTCCGGGGTTCGTCGATCACCTCGTCCCAGCGGCCACCCCGTTCGTCGGTTCCCGTGAGCACCACGGGCCCGACGAAGATGTTGCCGCTGAACACCAATCGTTTGCTCAATCCGTCGGCGTGGACGTCTACGTGATAGTCCACGTGTCCGCCCGCACCGGGAACCCTCTCGATCCGCCGCACGCGTCCCCCCGCTACCTCCACACCCGCCTCCTCCGATCGTCAGACTCGGGGATGAGCGGCGTAACGTCAACGGTGTTGACATAAGGGGGACGGGATGACGTCGAGGGACGGGCAGCCGCGCAGGCAACCCGCCGCCGGGCGCAGGCGGCGACGCACCCAGACGGGCATCGAGCTGTCCCGGGAGACGTACGTCGACGCCGCGGTCCACCTCATCGAGAACCGCGGGGCCGCAGTCCTCAGTGCCCGCACGCTGGGTACGGCGGTGGGCGCCGACGCAACTGCCCTCTACAGGTACTTCACCGGCATCGACGACGTCCTGCGTGCGGTGGCCGACCGGATGATCGGGATCGCGCTGGACCGGTGGACCCCGGACGGCGACGACTGGGTCTCGTCGCTGCGCACCCTCGCCAGGGCGCTCTACCACGTCTACGCCCGGGAGTTCCCGCTCGTCGGATACGCGACCGCCGTCCGCACGACGGGACTGGCGAACGAGATCCGTGCCGTCGAGATCACCATCGGCCTGCTGCGCGACGGCGGGTTCGACGAGGCGGGTGCCGCGCGGTGCTTCCGTTCGCTGTCGGACTTCCTCCTCGGCCAGGCGATGATGGAGAGCGCCTTCGCCGCGCTGCCGTCGGACATCCAGCTGGCCGACCACGCCGTATGGGACGACCTCCCCGACCGTCTCGCCACGGCAAACGCGCCGCACACGGAGTCGGTGGCCGCGCACCTGCGGACGCTGATGCAGGAGTCGTCCTTCGACGACGCCCTGGAACTCGTGATGCGCGGACTGGTCGCCTCACCACGCTCGTAGCGCCCCCGTCGCACATCGGATCAGGGATTGCGGCGGTGCCCCGGCGACCCCATACTGTTGCGCAGCACGCATTGGTTGCTCAAGACGCAACAGGAGCACGGACACATGACCCAGCCCAAGGTCGTCGTCATCGGCGCCGGAATCGTCGGCACCTCACTGGCCTACGAACTGACCGCACGCGGATGTACCGACGTCACCGTCCTCGACCGAGGCCCGATGTTCGAGACGGGCGGGTCCACCTCACACGCCCCCGGCCTCGTCTTCCAGACCAACGCGAGCAAGACCATGACCGAGTTCGCCCGGTACACGGTCGAGAAGTTCGTCGGTCTCGACGCCTTCAACCCGGTGGGCGGTCTCGAGGTGGCCACCACCGAGGCCCGCTGGACCGAACTGCACCGCAGGCACGGATGGGCGTCCTCCTGGGGCATCGGTGGTGAACTGGTCGACGCCGACCGCTGCGTCGAACTGCACCCGCTGCTGGACCGCGACCGCGTACTGGGTGGCTTCCACACGCCGTCCGACGGCCTCGCCCTCGCGGTGCGCGCCGCCACCGCGCAGGCCGACCGCGCGACGTCGCGCGGCGCCCGGTTCCTCGGCGACCACGAGGTGGTCGACGTACTCGAACGCGGCGGCCGGGTGGTCGGCGTGCGCACCGCCGCGGGCGAGGAGTTCGCCGCCGACGTCGTCGTGTCGGCCGCGGGCTTCTGGGGAGCGCAACTCGGCGCGAAGGTGGGCCTCACCGTCCCGCTGGTTCCGATGGCGCACCAGTACGCGAAGACCGGGCAGCTGGCCGAACTGCGCGGCAACGGCTCCACCGGGACCGAGGCGCGGCTGCCGATCCTGCGCCACCAGGACCAGGACCTCTACTACCGCGAACACGGCGACCGGCTGGGCATCGGCTACTACGGCCACCGCCCGATGCCGGTCGACATGGCGACGCTGATGGACGACAGCGCGGCGCAGTCGATGCCGTCGATGCTGCCGTTCACCGAATCCGACTTCGCCCCCGGATGGACGGCGAGCACCGAACTGCTTCCCGCCCTTCGTGACTCGAAGGTCGACGAGGGATTCAACGGCATCTTCTCGTTCACCCCCGACGGATTCTCGATCATGGGCGAACATCGCGAGCTGTCCGGGTTCTGGGTCGCCGAGGCGGTCTGGGTGACCCACTCCGCCGGCGTCGCCCACGCGATGGCGGAGTGGATCCTCGACGGCGCGCCGTCCACCGACGTCCACGAGTGCGACCTCTACCGGTTCGAGGAACCGGCGAAGAGCCCCGAGTTCATCCTGAAGACCAGTTCGCAGGCGTTCGTCGAGGTGTACGACATCCTGCACCCGCACCAGTACCGCGAGGAGCCACGCAACCTGCGGGTGAGCCCGTTCCACGCGCGGCAGGAGGACCTCGGCGCATTCTTCTTCGAGGGTGCCTGCTGGGAACGGCCGGCCTGGTACGAGGCCAACGCCGATCTGGTGACCGAACTCGTCGCCGACGGGGTCACCTTCCCCGAGCGCGACGACTGGTCGTCGCGGTTCTACTCGCCCATCTCGATCGCCGAGGCGCGGTGGACGCGTGACCACGTCGCGCTCTACGACATGACGCCACTCACCCGCTACGAGGTGAGCGGACCCGGCGCGTGCGACTTCCTGCAGCGGCTCACGACCAACAACGTGGACAAGCGGACCGGATCGGTCACCTACACGTTGATGCTCGACGAGACCGGCGGCATCAGAAGCGATCTCACCGTCGCCCGCCTCGCCGACGACCTGTTCCAGGTGGGCGCCAACGGCCCGCTCGACATCGACTGGATGACCCGCCACCTGCCGGAGACGGGGGTGACGGTGCGCGACGTCACCGGCGGAACGTGCTGCGTCGGGGTGTGGGGACCGCGGGCCCGCGACCTGGTCGCGCCGCTGTGTGCGGCCGACATCTCGCACGACGCGTTCGGGTACTTCAAGGCCATCCGCACGTTCATCGGCTCGGTGCCGGTGACGATGATGCGGGTGTCCTACGTCGGCGAACTGGGCTGGGAGATCTACGCCTCGGCCGAGCACGGGCCGAAGCTGTGGGACCTGCTCTTCGCGGCGGGCCGTGACCATCGGGCCATCGCCGCGGGTCGCATCGCCTTCAACAGCCTCCGCCTGGAGAAGGGCTACCGCTCCTGGGGCACCGACATGACCACCGAGCATCACCCGGTGGCCGCAGGCATCGGCTTCGCGGTGTCCGCGAAGAAGGGCGACTTCGTCGGCAAGGCGGCACTCGACGCGGCGGGACCGCCGTCGACGGTGTTGCGCACCATCGTCATGGACGAATCGACGTCCGTCGTGCTGGGCAAGGAACCGGTCCGTGACGCGTCCGGCGCGGCCATCGGATACGTGACCAGCGGCGGGTACTCCGCGACCATCGGGCGGCCCATCGCCTACGCCTGGTTGCCCGCCGACGTCGGGATCGGCGATGCGGTACGCGTCGACTACCTGACCGAGACGTACGGCGCGACGGTGAGCGAGGAGCCCCTGGTGGATCCCGAGATGAAGCTGATTCGTCGATGAGCGCTTGCGCGAAGAGGATCGAGCACCGATGAGCGCTTGCGCGAAGAGCAGAAGGTAAGGCGATAGACCATGAGCGACAACGCATATGACGTCATCGTCGTCGGACTGGGCGGCATGGGCAGCGCGGCCGCCTACCATCTGGCGCGCCGCGGTGTGCGGGTGCTCGGGCTGGAGAAGTTCGGGCCGGCCCACGACCGCGGCTCCAGTCACGGCGGCTCGCGCATCATCCGGCAGTCGTACTTCGAGGATCCGGCGTACGTCCCGCTGCTGCTGCGCGCCTACGAGCTGTGGGCGGAGCTGACCCGGGACACCGGCATCGAGGTGCACCGGCTCACGGGCGGCCTCTTCATCGGGCCGCCCGAAAGCCTCACCGTCGCAGGCAGTCTGCGGGCGGCCCAAGAGTGGTCGCTGCCGCACGAGATGCTCGACGCCGGCGAGATCCGGCGGCGCTTCCCGACCCTCGCTCCGGCACCCGGCGACGTGGCCCTGTACGAGGCGAAGGCAGGCTTCGCACGCCCCGAGGCGACGGTGCGGGCCCATCTCGACCTGGCCGCACGCGAGGGTGCCACCCTGCACTTCGACGAGGAGGTGCTGGACTGGGCGGACGGACCGCGCGGCGTCACGGTGACCACCGCGCGCGGCACCTACACCGCAGGCCAGCTGGTGGTGTGTCCCGGCGCGTGGGCGCCGAGTCTGTTGTCCACGTTGGGGATACCGATCACGATCGAGCGTCAGGTCCTCTACTGGCTGGAGGCCGAGGGTGGCGTCGCGCCCTTCGAGGACCACCCCATCTACATCTACGAAAACGAATTCGACGAGCAGATCTACGGGTTCCCCGCGATCGACGGGCCGGCCGGTGGCGTCAAGACGGCGTTCTTCCGCAAGGGCCGGGTCTGCACTCCCGACACGATCGACCGCACCGTGTACCCCGCCGAGATCGACGAGATGCGCGACCGAGTGACGCGCCTGGTGCCCGCGCTGAACGGTCCGGCGGTGCACACCGCCACGTGCATGTACTCGAACACGCCCGACGAGCACTTCGTCATCACCCGGCCCGTCGACTTCGACAACGTCACCGTGGCGTGCGGATTCTCGGGCCACGGCTTCAAGTTCGTCCCCGTCGTCGGTGAGGTCCTCGCGGATCTCGCCACCGACGGATCGACCACTCATCCCATCGGACTCTTCGACCCCCGCCGGCTGGTGACCACGTGACGACCATCGATGACCCCCGACCCGCCGCCGCCCCCGCGGCCAACGCGGGCACCCTCGTCCCCACGCTGGGTGGCCAGTACTACTGCGACCCAGCCATATTCGAGGCCGAACAGGATCGCATCTTCGAGCAGATGTGGTTCTGCGCCGCCCGAGGTGCCGACCTCGCCAGCCCCGGCGCCTTCCGCAAGGTCCAGGTCGGACGCGAGAGCGTGCTGGTGGTACGTGGACGCGACGGTGCGCTCAACGCGTTCCTGAACGTGTGCCGCCACCGCGGTGCCATGCTCTGCACCGAGGACGCCGGCACCGTGAATCGCCATCTGCGCTGTCCGTACCACGCCTGGACCTACGACCTCGACGGCAAGCTCAAGGCGGCCCCGAACCTCGGATCGCTCACCGACGCGAACGGCGCACGGATCAGCCGGACCGAGTACGGCCTCGTCCCCGTCGCGCTGCGCGAATGGCTGGGCTACGCCTGGGTGTGCCTCGCCGACGAACCGCCGTCGTTCGAGACCGACGTCGTCGGCACCGTCAGCGCACGCCTGGGCGACGCCGACGCCGTCGAGAACTACGGCGTGGGAGGGCTGTCCGTCGGCCGCCGCGTGGTCTACGACGTGAAGGCCAACTGGAAGCTCATCATCGAGAACTTCATGGAGTGCTACCACTGCGCCACGATCCACCCCGAACTCACCGAGGTCCTGCCCGAGTTCGCCGACGGCCTGGCCGCGCAGTACTTCGTCGGGCACGGTGCGCTGTTCGGCGAGCAGGTGCAGGGATTCACCATCGACGGCAGTGCCGGCGTGGACCCGATCCCCGGCGTGTCGGCCGACCAGGACCGGCGCTACTACGCGATCACCGTGCGGCCGAACGTGTTCGTGAGCCTCGTCCCCGACCACGTGATCTTCCACCGCATGTACCCGATGGCCGCCGACCGGACCATCGTGGAGTGCGACTGGCTCTACGTGCCGGACGTCGTCGAGCGCGGCATGGACCTCGACCGCTCCGTCGAGCTCTTCCACCGGGTCAACGTGCAGGACTTCGACGCGTGTGAACGGACCCAGCCGGCGATGTCGTCGCGCGCCTACCGCGCAGGTGGCGTGCTGGTTCCGTCCGAACACCACATCGGCGACTTCCACGACTGGGTCGCCGACAAGGTCCGCGGCTGAGCCGTGCACGGGGAAGGGGGGTGAGCAACGGTGCAGACGATTGCCTACACTGGCCGGAACATGCAGAAGTCAGTAGCGGCGGTGCAGTCCGTCGACCGCGCGCTGACCGTCCTCGAGATCGTCGGCAAACTCGGTAGTGCGGGCGTCACCGAGATCGCGACGGAACTCGGCGTGCACAAGTCGACGGTGTCCCGGCTGATCGCGGTGCTGGAGTCGCGCGGTTTCGTCGAACAGCTGTCCGACCGCGGCAAGTACCAGCTGGGGTTCGCGATCGTGCGGCTGGCGGGTTCGACCAGCGCCCGGATGGACCTGGCGAAGGAGAGTCAGGCGATCTGCGACCGGCTCGCCGATCAGTGCGGCGAGACCACGAACCTCGCGATCCTCGACGACGACCGCGTCATCAACGTCGTCGAGGCCCACGGGCCCGCGGAGATCACGCTGCGCAGCTGGGTGGGACAGAACTGCCCCGCGCACGCGACGTCCAGCGGCAAGATCCTCCTGGCCGGGCTCGAACCCGGCGACGTCGACGATCTCGTCGACGATCCGCTGACGGTGTACACCTCCAACACGATTCGTGATCTGGCGGCACTGCGCGACGAGCTGGCGACGGTGCGGGACACCGGATGGGCAAGCGTGCGCGAGGAACTGGAGATTGGCTTGAACGCCGTCGCCGCCCCGGTCCGCGACAGCACCGGCAATGTCGTTGCCGCACTGAGTGTCTCGGGTCCGGCCTACCGGCTGGAGCCCCTTCGATTCGAGGTGGTGGCCGAGATGGCCGTGGCAGCGGCCGCCGCCGTCAGCCGACGGCTCGGATACACCGGGTGAGGCCGTCCAAACCATTGCCTGACAAGCGAATACACCCGGTGGACGCGCGGGCCGGTTTGGCCATTCGCTCAGCACGACCACCACGGGTGCTGTCTAATACGCACGTGTGCGCCGATAGCCGATGGACGAGGCGAGGAGACCCGACATGTCGCTCGATGTGAACAGTTCAGGCACGTCCGCCGCGGATCCCGACCCCGCTGCGCCCAAGGTCAAGCCCAAGGTGGGGCACAACCCGCTGGCACCGATCGTCAACCGGGTCGAACCGGCCGACCGGAACCCCGGCAGGGACTGGGTGGTGTTCGGGGTCACCGGCACGCTGGCCATCGCCTTCGTGCTGTGGGGCATCCTGAGCAAGGAGAGCCTGTCGACGGTGTCGGCCGGCGCCAAGGACTCGTTGATCAAGGGGCTGGGCTGGTTCTTCGTCCTGGCGGCGAGCTTCTTCGTCATCTACGTCCTGTGGCTGGCGGCCAGCAAGTACGGCCGCATCCCGCTCGGCGCCGACGACGAGGAACCGGAGTTCCGGACCACGTCGTGGATCGCGATGATGTTCAGCGCGGGCATGGGCATCGGCCTGATGTTCTGGGGCGTCGCCGAGCCGCTGACCTACTTCGTCACCCCGCCTCCCGGCACCAGCCAGGCGCAGACCGACGAGGCCTTCCAGACCGCCATGGCCACCACGATGTTCCACTGGGGACTGCACCCGTGGGCCATCTACGCGGTGGTCGGGCTGGCCATCGGTTACGGCATGTTCCGCAAGGGCCGGCCGGGGTTGCTGTCGGCGGCGTTCACGTCGCTCTTCGGTGACCGCGCCAACGGTCCGGCCGGGAAGGTCATCGACATCCTCGCGATCTTCGCGACGCTGTTCGGGTCCGCGGCGTCGCTCGGCCTCGGCGCGCTGCAGATCGGCCAGGGCATGGAGTTCAACGGGTGGGTCGGCACGGTCGGCACCCCGATCCTCGTCGTCATCATCGCGGTGTTGACCGTCGCCTTCATCCTGTCCGCCGTCTCGGGAATCGCCCGCGGCATCCAGTGGCTGTCGAACATCAACATGGTGCTCGCCCTGACCCTGGCGGTGTTCGTCTTCGTCGCGGGACCGACGCTGCTGATCCTCAACCTGGTCCCGAGCGCACTCGGCGACTACGTCCGCGACTTCGTCGCGATGAGCGCCCGCACCGACGCCAACGGCGACGAGGCCCTGGCCGCGTGGCTGTCCGGGTGGACGATCTTCTACTGGGCCTGGTGGGTGTCGTGGACGCCGTTCGTCGGCATGTTCATCGCCCGCATCAGTCGCGGCCGCACCATCCGGCAGTTCGTCACCGGCGTGCTGCTGGTGCCGACGCTGGTCAGCCTGGTGTGGTTCGCCGTCTTCGGCGGCTCGGCGATCGACCGGCAGCGCACCATCGGCGACATGGTGGACGCCGACGGCGCCGTCGACAGCACCGGCGCCCTGTTCCGGCTCCTCGACACCATGCCGCTGGCCGGTATCACGACCGTCCTGGTCATGGTGCTCGTCGCGATCTTCTTCGTCTCGGGCGCCGACGCCGCGTCCATCGTGATGGGGTCGCTGTCGGAGAAGGGCTCCCACGATCCACGGCGGAGCACCGTCGTGTTCTGGGGGGCGCTCACCGGCGCCGTCGCCGCGATCATGCTGGTCATCGGCGGTGGTGAAGGCGAAGCGCTGACGGGGCTGCAGAACCTGACGATCGTGGCGGCCGTGCCGTTCGTGTTCGTGATGGTGCTGCTGTGCGTGGCGCTGTACCGCGACCTGCGGACCGATCGGCTGGTGACCCTCGACCGGCGCAGCACCGAGCTGGTCGAACGCGCGGTGGTCACCGGTGCCGGCGAGCACGGCGAGCACTTCGACCTCGTCACCGAGTACCACGAACCGGAGACACCGACGAAATAGCCCGGCCTAGGCTGGGCCGATGGGCGCCGCAGAACAGCGCGACGGGGTCGACCTCACCAACCTCGACCAGCCACTGACCGCCGAGGCGGGGGCCACCAAGCGCGATCTGGTGGACTACCTCGACGGCGTGGCCGATCGGATGCTGCCCGGCCTCGCGGGCCGCCCGCTGACCGTGCTGCGGGCGCTGCGCGGCCGGGCGCCGTTCATGCAGAAGAACGCGCCGAAGTACACGCCCGACTGGGTCCGGACCACGACGATCTGGGCGGACGCGTCGCACCGCGAGGTGCGCTACCCGCTGTGCGACGACCGTCGCACGCTGCTCTGGCTGGCGAATCAGCGCGCCATCGAATACCACCCGGCGCTGGGCCTCGCGGACGACGTGTACCGGGCGACCCACCTCGTCCTGGACCTCGACCCGCCCGCCGACGCCGGCTTCGACGCCGTGGTCGCCGTGGCCCACCTGGTGCACCGGGCGCTGGCGGACAGTGGTCTGGCCGGTGCGGTCAAGACCAGCGGCGCCAAGGGCATCCACGTGTTCGTTCCGATCGACGGCACGTCCCCGCCCGACGACGTCGCCGCGGCGACACGCGCGTTGGCCGTCCGCACCGAGGCGTTGGACCCCGCACTGGCGACCACGAAGTACGTCCTCGACGAGCGCGACGGCAAGGTGTTCGTCGACTCGACCCGATCCGGTGGCAACACCGTGGCCGCGGCCTACACCCCGCGGCTGCGTCCGGGACTGCCCGTGTCGTTCCCGGTCGACTGGGCCGACCTCGACGATGTGGACCCCGCTGCGATGACCGTGCACACCGCCCTGGACGCGCTGGCGGGCAAGGACCCGTGGCGCGAGTCCATGCCCGGCCCGCAGCGTCTGCCGGACGACCTGATCGACCAGGGCCGGACCATCCCCGTCGCCCGGGTCGCCGCGATGCACGAGGGCAAGCGGCGGGCCCGGGCGCGCCGGGAGCAGTCGGGTTAGAGCTTGCCCACGGCGAACGCCGCGCCCTCGTTGACCTGGCCGTTGACCCCGTAGAGGGCGTGCGCCACCGACGGCGCACCGGTGAAGTCGCCGTCGCAGATCGTGTCGCCGGGTGCGCACAGCTGAAGGGTCTTGTCCGCGAACCGCGACCCGATGGTGATCTGCGGGGCGCCGTACTTGCTCAGGAACTGACCCGACGGCGTGCCGAACAGGACGACGGCGGCGACGTGGTCGGCGGCCTGGGTCGACAGCGGCGCGGGCACCTGGTCGGCGGGCACGCCACTGGGCACCACGTCGGAGGTGGCGAAGCCCGTCACGACCGCGCCCTGGGAGTAGCCGCCGAGCACCATGCGGGTGTTGGGGCAGTCGACGGACATCTGCTGGATGCGGCCGCCCTCGTCGCGGATCCCGTCGACGACGGTGCGGGCGAACGCCTCGCGGTTGTCGAAATCCCCGCTGGCGGGGTAGTTCACGGCGTAGACGCCGACCGTCCTCGCGCCGGCCTGGGCGCGGACCGCGTCGACGAACGCCTGTCCGATGCCGCCCACACCCGGGGCCTCACCGGTTCCGCGGGCGAAGACGACCTCGACGTCCGGGCAGGCCGGTTGGGCCGCGGCCTGGGGGACGACGGAACCCGCGAGCGCCATCCACGTTCCCGCCGCGACGACGACACCGGTCCGGAGCACCTTGCTGACTACCTTCGACTTCACGCTGGGTCCACCCTTCTTCGTGACGACGTCCGCCGCCACCGAACCCATACCCTGGCAACCGTCTGGCAAACCGCTACCCCAGCACGGCGACGATCGCGCAGATGACCGGAACCGACACCAGCGTCGAGATCAGGGTGGCGTCGCGGGCCAACGACTCGTTGCTGCGGTACACCGCTGCGTAGGTGTTGATGTTCTGCGCCGAGGGCAGTGCAGCGAATACCGTCACCAGGAGTGTCTGCTCCACCGACGCACCGAACACCCAGCGGGCGAGGACGAACGTGAGCGCCGGCATGAGCACGGTCTTGAACACCACGACCAGCCCGAGGTCGACGCGGTCGGACGGCGGGGTGCGCTCCGCGCGACTGCTGAGCGAGATGCCGAACGCCAGCAGCACCGTCGGGATGGCGAGGTCGGCGAGCAACCGCAGCGGATCCGCGACCGGACCACCCAGATCGACGCCGGTGCCGGCGAACACCAGCCCGACCGCGCTGGCCGCGATGATCGGGTTGGTCACCAGCGCGATGACCTGACGTCCCGCGGAGCGCCGCGGCCGGGCGGCGGAGTTGAGGATCGCGATGCCGATCGGTGCCATCACGGTCGCCTGGAACAGGATGAGCGCCGAGATCTCGGTGGTACTGCCGAAGACGTAGACGCTGAGCGGGATGCCGAGGTTGCCCGCGTTGACGTAGCAGGCGGTCCACGAGGCGATGGTGGAGTCGCCCCGGTTGCGTCTGCGCACCATCGCCACGACGGCGAAGCACCCGGCGAACACGAGCAGCGTCGCGACCGCCGAGATCAGCAGCGGAAGGGAGAAGATCTGGGTCAGCGTCGCCTCGGAGAGGCTGAGCAGCAGCAGCGCAGGCACTCCGACGTGGAACGCGACGCGGTTGAGCACCATCCGGGCGTTGTCGCCCAGCACGCCCGTCCTGCCGACGATCGCTCCCACCGCGATCACCACGCCGATGACCGCAAAGGCTTCGAGTACGGCGAGCATGCCGACGATCCTGTCAGGCTGGTAGGCGGGCCCTCGCAGCAGCGAGGAGATCGGTCGTTGCATCGCGGAAGCCCGACCGCCGAGGATCGTTGTACCGAGGACGGACACGTACTCCGGCTGCATCACGGAAAGGGATTCAGATGACGTCCCCCCTGGCCGACCTCGGCCTCACCATCCCCGTCGTCGCCGCGCCCATGGCCGGCGGCGGCACCACGCCTGCCATGGTCATCGCCGCGCACGGGGCCGGCGGCCTCGGCTTCCTCGCCGCCGGCTACAAGACCGCGGAGGCACTGGCCGGCGCGATCGACACCGTGCGCGCGGCGGGCGTCCCGTTCGGCGTCAACGTGTTCGCGCCCAACCCCGTGCCGATCACCCCGCAGGACTACCGCGCCTACCGGTCGGCGGTCCAGGGCGACGCCGACCGCTACGGTCTGACGCTTCCGGACGACGTGGTGGACGACGACGACCACTTCGCGGCGAAGATCGAACTGCTGCTCGCGCAACCCGTTCCGCTCGTCAGCTTCACGTTCGGCATCCCCGATCCCGACGTCGTCGCCCGCCTGCGGCGGGCCGGCACCATCGTCGGCCAGACCGTCACGTCCCTGCGCGAGGCGGCGACGGCCGAAGCGGCAGGGGTGGACCTGCTGGTGCTGCAGGGCATCGGCGCGGGCGGCCACTCGGGCACGCTGACGCCGGACCGACCACCGGCCGACGTCGTGCTCGCCGATCTCGTCGCCGAGGTCGTGCACGGCACGTCGCTACCCGTGGTGGCGGCCGGCGGGTTGGCCACCGCGGGCGCCGTCGCCGCGGTGCTCGACGCGGGCGCCGAGGCCGTCGCCGTCGGAACCGTTCTGCTGCTCTCCGACGAGAGCGGTGCCTCGGCGACCCATCGCGCGGCGCTGACCGACCCGCATCGCACGGAGACGGTCCTCACCCGGGCGTTCACCGGGCGGCCCGCACGCGGACTGCGCAACGACTTCATCGAGCGACACGACGCCTCGGCGCCGCTCGGCTACCCCGCCATCCACCACCTCACGAGTCCGCTGCGCAAGGCCGCCGCAGCGGCGGGCGACGCCGACCTCGTGCACCTGTGGGCCGGGACCGGCTACCGCGAGGCGCGCCAGGAACCGACCGCAGCGGTCATGCGTCGCCTCGCCGGCGAGGCGTAGCGCCAGATCTCTTGCGGTGCGGATCGTTTCGCGTGCCCGCGGCGGGGTATCGGCGGAACATCCGCAACCTCACCTAGGAGATCTCATGGCACGCGCAACACTCGTCCACCAGATGCACGACCTCGGCCTGGCCGCCTGGTTCGGCGGCACCCTGGCCAACGCGGTGGCCCTCAACCCCGCCGCGTCCGCCGCGGGCGACGCCGCCAGCGTCGGCGCCGTCACGAACGACGCCTGGGATCGCTGGACGCCGGTCAACGCCGCTGCGATCGGCGTGCACCTGATCGGAGCGGCGGGCCTGGTCAAGCACGACATGGGTCGCGCCAAGGTGCAGCAGGGCGTGCCGTCGATGGCCGTCACCAAGACCGCGCTCACCCTCGTCGCACTGGGTGTCACCGGGTACAGCCGAATCCTCGGCCGCAGGGTCTCGGACCACCGCGCGGTGCCTGCGGCCGACGGCACCACGCCCACCTCGACCACGCCGCCCGAGGTCGCGGCCGCTCAGCGGCAGTTGAAGCTGCTGCAGTGGGTGGTGCCCGCGACGACCGGCGCACTGGTCGCGATCGGCGCCTTCGCCGCGGAGCAGTACCGGCCCGAGGAGGTCGGCAGGGGCGCGCTGCAGCGTCTGCTGGCCTGACTCGTGGACGCGCTGCCGGGCATCACCCGGCGGCGCGTTCCTCGATGCCCGCCTGCTCGGCGACCTCGGCCAGCGTCTCCAAACGTGTTCTCGCATAGGCCTGTTGCTCGGTGATCGCCAGTTGTCCGCGGCTGTGACCGATGAACGTGCCCGTCCAGGCCAGCAGGGTCGCGACCTTCGAACTGAACCCGACGAGCAGCGCCAGGTGCAGTCCCAGCCACGCGAGCCAGCCGAGGAATCCGCCGAACTCGATCGGCCCGATCTTGGCCACCGCGTTGTACTTCGACACCGTCGCCATCGAGCCCTTGTCGAAGTACGAGAAGGGTTTGCGCGCAGCAGGATCGGCGCCCTTCAGCTCGCGCCTGACGTTCTTCGTCACGTACTTCGCACCCTGGATCGCGCCCTGCGCCATGCCGGGAACGCCCGGGACGGCTGCCATGTCGCCGATGACGAACACGTTCGGGTGGCCGGGGATCGACAGATCGGGCAGCACCTGCACGCGGCCGGCACGGTCGAGTTCGACGCCGGACTGCTCGGCGAGGTCGCGGCCCAGTGGGCTCGCCGCGACCCCGGCGGACCACACCTTGCACGCCGACTCGATGCGCCGGACCGAACCGTCGGAGTCCTTGACGGTCAAGCCGTTCCGGTCGACGTCGGTCACCATCGCGTTGAGCTGGATCTCGACGCCCAGCTTCTCGAGCCGGGCGCGCGCCTTGTTGCCGAGGTTCTCGCCCATCGGCGGCAGGACGGCGGGCGCGGCGTCGAGCAGGATGACCCGCGCCTCCGTGGGGTCGATGAGCCGGAAGCTGCCCTGCAGGGTCTCGTCGGCGAGTTCGGCGATCTGCCCGGCCATCTCGACGCCCGTCGGCCCGGCGCCGACGACGGTGAAGGTGAGGAGCTTCTGGCGGCGTTCCCGGTCACTGGACCGCTCCGCCTGCTCGAACGCGCCCAGGATGCGGCCGCGCAGTTCCAGCGCGTCGTCGATGGTCTTCATGCCGGGCGCGTGCAGGGCGAAGTGGTCGTTGCCGAAGTACGACTGGCCGGCCCCGGCCGCGACGACCAGCGTGTCGAACGGCGTCTCGTAGACGTGGCCGAGCAACTCCGACACGACCACCTTGCGGGTGAGGTCGATGCGGGTGACGTCGCCCAGCAGGACCTGGGCGTTGCGTTGCTTGCGCAGGATCATCCGGGTGGCCGGGGCGATCTCGCCCTCGGAGATGATGCCCGTCGCCACCTGGTAGAGCAGCGGCTGGAACAGGTGGTGGGTGGTGCGGGCGATCATCTTGACGTCGACGTCGGCCCGCTTGAATCCCTTGACCGCGTTCAGCCCGCCGAAGCCCGAGCCGATGACGACGACCTGGTGCCTCCGCTGCGCTGGGTGTGGGGCGACACTCATCCGGGACTCCTTCACGACGGCCATGCGCGTGAGTTACCCCGGATGTGGGCGACTTACTCGGCCGGGACGGTGGACGCGGGGACCGCGCTGCTGACCAGCTGGTAGAGCGGGGAACCCCAGGCGTGCGGCCCGCTGGCCGCCGGTGCGTAGGACGTGTGGATGGCCAGCGCCGCGGGGGCGAGTTCGTCGGCGTCCGGGTCGTAGTCGCACACCGGGTCACCGACGTCGCACACGCTGATGGTGCGGGCGCCCATCGCGGGCGGCAGCGGCGAGGTGTCAGTGGAGGCGAGGAACGAGTGCTCCTGCGCGACGCCCTTGCCGATCCCCGGCGTCACCGCGGTCGAACCGAGGTTGATCGTGGTGTCGACGGGCAGCCGGTCGCCGTCGGCGACCAGCAGGGCCGCCACGACGTTCGGGTAGTCGTCGGCGACGTCGTACAGGTTGCGGTGTATCACCATCGCGCCCTGCGAGTAGCCGGCGAGCACAACCATGGTGTCGGGGCAGCGCGCGGTGAACGCCTCGAGCTGCTCGGCCGTCGCGTCGGCGCCGACCTTCACGCTGTCCATGAAGCCCATCCAGCCGCCGATGCCGCCCTCCAGCGGGACGGGCGCGGCGGGATACTGCACGGCCTCGGCGGTGATGGTCCGTCCGCTCGCGGCGAGTTCCGAGCTGAGCTGCAGGTAGGACTGGTAGACGACACCACCCATGCCGCCGTTCTGGGTCAGGCCGGCGCCATCGCGCTGGCCCGAGCCCGCGGCACCCATCCAGTGGTAGTCGGCGCAACCGGGCACCGCCGCGGCGGTCCCGGCGGTCGACAGCCCGGCTGCTGCGACGGCGGCGACCACGGCGGTCAGCCCCAGAAGACGGGTGTTCAGACGACGGCTCACAGTAGGTTCCCTCCAACCCCGCGCGGACGGTCCACGTGTCCGACGCTTCAGCTGGTACTTCGCCCGCAGACGCCTCCGGCGTTACTTCCAGGCGAACACCGGCTGCTCGAGCTGGTCGACGGGGTCGTCGCGGCCCTCGAGGCACAGCCACCGCAGCTGCAGCAGGACGGCGCCGGTCGGTGCGTGGATCAGGTCGTTGCCGAGCGGGATCTGCACGACGGGCAGGGCGCTCTCGGGGATGGCGATGAACCGCGGGGAGTCCTCGCGTTGCAGCTGGTGCAGGCCTATCCGGTAGACCGCGACCACCTCGTCGGGAGAGGGCCGCGGGTCGAGCCGCCCGCCACCCCAGGCGACCACCGGCGTGATGACGTAGCCCGACCGGGTCGGGTAGTCGTCGAGCAGGCCGAGGACGGCCGACTCGGGCAGCGTGACGCCGACCTCCTCCTCGAGTTCGCGCAGCGCGGCGACCTCGACGGTCTCCCCGGGGTCCAGCCGGCCGCCCGGCAGCGCCCACTGCGCGGAGTGCGAACTGAGGCGCGACGCGCGCCGGCACAGCAGGAACGCCGCACCGCCGGACACCCCGACCATCCGCCCGTCCAGGCCCGCCTCCATCGGCCGGCCCGCGATCCAGTCGTCGACCGGCGCGGGGTCGACGCGGTCCTCGCCCTCCTGCGAGTCGACGAGGACCACCGCGACGGCGGCGTGCCGCTTCGTGGGATCGGTCACCACGCGGCGGCGGTGGCCCGCCAGGTTGTCCCGGATCCGGTCGCGCAGCGCGTCGTCGTAGCTGATCGTCACCGCTCGACCATAGGCAGGATCAGGTGTGGCGGACGTCCCGAGGGGCGTCGACGCGACCGAGCACGATGCCCAGCGCCAGCATCCCCACGGCCAGACCGAGGTGCAGCCAGTTGTCGGCGGTGTTCACGGGGACGAAGCTCGCCGACGAGTCGTGGTCGATCACGAGGCCGTAGACGAACAGCACCGCGTACACGATGCCGCCACCCACCAGGTACCAGCGGGCCGCCCTGAACGTGCCGGACAGCGCGAGACCCACGACTCCGAAGAGGAGGTGCACGGCGTTGTGCAGACCCGACACGTTGAACAGGCCGAGCAGCTTGGCCTCGGAGTGGTGGCCGGCGAACGTCATCGTGTCGTAGTCGGTGGTGACGCCCGGGATGAAGCCGAGGATGCCGACGAGCAGGAAGACCGCCCCGACCGCGATGGCGGCCCACTGGACGGCGGAGCGGCCCGACGTCGGTGCCGCAGCGGGTGATCCTTGAGTTCCTGGAGTTGCCATGCGGCGCCACATATCCGGCCGACGGGCGTCCAAACACGACGTTCGCTGTGTGGATACTGTGAGCCGGAACCGGGTAGAGCTGATCGATGACCAATCCCGAACAGCACGAGAACGATTCGGAGTCCGAGGACGGCCAGCCGCTGGAGGTGCCGCCCGCCGCCCCCGCCTACGGAACGCCGCCGCCGGAGGGCATCCCCGACGCCGACGACTAGCCTTCCGGGCTCGAGTGGCCAGTTACGTGGCGCAATCGTCTGACAACCGCGCCGTAAGTGGCCACTCGCGTGCGTGACCGCGCTGACTACCGTGGTGCCATGTCGCCACGCGTCGCCGTCATCGGTGCAGGACTGTCCGGCTCGGCCTGCGCCCGCGCGCTTCGCGACCACGGGATCACGGTCGATCTGATCGACCGAGGCCGTCGACCGGGCGGGCGGATGGCGTCGCCGCTCGTCCACGACCGCCGCGTGGACCTCGGCGCCGCCTACTTCACCGCCAAGGAACCGGAGTTCGTCGCCGTCGTCGATGACTGGGTCGGGGCCGGACTCGCGAAGCCCTGGACCGACACGTTCGACGTCGTGTCACCCGACGGCCGCAGGACCACGTCCGGTCCGGTGCGGTACGCGGCACCCGGTGGGCTTCGATCGCTGGTCGAGCACTCCGTCACCGAGGACGTCCGCACCGCGGTCGAGATCGCCGACCTCCAGGACCTCGACCACGACGCCGTCGTCCTCGCCATGCCGGATCCGCAGGCCGCGCGACTGGCCCCCGACGCCGCGGACTGGGTGACCTACGAACCCGTGATAGCGGTGGCCGCGGGCTGGGCCGATCGACGCTGGCCGATCACCGACGCCGCGTTCGTCAACGACGACGCCGACGTCGGCTTCATCGCCGACGACGGCGCGCGACGCGGCGACGGCGCGGCGGTGCTCGTCGCCCACACGACCGCGGACCGCGCACGTCGGCACCTCGATCAGCCCGACGGCGCCGTCGCACCGGTCCTGGACGCGCTGCGGCGCCTGCTCGACGTCACCGACGCGCCGGAGTGGACTCGTGCCCACCGGTGGACGTTCGCGAAACCCGTTGACACGCATGGTGACGAGCCGTTCGGACTGACGGATCACCAGGGGCGCCCGCTCGGACTGTGCGGCGACTCGTGGTGCCCGTCGGGAGCACCGCGCGTCGAGTCGGCGTGGCTGTCGGGCCACCGTCTCGGCGCCGCGCTGGCGGCCCGACTGGCCTGAGTCCTCCGTTCGGGGGACAGCCGGACCCACCGGTCCATCGTCCGTTCGGCGGATGCCAGAGGGGCCTCGCGCTCGACACGATCGATGTCAGCGCCCAGTCAGTCGGCGCGACGAGCGCACGACGGAGACACGAATGGACGCCCTCATGATCAAGACCCTGCTCTGCGTGGTCGGACTACCGACCGCCGTACTGATCGTCTTCGGCCTCGCGCTGGAGGATGCCGACGTCACCGAGGGCCGGCCGTTCGTCGTCACGAGTTCGCAGAGCGACGCCGTCGAGGACCAGCGCCACTGACCTGAGGGCGGTGCGCGTCGGGCCGTCAGGCAGGCTGGTGACCGACATGACCGCCACCCCCCTGCTCGACGACGCCGGTGACCTGAGCGGCCTGCGTGCCGCGGGCGCCGACCCCGACGAGCTGTTCGCCACCTTCGCCGGTTGGGCGGAGGCGAACGGCACCACCCTCTACCCCGCGCAGGAGGAGGCGCTGATCGAGCTGGTGAGCGGGGCCAACGTGGTGCTGGCGACACCGACGGGCTCGGGCAAGTCGTTGGTGGCCACCGGCGCGCTGTACGCCGCGCTGGCGGCAGGCAGGCCCAGCTACTACACCGCGCCGATCAAGGCCCTGGTCAGCGAGAAGTTCTTCGCCCTATGCGACGTGTTCGGCGCGGCCAACGTCGGCATGCTGACCGGCGACGCCTCGGTGAACTCCGACGCGCCGATCATCGCGTGCACCGCCGAGGTGCTGGCCAACATCGCGCTGCGCGAGGGGGCCGACGCCGACATCGGTCTCGTCGTGATGGACGAGTTCCACTTCTACGGCGATCCCGACCGCGGCTGGGCGTGGCAGGTGCCGCTGCTGGAACTGCCGCGAGCCCAGTTCCTGCTGATGTCGGCGACGCTCGGCGACGTCACCTTCCTTCGCGACGACCTGACCCGGCGCACCGGCCGGACCACCGCGCTGGTGGCCAACGCCGAGCGTCCGGTCCCGCTGTACTTCTCCTACGCCACGACGCCGATGCACGAGACCATCGGCGACCTGCTGGACACCAAGCAGGCGCCCATCTACGTCGTCCACTTCACCCAGGCGTCCGCGCTGGAGCGGGCGCAGGCCCTGATGAGCGTCAACGTCAGCACGAAGGACGAGAAGGCCGCCATCGCCGACCTGATCGGTGCATTCCGGTTCTCCTCGGCGTTCGGGACGACGCTGTCGCGGCTGGTGCGCCACGGCATCGGGGTGCACCACGCCGGCATGCTGCCGAAGTACCGGCGCCTGGTCGAGCAGCTGGCGCAGGCCGGGCTGCTCAAGGTCATCTGCGGCACCGACACCCTCGGCGTCGGCATCAACGTCCCCATCCGGACCGTCGTGTTCTCGGCGCTGTCGAAGTACGACGGCACCCGAACCCGGCTGCTCAGCGCGCGCGAGTTCCACCAGATCGCGGGACGTGCGGGGCGCGCAGGATTCGACACCGCGGGGACGGTCGTCGTGCAGGCACCCGACCACGAGGTGGAGAACCTCAAGCAGTTCGCCAAGGTCGCCGACGACCCGAAGAAGCGTCGGAAGCTTGTGCGGCGCAAGGTTCCCGAGGGCATGGTGCCGTGGAGCGAGTCGACCATGACGCGGCTCGTCGACGCCACACCGGAACCGCTGACCAGCAACATGCGAGTGTCGACGGCGATGATCCTGGACGTCGTCGACCGGCCGGGCGATCCCTTCGTCGCGATGCGACGGCTGCTCACCGAGAACCACGAGCCGCGCAGGCGCCAGCTGCAGCACGTGCGCGAGGCCGTCGGCATCGCCCGCTCGCTGCTGCAGGCCGGTGTGCTCGAGCGCGTCACCGAACCCTCCGGCCACAAGCGTTACCAGCTCACCGTCGACCTGCCGCCCGACTTCGCGCTCAACCAGCCGCTGTCGACGTTCGCGCTCGCCGCCGTCGACGTCCTGGATCCGGACTCGGACACGTATGCGCTGGACGTCGTCTCGGTGATCGAGGCGACGCTGGAGGACCCCCGCCAGATCCTCGCCGCACAGCTGAACAAGGCCAGGGGCGAGGCCGTCGCCGCGATGAAGGCCGAGGGCATCGAGTACGACGAGCGCATCGAACTGCTCGACGACGTCACCTACCCCAAACCGCTCGACGAGCTGTTGGCGGCCACGTTCGAGATGTACCTGCAGAGCAACCCGTGGGCGGCGGACGCGCGGCTGTCGCCGAAGTCCATCGCGCGGGAGATGTGGGAGAAGGCGCTGACGTTCCGCGAGCTGATCAGCCTGTACGGGCTGACCCGCTCCGAGGGCGCAGTGCTGCGCTACCTGTCGGACGCGTTCAAGGCGCTGCGCTCCGGCGTACCGGCGTCCGCCCGGACCGAGGCCGTCACCGACGTCGTGGAGTGGCTGGGAGAGCTGGTGCGACAGGTGGATTCGAGCCTGCTCGACGAGTGGGAGCAGCTCACCAGTCCCGACCAGCCGCTGGACGCGCCGGTGACGGTGCCCGCCCGCCCGCGCCCGCTGACCGGCAACGAGCGCGCCTTCGCCGCGATGATCCGCAACGCGCTGTTCCGCCGCGTCGAACTGTTCGCGCGCGGCCGCTGGTACGACCTCGGCGAACTCGACGGCGGCTCCGGCTGGACGGCCGAGCGCTGGCGCGACGTCGTCGACGCGTACTTCGACGAGCACGAGGACGTCGGGATCGGGGCCGATGCCCGCGGGCCCGGGTTGCTGATCATCGACAAGCAGCCCGGCGTGTGGCGGGTGCGGCAGATCCTCGACGACCCCGCAGGGGACAAGGACTGGGGCATCGACGTCGAGGTCGACCTCGAGGCGTCCGACGAGGAGGGCGCAGCGGTGCTGCGGGTCGTCGACGCGGGGCGTTCCTAGTCACGCCGGCCGCCGCGAGTGTCCACTTATGCCACGCCACACGCCGTTTCGCGTGACGTAACTGCACACTCGGCGACTAGGAGGGTGCCTCTCGCTCCCCAGCCGGGACGCGATCCTTGCCCGTCGCCGGGTCGTAATTCTCCCAGAACGTGGCGCCCTTGATGCCGAGGGCTATCGGGTCGAACGTCGGGTCGAGCCCGTCCTTCTTCTGGCGCTCGTAGTCGCGCAGGCACTTGTAGGCAGGCTGCTGCAGCATGATGATGCCGATGATGTTGAGCCAGGCCATGAGTCCGACGCCGATGTCGCCCAGGGTCCACGCTTCGGTTGCGGTGGACACCGCACCCTGCACGACGGCGGCGAGGATCACGGCCTGCAGGACGCGGGTCGCGGTGCCGCCGAGCGTGCTGCGGATGCCGGGGATGACCACGGTGTTGAACTTGCCGAGCAGGAAGCGCAGGTTCGTCTCCGCCATGTAGTAGTAGGCGATGATCGTGGTGAGGCAGAAGAACGCGAGCGAGACCGCGATGAACGAGGATCCGGCTCCGTTCCACAGGGTGTCGAATCCTGCCTGCGCGTAGGACGGTCCGACCGCCGCATCGACGGGAAGGATGTTGCCGCCCTCGGAGAGCACCGCCCCGGTCTCGCTCTCGCCCTCGAAGACGCGGTAGGCGCCCGTCGAGATGATGAGGAAACCGGTTGCGCTGCAGACGAAGAGGGTGTCGATGTAGACGGCGAACGCCTGCACGAGGCCCTGCTTGGCGGGATGGGAGACCTCGGCGGCCGCAGCGGCGTGGGGGCCGGTGCCCTGGCCGGCCTCGTTGGAGTACACCCCACGCTTGACGCCCCACAGCACCGCCGACCCGACGATCGCACCGAAGCCGGCATCGAGGCCGAAGGCGCTCTCGAAGATCAGCTTGAGCACGCCGGGGAGCTCGCCGGCGTTGGCGAAGACGATGATCAGTGCGAGCAGGATGTAGACGATGGCCATGAACGGCACGACCACCGAGGCGAACGCCGCGATCCGCTTGACGCCCCCGATGATGACGAACGCCAGCACGATGACGGTCGCGACCCCGATCACCCACGGCGAGACGCCCCACGCGCCACTCATCGCCGACGCCATCGAGTTGGCTTGCACGCCGGGAAGCAGGATTCCGCAGGCGAGCATGGTGACCGCGGCGAAGACCAGGCCGTAGACCTTGAACGCGCCCGCAGCACGGGTGTGGGCCATAGCTCGACTCAGGTAATAGGCGGGGCCACCACGGTATTCGCCGCTGAGGTTGTCACGGGTCTTGTAGACCTGGCCGAGCGTGCACTCGACGTAGGACGTCGATGCGCCCAGGAAGGCGACCGCCCACATCCAGAACAGTGCGCCGGGACCGCCGAAAGCGATCGCCGTCGCAACGCCCGCGATGTTGCCCGTCCCGATGCGACCGGCCAACGACATGGTGAGGGCCTGGAAGGAGGACACCCCCGACGGCGACTTCTCGCCCTTCAGCATCAGCCGCACCATCTCCCTGACCTGGCGCACCTGCACGAACCGTGACCGGATCGAGAAGTAGAGGCCGGCGCCGAGGCACAGGTAGACCAGCGCGTTGCTGAATATGTAACCGTTGATCGTCTCGAGTAGATCTCTCACGCTGGCTCTCCGTTCGATCGTCGGTCGGGTGCGTCGTCGGGGTCGGGAGATGGTTTCACAGGTTCGCGCCGTCCGCGTGACGTCTGCAAGACCCGACCTCACAACGCCCGGTCCCCACCGGTGAAGAGTTCGTCACAGGGCCCTCTCAGCCACTTCACACCGACGTCATGGCCGACCTGCACGCTGGCACGCACTCACCACCCCCGACGACGAAAGAAGCCTCGCCATGTCCTATGTGGACCCGAGACAGTTCGTGACGAAGATGGTGGACGCCGGAGAGTCGAAGGTGTTCATGTCGACCAGGGACACCGTGATCCGCGCCTACATGGCCGGTGCCATCCTCGCGCTGGCGGCGGCGTTCGCGGTGACGATCACCGTGCAGACCGGCAACGCCCTGCTCGGCGCGGTGCTCTTCCCGGTCGGCTTCTGCCTGCTCTACCTGATGGGGTTCGACCTCCTCACCGGCGTGTTCACGCTCGTACCGCTGGCACTGCTCGACAAGCGGCGCGGCGTGACCGTCCGGTCGATGCTGCGCAACTGGGGTCTGGTGTTCGTCGGCAACTTCCTGGGCGCCGTCACGGTGGCGGTGATGATCGCCGTCACGCTGACCTACGGATTCACCGTCGACCCGAACGAAGTCGGTCAGCGGCTCGGCGAGATCGGCTCCACCCGGACGGTCGGTTACGCCGAACACGGCGCGGCGGGCATGCTGACGCTCTTCATCCGCGGCGTGCTCTGCAACTGGATGGTATCGACGGGCGTCGTCGCCGCGATGATGTCGACGTCGGTGTCGGGCAAGGTCATCACGATGTGGATGCCCATCATGCTGTTCTTCTACATGGGCTTCGAGCACTCCGTGGTCAACATGTTCCTGTTCCCGTCCGGCCTGATGATGGGCGGCGACTTCTCGATAGCCGACTACCTGCTGTGGAACGAGATCCCCACGGTCATCGGCAATCTCGTCGGCGGCCTGGCGTTCGTCGGTCTCACGCTGTACGCGACCCATGCCCGTACCGGCGGCGAGTGGCGACGTCCCAGCACCCCCCTGCAGGACTTCGAGATCCCCACCAAGGTGAACGCGTGACACGCGAACGGATCACCGCCGAGATCGTCAACGCCAGGCTGGCGAAGGGACTGAGCTGGCGCCAACTCGCCGACGCGGTCGACCGGCCGCTGACGTGGACCATCGCCGCACTGCTGGGCCAGCATCCGATCCCGGCCGAGCAGGGTGCCGTGCTGGCCGAGCTGCTGGGACTCGACGAATCGGTCGTGCCGGTGCTCGCCGCGGTCCCCGTTCGCGGCGGGCTGCCCACCGCGGTGCCGACGGATCCCACCGTGTACCGGTTCTACGAGGTGCTGCAGGTCTACGGCGGCGCCATCAAGGAGGCGATCCACGAGGAGTTCGGCGACGGCATCATGAGCGCCATCAACTTCAGCCTCGACGTCGCGCGCAAGCCACATCCCGACGGTGACCGCGTCGTCGTGACGCTGGACGGCAAGTTCCTCCCCTACGCCTGGACGTCAGCCGACGACTGACCCCCTAGGCTGGGCGGCGACGGCCGGCGTGGGGAGTCTCAGTGGTCACACTCGACCGACTCGTCAACGTCCTCGGGGGCTACGGCGTCCGGCTGAAGACGGGTGCCGCGCCGCGCACGACCGAACTACGTTCCGTCGTCCTGCACGAGGAGCGCGACGTGGTGGGCGACGTCCTGCTGGCCGTCGACGCCGACTCCATCGACACCGCCCTCGCCTGGGCGCGGGCCGCGCGGGCCGTGGCGGTGCTGGTCCGCGACGACGACACCGGCACGACCACGGTCCCGAACGGCCCCGCCGTGCTCGTCGTCGACCGCGAGGTGTCGTGGAGCGAGCTGGCCGCCGTCGTGTTCGGCCTGGTCCTGGAGGGTCGCGAAACCGAATCGGGCCGCGGACCGACCGACCTGTTCGCCCTCGCCGACAGCCTCGCCGACGCCATCGGCGGCGCGGTGACCATCGAGGACCGCCACTGGCGGGTGCTCGCGTATTCGAGACGGCAGCAGCACGCAGACGGTGCCCGCGCCGAGACGATCCTCGGCCGGGAGACCCCGGACCGGCTGCGGACGCTGTTCGCCGCCCGCGGCGTCACCACCCACCTCGCGTCGTCCGAGGGCCCGCTCTTCGTGCCGCCGGCGCCGGACGAGGGCCTGGCCGGACGGATGGTGGTGGCCGCCCGCACCGGTCGCGAACTCCTCGGCTCGGTCTGGGTCGCGTGTGCGGCCGAACTGACCGGCGAGCCGTTGGCCGCGCTCACCGACGGTGCCCGGCTGGTCGCCCTGCACCTGCTGCGGTCCCGCGCCAGCGCCGACCTGGAACGCCAGGTCGAATCCGACCTGGTGATCGGGCTGCTCGACGGCACGGTCGAGGCGGGGACGGTGATGAGCAGGCTCGCACTGCCGCCGTCCGGGCTGCGCGTCATCGCCCTGCGGGCGCGCCTCGACGACGAGCTGCACGCCGCCCTGCTGCTGGCCTTCGAGCAGGCGACCACCGGCTTCGGCTGGTCGCGGCCCGGGCGAACGACGTTGGCAGACAACACCATCTACACGGTGCTGCCGAGCGACGACGTGGTCGCCGCCCGCCGCTGGGTCGACGACCTGCGGGCCGCGCTCCCCGAACGCACGGGCGTCGTGGCCGGCATCAGTAGCGTCGCCACCATCCTCGAGCTGCGCACGGCCCGTGACGAGGCCGACGAGTGCCTGGCGCTGCACGAGCTGCGGAACGCAGGCGGCGCGGCCCCGGCCTACGACGAGTCGTGGGACGACGTCGTGCTGCGCCGCCTGCGCATCGCGACGCGGGTCGGCCGAGCCCCGCAGCGCGGTCCCATCGCCGAACTCCGCAGGCACGACGACGCGAAGGGCACCCGATACGTCGACACCCTGCGCGCGTGGCTGGCCGCCCAGGGTGACCTCCCCGAGGCCGCCGAACGCCTCGGGGTGCACGAGAACACCGTGCGGTACCGGCTGCGGAAGATGGCTGAGCTGACCGTCCTCGATCTCACCGACGGCCGCAAGCGCCTGGCGATGACCATCGAACTGGCCGCCACCGACGACGACATGACGGTGTTGTTCGGAGACGACAGATAGGACCGGTCGGATTGTCGGATCTCAGCAATCGCCGACGGCGGTTCTCCGCCACCATCGAAGGAGACGAGAACTCCAGGAGGTGGCGTGATGATGGCCGACGAACGCTTCGACGGTGGGCCGCGATCGGCGATCGTGGTGGGCGCCGGCATCGTCGGCCTGTCCACCGCGTGGTTCCTACAGGAACGCGGCGTGGCGGTGACCGTCGTCGACCGGCGCGGCATCGCGGCCGGTGCGTCGTGGGGCAACGCGGGGTGGGTGTCGCCCGCCCTGACCATTCCGCTCAACCACCCGTCGGCGCTGGCGCACGGACTGCGGTCACTGACGGATCCCGCTGCGCCGCTGCATGTTCCGGCGCGCTTCGACGTCGGCCTGTGGGCGTTCCTGGCCCGCTTCGCCGCAAACTGCCGCCGCTCCGCGTGGGACCGCGCGGCGAGTGCGAACGTCCCGTTCAACGCCGAGTGCCTCGAGGCGTTCGACGTCCTGACCGGCAACGGCGTCGACGCGCCGACCACCGACGGCCCGATCACCGCACTGTTCGCCACGGAACGGGACGCCGCCCATCTGATCGACGAACTGGAGGGGCTCCGTCGCGTCGGCCAACCGCTTCGCTACCGGACCCTCGAGGGACCGAGCCTCCGCGACGCGGCGCCGCTCGCGTCGGACGACGTCGCGCTGGGCGTCAGCGTCGAGGACCAGCGCTTCGTCGACCCGGGCCGTTTCACGCACGCGTTGGCCCAGGCGGTGGCCGACCGCGGCGGATCGATCCGCACCGCGACGGTCCTCGACGTCCGGCCGAGCGGCCACGGGGTGCGGGTCGACGTCGACGGCGCCGACCCGCTGACCGCCGATGCCGCCGTGATCGCGACCGGCGCCTGGCTGTCACGGCTGGCGTCGCGGTGGGTCCGCACGCCGGTACGGGCGGGGCGCGGCTACTCGTTCACCGTCCCCGTGAACCGTCCGGTGCCCGGTCCCCTCTACCTCCCCGAGGCGCGAGTCGCTTGCACGCCGTACCGGGGCGGGCTTCGCGTCGCGGGCACCATGGAGTTCCGCGGACCCGACGAGCCAGGCGAACCCGCCCGCCTCGACGCGATCGTCGCCGCCGCGACGCCGCTGCTCGGCGGGGTGCGGTGGACCGAACGCACCGACGAGTGGGTGGGTCCTCGACCCGTCACCACCGACGGCCGGCCCCTGATCGGCGAGGTCGCCGCCGGCGTCTTCGTGGCGGGCGGCCACGGCATGTGGGGACTGGCGCACGGTCCGATCACCGGGCGACTGCTCACAGAACAGATCACGACCGGCAAGCAACCCGCGGCGCTGTGGACAGTCGATCCACTCCGCTGACCCGAGACCCGCATCGAGTCGTCAGGGGCGGAGGCACCCCGCCCGCCCCTGACGACGACCCCCGTGCACCCGAAAGGACGACCATGACCGTCTCCCCACCGATCTGGATGACACCCGCCGCCTACCGCCGCCTCGAGGAGGAGCTGGCGACACTGCAGGCGCTGGTCGCCCAAGACGGGCCCGACGACGTCCAGGAGAACGCCGTGGCCGTCCGGGCGGCCCGTCGGGCCCGCATCCAGCAGATCCTCGAATGGCTGCTGTACGCGGTCGTCGACGAGAGCCCACCGGACGACGGCGTCGCCGAACCGGGCATGGTGCTCACCGTCCGATTCGACCGGACCGGGGACACCGAGACGTTCCTCATGGGCGTCCGCGGCGCCGAGTACGGCGACGTCGAGGTCTACTCGGTGCGGTCACCGCTGGGTCTGGCGCTGCTGGGCGCCAGGGTGGGCGACCGACGGGAGTACACCGTGCCCAGTGGCGAATCCATGCCCGTGACGCTCATCGGGGCGGTCCCCTACGGAATGCATCGCCAGGACGCGTGACGCCGCCCGTTTGCGACCGGTCGACGGCGGGGACTCGGGTGGCGTGAACGCCGACCAGGTCACTGACCCCATCGCCGAGCACGCCGAAGGCCCCGTGTGGTCGACCAGCTGGGGCGGTCTGCGCTGGGTCGACATGACCGCGGGCGACGTCCTCGCGCTGGCTCCCAGCGGCGACGTCGACCGCACCCACGTCGACCGCATCGCCGCCGCGGTACGGCCCCGGCTGTCCGGCGGCGTGGTCATCGCCGTCGAACGTGGCTTCCTCCTCGAGGACTCCAACGGCACCACGTTGCTGCTGCCGCCCGTGTGGTCGGACCCGACCATCCGGATGAACGAGGGCGGTTGTGCCCCAGACGGATCCTTCTACTGCGGCTCGATGGCCTACGACCAGCGCCCGGGAGCGGCATCGCTCTACCGCCTCGATCCCGACCACGAGGTGTCCGTCGTCCTCACCGACGTCACCGTGTCCAACGGCATCGAGTGGTCCCCGGACGGCGCGCTCGCCTACTACAACGACACCGCGACCCACCGCATCGACGTCTTCTCCTGGGACCCGGACCGCGGGCTGCACGACCGGCGTCCCTTCGTCACCATTCCCGACGAGGGATCGCCCGACGGCCTCACCGTCGACGCCGAGGGCGGGGTGTGGACGGCGCTGTTCGGCGGCGGTGCGGTCCACCGCTACACCGATCGGGGCGTCCTCGACGCCGTGATCGACGTCCCCGCCGGCCAGGTCACGGCATGCACGTTCGGTGGCGACGACCTGGCCACCCTGTTCATCACGACGTCGCGCGAGGGTCTGGACGCGGGCGAGGACCCGCTCGCCGGTTCGCTGTTCAGCGCCCGTCCCGGCGTCAGCGGCCTGCCGACCAAGGCCTTCGCCGGCTGAGCCTGCGACTCAGTCGAGCGTGACCTCGTCGCCCACGTGCACGTCGCCCTCCATGAGCACCTCGAAGTAGGCTCCGGCACAGGGCAATTCGCCCAGCCCGAAGGACTCGACGCGGTTCTCGACCGCCGGGGTGCGCAGCGCGTGGGTCGCCCGGCCGAGGTCGCCGTGCTCGAGGGTGGGGATCACGCACCGCGGCGTCGGCCCCATCGCCCTCAGCCGGACGGACCCCACCGACAGCGTGCGGCCCGTCCACCCGTTCTCGTCGTACGCCGGGTAGTCCTGCGGGGTCTCGATCACGATGTTGGGCCGGTAGCGCGCGGCCTCGGTGCCGATGCGCCGGAGCGTCGCGGTGGTGATGACGTGCAGCGGTGCGAGATCGACGAAGGAGTCCCCGGGCGTCCCCTCCGCCAATTCGAGCAGCGGCGCATCGACCTCCGCATCCAGGCCGTCGCGCAGGACCTGCTCGGGGTCGGCGCGCTCCAGGGTGGCGCCCGGTGACCGGTGCTCGGACAGCCGCACCGGCCGCGACAGCAAGCCGGACAGCACGTCGTCGAAGTCGTCGTCGTCGGTCGCCATCCGGGTGCCGTCGGGCAGCCGAACGTGAACGCGCCCAGCGTCATCCGTTCCCGCGGTGCATTTCAGCAGATTCCGCCACAGCCGGGCCTGCTTGGCACTGGCCACCCGGCCGGTCTCCTGGTCGATGAACGCCAGCCGACGGTCGCCGTCGGCCCCCGCGAAGGCGACGGTCAACGTGGTGACGTCTTCACCGAGCATCGACTTGACGGGGTAGCGGTGCAGGCTGCCGACGTGCATCGGCGAGGTGGCGTGTGCGGCGGTCACGAGTCCACGGTAGCCCGTCGACCACGGCACCGAGCGTGGACTTCTGCGACGCGAAATCGCCATTCGCGTGACCCAAGTGCACACTCGGCGCCCAGCGCTACAGCCCCACCATCGCCATGCCGGCCGGGTTGTACCGGTCGCCCTGGACGCCCACCCGGGCCGCGAGCGCGTCGAGGTCGGCGACCTCGTCGGCGGACAGTGCGACCGAGGTGGCGCCGGCGTTCTCGTCGATGCGTTCCCGGCGGCGGGTGCCCGGGATGGGCACGATCCACGGCTGCTGGGCCAGCAACCACGCGAGCGCGATCTGTCCCGGGCTGCACCCCTTCCCCTCGGCGAGCGCCCGAACCTGGCCCACGAGCGCCTCGTTGGCGCCGATGTTGTCCGCGGTGAACCGCGGGATTGAGCTGCGGATGTCGCCGGTGCCGAACGCCGTCGAACCGGTCACGGTGCCGGTGAGGAAGCCCTTGCCCAACGGGCTGAACGGCACGAATCCGATGCCGAGTTCCGCGCAGGTGGGCAGCACCTCGGGTTCGGGATCCCTTGTCCACAGGGAGTATTCGCTCTGCAGGGCGGTGACCGGGTGGACGGCGTGTGCGCGCCGGATGGTATCCGCCCCGGCCTCCGAGAGGCCGAAGTGACGCACCTTGCCCGCGGCCACCAGCTCGCCGACCGTCCCGGCGACGTCCTCGATCGGCACGTCCGGGTCGACGCGGTGCTGATAGAAGAGGTCGATGACGTCGGTGCGTAGCCGCCGCAGCGACGCGTCGGCCACCCGGCGGATCTGCTCGGGCCGGGAGTCGGTGCCGACCATCTTCCCGTCGGCGATGTCCCAGCCGAACTTGGTGGCGATGACCACCTGGTCGCGCACCGGTGCCAGCGCCTCGCCGACGAGTTCCTCGTTGACGTAGGGCCCGTAGACCTCGGCGGTGTCGACGAACGTCATGCCCGCTTCCACGGCGTACCGGAGCACGGCGATCATGTCGTCGCGGTCGCCGGGGTTGGGGCCGTAGCCCTGCGACATCCCCATGGCGCCGAATCCGATGGCCGAGACCTCGAGTCCCCGACCAAGTGTGCGTGTGTGCATGCTCATGCCTCCGGGATCTCGATGCCGTAGTTCTCGCGGGTGATGTCCTCGGGTTCCGGTCCGCCGCGGTTGCCGGTGTCCAGCGCGTCGATCGCGGCCAACTGCTCCGCACTCAGTTCGAAGTCGAAGACGTCGAAGTTCTCGGCGATCCGCGATGGCGTCACCGATTTCGGGATCACCTGACGGCCCTGCTGGATGTGCCAGCGCAGCATGACCTGTGCGGGCGTCTTCGAGTGCGCGGCCGCGATCTCGCCGATGACGGGGTTGTCGAGGGTGGAGGCGTGCGGGCCCTCCCGGTAGAACGTGATGCCGCCGATCGGTGCCCACGCCTGGTTCAGGATGCCGTGCTCGTCGTCGACGGCGAGCAGTTCGGACTGCCGGAAGTAGGGGTGCACCTCGATCTGGTTGATCGCAGGCACCACCTCGGTCTCGGCCAGCAGTCGATCGAGGTGACGGGGCATGAAGTTCGAGACGCCGATGGCACGGACACGGCCGTCGGCGTACAGCTTCTCCAGCGCCTTGTACGCGCCGATGGTCAGCTCGAACTCGTCGGGCAGCGCCTGGTGCAGGATCAGCAGGTCGAGCCGCTCCACGCCGAGCTTGCCGACCGCCTTGTCGAACGCGTGCAGCGTCTCGTCGTAGCCGAAGTCGGTGATCCACACCTTCGTCTCGACGAACACCTCGTCGCGGTCGAGCCCGGAGCGGCGGATCGCCTCACCGACCTCGCGCTCGTTGCCGTACGCCGCCGCGGTGTCGACGTGGCGGTAGCCGGTCTCCAGCGCCGCGGTCACCGCGGCGACGGTCTCCTCGGGCGCGGACTGGAAGACGCCGAAGCCCAGGACGGGTATCTCGACCCCGTTGTTGAGGGTGAAGGTGGGAATGCTCATGTCCTCGACGGTAGGCCCGGAACCTGGGCACTGGGAGTGTCTGTCGAACGGGGTACCGGCAGTACCTCCCACCAGCCGTCGGGCATGCCTACCGTGGTGTCGTGGCCACGATGGACCTGCGCAGCGAGATCCGCGAGTTCCTCAGCTCGCGGCGGGCGCGCATCGCCCCGCAGGACGCCGGCCTGCCCGCGTACGGCGGCAACCGCCGGGTGAAGGGCCTGCGCCGCGAGGAGGTGGCGATGCTCGCCGGCGTCTCCGTCGACTACTACGTGCGGATGGAGCGCGGCAGCCTCGCCGGCGCGTCCGACGGGGTGCTCGACAGCCTGGCCGTGGCACTGCGGCTCGACGAGGCCGAGCGCGACCACCTCTTCCACCTCGCGCGGCAATCAGGTCCGCAGCCCGCCCGCCGCAGGCGCAGGACGTCGACGACCGTGCGGCCCGCCCTGCAGCAGGTGCTCGACGCCATGACCCACGCACCGGCCTGGATCCGCAACGGCCGCCACGACGTCCTCGCGATGAACCAGTTGGCCCGCGCGCTCTACGCCCCCGTACTCGCCGATCCGCGCAGGCCCGCCAACACCGCCCGGTTCGTCTACCTGCAGCCCGAGGCCGCCGCGGAGTTCTTCGTCGACTACGACACGATCACCCGCGACGCGGCGGCGATGCTGCGCCTCGAGGCCGGCCGCAACCCGCACGACGAGGACCTGATCGCGCTGGTCGGTGAGATGTCCACGCGCAGTGAGCTGTTCCGGCAGCGGTGGGCGTCCCAGGACGTTCATCTCCACCGCTCCGGACGCAAGCGGCTAAGCCATCCCGTGGTGGGCCAGCTCGACCTCGACTTCGAATCGCTGGAGCTACCCGGCGATCCGGGCCTGCAGCTCAACGTCTACACCGCCCCCTCGGGCACCCCGACCGCCGACGGCCTGGCGCTACTGGCCTCCTGGGCGGCGAGCCAGGACCACCTCCCCACCGAACGGGCCGCCGCCGGGGGCTGACGCGACCGTATGGTGTGGCATGTCCACAACTCAGGACGACCGTGAGGCGTTCATCGTCGCCTCACTGGTCGACGCCTTCTCGGATCTGATGGCGACCGATCCGGATTCGTTCCGCACCAAGTTCCGCAAGATGGCCGCCGATCCATTCGCCTTCTACCGCGGCAGCGCCTGCATCTTCTACGCCGACGTCGCGGCCCGCGACGACCGCTGGGCCGACGAGCGCACCAGCCGGGTCTGGATCCAGGGCGACCTGCACGCGCAGAACTTCGGCACCTACATGGACGGTGCGGGCAAGTTGATCTTCGACGTCAACGACTTCGACGAGGCCTACGTCGGGCGCTTCACCTGGGACCTTCAGCGGTTCGCCGCCAGCATCGCGCTGATGTGTTGGCAGAAGGCGCTTTCCGATCAGGCGATCACCAGGCTGATCGGCGTGTTCGTCGACGCCTACGTCCGGCAGGTGCGGTGGTTCGTGACCGTGGAGGACGACTCGACGTTCGCCCTCGACCTCGAGACCTCCCGTGGGGCCGTCCGATCGGCGCTGAACTCGGCGCGACTGTCCACCCGTGCGGCGATGCTCGACCGGATCACCGTGGTCGACGACTTCGACCGGAGGTTCCGGGATCTGCCCGGCGTCCGACGTCTCGACGACGACGAGCGGGCGAAGGTCGAGGCGGCGTTCGAGACCTACCTGCAGACGATCCCCCGTGCGCAGCGCTTCCACGGGATCGCCTACGACGTCAAGGACGTCATCGCGAAGACCGGTTTCGGGATCGGCAGTGCCGGCCTGCCCGCGTACACCGTGCTGATCGAGGGCTTCAACCAGGCGCTCGACAACGACGTGATCCTGTCGATGAAGCAGGGCAACGTGGCTGCCCCGAGTCGCGTGGTCGTCGACCCCGAGGTGCACGGCTACTTCGAGCACCAGGGTCACCGGACGGCCGTGTCCCAGCGCGCGCTGCAGGCCCACGCCGATCCGCTGCTGGGCTACACGACCATCGACGGCGTCGGCTTCGTCGTCAGCGAGATCTCCCCGTACGAAGCGGATCTGGACTGGACGGAGCTGACCGAGCCGGACGAGCTGGCTGAGGTGATCGAGCAGTTGGGGCAGGCGGTCGCGAAGGTGCACTGCGTCAGCGACTCCGACAGCGACCAGTCGCTGGTGCCCTTCCAGACCGAGGACGCGATCGTGGCGGTGATCGGCGAGGACGAGTCGGCCTTCGCCGCCGACGTCGCGGCGTTCGGGCTCGAGTACGCCTCGGTGGTCCGCGACGACCACCGGCACTTCGTGGAGGCGTTCCGGGAGGGCCGCATCCCGGGCGTGACCGCGACGTAGGCCCTCGGCACGACGGGTCCGGATTGCGTCGTTCCCGAACGGGTACCGCGTCCCCATGACGGTCGCCGACCTCGCGTGCCCCAAGCGCATGGACTACGGGCCGTGCGGCGGGGTGCGGCCCGATCACCAGTGCGAGATGCGGCCGGGTCCGTGCACGTTCGACGCGGCGGTGCCGTGGCCGGAGCCCGAGTCGGTCGCGCCGCCGGTCCGGGCGCCATTGATCCTCACCGACTTCAGTTGCACCCCCTTCGATCCCGCCGAGGTGCTCGCCACGGCGGCGATCCTGGGGCCGTCCTGCGACGCGGTGCTCGTAGGCGAGCATCAAAATCGGCCGGACTTCCCGCCCACGCTGATGGGCCGGCTGCTTCTCGACGGCGGGACGACGCCGTGGATCACGCTGTCCTGCCGGGACCGCAACCGCATCGTGCTCGAGCAGGAACTCCGCGGACTCGCGTGGCTCGGCATCGACACCGTCTTCTGCGTCACGGGTGACGGCCGCGGCTACGACGTGCGGCCCGACGTCACCCAGACCTTCGACCTCGACGGCCCGCGGTTGACGGCGCTGGCGGCGTCGCTCGGCCTGTGCGCCGCCGTTCCCGAGACCCCCACCGCGCCGCCGGTCGACCAGCGACCGGTTCGGCTCGTGCAGAAGCAGCGCGCCGGTGCCGGACTCGCAGTGCTCAACCACGTCACGTCACCGGCGATGGTCGCCGAGTTCATGGCTGCGGCGCGGCTGCTGGGGCTGCGGATCCCGGTGCTGGCAGCGGTCGCCGTGTTCACCGACGAGGTGTCGGCCGCCGTCCTGCAGGGGCTGCCGGGGCTGGAACTCGATCCGGAGGTGGTGGCATCCGTGGTGCACCACTCCGATCCGGTCGGGGCGGGCATCGACGCCGCCGTCGACGAGGCCCGCGCCCTGCTGGCGATCGACGGCGTCGTGGGCGTCAACGTGTCGGGACTCGCCAGCGGTGCGGGCGGTCATGTCGGCGCACGGATCAAGGCCGAGGTCGGTGCACGCATTCGAGCGGAGGTGGTCAGGTGACCGAGGCGATGGACGCGGAGTTCGACACCGTGGCCGAGTGGACGGCTGAGGTGGCGATCGACCTCGGTCCCGACTACTACGTCCCGGCGGGGTGCCGGGGCAGCGGTAGTCCGGCGGCGCTCGACTGGCTGATCGACCGGATGGACCTCTCCCCCGGCCAGTCCCTGCTCGACTCCGGGGCCGGCGTGGGCGGACCGGCCGACCATGCGGCGCAGCGACGGTCGGTGCTGCCGCTGCTCGTCGAACCGGAGGCGGGCGCCTGTCGAGCGGCGCAGCGGTTGTTCGACCATCCCGTGGTCCAGGCGAGTGGATCTCGACTGCCGTTCCCCGACGAATCGGTCGACGCGGCGTGGTGTCTGGGCGTGTTGTGCACCACACCGGACAAGGGTGCGCTGTTGAGCGAACTGCGACGGGTCGTCCGGCCAGCGGGTGCCATCGGGCTGTTGGTCTTCGTGGCCACGGACGTCCTGCCCGCCGATACCCCCGACGGCAACCAGTTCCCCACGGCGGGGCTGCTGACCGATCTCGCCGGGACGACGGGACTGGACATCGAAACCTGGCAGGGCGCAACGGGTCTGGACCCGCCGTCACGCGAGTGGCAGGACCGCGAACAGACGGTGACCGAGCGCCTCGAGGAGTGCTACGGGGACGAACGGGCCTGGCAGGTCGCCGAGGACCAGAGCCGCCGCATGGGCACGCTAGTGAGCGAGGGGCACGTCTCGGGCGAGCTGCTGGTGTTGCGCCGCCCGTGACCCCTGTGTCCTGCGGACATGCGTCGCCATCGGTGCGGAGCTAGGCTAATCACTGCGAAAAACCTGGGTTTCGGCGACGAATCCCCTGGGGCTACGGGAACTACGAGATGGGGCGGTCGGGATGAAGAGTGTGGGTCGGTTGTTCGCCGTGGCGACGCCAGTCGTGTTGGCGCTGGCGGGATCGGCCCTCGTCGCCGCCCCCGTCCAGGCGGAGCCGGAGCCGTGTGCGGACGTCGAGGTCGTCTTCGCTCGCGGCACGTTCGAGCCCGCCGGGGTCGGCGGTACCGGCCAGTCGTTCGTCGACTCACTGCGTGCCAAGACCGAGGGCAAGTCCGTCGACGTGTACGCGGTCAACTACCCGGCGTCCCTCGATTTCGGCGCCGCCGCCGACGGCGTCATCGACGCGAGCAACCGGGTCCGCGACGTCGCCGCGCGGTGCCCTGACACGAAGATCGTCATCGGCGGCTACTCGCAGGGTGCCGCGGTCGCGGCCTACATCACCGAGGACTCCATCCCGCAGGGCTTCGACCTACCCCCGGGCATCACCGAACCGATGCCCGCCTCCGTCGCCGACCACGTCGCGGCCGTGGCGTTGTTCGGCAAGCCGTCGAGCGGGTTCATGCAGATGATCTACAGCGGCGCCCCTCCCATCAACGTCGGCTCGCGGTACACGGCGAAGACGACCGACCTCTGCATCCCGGGCGACCCGGTCTGCTCCACGGGCGGGGGCCCGGGGTCGCACAACGCCTACGTCGCCGACGGGCTCACCGATCAGGCCGCAGCCTTCGCCGCAGACAAGATCAACGCCGCCTCCGGTCCCTCGGGCAGGACCCGGCAGGCCGCCACCGGCTAAGCCACACGCCGGGCGCGACGGGGCGCGATCGCCCGGTCAGCGGACTCCACGGTGTCCGCCGTGCGTTTGCTGAGAATTCATACCATTCGTCTGTGAGCTATGTCACAGAGCGATTGGCCGGTTCGCTGCAGTGGGAACAGGATCGACAACGTTCACTGCCGCCGTTGGGCTGCACCGCCATGAAGTTGGAGCCCTCCGATGGTCCTCGATACCTTGCTGCCCGAGCGCGCCGTCGTCGGCGCCGCGGCCGATGGTGATGCCGACGCGTTCGCCGACCTCGTCGGGCACTACGGACCTCAACTGCACAGGTACGCCCGTGCCACCCTGAGAGACCCGGGCGCGGCCGACGAGGTCGTCCAGGACGCCCTCGTCGCGGCCTGGCAGCATCTGCACGAGTACCGCGGCGACGCATCCCTGCGGACGTGGTTGTTCGCGATCCTGTCGCGGAAGATCTGCGATCACCGCCGTCGCCGCAGTCTGGCCACCGTGGACGATCCGGCGCTCGACTGGTCCGACGGCGGCCGCTCCGACCCCTTCGCGGCGGCATCGGCGAACGGCTTCATGGCGGACCTCCGCCTGGCGCTGGCCGAACTGCCCGACCGGCAGCGCGAGTGCTGGCTGCTGCGCGAGGTCGAAGACCTGTCCTATCCCGAGATCGCCGTCGTGACCGGGTTGTCCGACGGCGCGGCGCGCGGACACGTCGTGCGAGCCCGCACCGCACTGAGCATCCGTCTGGCGGGGTGGCGGTGACGTCGCCGGAGCGCTCCGACGACCCCGTGGTCCGGCGGGCCGCGCGCGAACTCCACCGCCGACCGGTGGACCCCACCTGGATCGACATCAGCTCGGCCATCGTGTCGCGGATCAGTCGCGCCGCCCGCCGGACGTGGCCCATCGACGCCGTCTTCCCCGCCGATGCGCGATCGCGGCCCGGCGACCGCCTGCGGATCAGCGACCGCGTCGTGCGGACCGCGGTGCGCCGCGCCGTCAACCGCTCGGGCGAGGTCGTCCTCCTCCACGTCGAGATCGTGGTCGACGGGCACCGCTGCATCGGCGCCCGCCTCACCGTCGCCGCGAGGCACGGTGCCGCCACGGGCGCGGTGTCCGACCGCATCACGCTCGTCGCTGCCGACACCATGAGCGATCTGCTCGGCCATCCGGTGTCGACCGCCCAGGTGACCGTTCACGTCGACGTGGCATGAGGACCGTGGCGCACGTCACGCCGATCCGGCGTGCGGATTCGTCCGCCCGTCGCGTCTACCAAGACAAGCAACCAACCAAGGAGGACCGCCACCATGGGCGACATCTCGAACAAGACAGATGAACTGGCCGGCCGCGCCAAGCAGGCCGCGGGCGACCTCACCGGCAACGAGGACCTCCGCGCCGAAGGTGCCGTCGACGAGACCAAGGCCCAGGTGAAGCAGGCGGCCGACGCCGCCGTCGACAAGGCCGAGGACGTCGCCGAGACCGTGCAGGAAAAGGCCGACGAGGCCAAGCAGGTCGTCGAGGACAAGGCGGAGCAGGTCTCGGCGAAGGTGTCCGAGATCCGCGCCGACGTCGCCGACACCGCGAAGAACGCCAACCTCGACGACAACCGACTGCTGGTGGTTCTGGCGATCGCGGGCGCAACCATCACGATCGCGCTGGTCCGTCGCCGCTCGAAGCGTCACGGCGGCAGCGGCAAGCCCACGCGCATCGCGAAGAACAAGGCCAAGGCCGGCGCGAAGGCGGGCGCCAAGGCCGGACTCCTCAAGGCCATCACGTCCTGACCGTGCCGGGGCCCGTCCCCGTCACGGAGAACCGTCGGTCCCCAGCCGGGTGCCGACCACCACGAAGAAGGGAATGAACATGGGAATCGTCGACAAGGCCAAGAACGCAGCGGAAGACGCCATCGGCAAGGCCAAGGAAGTCATCGGTGACGTCACCGACAACAAGGACCTCGAAGCCGAAGGCAAGAAGGACCAGGGCGTCTCCGGCGTCAAGAAGGTCGGCGAGAACATCAAGGACAAGCTCAACTAGTCCGCGCCGCCGAGTACCGGGCCGCGTCACCCCCCACCGGGTGACGCGGCCCGCGGCGTTTCCGGCTAGCCCTACTCTTCGCCCGACCGGGACGACGACGGGCACAGTCCGGCGTTCCTCCTGGCAGCCCCATCACGGGCACGGACGCAGGAGGACACGCCATGAATACAGAACACGTCACCGCACTGGTCACCGGGGCCAACCGCGGGCTCGGTCGCCGGTTCGCAGAAGAACTCGTCGGACGCGGCGCGAAGGTCTACGCCGCGGCCCGCAACCCCGAGACCATCGACGTCCCCGGCGTCATACCCATCCAGCTCGACATCACCGACCCGGAGTCCATCCGGCGCGCCGCGGCCGAGGCCGGCGACGTCAACGTCCTGGTCAACAACGCGGGCGTCTCCACTCGCGCGACGCTGCTCGACGGCTCACTCGACGACATCCGCCTCGAGATGGAGACCCACTACTTCGGCACGCTGCAGGTGACCCGAGCCTTCGTGCCCGTCATCGAACGCAACCTCGCCGAGGCCGACGGCGGGGCGATCCTGAACGTGCTGTCCGTGCTGTCGTGGACCCACCCCCCGACCAGCGGCGCCTATGCGGCCGCCAAGGCCGCGGGATGGGCGCTCACCGACGCCGTGCGAACGGAGCTGGCCCCGAAGGGCATTCACGTCGCCGCCCTACACGTCGGATACATGGACACCGACATGGTCACCTACGTCCCCGCCGACCAGAAGACCGACCCGGGCGTCGTCGCCAAGCTCGCACTCGACGGGCTGTTCGCCGGCGAACCGGAGATCCTCGGTGACGAGCTGACCCGCACCGTCCGCGCCGGGCTGTCGTCGCCGCCGCGCTAGGCGACTACTTCGGGTGCGGCCTGCCGGTCAACCGCTTCATCGTGGCCGCGTCGTCGGCACGGTAGGGCCGGCCATCGGCGTGCAGCAGGTCGTGGAACCATTCGGCCGGCGGGATGAGGTACGGCCGCTCCCAGGAGTCCCACGGCAGGAACGTCTGCGTCTTGCCCGCCACGAGTCCCCACGTGAACGCGCCGACCCGGTGCCTCCGCGCGATGGGGAGGATGCCCTCGACCGTGCTCCCCAACGTGCGCGCCATGTACTCGGTGCACAGCATCGGCCGTCCCCAGGACGCGAGTTCGTCGATCCGCGAGGCGAACTCGACCGGCATGGCGTAGCTGTGGAACGTGATGACGTCGGACAGCTCGAGCTGCAGACCAGCCATCCGGCTGCGCCGGCCGGGGTCACCCCAGAAGCCGTCCCACACGCCACTGGTCAGGGGCTGAATCGCGTTCACCGAGCGTGCCCACTCGAACACCTGCGGTAGCAGCGTCGCGACCAGCTCCTCCTTGTCCCTGCGCTCGACGCTCGCGTACTGCGGGGCGGGGTTGTCCGGTTCGTTCCACAGGTCCCAGCCGAGAACCCGCTGATCGTGCCGGAACTGGTTCATGACGCCGACGACGTAGTCGTGCAGGACGCGGGTGTAGGCGCGGTCGGAGAGGCGGTCGGCGCCGGGGCTCTGCACCCACCCCGAGTTGTGGATGCCGGGCCGGGGCGCACGCTGCCTGCCCATCCGCGGGTGCGGATCCCAGCAGGAGTCGAAGAAGACGAACAGCGGCTTGATGCGGTGCCGCGCGGCGATCGCCACGAACTGCGCCAGCCGCCGCCGAAGACCCGCCCGGTCCTGGGTCCACAGCTGGTCGTGCAGGAAGACCCGGACGGCGTTGATCCCGATCGCCCGGGCCATGCGGAGTTCGCCGTCGATGCGTCGCGAGTCGTAGGTGTCCGCCTGGAACATCTCGAGCTGGTTGACGGCGTTGGAGGTGACGTAGTTCGCGCCGACGAGCCAGTGCTGCGCCGCGTACCAGCGGTTGGCCCGGTCCGCGGACCAACGACCGGTCGCCGCCGACGCTCGCGGCATGCGGGACACGGCAGCTCCTCCAGCGAGGAGCAGGGGGAGCTTGACGGCGGTTCGACGGTCGACGATCTTCGTGCACTCGCGTGCCAAGTGGAACATCCTTCGCGGTTCGAGCCCCCGACCCGGGTTTTCGAACGGTCTTGCATCACAACGTGATTGACGCACGCGACAGCACTGTCGACGGCCTCGATGCGAGCCATGCCGAGAGTAGCGGCATGGCCGGGTCGGCGCCAGCGGTGCTGCTCAGGCCTCCTGCGACGTCGCCGTCGACTGCTGGCCGTAGCCGGCGAGCCGGCGGCCGACCTCGGTGATCTCGGCCTCGTCGAGCACACGCACCGGCGCGCCGCTGGCCATGGCACGCAGCTGGACGTCGCAGAGGTACTCGAGGTAGGGCACCATGCTCAGCACCTTGGGTAGCGCCGCGCCCACGAGGACCGCCCCGTGGTTGCCCATCAGTGCGGCGGTGCGGTCGACGAGGGCGGCGGTCACGTTGTCCGCCAACTGCTTCGTGCCGAACGTGGCGTACGGCGCCACCCGCACCGCGCCGCCGAACAGCGCGGCGTAGTAGTGCGACGCCGGTACCTCGTCGGTCACCGTCGACATCGCGGTCGACGCCGGCCCGTGGGTGTGCACCACGGCGGTGTGCGACGTCGTCGCGTACACCGCCAGGTGCAGCGCCAACTCGCTCGACGGCTCCAGGACCGCGTCGACGGCGTTGCCGTCGAGATCGTGGATGCCGACGTCGCGCGCCGTCATCGCGTCGTAGTCCACTCCGCTCGGTGAGATCACCACGAGGTCACCGACCCGAATGGACACGTTGCCCGCCGTCCCGACGACCAGGCCGGAGCGGCTGAGGTGGCGGCAGGCGTCGACGACCTGCTGTCGTTCCGGAGCTAGGCGGAGGTCACCGTCGGAGCCGCTCACGGGACGAGCACGTACTTCGACCCGCGGCCGGCAGCCATGTCCTCCAGGCTGGGCAGCAGTGCGTCGAGCGGCCGGTGCTCGGTGATGAGCATCGATCCGTCGACCTTCTTGCTGGTCAACAGTTCCACCGCGGTCCGCACGTAGTTCGGCGTGTGATGGAACACGCCCTTGAGGGTGTACTCCTCGTAGTGCATCGCGCTGGAGTCGACGGAGAACGGCGCACCCTTCGGCGTCCCGCCGAACAGCACCGCCGTCGCGCCGGGACGCAGCGTCCGCACCGTCTGTTCCCACACTCCCGGGAGCCCGACCGCCTCGATGCCGACGTCGGCGCCGCGGCCGTGGGGGGTGTGCCGCTTGATCAGCGCCACCCGGTCGTCGGCGTCCGGGGTGTCGGTCAGGTCGATGGTCTCCACCGCACCCGCGACGAGCGCCTGCCGGAGCCGCCACGGTGACTGGTCCACCGAGATGACGTTCGCCCCGCGCAACGTCGCGAGCCGGACGAACATCAGGCCGATGGGACCGGCGCCGTGCACGACGACGGTGTCGCCGAGTTCGATGCCCGTCTCGGCCATGCCGTGCACGACGGTGGCCAGCGGCTCCAGCGGCGCGGCCGACGCGAAGTCCAGGTCGTCGGGCAGCAGGTAGGTGTTCCGCTGCACGATCGACGGCGGGATGATGACCTGCTCGGCGAACGCGCCATTGAGGAATTCGAGGTTCTCGCACAGGCTCTGGCGCCCCCGCGTGCACGCCCAGCAGTGCCCGCACGGCGCGGTGTTGGCGGCGACCACCCGGTCGCCGACGGCGAATCCTTCGACCCCGTCGCCCACGGCCGAGACCACGCCGGCGAATTCGTGGCCGAATCGCGAGGGCAGCGTGGGGAACAGCTTCGGGTGGCCGCGACGGTAGGACTTGAGGTCGGTGCCGCAGGTTGCGGCGGCCTTGACGTCGACCAGCACCTCGCCCGGCGCGGGCTCACCGGCGGGGACGTCTTCCAGCCGCAGGTCGCCGGGCCCGTAGAACATGGCCGCTCTCATGGTCGTTCTCCTCGCGTGTCGTCGTGCGCGTGCAGTCGGTGTAGGAGGTCCCGCGTCTCCGCGAAGACCGATCGGTAGACGTCGCGCAGCTGCTCGTACTCGGCGGCGACCTCGGGCCGGGGATCGACCACGGCGTCGGTCCGCGCGACGGCGGCCGCGGCCTCGTCGAGCGAGCCATACCGGCCGATCGAGGTGAAGGCGACGGCGGCAGCCCCGAGTGCACTGACCTCGCCGGACGCACACACCTCGATGGGGCGGTCGAAGACGTCGGCCAGGATCTGGGTCCACAGTGGGCTTCGCGCACCGCCGCCCATCGCGCGCAGCACCTCGACGCGCTCGCCGCGCGCCTCCTCGAGCCCGTCGAGCTGCATCCGCAATTCGAACGTGATGCCCTCCAGTAACGACCGGTAGAAGTGCGCCCGGGTGTGGCAGCCGCGCCAGCCGAGCGTGACGCCCGACGCCTGGCTGTCCCAGTGGGGGGTCTGCGCGCCGTTCCAGTACGGCAGCGTCAACAGCCGTTCGCTGCCGGCGGGCACCGCCGCGGCGTCGCGTTCGAGTTGGGGGTCGGGCGCACCGGCGAGCTGGGGATCGCCGAATTCGCTGCGGAACCAGGTCGAGAGGTAGGTGCCCGAGGAGCTGAACGTCTCGACCGTCGTCTGCCCGGGTGTCGCCGAGATCATCGACCGGTACGCCCGCGCGGGAAGATAGGACGTCGTCTCGCTGCCGATCACCACGGCCGTACCCAGCACGAGGTAGGCCGCGCCCGGGTGCGTGACGTCCAGCCCGACGCCCGCTGCCTGGCCATCGCCGAGACCGGCCACGACCACGACGTCGTCGTCGAGTCCCCACGATCGGGACACCTCCGTCCGCAGCGGGCCGAGCGAGGTCCCGGTGGGCACCAGGTCCGGGAGCTGCTCACGGCGAAGTCCCGCCAGCTCGAGCAGTTCGTCGGCGTAGTCGCCGGTGGCCTGGTCGATGAGCGCCAGCGGATCCACCGACGAATTGCTCGACGCCCACCGTCCCGTCATCGCGTGCACCAGGAAGGTGTGCACGTCGGCGACGCGGTGGCAGCGCGCCATCGTCTCGGGCTCGCGGTCACGCAGCCACAGCAGCTTGTACAGACCGGGCGTGATGTCCGCGGGCTTGCCCGACAGCAGCTCGACGCGGTCGGTGCCGTAGTGCCTGGCCTCGACGTCGGCGCGGCCGTCCATCCACAGGATCGCCGGACGCAGCGGCCTGTCGTCGGAGTCCAGGCACACGAAGCTCTCCCGCTGATGGGTCACGCAGATCGCGGCCACCGCGGCGCGGTCGGGGACGTCCTCGAGTGCCTGCCGGACGGCGAGGTCGGTGGCGGTCCACCACTGCTCCGCCTGCTGCTCGAACCAGTGCGTGGCGGGACTGCGCGTCTCCAAGGGGTGCGCCCCGGTGCCGACCACCTGACCCGACGGGTCGACGACGATGGCCTTGGCGGCGGTGGTCGAGCAGTCGACGGCGACCACCAGCGGGGTCGCGGTCACGCCTCGACCGCTTCGTCCGAGGCTGGTGCCGTCGACGCCACGACGACGTTGACCCCGCACGCCCCGAGCTGCTCGAGGTCCTGTTCGGCCAGCCCGTCGTCGACCACCACGGCGTCGAAGTCCTCCAGTGAGCCGATCCGGTGGATGGCCCGGCGGGTGAACTTGGTGTGGTCGATCAGCAGCACGCGGCGTTCGGCGCTGTCCATGAAGGCGCGCTTGAGTTCGGCCGCCGCACTCGACGGGTGGAAGCACATGCCGCGCGAGACCGCAGGCACCGACATGAACAGGACGTCGTAGTGCATGTCGCGCAGCGCCCGGACCGACTGCGACCCGACGAACGACGAGAACTCCGGCACGTAGTCGCCGCCGATGGCGTTGAGCCGCACCCCGGGGTCGGCGGCCAGCTCGTCGATCGCGGGCAGGAAGTTGGTGACCACCGTCAGCGGCAGGTGGTCGGCGAGGTGCGGCAGCACGTGCAGCGCCGTGGTGCTGTCGTCGAGCGCGATCGCCTGCAGGTCCATCTGTGCTGTCGCCCAGTCGAATCCGGCCCTTGCGACGGCCTGCTTCTCGGCCAGGTTGAGCGCCTTGCGAAGGTCGACGTTGCGCTCGAACGCCTCGCTGGGCGGGGCCTCGGCGCCGGAGCGCACCTTGCGCAACATCCCTTGGGCGTGCAGTCGATCGAGGTCGCGGTGGATCGTCATGGTGCTGACGCTGAACTGCCCCGCCAGCTCGTCGATGCGGGCCCACCCCCGCGCCTTCACGAACTCGACGATCTCCGAGCGCCGGTGAGCGTGACTACCATTCCGCCGCGGCTGCGCTGCCATCGGCCGAAATTATCACAGGGAACATCACACATTCAACACTATTGATGTTATTTTCGGCTGGTTGGTGTCAGGCCGTGGCGGCGACCCGCGCCCGCTCCCGCATCGACGCGATCACGCCGCCGTCGTTGAGAATGTCCGTGCCCGTGAGGTATCCCGCCTTGCTGCTGGCGCAGAACGCGAACAGCTCCGCCATCTCCTCGGCGGTGCCCCAGCGCGGCACCGCGAAGTCGGCCACCATCGCACCGGCGCCCGCCTGCTCCTCGAGCCTGCCCATCTCGGTGTCCACCGACCCCGGTGACACCGAGACGATGCGCAGCCCCCGGGCGTTGAACCGTTCGGCCTGCGACGTGCTGTACCACCTGACGAAGGTCTTGCTGATCGCGTACGCGAGGCCCGATCGCGCCTCGGCGGGTGCGATCTCGAACGCCGCCGTCACGTCGGCCATGAAGCGCTCCGGGTCCTCCAGCGCGGACGGGAAGGCTCCACTCGGGACGACCTCGTCGGGCAGCATGTGCGAGGCCATCGACGCGACGTTGACGATCGCGGCACCCGTGGGCGCCGTCGCGAAGAACGCCTCGCCGACGTGGACGGTGCCGAGCGCGTTGGTCCTGGCGACGTACCCCGCGTCGCCCATGCTCGGGCTCACCCCGGCCGTGTGGATCACCGAGGCGATGGGGCCGATCCCGGTCGCCGTGGTGAACAGGCTCTCCACGGCAGCGCGGTCGGTGACGTCGCACACCACGGCCGTGGCGGTGATGCCGAGGCCCTCGAGTTCGACCGTCACGGCGTCGAGCCGATCGCCCCGGACGTCGCAGAGCACCACGTCGTGGTCGCGGCCCACGATCTTGGCCGTGGCCACGCCCATACCTCCCGCACCGCCGGTGATCACCGAGACTCGATTCATACTTAGACCGTATAACGATCAGGTCCGACCGGGGCGTACTTCGCATGGGTGCACTGCCGGTACGTGCACGAGTGGGCACTCCCACCCCACGACCGAGTCGAGTTCACTGGGATCGACGACGACTCCGCACGACGAATTCTCGAGGACCAGTGACTGACTTACACGAGACCACAACCGATGCGCCCATCGCGGACCGCGACGGGTTGCCCACCGCCGCCCTGCTGATCATGGCGCTGATGGGCTTCGTCCTGATCGCCTCGGAGACCATGCCCGCCGGGTTGCTGCCTCAGATCGCCGACGGCATGGACGTCGGCGAGGCGACGGCGGGACAGCTGGTGAGCGCGTACGCGCTGGGCACCGTGCTCGCGGCCATCCCGGCCACCGCCGCGACCCGGGGACTGCGGCGCAAACCGCTCGCCGTCGTCGGCATGCTCGGCATCCTCGTCGCGAACGTGGTCACCGCGGTGTCCCCCGACATCGCGGTGTCGCTCGGCGTGCGACTGTTCGCCGGCGCGTGCTCCGGTCTGCTGTGGGGCATCCTCGCGGGCTACGCCCGGCGGATCAGCCCACCCGACCTCGCCGGACGTGCGCTGGCCATCGCGTCGATCGGCGTCCCCGCCGGTCTGGCGTTCGGCACCCCGCTCGGCTCGTGGATCGGATCGACCTGGGGCTGGCGGTACTCGTTCGCCACGCTGTCGGTGCTGGCGCTCGCGACCATCGTGCTGACGGTGCTCGTCGTGCCGGACGCGCCCGGTCAGCGCGCCGCGTCGCGGATGCCGGTGATCAAGGTGTTCGCTCTGCCCGGGGTGGCGCTCATCCTGGTGGTCATCTTCGCCTGGATGCTGGCGCACAACACCTTCTACACCTACATCGCCTACTACCTGCGGTTCGCCGACGTCGGCCTCAGCACGCAGGTCGCCCTGGTCGTCTTCGGTCTCGCAGCGGTCGTCGGCGTGTGGGTCACCGGGCTGCTGATCGACCGGGCCCTGCGGCTGCTCGTCCTGAGCAGCGTCGCGGCCTTCGTCGCGGCCGGTGTCGTCTTCGCCGTGGCGCACGACTCCCTCGCGGCCGTCGTCGTCGCGATCGTGCTGTGGGGCGTGGCGTTCGGTGGGGCGGCCACCCAGTTGCAGACGGCGATGGCCGAGTCGAGCGGCGAGAACGCCGACGTCGCCAACTCACTCGTCGGCGTCGCGTTCAACGTCGCCATCTTCGGTGGCGGAGTCGCAGGTGCGGTGCTTATCACCGTCGACCACGGACTCGGACTGCCCGCCGTCATGATCGTGCTCGCCCTCGTCGCCTTCTGCGTGGCGCTGGCCGCACGCCGCACCGCGTTCCCCCGCCGGCCGGTCAGGCAGGCGCGGTCGTGAAGGTCTCGACCTCTTTGATCGCGGCGCGACTGGCCCCGTCGGTGCTGCCGAGGGTCGTGATCCACACCAGCACCCGGGAGGTCGGGGCCGTCGACGTGACCGGGATCCGGTTGGGCCCCGGTCGAAGCGTCACCGGACCGGTCAACCGCGTCGTGTCCGACAGCGCCGTCGGGTCCGCGCCCGAGGTGCGGATCTCCACCGCCGTCCCACTGCTCGCGACGTCGAGCGTGACCGCGCTCAGGGTCGCCGGGCGCGGCATCGTCAGCAGCAGACCCACGCCCTGCTTGAAGCCGGGGAAGGGCGAATCGTCGTAGTAGCGGTCGGTGCTCCATGACGTGCTGCGGTCGCCGTCGACGGCCAGGCCCGCCGAGCCGGGGTTGTCGGGAGACCCGTCGGGTGAGAAGACCGTCGCCGCCGCCGGCCGGACCGGCGCCGCCGCGGCCTGACGTGTGACCGCCGGTTCCGACGGGGCATCCGTCGGGGCCAGGCCGAGCCGGGCGGCGTCCAGGCCCACGGAGCCGCCGTCACCGAACGTCCGCACCAGGGCCACGCTCGGCACGGCCACGATCGCGACGAGTGCCGCCGCCACGGCGCCGATCACCGCCATCCGGAGACGCGGGTCCCGCGGTCGAGGGGCGGGGCCGGCGATGGGCGGAACCGGCGGGGCCGGCACCGCGACCGGCGGCTCGACGTCCGTCACGGCGCGCGCCTGGCGCAGCAGACCGAGCACGGTGCCCGCCGAACCGATGCCACCGTCCGCGCGCAGGAGCCCGGCGGTGGCACTCGAGATCAGGAACGGGATGCGCTTGTCCACCTCGGCGGGCTCGACCGGCCACCCGGCAGAAATGAGGTCTGCCGCTCGCCACCCGTCGGGCATCGGGTCGTGCGGTGCCCAGCGGTCGACCAGCAGCGCGTACAGGGTGCTGCCGATGCCGTGGAGGTCGTCCTCCGGCGTCGTGTCCGGCATCGGCGCCGGGAAGGCCAGCACGACGTCACCATCGGTGCTGACGCGGATGCGGTCGGGGTGGTCGACGCCGAGCACGAACCCGGCCGAATGCGCGCAGTCGGCGGCCACGATCAGCGACTCGATCGCCGCGGCCGCCGCGATCGGCGCCGGGGAGGTGTCCACCACCTCGCGCAGCGACCCGCCGCGGACCCACTCGCACACCACCGCGCCGACGGCGCCGGTGCGCACGACGTCGACGATCCGCGCGATGCCGACCACGTCGAGACCGCGGAGCCGGGAGCTGCGGGCGAGGATCGCGTCCACGAGGTCCGCGGGCAGGCCGCCGTCGGGGTCGATCAGCGTGACGGCGACCGGCTGACCCGACCGGGTGTCGACGCCCTGCCAGAACTGGAGGTGCGGCGCGGTCCCGTGCGGCGCGACCAAGCGGTAACGACCCGCCACGGTGGTCTCGCGCGGCTCGGGATCGGTGGTCGTCATCGGCGCCCCTCGGCATCGCAGTCGGCGGAGCGGCATGTGCCGACACCCGGTGAAACAGGCTGGCAGTAGCCGATTCTCACGCGATCAAACGATACCCCGCCGATGAGCGGTCAGGATTCGACGAGGACCTTGAGCTGCTTGAGGGTCTGGTCCATGATGCGTCCGACCTGCCGTGCGGCGACCCAGTCGGCGAGCAGCCCGAGCACCCCGCCGGGCGCCTCGTAGGCGAGCCGGAACGTCACCTTCGTCCGGCCGTCGTCGTGGTCGCGAAGCCGGAATCTGCCGCGCAGGGTCACGCCGGTGATTCCGATCCAGGCGAGATCGCGGGCCTCGTCGAACTCGGTGACCTCGATGACCCCGCCGATCGGCACGGAACCGACGAGCCAGTGCACGGTGAAGCGGGAACCGACGCCCATCGGCCCGTCCGTCACCGTCTCCCAGCGCTCGAGTCGCGCCATGAACTCGGGGTAGCAGTGGGAGTCGCTGACGTGCTTCCACACCGCGTGCGGGGGGACGTCGACGATCACGCGCCGGTCGAGCCTCATCGTGACCCCTAACCGAGTATCGGGAATCGTCGACGCGCTGCCATCCGGTCCACGGCGGATTGCAGGCTGGCGAGCACGCGGTCGTTGATCGCGTCGTCGTCGCCGGCCTGCACGTCGTCGACCGCGATCGGTTCCTGCACCTCGATCGAGATCTTCGTCGGCAGCGGCAGCCGGGGCACCATGTCGCTGACCGCGAGCCCCCACGGCGGGGCCAGCAGGATCGGCACGCTCTTGAGCCGCGCCATCTTGTCGACCCGGAGGAGCTTGGCCAGCCACTGCCCACGGTCGAGGAACAGCGCCGCCTCCTGGCCGCCGACGCTCGCGATCGGGACGATGGGGACGCCCGCCTCGCGGGCCAGCTTCACGTAGCCCTTGCGGCCGCCGAAGTCGACCTCGTGCCGCTTCCACGACGGCCGGAACACCTCGTAGTCGCCACCCGGGTAGACCAGCAGCGCGCCGTTCGACTTCAGCGCCAGCACGGCGTTGTCGTGGTTCGCGGCGACGGTGCCGAACTTGCGCAGCGAGCCGAGGCCGGGCATCGACACGACCAGGTTGTGCGCGAGCTGGTAGAACGGCCGCTCCACGCCGAAGTACGAGCAGAAGGCCAGCGTGAAGACGAAGGTGTCGGGCGGGAGGTTGCCACCACTGTGGTTGCCCACCAGCAGGACCGGGCCGTCCTTCGGGATGCGGTCCAGACCCTTGACGTCGGCGCGGAAGTACAGGGAAGCCAGCAGCCACAGCCCCGGCAGCTGCTCGCGGATGTAGTCGGCGTCGCGTTGGTCCAGGTCGGCCTTCGGTACCCGTGACGTGACCTGGTGCTTCGTCCACTCGAGCACGTCACCGAAGGCTGCCATGCGCGGTGATATTGACCACTCCGCGCTTCGGCAAACCTCGTCGGCTTACGAGGCATAGAACCGGCGCGGCGTGGGTAACTCCGTTCGGGGGACACCCCCCTTGCACGGAAACTACGCACAGAAGACGAGCGCTGAACATGACACAGACCCGGATTTCCCGTCGACTTTCCGTCACCGCTGCGATTGCCGCCGCGTTCGCCGTGAGCACCATGACCGTGGCGTGCGGCGGATCGGACAGTGGCTCCGAGGAGTCGAGTACGTCCTCCACGAGTTCCACGAGTGAGACGACGATGGCCCCCACGACGTCGTCGCCCGCGATGACCACGACCGCCCCCGGGCCCGGTGCGGGTGGCGCACCCAGTGGCCAGCCCGGCGCAGGTGGTGCTCCCGGCGCAGGCGCAGGTGAGGGCGGCGCGACCGCTCAGGTTCCCGGCGCAGGCGCAGGTGCAGGACCCGGTGGGGCATCCGCCGAGGTTCCCGGTGCGGGTGCGGGCGCAGGCCCCGGCGGCGCATCCGCCAACGTTCCCGGCGCGGGTGCGGGCGCAGGCCCCGGTGGAGCCACCGCGGGCGTGCCCGGAGCAGGCGCGGGCGCAGGTCCCGGCGGTGCAGGAGCATGCGTCGGCGGCGTGTGCGTCGGTGCCGGATAGTCCCTAGCGATCCACGCGACGCGCTCCGTCCATCCGGACGGGGCGCGTCGTGTGCGTTGTGGGCCTGGTGTCGACGGAGCCGCCGCGGCGTTCTCGGCATGGTTCAAGGTCGGCCCCCGCGGGTATGGCGCGGCGGTGACGAACCCGACCCCGGTACCCGAGGATCTGCGCCGGTTGGCCGCTGCGCACGGCGTGGCCACCTCGTACAACAACGAGCGCCGTGAACCAGTCGAGGTGGACGCCGACGTGGTGATCCGCGTGCTGGGGTTGATGGACGTGGCGGCCGGCACCGAGGACGACCGTCGCCGCGAACTGGCCCGTCTCGAGGAACTGGACCGGGCGGGGGTGCTCCCGCCGACCATCGCGGTCCGCCTGGACGGTCGGCCCCGACCGGTCCCCGGCGGCGTCTCGCTGGAGTCCGAGGACGGCTCGCGGGTCGACGTGGCGGGAGAACTGCCCGGCGACCTGGAGCCCGGCTGGTACCGGTTGCACACCGAGGACGGCAGCACGTCGACAGTGGTGGCGGCTCCGCCGCAGGTGCCGTCAGCTCCGGCGACGTGGGGCTGGATGTTGCAGTTGTACGCGCTGCGGTCGGAGCGGTCGTGGGGCATCGGCGACCTCGGCGACCTCCGGGAGTTCGTCGACTGGACCGCCGACGCCCACGGTGCCGGCGCGGTCCTGCTGAACCCGCTGCACGCTCCGGGCCCGACGCATCCGGTGCAGCCGTCGCCGTACACGCCGTCCAGCCGACGGTTCGCCAATCCGCTGGCGCTGCGCATCGAGGACGTCGACGCCTACGGTCGCGCCGACGCGGACATCCGTGCCGAGGTGGACGCGCTGCGGGTGTCGGCGACCACGGAGCGCATCGACCACGACCTCGTTTGGGCCGCCAAACGCGATGCGCTGGAACTGCTTTGGCGCTCCGAGGGACGCCCGGACCCACTGGGTGACGCGTCCGACGGGCTGCGGGACTGGGCCACCTACTGCGCGCTGGCCGAGCGGCACGGTGGCCGCTGGTCCACCTGGCCGGAGGAGCTGCGCGACGTCGCCGGACCGGCGGTGGCGGCGGCCCGCTCGGAACTCGCGCCGCGGGTGGCGTTCCACGCATGGGTGCAGGAGCAGTGCGCCCGGCAGCTGGTGGGCGTGCGGGAGGCTGCACACCGGGCGGGGATGTCACTCGGCGTCCTGCACGATCTCGCGGTCGGGGTCGACGCGGACGGGGCCGACTCGTGGGCGCTGGCCGACGTGCTGGCCACCGGTGTGAGCATCGGGGCGCCGCCCGACAACTTCACCCCGCGCGGGCAGGACTGGGGGCTGCCCCCATGGCGACCCGATCGGTTGGCCGCGACCGGGTACGCCGCACTCCGGGACATGCTGCGCGCCGTGCTCGCGCACGCGGACGGACTGCGCATCGACCACGTCGCGGGATTGTGGCGGCTGTGGTGGATCCCGCCGGGCGACGGGCCCGACCGCGGCACCTACGTCTACTACGACGCCGAGGTGATGCTCGCGGTGCTGGCCCTCGAGGCGCACCGCGCGGGCGCCACGGTCGTGGGCGAGGACCTCGGCACGGTGGAACCGGAGGTCACCGAGGCGCTGGCGGACAACGGGATGCTGGGCTGCGCGGTGTCCTGGTTCACCCGCGACCAGTCCGATCCCGACGAGCCGCTGCTCGCCTCCGGGAAGTGGCCGTCGCGGGCCGTCGCCAGCCTGTCCACGCACGACCTGCCGACTGCCGCGGGCTTCCTGCGCGGTGAGCACGTACGGGCCCGCGCCGACCTCGGCCTGCTCGACGACGTCCCCGGCGAGGAGGCCAATGCCGCCCGGGAGCGCGACGAGTGGCTGGCGCTGCTGCGGTCGGAGGGCATGCTCGCCGACGACGATGCCGACGAGGCCGCCGTCATCGCGGCCATGCACCGATTCCTCGCGTCGAGTCCCAGCCAGCTGAAGCTGATCTCGCCTTACGACGTCATCGCCGAACCTCGTCAGCCCAATCTGCCCGGCACCGTCGACGAATATCCGAACTGGCGGCTCCCCCTGCCGATGACCCTCGAGCAGTTGCGCGCCGACCCGCGCGTCGCCGAGATCACGGCCGCCTTCCGGGCGACCGACTAGCTCCCGGCCGCCGCCGTACGTGCGAGTACGGCGGCGCAGCGGCCGATTCACCGCCACCACCGCACGCTCGGCGCCGCCGCGCGCCCCATTCCCGGCGGTCGTCAGCGCGCCCGCGGCACGACACCCACGCCCAATTCGCGCGTGCCCGGGAATTTTTTCGTTCCAATCCCGTTATCAAAGTTTGTCCCAAATATCACATGGGTAACTCTAGTAACAGCCCGGCCCGAGGCCCGGTCGAACGCCCTCCGAGAAAGAAGTGAATGGACCATCGACATGAACACCGTTCTTTACTGCAGCGCCAACGGCGCCATCTATGAGACCCACGCCTTCACCAAGGCGGACATCGACCAGCTCGTCACCGATCAGGGTCTTGAGTGCCTGACCAGCGCTGACCGGCAGTTCGACTTCTGGTTCAGCCCCGTCACCCCGGGCTGCCAGCGACGCGTCAACCAGAGCGCCACCGAACTGCTGCTCGCCACGACGCCGTTCACCGCGGGCACCGTGCCGCTGCTCCACGGAGCGGTCGTCGTCGCCACGCACGACGCGGACGGCGACCTCGACGGCCTGAGCTGGGAGCAGCTCGACCTCCTGGCCCGCAAGAACCAATCACTGACCAAGCGCGACGAGCGGACCCTCGAGCGCCGCATCGCCCGCGCGACCCGCCCGCAGAAGCGGCGCGCCCCGAAGAAGACCTCGCAGCCCGCCCTGGTCAGCTGCGCTCACCCGCGCACCGCCGTCTCGTACTGACCCGCTCAGTGCACCGGTGCCACGTCGGCAGGCGCCGGCCGCCTGCCGGTGAAGAACGCCGCACCGACGGCCACGACCGCCACCACCGCGGCGACCGTGAAGGCCGCCCGCACGCCGGGTAGGTCCGGTGCTCCACCCGAGCGCGAGTTCGTCGTCATCACCATGATGAACAACGCGGTGCCCGCTGCCCCCGCCACCTGCTGCAACGTCGTCAGGATCGCGCTGCCGTGCGAGTACAGCGACTCGGGCAGCGCGCCGAGGGCGTCGGTCATCAGCGGCGTGAACATCATCGACAGGCCGACCATCATCACGGTCTGCAGACCGATGACCTCCCAGATGGGCGAGTCAGCGGCCAGCGTCGCGAAACCCCACAGGGCCGCGCACAGCAGCAGCGACCCGGGGATGACGAGGGTTCGGGCGCCGTGGCGGTCGTACGCGCGTCCGACGAACGGGCCCGCCACTCCCATGAGCAGGCCTCCCGGCAGGCCGATGAGGCCCGCGATCAACGCGCTGCGCCCGAGCACGTCCTGCACGTACAGGGGCAGCATGATGATCGCCCCGAACAGCGCCATGAACCCGAGGACGACGAGCGTCAGCGACACGGTGAACCTGCCGTAGGTGAACGGTCGGAGATCCAGCAGGGCGCCGTCGTCGCGCTGCAGCCGGATCTGGCGCAGCACGAACAGCACCATCGCGACGGCGCCGACGGAGATCGGCACCCAGGCGGGGATGCCCGGATGCCCCGTCGCGGACTGACCGAACAGCGACAGGCCGAAGACCAGACCGGCGAACGCCAGAGCCGACAGCGGCACGGACACCACGTCGACGGGCGTCGTCCGGCGCTGCTCGAGGGTGATGCGCAGCCACCGAGCTCCGGCCGCGAGCGCGGCGAGGGCGATCGGGAGCACGATCCAGAACATCCACCGCCACCCGAGCGAGCCGAGGATCAGACCCGACAGCGTGGGCCCCACGGCAGGCGCGACGGCGATGACGATCGAGATCGTGCCCATCGTCTGTCCGCGCTTCTCCACGGGGACGAGGGTCATGATCGTCGTCATCAGCAGCGGCACCATCACGGCCGTTCCACAGGCCTGCACCACACGCGCCGCGAGCAGCACCGGGAAACCGGGGGCGAGGGCGGCGAGCAGCGTCCCCAGGCAGAACGTCGCCATCGATCCGAGGTAGACCCCGCGCGCCGGGAAGCGTTGCAGCAGCGCTCCCGTCATCGGGATGACCACGGCCATCGTCAGCAGGAAACCGCTGGTCAACCACTGTGCCGTCGCGGCCGTGACGTCAAGGTCGACGATCAGGGCGGGCAGCGCGACGCTCATGATCGTCTCGTTCAGGATCATGACGAACGCAGACCCCACCAGCAGGGCGATCACCACGGTGTCAGGAGACACGGCACGTCGCTGCGTCATCGTCGCTCCTCGCTCGTCGGCACCCCCAGTCATGCGGTGTGAGAACGGAATTGGCCCGTCAGACCTCCCAGGGTAGAGCAGTCTTGAATGTTTAGCACATCTAGGGTTCTGTCGGCTGGCGGCATCTCGTGCACGCCTGTCCGTCCCGCACGTGGTGACCGGGGCCGCCCGGCGGGACGCTGGAGTCATGGCACTTTTCATTGGAGTCCTCGCCGTCGCACTCCTCGGCATGCTCGCCTCGTGGCTCTACCGCGCAGCCGACCGATCCGAGACGATGCGCCGGCTCGTCGACGTCGTCGCGCTGGCGGGCCGGAGTTCGCCGTTCATGGGCCGCGAAACGCTCAGCCCGACCACCACGGACTCGACACGATGAGGTGACGAATGCGACGTCCCCGTGTCAGAGCGGGTTCGCGTGGGTAAGCCCTCGCGGTGTCGATGACGGGTCCACCTCGAGCAGCGGCCGAGCCGGCGGATCCGGCGTCGGTGCCCGATTCGCTCGACATACGGCAGCGCAACTTCATCTTCCTGGCGGTCGTGCTGGCCATGCTGCTGGCCGCACTCGACCAGACGATCGTCGCCACCGCGCTCCCCACGGTCGTCGCCGACCTCGGCGGTGCCGGCCACCAGGCGTGGGTGGTCACTAGCTACCTCCTCGCGTCGACGATCGTGACGGCGGTGGTGGGCAAGCTCGGCGACATCTTCGGCCGCAAGCGCATCTTCCAGGTCGCGATCGTGCTGTTCCTCGGCGGCTCGGTGCTGTGCGCCCTCGCCGGGTCGATGGGCGTGCTGGTGGCGGCTCGCGCGCTGCAGGGTCTCGGCGGCGGCGCGATCACGGTCACCGCGGTCGCGGTGATCGGTGAGGTCATCCCGCTGCGCGAACGCGGGCGCTACCAGGGCGCCCTGGGCGCGGTGTTCGGCGTCACCACCGTCATCGGACCGCTGCTCGGCGGACTGTTCACCGACCACCTGACCTGGCGCTGGGCGTTCTGGATCAACGTGCCCATCGGTCTGATCGTGCTCGCGATCGTCGGCGCCGCGATGCCCAAGCTCGCCAGCACCGCCCGGCCCGTCCTCGACTACGCGGGCATCGTCCTGATCGGACTCGGGGCTGCGGGCCTCACGCTGGCCACCAGCTGGGGCGGCACCACCTATGCGTGGGGGTCGGCGACCATCATCGCGCTGTTCGTCGGCTCCACGGCCGCGCTGGTCGCGTTCGTCGTCGCAGAACGCCGCGCCACCGAACCCATCCTGCCGATGCGACTGTTCGGCAACCCCGTCTTCACGGTGTGCTGCGTCCTGTCGTTCGTCGTCGGCTTCGCAATGCTGGGCGCGCTGACCTTCCTGCCGACCTACATGCAGTTCGTCGACGGCGTCTCCGCGACCGCCTCGGGGCTGCGCACGCTGCCGATGGTCCTCGGCCTGCTCGTCACCTCGCTGGGCAGCGGCGTGATCGTCGGCCGCACCGGGCGGTACAAGATCTTCCCCGTCGCGGGCACGGCGATCATGGCGGTGGGGTTCGTCCTGCTGTCGACTATGGGGCCCGGGACGTCGCTGCTGGTGCAGTCGCTCTACCTGCTGGTCCTGGGCGCGGGCATCGGGTTGAGCATGCAGGTGCTGATCCTGGTGGTGCAGAACACCGTCGACTTCACCGACCTCGGCGTCGCGACGTCCGGCGTCACGTTCTTCCGGACCATCGGCAGTTCGTTCGGCGCCGCGATCTTCGGCTCGCTGTTCTCGAACTTCCTCGAGGACCGGTTGCCCGCGGCGATGGCCGGCAGCGGGGCGCCACCGGAGGCGGCGACGTCGCCGCAGGCGCTGCACCGCCTGCCCGAGCAGATCGCCGCACCGATCGTGGGCGCGTACGCCGATTCGCTGAGCCAGGTGTTCCTGTTCGCGGCGCCGATCGCCGTCGTCGGCTTCGTCCTCGCCCTGTTCCTGAAGCAGGTGCCCCTGCGCGACGCCGCGGCGAGCGGCAGCATGGATCTGGGTGAGGGCTTCGGCATGCCCACCACCGAGTCGCCCGAGAAGCTGCTCGAGGTCTCCATCGGCCGGCTGCTGCAGCGCACCAACGGCATCGATCTGGAATCGGTGTCGCACTCGTCGCGCAGCCGCTTGGACACGGCACGACTGTGGGCGCTCATCCAGGTCTACCGCCACGGCGCGGTGGCGGGCAACGCGAACCTCCTGGCCATCGCCGAGGAACGACGCGTTCCGCGCCAGATCCTCGAGCCGACCTTCGACCGCCTGGTGTCCACCGGCTACGCGACCCGGCTCGGCAACCTGTTCACCCTCACCCCGGCCGGCGCCGGCGAGGTCAACACCGCCCGCGACGTCATCTCCAGCTGGATCACCGAAACGCTCGCCCAGTCCGACGAGTTCAACGGTCGGCCGGACCGGATGCAGGTTCAGGGTGCCCTCGACCGGATCGCCCGCGGCGTGCTCCTCGAGCAGAGCACCACCAACAACGAGACCCGGCCGATGAAGCTCGGCGCACCGCCTCCTCCGGTCACCGAACCGAGCACGACACGGCTGCGTGCCCAGGCGCCGGTGGCCCAGGCCGAACCGCCCACCCGCCCGTTCCGCCCCCGTGCGACGCTGCCCCCGCCGTCGCGTCCCGGGCCGCGCCCACCGCGGCGATAGCAGGCAGGCCTCGAGTGTGAACGTGACGACGTTCCTGGCCCGGGAACGTCGTCGGATTCACACTCGGCGCCGTCGAGCCGAGGCCTACCCCGGGACCGACAGCATCATCGGATTGCCCCGCAGGCGATGCGGATCCGGGAGGGACGCGACGTTGTTTGACCACCCGCTTCTCGGGAACAGCCCGTCATCGTGTCGAGTACCTCGGTGTTGTCGCGGCTCGTCGGCTTCGTCCGTGCCGGCTACCCCGACGTCGCGCCGCGCACCGGTCACGTCTCGCTGTTCGCCCTGTGTCCCCGTCGTCTGTGCGACGACGACGTCCGGTTCCTGACGAGCGTGCTGACCAAGGCCGGCCCGCCGGTGACGCAGGCCGACGTCCGTGCCGCCATCACCACGCTGATTCGAGACGCCGCGTCGAGCGACGACTGCGACCGCGTCAGCAGGCGTCTCGCCGACGACGGGTGGCTCGTCCTCGACGGCTCGAACCGGTGCATCGCCGCGACCACGACACCCCGCCCCGTCGCGAAGGGAGACGACTCGACCATGACGATCGACGACCTGACCGGACCCCGGCTGGTGAACAGGCTGGCGCACCTGGCCGAGGCCGCTCCCGCGCGGGAGCCCATCGAGGACGTGTTCGCCGACGTCTGCGCGTCGGCCGTCGAACTGATCGACGGCGCGAGCCACGCGGACGTCATGCTGATCCGCGACGATCACGTCGTCTCGGTCGGTGCGACGTCCGACCTGTCGGTCCGGCTCGACGAACTGCAGCGCAGGTTCGGAGAGGGGCCGTGCGCCGACGCCGCCTTCACGGCCACCACGGTGCGCGCGGACGACTTCCGCACCGAGACGCGCTGGCGCGAATATGCTCCTGCCGCAGCGGAACTCGGGATGCGCAGCTGCCTGTCGTACAGACTGTACGGCGAGGGACGGATCGCGGCGACGATGAACGTCTTCGGCCACGAACCCGACGTCTGGGACGAGGAGGCCGAGACGATCGGGGAGATCCTCGCCGCGCATGCGGCGGCCGCCATCACCGCAAGCCGGTGGGGTGCGACGGTGCATTCGACGCTGAGCCTGCGCGACCGCATCGGGCAGGCCAAGGGCATCCTGATGGAGCGCTACGGGGTGGACGACGTCCGCGCGTTCGAGATCCTGCGGCGGCTCTCACAGGAGGCGCGCCTCCCCCTCGCCGAACTCGCCCAGCGGGTCGTCGACACCCGCACTCCGGGCGCCTCCGAGAGCGTGGCCGACTGACCGTCGCGGACGTGCGACAAGATGGGTTCATGACTCACGGAAAATCGGTCTTCATCACCGGCGCAGCCGCCGGGATCGGCCGCGCCACCGCACTGTCCTTCGCCAAGCGCGGCTACGTCATCGGGGCCTACGACCTCGACGAGGTGGGCTTGAAGTCCCTGACCGACGAGGTCGAGGCGCTCGGCGCCACGATCGTGACGGGAAAGCTCGACGTCACCGACGCCGACGAGATGGCCTCCTCGGTCGCCGCGTTCGTGGCGACCACGGGCGGACGGCTCGACGTCATGATCAACAACGCGGGCATCCTGATCGCCGGACGCTTCGAGGAGATCCCGGTCGCGAGGCATCACCGGGAGATCGACATCAACACCAAGGGCGTCGTCAACGGCCTGCACGCCGCATTCCCCTACCTGAAGTCGACGCCCAACTCCGCGGTCGTGAACATGGCCTCGGCGTCGGCGATCTACGGTCAGGCCGAACTCGCCAACTACAGCGCGACGAAGTTCTTCGTCCGCGCCGTCACCGAGGCGCTCGACCTGGAATGGGCCCGCTACGGCATCCGGGTGGTGGCGATGTGGCCGCTGTACGTGCAGACCGCGATGACGACCGACGTCAAGACGGGGACGACGGACTCGCTCGGCATCCGGCTCACCGCCCAGGACATCGCCGACGACATCGTCAAGGCCGTCGACCCGTCCCGGCCGCGGCGGCTGGTCCACCAGGTGCACTTCCCGGTCGGGCGGCAGGCCAAGGCCCTCGCCGTGGGTGCCCGCTTCTCCCCCGCGTGGATGACGCGGCTGGTCAACAAGCGACTGGCCGGCTCCTAGCGGGCGGCTGGGCCCGGATCAGCTCTGGCCCAGCCCCACTCGCAAGCCGAGCCACAGCGCGCCGACGGCCCCGAGCAGACAGATCGGCACCGTCGCGGCACCCAGCGCGGTGAAGCGGGCCAGACGCGGCGGCTGGCCCGCGGCGTCGAGGACCCTGCGCCACAGCAGTGTCGCGAGCGAGCCGACGTAGGTCAGGTTGGGACCGATGTTGACGCCCACCAGCATGGCGAGGATCAGGCCGGGGGGAGCGGTCGTGCCGAGCGCTGCGAGCAGGATCAGCGTCGCGGGCAGGTTGTTCACGACGTTGGCCAGTACCGCGGCCAGAGCCGCCATGGCCACCAGCCCCCACAGCGACGTCGACGACGGGACGAGGGTCTCGATCGCCTCGCCGAGCCCGTTCGAACTCACCGCGGCCACCACGATGCTGAGGGCGAGCACGAACACGCAGAACAGCGGCGACGCGGAGGCGACGATCGCCCCCGGCGTGATCAGCTTGGCGGACAACGCCGGAACGGCGAGCACCGCCGCTCCGGCCACGGCGATCCACACCGGTTCGATGCTCAGCCATCCCGACACCCCGAACCCGAGCAGGGTGGCGCCGAGGACGGCGAAGGCGAACACGGGAGCGTCGGGCACGGCGGCCGTGTCACCCGTCTCGACGGACGGTTCCGACACCGTCAGGTCGCGACGGAAGAACCACCGGAACACGGCGTACTCGAGGAGGATCGAGACCAGCCACGGCAGCGCCATCACCGAGGCGAACGACGCGAAGGACAGCCCGCAGGCCGAGAATGCCAGCAGGTTGGTCAGATTCGACACCGGCAGCAGCGTCGACGCCGTGTTGGACAGGTGCGTGCAGGCGTAGACGTGCGGGCCCGACCGGACCCCCGCCAGTCGCGCCGAGCCGATGACCACCGGAGTCAACAGCACCACCGTGGCGTCGAGGCTGAGCACGGCGGTGGTCACCGAGGCCGCGACGAAGACCAGCGTCAGCAGGCGGTGAGGCCTGTCCTGCGACGATCTCCCCAGAACCGTTCCAAGCCAATGGAATACGCCGAGCACGTCGGCGAGACGCGCCAGCACCAGGATCGCAGCGAGGAACCCCACGGTGGGAGCCAGCAACAGCACCTGGTGTTCGGCGTCGTGCGGCGAGATGATCCCGAGGAGCAGCACGACGGCTGCGGCGGGCACCGCCAGCGCGGCCTCGGGGAGACCGCGAGGCTGCACCATGGCGAAGATCAGGACGGCCGCGAGCAGGGCCAGGGACACGACTTCCGGCCAGGGAGCCGTCACCGCGCGGGGACCGGTTCGGCGTCCGAGGACCGCCGTGTCTCGGGGACGCCGAAGTACAGGATGCCGAGCGCCACGACCGAGATGGCCGTGAGGGTCAGCATCGCGGCCTGATAGCCGGACGCCGCGAAGACGGCGCCGGCGAGGGTGGGGCTGAGCGCGCCGCCGATGCCCTGCACCATCGTCGCGGCACCGAGGGCCACGTTGTAGCGGCCGCTGCCCCTGGTCAGATCGGCCACCATGACGGCGAACAGCGGCCCCTGCAGGCCCGCCGCGACGCCGTCGAGCGCTTGGATCGCGATGACCAGGCCCGGGCTCGCGGTGATGGCGAACAGCAGACCGCGCACCGGCAGGACCGCGAAGGCGATCAGCAGCAGGGGTTTTCGTCCCCACCGTTCGGACCGGCCCGTCAGCAGCGCCATCGGGATCATCACCAGCTGGGCCACCACGATCAGTGCCGCCTGGTAGAGCGCCCCGGCGTGGGAGTCGCCGACGGCCAGTCGCTCGCCCGCGATGGGCAGCATCGCCCCGTTGCCGAGCTGCCACAGCCCCACGACCGCGGCCAGGATCAGCAGCGGGCGGTTGCGCAGCAGCATCCGGAAGCCCGACGGTGCGTCACCGCCGTCGGTGGTCGACTGCAGTCCGCGTGCGAGCCCGTCGTCGATGAGGGACGCCTTGATCGCGAGGGTCGCGATGACGACGAAGATCCCGAACAGGCTGGCGATCCAGAAGCCCAGGCGCAGGCTGACCAGATAGCCCGCCAGTCCGGCGATGGTCGACCCGACGACGTTGCCCGCATGGTTGAACGCCGTCATGCGGCCGGTCTGTTCGGCGTAGCGCTGCGGGCCGACGAGGCCCAGTGCTATCGCCGCGATGACCGGTCCCACCACGACGCCTCCGACGCCGGTGATCAACTGCGCCGCGGTGACGACCCCGATGGTCGGCGTCAGCGTGACGATGAGGGTTCCGATCGACGTCAGCGCGGCGGCACCCGCCAGCAGTGCGCGCTTGTGCCGCGAGGAGTCGATCAGCGCGCCGGCGGGGGCGTTGAGGAAGAGGCCGATCGCCCCGCCGAGGGTGAGGACCACGCCGATGCTCGCGGGATTCCAGCCGTGCTGGTTAATCAGGTACACCCCGAGGAACGGACCGAGGCCCGACTGCACGTCGGCGATGAAGAAGTTGACGCCGTTCAGCGCCCGGAGGGAGCGCTTGAGTTCGGGACCGTCGGCGGGAGGCGACGTCATACCGCGTCGGCGGGTCTCGTGGCCGCGAGTGCCCAGATGCCACGGCACTTCGTGCAGGTCCCGTTCGGCCCCATCTCGTAGAGTCCGATCTCGTCGAGGTGCCCGTCGAACGCCGACGGTTCGGGCAGCCCCGAGAGGTCGACGCGGACACTCTCGTCACGTGGCCAGGTGAGGGTGACGTGCGGATCGAAGCGGTCGTCCCGGTCGTCGGAGACCGCGTCGTACCCGTACTCCCGAAGCTGTCGGACCTGCGCCGGATCCCGTGGATCGGCCGCAGCCAGCAGGTCGGCCAGGTTCTCGCCTCCGGGGCCGCGTTCGCGGAGCCGGCCGCGGCGGAGCGGCTCGACCGCGGCGACCACCGCGCGTTGGACCCGCCGCCAGTCGTCGGTGCGCGCGTAGAAGACCTCCGGCGCCCCTTCGTGGTTGAACCGGTACTCGGTGGCCTCGGCCCGAACGGACGCCACCTCCCGCGCCGCGTCGCCGAGGGCCGTTCGGACCGCTTCGACGTCGTCCTCGTCGACTGCCAGCATGAATAGCGAGACGTGCGGTTCGCAGACGCTGCCGGGCACTCCCGGGAACTCCTCGCCGAGGCGGAAGCACGCGTCCCCGCCGCGGCGGTCGATGAGCGCGGCCAGCGCGTTGCTGCAATCGACGGACCGGGTGCGCACGCCATGGGGCAGGCGCATCACCACGTCGAGTACCACGGTCCGATTCTGGGCTGCGCCCAATGTCTTCCTCCTGGTCCGGGGGCCGACCACTGCGGGTGTCTGCCGTCGGCGGGACGCTACGGCGGCTGGCTGTGGGGTTGCTGGATGGCGGGGTCGTCTTCGCCGGACGGCCGCTCGAACACCCGTTTCCGCATGCGTCGACGGACGTCAGGGGGGTTCTGACGAACTGATGACGCCTCGGCCGGGCGGGATGTCCGACCTCGAGGTTTGCGTGGGACGCGAGCGGGCAAGCTCCCCCTCGTGTCCCAGCCACGCCCGCAGGACCTCGCGCACAAGATGGCCGAGTTGGCGCGTTCCGTCGCGGTTCCGCGGACGACCGAGGACATCTTCGCGGAGGTGACCAAGGCCGCGGTGGAGCTGATTCCGGGCGCCGATGCCGCCGGGATCCTGCTCATCAGGAAGGGCGGGAAGTTCGAGTCGCACGCGGGCACCACCGACCTGCCGCATCGGCTCGACGAACTGCAGCACCGCTTCCAGGAAGGTCCGTGCATGGATGCGGCCCTGGCCGAGGTCGTGGTCCGCACCGACGACTTCCGGCGGGAGACGCGGTGGCCCTCGTACTCGGCGGCCGTCCAGGAATTCGGAGTCTTCAGCGGGCTGTCGTTCAGGCTCTACACCAAGGACCGGACGGCCGGCGCGCTCAACCTCTTCGGTTTCCAGCCGACGGAGTGGGATGCGGACCGGCAGACGATCGGCACCGTGCTCGCCGCCCACGCCGCGGCCGCGATCCTGTCCAGCCAGCAGGGCGAGCAGCTGCAATCCGCCCTGATGAGCCGCGACCGCATCGGACAGGCCAAGGGCATCATCATGGAGCGCTTCGGCATCGACGACATCCAGGCGTTCGACATGCTCCGTCAGCTGTCCCAGGAGGGCAACGCGAAACTGGTCGACGTCGTGCAGCGCGTGATCGATACGCGGGGGCGCTGACCGACCTAGGACCGACCATCCGCGTCGGTCGGACCGGACTCCGATCCTCCGTCGGCATAACTGAATTCGTCGCTGTAGGGTGCTCTCGGCGGAGCGATCTCGTCGAGGCGCTCATTGATCGCGTGCGCCAGCATGTCGTGCTGGTCCGGTGGCAGCGCGATGGCTCCGTTGAGGTACGCGTCGAGCGCGAACCGGTCGGCGTCGCCACCGAGACTGAAGTACCGCAGCCACAGTTGGTCGGCGGTGATGTCGGCCGCCTCCAGGGCGAGGTGGAACCGCTCGTTCAGCTCGTCGTGGTCGGCCATCACCGGCTCACGCGTCCGCCACCGACGCGACGATGCGCGCGGCGACGTCGCCAACCAGCCTCCGGCTGCGGTGCGACTCCGCCGTCAGCTCCCGGAACGCCTCGGCAGCGCCGATCCCGTTGCGCGCCATGAGGATTCCGCGTGCCATGGCGATCTGGTCGCGCGATCGCAGCGTCTCCTTCAACTGGTCGCTGAGGCGCTCGGACGCCTGCAAGGTCTTGACGTTGCCGACGAAGATGGAGGCCCGGGCGGCGAAGCGACGGAGGAGTTCCTCGGCGTGATCGTCGTAGGCCTCCACGGTGGTCGAGTAGACCTTGATGGCACCGAGGTGGTCGTCGCCGTTGGTGAGCGGAGCGCTGAGAAACGAACGCATGCCCAACTCGTGGGCGCGTGCGATCCACGTGGGCCAGCGACGCGCGTCGCCCGACCCGTCCGAACGCACGACGATGCCTTCCCGCCACGCGGTGAGGCACGGTCCCTCGTCGAGTTCGTACTGGGCGTCGTCGAGTTGCTCGACCAGCGCGTCGGTGGCGGCCGACGTGATGCGCCTGCCATCGCGATCCAGCAGGCTGATGCCGGACCCCGCACTGCCGGCGATGGTTTCGGCGGCGAGCGCCGTGACGGTCGAGAGCGCCGTGGCCACCGTCGTCTCGGTCAGGAGCATCCCCGACATCCGTGCGAACATCCCCACCAGCTCCTCGGCGGGGTCGGGACGTTGCGTCACTGGGCGTCGCTCCTTTTCGTCGGCGGCACGCCGGCTCGACGGACCGCGCTGACGACTACCACCGGAGTGGTCGCCTAAACACCGCGACGTCAGACGGGGGCGAACCGATCGGCCCACGGCAGCGCGACCTCGAGTTGCGCGGCCAGCCGGACCAGCAGTGACTCGCCCTCCAGCGGCGCGACGAACTGCACGCCCAGGGGAAGCCCATCGGCGGTCCAGTGCAGCGGCAGCGTGATCGCGGGACGACCGGTGAGGTTCGCGAGCTGGGTGTAGGGCACCCAGTTCAGGTTCTTGTCCACCATGTCGTCGACGATCTTCGTGTACCGCAGGAGGCCGGCGGTTCGCGTCTTGATCAGCACGTCGGACGCGCGCTGCAATGCGACCGGCAGGTCGAACTCGCCGATCCTGGGTGGCGGTGTCGCCAGGGTGGGGGTCAGCAGGAGGTCGAAGGACTCGAAGAAGGTGCTCAGTCGACGGGTGTGCTCGTGTCGTCGCTGCACGGCGTCCACGTAGTCGACGCTGGGTGTGGCGCGGCCAATGGCGGCGAGGATCAGGGTGTCGCGCTCGAAGGAGTCGTCGCCCGCGCCCGTCAGCCGCTTGGCCTCGTCGAATTCCCATGCGGTGTAGACGAACCAGGTGAGTAGGAAGTCGCGGGCCAGTGCGGCGTCGTCGAACGGTGCCGTCGGGAGTTCCTCGACGTGGTGGCCGAGTTCGGTGAGCGCCCGGACGGCGCCGTCGACCGCGGCGTACGCCTCGCGGTCCGGCGTCGGGTTGATCGCCGAGGGCACGCGCACCCCGATCCTCAGCCGGCCGGGGTCCTGGCCGAGGCACGAGGCGAACGACGACGAGGGCATCGCGGGTGCGTACGGGCCGAACGGCTCACCACCGCTGATCACGTCGAGCATCGCGGCGGTGTCGCGGACGGTCCGGGACACGACGCCCTGGACGGCGGCACCGTGCATGGACTCGCCGGTTGCCGGGCCCGACGGGGTGAGGCCTCGCCCTGGCTTGAGCCCGACCAGACCGCAGCATGCGGCGGGGATGCGGATGGACCCACCGCCGTCGTTGGCCCCGGCCGCGGGCACGATCCCGGCGGCGACGGCGGCAGCCGACCCGCCCGAGGACCCGCCGGGCGTCCGCGTCAGGTCCCACGGGTTGCGGGCGGGGCCCCACAGCTCCGGCTCGGTGATGCCCTTGGCGCCGAACTCCGGGGTGTTGGTCTTGCCGAAGATCAGCAGGCCGGCGTCGAGCCAACGCCGGACGATGGTGGCGTGCGCGGGTGCCTTCGCCGTGCGCAACGCCCGGGAGCCCGCCGATGTGGGCAGGCCCGCATAGTCCTGCGCGAGGTCCTTGATCAGGAACGGCACACCGCCGAACGGACCGCTCGGCGCGGCGGCGGGGGTGGCGGGCACCTCCCGCACGATCGCGTTGATCCGCGGGTTGACCTCCGCGGCTCGGTCGCGGGCCACGGTCAGCAGTTCGGCTGCCGACACCTGCCCGTCGGCGACCAGACCCGCCAGGCCTACGGCGTCGTATGACCGGTACTCCTCGAACTCCATCGCTCGACCGTAGGCGTCGCGGCGTCGGTCCGGGAGACCTCCCCCAGGTGTCAGGCCCGGTACTGCTCCACCTTGGCCGCATACTCGTCGAGCAGCGTCAGGGTCTCGTCGCGAGGCACGGTCGGCAGCATCAGCGCGACCTGCCCGAAACCGAGATCGTCGGTCGCCCGCCAGTAGTCGGGGTCGATCGGCGTGCCGAACATGGCGAGCGGGACGTCGTGCCCGGCGCCGTCGCGCATCTGACCGATGCGCTTCGCGAGCTGCTCGGTGGGCAGCGGATTGGAAATCCACCCGGCGTCGTGGCGGATCACCCGCTTGACGGTGGCGTCGGAGTTGCCGCCGATGAAGATCGGCGGGTGGGGCTTCCGTACGGGCTTGGGCCGCAGGTACGACGCGTCGAAGTCGACGTACTTACCGTGGAACTCGGCGGGCTCGTCGGTCCAGAGCGCCTTGATCGCGTCGATGCGTTCGTCGAGCAAAGCACCCCGCGTCTTCGGATCGGTGCCGTGGTGCCGGAGTTCCTCGAGGTTCCACCCGGCGCCCACGCCGAACACGAAGCGGCCGTTCGAGATCAGGTCGACGCTGGCCGCTTCCTTGGCCGTCGTGATCGGGTCGCGCTGGATGAGCAGCGCGATGCCGGTGAACAGCTCGATCTCGGTCGTGACCGCCGCGGCGGCGGCGAGCGTGACGAAGGGATCCAGGGTGCGGTAGTACGGGTCGGGCAGTTCCCCACCGCCGGGATACGCCGACTCCCGGCTGGCCGGGATGTGGGTGTGCTCCGCGATCACCAGGGACGCGAAGCCGCGCTCCTCGATGGCGCGCCCGAGTGAGACCGGGTCGATGCCGTCGTCGGTGACGAAGGTCGCGATGCCGAACTTCATGATTGTCTCCCGTGCTCGTCGGCTGTCCCTGAGTCGAATGCCCAACGGGCCCGCGCTTATTCCGCGGCTACTGCGGCGGAATCAGCACGGTCCACAGATCCGTGATTACCCCGTCGGCGATCAGCGCGGTGTCGAACCCGGAGAGGACCGGTTGTCCGGTCGCGGGATCGAGCAGGTGCCAGCCGAGGTAACCGAAGCCCTCGAGGCTCCGCACGGGCCCGTCGGCCGCGAACTGCTGGTCGCCGAGGTTGGCCTGCAGGGCAACGCACTTGGCGTCGAGCGCGGCCCGTCCGGTGCTCACGCCCTCATCGTCGGTCCAGCGCACGTCGGACGCGTAGGTCCGCTCGATGGCGGCCCTGCGCTTGTCGTCGTCACGCTCGTTGAACACCGCGAGCAGGTTGTCGAACATCAACGTCTCGATCGCATCGGGCACCGGCGGCTCCTTCGAGGGGGGCGCGTTTTGTAGCGCCTCGGACGAAACCCTCTCGTACGCTACCCCGCGGGTGTCAGCAGCGGGTGACGAACCTCGGCACGATGACGTCGCCGGGACGACGACCCACGTCGTCGCGCGGCGTCCGCACCGCGTGCAGCCGCACGGGACGGCGCTTCGGCGCGGTCTCGTCCTCCTCGTCGTCCGAATGCAGCAGACGGTCGACGTACGAGGAACTCGCGCGCGCCGCGTCGATCAGCAGATTCGTCGCCGGACGCATCCGGTTGACCACCTCGTCGCCGATGCCACCGATGTGGGCACCAACCTCAAGAATCGCCATTTACGCCTCCATGCCTAGGCGTGCGTGCCCATTCTTGACAGCACACTTGCTTACTTTTGCAAGCACAACACTTGCCACTGTATGCAATATGCCCGTTTCGGGCAGGGCTAGACGCGTTGTGATCGACCCCACGGGCCCAATCAGTCCGTTTCGCTGCGCCCCGCCATGGTCGTGTAGTCCTCCTGGACCGTCTCTCCGTGCTGGTTGGTGATCCGGCTGCGGATGGTCAGCACGTCGGCGCCGAAGGCCTGCCGGAGCGACTCCAGCCGGATGTGGCAGTACAGCTTGTCGCCGGCCTTGATGGGCCGCAGGAACGTCAGACCCTGCTCGACCTGCACGATCTTCTCGTCGGTGATCGGGATGTTCGCGTGCTCGAAGAACGCCATCTGCGCCTGGAGGCCGAAGATCGAGATGAACGTCAGGGGGGCGAGCAGGGCGTCGTGGCCCAGTTCGCGAGCGGCGTCCTCGTCGGCATAGGCCGCGTCGTCGTTGTGAACGGCCTCGGCGTACTCGCGGATCTTCTCGCGCCCGACCTCGTAGTGGTCGGGATAGGAGTACGTCATGCCGACGATGTCTGGGGACAGGGCCACGCCAGAGAACCTATCGGGCGCGGCCCCGCCCTCGCTACGGGCCGGACGCCTCGTCGGACTCCTCGGGGGCGTCCGTACCGAGCGCCTCGGCACCCGGCGTGGCCGGAGCGAGCACCTCCTCGGCGACCTCGTCGTCGGACGGTTGCGTGGGTTCCTGCGACGTCATGGCGTCTCCTCGACTGCTCGAACGGATCTGTCGTCGAGCTTTACCCCTGACCGCCGATGTGTAACCCCGCCGCGTCGAGGTGAGCAGGTCCAGCCGCATCGTCGAGACTGCACCCAGGGCTGTGATCGTCGGAGAATCACGACCCGCGACGCAGTCTCGACGGGTGGCTCAGCCACGTTCGATGGTGACCGCGGCCCCGTCGGGCCGGCTACCGATCCACTCGACCGCCTCCGCGTCGAATCGGCCGACGTTGACGATGCCGTCGTAGAAGCCGACGTCCCCGTAGTAGAGGACGAGGTCGCTCGTGGGCGCGTAGTAGCCGATGTCGGCGACCTCCGGGTCGGAGCCGCCGGGCACGCCGTCGGTGGTCAACGGGCGCGGGAGCCGGGCGATCTTCTCGACGCCGTTCAGGTCCCGAAAGCTCAGCCGCAGCGGGAGCAGTCCAGCGAGGTCGCGCGCGGCCGGGTTGTCCGCCAGCCCGGCACCGACGTCGCGGCCGTCGACGGTCAGCCGGAGGTCCCCGACGGGGGCGCTCGCGGAGAGACCGGGCGTCTCGGGGTGCGCACTCGACCGGCCAGGCTCGGCCGAACAGGCGGCGAGGCCGACGGCCACCAGCAGCACCCAGGGACGCAGGGCCGTCACGGTGCGTCCGCGTCCGCTGGAGTACCGGCCCAGGACGCCAGCAGGTCCAGGGCGTGGGCGGTCGGCGAGCCGGGCTCCGCGACGTAGATGGTCATGGACAGCCCCGCATCGGCGATCATGTCGACACTCTCGTAGGCCAGGTCGAGGTTGCCGACGACGGTGTGGTGGAACCGCTTGGTGCCCGCGCCGTGCAGGCTCACGTCGTGCGCGCTCCAGCGCTTGCGGAACGGCTCACTGCGCGTGGACAACTCGCCGACGAGGTCGTGCAGGGCCTTGTCGTGGGGATCGCGGCCGGCTTCGGTCCGCAGGATGGTCACGCAGGTGTCGGCCGCGGTGTCCCAGTCCGGGTAGAACCGCTGCGCGTCGTCGTCGAGGAACGTGTAGCGGGCGAAGTTCGGGGTCTCCCCGGGCTGGCTGTCGTACACCGAGGTGTGCATCGCGTGCCCGAGGTGGTTGGTCGCCAGCAGGTCCATCCGGCCGTTGCGGATGAGCGCAGGCGGCTGGATGCCGGCCAGCATCCACTGCAGCGCGGGCCGCGGCGTCCACTTGGCGCTCGGCCGTCGACGCGGGCGCATGCCGGCACTGGTCCCGTCCGCGGCGTGCGCGAGATGGAACAGGTGCGCTCGCTCGGCGTCGTCGAGTCGCAGAGCACGTGCCAGTGCGTCGAGGACCGACGCCGACACCCCGCCGAGGGAACCGCGTTCCAGCTTCGCGTAGTACTCGACGCTCACACCCGCCAAGGCGGCGACCTCGGCCCGTCGTAGACCCGGCACCCTCCGGTGCCCGAAGTCGGGCATGCCCACCTGAGCGGGCGTGATCTTGGCGCGCCGCGACGTCAGGAAGTCACGCACCTCGTGTCGGTTGTCCACGTCTGAAGACGGTACGACCATCGGCGACCGGGAGGGATGCACTGTCGGTACACGTCTCGACGGTGACTCCCACGTCGGCCCGGATGGGCGTTGAGTCGACGTCATGAACCCGACGTACGACTTCACCGGCCAGGTAGCCCTGGTGACCGGCGCCGCCTCCGGCATGGGACTGAGCACCGCCCGGGCGTTCGCCGATGCCGGTGCCGCCGTGATACTTGCCGACCGCGACATCACCGCGCTGCAGAAGATAGCCGGCGCAATGGAAGCGGACGGACGACGGGTGTTGGGCGTCGAGTGCGACGTCACCGACGAGGCGGCGGCGGCCGTCCGATCGAGTGTGGACGCCTTCGGGCGGCTCGACATGGCGTTCAACAACGCGGGCATCCAGGTTCCACCGTGCGACGCCGCCGACGAACCGGCGGAGATCTTCGATCGGGTCAACGCCGTCAACCTGCGCGGTGTGTGGGCCTGCATGAAACACGAACTGGCACAGATGCGGATCCAGGGCAACGGCGCGATCGTCAACTGTTCGTCGCTCGGTGGTCTGGTCGGAATCCCCGGCCGAGCGGCCTACCACGCCTCAAAGCACGGCGTCATCGGACTGACCAGCAGCGCGGCGCTCGAGTATGCGCCGCGAGGCATCCGGATCAACGCGGTGTGCCCCGGCACCATCGCCACCCCGATGGTGACGAACATGATCGACTCGGGCGAATTGGACCTCGCCGCAGCGGTCGCCGACCAACCCATCGACCGGCTCGGTGAACCCGAGGAGATCGCGGCCGCGGTGCTCTGGCTGTGCAGTCCCGGCGCGAGCTTCGTCGTAGGTGTCGCCCTACCCGTCGACGGCGGCTACACCGCTCGCTGACCTCGATCCAATCCCGATTCACCCCACTCAGAAGGAACCGACATGATTGAAGTCACCACCGCCCCCGCCCGGAAGCGCCGCGGCGCGCGCCCGCTAATCGGTGCCGCCCTTGTCGCCATCGGCGCACTGGCGCTCACCAGTTGCGCGTCGTCCTCGGGTCAACCCGACGCTCCCGCCGCGGCGAGCGCGGAGTGGGACAAGACGTTCCCCCAGAGCGACCGGGTGGACGTCGAGAAGGTGCGGTTCGACAACAGGCTGGGCATCGACCTCGTCGGCGACCTCTACGTGCCCGCCGACGTCGACACCACTCGCCGCCACCCCGCCATCATCGTGGGTCACCCCTACGGCGGCGTGAAGGAGCAGTCCTCCGGCCTCTATGCCCAGCAGATGGCCGAACGCGGCTTCGTCGCGCTGGCTTTCGACGCCTCCTACGGTGGCGAGAGCGGCGGATCTCCGCGCAACATCGCGTCGCCCGAGGCCTTCACCGAGGACTTCAGCGCAGCGGTCGACTACCTCGGCGGCAACGACCTGGTCGACCGGAACCGGATCGGCGTGATCGGCGTCTGTGGCAGCGGCAGCTTCTCGCTCAGCGCCGCCGCGGTCGACCCGCGCATCAGCGCGCTGGCCACCGTCAGCATGTACGACATGGGACGCGCCAACCGGCAGGGCCTGAACGATGCCGTGCCCGAGGACCAACGCCGCCAGAACCTTCGGGCCGCCGCCGATCAGCGTTGGTCCGAAATCGACGGCGCCGACCGCACGATGGTGCCGGGAACCCCGGTCGAGCTGACCGCGGAGTCCACCGCGGTCGACCGCGAGTTCTACGACTACTACCGCACCCCGCGCGGCGAACACCCGCGCTCCACCACGGCGTTCACCCAGACCAGCACCGCCGCGATGAACGCCTACTACCCGTTCGCGCAGATCGACGCGATCTCGCCCCGGCCGCTGCTGTTCGTTGCCGGCGAGAACGCCCACTCGCGCTACTTCAGCGAGGACGCCTACCGACTCGCGGCCGAGCCGAAGGAGCTCGTCATCGTGCCGGGCGCCGGACACGTCGACCTCTACGACCGCGTCGAGATGATCCCGTTCGACGCGCTCGACCAGTTCTTCACGACCAACCTCGGCTGACCCCGGCCACACCACCGAACGAGCGAAGGAGCACGACGATGATGAGACGACTGTTCACGACCGCGGCACTGGCGGCGGCGGCCCTGTCGATGGGCACGTTCAAGGCCACGCCGGCGGGAGCCGACGGCGAACGGATGGAGGTGTCCCGCTCGGAGACCCGCCCGTCGTCGACCGGCCCGGCGGAGACGTTCACCGGCGAGGTTCGCGTCACGCCGCTCTTCGACGTCAACGACGCGCGGGACTTCAGTTCGGCGGAGGTCACGTTCAGTCCCTGCGCACGAAGTGCGTGGCACACCCATCCCGCCGGCCAGACGCTCGTCGTCACGACCGGCACGGGCTGGGTGCAGGAGTGGGGCGGGGCCAAGCAGCAGCTGAATCCCGGCGACGTGGTGTGGACCCCGCCGGGCGTGAAGCACTGGCACGGCGCCACCGAGGACGCGACGCTGACTCACCTCGCGATCCAGACCCACGTCGACGGCACCGGGGTGAACTGGCTGGAGCACGTGAGCGACGAGGAGTACCGCCGGTGAGGGTCGGCAGGTGGACGCTGTTGGCCGCCACGGTCACGTCGGCGTCGGTGTGGATGAGCGGCTGCGCGCAGTCCGACCGGTCGGGTGCGGCAACGCCCACCGGTGACGTCGCGGCGGTATCCCCCGCGCTGGCCGACTACCGCGACCGCATCATCGAAGGCGAGCTGTGGGACCGGCCCGGCCTGTCGGCGCGCGACCGCAGCGTCGTCACGGTCGCCGCGTTGATCGCCCGCAACCAGACGATCGACATGCCGGCACAGTTCGGGCGTGCGCTGGACAACGGCGTCACCCCCGCCGAACTGTCGGAGATCATCACCCATCTCGCCTTCTACGCGGGCTGGCCCAACGCGCTCGCGGCCGTCGCCGCCGCCACACCCGTGTTCGACGAGCGCGGTGTCCAGGCCGCGGATCTGCCCTCCGCCGACGACCCGCCACTGCCGATCGACCAGGCCGCCGAGGACCGGCGGCGCACCGGCGTCGACCGGGACTACGGCGCCGTCGCACCCGGCGTCGTCGGGTACACCACCGACGTCCTGTTCACCGACCTGTGGTTGCGGCCGGGCCTCGCGCCCCGCGACCGCAGCCTGGTGACCGTCAGTGCGCTCGTAGCCGCCGGACAGGTGGGTCAGGTGACCTTCCACCTCGGCAAGGCCATGGACAACGGCCTCACCCGGGACCAGGCGTCGGAGACCCTGACCCAACTGGCGTTCTACGCGGGCTGGCCGACCGTGTTCTCGGCTCTGCCGGTCTTCAAGGACGTCGTCGACAACCGCTGAATTCACCCCCGAAGGAGCACCACACCATGCGCGCAACACTCATGTACGGCGCCGGCGACGTCCGCGTCGAGAACGTCGCAGATCCCCGGATCGAGCACCCGACCGATGCGCTGGTCCACATCACCGCGTCCTGCATCTGCGGCAGCGACCTGCACCCCTACTCGTCGATGGGTGCCGGCAGCGGCCCCGCGCGGATGGGCCACGAGTTCATCGGCGTCGTCGAGGACGTCGGGGCCGACGTGACGACCGTGGCGAAGGGCGACCTCGTCGTCTCGCCGTTCTCGGTGTCGGACAACACCTGTCAGTTCTGCCGCGAGGGCCTGCACACGTCGTGCGCTGATCCGGCCGCCACGTTCTGGGACAACATCCCCGACCAGGGCGCGCAGGCGGAGGCCATCCGCGTTCCGAAGACTCCGCACTCGTGCCGTCACTGCTCACGCTGTCCGACGTCCTCGGCACCGGCCACCACGCCGCGAAGATGGGTGGCGTCGGCCCACGCACCCGCGTCGCGGTGATCGGCGACGGCGCGGTGGGCTTGATGGCGGTTCTGTCGGCCAAGCGGTTGGGGGCCGAGCAGATCATCCTCATGGGCCGCCACGCGCAGCGCACCGACCTCGGACGCGACTACGGCGCCACCGACGTCGTGTCCGCCCGAGGCGACGAGGGCATCGCCGCGGTCCGGGACCTCACCGGCGGCGACGGCGTCCACGTCGTTCTGGAGGCCGTCGGTCACATGCCCGCCTACGAGCAGGCCGTCGGCGTCGTCCGCGCGGGCGGCGTCATCAGCCGTGTCGGCGTCCCGCAATACGAGGACGCCGGAATAGGGTTCGCGAGCCTGTTCGGTCGCAACGTCCGCCTGGCGGGTGGGCCCGCGCCAGCGCGGGCCTACGTCGAGGAACTGCTGCCCGACGTGCTCGACGGCACCATCGATCCGGGCCGGGTGTTCGACTCCACGGTCGGGATCGACGACGTCCCGGGCGGATACCGCGACATGGCGGACCGGCGGAGCCTCAAGGTGTTCGTGAAGCCCTGACCGCTACTGGCCGTCCGCCTCCGCGCGCGCCTCGGCGCCGCTCTCCTGGGTCTCGGAATCGAACTGTGGGTTGGTGCGGCCGACGTAGGTGCCGTCCTCGTCGTCGCGCTTGGCGCGAGAACCGGCGACGGCCGAATCAGCTTCGGTGTCGTCCTCCGCCTTCTCCTCCTGCGCCCAGGTCTCGTCCTTCACCTTGTCGGCGGCGTCACTGATCTTGTCCTTGGCGTTCTCGAGAAAGCTCACGTGTCTCCAGTCCTGGCCATCGCTGGCCGGTTCGTCCGTTGACGGGCGATTACCCCGGCCCCGGAACCCGAAACTGGGACACCCTCCCGGTACACCGCTCCGCGGTGACTGCCTCCCCGTCTGCCTCGCTGGCACTCTGGAGGGGCACGGGGTCCGTACTTCCTGAGGTGGTCGAAATGAACGAGGACGACAGCACGTCCGCACCCGAACTCCACGCGGCGTGGCCGATCAGGCGACGGACCTTCGTGGGCGCGTCGGTGGCCGTCGGCGGGGCCGTCGCGGCGATGGGTCTGCTCGACGGCTGTGCGACGGAGCCCGACGAGGACACCTCGACGTCGAGCACGGTGCGCGTCACGCTCAACGGCGACAAGCGCGAACTCACCGTGGACAACCGCACCTCGCTGCTCGACATGCTGCGCGAGCACACGGAGCTGACGGGCACCAAGAAAGGCTGCGATCAGGGTGCCTGCGGCGCCTGCACGGTGCTGCTCGACGGTGAGCGCGTCGTCTCCTGTCTGACGCTAGCCGTCCAGGCCGACGGCACCGAGGTCACCACCATCGAGGGCCTGGAGGAGGACGGCCGGCTGCACCCCCTGCAGCAGGCGTTCATCGACGACGACGGCTTCCAGTGCGGCTACTGCACCGCCGGTCAGATCCTGTCCGGCATCGGGTGCATCCGGGAGGGCCGCGCCGGCTCGCCCGAGGAGATCCGGGAGTCCATGAGCGGCAACATCTGTCGCTGCGGCGCGTACACGAACATCGTCGCCGCCATCTCGCGCGTCGCGGCGCAGGGCGGTGCCTGAGCCATGTTTCCGTTCCGCTACGACACCGCCGGTGACGAGGCCGCGGCCCTGGCGGCAGCTGCCGACGGTGCCCGCTACCTGGCCGGTGGCACCACGCTGATCGACCTGATGCGCCAGACCGTCGAGCGCCCCGACCGCGTCGTCGACATCAACGCGCTGCCCTACGACGACATCGACCTGTCGCCTGCGCGGTTGCGGGTCGGTGCGCTGGTCCGGATGACGGCCCTCGCGTCCGACGCCGGCGTCCGCGAACAGTTCCCCGTGATCGCGCAGGCACTGGAACTCAGTGCCTCCGCACAGCTTAGGAACATGGCGTCGATCGGAGGCAACCTGCTGCAGCGCCCACGGTGCCTGTACTTCCGCGACGTCGGTGCCGCCTGCAACCGGCGCAACCCCGGCTCGGGCTGCGCCGCGATCGGCGGCCGCAACCGCACGCACGCCATCCTCGGCACCAGCACGGCGTGCGTCGCCACCCACCCCTCCGACCTGGCCGTGGCGCTGACCGCCCTCGACGCGTCGATCGTCACGCGTGACGCCGACGGGGAACGCACCATCCCGATCGCCGACTTCTTCCGCCTCCCGGGAGACACCCCCGATCGCGAGAACAATCTGGGCGCAGCGGCGTTGATCACCGCGATCGAGGTCCCGGTCCGGCCCGACACCCGCCGCTCCGGCTATCTGAAGGTGCGTGACCGGCAGTCCTACGAGTTCGCCCTCACCTCCGCCGCCGTCGCGATGGACCTCTCCGGCGGCGTGATCCGCTCGGCACGCGTCGCGGTCGGAGGTGTCGGCACCGTGCCGTGGCGGCTGCCCGCCGTCGAGGCGCGGCTCGCCGGACGGAAACCCGGCCCGCAGCTGTGGGTGGATGCCGCCGCGGTCGCAGCGGACGGTGCGAAACCGCTGTCGGAGAATGGCTTCAAGGTCGAGCTGGTCAAGCGCGCCGTGCAACGGCAACTCGCGACCGTGGCGGGTCTGGCGTGACGCGGCCCCTCGCGACGCCCACCTCGGTCTCCGGCCAGTCAGTCTCCCGCGTCGACGGGCGGCTCAAGGTCACCGGCGCCGCCAGGTACGCCGCCGACAATCCCGTGCCCGATCACCTGTACGCCGCCCTGGTGTGCAGTACCGTGTCCCGCGGCACGATCGGGGGCATCGACGCGAAGCCGGCGACCGACCATGCCGAGGTGGTGCGCGTGATCACCGACTTCGGCGGCGTCACGCTGCCCTTCGACGCAGGCCGGGTCTCCTTCTTCGGCCAGCCGCTGGCGATCGTCGTCGCCACTACCGCGGAGGCGGCCGCCCACGGCGCGGACCTGGTGACGGTGCGCTACGCGAACGAGCCGCAGCACACCGACTTCGAGGACGCTGCACGGGAACCCAGTAGGAAGTCGCCGGAGTACCGGCGCGGTGACGCCGACGCCGCGCTGCGTGCCGCGCCGGTGGTGGTCGACCGTACGTACTCGATCGCCCGGAACTACCACAACCCCATGGAGATCCCCGCGACCATCGCCGCCTGGGACGGGGACCGGTTGACGGTGTGGGACAAGGTCCAGGCGGTCTCCCGGAGTCAGGAGTCCTACGCCAAGGCTTTCGGCGTCGCCGCCGATGCGGTGCACGTCGTATCACCTTTCGTCGGTGGCGCGTTCGGCAGCGCCGGGTCGACGTGGCCACACCAACTGCTCGCCGCGCACGCGGCCCGGCAGGTGCGTCGACCGGTCAAGCTGTCGCTCACCCGCGAGCAGATGTACGCCGCCATCGGGTTCCGCCCGGAGAGCTGGCAGCGGCTCGCCATCGGCGCCGACCCCACCGGCCGCATCACCGCGACCGTCCACGAGAGCCGGGTGGAGGTGTCGCGGTACGGCAGCTACGAGGACTCCCCCACCGAGGGGACGAGGCTGCTGTACTCCTCCCCCGCCTTTCGCGCGTCCGCCGAGGTGGTTCCACTCGACATCAGCGAGCCCACGTACATGCGGGGGCCCGGCGCGGTGACGGGTGCGTTCGCGCTGGAGTGCGCGATCGACGAACTCGCGGAACGCCTTCGGATGGATCCGATCGAACTGCGGCTGCGCAACGAGCCCCGGGTCGACCAGAGCAAGGGCCTGCCGTTCTCGACCCGCAGGCTCACCGAGTGCTTCGAACGGGGCGCCCGGGAGTTCGGCTGGTCGCGGCGCAACCCCACCCCCGGCGCGGTGCGCGAGGGCGACCTGGCGATCGGGATGGGGACCGCCGCCGCGCTGTATCACACGGCGCGCTCGGAGTCCTCGGCGTCGGCGCGGATCAACGCCGACGGCACGGCCGACGTGTTCACCGCCGCCAGCGACATCGGCCCCGGGACGTACACGTCGCTGGGCCAGGTGGCCGCAGATGCGCTGGGCCTGCCACAGAACAAGATCCGCGTCAACCTCGGCGACAGCCGCTTCCCCGAGGCCGCTGGCCAGTACGGTTCGCAGCTGATGGCCAGCGGCGGCTCCAGCGTGTTCGTCACCTCGAACACGCTGCGCGACCGGATGATTCGCACGTCGATCCTCGACCCCGGATCGCCCCTGAACGGGGCACGACCGGACGACGTGACCGTCACCGACGGCCGGATGCAGCTGCGCTCGGACCCAAGCCGCGGTGAGTCGTATCAGGACGTGCTGCGCCGGCGCGGCCTGCCGAGCCTCGACGCCGACGGGACCTACACCCCCGACGACGCGAACAAGCGGTTCTCGATGCACGCCTATGGTGCCGTGTTCGCCGAGGTGGCCGTCGACCCGCTCCTCGCGACGGTCCGCATCCGGCGTCTCTACGCGGTGTACGACGCCGGACGGATCGTCAACCCCAAGCTCGCCCACAGCCAGGCGCTGGGCGGCATGACGCAGGGCATCGGCATGGCGATGCTGGAGGCCGCCGAGATCGACTACCGCGACGGCCGCATCGTGAACGCGAATCTGTCCGACTACCTCGTGCCGGTCAACGCCGACGTGCCCGCGCTCGACGCCGTCTACCTCGATGCCCGCGACGACGTCGCCGACCCGATCGGGGTCAAGGGTCTGGGTGAGGTCGTGATGGTCGGGGTTCCCGGCGCGATCGCCAACGCCGTCTTCAACGCGACCGGCAAGCGCGTCACCGACCTGCCGATCACGATCGAGAAGCTGCTGTAGGTCCCGCCGAGCGCACGCTTGTTGAACGCATCGCCCGAGTAGGCGCGACAACGAGCGTGCGCTCGGCGCGGGAGCGCGTCTCCCACTGACCGTCGTCTCGCAGCCTTACCGTGACCTTACGTAGGCCTTATTTTTCTTAAGATCGGTGTACGGTAGGGCTTCGGCCGACAACGTCGTCGGCAGCGACGGAAGGAACCCCACATGGCGCACGAACCCTCACGGATCGTCCTGGTCACCGGCGGATCGCGAGGCATCGGCGCCGACGTCACCCGTCAGCTCGCCGACGCGGACACCCACGTCATCGTCAACTACCGCCAGCGGGCGGACCGTGCGGACGCCCTCGTCGCGGCCATCCGGGCAGCGGGCGGGCACGCATCCACGCTGGCCGCCGACATCTCCGACGAGGCGGCTGCCGTCGCCATGGTCGACACCATCGCCTGGCGCTTCGGCCGCTTGGACGCCCTCGTCCTCACCGCGTCGAGCGGCCTGCAACTGGGCGCCGATCCCCGCTACGCGATGCGCCTCAACCGCGACGGCCAGCGCCGCCTCGCGCAGCTGGCCGTTCCGGTGATGCCGGTCAACGGCCGCATCGTCTACGTCACCAGCCACCAGGCGCACTTCTTCCCGAACAAGGGCGTCCCAGTGGGCTACGGACCGGTCGCCGCCAGCAAGCGCGCCGGCGAAACCGCGCTGTACGCAATGCGTTCCACGTTCGAGCGAGCTGGCGTCCGGTTCACGGTCGTCTCCGGCGACATGATCGACGGGTCCATCGCCACCGCCGTCGTCGGTGCCATCAACGCGCCGCACCCGTCGGGCATGATCTTCGTCGGCGGCGCCGACTTCGTGATGACCGCCTGACCACTCACAGCGTGTCGGCGAGCGCCTGCCCGGCGGCGCGACCGGAGAAGATGCAGCTGCCGAGGAACGTGCCCTCGAGCGCGTTGTACCCGTGCACGCCACCGCCCCCGAAGCCCGCCACCTCGCCCGCGGCGTAGAGGCCGGGGATGGGCTGACCGTCGAGGCCCAGTGCGCGCGACGCCAGGTCGGTTTGGATGCCGCCCAGCGTCTTTCGGGTCAGCACGTGCAGCTTGACCCCGATCAGCGGACCGGCGTCGGGATCGAGGATCCGGTGCGGCGCGGCGGTCCGGCCGATGCGGTCGCCCAGTGACCTCCGCGAGTTCCGGATGCCCTGGATCTGGGCGTCCTTGCTGAACGGGTTCGCCAGCTGCATGTCGCGTGCCTCGATCTGACGGCGTATGCCCACCGGGTCGAGCAGCGGCTCGTCGGTGAGCGCGTTCATCCGACCGACCAATTCCTCGAGATGGTGGGCGACGACGAAGTCCGCGCCGCGCTCCTTGAACGCCTCGATCGGACCGGGGGCGTCCTTGTTGAACAGCCGCTCCTTGAGGAATGCCTTCTTGCTCTTCGACGTGATGTCGGGGTTCTGCTCGGAGCCCGACAGCGCGAACTCCTTCTCGATGATCTTCTGCGTGAGGATGAACCAGGAGTGGTCGTACTTCGCGATGTCGGGCGTCGTGCGCAGATGGCGCAGCGTGCCGAGTGTGTCGTAGCCGGGGAGGAACGGCTCGGGAAGACGCCGGCCGAGCGCGTCGAACCACATCGACGACGGGCCCGGCAGGATGCGGATCGCATGCTTCGGCCAGATCGGATTCCAGTTGACGATGCCTTCGGTGTAGTGCCACATGCGATCTCGGTTGACCAGCCGCACCCCGGAGTCCGCGGCGATGTCGAGCATCCGCCCGTCGACGTAGGCCGGTACGCCCGTGATCATCTCCGCCGGAGGCGTACCCATCCGCTCCGGCCAGTACCGGCGCACGATGTCGTGGTTCGCGCCGATGCCGCCGGTGGTGACGACGACGGCCCGCGCGGACAGCTCGAACTCGCCTGCGACCTCGCGGTTCGACGGTGCGCCACGCGGGGCGTCATCGGGGGCGAGCACCGCGCCACGCACGCCGGTCACGGCGCCGTCGGTGTACACGAACTCGTCGACGCGGTGGCGGTAGTGGAAGGTCACGAGCCCGCGATCGGCGGCCTCCAGCGCCGACGCGACGAACGGTTCCACGACGCCGGTGCCGGTCCCCCAGCTGACGTGGAAGCGGGGCACGGAGTTCCCGTGGCCGCTGGCGGAGAGGTCACCGCGCTCGGCCCAGCCGACCGTCGGCAGGAAGCTGATGCCGTGGTCTGCCAGGTATCCGCGCTTCTCCCCCGCGGCGAATTCGACGTAGGCACGGGCCCAACGTGCGGCCCAGACGTCCTCGTCGCCGAGCCGGTCGAAGGCCGCGCTGCCCTGCCAGTCGTTCCACGCCAGCTCGAAGGAGTCCTTGATTCCCATGCGGCGCTGCTCGGGGCTGTCGATCAGGAAGATCCCGCCGAACGACCAGAACGCCTGACCGCCGAGATTGGCGGCGTTCTCCTGGTCGAGGATGGCCACCTTCTTCCCGCGACGGGTCAGTTCGTGGGCGGCGACCAGCCCGGCCAGGCCTGCTCCGACCACGATGACGTCAGCGTCCATCTGCATTCCTCCAGCCATCCGACTCGTATCGGACAAGGTACGCCCGGCGGTGACTCACCCGCTCAGACCGCACGTGCGGCGGTCCGGCGGTACTCGCTCGGGTTGACGCCGCGGATCCGTTTGAATGCCGCGCTGAACCCGAAGGGATCCGAATACCCCACGGCGCGTGCGACGTCCGCGATGCTGGTCGACTGCTGGTCGACCAGGCGATCCGCCGCAAGCGTCATCCGCCACCGGGTCAGATACGTCAGCGGCGGCTCCCCGACCAGGTCGGTGAATCGCTTCGCCAGCGTGGACCGGGAGACCCCGATGCGATCGGCCAGCGAGGCCACCGTCCACGGCGCCGCGGGCTCGGCGTGCAACAGCCGCAGCGCGTCGCCGGCGACCGGGTCGCGTTGCGCCGACCACCACGCCGGCGGCTCGCCGCCCGGGCGGTCGAACCATTCGCGCAGCGTGCACACCAGCATCCAGTCGAGCAGCCGGTCGAGCACCAGCTGCTGGCCGGGCGCGTCGACGGCGACCTCCGCCGCGAGGTGGTCGACCACCGCGTCACCCGTACCGCCGGCCTCCACGCGCAGGACGACCGGCAGCGCGTCGAGCAGCCGCCTGCTGATCTCGCCCCGGACGGGGTAGGCACCCACGATCAGCGTCGTCTCGCCCGGCCCGACGTCACTCCACCCCAACCTGTGGCGCGTACCGCCCAGCTCGGGCGTCGCGCAGAACTCGCCGCACTCGACCGGCTCGGCGCGGGTGTCGAGAGCATCGACGAAGGTGAAGCTGCGCGGCCCGCGCACGACGACGGTCTCGTACGCGCGCAACCGCTCCGGCGGACCGTCTTCCGGCACGATCCAGCCTTCCCCGCCGGTCACGGTGCACAACGTCAGCGGCGCCCCGTCGACGAAGCGCAGGGCCCACGGCGCGGACAGGGACGAGCTGCCGAACAGCGACCCGTGCGCCCGCACCCCACGGAACAGGTCTGCGAACACGTCCATCCCACCGAGGCTAGACGATTGGACAGGTATTCCGGGTTCTCACCCATGGAAGCGTCCGATGCGGCGCGGTTGACTGGACCTCATGACCGACGACACCAACCAGAACACCGTCCTCGTCCTCGGCGCCACCGGAAAGACGGGCCGCCGCGTCGCCGCCCGCCTGCGCCTGCGCGGCACACCGGTCCGGGCCGCATCCCGAAAGAGTGCGACGCCGTTCGACTGGACCGAACCCGACACCTGGGACGCCGCCCTGCGCGGGGCCGACGCCGCCTACGTCGTCTCACCGGGGTGGTCCGGGCCGGTGCACGACTTCGTCGCCCGCGCCGAGGCTGCGGGTGTTCGGCGGCTGGTGCTGCTCTCCGGCCGCGGCGCGGACACGTGGGGCGACTCCACGTTCGGATTGGACATGCGCGACGCCGAGGACGCCGTCCGCGCCTCGCCGTTGGATTGGACAGTGCTGCGGCCCAACAACTTCGATCAGAACTTCAGCGAGGAACTGTTCCACGCCCCCGTCGTCGCCGGTGACCTGAGGCTGCCGGCGGGTGACGTCCCGGAGCCGTTCATCGACGTCGAGGACGTCGCCGACGTGGCTGCCGCGGTCCTCGCCGAACCGGGCATACACGCGGGCCGCACCTACGAGATGTCCGGCCCGCGCGGGATTCCCTTCGCCGAGGCGGTCGACCTGATCGCACGCGCGACCGGACGGGCCATCGCGTTCACTCGGATCTCCACCGAGGAGTACGTGACGGCACTGGTCGCGGACGGCATGCCCGAGGACGATGCCCACCACCTCGCCGACATGTACGCGCTGATGGAGCGCGGGAGCATCGCCGGGACGACCGACGGCGTCGACACCGTGCTCGGGCGGGCGCCCCGGACCTTCGAGGACTACGTCCTGCGCACCGCGGCCACCGGGGTGTGGGACCGATGAGTGCGCTCGAGCACGACCTCGACTTCCTGCGCCGTCCCCTGCACGGCTTCCTCACCATGGCCGCCGGGCCGACGCCCGCGCAACCGCGGCCGGTGTGGTTCGAGGCGACCGACTCCGGCACCGTCCAATTGTTCACCGCCCCGGACACTCTCAAGATCCGCCGCGCCCGGCGGGACCCCCGTGCGTCCCTGGTCGTCGCCGCTCCGGTGGGCGAGCGCGAGCGGTGGGTGTCGGTGGCCGGGCACGTCACGGTCGAGCCCGACGGCGGACGCGAGCTGGCTGCCCGCCTCGCCGCCCGGTACTGGGACCTCGACGATCCGGCCCGGGCCGACGACCTCGGCGCGATCCTCGCCGAGGATCAAGTGCGGCTGGTCATCCACCCGGACACGGTGAGTCGGTACGCCTACTGACCGTCTCCGTACGCGCCACCGTCGATGTCCTCGATCAGCGTGGGGCCAGTCGGCGTCCAGCCCAGGAGTTCCCGAGTCGCCGCATTACTCGCGGCCATGTCCATCGCGAAGAACCCGCCGATCCAGCCGAAGTGTTCGCCGACGCGGTCGGCGGGGATGGCCGCGACGGGCAGATCGAACGCCCGACCGATGGCCTCGGCGATCACCCGGCTGGGGACGCCCTCCTCGGCGACGGCGTGCAGCCGGGTACCGGCCGGCGCCTTCTCGAGACCGAGCACGACCATGCGCGCGGCATCGGCGACGTGCACCGCCGCCCAGCGGTTCCGACCATCGCCGGGGTAGCCCGACACGCCCCGGTCGCGGGCGATCTGGCACAGGGTGGCGACGAAGCCGTAGTCACCCGTGCCGTGCGTCGTCGGCGAGAAGCGCAGCGCCACCGATCCGACGCCACGGTCGGCGAAGTCGAGCAGCAGGTTCTCGGTGCCGCCGCGCGGCGAGTCAGGCCCGCGGAACGGTGAGGCGTCGTCCTCGGTCGCCGCACGTCCGTCGGTCAGGCCGGCAAGCCCCGACGCCAGCAGGAACGGCTTGCCGGTGTCGACGAGCGCGTCCCCGATGGCCTGTGCCGCCGCGCGTTCGGTGGCGTTGGTGCCCGCCATGTCCGCCCAGTCGTGCTTGTTCGCGAGGTGAATGACGCCGTCGGCCTCCTCGGCGCCGGCGCGGAGGGCATCCAGGTCGTCGAGGTCGCCGCGGCGGACTGCGGCTCCCTTGGCGTCGAGGGCGGCGGCGGATGCGTCGGAACGGGCGAGACCGGTGACGGCGTGGCCCGAGGCCAGGAGGTCGTCGACGACGGCGCTGCCGATCCAACCGGAGGCTCCGGTGATGAAGACGTGCATGGTGGTCCTTCCACAGCGATGTCAGTTGCTGACATCACGACCGTACACGCGAAGTCAGTCACTGTCATCACTAGACTTCGACTCGTGGTCAGGTGGGTACCGGGAACGCCAGAGCGGCTGCAAGACGCCGCGCTCGAACTGTTCGCCGCCCGCGGCTACGAACAGACGACCGCCACCGAGATCGCCGCGGCCGTCGGCCTCACCGAGCGCACGTTCTTCCGGCACTTCAGCGACAAGCGCGAGGTGCTCTTCCACGGCCAGCAGACGTTGACCGACGCCTTCCTGGCCGGCCTGGACGACGCCCCTCCCGACGCCGCGCCGATCGAGTTCGCGGTCAGCGCGCTGCGGTCGTCGTCGGCCTTCTTCGACGACGCGCGTCGCTCGCACTCCCGGCTGCGCCAGTCCGTCATCGACGACAACCCCGCACTCCGCGAGCGCGAGGCCCTCAAGCTCGTCGGCCTGGGGCGAGCGCTCGGCGATGCGCTCCGCGATCGCGGTGTCGACGGCATGGCGGCCGAGGTGGCGGCCCAGATCGCCGTGATGGCCTTCGGCATCGCGTTCGCCCAGTGGATCGCCGATGGCGAGGAGCGGTCGTTCGAGGACATCGCCCTAGCCGTCGTCCGAGAAGTCGGCGCGGTGGCGAGGCACCTCGACTGACGGACGGCGCCCAATTGACGCGCCGGAAAAACGGGTAGTCGAAGACTATGACGGTCATCGGCTTCCACTGTTCGCACGAACAGATCACCCCGGCCCAACTGCTCCGCGACGTCCAGCACGCCGAACGCGCGGGCTTCACGGCAGGCATGTCATCCGACCACTTCAGCCCGTGGAGCGTCCGCCAGGGCGAGTCGGGCTTCGCGTGGGCCTTCCTGGGCGCGGCGCTCGCCACGACGTCGCTGCCGTTCGGCGTCGTCAACGCCCCGGGGCAGCGCTACCACCCGGCGATCATCGCGCAGGCGATCGCCACGCTGGCGCAGATGTTCCCCGGCCGCATCTGGGCGGCCCTCGGATCGGGCGAGGCCTCCAACGAGCGCGTCACCGGCGAGGTGTGGCCCCGCAAGGAGGTGCGCGACCAGCGTCTCGTCGAGTGCGTCGACGTGATCCGGCGGCTGCTCCACGGCGAGGAGGTGAACCACGACGGCCTGGTACAGGTCAACCGCGCCAAGCTGTGGACGCTGCCCGACGCGGTGCCCGACCTGGTGGGCCCGGCCGTCACGCCGGCCACAGCCGGCCGGCATGCGACCTGGGCCGACGGCCTGATCACCGTCAATCAGGCCCCGGACGTGCTGCGGAGCGTGCTCGATACCTACCGCGACGCGGGCGGCCGCGGACCCGCCCGGCTCCAGGTGCACCTCAGCTGGGCGCCCGACGAGGACACCGCGGAGGCCATCGCCCACGATCAGTGGCGTGGGAACGTCTTCCCGCCCCCGGTCTGCTGGGACACCGAGTCCGTCGAGGCGTTCGACGCGATCGGCCAGGACGTGACGGTCGACCAGGTCAGGAAGTCGGTGAACGTCTCGAGCGACCTCGGCCGGCACGCGGCATGGCTGGCCGAGTACGTCGAGCAGGGGTGGGACGAGCTGTACCTGCACTTCGTCGGTCAGGAGCAGGCCGCGTTCATCGACGCGTTCGGCGAGCACGTCCTGCCGCAGCTGTCGGTCACCGCACCCGAGCTGGTGACCGCGTGAGGCGCGCCGACACCGGTGACCTCTGGTGGAAGAACGCCGTCTTCTACTGCGCGGACATCGAGACGTTCTGCGACTCGAACGGCGATGGCACCGGGGACATCCGGGGCATGACCGACCGCATCGAGTACCTCGGTGACCTCGGGGTGACCTGCCTCTGGCTGATGCCGTTCTACCCGACGGCCCGCAAGGACGACGGCTATGACATCACCGACTTCTTCGGCGTCGACCCCCGCCTCGGGACGCTCGGCGACTTCGTCGAGCTGGTGCGCACGGCACGGTCCAACGGCATCCGCGTCATCGTCGACTTCGTCATGAACCACACCTCCGACGCACACCCCTGGTTCAAGTCGGCGCGCCGCAGCGTCGACGACCCCTACCGTGACTACTACGTGTGGAGTCCCACCGAGCCGCCGTCGAGCCCCTCGGACGTCGTCTTCCCCGACCAGGAGGACCGCATCTGGGAACTCGATCCGAAGACGAACGAGTGGTACCTGCACCACTTCTACAAGCACCAGCCCGACCTCAACATCGCCAATCCACAGGTGCGCGAGGAGATCTCGCGGACACTCGGCTTCTGGCTGGAGCTTGGCGTGTCCGGGTTCCGCGTCGACGCCGTACCGTTCCTGTTCGCCAAGGATCCGGTGCCCGGCAACCCCGGGTTCGACCCGTTCGAATACCTCTGCGACGTGCGGAACTTCGTCAACCGCCGCACCGGGGACGCCGTCCTGCTCGGCGAGGTGAACGTTCCCTACAAGGACCAGAAGGCGTTCTTCGGCGGCCCCGACGGGGACGGACTCAACATGCAGTTCGACTTCATCGGGATGCAGCAGATCTACCTGTCGATGGCCCGCGGCGACGCCCGGCCGATCGCCAAGGCGCTGCGGCAGCGGCCGACACTCGACATCACCAGCCAGTGGGCCAACTTCCTGCGAAACCACGACGAACTGACCCTCGACAAGCTCACCGACGCCGAACGCCAGGAGGTCTTCGACGCCTTCGGTCCCGAACCCGACATGCAACTCTATGGCAGGGGGCTGCGCCGGCGGCTGCCCTCGATGCTCGGTGGCGACGAGCGACGGTTGAAGATGGCCTATTCGCTGGCCTTCTCGCTGCCGGGCACGCCGGTCCTGTTCTACGGCGAGGAGATCGGGATGGCCGAGAACCCGGACATTCCGGGCAGACTCGCGGTCCGCTCACCGATGCAGTGGACCGGGGGCACGAACGGCGGCTTCTCGACGGCGGCCAAGCGGCGGCTCACCCGCCCGCTCACCGACGGCCTGTACGGCCCCGAGCGGGTCAACGCCGCCGATCAGCGGCGCGACCACTCGTCGTTCTGGTGGTTCATGCGCGATCTCGTCTACACCTATCGCAGTCAGCCGGAGATCGGCTGGTCAGAGATCGAGATCCTCAAACAGCCGAACCGGGCGGTGCTGGCGCACGTCTGCCGCGAGGAGTCGGGCTGGAAGATGCTGGCGCTGCACAACTTCGGCGCCGAAGCGGCGCGGGTCACCGTGAGCCTCGGCGACGTCGAGTCGGGGTCGACGCTCGTCGACCTGCTCGATGGTCTGACGGAGACGGAGATCGGTCCGAGCGTCGAACTCGACCTCGAGCCGTACGGCTACCGGTGGCTGCGGGTGCTCAGCCCCCGGGAGGCACCGATCATCTGAGGTACGACGAATGGGGCGCGTACCCGGTGCCGGGTACACGCCCCATTCAAAGGATGCCGAGGGTCAGCGGATCGCGCGGCGCACGCGGATGGCGGCGCTGACGATCAGGGCGATGACGGCGCCGACGACGGCCGCGCCGAGCAGCGAAACGCCCTGCGCCAGATCGAAGTTCCAGCCGATGAAGTTGATGGTGGTGTGCACGGTGTTCTGCAGCGCGAAGATCGCCAGTGCGATGACGAGCACGAGCGCGACGATCAGGCCGAGCTTGGTGGCGAAGCCACCGCTGCGACGGGTGGGTGTGCGATCCACGGTGGGAGTGGTCATGTCGTTCTCCTTGACGGTCGTTCGATGAATGGGGTGTGCGCGGTCAGCGCTTGCTCTGCTGCTTCTGGGCGCGACGCTCGCGGAGCTTGCGCTTGCCGTAGCCCCAGGTGAATCTGCCGAGTCCCTCGAAGAGACGGCTGGCGATGCCTCGGTCCTTGCTCACGAGATGTGTCCTACTTTCTGGCGCGACAAACCCGTCGATCCCGCGGGATCGACGGGCTGTCGAGGTGCGGAGGTTGGTGGCCGGTGGCCGAGTTACTTGAAGGTGTCCTTGATGTTCTCGCCGACCTTCTTCACGCCGGAGACGCCCTGGTCCTTCTTGCCTTCGGCTTCGAGATCCTTGTTGTCGGTGACGTCACCGATGACCTCCTTGGCCTTGCCGACGACGTCCTCGGCTGCGTTCTTGGCCTTGTCGATGAAGCTCATGATGGTTCCTCTCGGAGTGCGGATGTTCTGATTGGGTAGACGAGCGCCGCCTGCAGATCCGCACGCCCGGGCGGGGTGATCTGCGGCACACCGCTTCCGGGCACTCGACGAAACTCCCCTTTCGGAGACGCCTACTCGCACTTTCCCGCCACAGCGCAACTCTCGTGGGCGAGGCTCAGCGCGGCACGTCCGGCGGGGTGATGCTTCGCGGCGGCAGGCCCAGCGTCCGCACGTGCTCGGCGATCGCGCCCAGGTTGGTCACCCAGACGTCGTCGTGGTCGAGGACGTAGCGCATCAGGTCGTCGAGTTCGGCGGCGCGCGAGGGCCGGCCGGTCAGAAACGGGTGGTTGGTCAGCACCCAGCAGCCACCGACGCGGCGCAGCCCGTCGAACTCCAGCTGCCACAGTTCGCGTGCCTTGCGCGGACTTTCGATGAGTCCGCTGCCGGACACGTCGGGCAGGAAGCAGTACTGCTCCCAATCGTCGAGCGCCCACTGGATCGGGATCTCGACGATCGAGCGGTCCGCGCCCGGCGTGATCGCCAGCTCGTAGGGATGGTCGGCGTCCATCAGGCTGGAGTCGTACAGGAAGTCGCGCTCGGCCAGCAGCGCCGGCGTGCGCCACGACAGGTCCCACATCGGCGCCCGGTAACCCACCGGCCGCACCCCGGCCACGTCGGCCAGCGCGGCCAGACCGCGGTCGAGCGCGTCGATCTCCTGCTCGAGGGTCAATGCGGTCGGCTGCTCGTGCAGGTATCCGTGGTGGGCGATCTCGTGGCCGGCGGCGACGATGCTGCGGATCGCCTCGGGGTAGCGGTCGGCGGTGTGGCCGGGCACGAAGAAGGTCGACGCGATCTGGTGTCGTTCCAGCAGGTCCAGGATGCGCGGGATCCCGACGAGCGGCCCGTACGCCTGGTGGCTCATCACGCTCATGCGCGCACCGACGGTCTCCAGCGTGCCCGACGGGCCCCACAGCACCGCGGACTCCGCGTCGACGTCGAACGTGAACGCCGCGGCGGCGGTCTTGCCCTCGGGCCAACGCAATTCGGTCACGAGTCGGCCATCAGGGTGATGAGTTCGTAGGCGATGTTGGCCCCGGCGACGGCGGTGACCTCGGCCTGGTCGTAGGCCGGTGCGACCTCGACGACGTCCGCGCCGACGATGGTCAGCTCGCGCATCGCGCGCAGCACCGCCACCAGTTCGCGGCTCGTCATGCCGCCGATCTCGGGTGTCCCCGTCCCCGGCGCGAACGCCGGGTCCAGGACGTCGATGTCGATGGACACGTACACCGGATGGTCGCCGACCCGCTCCAGCACGCGCTCGATCACGCCGTCGACGCCGATGCGGTCGATGTCGCGGCAGTGCACCACGGTGAACCCGAGTTCGGCGTCCTCGAGGAGGTCGGCCCGGTCGTACAGCGAGCCGCGGATGCCGACGTGCGCCGAACGGTCCTTCACCAGGAGGTTCTGCTCCGACGCCCGCCGGAACGGCGTGCCGTGCGTGCAGGGGGCGCCGAAGTAGGTGTCCCACGTGTCGAGGTGAGCGTCGAAGTGCACCAGCGCCACCGGCCCGTGCACGGCGTTGATCGCCTGCAGCGCAGGCAGTGCGATGGTGTGGTCGCCGCCCAGCAGCACGACGCGCTGCTCGGGTCGGGTCAGCAGTCCCAGAACGCCCGCGCGGATCTCGTCCACGGCGGCGTCGATGTCGAACGGGTTGGCGGCGATGTCCCCCGCGTCGACGACCTGCTTCGTCGCGAACGGCGCCACGTCCAGCGCCGGGTGGTACGGCTTCAGCAGTCGCGACGCCTGCCGGATCGCCGACGGCCCGAAGCGTGCACCCGGCCGGTAGGTCACCCCGCTGTCGAACGGCACGCCCGCGACGGCGATGTCGTAGTCGTCGACCTCGTGGCGCAGCGGGAGCCGCGCGAACGTCCCGATGCCCGCATACCGCGGCACCGCGCGGGCGTCCACCTGACCCACGATGCCGGTCTCGCTCCGAACGTACGGCTGATGCACGTCTGATCCCTTCCTCATGCCCTCGTCCGCGTGGACCCGCCGTTGCACGAGATCACCTGGCCGACGACGGCCTCCATCTCGAAGTCGGCGAGCAGTTCGACCGCCGCCGAGACCTCGTCTGCGATGCCTATGCGGCCCAACGGAATCGACGACGCGTAGCTGCGGTGCATATCGGCCAGGTCGACGCCCGCGGCATCGGCGTCCACCTGGAGCTGCGGGGTGTCGGTGACGCCGGGCGCCACCGCGTTGACGATCACGTGTTCGTGCGCCAGTTCGCGGCCCAGCGTCTTCACCAGTGAGATCAGTCCGGCCTTCGAGGCGGTATAGGCCGTCGCACCGGGCCACCCGGTGACACCCCACTCGCTGGAGATCACCACGATGCGGCCCGCCCCGACAGCGCGCATGTGCGGCAGCACCGCCTGCACGAGGAAGAACGTGCCACCGAGGTTGGTGTCGACCACCTTCCACCAGTCCGCGTCGTCGTGCTCGGCCAGCGTGGCCATGGTCATGTAAGCGTGGTTCGCCACCAGGACGTCGAGGCGGCCCGCGGCGCGCGCGACGTCGTCGGCGATGCGGCGGCACGCGGCGGGATCGGAGACGTCGCCCGCGGCGGTCAGCCCGCCGATCTCCTCGGCGAGTGCGGTGAGTTCCGGGCCGTCCCGAACGTCGTTGACCGCCACCGTCGCTCCGGCGGCGGCCAGCCGTCGGGCGTGCGCGGCACCCATGCCCCGTGCGGCCCCGGTGACCAGTGCCACCCGGCCGGTCAGGTTCGTGCTCATATGACGGCTCCGGAGTTGACGTTGACGACGTCGCCGACGCTGAACGTCGCGTCGCACACCAGGTATTCGACGCACCGCGCCACCTCCTGCGGGGTGGTCAGCCGGCGCAGGGGCAGCGTGGAGAGGTAGTCCGTTGCGCGCCAGGGTGAGTCGGCGGCCAGCAGCGGGGTGTCCGTCGGTCCGGGTGCCACGCAGTTGACCCGCACGCCGTCGCCGGCGACCTCCGCGGCGAGGCTGCGCACCAGGCCGAGGATCGCGCCCTTCGCCGCGGCGTAGTGCACGTCGTCCCCTCCCCCGCCGATCGCCAGTTCGCTGGCCACGGCGACGAGTGCACCACGCGTCGCCGTCAGGTCGGGCAACGTCGCACGGGCGACGTTCACCAGCCCGCCGAGGTGGACCCGCAGCATCCGGCGCCACGCGTCGACGCCGATGTCCGACACCGGCGCCATCTCGTAGTAGCCCGCCGACGTCACGACCGCGGCGATCGGCCCGAGCGCGTCCCGCACCTCGGCCACCCCGTCGGCGACGGCGGCCGCGTCCGAGACATCCACGGCCACGGTGTGTTCGGCGGCCGGCGCCGAGCCGCGGAGGTCCAGGCAGCCGACGGCGAACCCGCGGGCGGTCAGCGCGTCCACCACGGCGGCGCCGATGCCGCTGGCGCCGCCGGTGACGAGCGCGACCGGACGGTCACTCACCGGCGTGGGCCCGGTCGTCGGCCAGCTCGTCGCGCGCCTCCATGTCGTCGACGACGGACGTGCCGACGATCTTCGAGCGCACGCTCGCCAGGACGATCGCCCCGAGCACGCCCAGCACGGCGACGCCGATCCACACCGACCAGTCCAGGTAGCGCTGGTCGAAGGCGACACGCGGCCAGGCGATGTTGAGGAACTGCAGCGCCGCCCACACCACGGCGATCACCGCGACGGGCACCGTGGCACGGCCGAGTGTGAACCGGCCGGGCGTCCACCCGCGGCGCAGCAGCACCACCAGGAACCCGATGAGCGGGAACAGGAATGCCAGGTAGAAGCCGCCCGCGGTGAAGTTGACCATCAGCGAGTAGACGTCGCCGGCGACGATGCTCAGCAGGAACAGGCCCGCCCCGATCACCGTGGTCACCAGGATGGCCGTCACCGGGATGCGCGCCTTGCCGCGCAGACGGACCAGCGTGGCCGACGCGGGTAGGGCGCCGTCGCGGGCGTACGCCCAGATGACGCGCGACGCGGAGGTCTGCAGCGCGAGGAAGCTCGCCAGGAAGCCGATGACGAAGAGCAGCTCGACGGGCTTGGCGATGCCGGCGCCGAGTGCGGTGGTGAGGGTGTCGTAGACCGGGTCGGACACCGTGCCGTCGGCCACCGCGCCGAGATCGGGGATGGCGAGGATGATCGCCAGCGCGGAGTAGGCGACCACCACGAAGATGAAGCTGATCGAGAACAGCACCGCCTTGGGCAGGTCGCGGCGCGGCTCGTGGACCTCCTCGGCGATGGACCCCGCGGACTCGAAGCCCACGAACGACCAGCCGATGAACGCGACGGCCAGCATGAAGGGCCCGGTCAGGTAGGCGAGCGTGTCGGTGTCGGCGCCGCCGCCCTCGAACAGGACCGACAGCGAATTCTGCCGGTGGAACAGCAGCAGCCAGGTGCCGAGCACGATCGATCCGATCACCTCGGCGATGATGCTGCCGACCATGAAGACCTTGAGCGCGCCGCGGCCGACGAGGTTGACCCCGGTGCCCGCCAGCAGGATCACGACCGCGATCAGCGCCAGCGTGCCACCCGACGCGTCCTCGATCCCCACGATGTTGGCCATGAAGCCCGCTGCGCCGAGGGCGACGGTCGCCATCGCGATCACCAGCGTCCACATGTACCCCCACCCGGCGAACCAGCCGTAGGTGGTGCCGAGCAGGCGACGCGACCACTGGTAGATCGATCCCTCGAGCGGCCAGCGCGACACCAGCGTCGCGAACACCAGTGCCACCAGAAACTGACCGGCGAACACCAGCAGGAAGCCCCACCAGAAGCTGGGTCCCGCCGCGGTCAGGGCCAGGCCGAAGATGCCGTACAGCGCGACGATCGGTGAGATGAACGCGAAGGCGAACGCGAACGCCGACCACAGCGAGAACTCCCGCCGCAGCAGGTGTGACTGGTCTGCGGGGCCCGTGGATGACGCCATGTGCTGCTCCCACTCGTAGGTGCCGTGTCAAGGGAACGATCCCCCCAGGTCAGCCCGTGCGCCAGATGATCCGTCGAACACGCAGACATCGCACCGGCCGGCACGCTGACGTTGGAGGATCGCACAACGCCGAAGCCCGGTCGTGTGACGACGGCGTTACGCTCGTCCAATGACAGCGGACGTGTCGGCGGCACCCACGCTGCGCGACCTCCTGCAGGTGGGGCTCACCGTTCCCGACGGCGCCGCCGCGAACCTCGACCGGTCTGTCAGCTGGGCCCACATCACCGAGATGCGCGACCCGTCGCGGTACCTGCGGGGCGGCGAGGTGGTGTGCACGGTGGGCATCAGCCTGCAGACGCCGCAGGACTGCCGGACGTTCGCCGACGCGCTGGCCGCGGCGGGCGCGGCGGGGGTGTGCTTCGGCATCGGTGACGGGCACGACGCGGTGCCGCCCGCCCTGCTCGAGCGGTGCGGCCGGCTCGACCTGCCGGTGCTGATCGCGTCGCCGAGCGTGCCATTCGCGCGGGTGAGCCGCTTCGTCGCCGAGTACGAGCTGGGGGCGGAGATCGCGGTTGCCCGGGCCACCAATGCCCTGGTGCCGGAACTGCTCTCGGCGCTGCGGCGGCACGCGTCCGCGCGCGAACTCCTCGACACCGCGGGCCGGTTGCTCAACTGCTACTTCCTGCTCGGCACCACGGACGTCGACGAATCGGCGGTGTCCGTCGACGTGCCCGGCGTCGGGACCCTGGGGTGGGTGGGCAGCGGCGATCAGCCGGAGCCGCCGCTGCTCGACCTGATCGCCCGTTTCGTCCGCGCCACCCAGGCGCAGCAGGACGTCGAGGCGGCGCTCGCCCGGGAACGCGTCGGCCAGCTGCTCTCGCTGGTGGAGCGGCGCATGCTGCTGCCGGACGCGCTGAGCCAGCTGTTGGACTGGCCGGGTTTCGCGGCCGGGACGCTGACGTGTTCGGCGTGGCCGGCGGGTGCGGGTGCGCTGCTGTCGATGGCGATCCCCGCAGCGCTCGTCGGTGACGCACCGGACCTGTGCCTGATGCTGACGACCGATCCGCTCGACGCGAGCGACGAGTTGTCCTTGCCGTCAGGACATTCCGCGTCGGTGCCGCTGACCGAGATCGGCTCCGCGATCGGTCAGGCGCGCATCGCGCTGGACCTGGCCCGGCGCCGCGGCCGACGTGTCGGGCCCGAGCACCTCAGCACTCTCGACAGCCTGCTCGAGCAACTTCCGCTCGCCCAGCTGGCGCCGTTCCGCCAGCAACTGATCGACCCGCTCACGGAGGTGGATCGGCGCCGCGGCACTCAGCACGTGCTGACCCTGCGGGCGTTCCTCGCCGCCAACGGGTCACTGAGCGAGACGTCGCGGAACCTCTACCTCCACACGAACACGGTGCGCCACCGGCTCGGGCGGATCACCGAGATAACCGGCAGGGATCCGCTGAATCACGCTGACCTGACGGCATTCTCGATCGGACTACAGGCGACGGATCGGGCATCTGACGCCTAGCGCCGGGCCCGTTCAGGAGTTCCGTTCGATGTAGGCGTCGGCGTCCCTGTCGCGGTTGTCGATGCCCATGGTGGTCTCGTGGGCGGCGTTGAACTGCAGCCACTTCATGCCCAGTTCGTGCCGGAGTTCCAGCGATGCGCTCTTGATGAAGTCCGGCATGGCTTCGCGCTCCTCTTCGTCGAGGTGCTCGCCGTTCTCCTTGCGCGCCGCGAAGACCGCCTTGAACCACTCTTCGCTGCCGGGTTCGTGCTTGCGCGACTCACGCACCGCGTCGCGGATCGCGTTGTGGTCGGTGATGGCGTCCTCGGTCTCGTCCTCCGGATCGCCCTCGGGATTTCCGGGATCGTCGCTGCCGCCGTGCTTCAGCAGCGCCGGGTAGAACACCGTCTCCTCGGCCTGTGCATGCGCGTCGAGCCGATCGCTCAGCGCGTTCCAGATCGCCGTCAACTCGTCGGTCGTCTTCGCGTCGTCCAGGCGGAAGAACTGACGACGCAGCCAGTCGTGGTCGGCGTAGACGAGGTCGATGATGTCAGCCATGCCGGGGGATTCACCGCAAAGCGGCATGTCAAACCGGGTGCGGAGTGCGAATCTCCGCCGTGGTGTCAGCAGTCGAGGTTGGTGATGGCGCTGGTGACGATGTCCATGGCCACCGAGGGGCTCAGGCCCCATTGGTGATCGATGACGTCGCTGGCATCGGCGGCCGGCACGCCGGTGTTCACGACCGCGCAAGCCTTGTGCCCAGCGGCCAGCAGTTGCTGCGGCGTCATGAACGCGTACCGCTCCTCGAGACCGTGCAGGAACTGCTCGTTGTCCGCCGCAGCAGGCGCCGCCTGCGCCAGCGAGGCCGCCGTGCCGAGCGCGATGGCACCGAGCGTGACGCCGATTTTGCTGACGACGCGTCGGCGGTCGAACATATGATGAGTTGCGGACACGAGCGGGACCCCCGATGGCGATAGCTGTCAACGATGTTGCGGCAGAACCGATGAGACTCGACTTCCCGCGTTACCTCGATATTAACGCTCGCTTCAGCGGACGGGCGCCACGGAATTCGTTGCCTTGAAGCCTCGGCGCGGCGAGGACCGTACGGGTGGAACGAGGACGACGACGCGTCCGCACTGACGACTCGACGTTCGCTCGTCGCAGATGCACGGCCCTGCAATCCGTTTCGCGAGTCATCATTCGATCCCGGCCCACACCGCAGGACGACGACAACGGGCTCGCCCACCACCAGTGCTCACGACATCATGCGCCGCCCCCGATCATGTTGTGAGAAGGCCGCAGATTTCAGCCGGCAGTGACGTGGATCACGCCGCTAGGTCGACCGTGTGGGTCGAACTCCAATCGCCGTTGCCGCGCAACGCCATTCGGCGATCCCGCACGCGACCGTCTCGTTCCTCCTACGTGATCGTGCGGCTGAGGGTCGTCGTTCGGACGAATCAGCGGTCTGACCGCGACCATGACGCGCATCTCCGCGTAGCCGGCCACCCGCCGACTGCACGCTTGTTGAACGCATCGCCCGAGAGGGGTCGTCAACAAGCGTGCGCTCGGCGTCAGCGGCGGCGCGCCCGCAGGAGTCGGACGGCGTAGACGACCGCGCTGGCCAGGAACATGGCCGCGGTGAGCCACAGCCACCGCCCGAGGAACGGCTCCTGCGTCTGACCGGTGGCGGTGACGTAGGCGGGGGCGCCCTGCTCGATGATGCCGGGGAGGAACACCAGCAGCGTCAAACCCGCACCCAGCGCGGGCGCCCGGACGTAGTTCAGGAGCGGCACCCGCGGACCGGCACCAGTCTCGCGGCGAGAGCGCGTGACGCCCACCAGCAGCCGATCGACCACCGCGTACACCGGGAACAGCACCAGGTCGTGGAGGATGATGGCCGCCGCGAACCAGACCGCGATCGACTGCCACCACACCTTCGGGTTCCACAGCGCCGTCACTCCGATCGTGGCGATCACCGAGCAGAACAGCGCGATACCCGCGATCAGGACGAGCAGGTGCAGCGGGTGTGACCCGTAGATCGTTCGGAAGCGAGCGGCCGCGGTGCTCACGTCGTGCCCGCCTCGAAGGCGATGGCGGCGACCCACTTGGTGTTGTGCACCCCGGGTAGCGCCGGAACGATGATGCGGGCGGGAAACCCGTGGTCGGGCGACAGGTCGACCCCGTTGACCCGCAACGCCAGCAGCGCGTCCGGATGGGCGACCTGGTTGGCCTGCAGCGTCGCCCGGCTGAACGCGCCACCGCGTTCCAGCGACGACACCCGCGCCGACAGCGGGTTCGGCACGCCGGCGAGTCGGGCGAGTTCGCGCAGCGGGACGCCGGTCCACGTCTCGGTGGTCGACCACCCCTCGACGCACGCGATCGGTAGCACGGCGGTGTGCTGCGGCATGGCGCTCAGCGCGGCGCGGTCCAGCACCACCGGCGTGGGCCCGCCGCCAAGCGTCAGTCGCCAGGCGTCGCCGGTGGTCTTCGGGTCGATGCGTGCCGCGAAGGCCGTGCGATTCACCTGGAAGTCGTTGGGTCCGTCACCGCGAGTTCGACCGCGCGGCAACAGGAGTGCGGAGTGGCGGGTCCACCCGCCGAGGGTCTGCCCGGCGGTCAGCACCGCGATCAGCACCGTGCCGCCGCCGACCAGGGCGAGGGCGCCGCGCCTGCTGACCGTGGCAGGCGCCGGGTCCTCGCTCACCAGGCCGTCGGGCTCGTAGGGGTCGGGTCGGGTGTCGGCGACGCTGGTGCGCATGACTTCCCGCATGGAGCGCGACCGCAGGCCCTGCCACATCCGCGGCAGCTTGATCGCGACGTGGACGACGAATCCCGCGATGAAGACCCACGCCCCGAAGTAGTGCGCCGTGTAGAAGCTGAACCCGAAGATGTAGTCGTACTGGATGTTCAGTACGCCGGTGACGATCTCGAACAGGATTCCGCCGACCAGCATCAGCAGCGACACGCGCTCGATCACCTGGGCGATGGAACGCGACGGCGGCCACGCGAACAGCCGCGGGATCACCGACCAGAGCTTGGCCAGGACCAGCGGGATGAGGATGAGGCCGAGGCCGACGTGCAGGCCCTGGTTGAGCCGGTACAGCCACGACGGATCGGTGGGCCAGTCGAACGTCGGCAGTTTGAGGAAGCCGACGTCCCCGGGTATGGCCTGACCGAACTGTGGGCCGTACGCGATGTACGACAGCAGCCCGGTGACGATGACGATCGGCAGCGTCACCAGGAGGACGGACCCGAACACCGACGTCAGCCAGAGACCTCGCAGCGGGCTGCGCCACCGCTGGATCCGGGTGACCCCCGGCGGGCGGTGCCGGTCCAGGCCCCGCCACAGCGCGACGGGGAAACCGTATCCGCGGTCGTCGGACGGGGGTTCCGCCACGGTGTCGGTGGAGTCCTCGGCCCGATCGGGATCCGTCACGATTCGCGTACCTTCCCGTTGGCCACCGTCCACGTGCGGTCCAGCCGGACGTTCTGCAGCATGCGCCGGTCGTGGGTCACCAGCAGCAGGGCGCCGTCATAGGTGTCGAGTGCCTGTTCGAGTTGCTCGATCGCGGGGAGGTCGAGGTGGTTGGTCGGCTCGTCGAGGACCAGCACGTTGGTGCCGCGGGCCTGCAGCAGCGCCAGTCCGGCGCGCGTCCGCTCGCCGGGTGAGAGTTCGTCGACCGTGCGCTCGACGTGGTCGGCCCGCAATCCGAACTTGGCGAGCAGGGTCCGCACGTCGGCGGTCGTCCACGTCGGCACGTACCCCTCGAAGCGGTCGACGAGGGGAGCAGCACCGGTGAAATCCGCACGCGCCTGGTCGATCTCGCCGATCGCGACGTTGGCGCCGAGACTGGCGCGGCCCTCGTCAGGACGCTGCCGGCCCAGGAGCAGCCGCAGTAGCGTCGACTTGCCTGCGCCGTTGGGTCCGGTGATCCCGATCCGCTCGCCGGCATCGACTTGGAGCGACACCGGCCCGAGGACGAAGTCGCCCTGTCGTACGACCGCGTCGTCGAGTGTCGCGACGACCGCACTCGACCGTGGCGCGGCGCCGATGGTGAACTCGAGCGTCCACTCCTTGCGCGGCTCGACGACCTCCTCCATCCGCGCGATCCGGCTCTCCATCTGCCGCACCTTCTGTGCCTGCTTCTCACTCGACTCGGTCGCGGCCCGGCGCCGGTTCTTGTCGTTGTCCGGAGCCTTGCGCATGGCGTTGCGGACGCCCTGGCTCGACCACTCGCGTTGCGTCCGCGCGCGCGCGACGAGGTCGGCCTTCTTGTCGGCGAACTCGTCGTACTGTTCCCGCCGGTGCCGGCGCGCGACGTCCCGCTCCTCCAGGTAGCTCTCGTAGCCGCCGCCGAACACGGTGGTGGTGTTCTGCGCGAGGTCCAACTCGAGAACACGAGTCACGCAGCGCGCCAGGAACTCTCGGTCGTGGCTCACCAGCACCACCCCGCCGCGCAGCTCGCGGACGAACTGCTCCAGCCGGGCGAGTCCGTCGAGGTCGAGGTCGTTGGTCGGCTCGTCGAGCAGGACCACGTCGAAGCGCGACAGCACCAGCGCCGCCAGCCCGACCCGCGCCGCCTGCCCGCCCGACAGGGCCGTCATCGGTGTGGTGTCCGGCCGCAGCAGCTGGGTGTCGAGGCCGAGGTCGGCCAGCACCGCGGGCAGGCGCTCGTCGAGGTCCGCCGCACCGGTCGCGAGCCAGTGGTCCAGCGCCGCGGAGTAGACCGCCGCCGGATCGACACCCGGTGCCGCGCCGTCCGGGTCGCCCAGCGTGGCGGCCGCCGCGTCCATGGCGGCGGTCGCCGCGGCGCAGCCGGTGCGCCGCGCGACGTAGCCGGCCACCGACTCGCCGGGCACGCGCTCGTGTTCCTGCGGCAGCCAGCCCACGAAGGCGTCGGCCGGCGCCAGGCTGACCACGCCGTCGAGCGGCGGCAGGTCACCGGCGAGGATGCGCAGCAGCGTGCTCTTGCCCGCGCCGTTGGCGCCCACCACCCCGACCACGTCGCCCGGCGCGACCGTCAGGTCGACGCCCTCGAACAGGGTGCGGTGGGCGAACCCACCGGCCACGTCCTTCGCGACGAGCGTTGCGGTCATGGTGTCCATCGTCGCACCACCGGCCGGCTGACGACGGCTCCGGACCGGTCAGCCCTCCGACACGGCGACCACGACCTTGTCGCCACGGCGCTCGGCTGCCGACGCGAACGCCTTCGCGGCGTCGGAGAGCGGATGCCGCTCGGTGACGAGCGCATCGAGGTCCACCCCGCTCGTCGCCATCTCGATCGCCCGCGGGTAGGTGTCGTTCATCCGACGCACCATCGCGAACGTCAGGCCCTTCCGGCGCGCCGCCGCTGCCGGGAAGGACGAGGCGTCCTCCGACGGGATGCCGCCCAGTGCGATGCGACCGCCCGGCCGAACGGCGCCGACCGCCGTGGCGATGGCCGGGTCGGTGCCCGCGAGTTCGACGGCGACGTCGACACCGCGTCCACCGGTGGCGTCCAGCACCGCGGCGGCCCCGTCGTCGGCGGACCACGCGGCGTCCGCCCCACACCGCAGCGCCGTGGCTCGACGGTGGGCCAGCGGTTCCACGACGAACACGCGGCGCGCCCCCGAACGTCGAGCCACCTGCACGGCGAGCGCACCGATCGGACCGGCGCCCACCACCAGGACGTCAGCACCCGCCCTCAGGTGCGCGACACCGACTGCGTGGATGGCGACGCCGAGGGGCTCCAGCAGCGCGCCGGCATCGTCGCTGAGATCGTCGGGAAGTGGATGCAGCAGGTGGTCCGGCCACACGAGGCGTTCACGCAACCCACCGTCGACGGTGCCGTGACCCGCGAACTCCACGGTCGGGCAGAGGTTGTGGTAGCCCGCACCGCACGACTCGCAGTGGTCACACGGGATCGCCGGATCGACCGCGACTCGTCGACCCGCGTAGGGACCGGTGACGGCCACCGCCGCGAACTCGTGTCCGGGCACGACGGGACGGTCGATCCGGTTCTCGCCGATGCCACCGTCGGTGAACCAGTGCAGGTCCGATCCGCAGATCCCGACCGACGTCACCGCGAGCAGCGACCATCCGGGCCGCGGATCGTCGGGTCCGCGCTCGACGACGACTCGCACGTCACCGACTGCGTGCAGTCGCGCGGCGAGCATCCGGTTCGCGTCCGCCTCAGAGCCCGACGGCAACATGGTGATAGACGTCGTTCCACTTCAGCTCGTGCGCGAAGCCGCGCACGGTGGTGTCGGCGTCGATGACGAGCAGCTCGGTGTCGGTCATGGCCGCGAAGTCCTCGATCACGTCCGTGCCGACCGCCGTCGACATCACCGTGTGGTGCGGCGCGCCGGCCATGAGCCACGCCTCGGCCGAGGTGGACCACGACGGCCGCGGTTCCCACACCGCGCACGCCACCGGCAGGTTGGGTAGGTCGGCGGGCGGCTCTATGACGCGAACCTCGTTCGCCACCAACCGGAAACGCGATCCCATGTCGCAGATTCCGACGACCACCGCATCGGCCGCGGCCGCGGTGAAGCGCAGCCGCACCGGGTCGTCACGGTCGCCGATGGCCAGCGGGTGGACCTCGAGGGTCGGTGTCGCCCCGGCGATGCTCGGACACACCTCGAGCATGTGCGCGCCCAGAATGCGTTCCCGACCGGGCGTCAGGTCGTAGGTGTAGTCCTCCATGAACGACGTGCCACCGGGCAGCCCCTCACTCATCGACTTGACGGTGCGCAGCAGCAGCGCGGTCTTCCAATCCCCTTCGCCGCCGAACCCGTAGCCGTCTGCCATCAACCTCTGCACGGCCAGTCCCGGAAGCTGACGCAGCCCACCGAGATCCTCGAAGTTGGTGGTGAAGGCGTGAAAGCCGCCATCCTGGAGGAACCTTCGCAACCCGACCTCGATCTGCGCGCCGTGCCGAAGCGAATCGTGGCGCTCACCGCCGGGCAGCAACTCGGTCGAGACCCGGTAGGTGTCCGCATACTCCCGCACCAGCTTGTCGACGTCGGCGGGCCGGACGGCGTCGACGACGGCGACCAGGTCGTTGACGCCGTAGGCGTCGACCGACACCCCGAAGTGCGCCTCGGCCTCCACCTTGTCGCCCTCGGTGACGGCGACACCGCGCATGTTGTCGCCGAAGCGTGCGACCTTCATCGTCGACAGTTCGGCGTGGCCGAGTGCCGCGCGCGTCCACGCACCGATTCGCTCACGGGTGCGCGGGTCGTCGACGTGACCGGCGATCGTCTTGCGCGCGCGGGACAACCGCGATTGGACGTAGCCGAACTCGCGATCGCCGTGCGCGGCCTGGTTGAGGTTCATGAAGTCCATGTCGATGCTGTGCCAGGGCAACTCGACGTCGAACTGCGTGTGCAGGTGCAGCAGGGGCTTGCGGAGCGCCTTGAGGCCCCTGATCCACATCTTCGCCGGTGAGAACGTGTGCATCCACGCAACCACGCCGATGCACTCGTCGGAGGTGTTGGCGTCGTTCATGATCCGTGCGATCTGGTCGGAGTCGGTGACGATCGGCATCCAGCGCACCTCGACCGGGATCTCGGCGCTGCCGTCGAGACGGTCGGCGAGCCTGCGCGACTGGTCGGCGACCTGGTCGAGGATGTCCTGTCCGTACAGCGACTGGCTGCCGGTGAGGAACCAGATCTGGCTGGTGACGAGTCGGGACGCGATCATCGCTGGTCCTCCTGCTGTGGGTCGGATCGTCGGCCGGCCTGGCCGTACACGTTCTGGTACCGCTCGAACAGGGCGGCCACGTCGTCGGCGTGGATGGGCACCGCGTCCCCGAGTTGACGGCTGACGTGCACGGTGCGGGCGACGTCCTCCACCATGACGGCGGCCTTCACCGCGTCGCGCGCGGTGCGGCCGATGGTGAAGGGGCCGTGGTTGCGCATCAGGACGGCCGGAGAGTTGCTGTTCCGCAACGTCTCCACGATCCCCCGTCCGATGGAGTCGTCGCCGATGAGCGCGAAGGGACCCACCGGGACGTCGCCACCGAACTCGTCGGCGATCATGGTGAGGACGCACGGGATGGGTTCACCGCGCGCGGCCCACGCGGTCGCGTACGTGGAGTGGGTGTGGACGACGCCGCCGACGTCGGGCATGTGCCGGTACACGTAGGCGTGCGCCGCGGTGTCCGACGACGGGCTCATGGCGCCGTCGACGAGGTTCCCGTGCAGGTCGCAGACCACCATGTCCTCGGCGGTCATGGTGCCGTAGTCGGCTCCCGACGGCTTGATCACGATCAGGTCGCGGCCGGGGACCCGTGCCGACACGTTGCCCGCCGTCCAGATGACGAGCTCGTACCGGGTCAGCTGGGCGTGCAGGTCACAGACCTGCCGTCGCAGGTCGGCCACCACGCGATCGATGTCGGAGGTGATGGTCACGAGATGGCCCCCACTGCTTCGCGGGTGTCGATGCGACGCAGCCGGCGCATCATGTCGTTGCCGCGACCGAACCACTCGTAGGCGGCGACGTACTCGCGGTAGAGCCGGTCGTAGGCGACCGCGTTCTCGGGGATCGGGCGGTAGGCGGCATCGATGCGCTTGCCCATCGCCGTTGCCGCACTGCGCACGTCGGCGTGCGCACCGGCGGCGGCAGCGGCGTGGATGGCAGATCCCAGGGCCGGTGCCTGCGCGGAGGGGACGATCGACAGCGGCAGTCCGACCGCATCGGCATAGATCTGCATCAGGAGTTCGTTCTTCAGCAGACCGCCTGCGACCACGAGTTCGGTGACCGGGACGCCGCTCGCGACGAATGTCTCCACGATCATCCGGGTGCCGAAGGCCGTGGCCTCCAGCAGCGCCCGATACATGTCGACGCAGGTGGTCTCGAGCGTCTGGCCGATCATGACGCCGGACAGTTCGTGGTCGACGAGCACCGAGCGATTCCCGCTGTGCCAGTCCAGTGCGACTAACCCGTGCTGCCCCACGCGCTGCCGGCCGGCCAGATCGGTGAGGTGTTCGTGGACGGTCAGCCCGCGGCGGCGTGCCTCCACCTGATAGGCCTCGGGGACGCAGTTGTCGACGAACCATCCGAAGATGTCGCCCACACCCGACTGTCCCGCCTCGTAACCCCAGCTGCCTTCGCAGATGCCGCCGTCCACCACCCCGCACATGCCCGGCACGTCCCGCAGGACGTCGGAGTTCATCACGTGGCAGGTCGAGGTGCCCATGATCGCCACGAGGTGCCCCGGGTCGAGCGCGTTCGCGGCGGCGACGGTGACGTGCGCGTCGACGTTGCCCACCGCCACGGGGATTCCCTCCGGCAGGCCGGTCCATGCCGCCGCCTGCGCGGTGAGCGAGCCTGCCCGGTCACCCAGTCGCCCGATCGGGTGCTCCAGTTTGTCGGCCACGAAGTCGGCGAACCCCGGCCGGACCTCGGCCAGGAACTCCTGCGACGGATACCGGCCGTCCTGCCGGATCCCCTTGTACCCGGCGGTGCAGGCGTTGCGGACGTACTCACCGCACAGCTGCCAGACGATCCAGTCGGCGCCCTCGACGAAGAAGTCCATCACCCCGTACAGCTGGGGGTCCTCGTCGAAGATCTCGAGGGCCTTGGCGAATTCCCACTCGCTCGAGATGAGCCCTCCGTAGCGGGGCAACCAGGCCTCGCCGCGTTGCGCCGCAACGGCATTGATGCGGTCGGCCTGGGGTTGCGGTGAATGGTGCCGCCAGAGCTTCGCGTAGGCATGCGGCCGGTCGCGGTAGTCCGGGACGTCGCACAGCGGTGTCCCGTCGGCCAGTACCGGCACCATCGTGCACGCGGTGAAGTCGGTCCCGATGCCGATCACGTCGGCCGGATCGATGCCGGCCCTGCGCACCGCCTCGGGCACGGCGTTCCGGAGCACGTCGACGTAGTCCGAGGGAACCTGGAGCGCCCACTGCGACGGCAGACGATCGGTGCGCCCCGGCAGCGTCTCCGTCACGACGCCGTGCGGATAGGCGTGCTCGGCGCTGGCCATCTCGTGGCCGTCGGCGACGCGGACCACCAGCGCCCGGCCGGAGAGCGTCCCGAAGTCGACACCCACCGTGTACTCGTGATCGGTCACTGGCTCTCCTTGGGTGGTGCGGTGCTGTCGCGGACGATGAGTTCGGGGGTGAGGAGGGCGACGTCGGTGGTCGAGCCGTCCAGCGTCGCGGTGGCGAGGTCTATCGCGCGTCGGCCGATGGCCTGGAAGTCCTGGCGGACGGTCGTGAGCGCGGGATTGAGGTATCCCGCCTCGGGGATGTCGTCGAATCCGACGACGCTGACGTCCTCGGGAACCGCGACGCCCGACCGGGCGAACGCGTGCAGCACGCCGATGGCCATCTGATCGTTGGCCACGAAGACCGCAGACGTGTCGCCCGCGCGGGCCAGCTCGCAACCGATCTCGTAACCGCGCGCCGGGGTCCAGTCGCCCTCCCAGTGCGTGTCCGGCACCGCCAGCCCGGCATCGCACAGCGCTGCCTCGTATCCGGCGCGGCGCCCCTTCGCCTCGGGCCAGGTCATCGGGCCCGAGACGTGGACGATCCGCCGGTGGCCCAGATCGATCAGGTGCTGCGTGGCTTGGCGCGCACCGCCGATCTGGTCGACGCCGACGGTGAGTCCGCGCCCGGAGAGGTCGCCCTCGACGACGATGAGCGGTAGACCGGTGTGCGCGGAATGTACGGCGTCGAGCGCCTCCTCCTGCGCGGCGATGATCACGATCGCCTCGACCGACTGGCGTGCGAGATGGTCGAGCGCACCGCGGAGTTCGGCGAGCGTTATCTCGGGCAACGGCACGAGGCTGGAGAAGTAGCCCGCCGCACGCGCGGCCTCCTGCACGGACCTCTGAATGCTCGACGGCCCGAACTGCGCGCTGTTGCTACCGACGATCCCGATGATCCCGGATCGGCGGGTCACCAGCGCTCGCGCAGCGGTGTTGGGCCGGTAGCCGAGTTCCTCGATGGCCTGCTCGACGCGCGCCTTGGTCTCGGGCCGAATGCTGCTCGACCCGTTGATGACTCGGGAGACGGTCTGGTGACTCACGCCCGCGAGGCGGGCGACGTCCGCCATGACCGGTTTGGGCGGGGTGGGTGGCATCGGCTGGCCGGTCATCGTGGCTTCCTCATCGCTAGGCGTTGCACCAGGACGAATACCAGCAGGAGGACGCCGGTCATGATCCGGGTCCAGTACGAGTCGAGGTTCTCCGCGGTGACGAAGGTCTGGATGGTGCCGAGCACGAGGACGCCGATCACCGAGCCGAGGACGAAGCCGACGCCACCAGAGAGCAGGACTCCTCCGACGACCGCCGCGGCGATGGCGTCGAGTTCGAGGCCGACGCCGTTGAGGCTGTAGCCGGAGAGCTTCTGCACTGCGAGCAGCAACCCGGCCAGCGACGCACAGAGGCCGCTGATCGCGTAGACGGACACCCGCACCCTGGAGGCGTCGAGGCCCATCAGCTGCGTCGACTGCCGGTTGCCGCCGACGGCGTACACCGTTCGGCCGAAGCGGGTCTGGTGCAGCACGTAGGCGGCCACCGCCACGACGACGGCGGCGATCAAGACCGTCCATCGGATGAACTCGCCCTCGTACAGGTAGACGTAGTTCAGTCCGATGGCGCGCAGCACCGGATCCTTGATGGGCAGCGTGTCGACACTGATCACGTAGCAGAGTCCGCGTGCCAGGAACATGCCCGCAAGGGTGACGATGAACGGCTGAACGTCGAAGTATTCGATGATCAGGCCCATCACCAACCCGAGGAGCGGCCCGACCAGCAGCACGGCTGCCACCGCCAGCGGCAGCGGCCAGCCGGCCCGGAGCGTGGTGGCGACGATGACGGTGGACAGGGCGACGACCGAGCCGACACTGAGATCGATTCCACCCGTGAGGATCACGAACGTCATGCCGACGGCCAGGACCACCAGGTAGGCGTTGTCGACGAGCAGGTTGAGGAACACCTGCGTCGGGCTCGCGAAGTCGTACCGGCTGACGAGCGCGCCGAACAGGACGACGAACAGGGCCAGGGAGACGAGCGGCGACAGGTAGCGGCCCCGGATTCGCCGTGCGAGCTGCCGGGCGACCGGACCGGGGCCGGTCTCGACACGCGTGCTCGTGGTGCTCACTTCGCCGCCATCCCGGAGACGGCCGTCACCGGCTGCGCGGGCCTAACATCCTGCGCCGTCGGCGGTTTCGCGGCCGGCCGACGGCCCGGGCGACGTCGTGACGTCACCGCCCGGAACTTCGGCGCCTGCAGCAGGCAGACGGCGATGACGACCAGCGCCTTGAACACCAGGGTGGTCTCCGGCGTGATGCCTGCGGTGTACACGGTCGTCGTCAGCGTCTGGATGATCAGTGCGCCCAGGATGGTTCCGGTGAGGCTGAACCGTCCGCCGAGCAGCGACGTACCGCCGATGACGACCGCCAGGATGGCGTCCATCTCGATCCACAGCCCCGCGTTGTTCGCGTCCGCGGCGGCGATGTTGGAGGCGATCATCAGGCCGGCGACACCGGCGCACAGCGCGGAGAACACGTACACCGCGAACACGATGGAACGGTGCCGAACCCCGGCGAGGCGGCTGGCCTCCGGGTTCACGCCGACGGATTCGAGGAGCATTCCGAGCGCGGTGCGACGCGTCAGCAGGCCGATCAGACCGAATACCGAGAGGCTCACCAGGATCGCGACGGGCAGCCCGAGTGCGTAACCGGCGCCCAGCACCTTGCACGGCGCGCTGGTGACGGTGACGATCTGACCGTCGGTGATCAGCAGGGCGATCCCTCGCCCGGCCGTCATCAGCACCAGGGTCGCGATGATCGGTTGCACTCCGAAGACCGAGACGAGCGCTCCGTTCCACAACCCCAGGGCGACGGCGACGCCGAGCGCGATGCCCGCCGCGGTGACGACGGTGCCCGGGGCGGCCGGGTCGGCGGCAGACGCGATGTGCGCACACGCCAGCGCACCGCTGACGGCGACGACCGCGCCGACGGACAGGTCGATGCCGCGCGATGCGATCACCAGCGTCATGCCGAGCGCGACCAACATGGTGGGAGCACCGTTGCGCAGGATGTCGATCGTGCTGCCGAACAGGTGGCCGTCCTGGATCCGGATACTCAGGAAGCTCGGGGTGATGACGACGTTGGCGACGAGCAGCGCCACCAGCGCGAGGGCGGGCCACAGGAGCGACGATGTCGCCGGCGTCCTGCTCATCGGTCCGCGCCGCCGGCAATGAGCGTGGTGAGTTCCTGGACCGTGCACTCCGATCCGACACGGGCGATGCACCGCCCTTCGCGCAGCACCACGATCTGGTCACTGATCCGTGCGACCTCGTCGAGTTCGGCCGAGATGAACACCACGCCCATGCCGTCCGCGGCGAGATCCGCGACGAGCTTCTGAATCTGCGCCTTGGCGCCCACGTCGATGCCACGGGTGGGCTCGTCGAGGATGAACAACCGCGGTTCGGTGATCAGCCATCTCGCCAGCAGCACCTTCTGCTGGTTGCCGCCGCTGAGGTTCTTCACCAGTGCCCACGGGTTGCGGGGGCGGATGTCCAGCGCCTCCATGTATCGGTTCACCAGGTCGTCCTTGGCGCGCTTCGACAGCGGTCGTGCGAAACCTCGGCGGGCCTGCAGCGCCAACACCAGGTTGTCGCTCACGGTCAGTTCCCCGACGATCCCCTCGCCCTTGCGATCCTCCGAGGAGAAGGCGACACCCCGGGCGATGGCGGCCCGCGGCGACCGGACCGCTACGGGAGCACCGTCGATCGACACCTGGCCGCTCGTGGCGCGGTCGGCGCCGAAGAGCAGGCGCGCCAACTCCGTTCGGCCGGATCCCAGGAGGCCGGCCAACCCGACGACCTCTCCGCGGCGGACGTCGACGTCCATCGGGTGCAGACCAGGCGGTCGGCCGATGCCCTTCGCGCTGAGCACCAGTTCGTCGGCAGTCGATTCGACGGCAGCGGCGGGGTGCTCGATCTCGTCCAGCAGCTCGAGGTCGTGCCCCAGCATGGCAGCGATGAGGTGCACCCGGTCGAGTGTGGTCGTCGGGTACTCACCGACCAGCCGGCCGTTGCGCAGCACCGTCATGCGATCGGCGATCTCGTACACCTGATCGAGGAAGTGCGAGACGAACAGGACCGCCGTGCCGCCATCGCGAAGGCGGCGCATCACGCGGAACAGTTCGTCGACTTCGTCGGCGTCGAGGCTCGACGTCGGTTCGTCGAGGATCAGTACCCGTGCCGACACCGCCGTCGCCCGTGCGATCGCCACGAGCTGCCGAACGCCGATGGGGTGGTCGCCGAGCGTGGAGCGGGGGTCGATGGACAGGTCGAGCCCGTCGAGGAGTTCTGCGGCCCGTCGGTTCATGGCCCGGTAGTCGATTCCCCCGAACCGGCGGGGCTCCCGGCCGAGCAGGATGTTCTCTGCGACGGTCAGATTGGCGCACAGGTTGACCTCTTGGTACACCGTGCTGATGCCCGCGTCCTGCGCCTGCCGTGGTCCGCTGAACCGCTGCTCGGTGCCCTCGACGACGATCGTGCCCGAGTCGATGTCGTAGACGCCCGTCAGCGCCTTGATCAACGTCGACTTCCCCGCCCCGTTCTCCCCCATCAGCGCGTGCACCTCGCCGGGCAGCAGTCGGAAGTCGACGCCGTCGAGCGCTCGTACGCCGGGGAAGTCGATCGTGACGTCACGCATGTCGACCACCGGGTCGGCCACCGACCTGGAAACGGCTGCGGTCATGGGAGATTCCTCGATACCCGGGGCGTCAGTACTTGCGGTCCGGGAGAACGGCGGCGGCCTGCTGCTGGTCGAACGCCTCGTCGGGGGTGACGACGCGCGGCGGCACCGGTTCGCCCGCCACGACCTTCTTCGCGAGATCCATCAGTTGCGGCCCGAGTAGCGGATTGCATTCGACGATGTAGTTGAACTTGCCGTCGGCCAACGCCTGCATCCCGTCGTGGGTGGCGTCGACCGCGACGATCTGGACGTCCTTGCCCGGTGTCAGTCCCGCCGCCTCGATGGCCTCCATGGCGCCCAACCCCATGTCGTCGTTCTGGGCGAACACCAGATCGATCTTGGGGTTGGCCTTGAGGAACGCCTCCATGACCTGCTTGCCGCCCGAACGGGTGAAATCACCGCTCTGGGAGGCGATCACGCGAAGGTTGGGGTTGGCGGCGATCGCGTCGGCGAAACCGGTCTTCCGCTCGATGGCTGGGTCGGCACCCGTGGTGCCCTCGAGCTGGACGATGTTGACGGGCCCCGGCGCGGACGCGTACTGCTTGACCACCCAGTCGCCGGCCCGCCGGCCCTCCTCGACGAAGTCGGCGCCGAGGAACGTCTTGTAGACGTCCTTCTCCTGGGTGTCGACGGCACGGTCGGTGAGGATGACCGGGATGCCGGCGTTCTTGGCCTCGAGCAGGACCGCGTCCCATCCCGTGCGGACCACCGGACTGAACGCGATCACGTTGACCCGCTGCTGCACGAACGAACGAATGGCGGAGATCTGGTTCTCCTGCTCGCCTCCTGCGTCGGAGAACTTGAGGTTCACGCCCGCCGCCGCCGCGGCATCCTGGATCGACTTGGTGTTCGCCGTTCGCCAACCACTCTCGGCGCCCACCTGCGAGAAGCCCATGGTGAGCTGGCCACCGTCGCCGCCCCCGGAACCACCGCCCGGCGCGGGCCCGCTGCCACAGGCCGCCAACAGGCCCACCGACGCGATCGCCGCTGCCGCCTTGAGTATTCCGATCACGTCGACTCCTCGTTTTGATGTGTTCGCCCTGGTCAGGGATCCGGTGATGGTGAGCGCGCCGACCTCGACGCGCTGTCGGCCACTGTGACCGGCATTACACTGAGGCGAATGTTAACGCTCACATCGCCGCGGTGTCAACGGCGATGTGAACGCTCACATCGATCCGCGCCGAGCCTTGACAAAGCCGTGAGCCGCGTCACATCATCGTCGTTGTTAACGCTCACATCGGAGCGTTCGCCGCGCCTCGCGCAGGCAATGGAGCGGCAGGGACAACCGGAGGACCACATGCGCAAGAGCATCGTTCGTGTCGCGGGCGCACTCGCCGTAGCCGCCGCGCTACTGAGCGCCGGCTGCGGTCGCTCGACGACCACCGAGGCGACCGGCGGCGGTGGCGGTTCCGACCGCTCGGGCACCGTGGGCATCTCGATGCCGACCAAGTCATCCGAGCGGTGGGTCGCCGACGGGAACAACATGGCCGAGCAGTTCAAGACGCTCGGGTACGACACCGATCTGCAGTACGGCGACGACGTGGTGCAGAACCAGGTCTCCCAGATCGAGAACATGATCACCAAGGGCGTGAAGGCACTCGTCGTCGCGCCGATCGACAGTTCGTCGCTGACCGACATCCTGCAGCGGGCCGCCGACGCGAAGATCCCCGTGGTCAGCTACGACCGGCTGATCCGCGGCACCGCCAACGTCGACTACTACGCGACGTTCGACAACTTCAAGGTGGGCGTCCTGCAGGCGACCTACGTCGTCGACCGGCTCGGACTCGCTCAGGGCAAGGGCCCCTTCAACATCGAACTCTTCGCGGGATCCCCAGATGACAACAACGCCACCTTCTTCTTCAACGGCGCGATGAGCATCCTGCAGCCCTACATCGACAGCGGCAAGCTCGTCGTCAAGAGCGGCCAGACGTCGTTCGACCAGGTCGCCACGCTGCGCTGGGACGGTGGCCTGGCCCAGTCCCGCATGGACAACCTCTTGAGCAAGGCCTACACCAGCGGCCGGGTCGACGCCGTCCTGTCGCCCTACGACGGCATGTCCCTCGGCATCATCTCCGCCCTGAAGAGCGCGGGGTACGGCACGCCGGCCAACCCACTGCCCATCGTCACCGGGCAGGACGCCGAACTCGCATCGGTGAAGTCGATCATCGCCGGCGAGCAGACCCAGACCGTGTTCAAGGACACCCGCGAATTGGCGAAGGCCGCCGTGCAGATGACCGATTCGCTGCTCACCGGCGGAACGCCGGAAGTCAACGACACCACCACCTATGACAACGGCGTGAAGGTCGTGCCGGCGTTCCTGCTCGATCCCGTCAGCGTGGACGACACCAACTATCAGAAGGTGCTGGTCGACTCCGGCTACTACACGTCCGCCCAACTCGCGTGAGTTCCGCGTCGGCCACACCGCTGCTCGAGATGCGTGACATCACGAAGCGGTTCGGCAACGTGACCGCGCTGAGCGACGTCAACCTCGTGGTGCTGCCCGGCGAGATCCACGCCATCTGCGGGGAGAACGGCGCAGGCAAGTCGACGCTGATGAAGGTCCTCAGCGGTATCCATCCGCACGGCAGCTACGACGGTGAGATCGTCTTCGACGGCGCGCCAGGCGACTTCAAGGACATCCGCTCCAGTGAACGACGTGGGATCGGCATCATTCACCAGGAACTGGCGCTGGTTCCGGTCCTGTCCATCGCCGAGAACATCTTCCTCGGCAACGAACACGCCTCGGCCGGGGTGATCAGCTGGCACGAGACGACCAGCCATGCGCAGCAGTTGCTCGACCGCGTAGGCCTCAGGGAGAGTGCGCGCACGCGGATCTCCGACATCGGGGTCGGCAAGCAGCAGCTCGTCGAGATCGCGAAGGCACTGTCCAAGAAGGTCAAACTGCTCATCCTGGACGAGCCGACGGCGGCGTTGAACGACGAGGACAGCAGGCATCTGCTCGACCTGATCGTGGAGCTGCGGGACCAGGGCCTGACGTGCATCATCATCTCCCACAAGCTCAACGAGGTCATGCAGGTCGCCGACACCATCACGATCCTGCGTGACGGCCGCACCATCGAAACGCGGCCCGTCGACCGGGAACTCACCGAGGAACACGTGATCCGCGGGATGGTCGGCCGTGACATGGTGGACCGCTTCCCGGCGCGGGCCGACCACCCGATCGGGGACGTCACCTTCGCCGTCGAGGACTGGACCGTCTTCCATCCGCTCGACCAGCAGCGCAAGGTCGTCGACGGTGTCTCCATCAGCGTCCGCCGCGGCGAGGTCGTGGGGCTGGCCGGACTCATGGGTGCCGGCCGCACCGAACTCGCGATGAGCGTCTTCGGCCGCAGCTACGGCAAGAAGGGCGGCGGCACGGTCTACAAGGACGGCAGGGAGATCCGGACGCGCACCGTGTCGGAGGCCATCGGCCACGGAATCGCCTACGCGACGGAGGATCGCAAGCACTACGGGCTCAACCTGATGGACGACATCGCCCGCAGCGTGACGCTCGCGTCGCTGGGCAAGGTGAGCCGCGCGTCGATCATCAACGAGCACGAGGAAACCGTGGTCGCCGAGCGCTTCCGCAAGGACATGCGGATCAAGGCTCAGTCGGTGAAGGCGACCACCGGCAACCTGTCCGGGGGAAATCAGCAGAAGGTCGTGCTGAGCAAGTGGATCTTCGCCGACCCCGACCTCCTCATCCTCGACGAGCCGACCCGCGGCATCGACGTCGGCGCCAAGTACGAGATCTACGCCATCATCAACGATCTCGCCGCCCAGGGTAAGTCGGTGATCGTCATCTCCTCGGAGCTACCCGAACTCATCGGGTTGTGCGATCGCATCTACACCCTCAACGAGGGTCGCCTCACCGGCGAGGTGGCGCGCGCGGACGCAGCGCAGGAGACGTTGATGCACTACATGATGAAGGGACCGAGCACATGACCACCAGTTCGACGGTGGAACCGGCGTCCAGCACCCCGCCGCCACCGCCACCCGACTCGCCGACCTCGCGCCTGGCGACGGCACTGCGTGGCAACTTCCGCCAGTACGGCATGGTCGTCGCACTGGCGCTGATCGTGATCCTGTTCCAGGTCTGGACCAGCGGGATCCTGCTGAAGCCGCTCAACGTCACGAACATCGTCCAGCAGAACGGGTACATCCTGATCCTCGCGATCGGGATGGTCGTCGTCATCATCTCCGGCCACATCGACCTCTCGGTCGGGTCCATCGCGGGCTTCATCGGTGCGACGTCCGCCGTGCTCATGATCCGGCACGACATGCCGTGGCCCGTCGCGGTCGTCGTGTGCCTGCTGCTGGGCGCGTTGATCGGTGCGTGGCAGGGCTTTTGGATCGCCTACGTCGGCATCCCGTCCTTCATCGTCACCCTCGCCGGCATGCTGGTGTTCCGCGGCGCCACGCAGTACCTGCTGGAGGGGCAGTCGATCGCCCCCTTCCCGCGCAGCTTCAGTCAGGTCAGCAGCGGATTCCTCCCGGAGATCGGGGGCAGCAGCCTGTACCACTGGCCCACCGTGATCCTCGGCGTCGTCGTCATGTTCGCGGCCGTGTGGCAACAGGTTCGTCAACGACGGGCACAGACGCGCTACGGGTTCGACGTGCTGCCGGTGGCCTGGTTCGTCACCAAGTGCGCCGGAATCGTCGCCGCCCTGGCCGCATTCACGCTGCTGCTCGCCAGCTACCGGGGCGTGCCCGTCGTCGGCATCATCCTCGCGGTGGCCTTCATCGCGTACGCGTTCGTCATGCGCAGCACCGTCTTCGGACGTCAGGTCTACGCCGTCGGCGGCAACGTGGCGGCGGCCCGGCTGTCGGGGGTCAAGACCAAACGCGTCACGTTCCTGGTGTTCGTCAACATGGGTCTGCTGTCGGCGCTGGCCGGTCTGCTCTTCGCCGCGCGACTGAACTCCGCGACCCCGCAGGCGGGCATCGGGATGGAGCTGGAGGCGATCGCGGCCGCATTCATCGGCGGCGCCTCCGCCAACGGTGGGGTCGGGACGGTGTTCGGCGCCATCATCGGTGGTTTCGTGCTGGGGGTGTTGAACAACGGCATGTCGCTGATCGGCATAGGAAGCGACGTCCAGCAGGTGATCAAGGGACTCGTCCTACTCGCCGCCGTGGGCTTCGACGTCTACAACAAGAAGAAGGGCGGGTCCTGAGCCGATGGACCGCTTCGATCGGCAACTGATGGACTTCGTCCGCAGCTGGGCGCCCTACGGTGGCCCGCCCTCCGACGAGGTGATGCTCGAGTTCGGGATGACCCGGGAGCAGCTCACCGAGCGGATCACGCTCATCGTCGCGTCCGAGCAGGCTCGCCGGGAGCAGGAGTTGCATCGACCGTGGCTACGGATGCCGTCGGGGCGCCCCGCGGCGGTTCACGACCCGACGGATGCGCGACGCTGATCAGACCGCAACGGCGGCCCCGCAGATCCCGCACGTCTCGAACTCGCGGCGCTTCCACCGCGCGATCGGGACGAAGAACAGCGAGAACTGCTTGAACTCCCGCACGCGCGACCACTGCGTCGTGTTGTGGCAGCGTGGGCAGGTCCGCACCTCCCCGGTGCCCAGGTGCTTCTGCTTGGTGCCGTAGCCGAAGAAGAGCAACATGGTTTCAGGGTAGGTGCGGACCGTTCCCTAGCCGGCCGGCCGTCGGATCAGGTCGGCGGCCTTCTCGCCGATCATGATCGTTGCGGCGTTGGTGTTGACCGACACGATCGTCGGCATCACCGAGGCGTCGACCACGCGCAGGCCGTCGAGGCCGCGGACCCTCAGCTGCGGGTCCACCACCGCGTCGGCGCCGACACCCATCGCGCAGCTGCCCACCGGGTGGTAGTAGGTGCTGGTGCTGCGAGAGACGAAGCGCCGCAGCGCGTCCTCGTCCACGACGTCGGGACCGGGGAGCACCTCGCGGGCGCGCCATGGGGCGAACGGCTCGGTGGCGACGATCTGCCGCGCGAGGTCCACCCCGAGCAGCATCCGCCGCACGTCGGACTCCGATCCCAGGTAGTTGGGGTCGATGGACGGCGGCGCCGCTGGATCGGGCCCCGTGAGCCGGATCGACCCTCGTGCCTCGGGGACCAGCGCGACGCCGACGGTGAAGCTGTTCGCCGGTGCCGTCAGGTGCGCGGGGTGGAACGGCACGTGGATGAACATCAGCTGCATGTCGGGACCGGTCAGCGATGGGTCCGTCCGCCACGACAGCGACACCTCGGCGTGATTGGTCCGACCGGCGGGGATCGGGCGCGATGCCTCGTAGACGACGCCGCACAGCGGGTGGTCGTGCAGGTTGCGCCCAACGCCCGGTAGGTCGTGGTGCACGGTGACGCCGACGGCCTCGAGTTCGGCCGCCGGACCGACGCCGGAGCCGAGCAGCAGCCGCGGCGAGTCGACCGCACCCGCGCTGAGGATCACCTCGGCCCCGGCGTACGCGGTGACGTCCGCACCGTCGCGGCGGAAGTCGACTCCGACGCAGCGGTTTCCGTCGAACCGGAGCCGCCGCGCACGGGAATCCGGCGAGACCACCAGGTTCGGTCTGCCACTCGGATGCAGGTAGGCGGCGGCGGCGCTCTGCCTCGATCCACCGGTGACGGACAGGTCGTGCCAGCCGGCGCCCTCGGGGAAGGCTCCGTTGAAGTCGTCGGTCAGTGGGAACCCCGCCGCGCCCGCGCCGTCGAGGAACACCTGGGACAGTGGGTTCGCCTCCGCCTTCGAGACCTGGGCAGGGCGCATCGGACCGTCGACGCCGCGGTAGCGCGGATCCGCTCCAGGGACCGTCTCCATGCGACGGAAGTAGGGCAGCACGTCCGCGTAACCCCAACCGGCGCAACCGGCGTCGGCCCAGCGATCGAAGTCACCTGCGTGCCCGCGGAGGTACACCATCGCGTTGATGCTGCTGGACCCGCCCAGTGTGTGGCCACGCGGCCAGTCGTGGGACAGCCCGTCGGTGCCCTCCTGCGGGACCGTCGAGTAGGAGTAGTCGACCTCGGTGCCCCACAGCGACGGCCATGCGGGTGGCGCGGCCAGTTCGGCCATCGTGTCGGGCGGGCCCGATTCGAGGAGCAGCACGCGGACCGCCGGGTCCTCGGAGAGGCGGGCGGCGACGACGCAGCCTGCGGATCCGGCGCCGATGACGACGTAGTCGTAGTGGTCGGCCGTCGTCGTCGCGGCCGGTCTGACGTACGACATGGGTACCTCCTGTGGTTGGCGGCCCCGATGGCCGCGTCCGTACCGACAACGCAATATATTGCATATCAATTCCGGCGCTTCGCTCTCGCGTCCGGACTCGATGTGCGATATGTTGCATATTCATTGATCGCTCGGGTCACCAGGCCTGGCCGGTCCCGCCGACGTCAGGAGACTCCCCGCGCATGTCCATCCACGACTTCGAGCGGTATCCCCTCACCTTCGGACCGAGCCCCGTCCACCCGCTCCCACGGTTGAGCCGGCACCTCGGCGGAGCCCAGATCTGGGCCAAGCGCGAGGACGTCAACTCCGGACTCGCGTTCGGCGGCAACAAGACCCGCAAGCTCGAGTACCTCGTCCCCGACGCGCTCGCCCACGGCGCCGACACCCTGGTGTCGATCGGCGGCCTGCAGTCCAACCACACCCGTCAGGTCGCGGCGGTCGCCGCCACGCTCGGCATGCGCGCCGTCCTGGTGCAGGAGAAGTGGGTGGACTGGCCGGATCCGGTCGCGGACAAGGTCGGCAACATCCTGCTGTCGCGGATCATGGGAGCCGACGTCCGCTTGAACCCTGCGGGCTTCGGCATCGAGTTCAAGGACAGCTGGCACGAGGCGATCGCCGACGTCGAGCGTGCGGGTGGGACGCCCTACGCCATCCCGGCCGGCGCATCCGATCACCGACTCGGCGGTCTCGGCTTCGCGAACTGGGCGTACGAGCTGCAGCGCCAGGAGGAGGAACTCGGCGTCTTCTTCGACACGATCGTCGTCTGCAGCGTCACCGGATCCACCCACGCCGGCATGATCGCGGGCTTCGCCGGTCAAGCGCGGCCGCGGCGAGTGCTCGGCATCGACGCCTCCGCGACGATCGAGGCGACGCGCACCCAGGTCGAGCGCATCGCCCGCAACACCGCCGAACTCATCGGGCTCGGCCGGGATCTACGCGACGACGAGATCACGGTGCTCGAGGGGTGGGCGGGTGAGTCGTACGGCATCCCGGTCGCCTCCACCATCGACGCCATCAGGCTCACCGCCGGATTGGAGGGCGTCATCCTCGACCCGGTGTACGAGGGCAAGTCGATGGCCGCCCTCGTCGACCTCGTCGGCTCCGGCCAGATCGACCGCGGATCGACGGTCCTCTTCGCGCACCTGGGTGGTCAGCCGGCGCTCAACGCCTACAGCGGCGTCTTCTGAGACCCGCGGCTAGAGGTCCTCGACGTCGATCAGCAGTGACAGGGTCTCCCAGTTCTGTCGAGTCGCCTGGGCTGCGCCGTCGGCGTCACCGCGACGGCACAGGCTGACGATCCGCTTGTGCTGAGCGATGGACTGGCGACCGGTCAGCGAGGAGAACCGCCGGAACTCGAGCCGCCGCAGCACCGGGGTCACCTGCTCCAACACCCCGGGTATGACCTCGTTGCGACTCGCCACCACCGCCACACCGTGGAACGCGTCGTCGGCGTGCATCGCCGCGGCGGCGTCCTCTGCGGCGAACGCCGCGGCGAAGTCCCTGTTGGCCTCCACCATCGCGGCGATCTCACCCTTGCCCATCAGCGGGACGGCGATGCGGACGGCCAGGGCATGCATGGTCGCGGCGACGGCCTGCGCGTCGAATACCGTCTTGCGTTCGATGGTCGACACGACGGTCGAACGACCGGGCAGGGTGTGCACCAGACCGGCCGCCTCCAGTCGGGCCAGTGCCTCCCGGATCGGTGTGCGGCTGACCCCGAGCCAGTTCTCGAGTTCGGGGTCGCGCAGCTTCTCTCCGGGGGCCAGCGTCCCGCTGATGATCGCGTCGCGCAGGGACACGTAGGCCTGTTCCCTCAGGAGCGACCGCTTGTGCTTTCCCTGCTCGTCGGGAACCGGCATGCAAAATACGGTATCCGACGTGCCGCGCTCGCGACGTCATGCCCGCAGAGGGAGAGTCGAGCGGCAATCTCGTCAGACCAGGTGACGCCCGAAGAACGCCAGGATCCGGTCCCACGCGTCGTCGGCCTGTGCGGCCGAATGATGCAGTCCGGCAATGCGTTCGATCACCCGGACCGGCGGCGGAGTGCCCCACTCGTTCATGAAGCTGTGGCCGACGCCCGCGTACTCCTTGATGTCCCGGTCGACCCCACTGGGTGCCAGACTCTCCTCCAGCTTGTCCGCCGCACCCGGAAGCAACCGGTCGTCGGCTCCGAAGCTCGCGACCATCGGACACGACCGCGTCGGCACTCCGGTCGCGGGCGGGAACGGACCGTAGTTGGGTGCCGTCGCGTCGAACACCCCGCGGTCCGCCAGCAGGAAGCAGAATCCGCCGCCCAGGCAGAATCCGGCCGACCCCACCTTTCCCGTCGTCCTGTCGTCCGCGCGTAGCGCCTCGGCGGCCGCGATGACGTCGTCGACCGCCGACCCCGTCCCCGTCGCGAGCGAGCGGAACACGCTGACGATGCACGCGGGCTTGAAGCCACGCGCGAAGAGTGCCGGAGCGAACGCCAGGTAGCCGGCGTCGGCGAACCGGTTCGCGATGCGCCGGATGTCGTCGTTCAGCCCGAACACCTCGTGCAGGACCACCACCGCGGGCCAGGGCCCGGCGCCGGATGATGGCACGGCGACGTAGCCGGGCAGACGTCCGTCCGCGGTCTCGAGTCCATCGTCTGACATGGCAGGCCTTCCGGTCGTGGTCGGCGTCTGCACTACCCGCTCCCGGCCGTCGCCAATACGGCCGGGGTTTACCGCACCCGTGCCAGGCAATAGCGATTCAGGTGACCGACGTCGAGATCGCCGACCCCCCGGAGCCGCCGACGGCGCACACGCTGGCCCGCGTCTCGCGGTTGCTGCGGCCGGCCCGTCGCCTGATCAACCCCAAGGTCTACGGCGCGCAGAACCTGCCCGAGCGCGGCGCGCTGCTCGTCGGCAACCACACGCTGCTCGGGCTGCTCGACTCCCCACTGCTCCTCGCGGAACTGTGGGATCGCGGCGTCCGGCCGCGAATCCTCGGCAATCACGCGCACTTCAAGCTGCCGCGGTGGCGGGACCTGCTGTCCGCGGTCGGCGTCGTGCCCGGCACCCCGGCCATGGCGGAGGAGCTGATGCGCCGCGGCGAGACGATCCTTGTCTTCCCCGGCGGCGGGCGCGAGGTGGCCAAGCGCAAGGGCGAGAAGTATCGGCTGATCTGGGAGAACCGGATGGGCTTCGCGCGCCTGGCGGTGAAGTACGGCTACCCGATCGTCCCCTTCGCCTCGGTCGGCGCGGAGGACTCGCTCGACGTCGTCGTCGACACCGACCACCCGTGGATGGCGCCTGCCGTGCGGTACTTCGAGAAGGTCTCCGGCAGCCCCGATCTGTTCCCGATCGTGCGGGGCATCGGCCCGACGCCGATCCCCCGGCCGGAACGGCAGTACTACTGGTTCGGCGAGGCCATCGACGTCAGCGCCATCGGCAGCACCGATGACCGCGCCGTCGCGCAGGTCCGGGATCTGACGAAGACGGCGATCGAGCGCGGCATCGAGTTCCTGCTTTACGAGCAACGCGCCGACCCGAACCGCTCGGTCCGCCGACGGCTGTTCGGTCCGGAGCGCCGCTGAGGGGCGACCCGATCAGCGCGCGGGCACCTCGAGGGTGGTGATGCGTCGCTCCACCTCGGTGAGCAGGTCCTCGACCGACTCGAAGTCGTCGGGATCGATGGGCTCGCCGAACAGGACGTGCACGGTGTGCCCGAAGGACGGGAAGCTCCGGTCGAGCGGCAGCACCAGGTTGGCGTCGACGAGGCGGACCGGGATGATCGGCACGCCCGTCCGCTTGGCCAGTACCGCGACGCCGGGCCGGTACGGCGCCACCTCGCCCGGGCGTACGCACCGCTGCTCGGGGAAGATGCCGACCAGCGCACCGTCCTCCAGCGCACGGGTCGCACTCTCCATCGCCTGGCGGCCGGACTCCGGGTCGCCGCGCACCACGGGGATCTGCCCGAGGACCTCGACGAGCCAGCGGGTCAGCGGCGACTTCCACAGTTCCGCCATCGCCATCGCGATGGCCTGCCGGCGCAGCGCCGCGAGGAGGAACAGCACGTCGATCATCGACGTGTGGTTGGCGGCCAGCAGGACCGCGCCGTCCTTCGGGACGACGTCGGCGTTGACGATCCTGGTGCGGATGATGCGCGTGAAGCCCAGCGTCCACAGGACCAGCCGGATGGACCACGTCACCAGCGACGCGCGCCTGCCCAGCCCGCGCGAACGCGGTCGTCGCGACTCTTCCGCCACGGGACCCCCTCCGGTTTGGCGCTCGGTTGGCCGCCACCCTATGTTTTTGGCGTGACGTTCTCAGCTGTTGCGCGGTGGATCTCCCCCTTCCTGGCCGTCGCGGCCGTGGCCGCCGTCGGCGTGGTCGCCGAACCGGCGCCCTCCGCGCCCACCCCCGCGGTCCGCTTGGCCGCCGACGGCAACCCGCTGGCGGGGATGCCCTTCTACGTCAACCCGGACTCCAAGGCGCGGCGCGCCGCCGCCGGCGCCGGGAGCCCCCAGCTCGACGCCATCGCCAACACCCCGACGGCGTACTGGATGGACAACCGGTCCACCCCCGCCGTCGACGCCAAGTACATCGCCACGGCTCAGGCCGCGGGCACCATGCCCGTGCTGGCGCTCTACGCGCTCCCGCACCGCGACTGCGGCAGCTTCGCCGCGGGCGGGTTCGGTTCCGCCGGCGCGTACAAGGGGTGGATCGACGGCGTCGCGGGCGCCATCGGCGGCGGCCCGGCCGCCGTCATCCTCGAACCCGACGCACTCGCCATGGCCGACTGCCTGTCGGGCGACCAGCGCCAGGAGCGCTTCGACCTCATGAGCTACGCCGTCGACACGCTTACCCGCAACCCGGGCACCGCCGTGTACGTCGACGCCGGCCACTCCCGGTGGACCGCCGCCGACGAGATGGCCAACCGGCTGAACCAGGTCGGCGTCGCCAAGGCGCGGGGCTTCAGCCTCAACACCGCCAACTTCTTCACCACCGAGGAGGAGATCGGCTACGGCGACGCGATCTCCGGCATGACGGGCGGCAAGCCGTACGTCATCGACACCTCGCGCAACGGCGCAGGCCCGGCCGAGGGCGAGTACTACTGGTGCAACCCGAGCGGCCGTGCCCTCGGCGTCGCCCCGACCGCGAACACCGGCAACGGCAACGTCGACGCCTTCCTGTGGGTGAAGCGTCCCGGCGAGTCGGACGGTTCGTGCGGCCAGGGCGAGGCGTCGGCGGGCACCTTCGTCAACCAGTACGCCATCGACCTTGCACGCAACGCGGGCTGGTAGCTCGTCGCTCGCACCGAGACAGCGCTGACGGTCGCGACGTGCGAGCGATAGCAGCCACCAGCGCTGCCTCGACGCAACCAGCACCGCCCGCCACCCCGCTAGCCCCCAGTGCTGGGTCGGGCTCGCGGCAACACGCCGCTCCCCGCTAGCGTCGACGACTCCGCTCCCCGTCTCGGCAAGGCTTGAGGCATGACATCGCACGAGACCTCGCCGCCGACGATCCTCGACGTCCCCATCGGCATCGACGCCACCGGCACGCGCGCTGAATCGGACTCCATGGGCACCATCGACGTCCCGGCCGACAGGTACTGGGGTGCGCAGACCCAGCGGTCCCTCATCCACTTCTCCATCGGCAACGACAAGATGCCGAAGGAGGTCTATCACGCTTACGGCTACGTGAAGAAGGCCGCGGCGCGCGTCAACGCTCGCGCCGGCCGACTGCCGCAGTGGAAGGCCGACGTCATCAGCCAGGTCTGCGACGAGGTGATCGGCAAGGAACTGGACGAGAACTTCCCGCTCTACGTCTTCCAGACCGGATCCGGCACGCAGTCGAACATGAACGTCAACGAGGTCATCGGCAACCGCGCGGTCCAACTCGTCGGCGGCGACCTGGGATCCAAGACGCCCATCCACCCGAACGACGACGTCAACATGGGCCAGTCCTCCAACGACACCTTCCCGACGGCGATGCACATCGCCGCCATCCTCGAGATCCAGGACAGGCTCCTGCCCCGGGCGAACGACCTCCAGCAGGCGATCGCCACGACCGGCGGGACGTGGAACGACCTGGTGAAGATCGGCCGCACCCACCTCGAGGACGCCGTCCCGCTGACCGTCGGCCAGGAGTGGTCCGGCTGGGCCGCGCAGCTCCGGACGGCCATCGACCGGGTCGAGGCGTCGCAGGGCGAGCTGTACCGGCTGGCCGCGGGCGGCACGGCCGTCGGCACCGGGCTGAACGCGCCGCACGACTTCGGACCGGACATCGCCGCCGAGATCGCCGAGCTGACCGGCAGGCCGTTCGCCACCGCTCCGAACAAGTTCGAGGCGCTCGGCGGGCTGGACGCGATCGTCGCGGCGGGCGCCGCGCTGCGCGGGCTCGCCGTCACGCTGATGAAGATCGCCAACGACATCCGCTGGCTCGCGTCGGGACCGCGCGCGGGCCTCGCCGAACTCCGCCTGCCCGCCAACGAGCCCGGCAGTTCGATCATGCCGGGCAAGGTCAACCCCACCCAGTGCGAGGCGATGGTCATGGTCTGCATCCAGGTCATCGCCGACGACTCGGGGCTGGCGATCGCGGGCTCGCAGGGCAATTTCCAGCTCAACGCCATGCGCCCGATCATCATCAACGACTTCCTGCACTCCGCGCGCATTCTCGGCGACGCCTGCGAGAAGTTCCGTGAGTTCTGCATCGAGGGCATCGACGTCAACCGCGATCGGATCACCGACTTCGTCGACCGCTCCCTGATGCTGGTGACGGCGCTGTCGCCGGTGATCGGCTACGACGCCGCGTCGGCGATCGCCCACGACGCCGACCGCACCGGTGGCACCCTGCGTGAGGCCGCGCTCGCATCGGGGAAGATCAGCGCCGAGGACTTCGACCGCATCGTCGTACCGGCCGACATGGTCGGACCGTTCTAGGAGTCACCAGTGAGTGAGCAGCGCCCCGCGGACCCGCTCGACACCGTGCTCGACGCCGCCGTCCTCCTGCAGGACAACGGTCAGTCCACCAGCACGACGCTGCTCGCCGTCGACCGGCTGAACTCGGGGCTCGGCGTCCGTAGCCGGCTGATCCCGTCGTGGGCGTCGCTGATCCTGGTCGGCGACCGACCGCGCGTGGCGGCCGTGACGCCGACGTCGATCAACATGCGACGCGTCGCCGCCGCGATGCGGGTGATCGACCGTGCGGAGGACGGTCCCCTCGACCTGGCGGACGTCGCGGCCGGACTCTCGGCCGCCGCGACGCTGCGGCCGTCGCACGCCGGCGTCTTCGTGCTCGCCTGCGCGACCGGCTCGGGTGCCCTCGCGGTGATCTTCGGCGCCGACGACGTCCGTGCCGTCCTGCTGGCCGCCGCCAGTGCCGCCGTCGGTGGCGCGCTGCGTCGGGCGCTGGGGCGGTTCGGCGTCGGCGTCCTGATCCAGGCCTTCGTCGCAGCGGTGGTGGCCGGGCTCGTCGGCGCGGCGGCGGTGCACCTGAACCTGGGCGCCGCCGCAGGCATCGTCGCGCTGTGCCCCGCCATGATCCTGGTCCCCGGACCGCACATCCTCAACGGCGCACTCGACCTGCTGTCGCTGCGGACGTCGCTCGGCGCGGCCCGGATCACGTTCGCCGCAATGGTTCTCGTGTCGATCGCCCTGGGCCTGGTCGTCGGTCTGCACGCGGGAGGCCAGGCGTTGCCGGTCACCGGGGTCACCGCCGCGGTGCCCCTGTACCTCGACGTGCTGGCCGCGGCGGTGGCCGCCGCGTCGTACTCGGTCTACTTCTCGATGCCGTACCGCATGATCGGATGGCCCGTGCTCGCCGGGATGGCCGCCCACGGCGTGCACTGGTGGGCGCTGAGCGTGGTGGGGACGAGCCTCGCCACGGCCGCGCTGCTGGCCTGCCTGGTGGTCGGTGTCCTGCTGGTGCCGCTGTCGCACTTCCTGCGAATGCCGTTCGCGGCTATCGGTTTCGCCGCCGTCGTGTCACTCGTCCCGGGCATGTTCGTGTTCCGGATGCTCAGCGGCGTCATGCAGCTGCCGGGGAACTCGTCGGCGCAGGTGCTCACCGCCACCGCCTCCGACGGAGCGGTCGCCGTCACGGTGACCGCCGCGATGGCGATCGGACTGGTGGTCCCGATGCGCCTGCGCGACAGCCTGCTTCACCGCTCGCGCTGAGAGCCCGTCACAGCGCGGCCGCCAAGTCGGTGCTCACCCAGTCGCCGAACGACTGCCAGCCGATGCCGGGAAACCGCGCGTGCAGGTCGGCGATGTCCACCGTGTATCCGCCGCGGGACAGGAAGCCGAACATGGCCCGCATGTCCTCGGATTCGATGTCGGCGGGATCGTCGGTGACCAGGTCGACCGGTCGACCGACCGCACCCGCGAGCACCTCCGCCATCTGGCGCGGTGTCGGCTCGTCCGAGGCGATGTCGATGCGCGCCCCGCGGTGCGGCTCGGGGTCGAGGAGGATGGCGGCGACGAAGCGCCCGAGGTCGCGGCGGGACAGTTGCTGCAGTCCCTTGTCCGCGGGCACGGCGAGTTCGAGGACACCGGCCTTGATGTCGTCGACGCCGCTGAGCAGGTTGTCGTAGAAATAGGTCGGCCCAACGATGGTGTAGGACAGCCCGGACGCCGCGAGCGACTGCTCGACGACGGCCTTGCTGTCGAAGTGCGGGATGCCGGTGCGCTGATCGGCGTCCGCCACCGAACTGAACACGAGATGGGGCACGCGCGCGGATGTCGCTGCGGCGAGGATGGTCTGGCCCTGCGCGATCTCCGCCGACGGCCCCTCCTCGAATGGCGTCGTCAGCGCGTAGGCACCGCTCGTTCCGTCGAACACCGCCGCCACCGACGCCTCGTCGGAGAGGTCGGCCGACACCACCTCGACGCCCGCCTCGCGCAACCGGACCGCCGCCGGCGAGTCCGTGCGGCGGGTGATGCCGCGCACGGCGGCGCCACGCTCGAGCAGAGCGGTCACCACGGCACCTCCCTGCGCACCGGTGGCGCCCAACACTGCGAACGGTCCCTGCGTCATGGATCTCCCCTACGTCGTCTGTCCGGTGCTGCCAGCCTGCCACCCGCAGGCGTATGCCGCGGTTCCAGCTAGCGGCCACCCGGGTCTCCCGACAGCCGGGATCACGGGAGCGTCCCGACCGGGCAGAGTTGACCGCGTACCGCCCACCGACAGAAGGACGACGATGATCCGAGCATTCCGCCTCTACACCGGCCCCGATGGCAACTCCCACGTCGAACGCGGCAGCATCGCCGCCGGAGCGCTCGTGGGTGCCGAGTCCATCGAGTTCAAGGAGACCGCGGCGCACTCGTCGTTCGACTGGCACAACGATCCGATCCCGCAGTACGTCATCACGCTGTCGGGCGTCCTGGAGTTCTCGACCGTCGGCGGCGAGACGTTCACGATCCACCCCGGCGACGTCCTGCTGGCGATCGACCACACCGGGACGGGCCACGAGTGGCGGTTGGTGAACGACGAGCCGTGGAAGCGGGCCTACGTGGTGTTCACGACGGGCGCCGACACCCACTTCGTGCCCGACGCGTAGCCGGCGACTCCGGTCAAACCACCTCGCTGCGCGCGGCGCTGCGCCACAGTTGAGGGCATGACCGACAAGGGAAAGCCGCCGCCCGGGGACCTCCGCGCCGCGGCGCAGGCCGCCGCCCAGGCTGCGCAGGACCTCGCGAGCGGAGCGTTCCGGGTTCCCACCGCGTCCGCGCAGATCGTGGCGCAACTACCCGGCCTCATCGAGAACCTGGCCGCTGCGACCGAACGGCTGAACAAGAACCTCGACAGGCTCGAGAGGTACCTGGCGCTCGCCGACCCAACGTTCGAGGCCATCGACCGGTTGATACCGCAGCTGGAGGCAGTCGTCGCACGCGGCGATCAGGCCGTCCGTGCCGTGCAGAACATCCCGGGGGTCGGCACCATCGGGCGCATCACGGGTCTGTCGGCCGACCCGAATGCCGCATCCGGGGAGTCGAAGACGTCGAAGCGACGCCCGGCTCCCCGGCGCAAGGACTGAGGTCAGGCCTTGCCGAGCGTCACCTGCGCGGTGGCGGGCGCACCACCGACGACGTAGGTCACCGAGACGGTGTCGCCGGGTGCCCTGGAGCGGACCGCGGCCACCAGCGCCTCGGGTCCGTCGATGACCTGGTCGTCGATCTTCGTGATGACCGAGCCACCGGGCACTCCGGCGGCGGCAGCCGGGCCGTCCGCAGAGACACCGGCGATGGCGACGCCGCCCCCGGCGTCCGGGTTGCCGGTCAGCTGGACGCCGAGGGATCCGTGCGTCGCGGTTCCGGTGGACACCAGCTCGTCGGCGATGCGCTTGGCCTGATCGGACGGGATCGCGAAGCCGAGGCCGATGGAACCGGCCTGTCCGCCATCGGATCCGGGACCGCCGCCGCCACCCATGCTGGCGATGGCCGAGTTCACGCCGATCAGTTCGCCGTTCATGTTCACCAGGGCGCCACCGGAGTTGCCCGGGTTGATCGCCGCATCGGTCTGCAGGGCCTCGAGCACCGACACGGCACCACCCTGCCCGCCCTCGCCGGCCGCCACGGGCCGGTTCAACGCGCTGACAATGCCGGTGGTCACCGTGCCCTGCAGGCCGAGCGGTGAGCCGATCGCGACGACCCGTTCACCGACCTGCACGTCCTTGGACGATCCGATCGCGATCGGCGCGAGACCCGAAACTCCCTCTGCGCGAATGACCGCGAGGTCTCCGGTGGGGTCGGTGCCGACGACCGAGAACGAGACGCTGCGGCCGTCGGAGAACGTGACCTTCTTGGTGATTCCGCCGTCGTCGCCGTTCATGGCGGCGGGCCGGGCGCCGGGCGCGTCGCCCGCTGCCGGTGCCACGACGTGATTGTTCGTCAGGATCAGGCCGTCGGGGCTCAGCACGATGCCCGAACCCTCGGACCCCTGATCGCCCATCTCCAGCGAGATCTTCACGACGCTGGGCATGACCTTCTTGGCGACGTCCTCGACGGAGCCGGCCGGCTGCGTGGCCGGGGACTGGGACGCGGGCCTCGACGCCACCGTGGTCTGACCGACGGAGGGGACGTCGTGGGTGCGGTCGACGGCGACCGCCGTCGTGGCGCCGATGCCTCCGCTGACGACGGCGATGGCCGCGGCGGCGCCGACGATCAGTGCGGTGCGACGGGGCTTGGGGTGCGGCGCCGCGGGTGGCGGCGGGGCGACCTGCACGGGCGGCGGGTAGTTCCACGCCATGTGGTGCGGTGGTGGTGGGCCCATGGGGGGCGGCGGGGTCGTCATCACTCCACCGTGCGGGTCGTCACTGAGACGGGACTGAGAACAAGATCGGCATAGGCCGAGAAGGATTGCGCTCAGGGCGAACGCGTCACCCGCTCGTCGTCGCCTTCCCACGGCGGGCGGCGACGTGGGCGGCCATCCGGATCGGTGCGTCGGCGAGCGGGCGGCCGCGGTAGTCACCGCGGCGCTCGATGATCTCGAAGTAGACCTGCGACCCGATCACCGTGGTGTAGGCGTGCAGGTACTCCCCGTGCGCGTTCCGGTCGTACAGCACGTTCGCCTCGCGGAGCGACTCCACGAACTCGTCGGTGAGGTCCAGCCTGGCCCGAAGATCCACGTAGTAGTTGGCGGGGATGCGCAGGATCGGGGCGTCGGGGGGCAGTGCGTTCAGGGTGGCGATGACGTCGTCGGTGACGAACGCGACGTGCTGCGGGGTCTGCACGCCCGGCGTCCACTTCCCTCGCCGCAGCAGCGGACCGTCCAGCGCCACGCCGAATCCGGATGGATCCGCGCGGAGCAGATGGCTGCGCACCAACCCGTAGGGTCCGGGATACTCCGCCACCTCGTCGGTGCGCATGCCCAGCACCGAGCGGTAGAACAGGACGCTCTCGTCGTAGCGGTCGAAGGGCGCGGTGACCGAGACGTGGTCGATCCCGGTGATGCCCGCGCCGGTCTCGCCGTCGGCCCCCGGTACGGGGTCGAAGTCGCGTCGCCAGTCGAGGCCGCCGCTCGTGGTGGAGACGAAGAACACCGACACGCCGTCGGGTGCCGCGACCGCGGGCAGGTCGGCCTCACCCGGGCGCACCACGCGCGGCAGGGCCGAGACGTTGAGCCCCTCGGCGGACGCGGCGAAACCCGTCGGGTCCTCCGCGTCGAAGGCGATGGCGGCGATCGCCGAGGAATCGTCCTCGGGCGCGTCGGTGGTGACCGTGACCAGGATGGTGGCCGCGGACTGCGTCCAGGCGGTCACGCGCTTCGACCGGTGCGTCGCCGACGGCGTGAAACCCAGCGCGGACAGGGCACTCTCGGCGACGGCGAGGTTGGTCGGCGTGACGCTCAGTTCGACGAAGGCCGCGTCGAATCGCTGCCGCGGCAGCGCGTCGTCGAGGCCCGCCTCGAGCGCTCCCAGTGAGCGGACGGCGTCGATGGCGGTGCGCACCGGCGAGGACTGCCGGAAGACGTCGTTGAACACCTCCAGCGACAGCGGACCGCGGTACCCGGCACGCAGTACCGACGCGGTGAAGTCGACGAGGTCGAACGCCCCCTCCCCCGGGAAGAGCCGGTAGTGCCTGCTCCACTGCAGCACGTCCATGTCCTTGTGCGGCGCGTCGGCGAGCTGGAGGAAGAAGATCTTGTCGCCCGGGACCTCGGCCAGTTCGTCGATGGTCGACGACCGCGACAGGATGTGAAAGCTGTCCAGGCACAGGCCGACCGCAGGATGGTCGGCCCGTCGGACCGCGTCCCAGGACTGCTGCCACAGGTCGACCTCGCGGCCCCACGCCAGCGCCTCGTACGCGATCCGGGTGCCTCGACGGCTCGCGAGGTCGCCCGCCTCGCGAAGTTGGGCGGCGAGCTGATCCACGTCCGCGACCGCGTCGGCCGATGCGTTGGAACAGACCAGGATCAGGTCGACGCCGAGTTCCGCCATGACGTCGAACTTGCGGTCGAGCCGGATCAGGTTGCGCGCGAACTGATCGGGGTCGGTGCTGTCGAGATCGCGGAACGGTTGGTAGAGGACGATTTCCAGCCCGAGATCCTGGCAGCGCCTGCGGATCTCCGCCGGACTCGACGTCGAGGCGACGAGGTCCGGCTCGAACAGTTCTATCCCGTCGAACCCCGCGTGCGCGGCGGCGACGAGCTTGTCGTCGAGCGTGCCGGACAGGCACACGGTGGCGATCGTCTTGACGTGCGGCTTCGGGACCGGGGCGGTCGGCGTCATCCGGCACCGCCCCCGTTGTCGTAGTCGGACAGCACGTCGGCGGCGATGCGGAACGCGGAGTTGGCGTCCGGCACACCGCAGTAGATCGCGGTCTGCATGATCAGCTCCTTGATCTCGTCGTTGCTCAGCCCGTTGCGGCGCGCGGCGCGCACGTGCATCGCGAACTCCTCGTGGTGGCCGCGCGCGATCAGGGCGGTCAGCGTGATCATCGAGCGGCTGCGTCGGTCCAGCCCGGGTCGCGTCCAGATGCCACCCCAGGCGTACTCGGTGATCATGCGCTGGAAGTCCGCCGTCAGGTCGGTGGTGGCGGACACCGCCCGGTCGACGTGCGCATCACCGAGCACCTCGCGTCGGACGGCCATGCCGTCGCGGTACACGTCGTCGAGGGTGTTCGAGGACGGCGTCGGGGGCAGCCCGACGTTCTCCGCGATGAGCGCGGCGACCCGGTCCGGCGCCTCGGCCGGTGCGAGGTGGCCAACGCCGTCGAGGACGACGAACTCGCCGTTCGGCACTCCGGTGGCGATGCGCTGCAACGACTCCGGCGGAGTCGGCACGTCGTCTCGGCCCGCGATCGCGAGGACGGGTGCGGTGATCTCGCGCAGTCGCGGTGCGACGTCGAAGTCGGCCAGCGCCTCGCACGCTTGCGCGTAGGACTCCGGATCGGTGTGGCTCAACCCGTCGAGGAGCGCTGCCGCGACACCGGGGTGCCGCTCGACGAATCCCGGTGCGAACCAGCGCTGCGGCGACGAGGCGACCATGGGGGCGATGCCCTCGGCGCGCACGGTCGCGGCACGTTCGCGCCAGCCGTCCGGAGTGCCGATCGCCGCGCCGGTGCACATCAGCGTCGCGGTGCTCACCCGGTCCGGCGCGTCCAGGGCCACCTGGAGACCGACGGCGCCACCGATCGAATCGCCTGCGTAGTGGAAGGTCTCGGCGCCGATCCGGTCCGCGAGCGCGAGGACGGCGACGGCGAGGTCGGCGATGGTGAACGCCTCGGCGGGGGCGCTGCGACCGTGGCCGGGGAGGTCCCAGCCGACGATGCGGGCACGCGAGACGAGTGCGTCGGCGACGTCGCCCCACAGCGTGGCCGCCGAGGTGCCCAGCGACGGGCCGAGCAGGATCACCGGACCGTCGGCGGGTCCGCCGAAGTCGACGGCGGCGAGTTCGGGAACGGTCACGAGGACTCCTCGAGGAAGCGGCGGGCGCGGCTCAGCGTTGCCTCGACGAAGCGGTCGGCCGCCCCCGCGTAGTCGGAAAGTGGTGGACGACCGGTCAATTCGGCCATCGCCCGCTGCTCGGAGAGCAGGCCGTCTGCGGCGGCGAGGTTGGCCGCGACACGGGACTCGTCGATCCGCAGCCCGGTGACGAGTTCGGAGGTGTGCGCGGCGGCGACGACGGTGCGCCGCGCGAGCGTCCGCAGCGTGGCCCACTCCGCGTGCCACGCGCCGTCGGAGCGTTCGTCGACGCTGCCCGCCGACGCGGCGTGCAGGGTGGCACCGAGCGGGCCCGCGGTGAGCGCGGCGCGTCGGATCAGCACCGACCGCACCGGGTTGTTCTTGTGCGGCATGGTCGACGACCCGCCGCCGCTTCCCTCGGCCAGTTCACCGAGTTCGGGGCGACTGCCCGTCGCCACGTCGGCGGCGATGTGTCCCCACGCGTCGCAGCACGTCACCAGCGCGTCCCCGATCCGGGTGATCGGTGAGCGCGTGGTGTGCCACGGCAGGGTGGGCGCCAGGACCAGTTCGTCGGCCAACGCGTCGCTCAGGGCGAGCGCGCCGTCGACCGACCCGGCCAGTTCGGTGGTGGCGGCCAGTGTTCCCACCGCGCCGCCGATCTGGACGGGCAGTGACGTCCGCAGTGCGGCCAGCGGTTCCGCGGCGTCCAGTACGCCGTCGAGCCAGCGGGCGACCTTCGCGCCCAGGGTGCTGGGTAGCGCCGCCTGGGTGAGCGTGCGAGCCAAAGCCTCGGTGCCGCGGTGGCGTTCGGCGAGATCGGCGAGCGCACGCACCTGGGCTGCGCATTCGACGCCGACCCTGATCAGCACGTCGCGCACGCAGACCACGATCGCCGTGTCGAGAACGTCCTGGCTCGTCAGACCGCGGTGCAGCCAGCGTGCCGTCGCAGGCTCCGACCGGTCCCGCAGGATCGCGACCAGTGCGCTGACGGGGTTGCCGTCGACGTCGGCGCGGCGCGCGATCGCCTCCGCATCGCCCTCCGACGTGGACAGCTCGGCCCGGGCGTCCGGCGGGGCGATGCCTGCGTCGACGAGGCAGCCCAGCCACGCCTGCTCCACCGCGACCATCGCGGCGAGGAAGGCCTCGTCGCTCATCAGGTCGCCGGCGAGGTGGTCGCCCGGCCAGAACAGGTCCGTCACCGCTGGTGCCCGGGGTAGCGCAGGAAGACCGTCTCGCGGGGACCCTGCAGGCGGACGTCGAAGCGCAGCCCGCCGGCGTCGCGGGAGGCGATGAGCGTGTCCCGGCGGTCGGGCGGCAGCGACGCCAGCAGCGGGTCGTCCGCGAGGTGGTCGCCGGGCACGTAGGCGCGGGTGAACAGCCGGTTGAGCAGCCCTCGGGCGAAGACGGTGACCAGGATGAACGGCGCCGCTCCCGGCTGGGACGGGCCGGGGACGACGGTGGAGAAGGAGTACCGGCCGTCGTCGCCGGTGCTCGCCCGCCCCCAGCCGGTGAAGGTGAACCCGTCCCTGCGCAGCGACCCGGCGGACCGGGGCACCGCGCCGTCGGCGTCGGCCTGCCAGATCTCCAGCAGCGCGTCGGGCACGGGGCGGTCGGCGCCATCGGTGACGATGCCGGACACGTGGACGGCGTTCGGCGATCCCGGCGGCACGAGTTCGTGGCACCGGTCGAACGGCAGGGCGTAACCGAAGAAGGGTCCGACGGTCTGTCCCGGCGTGGCGGTCATCGGGGTGCTCATCGGTCTTCCTCCACGGGCGTCCGCGAGGCACCGCTCAGCACGATGTCCCAGCGGTATCCGGTGGCCCACTCGTGGGTGGTGACGTCGTGGTCGTAGGCGGCGACGAGGCGGTCGCGCGCCTCGGGGTCGGTGATGGCCTGGTAGATCGGGTCGAGCGGGAACAGCGGGTCGTTCGGGAAGTACATCTGGGTGATCATCCGCTGCGTGAATTCCGTTCCGAACAGCGAGAAGTGGATGTGTGCCGGCCGCCAGGCGTTGCGGTGGTTCTTCCACGGGTACGGTCCCGGCTTGATGGTGGTGAACCGGTAGGTGCCGTCGTCGTCGGTCAGGCAGCGGCCGACGCCGGTGAAGTTCGGGTCGATCGCCGCGGGATGCTGGTCCCGCTTGTGGATGTAGCGCCCGCCCGCGTTGGCCTGCCAGATCTCGACGAGCTGACGCCGCACCGGCCTGCCGTCGCCGTCGACCACCCGGCCGGTCACCACCATCCGCTCGCCGATCGGCTCACCCCCGTGCTGGATGGTGAGGTCCGCCTCGAGCGGGTTGACGTCGCGCTCGGAGAAGCACGGCGTCCAGAGTTCGACGCCCTCCGGGTCGGCGTGGTGCAGGTCCTTGGTGGGGTGCCGCAGCAGGCTGCTGCGGTAGGGCCCGTAGTCGAGCCGGGGCTGCGTCTCCTCGGCCCCGGCGCGCTCGTAGTCGGCCGCGATCGTCGCGATCTCCGCGCTGATCGCCTGCTGGTCGGCGACCGCGCTGTCGGAGTCGGTGGCCACCGTCGTCGTGTTCTGCACGGTCCCTTCCTAGTGGTCGACGAGCTTGCGCGCCGCGGCGGGCTCCGTGCCACCCAACTCCGCGGTCGTGACGTCCTTGGTCTCCCGCGCCGTCAGCGCGGCGGCGGTGGCGATCAGGCAGACGACGGCGGTGAAGATGCTGATGACCACCCAGCCACCCTCCTCCACGCCGCCCAGCGCGGTGACGATGGCCGGGGCGAAACCGGCGACCAGGAAGCCCAGCTGGGTGCCGATCGCCAAGCCGGAGAACCGAACACGCGTGGAGAACATCTCACCGTAGAACGACGGCCACACGGCGTTGGCGGCGGCGTAGCCGAACGAGAACGTCGCGATCGCCAGGGCGAACATCAGCAGGTCGTTGCCGCCGCTCATCGACAGCAGGTAGAAGGGCATCAGGATCGCCGACGACAGTGCGCCGTAGATGAACACCGGCTTGCGTCCGATCTTGTCGGCGAGCTTGCCGAACAGCGGCTGGGTGCCCAGCGCCACGATGTTCGCGACGACGACCAGCCACAGGGTCTCGTCGGCGTTGAGGCCCATCTTCTTGCCGTAGGCGATGGCCAGGTTGGCGAACACCGTCGACACGGCGGCGATCATCGCGCAGAAGATCACCCGCAGGACGTCGCGCCAGTGATTGCGCATCAGCGGCGCCAGCGGCATCTTGGCGATCGTGCCGCTGGCCTTGGCGTCCTCGAACTCGGGCGTCTCGTGCAGTCGGCGCCGGATGAAGTAGGCGACCACGACCACGAATGCGCTCAGCCAGAACGGAACTCGCCAGCCCCAGGAGTACAGGTCCTCGTCGGGGAGGGCGACGACGGGAATGACGACGAGCGAGGCGAGGATCAGACCGCCCTGGGTTCCGGTCAGCGTCCAGGACGTGAAGAACGCGCGCTGGTGGTCGGGCGAGTGCTCGAGGGTCAGCGAACTGGCGCCGGCCTGCTCCCCCGCGGCCGAGAAGCCCTGCAGCAGCCTGCACGTCACCAGCAGGATGGGCGCGAGCACCCCGACCGCACCGTACGTCGGGAGGCAGCCGATGGCGAAGGTCGATGCGCCCATGAGGACGAGCGTGAACATCAGGACGTTGCGGCGCCCGATCCGGTCGCCGAAGTGGCCGATCACGAACGCACCGATCGGCCGGGCCAGGTAGGCGACGCCCAGGGTCGCGAAGGACTGCGCCAGGGCCACGGTCTCGTTGCCCTCGGGGAAGAAGATCTTCGGGAACACCAGAGCCGCAACGAAACCGAACACGAAGAAGTCGTAATACTCGACGGCGCTGCCCATGAAGCTGGCCAGGGCGGCCTTCTTCGGCGTCCGTTCCGGTGCGGCGGCGGGGACGCCGTCGGGTGGGGTGCTGTCGGTGATGCTCATCGGTTCCTCCTACGTTCCTCGGTGAACTTGGCGGTGACTACTGGGCGAGCGTGCGGAAGTGGCGTGACATCCGGTCGGCATCCGGGGCGATGCCGGTGATCAGTTCGAAGGCGATGGCCGCCTGGTGGACGGCCATGTGTCCGCCGTCGAGGGTCCGGCACCCGGCGCGACGGGCAGCGGTCAGCAGCGCCGTGTCGAGCGGCCGGTAGACGATGTCGGCCACCCACAGTTCGGGGTGCAGCAGGCCGGCGTCGAACGGCATGCCCGGGTGGTCGGCCATGCCGGTGGGGGTGCAGTGCACGACACCGTCGCTGTGCGGCAACAGGATCGAGAGCTTGTCGAATGCCGATGCGTCGACGCGGGCGTCGCGGTGCCGCGCGCCGAGGTCGCCGGCGAGCGCCGTGGCCCGCTCGACGTCGAGGTCGACGACGGTGAGGTGCTCGGCGCCGAGGTCCAGGAGTGCATGCCCGACCGCGGCACCCGCACCGCCGGCGCCCAGCAGGACGACGTTCGACGTCGCGGCACCGGGCAGGCCCTCGGCGAACCCCGTGCCGAAGCCGGGCGCGTCGGTGTTGTGGCCGATGGTGCCGTGCGCCTGGAACACCACCGTGTTCACCGCACCGAGCGCTCTGGCCCCGTCGTCGAGGTCGTCGAGGTGCGGGATCACCGACTGCTTGCAGGGGTGGGTGACGTTGAGTGCGTCGAAGCCGAGGGCGCGCGCCCACGTGAGGACGTCCCCGATCTGATCGGCGGCGAGGCCCGCGGAGGTGAGATCGATCGTGCGGTAGACGTAGTCGAGGCCGTGGGCCCGACCCTCGGCCATGTGCATGGCCGGGGTCAGCGACGGGCCGACGCCCTGTCCGACCAGGCCGACCAGATACGGGCTGCGAGCCACTGCGTCACCGTCCCAACTAATGTACGAACTAGTACGTTCGTAAAAGTAGAGCACTGTGGCCCACGTCTCGTCAAGGACATCGTGTGAGGCGGATCGCTCGTCAGTGCGTGGTGAGCCAGCCGACGACGACGTCGCCGATCATGCGACGCAGGTGGGCGCGCCGAGTGGTCTCGGTGAAGTCCACGTCGAACAGGAACCCGAAGGTGTAGCGGTTCGCCACCTGGAACACGCAGTACGAGCTGATGAGGAGGTGCACGTCGAGCGCGTCGACGTCGGCCCGGAACACCCCCTGCTCGTGTCCGCGGGCCAGGATCTCGTCCAGCAGCGAGGTCGCGGGCTGGCCGAGTGTGCGCAGGGAGTCGATCCGACCGATGTACTCGCCACGGTGGATGTTCTCGATCGCCACGAGACGGATGAATGCCTGGTGGTCGAGATGGTGGTCGAAGGTCAGTTCGGCGAGGTTGCGGATGGCCACCACCGGGTCGACGTGGTCGACCTGCAGGCGCTGCTCGGCCTCGCGGATGCCGCGGTAGGCGCTCTCCAGCACGGCCATGTAGAGGCCTTCCTTGCCACCGAAGTAGTAGTAGATCATCCGCTTGGTGGTGCGGGTGCGCTCGGCGATCTCGTCGACCCGGGCTCCCGAGTAACCCGACTCCGCGAACACCTCGGTGGCGACGGCGAGGAGGTCGGCGCGGGTGCGCTCGGCGTCTCGTTGGAGTTCGGGGCGGGGCTCGCCGGTCACGTCGCGAGCTTACTGTCCGACTCCGGTTCGACCGGCGACGCGACTACGTCGTACCGAGGATGACGATGCTGGTGATCGCAGCGAGGTCCGCGAAGAAGTGGATGGTCGTGTTCCAGGCGGTGCCCCGGTTCTGCAGCATCGCCAACCCCGTGACGAGACCGAAGACGAAGGTGAAGAGCACGCCGGTGACGCCTCCCGGACTGCCCGTGACGTGGCCGACGCCGAAGACGGCCGCGGACACGACGAGCGCGACGCCGGGCCCGACGACCAGCAGTGGCAGCGCGCCCACCAGGACGCCGACGAGACCACTGGCGCCGGACGCCCGGTCCAGCACGGCGGGATCGGTGAGGAAGAAGACGGAGACCACGACGATCACCAGCGGGCCGGCCACCGACCACCGCAGTCCCGGAACGCCGGTCGGTGCGTCGAGCCTGCCCCTGGTGACGAGGAGCCGCCGCGGCGACCAGCGATAGCCGACGGCGATGGCGAGCAGGACGGCCACCGAGATCAGCTTCGTGGAGTTCACCACGAGGAACACGGCCGGGAGCGACGCGGTCGAGATCCAGTGCGCCACCGACCCGTTCGCGGTGATGATGGCGGAGGCCCAGCCGAAGACCGAGACGGCGCCGAGGGCGAGCACGGTGTCGGCCGGACCCTCGCATCCCGCTCGCCGGCGCAGCAGGACTCCGAACCCCAGCAGCGCCACGGTCACCGCGACGCCGATGGCCACCCGGATCGTGACGTCCTCGAGGACCTGGATCGCGATGCTGCCGAGCACCGCGAGGACCACGGCGAGCGCGACGGCTGCCGGTTCCCGTGCCGGCCGGACGGTCACGTCTCCGGCCAGCCGGCCATCGCCCGGTCCGCGACGGCGTGCAGCTCGTCCCGGCCGGCTCCGCCCGTGGCCTGTATCGAGATTCCCTGGCACACGGCCGAGATCCACCGGGCGAGGGTCAGCGTGTCGTCGCCCACCGGCTCGCCACGCTCCGCCGCGACGTCGAAGCGCGCGGCGAGTTCGCGCACGCCGGCCTCCCGTAGGTCGGCGAGCCCGGGCGCCCGCCCGACGGTGAGGCACCCCCGCGTCTCGCCACTGACCGCCTCGACTGCACCGTGCACCATCGCGTGGGCGACGTCGCGCGCGGTGGGCATGGCCAGCGCCATCGTCGTGTAGCCGCCGGGACCGGCGAGGTAACGCCGCATCGCGCGTGCGAACAGCTGCTCCTTCGAGCCGAACTCGGCGTACACGCTGCGGCGGTTCACGCCGGTCGCGGCAGTGACGTCGGAGATCGAGACGGCGTCGAACCCGCGCTCCCAGAACAGCGTCATCGCCTGCTCCTCGACGTCGTCGGGATCGAACTCGCGCGGCCGGCCGACTGCCACTGCTGACCTCCTTCATGTGATGCCGGTCACACCAGGAATGACTTTCACTGCCGCCCGGCTTCACCCAGCGTAATAAGTAACACTACGGTTCGTAATTCACCGAGAGGTCGTTCACGATGAGCACCACACCCCTGGCCGGCAAGCGGGCGCTGGTAACCGGAGGTTCGCGCGGCATCGGCGCCGAGATCGTCCGGCGGCTGACCGCGGGCGGCGCCGCCGTCGCCTTCACCTACGCCTCCTCGGCCGCCGACGCCGAGAAGCTCGTCGCCGACGTCGCCGCCTCGGGTGGCACCGCCCTCGCGATCCGGTCGGACGCCGGCGATCCCGCCCAGAACGTCGCCGCGGTCGAGCAGACGGTCCGCGAGCTGGGCGGCCTGGACGTCGTCGTGAACAACGCCGCGGTCGTGGCCATCGCGGCCGTCGAGGACTACACCGCCGACCAGTACGACCGGATGATCGCCGTCAACGTGGGCAGCGTCTTCTGGACGACTCAGGCCGCGGTGCCGCACCTGACCGACGGCGGGCGGATCATCAACATCGGCAGCATCAACGCCGACCGGGTGCCCGGGCCGGGACTGTCGGTGTACGCGCTCACCAAGGGCGCGGTGTCGTCGTTCACCCGTGGCCTGGCCCGCGAACTCGGCCCCCGCGGCATCACCGTCAACAACGTGCAGCCCGGCCCCATCGACACCGACGCCAACCCCGACGACGGCGGGGACTTCCCCGAGAGCCTCAAGAAGATCATGCCGCTGGGCCGCTACGGCCACACGACGGACGTCGCCGCGATCGTCGGATTCCTGGCCGGCCGCGAGTCCGGCTTCGTGACGGGCGCCAACTGGAACGTCGACGGCGGATTCACCGTCTGATCGGACCGGGGAATAGCCCCGCCGAGCACTCGCGTTGCCCGAGTCGTGAAGGCCTTCTCAGAGCAGGACCGGCAGCAGTTCCTCCAGGACGTCCGCGTCGCCGTGCTGTCGGTGGCAGCGGACAACGGGCGCCCGCCCGCCAGCGTCCCCATCTGGTACGACTACGCGGACGGTCTCATCCGGATCAGCACCGGAGCCTCCTCGCGCAAGGCGCGACTGATCCGGGACGCGGGCGCCGTCACCCTGGTGGTCCAGCGCGAGGAACCGCCGTATCAGTACGTGGTCGTCGAGGGCACCGTCGTCGACACGACGACGCCCACGCCGAAGGACATCGGCCTGGCGATCGCGGTCCGCTACCTGGGCGAGGAAGGTGGGCACGCCTTCATGGAGTCGATGCGCGATGTCGGCAACGTGATGTTCACCGTGCGCCCCGATCGCTGGATGACCGCCGACTTCTCCGACGACCTGTAGGCCCCCGGCTTTGGTGCGGCCGCCCGGTTCCGAACCGGGATACGGTCGATAGGTCATCGGCAGCGACGGTCTCGGGGGTGCGCGTGAACGTTCGCCGCATCATCGCCTGGGCCGCAGCCATCGCCGTCGTCGCCGTCGGCGTCCTCTGGCCGGCGATCGTCTTCGGCCTCGGTGACGACTCCGCCGTCGGCGATCCCGTCCGCTTCACCGACTACCGCGCCGACTTCACCGTGGACGCCGACGGGCGGATGTCGGCCGTCGAGACCATCACCGGACTCTTCCCCGCCGCCAAGCACGGGCTCGTGCGAGCCTTCAGCGACGCGAACGCCTACGCGCCCCACACCCGGCGACTGCCGACGGACGTCACCGCCGAGATAGACGGCCGCCCGACCGACGTCGCCACGTCGTGGCAGGACCCGACCACCTACCTCGCGCGGATCGGGGATCCCCATCGCGTGCTCCAGGAGGGATCGCACGTCGTCACCATCAGCTATCGCGTGGACGCCGTCCTCGATCCCGGCAGCACCGGCGCCGACGTCGACTTCGCCTCCACTACAGGCGAACCCCGCGACACGGCATCGGTGCTCCTCTGGCAGGTGGTGCCCGCGTGGAACAACCGGATCGACCATGCCACCGTGTCGGTGACGCTGCCCGAACCGGTGGCCGGCGGCGGCTGCACGGTCGGGATCGGCGACCGGGAACGGCCCTGCGTCGGCTTCGACGTCGAGGGCGACACCGTGCGAATCCGGGCGAACGACCTGGCGTCCCGAACCCCCATCACCGTGCGCGCCGGCACCGACGTCGCCACCCCGGACCAGACGTTCATCCCCTGGAGCCCACGCTTCGACGCCGTCTTCGATCGTCACCTCGGCGGTCTCGTCTGGCCCACCGTGCTCGCCGTGGTCGCGGCCATCGGCGTGCGGCTCTGGCTGAGGAGCATCCGCGACGGGTTCACCGCCGCACCCGTGCAGAACGCGCCGCCCGATGGGTTGGGGCCCGCACAGTGGGACTTCGTCCGCACGCTGACGGTGAGTCCCGACGCGCTCACCGCGACACTGCTGCACCTCGCGGACGAGAAGCTGATCACCCTCACCGAGGTCAATGAAACCCGGTGGACGGTGGAGGGCATCGCCGACCAGGACGCCTGGGACCGCGTCGACTCCGTCAGCCGGCGCACCGGCGCCCTGCTCGGGCTCGCCCGAGCCGGGGAGGTGCTCAACGCCAACGGGACGGCCACCGCGGGACGGCAGCTGGCCCGGGCGCGTGATGACCTCGACGGCGCGGTCCGGAAGTGGGCCGAGCGCGAACGTCTCGTGGTCGCCGGTCGCCGCCTCGACGTCATCGGCCTGCGCAGCGCCGGGGTGGTGGCCGCGCTGGTCGCGGTCGCTTTGGTCAGCCCGTGGTCCGGCATCCCGACCCTGTGGGGTCTGCCGTTCGCCGTCGCCCTACTGGCGTCGGTCCCGGCGTGGCGGGTGAACGCCGACCTCCGTCGCACGGAGGCGGGTCTCCACCTGACGTCCAAGGCCCGGGGCTTCCACCGCCTGCTCGCCACGGGATCGTCCGAGGCGCGCTTCGACTTCTCCGGTCGCTCGGGCATCTACACCTCTTATGTGCCGTATGCCGTGGTCGCGGGCATTGCAGCCCGCTGGGCGGCCACGTTCGAAAAGGTCACGGGCACGCCGGCACCGGAGCCGCCGTGGTCCCGGCTCGACTCCGCAGGCGGTGCTGCGGGGGTCACCGGTCTGCAGTACGCGGTGGCGGCCAGCATCGGCTCCTATTCGCCCGTGGCCTCGATCGAGTCGGGCGGCGGCGGCGGCGACGGTGGGTCGTACGGCGGCAGCGGCGGGGGGTTCGGCGGTGGCGGGGGTGACGGTGGCGGCGGCGGTGGCGGCGGCTCCTGGTGAGGCTCGCCCGCCCGGACGCACGCGCATCGGCGTTTAGCGCCGGGCTCGTCGCGCGTTAATGTGCTGGGGTCGGCATCAGCGCACGAGCCGATCGGAAAGTTTTGAGCACCTTCGATGAGGACGATCCCGTGACCACAGCAGCAGAGGCGTCGGAACTCGAATCCCGGGTCGGCCACTACTACCAGGCAGACGACACCTACCTCGTAGGGCACGAGCGCGTCCGCGAGTTCGCCCGCGCGGTGCAGAACTACCATCCCGCGCACTGGGACCTCCCCGCCGCGGAGAAGCTCGGCTACTCGGGCCTGGTTGCACCGCTGACCTTCACGTCGGCGCCCGCGATGGTCTGCAACCAGCGAATGTTCGAATCGGTGGTCATCGGTTACGACATGTACCTGCAGACCGAAGAGGTCTTCGAGCAGCACCGCCCGATCGTGGCCGGCGACCTGCTGCACACCGACGTCGAGCTGGCCTCGGTGCGGCGCATGGCGGGCCGGGACCTGATCACGGTCACCAACACCTTCACCGACGCCGCGGGCGAGCGGGTGCACACCCTGCACACCACGGTCGTCGGCGTTACCCCCGAGGACGTGGATCCGGCGATCCGAGCGGCCGTTGCGGGCGTGATGATGCACGACGTCAACATGCTCGGACGCGACGAGTCGCACTCCGACTTCAAGAAGGCCGCACGCCCCGAGGCCGTCGTCCCGATCGCCGACGGCGGCATGACCCGCACTCCCGGCTCGCCGTCGTTCGAGGACGTCAACGTCGGCGACGAACTGCCCGTGCACCACGGCCGGCTGTCCCGCGGCGACCTGGTGAACTACGCCGGCGTGGCCGGTGACGCCAACCCACTGCACTGGGACGAGTCGATCGCCAAGCTGGCGGGCCAGCCCGACGTGATCGCGCACGGGATGCTCACCATGGGCCTGGGCGCCGGGTACGCGGCGTCGTGGCTGGGCGACCCCGGTGCCATCACCCGCTACGCGGTGCGCCTGTCGCAGCCCGCGATCGTCTCGGCCGCCGAGGGCGCCGACATCGAGTACAGCGGCCGGATCAAGTCGCTGGACCCCGAGACCCGCACCGGCGTCGTCATCGTGGCCGCGAAGTCCGGCGGCCGCAAGATCTTCGGGCTCGCGACGCTGCACGTCCGCTTCAGCTGAGCGTCCGCCGACGAGCGTGACGCCACGGCGACGTCGCGGCTGATTCCTCGCACTGGCGTCACGTTCGCGGCCGCGCCCGCAGCCACCTGTCACGTTCCTGTGAGTATCCGACATGGGTACTTAGAGAAGGTAACGTTTTCAGGCATGAACCTCGGTCCGTGGGGCGACCTCACCATCCTCGCCGGAGTGATGGAAGCGGTGTTCGCCACCGGCGTCTTCGTCTACATCAGCCGGCTGGAGCGCCGCACGTCGCACCCGCTGGGTGATCAAATCGGCGCCCACAAGGCGGTGCTCGCCAAGATCCGCAAGCGCGAACCGCTGACCCGCGACGAGCACGACTACGCCGCCGAACTCGTCGCCGACGCCCGCTCGCCACTGGCCTACGCGATCCCCGCCGCACTGTTCACCCTCGGCTTCTTCTACGTGGTGGGCTGCCTGTACGTGCTGCACGTCCACGGCGGCAACCCGTCGTTCCGGACGTTCATCGGCGGCATCCCGATGTTCACCTCCATCAACATGGCGGTGCAGCTGCGCAAGGTGGCGGGGCTCGGCAAGCGGTTGCGCGACGCCCAGGTGGTTGACGACCGGGAGCTGGCCACGGCCTAGCGTGCTCAGCGCCTGTGTGCTCCGACCGACGGGCCCTCGTCGTCGTCCCACAGGGTGAGCTGCCGCTGGTCGTCGCCCCTGCGGAACGGTTGCGGGACGGGACGCTGCCGCACCTTGAGCGGCCACCAGAACCACCGGCCGAGGATCGCCGCCACCGCCGGGGTCATGAAGGACCGCACGATCAGCGTGTCGAAGAGCAGACCGAGGGCGATCGTCGTGCCGATCTGGCCGAGGATCCGCAGATCGGCGAAGACGAACGACGCCATCGTCGCCGCGAACACCAGGCCGGCCGCCGTTACCACCGCACCCGAGCCCGCCATCGCCCTGATGATGCCGGTGTTGAGGCCCGCACCGATCTCCTCCTTGAACCGGGAGATCAGCAGCAGGTTGTAGTCCGATCCCACGGCCAGCAGCAGAATGATGGCCAGCGCCAACACGATCCAGTACAGGTCGATGCCGAGTAGGTCCTGCCAGATCAGCACCGACAACCCGAACGACGCCCCCAGCGACAGCGCGACCGTGCCCACGATGACGAACGCGGCGACGATGCTGCGGGTGATGAACATCATGACGAGCAGGATCAGGCTCATCGCGGCGATCGCGGCGATGATCAGGTCGTACTTCGCGCCGTCCTGAATGTCCTTGTACGTTGCGGCGGTTCCGGCGATGAGGATCTTCGACCCGCCGAGCGGTGTGCCCTTGACCGCTTCCTGCGCCGCGTGGCGGATGGACTCGATGTGCGAGATCCCCTCGGGCGTCGCGGGATCGCCCTCGTGGGTGATGATCATCCGGGCGGCCGTGCCGTCTGGTGACAGGAACAGCTTGAGTCCGCGCTGGAACTCGGGGTTGCTGAACGCCTCCGGCGGAAGATAGAACGAGTCGTCGGTCTTCGAGGCGTCGTACGCCTGGCCCAGCGCCGTCGAGTTCTGCAGGGCCGCCTGAGTCTGGTCGTTGATGCCGGACGTCGTCGCATAGTTCGTGAGCGTCAGGTCGCGGTTGGTCTGCTGATTGGTGATCTGCGGGGGGATGAGCGCCAGCAGCTTCGGTTGCAGCGCATCGAGATTCGCGATGCTGCCCGACACGTTCTTCAGCTGGTCGGTCAGCGCGTCGATGCCGTCGAGCGCGTCGAACAACGACCTGATCGCCGCGCAGGCCGGGATGTCGAAGCAGTGCGGCTCGAAGTAGAAGTAGCTGCGGATCGGCCGGAAGAAGTCGTCGAAGTTCGCGATCTTGTCGCGGAGATCCTCGGCGGTCGCGACGGTCTGCTGGAACGCCCTGGTCTGCTCGTCGGTCGCCGCGCTCGACTGCTGTTGCAGCGCATACTGTTGCCGCAGCGTCTCGATCGAGTCGTTGATGACGTCCACCTGCTTGAGCAGATCAGCACCGCGCGCCTGCTGGAACGGCAGGTTGTTGATCTGCTGCGCGCTGCTCGCGCTGATCTGGAACGGGATCGACGTGTGGTCCAGAGGTGTGCCGAGCGGCCGCGTGATCGACTGCACCTGCGCGATCCCGTCGGTGTGGAAGACCGCCTTCGCGACGCGCTCCAGCAGGATCATGTCGGTGGGGTTTCGCAGGTCGTGATCGGCCTTCACCACCAGGAGCTCGGGATTGAGCCGTGCCTGCGAGAAGTGCCGTTCGGCGGCGGTGTAGCCGACGTTGGCCGGTGCCGTCGACGGCAGGTAGGGCCGGGCGTCGTAGCTGGTCTGGTAGCCCGGCAGGGCGAGCAGCCCGATCAGCGCGATGCCGATGGTCGCGACCAGGATCGGCCCGGGCCACCGGACGATGGCCGTCCCGATGCGGCGCCATCCCCGGGTGCGCATGGGCCGGCTGGGCTCGAACAGACCGAAGTGGCGACCGATGATCAGCAGGGCCGGCGCCAGGGTCAGCGCCGCCACCACCGCGACGAGGACGCCGATTCCCGCAGGGACGCCCAGGCTTTGGAAGTACGGCAGCCTCGTGAAGCTCAGGCACAGCACCGCGCCGGCGATGGTCAGGCCCGAGCCGAGGATGATGTGGGCCGTGCCGTGGTACATCGAGTTGAACGCCGTGACGCGGTCCTCCCCCGTCCAGCGCGCCTCGTGGAAGCGGCCGAGCAGGAAGATCGCGTAGTCCGTCCCGGCGGCGATGACGAGCAGCGTCAACAGGTTCGTCGAGTAGGTCGACAGTTCGATGATGCCGGCGTTGGCCAGGACGGCGACGACGCCGCGCGACGCGGTGAGTTCGATCATCACCGTGAAGATGACGAGGAACACCGTCGTGAGACGCCGGTAGATGAAGAACAGCATCACCGCGATCACGCCCAGTGTGATCAGGGTGGTCTTCAGCGTGCCGTGCCTACCGACCTCGAACTGGTCGGTGACGAGCGGTGCGGCGCCGGTGACGTACGCCTTCAGGCCCGGCGGCGGTGGTGTCTCGTCGACGATCGAGCGCACCGAGTTCACCGACTCGTTGGCGAGCGACTCACCCTGATTTCCGGCGAGGTACAGCTGCACCAGCGCCGCCTTGCCGTCGGAGCTCTGCGAACCGGCCGCGGTCAGCGGGTCGCCCCAGAAGTCCTGGACGTGCTCGACGTGCGTGGTGTCCTGCTCGAGCTTCTGGACCAGACCGTCGTAGTACCGGTGTGCGTCGGCGCCGAGCGGTTGATCGCCCTCCAGCACGATCATCGCCGAGCTGTCGGAGTCGAACTCGTCGAACACCTTGCCGATCTGCTTGCTGGCCTGCAGCGACGGGGCGTCCTGCGGGCTGAGCGAGACGTTGTGCGCCTCGGCGACGGTCTCCAGCTGTGGCACGAAGACATTGGTCAGCACGGCCAGCGCGAGCCAGAACAGCGCGATGAGGACCGAGAACCGCCGGATGACGTCCGGGACGCGGTGGGCGCTCATCCGGACTTGTCCAGGCAGAAGGTGAAGGCGTTCAGGGTGTTCACCGATCTCTCGTCCTTGACGACGTCGTCGATCTTGATGCGGCACCCGATCGAGTCGCCGTCACCCTGAGCCGAGACGTTGACGAACACCGCAGGCTGGGTCGTGGTGGCGTCGTACGCCCAGGGCAGCGCCGCGTCGTCGGCTCGCTGCGGCTGAGCGTTCACGTCAAGGTAGGTGATGGTCGCGACCGTGCCGGGTGGGCCGTAGACCTCCAGGACCACGTGCTTGGGGTTGAACGGCACGATGTCGCTGTCGGCCCCGCTCGGCGTCGACGTGACGTCCTCGGAGGCGAAGATGCCGTGCAGCCGGAAGACGGCGAATCCGGCGACGACGAGCACCACCACCGCGACCAACGGCATCCAGCGCCGGGCGAGTCGTCGTCCGATCGAGACACGCTGCGCGCGTGACTCTTTCACCGGATACCGGCAGCGAATGTCAAGGAGATTCCCCTAGGGTGGCTAATCAACGAGGTTGACGGTACGACACCGGACCGTTCTCCACAACATCTGCCCTCAGTCGTCGTCGCACCAATCCTGGCCATTCACAGCAACTTCGGAGGTTCGGCCTCTGGCGTCACCGCGGTGGGGGTGGTAGGGGTCCCGAGGGTCAGGGGTCGACGTGGTACGGCGGTTCGCCGACCCACCAGAGCCGGTTCGGGTCGACGGCCGAGCAGCGGACCCTGGTGGGCTCGGAGTCGCCCACGCCGCTGATGCCGTAGCCGAACGCGATCCGGCACCGGTCCCAGGTCCCGTCCGGCCTGACGGGCATGTCGCAGTACTGCACGGTGCCGCGGGTCTCGCACCCTGCGCTCGCCGGCGCCGCCGTGGCGAGCGCCACGCCCGCGACGAGCAGGACCCCGGCGGACGCCGCCGGTACCACCCGAAACCTGCTCACGTGCAGGGACTTTACGCAGCGGTCGCCGTAGATGCCCGAGCCCGACCGCCGGTCATCGGAGAGGGCTTTCGTCCCCTAGGATGTGGACATCCGATCGGGACTCCGATTGCCCTGGCCTTCGCCGACCCACTGGAGAACACTTGACGCCCATCCGCCATGTCCGTGGCGCCTGCCTGGCCGGCCTGCTGGCCGTGCTCGTCCTCGTCGGCACGTTCGTGGTCGCGAGCGCACCCGAGTGCACCACGTCGTGCCCGGCGTCGGCGTCGGTCGCGCTGCTCGAGGAGGCTCCGGCGCCGCCGTCCCCCACCGAGCCCGCCGCGTTGAACCTGATCCCCGCCCCGGGCGCAGTCGACGTCAACCCCGACGGACGCGTGTTGGTCTCGGCAAGCCGAGGTGCCGTGCAGAGCGTCGAGATGGTGAACGACGCCGGCAAGGAGATCCCCGGCGTACTCACCCCCGACGGCACGGCGTGGAAGCCGACCGTTCAGCTCGGCTACGGGCGCACCTACACCCTCACCGTCGCGGGGCGCGGCCCCGGCGGCATGCCCACGCGGCAGACCTCGAGCTTCACGACGCTGACACCGAGTGACCAGACGCGGGTGTACCTCAACACCGTCGGCTACACGCCGATTCAGGACGGCGGTACCTACGGCATCGGCATGGTCGTCGTCGCGCACTTCGACGAGCCGATCACCGATCGGGCCGCCGCGGAGAAGAACCTGCGGGTCACCACGTCGCCGAAGGTGACGGGCAGCTGGTACTGGGTGGACCCGCAGACCGCCCACTGGCGGCCGCAGAATTACTACGCGCCGGGCACGAAGGTGCGGGTGCAGGCCGACCTCTACGGCACCCAGCTGGGCGACGGCCTCTACGGCGAGCAGGACGAACAGGTCTCGTTCACCATCGGCGACTCGCACGTCTCCATCGCCGACGACACCACCAAGCAGGTCAGCGTGTTCGACGGCGGCAAGCTGGTGCGCACGATGCCGACGTCGATGGGCATGGGCGGCACCGAGACGATCGGCGGCACGACCCTGAGCTTCTGGACACCGCCCGGCACCTACACCGTCATCGGCAAGGCCAACCCGGTGATCATGGATTCCTCGACGTTCGGCCTGCCCGTCAACAGTCGGCTCGGATACCGCGAGACCATCCCGTGGGCCACTCAGATCAGCAGTGATGGCATCTACCTGCACCAGCTGAACTCGACGGTGTGGGCGCAGGGCAACACGGACACCAGCCACGGCTGCCTGAACCTCAACAGCGACAACGCCGAGTGGTTCTACGGCTTCTCGCAGCCCGGTGACGTCGTCGAGGTGCGCAACACCGGTGGCGCACCGCTGCGCCTCGACCAGAACGGCGACTGGACGCTGCCCTGGCAGGAGTGGCAGAAGGGCAGCTCGCTGCACCAGTAGGCGCCAAGCCCTTCGCCGAGCGTGGGGCTGATGTACGCGATTCGCCCGGAATGCGTCTCTAGGCCCCACACTCGGCGGGGCTTCACGTGGATGCGGGAGCCTCCACCTCTGCGGCGGCACTGCTGCGCCGTCGCGCCCGCCGGACCGCCCAGTACGTCACGAGCAGTGCCAGCCCGACCAGCGGATAGCCCATCGCGATGCGGGCGAAGGCCAGCCACCCCGTGGACCCGGCGTCGTAGAGCCAGTCCTGGACGAGGAATCTCGCGGCGAACACCGCGGTGAACGCCACCGTCGCGACGTCGAAGGCCCGCATCGTGATCCGGTCCGAGCGCCACGACTGCCGTGGCCCCGTGCTCGTCAACAGGTTCCACACCACACCCACCAGCGGCCGTCGAACCAGGATGGACACCGCGCAGACGACGGCCATCACCAGGCTCACCCAGATGCCCGGCAGGAAGTAGCCCTCGGCCGAGCCGGTGTAGAAGGCGATCAGCGCCGCGACGCCGACCCCGAGCAGTCCCGACACGGCCGGTTGGATCGACTGCCTCCGCACCCGTCGCAGCACGATCAACCCGATGCTCGCGCAGACGGCGACGACCACCGCCGCATCAAGTCCGGCGACCGCGTTCGTGATCACGTACGCGATGGTCGGCACGGCGCCCGCCACCAGCCCCGACACACCGCCCATGCGGTCCAGGAGCGTCAGCGGCTCGTCGCGAGCTGGGTAAAGCGTTTTCTCGGTCATGCCGCGAGCACACACCCGGACGCTGCGGCACGGTCAAATCCGGCGATGAACCAGAATGGCACCGTGGCGTGGAGCACCCGTGAGATCGCCGAGCTGGCCGGCACCAGCGTGCGGGCCGTCCGGCACTACCACCAGGTCGGTCTGCTGGCCGAGCCCGAGCGCCGCTCCAACGGCTACAAGCAGTACGGCGTGCCCCACCTCGTCCGGCTGGTGCGGATCAGGCGTCTGACGGATCTCGGCCTGTCCCTGCCGCAGATCGCCGAACTCGACGACTCCGACGATCATCCGCGCGAGGCGCTGCTCGCCCTGGACGCCGAACTCGCGGACACCATCGAACGGTTGCAGGGTGCCCGCGCCGAGGTGGGCCGGCTGCTGGCGACCTCCACGCCCACGGACCTGCCGATGGAGTTCGTCCCGGCGGACGCCGTCGCCTCCCTATCAGACGCCGACCGCTCACTCGTCGTCGTCATGACCCGGGTGCTGGGACCGGAGGGCCTGCGTGTCTACGCCGACGTACTGAACAACGCACCCCCCGAGCCGACGGCCTCGGCATTCGACGAGCTGCCTGCCGACGCCGACGAGACCACTCGTCGCGAACTCGCCGAGCGGATGGCCCCGTACATCCGCGCGCTGTACGACGCGCATCCCGGCCTGCGGGAGACCCGGACGGACGCCCCGCGAGGAGAGCGGTACGCGGCCGAGACCATCGCCGAGGCGATCACCGAGCTGTACAACGAGGCGCAGCTCGACGTGCTCCGCCGTAGTCGGGAACTCGTGGACGAGTCGCCGTAGCGCCGCGCCCGCCGAGTGTGGGGCTCGTGTACGGCTTTCGCTCCAAACGCGTACACGAGGCCCACAGTCGGCGGTGCTACGCGGTCGTGTTGGCGAGCGCCTCGATCCGCTCGCGTGCGGCCTTCGCCATCGCCAGGACGTCGAAGCCGTTGGTGACGTTGCAGGACGTGATCTCGATGGCCGCGTTGTACGCCGCGGTGAAGGCGTTGTCGCAGGCCCATCCGCTGGGGTCGTTGACCGACCACAGCACGATGTCGGCTGATCCGGAGTCGACGGGTGGCAGGACGTCGAAGTCGAAGTGGGACCCGTCGGTACCCCGGACCGACAGCACCGTTCCGCGGCAGGAGTCGATCGTGCGCCGAACCGTGGCGATCGCGGCGGCCGCATCGAAGGTCGTCGGATAGACGCCGAGGAGTTCGACGATGCCGGCGCCACCGACCTCCTCCGGGGCGTCCCACACCGCACCTGACTGCGCTGCGGGCCGGCCGGCGACGATGAAGGGCGGCTCCACCTCTCGGGACAGCCCGGCGCACCGCTCGGGGTCCACGGCGACGAAGAGGTTGCCGTCCGAATCCGTCCGCGTCTTACCCTCGGGGCTGACGAGGTCGTCGACCTGCGTCACCGGAATGGGCCCGACGGGCACGTCGGCGCGTGGCCGAGCGTCGTCGATGACGCGGGTGCATCCGGCCAGCACGAGGCACACGACGAGCGCCACCACCTGTCCCGCCCTGGTCATGGCCGAAGTGTAGGGCGGGCTAGCCCGCGGCCGCGATGCCGAGGAACTCGCGGACGGGTTCGACGCCGTCCAACCGGACGTCGTCACGGCGCACCGCCGACCACTGCTGGCGCGTCATGGCGAAGTCCCGCATGGTGTCCGGGTGCCCTCTGCGCTGCATCACGACGGGCTCGCGTTCGGTGTACGGGAGTGATCCGGTGACACCGAGGGATGCGGTGTTGTCGTGCCACGCCCGCGTCGTCGCCGTCGCACCGCCAAGGCCCGCGAAGAGCAGGTGCAGCGCGGCCTGCCGCATCTCGCGTCCCAGCCCCCGGCCCTGGTGCCGACGTCCGAGCCACGAGCCGGTGCTCGCACTGCGGGTGGTCGTGAAGTCCTCGGCGTCGAGCGTGCACAGGCCGACGAGGCGCCCGTCCCCGTCCTCGACGGCCAGGTTCAGCGCCCACTTCGCCGTCGTCGTCTCCGCCCTGCACCGCCAGAGGTACCGCAGGGTGTTGCGCTGCTGCTCCGGCGGCGCGACGTCGGTCCATGGCTCGGAGAAGGGCATGGTGGCGGGATCGTGAATGCCCTCGGCGGCGAGGTCCGCGAGTCGTTCCGCGTGGTCGTCGGTCACGTAGGCCAGCGTCACCCGCGGGGTCGACACGCGTAGGCCGAACAGGGGCCAGATTGCCGAGGTCATGGGATTCATGGCACCGCACGGAGGGTGCCGACGGCAACCGAATTCGCAGCGGTCACGTCCCGCGTGCTTCGTCGCCGGCGGCCCACCCCCGCCGAGTGTGGGTCCTGTGTACGGTTTCCACTCGAATCCCGTACACGAGGCCCACACTCGGCCAGCACGCCAGGCGCTAGCCCGCCGTCGGCACCCAGTTCCCGTGGAAACCCGCCGGAACTCGGTGCGGCAGAGCGATGGCCGCGATCGACTCCAGGGTGCGGGCGTCCACGATCGCCAGTTCGCTGCGGTCACTCGGCCGGTCGTAGACGTAGCCCATCAGCACGCCGTCGTCCTCGTCGGCGTCCGGCGCCGAGGGGTGGAAGACGAACTCGCCCAGCGACTTGTCCGCTCCGAAGTGCCGCGCCTGACTGCCGCCGCCGACGAGGTCGTGCTTGAGCAGCGTGCCGGTGCCGCCCGTACCCTCCCCGACCGCGGGCGCGTAGCCGTAGCGGTGCCGCTTGCCGACGCGACGCTCGTCGACGCGGGGGAACTCCTGCGCCCGGTCGTCGATCCGCGACTCCCGAACCTTGCCGTCGGCCAGGTCCACCGTCCAGCGGTCGAGCGTGGGCGGGCCGTCGTTGGGTCCGAGGTGGTCGGTGTCGAACATCTTCGGGTGGCGGACGACGTCGAGGACCACCGTGTCCCCGTCGTCGTAGGCATTCATCGGGTGGAAGACGTAGCAGGGCTCGACGTCGAACCACCGCACGTCCGCGCTTCCACCGTCACGCGGCATCACCCCGACCCGCGCCGGGTATCGCGGGTTCCACGAGTACGGGAAGCGGCGGTCGGCGCCCATACCCCCGGACGACGACCTGGCGCTGATCGGATCGGGGATGCGGACGCGTCCGATCAAGGCGGACAACAGGAGTCGGGCGGGCAGGCGCAGTCCGCGCGGTACCGTCATCTCCGCGGCCTGCCGGCTGTCGAACGTGACCGGGAGGTCGTAGAAGACGACGTACTTCTCGGTCAGCGAGAAGTCGTGCATCATCGGACTGCCGGTGACCTCGATGTCGACGGTGCGGCGAGCACGGCCGTCGACGCCGATGACCGAGTACTGCACGGTGTTCCCGCGGAACATGTCGTACGACACCGCGTGGAGTTCGCCGGTGTCGGGGTCCCGCTTGGGATGGGCGGTGTAGCCACCCGAGATCGTCCCGTCGAAGTCGCACGGTCCGACGGTGTCGAGTTCATCGGTCATCTCGTAGTTGGCGACCCCGCCCTCGACCAACGCCAGCGTCCTACCCGCGTGACCGATCACGTTGGTGTTGGCGCCCAGCGCCGAGAGGCCGGTGTGCCCGGTCCGTCGCGGCTCGCCCAGCATCCGCGTCGCATGCGGGCTGCGCACCCACCGGTTGCGGTACCACTCGGCCTTGCCGTCGCGGATCCGCATCCCGTGCACCATGCCGTCGCCGACGAACCAGTGGTACAGCTCGGGATCGATCTCGCCGATGGGGTTCGGGCCGTTGCGGAGGTAGCGGCCGTCGAGGTAGTCGGGGATGGTGCCGGTCACGGCGAGGTCGGTCAGCGTGAACTCCTCGGCGACCGGTGCGAACTCGTCGTGCAGATAGCGGTTGCTCATGCGGAGCCTTCCATAACGGTGTTATCGGTTACCCAGTTATAACAGCGTTATGGCAAGATCGCAACGGTGAGCGACGTTCGGGAGCGGTTGATCGACGGCGGGATCCGGCTGTTGGAGCGCGACGGACTGCAATCGCTCAGCGTCCGCAACCTGGCGGCCGAGGTCGGCACGTCGACGATGGCCGTCTACACCCACTTCGGCGGCATGACCGGGGTCATCGACGCCGTGGCGAGTGCAGCATTCACCCGCTTCACCGATGCCCTGACCGACGCGGACCAGACCGATGACCCCGTCGCGGACTTCCTCGTGATGGGCGGCGCCTATCGGGGATTCGCGCTCGCGAATCCGCAGCGCTATCAGCTGATCTTCGGCGCCACCTCGCCGGCGTCGGTCGCGGGGTACCGCACCGACGTCACGAGCACCGGCAGCGTGACCGACCGAGCCGAATGGGCGGAGTCGTTCGAGGCGCTCCGCAACGCCGTACGCCGGATGATCGCCGCGGGCCGGATACGCGACGACGGCGAACTCAACGTGGCCGGTCGACTGTGGAGCCTCGTCCACGGCGCCGTCATGCTCGAACTGGCGGGCTTCTTCGGCCACGAGGGCCACGGGCTGACCCAGGTCCTCGGCCCACTCGTCGTGGACGCGCTGGTCGGCATGGGCGCCGACCGTGAGGCGACGCACCGTTCCCTGGCCGCGGCCATGGACGCGTCAGGCTGATTGCGTGCGACGGTCCACCGCGACGACGAACGCCGCGGTGGACCGTGACCCGATCGCTAGTACGTCGGGATGAAGACGCCGTTCTGCCAGACGCCCCAGTGGTTCCACCCCTGGTCCCAGACCTGCGGTTGACCATTGGCCCACGACGGATCGACCGGCTTGGGCGGTGCCCACGCCGGCGGCTGGCCCACGTTCGGTTCGGCGGGCGGCGCCGCGGGCGGCGGCGGGCCGGGATGCCACATCTGGCCGGGTGGCGGCGGGGGCGGCGGTGCCGGCTGACCGGGAGCAGGAGGCGGTGCGGGTTCGGCGATCGCGCTGGCGGCGCCGAGTCCCATCGCGCCCGAGGTGAGGCCACCCACGAGGGCGGCGCCGGCAAGGACCTTGCGAAGCATCATGCTGGGCGACTCCTATCTGAGTTCGTGACCAAAACTGACGATCTCTAGGTATCCAACGGCTTCGTCGATAAACACACCCGACTCCGGTACCGGCAACGGCGCTTATCGGCTGACGGTCGCGGCGTCGACGAGCGTCTGCGCGGCCTTCCGCGCGTGGGTCCACGGCGCCGGATCGTCCAACGACGTGGACAGCGCCGCAGCCCCTTCGAAGAGCACGGCGAGTTGGTTCGCCAGCAGCCGCGGATTGTCGGCACCGGCTGCCTTCGCCAGCGTGGCGATCCCCGCGATGTACTGCCGCTTGTGCTCGTGGACGACCGCCTGGATCTCGGGCATGTCCTCGGCAGCCTCGACGGCGGCGTTGTGGAAGGGACAGCCCCGCATCGCCCCGCCGGACGGCGGGGTCTCGAACAACGCCAGGATGCGGGCGCGCGGCGACCGCTTGACGTCGTCGGCGCTCGGGTTGATGGGATCGCCGACGTGCTGACGAATCTCGCGGAGGTACTCCTCGACGACGGCCGTCTTGCTCGGGAAGTGTTGATAGAGGGTCCGTTTGGACACGGACGCCTCCGACGCGAGCTTCTCGACCCCGGTGGCGTTGATGCCGTCCCGATAGAACAGGTCGATGGCCGCCGCGACGATGCGCTTGCGAGCGCCGCGACCGCCCCGCGAGGCAGTCGCCACGTTCCCGGAAGTTTCACCCATGGCTGAAGTGTACCGATGAGTTTACCTTCGGGCCACCACCGTGTACGGTCGTCACTGGTACACCGGGCGGTGTACTTGACGCCGACGAAGACCGAGGGAGCGAACGCATGACCGCATCCCGCCATCGTCGCGGCCACCGTGGGTGAGACGGTCGTCGTCCCACTCCTCGTGGCGTGAGAACGACGCCTTCGTAACTCGTAACGCACTGAAATCGCAAGGAGCAGAAATGACCTCACTGAACGGCCAGACCGTCCTCGTCACCGGCGCCAACCGCGGCATGGGCCGGCACTACGTGACGCAACTCCTCGAACGGGGAGTGTCGACGGTGTACGCCGCGGCACGCGACACCTCTCAGATCACCGTCACCGACCCGCGGATCGTCCCGCTCGTGCTCGAAGTCACCGACGCCGCCTCGGTGGCGGAGGCGGGTCGGGTCGCCTCCGACGTCACGGTGTTGATCAACAATGCGGGCATCGTGCGCGGCGCCTCCGTCCTGACACGGGACGCCGCGCAACTGCGGGAGGAGTTGGAGACCAACCTCTTCGGACCGCTGGCGTTGGCGTCGACGTTCGCCGACCGGATCGCCGAGCGGTCTGGCGCCATCGTCAACGTCGCATCGGTGCTGGCGTGGCTCCCCGTCGGTGCCAGCTACGGCGTCACCAAGGCCGCACTGTGGAGCGCGACCGACTCGATGCGCCTCGAACTCGGCCCTCGCGGCGTCCAGGTGGTGGGCGTCTACGTCGGCCTCGTGGACACCGACATGGGTCAGACGTTCCCCGACAGCCCGAAGTCCGACCCCGCCGAGATCGTGCGCCGCGTCCTCGACGGCATCGAGTCCGGCGACGACGAGGTGCTGGCCGACGACATGACCGTGGCGGTCCGTGCGGCGCTCAACCAGCCCGTCGCGGAGCGACTCGCCAACGTGTAGTCCGCGCGTTTGTCCTCCTGATGCCTGGGCACCCACGTCGGGTCGCACCGGACGGATCAGGACGGAGGAATCATGGAAGCCGATCGTTTCACGTCGCTGCTGGAGTCCAAGGGCCCGTACGCGTCGGTCTACTGGGACGATTCTCACGACACGGAGGACGCCGCTGCGCAGCGCGAGTTGAAGTGGCGCGCCATCCGCGAGGACCTCGAGCGCCAGGGCGCGTCTCCCGGCCTCGTCGACGCACTGCAGCGCGCCATCGTGGAGTCGAAGCCGCCGGTCGGTCGCAGCGGCCGGGGTGTCGTGGCAGGCGAGGACGGGGTGCTGCTCAACGAGCACCTGATTCGACCGCTGGAGACGCCCGAGACGCGGGTGTCGACGCTGCCCTACCTCGTCCCGCTGGTGACGCACGCGCCGCCGCATGCGACGTACTTCGTGGCCACCGTCGACCATGCGGGCGGCGACGTCACCCTGCATCACGACGGAAGGGTGCGATCGGAGACCGTCGACGGCGGCGGCTACCCGATCCACAAGGCCGACAGCGCCGAAACCCCCGGTTACGGCGATCCCCAGCGCCGCACGATGGAGGCCGGCCGCAAGAACCTGCGGGCCGTGGCCGACCGGCTCACGCACCTCGTGGACTCCGAGTCCCCGGACGTCGTCTTCGTCGTGGGCGAGGTTCAGTCGCGTGCCGACCTGACGCCCATCCTCGAGCAGCGAGTCGCCGACCTCGTCGTGGAACTGGACGTCGGCGCTCGGAACAGCGGCGTGGACGACGCCGCGGTGCGGCGCGCCATCGACGAGGAGCTGCTCCGGCGACGGGTGACGGAACTCGACGCTGCGGCACAGAGCTTCTCACTCGCCGTCGGCCAGGGCTCCGGCCTGGCCACCCAGGGTCTCCACGGCGTGTGCGCCGCGCTGCGTGCGGGCGCGGTGGAGACGCTGATCATCGGCGACGTGGGCGACTCCACCGTGGTCGCCGGCGACGATCTGTCGACCGTCGCGCCGAATCCGAATGTGCTGTCCGAACTCGGGACCGCGCCGACCCAGACGCTGCGGGCAGACGAGGCGCTGCCGTTCGTCGCCGTCTCGATCGGAGCCGCGCTGATCCGCACCGACGAACGGATCGCACCCGACGACGGGCTGGGGGCGATACTGCGGTACCCGCTGCCGTGACCCCTCCGAACTACGGTGCGGGAAAACGCGGGTCGACCGTGTACCGGCCGCCCGGGTCCTGGCAGTAGAACAGTCCGCAGTTGACCGGTGGCCTGCTCAGGTTCTCCAGCGGGACCCCGGCGGGCGGCAACGCGCCCTCCCAGACACTGGGCGACACGTTGCCCGGAATGCCGTAGCTCCACCAGTAGGTGTGGCAGGTGTTCCAGTCCCAGTTGGGGCGTTCCGACCCCGAGGCGAAGCCCTCGTACTGGCCGGGGCACCAGGTGAAGGGTCCGGTGGCCCGCGCGTCCGGATCCGCCTGCGCAGTCGCCGGTGTCAACGCCAGGCTCGTCAGCGCGGCAGCGCCGGCGAGTAGGGCGGCGGCTGTCAACCGCGTGAAGAACGACGTCATGGTGTGGCCTCTCGGTTCGTGTTGTGGTGACAGCACACGTCCGCGGTCCGGCTACCGATCCCAATTCCACGCGCGCACGGCCCTGCCCGATCCCCCTCCCCGCCGCCGTGGCTCGCCTAGGCTCACCGGCATGTCGGACTCGGATGCATGCCAGTGCAGCGCCGGGCATTCGATCTCGCGGCGAACCATGCTGGCGGCGTCGATGTCCGCCGTCACCGCCGGCGCCCTCGTCTCCACTGCGGGCACTCCCCGAGCGTCGGCGGATCCGTCGCCCTCACTGCCCGCCAACGCGCTGATCACGCTCGGCGTGCAGGCCGGGCCACCACCGGTGCCGAACATGACCGGGATCTCGTCGGCCCTGAAGATCGGCGACGACGTCTACCAAATCGACTGCGGCCTCGGGTCACTCAACGCCTTCACCAACGCCGGCCTACGCTTCGACGCTCTGAAGAGCATGTTCATCACCCACCTGCACACCGACCACATCGTCGACTACTTCAGCTTCTTCCTCTCCGGCGGATACACGGCGTCGAAGGGCAAGGCGCCCGTGACCGTCTACGGACCCGGGCCGGCCGGAGGGCTGCCGCCGAGCCGGGTCGGCAACGCGGCCCCCGCCACGATCGACCCGCAGAATCCGACGCCGGGGCTCGCCGCGACCACGGCGGCACTGCAGCAGGCGTTCGCGTACACCAACAACATCTTCATCCGTGACATGGGCACCGACGACATCCAGGCCCTGGCCGACGTCGTGGAGATCGCGGTGCCGCCCGGCTCGGACTACCTGAACCGCTCGCCGGTGATGGAGCCCTTCACCGTGATGTCCGACGACAACGTGACGGTGACGGCGACCCTGGTGTCCCACTACGACGTCTATCCCGCCTTCGCCTTCCGGTTCGACATCGCGAGGCTCGGGTTCTCCGTGACGTTCTCGGGTGATACGACGAAGTCGGACAACGTGATCCGGCTCGCCCGTGACACCGACATCCTGGTGCACGAGGCAGAGTTCAGCCTCGACGACTCCTACTACGGCAACAGGTTCCCGCCGGACTACCTGGTGAACTCTCATACCTCGGCCGAGCAGGTCGGCGAGGTCGCCGCAGCGGCCAACGCCCGCCACGTCGTCCTCAGCCATTACGACCCGACCAACCTGCCCGACGCCGAATGGCAGGCCGCGATCGGCAAGAATTACTCCGGCAAGGTGACGGTCGCGCGCGACGGTCAGGTCTTCGCGTTCTGATCCTCGGCGTTCAGGTAGGCGGGCAACCGGTCACCGAAGAGACGAACCGCGTTCTCGGAGGAGACCTTTCGACGATCGCCGTCGTCCATCGGAAACGACGACAGGAACGTCGCGCCGTCCTGGTTGTCGTCCATCGGATAGTCCACCGAGAACATCACACGATCGGCACCCATCACGTCGAGAGTGCAGGAGAACGCCGGTGGACAGAAGTTGCCACTCGTCGTGACGTAGAAGTTGTCGAGCAGGTACTCCGAGGGCAGCCGTGCGAGCGGGTTCTCCGGCGTACCGCCGAGGCCGTAGTACCGATCGATCCGGTACGCCGCGAAGGGCAGCATCTCGCCGAGGTGCCCGATGATCATCCGTAGCCGTGGGAACTTGTCGAACAGACCCGAGTAGATGAGCCGCAGGACGTGCGTGCCCGCCTCCGCGGCGAACCCCCATGACGCCAGGTGCAGTCCCTGGCCGACGTAGGGCGCGAACCAGGCGTCCATCACCGCCGGGTGCGGAGTGGTGGGGTGCAGGTAGATCGGCGCGCCAAGCGCTTCCGCGCGTTCGAAGAGTCCCTCGTACGCCGGGTCGTCGAGGTATCGGCCACGACAGTGACCGTTGATCAGGGCGCCGACGAGGCCGAGATCGGTGACCGATCGCTCCAATTCGTCCGCCGCGGCATCCGGGTCCTGGGTCGCGAGCGTCGCGAACCCTCCGAATCGGTCGGGATTCGCACGCACCGTCTCGGCCAGGTCGTCGTTGGCCCGTCGCGCGAGGTCGACGGCGGCTGCGACGTCGACCGACTCCTGGACGCCCGGGTCGAACAGCGACATGATCTGGAAGTCGATGCCGGCGGCGTCCATCTGTTCCAGACGCAACGGGCCGCGGTCGTACAGCCTCTCGAGGGCCAGTGGGTCGTTCGACTTCAGCCAGGTGGCAACGGGATTGCCGACACTGGCCGGGTCCCAGGCGAAGTGCTCCTCGAGGGCGATCAGCGGCATGGCACACCTTCACGTTTGAGTCGGACGACCGGGCAGGCCGAAGGTAACCCAGGATCACCCGCCCATGTCGGCGTATCGACGTCGCCGGGAACGCGCCATCGACACGACCAGCCACACGGCGGACGCGAGGAAGTAGAAGGCGCCGAACGCCGCGTAGGGCGCGACGTCGACGACGCTCGGCGTCTCGGGCGCTCGGGCCGCGACCAGGAACATGGCGCCGGCGGCAGCGGACTGGGCACCGCTGAGGATCATCAACCATTGCGCGCCAACGGTTCTCCACCGGCGCACGGCCGTCGCCAGTTGCAGCAGGCCCGACAGTGCGGCCCATACTCCGAAGACGCCGATCACCGCGTGCATGCCCACGGTGAGGCCGACCGCCACGGCGATCGTGGTCAGGCTGCTGACGGCCGTGTTGAACGCCTGGGTGGGATTCTCGCGCAGGCCACCGTTGCGTCGCGCGTCGAGGACGTTCGCCATGGCGTCCCAGGCCGGGTAGACGACGAGGAGTACCCCCGAGGCCCACGGCGAGACCGTTCCCACGGTCAGCGCGGCGGCGACCCAGGCGAGCGAAACCGCCCCTCGCAGTGCGTAGTAGGCGCGCAGCCAGTGCTGCGCACCCGTGGACGTGCGTTCGTCGAGCGTCGGTTCGGACACGGTGGTCTCCTCGATGGGGATGGGTGTCGTCCGTCGGGCATTGCGGGTCGACTCGTCGACCGAGGCTGATCGCGCAGCGTGTAGTCGGTCGACTACACGTTACTGTAGTCATATGACTACAGCAAGTGCGGGCGATCGCATCCGGCCGCTGGTGCTGTCCCATGCGGCGGACCTCTTCGCCGAGAGAGGGCCCGCGGCAACGTCGTTGCGCGACATCGCCGAACGCTCGGGAGTCAACGCCGGGTTGATCTTCCGGCACGTCGGCAACAAGGACGCGGTCGTGGTCGCAGTGCTGGACCACCTCGAACGGGAGCTGACGACCGCACGCGAATCCGGCATGTCCCGTGACGTCGTCGAGGCGCGCGCCGAGCGCAGCTGGAAGGTGATCGCGCGGGCCCTGCTCGACGGCTTCGACGTCGGGCGTCTCCAACGGCGATTCAGCAACGTGGAGCAGCTCGTCGAGGTGGCGCGCGCGCACCATGGCGACGACTACACGGCGCGCGTCAGCACCGCCGACGCACTGGCGCTACAGCTGGGCTGGCACCTGTTCGGGCCGTTCCTGCGAGCGGCGACCGGCCTGGACGACGCGGAGCCCCATCCCGTCCCCAATGCGGTCGGCGAGGCGTTCGCCGCCGAACTGGGCGACCCCCGCAGGCTGCGCTAGCCGACGCTCGTCACGTCGATTGAGGAACCGGCACGCCAGCAGCACCGCCGTCACCGGGCCGAACAGCACCAGTAGCGGCAGTAGATTGGCGAACGAACTCGAAGACATCACTCGATTGCAGCGCACCGCACGTCGGGCGTCGATGGTCCTTGACGGAATCCCTACGCCCCGGTGTCGGAGTTCACACGGGCGCCGGCGGCGGACGGTCAGCGCGCGGCGAGACTCCGTCCGACTCGTCGCGCAACTTCGGCGGCGAGGTCGGACGCGGGGACGTCACGGGCGGTGGAGAACGCCATCATCGCGGTGCCCCGCAGGAGTCCGATGATCGCGACGGCGGCGAGGTCGGGATCGACGTCGGGGTCGATCGACCCGTCGTCCATGCCCGCTCGGATCTGCTGCGCGAGGTGGCTCCGGAACCAGGCGTCGCGCTCGGCGAACAGCGACGCGAGGGACGGTTCGAGGTTCGCCGACTCCGTCCACATCTTCAAGAACGCCTCCGAGCGCGGCGAGCGGTCGTGCATCCCGCCCAGGTACGCCTCGACGAACTGGGTGAGGCACCCGAGCCCCGTCTCGGAGTCGGCCGGTACGTCGAACTGCTGGGTGTGCAGGATCAGTTCCTCCAGCAGCCGCGTCTTGCTGCCGAAGTGGTGGTTGACGATGCCGCGGCTGTACCCGGCCGCCTCGCCCACGGCAGCCAGTGAGACGGCCTTCGAGCCGTGCGCGGCGACCAGGGACGTTGCGGCGTCGAGGACGCGGCGCCTGGTCTCGGCACGCCGTTCGGCCTGGGTGCGCCGAGCCAGCCCCGTGTCGTCCATGGCGGTCATTGTCCCTCGCCACGGCGCGTGTCGGAGTCAGGCTGTAAGTTGCGTGTCGTATAGCAAGTAACAACGAATTGGAGACGACATGCCCGGCTTGAATGCAGCAGACCTCCAGAACTTCGTCGCCGCCGACCCCTCGGGACCAGTGGTGATGCTGAATCTGCTGAGGTTCGCCCCCGGAGGTGAGGCCAAGTACCTGGAGTACATCGAGCGCTTCAGCAGCTCGGGAGTCAACGAGCGGTACGGCGTGACCATCGTCTACGGCGGCAGGGGCCACGCATCGCTCGCGGCGGACGCGGGAGGCGACTGGGACATGGTGGCGCTGGTCGGCTACCCCAGCCGACAGAACTTCCTCGACATGGTCAACGACCCCGACTATCAGGCGTTCGAGCACCTGCGTGCCGAGGCGGTCGCGACCGCCGTCCTCCAGCCCACCACCCCGGCCCTGTAGGCCCGTGGCGGGACGCGGGATTGCCGTTCACCGGCCCACGAGGAACGGTTGGCCGTAGATTGCCGGAGTACCGGTCGCGGCCTCGAACCCCGCGGGAGTAGCCGGTCGGATCCGAGGTGACCCGATGGTGGACGGCGAGCGGTCGACGCCGCCGTGACCGGTACGCGCTGGCCACGACGCCACAGGTCCGTCGACGCCATGACCCTGGTCGAGGTCCCCGAACGCTTCATCCGCCGCACGACCGCGTTGCTGGTCCTGTGCATCGGCGCGATCGGGCTCGTCACCACCTTCACCGCGGAGGGGCCGCACCCCGGCTGGCAACGAGTGGTCGTCACCGCCGTCTGCGCCAGCACGATCCCGGTCGGCCTCTTCGTCGCGTGGACACCGCTGCATCTCCGATGGCGACGCCAACTCTCGCGACGCGGCCAACTGTTCACGGTCGCCTTCGTCGTCTACGCCGACGTGGGCATCGGTGCGGTCCTCCTCACCTTCGCCGACCGCGAAGGCGCGCTGTACGGGACGGCGCTGTTCGCCGTCGTCGGGGTGTACGCCGGATACTTCGCCCCGCGCCGCTACGTGACGGCTCACGTGGTGGGCACCAGCGTCTTCATCACCGTGATGGCGTGGCTGACGTGGCGGCAGGGCCAGCACGACGCGGCGGGGGTCCTGGCGCGCTGGATGGTGTCGATGCTGAGCGCGAACTGCGCGCTGGGGATCCTGCGGAACTTCACCAGCCGCGTGCAGGATGCGCTCGACGCGCAGTTCGAGGACGCCACCCACGACCCGCTGACCGGGCTGCTGAACCGTCGGGGACTGGACTCCTGGGCCGAACGTGCCCTCGACCCCGCCATGCGGCCCGTCGGCTTCGTGATCCTCGACCTCGACAACTTCAAGTCGATCAACGACGAGTACGGCCACGAGGCGGGCGACCGGGTGCTCGTCCTGGTGGCGTCGCGGTTGCGCAACACGCTCGGCGACGACGCGACCATCGCCCGGACGGGCGGCGAGGAATTCGCCCTCGTCCTGGCGGCGGACCTCGACCACTGCACCCGGGTCGCCCACGCGGTGCGTGTCGCCCTCCACGACGAAGACGACGACATACCGGTCACCGTCAGCGCCGGAGTCTCCGCGCTCGCCACGACGGAGACGGGTCACCGCGACCCCGTCGACGCCCTCAAGGACGGTCTCCGCCGTGCCGACGTTGCGATGTTCGAGGCGAAGGACGCGGGCCGCAACCAGGTCCGCGCCTTCCCCGGATGACCTAGCCGGTGCGCTTCGTCAAGTTCATGGCGGCAGAACCGATCCGACCGGCCCGCGCGGCATCGTCGAGGCGGGACGACGCCGCGGCGGGCATCGCGTCGAGCGCGACCGCGAGCCGGCGTCGACCCTGATCGGTGACGACGTCGGCGACGTGGTCGAACTCGACCCACATCTCACCGGACGCCATCGTCGCCAGCAGATCGACGAGCTGACCGTCGGAGGCACGATCGACGGCGGCGTTCAGCATCTCGGGCGTGATGACGCCGGCAAACCCTGCCATCGCCGCGAACTCGCCGCGTTCGAGCAGGGCCGCCGCGATGTCGGCGACGGTGTCGACCGGTACCGCGGCCACGATCGGTCCGAACCTGTGTGGATCGAGCGCCAACGCCAGGTCCGCCAACTCGCCGGCATCCAGATCCTCGGCGATCTGCCGGGTCTGCTCCTCGGGCAACTCGGCGATGACGCGGTCGAGGTTGTCGTTCCACGTCAGCAGCGGCACCACCGCCAGCAGGTCGTGCGGGCTCGCGACTCCGAGCGTGGCGAACAACGCATCCACCTCGACGGAGTCGGTGAACCGCGCCATGGCGCGATACTGCTTGCGATCGAACAACTCTCGCGCCACCTCGGCCACCCGGGCCGGTGGGATCGCGCGAATCACGTCCTGCGCACGCACCGGGTCCAGGGCAACGGCCAGGTCACCGAGGTACTTCAGCGAGACGCGGCCGACGAGATCACGAGCCTTGGCTGGCTCCAACAGTTCGGCGGCGAGGGCGGCTCCCTTCGCAGGCAGGAACTTCTCCGCCAACCGTCCGGCGATCGGGCCGGGGATCGTCTGAGCCAGGCCGGCCACCCGGGCGAAGCGGTGCCGCTTGTCGGCGGTCAGTCGCTCGCCGATCTGGGTGTGCAGCAGGCTCAGGTCGTCGTCCGGCACCGACTCCAGCCCGTACAGGTCGCCGACGTCGATCCCCAGCAGTCGGGCGATCGCCTCCAGCCGTGCATTCGGCGCGCCGCTCATCCGAGCAGCGCCTTGCGGACCACGCCACGCAGCGGCAGCGGCACACCCTTCAGGGCCGCCTTCACCCCGGACTCCATCGCCTCCGCCTGCCGGCGGCGCGCGTCCTCGATCTGGGCGGCCAGTCGGGCCACCACCTCCGGGGGTAGCGCGGCCACTGCGGTCGGCGGCTCCGCGCCGAGCGCCTCCGCCAGATCGCTACTCATGCCGGCCATCGTCCTGGTCTCCCGCCATCGTCCCGTTCATCGGCCCCGATCGTATTAGGGCCGCCGCACCGGGAGCCACGCGCCGAGTGAATGCACCGTCCGGTTTACCGGCGACCGCGACCGGGGTATGCGCCGCGGATGGTCAAGGCTTATGGATACAGCAGCAACGGCGGCGCCGACGTGCAGGACTACTTCGACCTGGACATGCCGACGCCACTGGCCGGAGAGCTGCTGGTGGAGGTCCGCGCCGCGGGCGTCAACCCGGTGGATTGGAAGGTCCGCTCAGGAGGGTTCGGCGATCCCCTGGACGGCGGCACGTCCATCGCGATGGGCCACGAGGTCTCGGGCGTGGTGCGCGAGGTCGGCAAGGACGTCGACGGCTTCTCGGTCAACGACGAGGTGTTCGGGACCGTCGCCCCCGGTTCCGGCGGATACGCCGAGTACACGGTCCTGCCCGCGGACGCCGCGGCCAAGAAGCCCCCGCAGGTGTCGTTCACGGATGCTGCGACGCTCGGCATCGCCGCCGCGACCGCCTACGACGCCGTCACGCAGCTCGCGCTGAGCGAGGGCCAGACCCTCCTCATCAACGGCATCGGTGGTGGCGTCGGCGTCGCCGCCGCCCAAATCGCCCGCGACCTCGGCATCAACGTGATCGGTACGGCGAGCGAGGACAAGCGCACCCTCGTCGAGACCCTCGGTGCCACCCTCGTCGTCTACGGCGACGGCGTGAGCGACCGGGTACGGCAGCTGATGCCCGACGGCGTCGACGCCATCTTCGATCTGGCCGGCGGTGACGGCCTGCGCGCGGTGGCCGACCTCGTGACCGACCGCGAGAAGCTCATCACCGCAGGCGATCCCGGGACCGCCGCCGAACTCGGCGGTCACATGGTGGAGCGGGACCGGACCAGCCGAGTGCTCGAGATCGTGGGCGCGATGGTCGCCGACGGCAAGCTCGACCCGCACGTCGAGGACGTCCGCCCCTTCGAGGAGGCGGCCGAAGCAGTGGCGGCGGTCGAGATCGGCCACGCCAGGGGCAAGGTCGTGATCGAGGTCAGCTCCTAGGTCTAGGCGTCACGGCGAGAGGTCCACGACGGCGATCGCCGCCGTGTCGCCTCGGCCCGGCGCCGAATCGACGGTGGTGTCGCGCAGACAAGCCGACCGGCTCCACGTGATCGCCCGGGAGAGTCGCGCGTCGGGGTCGCCGTCCCCGGCCAACCAGCCCGCCAGCAGCGCATCTCCGGCACCGGCGGTGTTCACCGGCGTCAGGGGTGGGCCCTCACCGTGGAGGACCCGTCCGCCGTCGGCGTGAAGCGCTCCCCGCGGTCCCAGACTGATCAGCAGCGCGGACCCGGTCCGTCGGGACAGGGCCGACGCGGCGCCGGCGAGTTCTCCGATCGAACCACTCGGCGGGATGGACGACGTGACGTCCGCCAGCTCGGATCGGTTGGGCGCCAATAGGTCCGCCCCGGCGTCGAGCGCCGCGGACAGCGCTGCTCCGGACGCGTCGACCGCACACCTGGCACCGTACCGACGCGCCACGTCGACGAACTCGGCGATCAGTTCGGGACCGACGGCGGGCGGCAGGGATCCGCACACCGCGAGCCACACCGTCCCCTCGGTCGTCGATCGGGCGTCGTCGAGCGCGCGCGCCGTCTGGTCGAGCAGGTCCCGCCGTTCGGCGTCGGTCAGCGCAGCGCCGGGCCCGTTGAGCTTGAGCGTGGCCCCGCCGGCCCACACGGCGGTGGTGTTGATCCGGGTCTCTCCGGCCTGCCGTGTGACGAGGTGCGCCACCCCGTCGTCGTCGAGCAGTTCGACCAGTGCGCGGCCTGCCGGACCACCGGCGGGAAGTACTGCGCACGTGTCCAATCCAGCGTTGGCGAGTGCCCGAGACACGTTGACGCCCTTGCCGCTGGCCTCCAGCGTCGACCCGAGGGCGCGGTTGACGTCCACGTCGCCGCTCGCCGCGCCGGCCAGCGAGTAGGTGAGGTCCAGCGCGGGATTCGGCGTCACCGTGACGATCACGTCGCCAGCACCGCGAGGAGTCGGGTGACCTCGTCGGCGACGGCGTCTCGTGCAGGCGCCAGGTACCTACGCGGGTCCACCATCCCCTCGTCGCCCGCCAGGGCGTGCCGAACGGCGGTCGTGAACGCGACGTTCAGAATGGTCCCGATGTTGACCTTCACCATCCCGGCCCGGACGGCCGCGGCGAGGGTCGCGTCGGGCACTCCCGACGAACCGTGCAGAACCAGCGGGACGGACAGCTTCTCCGCCAGGGTCGTGATCAGTGGGATGTCCAGCGCCGCAGTTCGATCGACCATCGCATGCGAACTCCCCACGGCGACGGCGAGCGCGTCCACGTCGGTGTCGGCGACGAACCGTACGGCCTCGTCCGGGTCGGTGCGGACGCCGGGTGCGTGTGCCCCGTCCTTGCCGCCGACCTCTCCGAGTTCGGCCTCCAGCCACATCCCCCGCTGGTGCGCCCACCTCGCGGCGTCGCGGGTCGCGGCGACGTTGTCGCGATAGTCGAGCTTCGACGCGTCGAACATCACCGAGCCGATCCCGCTGTCGGCGGCGCGACGAAGCAGATCCTCGTCCTCGACGTGGTCGAGGTGCACCGCCAGGGACGCCGAGGACGCCGTCGCGACGGCGATGACGGCGGCCGCCACCGGTTCCAGCCGTCGGTGGTACCGGACCGCGTTCTCGCTGATCTGCAGGATGGCCGGCGCGCCGGCGCGCTCAGCTCCCGCGGCGATGGCCTCCGCGTGCTCGAGTGTGATCACGTTGAAGGCCGCGATCCCGCGGCCGTCTCGCCGTGCCGCATCGACGAGCTGCGCGGTGGTGACGAGCGTCATGTCTCAGGTCCCATCATGATTGGGCTTTTCGGCGTCGAACTTGGTTCGCGGGGCTCGGGGCATGTCGGCGTAGGAGGCGTAGGTCTCGGTCGCGAGTCCCGCAACCAACGCGGCGCCCCGTGCACCCGCCTCGGTGGCACTGCTCCGCCACAGCGGACCGAGGGCGGTGGCCTTCGCGGCCATCAGCGCCGAGCTGTGCGACCACCCGCCCGTGACCACCAGGTCACCACGCGGGCCGGTCGCACCGCTGATCACCTCGCTCAGCTCGCGGGCCTGGCGGGTCACCAGGTCGGTGGCGGCGCGCCACACGTCGCCCGGGGAGTCCGATCCGCCGTAGGTGGGCGGGTCGCCGTCGGCGGCGACGTCGACGGTGGCTGCCTCGGGCGCCGATGGGCGCGCGGCGGCGTCCAACTCGGCGAGATCGCCGGGACCGGCGCCCAGATGGGTCATGACCTGCTGGAGGATCAGGCCACCCTGCGTGGCACCCAGGACGCACCACCTGTCGCGTACGGCGTGCCATCCGATGGTGATGCCCGCGTCGGTCAGGATCGCGACGTCGGCGTCGGGCAGGGCGGGAGGGATCGTCCTGAGCAGCGCCTCGGCCGTCCCGCAGGAGTCGAGTTCGTCGTTGTCGCCGTAGGCACCCGCGCCGATGACGGCGGCCTGGTGGTCGTGGCCGGCGACGGTGAGGGTGGCGCCGCGAAGCTGCCGCAGTGCGTGATCGGCGGCCACCCGGCCGAATGACGTTCCCGCCGGGACGAGTTCGCCGAGCATGCTCCTCGACGCGCGTGACCACTCGAGGGCCTCGTCCCACGGGCTGCCGGTCGCTAGGTCGAGCCACCCGGTGCGCGACGCCAGCGAGAGTTCGGTCGCGGGCCGGCCACCCAACTGCCGCACGACCCATTCGGCGACGTTGTAGCGGCGCACGGCGGCGCGGGTCTCCGGCGAATGGTCGTACAGCCAGCGGTGTTTCGTCAGGCTCCACTGCGTCCAGAGCGGCAGACCGGTACGCAGCGAGAACCGCGGCCCACCCAGGGCGGCCTGGAGGTCGGCCAACTGTTCGGTGTCGCGGCTGTCGTGCCAGGCGATGACCGGGGCGAGGGGCGTGTCGTCCGCGCCCACCAAGATTCCCGCCTCGGCCATGCTGGCGACGCCGAGCCCCGTCACGGTCGAATCGGACTCGCCGGCAAGCACTTCGGAGAGCGCCTGCTCCGCAGCATCGGCGATGGCGTACGGGTCGGCCTCGACACCGTGCTCGGTCGTGCTCCACACGGTGGGCGCACGCCCGTGGGCGACCTCGACTCCGTCCGGTGTCATCAGCACCGCCTTGACCGACGTGGTGCCGACGTCGAGGCCGGCGAGCAGCTCGCGCCGCCCGTCCTGCCGGACCCGCCCGGTCACTGCTCCCGGTCCTCGGACCCGACCGGCGGGTCGCCGGCCAGGCTGGCCGCGTCGGGATGCCCGAACAGGCCCGGAAGACCACCACTGGCGAGGAACACGACCGTCTGCCCGGGCGTGATGATGCCGTCGTCGACCTCGCGGATCAGCCCGGCCAGCGCCCGCGCCGTGTAGGTCGGGTCGAGCACCAGTCCGTCCGTTCGCGCTGCGACGGACAGCGCGGCGCGGGCGCCGGCCGTCAGGGTGCCGTAGCCCTCCCCCACCTGATCGGTGCGGATGCGCAGCGCCGTGGCCGGCGCGTCCTCGCCCATGTCTGCGAGCAGACCGCCGACCTGCCCGTACGGGTCGGCCACGGCGCCGGTGTCCACTCCGAGCACCCGCGGCGCCCCGAGCGCGGCGACGAGTCCGGCCATGGTTCCGCCGGAACCGACCGCGCACACCACGTGGTCGACCGTGGCCCTCTGGTCGAGGATCTCGTGCCCCGCGAGCCGATAGCCATGTGCGCCGACGGCATTCGAGCCCCCGAAGGGAACGATCGAGGGACGCCGACCCTCCTCTCGGAGCCGATCGGCGACGTCCTCCGGGGAGGTGTCCCCATCGGGGTCGTCGCCCGCCCACACCACGGTGGCGCCGAGCAATCCGTCGAGGATCAGGTTGCCCTCCGGTCGACTCGGGGGGCGGCCGGGGAAGACGAGCACGGCATGCAGTCCGAGCCGAGCGGCGGCGGCCGCGGTGAGACGCGCGTGGTTGGACTGCGGCGCGCCGGTGGTGATCACGGTGTCGGCGCCCTCGGCCACGGCGGCGGCCAGGGTCCACTCCAGCTTCCGGATCTTGTTGCCCCCGCCGGCCAGGCCGGTCAGGTCGTCGCGCTTGATCCAGAGGTCGGTGGCGCGCAGGCCGATCGCCTCCGCCAGTCGCGGCGCGGATTCCAACGGCGTCGGCCAGGTCGCGAGCACGATGCGATCGGTGGGCGCTGCGGTCATCTCGACGCTCCGAATCTCACGGTGATGGACACACTCCCTCAGACCCTATGCGGGGGTGGCGTAGGTAGCGCGTCCGGAACTTCGTTGTACTCCAGGGAGTTGTCGCCGGCGTAGGACCATGCTGGGAACAGCCGATCGAGGAGGACGCCCGTGACCGATCCCCGACTCTCCATCCGCCCGCCGGAGTGGCTGAAGGACGTCAACGCGCAGATCATGTCCGACCCCGAGTCATCTGCGGCGGTGCTCACCGTCGTCGGCCGACGGAGCGGGACGCCGCGGCGTACGCCCGTCACGCTGTACGAGACCGAAGGCTCGCGCTACCTCGTCGGAGGCTTCCCCGGCGCGGACTGGGTCCGCAACGTTCGGGCGGCCGAGACCGCGGAACTCTCCGTCGCAGGCACCGAGGAGCGCATCCGTCTCGTCGAACTCGACGCCGCCTCGGCGGAACCCATCCTCCGCGCGTGGCCAGAGGTCACTCCCGACGGCGTGGCGATCATGCGTGATGCGGGTGTCATACCCGACGTCACGCCGGATTCGCTCGCCGCCGTTGCGGGGCTGTGCCCGGTGTTCCGCGTCGAATCTGCCTGACCTCCGCTCTCAGGCCTGGAGGTTCCGCGGCTGGTCGGCCGCACCCGCGTAGCTTCGGGTCCACCGGTAGAGGCCCGCGACCACGGCCACGAACAGCACCACGCCGAGGATCTCGGCCCAGCTCGCGAAGCCCTCGCCGACGAGGGCGAGCGGCGCGTCGCTCCCCGAGGCGGCGACGATGCCGGCGAAGACCACGCCGAAGAGGCTCTCCCCGACGATGAGGCCGGTCGCCATCAGCACGCCGAGCCGTTTCTTCAGTTCGACGTCACCGCCGCGTCGTTCGGACCACCTGTCGTAGTACCGGCCGAGCAGCGCGCCGAACGGGATGATCAGGGTCAGCGACATCGGTAGGTACATGCCCATGCCGACCGCCAGCGGCGGCAGCGCGAACTTGGTCGTCCGCCGCAGGACCTCGTCGACGAGGATGACGGCCGCGCCGATGGCGGCGCCCAGTCCCAGCAGACCCCAGTCGAGATCGCCGCCGAACACGCCCTTGGCCAGCGACGAGATCAGGGCCGCCTGCGGTGCGGCGAGCGCGTTCTCGCCGGCGCCAGGCGCACCCACGAACCCGAACGCCGTGTTGAGCAGGCCGAGGACCGGCGGGATCACCAGGCCGCCGAAGATGACGCCGATGACCAGTGCGACCTGCTGACGCCACGGCGTGGCGCCGACCAGCTGGCCGGTCTTGAGGTCCTGCAGGTTGTCGTTCGAGATGGTGGCGATGCCGAACACGATTGCGGTGGCGAACAGCGCGTAGGCCACCAGACCGAGGGTCTGCGAGGGATCGTCGCTGCGCCCGTGCACGAGCACCAGCACCAGCGACGCGATGACGACGACGAGGATGCCGAGTCCTGAGATCGGGCTGTTCGACGAACCGATCAGGCCGGCCATGTACCCCGCGACGGACGCGAGCACGGCACCGATCAACACGACGAACACCAGGGTCACCACGATGATGAGCGCGCGGTTGTCCGTGATGTCGGTGCTGGCGAGGAACGACCACAGCAGCAATCCGATGGGGATCAGGGACAGCGCGATGGTGCCGCCGACGATCCATATCGGGAGGTCGCGTTCGACCAGTTCGACGCGTTCTCCGCCGCGGCGCGCCTTGGTCGAGGCGGCGGCCGCGCGGATGCCCCGGACGATCGGGCCGAGGATCTTGAGCAGCGTCCACACCGCCGCGATGGCGATGGCGCCCGCACCGACGAAGCGCACGTCGCTGGAGAACGTGCTGGACACGATGTCGGTGACGTCCGCGCCGCTGGGGATGGCGTCCCACGTCAACGTGGGCAGCAGGATGAAGTAGGAGATGACCAGCCCGACGATCATCGCGAAGCCGACCGTCACGCCGACGAGGTGCCCGACGCCGATGAGTGCGAGGGACAGGCTGGCACCCACAGTGGAGCCACCGGCACCGAGACGGAAGTAGGTGGAGACGTCGCTCAGGATCGCCTTGGTCGCGGCCAGGAGGGAGAAGCCGGCGGCGACGAGCGACCCGACGAGGATCGCGCGCAGGCTGCGCCGGTTGCCCTCGCCGTCGTCCTCGGCGGCCTCGCCCACCTTGAGCACCTCGGCTGCGGCGACGCCCTCCGGGTACGGCAGGTCAGAGCCGGTGACCAGGGCACGCCGGAGCGGCACCGAATACATGACGCCGAGGACGCCGCCCACGATGCACACCGCCACGGTGGTCCAGTACGGGAAACCCGACCACCAGCCGATCATGATCAGGCCGGGCAGGACGAAGATGATCGCGGCGAGAGTGCCCGCCGCCGAGGCGATCGTCTGCACGATGTTGTTCTCGAGGATGGTGTGCCCGCGGAAGTACCGCAGGATCGCCATCGAGATGACGGCAGCCGGGATGGCGGTCGCGAACGTCAGCCCTACCTTGAGGCCGAGGTAGACGTTGGCCGCCGTGAAGACCAGCGTGATGAGCCCGCCGAGCACCACGCCCCGGACGGTGAGTTCGCGAATCGACGGGGCCGCAGCCTCGACGTCGTCCAGCTTCGCCATGACCATCTCCCACGTCGAATGGTGGTTCGAACGGCGCAGCGGCGCTGCACGCCCGGGAGATGTTAGTGGGAGTTCACGTTGTGCTCAGCACAATGCGATGGCTCAGCCGAGACCGAGCTTCTCGGCGAGGTCGAGCACGGCTTCGGCACGGGCACGGGTAGGACCGACGCTGCCGTCGTAGGGCCCGGTGGGGGCATCGAGGCGAGCGAGGGTGGCGCGGGCCTCGTCGATCTCGAGCGGTGAGGGGCTCAGCAGGCTGTTGATGGTCTCGGCGTGGTCGAGGACCAGGCAGAGCCGTCCGGTCATGCCCGCGGCCTTGGCGACCGCGGTCTCGCGGGCGAGGTGACGCGTCTGATCGCGCAGGGTCGGTCCGTCGATCGGGGCAGGCAATCCTGCGGCGCGGCTGGCGATGACGAGCCGGGACCGCGCATAGGCCAGCACCGTGGGGTCGCTGCTCATGCCGGTGTCGCGTCGGAAGTCGCCCACGCCGAACGCAATTCGTGAGCACCCGGGCGTCCGCGCGATCTCCGAGACCGCCTCCATGCCCAGCGCCGACTCGACCAGCGCCACCACCGGCGTGCCGGCGGGCAGCCGGGCGGCCGTCGAGGCGACGTCGTCGGGGGATTCGGCCTTGGCCAGCATGACGCCGGTGAGTCCCGAAACGTCGCTAAGGGCCGCGAGATCGGCCGACCAGCCGGGCGTACCGACGCCGTTGATCCGCACCCACGCCGAGTTCCCGCCATCCAGCCACCCGGCGACCGACTGCCGACCGGCCGCCTTCTGCGCGTCGGGCAGGCCATCTTCGATGTCGAGGACGACCGCGTCCGCGGCACCGGCGACAGCGGCGTCGTAGGCCGCCTCGCCGTCCGGGATGCCCGGCTGCAGCAGCCACGTTCTGGCCAGTGACCAATGCGGCTTACGGAGTCGTTCCGTCAACTGCGGTGAAACCGTCACTCGTGGAGCCCTTCGCTTGGCGATGTCACTCCATCGTCGGGGGCTGGTGACGAAGACGCCAGCTTGTGCTCGTTTTGTTCACGCCACCGACGCTCGATGGTCGTGATTGCTCAGCCCGCCGAGCCCGTGTTCATCACGTGTAGCCACACCGTCCTGCAGGTCTGGGTGGCATCGTCCAGGCCGTCGTCCGAGGTCCTGGTGGCCTGGTAGAACGTGCGCTCGATCATCCAGCACAGGGCGTGGCCGAGGGCGGCCGCATCGCCGGGCCCGTCCCCGGGCGGTGTCCCCGCGCGTTGCAGGACAGCGGCGATGGCCTCGGCGAAGACGTCGGCCGTCCCCGTCCACAGCTCGTCGATGTCGGGCACGGTGGAGCTGAGATCCACCGCCGCGCGCATCACCGGACCGTGTTCCCGCCACAGCGCAGCGGTGCGTTCCAGCGTGGTGGACACGACCTCCTCCACCGGGCCGGTGGCGGTCGACGCAGCGGCCGACTTCTCCTGCAGGGCCTGAACGGTCCGCGCCACGAGGGCGATCAGCACGTCCTGCTTGGAGGCGAAGTAGAAGTACAGCGCCCCACGGGTGAGTCCTGCGGCGGCGGCGATGTCGCTCACCGTCATGTCCGCATAGCCGCGCGTGACGAGCAGCGTCTCGGCGGCGTCGAGGATCTGCCGCTCACGCAGGTCACCCTTGCGCACGGCGGGTGCCGTGCGGCGCGAGGGCCAGGACTTGGTCACCGGCGCGCGCCCGACGCGATCGCCGTCACGAGGCGGCCAGTTGGGCGCCGTCGCCGAAATCGGTGCTGCGCGAGAGACTTTCCCACCGTCGGATGTCCTCGTCGACTGCGACGCGCGCGGCACCGATCAGCCGCAGGGCATCCGAGCCGAGCACGAGGTGTGCGGGCGGCTCCGACTCGCCCAGTATCGCGAGTACCGCCTCGGCTGCCTTTGCGGGATTGCCCAGTTGGTTGCCGCTGGCCTCCACGCGAGCGGCACGGATCGGGTCGAACAGTGCGTCGTAATCCTCGATGGTCCGTTCGGCACGGGTCATCGACCGGCCCGCCCAGTCCGTGCGGAACGAGCCCGGCTCGATCGCGGTGACGGCGATCCCGAACGACGCGACCTCCTTGCGGAGGCTCTCCAGCAGACCTTCGACGGCGAACTTGCTGGCGCAGTAGGCGGACATCCCGGGGACGGCCATCAGTCCCCCCATCGACGTGACCGCCATCAGGTGGCCGGCGCGGCGCCGGCGCATGTGGGGCAGGGCGGCCTGCAGGGTCGCCGCCACGCCGAACACGTTCGTCGCGAACTGCGCTCGCAGGTCGGACAGCGGCGTCTCCTCGAAGGTCCCCTCCACGCCGTAGCCGGCATTGGCGATCACGACGTCGATGGGGCCGACGTTCGACTCGACCTCGTCCACCGTCCGGACCACGGCGTCGTCGTCGGTCACGTCGAGGACGCGGGCGTGGGCCCGGTCGGACGACAGCGCCTCGAACGTCTCGACGTCCTCGGGCCTGCGCACCGTTCCGACCACGCGATGCCCGGCCTCGAGGGCCCCCGCCGCGAAGGCGCGGCCCAGGCCGCTGCTCACTCCCGTGATGAAGAACGTCGTCATGGCTGCCTCCGATGCATGTGCAGCACGCCACTTCGGCGTACTCGACACAGTGTCAGCTCGAAGTCGACGCCGTGTCAAGTAAGCGAGGCGTCCGACGTCAGGGCACCCGGGTGAGCAGGACGTCGACGGGATGCGGCAGCACGCCGGGCCGGCCGGGCAGCGAGATCTCGCGAAGGTAGTCGAGCAGCTGCTCGCGGGCGGCGGGTGCGAGTGCGCGCGAACGGGCTCCGATGAGGAAGTCCAGCACGGCCTCGCCCCGTCCGAGCGAGTCGTCAAGCACGTCGCGGGCGTCGAGGTGTCCGACGATGGTCTCGGTGCGGGTCGTCAGCCCGCGCGACTCCAGTTCCGCCTGGACGTCCTCGGCGAACCACGGCTTCAGCCCGGCCCATGGGCAGAGCATCTCGGTCAGGGAACACAACGGCTGCAACGGCGCGATCGCGGTCACGAGCAGGCCTCCGGGACGGACCATGCCGATTGCGTGGTCCAGCGCCACCGAGAGGTCCGCGACGTAATACAGCGAATGGACGAAGTGGACGAGGTCGGCGGGGTGGCCGGCGTCGTGGTCGGCGAAGTCACCGATGACGACGGTCGGGGTGAGAGTGTCGACCTCGAGCGCGTTCAGCCGTGAGGCGAATCGTGCCGCCGACGGCGGATGCGGCTCGACGCCGGTGTAGCGGACCCGGCGGCCACCCGCGGACAGGGCCTCGGCCAGCGGCGCATCCACGCTGCCGTCACCGACGCCCACGCCGACGACCCGCACCGGATCGCAGTCACCGAGCATCGGCGGCAGGGCGGTGGCCAGCCACGATTGCAGCCGCGACCGTTGATCACTGGCGGCCTCGTACAGCGCGTGGGTGTGTGCGTATCGCTCCGGCGACAGCGCCGGTAGCGCCGGTCGATCGAGGATTCGGGCCCGTAGTCCATCGAGGGGCAGGGGCGGCCCCATCACTGTCACCACCGCCAGTGTTCACTGAAAATCGGCTTTGCCAGACCAAAGCACCACTTCGACACCGTTGCGTAAGAAACCGCCCCGCGGATCCGTGGTTGGCTGGAGCGATGAACCGACCCGATACCGCCCAGCGGAGTCTGGACCACTGGAGCGAAGCCGGCCGGACCGAGATGCAGGCCTTCTACGCCCTGGCGACCGAGGATTACCGGCAGCTCGTCGGCGCCCGCGACTGGGCCGCCGACCTGAACGCCCATGCGGTGGACGGCCGGGTGCGGCTGCTCGACGTCGCCTGCGGAAGCGGGAAGTTCCCCTCGGCGCTGCTGGCGGCCGGCCTCCCCACCGAGCCCGTCGTCGAGGTCGACCTGCTGGATCCGTCGGCCTTCAGCATCGCCGAGGCGAAGGCGGTCCTCGCACCGCCGTTCGTCGCCGCGGCCGAGCACGAGGTGTTCCTGCAGGACTTCACCGGCACCGGCTATGACGTCGCCTGGGCCACCCACGCGCTGTACGCGCTACCTCCCGCGGAACTGGCAGCCGGTGTGGCCCGGATGGTCGGCGCCCTCCGCCCGGGTGGGTTCGGGGCCGTCGCGCAGGCGTCGTCGCGGTCGCACTACCTGACGTTCTACGACGCCTACCGCTCCTCGTTCTCCCCGGACGCCACGCCCTACACCGACGCCGAGGGCGTCGCGGAAGCACTTCGCGCGGCGGGAGCGCCGGTCGAGGTCGAGGTGCTGCACTACCGAACGGGAACGTCCGACCGCGCCGTCGCCGAGGGATTCCTGCAGCGCTGCGCCTTCGACGACTCGGTGTCGCTCGACCAGATGGAGGCCGGCGACGAGCTCGGCGCCTACCTGGCCGGCTGCCGCGCGTCGGACGGCACGTACGAATTCGAGCACGAAGCCCACCTCATCACCTGGACGCAACCGTGATCCGCAACCCGCACCTGTCCGAGACCACCGCGGCGGGAACGGCATCCGACGTCGCCGTCGAGTGGGACCGCGGCAACGACCAGTGGTGGGACTGGTACATGTCGCTCGCCGACGGTCCCGTCCCCGACGGCCCGTTCGTCGACCCGCCGCCGCACGATCCCGGCCCCCTGCCGTCCGACGACGAGATCCTCGCCGAACTCGCCGAGCCCTACCCGGTCACCGCTGCGCAGTTCCGGCAGTTCCAGACGGACGCGTTCATCAAGCTGCCGGGTGTGCTGACACCCGGCACGGTGGAGCGCCTACGGATCCGGCTGCGCGAGATGCTCGACGAATCCGTCGATCCTGCAGTGGGTTTCCAGAGCCGGGAGATGATGTGGCTGGAGGACGACCTCGTCCGGGCCGCGGTCCTCTCGCCGCGCATCGGTGGCATCGGCGCGGCCCTGCTCGGCACCGGTCAGGTTCGGCTCTACCACGACAATGCGCTGTCCAAGGAGCCCGGAGCCGGGCGCACCCCGTGGCACTACGACGCCCACCACTTCCCGCTGGACTCGCCCGACGTGTTGACGGCGTGGATCCCGCTGCAACCCACGCCGCGCGAGATGGGGCCGTTGGCCTTCGCCCGCGGTGCCGACGTCGCCGACCTCGTCGAGGACCTCGAGTTCGACAAGCACGGCACCTCGTACGACCGCGGCGTATCCGAAGTGCTTCGGGCGCAAGCCGTTCAGGTCGAGGACGGGCCGTTCGAGGCGGGCGAGGTGAGCTTCCACGCCGCCAGCTGCTTCCACACCGCCGGCGCCAACCTGACCACCGCCGCCCGCGTCGTGCTGGCGACGACGTACTTCGCCGATGGCACCAAGGTGGTCCCCAGCCCGACCATGGTCAGCGGGGACTGGCGCAAGTTCATCCCCGGCGCCGAACCGGGTCACGTCGTGGCGAGCGACCGCAACCCGCTGCTCGAGCGCCCCGGAGCCTGACCCGACGCTCGGACTAGTTGTCGCTGGTCGGTGGTGGTTCGAAGGGTGTGTACCACCACCATTGGGCGCGTTCGCCGAGCGGTCCCGGACACGGTGGGACGTCCGGTGGTGGCGTGGTGGGTGGTCGGGCCAGCGATGCCCCGGTGAGTTCGCGGCCGTCGGCGTCGGCGACGACGAGGTGCTCGGCGGGGCCGGTGAGGGTGATGCCGCCGCTGTGGTGCAGCCGGTGGTGGAAGGGGCACAGTAGTACCAGGTTCGATGGTTCGGTGGGGCCGCCGTCCTCCCAGTGGACGAGGTGGTGGGCGTGCAGGCCGCGGGTGGCGCCGCAGCCGGGGACCACGCAGCCCCGGTCGCGGTGCTCGAGAACGCGGCGTAGCCGTCGGCTGACGGTGCGGGTGGTCCGTCCGGCGCCGATGGGCTGGCCGTGGCGTTGGAACCAGACTTCGCAGGTGGCGTCGCAGAGTAGTTCACGGCGTTCGTCGTCGGACAGTAGCGGGCCGAGGTGCAGTGCGGCGGCGGGTGTGTCGACGTCGACGTGCACGACGACGGTGGTGCGTTGTCCGTGGGGTCGGCGTGCGACGTCGGTGTCCCAGCCTGCCTCGATCAGGGACATGAAGGCGTCGATGGTGGTCGGCATCGGTGGAGCCTGATCACCCGCCCGGGGGTTGTTCTCGCGGTCGCGCTTCCAGTCGGAGATCAGGGCATCGAGGTGGGACTGGTGGGCCGCCTCGAATTTTGCGGCGTCGAGGCGGGGCAGTCGGATCTTCCAGGTGACGTGGTCTTCGCCGGGGATGTCGGTCTTGACGAACGCCGGCGGTGGTTCGGGTTTCGGTCCCGGGTCGGGTCGCGGTTCGAGCTTCACCGCGGTGCGCAGTTGGGTGACGGTGGCGACGGCGGCAAGGTCGGCGTAGTGGTCGTCGGAGCCGTCGGCGGCGCGTTCGGCGATGACGCCGACCTGGTCGAGGGACAGCCGGCCCTCCCGCAGCCCGGCGACGCAGCGGGGGAACTCGTCGACACGCTGGGCGATGGCGACGACGGTGTCGGCGTTGCGGGGGGCGATGCCGGTCTTCCAGGCGACCAGGGCGGAGATGGAGCGGCAGCCGGTGGCGCCCCAGAGGTGGTCGCCGTCGATCTCGGCGACGATGTCGACGATGCGTCCGTCGATGGCGTTGCGCTGCCCGGTCAGCTCGGACAACTCGCCGAACAATGCGTCCAAATGCTCGGCCGGGTTGGCCGTCGAGACCAAAGGCGTTGCCGTGCTGGACATGAACCAATTATCGCAGAGGGGTCCGACATCTACGGCGACGTTCGAGGCGCCGACAACCATCTCCGACGGCGCTCGGCTCGGCCCCGAGTTTCCATCCGGTTAACACGCCCGCTGAGCCTTGTTCTATTTCGGACGTCCGTCTACTGTTCCCTAGAGCGTGCGATCCAGGTCACCGACGAGCCGGAGCGCAGCCCGCCATCCGGCACGACAACCCCGCGAGACCGCCTGGGAGAAGACGAATGTCAGCACACGCACCGGACGCCGCGCCCGTAGCGTCCACGGACGCCCACACCCCGACCGGTACCACGCAGTTCAAGGCCAATCTCGGCACCGGCCGGGTCGCGCTCCTCGTCATCGCCTGCGCGGCGCCCCTGGGATCGGTCATCGGCAACACGCCGATCGGCTTCACCCTCGGCAACGGCGCAGGTCTTCCCATCATCTTCCTGGTGGCGGGACTGGTCCTCGCGTGCTTCGCGGCCGGCTATGTCGCCATCAACCGTGCGGTTCCCGGGGGCGGCGGCTTCGCGCGCTATGTGCACGCAGGCTTCGGACCTGGCGCGGGGCTCGGCGCGGCCTACGCCACCACCGTGGCGTACGGCTCGGGGACGATCGCCATCACGGCCGCGGCCGGCTACTTCGCCGACGTCATCGCGCAACCGCACGGCCTGGACCTGCCCTGGTGGCTGTATTCGATCGTCGCCATGGTCATCGTCGGCACGATCGGTCGCTACGCCGCCGACCTGAGCGCGAAGGTCCTGCTGGTCATGATCGTCGCGGAGTTCGCGATGCTGATCGTGCTCGACGTCCTGATCCTCTCGCACAGCGGACTCTCGGCGTTTCCGCTCGAGGTGTTCTCCCCGAAGCAGGTGTTCTCCGGCAGCGTCGGACCGGCGCTCATGATCGCGTTCACCTCGTTCATCGGCATCGAATCCGCGGTCATCTACGCCAACGAGGCCCGCAACCCCGGCAAGACGGTGCCGCGAGCCATCTACCTGTGCGTCGGCGTCATCTCGGTGTTCTACTTCCTCACGGTGTGGCTCATCGTCGGCTCGGTCGGCGTCGGCCAGATCGTGCCCGTGGCCAACGAGGCGCAGGGCGACCTACTGTTCACCCTCTCGGGTGAGCAGGGCGGACCCCTGCTGACGACGCTCATGCAGATCTTCTTCCTCACCAGCGTCCTTGCGTCGCTGGTGGCGCTGCACAACGCGACGACGCGCTACCTGCAGACCATGGGCGCCCAGGGAACGATGCCGCGGTTCCTGGGCATACTGCACCCTCGCTACCGGGGACCGGCCCGCGCCAGCGAGGCCCTGTCCGTCCTGACGGCCGTGCTGGTCGCCGCCTTCGTGCTCCTCGGCGCCGACCCCTACCTCGGCGTCTACACCAGCCTGGGAGGACTGTTCACCGTCGGCATCGTCGCGATGCAGGGCGCGGTCGCCGTCACCGTGGTGGTGTTCTTCCGCAAACGGAAGGACCGGCGACTGTGGAAGACGCTGCTGGCTCCGTCGATCGGTGCACTCGGGCTGCTGACGGCCACCGGGCTCATCATCGCCAACTACTCCGTCCTGACGGGCACCGAGGACACGCTCCCGAATCTGCTGCCCTGGTGCATTCCGCTGGCCTTCGTCATCGGTCTCGTCGTGCACCACTTCCGCCGCGACCTCGTCGTCGACTTCGACTCCGCGCCGGCGCCCACCGCCGAGGAACGAGCCGAGCCGTGAGTGCCGTGGCGGTCATCGGCCCGCACCTGATCGACGTCCTCGGGCGCCCGGTGACGGAGATTCCGGCGGGCCAGGGCAGCGTCGTCCTCGACGAGATCCGAGTGACGGTCGCCGGCACCGGCGGCGGGGCGGCCGTCGACCTCGCGAAGCTGGGCGTCACGGTGTCGTCGTTCGCGGCCATCGGCGACGACGTCCTCGGGCGGCTGCTCGTCACGCAACTCCGGGAGTACGGCGTCGACACCGCGGGACTGGTGACTCGCCCCGGCCAGAAGACGGCGTCGACGATCCTGCCCATCCGGCCCAACGGGGAACGGCCCGCACTCCACGTTCCGGGGGCTATGGCGTCGCTGCTGCCCGCCGACGTGGACGGCACGGCTCTGCTCGCCGCCGACGCGGTGCTCTTCGGAGGGCCGGAAACTACTCCGCTGCTGCTGGATTCGGACGGCATCGCACTCCTCGGCGCGGTCCGTGCGGCACGCATCCCGATCTTCGTCGACCTGCTCTACCCGGGCCGACCCGAGACCCTCGACCTGCTCACGCCGTTGTTGCCACTGATCGACTGGTTCATGCCCAACGATCAGCAGCTGCGCGGGCTCACCGGCATCGACGACGTCGTCGGCGCCGCCCACGCGCTGCTCGACCGCGGCGTCGGAGCCGTCGCGGTCACCGTGGGCGAAGACGGCGCGCTGCTGGTGCGCCGCGACGCCGAACCCGTCGCGGTACCCGCACTGCCGACCACCGTCGTCGACACCACCGGCTGCGGTGACTCGTTCAACGCCGGCATGATCGCCGGCCTGCTGTCCGGATGCACCCCGGAGGACGCCGCCCTCCTGGGTTCCGCCTGTGGCGCCCTGGTGGCCTCCGGCCTCGGATCGGACGCGGGCATCGAGGACCTCGGTGGCGTCCTGGCGCTGATCGCCGACGCCCATCCCGAGGCCGGCCGCCGGATCGGCGGCCACCTGAACACCGCGGTCGACGCATGATCCAGATTCACTGCTGCAGAGGGGAAACACCGTGACCACGAACATCGACGTCGCGTCGGATCGGCGTCAGCGCAGTGCCGACACCGAGCTGCGCCGCCGCGCGAAGGCCGTCGTGCCCAACGGCATGTACGGCCACCAGAACATGAACGCCTTCCCGGCCATACCGCAGTTCATCAGCCGGTCGCGGGGAGCGCGCCTGTGGGACGCCGACGGCAACGAGTACGTCGACCTCATGTGCAGCTGGGGTCCGGTCATCCTCGGCCACTGTGATCCGGTGGTCGAGGAAGCGGCCGAACGGCAGCGCCGACAGGGTGATTGCCTCAACGGTCCGGCCCCCGTCATGGTGGAGCTGGCCGAGGCCATGGTCGACACCGTCGCCGATGCCGACTGGGCGATGTTCGCCAAGAACGGTACCGATGCCACCACGATGTGCTGCACGATCGCGCGCGCCGCGACCGGCCGCAAGATGATCCTGGTCGCCGAGGGCGCGTACCACGGCGCCGCCCCCTGGTGTACTCCGTTCCCCGCGGGCGTCACCGCCGCGGACCGCGCGAACCTGCTGCAGTTCCGGTTCAACGACATCGGATCCGTCCGCGCGGCCGTCGGCGAGCACGCCGACGACATAGCCGCGATCATCGTCAGCCCGTTCCGGCACGATGCCGGGTTCGACCAGGAACTCGTCGACCCGACCTTCGCCCATGACGTCCGGGCCTACTGCGACGAGATCGGCGCGGCACTCATCCTCGACGACGTGCGCGCGGGCTTCCGCATTCATCACGGCGGCAGCTGGGAACCCCTTGGGGTTCCGGTCGATCTGACGCCGTGGAGCAAGTCGATCGCGAACGGATACGCGTTGGCCGCGGTCACCGGCACCGACCGCTACCGCGACGCGGCGGGCGGCATCTTCGTCACCGGGTCGTTCTGGATGGGCGCCGTCGACATGGCCGCCGGCCTGGCGACCATCAGCGAACTCGGCAGACGTGACTCCGTGTCCCGCATGCGCGACCTCGGCGTCCGGCTCCGCGACGGCGTCGTCGAAAGCGCATCCAAGTGGGGCTTCGACGTGCACTACACCGGGCCCTCACAGATGCCGAACCTGTTGTTCGCCAACGACACCGACTACGAGATGTCCGTCGCGTTCAGCGCCGAGGCGCAGGCGCGAGGGGTCTACGTCCACCCGAAGCACAACTGGTTCGTCTCCGCGGCGATGACGGACGGCGACCTGGACATGGCGCTCACCGGTCTCGACGGCGCATTCAGCGCACTTCGGGTCCGGTATCTGAACTCGTGACCGACCTTCGGTCGCTGCGCGCCGACGTGGCGGCACGGTGTCGCGAATTGGCAGGCCACGGCGTGGCTTTGGCAGGCGCCGGCAACGTCAGCGTTCGATCGGACGACCACGTCCTGATCACCCGTGCCGGGATGCGCTTCGAGACCGCCGAGCCTGGTGACGTCACCGTCGTCGACCTCGGGGGCGACGTCATCGACGGTGCCAGGCCGTCGTCGGAGACGGGACTCCACCTCGGGATCTACCGCCGCTCTGCGGCCACGGCCGTCGTCCACACCCACGGTCGCAGCTCGGTGGCCGTCGGCCTGGTGTGCGACGAGATACCGCTGGTGCACTACAACCTGCTCCGGCTGGGCGGCCGCATCCCGACCATCCCCTACCTGCTGTTCGGCTCCGACGCACTGGCCGAGGCGGTGGGCGACGCCGTCGGCCGGGGGCACGGCACCGTGCTGATGCGCAACCACGGCGCCGTCAGCAGCGCGCGGTCGCTGGCCGAGGCCGTCGAACACGCCTGCCTCACCGAGTGGGTGTGCGACGTCTATCTGGCGGCTCGCACCCTCGGCACACCCGCGGTGCTGACCGACGAGGACCTCGAGGCCGTGGCCGACCAGAGCAGGCGGCTGTCCTACGGTCGGTGATCCGGCTGCGCTCGAGTCCTACACTCGTTCTCAGCCGGATAGCCGAGGGGACCTGATGCCGAAGATCGTCGATCACGACGAGCGCCGCGAGGAGATCCTTCGGGCTGCGATCCGGGTGATCGACAGCGTCGGCCTGGACAACACCACCACCCGCGCGATCGCGCTCGAATCCGGCTACTCCAATGGCGTGCTGAGCCACTACTTTCAGGACAAGGACGACATCCTGCAGTCGATCCTGGTGAAGACCCACCGCGAGTTCATGGCAAGGGTCGAGGACAGCATGCGCGGCAAGGACGAGTTCGGCCGGCTGTGGGCCATGCTGCTGCAGAACCTCCCCCTCGACCGCGAGCGGCGCGTCGAAACCCTGATGGAGATGACCTTCTGGCCCCGCGCGGTGTCGAACCCGGCGTCGCGGGAGTTCCAACGCGACGCCGCCAACGATCTGCTGAAGCGGATCCGGGCGCTCATCGCCGACGTCCGCGCGGCAGGACGGCTCGACAGCGACCTCACCGACGCCGACGTGGCCGAGCTGCTCATCGCCGTGATCGACGGGCTGTCGGTGCACGCCGAGCTGTTCCCCAAGCGACTGCCGGCTGCCCATCAGCGCAAGCTGATGCGGGTTCAGTTGGAGGTCATGGGATTTCGGATCGACCAGGCGGCAGTCGACGCCGCACGCTGAGTCAGCCCAGCAGGCGAGTGCTCAGCACGTCGACGTCGGCGTGCAGCCGGCGACGGGAGACGGCCTCGGTGCCGACGAGGTGGTCGACGAGGTCGATCCGGGTGGCCGCCAGCAGGACGTAGGCGAACCACCGAGCGTCGCCCGGGTTGCCCACGTCGGCGATCAACCGCGACAGCAACTCGTGCGTGGCGACGTAACCCGGCGACGTGTACAGCGTGGGAGTACCTCCCGTCTGGTCCTGCTCGATGGCGAGCGCCAGTCGGCGGTTGTCCAGCTTGAAGTCGATCAGTGCGGCCAGCACCGCGGAGATGCGTGCGCGGGCGTCCCCGCCCGGCCCCAGCGGCGGCGGGCCCGAGTCGATCGCCGTGCGCAGGTCGACCAGCCGAGCGTCGTACACCGCGCGTAGGAGGTGCGCGCGATCGCCGAAGCGGCGGAACAGCGTTCCCTTGCCGACGCCGGCTGCGCGCGCCACGTCGTCCATCGACACGGCCTCGACGTCGGTGGCGTCGTCGAACAGGCGTCCGGCTGCGGCGAGCACCGCCTGTCGGTTTCGTGCGGCATCGGCGCGTTCGACCACGAACCCTCCTCGACAAAGCGGACCAGCAGTCCGTATGGTTAATAACGAAGCGGACCGACGGTCCGAATCCTAGCCGATGAGGAGAGCGCCATGACCACATCCCTGCCCGGTGACGTGTTCGCCGAGGCCACCGAGGCGATCCGGGCCGGTGACGTCGACGGCTGGCTGGCGAGGTGCCGCGACGACGTCGTCCTCGAATTCCCCTATGCGCCAGAGGGACGGCCACGCCGGATCGAGGGTAGGGACGCTGCCGGAGACTACCTTCGCGCGATCCCCTCGCAGATCGACTTCGAGCGCGTGACGAATCTCGAGGTGCATCAGACGGTCGATCCCAACAGGGCGATCATCGAGTGGTCCGCCAGCGGGCGGGTGAAGGCCACCGGTGCCCCGTACGAGATGGCCTACGTCGTCGTCCTCGTGCTCGTCGACGGGAAGATCGCGGTGTATCGCGACTACTGGAACCCGTTGACCGTCCTCGACGCGACCACGGCATCGTGACCGGCGCGCCCCCGAGGATCCTCGTCACCGGTGCCACGGGCACCGTCGGCAGCCTTGTCTGCGGCGAACTGACGGAGACCGGCGCGGTGGTGGTGGCGGCCGCCAGGAGTGCCGCGACCCGCTTCGACTGGTACGACCGCGAGTCGTGGGGCCCGGCCCTCGACGGGGTGACCGCCGTCTACCTCGTCGCGCCGTCGAACGACCCGGCACCCGAGACGGTGATGCGGCCGTTCCTGGACCTGGCCCTCGCGTCGGGCGTGACGCGCGCCGTGCTGCAGAGCAGTTCGCTGATCGAATCGGGCGGTCCCACCCTCGGCGTCGTCCATGCGGCGGTCGCGGAGACGTTCCCCGAATGGGCGGTGCTGCGGCCGAGTTGGTTCATGCAGAACTTCTCCGGCCGCCACCCGCACGCCGAGTCGATCCGCAGTTCCGGTGTCCTCACCACCGCGACCGGCGGCGGCAGCGTCGGCTTCATCGACGCCCGCGACATCGCTCGGGTGGCCGCGCATGCCCTGACGTCCGACGTGGCGCTCAACTCCGATCCGATCCTGACGGGACCCGCGGCGTTGAGCTACGACGACGTCGCGAAGGTCATCGCTCACGCGTCCGGCCACCCCGTGGCCCACGTCGCCATCGACGTCGACCAGATACGACGGATCTACACCGCCGACGGCATGCCGCCCGACTACGCCGGCATGCTTGCCGGTCTGGACGCGTTGATCGCCGACGGCGCGGAGGACCGGGTGACCGACTCCGTGCTCCGGCTGACGGGTGTCGCGCCGCGCTCGTTCGAGGAGTTCGCCGCCGGAATCGACTGGCGGGTCGGCTCGGACGTGGCCATCCCCTAGCGGCGAATCACCCGATTCCCTCGAGCGTGTCGGTCTCGGTCTGGCCGATGCGCGCTATCACGTCCGGGCGGCGGCGGGCCAGGTTCAGGTACCACGCCAGGGCGATGACGACGGTGGCGAGGAACAGGTACGGGATCACGTTGAGCGGGAACGCTGGAACGGGATAGACGTTGGCGAAGAAGGTGTACGCCATCGCGAGGATGGCGACGACGGCCGCCACCCAGACCAGCGCGTTGGGCTGCCCGTCGCGCCGGGTGTAGATGACGCAGGCGGCGGCGACCAGCGAGTAGGCGACCATGTAGCCGTAGGTGCCGTAGGTGTCGACCCACACCACGATGTTCATCGGGTGCACGCCGAGGGCGAGCAGCACGACGTCCAGGACGATCGCCAGCGGACCTGCGATCAGCAGGACCCGGTGCGGGGTGAGGTGACTCTCGTGGGTGCGGCCGAACCTGTCGGCGACGACGCCCTCCTTACCCATCACGTACACGATGCGGCCGACCACGTTGAGCGGCGCGACGACCACGGCGAAGAACGACGCTCCCACGCCGAAGAGCAGGATCGGCGTGAACCACGATGGCATGCCGATCAGTTCGGCGATGTCCTGCAGCGGATTCGCGCTCTCTCCCAGCCCCTGCTGCAGCACGGCGATCTGGGTGTAGGCGGCGAAGACGTAGAGGACGCCGACCACCAGGGCGCTCCACATGATCGCCCGTGGGATCGCGGTGTAGGGGTTGCGGGCCTCGCGGCCCAAGGCGTCGGCCGACGAGAACCCGACGAAACCCAGTATGCCGAGCACCATTCCGGTCGCGACGCCCTGCAGTGGGACGTCCGCCAGCGAGAACTGCGACGGATCCCAGGCGGCAGGCCCCGCCCACACCAGTGCGAGAACCAGCAGGACGATGATGATGGTCACCGAGACGAGTTCAAGCGTCAGCGACACCCGCGCGGACAACCGGATGCCGCGGATGGTGAACAGCGTCGCCAGTCCGCCGAGGACCACGGCGAGCCCGATCTGCCACGCCATGCCGCCCGCCGGTATCCCCAGGGAGACCAGGAAGTCGCTCGTGTAGGAGACGGCGCCGCCGAGCGAGCCGGTGGTGATCCCCCAGCAGCCGATCACCAGTGCGATCCCGGCGAGGTACGCGCCGAACGGACCCAGCCCCTTGGAGACGTAGGTGTACAGCGATCCCGCCGATGCGTTGCGCCGCGCGAACACGACGACGCAGTAGCCCACCGACAGGATGATCACGGTCGCCAGGACGAACGAGACGATCGTCCCCTTGCCCGCCGTCAGGAAGATCGCGGCCGCGGTGAACGCGATGACGGCGCTCGGGGCGATGTTGGCGATCGCCTGGGCGGCCAGTTCCGGGCCGGACATCACGCCGCGTCGCAGCCCCGCGTCGCGTCGGTCGTCGGTGGCGGTCATGGGGATTCCTCCGGGTCGAGAGTCGTTGCGTGTCATCGCGATCAGGGGATCAGCAGGGTGCGGAGGGCTTCTCCGGATTCGAGGTCCTCGAACGCGGCCGCGGCCTCGCCGAGCGGACGGCGCGCCCAGATCAGCGCGTCGAGTTGGAGTTGCCCGTCCATGTAGCGGTCGACCAGCGCGGGGATGTCGATCGACGGCCGGACCGAGCCGTAGTTGGATCCGAGGATCCGCTGATCGGCCTCCGCGAGCACCAGCGGTTCGAAGGAGGCCTTGGCGCCGGTCGGTGGCAGCCCCACGACCACGGCGGCGCCGCCGAGGCCGAGCATCCGGATGGCCTGCTCGGTCGTGCCGGTGTGACCGAAGGCGTCGAACGCGTAGTCCACGCCGTCGGGGATGAGTTCCCGGAGTTGCTCCTCGGCGTCGCCGTGCGTGGCGTTGATGCGGTCGGTGGCACCGAATTGGTTAGCCATGTGCGTCTTGTCGTCGCGCACGTCGATTGCGACGATGCGCGCCGCTCCGGCGAGCTTCGCGCCCTGGATCACGTTGAGACCCACACCGCCGCAGCCGATCACGCAGACCGTCGCGCCGGGCTCGACGGCCGCGGTGTTCAGCACCGCGCCAACCCCGGTCGCCACGGCACAACCGACCACCGCGATGACGTCCAGCGGCGCGTCCTCCCTGACCTTGACCGCGCCGGAAGCCGGCACGACGACCTCCTCGGCGAACGACGAGACACCGAGGTAGTGGTGGAGTGACTCGCCCTTCGACGACAGCCGTGACGTGCCGTCGAAGAGAGTGCCCAGCGGGGCGACGACCGTCGCGACCTTCTGGCAGCGCGCCTCGTGGCCCGACCGGCAGTAGCGGCATTCGCCGCACGGCGGAACCCACGACAGCACCACGTGATCGCCGACGGCGAGGGTGGTCACCCCCTCCCCCAGCTCCGTCACGACGCCGGAGCCCTCGTGGCCCATGACCATCGGCGCGGGCGCGTCCCACTCACCGCGTATGACGTGGAGGTCGGAGTGGCAGACGCCGGCGGCGGCGATCTTCACCCGGACCTCGCCGTGCTTGGGGCCCGCGAGGTCGACGTCGACGAACTCGATGGGTTGGGCGGGTTCTCGGAAGACGACGGCTTTCACGGGGCTCCTTTGATGCGTGGACTCCCGTGAATCGTAGGAATTGCAGTGCCGTCACGGCAGTCGCAATGTTTGTGGACACGGGGCTCGCGATCACCATTTCGTACACTGCGGACATGGCGTACGACGTGCGGGCGATGTCGGAGTACCTCGGCGCCGAACTCGCCGACGGCCAGGTCCACGCGTCGACGCCGGTGGCGGACACGATCCTGCTGAGCCAGCTGATCGTCGCGGGCACCCCCGGGTACGCCACCCTTGTCGTCGCGAACCCACGCGAGTGGGCCGACGCGATGGCGACGGCCGGCCGGCACGGACCACTGACCGGCTGCGTCGCGGTCGTCGCCGGCGGCGCAACCGATCTCGAACTACGCGCCGCGCTCGTGAACCGCGAGGTCACCGCGGTGCTGGTTCCCGGCCTCCCCGCCGAGGTCGTGCATCCGCGGTTGGCGGCGCTGATCGCCGGGGACCAGGCCGCCGAGGACCGCCGGGTGACGACGGGTACCAAGGTGCTCACCCAGGTCGCCCGACGCGGCGGGGTCGTCGCCGTGGTGGCGGAACTCGCCCACCGCATCGACGGATGGGCGGTCCTCCTCGACGCCCACGGGGAGGTCATCACCACCGCGGGTGCGGGCAGTCTGCACGTGCGCGACGCCGTGTCGGTGGCGTTCGGTCGGCAGGTGCGCATCAGGCACCCCGGACTGCAGGTGCATCCCGTCGGACAGGGCGAGGAGGTCAGCGCCCATCTCGTCGTCGGCGCACGCGGACCGACCAGCCGCAGCCGTGACCTCGCCTCGCAGGTGGCCGCGCTGCTGGATCTGCTGCTGCACACCACCGATCACCCCGCCACCGAGCGGCTCGGGCGCGAGGTCATGTTGTCGACGCTGCTCCGCGGCGGCGCCGAAGCCGCCACCCTGCTGCGGCGGTGGGGCGTGCACGAGCGTTCCATGACCGCGTTCGCGGTCGCCTCCCGATCCCGTTCGATAGATCCCGAGCGCCAGACGATTCGGTGGCTCGACCAGCTCGGCGCGACGCACGTGATGTCGACCGACCGTGGGCACGTGCTCGGGTTCGTCGGCGATCACCACGCGGACCAACTCGCCACCATGGTGGAACGATTGACCTCCGATGCCGGCATGCCGCTCCGGCTCGGGCTGGGCTCGTCGGCGCGGCCGGAGGCGTTGGCCCGGTCGGCGGCGGAGGCCAAGCAGGCTTTGGACATCGCGGTCGTCGATGCGCGTCCCGTGGTCTGGTACCGCACGCTGGCGACGGTGTCCTACGTGCTGGACCACCTCGACGACAGCGCGACGACGCGGATTGCGGCCGTCCTCGACCCGCTCCGAGACGAGGACGGACGTCACGGTGACCTGGCCCGGACGCTCGAGGTGTACCTCGCCGAACACGGTGCGTGGGGGTCGACGGCCACCCGCCTGGGGGTGCACCGGCAGACGCTCACCGCGCGGATCCGGCGCATCGAGGAACTCACCGGGCTGTCCATGTCGAGCCCCGACGACAGGGCTGCGGCATGGCTGGCGATCCGGGCGGTGATCAGCCCGGCGCGGCCGTCATAGCCGCGTGACCAACCCCGTGTCGCCGTCGACCCGCACCCGGTCGCCGGTGTTCAGGACCTGGGTAGCCACCAACGTGTTGACGACGCAGGGCAATCCGTACTCCCGCGCCACCACCGCGCCGTGGGACACCGAGCTGCCGATGTCGGTGACGAGTGCCGCGATCACGGTGAAGTACGGCGTCCAGCCCACGTCCGTGACCGGCGCGACGAGGATCTCGCCGCGCTGAACCGCACGCGCCTCGTGGATCGACTTCGCCACGCGCACGGTGCCCTCCACCGTGCCCCGGCTCGCCGGCCTGCCGACGATCCGTCCGTCGGCGACGTCGCCGCGCGGACGGGTGAGGATCGGTTCCGGTCGACCGACGGACACGTCGTCGAACTCCAGGGACTGCTGGAACGCCAGGGCCTCGCGGCGCTTACACGCCCGTGCCACCAGGTCCCGGATATCGCCGTCGCCCACCACCAGGGGCAGCTCCGACCGGTCGAAGAAGAAGACGAGGTCGGCATCGGGGAGACGGCCCGCGTCGGCCAGCACCTCGCCCAGATGGCGGTACCCGAGCTTGAGCCGGTGTGCCATCAGCGCCATCTTCGACTTCGTCTCCTCCCGCCCGCGCGCGCCGCCGCGAGCCAGCCGCGCCAGCAGCCTGACCATCCTCGACTCCGGCACGTCGACCGTTCGGCGAACCTGTTCCACCCCAACCGATTCACGGTGTGCGGTCAGCATGACCTGCATCATCGATCCGAGCCCCTCGGCGTCCTCGGCCCACGCCGGGTCACGCATGCAGAGTTCGCGGTATCCGCGGTGGCCGTGGCGGGCCAGGAACCGGCGCAACGCATCACCCGCGGATTCCTTCGAGGTTCGCAGCGCGGTGAGGGCGTCGGCCGGTGCCGATGCGAGGAACCGGTCGGCAGTGGTGTCGTCGGAGGCGATCTCGCGCACCACGCCGTGGAGTTCGTCGACCATGACCGCGCTCTCGACGTCCGTGGCGCCCGCCATGAGCCGGGCCGCCTCGGCTTGACCCTCGCTCTCGTCCCGGCCCTCCTTGACGGCGCTGCGCATCAGGGAGCTCTCCAGCACGTTCGCACCGACGGCGGCGCGCGACGAGGACCTGACGTGGACGAGGGTGACGTGGCAGTACAGCTCGACTCCCGACTCCAACTGTCTTAGAACGCTTCTCGCATCCCGCTCGGTTGGGATCGGGAACGCGGTGATCCGGTCGCCGAGGCGGCGGATCGCGGGTCCGGCGGACAGTGCGTGGCTGGTCAGCCGGATCGTGTTGACGAACTTCTGAACGAACGGCTTGGGCGGCTTGGCCTCGAGTTCGTCGACCACGCGCCCGCAGATCGACGTCGAGAACTGTTCCAGCGAGTTGCCGAGGATGCCCGAACTCAGCGCCGTCCCCTCGGTCATGTCGAGGAACATGTGGCCGTAGAAGTAGCCGACCTGGCGCCACGTCGGGTCGTAGCGCTCCTGGGCCCGCGCCACCACCTGGGTCATCTGCATCGCGTAGTCGATGGCGTGCCCCGAGACCGACGCCGTGAGGGGGCAGAACGCACCGGGCATCATCTCGCCGATGTTGCACCGGGTGTAGACGTGGTCGGACGCGGCGATGGGGACGTCCATCTCGTTGAGATCGCCGGGCAGCGTGGTGATCGGGCGGGCCTGCAGCCACCACAGCCGTCCTGCGCCGTCGATCGCCCACTCCAGGTCCATGGGTCGGCCCCAGTGCTCGGCGGCGTGCATGGCACCCGCGCGGATGCGAGTCACCTCGTCGTCGGAGAGCACGGGGACGTCGCCGACCTCGCGGACCGCCTGGGCACCGTCGGCCGTCACCACGAGGTGGTCGGAACTGGCGGATCCGTCGACGAGCGCCTCACCCAGTCCCCTGACGGCGTCGATCACCACGAGGTCCCTGCGGCCGGAGGTGGGATCCGCGGTGAAGACGACACCGGCGGCGCGCGCGTCGACCATCCTCTGGACGACGACGTGCATCGTGACCGCGGCCGCGTCCCCACCGTCGCCGACGTAGGACGTCGCCCGCTCGGAACCGACGGAGGCGACGCACCGGCGCACGGCATCGGCGAAGTCCTCCAGGGACTGCACGCCCAGCACGGTGTCGTACTGCCCGGCGAAGGACTGCTCGGCTCCGTCCTCACCGGTGGCGGAGGACCGGACGGCCACGGGTGACTCGCCCGCAGCCTGCATCCGGGCGAAGCGGTCGGCGACGTCGTCGACGAGCGGTCCCGATGCGGCACCGGCGATCACGAAGCCGGGCGGGACGGGCAGTCCCAGGCGGGTCAGCTCCGCGAGCCCGAGCGCTTTGCCCCCGAACCGGTCGTCGACGACGTCGGCGAACTCGACTGTGGTGGTGTGCATCTCCTCAGCCCAGCGCGTCGATGATCTCGGCGAGCGCCTCGACGGCGATGGGCCCGGGCTGATAGAGGCAGATCCGGTCCGAGATGCCGTCCACCCGGTCCCGGATGTGCGCGGCCACCTCGGTGGGGGTGCCGCACGCGGCGATGGTGTGCAGCACCTCGTCGTCGATCAGCGTGGCCATCTCCTGCCACCTCCCCTGCTTGGACATCGCGTTGAGTTCGGGTTGCAGGTCGCCCCAGCCGTGCGCGTCCAGCACCGGCCGGTAGGCGGGCGTCGATCCATAGAAGGCCAGGAGCATCCGCGTAGACGTGTGGTCCTCACCGACGGACACGATGATCTCGGGCACCACCGCGAGGTCGTCGGCGTTCCGACCGGCGGCGGCCAGTCCCTCGCGGACGGCGGGCATCGTCAACTCGTGCAGGAATCGCTTGGACCCGAACGGCATCACCAGCAGGCCGTCGGCCACCTCTGCCGTCGCACGGGTCATGCGCGGTCCCAGTGCACCGAGGTAGATCGGCGGGGGACCGAACGGGTTCGGCCCCGGGTTGAACGTCGGCGTCATCAGCGTGTGCCGGAAGTACTCGCCGCGGAAGTCGAGCCGCTCGCCGTCGTTCCACGCGGCGAAGATCGCGCGCAGTGCGCCGACCATCTCCTTGATCCGGGCGACCGGGTGCTCGAACTCGGCGCCGTAGCGCTTCTCGACCTGGGCGCGGACCTGCGTCCCGAGACCGAGGATGAACCTGCCCTCGGAGATCTCCTGGAGGTCGTGAGCCTGATGAGCTAGTTGAATCGGGTTGCGTGGCAACGCGATCGCGACGTTGGTCATCAGGTCGAGTCCGGGGACGGTCGACGCCAGGACGAGTGGGGTGAAGACCTCCCGGGGACCCTCGAACGTGAACACCCCGGACGCACCGGCCTCGCGGAGCAGGGCCGAGCGCTCGACGGCATCGGTGGGGCTGAACAGCGCGGTCATGACCTTCACGACGTGGCCTCCGCGAGGACGTCGGTCCAGTCCGAGAATCCCGACGGGCGGTGCGGCCCGATCACGGCGTGCTCGAACAGTCCCGCACCCACCGTGGTGCTGCCGTCGGGTTCGGTGCAGACGGCCCGGCCGACGTGATCGATCAGGCTGAACGGCGCGCGGGCGAGCACCTCGGGGTCCGTCATGTCGTAGGAGACGCGCTCGGCCGAGGGGCCGCCCATCCAGGTACCGTGCGCCCAGGAGGAGTCGCCGCCGTATCCCGACCCGAAGGCGATGGGAGCGAACAGCTTCGACTCGACGTCGAGCTGGAGCCGGCCTCCGGACCGGGTCATCATCTCCACGTGCGCACCGTGCGGGATGCGGGTGCCTGGCGTGTAGTGGATCGTCACTCGGACTCCGTCGAGCTGCTCGACCGTGCCGTCCGGCCAACGCCGGCTGCAGTCGTAGAGGCTGCGATGGCCGTCCGGATCCTCCTGGATGATCAGGAAGATCTGGTAGTCGTCGAACGCGAGCGGCAGGTACAGCCACCACATTCCACGGAACGCGGTGTCCGGGCGGCCGGACGGCTCGGCCTCGCCGATGGGACGGATGCCCCAGGACCGGTCGCGGCTGCCGACCGAGTTCGCACCGTCGACCTCGAGGCGGTCACCGTCGACGTCGATCCACCCCTCCCAGGTGCCGAGCTGGGCGAAACGGCACGCCTGCAACGTGACTCGCCGTTCGGAGTGCATCTCGTGCGGGTGCTCCAGCGCGGCGGGGAACAGTCCGCGCCACCGGAGGTCCGCGGAGACCCCGTCGGTCTCGGCGACGGTGAGGTGCAGCTCCCGCAGTGGCTCGACGACGTCGAGTCGGTACCCGTTGACGTTCTGGTTCAGACGGTCGTCGTCGATCGCGTCGCTGAACCGGACGGCGGTCTGCACGTCGCCGCGTCGGATCAGCAGGTAGGCGTCCTTGACGCCGAGCCGCGGGTAGTAGCCGATCCCCGTGAGAGCCATGAATCTGCCGTCGCGCTCGAGGACGTTGAAGTACGACCGATCGTAGAAGTTGCGATCGGAGGTGGCGGGGGCGCTGACGGGCACCGGCGCCTGGTGGATCGGGTACTCGTCGAGCGGACTCAGGATCACGCGTCCTCCGGATAACGATACGATGCGGGTTATATTGGAATGATGGAAACAGATCGCCCGGAAGATGACAAGGGACCCGCCCGGTCATCCGCCGGGCGGCCGCGCGACGGCAAGATCGACGCGGCGATCGTTCAGGCCACCCGCGACCTACTCCTCGAGACCGGCTACTCCGCGCTGTCGCTGTCCGCCATCGCCGCCCGCGCCGGCACCACCACGGCTGCCATCTACCGGCGCTGGTCGGGCAAGGCACAACTCGTCCACGAGGCGATCCTGCCCGCCGAGGTCATGGCGATGCCGAGTGCGTCCGGTGACGTCGTCGAGGACGTCCGGGCACTGGTGGAGGCGACGCGGATCATGTTCGACAGACCGGAGGTCCGGATGGCGCTACCCGCGCTGATCGCCGACACCGTCGCCGATCCCGACGTGCACAGCAGGATGACCTCGCGCTTCGCGGAGAGCCTCGCCACCTTCCGCACCAGGATCGGCGCTCAGCCCGGCTCCCCCGACGACGACGGCGACCTTCCGCTCCTCGCCGAAGTCGTCGTGGGCAGTGCCATCTTCCGCATCATCGTGCGGCACGACGCACCGCTCGACGATGCGTGGGTGGATGACCTGACCACGCTGATCAGCTCGGGCTGGACCACGATGACGCGCGGGTCGACGAGCGGCTGAGCTGAGCCGACCACGGTCCGGTGACCCCGCGATGACACCATGGGAGCAATGGACGTTCTGGTGGTCGGAGGTGGACCCGCGGGGCTGGCGCTGGCCGGTGCATGCGGGCGGCTCGGGCTGACGACCGGGTTGGTGGACCCGGCCCCGGAGCGGCCGTGGACGGCGACCTACGGGATGTGGAGCCAAGAGCTGCCGACCGGTCTGCCCGAGTCCGTCGTCGCGGCCCGTGCCGCCGGTCGCGCGATCGCGGTGACCGAGCACCAACTGGGTTGGGAGTACGCCGTACTCGACGTACCCGCGCTTCGCGCGCACCTCTCGGACGAGCTGACCGGCGTGCGCATCCACGCCGCGCGGGCGGTGAGTTCTCCGGAGCCCGGCGTGGTGGCCCTGGCCGACGGGTCGTCACTGCGCGCCTCGGTCGTCGTCGACGCAGGCGGTGGCGCACGTCCGCTGGACAGGTCCGCGTCGCGCCGAGCGCCGGCCGCCCAGACGGCGTACGGGCTGGTGGTCGACGAGGACGCCGCCGCGCCGTTCGTCGATCCCGGCGACGCACTGTTCATGGACTGGCGTCCCGACCACGGGGAGGGCGGGTGGCCGACGTTCGTCTACGTCATCCCACTCGGCGGCGGTCGGGTGCTGATTGAGGAGACCTCGCTGGCGCGCAGGCCGGGGCTGCCCCTGTCGACGCTGCGGCGCAGGCTGCACGCGCGGATGGCCCGGCACGGCATCACACCGCCGACGGATGCGCGCAGCGAGAAGGTGTCCTTCCGGGTGGACCACCCGCGACACCGCGGTTCGGGCGTCCTCGGGTTCGGCGCGGCCGCGCCGCTGATCCACCCGGCGACCGGCTTCAGCCTCGCCGCGTCACTACGGCTGGCGCCCCGGGTGGCGGCCGCGGTCGCCGAACACATCGAGGACGGCCCGAGCCGCGCGCTGGCAGCGGCGCAGAAGACCGTGTGGCCGTTCGAGGCGCGGGTGGTTCACCAGGTCCGGCGGATCGGTCTCGAGTCGATGCTGCGGATGCCTCCGGCAGACGTGCCGGGCTTCTTCGAGCAGTTCTTCGACCTCCCCGACCCGCACCGATGGACCTACCTCACCGCACGCGACGACGTCGGCGGGATCGTCGCGGCGATGAACTGCCTCTTCCGGACCTCCGGCGGTCGGCTGCGCCGCCACCTCGTCACGTCGGCGATGCTTCCCGCGGTGGCCACGAACGACGCTTGATGGCTGGACGTCCGCGACTATCCTGAGGCGACATGAATTCTGAACACGCCGACTTCAGGGCGTCGGACGCGGACCGTGCGGCGGTGACCAAGATCCTCGAACACGCCGTCGGGCAGGGGATGCTGTCGCTCGACGAGTACGCCGAGCGCGTCGACGTCGTGCTCCGCGCACGCACCCGACGCGCCCTGGACGCGGTGATCGCCGACATTCCGCACGTCCGCCACGATCAGATCGCGACGACGGAGCCGGAGGTGGTGAAGAGCTGGATGTCGAGCGTCTCCCGCAAGGGGCCGTGGCAGGTGCCGCCGCACCTTCGGCTGATCACGCGGATGTGCTCCACCCGGCTCGACTTCACCTCCGCGGTCGTGGCGCGGCCCGTCGTGCACATCGACGTCGACGACCACCTCAGTTCGACCGAGTTGATCCTGCCGGACGGCGCCAGCGCCGACCTGAACGGGATCACCAACGTCGGCTCGTCCATCGACGTCAAGGTGACGACGAACCCGCCGTCGAACCGACTACACGTCGTCGTGAAGGGGCGGGTGCGCTTCGGGTCGGTGACTGCGCGTCACCCGTTCGGCACGGCGTTCAAGCGGATGCTGGGTTAGCGCGCGTACCGGGGCTCACGCCGTACGCGCGGTCCATTCGGCCGTCCGCTCCGGCGTCGCCTCGGCGAGCGCCTTCACGGTGTTCACGGCATCGAAGTCTTTGCCGTACACGGGCGTTCCCGGCTGCTGGCGCCACGACTCGGAGATCGGGCCTGCGCTGACCGGGTCGAAGCCCAGGCTGTCGACGACGTCGTGGACCACGTCGCGGTTCGGTCCGTCCTCGCCGGCGATGGGCAGCGCTATCCGGTCGGGCGTGCCACTGGGCTTGCCGCTCTCGAGCAGGTGCTTCCACCAGATCCCGTTGAACACCTTGTACACCGGTGCACCGATCTGCTCGGCCACCCAGTCGCTCTCGACCTGGCCGTCCTCGATCGCCGCGATCTCGCCGTCACGCTGCTGCGGGTAGTAGTTGTTGGTCTCGATCACCGGCGCGCCGGGCTTGCGCGCGTCGACGATCCCGGCAGCGAGGTCCGGCACGTTCTTCTGCGGAATGCTCACGATCACGAGGTCGGCGTCGGCGGCGGCGTCCTTGGCCCATACCGCCGTCGCGCCCGTCTCGGTGGCGAGTTCCGCGAGAGTCTCGGGGTCTCGCGAGTTCGCGACGGCCACGTCGTGGCCGAGTTCGCGCAGGCGGCGTGCCAGCGTCCCGCCGATGAGACCCGCTCCGATGATTCCGATCTTCATGCGCTACCTCCGTAGGTGGTGCGGTCCTTGGGGGACAACATCGGTCCGATGGGCGCTATTCCACGGCTCGGCTAGCGCATCGCCCGTCCGGCGGACCCCAACGTCACGGCGGCCTCGACCACCCGTGCCGCCATCGCGCTCTCGGCCGGCTTGCCCCACGACCGCGGGTCGTAGGCCTTCTTGTCGCCGTAGCCACCGTCGACCTTGAGCACCCGGTCGTATCTGGCGAGCATGTGGCCCGCGATGGAGCGGGTGAAGGCGTACTGGGTGTCGGTGTCGACGTTCATCTTGACGACACCGCTGGCGACGGCCGATGCGACGTCTTCGGCGCTCGATCCGGAGCCGCCGTGGAAGACGAGGTCGAAGGGCATGTCCCTGCCGGTCTCTCGTCCGATGGCGGTCTGGATCTCCTCGAGGATCTCCGGACGCAGGTGGACGGAGTCCGGGTGGTAGACGCCGTGCACGTTGCCGAAGGTCAGCGCCGTCAGGTATCGGCCGCGCTCGCCGGTGCCGAGTGCCGCGACGGTGGCGCGTGCGTCGTCGACGGTGGAGTAGAGCTGTTCGTTGATCTCGTGGGAGATGCCGTCCTCCTCGCCACCGATCACGCCGACCTCGATCTCGAGGATCGTGTTCGCCTCCACCGACGACTCCAGCAGTTCGCCTGCGATGCGCAGGTTCTCGTCGAGTGGGACGGCGGACCCGTCCCACATGTGTGACTGGTACAGCGGGTCGAGACCACGGGCGCGACGGTCGATCGCGTCGGCGATCAGCGGCCGGACCCAGTCGTCGAGGTGCTCGGCCGGGCAGTGATCGGTGTGCAGGGCCACGGTCACCGGGTAGTGCGCGGCGACCTCCCCGGCGTAGAGCGCGAGTGCCTTCGATCCGGCGAAGCGGTTCTGGACCGCGTTCCCCGACAGGTACAGCGCCGTTCCCAGCGACACCTGGATGATGCCGTCGCTCTCCGCCTCGGCGAAGCCCTGCAGCGCAGCGTTGAGGGTCTGCGAACTCGTCACGTTGATCGCCGGGTACGCGAATCCGCCGTTCTTCGCGCGGTCGAGCATGGCGACGTACTGGTCGGGGGTTGCGATCGGCACGGTCGGGGTCCTATCGGTGGAGGGTCAGGTGCAGCCGCACGAGTTGCGATGGTGGAACGTCGTCGGCACGCGAATGCGTTGCGGCGCATCGTCGAGACCCCGAATGCGACGCAGCAGCAGTTCCACCGCGGTGACGCCGATGGTCTCGACGTCCTGTGCCGCGGCCGTGAGCTTGGGCTCGAACAGATCGGACCACTCGAAGTCGTCGTAGCACAGGAACGCCACGTCACCCGGTATCGAGAGGTTCAGACCGCGAAGCGCCTTGAGCGTCCCGATGGTCATGGAGTTGTTCAGCGACACCAGCGCCGTGGGCCGGTCGGCACCCGACATCAGTGCGTGCACCTCGCGCTCCGCGACGTCCGTGCTGGAGTCGCCGTCGAGGACGAGGTCGGCGTCGATCGCGATGCCGCGGTCGGCCAGCGCCGCCGAGTAACCGTCGAACCGCTCGGTGGTGGAGGAGATCCCGGCCAGACCGCGGACGACGGCGATCCGCCGGTGCCCGAGGTCTAGCAGGTGCTCGGTCAGCGACCGCGCCGACGAGAAGTTCTCGGGACCGACCTGATCGCTCCCGACGTCGACGCCTCGGTCGATGAGCACCAGCGGTGTTCCCGTACAGGTGATCTTCGGCAGGGTGGTCCGCTCCGACCCGGCCGCGGGAGCCACGATCATCCCGTCGACCTGACGGTCGAGGAGCGAGTCGACGACGCGCCTCTCGGAGTCGACGTCGTCGTGGGAGTCGCCGACGATGAGCACGTAACCGGCATCCGACAGCGCCCGTTCGACGGCGTGCACCAGGCCGCCGAAGTACGGGTTCGTCAACGCCGAGATCGAGAGTCCGACCGTGTGCGTGCGCCCGGCCGCCAGTGACCGTGCGACGCCGTTGCGGCGGTACCCGGTCTCCTCGATGGCCGCCTCGACGCGCAGGCGCGTGGCGATGTTGACCTTGCGCGTGCCGTTGAGGACGTGCGACACGGTGGACGCCGAGACGCCGGCGAGGCGGGCGACCTCGCCCATCGTGGTCACCGGAGACGCACGATGCGGTCGGCGCGACCAGCGGTCGACTCGATCATCTGGGCGTTGCGTTCGTCCGGGCCGAGCGCCCAGGACGCTGCGTCCTCCGGCGACTTCCCATAGGCCTCGTGCCGTCGCAGCAGCCGCGTGTGACGGATGTCGGTGTCCGGCGCCAGGAACCACACCTCGTCGACGTGTGACCGCGCGGCGGGCCAGGCGTCGACGTCCAGGAGGAGGTAGTTGCCTTCGGTGACCACGAGCGGCACCGTGGGCGAGACGGGGATGGACGACCCGATGGACTCCTCGATCTCGCGCCGGAACCGCGGCGCGTAGACGACGGGATCGCCGGCCTGCTGCGCGCGCAACGTCTCGATGAGACGCGCGTACCCGCCGTCGTCGAACGTGTCGTGAGCGCCCTTGCGGTCCCGGCGCCCCAGGTCGATCAGGACCTCGTTGGCGAGGTGGAAGCCATCCATGGGAACGAGCACCGCCGTGTCCGGGCCCAGCGCGGTGACGAGTTGCTCGGCGACGGTGGACTTTCCGGCTCCCGGCGCGCCGGTCAGACCGAGGATCCGACGCTCGCCGGGGACGACGAGCGCCATCGCCCACTCGACCAGTTCCGTCAGTGACGCAACCTGAACGTGCTGCTCGATGCTCACGGTGCTCGCCTCCACGAATCGTTCGGCAGTCCGGACAACCACGCCCGCGGCCCGACGACCGAACACCGGTGTGCGGCCACGCGGGCGGAGCCCTCGATGCGCTCGGCGAGCGCGGTGCCGGTCTGCGTCGAGAAGTAGGCATAGGCACCGTGGAACGCATCGCCTGCGCCGAGGGTGTCGACGGCGACGACGGGTGGAACCGGTAGGGAGCCGGACTGCCCACCCGACCACCACTCGACCGGATCGGGGCCGTGCGTGGTGACGACGGTACGGACGCCGCCGCGGGCCAGCGCCGCGGCGGTGGACCGCGAATCGTCCGCACCGGGTGTGCGGAAGTCGTTGGAGCACACCACGTCGGTCGCGTGGGGGATGACGTCCCCCATCGCCGGCTTCCATCGGCCGGCGTCGACGACGAGTGTGGTGTGCCGCGCTGCGGCCAGCCGGGCGGCGGCGCCGGCGATCTTCGGGTGATGTCCGTCGACGAGGACGACGCCGGCCCCTGCCAGCAGGTCGTCGAGGTCCGCGGGCGGTTCGGCGTCGGAGTTCACGGCGTCCAGCGAGACGACCGATCGATCACCCGTCGCCTCGACGACCGACACCGCGGAGACGGGTACCGCCCTGGTGGTGCCCGTCGCCGCGTCGACGACGCGGACGCCGTACTCGGCGAGGTCGGCGCGGATCAGGTCCGCGACCGGGCCGTCGCCGAGCGCGGTCACGAGCATCGCATCGCCGCCCAGTGCGGCGAAGGTGACGGCGGCATTGGCCGCAGGTCCGCCCGCCGCGACGAACTGCTCCGTGGCCGTGACCTTCTCGTTGACGCCGGGCGGCTCGGCGACGCGATGGATCACGTCGAGAGTGGCCAGCCCCACGAAGACCCCGACCGGAGCCTTCTCAGAGACCGGCGCGTTCCTCATCGGTCGGCTCCTCCGCACCGGTCATGAGCGCCACCACCTCGGACATCGAGCGCGTGGTCGGATCGACGACGCCGGCACGCTGACCGAGTCGGTGGATGTGGATCCGGTCGGCCACCTCGAACACGTGCGGCATGTCGTGGCTGATGAGCACGACGGGGATGCCGCGGTCGCGGATCGACCGGATGAGGTCGATGACCTGACCGGACTCGCGCACGCCCAGGGCGGCGGTCGGCTCGTCCATGATGATGACGCCGCGACCGAACGCCGCCGCCCGCGCCACCGCGACGCCCTGGCGCTGGCCGCCGGACAGCGTCTCGACGGCCTGGTTCACGGACTTGATGCCGATCTTCAGGTCCGCGAGGTGCTGGGAGGCCTCCTCGCGCATCCGCGGCATGTCGAGGCGGCGGAACAGGCTGCCCGACAGTCCCTTCCGTCGTATCTCGCGTCCGAGGTACAGGTTCGACGCGATGTCGAGGGCAGGTACGACCGCGAGGTCCTGATAGACCGTCTCGATGCCGGCCGCCCGGGCGTCGCGGGTGTTCTTGAACGACACCGGGGTGCCGTTCATCAGGATCTCGCCCGAGTCCGGTACCACCGCGCCGGCCAGGGCCTTGATGAGGCTGGTCTTGCCGGCGCCGTTGTCGCCGATGACCGCCAGCACCTCGGCTTCACGGAGTTCGAAGTCGGCTCCGTTGATCGCCGTCACGTTGCCGTACTTCTTGACCAGCCCGCGGGCCTCGAGCACGGGTGCGCCGCTCGTCGGGGTCGTCACTGTGATCTCCTGCGTGCGAACTGATCCACCGCCACCGCGACGATCACGAGGACTCCGGTGGCGATGTTCTGGTAGAGGTTGTCGACGCCGGCCTGGGTGAGGCCGTTGCGCAGCACACCGACGATCAGCGTGCCGACGAGGGTTCCACCGACGCCGCCGCGCCCGCCGAAGAGACTCGTCCCGCCGATGACCACCGCGGTGATCGACTCCAGGTTCGCGTTCTGATAGGCGTTCGGGTCGGCGTTCGGAATGCGACCGAGAGCTGCCCACGCGGCGATGGCGGCGATCACGCCCGTCGTGACGTAGACCGACAGCAGTACCCGCTGCGACTTGATGCCCGACAGGTCGGATGCCTGCGGGTTCCCGCCGACCGCGTACACGTGTCTGCCCCAAGCGGTTTGAGACAGCGCGTACCAGGTTCCCAGATAGACCAGGAGCATCGCGACCACCCCGTACGTGGTCGAGAACGACCCGACGCGGAACGACGTGCCGAGGAAGGTGAGCACCCCCGGCTCGACGCGGTACGTCTCCGACCCCGCGAGCAGACGCGTCGCCGCCTGGATGGCGGTGAACGTCCCCAGCGTGACGATGAACGGCGGCAGCCGCAGCGCCGTGACGAGGCCGCCGTTGATCGCCCCGAACACGACGCACACCAGCAGCGTCGCTCCGAGCGCCATGAACGGACCGTTGGCACCGGCGGTCTGCGCCATCACGATCGTGCCGAACACGGCGACCGCGCCGATGGAGAGATCGATGCCCGACGTCAGGATGATCAGCGTCTGGCCCACCGCGAGGATGCCGACGACCACGGACTGCTGCAGGATCAGCGAGACGTTCTGCGGGTTGAGGAACGAGTTCGAGACCGAGCTGAAGATGACGATGGCGATGACCAGCGCCACCAGCGGACCGAGCAACGGTTCACGCAGGAGGTGCCCCACGTTGAATCGGCTCGATACCGACGGCTTGGCCGTAGATGGGGCCGTCGATGGCGGGTCAGTGGTCATGAACCGGCTGTGCCCCAGCAGTTCTGCTCACCCCAGGCGGTGTCCTTCGACTCGACTCCGGGCACCGGCTTGTCGGTAACGAGCTGCGAGCCGGTGTCGTTGAAGCCGCTGGGCTTGGTGCCGTCCTTGGCGAACTTGACCACGGCCTGCACGCCCTGCTCGGCCATCTTCGCCGGGAACTGCAGCACCGTCGCACCGATCTTCCCGGCCTTCACGTCCGCGATCCCGGTGCAGCTGCCGTCGATCGACCCGATGGTGATCTGCGGGACGCGGTTGGCGGACTGGATCGCCTGGTACGCGCCTGCGGCCGCCGGCTCGTTGATCGTGTAGAGCGCGTTGATGCCCGGCGCGCGCTGCAGGATGTTCTCCATCGCGGTCTGCGCCTTGGTCTGGTCGCCGTTGGTGTTCTCCTGGCCGACGATCTCCGGCGAGGAGTTGGTGATGCCGAAGCCCTCGAGGAACCCGTCGTGACGGAACGTGTCGACCGTGCCGCCGGGGGTGCCGTCCAGCATGACGACCTGGGGTGCCTTGCCGGCGAGCGCGGCCCTGACCCACTTGCCCTGCGCGACGCCCGCGGCCTTGTTGTCGGTGGCGTACGTGGCGTCGACGGCGTCCTCGGGATCGGTCGCGGTGTCGAGGGCGATGACGATCACGCCCGCGTCGCGCGCCTTCTTGATGGCGTCGAGAACGCCGGTGGAGGAGTTCGGGGTGATGAGGATGCCCTTCACGCCCTGGCCGACCATGTTCTCGATGGCCGAGACCTGCCCCTCGTTGTCACCGTCGAACGCGCCGGCCAGGGCGATCAGCTCGGCGCCGTCCTTGTCGGCTTGCGCCTTGGCGGCTTCGCGGATCTTCACGAAGAAGGGGTTCGAGTCGGTCTTCGTGATCAATCCGACCTTGATGCCGTCCGATCCCGAGCCGCCGCAGGCGGTCATGCCGAGGACCAGCGAGCCGGCCACGAGAACCGTCCCGACCACGCGCGTGCTTGCGCTGCGCCTTGCGAACATGTGGACTCCCTTGTCCCGATGCGGCGCCGGGCGCGCCACGTACCTCCGAGGACCCTAGGACGAGCGAAAGCGCTTGCGCATGCGCTTTCGCAAATCGGTCATTTCGCGGTGAGACTGCGCCCAGGGCTGTACCCGGTGACGGATCACGACCCTCGTCGCAGTCTCGTGGGGCGGGCTGGGTGGCCGCTTGAGCCCTATCGGGATCTGCGCCTCGTGGCGGTGAATCGTGGGCACCGGCGCGATTCGACGACCGTGACGCGCATCTTCGCGTAGGGCCGCCGTCGTGGCGCCTACCGGTCAATCGTCCCCAAGCACGCCCAGTGCCCGGACGGCGGCTGTTCGTACACGCGGTACGTCGTCATGGACCAACCGTTCGAGTACCTCGCGCGTACGAGGGAGCGCATACCTGCCGGCGATCTTGCCGACCCATTCCCGCACCCGCCAGTGCTCGTCCTCCCCGGCCTCGATCAGCTGAGGAAGTGCGAGGTCGTCCCACGCCCAGAACAACCCGCGAGCCGCCCACACGCGCAACCAGTACCGGAGATGCGGTGGCAGGCCGCGGTCGATGAGCGCCTGCCCCGGTGGACCGCCGAGAGCGACGATCAAGCCGGGATCTGAGTCGTCGCCATCGAGCATCCGGCAGCAGGCCTCGGCGAACGGGATGCGGCCACGACCTTGGCACTCTCGTTCGACGCTGCGCTGCGGCGTCGTCTGCCAGATGCGACCGGGCACGACGCCATTGTGCGCCGCGCAGTCGTGTCACGTCGCCGACGTGATCGACCCCACCAGGATCAGGATCCCGACGATCAGCGTCCACCCGCCGTAGACGAGCACGACGATCGAGCAGATCGTGCCCACTCGTCGCCATCGCGGACCTCGGTCGGGTAGCGGATGGCGGTGGGTGAGGATCGCCACCAGCACACCGACGACGAGCACCCCGGGGGCGAAGCCCCACCACGACCAACACGTCGCCGGCGCCCAGAACGCGAGCAGGGACGCCGACACGCCGATCACCTCGAGCGGCGACAGCGCCGAGGCGGTGGTCACGGCGAACGCCAGTGTGTAGCCCATGACCCCGAGGCCCGCCGCTGCCGTGACGCAGGCCGCGACGTGACCAGGCGACGGTCGTCCGACGGTCGCTACTCGCTCAGATGACATGTCAGTCCCCCCGCCTCCTCCGCCACTAGATCATGGCATCGGCGTGCGCGCGTGGTTCCGCAGCGGCTCACCCTGGCTCGATGGTCGAGTCGTCCCGCGCGGTCAATGCCGCGACGCCGAGGCCGGCGAACAAGGCTGCACCGCCCCCCGCGACGATCGCGCCCGTGGCGGACAGCGTCTGCGCGCGCCTGCCGCGTACCGCCGCCATCACGTCGAGGACGTCCGTGAGCAGGCCGAGCTGCAGCGCCCGGGTACGCAGGCGCGGCGAGGTCGTCTCGGTGATGGCCACTGCCAGGGTCAACTCACGGGATCCGAACAGCTGAGTGGTCATCGGTTGATCCCGCCCCGTACTCAGGCCCATCAGCCGTCCCGTCCTGCGGGGGGCCAACCATGCTGCGGCGCCAGTGGCGAATCGCAGTGCCGCGAAGATTCGCACGAGAGCGGTGTATTGCGTGGAGGTCATCCGACAAGCCTCAACGAGAGATACGCCTCTGTCTCGCGAACCCCGCGATCACGCCCGGTACTGGCGGGATCACAGCCGGCTCAGTCCCTACCCCGCGGCGGCGGCTGGACCTCCACGCCACCGGACCCGTGCTCCGGGCCGGCGTCGGGGTGCTCGGCGGGAACCCGCTCGCGGAACCGGCTGGCCTCGCTGGTCCCCTCGGGGCCGGGGTTGCGGGCCGGGCTGCGGTAGGGGCCGGGCTTCGGCCGCGGCGTCCCGCCGGGGAAGGCCAGCCGAAAGATGGTGCGGTGCACGGTGAACCACTGCTTGCCGAACCTGCCCGAGTTGTAGGGCAGCTCGTAGCGCTCGCAGATGTCCTTGATCTTCGGCGCGATCTCCGAGTAGCGGCTGCTGGGCATGTCGGGGTACAGGTGGTGCTCCACCTGGTAACCGAGGTTGCCGCTGATCACGTGGAACAGCGGGCTGCCCTCGATGTTCGCCGCGCCGACGAGCTGCCGGACGTACCAGCCGCCGCGGGTCTCGTCCTCGACGTCCGCCTCGCTGAAGGTGTAGGTCTGATCCGGGAAGTGCCCGCAGAAGATGATGGCGTGCGCCCACACGTTGCGGATGACGTTGGCCACCGCGTCGGCGGCCAGGGTGCGCAGGAAGGTCGATTCGACCCCCGGCAGGAAGCGGTCGGCGAAGTTCGCCGCCGCCCCGACCCGACCGCCCGCGGACACCTTTCGCAGCCGACGTCCCAGCCGCGAGCCCGTTGGCTCGTCGAGCCGACCGCGCAGCGCGAGCTGAGCCAGCGCGAACGCGCCTGCGCTGACGGCCGGCCAGCCGAGGTAGTCCTTCTTGATCTGCTGACGTGCCTTGCCGGTGATCCCCTTGAACTCCTTGCGCACCTCCGACCACGGCTTCTCACCGCGCTGAGCGGCGCGAAAGTCGATGTCGTGCACCGCGACACCCCACTCGAAGAGCAGCGTCAGCAGGAAGTTGAAGAGCGGTTGCGCCAGCCAGACCGGGTGCCACGGCTGGTTGGGGTCGATGCGCATGATCTCGTAGCCGAGATCGCGGTCCTTGCCGCGGATGTTGGTGTACGTGTGGTGGACGAAGTTATGCGAGTGCTTCCACGACTTGGCGGTCGACGCCGTGTCCCAGTCCCACACCGAGGAGTGCACGTCGGGGTCGTTCATCCAATCCCATTGGCCGTGCAGGATGTTGTGGCCCAGCTCCATGTTCTCGAGGATCTTGGCCATGCTGAGGCAGGCCGTCCCCAGACCCCAGGCCGTCCTCGACCGCGACGCGAGCAGCAGCACCCGGCCGGCGACGATGATCTGGCGCTGCACCGAGATCACCGTCTTGATGTAGTGCCGATCGCGGTCGCCGAGTTCGGCGAACACCTCGTCGTGGATGGCGTCGAATTCCTTCGCCAGCTTCTCCAGGTCCTGCTCGCTCAGCCGCGCGAGCGGGCTCTCCACGGTGGCTGTCATGGGTTCCCCTCCTTCACAATTCGATCTTCACGTCGCCCTCTGCGGCGTGGATGCAGATACGGACGTCCTGGTCGATCGGCTCGGTGACGTCGCCAGAACGGAGGTCGCGTACCCGGCCGGACTTCAGCGTGCCGACGCAGGTGTGGCAGATGCCGATCCGGCAGCCGAAGGCGAGTTCCAGCCCTGCTTCCTCGCCCGCGTCCAGGATCGGCGTGCCGCCGTCGCACTCCACGGTGGCATCACTGTCGAGGAACTCGACGGAGCCGCCCTCGCCCTCCCCCGCGTCACCGCCGATCTTGGGCTGGAACCGCTCGAAGTGCAGCCGGTCGGGGTCACCGTCGGCCTCCCACCGGTCGATCATCGAGTCGAGCAGATCGCCTGGGCCAGAACAGAACGCCTCCCGGTCGCGCCAGTCCGGGCACACCTCGTCCAGGTCCTCGGCCGACATGCGGCCGCGGTCGGCGGTCAGGCGGAGATCGAGGCGCACGCCCTCGTGGCGGCTCTCGATGTCCTCGAGGTCGGTCAGGAACATGGTCTGCTCCCTGGTGCGCGCGGAGTGGACGATGACGACGTCGTCCAGCGCGTCTCGATGGTCGAGGCTCCGCAGCATGCTGATGATCGGCGTGATGCCGCTGCCGGCACTGATGAACAGCATCTTCTCCGGCAGCGGGTCGGGCAGTGTGAACACGCCCTCGATGTCGCCGAGACGCACCACCTCGCCGGGCTGGATCTCCCCGACCAAGTACGGCGAGACCACGCCGCTGTCCACGCGCTTGGGCGTGACGCTGATCAGGCCGTCCTCGGGCCGAGGATCGGACGTCAGAGAGTACGCCCGCCAATGGAACCGCCCGTCGATCACCAATCCGAGCCGCACGTACTGGCCCGGTTCGTGGCCCTCCCACTCGTAGCTGGGGCGGATCAGGACGCTGACCGCCTCGGACCCCTGGGGCTCGACGCGTTCGACGGTGCCGCGCAGCTCCTTGGTGGTCCACAGCGGGTTGATCATCTCGAGGTAGTCGTCGGGCTGAAGTGGCTTGAACAGCCCGCGCACCGCACGAAGGAACAGTCGACGCCCCCGAGGGACTCGGGGCTCCGCACCGCGTTCCGCCACCCTGCGCCCTCCTCCGGCTCCGACCGCGACGGTTCCATGCCCGCCCTGCGCCAGCGGATTACCGCATCGGTGTTACCTGAAACACACCGGCGCAGACGCACAGGTGACCGACAGCCGACCGGCGCGCCGTCACCCCACGGGGAGCGGACGATGGACCCGGGCGAGCCCCGGCAGCGGACCGAACGCCCGGGCGGCGACCGGGCTCACCGCGGCGAGCAGCGACATCGCGATCGAGACGAGGACGGCGCCGTGCGGCCCGTACGCGTCGGTCGCGACGCCCGCGAGAGCGGTCCCGACGGCACCTCCGACGATCGCGGCGCTGCTGAGCCAGCCGAACGCCTCAGTGGCGACGTGTGGGGCGATCTCGCGGGAGACCATCAGGTGCAGCGCCGACATCGCCGGCGCGAAGCCCAACCCCGAGACCAGCAGCGCCGCGAACTGGAGCGGGAGGCTGTCCAGAGCGCCGTACAGCGCGACGCCCACGGCGACCGCGGCGAGCGACGCGACGACACCGGTGAGCCCAAGCCGGCGGTGCCCGAGCAGCAGTCCGCCGACGAGGGAACCGACGCTCGCCGCGGCGATGGCAGCACCTGCGAGCACGCCGTTGCCGCCGAGCGCCGCGATGATCCCGACCTCCAGTGCCGTGAAGGATGCGACGAGCGCCAGGCTCGCCACCATCGCGAGCACCACCGCCCGGTGCAGCAGGACGCGGCCGAACCTCGTCCGGTTGGGGGTCTTCGCGGCGTGCAGGCGTCGTGAGCCGACCAGGAACCACGACGTGCCCACGAGCGTGACCGCCGCACAGAGGACGAGGGGAGCCGCCGTGGACACGGCCGACGCGAGGACGGTGGCCGCGACGGGGCCGACGACCCAGATCAACTCCTGCGCGGTGGTGTCGAGGGCGAACAGGGTGCGCACCTCGTCGTCGGCCACCATCCGCGGGTACAGCGCACGGACGATCGGCATGAGCGGCGGCATGGATGCGCCGGTGACCAGTCCCAGGCCCATCAGCAGCACCGCGGACGACCCCGCGAAGATCAGCGCCACCGTTCCCGTCGCGTGCACGACGGCTGCGGCCGTCAGCGTCCGCGCGACGCCCACGCGCGCGGCGAGGCGCGCCGTCACCGGCATCGCGACGGCCTCACCCACGCCGACACTCGCGACCACCGTGCCGGCCAGCGCGTAGGAGTTCGACGTGCCCTGCACGTGCAGCAGGATCGCCAGCGACAGGATGCCCAGCGGCAGACGCGCGCAGAGTTGTGACGCCGTCACGTTCAGCACACCGGGTACCCGCAGCAGGTCCCGGTAGGTGCCCATCGTCCTCCTCCACGCGGCGTCGCCCGTCACGACGAGCTAGACCGTCCAGACGGTACACATCGGCTGGCCGAGCTGACTAGGGTGGCCCCGTGACCTCATCGCGCGACCGCATCCTCGACGCGTACGCGGACCTCCTCATCACCGAGGGGGAGCGGCAGGCCACGTTGGATGCGGTGGCGGCCCGTGCGGACGTGTCCAAGGGCGGACTGCTGTACCACTTCCCGTCGAAGGATCGGTTGGCCGCCGGGCTCTGCGAGCGCCTGACGGCCCTGGCCGCCGAGGACGCGCAGGCGATGCGCACCGCGACGGAGGGGCCTGCGCGCTACTACGTCCGCTCGTCGCAGTACGCGGACACACCCCTGGACCGCGCCCTGGTGGCGACCTCGAGGTTGCGCCAGTCCGGGGACGTCCGGGCGCGCGACGCCATCGAGGTCGCATCGGACACGTGGCTGGGGATCCTGCACGAGGCCCTGGGGGACATCGACGTGGCGCGCGCGGTGAAGCTGATGGGTGACGGCCTCTACTACAACGCCCTGAACCGCGCCGCGGGTGGCCACCCGCTGTCGGAGGAGGCCGACGAGGGATTGCTCGACGTCGTCGATCGGATCACGCGGACACACGACGGTCTTCGTCGCTAGCCGATCGGGACCGACCGCGTCAGCGAGACCCGACCCCGCGGGCCTTGGGATGCGCCGCGGTCATCTCGAGGATCCGCAGATAGCCCGGCAGCTGCCACGCCGCCCGTCCGATGAACAACCCGGTGACCTGCTCGATGCCGAGCAGGTCCTCGGCGTTGTCGGGGCCGACCGAACCGCCGTACAGCAAACCGCCTGTCCGAGCGCCGTATTCGCGTCCCAGGTCGGCGAACGGCTCCCGCAGTTCGTCGACCGTCGCGGGGCGTCCCTTGTCGCCGATGGCCCAGATGGGTTCGTAGGCGATGAGGACGCGCGTCACCTGCTCCACGGTGAGCCCGTCGAGCGCACCGGCCGCCTGCTCCAGGATGAACCGCGAGGAGTCACCGGAGCGTTTGACCTCCGCGCTCTCCCCGATGCACAGCAGCGGGACGAGTCCATGGGCCAGCACCGCGGCGACCTTGAGGCGGGTCGTCTCGGTGGTCTCGTTGAAGTGTTCGCGACGCTCGGAGTGCCCGATCTCGACGAGCTGGGCGCCGGCGTCCTTGGCCTGCGGCACCGATACCTCACCGGTCCAGGCGCCCTCGTCCTCCCAGTGCGCGTTCTGCACACCCAGCAGGACCGGCGAATCGGGGCCCAATTCCTCGCGGGTGGCGGCCAGCGCGGTGAACGACGGGATGACGAAGGGACGCACGCGTGCGGTGCCGTGGCGCCGGACGTGGTCGGACAGGCCGCGGGCGAAAGCTCGTGCCTCGGCGATCCCCTTGGTCATCTTCCAGCTGGTGCCGATCCACAACGGGCCCCCACTGGCCTGCCCCTGGTCAGTCACTTTCGTACGCGCAGATGGCGTCTACCTTGGCCGCGGAGGAGGACTGCGGGTCGAACTGCACCCCGAGCCACTCCTTGACCAACACCCGCGCCAGTTCCAGGCCCACGACCCTCTCGCCCATGCACAGCACCTGCGCGTTGTTCGACAGCACGGAGCGCTGGACGGAGTACGAGTCGTGCGCGGTGACCGCGCGTATCCCCTTGACCTTGTTCGCGGCGATGGCCACCCCGAGGCCGGTGCCGCAGATCAGCAGTGCCCGGTCCGCTTCACCCCTGGCGACCTTCTCGGCGGCGGCGACGGCGACGTTCGGGTAGTACGTCTGGTCCTGCGGGTCCTGGACGCCGACGTCCGCCACGACCTCCACTCGCTCGTCGGCTTCGAGGTCCTTCCGCAGGGCCTCCTTGTAGTTGAATCCGGCGTTGTCGCCGCCGACCACGATCCTCAGTGTCATGCCTAGCTCCTTCGGGTGGGTTCTCGTCAGGTGGTCACGTGCTCGCCGAGCGCTGCCATCAGCAGCGAGAACGACAGTGCGCCGGGATCGGGTGTGCCGACGCTCTTCTCACCGAGTACCCGCGATCGGCCCAAACGTGCCGCGATGTCCGCGGTCTCGTCGGCGGCGGCGCGGGCCACGCGGGCTGCGGTCGTGATCGCGGGACCCGCCGTCCCATCAAAGGCCTCGTGCAGCGCGTCGCGGAACGGAACGGCGGCGTCGACCATCGTCTTGTCACCGGGCTGGGCACCACCGAGACGGATGACGGCGTCGATCCCGGCGCTGATCGCGTCCACCACGTGCTGGTCGCCGGCCGGATCGGTGTCGGAGAAGACTCCGCCCGCGCTCGTCAGAGCCGCCCCCCACAGCGCACCCGACGTGCCTCCGGCCGCGTCGGCCCACGCCTGACCCGCCAGCAGCAGGGTGGTCCGCGCGCCCGCGCCCCGATCCACCGCGGCGCGGGCCGCACGCGCTGCGCCACGTGACCCGAACGTCATGCCCTGTCCGTGATCGCCGTCGCCGGCGACCGCGTCGAGGCGTCCGAGTTCGGCCTCGTTCTCGACGCATACGTTCTCGAAGGTGTCGAGCACCGCGACGACGTTGTCCGCGCAGTGTCGCGATTCCTCGCTCGACTGGGGGATCTCCGCCTCGGCCGCGTCCCACGTGCGGGTCCTCGGGGCACGGTCCACCGCAGGCATCGCGCCGCGCCGGTATGCCGGTGTCTCCACCGGCGCCAGCCACAGCCGCTCGAGTTCGTCGTCGAGGAACACCAGGGTCAGCGACAGGCCCGCCATGTCCAGGCTGGTGACGAATTCGCCGACCTCGGGACGAACGGCGGTGAGCCCGTTTGCCTTCAGACGTTCGTCGATGCGCCCGTAGACGACGAAGAGTTCTTCGTACTTGACCGTGCCGAGGCCGTTCAGGACCACGGCGACGCGCCCCTCGTACCCGTTCTCGCCGCGGGGCGGCTCCTCGGTGAGGAGTTCATCGAGCAGCAGATCGGCGATGTCGGCGGCGCTGCCGATGTCGTCGTCCCGGACGCCCGGCTCGCCGTGGATGCCGAGACCGACGCCCATGCGGCCCTTCTCGACGTGGAAGAGTGGCGCCTCCGCGCCGGGCAGGGTGCACCCGTCGAACGCCACACCGAACGAGCGGGTGGCGTCGTTCGCCTTCCATGCCAGGCGCTCGGCCTCGTCGAGGTCTGCGCCGGCCTCTATGGCCGCGCCTGCGATCTTGAACACCGGGAGGTCACCGGCGACGCCGCGGCGGTCCCGATGGTTCTCCGGCCCGTTCGACGCGATGTCGTCGCTGACGGTGACGATGCGGACGTCGATTCCCTCGTGACGCAACTTCTCGGCAGCCAGACCGAAGTGCAGCACGTCCCCGGCGTAGTTGCCGAAACCCAGGATGACGCCACCGCCGTTCTCGGCGTTGCGCACCACCGAGTACACCTCGGAGGCGGACGGCGAGGAGAACACGTTGCCGCACGGCGCACCGTGGCCCATGCCGGGACCGACCCACCCGGCGAAGGCCGGGTAGTGCCCGGACCCTCCGCCGATCACGAGGGCGGGTTGGCCGGGAGGGGTCTCGGTCGAGCGAGCGACGCCGCCGGGCACCCGGACGAGGAGATCGGGATGCGAGGCGACGAGGCCGCGAACCGCCTCGTCGGCGAAGTCGTCCGGGGAGTTGAGGAGGTACGTCATCGTTCCGTCCTAGGGCTGCTCGGTCGTACTCGAATGGTTGCCGCGGTCAGGGACGGCTCGACGGGAGCCGCCATCGACACCTGCATGAACCGTCCGATCCTATAGGATTTCGAGCCGTCATTGGCCGTTTTGGACCGGCGAACCGAGCCGCTCCGAAGCGGCACCCGAGGCGGGTCGGCCGCCTGCGGCCTCCGCGTACTCGGCGAGTGCCCGCTCCTTCACGCCGGCGATGTGCGCGTGCATGATGCGGTACGCCTCGGGGCCGTAACCACGGCGTAGCGAGGCCAGGAGTTCGCGGTGCTCGGCGACCGCAGGCCCGGAGTCCTGCACGCCCACGCCGATGAAGAGGCGGAACCGCTGGCCGTGGCCACCCAGCGCCTCGTACGCCCGGAGCAGGGCGGCATTGCCGGCGTGCTCGGCGATCAGCCGGTGGAACCGTTCGTCCGCGCGGTGGTACTTCCTGATCGCCGCCGCATCGGAGGTGTGCGGCGCCTCCTCCTGCTCCTCGATCGCCTTCTCCAACGCGTCCAGCAGGCGATCGTCCACCTGCGCACATGCGAGTTCTGCCAGGCGGGACTCGATCAGCAGCCGTGCATCCATGACGTCCGCGATCTCCTTGGCATCCGGCATCTCCGGAACCCGGTAGCCACGCATGGCCGTCCGGACGACGTTGCCTGTGGACTCCAGACGCGCGAGTGCCTCGCGCACCGGGGTCGGTGAGACACCCAGGTAGCGGGCCGTGCCGTCGATGCTGACCGGGTCACCGGACTGCAGGGTGCCGTCCAGCAGCAACTCCATCAGGCGCTCGTAGACCTGGTCGACGAGCGTGCTGCGCACCAGCACCGCGTCCTCGTGGGCTTCCATGGCGGCCTTTCCGCATCCGGCGACGACGCCGCCCGACGGACGCGCCGGACCCTCGGCCACACCGCCGCGGCACAGACGCGCTGATCAGGGGCAGAGCTTACCCGGCATTGACACCACTCATGGTGCGGCCTATATCCTATGTGATGTTGATGTGACGTAGACCACGATGGAGGTGCGGCATGCACTCGGCTCACACTTGGCCGATAGCGGCCAACATGCTCGGGTTCGGCAACCGGGCACCTGACGGCGGCCACATCAAGGACGCGCCGTCCACGGTGTGGGCCGGGCAACTGCGCCAGGTACGCGAGTTGGGCTTCGACTTCATCGACCCCACCGATGCCTGGGTCCCCCTGGCCGCCCTGTCCGACGATCGCGTCGAGGAGTTCCGCTCCGTCCTGAGCGGTGAGGGATTGGCGATCTCCTCCATCTCGATGACGCGCAACTCGGTCGTCGACGTCGACAACGGTCCGCAGAACCTCGCCGACGCGCACCGCCTCATCGACCTCGCACCGTCCTTCGGCGCGACCATCGTCAACACCGGCTTCATGCAGGCGATCACTCCCGCACAGAGCGAGCAGATCTGGTTCTGGTTGGTCGACGGCCACGTCGACGACCCGGCGCTGCGTGACCTGGCGGTCGAGCGCATTCGCGAGCTGGGGGACCACGCCCGGACCAACGGGATCGAACTGAGTCTCGAGATGTACGAGGACACCTACATCGGGACCCCCGCCGAGGCGGTCCGCTTCATCCGCGACGTCGATCACGACGCGGTGGGCCTCAACCCCGACCTGGGCAACCTGGTTCGACTACACCGGCCGGTGCCGCACTTCAGCGAGATGTACGCCGAGGTGCTCCCCCACTCGAACTTCTGGCACATCAAGAACTACTCGCGCGACTTCGATCCGGCGACTGGGGCCTACAGTTCCGCTCCGATGCCGTTGAAGTACGGCTACGTCAACTACCGCCAGATGATCCGGCTGGCACTGGATCTGGGCTTCACCGGTCCGTTCTGCTGCGAGCACTACGGCTCCGACTCCCTCGGCGTGTGCGCCGAGAACCGTGAGTACATCCAGCAGGTCCTCACCTCCGCACTCGCCTGACCGTCAACCCGAAGGGCATCGCCATGAAGCAGATCAACACCGTCACCGTCGTCGGCGCCGGCTACATGGGCGGCGGCATCGCGCAGGTCCTCGCCCTCAACGGGTTTCGGGTCCAGATCGCCGACGTCAGCGTCGAGGCCACCCGCGAGGCCCTCACCCGGCTCGAGCGGGAGGCCAGGGAGTTCGAGGACCAGGGCCTGTTCGGCGAGGGCAGCGCGGACACCATCATGGGGAACCTCACCGCCGGCGAGAGCCTCGACGCCGCCGTCTCCGACGTCGACTTCGTGATGGAGGCCGTCTTCGAGGATCCCGACGTCAAGAAGGAAGTCCTGGCACGGATCTGCGCGAGCGCTCGTCCCGACGCGATCATCGGCACCAACACCTCCACCATCCCGGTCAAGGTCCTGGTCGATGCGGTCACGAACCCCGAGCGGTTCCTCACCGTCCACTTCTCCAACCCTGCGCCCTTCATCCCTGGCGTGGAGCTGGTCGCGGGAGAGGCCACCACGCAGGACGTCATCGATTCGGTCAAGGACCTCCTCGTGCGGGCGGGCTGTGAGGGCGCGCAAGTTGCCGACACACCCGGCATGGCGCTGAACCGCCTGCAGTACGCACTTCTGAAGGAGGCGACGCTGATCGTCGAACAGGGTGTGGCCACGAAGGAGGACGTCGACACCATCGTGCGCACCACCTTCGGCTTCCGGCTCGGCTTCTTCGGTCCGTTCGCCATCGCCGATCAAGCCGGACTCGACGTGTACGTCAAGGGATTCCGCACTCTGGAGAACGAGTTCGGTGAGCGCATGGCCACGCCCAAGCTCCTGGTGGACAACGTCGACGCGGGCCGTCACGGCACCAAGAACGGCAAGGGGTGGACGGGCGACTTCGACGACGAGACCAAGGCCGCCGTCATCGCCTACCGGAACAAGGCCTACTCCCGCATGGGCGACCTCTTGCGTGAACTCGGACCCGCACCGAAGGGATCCTGACCGACCGTCTCGAACGCCAGTCAACTCGGAGGGAAATCCCATGGACGACGTAGTCCTAGCTGAGCGGCCCACCGCCGTGCTCATCGCCATCGCACTGGTAGCGATCGCGGTGCTGCTCTTCCTGATCGTCAAGGTCAGGTTGCATGCCTTCTTCTCGCTGATCGTCGTCAGCGTGCTGACAGGCCTCGCGGCGGGGATCGGCATGGGCGACGTCGTCAGCGTGGTCATCGACGGCTTCAGCACCACCGTCGGCACCGTGGCGTTGCTCGTCGGCTTCGGCGCCGTACTTGGCCGTCTCGTCGAGATGACCGGCGGCGCACAGACACTGGCCGACAAGATGCTGGAGCGATTCGGAGAGAAACGGGCGCCGCTCGCACTCGCCGTCGCCTCGCTGTTCTACGCGTTCCCGATCTTCCTGGACGCCGGCTTCATCGTCATGCTGCCCATCATCTACACCGTGGCTCGGCGCCTGGGCGGCTCGTTCATGCTGTACGTGCTGCCGTCGATCGGCGCGTTCCTGATGATGCACGCGCTAACCCCTCCGCATCCTGGCCCCACCGCGGCGGCCACGGTGATGGGCGCCGACATCGGGATGGTCGTCATCGTGGCGCTGCTGGTGGGTCTACCGACGTGGTACCTCGCCGGCTACCGGCTGGGCTTGCTCATCGCCAAGCGCTATCCGAACATGCCGGTACCCAACCTGCTCGGCGAGCCGAAGGACTATCCCGAGGACGAGCGACCGGGCTTCTGGACCATCATGTGCGTCCTGCTGTTGCCGTTGGGTCTGATCTTCTTCAACACGGTGTTCTCGACGCTCGAGGCGGACGGCGCCGTGACCGACGACAACATCGCCTATCAGTTGTCCCGTCTGATCGGCACGACCTCGATGGCCCTGCTCATCACCGTCCTCCTGGCGATGCTGTTGTTCTACGTCGTGCCGCGGCGCCGACGCGGCGAGTCGGTCGGCGGCCTGCTGGAGGACCTGGTCGACGACGCGCTGGCGCCGGTCTGCTCGATCATCCTGATCACCGGCGCGGGCGGCGCCTTCGGCAAGATCCTCACCGAGACCGGGATCGGTCAGACGCTGGCGGACGGTCTGGACGCGATGGGGCTGCCAATCATGCTCTCCGGCTTCCTGATCGCGATCATCTTCCGCGTCGCCCAGGGTTCGGCCACCGTCGCGGCGACGACCGCAGGCTCGATCATGGCCCCCGCCGTGACGTCGATGAACCTCGGCGCGATCGCCCTCGCCGCGGTCGTCGTCGGCATCTGCGCCGGCTCCATCACGTTCTCGCACGTCAACGACTCCGGCTTCTGGCTGATCGGCCGGTTCTGCGGCTTCGACACCGTGACCACGCTGAAGACCTGGACGGTCGTCGCGACGGCCATCGGCTTCATGTCCTTCGCGCTGGCATCGGTGGTCTACGTCGTCGCCAGCTGACGGCGTCGGCCCCGATCAGATCTGGACCTGCCCGCCGTCGACGAGCAGCTCGGCGCCGGTCATGAAGCTGCTCCCGTCGGACGCCAGGAAGGGGACGAGGCTCCGGTGGTCAGCCCGGCGTGGACTCGCCGTCGGTCCGCCGGCGGGCGCGGGCGCGGGCGAGGGCGAGTTCGGTCCCGAGTTCGACGCGCGTATCCGGTTCGTCCACATAGGTCCGCAGGAAGCTCAGGAGTCCGGATGGATTCACGTCGAACCTGCGGCAGTCCACCTCGATCATGGGCGCGGGCGGCAGGCGGTCGATCCGCCACAGCACGGTTGTGTGGCGGCGGTCCCAGTCTGCGTTCGCGTATCCGAACACCATGATGACCGGGTGGCCGTGGAATCCCCGCTCGATTCCGGCGACCGCGGACCAGTCCAGCCGCGACTCGAAGCTCCACCCGCGCTGAGAGATTCCCGACTCCGACAGCGTGATGCCACCACGCTGGAGTCGCCGCATGGCCGCGGCCACACCGAACGACGCGAAGAAGAGGCCCACGGCTCCCAGTAGGGCGGAAAGGCCGCTGACCCCGATCTGGATGGCGGCGCCCACGCCGAGAATTCCGAAGCAGCTCGTCAATGCGACGAGGATCGCGAATGGCGCAGCAGCGCAACGCACCTCGGTGCCCTCGGCAACCGTGCGCACGGCCGACGACAGCTCGCGGCGATCACGGCGGATCACCACCCCGAAGGCCGCCGCGAGCGCCATCGCCGTCGCGAACAGCAGGCAGTAGACCAATGCCGCCGTGTTGCCCCCGGTGGCGAGGAGCCCGCCGACGACGATCGACAGGACGCCGATCCCCAGGACCACCGCGGTCGCCAGGTGATCCTTCAGACCGGCGCGTGGCCCCGGCCAGGCGTCGGCCGAACCGTCGTCGACCACGGCGCTCACGCTACCGACCCGGCGGTGCCTCAGGCGTCGAGGGATGCGTGCCGCGGCCGCGTCAGATTGTCGGGCTGAAGGATGGTCTCGAGTTCTGAGGCGGTCAGCAGCCCGCGGCCGAGGACGAGCGACGCGATGTCGGCCCCGGAGTCCAGCGCGTCGGCTGCGAGCTTCGTCGCCGCGTCGTATCCGATGTACGGATTGAGCGCCGTGACCAGACCGATCGAGTGGTCCACGGTGGCCTGCATGCGGGCCACGTTCGCGGTGATCCCGACGACGCACCGGCTGCGCAGCGTGTCGCACGCCGCGGTCAGGTGCGCCAGGGACTCGAACAGGCTGTGCGCGATGATCGGCTCGAAGGCGTTGAGTTGCAACTGTCCCGCCTCGGCCGCCATGGTGATCGTGATGTCGTTGCCGATGACCTCGAACGCCACCTGGTTCACGACCTCGGGGATCACGGGGTTGACCTTGCCGGGCATGATGCTCGAGCCGGCCTGCACTGGCGGCAGGTTGATCTCACCGAAACCGGCACGCGGCCCCGAGGACAGCAACCGCAGGTCGTTGCAGATCTTCGACAGCTTGACCGCGGTGCGCTTGAGTACCCCCGACAGTTGGACGAAGGAGCCGACGTCCTGGGTCGCCTCGACGAGGTTGGAGGCCGTCACCAGCGGCAGTTCGGTGATGGCACGCAGTTCCTCGCAGGCGGCCTCGGCGTACCCGTGGTGCGCGTTGAGACCGGTGCCGATGGCCGTGCCGCCGAGGTTGATCTCCGCGATCAGCAGCGCCGCCTCACCGAGGCGGTCGGCGTCCTCGCCCACCATGACCGCGTAGCTGCCGAACTCCTGGCCGAGGGTCATCGGCACCGCGTCCTGCAGCTGCGTCCGCCCCATCTTCAGGTGCGCGCCGAACTCGACGGCCTTGGCGGCGAACGCCGCGACCAGTTCGGTCATCGCGGCCTGGAGTCGGTGCACCGCGAACTGGAGCGCCACCTTGAGGGCCGTGGGATACACGTCGTTGGTGCTCTGTCCGAGGTTGACGTGTTCGAGCGGATGCAGGTGCGCGTAGTCACCCCGCCCGCGGCCGAGCAGTTCGAGGGCGCGGTTGGCGATCACCTCGTTGGCGTTCATGTTGGTCGAGGTGCCGGCGCCGCCCTGGATGACGTCCACGACGAACTGGTCGTGCAGACGGCCGGACTTGATCTCCTCGCATGCCGCGACGATGGCGTCGGCACGCTCGGCGTCGAGCAGGCCTAGCCGTCGGTTTGCCCGCGCCGCAGCGAGTTTGACGCAGGCCAGCGCGACGACCAGCTCTGGATACCGCGAGATCGGGATCCCGGTGATCGGGAAGTTCTCCAGGGCACGCGCGGTGTGCACCCCGTAGTAGACGGAGTCGGGGACCTCGCGGTCGCCGAGGAGGTCGTGCTCGAGGCGCATCGCGATCGACGTCATGACGGGCCACCTTCGGGGTCGATCAGACGGCGGCGTGTGCCGGTGTCCGTCGCGGCGTCCAGCAGCGTCAGCGCCAGTGCGGCCGCGCCGTCCACCACCGCGCGGTCGGCGGCCGCGGTGACGGCGGCGGCCGCGAACTCCGGTTGATGGTTCACGGCGGGCAGCGAGTCGATGCCGATGTACGGGTGGATCGCGGCGATCCGCTGTGACACGTTCCCCATGTCGGTCGACGCCCGGTTCATGAGGGAGTCCGCCCCCGTGCTGAACCGGCGGCCCCGCTCCTCGGCACGGCGGACGTAGAGGTCGAGCAGGGCGTCGTCGTTGCGGAACTCCGCGTACGGCTTGCTCTCCGGGGTGATCGTCAACTCGCATCCGGTCGCCCAGGCGCCGGCTTCGAAGCACCGGTTGACCCGCTGCTCCAGCCCGTCCAGCTCCGCCAGGGAACCCGCGCGCACGTACCAGCGCCCCTCGGTGCGCTGCGGGATGGCGTTGGGCGCCTCGCCGCCGCTGGTCATGATCCCGTGCACCCGGACACCGTGCGGAAGCTGTTGCCGCAGCAGGCCGATCGCGACCTGAGCGACGGTGAACGCGTCGGCGGCGTTGACGCCCCTGTCCGGATACGCCGCCGCGTGTGCGGCCTTGCCGTCGTAACGGATGTGGCTGTGCGACACGGCGTACGGCTCGGCGCGGGCCACGTCGACCGGACCGGGGTGCACCATGGCGGCCGCGTGCACCCCACCGAACCCGCCGCGGTCCAGCATCTCGATCTTGCCGCCGCCACCCTCCTCGGCCGGAGTGCCCAGCACCGAGAGGGTGATGCCGAGATCGTCGACGTACGGCGCCAACGCGAGTGCCGCGCCCGTCGAGATGGCGGCGATGACGTTGTGTCCGCAGGCGTGCCCGAGGCCGGGCAGCGCGTCGTACTCGGCGCACACCGCCAGGTGTAGCGGGCCGGATCCGCGGCGCGCGGCGAAGGCCGTCGGCAGTCCCGCGTAGTTCTCCTCGATCGCGAACCCGGCGTCGGCGAGGTCGCCGGCGACCCGGGCGCAGGACCGGACCTCCTCCCACGCGATCTCGGGGTGTGCGTGCAGGTCGTGTGACAGCCGCAGGATCGTGTCGGTGGCGCGGCCGGCGGCATCGCGGACGCCGTCGGCGAGTGTGGTGCTCATAGGTCTCCCGGTACTCCGTAGGAGGGCGCGGCGGTCGGGTCGAGGCCGCGGGTGCGGTAGTCGCCCTTCTGCGGCGCCCACACCGACCACAGTCGCCGGAGTTCGTCGACCGGGTCGTCGTGCCAGTCGACGCGCAGGTCGGTGACGGGCCAGGGGACGTCCTCGGTGACCTGCATGCCCGCCGATCGAATCGGGCCCGCCTCCCCGCCGGCGGCGATCGCCGCGGCCAGGCCGTCGAGCAGCCGCTGTTCCAGGAACGGCGAGTCCGACCCGGTGTATCCGTCGAGCAGCGCGTCGACGACCGCGGCCTCATGGAGCATGTTGCCTGCGGCAGCGCCGTTCTCGGCCGTGCGGTGGTGGTGTGTGCCCAGCGCGTGACGACCGGTGTGGACGGCGGCGCTGCCCGTGCGGTCGACGACGATCAGCTGCCGGTGGTCGGGGTGGCCGTCGGCCGCGGTGGCGGCGTCGAGGGCCGCCCGGGCGTCGGCACCACCCGCGAGCGCGTCGAGGGCGACGACGCCGAGGTGGGGATTGGTCACGTTCTGGCTGGCGACCGCGCCGACGCCGGCGCGCAGGTGCACGCACCGCGAGGCGACGGCCGGACTCGACGACGCGACGATCATCCCGAACGCGGTGCCGTCGCGGACGACCAGGGACATCGTCACAAGGTGGCTCCGCTGAGCACGGCGGTGGCGTCGATCTCGACCAGCCACTCCGGCCGGGCCAGGGCGTCGACGACGAGCCCTGTCGAGACCGGGTAGACGCCCTTGAGCCACCGGCCCATGACGCGGTAGACCGGTTCGCGGTACCGGACGTCGACGAGGTAGACGGTCACCTTGACGATGTCCTTGAGGCTGCTGCCCGCCTCGTCGAGGAGCATGGCGATGTTGCTCATCGCCTTCTCGGCCTGGGCTTCGACGTCTCCGATGCCGACCGACTCCCGCGTGTCGAGGTCCTGTCCGATCTGCCCGCGCAGGTAGACCACTCCCCCGGCGACCACCGCCTGGCAGAGGTCGTTGTCGAGGCTCTGCTCGGGGTAGGTGTCCTTGGTGTTGAACGGACGGATCCGTCGATGCGTGGCCTGTGGCGGCGTGGCGTCGATCATTGGGGCCGAACTCCTTTCGGGCGGGGCGGGTCAGTGGGACGCGAGGGCCGGGGCGTGGTGCGCGAGATAGCTGCGCTGGATGGCGATCTGGTCGGCGATGAACTTCGCGTCGTGCCACACGCCCCAGATGAAGCTGGATCCGCGGCGGGACTGCCACGGCAGCCCGAGGAAGTAGATGCCCGGTTCGGTGGACACTCCCCGCTGATGCCGGGGCTTGCCCGTCTCGTCGAACGCGTCGACCTTCAACCAGCCGTAGTCGAACGAGAAGCCGACGGCCCAGATGACCGACGTGATTCCCGCTGCGGCGAGGTCGAGTTCGCGGATGGGATGGGTCATGCACTCGGGGTCGTGCCCGATGATGCGGGCCTCGGGCTCCTCGGGGAGGTCGAGGCCGTTGCGGGTGACGTAGGCGTCGGCCTCGTCGAGCATCGACAGGTAGTTGGCGTCCCCGTTCTCGACGTTGGTGCGCAGGTCGTCGGCGAAGTGCAGTACGCCGTCGCCGAACGACTCCGCCCGTCCCAGCAGGGTGATGCCGTCGGCTGCGAGGTCGCGGAAGTCGACGGTGTGCCCGCCGTGGGCTCCGCTGACGGCGATGGTGACGTGCTCGGCGCCACGCGGGGGTGCTGCGGCGTCCCACTTGCCGAGAACCCCGAGCCACCAGCAGAAGTCGCGGCCGCGGTAGCTGCGCGGCGGCCGATCGTGCGGGCCGACGGCGAGGTAGGTGCGCCTACCGGACCGACGCAGCTCGTCGGCGATCTGAACCCCGGACGAGCCCGCTCCGACGACGAGGACCGCGCCCTCGGGCAGCTGGTTCGGGTTGCGGTAGCCGCTGGAGTGGATCTGGTGCAGCCCCGCGTCGGTGGGGACGAGGTCGGGGATCACCGGCTTCTGGAACGCGCCCGTCGCCGCGACGACGTACCGCGCGTCGATGACCCCGTCCGAGGTCTCGACGCGGAAGCCGAGGCGTCCGGGGAGCTTCTGCACCGACTGCACCTCGACCCCGGTGCGGATCGGTGCGTCGACCTTCTCGGCGTACGCGACGAGGTAGTCGGCGACCTCCTCCTTGCCGGCGAACCCGTCCGGGTCGACGTCGAAGTCGAGACCGGGGAACCGGTCGTGCCAGGCGGGACCGTTGGCCACCAGCGAGTCCCAGCGCCAGGACCGCCACCGTTCGGCGATGCGGTCACGTTCGACGACGAGGTGCGGCACGCCGTGGGCGCCCAAATGCTCGCTCATCGCGATGCCGGCCTGGCCGGCGCCCACGACGAGCACCTCGGTCTCTTGGATGGACAATTCGACCTCCTGCTGGCGGGTGAACTCTGCTGTCCATGATTCGGCCGCCCCGTGCATCTGTACAGCGCATTAAGTCGATGACTGACATCGGTTGAACCGATCTACGCAGCTCATCGACGCGCTGACGTGTCGTCAGGTCGGCGTTCGACCCAGCGCCCGGTCGCTCGAGCCACCGAACAGGTCACGGCACAGCTCGGCGACGACGCTCGCCCGGCGGGTGGGCCGCGCCGCGGCGGAGGTGAAGAGGACAACGGTGATGCCGGGCGGATCGCCACCGATCGGGACTGCCGCGACGGCGTGGCCGTCGAGCGCCATCGGAACCGCCGCGCGCAGGTTGAGCACCGTGTACGCCAGGCCGCGCCCCACGAGCGCCCGGCACGTCTCGACCGTCGTGGAGCGGAAGCGGATCTCGGGAACGACGCCCGAGGCCTCGAACACGCGCCGGAAGTAGTCGCGGCTGTGCGGCAGGTCGAGCAGCGCCATGGGCTCGTCCGCGAGTTCGGCGAGGTCGAGCTGGTCGCGCTGCGCCAGGCGGTGCGAGCCGGACACCAGCGCGTATGGCGACAGCGTGAACAGGGGCCACCGCTTCAACTTGGTCTCGTCGACCAGGTCGTAGCCGATGCCGAGTTCGAACGTGCCGTTGGCGACGCCCTCGGTCAGGTCGGCGAGGTCGACCTCGGTCGTCTGCAGGTGCAGCCGTGGCAGCTTCTCGGCGGCGGCCGACAGCAGCTCGGGCAGCAGGTAGGGCGCGGCGACGGCGTAACAGCCGACCGACAGCGTGCCGCCCAGCGAGGTGCCCAGCCCCTGGGCCACCGCGCGGAGGTCCGACGCCGACGTGAGCAGCTGACGGCTCGCGACGAGGAGTTCGCGGCCGGCCGGCGTCAAAGTCACGCCGCGGGCGTGATGCCGCACGAACAACTGCACCGACAGGGCGGTCTCCAGGTCGGCCAGTGCCGCCGACATCGCCGACTGCGAGAGATGGACCGAGGCGGCCGCCCTGGTGACGCTGCCGGTCTCGGCCACGGCGACGAAGTACTCCAGCTGTCGGAGTGTGTAGTCGGACATCGCACCACCTCGCATCGTCAAAACCGATCTAAAAGTTCGGAAAGACCGGCTGTACAGGATCGACGATACGGCGCAGTGTTGGGCATCACACGACCGCCGCGCCATCGGGCAAGGGGTCACCGCGATGAGAGCACGGAGAGCACCGACATGACGGACACGACGCCCGGGCCGCTGGCTCCGGAGAACTTCGTAGATCAGAAGAGCATTCGCAAGAGCGTCGTCGCCGGATCCGTCGGCGTCTTCGTGCACTGGTTCGACTGGGCGATCTACGCCTACCTCGCGTCGACCCTGTCGATCGTGTTCTTCCCCGACCAGGACAGGACGGCCGGACTGCTCGCGGTCTTCGGCGTGTTCGCCATCTCGTTCGGCGCCCGACCCATCGGGGCGCTCGTCTTCGGCGCGCTGGGCGACCGCATCGGCCGGAAGAAGACGCTGACCTACGTCATTCTCGCGATGGCCGCCTCGACGATGCTGCTGGGTCTACTGCCCTCCTACGCCAGCATCGGGATCTGGGCGCCGATCCTGCTCCTCGTCGCCCGCATCATCCAGGGACTCGCCGCCGGCGGCGAATTTGGCAGCGCCGCAGCGTTCCTCGCCGAGTACTCCCCGACGAAGCGCCGCGGCTTCGGCGTGAGCTTCCTCGAGGTCGGGTCGCTGCTCGGTTTCCTGGGTGCGTCTCTCGCGGTCCTCGTGCTCAACACGTTCCTCACGGCGGACGACGTGAACTCCTGGGGATGGCGCATCCCCTTCCTGCTGGCCACCCCCCTGGGTCTGATCGGGTTCTACATCCGCAACAAGATCGAGGACACCCCGGAGTTCCGGGAACTGACCGAGCTGGACGCGGTCCCGCAGAGCCCCATCAAGGAATCGTTCACGCGCGGCTGGCGGCAGATGCTCCAGACCAGCGGCATCGAGATCATGATGAACGTGACCTTCTACATCGTGCTGGTGTACCTGCTGACCTACCAGGAGATCGAACTCGGGATCTCGACGTCGGACGCGGCGCTCTTCTCCACGGCCGCATCCGTCGCCGCGTTGATCACCGTTCCACTGTTCGGCGCGCTGTCGGACCGGGTCGGACGCAGGCTGCCGCTGATCGTGGCCTCGGTCCTGCTGATCGTGTTCTCCTACCCCCTGTTCCTCGTCATGCACTCCGGAACCTCCTGGGCCGGTCTGGTGAGCACCGTCGGGCTCGGCCTCATCCTCGCGATCATCCTGGGGGTGCACGCCGTAACGGTCGCCGAGCTGTTCCCCACCCGCACCCGGCAGACCAGCCTGTCGATCGTCTACGCCGTCACCGCGGCGATCTTCGCCGGGACCGTGCCCTACGTGCTGACGTGGCTCATCGCCCACACCGGCAATCAGATGATGCCGGCGTTCTACCTCATCCTGGTCGGGCTCCTCGGACTCGGGACGATGCTGACGGTGAAGGAGACCCGCGGCATCGACCTGCTCGCCGACGACGTCGCCCTCGCCCAGAAGAGCCGCGCCGCAACGGTTTCACCGACGGCGTCGGTCTAGCAACCGGCCTGGCCGAGACGGGCCCTCCTCGATCGCCTCGGGGAGGGCCTTCTCGCGCGGCCAGAGCGGCGTCCGACCCAGAATCGTCGTTTGCCACGACCGTGCACCGCTCGGCGTTACTGTGCGAGATGCAGCACGGATCGACATGACACACCGGGGTTCTCGAACGAGGCTTCGGGGGCTCGCACGAGGAGTAGCGATGAAGAAACTGGCGGGGACGTTGCTGGCTGCCACCGCAGCCGCCATGGCGTCGGTGACCCTGGCCCCCACGGGCAATGCCGACATCTGCGCGGGGGCAGACGGCCGGCACTACGCGGTGGGTGGCTGCACCAACGTCGTCAACGACGTGGCCGACGCCACGGTCGCCGGCGCGGCGATCCGCTCGGCCGAATACCCCACGTTCCCTGGCGAACTCCCCTGCTACACGGTGGAGGGCGTGCCGTACTACACGCCCCCTGGCGATCCCTGCTAGGTGACCTTCGGCCCGTCGACGATGGCCATCAGCGCGTCGACGAAGGGTGCCGAGTCGACGTCGCCACGCACGGCGAGCAGCTGATTGAATCCCACGCACATCGCGACGAAGGCCTCGGCGATGCGTGCCGCGTCCGCCCGGTCACGCGACGGCAGGAGGGCGGCCACGTCGTCCCGCAGCCTTGCGAGCCGCTGCTGGACGATCTCCGCGACCGCTGGTGAGATGGCCGCTTCGGCGTAGACCTGGGCCACCAACCGCGCGTGGCCGTCGTCGCGTGCCCGCGCCCGGATGCCGTCGAGGAAGTCGCGGACTGCCCCGGCAGTCAGTTCGTCCGGGAACCACTGACTCGTCGCCTGGTCGCAGATCGCGACGATGATCTCGTCCTTGCTGGTGAAGTACCTGTAGATCGCCCCGTTGGACAGCCCGGACTCGGCCACGATGTCCGCCAGGGACGTTCGCGCGAAGCCATGGGTGGCGAACCGCGTCCGCGCGGCATCCAGGATCTGTTGACGGCGCGCGTCGAGATGAGACTGTGCGACCTTTGGCATAAAGAGAGCGACTCCTCGCTTTTTTTGTGTACCGTCGGCAGCCTACCGCGACCACCGAGCCCCGAGGAGCCTCTCCATGAAGTACCGCACCCTTGGACGCCGCACCGGACTTCGGGTCTCCGAATACGCCCTGGGCACGGGAGCCTTCGGTGCGGCCGGTGCCGATCCAGACGTCGCTCGCGCGCTGTTCGACGCCTTCGTCGCCGCCGGCGGAACGACCTTCGACGCGTTCAACGTCTACCAGGACGGCCGGGCGGAGAGCACGCTTGGCGAACTCCTCGGCAGCGATCGTGACGACTTCGTGGTGATCACCAAGTACGGCGGCACCCGGCAGGACGCACCCCGCCCCGGGACCACCGGCAACGGCCGCAAGACGATGATCCGCTCCCTGGAGGACTGCCTGACCCGTCTGCGTACCGACCACGTCGACCTCTTCATGCCGCACTTTGCCGACGGCGTCACCCCCATCGAGGAGATCCTCGAGGGACTCGACCACCTGATCAGGTCCGGCAAGGTCCTCCACGGCGGACTGTCCAACTTCCCGGCGTGGCGCGTCGCGGGCGCCGTCGTGCACGCCGACTCGAGCGGTCTGTCGGTTCCGATCGGCATCGAGACCGAGTACAGCCTCGCGGACCGCACCGCCGACCGTGAGCTGCTGCCGATGGCGGAGGCCCACGGGCTGGGCGTGCTGGCCTACTCGCCCCTGGCCGGAGGGCTGCTCACCGGCAAGTACCGGCAGGGCCAGACGGGACGACTGAGCGCGGCCGGCGATCGCGCCGAGGAGACCGCGCACCAGACCGCGGTGGTCGACGAGGTGCTGGCGACAGCCACCGAGACCGGCACCACCGCGGTGCAGGTGGCTCTGGCCTGGCTCCGCCACAGGGCCGCGCTGGCCGCCACGGCCGTGATCCCCGTCCTGGGACCGCGATCGCTCGACCACCTTCGGCAGTACCTGGCAGCGTTCGAAACCGATTACGAAGACGCCCATTTCGATCGCCTCGACCACGTCAGCACCGTCGAGATGGGCACTCCCCACGATGACGTCGCAGCGGCGTTGCGCAACGGCTTCGACGGCGACCGTTCGCAGCTGCGCCCGGCGCCACTCCCGGTGGCCTGACGGCCGGCGCGGTCACAGGGAGCCCGAGACCACCCGCCCCTCGAACACGACGGCATCGCACTTGATGTCGCCGAGGGACTCCGGAGCGGCGTCGGTGGGCGAGCCGTTCAACACGACTAGGTTCGCGACCTTGCCGACCGTGATCGAGCCCAACCTGTCCGACAGGCGGAGCTGTTTCGCACCGTTGATGGTGTACCCCTGAAGCAGCAGGTCGCTCGACAGCCGAGCATCCGCCGCGGGCCGGACGCTGTTCGGGTAGGCGCTGGGATCGAGGGGGTACTCGGGGTCGACGCGGGTCGCGGCCACCTGCATCCCGAACATCGGGTCGGCTCGGTGTAGCTCGTACGCGGTCACCACGTCGCTACCGAACGTCACGACGGCACCGCCGGCGACCATTTCGTTGAAGCGGTACATCCGGTTCCAGCGTTCTTCACCGAGATGCTCCTTGGCTCCTTCGCCGAAGTACCCACCCGACCAGTGCGTGGTCCAGTTGACGAAGATGCCCAACTCGGCGGGTCGGATCATGTCCGCGGGATCCACCAACTCGCAGTGCGCCAGCGTCACCTGAATCCGCCACGCGTCGCCCTCGTCCGCGAGTCTGTCCCGCGCAGCCTCGACCGCATCGCACGCGACCCGGAAGGCGCGGTCGCCCACCAGGTGGACGTGCACGTCGACGGTCGCGGCGTTGCAGAGCAGAAGGCACTGCTCGAGTTCGTCGACCTCCATGCCGATCTCGCCGAGGTGAGCCTCGGCGTGGCTGCACAGCGGCCCGATCACCGCGGAGTTGCCACTCTCGTTCGTACCGTCGAGGAACAGCTTCACCGTGCTCACGTCGATGTGCTCGCTGCCGTGCCTGGTACGTAGCTCGGCGAGCCGATCCAGCACCGTGGGCAGATCGGCCGCGTTCTGGAACTGAAGCGCCCCGGAGTAGTACGCGTTCAGTTCACCCCGCTCGTCGAGTTCGGCCAGAGACGCGAGGATCCGATCGTCGACGATCAGCGCCTCGAAGAGCGCCGTCACCCCGTGGTCGGTCATGAAGTCGAAGAACGGCTTGATCCGCTCGGGCGTGAGTTCCTGCGGCGGTGTCCACCCGATGCGCTCGTACATCGCGTCGACGAAGTGCCGGTGCACGAACTCCCGGAGCAAACCCGTTGGCTCCCCGGCCTCGTCGCGCACGAACATCTCCAGACCGGGCACGGGGTCCGGGGTGTCCCTGGTGACTCCCATCAGCTCGAGCATCTTGCTGTTCACCCAGTGCTCGTGCTCACTGAAGTCCTGACACAGCACCGGACGGTCCGACACCGCGCCGTCGAGCAGTTCCCTCGTGGGTCCGCCGTCGCGGAACGTCGTGCTGGGGTAGTACTCGAAGTACAGGTAGGGCGCCTCCTCGACCGGGTGCGCGGCGGCGTAGTCCGCGATGAACCGTAGGATCTCGTCGACGTCGGTCGTCCACGGCAGGCGCACGTGCCACGAACTCTGCGACACCATCGAGGGGTGGGTGTGCGCATCGATCAGCCCCGGGATCACCGTGCGCCCACCGAGGTCGTACACCGGCAGCCCCGCGACGTCCGGCGACGTTCCGTGGTCGCCGACGTGGGTGATCAGCCCGTCCTCGATCACGACGGTGCCCGCGAGCGGCCTCTCCTCGTCCGCGGTGTGCACGCGTGCGTTGGTCAGCACCATTCCCATGTCGTCTCTCCTCACCTCGTCAGCGGGAAAGCTACCCAGCGCACCCCGGTGCGCCGACTCCGCTCGATCGGTTGAGCGCGATCGTCATGTCGACTGAGCCGGATCGTGCTGTCGCAACTCGCCGTCGCTCCCTACATTTGCCGGATGACCGAACTCAAGCGGGTCCTGACGCTGCGGCACCTGGTGGTGTTCGGCCTCGCGTACCTCGCGCCCACGGTGGTGTTCAACTACTTCGGGATCGTGACGACGCTGACCGGCGGCATGATGGCCCTGGCCTACGCGGCGACCACGGTGGTCATGTTCTTCACCGCCTACAGCTACGCGACCATGGTCCGGGCGTTCCCGGTCGCCGGCTCGGCATACACGTACGTGCGCAGGGCCGTTCACCCCCATCTGGGATTCCTGACCGGCTGGGTGATGCTGCTGGACTACCTGCTGCTGCCGATGGTGTGCTACCTCCTGGTCGCCATCTACATGAACGAATTCGTTCCCGGCGTGCCGGTGTGGGCCTGGATCGTGCTGGCCGCCGCGATCGGTGCGGTGACGAACGTCTTCGGGGTCAAGATCGCCGGCCGCGTCAACTTCGTCGTGATCGCCGCCCAGATCGTGTTCTCGGTGGTGCTGGTCGTCATCATCGCGGTCTACGTCACGGGCGGTCAGGGCGCGGGCACGCTGTTCGACGGAGCGGCGCTGTTCGACGGCGCCACCTTCGACGGCTCCAACGTGCTGTGGGCCGCGTCCATCCTGGCCGCATCCTTCCTCGGCTTCGATGCGGTCTCGACCATGGCCGAGGACACCGTCGATCCGGCCAAGACGGTGCCACGTGCCGTCCTGCTGGTGCCGATCGCCGCGGGCATCGGGTTCTCCGTCATCTCCTACTTCATGCAGCTCGCATGGCCGAACGCCGCCAACGAGATCCAGGACCCGGACGCGGGCATCTTCGAACTCCTCGGCCGACTCGGCGGCAACACGCTGTCGACGGCCTTCCTGGTGACCGACAACCTCGCGAGCATGGTGTGTGCCATCGCCGGTTTGGCCGCGGCGTCGCGCATCCTCTACGGCATGGGGCGCGACGGTGTCCTCCCGAAGCGCTTCTTCGGCGTCCTCAACGAGCGCTTCCAGACACCGGTCAACAACATCCTCCTCATGACCGCGATCGCCTTGACGGCGGTCTTCTACGCGGACAACCTGATGGCCGCCGCGTCGCTCGTCGCCTTCGGTGCACTGTGCGGGTTCGTCCTGGTCAACTACTCCGTCATCAGCCACTTCTTCATCCGCGGCCGACGCCGATCGGGCCTCGACGCGGTCCGCTACCTCGTCCTCCCGGGGCTGGGCATGATCGTCTGCGCGGCACTGCTGGTGAACGTCGACGTGTCGGCGAAGATCCTGGGCGGCGTATGGCTGGCCCTCGGCGTCGTCTATCTCGCCGTCTCCACCAAAGGTTTTCGTCGGACGCCGGCCGAACTCGACATGTCCGAGGAGCCCGATACGACACCGTCCACTGCCGAGGCGGTGAGCTGACCGACGTTCCGACGAACGGGAGATCGGGCTACGTTTGACGGGTGCTGGACTCGGTCATCGACTACGCGACCGGTGCCCGCATGCTCGCGCGCGTCCAGGCCGTCCGGCGCACGTCGCTGCACGCTCACCCCAACGCGCTGGAGATCGTGTACGTGCTGTCGGGACGGCTGCACGTACGGGTCAGCAGCGAGGACTTCGACCTCGAGGCCGGCGACTACGTCGCGATCAACCGACTCGACCCGCACCTGCTCGAGGGTGATGAGGAAAACGTCACGGCGGTAATGCATCTCGATCTCGAGGCATTCCCCGACGTCGACCCCTTCGCCGATCAGATCATGTTCGCCTGCGAGTCGTTCGACCTCCCCCGGTATCGAGGACAGGAGGCCCTGCTGCGGGGGCTCCTGCTCGACGTCGTCGACCTCGCCGTGCTCGCGCCGTCCGCGTCCCGACTCGACGCGCGAGCAGAAGAACTCGTCCAACTGCTCTGCACCGGATACTCGATCGAGGACTACTACCAACGAGACCGCGAGCCGAGTTCGGCACAGCGGGCCAAGCTGCACGGCATCGTCGCCTCGATGCGGACGAACCTGGCCAGCCGTGACGTCCTCGAGGACGTTGCGACCGCCCACCACTATTCGAAGTCCTACGTGTCCCACTTCGTGAAGAACACGGCGGCATTCAGCTTCAGCAGCATGCTGACGGCCACGCGCGTCATGCACGCGGAGCGGCTGCTCCTACTCACCGACGACACGATGCGCGACGTCTCGACGCAGTGCGGATTCTCCGACGTCAAGTACTTCACCCGGTCCTTCGCCGAGTGGTTCAAGCAGACCCCCGCGGAGTACCGCGCCCACTACCGGCCGTTGACCCGCCGCGAGGACTCGGTGACCGAGGTCGATCCGGCGACGACGGCCGACCTGGTCGCCGGTCACCGTCGACGCGTCGCATCCCCGACCGATCCGCCACGCCTGTCCATCACCCCCATCGTGCTGAGGAACGTGGGTTCGCGAGCGGACCTGTTCGCCCGCATCGGCTCGTTCGGAACCGCCGACTCCGTGCCCGCACCGGCCGATTCGGCCGCCCCGTCCCGACGACACCTGCTGCCGATGCGCGTGGGCGCCGCCGAGCTGGACGGTGATCACCTGCTGGAGGGCCTCGCATCGTTCCGGGGTATCGACTCGACGCCCTGCCTGGTGGTCGAGTACTCCGGACGGGATACGACCATCACCGCATTGGCGACGCTCGCTGCACTGCTCCGCCGAGTCGGTGACGTCGAGGTCGACGTCTGGTTGTTCTATTCGGGATTGCGGGTGCGGGACGCGGTCGACGCCGTCATCGATGCCGTCGAGCGCGACCACGGTTTGGCGGTGCAGGCCGTCATGGTTCCCTGAATCGCTCGCACCCGACGTGTCGGACCCCTCTGCGATAATGGTGTCATGTCCAGCACGGCAACGCCTTTGGCTCCGACGGCCACACCGGCCGAGCGTCGGGACGAGTTGTTCGACGAACTCGCCGAACTGACCGGACAGCGCAACGCCATCGACGGACGCATCGTCGACATCATCGCCGAGATCGACGGCGACCACCTCTGCTACGCCACCGGCTGCCGCTCCATCTCCGCCCTCGTCGCCTGGAAGACCGGCATCGCCCCCCGCAACGCCGACACCGTCGTCGCCATCGCCCACCGCGTCGACGAGTTCCCCCGCTGCGTCGCCGGACTGCGGGAGGGCCGGCTGTCCCTCGACCAGGTCGGCGTCATCGCCGAACACGCCGCCGACGGCTCCGACGACCACTACGCCGACCTCGCCGCCGTCGCCACCGTCACCCAACTGCGCACCGCGGTGAAGCTCGAACCCCGACCCGACCACGCACCGAAACCCGAACCACCACCGCCGGCGTTCGTCAAGACCGACATCCCCGGCGAGGACCACGTCACCTGGAAGATCCGACTGCCCCGCGCCGACGCCGCCACGTTCGAGGCGGCCCACCAGTCCCACCTCGATGCTTTGATCACCGACTGGAAGCGCGACCGCGAGAACAACCCCCGAACGGGCGATCAGGCTCCACCGATGCCGACCACCATCGACGCCTTCATGTCCCTCGTCGAGGCGGGCTGGGACACCGACGTCGCACGCCGACCCCACGGACAACGCACCACCGTCGTCGTGCACGTCGACGCCGACAAACCCGCCGCCGCACTGCACCTGGGTCCACTGCTGTCCGACGACGAACGCCGCGAACTGCTCTGCGACGCCACTTGCGAAGTCTGGTTCCAGCGCCACGGCCAGACCATCGGCGCCGGACGGACTACCCGCACCGTCAGCCGACGGCTACGCCGCGTGCTGGAGCACCGCGACCGGTGCTGCGTGGTCCCCGGCTGCGGCGCCACCCGCGGCCTGCACGCCCACCACCTCGTCCACTGGGAGGACGGCGGACCCACCGAACCATCGAACCTGGTGCTGCTATGCCCGTTTCACCACCGGCTGCACCACCGCGGCGGCATCACCCTCACCGGACCCGCCGAGCACCTCGTCGTCACCGACGCCGACGGCCGCGAACTCACCGGCGCATCGCTGGCCCGACCACCCACCACGCCACCACCAGACGTCCCACCGTGTCCGGGACCGCTCGGCGAACGAGCCCAATGGTGGTGGTACACACCCTTCGAACCACCACCAACCACCGACAACTAGTGCGGTGCGGCTAGTGCGCCTGCCCCGTGCTGGCCGACGTGCCGCCGTCGACGGGGAGCCACGCACCGGTGATGTACCCCGCATCCGGGCTGGCGAGGAACAGCACCGCAGGCGCAATGTCGGCGGGCCGACCCGGACGGCCGAGCGCTATCCGGTTGACCGCGGCCTCGAGTGCCGCCTCGTCGTCCTCGATCGACCGGGTGAGATCGGTGATGGTCAGCGCAGGCGCCACCGCGTTGAAACGAATGCCGCGGGGCCCGTAGTCGAGAGCGAGCGACTGCACGAAGTTCATGATCGCGGCCTTGGTCGCGTTGTAGGCGGCCTGGGCCCAATCGCCTCGCATCCCGGACACCGAACCGACCACCACGACGTTTCCGCCGGACTTCTCGAGTTCCGGCAGGGAGTGCCGGACGACGTGCACGAAGCCGTCGATGTTGGTGCTCCGGATCGATTCCCACGCGTCGAGCGTCAGGTCGTCGAAGGGTCCGCTGACGTACGCCGCGGCATTGTTGACCAGGACGTCGAGGGCTCCGAACCGCTCGACCACCGCCGCGACCATCGACGTCGCCGACTCGTCGTCGGTGACGTCCGCCTCGACCGCCAGCGTTCGCTCCTCGGGGTGCCCCGTGAGGACGTCGTCGAGTTTGTCGCGCCGCCGTCCACTGATCGCCACGTTGGCGCCGTTGTCCAGGAACGCCTCGGCGATGGCCCGGCCGATGCCGGTACCGCCACCGGTGACCAGGACCGTCTTGCCGGCGTAGGGATATGCGTTGACAGTCATCGAGACGATGTACCCCATTCCGTCGGCGGCGACCCCTCGCGAGTCCGGACTAGCCGACCGGCTTGACCCAGCGCCACTGCCGCGTCGAGCACTCCTGGGCGTCGGGCACCCGATCCCGTACTGCCGCAACCACTCCCGGCCACCACTGTTCGTCGTAGTCGTCACCGGTCAGCCAGCCGCCCGGTGCCACCTTCGGCAACCAGCCGTCGATGTCGGCGACCACGCTGTCGTATTCGTGACGGGCGTCGAGGTGTACCCAGGTCAGAGAGCCGTCGGCGAAGAGCGCGGCGGCCGCCGGTGAGGGACTGACCACCAGGTGCACTTGATCGGCGACGCCGCACGCGATGACGTTGCGGTGCAGCTGCCCGGCGAAGGTCCCGCCGCCATCGGCGACCGCGGCGGCGTGGGAGTCCTTGTCGGCGGTGCCCTCGCGCCCGCTGCCGCGGCAGTAGTCGACGCCGACCACGGTGACGTTGCGGCCGGACTCGCTCACCACCTCGGCGAGCGAACACAGGCTGCGCCCGAGATAGGAACCGACCTCCACGAACGTGCTGCCGTCGGGAAAGGTCGCGACCGCCTCCTCCTGCAGGTCGCGCCACCCGAACCAGCCGTGGATGTGCGACCAGTGGGAGATGGGCGCTGCGCGTTCGCCGGCGGGTGGGCTCACCGTTGCGGTCCTTTCCTGGGCGGTGCACGGCTGAGCGGCGGCGTTGCCCGTCGGCACGGCGCCACCCTACTGAGAGACGGATCGGGCCGACACGAGGGTCCCGAATCCACGATTAGGCTCGGACGCCATGGCGAACTTCGGCTCGTGGACCACCCCGATCACCTCCGAACTCGTCGTGCGCGCCGCGGCAGGACTCGGCGGCACCAGCGTGCACGGCCGCACGGTGATCTGGGCCGAGCAACGCCCCGAGGCGGGCGGCCGCACCCAACTCGTCCGACTGACCGACGAGGGGCCGGCGGTCGACCTGTTGCCCGCCGGGGCCAACGCCCGCACGGCCGCCCACGAGTACGGCGGAGGTGCGTGGTGGGTCGCGGGCGACACGCTGTGGTTCGCGGACTGGGCGGACCAGCGTCTCTACACCATCACGGGGTCCGGGCCACCGGTGCCGATGACCCCCGAACCCGAGGTGCCTCGCGGTGACCGCTGGGCCGACGGCTGTGTCACCGCCGATGGACGCTGGGCGCTCGTCGTCCGGGAGCACCATCCCGTCGGCGGTGGGCCGGCCGACGTCGTCAACGAGATCGTGGTGCTCGACGTCGCCGGTCGTCTCGCCCCGCGGGTGCTGGTCTCGGGCCCCGACTTCGTCTCCGATCCGAGGATCTCGCCGGACGGCGAACGACTCTGCTGGCTGCAGTGGTCACATCCGGACATGCCGTGGGACGGCACGGAGCTGTGCGTCGCGGATCTTCGGGCCGGCGATATCGGTCCGGTGTTCGGCCACTCCACCGTGGTCGCTGGCCGGCCCGACTCGGGCCCCGGCGGTACGGGCGCCGGCGAATCGGTGAGCGAACCCCGCTGGGCCGACGACGGCTCCCTGTGGTTCGTCTCGGATCGGTCGGACTGGTGGAACCTGTACCGGTGGGTGCCCGGGGAGGACCGCGTCGAGGCGATGGTCACCACTGACGCCGAAATAGGCGGTCCGCAATGGGTTTTCGGGCAGTCCAGCTACGCCTTCCTGTCGGACGGTCGGGTCACCTTCGCGTCGTCGCGCAACGGGCTCGGGTACCTGGCGATCCGTCTCGCCGACGGGCGAATCGTCGACGTCGACGTGCCCTACACGTCGTTCGGCTCGATCCGGGCCGACGGCGACCGCATCGTCTTCGTCGGCGCATCTGCCACCACCGAACCGGCCGTGGTGTCGGTGACGGTCGACGACTCAGGAGCGGTCGCGTCGACCGAGATACTTCGGCCACCACGTGATCTCGGGCTCGACGAGGAGTGGTTCTCCACCCCGGAATCGATCTCGTTCCCGAGCAGCGGCGGCCGTACCGCCCATGCCCTGTTCTACCCGCCGACCAACCCCGATGCCGTCCCCGATCCCGGCGAGCTGCCGCCGCTGCTCGTCCTGATCCACGGCGGCCCCACCAGCGCGGCCCGACCGATGCTGCAACTGGGCACGCAGTACTGGACCAGCCGGGGCTTCGCCGTGGTGGACGTCAACTACGGCGGGTCCACCGGGTACGGCCGGGCCTATCGCAATCAGCTGCGCGGCCAGTGGGGCGTCGTCGACCTCGACGACTGCGAGGCGGCGGCCCGGTGGCTCGGCGAGCAGGGACGCGTCGATCCGGCCCGGCTGTGCATCCGGGGCGGCTCGGCGGGCGGGTACACGACGCTGGCAGTACTCGCCTTCCGGGACACGTTCGCCGCCGGCGCCAGCCACTACGGCGTCGCCGACCTGGAGGCGCTGGCCACCGAGACCCACAAGTTCGAGAGCCGCTACCTCGACGGCCTGATCGGCCCGTACCCCGGGCGTCGCGATCTCTACGTCGAGCGCTCGCCGATCCACCACGTTGAGGGCTTCGACCGTCCGCTGATCGTCCTACAGGGTCTCGAGGACGAGGTCGTGCCACCCAACCAGGCCGAGATGATCGTCGACGCGCTCCGCGCCAAGGGAGTGCCGGTGGCCTACGTGGCCTTCGAGGGTGAGCAGCACGGGTTCCGCCAGGCGGCCAACATCCGCCGGGCGCTGGACTCCGAGTTGTCCTTCTATGCACAGGTATTCGGGTTCACGCTTCCCGACGCCGAGCAGATCGAGCCCGTTCTCGTCCACAATCTGTGATCGGCGCGGCAGCACGCGCCGCCGGAGGGCCATACTGGAACTCGTGCAGGTGTTCGCCGGATCGCAGTTGTCGCACTGGGACTTTCCGCGCAACACCGCCAGCGCCGCGCTGATGGCACGGTTCGGAACCGACAACGGACTCACCATCGCCGAGCTGCTCGACGGCTCGGGCCTGTCCGAGGCCGACCTGACCGACCACGACCGGATGATCCTCGGACGACAAGAGCTGGCCATCGCGACGAACCTGGTGAACCGGCTGGGCACCCCGACCGGAGCGGCCGACCTAGGAGTCCGCGTCGGCGCCGGCTACCACGTGGGGTCGTTCGGCATCTTCGGCTTCGCCTGCCTGACGAGTTCGACGCTCGGCGACACCGTGCGGTTCGCCGCCCGGTACTACGAACTGAGCTACGGGTTCTGCCTGCCGACGGTGACGGTCGACGGACCCGTCGCGGCGTTGCGCCTCGACCTGCCCGACCTCACCGGCCCGATCGCCGAGTTCCTCGTCCGGCGGGACCTGTCGGCGATCGCCCAGGTCATGGCGGAGGCCGTGGGCGGTCCCGTGCCGTTCACCGCGGTCGAGTTCGCCGGGCCGATGCCCGAGTCGGGCGACGCCGAGGCCCAAGCGGCGTTCGGGGTGACGCCGAGCCACGGATCGCCGGTCACCGTGGCGTCGTGGCCCGCGGAGCTGCTGACACAACCGCAACCGCAGGCCAGTGACATCAGCGTGGAGATGTGCCGGCAGCAGTGCAACGCACTGCTCGAACGCCGTCGACAGCGGACCGGCGTCGCCCTGCGCGTTCGCGAGCAGCTGGCGTCGATCGAGGGCGCACCGCACACGATCGCGAAGGTCGCCCGCCGGTTGGCGATGAGCGAGCGGACGTTGCGGCGGCGCCTGGCCGAGGAGGACACGACCTTCCGGGACCTGACCGACGAGGTCCACCGGATGTTGGCCGAAGAGCTGCTCGCGACGGGCGCCCTCTCGGTGGAGGACATCGCGCTGCGGCTCGGCTACGCCGAGGCGACGAGTTTCATCGCCGCATTCAAGCGCTGGACGGGCACGACCCCCGCCCGCCATCAGCGCTCGGTCGCGCCGCGCGCCCGCGTCCTCAGCGTGTGAACGAGGCGCCGGTCGTCCTCGTTGGCCGGAATCATGGATTTCGCGTCCGCAATGCTCTGGCCGCGGCGACCTCGGCACCCCTAGCGTTGCCTACATGACCTCCGCCCTTCGCCGCCCCAGCGTCATCGTCATCGGAGCCGGATTCGGCGGCCTCGGCGCCGCCCGCGAGCTGTCCAGGGACGGGCTCGCCGACGTGACGGTGCTGGAGAAGGCCGGAGACGTCGGCGGGGTGTGGCGAGACAACACCTACCCGGGGGCGGCCTGCGACGTGCCGTCGCACCTGTACTCCTACTCCTTCGCCCGCAAGACCGACTGGGGGCGCCGGTACGCCGAGCAGTCCGACATCCTCGGCTACATCCGCGACACCGCCGAACGCTTCGGTCTGCGCGACAAGGTACGGACCGGAGTGGAGGTCACCTCCGCGAGCTACGACGACACCCGCGCCACCTGGCGCGTAGGGACGTCGTCCGGTGAGGTGCTCGAGGCCGACGTGCTGGTGCCCGCGGTGGGGCAGCTGTCCCGCCCGGCGGTCCCGGCCATCCCCGGCATCGGCACCTTCGCCGGCCCGTCCTTCCACTCGGCCGGGTGGCGCCACGACGTCGACCTCACCGGCAAGCGCGTCGCCGTCCTCGGCACCGGCGCCTCGGCCATCCAGTTCGTCCCGCGGATCCGCCGTGCCGCGGCCCACGTCACGGTCTTTCAGCGGTCTGCGCCGTACGTCCTGCCGAAGCCGGACCGCGGCTACACCGACGCACACCACGCCGCCTTCGGGAAGGTTCCCGGGTTCGCCGCCGCCATGCGCCAGGTGGTCTGGCAGATCACAGAGTTCCTCGGTCTCGCACTGACACGGATGCCTGGACTCGCACGGCCGATTCGAGCCGCCGCAATGGTGAATCTGAAGCGCCAGGTCAAGGACCCCGAGTTGCGTGCGAAGCTGACGCCCGACTATCCGATCGGGTGCAAGCGCGTGCTGTTCAGCAGCGAGTGGTACCCGGCGCTCTCCACCGACGACGTCGACGTCGAGACCGACGCGGTCACGGAGGTCACCCCGACCGGAGTTCGCACCGCCGACGGCCGGCTGCACGAGGTCGACGTCATCATCTACGGCACGGGGTTCAAGGCCACCGAGTTCCTGGCGCCGATGACGATCTCCGGTCGGGAGGGCCGCGACCTGCACACCGAGTGGTCCTCGGGGGCCCGCGCCCATCTGGGCATGGCCGTCCCGGGCTTTCCCAACATGTTCATGATCTACGGCCCCAACACCAACCTCGGCAGCAGCTCGACCATCCTGATGATGGAGCAGCAGGCCGGGTACATCCGCCAGGTCGTCGAGGAACTCGCCCGTCGAGACGCCACCCGCGCACTCGAGGTCCGCCGCGCGGTGGAGGAGGCCTACGACTCCGAGATCCAGGCCCGCCTCGACGACGGCGTCTGGACCACCTGCCAATCCTGGTACCGAACCGACTCCGGCCGGGTGACCACCAACTGGCCGGGACTGGTCCGCGAGTATCAACGCCGCACGCGGCACGTCGATCTCACGAGCTACCGGGAAGTCCTACCGGTGACCGCAACAGAGGAGCTGAGCGCATGACCGAGACATTCGACTACGACGTCCTGGTGATCGGATCCGGCTTCGGCGGAAGCGTGACCGCACTCCGCCTGAGCGAGAAGGGTTATCGCGTCGGCGTTCTCGAGGCGGGCCGACGGTTCCGCGACGAGGACTTCGCCACCAACAGCTGGCACGTCCGGGACTACCTGTTCAAGCCGTCCGTCGGCTGCTACGGCATCCAGCGCATCGACGTGCTGTCGGATGCGGTCGTGCTGAGCGGTGCCGGCGTGGGCGGCGGTTCGCTGGTCTACGCGAACACCCTCTACGAGCCCGGCGATCCCTTCTTCGACGATCCCCGCTGGAGCGGGATCACCGATTGGAAGTCCGAACTCGTGCCCTGGTACGACCAGGCCAAGCGGATGCTTGGCGTCGCAACCTATCCGCGCACGACGCCGTCGGACAAGGTGATGCTGCAGGTGGCCACCGACCTCGGCATCGCGGACTCGTTCCACGCCACCCCGGTCGGGGTGTGCTTCGCCGACGCCGACTGCAACGCCGCCGCTCCGGGCGCACCGGTCGGCGACCCCTACTTCGGTGGAGCCGGCCCAGACCGCAACGCATGCAGGCACTGTGGCGAATGCATGACGGGCTGCCGCCACAACGCTAAGAACACCCTGGTTAAGAACTACCTCTACCTCGCCGAGGAACTCGGCGCGGACGTCCACCCGTCGACGACGGTCGTCGACGTCGTGCCCCGCGCAGATGGCGGGTACGACGTCGTCACGCGCAGAACCGGAGCCAAGCTCCGTCGGGCCCGCCACACGTTCACCGCGCGAGAGGTGGTGTTCTCGGCAGCCGCCCTCGGCACCCAACGGCTCCTGCATCGGCTGCGCGACCGCGGCAGCCTGCCCCGGGTCTCTCCTCGGCTCGGCGAGTTGTCGCGCACCAACTCCGAGTCGATCCTCGCCGTGCGGGCGCGTGGCGACGACGTGGACTACTCGGAGGGCGTCGCCATCACGTCGTCGATACATCCGGACGAGCACACGCACGTCGAGCCATGCCGGTACGGCCACGACTCCAATCTGATGGGACTGCTCGGCACGATCCTGGTCGACGGTCTGGACGGCCGGCGACGCTGGCGGACCGGCATGAAGGAGCTGGTGAGCCAGCGCCGGGACCTCAGGCGGCTGCTCAACCCCAAGAACTGGTCGGAGCAGACGATCCCGCTGCTCGTCATGCAGACCCATGACAACTCGATCACCACGTTCACGCGCCGCTGGCTGTTCGGACGGCGGATGGTGTCACGGCAGGGCGTCGGCGATCCGAACCCGACGTGGATCCCGGCCGGCCACGAAGTCGCCCGTCGCGCAGCCGATTACATGGACGGCATCGCCGGCGGCGCATGGGCGGACCTCGCGGACATCCCGATGACCGGTCACTTCATCGGCGGCTGCGTGATCGGCGAGACCGCGGACGACGGCGTGGTGGACCCCTACCACCGCATGCACGGCCACCCCGGGCTGCACGTGATCGACGGCTCGACCATCACCGCGAATCTCGGGGTGAACCCGTCGCTCACCATCACGGCGCTGGCCGAACGCGCGACCGCGCTGTGGCCGAACAAGGGCGAGCCGGACCAGCGTCCGCCACTGGGCGCGCCGTACGTCCGGGTCGATCCGGTCAGTCCGAACCGGCGTGCCGTCCCGGACGATGCGCCCGCCGCCCTGCGGCTTCCGCCGCGTGCCGTCGACGCTGCGACGTCGAACTGACGACGTCCCTCGATCGCGGGGGCGTCAGGATCCCGCGGGCGCCGGACCCGTGCCGACCAGCACCGTGATCGCTGCGGTGGTCTCGACGGTGCGGTCCGCCGCGGGGTTGGTGGCGAGGACGCGGTCCGCCATCTCGGGCGTCGACGGAAGCGGCGCCTGTTGGAATCGGACGAAGCCCGCAGCCATCAGTGCGCGGACCGCCTCGGCGTAGGTCAGTGACGAGACGTCGGGTACGACGACGAGGTTCGCGGCCGGGCCCTCTCGCACCGGCCCGGTCGACACGTCGAGGGTCACCACGCTGCCGGCGTCGACGACCGCCTTCGCCGCAGGCGTCGTGTCGATGACGCGATCGGCGGGCACCGTGGCGTGGGCCTGCTCACGGACCCGGGCCGTCAGCCCGCTGTCCTGGAGGGCCGCGACCGCCTCGGTCAGTGCCCGGCCGCGGACGTCGGGGACGTCCGTGCCGTCCGAGCCGCTGCCGGTGAGGTGCAGTGCGACCGCAACCACCACGGCGATCGCCGCGATCGCAGCGACGGCCGTGACGACCGTGCGTCTCGTCGATGCTCGATCCCGCGTCGGCTCCTTCGGCGAAGCCGAGGGCACCGGGGGAAGCGGCGACGTGCGTTCCGCGGCGGACGCCGTCGCGGCGTACGGTGCGTCGCCGTTCTGCAGGCGGATCAGGTCGACCCGCATCTGCGCGGCGGTCTGGTAGCGGTCGGCGGGGTCCTTGGCCATCGCCTTGAGGACGACGGCGTCGAACTCCGGCGTGAGTTCGGCGTTGCGACTCGAGGGCGCCGGGGGATCCTCGCGCACGTGTTGGTACGCGATCGCGACGGGCGAGTCGCCCACGAATGGTGGTTCACCCGTAACCATCTCGTGCAGGACGCAGCCGATGGAGTAGACGTCGGAGCGGGCGTCGACGTTGCCGCCGCGCGCCTGCTCCGGTGAGAGGTAGTGCGCGGTGCCCATGACCGCGCCCGTCTGGGTGTCGCTGCCCGCGCCGTCGGCGAGGACGCGGGAGATGCCGAAGTCCACCACCTTCACGGCGCCGTCGTCACCGATGAGGATGTTCGCCGGCTTGACGTCGCGGTGGACGATTCCCCGCCGGTGACTGAACTCGAGCGCCTGGCAGACCTCCGCGGCCACCGCGACGGCCCGTCGCGGCGTCATGGGTCCGCGCGTCCTGAGCACGTCCCGAACCGTGAGTCCGTCGACGTACTCCATCACGATGTACAGGACCCGTCCGGCGGCCGTCTGCGCCTCGCCGGTGTCGTAGACCGCCACGATCGCGGGGTGGTTCAGACCGGCCAGCTTCTGCGCTTCCCGCCGGAACCGCGCGTTGAGGCTCGAGTCCGTGGCCAGGTCGGCGCGCATCACCTTGACCGCGACGTCGCGGTCGAGGCGCAGGTCGCGCGCCAGGTGCACCTCGGACATCCCGCCGATGCCCACGACCTCACGCAGTTCGTAGCGATCGGCGAATCGCGACGGCGTGGTCACGGCGACGTCCTACGGAGTATTTGGCGAACCGGGGAACGTCATCGACAGGTCGCCGCCCGGCGTCACCGGGTTCGGAATGTTCGCCGGTCCCCACTCCTGCGATGCCGTCTCGTTGGACCATGCTCCGCCGGCACACATGGGATGGCGCCACCCGAAGGCGTCGCAGCCCGGGTCGCTGGGCTGTGCGCTCGCCGTGGCGATTCCGCCCAGTGCGGCGATTCCGACGAATCCCGCGACGGCAGCCGCGCGCCCCGCCGCCCTGCATCGTCCCGCTGGCAAACCGTGCACCGGATCTCCTTCGTCCCGCCCGACGTGGTCGTCTGCAACATAGCCGAGTCCCGACCGTGGCGGCAGCCCCGGCCATGCACCGAGCCACTACGCCGTCCCGCAGGCGAGGCCCCCGCCATCGCACCGCCGGGTCACGATGCGGCATCGGACCGGCGACTCGCCCGACGCAGATCGTTCGACCACATGCGTCACGTTGTTAACATCTCGCCGTGCCGATCTCCCGGCGTGACGCACTGCGCTACGCGACCGCCGCGTCCGCGCTCGCCGGACTCGGCGCGGCGACGGGTGCCTCGATGCCCACGGCCGCGGCCGCCGGATCCACGCTGATCGACTACGCCATGGTCCAGATCCCGGCCCAGGACATCCGCGCCGCCGGGCACGCCGGCGTCATCAACTACGTCTCGACCTCGCGACCCGGCTCGTCCTTCGGGGCGAAACCGATCACGCTGCCGTACGCGCGGACGCTGGCCGCGGCGGGCCTGGCGATCGTCAGCAACTTCCAGTACGGCAAACCGGGTGGGACGGCACCGTCGGACTTCACCCGCGGATTCGCCGGCGGCGTCGCCGACGCGCGCACCGCCTGGCAGTTGCACAGCGCGGCGGGCGGCGGCCAGAGCGCCCCCGTCTACTTCAGCGTCGACGACGACGTCGACCGCGAGACCTGGAACAGCGTGGTGCTGCCGTGGTTCCGCGGGATCAACTCGGTGATCGGCGAGCTGCGCACCGGCATCTACGGCGGCATCAAGGCCTGCCAGTGGGCCGCGGCCGACGGCGTGATCGGGAGGTCGAGTTCACCCGGCCGCGTGTGGGCCTGGCAGACCCGGTCGTGGTCCGGCGGTCAGATCTACCCCGCCGCGGTGCTCTACCAGCGCATCATCGACACCGCGTCGAACCCGGGCCCGGTGGTGGGCGGCATCCGGGTCGACGTCAACGACGTGCTGGCCCCGGACGTCGGTCAGTGGAGCCTGCACCCCTGACCCGACTCGTCACCGGCTCGGAGTCGTGGTGATGTGCACGTGGTCGAAGTGTCCGTAACCCGAGGCCTGCGGTCCGGCCGGCGTGTAATAGGTGCCCCGCCAGATCACGTCCTGCAGCCCGAAGCGACCCGCGTTGCTCAGCGCGAACGCCTTGATCTGATCGCCCAGCGCGATGCCCTCGGGACTCTCGGGGTTGGGGATCATGATGTCGATCGCGAGACCGCTCGGATGCCACGGCTTCGAGTCCGGACGGACGCCGTCGATCTCGGCGATCTGAGGGAACTGCGCACTGACCGCGCGGGCCGCCAGGACGGTGTTGGGCTGCAGTCCCGCCTCGGACGCGACGCCGACGGGCAGCGCCTCGGGGATGTCCGTCATGGCGGGCGGCGGCGCGACGTCGCCGGGAGGCAGCCCGGGTACCGCCGCGATCGGCGGGGGAACGGCCCTGTCGACGACCGCCTGCTGCTGCGGTGTCAGGGCCGCGTACTGGGCCTCCGCCGCAGTGATCTGCCGCAGCAGGTCGCGCCACTTCGCCTGGAGTTCCGTGCGCAGTCGAGCGGCCGACTCGGCGGCGGCGCCGGCGTCGGCGGCCGACTTCTGCGACGCCTGGGCTGCGGCGGCCGCGCTCTCGCGCGCCGAGCGGAATGACTTCAATTGATCGGCGGCCACGGCGGACATCGTCCGGTTCAGCGACAGTTGATCGATCAGCTGCTGCGGCGACGTCGCGGTCAGCACCGCGGCGAACTGGCCGTCGCGCCCGCTTGCGTAGTTCATCGCGGCCAGCCGGTCGACCGCGGCCTGATGCGGTGCCAGCGCGGAGTTCGCGGCCTCCAGAGTCGCGAGGTCGGCGCGGTGACGGTCGTCGGCGGCTTGCTGCTCGGCGAGTTTGGCGTCGGCGTCGCGCTGCGCTGCCGTGACGGCCTCTCGGCTCTGCACCGCCTGCTGGGACAGCTCGTCGAGCTTGGCCATCGCGTCTGCGGCCGGGTCCGCGTGGACGCCGCCGATCGAGATCGTGAATGCGAGGGCCACAGCCGCCGAACCGTACGCCGCGCGCCGGAGTGAACGGCGCACCCGGCTCATTCGGCTTGTCACGATCCTTCGTTTAGTGGACCGAGGCCGGCCCTGCTGTCGACGTCCCGGGCCAGGCTACGAACTGACACCGTCGATGTCCACCCCGCCGTCCTCGTGCTCGGGTCGAGCGGCACGGCGCGCCGAGCGCACGCTTGTCGACCACCCCTCTCGGGCGATGCGTTCATCAAGCGTGCGGTCGGCGACACCTCCGCCGCGGTCAGGGCTTGCGCGCCTGGATCGTGTAGGTCAGCGGGAGTCGCTCCGGGTCCCGAGCGAGCACGTACTCGCCGTCGAACTCGGAGCTCTCGATCATCGCCTCGCCCAGCGCAAGCCACGGCACTTCCCGATGCTCCTCGAGGGCGGTGACCGTCAGTCCGGCGTCGGTGAGCGCGGTGAAGACCTCGCCGAGGCCGTGACCGAACGACACGCCCTCCGGCGCGGACACCACTCCCTCGCCGCCGTACGTGCTCGTCTCGGTGAACCGAACTCCCGCCGTCTCGAAGTAGGGGTAGTGCACGACCAGCAGGTCGTCGGTTCGGGTGTCGCTGAGCGTGTCGAGCATCGGGTGCCCCTCGCGCATGAACAGCCGACCGCCGGGACGCAGCAGCCCGGCCACCACCGTGGCCCACCGTCGGACGTCGGGCAGCCAGCACAGTGCGCCGATGCCCGTGTAGACGAGGTCGCAGCATCCCGCGCCGAGGGCGTCGACCGCGTCGTAGGTGTCGGACTCGACGCAACGCACGTCCGCACCCGCGCGGGAGGCCAGGGACCGGGCGGCCGTGATCGCGGCGGGCGAGAAATCGAGCCCGGTCACCGATGTGGGCCCGAGCCGGGCGAGCGACACCGTATCCGTGCCCACGTGGCACTGCAGATGCACGACGTCCAGGCCCGCGACGTCACCGAGTCGCGGCAGGTCGTACCGCACCGCGCTCGAGAGATACCCGGGGTCGTCGAAACCGGCGAGGTCGTACCCGCCCGGACTCGTGTGCAGCGGGACCCGGGCCTCCCAGTTCGCGAGGTTCAGTGCGCGCCAGTCCTCGGCCATCCGACGATCCTCGCAGAACGCCGAGCCCTGATGCACCGCCGACGATCCTCACCGGACTCCGGACCCGGTTTGTCCCCCGCCGCAGCGGGCACTGAACCGCGGAGGCAACGACACCGAGGATGGTTCCCATGACGTCAGTCGTCATCGTAGGCAGCGGCTTCACCGGCTTTACGTGCGCGCGCCGACTCGAACGGATACTGCGCAGGCACGACGCCGACGTCGACGTGACGATCGTGTCGCCGGTCGACTACATGCTCTACACGCCGTTGCTCCCCGACGTCGCCGGCGGCGTCGTCGATCCCCGGTTCGTGACGATCCCGCTCGCGAACGGACTGCCGAACGTTCGGATGGTGCGGGGCAGGGTGGAGGCCGTCGACTTCGACGGGAAGTCGCTGCGCTACACGGACCCGGAGAACCGCTCGCGCGAGCTGTCGTGGGACCGCCTCGTACTGACGCCGGGTTCGGTGACGCGCCTCTTCGACATCCCTGGCCTCGCCGAGTACGGCCGCGGGTTGAAGTCCCCGGCGGAGGCGCTGTACCTGCGCGACCACCTACTGGAGCAGCTGGAACTGGCGAACATCGACGACGACGCCCAGCGCATCGAGGCCCGTCGAACCGTCGTGATCGTCGGCGCCTCGTACTCCGGCACCGAACTCGCCGCGCAGTTGCGTGCGCTCGCCGACCGGGCTGCGCACCAGATGGGATTCGATCCGGCATCGGTGCGGTTCCTGCTGCTCGACATGGCCGATCAGGTCATGCCCGAGGTGGGCGAGAAACTCGGCGCGAGCGCGATGCGGGTACTGCGGGAGCGCGGCATCGAGGTCCGCCTCGGCACCACCCTCCAGGAGGTGCACGACGACCACGTCGTGCTGAGCGACGGCTCCCGGGTCGACGCCCGCACCGTCGCATGGGTGGCCGGCGTGACCGGTGCCCCGCTCATCGCGGATCTCGGGCTCGACACCGAGCGGGGACGGCTGAAGGTCGACACCAGACTCACGGTGCCGGGCCATCCCCACGTGTTCGCCGCGGGGGACGCCGCTGCGGTGCCGGACCTCACCAAGCCGGGCACCATCACCCCGCCTACCGCGCAGCACGCGACGCGTCAGGCAAAGGTGTTGGCGCGCAACGTCGCAGCAAGCCTCGGCTATGGGTCGAGCAAGAAGTACAAGCACCACGACATGGGACTGGTGGTCGACCTCGGACCGCACTACGCGGTGGCCAACCCGCTCAACGTGCACCTGTCGGGGTGGCCCGCGAAGGTGGTCACGCGCGCCTACCACCTGTACGCGATCCCGCGGTCCGTGAACCGGTGGGCGGTGTCGCTGGCGTACCTCACCGAAGCGGTGTTCGATCGCCAGGTGGTCTCGATCGGGCTGTCCACCCGGGAGGACGCGAACTTCGCGACGAGCGAGGGCATTTCGATGCCGAAGGCGCGCTGACTCGAGACCGTGTGCCGTACGGGCCCCGGAAGGACGATGCGAGAATTCGCGTCATGTCACCCCGCGTTCTGACGAGGCGAAGCAAGATCGCACTGGCCATCGCGGTGACCGCCGCGGTCGTGATCGGCGTGGTCGTATTCACCTCCGGTTCCGACGAATCCGACGTCGACGCCACCACGTCCGAACCGACCGAGGTGCCCGCGGTTCCCGCCATTCTCGGTGACGAGCGGTTCGACCTGTTGGTCTCCGATCGTTCGGACGCGACGGCGCACGTCCTGGCCGGCGGACCCGGATTCGCCGTCGCGGTCGATGGCGGCCTCACGGCGTACGGCGCCGACGGCGTGGAGCGGTGGCACTACCGCCCCGCCGACACCGCGGTCACCGACGTGCACGCCTACGACGACGGGACGGTGCTCATCGCGGCACTGTCGGACAACCTCGTCGCCTTCGACGCGAACACGGGCATACAGCTGTGGACGTCGCAGAGCAAGGATGTGCGCGGCGCATTCGCCGGTTACCAGAACTCCCAGGAAGAAGACCCCGCGCCCGCGCTCGCACGGCAGCTCGCACAGTCGACGGGGACGGTGATGATGGCGTTCGATCCGCGGACCGGCGACGAGAAGTGGCGACAATCGCGGGGATGTTCCAGTACTGCCTACACACCCCGGCAACTGTTGTGTCTCAACGGGTTCGACGGTGGCGCGGGAGTGACGGTGGTCGACGCGGCCACTGGCTCAGCAGGTGTCGACATCGTGGCGACGGTCCCGGGTGCCAGTTACCCCAGCAGTCGCGTCGTCTCGAGCGGCGGTGGCGTCGCGTTGGCGTTCGGCATCCGCAGCAGTCAGAACAGGCAGAACTCAAGCCAGGTGATCTACCTCGACACCACGTCGCGCGCCATCGTGCCACTGGGCGATGCGTCGGTCACCGGCGGCGACCCACGGGGCGACCTCCTCGTCAGCACAAGGCTCGACCGCAGCAGCACGGTGGCACTGCACGACGTGGCAGGTACGCAGCGGTGCGCCTTCGCTCCGGACGTGGCGCCGAGCTACGACGGGTTCGGAGTGACCGCGTGGTTGACCGATCAGATCATCAGTGTCGTCAACCGCGGCAGCGTGGTCGACCCCGAGTCGTCTCTGGCGGTCTTGGACCGCGACTGCCGCTCGGTCGCGGCACCGCCCGTGTCGGACGCCACGGAGATCACCGACATCGTGCCGGTCCCCGGTGCCACGCTGATGGTCCGCGGCGGCGACGATGGTATTCACGTCGTCGGTTACTCACCCCGGTAGCCGCCACCGTCAGGTCTTGAGTTCCACCTCGACGAAGCTCGCGACGGAGGTACTCCGGACGTCGTGGTCGGTGCCGGCACTGCCGCGGTACGGCGACCCCACGCGCTGAGTCATCTCGCGCGTGGTTCCGTCGGCCTCGGTCACCGTGAACGTTCCACCGGTGACGGGGATGACGACGTAGTCGTACTCGTGCACGTGCTGGCCGGTGGCGGCGCCGGCCTCGTCGAAGGACCACGTGGTGACGCGGATGCCGGCGTCGTCGATGTGAATGTCAGCGCGTGCGGTGGTCATGTCTCGATCGTCCTCATCATGGCGGCGACGTGTCGCTCGTCGGTGCCGCAGCAGCCCCCGAGTATCGACAGGTGCGGCAGGTCGGCGAGGAGTTCTGCCTGAGCGGAGGCGAACGACTCCGGTGTGCCGTCGCCGCGCTCCACGGCCTCGTCCAAGTCGGCGTGGCCGGCGTCCGCCGCGTTCGCCCGGGTGCCCGCGATCCGGCGGGTCCAGGCACCGGGCTCTGCGCCGATCGCGGCGCGGATGTGTCTGGGGTGCGCGCAGTTGACCAGGAAGTGATCCGGCGCCGCGAGTTCGTCGACCTCACCGATGGCGTCGGCGAGGCTTCGGCCGCTGAGCAGGCGACCGTCGGAGTCGACCGTGAACGACACCGCGACGGCGAGGTGCTCGGCCCGCGCGGCACGCACGATGCCGACGGCTTCCTCGACGTGGGTGATCGTGTAAGCGGTCGCCAGGTCCGCGTGGCCGGCGGCGAACGCGGCGAGCTGGGGCCGGTGATAGTCGAAGGCGTCGTCCGACGTCGGCGCCTGCTCCGCGGAGTAGCCGTCATGGCGCGGGCCGACGGTCCCGCTGACGCGGATCCGGCCGATCGAGTCGGCATGCTCGCGGCGGAGGTCCGTCATGAACTCGATCGCCCTCGAATTCACCCGGGCCAGGTCGTCGACGGCGTAGCCGAGCAGCAGGCCCCAGTCCGGGTTGGCCCGCCAGGTGGGACTCTCCAGCATCAACGGACGTCCGGTCGCGGCAGCGATGGCGGCGTAGCCGGAGTAGTACTCGCGCAGCGTCGACCGGCCGGCAGCCGTCTCCACCAGCGGGAAGGCGGCGAAGTGGGGCAGGTCGACCCCGCGCCGCAGCATCAGGTCGGTCTCGATGCCGCCGTCGGTGACGAAGGCATCCGAGCCGATCAGCGGGTGACCGACGCCGCCGTGGTCCATGGCACGCACCCTCCGCATTCCTACCCCACGAGGCGTCTAGCAGGGGCTCGTGGTCACCGTACGCGCGTCATCCCGACCGCTGACCGCGATCAGTGGCCGTGGTTCTCGTTGGTGCCCTTGTGGCCCTGGCCGGCGTGGTCGCCGTGGGGGGCGGGGTTGATCGGGAACAGGACGTGCTGCTCGTCGGAGGCGCCGCCGGGTGCGGGGATCGCGGCGACGTTGGGGCCGCGGGTGGCGGCTTCGAGTTCGTCGGTGATCTGGCCGGCGTCTTCGACGGCCGGTCCGGCGGTGCCGGTCATCGGGGTGCCGTCGACGTGGGTGACGGTCACGGTGTCGGCGTGAGCCGGTGCGGCCAGGGCCACCACGGTGCCGCCGATGCCGGCGAGGCCGAAGGAGAGGATGGCCGCTGCGGTGGCGATTCGGGTGGCGATCATGTGAGTTCTCCTCGTCCGAGCCACTCGGTGTGGCTGCTTGAGGAGAAGAATGCGGCGGCGTCCTCAACGGAACCTCAACGCCGACCGGAGCAACGTCGGACCGGCAAGCGCCCGTCACTCCATTAGCCGTCGAATTGACGCGTCGGCTGGTTCAATGGACGCCTACGGGTCGGCCGTTCACGGGAGTTCGAAGCACCATGGATGACACGGTCGCAGACGGCGGAGAGCCCCCCAGGGGTTCGCCGAGCGACGGGGACTCCACCCGGGCCGCGGCCTCGGAGGGGGACGCCACCGAGGGCGCCGAGCCGGTCCGCACCTTCGGCCGCTACGAGCTGCTGTCACTGGTGGGCGCGGGCGGCATGGGCCAGGTCTGGCGCGCACGCGACAGGCAGACCAATCGGGTCGTCGCGCTCAAGGTGTTACCGGAGCACTCCGCCGAGGACGAGGAGCCGCGCGAACGCTTCCGACGCGAGTGTGAGGCGGTGGCGCAGCTGACCGAGCCGCACGTCATCCCGATCCACGACTTCGGCGACATGGATGGCCGGCTCTTCCTCAACATGCGACTGGTCGACGGCACCGACCTGCGCACGCTGATCAAACGGGAAGGCGCGCTCACGCACACGCGTGCGGTGGCGATCGTCACCCAGGTGGCCGGCGCGCTTCAGGCAGCCCACGACGTCGGGCTGGTGCACCGCGACGTCAAACCGTCCAACATCCTGGTGTCCGACAACGACTTCGCCTACCTCATCGACTTCGGAATCGCCCACGCGTCCGGGGACCACACGCTGACGAGGGCCGGCGAGACCATCGGCACCGCGGCGTACATGGCGCCGGAGGCCATCGGCGCCGCAGTGAAGACCCATGCGCGCGTCGACGTGTACGCGCTGGCGTGCGTTCTGCACGAGTGCCTGACGGGCAAGCCGCCGTTCTCGAGTGACATGGGCATCCAGGGCATGATCGCCCACCACCTGCACACCCCGCCGCCACGACCCAGTGTCATCGTGCCCGACGTACCCGCCTCTCTCGACGCCGTCGTCGCGAAGGGGATGGCCAAGGATCCCGACCAGCGCTACGCGACCGTTCGCGACCTCGCCACCGCGGCCCGTGCGGCGACGGGCGCTACCGAGGACCCGCCCGTCGTGCCGCCAGCGCCGCGGAAAGCGAGGTCGCGCAAGATCATTGCGATCGCGGCCGCAGCGGTGGTGGCGATCGTGGTGGCCGCGGTCGTCATCGTCACGAGGCCGTCATCCGAGGTCGCCACCCCATCGGAGGATGGCGGCGGCACGCTCGCCGTCCCGGTCGGTCAGGGCTATTCCTCGCAGACCGTGCTGCCGTTCACGGGGATTCCCGTCGCTGCCGGGGTCGCGGTCGACGATGCCGGGACGACGTATGTCACCGGCATCGGCACGGACCGGGTGATGCGACTCGAGGTCGGCGCCTCCGACGCCACCGAGCTGCCGTTCAGCGGGCTCAAGAACCCGCGTGACGTCGCGGTCGACGCGAAGGGCGACGTCTACGTCACCGACTCGAGCAACGACCGCGTGATGTGGCTTCCCGCGGGAGCGCGCGCAGCGATCCCGCTGCCCTTCAGCGGCTTGAACGACCCCCGCGGCATCATCTCCAGTCCGGGGGGCGACGTCTACGTCGTCGATCGTGGCAACGATCGGGTGCTGTTCCTGCCGGCGGGCTCGACGGCGGCGATCACGCTGCCGTTCATCGGCCTCGGCGATCCTCGAGGCGTGGCCGTGGACGGGGCGGGTGGCATCGTCGTCACCGACTGGGGCAACAACCGGGTGATGCGCTTGGCGGCCGGCGCTGCCGAGGCGACCGCGCTGCCGTTCACCGGTCTGAACGACCCCCACGGCGTGGCCATCGACACGAAGGGCAACGTCTACGTCACCGACCGCGGCAATGCGGGAGTCGTCGAACTCCGGCCGGGCGCGGCGGCGGCGATCCCCTTGCCCTTCACCGGCCTCAACGACCCGCAGGGTGTGGCGGTCGACGGGGCGGGCAACGTCTACGTGACCGATGCGGGGCCCAATCCCGTGGTGAAACTGACCGTCGACGAATGAGTCTCGACTTCGGGGTGCTGGGTCCGCTTCAGGTCAGCGTGGGTGGTCGACCGGTGCCGTTGGGCACCCCGAAGCAGCGCGCCGTGCTCGCGCTCCTCCTGATCAACCGCAACCGCCCGGTGCCGAGGGACGCGATCATCGACGCGATCTGGGCGGACACGGCGCAGGCCGACGCGACCCACAATCTGCACGTCTACGTCGCCAACCTGCGCAAGATCTTCGGCTCCGCCGGGGTCGACCCACGCACCGTCCTGGTCAGCGCACGGCCGGGCTACCGGCTGGACGTCCCCGAATCGTCATGTGACATCGGCCGATTCGCCACGGAGAAAGCGGCGGGCGCCCAGGCCGCAGCGGCAGGCCGGTTCGCGCAGGCCAGTGACCGACTCGCGAACGCGCTCGCACAGTGGCGCGGCTCCGTCCTCGACGACGTGCGCGAGTTCCGGTTCGCCGAGACGTTCGCCACCGCGCTCGTCGAGGACAGGGTGGGGGCTCAGGTCCTGCGTGCAGAGGCCGAGATAGCCTGCGGTCGAGGCGCTTCGGTGATCGGCGAACTCGAGGGCCTCGTCGGCGAGCACCCCTATCGCGAGCCGCTGTGGGCGCAGCTGATCACGGCCTACTACGTGGCGGAGCGACAGACCGACGCCCTCGACGCCTACCGCCGACTGAGATCGACGCTGTCCGACGAACTCGGCATCGACCCCGGCCCGACGCTTCAGGCCCTGCATCAGCAGATACTGCGGCAGGAGCCGTTGGACGTCCAGCGGGTCGCGCAGAACGACGCATCGGACGTCTTCACGATGCTCGAGTTCCACACGTCCACCGTCGACCCCGCCACGGCGCACCGGGCGCAGCTCCGTGACGCCGCGGGCCGCTGCTATCCGCTGGAGACGGTGGCCACGGGGATCGGTCGCCGCGACGACAACGCCATCGTGCTCGACGACCCCAGGGTGAGCCGGCACCACGCCACCGTGATCGACACCGGCGCCAGCTTCGTCATCAACGACCTCCGGTCGGTCAACGGAGTGCAGGTGGCGGGCGAGCGCATCCGCGGCAGCGCGACGCTCTCGGACGGCGACGTCATCACCATCGCCGGCTACCGGTTCACGTTCGAAGTCGCACCGGCCGAGCCACCCACCCCTTAGCCGGCCAGAGCCGTTCGTCGGCGTTGAGGTTCCGTTGAGGACGCCGCCGCATTCTTCTCCCCAAGCAGCCACACGGAGTGGCTCGGACGAGGAGAACAAAGATGATCACCACCCGAATCGCCACCGCGGCGGCCATCCTCTCCTTCGGCCTCGCCGGCATCGGCGGCACGGTGGTGGCCCTGGCCGCACCGGCCCACGCCGACACCGTGACCGTCACCCACGTCGACGGCACCCCGATGACCGGCACCGCCGGACCGGCCGTCGAGGACGCCGGCAGGATCACCGACGAACTCGAAGCCGCCACCCGCGGCCCCAACGTCGCCGCCGTCCCCACCCCCGGCAGCGCCACCACCACTCAGCACGTCCTCTTCCCCTACACCCCCGCCCCCCACAGCGAGCACAACGGCCAGGGCCACAAGGGCACCAACGAACAACACGTCAGCCACTGACCCCCGCTCCTCGGTGGCGTTCCCGCCGACATAGCGCTGGCGGTCGCTACGCGGGCCGGGTAGCAGCCATGGGCGCGCTTTCGCCGAGAGTGTCAGCCACACGCGCCGAGCCGGAAGCCACCGTCGCGATCGGCGGCCGAATCACAGCGCTACGCGGAAGTTCCGCGACAACGACATCGGCCGGGCAATGCGGCGATTTCGGTGTTTGACCTGCTCACGGCGCAGTACGGTCACCTCACCGAGCCAGCGGATCCGGCCCGATACCGACCAGGAATGAGGGCCCCATGCCCAGCAGGCGTCGACGAAGCGCAACGGTCCTCCTGTCGATCGGCACCGTCACCGCGGTCACCCTCGGCTCCGGCTCGGCGATGGCGGCCGAACTGAGCAACGGGGAGACGTTGCGCATCGCACTCGGTACGCAGCCGCAGGCGTCGCAGATCCCCCTGCTCTACGGCGTCAACCGCAACGGAGGCGACTTCGGGCTGGCGATCAACGTGCAGCAGAACGTCACGACGCAGGATTCGCACACCACCGCCGTGCAGTCGTTCCTCGGCGGCGACGCGCAGATCCTGGCGACGTCGTTCTCCGCGATCCTCGATGCGCGCGAGCAGGGCGAGGACGTCAAGATGTTCTGCCCGTACGTCAGCATGGACGACTTCGTCCTGGCCGGCGCCAACGGAGTGACGACGGCCGGTCAGCTGTTCGAGCCGTCGACCCGAGTCGGCATCGATAGTCCCGGTGGCGCCGGAGCCATCGTCCTCAACGCCCTGCTGAGCGGCATCGGCGAGCCTCGCGACGTCGACGAGATCCCGAATCCACGGATCATCGACAGTTCGAGCGCTCGAACGTCGGAGTGGGCCGCCGGCGGCCTGGACGCCACGGTCATCCACGACACGCAGTACGACGGTGCGCAGGCGTCGGTGAACCGGCCGGTGCAGATCGCGACGCTCTACGACAATGCGCCCGGATTCATCAAGGTGGCTCAGGCGGCCCGGGCGGACTGGCTCGTCGAGAACCGCGAACTCGCCGCCAGGTACTGCGCCACCACGTTGCGCGCGATGCGCGAACTGCGGGGCGACTTCGCCCTGTTCCAGTCCGCGGTGAACGAGTACGTCGCGGATCCGCCGTCGGAGGAGTCACTGCGGGAGCTGTTCGCGCTCATCCAGAGGTACCCGTTCTGGACCGATGACGGCGGCCTCACCGACGGCAGCGTGCAGTTCATGATCGACATCGCGACCGAGTCGGGCGTGCTCACCCAGCCGATGAACGCCGGAGACGTCGTCGACCGGGCCACGCTGACGCGCGCCGTCGAGCTGGCCAACCAACCGACGGGGTAGCACCCGGTTTAGGAGCAGGCGCGGTCGGCGATCAGCTCCAGCGGAACGGCGTCGGCCATCGCCTGGTAACCGGCGAGGTTGAAGTGCAGGTGGTCCGAACCGTCGTAGGCCGGGTTGATCCGCGACGGATCGGCGGGATCGCGGACCGCAGCATCGAAGTCGACCACCCCGTCCGCCGGGCTCTCCTCACGGATCCAGGCGTTGACGGCCTGGCGCACCTCCTCGCTGCCGGGAGGTGCTGAGGAATTACCGCCGGCCGGGGTGATCGTGCCGAGCAGCACCCGCAGTCCCCGAGAGTGCAGGCGGCCGATCACGTCGCGGTACCCACCGGTCAGCTCCTCGACGGTGGCGGTCGGGGTCATGAACAGGTCATTGATGCCTTCGATCCAGATCACCGTCGTGACGCCCGACTGGGTCAGCAGGTCGGCGTCGAGCCGCCGGATCACCGCGGCGCCCTGGACATCCGGCTGGCCACCGACGGCCGAGTCCTGCAGCACGCGGTTACCGGCGATGCCGAGGTTGAGTACCGACAGCGGACGGTCGGCGGCGGCCAGCCGGCGGGCGAGGTCGTCGGGCCAGCGCCCGTCGGCATCGATGCCCTCCACCGTCTCCGGCGCCCCCGCCGGCACCGCCTGGTAACCGTCGGTGATCGAGTCACCGAGCGCCACCACCGCGCCGTCGGACTGCGGGGCCAGCACCTCGACGCCGCTGACGAACGGACGGCTGGTGGTGCGCTGGGTGAACGCGTCGCCGTCGACGTCCCCGGTGTGGTCACCGGCGCCCTCGGGCGTGAGGTAGGACGTCTGCCGCGCGACGGCGTGCTCGGTCGGCTTCCCGATGTCACCGGCGACGTGCAGGCTCACGGCCAGCGGCTCGAAGGCCTGGACGACGACGTCGACGGGGTCGCTCACGACGTCCTGTCCGGGGGCCACGGTGACGCTGCGGTTGCCGCCGAAGGTCAGTGGCGCCAACGTGTCCGGCACCAGGGCAGGGCCGGCTGCGCGGCGCGCGACGGTGGCCTGCGTGAACGTGACCGGGACGGTGCCGAAGCGGTTGGACAGCCGGACTCGGGCCGTCGTACCGCCGAACGTCGGGGTGAGGATGGCCCGGATGGTCTCGTCCCGGACGACCGACTTCGGGTTCATCGACAGGTCGTAGCGATCCATGTCGTCCGTACCGCCGGAGGCATCCGACGGAGCGGCCGCCCACACACCGAGCCAGTCCTGCGCGGAGCAACTGGGCAGGGGCTCTGCCGTCGCTGCGCCAGGTGCCGCGAGCGGGACGACCAGGCTGGCCACGACTACCGAGACGGCAAGGCACCCAACTCGGTTCACGAGGTCGCCTTCGGTGCGGGCACGACGGCGTCGTCCATGGCCGGTTCCGTGTCGAGGGTTTCACGGTGGAAGAAGTACATGTACCCGAAGTAGACGCCGCCGGCGAGGATGAGGGCCACGACGATCAGGACCGGAATGGTGTTGCCTCCGGGCGTGACGAGCACGAACAGGACCAACGCCTCCCAGATCAGCGCGGCCACCGCGACCGGCATCTCGAAACGCCCGAGGCTGAAGCCACCTTCCTTGTGTTCCAGGCGTTTTCGCACCGCCAGGTAGAGGATGACGATGCCGGTGTAGATCAGCGCGGGCAGAATCGTGGATCCGACGATCAGCGGGATCAGTGCCTCACCGGGGAGCCCGACCATGAGGACGACGCCGACTGCGAGGATCAGCAGCGTGGCGGGGACTGGTGTTCGTGTCTTGGGATTGACCTTCTTCATCAGTTCGTGCGCCGGGAACCGCTTGTCACGGGCCATCGCGAACACCTGCCGTGCACACGCGGCGATGATCACCATGCCTGCACCGAACATCGCGAACGCGAGGGCTGCCAACAGGAACCGTTCGGCGACCACCCCGAACTGGCTGCGGATGATCTCGGCCACCGGCGATCCGCTGGACGTCACCCCGGGGATGTCCTTGATGGCGATGGTGAGGACGATCAGGAACAGGAACCCCAGCGCTCCGGCTGCGACCACCGAGGCCACGATCGCTCGGGGGACGCTCTTGAACGGATCCTTGGCTTCCTCGGCCAGGTTCGCCGCGGAGTCGAAGCCGACCAGTGTGGTCAGGCCGATGATCATGCCGGCCATCAGCCCGCCGCCGATGGCGAAGTAGTTCGGCGAGTCGGCCGTGACCCCACGCGAGGTGAGGTTGGACAGATCGCCGCTCCCGGTGAATGCCATCACGACCGCGAGGCCGAGCACCAACACCACGATGATCGCCAACTCGATGCCCACCGCACTGGACGTGATCATGCCCAGCAGCTTCGTCGAGGCGATGACCAGAATCGACTGGACGATCAGTATCACCACCGTGAGGATGCGCGCGGTGTCCTCGTTCTCCGCCATTCCCACCAGCGGCATGAACGCCTGGCTGGCCAGCGCGTTGTCCAGCGCGACCACCGCGATCGCCAGGTACCAGAACGTCAGCCAGCCGAACAGCCAACCGATCTTCGGGTTGGCCAACCGCGACGCCCACTGATAGGAGGACCCGCTGAGCGCGATGCGGGCCGCGAACTGTGCCACCACCAGGGCCACCAGGGCTTGCCCGACTGCGGCGAAGATCCACAGCCAGATGCCGACCGGCCCGGAGTTCCTGAGGACGTCGTCGTAGGTCGCGAAGATGCCGACTGCCACCGAGATGAACGCGAAGGAGACCGCGAAGATCTGGAAGCCGCCGAGGGTTCGCTTCAGTTCCGGCTCGGAGCCGCTGTTCGTACCTTCGTCGTCCGGAGCGGCCGAGTTAGCCACGTCCTCTGCCGTCATGGCCGTTCCGATCTTCAGTGGCTGGTGCTACGGGACAATAGAGGACGGTCGTGACCTTCGACGCAGAATTTTCAATTGCGTCAATCACTCAGCGCTGCGCTGCCACCGTGGTCGCACGGGGATCGCGACCCAGCCAGAGAGTCGCGTGCTGGACCGTCAACTCGCCAGGTCCCACAGCCACGCGCCGAGGGCGAAGCTCACCGAGATGCCCGACACGACGTAGATCGCATAGCGCGGAACGCGCTGCCACTTGGGCGACGCCACCCACAGCAGCACTCCACCGACGATCACCGCCACCAGCGACAGCGCCTTGAGGACCGACGCCCCGACGACGACCGTCAACACGACGACGCCGACCACCACGGCGGGCAGGAACACGAAGGGCACCTGATGGTTCGGGATGCCGAACCGCAGCACCTTCAGCGTCTCGGGGTCGGGTAGGTCGAGGTCGGGCCTGTGGTGCCGCAACCGATCGCCGATCGGCCCGGCCGTCCACTGCTCGTCGAACTCGTGCGGGAAGATGATCGTGCCGTCGCGGCCGATGATGGCCCACGCCTTGGCCGTCGAGTAGCGCAGCGACATCGCATACCGCTCGATTCGGTCGATGCCCTCCCAGGTGGTCTCCACCGTTCGCCCGCGCCGCGTCATGCGCAACCCACGACGATCGAGTGTCAGACGCTCCGCTCCCGCGCGACGCCGAATGCGCGTGCCGTCGAACCCGAACAGCTCGACCGGTTCCTCGACGTCGTCGTGCGTCATCGACCCGAGCCCCCTAGTAACGGCCGTCCATCACGGCCTCCGTATCACGCGGATCGATCCTAAGTCGTGCCGCGCGGACCGGCGTGCACCAAACGTGCGAGAGGCGGACGCCAGGCGCGCCGATTCCGCGTCAACCCCACCGGACGCGCGCCGCACCCCGGATAATTGCCCGTGCAGAGCGCGGCGGCGCGGACACACCGGGTCCGCCGATGCGGTGTCCCGACGACGAAGAGGTTCGAATGAGCGATGTCCACACGGGCAAGGGCTGGCCGGCGCTACGGGTCGACGACTGGGAACCGACGCGACGGTCACTGCACATGTGGAGTCAGATCGTGGGCAAGGTGCGACTGGCTCGTGCGCCGCTGCTGAACCACTGGTGGCAGGTAGCGCTCTACGTGTCACCACGCGGGTTGACGACGTCGGCGATGCCCGCGGGCACCGAGTCGTTCGACATGGAGTTCGACTTCGTCGACCACGTGCTCGCGGTCCGGGTGAGTGACGGCGGCCGCGCCACCATCGACCTGCGGGACGTCTCGGTGAGCCAGTTCCACGACGCCGTGTTCGACACGCTCGGCAGCCTTGGCATCGAGGCGCGTATCTCCAACGGGCCCAACGAGGTAGAGCCCGCCATCCCGTTCGCGCAGGACACCCACCGCGCCTACGATCCCGACGCGGCCAACGCCTTCTGGCGCCAGCTGGTGCAGGCCGATCGGGTCATCAACGCGTTCCGTGCCCACTTCGTCGGGAAGGTCAGCCCCGTGCACTTCTTCTGGGGATCGTTCGACCTTGCGTGCACGCGCTTCTCCGGTCGCACCGCGCCCCGGCATCCCGGGGGCGCGCCGAACTGCGGCGACTGGGTGATGGAGGAGGGGTACTCCCACGAGCTGAGCAGCTGCGGATTCTGGCCTGGCGGCGGGGACGAGGGCGCGTTCTACTCGTACGCCTATCCCGAACCGGCCGGCTTCGGTGACGTGGCGGGCCTTCCCGACGGTGCCGTGTACGACACCGGATTGCGCCAGTACCTGTTGCCGTACGAGGCGGCACGCCAAGCGGCGGACCCCGACCGTGCGGTGCTGGACTTCCTCGAGTTCACCTATGCCGCGGCCGCCGATCTCATGGATTGGGACCGGCAGGCTCTCGAGGACGACCCGCTCCGCTGGACGCACAAGGCCCGGTGACGTCCAACGGGCCGGGGGCATGAAGCGTCCGTCGGTAGAGTCGGGATCACCATGATGACGATGCGAAGCATTCGGCGGCTGGCGGTCGTGCTGGTTGCCGTGGCGATGATCCCGGCCTTCGGATCGGGTACCGCAGGCGCTGCCGAACTCGGCGACTATCGCTGGCAGAGCCGGCCACTGCTGCTGTTCGCGCCCACGGAGAGTGACCCCCGCCTCGTCGAGACGCTGAGCCGAATCGAGGCCACCCGGTGTGACTTCGACGGTCGCGACATGGTGCTCGGGGTCGTGACGGCGGGCACCGGCACGCTCGACGGTCAAACACTCGACGCCGACGAGTCTCAACGGCTCAGGAGTCGGTTCGCGATCGGCGAGGATGCCTTCGGCGGCGTGCTGATCGGGAAGGACGGCGGCGAGAAGTGGCGCGTCGACGAGGTTCCGGATCTTCGAAGGATCTATGCCGTGATCGATGGCATGCCCATGAGGAGCCGCGAGACGGGTGCCGGCGCGTGTTGATTCTCGGCGACGTCGACGCCATCGGAAGTCGCCGGCGCCTCGGGAACCATCGGCTACGGCGCGGTCTGCTCGCCGTGGTGATCTCGAGTACGGCGCTTCTGGCCGTGTCGTGCGGAAGCGCCGAGCGATCCGCACGGGCCGACGAGACGACGGCCGTGCCGGACGCGTCCGGAGTAGCCCTGGTCGATCTCGCCGACGCCGGATCGGTGGCCGCCTGGACGACGGTCAACGACCCCGTCATGGGAGGCAAGTCCACCGCGGCGATCGCCTTCGCCGATCCAGGTCTCGTCTTCTCCGGGAACGTCTCGCTCGAGAACAACGGCGGATTCGCCTCGGCCCGCAGCCCGGAGGACCCCGAGATCGGGCGCAAGGCAACGGGTGCGGCGTCGCTGCGCGTGCGCGCCGTCGGCGATGGCAAGACCTACCTGGTGAAGGCGGGCGTGGCCGGGCAGGCATGGTCGTACGTCCAGCGTTTCCAGACCGAGGCCGCCGTCCAACGGTCCTACGACTTACCCGTCGATGGCTTTCGGCCGGTCGGCATGCGACTCGATCCGGAACCCGACGCGCCGCAGACCATGGACCCGTCGACCATCGACCAGGTGTCGGTCTACGTTCTGGACGAGCAGGAGGGTCCGTTCGAGATCACCGTCGGCGCGATCGACGCCACGGGCTGAGGCACGAGCGAGGCCTGACCGCGACCCGCATCTGCGGTAATGCCTGACATGCCGGACCGGGCTGGGTACTGTCCCGGACATATCGAACGGTATGTCCGGTAAGCGGTAGCCAATCCGAGGACACCAGGTGCAGAGGTGGGCAGCGGCGCCGGACCATCCCATGGTCGACGACGACGCGCCCGCATCCGAAGGCGTTCCGACACCTCGCCGCATGACGCTCCGCTACCGGACCACGGTCGGCATGCGGCGTCCCACGACTGTCCTCGGACTGTTCGGGCTGGTGCTGTTCGGCTACCTGATCGTGGTGCCGATCGTGACGATGTTGGTTCAGGCTGCAACCGTCAGTCCGAAGGACACGGTCATCGTCCAGCAGCCCGCGGGCTCGCCGACGTCCTACTACCTCTGGCGGGTCTTCCTCTCACCGGTCGCCGCCGACCTGTTCTGGCGACCTCTGCTCCACACCGTGATCGTCAGCGTTTGCTCCGTCGTCTTGTCGCTCGTGGTCGGCGGGGTGCTCGCGTGGCTGTTGACCCGCACCGACATGGTCGGCCGCCGCTGGTTCACCACGGCCTTGATCGTCCCCTACATGCTGCCGACGTGGGCGTTCGCACTGGCCTGGAGCACGATCTTCAAGAACCGCACGGCAGGTGGTCAACCTGGCTGGCTCGAGTCCATCGGGATCACGCCGCCCGACTGGCTCGCGTACGGCGCCGTTCCGATCATCATCATCTTCACGCTGTACTTCTCGCCCCTCGTGATCCTGCTGCTCGGCAACGCGTTGTCCCGCTTCGACTCTCAATTGGAGGACTCGGCACGACTACTCGGCGCCGGGCACTGGACCGTCGTCCGCACCATCCTGTTGCCGCTGATGCGGCCGGCGATCATCTCGGCCGGCACCTTGATCCTGGCGAAGGTCCTCGGCGAGTTCGGGGTGACCTACATCCTCGGACTGCCCGCCGACTTCAACGTATTGGCGACCTCGCTGTACCGGAACATCACGACCCGGGAGAGCGGCACCGCGGCGGTCATCGCCGGCGCCATCATCGCGATCGGGCTGCTGTCCCTCTGGGTGGACGTGCACTTTCTCAGGGAGGCGCGGCGTTTCGTCACCATCGGGGGCAAGGGATCGATGGACCGAACACGACTGCTCGGCCGGCTGCGGCTCCCGGCGACCGCGCTCTGCGGGTTCGCCTTCCTGCTCAGTGTCGTCGTGCCCATGGGAGTACTGCTGCTCTCGACTCTCGTCCGGCGACCTGCCGACTTCTCGCCGGACAACTTCACCCTGTCCTACTGGGTCGGCCACGACCTTGACACTCCTGGGTTCACCGATGGAATCCTGGTGAGCAGCGGCGTGTGGTCGGCGGCATGGAACACGCTCTGGATCGTCGGCGTCGCTGCGGTGCTCGCGGGAATTCTCGGCCAACTCGTCGGCTACGTCGTAGTCCGATCCCCCAATCGCCTGCTCGCAACGGGGTTGCGTCAGATCACGTTCCTCCCGTACCTCGTACCGGGCATCGCCTTCGCGGTGGCCTACCTCGCATTGTTCGCCGTGCCGCGCGGACCCGTTCCGGCGCTCTACGGAACGGCCGCCATCTTGGTGCTCATCTACATGGCCGAGCAGATGCCGTTCACGTCTCGCGCCGGGATCTCGTCGATGATGCAGCTCGGCCCCGACCCCGAAGAGGCGGCGCAGGTCGCGGGTGCCGGTTGGTGGCGCCGCATGGTGGAGATCGTCCTGCCCATCCAGAGGCGTTCGCTCACAACCGGTGTCCTCCTGTCGTTCATCGCCGGCGTCCGTAGCCTGAGCCTCGTCGTGATCCTGGCCGTACCGGGCATGGACGTCCTGACGACCTTTGCGATAAAGCTCGTCGAGTACGGGCACACCCAAGCGGCCAACGGCGTCGTCCTCATCATCTCGGCCATTGCATTCGCCGGCACCTACGCCATCCAGAAGACCACGAAGACCGACCTCGGTCGGGGATTGGGTGGATGACCGATGCCCACGATAACACTCGGCCGCGTCACCAAGCGCTATCCAGCAGCGACTACCAGCGCGGTCGACGATCTCGACCTGACGATCGACGACGGCGAGTTCATGTGCGTGCTCGGCCCCTCCGGCTGCGGCAAGACCACGACGCTGCGGATGATCGCCGGTCTCGAACAGTCGACCAGCGGTTCGATCTCCGTCGACGACCGTGTAGTGGACTCGGTCGATCAGGGCGTGTTCGTGCCACCGGAGCGCCGCGACATGGGCTTGGTCTTTCAGAGCTATGCGCTGTGGCCGCACATGACGACTCGTCGGAACATCGAGTACGGTCTGCGCCTCCGCCGGGTCGCGCGAGCCGAACGTGGGCGGCGCGCCGACGAGGTGATGGCGGTGATGGACATCGACCGCTACGCAGACCGCTACCCCTCCCAACTGTCGGGCGGTCAACAGCAGCGGGTGGCATTGGCGCGGATGCTGGCCGTCAATCCCGGCGTCATGCTCCTCGACGAGCCGCTCTCGAACCTCGACGCCCGGCTGCGGCTCGAGATGCGGGCAGAACTCAAGCGGATCCACCACGACTTCTCCTCCACCATCGTCTTCGTGACCCACGATCAGTGGGAGGCAATGACACTGGCCACGCGGATCGCGGTGATGTTCGAGGGCCGACTCCAGCAAATCGGGTCTCCGACCGACATCTACGACCGCCCCCGCAATCGCTTCGTCGCCGAGTTCCTCGGCAACCCTCCCATCAACGTCATCGGGCTGGGCGATGCCGCGCCCGCACCCCACGTGGCAGCGGCGTCCGCGTTCGCCCACGCGAGGACACGGGGCACCCAAATCGTCTCGGGCTCCGTGGGATTCCGCCCGGAGTCGATGCGGATCGACGGTCGCGGTGAACCCAGTGCCGGCGACGGACTGATGATCGACGGCACCGTCTTCGCCATCCTCGCGACCGGCGGCAGCTGGACCATCGAAGTCGTCGCCGACGACCGCCACCTCTTCGCGACGACGTCCGTGACACCGACGTGTCGGCCGGGCGACGAGATCACGATGCGGGTCGCTCCCGAGGACGTCCACGTGTTCGACACGGCAGGCGACCGTGTCGTCGTCGGGTGAGGCCAGAGCCGCACCGGTCGACGCAAACCGTCCCCCTCGTCGGTCGACCCATGCGCGCGGAATCCTCGTCGCACTTGGCCCGATCCATCCGTCGAAGCCCATCAACGAAGGAGAAGTCATGCACGACAACGGTTCAGGCGTCCGACGCCTCGCATGCGTCGGGGCGGTTCTCGCGCTCCTGATGACGGCGTGCGCACCGCCCGACCCCACCGCCACCGATGCCACGCCGCCCCCGCTGGTGCAGAAGTCGACCCAGTCCGACGAGGATCCGGCGGGCTTCGATCTCGACGCGCTGATCGCCGCTGCCCGCACCGAGCCCGGCATCACGGTCTACGACCAGACCAGCAAGGTCGTCGACACCGCCGAGGCCTTCGCCGCGAAGTACGGGCTCGAGGCCACCGGAGTGAAGGTCGAACTCGGGGCCATCGACAAGGTGCTGAAGGAGAACCAGTCCGGCAACGTCATCGGTGACGTCGTCATCAACGAGGACCTTCCCACCTACGCCGTCGAGTTACTGGATCAGGGCGTCCTGGTCAACTGGGTGCCCGGGGACGTGAAGGGCTCCATCAAGCCCGAGGACCAATACCCGCTGATCGTGCACTACGGCCCGATGGGCTGGGCCTACAACGACCAGACCTACTCGAGCTGCCCGGTGTCCAACATCTGGCAGCTCACCGACGCCGAGTTCAGGGGACGCGTCGCCATCGCCGACCCCTTGAGCAATGCCAAGTACCCGTACTGGTTCAACACGATGGCCCTCAACGACGACGCCGCACTTCGGAGCGCCTATGAGGAGCAATTCGGATCGGAACTCACCACGGACCAACCCGACGCCGCCCACGAGTGGGTGAAGCGCTTCGCGCAGAACGGTCCCAAGCTGACCCGCAACGACGAGGAGGTCTCCGAAGCCGTCGGCGCACCCGGCCAGAAGGAACCGAGCTTCGGCCCCATCTCCATGGCGAAGTTCCGCAACATCGCCAAGGAGGGCTATCACCTGGCGCTCTGCGACGGCATGAAACCGTGGGCGCTGCAGTCATTCCCGTCGGCGATTGCGTACGCGGCCAAGACGGACAGCCCCAACGCCGCGAAGCTCTACATCCACTACATGTTGACCGAGGAGGGCTTCGCCATACAGCGCGCTGACGGCAAGCCGCCGCCAACTCGCAGATCCCCGCACCGGACGATCCCTCGCGCGTGAAGGACTTCCTGGACCAGATGGCGCCGTTCCCCAGCGCCGACCTCGTCAGTGACTATCGGACCAAGTCCGCCTGGGACGACTTCTGGCGGGAGTCGCACAGCTGACGGCGGGGCGATGAGCTACCCACGATGCGGCACGCTGCCTTTCACCAGTAGTCGGGGCAGGTGAGGTAGGGCGCTGCCCTTCCTCTCGATGCTCAGCGCTCCTCGACGATGTCACGCCGATAGCGCTGCGCGGCAAGCGCATAGCAGCCGATCGCTACCAGCTGCATGGTCGGCACCAGGATCAGCAGTGCGCGGCCCAGAGCCTGCGGGCCCAGCTCCTCGGTCAGTGAGTCGCTGATCACGCCGGTCAGGAACGGTCCCACCGAGCCGAGCGTCGCGTTGAAGAACAGGAAGATGGCCGACGCCGTCGCGCGCTGCTCGGGGAGCACCAGGCGCTGGATCGCCGCGATGGACGGTGCCAGGTAGGCGGTGCCGATGACGTAGGCCAGCGCCAACAGCCATACGCACATCGAGCGGTTCTCGACGACGAAGGCCAGCGCGGACGCCGGCAGCAGCGCGGCGATCAGGATGACCACGATCCACAGCAACCAGCGCGGGTCGCGGGTGGCCAACCGGTCGGCGATTCGTCCGACGACGAGGAGCCCGAGGACTCCGAGCAGACCGGTCGCCAGGCCGTACTCGATGCCGACCTCGCCGAGCGACATACCTCGGGTGCGCATGAGGAACGCGGGCGCGAAGGTGGTCAGCGAGTAGCCGGCCGCCGACACCAACGCGGTGCCGGCCACCATTGCGAGGAAGCTGGGCTTGCGCAACAGATCCCACCAGTTCAGTGCGGCGGAGCGTTCCCGTGGCGGCGGGGTGGGCAGGCTCTGGCGCCTACCCAGCACCCACAGCACTAGGGGCGCCAGCAGCACGCTGATTGCGCCCATCACGACGAAAGCCGCTCGCCATCCCATGCTCTCGGCGAGCAGACCGCCTCCGAGCAGGCTGGCCGCACTGGCCAGCGGGATGGACATGGTGATGACCGCCAGCGGCGCCGAGCGCTTCTCGGGGACGAAGTTACGCGCCACGTAGGCGTGCGCGGCCGGCGTGCTGCCCGCCTCGCCGACGGCGACCCCCACGCGTGTCAGTGCGAGCTGCAGGCCCGATTGCACCGCGCCGCCGAGCATGGTCATCGAACCCCAGAGCGTCAGGCTGCCGGCGATGACGGCGCCGAAGATGCCGCGGTCGGCGACGCGCGCGATCACGATGCCCAGCACGGCGTACACGATGAGGAACCCGAAGCCGTTGATGACGCCGATTGCCGTGTCGGACAGCGCCAGTTCCTGCTTGATCGGCTCGGCCAGGACACCCGGGAGGAAGCGGTCGACGTAGTTGAGGGTGCCGACGAGGGCGAGTACGGCGACGGCGGCCCATGCGCGTGTCGGCCCGTGTGTGTCCAGCGGTTCGAGCGCAGCGGCGTCCCGCGGTGTCGACATCGTTCTCCTCCGTGGTCAATGTCGAGCATCTTGGCACGCCCGATGCCGACCATGCCTCGTCCCTGGAACCGATCCGGATGACGTCGCCGGCCGCAATCCGAACGGCCGACTTGGCCATGAACGTCAGCCGAACTGCCGACGTCACCGGGAGGCGAGGCGGGACCGACATCGGCGATGCAGTGGTCGACGGGTCATGATCGCCGAAAGTGCAGTAGCCGATCGCCCACGGCGCAGTAGTGATCCGGCCGATACTCGTGGTGATGCGCTGGCGATCGCCCGCCGCACGGGTGCGGAGGGATCGTTGCATGAGTGGTGTTCGGCATGTCGGGCGAGTCGGGGCGTTGGCCGTTGCTCTGGGCGCAGGCGCGATGATCGTCGCTCCCTGGGCGGCGTCGGCGGATACCGGTGACTCGGGTGCGTCGAACGGGTCACGCGGTCTCGAGGCAGGTTTTGCGGCGCCGACGACAACCCCTGACTGCTTGGATTCGGCATGTGTCCTCGTGGTCGGGGCGACGTCGGCGCCGGTGAACGACTCCGCATCCATGCGCGATCGAGTGGCTCTCATCGCCGCGGTACCCCCCACCATCGGTGTCGATCAGGTGTCGTCCGTCATTCGACTGTTCATCGGCAACGGCATCGATGCCGCCGCGGACTGTGTCGGCAGCACCTGCAACGGCGGAAACGGCGGCCTGTTCCTCGGGTCGGGCGGTCGTGGCGCCAACGGCGGCAACGGCGGCCGCGCCGGACTGTTCGGAAACGGTGGCGCCGGTGGTGCGGCCGGATCGTCCGGGACCGGGGGCACCGGCGGGCGCGGCGGGGTGTTCATCGGCAACGGCGGCGCCGGTGGCACGGGGGCGGCCGGCACCGCCGGACTGCCCGGCATGACCGGGAACCGCGGTGGCGACGGAGGCGACGGCGGCGCCGGAGGACTGCTGGGGGCCGGCGGCGCGGGCGGGTCCGGCGGCACCGGTGGGACGGGTGGGGCCGGCAGGAAGGGCGTCACGGGAGCCGACGGCACCCCCGGCGGACGCGACGGGTCCGACGGGTCGACCGGCACTGACGGTGGAGGCGGCGGCGCAGGTGGCAGCGCCGGACGAGGCGGCTCGGGCGGGCTGCTCGGCCCCGGCCTCACGGGCAGGAACGGCAGCGGCGGCGTCGGAGGGGCCGCGGGTGACGGCGGCGATGGTGGCAACGGCATCCGAGGCCTCGATGGCAACCCCGGCACCAGCGGCACGAACGGTGGCGATGGCACGAAGGGCTTCGCGGGTACCGACGGCGGCAACGGCGGCAACGGCGGCGCGGCGGGCCAGGCAGGCCGGGGCGGTGCCGCGGGAACCACCGTCGGCGGTGGCGGCGTGGCCGGAGCCGACGGGGCTGCGGGGATTCGGGGCGCCGGCGGTGCGGGTGGCGACGGCGGCACCGGGGGCACGGGCGGAGCCGGTGGCACGGGCATCACCGGAGCCACAGGCACCCTCGCTCGCCCCGACGGGTTCGACGGGTTGACCGGTGGCAGCGGTGGAGACGGCGGCACCGGCGGCAGCGCCGGACGAGGCGGTACGGGCGCGGTGTCCGGCGCCACGGGCAGGAACGGCAACGGCGGCGTCGGAGGGGCTGCGGGCAAGGGCGGCACCGGCGGTGTCGGCGTCGACGGCACACCGGGTACCGACGGCGCTCCTAGCAGGAGCGTCGCCGTCGCTGGTGGCGACGGTGAAGCCGGTGGCAACGGTGGCAACGGCGGCGGCGGCGGCCTCGCGGGCAGCGCGGGCCGGGGTGGAAGCGCCGGTACCACCGTCGGCGCCGGTGGGATGACCGGAGCGCCTGGCTCAGTTGGCGTTCGTGGCGACGGCGGTCGCGGGGGCAATGGCGGTGAGGGTGGTACCGGTGGCCTCGGCGCCCAGGGATCGAACAGCACGGCGACTGGGTCCGACGGCGAGACACTTCCGAGCGGTCCCGCGTCCGGTGGCCGCACCGGCGGAAACGGTCAGGCAGGTGGTACCGGCGGGAAGGGCGGCGTGGGCGGCAATGCCGGTCTCGGCGGGCCCGGCACCAACGTCGGGTCGAACGGCATCAACGGCATCGGAGGTGTCGGCGGCAACGGCGGTGAGGGCGGCAGAGGGGCCACCGGCGGTAACGGCGGCCGAGGAGTCGACTCAGGCGGCACCTCCCCTGCAGTTCGTCGGGACGGGGCTCCCGGCGGGACGGGTGGCGACGGCGGGCTCGGCGGGGACGGCGGTCAAGCCGGCGCAGGCGGGGCGGCAGGCACCACGCCGGGTAGCGGCGGCCAACGCGGCGCCGACGGCATCGGCGGACGCGGCGGTGTAGGCGGCACGGGCGGTAACGGAGGCGCGGGCGGCAACGGAGCCGACGCGCGCAACCCGGTGTCGGCCGGAAACGGCGGTGCGGGTGGCGATTCCGGACGCGGCGGTGCCGGCGGACAAGGTGGTGCCGCTGCAACCCCGGGGGGAGCCGGAGCGGGAATCAGGGGCTTCTCAGGCCAGTCGGGCGTTGGCGGCGGTGGCGGCAACGGCGGCAACGGCACGGCGTCGGACGGTGCCGGCGGCAACGGCCTGGGCGGGAACGGCGGCAGCGGCGGCAACAGTCTGGCCGGCGGAGTATCGAGCGGGGTCGGCGGCACGGGTGGCAACGGCGGCAACGGTGCCGGAGGCTCCGGTGTCTCCGGCGGCCAAGGGAGGGGTGGCACCGGCGGCAACGGCGGAAGCGGATTCCTAGGCGGCAACGGTGGCGCCGGTGGTACCGGCACGGGGGGCGCTGGAACGGGCAATGCCAATGGCGTCGGCATCGGCGGGGCCGGCGGTGCCGGCGGCACCCTGGGCAGTAATGGGAATCTCGGGAACGGCGGCAGGGGCGGCAACGGTATCGGCGGGAACGGGACCACGCAGGGCGGTGCCGGTACCGGCGGAGTCGGCGGACCCGGCTACATCGGTGGCAGAGGCGGCGACGGCACCGGTGGCGACGCCGATGCCGGCGGCCAAGGTGGTGTGGGTACCGGCGGGGACGGTGGTGCCGGCGGTGTCACGCCCGGTGCAGGTGGCATCGGAAAGGGCGGCTCACCCAATGGAACCGGAAAGAATGGCGACCCGGGCGGCGGTCTCAATCAGTAACGCCCCGGGCAACGCCTAAGGGGGTTGTTTCCCGGCTCAATCCGCGGCAGAACTCGAAGCGGACACGAGATGTTCCGATGACCGTCAGGAACTGGATGGTCGTCGTGCGACTTCGGCGGCCGCGGCGAGCATGTCTGCCAGCCGGACGGCGGCGGGGCTGACATGCTCGCGCTGTGAGCGCGCCAGGTAGATGCGCCAGTCGATGGGCGCGGCGAGGGGGATGCCCACCAGATCGCCGAACCGGCCGACCTCGCTCTCCGGCATGAAGGCGGTCCCCAAGCCGTTGCGGATCAACGCGGCGGAGACGGTGAAGTCGGCAGGAACCTCGTAGAGGATGCGCGGGATCAGTGCCGCCGCGGCGAACGCGTCATCGATCAGCCGCCTGATGCCGAAACCTTCGGGGAAGCCGACGAGATTCTCGTCTGCGAGTTGCTCGATGCCAACCCGCTTCCGCTTCGCCAGCGGGTGATCGGCACGACAGGTGAACACCATCTGCTCCTGGGCGAGCAAGTGGAGATCGATGCCGGCGGGATATCGGTCGGGCGCTGACACGAGCGCGAGGTCCAGAGACCCGTCGGCAATCGACGCCAGATAGGAGGACGATCCACTCTGACTGAGCCGCAGACGAATTCGGACGAACGGGTGGGCAGCGTGGAAGTCACCCAGGACCTTGGGGACATCCAACGCGCCGAACGTCACCAGGGATCCGAACTCGACGGTGCCGGTGAGCTGACCGCGGTAGTCGTTGAGTGCGTCCTTGGCCAGCCGAGCCGCGTTCAGCAGCTGGCGAGCGTGCCTGCGGAACTCGTCGCCTGCAGGGGTCAGCCGGATCTGCTGGCGGGACCGGTCGAACAGCTGAACGGCCAGCTCGTCCTCGAGCTTCTTGATCGACGTCGATAGCGCCGACTGCACGACGTGGACCCGCTGCGCTGCTCGAGTGAAACTCATGTCGTCTGCGACGGCCATGAAGTACTCGAGTTGCCTCAGCTCCATCTTGACGAAGCTATCAGCCGTCGCGATCGCGAACGGTGTCCTTGATCGCCAGCATCGATGCACCTGCGCGGAGCGACATCGGCTCCGCGGGGGGACGGACTGATCTTGCGTGCACGGGTGTCATCGTTCAAATAGATGAAATGTATCCGATTTGATCGTTGGACACGATGTCCGTGGTCGGGTCAAATTGTCGGTGATGAGTGATCGACACGATGCTCATCCACGTGACGAGGGAGGCGACAGCGGTGACTGCCATCAGCAGAAGGGGTTTCGTTCAAACCACGGCGGCTGCAGCGGGCGGCCTGGCTCTGGCGTCATGCGCACCCGCCAATCTTGTTCCGAGACGGCACGACTCGGTTTCGGGCGACGGCGCCACCCCGCCGGCCGCGCCTCGGCACGAGCTGGGCCCGGTGAAGCAGATCGACGCCGGAGACCTCACCGTCGGATACGTCGACGCCGGCCCCACCGACGGCCGGCCCGTGATCCTGCTGCACGGCTGGCCCTACGACATCGTCAGTTACGCCGACGTCACCGCAAGCCTTGTCGCACAGGGCTTCCGTGTCATCGTGCCGTACCTACGCGGATTTGGTTCCACCCGCTTCCTCTCGAACGACACCGTGCGCAACGGCCAACAGGCCGCGTTGGCGCAGGACGTCGTCGAACTGATGGACGCGTTACGGATTCCGAGCGCCATCCTCGGCGGGTACGACTGGGGCGGACGTACCGCGAACGTCGTCGCCGCACTGTGGCCGCAGCGATGCAGCGGTCTGGTTGCCGTCAGCGGTTACATCGTGGTCGATCTGGCCGCCAATCGCGAACCCCTGCCTCCCCAGGCCGAGTACGGCTGGTGGTACCAGTACTACTTCGCCACCCCGCGCGGCGCGCTGGGATACCGCCGCAACACCAAGGACTTCAACCGTCTGATCTGGACCAAGGCCTCTCCGCTGTGGCACTTCGAGGACACCACGTACGACCTGACCGCGACGGCGTTCGAGAACCCCGACCACGCAGACGTCGTCATTCACAACTACCGCTGGCGCCTCGGCCTCGCTCCTGGCGAAACCCGTTACGACGCAGCGGAACAACGCCTTGCCGTCAGACCCACCATCGGTGTTCCCACCATCACCATCGGGAGTGACTTCGACGGTGCCGCCAAGGACGGCGGCGCCTACCGCTCGCGCTATACCGGCCCCTACCAACACCGCGTTCTCGAGGGCATCGGTCACAACGTCCCCCAGGAAGCCCCTCGACAATTCGCGACTGCCGTCATCGACATCGCCACCACGAAAGGACACCGATGAGTACCACCACGTCAGGATTGGCAGGACGCACCGCCCTGGTCACCGGCTCGACCTCCGGGCTCGGCGCCGGCATCGCCGTCGCTCTGGCGGAAGCGGGCGCCCATGTCGTGGTGACGGGACGCACTCGGACACGTGGAGAAGCGGTCGTCGCTGCGATCGAGTCGAAAGGCGGCCACGCCGTGTACATTCCGGTGGACTTCGCGGCTGGACCCGATGCCATCGGAGATCTGGCGGCTTCGGCGTCCAAGGCGTCGGGCGGCCACGTCGACATCCTGGTCAACAACGTCGCCACGCTGCTGCAACCAACTGCCACTGCCGATGTCACGGCCGAACGAATCGCTGCCGCATTCGCCGTCAGCGTCACAGCACCGTTTCTGTTGACCGGACTCCTGGCACCGGAGATGGCACGACGCGGTGAGGGCGCCATCGTGAACATCGGCTCCATCAGCGGAATCATCGGTGCCGCAGGTTCCGCGCTCTACGGAGCTACCAAGGCGAGCGTCCACATGCTCACCAAGGCATGGGCGGCGGAGTACGGGCCAGACGGCGTCCGGGTCAACGCCGTGGCACCCGGCCCGATCGCGACCGAGCGGAACCAGGAGTTCGCCGATGGCATCGCTCCGATCCTGGCCAGAGTGCCATCGCACCGGATGAGCACCGTTGACGAGGTGTCCGCGGCCGTGGTGTTCCTCGCGGGCCCCCAGGCGGGCAACATCCACGGTGCGATCCTGACCGTCGACGGCGGCGCCACGACGGTCTGAAGATCGCCCTTCAGCGGTCGGACGGGTCCGCGAAGGGCACGTCGGGATCGTCGTCGGCGGGCGGCTCCGGATCGCGCCACTCCTCTGCGCGGGTCGGCCGGTTGCCCTGCAGCATGCCGCTGAGTTCGTCCTTCAGCGCGTCGTCTTCGCGTTGGCTGTGCTTGGAGCTTCCGCGTTCCATCAGCGTGCCTCCTTCAGTGGATCGTGTCCCAGTGTCATCAGGCGATGCCGCCAGTTGCTCTGACCTGCGGTCGGCTCGAGGTCCACGCCGCGCTCGGCGTGGATACGGTCGACCACGTTGCGCATCACGCGTTCGTCGTCCTCGGTGAGGTCGGTCCGGCGTTTGGACAGGATGTGCAGCACGTGCTGACCGGTCTGGCTGCCGGACTCATCGGGAAACTCCTCGGCGTGCTCCCCCGCCGATCGGGTGCGCAACCACTCCGACAGCTCGCGCGAGGTCATGTTCACGATGCGATGGAACTCGTCCCACAGCTCCTGATCCACGTCCGCGTGACCACTCATCACTCACCTCCTGCTCGACCACCAGGTTCTTCCGGGGTCTACCCATGGATCGGCCGGGCAATCGGGTCAGGGAGCGCGTTTCGTGCTGAATTCACGACGCGCGGTCGGCCGTGGGCGTGATGGCGGTCAAGCGTGCCCGCGGCACTAGCTGAGTTGCCTTCAGTAGACTCAGCGTCCTATGCTCTGGCCAGATGAAAAGCACAGCCATGTCGCGTGCCATGAAACCGAGGGGAACGCGTGACCGCTGGAACGCCCCAACGACAAGGTGACACCGCCACTCGACCAGGCGCGGTCCTCGTCGTCACGTCGTCGGCGGCCTTCCTGGCGACGCTGGATCTCTTCATCGTCAACATCGCCTTCCCCGCCATCAGTGCCGACTTCGCGGATGCCGACTTCGGCCAGATGTCCTGGATCCTCAACAGTTACACCGTCGTCTTCGCGGCGGTACTCGCTCTGGCAGGCCGCCTCGCCGACCGCTACGGCCACCGACGGGTCTTCCTCGTGGGGCTGGCGGTCTTCACCGCCGCTTCTGCGGTGTGCGCACTGGCCCCGAGCCTGTGGGCGCTGGTGGCCGCCCGGACCGTGCAAGGCGTCGGCGCCGCGCTGATTACACCGACGTCCCTGTCGTTGCTCCTGAACGCCTGGCCGGCTGAACGGCGCGCCAAGGCCGTGGGCACCTGGGCGTCGGTCGGAGCGGTCGCAGCCGCACTCGGACCGCCGCTGGGCGGTCTGCTCGTCGCCGCGGGATGGCAGTGGGTGTTCCTGGTCAACGTCCCCCTCGGGATCGTCACCATGGTGGCGGCGGTACGCATCCTCCGCGAATCCGACATCACGCCGATCGGGCGGCCCGACCTGCTCGGCGCCGGCTTCCTGGTCCTCGGAGTCGGTGCGCTGGCCTACGCGCTGGTCGAGGTTCCCGAACGCGGATGGGACGCAGCGGTAGTGCTGGTCTCACTGGCCGTATCCGTGTCGGGCCTGACCGCGGTCGTCATCCGCTCGCGCCGCCATCCGGTGCCCGCCCTGGATCTGGCGGTGCTGCGCGTCCCCGAGTTCGCCCTGGCCATCGTCATGATGCTGGCGTTCTCGTGCGGCTTCGCCGGCATGCTCCTGGTCAACGTCCTCTACCTCACCTCCACCTGGGGCTGGTCGGCTCAGGCGGCCGGTCTCGGCCTCGCCGCCGGCCCTGTCGTCGTGGTCGTCGTCGCCCGGCTGGCCAATCGTGTCGCGGCACGGCTGGGAATCGGAACCGTCGCCACCCTGGGGGCCACGAGCTTCATGGCCGGCGCGCTCTGGTGGCTGTGGCGGCTCGGGCCGTCGGAGAACTATCTGGCCGGTCTGCTGCCCGGCCAACTCCTGACCGGGCTGGGGGTCGGGCTGATACTGCCCACGTTGTCCTCGGTCGTGGGATCTGCGCTGCCGGGACCGCGCTGGGGTTCGGGTTCGTCACTGATCAACACGGCTCGACAGGTCGGCTCCGTACTGGGCATCGCGCTGATCGTCACCGTGGTCGGGACGCACATCGCGAGCACTCCCACGAAGTTCGCCGCCATCCGCTCCGGGTGGGCGCTCCTGGCCGCGGCCGGAGCGACCAGCGCCCTCGTCGGGCTCGTCTTGACCGCCGTCGAGTACCGGACGGCACTGAGACACAGATGTTCTCGAGAATCGCAGCACGAGACACCGCTGAAGACAGCGTGACCACGACACCGCACACGACGTCAGGAATCAACGCATGCCATCATCGCAACCCGTCGCACTCATCACCGGTGCCAACGCCGGCCTGGGCAGGTTCGCCGCGCTCGGTCTCGTGGAGGCCGGTTTCCACGTCGTCGGCACCAGCCGCGACACCACGGGACTGAATCCCCCTTCGGGAGTGACGCTCCGCGACCTCGACGTCACCAGCGACGAGTCCGTCGCCGCATTGGTCGAGGGCGTCGTCACGGGCTTCGGGCGCATCGACGTCCTGGTCAACAATGCCGGCATGGGACTCGCCGGCGCCATCGAGGAGAACTCGATCGCTCAGCAGCAGAAGCTGTTCGACATCAACGTCTTCGGCGTCATCCGGATGACCAACGCCGTCCTGCCGCACATGCGGGTTCGACGGCGCGGACGGATCGTCAACATCTCCTCGATCTTCGGCTTCATGCCCGCCCCGTACATGGCCGCCTACAGCGCGACGAAGTACGCCGTCGAGGGATACTCCGAGTCCGTCGACCACGAGGTCCGCAGCCACGGCATCAGGGTGGTACTCGTCGAGCCGGGCGGCACCAGGACGGGTTTCGACGACAACACCACGGCACCCGACAACCCGCTGGAGGCGTACGCGCAACAGCGCGGCCGCGCCAATCGGGTGGTGGCCGAACAGGTCAACGGCGGTGAGGATCCCGTGACCGTGGCCAAGGCCATCGTCGCCGCGGCAACGGACGCGAACCCGCGGCTGCGCTATCCCGCGGGCGCCAAGGCGCGCCAGTTGAGCGCCATGCGGCGCATCGTGCCCGCCCGGATCTTCGACAAGCAGCTGCGCAAGACGTTCGAACTAGCCGACTGAACTTCCTCGCGGAGTCTGCGGATGTGGTGGGTGTCGCGCCTACCGAGCGGCAGTCAAGGGGTTCCAGACCTGGCTGAGTGACGGGTGCGGCGCGATGACGTGACGCAGCACCGACAACGGCACTTCACCCACCACGGCCACGGTGGCCGCCTGAACCAGATCGGCTACGTCCGGTCCGACGAACGTCGCGCCTAGCAGCGTGTCACGGTCTGCATCGACGACCAGCTTCGCTTCTGCGTCGAATCCGTCGCGCAGGATCAACAGTTCTCCGAGGCCCCCTGGATACCGTGCAGTTCGGGTCGTCACCGTGAACCCAGCCTGACGAGCCGCCGCTTCCGTGTAGCCGACTTCGACGACCTGAGGGCTGGTGAAGATGATCTGCGCCAGGCGGCCTGCGTCCCGTGCCATGAGTTCCGCACCGTCGCGCAGAGTGCCCTCGGCGCGGGCGGCGACGACGTCCGCCACGATGCCGGCGTGGTATTGCGAAACATGCGACAACAGAGCGCGTCCCGTCGTGTCGCCGATCGCATACAGCCATTCACCTTCGACGCCCTTGGCCGTGAGGTGGTCGTCGACGGTCACGTACTCTCCGCCGGGTAGACCGACCGTTTCCAGTCCCAGCCCATTGGTGTTGACTGAACGGCCTGTGGCGACGACGATTTCGTCGGCTTCGAGTCGGATGTCACCGGTGGACGCGGTGATTCCGCCGCGCGCGTCGCGCTCGACCGACGTGACGTGAGTTCCGAAACGGACGTCCACGCCGCGATCTCCAAGCGCGGCCGCCACCCGCGTGCCCGCAAAGGGCTCGGATCCACGTAGCAGCGAGGATCCCCGTACCAGCAGAGTCACCGTGCTGCCAAGCCCGGACAGAATGGTCGCGCACTCCACACCGACGACTCCGCCGCCGACGACGATGGTCCTGCCGGGGACCCTCTTCATGGTCGCCAGATCCCGGTTGGTCCAGGGGGATGCCGATTCAAGTCCCTCGACGTCGGGAAGAAGTGGGCGCGTCCCGGTCGCGAGTATCACTGCGCGCTCGGCATGCAACCGGCGCTCACCTCCCCCAGGTTCGACGACCACCACCGTTCGTTCTCCATCGAGTCGACCTCGACCGTGAACGACGTCGATACCGGCCTCGGTCATGCCGGCGACGATGTCGTGGTCGTCGAGGTGATCGATGATGACGTCCCTCTTGGCGAAGACCGCCTTGACGTCGACCCTGTCGCTTCCGACGACCTCCCGGACCCCGGGAACGGCTCGGGCGAGTTCGAGGACCTCGATCGGTCGGATTAGCGTCTTCGTCGGATTGCACGCCCAGTAGTGACACTCGCCGCCTACGAGGCGGTCTTCGATCACGGCCACCGTCAGACCCCTGCCGGCGAGGCGAAGTGCCGCCGTCACGCCGCCCGGACCGCCGCCGATGACCACCGTATCGAAGTGTTCTGAACTACTCACGTTTCTCCTTCGAGACGCCGAAAGGCGTTATCTGTTGGGCTGTTCAAAGCCAGTCGGTTGTGCATGCGACATGAGTGTCGCGATCGTCAGGCAGTCCTGACGCGATCCGATTCACCTGACTCCGGGGTGCTCGTCAACGCGCCACGGGTAGCCCCATGGAGGGCACGCCGTAGTGGGCCGACGTCTCCGCTCAGACTGGCGAGCAAGACGCCGCCCTCGTACACCGCGAGCAAGGCTGCCGCCAAGGAGCGGGCGTCGGCGGCCGTCGTCATACCACCGCTGTCGGCCACCCTTTGGAGTCCCGCTTCCAACAGGTCTTCCCAATGAGCGAACCCGTTACGCAGCGCTTTACGCGCTGCATCGTCGTTCTGACCGAGCTGGTAGATCAACGACCCGATGGGGCAACGGATTGCCTCCGACGAACCTTCATAGAATGCGACGACTTCGTCGCACCAGGCCCGCACGTCGTCGGCGGTCGACATGGCATCCAGAGTCGGTCTCAGCGAGGCGATCACGCGCTCGACCTGGTAGGCCACCACCTCGGCAACGATGTCTGACTTGTCCACGAAGAAGTGGTAGAGCTGCCCGCGCCCCACGCCGGCGGCAGCACCGATGTCGTCGAGTGATGTCGACTGAATGCCCTGCGCGGCAAAGAGGTCACACGCCGCATCCAGCACACGTCCAACGGTGGCGCGCCCGCGGTCGGTCGTCGGGTTCACCTTCACGTCAGCCCCCATCCCTTGCCAAGCAGTTTGGTCTGTACTAGAAAGTACACCAACTGTATCGAACAGTACAGAGCGCGGTGGAAACGCTCCTACCGGCCGGTCACCCCCCTGTGGCACCGTCAACGTGGAATCGAGGAATCATGTGGTCGAACGCCGGTCCTGAGTCGGTGGGGCGCTCGGACACATCCGGCGACGACGTCGCCTCGGAGACCCCGTCCCATGGACGACGCTTCTCCGAGAACCGGAGCACGGCCGTGACCGCTCGAGTCGGATCGTGGCTTGGTGTCGCCGTAGCGGTCTGCATGGTAACGGGACTCGTCAGTCATTTCATTCAGCATCCCCAACCGTGGTTCTGGTGGCCGACGCGGCCCGTGTGGCTCTACCGCGTCACCCAGGGACTACACGTGACGAGTGGGATCGCGGCGATCCCCTTGCTCGTGGTGAAACTGTGGTCGGTGTGGCCGAAGCTGTTCGCGCGTCCCGTGATCGGGGGCCTAACCCGCCAACTCGAGCGACTGTCGATACTCGTGCTGGTCGGAGCGATGATATTTCAGCTGAGCACCGGGCTGCTCAACATCGCGCAGTGGTACGCGTTCGACTTCTTCTTTCCTCCAGTGCACTACGCGATGGCATGGGTAGCGGTCGGTGCCGTCATCGTCCACGTCGCCGTCAAGCTCCCCGTAATCCGTCGTGCACTCGGCGAATCGATCGATCGGAGTGCCGTCGAAGGGGGTGGCGCCGTCGGCCCGAGCCGGCGAACCGTACTGATGGGAGCGGGCGTCGCCACCGCGGTAGCGACCCTCGCGACCGCAGGCCAGACGGTGCCGTGGCTCAAACGGATATCGGCACTGGCACCACGTTCCGGCGACGGACCCCAGGGTGTTCCGGTGAACCGAACGGCACTTGCCGCGGGGGTGTCGCGTGCCGCAAAGTCACCCGACTATCGCTGACGGTTGTCGGAGCGGGCGCACGTCGCACGTTCACGTTGGCCGAGCTGCAGGCGATGCCTCAGTCCACGCGGGACCTTCCGATCGCCTGCGTCGAGGGATGGAGCGCCAACGCGCAGTGGACCGGCATCGTGCTCGCCGACCTCGTGGCGGCAGAGGGCGGCTCGCCGGACTCCGATGTCCGGATGACGTCCCTGGAGCCGCCGGGCCCGTACTCGCGGACGACGCTTCCCGCCAGGCATGCCCGCGATTCTGCGACGCTGATAGCTCTGCGGCTCAACGGTGCAGAACTCGACCTCGACCACGGGTACCCCTGCCGGCTGATAGCGCCAACGAGACCCGGTGTATTGCAGACGAAGTGGTTGACGCGCATCGAGGTGGTTGGCGGATGACCGACGGGTCCGACACGACGGAGATGCTTGACGATGGCGGCCACCGTGACGCCGCGGCGCTGGACACACCAGCCGGCGGACGTGCCGCCATCCGCATGGCTGTCGCCGCTGTCGGGGTGCTCGTCGGCGCCTACGGCGTCTGGTTGCTGTGGGAGTTCCCGGCCGACGTCCTCATCCGCATCGCGGTATGGGCGGCGGTGGGTTTGATCGTGCACGACTTCGTGTTCGCGCCGTTGACGGCAGCCCTTGGGTATACGTCACGCCGGTTGATCACGGGCGGATGGTGGCCACCCGTCGCCATTGCCGCCGTGTGCTCGGCGACGCTGATACTCCTGGCCCTCCCGGTCTTCGACGCACCGGGCGCCAAGGCCGACAATCCCACCACCCTCGACCGCGACTACCCACTCGGCCTGGGGATCTCACTCGTGATCGTGTGGGTATGCGTACCGCTCCACTACGCGATCGTCACCGTTGTGCGGCGCCGGCGTCGGGCCGTTGCGAAGCCGTAGCACTGCTGAGCCGGGGAGACGATGGGCGTGCGTCGGTTTGGGCGCGAGGGGTGAGGATGCACCGCTGACTCCGATCGGATCGCTGAGCAGGGCCGCGTCCGGAACGGCAAGGGCCAGGGAAGACGGACCTCAGTCGGTGAAGGTCGCGAGGGTCTGCCGGCGGCGGTCGACGACCAGACTCGTCACGTCGGGTCGCCCGTAGTGACCAGCGGGGTCGAAGTTCTGACGCTCACGACGAACCCGACCGTGATCGAGCGTGGCGACCGTGAGGCCCTCCCGGGAATCGATCGGTTCGACGACCCACGTTCCGTCGGGAGCGGCGATACACGTTCCACCAGTGCTGATTTGCTCGTCGCTGGCATTCCTCATGATGTCCGCACCCGGCATCCCGTCGGGAATGTCGTCTCGGCGGTACACGCCTGACACCGAGATCACGTAGGAACGCGACTCGAGGGCTATGAAACGCGTGATGTCCGCGGTGTCGGAGACGTCGCCGGGCCACAGCGCTATGTGTAGATCTTCGCCTTGCGCATACAGCGCCGTTCGTGACAGTGGCATCCAGTTCTCCCAGCAATTGAGTGTGCCGAAGGTGAACGGACCCAGCTCGTGCGTGACCAGCCCGTGCCCGTCGCCGTTGGCCCAACTCAGGCGCTCTTCGTACGTGGGTATCAACTTCCGGTGCACGGACGCGACTTCGCCGCGCGAGTCGACGGTGATGGCAGAGCAGTAGATGCTGTGGCCGCCGCGATCTCCTGGCCGTTCGGCAACACCGAGCACGAGGGAGACGCCGTTCCGTCGAGCGGCGTCGCGCACACCATCCAGGTGGCCGGCCTCGATGTCGACGGCTTCCTGCAGATAATCGGCATGGATGTCCCGTTGAAGATCGGAGTTGAACTTCGCTCCGTCCGTACGGCCCAACCAGAACGGATAGCCCGGCACGACGGTCTCACCGAAGACGACCAGTTCGCACCCGTTGGCGCCCGCTTCGTCGACGTATCCCTCGACCTTGGCCAACGTCGCCTCGCGGTCCAGGAAGACGGGCGCCATTTGGACCGCCCCAACCACTTTCGTCTGCTTCGGATCACTCATCTGCTACCTCTCGATCATTGGACTCGACGACTCGAAGCGTCACTCGACGACTGCGTCCTCCGCGGCATAGAGGGCTAGCCTGCGCGTGGCGGTCGCACTGTGCGCCGCCATCCCCTCGGAGTCGGAGATCACCTGGACGGCGTGCGCCAAGGCCGGCGTGGCCTCCCGACTGATGCGCTGATAGGTAAGCGGCTTGAGATACCGCGACACGGACAGACCTGCGCTGTGCTTGGCACCCCCGGCGGTGGGAAGCACGTGATTGGTGCCCGCCATGCCCTTGTCGGAGTACGCGACAGTGCTCCAGGGACCGAGGAACACCGACCCGTAGTTCTGCAGCCGGCCGTGGTACCAGTCATCATCCGCGGTGATGATCTCGAGGTGTTCCGGCGCGAGATCGTCCACGAGCAGAGCGGCGACCTCTCGGTCGTCTGCGATCGTCACCACGCCGTAGTCTCTCCAGGCCGGGCCGGCGATCGGCTCGGTCGCCAGACTCTGTAGCTGACGATCCACCGCAGCGATGACGGCGTGCCCGTGCTCTTCGGAGGTGGTGACCAACGCGGCCGGAGAATTCGTGCCGTGCTCGGCTTGGCCGAGGAGGTCGGCGGCGACGATCTCGGGGTCGGCGGTCTCGTCGGAGAGTACGGCCACTTCCGAGGGGCCGGCGAGCAGGTCGATGGCCACGGCGCCGAACAGTTGACGCTTCGCCTCCGCGACGTAGGCGTTACCCGCTCCGACGAGCATGTCGACGGGCAACTCCCCCAGCAGCCCGAACGCCATGGCGGCAAGTGCTTGCACTCCCCCGAGCACGAAGACGCGGTCGACACCCGAGAGGTGCGCCGCGTACAGGACGGCGTCGTTCGCGCCGCCGTGCGGCTGGGGCGGCGTGCATGCAACGACTGTGGACACCCCCGCCGTCTTCGCCACGCCCACCGTCATGAAGGCGGATGCGGTCAGCGGAAATCGGCCCGCGGGTAGATACGCCCCCACTCGGGCCACCGGCACATAGCGGGTCCCCGTAACCAGCCCGGGACTCAACTCGGTCTCGAATCCAAAGAGATGGGAACGTTGTTCGCGCGCGAAGGCCTGTGTGCGGTCGGCACCCAGCTCGATCGCCTCACGCAGATCTCGCGGCAGACGGCGACCGCTCGTCGCGACGTCGTCGAAGGAGAGTTCGAAGTCGCGGCGATCGTCATTGTCGAGTGCACGGCTGTAATCGCGAACCGCATCGAGCCCCCTGGTCTCGATCTCGCGCAGCATCGTGCTGACGGTCTCGATGACCGCAGGGTCCCGCTGGGCGGCAGGGGCGTCGACGAGGGGTCGCTTGAGGTGCTGACATCTGCCGTGCACCCGTTCGAGGAGAGCTGTCGAGTAACGCATGAACTCACCGTAAGGACATCCGTCGTGAAGCACTAGACAGTGATTCTCGGCATCTTCCATAGGGTCTCGCTATGCGATGGTGAACCCAGTCGCTCCAGGGAACGCCCGCGCGTCTGGACGAGTCGTGACCGACCCGAGTTGGTCTGCACGAGAACACGCACCCGGTGGGATGCATCCGATCGATCAGTCCACGTCGACGAGGATGCCGCCCGACACTTCCTCATTCGCCGTGTCCGGATCTGCGATCACCGGCGCCGGAGGCTCAGAGCACGTGGCACGCCTTGCGGCCCGTCTTCTCCACGAAACGACCTCGGGACGACACGAGGTCAGCGCCCTACTGCCACGCCCTCACGACGGCCGGACGTCGCCGTGAATGGACTCAGCGACAACGTCATTCGAAGCAGCGGTGCGCTCACCGGCCGCCAGCGCGTACTTCGGCCCGGCTTCCGACCGCGCGATGCGGCCCCTCAGAACCGCGAGCCACCAGACGCCCGCGATGGCCATGGTCACCACGAAGACGATCGCATTGGCCCGGAAGTCCGGCAGGAACATCAGCGCCGACATCACCGATCCGAATACGACCACGCCCACGACGTAGATCGGCACGCGCAGTCGGCCCAGGTCGAAGATTCCCGCGACACCTCGAGGGATGCGGTGGCGTGCCGCAGCGACCAGAAGCCCCGCCGTGGTGAGTAAGTAGACGCCGAAGAAGCCGAGGGCCGACATTCCGATGATGTAGGAGAACGTCTGCTCGTTCGCGAGAGCCGAGAGCAGAAGCGCGAGTGAGACCAGTCCGGTCGCCCACACTGCAAGGGTCGGCACCTTGTGCGCTTCCGAGACCCGTCGGAGCAGTTGCGACCCGGGGAGCATGTTGTCTCGGCCGAGGGCATATACGAGACGCGTGGCGACGAGCATGCTGGCCAGTACGCAGACGAGGATGTTCGTCAACGCAAGTGCGATGACCAATTTGGAGAACCATGGGGATATCTGCTGGGCAAACAGGTCCGTGATCGGAGACGAGCTATCCGAGAGCGTCGCAGGATCCTTGATCACGAGGAGGAAGACGACGTACATGAAGAATTCGATGGTCGATGCCACTCCGAGCGCCAAGAACATCGTGCGGGGAATCGTGCGGCGGGCGTCCACCGTCTCCTCTGCGACATCGGCCGCCGCTTCCACTCCGAGCAGTCCGAAGATGCAGCCGAGGCTCGCGGTCAACCACACCACGACGTACGGGGACGTCGAGTCGTCGGCGGCGCCGGAGGAGAACAAGAACTCGATTCCCTGGTGCTCGTCGGACACGAAGAAGGCGACGACGGCGATGAATGCAGTTGCTCCGATCGTCACCACCAGTTCCAAGGCCACACCGATGTTATTGAGCAAGGTCGCCAGTTTCACGCCGTAGACGTTGATGAGGACACAGACCAGGACCACCGCGATGGCGATGGAGATCTGCAACGGTGTGGTCATCTCGAGGTTCAGGAGACTGCCGATGTACCCCGCCATCACGAAGGCGACGCCGGTGAATCCGCTGATGAATCCGACTGCACCGGCGAACCCGGTGAACCAACCCAAACTCGGATGGACGAGCCGGCTCGTCCATTGATACGCGTAGCCGGCGAGCGGGAGCTTGCCCACCAAGTCGGCGGCGATGAGCGCCCAGACGAAGAAGATGGCGACCGCGAGTGGGAAGGTCCACACGAAGGCCGGGCCAGCCGTGCTGAGGCCGAATCCGAATCCCGAGAACACCGCCGTGGTGGCACTGATCACCGAGAAACCGAGAAAGAACGACGAGACACCTCCCACGGATCGACTGAGTTTCTGGGTGTATCCCAGCTCGCCGAGTTGACGGTCCTCCTCCGTGCTGTCCATTCCGATTCCTCCTGTGCCGCAGGTCACTAGCTCGTAAATCGACCATACGAATGCATCTGCAAGAGGACAACCTTGTGAAATGCGACTGCTGTTATCGTGTTTCACTATGGCTCTGTCGTTGATACAGCTGCGTGTCTTCGTTGCGTCAGCACAGTGCGGCTCCTTTACCGCAGCGGCCAAGGAGTTGCACATGTCGCAACCCACCGTCTCCGAGACCATCAGACGAATCGAGGAGCAATACGGCACACCGCTGTTCGTCCGAGGAGCACGAAAGCTGACTCTGACCACTCCTGGCGAGGAGTTGATGCCGTTGGCCGAACAGACCTTGGCATCCGCGGACGGTGCGGATCGGGCCCTGAAGTCAGTCACCGGGCTGCAGTCGGGCGTCGCATCGATCGGACTGCTGCGCAACGCGAAGTACTACGCCACGACGGACCTGCTCACGTCGTTTCATTCCCGCTACCCGAACGTCCGCCTTCGCGTCGTCGGCGTGAATTCGGCAGACGTCGCGGACCTCGTTCGCGAGGGCACCCTCGAAGCGGGTCTGGTGGTGCTGCCCGTGGACACCCGCGAGCTGTCGGTCACGCCCCTGCTCAAGGACGAGGTGGTCTACGCGACGGCGTACCCATGGCGTACCGGGCCGGTTTCGGTCGAGGACATGGCCGCCGCGAAGCTCATCCTGTACGACGCCCACGCAGGATGGCGAGATCCCACCCGCCGACAACTGGCCGAACGGGCACTGCTCAAGGGTTTGACGCTGCGACCCTTGATCGAGGTCGAGCAAGTCGACACCGCCCTCGAACTCGTCGCAGCGGGAGCGGGCGAGACCTTCGTGTCCCGCGCGGTCGCCGATTCTTCGATCGCACCGCCCGGCGTCAGGTATCTGCCGTTGGAGGATCCGCTTTACGACACCGTCGCTCTCATCAAGAAGGAGTCGTCGATGCTGTCCCCCGCGACGAGGGAACTCGCCCGCCTCGCGCGAGAGACCTTGGCAACGTTTCGGACGGCCGAATCAGCGCACCGAACCACATAGTCCCCAGCCGGCCCGATGTTCATCGGAGGCACGGTGATCGCCGCAGGTGTTGGAATTGCATTGTCGCGGGCCTACTTCCGCGACGGCCTCGATCGAGGAGGAGAGCCCGGGTGGGTTCACGAGCGACATTCATGCGTCCGAGGTCCTTCCGCGAGTAACGGAGAAGGGGGTAACCTCGTGGCGGGACAGGTGCAGCCCTCGCCTTCCCGGAAGACGTGAGTAGCGCCCTAGCTCCAACCCGTTGATCCGCCCCGCCACGGGCGCTGCTCCGAGTACACGATCGCTCCCTTGCTCTTGGTCGAGTGAGGGGTCGGAGACGGGTAACTGTCTTGCACTTGGCACCCATGCCCTGCGCTGTCTGCGGTGGGCCAGCGGAGTGGATCACCCGTCCTGAGAGCGGCGTGTGGTTCTACCCGGGAACGCGAGATCGGCGTTGTGTCAACGCTTTCTGCCTCGGCACTGCTCCGGCGCTGCAATGGCCACTGGCTTCTCACGGTCCATCGCAAGACGACGTGCTTGGTCCTCGAAGATCCCACGCACGGGCGATCGAGCGGTAATCGCTTCGAGCCCGCCGCCATCCCCTAGTCGCTGAGGTCTCCGTCGATCAGGCCCTCCGTCAGTTCGCGCGCGACCTCCACTTGGGCTGCCTCGGCGTCTGCCGACAGGGGCCGACAGGCGACATCACAGGTGTCGGCGCAGCACGTGCTGGCCGGGGCCGTCGAGTTGCAGCAGCGCATCGGGGCGGCCGGCCATGGCCATGAGAAGCGCTTCCCCGGGGCCGGTAACCTCGGGGCCTCGTCCGTGCGTCCACTCGAGATCGGTGGCAACGAGTCGGACGCCACGCGCTCGCCACGCTCCGCGGATCAGCGGCACGTACAACGCGTACCCGAGCACCGCGCGCAGGCGATCGGTCGGTATGACGCGAGGCATCGCCAACGGCCGCCGAATGTCTTGCTGGTGAACCATGCCGTCGACCAAGGCGATCATGCCGCCGAAGCTGGCCGTCAATCCGCGTGGCTGAATGTGGTTGCGGACGAGCTGGACGAGTTCCTCCGGAGCGCGAGTGGCCAGCTGATGCACTCCTAAAGCGTTGATCCGATTGACGATGAGCGCACCCCGCACGAACTGGAGCGCCAGGCCGGTGGCAGTGAGTTCGTCGTAGCCGATGACGTGAGCAACCACATCGCGCACGCGCCACTGGCGGCACAGGCTGGGCGCATCCCACTGATCAGGTGATAGCTCGGCGAGGAAGTCCGCGAACTCGCGGCGCTCATCACGTGCCATCTGCATCGTCGATGCCATGTGGGTACCTCCTGTTCGGACGATGCCGATCTGCTCTCGTCCCGCCCGTCACTCCCGATAGCCGCTTTCAACCTTTCCAAAGCCGGACCTTGGCAGGTTCCGTGCGGGCCGACGGCGACGCTACGAGTGATCGGGGCTCGAGTAGTCCCACGACCGTGTCTTGACCGGTGCCACGCGGATGTAGGCGGCGCCCGGCCGGGGTTCTGTGGGCCAGTCGGACTCCGGCACACCCCGTGCGCGGGCACCCTCCCTCGCGAGCTGAAGTGCTTCCTCGTGTTCGCGAACGATGCGGGCGTGGCCTTGGATCATCACCCCACGGATGTCTGCCATGGTCGAGCCGTCCTCGAGCATGACGCTCACCTTCGGGTTGCCCTCGACGTTGGCGACTTTGTGCGTCCCGTCCCGCACGCCCATGACGACGTCGTGGCCGAAGCGGAAGTACCCCAGGGGGACCGTGTGCGGGAATCCGTCCTGGTCGATGGTGCTCAGCATCGCCCAGCCCGGGCGGCTGTCGAGGAACGCCTCGACTTCTTCGTCGGTCATTTTTCGTGGCATGACCGACGGTAGCAAGAGCGGAACCGTGGCCGGGCGTCGAAGATCAGCCGGGACCGGCGCTCGTGTCGAGAAGCTCGACCGCGAGGTCGCGAGGCCCGGCGCGAGAACCCACCGTTCATTCTCCCGGCAGTTGCGTACCGAGCCTGCGGCATTCTGGGATGGCGCGGTGGGTCGCCACCGCCGGCCCCGCACACCCGTGAGAGGAATCCGATGTCAGATGAGATCGGCGTGATCGGCGCGCAATCGTCGGTACGGCGATGGGTGATGGACGACGTGACGTTCACCTACGTCGTCGACGGCGCGATGTCGCTCGTCCCCAGCGCCTTCCTACCCGCCATCCCCGCCGCCTACTGGCACGGCCATCCCGATGAACTCGACGCTCACGACACCGTGGCGATGTCGACTGGCGGCTTGCTCGTCCAACGCGACGACGAGTGCGTGCTGATCGACGCCGGATTCGGGCCGGTGAATACCAACTCGCCGTTCGGCCGAGTCGACTGCGGGGCTCTGCTGACGTCATTGGAGAGCGTCGGAGTCGCCGCGGCCGACGTCGACGTGGTGGCCCTGACCCATCTCCATGTCGACCACACCGGGTGGCTCTTCACCCCGACCGCTGACGGCGGGTACGCACCGACGTTCCCCAACGCGGTCTACGTCGTGGCCGAATCCGAATGGGCGCCGTACGCCGACGGCCAGACGCCGGCGGGGATGCCCGACCGCCGGGCCGTCATCGAACCGCTGAGTCACCACCCGCGGTTGACGCTGGTCGGAGACGCCCAGGAGATCGCCTCCGCGATCACCACCCTGATCACCCCGGGGCACAGCAGCGGGCACACCTCCTACGTCGTGGCTTCCGAGTCGGGGCGCCGCCTCATCGCATTCGGCGACGCCTTCCACGTCCCTGCTCAGCTCCGCAATCCCGAGTGGGGCTCCGGGCCGGACGCAGACCCCACTGCCGTGCCAGGCGCACGTCGCAGGATCATCGCCGAGCTACTCGACGCCGACACCTGTGGATTCGCAATCCATTTCGGCGATCAGGCCTTCGGTCAGGTATTGACATCCGACGACGGGACCCTCCGCTGGCAGCCGACGCCGACAAAGAGGCTCGCACCGCCGCCACGGACGGCCTGACACGTCACCACGACCGGATTACTCCGGAAGCACCACCAGGGTGGACACTATGACGTGGCTCTTTCCGCAACAGTGTTCAAGGTCGAACTCGGCGTCTCCGACGTCGATCACGGTTATTACGCCGATCACACGTTGACCGTCGCCCGTCACCCCAGTGAGACTGATGAGCGGATGGTGGTGCGACTGTTGGCCTTTGGCTTGCGCGCACACCGGCTCGGTGACGTCGACGGCGAGTTGGCGTTCGGGGCGGGCCTGTCTACCCCTGGCGTACCGGACCTGCGGCTGGCCGACTACACGGGCCGGATTCTGGAGTGGATCACCGTCGGTCAGCCCGACGGGCGTGCCCTGGCCAAGGCGGCCGGGCAGGCCGACCAGGTGGTGCTGTTCCCATTCGCCTCCGGCGTGGCGACCTGGTGGCGCACCGTGGCCCCCAAGGTGGCGGGGCTGCCGAACCTGTCCGTGGTCCGGATACCGCACGAGCCGGTCGAGCAGCTGGCTCAGAGCGTCGACCGACGGGTCGCGGCGCAGGTGATGGTGATGGAGGATCAGGTGACGATGACCGTTGGCGGGGTCGACGTGACCTTCGCGCCCGAACCATTGCAGTGACCGGCGGGGTGCCCCGAAGTTCAGTAATCCTCGAAGGCCGGCAGGGCGTTCCAGCTGGGCCACGTCGTCTCCCATAGCCGACCGATTCGACCGTGCGTGAACACGGCGATGAGCACGACTTCGATGCGCGTCGGCTCCTCGTCGGGCCTGCTCGTGGTGATCCACACCCGGCCCGCGACCTTGTCCGCCGTCTCCACCCAGGCGTCTTCGTCGTACTCCACGGAGTAGGAGATGTCGGTGGCGTACACGCCGCGGTGACTCTCGGCGAAGGCCGAGTAATCCTGGACGATGCCGTTGGAGTGCATCTCGAAGGACGGATCGTAGAACCGTTCGATTACGGTGGCGTCCTTGCGCACCACCATCTGGTCGAACATGTCACGCAGCAGGGCGATGCTCATGCTCTGCAGTGTGATCCGGGTCCGTCCGAGGGGTCAAGACGGGACGATCGACTCCTGGTGACCGCGATTCACGTGATCTGGTCGGCATCCCGCCGGCTACCGCGGCGATGGATGACGGTCCCGAGGATCACCGCCAGCGCACATCCGATCACTCCCGCGGCGAGGCCGGCATGTCCGCCGAAACGATGTGCCACCGCACCGATGATCACGGCGCCCAACGGAGTGGACCCGATGAACGCCGTCGTCCACAGCCCGGTGACGCGACCGCGCATCTGCGGGGGCGCCGCGAGCTGGATGGTGCTGTTGCCCGTCGTGAGGAAGGCAATGCTCGCACCGCCGACGAGCCCCGCGGACACCAGCGCCACCGGCAGCCCGGAACTGACGGTCAACAAAAGCATCGTCGCGCCGTAGAGGACGGTCACGCGAATCATCGGGGCCAGACCCGTGATGGGCCAACGTGCGATCAGCAGGCCCGTCAACACGGAGCCCACGCCGAATGCCGTCGTCAGCCAGGCATATCCGTCAACGCCCGCTTTGAGTGTCTGCTCCGCGAACACCGGCAGGCTGGTCTCGAACTCATAGGTCAGCGTGCCGACGAAGGCCATCATGACGAGCGGTCCTGCGATGTCGCGGTTCGACCGGGCGACGGCGAGTCCCTCGCGCAGCTGCCGCTTGCCGCGGCCGGCGGGCGCCGTCCTGTGCATCTGACGACCGTCGAGAGCGGCGAGTGCGACCACCACCAACGCGAAGGTCAGCGCGTTGAACAGGTAACACCACCCGAGGCCGTGCCAGCGGATCAGCCCCGCCGCGACGGCGGGGCCCAGGGCCCGTCCTACGTTGGCCATCATGCTGTTGATGGTGATGGCCGACCGAAGAAGCTGCGGGTCAACGAGTTCCGGGATCAGCGCCATTCGCGCCGGGTTGTCCAGCGCGGTCATGACGCCAAATACCGCTGCTGCGACGAAGATCTGCCACAGTGCGATGGTGCCCGCCAGGACCGACAACCCCATCCCGAGCGACGTCAGACCGAGCACTGCGTTGGTCACCGTCAGGACACGCCGCTTGTCGCTGCGGTCGACGATCAGGCCCGCGTACGGTGTCGCCAACAGCACGGGCAGGTACCGCGTGCTCATGACGAGCCCGAGGACCAGCGGCGAGCGCGTCAACTGCAGGACCAGCAGTGCCAGGGCGATGGTCTCGGCCCAGGATCCGATCAGGCTGAGCGACTGTCCCGATACGAACCGCCGGTAGTTCGGTACACCGAAGACGTCCCGTACCCCGCCGCGGCGCACGGCCACAACCGACGTCGCCGCCGACCCGGTGTCGTGCCTCACGGTGCTATCCGACGTGTCCGACGCCGTCGGCATCGACCGGGTTGGTGCGGGTGACGATCAGTGGATCGGCGGGGGTGAAGGGGAATTGGGGTAGGTCGTCGATGTGGGTGCCGAAGGTGGCGGCGAGGACTTCGCGGGAGTAGGCGCTGGCGGATGCGCGGTAGCCGATGTCGGCGGGGAAGGGCTGGTCGAAGAAGATGAGGAAGTGCCAGGGGTCGGTGCCGGTGTTCTCGATGTGGTGGGGGTAGGCGCGGGGGATGAAGTACATGTCGCCGGTGGTGAGGTTCCAGGTGTCGAGGGTGCCGTCGGGGTTCATGATGGTCATGCGGGCGTCGCCGTGGTTGACGTAGCCCATCTCGGCGGTGACGGGATGCCAGTGCGGTTCGCGCATGCCGTTCTCGGTGACCCGCAGCGAGTACATGGAGATGTCCTTGAGGATGGGCCAGAACTGGTCGCGGGCGAAGCGGGCGTTACCGGACACGTAGTTCAGTCCCGGGATTGGGCTTCGACGTCGAACTTGTGCGGGTCGTTGAAGTGCGCGGCGGCGGGCACGACGGGGTCGCCGATGCGGGCGGCGAGCTTGTGGTCGCGGGTGCTACGACGAATCTTGGCGAAGTCGGCCGAGGGGAGGTCGTAGGTGTTGCCCAGGACGGCGTCGGAGAAGGCGCCGAGGGTGGCGCCGAAGCCGAAGTCCTCGGGGCGTTCGTTGCGGAAGGCGATGATGAATTCGGCGACGTCGTCGCCGATGTTCTCGATGTGGTGCAGGGAGCCGGATTCGGCGTGGAACATCTGGCCGGCGGTGACGATGAAGGTGGAGAACTTGCTGCCGCTGTCGAGGATGGAGACCAGTGCGGTGCCCGAGACGCAGTAGGTGAGTTCGTTGGCGTTGGCGTGCCAGTGGGGTGTGCGCATGGCGCCGGGGTTGAGCAGGACGCGTTTGATGGACAGGCGGTTGAGGATCGGCAGGTTGTCGGCGGTGACGCGGCGCATCGAGCCGAGGTCGGACTCCTCGACGATCTCCCCGTCGAGCAGGGAGGCGGTGTGCAGGCTGCGTGCGGGGGACGTTGTCATGAGCGATTCTCCTGGTCTTCGGGTGATGCGTTCTGCGGGTGACTCTTACTCTTGCCGAGCACGGGACGTCTGTCGGCAGTGCCGGCCGCCATCTCCGATGGTTGGTGGCGTGACACGTGCTCTACCGGCTAGCGGCACCATCGCCGAAGCCCCAGCGCTCCCAGTTGTCGAGGACCTTCTGCTTGACGGGTTCGGGGTAGTTCTCGGTGAAGGACATGACCCGCTTCTCGGGCCGTCCGACCCGATCGGCGTTCTCCAGGCAGGCGTAGATGACCAGTGAGGTCCCCTTGTCCTCGGACAGCTCGCGGGTGGTGTGGTAGGACTCGATACCGTCACCGAAGGCCCGCAACTCGGGAAACAGGTAGGTGGTGAACGTTGGGTGGTTGCGCGAGGCGAACGCCCACACCACCTCCTTCACGTCGGAGGGGTCGATGTCTTCGTCGACGACGAGGATCTTCGTGACGGTGTCGCCGACGTGGTCGGTCCAGAACGTGTTGCCCAGACGGTTCATGAAGTCGTCGAGCGTCCAGCCGGTCCGGTCGTGCCAGTCCTTGGGGACGCGGATGACGAACCACAGGATGGCGGCCTCGAACAGGTACATGCCGTCGATGATCGGCAGTCCGGCCTTCTGCAGGGTGATCACCGAGTCCGAGGAGATGAAGAACCCCATGGTGACGTGGCAGTTGTCGATCGGCACCCCTGGGATGGACATCGGCAGTATCGGCTGGTCGCGGAACGTCACGCACGTGACCTTCTGGCGGGGGAAGATCGTGGTCTCGTCGGGTAGGTAGCCGGGGTATTCGCCGAAGGGGCCCTCGGGTTCCTGCGTGCCGTATTCGATGACGCCCTCGATGATGATCTCGGCGTCCGCGGGGACGAGGATGTCATTGGTCTCGCACTTCACCATGTCCAGCGGTGCACCCAGAAGTGCACTGGCCATGTCGTATTCGTCGACCCACGCCGGGATGCGGGACGCGGCCTGTGTCGAGGCGACCGGGCTGACACCGAGTGCGCACGCCCAGGGCATGTCCTTGCCCTCGTCGCGCCACATCTTCCAGATCATCCCGTTGTGCTGCTTGGGCCACCATTGGCCCGTCATGGTCTGGGCGTCGAGGATCATCGCGCGGTTGGTGGACCAGTTGGTCCACTTTCCGTCGGGGGTCTGGGCGATGTTGAGGCCCGCGGTCTGCAGGTACCGGCCGCCGTCGCCGTCGTGGGCCAGTGGCGCGGGGATCTTGTTGAGGTCGATCTGGTCGCCGGTCCACTTGTTCTGCTTGCAGGGTGCCGCAGAGGCGTCGACGACGTTGGGCGGGTACGAGCGACCGTTCTCCTTGGCCTCGATGTAGGCGGCTTGGATCTCCATCAGGGGTGTCTCGGGGGGCAGTCCGAGCATGGCGGACAGCCGGCGCCACGGTTGGGTGGGGTGACCACTCTTGCCCATGCCCCAGTCGGCGGCACGGAAACCCGGCGCGGCGTCCTTGACGTGGTTGAACACCGGCATGGGAGCACAGGTTTCGGCGGCGTGGCGGAAGATCGCCCCCATCTCCAGGTTCCAGTCGACTTCGTCGTCGATCTCGACGAGTTCGCCCATGTCCTTCATCAGGGCGAGGTACTCGCGGTAGCTGCGGGGGATCTTGTTGCGGTCGACGTGTGCAGACATTGGTGTGTGCTCCTCGTGGGTGGGGTCGGCGGTCAGCGGACGGGACGGACGAGTTCGGGCTCGTGGTGCGGATCGGGTGCCGGCTGTCCGCCGGTCCAGCGGGTGAAGAGGTCCCGCCGCAGTTCGACGTCGGCGAGGTCCAGGACGCGGTTGACGGTCTGGTCGATCAGGTCGTCGATCGTCTCCGGCCGCTGATAGAAGGCCGGTGCCGCGGGCATGATGATCGCGCCGATCTCGGCGAGCTGGGTGAGGATGCGCAGGTGTCCGAGGTGCAGCGGTGTTTCGCGGACCAGCAGAACCAGCCGGCGTCGCTCCTTGAGCATGACGTCGGCGGCGCGCAGCAGCAGATTGTCGGAGTAGGAGGTCGCTATGCCCGCTGCGGTCTTCATCGAGCAGGGGGCGACGACCATGGCGTGGGCGCGAAATGATCCAGATGCGATCGAGGCGCCGATGTCGTTCGGCTTGTGTACGACGTCGGCGCGTTCTTCGATCTCGCGGGCAGTCATGTCGAGTTCGAAATGCAGTGTTCTACGCGCGGATTGGGACATCACCAGATGCGTTTCCACATCTGGCTCGTCACGCAGCACGTCCAAAAGGCGTACGCCGTACGCCGTGCCGCTGGCCCCGGTTACTCCTACGATCACGCGGGTGGTCATGTCGATCCCTCTCGGTTGTGCGGGCCGAACGTCATGACTAGAGCCAACTACGGTCGCGCACCGGTCGACAGCCCGGTGGCGGCAGTCGTACCTTCCGGCTAGCGGGTAGTGACGGTCGGAGGTCACGGGATCCACCGGCCCCCGGGGCTTCCACTCGACACGCGTCGCGTTAGCCCGTGTTGTAGAGCGTCTTGAGGTTCTCGTGCAGTTTCTGGACGAGCGGAGGTACTTCGTAGGTTCCCGTCATCACCTCGATGTAGGCGGCGCGGGTGCCCTCGGCGGCGGTGGCGAGGGCGGCGTCGAGTTCGGCGCACGTGTTCACCCGCGGGGTGAACCAGTCGTCGCATCCCAGTGCGTGCGGAAGTTCGGTGTAGTTCCACGGCGCGACGTCGTTGTACGCGATGTCGGGGTCGGTGCACAGCATCCGCTCGATGAGGTACCCGTTGTTGTTCAGTACGAAGATGATCGGCTTCAAGCCGCGGCGGTGGAACTGGCCGATCTCTTGTGCCGTCAGCTGGTGGGAGCCTTCGCCGGTGAACAACACGAGCCGCCGGTTCGGCGCGGCGACGGCCGCCCCAAGTGCTGCCGGGGTGGCCCATCCGATGGCGCCCCACAGGGTCTGGTTGTGGAACCGTGCACCGCGCGGGAGCCGCGCGAACGCCAATCCCATGGAGCACGTGCCGGTTTCGGCGATGACGATGTCGTCGGGCCGCAAGAAGTCAGCCCATCGCGGGTACAGCGCTTCCGCGGTGATCGGATCGGCACCGGACCCGGATACCGGACCGAGTTGCTCTGGCCGGGGACCGCCTCGTTGACGGGTGCTCCACGACCGCCCGGCGAGCGCGCGGAGGAGGTCGGCCATCTCGACGCCCTGGTAAACCGTCGACCCCACCCGCGTGCTGTGGAGGTCGATCTTGACGATCTTGTCGGGGTCGAGTTTGGAGGTGAAGGCGCCGGTGTTGAAGTCGGTCGCCATGGTGCCGAACGCCACGACGACGTCGCACGTCTCGACGAACTCGCGGACCGCCGGGTCCATGAGTCGGCCGTCGTACATGCCGACGTAGTTGGGGTGGTCCTCTTCGAGAACGGACTTGTCGGCGAACATGGTCGCGAACGGAAGATCCGCCGCCTCGACGAACTGCTGAGCCACCTCGCGCAGACCCAATCTGTCCAACAGGATTCCGGGCAGGACGCACGCCGTCGACGCGGCCTCCAACGCGCCGACCACGGCGTCGGTCGCGGCTGCCAGCGCGGTCGAGTCACTGACGGGCAAGGGCAAGGGGTCCGACTGCGCGACAATCGGGGCGTCGACGACGTCGGAGGGCAGGGCCATGTACACGGGGCGACGGTTGTAGAGGGCTTCGGCGATCAGGCGTTCGGTCTCGGCGACGGCGTTGGCCGGGGTGATGATCGCGCTGGCGCCGGTGACGGTGTCGGCCATCGACCGGAACAGGTCGAATTGTCCGTTGCCGAGGGTGTGATGCACCAGCGACCGGTTGGCTTGGGTGGCCCGGGTGGGCATGCCGACGAGGTGGAAGACCGGCAAGTTCTCGGCGTAGGAGCCGGCGACCGCGCTGATCGCACTGAGTTCCCCTACCCCGTAGGTGGTGGTGACTGCACCCACGCCCTTCACACGGGCGTACCCGTCAGCGGCATAGCCGGCGTTGAGTTCGTTGCAGCAGCCGATCCAGCTGATGTCGTGATGCGCGACGATGGCGTCGTGCAGGGGGAACGCGTAATCCCCTGGCACTCCGAAGACGTCGTTGACACCCACGTCGTGGAGCCTGCCGAGGATGTATTCGATCACGGTGACGCTCATCTGACTCTTCCTTCTCTCGTCCACCGTCGAGTCATCTCGGACGCTGCGCGCGCGTGGCTGCAGGCGGACCACCGAGCGGCGGCAGCTCGGTGGATTCATCGCAGTCTCACGTCTCACCCAGATCGGCGTCCAATAGGAATCGTCACCGGCTCCCATCGGCTCCGCCGATGAGGACCTGGATCGGCTGTACCTATGACCGCATCGCCAAACACGATTGGACGCTGACGAATTGGCCCGTCACGCTGTGAGCGTTCACTCGTCGTTCATCGGAGCGTGCCCGTGATGCCCACCCCGACCGTGGTTCTCGTGCACGGAGCCTTCACCGATGCCTCGTCCTACCAGCCGGTCACGAAGGGGCTTCTGGACTCGGGCATCCCCGTGGTAGCCGTCGCCGTACCGAACCGCAGCCTGATCGGAGACGCTGCGTTGGTTCGTGCCTTCGTGGAGACGATCGCGGGATCGGTGTTGTTGGTCGGCCATTCATATGGTGGAGCGGTCATCACCGAAGCCGGCACCGCGCCCAACGTCGTGGCGCTGCTCTACCTCGCCGGGTACGCGTTGGCCGAGGGCGAAAGCATCGCGCAGCTCCAAGGCCGGTTCCCGGACTCCGACCTTCCCGACGCACTGATCCAGACACCCTTCCCGGCCACCGAGCACTCCGCCGGCGGGATGGATGTGTCGGTGGATCCCTCGGAGTTCGCCTCGGTGCTGGCCGCCGACGTCGATCCCGGGGTTGCATCGGTGCTCGCCGTGTCACAGCGGCCCGTGGCCGCCGCTGCGTTCGCCGAGCCGGCCACGACGGCGGCCTGGCGGGCTCGCCCGACCTGGGCGGTCCTGTGCACCGCCGACCGCGGAATCCTCCCGCAGGTTCAGCGCTTCGGCTACGAGCGTGCCGGTGCCGCGATCCGCGAAGTCGACTCCTCCAATCTGGTGATGCTGTCTCAGCCTGCCGTGGTCGTCGATGTGATCCGCGAGGTCGTCGGCGCCCTCGGCTGACGCCTCGGCAAACCGCGCGACGCATCGCGCGTGGGCGACGACCAGGAATGTTTGCCGTATGAGTAGCCGCTAGCCATGAACATCGGGCATCGTGTCGGTCATGGAGTTGAGAACCCTGGAGTACTTCGTCGCGGTGGCCGACGAGGGCTCGTTCACCCGAGCCGCCCAGAGGTGCTTCATCACTCAACCCTCGATCAGCGCGCAGATTCAGGGGCTCGAGCGCGAGCTCGGCGAAGCACTGTTCGACCGCACCCAGCGCACCACCGCGCTCACCGACGCCGGCCAGGTCCTGCTGCCCTACGCCCGACGATGCATCCAGGCCGCCGACGACGCCAAGGCAGAGTTCTCCGCACGTGCCGGCCTGCTGCGCGGCGAGTTCCGGATCGGGACCGGCGGCGGGGTCGAACACACCACGACCCCGGTGTTGCTCGGTGAGCTTCGGCAGAAGCATCCTGGCATCGACGTCGTCGTCTCCGAAGCACCCAGCAAGCCGCTGCTGGACATGGTTCTGCAGAACCAACTGCATGCGGCGGTGATCGCCCGGCCCCCGGATCCGTTGCCGGCGTCCATCAGCACCTCACGGCTGTTCGTCGACCAGATCGTCGCGGCTTTCGATCCGACCGCGTATCCGCTCGGCGACACCGACCCACTCGAACTGTGTCAGCTGGCCCAACACCCGATCATCACCTACCCGCGCACCAGCGCGTTGCGGGCCAGTATCGACCGTGTCGCATCGGCGGCGGACACCGAAGTCCTGGTCAGTTGCGCGGCCAACGACGTGCGCCTGCAGGTCAGCTTCGCCCAGCAAGGACTCGGAGTGGCTCTGAGTGCTCGCTGCGATCCCGCGCTCATCGGATCCGGCCTCACCATCCGGCAGATCACCCCCCAAATCGACTTCGAGAAGATGCTGATCTGGCGCAACGACATCCCCGCGTCAGCGCCACTGCGCGCGTTCCTCGCACTCTGGAACGCCGCGATGAACGTCGACGAGGCACTATCAGCAGACCTCACACTCAGCTGATGCGGCCACGCCGTCGAACGGTGAATGGTAGATCACGTTGCACCGCAATGTATTCACGGTTCATAGGCCGCACCTATGGAGCCGTCGCCAAGAACCAATTGGACCCACCGACACCCCCTGCGCGAGGCTGTGGGGGTTGGCTACCCGACATGTCCGGTGACAGCGCGCGCTCCACGTCCCGACTCCATCCGACACCTCGAACTCACACGCCGAAGGGCCACACATGACCAGCGACGGCTCCACCCGCAGCGCCCAGCGCATCGTCGACGTGCTCACCGCCTACGAGGTGCCCTACGTGTTCGGCGTGCCGGGTGCCAAGATCGACGCCGTCTACGACGCCCTGGTGGACGGCGGCCCTGAACTGATCGTCTGCCGCCACGAACAGAACGCCGCGTTCATGGCCGGTGCCATCGGCCGACTGACCGGTACACCCGGTGTCGTGCTGGTCACCTCCGGTCCTGGCACCACCAACCTGGCCACCGGGCTGCTCACCGCCAACACCGAGCAAGACCCCGTCGTCGCCCTGTGCGGTGCCGTGGGTCGGGCGGACCGCCTCAAGCGCACCCACCAGTCGATGGATGCCGCCGCGTTCCTCACGACGGTCACCAAGCACACCGGCGAGGTCAACGACGCCGACAACGCCGCCGAAGCCACCGTCGGTGCCTTCCGCGCCGCGCTCACCGAACCGCAGGGCGCCGCCGCGCTGGTGCTCCCCGCGGACGTGCTCAGTGCCCCCACTGCGGCGGCCATCACCACGCGACACCCGGTACCCGCATTGGCGGGTGCGCCCGTCGCTGCCATCCGCGCGGCGGCGGACGTCATCACGGCGGCGAAGCGGCCCGTCCTCCTGGTCGGCGTCCGAGGTGCGGCACCCGACAGCTGCAAGGCGTTGCGCGACCTGGTGTCCGCCACCGAACTTCCCGTCGTCGAGACGTTCCAGGGCGCCGGCGTCATCTCGCGGGACCTCGAGTCGCACTACCTGGGACGCGTCGGGTTGTTCCGCAATCAACCCGGTGACGTCCTCGTCGCCCAGGCCGACGTCCTGATCACGGTCGGCTATGACGCCGTCGAGTACGACCCGGGCCTGTGGAACGACGATCCGACCCGCACCGTCGTCCACATCGACTCCCTGCCTGCCGGCATCGACAACCACTACCAGCCCGTCAGCGAACTGCGCGGCAACATCGCCGACACGCTGGTCGAACTCACCCGGCTGCTGTCCGGGATCGAACTCGCCGACACCTACGTCGACGACATCGCCCGCCAGCGCCAGGCGCTTGCCGACATCGACACCACCGAACGTGCGATCCCCGTCACCGCAACGGGACTCAACCCCACCGCCGTCGTGCTGGCGCTGCGGGAACACCTCGACGACGACGCCACCATCGCCTGCGACGTCGGCTCGGTGTACATCTACATGGCCCGGCACTTCCGGGTCTACGAACCCCGGCGGCTGCTGTTCTCCAACGGCCAGCAGACCCTCGGCGTCGCGCTGCCCTGGGCCATGGCTGCCGCGATGGTGCGACCCGGCACGCACATCGTGTCGATCTCCGGAGACGGCGGGTTCCTCTTCTCCGCGCAAGAACTCGAGACCGCGGCACGACTGGGACTCAACCTCACGCACGTCATCCTGCGCGACAACACCTACGACATGGTCGGATTCCAGGAGGTCCTCAAGTACGGCCGCAAGTCGGGCGTGCAACTGGGCGACTACGACATCACCCACTACGCGGCAGCTTTCGGTGCTCGCGGATACCGCGTCGACTCCCTCGAGGAGTTCACCTCCACGCTGGCGCAGGCCCTCGGCGAAGACGGACCGTCGGTGATCGACGTCCCCGTCGACTACAGCAGGAACACCGACCTCGCCGCGCACCTGCACGACGACAGCTTCGAGTGACGGCCACCCCATGACGTCACGACACGGCACCCTCGACCAGTTCGCCACGTGGGCGCACAAGATGCTCGCCCACCACGGCGCGACGGTCGCCGACGACCCGCGCAGCGCCGAGGTGTTCCAGTCCTCGACCATGAGTGCGCTGCTGGACGGCGTGTACGACGGCAACATCACCATCGAGGAATTGTTGAGCCACGGCGACTTCGGCCTGGGCACCTTCAACCGCCTCGACGGCGAGATGGTCGTCCTCGACGGCGTGTGCTACCACCTGCGCGCCGACGGCAGCGCCACCGTGGCGAACGGTACCGACCGCTCGCCGTTCGCGGCGGTCACCCACTTCACTCCCAGCACAACCCTTTCCGTCGACGTCCCCACCAGCCGGGCTGACGTGCTCGCGCTGATCGATCGAACGGTCGAGAGTCACAACCTGATTCACGCGATTCGGGTCACCGGTGCGCTCTCGGCCGTCCGCACCCGCACCGTCACAGCCCAGACACCGCCCTATCCGCCGCTGACCGAGGCCAGCGACGGGCAGGCCGAGAAGACGTTCGACCACGTCGACGGTGTTCTCGTCGGTTTCCGCACACCGGAGTTCGAACAGGGCATCTCGGTGGCCGGCTACCACCTGCACTTCCTCGACGCCGCACGCACCAGTGGCGGTCACGTCCTCGACTTCACCCTGGACTCCGGGCAGATCGCGATCAGCACCGCCTCCGAGCTACATCTGCGCCTGCCGACGTCCGGGGCGTTCCTGCAGGCCGATCTCGTCGGCGACGACGTCTCAGCCCAGATCCACCACGCCGAAGGTGGCGACTGATCGACCCGCGCCGCCGCCGCCGATTCGCTCGGGTCCGTATCCGTACGCGCACAACGTCATCGAAGGAGCACTCGTGACCGACATCGGCTCATCACCGCGCGGCGCCGCACGACGATTCACGCCAGAGCTGGCCGATCTCGTCGATTCCCCCCTGTACGACAAGATCTGGTCCGACGAACGACTCAGCGCCCGCGACCGCAGCATCGCCACACTGAGTGCACTGATCGCGCTCTACCGACCCGACGAACTACGGGCGCACCTGCGGCGCGGGATCGACAACGGACTCACCACCGACGAGATATCCGCTTTGATAACGCACCTCGCCTTCTACGCGGGGTTCCCCGCGGCGATCTCCGCCTCAGTCATCGCCGCGGACACGCTGCTCTGAGCCGGCACGTTCCGCCGGGAAACGTCGCCACAACCGCAGTCAGTCGCCGCCAGGTCCCCCGGCGCCCCGCCACGTGGACTCATCGAGGGCCTCGCGACCGAGTGCGGTTGCGGGAATCTGATTGCGCGACACGGTGATGACTGCGTCGATCACCGAGGCGGAGACGTCCCTGGTGAAGTCTGCCGTCCAGCAGAGCGCATGTGGCGTGCAGATCACGTTGTCCATCGCGAACAATGGGTCGTCCGGCGCAGGCGGTTCCGGCTCGTAGACGTCGAGCGCCGCGCCCGCGATGACGCCCGCGTCCAGCGCCGCGGCGAGCGCGGGCTGGTTCACCAGTCCGCCACGGGCGATGTTGATGAAGTAGGCGCTCGGTTTCATCGCGGCGAAGAACGCTTCGTCGAGCATGCCGCGGTTCTCGGGGGTGAGCGCGGCGGCCACCACGACGAAGTCCGACCGCGCAGCCAGCGTGTGGCGGTCGACGACCTCGATGCCGAGTTCCGCCGCCCGTGCAGAGCGGCCCGAGCGGGTGTTGGCGATCACCGTGACACCCAACGGTGCCAGCATCTGCGCGAGTTCGGACCCGACGGAGCCGAAGCCGAGGATACCCACTGTCCGCCCGTCGACACCGATGCCCCGGTGGGCGCCACGTTCGGAGGCCCACCGTCCGCCGACCGTGACGCGGTGGTTCGCGATCAACCGGTGCGCGCACGCCAGGAGCAACGTCAGGCCCGACAGTGCGAGCGGCTTGCGCACCGCTGCAGGGGTATTGGTGAGGACCACGCCCTCACGGGCCAGAGCGACCGGGTCGATTCCGTCGTAACCTGCGCCGAACCTCGCCACGTGTCGCAGCCGAGGCGCCGCCCGCACCAGTTCGGCGTCGAAGGGGATGTGGCCGAACGAGATCACCGCGTCGACACCGGCCAGCGCGGCCGGATCCGCCGGTCCGTGTCCGGGGATGTCGGGGAGCAGGACCCATGAGATGCCCGCCTCCTCGAGCCGGTGCAGGCCGATGTCACCGAACATCGTGGCACCGGTGGCGTCGGCGCCGTCGGCGGTGAGCCCGACGACGTACTCGTTGCTGCTGTCACTGCGCATGTGGCGCTCCTCTGGCGAAGTCGGCGGGTCAGGCGTCGGCTGCGGTCGGCACGGACAGGGGACGACGCACCATGAACCCGTAGAAGCAGGCGCCGAGGATGGCGATCCCCCCGGCCAGCAGGAACGACGGCGTGTACGACCCGGTCCGGTCGACGATCACGCCGGTCAGCACCGGTGCGAGTGCACCACCGAAGTACCCGCCGAAGTTCATGATGCCGCCGAACTGGGCGGCGTGGGTGTCGGGCACGATGTCGCTGGTGAGCGCCCAGGATTGGGCCTGCACCGCGGCGATGAGACCCAGTGCGGCACAGAGCACCACGATCGCCCACGCGAGGTTGTGCACGAAAGGCACGATGCACACCAGGATCCCGACGCCGATGGACCCACCGATCAGGATCGCCTTCTTCGATCCGAATGCGGTCATCCCCCGTCGGCGCACCAGCGTGACGGTGAGCCGACCCGCGTAGATGCCCGTTATCGCCGCGGCCAGGTACGGGATCGCCGCGACCCAGCCGGTCTTGGCGATCGAGACACCGAGGGTGTCCTGCAGGAACAGTGGCAGGAAGGTGATGAAGATGTTCCAGATCCAGATCGAGGTGAAGAACCCGAGCATCATGCCCCAGGTCTGGGTGTAGGAGAAGAACTTGATCCACGGCAGGTGCGCCTTGGGCTGGGTGGTGTCATCGCGTCCCGCCACGATGTGCCGATATTCCTCGTCGCTCAGCCGTTTGGAGTCCTCCGGAGCCCGGTACCAGGCCCAGAATGCCACGGCCAGAATGAGTCCCACGAGTCCGATGATCAGGAACATCGCGCGCCATCCCAGTGCCAGGGTCAGCACCGTGAGAACGGGCGGCGCGATCGCCGAACCCCACTTGGATCCCGAGTCCCAGATGCCCGCGGCCTGGCCCCGCTCCTCACGCGGAAACCAAGCGGTGGTGATCTTGCTGCAGTTCGGCGAGTTGGGCGACTCACCGACGCCGAGCAGGAACCGGAAGAGGAGGAAGTGCGTCATCGTGTGACCGATGGACATCAGCGCCGTGGCGAGCGACCAGATGCCGACCGCCGCGAAGTACATCCTGCGCGCGCCCAGCTTGTCGATGAGGTAGCCGGCGGGCAGCTGGCAGACCGCGTAGGTCCACGAGAAGACCGCGCCCATCAGCCCGATGTCGGTCTTCGTCAGGCCGAGTTCCGCAATCATGTGGGGGGCGGCAATCGAGACCGACGAGCGGTCCATGTAGTTGAGGATGCCGGCCAGCAACAGCCAGCCGAGCATCCAGTACCGCAGGTTCTTTACCTTCTTGCCGTCGTGCTCGCGGCGAGTTTCACTGCGCGCCTGGGGTTGTGGAACCATGACACTCCTTTGTGCGAGAACGCAGATGGTTGACGGTGGTCAGTTGACGACGAGGCCGCCGTTGACGTTGTAGACGGCCGCCGTGATGAAGCCGGCGTCCTCGGACAGCAGGAACTCGATCGTTGCGGCGATGTCCTCGGTGCGGCCCACGCGGTCGACGAGCAGCCCCTTGACCATCTCGGCCTTCCGCTCGTCGGTGAGTGCGCCGCCCATGATGTCGGTGTCGATCGGGCCGGGGCTCACGACGTTCACGGTGACGCCGAACACGCCCACCTCGCGCGCCACGGCACGACTGAAGCCGATTACCGAGGCCTTGGACGCCGAATACGGCACCTTGCTGTACGTGCCGCCGCCGAGTTGGGCCGAGGCCGATGACAGGTTGACCACCCGCCCCACTCCGCGCGCCACCATGCCGCGAATCGCACGCTGGTTGACCACGAAGGTGCCGGTGCTGTTGATGTCGAGCACCCGGTTCCACTCGTCGAGGGTCAGCTCGAGGAACGGAGTGGGTGAGGCCACGCCTGCGCCGTGGGCCAGCCCGACGACCGGTGGCAGTTCGGCCTCGATCGCGGTGAACGCGCGGTCCACCGACTCGGGGTCCACGATGTCGACGCCGTAGCCGGTGACCGTTGTCCGCGACTCCCCGTCGACCTCCCGTGCGAAGTCGACGACCGCTGCTTCGTCGACGTCGAGCGCAGCGACGTGCCAGCCGGCCGCCGCCAGTCGGCGCACCGTGGTCCGGCCGATGCCACGGGCCGAGCCGGCACCGGTGACTACGGCAGTGCGTTCAGGTGGAAAGGCGTGCGATGTCATGTGTGGTTCCTTCCCCTAGAGGGTCTCGATGCGGCCGAGTGAAGCGTCGACAGGGCTTCGACAACTCCCCCCATTGCGCTCGACGTCTCTCTGATAGTGACCTGGGTAACAACTCACGTCGACTCTATTGCTATATCCCACGTGCACGTCAAGGCCGTTTGAGCGATGTTTTTTCTCGTAAATGGCTCGTTTGAACGGTCTTGTAGGTCTAATTTGGGAATATGCTTCACGACGAACATGCCGGTTCGGTCACTGACGAGGATGCCGAAGACCAGAACGGGTTGGCCGACGACGACCGACTGCGAGTGGCAGACGCAGCTGAGCTCTACTACCTACGGGGCTTGAAAGTGGAGGACGTCGGCAAGCGACTGCACCTCTCCCGATCGACGGTGTCGCGGATGCTCGCCAAGGCGCGCCAGCATGGCGTCGTCGAATTCGTCATGCATCGCAGCGCGGACCGGTCGTCACTACTGGCGGCCCGACTCGGTCAGCGTTTTGGGGTTCGCGCCGTGGTGGCCGACGTCCCCGACGACGACGACGGTCGGGATGCAGCCCGACTCGATCTGGTTGCCCGACAGGCGGCGCAGCGGCTCATCGCCGTGGTCGGCACCGATACGACGGTGGCGGTGGCGTGGGGCAGCACGGTCGAGGCCGTATCCAGGCACCTGCTCGTCAGCCCGGTCCGCGGTGCCCGCGTCGTGCAACTCAACGGTTCGGGAAACACCGTCGCATCCGGCGTCCTCAACGCCAGTCAGCTGCTCGACAGGTTCGCGCAAGCGTTCTCGGCATCGACCCATCACTTCCCGGCTCCCGCCCTGTTCGATTCGGCGGCCACCCGCGAGGCCATGTGGGAGGAGCGGTCCATCCAGCGCGTTCTGGCCCTACGTCGTAGCGCCGACGTGGCGGTGTTCTCGGTGGGAGCGCTGGACGGCGAGGCTCCCGGCCACCTGTACCGGACCGGCTACCTCGACGCGGTAGACCTGCAAGAGCTGCGCAGGCAGGGCGTGGTCGGTGACATCGGCACGGTGTTCATGCGCGAAGACGGGAGTTCCGACGGCCTGGCGGTCAACGAGCGAAGCACCGGAATGCCCCTGGCGGAGTTTCGCCGCATACGCACCCGCATGCTGGTCGTCAGCGGCCGGACCAAGAGCATTGCCGTTGCGGCGGCGCTTCGTGCCGGAGCCGTCACGGATCTGGTGCTCGATGAACTCACCGCCCATGCGCTGCTCGATGTCTGAAGACAACCGCGACGCGGCACCAACGAGTTGCCCGGCCGCATGCGAGGATTCGACACATGGAGGTGCCCTTGAGTCCGACGACCGGCGCCCTGCGCCGCGCCATGCGCGACGACGTGCGTGACGCGGTACTCGCCATGCTCATGGACGGGCGGCTCGCCGCCGGGACATCGGTCAGCATCGACCAGCTCGCCCGCGATCTCAATGTGTCGCAAACGCCAGTTCGGGAGGCCTTGGTCGAGATCGAAGCGACCGGGCTGGTGCAGCGAGTGGCGCGCCGCGGCTACCAGGTGGCACCGCCGATGAACGCCCAGCAGGCCGCCGAGCTGGCCGATGCCCGCCTCATCGTCGAGACCGTTGCGGCCAGGTGGGCGGCGCGGCTGAAGGAACCGGACCTGCTTCCCCAGCTGCGCGCAGCGCACCGCACCCATGAAGACGCGGCCTGGGCCGTACGCGAATGGGACGGCGTGACGCGGGACCGCAACCAGCTGCCCGTCACGCTGATGCCCTACTTCAACGCGGACTGGGGCTTTCACCAGACGATCCTCGACCACTGCGGCAACGGATATCTGCGCAGGATGGTCGGCGGGCTCGGAGCATCGGTGCAACGGATGCGACAAAACGTGCGACGCGGTCCGCTCGACACGGAATTGGCAGTCGCCGAGCACGCCCGGGTGCTCGCCGCGATCGAAGCCGGCGATCCGCCGGCCGCCGAGGCTGCGATGCGAGCGCACATCGAGGCGGTCCGCGAACGCTCCATCGCCGACGCCTGACCGGATCACACACGAGCCTCCACCGAGGCGGACGGCGCTGCCACCTACCTCGGCGCCGCCGCGATGGCTTCTTGCGCCGCGCGATGGAGGTCGAGGCGTGAGTACACGCCGAAGGCGCTGCCGTCGTCGAGGAAGCCGCCGCCCGGGCCCAGGGTCGCCGTCAGGATGGCGTTGGCCTGGTCGAGCGAGAGGTAGGGATAGGCGGAGGTGAGCAGGTATCCGGCCTCGGGCGCCACCTTGCCGACGTCCACGGCGGCGGTTGCCGCACCGCCGAATACTGTTGGCAGGCCGTAGGTTTGGGTGCTGTCGTAGAACCGGGCATTGTCTGCGGGCCGCGCGAAACGGCTCTGATCGTCCCTGGCGCACACCGCCACGGTGCTCCCGCACGCACTGGCGAGCGCGCCGGTCAGCTCGGTCCGCGCCGCAGTCAGCGCCTGGCGGAAGTCGTCGATGCGCACCCCCTCCCGTTCGACGCCGACGTATTCCGGCGTGTTCGCCAGCAGATGCGCGATGTCGTAGGTGGCCAGCGTCCGTCCGCCGAGCACGTCCATGGCGTAGTGCGCGCCGATGATGACGCGATTGTTGCCGTATTCGGCGGCGCGGGCCACCATCTCCGGGTAGCGGTCGGGGACCAGGAGGGCAAGCACCAGTGACTCGGTGTACCCGTACGTCGTGTGGCCGCTGGGGTAGGACGGGCTGTTGACGAGGTTCTGCTCCGGCCCCCGCAACCACGACGAACTGTCGGATGGGACCCCGAAGAAGTCGGTACCGCCGTAGGTCAGCAGGTTCGGTTCGGTCTGGAACGGGCGGGAGTCGCCGTAGGCGTCAGCGCCCTCACTGCCCGCCGGGAGGTCGTAGGCCTTGCCGAAGACGTCGGTGACTCCGCCCGCGTTCTGCAGGATCGCCAGCGCCTCGGCCGAAACCGGCTGCTTTCCATCGGTCGTCGCGTTGGCGAAGAAGTACTTCCCCGCATTGGAGTCGGCCTCGGTGGTGTTCGACGCGAAGGCGATCAGGTCGGCGACGGCCGGCGAGACGTTGGTGAAGTCCTCGTTGCCGTCGGCGTCGCGGGTGTAGGACGTCAAGCTCTGGTACGCGCCGCCGAGCTTCGTTCCCAGGCCGTCGGCGAGCTGGTAGGCGTTGCCGTCGGTGATGAAGGCGTCGCGCAGCGCCTGCTGCTGCTGATCGGCGAACGGCAGCAGGGTCGGCTGACCCGCCGTCCCGTTCTGAATCGACCCCGTGACCCTGAAGTTGGCCGCGAGTGCGGCCCGGCCCGCGTCGGTGTCGATCAGCGTGGCGACGGGCGTCAACCCGCGCAGCACGCTCAGGGTCGTCACGCTCTGTGCCGTAGCGGTGGCCGGACTCAGCAGCGCGCCCACGCACATGATCACGACGAGTAGACATCCACGCATCTTCACCGGCAATCCTCTCGCTGCGGGAGCAGCTCGATTGTAGGGACCACGGCACGACGGCCGCGATCTCACTCAGCGATACGCGACCCACGAGAGCGGCGGGCGATGTTGGATGGCGGCATGGAAACTCTCACGGAGAAGTACATCGACGCAGTGAACAATGCCGACCTCGCCGGCCTCATCGCCTTGTTCGAACCGACGGCGACGCTGTCACAGAAGGGTCGGCTCTACGAAGGCACCGATCAAATCGCAGACTTCTACCGAGAACTGTGGCTGCCCGGTCCCTCGGCCCACGAGGTCGAAAGACAATTCGTCGACGGCAACGCGGTCATCGTCCAGTTCAAGGCAGTCAGTCCTACGGGCGAGATACGCCACGCAGTGGATGTCTTCATCGTCAAGGGCAACCTGTTCGAGTCACTCGAGATCTACTACCGGTGACGCCCTCGCCCTCGCCGATAACTAGGTCGCCCGACGCCCAGCGGCAATGAGGGGTGATCCGGGCGGCGGCCACTTTCCCTCCTCGCCGAGTCCACCACTTTGCGGCTTGAAGCAATGCTCGAACTTTTCCTTGCCCGACGGTCAGGCGCGTTGCGCACCGTCGGCGTCGAAGAGTTTCTTGCTCCATTCGGCGAGGAGGTCAGTGGTGTCCCAGTCGTCGGGGTGGAAGTCGTTGCGGTAGTAAGAGCCATAGCGGTACATGGCGGCGCGGTCGAACAGCGGCGACCGGCGCAGTGCCCTCACGCTGCGCACCAGCCTAACCGGGTTGTACGCCGCGCGGTCGAATGCCAGCGACCGCGCAGTCTGGATTATGACCTCGGGCAGGAATGTTGCCTGGATGAGCACCATGCCGGCCTTCCGCATTCGCTCGGTGCCTCCGATCGCTCGGAACACGTCGAAAGCGACGGCCTTGTGCTCGCACTCCTCAAACGCGTGCCACAGCAGAAGCGAACGGATGTCGGAGTCCCCCAACATGTCCTGCATCTCGTCGCTGTTGAGCACGATCTCGGCGAGCATGCCCGTGTAGTGCTCGGCCGCCGCCGTGGCTGCCAAGCACATCTTCTCTGGAAGCACCTTCTCCCAAAGACCGAACAGATGCTTGAGGTGGCGATCCAGGCGGGCGGTGGGATACCCCATCTCCTGCAAGCGCTCGTTGAGGATCTTGTGTTGCTGGCGGTGTGTGGCTTCCTGGGCGATGAATCCCTTGACGGCCTGCATCATTGCCGGGTCCGTGATCTCGCCGCGATGGGCGCGCACGGAACGGATGAAGAAGTCCTCACCTTCGGGGAACAGCCCCGACAGCACGGCGAACATGTGGCTTGCGACCAGTTGTCCGTCGGCGAAGTGCTGGCGCTGGGCGCCATCGGGATACGAGAAGCGTATTCGCCGAGCCTTGAGCGGCGACGGCGATCCTGGTTGTTCGGTGGAGGAAACGGTCATGCTCACATCCCATCATCTGACTTCATGCCTTGTCAGATGATGGTGACACACTCTTCGGCGTGGGGAAAGAGCGTGTCTACAGCGGGATGACTGCTGAGCAGCGCCACCAGGACCGACGCACCCGGCTCATCGACGCCGCGATCGAACTCATGGGTGAGCGAGGTGCCTCGAACACCACGGTCACCGCGGTGTGTGCGAAGTCCAGAGTGACGACGCGATACTTCTATCAATACTTCTCCGATCGCGATGGTCTGCTGCGCGCGGTATTCGAGAAACTCGAAGCGACCATGCGGGACACGTTGGTGGCGGCCGTTCCCAAGACCTTCGCGACGCCAGATGAATTGGCGAAGGCGCCGGTGCGGGCGTTGGTGGCGATGATCAACGACGACCGTCGACTGGCTCGCATACTCTTCATCGAATCCGGGACTGAACCGACGCTGCGACTGCTACGCGGCGAATTCATGGTCAGTCTCGCCGACCTCACCACGCAGCTGAGCCGGCTCCACCTAAAGATCCCTGAGGCGGCATCTCGAGTGGGACTCCTCGCCGCAACGATGGGCGTCGGCGGACTCTTCGAAGTCTTCCGCCGCTGGCTTGACGGTGAACTGGTCTTCACGACCGACGAACTGGTCGAACACTGCGCCGGGTTCCTGGGGAGCCTGGGCACCTACGTGCTGGAGAATCCCGCAACCGGCGATGTCGTGCCATGACTCTGACGAAGTCCGTCGTCGACTAACCGGTAGCCGCGCTCAGCTCGTCGATCTGCTCCGCCGTCAACTGCACGTCAGCGGCGGTCATGTTCTCCTCCAGATGCGTGCGACGCGATGTGCCGGGGATGGGAAGCATCGCCGGTGAGAGATGCAACAACCACGCGATCGCCACCTGGCCCACGGTGCACTGGTGCGCGTGGGCGACGTCGGCAAGCGCTTGGTGGGCCGCGGCGAGCCCGCCCTGCGCCACCGGTGCCCACGGAATGAACGCGAGGCCATCGCGTTCGCACACCTCCAACATGTCATTGGAGCCCCGGTCGATGACGTTGAACCGACTTTGGACACTGACGATGTCGGCGATCTGCCGCGCCTCGTCGAGCTGCGCCACCGTGCATTGCGACATTCCGATCGCGCGAATCTTGCCTTCGTCCTGCAGCGCCTTGAGCTCACCGATCTGGTCTGCCAACGGCACCTTGGGATCCACCCGGTGCAGTTGCAGTAAGTCGATCTGATCGACCCCCAAGCGGCGCATGCTCATCAGTACCTGCTGCCGCAGGTATTCGGGTCGGCCGACCGGTGGCCACGCTGCCGGGCCGAGGCGTTGCGGTCCGGAGTCGGTGTCGATCACGTCGGGCCCGTTTCGGGTCAAGCCCGCCTTCGTCGCGATGACGACGTCGTCGGGGTAGGGATGCAGCGCCTCGTACAGGATCTGTTCCGCGACGTGTGGGCCGTAGGAGTCGGCGGTGTCGATGAACTGCACGCCGAGGTCGACGGCTCGACGGGCCACGGCGATGCATTCGTCTCGGTCGTCGGGCTCACCCCAGATCCCGCGGCCCGTGAATCTCATCGATCCGAAACCCAACCGCGACACCGTCTTGCCCGCAATTCCGATCGTCTGCGGCTCCACGTTCACCATGTCGTTTACCTCCACTTCTCTGCGTTTCCAATGTGGTCGTGGCCCTTCTCATCGGGCCGACTCGTGCCACCGCGACCACGTTCAGTGGGCGCCCGGTGGGCTTACGGGCAGTGACTTCACCCGGTTCGAGGACGGGCCGCCTTACGGCGAGCGATCAGTTACCGCTGCGTTGTCACGCGCGGACGGCCGCGTCGAATTCACAGAACATCCTGGTGAAATACTCTGGCTGCTCCTCGGCCACCCAGTGACCGCAGTCCGGGACGAGGTGTTCCGTCACCGATTCGGCGACCTCTTCGCACATCGCCCGGAAGTTCCTGGCGAGCGGTCCGGAAGCACCTCCCGACGCCAACACCGGAATGGTGAGCCTGCCGTGCTGTCGAAGCGCGGCGCGATTGTCGTCGGCGTCGCGGTCGAGTTCCCGGTAGACCTCGCACATCGCGCGGATGGCTCCTGGGGCCTCGTACGCGCGGGCGTAGACGTCGAGGTCGTCATGGGAGATCGCATCCGGCTGGTAGGTCAAGTCGTCGAAGAATCGGTTGACGTACCACCGTTCACGTCCGTGCACGAGGTACACCGCGATGTCCGGGTTGGCGTGAAAGGAGAACTGCCACGCTGACTTCTGCGCCACGCGCCATTCGTAGTAGGCGGTGCCCGGCAGCGGAGCCTCCATGAAGGTGGCGCTCGTGACGTCGTCGGGGTACCGCAGCGCGAAACTCAGGGCCAGTGTCGACCCGAGATCGTGGCCGACGAGCGAGACGGGCTCCGCCACGCCCAAGGTCTCGCGCACCAGGCTGTGGACGTCACCGGCCATGGTCCACTTGTCGTACCCGTCGCGAGGTTTGTCGGACGCGCCGGCGCCGCGATAGTCGGGCATGATCACCCGATAGCCGGCGGCAGCCAGCGGCATCATGACCTTGCGCCACTCGTATCGCGTTTGGGGAGCGCCATGGAGGAGCACGACGGTCATGGTGGGTTCAGGTGGAGTGACGACCGTGTAGCCGATTCGCACCGTCTCATCCGGGTCGACCCAGGCCCGGCCGTGGTGGACAGCGGCATCGCGCGCCGTGGTCATGTCAGTTCCCTTGCCTCGCGGAGGTGACCGGATGGCAGGACGTCGCGGCCGGGATCGGCAGGCAGGGTGATGCCGAACTGGCCGGCGAAGACGTCGACGATCAACTCGTAGCAAGCGCCGATGCGGACGACCTCCATCCTCGAGAAGTCGATCATCGTCGACGAGCGCCGGTACAGGTGGTACTTGCGCAGGCCGTAGTCGACCACCGCGTCGACCGCGTCGATGATGGGCTGCTCGATGTCCTGCACGCGGAACTTGGTGCCGGTCCCGCTCAGATTGGCTGACGAGCCGAGGAGCGGCACACCGTTGCGATGTGCGATGCGGACCACCGCGTCCTGAAGCCCACCGCCGTTGACCAGCATCGCCATGGTGTCGCCGACGGTACTGGCCGCTAGCGTCTCGGGCTCGATGGCCGCCACGACCGGGTGGGACCGGTCGAAGGGCCCGACGACGGCCAGCGGCAGACGGGCGTCGAGCACCACCGCGTCGACCATGTCCCGCTCGCGCCGCCCGAGTCGGTGGACCTCGCGGTGCAACTCGTAGTTTCCCGCCATTGCATGCCGCTTGTGCGGTGCTCGTCGCTTGGCCCGGAATAGTCGCGTCAGCGCGTCGGGAGAGCTGGCGATGACTCCGTAGCCGATGTCGGCCGGCATGATGACAGCGCCGCCGGCCGCCACGGTGCGATAGATGTGATCGGCATCGCCGGGGATGTCGTGTCTGCTCATTGGTTCCGCTCGTCCGCTCGCTGTGTCGACGTCCACAGTGGACAGGGCCCATCGGACGGCGCAAGGTTGGTTGCGCACGGTGAAACTTGTCGAACGCGGCGACGGGGGTGTGGTGACTGGCTCTCGACAGGCAGAAGAGCGCCCCCAGCCGGGTCTTCTGCACCGGCCGCTGCGGGTGCTCGAGGCGCTGGCCGGTATGCAGCAGCCGGCGAGCCTCCTCGCGGTGGCGACGGCTGTCGGCCTGTCCAAGGCCAGCGCGTACCGGGTGCTGCGCAGTCTCCAGGACGAGGGTTACGTCGACCATGCCGGTCGTCGCGGATACCGCGTCGGCAGCCGGTCCATCGCGCTTGCCTCGATGATCGGCCCGCGTCCCGCACTGCTGCAACGCGCGCGACCGGTGCTGACCAGACTGGCCGTCGCCGCTCAGGCAACCGCGACGTTGCATCTGCGTAGCGGCGAGCATCGGGTACTCGTGCTTGGCGCCGAGCAGAATCTCGAGCCGCAACGGCGTCGCGTCCACGTCGGCGAACGGGCACCCCTCACGTCCGGGTGCAGCGGCCGCGCCATCCTGGCTCACCTCCCGGCTCGAGACGCCGCCAAGGTGCTCGCCAGCCATACCCGCGGCGGGATGCGCGCGGCGCTCGAGCGCGAACTCGAAGCGATTCGCATCGACGGTTACGCGTTCTCGTTCAGCGAGAACCATCCGCAGTTCAACGGGATTGGTGCCGCGCTGCTCGATCCTGACGACGGCTACCCGCTCGGGTCAATCGCCGTCGCCGGACCCGACGACAGATTGACCGAGGACGCACTGCGTCGGCTCGCAACGCCACTGACGTCCGCGTGCAACGGCTTCGCCGCACACCTGGCCACACTGCTGGGACCCAACTCGCCAGCCCGTCTCGATGCGCTCGACGTCACGATCCAGGACTTCGTGGAGACGGCAGGCGACGACTGACGGTGGCCTGCTGCCTCTAGCGAATAGGCGTCGATTCGGTCGGCCTCCAGGGTGGGGAGGCCAACCACGTGAACATCGCGCGCAGGTCGTCGTAGAAGAACGACGGACGTACGAAAGTGACTGACATTAGTAGGATTTCGATGCACTCCTCGACTCGACGCTTGCTCTCGAAGTGCGGGATTCCGGTGTGCCGTCGCTGACCTCACCCGTCGTGCCCCGACCGGACGTCATCGTGGTCATCGCGAAGACTCTGGCAACCCCGCCGAAGGCCGTCTCAAGGCTCGCCGGGTCGCGGTCGTCGTCCTCATCACGTGGCGCCGAGGGCGGCCAGCATCCCGTCGGCCGATCGCGGCCAGGTGAATTGCTCTGCCCGATCGCGGGCGTCGCGGCGACGTTGACGTTCGGGGCGAGAGACGATGGCGTCGACGGCAGCGGCGACGGCCACTGGGTCGTTGTCGGTGCTCAGTCCGCTGTCCGTGGTGAGGATCTCTCGCAAGGCCGAGGTGCGAGACACTACCGCGGGGGTCCCGCAAGCCAACGCCTCCAAGGCAGCCAGACCGAAGGTTTCGTGAGGCCCCGGGGCGAGTGCCACATCGGCCGAGGCGAGGATGGCCGCCACGGTGACGCGGTCGCCGATGAAGCCGGTGAAGTCGACCGGCAGGCGCGCGGCCTGCCGCTGGAGCCGTGCCCGCAAGGGTCCGTCTCCGACGATCACCAAGCGGACGTCTCGACCAGCGTGATGTAACTCGGCCACCGCGGCGACGCTGCGCTCGGGAGACTTCTCGACCGAGAGTCGACCGCAGTGCACCAGCAAGGTCTGGCCGGGTTGAGCCCACCGCCGCCGCATCGACGCCGAGCGTCGACCGGGATGGAACATCTCGAGGTCGACGCCCAGTGGCACCGTCACCGCGTTCTCTGCACCGATCCGGTCGAACTCCCGGCGCGCGAATGCCGTAGTGCACACCACGGCGTCGTATTGAGATGCGGTGCGGCGGTTGGCGACATCGGCGACCGCCCGGGCCAGCGGCCGTGGAAGCACCTGTCCGATCAGTCGGTCGAGGCGCTCGTGGGAGATCATCACGGTGGCGACCCCGCGCTCTCTCCCCCACGTCCCCAGCGACCGCAACGTCAACCGGTCGGAGACCTCCAGTGCGTCGGGGGCGAGGTCGTCGAGGAGGGCGACCACCGGCTTCGGCCGGGCGAGCCGATAGCCGCCCGTCAGCGGGATGGCGAGCGCCGGGGTCGTCATACGCACGACACCGGACTCGAGGCGCCGGCGCGTGGCGGTTCGTCCGGGGACGATCAGGAACACCTCGTGCCCGGCCGCGCAATACTCCGCACCGAGCCTGTCGACCGCGGTACGCAAGCCACCGGACCGTGGGCCGTAGAAGTTGGCGACCTGAACGACCCGCATCTGGAAATCAGAGTCGCCCGGCGTGTGCGAACCACGACGCGTCGCCGGCCTGACCGTGAACGATTGGTGAAGATCACCGACTCGTCCGCGCGGTTGCGAAGACCGGTCCCCACACCTGGCCGCCGAACGCCGGCGGCACACCCTCGGTGGTGCCGGCGACTCAGCAGCCGCTTCGCGCTGGGCGACGCTCGGGCAGGGTCTCGGGGAAGCGTCGATGAATGCCGTCGATCAGGCGGTGCACTTCATACAGTTCGCGGCGCAGACCTGACACGTTCCTCTGGTCCCGGGTCTGGCCGTGCGTGGACGCCCGCGGGTAGCGCCGCTCGAAGAGTTCGAGCTTGTGGCTGATGGTGTCGACTTGCTCGTGAAGGGCTTCCAGGAGAACGCGCGCCTAGAGTACGCCGGAGTCGTCGGCCATGTGGGAATGGCCTCACCAAAGCCCAATGATCGCCATCCACCTGCAGATTCGACCACCGCGGACGCACCGCTCAGTTGCCGTTTGAACGTTTCAAGCGGAAGGTGGTCTTCATGGCTGATTTGAGCGAACAGACGGCACTGGCGCAGGTGGAAGAACGCCTGGTGAGTATCTATGCCGCGTTGCCGCGCAGCACTGTCGAGGACGCGGTGCACGACGCGCGAGCGGCGTTCGACGGCAGACCGATCCGTGACTTCGTGCCCCTACTCGTCGAGCGGCGAGCACGCGCTCTGCTGAGCACGCCACGCCTCTGAACCCATGCGACTGCGATGGCGCCATCCGATGATCGCGCAGGGCTGATACCGGCTAGCAGGCATCAGGATGTGGGTGGCAACACTGACGACTTCGAAGCGTCGGCTCGCAAGACTCTTGTTACGCCCCAACCGAGGCGGACCGTTTCAAGGAGCCCCCCATGATGTCAGTCAAGATCCTCGCCCCACTGGCCGCTGCCGCAGCACTCGCCGGAGCCGTCGCATTCGCACCCATCGCCGGCGCGAGCCCCGATCCGCTGCTGCCCTACGGTCCCGATCCGCAGGTGCCCACCTCGATTGGCATTCACGTCGACAATCAGGACGAGACCAACACCACCAACGGGCACGTCGACCTTCCGTTCTGAGACGTGCCGATGACGGATGAACGAGTCTGCGTCACCGCCGGCGCCGACGACCGTCACTTCCGAGCACAGCGGATGCGCCGGAGGATGGTTCGGTGAAGGTTCCCGATCAGGACGACTTGGCGTGGGATCTGCTCGACGTCGTGCGAACGGGCATCGACGCCACGACCATGCATCGTGTGTCGATCACGCTCGTCAACCGGGACTATCCCACGGTCCTTGAACTCCTCCTTACTGCAGCCGTCGAGTCGGGCGCTGCCATGACCATCGACGTGCGCACGCGTCTCGACGAATGGGCCCGGTTCTATCCGGTTCATCCCGAGGCCGAGCGGCTTCACGAGTTGATCGCCATGGTGCGCGGGCACCACGGTGCCGCCGTGCATGCCCAGTAGGTGAGCGACACAGCCCTGCATCAGACGTCGTGCAGCGCCCGCGTAGTGCTGAACGGATCGAAGTCGGCGTCCCAGATGGGAAGCGCCGAACCGTCCGCGATCTGCCGACCGCCTCGGATCTCGGCGAGCAGGTCGCGTCCCACGATCGTGCCGGCCGCATGCACACCGCTGATCATCGATCCGACCGTGCCGGGACCCCATGCGGTACTGGTGCCGACGGTGAACAGCCCGGGTATCGGAGTCGTGTCGCCCGGCCGTCGGGGTCCGCTCTGCGACAGCTTGGTCTGAAGCCCGAACGGAGCGCCTCCGGTGTTGTTGACGAAACGGGTTTGTGTTGCAGGCGTGCCCAATTCACCGAGCTTGACCTTGGACGACGACCCGGGGAACGCCTGTTCCATCCGCTCGAGCATGCCGTCGACGATGATCTTCTTGACGTCCCGGTAGCGCTGGTCGCCGCTGTACTCGCCCGAGGCGACGTCATAGCCCTCGAACCCCCACAGCCGCGGATCGGCCGGGGTGATGGTCTGAACCTCGATCGTGGCGTGTCCTGCCGGGGCCGCACGATGATTGGACGGGTCGCGCCGCGAGGACGACTGCACGAACATGGGCTGTCGTTGGGCCATCTCGCGCGCCCACGCCTCACCGGAGTCGTACCCGCTGCCGCCCATCACCGTCTTGCCGAAGCCCGCCAACGAGCGGTAGGAATGCGCGGCGCTCCAGTCGGGGATGGCGAAGTAGTTGCTGTTCGGCCGATCGGCGAGGTCGATCTCGACGCCGAAGAAGCCGTTGATGAGCGGTTGGGACATCGTCCACTTCTGCACGCGCTTCTGGAAGCATTTCGGAAGATGCTGCAGCCCAACGAGTTCGGTATAGGTCTTGATGATGTCAGCGTCGGAGACCACCGTGCTCGAGGTCAGAGTCTCACCGTCGGCCAATAGCACTCCCGTCACCTTGCCGTCCTCGAGGACGATCTTCAGCACCTCGGCGTTGGTGCGGATGGACCCGCCGTGAGCGGTCACCACCGCGGCGAACCCGGCTGCCAGCATCTGTCCGCCACCCTTCGGGTAGTAGGAGCCCCGCCCCACGTAGTCCTGGAAGAACGCGCCCATGGCGGCGGTGGGCAGGACCATGGGACTGCACGCCAGCGCGCCGGTCTGCGCAGAGAGGACGTACGCCGCCCGCGCCGAGAGTCCGCATGCCGCCAGGGTTGCCGCGTACGGCAACGCCATGAAGGGTGCCGCCCTGCCCGCCCGCGCGGCCCACCGCGCCATGCCAAGGGCTGTGTCCATGTCCGTGCGGTCGTGTGCTTCACCGATGCGGCGCATGATGCCGTGGAACCGGCGCACTGCCCGCTTCTCGTCGGCAAAGGTCTCGAGCAGATTGGCGAGATAGGCGTCCCACCCGAACGGAGTCGCGAGTTCGAGTCCGGGGCCGATGATGCGGTCGAAACCGTCGTGATCCATGGGCAGCCAGGTGATCCGGTCGTCGATACCGACCCCGTGCATCATCGCGGTGACGATGCCATCGGGTCCGCAGTCGCCGACGTAGTGCACCCCGCAGTCGAACCCCCATTGCCCGCGACGTGCGAAGACGTGCGACGAGCCGCCGAGCGTCGTGTACCTCTCCAGAAGCAGGACGCTGCGACCCGCGGCGGCAAGGTAGGCCGCGGCGGCCAGTCCGCCGAGGCCGGAGCCGATGACGATCGCGTCCCATGTCTTCCGTGCGTCCATTGACGTTCCTCCACGTTCGGTGAGTGCATGCACGACGTCGACTAGACCGATCGATCTAACGATGCGGCCACGGTACTATCCCAATTGGTCTAGTCGCAAGGGCGGTCTGGACCGACGTGGTCGGCGTAGGCAAGGGAGTGTTCGGTGGGCGCGCGAGACAGGCTGTTGGGCACGGCAATAGAGCTGTTACGGCGCCAGGGCGTGGCGGGAACGGGGGTGGCGGAGATCGTCGAGCGCGGACACACCGCACGCCGCTCGCTGTACCTGAACTTTCCCGGCGGCAAGGCGCAGTTGATGGCGGAGGCTACGCACGTGGCGGGCAGTTTCATCGACCACCAGATCGCATCGTTCGTCGCCCTCCCCACGGCCCGAGAAGCGCTCGCGGCATTCGTCGTCGAGTGGAAGAAGGTCGTCGGCGACAGCGACTACGCCGCAGGCTGTCCCATCGCCGCGGCGGGGTTGTCGCGCAGCACGGAACCGGCGGTTGCCGATGTCGCCGGAGACGCCTTCGCTCAGTGGCAGCACACACTCGCCGACTCGCTACGGCGCCATGGCGCCGACGACGCGGTAGCGCCGGTGCTCGCGAACATGGTGCTCGCCGCCGTCGAGGGAGCCGTCCTCGTGTGCATCGCCCGAAAGTCCCTCACCCCACTGGACGACGTCGAATCACAACTCGCCATACTCCTCGACCATCACTTGACCATCGGCCAGCTCGAGGTGAACCCGGCCCCGCGAGGTCGATGACTGTAATCGGTGGGGCATCGGGGCGTTGGCCTCGGCCGATGACCTGCCACGTTCTCCCGCGAAGGCGTGGCGTTCGACCTGTTGAGCCAGGACCGGGTTCGCCGCCGCTGTTTGCCGTCATGACGGCGCAAACCGCTCGACCTGCCGGCCATTGATGTATACGGGGGCTAACGTCGAAAGGTGTCTGAGTCCAACTCCGGTGATTTCGAGTTCGAGCGAAAGTTCTACGTCCGCGAGATGCCCGCCGTCACCGCGCTCGATCCGCGGCCCGCGCTGATCGTGCAGGCCTATCTGTTCGCCGCAGACGGCTATGCGGTTCGCGTCCGCTTGCAGGGACCCGCTCCCCTCGAACTCGATGCTGCACTAGCGGATCTCGTCGACGCACTGGGCCGGGTGGACGGCGACGCGATTGGCACCATGACCGCCAAGGGGCCCGCCGTCGGCGGCACACGCTACGAAGCCGAACGTGAACTCGACCCGATGGTTGCCGGCCAGATCGTCTCCCGCGCCGAGCATGTCGTCGTCAAGATCAGGTACTCGGCGTGGCTGGGTGAGGACGGCTGGATCGTCGATAGGTTCCTGGGCCGCAATGCGCCGCTGCTACTGGCCGAGGTCGAGCGCAATTCCCCGGTGGTCGATCTCACCATTCCCGACTTCTGCGCCACCGAGGTGTCCGAGGATGACCGCTTCCGCAACGAGTACTTGGCCCACCACCCGTTCGGCGAGTGGGCCGATGGCTACCGCGACGAGATGCAGGAGGTTGGGCCACGGTTCGTCGAGACCCTCGGCCGTAACGAAGTGGAGGGCTCCGAGAAGAGGTCGTGATGCTCACTGACCGCAAGTGCCCTCAACCGAATCTGGCGTGCCTGATCGGAGGCGACGCAGTGCTGCAGTGTCCAGGTGGCAGCGTTGCCGACGTGCACCAGTCGACGTGAGTAGTCCGTAACCAGCACGGGCCGTGGCGCCTGATTCTGAACGACTTCTCAGCATGTCCCGAGGGCGGCAGCTCCGGGTGACCGACCGGTGTTGATGCTGGTCGTTGCCGACTTTGAGTCCAGCTCGAGGACCAGCAAGGCGCGTCGGCCCTCGCCATCTCGCTTGCCCGAAGAGCCTCGATCACTCGCCGTTCAGACTCAGCCTCTACGCTCGACCTGACGTTCATGGTGGATTGCGCAGCTTTTCATCCCGCACTCACCAGAGGAAACTCCGATCGCGATTGCCGATGTCCCCACCTACCTGCATCTGAGCACCGCGGACGTCGACGAGATCGCTGACGAACTCAACGCGATTCGCCAAGACGTCGAGGACTCGCTCGGGACGAAGGACGCGGCGTACATCCGGCGGGTCATCCATTTCCAGCGCGCGCTCGACGTCGCCGCGCGGTTGATGATCGCCGGTAGCCGGTCGAAGAAGGGTTGGCTCCTCGGCACGTGCGCACTGGCGTACTCGAAGTCCATCGAGAACATGGAACTCGGTCACAACATCTCCCACGGCCAGTGGGACTGGATGAACGACCCCGAGATTCACTCCAGCACCTGGGAGTGGGACATGGTCGGGCATTCCGCGCAGTGGCGTTACTCGCACAATTACCGGCATCACGTCTTCAGCAATGTGCTCGGCATGGACGAGGACATCGGTTACCGCTTACTGCGGGTAACCCCCGACCAGCCGTGGCGCCCGTGGTACCTGGTGACTCCGCTGCGAAACCTGCTGCTGGCAGCGACGTTCGAATGGGGCATTGCCCTGCACGGGCTTCACTCGGAGCGTCTTCGGTTGGACTCGTCGAACTCTGTTGCGGTCGAGAAGCGGAAGTTCTTCGGCAAGGCCACTCGTCAGTTGGCCAAGGACTACGTGGTCTTGCCCGCGCTGAGCACGAGTCGGTGGCGGCGGACCTTGGCGGCCAACGTGGCGGCGAATACGTTACGGAACCTGTGGGTGTACGTGAACATCATCTGTGGACACGTCCCCGGCGGCGCCGAGACGTTCGATCCGGCGGTGGTCCAGGATGAGACCCCGGGCGAGTGGTATCTCCGGCAGATGTTGGGAACGGCCAACTTCGAAGTCAGCCCGCTGCTCGCGAGGTCAGGCGGTCACCTGTGCTACCAGATCGAGCACCACCTGTTCCCTGATCTGCCCAGCATCCGCCTTCCGCAGATCAGCGTCCGCGTGCGGGAACTGTGCGAGAAGTTCGACCTGCCATACAACTCGGCTTCGCTTCCGCGCCAGTTGTTCCGGACGCAGCGGATCATCCACGGTTTGGCGATTCCGGACTGGCTCTCGTCCGCCGGTCGCCGCAGGTAGCCTTTGTCACCGCAGTCCATGGAGACCGTATCGACCACTGCGGGCCGATGCCCGACACCCAACTCTTCTCGCGTGGGGTCGTCTATCGGGTCGGCGCGGTCGTGCTGAAGATCGGCCAGCAGATCTCCGTTGCGGTGAACCGGGCCGGATCTGTGGGAGTGCCGCCGAGGTAGTGCTCCCGGATGGGCCCCTGGCTGCTGATCAGGTGCTCGTTCACGTAGATGCCGAGGGCCGCGTAACTGCGGTCGATGCCGTCGTGACCGCCCGGGTGGGTGAGCACCGCGAATTCGGCCCGGGGTAAGACCTCGGCGTGGACACCCTCGGGGGGATCTGCGGAAGGTGGTGCTTCGACGAACATCGTTGCGCTGCCGCGTTGTTCGAGGAACAGCGCGCGGTCGTAGAGTCCGCCCGGCACCACCGCCGTCGGCTCCCCCGCTGCCCTGGCGACGGCCCCGTGCAGTGTCCGCAGTGATGCCGCAAACCAGTCGTCGATCCCCGAGGTGTCGATGGTGGCGCTGACGGACCACACGGCGAGCGCCGGTTCGTGGCGCGGCGTGACGTCGGTGGGACTACGCACCGGCGAGAGCAGTTCGCGCAGCGCACCCACGGTGTCACGGGTCTGCTGCAGCTGAGCCTCCATCTGTTCGAGATGAGTGGTGATGATGTCGGTGCGGGCTCCGGCGTCGTCGGTGCTCAGTAGCGCCTTGATGTCGGGAATGGACATGCCCAGCGATCGGAACCGGCGAATGAAGTGGGCGTGATCGACCTGGCTGGTGTCGTAGAAGCGGTAGCCGGTGTACGGATCGATGTGGGCGGGTTCGAGAATGCCGATGTCGTGGTAGTGGCGTAGCGCCTTCCTACTCAGACTGGTCATCACTGCGAAGTCTCCGATCGAGACCTGTGCGCCCATGGCGTCCTCCTCTGCGTGTGCGTCGCCGACGTGATGGAACACGGTCATTCTCAAGCCTCCCCCTGGGGGAGGGTCAACATCATGACGGAGTCGGACCGGGGGTTGACCTTCCCCTTGGGGGAAGATCCAACGTTGGGTCATGACCAACACCACTGACTGGGATGCACTCCCACAGACCGTAAGAACGTTCATGACTGCTATAGATGCCCATGAGGCGGATCGGGCGCTGGCCACACTCAGCACCGACGCGGTGGTGACCGATGAAGGCCACGACTTCACGGGACACGACGAGATCGGGTCCTGGGTGGCCACCGCGGCCGCCGAGTTCACCTACACCGCCGAGTTCACCGGTGCGACGGTGCTCGAACGACAGACCGGTACGACTGTCGACGTTCGACAGCACCTCGAGGGCGACTTCCCGGGCGGGGTCGCCGACCTGCACTACCGCTTCACACTGAACGGCGCTCTGATCAGCCGGGTGGTGATCGAACCATGAGCAAGAGGTGGTTCATCACCGGAGGCACCCCCGGCAACTTCGGGATGGCGTTCGCCGAGGCGGCACTCGAGGCCGGCGACCGGGTGGTACTCACGTCCCGGCGTCCGCAGGAGCTGGCGACGTGGGCCGACCAGTACGGCGACCGCGTTCTCGTCGTGCAGCTGGAACTCACCGACGCGGCGCAGGTGCAGCGTGCGGTGCATGCCGCCGAGGAGCACTTCGGCGGTATCGACGTTCTGGTCAACAACGCCGGCCGCGGTTGGTACGGATCGATCGAAGGAATGGACGAGTCCTCGTTGCGGGGGATGTTCGAGCTGAACTTCTTCTCAGTGCTGTCAGTGACGCGTGCCGTGCTGCCGGGGATGCGCGCCCGCGGGAACGGGTGGATCGTCAATGTGTCCTCGGTCGCCGGGCTCGTATCAGCGCCCGGCTTCGGCTACTACAGTGCGACGAAGTTCGCCATCGAAGCCATCACCGATGCGTTGCGCGACGAGGTCGCAGCACAGGGCATCTCCGTCATGACGGTCGAACCAGGAGCGTTCCGCACGAACGCCTACGCCGGCTTCGCCAACGAGCCCATCGAGGAGCCGATCTCGGAGTATCACGGCATGCTGGAGCAGGTCCGCGCTGCCTTCGTCGAGATGGACGGCGTGCAACCCGGCGATCCGCACCGTGGTGCCCGTGCGGTGATCGCGGCGATGGCCCAGGATCCGGCCCCACGCCGGCTGGTTCTGGGCAATGGAGGCTACGACGCCGTCATCGATACGCTGGAGCAATCTCTTGCCGACATCCGAGGGAATGAAACACTCTCTCGTAGCTCGGATTTCCCGACCTGATCATCCTGGCCGAGGCGGGCCCTGAACGGCGTCGCGTGAAGACATGGCCTATGTCGTCGATTGAGGTGCGGGCAGTACGGTGGTTCTCACAGCCGATCGCCAGGGAGACGTCGCTTCATGAGCCACTCACGCACGCGCCGCGCGCTCACCATTCCCGTCGCCATCGCCCTCGCTCTCGGCGGTGGGGCCTGCGCCAACGATCGCACCGACCCCCCGACATCCTCGACGTCGGAGACGATGTCGGCGGGCGGTGGGAGCACGTACGAACGGGTCGAGAAACTGCTGGACGAGGCGGAGGAGGCGTTCGAATCGCCGGCAAGAGCGTCGTCGGCCGGCAACACCGACAAGACGGCCGACAACATGCAGGTCGTCGCCGACCGCTTGATGCAGGCACACGAGCTTGCTCCCTACCGGAACGACCTCCTCTTCAGTGCCGCGTCCGCGCAGATCGCCCGCAAGGACGTCGGCGCCGCAGTCGAGCTCTACAAGAGCGCGCTCACCACGGCACCCAATGACGTTGACGCTCAATCGTATCTGGCCGGCTGGTCCCGCCATCTCGGTCGCCAAGCCGACGCCGCCAATTACATCGATCGGCTCCGCACGCTGGACCCTGCACGCGCCCAGGAGTTGAACGCCATGTTCGCGACGATCGATCAGAAGGTCTCGACCCCATTGACCGACGCCCTGCCGGCGCTACCGGAGCCGGGGCTCGCCATCGTCACGCTGGGCTACGCGCTGCGGGAAGACGGGTCGATGGACGACATCCTGATCGATCGCCTCCAGCTGACGAAGGCTGCGGCACAACGCTGGCCGGACGCACCCATCGTCGTCACCGGCGGCGTCGAGCAATCGGGGCGAACCGAAGGTGAATCGATGAAGGAATGGCTCATCGACAATGGCGTCGCGGCCGATCGCATTCTCGACGAGAACTTCGCGCGCTCCACGGTCGAGAACGCCGCCTACGGTGTCGAAGTCCTGGCCAGAGTGCGAGCGACACACGCGCTGATCATCAGTTCGGCCAGTCACATCCGTCGCGCGTTGACGGTGTTCCAACTCGCCGCCGCAGAAACGCTGGGTAGGGATTTCGTGTTCGCCGGCACCGGAAGTGCAGACAAGCCGCTCGCCGAACTCGCCACCGCAGCTCCCGACGAGCTTCTCTCGATCTACCGCGACGCGTTCAGCTCGATAGGCATGTGGAGCTACCGCAGTGCTCCGCTGCTTCGGCAGTAGCCATCCGCGCGTTCCCACGTGATCAGGAGCCCGCTGCACGCTGCTAGGGTCGCCGCGTGCCACTTGACCTGATCGTCGGCCATGACAGAACGAAAGCCTGACCGAGCCTCGGAGTCGGCCCCGGTGGGGGCGATACCCCCACTCGATGTCGTCGGCTCCGAGATCCTTCCTCCGGTCGCCGACGACGTCCGCAGGCGTTTCCGCATTCTCGAACGGCTCGCACCCAGCGTCGGCTCTCGATGGGCGGTGGAGTTGTGGTGCACACCGCCCGTCATGGAATCGGCTCTGCGGCTGCCGCCAGGTGTCGCGCCGGGGAAGCCGCTCGAGGCGTACTGGGATGGGCACCGGGTCGTCGGCGAGGAATGGGGCGAGGGACCGCCGGTCTACCTGGTCCACGGCTGGGGCGGCCGGCGTCCGCATCTTGCGATGTTCATCAAGCCACTGGTCGCAGCCGGGTACCGCGTAATCGCGTTCGACCTGCCCAGCCACAACGAATCCGACCACGGCGCGCTCGCGCCGGGGCGGACCACGTCGGTCGAGTGCGCTGCGGCGATCACAGCCGTCATCGAGGCACACGGGTCGGCCCATGCGGTGGTGGCCCATTCGCTCGGCGGAAATGCCACGGTGTGCGCGGCGGCCGAAGGCGCCGCTGTCGGCCGATTGGTTCTGCTCTCGCCGATGGGCGACTTCCCGCTATATCTGGACTTGTTCGCGGCGCGGCACGGCTTCGGACGCCGTATTCGGGCCGGGCTGCAGCGCCGCCTCGAGAAGCGGATCGGTATGCCGCTCCACGAGACGAACATGGAGCACGTCGGCCGCCTCGCCGGCTACCCGCCGCTGCTCGTCATTCACGATCCGGACGACCCCGATGCGCCGTACGCGGCCAGCCAGCGACTCGCAGCGGCGTGGCCGGGCGCGCGACTGCTGACGACGAAGGGACTCGGGCGGTTGGCTCACTATCGGATCCTCCGCCACCGACCCGCGATCACTGCCGGTGTCGAGTTCATCGGTGCGCCGACGACGACCTGACTCGAGTAGTGGCCGCGCAACGAGCATCTGGCCCATCACCCGTTCGGCGACTGGGCCGACACATATCGTGGCGAGCTGTCCCGAAGCAGGCCCCGATTCGTCGACAAACTGGGCATCAACGGGGTTGAAGGCAGCCAGCCGAGGCCGTGACTGTCGTGCGCCTGATCGGTGCTACTGCGTGGGCAACGGGTCGTTGACGGCAGCCGGGCACGCAAGCTTCAAGGCGTGGCCTGTCGACATCGAGTTCTGCAACCCACCGACGAAGTCTTGGTCCGGGAAGCTCTTCGGTGGACTGCTAGAGCTTCCGCTGCTGACTCGATCGAGGTCATCTGCGAGTGTCGTGACCGTCGACCGCAATGCCGGGTCCTGGATTGCCTCCGCTTCGCCTCGGACTGATCGGGCCGCGGCGACGACGTCGGGAAGCAGGTTGGTGTCACCTGCCTCGGCCATGCCGAGCTGTATACGAGGCAGCACAGCCATCCAGTGCCGCAACGCCTGGTCGACGTGTACGCAGTCTCCGCTGACCCGTGGCGGCTCGCTGCGGTACGCCAATACGACCATCGGGACGGCGATGACAAGAAACACGGGCAGTCCGATGAGAAACGTGATCTTCGCCCTCGACCAGTCCCGAATCGCCACCGGTGCAGCCTATGGCATTGCAGGACAGCGGAAGTGCGTTGACTGCAGCGCCCCCCTGCGTGCCCTCGGGTCGATCTGCGGCGTACGGCTCACTCGAGCACCAGCGCTCGGTCGTAGGGCACCCACGCCTTCCTCGGCCACTGCGCACGAATGTTCGCCTCTTTCACGTCGCCCAACCCTTGGCCGAAGCCGGTCGGGACGTCACGCAGGTGTCAGCTCCACGATGGTCGCTCCGCGGGCATCGACTGTCGAGCGGGTCGCCTCCACGGAAGCCGCCGCTTCTCTCCGCACTCCGCAGATGCCAGAGATACGAACGCGGCGCGCTCGCGCAGGGTGCCTCGCCGCCCGTTGCCTGCACGGCCCGGAGGGTCTCCGACCATCCCGGTAAACCAGTAAGCGCGGTACGGTGAACATAGCCAATTAACGAATGGCTCGATAACCGTCGCATCACTCGCACGAAGCAACGATCGAGGAAGCTGGGGTGGGGCACGTGCACGATCGCCGCCAACTGGACCAACCCACCGACCTCGAAGGACTGCTCGATCACCTCCCAGCGCGGGTGCTGCTCGATCGCATGCCCGGTGCGGTGATGGGGATCGCCCCCGATGCGGTGGTGGCATACGCCAACCCAGCCTTGGTTTCGCTTTTCGGATATGCGGACGGCGCGATGATCGGCCTCGACCTCTCGGCGCTGCTGGCTGGTCACGCGGAGGCGACGCCTGCTGACTGCATGAGACTGCTGGAAGCGGCCAAGGACGGCGACGTCGTCGACTGGCATCACGTCGAGGGCTACTCCGTGCACACGGCAGTGTCCGCGCCACTGCTGCTTCGGGCCACGGATCCCTTCTTGATGCTCTACATCACGGACGTGACCGAGCTGCGCTGGCGCTGAACACCCGCTACGGCGCGTCAACCTCGTCGCCGGGCCGAGGTCAGTTCTTCGTCAATTCCTCGGCGAGCATCACGATGATTCCGCTGGGACCGCGCACGTAGGTGAGCTTGTACGCGTCCCCGTAGGTCGCGACGCCGCGGAGCGGATGGCAGCCGTGCCTCGCGGCCGTCTCCAGTGCTGAGTCGATGTCATCGACCGAGAAGGCGACGCGGTGCATGCCAATCTCGTTGGGAGCGGTGGGCGTCGTCTCGATCGCGGAAGGATGGATGTACTCGAAGAGTTCGAGACGGCCGTGGCCATCTGGTGTCTGAAGCATTGCGATGTTGGCGTGGTTGCCATCCAGTCCGACGGCGGTCTCGGTCCACTCACCCGAGACGGTGTCACGGCCGATGACGGTGAGACCGAGGTCGGTGAAGAATGCGATCGCTGCGTCGAGGTCGCGAACCGCGATGCCGACATTCTCTAGCTTGATGGGCATGCGTCGCATGGTAGCGAGCAGGGCGAGGAGAGGTCGGCCTCGATGTAGCACTGCAAGATTGGTCCACGAAGGCGATGCGAAAGCGGCTGCGCCGGGGCCAGCGACATTCGCTCCGGGCGCGGCTGTGGGTGAGGACCCCGATCGCTCCGCGCCGCGGTGAGTCCTCCGGCTCCGGCCCGGCTCGAACGGGCAGCCACCCTCACCGTGCGCGGTAGGTCGCACCCTTACCGGGTAGATACGACTTGGGCGGAGTCGACGGCGACGGTAATCGGGCGGCGCCAAACCGTGCAACGGATTTCCGACGCAATGAGCTGGCACGTGCCAAATCCCCACGATCCGCTGTCTCGACGCAACCTTCTTCGGAGTGCTGTCAGCGGCGGGCCGACGGCGCCGGTTCGTCGAACTCGTCGTGGCGGCGCATCCAGAAAGACATCGGCGCCTGGGGCCAACCCTCCGGCACCTCCTCTCCCTCAATCTGACCACCGTAGGGCGTGAGCGAGGCCAGGCTGGTCACGCTGCCGATGTGGCTCACCATCGTGCCGTGCTGGAGGAAGTAGGTGCGGTAGACGTCGTCGCCGTCGCGCAGGAACACGTTGAGCGCGAACCACTCCGTCGCACCGAAGTCGGAAGTGAAGGAGTCCGACCCGATCGTGTACCAGGGCAGGTCGGTCCAGCCCATCCGCTCGGCATACGCCTGCAGGTTCGGCTGCGGCGCGGGCGAGACCATCGAGAAGGTGATGTCGCGAGCGTGCAGGAGGCGCAAATCCGCGACACCGTCGGCCCAGGACGAGCATCCGACACAGCCCGCATCGGGCCAGCCGCTGACTCCCTCCTCGAAGAAGAAACGGTAGAGGATCAGTTGGCTGCGGCCCTCGAACAACTCCAGGAGGGAGACCACCCCGTCGGGCCCATCGAAGCGGTAGTCGCGCTCGACGCGCACCATCGGCATCCGCTTACGCGCCGCGACGAGCTTGTCGATCTCGGCGGCCACCGCTTCCTCGCGTCGGCCGAGGTCGGCCAGACGGTCCTCCCACTCGCTCGCGGTGACGATGGGCGGTTTCGCGACGCTCACGCGCCCCACGCTAACGCAGCGCCTCGTGGTGCGGCTGGTAACTCGGGCACGACACAGGCGTTCACCCACCAACCACGGCTGTGGCAGCCGGAGTTCGCGGGGTTCGCCTCCCTGCGGACCTGATCGACCACTCAGCGGGTCGGCGATCGCGCGACGGCCGTTGTTCTCGTCGGCTTGTTCCTGATGTCGATGGTGATGGTGCCAAGGCGCACCCCAGCCCGTCTCGCACCACCGCGGCCGGTCACCGAGAACGCGGTGTCTATCGGCGGGCTGCCCGACTACGGGAGCTAGACGGTAGAAGTGAGTCGCTGTGGCACAACGGGAACCGAGTTACCGGCGCAGGACACCGCAGAAACTCCACGTCGGGCACGATGCCACCGCTGTGGGCGTGTTCATGACGTGGTCGCAGTTCGTCGGCGTGAGCGACCGTCCGCGTCGTCGGTTCGCAGAGCTGCGACCAGTTGCATCGCCAGGCCGGCAAGGGCCACGTCGACGACGGTGTCGAGCCTGGCCTGCGGCACTCCTGCGGCGGCCTGGACCGCAAGGCCCTGTCCGATCGTCACCGCGAATCCCGCCAGAGCCTCAGTGTCGGTGTACGGCGCATCGTCAGCCGCCGCAAGGGCTTTGGCGATGGCTTCTTGGATCCCGTGGCGATACTCGGCGAGCAGCTGCGGTATGCGCGCGTTGCTCGGCCCGCAGGAAATGCCACCCTGAATCGACAGACACCCCAGCGAGTTCCCGGCACGCACGGCCTTGGCGGTGTCACGCAAATACGACTCGAGGATGTCGTAGGCGCGGGGTTCCGACAGCACCTGACGCAGATGTTCGTGGTAGCGCTGGCCGTAACGCTCCAGGGCATAAACGAAGAGTTCCTTTTTACTGCCGAACACGGCATACATGCTCGGCTTGTTGATGCCCATCGCCTCGGTGAGTTCGGCCAGGGACGCGCCTTCGTAACCGAGACGCCAGAAGACGTCGATGGCCCCGTCGAGCGCCTGGCCCTCGTCGAACGAGCGTGGTCGGCCTCCCGCGTGCCGTTGCTCTGCGCTCATGCGGATCAGTCTATCCCCGCACGTCGGCTACTTCTACCGAACGGTACAAAACTGGTATGTTCACACTGCAACCGATTGGTACAAAACTGGAGGACCTCATGTCGGACCTGACCGGAAAGAACGCACTCGTCACTGGAGCCACGTCCGGGATTGGCCTCGCCGCAGCACGGGCGCTGGCGAAGCAAGGGGCCTACGTCTTCCTGGTCGGACGTCGCCAAGACGCCCTCGACGACGCCGCTTCCAGTATCGGCGCTGCTCAGGCGCAGGCCATTCGCGCCGACGTGACCGAGCAGGTCGATCTCGACCGTGTCGCGGCCACCATCGAAGCCACCGGACGCCGGCTTGACATCGTCTTCGCCAATGCGGGAATCAACGAATTTGCAACGTTGGGCGGTCTCACATGGGAGCACCACAGAAAGATCTTCGACACCAACGTCGGCGGGGTGACCTTCGCGGTGCAGGCCGCCCTTCCGCTGCTGCGCGAGGGCGCGTCCATCATCCTGTGCGGCTCCAACGGCGACGTCAAGGCGTTACCCGGCGCGAGTGTGTATGCCGCGTCAAAGGCTGCGATCCGGTCCCTGGCGCGCAGCTGGGCCGCAGAACTCGTCGACCGCAAGATCCGCGTCAACGTCGTCGCTCCGGGTCTCACCGAGACACCGGGCCTGGCCGACCTCTTCGCCGGGGCCGACGCCGCGCTAGCCGACATGACCTCCACCGTGCCCATGAAACGCCGGGCGCGCGCCGAGGAGATCGGCAGTGTGATCGCCTTCCTGGCCTCCGACGGAAGTTCCTACATGACCGGGTCCGAGGTCTACGTCGACGGTGGCACCACTCAGTTCTGACACGTTGAGCGCCGAAAGGAGTGCCGGGCTCGTGACCGACACCGCGCAATTGCCCCCGCCGACTCTGGCCGAGGACCTACTTCTCCTACTGTTCCAGCCGGAGTCGGGAACCATCGCCGGGGAGACCACCCTCTACTACGTACTCGGCGCAGCGGTGCTTGCGGAGATGGCACTCGGCGATCACATCGCGGCCACGACGGAACGCCATGGCACCGTAGCCGTGGCGGCGGTACGGGGGGACCGGCCGTCAGACGAACTGTTCCACTCGGCCTGGGGGTACGTGTCCGAACGACCGCGCGCAGTTCAGGCAGTCCTTGCCGCGGTCGGTCCGACGCTGCGGCGACCGGTATTGGAGCGTCTGATCGCTCGCGGCGATGTCCGCGAGGAGAAGCGCAAGGCACTGGGCCTGTTCACGATCACCACCCTGATCGGCGGCAGAACCAAGCGACGCGCCGAACTCGTGAAGGATGTCCGTGCCGTTCTCGTCGAAGATGCCACGCCCACACCGCGTGTTGCCGCGCTTGCCGCCCTGCTCTGGGCAAGTGGGGCACTGACGCAATTTCATCCGGAGATTCCCTGGAACTCCACCGTCATCGCCCGTGCGGAGAAACTCGGACGCGGCGACTTCGGCCCAGCGGCGGCCCGTGAGGCAGTGACGCGCACGATGACCGCGATCGTCATCAACAGCGTCATCGCCGTGACCATGGCGTCCCGACCGCAATGACACAACGCCGAACCACCCCGCTCGCAACGACCATCTTCGATAGCTTCCGCTGTGTCAGCATGAAGTGACGACTGGAAGACTTCACGGCGCTGGACACCCTGGTCGACGGCGAGAAGGTGGCGCTCTTCTGACGCTTCACCCGCCACACACTGTTTGAACGAAATCCGAGGAGTATCGATGCCGGGAATCGCCGACAAGGCCGTCCGCCACTGGCTGATCACTGGAGGGTCCGGTGGCCTCGGCCGCCGTCTCGTCGAACACGTGTTACAGCAAGGAGATCGGGTCACCGCGACCGTGCGTCGCGCCGGCGCGCTAAGCGACCTGACCGAGGAGTACGGCGGTCGCCTCAGCGAGCAGGTTCTCGATCTCGCCCGGCTCGACGACGTCGACGAGGTGATCCACCGGCTGGTCGCGACGGACCCGGTGGACGTGGCGGTCAACAACGCGGGTTTTGCGGTAGTCGGCGCTGCGGAGGAGATGACCGTGGAGCAGATCCGTGGGCAGCTGGACGTCATGCTGATGGCGCCGCTGCTCATCACACGCGCCCTTCTGGCGCCGATGCGCGAGCAAGGTGGCGGCCGGATCATTCAGATCTCCAGCATGGGCGGTCAGGTCGCCATTCCCACGCACAGCTCCTACCACGCCGCGAAGTGGGGCCTGGAGGGGTTCAGCGAGAGCGTCAATCAGGAGGTGTCCGGATTCGACGTTCACGTGACGTTGGTCGAACCTGGCGGCACACGAACGGGTTTCAAGGACAATCTGACGTTCGCTTCGGAGTTGGCCGCTTATCGCGGTACTCCGGTGGATCAGGTCAGACGCCAGCTTCAGGACGCCGACGCGAGCGCGATGACCGGTGACCCGGACAAGATCGCCGCCGTGGTCTTCCAGACCACCCGTCAGACCCATCCGCCGCTGCGGCTGACCCTTGGCGACGACTCCTACGACGCCGTACACGCGGCACTGACTGGCCGTTTGGTTGCCTTGGAAAATCAGCGCGCGGTGGCTGAGTCGGTCGGCTTCGGCCGCTGAGACTCTTCGATACCAGTCGAGAGTGAGCGCGAGCGAGAACCCGCAACTTCACCTCAGCACGACAGTCGACGTTGGTGGCCTCGACCAGATCATGCGACTCGTCGAGCTTGGGAGGGCTGGGATGAAGTTGGTCCATCGATTCGGCCTTCAACCCGATCATCGCCGTGTCGGATGACTGATGCAGGCGCGGCGCGCCCTGCAGGATGCCGCGCATTCAAATAGGTTGAGTCATTGGGTCGTTCGTCAGCCCGGTTCCTCGTTCGTCACCTACGCCGAGGAAATGAAGGGTGGATGCCGACATCTTCCGGGAATAGCCGAACAGTATCGTGAATGCATGGGCCGAACGCACAACCCCGGGCGACAGGGCACCTCCCTGGGGTTGACTTGCCAGATTCCGACAACGCCCGCGCCCGTCTCGCATCTTGAGAAACGAGACAGCCGGCGGGTGAGGTCATGCTCCTATCGATCGTTGCTGTCGCCCTTGGCGCACTTGGTCGCGCCGACCGCGTGAAAGCCGCCGATGGTCTGTTCGAGTAGTTCGGCCAGGCGCAGTACGGTGCGGTCCTCAAACATCGGGCCGATGAGCTGCACTCCTACCGGTAGCCCTTCGAGGGAGCGGCCCGCAGGTATTGCGGTGGCGGGCAAGCCGGGCATGGTCGCGAGGCCAGCCCAGACGAGTTGGTCGGTGAACTCGTACTCGCGGCCGTCGATGTCGATGCGCCGTTTCATCAAAGTGGTTTGGTGATCGTGCGGGAACGCAGGAGTGGGCGTGATCGGGCACACGATCGCGTCGAACCGCGCGAAGAACTGGCGCCAGAGGTGGCGGTGCAGTTCACGACGGTTGTTTGCCCCGACCCAGTCGCGGTGGCTGAACACAGGGCCGCGCAACCACGCAGTGGCGTAACCACGCTCGTCGGCATTCATACTCGCGGCGTCGATTTGGAGCTGCTCGTACCTCTGGACGGGGTAACCGGCGGCCGCATGGGAGGTGAGCAGTTCAACGTAAAGCGTTGCCGCAGCGATCAAATCAGGCAGCAGGGGACTATGCCATTCGACACGGACGCCGGCCGTGCCGAGCGCGTCGGCGACGCGGTTCAGACCGGCTCGCACAGCAGACCCGGTCGCGATGAGTGGATGCTCGTCAAGGATGAGGACACGGTAGTCGCGGAGCCGTTGATGGCGGGCAGGCGGCAAGTCCAGGTCGTAAGCAACGCCCGATGTGCATGGGTCGGGTCCGGCCATCACGTCTAACAGCAAGGTGAGGTCACCGGCAGTGCGGGCCATCGGCCCAACGACGGCGAGGTCACCATCGACGGGTAGCGCCGGCATGGGCGGGGGAAGGTGGCCACGGTTGGGCAGCAGCCCAAATGTCGGCTTGTGAGCGTACACACCGCAGAAATGTGCGGGGGTACGCAGAGAACCGGCGATGTCCGAGCCGATCGACAGTGCCCCGAAACCGCACGCGAGAGCAGCTGCTGATCCGCCCGAGGATCCACCTGCAGTACGGCCGTGATCCCACGGGTTGTTGGTGGCGCCGTAGATCTCATTGAAACTCTGCAGGTCTTGCAGCATGAAGGGCACATTTGTCTTACCGAGAACCACCGCACCAGCGGCCCTTAGTCGAGTCACCTTAACGGCGTCCTCGGTTGGCAGGTAGTTCCTGTACTGCGACATGCCCCAGGTCGTCGGTAGCCCGACGACGTTGTACGACTCTTTGACCGTCACCGGAATCCCGAGCAGTGGCAGGTCTTCGCCGCGGGCGCGGGCCCGGTCGGCAGCGCACGCGGCAACTCGCGCACCATCGAAATCACGGACACAGATCGCGTTGATCACCTTGTCATCACGCTCGATACGAGTGATGGCCTCCTCGATCAGTTCCACCGACGACACCTCGCCAGCACGCAATGCGGCCATGAGTTCTACGGCTGACTGAAGGCTCCGCTCCATGACTATGACGCTATTGGCGTGCCGCAGAAGCCATAAAATCCCGCTTGGCGCAATAGAATCGGCGCTGGATTATCACGATTTTGGCCCCCGAGGAAATCGACGATGTCGGCGCACGCATACTGCAACCGTGCTGGACCCTGCCGAGGTGGTGCGGCTCTAGAGTCCGTGGAAGGGCCGCACGCCGCAAGACGCGGCCACATTCCTGCACGGCTGCTCGGGCCGATGGTGGATTGCCGGCGGTTGGGCGATCGACGCATTCGTTGGAACCTCATCAGGCGCACGGTGATCTCGGCACCGGCATTCCGCGTGCCGAGGTCGACGGCTTCATCGAGTTCCCCAGTACTCATGAGACGGGTGGGCAGCGGCGGGGTGTCTGACACCCCCACTTCATCGACGCTCAGATGTGTCCACTCAGTGCGGTCGGCAGCGTGGGTTCGATAGAGCAGAAGATCGAACGCCGTGAACCCGCCGAGCAGCAGTGTCACGCAACCGACGAAGCCGGCGACGAAGCAGGTCGGCACCATTGATCTGGCGGGAAGTCGATCATGGAGGTACGTCCACACTGCGGCGCAGAGGACGAACCACACCGTGACGCCTACGGTATCGGGTACCTCGGTCACCACTAGGCGATCGTGATGGGTGAGAGCCCACATCGCCACGTCGGTCCCCGCGGTCTGGGTTCCCGGGTAGGACCAGATCGGAGACACCGACAGGGTGATCGCCGGGAGAACGCCGCCGACCGTGCCCGACCATCGCGCCACGCGCGCCGCGTCGGCCACGCAGTCGGCGGCTTCGGCATTCGGCAAGGTCTAGCGTGGGCACAATGGGTTTGTTCAGCCACGAGGAGTTCCGCGACCCGGACAAGGGCGTTGCTGGCGGCGCTAATGGTGGGGCCGTTGAGAGGGTTCGCCGTGCTGATGTCGACGTATTCGGATCGGATCATCCGGCGGTCGTTGGTCCGGGGTTACCTCCCGAGGATGGTTCTTGCGGTCAGTTCGCCGTGCAGTTTCACGTGTCGACGTCAATGCTGTTCGGGTTGAGACGTATTGCTGATATGCGCGGGGTCAGCGTGCCGGAGGTGTGTCGGCAGGTCATCGGTGTATTCGTCGCCCAGCAGGAGGGCGAGTTGGCTGCGTTGCTCGCTGCTGAGGCCGAAGTGGCGGACTACCGGCCGAGTTTGGATGAGGCATAGGCGCACCCTGCTGCGGTGGATCGCTCGGTCGGTGTCGTCGGCGGCCACTCAGATCGTCGGGGGTCCGAAAGCCCGGTCGCAGCTTCCGCGGGAGTGGTCCCCGGGCGATGACCAGCGGCCGGCCACCAGTGCTACCGCTGGCTCGATGGGTGGAATCTCGTCCAGATGTCCAATGGGACATCAGATGACATTTCATCCGAGGACGTAGACAAGCAACGAATCGCACTCCTGCGGGGTGCTCGATGAGCCGCGCGGCATCAAGGGGGCACGCCTCGCGGGCTGACGTGCGGGCGAACTGGTGCACGCCGATGCCCGCAATGCCCCCTAGGCTCGGGTAGGTGGCCAAGGAGCAACCGCGATGACCCAGCCCGCTAGCACGCGGATCACCCTTCCCGGCATCAGTTCACGCGCCTGGGAGCACCCCTCCGACCGTGTCGCACTCAGCGCGCTGCGTCGTCTCAAGGGCTTCGACCAGGTCCTCAAGGTGCTATCGGCGATGTTGCGCGAGCGCCAGCACCGGCTGTTGTACTTGGCCAGCGGCGCGAAGGTAGGGCCGCGGCAGTTCGGCGACCTCGACGCGCTGCTGGACCAGTGCAGTGACGTGCTCAACGTCCCCGATCGCCCAGATCTGTTCGTGTACCAGTCCCCAGAAGTCAATGCGTTCTGCATCGGCATGGATACCCCGTTCATCGTCATCACTTCCGCCATGTACGAACTGATGGATCACGACGAGCTGAGGTTCGTCATCGGCCACGAACTCGGGCATGCGCTCAGCGGGCACGCCGTGTACCGCACCATGCTTATGCACCTTCTGCGGCTGGCGGATTCGTTCGGATTCATCCCGTTGGGTGGGTGGGCGTTGCGCGCGATCGTCGCGGCACTGATGGAGTGGCAGCGCAAGTCCGAGCTGTCCGGTGACCGCGCCGGGTTGCTCTGCGCTCAGGATCTCGACACGGCGATCCGCGTGGAGATGAAACTGGCCGGCGGCAAGCATCTGGACAAGCTGGATTCTCAGGCGTTCCTGGCCCAGGCCCGCGAGTACGAACGGACCGGCGACATGCGCGACGGTGTGCTCAAGCTGCTGAACCTGGAGATGCGTACCCATCCGTTCTCGGTGCTGCGCGCGGCGGCATTGACCTCGTGGGTGGATTCCGGCGGGTACGGCGCCGTCATGCGCGGTGACTATCCCACGCGAGGCGAGGACTCCACCCGCTTCGTCGATGATGTGAGCGCCGCGGCCGGTCATTACCGCGACGGCTTCGACCAATCCGACGATCCACTGATCAAGGGCATCCGGGACGGTCTCGGTGGCATCGTCGACGGGGTCGGACAGGCCGCGACCAGTGCCGTGGACGCGGTGGGCCGCAAGATCACTGAGTGGCGACGTGACTCCTGACCGCACGTCCAATAAGAGTGATCGAGAATTGCCGGAGTGCTTTTACCCACGCTCCCACTAGACAAGCAACTGTCATCTTGGGCAGGTGTTTTATCAGCATTCGTTGCCAGCGTTGGAGTCGTGCTGGGCGGATGCTGCCTTGAACCTATGGATCTGTCTCCCATACTTGGCAGCTACTTCGACAAGGTCCACCGAACTCCTGTTCCACACGAGTCATGTTCGGTTCGTGCATCGATTGCCTTGCCGCAGGCATAGGTCCGGGGGCCGCGGAGTCATCGGTTCCATGCTGTTGAGTCTCGACAATAGGGACCCATGACCGATTCTCTACGCCGACTGACCAGCACATCACCCGCGGTCGGCGCTCACTCGCCACCTTGAGTACGCAGTCGAACTGATCGGCATCGACCACGTCGGCCTCAGCAGTGACTTCTCCTTCGACTACGCCGACTTCCTCGACGAACTCACCCGCAGCCCACACCTGTTCGACGAGAGCTACACCCGCTGAGGGCCTATCCAATGGATGCCCCTGGAGAACCTCCTCGCCGTGGGCGAACACCTCGGCAACCGGGGTTGGACTGAGGCCGAGATACAGGCCGTCACATGGCAAAACTTCCATCGAGTCGCCCAACAAGCATGGCAACCGACTGCGCTCTGAATATCGGGCCGCTCGACCACCGCGGCGGATCGACACGTAGTACGAATTCGGGGTCAACCCGCATCGACAGCCAGCATCGTCACCCCACAGGGGTCAAAGTTCAGAAAATATTACGGGGTCAACTTTGGGAAGTTGTTGACACTCGTCGGCACCATCCGATTTCAAACCCCGCCCCAGATGTGGCAGACGGCGACTTAAATCCGACGAATGTCGTCACCAATCATCGCTCGCATTACTATCATTCAGCGGATGATAGGAGCTGAAGGGGTCCCCCGGAGGCGGCGCTGGTGACCGGGTCGCTTTGGCAGCCTGCCGAAGCGCCGCAGCAGTATCGGGATCGATATCGGTCAGCTGCTCAAGCAATAGATCCCTGCGGTGTTCGACCTCGGCGAGGACGCCGGCCACCTGCATGGCAGCGTTCTGGGCAGCTCGCTGCGCGGTCGCGGTGATGAGGCGGGCCAGTTCGTCCCGGTCGAGCCGATGGGTAACTTCATCGAGTTCGATGTCGACGACGCTGCCAGAAACAGAGACCCACACACGGACGAGATCGTCAGGCGAGGACGCCGCAACCGAGCCGATGGCTTCGATGGCCTCGCGCGTCTGCGCCATCAACGCTGCCTGACCTTGGACGGTTTCCAAGTCAATGAAGGCGTCGTCGGTCATTCGGGAAGCTTCTCTAGCGCTCGCCTAGCAAGCCGCCGGATCATTGCGTTCGGGTCCTGCAGATGGGGTTCAACGCGGGACCGGATACCGGCTGGTTTCATGGCGATCAATGCCTTGAGCGAGTAGTACGTCCACTCGGTGTCGAGGTACCGCAAGGCGATATCGAGCGCTTCGGGCGTCTTCACCTTGCCCAGGTATTCGATCAAAGGCCCTTTCGACATCTCGGGCGGCAAATCCTCAATCAGTTGCGCGACGCGGGGGAAGTCCCTCTTGGTTGCGATCCGCTTGAGTGCGAACCCGGCGAACCCGGTGGCACCTCCGGGAAGTGGCGGCCGACGCTCAAGTTGGTTGATGAGGGCGTCGATGGCGTCGCGGTTTCCCCGCGCGGCAGGGTCATTGAGGTTTCGGATCAGGTTGGACCGAATCGCTTGTCGGTGGTGGTCCTCCGGCCCGGGGATGCGCTCCTCTAGATGATTCAGCCAGTCGACGAAAATCGGAATACCTTGCGGCACAGTACGCGCCTTGGTCAGGTCATTGAGCGTGTAGCAGGGCGCGCCGACCGCGGCCAGTTCTTCCATGATGCGCCGGTCGAAACCATCCTGGCCGTCGTGGTACCGGGCCGGAATCCGCCGCATCCAATCGTCGCCCTCGGGCATCCCGACGTAGGTGATTGATTCTGGCGTGTCGGATCTTGAAGCCTGCGCGCCCCCGTAGTCTTCTGCGGGCGGGCGCGGCTGACGCACGAGGTCGGCGCTAGCCGATTCGATCGCACCTATCGCCTGACGCAGCTGCGCGAGGCGCTCGGCGCCGGTTAGGGGCTGCTGATCACTCATCGTCGACATACGTTCCGGCATCGCTGCTAAAGGTCATTGTTATCGTCAAGTTCTTTGCGTACCAACTGAATCTGGCCCGAGTCGATCATCTGTTGGATCTGTGGATCGTTGATCTGCGTCCGGTGGTCGACCACTAGCGTCATCGTATAGCCCTGCTGCTGGGCATACTCGGCCTCAGCGCGGATCTGCTGCGTATACGGACGAATCTCGTTGGTGTTCTTTACTTCAACGACATTCTGATTCTCGGTGTCGATCAAGTCGGGGACGACAGCCACGGGCTTGCCGTCGAGCTTGACTTCCACCTCCTGCTTGGGCGCGCCTTCGGGTATCCCCGCCCGGCGTTCGCCTTCGTCGCCAGCTTGCTTGTTCTGTGTCTCGTCGCGATTTCGCACGGGGTTGGTCTGCCGTGGTGTGCGGTCCAGGATCGAGGACAGTGGTTCAGCGCTCGTTGTGGCAAGCGTGTAAATGGCGGTGTTGGATTTGGCGGCCATGTCGACAGCGCCGCTGATGCCTTCCATCAGACTGTCCATGGCTTGGGCGTATAGCACTTTGTTGAGTTCGATCATCTTGTCGATGCCAGCCCGCAGCAGACCCCCGTAGATGGGTATCCCGTAGGTGGCGACTTTGTCGATCTCGTAGGAGATGAGGATCGCGTTGAGGATTGTCAACGACGTGCGGCCGGTGCTCTTGTCCGCGTCGGCGACGCGATGCACCTCCGCGCAGGCTGCCCCAAGGGCGTTTGCCCCGTCGCCTGTGGCATCCAGCGCACGGCATACGTGACCCACTTCATCGATGATCCCGCTGACCTCGGGGCTTTGATCCTGTGCAGCCTGCGTGAATACCGTCGTGACATCGGTCCAGAGGCTGACCGCGTCGGTCTTTCGCGCGCCGCCGAAGGAGGTGAAACTTGTACCTGCCGTGCCTATCTGGCCTTCCTTGCAGTCGGCCCATTCCTTTGTGACATGATCGGCGATCAAGTCCCAGTGGTCAGGCTTCTCATGCGTACCGCCAACAGCGTGGTCGGCGGGGTGCAGGTTGGTACTCAGAGTCGAACCTTGCGGCGCTGCCGGTGTGGGCTGATCGCCACCACCGGACTCGTTCTCGGCATGCGCCCAGTTCAAGCCTGCCTGATGCACCTGGTATCCCAGTTCGCGTGCTGACATCGACGTCGTCGAGCCGAGTTCGAATACGTCGGAGGCTGACTGATCGAAGCTCGTCGCCCACACAGGTCCCCCGGTGGTGTAAGCGCCAGCGGACCGGCTGACGTCGAGCGTGTTGTCGAGATCGCGAAGCTTGGACTCGATCGTTTTCGACGCCTCGCACAGCGTGGTGGCCACCTTGTAGAAATCCTCGGGCGTCACGTTGACCATCGCGAAACTATCCGAACATTTCGAGGTTGGCGCGCAGGGCGTCCGCATAGTTGTCGCGGGCGGTCGCCACGTATGTCCGATACTCGCGCAGTGCCGTGAGGTGCTGTTCGGCTTGTTCCTGCCAGCGCTGGTGCGACTCGGTGAACGCGGTCGCGGCTATCCCCGAATAGTGCTCAAGTACCGTCGATGCCGTGTCCTGGGCTGATTCGAGATGGGTCGTGGCCTCAGCGAGCGATTGGTCGATCATGTCGACGAAATCGCTCATCTCGGCGATGTCGTAGCGGAATGTAGGCATCGCGGCTACACCTGCCGATCGATGTCGGCTCGTTGCTGCTCATCGCGGTTGCGATAGATTCTCGCAGCTGTCTGCAGTGTGTCAGCGTCTCCAGCGAGCTGGTCGATATGGGCACTGAAGACGTCGTGCAAATCCGACCACATAGCCGTTCCCCGCGTGGCAGCACTTCCAGTCCACTTGCCACGCAGCGCATCCTCGGCACCAGGAAGGCGCGCCAACAAAGCGTGCAGTGCCTCATGCGTCTGGCGGAACTGCTGCGCGCCGTCTGTCAACGCGACGGGGTCGACCCGTAAGCTGTTGTCTGCCAACACACCCTCCACGAAACCGAGGCAGCCATGGACTGGCGCACGACGACGAGTCAAACAGCCCAAGCCGACCTTGATGACCTCTTGAAGGACAGCATACAAGTTGCCGTGCAGGGGTTAGGGGACCAGAGTTTGGTTCCCTTCATGCTGGTCATCACCCACTCGGGCGAGCGGGCAGTCCGCAGCCTGGCGGCTCGGCTGCCGAACGCCGCGGTGGACTCTGCCATTGCGGCACTCCAAGGCGATCGCGACTCAGAAGACTTGCGCGCCCGCGCTACCGTCCTAGACGTAAGCGTCCGGGAGCCCTTCGCTGGCGACGCCATCAACGTCCGGTTAGAACATCAAGAGGGACCCTCGATCGACATCTTGGTGCCGTACAGAAGCACGCCCGCCGGCATTACCGTCTCGACCGACGCGCTCACCGCCGCCGCCGACACCCGAAGGCTCTGGCCTGCACCATCAACATAGGCGCAGGCGCGAAATCTCGGCGCACCGTCGGACACAAGGTGTCTGCGCGCCGGCGGGTGACTACCGCGAGGCAATCACAAACCCAAATCGTGCCAACGGTTCGAGCAGCGATCGGTCGGCGCTGTTTTGTAGGATGAACGCGGTCGTGCGGTCACTGAGATCGGCAGTGGCGTACCACCGAACCCGGGGAAGCTTCGCCAGATCGTCGACGACGGCAGCAGCGACGGGCCATTCGCCGATAACGACAGACTGGGGGCCGCTGTTTGCCGACGGGGGTGTCATGCAGTAATTGACGTTGGTGGCGTGTTTAACCAAGGGAAAGGCTGTGCTGGGCGCCACAACCGAGTAATCCGAACACACCACGGACGTCCACGCTGTGCGATCACCCGAGACGGGACTCTTAGCCCGTTCACCAGCACCACGAACCGTGCGACTTCCCAACAATCCGACGAGCACGGCAACGATCACCATGACGACAGCTAACGCGATGACCACCCATAAAGCTCGTCGCCCGTTACTCTTGGCAGGCTGCGGACGGGCTGGTGGTCGATTTTCACCGCCCGGCCAAGGGTCTGGTGGTAGCAGATTAGTCACGCACCTACGGTATCCGCCAGCTACTACCGCGGGGCGCGTGTAATCGCATCCGCGCGAGAGCTGTCAGCGTCACTGGTGGGCGTTCACGTCGGACGTAGCCGCCTTGCCGACCCCTGTTTTAGGCGAAGTAGCGTCGGCCGGGAATTTCAGCCCCGAGTTGGTGTGTGGCTATTCGGTACGAGATCAGGTTGCCACCCAGGGGGATTCCGAGAACCTTGGCCAACGCAAGCTCGCCTACTGCTCAGAAGTTGCCCACGGGCACACGCAACCACCCTGCGCTGCGGGAAGCGTACCCATTGTGGCGCCTGCTGGATTAAGGCGCACCAAGATCAATTGTGGCTTCTCACGTTACGTGTCCACAGTCGGCGCCCTGAAGTGCCGCGATCGAAGCATTCTCACAAGATGTCCACCCCGTGAATTCTCACTTTCATGTCCACACGTGTCGGCATCATCTTCTCGCTCATCAGCAGCCCCAATCCGCCGGACTGCATCGGATCTACTGGACTCATTGCATATCGTCACCGTGACGGACGCGCTTCGTAGTGCACCGGGTGCCCTCGATCGGTTGCGTTTGCTTGGGTTTCAGATTCGCGTTTATCGCGCCGCGACGCTTGGGGCGAGGATCTCGACGACGAGGTCGGCCGCCTCCGTCTCGGTGTCGACGTCTCACCTCTATCGACATGGCCGTTGAGGCCGAGACGCGGACCGACGACACCAGCATCCTTCGATTACGTGAACGACAGATGCGGTAGTGCTTGAAACAGTCCGCCGAGCCGCGCCCCCGGTTCAGCCGGATACCTTCACGCGCCGTAACCCGCGGCTGGGAGCGCACGAACGAGCGAGTGCCCGCGAGCGCCGACCGGTAGCGCAACCCACCCCGTGAGCATGCCCACCGAGGTGGACACCCGAGAACCCTAGCCGTCGAGCACGCCATCGTTGCTCCGGGCTGCAAACGTATGCGATTGGCTCCTAAACATTCTTGACCACGCAAACTCGACCTGGTATCCATACCAGCACGCCAGTTCTGATCGATCGATCAATTACGAGAGGTGGGCCGTGCCGTCATCGCAACACCTTCGGAAACCGAGGCAGACTGATCGTGGACTGACGCACCGGAACCACGGGGACACCTGCGACGCGCTGTCGAACTCCAAACACGGCACTGCTCAGGGCAATCCGTGGCAGCTGCGCCGCAGCACGCCAATGGTCTTTGTAGAGGGGCGTCTCGCCGCACGCCGGCCAATGGACTGTACGCGCGATCCGGCCATCAGCGAATGAACCGACTGGCCTGCCCATCAGCGAACCCATGCCGACGCGGCGACGTCCTTCCGACTGGGCTCACCGACTTACACGCCGGTAGCAGTGTGGCGTGTGGTCCATGACCGTTGCGAACGGTGAACGATTGAGTCTCCGTCGAACTTGAACTGGCGTCTCCAGTCGGGCGAGCGGCATGCCCCGGCAGCACGCTGAACGTCACCGGGCGCTGCGGCGGCTCTCAATACCTGTACGCCTTGGAACTTCCAACCCCCGACGAGGAGAACATGACATGACGAGATCGATCCGCACCGTAATCGCGCTAGCTGGAACCGTGTTCGGCCTCACAGCGACAGCGCTGGCTCCACAGGCCGGCGCCGCCCCGATGCGCATCGGAAACTACGAGGTCATGACCGACCGATGGAATGACCACTCTTTCATCTGGTCGGTGATGCATTCATGCGGCGCCCCGGACTGCGGTACCTACATGGAGGACCCAGTGATTGCGCCGGCCACCGACACGCTGAACGTGCGCGCCATTCCCCGGCCCCTGAAGAGCCAGGCTTTCCAACAATCAGCGTTCTACGCCGACGGCCGGTACACCTTGATCGTCGACGTGCCCGACGGAGTGCGCTGCGTCGGATACAACCTGCCCTCACACGACGTCTACAACTGGGATGCGGCGTCGCTGGTAGGGTCCGTCGCCTCGTCCTACCAGTCGGGCTGCTACGGGATGCCTGGGAGCACCGACACTTACGCTTTCGCCCTCCAACGCTTCTAAGACCTAGCGTTGCACGGTCCGGTGAAGGCACACCGGGAGAGCCAATGGATCGGGTTGCCTAGATCTCCGTTGGAAGTCTCCATGGCACATCGATCGCGATACGGTCAGTTCACGTTCGATACTGATCGACTGAACAAATCACCGAGGCCCAAGGCCCTCGCGCGCCGTCGGTCGTGGTCCGACTCGTGGCAAGGTAGTCGCCAACGTCGGATGCGGACCAAACCTCGGAGGCAGCGCGACGGCGACCGTGGTTCCGCGGCATCCGCGTTCGACAGCGGCACCGTCTTCGATCTCTCCTCGACGGCTTCAAGCCCAATTCCCGAGAACTCAGTCATGTCGGCGAGCGTCGAGTGACCCAATTCCGGCGTTCAAGACGGTCCGTGCGTTCGGAGCCCCGTCTCGTCGAGGCTCGCATCTCACCCACTGGAACTCCCTGCTGTTGCCGACCCTTCCGCGGCAAGCGGCGACACCTTGGCGGCGTCATATCCCGTCGTCAGCCAGTACACGGTGCGGTCCAAGGCAGGGACGATGTCGGTGATGGCGATCTCGCCGAGGGTAAACCGGCCCAACAGCCCGTAGATCACGCTGGACAGGACCGTGTCGAGGTCGCGGATGAAGGCTTCGTCGACGCCGGCGAGTACGTCCAACCCGGCGGGCACGACGATGTCCAGTCCTTTACGGAACAGTATGTGACCGTTCGGCGATGACCGTGCGCGATAGAACGCGGTCAGCATCGCCGGATGTTGCTCCCAGGGCTCGAAGATCGAACGCAGCAAGCGCATCATGGCCACGTACAACGATTCTTCGGGCGCTCGCGCTGTCCGGACCAGACCGGAGTATCGGCGTTCAACCATCCACGTCTGCAACGCCGCCAAGATGAGTTCATCCCGGTTCGGGTAGTGCTTGTAGATGGTCGCAAGCGACATGCGTGCTTGGCGAGCGACTGCGCGCAGTTGTACTGCGTCGTACCCGTCTGTCTCGAGTATGTCTATGACGATGCCGAGTATCCGACTGTCTCCGCGACCCATGTCGACTCGCGCCTGGTCGACCTTGTCCACCGGGTGGCCCCCTTGCCGATCTGCTGTAACAGGGTTACCCTACCGCGAGTAACGAGGTTATGCAGGTCACACCGCAATCACACTGTGGCGAGCGCAACGAAGCGAGGACTAATGGGTTCATTGGACGGCAAAGTCGCCTTCATCACGGGCGTTGCCCGGGGGCAAGGCCGCAGCCATGCCGTGCGGCTTGCCGCCGAAGGTGCTGACATCATCGGCATCGACATCTGCGCCGACATCGCCTCGAACGGCTACCCGATGGCCTCGCTCGACGAACTCGACGAGACGATTGCCCTTGTCGAAGCGCAGGGCGGCAAGATGCTCGGTTCGGTAGCAGACGTTCGCGACTTCCACGCCGTGAGGGCGGCATTGGATGCGGGGGTGGAACACTTCGGCCGACTCGACATCGTATTGGCCAACGCCGGGATCGCCGCGATGGGTTTCCGCCCGTTGACGATCGACGAAGAGCTCGAGATGTGGACCGACGTGGTGGCGGTCAATCTGAATGGTGCGTTCCATACAGCCAAGGCGGCGATGCCGCACCTGATCGCCGGGGAACACGGCGGATCCATCGTGTTCACCAGTTCAACCGCGGGTCTGGTGGGTTTCGGTGGAATGCAGGGTGGTGGACTCGGCTATGCGGCTTCCAAGCACGGCATCGTCGGACTGATGCGTACGTTGTCGAACGCTCTTGCCCCGCACAGTATTCGCGTCAACACGGTGCATCCGACGGCGGTCAACACGATGATGGCGACCAACCCCTCGATGACTGCCTTCCTGGAAGCGTATCCCGACGGCGGGCCGCACTTGCAGAATCCCATGCCGGTCGGGCTTCTGGAGCCCGAGGACATCAGCGCAGCCGTGTTGTACCTGGTCTCTGACGCCGCGAAGTACGTTACCGGGGTCGCCTTCCCGGTTGACGCCGGCTTCTGCAACAAGCTATGAGCGCCGGCCACGGGCGCGTCGCCGGCAAGCGCGTCCTCATAACGGGTGCCGGGCGGGGAATGGGCCGCAGCCACGCCTTGCGGCTGGCTCAGGAGGGCGCAGACCTGATCTTGATCGACATTTGCGAGTCTATGGCCGAGATCGAGTACCCCCTGTCGACACGCGACGATCTCGACGAGACTGCGCGTTTGGTGGTCGAGCATGGGCGCCGGGCAGTCGCTTACGCCGTCGACGTGCGCGACGCTGCCGCCCTGGCCGCGGCCGTCGACGACGGAGTCGCACAGTTGGGTGGCTTGGATGCATCCGTCGCCAACGCCGGTGTACTGACCGCGGGGACGTGGGACACCACCACATCCGAGCAATGGCGGACGGTAGTGGACGTCAATCTGATTGGGACCTGGAACACCTGCGCCGCGGCGCTGCCCCATTTGGTGGAGCGCGGGGGCAGCCTGGTCAACATCAGTTCGGCAGCGGGCCTGAAGGGCACACCGCTCCACACGCCCTACACGGCCTCCAAACACGGCGTGGTGGGACTCAGTCGCGCACTAGCCAATGAACTCGCTGCGCAGAACGTCCGAGTGAACACCGTGCATCCGACGGGAGTTGCAACCGGGATGCGGCCGGACTCGCTGCACACCCTGCTCGCCGAGGTGAGGCCAGATCTGGCACCGCTCTTCGGGAATGCCCTGCCGATCGTCATGACCGAAGCGATCGACATCAGCAACGCGGTGCTGTTCCTCGTCTCCGACGAGGCCCGTCACGTGACCGGTCTGGAGTTCAAAGTCGACGCCGGGGTGACCCTGCGGTGAGCACGGCCCAGCAGAAGGAAGCGCTATGACCACCGTCGACATCGACCGACTCGAGCGCGGCAGACGCGCGTTCGAAGACGTGATGACCTTCGCTGCGCCGGAGGATTCGACGCCAGCCACCATCAACATGCTGGACTTCGTCTTCGCCGAGGTGTGGCAGCGACCCATGCTGAGCCGTCGCGCGCGCCGGTTCATCACGCTCCCTTGTGTGGCCGCCGCCGACGCCGAAGGTCCGTTGCGTGACCACGTTTATGCTGCACTGCACAGCGAAGACGTGACCATCGTCGAAATGCAAGAGACGGTCCTGCATTTCGCGGTGTATGCCGGCTGGCCAAAGGCGTCACGGTTCAACATGGTGGTCGATGAACAGTGGGAACGGATCCACCGAGAGCGAGGAGTAGCCCCGCCCCCCGCCCCGGCGTTACTGCCGTTGCCCACACCCAGCGATCCCGAAGCGCGACTGGCGGTGGGTGAGCAATCGTTCAAGGACATCAACTGCCTGCCGTACGCCCCGCTACGCGACAATCCCTTTCAGGGTGCCGGAATCCTGAACTTCGTCTTCGGCGAGATGTGGCTCCGTCCAGGTCTCGGCATGAAGGAACGCCGACTGGTCACCGTGGCATGTGTCGCCTTCCAGGACGCCCCCTATCCGATCCTGAGCCACGTCTATGCCGCGCTCAAGAGTCGCGACGTCTCCTTCGACGAAATGGACGAACTGGCGTTGCATTTCGCGGCCTATTACGGATGGCCCAAAGCGTCACACTTGAACCAGGTGATCGGCGAACAGAAACTGCGCGTATCGCAAGAGTGGTCAGCGGAGGCGGGTGCACCATCGTGACCGCCTCCGCAGCGCTCATGCCCGCGACCTCAGACAATCCGGTGGGTCTGCTGGTCGGCGGCGATCGCATTACGTCGACCTCGGGTGGGCACCACCGGCACATCTTTCCCGCAACCGGTCTTCCCAACGCGACCATTGCCCTCGCCGGGGGCGCCGACGTCGACCTCGCCGTCGAATCGGCGCGCCAAGCGCAGCGAGAATGGCGCTCCTTGACCGCCGATCGCCGGCGCGACCTCCTGATCGACCTGGCCGACTCCGTTCACGAACACCTCGGCCAACTTGCCGAACTCAACGTCCATGACTATGCAGTCCCGGTCTCCTACGCCGGCACCGCGGTGATGCTCGAGCAGTTCCTGCGCCACTTCGCCGGATATGCGGACAAGCCGCACGGATCGAGCACCCCCGTCAGCGGATCGTTCGATCTCAACTTCGTCGAGCGCGAACCGTACGGCGTGGTCGCCGTCCTGGCGCCGTGGAACGGGTCGCTGGCCGTAACGGCCTCCTGTGTGGCACCGGCGTTGGCGGCGGGAAACGCCGTGATCCTCAAGCCGTCTGAGCTGGCCCCGCTAGCGGCGCTGCGCTTCGGTGAACTCTGCATCCAGGCCGGACTACCCGCTGGCTTGGTCAACGTAGTTCCCGCGGCCGCTGAAGGCGGAGACGCCTTGGTGCGCCACCCGGGTATCGGGAAGATTTGGTTCACCGGCGGCGGACAGACCGCACGCGCAGTGATCCAAGCCGCAGCTACGAACCTCACCCCGGTCGTGGCCGAACTCGGTGGCAAGTCGGCCAACATCGTCTTCGCCGATGCCGATATCGGTTCTGCTGCCGCGCTTTCGGCTCACCAGGGCCCGTTGATGCAAGCCGGCCAGAGCTGCGCGTGCGCCAGCCGCCTGCTGATTCACGAATCGGTGTACGACGAATTCGTCGACAAGTTCCTCGAGGCGATCGGCGGCGCCAAGGTCGGCGACCCCTTCGATCCGATGGTGAGTGTCGGCCCGGTGATCAGCGAAGCATCCGCAACCAGGATCGTCGCCGTGGTCGAGAAGGCCACCAGGGACGGCGCCGGCGAACTACTCACCGGCGGCTCCAGGATGGGAGGCGAGCTGACGAAGGGCTACTACGTCGAGCCCACGGTGTTCGGCGACGTCGACAACAACTCAGAACTGGCGCAGACCGAGACATTCGGTCCGGTCGTGTCCCTCATGCGCTTCAGCGCGGACGACGACGCGGTGCGCATCGCCAACGACACACCGTACGGTCTGAATGCCTTCATGCACACGAACGATCTCACCCAGGCCCACCGGGTGGCGCGGCAGCTCGATGCCGGCTCGGTGTGGATCAATCAGAACAGCCGGATCTCACCCCAAGGCCCGTATGGCGGATACAAGCAGAGCGGCTTCGGCAGAACCGGCGGCATCGACGGACTGCATGAATTTCAGCAAGTCAAGAACATTCGCATCGGCATGCGCTGACCCTTGACTTGCCTGATGCTCCGCACAACCACACCAAGGATGTCATGACTGCCCGGTCCGCTGCTTCGCCTGTCCGGGTGGTCGCGGGAGAACTTTCGTTGCCTTACGGCCGAAGATACGTAGTCCACGTCATTACTCCGCACGTCGTGAACGTCGTCGAATCCGTGGGCGGCTGGCTGTGCGATCGTGCGATGGCCGGATGGGAGGTGACCGTGCTGCTGACGGGCAAGGGAGAAGACCCACTGCCCATCCGCATTCTCGGTGGTGAGGTCGTCGCTCTCGAAGCCGCGGATCAGCGGGAGTGGTACCGCTGCAGCCCGGGTGCGCTGGCAATAGCAGTCGATCGTCTGCGTCGAGGGACCCGCGTTGAGGAAGAACTGCGAGTCGCAATGGACTGCGGGCGCAACGACGTCACGACGGCGGACCGTAGTTGGGCCGCGGAGCCCGATTCGATCGAGCAAGTAGAGACCGTCGAGTATCGGCTCAGCGGCGCGGCGCGGGCCTACAAGGCACGGGCACTGGCCGCGGTGGGTCAGCCCGTCGAAGCCATCGCGGCCGTCGAGGTAGTCCCTACCGCCCGAACAGCCCCGGTGCCCGCCCAAGCTGGCATCCCACCTTCGGAGCCGAGGCGCCAACCTCAGTGAGGGCCTTGTGATCAGGCGCGGAGGCACCTCGGTGTTTCACCCCGAGCTTCGCCGTCACGCCCGGCTTCTGCCACGAACTTTGGTCACCCCCCTGACGGTACGAGCGTTCCGCGCCGTCCCCGCGCGACGACGACGTCCGTCGCGGGACGTTGAGATCGTGACGCTGCCGTCGGGCATCAGTCTCCGGGTGCACCGCCCACCCCAGGGTGGTGACGGCAGCGGCTTGTTGTGGGTGCACGGCGGCGGCTATGTACTCGGAAACGCGGCCATGGACGACGGTTGGTGTCGTCGGCTGACCCGCGAACTCGAGACGACCGTGGTGGCCGTGGACTATAGATTGGCCCCTTCGCACCCCTTCCCGGCACCTCTTGATGACTGTTACGACGCATTGCGCTGGACCGCCACCCAGCCGGCCATCGACTCGGCGCGAATCGCGGTCGCCGGAGCCAGTGCAGGCGGCGGCTTGGCTGCCGCGCTGGCGTTGCTGGCCCGTGATCGAGGCGAAATAGTCTTGGCGGCACAGGTTCTGGTGTATCCAATGCTCGACGACCGCACCGCCGACCGACACGACGCCGATGCCGCGCACCGGCGGCTGTGGAACAACTCGAGTAACCGGCTGGGCTGGAGTGCGTACCTCGGTGGCGCCGATCCGAGTACTGCTGTGCCGGCCCGGAGGGTCGACTTGCGTGGGCTGCCAGCAACGTGGGTCGGCGTGGGGACGCTCGACGTGCTCTACGCAGAATCCATGGCCTACGCGCACCGCTTGCGAGCCGCCGAGGTGAACTGCGAACTGGAGGTTGTGTCAGGTGGCTTCCATGGCTTCGACGCGGTCGCACCCAAAACAGCTGTAACGGCTGACTTTCTGCGAAGTCAGCGGGAATTCCTGCATCGCGCGCTTGCCAGCCGTTGACCCTGCTTGTCATTCGCCTGTTCCCGGCGAGGTGTAGGTCGCGCCGTCGAGGACCGTGGTGAGTGTGCCGGTGACCGTCGCCCTGCCACCTCGGGACGACGGCGGGGTGATGACGAAGCCTGACGGCTCGCTGCTCTTCCTGAACCCGGAGTGCCGCCCTGAAAGTCTCAGGTCGGCGTGCCGAATGTAGGGGGCCGACGTCGCCGATTCGGTGCCATCGATGACGTTGACACCATCGTCGCTGAAGTTGGTATACGTGACGTCGATCTGCGCGATGCTCCTGCCGTCGGCGGATTCGGCGAGCACGACTCGGGCGGCGCCAGACATTCTTCCCTTCAAGGTGTAGGCACCCGGCCGCACGCTCGGCCGCGTCGGTAACGGCAAGCCGGGTTCGTAGCGGACCGCCCACGGAATCTCACTTCGGAATGAAGTCGGCCCCTGATGCACCTGCGGTCGGCGGTCGGTCAGTTCGGCCATCATCAATCGCGTCTTGCGGCCGCCCGGTTCCGTCGATTGCGGGCATGTGGACGCTGTTCGCTGTCCACGACCGCACGCTGGCGGTTCCACCATCGCCTGCCAGTACACGATGCGCGTGCCGTCTGGAGACCACGTCGGGTCGGCGCGCCCATTCCACAGCGGATCGCAGATGCTGCCGCTGCCCGGGGTGGGGTCGTCGCACGCATTCAGTTGCCGGTCCGCAACGGCACTGGCGCCACCGTTATTCGCGAGGTAGGGCTGAAAGAAGCGCCGGTTGCCGTTGTTGTACAGAAATTGCACCGCGCCGACGTTCACGATGTCGATCAACGGCGGAATTCCGGGGAGTGCGCCGGCGAAGTTCATTCGGTCATTGACCCGACCGTCCATGTAGACCACCCATCTGCCGTCAGGGGACATGTCGGCGGGGTCGGTATAGGCCGGGTTCTGTGTCCATCGGTGCGACGCGGCGCTCGCCAGATCTGTGGTGAAGAGGTCGAAGTTGCCCGAATCCATGGTCCCGATGCCCAGGGCGGAGTTGCCATCATCGGTGAAACCGCGGAGTTCGCCGATCACCGCGGTGGGTTCGTTGCGTAGCAGTTCCGTCGAATTCTCCGGGTCGACGCTGAGCATCTGCTTCCGCGGGTCGGTGTCGACGAGGTAGCGAACTTCTTCTAGGACGTATCGGTCGCCCGCGGCGTCGAAGCGCATGCGGCAGAAGACGGGCAATTGGTCCAGGTAGACGTCACCGGCCATCACGGGTTCACTGAAGCCCAGGTGAGCGTCGTCAGGGTGCAGTCGTAGCTCGCGCATCGGCCCGCCAGCGCGATACGCCGCAATGGGATAGATCTTGGCTGTCCCTGCAGTGCAGGCGTCGTCGACGATCCTGTGTGGTCCACAGTCGAGGACGTTCGTACCGAGCAGAACGCGTTTACCATCCCGGAACGCTTGCGGATGATCAACGATGAGACCGCCCGCGTCCTGCGGTGCTTCAGCATTTCTGTTGGCGCCGAATGTATCCGGCACTCCGCAGGTGATGCACTTCCACGCGTCCCCGTTAGAGAACGACGTGGCGTCGGTCTTGATAACGATGACCTGGTCACCGGAGTACACGTGCGCCGGATTGGGCGCATCCGGGGCGCCCGCGAATCGGACCGGCAGCAACACGTGTGCCCCGTCCTTCATGTAGCCGGGCCCTTCTGCCAGACCGGCGGTCCCCGGATCCAGACAGCCGGTCCTGTTCTTACAGGAACCCGCGCGGAGGTTTGGCGCCGTCGGGGGCAGCGGGAGTCGGCTGATCGAAACGTTCTCGGCAGCAGCCGGATTGGTTGACGGCGACGGGGAGTCGCCGGCGGGCACTGGGGCAGGGCCGGCGCAGGCAGCCACCAGCAACACGGTGCCGAGCGCGAATGCGCGACAACACTTCACCAGCCTCACCAGTGGAACACCTTCCCTCGGCCACCGAACCATCATTTAAATTCCTAGGAATACATTAGCAGTGATGTAACCTGTACACATGGACCGGCAGCGGATGCACCGACTCGGTCGCCGCCTGGTCGAACTCTCGCGACAGGTTCACCTCGAGCCACAGGACGTCACACCCAGTCCCGCAGAAGAACTCATCTTGGGCGACGTCATGCTCTATCCGGGGAGCGCGGTGACGGACGTTGTCACCCGCACCGGCTTTACTCAAGGCTATGTGTCGAAATGTGTGGCCGCTCTGTCCGCGCAGGGCCTTCTGACCACCGGGGTAGACCCCAAAGACCGACGGCGCACCGTTATCGAACCCAGCACGATGCTCGTGACCGCCTCCCAGAGTCGGACACCGCCGCTGTCCGAAGTTCTCTCCGATGCGCTCGGTGATGATGCATCCCCGACGAATGTGATGGCGATGCTCGACGAGCTGGCCGATTTACTGTTGCGATGACGGCCGGCCTTAGCCCGGACCGCGCCATCTCGTTCTCACTTCGATCACGGTCTCCTACGGAGCGATGCTTCGTGACGTCAGCCGGCGCGGTTCTCCCCGAGCAGTGTCGCAGCAGATTCAGAGCATGGCGTGCAGCTACGCCGAGGGCTCGAACTCGATGTGCAGTTCGGTGAGACCGCGCAGCAGGAACGTCGGCTCGTAGGCATAGCGACGGTCGTCTGCAGGACCGTGGTTCGTCTCGTCGATCCTGATGTCGCGCATGCGATCCAGAAGTCGGCGAACGGTGATCTGGCCTTCCACCCGAGCCAACGGCGCACCGGCGCACGTATGGATACCACGGCCAAAGGCAATGTGCTCGCGGACGTTCTTGCGATCCGGCCGGAACTCGTGAGGGTTCTCGAACTTGCGCGGATCGCGGTTCGCAGCACCCAGGCACAGCATGACGATGGTACCGGCGGCGAGGTGCATGCCCCCGAGCGTGGTGGTCTTGCGGACCAGCCGAAAGTCGATCTTCGTCGGCGAGTGCATCCGCAAGGCTTCCTCGATGAAGGTCGGAATTCGATCCGGCTTCTCGCGCAACATCTGCTGATACTCAGGCCGGTCACCCAAGGTCTGTACCGCGGCACTGAGGAGCTTCGTGACCGTCTCCTGCCCCGCCGCGAACAGAAACGTGGCCGGTTTGGCGACTTCGATCAACTCCGGTGTCGAGCCATCGGGATAGACCGCAGCGGCCATCCCGGAAAGGACATCGTCCTGCGGTTCGCGGCGTCGTTCCGCGAGGTAACCCACGAACCTGTCGTCCAGGTACTTCAGCGGGTCCAGACCCACCGGCTCCCCGTCGAGGGCACCGACGCGGTTGCCATCCGGACGCTCAGCTCCCAGCGCCGCCAGGAACTCGGGACGGTCGGCCTCGGGAACGCCCAGCAGGTCGATGATGGCCGAGGTGGCGAATGGTTTTGCGTACTCGCTCAAGAATTCGCAACGGCCGCGTTCGATGAACTGGTCGATCTGACGATCGACCAGCCGCCACATGTACTCCTCGTTCTCCTTGAGGCGTCGAGGCGTGAGCAACTTACTGAGCAACGACCGCGCCTTCTCGTGGGCCGGCGGGTCCATGACGACCATGTGCTCGTAAATCGGGAACAGGTGGCGGTGTGCCTCGATCTGATTGGTGATGTCGTCGCCCTCGGGCACGAACGGCAGTGGCGGGAATGGTCCGCCGATGGCGTTGACCGCCGAGAACGAGTCGTGGTCTTTGAACGCCGCCATGACTTCCTGGTAACCCGTCACCGCCACGACGTCGTGGTGCGGTTCCCTGACGACCGGGCCCTGCTCACGCAGATAATCCCAATACTCGTATGGGCTCTGACTGACTGCCGGATCGGAGAAGAAATCGACTGCTGCGAGGTCCGTCATGGAGGGCTGGCCTTTCGGTCAAGAGATCGGCTGATGTGATCGGTGAGGATGGTTACTGGTCTTCGACCACGGTGATCGCCCCGCGCGGGCACGCGTCCACGGCGGCCGCGACTTGATCCCAGAGCTTCTCGGACGGCCGTTCCGAACAGGTGGCGACGTCGCCGTCGGTCACGTCGAACACGTCGGGTGCGGAGTGGACACAGAGTGCGTGGCCCTCGCACATGTGCGGGTCAACCAGCACCTTGCGGCGGACCGTCATCGTCCTTGGTTCGGACGAGGCGAGGAAGTGAGTGGGTTTGATCGAGTTCTCCACACCGGCCATGCCTCCAGTTGCATTCGGGTCGGCCTGGCAGGAAGGGCCGCGTTCTGGTCGATCGATCAGCTGTTAGAATGCGCCATGCTTACCAGAACGCGCGCGAGGTGGTCAAGCATGTGTCACGTCGGGCTGAGCTGATGGCGACGGCACGTAAGGCGAAGCCCGCCGACGCCGGGGCCCGGCAGCGTCTGATCGAGGCGACAGCCAAGATCATGCGCGACGAGGGCTACGCGGCGGCGACCTCACGACGCGTTGCAGCGTCGGCGGGCGTCAAGCAGGCACTGGTCTACTACTACTTTCCGACGATGGACGATCTGTTCGTCGAGGTCTTGCGCACCGGAGCCGAAGCCTCGCTGCACAACATGCGCGCCTCGCTCACCGACGCCGACCCGATACGCGCGTTGTGGTTGATCAACAGCGACCTTCGACTGACCGGCCTGAATACCGAATTCATGGCGTTGGCGAACCATCGCAAGGCAATTGGAGCTGAACTCAAGGTCTACGCCGAGCGGGTCCGCGACATCGAGACAGCCGCCGTCGCGGTGGCGCTGCGCGGCCGTGGAGTCGACCTCGACGCGTATCCCGCAGTGGCGATTTCCATGCTGATCGCTCAGACCGCCCGCAGCTTGTGCAACGAGAGCGCGGTCGGCGTCACACTCGGCCACGACGAACTGCGCGGCCTAGTGGAGCGCCAGATAAGCCTGCTGGTGGACGCCGTTTCGTCAACCCCATCTGCGACACCGCAGCCGTAGTCGTCGGCCGTGCTCAGCCGCCGGCGTGATCCGGGGCGTCCGCTTCCGACACCGCCACGTGGTTGACAGTGATCGTCATCAGTGCAAGCATTCCTGATCGATCGATAAGTATTAGCCACGCGGCGGCGCCGGCCGGGAATGACCGTCCGAGCGCCAGAGACAACGAGGTGTAGACATGGGCGGGCGACTCGAAGGCAAAGTGGCGTTCATTACCGGCGCGGCGCGAGGTCAGGGCCGCAGCCACGCGGTGCGCCTGGCTGAGGAAGGCGCCGACATCATTGCCGTCGACGTGTGCAAGCAGATCAGTTCGGAGAGCCAGATCTCGTCGGCTTCGCCCGAGGACCTGGCCGAGACCGCCGATCTGGTGAAGGGTCTCAACCGCCGCATCGTGACCGCCGAGGTGGATGTCCGCGACTACGACGTGCTGAAAGCCGCCGTCGACAGCGGTGTGGAGCAACTCGGACGCTTGGACGTCATCGTGGCCAACGCCGGAATCGGCAACGGCGGTCAGACTTTGGACAAGACCAGTGAGACCGACTGGGACGACATGATCGCCGTCAACCTCTCGGGTGTCTGGAAGACGGTGAAGGCGGCCGTCCCGCACATGCTTTCCGGCGGCAACGGCGGTTCCATCATCCTCACCAGCTCGGTGGGCGGCCTGAAGCCCTACGCCCATACCGGCCACTACATCGCCGCCAAACACGGTGTGATTGGACTGATGAGGACCTTCGCGGTGGAGCTGGGCCAACATTCGATCCGAGTCAACGCGGTATGTCCCACCAACGTGAACACGCCCCTGTTCATGAACGAAGGCACGATGAAGCTGTTCCGTCCCGACCTGGAGAGCCCCGGTCCGGAGGATCTTGCCGTGGCCGCTCAGTTCATGCACGTGTTGCCGATCGGTTGGGTCGAACCCGTTGATGTCAGTAATGCCGTGTTGTTCCTGGCTTCCGACGAGTCGCGTTACATCACCGGGCTCCCCATGACCGTTGACGCCGGCAGCATGCTCAAGTAGTTCTGCGGATGCAGAATTGTCGTTGCGGCCCCGGTATGTCACGACGCGCGACACAAGCGAGTTCCACGCCTGTGTCGACTCCGCGCTCGCCAGCGGCGAGGATTTCACCCAGCCACGTCAGGAACTGATGACCGAGTACTGCTGGAGGCGTGTGGGACTGGGCGCGTTCGTCGTTCCGGCAAAGTTTGCGCATGGGTCGTGCCAGGTGTGATTGACGGTGCTGAACCGGCCCAGTCGGGCGAGCGAGCCGACGGGACTGCCCCCAGTTCAGTTGACTGGTGGTGACGGTGGGTGGACCGGCCGCCTGACACCACGGCAGTCCACGCCGTGGTGTGCCTCTGGCGCCGGCTCGAAGCGATGACGGCGTCTTGGTCGTCCTCGGCAAGCCCACAGTCGCGCGTGGAAACGTGGCGCTCCGGACAAGTCCATCGGGTGTCGAATCGGTCTTCTTCCCAATGCTGTTCGCTGACGAGGTTGCTGCTAGGCGACGACTGGCATGATTTCCTCGGCGATCCACTGCGTGTAGTCGAAGTACTCATCGACATGGTTGAGCGGCGGAATGGACACCGCGCTCATCGTCACGCCAAGCTCGTTGAGTTGCCCCAGGTTGTCGATGATCTGCTCTCGGCTCCGGCCAGGCTGCACATTGGGATCGTCGACGGCGACGTGGCCCTCACCGACCCGGCCAGTGGACAGGCCGTAGAAGACGTCCGTCAGAGTGCCGTTGTAGTCAGGTTGTGACTTGATGAAGTCGATGCGGGCGGGAATCTCGTGCGGCTTTGTCAGGAAGGGCCACCATCCGGTGCCGTACCGCGCGGTGCGCCTGAGGACGGCGTCGGCGTCACCACCGAACCAGATCGGAAGGTGTGGTCGCTGCACGCATTTCGGTTCGAAGGCTACCTCGCGGAAGGAGACGTACCTGCCGTCGAACTCGGGGTTGTCGCTGGTCCAGAGTTCGATGATCGCTTGCGTGTATTCCTCTGCCATAACTCCTCTGTCGGTGAACGGCACGCCCAAGAGGTCGAATTCCTCCTTGAGCCAGCCGACACCGAAGGTGACGGTCACCCTGCCACTGGACAGCCAGTCCATCGTCGAGAGTGCCTTGGCGGTGATGATGGGGTTCTGGACGGGCAGCATGGCGACGCAGCTGTTCACCCTGATCGATTGTGTCGCACCGGCGAGATAGGCCATGGCACTAAAGGCGTTGAAGTAGTGCGGGCCGGAAAGGTCGACGTGAGAACGCGGTATGACTTGGTGCTCGGGGACTGCGATCATCGCGAAGCCGAGATCATCAGCATATTGTGCAAGGCGCGTCTGGTCGGCGCCTGTCACCGCGGCCTCCCACGGCATCGTCATCGCCGGCAGCCGGAGCATGTGCGGCAGGGCAAATCCGAGTTTCATCGCCGACGGCTCGTGGCTTGCAGGATCGGGATGAGGCTCACCGCGGTTGTAGGGCCGCTCATTGTCCACGGGTGGCGGGCAAGCTGGCTCACGCCGGCATGCCGATCGTCTTGCCTTCCAGGTACTCCTGGTAACCCTCGGCGCCGTTGCGGCGACCCAACCCGCTCTGCTTGGTACCGCCGAACGGGCTGGTGATGCCGAAGTGGCTCTTGCCGTTGATGCTGACGTTGCCGGTACGCATGCGGGTTGCCACCGCGAACGCGCGTTCGACGTCCTCGCCGCTGACCTCCCCAGACAACCCGTAAATGGAGTTGTTGGCGATTGCGACGGCCTCGTCGTCCGAGTCGTACGCCGTGACCGTCAGCACTGGACCAAAGATTTCCTCCTGCGCCACCCGCGAATCGGGGTCGACGTCGGCGAGCAGGGTCGGCTGCACGTAGTACCCGACCGGCAGGTGCTCGGGGATGCCGCCGCCGGTGACCAGCCGCGCGCCGGACTCGATGCCCGAGGCGATGAGCCCCAACACCTTCCGCCGCTGCCCGTCGCTGATCTGCGGGCCCTGCATGTTTCCCGGATCCCACGGGTCGCCGTAGGGAAAGTTCTCCATGCTGGTCTTGAGGATCTCGATGCCCTCGTCATATCTTCTGCGGGGCAGCAGGATCCGGCTGGGCAGGATGCAGGACTGGCCGGACATGACGCACGCCATCATCGCGGCCAGCGGCAGGGCGGAGTTGAAATCGGCGTCGTCGAGGACGATGTGCGCGGACTTGCCGCCAAGCTCCAGGAGCGTCTTCTTGACGGTCGCCGCGCCGGCCGCCAGGATGGCCCGCCCCGTGGCCGTGGATCCGGTGAAGGTGATCATGTCCACCCGAGGGTCTGCCGACAGCGCGCCGCCTACTTCGTTGGCACTGGACACCACGACGTTGAACACCCCCGGAGGGATGTCGGTCTCCTCGGCCACGATGCGGCCGTATTCGCTGCCCGACCACGGCGTCAGCTGCGCGGGCTTCAGCACGACCGTGTTGCCTGCCATCAACGCGGGCACCGTTTCGGCGATATTCAGGTAAAACGGCACGTTCCAGGGCGTGATCGCGCCAACGACACCGACGGGCTCGTAGTGAATCTTGCGCCGTGCCGGCCCCATCGGAGTGTCGTGCATCCCGGTGTCGACGAGGTACTCGAAGGCCTTACCGTGCTCGGCCCAATGCTTTACCTCATCGATCGGGCTGTCGATCTGGCTGCCCGACACCGAGACCGGACAGCCCACCTCGGTGACGAGCACCCGCCGCAGTCGATCCTGGTTGCGCTCCAGCGCGTCGTGCAGTTGCGTCAGGCAGTGATAGCGGAATTCCAGGTCACGCGACCAGTCCGACTCATCGAACGCGCGCCGCGCTGCGCCAACTGCCCGCGCCATGTCGTCGACCGTGCCGTCGGTGGCCTGCCCGGCCACTTGCTCATTGGCCGGATCAATTACGTCGAATTTGGCTCCGCTGGCGGTGTGTCGAAGTTCGCCATCGATGAGCATCCGCTCGTCACCGGCCAGCACCCCCGCGCCAGTCTGCACGTTCGTCACTGGAAACCCCTTCTTCGCGCGGCGCTGTGTAGTCCGTCATGGGCCGCCGACAAACCCCAACGAAGTGCGCCCTCTGCACACTACTATCGTAGTGTCGCGACGGGAAGGTTCGAATTTTCGCCTCTTCACCGTGTTGTGGCGGCTGCCCGATCTCCACGCCTGTATCGCGGGTCGATCACCGGCGGGCGGAAAGGCCGCTGACAATAGCCGACATGATGCCATCCAGCTGCTCAGCACTCTCAATGGTGTTGTCTCCATGAGCGATCGCGGTCATGAGTCCTCCAATGAAGGTTTGCAGGACGTATGCCTGCTCGTCGATGTGGGCGGGTTCGATCTCCGCTCCGGAAGGTTGCAGTCGGAGCACGACGTCACGATGCAGCGCGAGGAACAACTCGCCGCTGTGACGGAACGCCTCCGCGAGGGTGACATCGCGATGTGACTGCAGCACGAGTTCCAATCGGGCCCTACTCCTGATCAGCGGCGGTCCTGTCGAGGAACGCATGATGAGCCTTGCGAGTCCGGACACCCCCGACGTCTCGCCATCGCCAGCGGCAGGAGAAGCGGCCGTGGCGATGGTGAGTTCCTCCAGGTCGAGTGCCGCGACTCGCGCTGCGACGGCGTGGACCAGAGCCGCGAGGGTGCGGAAGTTGAAGGATGTGGTGCCGTCGGGCACTCCCGCTGCCCGATCGACCTTCCGATGACTGAGCCCCTTGATGCCGTCTTCGGCCAACAGCGTTATTGCTGCGTCGCATAGTTCGAGTCGACGCTGTTCCGGATCGGGTTTTCGTCGCATTGGTGTCCGAAGTCTAGTGCTGTCAGCACGTATGGCTGGGAGTTGCCGCGCATTCCAGGGGTGGGACGGCCATTCGAAAGCGATCGCAGAAAACGCAGAGACTACTGAACACCGCCACGGACCCTTACACTACTTTCGTAGTGTCGACGCGGGGTGTAGATCGAAGGGAATGCGATGACCTCTAGGTCGCTCAGCGAGGTTCAGCCCGCCTCGAAAGCCAGCGGGAAGATCCGGTGACACTGCAACTGAACGTTTCCGGACGTCGCGTCGCGATCACCGGCGCCGGGCAGGGCGTCGGGCGCGGCCTTGCCCTCGCTTTTGCCGCGGCGGGTGCCGAGGTTCTGATCAACGATCTGCGGGGCGAGCGTGCAGACAGTGTCGTCGAGGAGGTACTGGCGGCGGGAGGAACGGCGAGCGCGCTGCCGTTCGACGTTACGGACTACCAGGCCGTCACTGATGCTTTCGCCACGGCCGGCACCGTGGATGTTCTGGTCAATAATGCCGGAAACGCAGGCGCCGATGGCTTCCTCACTGGGCGCAGATTCGCTGCAACCGAACCGGTCGATTGGGAGCCCTTCCTCCGCGTGAATCTGTATGGCGTCCTCCACTGCTCCCGTGCCGCACTTCCCGCGATGGTCGATCGGGGCTGGGGGCGCATCATCACGATCGTCTCGGATGCGGGCCGCACCGGAGATCCGAACTCGGCTGCGTACGCGACGGCCAAGGCCGGAGCCGCCGGATTCACGCGCTCGATCGCGGTGGAGATGGGGCGTTATGGCATCACGGCCAACAACATCGCCCTCGGAACGATGCGGACACCGCTGACCGAGCCGTTGTGGAGTCAGCCGGATGCCCCACAAGCGAAAGCAATTCTGCGCAACTACGCCATCCGGCGCCCCGGAATCGCAGACGACGTAACCCATCTCGCCGTCTTGCTGGCGAGCGAGCACGGTTCGTGGATCACCGGGCAAACCCTGCCAGTAAACGGCGGATTCTCCTTCGCCCTCTGATGTGTGCGGATCCACGTTATGACGTAGCCACGGCGGTGCTACTGATGACAATTCGTCGAACGCCGAATGAGAAATTCTAGAAGCTATGCGAATAGGTCGCGTTCATATCGCACAGAGCAGCAGAGCCGTCTGATACTGGCGACAGTGATCAGGTTGTCCGGAATCAAGAACCGCTTGCTCGCGGGGTCCATCCATGGTCATTGCCCGGGGTTCGACTCTCTAACTAGCCAAACGAGACCGCGATCGTCACGGCCAGTTGCTCGAACGCGCGCTGGTGACGAGGCTCGTCACCCCGCTGACGGGTCAAGCGAACAGCTCAGCTGTCCTGTCATCTGTACTTGCTCTCTCGGCCAAAAGGTCGTGTTGGCGCACTAGAGGCCACCCTGCAAAGCGGTGGATTCCCACTTCAATGTCCAATTGGACATCGTGTGGACATTTGGAATGAGAATTGGACATAAAGTTTGAGAAGCCACATCAATTACCCGCCGTGCGCCATGTTCGTGAACCGCGACAGGTGCAGCTGGTGAGCGACGGTGATCGTCTTCGTCGGCCCCGCACGGTGTTTCGCGATGATGAGGTCGGCCTCGCCGCCACGCGGGTCGTCGCGCTCGAACGCGTCGGGGCGGTGCAGCAGGATCACCATGTCCGAGTCCTGCTCGATCGATCCCGACTCGCGGAGGTCGGCGAGCATCGGCTTCTTGTCGGTGCGCTGCTCGGGACCACGGTTCAGCTGGCTCATCGCGATCACCGGGACCTCGAGTTCCTTGGCCAAAAGCTTGATCTGCCTGGAGAACTCGGACACTTCCTGCTGGCGGGACTCGACCTTCTTGCCCGACGTCATCAGCTGCAGGTAGTCGATGACGACGAGCCGTAGGTCGGTCTTCTGCGCCAGCCGGCGCGCCTTCGCGCGGATCTCCATCATCGTCAGGTTCGGCGAATCGTCGATGTAGAGCGGCGCCTCGCTGATCTCACTCATGCGGCGCGCGAGCTTGGTCCAGTCGTCGTCGCTCATCCGGCCCGACCGCATGTCGGCCAGCTTGATCTTCGCCTCCGCCGAGAGCAGGCGCATGACGATCTCGGTCTTGCTCATCTCGAGCGAGAACAGGATGCTCGTCTGCCGGTTCTTGATCGAGCACGACCGCAGGAAGTCCAGGCCCAGCGTCGAGTTGTGCGTCGGGATCATGCCCTCGCCGGCGAGGTACAGGTGCGACTCGTTGTCGACCTGGATGCACCGCACCGGCACGCTGTCGACCTGCCGCACCCACGCGACGTACACCGGGGGCGCCAGCAGCGCCGTCCGACGACCGGACCCGCCGGGCGGCGTCGCCGGGATCATCCGGTCGGCACCGCCACGCAGCTCGACCGTCGTCCTGATCCCCGACTCGGTGGGCCACTGGTGCTCCGCGTCGGCGACGATGAACGTGCCGTCGGAGAACTCGACCTCGTAGCAGGGCCGCCCGTACATGACCTCGGTCGCCGCGACCACCCGCGTGGGCTGGCCGTCCGCGCCGACCACGTAGTCGTCGACCCGGACCTCGCCCATCGTGGTCCAGCCCGTGGGCGTCGGCAGCGGCGTGCCGAGTTCGAGTGCCTTGCCCATGCCGGGACGCGCGGCGATGACGATCATCTGTCCGGGCTGCAGACCGTTCGTGCACTCGTCGAGATCGGTGAATCCCGTCGGCACACCACGGGCGACGCCGCCCTGCGAGGCGATCGCGTCGATCTCGTCCATCGTCGGCTGCAGCATCGCCTCGAGCGGCACGAAGTCCTCGGACGTACGTCCCTCGGTGACGTTGTAGATCTCGGACTGGGCCCGGTCGACCACGTCGGCCACGTCCGCGCCGTCAGCGCCCGCGTAGCCGTACTGCACCACGCGCGTGCCGGCCTCCACGAGGCGCCGCAGCAGTGACTTCTCCGCGACGATGCCCGCATAGAACCCGGCGTTGGCCGCGGTCGGCACGGTCGAGATCAGCGTGTGCAGGTAGGGGTATCCGCCGATCCGCTTGAGCAGACTGCGCCGCTCGAGTTCGGCGGCGACGGTGACCGCGTCGGCGGGCTCGCCCCGGCTGTAGAGGTCGAGGATGACGTCGTAGACGTTCTGGTGGGCGGGGCGGTAGAAGTCGCCGGGCCGGAGCTTCTCCAGCACGTCGGCGATCGCGTCCTTCGACAGCAGCATGCCGCCGAGGACGGACTGCTCGGCGGCCATGTCCTGGGGCGGCTGCCGCCCGTAGTCCTCCCCCGTCGGCGGTGCATCGGCATTCGAACGACCCAGGTCATCAACGACGGCCACTAGGCGTCCCACCTCCCCTTGCCAAAGTCGAACACTGCCGGCATCGAACACGCATTCGACGTCACTCGCCCGCGACGATAGGACGACCCACCGACAACCGCGTCGTCGCGATCGGAGGATGGCCGACCCCGAGGGCCCCCACCGACGCCACCGAGGCGGCGCCGGGGCACAACGTTAGACGTTGCTGAACCCACCGCAAGGCAGCCCTGTGGATGGACCTGGGGATGGCGTGTGGATAGACGAGGACAGCCATGTTGGGGCATTGGGGAGAACCTGTGCACAACTCACGCGGGTCGCGGAGTCATCGCAGTTCAGGGCTGTGCGAGAGGTCAGTACAACTGTGGATGCAAAGTCGTCGGCGTGTCGCCCTCAGGTAGCGATGCCGGGCGTGTTGCGTTGCCGGGACGAGCCGTCGAGGTTAACAGCAGATTGCTTCGCTGACGCCGGTTCGGACGCCGTAGTTCGCCACAAACACAGCAACGCCCGGGTGAAGATCAATCAAATCTCCACCCGGGCGTATTGACGCTGGTGTTATTACTCGGCGACGACGCTGAGCGACAGCGTCGCGTTAACCTCGGGGTGCAGACGGACCGTGATCGGGTAGGACCCGGTCGACTTGATGTGCGCCTTGGGCAGCTGGACGGTGCGCTTGTCCAGGTTCGGGCCGCCGGCCTTCTTGATCGCACCGACGACGTCGGTGTTGGTGACCGAACCGAACAGCTTGTCGCCCTTGCCCGACGTCCGCACCGGGAGCGACACCGACTCGAGCGCCTCGATGGCGGTCTTCAACTCGGCGGCGTGCTCGTGGTCGCGGACCGTCTTGGTCTCGCGGGCACGGCGGATCTCGGCGGCCTGGCGCTCGGCGCCACGCGACGCCAGGATCGCGAGCCCGCGGGGCAGCAGGAAGTTCCGGCCGTAGCCGTCCTTCACCTCGACGGTGTCGCCCGCCGTACCCAGATGGTCGACCTCTGCGGTGAGAATGAGTTTCATCGCATGCCTCCCTATCGCGTCGCAGAACTGAACGGCAGCAACGCAACCTCGCGCGAGTTCTTCACCGCGATGGCGATGTCACGCTGGTGCTGCACGCAGTTGCCGGTGACACGGCGGGCACGGATCTTGCCGCGCTCGCTGATGTAGGTCCTCAGCAGTGCCGTGTCCTTGTAATCGATGTTCTGCAGCTTGCCCTTCTTGCTGCAGAACACGCACTTGCGAGTCTTGACCGGCTTCTCAGGAGCCGGCCGACGCTTGCTCGTCGTCTTGGCCATCTCGTTCTCTTTCGTCGTACTCAGTAGGCGTCGTCAGACGCCGGGAATTGATCAGAAGGGCGGTTCGTCGTCCGCACCGTTGAACGAACCCGAGGCAGGCGCGCTGCCCCACGGATCGTCCTTGGGCGGCTCGGACGGGCGCGAATTGCCGCCGCCCCCGCCGGAACCCGAACCGAAGCCGCCGCCGCCACCACCGCCTCCGCGACTGGCCTTGTTGACCTTCGCGGTGGCGTACTTCAGGGACGGACCGATCTCGTCGACCTCGAGTTCCACGACGGTGCGCTTCTCACCCTCGCGGGTCTCGAACGACCGCTGCTTGAGCCGGCCGCTGACGATCACGCGCGATCCGCGGGTGAGGCTCTCGGCCACGTTCTCGGCCGCCTCACGCCAGATGTTGCAGCGGAGGAACAGCGCTTCGCCGTCCTTCCACTCGCTCGTCTGGCGATCGAACGTCCGCGGGGTCGATGCGACCGTGAAGTTCGCGACGGCCGCGCCCGACGGCGTGAACCGCAGTTCGGGATCGGCGGTCAGGTTTCCGATGACCGTGATGACGGTGTCACCAGCCACGATGTCCTCCTGAAGATGTCTTGTCGGCTAGTCGCACGGAGCGCTCGTCGCCGGCGTACGTGCGGTGGGGGAAGCAGTCTCGGGTGAGCCTACGGAAGTGCCCCGACGCGCACAGGCCGTCGAAGTTCTCAGTGCTTGTCGGTCCGCATCACCTTGGTCCGCAGAACGGACTCGTTGAGGTTGAGCTGACGGTCCAACTCGGACACCGTGGCCGGTTCGGCCTTCACGTCGACGATGGCGTAGATGCCCTCGGCGTGCTTGCGGATCTCGTAGGCCAGCCGGCGGCGGCCCCAGATGTCGACCTTGTCGACCGAGCCGCCGTCCTTACGGATGACGTTCAAGAACGTCTCCAACGACGGGGAAACAGTCCGCTCGTCGAGCGTGGGATCGAGGATGATCATGATTTCGTATGGACGCATGAGTAACCCATCACCTCCTATGGTCGTGTGCGGCCACGGACAGTCCGTGGCAGGAGGGTCGCCTGCGTCGGCAACCGGCCCAGACTACCGGCAGCGGCGCTGACCAGCCAAATCGGTGCGCTCGCTTTCGCCGCGAGCAGACGTGAACTTCCCTGCTTCGCGGGCAATGAGGGGAGTTCGCTGGAGCCACGAAGTGGACTGCTCGCGGCATGGGGGTGCGGTCAGGGGTGCGGGCCGCCGACGGACGCGGGCTCCGGAGCCGGAACGTCGTCGCGCACGGGCCGCCGCCAGGGCCTCGCCCCGCCGGGCTGTAGGCGCGGCGGCCACCACGACGGGAACGCGTCCGGCGCCCGGTCGAAGACGCCGCCGGCCGGGTCGTCGACTCGGCCGTGCCAGCGCACCAGGTCGGTGTCGGGGCGGTAGATCTGCCGGATCACCAGCACGCACAGGCCTGCCACCGCGATGTCGCGCAGCAGCACCGTGGTGGTGAACACCTCCTGCGGCAGCCCCATGTTCTGCACGCCGAACAAAAAGAGCATCCGCGGAATCCACACCAGCGCGTCGATGGTCATCCAGGTCAACAGGATTCGTCGATGCGGCAACGCCAGGGCGGCCAGCGGCACCAGCCACAGCGAGTACTGCGGACTCCACACCTTGTTGGTCAGCAGGAACGCCGCCACAACCAGGAACGCCAGCTGGGCCAGCCGCGGACGCTGCTTCGCGGTGAGCGCGACGTAGGCGATGCCGACGCAGCACAGCACGAACAGCACCGCCGTCACGCCGTTCAGCACGGTAGGCGGCTCCCAGAAGCCGAGGTTCCGATCGAACCCACGCCACCCCGTGAACACCTTGACGACGTTGTAGATCGAGTCCATGTCGTCGCCGCGACGGGTGTTGAGCCGGAAGAACTCCGACCATCCGCGGGGGAACATCACCAGGATCGGGAGGTTGACCACCACCCACGTCACGACCGTCGCGAGAGCCGTCCTGCCGAACTCCTTCAGCCGTCCGGTGCGCACGCCGAGCAGCAGCAGCGGCAGCAGGAGCAGCAGCGGATAGAGCTTCAGCGCCACGCCCACGCCGATCAGCACGCCCGCCAGCACCGGTCTTCGCCGCGACCACGCCAGCAGCGCGGCCATCGCCGCAGCGGTGGCGAGCGCGTCGAAGTTGGTGAAGATCTGGAAGATCAGCAGCGGGGACGCCGCCACGACCGCCGCGTCCCACACCCGTCGGCCCGCGAGCAGCGACGTCGCCCACACGGTGGCGAGCCACGCCAGCGCGAGCCCGAACGCCGAAATGTTGAAGAACATCACGACTTCGGCGGTGACCGGCAGCGACACCAGCTTCGTCACCGCGGTGTAGGTCTTGGCCAGGGTCATCGTCACGTACTGGTACAGCCCGGTCAGGACCGGATACTCCATGTACCGGATGGCGGGCGACCCGTCGTACTGCGTCCGCGGCTGGCCCTGCGCGTCCTTCTCGATCCAGCTGGACTTGTAGGGAAACTTGCCCTGGTTCAACAACTCCGCCGTGTACAGCGGCACGGTGTCGGAGTAGCAGAGTTCGTAGTAGGCGCGCTGGTTCTCCCACACGGCGACGCGCTGGTCGGCCGAGCCGGTCCCGGTCGACTGCAGGCACGCCGCCTTGGTCGAGTAGCCGAAGGCGAGGAACAGCAACGCGATCGCGATCATCACGCGCAGCGGCGTCAGGAAGCGCGTCCGGCCGACGAGCGCGTGCCTGCCGATCGGACCGCCGACGAGCGAGGACAGCGCGCGGACCGTCACGTCGGTGCGAGCGGGCAGGTCGCGGTCGTCGGCCGCCCTCAGGTCATCGGCGAGCGGCGCGGGTGAGACGGTGTCCGCCGGCGGCCGAGCGGACGACGTCGACTCGTCCGCCTCGGTCACGGCGGCGGGGGCGGGGCTGTCGCGGTCGGCGTCACGCCGGCAGGGACGAGCGGTGCGTTCGGGTCACCACCGGGCGGCGGGGGCGGCGGCGCCGCGGGCACCGTCGTCGGCGGCCCGAACGGGATCGTGATACCCGGCGCGATCTCCAGCGTCGGCTGGATGACCGTCTCGGACGGCGGGGGCGGCGCCACCGTGGTCGACGGCGGAGGCGGCGGGGCCTGCGGCACACCCGCGTACCCGCCGATCTCGGTGGGCTTGGGGAAGGACTCCTGATCGGTGCCCTCGAGGGCGCCGTCCATCGTCTCCTTCCAGATGTCCGACGGCAGACCCGAGCCGTAGACCGGCGACCCGTAGGAGTTGACCAGGGGCTGCGTGCCGTCGGTGGTGCCGACCCACACCGCGGTGGACAGCGACGGCGTGAAGCCGACCATCCAGGCGTCGCGGTTGGCGCCGGTGTCGCCTAGCTGATTGGTGCCCGTCTTCGCCGCCGACGGCCGTCCGCCCGCGAGGTTGTGGCCGTTGGAGTAGCCGGCGATCGGCTGCATCGCCGCGGTCACGTTGTCGGCGACCGCCTTGTCGATGCGCTGCTCGCCGGGGTCGGCCTGATCGGCGGCGTCGAACAGCACCTTGCCGTCGGAGTTCACCACCTTTTGGACGAAGTGCGGCCGGTGGTAGACACCGGAGTTCGCGATGGTCGCGTAGGCGGACGCCATGTCGATGACGCGTGACTGGTACTGGCCCAGGACGACGCCGTTGTTGGGCGGGCCGCCCTGGCCGTCCTCGCTCAGCGTGTGCTCGATGCCGGGGATGCTCTCGGCGACGCCGGCGGCGTGCGCGGCGTCGGCCACGTCCTGCGGGCCGTTCTTCAGCTTGAGCATCAGCCGGTAGTAGCTGGTGTTCAGCGACCGCTTGAGCGCCTCGGCGATGCTGCAGGTGCCGCAGCCGCCACCCTCGACGTTGTTGATGGTGATGCCGTTCACGGTCACCGGCGAGCTGTCGATCTGCGAGCCGAGGCCGATGCCCTGCTGCAGCGCGGCGACGAGTGCGAACACCTTGAACGACGAACCCGTCGGCAGGCCGGCCTGGGCGAAGTCGAAGCCGTTGGCGTCGGTGCCGCCGAAGTAGGCCTTCACCCCGCCCGTCTTCGGGTCGATCGACACGACCGCCGACCGCATGTCCGGCTCCTGGCCGTCGAGGGTCTCGGTCACCGCGTCCTGGGCCGCGGTCTGTGCCTTCGGATCGATGGTCGTCGTGATCTGCAGGCCCTCGGTGTTGAGGGTCTGCTCGTCGATGTCGAAGAGGTCGAGCAGTTCCTTGGAGACCTGACGCTCGATGAGGCCGTTCGGGCCCGTCGTCTGCCCCTCCTGGCGGGCCTGCTCCGGGGGGACCGTCACCGGGAAGACCTGCGCGGCGCGGTCGCTCTCGGAGAGCGCGCCCATGGTGACCATGCCGTCGAGCACCCAGTTCCAGCGCTCGAGCGCACCCTCGGGGTCGACGGCAGGGTCGAGCGTCGACGGCCGCTGGATCAGCGCGGCCAGCAGGGCGCCCTCGGACACGGACAGCTGCTCGACCGGCTTGCCGAAGTACGCCTGCGCCGCGGCGGCGACGCCGTACGAGCCGCGGCCGAAGTAGATGATGTTGAGGTAGGACTGCAGCACGGCGTCCTTAGACCACTCCTTCGACATCTTCGTCGAGATGACGAGTTCCTTCGCCTTGCGGACCAGGCCGCCGACGCCGGACCGCGCGTCGCCGACGAGGGCGTTCTTCACGTACTGCTGGGTGATCGTCGACCCGCCCTGCAGGTCGCCGCCGAAGATGTTGTTCTTGAACGCCCGCAGGAAGCCGGTGAACGAGAAGCCAGGGTTGGTGTAGAAGTCGCGATCCTCGGCGGCCATCGCCGCATCGCGGACGTGTACCGGGATCTTGTCGATGTCGACGTCGACCCGGTTGCCCTCGGGCGGCACGATCCGCGCGAGTTCACTGCCGTCGGCCGCGAGGATCGTCGACACCTGCGCGGTGCGGATGTCGCCGGGCTTGGGCACCTCGACGATCAGGTACGCCATCGCGAACGTGACGATCGGCAGCAGCACTGCCGCGATCGCAGCGACGATCAGCCCGCGCCGGACCCACTTCCAGTTGACCTGGCGCTTGTCGCCCGATCCCTTGCCGGGATCGCGCGGTCCCTCGGGACCCCGCGGTCCGCCCGGGCCGGGGCCGCGACCGCCGGGGGGCGGCTGGCCGAACGAGGCCTGTCGCGGCGGCTTCTTGCCGTCGAGCGCCGCCTTGACGACGTCGACCTGATCACGCAGTCGTGGGTCGTTGGCGTCGCGCACCGGCGGCAGGATCATCGTGCGTCGGTCGTCCGGGGTGGGCGGACCACCCTTGCCCGACTGCGCGGCGGGGGCCGGGTTGCGCGGCGGACCGCCGGGTCGTCGAGGAGGCGCGCCGCCACCGTCAGCCGCGGGCCTCTTCGGCACGTCGTCGGCTGACCTCTCGTGGCGCCCTTCGCCGGTCACTGGCCGTGCGCGCTCGACGAGCGCGCCGTCCTGGTCCGGGTTCCCCTGCTCTTGGGCGCCGCCTTGGGAGACTTCGGCGCACCGAGTACGTAGGACTTCACCAGGTGGTTCCAGCTGCACGTGCGGCAGACCTCGACGACGTGGACGGCGAACTCGTCGAACCGCGCGGCAAGTAGAACCAACTCCTCGGTGGTGCGGGCGGAACCGGATACGGCTCCGAGATGGTCGCCGAAGACCCAGGACACCAACGTCAACTGTTCCTTGCGGCAGATCGGGCAGGACACCGAACTCTGCTTGCCGTGATACTTCGCGGCCCTCAGCAGGTACGGATTGGCATCACAGACCTCGGTGACGCCGGTGCGCCCCGAGTAGACCTCTGCCAGCAGGGACCGTCGCTTGAGCGCGTAGTCCACCACCTGTCGCTGCAATCGCACGAGGACCAGAGTACGTCGGCCTCCGAAACCCCGAGGGGCGACTCCGTCGGCGACGTGACCCGTTTCGGCGGCTAAACCGAACGAACGACACCCCCACCTCCTACGATCATCGCGTGGCGACCCGGCAGACGGCAGGAACCCGAGCGAAGGACTCGGACCGCAACGACGCGTGCCAGATCCTCGACAGCGCGCTGGCCGACGGTCAGCTGTCCATGGAGGAGCACCGGACCCGCGTCGCGCTGGCCACCACGGCCGAGACGCTCGGTGACCTGCAGTCGCTGCTGTCGGACCTCCAACTGGCCAACGCGCCCGTCCAGATGGCGGAGCTGAAGAAGCCGTCGCCGTTCAAGGCCGGTGGGCCGGGACCCGGCATCGGGCTGCGCGTCGCCGTCGCCGGTGTCCTCGTGGTGCTGGGCATCGCGATCGGCTGGGGGCTCTACGGCAACACCACCTCACCGCTGAGCTTCACCTCCGACCCGGGCGCGAAGTCCGACGGCATCCCGGCGAAGGTGATCACCCCGCCCACGCAGTTGCAGTCGCTCGGCGGACTGAACGGCCTGCTCGAGCAGATGCGGCAGCGGTTCGGCGACACCATGGGCTACGGGCTGACCATCTACCCCGACTACGCGGTGCTGGACCGGCCCGACCCGACCGACGACCGCCGCTACCTCAGCTACTACTACAAGGGCGGGTTCGACGACCCGAACGCGAACACCAAGTCCGACGACGACGTGCTGGTGGACCTCGGCGCGTTCGACGTCAAGGCCGTCGTCGCGCTGCTGCGCGGGGCGCCAGAGACCGTCGGGCTCAACGCCAAGGACGTCGAGCCCGGCGACGTCAACCTCAGCATCGACCCGACCCGCGACCCCCTGGCGCCCGGCGAGATCACGCTGCGCATCGGCGTCAACAGCGACTTCGGCAGCGGCTACATCACCCTCGCCGGCGACGGCACCATCAAGCGGATCGATCCCGCGACCGACTGATCCCTGCGCCCTCCTTTGCGCCGAAACGGCATTCCCTGTCGCGAACGCGGGTTCTCCACGACAGCCGGTTCACGCTCGGCGGGATGGGCTCGGCGAGATGGGCTCGGCGAGATGGGCTGGCCGGGATGGGCTCGAATGCCCGCGAGATGACCACCGGGTGAACCCGATCTGAACCCCATGCGGCTCCCGCTATAGCCACGCATATATCGGCGCGATACAGTTGGCCGAGGTGTTGAGCCGCTGTAGCGACAGCGCCGCCGTCGACGGAGGAGGTGATTCGGGTGCTCGAACTGGCCATTCTCGGGCTGCTGCTCGAATCACCGATGCACGGATACGAGCTGCGCAAGCGGCTCACCGGCCTCCTCGGGGCGTTCCGCGCGTTCTCCTACGGCTCGCTCTACCCCGCCCTGCGCCGCATGCAGGCCGACGGGCTGATCGTCGAGGACGTCGCACCCGTCGGGACCGTGAAGGTCCGCCGGGCACGCCGGGTCTACCAGCTGTCCGAAACGGGCAAGGCGCGATTCGCCGAGCTGGTCGCCGACACCGGCCCGCAGAACTACACCGATGACGGTTTCGGCGTGCACCTGGCGTTCTTCAACCGAACGCCCGCCGAAGCCCGCATGCGCATCCTCGAAGGCCGCCGCAGACAGGTCGAGGAGCGCCGCGAAAGTCTGCGTGAAGCCATCGCGCGGGCGAGCAGCTCGTTCGACCGCTACACCAAGCAGCTCCACCAGCTGGGCCTCGAGTCCAGCGAGCGCGAGGTGAAGTGGCTCAACGACCTGATCGCCGCAGAACGCGGGGCACAGCGCCCCGACACCAGTCCCTGAGCAATAGCCCGAATCGGAACCGAAGGTCCGTAGGAAGAAGGAGAAGTCCATGTCGAACGAGGTTCGCGTCGCAATTGTCGGCGTCGGAAACTGCGCGTCCTCGCTGGTCCAAGGTGTGCAGTACTACCAGGACGCAGACGAGAACGCCACCGTCCCAGGCTTGATGCACGTCAAGCTCGGGCAGTACCACGTGCGCGACGTGAAGTTCGTCGCCGCGTTCGACGTGGACGCCAAGAAGGTCGGCTTCGACCTGTCCGAGGCCATCTTCGCCTCCGAGAACAACACGATCAAGATCGCGGACGTGCCGCCGACCGACGTGACGGTGCAGCGCGGCCCGACCCTCGACGGCATCGGCAAGTACTACGCCGAGACCATCGAGATCTCCGACGCCAGCGCCGTCGACGTCGTCAAGGTCCTCAAGGACGCGAAGGTCGACGTGCTGGTGTCCTACCTGCCCGTCGGTTCCGACGAGGCCGACAAGTTCTACGCGCAGTGCGCCATCGACGCCAAGGTCGCGTTCGTCAACGCGCTGCCCGTCTTCATCGCCTCGGACCCCGAGTGGGCCAAGAAGTTCGCCGACGCCGGCGTCCCGATCGTCGGCGACGACATCAAGAGCCAGGTCGGCGCCACCATCACCCACCGCGTGATGGCGAAGCTGTTCGAGGACCGCGGCGTCACGCTCGACCGCACCTACCAGCTCAACGTCGGCGGCAACATGGACTTCAAGAACATGCTCGAGCGCGAGCGCCTGCAGTCCAAGAAGGTCTCCAAGACCCAGGCCGTGACGTCCAACCTCACCGGCTCGCTGGCCGACAAGATCGAGGACCGCAACGTCCACATCGGCCCGTCCGACCACGTCGCGTGGCTCGACGACCGCAAGTGGGCCTACGTCCGCCTCGAGGGTCGCGCCTTCGGCGACGTGCCGCTGAACCTCGAGTACAAGCTCGAGGTCTGGGACTCGCCCAACTCTGCGGGCATCATCATCGACGCCGTGCGTGCGGCGAAGATCGCCCTGGACCGCGGCATCGGCGGACCCATCGAGGCCGCCTCGGCGTACCTCATGAAGAGCCCGCCCAAGCAGCTGGCCGACGACGTCGCCCGCGTGCAGCTCGAGAACTTCATCGCCGACGAGTAGGTCTCCGCTTCCCGTCACCGAGGCTGCGGGGAGATCGCACTTTCACCCGAAAGCGTGATCTCCCCGCGGTTTCGGCGTTCGAGGGGTCTCGCGGTTCTAGAAGCCGAAGCCGAGCTGCGCGGGTACCTCGCAGGCGAAGGCGGCATCGAGCCTCGCGACGACCGCGGGATCGTCGCAGCGCAGCCGATTCGCCGCGGCGAACGTGGACGCACGGTGCGCACCCAGATACAGGCTGCCCAGCACCGCGAGGTCCATCGACACGTCCGGCTCGGCATCGGTGACCGCGCACCGCGCCCGGCCGTCGCGGACGTCGAGGGCGAACCGGCCACCACCGGACACGTCGAGGACCATCGACACGTCGGCGAGGTACGTGCGCGCCTCCAGCACCGTCGGGACGTCGACGATCCGGAGCCACAGTCCGTCCTCACGACCGGTGATGCGCACCAGCCGCGGGTCGGTCAGCAGGTACGGCAGCAGCTCGCCCGGCGGCGCCGTGACGGTGACCTCGTCGAACAGGTCCATGCCGAGCAGCGTCCGCCAGAGCGCGACACGAGCGTCGACGGTCACGGCCGCGAACTTGGTGACGCCCAACGACTTCCGCTCGCCCTCGCCGTGCACGCGGTAGAAGACGAAGCCGTCGTCGTGCAGCAGGACGAAGAACGAGCTGCCACCGTGCCGCGACACCTCGCGGTCGCTGAACACCTCGTCCCACAGCTGCGGCGGCGTCGACAATCCGCCCGGCGTTCGCAGCCGCCACCGTTCGTAGATCTCCTCGAGCCGGGCGCGCTCGTCGAGCGGCCGGACGATCCTGACGCCGCCCGGATCCACTGCGTTGGCGCGGAAGTCGGCCGAACGGCTGTCCACGCTCAACGACTCGTCGATGGTCGCGGAGCCGTAGCCGAACCTGTCGTAGATGCCGGCCTCGGACGCCTGCAGTCCGGCGATCGGGTACGACCCCATCCGCTCGTGGAGTTCGGCCAGCAGGGTCCGCAGCACCCCGCGCCTGCGGTGCGTCGGGGACACACAGACCCAGGACACCCCGGCCATCGGCAGCACCGCGCCGCCCGGCACCGTCAGCCGGAGGTCGAGGTAGAACGCCATCCCGACGACGTCGCCGCCGTCGCAGGCCACGACCGCGCCGTCGGCGGGAATCAGCGTCCGCCACATGTCGTTGGCCTCGGTCGGCCGGAACGACCCGAAACAGGTGGCGGCCAGAAGCGACATGGCGGTCCAGTCGCCGTCCTCGGCGCTGCGAATGGCGAGGCCCGCTGTGGAAGACATTGCTCCGACGGTGGCACAGCGCACCCGCGGTCGCACCTCATTTTCGCCCGGTTTGTAGTGTCGAGCGATGGCGGAGATTTCGGACGACGAACTGCTGGGCCTCGACGAGTTCGCGCTCCTGCCCGAGAACGCCGAACAGATCGGCGTTGATTCGATTCCCGCCGTCACGCGCGTCGAGTCCGGCCCGATCAGTGGGCTGTCGTGGGGAGACGCGGCACCGGACGTCGTGTTCCTGCACGGCGGCGGGCAGAACGCGCACACCTGGGACACCGTCATCCTCGGCCTGGGCGTGCCCGCGCTCGCGATCGACCTCCCCGGACACGGCCGTTCCGCGTGGCGCGAGGACGGCGACTACGGGCCACGACTCAACGCCGAGACGCTCATCCCCATGCTGCGGGAGTGGGCGCCGTCGCCGCGACTGGTGGTCGGCATGTCCCTGGGCGGGCTGACCGCGCTCCGGATCGCCGCGACAGCCCCCGACCTGGTTCCCGAACTCGTCCTCGTCGACGTCACGCCCTCGGCTCCCGAACGTCACGAGGAGATGACCAAGGCCCAGCTCGGCGCCGTGGCCCTGGTGCGCGGCGACCGCGAGTTCCCCAGCTTCGAGGCGATGCTCGACGTCACCGTGGCCGCCTCCCCGCACCGGGATCGGAAGTCTCTGCGGCGCGGCGTGTTCCACAACAGCAAGCACCTCGACGACGGCACCTGGACGTGGCGGTACGACTCCTTCCGCAAGGGCGACGGCTTCGAGGGGCTTTGGGACGACGTCCCCGCGATCACGATGCCCACGACCCTGGTCCGCGGCGCGAATTCGTTCTTCGTCAACGACGAGGACGCCGAGTCGTTCGCCGCCGGCGCGCCCGGCTTCCGCACGACCCACGTCGTCGCCGATTCCGGTCACTCCGTGCAGGGCGACCAACCGCGCGCGCTGGTCGACATCCTGCGCGGCGTGCTGGGCCGGTGAGCGCTTGACTGCTCGGCGATTCGGGTAGCCCTCCGGAATGACTGCACCAGCAGAACCCGTAGAGCCGTTGACGCCCGCCGAGACCCCGGAGCGCCTCACCCCGGAGGAGACGCCCGAGCGCCTCGTCCCGGTCGACCCGCCCGAGCCCGCGCCGGACACGGAACCCGCGCCCGCGTAAGACTGCGTTCATCACCCGTCGCTCCGCTCGCCCCGGGCGTTCACCCGTTCGTTCACACCTGGCCTCCTGGCGTCGATAGGTTCGCGAGCGACGCGGTCACAGCCCTGACCGCGTCGCTTTGCGAAAGGACCATCGGCGATGGCGCTCGTCCCACTCAATCTGCTCGTGTCGCACGACGGGAAGTCGAAGCGGCAGCACATCCTCTGCCGGTACAAGTGCGGTGACGCGTGCTCGAAGCCCGTCCCCAACACCAGCGAAAACGAGTACTTCGGGGACATCGTCAAGGCGTTGTCTCGACGGTCGGTGCTGCAGGCCAGTGGCGTCGCCGTGCTCGCCGTCGGCGCAGGCTCAGTGCTGGCCGCGTGCTCGCCGGGTGAATCCAGCACGCCCGCAACGTCGTCCGCAGCGCCCGCAGTGCCTCAAACGCTGCCCGGCATGAAGTTCGACGCCATTGCGCCCAACAGCTCGGACGCCGTCGTCATCCCCAGCGGATACCAGCAGGGCGTCGTCATCAGCTGGGGCGACCCCGTTCTCCCCGGCGCACCGGGGTTCGACGTCGCCAAGCAGACCGCCGCCGGGCAGCGTCAGCAATTCGGGTTCAACAACGACTTCGCAGCCATGCTGCCGATCGAGGGACAAGCCGGCCGGTTCCTGCTCGTGACCAACTTCGAGTACGTCACGCCGCAATTCATGTTCCCCGGCTACCAGGCCGACGCTCCGACGCGCGAGCAGTTCGACATCGAGATCGCTGCAGTCGGCATGGGCGTCGTGGAGGTCGAGCGCACACCCCAGGGTGGCCTGCGCCCCGTGATGGGCCGCTACAACCGGCGCATCACCGCAGACACCCCGTTCACGCTGACCGGCCCCGCCGCGGGTGCGGACTTCGTCAAGACCGCCGCCGACCCTACCGGCCGCACCGTCGCGGGCACCTTCGCCAACTGCTCCGGCGGGGTCACCCCGTGGGGCACCGTCCTGTCCGGCGAGGAGAACTTCCACACCTACTTCGGCGCGGCCGAGGGCGCACCCCCGGTGAACCCCGTGGACACGGAACGACACGACCGCTACGGCGTCAAGCTCGAACCCTCCGAATTACTCTGGGAGACATTCGATCCTCGCTTCGACGCAGCGAAGTCACCGAACGAGATGAACCGCTTCGGCTACGTCGTCGAGGTCAACCCGTGGGACCCCAACTCGACGCCGGTCAAGCACTCCGCGATGGGCCGCCTCAAGCACGAGGGCGCCAATGTCTACGTCACCGGCGACGGCAGCGTGGTCGCCTACACCGGCGACGACGAGCGCTTCGACTACATGTACAAGTTCGTCTCGGCCAGGAAGATCCAGCCCGGACGCGATGCCGCCGCGATGGCCAACAACATGGCCATCCTCGACGAGGGCACGCTGTACGTCGCGAAGCTGACCAGCGACATCCCCGCGTCCGAGATCGACGGCTCGGGCACGCTGCCCGCCAAGGGCTCGTTCGCCGGCAGCGGCACGTGGCTGCCGCTGCTCAGGTCCGGTGCAGGCGGGCAGGCCGAGTCGCTGGTGCCCGGCATGAGCCCGCAGGAGGTCGCGGTGTTCACCCGCCTGGCCGCCGACAAGGCGGGCGCCACCAAGATGGACCGCCCGGAGGACTTCGAGGCCAATCCGAAGACCGGCAAGGTGTACGTCGCACTGACCAACAACGACGAACGTGGCGCTCCCGGTGAGGCAGCCGTCGACGCGGTCAACCCCCGCAACGACAACAAGAGCGGACAGGTCCTCGAGATCACCGACGACCACACCGGCACCGAGTTCACCTGGGACCTGCTGCTGGTCTGCGGCGACCCGGCCGCAGCCGACACCTACTTCGCCGGCTTCGACAAGACCAAGGTCAGCCCGATCTCCTGCCCCGACAACCTCGCCTTCGACAGCCACGGCAACCTCTGGATCTCCACCGACGGCAACGCGCTGGACTCCAACGACGGCCTGTTCGCGGTCGCGCTCGACGGGCCCAACCGGGGCGAGACCAAGCAGTTCCTCACCGTCCCACTGGGTGCGGAGACCTGCGGTCCGGTCATCACCGACGACTTCGTCACCGTGTCCGTGCAGCACCCGGGCGAGAACGACGACAACAGCATCGACGACCCGTTGTCCCGCTGGCCCGAGGGCGGCAACGGCACGGCGCGTCCGTCGGTGGTCGCGGTGTGGCGCAACGGCGGGAACATCGGGGTCTAGTTCTTCCGGCGAGCCACCCCGGCGAGCAGTCGTGAACTCCCCTGAATGTGCCCGGATGAGGGGAGTCCGCGTCTGCTCGCGGGAGAAGGGGTATGGGTAGAGACATGACTTCTCCCGAGCTTCCCGTCCGCGTCGCGGTCCAACTGCAGCCCCAGCACTCCTCGAATTACGGCCTCATGCGCGACGCCGTGAAGCGCGCCGAGGACATCGGCGTGGACGTCGCCTTCAACTGGGACCACTTCTTCCCGCTGTACGGCGATCCCGACGGTGCCCACTACGAGTGCTGGACCATGCTCGGCGCGTGGGCGGAGCAGACGTCGCGCATCGAGATCGGCGCCCTGGTGACGTGCAACTCCTACCGCAACCCCGAGCTGCTCGCCGACATGGCCCGCACCGTCGACAACATCTCCGACGGCAGGCTGATCCTCGGCATCGGCTCGGGCTGGAAGGAGAAGGACTACGACGAGTACGGCTACGAGTTCGGCACCGCGGGGAGCCGTCTCGACGACCTCGCCGGTGCGTTCCCCCGCATCGTCTCGCGGCTGGGCAAGCTCAACCCGCAGCCCGTTCGCGAGATCCCGATCCTGATCGGCGGCCAGGGCGAGAAGAAGACGCTGCGGATGGTCGCCGAGTACGCGCACATCTGGCACGGCTTCACCGACGCCAGCACCTACCCCGCCAAGGCCGAGGTGCTCGACCGGCACTGCGCCGACGTCGGCCGCGACCCGGCGGCCATCGAGCGGTCCTCGGGCGTGCCGGAGAAGGACGTCGACACGATGATCGCCGGCGCAGAGTCGCTCGTCGGCCTGGGCGTCACCCTGCTGACCATGGGCGTCAACGGACCGGACTACGACCTCGCGCCCGCCGAGGCTCTGGTCCGCTGGCGCGACGACCGCGCCAAGGGGTAGCGCCGAGGCCATTCCCCCGGGCGTGGCAGCGTGAGACACTTCACCACGCCATGCCCAAGAAGTACGGGGTCAAAGAGAAGGATCTGGTGGTCACGCACGTCGTGAACCTGATCCTGACGGGCAAGCTGCGCTCCGGTGACCGGCTGGACCGCACCGAGATCGCCGACGAGCTGGGGCTGAGCCGAGTTCCCGTGCAGGAGGCGCTCGTTCAGCTCGAGCGCGACGGCGTGGTGTCCACCCGCTACCACCGCGGCGCCTTCGTCGAACGCTTCGACGAGAACGCCGTGCGCGAGCACCACGAGCTGTACGGCGTACTCAACGGCATCGCGTCGGCGCGCGCGGCCGAGCACCCGACCGCCGAGCTGACCGACGAACTCGGCGGCGTGCTCGACGGGCTACGCAGCGGTCCGGAGCCGAAGGGCCTGCAGGAGGGCGCCGTCCGGTTCCGGCGCGCCGTCGTCGACCGCTACGCCGGGCCCCGCCTGCAGGCCGCCATCATCGCCGCCACGACGCTGATGCCGAGCACGTTCTGGCCGGTCTACTTCGACGGTCACGGCGAGCTGGTGGACCTCTACGAGGCGGAGCTGGCCGCGATCTCGGGACACGCCCCCGAGGCCGCCCGCGCCGCCTGCGTGCGGCGTGCCGCCATCATGGGCCAGACCATGGTGGCCGAACTGGTTCGGCGGCGCGTCATCCCGCCGTCGCACTTCCCGACCGTTTCATTCTGAACGCGGGTAAGTGGGCGGCCATCGGGCGGCGACCGTTACGTTCTCCTGATGACGCGCGACGGGTTGCTCAAGACCACCGTCCTGTTCCTCGTCCTCGCGACGATGTTCGGCCTGGGCATGGCGGCGCCGAGCGCACGTGCCGACCAGTGCGCGCCGCCGGGCGAGCAGAGCGCGAGCGCGCTGCCGACCAACCTCGCGGAGGCCGCGCAGGGACCGGGCGCGGACAAGTACACGACCCCCACCGTCGAACCGCTCGCGAGCATCGACGTCAACCGGCTGGGCCTCGGCACCCCGGGCGTCCTCACCGTGGGAACCCTGTCGGATGCACCGCCGAGCATCTGCATCGATTCGAGCGGCCAGTTCACCGGCTTCGACAACGAGCTACTGCGCGCCGTCGCCGAGAAGCTGGGGTTGCGGGTCAACTTCGTCGGTACCGACTTCTCCGGCCTGCTCGCGCAGGTGGCGTCGCGGCGCTTCGACGTGGGGTCGTCGTCGATCACCACCACCGACGCCCGTCGGCAGACCGTCGGATTCACCAACGGCTACGACTTCGGCTACTTCTCCCTGGTGGTGCCGGGCGGCTCTCCGATCAAGGGGTTCGGCGACCTGGCGGCCGGGCAGCGGATCGGCGTCGTGCAGGGCACGGTGCAGGAGGCCTACGTCGTCGACACCCTCGGCCTGGACCCCGTGAAGTTCCCGGACTACAACACCCTGTACGCCAGCCTCAAGACGCGGCAGATCGACGCGTGGGTGGCCCCGTCGCAGCAGGCGCAGGGCACCATCCAGGCGGGCGATCCGACCGAGATCATCGAGAACACGTTCAGCCTGGACAACTTCGTCGCCTACGCGGTTGCCAAGGAGAACCAGCCGCTCATCGACGCGCTCAACTCGGGTCTGGACGCCGTGATCGCCGACGGCACCTGGGCGCGGCTCTACACCGACTGGGTGCCCCGCGCGCTGCCGAACGGATGGAAGCCCGGATCCAAGGCCGCGCCGGTACCGCAGCTGCCCGACTTCACCGCGATCGCGGCCGCCGGCGCCGCCGAGGCGGGCCCGCGGGCGGCACCACCGGCGCCGAAGTCGACACTCGCGCAACTCAAGGACACGTTCCTCGACTGGGATCTCTACCGGCAGGCCATCCCCGACCTGTTCAAGACCGGCCTGCCGAACACGCTCATCCTGACGTTCTGCGCCAGCATCATCGGGCTGGTGCTCGGCATGGGACTCGCCGTCGCCGGAATCTCGCGGTCCCGCTGGCTGAGGTGGCCCGCCCGGATCTACACCGACATCTTCCGCGGCCTGCCCGAGGTCGTCATCATTTTGCTGATCGGACTCGGCATCGGGCCGATCGTCGGCGGGCTCACGGGCAACAACCCCTACCCGCTCGGCATCGCCGCACTCGGCCTGATGGCCGGAGCGTACATCGGCGAGATCTTCCGCTCCGGCATCCAGAGCGTGGAGGCCGGCCAGCTGGAGGCCTCGCGCGCACTGGGTTTCAGCTACTCGAGTTCGATGCAGCTGGTCGTGATCCCGCAAGGTATCCGACGGGTGTTGCCCGCGTTGGTCAATCAGTTCATCTCGCTGCTGAAGGCGTCGTCGCTGGTGTACTTCCTCGGCCTCATCGCCAGCCAGCGCGAACTGTTCCAGGTGGGCCGTGACCTCAACGCGCAGACCGGCAACCTCTCGCCACTGGTCGCCGCGGGCATCTTCTACCTCGCCCTGACCATCCCGCTGACGCACCTCGTCAACTTCATCGACAACCGGTTGCGCAGCGGCCGCGCCCAGACCGAACCGGACGACCCGCTCGGCCCGGCGGATCCGATCCGGACCCAGGAGATGGTGTGAGTACCCCCACTACCAAGACGACGGCCTTCGAGCCGGTGTCGTTGTCCGCCACCGATATTCACCTCGCCTTCGGTCCGAATGCCGTCCTCCGCGGCGTGGACGTGGACGTCCCCGCGGGCACCACCGCCGCGGTGATCGGCCCCTCCGGCTCGGGCAAGTCGACGCTGTTGCGCACACTGAACCGGCTCTACGAACCGGACAGAGGAGACATCCTGCTCGACGGCAAGTCCGTGCTGGGCGACAACCCGGATCAGCTGCGGCAGCGGATCGGCATGGTGTTCCAGCAGTTCAACCTGTTCCCGCACCGCACCGTCATCGACAACGTGACCCTGGGTCCGCGCAAGCTCAAGAAGCTCGGCGCCGACGCTGCGCGCGATCTCGGGATGGAGCACCTCGAGCGAGTTGGCCTGCGGCACAAGGCCGAGGTGCGGCCGGGCACGCTGTCGGGCGGCCAGCAGCAGCGGGTCGCGATAGCGCGGGCACTCGCCATGTCACCGCAGGTGATGTTCTTCGACGAGGCCACCTCGGCGCTCGACCCGGAATTGGTCAAGGGGATCCTCGCGCTCATCGCCGACCTCGCGGGCGACGGCATGACCATGGTCGTGGTGACGCACGAGATGGGGTTCGCCCGGTCGACGGCCGACTCGCTGGTGTTCATGGACCACGGCCGGGTCGTCGAGACCGGGCCGCCGGAGCAGTTGTTCGAGTCCGCGGAAACCGACAGGTTGCGCCAGTTCCTGTCCCAGGTGCTGTAAAGCGGCATCTTCGGCTGCTGACAGCAGCTGACAGGTTAGACTAGCGAATTATGGTGGAAACCGAACCGCAGGTCACTGAACTGGCCGGGGAGCTGCAGCAGGTGCTCTCCAAGCTGTTCTCCGTGCTCCGGCGCACCGGCGACACCCATAGGAACGACGACCAACCCGGTGCGGACCTCACGCTCGCGCAATTGTCGATCCTGTTGACGCTGCTCGACCTCGGGCCGATCCGCATGACGGAGCTCGCCGCCCACGAACGCGTCCGCACGCCGACCACCACCGTCGCGATCCGCCGGCTGGAGAAGCTCGGTCTGGTGAAGCGGTCGCGGGATCCGTCGGACCTGCGCGCCGTCCTCGTCGACGTCACCCCGCGCGGTCTCGTGCAGCACCGCGAGGCGCTCGCGACCCGGCGGGCGGCGCTGGCGGCGATGCTGACCAAGCTCACCCCCGAGGAGCGTGACGCGCTCGCCGCCGCACTGGCCCCGCTGACCCGGCTCACCGAACAAGCCGTGACCTGAGTTCTCAGCCGCGCAACCCGAATTCAGTCCGATTTAGTTTGTGGCGAGCGAGATTGGGCTGATCGACGTGCCGGCGAGGTCGACATCGGCGGGACGGCCGCACAAGCGCTGCCACCGCCGTGCGTATCGGGCCGTCCACCACATGCCGGCCCGAGTATTTCGCCCAACTCGAGAACACCCAGGCGTTGGCGAGACTACGTTGTCGAAAGGGAGTACCGCAGTCGCGGCAGGTCGAGGAGTCCACGGGTTTGTCGAGTCTTGGTGTGCAGGAGCTCGTAGACCGGCTCGCGACGCAACTGCAACGGTCGATCACCGTCACAGACCCCGAACTGAGAATGCGCGCGATCAGCTCGCACTACAGCGACGAGGACCAAGCCCGCATTCGCGCAATCCTCGCGCGCGCGGCCGTTCCCGAGGTGTACCGCTACATGCACTCGTTTGGCCTTCGAGGATGGACCGCCCCGGGCAGGATACCGGCCGAGCCGTCGCTGGGCTTCAAGGAGCGCTTGATCATCCCCGTACGCCGCGGGTCCAACCTGCTCGCGTTGCTCATGATCATCGACGAGTCTGGGGAGGGCCTCGCCGATGACCACATGCACTCGACGCTGGAGACGGCGCGATCGCTCGCCAGCGTCCTAGATCCCGGGCGGCATGACGATCAAGAGCGCCGCGCTTCGCGTGCCGCCCTCCTGGTAGACCTGCTGAGCGACGACGAGAACGTCCGCCTTGCGGCAGTTGCCACCGCACCGCAGGTCATGAACGGTCCGATACCTGGTGTCCTCGTCATGACAATGCTGATCGACTCCGAGGACGCCTCCACCGACGACGTCGCGTCGACCATCGACGCGGGTCTCGCGACTGCCGAGTCGAGAATTGGCATGGGCTTGCTGCATTCGTACGACGGTCGCGCGGCGACGGTCGCGCTGATCAGTGAACCGTCGATCACCGACACGCAGGTTTCGTCAATGGGTCGAACGGTCCTGGGATCAGTGGCCGCCCTACTCGGCCCCGACGCGTCCTGCGTGCTGGGGCTGCCCGCGGACTCGGCGCCTCCGGCCGAAATGGCTCGGCGCCGTCACCAGTCGTCGCTGGCTGCGCGTGCGGCGTGGCTCTTGCCACGTTTTCCGCCAGTGACGGCGTTCGCCGACCTCGGCGCGTTCGCCGCGCTTCTTCAGATCCCCTTCGAGCGGCTCCACGATCTGGTCCCAACCGGGCTGCATCGACTTGTGGATCACGACACACACGGCATACTCATCCCTACCCTGGCCTGCTATCTGAGCAAGGCCGGGTCGATTCCCGAGACGGCCAATCAGATGTCGTTGCATCGGACTTCGCTCTACTACCGGCTGAACCAGATTGAGGACAAGCTGGAGATGAAGCTCCGCGACGGCGAGGCACGCCAGCGCATCCACCTCGGGCTTCAAACGATGGAACTGGTCGACGCATACCGGACACGTGGGTCCGCGCCGACCGCGTCCTGAGGCTTCCTACAAACCGTGCAAAGTGCCCGCACCGACTTGAGACAAGGTGCGGTTGTGGTGCGAGTCACATCCGGAAACCATGGGTTGAGTACCCCAAACAGTCACCCGGATAGGCAAAGGAACCCACCGCATGACGGACACGCTCAATCGCCAGTCGATCTACCAGCCGGAGCAGCAAGGCCTTAAGTTCCCGTCGACACCGCCCTTGGAGACGGTTGCGAAGGAACGCCAGCATCGCAAGGAACGACTGGCAGCCGCATGCCGCGCTTTCGGGAAGTTCGGCTTCAATTACGGCGTTGGCGGCCATCTCACCGTCCGAGACCCCGAGAATCCCTCTCTTTACTGGACGAACCCGTTCGCGGTCGCATTCTCACAGGTCACAGTCTCTTCCCTCGTCCTCGCAGACCATGCGGGCAACGTGGTCGAAGGCGAGTACGCAGTCAACCGTGCAGGCTTCGTCCTGCATTCCGCCATTCACGAAGCGAATCCGGACATCATCGCGTCCTGCCACGCCCACACCGTCCACGGAGCCGCCTGGGCAGCCATGGGCCGCCCTCTCCCGCCCAATTCACAAGACGTGTGCATCTTCTACGAGCATCACGCCGTGATCAGCGAGGAAGCCGGCGCCGTCGTGGTCGAGGTCGACGCGGGCAAGAAGGTGGGTGCCCAGTTTGGTGCCAACAAGGCGGTCATCCATCAGAATCACGGCCTGTTCTCGGCCGGAACACACAGCATCGACGAGGCCGCCTGGTGGTTCATCGCACTCGAGCACGCATGCCGGGTGCAGCTGCTCGTCGAAGCATCGGGCAACCCGCCGAGGCCGGTGTCCCCGGAAGCGGCGCGACATACCCGTCGTCACATCGGATCGCCGTACATGGGCTGGTTGAACTTTCAACCGATCTACGAATCCATCGCCAAAGAGCAGCCCGACTTCCTCAACTGATCCTCTATCACTCCCCCGGCACCGAGCAAAGGAGCCCCCATGTCCAGGACGGACGCTTCACGCAGCCCGCAGGAAGTCGAGAGCGGATCACCCGACCGCGTTCGGGTCACCATCGCCAGCAGTATCGGCGCGACGGTCGAGAACTACGACTTTCTCATCTTCGGAACCGCCGCGGCGCTATACCTCGGTCCCGCGTTCTTTCCGTCGGACCACCCACTGACTGGCACCCTGCTCGCCTTTGCGACATTGGCAGTCGGGTTCGTCATGCGCCCCGTAGGCGGCATCATCGGTGGCCACTTCGGGGATCGAGTTGGTCGTAAACCCGTGCTCGTCGTCTCGCTTCTCGTCATGGGGCTGGCGACCGTCGCGATCGGATTTCTGCCAACCTTCGATCAGGTGGGAATCCTCGCTCCCATTCTGCTCGTGGCGGTTCGCTTGGTCCAAGGCATTGCGCTTGGCGCCGAGTGGGGAGGCGCGATCCTGATGGCATTCGAGCACGCCCCCCGTCGAAGGAAGGGTGTGTTTGCGGCCATCCCGCAAGCGGGAGTGCCGCTAGGTCTTCTGTTGGCCAACCTCGCGTTCTTCGCCACCGCGAACGTCGAGAGCTCACTCGCCTGGCGTATCCCGTTCATGCTCAGCGCCATCCTCGTCGGCATCGGGATCTTCATCCGGTTGCGGCTGTCGGAATCCCCTGAGTTCGAAGACGTGACCGAAAACTCGGAAACGATCCGATTCCCGGTGCTACACGTCCTCCGTCATGACTCCGCCACCGTGCTCCGCGTCATCGGGCTCCGGATGGCCGAGACATGCGCTTTCTATATCACGGTGACCTTCTTGTTGAGCTACCTTGCCCAGAGCGGTGTGGCGGACAAACGTGTTGGCTTGACCGCTATCATCGTGGCCTCCGCGATCGGCCTGTTCACGACCCCGTTCTTCGGCGCTCTGTCCGACCGTTTTGGCCGTCGGCCGGTCTACATCGCCGGATGTCTCGTCACCACCGCGATCGCATTTCCCCTGTTCTGGATGGTCAACTCCGGATCCGTCTGGCTGATCGTCCTCGGAGTCGTTCTCGCTCAGGCCATTGCCCACGATTGCCTGGCCGGCGTCCAAGGCGCGTACTTCTCAGAGTTGTTCAACACCCGCACTCGCCAATCAGGCGCATCGCTGGGGTACCAACTCTCGGCGTCCATCAGCGGCTTCATCCCGCTGATCGCCTCCGCTCTGGCCGCCAGCGTGGGGTGGGTCGGAGTGGCGGGACTGATGGCGGTGGTGGGACTTATCGGACTCGTCTCGGCGATGTCCACACGCGAGACGTGGCCGGCGAGCAAGCGGTCTCCGCACGAAGTGTTCGGCGCACCGGACGACGAACCGGGCCGGGAAGCTGCCGGCGCACGAGTCAATTGATCGGACGCTTCAGGAACGTAGCCGACGATAATTCGCCCAGTCTTTTTGAGGAATCATGAATACTCTCACCACCTCCGCAACGCCGCTCGCCCTCGATGTAACCAGCAAGCGATCCGCTGGCGAAGCCACCGAAAACGGGATGGTCGAGACTGGTGTTCACACCGGCGTGCAGACCATCGTGCACGCACTCATCGCCCAGCGTGCCCGCGATCGTCGCAATGGAATCAACTCTGCGACGTTCGTGTCCGGCTATCAGGGCTCGCCACTGGGGGGCCTTGACACGCTCCTCGCCGACACCGCTGGGCTCGACGAGCAGCATTCAATCAAGCTATCCCAGGGTGTCAACGAAGAGCTCGCCGCGACAGCCGTCTGGGGCAGCCAGCAGACGCTACCGAGCGGCGCGCGGCGCGTCGACGGCGTCCTCGGGGTGTGGTACGGCAAGGGTCCCGGCCTCGACCGAGCTTCCGACGCCATCCGCCACGCCAACCTCTACGGAACGGACCCCCGAGGCGGGGTCGTCGCCTACGTCGGGGACGATCCCGCCTGCAAGTCCTCGACGCTGCCGTTCGTGAGCGATGCGACACTGGCAGCACTCAAGATTCCCTTCTTCTACCCCCGCAACGCGGACGAGATCGTCGAGCACACGGTGCGGGCAGTCGAGCTGTCGCGGGCTTCCGGATGCTGGGTCGCGGTCAAGATCGTGGCAGACGTCGCGGACGGCCTCTGGATGCTTGAGCGAGACGTGGCCGGTCTCGAAATCACCCGCCCAGAGATCAACTGGGATGGTCGACCGTGGACCTACGTCCAACGTCGGATCGCGACCCCCGCCGACAGCGTCTTGGCTGAAGCGGACTTGGTCGGACCCCGCTGGAAGATGGTCGAGGCGATGGTCAACGCCAACGACGTCGACTCCGTCGGCGGGGACTTGGAGTCGGCGCGAGTGGGCATCATCGCCGCGGGCGCACCCTATGACGCGACGCGTCAGGCTCTCCAAGACCTTGGGTTCGACGACGGCCAGCTCGCCGAGGACGGCATTCGTACGATGCTGGTCGCGGCGCCCTACCCGCTGAGCGCTCCACGGGTGCTCGACTTCGCGACCGGCCTGGACGTCGTCGTGGTCGTCGAGGAGAAGTCCTCTCTCCTCGAATCACAGGTCAAAGATATTCTCTACCATGCTGATCGACGGCCCACCGTGGTGGGTAAACGCGATGAGAACGGCCAAGTACTGGTGCCGCCGGATGGCGAACTCGTCGCGAATCGACTGCACGGCCCGCTGCGCCGAGTTCTCACACCATACGTACACATTCGACGCGCTCCGTCGACGCGGCTAGCGCTACCCCTTCTGCCGACGCAGCGGACTCCGTACTTCTGCTCCGGATGCCCGCACAACCGCTCAACGGCGGTCCCCGACGGCTCACTGGCGGCGGGCGGGATCGGCTGTCACACCCTGGCCTCGGTATCTGCGCGGGAGGACGCCGCCATCACCGGTTGGACTCAGATGGGTGGTGAAGGTGCCCAGTGGATCGGCCAGGCGGCGTTCACCGACGTCCAGCACATCTTCCAAAACGTCGGCGACGGAACGTACTTCCACTCGGGACAACTAGCCCTTCAGGCGGCGATCGCAGCGGGGGTGAACGTGACCTACAAGGTGCTCTACAACAGCGCGGTCGCCATGACCGGAGCCCAGAGTCCGCAAGGCGGTATGGCCGTTCCGGCACTGACGAGAAAGCTGATGGCCGAGGGCGTCAGGCGGATCATCGTCTGCGCCGACGAACCCGAACGCTACCGACGCGTCAAATTGGCGAAGGGCACGACGCTATGGCCACGCGAGCGCCTCGACGAGGCGCAGCGACTGCTCCGCGAGGTCACCGGAGTAACCGTTCTCATCTACGACCAGCAGTGCGCGGCCAACGCCAGAAGGTTGCGCAAGCGCGGCAAGCTGCCTGCCCGCACCACTCGCGTCGTGATCAACGAGGCGGTGTGCGAAGGCTGCGGCGATTGCGGCGTCAAGAGCAACTGCCTTTCGGTGCAGCCCGTCGAGACGGAGTTCGGTCGGAAGACCCGGATCGACCAGTCTTCCTGCAATACGGACTACTCGTGCCTGGAGGGCGACTGCCCGAGCTTCGTCACCATCGAGGTCAGTCCTGATGAGGACATCAGGCGATCGGCGGCACCGCCGAGCCGACCCGTACCGCCGGTGGTCGCCGACGTCGTGCCGCCCCGCATGCGCAACACCGACATCTTCCTCGCGGGAATCGGGGGCACGGGCATTCTCACCGTGAACCGGATCCTCGCCGCAGCGGCCGCCGATGCCGGCTATCGCGCCTCGGGTCTGGATCAGACGGGTCTAAGTCAGAAGGCCGGCCCCGTGGTGTCCCATCTGCGGATTACATCCGATGAGGTGGCGGCCACCAACCGAGTGGGAGAAGGCGGAGCCGACCTCCTCCTTGCCTTCGATCTCCTCGTTGCCGCGGACGCCAAATCCGCGGGATACGCAGACCCCGAGCGTACGACGACGATCGCGTCCACCAGCAAGACGCCGACCGGCGACATGGTCTTCGACGGCAGCACGGCCTATCCCGACGATCGGATGCTGATCGAGCGGATGCGCAGCCGCTCAAGACAGGTCTGCACAATCGATGCCCTGGCGGTGGCCAAGGAGGTGCTGGGGTCTACCACCGCGGCCAACCTGCTACTGGTCGGCATGGCGTATCAGAACGGGAGTCTACCTATCCCAGAGGTGCATCTGGAGAACGCCATGCGCGCCAACGGCGTTGCCGTGCAGGCGAACATCGCCGCCTTCCGGTGGGGACGTGCGATCGCCGTCGATCCCGACTGCGTGCCGATTCGACAGCCCACACTGCGCCAGGTGAACCAGCGGGTGGAAGCCGCTGTCATGAAGGCCGGCTTCGCCGGAGCGACGTTGCGGTTGGCGAAGATCCGCGCCCAGAACTTGGTCGGCTACCAGAGCGAGCGCTTAGCGCTCACCTACGTCGACGACCTCCGGGCCGTCTGGCATGCCGAACGCGCACTCGGGTCGTCGACGGGACTCAGTGAGGCCGCCGCCCGCTACCTCTACAAGCTGATGGCATACAAGGACGAATACGAGGTCGCCCGGTTGCTGACCGACCCGGAGTTCCTCACCGAGGCCCAGTCCGTGGTCCCCAGCGGTCGGTTGAGTTTTCAGCTCCATCCGCCCATCCTGCGCGCGCTCGGAATGCACCGGAAGATCTCGTTGAGGCCGTGGACTCGCCCTATTCTCAGGCTGCTCGCCCGCGGGCGCTTCCTGCGCGGGACGCCGCTCGATCCGTTCGGTTCGGCCAAGGTAAGGCGCCTAGAGCGCACCCTGGTCGCAGAATACCGGGGCCAACTTCGCAACAGCGTCGCGTGCCTCTCGGCGCGTTCCTACGACCGCGCGGTGGCGCTCGCCGAGGCGCCGGACCTCATCCGAGGTTACGAAGAAGTCAAGCTCAAGAACGTCGCCCGGTACTACGACCGAGTGCAGGAACTCACCATCGCATGACCATGATGCGAGAGACGCCCGAAGCCACATCCGTTCCCACTCCCGAACGCATTGCCGACCGGCTATATCACGACGACAGCCCGACGGATGTGCTCGAGGTCCGCGAGTTGGTCAGGTCCATGGCTCGCGACGTGGTGGCGCCCGTGGCGGCACGTATCGCCAACGGAGACGAGCGGATCGACGGATTCGCGCGCGACGTGTTCGGGGCCTTGGCCGAGCGCGGACTGTACCGCGTGCCGTTCCCGACTGCGGTGGGCGGCGACGGGCGTGACCACCCAGCAGCGTGCACGGCCGTAGCGGTCGAAGAGCTTGCCTATCACTCGAACTCGATCGCCGCTATGTTCGACGTGCACTGCATTCTGGCCGGCAACGCGCTCGCACAGGGGTCGACCGCTCAGCAGGACGACTGGCTGTTGCCGGTAATCTCGGGCGACGTCGTCGCGGCGTTCGCGACCAGCGAGCCGGCGGCGTCCAGCGATCTGACGCCGGCGGCGGTCCAGACCACTGCCGTACGCACCGCAACGGGCTGGAAGCTGAGGGGGCGAAAGCGATGGATCACGAACGCCGTTGCCGCAGGCGTGATCATTGTCCTGGCCAGCACGGCTGACCGTCTCACCACTTTCATCGTCCCCACCCGTGCCGAAGGGGTGACGATCGGGCCGGCGGACCGCAAGCTCGGAAATCGCGGCCAGATCACGTCCGACGTCATTCTCGACGATGTCGAACTCTCCGACGATCACGTGCTCGGCGAGGTGGGGAACGGCCTCAAGATCGCCCTGCAAACCTTGACGTACGGTCGCATCGGCATCGCTGCGGCGGGTGTCGGGATGGCTCAGGCCGCCTTCGATCACATGGCTCACCACCTCACCACGCGGGAAGCCTTCGGTCGGCGGCTCGGTTCGATGCAGCATTGGCAATTCCTGATGGCGGAACGCGCCACTGAACTAGAGATGGCGCGGTCCCTCTACCTCAAGGCGGCGCTTCGCCTCGACGCCGGCGTTCGGTTCCCCGAGCCCGAGGCGGCGATGGCCAAGATGGTCGGGTCACGTCTCGCCGTGGACATCGCCCGCGACGCCGTGCAGGCCTTCGGTGGGTTCGGCTTCACGATCGAGCGCGGCGGCGACGGTGCTGCAGGCCCAGTCGAGGCGATCTACCGAGATAGCAAGATCGGCGAAATCTACGAGGGCACCAATGAAATCCAACGATGGGTGATCGCCCGCCAGATCCTCGGGCGTGAAATCACCGGTTGACGACTGCCGGTTTCTGGCCGGCCGGCCGTGCGGGCGCGTCGCGCTGCGGAGCTGGTGTCGTCAGCCCGTGTCCACGATCCGGGCAACCTCAGGAGCGCGACACGCGGGGGTGGTTCCATCCCTACTCGGCGTGTCAGCCCAGCCAATCCAGCACGGCCGCAGCGGTCCACGACTGCTGCATGCTGCCCAGCGGCTCGCCCGTGAACGGTTCGTAGTACTCCGCGAACGTCCCGTCGCTGGCTTGGCGCAACCCTTCTCGGCGCAGCATCGCCGACCGCTCGGCCCACCCCCGCCGAGCGAAGCACCACGAGAACAGCCACGTCATCACCGGCCACACCGGACCGCGCCAGTATTCACGGGCGCGGAAGTCCCGCGACACCGGTGACGTCGACGGGATGACGCTGTACTTCAGGTCGGGATGGCCGCAGAACCGCGGACCCTCCAGCAGCCGCAGCACTGCCCGCTCCCGCTCGTGCGGGAGTCCGCCGCACAGCAGCGGGGCAAACTGCGCGACGGTCTCGGTCGAGATCCAGCTCTCCGTGCGGGTGTCGTAATCCCTTGCCGCACCGGTTCGTTCATCGGCGGCCTCGACCACTCCGCCGCGGAACCGGTCGGCCCAGGCGTAGAGGTCACGCACGTCGGCGAGCGGCCGCTTGTAGTCCTCGCCGATCTCGGCCAGCACCGTGCACGCCACCGACAGGATCGCCGAGACGAAGACGTCCTCGACGGCGAAGCTCATCACCTTCTGCAGCAGCTCGTCGTCGTACCGGGCGGACTTCATCTCCTCGACCAGCCACAGGTAGCGGTCGTACTCGAGGTCGGACGGGCGCTGGCTTGCATCGGTGTTGATCTTGTTGTCCTCGCGCTGATACGGAGGCACCTCACCCGGAATCACGTTGGCGTACGCACCATCCCAGCGCGGTGAGTTGTCCATGCCGGACTCCCAGCCGTGGTACAGCGTGACCCGGCCGCGGGAGTGTGGGTCGCGGGCCTCGGCCAGCCAGCGGTGCCAGCGCACCAGATCCGGCCACCGGCGGTCCAGGAACGCCTCGGCGACGGCCCGGGTCGACCGGCCGCGGGTGCGGGCGTTGTCGAGGATGCGCTGCACGGCGATCGCGTGCACCGGCGGCTGCGTGATGCCCGACGTGTGGCGGCCTGCCGGCGCGTTGGGGGTCAGCGCAGAGCACGCCCAGCGGGCGGGGCCGGGGAAGTAGCCGTCGACGCCGTTGGCGAACACGATGTGCGGGATCATCCCGTTGCGCCACTGCGCCGACAGCAGCGTGTCGAGCTCCACGACCGCCCGTTCGACGCTCAGCGGGGCCAGCCCGATCGACACGAACGCGGCGTCCCAGCTCCACATGTGCGGGTACAGCAGGGGTGCGGCGGTGGTCATCGTGCCCAGGTCGTTGCCCCGCAGCAGGTACGCGGCGCGGGCTGCGAGCTGGGTGGACGCGAAGGTCGGGTCGGGTGGCATCGGGTCAATCATGCGACGAAGCCGCCCGCTTCGCAGGTCGGTAACCTCTTGGGCGTGCCTTCGGATGAGCGCTTGCGCGAAGAACAGACTCCATCGGCGATGATCACCGGCGCCTCGGCGGGCCTTGGCAGGGCCATCGCCGCAGCCCTGGCGCCCACCCACACGCTATTCATGGCCGGTCGCCCGTCACGGCGCCTCGACGAGGTCGCCGAGCTGTACGGCGCCACCACGTGGCCGGTGGACCTCGCCGACACCGAGGACGTCGAGACGGTCGTCGAGGCGATCACCGAACTCGACGTGCTGGTCCACAACGCGGGCGTCGCCTATCCGGGCCGAGTGGCCGAGACCATCCCCGAGCAGTGGCGGGCGACCATGGAGGTCAACGTCGTCGGACCCGTCGCGCTGACGCTGGCGCTGCTGCCCGCGCTGCGCGCCGCCCGCGGGCACGTCGTCTTCATCAACTCCGGGTCGGGCATCAACGCCTCCCCCGGCCTCGCGTCGTACTCGGCGAGCAAGTTCGCGCTGCGGTCCTTCGCCGACTCGCTGCGCGCCGACGAGAAGGATCTGCGGGTGACCTCGATCCACCCGGGCCGCATCGACACCGACATGCAGCGCGACCTGATCGCCTACGAGGAGCGCGACTACGTGCCCGAGCAGTTCCTCGCCGCCGAGACCGTCGCGCTGTCGGTCGCGCAGGCGATCGCGACGCCGCCGGACGCGCACGTCCACGAAGTCATCATCCGGCCGCGATAGCCATGGACGTCCACGAGGCATCGATCGCCGACCTGCGCGACGCGCTGGACACCGGCCGGGTCACCGCGGTCGGGCTGCTCGACGCCTACCTCGCGCGCATCGACGCCTACGACCTGAATGCGGTGGTGGTGCGCGACCCCGGTGCCCGCACCGCCGCAGCGGCCTCCGACGCCCGCCGCGCCGCAGGCCGCACGCTCGGTCCGCTCGACGGCATCCCGTACACGGCCAAGGACAGCTACCTCGCGAGCGGGCTGACGGTGGCCGCGGGCAGTCCGGCGTTCGCCGACCTCGTCGCGCAGCAGGATTCGTTCGTGATTGAACGGCTCCGGTCCGCCGGCGCGGTGCTGATCGGGCTGACGAACATGCCGCCGATGGCGAACGGCGGAATGCAGCGCGGACTATACGGACGGGCCGAGAGTCCCTACAGCGTCGATTATCTGACCGCACCCTTCGGATCCGGCTCCTCGAACGGGTCGGGTACCGCGACCGCGGCGTCGATGTGCGCGTTCGGTATCGGCGAGGAGACGTGGTCGTCGGGCCGCGGCCCCGCGTCGAACAACGCACTGTGCGCCTACACCCCGTCGCGTGGCATGATCTCGACCCGCGGCGGCTGGCCGCTGGTGCCCACCATGGACGTCGTGGTGCCGCAGACCCGGTCGATGGCCGACCTCCTCGAGGTGCTCGACGTCGTCGTCGCCCACGACCCCGACACCCGCGGCGACTTCTGGCGCGCCCAGCCGTGGGTGCCGATCCCGCGTGTCGAGGACGTCCGGCCGTCCTCCTTCCGCGACCTCCCCGCACGGGATCTGCGCAGCCTGCGATTCGGCGTCCCGCGGATGTACGTCAACGCCGATCCCGACGCCGGGGTGGAAGCGACGGGCATCGGTGGTCCCACGGGCCAGCGGATCGACACGCGCCCAACGATTCTGGAGCTGTTCGACGCGGCCCGCCGCGACCTCGAGGCGGCCGGTGCGACCGTGGTCGAGGTCGACTTCCCGGTCGTCACCAACTACGAGGGTGACCGTGCGGGCGCCCCGACGCTCACCACCCGCGGACTGGTCGAACCCGAGTTCCTCCGGCACGAGATCTGGGACCTGTCGGCCTGGGCGTGGGACGACTTCCTGCGCGCCAACGGCGATCCCGCGCTGTCCCGCCTCGCCGACGTCGACGGCAGCCGCATCTTCCCGCACCCGGACGGCGCACTGCCCGACCGGTACACCGGCTTCGACGACGACATCAACGAGTACCCCGCGTTCCTGCGCGAGCACCCGATCGACTCGTTCCCGGCCATCCCCGGTCTCGCCGACGGACTCCGCGGACTGGAGGAGACCCGCCGGATCGATCTCGAGGAGTGGCTGGCCGCAACGGGATTGGACGCCGTCATGTTTCCCGCGGTTGCGGACGTCGGTCCGGCCGACATGGACGTGAACCCGGCGTCGGCCGACCTCGGCTGGCGCAACGGCGTGTGGGTGGCGAACGGCAACCTCGCGATCCGGCACCTCGGCATCCCGACGGTGACCGTGCCGATGGGCACGATGGCCGACATCGGGATGCCCGTCGGGTTGACGTTCGCGGGCCGCGCGTACGACGACGTCGCCCTGCTCGGCTACGCCGCGGCGTTCGAGGCGCTCGGTGCGCGCCGCACTCCCCCGCCGCGCACCCCTCCGCTGTAGCGATTCGTGCACGCGCGACCGCGGTGAGCGCGGCTGCGGGTGCACAAATCGCAAGTCAGACGACGATGTTGACCAGTCGGCCGGCGACGACGATCAGCTTCTTCGGCGTGGCGCCCGCGAGGAACGCCGACACCTTCTCGTCGGCGAGCGCGGCGGCCTCCACCGCGTCGGCGTCGGCGTCGGCGGCCACCGTGATGCGGCCGCGCACCTTGCCGTTGACCTGCACCGGGTACTCGACGGTGTCGTCGACCAGGTAGGCCGGATCGGCGACGGGGAACGGCCCGTGCGCCAGCGACGTGTCGTGACCCAGGCGCTGCCACAGCTCCTCGGCCAGGTGTGGCGCCAGCGGCGCGACCATCAGCACGAGCGGCTCCACGGCGGCCCGCGCCGTCACCCCCGCCTTGGTCAGGTGGTTGGTGTATTCGATCAGCTTGGCGGCCGCGGTGTTGTTGCGCAGGGCCGCATAGTCTTCCGCGACGCCGGTGATGGTGCGGTGCAGCAGTCGCAGGGTCTCGTCGTCGACGGCCTCGTGGTCGGCGACCTTCTCGACCCCGGTCTCCTCGTCCACCACGACGCGCCACACGCGCTGGAGGAAGCGGTACGCGCCGACGACGTCCTTGGTGGCCCACGGCCGGGACGCCTCGAGCGGTCCCATCGACATCTCGTACACGCGCAGGGTGTCCGCGCCGTAGTCGTCGCAGATCTCGTCGGGCGACACCGAGTTCTTCAGGCTCTTGCCGATCTTGCCGAACTCCTGCGCGACCTCGATCTCGCCTTCGTCGGCCGGGTAGTAGAACTTCCCGTCGCGTTCGACGACCTTCGACGCCTCGACGTACGAGCCCCGCGAGTCGGTGTAGGCGAACGCCTGGATGTAGCCCTGGTTGACCAGGCGGCGGTACGGCTCGCGGGAACTGACGTGACCGAGGTCGTGGAGCACCTTGTGCCAGAACCGGGAGTACAGCAGGTGCAGCACCGCGTGCTCGACGCCGCCGACGTACAGGTCGACGCCGCCGGGATCGGAAGCGCCGTGCTCGGCGGGCCGCGGGCCCATCCAGTAGGCCTCGTTCTCCTTGTCGCAGAACGTCTCCGAGTTGTGCGGATCGGCGTAACGCAGCTCGTACCAGGAACTCCCCGCCCACTGCGGCATCACGTTGGTGTCGCGGGTGTAGGGCTGCAAGCCGTCACCCAGGTCGAGTTCGACGTTCACCCAGTCGGTCGCCTTGCCCAGCGGCGGCGACGGCTCGCTGTCTGCGTCGTCCGGATCGAACTGTACGGGCGCGTAGTCGGGGATGTCCGGAAGCTGCACCGGCAGCGCCGAATCCGGTAGCGGGTGGGCCCGGCCGTCGGCGTCGTAGACGATCGGGAACGGCTCACCCCAGTACCGCTGGCGCGCGAACAGCCAGTCCCGCAGCTTGTACTCGACGCGGGCGCGGGCGCGGCCCTCCGCCTCCAGGCGGTTGATGACGGCCTCCTTGGCCGACGCGATGCTCAGCCCGTCGAGGTCGCCAGAGTTGACCATGGTCCCGTCACCGCCGTAGGCCGCCTCGGTGACGTCGCCACCGGCGATGACCTCGACCACGGGCAGGCCGAACTCGCGCGCGAACTCCCAGTCCCGCTGGTCGTGCCCCGGCACCGCCATGATCGCGCCGGTCCCGTAGCCTGCCAGCACGTAGTCGGCGATGAACACCGGAACTCGTTGTCCGTTCACCGGATTGGTGGCATACGCGCCGGTGAACGCACCGGTCTTCGACTTGTTCTCCTGGCGCTCGAGGTCGGACTTGGCCGCGATCGCCGCCCGGTAGGTCGACACCGCTTCCGCGGGCGTCGCCGCGCCGAAGGTCCATCGCTCGTCGGTGCCGTCGGGCCATTGACTTCCCACCAGCGCGTCGACCAGTTCGTGTTCCGGCGCCAGCACCATGTACGTCGCACCGAACAGCGTGTCGGGGCGGGTGGTGAACACCTCGACGTCGCCGGCGTCGGTGGCGAAGCGGACCTCGGCACCCGTGGACCGACCGATCCAGTTGCGCTGCATGGCCTTGACCTTGTCCGGCCAGTCCAGCACGTCGAGGTCCTCGAGCAGCCGGTCGGAGTAGGCGGTGATCCGCATCATCCACTGCCGCAGGCGCTTCCGGAACACCGGGAAGTTGCCGCGGTCGCTGCGCCCCTCGGAGGTGACCTCCTCGTTGGCGAGCACGGTGCCCAGTCCGGGGCACCAGTTGACCATCGAGTCGGCGCGGTACACGAGGCGGTAGGAGTCGACGACGTCGCGGCGCTCGCCCTCGGACAGCTCGGCCCAGGACCGGCGGTCGTCCAGCGACCGTGCGCCGGAGTCGAACTCGGCGATCAGCTCGCCGATCGGACGGGCCTTGTCGACCACCGGGTCGAACCACGCGTTGAAGATCTGCAGGAAGATCCACTGCGTCCACTCGTAGAAGTCGACGTCGGTGGTCGAGAAGCTGCGACGGGCATCGTGGCCGAGCCCGAGCCGTCCGAGCTGGCGGCGGAAGTTGACGATGTTCGCCTCGGTACGCGTGCGGGGGTGCGTGCCCGTCTGCACGGCGTACTGCTCGGCGGGCAGGCCGAACGCGTCGAAGCCCAGCGCGTGCAGCACGTTGCGACCGGTCATCCGGAAGTAGCGGGCGTAGACGTCGGTGGCGATGTAGCCCAGCGGGTGGCCGACGTGCAGGCCCTCGCCCGACGGGTACGGGAACATGTCCTGCACGAACATCTTGTCGGCGGGCACGGGCGTGCCGTCGGTCGGCGCCAGCGAGCCGACCGGGTTGGGCACGTGGAACGTGCCGCGCTGGGCCCACGCCTCCTGCCACTGCTGCTCGATCACCCCGGCGAGGTCCGCGTTGTAGCGGTGCTTGGGGGTGTCGGAGGCGTCGACGGGCAGGTCAGTCACGTGAACAGGGTAGTCATCGCCGGCCGCCGAGGGCCCACGAGTACCCCGCACGGTCCGGTCCGGGGCACCGGCGCGCCCGGCTTGGTATCGGTTCCGTTGCAGACCGGTGAGAGGTCGGTTGCAGGTCGGTTCCGGTCGTAGAGCGGGGTGCCCGGCCGCGGTTATGGTCGGCGCCTGACCTGCATCAGACCGCACGCGACCAGCGAGGTCGACGCACCGCACGTGATTTGGAAGGAACGCCAGGAGATGTTCTCCACTGCCCGCCGATGGGGCCTCGTCACGGGAGGCGTGGCCGTCGGCGTCGCCGGCGTGCTCGGCTTCGCAGGCACCACCGCCTCGGCCGAGCCCAGCCTCCCGATCCCGCCGCAACCCGCACCCGCCACCATCACCCAGACCGTCACCGTGCAGGCGGGTGTGCCCGCCGCTCCCGCCACCGCGGGCATCACCCCCGTCGGGGCCGCGCAGGGTCCCGCAGCGACGGGCCTCGCCGGCGCTCTCCCGGGTGCACCCGTCGTCCCGCCGGTGCCGACGATCACCCCCGCCACGTCGGGCACGGTCGCCGACTTCCTCCGGTCGAAGAACGTGGCCATGGAGCCGCAGGTGAGCAACGGCTTCACCGCGCTCAACATCGTGCTGCCGCTGCCGCAGGGCTGGAGCCACGTACCCGACCCCAACGTGCCGGACGCCTTCGCCGTGATCGCCGACCGCCTCGGCGGCGACGGCCTGTACACCTCGAACGCCGCGCTGACCGTCTACAAGCTGGTCGGCGACTTCGACCCCAAGGAAGCGATCAGCCACGGTTTCATCGACAACCAGCAGCTGCCCGCCTGGCGGTCCACCGACGGGTCGATGGCGGACTTCGGCGGGATGCCGTCGTCGGTCATCGAGGGCACGTACCGGCAGAACAACATGACGCTGAACACGTCGCGCCGCAACGTCATCGCCCAGTCCGGGCCCGACCGCTTCCTGGTGTCGCTCGCGGTGACGACCAGTGCGCAGGTCTCGGTGGCCGCGGGCAATGCGACGGACGCCATCGTCAACGGCTTCCGCGTCACCTCGCCCGACGCGCCGGCCGCACCGCCGCCGGCGCCCGCGGCACCGGTGGCCGCACCCGGTCTGCCGGCCCTGCCCGCCGTGGCGGCGGTACCGAGCTAGGCGCTCTCGGGCGGCCCGGATGTGACGATCGGCCGGGGAGGCTCGTATCCTCGGTTCCATGCTGATCGCCGCGGTGCTGTGCCTGTGCGCCGCCGTCGTCGTCGCCGGACTCGGCCTGTATCTGCTGGCCCGCCCGCGTCCGGGTGATCAGGTCTTCCAGGTGTTGCGCGCGGTCGCGCCGACGCAGTTGGCCGGAGCGGTCATGCTCGCCGCGGGCGGTGCCGCCGGGCTCGCCGGGGCCTCGCCGCTGCTGCTGGTGGTTTGCGTGGTCGGTGCCATCGGGACGGTCGGTGCGGGCTGCTACCAGGCGGCCAAGTCGGTCGCCCGCCGCGAGGCCGCCGAGTCCGCGGTCGGCGGCTGCGGCACCGCGTGCGCGTCGTGCACGCTGTCCTGCAAGTGACGCTCTAGTTCCTGCTGACGTCGATCGGGTGGGTCGCCAGCATCGACAGCGGGAGGGGCTGACGGCGCAGCACCCGCGACCACAGGTCGACGCGCGGCTCGACCTGCACGTCGGTGGGCAGGGCCGACAACACGATCCAGTCGTCGCGCTCGATCTCTCCGTCCAGTTGGCCGATGGTCCACCCCGAGTAGCCGGCGTAGATGCGCAATCCTTCGACCACCGGGGCGATCGAGTCCGGATCGACGTCCAGGTCGACCATCGCGATGCGACCCTGCACGGGCCGCAGGCCGGGCACCGTGGCGGCGTCCATGCCGACGCGCAACGTCGCCAGGCAGAGCGCGGCATCGCGCTTGACCGGGCCGCCGACGAACATCGTCTTCGGCTTGGACGCGAGCTTCGTCCACTGCGGCAGCACGTTGTACACCGGCGTCTCACTCGGCCGGTTCAGGACCACGCCGAGGGTGCCGCCGTCGTTGTGCTCCACGATGTAGATGACGCTGCGGCGGAACGTCGGCTCGAGCAGGTCGGTGTTGGCCAGCAACAACGTCCCCGCCCGAACCCGATGCGCCGCAGGCGCGAGGTGGTCCTCCGGGTCGTCTGACTGCGCCACCCGCCCATCATGTCATCAGGGGCCGTCAGGCGAGAAGAACAACCGCGGCCTCGTCACCGAGTGTCTCCGACGTTTGTAGGGTGGATCGAGTCGCCGATCGCCAGGTCGAAACAGTCGCGTCCCATGGATCGGAACCGGAAGTGTCAGGAATGCAGAGGAGGCGAGTGGCCCTCCTGCGGGCCCTCCGCGGCCTCCCGGAGTTCAAGCGTCTCCTCGAACTCCGCGTGGTGAGCCAGTTCGGCGACGGCCTCTTCCAGGCCGCACTGGCCGGGGCGCTGCTGTTCAACCCCGAGCGTGCGGCGAGCGCATGGGCCATCGCCGGTGCCTTCGCGGTCCTGTTCCTGCCGTACTCGCTGCTCGGCCCGTTCGCCGGCGCGCTGCTCGACCGGTGGGATCGACGGCTCGTCATGGTGGGCGCCAACTCGGTGCGGCTGCTGCTGATGCTGGTGGTCGCCACGCTGCTGGCGTTCGGCGCGGGCGACCTCGCGATCCTGTGCGGCGCGCTGATCGTCAACGGCTTCACCCGGTTCGTGTCGTCGGGCCTGTCCGCCGCGCTGCCGCACGTCGTGCCGCGCGAGCAGGTGGTGACGATGAACTCGGTCGCGACCGCCGCCGGCGCGGTGGCCACGTTCGCCGGCGCCAACTTCATGCTGCTGCCGCGGTGGCTGTTCGGGTCGGGTGACACCGGAGCCTCGGTCATCATCTTCAGCGCCGCCGTCCCGGTGATCCTGGCGCTGTGGTTCTCGATCCGGTTCAAGCCGCGCGCGCTGGGACCCGACGACAGCCGCCGCGCGGTACACGGGTCGGTGGCCTACGTCGTCGCGACGGGCTGGGGCTACGGGTTGCGGACGGTCGCCTCGGTGCCGACCGTGGCCGCCACCCTGACCGGCCTCGCGTCGCACCGGGTGGTCTTCGGCATCAACACCCTGCTGGTCCTGATCCTGGTGCGGCACAGCGGCACGACCGACGTCGGCGGGTTCGGCACCGTCGTGCTCTTCGTTGCGGCGACCGGCCTCGGTTCGTTCCTGGCGACGCTGGTGACGCCGGCCGTCGTGCTGCGCTGGGGGCGGTACGCGACGGCGAGCTGGGCGCTCGGGCTGGCCGCCGTGGTCCAGCTGTGCGGTGCCGGCCTGCACCTGCCGGTGATGACCGTCTGCGGCTTCCTGCTCGGCGCGCTCGGCCAGGTGGTCAAGCTGTGCGCGGACACCGCGATGCAGATGGACGTCGACGACGCCCTGCGCGGGCACGTGTTCACCGTGCAGGACTCCCTGTTCTGGGTGTCCTTCATCGGCGCCATCAGCGCCGCGGCCAGCGTGATCCCCGACGACGGGCACTCGACCGGGCTGGCCGTCGCCGGGTCGGTCGTCTACCTGCTCGGGCTCGCCGGCCACGTGACCATCGGCAGGCGTGCGCGTCCCGCGACACCGCCCGTCTAGGGTGACGCCATGGCCGCCGATGCGCTGACGAGCACCGTTGCCGACCTGCGCGCGGAGAGCGACGAACTCGACGCGATCGTGGCCGGACTCCCCGACGACGGCTGGCGCACACCGACTCCCGCGCCGGGCTGGACCGTCGCCCATCAGATCGCCCACCTGCTGTGGACCGATCGCGTCGCGGTGGTCTCCGTGACCGACGAGGCGGGTTTCACCGACCTGCTGACCGAGGCCGCCCAGAACCCGACCGGCTTCGTCGACGCGGGCGCCGAGGAACTGGCGGCGCTACCGCCCGCCGACCTCCTCGCCGACTGGCGCGCGACGCGCACCCGGCTGTACGACGCGCTGCCACTCGTCGAGGGCGGTCGCAAGCTGCCCTGGTTCGGGCCGCCGATGAGCGCGACGTCGATGGCGACGGCACGGCTTATGGAGACGTGGGCCCACGGTCTCGACGTCGCCGACGCGCTGCACGTCCGGCGGCCGGCGACCGCGCGGCTGAGGTCGATCGCACACATCGGCGTTCGCACCCGCGACTTCGCGTTCACCGTGCACGGACTGACCCCGCCGGCGGAACCGTTTCACGTGGAACTGAACGCGCCCGACGGCGACGCCTGGACGTGGGGTCCCGCCGACGCATCTCAGCGGGTGACGGGATCGGCCGAGGACTTCTGCATGCTGGTCACCCAGCGCCGTCCGCCGGCCGACCTCGACGTGACCGCGGTCGGGGACGACGCCGCGCGGTGGCTGACCATCGCGCAGGCGTTCGCGGGACCGCCGGGACCTGGGCGGGGCTAGGGCACGCCCGCCGAGTCCGCCGCGCCGTCGGAGTCGGAGTCCGACAGCCAGACGTCCCACGCGCCGTCGCGGTCGGTGTCCACGTAGGTGTTCGTGCCGGCCAGCGCGCGGTCGGCCAGCCCGTCGCGATCGGCGTCGAGCACGCGATCGTCGGCCTCCCCGTCGCCGTCGAAGTCGACCAGCGGACCACCGACCGACTCCGCGCCGTCGAGCCCGAACCAGCGCAGCTGCGCACCCCGGTCGACGCTCACCGACCAGGTCCCCGACCCGTCGTCGGTGAAGCGCTGCTCGGTGTCACCGCCGACGTCGAGCACCGCGTGATCCACCACGCCGTCGCCGTCGAGGTCCGCCAGGGCGTCGTCGAGCAGGCCGTCACCGTCGAAGTCGAGGCCGAACGCGTCCTCGGCACCGTCCCCGTCGAGGTCGAGGCCGGGCTCCGCCGTCCACGTCGTCGCCGATCCGTCCCCGTCACCCAGGCAGTAGTCCACATTGAGTAGGACGTGCCGTCAGCTTCTGGCGTTCCACCACTCGTGCAGTTCGGCCACCGCGTCGTCGTGGTCGAGGGGCCCACGGTCCAGCCGCAGCTCCTTGAGGAAGTTCCACGCCTGACCGACCAGCGGGCCCGCCGGGATGTCGAGGATCCGCATGATCTCGTTGCCGTCCAGGTCGGGACGCACCCTGGCCAGGTCCTCTCGTTCGGCGAGGTCGGCGATGCGGCGTTCCAGGTCGTCGTAGTTGGCCTGCAGCCGTGCCGCCCGGCGCCGGTTGCGGGTGGTGCAGTCGGCGCGGACCAGCTTGTGCAGCCGGTCGAGCAGCGGACCGGCGTCGGTGACGTAGCGGCGCACCGCCGAGTCGGTCCACTTGCCCGACCCGCCGGCGTCGGCGTAGCCGTGGAACCGCAGGTGCAGGTAGACCAGCTGCGAGACGTCGTCGACCATCTGCTTGCTGTACTTGAGCGCCCGCATCCGCTTGCGCGCCATCTTGGCGCCGACGACCTCGTGGTGGTGGAAGCTGACCCCGCCGTCGGGCTCGTGCCGCCGGGTGCCGGGCTTGCCGATGTCGTGCAGCAGTGCGGCCCAGCGCAGGACGAGGTCCGGCGCGCCCGTCGGCCCCTCGAGGTCGATGGCCTGGCGCAGCACCGTCAACGAGTGCTGGTAGACGTCCTTGTGCTGGTGGTGCTCGTCGATCGCCATCCGCATGTCCCCGACCTCGGGCAGCACGACCGCACCGAGGCCGGTCTCCACCATCAGGTCGAGCCCGGCGATCGGGTCCTTGCCGAGCAGCAGCTTGTCGAGTTCCGCCGCCACCCGCTCGGCGGTGATCCGGCCGAGTTGATCGGCCATCCGCTCCATCGCATCGCGCACCCGCGGCGCGACGGTGAACTCGAGTTGGGAGACGAAGCGGGCCGCCCGCAACATGCGCAGCGGGTCGTCGCCGAACGACACCTCGGGTGCCGAAGGCGTGTCGAGCACCCGGTCGCGCGCCGCGGCGAGGCCGTTCAGCGGATCGTGGAAGGCGCCGATGCCCGCCGCGGTGATCTCGATCGCCATCGCGTTGACCGTGAAGTCCCGGCGGACCAGGTCGTCGTCGAGGCTGTCGCCGAACTCGACCGTCGGATTGCGCGACACCTGGTCGTAGCTGTCCGCGCGGAACGTCGTGATCTCGAGACGGTGGTCGCCCTTGGTGGCGCCGATCGTGCCGAAGTCGATGCCGGTGTCCCAGAGCCCGTCGGACCAGCGCCGGACGATCCGCTGGATGTCCGCCGGGCGGGCGCTGGTGGTGAAGTCGAGGTCCGGTGTTCCGAACCGGTCCAGCACGGCGTCACGGACGCTGCCGCCCACCAGGTACAGCTCGTGGCCCGCCTCGGCGAACAGCGCACCCAGCTCGGCGAGCAGGGAGGCGTGGGGCGCCAACGCGCGCATCGCGGCGGCCAGCAGCGCGGCATCGGCGGTGGTGTCGTTCGGCACGTGCGGTGAGCTTAATGCCTCGTGAGCGGCCATCCGAATGCGCGCGCAGCGTAACGACTGGGCATCAGCACGGCACCAACGGTGAGTGGCGGCCGGGTGTAGGACGGGTGGCAACTACTATCGCTTGGGTGTCGGACGGCGAACGGGCCAAACCGCGACGGCGCCGGGGGAGGCGCCGCGGCCGACGCTCGGCAGGCCCGCCCGAGGCAGCCACCGCCGCCGACGCCGCCCCCACGGCCCAGGCGCCCGCACCTCACGAACCCATCCGCGCCGCACCCTCCCCCACTCCCGCGTCGGTGCCGACGCCGATCCCGTCGCCGAACGGCCACCGCAACGCCGCCGCCCGTCGCCCGGTCGAACGGCTCCGCACCGTGCACGAGACGTCTGCGGGCGGCCTCGTCATCGACGGCATCGACGGCCCCAAGGACCGGCAGGTCGCCGCTCTGATCGGTCGCATCGACCGCCGCGGCCGGATGCTGTGGTCGCTGCCGAAGGGCCACATCGAGATGGGTGAGACCGCCGAGCAGACCGCGATCCGCGAGGTCGCGGAGGAGACGGGCATCGAGGGCAGCGTGCTCGCCGCACTCGGCAGCATCGACTACTGGTTCGTCACCGAGGGCCGCCGGGTGCACAAGACGGTGCACCACTACCTGATGCGGTTCCTCGGCGGCGAGCTGTCCGACGAGGACGTCGAGGTCACCGAGGTCGCGTGGGTGCCGCTGCGGGACCTGCCCTCGCGCCTCGCCTACGCCGACGAACGCAAGCTCGCCAAGGTGGCGGGCGAACTCATCGACAAGCTGCACACCGACGGGCCGGAGTCCCTGCCGCCGCTGCCGCGCACCGCACCGCGCCGCCGGCCGCAGACCCACTCCCACACCCGCCGTCGTTCGGACGACACCGCGCAACCGTCCCGGGGCGCGGAACGCACCGACCGCGGTGAGACGTCCCGGGGTGCGGAGCGCAGCGACCGGGGCGAGGTCCGGCCGGGCCGGCGCGCGAACGGTTGCGGCCAGGGGCCATGACGCCGGCGTTCCCGGCGTCCCGGGCGGCGACCACGACGGCCCGCGCGGTACGCGACGTCGCCGCCCGCCTCGTGGCCGCGCTGATCCTCCTGACCCTCGTCGGCGCGCCCGCGCTGCTGCCGCGGGCCGCCGCGGGCGAACCGGGCACCACCCAGTTCCTGAAGATCAGCATCGACGGCGTCACGCCTGAGATCGTCGACACGGCCGGCGGCCCGCTCGTCACGGTGACCGGCCGGGTGGCCAACGTCGGTGACCGTTCGGTGCGCGACGTCGTCGTCCGGCTCGAGCACGCCGACGCCGTGGCGGCGTCGGCGGGCCTGCGCACCAGCCTCGCGGGCGCGGGCGACCAGTACCAGCCGGTGGCCGACTTCATCACCGTCGCACCGGAACTCAACCAGGGCGAGAGCGTGCCGTTCACGCTCGCCTACCCGCTGCGCTCGAACGCCGGACCGTCGCTGCGCATCGCCGAGCCGGGCGTGTACCCCCTGCTCGTCAACGTCAACGGCACCCCCGACTACGGTGCGCCGGCCCGTCTGGACGACGCCCGCTTCCTGCTGCCGGTGCTCGGCGTGCCCCCCGACCCGTCCGTGGAACCCACCGACCCGGTGTCCGCCGTCGTGCCGCCCGACACGTCGCGGCCCGTGCAGGTGACGATGCTGTGGCCGCTGGCCGACAGACCGCGGCTGGCCGCGGGCGTGCCCGGCGGAACCACCCCCGTCCGCCTCGTCGACGACGAACTCGCGACGTCGCTCGCGCCCGGCGGGCGGCTCGACACCCTGCTCTCGGCCGCCGACTTCGCGACCAGTCCCCCGGTCGACCCGGACGGGCGGGTGCGCGCCGCGACGTGCCTGGCCGTCGACCCCGACCTCCTGATCACCGTCAACGCGATGACCACCGGCTACGTCGTGGTCGACGCCCCCGACGCCGGTCTCGCCGGCGCCACGGTCCCCGGCACCGGGCAGGAGGCCGCGGTCAACTGGCTGGGCCGGCTGAAGACCCTGGCGCAGCGGATGTGCGTGACGCCGACGGTGTACGCCCAGGCCGACCTGACCGCGCTGCAGCGGGTCGGCGATCCCGGCCTCGCCTCGATCGCCACCACCGAGACCGCCGACGTCGTCGACCAGATCCTGGGCGTCGCGTCGGTGCGCGGGGCCACGCTGCTCGGCGACGGCCCGCTGACCGGTCCCGCCGTCCGGCTTCTCTCCCAGCGGGAGCCGACGGTCGCGGTGGCCGCGCCGCAGTACGTCGCGCAGGACTCGACGGCCGACGACCAACCGGACGCCGACCTGGCGCCGCGACGGTACGGCCCCCAGGTGGTCACCGCGCCGTTCGACCCGACGGTCGGCGCGGCGCTCGCGGGCCTCGGACCCAAGCCGGCCTCGCCGTCGTACCTCGACTCCTCCCTGGAGGTGCCGCTTCAGCACGACTCGCAGGTGGCCCGTCGTCAGGACGCGCTCGCCGCGATGCTCTGGCGGGGCCTGCGCCCGGCGTCGGAGCCGCGGACCGAGATCCTGATGCCGCCGGTGACGTGGGACCTGCAGCCCGACGACGCCGCGGCCCTGCTGTCCGCGCTCGGCACGTCGATCCGCGCGGGCCTCACCGCGCCGCGCCCGCTCACCGCGGTGATCGCCGAGAGCCTCGCCACCGCCCCGGCCGTCGACGATCCGCTCCCCCCGGACGCGCTCGGCAACCCGCGTGCCCAGATCAGCGGCGCGGTCACCGGGGACATCGCGTCGGCGAACTCCCGGCTGTGGGGCCTGACGTCGGCCCTGACCACCGACGAGCGGACGGGGCTGACCGGCACGCAGTACACCGCTCCGCTGCGCGAGGACATGCTGCGGGCACTGAGCCAGTCGGTGCCGCCCGATGCCCGCAACGGGCTCGGCGAGCAGCGCGTCCGCCGAGCGGCCACCACCATCGACGACCTGTTCGGTGCGGTCAGCATCGTCAACCCCGGCGGGTCCTACACCCTGGCGACCGAACGCAGCCCGCTGCCGCTGGCGCTGCGCAACGACCTGCCCGTCCCCATCCGCGTCCGGCTCGACGTCGACGCGCCACCCGGGATGACCGTGACCGACATGGGTCAGATCGAACTGCCACCCGGCTACCTGCCGCTGCGGGTGCCCATCGAGGTGCACTTCACCCAGCGCGTCGCCGTGGACGTCGCGCTGCGCACGGTCGACGGGCTGCAGCTCGGCGAGCCGGTCCGCCTGTCGGTGCACTCCAACGCCTACGGCAAGGTCCTGTTCGTCATCACGCTGTCGGCGGGAGCGGTCCTGTTCCTGCTGGTCGGACGTCGCCTCTGGCACCGGTTCCGTGGCGAGCCCGACAACGCCGATCTCGACCGGCCCAAGCGCAGGGACGCCGATCCCGACTTCACGCCCGCGGGCGCCCGATCCGATCCGCTCGACGTGGCGATCGCGCACGCCCCGGACGACGAGTGAGTCCACCTCCGCGGCAACCACCCTCGCCGCCCCGCCAACGGATCCCGCGCGGCCCCGCTCCGCGCAGACGTGCGGGACGGGAGTCGCCGACGACCGTGCGCGAGGAGCTCTCCGACTCCGCGGTGGTGTCGCGGTCGTGGGGCATGGCGGTCGCCACGCTCGTCAGCCGCATCACGGGGTTCATCCGGATCGTCCTACTCGCAGCGATACTCGGTGCGGCGCTGTCGAGTTCGTTCACCATCGCCAACCAGTTGCCGAACATGATCGCCGCCCTGGTGCTGGAGGCGACCTTCACCGCGATCTTCGTGCCCGTGCTGGCGCGCGCCGAACGCGACGACGCCGACGGCGGGACGTCGTTCGTGCGCCGACTCGTCACCCTCGCCACCGCGCTGCTACTGATCGCCACCCTGATCTCGGTGGTGGCCGCGCCCGTGCTCGTCCGGTTGATGCTGGGCGACGACCCGCTGGTCAACCGGTCGCTCACCACGGCGTTCGCGTATCTGCTTCTGCCGCAGGTGATCTTCTACGGCCTGTCGTCGGTCTTCATGGCGATCCTCAACACCCGCAACGTGTTCGGGCCACCGGCGTGGGCCCCGGTCGTCAACAACCTCGTTGCGATCGCCACGCTCGGCCTCTACGTCATCGTGCCCGGCGAACTCTCGCTGAACCCGGTCGAGATGGGCAACGCGAAGCTACTGGTGCTGGGCGTCGGCACCACGCTCGGAGTGTTCGCACAGACGGCGGTCCTGCTCGTCGCCATTCGCAAGGAGCGGATCAGCCTGCGCCCGCTCTGGGGCGTCGACGACCGGCTCAAGCAGTTCGGGACGATGGCGTCGGCGATGGTGCTCTACGTCCTGATCAGCCAGATCGGCCTGATCGTCGGGAACCAGATCGCCGCGGAGGCAGCGGCATCCGGCCCCGCCATCTACAACTACACCTGGCTCGTCCTGATGCTGCCCTTCGGCATGATCGGCGTCACGGTGCTCACCGTCGTCATGCCGCGACTGTCCCGCAACGCCGCCGCGGACGACACCCCGGCCGTGCTCGCCGACCTGGCGCTGGCCACGCGTCTGACGATGGTGACGATGATCCCGGTGGTCGCCCTCATGACGGTCGGCGGGCCGGCGATCGGCAGCGCGCTGTTCTCGTACGGCAACTTCGGATCCGCCGACGCCGGCTACCTCGGCATGGCGATCACGCTGTCGGCCTTCACGCTGATCCCCTACTCGCTGGTGCTGCTGCAGCTGCGGGTGTTCTACGCCCGCGAGCAGGCGTGGACGCCGATCATCCTCATCCTCGTCATCACGTCGGTGAAGGTCGCGGCGTCGGTGGCCGCCCCGCACCTGACCGACGATCCCGACCTCGTCGCCGGATACCTGGGCCTGGCCAACGGCCTGGGCTTCATCGCCGGTGCCACGGTCGGGCACGTACTGCTGCGCAACAAGCTCAACCCGGCGGACGGCCGCCTCATCGGGCTGCCGGTGATCCGCACCATCCTGGTCACGATCGCCTCGTCGATGGGTGCCGGCCTGATCGCGCACGTCGTCGATCAGGTGTTCGGGTTGGAGTCGCTGACGGAGGAGCACGGCGGCGCAGGCTCACTGCTGCGACTCCTGGTGCTGGGACTGATCATGCTCCCGATCATCGCGGCCGTGCTGCTCGCGGCGAAGGTGCCCGAGGCGCAATCCGCAGTGGCGTTCGTGCGACGTCGCCTCGGCCGGGGAACGGTGCCCGCGGCCCGGCCCGCGAGCCCCCAGCAACAGGCCGTCCGACCGCGATTCGACGCCCCCGTCACGTACTCTGAGCACAGAAGTTCACCTCCGCGCCCACCCGGGCCGGTGCCGCGAGGCTTACCTCCGGTGGGGGTTGCCGCAGGCAGGCCCTGGGAGGGACACCGGAAAGGACCAGCGGTGACCGACGAATCCGGCCGTGGTTCCGCGGCCGACGCCGAGGCCGGCGCGACCACCCGCATTCCGCGCCCGTCCGCCGACGACTTCGAACCCGACGTCCCCAGCGAGTTGGGCCCGCCCTCGTCCGGACGGCCACCGGCCGACTACGGCGGCGATCCCACCCGCGAGGCGCTGTCCTTCGGCATGCTCAACGAGCCGCCGATCGAGGCCGCGACCGACGACGAGGAAGTGCACCTGATCCCCGGCGCCACCATCGCCTCGGGCCGCTACCGGCTGCTGGTCTTCCACGGCGGACCGCCCCACCTCCAGTTCTGGCACGCGCTGGACACCGCGCTGGACCGCCAGGTCGCCCTGACGTTCGTCGACCCGGAGGCCACCCTCCCCGACGCGGAGCTCCAGGAGATCCTGGCCCGCACGCTCAAGCTGAGTCGCCTCGAGATGCCCGGCGTCGCACGGGTTCTCGACGTCGTACACACCGGCTCGGGCGGGCTGGTGGTCGCCGAGTGGATTCGCGGTGGCTCACTGGCCGAGGTCGCCGAGACCGCGCCGTCGGCGATCGGTGGCGCGCGGGCGATCCAGTCCCTGGCCGCGGCGGCCGAGGCCGCACATCGCGAGGGCGTCGCGCTGTCGATCGACCATCCCGGCCGGGTGCGGGTGAGCATCGACGGCGACGTCGCGCTGGCCTTCCCGGCCACCATGCCCGACGCGACCCCCGAGGACGACATCCGCGGCATCGGGGCCGCGCTGTACGCGCTGCTCGTCGACCGCTGGCCGCTGCCCGAAACGGGCGTCAAGAGCGGAATGGCTTCAGCAGAACAGGATTCGGCCGGCTTCCCGGTGGAGCCGCGGTCGGTGGACCGCGACATCCCGTTCCAGATCTCTGCCGCGGCGGCACGCGCGGTCCAGGAGAACGGTGGCATCCGGACCGCCGGCACGCTGCTCAACCTGCTGCAGCAGGCGACGGCCGTGGCCGACCGCACCGACCTGATCGCGCCCGTCGACGCGCCCGAGGCCGACGGCGGCGGCGGGTCGCGCCGGCCCGACGGTGAGCCGACGGCCGTGGACCGGCGGCGCAAGGGCCTGGTGATCGGGATCAGCGTCGGCGCAGTGATCGTCGTCCTGGTGCTGGCCGGGCTCGCCATGGGCCTGCGCGGCCTGTTCGACGACGTCGGCGGCCCCCTCGACCGTCAGGAGCTCGGCCTGAACGCACCGGGCAGCGAGACCGCGCCGGCCAACACCGGTGTCGTGAAACCCGTTCGCGCGACGGTGTTCTCACCCGGCGGCGAAGCCGACAACCCCGCCGACGCCAGCCTGGCGATCGACGGCAACCCCGCGACCGCCTGGCCGACCGACACCTACAGCGACTCGGCGCCCTTCCCGTCGTTCAAGAACGGCGTCGGCCTGCTGCTGCAGCTGCCGCAGCCCACGACGCTCGCCTCGGTGTCCCTGACGCTCAACAGCACCGGCACCTCCATCCAGATCCGTTCGGCGCAGACCGCCACCCCGGCGACGCTGGAGGACACGACGGAACTCACTCCGCCGACGCCGATGAAGACCGGGTCCAACACCATCGAGATCAGCAATGCGTCGCCGACGTCGAACGTGCTGGTGTGGATCACGACGCTGGGATCGGTGAACGGCAAGAGCGAGACCGCGCTGTCGGACATCACGCTCAAGTCGACGTCCTGACCGTCATCCCCAGGGGGCAACCCCCATCCGGCCTGGTCACGGCACCTCGGGGCGGTCCGGCGAAAGAAGTGTCTGGAGTGGCCGTCCGGGCTGCTTAGGGTTTGGCTGTGAGCAGCTTCGAAGATCTTGCCGACGGTGAGCGGTCGGACGCCGAGCTGCTGGCCGCGCACGTCGCGGGTGACCGCCACGCCTTCGCGGCGCTGTTCCATCGCCACCGGCGTCAGCTGTACCGGCTCGCACACCTCACCAGCCGCAACCACGACGACGCCGCCGACGCACTGCAGGACGCGCTGCTGAAGGCACATCGGAGCGCACCGACGTTCCGGCACGACGCCTCCGTGAGCAGCTGGCTGTACCGCATCGTCGTGAACGCCTGCCTGGACCGGCTGCGTCGCAACAAGACTCACTCGACCGTGCCCCTGCTCGACGACAACCATCCGGCGGTGGACCCCACGTCGGTGGTCGACACCGCACTCGAGATCGAGCGCGCACTGCTCCGGCTACCCGTCGAGCAGCGCGCGGCGATCGTCGCGGTCGACATGCGCGGCTACTCCATCGCCGAGACCGCACGGCTGCTCGGGGTCCCCGAGGGGACGGTCAAGAGCCGCTGCGCGCGGGCCCGGACGAAGCTGGCGGACTCGCTGGCCTCGCTGAGTCGCGAGGCACCGGTGGGGCGATGACCGGGACTACGGCCCGTTCACGACGTACGACAGGCAACCCGGCTCGTTGCGGCAGGCGATGATGGCGCCGGCACCGGGCGAGGCGCCGCGCACCTTGGGCGGATCGTTCGGGATGCCGCAGGTCTGCAGGAACGGGTTCAGTGGCTGGATGAACTGAGCGCACGGAGCGGCGGTGGCGACGGGCGACGTCGCGACCCCCACCGATGCGACGAGGGCCCCGATCCCCATCAGACCCGCCGAACCGATCGTGGCGATCCTGCGGCTCAACATGACGGTGACGACCTCTCCCGGCGGCCCACGCTGGCCCGCCTACTCTTCAGTGAACGCCTGCCGAGGGCCAAGGATTCCGATTTCCACGGATTTCTCCCGGCTGACGCACAGTCGACGTTCAGGAGGACCCGTTGACCGACCACAGCGCCGTCTACCGCGTGCGCCGTGAACTGGCGCGCCTGGACGACCCGGACACCGCCTCCGAGGTGCCGCCGCACGTCACGGACCGCATCGCCGCGGCCCTGATCTCCGCCCCGCGCCCGACCCGCCCATCGCGGGGACGACGGGTGCTGGGGCTGGCGGCGCTCGTCGTAGGGGCGTCCATCGCGACGGTGGCGGCCCGAGGGCGCACCAACGGTGTGCGTCGCAGCGCCGGCACGGGCTAGCCGACACGCCCACGCCGCCTGCGGGCGGGGAACACCGCACCCTACGCTGGTGTTATACGCGTGCCGATCCCGGTAACACGTGACGGCCAGCTATGACGAGGACGGTTATGACTTCAGCTTCCACGGTCCACGACGTGATCATCATCGGCTCCGGACCCGCCGGCTACACCGCAGCGGTGTACGCGGCGCGCGCCCAGCTCAAGCCCCTCGTATTCGAGGGCGTGCAGTTCGGCGGCGCACTCATGACCACCACCGAGGTGGAGAACTTCCCCGGCTTCAAGGACGGCATCACCGGCCCCGAACTGATGGCGCAGATGCGCGAGCAGGCCGAGCGCTTCGGCGCGGACCTCCGCATGGAGGACGTCGACGAGGTCTCCCTTGACGGCCCGATCAAGACCGTCACCGTCGGCGACGAGACGTTCTCGGCGCACTCGGTGATCCTGGCGATGGGCGCGGCGGCCCGGCACCTCGGCATCCCCGGCGAGCAGGAGCGCATCGGCACCGGCGTGAGCACCTGTGCGACGTGTGACGGCTTCTTCTTCCGCGACCAGGACATCGCCGTGGTCGGCGGCGGCGACTCCGCGATGGAGGAGGCCCTCTTCCTGACCCGGTTCGCCAACCACGTGACGCTGATCCACCGCCGCGACGAGTTCCGCGCCAGCCGGATCATGCTCGACCGCGTCCGCGCGAACGAGAAGATCACCGTGCTGACCAACACCGCGGTCACCCAGGTCGAGGGTGAGCCCAAGGTCACCGGCCTGCGGCTGCAGGACACCGTCACCGGTGAGGAGTCCAAGCTCGCCGTGACGGGCGTGTTCGTGGCGATCGGCCACGACCCCCGTTCGGACCTCGTCCGCGGTCAGGTCGAGCTGGACGACGAAGGCTACGTCAGCGTCCAGGGCCGCACCACGGCCACGTCGCTCGACGGCGTCTTCGCCTGCGGTGACCTCGTCGATCACACCTACCGCCAGGCGATCACCGCCGCGGGCAGCGGGTGTTCGGCCGCGATCGACACCGAGCGGTGGCTCGCCGACCACGAGGTCATCGCCACCGACCAAGAAACGTCCGCCCCCGTCTAACAAAGGAGATCCCATGAGTGACAACACCAATACGGTGAAGGTGACCGACGATTCCTTCTCGACCGACGTGCTGTCCAGCAGCACCCCGGTACTGGTGGACTTCTGGGCGTCCTGGTGCGGGCCGTGCAAGATGGTCGCCCCCGTCCTCGAGGAGATCGCCAACGAGAAGGTGGGCGAACTCACGGTCGCGAAGATCGACGTGGACGCCAACCCCGCCACGGCACGGGACTTCCAGGTGGTGTCGATCCCGACGATGATCCTGTTCAAGGACGGTCAGCCGGTGAAGCGCATCGTCGGCGCCAAGGGCAAGGCCGCGCTGCTGCGCGAACTCGCCGACTAGGCCGGTGTCGCGGCCGCCACGCACTTGGGCCGGCCTCTTGGTTTCCGAATCCTCGCGAGCGTCTGCGACAATGCTGGCTAGCTGATCTGCGCCAACCGGCGTGGCTTCGTTCGCCATCCGAGACCGAAGGGCCTGGTTTATGTCGAATCTGCGCCGCGGCGACCGAGGAGGCGCGGTCACCGACATCCGGGCCGCACTCTCGGCACTCGGCCTGGTCGACAGCCCCGACGCCGACCTCACCACCGGCAAGCACGTCGCGCTCGACGTGTTCGACGACGACCTCGACCAGGCGGTCCGCGCCTTCCAGCAGCACCGCGGGCTGCTGGTCGACGGCGTCGTCGGTGAGGCCACGTACCGCGCGCTGCGGGAGGCGTCCTACCGCCTCGGCGCGCGCACCCTCGCCCACCAGTTCGGTGCCCCGATGTACGGCGACGACGTCGCCACGCTGCAGGCGCGGCTGCAGGACCTCGGCTTCTACACCAACCTGGTCGACGGCCACTTCGGTCTGCAGACGCACAACAGCCTGATGTCCTACCAGCGGGAGTACGGCCTGTACCCCGACGGCATCTGCGGGCCCGAGACACTGCGTTCCCTGTACTTCCTGGGCTCCCGGGTGACGGGCGGCTCGCCGCACGCCATCCGCGAGGAGGAGCTGGTGCGACGGTCCGGCCCCCGGCTGTCCGGCAAGCGGGTCATCATCGATCCGGGCCGCGGCGGCGACGACCACGGACTGATCATCAACGGACCGTCGGGCCCGATCAGCGAAGCGGACATCCTGTGGGACCTCGGCAGCCGCCTCGAGGGCCGGATGACCGCCATCGGCATGGAGACGTTCCTGTCGCGTCCGGTGGCTCGCAGTCCGCTCGACGCGGAGCGCGCCAACACCGCCAACACGGTGGGTGCCGACCTGATGATCAGCCTGCGCTGCGCCACGCTCCCCGGCTCGGCGGCCAACGGCGTCGCGTCCTTCTACTTCGGCAACGCGCACGGGTCGGTGTCGACCATCGGGCGCAACCTCGCCGACTTCGTCCAGCGGGAAGTGGTGGCGCGCACCGGATTGCGCGACTGCCGGACCCACGGCCGGACCTGGGATCTGCTGCGGCTGACGCGGATGCCCACCGTCCAGGTCGACGTCGGGTACATCAGCAATGCGCACGACCGGGACCGTCTGGCCTCGCCGGAGGTCCGCGACTCGATCGCCGAGGGCATCCTCGCCTCGGTGAAGCGGCTCTACCTACTGGGCAAGAACGACCGGCCCACGGGCACGTTCACCTTCGCCGAGCTGCTGGCCCACGAACTGTCCGTGGAGCAGCAAGCCGCCAACGGCTGAGCTGCTCCGTCAGCAGCACGGGCTGCTCCGTCAGGAGCAGGGGCTCGCGCCGGCGCCCACCGGCTCCCGCAATTGCGCTGTCTCCAAGAGTCGTTCGAGTGCGGCCTCAACGCCGGCCTTCCAGCCCAGACCCTGCTCGAGTTCCAGCCGCAGGCGCGGGAAGTACGGGTGGTCGGCGACCACGACGAACCCCACGTCGGTAAGGAAGTCGGCGTCGACGATGCACTGCTCGGCCGAGCAATCCCCCAATGCCCGGACCACCGCCCGCAATTCGGGGGTGACGTGCCGGGGGTCGGTGAGTTGGGCTGCCTCGGCGGTGCGCCCGAACGCCTCGAGCGCGCGCACTCCACGGCGGACCAGGTCGGCGACGACTGCCGCGACCAGTCCGCGGGGCAGCGTCTCGGTGTCGTCACCGGACTCGACACCGATGGTGGTCAGCAGAACGGCGTCCGCACTGACCGGTCCGGTCGGGAACAAGCCGGCTCGCGGGACCGCTCGCGGCGGCGCGTAGAACGCGTACCCCAGGCACGGCGCCTCCGTGTCGGGGTCGGCGTCCTTCTCGGGTCCGCACGGTATCGCCACCTGTCCGCACGACCCCCACTCGAGCATGACCATCGACAGCCATGCCTCCTTCTCGAACTCGGGGTCCGCGAGGTGGTCGTCGCCGGGCAGCGTAGACGGGTCGACCTCCCAGAAGACGCACCGTCGGGCATGCTTCGGGAGTTGTTCGAATCCTTGCAACCGCAACTGGGTGATGCGCGCGGCCATTAGGCAACCCTGGGCTCGGATGACGGCCGCCGGTACCCGCGGACGGCGGGTGACGTCGGCGCGTGCGGACCGGTGCGTGATACCGAGGTCATCGCGACACCGTCCACAGACCAATCCTTCTGGCGGACAAGGGGTTTCCTCCTACAACGGGTTCCGAGCGGCGGTTCGCGCCGCGCGAGTGTCACAGTGACGTAATTAGGCCGTGTGGTTGGTCATGCCTTCGCATCGTTCATCAGGTCCACTATTCGCTGTAGGTCGTCGACCGACCCGAACTCGACCACGATCTTGCCCTTGCGTTTGCCGAGGCTCACCGTGACCCGGGTATCGAAGGCCGACGACAGCCGTTCAGCAACCTCTTGCAGGCCGGGCATCTGGATGGGCTTGCGGCGCGGATTCGCCGGTGCCTTGTCGTCGTCCCGATTGGCAAGCGTGACCGCTTCCTCGGTGGCGCGGACCGACAGACCCTCGGCGACGATGCGGGCTGCCAGCTCCTCCTGCTTCTCGGCACCGGCGTCGAGCGACAGCAGGGCGCGGGCGTGGCCTGCGGACAGGACTCCCGCCGCCACCCGTCGCTGCACCGCGACCGGGAGACGCATGAGCCGGATCATGTTGCTGATCACCGGCCGCGATCGGCCGATCCGTGCCGCCAGTTCCTCGTGGGTGACGCCGAACTCGTCGAGCAGCTGCTGATAGGCCGCCGCCTCCTCCAGCGGGTTCAGCTGCGCGCGGTGGATGTTCTCGAGCAGCGCGTCGCGCAGCATGTTGTCGTCGGCGGTCTCACGGACGATCGCCGGCAGCGTGGCGAGCCCCGCCTCCTGGGCAGCCCGCCACCGCCGCTCCCCCATCACCAACTGGTAGCGCGGTGAGCCACCGGACGACTCGATGGATCGGACGACGACGGGCTGCATGAGGCCGAACTCGCGGATGGAGTGCACCAGTTCGGCGAGCGCCTCGCCGTCGAACACGGTGCGCGGCTGCTTGGGGTTCGGTTCGATCGCGGCCGGATCGATCTCCCGGTAGACGGCGCCGACGTCCTTGCCGGGGTCGACGACCGGGGCGCCGGGTGCGCCGCCGATCACCACGTCGGCTGCCGCGGAGCCCATGCGCAGATCACCCTCGGACCCGTCGGCCGGACCCGTCGGGATGAGCGATGCCAGGCCGCGGCCGAGTCCGCTCCGCTTGCGCTGCGGCTGTGTCATTGGCGCTCCTCCGTGGTCGTGTGCGAGTCGCTGCGCTCCGCGATCTCGCGACTGGCATCCAGGTAGCTCATCGCACCACGCGAACCGGGATCGTAGTCGAGGATCGTCATTCCGTATCCCGGTGCCTCGGACACCTTCACGCTGCGCGGGATGACGGTGCGCAGGACCTTGGCGCCGAAGTGGGCGCGGACGTCCTCTGCGACCTGATCGGCCAGCCGGGTCCGTCCGTCGTACATCGTCAGGATCACCGTGGTGACCTCGAGGCTCTGATTGAGGTGCGCCTTGACCATCTCGATGTTGCGCAGCAGCTGGCCCACGCCCTCCAGTGCGTAGTACTCGCACTGGATCGGGATCAGGACCTCGGGTGCGGCGACGAGGGCGTTGATCGTCAGGAGGCCGAGGGATGGCGGGCAGTCGATGAACACGTAGTCGAAGTCGTGTTGCTTGAGGCTGGCCAGTGCGTTCCGCAGTCGGGTCTCGCGGGCGACCATGCTGACCAACTCGATCTCGGCGCCGGCGAGGTCGATGGTCGCCGGCACGCAGTAGAGCCGCTCGTTGTGCGGACTCTGATGCAGCGCCTCCTCGAGGGTGATCTCCCCGATGAGGACCTCGTACGACGAGGGTGTGCCCGGCCGGTGCTCGATGCCCAGCGCGGTGCTCGCGTTGCCCTGCGGGTCGAGATCGATCACCAGCGTGTTGAGACCTTGCAGCGCAAGTGCCGCGGCGACGTTCACGGCGGTCGTCGTCTTGCCGACGCCACCCTTCTGGTTGGCGATCGTGAAGACCCGCTGCCGTTTCGGTCGCGGGAGTCCCTGGCCCTTGGCCCGATGCAGAATCTTGACCGCGCGTTCGGCTTCCTCTCCGATCGGAGTTCCGATGGAGGGATCCTGCCAATCGGGCTCGATGGGCGGCAACCATGTTTCACGTGAAACATTGGCGGCATTGCCGGGTCGGTCCGCCGCGGGGCGCCGTCCCGCGGGACGGTCACTGCGTGTCATTGTTCGCTCCTGTTCGGGCGCGCCGATCGGCTCGTCCGCGATGACCGCGTTCCGCGTCGCGCCACGACCACGGTTGCGGGTGGAGTCAAATAGTTCACGCCACATTTCACCACCCTTAGGTCGACGACACCCAACGAGTTCAGGACCCGGCGGTGCTCGACTACTTCTTCTTCTGCGCGCTCGCCCTTCATCGCCAGCATCCGTCCGCCGTCTCGAACCATCGGCAGGCACCAGCGGGCCAGCTTGTCGAGCGACGCGACTGCACGGGAGGTGACCGCGTCGATCTCGCCGATCTGTTGACGGACGGACTTCTCCTCCGCGCGGCCGCGGACCACGGTGACGTCGAGGCCCAGCTCCCCGACAACCTCGGTCAGGAATTCTGCGCGGCGGAGTAGCGGCTCGACGAGAACGATGCGGGCGGCGGGCTTCGCCAGCGCCATCGGGATTCCGGGGAGGCCGGCGCCGCTACCGACGTCGACGACCGTCTCGTCGTCCTCGATCAGTTCGGCGACCGCCGCGCTGTTGAGCACGTGCCGTTCCCACAGCCGGTCGATCTCCTTGGGGCCTATCAGGCCACGCTCGATACCGGCGCCGGCGAGGACGCGGACATACTTCTCCGCGTCCTCGAGCCGTGCGCCGAACACCTCAGCCGCCTCTGGCGGTGCCTGTGGCGCTTCGCCATGTTTCACGTGAAACATTCCTCCGCCACCGACTCGAGGGAACTACAGGGATGTAACTCTGGTGCGTGTCCCGCGGGATGCGACTCAGCCGGGCAGGACGACCACACGACGCGACGGCTCGGCGCCCTCGCTCTCGCTGCGCACCCCGTCGACCGCCGACACCGCGTCGTGGACGATCTTGCGCTCGAACGGAGTCATCGGCTCGAGTTCCTCGCGCTGTCCGCTCTCTAGGACCCGGTGGGCGATCTTGTCACCGAGGGCCGCGAGCTCGTCACGACGGCGACGGCGCCACCGGGCGATGTCCAGCATCAGGCGGCTGCGCTCGCCGGTCTTCTGGTGAACGGCGAGGCGGGTCAACTCCTGCAGCGCGTCGAGCACCTCACCCTTGCGGCCGACGAGCTTGTTGAGGTCTCCCCCGCCGTCGATGCTCACCACCGCACGGTCACCCTCGACGTCCAGATCGATGTCGCCGTCGAAGTCGAGGAGGTCGAGCAGCTCCTCCAGGTAGTCCCCGGCGATCTCACCCTCCGCGACGAGCTGGTCCTCCAGGTTCCCGGTCTTGGCCTCGGCCGTGCCGGCGTCGGCTTCCGCGGGACGCTCGGTCGTCTCTGCATCTGTCATGTTGTCGTCCTTCCTCGTTCACCGGCCCACCCGTGGGTGTCTGCCCACGGGAAGGTCGATCAGGGCCGGCGCTTGCGCGGCCGGTTGGGGTTTCGGTTCGGCTGGGTCTGCTTGGCCCCAGCCTTCTTCGCGGTTCCGTTGCGCGTGCCCTTGGCCGGTACCGACTTGGTGGGTGGCGGCGAGGCCGTCTCCGCAGCGTCTCCGTCGGGCGTCGCCTGGTCCTCGAACACGGCCGTCGACTCGGCGTCACCGTCGACGGTGGCGTCGTCGCCGTTCGGCTGCGGCTTGGCGCCGACGACGGGCTTGGCGCCGGGAGCCGGCTTCGCCTTGCGCTTCGGGCGCGCACCGGGCGTGGGTGCGTTGGAGGCGGCGCGCTCCTTGGCCTCGAGCTTCGCGGCCTCCTCGCGCTTCTCGATCTTGCCGAAGACGTAGTGCTGCTGGCCGAAGGTCCACACGTTGTTGGACACCCAGTAAAGGATGATCGCGATCGGCAGGAACGGTCCGCCGACGACCACGCCGAGCGGGAAGACGTACAGCGCGAGCTTGTTCATCATCGCGGTCTGCGGGTTGGCCGACGCCTCGGGACTCTGGCGGGCGACCGATGCACGGCTGTTGAAGTAGGTGGCGATGCCGGCGAGGATCATCAGCGGGACGCCGACGATGATGACCGCCACACGGTCGAACTCCGTGAACGCGCCGAGCCCCACGGTCTGGATCATCGACGCACCCAGCGGGGCCCCGAACAGGTTGGCGTCCAGGAAGTGCCCGACGTCGGTCGCGCTGAAGACGTAGTTGCCGATCGAGCTGTTCTCCTCGACGCTCAACCCCAGTCGGCCGAAGCCGGTCTGCGTCCGGTTGAAGGACATCAGCACGTGGTAGAGGCCGAGGAACACCGGCACCTGGGCGAGCATCGGGAGGCAGCCGAGGATCGGGTTGAACCCGTGGTCCTTCTGGAGCTTCTGCATCTCGAGCGCCATCCGCTGGCGGTCCTTGCCGTACTTCTTCTGCAGCGCCTTGATCTGGGGCTGCAGTTCCTGCATCTGCCGGGTCGTCTCGATCTGCCGGACGAACGGCTTGTAGAGAATCGCGCGCAGGGTGAAGACCAGGAACACGACCGACAGCGCCCAGGCGAAGAAGTTGGCGGGCCCCAGTACGAAGGCGAACAACTTGTACCAGAGCCACATGATCGCCGAGACCGGGTAGTAGATGTAGTCCAGGCTGGCCCAGTTAAACACGTGAATCGCTCCTCAACGTCGCGGCTCCATCAGCCGCGGGTATGCCGTGATGGTGCCGCGGTTCGGGTATCGGATCCCATCCTCCCCGATGCCACGGGCCGCACTTCGCCAGGCGGACGATCGCCAACCAGGTTCCGCGCATCAGACCGTGGCCGCGCAGGGCGTCTACCGCGTAGGCGCTGCAGGTCGGGGTGAATCGGCAGGACGGCGGGCGGTACGGCGAGATCATGTTGCGGTACAGCTCGATGGCGTAGATCACCGCTCGGGCCGGCGCCCCGGACGGACGACTCATCGCCGGGCTTTCCGCAGCGCGTTCTTGAGTTCAGTGCCGAGCTGCGCCGAGGGCGCGGACGCGCTCCTGGGCAGGGCACGAATGACGAGCTGCTCCCCGGGCTCGAGATCCGGGATGACGTCGCGGGCGACGTGGCGGAGTCGCCGGGACACCCGGTGCCTCACGACGGCGTTGCCGACGGACTTGGACACGACCAGACCGATCTTGGGCGACGTGGAGACGTCGTCGTGGATTCGAAGGTCGTGCACCACGAGGGTGGACTGCGCGGCGCGGACGCCACGACTGACGGTCGTCCCGAAGTCCACGGACCGCGTCATCCGGAACTGAGCCGGAAGCACCGCGTGTAGACCTGCGTCAGATCACGCAGTGAGGGAACGACGACCCTTGCCGCGCCGCGCGGACACGATGGCCCGGCCGGCACGGGTGCGCATCCGCAGCCGGAAGCCGTGCACGCGTGCACGACGCCGGTTGTTCGGCTGGAACGTCCGCTTGCCCTTGGCCACGGCTGTCACTCCTCAATACGTGTTACGGAGCCATACCCTTGCTGGTACGGACCGCTTGCTAGCCCCGGCGCGTGAAACCCCGAGGTTCCGGGTCGCAGCCGTGTCGCCGCGTTCGGGCGACTGTTCGAGGGTACTGACGAGATTTCCCTAGGTCAAACCACTGTCGTCCGGTGTGCGCGGCACCTCGTGAGTCACATTGTTCACCCCTGCTTCACCCCCTTCCGGAGGTGCCGCAGAATGCCTCGGACAATGTTGCAGAACGGTTGGCACCCGCGAGGAAAACTGTTAGCTTCTGGCAGTGCCGTTTCGGAGACGATCGGCGAAGGACACTGAAAGTACGACCCGAGGATGGCCCACCACCCGCGAGCCCACGGCCCGTCGACCACTGTGACGAGCTCGCAGACCACGTCCGTCCCACCAGATAGACATCGACACGACACCGCTGTCAGTTCTCCACAGACTGTGGATAACATTGTGGACAGTTTTGGCATCGTCATATTCGGCCAGGTGCGCTGACTGGCCCCGAGGGGGAACGTCTCGTTGACCACGGACCCCGATCCACCGTTCGTCGCCGTCTGGGACGAGGTCGTCGCCGAGCTGAACGGTGACGCCTCCCCGGGAGACACCGGCAACGGGGTGGCCGCACTGTCGGTGCTCACCCCCCAGCAAAGAGCCTGGCTCAAGATGGTCAAGCCCCTGGTCATCACCGAGGGATTTGCCCTGCTGTCCGTTCCCACCCCCTTCGTGCAGAACGAGATCGAACGGCACCTCCGCGAGCACATCGTCACGAGCCTGAGTCGCCGGCTGGGTCAGCGGGTGGAACTCGGCGTGCGCATCGCCGATCCGGAGCCGATCTCCGAGTCCGACTCCGACGATCACCCGTCGATGCCGGCACCCGACTCCGACGAGGTCGACGAGGACGGCGAGGCGTTGGCCAGCGCCGAAGCCAGTTGGCCGAGCTACTTCAACCGCAAGCCGGCCGACCCCAGCGCCGACGTGAGCCTCAACCGGCGCTACACCTTCGAGACGTTCGTTATCGGCGCATCCAATCGCTTCGCCCACGCCGCCACGCTCGCGATCGCCGAGGCGCCGGCGCGCGCGTACAACCCGCTGTTCATCTGGGGCGAGTCCGGACTGGGGAAGACCCACCTCCTCCACGCGGCGGGCAACTACGCCCAGCGGCTGTTCCCCGGCATGCGGGTGAAGTACGTGAGCACCGAGGAGTTCACCAACGACTTCATCAACTCGCTGCGTGACGACCGGAAGGCGTCGTTCAAGCGGAGTTACCGCGACATCGACGTCCTGCTGGTCGACGACATCCAGTTCATCGAAGGCAAGGAAGGCATCCAGGAGGAGTTCTTCCACACCTTCAACACACTGCACAACGCGAACAAGCAGATCGTGATCTCGTCCGACCGGCCGCCGAAGCAGCTGGCGACCCTGGAGGACCGACTGCGGACCCGCTTCGAGTGGGGCCTTATCACCGACGTGCAGCCTCCCGAACTCGAGACCCGTATCGCGATCCTGCGCAAGAAGGCGCAGATGGACCGCCTTGACGTGCCGGGCGACGTGCTGGAGCTCATCGCCAGCAGCATCGAGCGCAACATCCGCGAACTCGAGGGCGCCCTGATCCGCGTCACCGCCTTCGCGTCGCTCAACAAGACCACGATCGACAAGTCGCTCGCCGAGATCGTCCTGCGTGATCTGATCTCCGACTCCAGCACCATGCAGATCAGTACCGCGACGATCATGGCGACCACTGCGGACTACTTCCAGATCACGGTCGAGGAGCTCCGCGGCCCCGGCAAGACCCGCGCCCTGGCGCAGTCCCGCCAGATCGCGATGTACCTCTGCCGCGAGCTCACCGACCTGTCCCTGCCGAAGATCGGGCAGGCGTTCGGACGCGACCACACCACTGTCATGTACGCCGAGAAGAAGATTCGCGGTGAGATGGCCGAGCGTCGTGAGGTGTTCGACCACGTCTCGGAGCTGACCACGCGGATCCGCCAGCGCTCCAAGCGCTGACCGTCCCCAGAACCACCGTCCGGACTTCGTCGCGCCCGCCTCGAGCACCGGTCGTCGTCCCAATTGTCGACCCGTGCGCGCCACCAGGCTGAAACCCATGCCACGACTGGCCACTCGGCGGGATCCACCGTCGGCGTGTCGTTTCGGCGACACGCCATCATTCGCGACGTGGCGCCGTCACGCGTAGAACAACTTCCGCACCGTCGGCACCAGCCGTCACAGGTCGACCTCGTGGACCGACCTGTGCACAGCCGTGGGGTAACCCACCCCCCGAACGTCGGCGCGGTGTACCCAGCGCCCGTCATCCACAAACCACTCGACACCGCCCGAAATCCCTGCACGAGCAGTGCACACCCACGCACCGCGTCCGACCTGCCGATAGGCGGCGTCATCCACAGAGTGCACAGGCCCTATTACTGTTACTCATTTATCTTCCTAGTTCTCTTCTAGAACAAAGGGCTTGGGGACATCGCGTTCACACCGCCCCACGCACCCCCCGATCCGGGGGTCCGACCGACCGCGCGGATTGGCTTTCAAGTTCGGGTGGAAGCCTCTACGGTGAGTCTTCGACGGTCGGTAGGCTCAACACACCGCAGCGTCAGGATGGATCGCGAGAGCATCGCCGAATTCGCTGCTCAGCGCTTGTTGTGTGGGTTTCAGCGAAGGGACGCTATGGACGTGGCGACGACGACTGCGGGTCTAACGGACTTGAAGTTCCGCCTGGTGCGCGAGGACTTCGCCGATGCCGTGGCGTGGGTCGCACGGATCCTGCCGACGCGGCCGACGGTCCCGGTGCTGTCCGGCGTGCTGCTGACCGGAACCGACGAGGGTCTGACCATCTCCGGGTACGACTACGAGGTGTCCGCCGAGGTGCGCGTCGCCGCCGAGATCGCCTCTCCCGGGAGCGTTCTGGTGTCCGGGCGCCTGCTGTCCGACATCACCCGGTCGCTGCCGGCCAAGCCGGTCGACGTCAGCGTCGAAGGCACCCGGGTGGCGTTGAGCTGCGGCAGTGCCCGCTTCTCGCTGCCGACGATGGCCGTGGAGGACTACCCGACGCTGCCGTCGCTGCCCGAGGAGACCGGCGTCGTCCCGTCCGACGTGTTCTCCCAGGCCATCAGCCAGGTCGCGATCGCCGCCGGCCGCGACGACACGCTGCCGATGTTGACCGGCATCCGGGTCGAGATCTCCGGTGACAAGGTCGTTTTGGCCGCCACGGACCGATTCCGCCTCGCCGTCCGCGAACTGACCTGGTCGACGCCGTCCGCCGACATCGAGGCGGCCGTCCTGGTGCCGGCGAAGACACTGTCGGAGGCGGCGAAGGCCGGTTCCGACGGCGCCGACGTGCGGCTGTCCCTGGGATCCGGCGAGTCCGTCGGCAAGGAGGGACTGCTCGGCATCCGCAGCAACGGCAAGCGGACCACCAGTCGCCTGCTCGACGCGGAGTTCCCCAAGTTCCGCCAGCTGCTGCCGTCCGAGCACACCGCGATCGCGACCATCGCCGTCGCCGAACTCACCGAGGCCATCAAGCGCGTCGCGCTGGTCGCCGACCGTGGTGCCCAGGTGCGCATGGAGTTCGACAGCGACGTGCTGCGTCTGTCGGCCGGTGCGGAGGACGTCGGTCGCGCCGAGGAGGATCTGCCCGTCGAGTTCTCCGGCGACCCGCTGACCATCGCCTTCAACCCGACCTACCTCACCGATGGACTGGGGTCGTTGCATTCGGAGAAGGTGACGTTCGGCTTCACGACACCCAGTCGCCCCGCGGTATTGCGGCCCGCGGGAGATGATGGAGGGCACGCGGGCTCCAGCGGACCGTTCCCCGCTGGCCAGACCGATTACGTCTATCTGTTGATGCCGGTGCGCCTACCAGGCTGACCGGCCGGAGTTCAGGAGAGCGCATATGCAACTGGGGTTGGTCGGGCTCGGCAAGATGGGCTTCAACATGCGCGAGCGCCTGCGCGAGGGCGGGCACGAGGTGATCGGCTTCGACCCACGTCCGGAGGTCACCGACGTCCCGACGCTGGACGCCCTCGCCGAGGCTCTCGAGGCACCACGCATCGTGTGGGTCATGGTGCCGTCGGGCGAGATCACGCGCACCACGATCGTCTCGCTGTCGGAGGTCCTGTCCCCCGGCGATCTGGTGATCGACGGCGGGAACTCGCGCTACACCGAGGACGGTCCGCACGCGAAGTTGTTGGACGAGAAGGGGATCGGCTTCATCGATGCCGGTGTGTCCGGTGGCATCTGGGGCCTCGCCGAGGGGTACGGCCTGATGGTGGGCGGCTCGGACGAGAACATCGAGCGCGCGATGCCCATCTTCGACACCTTGCGGCCGCCCGGTCCGAAGGAGGACGGCTTCGTCCACGCCGGCGAGGTGGGTGCGGGGCACTTCACGAAGATGGTGCACAACGGCGTCGAGTACGCGTTGATGACGGCCTATGCCGAGGGCTACGAGATGCTCTCCGCCGAGCCGCTGGTGAAGAGTCCCCAGCAGGTGTACCAGGCGTGGACCAACGGCACGGTCGTCCGCTCGTGGCTGCAGCAGCTGCTGGCCAAGGCGCTCAAGGAGGATCCGAAGCTGGCCGAGATCAGCGGCTACACCGACGACTCCGGCGAGGGCCGCTGGACCGTCGAGGAGGCCATCCGGCTCAAGGTGCCGGTGCCGAGCATCGCCGCCTCGCTCTTCGCGCGCTTCCTGTCGCGTCAGGACGATTCGCCGACGATGAAAGCCGTTGCGGCTCTTCGTAATCAGTTCGGTGGACACGCCGTCAAGAGGATCAGCGAGTCGGGGTGACCTGCACGCCCGCAGCGCGACGTCCGTGGGTTCGGTACTAGTTGTACGTCCGGCGCGTCGTCTTGAACGACTTCAGGTCCTGGCAGCGGGTCGATTTGGATCTCGAGCCGGGTCGGACCGTGTTCGTCGGGCCGAACGGGTTCGGCAAGACCAACATCGTTGAGGCGCTGTGGTATTCGGCCACCCTGGGTTCCCACCGGGTGGGATCCGACGCACCGCTGATCCGCGAGGGCGCCGAGCGCGCCGTCGTGTCGACGATCGTCGTCAACGAGGGTCGCGAGCTCGCGATCGACCTGGAGATCACCGCGGGTCGTGCGAACAAGGCGCGGCTGAACCGCTCCCCCGTGCGCAGCGCCCGGGAGATCCTCGGGGCGCTGCGCGCCGTGCTGTTCGCCCCCGAGGACCTCGCGCTCGTGCGTGGCGATCCGAGCGAGAGACGGCGCTACCTCGACGAACTCGCGACCACGCGACGCCCGTCGATCGCGGGGGTCCGCGCGGACTACGACAAGGTGGTCCGGCAGCGCACGGCGCTGTTGAAGTCGTCGTCGGGCGCGCGCTACCGCGGTGACACCAGCGCGTTGGAGACCCTTGACGTGTGGGACGGTCACCTCGCCGTCTACGGCGCACAACTGATCGCCGCGCGGGTCAACCTGGTGACCCAGCTCGGACCCGAGGTGGCCAAGGCGTACCAGCTCCTGGCGCCGGCGTCACGGCCGGCGTCGGTGCGCTATCGCAGCGGCGTGGAGATGGTCGAGGCCGAGGCGGCCGCGGGCACCGTCGACGTCGACCTCTACGAGGCTGCCCTGCTCGCGGAGTTGTCCCGAAGGCGCTCTGCGGAATTGGAGCGCGGGGTGTGCCTCGTCGGACCACACCGCGATGATCTGGAGTTGCGGCTCGGCGACCAGCCGGCGAAGGGCTTCGCGAGCCATGGGGAGTCGTGGTCGATGGCACTGTCGCTGCGGCTGGCCGCCTACGAACTGCTGCGCAACGAGGGAAGTGATCCGGTGCTACTGCTCGACGACGTGTTCGCCGAACTCGACGAGGCGAGGCGCCGCGCGCTGGTCGGTGTCGCGTCGTCCGCAGAACAGGTGCTCGTCACCGCTGCGGTGCACGACGACATCCCGGCGGACTGGGATGCCCGCCGCATCCAGATCGGGATGCGGGACGACGAGGAGGGCCGGATGTCGGCGGTGACGTCATGACCGACGAGGACGCGGCCGAGGATCGGTCGGGGCCGCCGGCCCATCTCGCGCACCTGTCCGGGATGGACCTGGTGCGTCGCACCCTGGAGGAGGCGCGCGGCGCGGCGAAGAGCCAGGGCAAGGACGTCGGTCGCGGCGGTGTCGGACGCAGTGCTTCCCCGCGCCGGGTGGCCGGTCGCGGTGGGCGCCGGTCGTGGTCGGGACCGGGTCCGGACAGCCGCGATCCGCAGACCCTCGGTTCGGCGACGTCGGACCTCGCGCGCCGGCGCGGTTGGACCACCCGGGTGGCTGAGGGGTCCGTGCTGGGTCAGTGGCCGTCGGTGGTCGGTGACCAGATCGCCGCACATGCCGCACCGAAGTCCCTGCAGGACGGGGTCCTGGTCGTGGAGGCGGAGTCGACGGCGTGGGCGACCCAGCTGCGCATGGTGCAGTCCCAGCTGCTCGCGAAGATCGCGGCGGCCGTCGGCGACGGCGTGGTGACGACGTTGAAGATCGTCGGCCCGACCGCCCCCTCCTGGCGACACGGGAAGTACCACATCGCCGGCCGCGGACCCCGCGACACGTACGGGTAGAGCGCCTCGGCGGTCAGCGCCTCAGCGCCGCGAGATCCTCGAAAGACGGCCCCTCGGGCGTCGGGACGCGAATCTGGTCGAGAAATTCCGCGCAGGGCGTGAATAGGTATCGGAAAACGTCGCCTGAGAGTCAGTCCTGACGGCTGTTGACGGTAGACTGGCGGGGAGATCCGCGAGGGGCTTCAACCCCTTAGTCGCCGATCCCCCGAAAAGACCAAGGAGACGCGTTCCACGTGGCTGCCCAGAAGAAGACCGAACCGAAGGAATATGGCGCGTCCGCCATCACGATTCTGGAGGGTTTGGAGGCCGTTCGCAAACGTCCGGGCATGTACATCGGCTCGACCGGTGAGCGCGGCCTGCACCACCTCGTGTGGGAGGTCGTCGACAACGCGATCGACGAGGCCATGGCCGGGTACGCGAGCCGTGTCGACGTCACGATCTGCGCCGATGGCAGCGTTCAGGTCACCGACGACGGCCGCGGCATCCCCGTCGAGATGCACGCCAGCGGTGCACCCACCGTCGACGTCGTGATGACCCAGCTCCACGCCGGCGGCAAGTTCGGCGGCGAGAACAGCGGTTACAACGTCTCCGGCGGTCTGCACGGCGTCGGCGTCTCCGTGGTCAACGCGCTGTCCACGCGATTGGAGGCGACGATCCGCCGCGACGGACACGAGTGGTTCCAGTACTACGACCGGTCGGTGCCCGGCACCCTCGCCCAGGGCGGTCCGTCGAACGAGACCGGCACCACCATCCGCTTCTGGGCGGATCCCGACATCTTCGAGACCACCGTCTACGACTTCGAGACCGTGGCCCGCCGCCTGCAGGAGATGGCCTTCCTCAACAAGGGGCTCACCATCGAGCTGACCGACGAGCGGGTCAGCGCCGAGGACGTCGTCGACGAGGTGGTCAGTGACACCGCCGAGGCGCCGAAGTCCGCCGACGAGGAGGCGGCGGAGAAGGAAACCGAGGCCAAGGGCGTCGGCAAGGTCAAGCACCGCACGTTCCACTACCCCGGCGGACTGGTCGACTACGTCAAGCACATCAACCGCACCAAGACCGCGATCCAGCAGAGCATCATCGACTTCGAGGGCAAGGGACCCGGCCACGAGGTCGAGATCGCGATGCAGTGGAACGCCGGCTACTCGGAGTCGGTGCACACCTTCGCCAACACCATCAACACCCATGAGGGTGGCACCCACGAAGAGGGCTTCCGCAGCGCGCTGACGACCGTGGTCAACAAGTGGGCCAGGGACAAGAAGCTGCTCAAGGACAAGGACCCGAACCTCACCGGCGACGACATCCGCGAGGGTCTGGCCGCCGTCATCTCGGTCAAGGTCAGCGATCCGCAGTTCGAGGGTCAGACGAAGACCAAGCTCGGCAACACCGAGGTGAAGTCGTTCGTGCAGAAGATCTGCAACGAGCAGCTCAGCCACTGGTTCGAGTCCAACCCGGCGGAAGCCAAGACCGTGCTCAACAAGGCCGTGCAGTCCGCACAGGCCCGGCTGGCCGCTCGCAAGGCGCGAGAGTTGGTGCGCCGCAAGAGTGCCACCGACATCGGCGGCCTGCCCGGCAAGCTCGCCGACTGCCGCTCGACCGATCCGACGCTGTCGGAAGTCTATGTGGTGGAGGGTGACTCGGCCGGCGGCTCCGCGAAGAGCGGCCGCGACTCGATGTACCAGGCGATCCTGCCGCTGCGCGGAAAGATCATCAACGTCGAGAAGGCACGCATCGACCGCGTCCTGAAGAACACCGAAGTCCAGGCGATCATCACCGCGCTGGGCACCGGCATCCACGACGAGTTCGACATCACGAAGCTGCGCTATCACAAGATCGTCCTGATGGCCGACGCCGACGTCGACGGCCAGCACATCTCGACGCTGCTGCTGACGCTGCTGTTCCGATTCATGAAGCCGCTCATCGAGAATGGGCACGTCTTCCTCGCGCAGCCGCCGCTGTACAAGTTGAAGTGGCAGCGCAGCGAGCCCGAGTTCGCGTACTCCGACCGCGAGCGCGACGGGCTGCTCGAGGCGGGTCGCGCTGCGGGCCGGCGAATCAACACCGAGGACGGCATCCAGCGGTACAAGGGCCTCGGCGAGATGGACGCCAAGGAACTGTGGGAGACCACCATGGACCCGAGCGCCCGCGTGCTGCGCCGGATCACGCTCGACGACGCCGCGGCGGCCGACGAACTGTTCTCGATTCTGATGGGCGAGGACGTCGAGGCGCGCCGCAGCTTCATCACCCGCAACGCGAGAGACGTCCGCTTCCTGGACGTCTAGGTCCCCCACCACCTTTCGAGCTGCTCATAGACGAGCGAGGAGCACATGACAGACACCACCCTGCCCCCGGGCGACGACGGCGCGACGACCGACCGGATCGAACCGGTCGACATCCAGCAGGAGATGCAGCGCAGCTACATCGACTACGCGATGAGCGTCATCGTCGGGCGCGCGCTGCCCGAGGTCCGTGACGGCCTCAAGCCCGTGCACCGCCGCGTGCTGTACGCCATGTACGACTCCGGCTTCCGGCCCGACCGCGGACACGCGAAATCCGCACGCTCCGTTGCCGAGACGATGGGCAACTACCACCCGCACGGTGACTCGTCGATCTACGACACCCTCGTCCGCATGGCGCAGCCGTGGTCGCTGCGCTACCCGCTGGTCGACGGCCAGGGGAACTTCGGCTCGCCGGGCAACGATCCCCCGGCTGCGATGCGCTACACAGAGGCTCGTCTGACGCCGTTGGCGATGGAGATGCTTCGTGAGATCGACGAGGAGACAGTCGATTTCATCCCGAACTACGACGGCCGAGTGCAGGAGCCGACGGTTCTGCCGAGCCGGTTCCCGAACCTGCTGGCCAACGGGTCCGGCGGCATCGCGGTCGGCATGGCGACGAACATGCCGCCGCACAACCTCCGCGAACTCTCCGAGGCGGTGTTCTGGTGCCTCGACAACTACGAGGCCGACGAGGAGACCACGCTCGCGGCGGTCACCGAGCGGGTCAAGGGCCCGGACTTCCCGACCTACGGCCTGATCGTCGGGTCCCAGGGCATCCACGACGCGTACACGACCGGTCGCGGCTCGATCCGCATGCGCGGCGTCGTGGAGGTCGAGGAGGACAGTCGCGGGCGCACGCTGCTCGTCATCACCGAACTGCCCTATCAGGTGAACCACGACAACTTCATCACCTCGATCGCCGACCAGGTGCGCGACGGCAAGCTCGCCGGCATCTCGAACATCGAGGACCAGAGCAGCGACCGCGTCGGCCTGCGCATCGTCGTCGAGGTCAAGCGCGACGCCGTCGCGAAGGTGGTGCTGAACAACCTCTACAAGCACACCCAGCTGCAGACCAGCTTCGGCGCCAACATGCTGTCGATCGTCGACGGCGTCCCGCGCACGCTGCGCCTCGACCAGCTGATCCGCCTGTACGTGGTCCATCAGCTCGAGGTCATCGTCCGGCGCACCCGGTACCGGCTGCGCAAGGCCAATGAGCGGGCCCACATCCTGCGCGGTCTGGTCAAGGCGCTCGACGCCCTCGACGAGGTCATCGCGCTCATCCGTGCGTCGGCGAACGTGGACGTCGCGCGGGCCGGCCTGATCGAGCTGCTCGACGTCGACGAGATCCAGGCGCAGGCGATCCTCGACATGCAGTTGCGGCGCCTCGCCGCACTGGAGCGTCAGCGCATCGTCGACGACCTCGCGAAGATCGAGGCGGAGATCGCCGACCTCGAGGACATCCTCGCCAAGCCCGAGCGTCAGCGCGCGATCGTGCACGACGAGCTCGCCGAACTGGTCGAGAAGTACGGCGACGACCGCCGCACGCGGATCATCCCCGCCGACGGCGACGTCGCCGACGAGGATCTGATCGCGCGCGAGGAGGTGGTCGTCACGATCACCGAGACCGGCTACGCCAAGCGCACCAAGTCCGACCTCTACCGCAGCCAGAAGCGCGGCGGCAAGGGCGTGCAGGGTGCGGGGCTGAAGCAGGACGACATCGTCAACCACTTCTTCGTCTGCTCCACCCACGACTGGATCTTGTTCTTCACCACGCAGGGCCGGGTGTACCGCGCGAAGGCCTACGAGCTCCCCGAGGCGTCGCGGACCGCACGCGGTCAGCACGTCGCGAACCTGCTGGCGTTCCAGCCGGAGGAGCGCATCGCCCAGGTCATCCAGCTCAAGTCCTACGAGGACGCGCCGTACCTGGTGCTGGCGACGCGCAAGGGTCTGGTCAAGAAGTCCAAGCTGACCGACTTCGACTCGAACCGCTCGGGCGGCATCGTCGCGGTCAACCTGCGCGACGACGACGAACTGGTCGGCGCCGTGCTGTGCTCGGCCACCGAGGACCTGCTGCTGGTGTCGGCGAAGGGTCAGTCGATCCGCTTCTCGGCGACCGACGAGGCGTTGCGTCCGATGGGCCGCGCGACCTCGGGTGTGCAGGGCATGCGGTTCAACGAGGAGGACCAGCTGCTGTCGCTGAACGTGGTCCGCGAGGGCACGTATCTGCTGGTCGCGACGTCCGGTGGCTACGCCAAGCGCACGGCGATCGAGGAGTACTCGGCGCAGGGTCGCGGCGGCAAGGGGATCCTCACGATCCAGTACGACCCCAAGCGTGGCACTCTGGTCGGGGCGTTGATCGTGGACGACGACACCGAGTTGTACGCCATCACCTCGGGTGGCGGCGTCATCCGGACGAGGGCCCGACAGGTCCGTAAGGCCGGACGGCAAACCAAGGGCGTCCGCTTGATGAACCTCGGCGAGGGCGACACACTGATTGCCGTTGCACGCAATGCCGACGAAGATGCAGCGGAGGACGTCGTTGAGGACGAGGCGCCCGAGTAGACGCCACGCCGCTCGTACCGGCGGCCGGCCTGAGATGAGGAGCCGAGCGTGAGCTCACCGAATGACCCGGGTTATCCGCGTGCGGGTGACGGGCCAGCCAACGGCAACGGCTCGTCGGACGGCGGCTCGACGGGCGGACCCGCGCGCAGCGGCCCGTCCGGCGAGGGCGGCGGCGAAGTCCCACCGTGGCAGCGCGGTGGGGTGCGGTCCCGGCAGGGTCAGCGCACCGCCGAGGGACCTCAGCCCGAGGGTGGCCGGGTCGGGTCGGCCGCAGGGCATGCGCCCGGCGTCGACGCCCGTCTCAACCGCTTCGTCTCCGGCGGTCCGGCGACTCCCCCGCCGTCGGGCCGGGACGCCGCCACGACCCGCGAGGTGACACCCCCGCGGGAGGGCGACGCGTCACGAGGTGACCGCACCGACCAGCCGCGGCCCGAAACGGCGCGTCCCGATCAGGCCCGCACGGACCAGGCTCGTACGGACCAGCCGCGTCCCGACACGGCCCGGCCGGAGCAGACGCGCTCGGAGAGCTACGCGAGCGAGCTGCCCGACCTGTCCGGTGGCGCACCGCGGTCGGGCCCCCGCAAGCCGCCGAGTTCCGACCAGGCGGCCCGGCCCGCGACCCGGGTGCACATGGCCAACCGGCCGCAGGGCCCGGTGCGGGCGAGCATGCAGATCCGGCGGTTCGACCCGTGGAGCGTGCTGAAGGTCTCGCTGGTGCTCTCCGTGGCGCTGTTCTTCGTGTGGATGATCGCCGTGGCGTTCCTGTACCTCGTCCTCGGCGGGATGGGCGTCTGGACCAAGCTGAACAGCAACGTCGGCGACCTGTTGACGAGCGCCAGCGGCAGCGGCGGCGAGCTGGTGTCCAGCGGGACGATCTTCGGCGGCGCGGCACTGGTCGGGCTGATGAACATCATCCTGCTGACCGCGATGGCGACCTGCGGGGCGTTCATCTACAACCTCACCACCGACCTCGTGGGTGGCATCGAGGTCACGCTCGCCGACCGGGACTGACCGTCCGCGGGTGCGCGGTTTGGGAGCATGGCCGCCGTTGGGGTAATCTCGGCGCTCGGTCGCATGCGATTACGGGCCTATAGCTCAGGTGGTTAGAGCGCTTCGCTGATAACGAAGAGGTCGGAGGTTCGAGTCCTCCTAGGCCCACGGTGTTCCTTTCGAGGAAGGTGTGACGTGAGACTGCTCGTAGCGGTGACCGTGGCGGCCGCGGCCGTGGTGGTGTACCGAGCGCGCACCCGTGTCGAGGTCTGGCACGTCGCCGCGGACCAGCCCGCCTGATCCGTCCCGAGGGGCCTTAGCTCAGTTGGTAGAGCGCTGCCTTTGCAAGGCAGATGTCAGGAGTTCGAATCTCCTAGGCTCCACACTTCTCCCAAGCGCCGCCGTGTCGGCCGCGAGATCCGCACGAGCGTCGTCGTCCCCCGCACAGCACGACGCTGGCGCAGATGTCGGCGCACGACGCGCGAGATCTGCACCAGCGTCGCCCGGATCCCTTACGGCTTGGGCGTCACGTCCACGCTCGGCGGCAGCGGCGACGGATCGGGCTGCGTGGACCGCCGGATGATCGAGAACGACACCGCGCCCAGTGCAAGCACCACGAGACCCGCGCCCGCGAGCACCAGCGGACGGGGACGGCGCCGCGCGCGTCCGAACGTCTGCGGCAGCGCGGCCACCACCTCCTGGGCGTCGGCGAGTTCCCGCGCGATCGCGTCCTGGGCAGCGTGCAGCTCCCGGCGCAGCCGCCCGCTGCGGTACTGGTCGCGCAGCCAGCCGGCGGACGACCCCACCGAGTGCACGCCGACGCCGACCGCTCCCCTGGTGACGTCGACCGGGCCGACGGCCGAGTACTTCAGCCCTCGGGCCAGCCGCTCGCGGGAGGTCAACCGGTCGGCGGTGGACAGGACACTCATGGTGGAACTCCTCTTCGGACGGGTGACGCTTCCTGCCCCGACCCTATTGGTGCGGGGGCGGCGACTGCCGCGGATCCGAGAATGGCAGACTGGCTTTCCGTGACGAGCCCAATTCAGACCGCGACCGCGACGCTTCACACGAACCGCGGCGACATCAAGATCGCACTCTTCGGCAACCACGCCCCGAAGACCGTCGGAAACTTCGTCGGCCTGGCTCAGGGCACCAAGGACTACAGCACCGAGAACGCCACCGGCGGCGCCTCCGGCCCCTTCTACGACGGAGCCGTCTTCCACCGCATCATCTCGGGCTTCATGATCCAGGGCGGTGACCCCACGGGCACCGGCCGCGGTGGCCCGGGATACCAGTTCGACGACGAGTTCCACCCGGAACTGCAGTTCGACAAGCCCTACCTGCTGGCCATGGCCAACGCGGGACCCGGCACCAACGGGTCGCAGTTCTTCATCACCGTCGGCAAGACGCCGCACCTGAACCGCAAGCACACCATCTTCGGCGAGGTCGTCGACCCCGAGTCGATCAAGGTCGTCGACGCGATCGCCGGCACCCCGGTCGACCGCAGCGATCGTCCGAACGACCCCGTGGTCATCGAGTCGATCACCATCTCCTGATCAGAGCCGACTGAACGCACTGACCTGCGCGCTCACCCTCGACGGTGGGCGCGCAGTGTCGTGTCAGGGGACGTAGCCGGCGCCGGTGAGGGCGTCGAGCACGTCGAGTGGGTCTGTGCCCAGATCCCACCGGGTGAACACCAGGAGGCGGTCGTCGGCCTTGGTGTCGATCTCCAGCAGTTTGACCTTGCGCCCGATGCGCCGGAACTCGGTGATGCGGATGGCGGCGACGTCGTCGGGCTGGACGACGTGGGTGTGCCACCACCCGCGGACGACGAGGCCCTCGTCGGTGATTGCCAGTTTCGGCCTGGCCCGCCACGACATGATGGCGAACAGCAACAAGCCGACGCCCGCAACGCCGGCAAGGAACCGTCCGGGAACGTCTGTGACTACGGTCACAGCGGCCAAACCCATCGCGAGACCGGCGATCCCGCACGCCGCGATGCCTCCGGACGACGGAGCCCACTGAGTTTGCTGCATTGACTATTCACACCCTCTATGCATGGCCGATCGGGTTATCCACAAGCGCTATGCACAATGGGGATGAATCACATCGATGTGATTGGGTGTCGCGAGGGTTGCCAGCGGGGTAACGCAGCGAGGCCAAGATGAATTCATCTATGTGCCGGGTGCGGTCACCGCCACCGCATGGTGAGCAACAGACCGGTGATCATGAATGCGAAGGCGATCGCGTAGTTCCACTGCGCGAGATTCGCCATCCAGGTGAGGAAGCTGGGCGCGTCCACCGGGTTGGTGGCGGCGAGCTGGAAGACGAGCAGCCACAGCAGTCCGATCAGCATGAGGCCGATGAAGAGCGCGACGAACCACATGGGTGACGGACCGGCCTTCACCTTCACCGGGGTACGGCTCACCGGGTTGGCGGTGAAGTCGTTCTTCTTGCGGACCTTCGACTTGGGCATGCGAACCTTCGGGCGGTTGGGTCTGACTGCACGACAATGTGGTGCGACGATGGAATCGACGCATTCAGAGCAGCCTAGCTCAGCAGCGCACCGTCGCGGGACGACCGCCGGGAGGAGGAACCGATGGCACGGTCCTCGTCGGCGTCGGTCAGCCACCCGCCGCGCCGGTCGCCCTGGCGCTTCGGCGTCCCCGTCGTCTGCCTGTGCGCGGGCCTCCTGCTGGCCACCACCCACACCGTGTCCGGCGGTGACGAGATCCGCCGCAGCGACGCACCCCGGCTGGTCGACCTGGTGCGGGAGTCGCAGCAGTCCGTGGACCGGCTGGCCGCGCAGCGCGATGCGCTGGCCACGGACGTGGACAACCACCACGGCGGCGGCTCCCCCGGCGCCGACGCAGCGCTGACGGCGCTGACCGAGCGGGCCGACGCGCTCGCGGTGGACGCCGGCGTCGCGCCGCTGAAGGGGCCGGGGCTCGTCATCACCCTCAACGACGCGCAGCGCGACTCCGACGGACGCTTCCCCCGCGACGCCTCCCCCGACGACCTCGTCGTCCACCAGCAGGACGTCCAGGCCGTCCTCAACGCGTTGTGGAGTGCCGGTGCCGAGGGCATCCAGATGCAGGATCAACGGATCATCGGTACGTCGGCACCCCGGTGCGTGGGGAACACGCTGCTGCTCAACGGGCGGACCTACAGCCCGCCCTACGTCATCACCGCCGTCGGCGACGTCTCCGCGATGCAGTCCGCGCTCGCGGCCGCTCCCCTGGTGACGCTGTACCGGCGTTACGTGGCGCGGTTCGGCCTGGGCTACACCGAGGAGGTGCGCGACGAGGTCGACGTCGTCGGGTACGAGCCGCCGGTGCGTCTGCGCTTCGCGAAGCCGGCGGGTCCGCTCGGATACTGACCGCGCGAGAGTCGGTAACCTGGGCTGATGCAGGTTCTCGTCGTCGACAATTACGACAGCTTCGTGTTCAACCTCGTCCAGTACCTCGGGCAACTCGGGGTGGACGCCGAGGTGTGGCGCAACGACGACGAGCGCCTCGGTGACGCGGACGCGATCGCGGCGGGCTTCGACGGCATCCTGCTGAGCCCCGGCCCGGGCACCCCGGAGCGGGCGGGCGCGTCGATCGGACTCGTCCAGGCCTGCGCGGCGACGTCGACACCGCTGCTGGGCGTCTGCCTCGGCCACCAGGCGATCGGAGTCGCCTTCGGAGGCACGGTCGACCGAGCGCCGGAGTTGCTACACGGCAAGACCAGCACGGTGCACCACGACGACGTCGGCGTGCTGCACGGTCTGCCCGATCCGTTCACCGCGACGCGCTATCACTCACTGACGATCCTTCCGGAGACGTTGCCCGGCGACCTGGTGGTCACGGCGCGCACCGACGGCGGCGTCATCATGGGCGTCCAGCACGAGTCGCTGCCGATTCACGGCGTGCAGTTCCACCCCGAGTCGATCCTCACCGAGGGCGGGCATCGGATGCTGGCGAACTGGCTGACGATGTGCGGGCAGCCGCCGGCGGAGGCGCTGGTGGCTCAGCTCGAGCAGGAGGTCGCGGACACCGTCCGGGCGGCTACTGCGCGAAGCTCAGCGTGATCGGGTCGCCGTACTTGAGCGGGGTCCCGGCCGTCGGTGACTGATCGACGATGCCGTTGCTCGGCACGCCGCTGTTCTGCGCGTTGGGCAACTTGATCAGCTCACCGGTCCAGTTGAACGAACCGCGCAGCAGCGGTTCGGCGTCGACCCAGAACTGACCGCGCAGGTTCGGCATCACGAACTGGTTGCCGCGCGACACCTGGATCTGGATCAGCGTGTCCAGCGGGATGTCCTGGCCGGCGGGCGGATTGGTGCCCAGAACCTGGTTCACCGGCCGGGTGCTGTCGACGTCGACCCGGAAGGTCTGCGCGAAGCCGGTCTGCTTGATCAGGCCGTCGCAGTCCTCGAATGCCAGTGCGGCGCAATCGGGTACGAGCTTGGTGCCCGGTCCGGTGCCGACCACGACGGTGATCTCGTTGGTGATCGCCGATGTCGAGTTGGCCGGCGGGTTGGTCAGGATTACGCGGTCCTTCTGCTCCGGCAGCGACGCCGAACTGGACTGGCGGACCTTGTCGAAACCGGCCGCGCGCAGGGCCTCGACCGCCTGTTGCGGCGTCATGGTGGTGACGTCGGGGACCTGCTGCTGGCGCGGTCCGGACGACACGTTGATCGTGATGAGGTCGCCCGCGGCGACGGCGGTGCCGGCCTCGGGCGCGGTGTCGATGACGCGGTTCGGCGGCACCTGGGAGTCGGCGTTGTTCTCCACGCGCGTCTCGAAGCCGCGGTTCTGCAGTGCGGCCGTGGCGTCCTCGGCGGACTGCCCCTTCACGTCCGGCACCTGCTGGTCGCGCGGGCTGCCACCGACCATGTTGATCGCGACGGTCACCACCACGGTGAGGACGGCCAGCACGGCGACGGCCGCGAGCCAGCGACGGACCGACTTCTTGCGCTCGGAGTCGCGGTAGCTGGGCCGGTGGGCGGGGATGTGCTCGGTGACCGCGTTGCGGCCGTTGGGCGGGCCGGCCGACAGCAGTGAGGTGCGCTCGGCGTCGGTGAAGACCTTCGGAGCCTCGGGCGCCTCGCCGCTGTGCACGCGGATCAGGTCCGCCCGCATCTCGGCGGCGGTCTGGTAGCGGTTGTCGGGGTTCTTGGTCAGTGCCTTGAGGACGACGGCGTCGAGTTCGGGGCTGATGCCCGCATGCCGCTGCGACGGCGCGATCGGATCCTCGCGGACGTGCTGGTAGGCCACCGCCACCGGGGAGTCGCCGATGAAGGGCGGTTCGCCGGTCAAGAGTTCGTAGAGGACGCAGCCCAGCGAGTAGACGTCCGACCGGGCGTCGACCTTCTCGCCGCGGGCCTGCTCGGGTGACAGGTACTGGGCGGTGCCGATGACGGCCGCGGTCTGCGTGACGCTGTTGCCGGCGTCGGCGAGCGCGCGGGCGATGCCGAAGTCCATGACCTTCACCGCGCCGGTCTTGCTGATCATGATGTTGGCGGGCTTCACGTCGCGGTGGACGATGCCGTGCTGGTGGCTGAAGTTCAGCGCCTGGCAGGCATCGGCGATGATCTCGATCGCCCGACGCGGCTCCATGGGGCCGTCGGCGTGCACGATGTCGCGCAGCGTCACGCCGTCGACGTACTCCATCACGATGTAGGGCAGCGGGCCGGTCGAGGTCTCCGCCTCCCCCGTGTCGTACACCGCGACGATCGCGGGATGGTTCAGCGCCGCCGCGTTCTGCGCCTCCCGGCGGAACCGGAGGTAGAAGCTCGGGTCTCGGGCGAGGTCGGCGCGCAGCACCTTGACCGCGACGTCCCGGTGCAGACGGACGTCGCGGGCGATGTGGACCTCCGACATGCCGCCGAACCCGAGGATCTCACCGAGTTCGTAGCGGTCGGACAGGTGCTGGGGCGTGGTCATCGGTACGTCTGCTCGCGTGGGTCGCCGGTGTAGGACACCGTGTCCACTACCCCGACGCCGCCCACCTCACCCGGCTCGCCCGGATCCAGGCCCACCGGCCCGGGCATCGCGGACGGCGACGGCGGGGGCGTCACGATCGTCGTGTTGGTGATCGTGGGCGGCGGCAGCTGCGTGTCCTTGCGGTCCTGGGCGTTGAGCACGATCAGGATCGCGATGACGATCGCGAGCGCGCCGAGCACGCCGGCGGCCCACAGCAGGGCCCGCTGACCCGACGAGAACGTTCGGCGGGGGGCGACCGGCGGCCGGTGGCTGCCGACCGCGGGGCGGGGCCGGGCCTGGGTGACGGGCCGGCTCGCGAAGTCCGCGGCCGACCGTGCCTGGGTCACCGACGGGATGGCGGCCGGGGCGGCCCGACCGATCACCGGCGCCTGGTTGGGACGGGGTGGCCGGCGGCCGGCACGGACGGCGGCGACGGCGTCGGCGAACGCACCACCGGTGCGGTACCGCAGCCCGGGTTCCTTGGCCAGCGTGATCTCGATGAGCTCGCGGACGTTGGGCGGCAGGTCGGCGGGCAGCGGTGCCGGCTGCTCCTTGATGTGCTTCATCGCGACCGTCAGCGCACCGTCGCCGGTGAACGGCCTCCGGCCCGAAACCGATTCGTAGCCAACGACTCCCAGCGAGTAGACGTCACTCGCCGCGGTCGCGTCGTGGCCGAGCGCCTGCTCCGGTGCGATGTACTGGGCGGTGCCCATCACCATGCCGGTCTGGGTGACCGGCGCGGCGTCGACGGCCTTAGCGATGCCGAAGTCGGTGAGCTTCACCTGGCCGGTCGGGGTGATCAGGATGTTGCCGGGCTTGACGTCGCGGTGCACCAGACCCGCGGTGTGCGCGACCTGTAGTGCGCGCCCGGTCTGCTCCAGCATGTCCAGCGAGTGGCGCAGCGAGAGCCGGCCCGCACGCTTGATCACGGCGTTGAGCGGCTCGCCGTTGACGAGCTCCATCACCAGGTAGGCCGTGCGCCCGTCGCCGTCGAGTTCGGTCTCGCCGTAGTCGTACACGCTGGCGATGCCGGGGTGGTTGAGCATGGCGACGGTCCGGGCCTCGGCGCGGAAGCGCTCGACGAACTCGGGGTCGGTCGAGTACTCGGCCTTGAGCACCTTGATGGCGACCTGGCGGCCGAGACGGCTGTCGAGCCCCTCCCACACCTGGCCCATGCCGCCGGTGGCGATGAGTCGCTGCAACCTGTAGCGGTCGGACAGCGTCACTCCGACGCGTGCACTCACGAGGCCTCCCGCAAAGCGGCGGCTATGGTCGCCCGGCCGATCGGAGCGGCCAGCGACCCGCCGGTGGCGGACAGTCGGTCGCCACCATTCTCCACGAGGACGGCCACGGCCACCTTCGGCGACTTGGCGGGCGCAAACGCGATGTACCAGGCATGCGGCGGTGTGTTTCGCGGATCGGAGCCGTGTTCCGCGGTGCCCGTCTTGGAAGCGATCTGCACGCCGGGGATGGCTCCCTTCTGCTGAGTCACCTGTTCGGCGTCGATCATCAGTCCCGTAAGTGTAGTAGCGACCTGCGCAGACACGGCTCGGCGTGCCTCGCTCGGGGCGGTGGTGCTGATGTTGGCCAGGTCGGGGCCCTTGAGATCAGCTACCAGATGGGGGTTCATCTCGACGCCGCCGTTGGCGATGGTGGCGGCCACCATCGCGTTCTGCAGCGGAGTGAGTGCGACGTCCTTCTGCCCGATGCTGGACATGCCCAGAGCGGCGCCGTCGCTTATGGCGCCGACGGTCGACGGCACCACCTGGAGCGGGATCGGCTCGGGTGCCGAGTCGATCCCGAATGACTTGGCGGTCTCCCGTAGCTGATCGGCGCCGGTGTCGATGCCCAGCTGGACGAACGACGTGTTGCAGGACCGGGCGAACGCCTCGCGCAGGGTCGTGGTGGGACCGCTGCCGCACGACGTGCCGCCGTAGTTCTCCAGCGTTGCGGTGCTGTCCGGCAACGGGATTCGCGACGCCGCGGTCAGCTGGGTGTTCGGGTTGGCGCCGGCCTGCAGCGCCGCGGCGGTGGTGATCACCTTGAACGTCGATCCGGGCGGGTAGGTCTCGGAGATCGCGCGGTTGACCAGGGGCTGGTCGGGATCGTCGCGGAGGCGCTCCCACGCCGCGGACTGCTCGTCGCCGTCGTGGCTCGCCAGGAGGTTGGGGTCGTACGACGGTGCCGAGACCATCGCGAGGATCTTGCCGGTCGACGGTTCGAGCGCCACCACCGAACCCTTGCACGGGCCGTTGCAGCCCTGGGCCATGGCGTCCCACGCGGCTTCCTGTACCTCGGGGACCAGCGTGGTCCCCACGTTGCCGCCCCGCGGGTCGCGGCCGGTGAAGAAGTCGGCGAGCCGGCGGCCGAACAGCCGCTCGTCGGAGCCGTTGAGCACGCTGCCCTCGGCGCGCTCGAGGCCGGTGCTCGAGTACTGCAGCGAGTAGAAGCCGGTGACCGGCGCGTAGGCGAACGGGTTCGGGTAGACGCGGAGGAAGCGGAGCCGGCCGTCGGTGGCGACCGAGTAGGCGAGCAGTTGGCCGCCCGCGGTGATCTGGCCGCGCTGCCGGGAGTACTCGTCGAGCAGCACGCGCTGGTTGCGCGGGTCGGAGCGCAGGCCGTCGGCGGTGAACACCTGGGTGAGGGTGGCGTTGCCGAGCAGCAGCACGATCAGCACCATGATCGTGACGGAGACGCGTCGCAGGGAGGTGTTCATACCTTCGAGATCACCTCCGTGCCCGCGGACGCGATGGGCGTCGCGGCGGCAGCCTTGGTGTCGATCGGTCGCCGCGCGGAGTGCGAGATCCGCATCAGGATCGCCAGCAGCACGTAGTTGGCCAGTAGCGACGACCCGCCGTACGACATCCACGGGGTGGTGAGACCGGTCAGCGGGATCAACTTCGTGACACCGCCGACGACGATGAAGAGCTGGATCGCCAGCGTCGAGGCGAGGCCCGCGGCCAGCAGCTTGCCGAAGCTGTCCCGCACGGCGATCGCGGTGCGCAGGCCGCGGATGACGATGATCGTGTAGAGCATCAGGACGCCGGCGAACCCGACGAGGCCGAGTTCCTCGCCGATCGCGGCGATGATGAAGTCCGTCGAGGCGGCAGGCACCGTGCCGGGCTGGCCGTTGCCCAGGCCCGTGCCGAAGATGCCGCCGGTGGCGAAGCTGAACAGCGACTGCACCATCTGGTAGCCCGCGCCGTCGGGATCGGCGAACGGGTCGAGCCAGTTCTGCACGCGCACCTGCACGTGACCGAACAGGTGGTAGGCGACGACGCTGCCCGCCGCGAACAGCGCGAGCCCCAGCAGCACCCAGCTGATCTTCTCGGTGGCGATGTACACCAGCACCAGGAAAGAGGCGTAGAGCAGGAGCGACGTGCCGAGGTCCTTCTCGAAGACCATCACCCCGACCGAGGCGATCCACGCGACCAGCAGCGGTGCGAGGTCGCGGGGGCGGGGAAGGTTCATGCCCAGGACGTGCTTGCCCGCGCTGGTGAACAGGCTGCGCTTGGACACCAGCACGGACGCGAAGAAGATCAGCAGCAGGATCTTGGAGAACTCGGCGGGCTGAATCGAGAAGCCCGGCAACCGAATCCAGATCTTGGCGCCGTTCTGCTCGGACATCGACCTCGGCAGGACCGCGGGGATGATCAGCAGGACCAGGCCCGTCAGCCCGCAGACGTAGCCGTAGCGGGTGAGCATCCGGTGGTCGCTGAGGAAGGCGACGACGAGCGAGAAGGCGATGACGCCGACGAGCGTCCACAGCATCTGCTGGTTGGCGCTCGGGCCGCGGTCGGCGCCGGGGGCGACCGCGAGGTCGAGGCGGTGGATCATCACCAGGCCGAGCCCGTTGAGCAGTGCGACGACGGGCAGCAGCAGCGGATCGGCGTACGGCGCGAACCGCCGGACCGCCAGGTGCGCGCCCGCGAAGAGCGCGACGTAGCCGCCCAGGTACTGAAGCAGGTCCCAGCTGAGGCCCTGCTCCTGGTTGGCCTCGACGATCAGCAGCGCCAGCATCGTGATGACGCCGGCGAAGCCGAGCAGCAGCAGTTCGGCGTTGCGCCGGGTGGGCATGGGCGGAGCGACGGTGACGGCGGACTGCGGTGCGGTCGTCATGACGCAGCCCGGCAGGTGGTGCCCGGCTCCTGCGGTGGTGGAGGCAGGGCCGTCACGGTGGGCGACGGTGCGGGCGAGGACGGTTCGGGGGACTCGGAGGGGTTGGGCGCGGGGGAGGGCGAGGTGAGGGTCGTCGGCGACTCGGGTGCCGGTCCGGGCAGCGGGCCGCGCGAGGGAGTCGTCGTCGGGGTCCCGCTCGGGGGCGGCGCCGGCGAGGTCGTGGTGACCGGCGCCGCGGCCGCGCAAATCGGAAGCAGTGAATCCGATCCGAGGTCGCGCAGCTGGCGGATCGCGTCGTCGACGGAGCCGGTGGGCAGTCCGGCACTCACCTGCGCACGTTCGGACTCGCGCAGGTCGCCGATCTTGAGGGTCTGGCACTCGCTGCGGTCGTCGCCCGCGCCGATGATCTTCAGGTCGTCGCGGTTGTCGAGGCAGCCCACCAGGAACGTCTCCTGTAGCGGCATGCCCAGCAGCGACCCCTGCACGCCGCGCATGACGTACACGGCGCCGTCGTGTTCGGCGACGTAGTAGTTGTTGCGAATGAGTGTGCGGCCCAAGGCAAGTCCCGCGCCGATCAGCAGGAGCAGGACGACGATCGCGATGACGATCATCCGGCGGGACCGCTTCTTGGGCGCCGGCTCCGGTTCGATCGCCGGCCGCTTCGCCGGTGCCGCGCGCTTGGGGTTGAACGCCGACGCGCGTCCCGCCGCGGTGTTGGGCGGGGCGGTCTGGTCGTCGTCACCGGAGACCGCGCCCGCGAGGATCGGCTGGGTCTGGCCGTAGTCGTAGTCGACGACGTCGGCGACGACCACGGTCACGTTGTCGGGCCCGCCGCCGCGCAGCGCCAATTCGATGAGCCGGTCCGCGCTTTCGGCGACGTCCTCCATCTGGAGCGCCTCGGCGATGGTGTCCTTGCTGACCGGATCGGACAGGCCGTCCGAGCACAGCAGGTAGCGGTCGCCGGGCTTGGCCTCGCGCACCGTCAGGGTCGGCTCGACCTCGTGGCCGGTGAGCGCGCGCATGATGAGCGAGCGCTGCGGATGACTGTGCGCCTCCTCGGCGGTGATCCGGCCCTCGTCCACCAGGGTCTGGACGAACGTGTCGTCCTTGGTGATCTGGTTCAGTTCGCCGTCGCGGAGCAGGTAGCCCCGCGAGTCACCGATGTGGCACAGCCCAAGCCTGTTGCCCGCGAACAGGATCGCGGTCAGCGTGGTGCCCATGCCCTCGAGTTCGGGGTCGGACTCCACGTGCGCGGCGATCGCCGAGTTGCCCTCGTGCACCGCGTCGTTGAGCTTGCTCAGCAGGTCGCCGCCGGGCTCGTCGTCGTCGAGGTGGGCGAGCGCGGCGATCACCAACTGCGAGGCGACCTCGCCCGCGGCGTGGCCACCCATGCCGTCGGCGAGCGCCAGCAGCCGGGCCCCCGCATACACGGAGTCCTCGTTGTTGGCGCGCACCAGACCGCGGTCGCTGCGCGCCGCGTAGCGGAGAACGAGTGTCACGGGCGCAGCTCGATTACCGTCTTGCCGACTCGTACCGGCGTCCCCATCGGAACCCTTACCGCCGTAGTCACCTTCGCCCTGTCAAGGTATGTGCCGTTGGTCGATCCTAGGTCCTCCACGTACCATTCCGACCCCCGCTGAGACAGCCTGGCGTGCCGTGTCGAGGCGTAGTCGTCGGTGAGCACCAGCGTCGAGTCGTCCGCGCGGCCGATCAGCACCGGCTGGGTACCGAGGGTGATGCGCGTGCCCACCAGCGCGCCCTCGGTGACGACCAGCTGGCGGACGACGTTGCGCTGCCGGTTCGGCAGGAGCGTCCCCCGCAGCGCGAGACCCCGCTTGACCATCACCGCGCCGGTCGGCGCGTAGATGTCGGTGCGCAGCACGCGCAGAACCGACCAGATGAACAGCCACAGGAGCAACAGGAAACCGACACGCGTCAGCTGCAGAACCAACCCCTGCATCCGACGTCCTCTCCGTCACCGTCCCGATGTAGCCCTCGACCCGCCGGCCAACCCGCCGGCAACGTCACGATACTTGGACGTCGTTCGGCGTGACGAGGAAGCGAGGAGCTTCGCCGGTGCCGTGATCCGTTCGAGTCCTGCGTTGCCCTCGACGTCCTCGGCTGCCTAGTGGACGCGAACGATGATCTCGGAGTGGCCGAGTCGGATCACGTCGCCGTCGGCCAGCTGCCACTCCTGCACCGGGGCGTTGTTCACCGTGGTGCCGTTGGTGGAGTTCAGGTCGGACAGCAGAGCCACCTGACCATCCCAGCGGATCTCGAGGTGACGACGGGAGACACCGGTGTCGGGCAGCCGGAACTGGGCGTCCTGGCCGCGTCCGATCACGTTGGCACCCTCGCGCAGCTGGTAGGTGCGGCCGCTGCCGTCGTCGAGCTGCAGCGTGACGTTCGCACCCGCCACGCCGGCGCCGGCGCCGTAGCCGCCGCCGTACCCGGCCTGCTGGCCGTAGCCGGCGTCGCCGTAACCACCCTGCGAGCCGTAGCCCTGGTCGCCGTAGCCCTGCTGGGCGGGGGGCTGGCCGTAGTCGTATCCAGCGGGAGCGCCGTAGCCGCCCTGCTGGCCGCCGTAGTTCTGGCCGCCGGGGTTGTAGCCACCCTGGTCGCCGTAGCCGCCCTGGTCCGCGTAGCCACCCTGATCGCCGTACCCACCCTGCTCGGGGTAGCCGCCGCCCTGATCCGGGTAGGAGGGGCGGCCGTAGTCCTCGTGCCGGGGCTGGGCGCCCTGGCGGCCGTAGTCGTAGTCACCGGCGGGAGGGCCGGGAGGGGCGCTCGGAGGCGCGTAGCCGCCCTGGTTGTAGCCGCCCTGCGCGGCCGGGTAGCCCTGACCGCCGGGGTAGCCGCCCTGGGGCTGGTCGTAGCCGCCGGCCGGGGGACGCTGCTCGTACGACGGCGGCGCGTAGCCACCGTCGGAGTAGCCGCCCTGATCCTGGTAGCCGCCCTGGTCGCCGTAGCCGCCGCGGTCGTAGCCGCCCTGCGCCGGCGGGTAGCCGGGCGCGCCGGGGGGAGGAGGCGGGTAGCCGCCTTCCGGCGGCTGCGGGCGACGGGGATCCTCGCCGGGCCGGTTGTAGTCGTAGTACTCGTCGCCGGGCTGCGGACCCTGGCCGCCCTGGCCCTGGCCGCCGCCGCGGTACGTCGGGTTGTCGGTCATCGATGCAACTCCTGGTTCTGCGGTGTGCTCGCGGTCTGGTGTGGCAGGGGCGGGTGCGCCCGCCGAGTCAGAACGAGTATCGGGGTTGACCGCTCCGCGGACGCGAAACTGGCCTGTGTGCAGGGTCGGTGATGGTTCGAATCTGACGACCACCTCACCATACGTTTGCCACCCTTGGTCATGGATGTATCCCTCCAGGTGTCTGGCAAAACTGGTCGACGTGAGGTCGGGGTCGGCGCTCACCTTCTGATGGTCGGGCACACTGAGGGTAATGACGTAGTCGTTCGGGGCCAAAATGTAGCCGCCGCCGAGTTCACGGGTCTTGGCGTCGGCTTCGCGCTGAAGCATCACCTCGACCTCCTGAGGGACGATCGAGCCCCCGAAGACGCGGGCGAAGGCGTCGCCGACGCTCGACTCCAGCTTGCGTTCGAAGCGGTCCACCAGACCCATGGCCGTGCACACCTCGATCCGTCGTCGCCGTCGTTCGACCCGCCCCGCGTGTCGCGGAGCAGATCCCTTCAGGGCATGGTATCGGCCGACCCGGCCCCGGCGTGACCACCGGAACTCTGAGAATCCGATCGCGCCTGGTCAGCGGCTTGCGCTCGGGCTGATCGGCGCGGTTGGGGCGGGAGCGCCGGTGCGTGATAGCCTTTCCCGGTTGTTGGGGCGAGTGGCGGAATGGCAGACGCGCTGGCTTCAGGTGCCAGTGTCCTTCGGGACGTGGGGGTTCAAGTCCCCCTTCGCCCACAATGAGGAGTTCAACGAACTCCAGGCGCTTAGGTCACGATCTCGAAAGAGGTCGTGACCTTAGTGCTTGGTGGGGTCGGTCATCGGGAGATCCCGTTTCGACAGGTCCGGGGACTTCCGTCGTCTGGTCCCGCCTTCGCTCGGGCTGATCAGCGGTCTGCTATCTGCAGTAACGGCGGTATCGGTAGGCGGTCTAGCGCTTCTCGGCGGCGGGCTGTTCTTAAAGTGCCGAAGCGGTCACCGACCGTCGCCGCGTTGATGAGGAAGGCCCGAGATCTCTCTCTTACGACCACTCTGCAGTGGAGCACCGCGGTGGCCATGGAGGTGCCGAAGTGCGCCAGCCCGCCTCGTGTCGGTCTAGACGAGAGGTTATCGGTCCTCCGGTGGTGCTGGGCCCCAAAACGACGACCCGCCCAAGCTCAAGTTCGAGCTCGGCGAGGTAGCCATCATGGTGGCCACCGCTCGGCCAGTTGGTTGTCGGTGAATACTGCGGTCCGCAGCGACGCCGGCTGCAGATGGCGGGTGAGCTGTGCGTCCATATCTTGGCCGCTGGTGCCTACACGTGCGTTGCCGAAGACAGCGGTCATGCCAACACCGTCTCATTGGCCATCGACCTGATAGATCTGAAGCACGTGATCTGAGACAAGGTCCGAGACACAGCGACCTAGGGCTGTCGTGTCAGAGGCTCACAAGCGGGACCTGTCTTGTTTCTCTACACGCGAGACAGAGTGGATGGTTGGAGGCTTTGCGCGCGAAGGCTCTGCGATGAGTTCGAGATCTAGAGGCGGTCGGTACCACCGTGATGACGCACATTCTCGAGCTTCCCGAAGTGGGCCTTGCCTACGACGTACACGGACCGCTGCCGACCGCTGGCGGACGTCCGCCTCTATTGATGATCGGCCAACCCATGGACGCCAGCGGCTTCAGCGCGTTGGTGCCACTCTTTCCTGACCGCACGACAATCACTTACGACCCGCGCGGTCTCGGGCGCAGCACTCGCAAGGACGGCCAGGTGGAGAACAGGCCTGAGGTCCAGGCATCCGACCTCCACGCGCTGATCGAAGCTCTCGGCGGAGGTCCGGTCGACATGTTTGCGAGCAGTGGCGGCGCGATCACCGGTCTCGCGCTCGTCATCGGTTATCCCGGGGATCTGGTGACCCTGGTGGCCCACGAACCGCCCCTCATAGACGTGCTCCCCGACGCCGAGGCCGCATGGCGCGCCAGGAACGGTTTCCGAGACACCTACTTGGACAAGGGCTGGGGCGCCGGCATGGCGACCTTCATCGCGATGACGTCGTGGCAAGGCGAGTTCACCGATGCGTACTTCGACCAGCCCGCACCTGATCCCGGCGCGTTCGGCATGCCCGACGAGGACGACGGCTCTCGGGACGATCCGCTGCTCTCCGACCGGTCCGTCACATTCCTCTCCTACCATCCCGACGTCGATGCACTGGCCGCGGCGCCGACCCGGGTCGTGATCGCCGTCGGCGAGGAGTCTGCCGAAACGTTCACCGGGCGGACCGCGGTGGCCACCGCCGAGCTGCTCGGCCAGCGGGCCACGGTGTTCCCGAGCCACCACGGTGGGTTCAGTGGTGGCGAGTTCGGATATGCCGGCCAGCCAGAGGCCTTCGCGCGCAGGCTCCGCGAGGTGCTCGACTGAACTGCGCCAGTAACCGTTTCCCAGTAAGCACTCACTTCGTACCGGTCGTCTCCGCACCGGTTGTCGTCTACGCGAGACAAGAGCTGAGCCGTCCAACTTTTCTAGGAGCGATGCGGGCCGCGAGAGGGAACATGCGGGCGTGCAAACGGCGCCATCAACGTCGCTTACCGGGCTTGGAGGTAGCGTCGGTTCCGTTGGAGCGGGAGGCGCCTTGGCAACGACCATGGAGATGGCGTGTGATGAGCGCCAGGAGTTCGCGGATTTCCTCGCGGGCTTGGCCCCGGAGCAGTGGGATGAAAACAACTCATGCAGCCAATGGCGGGTGCGCGATGTCGTCGCTCATGTCATCGGGTACGACCAGCTGAGCACCGCCGATCTGGCTGCCCGGTTCGTACGCGGTGCGTTCGTAGTCAATCGCAGCAACGCGATCGGAACGGGCGATCTGGCTGCCCGTGCGCCCGAAGACCTGATTCGACTGGTCCGCGATCACATTCATCCGCGTGGTGTGACGGCGGGATTCGGCGGCATGATCGCTCAGGTCGACGGCATGGTTCACCGGCAAGACATTCGTCGACCGTTGAACCTGCCGCGCACCATTCCGGCCGAGCGCCTCGATGCTGTGCTCAACTTCGCTCCTAACGTACCGCTTATCCGTGGAGCCGGGCGTGCGCGTGGAGTTCGGCTTGTCGCCACTGACCTGGAATGGTCACACGGAAAAGGACTGACAGTCCAGGCTCCCGGCGAAGCGCTACTGATGGCATTGGCCGGCCGACCCCACGCACTTCGACAACTCGACGGACCGGGAAAAGGTCATCTTGCACAACGCATTTGACGCGTAGTGCCCTAACTGGCGACGTCAACACATCGCATGCGAGACAGGATGTGAACCATCCCAGTTCTCTAGGCACGAGACAACAGCGCTCACTGGCCCCGCCTAAAGCGGCGACCAGAACTGATCACACTCACAGCGTGAGGAACCAGACGTACCTCAGTGTTCGTGTTCGGCGATATTGATCTGCCGTGCCAGGGAGACTGGCGCTTTGCGTCGGTAGGCGTCTTCGAGCAACTCGCGAAGCAGGCCGGTGGAGGCGGCCTCGATCGCCACCACCACACAGGCCAGCTTCTCGCCCCAGTAGTACTCGTGACACACCGACGGAAACTCCGCTGTCACTGATCGAATCCCGTTCTCGTCGAGCATGATCCGTAAGTGGCGATCATCGGGGACGGTGGCGAAGATCTTTCCCCGGACGCGGAACGACGCGATGCCGTGATGGTCAGCCTCGGTCGCCTCGGGCAGTCCCAGCGCGATGGCCCGCGCCCTGTTCATCGTGCTCACTGTTGGGGTGAATGGAAGTACCAGAGCTGGCCTTCGCAGTCGCGGGCACCCCACTCTCTGACCCCGTAGGGCTGATCAATGGGTTCTTCGATGACCTGGGCGCCCGCGGCGGTGGCGCGGCGGAAATGCTCGTCGAGGTCATCGACGACGATCACCGTCATCCCCGTGGCTGCCCCCAGTTGGGCGGGGGACTGATAGCCCTCCGCCGCCGGGTGCAGCCAGATCGTGTGGTGCCCGGCGCTGACCTCCCCGTGCAGGGCGGTCCCGGCATCGTCGGTGTGCAGCGGCCCGGCGGTCAACCCCAGGACCCTCACTAAATAGTCTCGCGCGGCGGCCACATCGTTGTAGACCAGCATCGATGTGGTGGTGCGCAAGGGCGAATCCAGCATGTTCATCTCCTCAATCGTGGAAAACAACTGTTCAGCAGATAGCTTGTCGACGTCATCGAGAGCCGTTTCGAGTGCGCTCAGTCGGCTGGCCAGTCGTGATGCGACGGCCGCGGTGCGACGGGTATCGACGAGATGGCTACTCACCACGTCTTGGAGTTGCCACTGCGGCTGGTCGAGTACCTCGGCGATGCGATCAAGTGGAAATCCCAGCCGCCGCAGCGCACAGATTCGATACAGCCGTGCCGCATCAGCACCGTCGTAGAGCCGGTGCCCGGACGAGGATCGCCGCGCCGGCACCAGCAGACCGATCTCGTCGTAATGATGCAACGCCCGCACCGTCAACCCGGTCAGCCTGGCCAACTCACCGACCTTCCAAACGACTTCGTTTCGGTCGGCTGACTTGAATGCACTCACCGCACCCACGCTAGGACCTCACGCGACGTCAGGAACAACCCCTATTGAGGTGCCAATCCCGCCGCCCGATAGGCGCCACCGACCCGAGTCGGGAACTGAGCCGCCCGCATTCTCATGGCATGAGCAACACGCAGGCCGCCGGTCCTCGAAGCGTCAACGCCGCGGCGAGAACTGAATATCAGCTATGACTTATATAAGTCTCGGCTGGTACGATCCGCTACGTGCACGCGTTCGCCATCCTCGGTGACCCGGTGCGCCGGCGGATTATTGAGCTGCTTGTCGACGGAGAGCAGAGTTCTGGCGCAATCACGGACGTGATCCGAGCCGAGTTCGCGCTTTCCCAACCGGCTGTCTCCCAGCATCTGCGCGTTCTGCGTGAGAACGGTTTCGCGCTGGTGCGGGCAGACGGTGCTCGAAGGTACTACGCCGTCGCCCCAACGCCGCTGAGCGAGATTGACGTGTGGTTGGACCGGTTTCGCGGGTTCTGGGATCAGCGGCTCGATGCTCTGGGAACTGAGCTGGCCCGCGGAAGGCACGCATCCCGAACCTCGGGCGACGAGGAGCCGACCTTCCGCGCCGGGGCCGGCACCGATTCGGGAAGAACCGATCGACTACGAAGGGAAAAATGACATGAAGGACGTACTGGACGAGCTTGCGGCCGCGCGCCGGGCGATGGGCACAGGCAGGCTGCCCGCGGGCGATGCATATACCGTCGAGCTCCGACGTCGCTACGACGCGCACGTCGACGACGTCTGGGACGCCATCACCAGCCCTGAGCGGCTGAGTCGCTGGTTGAAGCCGGTCAGCGGGATCTGCGGCTCGGCGGGATGTTCGAACTCGACGGTGGCGAGCACGGCGAGATCCTCCGATGCGAGCCGCCGCGTCTGCTGAGGGTGTCCTGGCTCTTCGGTCCGGACGCCGACGCCTGGCCCGGCACGAGTGAGGTGGAAGTCCGCCTGGCACCCGGCCCGACCGGGGGCACCGAGTTCGAGCTGGTCCACGCAGCGGCCGTGGGAGAGCCCATGTTCCCGATCTATGGCCCCGGTGCCGGCGGCGTCGGTTGGGATCTGCATCTCCTCGCCCTGGCCGGGTTCTTGGCGGATGGCGAGACCCTTGATCACGAGGAGTTCAAGACCTCGCCCGAAGGGCTCGAATTCAGTCGGCGCAGCGCCGCGGCCTGGGGCGAGGCTCACCTGGCCGCAGGTGGCGAACCGGAGCAGGTCGCGGCCGCGGTCGAGGCCACCACAGAGTTCTACGCACCTAACCCGACCTGACCCCCCACGGCCGAGCGGTGTCCCGGTCAACCTATCGCCGAAGTTCAGGCAGTGGTGTGATGTCCCGGCGAGGTGCACGAGTCCGGCTCGGAAGTCGAATGATTGGCAATCGCGGCAAGTACAAACCCATCGTTGGTTTGGAATCGGCCGTAGACAACGATCCGCAACGAAACTGGTGCCAAGGGCTGATCCGTCGTTGGTCTGAGGCCGTATCTCCGGGATCCTCGTCCGATTCGTCTGTGACCGTCGCCAAGTACCTTTCCGTTATGTCCAGTGACTACAAAGCTGCGTTGCACCGCTATCTCGCCGATGCGCGACAAGCGATGCTGTGGAAGCTTGAGGGCTTCTCCGAGTACGACATTCGGCGGCCACTAACACCCCATGGGACCAATTTGCTCGGACTGGTGAAACACTTATCCGGCCGCGAAATTGGCTACTTCGGGCTTGTCTTCGATCGCCCCTTCGCCGACCCGCCGGCCTGGCTGACCACTACCGACAGCAAGCCCGACCCCATCAGAGACATGTGGGCAACCGCCGACGAGAGCCGCAGCGACATCGTCGTCCTCTACGGACGTGCCTGCCAGCACTCCGATCACACCATCGAGGCTCTCAGCCTCGACGACCGCGGGCAGATTCCGGCCTGGCCAGAGCACCGCCGGTCAGTAACTCTGCACGACGTTCTGGTTCACATGCTCGCGGAGACCACACGTCACGCCGGACACGCTGACATCCTGCGCGAACTAATCGACAACACAACCGGAGTAACACCGGGCGGCCTACAACCGCCGGACGCAAACGATCCTGACTTCTGGCCTCGGACGTATGAGCGCATCGACTCGGCTGCCCGCGAGGCCGCCGCCCACGCATCATGGAGCACTCCTACGACCCGCTGAAATTCCGCGAAACATGTCTTGCGTGAGGCCGGATGTAACCGAAATCAGATCTCTACAAACGACATAGGCCTCGGGGCAATGCCGCGACCGCTCAAGTGGTGGCGTTGGCTTACGCGTCCTCGGTCGCGCTTTGTTCAGTGAGGCGGCGTGTTCGAGTGATGACGTCCGTCAGATCATTGGCTGCAGCACTGATGATTTCGGTTGCGTCGTTCCCGCCAGCGACGTCGTCGAGGGTCTGCTTTATACGTAACAGGTCGCTGACGATGTGATCGAGAGCTTCGGCGGTCGTGGCTTTCCACCCGTCGATGCTTTGGCGCTGTGCGAGCAGCGCTCGGACGACGTCGATCACGACGGCTCGCTCGCGGTCGTTGAGTGTGTCCGTGGCGGCGGGAAGTTCGTCCGCTAAAGGGCGTCCGGGTGTCGGTTGGCCGGCTGCCGCGAACGCCACCTCGTCGGTAACGCCGGCGAGCCAGCCAATCGCGCGGACGGTAGCCGGCGAAGGGGTGCCGCGGTAAGCGCCGCGCAAAATCTGTGATGCGGTGCTGCGGTTCAGGGACATGCCCCGTGGCCGCGCCGCTTCCTCTGCCTCGACGAGTGCCTGGATGTCGCGTAGCGGGGCTCCGGTGCGGTCGTCGATGGCTTTGCGCAGCAGATCCGCCAGCGTCGCCTGGGTCGTCATCCGAATCCCTTGTCCTAATCGTGCGTGATGTCTATCGTCTATGTTGACACATGACACCGACAATCGGAAGGCGATGCACCACATGGCTGACAACGATCCTGACCAAACCCTGCGTGAATGGAAGCGCAAGATATTCGACGACAGCACGGCTGTCATCCCCCGCGTCTTTCTGCACGTCGCTCGACGCCACGTTCACCCGAGCGCCTTCGTGATCGGCGCATCTCATCCCGACCATGGGATCCATCACATCGCCTGGCTCTACGGGTCTCAATTTGGATTGCTGAGCTGCGAGGGAAGCAACGACGACTCCGATGTCAGCATCAGCGGTGCGGTGATACCACTGTCGGAGCTTAAGAAGATCGACATTGCCATCGAAGATCAGCGCTACGACGAGGAGTCGCGTCGGGTGACGCAGTGGACGCGCCGCGCCACGTTTACCTTCAGCGGCAAGAGGGACTGGACGCTGCAATCGACCGAAGCGCCAGACCAGCGTTCAGACAAGGCCGGCGATTTCATCGACCGCGTGCTGCTGGCCCTGGTCTCCTACGGACAACCGGCCTGACGGAGGTGTGGTGAGCGACGAACGACATCGGTGGAACCACAACACCCACTACTACGACATCGTGCTCGATGCCGCCCCGTCAGCTGCGCGGACCGCTCTTGACGTCGGTACCGGTGACGGCCTGCTGGCCGTCCGTCTGGCGAGGAGATCCCCGAGGTCACCGGCATTGACTCCGACGCCGACGTCATCAACCTCGCTCGATCGAGCACCTCGGATAGCGTCACCTGGATCACCGGTGACGCCCTCACCTTCGCCTTGCCCGAGGCGCACCACGACCTGGTTGCCGCAGTAGCCACGGTCCATCACTTCCCCGATCTCGTGGCCGGCTTACAGCGCCTCGCTGACCTCACTGCCCCCGGCGGCGCACTGGTGGTGATCGGCTGTGCCCGAAGTTCAACTCTGCCCGATTACACCTGCGATGCCGTGGGGGTCGTGGAGCACCAGGTCCTGTCACGCACCCGCGGCTACTGGCAGCACAACGCCCCCGTGAGGATGCAGTTTCCGCACACCTACACCGAGGTCAAACAGATCGCAACGACGGTGCTGCCCGGGATGGCATGGCGTCGGCTCCCGCTATGGCGATACGCCATCACCTGGCGCAAACCGAAGCAGGAAACACACTCCACTGCTCGTTGAGCGACACCGCGCCGACCGACTCCAGCTCAAGTCGACCGCGAGATTGTGAAGCGCGACATTGCACTGACGTGCCTCGCTGACTACGGCGTGTGCGGGCTATCTCACGATCGCTGCACCACGGGGTTTCACGAGCGCTTTAACTCCTTCGTCGCCCATCGATCGGGAGTCGTCGGTGGCGTGGACGGCTCGCGTCGTGGTTGACATCAGCAGGGGTCCTCGGCCGCGTGGGTGAGGAAGGGTCCGCTCGACGCGGCTTGCTCACGATCTGGAAATGGATTGGCTGTGTGTGATCTGGGCCAAGCGACCGGGTTGGTGGTGCGCAAGCCATCAGCTCGACGCTATCCCGTGCGAGAACTCCCGTCGGCCTGTGGGCCTCGGGTAAGCGTTCCGTGTCTTCGCCTTCACTGAAGGCGCGCAACAAAATTCGTCGCTCGCCAAGGTCGGTGATGTGCGTGTCACTTCCGCGACGGAGCGGCCGAGTCGATCGATGGCGGTGACCACTAAGGTGCCATCCTCGCGGGTGTATTGCAGCCTTGCCGTCAACGCAGGCGGGTCGTGCTCAGCTCGCGAGAGTCCGTCCGGACAGACTGCATCCGGTCCGACGCCCTCCAGCGAGTGCGGCAAGCTGCGCATGGAGGTCCCGCCCCGCGGTGCTCACGCGGACGTACCTGAGAATCGTTGTCACATCGCTACCGTCTCATTGGCCTTCGACAACGAGGATCTGAGAGACGCGCCGTGTGAGACAGGAAATCAGACAGCTCGACCAGCGGATATAAGACAGGGAAGTGGCGCGCCGAGGCCTGTCTCGTTTCTCCAGGAATGAGACAGGACACGGCCGTTCATGGCGCGAAGACCCGGCCGTGCTGCCTAACGTACGAAGTTGTCCTGGATTCTTTCGGGCGGCAGGCTCGTCCGGGTGCACCCTCTGACGCGACGACGTTGTTGATCGCCAGATCGACGGCCAACCAGGCCTGACTTCCCAATGAACGAGATCGTCAGTCAACCCGACGTTAGCGCAACGTGAAATTGCCTGGCCGAGAATGGCGCCGCTCGGTATCGTCTGTTACGTGAACATCCGTGTCGAGGAGGTCGTCGGCGCTCGCGCCGACATCAGATGACCGCGCCCTGTCGCCGACCCGTCTAGGTCGGCGATGCAGTCATGCCCTCACCTCACTGGCGCGCGCATACGTGCGCGGCCCTCTTCAGGATGGTTTCACCAATGGACGTCTTCACCCGTGACCAAATTCTCGGCGCCTTCCGGGGCGCCACCCGCAGCGAGGTCAAAAGAGTGACCTTCGCCGCCGACTTCGACGCCGTCGAGTTCGGCAAACTGGATTACTACGGCTGGGCCGACACCAAGATCCCGCGCCGGGCCTATCTGCTGGTCGACAGGCCTGACGGACCGGTAGCGCTGCTGCTCAATCGGGCCGCGGTCAAGCCGCGGGGACGAGCCATGTGCACGTGGTGCAACGACGTGAACCTCACCGACGAAGCGGTGCTGTACACCGTTCGCCGGGCCGGCGCCGCAGGCCGCAAGGGAGACACCATCGGCACCATGATCTGCGCCAGCTTCGGATGCTCCCGCAATGTCCGGCGCCTGCCGCCCGCCTATCACGAGGACACCGACCTTGAACGCATCCGCGAACAGCAGATCCACGAGCTGCGGCGCAAGGTGCACGGATTCGTCGATAACGTGCTCTCGACGCAGATGTGACCAAGGCGTTCCGACTCTAGACGGCGACGAACATGGCAGCCGCCACATCGCGAAGCTTCAGCTCGCCCGGCTCAACGCGACGAAAGACCCTCGCGTGCAAATCGCTTGGCGTGGTCCAGGCTGCTTGCTGGGCCGGCCAACATCCCGCTCGGTGGTGAGCCACGCATTGGGCAACGACTTGGCGCTCGACGTTCGTGGGGTCAACCAACCAGCCACCGTCCGATCAGCTGCTGGCGGCGACGTCACCACGCTGGTCATGCCGTGTCTCATTCCACCCCTTGAACGAATCGCGGTCTCCACCGCTAACCGATCACCAGGGTCAGCCCCTAGCCCAGGGGATGGAACAATTCTCGTGACCGCACACGCCACATCGCCAGACGCAACAATGGAAGCAATCACTGCAGCAGTGGTCCTCGGACGCGGCGGTGCGGAAGAGCCCTCCCCGACGCGGCTTGCTCTCGATCTGGAAACGGATCGGACACGGCTGGCATCCTGGACCGACCGTGGATGGAGATGACGCGATGACCTCGTTCGACGTACCGGCGATCGACATCACCCCGTGGGTCGTCGGCGGTGACGATTCCGCCAAATACGCGGTGGCCACGGCCGTGGACGACGCCTGCCGCAGGGTCGGTTTCATGCAGATCCTCGGCCACGGCATTCCCGCACGGACGCTCGACGGCCTTGCGACGGCCATGGACCAGTTCTTCGGGTTGAGTGCCGAGACCAAGAACGAGTACCGGGTGCCCGCCAACCGGGGGTACAGCCCGCCGAAGAGCGAATCGTTGAGCCTGTCGCTCGGCGTCGAGTCCGCCACCCGGATGAACGACTTCTTCGAGGCGTTCAACGTCGGCGTCGAAGCGCGGTCCTACACGGGTCTCGCTCTCGACGAGGCCGACTACGGCATCAACGTCTGGCCCGACCAGGTGCCGTCCTTCCAGCCGGCCGTCCTCGAATACTTCGCCGACGCGGGGCGGGTCGCCCGGACCCTGACGCAGATCTTCTGCGTCGCACTGGGTCTGGAACCCGGGTACTTCGAACGCATCACCGATCATTCCGTCGACGTGCTTCGGATGAACAACTACGCCCTTCCCGAGGGCACCGTCACCCTCGACGGCGACCTCACCGGGATGGGTGAGCACACCGACTTCGGCATCGTCACCGTCCTGTGGGCCGACCAGGTGGCGGGCCTCCAGGTGCTGGACACCGATGGGCACTGGCACGACGTGGCGCCCGTCGACGGCGCGCTGCTGGTGAACCTGGGCGATCTCACGGCACGGATCACCAACGACCAGTGGATGTCGACGCTGCACCGGGTGAAACCGCCGATCGTCGACGGCACCATCAAGCGGCGGCGATCGGCCGCGTTCTTCCATGACGGCAACGTCGATGCGGTGATCTCCACTGCTCCCGGCTATCTGGATGCCGACGCCGGGATGGCGTATGAACCGATCACCGTCGGTACGCACATCGCCGCCAAGCTGGCGGGTTCTCGGCAGGGCAAGGCCAACGTGGCCGCGGTGCGTGAGGCGGCGCGGGTGCTCGCAGCGGCTCAGTCGAGTTAGGCCGGGCGTGGGCAGCGCACCGCGTGGCTCAGCCCAGCCGTGACCAGCGGGGCGTGTCGCCGAACAGCGTCCGCAGCGTCGTCGTGCGGTTGCGCTCGGCGTGGTCCCTGGCGAGCTTCTCGGCCCCGCGCGCATCCCGCGCGGCGATCGCGTCCACCAACAGGTGGTGATCGTGGGAGACGGCGTGCGGATCGGGGATCTGCCGCACCAGCCACTGCACCCGGTAGAGGATCGGCGCCATGATCTCACCCAGGGTCCGGTTGTGCGATGCGGTCACGAGCAGCTGGTGGAACAGGGCGTTCGCATCGTGTGCGGCGGACGGGTCACCCTGGTCGACGGCTCGATCGGCCGCATCGGCCGCGCTACGCAGTGCAGCGATGTCGTCGTCGGTCCGATTCTCGGCGGCCTCGCGGCAGGCCAGTGCTTCGAGCGACTCGCGGATGCCGAAGACTTCGACGACGTCGCGCTCGGTCCACTCGCGCACGACCAGTCCGCGGGTCTTGCGCACCTCGAGGAAGCCCTCGGACTTGAGTGCCTGCAGGGCCTCGCGGGCGGGAAGCCGTGACACGCCGTATGTTTCGGCGACGTCTCTCTCCACCAGCCGGTACCCGGCCGGATACCGCCCCCGGATGACGTCGGAGCGCAAAGCGTCGACGAGTCGACCGCGCAGCAGGACGTTGCTGGCCGCGGTGTCTTCATCGGAAGGCGTCGAGGGCATGGTGTCCCTAGCGTAGCCAATGCCGAGAGCGCTCCGACGTCGGTGCGAGCGTCAGCGTCCCACGCAATCCGGGCGCGTCGGTTGCCCGAACGGGTAGCGCGCACGGAACTCGTCGGCGGCGTCGGCCATGGTGACGAACTCGACGCCGTCGAAGCTCGCCCACCGGTCGAGCAGGCGTTCGAGCATGAGCAGCACCTGGGGGCGCCCAGACACATCGGGGTGCAGTGTCATCGGAATGACGGCATAGTCGAGTTCCCGGTAAACCCAGTCGAATTGGTCATTCCACATCTGCTCGATGTCGCGCGGGTTGACGAAGCCATGCGAGTTCGGATGGCCCTTGATGAACATCATGGGTGGCAGGTCGTCGACGTACCAGTTGCCGCAGAACTCGACGAGATCGATCTCTTCGCCGTGCTCGAGCGGCTTCATCCAGTGGGCGGCCGGCTTCGTGGTGTCGATGGGCGTCCACTCGTCACCGACCCGCGCATAGAACGGGACGAAGTCGTTGTAGTTCTGCGAGTGGTCGTAGGAGAACTCGTACTCCTTGAGAATCGTCGCGGTGTGTTCGCTCATCTCCCACCATGGTGCGACATAGCCCTTCGGTCGCGCGCCGGTGAGCTGCTCGACCAGCTCGACGCTCTTGGCCATCACGTCGCGCTCCTGCTCCTGGGTCAGCGAGCGAGGATTCTCGTGGCTGTAGCCGTGCGCGCCGATCTCGTGTCCGGCGTCGACACACATCTGGGCTTGTCGCGGGAACGTCTCGATCGAGTGGCCGGGCCAGAACCAGGTCGAGACGATGTTGCGTCGCTCGAGCAACTTCAACATGCGGGGTACCCCGACTTCTCCGGCGAAGACGCCGCGCTGCATGTCGTTGGGCGAATCCTGCCCGCCGTAGGATCCAAGCCACCCCGCGCAGGAGTCGACGTCGATGCCGACGCTGATCTGAAGCTTCTTCGTCACGAAAACGTCCTTCCTCACTGGTCTTTCAGCAGCGCGGTCATCGCCTGCTGCGCATGAGTCATGGCCGCGACATCGTCATCCGTCCAGGGGCGTTCGGCGATGCTGTGGGCGGAGAACCACGCGGTCAGTTCACCGTCCCGTTCGACCGGGCCGAGGACCTGGGCGCTCACTCCGTACACGTCACGCAAGGCCTGCGGCGGGTGCGGTGGTTCGGCGAACGTCGGCTGCACCAGCGTCTGCCGATGCTCCTCCAGCCAGCGCACCGTCTCGAGGGCACGTTGATCGAGCGAGGGGTCGTGCTGGATCGATCGCACCCCCTGAGCACGGGATTCGGCGGCGCACAGATCCACGCGCAGGCCGAGAGTCGGCTCGTCGATCCGCACGGTCGTCCGATCGCATCCCGTTCGCTCCCGTAGCTCGGTCACGAGGGCCTTGGCGCGGTGGCGCAGGGGACCCTGCTCCAGCAGCAGGCCTGCGCCGGGAATGCGCGCATCGGTGCCGGTGAGTTCCAGCGCCCACCACAGCGTGGCCGCGATGCTGTCGATCACGGGAATGCCGAGCCTGTCCTCGACCTCGTTGAGGACCGTGGTGCCGTCGACGTTGGTGCAGATGAGTGCCACCGCCTGCGCCGCGCTGGAGCCGGACCCACTCTCCACCGCGCTCACCAAGAGGTCGGCGATCGCGCTGTCCGGCTGCGCGGCGAAGCTGGCATTGTCGGTGAGTTCCCATTCGGTGTGCCCGACGAAGTCGAGGCCGTGGTGCGCATACTCCTGGCTGATCGCCTCGACGACGTCACCCGTGTACGGCGTCGCACAGGCGAGAGCCTCGACGCCGAAGTCGTGACAGGCCTGCAGGATTGCGAACGTCGAGGTGGTGGCCGCGATACCGGTCTCCTGGGTGATGGCGGCGCAGACTTGACGGTCGTACTCGACGCCGAGCCATGATCCCGCAGTGCCGTTCCATGCGATGCAGTCCACGTTGGCGTCGGCGAGGAGCCGAGCGGCGGCGAGCATGGTCTCGACGTCGAATGCGGCCCCGCCGGCCGTCAGCGTGATCGCACGCACCGGGATTCGAGTGAAGTGGACCGTGATGTCCGGACGGTCCGCGATCAGCCGCATCGTCGCAGGCTCGAGCGCCGTGTTCGACGAGGGAACGATCATGCCGATGCGGGTCATACCGAAGTCTCCTCAGAAGCAGTGACGGGTGCGGCCTTGGGAGCCAGACGTTTCGAGTAGTCCAGAACGAGAACGGCGACAGTCATGATCACTCCCGCGCCCACGAAGTAGAGCAGGGCCCAGGTGTAGGCACCCGTTGCGCCGACGATGAAGCCGACGGCCACGGGGGTGACGAAGCCGGAGATGTTGCCGGCCAGGTTCATCGCCCCGCCGAGTACACCGGCATCTTCGCGTCCGCCCAGGATGGAGGGCACCGACCAGAACAGGCCGACCCAGCGGAGAAAGAACAGCACGGTGGACAACAGCAGGATCGCGACGAGCGGGTTCGGCACGAGCACCACGCCGACGAGTCCCGCGACCACGCAGGTGCCCGCGAAACCCAGCAGCGAGCGCATCACCAGGTTGGTGTCGTGGCCCCGTTCCTTGAGGCGGTCGGCCAGCTGGCCGCCGATGATCTCACCGACGAAGCCGGCGCCGAATATCGCGAACGTGGACCAGCCGATGGCGTTGAGGTTGAAGCCCTTGCTTTCCGAGAGGAACAGCGGACCCCAGGTGAGTAGGCCATAGAACACCCCGTTGAATCCCAGCCAGCCGAAGCACATCGCCCAAAAGCTGCGGTACTTCATGTAGTAGACGAGTCCGGCGCGCTTCCCGGTCGACTGATGACGGGCGTTCTCCTCGCGCTGCGCGCTCATCAGGTACTCCCGCTCGGCCTCGTTGACCTTCGGGTGTTCTTCTGGGGTGTCGCGGATCGCCCGCCACGCCCAGATGCCCAAGAGCATGGTGACTGCGCCGGCGACGATGAACGCCCACCGCCAACTTCCGGTCGAGGCGATCAGGGTGGCGATGGCGATGCCGCCCACCGCGGAACCCAGCGGGGCTCCGGCGTCGAGGATGGTGGCACCGCGGCCGCGTTCCTTCTCGGTGAGGAAGACCGCGTTGAGCTTTCCGCCGGCGGGCATGATGGGTGCCTCGGTGATCCCGATGGCCCCCCGCGCGATGGCCAGCGTGGCGATGTTGGGGGCCAGACCGGATACGGCGGTCGCCGCTCCCCATCCGGTGCACGCCGCGGTGATGAGCTTGCGTGGGCCGAAGCGGTCGATCAGCCAACCCGCCGGGATCTGCATCGCCGCATACGCCCAGAAGAACGCCGACAGCAGCAGGCCGGTGACCTCGGCGCTGATGTGGAATTCCTCTTTGATCGCGGGCAGTGCCACGGACAGGGATCCGCGGTCAACGTAGTTGACCGTCACCAGGAGGAGTAGCAGGGCGAACATGCGCCAACGGGTGTTGGACATCAGATGCTCCTATGCTTGGTATACCGAATTGGTATTCCAAACAAACTAAGATGGCTGGACGAGGACCACAACCCCTGGGTGTAACCAGCTCGTGAATACTGCGACCTACGGCTGGAGGATGCGTGAACCGGCACTACGACGTGCGGACCATCTGGGGTACGGCCAGGAACTTCCCGGTGGGGGTCGACGACCCTCCGCGCACGCCCCAACTCTTCGTCAAGAACACCCACGCCGTGATCGGCCCGGGCGAACCCCTCGAGCTGACGGGAAGCGTCGCGCAGCGCGTGGTCGCCGAAGGCGAACTGGCGATCGTCGTCGGACGGAGGTGCCGAGCCTTGGAGACAACGGAGCAGGCGCGCGCGCACATTGCGGGGTACTGCATCGCCAACGACGTCACTGCGCGCGATCTGCAGGAGACCGACGACCACTGGTCCCGGGCCAAGGGGCTGGATGGGTTCTGTCCGCTGAGCACCGAGTTGGTCGCACCTGAGGACATGCCCCCGTGGGACGAGGTGGTGATCACGACGCACGTCGACACCCGGCTCGTTCAACGGGAACTGGTGTCTTCGGCATACGTCGGTCCGGAGGATCTCGTCCTGTGGGCGTCCCAGCAGTTCACGCTTCATCCCGGAGACGTCTTCCTCCTCGGCACGCCGGACTACCTGCCGTCCGGCGACGAATCAGGAGCAGTGCTTCGACCCGGGCGCACGGTGACGATCGCGATCAGCGGACTCGGTGAGCTGATCACCCCGGTGGTCTGACGTCCGACATCCGCGCCGAGACCACCGCAAAGCGCCTGTCAACCAAGCGATTCGATGGTGAAACCGAACGGTGTCAACGGTTCGAGGAGTGCCCGGTCCGGACTGTCCTGGAGGACGAACACGGTCATCCGGTCCCCGGTGGTGGCCGTGGCGAACCACGTGACCGACGGCAGCCGCGCCAGGTCCTTCTCGAGATCGGCACCACGGGGCCACTCACCGATCACGATGGACTGCGGCCGAGACGAGCCCGTCGTCCTGGTGCCGCAGTACGCGATGTTCTCAGCGTCCGTGTAGAGGAAGTTCGCACTGGTCGCCAGGTCGGTATCGGGGGCGCAGACGGCTGCCGTCCACGCTTCGCGGTCACCGGACACCCCGCCATCGGCCGAGCCCACGGCACGACCGGACTCGACGTCATCGAGCAGATCGGTGGACACGGCGATGGCCGCACCGATCGCGATGACCGCCAACACCCCGGCGCCCACCGCGAGGGGCCACCGGCGACGGCGGCGCGGCGAGGAGTACGTCACTCGGCGACCGTATCGCGATCACCGGTGCGTACCGCCACCCATTTGGTGCGCGAGCGTCCGCGACGCTCGGCTTAGGATCGAGGGGTGAGTGGCGGTGAGACGTTGAGAGTCGACCCTGGTGCGTTGACGACCGCAGGCGTTGCCTTCCAACAGTCGGGCTCGGCTTTGGCGGGCCTCGGTGCCGACGGACCGCTGGCCGACGCCGCCGCGGGAGTCCCGCAGTTGGCCACCGCCGGCGCCTGTCACGCCGCGCAGTCGGCGATCGCGTCGGCGACCACGTCCGCAGCCGACGCGGTGACCACCCTTGGCGGCAACCTCGGCGTCGCCGCGGGTAGGTACGAGGCGCAGGATCAGGCCGCGTCGTCCGCCATCAAAGCCGTTGGGCCAGAGGGTCGTTGAGTATCACCCGGTGAGTTCGGAGCGGATGTCCTCGTTGTCGCCGCTGTGGTCGGCGGCGTTGCGGCACTCGCCGTAGATCTCGACGATGCCGCGATCGGGGTGGTCGGGGTTCGGCGACACGAGGGCCATCACCTCGCCCTGGTGCATCGCGCGGCCGTACGGCTTCTTTCCGGCGGGCGCTCCGTCGCTCCAGCCGTCGTCGGCCATCGCCTTAACGATTTCGTCGACGTAGGCCTCCTTCACGGTTCCGGGCGGGAAGGTGAAGCCCATCTCGACGAGTCCGCGGAACGGAGCCACGCCCTGGTCGGTGCACGCCGAGAAGCGGAATGTCGCGCCGCGCAACTGCAGCCCGACCGATTGGACGAGCCGCTGAGCCGGCTCCACCACCTGGGCGCGGGTCTGCGCGTCGCTCATCTCCGGCCCGTCCAGGTCGGCCGAATCGTCGGAAAACATTCCGCATCCTCCTAGCAGCAGCGCGACGGTGACGGCGGCAGTGCCCAGCACGCTGCCGCGGCGTGCGCGGTCAGTACTGGTGATCCTTCGTGACGGTGCCACGGTCGCCTTCCGGGTCGTTGATGGCGGGGGTGCCAGGGATCCGAGTATCCCAGTTCGGTAGGTCGACCTCGCCCAGGAACGGGACGTTGACCTTGTCGGGCAGCCCGATGTGCAGCTGTTTGCGTCCTTCGGCGGTCAGGCCGTTGTCGTCCAACGTGTCGCCGTTGCCATTGGCGATGTCGGTCATGGCCCGGAGCGACTCGCTGCCCACGTCGTAGTAGCGCGAGTGATCGCCGAAGTCGGGCAGCCCGCTGCGGCCGGGAACCTCGGCGTCGAAGCGCGTCGAGCCGAAACTGTCGCCGGCGGGGTCGTTGCCGAGCCCTGCCTCCAGGCCGAGTGGACTGTTCAACCCGCGGTTGATGATGTCGGGAACCGCGCCGGCCTGCCCCAGCCAGGACACCGGGTCGCTGGACGCGGCGCCGACGTAGACCTGGCCACCCTCGGGCAGGTGGAAGTCACCGGCGTTGCGGGCCAGATCGGTTCCGGGACTGCCGATCAGCACGGCGTTGTCGGCGTGCATGCCACTGCCGGCAAACGCGTCGGCCACCGTAGTCGCGCCGTATGAGTGCCCGATGACGGTCAGTTCGGAGGGCACCCCCTCGTGCGTCGCACTCAGTCCGTTGACGTCCGCGGCCAGCATGTCGCCGCCCTCGCGGGCGAGCCACGGGGTGGCGATGCGCGGGTCGGTCGGACTGTCGGGTGCGTCGTAGCCCATCCACGCGATCACCGACGTCGACTCGTCGGGGTCACCGCGGCGCATCTGGTCGTAGAGGTTGGTGGCGTTCTCGCCCTCGAGCCAGCCCTGTTCGACGCTGCTGCCGGTGCCGGGCACCACGACGGCGGTGTTCTGGGCCTTGTCGGGGTTGCCGATCGCCACGGCCGCCTTGCCCTGACCGTTGAACGCCAGCGGGTCGTAGGCCCACAGCATCACCGGGCGGTCCTTCGTCCCCTCGGCGGCCATCTTCTCCAGGCCCTTCTGGGTCTGCACCGCGTTGCCGTAGCGGGTGGCGTCCGCCGACGTCAGCCCGTAGGCGTCGGGGTGGGCCAGCACCTCGTCCGTCGACACCCCGTGCTGGGCGGCCGCGTCACGGACGCGGGCCAGATCGTCCTGCATGACGGCCTGATTCACGTCATCGCGCACCTCGGCGGGAATCCCGTTGAGGTTGCCGAGTTCTGGGGGATGCTCCGCGGTCAGCTGGTTCTTCTCGTCCTGGCTGAGCGAGTCCCACCACTTCTTGACGTCTTCGGGCTTGGTGCCGGCAGGCGGCAGCTGACGGGGATCGCCGAGGGTGCCGGGTGGCGTCGCGGGCACGGGCCCGCCCAGCGCCGCCGTTATCGCTCCTGCCGTCTGGCCGTCGATCGCGGCGAAGACGGCGAGCAGTTTCTTGACCAGCGCCGTCCATGCGGGAGCCATCAACCGGAGCAGTGCGGGGAAGGGCGGCGGGGTGGCGGTGCCGTCGTCGGCGACCTGCCATCCGGTGTGGCGCAGCATCTCGACGACGACGAGGAGTGCCGTCCGCGTCTCCGACATCTGGGTGCCGCCGGACCGGAGCACCTGCTGGAGTGCCGAGAGGCGGGCGCGCAGGTCCTCCTGCTGGTTGAGGGTCTGCTCGGCCTTGGCGATCGCGGCGGTGGCGGCCTGGCCCTGCCACGACGCCCGCAGCGCCGCGAGGGCCTGACGCTGCGAGGCGATCTCGGCGTCCAAAGCGGAGATCTTGCCCCCGAGGTCAGAGGCGGCGGCGACCAGTCGATCGGGTCGCGACGCCTCCACCGTCGACACGGTCACCGACAAGTCCGCCCCCCTCGCGTCTGCGTCTCAATCCTCGCACGCGCGCGGAGGCCTTCCGGGCGGTAATTCGCGGGCCCGGGGGAGTCAGCCGCGATAGCGGTTGCGCGCGGTGATCGTCGTCCCGAGGTCGGCGAGCAGCGGATCGATGTAGTCGCGGCGATGGCCGTCGTCGGCGAAGGCGCGGGCGCTCAGGTACATGAAGGTCAAGCCGGTCAGGACCGCCGTCATGTGCACCTGCGCCGTGGAGACCGGCAGCACCACGTCGAACCAGACGCTCTGCGGCGTGGCTCCGCCGGTCAGCTTGCCGAGATTGGTCGGCGTCAACACGATCATCCCGAGCACGAAGAAGAGGACGCCGGCGGTCGTGGCGATGATCGCGATCTGCACGGTCTGCGTCGTCACCGCGATGACGACCAGGTTGAGTCGCTCCGAGAGCCGCAACGGCGCCGGATCCACCGGATCCGGAATGCCGCCGAACGGGGTGTCCGCCAGTCGTTCCGGGTCGATGACGAGCGTCTGGAAGTCGAGCACGTCGAGCAGTCCGGCGATCAGGAATGCGACGGCGATGGACGCCATGAACCCGAGCAGCAGCCAGACCCGCCCGCTGTCGAGATTGGTGGCGATGCTCCACACCGAGGCGTTGAAGAACACCAGCACCGTGAGCAGGACCACCGGCAGCGCGCGGGCGAACAGTCGACCGGCGGCACGCAGGTGGGTCGACGACGTCCTGAGCGCCCATCCCAGGACGGCGCCGACGCCGAGTCCGGTACCGATCAGGATGACTGCGACGACGACGAGGTCGATCGTCGTGTCTCGCACTGCATCCGAGGTCTCGTCGCCGTACCAGTCGGAGACGACGCCGACGGCGATCGCGGCGATGGCGACACCCGTCCGCACGCGTTTCGTGCGCACCCGGGTGATCGCCCAGCCCGACAGCAGCATCGCGGGCGGGATCAGGAAGAAGATGGCCAACGTGATCCACTGCAGCGGGGTCGCATCCGCGGCGAGGTCGATGTCCTGGTCGCCGGACGCCACGACGACGAGCAGGCTCAGACACATCAGCACCGCCCACCCGACCAGCGCGGGCGCCGACCGCGCGAGCAGGTGGTGCCACCGCAGCCGCCACGGGACGGCGGTCGGCATGCCGCGCCGCAGGAACCACTGAGGTGCGTCTTCCGCCCCGATGCCCGACATCGGCAACCACCCCCTCGTCCCACGGCGACGCGCTGCGGGACTCGTTGGGGTCCGCGGCGCGTGAAGCCGCGCCGCTCCACTGCGTCCGGTCCGCGTACTGGGACCGGCACTTTCGGGGTCAACGCTGCCGTACGGGCGGCGCTTCCGTCGCGGAATCGATGGGATTGACGTGCGAGCGCGGCGTCGAGACTGCGCCGATGGTCGTGCCGGGTGCCGGATCGCAGCCCTAGGCGCAGTTTCGACGGCGTGCCCGCGCGCGAGCGTTGCGTAATGGCGGGAAAGTGCGAGTGGACGTCTACGAAATGCGACTCTCGTCGACGCGTGGCCGGCGCCCGCCGAGATAGCGCTGACTGTCGCCAAGGGCATCCCGTAGCAGCCATGGATGCTCTTTCGACGGAGCTGGCGCGACAACCCCCACACACGAAGAAGGGGCACCCGCCGTAGCGGATGCCCCTCCGGAGTCGAGACCTAGCGGCCGTTGCCCACCGTTGACTGCGACGAGCCGACGCTGGCCTGCTGCTGGATGTCGTGCACCCAGGTGTGGTGGTCGATGCCGGCGGAGGCCGGGGCTGCCAGAGCGAACGTGGCGGCGGCGAAACCTGCGGCGATGGTGCCGGCGAATCCGAGCTTATTCATGATCTTCCTCTTCCCTTCAATCACTCTTCCTGAGCGTTCTGATGGGCATAACCGGCAGGTCAGCGAAAGAATTTCCGGTGGCAGTGATTGAGCGGCGGGTGGCAGTAATGGACTACTTGAAGCGGGCGTAGCAGAGATCCCGGTCACCCGAGAGGCCCGAGCGGTACGCCACGGTGCGGGTGAACCCCGCGGGGACGGTCTGCCCGTCGACGTTGCTCGCCGCCAATCCGTTGGTGAGCAGACCGGCGACGGCCTCGTCGAGGTCGCCCGCCGTCAGGGTGAGGCTCCCTCCGCCGGGGGCGGTGACGGAGTCGGCCATGGCGGCCTGTGCGACACCGGTGAGGCAGGCGGTCCGCAGCGCGGCGACGGGTGTGTCGAGGGCGTCGCCGTTCTCGTGCTGCACGGCGAGGGCGTAGCGGGAGGTCAGCACCGACAGCGCCGTGTTGTCGCCCTGCAGCAGCACGTAGCTGGATTCGTCGGCGGGTTCGCCCAGCTGCTGCATCGAGCCGAGGTCGACGGAGATGGTGTTGCTTGACGGGCAGTACGACGCGGGTGGGCTGGGTTGAGCGTCGGGACAGGCGGTCTGGTCGAAGGAGAGCGTCGGTGCCTCCTCGGGCTGATAGACCTCGCCGAGGACGTCCATGAGCAGGCTCAGGGTGTCCTCGTCGAGCGGCACCTCGCCGACGCCGACGTCGCCGTACTCGTCGACCGGCAGCGTCATCGGAAGGTCGCCGCGGCGCTGCTCGATCTCGTCGAGGTCGATCTTCGCGCACTCCGACGCCCCCGACACGAAGCCGATCTGAAAGGCGCTGACCCGGTCGAGCGCGGTGCCGTGCCCTTCCTCGAGCATCTCGTCGTCGTCCGGACCGAGGAGCGGGTCACGTAGCGTGATCCCTGCTGCCAGAACGTGATTCAATCCATCACCGGTGCTGAGGTCGAAGCGCGGCGAGTTGCCCTCGGCGACCCAGCGGATGTAGGTGCCCGCCAGGCAGTCGGCCTGCTGCTCCATGACGAGTACCGGAGTGTCGTCGTCGGCCAGTCCCGCCATGTGCTGGATGGCGTGCCCGTACTCGTGCGCCATGAGCGCCGCGATGGACACGTCGCCGAAGAACTCGCGCCCGTTCGGCACCAGGACGCCGCGGTCCCACGCCATGGTGTTGCGGCGCGGGCAGTAGAAGGCGTTGGGTTCGTCGTAGGTGCTGGCGCCGCACACGGTGGGGCTCGACGGATCATCGGAGTCGTAGGAGCGCAGGGTCTCGACGGGCACGAAGTCGCCGTCGAAGGTCTCCGAGTAGTACTGCTGCCAGAAGTCGGTGATGTCGTTGATGGACAGCAGCGCGAGCTTGTCGACGTCTCCGCCGTCGCTGTCCTCGACCTCGCCGGTGGGTGCGGGGGAGTCGTCGCGGATGCCGCTGGGACCGTCCTGGGCGGGGAGGCCGCCGGCGCGGAACGGGTCGTACAGGGTGGACACCGCGCGTCCCTCGGTGATCGACGAGCATCCCGCGATCAGCAAGACGGAACACGTGGCAACCACTCTGCGAAGTCGAATCATGTCCTGGCGTTTCGGTGAGTCGGAAGTGAGACTGAGCAGAGAATATCCCCGGCCGACGACGATCGAGGGGCCCGACGTGGGGAAACGGTTCCACACCCGCGTGAGGGAGCCGAGATCTATACCCAGCCCGACGAAGCGCAAACATCGCGCCGCACATTGCCCGCGAGATCGAGATCGGGCGAAAACCGTTTCTCAACAATCCATTAGAGCCTCGCCTCCGTCGCCTTAGATTTGCGCCATACGTTGGTGGCAACAGCCACGTACGACGGAGGGAACCGAGATGGCCGACACGACCACTCAGACCGTGACGACGATCCGCTCCTTCCGCGACGGCAACCTCGCCCAGGAGTTCGACGGCGCGCTCATCCGCGCCTACAGCCGTCGACTGGCGACCGTCGTCACCATCGGTGGTTCGGTCACCGTCGACAACCTCGACAGGGTGACCGCCCGGGTGCTCCGGCACGTATTGGACGACAGCGTGGTCCTCGACCTCGGCGGCATCGACGGCCTGGACACCCGGTGCGGCGCCCTCGTCGACGAGGTGCGGACGGCATGCGAGGCGGTCGGCGTCGAGTTCGCCCTGGTGGCCACCGACGAGGTCGCCGATGCCCTGAACGTGGACGACGGCGCCTGCGCCGTCGCGCGGTCGGTCCCCGAGGCGCTGCGCTACTTCGCGGACGTGTCCTGCGCCCGGCAGCGCGTGCTGCTGCCGCTGCTCGGCCGCATCGCCTAGCTCGCCAACACCCCGCGCAGAATCAGCTCGGCCAGATCGCGCGCCGCTCCGTCGGCGTTCTTGACCCGTCGCACGCATACCGCGTACCAGGCGCCCCCGGCGATGACGTCCATCAGTGCGTTCGCGTCGATCGCCCGTGCCGTGCCGCCCGCGACCGCGTCGTTCACCCGACGTGCCAGATCCTTGCGTGCGGCGGATTCGAGGCGGTCGCCGAGGAGGCGACGCATCCGCGGGTCGGCCCGGAGGTCGACCAGTACGCCGGGAATGGCCTCGCGCACGACCGGATCGCGGTACATGCGAATCGCCCCCCGGCACAGCCGGACGATCTCGGCGGCCAGGTCGTCCTCCGCGGGTTCGGAGCCGAGGTCGGGGAACGCCGCCTCGTGGACGAGTTGCGCCTTGGAGGCCCACCGGCGGTAGATCGCCGGCCTGCTCACGCCGGCCGTCGTAGCGACGAGGTCGATGGTGGTCGCCGCGTAGCCGCGGGTCACGAGCAGCTCACGGGTGGTGGCCAGCACGGCCTCGTCGATCGCGGGATCCCGGCGCGAGCCCTTCCTGCGGTGTCGGGACGGTGCATCGACCTCGGCCATTCGTCCTCCTCCCGCCGCGCGTTGTCGATACAGTCTGTCACGACGACACGGTCGAGGAGGTACTCCCATGACGAACGTACCCACGCGAACTCTGGCCGCCGTCGGCGAGGACGGCCTGCACCTGTACACCTGCCCGCTGTGTGAAGCCATGTGCGGGTTGGAGATTCAGGTGGCGGACGGCCACGTCGCCGGCGTCCGGCCCAACCGGTCGGACGTCTGGAGCCGCGGGCACATCTGTCCCAAGGGTGCATCGCTCGGTGCCCTGCACGAGGATCCCGACCGCATCCGGACGCCGATGATCAAGGTCGACGGCCAGTGGCAGGAGGTCGACTGGCCGACCGCGTTTCGCCGCTGCACCGAGCTGCTGACCCCCGTCATCGAGCAGTACGGCATCGGCGCGGTCACTGCGTACACGGGAAACCCTCTGGCACATTCGTTCTCACTCGCCCGGTACGCGGGCATCCTGCTGGGGATGTCGGGGATGCCCATCACCTACAGCCCCGGCACCGTCGACCAGTGGCCCAAGAACCTGTCGTCGCACCTGATGTACGGCGGCTGGTGGAGCTTCCCGGTGCCCGACATCGAACGCACCGATCTGCTGGTGGTGATGGGGGCGAACCCGGCGGCGTCGCAGGGTTCGCTGCTCGCCGCACCGGACGTGATGGGCATCCTCGGCGCGATTCGCAGGCGAGGCAAGGTCATCGTCATCGACCCCGTGCGCACCGCCACCGCCGACCGCGCCGACGAGTGGCTGCCCATCACGCCGGGCACGGATGCCGCGCTGCTGCTGGCGATCGTGCACGTGCTGTTCGACGAGGACCTGGTGAATCTCGGCGCCATGGCGCCCCACCTCGACGGCGTGGACGCCGTGCACGACGTCGCCGCCGAGTGGTCCCCGGATCGCGTCGCGGACGCCACCGGGATCACCGCCGATCGGATCCGTTCCCTCGCACGGGAACTCGCCGCCACGCCGCGCGCGGTCGTCTACGGCCGGATCGGAACGTGCAACCAGGAGTTCGGCAGTCTGGCGAGCTGGCTCGTCGACGTGGTCAACATCCTCACCGGCCACTTCGACGTTCCCGGCGGCAGTATGTTCCCGACGCCCGCCGCGTGGTCGGTGACCGTGCAACCCATCCCCGGCCTCGAGGACGGTGCCCCCGAGTTCGGCCGGTACCGCACGCGCGTGCGCGGTGCGAAGGAGGTGCTCGGCCAGGTGCCGGTGTCGTGCATGGCCGAGGAGATCGCGACGCCGGGGGAGGGGCAGCTGAAGGCGCTCATCACCGTGGCCGGCAACCCCGTGCTGTCCACGCCGGCGGGCCACGCCCTCGACGAGGCGCTGCCCGGCCTCGACGCGATGATCTCGATCGACCTGTGGCTCAACGAGACCACGCGCCACGCCGACGTCATCCTGCCCGGGTCGTCGCCGCTGGAGCAGCCGCACCACGACGACCTCATCCTCAACTTCGCGGTCCACAGCTTCGCCAACTACTCGGCGCCCGTCTTCGCCAAGGCCGACCCGGATGCGCCCGACGAGTGGGAGATCCTGATCCGGCTCACCGGTCTGCTCACCGGGACGCCCGCCGAGGACGTCGACGTCGCCGCCATCGACGACGGCTTCTTCGACTACATGTGCTTCACCCAGGGTCTCGACGGCGCCGCCGTACGTGCGCACTACGACCACGGCGGCCCCGAACGCATGCTCGACCTGACGTTGCGCACCGGCCCGTTCGGCGACCGGTACGGCGAGAAGCCGGACGGGCTGACGCTGGCCACGCTCAAGGGCGAACCCGACGGCATCGACTTCGGTCCCATGGTGCCGCGCGTCCCCGAGGTGCTGGGCACCGCCGACCAGAAGATCCGGCTGGCGCCGCCGTACCTGCTCGCCGACGTCCCGCGTCTCGCCGGGCGGCTCACCCGGGAACCCGACGACCTGGTGCTGGTCAGCCGACGGCACCTGCGCTCCAACAACTCCTGGCTGCACAACGTCGGCCCGCTGATGAAGGGCCGCGACCGCTGCACGCTGCTGATGCACGCCGACGACGCCCGCCGTCGGGGACTGTCGGACGGCGACCTGGTCAGCGTCACGTCGACGGGCGGTCGCATCGACGTGCCGGTCAAGGTCACCGACGCCATCAAGCGGGGCGTCGTCTCGATGCCGCACGGCTGGGGCCACGGCAAGCCGGGCACCCGGCTCGGCGTCGCCAACGCCTCGCCGGGGGTGAACACCAATGTCCTGTCGCCGCCGGACTTCCTGGACGAGCCCTCGGGCAACGGTGCGCTCAACGGCATCCCGGTGACGGTCGTCGCCGCGTCGGCCTGGTAAGGATGGACCGTGGGTAGAAACGAACGCTCGAAGATCGTCATGTCCGACGACGAGATCGTCGAGTTCATCGATCACAGCCGCACCGCGACCATGGCGACGGTGTCGCCCGGAGGGCGGCCGCACCTGGTCGCCATGTGGTACGCCGTCCTCGACGGCGAGGTCTGGTTCGAGACGAAGGCGAAGTCGCAGAAGGCGGTGAACCTCCGACGCGATCCGACGGTCACCGTGATGATCGAGGACGGCCTGACCTACGACACGCTCCGCGGCGTCTCGATCGACGGCACCGCCGAGATCGTCGACGACGACCCGGATCTGCTGCACCGTGTCGGCGTTAGCGTGTGGGAGCGCTACACCGGCCCCTACACCGACGAGATGAAGCCGTTCGTCGACCAGATGATGCACAACCGCATCGCCGTTCGCGTGGTGCCGTCCCGGCTGCGCAGCTGGGACCACCGCAAGCTGGGCATGCCCGAGATGCCCGTCGGCGGCACCACCGCGCAGTACCTGGGCTAGCCCGCGGTCCTCGGTGTGAAGCCGGGGTTCGCCAGTGCCGTGGCCGTCGCCGAGCCGATGAGCCCCTCGCGGTCGAACATCGCCGCCGTCCCGGTGCCTACGCCTGCGTGGCCGGCGTGGGAGAGCGCGACGAGGCAGACGTCGGATCCCCGCGGCAGCCGGCTGAGCGTCAGGGTGTAGTCGGCATTGATGTAGTGCAGCCCGTCGGTGCCGTAGTGGGTCAGGGAACTCGCGACGTCCCCCGCCATGGCCGCGCGCACGAACGGCGTCGTCGGCTCGCCCTCGACCAGCGGACCGAGATCGCGCAGCCACACCGACTTCGGGCCGTCGTGCTGCCACTGCGTCAGGTCGAAGCTCCGTCCGGCGGCGGCGGGGTCCCTGCCGTACGCCCACACCAGCATCGACGTCCCGGCCGGTGCCTCGACGGTCTCGGGCGGGAGGGGTGGCGTCGCGAGCGGGCCGGTCCACACGTCACCGGGCGGGCGTTCGCCTCCACGCAGGAACAGCGCACTCGCGCGGGCGACCAGCACGTCGTCCTGCAGGAGCGCGACGTCGAGCAGCGCGAGCCTGCGGCCCTGCCGAACGACGTTCGTACGCAAAATGATCGGCGCCATGGCCACGGGCCGCAGTAGGTCGACGGTCAGTCGGGCGGGGTGCAGCTGCGGGTCGGCGGCGCGTTCGGCGGCACGGCCGAGCATGCCGCCGACGAAGTTGCCGCTGATCGACGATCCCCACGGCCCCTTCGCCATCGCGGTCGGCACGAAGCCTGCGCCGTCGGGAACGAAGTACGCCTGGGCGGGAGGTGTCGTCATCGCATCCGACGATAACGCCGGCCCGTCACTACGCCGCGCGCGTCCCCGGCGGTGCCAGCACCACCGCCGAGTTCTGACCACCCATGCCGAGCGACGTCTTCAGCGTCACCCCGCCGGTGATCGGAGTCGGCCCGTCCAGCAGGCGCGGGTGGCCCGGTGCCACGGTCGGCGGCGCGGGGATGACCCCGTGTTCGTATCCCAGCGCGGACGCGGCGACCTCGACCGCCGCCGCTGCTCCCTGGCAGTGGCCGGCCAGCGGCTTGACCGAGAAGATCTGCGGACGCGCGTCGAAGATCTCGTCGAGCACCCCGGCCTCGGCGGTGTCGCACTGCCGGGTGCCGGGACCGTGGGCGTTGAGGTACCGAACGTCCCCGGGGTGGACGCCGGACATGCGCAGCGCCTCCCGGACGCAGTCGTCGACGTGGGTGCGAGCCGGGTCGACGGACGTCACGTGGAAGGCGTCGTGCGTCATCGCGCCGCCGAGCAGCGAGGCGTAGGGGACGTCGCCTCCTGCGGACAGCACGAAGCTCACCGAGGCCTCCCCGACGGCGAAGCCGCGGCTGCCGTCCTGGAAGGGCCGGCACGCGTCGAGCGGTTCGGTGTCGACGACGGCCACCCCGAGCGCCACGAAGTGCTCCACGTTCTCCGGGGTCAGGGAGAGGTCCGTCGCGACGAACACCACGTCGTCGACCATGCCGGTGTCGAGCCACGACTTGGCCGTGATTAGACCGGCGTTGCCGGAGGCGCACATCGCCGACACGTTCATCGCGGGTCCGTGAAAGCCGTACTCCTGCATCAGCATCGACACCGGTGTCGAGGGCATGAGGCCGAGGTAGCCGCGGACGTTGCGGCTGCCGCCGTCGGCCAGGTAGAACTCGCGCCACCCCTCGATCTCGGGGATGACGACGGCGTGCAGCAGGCCGACGCGGCGGCCGGGCGTCCAGCCGCGGCCCATGGCGTCGGTGAGGGCCTCGCGTGCGGCGAAGCGCATGGCCTGCGCCGATCTGCTGGCGCCGTCGCGCGGGTCGCCACCCGCCGGCACCCGCGCCAGCCAGGCGGCGTCGCCGTCCGCTCCGTACCCGGACACCAGTTCGGCGGCGGGCTTGCTGCTCAACAGTCCGTCCCAGAGCGGAGCGACACCCCACCCGTACCCGGTAACGGCACCGATGCCGACGATGTTGGTCGAGTCGTGCGCATTGACTGGTGCACCCATGTCTTGTCCTACCTTCGCGTGGTCGAGCCCGGATCGGACTCCACCACCATTGTTCAACCGCGGCGTCGTCATATCGAGCGGTAACGCTGATCGACCGCCTCGATGACCAGGCAATTCGGTGTATCTTGATGGCTTGAACGCCGAACCGACTCGCTGAGGACCGTGTGACACTGGGGGCTGAGGGGGACAGGGCCGCGGCGGACGTCAGCCAGACCGACGACTCCCCAGCGGAGCTGTCCGAGGCCAACAGGGAGTCCGCCGACGAGCGGTACCGGCGGCTGCTCGAACACAGTCCGGACGCGATCTGCGTGCACCAGGCGGGTCGCGTCGTCTACGTCAACAGGGCGGGCATCCGGTGGATGCGGGCCGAGTCCGCCGATCAGTTGGTGGGCAGCTTCATCACGACCTTCGTCGACCCGCAGTCGATTCCGGCGATGCTGGACCGGATCTCCGGACTCCGCCGGCAGGGGGACATCTCCGAGTCGTCCGAGGCGATGATGTCGAGGCTCGACGGCACGCGGCTCGACGTCGAGGCGGTCAGCGTCCTCACGGTCTGGGGTGGTGAGCCCGCCTACCAGGTCATCTTCCGCGACCTGTCCGCCCAGAAGGCGGCGCAGGCGTCGCTCAGCTATCAGGCGGCGCTGGTGCACCACGCGTCCGACGCGATCATCGCGACGACGGCCACCGGCGACGTCACCAGCTGGAATCCGGCCGCGGAGAGCGTCTACGGTCGGACCGCCGCCGAGGTGCTGGGCCGTCCCGTGACCGAAGCCGTTGGCGCCGAACTGAATCCGCAGAAGATCCTCCTCGAGAGCGGAGTCGTCACCGACACTCACTACGCCGCCGACGGGACGCCGCGCACGGTGCGGGTGTCGGCTGCCGCGATGGACGACGGGTACGTGCTGCTGTGCACCGACAAGACCGCGCTGCGGCGGGCCGAGCAGCACTTCGAGAACGTGGTCAGCTCGCTCGACGAGGGCGTGCTGGTGCTCGACCACACCGGACGGGTCCTGTCGGTGAACCCGGCGGTGCGACGGCTGCTGGGGATGGCCGGCGACGAATTGGTGGTGGGCTATCGCGAACTCACCCGGCACTGGGCCGAGAACTGGGAGTACTCGGTGTTCGACGTCGACGGCAATCAGATCCGGCCGCCGGACGACCCGCCGGTCATCGACACACTGCTGTACGGCACGTCGTTCCACGGGGAGGCTCGCAAGACGGTGTCCGAGGGCGACGAGGCCCATTGGCTGTCCATCAGCACGCGGCGACTCAATCCCGAAGAGGGCCGCAAGAGCGCCGTGCTGATCTCGTTCCGCGACGTGAGTTCCGAGCGGCTCGCGCGGCAGCGGCTGGCCCAGCAGGCCCTGCACGATCCGCTGACGGGACTCCCCAACCGGACCCACCTGGTCGACAGCGTCGCTCAGCTGCGCGAGGAGGGGCGCCTCGCCGCCGTCCTGTTCATCGATCTCGACGACCTCAAGGGCGTGAACGACTCACTCGGCCACGACGCCGGCGACCTGATGATCAAGACGGCGGCGCAACGGCTGCGGACGTCCGTCCGTGCCGACGACGTGGTGTGCCGGTTCGCGGGTGACGAATTCGTGGTGCTGCTGGTCGGCCGCGTCGACGGCGGCGAGGGACTGCGCTCCATGACGGCGCGGATCCGCGACCTGTTGTCCGAACCGGTGGTCCTCGCCGGGGTCGCGGTACAGATGGGCGCCAGCATGGGGGTAGTCGAGACGGGTCCCGACGACGACCGCGACGGTGAGACGCTGCTGCGCGTCGCCGACCGCGCGATGTACGCGGCCAAGGCCGACGGCCGTCGCACGGTGGTGTTCTCGACCGAGGGCGGTTAGCGTCGCCGGCGCCCGTTCAGAGGTCGCCGTTCAGCGCCTGCTTCGCCGCCCATACGTCTGCGGCGCCGATGACCGACAGGACGCCCATGGCCACTGCGCCGCGTCTGCGGTCGGCGCCGGGTCCGGTGAGCGCCGCCGCGAGCAGCGCCACGTCGAGCACGTCGCCGACCACCCGGGTCCACACCAGCCTTCGCGAGCCGAGCAGGATCGCCAGTCCGTGCCCGCATTCGCGTACGCCCAGGAGTCGGAGCACCTTCCGGGCCCGGTCGGTGGGTACGACGCCGGCCATCCGGGCGACGCCGTCGGGGGCGACGAGTTCGGATAGGCCTAGGCCGACGCTGGTGACGCCGAGCGAAGTTGCGAGCGTGCGGGATGCGGTGGTCGTGGGGACGGTCATGCGCGGCACGTACCCGGGCCGGCGGCGATCATGCGGGCCGGATCGGGCGGAGGCGCGGACGGCTAACCGGCGTCGGTGACGTCCGCGTACTCCGGGTGCTTCTCGATGTAGTGCGCGACCATCGAGCAGCTCGGCACGATGCGCAGTCCCTCCGCCTTGGTCGCCTTCAGCGCCTCTGCGACGAGGATCGTGCCCAGGCCGCGTCCTTCGTAGGCGGTGTCGACCTCCGTGTGCGGGAAGATGCGACGGCCGTCGCGGTCGTGATAGTCGGCAAGGCCGACGGTGCGGCCCTCGACGGCGATGGTGAAACGGCCGGGTTCCTCGGTGACGGTCGCCGTCGCGCCGGTCTTGTCGGTCGTGGTCTCGGAATCCATGGGGCTCCCTCAGTGGCCGGGATTGTGACGGGGTCGCAACCTGCCGTTGGGCAGGGGCGGCGCGGGCAGGCGGCCGCCCGGGTAGCCGGACACCTCGCCGAACCGCTCCCCTCGATGGTGCCACTCCTCGCGGAACTCGACGATCTCGTCGTGGGTCCGACCGACGAAGTTCCACCACATGACCAGTTCCTCGGTGAACGGTGGGCCACCCAGCACCAGCACCCGCGCCGGCGTCTCGCCACGGTTTACGAGTTCGAGCCGGTCGCAGCCGACGGACTGAAACCACAGGTCGCCGACCCCGAGAGCGTCGCCGCGGGCGTCGACGTCGCCGCGGTCGAGCAGGACGCCGTGTTCGAAGTCGCGGTCCACGTCGAACGCCACGGTGCCGCGCGGCGCGAGATCGACCTGCGCTCCGAGCAGCGGCGTGAAGGTTTGCACGGGGGAGTGGTCGCCTGCCAGTTCGCCGAGGAACACGCGCACGGTCGCGTCGCCGACGGTGCGGGCGACCGGCGCGTGGTAGGCGAAGTCGCGGTCGGTGTCGCGATCGGCGTCCGGTAGCGCGACCCACAGTTGCGCCCCGTGCAGCGTGTCGGTGGTCGCCGTGGACACCTCCGAATGGCAGATGCCCGACCCCGCCGTCATCAGGTTGAGTTCGCCGGGGCGCACCATCGCGTGCACGCCCGCACTGTCGCGGTGCTCGATCTCGCCCTCGAACAGCCAGCTCACCGTCTGCAGCCCGGTGTGCGGGTGCGGCGGCACGTCCATCCCGGTGCCGGATGCGACGCGGTGCGGACCGTAGTGGTCGGCGAAGCACCAGGCGCCGATCATCGAGCGCTCCCGTTGCGGCAGCGTGCGGCGCACCCGGATGGCTCGGGGGCCGCCCAGGGGGACGTCGCGCGGGTGCAGGACCCCGGTCGACACGTCTGCGAATGTCGATGCACCGCAGGCGACTTCGTCGGGCCGCGCGTCGGTGTTGCTCACCGGCCCACCCTAGCTCCGTCGGGTGGGTACCACCGGCGTCATGGCGCTTCGGATGACCCCGAAGTCGTGCTCCTCGATCGCGAATGCGCCCGCCCTGAACCGGTAGCCCCAGCGCGACGTGTCGACGATGAAGTCGAGGTCGTCGAGCAGCGGCCGGATCGGCGTCTCGACGCACGGCTCGAAGCGCATCCCGCGCCGCCACGGTTGGAACTCCGGGTCGAGATCGGCCTGATAGACCTCGTCGTCGGTGACCTGGCCGAGGGCGGTGAACGCCTGCAGGGGCGCGCCGTCGGGGTAGTCGGTCTTCGGCGAGTAGAAGACGATCCAATCGTCCTTTGCCATCTTGCGCAGCATGTGCGGCTTGCCGTGGTTGGCCTGTGTGAAGCCGCCGGCCACCCCGCGCAGGACGTGTCCTCGGCTGACCGTGTTGATCCAGTACGTCATGCCGCCACGCTAGGAGCGCAGGGCGACAGATCCGGCGGTTGATCCACAGTGGCGAATTCATCCACAGCCAGTGCGGACGCGGTTGCGAGGGCCCTGAAACGAGGAGAGCCGCCGACGCGTGAACGTCGACGGCTTCCAAGTACGGCCCCGCCTATGCGCCTCTCGGCAAGTGGTCGCTCTCGGCGACTTAAGGGGTGGTACCCGGGGCATTGTCCGGGGCCGTACGAATAGCTTAACGGCCTCGCGCCGAAGATTGTTCCTACTGCGGTCACGAATTTTGCGACCCCGCTGCCGTCCCCTCGAATCGACAGCGGGGCGCGCGTCAGGCGGATTCGAGGAACAGGCGGCGGGCGCGGACGGCGTAGCCGTTCTGCTCGGCGAGCGAACGCAGCTGGCGCAGGGCGAACGTGCGTCCGCGACCGCCCTCGGGGATGACGATGCCGGCCCAGAGGCCCTCGGCGCGCGGGAGCTCGACGGCTTCGCGGGCGCAGGCCCAGCGGCGCGGGCACAGGCGGCAGATGGTCTTTGCGTCCTCGTCGGCGGTCGAGAGCCAACGGTCCGGATCCTGCGTGCACTTGCCGACGGGAAGTCCGTCCAGTCCCACTGCGTTCATTCGTAACTCCTTGGGTCGAGCGCTCGAGGTTCCGTAGCGCGATGAAGCGAACCTATAGCAATAACCGTAGCGATGCAACAGTTTTAGTTGAGATGCATCGCTTCGTCAGCCCCGTTCGAAATAGTCGCTGGTAGCGGGCGTTCTGCACGACGCAGCTCGGAGGCGGCGGGACAAGACGGTTTGGCGAACCGCTGCAATGACACGCTTGTAATCCACTCAGTGCGACGGTTCCGCTCGACGGTGCCACCGACTAAGCTGGACCGGAGTCGTAGCAGTGCAGCGGTATGGGAGGAGGTGCGTCGGTGGCGAGTGTCGAACCGGAGCACGCGGAACCGGACGCCGCCCCCGACGAGACCATCGACGTCGATCCCGGCATGGCCCGCGCAGGCGCCGCGGCCGCCGCCCGACGCCGCGAACTCGACATCAGCCAGCGCAGCCTGGCCGCCGACGGCATCATCAACGCCGGCGCCCTGATCTCCTTCGAGAAGGGCCGGAGCTGGCCGCGTGAGAAGACACGCGCCAAGCTCGAAGAGGTCCTGCGCTGGTCGCCGGGGACGATCTCGCGGCTACGCCAGGGCGTCGCGAGCGCCGACCCCGCGCCCCTCGAACCCGTCGTACCCGAACACTCCACGCGGCCATCGGTCGCGGACCTCGACGAGGGGTCACTGATCGCCCAGGCGGTCGACGCTGCCGTCCACACCCTCGGTGGGACGGTCGCATCCCTTCCCCCGAACGACCACCCCGACTTCACCCCGCGGGTGACCGCGATCCTGGCCGACCTGCGTCAACTCGAGGCCGTCGCCTCGCGCGCCGCACGGATCGGCCGGGTGACGCCGCAGCTGCTGCGGTCGCTGAGCGCGGTCCGTCGCCAGATCGACGAGCTGACACTGCTCGGGTCGTCCGCACCGACGGCCACGCTGGGCCAGCGGCTCTATGCGGCGCGTCGCAACGCCAACCTCACCATCGCGGAGACCGCGCGGGCTGCGGGAGTGGCCGAGGATGCGGTGCTGGCCGCCGAGGCGGAGCAGCCGGTGGGCCCCGACGACGCCGAACTCGTCGAGTCCCTCGTGGCCCAACTCGACTGGCGCTGAGGGTCAGAAGCGGTCGCGGCCGCGGTCCCGATCGTCGCTGGTGGGGAAGTACTCGGAGAGCGCCGCGGCGATCTCGATGAACTTGCGGCGCGTCGCGGGCGCCATCTCGGCGGTGCGGCCGATGACGCCACCCGGCCGGAGGTGCCCGTCGAACGGCACCTCGACCACCTTCTGCCCCTGGCCGGCGAACTGCTGGGCCAGGATGCCGCGGGTGCGCTTGTCGGCGTGCCCGTCGGAGTCGTTGAGTACCACCACGGTCCGCTGCAGCAGGGTGGTGAGGTTGCGCGAGGCGAGCCAGTCCAGCGTCTGACCCGCCGCGGCGGCACCGTCGACCCAGGGCGACGACACCACGATCATCGCGTCGAGGTCGCGCAGCACCTCCTGGGTGACCGGGGTGTCCATGGTCGAACTGCAGTCGACGATCGAGATCGTGAAGTACCGGTCCAGCCGTGCGGTGGCTTCGCGGTAGATCGCGGGGTCGAGCACCCGCCTGCGGGCGGGGCTGCCCTCACCGGCGAGGACGAAGAGCCCGGCCGCGTTGTTGCCGACGCGGCTGCGGACGTCGGCGAACGTCTCGAGGTGCTGGTCGGCCGCGAGTTCCCAGTAGGAGCCGATGGCCTTCGGGTCGACGCGGCTGCCCAGCTTGCCGAAGGCGGTGTCCGCGTCGATGGCGACGACGCGGTCGTCCTGGCGCAGTTCGGCGAAGACCGACCCGATGCTGGCCGACACCGTGGTCTTGCCGACGCCGCCCTTGCCCATCACGCCGATCTTGAAGTGGCCACGAAGGACGCCCCTGATGCGCGCCTCCATCTCGGCCTCCTGGATCTCCTCCGGCGACTGCCCGAGGTTGACCAGGCCGAACGTCGCGCGGAACACCGCGAGACGCCAGCCGCGTGACGGCGGCGTGCGCTTGGCCGGGACGAGGTCGCCCGCACGGATGCGGTCGGCGTACGACCCGGGCGGTGGCGGCGGCGCGCTGCGGGGGTCAGGCCCGTAGGGCTGTCCGGGCCAGGCTCCCTGTGGTGGCGGACCCTGCGGCGGTGGGCCCTGCGGGGGCATGCCCGGGCGGGGCGGCCGCGGTGGCTGCTGCGGGGGTGGCGGTGGCGGTGGCTGCTGGGACCACCCGTGCTGCTGCTGCCCCCACGGCGGCTGGTGGCCCGGGAACTGGCCGGTGTCGTGGCGCTGGCTTGGGTCGCGCAGCAGCCCGGGCGGCGGACCGTACCGGGGCGGCGGAGGTGGGGGCGTCTGCGACGGCGCGGCGGGATCCTGGCGCTCGGGCTCGCGGGGGGACGACGCATCGGCGCCCTGCTCCGGCACGAGGCCCTCGTGCTGTGGAAGCTCCTGGGTCGGGACGAAGTCGACGGGTGGCCGGCTCGGCGGCGGTGCCGGGGGCGGGGTGAACGCCGGTTCGGCGGGAGGCGGCTCGTAGTCGGTCTCCTCGGGTCCCGTCCAGCCGAGCTCTCTGCGCAAGGCGTCGTCGCGGTCGCTCACGGCACCGGGCTCCTCTCCTCCTCGGACGCTCTCCAGACGACGCGACGGTCGACCTTCGGATCAAGTATCAACCACGGACCGGACGGACAGGAGTGCTCACTCCGCCGAGTCGCGCGACCGCAACGGGATGGCAGACACCGAAGAAGCGCGGGGGCGAACGGTCGTCGTCGACGGGCCGCGAGTGTGCGCACGAGGAGCCTGGGCCGACGGCCGGGCGTCCGTCGTACGTCCCGGAACACCGTCGGAATCCGAAAGTAGCCGATCAGGGCGGGTTTCCGGGCCCTTCCCGAGGGTGAACTTGGTGCGGATGCGGGTGCTCGACCGCTGGTAACGTCGCTGTCGGCCAAGGGGACGGGGTGAGTGCGGGTGCGGGGAGACGTGACGGACGACGGCTCGGCCGTGCTGTCGGTGGGCGGGGTCGGCAAAGAACTGATCGAGAATGCCGACGACGTGGTGCGCGGTGTGACGGCGGCCGGGAGGCAGCTCCACGGGCGGGGAGTCGTCGGATTCGTCGAGCGCGCGCGGACGCCGATCCTCAGCGGGGGACAGGTCACGATCGCCGGGATGCGGCGCACCACGGGCGTCGGCGATCCGGATGACGGCGAGCGCTTCGGCGCGGGTTCCGCACGGTTCGACGAGGCGGCGACGACGCTGTCGGCCGCCTACCCGGACGACTCGTGGACCGGCGCCGCATCGGACGCCTACGCGTCCTCCACCTCCGGCCAGACCGGCCGCGCCGACGCCGTAGCCGAAGCGGATCGGTCCGTGCAGGCCGTCCTCGTGCGCGAGGCGGGACAGATCGTCGCCGCGCGACGGACGCTCGACGATCAGAGCGACTGGCTCGGCGCCGTGTCGATGCTGGTCGCCGCGACGCCGTTCGTCGGCGAGGGTGCGTCGGTCGCCGTGGAGATCGCCGCCGTCACGAAGGCGCTCGGGACGTGCACGTCGCACCTGGCCGAGCTGACCCAGCAGGTCGACGCCAATGCAGCCGAGATCCGGCGAGCCACCGATCGCTACGAGGACGCCGTCGGCGAGCGGTCGCCCGCCGATCCCATCCCCGACGGCCCGCCGCCACCCGGCGACGAGGAGAAGTCTCCGGAGGAGACCACCGATCGAGACCCGGCCCCCGACGACGACGTGACCGGCGACGACGTGACCGGCGCCAGCCCCTCTGCCGGCGCCAGCCCCTCGAGAGGTGGTGGCCCCTCGGTGAGCGCCGCACCCGAACCGACGCCCGTCGTCCCACCCGTCCAGGTCGCACCGGCCGGGGCCGTCGCGCCGCCCGCACCGATGCCCGCCCAGATGCCCGCGGCCATGCCCGCGCCGCCGGTTGCCGCGCCCGCCGCCGCCCAGACCGGCACTGGAACGACGACGCAGCTCGCGTCGATGGTGAAGGCCATGGTCGACCAGGCGATGGACGAGAAGGCGCGGCAGGAGGCCGCCGAGGAGGCTGAGCGGGAGGACGAGGCGCGGGCCAAGGACTCCGACGGCGACGGCATTCCGAACGTCGACGACGACACCGACCATGACGGCGTCTCCGATGCCGAGGACGACGAGAACGGCGACGGCGTCCTCGACATCGAGCAGGACCGCGACGGCGACGGGCGGCCCGACACCGCGGCAGGGCCGGGCCCGGACGCCGCCGACGGTGGGCGGGAGGCCGTGAACCATCCGGATGCGCGAATCCTCGCCGACCCCGGCGTAACGGTACAAAGATAGGTAGGAGGAGGGGGTTTACGATGTCGAGCGGTGTGCGGGTCATGACGGCCCACCTGCGGCAACTGTCCGCCGCCCAGCGCCGGGCGGCGGCCGAGATCAAGTCGGCCACCGGGGTGACGCACGGCGTCGACGAGTCGGTCCGCGTCAGCCATGGCGTCATCGCCTGGTCGACCGCGAACGCCGTCGAGTCGGCGAACCGGGTGCGACGCGCGACGGGGCGGTCGATGGAACGGGCGTCCGACGCGCTGGGGGACGACCTCGGGACCGCCGCGGGCCGCTACGACGACACGGACCGACGCACGGCGGGCCGGATCGCCGGCTTGCCCGCGCACGCACGGTTCCACTAGACGAGGGGGGAAGATGACGAGTTCCTACGGCACCAACCACGGCGGCACGCACGTCGACGACGTCGTCGCGGTCGAGTTGACCATCGACGGCCTCCTGGTCGTGGCGGACAAGCTCAACCTGATGGACTTCCCGCCCTCGATGGGAATCCGGCCCAACATCCCGATCCCCGAACTCCGCGACATCGTCTGGGAGCAGGTGACGCGGGACCTGACGGCCCAGGGCGTGCTCGACGTGTTCGGCGAACCGCACGCCGAGGTCGCGGCGATGCTCGACACCCTCAGCCGCGCCGATCGCACCCTCGAAGGCAGGTGGTGGCGCCGCGACGTCGGTGGCAAGATGATCCGCTTCACCGTGTGCCGCAAGGGGGATCGCCATGTCGTCGCAGCTCGGGACGGGGATCTGCTGGTCCTGCAGCGCGTCGCACCCCAGGTCGGGCTGGCCGGGATGGTGAACGTCGTCCTGGGCGCCGGAACCCCCGCCGACGTCGAGCCGCTGACGGGTCAGGCGAGCCTGCTGGGCGAGTCGGCGACGGCGAACGAGCTGGGCCGTTTCGGCATCGCGCCGCCGTCCGCACGCATCTATTCCGATGCGATCGCGGCACCCAACAGCTGGGTCGAGATCACCGCGATCGAGCGGCATCCCGGCGGCACCGTCACGAACACCGACGTGGCCGCGGGCGTCCTCGACTCCCGCCACGGGCGCATCGTGTCCATCCCGCGACGGGTCAACGGTGACCTGTACGGCAGCTTCCTCCCGGGGACCAAGGAGAACCTGCAGCGCGCGCTCGACGGGTTGCTCGACTTCCTGCCGTCCAAGGGGTGGTTCGACAAATCCGAGACAGACGCCTACGCCGACTGAGCACGGACGGAGACACACCACTGGTGGACGACCACTCGCCTCACCACTTCGACGACGAGCAGGACGACTACGACGACCTGTCCTCGTTGGACTTCTCCGCGCCCGGAGACGAACTCGCCGGTCTGGACGACTACGTCAACTACCCCGCGGTCGACGACGAGGCGGTCCACTCCGGTCAGGACGACGAGGCCTGGCCGGTCATGGCCGTCTCGGCCGACCCGGTGTCCGACGAGCCTCCGGTCCCGCTGTTCACGGTCACCAACCCTCCCGGCACCGTGACCGTGTCGGCGTTCCTCGACGGCCGGATCAGCCTGGTCGAACTGTCCCCGCGCGTCACCCGGATGAGCGAGTCGCAACTCGCCGACGAGATCGTGGTGATCGCCGGGCTGGCCACGCAGGATGCCCGGTCCGCCCAGTACGCCTTCATGCTGGAGGGCATGCGACAACAGGGCCACGACGACGCCGCCACCCGTGACTTCCTCCGACGAGACCTCGACCTCCCGTCCCCCGAGGACGCCGACCGCACGCGCGCGTCGGTCTTCTCGACCCGATATGCAGGTGACCATGACTGACCAGTTGGCAGGACTCTTCGGCAGCGCCGTCGGAATGCTGGGCAATTCCCCGGCCCGCGCGTTGGAACTCTTCACCGAGATCACCTCGTACGACGAGACGGCGTGCGACGCGTGGGTGGGCCGCATCCGGTGCGGCGACACCGACCGCGTGACGCTGTTCCGGGCCTGGTTCTCGCGGGGCAACTTCGGTCAGCTGGCGGGTGCCGCCGAGATCTCGATGAACGCCGTCAATGCGCGGGTGCCGATCGGCGGGCAGTTCGGCGACATCACCTATCCGGTGAACTCACCGCTGGCCCTCGTGATGGGCTTCGCGGTCAGCGAGGCCAACGGCGGCAACTACGCCGACGCGATGGAGGCGCTCGAGGGCGCGCAGTCGGCCGGTGCCGAGCACCTCGTGTCCTGGATGAAGGCGGTCGTGTACGCCGCGGCCGAGCGGTGGACCGACGTCATCGACGAGGTGCGCGGCGCGAGCAACTGGCCGGACAAGTTCCTCGGTGCGGCAGGCGGCGTCGCCCATGGGGTGGCCGCCGCCAACCTCGGCCTGTTCACCGAGGCCGAACGCCGTCTCACCGAGTCGAATTCATCCCCGGCGGGCGAGGCGTGCGCGACGGCGATCGCGTGGTACCTCGCGATGACGCGGCGCAGCCAGGGCAACGAGGAGTCCGCCATGGCGCTGCTCGAGTGGCTGCAGGCCACCCACGCGGAGCCCAAGGTCACTGCCGCACTTCGTGATCCCGCCTACCGGATCACCACCACCACCCCGGAGAAGATCGCGTCGCGCACGGATCCGTGGGACCCGGGCAGCGTCGTGGCCGACACGTCGGGCAGGGAGCGGTTGCTGGCCGAGGCGCAGGAGGAACTCGAGCGTCAGATCGGCCTCGCCAGGGTCAAGGATCAGATCGAGAGATACCGTGCCGCAACGCAGATGGCGCGGGTGCGGGCGGCGCGGGGCATGAAGGTCGCCCAGCAGTCCAAGCACATGATCTTCACCGGCCCGCCCGGTACCGGCAAGACGACGATCGCCCGGGTGGTGGCCAACATCCTCGCCGGCCTCGGCGTGATCGCGGAGCCCAAGCTCGTCGAGACCTCCCGCAAGGACTTCGTCGCCGAGTACGAGGGCCAGTCCTCGGTGAAGACCGCCCGCACGATCGACAGGGCGCTGGGCGGTGTGCTGTTCATCGACGAGGCGTACACCCTGGTGCAGGAGCGCAATGGGCAGGCCGACCCGTTCGGCACCGAGGCCCTGGACACGTTGCTGGCCAGGATGGAGAACGACCGCGACCGCCTCGTCGTCATCATCGCCGGCTACGGCAACGACATCGACCGCCTGCTCGAGACCAACGACGGCCTGCGCTCCCGCTTCTCCACCCGCATCGAGTTCGACTCGTACGCACCCGAGGAGATCGGTGAGATCGCGAGAGTGCTTGCTGAGAACAATGATTCGGTGCTCAGCGAGGAGGCGGGCAAGCGGATCTTCGAGGCCGCGACGCTGCTGAGCCAGCGGACGCTCAACAACAAGCCGGCGCTCGACATCGCGGGCAACGGGCGGTACGCGCGGCAACTGGTCGAGGCCGGGGAGCAATACCGGGACATGCGGCTGGCCAGGTCGATGGACTTCGAGAACCTCGGCGTCGAGCAGCTCAGCGAGATCGGTGGACAGGACATGGCCGATGCCATCGATGCCGTGCACGCGCGACTGAACATCAGCGGTTAGGGCAGACGACGTCATGGCAGGTTTCAGACTCACCACCAAGATCCAGGTCAGCGGCTGGCGCTTCCTGCTGCGCCGCGTCGAGCACGCCATCGTGCGGCGCGACACCCGCATGTTCGACGATCCGCTGCAGTTCTACAGCCGCGCGGTGTCGGCGGGCATCATCCTGGCCGTGGTGATCTGTCTGGGCGCCGCGCTGCTCGCCTACTTCAAGCCGCTCGGCAAGCGCAGCGGCGACACGCTTCTGGTCGATCGAACCACCAACCAGCTCTACATCGTGATGCCGAACAGCGATCAGCTGCGCCCGGTGTACAACCTGACGTCGGCGCGCCTGGTGCTGGGCAACGCGGGCACGCCGTCGGCAGTGAAGTCCGAGGAACTCAACCGCATGTCGAAGGGACAGCCCATCGGCATCCCCGGTGCGCCGTATGCGACGCCCGTGAGTGCGGTCGGCGAGTCGACGTGGACGCTGTGCGACACCGTCACCAAGGCGGAAAGCGTTGCGCCGACCATCGATACGTCGGTCATCGTGCTGCCGCTGACGACCGACTCGACGGTCGGCGTGATGCGTCCCGACCAGGCGATGCTGGTCACCTACGCCGGAGACGACTGGCTGGTGACCGCCACCGGCCGGCATGCGATCGACCTGTCCGACCGCGCCGTCACCTCGGCCGTGGGCATCCCCGTCACCGCGAAGGCCACCCCCATCTCGGAGGGCCTGTTCAACGCGCTGCCCAACGTGGGGCCGTGGCAGCTGCCCGCGATCGCCGCCGCGGGTGCGCCCAACGGTGTCGGACTGCCGGCGAACCTGGTGAACGGGTCGGTGTTCAAGACCGTCACCGAGTCCGGTGAGCAGCTCTACGTGGTCCTGACCGACGGCGTCGCGAAGGTCAACGACACCACCGCGGCGGCGTTGCGCGCGACCAACTCCTACGACCTGGTGGCGCCGCCGGCCATCGAGTCGAGCGACGTCGCGAAGATCACCGAGCAGGTCTTCGTGTCGCCGCTGCCGGACAAGCCGCTGCAGACGCTCCAGCGTCAGGAGACCCCGACGCTGTGCTGGGCGTGGACGCGGGAGGCGGGTTCGCAGGCGCCGAAGTCCAGCGTGGTCGTCGGCCGCCGGCTGCCCATCCCGGCGACGGCCATCAACAACGGCATCGACCAGATCGGCGGTGACTCGACCGTCTACATCAACGGCGGACAGTTCATCCGCCTGCAGTCGCCGGACCCGCGGTACGGCGAGAGTCTGTACTACATCGACCCGCAGGGCGTCCGCTACGGCCTGCCCAACGAGGAGACCGCGGGCACCCTGGGCCTGTCGGGGCCCGTCACCGCGCCCTGGCAGGTGGTCAGCCTGCTGGTCGACGGACCGGTGCTGTCGAAGGAGGCGGCACTCCTCGAGCACGACACGCTGCCGGCGGATCCCGATCCGAGGCCAATCCCCAACGGCAAGAACGGCGCTCAGCCCGCCGCCAACACCGGAGGTCCCCGATGACCACGAAGAAGTTCACGCCCACCATCAAGCGTGGTCCCCGGTTGACGCCCGGCGAGATCAACGTGACGGCACCCGACGACCTCGGCGTCGAGATCCCGCCGTCGGGCATGCAGAAGGCGCTGCCCTACGTCATGGGCGGCTGCATGCTCGGCATGATCGCGATCATGATCTTCACCGGCGTTCGGCAGCTTTCGCCGTACATGCTGATGATGCCGCTGATGATGGTCATGGGCACGGTCGGCATGATGGCGGGCGGCGGCTCGGGCGGCAAGAAGGTGCCCGAGATCAACGCCGACCGCAAGGAATACCTGCGCTACCTCGCCGGCTTGCGGACCCGGGTCACCTCGTCGGCGGCAGCACAGGTCACGTTCTTCAACTACCACGCACCGCATCCCGACGACCTGCTGTCGCTGATCGGTACGCACCGGCAATGGTCGCGTCAGGCCAGCTCGGACTTCTACGCCGCCGTGCGCATCGGCCTGGGCACCGAACCGGCCGTCGACCGGCTGCTGAAGCCGTCGGTCGGTGGCGAGCTGGCAGGCCCGCAGGCCGCCCCGCAACCCCACCTCGAGCCGGTCAGCCACATGTGGGTGACCAAGTTCCTGCGCACCCACGGCCTGATCCACGACTGCCCGAAACTCGTTCAGCTGCGCACCTTCCCGACCATCGCGATTGGTGGCGACGGCGACTCCGCGGGGCTGCTCACCGCGATGATCTGCCACCTGGCGGTGTTCCATCCGCCGGACCTCCTGCAGCTGCGGGTGCTCACCGACAACCCCGAGGACCCGCAGTGGTCCTGGTTGAAGTGGCTGCCCCACACCCAGCACCAGACCGACACCGACGCCGCGGGCGCGACGCGCCTGGTGTTCACCCGTCCCGACGGGCTCTCGGACCTGACGGCGCGCGGACCGCACACCGCCGACTCCGCACCCGCCGGTCCCTACGTCGTCGTCATCGACCTCACCGGCGGCAAGGCCGGGTTCCCGGTGGACGGCCGCGCCGGCGTCACCGTCATCACCCTCGGCAACCACCGCGGCTCGGCCTACCGCATCCGCGTCGACCCGAGCGGTACGGCCGACGACCGGCTGCCCAACCAGACGTTCCGGCTGGTCACCAGCACCACCGACACGATGACCTCCGGCCAGGCGGCCCGCATCGCCCGCAAGCTCGCGGGGTGGTCGATCACCGGCACGATCATCGACAAGAGCACGCGGGTGCAGAAGAAGGTCGCCACCGAGTGGCACCAGCTGGTGGGCGCGCAGACCATCGAGGAGGTCACGCCCAACCGGTGGCGGATGTTCAGCGACACCGACCGCGACCGCCTCAAGATCCCGTTCGGGCACGAGCTGAAGACCGGCGACATCCAGTACCTGGACATCAAGGAGGGCGCGGAGTTCGGCGCCGGTCCGCACGGAATGCTGATCGGGACAACGGGTTCCGGCAAGTCGGAGTTCCTGCGCACGCTGATCCTGTCGCTGGTCGCCACGCACCACCCCGATCAGGTCAACCTGCTGCTGACCGACTTCAAGGGCGGATCGACGTTCCTCGGCATGGAGAAGCTGCCGCACACCGCCGCGGTGGTCACCAACATGGAGGAGGAAGCCGAACTCGTCAGCCGCATGGGCGAGGTGCTCTCCGGTGAACTCGACCGGCGCCAGTCCATCCTGCGACAGGCGGGCATCCAGGTCGGCGCGGCGGGCGCGCTGTCCGGCGTCGCGGAGTACGAGAAGCACCGCGAGCGTGGGGCGGACCTCGCCCCGCTGCCGACGCTGTTCGTGGTCGTCGACGAGTTCGCCGAGCTGCTGCAGAACCACCCGGACTTCATCGCACTGTTCGACCGCATCTGTCGCGTCGGCCGGTCGCTGCGCGTGCACCTGCTGCTCGCGACGCAGTCGCTGAACACCGGCGGCGTGCGCATCGACAAGCTGGAGCCGAACCTGACGTATCGAATCGCGCTGCGTACCACCAGTTCCGCGGAGTCCAAGGCGGTGATCGGCACGCCGGAGGCGCAGTACATCACCAACAAGGAGAGCGGTGTCGGGTTCCTGCGCGTCGGCATGGAGGACCCCGCGAAGTTCAAGAGCATCTACACCGGCGAGCCATACGTCCCGACCGCATCCCTGTCGGACAACGGTGACGCGGCGCCCAAGCACGCCGCGGTGAGCCGCGTGCACATCCGGCCGTTCACCGCCGCGCCCATCGCCGAGCCGGTGATCTCGTGACGACGATGGACCCGGAACAGCGGGTACTGCGCGAGGTCGTCCTCAACCAGTTGGCGATCGGCGAGGTCCGCGCCTACCGGATGTGGTTGCCGCCCTTGACCGATCCCACGCCGGTCAACGAACTCGTCGAGCGCGACCAGCGCCAGCCGTTGCGCTTCGGGCTGGGCATCATGGACGAGCCGCGCCGGCACCGGCAGGAGGTCTGGGGCATCGACACGTCGGCCGCGGGCGGCAACATCGCCATCGGCGGAGCGCCGCAGACCGGCAAGTCGACGTTCCTGCAGACGCTGATCCTGTCGGCCGCTGCGACGCACACCCCGCGGACCGTGCAGTTTTACTGCATCGACCTCGGCGGCGGCGGTCTGATGTACCTCGAGGACCTGCCGCACGTCGGCGGCGTCGCGACCCGGTCGGAGCCCGACCGCGTGAACCGCGTCGTGGCGGAGATGAAGGCCGTGCTGCGCGGCCGTGAGGCGATGTTCAAGCAGCACCGCGTCGGTTCCATCGCGACGTACCGGCAGCTGCGCGAGGATCCGAGTCACCCGGCGTCGGCCGACCCGTTCGGCGACGTCTACCTCGTCATCGACGGGTGGCCGGCCTTCGTCTCGGAGTTCCCGGACCTCGAGCCGGTGGTGCAGGACATCGCCGGCCAGGGCCTGGCGTTCGGCGTGCACACCATCATCTCGACGCCGCGCTGGACTGAGCTGAAGGCGCGCGTCCGCGACTACCTCGGGACGAAGGTCGAGTTCAGGCTCGGTGACGTCAATGAGACGCAGATCGACCGCATCACCCGCGAGATCCCGGCCAACCGGCCCGGCCGAGCGGTGTCGATGGAGAAGCACCACCTGATGATCGGCGTCCCGCGCCTCGACGGCGTGCACAGCGCACAGGACATGGTGCCGGCCATCACCGAGGCGGTGGCGCACATCGCGTCGCTCACCTCGGTGCAGGCGCCGCAGGTCAGGGTGCTGCCCGAACGCATCTACCTACACGACCTCGACCCGAACCCGCCGGGACCGGAGAGCGACTACCGCACCAGGTGGACGGTGCCGATCGGGTTGCGCGAGTCCGACCTCTCGGTCGCGTACAACCCGATGCACTCGACGCCGCACATGCTGATCTTCGGGGCGCCCAAGTCGGGCAAGACGACGATCGCTCAGGCCGTCGCGAAGGCGATCTGCTCGCGCAACGACCCGTCGCAGGTGCGGTTCATGTTGGCCGACTACCGGTCGGGCCTGCTCGACGCGGTCCCGCAGAGCCATCTGCTGGCCGCCGGCGCGGTGAACCGCAACAACTCCTCGCTCGAGGAGTCGATCAAGGCGCTCGCGGTCAACCTGCAGAAGCGGCTCCCACCGCCGGACCTGACCACCGCGCAACTGCGTGCCCGGTCCTGGTGGACCGGTCCGGACATCGTGCTGCTCGTCGACGATTGGCACATGATCGTCGCGGCCGGCGGCGTGATGCCGCCGATGGGTCCGCTCGGTCCGCTGCTCCCGGCGGCCGCCGACATCGGGCTGCACATCGTCGTGACGTGTCAGATGAGCCAGGCGCATCGGGCGACGATGGACAAGTTCGTGGGTGCCGCATTCGGTGCCGGATCCCCCACGATGTTCCTCTCGGGCGAGAAGACGGAGTTCCCGTCCAGCGAGATCAAGCTCAAGCGCAGGCCCCCTGGCCAGGCATTTCTCGTGTCGCCGGAGGGCAAGGAGGTCATCCAGGCCCCCTACGTGGATCCCCCCGAAGAAGAAGTGTTCGCAGCACCTCCAGAGGCCCGGTAATATTCAACGCAGTCATTCAGCAACGCTGACGAATAGAAGTCAGCAAACGGGTCGGGGGATCACATGACGGGGATGGGTAAATCTCGTAATGCCGCCGCTTCGGTTGCTTCCCAGTGTGTTCGGAATTGATGAGGAGAATCCGCTAATGGAACCCATGTCACACAACCCCGCTGCAGTCGGCGTCGGAGCCCAGGTGGTCGCGAATGGCGTGCGTGGTCTCGCCGGTGGTACTGCCGCAACGGCCGAGGTCACGGCACTCGCGCCGGCCGGTGCGGACGAGATTTCGCTGCAGGCCGCGATGGCGTTTGCCATGGAGGGTGCCTCGACCCTCGCGCTCAACGCCCTCGCTCAGGAGGAGCTGTCGCGCACCGGCGCCGCCTACATGGAAATCGCCAGCGTTTACACGACGGTCGACGGCGAGAACGCCGCCGTCCTGTCGTAATAACGACATCAACTCCGTGAGCTGAAAACGAGTTTCTAGCAAATCATGGTCGCTATCGCTGCTATTCCCACGATGCTGTGGCATGCCGTCCCTCCGGAGGTCAACACCTCACGGTTGATGATGGGTGCCGGGCCGGTGCCGATGCTGCAGGCTGCAGCAGGGTGGGAAGCGCTGGCGATTCTGCTGGAGACGCAGGCCGACGAACTCATGTCGAGCCTGGCGGCTCTGACCAGTGCGTGGTCGGGATCGGCGAGTGAGCGGGCGGTCGCGGCGACGATGCCGTTGGTTACGTGGCTGCGGACCACGGCGATGCAGGCGCAGAAGCGCGCACTGCAGGCGTCGGCCCAGGCGACGTCCTACACCGCGGCGTTGACGACGACGCCACCGCTGGCGGAGATCGAACAGAACCACGTGACGCGAGGGGTCCTGCACGCCACGAACTTCCTCGGGGTCAACACGGTCCCGATCGGGATGAACGAGGCGGACTACTTCGTCCGGATGTGGAATCAGGCGGCGGGCGTCATGGACGCCTACCAGGCAGAGACCACGGCCAACACGTTGTTCGAGCCGATCCTCCCGGTCAAGCCCGTCGTCATCCCCGGGGTGGGCGAGAGCGCGGTGGCGACGGCGTCGGCTCAGACCGCGGCAATGGCGCCGGGGGCACTGGTCCGGGAGATGTCGATCGCCTCGGTGAGCACGAGGGCCAAGCTCGAGTCGGTGGCACTGACCGCCGGCCGCATGTCGGCCATGGGGAACCAGGGCAGCACGCAGGCGCAGAGTCAGGCGCAGAAGGCCGAGACCACTGCGCAGCAGAACCCGATGCAGCAGGGCACCCAGATGGCGATGCAGGTCGGGTCGCAGCTGGGGCAGATGGCGATGCAGCTGCCGCAGCAGGGCATGCAGATGGTTACGCAGCCGCTGCAGCAGCTCACCGGCCCGCTGCAGCAGATGACGTCGATGTTCAGCTCGATGGGCAATTCGGAACCCGCCCAGATCGGACTGATCGGGGCGAGCCCGTTCTCGAACCATCCGCTTGCGGGCGGGTCGGGGCTGAGTTCGGGTGCCGGGCTGGTCAGGGCGGCGTCGCTGCCCGGCATGGGTGGCTCGATGGCCCAGACGCCGCTGATGGGCAACCTGGTCGGCAGCACCGAGAAGGCGCCGGTGGGCGCCGGAGCCGGCTCCAGTGGAGCGGGTCTCGCACCGGTCAACGGCGCGGGTGGTGGGGCCCCGATGGGCCACATGGCCCAGCAGAAGAAGGGTGGCGGCAACAAGCAGGGCTTGCAGGCGCCGTCACCACTCACTCAGGACCTGAGTGAGGACGAGGGCGACGACTGGTGAGTCGTCTCTCGACAAAGACTTCCCGGCCCAAGGGGGCGGAAGGACTCGCCATGTCCCATGGTGAGGACACAGGAAAAGAGAAAAGGTAAACACCGATGGCACAGATGAATACCGATGCCGCTGTCCTCGCCAAGGAGGCAGCCAACTTCGAGCGCATCTCCGGAGAGCTCAAGGGCGTCATCGCACAGGTCGAGTCCACCGCGGGCTCGCTGGCCGGCCAGTGGCACGGCCAGGCCGGTACGGCCGCCCAGGCCGCGCTGGTCCGTTTCCACGAGGCCGCTCAGCAGCAGATCACGCAGCTGAACGACATCTCGAGCAACATCCACCAGTCCGGCACGCAGTACACGTCGACCGACGAGGATCAGACCTCGACGCTGTCGTCCGCGATGAACATCTGACCTAGCTCAAACAGACACGGAAACGGAGAAAATCAACATGGGTGAACAGCTGTGGAACTTCGCAGGCATCGAGGGCGGCTCCGGCGAGATCCAGGGATCCGTCGCAACCACCGCAGGCCTGCTCGACGAGGGCAAGCAGTCGCTCGGCGCACTGGGTGCAGTCTGGGGCGGCTCCGGTTCGGAGGCCTACCAGGCCGTGCAGATGCGCTGGGACGAGGCGTCGCTCGAACTGAACAACGCGCTGCAGAACCTGGCGCAGACCATCGGCGAGGCGGGCCAGACCATGGCGCAGACCGAAGCCGGCGTCACCGGGATGTTCGCGTAGCACCACGAAGCGCGAAGGTGGGCGGGTTGGCCTCGATATCTGGTTGGATTCGTCTGACTGAGGCCCTCCCGCCCACCTCACTTCGTGTTTCACCATCTTCGATCAGCTGAGGGGTTTCCATGTCGGCCGACTATGACCGGCTCTTCCACTCGTCGGACCCCGCCGAAGCGGGCGACGACGAGACGACGACCGTCGACCCGAAGGCCGTGCAAGCCGCACTGGCGGCTTCGGCGACCCCGATGCCCACCGGCACCGGACGCACCGCGCCGCCGGCCGAGCCGATGCCCGTGACGCCGACGGCCACGCAGTCGAGCACGCCGCCGCCGCGCGCCAGCGAGGTGACCAGCCAGATCCCCCCGACCCGCGCCGCGGGCCCGCAGCACGGCGCGCAGCCCAACGGCATGATGCGGTCGCCGCAGTCCCAGGGCCAGCAGGGTGCGCGCTACGAGCAGCAGTTCGCCGCGCCTCCCGCGCAGCAGCAGCGCCACGCGCCTCCGCCCGCGCCGTCGCAGCACTTCCTCGACCAGACCGACAACCCGGGCGCGTGGACGGGCGGTCAGCCCGCCGTCGCGTCCGCCGCGTCGATGGGCAACCACCGTGCGATCGACGCCCTGTCCCACGTCGGGGTCCGCTCGGCGGTCAAGATGCCGTCGCAGAAGGGGTGGCGTCGCTTCCTCTTCCTGCTGACGAGGATCAACGTCGGCCTTTCGCCCGACGAGTTGTACGAACTCGACCTGTTCGCGCGCATCCGCAGGAACGCCCGCGACTCGTACCAGATCGGCGTGTTCGGTCTCAAGGGCGGCGTCGGCAAGACCGCGACCACCGTCGCGCTCGGTTCGGCGCTGAGCAAGATCCGCGGTGACCGGATCCTGGCCGTCGACGCCGATCCCGACGGCGGCAACCTCGCCGACCGCGCCGGCCGGCAGTCGGCGGCGACCATCGCGGACCTGCTGTCCGACAAGGAATTGGCGCGCTACAACGACATTCGCGCGTACACCAGCATGAACACCTCCAACCTCGAGGTGTTGTCGTCCGACGAGTACAGCGGCGCCCGTCGCGAGTTCAACGAGGAGGACTGGTCCGCCGCCGTCGGCATCGTGTCGCGGTACTACAACCTGGTCCTCGCCGACTGCGGCGCCGGTCTGTTCCAGTCCGGATCGCGCGGCGTGCTGTCCACCGTGTCGGGGCTTGTGATCGTGGCGAGCGCCTCGATCGACGGCGCGCGGCAGGCCGCCGTGACCATGGACTGGTTGCGGCAGAACGGTTATCAGGATCTGCTCGGCCGGTCCTGCGTGGTGATCAACCACGTCGTCCCGGGCAAGCCGAACATCGACGTCGACGACCTCGTCCAGCAGTTCGAGCGTCACGTTGCGCCCGGCCGGGTCATCGTCCTGCCGTGGGACAAGCACATCGCCGCGGGCACGGAGATCCAGCTCGAACTCCTCAGTGACACGTTCCGACGCCGGATCGTGGAGTTGGCCGCAGCGCTGTCCGACGACTTCGACCGGCTCGAACGGCGGTGACCACCACCGCAGCCGCACCCAGCACGTCGGGCGTGACGTCCGGGCGGCCGTCGACCACACGGGTCACGATCCTGACCGGCAAGCGCATGACCGACCTCGTGCTGCCCGCGGCTGCACCCGTCGAGACCTACATCGACGAGACGGTCTCCGTGCTGGCCGAACTGCTCGAGGACTCCCCGAAGGACGTGCTCGCGGGCTTCGACTTCAAGGCCCAGGGCGAGTGGGCGTTCGCGCGTCCGGGTGCCCCGCCGCTGAAGGCCTCGGAGTCGCTCGACGAGGCCGGCATCGTGGACGGGTCGCTGCTGACGTTGGTGTCGGTGAGCCGCACGGAGCGCTACCGGCCGCTGGTCGAGGACGTGATCGATGCGATCGCCGTCCTCGACGAGTCGCCGGAGTTCGATCGCACCGCGCTGAACCGGTTCGTCGGCCTGGCCGTCCCGGTGGTGACGCTGGTTCTGACGATCGCGGTGCTGCGTGCGTGGTCGGCGACCGGGCACAGCTGGTGGTGGACGGCGGCCATCGGACTGCTCGGCCTCGCCGTCCTGGGCGGCAGCTTCCTCGCCAAGAACCGGTACGGCAACGTCGCCATGTGCGAGAGCCTGCTGGTCGCCGCGGCGCCGCTGTTGGCGGGCGCCGCCGCGCTGGCGGTCCCGATCCCACGGGGCATCGAGGGCCTGGGGGCCCCCAACGTCGCCGGTGCATCCGCGGTGGTGCTTCTCATGGTGCTGGCGACGCGCGGCGGTCCGCGCAAGCGCGCGGAACTGGCCTCGTTCCTCGCCGTGTCCGCGGTCGCGGTCACCGCCGCGGCGATCGCCTTCGGCTACGGGTGGGCGTTCTGGGTTCCGGCCGGCGCGATCGCCTTCGGTCTGATGGTCGTCACGAACGCGGCGAAGCTGACCGTCGCGGTGGCGCGCATCGCGTTGCCGCCGATCCCGGCTCCCGGCGAGTCCGTCCACAACGACGAACTGCTGGATCCGGTGTCGACGCCGAACCCGTCGGAGGAGGAGACGCCGACGTGGCAGGCGATCATCGCCTCGGTGCCGGAGTCGGCCGCGCGGCTGACCGAGCGCAGCCACCTCGCCAAGCAACTCCTGATCGGCTTCGTCAGCGCGGGCGCGCTGGTGCTGGCCGCCGGAGCCGTCACCGTGGTGGTGCAGGGGCACTTCTTCGTGCACAGCCTGATCGTCGCAGGACTGGTGACGGCAGTGTGTGCGTTCAGGTCGCGCCTGTACGCCGAACGGTGGTGTGCGTGGGCGCTTCTCGCGACTGTCGTCGTCATCCCCACGGGCGTGGCGTTCCGGCTGTGCAACTGGGATCCCAGCGGCGCGTGGCTGGTGCTGATCGTCTATGCGGCGCTGGGCGGACTCGCGCTGATCATCATCGGTGCCACTGACAGCGTGCGGCGCGTGTCGCCGGTGACGAAGCGAATCCTCGAACTTCTCGACGGCATCGCCATCGCCTCGGTGATCCCGCTGCTGCTGTGGATCGCCGGCGTGTATGACGTGCTGCGGAACCTGCGGTTCTAGGAGTGGTGTGACATGGGTGTGGGCAACAGTGCAGGCGGCAACATCCTCCGGGTAGATCCGGAGATGCTGTCGCGCTTGGGAAACGACCTCCAGACGTCGGCCAAATCTCTCCCCGACCCACCCGCCGAGTTCAGCGTGACGGGCTCTGACGCGCTGTCGATGGCAATCAGGGGCAAGGTGTCCGAACTCGAGACGCCCATCATCGAGGGCCTGCCGAAGGTGAAGGCGGCAGCCAGCGAGACGGCGGGGAACATCATCGCCGCTGCGCAGAAGTACCTCGGCACCGACGAGGACCTCGCGTCGAAGTACGAGCAGCACAGGTTCGATCAGACCGGCTCGGGTGGCGGCGGTGCCGGCGCCGGTGCTGGTGGTGGGGGAGCCGCTGCCGGTGCCGGTGCCGCCGCTCAGGCGGGCGCTGGTGCAGGCGCGTCGGCGGGCGGCGGCAGTGACGTGATGAGTCAAATGATGGGCATGGCGGGCAAGGCGGCCGAGATGCCGCAGCAGGCCATGGGCGCACTCGGTGGCGCCGTCGGCGGTCTGACGCAGGGCGCGCAGCAGGGCGTGCAGCAGATCAGTCAGATGGCGGGCAAGGGCGGCGAGGGAACCGGTAAGGCCGGGGCGGAGACGCCTCCGCAGGATCCCGCGCCAGATCAGAAGAGCGCCGAGGAGCGTGCCGCAGAACAGCGTGCTGCCGAGGAGCGCCGCGAGCGCGAGAAGCACGAGGCCGCCGGCGGTCAGCATCGAAGCGATCGGGCGCCCGTTCAGCCTGCTCCGCAGTCGGATTCGGCCGTGCCCGACCAGAAGCCTTCGGGCCCGCGGCACGCCGCGCCGGATTCGACGATCAGTTTGTAGGTGGGACTTCGGGGCTGGATGGGGTCCGGGCCTGGCGTCACCTCGATCCATGCTTTGGCTTGGGGGTTATTTCAGGCATGCGCCGCCTGCCGGTCCATCCGCTTGCCACCCGCTCGCCCTGGTCCGCCATAAACGGCGCACACGAAAGCCTGCCGCCCACGGCGACTTATCGTCTGCCGAAACACGACGGCCCGCCGACCAACTGGATCGGAACAATCCTTTGTCCCCGATGAAGACCTCGGGCTACCTCAGCCTCGCGTTCATCTTCGCCATTCTGATGGGCGGCGGCGGTTTCACCGCTATCTGGACGGCAATCTGGTTTGCCCGAGGCAGCCTCTTGACGGCAACGCTTTGCTCGGGCGCCTCACTGTTGCTTTTCAGCATTCTGTTTCATTTGGCCTTTCCCTTAACGGGAGCAGCGCATCCAAGAGCCGAACACGGAGCCGGAGGCACCACAGTCCGTCCGCAGAGATACGCGGATCGAATCTTCAGCGCCGGTCTCCTGACGGGCGTCTTGTCGGCGATTGCCTTCCTCGTATTCTCGCAATTCGGATTGGTCGACTTCATTCCGTCCAATGTGAACGGATTGGTCATGCCGGCCGCGTGCATCTTCTACGTCGTCTATGGGGTCCCGACTCTCTATCGCAGTGCCAAATATCGTGACGGAAAACACCTGCGCTTGAATCCGGAAGGTTTCGAAGTCTGGGACAGTCAGTGGAATTCATACGCACGTCGGGCCTGGGACGATGTCGAACAAATCCGCGATCACCCGCTCAAGGGCAGGACATCATTCACCGAGATGATCGTTTTCGTCCTCCCCAAGAACCGCAGCGCAAAGCTGGGCTCCGGCACGATCACCGCGAACAGTGACGCGCTCCTTCAGTGGACGCGGTTCTATTGGCAGCATCCCGAATACCGTGACGAACTGACCGACGCACGCGCCCTTCAGCGGCTGCATGACGAGAAGTTCACCGTGCAGTGACTGCCCGTATCCGGATTTGACTGACAGCGACGGCACTTGTCGTGCTCCTGATGCTGACGACGACGACGACGACCGGCTGTGCCGTCGACGGGCGCCCGGGCGCAACGAATTGCCCACCGCTGCGGTATTGGGGTTGCCGCAGCAGTCGCTATTCGCGCTGCCGATGCGGCGTCAACCGTTGCCGGGCTGGAGGATTGGCGCAGCCGCACTCGGATTGGATTCGAACGCCCACATCCGCTACTCAACGATCCGCAACGCTGGGGACCGTGCCGCGTTCCTCGCGATGACCACGCTGGACTGGTTTGTCAATGGCCAGATTGAAGTATCCGCTGGTGGCCAGATAAATGTATCCACCCCGTGCGGTGATTCCTAGGTTGGTGTGGGGTGCTCCTTCCGGTGGTGGGCGTCTTTCATGCGGTAGGACTGGCCGTCGGTGATGACGACGGTGGCGTGGTGCAGCAGCCGGTCGAGGATGCTGACCGCGGTGGTCTGCTCGGGAAGGAATCGGCCCCATTGTTCGAAGGGCCAGTGCGACCCGATGGCCAGGGAGCGGCGTTCGTAGGCTCCGGCGACGAGTCGGAACAACAGCTGGGTGCCGGTGTCGTCGAGCGGGGCGAAGCCGAGTTCGTCGAGGATGATCAGGTCGACTCGCAGTAGTGATTCGATGATCTTGCCGACGGTGTTGTCGGCAAGGCCGCGGTAGAGGGTCTCGACGAGGTCGGCGGCGGTGAAGTAGCGGACCTTGAGTCCGGAGTGGATCGCTGCGGTTCCCAGGCCGATCAGGGTGTGGGACTTGCCGGTGCCGGCTGGGCCGATGATCGCCAGGTTCTGTTGAGTCCGAATCCATTCCAGGCTGGCCAGGTAGTCGAATACCTTGGGCTGGATCGAGGAGGCGGCCACGTCGAAGCCCTCCAACGTCTTGGGCACCGGGAATGCTGCGGCCTTGAGTCGGTTGACGACGTTGGAGGCGTCGCGGGCCGCCAACTCGGTTTCGATGAGGGTGCGCAGGACTTCCTCGGGGGTCCAGCGTTGAGTCTTGGCGGTGATCAGTACTTCGGGTGCGGTGCGCCGCACCGCGGCGAGCTTCAGACGGCGCAGTCCGGCGTCGAGGTCGGCGGCCAAGGGCGGGATTGACGGTGGGGCAACGGGTTCGGTGCCGATGACCGGCGGCCGCTTGGTCACGGGTTCACCTCGCCGTCGGCGACGGTCGGGGTGATCTTGTAGGCGTCCAGCGACCTGGTCGGGGCCACCGGCAGGTCCAGGATCAGCGCATCGCCGGCGGGGCGGGGCTGGGGTGTTCCGGTCCCAGCGGCGAGGATGGAGCGCACGTCTGCGGCCCGGAATCGTCGGAACGCCACCGCCCGGTGCAGCGCGGCGACGAGGGCGTCGGTGCCGTGGGCAGCGCCCAGGGCGAGCAGGACCTCCAGTTCCGAGGCCAGGCGGGTGTTGCCGATCGCCGCAGCACCGACCAGGAACGCCTCCGCGTCGGCGCCGAGGGCGCAGAACTGCTTCTCGACGGTGGTCTTCGGGCGCGGCCCACGGTTTGGTGCCGGCCTGGGTCCGTCGTAGTGGTCGTCGAGGACCGAGACGCCACCGGGGGCGACGAGGTCGTGTTCGGCGACGATCACCCCGGTGGCGGGCTCGAGCAGGCGGATCTCGTGGTGATCGACGATGACGGTCACCGTGGTCCCGATCAATCTCATCGGCACCGAGTAGCGGGCCGACCCGTACCGGATGCAGGACAGGCGGTCGACCTTGCGTCGCACCGAGGGAGCCCCGATCTGCAACCGTAGCGATGGAAGTGGTTGCAGCAGTTCCCGTTCAATCATCAGTCGCTCGTCGGGAATCGCGCAGATCTGCGAATGCACGGCCGCGTTGACTTCCGCGCACCACACCTCGGCCGCGGCGTTCGCATCGCGCACAGTGATCGGCTTCCCGGTGACGGCGGCCTCGGTCAACAACGGCACGGCCAGATCGTCCTGGGCGTAGCCGCACAGGTTCTCCACGATGCCCTTGGACTGCGGATCACTCGCGTGACAGAAATCCGGGGCGAACCCGTAATGGGATGCCAGTCGTACGTAGTCCGGGGTGGGGACGACGACGTTGGCCACGACGCCGCCTTTGAGGCAGGCCATCCGGTCGGCCAACACCCTCGCCGGGACGCCACCGGCGGCGGCCATGGTCTCGGCGATCAACGCTAGCGTCGTGGAGGCCCGTTCGTTGGTGGCGAAGCGCACGAACCGCCACCGGGAGAACGCCAGCACCGCGCAGAACAGGAACAAACCCGGTGCCGCTTGAGCCCAGTCGATCACCAGATACTCGCCCGGTTCCCATACCGCCGGGCGGCGACCGCGGTGATTCTCACTGCGCCACAGGAATTCGCCTCGGCGACGAGGCGGCGGAAGTTACGGTCGGAACCCGCGTATCCGGCGGCTCGGGCCTTCGGGAGCAATCGCTTCGCTGAGATCCGGCCGTGAGACTTCTCCACCCGTTCGGCCACCAACCCGGTGACCTCATCATAGTTGTGCGCGCGTTCGACCCGCGGGGCCGGCAACACCCCGGCCTGGCTGGCCTCGAACTTGTCCACGACACGTTTGACGGTCTTGTGGGTGGTGCCGCACTGATCGGCGGCGGCCCGATACGACCCGAGCTGTTGGTAGGCAGAAATGATGTCCATGCGGTCCTTCGCAGACTTCAATGGAACTCCCCGATGGTGACGATGACTGGTTGGCACCTTCACCGTCACCATCGGGGCCCGCAGTTCCTGATCGACACGACGAACACGGGGTGGGGACTTTTATCTGGCCACCAGTGGGGACCTCCGCTTGGCCACCAGTGGGGACTTTTTCATGGCCATGGACACTGGTTGGTGATCGGCATCGATGTGGCCAGGGGAAGACTTCTGTTCGATCCTGTTCGGTTGGACCGTCATGAGATCGCCGAAGGGATGCTCGCCTCGGGCTGTTTCGCCAATGGTCCGAAGACGGTCGTGTGTCTTCGAGGTGGCGCCGAACCAGATGCTCCGCCGCATGCCTGGGTCATCGACACTGACACCGGTGAGTCGCTGTACAACGGACCCCTTGATCTGAATTAGGCTATGTCCAGGGCAGATCCGGCTGTCCAGCAGGTCGGCGACTACCTGGTTGCCAGCATCGATGATGAGGCATGCTGTCAGTGGATCCAGTCGGACATCGCCGCGCACTGCGCCTCGGAGTCGACGGCGCACCGCAGCAGGCGGCCTCCTCCGGTGCCCGCTCGGGGAGATCGTCGATTGCTCAGGAGGGGCATCCTCGCTTAACCAGGGGCCAGCTATGCGGCCGGGGTACGGGGTTTCGTCATGCGGCCCGTTCCTTTGTCAACGGACGAGGGACTTCAGGCGACTTACTCGGAAATAGAAACGCACGCTCCGGAAATCAAATTCGCGATGCGAAATCCTGTGTAGACAAGCCAGCTGTCAGCGTCTGTATAACTGCTGAGGGCTGATACGTATGCTTTGACGTAGACAGAAGCCATTACAGATAGATCTTCGAGCACCGCGTTGCCGCTGCTGCGACCAGCATCCGATGAGGCATCTGCGAACTGTACGAGCAGCGGTGCAGCGTTTTCTTCGATCGCTCTACGCTCCGGTGTCCATTCCGACGCAGGAACCGCACCATCTCTACTTTGCCAATCTGATGTAGATGCGTTGAACGTGTCGAGTCGCGAAATCCAATTGGTGCATGCTGCGCTGGCAGACTGGATGAAGCGCGAAGGGTTCCCGGGATCGCCGACAGGACTAAGTTGTTTTGGAGACGACTCTTCCGGCACGGACAACGACCGCCCGGCCGATCCGTACTCAATAGTGTTGCAGACACCGACTAGCGCGCTGCTGGCGTTCACGTTCACTGAAGCCAATCCGTTGTCCGACGGTTGGTAGTCAGACACACTGTCCGCGTAAGCCCGCCCGTAGGCGATGAACTGCTCGTAAATCTCTCTAATGACGCGGTGCGGGGTTTGCTTCGCTAACGGAACGGCTTGGTCCGCAGCTCGTCGCATGGCATCAGCAACGGCTTGAATCTGGATCCGTTCATCTGGAGTCCAAGTAGCGGCCGGGCCGAGCGTCGCGCGCATGGCGCCCCAGCCTTGCGACTGGATCTTTGATAGCCCTTGATTGATCGTGTTGAGCGTCTTGCATGTCGGCTCCTCCGTGATGATAGACACCGGTCCGGCGTCACCGGCACTGGCGACGTCCGACGGTGCAGCGTCAGTCGAGGATGTCCCACCGCCGTCGGAGTCACGCGTAACCAGCAGAGTCACGCCCACGCTAATGCAGACCACCAGCAGAATGGCGATCCCTACCAACAGCCACTTGATCGAGCCGCCACCCTTCGACGGAGGGATCGGCTGCGGCCACTGTCCGCCAGGGAACCCCGGCGGCGGCTGACCCTGCGAACCCGAAGGGCCCCTCCCATATGTAGATTGGCCGGGCCGATCCGGTTGCCACCCACCTTGCGGCGGCATCGTCATCCCATTCTCCCCTCAATCCCCACGGCGAAGCCGACTCAGGCGTTGGCGTCTGCGCCGGTCGCTTCCCACATCAAAACCGCCAGGTGCTGCCAGTAGACCCAGTCGGCAATCGCCGCGCGCTGCGCCTCGGAGTCGACGGCCACGTGGGCACGGTAGAGCGCCTGTTCCTGCGCGTGCTCTGCGTAGGTGACGAACGCCTCGAGGTGGACGGCGGCGCGCTCGGGCTGAGTGCTCATCAACGGCTTGATGAGTTCGAACCACAGCGCGTTCGAGTTATCCGCCGGCGCAATGGTGTCCGCCGGCGCAGGTGGCAGGAGATCGATCAGCGAGGCGGCCGGAACCGACGCCAGGTGTGCGGCGGCGTTCGGCGCGATGACCTCGAGACGGCTGCGGCCCTCCATCCGACCCGACTCGGGGATGTCGTCGGGTCGCAGGATCACCTTCGCCGCACCAGGATCGAAGCTTGCGAACTGCTCCTCGGTGGCAATGACGGCGCGCAACTTCTGCTCGTGCGCGCGGGCCCAACCCTGGATCGCGAGGACCGGGTAGGTGGCCCACTTGGCGCGCTCGGCGGGTGGGATGCTCTCGTCGGCTGTTGCCATGGCCACCTGCCGCGGCAGGTTGACGTGCTCGGGGATGTAGGCGAGACCGAAGCTGTTCGCCACCACGATCGAACCATCTGCAGTCAGACCGGTGACCCAGTAGAAGCCGAAGTCGGACACGCCGATGTTCAACGCGGCGGCGATCCGGCGCGCCATGATCAGGGCCGCGTTGCCGTTGTTGGACTTGCGGTTTGCCCCGCCGCCGACAGCGGCGGAAGTGATCGCATCGCGTTCCAGGCGCGACGTCGACACCGGGATGGGTGCAGCACCGATCGCGCCCTGGTCGATCCTGCCGGCGGACGCCGGGTTGACGTTGGGACCGCCGGGGGCCGTGGTCGATGCCGGGTTGGCCGCGGCTCCACCAGCACCAGGTGCCGTCGGTGCCGCTGGCGTCGGCGTTGCCGGCGCACCGAGAGGCATGGGCGGAGCACTCATCGGAGGCGGGGCTGACGGCGTACCTCCGCCGCCACCGCCGCCTCCACCACCCGAACCGCCACCGCCGCCCATTCCGCCGAGGTTGCCCAGGCCGCCGCCGGATCCGCCAGATGCGCCGCCCGAGTGACTGGAGGCGTTCGCGGCGGCCGCTGCGGCCGTGTCGACGGGAAGGGGAGCGTGAGCGAGTGGCTGCATGGGACCGGCACCGGCGGCCGAGATCGGCTGCTGGGACGCGGGGATGGTGTTGGCCGAGTCCACGGCGCTGGCGAGATCGCCGGGGACGGCCGCGCCGTGGCCGACCTCAGCACCGGCCTGGCCTCCGGCTCCAGCGCCGGTTTGCGAACCGTCCTTGCCGTTCTCGCCGAGCTGGTTCCGACCGTCCTGTAGGCCGGACGCGCCGGTGTTCTGGCTGCCGGGGGAGGACGACGACGATGACGGGGAGCCGGGCGAGCCGCTGCTGCCGGTGGTGCCGGTGGTGCCGGGGCCGGACATCGAGGGAGTGGACCCGGGCGTCGAGGCGCGAGGGCCAGGACTTGCGGGGGGTGCAGCTGGGTTGCCGACTGCGGCCGGGCCGCCTGATGCAGGGACAGGAACAGCACCACCCGCGCCATCACTCTGGCCACCCGGCGTGATCACCGAATCTTGACCAACTGATCTGCTTGTGACTTGCTGGATGACGGGCTGTGCCGGCGCTTGGTTTGGCGAGGCAACCGTAGTTCCGTCAGCCTCGGTTTGATTGCCCGAACCAGACCCTTGGGTTGTCGACGTGGATTGCTCGGTGGTGGTCTCTTTTGAGGCTGACTCGGGACCCTTAGCTTCTTGGGGTCGCTCGGGTGCTTCGCTGCCCCCGGCTTCGGAGCGCAGGTTGGACGATGCGCCACCTGCTTTCGCAGGCGACATCGTGGCCTCGGTGCCCGCTCTTGTCACGAAAGGCTCGAAGTTCGGGGGATTTCCACCTTTATCGAACACGCTTTGGTAAGGCATGCCGGAAATCAACGCATTCGGCGCCGACGATACAACGTTAGTATTAGCCTTCAGCGCCGCTTCGATAAGGTCCTCGATAATCGACCCACGTCGCTGCTCGTCTTCGAAACTCATTGCGCGAATCTCATCTATAGCTGCTTGCGCAGCGTTCGAGATACCAGTGATATCCGTTTTGGCGGCCTTCACAATTTCGCTGCTCGTCGCAAAATAGTCGCTTGCGGCCTTCAGCAAGCCTTCGAGGATTCGCATATCTGCAACGTGCCGGCGGACTTTCCCCTGCGCAGCACTCGCGGAGATACCAAACCATGTCTTGCCGTCGAATATTTTGGTCGTCGAGTTGAGCCATGAGTCACCTGCTGGCCGAACTGAATTCGAAAGATTCTTGAGCTCAGTCGATCGATCACTTAGGGCGTCTTCGTCGGACGCCGGCCACGCGTGGGGCGGCGTAGTCATCTTGTCCATGTCCTTCTCGACAGGACGGGGAATAGTCATTGAATATGGCCGGATGCTGGGCGATGTGACATCATATTGATTCGCCTTCGGTCGTGATCAGCTTGCCGCAAACCGGCACGCGGCAGAAAGCGTATTTATCAACCGGAGGACCGTATAGCTCAACCAGCTGTCAGCGCTTGTGTAGTCATCGCCTGTCGTAACGTAGGCGCGGGCGTACTCCGCCGCTAGAACGGCAAAATCTTCGAAAACCGGGTTGCCGCTTTTCCTGCCAACCGCTTCGGCATCGTCAGCGAAAGTTGCAAAGGTAGGCAGCGCCGCTAGCTGTACTGACCGTTGTTCTGGCGACCACTGTGCTGCCGGCACATCAGTGTCGAGTGAAGCCCACGCGTTCGTCCCCGCCAAGAACCTGTCGTTTACGTCGGTCCAAGCTCCGCATTCCGCACCCGGCGTGGTTAGAAACATTTTGGGATCGTCCCCCGAGGCGTTCTCAGTTGCAGCTGAGGGTGAGTCGACCGTTGTCAAGGTAAGCGCTCGGCTGACAGACCCCCGATCGATCGATGTACAGATTCCAACTAACGCGTTACCGATACTTACGTTTGCGCCCGCCAAAGCGTCGTCGGACGGCACGTACCGGGGGAGGCTCTCAACGTAGGCGCGTCCGTATGCGGCGTATTGCTCATACAATTCTCGCATCACCCGGTGTGGCGTCTGCCCGGCAAGCCCGAGCATTTGGTTGGACGCGTTTTCTACCGCAGTCGAGACAGGCTCGATAAAAGCTCGTTGCTCATCGGTCCACTCGTTTACTGGCCCCAAAGTCTTCCTCTGTGCGCTCCAACCGTTTGCCTGGACGCCGGCGAGAACGCGACTGATCTCGGTCAGCGACTTGCATGTGGGGTCGTTCGTGACGACCCCGACAGCTCCGGCGTCAGCGGTGCTTGCGACATCCGTTGGTAAGGGAGGGTTTGACGGTTGCGGATCATTGCCGCGGGCGAGGAGAAGGGTGACGCCGGCAGTGATTGCGATGACAAGAACGATGGCCAGCCCGGTAAGCGTCCATAGCGCAGTGCGGCGCTTTCTTGACGGGGCTTGCTGCTGAGGCCACACCGCTGCAGTGGGGAGCGGCTGACCGCTGAACTGCTCGCCGTAATTGTGCTCGGGTGTGCCGGGCGGCTGTGGACGCTGCTGATAGTTCCAGCCGTCTCCTGGTGGCATTGTCACCGGCACGCTCCGATGTGCGGAGTTCTCATCTTCGACCCCCGACGCTCCTGATAAATCTGGACAGCCTACCGAGGCTGCGTCTGCAATCTTAATTCAAGGAGTTGAGGTCGCGTTGCACCGTTCTAGAGGCCATGACAACTGGGCCACGATCTGTAGCCCGCTCGCCCGTGCTCAAGATGCAGCGTCGCACGCACTGCCCACCAAGCTGTTCAACCGAAGCGCGGTGTACGCCAGCCAACTGTCGGCACCCGTGTACGCGTCGCCTGCAGAGACGTAGGCGCGCAGGTAGCGGCCCGCGAGCACGCTAAAATCGGACAACACGGGGTTATCGGAACTCGCCGCCGCAGCGTCCATCTGATCCGCCAGTGTCTCCATCAACGCGTAGGCACCGTCCTGAACAGCGCGCTGCTCGGGGGTCCACTGTGAAGCTGGGCTGCTTGGATCCAGTTGCTCCCAGGCCTTCATGGCGGCAACGAAGCCAGCTTCGCGGTCGACCCATTCGCGGCATGTTTCGTCGAAAGTTTGAACGAAGCGTTCCGGCACCTCGCCGCTTGGTGTCTGCACGCGAGCGGCAGGCTTCGGACCGGGGCCGACGACGATCGATCGTCGTGATGAGCCACCACTGACTGCTTGGCATATTCCGAGTAGCGCAGAGCCAGCGCTAACGTTGGCAGAGGCCAAGTTGTTGTCGACTGGTGCGTAGGCCGGTAGTGCGTCCGTGTAGGCCTTCGCGTATGCAATGAACTGTTCGTACAATTCCCGGACCACACGATGGGGTGTTTGGTCAGCGAGCTGTGCGGCCTGCTCGGCTGCACTGCCCATCGCAGTGACGACCTCTTGGACTATCTGACGCTGAGCAGGTGTCCATTCCGCCGCTGGACCCAATTGCTCGCGCACATCGCTCCATCCGTTAGCCTCGACGCGGCTGAGCGTGTTGTTGATCTCCGTGTACTCTTCGCACGTCGGATCCTCCGTAATGATCGCTATGGGCCCGGTGTCGGCGGCGCTGGCAACGTCCGACGGTGCGCCTTCAGTCGGCGAAGCCGATGGCCGTCCGCCGTCGTTGTCACGCGTAACCCATAGGGTCAGACCGACACCGATGCAGATAACCAGCAGCACCGCAACGGCGATCAGCAGCCACTTGAGCGAGCCGCCACCCTTCGGTGGGGGTGGCTGCTGGGGCGGCCACTGTCCTCCTGGAAAGCCCGGAGGCGGCGGCGCGAAACCCGGCGGCGGAGGACCCTGCGGACCGAACGACGGCCGCCCATAAGGCGGTTCACCCGGTCGATCAGGCTGCCACCCACCTTGCGGCGGCATGCTCATCGGGCAAGGCCCGAGGTAAACAACATGAAGACGCGGTCCCCGCTACGAGAAAGCGACACCCGGCGCAAGCACCTCACGTCCAGCGCTCCTCAGCCGCGTCGCCGGTAATCTCCGCGACGACGGAGTCGATGTACTCACGGTCCGCCTCGATCGACATGCCGGCCTCCGCCATCGCCTTCCCCAAGGCCTCGTTGACGCGTGCCGAGACGACCTCGGCGCCGGACCGCAGGACGCCGTCCTCGAGGTACACGTTGGTCAGCCAGCTGTGCCCGTTGAGCGTGACCTCCACCGTTCCGGTTTCATCCGTCGCGGTGAACGTCTGAGTGTTCATCTTGTCGAGCTGATCGTCCATCAGGGACTGAAGTCGCTGCGCCTGCGCGAGAACGGCGGCGACCTCGGGATGCATGTCGTCGGTCACTTGGTGTCCTTGGCGTCACCGGTGTCCTTGCGCCGCGGACGATTGCCGATCACGGCCTCCGTCCACGCGCGGTCCTCCTTGTACAGCTCCTCGTCGGGCGACAGACCTGGCGAGCGCTTCTTCTCCGAAGCACCGCCCTGACCGTGGCCGGCGCCGTGCATGGGCATACCGCCACCCATGCCGCCTCCGCCGCCGCCCGGCCCACCTCCCGACGGACCACCACCGACACCGGCGGGCGCGCCGCCCCCGGCGCCGGGTCCGACGGACACGCCGCCTACGTTGGGCTGCAACGGCATTGCGCCGATACCGCCACCCCCGCCTCCGGATCCGCCGCCCGAGCCGCCGCCGGCCGAGGCCGGGCTGACCCCAGGGTCGTCGAGTGAAGGAAGGTCGGTCGACGGTTCTCCACCGAGGTCGGGAAGGCTGGGCATCCCGCCGCCGGCCCCGGCTCCGGAGCCGCCGCTGGGCGATCCGCCGCCACCAGAAGGTGATCCGCCACTCGGCTGCCCACCGCCGGACCCCGTCTCAGGTTGCGCCGACGCCGCGGACACCGGTACGTCGGGCTGTGGAATCGACGGCATCTTCGGGGTCTCTGGAGCGCCGCCGCCTCCACCACTCCCGGCACCACCACCACCGGACCCGCCCCCACCACCGGGCTGCCCCGTGCCGGGCTGCGTTGGCTGCGGCTGATTCGGGTTGCTACTGGTGTCGCCACCCGACGCACCAGGCAGTGGGTTGATCTTCGGCGGCTCGGGAAGCGTCATCGCCTGCTGGTTGGCGCCGGTCGCATACCGCGCGAGGATCTCCTCGGACTTCTCCTGCATCTTCTTGCGCTTGTTCATCAGCATGACGGTCAGTGCCGGCACCATGGTCGAGGCCAGGATCTCGGCGTCGAGGGCGGCGACCTCCATGACCGTGGGGTGCTCCGCGACAGCGCCGCGATGGACCTCTTCGAGCGCCCCGGCCTTACCGGCCAGTTCTCGCGCAGACGCCGCCATGTCCTCCAGCCACTGCTTGTGCTTCTCGAGGGATGCGAACGCCGCCTCGGCCGCGCCGCCATTCCACTCCACGCCGCTCGAGCCGAATGTCTCCTTGCGCGCATCGAGTGCGGTCGCATAGGTCTCCCACGCGGTCTTGAATGTCGCGAGGGAGGCCGCCTGGTCCGGCTGGGAGATCTGGAAGGCGGCCATTTCCAGCATCACGAAACCTGGCGCCGGGCAGACGTACGCCGGGGGCGAAGGCAGTGCGACCGACGGCGTGGTCGGCGGCTCTGGGATCACGGGCGGGATGTCCGGCGCCTGCTCCCCGTTGGCGAGCGCCCCCCCGGAATTCTCGTCCACCTTCCGGTAGGCGGTGGCCGCCGACTTGAACGCCTCGGACAGACGAGTCGCCTCGGCTCCGCCCGACGTCGAGTACCCGCGCAGCGCCGTCGCCGACTTGTTCAGCTCGTTCACGGCGCTCTTCGCGATGTCCAGGGCGCACGGCGGCAACGGTTCCCCCGGCGGCTCCGGCATCGGCGCGCTGATCTGCGCCGCCTTCGCGTCCAACTGAGTTGGATCGACCTTTACTTCCCCGCCACGAGCCCTCCTTGACGTCCCTCACTGTTCCAGCACCATCTGGTAGCGACTCTCCTCGCGCGGATTGATCAGCCGGATCGGCAGCTGACGGTGGCGAGGAGTGTCGATGAAGTTGTGTCGCAACACGACTCGGCCCACACCGCGGTGCGGTCCGAGGTACGTGGTGGCCTTGGGCCAGCCAATCTTGGCGACCTTGCCGACGCGGGCGTTGATGATCCCGGCGAACTCGGTGAACTGCGGGCCGAGCGTGACGATCGCACCCGCGGCTGCGGACCGGATCACGAACTGCGTGAACAGCCGCGAATCGCCGAGGTTGATGCTGACGTCTACGTCGTCGAACGGCATGTACACCGGGTACCGGTCGGCCGTCTCGCCGATCAGGACGCCGGCCGAGCCGATCGGCAGGTCGTAGTGCTGATCGGTGACGGGGCTCTGCCCGAGCAGGGCGGCCCGCTGGCCACCGAACAGGCACGAAAACCCGCGTGGCGTCGACGGATTGGACAGCGTGGTCAGCAGCACTGTGGTCGTCGGCGGGACGCCGGGGCGCACCCGCACCTGGGTGATGGTGTGGTCGGCCCGTGCCGACCACCACACGTTGGGCCCGCCGGGTGCCGTGTACGCGGCGGTGAACGTGCTGCGGCCCTTGATCGACGACCAGCTCTCGCGTTCGAAGCTGATCTCGGTGGCCTTGTCGTAGTCGTCGAAGCTGCGACTGCATCGCGCGTCGACTCCGTTGCTGGCCAACTGGTCTGCGATGCGCGTCGTCGACGAGACGAGGTAGCGCGCCAGACCCGCGAGGCCGACTTCTCGGCGCAGTGCGGACTTCCGCGTCTCCTCGGGAAGCGCGCGAAGGACGATCCACGTCCGGCGGTTGGCCGGGGCGGGGTACGGCCCGACCACCTGGTCGTACAGCGCCACCAGGCTGGCGGGCGCGGTCCTGCCGACGCGGTGTCCCGCGGAGACGATGTCGGCCTCGAGGTCGGGGCAGTGCGCCTTGATCAGCTGCTCGACGAGCTTGGTGCTCACCACGTCGTCGGTGATGGCCTCGCCGCCGACGAGAACGGTCGGCGTGAACGGCCGCGGCACCAGCTCGATGACCGACACCAGGTGATCGCCCTGCCAGCGCACCGCCACGTGGTCGCCCGGCTCGACCGTCGCACCGACGGCGGGTTCGGACGGCGCGGACGGCGCGGCCTTGTGACGCCGGCGCCACGAGAAGATTGCGACGATCCATCCGGCGAACCGCCGGCCGCGCACGGTCAGCACCGCCGCGATCGCGATGAGCACCGCGAGCGTGATGCCCACCCACAACAGCTCGAGCTGCATGAACAGCAGAATCATCGCCGGGATGAGCAGCGCGGCCCACAGCAGGTGCCCCGTGGTGGCGCGGACGCCGAACTGGCCGAAGAACTCCTTCATCGGCGCCTCAGGGCCCGTCGTGCCATCGCGCCGATGCCGAGTGCCGCGGCGAGGCTAGCGCCCGCGATCACGACGATGGTGATCGGGCCACGGTCCGGCGGCGGGACGTACACCGGTGCCGGCAGCTGCTTCACCTGGTAGGGCACGTTCTGCGGACCGCTGGGCACGTCCCAGGTCAGTGCCGCGACGGGGTCGATGACGCCGGCGCCGACGTAGTTGTCCACGCCGCCGCCCGGATGCCGCGACGTCGCGGTGATGCGGTTCATGATCTGCGCGGGCGTGAGGTCGGGGAAGCGTTGCTTGACCATCGCGGCGAGACCGGACACGAACGCCGCGGCGAAGGAGGTGCCGTTGATCGGGATGAGCCCGTCCTGGCCGGCAAGCGCGTTGACGGGGTTGCCGTCGTAGCCGAGCGCGATGATGTTCTCCGCGGGCGCGGCCGCCCCGACCCACGGTCCGGAAACCGAGAAGGTGCTGGGCTGTCCGTTCTCGCCGATGCCACCGACGGTGAGTACCAGCGGCGAGTACCAGGCCGGCGACACGATGGTCTGCACGCCCTGCCACCCGCGCGGATCGGCGGGCAGTGCGGGGTTGGGCGGCGGGTTCTGGGTGCAGTCGCCGCCGGTGTTTCCGGCCGCCACCACCACGACCGCGCCCTTGACGTTCACCGCGTACTCGATGGCGGCGCCGAGGCTCGTCTCGTCGATGCGGCGGGTCACCTTGTAGCAGGCGGCCTCACTGATGTTGATGACCTGCGCGCCAAGGTTCGCGGCGTGCAGGATGGCTCGCGCCAGACTGCGCAGCGAGCCCGCGGTCTGCGTCGAGTTCGGGTCGTTGGGGTCGCTGCGCGCGCCGACGGGCTGGAAGTTGTCCGAGGTCTGTCGCAGCGACAGGATGCGCGCGTCGGGTGCGACGCCGATGAAGCCGTCGGTCGGCGAACCCCTGCCGGCGATGATCGCCGCGGTGAGCGTTCCGTGGGAGTCGCAGTCGGACATCCCGTTGCCGGCCTTGTCGACGAAGTCACCGCCCGGTTCGGCGGGAACCCGGGGCGAGCCGGTGACGCCGGTGTCGATGACGGCGACAGTTACCCCTGCGCCCGTTGCGAATTTCTGCGCGTCGGCGATCCGCAGGTAGTTGTTGGCCCACGGCTTGTCGGCGAAGTTCGAGTTGGGGAAGATGGCCGGCGACGAGCACTCCCGACGTTGCTCGGTGGGCGTGTCGGGTCCCGTCTCGTCTGGTGGCAAGGCGCCCTTGTCGATCACCGGCGGGTCGATCGCCACGGCCGGCGGCGCGCTGAGCAACGCGAGGCTCAGCACCGCGAAGATCACCGCTATCCGACGAACCATGTGTCACCCCCTGCCAACTCTGACCCGTTGTGGATGTGCTGACCCGCCAACAGCAAACTTCTGCTCAACTGTTTGGCGGCGCATCCCATGACGTCACGCCCCCGATCCACATGCACGGGGGCAATCCTACGGGTGGTTGACGGGCCCCCGTTCCGCTTATTTCACGACGAAGACCCGCCCGGCCGCGGTGTCGCAGCTCAGGCGGGTCTCGGGTCAGCTATCAAGGTCAGGCGTCGAGGTCCTTCTGAACCAGGTCGGCGATGGTGGTGAGCGCCGCTTCGTCGTCCGAAGCGATCGTGACCTGCGCGGCATTGGCTGCGCCGAGGGTCATGATCATGAGCGCCGAGCCGGCGTCCACCGGCTCACCGCCGTCGACGGACAGGGTGACGTCGGCACCGGAGGCGACGACGGCCTCGGCGATGATGGCGGCCGGGCGGGCGTGCAGGCCGATGGCGGAGCCAACGATGACGGTCTTGCTGGGCATGAACTCTCTCCTTCTAGGGACGTGCGTGGGTGGTGAGGGTGGATCAGGCGTTCGCCAGCTCGGCGTCGGCCTCGACGGTGGTGTCCTTCTTGGCGAACTGCTTGGCCGCGACCACCGCGGCGGCGGCCACGATGGTCCCGAGTGCCAGGGCCAGGATGAACCACACCAGGTTGCCGATCGCGAAGAACACGAAGATCCCGCCGTGCGGTGCCTTGAGAGTCACGTCGAACGCCATGATGAGCGCTCCGGTGACCGCGCCACCGGCCATCATCGACGGGATGACGCGCAGCGGGTCGGCAGCGGCGAACGGGATGGCGCCCTCGGAGATGAACGACGCCCCGAGCAGCCATGCGGCACGGCCGTTCTCGCGCTCCGGCTCGGTGAAGAGCTTCGGGCGGACGGTGGAGGCCAGGGCCATCGCGAGCGGCGGCACCATGCCTGCGGCCATGACCGCGGCCATGATGCGCAGCGACGACGGGTCGGCCACGTTGAGCCCGGCGGTGGCGAACGCGTAGGCCGCCTTATTGACGGGTCCGCCGAGGTCGAAGCACATCATCAGGCCGAGGATGACGCCGAGCAGGATCACCGAGCTGCCGGACAGGCCGCCGAGCCAGCTGGTGAGACCCGACGTGATGGCGGCCAGCGGACGGCCGAGCAGAAGGAACATCAGCAGGCCGACCACCAGTGAGGCGCCCAGCGGGATGATGACGACGGGCATGAGGCCCCGCATCGCCTTGGGGACGGCGATCTTGCTGATCCACAGTGCGGTGAAGCCGGCGATCAGGCCGCCGACGATGCCGCCGATGAAGCCACCTCCGACGAACACCGCGACCGCACCCGCGGTGAAGCCGGGGGCGATGCCGGGTCGGTCGGCGATCGCGAACGAGATGTAGCCGGCGAGTGCGGGCACCAGGAACGAGAACGCCAGGCCGCCGAGCGTGAATAACACGGCGCCGAGGTACTGCGTGAGACCGCCACTGGGCAGGTCGGTCAGCGAGTTGGCGGCGGCGATGAGGTTGCCGAGGCTCTTGGTCTCGCCGTCGGGGGTGTTGGCGATGTCGTAGCCCGCCAGCAGGAAGCCGAGTGCGATGAGCAGACCGCCCGCGGCGACGAACGGGATCATGTAGCTGACGCCGGTCAGCAGGATCTGCCGCGTCCGGGTGCCCCAGCCGACGCCACCTGAGGCGCCACCCGAGGTGGTGGCGGCTGCGTCCGCGGATCCCTCGACGCGTGCGGCGTTGGGATTGGTTGCGGCGCTGAGTGCTTCGGCGACCATCTTGGCCGGCTCGTTGATGGCGCGCTTCACGCCGGAGGCGATGACGGGCTTGCCGGCGAAGCGGGAGCGGTCCTTCACGCCGACGTCGGTCGCGAAGATGACGGCGCCCGCGGCGGCGATGACGTCCGGCGACAGCGGCGTACTGCCCGACGACCCCTGCGTCTCGACGTGCAGCGTGACGCCGGCTTCCTTGGCGGCGGCGACGAGGGAGTCCGCGGCCATGTAGGTGTGGGCGATGCCGGTGGGGCACGCGGTGATCGCGACCAGGGTGCGGGTCTCGGCGGCGGGTGCGGCGGCCGGTGCGACTGCCGGGGTGGGGGCCGAAGCGGCGGGCGCCGGGTTGACGACGCCCTCGACCAATTCGACGATCTCGGCATCCGAGGACGCCTCCCGCAGCGATGCGACGAAGTCCTTGCGCACCAGTGCGCGGGCGAGGCTGGAGAGCAGCTTCATGTGCTCGGCGCCGCCGGAATCCGGTGCGGCGATGAGGAATGCGAGGTCGGCCGGGCCGTCGGGCGCACCGAAGTCGACCTTCGGCGACAGCCGGGCGAACCCGATGGTGGCCTGGTCGACGTGCGGGGACCGGCAGTGCGGGATGGCGATTCCGCCGGGCAGCCCGGTGGCGGACTGGGCTTCGCGGGCCATCGCCGCGGCGATCAGGCCGTCGCGGTCGGAGGAGCGGCCGGCGTCGGCGAGGCGGCCGGCGAGGAGACGGATGACCGACTCCTTGTCGCCGCCGGCGTCGACGTCGAGGGCGACGAGGTCGGTCGTGATGATGGGCATCTCGCTACTTCCTTGTAGATCGGGGAATCAGGGGCGGGTGGACGCGGGCGTAATGGCATACACCCGAACGGCATTGAGGTCGATCTGGTGGGGCGCCGGGAGTGCCGATCCCGGAAGTGCGGCGGCGGCGCTGCCGTAGGCGACCGCCATCTGGAGGCGCTGCGGCGGTTCGGCCCCGCCCACCTCGGCGCGCAGGTAACCGGCCAGCGAGCTGTCCCCGGCGCCGACGGTGCTGCGCGGGGTGATCGGCGGTGGCGTCGCCATCCAGCTGCCGTTCTCGTCGACCAGCACGGCGCCCGCGGCACCCAGGGTCACCAGCACGGTCCGCGCGCCGCGCTCGATGACCTCCCGGGCGGCTGCGACGACCGGCTCCGGATCGCCTGCGGCTGCGGCACTCTCGAGATCGTCGCCGGAGACGCCGACGAGGCCGGCGAGTTCCTCGGCGTTGGGCTTGATGACGTCGGGTGCGGCGGTACGGAACGCCGCTGCCAGTGCGCCGAGTGGGCGTTCCGAGGTGTCGATGGCGACCTTGCAGCGACCGGGGGCGAGGCTCGCGGCGATCTCGGCGTACCAGTCGTCTGGCAGTCCCGGCGGCAGCGAGCCGGACAGCACCACCCAGGCGGCCCCGGCGGCGGCGTCGAGCACCGTGCGGGTGAGCGCGTCGCGCGCGGCGGCGTCGAGCAGCGCGCCCGGTTCGTTGAGCTTGGTGGTGGTGCCGTCGGGCTCGGTGATCGCGACGTTGGTGCGGACCGCACCCGTCACGGGCACGCACCGGAAGTCGACGCCGCCGGTGCGCAGCGCCGTCACGATCGGGTCGGTGTCGGCGGCGGGCAGGATGGCGATCGCGTCGACACCGGCCAGCGTCAGCGCGCGGGCGACGTTGACGCCCTTGCCTCCGGGCTCGGACGTTGCCGACGTAATGCGTTGCACCGCACCGCGGGTCAGCCGCGAGCCGAGCGTGACGGTGCGGTCGATGCTCGGATTCGGAGTGACGGTGACGATCACGGCTGGCCTCCCGCTTGGATGATCTCGACGCCCTCGCCCTCGAGGACCCGGCGGTCGTCGTCGGCGATCTCGGTGTCGGTGATGAGGGTGTCGACGCTGGAGATGGGCGCGAAGCTGACGAAGTCCTCGCGGCCGACCTTGCTGGAGTCTGCGGCGACGACGACGTAGTTGGCGCACTTCACCATCGCGCGCTTGACGGCCGCCTCCTCGCTGTCCGGGGTGGACAGTCCGTGGCGGGCGCTGATGGCGTTGGTGCCGATGAAGGCGATGTCGACGCGGATGGTGTCGAGCACCCGCAGCGCCTGCTCGCCGACGGCGGCCTGGGTGACGCCACGAACCCGTCCGCCGAGCATCTGGAGGGTCACCGTCGGCACGGTCGCGAGGCGCGCGGCGATCGACACGGAGTTGGTGACGACCACCAGTTCCCGGTCGGTGGGTAGGTGGGCCGCGATGCGCGCCGTCGTCGTCCCCGCGTCGAGCAGGACCGAGGCGCCGCTGAGCGGGAAGAACTCGGTGGCGGCCGCGGCGATGGCGTCCTTGTGGTCGGCGCGGCTGGACTCGCGCTCGCCGACGCCCTGCTCGACGAGGTGCAGGGCGCGGGCCGGGACGGCGCCGCCGTGGACGCGGCGCACGAGGCCGGCCTTGTCGAGGGTGGCGAGGTCGCGGCGGACGGTCTCGGTGGTGACGTCGTACTCGACGGCGAGTTCGTTGACGGAGGCGCGGCCCCGGCTCATCACCAGCGCGGCGATGGCTTGTTGGCGCTCTTCGGCGTACATGCCCCTCCGTCCGTGTGGGATTTGTCTGCTTTGAATGTTGATATCTGTTGTTTTACTCCTGACTGTGTTGACTTGTCAATGATTTCTAGTAACCTCGATCACATGAGCGCAACGACGTCAGCCACATCACCCTCGACCGAGACCGGCCGGGTGCTGCAGGGTGTCCCCGCGGTCGGGGGCGTGCAATACGCGCCGGTGATCCGGCCAGGCGCCCGTCCCCGCGTCGACGACGCGCCAATCGCCGAACTGGCCGAGCCAGAGCGCGCGGGGGAGGCCGAGCGTCTGCTGGCCGCCTCGGCCGCCGTGGCCGACCGGCTGCGGGCACGCGCCGCGCACGCCACCGGCGTCGCGTCCGAGGTGCTGGCCACCACCGCCCAGCTCGCCCAGGACCGGGCGTGGCTGCGCGACGCACAGAAGCGGATCGAGGCGGGCAGTCCCGCGACCCAAGCCGTCGGCGGCGCCGTCGACAAGATCGCGGAAGCCCTCTCCAAGGCCGGCGACCTCATGGCCGAACGCGTCACCGACCTGCGTGATATCCGGGACCGCGTGATCGCCGAACTCAGCGGCCTGCCCGAGCCCGGGGTGCCGGTGCCCGACCGGCCGTCGATCCTGTGCGCCGAGGACCTCGCGCCCGTCGACACCGCCGGCCTCGACGCGTCGCTCGTCGTCGCGCTCGCCACGTCACTGGGCGGGCCGACGAGCCACACCGCGATCATCGCCCGCCAGCTCGGCATCCCGTGCGTGGTCGCCGTCGACGGTCTCGACGAGGTCCCCGCCGGCACCATGATCATGGTCGACGGGACGCTCGGCACCGTCACCGTCTCGCCCGACGAGGAAGAGGCGACCGTCGCCGTCGCCACCTCCCAGCGCGACGCCGACCTCGCCCGACAGTGGACCGGACCGGGGCGGACGGCTGACGGCCACCTCGTCGCCGTACTGGCCAACGTCCAGGACGGCGCCGCCGCGCGGCTGGCCGCGCAGAGCCCCGCCGAGGGCGTCGGCCTCTTCCGCACCGAACTGTGCTTCCTCAACCGCGACACCGAACCCGACGTCGACGAGCAGGCCCGCATCTACGGCGAGGTGCTGGAGGCGTTCGGCGACAGGAAGGTCGTCGTCCGGACCCTCGACGCCGGTTCCGACAAGCCACTCAAGTTCGCCGGCCACCCCGACGAGGCCAACCCCGCGCTCGGTGTCCGCGGCATCCGCATCGCGGTCGGCAACCCCGGCATCCTCACCCGTCAGCTGCAGGGCATCGCCGACGCGGCACGCAATACGGGCACCACGCCGTGGGTGATGGCCCCGATGATCGCCACCGCCGCCGAGGCCAAGGCGTTCGCCGACGAGGCTCGGTCGATGGGCCTGACCCCCGGCGTGATGATCGAGGTGCCCGCCGCCGCGCTGCTCGCCGACCGCATCCTCGAGCACGTCGACTTCCTGTCCATCGGCACCAACGACCTGACGCAGTACACGATGGCCGCCGACCGGATGTCCGCCGAACTGGCCACGCTCACCGACCCGTGGCAGCCCGCGGTGCTCGCGCTGGTCGCGATGGCGGCGCGTGCCGGTGCGGCGGTCGGCAAGCCCGTCGGCGTCTGCGGTGAGGCCGCGGCCGATCCGGCGCTGGCGTGCGTGCTCGTCGGGCTGGGCGTGACGTCGCTGTCGGCGGCGGCGACGGCGATCGCGGGCGTCGGCGCGAGGCTCGCTCAGGTCACGCTGGCGCAGTGTCAGGCCGCCGCCGAGGCCGCGCTGGACACGGCGACCGCCGCGGACGCGCGTGCGGCCGCGATGGCCGCCCTGTCCTGAGGCCCGGCGAGCAGTCCACTTCGTGGCTCCAGCCGACTCCCCTGTTTCCCGGTTACGGAGGGGATTTCACGTCTGCTTGCGGGGGGAGTGAACCACCGCCGGAATACAATCGGACCGCAGTCCGGTTGTAGCGGTTAGTTCCGATCCCAGGAGGTACCGATGCCCGCAGTCACCGCCGACACCCTGACCTTGACCCGCGTCAGCGCACCCGCGCCGAGCGACACCGAGCGGCCCGTCCGCTCCATCACGACCGGCCCCCGCGGCTACGAGGGCGAGGGCTTCCCCGTCGTCCGCGCGTTCGCCGGCGTGAGCGCCGCCGCCCTCGACCCGTTCATCCACATGGACCAGATGGGCGAGATCGAATACCAGCCGGGTGAGCCGCGCGGCACCGATTGGCATCCGCACCGCGGCTTCGAAACCGTCACCTACATGATCGACGGTTGCTTCGCCCACCAGGATTCGCACGGTGGCGGCGGCCTCATCACCGACGGCGCCACGCAGTGGATGACGGCCGGCTCGGGCATCCTGCACATCGAGACGCCGCCCGCCGAACTCGTCGAGAGCGGCGGCACGTTCCACGGCGTCCAGCTGTGGGTCAACCTGCCGAAGAAGGACAAGTTCGCCGCACCCAAGTACCAGGCGATCGAGGGCGGCGAGGTGAAGCTGCTGGCGTCCGAGGACGGTGGCGCGCTGATCCGCATCATCGCCGGCGGACTCGACGGCCAGGAGGGTCCGGGTGCGACACACACGCCGATCACGTTGGCGCACGCCACGATCGAGCCCGGGGCCCGGCTGAACCTGCCGTGGAACCGCGACTTCAATGCGCTGGTCTACGTGCTGTCCGGGCAGGGCAGCGTCGGCCCGCTGAAGCGGTCGATCCAGCAGGGACAGCTCGCGGTGTTCGGGCCCGGCGACCGGATCAGCGTCGACGCTGCCGGCAGCCAGGACTCCAATCGGCCTGCGCTCGAGGTGCTGATCCTCGGCGGTCAGCCGATCCGCGAGCCCGTCGTCCAGTACGGGCCGTTCGTCATGAACTCGAAGTCGGAGATCATCGAGGCGATGGACGACTTCAACGCCGGCCGGTTCGGGTCGATCCCGCCGGGTGCGCTTCGCCCGCACACCTCGTCCTGACCGACGTCCTAACCGACGTCCCAGCCGATTCGTGCACCCGCAGCCGCGCTCACCGCGGCTGCGGGAGTACGCATCGCTCGGTGGGCGTCGCGTAGAGCAGCTCCAGCTCGCCGATGTTCGCGGCGACGGTGACCAGCGGCAGCGCCGCCGACACGGCCAGCCGCTCGGCGCCGGCCTCGGCCCGCAGCGCCAGCACGAAGTCGTCGCTGATCGGGGCGTGGTCGGGGCCGCCGGTGCCGGTCAGACGCTCGCACACGGCGGCGGCGTGGGCGTCGAGGATGTCGCGTACCCGCGGATACGCCTCCAGCGGCGGCGGGACGACGTCGGCGATCAGCTCCGCGGCGTTGCGCAGCCGGATGGCCCGGTTGGCGGCCCGAACCACCGGGGCCCGCCCGTCGGTGGACCCGCCGCTCTCCGACAGGTACTGCCGCACCGCGTCGTCGAGTGTCCGCGAGGCGGTCATCGCGTCGTGGCCCAGCGCGAACACCCGGTCGGTCGCCGATTCGGACGCGCCGGAGGTGACCCGGCGGACCGCCGCCGTCAGGTAGGTGGTGCCCACCGCGAGCGACGCGTCCACCGCCCGCGTCACCGACGACGCCGCGCCCCGCGGCCACAGCAGTACCGACACGATGACGCCGACCAGTGCGCCCACCACGACGTCCTCGACGCGGATCAGCCCGACGCTCCACCCGGTCGGCACGATCAGGTTGAAGATGATCAGCACCATCATCGTGAACATCGCCTGGCCCGCCACGAACGACGCCACCTCGGGGACGTAGGCCGAGCCGAAGGCGACGATGGGCAACGCCAACCACATCACGACCGGCTCCACGCCGAGCAGCTCGATGAACACGATCCCGAGCAGGAAGCCGAGGACGGTGCCGCCGACGGCACGCACCACCCGGGTGCCGGTGGTGAGCGCACTGCTGCGCAGCACCGACATCGCTCCGAGCACCACCCAGAAGCCGTGCTCGACGGGGAAGACGTGCGTGACGGCGACGGCGAGCGCGAGGCCCAGCCCCGTCCGCAGGCTGTTGCGCACGACCACCGCGCGGGTCGCCACGAAGCCGGTCGTCAGGTACGCCAGGGCCTCCGACTCGGACAGCAGCCGGTCGGCGGCACCGGTCCGAGGCAGCCGGCGTCCGAGCACGCGGGCCCAGACCGGGCGGGCGTCCGCGTCGGCGGCGATGCCGATGATGCGGCCCGTCGCGCCGACGCACGCGGATATGGTGCGACGCGTCAACAGCTTCCGTCCGACGCCGATCGCCGCGGCATCACTGGGCTCGCCGAGGATCTCGACGATGTCGTCGCGGTAGCGGCTCTGCGCGACCCGGCGCTGCTCGGCCAGCGCGACGGCGAGGTCCTCGCGGAAGACGTCGCGGCCTGACGATGGCGCCGTCGTCAACACCCTCGCCGCATCACGCAGGACCCGGGTGACGGGTCCGCGCATCTGGGCCAGCAGGTCGCCGCTGCCGTCGGTGACCCGGTCGGACAGCCACTGCAGGTCGTCCACCACCCGCACCAGCGCGCGGCTGCCAGCGGTCAGGGCGACGGGTCGGAAGTCGGCGCCCAGGAAGTTGGCGCGCAGCGCGCCCATCGCCGACGACACGTCCTCGGCGGTGGCGGCGCCGTCCAACCGGTCGGCCATCGTGCGGCAGACCTGTGCGGCGTGCCGCCGGAGGTCGTCGTGGTGACGTGGCGGCAGCAGGAACAGCGCGGCCGGAACCGCGACGGCCAGCGCGATCCCCCAGCCGAGCAAGCGATCGGGGATGGGACCCGGCGGCGTACACGCGGGCAGCACGAAGGTGAGCAGGGTCGACCGCTGTCCCGCGGCGACGATCTCCGACAGCACACCCGAGAAGGTGACCGCCACGCCGAGCACGAACATGGTGGCGACCGCGAGCCACGGGATGGGCGCCACCAGTGAGCCGATCGTGATCAGCACGGCCCCGTTGAAGCCGAGCCCACCGTAGGCCACCGCCCGCGCGGCCCGGTTGCCCGGGAAGTCGACGATGATCAGCAGCGCGACCGAGCCGAAGATCGCGAACATCGGTGTCTGCGAACCGCTTCCGATGAGGAACCCGATGGTCGCCGCGATCGGCAGCGCGATCGCCGCCCGGACGGCGCGGCGCAGCGCGTCGTGCTCGGGATCGCGTGTCGCCAGCCGGCCGGCGGCCCGGCGCCACAGGCCGGCCGGGGTCAGCATGTCCCGGATCGTAGACCGATCGGGACGGCTGCGCGGCCAGCCGGGTGTGTCAGGTCAGGTCGAGTTCGTGGCCGAAGTTGCCCGTCTCCATCGCCGCTATGAGGCGGCCCGCCATCCACTGCAGGATCTCGGTGGCGCGCGGCAGCGTGGATTGCTCGCACCCGATCAGCAGATACATCGCCGACGTCGCGAAGCGCTCCGCCTCCACCTCGTCGCCGACGACCTCCAATGCGGATTCGAAGAGGACGTCGTACCGCTGCTTGTCCACCCCCACCTGCGTCGCGTGGACTGCGGCGTCCATCGAACTCCAGACCCGGATGCCCGCCTCCGCGCCGTAGGAGATCCGCAATGCCCCCTGAATGAGCACCTTGATGCGGCGCCGAGGATCGGGTTCGGCACGCACCTCCGAGGCGACGCTCGCCGATCGAGCCCACCTGGTGACGAGTTCCTCGCCGTACACCGACCAGCTGCTGAAGTAGTGATAGAACGAGCCCGTCGTGACGCCGAGGCGACTGCACACCTCGGCGAGCTTCAGCCCGCCGTAGCCTTGGTCGGACAGCACGTCCAACCCGGTGTCGAGATACGACTCCCGTGAAATGGTTCCCCCCATAGGGGGACCTTAGTTGGCGAACCTGACAACCATGGGCGCGATCCCTCTGGCTAACACACGCGATGGGTCAGAAATTCGTCATCATTGTGGCCCAGCACCGTACTTCGGGCAGCTGACCGTTTCCTACTGGGCCTTTCCTTACGCTCCCGCAACCATTTCCTCGTGGGCCGGTACCAGCGGTATGGCACAATTTGACCGTGCCGTATACCGCGACCCGAGGTCCTGGACGTCCGCCTGCAGCGAAGGCGGCCGAAACCAGGGAGCGCATCGTGCGCGCGGCGCGCGAAGTGTTCAGCGAACTCGGATATGACGCTGCAACCTTCCAGGCCATTGCCATCCGCGCCGATTTGACCCGTCCGGCCATCAATCACTACTTCGCCAGCAAGCGCGTGCTCTACAGCGAAGTGGTCGAGAAGACCAATGAAATGGTGGTTGCCGCCGGCATGGCCAAGGCGGAGACCGAGACCTCGCTGCTGAAGCGGCTGTCGGCGTTCTTTGCGGCTGCGATGCAGGCCGAGTCGCGCGACCGGTCGGGGGCGGCGTTCCTGGTCACGTCGGTGCTGGAGTCGCAGCGGCACCCGGAGTTGAGTCGTGACGAGCACAATTCGCTGAAGACGTCGCGCGCATTCGTCACCTGGGCGGTGACCGACGCGATCGAGCGCGGCGAATTGGTGACCGACACCGACGTGCCGACGCTCGTTGAATTGCTCGTCGCGATCATGTGGGGCATGGGCTTCTACGCCGGATACGTCGGCGGCCACGACGAATTGGGCGTCATCGTCGAGAAATTGGAATTACTCCTAGCGAACAAGCTCTGGACCGTCGGGCCTCGTTCCTAAGCACGGCTCGCGGCGTCGCGGGGCCCTTCGGTGGCCACACCGGCGGGCGTTCGCCCCACCACCATCTAGTCCGGCTAACTGATTCGGTAGCATTCCGAATGATCGCTGCCCAGCCCGTGCGTAGCGCCTTCGGATGGACGACACATGAGTTCACTTCGCTCCCACGACGATTCCTGGGACATCGCGACCAGCGTCGGCTCGACCGCCGTCATGGTCGCCGCCGCCCGCGCCGCGGAGACCGCACGTGACGAGCCGCTGATCCGCGACCCCTACGCCAAGGTGCTCGTCGATGGTGCGGGTACCGGCGTCTGGGAGTTCATGCTGGACGACGCGTTCATCGCGAAGGTCGCCGACGCGGACGCCGAGGTCGCCCAGATCTTCACCCACATGGGCAACTACCAGGCCGTCCGCACGCACTTCTTCGACGACTTCTACACCGCGGCCACCGCTGCCGGCATCTGCCAGGTCGTCATCCTCGCGTCCGGTCTCGACTCGCGGGCCTACCGGCTGGACTGGCCGGCAGGCACCGTCGTCTACGAGATCGACCAGCCGCTGGTGCTGCAGTACAAGGCGGAGCGGCTCGCCGAGCACGGCGTCGAACCCACCGCCGAACGCCGCGAGGTGGCGATCGATCTGCGCAACGACTGGCCGGCCGCGCTGCGCGACGCCGGCTTCGACGCGGGTGCGCCGACGGCTTGGCTTGCCGAGGGTCTGCTGATGTACCTGCCCGCGGACGCCCAGGACGGGCTGTTCGAGCGGATCACCGAGCTGAGCGCACCGGGCAGCCGCGTCGCCGCCGAGACGGTCGGCGTGCACTCCGAGGAGCGGCGGGCGCGGATGAAGGAGAAGTTCGACGCGCTGCGCACGAAGATGGGCGAGGAACTCGGTGCCGCCTTCGACGGTGCCTCGCCGACCGACGTCGCCGAGCTGATGTACAACGATCCGGACCGCGCCAACGTCGCGACCTGGCTCAACGAGCACGGCTGGACGGCCTCGGGGGTGACGTCCGAGAGCGAGATGCAGCGCCTCGACCGCTGGGTGCTCACCGAGGAGGTCGACGAGGACGCCTTCTCCGACTTCGTGGTGGGCGAACGCGGCTGAGACCCGGTCCGCCGGATTCGCGGGCCTGTTCACCAACCAGGTGGTTGGTTAGGATCGTGACGCAGAGCACGCTCCAGGCTCGAAGGTCCAGGAAGGACACTCCGTGACCACAGAATCCGTCGCGCCACCCACCTCGGGAACCGGCGCCGCAGACATCCCGGGCATCGTCGCCGGACTGCGTAGGGCCTACGCCAGCGGTCGGACGCGCGACGTCGAGTGGCGCCGTCGGCAGCTCAAGGCCCTCGAGGCCCTCGTCGTCGAGAACGAGTCGGCCATCGCGGGGGCACTCGAGCAGGACCTGGGCCGCAAGCCGTTCGAGGCCTGGCTCGCCGACATCGCCAGCACGGCCGCCGAGGCGCGCGACGCCGCCAAGAGCGTCGGCAAGTGGACCAAGCGCAAGCACCGGATGCTGGAGTTCTCGCAGCGCCCCGGCCGCGGCTGGGTCGAATACGAGCCGTACGGGGTCGTGCTCGTCATCGGCGCGTGGAACTTCCCGTTCGCGCTGACGCTCGGCCCCGCCGTCGGGGCGCTCGCCGCGGGAAACGCCGTGCTGCTCAAGCCATCCGAGGTGGCGCCCGCGTCCTCGGCGCTGATGGCCGAGCTGATCCCCAAGTACCTCGACCGCGAGGCAGTGGCCGTCGTCGAGGGGGACGGCGCCGTCAGCCAGGCACTCATCGCCCAGGGGTTCGACAAGCTCTGCTTCACCGGTGGCACCGAGATCGGCCGCCGCGTCTACGAGGCCGCCGCCGCGCACCTGACGCCGGTCACCCTCGAACTCGGCGGCAAGAGCCCGGTGATCGTCGCCGCGGACGCCGACATCGACGTCGCCGCCAAGCGGATCGCGTGGACCAAGCTGATCAACTCCGGTCAGATCTGCATCGCACCGGACTACGTGATCGCCGAGGCGTCCATCCGCGACGAGCTCGTCGACAAGATCAGGGCGGCGGTCGAGACGTTCGAAGCCGGCGACCCGTCGGGCAAGCGCATCGTCAACGAGAGGCACTTCGACCGGTTGGTGTCCTCGCTCGCCGCGACCAAGGGCACCGTCGCCGTCGGCGGCGGCTCGGACGCTGCGACCATCAAGATCCAGCCGACCGTCGTGGTCGACCCCAGCCTCGACGAGCCGCTCATGCGCGACGAGATCTTCGGCCCCATCCTGCCGATCGTCACGGTCCAAAACCTGGACGAGGCAATCGCATTCGTGAACTCGCGGCCCAAGCCGCTGGCCGCCTACCTGTTCACCAAGACCAAGGCCGTACGGGAACGCGTCATCAAGGAGGTGCCCGCCGGCGGCATGCTGGTGAACCACCTGCTGTTCCAGTTCTCCACGACCAAGCTGCCGTTCGGCGGTGTCGGCCCGTCCGGGATGGGCGCCTATCACGGCAAGTTCGGCTTCGAGGAGTTCAGTCACCGCAAGTCGGTGCTCACCAAGCCGACCCGACCCGACTTAACCGCACTGATCTACCCGCCGTATACAGATAAGGCGTGGAAGCTGGCGCGCAAGTTGTTCTAGCCGCGTCCAGCAGCCAGTCCCGTTAGAGCCCTTTCGAAAGAGGAGTGCAATGCCCGGAGTACAGGATCGCGTCGTCGTCGTCACCGGAGCCGGCGGAGGACTGGGTCGTGAGTACGCGCTGACGCTGGCCCGTGAGGGCGCGAGCGTCGTCGTCAACGACCTCGGTGGATCGCGTGACGGATCGGGTGCCGGACACAACATGGCCGACCAGGTCGTCGACGAGATCAAGGCGGCCGGTGGCCGTGCCGTCGCCAACTACGACAGCGTCGCCGAGCCCGAGGGCGCGGAGAACATCATCAAGACCGCCATCGACGAGTTCGGCAAGGTCGACGGCGTCGTCAGCAACGCGGGCATCCTGCGCGACGGCACCTTCCACAAGATGACGTTCGAGAACTGGGACGCCGTGCTGAAGGTGCACCTCTACGGCGGGTACAACGTCATTCGCGCCGCATGGCCGCACTTCCGCGAGCAGAGCTTCGGCCGCGTCGTCGTCGCGACGTCGACGAGCGGGCTGTTCGGCAACTTCGGCCAGGCCAACTACGGCGCTGCCAAGCTCGGCCTCGTCGGCCTGATCAACACGCTCGCCCAGGAGGGCGCGAAGTACGACATCAAGACCAACGCGGTGGCACCCATCGCGGCGACCCGCATGACCGAGGACATCCTGCCCAAGGAGGTCTTCGAGAAGCTGACCCCGGAGTACGTGGCGCCGGTGGTGGCCTACCTGATGACCGAGGAGCTGGCCGACACCGACTCGATCTTCATCGTCGGCGGCGGCAAGGTGCAGCGCACCGCGCTCTTCCAGAACGAGGGCATCACGTTCTCCGATGGCGTGCCCTCGGTCGACGACGTAGCCGCCAAGTGGGGCGAGATCACCGATCTGTCGGCGGCGAAGTCGGCCAGCTTCAAGCTCGGCTGAGTACGCGTGAAGGCGCTTGTTGCACAATCTCTTACCGGTCCGGCAGGGCTGACGTACACCGACGTGGACGACGTCGCGGGTGACTCCGCGGTCGTCGTCGACGTCGGCGCGGCCGGTGTCTGCTTCCCCGACCTGCTGCTGATCCGCGGCGAGTACCAGCTCAAGCTGGACCCGCCGTTCGTCCCGGGTACCGAGGTCGCGGGCGTGGTGCGTTCCGCGCCCGCCGGCTCGTCGGTGACCGTCGGCCAGCGGGTGTCGGCGCTGTCGATGCTCGGCGGGTGGGCCGAGACGGTGGCGGTGTCCCCGGACAGCGTGGTGCCGACACCCGACGACGTCGACGATGCCTCGGCCACCGCGCTGCTGGGCAACTACTACACGATGTTCTTCGGCTTGGAGCGCCGCGCGGCGTTGCAGCCGGGGGAGACCGTGTTGGTGCTCGGCTCGGCCGGTGGTGTCGGCACGGCAGCGATCCAGATCGCCAAGGCCATGGGCGCGCGGGTGATCGCGATGGTGCACCGCACCGGCGCCGACGAGTTCGTCAGGTCGCTGGGTGCCGACGTGGTGCTACCGCTCACCGAGGGGTGGGCGCAGGCGGTTCGCGAGCACACCGAGGGTCGAGGCGTCGACGTCGTGGTGGATCCCGTGGGCGGGGACGCGTTCGACGACGCGATCCGCGTGCTGGCGACCGAGGGGCGCCTGCTCGTCGTCGGATTCGCCTCCGGTGGAGGCATTCCCACGGTCAAGGTCAACCGGCTGCTGCTGCGCAACGTGTCGGTGGTCGGCGTCGGTCTCGGCGAGTTCGTGAACCGGACGCCGGGCGCGCAGGCGAAGATCGGCGCGGGCCTCAACCGGCTGGTCGCAGCGGGCCTACGTCCACCGCCGCCCGTGCGGTACCCGCTCTCGGATGGCCGTGCGGCGCTCGAAGCGCTTGCGGCAGGAGAGATTCGGGGGAAGCTGGTCCTGGAGCCGTGACGTTGCGCGCGCTGGCGTTCGACGTCTTCGGCACCGTCGTGGACTGGCGCGGCAGCGTCGTCCGGGAGCTGACCGCGTTCGGCGAGGCCCGTGGCGTGCAGCGGGACTGGGCCCGGTTCACCGACGACTGGCGGGCGGGCTACCCGGCCGCGATGAACCGGGTGCGCACCGGTGAGCTGCCATGGCTGAAGATCGACGCCCTGCACCGGATGATCCTCGACGTGCTGCTGGCCGACGCCGGCATCGCCGACGTGCCCGAGGCCGACCTCGACCACCTCAACCGGGCCTGGCACCGGCTGGACCCGTGGCCGGACAGCGTGGCGGGGCTGACCCGGCTCAAGGAGTCGTACACGATCACGACGCTGTCGAACGGGAACCTCTCGCTGCTGACCAACATGGCCAAGCGCGCGGGCTTGCCGTGGGACTGCGTCATCTCGGCCGAGTTGTTCCGGCACTACAAGCCCGACCCCGAGGCGTATCTCGGCTGCGCCGACCTGCTCGACGTCGACCCTGGTGAGCTGGCCCTGGTCGCGGCGCACCCCAGCGACCTGCGCGCCGCACGTGACGCCGGGCTGCGGACCGCGTACGTCGCGCGACCGCTGGAACGCGGGCCGGGCCGCGAGCCGCCACGGGTGGAGGACGGCGAGTTCGATTACGTGGCCGCGGACTTCCTCGATCTCGCAGGTCAGCTCGCCTAGGCTCGGGTTGTGGACACCGGTGGCTTGATCCTGGTGGCGGTCGCGATCGCCATCGGCGTGGTGGGCGTCGTCATCCCCCTGCTGCCGGGGACGCTGTTGGTACTCGCGGCCATCGGCGTGTGGGCGTTCGTCGAGCAGACCGTCGCGGGGTGGGTGACCTTCGGGGTGGTGACGGCGATCCTCGGGGCGACGCTGTTGATCAAGTACCTGTGGCCGGCCCGACGGATGAAACGGGCGGACGTCGGCACCGGCACGCTGTTCGCGGGTGCGGCGCTGGGCATCGTCGGCTTCTTCGTGATCCCCGTCGTCGGCCTGGTGATCGGCTTCGTGCTCGGCATCTACCTGGCGGAACTGGCGCGGCGGCACGACCAGCGGCGGGCGTGGGCATCGACGGTACACGCGCTGAAGGGCGTGGCGCTGTCGGTGGGCGTGGAACTCACCGGGGCGCTCCTGGCGACGGTGGTGTGGGTCGTCGGCGTGTGGGTGAGCTAGGGCCGGCGGGCTGCGGGGGCGGTGGCCGCTGGGGCTCCGGGCCGGGAACCGCACCTGCCCACCTCTGAGCGACAACTCGCGACAATGGGGGACGGCGAGGGACGCGGAGAAGGCGCCGCCGAGTTTTACGCTTCTGCGATTGCCCCAGCGACCGGATTGTCGCGACTTGTCGCTCAGAGGCGGGCACGCGCACAGGTTGAGGCTCAGCGCGACGGTGCGACACCGCTGGCACGGCCGGCAGCACTGCCGGAGATCCATGCAGCCAGGTCTCGCGCGGACCATGATGTAGATGGCCAGGGCGTCGGTCGCACACGGAACTCCGGAGGAGCAGCATGTCCGAAACGAAGATCACCGTCATCTACGACAACCCGACCGATCCGGCCGCGTTCGAGGCGGCGTACGAGGCCGAGCAGCTCGAGGCGGCGCGTAAGATCCCGGGCCACATCCGCATCGAGACGTCGAAGGTGTGGCCCAAGGAGGACGGCTCACCGACTCCGGCGTACCGGTCGATCGATCTGTACTACCCGGACTACGACGCCGCCAGCGCGGCGGTCACGACGCCCGAGGCCGGCGCCTTCTTCGAGGCGATGGGACGGCTGTCCACCGGTGGGGTGCGGGTGTTGTTCTCCGACATCGAGATCGCGCAGCACTAACAGCGGCGCAGCTAGTCGCGCAGGGCCACCCGCAGCCGGGAGACCTGCTCGTCGGTGACGCCGATCGCCGCCAGATAACCCGGCAGCGAACCGTATTCGGCCTCGACGGTGCGCCGCGCCGCGTCGAGGTACTCCTCGCGGACGCCGAGCACCTCGTCGGTCAGGCGCGCTTCGGCGAACGTCACGATCTCCGGCGTCGCGTCCTCGCCCGCGCGGGTGCGGATCGACTCGAGGATCCGCTCGCGCAGTTGCGGCACCGCGTCGTTGCTCCGCAGGAAGTCGGTCAGGATCGCGTCCCGGTCGACACCGACGGCCTCGAGCACCGCTGCGACCGTGACGCCCGTGCGGTCCTTGCCGGCGAAGCAGTGTGCGATCAGCGGGCGCCCGTCGCCGAGCGTCGAGATGACCTCGCGCAGAGCGATGTGCGCGCCGGGCAGCGTCGGGAACCGCAGGTACTCCTCGGTCATGAACCGCTTGGCCGCGACCGAGACGTCCTCGTCGTCGGGCTTCTCGGTCATCATCCGTTCGAAACTCTGCTCGTGCGGTGAGTCCGCCGCGGCAGCACCGGCCGCCGACAACTCGTGGAACGGCAGCAGATGGACCGACACCCCGTCGGGCACCTGACCTGCCCCGCGCCGCTCCAACTCGCGCACCGACCGCAGATCGGCGACGTCGGTGATGCCGTAGGCACTCAGCGCCGCGCGACCGGCGTCGTCGAGCGCACTCAGCTCACTGGACCGGAAGAACCGGCCCGGCCGGATGCCCGTCGACTCCGCGACGTCGCGGAAGTTCCACGCCCCGGATAGTTCGTGACCGCTCGACGTCACCGGGTGGTCACCGCCGCAGCGAACGCCGACTTCTCCGCACCGATCGACGTCCGCGCGATGGTCCGCATGTGCACCTCGTCGGGCCCGTCGAACAGCCGCATGGCGCGGTGCCAGCCGTAGAGGCGGGCCAGCGGCACGTCGTCGGAGATGCCTGCGCCGCCGTGCACCTGGATGGCCCGGTCGAGCACGTTGCACGCCATCTGCGGCGCGACGGCCTTGATCTGGGCGACCTGCAGCCGCGCCTCGACGCTCTTGTTGCCGTGCTTGTCGATCGTCCACGCGGCCTTGTGACACAGCAGCCGGGCCTGGTCGATCTCGTTGCGCGACAACGCGACCTGCTGCTGCACGACGCCCTGCTCGGCGAGCGGCTTGCCGAACGCGATGCGCTTGCTGACCCGGTCGATCATCAACGCGATCGCACGCTCGGCCACGCCGATCGCGCGCATGCAGTGGTGGATGCGGCCCGGGCCCAGGCGGGCCTGCGCGATCGCGAAGCCGCTGCCCTCCTCGCCCAGCAGGTTCGAGACCGGCACCCGCACGTTGTCGAACACGACCTCGGCGTGACCGTGCTGGTCCTGCCACCCGAAGACCGGCAGCGAGCGGACGATCTCGATCCCGGGAGTGTCCATGGGCACCAGGATCATCGACTGCTGCTGGTGGCTCGCGGCGTCGGGATTGGTGCGGCCCATCACGATCAGGATCTTGCAGCGCGGGTCGTTGGCGCCGGACGTCCACCACTTCCGGCCGTTGATGACGTAGTCGTCGCCGTCGCGCAGCATCGTCGTCTCGATGTTGCGGGCATCCGAGGACGCCACCGCCGGCTCGGTCATCGCGAACGCACTGCGGATCTCACCGGCCAGCAGCGGCTCCAGCCACTGCCTGCTCTGCTCCTCGTTGGCGAACAGGTGCAGGGTCTCCATGTTGCCGGTGTCGGGCGCGGCGCAGTTGAGCGCCTCGGGCGCGATCTCCATGCTCCAACCGGACAGTTCGGCCAGCGGCGAGTACTCGAGGTTGCTCAACCCGGACTCCGACGGGAGGAACAGGTTCCACAGCCCCTGCGCCCTGGCGTGCTTCTTGATCTCCTCGACCACCGGCGGCACGGTGTGGTCGCCCGGCCCCTTCTCGTGCCGGTAGGCGTCGTAGGACGCCTCGGCGGGGAAGACGTGCTCAAGCATGAAGGCCGTCAACCGGTCGTGGTAATCCTGACCCTTGGCCGACATCGCGAAGTCCATACCGCCACGATATGACACCCGTCGAGTCGGGCTCCGGGCACGTCAGGGATCAGGTATCGGCGACGACGGTGACGTCGCCGGTGGTGCCGTCGACGTCGACCAGCGTGCCGTTCGACAGCCGGGACGCGGCGCCGCGCGCGTTGACCACGCAGGGCACGCCGAACTCGCGCGCGACGATCGCCGCGTGTGACATGTGGCCACCGAGTTCGGTGACGACGGCCGCCGCGTACGCGAAGGCCGGGGTGTACCCGACGTCGGTGACCTGTGCGACGAGGATCTCGCCGGGTTCGAGGTCGTCGATGGTCTCCGGCGTCACGACCCGCACGCGGCCGCGGGCCACGCCCGCGCAGACGCCCATGCCGTGCAGCACCTCGCCGCCGCCCAGCGCGGCGGCGACCTCGGTCGGCGCCCACCGGCCGCTGAACGCCTCGGGCGGGACGATGCGCTCCAGCTGCGCCTGCTCGGCGCGGCGCCGGGCGACGACGCCCGCGAGGTCGGGCGGTGGCGCGTCGAGTTCGTCGACCAGGAGGTAGAACACGTCGTCGACGGCGGTGAGCGTGCCCGCCTCGACCAGGCGGCCGCCGTACTCGCGCAGCAGGCCGCGCAGCAGCCAGATGGTGCGGACCATGCGGTCGCGGCGGACCTCGCGGTCGCGCATCTGCCCGGACGCCGCCGCGGCGATCGGCCGCACCAGCAGCGGGATCTCGGGCGGCGCGGGCGGCTCCCACGGCGGCAGTTCCATGGTCTTGGCGACCATCCGCAGCAGCAGGCGGGGATCGTCGGCGAACGACGCGCTGCGCATCTCGACCTCGCCGGGCCCGCGGTGGCCGATCGCCCGGATCTCGCGCGCCAGCTCGGCGGCGAAGTCGGGTGCGACGTGCGCCAGCGTCTGCGGGTCGGGGTCCTCGGCCTTGAGCAGCGCGCTGAGCGCCGGGTCGCGGCGCGCCAGGGCGGCCAGGCGGTGTACCGCGGCGAGCGACTGTGCGCTCGCGACGTCCGGTCCCGCCGACGGCAGCACGTCGCGGCCGCACAGGATGCGCAGGATGACGCCGTAGGCCGTGCACACCAGGATCGACGCCGACGCCAGCACCCAGGCGTGCACGACGTGGTCGCGGGCCAGCACGATCAGCTCGCGCAGCTTCTGGTCGTCGACGTCGGCGAGGTGCGCGGCCGCCACCTCGAGCCGGTCGACGTCGCGGACCAGGTCGCGGGTGTCGCGCCCCGAACCGGCCGTCAGCCCGAGCAGGTTGTTGGCGAACGTCAGGACACCGCGGAGATGCCCTGGGAGCGTTCGCTTCTCGACGGGTGGCAGCTCGTCGCCGAACAGTGACAGCCCCTCGACGGTCTGGCCGAAGAAGCCGTTGATGATGAGGTCCGGGTCGACGAGCGGCACGGTCTGCGCCATGAAGTGGCCCGACGTGATGCCCGCGTACAACCGGTGGCCGAACACCCCGGTCGTGCGCTTGGCCATCTCGCGCTGCACCGCGCCGCCCGGCCGCAGCCGCTGCGAGATCACCAGCGCGGCGGCGCGCGTGCCGCGGACGGTCACCGACGCCGAGGACGGCGAGAACGGGCCCGGCAGCGCCTCGGACAGGTTGGTCGCGACGAACGCGGGGAAGCGCGGGTCGATCGGGGTGTCGAATTCGCCTCCGGCGCCGGTGGTCTCGGCCGGGACGGGTACGACGCCGTCGTCCGACGGGGTGTCGACGGCGGGGATCTCGCGCACCCGGGGGAGCCGCCACGGCAGTGCGATCACGTGGCCCGCCGTACCGGGGAACCGGACGGCGAACCGGGCGCGCACCACCAGGGCGAAGTCCTCGAGGCACTCGGTCGCGGTCCAGGTGGGATGGATGAAGCTCTCGCCGTCCAGCCACGGGCCGAACTCGATGGGCGCCGAACCGCGTCCGCGCGGCACCCGCACCAGCGGGCGTCCCACCGCCGAGGCGATCGCGCGGAACGTGGTCTGCCCTGGAGCGGCGACCTCGACGGGTTCGGTGACGCCGCCGACGACGGCCGCGACGTAGGCACGCTCGAGGTCGTGCGGGTGCACCACCTGTAGCGGCCGGTCGACCTCGTCGCCGGAGTAGAAGTGCACGGGCCGCGCGAAGGCCTGCAGCGCCGACTCGTCGGCGTCGCGGCCCAGCACCAGCGGATGCCGGACGACGACGCGACGGGCCGGCCCGCCGGGCAGGTCCACGTCGGCGCACATCGCGACGGCGTCGAAGCCGCCGAGGTCGACGCCCGCCCCGAGAGTCGTCACGAAGTCGACCGAGCCGGGCCAACTTTCGGGCCGGACGTCCCCGACGCCGACGACGTCGTGGCCCAGGCTGACGAGCCGCAATGCGACCCCCCGGCCGAGGGGGCCGTCGGCGCCGGCGACGAGGACCCTCACGGGGTCCGATCCGGGCAGCTAGTCGTCATCGTCGTCGAACGCGTTGAGCAGCTGCTGCAGGTCCATGTCCTCGATGCTCTGCGATCCGCGGTCGCCCGCGGACTCGTCGACGACGTCGGACTGGCCCGCCAGGTTCAGCAGCATGTCGAGCACACCGGCCTGCCGGAGTCGCTTGATCGGGATCGACGAGACGACGCGCTGCAGTTCGGCCTCGACCGCGTTGACCGCCGGGGCGTCGTCGGTCTCGCCGCCGAGCTGGGTGCGGAAGTACTCCGCCAGCGCCGTCGGGTTCGGGTAGTCGAAGATCAGCGTCGGCGACAGGTTCAGACCCGTCGCGGCCTTCAGCCGGTTGCGCAGCTCGACCGCCGTCAGCGAGTCGAAGCCGTGGTCCTGGAACGCCAGGTCCGCCCCGATCGCGTCCGGTGAGGGCAGGCCCAGCACGGTCGCCATGTGCGAGCGCACCAGGTCCAGCAGCACGGCCTGCTGCTCGTCGACCGGCAGCCCCGCCAGCCGCGACGTCAGCGCCGACCGCGACTGTGCCGCCGCCAGCGAGTCGCCGACCTGGCGACGCGCCGGTCCGGAGATCAGCTCGTTGAACATCGGCGGCAGCGTGCCCGCCGACGACTTCGTCCGCAGCGCAGCACGATCGATGCGGGCGGGCACCAGGAACGGCTCGTCGACGACCAGCGCCTTGTCGAACAGCGTCAGGGCCTCGCCCACCGACATCGCAAGGATGCCGTCGCGTGCGAGCCGGGCGATGCCTGCCTCGTCGAGGTCGCCCGCCATGCCGCCGGCCTGGTCCCACAGGCCCCAGCCCAGCGACATCGCCGGCAGGCCCATCTTGCGGCGGTGCGTCGCGAGCGCGTCGAGGTAGGCGTTGGCCGCCGAGTAGTTCGCCTGACCCGACCCGCCGACCAGACCGGCCATCGAGGAGAACAGCACGAACACCGACACGTCGAGGTGGCGGGTCAGCTCGTGCAGGTTGTCCGCGGCGTCGACCTTGGCGCGCAGCACGGTGTCGACGCGCTCGGGCGTCAGCGAGGTGACGACGGCATCGTCGATCACGCCCGCGGTGTGGAACACCGCCGACAGCGCCCGCGGATGGTCGATCTCGGCCAGCACCTTGGCCAGCGCGTCGCGGTCGGACACGTCTGCCGCGACGACGCGCACGTTGGCGCCCGCCTCGGTGAGTTCGGCGACGAGGTCGGCCGCCCCGGGGGCGTCCGGCCCGCGACGCGACACCAGCAGCAGGTCCCGAGCACCGTGCTCTGCGACGACGTGCCGGGCCACCGAGGCGCCCGCCATGCCGGTGCCGCCGGTGATCATCACGGTGCCGGTGGTCCACGCGTCCGGCATGGTCATGACGACCTTGCCGATGTGCTTGGCCTGGCTGAGGTGTCGCAGTGCCGCCGGTGCGCGGCGCACGTCCCACGTGTCGACGGGCAGCGGCTTCAGCACGCCGGTACGGCTCAGATCCGAGACGCCGGCCAGGATCCGGGCGACGCCGTCGGCGCCGGCCTCGAACAGGTCGAAGGCCCGGTAGTGGACGCCCGGGTGAGCGGCCGCCACCGTGTCCGCGTCCCGGATGTCGGTCTTGCCCATCTCGAGGAACGCGCCACCGCGCGGCAGCAGCCGCAGCGACGCGTCGACGAAGTCGTTCGCCAGCGAGTCGAGCACGACGTCGACGCCACGCCCGCCGGTGACGGCGAGGAACTTCTGCTCGAAGTCCAGGGTGCGCGAGTCGCCGATGTGATCGTCGTCGAAGCCCATGGCGCGCAACGTGTCCCACTTGGGACGGCTGGCGGTCGCGAAGACCTCCAGCCCCCAGTGCCGGGCCAGCTGCACGGCCGCCATGCCGACTCCGCCGGTCGCGGCGTGGATCAGCACCGACTGGCCGGGCTGCACGTCGGCGATCTGGCGCAGTGCGAAGAACGCCGTCGCGAAGCCGACGGTGAAGCCCGCGGCCTGCGCGTCGCGCCAATCCGACGGCACCGGCAGCACGACCCGCGCGTCGGTGGTGGCGACGGTGCCCGTGCCCTCGGGGAACAGGCCCATCACGCGGTCGCCGACGGCGACGCCCGCGACGTCCGGTCCGATCTCGGTGACGACGCCGGTGGCCTCGATGCCCATCACGGCCTCGCCCGGGTAGAGCCCGAGCGTGATCATGACGTCGCGGAAGTTGGCCGCAATGGCCTTGATCGAGACTCGGATGCGGCCCGCACCCAGCGGTTCGTCGGCGTCCGGGATCGGTTCCAGCACCAGGTCTTCAAATGTTCCGGACGTGCCCGACTTGCTCACGGCGAGTCGCCACGGCGACCCGTCGGCGGGCGGGTCCAGGACCGCGTCGGCGGCCCGGCTGGGCACCACGCGGGCGGAGTGCAGCGTCCCGGTGCGGATCACGATCTGCGGCTCGCCGGTGGCGACGATCGCCGCCAGGTCGGCCGCGTCGAGGTCGCCCTCGGCGTCGGTGTCGACCAGCACGACGCGACCGGGATGCTCGGTCTGCGCGGCCCTGACCAGGCCCCACGCCGCCGCACCCGGCAGGTCGACGAGGTCCTCGCCGGGCAGCGCGACCGCGCCGTGGGTGACGACCACCAGCGTGCCCGCAGGCTCGGCGAGCCACGACTGCATGCGCGCGAGCGCGTCGTGGGTGGACGCGTAGACGCCGGGCACGCCGGTCTCGTACGCGACCGGACGCGTGTCGTAGACGCCGATCTCGCCGTCCACCGCGGGCGCCTCGGCCGGCGGGGTCAGCGGCGTCCAGATGACCTCGAACAGCTCGCCGCCGGTGGTGGTGCCGACGGCGGCCGCGAGCTGCGCTGCCGTCACCGGCCGGGCGACCATCGACTGCACCGACAGCACCGGCAGGCCGAGGCCGTCGGCGAGGTCGATCGACATCGAACTCGGGCCGTTCGGCGCGATCCTGGCGCGGACCGCGGACGCACCCGCGGCGTGCAGGGACACCTTCTGCCACGAGAAGGGCAGGGCCAGCTCGTCGGAGTCCATGCCCAGGATCACCGCGTGCAGTGCGCCGTCGAGCAGCGCGGGGTGCACGCCGAGCCCGGTGACGGACGCGTCCCTACCGAGCTTCACCTCGGCGAAGATCTCGTCGCCGCGCCGCCACATGGCGGTGAGGTTCTGGAACGCCGGACCGTACTGGTAGCCGCGCTCCGCGAGCACCGCGTAGGCGTCGGTGACGTCGACCTCGCGGGCGCCGACCGGCGGCCACACCACCAGTTCGGTTCCGGGCGCGGTGGTCTCGACGCCGAGTTCGCCCTCGGCATGCAGGGTCCACGGGGTGTTGTCGCCGTCGGGCCGCGAGAAGATCGAGAAGACCCGCGCACCACCGGCGTCGGCGGCACTGACGACCACCTGGACGGCGACGCCCTCCGACGGCAGCACCAGCGGCGCGTGCAGCATCAGTTCGTCGACGGTGTTGCAGCCGACCTCGTCGCCCGCCCGGATCGCCAGCTCGACGAACCCGGCACCGGGGAACAGCACGACCCCGCCGACCGCGTGGTCGGACAACCAGGACTGCGTCGACGTGGTGAGGCGGCCGGTCAGCGTGACTCCACCGGTCTCCGGCATCTCGACGATCGCCCCGAGCAGCGCGTGCTCGGCACCGCCGAGGCCCAGGCCCACGGCGTTGGTGGCACCCGAGCCACCGCCCGACAGCCAGAAGCGGCGGCGCTGGAAGGCGTAGGTGGGCAGGTCGACCAGCCGGCCACCGCCACATACGTGGCGCCACGCGACGTCACCGCCCGCGACGGAGAACTCCGCGAGCGCGGTCAGCAGCTGCGCCGGCTCCGGACGGTCCTTGCGCAGCAGCGACGTCGCGACCGGCTCGACCACGGCGTCCGGATCGGCGAGGGTCTGGGCGATCGACGCCGTCAGGCCGCTGGCGGAACCCAGTTCGAGGAAGCGGGTGACGCCCGCCGCGGACAGCGCGCGCACGCCGTCGGCGAAGCGCACTGCCTCGCGGACGTGGCGCTGCCAGTAGGCGGCGGTCCCGAAGTCGGGGCCCGCCACGGCGCCGGTCAGGTTGGACACCACCGGGATGGTGGGCGCCGACACGGCCATGCCGCTGGCGACGGAGGTGAACTCCAGCAGCATCGGCTCCATGAGCGACGAGTGGAACGCGTGCGAGACGGCCAGCTGGTGCGTGCGGCGGCCCTGCTCGCGCAGCGTCTCCGCGACGGCGGTGACCGCGTCCTGGGGACCCGAGATCACCACGGAGCCGGGTGCGTTGACCGCGGCGATCGACACCTCGTCGGTCAGCAGCGGGGCCACCTCGTCCTCGGTCGCCGCGACGGCGACCATCGCGCCACCCTCGGGCAGCCGCTGCATGAGCCTGCCGCGCGCCACCACGAGGGCGGCGGCGTTCTCCAGCGACAGCACGCCCGCCACGTGCGCGGCGGACAACTCGCCGACCGAGTGGCCGATCAGGAAGTCCGGCCGCACGCCCCACGAGTCGAGCAGGTGGAACAGCGCGACCTCGATCGCGAACAGGGCCGGCTGGGCGAACTCCGTGCTGTCGAGCAGCGCGTCGTTGGCGCCCCACATCACGTCGCGCACCGGGCGCAGGAGGTGGCGGTCCAGCTCGCGGGTGGTGTCGTCGAACGACGTCGCGAACACCGGGTAGGCGGCGTACAGGTCGCGGCCCATGCCGAGTGCCTGCGATCCCTGACCGGGGAAGACGAACGCGGTCTTGCCCGCGCCGACGGCCCGGCCGCGGATGACGCCGGCCGGGGACTCACCCTCGGCCAGCGCCTTGAGTCCGGCCAGCAGTTCGTCGCGGTCGGAACCGACGACGACGGCGCGGTGGGCGAACGCCGAGCGGCCGCCGAGGGTCCAGCCGACGTCGAGCGCGTCGACCTCGGGACGGGACTCGACGTGCTCGGCGATCCGGAGTGCTTGCACCGCAAGCGCATCGGGGTTCTTCGCCGACAGCGTCCACGGCAGCACCGGCGGGTGCTCGGTGACGACGACCGGCGCGTCGACCGGCGGTGCCTCCTCGATGATGACGTGGGCGTTGGTGCCGCTGATGCCGAACGACGAGACGCCGGCACGGCGCAGGTGGCCGTTGGCCTTCCACGGCCGGGCCTCGGTGAGCAGCGCGATCGACCCCATGGTCCAGTCGACGTGCGGGCTGGGCTCGTCGACGTGCAGCGTCGCGGGAAGCATGTCGTGGCGCAGGGATTCGACGACCTTGATGATGCCGGCGACGCCTGCCGCGGCCTGGCTGTGTCCCATGTTGGACTTGATCGACCCGAGGTACAGCGGCTCGGCGCGGTTCTGGCCGTAGGTCGCGAGCAGTGCCTGCGCCTCGATCGGATCGCCCAGAGTGGTGCCGGTGCCGTGCGCCTCGACGGCGTCGACGTCGCTGGGCACCAGGCCCGCGTTGGCGAGTGCCGCCCGGACCACGCGCTGCTGCGACGGGCCGTTGGGGGCGGTGAGGCCGTTGGAGGCGCCGTCCTGGTTGATCGCCGATCCGCGCACCACGGCGAGGATCTCGTGGCCGTGGCGCTTGGCGTCGGAGAGCCGCTCGACGACGAGGATTCCGCCGCCGTCGGCGAACCCGGTGCCGTCCGCGGCGCCCGCGAACGACTTGCAGCGGCCGTCGGAGGAGAGGCCGCGCTGCCTGCTGAACTCCACGAAGACGTCCGGCGTGGCGTTGATGGTGACGCCGCCCGCGAGCGCGAGGTCGCACTCGCCGAGGCGCAGCGCCTGAACGGCCATGTGCAGCGCGACCAGTGACGACGAGCACGCGGTGTCGACCGACACCGCGGGACCCTCGAGGCCCAGCACGTAGGACACCCGGCCCGACGCGACGCTGGAGGCCTGCCCGGTCAGGCGGAAGCCCTCGGCGCCGTCGACGCCGATGCCGTAGCCCTGGGCGTAGACGCCCGCGAACACGCCGGTGGCACTCCCGCGCAGCGCGGCGGGGTCGAAGCCGCCGCGTTCCAGTGCCTCCCAAGCGAGTTCGAGGAACAGCCGCTGCTGCGGGTCCATCGCCAGCGCCTCGGTGGGGGAGACCCCGAAGAACGCCGGGTCGAAGTCCGCGGCGTCGTAGAGGAAGCCGCCGGTGTTGGCGTACGAGGTGCCGACCGCATCGGGGTCGCTGTCGTAGAGGTTCGCGAGGTCCCAGCCACGGTCGGTCGGGAAGTCCGACACCACGTCACGACCCTCGGCGACCATCTCCCACAGCGTCTCCGGCGAGTCGACCCCGCCGGGGTAGCGACAGGAGATGCCGACGATCGCGATGGGCTCGTCGATGACCGACAGCGCCGTGGGCACCTGCTCGAGCGTCGGTGCCTCACCGGCGAGTTCGGTGCGGATGTAGCCCGCGAGCGCGGCGGGGGTGGGGTAGTCGAAGATCAGCGTCGGCGACAGCGCGAGCCCGGTGGCGGTCTTCAGCCGGTTGCGCAGCTCGACCGCGGTGAGCGAGTCGAAGCCGAGGTCGGAGAAGGCCAGCTCCGCGACGATCGCGTCGGGGTCGCCGGTGCCCAGCACCGTCGACATGTGCGAGCGCAGCAGGTCCAGGATCAGCGCCTGCTGGGCGGGCTCGGTGAGCCCCTGCAAACGCTGTGCCAGAGCGGACTTCGACTTGGCGGCGACCAGCGAGTCGTCCACGCGGCGCCGGGTGGGAGCGCTCGCGAGTGCCGAGAACATCGGCGGCAGCACGCCCTGGGCCGACCGCTTGCGCAGCGCGCCGCGGTCGATCTTGGCCGGGGCGAGCAGCGGCTCCCCGACGACGAGCGCGGAGTCGAACAGCGTCATCGCGTCGGCGCCCGACATCGCCAGGATGCCGTCGCGGCCCAGCCGGGACAGGTCGGCCTGCTCGAGGTGACCGGTCATGGCGCTGGCCTGATCCCACAGGCCCCACGCGAGCGACGTCGCGGGCAGGCCGTGGGCACGGCGGTGCGCCGCGAGACCGTCGACGAACGTGTTGGCCGCGCAGTAGTTGGCCTGACCGGCGGAGCCGACCACGCCCGCCATCGACGAGAACAGCACGAAGGCACCGAGGTTGGCGTCGCGGGTCAGCTCGTGCAGGTTCCACGCGGCGTCGACCTTTGCGCGCAGCACCGGGTCGACGCGCTCGGGGGTCAGCGACCCGAGCATTGCGTCGTCGAGCACGCCGGTCGCGTGGATCACCGCGGACAGCGGCACCGCGACGTCGGCGAGCACTGCGCGCAGCTGATCGCGATCGGCGGCGTCGGCCGCGACGATCCGGACGTCGGCGCCCAGTTCGGTGAGTTCGGCGGCCAGTTCGGCGGCGCCGGGGGCGTCGGCCCCGCGGCGCGACACCAGCAGCAGGTGCTGGACGCCGTGCGTGGCGACCACGTGCCGGGCCACCGTGGCGCCCGCCATGCCGGTGCCGCCGGTGATCAGGACGGTGCCGGTGGCCCACGCGTCGGGCATGGTCATGACGACCTTGCCGACGTGGCGGGCCTGGCTCAGGTACCGCAGCGCCGAGGCGCCGCGGCGGATGTCCCACGTGGTGACCGGCAGCGGCGTCAGGGTGCCCGCCTCGAACATGCCGGACAGCTCGACGATGTACTCGTGCATGCGCGGCCGGCCGGGCTCGAACAGGTCGAACGCGCGGTAGTGCACGCCCTCGTGTGCGGCGGCGATGGTGTCCGCGTCGCGGATGTCGGTCTTGCCCATCTCCAGGAAGACGCCGCCGCGGGGCAGCAGACGCAGCGACGCGTCGACGAACTCACCGGCCAGCGAGTCGAGGACGACGTCGAAGCCGCGGCCGCCGGTGATTTCGAGGAACTTCTGCTCGAACTCGAGCGTGCGCGAGTCGCCGATGTGGTCATCGTCGAAGCCCAAGGCGCGCAACGTGTCCCACTTGGGCCGGCTCGCGGTGGTGAACACCTCGAGTCCCCAGTGCCGGGCCAGCTGGATGGCGGCCAGGCCGACACCGCCGGTGGCGGCGTGGATCAGGATCGACTGGCCGGGCTGGACCTTGGCGAGTTCCCTCAGGCCGTAGAAGGCGGTGGTGAACACGACGAGCGCGGCGGCGGCCTCGGCGTCGGACCAGCCGGTCGGGATCGGGGTGATCAGGCGCGCGTCGGCGGCGACGCGGGTGCCGGTGCCCTCGGGGAACAGGCCCATCACGCGCTGGCCGACGGTGAAGCCCTCGACGTCCGGGCCGATCTCGGTGACGACGCCCGCGGCCTCGCTGCCGATCAGCGCGTCGTGGGTGAACATGCCGAGCGTGATCATGACGTCGCGGAAGTTGGCTGCGACGGCGTTGATCTCGACGCGGATGTGTCCCGGCGGCAGCGGCTGGTCGGAGTTCGGGACCTCGATCAGCGCGAGGTTGTCGAACGTGCCGGCCTCGGTGACGCCGAGGCGCCACGGCTTGCCGCTCTCGGGCGGGGTGAGGACGCCGTCGGTGCCGCGGCTGCGCGTCACGCGCGGAGCGTGCAGCGCACCGTGACGGACGGCGAGTTGCGGTTCGCCGACCGCGAGCAGGGTGGCGGCGACAGACTCATCTAGGTCATCCAACACATCTGCCAGCACGATGCGGCCGGGGTTCTCGGTCTGCGCGGCGCGGACCAGACCCCAGACCGCGGCGCCCGCCAGGTCGGTGACGTCCTCGCCCGGCAGGGCGACCGCACCTCGGGTGACGACGAGCAGCGTGCCCGTGGGCTCGGCCAGCCAGGTCTGAATGCGCTCCAGGGCGCGGTTGGTGGCCGCGCGGACGGCCGCGGGTAGATCGTCGGAATCTACTGCGGCGGGCTCCGATTCGAACGTGACGACGCCCTCGGGCAGTGCGGCGGCCGTGTCCGGCGCGGTGACCGCGGACCACTCGACCTCGAACAGCTCGCCGTCGGCGTGGCCGGCGCCCTTGAAGGACGAGGCGATCTGGTCGGCGCTGACCGGCCGGGCCGTCATGGTCCCGACCGAGAGCACCGGCAGGCCGAGGCCGTCGGCCAGTTCGATCGACACCGAGTTCGTACCGGTGGGGGTGATCTTCACGCGGACCGCGGAGGCGCCCGCGGCGTGCAGCGTCACCCGCTCCCAGGAGAACGGCAGGGCGAGGGCCGAATCGTCGGCGGCCAGCGCCACCGCGTGCAGTGACGCGTCGAGAAGCGCAGGGTGGACGCCGAACTCGCCCGCGGCGAGGTCCTGCGGGAGCGCGACCTCGGCGAACACCTCTGCGCCTCGGCGCCACATCGCGGTCAGGCCGCGGAAGGCCGGGCCGTACTCGTAGCCGCGGGCGGCCAGCGAGCCGTACGCGTCGGAGACGTCGACCGGCACGGCGCCTGCGGGCGGCCATGCGGCCAGATCAGTTGCGGGAGAATCGGTCTCGGCAGTGACGATCGCCTCGGCATGCAGCACCCAGGCGTCGTCGTCGGTCGGACGCGAGAACACGCCCACCGCACGGGACCCGGACTCGGCAGCGGCGCCGACGACCACGCGCAGCGGCACGCCCGTCGGCGGCACGATCAGCGGGGCCTGCAGCGTGAGTTCCTCGATGGCGGGGCAGCCCACCTCGTCACCCGCACGGATGACCAGATCGACGAAACCGGCGCCGGGGAACAGCACGGTGCCGCCGACGGCGTGGTCGGCCAGCCAGGACTGCGACGACGCCGCGAGGCGGCCCGTCAGGACGATCTGGTCGGAGTCGGGCACCTCGACCACGGCGCCGAGCAGCGCGTGGGTGGTGCCGCCCAGGCCGAAGCCACTGGCGTCGCCGGAGCCGGAAGTGCCGCCGGACAACCAGAATCGGCGTCGCTCGAAGGCGTAGGTGGGCAGGTCGGACAGCGCGCCGCCGGGGCAGGTCGCGCGCCACGCCACCGGGACGCCGGCGACGTGTGCCTGCGCGACCGAGGCGAGGAAGCGGTCCAGGCCGCCGTCGTCGCGGCCCAGCGACGGGACGACGATCGGGTCGGCACCCTCGATGCAGTCGGCCGCGGTGTCCTCGACACCGGCCATCAGCACCGGGTGCGGGCTCGCCTCGACGAAGGCGCGGTAGCCGTGCTTGCACGCCGAGCGGATCGCCCTGTCGAACTCGACGGTCTGCCGGATGTTGCGGTACCAGTACTCGGCGTTCAGGCCCGCGGTGTCCATCGACTCGCCGGTGACCGTGGAGATGAACGACGTTCGCGTGGAACGGGGTTCGATGTCGGCGAGCGCCTCCAGCAGCGCGTCGCGAATGGCCTCGACCTGCACCGAGTGCGAGGCGTAGTCGACGTCGATGCGGCGGGCGCGGATCTCGAGCGCCTCGCACTGGCGGACCAGCTCGTCGAGCTGGCCGCTCGCCCCGGACACGACGACGGCGGACCGTCCGTTGATCGCGGCGATGCTGAGGCCGTCGAAGCCGAGCAGCAGTTCGCGGGTGCGGTCGGCGCTGCACGCCAGCGAGACCATGCCCGCCTGGCCGGACAGCGCGACCAGGAGCTTGCTGCGCAGCGCGACCACGCGGGCGGCGTCGCGCAGGGACAGTGCGCCTGCCACGTAGGCCGCGGCGATCTCGCCCTGCGAGTGCCCGATCACGGCGTCCGGCGTCACGCCGTGCGACCGCCACAGCTTGGCCAGCGACACCATGATCGCGAACAGCACGGGCTGCACCACGTCGACGCGGTCCAAGCTGGGCGCACCGTCGGCACCTCGCAGCACGTCGAGGAGCGACCAGTCCACGAACTCCGCGAGCGCCTCGCCGCACGCGGAGATCTCGTCGGCGAAAACCGGTGCGCTGTCCAGCAATTGGAGGCCCATGCCGAGCCACTGGCTGCCCTGGCCCGGGAAGACGAACGCCGTCTTGCTGCTCGGGGTGGCGTGCCCGGTGATGGAGTGCTCGGGCGTCTCGGACTGGGCGGCGATCTCGGCGAGGCCGGCCAGCAGCGACGCGCGGTCGGTGCCCAGCACCACGGCGCGGTGGTCGAACGCGGCGCGGCCGGCGAGCGTGAACGCCACATCCAGGTCGCTGACGTCGTGCGTGCCCAGGTGTTCGGTGAGGCGGGCGGCCTGTCCGGCGAGCGCGCCGGGGGTCTTCGCGGTCAGCACCCACGGCAGTACTGCCGGCGTGACCTCGGCGATCGGTCGCGCTGGGGCCTTCTCGCTGGCGGCCGGCTCCTCGACGATCACGTGGGCGTTGGTGCCGCTGATGCCGAACGACGAGATGCCTGCGCGACGCGGTGCGTCACGCGCGGGCCACGGCTGCGGCTCGGCCAGCAGGGAGACCGCACCCGCGGTCCAGTCGACGTGCGGGCTGGGCTGGTCGACGTGCAGCGACTTGGGCAGCACGTCGTTGCGCATCGCCATGATCATCTTGATGACGCCGGCGACGCCTGCCGCGGCCTGCGTGTGGCCCATGTTCGACTTCACCGACCCCAGCCACAGCGGCTCGGTGCGGTCTTGCCCGTAGGTCGCGAGCAGCGCCTGCGCCTCGATCGGGTCGCCCAGCGGCGTCCCGGTGCCGTGGCCCTCGACCACGTCGACCTGCGACGTCGTCAGACCGGCGTTGGCCAGCGCGGCGCGCACCACGCGCTGCTGCGACGGGCCGTTGGGGGCCGTCAACCCGTTGGAGGCGCCGTCCTGGTTGACGGCGGTGCCCTTGACGACGGCCAGCACCTGATGGCCGTTGCGCAGTGCGTCGGAGAGCCGCTCGACGACCAGCACGCCGCCGCCCTCGGCCCAGCCCACGCCGTTCGCGGCGTTGGCGTAGGGCTTGCAGCGGCCGTCGGGGGCGAGGCCGCGGTGGCGGCTGAACTCGACGAAGATCGTCGGCGTCGCGTTGACGGTCACACCGCCCGCGAGCGCGAGGTCGCACTCGCCGAGGCGCAGCGCCTGGACCGCCATGTGCAGCGCGACCAGCGACGACGAGCACGCGGTGTCGACCGAGACGGCCGGACCCTCCAGGCCCAGCACGTAGGCGACGCGGCCGGAGGTGACGCTCGAGGTCATGCCGGTCAGCCGGTAGCCCTCGATCGCGTCGTCGGACATGCCGTAGCCACCGGCGATGACGCCTGCGAACACGCCGGTGGAGCTCCCGCGCAGCGACGTCGGGTCGACGCCCGACCGCTCGAGCGCCTCCCAGGACAGCTCGAGGAGCATGCGCTGTTGCGGATCCATCGCGAGCGCCTCGTTGGTGGCGATGCCGAAGAAGCCGGCGTCGAAGTCACCGACCCGCTCGACGAAGCCGCCGGTGTTGGCGTACGACTTGCCCGGCGCGTCGGGATCCGGATCGAAGAGGTTGGCGACGTCCCAGCCGCGGTCGTCCGGCAGATCCGAGATGACGTCGCGGCCCTCGGCCACCATCTGCCACAGGTCCTCGGGGGACTCGACGCCGCCCGGGTACCGGCACGACATGCCGACGACCGCGATAGGTTCGCCGGACCGTTCCAGCAGAGCGCGATTCTGATTCTTCAGGCGCTCGACCTGGACGAGCGCCTTGCGGAGCGCTTCGGTGGCGTGTTCGAGTTGATTGACCATGCGGTGTATCCCTTGTCGGCCCGTGTCAGACGCCCGTGCTGGACGACGCTGAAGTATTCGGTGCCGGGCTCGCCCCGAACGCGCTGACTGGCCTCTTTCGACGGCCGGTCATCGTCGGCCCTGTGAGGGAGCCCGGTGTGCGCACCGGGACGCCGATGTCACGGTGCAGTTCTCGTCCCCGACGATTTCGCGCTGCCAAGCGGGTCACTGCCGCAAATGTACTGGTGGCGTGGCCCGCGCGTCGCGCTTGGGTGACCATATCCGAATAGGCCCGCCAAGTGGTCATCGGACGGGTCCGCAAGCGCCTGACGTGGGCGGGGTTGAATGGTCCCCGACGACGGGCGGCGGGCCCGGTCCCCGGACGAAGGTGGTGATGGCGGTGGATACGACGCAGCAGCGCGTCGATCCCGCGTCGTACCCGGCCCCCCGCCACGACGTCGTCCTGCTCGACGAGCACGCCGATCAGCCCCGGTCGGTGCTCGGCGCCAAGGGCCACGGGCTGGTCCGGATGGCGCGCATGGGGCTTCCGGTGCCGCCGGCCTTCTGCCTGGCCGTCGAGTGGACGCCGGGCGTCACGCCCGACCCGGCCGGCGTGCTCGACGCCGCGTGGGCCGACGTGCTCGACGGCCTGACCTGGCTCGAGGGCCGCACGGGTGCGACGTTCGGCGCGGGCCCGCGACCGCTGCTGGTGTCGGTGCGCAGCAGCGGGGTGACCTCGATGCCGGGGATGCTGGAGACGGTGCTCGACGTCGGCATCGACGACGCGGTGACCGAGGCGCTGGCCGCCGCCCACTCGGCCGGCTTCGCCGAGGACACCCTGGCCCGCTTCCGGCGGGGGTACCGACGGGCCGTGCACCAGCCGCCGCCCGACGACCCCCGCGACCAGCTGCGGGGCGCGCTGGCCGCCGTCCTGACGTCGTGGTCGTCCGACCGCGTCACCGCCTACCGCCGCCACCACCGGCTCGCCGACGCCGACCGGGCCGCCGTGCTCGTCCAGGCGATGGTCTTCGGCAACCTCGACGCCGACTCGGGCACCGGCGTGCTGTTCACCCGCAACCCCGCGACCGGGTCTCGCGAGCCGTTCGGCGAGTGGCTGCCCACCGGCCAGGGCGAGGACGTGGTGTCCGGCGCGCGGGACTGCGAGTCGCTCGACGCGCTGCGCGCTCGACTCCCGCGGGTGCACGACGACCTGCTCGCGGCGGGTGACCGGCTGGAACGCGACGCCGCCGACGTGCAGGACGTCGAGTTCACCGTCGAGGCGGGTCGGCTGTGGCTGCTGCAGTCGCGGATCGCCCAGCGGTCCGCCCGGGCTGCGGTGCGGCTGGCCCTCGACCTGCACGACGACGGCGCCATCGACGCCGCGGAGGTCGTGGCCCGGGTGACGCCCGCCCAACTGCGCGCCGCGATGGCGCCCACGCTGCCCCCGGAGACGCGGCAGGCCGCGCCGCTGCTGGCCACCGGGCTGCACGCGAGCCCCGGCGTCGCAGCGGGCCGGGTGTGCACCACCAGCGACGCCGCGGCCGACGCCGCCGACGAGGGGCACGACGTCATCCTGGTCCGCCCGACCACCAGCCCGGACGACATGGCGGGCATGGTCGCCGCGCGCGGCATCGTCACCGAAGTCGGCGGCGCGACCAGCCACGCCGCGATCGTGGCCCGCGAACTCGGCCTGCCCGCCGTGGTCGGCTGCGGCCCCGGCCTCGCCGCGTGGGAGGGCCGCGTGGTCACCGTCGACGGGAGTGCGGGGGAGGTCCGCGAGGGTGCGTTGGAGCTGACGGAGTGGACCGCCGACGACACGCCCGAACTGCACCGGCTCGACGGCGTCGCGCGCACGCTGAGCCCGCTGCGCGTCCACCCGGCCGGCGCGTACCCCGTGGTGGCGGCCGACGACGCCGCGGTGGGCTCGGCGATCGACGCGGGGTGGGTGGACGTCGTGTCGCCCGAACCCCTGGTTGCGACGCTGGTGGCGGCCCGTCGAGGATCGACGGCATGAACGACCTCGAGGTGTTGCAGACGGTCCGGCTCAAGGGACGGGTGGCGATCGCCGACGTGGCCGCGGCCCTCGGCGCCGATCCTGGGGCCACCGTCGACCGGCTGGCCGCCGACGGCCTCGTGGTCGCCGGGCCCACGCTGCGCCTGACTCCCGACGGCCGGGTCCGGCTGGCGACGCTGCTCGCCGACGAGCGCGCGACCGTGGACACCGCGGCAGCCGAGTCCGTCTATCGGGACTTCACGCCCGTCAACGCCGACTTCAAGGCGGCGCTGTCGGAGTGGCAGCTGGCACGGGGAAGTGCGCAGGAGGACCCGGCGCGCGACGCCGAGGTGCTCGCCGCCGTCGAGGACGTGCACCGGCGCGTGACGCCCGTCGTCGCCGCCGCGGGCGACGTCCTGCCCCGGCTGCGGCGCTACGCCGACCGGCTTGCCGCGGCGCTGGGCAGGGCCCGCTCCGGCGACCTGACCTGGATCTCCCGCCCGCTCGTCGACTCGTATCACACGGTGTGGTTCGAACTGCACGAGGAACTGATCGGGCTGGCCGGGCGCACCCGCGACGGCGACTGACGCCCCGGTTCGGCCATTCGGCGCATTTCAGCAGTGACCTTGAAAGTGATCTTGCACGCTTGAACCACTCCTGAAATGAGGAAGGTTCAGCCCGCTGCAATTCATCGCTCGCCTCGCACTCACGGCACCTCGCCTGATCCTCGCCGTCGCCGCGCTGCTCGCCGTCGGAGCAGCCGTCTTCGGCATCCACGTCACCAAGTCGCTGTCCGCGGCCGGCTTCCGCGACCCCGGCGCCGAGTCGTCCCGCGTGGCCGATCTGATGGCCACCCGGTTCGGCCAGGGCGACCTGCAGATGGTGTTCACCGTCGACGGTCCCGGCGGTGCCCGCGCCGAGTCGACCCGCGCCGTCGGCCACGACATCGCCGACCAGCTCGACTCCTACCCGTTCGTCGTCGGCGTGCAGTCGGCGTGGACGCTGCCGCCGGCGAGCGCCGACGCGCTCGTCAGCTCCGACGGCTCGACCGGCCTGGTGATCGTCGGCATCACCGGCGGTGGCAGCCAGTCCCAGCGCCACGCGGAGGAACTCGCCGACCAGTTCGCCGGCAGGCACGGCGACGTGACGGTGAATGCGGGTGGACCGGCGATGGCCTACGTCGAGATCAACCGGCAGTCCGAGCGCGACCTGCTGACGATGGAGGCGCTCGCGATCCCGTTCACCTTCCTGGTGCTCGTCGGCGTCTTCGGTGGTCTGCTCGCCGCGTCGATCCCGCTGCTGGTCGGCATCTGGGCGATCGTGGGGTCGACGGCGCTGCTGCGGCTGCTCACCCGGGTGACCGAGGTGTCGACGTTCGCGCTGAACCTGACGATCGCGATGGGGCTGGCGCTGGCCGTCGACTACACGCTGCTGATCGTCAGCCGCTACCGCGAGGAGCGTGCCGCCGGCTCCGACGTGGACACCGCGCTGTGCCAGACGATGGCGACGGCGGGCCGCACCGTGCTGTTCTCCGCCACCACCGTCGGCCTGTCGATGGTGGCGCTGGTGCTGTTCCCGATGTACTTCCTGAAGTCGTTCGCGTACGCCGGCCTGACCGTCGTGGCGCTGACCGCGTTCGCGGCGCTCGTCATCGCGCCCGCCGCGATCGTGGTGCTCGGCGACCGCATCGACGCCCTCGACCTCCGGCCGTTCGCGCGGCGGGCGATCGGCCGACCCGGGCGCGCACCACACGTCGACGGGACGTTCTGGTACCGCACCGCGCGGTTCGCGACCCGGCGGTCGGTGGCCGTCGGCATCGGCGTCACCGTGCTGCTGCTGACGCTCGGCGCGCCCTTCCTGCACGTGAAGTGGGGCTTCCCCGACGAGCGGATGCTGCCCGAGACGGCGTCGGCGCGGCAGGTCGGCGACCAGCTGCGCGACGAGTTCGGCTACAACCCGGCCACGGCCATGACGATCGTGGTGCCGGATGCGGACGGCGTCGGCGGCGCCGAGATCTCGCGCTTCGCCCGCGACCTGTCGGCCACCCGCTACGTGACCTCGGTGTCCGCGCCGACCGGCACGTTCGCCGGCGGCGCGCTGCGCGGTCCGCCGTCGGCGCCCACCGGAATCGTCGACGGCAGTGCGTATCTCACGGTCGCCAGCGACGCGCCGATCGTCACCGACGAGACGCCCACCCCGCTGGACTGGATCCACTCCGTCATCGGACCCGGCGGCCGGGACTTCCTCGTCGGCGGCATCGCGCAGGTGACCCACGACAACGCCGAGGCGATCAGCGCTCGGCTGCCGCTCGTGCTCGCGGTGATCGCCGTCATCACGTTCGTGCTGCTGTTCCTGCTCACCGGGAGCCTGCTGTTACCGATCAAGGCCGTGGTGCTGAACGTGCTGTCGCTGACCGCGACGTTCGGCGCGCTGGTGTGGATCTTCCAGGACGGGGCGCTCGGTGCGCTGGGGACGACGGCGACGGGATCGCTGGTGGCCCACGTGCCGGTGCTGCTGTTCTGCGTGGCGTTCGGGTTGTCGATGGACTACGAGGTGTTCCTCATCTCGCGCATCCGCGAGTACTGGCTCGCGTCCGGGCGCCGGACCAAGGCCGACAACGACGAGGCCATCGCACTCGGGCTCTCGCGCACCGGCCGCATCGTGACGGCCGCCGCGCTGCTGATGGCGATCTCGTTCGCGGCGCTGATGGCGTCGGAGGTGTCGATCATGCGGATGTTCGGCCTCGGGTTGACGCTCGCCGTGCTGATGGACGCCACCCTGGTGCGCATGCTGCTGGTCCCGGCGTTCATGCACCTGATGGGGCCGCGGAACTGGTGGGCGCCCGAGGGTATGGCGCGCTGGCACGACCGCTTCGGGTTGCGCGAGTGCGGACGGGTCGCGCCGCCGCGCCGCATGCTGGGCGGCAGGCACCGGATGCCGCGGGAGTTCGCGCGCTGAACGCACCGTCGAGATGGCGGTGACGCGACGGACGTGCGGGTGAGGGGGCCGTGAGTACCCACTCGACGCTCCGGAGCACCGATCCGGCTGGAGCCGTCAACGTTTGATGACGATCCCTGGCGCGGCACCGCCCGGCGGCTGGTTGGGCGAGCGCTGACGCGGCGGACGTGCGGGTGAGGGGGCCGCGAGTACCCACCCGACGCCAGGGTGCTGTGGGAAGCTGACGCCGTGAGCGACAAGGTGCGTGTGGTGGTGGGCGACGACCATCCGATGTTCCGGGACGGCGTCGTGCGGGCGCTGACCGGCAGCGGGTTGATCGACGTGGTCGCCGAGGCCGACGACGGGATGGCGGCGTTGCAGGCCATCCGCGATCACTCGCCCGTGGTCGCCCTGCTCGACTACCGCATGCCCGGGCTCGACGGCGCCCAGGTCGCGGCCGCGGTCGTGCGCGACCGGCTCCCCACCCGGGTGGTGCTGCTGTCCGCGCACGACGAACCGGCGATCGTGTTCAAGGCGCTGCAGGACGGCGCGGCGGGCTTTCTGCCGAAGGAGTCGAGCCGCTCGGAACTGGTCAACGCCGTGCTGGAGTGCGCCAAGGGCCGCGACGTCGTCGCACCGAGCCTGGCCGCTGGCCTCGCCGGCGAGATCCGCAGGCGCGGAGACAACGACACCCCCACGCTCAGCCCGCGTGAGCGCGAGGTCCTGGTGATGATCGCCACCGGCCGCAGCATTCCGGCGATGGCGAAGGAACTGTTCCTCGCGCCGTCCACGGTCAAGACGCACGTACAGCGGCTCTACGAGAAGCTCGGTGTCAGCGACCGGGGGGCCGCCGTCGCCGAGGCGATGCGGCGCGGGTTGCTGGAATAGCCGTGGCGCTGCACGAGAGTCGGTGGGATCGCACCCTCGGCTACTTCGCCTCGGATCCCGTTCGGGTGTCGGCGTTCCTGCGCTTGCCGCTGATCGTCCTCATCGCGGTGCTGGTGTGGATCTGGGACGTCGACTCGTGGCTGCCCGAGGTGTACGCCATCGTGCTCGGCGTGTACGCCGTCGCAGCCGTCGTGTGGGTGGCGATCGTGATCCGCGGAGGGGTGCCCCGCTGGGCGTCCTGGGCGTCGACGGCGATCGACGTGCTGGTGGTGGTCGTACTGTGCCTGGTGTCCGGTGGCGCGACCGCTGCGCTGCTGCCGGTGTTCTTCCTGCTGCCGATCTCGGTGGCCTTTCAGGACCGTCCCGTGCTGACCGGTGTGCTCGGAATCAGTGCGCCCATCGGGTATCTCGCGGTGTGGATCGTCTACTCGAAGCGCGACGACCACGTCGGTCTGCCCGACATCGTCTACACCCAGGTCGGGTTCCTACTGTGGCTCGCCGTCGCCGTGACCGCGCTGTGCTTCTTCCTGGCCCGCCGTCAAGCGAGAGTGGACGCGCTGCAGGAGGTGCGGCGTCTGCTCGTCGCCGAGGCGATGTCCGCCGACGAACGGCACAACCGCGAGATCGCCGAGCACCTGCACGACGGGCCGCTGCAGAACCTGCTGGCAGCGCGGATGGAGGTCGACGAACTCCGCGAGCGCTCCCCCGACCCGGCACTCGACCTCGTCTACGACGCGCTGCAGCAGACCGCTGCGAGCCTGCGCGCGGGCGTCAGCGAACTGCACCCGCAGGTGCTCGCACAGTTGGGCCTCGAGGCCGGTGTACGAGAACTGCTGCGGCAGTTCCAGAATCGTGGCAGCTACGTCATCGTGGCCGACCTCGACGATGTCGGCAAGCCCGAGTCCCAGGCTCTGATGTACCGCGCCGCGCGGGAACTGCTGGCCAACGTCCACAAGCACGCCCGCGCCACGCACGTCGAGGTCGGACTGCGCCGGGCCGGCGAGCACGTCGTCCTGACGGTCCGCGACGACGGCGCCGGCTTCGACCCGGACCGCATCGCCGACAGGGTGGCCGACGGACACATCGGCCTGGGATCGCTGCTCGCCCGCTTTGACGCGATGGGCGGAGCGATGGAGTTCGACTCGTCGGCCCACGGCACGCTGGTGACCGTCACCTCGCCACCGGAGACGTCCGCTGGGGTCCTTCGCGCCGAACGTTGACTTACGTCACGGATCTGGGCGAAAACCGTGACACCAGCGGACACTCGGCAAGGCTGAGCGGGATCAGCCCGCCAGGCCGCGCGCGATGACGAGGCGCTGAATCTGGTTGGTGCCCTCGAAGATCTGCGTGATCTTCGCCTCGCGCATGAACCGCTCGACGCGGTAGTCGCGGGTGTAGCCGGCGCCGCCGAACACCTGGACGGCGTCGGTGGTGACCTTCATCGCGGCGTCGGTGGCGATGAGCTTCGCGACGCTGGCCTGCGCGCCGTAGGGCAGGCCGCGATCCCGTCGGCGGGCGGCGTCGAGGTAGGTGGCGCGGGCGCTGACCGTGGCGGCCGACATGTCGGCGAGGAGGAACCCGAGGCCCTGGTGGTCGATGATCTTGCGGCCGAACGTCGTCCGCTCGTTAGCGTATCGGGTGGCCTCGTCGAGTGCGGCCTGGGCGATCCCGACGGCCACCGCGGCGATGCCGAGCCGCCCGGAATCCAGTGCGCTGAAGGCGATTTGCAGGCCCTGCCCCTCAGCGCCGATGCGGCGGTCGGCGTCGATGTGCGCGTTGTCGTAGAAGGCGGACGTCGTCGGGATGGCGGCGAGCCCCATCTTCTCCTCGGGCTTGCCAAACGTCAGCCCCGGCAGGTCGCCCGGGACGAGGAAGCAGGAGATGCCCTTCGAGCCCTCGCCGGTCCGCCCGAACAGCGTGTAGAAGTCGGCGATCCCGCCGTGGGTGATCCACGACTTCGACCCGTTCAGCACGTACCCGTCGCCGTCTGCCACGGCGCTGCACCGCAGCGCGGCCGCGTCGGAGCCGGCCTGCGGCTCCGACAGGCTGTAGGCGCCGATCCGGTTGCCCGACAACATGTCCGGCAGCCACCGCTGCTTCTGCTCCTCGGTGCCGAACGCGAGCAGCGGGTGCGACGACAGGCTGTGCACGCTGACCGCGACGGCGACCGCGGCCCACCGGGCGGCGAGTTCCTCGAGTACCTGCAGGTACACCTCGAAGGGCTGACCGCCGCCACCCCACTCCTCGGGTTGCGGCAGGCTCAGCAGCCCGGCGGCGCCGAGCTGGGCGAACAGGCCGTCGGGGTAGGTCTCGCTGCGCTCGTGTTCATCGACTCCTCCGTCGAGGAGCTTGTCGGCGACGTCACGGGTCAGCGCGATCAGCTCGACGGCCTCGTCGGAGGGGAGCAGGCGGTCGACCGGCATGAGTGCGTCTCCTACGGTGATGAGCGCTCGCGCGAAGAACCGTCAGCCGAGCGGGATGCCGCCCACTGTATCGCTGCCCGTCCGTGTGCCCTTGGGCGCTGTGCTCACGCGCTGAGGCCGCCGTCGATGTTCACGGTGGAGCCGGTGATGAAACCGGCTTCGGGCCCGACGAGGAAGGCGACCAGCGCCGCAACCTCACTCGGATCGGCGAATCTGTTCAGCGAGTTCAGCGACTTCTGGAAGTCGCCGTTCGGGCCGTCCGCCGGGTTCATGTCGGTGTCGACGGCACCGGGCTGCACGATGTTCACCGTGATGCGCCGAGGACCCAGGTCGCGGGACCACGCCCGGGTGTACGCCGCCAGTGCGGCCTTCGTCGCCACGTAGTCGCCGATCCCGGGAAATGGCGCCTGCGCCGCGCCGGTCGTCCCGACGGACACGATGCGGCCGCCGTCGGTGAAGTTCAGGACCGCGGCGCGGGTGGTGGCGACGACGCCGACGACGTTGGTCTGCAGTTGGTCGGCGAAGGACGCCTCGTCGCGGTCGGGATCGTCGATCGTTCCGGTTCGGTAGACGCCCGCGCTGTTGACGAGGATGTCGAGCGGTCCGAACGTCGCGACGACGTCGTCGACGAGGCGGGCGCAGGACGCGGGGTCGGCCTGGTCGGCCTGGAACGCCTCGGTACGTGCGCCGTCACTGCGCAGTCTCTCTGCGAGATCGGCGGCCACCCCGGCCGCGCGCGCGTAGCTGAACGCGACGGTGGCCCCGTCCGCGGCGAGGCGGGCGGAGATGGCGGCACCGATGCCCCGAGATCCCCCGGTGACCAGTGCGATCTTCCCGTCGAGCGGCTTCACAGCGCGGTCTCGTCCGAGAGTTGGCCGAGTTGGATCAGGACGCCCACCAGGTCGGCGATGCCCCAGTGGTCGGTGAGCCTGCCCTCGCGTACGCGGAAGACGTCGATGGTGTCGAAGCGGACGGCTCGGCCGGTCGCCGGAACCCCCAGGAACGGACCCTGATGGGTGCCGCTGTAGGTCTTGAACGTCGTCACCTTGTCGCCGTCGACCGTCTGCCAGTGGATGTCGGCGTGGAAGTCGCCGAACGCCGCGCGCAGTCCGGTGTAGAGCGCGCGGACACCGTCCTTGTCTGCGGTCACGCCCCGTTGCGGGGTGTGGTCGGTGAAGTCGTCGGCGAAGATCTCGTCGAACACGGCGAAGTCACCGTCGTTCTGCACGGCCTCGACGTTGCGGCGGACGACGTCTATGGGTGTCGGGTGGGGAGTGCTCAACGGGGGCTCCTGGCTGCGGGCGGACCACGGTTCTGTAACAAGGATGATAAAACCATAGTCCCACCCGTGCCCTGAACGCACCCCGGATGCGCCGCGAACCGAAAGCGGTTGCGCACGAGGCGAACACGAAGTGATGCGCGAGGCGGTCGGGCCCGGATCAGCCCCGGGCGGACCGTCGCGGTGCCCGCGGCCACGCGCCGAGTGCGACGTCCGCCGCAGCCCGCATCGCGTCGGGATCCGCACCGTCCCTAGCGAGTGAGGACAGGCCGCGCAGGACGACGTCGACGTAGTCGGTCAGCGCGTCCACGCTCGAGTCCTCGGGGAGGTCGCCGTCGTCGTGGGCCTGCCGAAGCCGCGTCCGGATCGCGTCGCGCCCGAGTTGGCGCTCGTCGATCAGCACGGGATCGGAGATGACGAAGCATCCCCGCGGTTGAGTGGAACTGCAGTACTCGCGGATGGCGATGTCGAGGATCTTCGCGAACACCTCGCGGGCGGTGCGTTCGCGGAGTCCCGGCGGCACGACGCGGGTCGGGGCTCCCGTGTAGGTGGCGACGGCCTCGTCGAAGAGTTCCTGCTTGCCGCCGAACGCGTTGTACAGACTCGGGGCCGAGATGCCCATCGCCTGGGTCAGGTCGCGGACCGTGGTGCGGTCATAACCCTTCTCCCAGAACAGGTGTAGGGCACTGACCAGCGCCTGCGCGCGGTCGAACTCCGGCGGTCGTGCCATGCGACCATCCTACGGAGGCGCGTCCCCGGGACTGGAAGCGCGGATCAGGCCAGGTCAGGGCGCCGCGACGGTCCGTGGGCCACGCTCCGCGCCGACCGCCAGGGCGGCCATCACCAGCGCGATCCCGAACACCTCGGCGACGGTCGGCCGCTGCGCGAGCACCACGGCACCGACCACGGCGGCCGTCGCGGGCAGCAGTGCCAGCAGCAGCGCGAACCGCGCGCGGCCGATCCGTTTCAGCACCACCTGATCCAGCGCGTAGGGCACCGCCGTCGAGAGCACGCCCACGGCGGTGCCGAGCACCCAGGTGCGCGGGTCGGCGAACACGTGCGCGTCGTCGATCAGCTGGCCGCACAGCAGCGGGGCCGCGAGCAGCACGGCCGCGACCGCGATCCCCACCGCCAGCGAGTCCAGCCCGGCGCCCGCGTCCGCCACCCGCTTGCCCAGCAGGATGTAACCGGCCCACAGTGCGGCGGCCAGCAGGGCGAAGCCCACGCCCGCCGGGTCGACGCCCACCTGCACGCCGGCCACCAGCGCCACGCCTGCCGTGACGAGCGCGACGGCCAGCAGGTCGCGGGGACGTCGGGAGCCCAGCACGGCGACCGCCACCGGACCGACGAACTCGATGGCGACCGCCGTACCCAGCGGGATGCGAGCGATCGACTCGAAGAACGCGACGTTCATGCCGACGGTGACGATGCCGAATCCGCCCGCGACCGCGATTCCACGCCGGGTCCACCGCGTCCGCCACGGCCGTCGCCACGCGAGCAGCGCCACCGCGGCGGCGGCGCAGCGCAGCCACGCGACGGCCGCCGGGTCGGTGGTCTCGAAGAGGAACACCCCGACGGCCGCGCCGACGTACTGCGACACCGCGCCGACGACGAAGAACAGCGGCACCGACCACGACGGGACGCGGACCACGGGGGACTACAGCGCGGCGTTGATCGCGTCCACGCGGTCCTTGGCGTCGCCGAACAGCATCTGGGTGTTCTCGCGGAAGAACAGCGGGTTCTGCACGCCGGCGTAGCCCGAGGCCATGGACCGCTTGAACACGATGACGTTGTCGGCGTTCCACACGGTGAGCACCGGCATGCCCGCGATGGGGCTGCTGGGGTCCTCCGACGCGGCCGGGTTGACGGTGTCGTTGGCGCCGATGACGAGGACGACGGACGTGTCGTCGAAGTCGTCGTTGATCTCGTCCATCTCGAGGACGATGTCGTAGGGCACCTTCGCCTCGGCGAGCAGCACGTTCATGTGGCCGGGCAGGCGACCGGCGACGGGATGGATGCCGAACCGGACGTTCACGCCGCGGTCGCGCAGCTTGCGGGTGAGGTCGGCGACGCCGTACTGGGCCTGCGCGACGGCCATGCCGTAGCCGGGGGTGATGATCACCGAGCTGGCCGAGGTGAGCAGCTCCGCGGCGTTCTCGGCGGTGATCTCGCGGTGCTCGCCGTAGTCCTTGTCCTCGGCGGGGCCGGCCTCGATGCCGAAGCCACCCGCGATGACGGAGATGAACGACCGGTTCATCGCCTTGCACATGATGTAGGACAGGTACGCGCCGGAGGAGCCGACGAGCGCGCCGGTGACGATGAGCAGGTCGTTGGACAGCAGGAAGCCCGACGCCGCGGCGGCCCAGCCGGAGTAGCTGTTGAGCATCGAGACCACGACGGGCATGTCGCCGCCGCCGATCGAGGCGACCAGGTGCCAGCCGAGCAGCAGGGCGAGCACCGTGACGACGATGAGCAGCCACAGCTGCGGGGTGATGACGAACCACACCGTGAGCGCGACGAACAGGACCAGCGCGCCGACGTTGAGGAAGTTCTTGCCGGGCAGCATCAGCGGGGTGGACTTGATGCGCGCTGAGAGCTTGAGGTTCGCGACGATCGACCCGGTGAAGGTGACCGCGCCGATGAACACGCCGATGAAGACCTCGGCGGAGTGGATGCCGAGCAGGTTCTGACCGTCCAGCACCGCGGCCTCGGTGCCGGCGAGGTCGCCCTCGACGTGCAGGTAGCCGTTCCAGCCGACCAGTACCGCGGCGAGGCCGACGAAGCTGTGCAGCAGCGCGATCAGCTCGGGCATGCCGGTCATCTCGACGACGCGGGCGCGCCACAGACCGATCGCGGCGCCGATGACCATCGCCACCGCGAGCAGGCCCAGGCCCAGCGGCTCGATGTGGCGGCTGATGGCCAGGGCGACGGTGGCGACCAGCGCCACGGTCATGCCCGCGATGCCGAACGTGTTGCCTGCGCGCGAGGTTTCGTGCTTGGACAGGCCGGCGAGGGCCAGGATGAACAGCAGGGCCGCGACGACGTAGGCCGCGGTGGCAGTGGTCTCCAGGGTGAACATGACTTAGCTCCTCGAGAACATTGCGAGCATGCGACGCGTCACCGCGAAGCCGCCGAAGACGTTGATGCTGGCCAGCAGGATCGCCACGGCGGCCAGCGCGGTGACGACGGCGTCGCCGTGGCCGATCTGCAGTAGCGCGCCGACGACGATGATCCCGGAGATCGCGTTCGTCACCGACATCAGCGGCGTGTGCAGCGCGTGGTGCACGTGCCCGATGACGTAGTAGCCGATCACGATCGCCAGAGCGAAGACCGTGAGGTGCACCTGCAGGGCCGCGGGGGACAGCGCGATGAGCAGGAACAGCACTGCGGCGGCGATGAACGTGACAGCCAACCGGCGTCCGGCGGTCATCGGTTCCTTGACGGGCTTGGCCTGCACGGGCGCGGCCGCGACGGCGGCGGCCGGCGGGGCGGCGGAGACCTGTACCGGCGGCGGTGGCCAGGTGGTCTCGCCGTCGCGGACGACGGTCACCGACCGCTGCACGACGTCGTCGAAGTCGAGGACGAGCCGGCCGTCCTTCTCCGGGGTGAGCAGCTTGAGCAGGTTGACCAGGTTGGTGCCGTAGAGCTGGGAGGCCGTGGCGGGCAGCCGTCCGGCCAGATCCGTGTAGCCGATGATCGTGACGCCGTTGTCGGTGACGATCGCCTGGTCCTTGACGGTGCCCTCGACGTTCCCGCCGTTGGCCGCGGCCATGTCGACGATCACGCTGCCCGGCTTCATCGAGGCGACCATCTCGGCGGTGATGATGCGCGGCGCGGGGCGGCCGGGGATCAGCGCGGTGGTGATGACGATGTCGACGTCCTGGGCCTGCTCGGCGTAGAGCGCCGCCTCGCGGGCCTTGTAGTCGTCGCCCATCTCCTTGGCGTAGCCGGTGGCCGAGACCTCGGCGGCCTCCTTGTCGACGTAGAGGTACTCCCCGCCGAGCGACTTGACCTGGTCGGCGACCTCGGGCCGCGGGTCGGTGGCACGCACGATGGCGCCCATGCTGCCCGCAGCGCCGATCGCGGCGAGCCCGGCCACGCCGGCGCCGACGACCAGCACCTTCGCGGGCGGCACCTTGCCCGCCGCGGTCACCTGGCCGGTGAAGAACCGGCCGAACGCGTGCGCGGACTCGACGACCGCCCGGTAGCCGGCGATGTTCGCCATCGACGACAGCACGTCGAGGGACTGCGCGCGCGAGATGCGCGGGACGGCGTCCATCGCCAGAACCGTGATCGGGCGGGCGGACAGCTTCTCCACCAGCTCCGGGTTCAGCGCCGGGGAGATGAGGCCGACCAGTGTGGCGTGGTCGGCGAGCCGGGCGATCTCGGTGTCGTCGGGAGCGTTGACCTTGAGCACCACGTCGGCGGTCCAGGGATCGCCGACATCGGCGCCTGCCTCGACGTATGCGGCGTCGGCGAAGCTGGAGGCATCGCCCGCGCCGGACTCGACGACGACGGAGTAGCCCAGCTTGAGTAGCTGCCCGACGGTCTGCGGCGTGGCGGCGACACGCGTCTCACCCGCGTGAGACTCGCGCGGAATCCCGATCTGCATCCGAAGAGTCTCGCATTTTGCTCAGCACGGGCCTGAACACCCCTCTGCCGGTGAGCGATGCGCTCACCGGCTCCGGGGCACCGTCAGGCGACGACCTGGTCGAAGTAGCCCGGGCAGTAGGCGCTGGCGGCCTCGACGACCAGCGTGGCGGCCTGGTCGGCCGAGAGGTCGCTGTTGCCCATGATCGTGGCGCCGATGTCGGTCCCGGACTGGCCGTCGGCCAGCATGTCGCACACCAGGTGGCCGTCGGAGATGGCGGCGCGGTCGGTGGGGTAGACGATGCCGCCGGCGTCGAGGTTGGACAGGAACTCGTAGTCGGCGGTTCCCGCCGCCGCCGTGCCGGCCCCTGCGACGGCGGCCAGGCCGAGCGCTCCTGCGGCGACGGTGGTGGCGGCGATGCGGGCGAGGTGGGTGCGGATCATGTCGGTTCCTTCGCTGTCGTCCCCGCTGTCTGCGAGGTGTGCACACAGCGTCGGACGCACCGCTTGGCGTCTTCTCAACGGATTCTTGGCGTCCCCGCCAGGCGGTCCGGCGGCTACAGCCAGTCGCGGCGCTTGAACGTCACGTAGAGCAGCCCTACCAGCAGCGCGATGATCAGCGTGCTGACCACGAACCCGTGCGTGGTGTCGATGCCCGGGTACTGGACGTTCTGGCCGTAGAAGCCCGTCACGGCGGTCGGTACCGCGATGATCGCGGCCCAGCCGGTGAGCTTCTTCATGACGACGTTCAGCCGGGCGTCCTGCAGCGACAGGTTGGTCTCGAACACAGTGGTAACCATGTCGCGCAGTGACTCCGTCCATTCCGAGGCGCGCAACACGTGGTCGTACAGGTCGGCGTAGAGGGGGTCCAGCTCGGGCGAGGTCCTGGCGTCGAGGCGGCGGTGCTGGATGGCGCTCACCACCTCCCGCATCGGCAGCACGACGCGGCGCAGGTCCACCAGGTCCTTGCGGAGCCGAAACGTCCTGCGCTGCAGTCCCCGTGAGGGCCCGCCCTCGGCGAACAGCTCGTCCTCCAGCGCCTCGATGGCGTCGTCGAGCGCCTGCACGGCCTCGAAGTGCCCGTCGACGACGACGTCGAGGAGACCATGCACCAGCGCGCCGACCCCGTGGTTCTGGCCGCCGAGTTCGTCGAACCGGTCGGACACCGTGGTGACGTCGAAGTCCGCCGTCCCCGCCACCGGCGGCAGCCGCACCGTGATCAGCCCCCGGGGCAGCACGAAGGCCGAGATGCGGTGCTTGACCAGCAGCGAGGTGGTGTCGTCGACGGGTGGCACCGCGTCGACGGCGTAGACGGTGAAGAACGTGTGCGTCGGGTAGACGCTCGCCTTGGCCCGCTCCTTGGGGGCGGTGGCGTCTTCGACGGCCCAGGAGTTGAGACCCAGTTCGGCGGCGAGGTCGTCGAGCGCGGCCCGGTCGGGGTCGTAGACGTCGGCCCACACCAGTTCGTCCTCCGACGCGAGGCAGTCCGAGATGGCGTGGAAGGAGAAGCCGTCCTGTGGTCGGCCGTTGCGCCACACCCGGCCGCGTACCTCGGTCACGCGACCATCATGCTCCCCGGCGCGGCCGGTGCCGGGCTTGGTCTCGATCCGGCACCGGAAGCGCAACGACATGGGCCGAGGTGCTGTGTACGGGCGCGGCGAGGCGGACGATCCATGCATGAGCCTGGTGGTCGAACGTGGCAAGACCCGCTGTCCCAGCTGCGTCGCATTCGCCGACTATTCGTTCGTCGAATGTGGCCCGGACACAATGGAGTACGAGGTGCGCTGCGGGCAGTGCGGCGAGGTCTACCGCGAGGTGACGTCGACCGAGCTGCTCCCGCTGCTGACCGACGCCGAGATCTACGTCTACACGCCCTACAGCGAGCGCGTCCGCGCCCAGCCGTGGCTGCGCGTCGTGGCGACCGGACGACGCACCCGGCTGTTGGCGCTGGAGGCAGCGGCCGCGGCCCGCGACGCGCTGGGCGACGCCCGCGACGCCCTGGGTCAACTGCCCAAGCGTCTCCCGCAGTCGCCGCTGCGCGAACTCGAGGCGGGACGCGGCGCCGCGCACGCCGTCTGACCGATCCCCCGCCGGCAGCCGAAACCGTGCTGCCGGCGCGGGATTCGAGCGTCAGAGCTTGCCGCGGAGTTCCTTGAGGGTGCGCTCCAGGATGCGCGAGACGTGCATCTGCGACACACCGATCCGCTCGGCGATCTGGCTCTGCGTCATCGAGTCGAAGAAGCGCAGGTACAGGATCGTCCGCTCGCGTTCGGGGAGCGCGGCGATCAGCGGCCGCACCGACTCCTGGTCGGTGATCCTGGCGAAGGCCGGGTCGGGACCGCCGACGGTGTCCTGGAGCATGCGGGCGTCGCCGTCGTCGCCGCCGCCCATCGGCGCGTCGATCGAATGCGTGCGGTAGGCGGCCGACGCGACCAGGCTCTCCACGACGTCCTGACGGTCGATGCCGAGGTACTCGGCCAGCTCGCTGGGCGTCGGTGCGCGGCCCAGCGACTGCGTCATGTCGGACATCGCCCGCGTGAGCTGGACGTGGCGGTCCTTCAGCCGGCGCGGGACGTGCATCGCCCAGCCGTGGTCGCGGAAGTGGCGACGGACCTCGCCCATCATCGTCGGCACCGCGAAGGACAGGAAGCCTGCGCCCTTCTCGGGGTCGAAGCGCTTGACGGCGTTGACCAGGCCCAGTCGCGCGATCTGCGTCAGGTCCTCGAGGTCCTCGCCGCGCCTGTCGTAGTGCCGGGCGATGTGCTCGGCCAGCGGCAGGCAGCGGGTGACGATGGCGTCGCGCTGACGCCGGAAGGCCGGTGAGTCCTCGTCGAGGGTGTTGAGCACCCGGAACATGTCGATGACGTCGGCGTACTCGTCGTTGTCGTTGGTGCGTTCCGGCGCGACCCGTACGGCGGGCTCGACGTCGATGGTGTGGATCGTCGTCATCTCGACGGACGTCTCGGTCAACGTGTCGGCGCCGGCCACGGCTTCGAGTTCGATGGTCACGAGGTACCCCCGACGGCGCACGCGGAGGTGGTGGTCACGGTGGTGACGTGGGTGTGGTCGTTCATGGGACGAACCCCTTAGGAGTGTCCTGATGCAGCCGTGATGGAGCGCTTGGCTGCATCAATCCGTCTTCAAACGGAACCGGCGATCTGCCGTAGTCGCTGAACGATGGCGGGCGCCAGAACTCGCGTGGGTCTACACGAGGTACTCGCCTCGCAGGAGACTCTACGAGGTAGGCGCTGCCGGACCATCGCGGTGCGGCGTGCGTTGACCGCTTCTAACTAAACGGCGAAGTGTCCAGGAGGACGTGGTCAACGATACGCCCCGTCACCCGATACCGATACCCCCGGTGTTACCGGCAGGTTTACAACCCTGAGCAGCGGGCATTGATTTTCCCGACGCTGTAGCCCGACGGCGAGGACATTTCTTTCCGCGAAAGGCCAACGTGACCACTGCGATCTCCTACCCGGTCGAACTCGTTCCCGCCGACGTCTACCGTCCCCAAGAAGACTCCCAACTGCTCGTCGACGTGATGGAGAGGCATGCGCCTCCCGCCGGTCTCCGTGTCGCCGACCTCTGCACCGGCAGCGGTTTCGTGGCCATCTCGGCCGCGCTGCGCGGGGCGGCCTCGGTGACCGCCTTCGACCTCTCCGCACAGGCCGTGAGGACGGCGAGGGCGAACGCCGTCGCCGCGGACGTCGAGGTCGACGTCCACCTCGGGCACTGGGCCCGGGCCGCCGAGTTCAAGCCCTTCGATCTCGTGCTGAGCAACCCGCCCTACGTGCCGGTCGACGAAGACGAGGCGGCGTCGGTCCCCGAGTCCGCGGGCCCCTCCCTGGCCTTCGACGCCGGCATCGACGGGCGACTGGTGCTCGACCCGCTGTGCGAGCACGCCCCCAAGCTCCTGGCTCCCGGTGGCACGCTGCTCGTCGTCCACTCCGAGTTCGCCGACGTCGACCGGACCGTCGAGTGCCTGCGGGCCGCGGGACTGCGCTCGGAAGTGGTTACCAGCCAGCGCATTCCGTTCGGGCCGGTCATGACGGCACGTGCCGGCTGGCTGGAGCGCACCGGTCGGCTCGAGGCGGGCCGACGCGTCGAGCGCATCGCGGTGGTCGCTGCGGTCAAGCCGTGAGCGATGACGCGCGCGTCGTGCGCATGGCCAAGTCCGGTCCCATGATGGTCGAGGGCCCGGTCCGGATCGAGATGGAGGACGGTCGGGTCGTGGAGTCCGACCGTTTCATGGTCGCGATCTGTACGTGCAAGCGCAGCAAGATCTACCCGCTGTGCGACACCAGCCATCGAAAGAAGTTGCGCGCCAAGAACTGACGGGTACCGACACCACGGTGGGCGACGGATTTCCGTCGCCCACCGTGGTCTTTGGTCGTGTACTCAGTCCTCGAGTGGGCGGCGCAGTGACGTCTGGCCGGCCGTCCAGCACGCCACCATGTGGTCGGCCAGGCGATCCTCGACGAACTCGAAGGCACGGATGCCGAAGACGACGTCGTCCTCCAGATCGGGTTCGCGCGCCACCAGGTCACCGACGACGTCGGCGCGCACGATCTGCTCGTGCACCGCGTCGGCTTCGACGTGCTCGGCGTAGAAGCGAATGGCTTCCGCCGGCGCACCCAAGGTCTCGAGCGCACGCACCATCCGCTGCGAGCCGGAGGGGGACGTGATCTCGGTGGCCGCGAAGTGGCCGATCGTCGACCCGCGCAGCGCTCGGTGCAGACCGAACAGCGACATCAGGTTGACCGCGACGAGCGACTCGGCGACCGCGTAATCGAGATAGCCCAGATACGAGTTGTCCAGCCCCACCGCGGCGAGCAGATCGGCGAACAACTGCTGGTGCACCTCGGAGGGCCGGCCCCCGCCGAACTCGTCGAACTCTACGGCGACGAACGCGGCCTTGGCCCGGCCCCGCAGGCGTGGGATCGCCCAGGCGTGCGGGTCGCCCTCCTTGAGGTGGTAGATCGAGCGGTGCACGAAGTACTCCTGCATGTGCTCCCACGTTCCCTCGCTGCCGAGGAACCAGGTGGGACCGTTACCCGACGTCGGCTCGAGCGACAGGCGGGCCATCTCGGCCTCGACGCCGTCGTCTGCCTCGATCGGACCGACGTCGCGGCGCAGTGCCGCGAGGAAGGCGTCCTCCATGCGGCCGCGCAGGTGCAGCAAGCCGGCGTTCCACTCCCAGCGGGAGTCGACGCCCGCGAAGCCCTGGTAGTGCAGTTCGTAGCAGACGGCCAGTGCCAGTTGCAGATCCAGGCCGTAGGGGTCGGCGTCGCCCAGCGAGGTCTCGATGCGCTGCAGGTGCCCGTGCGGGGCGCGCTCGGCGACCAGATCGATCACGGTCGACGACAGGGGCCCGCGGGCGCTCGGCAGGCGCGGTTGCGTAGTCGGTTGAGCAAGTGTCACCTCCCGGTACTACCCGGGCCGGTGCCGGCAAAACCCCTCGGGAGGCGACTAAAAATCGTCACGAGTGCAGGTCTACGCCATTTCCGCGCCGTGGGATTGGATACCGGGATGCGCGTGACACCGCTCGCCGACCCCTGCTGTCGCTGACCGCGTTCCCGTCCAGCACCAGCTCCCGAAAGTCGTAGGTAGGCAGTGTCCGTTTTCGTCGACATCACCCCCGACGAGTCGCGTCTCGACTCTCCGGGCAGACCCACGTCGCGGCGCCGAGGCCGGTCGCTGCTGACCAAGGCCGTGCTCCCGCTGCTCTCGGTCGTCGTGTTCGGCGGCGTCTGGCAGCTCGTCGCCGCCAGCGGCATCTGGAATCAGACCTTCGTGCCGTACCCCAGCACGGTGTGGCAGGCCTTCATCGACGTCTCCACCACGCACGACGGCGTCCGCGGCTACGCGGGCTACCTGCTGTGGGAGCACCTCTACATGACGATCCGGCGGGTGCTGGCCGGTGTCGTGATCGGCATCGTCCTCGGCGTGCTGCTGGGCCTGGTGATGGGGTCGGTCGGCTGGGTGCGCAGCGTGCTCGAGCCGTGGCTGACCTTCCTCCGCGCCCTTCCCCCGCTGGCGTACTTCTTCCTGCTGGTGATCTGGCTCGGCATCGACGAGGCGCCGAAGATCACGCTGCTGGCCCTCGCCGCGCTGCCGCCCGCCGCGGTCGCCACCACGGCCGCCGTCGTGTCGGCGCCGGTCGGCCTGCAGGAGGCGGCCCGCGCGCTGGGCGCGTCCCGCACGCAGGTCATCCGCGACGTCGTCATCCCGTCCGCGCTGCCCGAGACGTTCACCGGCATCCGCCTCGCCGTCGGCATGGCCTATTCATCCGTGGTCGCCGCCGAGCTGTTCAACGGCATCCCCGGCGTCGGCGGCCTGGTCAAGGACGCGAGCAACTACAACAACACCCCCGTGGTTTTGGTCGGCATCTTCGCCATCGGATTCTCGGGCCTGATCATCGACGGTCTACTTCGCGCCGCTGAACGGCGCGCCGTCCCCTGGAGAGGAAAGATCTGATGAAGCTGAAGGCACTCCTGGCCGCCGCGGCGGTCACGACGATCGCACTGTCGGGCTGCGCGGTCGACAACTCCGGCAGCGACTCGACCAAGGAGACCATCCGGATCGGCTACCAGTCGTTCCCGAGCGGCGACCTCATCGTCAAGCAGAACAAGTGGCTGGAGGAGGCGCTGCCGAACTACAACGTCAAGTGGATCAAGTTCGACTCCGGCGCCGACGTGAACACCGCCTTCATTGCCAAGGAACTCGACTTCGGCGCGCTGGGCTCCAGCCCCGTCGCCCGCGGCCTGTCCGCGCCGCTGAACATTCCCTACCAGGTGGCGTTCGTCCTCGACGTGGCCGGCGACAACGAGGCGCTGGTGGTGCGCAACGAATCCGGGGTGAACACGATCCCCGAGCTGCGCGGCAAGCGCATCGCGACGCCGTTCGCGTCGACCGCGCACTACAGCCTGCTGGCCGCACTGGCCCAGAACGGATTGTCCGCCAGCGACGTTCAGCTCGTCGACCTGCAGCCGCAAGCCATTCTGGCCGCCTGGGAGCGCGGCGACATCGACGCCGCGTACACCTGGCTGCCGACGCTGAACGACCTGCGCAAGACGGGTAAGGACCTCATCACCAGCCGCCAGCTGGCGAAGGACGGCAAGCCGACGCTGGACCTGGGCGCGGTGCGCACCGAGTTCGCCGACGCCCACCCCGACGTCGTCGACGCGTGGCGCCAGCAGGAGGCCCGTGCCCTGGACGTGATCGCCGACGACCCGGCCGCGGCCGCCAAGGCCATCGCCGCCGAGGTCGGTCTCACCCCCGAGGATCTCGAGGGACAGCTCAAGCAGGGCGTCTACCTGACCCCCGCAGAGGTGGCCTCGCCGGAATGGCTCGGATCCGAGGGCAAGCCCGGCAACATCGCCGCCAACCTGGAGAGTGCCTCGAAGTTCCTGGCCGAGCAGAAGCAGATTCCAGAAGCCGCGCCGCTCAAGACCTTCCAGGACGCCATCTACACCAAGGGTCTGCCCGATGCCCTCAAGCAGTGACGTCGGTACCCAGCGCGGCGGTCTGAGGATCGCGGGCGTCGAGCACCGGTACGGCGAGGGCCGCGATCAGGTGACAGCGCTCGGACCGGTCGACCTGGACGTGGAGCCCGGGGCGTTCCTGGTGCTGGTCGGCGCGTCCGGCTGCGGCAAGAGCACGCTGCTGCGCCTGATCGCGGGCTTCGAGGAGCCGTCGTCCGGCGAGGTGAAGATCTCCGGCGGTGCACCGACGCCGGGCGTCACCTCGGGCGTGGTGTTCCAGCAGCCGCGGCTCTTCCCGTGGCGCACCGTCGGCGGGAACGTCGACCTCGCACTCAAATACGCGAACGTGCCGCGCGAGCGCCGCACCGAGCGACGCGACCAGCTGCTCGCGCGGGTCGGACTCGAGGGCACCGCCGGCCGCAAGATCTGGGAGATCAGCGGCGGGCAGCAGCAGCGCGTCGCGATCGCCCGCGCCCTGGCCGCGGAGACGCCGCTGTTCCTGCTCGACGAGCCGTTCGCCGCGCTCGACGCGCTGACCCGCGAGCGGCTGCAGGAGGACGTCCGTCAGGTCAGCGCGGAGACCGGTCGCACCACGGTGTTCGTCACGCACAGCGCCGACGAGGCCGCGTTCCTCGGTTCCCGCATCGTGGTGCTGACCCGTCGACCGGGCCAGGTCGCGCTGGATCTGCCGGTGGACCTGCCCCGCACCGGCATCGACCCGGACGAGCTGCGCCGTTCCCCGGAGTACACCCGGCTGCGCGCCGAGGTGGGTCGAGCCGTCAAGGCCGCCGCCGCCTGACCCGCCGGCGCGTGGATCATGGGATGTGTGCACATCCTGGACCGACGATGACCGACAGCACGTTCGCGACCCGGACGGGTGACCTGCCGGGCTACCTCGCGGTGCCCGACGGCCCCGGACCGTGGCCCGGCGTGGTGGTCATCCACGACGTGGGCGGCCTGACCGACGACATCCGTCGGCACGCCGACCGCCTGGCCGCCGCCGGCTTCCTCGCCGCGGCGCCGAACCTGTACCGCGGCAACGCCATCCGCTGCGTGGTGAGCATGCTGCGCTCGCTGAAGACCGGTGTCGGCCCGGCGGTCGACGACGTCGAGGCGGTGCGCGACATGCTCGCGGAGGATCCGAGGTGCACGGGCCGGATCGGCGCGGTGGGGTTCTGCATCGGGGGTGGCATGTGCCTGGTGCTGGCTCCGCGCGGGTCGTTCGTCGCGACGGCGCCCAACTACGGCAACTGGCCCGCCGACGTCGACTCCCTGCGACGGGCCTGCCCGGTCGTCGCGAGCTACGGCGCCGACGATCCGACGCTGAAGGGTGCCGCCGCGAAGTTGTCGGCACTGCTCGAGGACGCCGGGGTCGCGCACGACGTCGAAGAGTATCCGGGGGTCGGCCACTCGTTCATGAACGACTGGCGCTCGGCGCCACTGCGTCTGCGCATCTTCGAGATGGTGCCCGGGTTCCGCTACTCCGAGCCGGCGGCCGACGACGCGTGGCGCAGGATCGTCGACTTCTTCGGCGAGCACCTCGCGGGACCCGAGTCGTGAGGGTGGTGGCCATCCATACCGCGCCCGGGCGCCGGCTTCCGGTGAAGGCGGTCGAGTCCGTTCAGGCGGAGGAGAACCGCGGGCTGGTGGGCGACCGCTATCACGGGACGAAACGCATGCACGTCACCATCCAATCGCGCGAGATGCTGGACCTCGCCGCCGTGGAACTGGGCCGCGAGATCGACAGCGGCGGCACCCGGCGCAACGTGACGGTCGACGCGGGGGAGATCCCGACGAAGCCCGGGACGCGGATGACGATCGGCGACGTCCACCTCGAGGTGCTGCGGGTGTCGCCGCCGTGCCGACTGCTCGACGACGACATCGGCCGCGGGGCGGCTGCGGCGTTGAGCCGACGGACGGGTTCGGTGTGCCGACTGCTGTCCTCGGGGACGATCAGCGTCGGCGACGAGGTGACGGTGGTGGCGGCGGACTAGACCGGCGGGTACGCGGGGGGCGGGTAGACGCCGCGCAGACCCCAGGGGAGGAACTGGAAGAAGTATTCGATCTCGTCACTCGCGTCGTAATCCGGGTTCGGATCCATCAGTGCCTCCCAGCAACGGGCCTTCGGTTGGCTCGAGTCTAGACCTCGGGCAGACGCGGCGGGTACCCGATTCGAGCCTGTGAATAAACTAGCGGCCAACCAGTTGATTGGTCCCCGGGCACCGTCCCGGCCTGCCTATAGTGAGTCGCCATGCCCGCCGAACGATCCGATGCCCTCCGCACGAGCGGCTCGTCGAGTGCGAACGGGTCCACCCGGCGCGAGGAGCTACTCGCCGTCGCCACCAAGCTGTTCGCCGCCCGCGGTTATCACGGCACCAGGATGGACGACGTCGCCGACGCCGTCGGCCTCAACAAGGCGACGGTCTACCACTACTACGCGAGCAAGTCGCTGATCCTCTACGACGTCTACAAGAGCGCCGCCGACTTCACCGTCGGTGCCCTGCACGACGATCCGACGGCGTCCGCCCGGGAGACGATCTACCACTTCACCCGCCGGCTGCTGGTGGGCATCGCCAGCGACATCGAGCGCGCCGCCGTCTACTTCCAGGAGGGGCCCTACATCTCGGAGTGGTTCACCGAGGAGCAGGTCGCCTACATCCGGACCTCCGAGACCACGGTCTACGAGCACGTCCGCGACGTCATCGACCGCGGCATCGCCAGCGGCGAGTTCAACGACTGCGACTCCCACGTGCTTGCGCTCGGCTACATCGGCATGACGCTCGGCGCGTACCGGTGGCTGCGACCGCAGGGCCGGCGCAGTGCCCAGGAGATCGCCGTCGAGTTCAGCACGGCACTGCTGCGCGGCCTGATCAAGGACGAGACCGTCCGGCGCGAGTCGCCCCTGGGCATCGACGTCGCGACCACGGCGGGGTCGGAATGAGCGACCTGTTTCGGTTGGACGGCAAGGTCGCCGTCGTGACGGGCGGCGGCCGCGGCATCGGCGTGATGATCGCCCGCGGACTGCTGGAAGCCGGTGCGCGCGTGTACCTCTCGAGCCGCAAGGCCGCCGAACTCGAGGCCGCCGTCGCCGAGCTGTCCCCGCTGGGCCAGGTCGACGCCGTGTCCGCCGACCTCGGCACCGCCGACGGCGTCGCGACATTGACGTCCTACGTCGGCGAGCGCGAGGACGCGGTCCACGCCCTGTTCAACAACGCCGGCGCGGCGTGGGGCGCGACGTTCGAGGACTTCCCGGAGTCCGGCTTCGACAAGGTCTTCGACGTCAACGTGAAGGGCGTCTTCCTGCTCACCCGCGCGATGGTGCCGCTGCTCACCGCGGGCGCCACCGACGGCGACCCAGCGCGGGTCGTCAACACCGGCAGCATCGACGGCATCGTCGCCCCCGAGAAGGGCCGCGACAACTTCTCCTACAGCGCCAGCAAGGCCGCCGTCCACATGCTGACCCGGCACCTCGCCGGCGAGCTGGCACCGCGAATCCTGGTGAACGCCATCGCCCCCGGACTCTTCCAGTCCCGCATGACCAAGGAACTGCTGGCGGCGGGCTCGGATGCGGTGGGTTCGGCGCTGCCGCTGGGCCGCATCGGGGCACCCGACGACATGGCGGGCATCGCCGTCTTCCTGGCCAGCCGCGCCAGCGCGTACATCACCGGCACGGTCATCCCCGTCGACGGAGGAGTGAGCACCATCCGATGAAGTCGACCATCCTCTCCCGCCGCGACCTGGACTTCCTCCTGTACGAGTGGCTTGGGGTGGACGACCTCACCAAGCGCGACCGCTTCGCCGAGCACTCCCGGGAGACGTTCGACGGCGTCCTCGACCTGTGCGAGCAGCTCGCCACCCGGTACTTCGCGCCGCACAACAAGACCAGCGACGCCCACGAGCCGACGTTCGACGGCACGACCGTCACCGTGGTCCCCGAGGTGAAGGAGGCGATCGACGCCTTCGCCCAGGCCGACCTGCTCGGCATGACCGCCGACGAACGGCACGGCGGCGCACAGCTTCCCGTGTGCGTCGCGCAGGCCGGATTCGCCTGGATCGCTGCGGCCAACGTCTCGACCTCCGGCTACCTGATGCTCACCATCGCCAACGCGAACCTGGTCGCGCACTTCGGTACCGACGAGCAGGTCGACGAGTACGTGCGGCCCATGCTCTCGGGCCGGTTCCTCGGCACGATGGCGCTGTCGGAGACGCAGGCGGGATCCTCGCTGGCCGACATCACCACCCGCGCGGAGCCGCGCGACGACGGCACCTACCGGCTGTTCGGCTCGAAGATGTGGATCTCGGGCGCCGAACACGAGATGAGCGAGAACATCGTCAACCTCGTCCTGGCGAAGATCCCGGAAGGCCCCCCCGGCACCAAGGGCATCTCGCTGTTCCTGGTGCCGAAGTTCCTGGTCGGCCCGGACGGGTCCATCGGCGAGCGCAACGACGTCGCCATCGCCGGCCTGAACCACAAGATGGGCCAGCGCGGCATCACGAACACCGTGCTGAACTTCGGCGACGGAACCCACACGCCCGCAGGCGAACCCGGTGCCGTCGGCTACCTGGTGGGCGAGGCGCACCGCGGCCTGATGCACATGTTCCACATGATGAACGAGGCCCGGCTCGGCGTCGGCATGGGTGCCGTCGCGCTCGGCTACACCGGCTACCTGAAGTCCCTTCAGTACGCGCGCGAGCGGCCGCAGGGCAGGCTCGTCACCGCCAAGGATCCGTCGACGCCGCAGGTGCCGATCGTCGAGCACGCCGACGTCAAGCGAATGCTGTTGGCGCAGAAGGCCTACGTCGAGGGCGGAATGGCGCTGGCGCTGTACTGCGCGCGGCTGATCGATCTGCAGCACACGGCGGAGTCGGATGAGGAACGCGACGCGACGACCCTGCTGCTCGACATCCTGATCCCGGTCGCGAAGGCCTGGCCGTCGCAGTGGTGCCTGGCGGCCAACGACCTGGCCATCCAGGTCTACGGCGGGTACGGCTACACCCGCGAGTACGACGTCGAGCAGCACTACCGCGACAACCGGCTCAACCCCATCCACGAGGGCACCAACGGCATCCAGGGCCTGGATCTGCTGGGCCGCAAGGTGACCCAGCGCGGTGGTGCGAGCCTGGCCGAGTTGGGCCGGGCCGTCACGGCGACGTGCGACCGTGCCGACTCGGTGGGCGGCGACGTCGCCGAACTGGCGAGGGACCTCCGCGCGTCGTGGCAGCGAGTGGTCGACGTGACGGCGGCCATGTTCGCCGCCGGCGACGTCGATGCCGCGATGGCCAACAGCGCGATCTACCTCGAGGCGTTCGGGCACGTCGTCGTGGCGTGGATGTGGCTCGAGCAGGCCGTGGCCGCCGACGGGCACGCCGGTGACTTCTACGACGGCAAGCGGGCCGCGGCGCGGTTCTTCTTCCGCTACGAGCTGCCGCGGACCGCACCGCAGTTCGACCTGTTGGCCGGATTGGACCGGACCACGCTCGACATGCGCGACGGCTGGTTCTGACCCCAGGCCCCGCCCGACGCAGCATCTATGCGCGATCAGCATCAAAGGATGCTAAAAGTGGCTTGGACAGGTATTGCCTCGCCTGCCTACGTTGAGTGACGACGGACACAGCCAGCTGTGATGCCGTGCAGATCACACAACGAGGAGTGACTCCATGTCCAGCATCGCGCGCACCAGGCGCTCCCTCCGCGCAGGGGTCGTGGCCGCGGCCGCCACCGGCCTCGTCCTGACCGGTTGCGGCGGCGTCCAGACCAGCACCGGCGGCAGCTCCGGCGGCGACTACCCGTCCGGCACCGTCGAGATGTACGTCGGCGCATCCGCCGGCGGCTCGAGCGACCTGATCAGCCGCGCCGTGTCGAAGGGTCTGTCCGACGACCTCGGCGCATCGTTCCCAGTGATCAACCGCGAGGGCGCCAACGGTGCGCTCGCCGCCGCCGAGGTCGCCAACGCCGCCCCGGACGGCGCCAAGATCGCCATCCAGAACGCGTCGCTGTTCACCATCACGCCCCTCGCGGTCAGCCCCGACGAGGTCACCAAGATCGACGAGTTCGACGTCGTTCAGGGCATCTCCCGTGACGACTACGTCCTCGTGACCAGCCCCGCCAGCGGGTTCCGCACCCTCGCCGACGTCGAGAAGTCGCCCCGCGTCGTCCGCTACGGCACGACCGGCGTCGGGACCGGCGCGCAGCTGTCGGCCGCGCTGCTGTTCAAGACCAGCGGGGTCAGCTCGCAGGCGGTGCCCTTCGACGGCGGGGCGCCGGCCCTGGCCGCCGTGCTCGGCAACCAGGTCGACGTCGCCAGCATCCAGGTCGGCGAGGCCATCGAGAACATCCAGTCCGGAAAGCTGACTCCCCTGGCCGTGTTCGGGCCCGAGCGCATCGAGTACCTGCCCGAGGTGCCGACCGCCAAGGAGCAGGGCCTCGACGTCGAGGTCACCCAGTACCGCTTCATGACCGTGCCCAAGGGCACCCCGCAGAACGTCAAGGACGCCCTCGTCAAGGGACTGAAGGCGACCTTCGAGACCGAGTCCTACAAGGAGTTCAACAAGCAGAACAGCCTCACGCCGATGGAGGTGTCGGGGGACGAGGTCACGGCCTCTCTGCAGGAGGACCAGAAGCGCTACACCGATCTGGTCGCGCAGTACGACATCAACCTGCGCAACGAGGGCTGACCCGTGAGCGCGACGGATGCGGCCGAGGGGAGCGGACCCGCTCGCGCCGCGAACGAGACCGACGACCGGCCGGCCCAGGACCACCCGCACACCCGCGACATCCTCGCCGAACTCGAGGCCGAGGTGGCCGCGGAGATGGAGGAGGAGCGCCCACCCTCGGGTGGACCGGTCTACCAGATCGTCGGCGCGTGCGTGGGAGCCGCGATCGGCATCGGCGGCGCGGTCATGGCCTTCGGCTACGGGCTCGGCTCCCTGCGCGAGCCCGGACCCGGCCTGTGGCCCTTCGTCGTCAGCGTCCTGATCGCGGCACTGTCGATCGTGCTGCTGGTCGTCGGCCGCGGGCTCGGTGACAGCGAGGCGTTCACCCGCAGCAGCGTGCTGCCCGTCGTCGGCATCGTCACCTTCGTCGCGTTCGGCCTGATGCTGCCGCTGACCGGCTTCGAGATCCCGGCGCTGGCGCTGTGCGTCATCTGGCTGCGGTTCCTCGGCGGCGAGAGTTGGCGCAACACGGTGGTGATCAGCCTCATCACGGTGACGGCGTTCTACTTCCTGTTCCTCTACGGGTTGAGCATCCCTCTGCCCCACCTGATCTCGATCTGAAAAGACGCCGACCATGGACTTCAACGCCTTCGTCGACGGGTTCGCGCTCGTCGTCCAACCGACCAACCTGCTCTACTGTCTCGTCGGCGTGCTGATCGGCATGGTCATCGGCGTGCTGCCCGGCCTCGGGCCCGCGGCGACCATCGCGATCCTGCTGCCCATCACCTACACGATCGACCCCGTCTCGGCGATCATCATGCTGGCCGGCATCTACTACGGCGCCCAGTACGGCGGCACCATCACGTCGGTCCTGCTGCGACTGCCCGGCGAGGCGTCCTCGGTCGTCACGGTCTTCGACGGGTTCGCCCTCGCCAAGCAGGGCAAGGCCGGTACGGCGCTCGGCATCGCCGCCATCGGATCGTTCGTCGGCGCGACCATCTCGATCGTCGGCCTGACGCTGCTGGCCCCGGTGGTGGCGGAGGTCGCGCTGGACTTCGGCCCGCCGGAGTACGCGGCGCTGGCCCTGCTCGGCGTCCTGCTGGTCGCCACCATCGGCAGCGGCAACAAGCTCAAGGCGATGATCGCCGGTGCCGTGGGCCTGCTGCTCGCCACCGTGGGTCGCGACACCTTCAGCGGTGCAGAGCGATTCACGTTCGACAGCCTGCAGCTCGCCGACGGCATCGACTTCGTGGTCGTGGCCATGGGGCTGTTCGGCGTCGGTGAGATCCTCTACAACCTCGAGGCGCGCCACGGCAAGCCGCACGTGCCCGCGAAGGTCGGCAACGTCTGGCCGTCGCGCAAGGAGCTACGGCAGTCCTCCGGCGCCATCGGCCGCGGCTCGGTCATCGGCTTCGTCCTGGGCGTGCTGCCCGGCGGTGGCGCGGTGCTGTCGTCGATCGTCGCCTACGCGACGGAGAAGCGCCGCTCCAAGACGCCGGAACGGTTCGGCCGCGGCGCCATCGAGGGCGTCGCCGCACCCGAGACCGCGAACAACGCGGCGGCCACGTCGTCGTTCATCCCGCTGCTGACCATCGGCCTGCCGGCGAACGCCACGATGGCCATGCTGTTCGGGGCGCTGCTGATCCTCGGCGTGTCACCCGGACCGCAGCTCGTCACCGAGCATCCGGACGTCTTCTGGGGCGTCATCAACTCGATGTACATCGGCAACATCCTGCTGCTGATCCTGTCGATTCCGCTGGTGGGCCTGTTCGTTCGCATCCTGCGCGTGCGTCCGGCGATCCTGGCGCCGATCACGGCGCTCATCACGATCCTCGGCGTCTACACGATCAACAACTCGATCTTCGACATCTTCCTCATGGTGGGCTTCGGCATCATCGGCTACCTCATGAAGAAGGCCGGCTTCGATCCCGGACCGATGGTGCTGGCCTTCGTGCTCGGCTCCATCATCGAATCGAGCACGCGCCGTTCGCTGTTGATCTTCGGCGGCGATCCGACGGGCTTCGTCACCCGGCCCATCTCGGGCACCATCCTGGCCGTGTTCCTGGTGCTGGCACTGCTGCCGGTGATCCGGCACGTCGTCTCGACCCGCCGGACGAAGCGCGAATCCGTGGGTACGCCTGAGAAAATCGGCGTCTGACCGGTCAGTGCCCGGTGTCGAGGCGCCTGCGCGTGTTGCCCAGGTGCACGCGCATCGCGGCCCGTGCGGTGTCCGGATCGCCGGCGAGCACGGCGGCGGCGACGTCGTCGTGCTCGCGACGCAGGCGCTCGGCCTGGGCGACGTCGGCCTGGGAGTGCTGGTCGCCGAGCCGGGTGCGCGCCAGCATGATCACCATCGGGCCCAGCGAGTCGAGCAGTTCGAGGTAGAACCGGTTGCCGCTGGCGGCCGCCACGGCACGGTGGAACAGGAAGTCCGCCTCGACCGCGTCCTCGGGGGCCGCCGCGGTGAAGGCGTCCAGTGCCGAGCGGATGGCCGCACGCTGTCGGTCGTCGACCCGGCCGGCCGCCAAGGCCGCTGCCTCGCATTCGATCCCGATGCGGAAGTCGACCATGTCGAGGACGTCGTCGTGCGTCCGGATCGCCGCCGACTCGACGGTGAACGACGTCGGCTCCGGCACGGCGAGTACGAACGAGCCGCGGCCCTGGAAGGTCTCGACGAGGCCCTCGGCCCGCAGTCTCGTCACCGCCTCGCGGATGACGGTGCGGGAGACCCCGAACTCGTCGATCAGCTCGGCTTCCGAGGGCAGCTTGTGGCCGGGCGGCAGGTCACCGGCGAAGATCTTGTCCTTCAGCCCGGTGACGACCTTCTGGGCGAGCGTCGTCGTCACGGTCGGGCGACTCTACCGCGCTCGCGGGTGGGGCTCGGTCACGGCTTGCCGAAGGACGCCGTCTCCACCGTCCGCGCCCGCATCTGGTCGCTCAGCGTGAAGCCGAGCCCGGGGCGCTCCGCGAGCCACATGCGGCCGTCGTGAATGTCGATGCGCTCGTTGAAGAGTGGGTTCAGCCATTCGAAGTGCTCCACCCACGGCTCGGTCGGGTACGTGGCGGCCAGGTGCAGGTGGATCTCCATCGCGTAGTGCGGCGCCAGCGCCAGCCCGGCGTGGGCGGCGAGGGTCGCGAAGCGCAGGAACGGGGTGATGCCGCCGATGCGCGGGGCGTCCGGCTGCACGATGCCGCGGTAGCCCGCGTCGATCAGGGCCATGTGCTCGGGCACCGAGGTCAGCATCTCGCCGGTGGCGATCGGGGTGTCGAAGACGTGGCTGAGGTCGGCGTGGCCGACGGCATCCCACGCGTCGAGCGGCTCCTCGATCCAGATCAGGTCGAACTTCTCGAGTTCGCGGCACATGCGGCGGGCGCGGGCGCGGTCCCACTGCTGGTTCGCGTCGACCATCAGCGGGGTCTCGCCGAGGTGCTCGCGCATGGCGGTCACGCGCTCGAGATCCTTCTTCCAGTCCGGCTGGCCGACCTTGATCTTGATGCCGCCGATGCCGGAGTCCAGGGAGGCGCTCGCCTTCTCCTTCATCTCCTCGACGGAGGCCTGCAGGAACCCGCCGGAGGTGTTGTACACTCGGCACGAATCTCGTTGCGCGCCGATCAGTTTGGCGAGCGGAAGGTCGGCGCGGCGCGCCTTGAGGTCCCAGAGCGCGACGTCGAGGGCGGCGATGGCCTGCGAGGCGACCCCGGACCGTCCCACCGACGCTCCGGCCCACAGCAGCGACTGGTAGATCCGGTCGATGTCGGACGGATCCTGGCCGATCGCCACCTCGGCGATCTCGGCGAGGTGCGCGTACTGCGCCTTGCCGCCGGCCCGCTTCGAGTAGCTGAAGCCCATGCCGGTCAGGCCCTGCTCGGTGAGCACCTCGACGAACAGCAGCACGGTCTCCGTCAGCGGCTTCTGGCGGCCGGTGAGGACCTTCGCGTCGCTGACGGGGTTGTCGAGCGGCAGCACGACGTGCGACAGGGTGAGGTGGCGGATGCGGTCGGACATCAAGGACTCCTATGATAAGTGTTCAACTCATCATACAAGTTGCGAGACGTATGACAACCCCCTGTCGCCCACGGTGTTCACCGGTGGCGGGGCCCTTAGAACTCGATGATCTGGCGCACGGCGTTGCCGTCGGCGAGCTGATCCATCCCCTCGTTGATCTGATCGAGGGTGATGGTCGACGACACCAGTTGCTCCACGGGCAGCCGGCCCGACCGCCACATGTCGACGAACTTGGGGATGTCGCGGGCGGGGACCGCCGAACCCAGATAGCTGCCGATCAGCGTCCGCCCCTCGGCCACCAAGGCCAAGGGCGACAGGGTGATTCGCGCGTCGGGGTGCGGCAGGCCGACGGTGATGGTGCGACCGCCCGGCGCCGTGATCGCGAGGGCGGTCTCCAGCGCCGCCGGATGGCCGACGGCCTCGATCACCACCTCGGCCCTCAGGTCGCCGATGTCGTCGGGCGTCACCGCGGCGTGGGCACCGAGTTCGCGGGTCCGGTTCAACTTCTCGGGCAGCCGGTCGACGGCCACGACGCGGACGTCGTCGTGCGCGAGTGCGGTCAGGATGGCCGCCATGCCGACACCGCCTGCGCCGACGACGGCCACCGTCTGCCCCGGCTGGGGATGGCCCGCGTTGAGCACCGCGCCGCCACCGGTGAGCACCGCGCATCCCAGCAGGGACGCGACGACGGGCGGCACGTCGTCGTCGACGGGCACCACCGAGCGGCGGTCGACCACCGCGTGCGTCGCGAACGCGGAGACGCCCAGGTGGTGCAGCACCCGATCGCCGTCGCGGGTCAACCGGACGTCGCCCGACAGCAGCGTGCCCGCGCCGTTGGCCGCACTGCCCGGCACGCACGGTGCCAGCCCGTCGGTGGCGCAGCCCGCGCACTCGCCGCAGCGCGGGAGGAACGTCATGACCACCCGTCGTCCCACCGGCAGATCGGTGACCGCGGCGCCGACGGCCTCGACCACGCCCGCGGCCTCGTGCCCCAGCAGCATCGGGATCGGGCGCACCCGGTTGCCGTCGACCACCGACAGGTCGGAGTGACACAGGCCGGACGCCTCGATGCGCACCAGGATCTCGGTGTCACCCGGCGGGGCGAGGTCCAGGTCGGACACCACCAGCGGGCGGGACTCGGCGTACCGACGCGGCGATCCGATGTTCTCGAGGACGGCTCCACGAATCTTCATGACACCAGCCTGCCCTGCCCGGTCGCGCCGGGACAGCGCGAGTGGCCACTTACGGCGCGCTCGAGTGCCCAATACGCGTCGTAACTGGCCACTCGCGGCCTGAGAGACTGGCGGCATGGCCGTCGAGGAGCGCACGCTGACCAGTCGAGACTTCCCCGTGCACTGGCCGGTGCTGACGCGGTGGACCGACAACGACATGTTCGGCCACCTCAACAACGCGGTCTACTACGAGCTGTTCGACACCGCGATCAACGCCTGGATCAACACGACCGCCGACGTCGACCCCGTGACCGCGCCGTGGCTGGGCGTCGTCGCCGAGTCCGGCTGCCGCTACTTCGCCGAACTCGCCTTCCCGGACCCGCTCGTCGTTGGCCTGGCCGTCACGCGGCTGGGCACCAGCAGCGTCACGTACCGGCTGTCGGTCTTCGCGCCGGACGTCGACGCGGCACCCGTTGCGGCGGTGGGGCACTGGGTGCACGTGTACGTCGACCGGACCACCCGGCGGCCCGTGCCGATCCCCGACGCGATCCGGGCGCTGCTGGCGACGGCGGTCGTGGAGTAGTCAGCGGCCGTCGAGCCACTCCGCGATCGCGGCGACACCGTCGCGGAAGAAGATCCGGTAGGGCCGGTCGGCCACGTAGCCGACGTGCGGCGTGGCCGTGACGTTCGGCAGCGTGCGCAGCGGGTGGCCGGGGGGCAGCGGTTCGGTGTCGAAGACGTCGAGGCCGGCACCCGCGATCGACCCCGACCGGAGCGCGTCGATCAGGGCGGCCTCGTCGACGATCGGCCCACGCGACGTATTGATCAGCAGCGCAGTCGGTTTCATCGCATCGAGTTCCGGCGCGCCGATCAGCCCCCGGGACCGCTCGCTCAGCTTGAGGTGCACGGTCAGCACGTCTGCCGTCGCGAAGAACTCGTCGCGGGGCAGGTACCGGACACCGGCGTCGGCCGCCGCGTCCGGCGTGAGGTTCTGGCTCCACGCGACCACGTCCATACCGAAGGCCGCCCCGATGCGGGCCATCCGCGATCCGATCCGGCCGAGCCCGAGGACGCCGAGCACGCGGCGGTCGAGTTCGCGGCCCACCGTGGTCTGCCAGCCGCCGTCGGCGACGGACCGGCTCTCGGCGACGAGGTTCCGTGCGGCCGCGAGGATCAGCGCCCAGGTCAGTTCCACCGTCGACGCGACGCTGCCACCCGTCCCGCTGACGTGGATGCCCAACTCCTCGGTCGCCGCCATGTCGATCGACGCGTTGGCCGGGCCCGTCGACGCGATCATCCGCAACCGGGGCAGGCGTTCGAGGACGTTGCGCGGCAACGGGGTTCGCTCGCGCATCACGAACACCACGTCGAACGGCGCCAGCCGGTCCACCAGCTCGTCGGGATCGGCCACGTGGTCGTCGAACACGGTCACGTCGGCGCGCGCGGTGACCGCCGACCAGTCCGCCGAGGTCAGTGCGACGTTCTGGTAGTCGTCGAGAACGGCCACCCGGACCCGCGGGCTCATCGGCCTTCCTGAGTGCTCACCAGGCGACGATATGCTCGCCCGATGCCCATCGTGAGCAAGACCGTCGAGGTGTCAGCGTCGGCCCAGGCGATCCTGGGGATCGTGGCGGACTTCGAGGCCTACCCCCAGTGGAACGAGGAGATCAAGGGCTGCTGGATCCTCGCGCGCTACGACGACGGCCGGCCGAGCCAGCTCCGGCTCGACACGTCCGTGCAGGGGATGGAGGGCATGTACATCCAGGCCGTCTACTACCCGGGGCCCAACCAGATCCAGACGGTCATGCAGCAGGGCGACCTGTTCTCCAAGCAGGAGCAGGTGTTCTCGGTCGTCGAGATGGGGCCCACCACGCTGCTCACCGTCGACCTCGACGTCGAGACGACGATGCCGGTGCCCGCGATGATGCTGAAGAAGGTCGTCAACGACGCGCTCGACCACCTCGCCGACAACCTCAAGGCGCGCGCCGAGCAACTCGGCGCGGTCTGACGTCCTCGCCGAGTGTGACCTCGTGTCCCCCTAAACGCGCTCGCGGCGTGGCGGTAACCAACGTTCGGCGAGAAGGGGTCAGCGCCAGAGGCCGAGTTCGTCCAGTCGCGCGGTGAGGCGCCGGGCTCCGTCGGCGTACTGATCCGCGGTCAGGTGCGCGACGGCGGTCTCGTCGCGACTGCGCAACGCCGCGACCAGTGCCCGGTTCTTGAGTATCGCCTGCGCACCCCACTCGGCGTCGTCGGCGTACATCGTGGACGGCAGGTACCGGCTCGCGTGCAACAGGAACCACGCCAGCTTCATCCGTCCGGCGGATCTGTTCAACGTGCGGAAGAAGGCGAACTCCGCCTCGATCACCAGGTCGGCGTCGCGCGTTTCGACGCCGGTGGAGAGGAGGTCGACGAGGCCGTCGAGTTCGTCGAGTTCGGCGTCGGTGATGCGCCGGGTCGCCGTGCGGACGAGCCGGTCGGCGATCACGGACTGCAACCAGAAGACGTCTTCGACGTCGGCGCGGGTGAAGGGTGCGACGACGTGCCCGCGATGCGGCTCGAGGTGCACCATCCCCTCACCGCGCAGCGTGCGCAGCGCCTCGCGCACCGGGGTGTTGCTCACGCCGAGTTCGGTCGCGGTCTCGTCGAGCCGGATGAAGGTACCGGGCCGCAGCGCGCCGGTCAGGATGCCGATCCGGAGGTGCGCCGCCACCTCGTCGGACAGCTGTTCGCGACGGCGCGTCCTGGCGGCTGTCTTCACGTCGATCCATCTCTGCCGAGCGAACTGGCGGGGGCTTGTACCCGGGCCGCCGAGACCATAGTGTGACCCGGGCAACACGATGTTTGATCAAATATCACCGGCGCGCAAGCCGTAGGACGAAGACGAGGGGGTTCGGCAGGTGACCTCCCCGCACGTCGACCCCGCCGCCGGCCCGACCGAGCAGCCGTACCTGGCCCGCCGGAACAACTGGACGAACCAGCTGGCCCGGCACGCGCTGATGCAGCCCGACGCCGTGGCGCTGCGCTTCCTCGGCCGGACCACCACCTGGGACGAGCTGAACCGGCGGGTCGTCGCACTCGCGGGCGCACTGGGCCGCCGCGGCGTGGCCGTCGGCGACCGGGTGCTGATCCTGATGCTGAACCGCACCGAGTTCATCGAGTCGATACTCGCGACCAACCTGCTCGGCGCGATCGCCGTGCCGGTCAACTTCCGCATGACGCCGCCGGAGATCGCCTTCCTGGTGAGCGACTGCGAGGCCCGCGTCGCGATCACCGAGCCCGTGCTGGTCGGCGTGGCCACCGCCGTCCGGGACCTCGACGCCTCGCTGGCCACCGTCGTCGTGGCGGGCGGACCGGGCGACGACGGGCTGCTCGGCTACGAGGACCTCGTCGGCGAGGACGGACCGGCGCCGGATCCGGTGGACGTCCCCAACGACTCGGCCGCGCTGATCATGTACACGTCGGGCACGACCGGCAGACCCAAGGGCGCCGTCCTCACCCACACCAACATCGCGCTGCAGGGCATGTCGAGCATGTTCACGATCGGCGTCGACCTGAACCGCGACGTCGGCTTCATCGGCGTCCCGCTGTTCCACATCGCCGGCATCGGCAACATGATCGTCGGCCTCGCCCTCGGCAGGCCGACCGTGCTCTATCCGCTCGGCGCCTTCGACCCGGGTGAACTCCTCGACGTGCTCGCCGCGGAGAAGGTGACCGCCATCTTCCTCGTGCCCGCGCAGTGGCAGGCGGTGTGCGCGGCGCAGCGGGCGAACCCACGCGAGGTCCACCTACGTGCGCTGTCCTGGGGTGCCGCGCCGGCGTCGGATACTCTGCTGCGCGACATGGCCAGCACCTTCCCCGGTTCCCAGATCCTCGCGGCGTTCGGCCAGACCGAGATGTCCCCGGTGACGTGCATGCTGCTCGGCGACGACGCCATCCGGAAGCTCGGTTCGGTGGGCAAGGTCATCCCCACGGTCGCGGCGCGCGTGGTCGACGAGGACATGAACGACGTCGCCGTCGGCGAGGTCGGCGAGATCGTCTATCGCGCCCCGACGCTGATGGCGGGCTACTGGAACAACCCCGACGCCACGGCCGAGGCGTTCCGCGGCGGCTGGTTCCACTCCGGTGACCTCGTCCGCCAGGACGAGGAGGGCTACGTCTGGGTGGTCGACCGCAAGAAGGACATGATCATCTCCGGCGGCGAGAACATCTACTGCGCCGAGGTCGAGAACGTCCTCGCCGGCCACCCGTCGATCGCGGAGGTCGCCGTGATCGGCCGCGCCCACGACAAGTGGGGTGAGGTTCCGGTGGCGGTCGTCGCCCTCGGAGCCGCCGCACCGGCATCGCTCGAACTGGCAGATCTCGACGACTTCCTCACCGAACGCCTCGCCCGGTACAAGCATCCGAAGGCCCTCGAGGTCGTCGAGGCACTGCCTCGCAACCCCGCGGGCAAGGTCTTGAAGACGGAACTGAGGCAGCGCTTCGGCGCGACTCCCTCGATTGACGCCCGCGAAAGTTCCACCGCCTCAACGCATTCTGGCACCACCGGAGAGGCCTGACCTGTGATGATCAGTTTGCCAGCGGCCGCGCGGCCAATACTGCCGATGCGGTGCAGCGGCCACTGGGCATCGGGTACTCTCCTGTGGTCCGTCTTACTACCAACCAGTAGGGAGATGGCCATCACACACGCGGGGTATCGGCGAGGAGGGCGAGTGCGACGGGTTCCAATGGTCCGCCGCAGCGGCTACGGGAGCGCAGCCCTTCACGGGCTGAAGGCCCACGCGTGACCGCTCAGCAGCCGGGTCTCGCCAACTACGTGCGAGACCAGATCAAGCCCGGCCTCACGGCGGTCGGTGGCTTCGTCAAGATGTGCGTCCTCACGGCCAAGGCCCTGTTCCGCGGCCCGTTCCAGTGGCGGGAGTTCATCCTCCAGGGCTGGTTCCTGATGCGGGTGGCATTCCTGCCCACGATCGCGGTCGCCATCCCGCTGACCGTCCTCATCATCTTTACCCTCAACATCCTGCTCGCCGAGTTCGGTGCTGCCGACATCTCGGGTGCCGGTGCAGCTCTCGGTGCGGTTACCCAGCTCGGTCCGCTGGTAACCGTGCTCGTGGTCGCCGGCGCCGGGTCGACGGCGATCTGCGCCGACATCGGGGCCCGCACCATCCGCGAGGAGATCGACGCCCTCGAGGTGCTCGGCATCGACCCGATCCAGCGCCTCGTCGTCCCCCGCGTCCTCGCCTCCACGTTCGTCGCACTGCTCCTCAACGGCGCAGTGATCACGATCGGTCTCGTCGGCGGCTTCGTCTTCGGCGTCTACATCCAGAACATCTCGGCAGGCGCCTACGTCTCGACGCTGACCCTGGTCACCGGCCTGCCCGAGGTCCTCATCTCCGTGATCAAGGCCCTGACCTTCGGCCTCATCGCCGGACTGGTCGGCTGCTACCGCGGCCTGACCGTCTCCGGCGGCGCCAAGGGCGTCGGCACCGCGGTCAACGAGACGCTGGTCCTCTGCGTGATCGCGCTGTTCGCGGTCAACGTCGTGATGACCACCATCGGCGTCAAATTCGGAACGGGGAGCTGACGTGTCCACAGCATCAGTCGTCCGCCAGCGCTTCCCCCGGGCCGTCGCCCGCGGCGAGCGGCTCGCGGCTGCGCCGGCCCGTGGTCTCGACAGCGTCGGGCACGTCGCCTGGTTCGTCGTCACCGCCGTCGGATCGATGGGCCACGCCGTGCGGTTCTACCGCAAGGAGGTGCTGCGCCTCATCGCCGAGATCGGCATGGGCACCGGCGCCATGGCCGTCATCGGCGGCACCGTCGCGATCGTCGGCTTCGTCACCCTGTCGGGCGGCTCGCTGATCGCCATCCAGGGCTTCTCGTCCCTGGGCAACATCGGCGTCGAGGCCTTCACCGGCTTCTTCGCCGCACTGGTCAACGTCCGCATCGCCGCGCCCGTGGTCTCCGGCGTGGCGCTCGCCGCCACCGTCGGCGCCGGTGCGACCGCCGAGCTGGGCGCCATGCGCATCAGCGAGGAGATCGACGCGCTCGAGGTCATGGGCATCAAGTCCATCAGCTACCTCGTGTCGACCAGGCTGCTGGCCGGCTTCGTGGTCATCATCCCGCTCTACGCGATGGCGATCATCATGTCGTTCCTGTCCGCGCAGGTCGTCACGACCTTCTTCTACGGCCAGTCGACCGGCACCTACGAGCACTACTTCCGGACGTTCCTGCGGCCCGACGACGTGGCCTGGTCCTTCGTCCAGGCGGTGCTCATCGCGGTGATCGTCATGATCAACCACTGCTACTACGGGTTCTACGCCAACGGCGGCCCCGTCGGCGTCGGCGAGGCCGTCGGCCGCGCGATGCGGGCCTCACTGATCTCGATCGTGCTCGTCGTCCTGTTCGCATCGTTGGCGCTCTACGGCACCAACGCCAACTTCAACCTGACGGTGTAGCGCGATGACGAGACCTGATCAGACGGCGCTGCCGATCAACAAGCCCAGGACCCCGCCCTACAAGATCGCCGGCCTGGTCCTGCTGCTGGTCGCCGCCATCGTGTGCGGACTGGTGTGGGTCCAGTTCCGCGGCGGATTCGCCAACCCCGAGCGGCTCACGATGATCGCGGCGCGCTCGGGCCTGTCGATGGATCCGGGCTCGAAGGTCACCTACAACGGCGTCGAGATCGGCCGGGTCACCGAGGTCGAGGCCGTCGACGTCGGCGGCACGCCCAGCGCCAAGGTCCTCTTGGACGTCAACAAGCAGTTCGTGAACCTGATCCCCCGCAACGTGGACGCGGAGATCAAGGCCAGCACCGTGTTCGGCAACAAGTACATCGCGTTCTCGACGCCGAAGAACCCCAGCCCCGAGCGCATGAGCAGCTCGACCCCGATCCAGGCCTCGGCGGTGACCACCGAGTTCAACACGCTCTTCGAGACCATCGTCTCGATCACCCAGCAGGTCGACCCGATCAAGCTGAACCAGACGCTGACCGCGACGGCCCAGGCGCTCGACGGGCTCGGCGAGCGGTTCGGCAAGTCGATCGAGGACGGCAACCAGATCCTCGCCGACGTCAATCCGCAGCTGCCGCAGCTCCAGCGCGACTTCCAGCTGCTGACCGGCTTCAACGACGTGTACGCCGAAGCGGCGTCCCCCCTGTTCGACGGGCTCGAGAACTTCGTCGTCACGGCCCGCACCCTCAACGAGCAGCAGGACGACGTCGACCAGGCGCTGATGGGTGCCGTCGGCTTCGGCAACACCGGCGGCGAGGTCTTCGAGAAGGGCGGGCCCTACCTGACCCGCGCCGTCAAGGACCTACTGCCGACGACGGCACTCCTCGACGAGTACAGCCCCGCGCTGTTCTGCACGATCCGCAACTTCCACGACGTCGAGCCGAAGGCACGTGCGGCGTTCGGTGGCGGCAACGGCTACTCGCTGAACACCCGCACCTCGATCATCGGCGCGGCCAACCCGTACGTCTTCCCCGACAACCTGCCGCGCGTGAACGCGAGCGGTGGTCCCGAGGGTCGGCCCGGCTGCTGGCAGCCCATCACGCGTGACCTGTGGCCCGCGCCGTACCTGGTGATGGACACCGGTGCCAGCATCGCCCCGTACAACCACTTCGAACTGGGTCAGCCCATCGCCATCGAGTACGTCTGGGGACGCCAGATCGGGGAGAACACGATCAACCCATGAAAATCACCGGTACGGCAATCAAACTCGGCGCGCTGTCATTGGTGCTGCTCATGTTCACCGCCCTCATCATCGTGGTGTTCGGCCAGATGCGTTTCGACCGCACCTCCGGATACACGGCGGTCTTCCAGAACGCCAGCGGTCTGCGGTCCGGCCAGTTCGTCCGCGCCTCGGGCGTCGAGGTCGGGAAGGTCTCCGACGTCCGACTGCTCCCCGGCGGCAACCGTGTCGAGGTCGACTTCGACGTCGACCGGACGCTGCCCCTCTTCCAGGGCACCACTGCTTCCATCCGCTACCTCAACCTGATCGGTGACCGGTACCTGGAGTTGAAGCGCGGTGACGACGAGACGCGTCTGCCCGCCGGCGGCACCATCCCGATAGAGCGGACCGAGCCCGCTCTGGACCTCGACGCGCTCCTCGGCGGCTTCCGCCCCCTGTTCCGCTCCCTGGAGCCGGACAAGGTCAACAACATCACCCAGGCGATCGTCACGATCTTCCAGGGCCAGGGCGGCACCATCAACGACATCCTGAACCAGACCGCCCAGTTGACGTCAGCGCTCGCCGACCGCGACCAGGCCATCGGCGAGGTCGTGAAGAACCTGAACACCGTCCTCGACACCACGGTCAAGCACCAGGTGCAGCTCGACGAAACCATCCAGAACTTCGAGAAGTTGGTCACCGGATTGAAGAACCGCGCCGACCCGATCGCCGAGGGAGTGGCCGACATCAGCGACGCCGCGGGGACCATCTCCGATCTCCTGGCGGACAACCGTCCCCTGCTGCGGGACACGACCAACTACCTCGACGTGCTCCAGCAGCCGCTCGTCGACCAGAATCAGGAACTCAACGACCTGCTGGTCAAGTTCCCGCAGGCCGTCCGGATCCTCGGTCGCGCCGGTGGCATTTACGGCGACTTCTTCAACTTCTACGCCTGTGACATCTCGCTGATCCTCAACGGTCTGCAGCCGGGCGGGCCGGTACGAACCGTCAAGCTCACCAATCAGCCGTCGGGTAGGTGCACGCCGAAATGAGAACCCTCGAGGGCGACAACAGAGTCGGCAACGGGCTGAAGGGCATCCTCATCCTGGTGCTCGTCATCGGCGTGGGGCAGAGCTTCGCCAACGTGCCGATGATCTGGGCACAGCCGGTGTTCTACGCGCAGTTCGCCGACACCGCGGGCATCAACCCCGGTGACAAGGTCCGCATCGCCGGCGTCGACGTCGGCGAGATCAAGACCACCGGCATCGACGGCGACAAGGTCGAGTTGAGCTACACGCTCAACGGCACCAGGATCGGCACCGAAAGCCGTGCCGCGATCCGCACCGACACCATCCTGGGTCGCAAGAACCTGGAGATCGAGCCCCGCGGATCGACGGCGCTCAAGCCGAACGCGACGCTGCCGATCGACCAGACGACGACGCCGTACCAGATCTACGACGCGTTCTCCGACTTGGCCAAGGCGGGATCCGGGGTCGACACCAAGACCTTGAAGGAATCGCTCAACGTCCTGACGGAGACGATCGACCAGACGTACCCGAACCTCAGCGCAGCACTCGACGGTGTCGCGCGGTTCTCGGACACGATCGGCAAGCGCGACGAGGACATCCAGAAGCTGCTGGCCAACGCCAACAAGATCGCCGGCGTACTCGGCAACCGCGGCGGCCAGATCAACGAACTACTGGTCAACTCGCGGACCCTGCTCGCGGCGATCAACGAGCGCGCCTCGGCGGTCAACGCCCTGCTGGAGCGGGTTGCCGGTTTCTCACAGCAGGTGGCGGGCTTCACCAAGGACAACCCGAACCTCAACCGCGTGCTGGAGCAGCTCCGCACCATCAGCGACACCCTCGTCGCGCGGAAGTTCGACCTCATGGACGTCCTGAGCAACGTCAGCAAGGTGGCGACGGCGCTCGGCGAGGCCTTGGCGTCGGGCCCCTACTTCAAGGTCATCCTGATCAACATCCTCCCGTACCAGATCATCCAGCCGTGGGTGGACGCCGCGTTCAAGAAGCGCGGGATCAACCCCGAGGAGTTCTGGCGCAACGCGGGCCTGCCCGAGTTCCGGTACCCGGACCCCAACGGCCAGCGCTTCGACAACGGTGCGCCGCCGCCGGCGCCGACGCCGCTCGAGGGCACGCCCGAGAACCCCGGCCCGGCCGTCATCGCCGGCTCGCCGTGCTCGTACGCACCGGCCGCAGGCAACTTCCCGACGCCGGCCAACCCGCTGCCCTGCACCCAGGCACCGAACGGTCCGTTCGGCCCGAACCCGTACGGCGCCAACAACTATGGTCCGCCCAACGTCCTCGGACTGCCGCCGAACCCGGATGCGCCCCCGCCGGCACCCGGCGTCCCCAGCGCCGCGTTCCCCGGCGAGTACTCGCCGCCGGTCCAGGGCATCCCGCCCGCGCCGTTCGATCCCGGTCAGCCCGGGGCGCGCACGGTACCGGTCACGCCGGGCCCGTCGGACCCGTACATCGCACCGGGGTCGCTGCAGGGTGACGGCACGTCGCCGCTGCCTCCGGCGCTCACGGGGCCGCCGCCTCCGCCGGGACCGGGACAGCAGCTCCCACCCGTCGGCACACCACCACTTCCGGGCAACCCGCCGTTCCTGCCGCCCGGCTCACAGGTAACGGGATAGGAGGCCTCTGACATGTCGACGATCTTCAACGTCAGGAACATGAAGCTGCCCGCCCTGTCCAGGGCGACGGTCATCATCGGCACCATCGTCGTGGTCGTGGCGATCGTGCTGGCCTTCCTCGGCTGGGGTCTCTACAAGCGGCTGACCACGAACACCGTGGTGGCCTACTTCCCGCAGGCGCTGGCCCTGTACCCGGGCGACCGAGTTCAGATCATGGGTGTCCGCGTCGGGCAGATCGATTCGATCGAGCCGGAAGGTAGCCGGACGAAGGTCACCTTCCACTACGAGAGCAAGTACAAGGTCCCCAAGGATGCCAACGCCTCGATCCTGAACCCGAGCCTCGTCGCGTCGCGCACCGTCCAGCTGTCCCCGCCCTACACCGGCGGCCCGGTCATGGAGAACGACGCGGTCATTCCGCTCGAGCGCACCCAGGTGCCGGTCGAGTACGACGACCTGCGCAACGCCGTCGAGCGCATCCTCACCGACCTCGGCCCCACGCCGGAGCAGCCCAAGGGGCCGTTCGGCGACGTCATCGAGTCGTTCGCGGACGGTCTCCAGGGCAAGGGCCAGCAGATCAACACGACGCTGAACAACCTCTCCGAGGCGCTGTCGACCCTGAACCAGGGCCGCGGTGACCTGTTCGCCGTCATCAAGAGCCTGGCGCTGTTCGTCAACGCCCTCTACAAGAGCGACCAGCAGTTCGTCTCCCTGAACGACAACCTCGCCCAGTTCACCGGTGCGTTCACGAACACCGACCGCGAAGTGGCCGACGCCGTCCGGGACCTCAACGTCCTGTTCACCAACACCCGCCAGTTCTTCGACGAGAACGGTGGAGTGCTGGCCAAGGACGTCGACAACCTCGCCGAGGCGACGAACGCGATCCTGCAGCCCGAGCCGTTCAAGGGCCTCGAGACCGGCCTGCACGTGTTCCCCAATCTCGCGGCCAACGCGCTGAACATCGCGCCGCCCGTCCCCGGTGGCGTCACAGCCATCCCGGTGATCGGCAACTTCGCCAACCCGATGGAGTTCATCTGCAGCTCGATCCAGGCCGGCAGCCGACTCGGCTACCAGGAGTCCGCCGAGCTCTGCGCGCAGTACCTCGCGCCGATCCTCGACGCGATCAAGTTCAACTTCCTGCCGTTCGGGCTGAACCAGTTCAGCTCCGCACTCACGCTGCCGAAGCAGATCGCGTACTCCGATCCGCGACTGCAGCCGCCGGCGGGATACAAGGACACGACGGTGCCCGGCATCTTCTCCCGGGACACTCTGTTCTCCCACGGCAACCACGAACCCGGATGGGTGGTGGCGCCGGGCATGCAGGGCGTCGAGGTGCAGCCGTTCACGGCCAACATGCTCACGCCGGACTCGCTGGCGACGCTGATGGGTGGCGCGGACTCCGCGATACCTCCTGCGCCGCCCGCGTTCGGAACGACGCGCGACGGCAACCTGCCCGGTCCGCCCAACGCGTTCGACCAGAACAACCCGCTGCCCCCGCCGTGGTACCCGCAGCCGGGTCCGCCGCCGGGCCCCGCACCGGGCGTCGTCGCCGGTGACCCGCTGTCGGCAATGGCACCGACGGCCGCTCCGGCGCCCGTCGCGGCGCCGGCGCCGGCAGGACCTCCGTTGCCGGCAGAGGCAGGACCCTGATGAAGGTGACCAAGTCGTTGAAGGTTCCCAACGTGCGCCGGTTGGCCAAGCGCGCCGGAGTGCTGTCGGCCGCCGCCGTCGTCCTGACGTCGTGCGGTTGGCAGGGCATCGCCAACGTGCCGCTTCCGGGCGGCCCGGGCGGGTCCAAGGGCATGACGATCTACGTGCAGATGCCGGATACCTTGGCGCTGAACGTGAACAGCCGGGTGCGGGTGGCCGACGTGTTCGTCGGCAGCGTGCGGTCCATCGAGTTGAAGAACTGGGTTGCGACCCTGACGCTCGACGTCGAACCGGGCGTCGAACTGCCGGAGAACGCGACGGCAGCGATCGGCCAGACCAGCCTCCTGGGCAGCCAGCACATCCAGCTTGACTCGCCCCGGGATCCCCAGGGCGAACTCAAGAGCGGCGACACGATCCCGCTCGATCGGTCGTCGGCCTTCCCGACCACTGAGCGGACGCTGGCCAGCATCGGCACCATCCTCACCGGTGGTGGCATCCCGAACCTCGAGGTCATCCAGACCGAGCTGAACAACCTGCTGACGGGCCGCGGCGACCAGATCCGCGAGTTCCTCGGCCGGTTGGACACGTTCACCGCCCAGCTCAACGAGCAGCGCGAGGACATCACCCGGGCGATCGACTCGACCAACCGGCTGCTGTCGGTCGTCGCGCAGCGCAACGACACCCTCGACCGGGTGCTCACCGAGTTCCCGCCGCTGATCAAGCACTTCGCGGACACCCGCGACCTGTTCGGCGACGCCGTGGTGTCGCTGGGCCGGATCAGCAGGGCGGCCGACGACGCGCTGGCACCGATCAGCGGTGACCTGAACACCAACCTGCAGAGCCTGCAGCGTCCGCTGAAGCAGCTGGGCAAGGCGTCGCCGTACCTGATCGGCGCGCTGAAGTTCATGCTGACCGCGCCGTTCCCGATCGAATCGGCGGACAAGGCGGTGCGCGGCGACTACATCAACGTCTCGCTGAACGTCGACCTGACCCTGTCGTCGGTCGACAACGGACTGCTGTCGGGTACGGGCTTCTCGGGCGCACTGCGCGCACTCGAGCAGTCGTGGGGCCGCGACCCGGCGACGATGGTCCCGGACGTTCGATTCACGCCCAATCCGCACTCGGTGCCGGGTGGACCACTCGTCGAAAGGGGTGAGTGAGCGGTGCTGACACGTTTCATCAAGATCCAGCTGATCCTGTTCACGATCCTCACGCTCATCGCGTTGATCGTGCTGGGGTGGTACTACCTGCGCATCCCGAGCCTGGTGGGCATCGGCCAGTACGAGCTGAAGGCCGACCTGCCGCGCTCGGGCGGGCTGTACGCCACGGCCAACGTGACGTACCGCGGCACCACCATCGGCAAGGTCACCGACGTGGTGCCCACCGAGAACGGTGCCCGGGCCACGATGAGCATCGACAGCCAGTACAGGATCCCGGCGGATACGTCGGCGAACGTGCACTCGGTGTCGGCGATCGGTGAGCAGTACCTGGACCTGGTCGCACCCGACGGCAGTACGGGCCAGTACCTGTCGAGTGGCGCGACGATCACCAAGAGCACGGTGCCCAGCGAGGTCGGCCCCGCGCTCGACGCCGCCAACAAGGGTCTCGCGGTGCTGCCCAAGGAGAAGATCGACTCGCTGCTCACCGAGACCTCGCTCGCGGTGGGCGGCCTCGGCCCTGCGCTGCAGCGACTGGTGGACTCGACGACGAACATCGCGCAGGGTCTGAAGGAGAACCTGCCGCAGGTCACCGACATCATCAACAACGCAGCACCCATCCTGGACAGTCAGGTGCAGTCGGGTGACTCCATTCAGCAGTGGGCCAACAACCTCGACGTGATCGCGGCGCAGACGGCCGAGCAGGATGCGGCCCTGCGCACCGGCCTGCAGCAGGCGGCGCCCACGGCCGACGAGGTGAGCGAATTCTTCACCGACGTGAAGGACTCGCTGCCGCAGACGCTGGCGAACGTGGCCATCGTGGCCGATCTGCTCAAGCGCAACAACAAGGGCGTCGAGCAGCTGCTCGTGGCATTCCCACAGGCGGGGGCCGTGGGCCAAATGGGCACGATCTTCCCGGGTCAGGCGCTGCTGCCCCTGGCGCTGTCGATCAACCAGCCGCCGCCCTGCTACACCGGCTTCTTGCCGGCGTCGCAGTGGCGCTCGCCGGCCGACACCACGACCGCGGAGATCCCGAGCGACGTTTACTGCAAGATCCCGAAGGACTTCCAGGGCAACGCCGTTCGTGGTGCGCGCAACTACCCGTGTGTCGACGTTCCTGGCAAGCGCGCGGCGACGCCGACCGAGTGCCGCAGCAACGAGCCGTACACCCCGGCGGGCACCAACCCCTGGTACGGCGATCCCAACCAGGTCCTGACCTGTCCGGCAGCGGGCGCGCGGTGCGATCAGCCGGTCAAGCCCGGCTACGTCGTCCCCGCACCGTCGGTGAACAACGGCATGAACCCGTTGCCCGCGAACAAGCTGCCACCGTCGCAGTCCCAGACGCCGATCAGCGACCCGCTGACCGCACCTGGCCAGGGCAGCGTCAGCTGCAGTGGACAGCAGCCCAACCCGTGCATCTACACTCCGGCATCAGGTCCGTCTGCGGTCTACAACCCGTCGAGCGGTGAGGTGGTCGGACCCGACGGCGTCAAGTACTCCGTCGACAACTCGAGCAATCCAGGAGACGACGGATGGAAGAGGATGCTGGCTCCGGCCGGCTGAACCCCACCGATGCGCAGGACAGCATTGACCAGCCGTTGACGGCGTCTGCGGAGACACCGCAGGACCAGGACCCGATCGTCGGTTACCCAGACGAGGCGTCACTGCGCCGGCCGGAGAGGTTCGGCCGCACGTGGGTCGCCGCGATCGCAGCGGTCCTTGTCCTCGCGGCGGCAGGCGTGGGAGTGGGCGGCTACTTCGCCCTCAACTGGCACGACCAGAGCAAGGCACTCGCACAGGCCGACGAGGCGGCCATCGCCGCCGCGAAGGACTGCGTGACGGCGACCCAGGCGCCCGACACCGCGGTCATGAGCGCCAGCCAGGCCAAGATCGTCAACTGCTCCACCGGCGACTTCGGCACCCAGGCGGCCCTGTACAGCGGCATCATCGCCGAGGCGTACCAGGCCGCGGCCGTGAAGGTCCAGGTCACCGAGATGCGGACCGCCGTCGAGGGCCACAACGACGACGGCTCGATCGACGTGCTCGTCGCGATGCGCATCAAGGTGAGCAACCTCCAGGTCGCCGACCAGGAGCAGGGCTACCGCCTGCGGGTGCAGATGGTCCCCGAGGACGGCACCTACAAGATCGCCAAGCTGGAACAGGTCACGTCGTGACCGCCGTTCTCGACGCCGACCGCACCGCCTCGACCACCGAGTCGCAGGACGTCCACTACGCCGGCTGGGCCGCGCGGGCCGGGGCGCTGGCCGTCGACGTGCTGCCCGCGGCGGCGGTCGTCGCGACGATGGCGCTGCTCGCGTTCACCACCCCGCTCTGGGGATGGCTGTGGTGGATCCTCACCGTCACCGCGGCGCTGGCCCTCGTCGCTGCGGCGATGAACCGGTGGGCCCTCCCGTCGATCACCGGGTGGAGCCTGGGCCGGTCGCTGTTCGGGATTCGGGTCGTCACCCGCTCGGGCGCGCCGGCCGGCAGCGTCCGCCTCCTGCTGCGCGACCTCGCGCACGTGCTGGACACCCTCGCGCTGTTCATCGGATGGCTGTGGCCGCTGTGGGACAGCCGGAACCGAACGTTCGCCGACCTGCTCGCTCGTACCGAGGCACGTCGGGTGGCTCCGCCGCAGCGCGACGTCCGCAGGCCGGCAGGCATCGTCCTGCTGGTGGCGGCGCTGCTCTGCGTGGCGGGTAGCGGCCTGGCCTACCTGGTCGTCTACAAGCACGATCGCGCGGTCGAGGCGGCACGCACCCAGATCGCCGCGGAGGGGCCGCGGATGGTCGAGCAGATGCTGAGCTACGGCGCCGCGACCATGCAGCCGGACTTCGCCCGCTCCCTGGACCTCGCCACCGAGGCCTACCGGCCGCTGTTGGCCGCCCAGCAGCAGCTCGTCGAGAAGGGCGGCGCGACCACCAACGAGTACTGGTCGACCAACAGCGCCGTGCTGTCGGACCCGCCGGTGACGCCGGAGAAGGCGACGATGCTGCTGGCGCTGCAGGGTCAGCGCGGCACCGACCCCAAGTCGCTCAAGTTCATCTCCGCGACGGTGCGGGTCGAGTTCCAGAAGTCAGGCGATCGGTGGCTGGTCAACAGCCTCATCGTCCTGAAGAAGCCCACCGCGAGCGAGGCGGGCGGATGAGCCCCCGTCGCAAGGTCGACGCCGCCGAGCGCGACTACTTCACCCAGCCGGTCGTCACCCCGAGGCCGCCGCGCCGGTGGGGCCTGGCCCTGACCGGCGTGGTGTCGACGCTGCTCGCCGTCGCCGCCATCGCAGGCAGCGTCTTCATGCTGGTGGGACACGAGAGTCAGCGCCGCACCGATCTGCGCGACGTGGCGGCTCTCGGCTACGTGCGGACGTTCATGATCGAGTACACGTCGCTCGATCCGTTCCACGCCAACGAGTACACCGAGAACATCTATCGGCAGGCGACCGGCGACTTCGAGACGTCGTTCAAGGAGAAGATGAACGAGATCACCATTCAGGTGGCTCGTGCCGAGCCCACGACCGGGTCCGTGCTGGACGCCGGCGTGCAGCGGTGGAACGACGACGGCAGCGCGCAGATCCTGGTCGCCGCCAACGTCACGACGCCGGGACGTGACGGCCGGCCCACGGTCGAGAGCGCGAGCCGCTGGGTGGCGACGACGATCGAGGAGGGACAGCAGTGGAAGATCAGCCAGCTGATTCAGGTGATCTGACCGCTCGCGCCGCGGTCCCCGAGGGCAAGTCGGCCAGGCGGCACCGGCTTCCGCGCCAGAAACCCCGCGACCCCGCCCCGTCGACCGACGACGTGGCGACGGACGAGCCGGCCGCTGCTGTGGAACGGGCTGCCGCGGAACCGAGTACGGCAGCACCGGTCGAGTCGACGCCTGAGGTCGCGGCCGAGCCGGAGGCCGTCGTCGAGACCGAGTCCGAACCCGTCGCGGAACCCTCGGCTACGACGGACCCAGACCCGGAACCCGAGCCCGCCGCCGCCGTCGCGCCGCCGGCCCGACGCCGCTTCCCGTGGCGGCGCGCGAAGACCGACACCTCGGCGGTCGCCGTTCCCGAGGCTCCTGTTGCCGAGCCCGCCAACGCCGTCGAAACCTCCACCGAGACAGTGGAACCGGTGTCCGAACCGGTCGACACGCCCGAGCCCGTCGCCGAGCAGGCCGACGTCCCCGACGACGATCGGCCGGAGGGCGCCGCAGAAACCGAGCTGACCGACGACTCCGACGATCCCGTCGCCGAGCCGGTCCTGGTGCCCCACCGCACGGCGCCCCGCGGACTGAAGGTCGCCGCGGTCGCGGCAGGTGTGGTGTTCGTCGGAGCCGCGTCCTTCGCGGGTGCGACGCTGCAGCCCTACCTCGCCGATCGCGCCGAGGTGCACACGAAGTTCGAGATCGCGGAGATCTCCGCCGATGCGATCACGACGCTGTGGACCTACACGCCCGAGGACATGGACAGGCTGCCCGACCGTGCGGCGAAGTACCTGGGCGGCGACTTCGCCGCCGACTACCGGCGGTACATCGACTCGATCGTCGAGCCGAACAAGCAGGCTCAGGTCAGCAATGCCACGGAGGTGCTCGGCGCAGCGGTCGAGTCGTTGACCCCTACGGAGGCAACGGCTCTGGTCTACACCAACTCGGTGGCGACGAGCCCCGTGACCAAGGGCATCCCGTCGCTGCGCTACCTGTCCTACCGACTCTCGTTGGAGCGCAAGGGAAAAGAGTGGCTGATCACCAGGATGACGGCCGTCACGTCCCTGGACCTGACGCCGCGACTGTAGGCCCCGGCGGCGGTCGGCAATGAAGTCCCCTGTCTCACATCCGGCGACGGTCACGGCGCTGCTGCTGCTGACGTTCGCGACGGGACTGGTGGACGCGGTCAGCGTGCTGGTGCTCGGGCACGTCTTCGTCGCGAACATGACGGGCAACGTGATCTTCCTAGGGTTCTGGTTCGTGCCGCACTCGGGCGTCGACATGTTGGCCGCGGTCGTCGCCTTCGTCAGCTTCCTGGCGGGCACCGTGCTGGGTGGTCGGTTGGCGAGGCACCTCGACACCGACGTGCGCCACTGGCTGGTGGTCGCGTTGAGCGTGGAGGTCCTCGCGCTGACGACGCTCGCCCTACTCGCGGGCGCGGGCGTGCTGGAGTATCACGACAACGGGAAGCTCATCCTGATCGCCGGTCTGGCAGTGACGTTCGGCAGCCAGAATGCGACGGCCCGCCAGTTCGGCATCCAGGAACTGAGTACGACGGTGCTGACGTCGACGATCGTGGGTCTCGGATCCGACAGCCGGTTGGCCGGCGGGACCGGGCATCGGGAGAAGCTCCGCTACGGGGTGGTCGCGACGATGCTGGGCGGCGCGGCGCTCGGCGCGACGCTGACCCGCTTCGTGGTGGCACCCATCATCGGCCTCGCGGCCCTGGTGGTCGCGGCCAGCGCGGCGGTGTTCTGGTTCGGCCCGGCTTCCGAGAACCCCTAGAGGTACTGCGCCGCCACCAGGAACACGACGAGCAGTGCGGCGCCGGCCGCCAGCGCGAGGGTGGCCGGCTTGCGGCGGGACCGACGGCGGAGCAGCCGGCTTCCGGCCCGAGACCCGATGGCGCCGAGGGCCATTCCGGTCACGAAGCCCACACGTCCACTCGTCAGCCGGTGCACGACCGATCGCACCGGCGGTGGCGCCAGGCGCCACAGGGTCAGCACGAGTCGCAGTCGCCGCCTCGTCTGGTCGACCCGCCGCGGTACCAGCCGCCGCAGGAGGAGCAGCGCGAGGATCGGCATCCCCGGCGGTGCGGCATCGCGCCGTCGACGGAGGGTGGTGCCGGTCGCGGTCAGGTGAACGCCAGCCAGCTGGGCAGCGCTCGCTCGCGCGAGTCGCAGAGCACCTGATAGGTGTCGCAGGATCCCTTGGGAACGCCTGCGCCGGCCCACATCCCGCCGGTGTCGCGGCGCAGCACGATCGCCGACGAGCCGCCGCCGTCGAGCAGGATGGCGGTGTCGCTACCGAGACCGCGGAACAGGTCCTGGATCTGATCGGGCGTATAGCTGCCGCCCTGGAACACGTACATCTCGTCCTTGGTGCGGGAGTAGGCGAGGGCCGTGCGTGCCGCGCTCGGGCCGCCGTCGTTCATCTGCGAGCTGTCGCCGGGGGCGAGCAGGCCCAGTCCGGCGACGGCGACGAACCTGGTGCCCTTGTCCATCAGGTCGGTGATCACGGGGGTGGCGGCGTCGTAGTCGTCGGTCGACTTCGGCGTCACGACGAACGGCGCCCCGCCGACGGGCAGGATCATCGTGCTGAGCGCGGTCCACGTCTCGTTGCCACCGGAGAGTCCCTGCTTGCCCGCGTAGGCGATGGTGCCGGTGACCGCCGCGTTGGCGCGGCCCCCGCTCGCGGTGTTGTCGACGTAGGCGCCGAGCGGGGAACTGCATCCGGTCGACTTCCAGGACCCACCGGTCTGGCCGCGCACGTCGAAGAAGTTGGCATTGATCGCGATCGTCGGCTTGCCGAGTGCCTGCCAGGCCTGGAGCGGGGTGAACGTCTCGGACGCCTGCAGCAGTCCCTCGCCCGTGCGGGCGCGCGGATCCCGTTCGCACCGCGACTGATAGCCGCGGTGGGAGTCGACGAGGAGTTTGGGGGTGAGGCGCTGGGACGCGTTCTTGATGATCATGAGGTGGCCGCCGCTGGTCAGGTCGTACCAGTCGCCGGCGGCGTTCATCATCGGCGCCGGATTGCCGCCGCCGAAGTTGTAGACCAGGTAGGAGCCCTTGGTGCCGGCGATCGCCGACGCGAGCAACTCACGGGCATCCGCCGCGTGGGCGACGGGCGCGCCGCCGATCGACGCCAGCGTCGCGCACAGGGCGACGGTCGTCAGATGGGCGAGTAGGCGCCGGAAGTTTGCGGTTGGGTTCGGCACCGGCGGTCCCTCCAGAAGTGCACACAGGTTGTGATCACAATAACCACAGGTGACGCACTGTCAACTTTGGTCACAGGCGCATCACGGACCCGCATCGGAGCGGTTGCGTCGAGCCGTTGTGCTTTGCTGGCGCGGGCTCAGCCGGCCGGGGGTGCCAAGCGGTAGATGGCGTCGGCGTAGTCGTCACTGACGTAGATGGCACCGCCGTCCGGACCGGCCACGGCACTCACTGGACGTCCCCATCGGGAGCCGTCCTCGGACTGGAAGCCGCCGACGAGTGTCTGCTGGTCACCCAGGCCGCCGTCCTGCCACGGGAAGAACGACACGTCAGGCTCCTGCGGGTTCTGCCGGTTCCACGACCCGTGCACGCCGACCAGCGCGCCCCGGTCGTAGGGGGCGGGGAGGCCGCCGTTGGTGAAGCTCAGGCCCAGGGGCGCGGAGTGCGCGCCGAAGCTCTGCTCGACGGGAGGCAGCGACGCACAGTCCAGGAACTGCCCATCGGCGTTGGTCTGGACGTCCCGGACGAACGGCAGGTCGGCCGGCCCGCCGTCGGGATTGCAGTACGGCCAGCCGAGTTCGCGTCCCGGCACGAGCTTGGCGAGGGACTCCCGCGGGTGATCGTCGACGTAATCGGGCACCACCCTGCCGTAGTCCGGACCGGGATCGGGGACGGCGATGTTGTCGCGGTTGTTGACCGCGGTCCACACCGAGCCGTCGGGGGCGACGGCGAGTCCGGTCCCGTTGCGGACGCCCGTGGCGAACGGCTCGGCCGGACCTCCACCCGGCGGGATGCGCATGATGGTGGCCCGCGGCGGGGTCGCCGTGCGGTCCTCGACGGAGACGTTGCCGGTGGATCCGATCGAGAAGTACACCGCGCCGTCGGGGCCGACGGCGACGCTCTTCAGCGCGTGCGAGTACGCGCCACGCAGGTCGGGGCTCTTGGCGTCGGGCAGGCCGGGGGCAATGGTCCGCTGCGCGGTCGCGGCGCCGCCGGCGTAGTCGTAGGCGTCGATCTGGTCGCTCTCGGCGACGTACAGGGTGGGCCCGGCGAACGTCAGACCGTGCGGCTGGTCGAGGCCGGTGAGGAGGGTGTTCTCGAGCGGGCCCGCGCCGGTGGGCTCGAACCGCAGGACCTGTCCCGCGCTCGGCACCGACACGAGCAGGTTGCCGTCGGGGGCCCAGGCCAGCAGTCGCGGCTTGGACGTCCGGGCCCACACCGACAGCGACCACCCCTTGGGCACCTTCGCCTTTCGCGGCGCGTCGAACGGTGCCGCGCCGAGGTCGTCGGGCACCTGGACGTCGACCTCCTCGAGCCCCGCCGAGGCGGGCGCGGCAGTCGTGCCGGCGGGCGCGCTCGGCTGGCTCGACTCGGCGGTCGGTGGCGGCGCCGACGAACACGACGCCACCACCATGGCTACGGCCGCGAACGCCGCGGCCTCCCTGCTACGCCGCTGCCAAACTCGCATGCATCTCCCACACCAGGATCTCGGACGGTTCGGTGGCGGTGACCCGTTGGCCACCGGACGCGGTGAACCGGACCGCGTCGCCTTCGGACAGTCGGCCCGCACCCTCCAGCGTGACGTCGCCGCGAGGCACGAACAGGTGGAGGTACGGCGCGTCGGGCAACTCGACGGAGTCGCCCGGCTCCAGGCGGGCCACCTTCAACGCGGCGTACTTGTTGCGAATGGTGATCGCCGTGTCGTCGGCGTGTTCGGGCATACCCGACGCGACGGTGGTCAACCGTCCGCGGAGCAGGTCGTCGTCGATCTCGAGCTGCTGGTAGCCGGGCGTGATGCCGGACTCGTCGGGCACGACCCACATCTGGACGAAGTGCACAGGCTCAAGATGCGACGGGTCGCCGGTGAGGGTCCAGGAGTCGTTCTTCTCCGAGTGCAGGATGCCGCGGCCGGCGGACATGCGTTGCGCCAGGCCGGGATAGATGACGCCCGAGTGGCCCGTCGAGTCCTGGTGCACCAGCGAGCCGCGCAGCACCCAGGTCACGATCTCCATGTCGCGGTGCGGGTGGGTGTCGAAACCCGAGCCCGGCGTGACGACGTCGTCGTTGTTCACCAGGAGCAGCCCGTGGTGGGTGTTGGCCGGGTCGTAGTTGCCGCCGAAGGAGAACGAGTGCTTCGAGTCGAGCCAGGAGATCTTCGTGGCGCCGCGATCCGCGGCACGCCGGACGTCGACGATTTCGTTCGTGGTCATGGTCGATCACTCCTCGGGAGTTCTTCGCCAGCCTAGGTGCCGGCACTGGACACGACAACATGAATGATGTGTCATGTATTCCGTGTGGCTCAGCGAGGACGAACAGCGGGTGTGGCGGAACTACCTGTCGATGACCGGTCGGCTGCAGGCGGCGATGAACCGTCAGCTGCAGCGGGACTGCGGTCTGTCCCTGGCCGAATACGAGGTGCTGGTGGCGCTCGACGAGCGGGCGGGCTGCCGCATCTCCGAACTCGGCGACCGCCTGGGCTGGGAGCAGAGCCGGCTGTCCCACCAGCTGACGCGGATGCGCACGCGCGGCCTGCTGCGGCGGGACGGGTCCTCGGACGATCGCCGCGTGGCCACCGTCGACCTCACCCCCGCGGGCAGGCGGGCGCTGGAGACCGCCGCGCCCGGCCACGCCGAACTTGTGCGCGAGATCGTCTTCGAGGGCGTGACCCCCGCCGAGCTGCGGGCCGTCGACCGCTGGACGACGGCGGTGCTCGGCCGGCTGGGGGAGGTGCAATAGCCCGCGAGTCACCACTTACAGCGCGTCTGCTGGCTTGAACCGCGCCGTAACTGGCCACTCGCGGCGGGCTAGCGGGGGTCCGGGATCGCCCTGATCGCCAGGAACCCGGTCGGCTCGCTCGTCAGGCGTCGATACGCGTCGGCGTTGATCGCCGCGGCCTCGGGTTGGGGCCGCGGCTCGACCAGGCGCTCGATGAGGAAGCCCGCCTCGCGCAGTTCCGCGCAGGTCTGCTCCAGCGGAGACAGCCAGTAGCGGACGTGCCAGCCCCGGCTCCACACCTCCTCGATGACCCGGGCCTCGAAGTAGTTGCCGCCGTGCCGGAGCCAGTCGCCGGTCGGGTGCAGGCGGGAGAGGACCAGCGCACCGCCCGGGCGCAGGACCCGTCGCAGCTCGGCGAGCGCACGCACCCGGTCGTCGACGTACTCGAGCGCCAGCGCGAACAGCACGAGGTCGACCGACTCGGCGGGCAGCCAGTCCAGCGGGGCGGCCAGGTCGTGCACCCGGAACGACCCCGCGGGCACCCGCCGCCGACTCAGTTCGACCATGCGCGGGCTGAGGTCGAAGCCGAGCACCGACGCTCCGCGGTCGACCAGCTCCGCCGCGTAGAGGCCGGGACCGCAGGCGGCGTCGAGAACCGTCTTCCCCGCGACGCCGCCGAGGAGGTCCAGACACGCGGGGCGGTCGTAGTGCGCGTTGTAGAGGCCGTCGCGCCCGTGCTCGAGGAACTCGTCGGCGAACACGTCGTACTGCGGATCCGGCCCCACGCGATCTGGCATGGGAGCTACAGCGCGACGGGCAGGCCGAACTTCTCGAACAGGCCGTCCGCGTGGAACGCCACCACGTGCGAGACGCCGTCGGCGCGGACCGCCAGCACGTGCAGCTGGAACTCCTCGTGCCGGCCGGACTCGCGATTCAGCATGTAGAGGGCGGCGGCGGGCTGACCGTTCGCCGTCGTCGTCAGGAAGCGCATGTCGCCCGGTCCCTCGGCGGGGCAGTGCGTCTTCGACAGCGTGACGATGTCCTCGGGGCCCTGGTACCACCCGTCGAACGGGGGCATCTCGAAGATGGCGTCCGCGGTGAACATGTCGACGAGCTTGTCCATGTCGTAGGTCTCGAAGGCCTCGACGTACCGGGCCAGCCGGTCCTGCGCCTCGGGGGAGTCCGGCGCGGCGATGTCGTCGTCCTGGGTCGGCTGCACGGCGTCGAGTTGCGCGCGCGCCCGCTGCAGGAGGCTGTTGACGGCGGCGGTCGAGGCGCCGATGGCCTCACCGACCTCCGCTGCCTTCCACTGCAGCACCTCGCGCAGCACCAGGACGGCTCGCTGCCGGGCCGACAGGTGCTGCAGTGCGGCGACGAACGCCAGGCGCACGGACTCGCGGGATTCGGCGATCACCGAGGGGTCCGACGGATCCTCGCGCGGTGCGTCGGGAAGTGGTTCGAGCCAGGTGATCTCGTGGTGCTCGGCGATGTCAGACGTCGGATCGGAGGCGGGCGCTCCGAGCCCGGTGGGCAGCGGCCGTCGCTTGCGGCCGTCGAGCGAGGTGAGGCACGTGTTGGTGGCGATGCGGTAGAGCCACGTCCGCACCGAGGAGCGTCCCTCGAAGTTGTCGTAGGACTTCCATGCCCGCAGGTAGGTGTCCTGCACCAGGTCCTCGGCGTCGTGCAGCGAACCGGTCATCCGGTAGCAGTGCGCGAGCAGTTCCCGCCGGTACCTCTGGGCATCGGCCAGGAACGCGTCTTTGGAGTCGAACGACTCCGGGATCACGGGAACCTCGGTGAGGACGCTCACGGTTGCGAGCCTACCCACCGGCACCGACGAAGGCCCGCCGACGACGCCGACGGCCCCACGACCCGACCGTTAGTCTCGCCTGATGCCCACAACCCGCGAGGAACGCAGCTTCACGAGCCGCCACGGGAACCTGAACATCGTCTACGACGTGTGGACCCCGACCCCGGGCGAGGGCCAACCGCGGGGGGTGGTGGTGCTGTGCCACGGGTACGCCGAGCACGCGCGCCGCTACGACCACGTCGCCGAGCGCTTCGCCAGGGCCGGCCTCGTCACCTACGCCCTGGACCAGCGGGGCCACGGCAGGTCCGGCGGCAAGCGCGTCTACCTGAAGAACATCTCGGAGTACACCGACGACTTCGACCAGCTCGTCGGCATCGCGGCCGCCGAGTACCCCGGGCTGAAGCGCGTCGTCCTCGGCCACAGCATGGGTGGCGGGGTGGTGTTCACCTACGGCGTCGAGCATCCCGACGACTACGCGGCGATGGTCCTGTCCGGCCCGGCGGTCTACGCCCAGGACGCGGTGTCGTCGTTCATGATCGGGGTGGCGAAGGTGGTGGGCAGCATCCTGCCCGGACTGCCGGTCGAGGATCTGCCCGCCGACGCCGTGTCGCGGGACCCCGCCGTCGTCGCCGCGTACGAGGCCGACCCGATGGTCCACCACGGCAAGCTGCCCGCGGGCATCGCGAAGGCACTGATCGGCGTGGGCGAATCGATGCCGCGACGGGCGGCCGCGTTGACCTCGCCGCTGCTGGTGGTGCACGGCGAGGACGACAAGCTGATCCCCGTCGCCGGAAGCAGGCGCCTGCTGGAGTGCGTCGGACCGCTCGACGCCAACCTCAAGGTGTATCCCGAGCTGTACCACGAAGTGTTCAACGAGCCGGAACGAGAACTGGTGCTCGACGACGTCGTGTCGTGGATCGAGGTCCACCTGTGAGGTCGCCCGGCCGGCTGCTGGCGGCGCTGCTGATGCTGTTCGTGCTCGTCGGGTGTTCGTCGAAGGCCGAGCAGCAGTCCACCGGCGGCGGGGGGTGGGTCGACGAGGACGTCACGTTCGTCACCGACGGGCTCACCCTGTACGGCACCTACCGGCATCGCGACGATTCTGCACCCGGGCCTGCGGCGCTGCTCATCTCGGAGAGCGGCAACACCGACCGCAACGGCGACAACGCGGTGGCGGGACCGGTCGGAAACATGCGTCAAATCGCGGAGTACCTGTCCGACAAGGGAATCGCCAGCCTGCGCTACGACAAGGTAGGCACTGGCAAGACGGGTCTGGGCCCGTACGCCAAGAACCCGGCCGACGTCGGAAGCGCGGTCTACACGGCGGGGGCCAAGTCGGCCGCGCGCTACCTCGCCGGGCAGGCCCGCACCGACAAGTCGCGAATCTCGTTGTACGCGTTGGGTGAGGGCACGGTGCACGCGATGGCACTGGCCACCGACGACTCGCCGGACGCGCTGAAGGTGCACTCGCTGGCGCTATTCCAGCCGCTGTCGGGCCGCTACCTCGACATCATCACCGGGCGGGTGCGCGCCGACGTCGACTCGGCGGTGGCGTCGGGAGCCAAGACCCGCCAGCAGGGCGATCAGGTGCTCGGCTCGTGGGCGGCCGCCGTGACCGAGGCCCGTACGAAGGGCACGGCGCCCGCGACCCTGCCGGAGGGTCTCGGCGCAATCCTCAACCCCGCCAACGTCAAGGCCGTCGTCGAGGCGGACGCGATCGACCCCCAGGCGCTCGCAGCCAAGATTCCGGCGGGGACGCCGGTGCTGGTGACCTGTTCGGACGCCGACGCGCAAGCCAACTGCGTGGGGGAGAAGCCGCTGTTCGACTCCTTGGCCCAGACCGCTCTGACCGTCGTCGAACTCAAGGGCGTCAGCCACGTCCTGCGCGACGACCCGAGTGACAACGTCGCGAACTATGCCAAGCAGGCCCCGCTGTCGCCGCAGCTGATCACGGCGCTGAACGGGTTCGTCACCAAGTAGGCCGGCAATGACGACGACTAGACTGCCCGCATGACGCGAACCATCGTCGCCAGGGGTCCGGATTGCCCGGAAGTGCCTGCGGCGCAAGGGCTCGAGGTCTACGCGTTCGGGCAGGTGCCGGTCGGCTACACCGGAGTACCGACACGCAACGGCGCGGTGCTCTCGGCGGAATGGCACCTGTGGACGACCACCGCTCTGGGGATGGACGGCGCAGTACCGGCCCGGCGACTCGCCGTCGAGTCGTACCGGCTCCCTACCGTCGGCCTCATGACGTCTCACCGATCAGCGAAGCGGATCCGCCCATGACCGACGACAAGATGCTCGCCCGCATCGCCGCGCTACTGCGGCAGGCCGAGAACACCGAGAACCCGCACGAGGCGGAAGCCTTCATGACGGCCGCGCAGCGGCTGGCGACCACCACGTCGATCGATCTGGCAGTGGCGCGGGCACACTCGGCGACCCGTACCGCCGCTCAGGCGCCGGTGCAGCGCACCGTCACCATCGGCAACGCGGGGTCGAAGGGACTGCGCACCTACGTGCAGCTGTTCGTGGCGATCGCCATGGCCAACGACGTGAAGTGCGACGTGGCCTCCAACTCGACGTTCGTCTACGCCTACGGGTTCGCCGAGGACATCGATGCCACCCACGCGCTGTACGCCAGCCTGGTGGTGCAGATGGTCAAGGCCGCCGACGCTTACATCGCGACGGGCCAACACCGGCCGACGCCGACCATCACCGCCCGGCTGAACTTTCACCTCGCCTTCGGGGCCCGCATCGGGCAGCGCCTGTCGGAGGCCCGCGACGACGCGACGCGGCAGGCCCGGGTCGACGCCGAGGAGCGCGCAGGCACCGAGATCGCGTTGCGCAACAAGGACATCGAGTTGAAGTCGTTCTACAGGCAGGCCTCCAAGGCCCGCGGAACGTGGCGTGCGACCAACGCGTCGGCGGGGTACTCGTCGGCGGCCAGACGCGCGGGCGACCGGGCCGGGCAGCGCGCGCGGTTGGGGCCGAGCACGGAGTTCTCCGGTGCCCGCTCGGCGCTGGAGCACTGACCGGCCGCCGTGGTTCGCGACGCGCAGCGATCCCGGGTCTACGCGGCGGAGGAGTTCGTGCGCACCCTGTTCGACCGGGCCGCGGCGCGCGGCACCGCCACCCTCGACTTCTTCGGCACGTCGATCACGCTGCCGCCGGAAGCACGCTTCGCCTCCGTGGAGTCGGTGCGGCGCTACGTCGACGACGTGCTCGCTCTGCCCGCGGTCCGGCGGTCGTGGCCCGAGGCGGGCCCGCTCGCGGTGCGCAGTAGACGCGGGCGCACCGCCGCGCACTACGAGCGGGCGGGAGGCGACGCCACCATCGCCGTGCCCGACCGGAGCACCACGTGGGCACTGCGCGAACTCGTCGTGCTGCACGAGGTCGCCCACCACCTGAGTCAGACCGAACCGGCACACGGTCCGGAGTTCACCTCGACGTTCTGCGAACTGGCCGACGCCGTGATGGGCCCGGAGGTGGCCTACGTGCTGCGCGTCGTCTACGCGAAGGAAGGTGTGCGCTAGGGAATCTGGCCGTCGCTGACAATCGCTGACGAGTTGATGACGTCGGGCGGTGGGAGGGGCTGCTCACAGGTTGGCGGGATAGACAGACGCCATGGGAGCACTGGCCAAGCGGCCCGACGACGGACCCGCCACGCGGGCACCCGCCAAGAAGGCCACCAAGAAGGCCGTCAAGAAGGTCGCGAAGAAGGCGCCGGCCAAGAAGGCGGTGACGGCGCCGGCCAAGAAGGCGGCGAAGAAGACCCCCGCGAAGGCCGCCAAGAAGGCGGCGAAGAAGGCCGCCAAGAAGTCGCCGCCGGCGAAGGGCGCGAAGAAGGCCTCGACGCCGTCGGGACCATCCATGGGCCTGCCCGAATTGCCCGCGGCGCCAACCGATCCGCTCGAGATCCTCGGACTCCGCCAGCCGCTGACCACGTCGACGCTCAAGCGGGCGTGGCGTGAGTACGCGGCCCGGCACCACCCGGATCAAGGCGGTGACGCGGCGACGTTCGCGAGGGGCCGCGGCGCCTTCGAGACGCTGCGGACCACGATGGACGCGACGTGAGCGCGCCCGTGGCGTCCCCGTCGACGCAGTCGCTGCGCGCCCTCGACGCACTGAACTTCTTCCTGGCCGACGTGCGCGACGGACTCGGGCCGTACCTGGCGATCTACCTGCTGGCCGTTCGCGGCCCGGAGCACGGGTGGAACGAGGCGACCGTCGGCGGTGTCATCACCACGGCCGGGATCGTCGGACTGCTCTTCCAGACGCCCCTCGGCGCCCTCGTCGACCGGGTGGTGCGCCGTCGCCTGGTGGTCGTGGTGGCGGCGTCGGCGGTCACCGTGAGCTGCCTGGTGCTGCCGTTCGTCAGCGGCTTTGCACTCGTGACGGCCACGCAATCGATCGCGTCGATCGCAGGTGCGGCCGTGGCACCGGCGATCTCGGCGATCACGCTCGGCCTGGTGGGACCCAAGATGTTCTCGCCGCGGATCGGTCGCAACGAGGCGTTCAACCATGCCGGGAACGCCGCCTCCGCAGGTATCGCGGCAGGGCTGGCGTACTTCTTCGGCCCGGTGGTCGTGTTCTGGATGATGGGCGTCCTGGCGCTGTGCAGCGTGGCGTCGACGATGAAGATCCGCGCCGAGGAGATCGACGAGCGACAGGCCCGTGGGCTCACCGACTCGGCGCCGGACGAGGGCGGCAGCGGGGCGAGCGGCTTCCGCGCGCTGTTGACGAATCGTTCGCTGCTGATCTTCGCGGTGATCGCGTTCACGTTCCACCTGTCGAACGCGGCGATGCTGACGTCGGTGAGCCAGCTCCTGACCAGGGTGGTCGGAAAGGACAGCGCCACGTCGCTGGTCGCGCTGTGCGTGCTCGCCGCCCAGCTGGTGATGATCCCGGTGGCGATCGTCGTCGGCCGCAAGGCAGACGTCTGGGGTCGAAAGCCGATCTTCCTGACCGCGTTCGTCGTGCTGGCCGTGCGTGGCGTCCTCTACACGGTGTCCGACAACGGGGTGTGGCTGCTCGTCGTGCAGGCGCTCGACGGCATCGGCGCAGGCATCTTCGGTGCGCTGTTCCCCGTCGTCATCGCCGATCTGACCCGCGGCACGGGCCGGTTCAACGTGGCACAGGGCGCCGTGGCGACGACGCAGGGCCTCGGCGGCGCGCTGAGCGCGGGCATGGCCGGCGCGATCATCGTGACCCTCGGCTACAACGTGGCGTTCTGGACCCTGGCCGGCATCGCGGTCGTCGGGCTGATCCTCTACGCCACCCTGATGCCGGAGACCAAGGAATCCTCGGGCGAAGAGTTCCTGCCCGCCAAGGAGTCGGCCGCCGGTTAACGTGGGCCAGGTGAACGAGCCGGATCCGATCGCCCTCGACGCCATGTTCGGCCGCCTGCTGCGCACCGAGGACGATGCGCTCTCCGCGGCGCGGGAGGCGACCGACGCCGCGGGCATGCCCCGCATCGAGGTGTCCGCGCAACACGCGAAGCTGCTGACGCTGCTCGCCACCATGTCGCGCGCCGAGCGCGTGCTGGAGATCGGCACGCTCGGCGGCTACAGCACGATCGCGCTGGCGCGGGGTGTCGGACCGGGCGGCCGGGTCGTCACGCTCGAGTACGACCAGGCCCACGCCGACGTGGCGCGCCGCAACCTCGACCGGGCCGACGTCGGCGAGCGCGTGGAGATCGTCGTCGGCGCGGCACTCGACACCCTGCCCCGGCTGGTCACCCGCGGCGATCGCTTCGACTTCTTCTTCATCGACGCCGACAAGGAGAACAACTCGGCGTACGTCGAGTACGCGGTCACGCTCGCCGATCCCGGCGCGGTGATCGTCGTCGACAACATCGCGCGGATGGGCCGGGTGCTGGACCCCTCGCCCGACGACCGTCAGGCGCGTGCGGTCCGCGACATGTTCGCCATGATGGGCGAGCATCCGCGCCTCGACACCGCCGCGATCCAGACGGTGGGCACCAAGGGCTGGGACGGGTTCGCTATCGCGTTGGTGTCCTAGCGCTGGTGTCCTAGCGCGGAAGATCAGCCGGCGGAGAGGAATTCGTCGGCAGCGGGCGTCATGGACCCGACGGCCTCGGACAGCGCACCGGACGTCGCCTGCTCGGTCATCCCGAGGTGCTCGGAGGCCTGTGCGACGGTCATGCCGCGGTAGTAGGTGAGTTCGACGCACTTGCGTTGCACGCCGGACAGCGAGTCCATGACGGGTGCACCATCCGTCCCGCGTGCGTCGACTGTGGCGTCGCCGCGGGCGTCGGCCACGGCCATCCGGTGTGCCAGCGTGATCAGCCAGGCGCCGGGGGAGAAGACGTCGGGGTCGAAGCCGCCCGCCGTGTTCCACACCTCGAGGTAGATGCGTTCCATGAGCGCCTCGCGCCGGGCGGGATCGGGAACCAGGTTGCCGATGACTCCGAAGACGCGCGCCGACGTGCGGTCGTAGAACCTGAGGAGATCCGCGGAGTTGCCCCGGGCGATGCCCTCGAGCAGTGAAGTCAGGTTCGCGTTCATCGGCGTAGCCGTTCTCTCAGCGTGACGTGCATCCGCGCTCGCGCACGGCTACCGGTCTTTACCCGGCGGCGTCCGCGCGAAAACCTGGCCGACGTTTGCCGATGGCCGGCCTCGGGCATGGTCGTGCGGTGGGCATCTCACTCAAGGGCACGAACATTGCGGTCGATCGCGTCATCGCCGCACCTTCCCAGACCGTGTGGGACATCATGACCGACCTCGAGGCGTGGCCGAAGTGGGGTGCGACCGTCAGCGCGGCGCAACTCGACGAGGGCGATCTCCTGACGCTGGGCTCGACCGGCCTGGTGTGGACGCCGGTGGGCGTGCCGCTGAAGTTCACGATCGACGGGTTCGTCCCGGGCCGGTCGTGGAGTTGGCGGGTAGCCGGCGTGCCCGCGACCAAGCACGGCGTCGATCCCGAGGGCGACGGGTGCCGCGCTTGGATGACCGCGCCACTGTGGGCGCCGGCCTACCTCCCGGTCCTCGCGAACGCGCTGTCCCGCATCGATGCGATGGCGACCGCGGGATAGCGCCGAACGTTGATTACCGTCACGCTATTCGCGAAGAAGCGTGATGGTAACCAACGTTCGGCGCGGTAGGGGACGGCTAGCTGCAGACCGCGCCCGTCGCCGCCGAGTGCACGAGCTTCGTGTACTTGGCGAGCACGCCCGTGGTGTAGACGGGAGGCAGCGGCTCGAAGCCGACCTTGCGGGACTCGAGTTCGTCGGCGTCGACCAGCAGGTCGAGCGTGCCCTTGCCGACGTCGAGCCTGATCCGGTCACCGTCGCGGACGAACGCGATGGGTCCGCCGTCGACGGCCTCCGGCGCGACGTGACCCACGCACAGCCCGGTGGTGCCGCCGGAGAACCGGCCGTCGGTCATCAGCAGCACGTCCTTGCCGAGACCCGCGCCTTTGATCGCGCCGGTGATGGCCAGCATCTCGCGCATGCCGGGGCCGCCCTTGGGGCCCTCGTAGCGGATGACGACGACGTCGCCGCCCGTGATGGTGCCGTCCTCGAGCGCGTCGAGTGCGGCGCGCTCGCGCTCGAAGACTCGTGCGGTGCCCTCGAACACGTCGGAGTCGAAGCCCGCGGACTTGACGACCGCGCCCTCGGGGGCCAGCGACCCGTGCAGGATCGTGATGCCGCCGGTGGGGTGGATCGGCGATGTCAGCGCGCGCAGCACCTTGCCGTCCGGGTCGGGCGGGGCGATGTCGGCGAGGTTCTCGGCCATGGTCCGGCCGGTCACGGTGAGGCAGTCGCCGTGCAGCAGCCCGGCGTCGAGCAACGCCTTCATCACGACGGGGACGCCACCGATGCGGTCGACGTCGAACATGACGTGCTTGCCGAACGGCTTCACGTCGGCCAGGTGGGGCACCTTCGCGCCGACGCGGGTGAAGTCGGCGAGGGTGAGTTCGACACCGGCCTCCCACGCGATCGCGAGCAGGTGCAGCACCGCGTTGGTGGATCCGCCGAACGCCATGACGACGGCGATGGCGTTCTCGAACGCCTCCTTGGTCATGATGTCGCGGGCCGTGATGCCGCGCTTGAGCAGTTCGACGACGGCCTCACCGCTGGCCCGGGCGTAGCCGTCGCGGCGACGGTCGCTGGCGGGCGGCGCCGCCGATCCGGGAAGCGACATGCCGAGCGCCTCGGCTGCGGACGCCATGGTGTTGGCGGTGTACATGCCGCCGCAGGCACCCTCGCCCGGACAGATGGCGCGCTCGATGATGTCGACGTCCTCGCGCGACATCAGACCGCGCGCGCAGGCGCCGACGGCCTCGAACGCATCGATGATCGTGACGTCCCGCTCGGTCCCGTCGGTGAGCGTGGCCTTGCCGGGCATGATCGAGCCGGCGTAGAGGAACACGCTGGCCAGGTCGAGGCGCGCGGCCGCCATCAGCATGCCGGGCAGCGACTTGTCGCAGCCGGCCAGCAGGACGGAGCCGTCGAGGCGCTCGGCCATCATCACGGTCTCGACGCTGTCGGCGATCACCTCGCGGCTGACGAGCGAGAAGTGCATCCCCTCGTGGCCCATGGAGATGCCATCGGAGACGGAGATCGTGCCGAACTCCATGGGGAAGCCGCCCGCGGCGTGCACGCCGTCCTTCACGGACTTCGCCAGCCGGTCCAGGGACAGGTTGCACGGGGTGATCTCGTTCCACGACGACGCGACGCCGATCTGGGACTTCACCCAGTCGTCGTCGCCCATGCCGACGGCCCGCAGCATGCCGCGGGCGGCGGTCTTCTCGAGGCCGTCGGTGACGTCGCGGCTCCGGGGCTTGACGTCATGGGTGGTGGTGGTTGCGTCGGTGGGACCTGAGGGCATGCGGTCGATTATGCGCCTGAACCGTTAGGCAGCCAAAACGTTTTCATACCCCATGGGGGTATCCGGTAGGGTGGGCCGGGTGATGACGCCAACGCCCCGCCTCCTTGCCCTCGCGGCCGCCTTCGCCGCGGTCCTCTTCGTGTCAGGCTGCACCGAGACGCCGGCTTCGGACGGCCACACCGATCACACCCACGGCGCCTCCGAAGGTGCTCAGCCCGCGGCGTTCAACGACGCCGACGTGACCTTCGCGAAGGACATGATCCCGCACCACGAGCAGGCCGTCGAGATGTCGGCGCTCGTGCCCGACCGCTCGTCCGATCCCGCCGTCGTCGAACTCGCCGCCGCGATCTCGAAGGCCCAGGAGCCAGAAGTGGGGCAGATGCAGGCGTTCCTGAAGGAGTGGACCGGCAGCTCGGAGACCGGGCACGAGGGCCACGACATGGGCGCGATGAACATGCAGGGAATGGTCGATGGGGCCACGATGGAGAAGCTGAAGACGCTGAAGGGCGCCGACTTCGACACGCTGTGGCTCCGATCGATGATCGGCCATCACGAGGGAGCCATCGCCATGGCCAAGACGGAGATCGCCGACGGCGCCGACGCCGATGCGAAGAAGCTCGCCGAGTCGATCGTCGACGCGCAGCAGTCGGAGATCGCCCAGATGAAGTCGATGTTGGGAGAGTGACGTGACCGAGGTTGACATGGCGGAGTCGAACGACGCTGCACTGCATGGCTATTCGACGAACAAAGACAACTACGCCAAGCGGCTGCGACGCATCGAGGGCCAGGTCCGCGGCATCGCGAAGATGATCGACGACGACAAGTACTGCATCGACGTGCTCACCCAGATCAGTGCGGTCAACAGTGCGCTGCAGTCGGTCGCCCTGGGACTGCTCGACGAGCACCTCGGACACTGCGTCTCGCACGCCGTCGCCGAGGGCGGTGACGAAGCCGAACGCAAGCTCGCCGAGGCGTCGGCGGCCATCGCGCGCCTGGTGCGTTCCTGATCCGTCTCGTCGCCGCGACCATTCCGGTGCTCGAGGCGTTGCGCCGCGACGCCGACGAATTCGCCGCACTGGTCGGCAGTCCCGTGCCCGCCGGATGGCCTCAGTTCGACGAGGGCATCGAGTTCACCATCGACGTCCTGCGCGAGCGGCCCGCGCAGGCGCAGTGGTGGCTGCACCTGTTCTTCGACGACGACGTCCTGGTCGGCTCGGGCGGCTTCGTCGGCCCGCCTGACGATGGGGTCGTCGAGATCGGCTACGAGATCGCCCCCGCCTACCGCGGCCGGGGCCGCGCCACGGGCGCCGCCCGCGCACTCGCCGCCCAGGCCTTCGCGGCCGGGAACGTCCACACCGTCCTCGCGCACACCGCATCGCACCGCAGCGCCTCCACGTCGGTGCTCGAGCGGATCGGGTTCGGATTCCTCGGCACGTTCCCCGACGAGGAGGAGGGCACGGTCTGGCGGTGGGAACTCGCGTGTCCGGAGGTCCCGCTGAGTCCGTTCTCAGCGCTGAAGAGGTAACGGATGGCGGCAGGGAACCGAACTACACAGCAGATCAGCGGCGGCTCGTCGCCCGTTCACGCATTGCTGGACGGGTGTCCAGGGGCCGTCGACGGCAGGAGTGGGTGCCGGCGCTGTGACACACTGGGGTCAGTTTTTGGGTTATGGAGGTGGCGCAATGCCGCAAGGGACGTCGTACGGGTTGCCAACGAAGGCACTGAAGAAACTAGGCATCGCGATCGTCGCCGGTGTGCTGGTCGGAGGAGCAGTCGTCGGTACGCCGTCGGCGCTGGCAGAGCCGGCTCCCGACCCCGCGGTGATCGACGCGCCTCCCGCGCCGGCACCGCCGCCGTTCCAGATGCCCCCGATGCCGTGGGATCCGCCCCCGGCACCCGCTGCCGCCCCTCCGGCGGCCGCGCCGGTGGATCCGCTGGCACCGGCCGATCCACTCGCGCCCGCCGCACCGGCGGCGCCGCTCAACAACTACGGCGCACCCGCCGCCGTTCCCGAGGGCACGCCCGCGGGCCAGAACCCGCTGCCCTACACGGGTGAGCCGGTCTTCGCGCCGCCGACCTTCAACCCGGTCAACGGGTCCATGGTCGGTGTGGCCAAGCCGATCTACATCAACTTCGCCCGGCCCATCGTCGACCGCGCGATGGCCGAGCAGGCCGTGCACATCTCGTCGACCCCTGCGGTGCCCGGACGGTTCTACTGGACCGGTGACACCCAGTTGCGCTGGCGCCCGATCAACTTCTGGCCCGCCAACACCACCGTGAACATCGACGCGGGTGGCACCAAGTCCAGCTTCCGCACCGGTGACTACCTGGTGGCCACCGTCGACGACGCGACGCACCAGATGGAGATCCGGCGCAACGGCCAGCTCGAGAAGACCTTCCCCGTGTCGATGGGCAAGGAAGACGGCAAGCACGAGACCAAGAACGGCACCTACTACGTGCTGGAGCGCTTCGCCGACATCGTCATGGATTCGTCCACCTACGGCGTCCCCGTGAATTCGTCGGAGGGCTACAAGCTGAAGGTGCAGGACGCCGTTCGCATCGACAACAGCGGCATCTTCGTGCATGGCGCGCCGTGGTCGGTCGGTGACCAGGGCAAGCGCAACGTCAGCCACGGCTGCATCAACCTCAGCGCTGCCAACGCCCAGTGGTTCTACGACAACTTCGGCAGTGGCGACCCCGTCGTCATCAAGAACTCCGTCGGCCTCTACAACCAGCCCGACGGCGCGTCGGATTGGCAGATGTTCTAGGCGTTCTCACGCCGCGCACGTGCTCGACTGGCTACTGGACTCCGATCCGGCGATCCGCTGGCGGGTGGAGCGCGACCTCGCCGGTGCTCCGGACGTGGTCTGGCGGTCCACTCGGGCGCGGGTCGCCACGGAGGGCTTCGGTGCCCGCCTGCTCGCGCTCCAGGACGACGACGGCCAGTGGGCCGGCGGCGCCTTCTTCCCCGCCGACTTCGACTTCGACGGGCCCGAGCGCGACACCGGTCAGCCGTGGACGGCGACGACCTGGTCGCTGAACTCTTTGCGGGAGTGGGGCCTCGACCCCTCCGTCCTCCAGGAGCGGCGGACCGCCGAGCTGCTCGCTACCAACAGTCGGTGGGAGTACGACGACCTGCCGTACTGGGGCGGTGAGGTCGACTGCTGCATCAACGCGTGGACGGTGGCGAACGGAGTCTGGCTCGGTCTCGACGTCGCCGAATTGGCTCGGTGGTTCGTCGAGCATCGCCTGCCCGACGGCGGCTGGAACTGCGAGTGGGTGGAGGGCTCGACCCGGTCGTCCTTCCACTCGACGCTGAATGCGCTGAAGGGGTTGCTCGCGTTCGAGGTGGCGACGGGCGGCACTGCCGCCACTCGCGCCGCACGCCGGGCCGGCGAAGAATATCTGTTGCAGCGCAGCCTGTTCCGTCGGCTCTCGACCGGCCAGCCAGTGGCGCCGTGGGTGACGGAGTTCGGCCATCCGTTCCGCTGGCGCTACAGCGTGCTCAACGCCGCCGACTACTTCCGTGACGCCGCACTGACCGATGGGCGGGCACCGGACCCACGGATGGCCGAGGCCATCGAACTCATCCGAGCGCAACGCCGCGACGACGGCACCTGGCTCCAGGCCGGTCGCCCGCCGGGCAGGGAGTGGTTCGAGGTCGACGCCGGCGTCGGAGAGCCGTCGAAGTGGTTGACGCTGTACGCAACTCGCGTGCTGGCGTGGTGGGACGCCGCGCGGTCGTCATGACGACGCCGTAGCATGGCTCGTCCATCCGCAGGGGACTTCGTCACCGAGACGTTCGGCTACGACGGCGGGCGTAAGGTCACGGTGTACGTCCCACCGGACCCACCAGAGGCAATCGTGTTCGCTGGTGACGGACAGGTGATCTCGCCCTGGGGAGGGCTTCTCGAATCGGATGGCGTGCCCTCGACGATGATCGTCGCCGCTCACCGGCCGGCCGATGAGACTCTCCGTCTGCACGAGTACTCACCGCACTTCGATCCCGACCGGTTCGCGGCGCACGAACTATTCTTCGTCGACGACGTCCGACGATGGACCGCGTCGAGGTTCGGAGTGGAGCTGCTGGCCGAGCGAACCGCAATCCTCGGAGTCTCCGCTGGTGCGGAACTCGCTCTCGCGCTGGGGCTTCGGCATCCCGACATCTATGGCGCGGTCCTCTGCGCCTCACCGGGGGCGGGTTATCGGCCGCCGGCGTCGATGCCGCAGCCGCTTCCGCGGGCGTACCTCGTCGCAGGTACGTCGGAGCCGTTCTTCCTCGAGAACGCCACGCGATGGGCGGACGCCTTGCGCGATGCCGGGGCCGACGTCGTCATGCACGAGCGGGCCGGGTCGCACGGTGACGGGTTCTGGGAGCGTGAGTTTCCGGTGATGGTCGGGTGGGCGTTCGGTCGTTGCGGCGCAGCGTGACTCAGCGGATGTCCGCGTCGGAATCTTCGCGATTTAGCCCCGCTTGTCGGTGTTCGAATGTATGTTCGAAGTATGCAGGCGGAGGCGGCGTGGGAGGCGGTCGGGCGGCTGCGCGCCGACTACGAGGCGTTCGCCGCGTTGCCGATCGATCTGCTGACCCGATCCCAGGTGCTGGCCGTGTGGGACGAGTTCGAGGCGATGGCGTGTCAGATGCCCACCCAACGCCACCGCCTGCTGGCCCGGTTGCAGGCCGAGACCACCCCCCAGGGGATGGGCGCGAAGTCCTGGAACGAGGTGCTGCGGTTGCGGTGGCGGGTGTCTGCGGCCGAGGCGAGCCGCCGGCTGGCCGAAGCCGCCGACCTCGCACCCCGGACGGGTCTGACCGGGGAACCGTTGGCGCCGCTGCTACCCGCAGTGGCCGCCGCCCAGGCGGTCGGAGCGATCACCGCCGAACACGTCAAGATCCTGCGCGACGCGATGAGCCGGATGCCGGCGTGGGTGGACACCCCCACCCGCGACCAGATCGAAGTGGACCTGGTGCGGATCGCGGTCACCGTCGGACCCAAGGACCTCAAGGACGCCGCGGAGATGCGGCTGTTCCTGCTCGACCAGGACGGCCCCGAACCCGACGACACCGAACCCCAGCAGTCCCGGGGTGTGGAGATCGGCCCGCAAGGGCCTGACGGCACCAGAACGATGAGCGGCCAACTCAGCCCGGAGGCGGCGGCGGTGCTGGAGCCGCTGATGGCCAAGTACGCCGCACCCGGGATGTGCAATCCCGCCGACCCCGACCCGTGCACCTCGGGCACCCCCAGCCAGGCCCAGATCGACGGTGATCACCGCACCCGCGCGCAACGCCAGCACGACGCGCTGATCGTGATCGGGCGGATCGCGTTGATGAGTGGAGACCTCGGCCGGCTCAACGGGCTCCCGGTGTCGGTGATCATCCGCACCACCCTCCAAGACCTGGAGTCCAGCGCCGGGGTCGGCGTCACCGGCGGCGGCACCACCGTGCCCATCAAGGACGTGGTGCGGATGGGGGCGCACGCCCACCACTACCTGGCGGTGTTCGACAAGGCCAGCGGGTCGGCGTTGGAGTTGTTTCGGGCCCGTCGGGTCGCCTCCCCCGCGCAACGGATCATGTTGATCGCCCGCGACGGGGGCTGCACCAAACCGGGATGCCCGGTCGGGGCGTACGGCTGCCAGGTCCATCACGCGGTCACCGACTGGGCCCAGGGCGGCAACACCAACGTCGATGAGATGGCGTTGGCGTGCGGCGCGGACAACCGCCTCGTCGGCGAGGGCGGCTGGACCACCACCATCACCGACCGCGGCGACGTGGAATGGCAGCCCCCACCCGACCTCGACAACGGCCACACCCCCATCAACTACCACCACCGCCCCGAACTACTCCTACGCCCACCCCACGACGACACGGGCGACGGCGGCGCCGCCGACGACGGCGACGCGCCCCGACGCAGATCCGCCAGCCTGCGACAACCGCCGGGCGCAGAGGACTCGGAGCCGCAGGAGCCGGCGCCCGCAGAGATACCTGCCGAGGAAGGGCTCGACCCGCGGCCACAAGGGTCGCCGGGGGCGGCGCCGTCGGAGCCGGGGCCCGCAGAGGCACATGCCGAGGAAGGGCTCGAGCAGCCGCTGCCGGAGCCACAGGGGTCGCCGGAGCCGCAGCCGACACCAATGCAGCCCGACCACGAGCCCGGCACCCCCACGCCCGCAACCACTTCCGACCACTTGGCAGCGCTGACCCTCGCGTTCATGGCCACGCCCGTCGGGACTCAACCGTTCCCGGCGCGAGCCGACAGCACCGATCCCGACCCGCCCCACCACACCCGCCTCCGCGACGCAGGCTGGACCCTGCTGCGCATCCACCCCCACGCCGACGGACGCGGCCCACCCGACACCGCCGCGGCCTAGCGCCGCCGCACCCGCCACCCCAGCACCACTCGGTGCCAGGGCCGAACGCTTGTTGTGAGGCGAGAACGTGGGGAGTCAACGCACCCTCCAACGACGAGCGCGCGCCGAGACGTCGGTTGCCGGTTGGCGAGAACGGGTGATACCCGCCAACTTCCGAGTCTCGGCGCGGCCGTCAGGCGCGGGACGCTCTAGCGCACCCCGCGACGATCATTGCGCGGCAGCCGTACCCGGGTGATCACGGCTACGTCGCCGTCACCCAGCATGGTGACCGCGGTGGTGGCGGCCTCGTCCACGGCGGCGACCACGTCGTGCAGCCGCGACGCCGCGTCGACGGTGGCTCGCACGACGACGGTGGGTCGGCCGCGATCCTCGATGGCGACGGCCTTGGCGGACCGCACGGCCGGATGAGCCTGCACCGCAACGGCGGTGGCATCGGCGAGTGAGCCCAGGTCGGCGGTGAAGTGCTGATCGCCACCCGGCGTACTCAGGGTGAAGTCGGAGATGCGTCGGGCAGGCCGGTGGATGGCGAGCCAGCGCAGCCCGATCAGGACGAGCAGCACACCGCCCGCCAGCAGTGCGATCGGCCACCATCCCTGCCCGCTGGCGTCGAGCACCGGCTTCGCGGACAGCTCACGGGGCGCACCGGACAAACGGTTCAGCGACCACAGGATGGCCACGGCAGCCGCGCCGAGGAGCAGCGCACCGATGACGAACGAGGCCACCCGATCCAGGGTGACGGCGGTGCGGGTCACGAGGGTCCTCCGGTCTTCGTTCGAACCTTGATGCTGGGCTGACGGGTCAACGGCTGCAACGCCTCTCGCACGGCGGCGGTGATCGTCTCCGACGTGATGGCGGTGGTCGTCACGTCGGCGCGGACCACGACGGTCGAGCGCGATGCCCGGACGTGGGCCTTCAGCACTCCCGGCACGGCGCGCACCGCGGTGCCGGCCAGCCGCGCCACGGCGTCGTCTTCGAGGTACACCGACGTGTGCGCGGTGACCTCGCGGCCGATCTTCTTGCGCGGCTTCAGCGCGGCGACCACGCAGACGAGCCCGACGAGGGCGACGATCACCGCTGCCGGCACGAGCCACGGAGCCGGCCGGAGTCCGTCGACGGCGTCGATGGCTGCCCCAGACCACGGTCGTCCCCCGACCCAGTCGAATATGACGGCGGCGTCGCGAATCGCAATGGCGCCCAATGCGATCAGGACGATGCTCAATGCGGCACCGACGTAGGTCGCCCCGGCGGACGCGACGGGTGCGTGCGCCTTCGCGGGTTCCACGGTGGGCGTCGCGTCGACGGTGGCGGTCACAGCACGGTCCTCTCCGGACGGACGTCGTCATCGACGACGATGCGGTCGATCCGCACGGTGACACCGTCGACGTGCAGCCCGGCCAGGTCGGTCAGGGCCGCGGTCACGTTGTGGTGCACGGCGGCCGCAACGGCGGGCAGCGGATGCGACCACGCGACCGCGATGTCCACCTCTGCGCGGATGCGGTCTCCGGCGACGGCGACGTGGGTGCGCGGGAGATCGCGACCGACCAGTCGGCCGACGGCGCCGGAGTGGCTCCGCACGCCATGGGTGTCGAGCGCGGCGCGGGTGGCGATCCGTTCCGCGACGCGATCCTTCAGGGTGAGGCGCCCACGCGTGGCGACGTCGTCGTCGCGCGGCTCGCCGGGTTCGTCAGCCACGGCCCCGTCCCCGTAGCAGTGCGGTCGCGTCGAACTCGCCATCGCGGTGTCCACCGATGACGTAGCCGATGGCGCCGAGCACGAGTGCGACGAGGAAGCCGGTGAAACCGCCTGCGGCTGCGGCGACGCCGAGCAACAGGCCGGCCAGCAGGCCCACGGTCGAAGTGGTCATGTCGATCTCCGTATCGGTTGGATGGTTCAGGTGTTCGGGTGAAGCGAAAAGTGGGGAACGCTCAGTGCGGGAGCGTCACGTAGTGGCGGGTGGCACGTCTGCGCCACCAACGGCGCAGTGCTGCACGCCGCCGGCCTCCGGTGGTGCGTACGACCACGGATGGTTCTGGGCGTCGCGCGTCGATCTCGGCCAAGGCTGCGATGAACGCTGACGCAGAGCCGCCGGCGTCGGGGTGATGCGCCCTGGCGGCGGCCCTGCGTGCAGCGGCTCGGCCGAGTCTGTCGTGCGGGTGGGTCATGCCGGTTCGATCACGTCTTCGACGGTGACGTCGACCGCGAGCCCGGGGTACTCGGCGGTCACCGCGCGCCGCACGGCTGCGGCGACGTCGCGGATCGGCGAACCGACGAGCGCGCTGAGGTGGATCTGCACGGTGTCGTCGGTGAGGCGGATGCCTGGGACGCGCCGCCCCGGCAGGTAGGTGCCCACCTCGCCGAACATGCCCGAGTGCAGGTCCGCCACGCCGGGGATGGCCCGCACGACCGCGGCGAGGCGGTCGGCGGGCTCAGCCGCGGCCGAGGGCTCGGTGCCGGTCACTGGACGCGTGCGGCGTGGGGATCGTCGTCGGTCTTGGTGTCGGAGTCGTCGACGACGTGGATGTCGTGCACGGTGATGTCGACCTCGATGACCTCGAGACCGGTCATGCGCTCGATCGCGGCGATCACGTTGCGGCGGATGCCACCGGCGAGATCGGCGATGGAGACGCCGTACTCGGCGACGATGTCGATGTCGATGGCGGCCTGCTTCTCGCCGACCTCGACGGAGACGCCCTGCGAGAAGTTGGTGGTGGCGCCCGGGATGCGCTCACGGAGCGAGCCGACGACGCGCGAGGTGTTGCCACCCAGGTCGTAGACGCCGTGCACCTCGCGTGCGGCGAGCCCGGCGATCTTCGACACGACGGTGTCGGCGATCACGGTCTTGCCGTGGGTGGTCTGCAGGACGCTGGGGCTCGAGGGGGCTACGGTCGACGCCGGGGAAGTCGACGAGGTGGCCTGGCCGTCGGTGGTCTTTGCGCTGGTCATGATTTCTCCTGTGAAAACTCGTAACGGGGTTGATCTTTCGTACATAAGGTTGGACGCAGCCCGGGTCGTGAACCGAACGTCGTGAGGATGTGGTGTACAGCACAGCGGAGTCCACCGACGAGGACGCCGGGGACGACCGATACCTGGCCGCCGCGGCTGCCGCAGGCGACCGGAGCGCGTTCGAGGTGCTCGTCCGCAGACATGGTCCCGCCCTCTACCGCTACGCGCGGCGCATGGTCCGCGACGAGGGCGCGGCGGCCGACATCGCCCAGGAGACGTTCGTCGCTGCGTGGCGCCGGATCGAGGACTTCCGCGCCGATTCGTCGGTCCGGACCTGGCTGTTCGCGATCTGCGCGCGCAAGGTGGTCGATTCGCGGCGCGTGCGCGTCGCGCAGCCCATCGACGACCGGCTGGTCGATCCGGCGGACACGTCCGCGGGATCCGATCCGTTCGCGTCGGTGTCGAATCACGAGTTCCTGGCCGCACTGGAGGTCGCCCTCTCCGAACTGCCCGTGCGTCAACGTGAGGTGTGGATCCTGAGAGACATTGAGCGATTGACGTTTCCGCAGATTGGCGACATCCTGAGTTTGAGTCCCGACGCGGCGCGAGGACATCATCACCGTGCGCGTACCACCCTGGCCCAACGACTGCAGCGATGGCGATGACTACCGACCCGATCTCCGAACGGATCCTCGAGCGTGCGCGCGACGTACTGCGCGACACCCCCGAGCCGGGGTGGGACGCCGTCGTGGAACAGGTACTTGCGCGGGTGCGCGCCACCCCGCGGCAGGGCTGGCCGATCCGCGCCGAGGACCCCGCCGCCGGCGTCGCCCCGGGCGGGATCGCCGTCACCGATCTGGCGCTGAGCGGTCAGATCGCCCGCCGGGTGCGGACGATGGCCGACGTGGAACTCGACGGCGTCGAGATCAGGGTCGTCGACGAGCGGCTGACGGCCGTACGCGTCGACCTCGCGGGCCACTACGGCGCCCGCCTCGGACCCACCGGCGGCGTGGTGCGCACCGCGATCGAGGACGTCCTCGCCGAGACCCTCGGCGACCGCGCCGCGGGAGTGCCGATCGACCTGGTGTTCACCGACGTCGTCACCGACGGGCCGGACCCGGACGACACGGATCCGCTCCGCGACTGACCGTCGCGGGTCGCGAACGCCGCCGACCACCATCTCGCTCTCCCCGGGCGCCCGACGAGGGGTGTCGTCGGTGCTTCTCCGCTGAGGCTAGCGCCAGATGCGCACCCGCGAGGCGGGCTCGAGATACAGCTCGTCGGACTCGGTGACGTCGAACGCGTCGTAGTAGGCGTCCATGTTGCGGATCACGCCGTTGCAGCGGAACTCCGGCGGCGAGTGCGGGTCGATGGCGAGTCGCCGGATCGCCTCTGCGTCACGGGACTTCGTCCGCCACACCTGCGCCCACCCGTAGAACACCCGCTGCACGCCGGTCAGCCCGTCGATCACCGGGGCCTCCTTGCCCTCCAGCGACAGCTCGTACGCCAGCAGCGCGATCGACAGCCCGCCGAGGTCGCCGATGTTCTCGCCGACGGTGAACGCGCCGTTCACGTGCTGGCCCTCGTCGAGCTGGCGCGGCACGAACTCCTCGTACTGGTCGATGAGCGCCTTGGTGCGCTGGCCGAACTCGGCGCGGTCGTGGTCGGTCCACCAGTCGACGAGGTTGCCGTCGCCGTCGTACTTGGCACCCTGATCGTCGAAGCCGTGGCCGATCTCGTGGCCGATGACGGCGCCGATCCCGCCGTAGTTCGCGGCGTCGTCCGCCTCGGCGTCGAAGAACGGCGGCTGCAGGATCGCGGCGGGAAAGACGATCTCGTTCATCCCGGGGTTGTAGTAGGCGTTGACCGTCTGCGGCGTCATGAACCACTCGTCGCGGTCGACCGGCCCACCGAGCTTCGCCAGTTCGCGGTCGGTTTCGACGGCCTGGCCCCGCACGTAATTGCCGTAGAGGTCGTTGCGGTCGATCACCAGCGCCGAGTAGTCGCGCCACCGCGCCGGGTAGCCGATCTTCGGGGTGAACTTGTCGAGCTTGGCCAGGGCGCGCTGCCGCGTCTCCGGCGTCATCCACTCGAGGTCGCCGATGCTCACCCGGTAGGCCTTGCGCAGGTTCTCGACCAGCTCGTCCATCCGGGCCTTCGACCCGGGTGGGAAGTGGCGCTCGACGTACAGCTTGCCCACCGCGTCGCCCAGGAGGCCCTCGACCAGCGACACCCCGCGCTTCCAGCGGTCCCGGATCTGCTCGGTGCCCGACAGCCTGCGGCCGTAGAAGTCGAAGTTCTCGGCGATGACGTCGTCGGTGAGGATCGCGGAGCGCGCGCTGATGACCCGCCAGCGCAACCAGTTCTTCCAGTCCTCGAGGTCGCGCTCGGCCCACCGCGCCGCGAACGCGGTCAGGTAGTCGGGCTGCCGGACGACGATCTCGGCGATCTGCTCGCCGGTGGTGCCCAGTGCGGCGGCCCAGCCCGACCAGTCGAATCCCGGTGCCTCGTCGGGCAGCTCGGCGAAGCGGCGCAGGTTGTAGGTCAGGTCGGCGTCGCGGCGCTTGACGACGTCCCAGTGTGCGGCGGCCAGTTCGGTCTCGAGCGCGACGATGCGCTCGGCCGTTGCCTGCCATTCGCCGGGCTGCGGCTCCTCGCCGAACACCAGCCCGAACATCCGGGCGACGTGGCCGGGGTAGGCCGCGAGGATGTCCGCGTGCTGCGGGTCGCGGTAGTACGACTCGTCGGGCAGCCCGAGCCCGGACTGCGAGAAGTGCAGCAGGTAGCGGGTCGAGTCCTTGGAATCGGTGTCGACGTACACGCCGGTCCCGCCGCCGATGCCGACGCGCTGCAGAGCGCCGAGGACGGCGGCCAGGGCGTCGTGGTCGGCGGCCTCGTCGACGGCGGCGAGTTCGGCCAGCAACGGCCGGACACCCGCGGCGGCGACGGCGGCCTCGTCCATGAAGCTCGCGAAGAGGTCGCCCACGCGCTGCTCCTCGGTGCCCTCCGGCGCGCTGGTATTCCCCGGGTCGCTGCGCTCCTGCCCGCCGGAAGCGGCAGCGGACTCGTCGATCAACTCCCGCACCTGCTCCTCGGCCCGATCGGCGAGCGTGCGGAACGCACCGTCGGTCGCGCGGTCGGCGGGAATCTCGTACTCGGTGAGCCAGCGCCCGTTGACGTGACCGAAGAGGTCGTCCTGCGGGCGGGCGTCGTCGTCGACGTAGGAGAGATCGATACCGGATCTGATGGCTTCAAGCGTCACCCTGCCATCCTGCCACCGGGCGGGGGATGCTCGCCGGGGCGAGGTCGGCCGGGCGAATTCGGCTGCCGGGTACCCTCACGCCCATGCCCGACGAGCCCGCAGAAGCGCAGCGCGAGCCCACCGAGACGACGTCCGACCGCACGATCACCGGCTACGGCATCGCGTCCGCCGTGCTCGGCGTCCTCTCCGTCGCGGCCGTCGTCCTCGGTTTCATGATCTGGTCGGGCCACCGCAGCGACGCCGAGGAGCGGACTTACCAGACCGAGGTGCTGCAGGCCGCGGTCGACTGGACCAACGTGCTGGTCAACATGAATGCGGGCACCATTGACGAGAGCCTGCGCACGCTGCACGAGGGCACGGTCGGTCAGCTGAACGCCGACTTCGACACGACGGTCGAACCGTTCCGGCAACTCGTCGCGAAGCTGCAGTCGCAGACCACCGGCCAGGTCGAGTCGGTGTCGATCGAGTCGCTGCACCACGACCTCCCGGGCCAGAAGCCGGCCGGGCCGCAGCCCGAGCTGTCGACCGTCGCGTCGCGCACCGACACCGTGATCGTCGTCGCGACCTCGGTGAGCACGAACGCGGGCAACGCGGCCCCGAAGCCCATCCGGTGGAACCTGCGGCTGGGCGTCTCCGACGTCAACGGCAAGCTGCTCGTCTCCAAGCTGGAGGCACTGCGATGAGGAACCGGTTGCGCGTCGCGCTGTTCGACGTCCTCGCCCCGCTCGCGGCGATCGCCGCGCTGATCTTCGTCGGCGTCGCGCTGCAGTGGCCGGTGTGGTGGGTCGCGGTGACGTCAGTGCTGTGCCTGCTGATCCTGCAGGGCATGGTCGTGGACTTCGTGCTCTACCGCCGCGACGGCGTCACGGTCGGCACCGATGACGACGGGCCCGGGCTCCGGCTGGCCGTCGCCGCGGTGGCCGCTGCCGCGCTGATCGCCGCGGTCGTCGTCGGTTACACGCAGTGGACCGTGCCCGACCGGGACATGCGCGCCGACATCGCCGAGGTGACCGGCATCGCGAGCAGCGTCGCCGAGGCGTCGGCGACGTTCACCCCACAGGATCCGGACGCCTCGATCAACCGGGCCACCGGCCTGATGACACCGGAGCGCGCCGAGGTCTACCGACGTGACTTCTCCACCGTGGCAAAGGAATTGACGAGCAAGAACATCTCGGGTCAGGCGGAGACCATCTCCGCGGGCGTCGAGGCCATCGGCCCCGCCGTGGCGAGCGTCGCCGTCGTCATGCGCGGCACGCAGAACGCCCCGGGCAAGCCCGCCGACGTCGCGACGTACGCACTGCGCATCACGCTCACCAAGGACGGCGGTACGTGGCTGGTGGTGGACGTGACGCCGATCAACACCCGCTAGGGATCAGCGGTCGGTGCGATCGTCGTGGATCTTGGCGAAGCGGTCCGACAGGCGGCGCATGCGGATCATGAGCGACGCGGCGGGGCAGTCCGTGCCCTCCAGGTAGGTCGCGAGCGTGGCCGGGGGCAACCCGATGCGCGACGCGAACTCCTGCTGCCCGAGGCCGGAACGTTCGAGGAGCAGCCTGACGTGGCGCGCGACCTCGGCGCACTCGTTGGCCTCGAGATGGGCGCGGGTCCGGACGAGGACCTCGGCCAGTGCCTTGGAGACGCCGTAGGGCGGTGCCGTCTCGAGCACCTCCTCCACCTGCCGGGCGGTCCTGCCGTAGGGATCGCGCTTGACCGCGACGACGATGCGCTGCCAGACGGTGAGGTCGTCGGTGTCGAGGGCCGCGCGGATGGACGACGTAGGCCAGAACTCGACGGGGCGATCGTCGATCTGGGGGCGCTGGGGGGAGGGGGGGCGCGGACGACCGAAAGCGGCGTCATCGCTGCGCGTGTTCCGCGTGTCAGCGGACAACGTCACCTAGCCTCCTCCAACATCGCCACCGCCACGGATAGGCAGCGACTCCGCACCCGCTCCCAGTCCGCCTCCCGGTCGGGGTCCGGCGTCTGACCGTCGGCCGGGTCGTCGTCGAGGTCCGACGGATGGGGGTCGGCCAGCCGCCTGATGAGCTGCGTGGCCACCCACTGTCTGCGCGAGCGGTTCCCAGAGTAGTACCGGTCCATCCGGGCCAGCACTTCCGCGGCGGTCAGGGTCTCCATCGAGTCGACCAGATCGGCGAACTCCGCGAAGTCGCGCCGTGAGTTGCGGCACACGATCAGATAGCTCTTGAGCCGCAGCGTCTCGGCGCCCGTGGGGATCTGCAGCCGGTCGCCGGTGGGCAGCAGGACGTTGGTGGTCTCCATCGGCTTGCGCCGTTCGAGCACCGGCGCGTCGGGATCGGACGTGGTCTGCAGCGCGTCGAGGGCGACGGCCAGCCGGCCCCGCCACATGGTCACCGGGTGCACGGTGGCAGGCGCCGTCCGCTTGCCGTTCGCGCCGCCGCTGCGGGAGCCGAACCTGCCGCCGGTGCGGGTGGGGATGCGGACGGTGTCTGCCGATCCGGCTGCGGCGCCGCCGGAGGTCGCGCGGACCGCGGACCCGACGAGCTGCGGTTGAGCGGCCGGGACCACCCGGCTCATCCGGGCGGGGCCGCAGCCGCTGAACGCCAGCGGGTCGGCGACGATGATCGCGTGCGGGGCCAGGTTCTTGAGCTTCGCGGCGGTGCGGACGACGGTGCGGATGTCGCTGCCCGACGGACCGAGTTCGGAGATGTCCTCCGGGATGATGACCAGGTCGCCGATGTCGACCTTGGGCAGCGGCTTCTCGAAGTCGACCGACGGGAGGATGCGGTCGAGCCAGCGCGGCAGCCACCAGTTCCACTCGGCGAACATCGCCATCAGCGCAGGCACCAGCACGAGCCGGACGATGGTGGCGTCCACCGCGATCGCCACCGCGCACGCGACGCCGAGCTGACCGACCAGCGGCATGCCGGCGAACGCGAACCCCACGAACACCGCGATCATGATCAGCGCGGCACTGGTGATGGTCCTGGCGCTGGTGCTCACGCCGTAGGCGACGGCGTCACGGGTGTTCTGCGTCTGGACGAACCGCTCCCGGATCCGGGTCAGCAGGAAGATCTCGTAGTCCATCGACAGGCCGAACGTCATGGCGAGGACCAGCGGCGGGATGGTGCTGTCGATCGACGTCAGCGGTTCGAATCCCAGCGGTTCCAGCCAGCCCCACTCGAAGACGACCACCAGGCTGCCGTAGGCCGCTGCCACCGACAGCACCGTCATCAGGACGCCCTTGAACGCGAGGAACACCGAGCGGATCGAGATCAGCAGCATGACGAACGCGATCAGGGCGACGAACACGAACACCAGCGGTTGGCTGGCCGACACGCGGTCGTCGAAGTCCTTCAGCAGAGCCGTGGGACCGCCGACGTCGATCGTCGCGCGGTCGCCTGCCGCCTGCGGCACGTTGCTCCGCAGCCAGTCGACGGTCTCGCGGGCGCCGGCGTCCTCGGGGTCGATGGACAGCACCACCGACGTCAGCGCGCTGCGGTTGTCGTCGGCGAACACCGGCGGCGAGACGTTCACGACGTAGGGCGCCTCGGTGATCCGCTGCTCGATCGCGGTCAGCGTCGGGGCGTTCGCGGGCTGGTTGGCCCCGCCGTCGGGGAACGACACCAGAACCCGGATAGGTCCCAGCGCACCCGGACCGAGCGCCTCCGCTGCGGCGTTGATGCCGCCGCGGATCTCGTGGGTGGGCTCGAACTGCCGCTGCAGGCTGTTGCCGAGCGTCATCGCGAAGGCCGGCGCCGCGAGCACGAGGAGGCAGGCGGTCGCGGCCGCCGCCGCGATCCACGGCCTGCGCATCACCGACGTGACCCACCGCGTCCAGAACCGGGACTGCGTGGTGTCGGGGCGGCGCGACATGTGCAGGTAGGTTGAGCGCTTGGCGGCGTGCTTGCCGAACGTCCGCAGCACCGCCGGCGTCAGCGTCGTCGAGGTGAGCACGGCGACGGCGACGGCGAGGATGGCACCGGTCGCCATCGACGACAGCACGGGGGTGTTGATCAGGTAGATGCCGGTCATCGACGCGATCACCGTCAGCCCCGACAGCAGCACCGCCAGCCCGGACGTACCCATGGCGGCGTCCGCCGCCTGTTCGGCGTCTCGGCCCGCCCGCAACTCCTCGCGGAAGCGCATCAGGATGAACAGGGAGTAGTCGACCGCCAGCGCGATCCCGAACATGGACACCGTCGACGTCACGAACACCGACATGGTGGTGATCGTCGACAGCAGGAAGACCAAGCCCATCGTGACCGCGACGGTGCAGATGCCGAGGAGCAGGGGCAGGGCGGCTGCGGCCAGCGACCCGAACACCGCGAGCAGCACGATCATGACGATCGGCAGGTTCCACTTCTCGGCCTGGGCGATGTCGTGCTTGGTCGCCTCACCGGCCGCCGCGCTCAGTGCGCCCTGACCGATCACGTACAGCCGGACCCTGCCGTCAGCGGTCTGGCCCGCCTCCTCGCCGTCGATGCCGACGTCCTTGCGCAACTTCTTGGCGATGTCGGTGCTGCCGCTGTCGAACCCGGTCTGCAGCGACAGCACGTACGGCCGGTCGGGCTGCGGCGGCGGCTGCTGCGGGTTGGGGACGATCTTGACGCGCGGTTCGCTCGCCGCTATTCGCTCGAGTTCGGAGACCGCGGCGGTCATGTCGGCGTAGGACGCGTCGGCCCGGGGGGCCGCGACGAGCGCCAGGGGAGAGGCGCCCTGATCCGGATAGTGGTCCTCGACCTGGTACTCGACGTTGAGCGACTGCGAGCCCGAGACCTCGAAACCGCCGCCGACGAGGTTGCCGGAGTTCGTCAGCGCGAGGTACACCGACGGAAGGAGCAGGAACAGCCATGCCGCGAACACCGCCCAGCGGTATCTGCGCAGGTTGCCGCTCAAGCGCATCATGAACTGCTGGATGACGAACCTCGGCCTTCTTCCCGGCGTTTCGTAGACTGGAGCGTACCGCAGTAGCAGGTAGGGTTGCCCGCCCGCGAGCCGCCCCGAGGGGGTGGTGAGGCCGGGTCCGAGGGCGGTTCACCGGTGACCTGAGGCTTAGCTGAGTGGATTGTGCGGGCGGCGGCGGTGGATGGCACCATGGCCTCCGGCGACGACGGGTCGGGGACACGGATCGTTGCCGCTCGACGAGAGTCCACGACGCCGGAAGCGCGCGCGGACCGTGAGGAGAAACCCATGACCACGATGCCCGCATTCGCTCGGCGAGGTCTGCTCGGTGTGTTCGCCGTGACGGCGGCCGGCGGCGCAGCCGTCGCAGCCGTGGCGGTGCCCGGCGCGGTGTCGGCGCCGTCGGCGACCGCGGCGACCGATCCCTGCGCCGCCAGCGAGGTGGCCAAGACCATCGGCTCGGTGGCCACGTCGACCGGCACCTACCTCGACGCACACCCCGAGACCAACACCGCGCTGACGACGATCTCGCAGCAGCAGGGCGGGCCGCAGTCACTCGTCTCGCTCAAGACCTACTTCGACGCGAACCCCCAGGCCGCCGACGACCTGAAGAAGTTGCAGGCTCCGCTGACGACGCTGTCCGGACGGTGCAAGTTGCCGCTCACGCTGCCGCAGCTGCTGGGTCTGATGCAGACCGCGCAATCGCAGGGCGGTGCCGTCGCCGGTGCGGTGCCCGGAGGTTTGCCGGCAGGCGCGCCGTCGGCACAGACGGTCGGCGTGCCCGGCGCGACGGCACCGGCCGTGCAGGCCCCTCGGCCGGCCCCACGATTGGGCACCGGGCCGCTGCCCGGACCGGCGTCGACCACCGCCGGATAGCGATTCCCGGCGCGAACGCCACGGTCGACTGAGAAACGACCTGGGCTTTTACGCTTCCTCACAGCTGATTGACCGCAAGGCAAGAAACTCGTCACAGATTCTGCTTAGCTCTTCGATGTCGGTAACCGCCTGGGGTTACGGCCTCTCAGTCTTCGAAGAAGGAGCTTGATCATGTTGCTCTCGGCCAATGCTGGGCGACGTGCGGTTGCTGGCGTCGTGGGCGCCGGCGCGATCGCAGGCGCGATGCTGTTCGGTGCGCTGCCCTCCGCCATGGCGGAGCCCGCGCCGAACCCGCCGAACTGCACCGCCGCCGATCTGGCAGGCGTGGCCTCCGGCGTCTCCGCGTCGACGTCGGCCTACCTGTTCACGCACCCGGACGTGAACAACTTCTTCACCGGCCTCGAGGGCAAGAACCGCGAAGAGGTCCGCGTCGAGGTCGACCGCTACCTCAACGACAACCCGCAGACCAAGGCCGAGCTGACGGGCATCCGCCAGCCGCTGGTCGACCTCAAGAACCGCTGCGGCTCGGCACCGGCGCCCGCACTCCCGTAGGCCCCGTGCCGCTGAGGCAGGGGGATGACACCGGCGGGCTGGAGCGCAGCGACCAGGGGGATGACACCGGCGTGGAGTCGTCTCCGGACGGCTCCGGGCACATGGTGCTGATGGTCGACGACGATCCCGACGTGCGTACGTCGGTGTCGCGCGGCCTGCGGCACTCGGGTTTCGACGTCCGGGTCGCGTCGAACGGCAGGGAGGCGCTGCGGCTGCTGTCGACGGAGACGCACGACGCGCTGGTCCTCGACGTGCAGATGCCCGAACTCGACGGCGTCGCCGTGGTGACCGCGCTGCGGGCGCTCGGCAACGACATCCCGATCTGCGTGCTGTCGGCCCGCGACACCGTGAACGACCGCATCGCCGGTCTCGAGGCGGGCGCTGACGACTACCTCACGAAGCCGTTCGACCTGGGTGAACTCGTGGCGCGCCTGCATGCGCTGCTGCGCCGGTCGTCGCACTCGGACCAGCCGTCGGACACCATGACGGTGGGCCCGTTGACCATCGACACCGCGCGTCGCCTGGTGTTCGTGGACGGCGAACGCGCGGAACTCACCAAGCGCGAGTTCGACCTCCTGGCGGTGCTCGCGGAGAACGCGGGGGTCGTGCTGTCCCGGCAGCGTCTGCTCGAACTCGTCTGGGGCTACGACTTCGACGTCGACACGAACGTCGCCGACGTCTTCATCAGCTATCTGCGACGCAAGCTCGAGCGTGAGGGCCGGCCCCGGGTGATCCACACCGTCCGCGGGATCGGCTACGTCCTGCGCCAGGACCCCTAGAAGCCTCGCTTGCAGCTTCCCCGCTTCCTCCGGTCGGCGTCACTGCGCACCCGCGTCGCGCTGGCGTCCGCCGCCGCGGCGGCCGCCGTGGTCGCGGTCTTCACCGTGCTGACGTCGGTGGTGTTGGCGAACAACGATGCGGCGCAACTGGATCGGCGGCTCGACTCGATCGTCGACGCCAGCATGTATCCCGAGCAGCTCAGCGATCCGAGTCGCGGCGTGCTGACCACCGGTCGGTCCCGCTCCTCGGGCCAGGTGGTCTTCCAGCGCGGCTTCCAACTGCCGCAACTCATCCCGGGGACCGAGACCGTCGAGGTCAACGGCGTCGACTTCCGCGTCCGCACGGTCCCGATGGACCAGCAGGGCGGCGTCCTGATGTCGGTGGGCATCCGCGCCGACAGCATCCTGTTGAGCCCGGCCAGGATTCCGCTCTACACCGCGGTGGGCCTCGGCGCGGTGCTGATCGCGGGCGGGTTGGGCTGGCTGCTCGCCGGCCCCGCGATCCGTCCGCTGCGGCGGCTGACCGTGCAGACCATGCGGCTGGGCACGGGGACCGATCGGATCGACGCGGTCACCGGTGTGCGGGAGGCGGAGGAGCTGTCGGAGGCCATGGTCGGCATGCTCAGCCGGTTGACGGCGGCGCAGCAGGCCACCACCAACAGCCTGCAGGCGGCGCAGGACTTCGCCGCCAACGCCGCCCACGAGCTGCGCACGCCCTTGACCGCCATGCGTGCCGATCTCGACACGCTGCGCATCCACGACCTGCCCGCCGAGGAGCGCGACGAGGTCGTGGCCGACCTGGCGCGGGCCCAGCGCCGCGTCGAGGCGATCATCACCGCGCTCGGGCAGCTCGCGTCCGGTCAGCTGGCGCAGGCCGAGGACCGCGAGGAGATCGACGTCACCGACATGCTCGACCGCGTCGCCCGGGAGAACACCCACACCGGCGACGTGGAGATCGCGGTCGAGTCGGACGACGGCGTGGGCACCGTGTGGGGGTGGCCCGGTGGGCTCCGGCTGGCGGTGGACAATCTGGTGCGCAACGCGATAGCGCACGGGGAGGCGACGCGCATCGTGCTGGCCGCGCACCGGTGGGACCGGTCGATGGTGATCGTGGTCGACGACGACGGTCGCGGGCTGCCGACCGAGGAGCACGGTGCCGTCATGGGGCGCTTCGCGCGCGGCAGCACCGCCGCGCCGGGTGGGTCCGGCCTGGGTCTGGCACTGGTGGCGCAACAGGCGGCGTTGCACGGCGGCACGATCGAGCTGTCGAACGGGCCACTGGGTGGGCTGCGCGCCACCCTGACCGTGACGGCCGATCAGGACGGCGACGCGGTCACCGATCGGGTCGAACTGACCGGCGCCGAGTCAGGATCGCTGCGCCGCCGCGCCAGCCGAGCAGCAGGACTCCGGTCGCGAGCGAAGCGACGATCACGAAGCTGACGGCCGTGCCCTGCGACGTCGCCCTGCGCAGCGCCATGCCGACCACGACGGTCGCGACCCACACCGCGACTCCGGTCGGCACGACCGACGAGGGGTTGCGCCAACCGCGAATGATCAACCAGCCCAGGGCCGTTCCGGACAGGAACGGCCAAGCCGTCTCGAGGACGCCCGTGACGGTCAGCCCCTCGGCGTGACTCCGCCTGCCGACGGCGGCGAACGCCAGGACGCACGCGGCGTCGGCCACCAGTGCCAGCGCGACCGCGCGACGGGCGCGGCTATCCGACGTCATAGCGCATCACGTCCAGGACGAGGGGGCTCGTGTCGGTCTCGGTGCGGGCGGTGACGCCGGGTTGGAGCGGCGCCGGCGTTCCGTCGAGCAGTGGGCCGAGCGCGTCCATGGTCGCGAGCCGGCTCTCCAGCTCGAACGACCGGAAGACGAAGGGCAGTCCGTCGGACATGAGTGGATCGGGTCCGTTCATCACGTGGAAGTGCAGATGCGGCGCGTCGGTGTTGCCGCTGTTGCCCAGGTTGCCGACCACCTGTCCGGTCGTCAGCTGGTCGCCGGGCCGCACCCGCACCGAGCCCGTCTTCATGTGGGCGTAGAACGCGTAGTTGCCGTCCCCGATGTCCTGCACGACGTGGTTGCCCCCGTACTCCTCGAGGCGCAGCCCCGACGGACTCTCCCCGGGCGTCTGCTCGGGCAGGCCGTCGAGCACCGACACGACAGGACCGTCGGCGACGGCGTGGATGTCGGCGCCGAAGTACGGGTAGGACTCCGTCCGGTCCTTCGGGCCGCGGAACACCGTCCCGTCCGCCGACAGCTGCACGTAGTCGATCGCGAATCGCTCTGCGGCGTAGAGACTTCCGTTCAGCGGGTTCAGCGCCATCCGGTGTGCCGTCATGTCGCAGCAGCTGTTGCCGTCGAGCCATCCCGGCCCGTTCAGCGGTGGCGCGATCACCGGTGGTGCGTGCGTGGACACCGCCACCGTGGCGACGTCCTCGGTCATCGTGGCGGGCAGCAGCGGCGGCATGGGCTTGCTGAGCTTCACCGCCACCATGTGCGAAAGCTCCTGCGGCACAGCGGGTGTGCTGCCCTGCGCGCCGTCGACGACGACGTCCAGCCACACCGTCGCCGCCTGTGCGGGTCCGAGCCGGGTGGTGGGTACGTCCCCCGCGCCGAGGATCCTGGTCCAGTAGGCCAGCCGGTCGCCCGACAGCGTCAGCAGCGTGCGGTCCCCCGCCCGCACGGCGACCGACTCGAGGTCGACGTCCTGGCCCATCGAGTTGGTGAGCGACAGTTCGTAGGCCAGGTGCACCTTGCCGTCGGTCGTCGGGACCGGCACGGGTGCGGACAGCACGCTGGCGAGCACCGGGGTGGGGGCGACCGGCCCCGCATCGGCCGCGGCGGGCGCGGTCGTCGACGTGGTGGATTCGTCGGACGCACTTGAGGATTCGGATGATCCCGAACACGCGGCGAGCATCGCCACCGTGGCGACGACGGCGACGATGCCGGGGAGCGGTGCTCTCATGAGTCGATCCTAGGGCTCGGGATCGCGCCGCGACTCCGGTTCGTGAACGACCTCCGGGTCCGGGCTGAACGGGGTGACGTCGTCGACGGGATCGGCGTCGATGCCGCCGACGGCTGCGTCGGGGTCGATGTCCTTCTCGGTGCGGAACATGAAGAAGAAGATCACCCAGCCGATGGCCGAGATGAAGATCCAGCTGACCATCCGGTAGATGAGCATCGCCGAGATCGCCGACGCCAGCGTCATCCCGCTGGTCACCAGGCCGGGGACGAGCACCGCCTCCACCACCAGCAGTCCGCCGGGCATCAGGGGTATCGAGCCGACCGCGCGTGCCGCGGCGTAGGCAACGGTGAGACCGGCCAGCGAGGGATGTCCGCCCGCCGCGTACGCGGCGAACGCGAGGCAGGCGACGTCGGCGATCCAGTTGAACAGCGACCATCCGAATGCCGTGCCGAGCGCCCGCCGGCCGAGGCTCACCGACTCCAGCTGCTCGAGGGTCTCCCGCCACTTGGCCAGGCCGGTGTCCGAGGGCTTGCCGCGCACGGAGTTCACCCACGTCAGCACCCGCACCCCGATGCCGTCGATCTGCTGCGGGTTGGACGCCACCGACTGCGCGAGCAGCAGCAGGGCGACGAACCCGCCGAGGGTGAAGATCAGCGACAGCGGGTTCTTGCTGGCTCCGAGCAGGAAGGCGCCGCCGAGGCCCAGCAGCGCCAGTCCGACGGCCTGCAGCACGCCCGACATCACCAGCTGCCACGACGCCACGACGGGCGTGGCACCCCAGAGCCGCTGCTGGCGGTAGATGAACGTCGCCGAGAGCACGGGCCCGCCGGGCATGGTGGTCGACAGCGCGTTGCCCGCGTAGAACGCGGCCTCGGAGCGCCACTGCCGCACGGCGACGCCTGCCGATCGCAGCAGCGTGCGCTGGATCTGCGCGAAGCTGTGCATCGAGGCCATCGACGCGACCACGCAGGCGGCGACCCACCGGGGGTCGGCGGTCCGCAGGCTCTTCCACGCCTTGGCGAGCTGATCCCAGACCAGCACCACCTCGACGGTCAGCACGATCACCGCGAGGGCGATGAGCACCCACCGCACCCACCAGTACTTGCCGCGGGGGCGACCCTCGGGGGGAGCGTCGCCGACCGACTCCTCGTGCGACACGCCTAACAGGGTAACGGCGGACCTGTCCGGTCAGCGCGTCCCTGGTCGGGGCGTATCAAGTCGTTACGCTTCCGCCATGTCACAGGGGTTCTCGGTCGACTCGACGGCCGACGCGTCGGTCAGTCCGCTGGTTCGCAGGGCGGCGGCGTGGTCGTGGCGGCTCATCGTCATCCTCGCCGCCCTGGTGGCGCTGCTGTGGGTGGTCGGGCACCTCGAGGTGATCGTGGTGCCGGTGCTCCTCGCGACGATGGTCACGGCGATGCTGCTGCCGGTCGTCGACCACCTGGACACCCGCGGGATGAACCGCGGCGCGGCGGTCGCGCTGGTCATGGTCGGCAGTCTCGTCGTCGTCGGCGGCCTGCTGACGTTCGTCGTCAGCCAGTTCATCTCGGGCGCACCGGCGCTGATCGAGCAGGTGACGCGCAGCATCGCCGGGGCGCGCGAGACGCTGTCGACGGGCATGCTCGCGCACTTCAGCAACGACCAGGTCAAGAGCGCGACGGACGCGGCCATCGAGGCGCTCAAGAACAACCAGGCCAAGCTCACGAGCGGCGCGTTCTCCACGGCGGGCACCATCGCCGAGATCGTCACCGGCGCGCTGCTGATGTTCTTCACGCTGATCTTCCTGCTGCACGGCGGCCGCGACATCTTCTCGTTCATCAGCCGGGCCTTCCCGACTACCGTCCGCGACCGGGTCCGCGACGCGGGGCGGGCGGGCTTCCACTCGCTGATCGGCTACGTGCGCGCGACATTCCTGGTGGCCCTCGTCGACGCGATCGGCATCGGGACGGGTTTGGCGATCATGGGCATCCCGCTGGCGCTGCCCCTGGCGTCGCTGGTGTTCCTGGGCGCGTTCATCCCGCTCGTCGGCGCGGTGCTGACGGGAGGGCTCGCGGTCATCGTCGCGCTGATCGCCAAGGGGTGGGTCTACGCCGCGATCACGTTCGGGCTGATCCTCGCCGTGCAGCAGCTGGAGGCGCACGTGCTGCAGCCGCTGGTGATGGGCCGGGCGGTGTCGATCCACCCGCTCGGGGTGGTGCTGGCCATCGCCACCGGCGGCGTGTTGGCCGGCATCGTCGGCGCGCTGCTGGCGGTACCGCTCGTCGCCTTCCTGAACAGTTCGATCCGGGTGTTGGTCGCCGACGACCACGGCGCCGAGGCGGCCGAGGTGGAGGCCGCCGTGGGCGGGCCGATCAAGGGCCCGGCCACCGGGCCGGAGGATCCCGACCCGGAACCGAAGCAGCCCGCAGCCGACTAACCCGCGGTGCCGCCGATCCACTCCAGCAGGGCGTGCATCGGCATGGGTGGCGCCAGGAAGTAGCCCTGGGCCAGGTCGACGCCGAGGTCGCGGACGCGTTCCCACATCGCCTCGTCGGAGACGCCCTCCATCACGACCGCGGCGTCGAGCGCGCGAGCGAGCTGGACCGCCGCCCTCAGGATGTTGGCACCCCTGCCGTCGCCGGCGTCACCCGCGCGCTCGAGCAGCGACCGGTCGATCTTGATGATGTCGGGCTGCAGCCGGTCGAGCGCCTCGAGGTTCGAGTAGCCGGTGCCGAAGTCGTCGATGCTGATCGTCGCCCCGAGCCGCCGCAGCACCGTCACGGTGTCGATCGACCGTCCGCCCGGTGCGAGCAGCACCGACTCGGTGACCTCGACGATGACGCGTTCGAACCCGCCTGCGGGGTTCCACGCCACCAGCCAGTCGATGATGTCGCGCTCCTCGAGTTCGGCGCCCGAGAGGTTGACCGCGACCCGTGGCCGCGCATCGCCGAACCTGCGGTGCAACTCGGCGATGTCGGAGTCCAGCAGCGCCAGCACGATTCGGCCGATGCCGCGCAGCTGCCCCGTCTCGGCCGCGTGGCCGAGGAACGCGTCCGCGGTGACGATCTCACCGTTGCGTCGCCACCGGACGAGCGCCTCGACGTGCGCCACCTCGCGAGTCGTGACGTCGAGGACCGGTTGGTAGTGCAGTTCGAACTCGCGGTTGCGAACCGCCCCGGCGAGTTCGCGGCGAATCTCGGCGCGCTCGTCGGCGCGCAGGTTCATGTCGCTGGCGAAGTAGACGTGGCGGTCACGGCCCTGGTGCTTGGCCGCGTACATCGCGGTGTCCGCGTTGTGCAGGAGTTCGTCCGCGGTCGCACCGTCTCGGGGGTGCATCGCAATTCCCACGGACGCGGAGACGTAGGCCAGGGTGCCGTCGATGTCGATCGGTTCGCGCACGGCGGCGAGGATCCGGTGGACCAGCGTCTCGATCCCGTCCAGATCCCGCACGCGGGTGACCAGCATGGCGAATTCGTCTCCACCGAGCCGACCGATCACGTCGTAGCGGCGGGCGGCGCGCCGCAGCCGCGTCGCGATCGTGGCGAGCAGGATGTCTCCCGAGCGGTGCCCGAAGCGGTCGTTGATCTCCTTGAACCCGTCGAGATCGATCCACAGCAGCGCGAATTCCGTTCCGCCCGTTCGCACCTGCTCGTCGGTCCGCGAGCGGAAGTACGTCCGGGTGAGCAGTCCGGTCTGCTGGTCGAACTGTTCTCGCGCGGCGAGATCCGCCGTCGTCTCCCGCATCTGGGTGACGTCGTGCACCAGGGCGACCCGACCGGGCACGTCGCGCGCGTCGTCGTCGCCGACGAGTGCGACCGGTAGCAGCTCGAGGGTCACCGCCCGGTACGCGCCGTCCGGGCCGAGGATCCGGCGCGCATCGAGGCCCGGACGGATCTCCGACGGTTGCGCGGTCGTCGTGGGCTCGGGTTCCAGCAGGACGTTCAGGGGCGTGCCCACCAGGGTCTCGGGTCGGTGTCCGGAGATGACGGCGACGAGGTCACTGGCCTGAAGGATGCGATCGTCGGCGTCGAGGACCAACATCCCGACGGTTCGGGTGGTCAGCAGCGCGTCGAGGACCGCCCCGCGTTCGGATGCGGCCACCTCGAGTCGGTGCCGATCGGTGACGTCGAGTGCGCTGCCGGTGACCGTCGTCGGATCGTCGGCACCCGCCGCCGCAGACTCGTCGATCCATCGGACGCCTCCGTCGGGTCGGACGATGCGGTACTCGAGTTGCCACCGCCGGTCCGCACTGGCCATCGCTGCCGCCACGCGGGTGCGGTCCGCCGGGTGGATCGCGGCGGTCAGGAGCGTCGGGTTCTCCGCCACGCGGTTCCCGTCGAGGCCGTAGACGTCCGCCACGCGATCGTTGAGGAACGTGAAGGCGCCCGAACCGTCGCGCTGCCAGACGAATTCGCGCACCGACCCGGCGACGGTCTCCAGCGTCGTCAGCGCCCGCTGTCGTTCACGCCGCGCCTCGGCGACGTCACCGACGTCGATGACGATCACCAGCGCGCCGAGCACCTCGCCCCGCGAGCCGAGATAGGGCTGCAGTTGCAGCAGCAGGTCCCGGGTCGCGTCGCTGAGTTCGAAGAGTGCGGGGGTGCGCGATGCGATCGTGTGATGGAGGTCGGCGGCCAGGGTCGGGACGGCAATGGTCGTGGGCACTGCCGGGATCGGCCTGCCGACGTCCTCCGGGATGAGCGAGAAGAGTCGTACCGCGATCGGAGTGTACCGCAGCACCCGCAGGTCGCGGTCGACGATGACGAGACCGCTGGTGAGCGACGCCTGGATGTTCTCGAGATCGGCGTTGGCCATGGTCAATTCAGCGCTGCGGGCCTGCAGCTCCTGGTTGAGGGTGACGAGTTCCTCGTTGGCCGCCTCGAGTTCCTCGTTCGAGGCCTGCGCCTCCTCGGTCGAGGCCTGGAGTTCCTCGGTGGAGGCCTGCAGTTCCTCGTTGAGGGCCTGCAGCTCCTCGTTGGACCCACTCAGGTCCTCGATGGTGGCCTGCAGCGCGTCCTGTGCGGACTCGAGGGCCTTCGTCATCTGGGGGTCGGCCACCGATTCGGCGGCGGCGACCCCGTGTCCGGTGGACGACGCCAAGGGGACGCCGAAGCTCACGACCGTGCTGACGCCGTCCGCCCCCACCCTCGACGCCCGCAGCGTGACGGGTCCGTCGGGTCCGGCGACCGTGCGCTCCAGCGCCTCCGAGCTACCGTGCCGCAATTGGCTGAGCAGCGTTCGTACGGCGAGGCGGTAGGGCTCGCGCACCAGTTCGGCGGCGTAGCCGAAGTGACGTCCCTCGCCGACCGCGCACCATGGGGTCACGTCGCCGACCACCTCGAGCAGCCGGTCGTCGCCGTCGAGGACCAGGGACGGTGAGGCAAGTACGCGCAGCAGGCGCCGGTACAGCGCCGCGTCGTGGTCGTGGCGTTGCGCCGCAGCGGACTTGGCGACGGTGGTGGTCATCGGCGCGAACCGTCCCGTCGGCGCCGTGACGGGCCCCTCGACGCTGCGGCGCCGGTAGATGCGGTGCTCGGCCGCCGCGACGGAGAATCGCTGTCCCAGGCGCGGGACGTTCTCCGACTTGCCTAGGATGAGGAGCCCGTCGGGCAGCAGCGCGAACCTGCACAGTTCGAGGACCCGCTCCTGGAGGTGGGGCTGGAAGTAGATCATCGTGTTGCGCAACGAGATCAGATGCAGTCGGGGGAACGGGGGATCGAAGGCCACGTTGTGCCGGGCGATCACCACGCACTCCCGCAGGTCGGGTGTCACCTCCCAGTCCTGTCCCGTCCGCGTCAGCCAGCGCTCCCGCAGGGCAGGCGGGATCGCCGCGGTGGATCCCTCGGAGTAGCGGCCGCGGCGTGCTGCGACGAGTGCGGACTCGTTGAGGTCGGTGGCGAACACCTTCAGCCCGTCCGACAGTGCCCGGGTGTCCCGGCCGCCCAGCGCCTCGGCGGCGAGCATGGCGAGGGTGTAGACCTCTTCGCCGCTGGCGCAGCCGGGCACCCACATACGCAGCTGTGTCGCCGGGTCGAGGGCGTCGACGATGCCGCGCAACTGCACCGCGACCTCGTCCCACACGGCACGGTCCCGGAAGAACGCCGTGACGCCGACGAGGAGGCCGTGGGTGAGCGCGGTCGCCTCGCCGGGGCTGGCGGCGAGGACGTCCGCATAGTCCGCGGGCGTGCGGTCGGTGACCCGCAGCCGCCGTTCGATCTGGCGACGCAGCGTCGTCCGCTTGTAGCCCGAGTAGTCCACGCCCGTCGCCGACCGCAGGGCGGCGACGGTCGTCTCCACCGCCGCGTCGTCGAGCACCTGCCCGTTGCCGTCGAGGTCCGACGGCCCGTACTCCTGAGCCGCCTGAACACCACCGCGAGAGCCGGCGGGGGAATCGGCCAGGATGCGGTCGAGCGCGTCCGGGATCTCCTGGGGCGGCAATCGGAGGTCCGCGGCACCGGTCGCATCGGCCGCGTCGGGCATCGATTCGAACGCCGCCGACGTGTGGTCCTGGGCGATGACCACACCGCCCGCCATGCCGATCGCGGCCACGCCGGCCGCGCCGTCCTGCCCGGTTCCGGACAGCACGATCCCGACGGACGCCTCGCCGAACGACGTCGCAGCGGAGGCGAACAGCCGGTCGATGCTCGGCCACGGCCGTCGCTCGCCGTCGGCCTTGGACAGGCCGACGGTCGTGTCGCTCACCACGACGTCGGTGCCGGGCGGAGCGACGAACACCACCTCGGGTTCGAGTCGGGCGCCGTCGGTGGCCTCCACGACCCGCAGCGGCGTGATCCGCTGCAGCAGGTCGACGAGCATGCTCCGGTCCGTCGGGCCCAGGTGCTGAGCGACGACGAAGCACCACCCGGTGCGGGCCGGAACGGCACGCAGGAGTGCGGTCAGGGAGTCGAGACCGCCCGCCGAGGAGCCCACCACGATCGTCCGCGGGGTGACCCCGTCGAACTCACCGCTCATCTCGCATCAGACCCCCCGGTGCCGATAGGCCGACGGGTAACGGAGAAGACGGCAAACTCACGCGTCGTCCCCGCGTCGAACGAATGTCCAGGCGGACGTCGGGCGCTTCCCAGCGTACGGCAGCAGCAGTTGCCGAGTCGGCTACATCCGCCCTTCGCGGCGCAGCAGATCGGCTGCACTCATGCCGCCGCCGCGCCGCTTGCGCTCCTCGTCGACGGCCGCGTCGCGGGTGTCGATCTTCTCGGTGGCATCCGCATCCTGCTTGCGCGGGGTGGGGATGGCCGTCGTGGGCTCGTTCCCGGCTTCTGCCGGTCCCGGCATCGCCCGGGTCGGCTCGGCCGACGGCGGAGTCGGCGCGGGGTGTGATCCGGCGGGCGCCGAACCCCGCAGCTCGCCGAGCCAGGACTCGATCTCCCGGTTCGAGGCCCGCGCGGGTTCGGGCTGACGCGCCGGCGTCGGCTCGGGAGCGCGGGGTGCACCGCCACGCGGGGGTGCGGCTCGGCCAGGGTCGACGCGAGGCGTCCGCTGGGTGGCTGCCGTGGCGTTCGATGCGGGCTCGGTCGGCGCGGCGAACCGCGTCGTGGGTGCCTCGCCCGACCCCGCGCCAGAGCCGGCAGGCGTCGGGATGCGCGTGGTCGCCGTCGCGGACGGCTGGCTGACCCGCGGCGGAACGGCCACGGGCTGCGCCCGTCCGCCGCCGGGTCCGGTCGGCAGCCCGGGCCGCGGTGCGGCGGGCAGGCCGCCCTCGGGGTGGCCGGGATCGTGCGGTGGCCGCGGCCGGATGGGAGCGCCCGCACCGACCAGCGCGGCGGGATCGTTCTCCTGTTCGCGCACCGTCGGTCGCCTGCGCTCGTCGGGCAGTTCGGTCTCGCCGAGGCCGAGCCGCTCCTGCAGCCGCTTCATCCAGCGCGGTGCCCACCAGCAGTCGTCGCCCAGCATCTTCATGATCGCGGGGACCAGGAACATGCGGACGATCGTGGCGTCGAGCAGCAGCGCGAGCAGCAGACCGAACGCCAGGTACTTCATCATCACCAGGTCGGAGAAGACGAACGCACCCGCAACGACGGCCAGCACCAGGGCGGCGCCGGTGATCAACCGGCCCGTGGTCGCGGTACCGATTCGGATGGCCTCGGCCGTGGACATACCGCGGGCTCTCGCCTCCACCATTCGGGAGACCAGGAACACCTCGTAGTCGGTCGACAACCCCCAGATCACCGCGATGATCAGACCGATCATCGGGGCCATCAGTGGCTGCGGCGTGTAGTTCATGACGCCGGACCCGTGGCCGTCGACGAACATCCACGTGAGGACGCCCATCGTCGAACCGAGGGTCAGCGCGCTCATCAGCGCGGCCTTGATGGGCAGGACCACCGACCCGAACGCCAGGAACATCAGGATCGTCGTGGTCGTGATGAGCAGCAGGCCCATCAGTGGCAGCTTGTCGAACAGACTGTGGATAGAGTCCTGTTCGAGCGCGGGCGTGCCGCCGACGGACACCGTGATGCCCCGCGGTGCGGCCAGCGCGCGCAACTCCTCGATCTTCTCGGGGGCGTCGGCGCGGTTCACCAGACCGTTCTGGATGACGCGGGTGTCGGGGTTCTTCGACGCGCCGTCGAGGTAGGACCGTTCCTGCCACATCTTCGACGGGTCGTCGTCCGGCTCGATGAAGCCCGGGATGGCCGTCGCGTTCGCGCGGACCTCGGCGATCTGCTGATCGGTGACCGGTTCGCCGTTCTGGCTCTCCAGGACCATCGTCAGCGGTTCGGTGCGGAAGCCGGGGAACGTCCTGTCGAACGCCTCCTGCGCCTGGCGGACGGAGTTGTCCGGCGGCAGGTACTTCTCGCTGATGCCGGCGAGCGCGAGCTGGCCGAGCGGGATGATGAGGATGATCATGAAGATCACGATCGGCGCCGCGAACGCGATGGGCCGCTTCATCACGCGGTTGACGAGCTTGCCCCAGAAGCCCTTCTCGACCTCGGCGCGCGTCTTGTTCTTCTGCGTCTTCTCGGCGAGCCAGTGCAGCCACCAGACGATGGGCTTGCGGGCCAGCGGCACGTAGCGGGCGAGTGCCAGGCCGAACGTCACGACCACCAGGAAGATGACGATGCCGAGCAGCATCCAGTAGACGGCGCTGCCGATGACGTCGGCGTCCTTCAGCGCGATGATCCCATAGGTCATGGCGCCGTACAGCGCGGTGTAGCCGAGGACCTGGCCGATCAGGGCGAGGTTGGCACCCTTCTCGCCGGTCTCCTTGATGCGCTTGCGGGCGATGTGGCCCAGCGCGATGCCGACCGGCGGGAGCAGCACGCCCAGCGGGATCGAGGCGACGGCGAAGGTGTTGGTCTTCGGGTTGTCGGGATCGGCCTCGACGGGGTCGGGCAGCGCGAACTTGACCAGCGTCTTGACGCCGAGCGCGTCGACGCGCGGGCCGAGGATCGCCAGCGCGGCGGCCAGCACCGTGATCGACAGGATCGCCGCGATCATGACCGACGCGATGATCGCGTAGGTGATCGACTTCAGGAAGCCCTGCGGGAACAGCAGCAGCGGCACCGACGAGGCGACCAGGATCACCGCGGAGAACATGACGGTGCGGCCGGACGTCATCACGGTGCGGCGGACGGCCGCCTCGGTGTCGTAGCCCTCGGCCAGTTCCTCACGGAATCGGCTGACCATGAAGAGCCCGTAGTCGACGGCGATGCCGAGCCCCATCAGGGTCACCACCGGCTGCGCGAAGAAGTGCACCGGGATGAATTCGGCCGCGAGGCGCATCACGCCGAGCGCGCCCGCGATGGTCAGGCCGCCGATCAGGCCGGGCAGCGCCGCGGCGATGACGCCGCCGAACACGAAGAAGAGCACCACGCAGACCAGCGGGATGGCGGCCACCTCGGCGCGCTTCTGGTCCTCGCCGATCGTGCCGGTCAGCTCGCTGGCCAGCGGCTGCAGGCCGGCCTGCTGGACCTCGACGCCGGGGATGTTCAGCGCTTCCTTGACGGTCGTGCCGTCGGACCCGACGTTCTTGTTGTAGTTGTTCAGGATGACGTCGTCGTTGTCGCCCTTGAGTTGCACGGACATGAAGGCGTGCTTCTTGTCGGCGTCGGCCATGGTCTTGAGGACCTCGGGCGCCTTGAAGTAGCCGATCGTCCGAAGGATCTGGTCGGGGTGCGTGCGCTCCACCTCGGCCAGGTTGTCCAGCACCTTCTGCTTGAAGGCCGGATCGTCGACGGTCTTGCCGTCGGGCGCGGTGTAGAGCGCGACGATGTGGCCGGACGTGTCACGTCCGTACGCCGCGTCGGCCGCCAACGAGGCGTGCACCGACTGGCTGCCCTCGTCGTAGAAACCACTCTGAGTAACGTGCGCGCCGAGACTCATCCCGAACACGCCGCCACCTAGGCACAGTGCGACCATGATTCCGATGACTGCGTATCGGAATCGGTACACCGTTCGACCCCACCAGGCGAACACGTCAACTCCTTATGATCTGCGTCAAGTCGTTTCGGCCTGAGCTGTTTGTCATTGTCAGGCCCGCGAGGCGAGCAACGCGGACAACGGCCGGAACGGCTGTAGCCACGCACCCTGCTCGGGTAGCGAATCAAGGCCGATTCGCGGGAGCGATTCTCTGAAGACGCCGGGAATGTCCTCGAGGTCGACGAACTCCAAGGTATCCGACGCTAACGCCCAACTGGCATGTTCACGAAATCCCAGGACGTGTACGGCGATGCCCTCGCGGGCCACGTCCTCGAGCGGGAGCCGGAACGCCTGGCCGTCGGCGGACGCCACGTAGACGCTGGCCAGACCCTCGCTGCGGCGTAACGCGATGTGCGCGAGCATGTCCGAGTCGACGTCGCTGTCGTCGTCGATCTTGGGCTTGGCGAACACCGCGAATCCGACGTTGCGGAGTGCCTCCACCCAGGGTCGGACGACGTCGGCGCTGCCCTGGGCGATGTTGGTGAAGACCGTCGCCTCGGGCTCCAGTGCGGCCGGGAGGCCCTCCTCGGCGCGCGCGGCGGACAGATCGGCCGTCTGAGCCAGCAGCCAGCGGCCCAGCGCGTCGAACCGGGGGCGGTGCGCCGCGGTGGGCCTGCCACCCAGGATCGAGCCGAGCCCCATGTCCAGGTTGGGGGCATCCCACACCAGCAGCACGCGTTGCGGCACCACGGGGGCGTCGTCGGCAGGGTCCTCGACGACCTCGACGTCGTCGGTGACGGTCACGGTCGACTGCTCGTCGTCATCGGCGGTCTCTCTTCTGCCAGAGCAGTTCGGTGATGGCGCTGCCGGCACGCAGCCCTCTGGCCTCGTACTTCGTCTCCGGCCGGCGGACCGAGATCGGGAGGTCGGTCCGGTCCGGATCGATTCGTTCGAGCTGTGGCTCACCGTCGCCGACCTCCGCTATCTGCTCGGCGTACTCGGCGTGGTCGGTCGCTGCGTGCAGCACCCCGCCGGGCTTCAGTCGGTCGGCCATCAGGGCGACGGTGGCGGGCTGCAGGAGCCTGCGCTTGTGGTGACGTGACTTCGGCCACGGGTCCGGGAAGAAGACGCGGATGCCGGTCAGCGACCCGGGCTCCAGCATGTGCTCGAGCACGTCGACGCCGTCACCGCGCACGAACCGGATGTTGGTCAGGCCGTCGCGCTCGACGGCGCCCATCAGCTGGGCCAGTCCCTTGCGGTAGACCTCGACCGCGATCACGTCGAGGTCGGGCTCCTCGAGGGCCATCGCGTGGGTGGAGGTGCCGGCACCGCAGCCGATCTCCAGGACCAGCGGCCCCCGTCGGCCGAACCACGCCGCCGCGTCGAGTGGGGCCGCCGGGCTGCCGTCGGCGTTTCGGGCCTCCGCACCGAGGTCGGGCCACCTGCGGGCCCAGGTCTCCTCCTGCCGGTCCGTGAGGCCGGCGTGACGCGCCCGGAAGCTGGTGATGCGGGGGTGCGGGTGCAGGGGTTCCCGAGCGGAGGCGCCGACGTCCTGACCGGCGTCCTCGCGCTGGGCATGCATTACCCCATCGTCCCTCGTGTCGGGCCGGGTGCCCGCATCGTGGTGCGGATTGATACCCAATGGTTGCCTTCCGGGTCGGGCCGCCGTGGTAGCCGAAATCGGTGCTCCGCGGGTGTACCCGCCGGTGCCACGATGGAACGGGGGGACTTCCATCGTGACGCATGCCTTCGCCGTTCACCTGGCGGACTTCGCTAGCACCGGGTCGTGTCCGCACGCATGGCTGCTCGCCGACCGTCTGCGCCGGCCCGATCGGGTTGCGGTGCTCGGCCGCGCGGGGGTCGGTCGGCGCACCGTCGAGGCCGCGCTGCGGCGGGCCGGGGTGGCGGTGTCGGGAGGTGACGCCGAGGTCGCGGTCGTCGTCATCGCGGAGGACGCCAAGGCCGAGGACCTGGCGCTCGTGCGCTCTGCCGACCGACCCGCGCTGTTCGCGCTGACGAAGGCCGACCTGGCCGGCTCTGGTGCGGGCGGCCCGCTCGCCGTCGCCCGCCGCCGCGCCGCGGCGATCCAGTCGCGCTCGGCGGTCCCGACGGTGCCCGTCGTGGGCCTGCTCGGCGCCCTCGGCCCGGATTCGCTCGACGACGACCTCGTCGCCGCGCTGCGCGCCTTCGCCGTCCACCCGCCGGACATGACCGGCGTCGACTCCTTCGTCGACGACCCGCACCGGGTCGGGCGGGACGTCCGGACGCGACTGCTGGCGGTGCTCGACCGGTTCGGGATCGCGCACGCCATCCTGGCGCTGGACCGCGGCGTCGACCCGTCGGGTCTGTCCGATCATCTGCGACGGCTGGGCAACGTCGACGAGGTGTCGTCCGCGCTGGACGCTGCGTCGGCACGCGTCGGCTACGGACGGGTGCTCGACGCCGTCGCCGAACTGCGTTCTCTGACAGACACTTCCGTCGACGCCTGGCTGGCCTCCGACGACACCGTCCTCGCCGTGATGGCGGCCGCCGTCGACGTCGTCGAAGCCGATGGCCTGCGGGTGGACCGTGGTGACACCGCCGCCGACCACCTCGAGCGGGCACGACTGTGGCGCCGGTACGGCCGCGGGCCGGTCTCCACGCTGCACCACCGTTGCAGCGTGGACATCGTCCGCGGCTCGCTGCGGCTGCTCGACGGGTCCGCCCGGTGACCGTCGTCCGGGTCGTGGGACCGCCTCTCGCCGGGGTCGACGGCGTCGTCACGGCCCTGCGCGCGGCGCTGCCCGCACACGTGGTGGTGACCCGGGACGGGGCGACGGCGCCGGACGCGGTGGTCACGGTCGTCTCGGCCGTCGCCCCGCTGACACGCTCCGACTGGGAGCCGCTGCGGCGGGCAGCGGAGGACGGGGGACGGGTGGTCGGCGTGGTCTCGAAGATCGACGCCCACCGCGGATGGCGCGAGGTACTGGCCGCCGACCGGCTGCGGGTCGGCGGGTGGAGCCCCCGGCATCGGACGATCCCGTGGGTGGGCGTCGCCGCCGCCCCCGACCTGGGCGAGCCCCACCTCGGCGACCTGGTCGAGCTGCTGACGGATCCGCGCCCGGTCGAACCGCCGCGGGCCGACGCCGTCGAGGTCAGGACCGCGCTGGCGCGCACCCGGTTGCAGCTCCTGCGGGTCGTGCGCGACCGGTGTTCGACACTGCGCGTCGTCCTGCGGGAGGACGCCGCCGCCGTCCCGAGCGGGGGTGTGGCGCGCTTCGAGTCCGACGCCCGCGGGTCGGTCGACGCCGTCCTCGCCGATCTCGACGCCGAGATCACCCGCGCGATCGCGGTCGCTGCCACCGACCTGGGCGTCGACGTCCCGGCGGACGCCGTGGCGCCTGACCGTCAGGACCCGCCCGCACCGCCACGCACGACGTCCCGCCGACTGGAGGGCCGGCTGATGGCCGTCCTCGGCGCCGGTTTCGGCCTCGGGGTCGCGCTGGCGATCGGCCGGGTGCTGACGGGCCTGGCGGGCGGCCCTCCGGCGCTGGGGATCGGCGCCGGCGTGGCGGTGGGCCTGGCGCTGGTGGCGTGGATGGTCAGGACGCGGCGGCTGCTGCACGATCGGGCGGTGCTCGACGGCTGGGTCGTCGAGGCCGTCGCGGCGCTGCGGTGGCACGCCGAGTCGGTGGTCGCCGAACGGCTGCTGGCCGCCGAGGTGGAGTGGATGCGACGTCGCCGGGCGGGGCCGTGAGCTACTTCCTGGTGGCCGTGCCGGTGTCGACGTCCACGGCCACGTCCTGGGTGTCCGTGCCGGACGTCCGGACGTCGACCGTGTAGCGCTGTACGCCGTCGTCCCACTCCAGTGCCCACTCGGCCACCGAACCCGGTACCAGTGCGGTCGCCTTGCCGAGGGCGTCCTTCGGCGTCAGCTTCCGGGGGTCGACAGCCCTCGGATTCGCCGACTCCTGATCGCGGTCGTCGGCGATCACCCGCGCGGAGACGGCGTCGACCTTGATCTCGTGCTGGTCGGTGTTCTGCTGGGAGTCGATCTTCCACACCCACGCATTGCCGCTGCGATCGAACTCCAGCTCGATCTTGGTGACCGTGCCCCCGGGGAGGGTCTGCTCGGCGACCGACAGCGCACGGTCGAGGTCCACGGGAAACCTGGCCGTGGCGAGGTCGGCATCCGGTCCGGGGCCCGCGGTCGCGGGTGGGGTGGTCGACGTCGCGGATTCGGACGACGACGCGGACGCCGAGGACGTCGACGACGCAGCGGTCTCGCCGCCATCGCCCGAGGAACACCCGGACAGGGCCAGGGCGCCGATCGCCGTCGCGCACACCAGGGACGTTCTGAACCTCTGCGTCGTCGTCACGCCCGCGTCTCTACCCAGGCGCGGCCGACGACGAACATCAGGCGCCGCGCGGACTCGGGAAACGGATCGAAAGGTGTTACCGACCAGTACGAATGGCGTCGGACGAAAAACGCCCGATTCCGCCGTCTCTGAATCGTTCCTGTGAGAGATCGGACATACTCCCGATTAACCGGGGGTACGTCACCCGCGTTAACCTCAATCAAGCGACCACCGTGACTGCACGCAGGAGATATCGAAAATGACCTCAGCGACCATTCCCGGATTGGACAACGCGCCGACCACACACGAGGGCCTGCTGGCCTGGGTCCGCGAGGTTGCCGAACTCACCCAGCCGGAACGGGTCGCGTTCGCGGATGGCTCCCAGGAAGAGTACGAGAGACTGGCGGAGCAGCTCGTCGCCGCCGGCACCTTCCAGAAGCTGAACGACCAGAAGCAGCCGAACTCGTACCTGGCGCTGTCGGATCCCTCCGACGTCGCCCGCGTCGAGTCCCGGACCTACATCTGCTCGGAGCGCGAGGTCGACGCCGGTCCGACCAACAACTGGATGGACCCCGCCGAGATGCGCGGGCTCATGACCGAGCTGTACCGCGGCAGCATGCGCGGCCGGACCATGTGGGTGGTCCCGTTCTGCATGGGACCGCTCGGCGCCGAGGACCCCAAGCTGGGCGTCGAGATCACCGACTCGGAGTACGTCGTGGTCTCCATGCGCACCATGACCCGGATGGGCCAGGCCGCGCTCGACAAGATCGGCGACGACGGCTTCTTCGTCAAGGCGCTGCACTCGATCGGCGCCCCGCTGGAGCCGGGCCAGGCGGACGTGCCGTGGCCGTGCAACGACACGAAGTACATCACCCACTTCCCCGAGTCCCGCGAGATCTGGAGCTTCGGCTCGGGCTACGGCGGCAACGCGCTGCTCGGCAAGAAGTGCTACTCCCTGCGCATCGCGTCGGCCATGGCCCACGACGAGGGGTGGCTCGCCGAGCACATGCTGATCCTCAAGCTGATCAGCCCGGAGAACAAGGCCTACTTCATCGCCGCGGCGTTCCCGTCGGCGTGCGGCAAGACCAACCTGGCGATGCTGCAGCCCACCATTCCCGGGTGGCGCGCCGAGACCGTCGGCGACGACATCGCATGGATGCGATTCGGCAAGGACGGCCGGCTCTACGCCGTCAACCCCGAGTTCGGCTTCTTCGGCGTCGCGCCGGGCACCAACTGGAGCAGCAACCCGAACGCGATGAAGACCATCGCCGGGGGCAACACCGTCTTCACCAACGTCGCCAAGACCGACGACGGCGACGTGTGGTGGGAGGGCCTCGAGGGCGAGCCCGACCACCTGATCGACTGGAAGGGCAACGACTGGATCCTGCGGGAGACGGAAAGCAAGGCGGCGCACCCGAATTCGCGCTACTGCACCCCGATCTCGCAGTGCCCGACGCTGGCTCCCGAGTGGGACGACCCGCAGGGCGTGCCGATCTCGGCGATCCTGTTCGGCGGCCGCCGCAAGACCACCGTCCCGCTGATCACCGAGGCCCGCGACTGGCAGCACGGGGTGTTCATCGGCGCCACGCTCGGCTCCGAGCAGACCGCCGCCGCCGAGGGCAAGGTCGGCACCGTGCGCCGCGACCCGATGGCGATGCTGCCGTTCCTGGGCTACAACGTCGGCGACTACTTCCAGCACTGGATCGACATCGGCAAGAACGCCGACGAGTCGAAGATGCCGAAGGTGTTCTTCGTCAACTGGTTCCGTCGCGGCGACGACGGTCGCTTCCTGTGGCCCGGGTTCGGCGAGAACAGCCGCGTGCTGAAGTGGGCCGTCGAGCGCATCGAGCACCAGGCCGAGGGCAAGAGCACGCCGATCGGCATCGTGCCCACCGCGGCGGACATGGACCTCGAGGGTCTGGACGTCGACCCCGCCGACGTCGACGAGGCGCTCGCGGTGAACGCCGACGAGTGGCGCAGGGAACTCCCGCTGATCGAGGAGTGGTTCGAGTTCGTCGGCGAGAAGCTGCCCACCGGCATCAAGGACGAGTTCGACGCGCTCAAGACCCGGCTCGCCGAAGCGGACTAGTCGGTCCCCTCTCCCCGCGACCGTGCGTGTCTGTTCCGCGACACGCCGCTCCGGCCCGGAGTTTGCGCACGCTCGCGACCCCTCTTGACACCTGTCAACTGAGGCCGTCGTAAAGTTTTGGCATGCAGATCCGCGAGCATCTGGGCTCCGACAAACCCGCCATCGTCCTCTATCCCTCGGGCACGGTCGTCACGTTCGACCAGCTCGAGGCGCGGGCGAACCGGCTCGCGCACTACTTCCGCAGCCGCGGTCTGCGCGAGGGCGACGTGGTCGCGATCCTGCTGGAGAACAACGAGCACATGCACGCGGTCATGTGGGCGGCCCGCCGCAGCGGCCTCTACTACGTGCCGATCAACACGCACCTCACCTCCGCCGAGGCGGCTTACATCATCGACAACTCCGGTGCGTCGGCGATCATCGGCTCCGACGCGCTGCGCGACACGTGCCGGGGACTCGCCGCCGAACTGCCCAACGGTCTGCCCGCCGTCCTGCTGCTCGCCGACGGTGACCTCGACGGCTGGGAGAGCTACCCGGAGTGCGTCGCCGACCAGCCCGACACCCCCATCGACGACGAGTGGGAGGGCGATCTGCTGCAGTACTCGTCGGGGACCACCGGCCGGCCGAAGGGCATCAAGCGCGCGCTGCCCCACGTCTCGCCGGCCGAGGCGCCCGGCATGATGTCGGCGCTGGTGAGCTTCTGGATGCATCCCGACGCCGTCTACCTCAGCCCGGCGCCGCTCTACCACACGGCGCCGTCGGTGTGGTCGATGAACGTGCAGGCCGGTGGCATCACCACCGTCGTGATGGAGAAGTTCGACGCCGCAGGGTGTTTGGACGCGATCGCCCGGCACCGCGTGACCCACGGCCAGTTCGTCCCCGCCATGTTCACCCGCATGCTCAAGCTCCCGGAGGACGTCCGCACCTCCTACGACGTGTCCAGCCTGGAGCGCGTCATCCATGCGGCGGCGCCGTGCCCGGTCGAGATCAAGAAGCAGATGATCGACTGGTGGGGACCCATCGTCGACGAGTACTACGCGTCCTCGGAGGCCCACGGCTCCACGCTCATCAGCGCCGACGAGTGGCTGACCCACCCCGGCTCGGTCGGCAGGCCGATGGCCGGTGGCCTGCACATCCTCGACGAGGACGGCAACGAACTGCCGCCGGGCCAGTCCGGCGAGATCTACTTCGAGGGCGGCCGCGACTTCGAGTACCTCAACGATCCGGGCAAGACCGAGTCGTCGCGGGACAAGCAGGGCCACGGCTGGATGACGGTCGGCGACATCGGCTACGTCGACGAGGAGGGGTACCTGTACCTCACCGACCGCAGGCACCACATGATCATCTCGGGCGGGGTGAACATCTACCCGCAGGAAGCCGAGAACCTGCTCGTCACGCACCCGAGGGTGATGGACGCGGCCGTCTTCGGCGTCCCGCACGACGAGATGGGCCAGAGCGTCAAGGGCGTGGTGCAGACCGTCGACCCGGCCGACGCGACCGACGAGTTCGCCGAGGAACTCGTGACGTGGCTGCGAGAACGCCTGGCGCACTACAAGTGTCCGCGGTCGATCTCGTTCGAGGCCGAGCTGCCCCGGACCGACACCGGCAAGCTCTACAAGCAGACGCTGATCGACAAGTACTCGGCACCGGTGAGCTGACCCGTGGCGCTGCGGGTCGTCGACCTGGCCGACGAGCCCTGCGCGACGGCGGGCGTCGTGATTGCCACCGGTGACCCACAGGCGTCGAACGCCGAATACTGGCTGCAGCGTGCGACGTTCACGCTCGTCGAGTCACCTCCCGTCGATCGTCGTACCGTCCGGGTGCCGTCGGTGAGCGCCAGCGCCGCGGCCATCGCCGAACGGGTGGACGAGTGGCCCCAGGCCTCGGCGGTGTGCGACGACGTGCTGCGAGCGGTGGACGTCGCCGGCCCCGCCTTCCCCGGGGTCATCGCAGAATCGCTGGCCTACTCCACGTTGCAGGCGGGCGGCGAGTTCGCGCGGTGGCTCGCGGCGCGCGGCCCGGCGCACCCGCCCGACGACCCCGAGCCGGTGATCGCCGACCGGGACGGCGACGTGCTGCACGTGCGATTCAACCGGCCACGCCGCCACAACGCGTTCTCCACCCCCGTGCGCGCTGCCCTCCTCGAGGCGCTGGAGGTCGCCCGAATCGACCCGTCGGTCACCGGCGTCGTACTCGGCGGCATCGGTCCATCCTTCTGCAGCGGAGGCGATCTCGCGGAATTCGGCACGTTCGACGACCCCGCGACGGCGCATCTCGCCCGCACCCGCCATAGCCCGGCGCTCGTCTTCGACGAACTCACCCGACGCCTCGGGCGGGCCTGCCGCGCCGAGGTGCACGGCCAGGTGCTGGGCAGCGGACTGGAGATGGCGGCGTTCTGCGGGCACGTGACGAGTACCCCGGACGCGGTGTTCGGGCTGCCGGAACTCGCACTCGGGCTCATCCCCGGCGCGGGCGGAACGGTGAGCATCACCCGCCGCATCGGTCGCTGGCGGACGGCGTACCTGGTGCTGTCCGGCGCGACGATCACCCCCGCCACGGCGCTGGAGTGGGGTCTGGTCGACGCCGTCACCTAGTCGCTCAGGTCAGCGCGACCGGCGCAGCGTGACCCGATAGGTGTACTGCTCCGGCAGGAAGTGGCTGACCGCCAGCTCGACGGGCGTGCCCGAGGCGTCGGCGTAGAGCCGGTCGACGCGCAGCATCGGGTGGCCGGCCGCGCAGCCGACACCGGTGGCCACGTCGACGTCCGCGGCCCCGACGGTGATCGATTGTGCTGCCTCGGCGATCGGCTGCGCCAGGTGCGGCTCGATCAACCCGATGATCGTCGTCGTGCTGACCGCGCCGTCGGAGGTCTCGGCGGCACCGAGCACCGGTCGGGCGACGTGTTCGGGCAGGAAGACTCGCGTGACGACGAACGGGACGGCGTCGTGCAGCCGCCGGAACGTCACCGCGTAGACGACGTCGTCGTCGAGGCGCAACCGGCTGGCGGCGTCGACGTCGACCCGGCGGCGCAGGCCCGTCAGCACCTCCATCGTCGTGTCGTCGGACAGGCTCATGAGGTCCTCGATCGACCCGAGCTGTCGGAGGTAGCGGCCGGCGTCGTTGGCGTAGGTGCCGCGACCCGGCACCCGGTAGACGACGCCCTCGGCGACCAGCTCCTGGAAGGCCCGCCGCACGGTCTGCCGCGACAGGCCGAGCCGGGCCACGAGTTCGGACTCCGTCGGCAGTCGAGCGCCGCCGGAGTAGACCCCTGCGCCGATCTCATCCCGAAGGCGTTCGCGAAGAGCCTGATACGCCGGTGGCGCGCGCACCGCTCAGATCCCGCCGCGTGCGACCAGCTGTGCGGCGATGACGTTGCGCTGGATCTCGTTGGTGCCCTCACCGACGATCATCAGCGGTGCGTCGCGGAAGTACCGCTCGACGTCGTACTCGGTAGAGTAGCCGTAGCCGCCGTGGATGCGGACCGCGTTCAACGCGATCTCCATCGCGGTCTCGGAGGCGAACAGCTTCGCCATGCCCGCCTCCATGTCGGCGCGCTCGCCGCCGTCGTAGCGGTCGGCGGCGTGGAAGGTCAGCTGGCGGGCGGCGGTCAGCTTGGTCGCCATGTCGGCGAGGTAGTGCCCGACGGCCTGGTGCTTCCAGATGGGCTGGCCGAAGCTCTCCCGCTCCTGCGCGTAGGCAAGCGCGTCCTCGAGTGCCGCGGTGGCCACGCCGAGCGCCCGCGCCGCGACCTGGATGCGGCCGGTCTCGAGCCCCTTCATCATCTGCGAGAAGCCATGTCCGGGAACATCTCCCAGGACGGCCGAGGTGGGCACGCGGTAGCCGTCGAACGACAGCTCGCACGACTCGACGCCCTTGTACCCGAGCTTGGGCAGGTCGCGTGAGACCGTCAGGCCGTCGCTCGACCGGAGGTCGAGGCCCGGGGCGGCCTCTCCGTGCTCGGCTAGCACGATCGACATGCCCCGGTGCTTGGGCGTCGCGGCCGGATCGGTCTTGCACAGCAGCGCGATCAGGCCGGAGCGACGGGCGTTCGAGATCCACGTCTTGGCTCCGCTGATCACCAGGTCGTCACCGTCGCGACGTGCCACGGTCGTCATGGCCTGCAGGTCGGAGCCGCCGCCCGGTTCGGTGAGCGCCATCGTCGCGCGCAGTTCGCCGGTGGCCATCAGCGGCAGGTAGCGCCGCTTCTGCTCGTCGGTGCCGAACAGATCGAGGAGCTTGGCGACGACGGTGTGTCCGCCCATCGCCCCGGCCAGGCTCATCCAGCCCCGGGCCAGTTCCTGGGTCACCAGCACGTAGCAGCGGGTGGACACGGGCGTGCCGCCGAAGTCCTCGGGCACGGCGAGGCCGTAGATCCCGAGCTGCTTCATCTGCTCGATCCACGCCTCGGGGTAGGCGTTGGCGTGCTCGACGTCGCGCACGGTCGGCTTCACGTCGCGGTCGACGAAGGCGCGGACGGTGTCGACCAGCATGGCTTCGTCGGCGTCCAGGTCGTGAGCACTCATATGTACGGCCATATCGGAACCCATCTTGACACGCCGATCAGGACGCTGCCAGCATGACTTCCCGTGACTTTGTCCGGCCAAATGCACGGCGGCCCGTTCTTCGACGACCTGGACGTCGGGATGGTGTTCGACGCCGCGCCCGCCGTGACGCTCGGCCACGGCGCGGCCGCGGTCCACCAGTCGATCATCGGCGACCGGCTGCGACTGCCGCTCGACGCGACGCTCACCCACGCCGTCACGGGTGCGCCGGCGGTGCTCGCCCACCCCGGCTACGTCACGGACGTGGCGATCGGTCAGTCGACGCTCGCGACGCAGCGGGTCAAGGCCAACCTGTTCTACCGCGGTCTGGACTTCCACCGGTTCCCCGTCCTCGGCGACACCCTCTACACCCGCACCGAAGTCGTTGGGCTGCGGCAGAACTCGGCGAAGGCGGGCCGCGCGGCCACCGGGATGGCTGCGCTGCGGATGACGACCATCGACCAGGCCGACCGGTTGGTCCTCGACTTCCATCGCTGCGCGATGCTGCCGCTGAGTCCCGGTGCGGGCGACACCGGCCACGCCGACGACCTGTCCGCGATCGGTGCGGACGCCCCCGCGCCACCCGATCCGACCGCCGACTGGGACGCCGCGGCCTACCGCGTCCGCGTCCCGGGTTCGGGCTTCGAGCCCGACCTGGTCGGTTCGGTGCTGACGGGGACGGCCGACGTGGTGAGCAGTGCCCCGGAGCTGGCTCGACTGACTCTCAATCTCGCTGCCATCCATCATGATTCACGGATCAGCGGGCGGCGGCTCGTCTACGGCGGCCACACCATCGGGCTGGCCCTGGCGCAGGTGACGAGGGCGTTGCCCGACCTGGTGACGGTGCTGGGGTGGCAGTCGTGCGACCACACCGGCCCGGTGTACGAGGGCGACACCCTCGTCAGCGAGATCCACGTCGAGGCGGCCCGGCCGCTGCCGGACGGCCGCGGTGGCGTGCTGAGCCTGCGATCCCTGGTGCACGCGGACGGCGCGGGCGAGCCGGACCGGCCGGTGCTCGACTGGAGATTCACCGCCCTGCAGTTCTAGCCTCGGGGGCCCGGCCGAGGGGATGATGGCCGGGTGGACGACGACGCCGATGCGTGGGGCGCGAGCGGGCTGGCGTGCCTCACCGGCCCCGCCGACGGGCTCGGAGACTTCAGCCGTGCCGCCGTCCTGACCGAAGCACGGTCGACCGCCGCGAGGTTCACCGCGCTGACCGGGGTCGACGTGGACGCCGCCGAACTCCTGGCGGGCCGCGCGGCACTTCTCGGCCTCACCCGCCGCGGCCGGACCTCCGCCGGTGGCGCGACCCGACTCCTGCCCGCGTCCGACGGCTGGTTCGCGCTGACGCTGTCCCGCACCGACGACGTCCACCTGGTGCCTGCGCTGGTCGAGGAGGACTCGGTCGACGACCCGTGGGCGGCGGTGCGCCGGTGGGCCCGCGGTCGCACTCCCGCCGACGTCGTCGAACGGGCGCGACTGCTCGACCTGCCCGCGGCGGTACTCGGTGAGGCGACGCCCGCGGCGCCGGTGGTGCGCCGGATCGGCACCGCGACCGCGCCGCGCACGCCGGCCGGTCTGCTCGTGGTCGACCTGTCGTCGATGTGGGCGGGCCCGTCGTGCGCCCAGCTGCTGAGACGAGCGGGCGCGACCGTCGTCAAGGTCGAGAGTCCGTCCCGGCCGGACGGTACCCGCGCCGGACCGTCGGCCTTCTTCGACTGGGTGAACGGCGGAAAGCTCAGCTATGCAACCAGTTTCGACGACGAAGGGCTGCGTATCCTGCTGGAGGCGGCCGACGTCGTCGTCGAGTCGTCGCGTCCCGCGGGTCTGCGCCGTCGAGGCCTCGGACCGGCGGACGTCACGGGCCGCGGCGGCCGGGTGTGGCTCGGCATCACGGGGTACCGGGACGAACTCCGACGCGTCGCCTTCGGGGACGACGCTGCCGTCGCTGGCGGCCTCGTCGGGCGCGGTCCGGTGTTCTGCGGCGACGCGATCGCCGACCCGCTGACCGGGCTGCACGCCGCGCTGGCGGTCGTCGAGGCGCTGCACCGCGGCGGCGGGGAGGAGGTCCGCGTGGCGATGGCCGACGTGGCCGCGACGTACGCCGCCCTGCCACTGACCGACGGCACGGGTCCGGTCCTCGCGCCCGTCGCGCCGCGCCCGACGCCGCCCGCCGCCGCACTCGACGCCGACCACGCGCGGGTGGTCCGGCTGCTCGACGAGAGGAGCCCGGCCCCGTGCTGATCCAGCGGGCACGGCTGCTCGACGGCCGGCTCTGCGACGTCCGCGTCGAACACCGGATCGTCGAGCTGGGGACGGGCCTGACCCCCGGCCCGCACGAGGACGTCCTCGACGCCGCCCATCGCACCCTGCTCCCGGGCCTGCACGACCATCACGTCCACCTGCACTCCGCGGCGGCGGCGCTGACGTCGGTCCGCGTGGGACCCCGCGACGCCGCCGGCCGCGACGATCTCGCCCGGGTGCTCGCCGCGGCGCCGGTCGGCGAGGACGGCTGGATCCGGGCCGTCGCATATCACGACGCGGTGGCCGGCCCGCTGGACCGCGAGACGCTCGACGCCGTGTCGCCGCCGGTGCCGGTGCGCGTCCAGCACCGCAGCGGCGTGCTGTGGACGCTGAACACCGTCGGCCTCGAGCGCGTCGGCCTGCCCGACCATCCCGACGGCCGGCTGCGCAGTGCGGACAGCGGCTGGTCGGGTGCGTTGGCGCGCAGGGAGGTCGGCCTCGCCGAGATCAGCCGCAGGCTCGCGGCGTACGGCGTCACCGGGGTCACGGACGCGACGCCCGACCTCGGCATCGCGGACGTCGTCGCGTTTGCCGAGGCCCATCGGCACGGCGAGCTGCTGCAGCGGGTGCACTCCCTCGCGCCCGGCAAGCGCATCCTGCACGACGACGACCTCGACCTCGCGGATCTGACGGCGTGGATCGGGCGGCGTCACGACGACGACGGTCACGTCGCCGTCCACTGCGTCACCGCCGCCCAGCTCGTCGTGACGATCGCGGCGCTGCGCGCGGCGGGCAGCGTCCCCGGTGACCGCATCGAGCACGCCGCCGTCGTGCCCGACGACTGCCTCGCGGACCTGGCCGAGCTGGGCGTCGTCGTCGCCACGCAGCCCAACTTCGTGTGCGAACGCGGCGACCAGTACCTCGCCGACGTCCCCGAGGGCGAGCAGGACGACCTGTGGCGGGTGAGTTCGTTGATCGCCGCCGACGTCCCCGTCGTGCTGTCCACCGACATGCCCTTCGGCGACGCGGACCCGTGGGCCGCGATGCGCGCCGCGGTGCACCGGACGACGGCGTCGGGCGCGGTGCTCGGGGCGTCCGAGGCGGTGTCGCCGCTCGACGCCCTCACCATGTTCCTCGGCGAGGCCGAGCGGCCGACGGTGCCGCGACTGGTCACCCCCGGTCATCCCGGTGACCTGGTCCTGGTGGAGGGGACGGCCGACGACCTGCTGGCCGACCTCCGCGCCGACCGCGTGGTGGCCACCGTGATCGACGGCCACGTCGTCCACCACGTCTGAGTTCGAGGGAATGAACCCAGCAGTCTCGGACTTGGTGCTCCCATGAAGCACTTCACGTTCGGCCGTAACAACGGCTTACGAGTCTCCGAGCTGGCGCTTGGCGCTGGGAACTTCGGCACGGGATGGGGCTACGGCGCCGACCTCGACACGTCACGCGCGATCGTCGACCGGTTCGCCGAGGCGGGTGGCACCTTCATCGACACCGCCGCGACCTATCAGGTGGGCCAGTCCGAGGAGTTCCTCGGCCGGATCCTCGCGGGCCGTCGCGAGGACGTCACCCTCGCCACCAAGTTCGCGGTCGGCGGCACCAAGGAAGGCAGCGGCGCGCTGCAGACGGGCAACGGCAGGCGTGCCATGTTCCGGTCCGTCGAGCACAGCCTGCGCCGCCTGGACACCGACTACATCGACCTGCTGTGGGTGCACTGGCCCGACTTCGTCACCCCCGTCGACGAGATCGTGCGGGCGTTCCATGACCTCGTCTCCTCCGGCAAGGTGCTCTACGCCGGGCTGTCGAACTTCCCGGCGTGGCTCACCGCGCGCGGCGTGACGCTCGCGGAGGTCCGGGGTTGGTCGCCGATCTCCGCCGTGCAGTTCGAGTACAGCCTCGTCGAGCGGACCGCGGACCGCGACGTCCTGCCGATGGTGGAGTCGCTCGGCCTGGGCGCCGCGCTGTGGTCGCCGCTGGGCGGTGGCCTGCTGACCGGGAAGTACCGCGACGGCGCGTCCGGCCGGCTGACGGAGTGGAACAAGGTGGTGCACAGCGAGGACGGACCGGTGAAGACGGCGACCGTGGACGAGGTGCTCGCGGTGGCCGCCGAACTGGACGTGCCGCCCGGCCGGGTCGCGGTGGCGTGGCTGCTGGAGCGTGGCCGTCGCTCCCCGACGGGAGTCGTGCCGATCATCGGGCCGCGCACGGTCGAGCAGCTCGACGAGTACCTCGCCGCCCTGAACCTCGACCTCGGCGACCACTACGGGCGACTCGACGAGGTCAGTCGCATCTCGCTGGGCCAGCCGCACCAGCAGATCTCCGAGCAGCTGACGGCGACGCGCGGCGGCGGCGAGTTCAGGCCTCCGCGGATTCCGTCTGCGTGAGGTTGCGGCGCAGGAAGTCGACCTGGTCGGCGAAGAACGACTGCGCGACGGCGGCTTTCGGCGCCAACCCGTCGAAGCCGTGGAACGCGCCCCGAACGACCTCGACGTCGCACGGCACGCCGGCCTCCCGGAGACGATCGGCATAGGCGAGGTCCTCGTCGTGGAACAGGTCGAGCGAGCCGACACCGATCCACGCCGGCGGCAACCCGGCCAGATCGGTGCGCCGCCCGGGTACGGCCGACTCGGGGTCGGCGCCGCCGAGGTAGCTCGCCCACCCGAACACGTTCGACGCCTGCGTCCACAACCGGTGGTTCGCGCTGTCGAGGCCGGCCTGGCGCGCCGACCGGTCGTCGAGCATCGGGTACACGAGCACCTGCGCCGCCACGTCGACCCGGCCGCGGTCCCGCGCCGCCAGCGCGAGCGCCGCCGCGAGCCCGCCGCCCGCGCTGGCACCGGCGATGGCGACCCGCGACGGGTCGACGGCCGGTAGCCCCGCCAGCCAGACGAGCGCGTCGTGGCAGTCGTCGAGCGCCGCCGGGTACGGGTTCTCCGGCGCCAGTCGGTACTTCACCGCGGCGACGGTGACGCCGAGCTGGTCGGCGAGCTTGCGGCAGCCGGCGTCGTCCTGGCTCGGGCTGCCGATGACGTAGCCGCCGCCGTGGATCCACAGCACGGCGGGGCCGGGCGCGGTGGCCCCGGCGGGACGGTGCAGCCGGACGCCGACGCCCGACGACAGGGTCAGCACCTCGACGTCCGTGGGTGCCGCCTTGCGGTCCATGGCCTTCGACAGTGTGCGGAGCACGGGCAGCGACCGCTTGGTGATCACCGTGCGGGGCAGCCGGCGGGCCATGCGACGCAGTTCGGGGTGAAAGTCGTCCACGCGCTCGACCCTACTGCCGGCCCCGTGCGTGGTTGGCCCCTTCGGCGAGCGTTCCGCAAGCGGCTCCAGTGTCTGCGGGCGACACGCCGACCCCAGACCTGAGTTTGCGCACGCTCGCGCTCAGGTGAGCCGCGCCTCGAACGCGACCCGATCCCCGCGGTACAGCGCATGCACCACCTCGATCGGCGTCCCGTCGGTGTCCAGCGAGCGTCGGTGCAACCGCAGCATCGGCATCGCCGTCGTCGACTCGAGCAGCCCGGCCTCTCGCGGAGCCGCCAGCACCGTCTCGATGCGCTCGACAGCCGACCCGAACGTCACGCCGGTCGCCCGAATCGCCGCGTACAGCGAGGTGGTGGGGTCGAACGTCTTGCGGAACGTGCCGAAGCGGTGGCTCGGCAGGTGGGTGCTCTCCAGTCCGATGCGCTGACCGTCGGCGAGCAGGATGCGCTCGAGGCGCATCACCGCGACGCCCTCCGTCACGTCGAGGGCGTCGGCCAGTTCGGCGGTGGCGGGCACGTCGTCCCACGTCACCAGGATGCGGCCGGGCTTACGACCCATCCGCAGCGCGCCCTCGGTGTAGGAACTCAGCGAAAGCGGTTGCACCAGTTTTGACTTCGCGACGACGGTGCCGCGGCCGCGCCGCTCGATGCGGCCCTCGACGAGCAGTTCGTGCAGCGCCTGGCGCAGGGTCTCGCGGGCCACGCCGAACCTCGTCGCGAGTTCCCGCTCGGGCGGGAACGGATCGCCCTCGACGAGCCCGTCGAGCAGTTCGTCGAGCGCCGTGCGGATCTGGTGCGGCTTGCTCACCGCGCGGCCACCCGTTCGGCGATTGACAGCACCTGGGCCACCGTCAGTCCGCGCGCGGCCGGATCCTTCGCCGCGTCGTCGTAGCGGCGCAGCCGCAGGGCGTCCGGCCACCACGGGTGCTCGGTCCACGCCGCGTCGACGCCCGCGCCACCCTGCGCCTGCAGCGAGGCGACCGACGTCTCGGAAAGTGCTGCCGCATAACCAGGTTCGGTGGCGGTCAGGTAACGCTTGGCGGCGACGTGGGCGCCTGCCAGCCACGCGACGCGCTCGCCGAAGCGTGGTCGCAACCACTTCCGGGCGGCCGCGTCGTGCGCCGTCGACGGCCCGAGCAGCGGGCTGTGTGCGACGTCGTGTAGGGCAGCGGCGAGGACCAGTTCGTCGTCGGCGCCGTCGTCGACGGCCCGCGCCGCGGACTGCAGCGCGTGGTCGAGTTCGTCGACGGCCTCCTCGTCCCACACGCCACGCAGCGAACGCAGGACGGTGGCGGTCTCGGCCAGCTGGTGCATGCGTCGAGTGTAACCCCAATTGGTCTATACCAATTGTTAACCTGTTGTTCCGCCCCCGACCATCCGGAGGTCGGTGCGGCGACGTCCACACCTTGAAAGGTCTGTTCCCATGCGTATGACCATCATCGGCGGCGGCATCCTCGGCACCGCCCATGCGCTGGAGGCCGTTCGACGCGGCCACCACGTCACCCACCTCGAACGCGAGGTCGAGGCGCGCGGCGCCACGGTGCGCAACTTCGGACTGGTGTGGGTCTCCGGCCGCTCGGCCGTCGAACTGGAGGCCGCGCTGCGGTCCCGCGAGCTGTGGGAGCGGATCGGTGCCGACGTCCCGGGCGTCGGGTTCCGGCCCGTCGGGTCGCTGACCCTGCTGCGGACCCCGCGAGAAGTCGCCGTCGCCGAGGAGGCCGCCACGCGGTCCGACGCCGCTGCCCGGGGTTTCCAGTTCGTCGACGCGGATCGGGTACGCGAGATCAACCCGGCCCTGCGCGGCAAGTTCATTGGCGCACTGCACTGTTCGACCGATGCGGCCGTCGAGTCCCGCCAGGCCCTGCCCGCCATCCGCAGCCACCTCCAAGCGTCGGGTCGCTACCAGTGGGTGCCCGGCACGGAGGCGCGCTCGGTGTCCGGGCGGACCGTCGTCGACGACCGCGGCCGCCGGTACGACGCCGACCTCGTGATCGTGTGCCCCGGCGCAGCCCACGGTGGCCTCACCCGGGAGATCGCGGGCGACCTGCCGGTGCGACGCGTGCGGCTGCAGATGATGCAGACCGAACCGCTCGGTGAAACGCTCACAACGTCGATCGCCGACGGCGACAGCTTCCGCTACTACCCGGGTTTCGCCGGCGACGCGCTGACTGCCCTCCGCGACGCCGAACCGCAGGACGACGTCGCCGCCGAACGCCGGATGCAACTGCTGTGCGTGCAGCGCGCGCACGGCGGTCTCACGATCGGCGACACCCATGCCTACGACGAGCCGTTCGACTTCGACGTCCACGAGTCGCCGTACGCCTACCTGACCGGCGTCGTCGAGGAGTTCCTCGGCCGGCCGCTGCCCACGATCCGGCAACGGTGGGCGGGCGTCTACAGCCAGTGCATCGAGCCCGGTGAGCTGGTCTGCCGCGTCATGGCCGACGACGGCGTATGGGTGGTCACCGGCCCGGGTGGTCGTGGCATGACGCTGGGCCCCGTCATCGCCGAACAGACCGCCGATCTGCTTGAACTCTGAGAGGAACTGACATGCCCGACAACGAGATTCAACTCGCCGTCATCGACATGGCCGGCACCACCGTCGCCGACGACGGGCTGGTGGTCAGCGCGTTCGACGCCGCCGCCACCGCGGTGGGTCTGCCCACCGACGGACCGGAGCGCGACCGCGCACGCCAGTACGTGCTCGACACCATGGGTCAGTCCAAGATCGTGGTGTTCCGTGGGCTGTTCGGCGACGAGGACCGCGCCCAGCGCGCCAACGCCGAGTTCGAGGGCGCATACGAGCGGGCCATCGACGAGGGCGGTGCACGGCCGATCGACGGCGCGGCAGAGGCGATCACGCTGCTGCGGGACGCCGGGGTGAAGGTCGCACTGACCACCGGCTTCAGTGGCACGACGCAGGAGAAACTGCTCGCCGCGCTCGGATGGCAGACGCTGCCGGACCTCGTCCTGGCCCCCGGGAACGGCGTCCGCGGCCGCCCGTACCCGGACCTGATCCTCACCGCGCTGATCCGGCTGGAGGCCGACGCGGTCACCTCAGTTGCCGCCCTCGGCGACACCTCGAGTGACGTCGAGAGCGCACTCCGTGCCGGATGTGCCGTCGCCGCAGGCACTCTCACCGGCGCCCACGATGCCGACCGGCTGTGGGCCGCCCACGCGACCCATGTCGTCGCCGACGTTGCCGAGTTCGCCGACCTGATCATCACCTCCAACCGCACCGCGAAGGGCTGACCATGACGAGACCACTGCTGCGGGCGGGCCTCGCCGCTCTCCTCGCGCTCACCATGACCGCGTGCGGCGGCACCGGCTCGTCGGGCTCCGGCGGCGGTGAGACGATCACCGTCTACAGCGCCGACGGCCTCGCGACCTGGTACGAGGGGCGGTTCAAGCAGTTCACCGACGACACCGGCATCAACGTGAACATCGTCGAGGCCGGCTCCGGCGAGGTGGTGTCGCGGGTCGAGAAGGAGCAGTCCAACCCGCAGGCCGACCTGCTGGTGACGCTGCCTCCGTTCATTCAGAAGGCCGCCGAGTCGAACCTGTTGCAGCCCAGTGGCGTCGACGCCAGCGGGATCCCCAGCGACCAGGTGGGTCCCGACGCCAGCTACGTCCCGATCGTCAACAACGCGCTGAGCTTCATCGCCAACCCCGGCGCCAACCCGCAGCCCGCGACCTGGGACGACCTGCTGAAGCCCGAGTTCAAGGGCAAGCTGCAGTACTCCACGCCCGGTCAGGCCGGCGACGGCACGGCGGTGCTGATCCTGCTGCAGCAGCTGATGGGCAAGCCTGGCGCGCTGGACTACCTGACGAAGCTGCAGGCCAACAACGTCGGCCCGTCGTCGTCGACCGGCAAGCTCCAGCCCAAGGTGAGCAATGGCGAGCTGCTGGTCGCCAACGGGGACGTGCAGATGAACCTCGGCTCCATCAAGGACGACGGCTCGACGTTCCGGATCTTCATCCCGGCCGACGCGAGCGGCAAGAAGACGACCGTCTCGCTGCCCTACGTGGCAGGCGTGACCAAGGGCGCACCGCATGCCGACGGCGCGAAGAAGCTACTGGCGTACCTGATCTCCGAGGACGTCCAGAAGACCGTCGCGACCGATGCCCTCGGCATCCCGGTACTGACGTCCCTGACCGAGTCGTCGGGAGCCGCCGAGCCGAACACCCCGTCCGGCGTCCTCGCCGGCGTCGACGTCATGGTGCCGGACTGGAACTCCGTCCTGGCCGACCTCGACGCCGACCTGGCGGCGTACCAGAAGGCGACCGGTAGCTGACGTGACCGACATCGGGCTCGGGCGGACGACCGCCGCGCCGTCGACGACCACAGCACTCGAAAAAGATTCGCCTGCAATCGTCTTCGACCGCGTCGGGGTGAGCTACGGGCGGGGTAGGAAGGCGACCGCGGCGCTGGTCGACTTCAACCTCCGCGTGGCGGCGGGGGAGACGGTGGCGCTGCTCGGTCCCAGTGGATCGGGCAAGTCGACGGCGCTGAACGCGTTGGCGGGGTTCGTGCGACCGACGTCGGGCTGGGTGCGACTGGCCGGTCGCGACGTCACCGACCTGCCGCCGGCCAAGCGGGGCATCGGCGTGGTCCTGCAGTCCTACGCCCTGTTCCCGCACATGCGGGTAACCGACAACGTTGCCTTCGGCTTGAGATCGCAGCGGGTGCCACGGGCGCAGGTCGCCGGCAGGGTCGCCGAGGCCCTCGACATGGTCGGCATGTCCGCCTATGCAGGCCGCCTGCCGCGCGAACTCTCCGGCGGCCAGCAGCAGCGCGTCGCGATCGCCCGCGCGCTGGCGATCCGGCCGAAGGTCCTGCTCCTCGACGAGCCACTCGCCGCACTCGACGCCCAACTGCGACAGTCGATGCTGGCCGAGCTGCAGCGGCTGAAGGAGGCGCTGCCGGACACCGCCATGCTCTACGTCACCCACGATCAATCGGAGGCGCTCGCCCTGGCCGACCGCATCGTGGTGATGAACGACGCTCGCCTGATGGACGTCGACACCGCCGACAATCTGTGGAAGCGGCCGCCGACGAGCTTCACCGCCGCATTCCTCGGCGGCGCCAACCTCATTCCCTGCACCGTGGGCCGGGTGATCGGCACCTCGGCGCTGGTCACCTTCGCCCACAAGACCGCCAACACCGAGGCTCCGCAGCCGGCGGTGGGCCGCGTGGACTGGGCGCCCGGCTCCAGAGCGCTGCTTTGCGTCCGCCCGCACGCTCTGCGCATCGTGTCGCTGGGCGACCGGGACGCGTTGCGCGCCAACGTGACCGCAGCGGCGTGGCGCGGCGCGACCACCAGGCTGGTGCTGTCGGTCGGCGGCATGCCCGACCAGCTGCTCGACGTCGACGTCCCCGGCAATGCCCGGTTCGAGATCGGCACCGAGGTCGGGGTCCGGTTCCCCGAGCCGGCCGGCGTGCTGGTCGCATCGCCGTGACGGTCCTCGACGCACCGGCACCCGAGGCCACCGCGCGGCGGACCGATCCGCCGCGGTCGCGGGCCGTGTGGTGGGCGGTGCCGCCGCTGCTCGTCGTGCTGGCAGCGGTGCTGTACCCGCTCGTCAGGGTGTGCCTCGAGTCGTTCGGCGGAGCGACGGGATCGTCGACGTGGGGCGGCGTGCTCGGGTCGGAGGCATTCCGGGATGCGTTGTGGCGCACGATCGCCATTGCGGCGACGTCGACGGTCGGCTGCCTGGTGCTCGGTACCTTCCTGGCGATCGTGCTGGCCTTCGTGCCGTTCCCCGGCTCACAGGTGGTGGGACGGCTCATCGATACCGTGCTGGCGCTGCCGTCGTTCCTGATCACGCTGGCGTTCACGTTCCTCTACGGCACCGCGGGCGCGGTGAACGCGGCGCTCGCGGGGCTGACGGGCGACGCGTCGCCGCTCCTGAACTTCCTCTACACGCCGGCGGGTGTCATCGCCGCCGAGATCACGTTCTTCACGCCGTTCGTCATCCGCCCGCTGCTGGCCTCGTTCTCGACGCTGCCGCGGGCGCAGCTCGACGTGGCGGCCAGCCTGGGGGCGTCACCGCTGCGGGTGCTGCGGACGGTGGTGCTGCCAGAGGCGTGGCCCGCACTGGTGGCGGGTGGCAGCCTCGTTCTGCTGTTGACGCTCAACGAGTTCGGCATCGTGCTATTCACCGGCGCGAAGGGCGTGACCACGCTGCCGGTGCTGATCTATACGCGCGGCATCGTGACGTTCGACCTGCCGGGCGCCGCGGTGATCGCCACCGTGCAGATCGCGCTGTCGCTGACGCTGTACACGCTCTACCGGGTGGTCTTCGCACGCCTGATGACGGGGAGGGGTGAGACCGATGCTGTTGTGGACCCGCCGAAGTAGGGCTGTGCTGCTCGCGGTCTTCGGTCTGGTGGTGCTCGTCGTGTTCATCGCGCCGCTGGGCACCGTGGTCGCCGCCGGACTCGCCGGGTCGTGGACGGGACCGCTGCCGTCGGATCTCGGCTTCGATCACGTTGGCGACGCGCTCTCGGGAGAGAACCTGGCGAGCCTGTCGGTGAGCCTGCAGACGGCGTTCCTGGCGGGTGGCGTGGCGCTGGTGCTGGGCACGTGGGCGGCGCTCGCGGCGCGGGAGTGCCCGCCGTGGCTGGCTCGCGTGGTCGACGCGGTGTTCCACCTGCCGATCGCGGTGCCGTCGGTGGCGATCGGCCTCGGCCTGCTCATCGCGTTCAACGAACGGCCGCTGCTGCTCGGCGGTACGCGGTGGATCGTCATCCTCGCGCACGCCGTGCTGGTGCTCGCGTTCGCGTTCAGCGCGGTGTCGGCGGCGCTCGACCGGCTCGACCCGGCCTACCGGCAGGCCGCGGAGTCGCTCGGTGCGAGTCCGACGCGGGTGCTGGTCAAGGTGACGCTGCCGCTGCTGATGCCCGCGTTGGGTGCGGCGGCCGGACTGGCGGTCGCGCTGTCGATGGGCGAGCTGGGCGCCACCGTGATGGTCTACCCCGCGACCTGGAAGACCTTGCCCGTCAGCATCTTCGCACTGACCGACCGAGGCCAGGCCCTGCAGGCCGCCGCATGCACGAGCATCCTGCTGCTGGTGACGCTGCTTGCCCTGGTGTTGCTCGGCCGGATCCGCGGCCGCGCCGCCCTCCGCTGACCGGTCTCGCTTCTCCGGCGAGCGTGCGTGTTTGCGGGCGACACGCCGGATCAGGACCCGAGTCGGCGCACGCTCGCGGAACGCTCGCGCAGATCCCGAGACTCAGGCGTCGTCCACTCGCACCAAGGCTTACACGTACGACCAATCGCCCTTGTAACTGACCCATACACCCACCGGCGGAACGTCACCGGATCCCGCGTCTTCGAACGGGCGGCCGGACACTGCGCCGCTTCCGTCGCACACCGCCCAGCCGAAGTCGGGGAGCCGACGGCACCAGACGTCGCCGTCGATGCGCTTGTAGTCGGGATAGCCGTCCAACTCGCCATCTCGGACGAACACATACGCCAGACCATCCACGCGACGCACGAACCGTAAACCCTTCATCGGGCGACCGTCCAACCGAGCGTCCCGCGAGCGTGCGCGAACTCAGCTTCCACCCCGGCGTGTCGCCCGCAGACACGCACGCTCGCCGAGGAAGGCAACCGGGCTACGGGGGTGGGGCGGGCAGCGTGATGGGCGCCAGCCCCGGGATCTCGAGGACGTTGGCGGGCGGTGCCTCCGGGGGGACCTCGCCGGGGGCGGGACCGGGCGGGGGGCCGAGCGGCGGCTCCGAGGAGGTAGGCGACGGCGGCGGCGAGCTGGGTGGCGGCGGGGCGGGCTCCGAGGGCGGACTGGTCTCGGTCGTGCTCGGCGGCGGGGAAGTCGGCGGCGGCGCAATGGGTTCCGCCGGTCCCGCGGTCGGCGCCGGCGCGAGCGGTTCGGTGTACACGGGCGGGGGCGGCGCCACGACCGGGGCCGGCGCAGGTGCCGGTGCGGCAGGCACGGGCGACGGCGCGGCAGGTGCGGGCGCAGCCGGCGCCGGCACGTCACTCTGCAAACGACCGACCCTGCCCAGCAACGGCTTCCACTCCGGGCCGGCGGGCGGCGCCACGTTGCACGACACCTGACGGCTGCCCGCCGCCCAGCTCGTCCTCGCGAGCGCGGTGTACTCGGGCACCAGACCGGCGGCCTGCAACCCACCCGGCGCCAGGTATCCCTCCGCGAGCCGGGTGCACTCGTCGCGGAGGAACGCGTCCTGATCGGCCTCGGTGGGAGGCGTGGTCGGGAAGCGCTGAGCGAGGCTCACTGCCCCCGCCACCTCGGCGGCGTGCGGCTGGGCGCAGTCGACGATCTCGTCAGTGGGGCGGGTGGTCGCACCATCGACGCCGAGGCACGTGCCCGTCGGCCACACCTTCGACTGGTCGAGTTCGGCGACCAGACCCGTGAACGGCATGGGCTTCGCGCCGGCGCCCAGCAGTTGCAGTCCGCACAGCAGCTTGCGGTCGGCGGGAGCGGCGGCGGCGTCACCGGCCCAGAGCACGCTGCTGGTGAACCGGCTGTTCGGGTCGTATCGGGGTCCCAGGTACTCGCTGACCGCGCGCTGGCACGGCTCGGCGAAGGCGTCCATGTCGACGGACTTGGCGACCTCGAACAGATGGTCGCTGCTGCACTGCACGAACGACGGCTTCTCGGGCTCGTCGGCAGGCCAGCTGAGGCAGGTCCCGGGCTCGGAGTTGGCGAAGACCTTGGCCGCGCGGCTGTCCTTGTTCGCGTCGCGGATGATCGAGTCGGGCGCCGTCAGCTGCAGCGTGCCGCCGACCAGCAGGCCGATGAGCAGCAGACCGATCGCCGCCCGCCGGTTGGTCCGCGTGGTGGGTGAGGGACACCGGGAGGCGCCGGAACCGCTCGCCGCCTCGTCCCGCCGGCGCGCCAGCGCGGCCAGCGCGGTGTCGAGGTCTGAGTCCTTCACCGGCGCGACCGTAGTGATTCAGCCCGGACGCCGCATTCGGCGGCCGGGCAACGGGGTGTGCCAGCCACGACTTCAGAGCCTGGCACAGCTGAAACGGCCCCGCTACGCGAGGACGCCGCATCGTGCTTTGGTTGGCGCTGGATCGTTACTTCAGCAGCGGATCGCGCGGCAGACCGAGGATCCGTTCCGCGATCGTGTTGCGCGTGATCTCGGAGGTGCCGCCGGCGATCGTCATCCCGCGGTTGCCCATGTAGGCGAGCGTGAGCTGCGGGGTCAGCCCCGCCACCGCCGCGGCCGCGGCCAGGTCCATGCCGACCTCGGTCAGGTGCTGGCACTGCTCGGCGACCAGGAGCTTCGTGACGTTGCCCTCGGGTCCCGGTTCGGCGCCCGTGATCGCCCTCGTGACGCGTCGCAGGTTCAGCAGCCGCAGTGTGTGTCCCTCGGCGATGGCCTCACCGGCCCGCCGCACGTGCGCGGCGGCCACCTCGGGGGACGCGGCGTCGAGCAGCGCGACCAGGTCGTCCGGGCCGAAGCCGGTGGGCGCCGACGAGCCCCCGCCGATCGAGATCCGCTCGTTGCCCAGCGTCGCGCGGGCCACCAGCCAGCCCTTGTCGACGTCACCGACAACGTCGCCGTCGGGGACGAACACGTCGTCGAAGAACACCTCGTTGAAGTGCGAGTGGCCGGTCAGTCCGCGCAGGGGGTTGACGGTCACGCCGTCGGCGGACATGTCGATCGCCATCATCGTGACGCCGGCGTGCTTCGGTGCGTCGGGATTGGTCCGCACCGTGGCGAGCCCCCATTGGCACTGGTGCGCGAGGCTGGTCCACACCTTCTGGCCCGTGATGCGCCATCCGCCGTCGACCCGCTTCGCCGCCGTCCGCACCGCCGCCGCGTCGGACCCCGCGCCGGGCTCGGAGAACAGCTGGCACCACATCACCTCGCCGCGCAGCACGGGCTCCACCCAGCGCTCCCGCTGGTCGTCGTTGCCCGCCTGGGCGATGGTCAGCGTGACCCACCCCGTGATGCCCATGTCGGGTCGCTCCACCGAGGCGAACTCCTCCTCGATCACCAACTGCTCGAGGACACCGGCCTCGCGTCCCCAGGGCTTGGGCCAGTGCGGCACGAGGTAGCCGGACTCCACCAGGAAGTCGCGGCGCCGGTCCGCGGGCAGCCCGAGCACGGTGGCGACGGCCTCGCGGGCGGCCGCCCGGTGCACCTCGGCCTCCTCCGGCAACGTGAACACCGCACCGCGGGCCTGGCCGCGTCGTTGCGCCTCCACCACGTCGACGAGGGGGTCGCCGCCGTCGGCGGTCACCGCCGCCAGGGTGCGGGCTCGCCGCAGATACAGGTGCGCGTCGTGCTCCCACGTGAAGCCGATACCGCCGTGCAGCTGAATATTCATCTGCGCGTTGGAGACCTGTGTACGGATCGCGTGGGATGCGGCGACGGCGGCGGGGAACCACGCGCCGTCCAGGTCGTCGGCGCGGGCCGCGTCCCACGTCGCCGCCGTGGTCTGCTCGGCGTCGACGAGCATGTTGGCGGCGTGGTGCTTGACGGCCTGGAACGTGCCGATGGTCCGGCCGAACTGCTCGCGGACCTTCGCGTACTCGACGGCCGTGTCCAACGTGGCCCAGCTGATCCCCACCGCCTCCGCGGCCGCCAGCGTGCGGAACGCCGTGCGGGCACGCCGGGCTGCGCCGCGTAGCACCCGCGTCTCGTCCACCGTGACGTCGTGCACCGTGACCGTCCCCATGCTGCGGGTGGTGTCCAGGGCGTCCGTCGGGGTGACGGTCACGCCGTCCCCGCCGGCATCGAGGATCAGCACGTCGTCACCGCTGACCAGCACCAGCATCGCGGCGTCGGGTGCCCCCAGCACCGCAGGGACCTCACCGGAGGCCACCAGGTCCCGTCCGAGCACCACCGATCCGCCCAGGCCCACGGCGGCCACGGTGGATCCGTCGGCGAGGCCGGGAAGCAGGTCGGCGCGGACGTCGTCCGATCCGCACCGGTCGATCACGACGGCCGCCGCGACCGTCGGCAAGAACGGGCCCGGCGCCAGTTCGCGGCCGAGCACCTCGAGGACGACGGCGAGTTCGGCGAGGCCGAAGCCTGCGCCACCGTGTTCCTCCGGGATCGCCAGGCCCTGCCACCCGAGGTCGGTGGCCGCCGTCCACAGCTGGGCGGGATGGCGCGAACCCGACTCCAGCGTGTCGCGTCCGAGCGCTCGGACGTCGAGGCGTCTGAGCTGGCCGGACGCCGATTCGGCGAGGGCGCGATGGTCGTCGGTGAGCGCGAGCGCGGAGGTGGCCACGACCTCGACTCAACCACCGAAGGCCTGGTCAGCGCATGTGATGTGGATCACGAACAAATGACCGAATCGTCATGTGTAGACAGAATCGCTCATCTGTCGCTTCAGCCCAGGTGGCGGGTATACAGTCGCCCGATGACGGCTCGACCGGACGTCCGGTATCCAGGCCCAACGATGACGACGCGGCTGCGTTGGCTGATGACCGCGAGCCCGTCGGACCGCCTGCTGGCGATGAGCGTCGGCGCAGCCTCACTGCCCGTGGTCGGCAAGCACCTCGAACCGCTGGGCGGCATGACCGCGATGACCATCTGGGGCATGCGGCAGGCGCCCGAGCTGATCGGTGCCGCGGCCAAGTCGATGCTGGCCCCCGGAGCCGCCGAGCTGCGCAGGAAGGACCGTGACGCCGCGAGCGCCGTGGCCCAGACCGCGCTGCGCGGGGTCGTTCATGCCGACACCCTCGACGAGGAGTGGCCCGCCCCCGACGGCACCCCGCCGGTGTGGAAGGCGCATGCGCACCGCCGCAACGTCTACCGCTCGTCGGTGCGGTACGGCGACCATCCCTCGCAGCTCCTCGACGTCTGGCGGCCCCGGGAACTGCCCGCCCAGCCCGCCCCCGTGCTGATCTTCGTGCCGGGCGGCGCGTGGGTGCACGGCAGCCGGATCCTGCAGGGCTACGCGCTGATGTCCCACCTCGCCGAGATGGGCTGGGTGTGCCTGTCCATCGACTACCGCGTCGCGCCGAACAACCGGTGGCCGCAGCACATCACCGACGTCAAGACGGCGATCGCCTGGGCGCGCGCCAACGTCGACAAGTTCGGTGGCGACAGGAACTTCGTCGCGATCGCGGGCACGTCGGCCGGTGGACACCTCGCCGCGCTTGCCGGCCTCACCCCGAACGACCCGGAGATGCAGGACGAGCTGCCCGAGGGATCGGACACCTCGGTCGACGCGGTGATCGGCATCTACGGCCGCTACTGCTGGGAGGACCGGTCGACGGTCGAGCGGGCACGGTTCGTCGACTTCCTCGAACGCGTCGTCGTGAAGCGCAAAATCGACAGGCACCCGGAGTTGTTCCGGAAGGCGTCCCCACTGGCCCAGGTACGGCCGGATGCCCCGCCGTTCCTCGTGATCCACGGATCCGGCGACACCGTCATCCCGGTCAAACAGGCCCGCGACTTCGTCGAGAAGCTCAAGCGGGTGTCGCGTTCGGTGGTCAGCTACGTCGAACTGCCCGGCGCCGGACACGGCTTCGACATGACCGACGGCGCCCGCACCGGGCCGATGGCCCGCGCAATCGGGTTGTTCCTCAACCAGGTTCACCGAAACCATACGGTGATGGGCTCCAAGCAGGTTATATAGCCACCGCGTCTGGAATCGTCCTCGCGCAGCCGCGCGGGAGGCGTACGCGCCCGTCGGTGGAGGTGTTCCGGTGAAGAGGCTCAGCGGGTGGGACGCGGTGCTGCTGTACACCGAGACCCCCACGGTGCACATGCACACCCTGAAGCTCGCCGTGATCGACATCTCGCAACTCGACGGCCGGCAGTTCGGCGTCGACGAGTTCCGCCAGGTGATCCACGGCAGGCTCTACAAGCTCGACCCGTTCCGCTACGAACTCGTCGACATCCCCTTCAAGTTCCACCACCCGATGTGGCGGGAGAACTGCGAGGTCGACCTCGACTATCACGTACGGCCCTGGCGCGTCGCGAGTCCGGGCGGCCGACGCGAACTCGACGAGGCCATCGGTGAGATCGCCAGCACCCCGCTGGACCGCAGCAGGCCGCTGTGGGAGATGTACTTCATCGAGGGTCTCGCCAACGGCCGGATCGCCGTCCTCGGCAAGATCCATCACGCCCTCGCCGACGGCGTGGCGTCGGCGAATCTCCTTGCACGAGGCATGGACCTCGAGACCAGCCCGCAGGCCGACCGCGATTCGTACGCAACGGATCCGGCGCCGGCCAGGACCGAACTGGTGCGCTCCGCCTTCGTCGACCACCTCCGGCAGATCCAGCGTCTCCCCGGCGTCATGCGCTACACCGCCGAGGGCATCGGCAGGGTCCGCAAGAGTTCGAAGAAGCTGTCCCCCGAACTGACGCGTCCGTTCACCCCGCCGCCGTCGTTCATGAACCACCGCGTCGACGCCACCCGCAAATTCGCCACGGCCACACTGGGACTCGCCGACGTCAAGGAGACGGCGAAGCACCTCGGCGTGACGATCAACGACATGGTGCTGGCGATCTCCGCGGGCGCGCTACGCGAACTGTCGCTGAAGTACGACCACCACGCCGACCACCCGCTGCTGGCGTCGGTTCCGGTGAGCTTCGACTTCTCCCGAGATCGTGTCTCGGGCAACTACTTCACCGGCGTGATGATGGTGGTCCCCATCGAGCTCGCCGACCCCCTCGAGCGCGTCCGAGCCGTGCACGACGCGGCCGTCGAGGCCAAGGAGACGCACCACCTCATGGGGCCGGAACTCGTCAGCCGGTGGTCGGCGTACTTCCCGCCGGCCCCGGCGGAACGGCTGTTCGGCTGGCTCGCGGAGAAGGACGGGCAGAACAAGGTGCTGAACCTGCCCATCTCCAACGTCCCCGGTCCTCGCGAACACGGTCGGGTGGGTGGCGCTCTGGTCACCGAGATCTACTCGGTGGGTCCGCTCACCACCGGCAGCGGGCTGAACATCACGGTGTGGAGCTACGTCGACCAGCTGAACGTGTCGGTGCTGTCCGACGGTGCGACGCTCGAGGACCCCCACGAGCTGACCGACGCGATGACCCGCGCGTTCGTCGAGATCCGCTCGGCAGCAGGACTTTCCGCGGATCTTGTGGTGCCCGACAACGTCATGGCTCCCTAGTCGCGCTTCGCGCGCACCCAGTCCAGGAACCGGCCGACCGCCTGGGCGGTGTAGTCGCCGTGCGGTGAGCCGAAGAAGTCGAACGCGTGCTGCGCGTGCGGGATCTCGGCGTAGACGACGGGGTTCTTCGACACCGCTGAGAGTGCGGCGGCGAAGTCGCGCCCCTCCTGCACGGGGATGATCGAGTCGTCCTCGCCGTGCAGCACGAAGAACGGCGGCGCATCCGCGCGGACCTTCGTGATCGGTGACGCCTCGAGATACAGGTTGCGCGCCTCGGCGAACGGCCGCTTGACGATGAACTTTTGCAGGATCGAGATGAACTCGGGTCGCCCGGATCCCTTGCTGGTGAACCAGTCGTAGCGGCCGTAGATGGGCACGGCGCACGAGACGGAGGTGTCGGCGTCCTCGAATCCCGGCTGCCACTGGGGTTCGTTCGGCGTCAGCGCGGTGAGGGCGCAGAGGTGACCGCCCGCCGACCCGCCGGTGATCGAGATCGACTCGGGATCACCGCCGTAGTCGGCGATGTTCTCCTTGACCCACGCCAGGGCTCGCTTGACGTCGATGATGTGCGCGGGCCACGTGTGCCGCGGGCTGATCCGGTAGGCCATCGACACGCAGATCCAACCGCGGTCGGCGAGGTGGCCCATGAGCGGGTAGGCCTGCGGGCGGCGCATGCCGATCGCCCATGCGCCGCCGGGGACCTGCAGCAGCACGGGTGCCTTGCCGTCGAGGGGCAGGTCCGACCGGTGCCAGATGTCGGCGACGTTGGCGCGGTGCGGCCCGTAGCGGACGACGTCGGTCTTCTTGACGTACGCCCGGCGCGACCACGACGTGCGCAGGACGCCACCGGGCCTGCGACGCCGCTCTGCCTTGGCGACGGTGACGTAGTCGTCGCCGAGGGCCTTGCGCAACGGTTCCTCGAACGCCGGTCGAGACCGCTTGTTCCGGGCGTACACGTAGCCCAGCAGAGCCCAGGACGCGGCCGTCAGCCCCAATGCGATTCGTCCCTCGGTCCCGCGGAAGTCACCGCGGATTCCCCGGCGCAGCGCGTCGAGCATCGAGGCGCCCGCGATCACCGGGGCAGCCTCGCCGGTAGGCCAGCCGAGGAAGAACACGGGAATCGTGACGTAACCCTCGCGGCCGAGCGGTTGCACCGCGTTGGCGGCGTTGAGTACCTCGGCGGTGGCGCGGACGACGGGGAAGCGCCGCCTACGGCGCATCGCGCGTAGCCAGTTCGGAGAGTTCACGCCGAAGGATCTTGCCAGTGCTGCCCCGCGGCAAACCTTCCAGCACCGTGATGCTCCTCGGCACCTTGTAGTTCGCCAGATTCTCGCGGACGTGTGCCTTGAGGTCGTCGACCCCGGCCGACGAGCCGTCTGTCAGGACCACGAATGCCGCGAGGCGCTGCCCGTACTCGGCGTCGTCGACGCCGAGTACCGCCGCCTCGGCGACCTCGGGGTGCGCGGCCAGCGTCTTCTCCACCTCGATCGGGTACACGTTCTCGCCGCCGGAGACGATCATCTCGTCGTCGCGGCCGACCACGAACAACCGGCCCGTGTCGTCGAGGTAGCCGACGTCGCCCGAGGACATGTAGTCCTCGTGGAAGTCCTTGGTGGCGCCCGACGTGTAGCCGTCGAACTGCGTCGAGTTGCGCACGTAGATCGTGCCCACCTCGCCGGTCTGGAGTTCGCGGAACTCCGGGTCGAGGATCCTGACGTCGGTCCCCTCGGCGGGCCGGCCCGCGGTGTCGGGCGCGGCACGCAGGTCGGCCGGTGTCGCGGTGGCGATCATGCCGGCCTCGGTGGCGTTGTAGTTGTTGTAGACGACGTCGCCGAACTGGTCCATGAAGGCGGTTACCACGTCGGGGCGCATGCGTGATCCCGAGGCGGCGGCGAAGCGGAGAGTGCGTCCGCTGTAGCGGGCGCGCACGGCGTCGGGCAGGTCCATGATCCGGTCGAACATGACGGGGACGACGCACAGTCCGGTGGCGCGGTGGGTGTCGACGAGCGCGAGGGTGGCCTCGGGGTCGAACTTGCGGCGCGTGACGATGGTGCAGGCCAGCGACGCCGCGAACGCCAATTGCGAGAAGCCCCAGGCGTGGAACATCGGCGCGACGATGACCGTCGTCTCTTCCGCGTGCCACGGCGTGCGGTCCAGGATGGCCTTGAGGGTGTCGGGCCCGCCGCCGGAGTGGCTGGCGCCCTTGGGGGTTCCGGTGGTTCCGGACGTGAGCAGGATGGTGCGGCTCTTGGTCGACGATCGCTCGGGCTGATCGCCGAGATGGCTTCTGATGAGACCCTCGACGGTCAGGTCGGCACCACCGTCGGTCCAGGCGACGATCCGGGTCGTGTCGGGCGAGTCGGCCAGCGCACGGTCCACCGTGGCGGTGAACTCCTCGTCGTAGATCACCGCGTCGGCACCCTCGCGGGTCACGACCTCGGCGAGGGCCGGTCCGGCGAACGACGTGTTGAGCAGCAGGACGTCGGCGCCGATGCGGTTGGCGGCGATCAGCGACTCGACGAAGCCGCGGTGGTTGCGCGCCATGATCCCGATGACACGGGGAGCGCCCAGCTCCTGCAGTGCGGCGGCCAAGGCGTCGGTGCGCCGGTCGATCTCGCGCCAGGTGAGCGTGCCGATCTCGTCGATCAGTCCTGCGCGGTCGGGGCAGCGCTGCGCGGCGGCCGCGAATCCCGATGTGACGCCCATGTTCTCGCGTGCCATTGCCGCCGCGACCCGGACGTACCTGTCCGGCCGCATCGGCGCGATGACGCCGGCGCGCGCCATGGTCGTCACCAGTCCGAGGGTGGCTCCCACGCGGTCGACGAAGGCCATGTCAGCCGATCACCGGCAGTCGTCGTTCTCTGGCGAGGTGGTCGAGTGCGCGCTGCATGACGTGCCGCACGTGCGCGTCGACCTCGTCGACGTCGGGGTCCTCGCCGAACTCGGCGACGACGTCGATGGCGGGGAGCACCTGGGTGACGATCTTGGTGGGCAGCGGCAGGTTGACCGGCAGGACGGCCGACAATCCGAACGGGAAGCCGAACGAGATGGGCAGGATCTTGGCGCGCAGCAGCTTGTCGAGACGCAGGGTCTTGGCCATCCACTCCCCGCGGGACAGGAACAGTTGCGCCTCCTGCCCGCCGATCGACACCGACGGGACGATGGGGACGCCGGCGTTGAGCGCGGCCCGGACGTATCCGGTCCGGCCGCCGAAGTCGATCTTGTCCCCCGCGAAGGTCGGCCGGTAGACGTCGTAGTCACCGCCGGGGAAGACGACCACCACGCCGCCGGAGCGCAATGCCTCGTCGGCGTTCTCGTGGCTCGCGCCGATGAACCCGGTCCGGCGGAAGAAGTCGCCGGTGGGTCCCATGAACATGATGTCGTGGGACAGCGTGAAGATCGGCCGGTCGTAGCCGAACCGCTCGTAGAAGCCGGTCGCGAACACCGGGACGTCCATCGCGAACAGGCCGCCGGAGTGGTTGCCGACCACGAGCGCACCGCCGGTGGGGAAGTCGTCCAGACCGCGGACCTCGGCCCGGTGATAGCCCTTGATCAGCGGGCGGAGCACCCCCATCACCCGCGCAGTGAAACCGGGGTCCCACTTCGTCACCTCGGTGGGCGTCGGGTCGGTCGGTTCGTTCGCGCTCACGGATCCCCCTGCTGGAATTGGAACGTGTTCTAGTTCTGATCCTAGCGGGGGTGCCGGGCCCGGCCAAATGTCGTTCGATTCGTCAGACCTTGACGATGAACTCCGACGTGTAGAACTCCACCGGCGTCTGCGAGAAGGGTGCGGGACGCGTCACGATCACCCATGCGCCGGTGGCGTTGGCGTCGATCGGACCCGACACGGTGGTGCGGCCGCTCCCGCCCGGGTCGGTGCGAAGGATGCCGGTGACGACGCCCGGCGCGCCGGGACCGCAGCCCATCGAGCCGCGTGGGGTCTGGATGATCCGCACGTCGTAGAACGAGTCGGGCACGGCGGTGTTGAAGTCGACGTCTGCCGAGACGGTGTTACCGGACGTGCTGAGGTAGGCGGTCCCGCGGGCGTAGCCGGTCGCGTCGACGAAGTCCTGCTGGATGAAGTCGCAGCTCTTGTAGTTGCTCAGCAGCGGGACCTGGGTCCTGGGGGTGTCCGCGGACGCGACGGCGGGGCTGAGGACGGACAGGCCGGTGGCGGCGGCGACTACCAGCGCGCACGTCAGTGTGGTCATGAGGGGCATTGTCCTGGTTATCGGCCCCCGCCGCAGTTGCTCGGGTCACAACGCTGGTCAGAGGTGCTTGACCTCAACGGTGGTCGAGGTTCCAGGATGGACCCGTGACGCTCGACCCCGCTGGGTACCTCGCCCGGATCGGCCACACCGGTCCCACCGATCCGACCCTCGTGACGCTGCACGCCATCGTCACCGCGCACGGCCGGACCATCCCGTTCGAGAATCTCGACCCCCTGCTGGGCGTCCCGGTCGACGACCTCGGCGCTGCCGTGCTCGCCGAGAAGATGGTGGACCGCAGGCGCGGGGGCTACTGCTACGAGCACAACGGTCTGCTCGGATACGTGCTCGAGGCGCTGGGCTACGGCGTCGAGCGTCTCGCGGGCCGCGTCGTGTGGATGGCACCGCCCGACGCGCCGCTGCCGGCGATGACCCACAACGTGCTGGCGGTGACCGTGCCCGGTGACGACGTCCCGTTCCTGGTCGACGTCGGCTTCGGCGGCCAGACGCTGCCCTCGCCGATCCGGCTCGAGGCGGGACCCGTGCAGCAGACGCGGATCGAGCCGTACCGCATCAGCGCCCACGGCGACGACCTGCTGCTCGAGGCGTTGGTGCGCGATCACTGGCAGGCGCTGTACGCGTTCGGCACCGCGCCGCAGCCGCTTATCGACCTCGAAGTGGGCAGCTGGTACGTCTCCACTCACCCGCGGTCGGTCTTCGTCGTCGGTCTCAGCGCGGCACTGGTCACCGACGACGCGCGGTACAACCTGCGCGGCCGCAACCTCGCGATCCACCGGGCCGACGGCAGCGAGAGGGTCCGGTTCGACACCGCCGCGCAGGTGCTGGACACGCTCGGCGACCGGTTCGGCATCGACGTCGACGATCTGGGGGACCGCGGGGTGGTGGAGGCTCGGGTGGCGCAGGTGCTGGATGGCTGAGCTGTGACCCGAATGGCGGTGGTTCGCTGTGTCCGCCGTCGAGCACTCGACAGGCTCGGGTTTACAGCCAGGAGAATGGACACCACGCAGTCTCGCGGACGCGCATCGGCTTCCTGAACCAGCTAGGAGTGATCCGCGGCTGCAACGTGGGCTGATCCGAAGAAATACCGGGGCGTCTAGCCCCGAGAGATGAGGACCAATCAACTCGTCAATCGGACTGTCGAATCGAGCCCCCACCCGCAGAGCCCTGAAGAGATATTCGCGAAGCAAGCCGACGGAAGGCGTAGGCAATGCTCGAAGTCATCGACAAGGGGTCAGCGACCCCGTCGCACCCTGCACCTCTGCTGTTCGTCCATGGCGCTTACCACGGAGCTTGATGCTGGGACGAGTACTTCCTCGACTTCTTTGCCGACAAGGGTTACCACGCACTGGCAATGAGCCTTCGCGGGCACGGCGGCAGTCCCTCCCCGAAGCGACTGAGGTTCTGCAGGTTGGAAGACTATGTCGACGATGTGCGATCCGTCGTGGCGGAGCTGCCCGCTGAACCAGTGCTGGTTGGCCACTCGATGGGCGGGTTCATCGTGCAGAAGCACTTGCAGCGTCACGACGCCCCTGCAGCGGTGTTGATGGCGTCCACCTCAGTCCAAGGGCAGCCGCGCTTTCACCAATCGCCTCACGACACAAAACCCCTGGCTGATGCTGCGCAACGGAATCACCGGAGACTTGGTGAACGGATTCAACACGCCGACCGCCGCCCGCCGGGTGTTCTTCTCGAGCGCCACAGCAGAATCCGATGTGGTCCGATACTCCGCGAAGTTGTGCAACGACAGCCAACTGGTCGCATACGACGCCCTGCGGCCGATCGCACATCCGGAGAGGGTGACGACGCCGGTTCTGGTCCTCGGGGCGCAACTCGATGCCGTCATCACGCTGGCTGAAATAACTGCGACCGCAAAGGCTTACGGCTCGGACGCGGAAGTCTTCCCCGACATGGGCCACAACATGATGCTTGAGCCGGGATTGGCCGCTGTCGCCGAACGTATCGACACCTGGGTGTCGGGCCAGGGCTGACGGGCGGGCTCATTTAGATCCCCAAGTCCCGCCGTACCGTCCGCGGGGGAGCTTTAGGCCGGCCGTCGCCGCCAACCACCCTGCGAGGACGTCGGTTTCGGCCGCGGGCACGGCGACGAGGTGACGTGCCAGACCGTGGAGCACCACGGCGGCCTCGTTCGCCCCCGCGTACTGATCGCTGGTGAGGCGCGCCTGTCAAGATTGGTGACCAATTACGCAACAAAATCGATCTGGGTTACAGTACGGCGCGAATCGCCTTGCTGCCACAGGAGCACCGCACCGCGAAGGGGGTCAGCTCATGGACCGGGTCGCCAGCGACTACTCACCTGTTCGGAATGGGTTGCCCAGCAGGTCGACCACCGGAGAGCAGGTTGCCGAACTGATTCGGCAGGCCATCATCACGGGTGCGATCGGACGCAGCGCGCCCCTGCGCGAAGAGGCCATCGCGGCGCAGTTCGAAGTATCCCGCCGGACCGTGCGCGACGCGTTGCGAATCTTGGAGGGATTCGGGCTGGTCCGACATCAGCGCCACAAGGGTACCCAGGTGGCCGATTTCTCCGCGGCCGACATCCGCGACCTGTACAACACGCGTCTGGTGCTGGAAACCGCTGCGGCACAACGGTGGTGTACCGCGGACCCGGCGGCCCCCGACGATGCGCTCGCCGAACGGTTGAGCGAGGCCTTCGATAGGCTGCGCGCCGCCAGCGAACAACTCGACGCGGTGCAGGTGGTGGAGGCTGATCTCGGATTCCATGCCGCCGTGATCGGATTGATGGCTAGTCCTCGCGCCGACCGGTTCTTCGGATCCATCGCTCAAGAAATGGCGTTCGCCATCGCCATCCTCGAGGCCACGCAGCGTGAGACGCAGACCCGCCCCGCTCAAGCGCTGGCCGAACACGAAGCAATTCGCCATGCATTGATGGACCGCGACCACGATCGTGCTCGAGAACTCATCACCACCCACGTTGAGACCAACCGTGAACGGCTAGTTGCCATCGTGCGCGCGCAAGACGTGCACGTCGGGGGCGACTGACGTCCCGATCCGCGGTGCGTTGCCGCCCCGGCGCCGGGTGCCGTGGTCACGGGATGAGGCGGGCCAGGCCCTCCTCGATGGCGCGTACCGCAGCGCCCGTGCGCGACCGTTCGGCAAGTTTGTGCAAGATCTTCTCGACGTGAGCAGTCGTGGTGCGCACCGATATCCCAAAGCGCGAAGCTATTTGTTGATTCGACAGGCCGTGGGCCACCCCGGTGAGGATGTCGACCTCGCGACCGGTCAAACCGTAGGGAACCTGCGTCGGAGTCGTGGCGACCAAAGCGACAATCCCTGACCCCCAGAGGGGTTCGTCGACACGGTCCATGCGCACCCGCAGCCAGGACGTGGCAGTCGGCCATAGTCCGATGACGGACTCCCTGCCGCTACTCAAGAAGCGGGCGGTGGCGAGGATGAACTCGGGCTCGTCGCAGACCCCGGGTGCGGGACACCGTCCCCAGGCGTGACTGCGGCCGGTGCCGTCCATGTAGGCAAGGGACGACGTGTCGGCCGTCAGCCGGGGACGCACCGGGGAGCACAACCGCCCGATGCTTGGAGCGATGGCCTTGAGTAGAAGCGAATGCCTCCGGTCGAACGTCCCCCGCGTGTCCGACGACATGTGGACCATGCCCACGTAGTCCCCGCTTTGACCGAACAGGCACGTCGTCATGCCGTCCTGAAAGCCAGCGGGACCGATGACGTCTTCGTAGAACTCGGTCGTGCGGTAGTCGTAGGGTAGGTCCGCGAAGCGCAGCGGCTGCTTGCACGCGAGCATCTCGTGGTGCGGATCGGTGTCTGTGTAGGGCTCGCTCAGGCCTAGCAGCGTCGATGGTGCGTATTCGACGTTGCTCACGAGCACATGGTGACGGGCGACGGGGTTCCACCCGAGGATCGCCGCCGCATCGGCGTGCACGATGCCGCCCAGCCGTTCGAGGATGTACGCGCCGGCCGGACCGCGTTCCTCACTGCCGGCGCTGTAGGCGCAGTCCGCAATGAGATCCACGTCCGGCCCGGTCAGGTGGACGTCGCTTTCCGTGTCGTAGTGAAGGGGCACTCGACGACCTCTCATCTCGGATGAGGTTGTGAAGAGGCTGAACCCGAGAGGAAGGGGCGACGCGGTCAGCCGCCACCTATTCTAGCGCCGTCGTCGTCGATTGCGCCCCGAGTTCAGGTGTTCGGCCAGCAATTCGAAGTCTGGGAAAGCGCTGGACAAACGTGGTGATGGTGATGCCATTGTGCGACAGCACGGCCGACCCCGCAACAGATCCGACGGGCGTCCCGAAAGCGTCGACATCCCCGGGCAATCGCGACATCGGTTCGATGCCATCTCTGAGGGCGTCGCCAGTCCGGAATGCTCCGAACCTCGTTCGATCCCGTTCGGACGCCGTGAAGCCGGGAAGCGGTGAAGCCGTTGCGGTGAATTTGCCTGGCGACGCGGATCGGTCAGGACGCCGACCCGCCTTTGGGACGTAGCCGTGCGTTCTGGCGGCCGCGCCCCATTGGAATCCATTGGGCGGACGGCTCTTTCACGCCGACCGTGCCGGGATGACGCCGACGCGCCTCTGCAACCCGTGATCTTCCTGAATCGAGTTACCGCCGTCGACCACGAGGCATTGGCCCGTGATGTAGGAAGCCGCCCTGGCGGTCAGCATCAGGATGGAGTGCGCCACCTCATCCGCCGTTCCGGATCTGCCGAGCGGGCAGGAAGCACCTGCTGCCAGCTCGTCCTCGGTGGTCGATTCCGTCACGATCCACCCAGGCGCTACGGCGTTGCAGGTGATGCCGGCCCCGGCGTAGTCGATGGCGACTGACCGGGTCATGCCCACCGAACCCGCCTTGGCCGCGTGATAGGCCCGTCTCCTGGGGCAGCGCACAGCGGTCCCGATACCGAGGACACGTTGACCACCCGGCCGTATCCGCGAATGGACGATCGGGACCGAATCACGGGTGCGCTGATCGGTCGATGGGTGACCAATTACGGACAACAACGTGACCGCTCGACCGTTCGGTTGGCGTCCCTATGGCGCGTGCGGCCTCCGGCATATACGGTATGCCGATCAGAATTTGTTTAATTGGTGACCAATGTTGCAACGACCGAGGGGTTGACCGATGGGCGTAATGGCGTTCCGCAACGGAACCGTGTGGAGGGGCAATGGCCTTCCGGACACGGATCGGCTCCTGGTCGTCGACGGTCGCATCGCGCCGTGGGACGAGGATGTGAGCCCGGACGTCTCCGTCGACCTGAACGGCGGACTCTTGGCGCCCGCCTTCGGTGACGGTCACGCACACCCCATTCTTGCGGGCCTGGAACAGCAGGGACCGGCGATTCGGGATGCGCGCGACGTGTCCGAGATCGTCGAACGGGTACAGGCGTGGGCGCAGGACCACCCCGACGACGAGTGGATCGTGGCTGCTAGTTACGACGCCACCCTCACCCCGTCTGGGTTGTTCGACGCTCGCTGGCTCGACGCCGTGGTGCCCGATCGCCCGGTGATGCTGCGGGCGTGGGACTACCACTCGGTGTGGTGCAACACGCGGGCGCTCGAACTCGCCGGCATCGACGAGGACACTCCGCAGCCCGACGTCGGCGAGATCCCGCGGCGGGACGACGGTCAGCCGCTGGGCACGCTTCTGGAGTGGGGTGCGGTAGACCTTGCGCTACGGGTCGCTCCGGCGCCCAGTCTCGATCAAGGGGTCGAAGCGTTGGAGTACGCCACGGGACACCTCGCCGGCCGTGGCATCGCCTGGTTCCAGGACGCGTGGGTGGATCCGGACGACATCGAGATCTGGCTGGCGGCTGCCCAGCGGGGCGTGCTCCGATGCCGCGCCGATCTAGCGCTGCGGGCGGACCCGCTGCGGTGGGCCGAACAGCGCTACCAGATTGCCGGGCAACGCGATCGTATCCGTGCCGCACCCCATCTCACGTGCAACACCATCAAGTTCTTCGTCGACGGAATCATCGAGAACCACACCGCGCACCTGCTTCACGACTATGCCGATGCGTGCACCCGTGGCATGAAGGTGTGGCAGCACGACGAGCTCCTGGCTGCCGCGGCGTTCGTCGACGAGCTCGGCTTCGAATTGCACCTGCACGCCATCGGTGACGCGGGAGCCCGCTCTGCCCTCGACGCCGTGGAGCACATCCAAGCCGTCAACGGTCCTCGGGACCGGCGCCCGGTCATCGCCCATGCCCAACTCGTCGACGACGATGACCTGCCCAGGTTTGCCGACCTCGGTGTCATCGCGTGCTTCCAGCCATTGTGGGCCACCACGGATGACGTCATGCAGCAATTGACGCTCCCGCGGTTGGGGCACGAGCGAGGCCACCGGCAGTACCGCATCGGCTCGGTCTTGAGGTCCGGCGCACCGATGAGCTTCGGCAGTGACTGGCCCGTCACCAGTGCAGACGTCCTACCGGCTCTGCAGACGGCCGTCACCCGGGCACGCCAAGACGGCACCCCACACGGTGGTTGGATGCCGGAGGAACGCATAGACATCGTCGACGCACTCGACATCGTCACCCGCGGCGTCGCCTATCAAGCCGGCGCGGAGACCAGCCGCGGTGTGTTGAACGACGGCTTCGAGGCGGACCTGGTGTGGCTGTCGGCCGACCCGCGGCAGTCACCCGTAAGCGACCTGAGTTCGATATCGGTTCTCGGCACCTGGGTCGCGGGAATCCCCACTTACCAATTGAATTCGACGTCCAGCACCCTGCAGGCGCAGATGGAGCGTACTCGTGTCTGAACCCTCACCCACCTCGTCCGTCCCTACATTGCGGCGGGTCATGGGCGTGCCCGGACTGGTCATCTTCGGATTGGCCTACACGGCGCCGCTGGCAGTGTTCACGACTTACGGTGTCGTGAATGAATCGACGTCAGGCCATGTGGCGACCGCGTATCTGATCACGCTGTTGGCGGTGCTCTTCACGGCGGGCAGCTACGCGGTCCTGGTCAGGGCCTACCCGGTCGCCGGTGGCGCGTACACCTACTCCCGGCGGGCCTTCGGCGGGAACGTCGGCTTCGTCACCGGCTGGGCGCTGCTGCTGGACTACCTCTTGCTACCCCTCACGAACTACCTCCTCATCGGCATCTATCTGCACGCTGAATACCCGGCGGTGCCCATCTGGCTGTACTCACTCTTGGGGATCGGCGTCGTCACGGTTCTCAGCGTCGTGGGCATCACGGTGGTGCGCAACGCGAATCTGGTCATGGTGGGGCTACAGATGCTGTTCGCGTTGGTGTTCGCGATCCTTGCGGTCAAGCACGTCGTCGAGAACCCGGGTGTCTCGCTCCTGCAGCCCATCTACGACCAAGGTGTCGCCGCGGCGACGTTGTTCACGGGAGCCGCAACGCTCGCGTTGAGTTTCCTTGGCTTCGACGCCATCTCGACGATGTCCGAAGAAGCGCGGGACCCGCGCCGCACGGTGCCGCGAGCAATCATGCTGACCGTCGCCATCGCCGGGCTCATCTTCATCGCGGTGTCCTATCTGGCGACACTGGTGCAGCGCGATCCGTCTGCGATCGTGGATCCAGACTCCGCGGCAATCGAGATCATGGGCATGACCGCCGGGCAGTGGCTTCAGACGTTCTTCCTCTTCAGTTACATGGCCGCGTGTGTGGCCTCGGCCCTGGCCTCTCAGGTTGGCGTTACGAGGATTCTGTATGCGATGGGCCGAGATGGCGTGTTGCCGCGAAGGTTGTTCGGTCGGCTCAGCCGCAGGTTCCAGACCCCGGTCGGTGCGATCGCGTTCGTCGGAGTCATCTCCTTGATGGCGTTGGTAGCCGACCTAGGGACCCTGGCCTCGATCGTGAGTTTCGGTGCGCTGGCCGCATTCTCGGTCGTCAACCTGGCGGTCATCAAGCTCTTCCTCGTCGACGCCACCGAACGCACTCCGTGGCATCTGTTCCGGTACGGGCTCGCGCCCGCGATCGGGTTTCTGCTCACCTTCTACCTGTGGTTCAGCCTGTCTCGTCTGGGCTTCATCGTCGGACTCGTCTGGATCGTCGTGGGCGTCCTGTACCTCGCCGGCATCACCCGAGGCTTCCGCAAGGCCCCACCAGAGATACAGTTCGACGCCGAGCACTCACCATTGACTCCCCACGACGATGACAGGGTCGTAACACCTTGAGCAACAAAACGATTGGCTACGATTTCTTCGCACGGCCGGAGATCGCCGCCCTCCGCATCAGCGACGCGGAGGCGGAGAGTCTCGGGGCGCAACACTTCGGCCACCCGGTGATCGCCGAGTCGCTCGGCAGCCAGCAGGACCAGAACTTCATGCTCACGACCGACGACGGCCGGCGCATCGGGGTCCTCAAGATCGCGAACCCGGTGTTCTCTGAAGCCGAGGTGCGAGCGCAAGATGACGCCGTCCAGCTCGTGCAGGCAGCCGAACCCCAGTTGCGACTGGCCACAGCACTCCCCGGCGTCGACGGGCGGACACACAGAACCGTCCGGCACTCGGACGGAACGTCGCTCATCGCGCGTGTTCTCCGCTATCTGCCCGGTCCCACAGTCGAGGCCGACACGTATCTAGGAGCCGACGTCGCCCGGCAGATGGGTGATGTGTGTGGTCGCGTCAGCAGAGCGCTGCGCTCGTTCGACCATCCCGGACTCGACCGCACGCTGGCCTGGGATCCACAACACGTTCCCGCCGTGACGGAGAAACTCATCTCCTATCAGGACGACGAGGGTCGCCGTGACCAGCTTCTTCACGTCGTGGCCCGGGCGTGGAAGATCCTGGAACGGCTCGGCGGGGAACTCCCGCGTCAAGCCGTACACCTCGACTTGACCAACTCCAACCTGATAGCCGAGCCGGGTGACCCACGCCGCTATGACGGCATCCTGGACTTCGGCGACCTGTGCCGAACGTGGGCCGTCGCCGAACTCGCTTGTACGGCAACGTCAGTCCTGCACCATCCCGGTGCGGACGCACTGTCGGCGCTCCCAACCGTGACGGGCTTCCACGCGGTGCGACCGTTGTCGACCGCCGAAGCCCAGGCAGTCTGGCCGTTGGTCGTGATCCGCGCGGCGATCCTGGTCCTCAACGGCACGATGCAGGTCAGCATCGAGCCGGACAACGAATATGCCGTCACCGGGCTGCACGACGAGTGGCGGATGTTCGACACGGCGGTGGCGGTGCCCATCGAGGTGATGTCCACCCTGATTTGCGACGCGCTATCGCTGCCGCGACCCGGTGGGGTGACGCTCCCGGACGACTACGTTCCACTCGTCGCCGGGCAACCCGCGGTGCTGGACCTCTCGACCACCGCACCGGTGTGGGACCGCGGTGCCTGGCTGCACCCGGATGCCATCGAGAGGGCACTGGGCGCCGCACGCGCGACGGGGGCGAGTGTCGCGGTGAGTGCGTACGCACAACCCCGCCTAGATCAGGCTGCACCCCTCCGGGATACCGAACCCGCCACGTTGCCGACCTTTTGCGACGCATGGTTCTTCGAGGCAACCGCGCTGCGCGCGCCGTGGGCGGGCGTCACTCGAAGGACCGATCACGGCTTCACCCTGTCCGCCGCAGACGACGACGTCGTCCTCGACGTCACACTCGACGCCGAGGACGACGCAGCCCTTCAGGGACTGCAGATCGGCGAGGTGACGGCAGGTTCGGCACTGACGACGGTCGCAGCAGTACGCCGAATCCGCGTTCAGGTGCGCCGCGCGGACGGTCCGGCTGTGCCTCCGTTCGTCGCCCCGCGCTATGGCCCAGGCTGGCTGGCCCTCACCGCCGATCCCGCAGCGCTGCTCAGCGCCCCCGACGGCGACACACCCGAATCGAGTGCTGAACTACTCGAACGCCGCGGCCGGTACCTGGCTGACGTGCAGGAGCACTATTACGTCAGCCCGCCCCGGATCGAGCGGGGCTGGCGGCATCACTTGCTGTCCACCGACGGCAGATCGTATTTGGACATGGTCAACAATGTTGCATTGCTTGGTCATTCGCATCCTCGGTTGTCAGATGCCGTCGGCCGCCAATACGAACTACTCAATACGAACTCGCGGTTCAACTACTCGGCCATCGCCGAGTTCACCGCGAAGATCGCCGCTCGGCTGCCACCATCGCTCGATCAGATCTTCCTGGTCAACTCGGGCTCGGAGGCGGGTGACCTCGCGATGCGACTGGCGCTGGGCACCACCGGCCGGCAGCACCTCGTCTCGATGGGGGAGGCCTATCACGGCTGGACCTACCTCACCGATGCGGTCTCCACGTCGACGGCGGACAACCCCAACGCCCTAACGACCCGTCCCGGGTGGGTCCACACAGTGGAATCCGCCAACTCCTATCGCGGGCGATACCGGGGGGCGCAAGCGCACCAGTACGCGCGGGATGCCGTTGCAGACATCGGCAAACTGGCCGCCGACGGCGTAGACCTCGCGGGGTTCATCGCCGAACCCGTCTACGGGAATGCCGGCGGAATGGCCCTTCCCGACGGGTACCTGAAGCAGGTCTACGCCGCGATTCGCGACGTCGGGGGACTGGCGATCGCCGACGAGGTCCAAGTTGGATACGGCCGTCTGGGACAGTGGTTCTGGGGTTTCGAGCAGCAGGACGTGGTGCCCGACGTCGTCTCGGTGGCGAAGGCGGTGGGCAACGGGTATCCGCTTGGGATCGTGGCGACCACGAAGGTCATCGCCGAGGCCTATCGATCCCAGGGCTACTTCTTCTCCTCGGCCGGTGGCAGCCCCGCGTCGTGCGTGGTCGGGAGCACGGTCCTGGACATCCTCGAGGACGAGGACCTGCAGGGCAACGCCCGTCGTGTCGGCGGGCACCTCGTGGGGCGTCTGCTGGAACTCGCGGAACGGCACTCGATCATCGGCACGGTCCATGGGCACGGTCTGTATCTCGGCGTCGAGTTGGTACGGGACCGAGACACTCTGGAGCCTGCCACCGAGGAGACACTGGCGATTTGCGAACGGATGTTGGACAAGGGCGTGGTCATCCAGCCCACGGGCGATCGGATGTGCGTGCTGAAGGTGAAGCCGCCACTGTGCTTGGACCAGACGGGTGCGGACTACTTCGTGGATGCGCTCGACAGCGTCTTGACCGAAGGCTGGTAGACGACCCGTTCGCGGGTCGGATCAGCAGGCCGTTGGCTCGCGGTCGCGACGACGGCGTAGCGATCTTCACCACCGGCTTGGCGGATAGTCCGAGCGCGTCCTACCAGCCGCGTTCGGCCAGCCGGTGAGGCTGCGGCACATCCTCTACGTTGATGCCGACCATCGCCTCGCCGAGCCCGCGCGACACCTTGGCCAGCACGTCGGGATCGTCGTAAAAGGTGGTCGCCTTCACGATTGCGGCGGCCCGCGCCGCCGGATCCCCGGACTTGAAGATGCCGGAGCCGACGAACACACCCTCGGCGCCGAGCTGCATCATCATCGCCGCATCGGCCGGGGTGGCGATGCCGCCGGCGGTGAACAGCGTCACCGGCAGCTTCCCGGCCCGGGCCACCTCCACCACCAAGTCATGGGGTGCTTGCAGTTCCTTTGCGGTGACGAACAACTCGTCCTCTGACAGCGAGGTCAGCCGGCGGATCTCCCCACCGATCTTGCGCATGTGCGTCGTCGCGTTCGACACGTCACCCGTACCGGCCTCACCCTTGGAGCGGATCATCGCCGCGCCCTCTGTCAGACGCCGCAGCGCCTCACCCAGGTTCGTCGCGCCACACACGAAGGGGACGGTGAACTTCCACTTGTCGATGTGGTTGGCATAGTCGGCCGGTGTCAGCACCTCGGACTCGTCGACGTAGTCCACCCCGAGGCTCTGCAGGATCTGCGCCTCCACGAAGTGCCCGATACGCGCCTTGGCCATCACCGGAATGGTCACCGCCGAGACGATGCCCTCGATCATGTCCGGATCACTCATCCGCGACACCCCACCCTGGGCCCGGATGTCGGCCGGCACACGTTCGAGCGCCATCACCGCGACCGCTCCTGCACCCTCGGCGATGCGCGCCTGCTCCGGTGTGACGACGTCCATGATGACGCCGCCCTTGAGCATCTCGGCCATCCCGCGCTTCACCCGCGCGGTGCCCACCGACGTCGTCATGTTCGACGTCTCTCGTGCAGCCGTGTCAGCAGCTGGGCTTCCGTTCGACGGATGTGGTCGCCGGGCCGGGACGTCACCCGCGGACCAGGACATCGGCGAGCCTGCTCATGGCCAGACCGGGACTCGAGAAGGTCGGCGTGCGCAGACCCTCGTCGGAGACGCTGGCCGCGGCACGCGCCATAGACGCCTGCGCGAGCACGATGGCATCGACAGACGCAGCGAGTTCCTGAAGTGCTTCGGCAATGATCGCGTCGTGGCGGGCGGCATCGCCCGAGGCATTGGCGGTGAACGCTTCGGCAAGCAGTCGGACGTCGAGATCGACTTCGACCGAGGCGTGCTCAGCGCGGCGGCGGACCAGATCCACGGTGGGCGACAGCGTGGACTTTGCGGTTGCCAGCACGGCGATCCGGGGCGTTCGTTCGGTGCCGGCGGCCGCCTTGGCGGTTTCGATCGCCGTATCCACCATCGGCGTGTCCACGCGCAGTACGGGGACGTCCACCAGCTGCGCAGCGAGTTCGACCGCGGGCCCAATGGACGAGCAGGTGGCCATCACCGCCACGGCGCCGCTGTCGGCCGCCGAGACGACATGGTCGACCACGCGGCGAGAGATCGCGGCCGTCAGAGCGCCGTTCGCAAGTGCGTCGGCGAGCAGTGACTCGTCGACGATGTTGGACACTTTGACATCGGCGGGCAGTTTCGCGCCGAGCTCACCGAACACCGGGAGGAGCCCGCTGACGGTGTGAAGCAGTACTACGCGACGGGTCATGACGGATCTCTTTCTCGGAGGCGGGCCAGCAGCTGTTCGCGGGACTGGCAGATGTGGTCGTCGAGCCGCGACACGGCGAGTTCGACATCGCCGGCCTCGATGGCCTCGATGATCGGACGATGAGTGTCGGGCTCTGCAGAGGTGTCCGAGTCGAGGACTTTCGTCAGGATGATCACCCGGCGAGTCTCCATTTGAATGGACTTGAGGTGGTCCAACAAGAGATCTTCGCGGCAGGTGGATGCAATTACGTAGTGCAATTCAATGTCGGCGTCGACCACCGCGAACAGGTCACCCCGCCCGTAGGCATCGTCGAGCCTGGCGAAAGCTGCTCGGATGGTCCCCAGGGGGGCGTCGTCGATGTAGCCGGCCGTCATCGCGGTGCGCAGCGCATAGCATTCCAGCAGTGCGCGGAGATTGAACACTTCGCGGACCCGCTTCTCGCCGATGCTCTGGACGAAGGCACCTCGGTGTGGGTGGATCTCCACCAGACCCCGATCGCGCAGGGCGCGCAACGCTTCGCGCACCGTGCCCCGAGCGGTATTGAGCTCCGCGGCGAGGGTGACCTCGGGCAGCGGTGAACCCGGCGGATACGTCCCGCGGATCACCGCCTCGGCGATGTGATCGATGACGGCATGGGTGAGCGTCTTGGGCCGCGCTAGTCCACGCGGCCGCGCACGCGAGTCATCGGGGTCGGCTTGGACCCCATCAGGGCCCAACGAAGTCGGACTCACGTGAAACCACCTCCAGGCTTTCGTGGATGGTGTTGGCGACCTTCGCCAATTCCTCGTCGGTGATGGTGAATGCCGGCGACACCTGCAGCGCGACGTCTCCGAGGTTACGGGTGATCACGCCGCGCTTGCGGGCTTCGCGAACCAGTTTGGCCAGCACGGCGGGATTCGCCTCCTTGACCTTCGGATCGATGTTTACGGCTCCCAGCAGTCCCACCCCGGCGCGCACCTCGTCGACCAACGGGTGATCAGCCAGCGGGGCCAAATGCGATGCCATCACCGATTCGTATTCGGCCACTCGGTCGACGAGGCTCTCCTTTTCCAGGATGTCGAGGTTGGCGTTGCCCACCGCGGTGGCCATCGCGTGTCCGGAATACGTGTAGCCGTGGCGGAACATCGCAGTCGAGCCGTCCTTCCAGAACACCTCTGACACGCGCGGCGCGATCGCGACCGCACCGAGCGGTGCGTAACCGGACGTCAGGCCCTTGGCCATGGTGATCATATCGGGCTGGATTCCGTAGCGGCCGGCGGAGAACCAGTCGCCACCGCGTCCGAAGGCGGACACCACTTCGTCGACGACGAGCAGCACGTCGTTCTCGCGGCAGATCTTCTCGATCTCGGGGAGGTAACCCTTCGGCGGATGCAGGACACCGCCGGCGCCGATGATCGGCTCGCAGAAGAATGCCGCGACGTTCTCGGCGCCCAGCTCGGTGATCTTGGTGCGCAGCGCCTCGGCATCATTCCACGGCACCTGCGCCACCGATTCGACCATCGGTCCGAGACCGGCGAGGTTGGCGGGCAGGCCCGCGAGCGAGGTGCCGTAGGCGTTCATGCCGTGGTAGGCCCGGGTGCGGCTGATGATCATCTTCTTGCTGGGTTGCTCGACGACCGACCAGTACAGGCGGGCCAGCTTCGCCGCCGTGTCGACTGCCTCAGAACCGCCGCCGGCGGAGAAGAAGATCTTGCCGTCGGGGAAGGGTAGATAGTCGGCGATGCGGGAGGCGAAGAGCTCGGTGTTGGGTGTGGTGAAGACATCGAAGGTCTGGAACGCCGCGAGGTCGATCGCTTGCTGGCGAGCGACGTCGGCAATCTCGGTACGACCCAGTCCGACATTGCAATACCACAGTCCGGCAAGGGAATCGAGATAGCTATTGCCTTCAGCGTCCCACACCGTGCGGCCTTCGCCGCGGACGATCGTCACGGTGTCGTTCTTCACCGCGCTCATCTGAGCGAAGGGGTGCCAGTAGCTGGTCTCGGTCATGATTGTTCTCCTATTGCTGCAGACATGATTGTTTCTTCGTTGAATTCCGGCCGCGTCAGCTCCGCGGTGATCCGACCGTGAGAGAGCACGAGCATCCGGTCCGCCATGCCGATGACCTCGGAGATGTCCGAGGACACCAGCAGAATGCTGCGCCCGTCGTGGGCGAGTTCGTTCATGGTTTCGTAAATGCGTGCCCGCGCGCCCACATCGACGCCGAGCGTGGGTTCGTGCATGATCAGGATCTGCGGGTCGGTGGCCAGCCACCGACCGGCGATGACCTTCTGCTGATTGCCACCGCTGAGTTCCGCGATCTTTTGGTCGACCGAGGAAACGCTGATCTGCATCCCCTTGCGGTGCTGGGCCGTCAAGGCCAAGTCGTCACGGGTACGAATTACTCCGAAGCGTGACAGTGACGGCAGTGCGGCAATCGACATGTTGGCTGCGACCGACATGTGCGGGAGGATCGCGCGGTTCTTGCGGTCGTCGGGGATGTAGGCGATGCCGTGTCGGATCGCGTCTGCCGGACAGTCGATCTCGACAGGCTCACCATCGCGGTGAAACGTCGCCGACGTGGCGCTCGAGCTCACCCCGAACAAGCTGCGCGCTACCTCGGTGGTGCCGGACCCGACTACGCCGTACACCCCGAGGACCTCGCCGGCGCGCAGGTCGAAGTCGACGCCGTCGACGAGATGACGTTTGCGCGGGAGAGGATTCGGGACCCGCAAGTCACGAACCGCCAGCAGCACCTTGCCGGTCTCCGCGACGCGCTTGGGGTACAAGTTGGCGACATCGCGGCCGATCATCGCCTTGATGATCGACGCCGAATCCAGATTGCCCGCAATGACTCCGTTTTCAACCACCCGTCCATCGCGCATCACGGTGATCTTGTCGGCGATCCGGGCGATCTCCTTGAGTCGATGTGAGATGTAGATGATCAGCACGCCGTGATCACGAAAATCCCTGATTCGTTGGAAGAGCACGTCGATCTCGGCTTCGGTCAGGGCGGCGGTCGGTTCGTCGAGCACGACTACCCGCGCGCCTTGGCTCATCGCCCTGGCGATACTCACCAACTGCTTCTGCGCCGCGGTCAGACCACGCATCGGCTGGGTGGGGTCGATGTCCAGCTTGAAGGTCCTCAACCACCGCACGGCTTCGGCGAGCATCGACTTTTGGTCGAGCAGGCCAAATCTCACCTTCTCGCGATTCAGTAGGAGATTTTCGGCCACGCTCATCTCGGGTACTACCTGAAGTTCTTGCGGTACGAGGAAGATGCCGCGTGCCTCGGCGTCTCCGACCGACTGGAAGGTCACCGTCTGGCCGTCGATCGCGATCGTGCCGCTGGCGCTCGACGTGGGGTAGAACCCGCCCAGCAGCTTGATCAGCGTCGACTTGCCTGCACCGTTCTCGCCAAGCAGGGCATGCACTTCGGATGCACCGAAACAGGCCGTCACGTCCTTGAGCGCTCGGGTGCCGCCAAAGGTCTTGCTCACACCCGAGACGGTCACCAGGGGAACGTTTCTGCGCTGCGCTGAATCTCGGAATTCGTTCCCCACGTCAGTCATCATGCACCTTCTTTGTTTGACTGTCAATTGTCGGACAATATGAGGCGACGGCAGTCATGGTGATTGGTCGACCAGAGAAACGGGCCGGTCACCGAGCAGAAGCAGGATTCGCGCCGTCTCTTCGAGTTCCTCTGCCGCGTCGACGGCATCGGCCAGCGTCCTGCCGGCCAGCACCGAGCCGTGGTTGGCCAGGAGCACCGAATGCGCCGAACTCATAGCGCGTCCCACCTCGTCGCCGAGGGCTGGGTCACCAGGAGGCAGGTACCGGACGAGAGGTACTCGCCCCACACGCATCACGTGGTAGGCGGTCAGCGGAGGGAAACAATCGGCCACGTTCAGTCCGGCCAGGCAGGACACCGCGGCCGCGTGCGAGCTGTGCAGATGGACGACCGCCCCTGAGTCGGGCCTCGCGCGATAGGTCTCGACATGGATCGGCCATTCCTTGGACGGTCTGGATCCCGCCAGGTGCTGTCCGTTCAGATCGAGTATCGCAAGCTCGTCGGAGACCAGGTTCCCCAGCGAGGTGCCGGTCGGAGTGATCAGGATCCGTGGTCCGACCCGCACGCTGATGTTGCCTGTCCGTCCTGCCGTGAGTCGGCGATCGAACAGCGACGCACCCTGGCGGACGATCTCGGTCCGCTCGGCTGTCATTGTTCCCGTCATGACGAGGCCGTCTCGACGAGGAAGTCGGCGCCACCGAAGTTTCCGGACTTGAGCAACAGGGTGATCGGGTCGCCGCACACGGTCGTACACCAGGGAACTCCGGGCGCGGCCTCCTCGCCGACGAGAACCTGCTGCACTCCGAGTTCGGTCACCACCGCTCCGGAGGTCTCGCCGCCCGCGACGACGATGCGACGCGCCCCGCGCTCGACCGCGCTCGCTGCAACCCGGGCGAGCACCTTCTCCAAGATCTGTGGAGTGTCCGCCCCCATGGCGAGCGCGCCCCGACGCCGCTGCTCGGCGTCGGCAGAGGTGTAGATGAGCCGCGGCCGGCTCTGGTCCTGTGCCTCGTCCCACGCCACGGCGGTCGCGATGAGGGCATCGGAGTCGGACGTCTCGCCGGGATCCAGTCGCAACGCGGGCATGGTGAGCTGCGCCCGCCGTACCTGCTCCAGGGTCGCCTCTGAACAGCTTCCGGCTAGGACCAGGGTCCCGCCCGAGGCAGCGGGCGCACCGAAGTCGCCGTTCGTTTGGCGCTCTGGCGGCCGCGCCGCTGCCATGGTGCGCCCCAGTGCCTCGATCAGGCCGGCGCCACCGCTCAGGAGGCCATCATCGTGACCGACGGCGATCGTGTCGAGATCGGCTTCGACGGTGGCATCCGCGACGATGTGCCGAACACCCTGCTCGACGAGACTCTTGACGTGGTCCATCGCAGCCTCGTTACCGGCACGTACCGCGTTGAGCGGCAGCGACCCCACCGTGGATTCGGTCTGCATCGACAGCCAGCGCACCAGATTCGCATCGGTCATCGGTGTCAGCGGATGGTTGCGCAGCGGGGATTCGCTGAGCAGCCTGTCGCCGACGAACAGGTAGCCGAGGTAGGTGGTGCGCTGGTGGAGCGGTGTTGCCGGACAGACGATCGTGTAGCGAGCGCTGGTCAGTGTTCCGAGGGTGTCCAGTACCGGGCCGATATTTCCCTGGGGCGTGGAGTCGAATGTCGAGCAGTACTTGTAGTAGTACCGGGTGATTCCGTGTCCGCGCAGCCAGCCGACCGTCTGCTCGACGCATGCGCATGCGTCGGCGGGATTGGCGCTGCGAAACTTGATTCCAACCACCACTGCGTCGCATTCCTGCAGCGTGCTGTCGGGATTCGGGGCGCCGAAAAGCATGACGACGCGAAGTCCACTGCGGCGCAGGGCGGCTGCGGCGTCGGTACCGCCCGTGTAGTCGTCGGCGATGACGGCGATGCGTGTCATGCGGTTCCTCTCGTGCTCTTCTGCTGGTCGCTCATGCCGCTCCGCTGGCCGTGGTGAGTTCATCTCGTTCGATCATGTGACCGACTGCCGTGCAGGCTTTCTCGTGTTCGAGAAGTCGGCTTCGAGCCTGGGATCGGGTGACGGCACGAAATCGGATCCGCTGCCCGGCGCCGGCCTGGCCGAGCAACCACATCGACGCGGCGGTGACGACGTAGGGAGTGATGAAACCACCCTGGCTGGGACCGTCGACCGGCAGCACGATCGGAGACGTTCCGGCCAGATTCACCCCACCGAGCGGATACCCGGTGTTGACGACGTTCGAGGGGTCGCTGCCATTGTCCGGGGGTTTCGTCGTGGCCCTGCCTGAGAAGCTGAGTCCGGGGCCGATCAGACGGCAGCCGGTCCGATCACTCTGGGCGGCCACCGTCCAACTCGACCCAAGAAAGGTGCGGTGTCCGGCGCCATCCAGCCAGTCGCCATGCGGGCCTGGTGTGACGTCGATTTGAGCTGTCTCGGAGAAGTCGGGAATCGCGTTCGGCGACAGGAACTGTGGGCGTATCCCCAAAACTTTGCGAATCGGGATTCGCATCCCTGCGGCAAGGGCGGCACCATCGACACCGCCAATACCCGCGCGGGCGAATGTCGACCTGCTGCCGAGCACGGGTGCGGTCTGAATGCCGCCTGCGACGGCCAGATAGCTTCGCAGTCCCCGACTCGCCGTGCCGATCTGGATCTGTTGTCCCGCAGCGATCTCAAGGGTCTGCCACATCGGACACCGTTGGCCATCGATGGTTACCTGCGTTTCAGCCCCGGTCACGGCAATCGTCGTCGGCGCTTCGAACACAAGGGTGGGTCCGATGAGCTGGATCTCTAGACCGGCGGCTGATGGTGGATTGTTCAGTAGGGCATTTGCGATGCGAAACGACCGGTCATCGTAAGGTCCGGACGGCGGAATGCCTGCTGCGCGTCGGCCGCGCCGCCCAGGATAGTCCTGAACGGTGGTTTCCATTCCGGCATCAATCACACGAATCATGCGGCGGCTCCGTACTGCCGGTGATAGCGGCGGAGGTCGAACGTCTCCTCTTCGACGACGACGTGCTCGTAGTCCCCATTGCTGACCTCGGCCTCGATAACGGTGAACTCGTCGACGTCGATCCTGCGGAACCGGACCCGGTCGCCGGGGCGAAACAACACCACCGACCCGTCGAACCCGGCCTGATGGGTGCGGTTCAGCCCGTAGATCGGCGTCGGGGTACGACCTATGAGGTGGTAGCCACCGGGTGTCTCGAGCGGATAGATCGACGTAAACCCCCCACCAACGCCGACACCGCCAGGAACGGTCCAGATGCGAGGCGGATCGTACTTGGGCACGAAAAGACGGCACTCGGGGTCGAGCGGGAACATGTCGGGCAGGCCGGGCCAGAAGCCGACGCCGGCAACCCAGTGCTCGGTCGAGCTGTGCCGTTGGTAGACCTGGTCACAGTCGGACATGCCGTTGGCTCGTGCGACGTAGGTCGGATTATGTTCGATTGGCGCGACTTTGGCCCGGTAATCGTCCACGCAGGCCGCTGTCCACGGGTCGCCGTAACACACCGGGATCTCGATCAGCCTGGACACGTGCGAGAGCGCGGCATCGTCACCAATCGCGGGTATCAGTGCCTGACATTCGTGCTCGATTGCCTCCGCGTCGGCCGTCAACGGGTCGAATCCGAGAAGCACCGAGGCGAACATCGGCACGATATCGACCATGCCGGGGATTGCGGCGTCCTCCAGTAGGCCGGCCAAACGCAGGGTGCGCAGGCTCATCCTTAGCCCGCCGCACCGTCCCAGCTCGATCAGGATGTGCTGTTCTCCGCATGGCAGTACCCGGACTTCCTCTGGGGCGTCGACTGACGCGGTCACGAGTTGAACCCCACGGGGGACGCCCACGGCTGGTGTCCATCGTGTGTGAGGATCGACCACAGCCGAGCCGCCACCTCTGGGGCGTTGGGACCATCGCTGTGCATGCACACGACATCGGTCTGGAACGAGAGTCTCGTCACGCCGTCACTTGCCAGTGTCGACCCAGTGGACACCACGTCACGCACCCGTCGCGACATCTGTTCCACGTCAACGGGTCCGGGGGACCGAGTGATGATCAGCCGACCGTCCGAACTGTAGTCACGGTCTGCGGTGAACTCTGGGACCGGGTTGAGCCCACGCTCCTGAGCAATCGCAAATGTCGGTGTGTCCGTCATTGCGATCCATGGAAGGCCAGGGTCTATGGCCTCGATCGCGTCGGCAAAGGCGTGGGCAAGATCAGGCTCCCATGTCATCGAGTAGAGCACCCCGTGCGCCTTGACGTGCGACAGCGATGTCCCAACCGCTCCAAGGATCGCTTGGAGTGCGCCGATCTGATAGATGACCATGTCGGTGAGTTCGGTCGGGGAGACGTCCATCCGCCTCCGCCCGAAACCCTGCAAGTCGGGCAACGACGGGTGGGCACCGCACAACACGCCGTGTTCTACAGCGCTCTCGGCGGCGCGGCGCATCGTCGAGGGATCACCTCCGTGGTACCCGCACGCGATGTTGGCCGTAGAGAGGAATGGCATTACCTCGTCGTCGAATCCGACACGCAGCCGGCCGTAGGATTCGCCGAGATCGCAGTTGACACCGCGGCGCAAGACTGATCGGGTCACCGCCTCAGGCATTCGCCCGCCGTCCCCGGATGTCGATGTAGACGGCCACCAGGAGCACGACTCCGGTCACGATCATCTGGTAGGAGGAGTCGATGTTCATCAGCCCCATACCGTTGATGAGCGTTTCCAGCAGAAGTGCGCCGAACACGGCACCAGTGGCGGTTCCTATGCCGCCGAAGAGACTGGTGCCGCCGATCACGGCGGCACCGATCACCGACAATTCCAGCCCTACTCCAGCGTTGGGGCTGCCGACACCGGTGCGCGACAACAGCATCAGACCGGCGATGCCGTACAGCGCGCCCATGAACACGAACACGATGAAGGTCAGCTTGCGCGCGTTGATGCCGGCATAACGTGCGGCCTCGGCGTTGCCGCCGATCGCGAAGAGCGAACGACCGAATCGGGTACGCGACAGTATGAAGGTCACCAGAACCAGGACCACCACCATGATGGCTGACGGCAACGGGGCGCCTCGGTAGGACATCATGACCAGGGTCGCAGCCGCAGCGGCTACCAAGGTCAGTGCGGCTGGGATCAGGACGATCGAAGTCAGTGACGCCTCGATGCCGACCGATCGGCGGGCGCGGAAGTCGCGGTACTTGACCCAGATGAACGCCGCCAGCAGGGCAACGGTGAGGGGGACGAAGACGTTCGCGGACAAGAATGTCTGGGAGATGAACGATGTCGAGTTGCCTGCCGAGACCGTCGATCCGTCGGTCAGGGCCAGCGCCAGGCCACGCAACCCCAGCAGGGAGCCCAGCGTGACGATGAAGGACGGTACACCGAGTACGGCAACCCAAAAGCCCTGCCAGACGCCAATTATCATGCCGATGCCGATCGTCGCCACGATCAGCATCGGGGTGGACAGCGCCAGCCCGAAGCCATTGGTCGAGTCGACGAGTAGGGCGGAGAAGACCGCGCAGAAGCCGACCGACGACCCGACCGAGAGGTCGATGTGCCCGGCCACCATGATCATCACGACGCCCGCCGCCAGCAATGCGGTGATGGCCACCTGAACGGTCAGGGTGGTGAGGTTACGTGGCGTCAGGAACAGACCGTCGGTGAGGACCTGAAAGGCCAGCCACATCAGAATGAGAACGCCGATCAGACTCAGCGCGCGGAACTGGCTCACCGGTACGCCAAGCCTGGCGAGTCGGGTCCGCCATCCGGGGCCGCTATCGGGAGGCGGCACCGTCGGTGCGGGCCCGTCGGACGGGTGAGACCGGCTGGTGGTCGTAGATGTCATCTCGAACGTCCTCGGGTCGGGGTTGATGCGGGTAGATGTCGTCGGTTCACAGACCAACGGCGGCAGGCGTTGTCCACCACGGGTTTTCGTTCACGAACTGCTCGACCGAGATCGAATCGGGTAGCGAGCCGTCCTTGGACACGTTCTTCAACGGAGTCTTGAAGAACGGAATGCGCTCGCCGCTGCCGTTGTCGTAGGTATCGCCGTCCCAGCTCTTGCCCTCGAGAGCGTTGTGCAACAGAGTGGCTGAGTTCTTGCCCATCTGATCGAATGCCGTCCACGCGCTGACGTGGGCGTCTCCTGAGAGGATGAGCTTGAGCATCTCCGGCTCGCAGTCTTCGCCAGAGACGATGACGCGGCCTGCGAGTCCCTGCGTGCGGATGGCTTGCACGATGCCGTACGTCATGCAGTCGCAGTAAGAGAGCACGCCGGCTAGCTGGTTGCGGGTCAGGGTGAGTGCCTGTTCCACCTGCTTCTGCGCGAGTTCGCCGGACCAGGCTCGATTCCACTGATCCGACACCACCTTGATGGCGCCGCTGTCGATGCTTGGCCGGAGGACGTTCATCCCACCTTCGGCCTTCAATTGCGCCATGTCGGTGCCCTCTTCGCCCTTGGCGATCACGTAGTTTCCTTCGGGCGCCACCGCGATCATCGCTTTGCCGAGCATGACCCCCAGGGCCACGCCGTCGCGCGCCGAAACGCCAGCGAGCTTGACGTCGGGAACGACGTAGTTGTGGGCGACCACGGGAACACCCGCAGCATTCGCCATCTGGACCGAAGCCTTCGCCGCATCGACGTTCACCGGTGCGAGCACCAGACCCTCGATACCCTGATTGAGTGCATTCTCGACCTGCTTGAGTTGCAGGTCGACATCGTTGTTCGAGGATTGGATCGGCATGGGGCTCATCCCCAGGCTTTCGGCCTGTTTGACGAAGAACGGGCCATCGGCTGCCTTCCAGCGCACCGCGTCATACGTGGGGACGATCATGGCCACCTTGTAGCCACCTCCGCCACCTCCTTGGGCACAGGCGGCAAGAGCGGGACCGGCGACAGCGGCGGCGGTGGCACCGGCTGCCAGGCCGAGCGCGCGGCGCCGGCTCATCACGAACTTGTCGTCGAGTCGTCCTGAAGCACCGCTGAGAAGACCGAATCGTCTGTTGGGGCTCATAGTTCATCTCTTTCCATGGGAGGTCGGTAGCTGGTGAAGGGTGGTTCCCGAACGTCGAGCGAGCAGCGGATGAGCGTTGCTGCGGATGGGGCGCGCCCGCGGACGCACCGGAACTGGCTGACTAGGGGCCCACGCTGCCAGGCGGTCGCCCAGCGCGTCTGATGCCAGAACCCATGGTCGATGGGCTCTTCGTAGAACTCGCCGGGCAGCACGAAGAGGTCGTTGCGGACCCCCCGGACGCGTGTGTGGGGGACCTTCGCCAACTGAATCTCTTCAGTCAGTGGGACGAACCAGGCTCGCTGCGTCAAGCGGAAGGATCGCTCGCCGTCGGGTGACCGAAAGACGAACTCCACTCCTCCGCCACTCTTGAAAGCCGACGCCGCGGTGAGGACGTACCCCGTCGGTAGAGAGTCGGGCAGGTGCGGCTGCAACCCTGCAGGACCGGCCAGTGCTCCGGCCGCCTGATATTCGGCGGGCGAAGTCCGCCGAACGCCACGGCCCACGAGCCTGCAACGGACGGAGATCGCCACCGCGGACCAGGCTGCGGTGCGAATCCACGCGGGCAGTCGGGTGGTGCCGAGTTTCGCCGACAGCGCGTACATATCGGCACCGTCGCGACGGCTGGGGCCCATCCGCCCACCTTTCGAAAGTGCTTGCCAGCTTCCGTTCGTCAACTGATTGTCCATCAATCCGACAATAAGCTTAAAGCTGATGGAAGGTGTGAGTCAACACACATAGACCGGCGTTGCGATGAAATTCGGCCCAGAGTGCGCCGCGACGCGACGTGCGGCGGTCGATCGGGGTGGGCGTTCCGCTGAGCGGCTGTGGCGGAGAAATGTCTGACGGCCACGAACGCCCCGTCGACGTCGAGACGGCCGACTCAAGTCGCCGGCCGGACGGTGGTAATCGCCTCGGCGGCAGTCGTGTGCACAGACCATCAGGATTCGGCGGCCCCGCCGTCGTCGTCCGTCGGTGTCGGGGCGCTCCGCTCAGGAGCGCCAGGCATCGGTAAAAGTACCAATATCGGTGCGTCCACGTGCTGGCTACCTTGAGTTCATCCTAGTTCTGTGACGACACATCCGCCGGCCGCGGAACAGGTGCCTTTGGCTGCACTTGCCCGGCCGGACTCCGAGCCGCGAATCGCGCGGAATCCCGTCACTCACGGAAGGAAGAATCATGAGTTCGAACGACGACAGCGGGACTTCGGCCAACGCCGAACTCGAGAGGCTCGGGTACGACCCTGAGCTGAAGCGAGCGATGAGCTTGGCTGACGTGGTCATCTTCGGCCTCATCTACATGGTGCCGATCGCGCCGATCGCCGTGTTCGGAATCGTGTACAACTTCTCCGCTGGCGCGGTCGGCCTGGTGTATCTCGTGGCCGCGATCGCCATGGTGTTCAGTGCGGTGAGCTACCGGGAGATGGCGCGGACCTTCCCGATCGCGGGTTCGGTGTACTCCTACGTCCGTTACGGAGTCAACCAGTTCGTCGGATTCATCTCCGGCTGGGCGATCCTGCTGGACTATCTCCTGATGCCGGCACTGCTGTCGGTCTTCGCGGCCTCGGCAATGGTTTCGCTGGTGCCGAGCCTGCCGGCCTGGGTGTGGATCATCGTCTTCGTCGTCGTCACCGCCAGCATCAACCTGCGTGGCATTACGTTCACCGCGTCGATGAACAAGATCTTCCTCGTCATCCAGCTCGTGGTCCTCGCGGTGTTCTGCGTGTGGGCGCTCGTGGCCGTGGCGCAGGGCAAGGGCCACTTCTCCTTCGATCCGATCTTCAGCTCGAACACGTTCACCTGGTCGGTCGTCTTCGGTGCCATTCCGATCGCCGCGCTGAGCTTCTGCGGCTTCGACGGCATCTCGACGCTCAACGAGGAAGCCAAGGGGGGCGGCAAGACCGTCGCACGGGCCACCATGATCGTGCTGTGGATCTGTACCGCCCTGTTCGTCCTCCAGGTCTACCTCGCAGCGATCTTCGTACCCAACGGCACGGTGTTCGCCGATGGTGATGACACCAACAACGCCTTCTACAACATCACGGGTCAGGTCATGGCGAACTGGTTCCAGATCGTCGTCACCCTGACGACTGCGCTGATCGCATTGTTCGCCAACATCGTTGCTTCCAACGGCATTTCGTCGCGCCTTGTGTTCAGCATGGCCCGCGACCGTCAGCTCCCGAAATTCCTGGCGAAGGTGAACTCGAAGACCCAGGTCCCGGCCAACGCGATGATCTTCATCATGGCGGTGTCCCTGGCCGTGGGAATTTTCGGGATCGAGAACCCTGCGCTGCTCACCAGCCTGGTCACCTTCGGCGCCCTGACCGCGTACATCATGCTCCACATCAGTGTCCTGGTGCACTTCGGGGGACGCCTGAGGAGCCGAAAGATTTTCGCCCACTACGTTTCTCCCATCCTAGGCGCGGCCGTGCTGATCTACGCTCTATGGAGCGGCAGCTTCAACGCCAAGCTCGTCGGGCTGATCTGGTTGGGCATCGGCGTTTTGATCGCCGTGTACTTCCGCGCGACCGGCCGGTCGTTGGCGCAATCGGACATCGATGGCGCATCGGACACCCCCCCCACGGCGGTCGACGAGTCGCACGGCACCCCAGTCGTCACCGCCGAGAAGGAGCGCTGACATGACCACCACGACCCGACGCAAGGCGTCCGACCGCACCGCAGAACTGGCTCGACTCCACGCCCGGCGGACCCTCGAGCGAGTCACCGCCGAACACGACGAAGTCGTCGCCGCCGAATTGGACGCCAACCCGTTCGGACCCCACACCGATCGCACGGCGCGGGTGCTCCGATATCTGCGCAGTCTGCCCATCGCCGGCAAGGAAGTCCTCTTCGCCTCAGGCGACGACGCGTGGGCGATCGGGAGGATCGTCATTGGTGCACCAGGAAACGTGATCGTCGAGGACGACGTCTTCGACGACTACACAACGGCCGCGCGCACCGTATTGCGCCGTCGTCTAGCCCGTTTCGTCGATACCGCTGAATAGGCAGGTTGAAAAATGAACCATGACCCCACCACGATCTTCGGCTACACCGATCGCTTCTCTGCCCGTCCAGGGGAGACGCTGTCGTTCCACGTCAGCAGCGACGAACCAACTCGGTATGACGCGTCGCTGGTCCGGCTGAGTCACGGTTACACCGGGTCCGCCGGCCCCGGGTTCGTCGAGTACGACGTGCCCGACGCAAGTTTCGCGGGTAGCTACGCCGGCGAACACCACGTCTGCCAACCAGGCTCGTTCGTCGAGATCGAGGATCCCACCTCAATGCTCGCCGACCCGACCGACGTGGCGATCAGCGTGTACGTCTACGCGACACTCCCCTTGTCCGACCGGGCCGACAATATCGGCGCCTACCACGTCACGCAGAACTCCATGAGCCTGACCAACAAGCGTCAAACAATCTGTGGCACATGGGATGAGGACACTGCAACCGGTTATGCGCTGGTGCTGGACGACGGCGTGCCAACGGTGCTGTGGGGCGACGACGGGCAGGAGCGAACCCTCTCCACGACGAATGTCCTGCAGGCGAACCACTGGTACCGACTCGATCTGCACTTCGGAAGCGGTGCGGGCGAAGTCCAGCTGACGCAGACACCCATCGCAAACTGCATGAACCAGTTCTCCGATCAAGCCTCGCCCATCGACGTCGACGAGGCGACTGCTTCGTTGGGTCAAGGCACCCCCGCCCGAAGTGCTCATCCATTCCGGGTCGCGGCGCTCGCCCGCCGCGACGGCGACCGGTGGTTGGCCGTCGCACCGTTCAACGGCAAGATCGGCGCGCTCACCGTCACCCGGGGCGAAGACCCGATCGACGGCACCGGTGCCGAACTCCTGGCACGTTGGCACTTCGGTCGCTCGTCTTCCGACGACGGCCTCTTGCTGTGGGATGTCGTCGATCTTTCTGACAACAAGCTGAACGGTCGGTGCTTCAACGCGCCGATACGAGCCGTGACCGGACCTCTCTACGCGGGGCTGTCGGAGGACTTTCGCAACGCACCCGATGAGTTCGACGCGATCCACTTCCACGACGACGACATCGCCGACGCCGATTGGCCCGTCGCATTCACCTTCGCGGTCCCCGATGACCTTCCCAGCGGCGTGTACGCCGCCCGCCTGGTGGCGCACGACAAAGCTCACTACGTCCCGTTCATCGTGGGACCCGGCAGCCGGAAGAAGGAGGTGGCACTGCTGCTTCCGACCGCCACCTACCTCGCCTACGCCAACGACCGGACCGCCTTCGAAGCCGACGGCGCCGAGGTCATCGTGTCGCACACCCCGATCCTCAACCAGAATGACGTCGATCTCCAGAACCACCCCGAATTCGGACGGTGCTGCTACGAAATCCACAACGACGGCAGCGGTGTCGTATTCAGCAGCGTGCGCAAGCCGATCATCACACTCCAGCCCAAGCACCGGGCCTGGTACGGGGCAAACGGCGTCTGGGGCCTGCCGGCGGATCTGTGCATCGTGCACTGGCTCGACACGCTCGACTGCGAGTTCGACGTCATCACCGACGAGGACCTGGACGCAGGCGGCTACGAGCTGCTGGCCGACTACAAAGTGGTGATCACCGGCGCACACCCTGAGTACGTCACCCGCGGCGAATTGGACGCGCTCGACCTGTTCACCGCACGTGGCGGTCGGCTGATGTACCTGGGCGGCAACGGGTTCTTCGCGACCGCCTCGTTCGTGCCGGATCAGCCGTACGTGCTGGAACTCCGCCGATCCGCCGGGGGCACCCGGCCCCACCAGTCGAACTACGGCGAACGACGGCACGCCACTTCGGGGGAGATGGCGGGACTGTGGCGACACAAGGGCAAGGCGCCTCAGCGATTGACCGGCGTCGGCTTCGCCGCGCAAGGATTCGACCGCTCGACCCACTACGAGCGGCTCGAAGACAGCCGTGATCCGCTCGCTGCGTTCGTATTCGAGGGAATCGATGACGATGAGATCATCGGTGACTTCGGCATCATGGGCGGTGGAGCGGCGGGGGCCGAAATCGACTGTTACGACCCGGCGCTGGGCTCTCCGCCAGGCACCCTGGTACTCGCTACCTCCGGGCCGTTGACCGACGCCTTCCTGGTCGTCATCGAGGAAGTGTATGAGAACCTGCCCGGACAGGGCGGCACTGAACACTCCTACGTTCGGTCCGACATGGTTCTCGGGGCACTTGAGGGCGGAGGTGGATTCTTCTCGGTTGGGTCGATCGCGTGGACGGCTGCCCTGTCGCACAATGGATACGACAATAATGTCGCGAAAATCACCGGTAACGTCCTGACGCGCTTCGTGGCCAAGGAACCCCTGGATCAGATGGTCGACTGAGCGACGTTGGACGCAGGCTCTCTCCCGGCCGCCATCTCGTGCGGGATACTCTCCCGTGCGAGATGGCGACCCTTGGCTGTGCTGGGCACCGACGGCACTGACGATCGATGCCGAGTGATGGGCGGCGAGCCCGGTGATGCCGGATGGTCGGCGCGCGCGAGAGCGCGCGGATCGACACCGGTGAACCCTGCCCTGTCGCCCGCCAGCCTCCACCTGCCCCGCCACCCTACCGTCGTTCGTGGTCTCGACTTGGATCGCTTCTCGTCGAGAGCCACGAAATCCCCTGCGCATCAACGAAACAACACGATGAGGAGACAGCCATGAGCAGCTATACCGTGATCGATCCAAGGTCCGGCGAGGAACTGACGTCCTACCCGGTCGACACCGACGCCGAGATCGACGCGAAGCTCGACACCGCCCACGGCGCCTACAAGACGTGGGCTCGTCAGACGATCGAGGAGCGGGTGGCGCTCCTGCAACGCCTCGCCGAACTCCACGAAGAGCGTCAGGACGCACTCGCCGAGATCATCCAGAAGGAGATGGGGAAGTCTCGCGAGGACGCCCTCGGCGAGATCGGCGTGTGCATCTCGATCTATCGCTACTACGCTGAGAACGCCGCCGCATTCCTAGCCGACGAGACGATCGAGGTCACCAGCGGCCCGGGTACCGCGATCGTCCAAAGGCGGCCCGTTGGAATTCTTCTCGGCATCATGCCGTGGAATTTTCCCTACTACCAGGTGGCGCGGTTCGCCGGACCGAACCTCGCGCTGGGCAATACGATCCTGCTCAAGCCGGCCCCGCAGTGCCCGGAATCCGGTCTCGCCCTGCAAGGCCTGTTCGATGACGCGGGGTTCCCGGCGGGAACGTACAACAACGTGTTCGCGACCAACGAGCAGGTCGAACGGATCATCGGCGATCCCCGCGTGCAAGGCGTCTCGGTCACGGGTTCGGAGCGAGCGGGGGCGGCGGTCGCAGAGATCGCCGGCCGCAACCTGAAGAAGGTCGTCCTCGAACTCGGCGGATCGGACCCCTTCATCGTGCTCGGCGTCAGCGACATGGATGAGGCCGTTGACGCAGCCTTCGAGGCGCGCATGGAGAACACCGGCCAGTCCTGCAACGCGGGCAAGCGCGTCATCGTCCTCGACGAGTTGTACGACGACTTCGTCGCGCGATACACCGCGAAGATGCTGGCACGGCCCGCGTCCCCGGTATCCTCACTGGTCGCCGCGGAGCGGCTGAGCGACCAGGTGGGCCGTGCGGTGGCCTCCGGAGCGACGCTGCAGACCAGCGGCGAACGCGACGGGGCCTGGTTCCCCCCGGGCGTGCTCACCGGCGTCCAACCCGGCGGTGACGTGTTCTACGAAGAGTTCTTCGGCCCAGTGGCGATGGTCTTCCGCGTCCAGGACGAGGACGAGGCGATCAGGATCGCCAACGACACCCCGTTCGGACTCGGCTCCTACCTCTTCACCACCGATGCCGACCAGGCCAACCGGGTTGCCGAGCAACTCGAGGCGGGAATGGTCTACATCAACGGTTTTGGCGGCGAAGGTGCGGAGCTGCCATTCGGTGGGGTCAAGCGTTCAGGCTTCGGCCGTGAACTCGGGCGTCATGGGATCGACGAGTTCGCGAACAAGAAGCTGATTCGCACCCTGCGCCAACCGTAACCACCCGGGGGCAGCGCGCCACTCTGCCTGAGAGGCGCGCTGTTACCCGCAGGTCGAGGCACGCGGACGGCGGTGGAGACCCATGTCCTGCTCGGGGGCATCGCTGACACTTTTGTGTCTCGGGACATCGCTGACACCTGACCAGAGCTGCGACAATGGTGGTTCTTGGCTCAGAAGGTGATGGCGATGGACATTCGCGTGGCAGCGGCGTTGGCCGGGCAGATGGACAACGTGGCGGAGTTCTCACCGTGAGCAGATCAGTCGGCAGACGTTCTACGAAGTCGCTTCTCTTGTCGACCCGGGAAAGAACCCGAGGTCCGCTGCCAGATGAGGCGCAGTGGTCCCGGCGGCATATTATTGGTGACCAATTGACCAATGCTATGAGTGGCCGATACGGTAGACGAGGAGCGGCACGCTGAAGCTTCTCCAATGCCCGTGAAGTCGATTCAAAACGACGCCACCGAACTGGGGTTACATGTCCAAAGCGTCTAACGGCCAGATCGCTTCGAACGTCGCCGTCGCCGCCGCTGCGGCTGAATTGCTGGGGTGCGTGATCGAGCGGGTCGCCCAGCTTGGTGGCGAGTTCAACCGCACCTATCATCTGACCGCCGAGGGTGGCCGGCGTTTCATCGCCAAGACGATTCCCGACGACGACGTGGAACGCGCACAGGTGCGTTGGCAGCACGACTTGCTCGACCGGTGCGGGCCGTCTTCGGATCTGCCCACGCCCAGCGTGATGCGAGATCCATCGGGGTCCGACACCGCCACCCTGTCGTTGGACGCCGATCCGTGGTTGGTGTCATGCTATTCCTGGCTTCCTGGACGAATCGTGGGCGAGTTACCCTGTCATACAGCGGATCTCCTCGCGGCATGGGGTCGAGCTGCGGGCCACATGGTCGTTGCCTTGGAGGGGATGACCCCCGGACCGGAGATCAGAACTACCCATGAATGGGACCTCCTGGCTGCACCTCGGGCCATTGCGATGCATTTCGACGCCGTTGCGGATGACGAGGGTCGCCGTAGCGTCGAAACCGTGTTGCAGTGGTTCGACGACATCGTCGCACCACGACGTACGGACCTGCCCCGCTCGGTCATCCACCAGGATCTGAACGACCACAACATCCTTGCCGAGGTCGATTCGTCCGGTGTCCAACTGCTCACCGGAGTCATCGACTTCACCGACGCACTGTTGACGGCCAGGGTCAGCGAGGTCGCAATCGCCGGGGCCTACGCCATGCTCAGGAAGCCAGATCCAGTGGCGGCGCTCGCAACCGTGGTCAACGGATTCGGCGAGGTGGTCGAACTGACCGAACTCGAAGTGTCGGTGCTCTTCCCGATGGCTGCGCTCCGCCTCGCGCTCAACGGAGTGACGTGGGCGTCGAGGAATGCAGCGATCCAGGGCGGCTACGGGTGGAAGCGATCCCAGCACACCTGGTCGACTCTGGCGCAGCTGGTCGCGCTCGACCCCCGGGAGGTCCTTGACACGCTGCAAGGCCATCGGGGGCGCCCGAGCTCGACCGATCACCAGGATGACCGACTGGCCTGATGCGGCCACCCCAAGGACGATGTCCACCAAGTAGGTAGGAGGCGTGATGACCCGAGGGTTAGTCGGATCCGATGCGGGACCGGTGACCATGGCCAACGGATTCGATCGTGAGCGGCTCGACGAGCTTCCCTCGGCACTGCGTCAGAAGGTGCAGCGCCGCGAGCGGGTGCTCGGACCCGGATATCGACTCTTCTACGACGTACCAGTCGAAGTCGTCCGGGGGCAGGGGACCTACCTTTATGACTCTGCCGGCAACGAGTTCCTGGACGCGTACAACAACGTGCCGTGCGTCGGGCACTCCCATCCGCGAGTGGTCGACGCCGTTCACCGGCAGATGCAGTTGGTGAACACCAACACCCGCTACGTCCAGGACATGGTCGTGGACTACGCCGAAGACCTCCTCGGTACCTTTCCCGACGAACTCGGCAACGTCACCTTCACCAGTACCGGCTCGGAGGCCAACGACCTCGCGCTACGGGTGGCGCGACGGGTGACCGGAAGTGAGGGGGTCATCGTCACGGCAAACGCCTACCACGGTCTGACGGCCGCGGTCGCCGCATGCTCGCCCTCACTGGGTGAAAATTCTCCGCTTGGCCCTCACGTGCGGACGATCTCGGCCCCCGACCCGCGGTTGGCGGCTGGTGACCTTTCGGCTCATTTGGCGACCGAGGTGCGACGTGCGATCGCGGATCTACGGCGGCACGGATTCGGCCTCTGCGCGCTGATGGCAGACAGCATCTTCTCCTCCGACGGCGTGTTCGCGGACCCCCCGGGCTTCCTGGCCGCGGCCATGGAGGAGGTGCACGTCGCGGGCGGGCTGTGGATCGCGGACGAGGTACAACCAGGATTCGGACGCACCGGCACTACGTGGTGGGGATTCCAGCGACACGGAATCGCCCCAGACATCGTGACCATCGGAAAGCCGATGGGTAACGGACTGCCGATCGCGGCCGGGGTGTTCCGCCCGCACCTGCTCACCGAGTTCGGCCGAGATATTCGATACTTCAACACATTTGGTGGAAGCTCGGTGTCCATTGCCGCAGCGCATGAGGTGCTACGAGTGATACGCGACGAGAAGCTCATCGCCAACGCCGGGGCAGTTGGTGCGGTGCTGCGCGAGGGCATCTCCCAGATCATCGGCAACGATCCACGTTTCACCGACGTGCGAGGCGCTGGCCTCTTCATAGGCGTGGAGGTCGGCTCGACCGAGCACCCCGGCCGTCCGGATCCGCAAGCGGCGGCATCGATCGTCAACCGTCTGCGCGACCGTCGCGTGCTCATCTCCGCTTCCGGCTATCACGGGAACGTTCTCAAGATCCGTCCGCCGATGGCGTTCCGCGCCGCGGATGCCGACCGGCTGCTCACTGAGCTCGAGTCGGTGGTGCGGAGCTAACTCGAGCCGGGCTGATTCGAGCCGGCGCCCGCATGACGGTCCTCTGGACGGCATCTGATCAGACAGCGGCGGGTCTGCAGCGGCGCAGAGTCGCTGCAGCTCACCCTTGTCAATTAGCGAGCAACTGGGCGAACGCTGCTCGGCAGGCGGTCACGGAGGGACGTCGCTCGGCGCCGGAGCGGCAGACGAAGGAGATGCCGCGCAGGTGGTGAAGGTCTGCCAGAGCAGCCGAAGCCACGTCCACACCAGCACCGCGCACGAGTAGGTCAGGTAGGAAGGCCGCAGCCACACCTGCCTGAACCATCCGGAGGTGGAACAAGAGGTCCGGCGACTCGAACGCCACATCCGGCTCAAAGCCATTCTGGCGACAGATAGTTCGAGTCCACGCATTCGACTCGGTACCGCCTGGTTCCAGCACCCAACGCACACGCTTCAAATGTTCGAGACGTACAGCGTTCGAGTTGGCAGGCGGGTACACCCGGATGGGATCCTCCATCAGGAGTTCGGCGTGCAGGTCCGGAGGTGTCGAATGCGAAGTGCCGGGGTAAGTGTCGACCATCAGGACGTCGATCCGGCGTGACGACAACAGCCGCAGACCGGTTTCAGGTTCGACCTGCCGGTACCGAACATCGAGCTGCGGGTGAAGTTCATGCAAGCGGGAGATCACTCCGGGAACCAGCAGGCGGCTGACAGTGGTGAATGCGGCCAGTCGCAGCACACCGCGAACGTTGGTGTCGCTGGACGCCAGGTCGCTTTCCGCGCGTTCGAGTATGACCACGATGTCCTCGGCATGGCGCGCCAGCTCCTCGCCGGCATTGGTGAGGCGGACACCCCGGCCGACCTTCTCCAAGAGTGGTACGCCGGCCTGAGCCTCCAAGGCGCTCAGCTGCTGAGATACCGCAGAATGCGAATAGGACAGCGCCTGCGCCGCCGCACTGATACTCCCTCGTAACTGCACCTCGCGAAGTAAGACCAGCTTGCGCACATCCAACATCAGCGGACGTCCATGCCAGGACCCTGAAACATGTAAGTGATTCTGACACGTACATGTTCGAAAGCGTCAATTTTAATGAATGGTTCTCCGCAGTACGTTGGGCGTACCACTGAAGGTTGGGTGCTAATCGGTCGCGCACGACGAGGTGGGGGCGGTGATCAGCGTCGAGGACGGGCTGCAGTTGCAGGACGGCTTCGTCGGCGGCCTAACTTCAGCGAGTTCCGATTTCGAAAGGTACTGCCATGACGGTAGATTCAGACATCCTCGATGGACCAGCATTGTGGTCCGCCCAAGCGCATCTTCCGTCTGTGCTCGGCCGACAACTGGTGATCGAACGCGGTGAGGGGGCCTACGTCTACACCGCGGACGGGCAGCGGTTGTTCGACGGTACGGCCGGTTTGTGGCACGCGAACGTCGGCCACGGTCACCCCGACCTTGCCGCCGCCGCGCACACCCAGATGTTGAAGCTCGAGACGTACCACATCTTCGGCCGCTTCGTGAATGACCAGGCCTTGGCGCTCGCGAACCGACTCGCCGCCATGTCGCCGATCGACAATCCGAAGGTGATCCTGAATTCAGGTGGTTCGGACGCGATCGATGTCGCATGCAAGCTCGCGCGCCGGCACTGGCAGCGCGAGGGGCGCACCAGCAAGACCACGATCATCAGCCGTGAGTTCGCCTATCACGGCCTGCATGCGTACGGAACCAGCATCGCCGGCCTGGAGTTCAACCGCGACGGTTATGGCACCGACTCCCTCGTGCCGGAGACACGTCGGGTGCCCGTACACGACGTCGATGCCCTCAAGGGCGTGATCGCGGACGTAGGCGCTGAAAACATCGCTGCCATCGTGACCGAGCCCATTCAGGGCACCGGCGGCGTCAACCCCCCTCAAGCGGGTTATCTGGAGACGCTCCAACAGCTGTGTCAAGAAAACGACATCCTGTTCGTCCTGGACGAGGTCATCACCGGGTTCGGCAGGACCGGCTCGATGTTCGCCGCGGACAGGTTCGGACTGAGCCCCGACCTCATCACCTTCGCCAAGGGTGTCACCTCGGGTTATGCGCCACTCGGCGGCGTGCTGGTGTCTCCGAGTGTCTGGGAGCCGTTCTACGTCGATGACACCGCTACGCCGATCTTCCGGCACGGAGCCACCTACGCCGGTCACGCCACCGCCTGCGCAGTGGCCATGGCCAATCTCGACGTGCTGGAGCGCGATGGCCTGGTAGAGCGGGCCGGCGAACTCGAACAGCTGTTGCGCGTACAGCTCAATCAGCTGAACGCCGACCGCCCTAGCGTGGCTGATGTTCGAGTGGCCGGGTTCCTCGGGGGTGTCACCCTGCGGGGGGACCTGTCCGCGGAAGTCATCGCGGACAAACTGATCGACATCGGGTTCATCTCACGCCCCCTGCGCGGCAACACGCTGCAACTGAGCCCTCCCTTCATCACGACCGACGAGGAACTGACTCAGTACGTCGGCGCCATCTCCCACGTTCTGGTTGAGGAGGAGTCCAAATGAGCCCGGAACTGACGGCAGAGAGAAGCGTGCAAATCGCCGACCCACGGCAGGCTGCAGCGGCCGATGCAGTAGTAGCTGCCTTGACCTTGCCCAAAAGCGCGCGCAATGCCGACGTCTTCAACCCTGCTACAGGCGATTTGGTGGCCGCCGTACCCGATATCGATGTCGACGGCGCGCTTCGCGCGGTGTCGGAAGCGGACGAGGCCGGCCGCGAGTGGGCCGCACGCACTCCCCGGGAGCGTGCCGATGTCCTGCGCCGCTGGTACGACCTGCTGATCGAGCACGCCGACCAACTCGCCTTGCTCATCACCCGGGAAATGGGCAAGCCGCTGGCTGAATCCCGCGCAGAAGTGACCTACGGCAGCGACTTCGTCCGTTGGTACGCCGAGGAGGCCGTGCGCCCGGGCGGTAATGTCCGGGACCTACCAACGGGCGGTGGCACGTTGCTGACCCGCCGCGCTCCTGTCGGGCTCTCAGTTCTGATCACGCCGTGGAACTTTCCCCTCGCCATGGCGACACGAAAGATCGCACCGGCTTTGGCGGCTGGATGCCCCGCGGTCATCAAACCCGCGACGCTGACGCCGCTGGCCACATTCTTCGCTGTCGACCTTGCGCGACGAGCCGGGGTTCCCGACGAACTCGTCCGAGTCGTCACAACTACTAATGCGTCCGCATTCAGCGAAGCGATCCTCACCGACGCGCGGGTGCGGAAGGTGTCCTTCACCGGCTCCACCGGTGTCGGCAAGGTGCTGCTTCGGCTCGCCGCGGACAACGTCTTGCGTTCCTCCATGGAACTCGGTGGCGACGCACCGCTGATCGTGTTCGACGACGCCGATCTCGAGCGCGCCGTCAATGGAGCTTTCGCGGCGAAGATGCGCAATGGGGGTCAGTCGTGTATCGCCGCGAACCGCATCTTCGTCCAGGAAGGTATCGCAGACGCATTTGTCGAGGGTCTGGCCGAGAAACTCGCGGCCGCACGCGTCGGCGATGGCCTCGCCAACGACGTCGACCTCGGCCCGCTGATCGACGACCGTGCGGTGGCGAACATGCAGAAGCTCGTCGACGACGCTGTCGGCAACGGCGCGACCGTGCGCGCCGGCGGTACGGCCATTGGAGGTAGAGGTTACTTCTTCGAAGCGACCCTTCTCGATTACGTGCCGGTCACCGCTGAGATCGCCAACACCGAGATCTTCGGTCCCATCGCGGCAGTCCAGCGCTTCGCGACTCAAGGCGAAGCCATCGCCCGGGCCAACGACACCGTCTATGGCCTCGCCGGCTACGTCTTCACGGAGAACCTGGATCGCGCGCTCAATGTCGCCGATGCACTGCACACCGGACTGGTTGGGATCAACCAAGGTGTGCCCTCCAGCGCAGCCGCACCGTTCGGCGGGATGAAACACAGCGGTATGGGCCGGGAGGGGAGCGCCGAGGGGCTCGAGGAATACCAGGAGACACGCTTCTACAACGTCGCCCGTCGCACAACTGAGTGAAACATGCTGCAAATCGGACGAGTTGAGGCCAATCATGACAACCATCGGTGACCACAACCGGAGAGGACTGACGCGGTGACTGACATCAAAGTAGGCTGTGTTTTCCGCCCCGAAAATCCGCCGGAGAAACTGCCCGCCGCTGCTCTCGCAGCCGATGACGCTGGTCTCGACGAATTGTGGATCTTCGAGGATTGCTTCTTCAACGGAGGCATCTCCGCTGCGGCCATCGCTTTGGCCAACAGCAGCCGGCTCACCGTTGCGGTGGGCGTGCTACCCGCTCCGATGCGTAACGTCGCCCTTACTGCAATGGAGATCGCAACCTTGTGCCGGGTGTACCCGGGCCGGGTCCGCATCGGCGTTGGGCATGGTGTCCAAGACTGGATGAAACAAATTGGCGCCAAGGTGGATTCGCCGATGACGTTCTTGCGTGAGTATCTGATGGCTCTGCGATCGTTACTGGATGGCGACGAGGTCACGGTCGACGGCACGTACGTCAAACTCGATGGAGTCAAGTTGGCGTGGCCGCCGGAGCCGGGTGTCGATCTTCTTTGCGCCGCAACCGGACCGAAGACCCTTCAGCTCAGCGGTGAACTCGCGACGGCAACAGTCTTCGCCAGTTGGACGACACCGCAGATGCTGCGCGAGTCAGTCGTGAGTATTCGCGAGGGACAAGCCCGCCGCCCCGACGACGTACCGCACTCCGCGATCACGTACTTGCAGACTACATTTGGTGATAATGCCAAGGCCCGTGCCGTGGAAGAGCTGGAGAAGTGGGGCTTCGACACCACGGCGGATCTCGCTGCCTACGGCACCGCCCAAGAAGTGACCGAGGCAGCTGAACGTTGGGTAGATGCCGGAGCCGACACCATCGTCCTTCAGCCTGCCCCCGACGTTGATTTCACTGAATTCGTCACACTCGCCGCGAGAGAAGTGCAACCACTGCTCAACGGCAGGGCAAACAGATGAACCACATGGAAGTGAGTCAGACCCGCACTGCGTCAACGGATCGCAGCCTGCGGTTTCTCCACATTGAGATGCGCTGAGAGACGAGGTGTGGCGCCGACTCTTCGTGCCGCACCGAACGCGAACTGCTGTAGACAGAGCTCGCGGGACTCGTGTCGAATTCTCCCGGGTAGCTGAATCGGGCCACACCCGACATTTAACATGTAGTGTTACATCGAAATGCGCGGTAGGGTAATACGCCTCTCGCCTGTGACCACCCCGAGGGAGAATGGATTGACGAACCGTCTGGCCGGCAAGGTGGTCGTCGTCACGGGCGCCGCGCGCGGAATGGGTGCCGCTCACGCTCGTGCGATGGCGCGGGAGGGCGCAGCAATCGTATTGTCGGACGTCTTGGACGACCTCGGAGAGGCGGTTGCTACTAGTATTCGCGCCGACGGAGGGCGGGCAACGTTCACACGAGCCGATGTCACGAGCGCCGACGACTGGCAGCGCGTATTTCGCATCGCCACAGAGGAATACGGCACTCTGACTACCTTGGTCAACAACGCCGGCATCATTGGCTCGATGTTGGGCGCTGCCGACGAAACCGAGGAGGCTTGGTACCGCACCATTGCTGTCAATCAGACAGGGGTGTTCTTGGGTATGAAGTATGCAATACCGTTGATGCGGTCGGCCGGGGGAGGCTCGATAGTCAACATATGCTCCATCTGGGGCGTGAGCGGTGTCGGAGACTATCTGTCCTATCAAGCCAGTAAAGGCGCGGTACGGATGATGACGCGCAGTGCTGCCATTGGTCATGCCGCCGAAAAGATCCGGGTCAACAACGTCTGCCCCGGCATGATCATGACAGAAATGGCGATCGAGGAGGGCGAGGAGAACAACGCTGCGCTCATCGCCCTCACACCCATGGGTCGCGGCGCCGAACCAAGTGAAGTGTCCGGTGCCATAGTCTTCTTGGCCTCCGACGAATCGTCGTTCGTTACCGGTACTGAGATCGCCGTCGACGGCGGATACCTCGCGCAGTAGCGCTTGGACCACACGCAGCTGACTAGACGAAGGAGACGCAGAATGGACCTAGAAGGCAAGGTTGGCATCGTCACCGGTGGCCACAAAGGGCTCGGTGCCGAAGTCGTCAATGTGATCGGCGAACAGGGTGGCCGTGTCGTCGCACTGTCGAGATCGGGTCGACCCGCGGGCGAGGTGCGCCCTGAGCACGTCATCGACGTGAGAGGGGACGTCACGGTCGAGCAGACTTTCCTCGATGCGATCAAGCTCTGCATCGACACCTACGGCGGGTTCGACTTCATCGTCAACAACGCCGGAATACTAGGGGAGAGCCGGCTTCACGAGACGACGAACGAGCTGTGGGACGCCTTGATCGCGACGCACTTGACGGGCGCGTTTTGGGGTTGCAAGCACGCCGTCAACACTTTCCGCGAGCGTGCTACCCCAGGTGCGATCGTCAACATCGGCTCCATCCTGTCTTTCACGGCGGATGGCTATCTCGGCGCGTACACCGCCATGAAGACCGGTGTGCTCGGTCTGACGAAGGCAATCGCTATCGACTACGCCGCAGACAACATCCGCTGCAATTGCCTATGCCCCGGCGACATGGAAACCCCCATGATCGCGCAATATTTCAACGGCACTGACGATCCTGCGGCTGCGCGCGAAGAGATGGAGAACGCCTACCCAGGCAAGCGAATGGCACATCCGCGCGAGGTCGCTGAGGGGGCTGCGTTCTTACTGAGCGAGCGGGCGTCGTTCATCAACGGCACCTCGCTCGTCGTCGATGGGGCGCTGATCGCCAAGACGTACTAGAGCAGGCCCGTCGGCGCAGTTGGCCTGGGGCGGAGGGGAAGCCGGCGGCCGCATGGCCGACCGGCATTTCTTCGTGTGACACCCCAGTGTTCCGGACACCGAGGTGGCTGCCCCTAGAAGCCCATCCCAAAGACGCTTGTAAAACATGCATCATTAAATGAAAAATCATTGTAGGGTGATGCCTGCCACGCCTCGACTGGGCGTCGCAGCGCTGGACTGGCAACCCCATCACGCACACACGCCAAAGAAGACGAATGAGCCGCACTTGCCGATCCCGCGCTCCATCACCGTCGAGGGCAGTCCCCTCTCGGCATCACAGGATTTCGGAGACCAGTGTGACCACGAGTAAATCCACCTCAGCGTCTGAACCACCCGCGGGCGAACTGGCCGGCGACAATGCGGCACTGACCGCCCTGGGGTACGAGCCCAAGTTCAAGCGGGAGATGAGCCTATGGGCAAACTTCGCAATTGGATTCGCCTACCTCTCTCCAGTGGTCGGCATCTACGTGACGTTCGCCATCGCGCTGGGCACCGGCGGACCGCCGATGATCTGGACGTTGGTCATTGCCGGTGTGGGGCAGCTGCTCGTCGCAATGGTATTCGGCGAGGTGGTGTCGCAGTTCCCGGTAGCTGGTGGCATCTACCCCTGGGCCCGCCGACTGTGGGGTCGTAAGTGGGCATGGATGACGGGCTGGGTCTACATGTTTGCCCTCTTCGCGACCTTGGCGGCTAACACCTACGGTGCGGGGCCCTACCTCTCGGCTCTGCTCGGCGTCGACTACAGCGTGCATACCAGCATCCTCCTCGCAATTGCCTTGATGACCGTCGCTACATTCACCAACTTCGCAGGCACCAGGGTCCTTTCGGCAGTGGCCAAGTTCGGATTCGTCACCGAACTCATCGGCGCTCTCGCCGTGGGTGCGTGGCTGCTGGTGTTCAGCAGGCACCACGGCCTGGACGTCCTCTTCGATACACACGGTGTTGGCGACGGCCGCAATTACGTCGCCGCTTTCCTGGCCGCCGGCCTCATCGGTGTCTACCAGTACTACGGGTTCGAAGCATGCGGCGATGTGGCGGAGGAGGTCCCGGACCCGAGCCGCCACATCCCCAAGACCATGCGTATGACGATCTATGTCGGCGGCGGTGCAGCCATCTTCGTGTGTCTGGCGCTGATCCTCGCCATCACCGACTTCGCAGCCGTCATCAGCGGAGAGAACACCGACCCGATCAATCAAATCTTGTTGCAGTCCTTCGGTCCCATCGGATCAACGATCGTGCTCGTAGTCGTACTCATCTCATTCTTCGCGTGCACTCTGAGCTTGCAAGCCGCGTCGAGCCGCTTGATGTTCGCGTATGCGAGGGACAACATGATCATGGGCAGTCATCTGCTGTCGCGCTTCAATGAGCGCCTCGGAATCCCTCCGGCAGCGATCGTCGTGACCGGAATCATCCCGTGCGTCTTGGTGCTCATTGCCCTTGTCTCCGAGGACGGTCTCTTCAAGATCGTCTCCTTCGCGACGGCAGGTATATACATCGGCTTCCAGATGGTGGTCTTGGCTGCACTCCGGGCTCGCCTGAGGGGATGGGTTCCGTCGGGCCCGTTCACGATGGGTCGGTGGGGCCTCCCGGTCAACCTAGCGGCGCTGGCCTGGGGCGTCGGTGCGGTGGTCAACATGATGTGGCCGCGCAACCCCGATGCAGCTTGGTATGACGATTATCTGGTCCTTCTCGCGGCCGTCGTCGTCGTGGGTATCGGACTCGTCTACATGCTGGCATCGGGACGGGCAGAAGACAGCACTGGCCCCTACTCGGATGCCATCCCGGTCAAGACGACCACCTGATCGGGCAGCGCAGCTCGCGCGGGTTGCGTGGTTGCAGCCGCGATCACGCCGCCTGCGCGAGCTGTGGGCCGTCCGGAGAATCAATGAGCAGTGGTGAGGTACCAGGACGTGCCGCTTATCGGCGCGCTTCGGCCCTGGGCAGTTGCCTCCTGTTCCACCACACCACCCAGCAGGGCGCCCGCATTCGTCGCGATGACCATGCCTTCGCTGCTGATGACGCTGGTCGGGCGAGGCATGTCCAGAAGATGGTTTTGGCACAAGGTTTGTAGCGTGGCGACAGTGATATCGGCAGCTACCAAGCCAATGAGTCGTTCGGACAATCTCACCGCCTGAGCAAAGGTCACGACATAGGCGTTCGTGCCACTGATGTCCACGAATGGACCTGAGACCACTGGGCCCTCCGACGTCGCACCTCGGTGCCACCACTCCGTCGAGGTCGTGTCGTAGAAGTCCATGGCGTCGGGTTGCAGACCGACCGCAAGCGGCCTTAGACCACCCCTGCTGTCTGGTTGGCGGCTACTGTGGTACCACCATCGTACCGCTGTGTCCGGCAACGCTTTTGGGTTCGGGAGGAATCCCATCCCAAGCACGGGTGTGTCTTGGCTGTCATAGAGACCGCGAACGAATGCCTCGAAGCCTGCTAGGCGCAACGCGGACTCGCCAGCGGATCCGGCGGCCTCCTCCTCGACGCGCGCGCGCATGGAATCCAGCAGGACGTTGACCTGCTTGCTGAGCGTGACCAACTTGCGGCTGAGGCTTCTTCGCGCTCGAGCTGCCGACTCCCGCGTCATGCTCGGTCCTCGACGCGGCCGAGTTCCATGCGCAATTCGATGAGACCGTCCAGTGTGCGATGTACGTGCTCCTCGGCGTGCATTCGTGCGGCATTTCGATCGCGTGCTGCGACAGCTTCGACGATGGCCTGATGTTCGGTTGAAGATTGATGTGCGGGGCGAGCTTCGCATCCTTCGATCCACAGCAGCGGCGACAACGTAGTCATGATGCCAATCTCCACTCGCGTGAGGTGCGCCGATCGCGTTGCGGCCGCGAGTTCCGCGTGAAATCGGAAGTCTGCCTTGACGCGCGCTATTGGTGTTGAGGCTGCGGCGAGGGCCTGAGCGAAACTCGAGAGTCTGCCAACCTCGTATCCCCTGGCTCTCTCGGCCGCCAGATACGCGGCCCGTCCGGTGACCCCTACCTGAAGATCACGGGTGTCACGGATTTCGTCGATGTTGAGCGAGAGTAACTGGCGGCGCAGGATCGCTTGGTCATGTCCTGCGCCCGACCGAATGAAGCTGCCACCCCCGCGTCCGCGTTTCGTCTCGATCAGACCCTCCCGGCGCAGCTCAGCCAACGACGCCCGCAGCGTCACGTTGGAAACCTGAAGCTGGGACGCCAGATCCGCCTCGCTCGGCAACGGTGCTCCGCTTCTAAGCAGGCCGAGCGCGATGGCTTGTTGGAGTCGCTTCGTCACCACGTCCGCACGCGTCGACGAGTCCAGGGGATCTAAAGCCACCTGCAGCAGCGAGGAACTGACTGCGAACACACTGTCGTCGGCGAGTCCCGCTGTCTCTCCGGGGTCTGCCACGGGGGGCATCTGCAATCCATCCTCACCCTGCGGTTGCGCTACCGAGGTCATCCCGGCCTTTACTGGTCCGCACAAAGACGTTAACAACAGGCCTTCACAGTTTGGCATACCGCCGAGCCCCGATGGCGCGTTCGCGGGCCGCCGCCGGGCGCCGTGTGGAGTGGTCGAGATCCGCTCGCCCGAAACCCCAGCCGGAGCCTCGTGAGAGGGTGTTGCGCAGATCATGCAAAAAAGATATAACAGTGGATATTAAATGTTTGGCACGCGTAGTCCTCGAGGGCTCCGGCAGAGGGCACACCCCCCCAGCCTCGGCTCCCTCGACCGCCCCAATTGTGCCGCCCCGCCGCGGCGCCGTTCGTAGCCCAGGAGGACCGATCGGTAACCATCGAGGTGTAAGACTTCGCCAGCGGGGGTTACCGGCGCGCGCACGGTGCCAGACCATCAATGGCGTCAGCCCAACGGACGGCAAGGCCTTCGTCGAGGCTCCCGTCACTGGCGCGGCAGACCTCGACACGGCGTCTATCGCGGCCGAGATCTACACGCGCATCTAGCACCTGATGTCAGCACTCGACACCTGAGCAACAACTTCCACGTCTCACCCATCGCCGGCCCCGGCACAGCCCAAAGGGAGTACACGACATGTCTCGCGACCCACGGCACGACATCCTCTTCGAACCCGTGACGTTCGGCCCGAAGACGATGCGTAATCGTTTCTGGGCGACCTCCCATTCCACCGGGTACGGCTCGGAACGCCCGGGAATTCAAGCCGGTTTCCGGGGTATGAAGGCCGAAGGTGGCTGGGGGGTCGTCTCGAGCGACTTCTGCTCGATACATCCCGAATCCGACGAGTTCCCTTGGACGTCCTCACGGCTTTGGGATGACGGGGATGTGATCAATCTTGGCCATCTGACCGAAGAGATTCAGAAGCGCGGTGCACTGGCCGCGGTGCAACTCTGGTACAACGGCATGCACTCGCCGCGTCTCGAGGCCCGCGAGACAGCACGCGGGCCGTCGCCACTACCGTCAAACGTGTTCCCGGAACGCAATGTCTATGCGTCCTACGCCGACCACGACGACATCCGTGCGATCATCAACATGTACATCCTCGGCGCCAAGCGCGCAGAGCAGGCCGGCTTCGACATCGCCGAGGTCTCCGGCGGCGACTCCACTATTCCGCTGCAATTCTTGGAGACCCGATACAACCATCGCACCGACGAGTACGGCGGCTCTCTTGAAAACCGTGCCCGGTTCTACATCGAGTTGATGACGGCACTGAAGAAAGCAGTAGGCGATTCGATGGCGGTGACCACGCGCTTCGAGGTGGACACCGTCAACGGCGACCACCGCATCAAGCACTTCGACGAGGGGTCGAAATTCCTCGAGATCATGGAGAAGGAAGGTGTGGTCGACCTGTGGTCGCTGAAGATCGGTGACTACGAGGAATGGGGCGAGGACGCCGGGAGTTCGCGCTTTCGGGAATCGAATTGGGCGGCACCGTTCATCCAAGGTGCCAAGGATTTGGTCAGCGTTCCCGTGGTCAGCAACGGGCGATTCACCTCGGCCGACGACATGGTCGTCGCCATCCGAAACGGCCAGTGCGACATCATCGGCGCCGCACGACCGTCGATTTCGGATCCATTCCTCCCCACGAAGATCTCAGAAGGTCGCACTGACGAAGTACGCGAGTGCATAGGGTGCAACATGTGTGTGGGACGCATGCAGCAGCAAGCACTGATGTACTGCACCCAAAACCCCACCACCGGCGAAGAGTATCGCCGCGGTTGGCACCCCGAGAAGTTCACCACGGTCACTGAACCCGAGACTGTTCTGGTCGTTGGCGCGGGGCCCGCGGGCATGGAGTGCGCGCTGACGTTGGGACGGCGCGGTTACCTCGTGCATCTGCGGGACAGCGCGAATGAACTGGGTGGGCACTGGCGGAGTGTTGCCAAGTATCCGCGCTGCAGTGAGTACGGACGCGTAATCGACTACCGCGAGGTCATGATGTCGAAGCTCGACAACGTCGAGATTCAGCTTGGGGTCGCGCCCATGACAGTGGACGACGTGCTGGACTACGGCGCTGAGAAGGTTGTCATCGCGACTGGATCTCACTGGTCCACGGTGGGTCTCGGTCCTGAGACGCATCTCCCGCTGCAGGGCGTAGATGCATCTCGACCCGATGTCTTGACTCCTGAGCAGATTATGGCGGGCAAGGAAGTTCCCGGGTCGAATGTGGTGGTGCTCGACGGTGATGGGCACTTCGTCGGGTTCGCGATGGCCGAAATGATGGCTGACCGCGGTAAGAACGTCACCATAGTCACCAACACGCACGACGTCTTCGAGTTCTCCAAATTCACGATGGAAATGCCAAACAACAAGCGGGTCATGCACGAGAAGGGCATCGGGTACATCCGCAACCATTGGGCCGTGGGGTACGAGGGCGGCAAATTGCAGCTGTTCTTTCTTTATAAGGACTCCGCTGCGCTAAGCGAACAGCGGCCAGGTCAGTGGGGCCGCACGTTCTCAGACGAGGTGACCGAGATTGCCTGCGATGCGCTCATTCTCACCACCTCGCGAGTCCCCAATGCTGAGCTCTACGCGGGCCTGAAAGAGGCTAGGGGTCGGTGGGAGGAATCTGGCGTCAAGGCCGTTTATCGGATTGGCGATTGCGTGCAGCCGCGCCACGCCATGGACGCGGTGTTCGACGGGCATCGACTTGCCCGGGAGTTCGAATCTCCCGACCCGCAACGTCCCTTGCCGTTCATCCGCGAGCGCCAGGTGTGGGGTCACGAGACGTTTCCCAAGCTCGGTGACGCGCGACCGGTCGTTGAGGGAGACCTCCTGGTCTAGACGGCACCGTGGGAGTCGTGGCACCGTCGGTTCGGGTGCACCCGAGTAGGCGCCGGCCGATGCGAACCGAACTGCCCTCCGCCGCGAGCACAGCGGTTTGCAGGGTGGACAAGACAGCTCGGCCGGTGCCGCCGGCACCACATGAACCATCGATGAGAAGGTAGCCAGTGAACATGGACCACACCGGTGAGCACGAAAGGTTGGGACGGATGCGCGTCCTCGACGCCCGTCCGGTCAACCTCGATGGGTTCAGCGTGCCCGACCCCGAGCTGGGGCTCATTGCGATGTCCAGCCCGTTCGATCCCGAACCTTCGCTGGTCATCGAGAGCGGACGTATCGTCGATCTTGATGGTAAGGCGCGCAATGACTTCGACGTCATAGACGAGTTCATCGCGAACCGTGGGATCGATCTTTCCGTCGCCGAGGAAGCCATGAGCACGCCGGACCAACAGTTGGCCCGCATGGTCGTGGACATCAACGTGCCCCGCGCCGAGGTCGTGAGGCTCATCGGCGGCACTACTCCGGCCAAGCTTGCCCGCGTTGTCGCTCTACTGAACGCTGCCGAACTCCAGGTCGCCATGGGCAAGATGCGCGCCCGGCGTACACCGAGCAACCAGGCGCACGTCACCAACCAGCTCGACGACCCGGTGCTGCTGGCCGCCGACGCTGCCAGCGCTGTGGCACACGGCTTTCGGGAACTCGAGACAACGACTGTGGTCCTCAGTGACGCGCCCTCCAATGCGGTATCCCTACTCATCGGCTCGCAGGTTGGGGTCGCCGGCGCGATGGCGCAGTGCTCCATCGAGGAAGCCCTCGAGTTGCGGCTGGGGTTGCGCGGCCTGACCAGTTATGCGGAGACCGTATCCGTCTACGGCACGGAGCAGGTCTTCACCGACGGTGACGACACCCCGTACTCGAAGGCCATCCTCACCTCGGCTTACGCGTCGCGCGGCCTGAAGATGCGGATCAGCAGCGGCGGAGGGTCAGAGGTCTTGATGGGCGCCGCGGAGCGGTGCTCGATACTGTATCTGGAGTCTCGGTGCGTCTCGCTGGCCAGAGCTCTCGGCTCCCAGGGAGTCCAAAACGGGGGGCTCGACGGCGTGGGCGTCGTCGCATCCGTGCCCGAAGGCATGAAAGAACTCATCGCGGAGAACCTGATGGTGATGATGCGCGACATGGAACTCTGCGCAGGCAACGACAACCTCATCTCGGAGTCCGACATTCGCCGTACCGCGCACACGCTTCCCACACTGCTCGGGGGGGCCGACTTCTACTTCGGCGGCTTCGGGTCGACACCTCGATACGACAATTGCTTCGCCATATCCAATTTCAACTCCGATGACATGGACGACTACCTGGTGCTGCAACGGGACTGGGGGGTGGACGGCGGACTACGGACGGTCACTCCCGAGCATCTCGCCCGAGTGCGGCGCCGCGCAGCATCGGCGGTACAGGCGGTGTACCGAGACCTTGGACTGGCCGATTACGACGACGCCTGGGTCGACGCCGTAGTCGTGGCCAACGGTTCGCGCGACCTACCCGTTGGTGATCCCAAGAAGGTCGCCGAGGCGGCGCAGGCCATCGAAGCAAGGCAACTGCACGTCTTCGACATCATCGCCGCGTTGCACCGCACGGGGTTCGTCCCCGAGGCGGAGACCATCATGGCGCTGACCCGCAAGAGACTCAGCGGCGATCAACTTCAGACGGCCGCCATCTTCGATGAGAACCTCGACGTGCTCTCGAAGATCACCGATCCAAATGACTACACCGGGCCGGCCACTGGATACGCGCTGACTACCGAACGGCGACGCGAAATCGACGATATCCGCCAAGCGCGTACCACCGGCCAATGGACGGCAGACCAGGATGACCATCGCGACCACATCACTCTCGACGTGATCGGGGAGGCGCACGCAGGGACAGACCCGCGCGAAGTATGCATCGGCCTTTCACCGGCCTTCGCCTCAACTGTGTGGGTGTCGCTGTGTGGTCTGCCGGTGGGCGAGGTGCTGCGGCAGATTTCGGCAGGCCTCGAAGAAGAAGGCTGTGTCGCACGATACGTACGAATGAGATCGACCATCGATGTGGGCATGATCGGCCTGACCGCTGCGCGGCTATCGGGCTCAGGTATCGGTATCGGTCTGCAGGCAAAGGGTACGGCGTTGATTCACCGACGCGATCTGGCGCCCCTAGCCAATCTTGAATTATTCAGTGTTGCACCGCTACTGACTGCGCAGCGGTACAGGGAGCTCGGCAAGAACGCCGCGCGGCATGCCAAGGGGATGGTCCCCGTGCCCATTCTCTCGGGCGGCACGGAAGAGTCGATCTCCGCGCGCTACCATGCCCGCGTCGTGGCGCTGGTGGCCCTGGAACGTGCTGCCAGCGAACCCGGCAAGGCCCCGCAGACGGTGAAGGTGAGGGTGCAGTGAACGTCGATGACCTGACAGTTGCGGCCGCTGTCGATGAAAAGCTTGGATCGGAACTGCTCCGCATGGATGCTGATGTGCTGGAGCATCAAGCGGCGGTGGCGGCCGCCGATGGCAATCCCCAGCTTGCTGACAACTTCCGTCGCGCAGCAGAGATGGCGGCAATGTCGGACGACGCCGTCATGGCGCTGTATGAGGCCTTGCGCCCCAACCGCTCCACTGCTGTCGAACTCGACGCTCTAGCTGTGCGGCTCGAGGGCGACCATGCGCGGCGCTGCGCTGCGCTGGTGCGCGAGGCACGCGCAATCTACGAGCGCCGCGGATTGTTGCGATGACACTGGTCGGGGGGATCGATGTCGGAAACCACACGACCGAGATCGTGCTGGCTGAATCCAGCAATGGACACGTACGCATGCTGGCTCACGGCAACGCGCACACCCGCGACCGCAAGGGGTCCTACGACTCGCTTGAAGGTGCTACCGCGCTGCTGCACAAGATGGAAGTCGAACACGACCTGAGAGTCGACGAACTCCTGCTTTCGGAACTTCGACCCGTCGACACTGCCACCACACCGATCTCCATCACTGCGCCAACCCACGCGCCCCTGCGGAGCATGCGTCACCGCCATGCCAGTACACCCGCCGGCAGCGGCGTCGCCGTGGGGCGCCACGTCACCTTGGCAGCGCTCGTGCAACCGGTCTGGCACGACCAGGTCGTCGTTTCGGTTCCGTCAGGTACCGATTTCGACTACGCAGCGAGCGCGATCACGGCCGCACTCGCGCGTGAGTGGCAGATCGTTGGAGTACTCGTCGCGGACGACGACGCCGTGCTCATACACAACCGCATCCCCATCGATCTGCCGATCGTCGACGAAGTCGACTTGACTGGTCTGGCGATGGGCGCTTGCGTCGCCGTCGAGGTCGTGGAGCGCGGCCGCGCCTACCGGGCGCTCACCGATCCCATCGCGCTGTCCGCGACATTCGGTCTGCCGCACGAAGTCCTGAGCGATGTCGCCCGATTCGCCAGGGAGCTTTCCGATGCGCCCGCCCTGGCGATAACCCTCGACGAACGCCCGGCTCAACCTCAATCGACCTCCATCGATTTCGCCGACGTGTACACCGGTGGACGCCTCATTCGCTACCCGGTCGCCGAGGCTGCGGACCTCCTACACACGGCCCCGGTAGGTTCGGTGGCCTACGTCAAACTCAACACCATGCCAAGCGCGTCAGCAGGACTCTCCGTGGACGATGCGTACTTCACCAGCCTGGCAGCCATCGACGATGGATCGTGGTTGCGACGCGGCACCGTGGACACCCGCGGGAGCGTCGTCGCGCTACTCGCGACTGACGTCGTCAGCGACGCGGCGACGACGGTCGCCACGTTGACCGGGAGGCCCACGCGGACCGTCGCCGGCGAACCCCGCGCCGCCGCGGCGGGTGCGCTCACTACCCCTGGCGTACCGCCAGGAACGATGGTGTGCGACATAGGCGGCGGCACCGTCGACCTCATCGCCGACGACACCGTTGTTACCGCAGCGGGGGCGGGCGAATCCATTACCTCGGCGGTAGCCGCTGTGTTGGGAATACCCCGCGCACTGGCTGAACGGGTGAAACGCTCACCCGCGATCTTGGTCGAAGGGCCTCACATCGCACATGAAGAAGACGGCAGACGCGAGTTCTTACCCACCCCTGCGGCAGCCGACACAATCGGTCGTCTGTGCACGCGCGGTACCGCGGGCCTCGTGCCGTTCGTACACTCGCTGGCCCCCGAGGAATGGCGCAGCCTCCGATTGGCCATCAAGCAGCAGACCGTCGCGGCCAATATCGCTCGATGCCTGCGTTCATTCGGAAACCAACCTGCCGCATTGTTGCTCGCTGGGGGAGGGGCGCTCGACGACGAACTGATGCGTACCGTCGGGGAATTGATGCGTGCCACCGGAGTGGTGGTCGGACGCGCGAACGTCGACTCCATTCACGGTCCGCGCTACGCGGTGGCATCCGGCCTCGTGCATCTCGATGCGTGCAGTCGCTCCCAGAGCACAACGCATGAAGCCGAGGCTTCTTCCTAATCGAGCGGTCGCGCCAGGACTGCCGCACCGCCGAGTTGGTCGGCCGCGACGTTCGGCGATGCCCTGCCTCGCGGGCTCGTCCAGCAGGGGCTCGGCGGGGCGGTTTGTCAGGTTGGAGGGGTTCTGCACCGACACGATGGGGACGACCTTCTGCGGGTCGCAGCTTTCGTGCACTCCGAGGACGGTCCTCTCGAGGAGAACTGATCAGACAGCCCATGCCAGGACCTTGAAATCATGTAAGTGATTCTGACACGTTCTTATTCAGAAGCGTCGCTTTTCATGAGTGGTTGTCCAAAGGGCGTTGTGATTACCCCTGCCCTGCCCCGTGATGGACCATCCAGTACTCATGGCCAGATGCCCTCGTCCCAGCGCACCGGGTTGATCCGCTTGTGGCCGGTTACCGGCGGAGCGGATCTCCCGGGCACCACTGAAAGGGCCGTCAAGCGGGACCTCAGCCTGGGCGATGCCCGCAGACAGGCCGGTGGACAGGCCGAGTCCCGTGATGGCGACGCCGGCGCACAGCATGCTCCGGCGATCATCCGCCTGCGCTGGTGCCTCATGACGTGCCCCTCTGGTCCCGCGTCGCGATTCGGCGTCGATGCCGCAACATCACCAACAGACGTGCACTACCGATCCCAAAACTGCGCTGCCAAGATTGACGAACCGCCTGGCAGTCCCCAGGGATCTGCCGTGACGTCGCTGCGACCCCCTTTGTGAGTTCTGTCGCTATCAACGCGCACGATTGGCTCGCCCGGCTCGGGGAGTGCCAGCATGGAAACGTGGTTGTAACAACTGGTTCGCTGCAACCAAAGGCGCGGGCGTGACGGTGAACAGGTCCGTCCCTGCACTCCGGGTCCGTTGGCTGCTGCATGCACTGAGTCGCAACCGCCTCGTCCGGACGAGCGACCGTCTGGAGGCACTGGCGGTCCTGATGGTCTTGGCAGTAGCGTTACTCGTCATCCCCGTTGCCCAGCGGGAGGGTGATGAGGCGTACGCAGATCGCATGCAACTGATCAGCGCACAGCAGCAGTCCCGGCACTCCGTCGTGGCAGTCGCAACCGCGGACAGTTCGAGCCCAGCGCCTCGCCGCCTCGGGGCAGACGCTTCTGTCCGTGTCGAATGGCTCGAGGGATCGCACCGTCGATCCGAAGTCGTCACCAATCCGTCGTTCGTCGCGGCGAAGACGCCGGTGACCGTGTGGCTCGACGACGCGGGTGCAGTGGTCTCTGCCCCAGACCGAGAAGTCGACGCGCAAGCGGATGCTGCGGGGCGGGCGTGGGCCGTATGGGTCGGCATCGTAGGGCTCTGCGCGCTGCTGGCCTTCGGATTCCGTCGCTACCTCGATCACGTCCGTGCGGCGTGCTGGCACCGTGAGTTTCGCCTGTTGGCGCACAACGACGACGGCTGGGCCAGCCACGACCTATGAGCAGGCCATCACGTCACGACGTCGATCCGGCACACGAACCCGGCGGACCCCATCGCGCCCGCCGGATTCGTCGAAGTCTCGCATGCGTTCAGACGCGGTCACCCAGGGTGGAATTGAGCTGTGCGTAGCGTTGGGGTGACCGGGCCTTGATGACGTAGGCGCCGATGACGCCGATGGCGAGTGAGGCGAACAGCATCGCGGTGAATGTGAACTGGAGCCAGCCGCCACCGCCGAGCAAGACGTCCATTCCCGTTACCGCGTACCACAGGAAGGGCATCAGGCCTGCGATGCCGAGAAGCGGTGCGATGAAGGTGTTCCAGGGTCGCTTGTCGACGTTGGAGCGGCGGAAGAAGACGAAGATCGCCACGCTCGCGATGGTCTGCAGCAGGATGATTCCGGCGGCGCCGACGCCGGTCCACCAGGTGAACAGCGTTGTGTAGGGATCGAGACCGAAGATGGCGAAGATGGCGACCACGACGGCGACCATGCCGATCTGGACGTAGCAGGCGACGGCGGGTGATTGGCGAGTCGGGTGGGTGGTGCCCAGACGGGACCAGATGACACCTTGTCGGCCAAGCGAGTACAGGTAGCGGGCCACGTTGTTGTGGAACGTGAGAATGGCCGCGAAGAGGCTGGTGATGACCAACAACTGGAACGCCTCGGTCCCCACGCGTCCGAGCACGCTGTCACTGACCGCGAAGACCAGGTTGCCGCCTTCGCTTGCTGCGAGACCGGCGATGTTGCCGACGCCGACGGCGTTTACGATGAGGAATGCAGTGACCGCGTAGAAGACGCCCATGAAGATCACCGAGGCGTACGTGGCCCGCGGCACGGTCCGTTTGGGGTCCTTGGCTTCCTCCCCGTAGATGGCGGTGCCCTCGAAGCCGATGAACGAAGCGTGAGCGAACATCAATGCGACGCCGATGGCGCCGGCGAACACCGCTGACGGGGCGAACGGTTCGAAGGAGTAGTCACTGACCGGCGTCGGCGAGTTGACCAGGATGCCGACGTTGAGGATGAGGATGATCGCGGTCTCCAGCGTCAGGAGCACGGCCAGCACGCGGGCACCGGCATGGATCTGCCGGACCCCGAGGAACAACGACGCTCCCATCGCGATGAAGGAGAAGACCCACCACGGGACGTCGACGCCGGTGTGCTTGGAGGCGAACTCAGCTGCGTAGTAGCCGAACCCGCCGATGACGCCGAGTTGAATCGCGTTGTAGGCGAAGATCGCCAGCGAGGCGGATCCCAACCCGAGTGGTCGACCGAGGCCTCGGGTGATGAAGGCGTAGAAGGCTCCGGCATTGGTGATGTGCTTGCTCATCGCCACGTAACCGACCGCGAAGATGGTCAGCACCAGGGCGACCACCACGAATGCGCCGGCGATGCCGATACCGTTCCCGGAGCCGATGATGACCGGGAAGAGCGCCACCACCACCGTCAACGGCGCGGCCGCGGCCACGACGAAGAAGACGATGCCAAGGACGCCGATCTGGTTGCGAGCCAATCCCGTTGATCCGGCGGGCGGTTCCTTGGCAGTCGCCAACTTTTGGGGTTCGTCCTGATGCAGCATGGCGGATCCTTTGGGGTAGAGGTCAGCGAGTGGATTTGCTACGTGCGGCGAACTTGACGACCTTGCGCAGTGCCGGGGTCGTTGCGACGGTGTAGCCGAGCTTCTTGCCGGTCTTGCTGCCCATGACCGTTTCCATCGCCCGGTCGACGACGCCGGCTCTGGGGCCCGGGCCGACACGCACCGCGGCGGGTGCAGCCGTGCCGTTGAGGTCGGCGATGACGACCTGAGCGGCGTTGTGTCCGTTGGCGCCCATCACGCCGCCACCGGGGTGGGTGCCCGAGCCGCAGAGGTAGTAGTCGGCGACGGTGGTGCGGTAGTCGGCCAGCTCCGGGGTGGGTCGATTGTTGAAGAGTTGGTCGAAGAACATGGCACCGTGAAAGATGTTGCCGCCGGTCAGGCCGTAGTCACGTTCGAGGTCCTTGGGGGTGATGATGACTCGCTCGAGGATGTGCCCGCGTAGGTTCGGGGCGTACCGGAACAGCACCTCCAGCACGCGGTCGGCCCACTCGTCTCGGATGGTGTCCCAGTCGGTTCCGGCCAGCTCGAACGGGAGCTGCTGCACACCAAGGGTCATGGTGTGCTTGCCCTGCGGTGCCAACGTGTCGTCGTGGGTGGACTGGATGACTGCTTCGATGACGAAGTCCTCGGGGATCTCGCCCCGCCGCTCCGCTTCCCAGGCACGTTCGAAGTTCTCGATGGAGGCACCCATGATGGCCTGGGCCTGGTGCTGCGGTCCGAACTCGCCGGCCGGGAAGCCGATGTAGTCGGGCAGTTCGTCGATCAGCAGGTGGATGCGCGCCATGGAGCCGCGGGCGTCGTAGTCCTCGAGCTTCTCGGTCAGTTTCGCGTCGATGGTGCCGGCCGGCAGTAGCTGGAGCATGGAGCGCTGCGGGTCGGCGTTGGAGATGACCGTGCGCGCCGAGATGACCTCACCGCTGACCAACTCGACCCCCGACGCCCGTCCTCGCTCGACGACGACCTGCCGAACGGGTGAGTTCAGCCGGATCTCGGCTCCGTGCGCTTCGGCACTGCGGGCCATCGCCTGCGTGATGCCACCCATTCCGCCCCTGACGAAGCCCCATTGTCCGAGGGTGCCCTCGAACTCGCCGACGGAGTGGTGCCCATAGACGTAGCCGGTGCCCGGCGTCGACGGGCCGCCCCAGACCGAGATCATCCCGAAGAAGGTGAAGAGGCCCTTGATGTGTTCGTTCTCGAAGTACCGGTCGAGTAGGTCCTTGGTGGAGAGCAGGACCATCTCGTTGAACAGGTCCTCGGCGCCGGCGGCCTCGAACGCTGCCAACACCTGCGAGCGACTCGGTGCCGGCGACAGCAGGAACGGCGTCAGGATGGAGGCGAACTTCTTGACCCGCAGGCCGAAGTCCAGGAAGGCGGCGGCATCACGCTTGGAGAACTTCTCGATCTCCTTGAGCGTCTTGTCCATGTCCTTCCACACGAACAGATGGCTACCGTCCGGGAAGATGCTGACCTCGTTCGCTTCGGTCTGGTACATCTCCAGGCCGTAGCGTTCGAGTTCGAGGTCGGCGATGATCTCGGGGCGCAGCAGGCTGGCGATGAACGCACACGACGACCAGGTGGCACCAGGGATCAATTCCTCGCTGGTACACGCGCCGCCCACGACGTCGCGTGCCTCGACGACGAGGACCTTCTTGCCGGCGCGGGCGAGGTAGCCGGCGGTGATCAGACCGTTGTGTCCGGCGCCGATGACGATCGCGTCGTAGGTGGTGGTGGTGGGGTGGGTCATCGGAGTTCTCCAGGGATCGGGTGGGTGAAGTAGGTGCGTACGGTGGCCGGGTCGACAAGTTCGTCGAATCCGTCGGTGACGGGCTTCATCGTGGGGTGGGTGTCGCGGAGCTGTTCCCACGCCGCCCAGTCGGTGACCTCCATGACTTCCAGGATGTCCGCGGGGGCTCCATCGGGTGCCTCGTGGACGCGAAAGGCTTCGAACCGCCTGACGACGTCGCGGTGAGCCAGACACGTCGGCCGGTCGACCTCGGTGGAGAAGCGCTCGAAGGCGGCCGGGTCTACTCCGGGCAGCATCGAGAACAGGTTGACCGCTATCACCGAGCGGCTGGTTGACGTCATCGCAGGGGCTCCAAGGTGGCTGTGTAGGGGCGTGTCGTCTAGGACGCGAGGTTGATCATGATGTGCTTGATCTCGGTGTACTCCTCGACGGAGTAGATCGACATGTCGTTGCCGTGGCCGGACTGCTTGAAGCCGCCGTGTGGCATCTCAGACACGATCGGCAGGTGGTCGTTGATCCACACGGTGCCGAACTGGAGCTTGCGGGCTGCACGCATCGCGCGGCCGACGTCGCGGGTGAACACCGATGCCGCCAAGCCGTATTCGACGTCGTTGGCCCATGCGAACGCCTGCGCCTCGTCGCTGAACCGGGTGGTCGTGACGACTGGTCCGAAGACCTCCTTCTGCACGATCTCCGAGTCTTGCGCCGCGTCGACGATGAGCGAGGGCTTGTACCAGAAACCGGGTCCCTCGCCGAGTCCGCCGACCGCCAGCGCGGCCGGTCCCGTCGAGACTGCCCGGTCGACGAAGCCGGCGACGCGATCGCGCTGACGTTCGGAGATCACGGGGCCCATCTCGGTGGACTCGAGTTCTGGGCTACCCATGGCGACCTTCGACACCGCACGCACGAGTTCGGTGACGAACTCGTCGTAGATCCCTTCGGCGATGTAGACCCGCGAGGCGGCCATGCAGTCCTGCCCGGAGTTTCCGTAGCCGCCTTCGCAGATCTTGGTGATCGCCAACTCGGCGTCGCAATCGTCGAACACCAACACCGGTGCCTTGCCACCTAATTCGAGGTGAAGACGCTTGAGATTGTCGGCGCCCGCACGTGCCACGACCTTGCCGGTGTTGGTGTCCCCGGTGAGCGAACTCATGCGTACCCGCGGGTGCGAGGTCAACGCGGCGCCTACGGTGTCGCCGTGACCGGTGACGACGTTGAACACACCGGGCGGGAACAGATCCGCTGCGAGTTCGGCCAATCGCAGCGTGCTGAGCGGGGTCTGCTCGCTGGGCTTGAGCACCAGGGTGTTCCCGGTCATCAGGGCGGGGCAGAGCTTCCAGATCGCCATGACGAGTGGGAAGTTCCACGGTGCGACGCTGCCGACGACGCCGAGTGGATCACGTCGAATGATGCTGGTGTGGGTGGGGGAGTACTCGCCGGCGGCGCGACCCTCGAGTACGCGGGCGGCGCCGGCGAAGAAGCGCATGTTGTCCACGCCGAAGGGAACCTCGTCGCGGGCCACGGCAATGGGTTTACCGACGTTCCGGGATTCCAGCTGCGCGAACTCCTCGGCGTGAGCCTCCAACCGGTCGGCCAACTTCAACAACAGCTCGGCCCGCTTCCCAGGGGTGGTGGCTGCCCAGTCGTCGAAGGCCCCCTCCGCCGCGGCCACGGCGCGATCCACGTCGGTCGCATCGCCCAGGGGGACGGTGGCGATCTTTTCGCCCGTGGCGGGGTTCACGACCTCTTCGGTCGCTCCGCTCGCAGCGCCGACGTGCTCGCCCGCGACGTACATGAGATGGCCGTCTGTCATGTGAAGTGTCTCCAGACTCTTGCGACGACCACCCGAGGGCCGCCCTGTGTCCAAGTGTTGAACAGTTGACATGTTGGACTTAAGCACAGCCCACAGTGCCGCGCAAGACGACGGCCGGAATCCATTGCGAATGCGGCTCGATTGAATCGCCTCGGCTGGTGTCGGGGGCGTGCGCCGAAGATCCGCCCCCCAGGGGCCCGCGCGGTGTCGTCGATTCGACGTGCTCGATTCCGCGGGCAGGCGACTCAACCCAGCGGGTGTGCGGTCGAGGTCGGACAGGTTCCTAACCGGCGGTGCGAATGGCCAAGATCTTGCGCACTTCGTCGCGATTCTCGGTGATGATTCCGGCAATGGTCGCTCGTGCCAGCTCGGGATCGCGAGACGCGAAGGCCGTGACGATCCGCTGGTGCTCCTCTTCCAGAGTCGAACCGCTCTCGTACTCATGGTGGTCCAGGGACAGGATGAGCAGGAAGTACCGCAGATCGCCCAGCAGCTCGTCGTAGAACTTGTTCAGGCGCGGGCTGTTCATCAAACCGACTATGGCGCGGTGTATGTCGAGGTCCTTCTCCACGATCGTGCGCGGATCCTGAGTCGGCATCGCCAACTTGAGGGCGTCCAGCGCAGCGGTCAGGGGCGTCAGATCGGTGTCGTATCCCACCGACGCCGCGGCTGCGGTCTCCAGGTGGAGCCGCGCGCGATAGATGTCCAGCACCTCCTCGTCGGAGGGGTTCCATACCGCCAATCCGCGGTTGAAGACGTATCGAACAAGGCCGGTCCCCTGCAGCAGGCGCACGGCCTCGCGCACCGTATTGCGAGAGATTCCCAACTGCTCGGCGATGACACTCTCCCTGATGCGCTCACCTGGCTTGAGTTCACCCTCGAGGATCATGTCCATCAGACCGTCGGCTATTTGTTGCGCACTGCTGCGTCCGACGATTCGAATGCGATCTGCCACCGACATGGTCGCCAGCGTACAACTGTTCAACATCGCTCACGGTCACCACTGGAGAAATCATAGGGCCTGGACTGTGTTGCCCTAATGTTCTACAGTTGCGCTCGCCAGAGTCTCGACTCGGCCCGCACCGACCGGGTGCGAACTGGACAGCACGCATCGGTAACCCGTGGCGTGTCCTCCAATCGCGAAAGGGGCCAGACCTCGGATGCCGAACGCCACACACCGCCGTACGGCACCACAACCGCACCCCACCCAAATGGGTCCGACGGGCGAGTCGACGCCATGATCACGAATTCCGGCGTCCTCGCGCGCATCGCCCAGGAGAGCGCACTGGTGGACGGTGCCCAGGCGTTCCCAGAGCAGCGGGTCGCAGCCGAACTGCGCCGGCTCTACGGCCTGAGCGGTCAGCTGACGCGCATACCCACCGAGAAGGACGACACGTTCCGCCTCGCCACCACAGAAGGTCGATTCCTCGTCAAGATCGCTCCCGCGTCGGAGAGCGCACGGATCGTCAACCTGCAGTCCGCCGTCATGCTGCACCTGGAGGAATCCGGAGAGCCGATCCCCGCGCAACGGCTGATCCGCGGGGTGCGCGGCCAGACCGAGTCCACCGTCGTCGACCCGGACGGCAACGCGCGCATCCTGCGCGTCCTGAGCTACCTCGAGGGCGGCCTTCTCGCGTCCGCGCAGCCGACGCCTGCTCAGTTCGCTGAAGTGGGTGCGATCCTGGCTCGACTGGATCGAGCGCTCGGTGGCTTCACGCATCCGGACGACTCCCGGCTGCTGATCTGGGATCTCAAGAACTTCTCCCACATGAGACCGCTGCTGGAATGGGTCACCGACCGCGACGACGTGACCATGGCTACGTGGATCTTCGACCAGTTCGACGCCCACGTCGCCCCCCGGATCGTCGACTTGGACACCCAGATGATCCACGGCGACTTCAGTCCCTTCAACGTCGTCGTCGATCCGGCGGCCGACGAGTTCGTCACCGGGATCATCGACTTCGGCGACGTGGTGCGAAGCCCGATCGTGTTCGAACTCAGTGTTGCAGTGGCCAACCAGATCGGCGCCGACGAGCAACGACCGTGGGCCAGTGCACTGGACATCGTTCGCGGCTACCGGCAGGAGTGTCGCTTGGCGGACGACGACGTGGCGCTGCTCGCCATCACCGGTCCTGCGCGGCTTCTCCTACGGGCGTTGATCTTCGGCTGGCGCGCCTCGGTTCACCCTCACAGCCGAGACTACGGATCGTCTCACTCGGCTCTCGACTGGAACAGGCTGCGGTACGCGATGTCGGTAGCCACGTCGACCGTCGAAGCCCTGCTGATCTCCACCGGTACACCAGCCTCCCCGACAGGAAGGGAACGACCTTGACCAAGGCCTACGCACCCAAGGCATCCGAGCCGATGGTGAACGGCTTCGATCCGTCGCGCATCGAGGAACTGCCCCCTCGGGCACGCCGGCAGGTCGGCGACCGGGAACGGCTTCTCGGGCCCGGGTACCGACTGTTCTACGACGAACCCGTCGAAATAGTGCGCGGCGCAGGCACGCTGCTCTACGACGCCGACGGCAACGACTACCTCGACGTGTACAACAACGTAACGAGCGTCGGCCACTGCCACCCCTACGTCGTCGAGGCCGTGCACCGGCAGCTCTGCACGTTGAACACCAACACCCGCTACATCCAGCAGTCGATCCTCGGCTACAGCGAGCAGTTCCTGGGCACCATGCCCGCCGAGCTCGGGCACGTCATGTTCACCTGCACCGGTTCTGAAGCCAACGACCTGGCGATGCGAGTGGCCCGGTACTACACCGGCAACCACGGCATCATCGTCACCTCCGGCGCCTACCACGGCCTCACGGCCGACGTGTCGTCCTTCTCGCCGTCTCTGGGCGTCGGCGTTCCGCTGGGGCCGCACGTGCGGACGATCAGCGCCCCCGATCGCCTCCGGCACGGTGGAGACGGCGACGTGGTCGAGGCCATCCGCCGCGAAGTTCGGGAAGCCATCTCCGACTTGGAACGCCACGGCTTCGGGGTCGCGGCATTCATCGCCGACACGATCTTCTCCTCCGACGGCATCTACGCCGACCCCGCGGGCTTCCTTCAGCCGGTCATCGAAGAGGTCCACGCCGCCGGCGGCCTCTTCATCGCCGACGAGGTACAGCCAGGTTTCGGGCGCACCGGAAAACACTGGTGGGGGTTTCAGCGCCATGGCCTGGTACCCGACATCGTGACCACCGGCAAGCCGATGGGCAACGGCATACCCATCGCCGCCGCCGCCTTCCGGCCGGAACTACTCGTCGAGTTCGGCCGCAACATCCGATACTTCAACACCTTCGGTGGCAACTCGGTATCGATCGCAGCCGCTCAGGCGGTACTGGACGTGATCAACGACGAGGGTCTGATCGCCAACGCCGACGAGGTCGGCAACTACATCAAGTCCGAGATCGCCACGCTGGCCGCCGGCTACGAGCAGATCGCCGAAGTGCGCGGTGCGGGATTGTTCGTCGGCGTGGACATCGTGACCGACCGTGACTCCAACACTCCCGACGGGGAGGCGACGCTCCGCGTGGTCAATCACATGCGGCGCCGCCGCGTTCTGATCTCCGCATCGGGACCACGGGGGAGCGTCCTCAAGGTCCGCCCACCGCTGCCCTTCTCGATCGCCGATGCGGATCGCATGTTGGAGAATCTGGCCGTGGTTCTGGCCGAGGAACTGCATTGAGCGGTGGCCCCAAGGTCCGGCCCCGGATGCCCCTCGTCGAACTGCTTGCCACGAGTGGGGTCGAACTCGACACGACGAGCAGGCGCCTCGCCGAGTACAGCTACGACGCGTCGAACTACCGCGTCCCGCCGCTGGCGGTGGCGTTTCCGCGCAACGCCGACGACGTCAGCCGCATCGTCACGACGTGTCAGCGGGCCGGTGTGCCCATCGTCGCCCGTGGTGGTGGAACATCGATGGCAGGCAACGCGATCGGCCGTGGAGTCGTCCTCGACACGTCGCGCCACATGAACGCCATCGTGTCCATCGACGCTGAAAACCGGACCGCCGTCGTCGAGCCAGGGGTCGTCCTCTCCCGTCTCTCCGAGGCCGTCGAGCGACGCACCGGGAATCGACTGACCTTCGCGCCCGACCCCTCGAGCAGGAACCGCGCCACCATCGGGGGTTCCATAGGCAACGACGCGTGCGGCAACCACTCGGTTCGGTACGGCCGCACAGGTGACCACGTGGTGTCCCTCGACGTGGTGCTCGCCGACGGAACGCGACTCACCGCCACCCGCAGCGGACTTCGTGCCACGGACCCCGACGACACGGCCGCGGTCGAGCGTGCGAGTGGGTTGACCGCCGATCTCAAGGCCCTCGCCAGCGGCTACATGGCCCAGTTCCGTCTCGAACTGGGCCGCATTCCGCGGCAGGTGTCGGGTTTCCACCTGGCGAATCTGCTGCCGGAGAACGGCTTCGACGTCGCCCGCGCACTCGTGGGCAGCGAGGGAACGTGCGCGATAGTGGTCGGGGCGACCATGCGGCTGGTGGACGTGCCGTCGTCGGCACTGCTATTGATCGTGGCCTATGACGACGTCGTGGACGCGGCGCGCGACGTCACGACCATCTTGAAGTACTCGCCCGCCGCGATCGAGGGCATCGACGAGCGAATCGTGGCGACCATGAAGGCTCGTCGTGGCCCGGAGTCGGTGTCCGAACTACCGGCTGGGCGCGCGTGGCTCTACGTAGACCTCGACGGGGAGGACGACGTCGCCGTCGAGGCGGAGGCCAGAAGGCTCCTGCGCGACCTTCGCGCCCACGGGCGAGCGCTGGACGTCCGCGAAGTTCACGACCCCACTGAGCGCAGGAAGTTGTGGCGCGTTCGAGAGGACGGCGCGGGCCTGTCATCGCGGCTGGAGCTGCCCGACGGATCGAGCGTCACATCGTGGCCGGGCTGGGAGGACTCGGCGGTCGCCCCGGAAGATCTCGCCGACTACCTCGCCGACTTCCGGGTGCTGCTCGAACGGCACGGCCTCATCGGGGTCATGTACGGGCATTTCGGCGCCGGGTGCATGCACATCCGCATCACGTTCGACCAACGCACACCGGAGGGTCGACAGGTGATGTCGGCCTTCCTCACCGCCGCCGCCCGTCTGGTGGTCAAGCACGGCGGCACTCTCTCGGGAGAACACGGCGACGGCAGGGCCCGCTCCGAACTCCTCCCCGAGATGTACTCCCCGACCATCATGGAGGCCTTCTCGACCTTCAAGAGGCTCTTCGACCCCACCAACGCCCTCAACCCCGGCATGATCGTCGACCCGGAGCCGGTGACCGAGGCGTTGGCGCTGGCGGACATCCCCGCGCTGCCGTGGCAGACGACGTTCGTTCTGCACGACGCGAACGGCTCGGGAGGAGGGTTCGCGGACGCCGTCCAGCGCTGCATCGGCGTCGGACGGTGCCGCTCGCACGGTGGGGGCGTCATGTGCCCCAGTTTTCGGGCCACTGGTGACGAGAAGGACTCCACGCGCGGCCGCGCCCGCGTGCTGCAGGACATGGTGCGCGGTGCGGCCAGCGTCGAGCAGGGGTGGGCGTCGGAGGACGTGCGTGAGGCGCTGGATCTGTGCCTGTCCTGCAAGGCATGCTCGTCGGACTGCCCGACCGGCGTGGACATGGCGACGTACAAGGCCGAGTTCTTCGATCACCACTACCGTGGGCGACTCCGCCCGGCGGCGCACTATTCGCTGGGCTGGCTCCCTCGATGGCTGGCGATGACGTCGCGGATGGCGCCGCTGGTCAATGCCGTGTTGGCCAGTCCGCTGCGCTCGGTGGGACTCCGGTTGGGCGGCTTGACCACCGAGCGTCCACTACCGAGTTTCGCCTCTCGGCGCCGACTCCGCCGCGAACTGTCACCCCACCGCACCGGCCGTGGTGACGTGGTGCTGGTCGTGGACTCCTTCACGAAGGGCTTCCGACCCGAGGTCGCCGGGGCGGCCCTGCGGGTCGTGGAGGACGCCGGACGGGCTGCAGAGGTGCGCACCGACGTCTGCTGCGGGCTGACCTGGATCTCCACCGGACAGCTGTCGCAGGCGCGAAAGCGATTGAGCCGCAGTGCCACTGCGCTCGACGACGGTTCCGACCGACCGGTCGTCGTCATCGAGCCGAGTTGTGCAGCGGCGCTGCGCAAGGACCTACCCGAACTCGTCGACACGCCGGCCGCTCACCGAGTGGCTCGACGGGTCCGCACCTTCGCCGAACACGTCAGTGCGCAACGGGCCGGCGGCTGGACTCCGAGTGCGGCGCTGCCCTCCGCGGTGACCGTGCAGACCCACTGCCACGAGTACGCCGTGTTCGGTGCTGCCACACAGGTGCGGGCACTGAAGGCCGTCGGCATCGACGGCGTCCGCGAGGCCACCGGGTGCTGCGGCGTCGCCGGCAACTTCGGTTTCGAGCGGCAGCACTTCGACGTCAGCATGGCCGTCGCCGAGCAAGCGCTCGCACCGGCACTGAGGGCCGATCCCGACTCGGTCGTGCTCACCGACGGGTTCAGCTGCCACATGCAGGCCCGGCAACTCACCGGCAACCCCGCACCGACTGCCTCTCTGCATCTCGCGCAGATCCTCGACCCCCGCAACCGACAGGAGTCATCCCCATGACCACACCCCACTCTGCCGTCGCATCGATTCGCACCGAACTCCTGATCGACGGGCAGTGGCGGGCTGCCGTCGAAGGACGAGTGTTCGACGTCGAGAACCCGGCCACCGGTGACGTGCTGACCGCCGTCGCCGACGCCGACCCGGCCGACGGAGACGCCGCGCTGGCGGCCGCGGTGCGGGCACAGGCTTCGTGGGCGCGCACCGCCCCGCGGTACCGCAGCGAGATACTGCGCCGCGCATACGATCTGGTGATGTCACGCCAGGACTGGCTGGCTGAGGTGATGACCCTCGAGATGGGCAAACCGCTCGCTGAGGCGAAGGGCGAGGTGGCCTACGCCGCCGAGTTCCTGCGGTGGTTCTCCGAGGAGGCGGTACGGGTCTCCGGCGACCACACCACCACTGGGGACGGAGCGAACCGGATCATCGTGACCCGCGAACCGGTCGGCCCGTGCGTGCTCATCACCCCGTGGAACTTCCCACTGGCGATGGGAACGCGCAAGATCGCGCCCGCGGTCGCCGCCGGGTGCACCATGGTGCTCAAGCCGGCGCCGCAGACTCCGCTGAGTTCGTTGGCGCTGGCCGGGATTCTGCAGGAGGCAGGTCTGCCAGACGGCGTGCTGAACGTCGTCAACACGACCGACGCGGCGTCCGTGGTGGAGCGGTGGATGACCAGCGGCAAGGCCCGCAAGGTGAGCTTCACCGGCTCCACCGGAGTGGGCAAGCTGCTGTTGCGCCAGGCCGCTGAGACCGTGATGCGTTCCTCGATGGAACTCGGCGGCAACGCCCCCTTCATCGTCTGCGCGGACGCGGACGTCGACACCGCCGTCGACGGTGCCATGGCCGCCAAGATGCGCAACATGGGGGAGGCGTGCACCGCCGCCAACCGCATGTACGTTCACCGCGACCTCGCCGCGACGTTCGCCGAACGGCTGGCGGCGCGGATGGCGGCGTTGACGGTGGGCAACGGACTCGAAAGCGACACCGAGGTGGGGCCATTGATCGACTCGGCGGGGCGGGCGAAGGTCCAGCGACTCGTCGACGATGCGCTGGCGCGAGGTGCGACGGCACTGACGGGCGGCCGGCTGCCGGAGGGGCCGGGTTACTTCTACCCACCGACCGTCTTGGCTGACGTCTCCGCCGAGTCCGACCTCATGAGCACCGAGGTGTTCGGACCCGTCGCCCCGGTCATTCCCTTCGACGACGAGGACGACGTGATCGATCGCGCCAACGACACCGAGTGGGGATTGGTGGGATACCTCTTCACCCAGGACATCGACCGCGCGTTCGACCTCAGCGAGCGACTCGAAGTCGGCATGGTGGGTGTCAACACCGGGCTGGTGTCCAACCCGGCCGCACCGTTCGGCGGGGTCAAGCAATCCGGTCTGGGACGCGAAGGCGGCAGGGTCGGCATCGACGAGTTCTTGGAGTACAAGTACCTCGCGGTTCCCCGACGCCAGGGCCGATCAATCGCGCGATCGTGAACTCCGGGGACGAGCCGACGTTCACCGAGTGGGCGGAGACCACGTACGCGGAGGTGCTGACCAGACTGCGTTCCGACCGCCGGCACGGGGGGATCGTGCTCATCGGTGTTGACGGACGCAGCGGGTCCGGCAAGTCGACCTTCGCGGCCAACCTGGCACGTGCAGCCGCGCACGTCGCCGTCATTCACACCGACGACATAGCGTGGCACCACAGTTTCTTCGACTGGCACGACCACCTCGTCGACGGCGTGTTGTCACGACTGCGACGCGCGGGGCCGCCGGTCGCGTTCAGGCCGCCGGCGTGGGACGTGCGCCACCGGCCGGGCTCCGTCGAGGTTCCGGCCGACACGGAAGTACTCGTCGTCGAGGGCGTCGGTGCGTGCCGCGAGCAACTGCATTCCTGGTTCGATGCGACGGTGTGGATCCAGTCCGACGCCGATCTCGCGTATCGCCGCGTCCTTGCTCGCGGTGACGATTCCGTCGAGTTCGTCGACGATTGGACAGCGCGCGAGATCCCCTTCCTGGCGAATGATCGTCCCTGGGCACGTGCCACGGTGGTCGTGTCGGGCCAATCATCGTTGGGCGACGGACGGCTCCTCATCGCCGAAGGTCCGCCGTGCACAGCCGAGCGTGATGGCCACCATGCGTGGCGGTGAGCCGATCGGCGACGAGGTGCGCGACATCATGTCCGCCTGGGCAGGCGGCCGGCAACCCAGCGTCCTGTTCGACTTCAACGGGACCCTCTCCGACGACGAACCGGACCTGCTCTGCGAGACGTTCCGTGCCGCATTCGAGGAAGGCTTGGGATGGACCATGACGGCGTCGGTGTATCTCGCCGAGTTCGTGGGACTCAGCGATACCGAGATCGTCACCAAGGCCGTTCATCGCCGGGGCGACGGCACTGCCGAACAGATCGCCCGAGTCAAACGACTACACACTGCCTTGTATGCCAAGCGAGCCGAATGCGAAGAACTCGTAGCCCCGGATACGGTCCAGCTCGTCGAAATGCTGGCTGAATATCACATTCCGATGGGAATTGTCACTGGAGCGCAGCGCGAACAGGTGCTGGCGGTGCTCGGTTCGTCTCCCATCGCCGACCTGATCCCCGTGATCGTGGCGGACGAAGACGTCCAGCATGGCAAACCGGACCCGACGGGATACGCCATGGGGGCGAGAGCGTTGCGCGTGCCCGCACGGGAGGTCTTGGTGTTCGAGGACTCGGTGGTCGGAGTCGGCGCTGCGCTGGCCGCTGGCATGCGGTGCATCGCGGTCGCAGGTGACGGGCCCAGCGATGGCCTGCGCGCGGTCACGACTGGCGTGATTCGACGGTTGACGCCACGACTGCTCGATGGGTGCTTCGACCAGAGGTAGATCGATCGACGTACCGCCCGAGCACCCACGACTCGACTGCCCGCTCCTCGATCGGTCGGTTCGGCATCGCCGCAGGCTCACTCAGCCCGGCCAGGCCCTCGTCCTCTTGCCCGACATTGGCCGAAAGCGATTCTGCGCGCACGCTTCCAGAGGCTGCGCGAGCCCGGGTCCCCCGTCGCGGAGCCAGTCGGAGATGTCAATCTCGGTCTGCGCGTCGAGGACGTGGCCGAGCCACGTAGGCCGACCGCCGGCACGATGACGGGGGCTGACGGCGAGACCACGACGACGTTGGAACGTTCGCACGGTCCGAGGCAGTCGCTCGTGCGCAGGTTGCCGATGCCCTCGAGTGGCGTCGGGTTAACGACCGCCCGTAACGAGGGGCCTAACGGAGATTTACACGAAGCGACGCAACAGATGCGGCAGTGGCTGCCGCTCAGAGGCCTTCGGTTTCGTCCGACATAGGCGGGTGCGCGGTACGTGCGGGCAAGTTGCATGTCGTGTGAGGGTGCGCGCCTGCGAACGCGCAAACGCTTGCGGGAGGCACCGTTCTTTCGAAAACAAAGTGGCCGCGGACTGTGGGTAATGCGAACCTCACCGGGCAGTGCGCGTCATCTGACCGCTAGAAGCCAAGCCCGACGACGAGGTCCCACGGATCGGGCGCGGCCAAAGCCATCCGGCCCAGCCGCCGCGCGTGGTGCGCGGGGGTGCCGAACTCGTCGGCCCAGCTGCGCGCCCGCATCGTGGCGAGCCACAACCGGTGCTCGACGGTGACGCCGATCGCGCCGTGCAGCTGGTGGGCGGTGGTGCTCACCGAGGCGACCGCTCGGCCGACGGCGACCTTGGCCGCCGTCACCGCGAAGTCAGACTGCGGGCTGCCGAACCCGTGATCGTCGGCCGCGGCGGTGGCCAGTGCCGTCACCGCCCGTGCCCGCTCGACTTCACCGATCATCCCGGCCAGCGAATGCTGCACGGCCTGAAAGGCATTGAGCGGTCGGCCGAACTGCTGGCGTTCGCGGACGTGCGCGGTGGTCAGCTCGACCGCGGCGTCGAACGCGCCGACGATCTGCACGCACCGCGCCCAGGCCCCGCGGCGCAGCAGTTCGTCGTACGTCTCTGCGGGCAGTCGGACCGCATCCTCGACTGCCACGTCGAACTCCACCGCGGCGCGGGGCTCGCCCGCGGGGTTGGCCGTCGGCGTGCCGGTCCACGGCGGGAGGACCGCGACGTAGGTCGCGTCGGGTGCGCGGACGGCCAGGAGCACGGTCGCAGCCCCGGGCCACGGCACGCCGGCGGCCGTTCCGACGAGTCGGCCGCCGGACGGCTCAGTGGTGGCCAGTGCCACGGTCGCCGTACCGTCCGCGGGGAGCTTCAGGCCGGCCGTCGCCGCCAACCACCCTGCGAGGACGTCGGTTTCGGCTGCGGGCGCTGCGACGAGGTGACGCGCCAGACCGTGCAGCACCACGGCTGCTTCGCTAACCCCTGCGTCCTGCTCGCTGGTGAGTCGCGCGAGTCCGGTGTCCTCCAGCGTGCGCCACGCGTCGTCGTCGACGGGCTCGGGCACCACCGGCGTGCTCGCCCGCGCATCGAGCGCGCGACGGCCGATGTCGTCGACGAGTTCGCGGAGTTCCGCGTTGTCCGTCGACGGAGCCTCGCGACTGCCCTTGGCCACGATGCCGCGGAGCACCTCGTTGGTGCCGCCGCGCAGGGTGAACAGCGGCGAGTGGACCCGTGCGGTCGTCAGCATGGCGCGCAGTGAAGCCGCGTCGTCGACGGCGTCGATCAGGTCGGCCGCCACCTCGACCGAGTCCTGCTCGAAGCGGGTGCCGAGGTCCTTCACCAGTGCCGCACGGACATTCGCGTCCTGGCCCTCGGTCAGCGCGCGGGCCACGGAGATCGACAGCTGGCGCACGGACACCATCCGGGCGACCAGGTCGCCGATCTCTGCAGCGGTGCGATCGTCGGTGTCCTGCGCTGCCAGCGCGCGGATGGTGCCGAAAAGCAGTGTGGCCGTGGACAGCACGCGTTCGGGTCCGCTGCGCTCGAAGCCGAGTTCCGACGTCACCTGGTGCCATCCGTCGCCGACCTCGCCGAGGAGGTCGTCGTCGGTGAGGTGGACGTCGGTGAACAGCACCTCGTTGAAGTGGTGCTCACCGTTCATCAGCACGATGGGGTCGATCGTCACGCCGGGCAGGTCGGTCCGGACGACGAACTGGCTGAAGCCGGCGTGCCGGTGGTCGGGGTCCAGCGGGCTGGTGCGGGCGAGCACCACCATCTGATGCGCCTCGTGGGCCCCGCTGGTCCAGACCTTGGTGCCGTTGAGCGACCAGCCGTCGTCGGTGCGGGTGGCGCGGGTGGCGACGGCGGCCAGGTCCGACCCCGCGCCGTGCTCACTCATCCCGATCGCCGAGTACAACCGGCCCTCGGCGATCCGCGGCAGTATGCGTCGGCGCTGCTCCTCGGTGCCGTAGGCGAGCAGGGCGGGGGCCACCTGGCGGTCCGCGATCCAGTGCGCCCCCACCGGGGCGCCGTGGGCGAGCAGTTCCTCGGTGACGACATAGCGGTGCAGGTAGCCGAGCCCGCGGCCGCCGTACTCGACGGGGACCGTCAGGCCGACGAAGCCGGCCTCGGCGAGCCGGATGCTGAAGGCGGCATCCCACTTGGACAGCCAGCAGTCGACGGCGGGCTGCCAGCCGAAATCGTCCTGATCGGCACGCAGGAACGTCCGCACCGCCGACCGGAGGTCGGCGAGGTCGCCGTCGTTGGCACACAATGCGTCGAATTCGCTCACCGATCACCACAGTAGTGCGGGTTGCGAAGCAGCAGGAAAAGTCATGTCCCCGGGCGGACGGCGGCGACATACTCGATCACTGTGACCGATCAGCCGAGCCCGGGCAGCGCACCGCGGCGGGACCGCCTGCGCGAGCTGCTCGACGCCGTCGTCGACGCGGCAAACTCCGACGTCGCCGACATGGCGCGCAGCTCGTTCGCCTCCGAGTTCCACTTCTCCCGGCAGGTCAGCCGGCTCACCGGGGAGCCGCCCGCCGCGCTGCGCCGGCGGGTCATGCTCGAGCGTGCCGCGTGGCGGCTGCAGCGTGGGGAGGGCGTCGCGGCGGTCGCCGCCGACGAGGGCTGGTCGTCGTCCGAGGTGTTCTCCCGGGCGTTTCGGCGGTCGTACGGGGTGCCGCCTTCGCAGGCCGCCGACGTCGACTTCTGGTTGACCGCCCCCAACGGTCTGCACTTTCACCCGCCGGAGTCGCTGTGGCTGCGCAGCAGCAGCGAGGACACCACGCCGGACGTATCCGGGCTGATGGTCGCGCACGACGTCGCCGACACCGAGTACCTGATCGGCTTGTCCGGCGAACTGGCCGAAGTGCAATGGCGCCAGCCCATTTCGCCCGGACAGGTGGTCCTCGACTGGGACGGCGAGGAGCCGAGCGTCGGCGCCGTCCTCGATGCGCTGGTGTGGACCAAGCAGGTGTGGCTGGCCAGCATCTGCGGGGCGGACCAACCGGGGCGCGGCGAGGTGAGGTCCGTCGCCGACCTGGCTGCCGACCACCGGGACGTCGCCGCGCGGTGGACTGCGATGATCGCCGACCACGCCGCTCGGGGCCGGTTGGGGGACACCGTGATCGACGCGCTCTGCGATCCACCGGAGTCGTTCCAGCTCTACGGGATCGTCGCGCACGTCCTGACGTACTCGGCGCACCGGCGAGAGGTGGCCCGCAGCATGCTCGCCCGCCACGGCGTCACGGCCGGCCGCGGCGACCCGTTGGACTGGATGAGGAGGAACTGATGGCCTGCGTGTACTACACCGCGTCGAGCCTGGACGGCTTCGTCGTAGACGAGGACGACAGCCTGGACTGGTTGACCAGCCGCCACCACGACCCGAAGGGACCCTTCGGCTACGAGGCGTTCGCCGAGTCCGTGGGTGCTCTGGTGATGGGGTCGGCGACGTATGAGTGGATTCTGAAGGACCAGCCCGGCGACTGGATGTACGAGCAACCGTCCTGGGTGCTGACCAGCCGGCCGGAGATCGTGGCCGACGGACACCCGGTCGAGACGTTCGACGGCACCGTCGAGGAGTTGTATCCGCACGTGGTCCGCGCCGCCGGTGACCGCGACGTGTGGCTGATGGGCGGCGGCCGGGTCGCGGCGCAGTTCGCGGCCGCGGGCCTGATCGACGAGATGGTGATGACCTATGCGCCGTGCTCGCTGGGCTCCGGAGCGCGCGTGCTGCCGACCCGATCGGAGTGGAGGCTGATGGAGTCGGCGGTGAACGGCGAGTTCCTCTGCGCGCGCTGGCTCAAGGCCTAGGGGATTCCCGCGCCGGCCTGCGTCAGGCCGCGAACCCCGGGCGGAGGAATTGGTGCAGACGTCCCTGCACCCGACTCGGGTAGGTCCTCGGAGAGCCGGGGCGGCGCAGGGTGCGCGTGAACCGGTTACCGAAGACGTTCACTTCAACGGTCCACATCGTGCGCTCCTCGGTCTACTCAGCTCAGCCTAAGGCGGACAACACAGTGCGGCAGTGCATGTATTCCGGATCACGAGGTTCGGTCGACCAGCGGTTGGTCAGGCACGTCGAACGGCCAGAACTCACCCCGGAGACCCGCGTCCGACTAGGGACGGGGCCACGTCTCGGGGAGGCCGTGTCCGCCGTCGACCACCAGAACCGTTCCGGTGACGAACGACGCGCTCTCGTGGGCGAGGAACAGCACGCACGCCGACACCTCGGCGGGCGATCCGCTGCGCCCGATGGGTCCGGCCGCGGCCGCGCTCGCCTCGAAGGGGAGCTGCGAGCCGGTCTCAACGTAGCCGGGTGCGACGACGTTCACCGTGATGCCGTTCTGCACCACCTCGAGAGCCAGCGCCCGGGACAGGCCGACCATCGCCGCCTTCGCGGCCGTGTACGTCGACTGGCCGGGCATCGCGTTCACCGTCCCGGTGGTGGACCCCACCGAGACGATGCGTCCGTAGCCCGCTGCGGTCATCGCCGGCACGACCGCGCGGCACATCAGGAACGCCGTGGTGAGGTTGCGGGCCAACGCCGCGTCCCAGTCCGCGCGCGACAGGTCGGCCACGTCGCCGTCGGCGTCCCACCCCGCCGCCACCGACGTCATCCCGGCGTTGTTCACCAGGACGTCGATGCGGCCCCACCGATCGAGCGCCGACTGCACCACCCGCTCGGCGCCGCCGTCGACCGTCAGGTCCTCGACGACCCCGACCGCGGAGTCCCCGAGTTCCGCCGCGCGCTCGTGGACGCGGTCGGACGTTGCTCCGAGGACGACGCGACCACCCTCGGCGACGAAGTCCCGTGCGATGGCGACACCGATGCCGCCGGGAGCCCCCGCGCCGGTGACGATGGCGACCCTGTCCTGAAAGCGCTTCGACGACATGGTCACCGACGCTACCGATCATCGGGCCGGCTGCGCCGTCACCCGGATCGACGCACCACGAGTTCCGGGGTCAAGCGCTCCGACGCGGGCGACCGACCGCCGAGCAGCTCGATGAGCAATTCGATTCCGCGGCGGCCCATCTGGTGCATGGGCGAGCGGACCGTCGTCAACGGAGTGGGCATCTCCGCGGCCAGCGGCGTGTCGTTGTACCCGATCAGCGCGATGTCGTCGGGCACGCGCAGGCCGTGGTCGCGCAACACTCCGAGCGCGCCGATCGCCGCGAAGTCGTTGGTGGCGAAGATGGCGTCCGGGTAGGGCCTGCGGGAGAGGATCTTCTCCGCGGCCAACCGGCCGCCGGCAGCGTCGAAGGGCCCCCACTCGATGCGCTCCGGCGCGACGTGGAGCCCCGCCTCGGTGAACGCGTCGACCGCCCCGGTGGTCCGCTCGATGGCGGTGGAGGCGAACGGCAACCCGGCGAGCACGGCGAGGTCGCGGCGGCCGGCGCGAACGAGATGCCGGCCCACCAGCGCGCCACCGAGCAGGTCGTCGCACGTGGCCGAGACGTAGTCCCCGCTCCGTCGTGACACGAGTACGAAGGGTTGCCCGCGCCCGGCGAACGCGGCCAACAGGGGGTCGTGGTGGTGCGCGTCGCCGAAGACGATCCCCTCGACGCGTCGCTGCAGCATCATCTCCGCCCGCTCGGCCTTCGTGGCCGGATCGTCGAGGGAGTTCGTGACGAACGTGGAGTAGCCGTTCTCCGTGGCGGCCTCCTCCACCCCCTCGTAGACCGTGGCGAGCACGAAGTCCTGCAGTCGGGGGACGAGGACGCCCACCAGGCCGGAGCGTGCGGTGCGCAGGCTGGCCGCGTGGGGGTGCGGCCGGTATTCGCGCGACTTCGCATACGCCCTGATCCGGGCGACCGTCTCCGCCGACGCCCACCGGGTGGCGGCGTCGCCCTCGGTCTTGAGGACCCGCGACACGGTGGAGGCGCTGACGCCCATCTCCTCGGCGATGACGCGCAGTGTCACCGGCGCCGGGAACGGCACCGATGCTCCGCTCGACTCGGCCATCGCCCTCCTCACGAGGTGGCGCGTCTGCTGTGCCGCGCCTCGTCTTAGCACCTTAGCCAGACCGGGAGGCACGCCGGCGTCGTTGCATCGAATTTACACAAACGTTTGGCCCAAACGATTGTGTAACGCGTTCGAGTGCGCTTGACTGGGGCATAACGAGTGACCTGGATCTCACATCTGCCGATCGGAGTCCGTCCGCATGCCGCACGTCGTCGTCCTCACCAGCGGTGGAACCATCTCGTCGCGCCGCAGCGGCGATTCAGTCGTCGCCGTGGACGACGCGTCGGCGCTGCTGGCCGGTGTCGTCGTCGACGAGGGCATCTCGGTCGAGGCGCACGAGGTGGTGCGCGTCGGTTCCTACCGGATGACCCCGTCGGACATGCGGGCGATCGCCGATGCCGTGGCCACCCACCTTCGCCGTGACGACGTGCACGGCATCGTCGTCACCCACGGCACCGACACCCTCGAGGAGACCGCGATCCTCCTCGACCTCGTGCACGACGACCCGCGCCCGGTCGCACTCACCGGTGCGCAACGCGCCGCCGACGTCGCCGACACCGATGGGCCCCGGAACATCCGGGACGCGATCACCGTCGCCGCCAGTGCCGACGCACGCGGGAGGGGGGTCGTCGTGGTGTTCGACGGTTCGATCCACGCCGCCCGGGGCGTCCGCAAGGAGCACACCGTCGACCTCGCCGCGTTCGCCAACCCGGCAGGCACGGTGGGGACGGTCCGCACCGGAACGGTGCGCATCCACAGCACCCCGGTCCGGCCGGGTGCGTTGGCGCGCCCGCGTCCCGAGTTCGACACCACCCGCGTGGACGTCGTGGCCGTCTACCCGGGCGGCGACGACGTGCTCCTGCGCGCCGCCGTCGGCGCCGGTGCCCGCGGCATCGTCCTGGTCGGTACCGGCCTCGGCAACGCTCCGGAGGGGATCGCCCGTGCCGTCGCCGAGATCGTCGCCGACGGCGTAGTGGTCGCCCTGTCGACCCGCGTCCCCGCAGGCCCGGTGCTGCCGGTGTACGGCAACGGCGGCGGTTACGACTTGGTGGCGGCGGGAGCCGTACCGGCGTCACTGCCACCATCGCAGGCCCGTATCGCCCTCGCGCTGCTGCTCTCGTCAGGCGCGACGCCGGCAGCGGTCGCCGGCGCACTCGGCGACTACGCCTGAATCAACTCGTATTCACAACCCCTAGAAAGGAATTGGTGACATGGCCAAGGAGATCTTCGTGGCATTCGGCGTCGACGTCGACGCAGTGGGCGGCTGGCTCGGCTCCTACGGAGGCGAGGATTCGCCCGGGGACATCTCGCGCGGCATCTTCGCCGGTGAGGTCGGAGTGCCACGGCTCAACAAGCTCTTCGACCGCTACCAGCTGCCATCCACGTGGTTCTGGCCCGGGCACTCCATCGAGACCTTCCCGGAGCAGTTCGATCAGATCGTCGCCGCCGGCCACGAGATCGGCGTACACGGCTACAGCCACGAGAACCCCATTGCCATGAGCCGCGAGCAGGAGTCCGACATCCTGGATCACTGCATCTCGTTGATCGAGGACCGCTCCGGGAGGAGGCCGACCGGGTACGTGGCGCCGTGGTGGGAGTTCAGCCGGGTCACCAACGAACTGCTGATCGAACGCGGCATCTCCTACGACCACTCCCTGATGCACCGCGACTTCGAGCCGTACTACGTCCGCGTCGGTGACGAGTGGACTCCCATCGACTACGACCAGCCCGCGGCCACGTGGATGAAGCCGCTGGTGCGCGGGCAGGAGACCGACCTGGTCGAGATCCCGGCCAGCTGGTACCTCGACGACCTGCCGCCGATGATGTTCATCAAGACCAGCCCCAACAGCCACGGCTTCGTCAACCCGCGGCACATCGAGGAGATGTGGCGCGACCAGTTCGACTGGGTGTACCGCGAAAGCGACTACGCCGTCTTCACGTTCACCATCCACCCCGACGTGTCCGGACGGCCGCAGGTGCTGCTGATGCTCGAGCGCCTGATCGAACACATCAACTCCCACGACGGAGTCACCTGGAGCACCTTCGACGGCATCGCCAAGGACTTCGTCACCCGTCGGCCGCGCGTAGCGACGTGATGCCCTGATGTGTGGAGCCTGCGGCGCCGGACCACACGACGAGATGGGTGCGCTGATCTCGGGCCCGCGACGGCGGGCTGCGATCGCGGCGGAGGCCGGCCGGCATGCGAGACGTCACCGCATCCGGGTCAGCGGACGGGCGTGGACCGTCTCCGGATCGACGGGCAAGGTCGACGTCTGCCGCACCTTCGACGATCTGGTCGACGTCCTCGGCCGGACCGGTCTCGACCGTGCGACGCTCCGGTCGGCCCTGCTCGATGCTGCCGGGTCGGTGTCCAGGCCGTCCTAACGCCGCCTGGCTAGGTGTTGAAGTCGGGGAGCGGGGTCTCGGGTGCCTCGTCCGCCACCACCGTCTCGTCCGCGTCGGTCGCACCGGTGACCTCGGCGGCGCGACGAAGGTTCTCGCCGGTGTTCTCGACGTGATCGGGTGTGCTCATCGGGTCTCCTCCGTGGTGCTTCTCGGTGTGCTGCCGAGCGGGTACCCGTGCCTGGACGGTCCGAAGCCCGTGGTCCGACCGGTTTGCTCGGCATCGCTTCGTTTCCTGGTCGGGTGTGGACTCCGGGTCTACCCTGGGTTCGCGGGGACGGAGGCGAAAGGCACGGCAGTGGGCCACTACAAGAGCAACGTGCGCGACCTGGAGTTCAACCTCTTCGAGGTCCTCGACCTGGAGAAGGTGCTGGCCGGCGGCGAATTCGGCGATCTCGACGCCGACTCCGTCAGGGAGATGCTCGCCGAGGCGGCACGACAGGCCGAGGGTCCGTTGGCGGCGTCGTTCGCCGAGGCGGACCGGCACCCGCCCACCTTCGATCCGCAGACTCACGTCGTCACGCTGCCGAAGGCGTTCAAGGACTCCGTCCGGGCGTGGCAGCAGGGCGAGTGGTTCCGCATCGGACTGTCGGAGCCCGTCGGCGGCGTTCCCGCACCCTCGACGGTCACCTGGGCGGTCAACGAACTGGCGCTGGGCGCGCAACCGGCCGCCTTCATGTACCTGGCCGGGCCCGTCTTCGCCGACATCCTCCACCACATCGGCAACGAGCAGCAGAAGCGTTGGGCCGCAATGGCAGTCGAACGCAACTGGGGTTCGACGATGGTGCTCACCGAACCCGATGCCGGTTCCGACGTCGGCGCGGGGCGCACCAAGGCCGTCGAGCAGGCCGACGGCACGTGGCACCTCGATGGCGTCAAGCGCTTCATCACCTCCGGCGACTCGGACGACCTCTTCGAGAACATCGCGCACCTGGTGCTCGCCCGTCCGGAGGGAGCAGGTCCCGGCACGAAGGGGCTCTCGCTGTTCCTGGTGCCGAAGTTCCACTTCGACCCCGAGACCGGCGAACCGGGTGAGCGCAACGGCGTCTACGTCACCGGCCTCGAACACAAGATGGGGCTCAAGGTGTCGGCGACGTGCGAACTGACGCTCGGTCAGCACGGCCGGCCGGCGGTCGGATGGCTGGTCGGCGACATCCACAACGGCATCGCGCAGATGTTCAAGGTGATCGAGTATGCACGAATGATGGTGGGCACCAAGGCCATCTCGACGCTGTCCACCGGCTACCTCAACGCGCTGGACTACGCCAAGACGCGCGTCCAAGGGGCCGACATGACCCAGATGACGGACAAGGCGGCCCCGCGCGTCACGATCCTGCACCACCCGGACGTCCGTCGCGCGCTGATGACGCAGAAGGCGTACGCCGAGGGTCTGCGGAGTCTCTACCTCTACACGGCGGCGCACCAGGACCCGTCGGCCGCGGCCATCGTCTCCGGTGCCGACCCCGCGCTGGCCGATCGCGTCAACGACCTGCTTCTGCCGATCGTGAAGGGCGTCGGCTCAGAACGCGCCTACCAGACGCTCACCGAGTCGCTGCAGACCTTCGGCGGGTCGGGCTTCCTGCAGGACTATCCGATCGAGCAGTACATCCGCGACGCGAAGATCGACTCCCTCTACGAGGGCACCACCGCCATTCAGGCGCAGGACTTCTTCTTCCGCAAGATCGCCCGCGACCAGGGAGTGGCGCTCGGCCATCTCGCCGCCCAGATCACGTCGTTCATCGAAAGTTCCTCGGCACGAACAGAACTGGCCGACGTCCGCGTCCTGCTCGCGACGGCGCTGGCCGACGTGCAGGCGATGGTGGTCAGCATGACCGGGTTCCTGATGGAGTCTCAGCAGTCGCCCCGCGAGCTGTACCGACTCGGCCTCGAGTCGGTGCGCTTCCTGTTCGCGTTCGGCGACCTGGTGATCGGATGGCTGCTCCTGCGCGGTGCCGAGGTCGCCCTGCACGCACTCGACGAGTCGCCGTCGGACCGCGACCGGGACTTCTACGCAGGAAAGATCGCCGCCGCAAGGTTCTTCGCGCGCAACGTGCTGCCACGCCTGACGGCCGACCGCGGGATCGTCGACGCCGCCGACCTCGTCCCGATGGACCTCGACGAAGACGGGTTCTGAGCGTCGTGGGCCATTACCGGTCCAACGTCCGCGATCTGGCGTTCAACCTCTTCGAGGTGCTGGGGCTCGACGACGTCCTCGGCGCGGGTGACTACGACGACCTGGACTCCGAGACCGTCCGCGACTGGCTCGACGAGGCGGCGCGTCAGGCCGAGGGGCCACTGGCCGACGCCTTCGCCGACGGCGATCGCGACCCACCGACCTTCGATCCGGCGACCCACGCTGTGACCCTCCCCGAGTCGTTCAAGGAGTCGGTGCGGGTGTGGCAGCGCGGCGGATGGACCCGAATCGGACTGCACGAGGGGATCGGCGGCACGCCCGCCCCCGCGATGGTTCGCTGGGCCATCAACGAATTCCTGGTCGGCGGTCAACCCGCGGCCTTCTTCTACCTCGACGGCCCGCCCATGATGGACGTGCTGTTCCGCGAGGGCAACGTCCAGCAGCGGCACTGGGCGGCGCTCGCCGTCGAACGGAACTGGGGCGCCACGATGGTGCTCACCGAACCCGACGCGGGCTCCGACGTCGGTGCAGGCCGCACAAGAGCCGTAGAACAGACAGACGGCACATGGCATCTCGAGGGCGTCAAGCGGTTCATCACCTCGGGTGACTGCGACGACCTCTTCGAGAACATCGCTCACCTGGTACTGGCGCGGCCCGTTGGCGCCGCTGCCGGTACCAAGGGGCTCAGCCTGTTCTTCGTCCCGAAGTTCATCCCCGACCCTCGGACGGCGGCACCCGGCGAACGCAACGGCGTCTACGTGGCCGGTCTCGAACACAAGATGGGCCTGACCGCCTCCGCGACGTGCGAACTCACCTTCGGCGCCCACGACCGACCCGCGGTCGGTTGGCTCGTCGGTGACGTGCACAACGGCATCGTGCAGATGTTCAAGGTCATGGAGTTCGCTCGAATGGCCGTGGGCGCCAAGGCCATCGCGACGCTGTCCACCGGATACCTGAACGCACTCGACTATGCCCGCCAGCGCGTGCAGGGTTCCGATCAGGTGCAGATGACGGACACGGCCGCCGCCCGGGTACCGATCGTCTCCCACCCCGACGTCCGGCGGTCGCTGCTCGTGCAGAAGGCCTACGCCGAGGGACTTCGTGCGCTCTACCTCTACACCGCCGCGCACCAGGACCCCGTCGCCGCGGAGGTCGTCTCGGGCGCCGACGCCGCCATGGCGCACCGCGTCGACGACCTCCTGCTGCCGCTGGTCAAGGGAGTCGGCTCGGGGCGGTCCTACGAGTGCCTCGCCGAGTCGCTGCAAGTTCTGGGCGGTTCGGGCTTCCTGCAGGACTACCCGATCGAGCAGTACGTCCGCGACGCGAAGATCGACTCGCTGTACGAGGGCACCACCGCGATCCAGGCGCAGGACTTCTTCTTCCGCAAGATCGTGCGCGACAAGGCCCGCGCGCTCGACCACGTGCTCGGACGCGTCGAGGCGTTCATCGCCGGATCGGCCGAGCGGGCGGAGTTGAAGGCCGCTCGCATCGCGCTGGCGACCGCGCTCGCCGACGTGCGGGCGATGGTCGTCTCGCTCACTGGGTTCCTGGCGGCGTCGAGCGAAGAACCCCGCGACGTGTACCGCATCGGCCTGCAGTCGGTGCCGTTCCTGCTGGCGGTCGGGGACCTGCTGATCGGCTGGTTGCTGCTGTGGCACGCGGAGATCGCGCTCGCCGCCCTCGACGGCACGCCGTCGGATCGCGACGCCGCGTTCTATCGCGGCAAGGTCGCCGTCGGACGATTCTTCGCGGCGAACGTGCTGCCGCGACTGTCCGCCGTGCGCGCCGTGATCGACGCCGCCGACCTGACGGCAATGGACCTCGCGGAGAACGCCTTCTAGTCCCGGACACGCCGCGAACGTTGGTTACCATCAAAGTATTTCGTGAAAACCGTGACGGTAACCAACGTTCGGCGGAGGGGAGGCGCTACTCCGGGGTGTAGCCGAACGGCAGCAGGATGCTCTTCTGCTCGCAGTAGGACTCGATGCCCTCCCAGCCGTTCTCGCGACCGATGCCCGAGTTCTTGTAGCCGCCGAACGGTGCGCCCGGATCGAAGGCGTACATGTTGACGGCGTAGGTGCCCGTGCGGATCTTCGACGCGATCTTCATCGCCTTGTCGTTGTCCTGGGTGTAGACGCTGCCCGCGAGGCCGTAGACGGAGTCGTTGGCGATGCGGATCGCGTCCTCCTCGGTCTCGTAGGGGATCACCGCGAGGACGGGTCCGAAGATCTCCTCCTGCGCGATCACCATCGAGTTGTCGACGTCGGCGAACACGGTCGGCTCGACGAACCAGCCGGTGTCGAGGCCCTCGGGGCGGCCGCCGCCGGTGACGATGCGCGCGCCCTCGTCGACGCCCTGCTTGATGTAGCCCTCGACGCGCTCGCGCTGCTTCTCCGAGATCAGCGGGCCGATCATCGCGCCGGCGTCGTCGGACCGCCCGACGGGCATCGCCGCGACGGCCGCCGACAGCTTCTCGACGACCTCGTCGTAGCGCGACCGCGGCGCGAGGATGCGGGTCTGGCCGACGCAGGCCTGACCGGTGTTCATCAGGCCGGAGAACACGAGCATTGGCAGCGTCGAGTCGAGGTCGGCGTCCTCGAGGATGATCGCGGCGGACTTGCCACCGAGTTCCAGCGTGCAGGCCTTGAGGTTCTCGGCGGCGATCTTCGCGATCTCCTTGCCGACGGCGCTGCTGCCGGTGAACGTGTACTTGTCGAGTTCGGGGTTCGTGGTCAGCGCCCGGCCCGTCTCGACGCCGCCCGGCACGACCGACAGCACGCCCTCGGGCAGGCCGGCCTCGGCGAACATCTCGGCCATCGCGAACACCGACAGCGGCGTCTCCGACGCGGGCTTGAGCACGATGGTGCAGCCGGCCAGCAGCGCCGGGCCCAGCTTGTTGGCGGCCAGGAAGAACGGCACGTTCCACGCGGTGACGGCGCCGACGACGCCGATCGGCTCTCGCACGACCATCGTCTGCCCGTAGACACCGTCGCGAAAGTCGCGCCAAGTGAACTTGTCCGCGGCGCCGGCGTAGTGCTGGAACGCCGACATCGCTGCGCCGTACTGCATCATGTCGACGATCGTCGGCGGCTGGCCGGTCTCGGCGCCGAGCAGGAACTTCAGCTCGTCGGCGCGTTCCTCCATGATCTTCACCGCGGCGGCGAGCACGTCACCGCGCTCCTGCGGCGACATCTGCGGCCACGGCCCCTCGTCGAACGCCTTGCGCGCGGCGGCGCACGCCGCGTTGACGTCGGCCTCGGCGGCCAGCGGCACCCTGCCGACGACCTCGTCGGTGGCGGGCGAGCGCACCTCGATGACGTCGGACGTGGACGGCTCCACCCACTTGCCGCCGATGAACAGCTTGTCCCACTGTGTTTTGAACGCCGTGCTCTGTGTCATGTGAGTCACAGTACCGACCGGATCGCGAAACGAGAACCTGTTGCAGTTCAGTGATTCAGGACGGCCGCAACACCAGCACCAGGTTGCTCACCGCGAACTCGCGCAGGACAGGGACGCGGACCACCCACCACGCCCATCGCGGGTGGTAGCGAGGAAATGCGGCGACGAGCGCGCCGGTGCTCGCCGCCCATTCCAGGCCGTCGGCGGCGGACACCGCGAACAACGACGAGCCGTAGTCGTTCTTGGGCCGGTGACCGTGCTGGCGGGTGTACCGCTCGGCCGCCCGGGCGCCGCCCAGATAGTGCGTCAGCCCCATCTCGTGGCCGCCGAACGGGCCGAGCCACACCGTGTACGAGAGCACCACCAGGCCGCCGGGCCGGGTGACGCGCAGCATCTCGGCGCCCAGCCGCCACGGCTCGCGGACGTGTTCGGCGACGTTCGACGACAGGCAGACGTCGACGCTGCCGGTGGCGATCGGCAGTGCCGTGCCCGACGCCCGCACGAACGTCCCGGCGCCGGGTTCGCCGGCCGGTCCGGCGTGCATCTCGCTGGGATCGGGCTCGACGCCGACGTACTGCATCCCGGCTGCGGAGAAGGCGCTGGCGAAGTACCCCGGGCCACCGCCGACGTCGAGCACCGTCCGGCCCCGAGATGCCGTGCCGGTGACGTCGGTCCACAGGTCCTCGACGAGCGCGACGGTGTCGTCGGCCAGCCCGCCGTAGAAGCGCGCCGGGTCGCTCTGCTCGAAGCGGAACTCGCCGAGCAGTCGTACCGAGCGCGCGAGGGTGGCGCGGCGCGCGAGCGTGGTCAGGGCCTGCACCGGTCGCCTCCGTCCGTCGTCGAGTGGCCAGTTGTTGCGCGTATCTGGGCGGCAAGCGTGCCATAACTGGCCACTCGCGCAGCGACTAAGCTGGCTCCTCGATGTCCCCGTCCACCCACGTCAGCCCGCGGCCCGTCCGCTCGGTGCTGCTGCTGTGCTGGCGCGACACCGGGCATCCGCAGGGTGGGGGCAGCGAGACGTACCTGCAGCGCATCGGCGCGCGGCTCGCCGCATCCGGGGTCGACGTCACCCTCCGGACCGCGCGCTACCCGGGCGCTGCCCGCCGCGAGGTGGTCGACGGGGTCGCGATCCACCGGGCCGGCGGTCCCTACGGCGTCTACGTGCTCGCCATGTTCGCGATGCTCGCCGCGCGGATCGGCCTCGGCCCGCTCCGCGGCGTCCGCCCCGACGTCGTGCTCGACACCCAGAACGGCATCCCGTTCCTGGCGCGCGTGGTGTTCGGCCGCCGCGCTGTCGTCCTGGTCCACCACTGCCACCGGGAGCAGTGGCCGGTCGCCGGTCCGGTGCTGAGCCGGGTGGGCTGGTTCGTCGAGTCGTGGCTGTCGCCGCGCGCGCATCGCGGCAACCAGTACGTGACGGTCTCCCTGCCCTCGGCTCGCGACCTCGCCGACCTCGGCGTGCACACCGGCGACATCGCCGTCGTCCGCAACGGCGTCGACGAGGCGCCTGCCGACACACTGGCCGCTCCCCGTGCGACCACGCCGACCATCGCAGTGCTGTCGCGGCTGGTGCCGCACAAGCAGATCGAGGACGTGCTCGACGCGGTAGCGCGGCTGCTGCCGGACGTGCCGGGGCTGCGGCTCGAGGTGCTCGGCGGCGGCTGGTGGGACGACAAGCTGGTCGCCCACGCCACCCGGCTCGGCATCACCGACGCCGTCGTGTTCCACGGCCACGTCGACGAGTGGACGAAACACGGCGTGCTGCAACGCAGTTGGGTGCACGTGCTGCCGTCGCGCAAGGAGGGGTGGGGGCTCGCGGTGATCGAGGCCGCTCAGCACGGCGTGCCGACCGTGGGCTATCGGTCGTCGGGCGGGCTCACCGACTCGATCGTCGACGGTGTCACCGGGCTACTGGTCGACGACCTCGACGACCTCGTCGAACGCGTATGCCGCCTGCTGTCCGACCCGGTGCTGCGCGAGCAGCTCGGCGCGAAGGCGCAGGTGCGCAGCGGCGAGTTCTCCTGGCAGCAGAGCGCCGACGCGATGCGGACCGTGCTCGACGCGGTGGTCGATGGCCGCACCGTCAGCGGGCTGGTCTAGCAGCGCGCCCGCCGCCCCTTGCAATACCGCCGAAACGGCATTCCCTGTCGCTAAGCGGCCGCCGTCGCGACAGTGGATACTGGCTCGCCGTGGTTACTGGCTCGCCGCCGCCGCCGCGCGCCGCCGACGCAGCGCCCCCACTGCCCCACCCACGACCGCCGCCAAGATGGTCGCCAGCCACACCAGGTGCGCCGCGATCAGCGTGCCGCGGTGCGCGGCGGGCGGGTGATCGCCACCGACACGGTAGAGCACCAGGTCGTCGTCCCGGTACGTCACGGGCAGGTCGAGGGCGGCCGCACCGGACTCGACCATCACCCAGCCGACTCCCGCACGGGCCAGCGCGGAGGCGTCCGCACCCTCGAGCAGCAGCCGCTGGACCTCGCGGGCACGCACGCCCTCACCCGGGATGACCTCGCCGCCGATCACCAGGTCTCCGGTGCTCAGCACGTCGGCCGACACCCAGCGCGGCAGCGGGTCGAGTACGGGTGCGGTGCCCGCCCACCCGAACGTCCGCATGCTGTCGGGCGGCAGCACGGCGACCGGTCGCGGATCGGCGTTCACCGCACGAGCAACCGCCGTCCACCCGGCCGGATAGCGCACCGCCGTCATCTGCCCGCCGACCCCCCACGCCAGGTCGGGCAGCACCGCCACGAGCGCTGCGCAACACACCGCAGCGGCCGCGACGGCGGGCACCCGGCCCCGCAGCGTCACTACCGCGGCCCCGGCGGCGACCGCGTAGCCGGGCAGCGCGAGGGCCACCCACTTCTGCCCGTCCCGCAGCACGCCCAGACCGGGGACCGAGCGGACGATCGACTCGACCGCGGCCAGGCCGGGGCCCGTCGCCATCAGCGCGGGCGCCACGACGGCGACCCCGGCGAGCACCAGTAGCGCCACGGCGCCGGGGCGGCGCAGCGCGACCGGCAGGCCCACGGCGACGACCGCCAGCAGGACGACCGTGGCCACCACCGCGAACAGCGACGTCCGCGACGCCGGGATCGCATCGGCGTTCCAGATGCCGCCGAGGCCGGCCAGACTCCCCAGCGTGCCGAGGCCCGGCTCGGCGCGCGCCGCGAACGCCGAGATGCCCACCGCCTGGGACGACGCGAGCGAGTCGCCCACGACCGACGCCACCAGCCACGGCAGCGCGCCCGCCACGGCGGCGACCATCGACACCGCCGCGCACGCCCACCGCGGGCGGCCCCCGCCGGGCGCCGCGCAGCCGGCCAGCGCCACGACGGCGGCGAGCATCAGCCCGGTCGGCGTGAGGCCGGCGACGGCGATCGACCCCACCACCGGCCACCAGCCGCCGTCACCCGATCGCGCGCGGAGCACGGCGGCCGCGACCCACGGCAGGGCGCCGTAGCCGACGAGCAGACTCCAGTGCCCCTGCAGCAGACGCTCGGCGACGTAGGGATTCCAGATCGCGAGCGTCGCGGCGACGAACCGGCCGGCCAGTCCCGCGTCGGGCACGACGGTCGCCACGAGGTGCGCCGCACCCCAGCCGGCGGCCCACAGCCCGGCGATCAGTAGCGCCTTGACCAGCACGCCGCCGTCGATCATCGAGGACAGCACCGCGACGAGGAAGTCCTGCGGCAGCGCGCGCGGCGCCGCCTCGGACAGCCCGAGCGCGGCGTCGGTCAGGTAGGACCGCGGCGTCGAGACCGCATCGCGCAGGAGCAGATAGCCCGGGCCCAGTAGCGGCCCGGTGACCAGCAGGGCGAGTGCCAGCGCGTACGCCGGCACCGCCCAACTGCGCCGGATCAGACCGGTCTGTCCGGCGGCAGGTCGGACGGCCGCTGGGTGGGCAATTTCTCGGTCTGGGCCTCGGCCGCGGGCATGGGCCCGGTGTCGGTCGGGCGTCGCCCGAAGAAGCCGTGGTCGGCCTCGTCGAGACCGGGGTCGATGAGCGCGGACTCGGCCCGCAGCGTGAACGATCCGAGCAGCACGCCGCCGACCAGCCCGACCAGGCCGAGCGCGGTGAACGTGATGGGCAGGATGCGGCCCCACAGTCCGACGGTGTCGCCTTCGTCGCGGGCGGCGGCGACCTGGGACTCGACGGTCTCCTCGTTCGACGTCAGCGTGAAGTCGGCGAACGTCACCTCGGGCTTGAGCGCATCCCGGGCGTAGTAGTGGAAGCCGTGGTCCTTGGACTTCACGATGGTTCCCGAGACCGGGTCGACCCAGAAGGTGCGCTGGGCGGCGTAGTAGCGGTCCATCGTGACTGGCTCGGCGGGATCCTCGGCCGGGACGCCCCACAGCTCGGCGCGTGCGGTGACCTGGCTGTCCTCGTCGTTGTCGTAGAGCGACGCGTACGGGATCGGATCGGTGAGCTTGCCGTCGTCGTCGTAGCCGACGTTCTGGGTGAACCGGTAGGTGGTCAGCCCGTTGACGTCTTCCTCGCCCTCGTAGTTGGCGTCGTAGGCCTTCTGCGCGATCGGGTCGAAGAAGGGATAGGTCTTCTTCTCGGTGTCGAACGGGAACCGGTACGACAACCCGTCGTGGGGGAGTGCGACGTTGGTGGGCGGCGCCTCGTCGTCGATGCTGCGCGGCTTCTGCACCGAACCGCCGGGGTTGGTGTCGCTCGACACCGCGAGGGCCGTCTTGCGGTCCAGGGTGACGGTGTCGACCAGCGCGAGCAGCAGGCCGTTGTCCTGCTGCTTGTCGGTCCGGCGCAGCGTGTCGCCGACCTGCAGCGTGACGACGTCGGCGTTGGACGGCGCCTCGACGCTGATCTCCTTCTGCAGGACCAGCGGGACGTTCTCGTTGACGACGAACTTCTCACCGACCAGCGAGGCGGGGTCGAACGAGGTGCCGGTGCCGTCGCTGACCAGCGTGGCATCGATGTCGAGGGGGATCTTGGCGATCTTGCCCTTGGTGTAGGTGGACAGCAGAAGCGCGGCGATGAGGAGGGCAGCACCCAGGCCCATCAGCCCGCACGCCGCAATACGTAGCGCCACAGCGCGGTTCAAACCGTGCTCCTTTAATCACCGGGCGAGCACTCCGCTCGACGTCTGCAAGGCAAACCCGCTTGACCCTAACAGTCCGGCCCAGGTTGGTACCCAACGCGAGCCCCGGCCGCAGGCCGTCGGGCACACTGAACCCGGTGGACGACGGGACCGAGGTCAGCGGCAGGCGCAGCTTCCTGCCCGCCGTCGAGGGCATGCGGGCGTGCGCGGCCATCGGCGTCGTCGTCACCCACGTCGCGTTCCAGACCGGGCACACGACCGGATTCACCGGACGGGTGCTCGGCCGGTTCGACCTGGCGGTCGCCGTCTTCTTCGCGCTGTCGGGCTTCCTGCTCTGGCGCGGTCACGCCGCGGCGGCCCGCGGGCTGCGGCACCGTCCCCCGACCGGCCACTACCTGCGGTCGCGCATCGTCCGCATCATGCCCGGGTACCTCGTCGCCGTAGTGGTCATCCTGACGCTGCTGCCCGACGTCAACGCCGACGCGACCGTGTGGCTGGCCAACCTGACGCTGACGCAGATCTACGTCCCGCTGACCCTGACCGCCGGACTCACGCAGATGTGGAGCCTGTCGGTGGAGGTCAGCTTCTACCTGGCGCTACCGCTGCTGGCCCTGTTCGCCCGCCGGCTGCCCGTGCGCGCCCGCATCCCGGTCATCGCCGCCGTGGCGGTCGCCAGCCTCGCGTGGGGGCTGCTCCCGCTGAGCGCGCCCTACGGCGTGAACCCGCTGAACTGGCCGCCCGCCTTCTTCTCCTGGTTCGCCGCGGGGATGCTGATCGCCGAGCTGACCGTCAGCCCCGTCGGCCTGGTGCATCGACTGGCGCGGCGCCGGTTCGTGATGGCCGCAGTCGTCGTGGTGACGTTCGCGGTCGCGGCGTCGCCGATCGCCGGACCCGAGGGCCTCACCCCGGGCACCGTCGGACAGTTCGTGGTCAAGACCGCGATGGGCGCCGTCATGGCCGCCGCGCTGCTGGCGCCGCTGGTGCTCGACCGCCCCGACACCCCGCACCGCTGGCTGGGAAGCCGGGTGATGGTGACGCTGGGCCGCTGGTCCTACGGGCTGTTCGTGTGGCATCTCGCCGCGCTCGCCATGGTGTTCCCCGTGATCGGCGAGTTCGCCTTCAACGGGCACATGCCGGTGGTGCTGGTGCTGACGCTGCTGTTCGGCTTCGCGATCGCCGCGGTCAGCTACGCGCTGGTGGAGTCGCCGTGCCGGCAGGCGCTGCGGCGGTGGGAGCTGTCCCGTCGGCCGTCCCCGCTGGACAGCTCCGTCACCGACGCCACGGAGCCCGCCCGCGCCCGGTGACCGGCTGAGCGCGGCCGTATTCCCGGTCAGGGTGGTATCGGCTCTGCCTCCCTCGACCGCCTCGGCCGCGCTGTGATGGATCCATGACCACATCTGATTCCCCCGTTGCCCTGGTGACCGGCGCCAATGCCGGCATCGGCCGCCATCTCGCAGAACAACTCGCCGCCGCCGGCGTCCGCGTCCTGTTGGGTTCGCGCGATCCCGACCGCGGGGAGAAGGCCGCCGCCGAACTCGACGCCCGTGGACTCCAGGTCGACCCACTGACCCTCGACGTCACCGACGACGCGACCATCACCGCTGCCGTCGCCCGCGTCACCGAGGGATACGGACGGGTCGACATCCTCATCAACAACGCCGCCATCGTCGGCGATGCTCAACCCCCCACCGCGGTGAGCCGGGCCTCGCTGCTCGAGACGTTCGACACCAACACCGCGGGCGTCGCCGCCGTCACCAATGCGTTCCTGCCGTTGCTGCGGGCGTCGCAGCGGCCGCGGATCCTCAACGTGTCCAGCGAACTGGGGTCGACCCGGCTGGTCAACGATCCGGACTGGCCGCACACCGACGTCGCCGTGGCCGCCTACCAGGCCTCCAAGAGCGCGCTGGACATGCTGACGGTGCTCTACGCCAAAGAGCTGGTCCACGAGAAGATCTCGGTCCTGTCGGTGAGCCCGGGATACCGGGCCACCGGGCTGAGCAAGGGCGCTCCCACGCCGGGAGCGGGGGATCCGGCCGAGGGCGCCGCGGCCATCGTGGCCATCGCCCTGGCCGACGAGTGGCGCACCGGCCAGTTCTTCAGCGATCAGGGCGAGGTCGTCGACTGGTGACGGCGATGCGCACACCGTGCCACTATCGAGGGATGGACGGACAGGCGGCCGGAAGGTTCCTGCGGGCGGCGCGAGAAGGCCTCGATCCCAGCGACTTCGGGTTCGGCGGCGATGGCCGGCGCACCCCGGGGCTGCGGCGCTCCGAGGTGGCCGAACTGGCGCACGTCTCGGTCGAGCACTACACGAACCTGGAGCGCGGCCGCGGCGGCGGCCCGTCCGAGCAGGTGGTCGAGGCGATAGCCGACGCACTGCGACTGGACGACGACAAGCGGCGGCACCTATTCCTGCTGGTGGGTCGCGACGTCCCGCGGGGTGCGGTGCCCAGTGTGGAGGTGACGCCGAGCGTCGCGGACCTCGTCCAGGGTCTCGGCAGCACCGCCGCCATCGTGCTGAGCGCGCGCTTCGACGTGCTGGCCTGGAACGCCCAGGCCGTGACCCTCTTGGAGGACTTCGGTGCGCTTCCGCCGAGCGAGCGCAACGTCGCACGGCGGCACTTCCTGCCGACGGGGAACGTCGTGCAGCACTACGGCATGACCGAGGCGGCGGAGTTCTCCCGCATCGTGGCGGGCCAGTTGCGTGCGACGGCAGCGCGTTACCCCCGCGACCCGAGGACCCGCGAGCTGATCTCGGACCTGCTGTCCGGCAGCGCCGAGTTCGCCGAGCTGTGGGACGACGCCACTGTCGTCACCGTGACGCACATGATCAAGCGGCTCGACCATCCCGAACTCGGCGCGTTGACGCTGGCCTGCGACAGCCTCCGGGACCCGCACCGCGACCAGAACATCGTGATGTTCTCGATCGTCGGGTCGGCGCCGTCAGTACCCGCCCGTGGTGGCGAAGATGCGCCGCGGATTGTCGACCAGCATCGTGGTGAGCTGCTCGTCGGTCACGCCGCGCGCCCGCAGCGCCGGGATGACGTCGTCGTGGATGTGCAGGTAGTGCCAGTTGGGCATGGCGATCGGTAGCGTCTCCTCGGGCAACGCGTCGAAGTAGCAGGAAGCGTCGTGCGACAACACCATTCGGTCGGCGTGGCCGCGCTCGCACATCGTCGCGACCGTCGCGACGCGGTCCTCGGTGGACAGGAACGCGTCGACGCCGAACCGGTCCATGCCGAGGTAGGACCCCTCGGCGATCAGCTCCTCGAGGTAGCCGATGTCGGTGGTGTCACCGGAGTGCCCGATGACGACGCGGGACGGGTCGACGCCCTCCTCGGCGAAGATGCGCTGCTGGTCGAGTCCGCGCCGCGACGCCGCGTGGGTGTGCGTGGAGATGGGCACCCCGGTCTGGCGGTGCGCCTGGGCGACGGCGCGTAACACCCGCTCGACGCCGGGGGTGACGCCTGGTTCGTCGGTGGCGCACTTGAGGATTGCGGCCTTGATACCGGTGTCGGCGATGCCGTGCTCGATGTCGCGGACGAACATCTCGGTCATGATCTCGGGCCCGCCGAGCGGAGCGCCGGGACCCCGGTAGTGGAAGTGCATCGGCACGTCGTTGAAGGTGTACAGCCCGGTGGCCACCACGATGTTCAACTCGGTGCGCGCGGCGATGCGGGCGATGCGGGGGATGTAGCGCCCCAGCCCGATCACCGTCAGGTCGACGATGGTGTCGACGCCGCGGGCCTTCAGTTCGTCGAGCCGGGCGACGGCGTCGGCCTCGCGTCGGCCGCCGTCACCCCAGCCCTCGGGGTAGTTCTGGACGACCTCGGTGGTCATGATGAAGACGTGCTCGTGCATGAGCACCACGCCCAGGTCGGCGGTCGCGATCGCGCCGGCCGCGGTGTTCACCGTCTGCATCGCTGCTCCCGTCGACGTAGGCGATGCTACGCGCGGAATCGATTGCGCCGTGGCGGTTTCAGGCAGGGTCGCCGGGTGCCCGCCACACGACCGACGCGGCCAGCGCGGCGACGCCGACGAGTGCCAGCAGCTGCAGTTGCCAGTCGTGCCCGGCGTACCCGCCGACCGACCGCCACGGGTGCTGGCTCAGCGCCGCCCCCGCCAGGATCAACCCGCCCGACGAGACGACCAGCGTGGCACGGTCCAGCCATCGCCACGACCGCAGCAGACGCCGTGCCACCAGGCACAGGCCGACGACGCCGACGCCGACGAACCCGGAGACCAGCCAGCCGACGACGAGCACCGCGGCACCGGCGACCGCGGGCCGGACCGCCCACGGCCGTGCGGCGTCGAGTGTCACGCGTCGGCGGACCGGCCAGAGCGCCAGCAGCGCCAGCAGCGGCAGCAGCGCGAGCCCGCCGAACAGCCCCACCCGATAGGGCGTGTTGAAGGCGAACTCGAGCGTGACCGCGCCCGAGGTGCCCGCGGGCACCACCCAGCCCTGCTGCCAGCCGTTCACCGTCACCGGGGTCAGCACCGTCCCGTCCGGGCCGCGGGCGCTCCAGCCGGGGTTGACGCTCTCGGGCACCACCAGCACGCGCTCACCCGCACCGGCGGCGACGTCGACCACCCGGCGGTCGTTGGTCCACTCGCCGGTCCGGGCCACCGTCGTCGGGGCGGGTCGCACCAGGGACGACTCGGGGCCCGCGAGCCGGACGCCGTCGACGACGAAGGCCGAGCCGGGGCTGACGAGCAGTTCCTGCTGACCGGCGGGCAGGACGATGGGGGTGGTTCGGCACGGCCGCGCGGCGACCGGCCGCCCGTCGAGGAGGTCGCCGACCGTGGCGTCGACCGACGTCTGGACGAACTGTCCCGCCAGGCCGATGATGGGCCCTCTGCCGCACGGCAGGCTGATGGTCCGGTCGAGGTTGCGGGCGGCATCGGCGGCGGCGATGGGCAGTCCGCGGGCGTCGAGCGCCGTCACCTCCGCCAGCCCGGGTGGCTTCACCTGGTCGAATCCCAGTGCGGTGCGGTCGATCACGTCCGACCAGTCCAGGAGCGACAGTGTGACGACGTCGGTGGTGCGGGGATGCAGGGCGACGGTCTGGACGCCGCCGTCGGGGTCGAGCGCACGGACCTGCGGGCCGTCACCGAGGTCGATCGCCACCAGCGTCGGGTGGGCCGGCAGCGCGGACGCACTCGGCGCCAGGCGCAGGCCGGTCACCTCGGTCGGCCGCGGCAGGCGCAGTTCCAGGTTCGCTCCGGTGCGGTGCTGCACCACCCGCTGCGGTGCCGTCCACGACGTGCGCGGGTCGCCGTCGGTGGCGGCGTAGGCCGAGCCGAGGACGTCGATCGGGTCCGCGTCGCCCACCGCGCGGGTGGTGCCGGGCGGACGGATCAGGTCGGCGAGGTTCGGCCCCTGTCGGGCGCGCACCCACACCGTCGGCGTCACGGTCGTCGCCTCCGGGACGGTCAGCGTACGGCTGAGGTTGACCGGTTCCTCGGGGGACAGCGCCATCGCGGCCGCGCACAGCACGGCGTCGGGCCCGTCCGCGCAGCCCGGCCTGCCGAGCAGGTCGGATCCCAGATCCCACTGCGCCACTTCGCTGTTCGGCGGCGGACCGGGCACCTCGACCGTGTGACGCAGGTTGACGGGCTGGGCGAATCCGGACGCGTCGTACTGGGTGATGGAGAAGTCGGTGATGCCGAACTGGACGCCCGCCGAACCGTCGTCGGTGCCCACGGCGGTGAACCGCACCCACGGGGTCTCGCCGTACGGCAGCGCGACGGTCACCGGGGTGCCGGCCTCGTCGAACCGCAACGTGGTCGTGCCGGTCGCGGTGGACACCTCGATCCGGCGGACCTGCGCCCCCACGGCCGTCGCGCTCGGGGTCAGCGTGACCGTCGCGTTGGTGATCGGCCGGTCGAGGTCCACCTGCAACCACTGCCCGAGTGCGGACTGCAGTGAATTGGAGACCCAGCTGGTCGACGAGTCTCCGTCGATGGCCGCGGCGGGCCCGGTGGCGGGTGCGACGTTGGGCAGCGCGGTCGAGTCCGCCGCCGAACTCGACGCGGTGAGACGCCCGCCCGGCCACGAGCCGTAGACGAGGTCGGTGCCCGGCGCCGGGTAGTCCATCACGCGGTTGAACGTGCGCCGCGGGTCGTCGGGGGTGCGGATCGCCGACGAGTGGTCGTCGACGCGGCCGTAGTCGGTCTCGCGCGCGGCGGGGGTGTCGGTGACGGTGACCAGGGGGGTCGGCAGGCCGGCGCGTTCGGCGTCAGCGGTGAGTAGCATCGGCCCGAGTGGCCGTTCGCCCAACAGCTTTCGGCGTTCGTCGAGCCGCAGCAGGGCCTCGGGCGCACCGTCGACGCGGGCCATGGCGTCGGCGTCGGCGAGGTACGGGCGGGTCGGCGTCGACGCGGTCACGCGGTAGATCTGGACCGCGGGGTAGGGCGGGCGTAGTCCGCTGTCGCTGATGAACCCGGCGAGCAGTCCGGGGCCAACCGGGTCGCCGAACTCGGCCACCCGCTCCAGACCGGGCGATCCGTCGAGGGCGCGGTGCACCAGTAGCGGGCGCGCCGACCGCGAACTCTCGGGGTCCAGGTCGTTGCGCACGACGACGTAGCGGATGCCTTGGCGCGCAAGCGTTTCGGCGAGTCCGGCGGACGGCCTGCCCGCAGCGAAGAGGCGCTGCACCGAGTCGAGTGCCCGGATGGTCTGCGGCGGGGTCAGCGGGATCGAGTCGCGGACACCCCACGGACTCGAGCCGAGCACCTGCAGCGGCTCGTCGTGGCTGTTGCCCCACACCTGGGTGGCGAACGGCGCACCGGGCACCACCAGCACCCGGCCGGGGTCGGGCGCGTTGTGCTCGTCCAGCCAGGCCGCGGTGTCGTGCCAGTAGCCGGGGATGGCCGTGAAACCGCCCGTCGGGCTGAGGCGTCCGGTCCAGGCCAGGGAGGTGCCCGCGGCTAGGGCGACCAGGACCACGACGCCGACGGCGACGCGCCTGTCCCGCTCCGGGTGGGTCAGCGCGGCCACCCAGCGGGTGCGGGGAGCGCTGCCGGGCAGCGGGATCCGGCCCAGCAGGTGGGCGATGCCCAGCGCGAGGGGCAGGCGCAGCAGGGGTTCGAGCTTCTGCACGTTGCGCAGCGGCGTGCCCGATGCGTCGAGGAACAGCTGCACCTCGTGCGCGATCGGCGATCCCAACCCGCCGGAGTAGCCGACGGCGAGCAGGGTCAGCCCGGTCAGCAGCATCGTGATCAACCGGCCCCGCGCGGGCATCGACGGCAGGGCCAGACCGGCGATCCCGGCCGCCGCGACCAGCGTGGTCGCGAGCACCGCGACCGTGCCGGTCACGAGCGACGATCCGGCCGTGGCGGTGGGTGCGACGAAGGGCGTCCACGAGTAGGTGCCGCGGAGCACCTCGGTCAGCGACAGCCACTGCGTCGTCACGCCGGAGGACTCGATGAAGTCGAGGAACGGCGGGCTGATCCGGCCCAGCAGCACCAGGGCGACCACCCACCACGTCACCGCCAGCACCCCGCACAGCGCCCACCATCCGGTGAAGCGCCACCACAGCCGGTTGGGCCGGTGCGCGGCCCACCAGACGATCGCGGCCAGGCACCCCGTCAGCGTCGCGACCGCGTTGACCGCACCCATCAGCGCGACCGCCAGCGCCGAGCGCGCCGCGAGCGTGCGCAGCCTCGGATCACCCCGCAGCGCCAGGATGACCGGCAGCAGCACCCACGGCGCGAGCATCATCGGCAGCGTCTCCGAGGAGATCGCCCCGATCGTGGTCAGCACCCGCGGCGACAGCGCGAACGCGACCGCGCCGAGCACTCGGGACGTCGGCGTCCCGATGCCGAGTGCCTCGGCGACCCGCAGCAGTCCCCAGAAGCCCACCACCAGCAGCAGGGCCCACCACAACCGCTGGGTCACCCAGCCGGGCAGGCCGATCAGGTCGCCGGCGAGGAAGAACGCGCCGTGCGGGAAGAGGTAGCCGTACGCCTGGTTCTGGGCCTGGCCGAACGGGAGGTCACCGTTCCACAGGTGCGCGGCGCGGGACAGGAACCGCAGCGGGTTGGCGGTGAGGTCCAGCTTGGTGTCGGGTGCGATCTGGCCGGGGGCCTGCGCGAAGGCCAGGACGAGTGCCGCGGCACCGACGATCCACAGCCAGCGGCGGGACACTGCGGAGGTGGTCGGCGGGATGCTACGTACGGTCGCCGTACTCGACCCTGTTGAGCACCGACGACGCCGGATCGCCCGCCTGCAGCGGGGGCTTGGTGTCCTGCTGGACCATCAGCGTCAGCCCGAAGATGGCGGCCGCCCCGAGGAGCAGACCGACCACGATGCTGGCCGCTGCGGGCAAGACGAACCGATCCACCCGGCCAAACTAGCACGGCGACCCGTTAGCCTCGGTGACCATGGTTCCGTCCCTCGCACCGACCAGAACTGCGTCTCGCGCCCTCTGTGCCGTGGTTGCCGCCTCCGCGATGACCATGGCGTGCGGGTCCGGTGGCGCGACGCCCACGCAGTCCACGAGCGCCGCCGAGCCGACGCCGGTGTCGACCTCCACGACGCTGCCCGCGACGCCGGGCGCCCCGGCGTGCGGTGACGGCGAGGCGCTGCTGGCGTCGCTGTCGACGCGCGACAAGCTGGCCCAGTTGCTGACGGTCGGGGTGACCGGAGCGGCCGACGCCAAGGCCGTCGTCGACCAGCAGCACGTCGGCGGCATCATGATCGGCAGCTGGACCGACCTCGGCATGCTGTCCGACGGCACGTTGCCTGCACTCCTCGACACGGCGTCACCCCTGCCGCCGAGCGTCAGCGTCGACGAGGAGGGCGGCCGGGTGTCCCGGCTGAAGTCGGTCATCGGCGTGCAGCCCTCGCCGCGGGTGCTGGCCCAGACGAACACTCCCGAGCAGGTCCGGGCGATCGCCTTCCAGCGCGGCCAGGCGATGCGCGGCCTCGGCATCACGGTCGACTTCGCACCCGTCGTGGACGTCACCGACGAGTCCGACGACGAGGTGATCGGCGACCGTTCCTTCGGGTCCGACCCGGCGGCAGTCATCGAGTACGCGGGCGCCTACGCCCAGGGTCTACGAGACGCGGGAATTCTGCCGGTGCTCAAGCACTTCCCCGGCCACGGCCACGCCTCGGGCGACTCCCACGTCGGCGGCGTCGTCACGCCGCCGCTCGACGCGCTGAAGGCCAGCGACCTGGTGCCCTACGGTCCGCTGACCACGCAGGGGAACGTCGCCGTCATGGTCGGCCACATGCAGGTGCCCGGGCTCACCGGTGACCTGCCCGCCAGCCTGAGCCCCGCGGCGTACGACCTGCTGCGCTCGGGCGGGTACGGCGGTGCTCCGTTCGGCGGCCTCGTGTACACCGACGACCTGTCCAGCATGGGCGCGATCAACCAGCGCTACGGCGTCGCCGACGCGGTGCTCAAGTCCCTGCAGGCCGGGGCCGACGTGGCGCTGTGGATCACCACCGACGAGGTGCCCGCGGTGCTCGACAGGTTGGAGAGCGCCGTCAACGGCGGCGAACTCGACATGGGCCGGGTGGACGGGTCGGTGCTGCGGGTGTCGGGGACCAAGGGCCGCTCGCCGCGCTGCTGATCAGCGGACGACCTTCACCTCTTCCAGCGTCGGGTCCGACGCGCTGATCGGGTTGCCCGCACTGCGCAGCGCCCGCGGCAGTGCGATGACGTCGTCGTCGAACCGTTCGCCCGGCATCACCAGCGGGATGCCGGGTGGGTAGGGCGTGACGGCCTCGGCGGCGACCCGACCGCTCGCCTCGGACAGGGACACCGCGACCTCGGGTGCGAAGAACGCCTCGCGCGGGGTGAGCACCGTCGCCGGACGCACCGCCAGCAGGTCGGCCATCAGCCCGGCGTCGTCGTCCTCCGGCCGCGTGCCGACGTCGGCCGCGATCTCCGTCAGACCCGCCACCAACCGGTCGACGTCGGCGTCGGTGTTCCCGATCGTCGTGATGCACAGCAGGTGTCCGGCGCCGCTCAACTCGGGCTGGACGCCGTACTCGCGGTTCAGCCGCGCGACGACGTCGCGGGCGTCGGCCGCCAGCCCCGCGGTGCCGATGAGCAGCTTCGTCTCGTCGAGCTGGTGAAGACCGGTGCCCGGGCCGTCGAGGTCGTCCGGCCGCAGCACCCGCAGGCCCGGGACCGCGCCGATCCGCTCGGCGGTGCGCCGGGCGCGGTCGAGGGTCTCCTCGAGGAGGGCACGCCCGCTCAGCATCATCTCGCGCCGCGCCAGGTCGATCGACGCCATGATCGCGAAGTGCGGACTGGTGGTCTGCACCAGCTGCAGTGCGCGGCGCACCGACGCGGTGTCGAGCTGGGCCGGGTCGACGTGCAGCACTGCGGCCTGACTCAGCCCGGACAGGATCTTGTGCACCGACTGGACGGTCGCCGCCGCGCCTGCCCGCTCACCCGGCGTAGGCAGGTCGGGGTGGAACGCGAAGTGCGGTGAGTGCGCGCCGTCGACGAGCAGCTTGGCGCCGTGCCGGCGGCAGGCGTCGCCGATCGCTGCGACGTCACCGGTGGTGCCGTAGTAGGTCGGGTGCAGGACCCAGAGTGCCTTGGCGCTGACGTCTTCGAAGGCGCGCTCCACCACGGCGACGTCCAGCCCGTGCGCGACGCCGAACCTCGCGTCCCACCGCGGCTCGAGCCACACCGGGCGCGCGCCCACCTGGACGAGCCCGGCGAGCACGGACTTGTGCGCGTTGCGCGCCACCAAGACCGGCTCGTCGGGCTCCAGCGCGGACAGCGCCACGGTCACGTTGCCCGACGTGGACCCCTGCACGAGGATGAAGCTCTCACCCACGCCCCAGGCGTCGGCGATCAGCCTCTCGGCCTCCAGGATCGGCCCCTCCGGGCAGTGCAGCGTGTCCGTGTCGGGGAGGTTGTTCAGATCGATCGCCGCGATGTGGTCGCGAAACCAGGGGTCCAGCGTCCGGCCGCCCTTGTGGCCGGGGCTGAAGAACGGCGCCTGGTCGCGCTCGACGAATCGTCGCAACGAGTCGAACAGGGGCGCCGACGCGTGCGTCACGGGCCGTAGACGCGTTCGGCGTTGTGGACACCGATCATGTCGACGATCCGCACGGCGTCGGACTCCGTGCAGTCACCCGCGCGCACCCACTCGCCGAGCACCAGCCCCATGGAACGCCTCCACAGGACCGAGCCCAGCACGTGCAGCTCCGGTGGGCCGAACGCGTCCGACGAGTACAGCTGCTTCGCGAAGGGCGCGGTCTCGAGGGCCTCGGCAACCAAGCCGGTCGAGCGGACGCCGAGGTAGTTGATGGCCAGACCGACGTCAAAGTTCACGTGGTCGAACGCCTGCGCGAGGTACCCGGCCTGACGCTGGAACGGATAGCAGTGCAGCAGCAGCACCGGGACGGGAATCATGGTGCGCAGCAACGGCAACAGCAGCATGGGGTCGGTGCGGTGCAGGTCGAGATCACGGTCCCCGAATCCGACGTGCACTTGGATCGGGAGGCCGTGGGCGGCGGCCTCGTGCACCCCGAACGCGATCAACAGGGGGTCGTCGAGGCGCAGCGGGTGGGCCCGTGCGCCGAGGTCGCGGGCGTGGGCGACGACGTCGGCGTCGTCGGGCCGCGACCAGTCGACGTCGAAGCCGGTGCGGTAGGCGACGATCGTCTTGGTGCCGACCACGTCCGGGGAGTCGGCGGCGGCCCGCAGCGCCGCCCGCAGTGCGTCCGGATAGTCCTCCGGCGACGTCCCGCCCTCCAGCAGGTCCTCCGCGAGCCGCTCCAGCCGGAGGATCTCCGACGACGGCACTCCACTGAGATCGGTCAGCCGCTCCGGCGTGGTGATGAGGTCGCCCTTGAACCCGGTGTCCACGATCCAGCGGGACACGCCCGCGGCGGGCAGCATGACCCGGGCCAGTTCGTCGGGGGAGAACTCGCTGCGGCGCGCCCAGTAGTCGTCGGCGTTCGCCAACGCATCGAGCCCGATGAGCGGTGCGCACCACCGCCGGATGGACAGCCCGAGCGGGGAGTCGAACTGGGTCATGAAGTCCGGCACCGGATCCGTCGAGCCCTCGTTGATCGCCGCCTCGAAACCGGCCCGGTCGACGGGTTGGTCGTAGGCGCCGTGCACGTGGTGGTCGATCAGCGTGACGGTGCGCAGGTGGTCGGCGAGCACGTCGGGGACGTCCACCCCGCCGAACACGTCCTGCAACTCACCAACCGGCATACCTGGCCACCTCCTCGGCGTCGACGCGTCCCGCGGCGGCGTCGGCGATCGCCGCACCGAGGATCTCGACCGCGCGGCCGGCTTCGGCTTCCTCGAGCACCAGCGGCGGCGTGATCTCCAGGACGTTCCCGCCAACGTAGTAGACGACCGCACCCAACTCCCACGCACGGTAGACGACCTGCGCGGCCAGTCTCGGGTCGCGCTCACCGGTCGCGGGGTCGACGAGCTCGACACCGATCGCGAGGCCCCGTCCGCGGACGTCGCCGATGCGGTCGGCGCCGGGGGACCCGGCCAGCGCGCGCAACGAATCCGACAGCAGCGCACCGATGGTAGCGGCACGCTCGGCGAGTCGGTCGCCGACGATCGTGGCGAGGACGGCGCGTCCCGCGGCGGCGCACACGGGGTTGCCCGCCGTGGTCAGCAGGGCCGCGGCGGGCGGGTGGTCCAGGATCTCCGCCGGCCCTACCGCCGCCGACAGAGGCAGCCCGCCGCCCAGCACCTTGCCGAACGTCACGATTTCAGGATTGGCCGCGGGGTCACGAAAGTCGTGCTCGAACGCGTGCAGCGTGCCCGGCCGACCGAGGCCCATCTTGACCTCGTCGCAGATCATCGGCACGCCGTGCGCCCGGCACAGTTCGTGCAGTCGGCGGAGGAACCCGTCGGGTGGGACGACGAGGCCGCCGTCGGACAGGATCGGCTCGACGATCAGGCACGCGATCGAGTGGTCCGCCAGCGCCTGCCCGGCCCGGGCCAGGCTGGCTGCGGCGTCCGCGTCGACGGCCGCCTGATCGGAGCGATCGCCCTCGGCCGGCCGAAACGGGTTGGGGTACGGGATGAACACCGCGTCCGGGTCGGCGGGCATGCCCGCGTCGACGTGTACGCCGGAGACACCCATCGCGACGCCGACGCCGCCGTGATAGCCGTGCTCGAACGCCAGGACGGTGCGCCGGCCGGTGGCGTGCCGGCACGCCCGCAGCGCCACGTCGTTCGCGTCCGACCCGGCGTGCCCGAGGTACACCCGCCGCTCGCCGGTCCCCGGCACCAGCGCGAGCAGGTCCTCGGCGAGCCCCACCGAATCGGGATGCACGGCCGACAGGCCACCCGATCCCGGAGCGGTGCGGACCGCGCGGCTCACCGCCTCGACGATGGCCGGATGGCCGTGTCCCAGACCGGAGGCCGTCCACGTGGCCGAGAGGTCGATGAGCTCCCGGCCGTCGGGGGTCACCAGTGTCGAGCCGTGACCCGACACGACCTCGAGCGGGAAGAAGCGGAGCTTCTCGATGCCCGCGAGGGCCACCTCGTCACGCGCGTAGAGGGTGCTCATCTGCCGGCCGCGGGTCCGTGGTCGGCGGCGGCGGCCGTCAGGTCCAGCTCTCGGCTCAGCGACTCGCCGACCCGCTTCGCGATGCGCGAAGCGGCGATGGCGATCACCAGACCGACTGCACACCAATACAGTCCGAGCAGTGGAGCGGCCGACCACGTCTCGGCGTCCTTGACGTTGAACCACAGCACCACCGCGATCACGACGGCACCGAGCAGTGGCAGGACCAGTCCGAGCACCTTGCCCTTGCCGCCGTGCACCCGCGCGAACTTCGGTGCGGTGGTGAACCAGGCGGCGGCGATCTCGACCAGCAGGTAGCAGACCATCAGGCACACCGAGCCCGCGACGGCGAACAGGAAGTAGGTGTCGATCGCCGGGTTGCCGGTGCCCATGTCGGGCCAGCTGAGTGCGCCGCAGACCAGGTCGACCACCAGCGCGACGCCGACCACCAGCCAGGTGGCGAGGCGCGGCCCGCCGGTGCCCTCGTGGATGTTCGCCAGCGCCTTGGGACCGAACCCGTCGCGACCGAACGCGTAGAGCATGCGTCCCGACGTCGCGGACGTGGCGAGGTGGCAGCCGAACGCCGCGACCGTCGCCGTGAAGATGATCAGCAGGCTGAACCACTGCCCGACGTAGCTGCTGCCGAGATCGCCCAGCGTGTTGCCCGACCCCTGAAACGCCTCGAGACCCGCTGCGTCCGTTCCGAATCCGATCACCTGGGCGAACATCACCACGACGAACAGGACGCCTGTCAAGACCAGCGTGCCCGCCAGGGCGCGGGGGATGTTGCGGCCCGGATCGTCGGTCTCCTCGCCCATCGACGCGCACGCCTCGAATCCCGCCCAGGAGAGGAAGGCCGCGACCACGCCGCTGATCACCGCGGAGGCGGAGACGCCGTCGAACGTGAAGACGCTGAAGTCGACGCCGGTGGTCGGCGCACCGCCCTTGACGAAGATCACGACCACCAGCACGACCATCGACAGGATGCCGATGCCCTCGATGACGAGCAGGATCTTCGCCAGCAGCCGGATGTCGCGGCCGGCGAGCAGGAACGAGATGATCGCGCCGACCACGACGACCGCCAACCAGGGCACCTGGTAGGGCGTCTCGTCGTCGGGTTGCAGCTGCGCGATGAAGGCGTTGGTGAACGCCGCCGTGAGCGCCAATGTGCCGATCGCGAAGCCGACGTACGCACCGAGCATCGCGAAGCCGGAGAAGAACCCGGCACGCGGACCGATGGTGCCGCCGACCAGTCCGTACGCCGAGCCGGCGTGGTTGAGGTGGCGGGTCAGCCGAATGAAGCTGTAGCCCACCAGCGACACGCCGATCAGGCCGATCAGGAACACCAGGGGGATGGCCTTGCCGACCGTCGCGATCAGGCCCTGCCCGTTGCCGGACATGGCCAGGGTGGGGCCGACCAGGGCCACGGACATCGCCAGCGCGACCCAGAACGGCAGTCGCCGGTGAGGCAGTTGAGCCTCGCCCGAGGGCTGGTCGGCAGATACGTTCGTGCTCATCGTCGTCTCCGTTCGGGTGGGGTCAACAGCTCCATGCGAGGCGTAGCGCCTGGGTGATCTCTGCCGGCGACAGATCGCCGAAGGTGCGGATCTCGTGGCGTCGCACCGCGACGAGCGCCTCGACCATCTCGGGGCCCAGCAGGTCGGCCGCAACCGCTGAGTTCTCGAGGGCGTCGACGGCCTCGACCTGTGCCGTGGGCAGTGGCGGCGGAGTGGCGGCGACGGTCGACGGGTCGACCGGGATCTCGTCGGGGAGGTCGAGTTCGCGGTCGATGCCGCGCAGCGCGCTGGAGAGGAACGCCGCGGTGGCGAGGTACGGGTTGGCGCTGGGGTCGACGAGCTTGAGTTCGGCGTTGGCCCCGTGCGGGCTGCCGGGGGTCGCGGCGATGAAACGCACTGCGGCCTCGCGGTTCTCGAGACCCCAGCACGCGGATGCACCCGCCCAGTTGCCGGGCTTGAGCCGCAGCGGGGAGACGGCGGACCCGGCGTAGACGCCGATGAGGTCCGGCAGGGTGTCGATCACGCCGGCGATCGCAGAACCGCCGTCCGGCCGGATCCCGTGCGGCCCCCTGCCGCCGGAGAACAACGGGCCCTCGGCGTCGGCCAGCGAGAGGTGCAGGTGCGCCCCGTTGCCGGCCGCACCCTCGAACGGCACGGGGGAGAACGAGATTCGCAGCCCGTGACGCGCCGCGGCGCGGCCGAGCACGATGCGCGCAAGGATCACGGCGTCGGCGGTGGCGACGGGGGTGTCCGGGGCGAGCGACACCTCGAGCTGGTCGTGGCCGTACTCGGTGTGGATCTGTTCGACGGCGAGCCCGGCGCGCTCGGCGGTGGTCGCGAGGTCCACCAGGAAGGCGGAGCGATCGAGCGAGGTGCGGATGCCATACGGCGACCAGGGTTCAGTGGACGCCGGGCTGCCGTCGGCCGCCAGCATCGTGCACTCCAGTTCGCCGCCGACGCGCACGGTGAGGCCGCGTTCGGCCGCCGCCGCCTCGGCGCGTGCGAGCAGCGACCTCGTGCACAGCGCCGCGGGTGCGCCCTGCTGATCGCCGAGTGACCCGGGCGCCCAGGCGATTCCGTCGCCGATCAGCCGAGCCTCGGCGGGATCGATGCGGATCCTGAGGTCACCGGCCACGCCGATGGCGGGGGTGAAGGCGATGCCCGTGTCGACGCAGAAGACGCTCCACGACGGTGAGACACCCATGCCGGAGCGCTGGAAGTCGCGCAACCGCCGCACGGGGACGTACTTGCCGCGGGTCACCCCGGCGGGATCGGTGATCGATCCCACGACCAGGACGACCTGGTCGGCGACCAGCTCGTCGATCCGGTCGCCGACCGACGACCGTTCACCCTCGGCACCGCCGACTGGCATCCGGACTCCTTCCGCGGGGGTGGTTCGCACTGTCGAGTCTTCGAGAAAGCTATGTCATGAATGTTTCAGGATGTTTAAATTTCGCAGATCTCGTTTGATTCATTAGACGACTGACCGGAGGATGCCTGGTATGTGCCGGCTACTGGGTGTCGTCTCCACCTCCGCCATCTCGGTCGTCGACGCCGTGGGCAGTGAGGTGCTCGCCGACTTCCTCGCGCTGACCAAGGTGCACGGCGACGGCTGGGGCGTCGCCACGGCGGACCGGACGTCCCCCGGCGACACACCGATCGATCCGCGGGTGCAGGTCTCTGCCGACAACGCACTGCACGACCCGGACTTCGCCGCCGCGACCCATGACCACCGGGCCGAGGCATCCGTGGTGCACCTGCGGTGGGCCACCAACGGACTGGCGGTGGAGCCGCGCAATTCGCACCCGTTCCTTGCCGACGGCATCGCGATGGCGCACAACGGTTCCATCAAGCCGATCGGCCCGCTCGGTGAGCTGCTGGACGACGACGTCACCGCATCGCTGCGAGGAACCACGGACAGCGAGCGCTACTTCGGCCTGATCCGTCAGCACCGCCGGTCCGCACCGACTCTCGCCGAAGCGGTCCGACGTGCGGTGTCGCAGCTGCGGGAGGTGTACCCGGACGCGAGCCTCAACGCCCTCCTGCTGGGCGAGGACCAGCTGATCGTGGTGCACGCCCACGCGCACAGCCGGCTGCTCGACGAGGACGTCGAGGAGATCACCGCCGCGGAGCTGCCCGCCGAGCACCTCGAGGACTACTTCGCCCTGCGGGTCGCCCGACCGACGCCCGACACCCTGGTCGTCGGCTCCACCGGATTCGGCTCGCTGGCCTGGGAACCGCTGGAGCCGGAATGCGTCACCGCGATCGCCCTGAGCGATCTGTCGACGACCCGGCATCCCCTCGTGGCAGATTGACGTCGATGTCCGACGAGAGCGTGGCCGCGCGTGCCAACGCCGCGCTCGCGACGCTGAGCAAGGCGGAACGACGGGTGGGACGCGCGCTACTCGCCGACTACCCCAGTGCCGGGTTGGTCAGCGCCGCACGACTTGCCGAGCGCGCCGAGGTGAGCCCGCCGACCGTGCTGCGCTTCGCCCAGTCGCTCGGGTTCGAGGGCTTCGCGGGCCTGCAGGTGGCGCTGCGCGCCGAGCTGACGTCGCAGTCCAGCGGGCCGATCACGCGGCTACCGGACGAGCCGGCCGCGGGTGGCCTGCTCGACCGACTGCTCCGGCAGGCGCGCGGCCAGAACGACCGCGCCGTCGAGACGCTCGCGCTGCTGCCGGAGTCGGCGCTCGACGCCGCGGTGGCACTGCTGTCCGACGTCGGTCGCTCCGTCCACCTCTACGGCGGGCGCTTCTCGCACCTCCTGGCGGCGCACCTGGCGGCGCACCTCGAGCAACTGCGGCCGGGCGTGCGGTTGCTCACCGATCCGCGGGGTCGCGACCTCGGCTCGATGATGGAGCTGACCCGCCGCGACGTCGTGGTGCTGTTCGACTACCACCGGTATCAGCGCAGTGCCGCCGAGTTGGCCGCCGACGTACACCGCGCGGGTGCGTCCGTGGTGCTCGTCACCGACGACCTGGCCTGCCCGGTGGCGCCCGACGCGGAGGTGGTGCTGGCCGCATCGAGCACGGTCGGCACGGTGTACCAGAGCATGGCCGCGGGCTTCCTGCTCACCGAGCTGCTCATCCCGCTGGTGATGGACGCCGTCGGCGAACCCGCGCGCACCCGCATGGCCCTGTGGGAGCAGCAACGCCGGGCCGAACTGCTGCCCTGAGCCGGCAGGTCGCGTCCCGGCGGCTCGACGGGCACCGATTGTTTACCCTGATCACATGGCAGGTGGAACGAAGCGATTGCCGCGCGCGGTACGCGAGCAGCAGATGCTCGACGCTGCGGTGCAGATGTTCTCGGTGAACGGGTACCACGAGACGTCGATGGACGCGATCGCCGCGCAGGCGGAGATCTCCAAGCCGATGCTGTACCTGTACTACGGTTCCAAGGAGGAACTGTTCGGCGCGTGCCTCGACCGCGAGGTGGCCCGCTTCGTCGAGACGGTGCGCGGCGACATCGACTTCACCCAGCCCGCACGGGAACTGCTGCGCACGGCAGTGGTGTCGTTCCTGAGCTACATCGACGAGAACCGGGCGTCGTGGATCGTGCTGTACACCCAGGCCACCAGCTCGCAGGCGTTCGCCCACACCGTGCGCGAGGGTCGTGAGCGCATCATCGACCTCGTCGGCAGGCTGCTGCTGTCGGGCACGCGAAACCCCGAGCCGGACACCGACTTCGACATGATGGCCGTCGCCCTCGTGGGCGCCGGCGAGGCCGTCGCCAACCGGGTCAGCACCGGGGACACCGACGTGCACGACGCCGCCGAGCTGATGATCAACCTGTTCTGGCGCGGTCTCAAGGGCCGGCCGTCGGACGCGCACGCCCTCCCCTGAGCATCGCACCGCCGAAACTGCTGGGAGATCGCAATTTCGCGCGAGATCGCGACCTCACCGCAGTTTCGGCGAGGCGGGCCGACTACAGCGGCGTGACCGTCGCCGTCAGGTGGGGGTAGCCCTTCGAGAGGTGGCGCAGCGCGAGCGTCCACCCGTCACCGGTCCGGTCGACCCAGAGGCCGGCCTTGGCGGGCAACAGGACGGGCTTGCCGAACTTCACCGTGTAGGTCACCGCGTCCGGCAGCTGGCCCTCGACGTTGCCGAGTACGGCTGCGGCGGTGAACATCCCGTGCGCGATCGAGGTGGGGAAGCCGAACAGCTTCGCGCCGATCGAACTGGTGTGGATCGGGTTGTGGTCGCCGCCCACCGAGGCGTAGTGCCGGATCTGGCCTGGGCTGAAGGACAGCACCGCGTTGGGCGGTGGCAGCTTCGGCTGCTTCTTCGGCTCGGCGCGAGGCTCGTCGGAGAGGCTGGTGCGCTGCTGGTGTAGGAACGTTGTGACCTGGTGCCAGGCGACGTCGTTGCCGATCCGGACGTCGGTGATGATGTCGACCAGCAGCCCCTTGCGGTGCTCGCGCAGGTTCTCGGCGTGCACGTCGACGTCCACGACGTCGGTCACGCCGATCGGCCGGTACTGCGTGATCGTGTTCTCCACGTGCACCGAACCCATTGCGGCGAAAGGGAAGTCGAACCCGCTCACCAGCGACATCACCGACGGGAAGGTGAGCGCGAAGGGGTACGTCAGCGGCACGGAGTCGTCGAACCGCAGCCCGGTCACCTGGGCGTAGGCCGCGACGTTGGCCTGGTCGATCGCGAGTCCCTCGAGGCGTACGGTGCGATCGGGAAGCGCGCTCCCCCGCGGGACGAACGGCAGTGCTCCCGCCGCCGCCCGCACCATGTTGAGCAGTCCGCTGGGCTGTTCGGTCATGTCGTCACGCGCCGATCAGGGCCTGGCCGCACACGCGAATGGTGTTGCCGGTGACGGCATTCGACGCCGGGCTCGCGAAGTAGGCGATGGCCTCGGCCACGTCGACGGGCTGGCCGCCCTGGAACAGCGAGTTGAGTCGACGGCCCACCTCGCGGGTCGCGAGCGGGATGGCCTCGGTCATCTTGGTCTCGATGAAGCCCGGTGCGACGGCGTTGATGGTGACGCCCTTCTCGCCGAACACCGGTGCCAGCGCCTGGGTCAGACCGATCATGCCGGCCTTTGTGGCCGCGTAGTTGGTCTGGCCGCGGTTGCCCGCGATGCCGGCCATGGACGACAGCCCGACGACGCGTCCGCCGGATCCGATCGTGCCGTTCTCCACCAGTCCCTCGGCGAGGCGTTGCGGGGCAAGCAGATTCACCGCGACAACGGAGTCCCAGCGGGCGTCGTCCATGTTGGCGAGCAGCTTGTCGCGGGTGATGCCCGCGTTGTTGACCAACACGTCGGCCTTGCCGCCGTTGACGTCGGAGTAGTGCTCGCGCAGGTGCTCGGTGATGCGGTCGACGGCGTCGGCCGCCGTCACGTCGAGGGTCAGCGCGGTGCCGCCGACCTTGGTCGCCGTCTCGGCCAGCGCCTCGGCGGCCTGCTCGACGTCGATGGCGACGACGTGGGCGCCGTCGCGGGCGAACACCTTGGCGATCTCGGCGCCGATGCCACGCGCGGCGCCGGTCACCAGCGCGACCTTGCCGTCGAGCGGCTTGTCCCAGTCGGCGGGCGGGGTCGCGTCGTCTGCGCCGACGTAGAAGACCTGACCGTCGACGTAGGCGGACTTGCCGGAGAGCAGGAAGCGCAGCGTCGACTCCAGTCCGGTCGCGGCGGGCTTGGCGTCGGCCGCGAGGTACACCAGGCCGATGGTCGCGCCGCGCTGCAGCTCCTTGCCCAGGGAGCGGGTGAACCCCTCGAGCGCGCGCTGGGCGATGCGCTCGTCGACGCCGGTGGTCTGGTCGGGGGTCGTGCCGATCACGACGACGCGGCCGCTGGCGGCGAGGTTGCGCAGCACCGGCGTGAAGAAGTCGTGCAGAGCCTTCAGGCCCTCGGGCGTGGTGATCCCGGTCGCGTCGAAGACCAGGCCGCCGAACGTGTCGGCCCAGCGGCCGCCCGCGTTGTTGCCGACCAGGTCGTAGTCCTCGGCGAGTGCCGCGCGCAGGGGCTCGGCGACGCGGCCCTCGCCGCCGATCAGCAGCGAGCCGGGCAGCGGTGGTTCGCCGGCGCGGTAGCGACGCAGCTCCTCCGGCTGGGGCACGCCGAGCTGCTTGGCGAGGAAGGATCCGGGGCCGGAGTTGACCACTTGGGAGAACAGGTCGCTAGCCACTTCGCTGAGCCTTTCGAAAGGACGTGTCGTGAGCGGATGATGGTCGGTGTCGACCACCGAACTTACTCCAGAGTAATAACGGTGGGTAGTATGACCCCCGACACCCTGATGACCCGGGTACCGCCGAGCCAAACACCGCACGGATCCGAACGACGCCCATTCACAGCCAGAACACGACGTAGAAGAGGTAGACGTGGCCGACACCAAGAACGCCCGCCGGGTAGCCATCCTCGGCGGCAACCGCATTCCCTTCGCCCGGTCCGACGGCGCCTATGCGAACGCCTCCAACCAGGACATGTTCACCGCGGCACTGGACGGACTCATCGACCGTTTCCAGCTCTCCGGTGAGCGTCTCGGAGCCGTCGTCGGCGGCGCGGTGCTCAAGCACAGCCGCGACTTCAACCTGATGCGCGAGTGCGTGCTGGGCTCGGCGCTCAACCCGCACACGCCGGCCTACGACCTGCAGCAGGCGTGCGGCACCGGTCTGCAGTCGACCATCGCCGTCGCGAACGCCATCGCACTCGGCCAGTACGACTCGGCGGCCGCCGGCGGCGTCGACACCACGTCGGACGCCCCGATCGCGTTCGGCGACGACCTGCGCCGCGTCCTGCTCGGCCTGCGCCGGGCGAAGTCGAACGTCGACCGGCTGAAGCTGGTCGGCAAGCTGCCCGCCGCGATCGGCGTCGAGATCCCCACCAACGGCGAACCTCGCACCGGTCTCTCCATGGGTGAGCACGCCGCCATCACGGCCAAGGAAATGGGCGTCAAGCGCGTCGACCAGGACGAACTGGCCGCCGCCAGCCACCGCAACATGGCTGCCGCCTACGACCGCGGTTTCTTCGACGACCTGGTGACGCCGTTCCTGGGGCTCTACCGCGACAACAACCTGCGCGCCGATTCGTCGGCCGAGAAGCTCGCCAAGCTCAAGCCCGTCTTCGGGGTGAAGTACGGCGACGCCACGATGACCGCGGGCAACTCGACGCCGCTGACCGACGGTGCGTCGGTGTCGCTGCTGGCCACCGAGGAATGGGCGGCCGAGCGCAACCTGCCGGTGCTGGCCTACTTCGTGGACGGCGAGACGGCCGCGGTCGACTACGTCAACGGTCCCGATGGACTGCTCATGGCTCCCACCTACGCGGTGCCGCGACTCCTGAGCCGCAACGGGCTGACGCTGCAGGACTTCGACTTCTACGAGATCCACGAGGCGTTCGCATCGGTGGTCCTCGCGACGCTGGCCGCCTGGGAGTCCGACGAGTACTGCAAGGACCGCCTGGGTCTCGACGGTGCGCTGGGCTCGATCGACCGGTCCAAGCTCAACGTCAACGGTTCCTCGCTCGCCGCCGGCCATCCCTTCGCCGCGACCGGCGGACGCATCGTGGCCCAGCTGGCAAAGCAGCTCGCCGAGAAGAAGAAGGAGACCGGCAAGCCCGTGCGCGGTCTGATCTCCGTCTGCGCTGCGGGTGGCCAGGGCGTCACGGCCATCCTGGAGGCCTGAGCCTCGCTGCACCGATCACGACCCTGGTGTGGGTCTCGCGGACGTCAGCGCGAGATCTGCACCAGGGTCGTTTCGCGTGCCGGTGGAACGACGCTCCCGCAGATCTCGACGGCGGGAAACATCGCGAAAGTTCTTTTCCACGAGCTGTAACGCCGCGCGAGGACGGGCCGATGTACTGGATAGCTCCGTGTTGCCGTCTGACCCCCCGACCCGACGGCAACACGGGGCACTCTTCTTTTCCGGGCTCGTTCCGGCGCCGCGCGGCCCGTCGTAGCGTGACCCCATGGCGACGTTCCTGCTGATCCCCGGCGGCGGTTCCGATCCGTCCTACTGGCGCTTCGTGGTGGCAGAACTGGCACGACGCGGGCATCGCGGCATCGCGGTCGACCTGCCCTGCGAGGACGATTCCGCCGATCTGGCCGCCTACGCCGACGCGGTGGCCGCCCGGCACACCGGTGGCGACCGACCGATCGTCGTCGCGCACTCCTTCGGTGGATTCACCGCGCCTCTGGCCTGTCCGCTGGTCGACGCGGCAGCGGTGGTCTACGTCTCGGCGATGGTCCCGCGGCCCGGCGAACGCCCGGACGACTGGTGGTCCGCCACCGGGTGCGCCGAGGCGCAGCGCGCCGCCGCGGATCGGGGTGGGTGGGACCCGGACGACATGGACGCGGTGTTCTACGACGGTGTCGATCCGGCGATCGTGGCCGAGGAGGTCGAACGCGTCCAATCCGAGACGCCGTCCCGGGAGCCGTGGCCGGGACCGGGGCTACCCGACCTACCCACGTCCTTCGTCCTGCTGCGCGACGACCGTCTCTTCCCCGAGCCGTTCACGAGGGCGATGGTGGCCGACCGGCTCGGCATCGAACCGCTGGTCGCCCCCGGCGGGCACACGGCGATGCTGTCGCACCCGGTCGAACTCGTCGATCAGCTGCTCGTCGCGGCCGGCCCCGTACTCCCCGCCGGCTGATCCTTCTTCGCCGTGATCGGCCCCGACGAGGCCGGCGGCTGGAACAGCGTGCCGCCCAGGCTGCCGCGCGTCGTCTGAACCGTCACCAGCGCCCACGTGCACAGCAGACACGCGTAGGCGACCGCGGCGGCGACGTGGAACGCGGGCAGCCCGGTGTGCACGGCGAGCTGCGTGGTGCCGGTGACGAATGTCCCGACCGGGAATGTCAGGCTCCACCACGTCAGCGCGAACGGCATGCCGCGCCGCATCGTCCGCACGGTCAGGGACGTGGCCAGCGCGATCCACAGGACGGCGAAGCCCCACACCGGGACGCCGAACAAAATCGAGAAGATCGCCATGCCGGACGCCAGTTCCGCCGGCACCGCCAGCGCGGCCTGCGTCCCCAGCAGGCCCGCCGCGGTGATCCCCTGTCCCAGCGGACCGAGCACGATCCACAGCGTCGGCACCCGCGCCGTGCCGGACGTGCCGTAGTGGGCCAGCCGGCTCCAGATCATCGAGATGATGATCAGTCCCGCGATCAGAGAGAGGCCGAACATCGCGTAGCAGCCGTAGAGCATCGTCTCGCGGCCCGTGCCGGGCGCCATGTGCGGGATCAGCAGCGCGCCGGTCGCGGCGGACACCATCGGTGGGACCACGGGCATCAGCCAGCCGCCGAACGCCGCGTCGGGTCCGACGTTGAGCTGGGTGAACATGAGGTAGGGGATCGAGATGGCGGTGAACAGGCCGCCGAGCGTGCCCGTCGTCCACAGCACCCACGCGAGGTCCACCGCGACCCGCTCGCCCACGATGTCCCGGCCGACCAGCAGCGCGCCTGCCCCGACGGTCATGAACGCCATCGGTGCCGCGCCGTAGAAGTGGGCCATCTGCGGGTTGTGCGCGTGCCCGCGCGCGACGGTCGGATGGCGGAACCACTGCGCCGACACCGCGACGATCAGCACCACCAGCAGGACGGCCGCGACCACCCACACCCCGCGCGAGAAGACGTGCAGCCCCGGCACGTGCACGGGCAGCGTCGTACCCGCCGTCGCGACGATGCCGGTCCCCATGACCGAGGCGAACCAGTTGGGGCCGAAGTTCCCCAGCCGGGTCAGGTCGGCCGTCATGGTTCGATACCAGTCATGCAGATCAGTATGTTCGGACAGCTCCAGGATGCGGGCGGCGAGTCGCCGATCGACGTCACCATCGCGAATCTCGCCATGCTGCGCGACGAAGGCTTCGCACGGGTGTGGATGAGCCAATTGCCCTACGAGCCGGATCTTTTGACGATCCTGGCGGTGGCGCTGCGCGAGGTCGACACCATCGAGGTCGCCAGCGGCGTCGTGCCGATCCAGAACCAGCATCCGATGCAGATGGCGCAGCGCGCGCTCACCGTCAGCCTGGCCTCCGGCGGCCGGTTCACCCTCGGCCTCGGGATGACGCACCAGGCCGTCACCGAGGGGATGTGGGGAATCCCGTGGAACCGGCCGGTGCGCAGGCTCAACGAGTTCCTCGACGGGCTGCTGCCGCTGCTCGCCGGGGAGCCCGCCGCCGCGTCGGGGGAGATCCTGACGACGCGCGGCGCGTTGATGATCCCCGGTGCGTCGGCGCCCGACGTCTACGTCGCCGCGCTCGGGCCGCAGCTGCTCAAGCTCGCGGGCCGCCGCACGTCCGGCACCTGCACGTGGATGACCGGACCGGCGACGCTGTCCGGGCACGTCGGACCGACGCTGCGGCAGGCGGCGGCCGACGCGGGCCGGGCCGAGGGCGACGTGCGGGTGGTCGCCGCGTTGCCGATCAGCGTCACCGACGACGTCGACGGCGCACGCAGGCAGGCCGCCGAACAGTTCGCGATGTACGGCCAACTGCCCTCCTACCGCGCGATGCTCGACCGCGAGGGCTTCGCCGGACCCGAGGACGCCGCGATCATCGGCGACGAGGACACGGTGCGGGGCAGGCTCGACGAGCTGGGCGCCGCGGGGGTCGACGAGTACGTCGCCGCGACGTTCGACCGGTCGCCCGAAGGCCGTGCCCGCACCCGGGCGCTGCTGCGGGCCTACGCGTAGCCCTCGGCCGCCGAGCGTGAACCTCGCGACGCCGTAGGGCCGTCGGGCGTCGTCCCGTTCACGGTCGTCGGCGGAGAAACCACTCGACCGTCGGCCCCGCGCTCGTGCACAATCTCCGCGTGACCGACCTGTTCTGTGGCACGGCGCTCGCGGCCCGCATCGAGGCGGCCGAGGCCGGCCTGATCTCCGCGGCCACCTTGGGTGCCCGCCGCCGTGGCGCCGCGGGCCTCGCGCTACCCGTCGCGGGCGGCTACGGGTGCTTCGCCGAGGACGGGTCACCCATGAACAAGGTCGTCGGCCTCGGGTTCGGCGGCGTGCCCGACGACTGGGACGACGTCGAACGCCGGCTGCTGGCGCACGGCCCGGTCTCGGTCGAGTTGTCGTCCCTCGCCAACCCCGCGGTGGTGGCGCTGCTCGCCGATCGGGGTTACCGGCTGGCCGGCTTCGAGAACGTGCTGGGCCGGGAGCTGCCCGCCGACGGGTCGGCTCCCGATGTCGAGGTCCGCCCCGCCGACGAAGCCGAAGTCGGCGCATGGGTGGACGTCGTCGTCGACGGCTTCGCGCATCCCGACGGCGAGGGCGTGCCCAGCCACGAGGACTTCCCCCGGGACGTCGTCGACCGAGCGATGCGGGACGTCGTCGCGGCGGGCGCCGCCCCCTACGTGGCGCTGCGCGACGGGGAGGTCGCGGGCGGCGGGAGCATGCGGATGGCCGAGGGCATCGCCCAGCTCACGGGCGCCGCGACCGCACCGCGGCATCGCCGCAGGGGCGTGCAGTCCGCGCTGTTGGCCGCCCGGCTGCGGGACGCCGCGGACGCGGGATGCGACGTCGCCGTCGTCACCACCGCCCCTGGGTCGACGTCGCAGAAGAACGTGCAGCGCAGCGGCTTTCACCTGCTGTACACCCGCGCGGTCCTCACCCGGTAGCCCGCCGAGTATGGGGGCTGTGTACGCAAGAACCCCGTTTCCCGTACGCAAGGCCCAGACCCAACGCAAAGGGCCCCCGCCGAAGCGGGGGCCCTGAGCGGTAGCGGTCTTAGAAGGCCGCTTCGTCCAGCTCCATGACCTCGTTGTCGATGTTCTCGACGACGGTCCTGGTGCTGGTGAGCAGCGGCAGGAAGTTCTTCGCGAAGAACGACGCACCGGCGATCTTGCCCTCGTAGAAGGCGCGGTCGTCACCGGAGGTACCGGCGTCGAGCGCGGAGATCGCGACGGCGGCCTGCTCCTGCAGCAGCCACGCGAGCACCAGGTCGCCGACGCTCATCAGGAAGCGAACCGAGCCGAGGCCGACCTTGTACAGGCTGCTCGGGTTGGTCTGTGCGTCCATCAGGTAGCCGGTGAGCGTGGCGGCCATGCCCTGCACGTCGGCCAGCGCCGTGGCGAGCAACTCACGCTCGGCCTTGAGGCGGCCGTTGCCGGACTCGTTCTTGATGAACGACTCGATCTGGGTGGCCACGTAGCCGAGCGCGACGCCCTTGTCCCGCACGATCTTGCGGAAGAAGAAGTCCTGCGCCTGGATGGCGGTGGTGCCCTCGTAGAGCGAGTCGATCTTCGCGTCGCGGATGTACTGCTCGATCGGGTAGTCCTGCAGGAAGCCGGACCCGCCGAACGTCTGCAGCGACTCGGTCAGCTTGGCGTACGCCTGCTCGGAACCGACGCCCTTGACGATCGGGAGCAGCAGGTCGTTGACCTTGGTGGCCAGGTCCTGCTCGACACCGTGCACGGCCTGCGCGACCTCGGCGTCCTGGAACGTGGCGGTGTACAGGTACAGCGCGCGCAGTCCCTCGGCGTAGGTCTTCTGAGTCATCAGCGACCGACGGACGTCCGGGTGGTGGGTGATGCTGACCCGGGGTGCGGTCTTGTCGGTCATCTGGGTCATGTCGGAGCCCTGGACGCGCGACTTGGCGTACTCGAGTGCGTTCAGGTAGCCGGTCGACAGCGTGGCGATCGCCTTCGTGCCGACCATCATGCGGGCCTGCTCGATGACCTCGAACATCTGCGCGATGCCCTCGTGCACCTCGCCGACGAGCCAGCCGACGGCCGGGACGTCGTGCTGGCCGAGCGACAGCTCACAGGTCGCGGAGACCTTGAGGCCCATCTTGTGCTCGACGTTGGTGACGAAGGCGCCGTTGCGCTCGCCGGGCTCACCGGTCTCGGGGTCGAAGTGGAACTTCGGCACGAAGAACAGCGAGAGGCCCTTGGTGCCGGGTCCGGCGCCCTCGGGGCGGGCCAGCACCAGGTGCAGGATGTTCTCACCGAGGTCGTCGGCGTCACCGGAGGTGATGAAGCGCTTCACGCCCTCGATGTGCCAGGTGCCGTCGGCCTGCTCGATCGCCTTGGTGCGACCGGCGCCCACGTCAGAGCCGGCGTCGGGCTCGGTGAGAACCATGGTGGAGGTCCAGCCGCGCTCGGAGGCCAGCACCGCCCACTTCTTCTGCTCCTCGGTGCCGAGGTTGTACATGATCTGCGCGAAGCCGGCACCCATCGAGTACATGTAGACGGCGGGGTTGGCGCCGAGCACGTGCTCCATCAGGGCCCACTGCACGGCGCGGGGCATCGGCATGCCGCCGAGTTCCTCGTCGAGGCCGATCTTGTCCCAGCCGCCGTCGGTGATGGCGCGGACGGACTTCTTGAAGGCCGCGGGCAGCGTGACGGTGTGGGCGTCGGGATCGAAGACCGGGGGATTGCGGTCGCCCTCGGCGAACGAGTCGGCGATGGGGCCCTCGGACAGCCGGGCGATCTCGGCCAGCATGTCGAGCGTCGAGTCCTGGTCCAGGTCGGCGTACTTGCCCTGGCCGAGCGCCTTGTCGACGCCGAAGACCTCGAACAGGTTGAATACCTGGTCACGGACGTTGCTCTTGTAGTGGCTCACGCTGTCTCCTCGATGAGATTCGGTACGTCGGTTGGGTACTTCGTCTAAGTTACCCACCAGTAACTGCCTACGACTATACCGCTCGGTAACCTCCGCGCAAAGCGATGGCGAGCAAATTTTCGTCAGCTAAGTAACCGGGTGGTCGGCGACGACTGCCCAAACGGTTGGTTGGTAGCCGTGAACTGGGCTTTTGGGGAGATGTGATGTCTGCCACGAGTGCCACCAGCACGCCTACTAGGGTGTGCCGGATGAGGCGTGTAGCGGTGTGGGGGACGGGCAACATGGGCGCCACGGCCATCAGGTCGGCGACGGCGTTCCCGGGTCTCCGACTGACCGGCGTCATCACCTCCTCGCCCGACAAGGCGGACCGGGATGCCGCGGACTTCGCGAAGGTCGACGGCCCGACGGGCGTGGCGGTCAGCCTGGACGTGGACGCCGTCCTCGCAGGATGCGACGCCGTCGCCTACATGGCGTCCGGCGACATCCGTCCCGACGAGGCCCTGAACGACATCGAACGCTGCCTGCGGGCCGGCAAACACGTGGTGACGCCGTCGCTGTACTCGCTCTACGACCCGGCGTCGGCGCCGCAGGAGTGGGTCGACCGGCTGACCGCCGCCGCCGAGGAAGGTGGCGCCACGCTGCTGGTCAGCGGCGTCGACCCCGGCTGGGCCAACGATGCCCTGGCCGTGCTGGCGGCCGGGCTGTGCACCCGCATCCACGCCATCCGCTGCCAGGAGATCTTCGACTACTCCACCTACGACCAGCCGTACGCGGTGCGGGTGTCGTGTGGCTTCGGCGGCGCGATGGCGGAGGTGCCGATGATGCTCCTGCCGTCCATCCCCACGATGGTGTGGGGCGGCAACATCCGACTGATCGGGCGCGGCCTCGGCCTGGAGATCGACGAGATCACCGAGGAGGTCGAGAGGCGACCGCTCGACGCCGACGTCGACACCGTGATGGGACGGTTCGAGAAGGGCACCCAGGGTGCCTTCTTCCTCAAGGTGATCGGCTGGGCCGGCGGCAAGCAGCGCGTCATCGTCGAGCACGTCACGCGCATCGACCCGGCATGCGCGCCGGACTGGCCGCAGCCCGACGAGGGAGTCGGCGACCACCGGGTGATCATCGACGGCGATCCACAGCTGACGATCGTCACCCGCGGCGACGTTCCCGGCGGGACCCGGGCCGACGGCGGCAACACCACGGCGGCAAACCGCCTGCTCGGGGCCATCGAGTGGCTGTCCACGCAGAAGCCGGGCATCTACGACGGCCTCGACGTGCCACTGCACGCGCCGCTGCCCAGCGAGGTCGAAGCGACCCGCTGGGCGGACTGACCCGCCGCCAACGTCGTTGCGCGCGAACGTCAACGGTTGGCCATCGACCTTGCGTTCATCGAGATTCGGACTCTGGCGGGAGCGTCAGCGCGGGGGGATCATGGAAGGCTGGCGGACACCAGCGGCCGCCGCCCGTGCGCACGTGTGAAGATGAAGAGGCCATGAGCAGTACCGATATCAGTCCGGCGTCCCTGCGCGAGGCGTTCGGGCACTTCCCCACCGGGGTGATCGCCATCGCCGCCGAGGTGGACGGCGTGCGGGTGGGACTCGCGGCCAGCACCTTCGTGCCGGTGTCGCTGGACCCGCCGCTGGTGTCGTTCTGCGTGCAGAACACCTCGACGACGTGGCCCAAGCTGGCGGACGTGCCGTTCCTGGGCATCAGCGTGCTCGGCGAGGCGCACGACGCTGCGGCCAAGACCCTCGCCGCCAAGACCGGCGACCGGTTCGCCGGACTGGAGACGGAGTCACGGGACAGCGGCGCCGTCTTCATCCACGGCACCAGCGTCTGGCTCGAAAGCGCGATCGAACAGCTGGTCCCAGCGGGCGATCACACGATCGTCGTCCTCCGGGTCAGTGACATCACCGTCCACGAGGACGTCGCGCCCATCGTCTTCCACCGCAGCACGTTCCGTCGCCTCGGCGCCTGACCGAGACGTCCCCGTATCAGGGGCGCGCGCCGAGTTCCTCGCGGTAGTGCTGGATGCGCTGTTCGATCTCTGCCGCGTCGGTCGTCCGGCCCTCCTTTTGAGCCAGTTCGGCCCGTGCGGAGAGTTCGCGGATCGCGGTGCGGATGTTGTTGACGCTGGTCGTTTCTCCTGCGGCCATGGGCCTGCCCTTCGACGCTTTTCTGCTGCTCATTTCGAGCGTACGCCCAAGTCTCGACGCGCATGGCCGAGCCGAGGAACTGGTGCGCTCGCGCCCCCGACCGGGGCGGTAGGATCCCGCCGCCGGCAACGAAACCTTCTGTTGGCTAACGGCATTCGAAAGTCTTGACAGGAACCCTCGTGTGTTAGCCTCACCCGGTCCGGGGTGGGTACGACGGGGGAGAGTTCATGCAGCTGTCGGGGCCTCAGCTCTCGCACGAGGACATGCAGCGCGCCGCTGAGGTGATCGGTCAGGTGAAGACTGCACTGGCCGCGAAGATCGTCAGCCAGAACACACTGCAGCAATCGTTGCTCATCGGCCTGATCGCCTCCGGCCACGTGCTCCTGGAGAGTGTCCCCGGGCTGGCGAAGACGACCGCGGCCAAGACCCTGGCCCAGAGCCTCGACGCGCGGTTCCAGCGCATCCAGTGCACGCCGGACCTGTTGCCGAGTGACATCACCGGCGGGCAGATCTGGGATCAGAAGGCCGGCGAGTTCAAGGTGTCCCTCGGGCCGGTGCACGCCAACATCGTCCTGCTCGACGAGATCAACCGTTCGTCGGCGAAGACGCAGAGCGCGATGCTCGAGGCCATGGAGGAGCGCCAGACCACCATCGGCGGCAACGTCTACGCGCTGCCCAACCCCTTCCTCGTCCTGGCGACGCAGAATCCCATCGACCAGGAGGGCACCTACCAGCTCTCCGAGGCGCAGATGGACAGGTTCATGTTGAAGGACGTCCTGACCTATCCGACGATCGACGAGGAGGAGGAGGTGATCGCGCGGGTGGCCAGCGGAGTGATCGATGCGCCCTCCAATGGCGCGGCCGTCGACCTCAACCGGATCCTCTGGCTGCAGTCGGTCTTCAAGCGCGTGTTCATCGACCGGTCGATCGTCAAGTACACGACCTACATCGCCGCTGCGACGAGGACGCCGCGCAACGTGCTCGATCCCAAGCTGGCCGATCTCATCCAGTACGGCGCCAGCCCCCGTGCGACGATCGCGCTGTGCCGGGCGGCGTGTGCACACGCCTTGATCAACGGCAGGCCCTATGCGGTGCCCGATGACGTCAAGGCCGTCGCGACGCGCGTGCTGCGGCACCGGATCGTGCTGAAGTACCAGGCTTCCGCCGAAGGCATCACCCCCGAATTCCTCGTCGACGGCATCCTGCATCGCGTTCCGACGCCGTAGACCATGGGAGAGATTCTCAATCGGGTCCGCACCCAACTCGACTTCGATCCGCGATCGGTCGGGATGCGGATGCGATCCCGCAAGGTCCTCGAAGGCGGACACACGTCATTGCAGTTCGGCCGTAGCGACGACTTCGTGGACTTGCGTGAGTACGTCGCCGGCGACGACGTCCGCGACATCGACTGGCGGGCGTCGGCACGCAACACGCATCTGGTGGTACGCCGCTACGTCGCCGAGAAGGCGCAGGAGTTCCTCCTCGTCGCCGACGTCGGGGCGAACATGCTGGCGCTCGCACCGAGCGGGGAACGCAAGCGCGAACTGGCGGTCTACGCACTCGGTGCCGTCGGCCTCGTCGCGTGTGCACAGTCGGACAAGATCAGCCTCGTCTACGGCGACGAGCGCGGCTCGTCCATCGAGCCCGGCAAGATGGGCGAGGATCACCTCGAGCAGGTGCTGAACCTCGTGAACGACGCCGACATCGAGATCGGCACCCCCTCGAACGTGGTGAAGCAGCTCGAGTTCGTCGCGGCCAACCTCGACAAGCGCTATGCCGTGTACGTCGTCTGCGACCAACCAGAGGTGACGCCCGAGTTGGAGCAGGCCGCCATGGCGGTCCGTTCGCGCAACGCCATCCATTGGATCCTCGTCGAGGACCTCGACGTCATCGGTCGTCCCGACGGCGCCGACGAGGTCATAGACGTCAGCACCGCTCGAGCGCTGGTGGCCCCGCCGCTGCTGGGTGCGAAGGTCCTCGACGCCTACCGTCGCGCCGAAGCTGCCAGACATGCTCAGTGGCAACAGTTCACGGCGCGCCTCGGCAGTCCGTGCGTGCGAATCGCGTCGATTCGGGATGTCGGTCCGGCTCTCACTGCGCTCGCGCAGCAGGAGGGTCGACGTGCCTGAGGACGCCAACTACGTCGACTACCTCTTCGGCCCCCTGACGTACTCCGCGTGGTGGGTGGTGAGTGCGCTGTTCGTCGTCCTCCTCATCGCGGCGTGGATCGCGGGAGTATGGGTGTGGACGTTGCCGGTGGACGTCCTTCGCGGGATCCCCGTCATCCGCACCGTGACGTTCAAGGTGCTGCGGTTCAAGTTCATTCGTACGTTGAACGGGATCGAGCGATCGCATCGCGACGGACTCGTGACGACGCGCGACGCGTTCCACGACATCAGTCGAGTCTTTCGTCTGTACGTCAGGTTCCGCACCGGATATCAGGCCCGTGAGATGACTGCGACGGACGTCGCGAACAGTCCGTTGTCACCGGCCGCGCTGAACGTCCTGCTGATGGCGTATCCGGGCCAGTTCAACGAGGTCGACCCACGCACGGTGCCAGCCGTCGTCGATGCCGCACGGACGGCGGTGGCGACGTGGACCTGAGATGGCCGCTGCTGCTGGTCCTCGTCGTCGTCGCCATCGGGGTCGTCGGCTTCCTCGCGATCAAGCGGACACGCCACGGGTGGCAGGGTGAACTGCCGCTGTTGGCCCGGTCGTACCGGCTGACGTCCCTCCCCGAGTATCAACGGGCGCTGCGCCTACACGAGCGGGTGTCCGCCGCGGCTCTGGTGGTGTCCATCGTGGCCACCGCAGCCCTGATCGGGGCGACCGCGCGGCCGACCTGGACCTACGATCCGAGGGCGGACGACACGAACACCCCGCACGTCGACATCATGCTGTGCTTCGGCCCGGGCTCGTCGTTGTACGGCGGTACTCTCAGCGACTTGCGTCCCTTGTTCGAGACGCTCGGCGGCATCGTGGAGACGTTCGGGAACCAGCGAATCGGCATGACCAACTCGCTCTACCGCGCGTTCCCCATGACCGCTGACCGGGAATGGGTGGCCGAACGCTTCGGGGAGATCGTCGGCGTGATGAAGGAGGTCGACGCGCCGAAGAACGGCTACGACTACGTCGACCGGCTCGGCTACTTTGAAGCGAAAGCGCCGGCTTACGGCAGCGGCCCGCCGGCCTTCACGCCTACGGTGCTGGACACCCTGGCGATGTGTGCCACGGGGTTGCCGGCCGTCGGTTCGGACAACGGTCGAGGCCGGATGATCCTGTACTTCGGTGACGCCGAATTGCCGGACGACCCGGGCACCTACACCTTTTCCTTTACTCCACCGGCGGCTACACCGTTGTTCTCCAAGGCGACCCTTGAGGACACCGTGAAGACGGCGGGCATCCAGGTCAACGCGGTCGTACCCGAGATGAGCACCCAGCCACTCGGGTTCGTCGAGAAGTTGGTCGGTGACACGGGTGGCCAGCACATCGAGTACACGCAGCTCAGTTCCGAGGAGGCCGCAGACCGAGGAAAGGCCGACAAGCAGCAGGAGGAAATTTCGAAGGCCGTCGAGAAGATTCTGGACAACCCACCTCCGTCTGCGCTCGACCAGGTGCAGCAGTCGGCGGCGTTGCCGTTCGACTGGGACGTCCCGGACCTCCTGCTACAGCTCGCGCTGGTCGCGTCGATCGCACTGGCGGCGCTGAGGTGGGGGATGCGGCTGTGAATGTGACTCTCGCTCCGGTGTTCCCGATCTGGCTGATCGTCGTGCTCGTCGTGATAGCGATCCTCCTCCGTGTGGGCGCCCTGGTTGCCGTCAGCCGCCGTCGGGGCCGCCGACCCGATCGTCGGACGTGGTTCCGGTTCGCGATGGCGGTTCTCGCCGTCCTGTGCCTGGGAACGGCGGCCACGCGCCCCGGAGACGAGTCGGACGCGGAGCGGCCACCGCGGCTGGCGGACCTCGCAGAGGAAGCCAACATGAACGTCTTCCTCGTGGTGGATCGATCACTGGCACTCGACGCGAAGGACTTCGACGGATCCAAGACGCGACTGGAGGGTGTCAGGGCCGATCTGCAGACGATCCTCGGCGCGCACCCGACCGCACGGTTCGGGCTGGTCTCCTACGGCGACTCCGCGCGCGTGGAGTGGCCGCTGTCGCCGGACACCTGGAGCCTCATCCCGTTCCTCGCGCAGTTCACCCCCTACGGCGGTGTGGACGCCCAGTACGAAGGCGAGACCGGCGTCGACGTCGCCGCGCCGGGTTCCGTGCTGTCCGAGCAGTTGAACCGCGGCGCCCAGGAGTATCCGGGTGCGGCGAACGTGGTCTACGTCCTGGGTGGCAGCAGCGACTCGGACTCGGGCGCGCTCGACGTTCCGAAGGGTCTGGTGTCCGGGGGTGCGGTGCTCGGTTACGGCACGGAGGAGGGCGCCGACGTCGAGCATCAGGACGGGAAGTACTCGTTCGACTCGGAGACCACCCACTACGAGCTCAACGCAACCGCACTCGAGGCTGCGGCCGACAGCATCGACGTGCCCTATCTCCACCGCGAGGAGGGCAGCCTGCCCGCCGACGCACTGGTGACGGACGTGCCGGTGGCCGCCCCGGTCTTCGACGTCACCCCAGACGTCCCGCACCCGAATCGGATCGAGTACTACTGGCTGTTCGCCGGAATCGCCGCCGCCTTGTTCGGAGTGGAGCTGTACGGTCTTGCGCGGCATTGGATTCGGCGCCGCAACGGAGGAGTCCGGTCATGACGCGAACGCTGGCGGAGAGAACCGAGGACGAGGCGCCGCCCGTGGTCCGCCCGGGCCGGCTTCGCCTCCGGCGCAGACTGCTCCTGTGGTCCATCCCCGGACTGCTGCTGCTGTCGCTGCTGGCGTTCAAGCTGGCCAGCGTCGGCATCCTCGGAAATCGGCTACCCGCGCAGTTCGCAGCGCAGGATCAGGCGGCCATGGCATCGACACTCGGGTGGATCGGCATGGGGAACATCGGTCGTGGCTTCCGAGAACGCCTCGCGGCCGGCGATCTGGCGATGCTCGAACGCGACCTTCCGACCGCACTCGAGGAGTTCACGGCTGCGCATCGGGCGGAGCCCGACTCGTGTCCACCTCGGGCGAACTTCGCGATCACCTCGGAGACCGTCAGTGACTCCGAACTGCGACAGGGCAACTTCATTCGGGCGCTTGCGTTGCTCGAGCCGGCATCCACGGCGGCCCTCGACGACAGGGAATGCTTCTCGACGACGCCGGCCAGCTCTCCGGTGGTGCGAGACTTCGTCATTCAGACTCCGGACCGGCTGAACGCCAAGCTGGCGTCGCTGAAGGCCGGATACATCACCCAGACGCCCGAGGGGTTCGACTACATCAAGGCGCCCGGGGGCACGATCCTGCCACCGCCGCCGCCGCAGACGGTGACCATCAAGCCCTGCCCGTACGAGGAAGACGACTCGGCGATGCGGGACTGCATCACCGTGCGAGACAAGGAACGGGCCGCGAAGGTCGCTCAGGGGTCGGGCCAGTCGACGCCGCAGCAGCCGCAGCAGCCGCAGCAGTCGCAGGGCGGCGGCCAGGGACCGTCGCAGGGAGGTTCGGGCTCCGTGCCCGGTGAGCAGGGCGGCGAGACCGACGACGGACCGCAGTTCCCGGGCCCGGTCGAGGCGGACCCGAATGCACCCAGCTTCTGCACCACGGACGGGACTCCGCTCGGTGACCTCGCGGCAGCGCTCTGCTCGACGTCGGGGCCGTTGCCATGAACCCGCAAATCGGCCCGGGCGACGGCTGGTCGTTCGAGACACCCCCGACCAAAGCGCCTCGCCGAATCACCAAGCGCTGGTTGATCATCGGCGGCATCGTCGCGCTCGTCGTCGTGCTCCTCGGCGGCACGATGCTGTGGGCGGCGAAGCCCGAGCCGATCACTCCTGCCACGCCGCGCTTCGAGATCGTGGACAAGCCGCTGCTCAGCGACGAACCCCCGACCGTGATCAAGAATGGAATCAAGCCCAGGACGCTCTACCCGCCGGGCTACACCGACACGGACTACAGCAAGTCGACCCTCAACCTGAACATCGACCCCGCCAAGGACTACGACAAGACGGTCACTCCGCCGGAATGCGGCAAGGACCCCCTAGAGCAGATCGAGCACAATCTCGATCGCCGTGACACCACCCGGTATGGGCGATACCCGGTCGACTTGAGCATGTACCCGGTGGACGACCCGGGCGGTAACGCCGAGGATTCCGGCGGGTTCTTCGTGTCCGTGTTCCCCGCGGAGGACCCGGTCAGTCTGCGAGTGTTCCGGGACTGGTTCACACGCTGCCAGAGCGCGCAGGTGACCTATACGGTCTCTCAGAACGGACAGGTCATCGAGTCGACGACGGAGCCGTTCGAGCAGAGCCTTGCCGACGCACCGAGTTCGATGGCCAGCGATTCCTTCGCGGTGACGCAGAGGGATGATCCCGAGGATTCGTGCGACTACTACGGGCTGGTTCGAGGCATGATCGTCAACGTCCTGTGCTCCAAGTCCGTCAAGGACGCAGGCGTCGAATTGTTCCGGACGGTCGTCCGCCGCGTCTACGACATCTGACGGCTAGCGCCTGAAGAGCTTGTTGCCGAGCCACACGACCGGGTCGTACTTGCGGTCGGCGACGCGCTCCTTCATCGGGATCAGCGCGTTGTCGGTGATCTTGATGTGCTCGGGACACACCTCGGTGCAGCACTTGGTGATGTTGCAGTAGCCGAGCCCGTGCTCGTCCTGAGCTTCCTCCGCGCGGTGGGCGTGCGTGTCGAGCGGATGCATGTCAAGCTCCGTCATCCGCATCAGGTAACGAGGCCCGGAGAAGTTCTCCTTGTTCTCCTCGTGGTCGCGCACGACGTGGCAGACGTTCTGGCACAGGAAGCACTCGATGCACTTCCGGAACTCCTGGCTGCGGTTCACGTCCTCCTGCTGCATCCGGTACTCACCGGGCTGCAGGTCCTTGGGTGGTGTGAACGACGGGATCTCGCGCGCCTTCTCGTAGTTGAACGAGACGTCGGTGACGAGGTCGCGCATGACGGGGAATGTCCGCAGCGGCGTCACCGTCACGGTTTCGTCCTCGCCGAACGTCGACATCCGCGTCATGCACAGCAGGCGCGGCCGACCGTTGATCTCCGCCGAGCATGATCCGCACTTGCCCGCCTTGCAGTTCCACCGCACGGCGAGGTCGCCCGCCTGGGTGGCCTGCAGGCGGTGGATGATGTCGAGCACCACCTCGCCGTCGTTCACCTCGACGGTGTAGTCCTTCAGTTCGCCGCCGGTGTCGTCTCCGCGCCAGACTCGCAGGCTCGCGTCGTATGCCGCCATGGTTCAGCCCTTCCGTTGCGGATGGTCGTGCAGTTCTTCGTCGGTGTAGTACTTCTCGAGTTCGGACAGCTCGAAGACCTCGAGCAGGTCCGGCCGCATGGGCGTCTGCTCCTCGCGGGTGACGGTCACCTCGGGTGCGACCGCTTCGGTTCCCACGCCGTCGTTGACCGTCTTGCAGACCAGCAGCGCGTTGCGCCACTTGTTGTCCATCTGCGGGAAGTCGTCGCGGGTGTGGCCGCCGCGGCTCTCGGTGCGTTGCAGCGCCGCCTTGGCGACGCACTCGCTGACCAGCAGCATGTTTCGCATGTCGATCGCGAGGTGCCAGCCGGGGTTGAAGACCCGGCCGCCCTCGACGGTGACGTTCAGGTAGCGCTGCTTGAGTTCGTCGATCTTGGCGAGGACTTCCTGCAGTTCGTCCTCCTTGCGGATGATGCCCGCGAGGTCGTTCATCGACTGCTGGAGTTCCGCGTGCAGCGTGTACGGGTTCTCGGGGTTCTCCTTGCGCTCGAACGGCACCAGCGCCAGCGTCGTCGCAGCCTCGATGTGGTCGTCGGTGACCGTGGGCCGGTCCGACGACAGCGACCGCACGTAGTCCGCGGCGCCCATCCCGGCGCGTCGGCCGAAGACGAGGAGGTCCGACAGCGAGTTGCCGCCGAGGCGGTTGGAACCGTGCATGCCGCCCGAGCACTCGCCTGCGGCGAACAGGCCGGGGGTGGCCGCGCCGCCGCTGTCGGGGTCGACCTCGATGCCGCCCATGACGTAGTGGCAGGTCGGCCCGACCTCCATCTCGTCCTTCGTGATGTCGACCTCCGCCAGCTCGATGAACTGGTGGTACATCGACGGCAGACGGCGCTTGATCTCCTCGGCGGGCATGCGTGAGGCGATGTCGAGGTAGACGCCGCCGTGTGGGGTGCCGCGGCCTTCCTTCACCTCGGTGTTGATGGCGCGCGCCACCTCGTCACGGGGCAGCAGGTCGGGCGTGCGACGTGCGGAGTCGTTGTCCCTGAGCCACTGATCGGCTTCCTCGGGCGTCTCGGCGTACTGCCCCTTGAAGACGTCGGGGATGTAGTCGAACATGAACCGCTTGCCCTCGGAGTTCTTCAACACGCCACCGTCACCGCGCACGCCCTCGGTGACCAGGATGCCCTTCACGGACAGCGGCCAGACCATGCCGGTCGGGTGGAACTGGATGAACTCCATGTTGATCAGACCCGAGCCAGCGCGCAGCGCGAGCGCGTGGCCGTCGCCGGTGTACTCCCACGAGTTCGACGACACCTTGAAGGACTTGCCGATGCCGCCGGTGGCCAGCACGATCGCGGGCGCCTCGAACACGACGAACTTGCCGGTCTCGCGGTAGTAGCCGAAGGCGCCGGCGATGCGGTCGCCGTCCTTGATCAGGTCGGTGACCGAGCACTCGTGGAACACCCGGATGCGGGCGTCGTAGTCCCCGAGTTCCTTGAAGTCCTCCTGCTGCAGCGAGACGATCTTCTGCTGCAGGGTGCGGATGATCTCGAGTCCGGTGCGGTCGCCGACGTGCGCGAGGCGGGGGTAGGTGTGCCCGCCGAAGTTGCGCTGGCTGATCTTGCCGTCCTTGGTGCGGTCGAATAGCGCGCCGTAGGTCTCGAGTTCCCAGACCCGGTCCGGAGCTTCCTGCGCGTGCAGTTCCGCCATCCGCCAGTTGTTGAGGAACTTGCCGCCGCGCATGGTGTCGCCGAAGTGGACCTGCCAGGAGTCCTTCGTGTTGACGTTGCGCATCGCCGCCGCGCAGCCGCCCTCGGCCATCACGGTGTGGGCCTTGCCGAACAGCGACTTGGTGACCACCGCGACGCGGAGTCCGCGCTCGCGCGCCTCGATCACCGCACGAAGACCCGCACCGCCGGCGCCGATCACGACGACGTCGTAGGAGTGCCGCTCCACCTGAGCTTCATCCGAAGCCATCTGTTACATCCTCGCTTGATCTTGTATTGAGTTGTCAGCCAATGAATCTGAGGTCGGAAATCGTGCCGCTGGCAACCAGCATCACGTAGAAGTCGGTCAGCATCAACGTGCCGAGGGTGATCCACGCGTACAGCTTGTGCCGGGTGTTCAGGACACTCACCTTGGTCCAGAACCAGTACCGGATCGGATGCTTGGAGAAGTGCTTCATCCGCCCGCCCACGACGTGGCGGCAGGTGTGGCAGGACAGCGTGTACACCCACAGCATCACGACGTTGACGACCAGGATGACGTTGCCGAGACCGAAGCCGAAACCGCCGGGGCCGTCCTCGGAGTGGAACGCCTTGATCGCGTCCCAGGTGTTGATCAGCGAGATGATCGCCGCGATGTAGAAGAAGTAGCGGTGCAGGTTCTGCAGGATCAGCGGGAAGCGTGTCTCGCCGGTGTAGTGGGCACGCGGCTCGGCTACGCCGCAGGCCGTCGGCGACTGCCACACGGAGCGGTAGTAGGCGCCCCGGTAGTAGTAGCAGGTGATCCGGAACAGCAGCAGGAAGGGCAATGACAGCAGCGCGTACGGCAGCAGCGAGAACGGGCCCGAGGTCGGGAGGAATTGCGGCCAGAACTCACTGGCCTCGCCGCACGCCTTGCTCAGACAGGGAGAGTAGAACGGCGTCAGGTAGTGGTACTTCTCGACGAAGAAGTCGTCGCGCATGAACGCCCGCACCGTCGCGTAGATGACGAATGCGGCGAACCCGAGGTCGGTGACGATCGGCGAGCGCCACCACTGGTCGGTGCGAAGCGTGCGCTCCGGGATCTGCGCGCGCGTCGAGGAGAAGACGCCGGTGCCCTTGCGGTCATCGGTGGGTGCGCTCACGTGCTGTGCCTCACTGTAGTTCGAATGCGTCCCGGGGGACCTTGGGTGTCAGTCGAAGGGTGACGTGAGGGGCCCCTCGTCGTCCACGTCCTGCCAGAAGTCGCTGGCGTACTGCGTATCCGGGATGCCGATCTTCTCGCCGACGTGATGATGGGTGTGTACTACCCCGCGAGATAGATCCAACTCCTCGGCATCGATGTCGAGCCGATCGATGTCGTTGAGGATGCGCTCCGCGTCGTTGACGATGCGGCGCATCGCCGGCGTATCCCCGTAGCGTGATGCGAGCGAGGTGACGCAGCGGCGCATGCCGCTGATCAGTTCGTGGAGCTGGTCGAGTTCAGTGGTCGTGGACAACGAGATGACCTCCTTGGGCTGAAGGGTGTCTTGAATCACATTACGCAAGCGATGCTAGCCACATCACCCCGTTCGGAGTGACACGAGTCACGTTACTGATCGAAGGAGACAAGGTGCCGGAGCAGCAATTCACGCCAGCCTTGAAGGACCGCGCGGCCACGTTGCTGGCCCTGCACGTGCCGGGCACGCCGGTGGTGCTGCCGACGGTGTGGGACGCCTGGTCGGCGAAGCTCGCGGTCGACGCCGGCTTCAGCGCGCTGACGGTCGGCAGTCATCCCGTGGCCGACTCGATCGGCAAGGAGGACGGCGAGGGCATGTCGTTCGACGACCTCCTCGCGCGCGTCGCGCAGATCACCGGTGCGGTCGACGTCCCGCTGTCGGTCGACGTCGAGTCCGGGTACGGCGAGCCGGCTCAGCGGATCATCGAGGGGTTGCTCTCGGTGGGCGCGGTGGGGCTCAACGTGGAGGACACCGTGCACAAGGAGGGCAAGCGCATCCGCTCGGCCGAGGAGCACGCGGCACTCATCGGCGACCTCCGCAGGGCGGCCGACGCCGCCGACGTGCACGTGGTGCTCAACGCCCGCACGGACCTCTTCCTACGTCAGGACGGCGACGAGGCCGACCGCTTCGACCGCGCGGTGTCCCGACTCAAGCTGGCGGCCGACGCCGGCGCCGACAGCCTCTACCCGGTGGGTCGGCACGACGACGAGACGTACCGGCGGCTGGTGGCCGAGCTGCCGCTCCCGGTCAACGCGATCGCACAGCCCGATCAGGACGATCCCGCGTCGTTCGGGCCGCTCGGCGTGGGCCGCATCAGCTTCGGGCCGTTCTGGCAGGGCGCACTCGCCGTCCGCGCGAAGGAGATCCTCGGTCGCTGGCAGTAGCAGCCGGCGCGCCTCAGGTCATCGGGCTCATCACGTCGCGCACCAGCTGGGTGATGTTGGTGCCCGGATCGCCGTCGGGGAAGCTGACCGTGGCCAGCACGTTGCCGCCGGCGTCCGCGAAGTTCTGATCGGCCCGGCCCTGGTGGGTCGACGAGGTCACCAGGATGATGCCGGTGGCGCCGGCCTTCTTGGCCAGCGGGACGGAGAACTGGGCGTTCTGCACGGTGCTGTTCGCGCGGTCCTCGACGATGATCCGGCTGGCGGGCATGCCCAGCATCATCAGCGTGTTCGCCATGGCCCCCGCCTCGGTCTGGCCGTTGCGTGCGTTGCCGCCGGTGACGATCACCGGTGCCTGCGGATAGCTCTGGGCGACGGCGAGGCCCGTGAGGACGCGGGTGTAGAGGATGGGCCGCATCGCGCCCTGCGGGGTCAGGCCGTACCCGAGGATCACGATGGCCGGCTTGCTGAAGTCCTTGCCCGCCGGCTGGGCGGCGGCCGTGGCGGGCGCGCCTGCGGGGGCTGCGCCGGCGAACAGCGTCGCGACGGCGAGGACGGCGGCGGCCGCTGCGGACTTCCAGCGCATGTGTTCTCCATGGGTCTAGCGAGGCGTGTGGTGTCTGCAGTTGTCATCGATCACGACGGGACCGCTGTTACCGCTGAGGCGCCGGGACGGCTCACGAGTACCGGCCGTGGGCGGTGAGGACACCGTGATGGTCGTGTCACACGACGCGACATGGCTGCAACGTCGGGTCCCTACGTTCTGGTCATGCGCGCATCGAAACGCGTCGTGGTCATCGGCCACGGCATGGTCGGACACCGCTTCGTCGAGGCTCTGCGGGCGCGCGACGACGCAGACCAGTGGCACGTCGTCGTCCTGGCCGAGGAGGCCGACGCCGCCTACGACCGCGTGGGACTCACCGGGTACACCGAGCACTGGGACCGGTCCCGGTTGGCGCTGCCCGGCAACGGCTACGCCGGCGACGACCACGTCGAGCTGATCCTGCGCGACGCCGTCACCCGCATCGACCGGGCCGGACGCACCGTCACCACGGCGCTGGGTCGTCGCGTCCCCTATGACGCGCTGGTCCTCGCTACCGGCTCCTACGCCTTCGTCCCACCGGTGCCCGGACACGACCTGCCGCAGTGTCACGTCTACCGCACGCTCGACGACCTCGATGCGATCCGCGCGGCAGCGGTGGCCGCCGGCGGGTCGAAGTCACCGGTCGGCGTCGTGATCGGCGGCGGGCTCCTCGGTCTCGAGGCGGCGAACGCGTTGCGCGCCTTCGGTTTGTCGACGCAGGTGCTCGAGATGTCACCGCACCTGATGGCCGCCCAGCTCGACGGCGCGGGCGGGGCACTGCTGAACCGGATGGTCCGCGGCCTCGGCATCGAGGTGCACACCGGCGTCAGCACCGAGAGCATCCAGCCGATCCAGAAGAACAAGCCGCTGCGCAAGTCCCAGGACGACGATTCCGTCCGGGTGACGCTGAACGACGGCAGCACCATCGACGCCGGCCTGGTCGTCTTCGCCGCCGGGGTGCGTCCCCGCGACGAACTGGCCCGCCACGCCGGTCTCGACGTGGCCCAGCGCGGCGGCGTGCTCACCGACAGGTCATGCGTCACCAGCGATCCGAACGTCTACGCGATCGGTGAGGTGGCGGCCATCGACGGCCGGTGCTACGGGCTGGTCGGGCCCGGCTACACCAGCGCCGAGGTCGTCGCGGACCGGCTGCTCGGCGGTGAGGCGGAGTTCGGCGAGGCCGACATGTCCACCAAGCTCAAGCTGTTCGGCGTCGACGTCGCCAGCTTCGGTGACGCCCACGGGCGGACCCCCAACTGCCTCGACGTCGTCGTCAACGACCCGGTCAAGCAGACCTACGCGAAGCTGGTGCTCTCCGACGACGCCAAGACGCTGCTCGGCGGAATCCTCGTCGGCGACGCGTCGGCGTACGGCGTGCTGCGCCCGATGGTGGCCAGCGAACTGCCGGGTGATCCGCTGTCGCTGATCGCGCCTGCCGCAGAGGGTGGTTCGTCCGGCCTCGGCGTCGGATCACTGCCGGACATCGCCCAGATCTGCTCGTGCAACAACGTCACGAAGGGCGATCTCAAGGACGCCATCTGCGGTGGCTGCACCGACGTGGCCGACCTCAAGAAGTGCACTCTCGCCGGTACCTCGTGTGGATCGTGCGTCCCGCTGCTGAAGCAGCTGCTGGAGGCGGAGGGGGTCGAGCAGTCGACGTCACTCTGCGAACACTTCAGTCAGTCGCGCGCGGAGATGTTCGAGATCGTCGCCGCCACCGAGATCCGCACGTTCTCAGGGCTGATCGAGAAGTTCGGCACCGGGAAGGGTTGCGACATCTGCAAACCCACCGTCGCTTCGATCCTGGCATCCACCAGTTCGGAGCACGTCCTCGACGGTGAGCAGGCGTCGCTGCAGGACAGCAACGACCACTTCTTGGCCAACATCCAGAAGAACGGCAGCTACTCGGTGGTGCCGCGGGTGCCCGGTGGCGACATCACCGCCGAGCAGCTCATCCTGATCGGCGAGGTGGCACGGGACTTCGGCCTCTACACCAAGATCACCGGCGGTCAGCGCATCGACATGTTCGGCGCGACCGTCGACCAGCTGCCCGAGATCTGGCGCCGACTCGTCGACGGCGGCATGGAATCCGGTCAGGCGTACGGCAAGTCGCTGCGGACGGTGAAGAGCTGCGTGGGCAGCGACTGGTGCCGCTACGGGCAGCAGGACTCCGTGCAGATGGCGATCGACCTGGAGCTGCGCTACCGCGGCCTGCGCGCGCCCCACAAGATCAAGATGGGCGTCTCCGGATGTGCCCGTGAGTGCGCCGAGGCCCGCGGCAAGGACGTCGGGGTGATCGCCACCGAGACCGGCTGGAACCTCTACGTCGGCGGCAACGGCGGCATGACGCCACGGCACGCCGAACTGCTGGCCGGTGACCTCGACGACGAGACGCTGGTCCGCTACGTCGACCGGTTCCTGATGTTCTACCTGCGCACGGCGGACCGACTGCAACGCACCGCCCCGTGGGTCGAGGCGCTGGACGGCGGCATGGACCACCTGCGCGACGTCGTGGTGCACGACTCCCTGGGCCTAGCGACCGAGTTCGAGGCGGCCGTCGAGCGACACGTCGACGGCTACGCATGCGAGTGGAAGGGCGTCCTCGACGATCCGGACAAGCTGTCGCGGTTCGTGTCGTTCGTCAACGCGCCCGAGGAGGCCGACCCCACCATCGAGTTCGAACGGCGATCCGGCCGCAAGGTACCCATCGGCATGCCCAAACTGCCGAGCTGACAGGAGTTCTCGTGACACTGCTAGACGACCACCGCGTCGACGTCTGGATCGCCGCCTGCCCGTACGACCGTCTGATCCCGTGCCGCGGGGTAGGCGTGCTGCTGCCGGACGGTCGACAGGTGGCGCTGTTCCGTCTCGACGACGGCACGCTGCACGCCGTCGGCAACGTCGACCCGTTCTCCGGCGCGGCGGTGATGTCGCGCGGCATCGTCGGCGACCGGTCGGGCCGGCCCTGCGTGCAGACGCCCATCAAGAAGCAGGCGTTCGCGCTGGCGGACGGGCAGTGCCTCGACGCGCCGGACGTGGCGCTGCCGGTGTACCGCACCCGCGTGACGGCGGCCGGCGTGGTCGAGATCAGCGCCTAGCCCACGCTCCTCGACGAGTGTGGGGCTTACGTACGCAAATTCGCCGAAACACGTACATAGGGCCCACAGTCGCGGCGCGACCCCAGCACTACGCCGCAGTCGCCACCTGCGCCCGGCGAAACCGGTTGGCGATCAGGCGCAGAACGCCGGGATGCGCACCGAGCGGATCGGCGACGGCGTCGGCACCCGACTCCCGCAGCCGGTCCTGGAACAGCCCGTCCGCCAGCAGGTAGGACGCGACGACGACCCGGCGCGCGCCGGCGTCGCGCAGGGCGGTCACCGCCTCGGCCACGCGCGGTTCGCCGGTCGCCGCGTACGCCAACTCCACCCGATCGCCGAGTGCGGCCGAGAGCATCGCCGCGGTGATGCGCAGATCCCGCAGCGCGCCGGCGTCGGAGGTGCCGGCGGCCGCCAGGACGACGGAATCGCCCGGCCGCCAACCGCACTCGAGCAGCCGGTCGGACAGCACGTGGATCAGCTGCGGTGCGGGTCCGAGCGCCTCGGTGACGGTGACGTCGGCATGCCCGCAGGCCTCGACGTGTGCGGGGATGTCGACGCGGACGTGATAGCCGCGCGCCAGGAACGCGGGCACCAGGACCGCTGGGGTACCGGCGACGTCGGCCAGTACGTCCGACGGCGTCGGCCCGACGACGTCGACGAACGCCGTGCGGACGGGGGTCCCGAGCAGCGGGCCGACGCGCTCGGCGAGGTCGGCGATCATCGCGACGCCGCCGGGCTTGCGGGTGCCGTGTGCCACCAGGATGGGGATCATGCCGCGCCCGGGTCGTCGACGGCCAGGCGGTAGCCGCGCTTCACGACGGTCGAGACGATCTGCCTGTCTCCCAGCGCCGTTCGCAGTCGCAGCACCGCGGTCTCGACGGCATGGGTGTCGCTGCCGCTACCGGGTAGCGCCCGCAGCAGGTCGACGCGCGAGACGACGGCGCCCGGCCGGGTGGCGAGCGCGCGGACGGTCGCCATGGACGCGGGCGACAGTTCCTTGACCACGCCGTCGACGAGGACGCAGGTGCCGCGGATCTCGAGGGTGTGCCCGGCGACCTGAACCATGCGGGACTGCAGGATCGGGAGTTCGTCGGTGATGTGTCGGGCCAGGGCGCCGAGCCGCATCCGCTCGGGAGACGACGTCGGCACGCCGAGGCGGACGAGGGGGCGCGCGGTGACCGGGCCGACGCACATCGCGTGCACCTCGCTGCGCAGCGCGGACAGCACGTCTGCCTCGACGCCGAGTTCGGCGGCCCGCATCAGGACCGACGCGACGGCAGGTGCGGCGGTGAAGCTCACCGCGTCGAACTTGCGATCGCCGATGTCGAGCACCAGCTGGTCGAACGCACCGCCGTGCGGCGCGGGATGCCAGCGGTACACGCGGATCGGGACGACGTCGGCGCCCGCGGCACGCAACTCGTCGATGAACTCCGGGAACGGATCCCAGTCGTCGGTGGCGCCGTGCAGCTGGACGGCGATCCGGAGGCCGGAGATGCCGCCCTCGAGCAGGTACTGCAGTACCTCGCGCGACGACTCCGAATCCGGCGACCACTCCTCGGGCAAGCCGGCCGCCCGCAGCGCGCCGGTGGCCTTGGGTCCCCTCGAGACGATCCGCGCACCAGACAGCGCCTCGGTGAGGTCGGCGGCCAGACCCCACCCGTCGGCTGCGGCCATCCAGCCACGGAGGCCGATGCCGGTGGTCGCGATCACGATGTCCGGGGCCGACGCGATGAGCGCCTCCGTGTGCCGGCGCAGCTCGTCGTCGTCGGGCAGTGGCACCATGGCGATCGCTGCGGCGCAGGTCACGGCGGCACCGCGGCGGCGCAGCAGCGTCGCCAGCTCCTCGGAACGTCGTGCCGAGGTCACGGCCACGCGGAAACCCGTCAGTGGCGCCCCGCCCGGCTCAGTCATGACCCAAGTGAAGAGACATCGTGTTGCGGAGCTGTTACGCAGCCGTTGCCGTGGCATGTCACCACCGGGAGCCGGTGACCCGGCCGTGAACATGGGCTCACCGCATGCGCCGGGCGGGTGTGAGGTGCGGTCACGACCGACGCTCCAGGTCGACGACCAGGGGACGGTGGTCCGAGAGCGGCACCTCGGGAGCATGGACTCCGGTGACGACGAGGCCCGGATCGTCGGTCAGCATGTGATCGAGCTGGCGGGTGGGCCCGTGGGCGGGGAACGTCAGCGCATCGGCCAGCGGGCGCAGCCGCGACCAGCGGCGCACCGCGGCCGGCGTCATGTTGAGGTCGCCGGTGAGCACGTGCGGGCCGGGGCAGCGCCGCATGTCGTCGATCACCCGCCGCAGTTGCCGGCGGTTCCAGCCGGGCACGAAGGACAGGTGGGCGTTGCCGACCACGAGCGGGCCGAGAGGAGTCTCGAACGCGCCGATGATCACCGATCGCGGTTCCTCGTCGACGATGATGATCCTGCGGGTTCCCGGGATGTACACCGGAACCTTGATGGGGATGCGGGGCAACCGGGCGGTCTGCCAGGTCGTGGCCGGATACCGCGACAGCAGGGCGATTCCGTAGGCGGCGGAGTCCGGACTCTCCCCACCCGTGGCGGCCATCCACGTCGCTCCCGGAACGCCGGACATGGCGGCGACGAAGCGGTGCGACCGGGCACCCATCGCCTCGGCGGCGACCGCGGTGAGGTCCGCCATGCCCGACCGGGGCTGCTCGCGGTCGACCTCCTGCAGGGCCAGCACGTCGACGTCGAGGTCTTCGATCACCCGGGCGAACCGGGCCACGTCCACTCCGTCGTCGAGGTTTCGGCCGTGCAGAATGTTGAAGGTCGCCATCCGCATGGGTACTTGATACCCACCATGACGCACATCGAGCCAACTCCCGAGCAGGATCCGTGGTCCGGACTACGGGAGGCGCTCCGTCGGGCGGCGTCCGCGCTGGCCGCGGAGGGCAGACCGTTCGCGCTGGCGGGCAGCTACGCGCTCTGGGTGCACGGCGCCCCGGAACCGCTGCACGACGTCGACCTGGTGGTCGAGGGGTCCGACGCCGATGCGGTGGCCGAGACCCTGACCCGTGCCGGGTTCACGGTGGAGCGGCCGCTGGAGTCCTGGCTGCTCAAGGCCTACTGGAACGGGGCACTGGTCGACGTCCTGCACCGCGTGAACGGCGTCCCCGTCGACGCCGCGCTGATAGAGGGGTCGCAGACCTACGACGTGCTCGCGATTCCGATGCGGGTGCTTTCTCCGACGACCGCGCTCACGCAGAAGTTGCTGGCACTCACCGAGCACCACTGCGACTTCGAGCCGCTGCTGCCGCGGTTGCGCGCCGTCCGCGAACAGGTCGACTGGCCGCGGCTGCGCGAGGTGACGAAGGACAACGACTTCGCGGCGGCGCTGCTGTTCCTCGCGGATCGGTTGGGCATCACCCCCACCGCGTGACGGTTGTTTGTCCGCCTCGCCCGCGGGTACCGGGTTCGACCGTGGCGACGACGACGGAAGTGACGGTACGGCGACCCCAGCTCACCGGGGCGCGGGCGCTCGCGACCCTGGCCGATCTCGGCCTGGCGTCGGTGGCCGCGGGAGTGATCCTGCGGCGCAAGCCCGTGGTGGCGGTGCTCGAGAAGGTGCAGGCCGATGGTCGCGCGCTGCGACGGATGCGGGCGTTGCGGGCGGAGTTCGGCCGCGGCCCCGTCGAGCTGGTGCTGCCGGTCCGGCGCGTGCTGGTGATCACCGATCCCGAGGACGTCGGTCGCGTCCTGGCCGAGACGCCCGACCCCTTCCACCCCGCGAACCGCGAGAAGCGTCAGGCGCTGCGGCCGTTCCAGCCGCGTGGCGTGCTGATCAGCCGCGGCGCGATCAGGGCGGAACGACGGGCACTGAACGAGGCGGCGCTCGACACCGGACTGGCCCTGAACCGGATCGCCCCCGCGATCACGGAGGTGGTCGCCGAGGAGGCAGAAGCTCTCGCCGAGTCGGCACTGGCCGGCCGGCGCCTGACGGCCGCGGAGTTCGAGACCGCGTGGTGGCGCGTCGTGAGGCGCGTCGTGCTCGGTGACGCCGCACGCGACGACTCCGCGATCACCGACCAGCTGCGCCGGCTCCGGGCGTCCGGGAACTGGTCCTTCGCGGGCCTGCCGCACCCGTGGCGACGGGACCGGTTCACGGAGCGTCTGCACGCGTACGCAGAGGCGCCCGACCCGAACAGCCTGCTCGGCGCGCTCGCCGAGATCCCGGCGCGGGCGGGCGTCGACCCCGTCGGCCAGGTGCCGCAGTGGCTGTTCGCCTACGACGCCGCGGGCATGGCCACGATCCGTGCGCTGGCACTCCTGACCACTCATCCCGAGCAGCGCGCCGCGGCGACTGCCGAGATCGGCGACCCCTCCGCCCCCGCCGTGCGCCCGTACCTGCGCGGCTGCGTGCTGGAGTCGATCCGCCTGTGGCCGACGACGCCCGCAGTGCTGCGGGACATGATCGCCGACACCGAATGGGGCACTGGCGCAGAGCGCTTCCGCGTCGAAAGTGGCGCCGCCGTCTTGATCGCCGCGCCGGCGTTCCACCGCGACGCCGACCTCGTGCCGTTCGCCGACGAATTCGAACCGCAGGTCTGGGTCGACGGGCGGGCGCAGGAGTACCCGCAGCTGATCCCGTTCAGCGACGGCCCGGGGGAGTGCCCGGGGCGTGACGTCGTGATGCTGACGACCAGCACCATGCTGGCGAACTTGATGTCGCGCCTGCGGTTGACGCTTCGTTCGTCCATGCGGCCGTATCCCGGTCGGCCGCTGCCGATGACGTTCAACCAGTACGGCGTCGAGTTCGACGTCGCACCCGTGACGGCTCGGCCGTAGCGGTGACGCGAACGTCGTTGCGGCTCACCACACGTCGCCGTCGCGCCAATCGCAGGTGAGTTCACCCGAGGTGTCGAGGTCGACGGTGACGGGAAGGACGAAGATGGCGCCGTCGTCCTCGGGGGTGCGGGTGACGCCGGTCGGGCTCAGCGTCGACGTGGTGCCGCCCCATGGCAGCCAGCCGCGTCCCGCGTAGAGGGGCTTGCCGTCCTCCGAGGCGCTCAGCGCGCCCAGGTGATACGCGCCGCGCACCACCTGCTCCAGTGCGTCCATGACGGCCGTCGCGAGGCCGCGCCCCCGACAGTCCTCCCGGACCGCCACGGCCTCGAGGTAGCCGCAGCGCAGCGTCGAGTCGCCATGCAGCATCTGCCGCTGGACAACGGCCCCATGGGCGATCAGCGCGCCGTGATCGAAGATCAGCGCGTGCATGCCGCCGAGGGCGTGCTGCCAGTCGGCGTCGGTGAAGTCGCCGGCGAACGCCTCGACGATCATCCGGCGGGCGCCGTCACGGGTCTCGGCGTCGAGGTCGGACGTATGAACCAGGCGCGCGGTGTGCACACCCTGTTCTATCACCGGCGGGCTACCGAAGTGACGGACCTACCGGGTGCGCGCCCGCGCCCAGTGGAAGCGGACGCGCCGGCCGGGTCGCAGCTGGGCGGCGTCGTCGACGGCCGACTCGGTCAGCGCACCGATCACCGGATAGCCGCCAGTCACGGGATGGTCGGGACCGAGGATCACGGGTAACCCGTTGGGTGGCATCTGGATTGCTCCGCGGACGGCGCCTTCGCTGGGCAGTTGACGGTCGGGCCACCGTGCGGGCATCGGCTCGCCGGTCATACGCATCCCGACGCGGTCGCTCCGATCCGAGACGGTCCACTCGGTGGCGACGAGCAGGTCGGGATCGGCCAACCAGTCGTCACGGGGCCCGGGGACCACGTGCAGGTCGAGGACGCCCGAGCCGATCGGGGCGACGGGCGCCTGGTCGAGTTCGGGGTAGTCGGCGGTGTGCTCGCCGACCGGAAGTTCGTCACCGGCGTGCAGTGGTCGGGGCCCGATGGCGGACAGGACGTCGTGACTGCGCGACCCGAGGACCGGAGCGACGTCGACGCCACCCCGTACGGCGACGTAGGTGCGCAGTCCGGTCACCGGCACGTCGAGCGTCACCACCTGCCCGTCGTGCACATGCTGAACACCGTTGTTGCCGAACGGCGTTCCGTCGACCGATGGACGCGCGTCGGCCCCGGTGACGGCGATGGTGGCGTCACCTCCGCGGACGCGGACGGCGAACCCTCCGAGGGTGACCTCGACGGTGGCCCGGTCATCGGGGTTCGCGACGAGCCGATTGGCCAGGGCGTGTGAGCGCCGGTCGGCGGCGCCGGACCGGGTGACGCCGAGGTGCGCGTAGCCCGGCCGGCCGAGGTCCTGCACCAGGGCCAACGGCCCGGTCGCGAGGATCTCCAGCGTGACCACCGCTCTAGCCGATCGCCTGGAACCGGACCCGCGCACCCGGCTCGAGCAGCGCGGGCGGCGAGCGGTCGACGTCCCAGAGGGTCGCGTCGCATCGTCCGATCAGCTGCCACCCGCCCGGCGTCTCACGCGGGTAGACGCCGCTGAACTCGCCGGCCAGCCCCACCGAGCCCGCCGGGACCCTGGTGCGCGGCTCTGCCCGGCGGGGCACGTGCAGGCGGGTGTCGCCCCCGACGAGGTAGGCGAACCCCGGCGCGAAGCCCCCGAAGCCGACGCGCATCGTCGTGGCGGTGTGGGCCGTGACGACGTCGTCGACGGAGAGGCCGGTCAGCCGGGCCACCTCGTCGAGGTCGGGTCCGTCGTAGACGACGTCGAGCACCACGTCGGCACCGTCGCCGCCCGACCGTGCGTCGGCGGGGTCGACGGGCAGCGTCGCCAGTCGCCGCCGGAGGGGCTCGACGTCGGCGGTCGAGGCCAGTTCGACGAGCACGGTTCGCGCGGCGGGCACGACGTCGAGGACACCGGGCAGATCGGCCCGGCGCACGGCGGCGGTCCACGCCAACACCTCGGCGATGCCGTCGAACTCCAGGAGCAGCGCGCGCTCCCCGTAGTCGTGCACGGTGCCGAGGGCCGACATCGTCAGACCGCGGGCTGGTAGGTCGGTTCGCGTTGCTTGATGTGGCCGATGACGCGGTAGGTGATCGGCAGCATCACCACCTCGATCGCGGTCTTGTACAGCCAGCCGAGCGCGGTGTAGACGGCGAAGTCCCGGAACGTCGTGATGCCGATGGCGCTCGCGGCGATGGCGCAGAACACCAGCGTGTCACCGAGTTGGCCGGCGAACGTCGACCCGACCAGCCGTGCCCACAGGTGCTTCTCCTTGGTGCGCTGCTTGATCGCCACGACGACCCACGCGTTGAGCGTCTGGCCGACGATGAAGCCCGCGAGACCCGCCACGATGAGCTGGGTGTAGGCCCCCACGACGTTCTCGAGCGCCGCCTGGTTCTCGTAGAAGTCCGCGGCCGGCAGGTAGACCGTCACCCAGAACGCCAGCGCCGCCAGCACGTTCATCGAGAAGCCGAGGATGATCGCCCGCCGGGCCGCCTTGAAGCCGTACACCTCCGACAGCACGTCGCCGATGACGTAGGTCAGCGGGAACACGATGAACCCGCCGTCGGTGAGGATCGGACCGAACGCGACGCCCTTGGTGGCGGTGACGTTGGAGATGATGACGAGCGCAGTGAACACGGCGACGAGCACCGGGTAGTAGGCCGAGCCCACCTTGGCGAAACTGGGCTCGTCGGTGTCCGCGAGGGCGTCTGTCACCCGGACATTGTGTCAGGCGAGCACTTTGGCCAGCATCGGCGGCAACCTGTCCGCGACCACCGGGTAGGACAGCACGGTGCCGAAGGCGATGGCGCCCGCCAGCTCCCTGTCGGTGAGGACGTTGCGGTTGGTCCTGGTCGCCTTGAGTTCCGCGAACGTCGGGTCGGCGAGCAGTGCCGCGGTCTCGGCGTCGTTCTCGGTCGTCCAGATCAGCGCGTCGGCCTGATCGAGCACGGCTGCCCAGCGGTCGCGCGGAAGGTAGGCGCTGCTGCCGTCGACGTACTCGCCGAGGCCGTCGGGGATCTTCAGACCCATCTGGGTGAGGTATTCGGTCCGCGGGCCCGCCGGGGTGACGACGGCGCGGTCCCTGGACAGCGTGCCGCCCACCACGTACACCGACTTGTCGGCAAGCGAGGGGTTGTCGGTCTTCGCCTTCGCGAGGCCGTCGTCGACGCCGGTGACGAGCGCGCGCATGTCGTCGACCTTGAACGTCGCCTGGCCGATGACCTCGGCCTGGGTCTTCCACGGTTCGAAGAAGGCGTCCGCGCCGGACTGCGCGATGGTGGGTGCGATCGCGGAGAGCCGGGTGTAGGTGTCGGCGTCCAGGCCGGCGTTGACCGCGACGATGAGATCCGGCTTGAGCGAGGCGATCTGGTCCACCTGAATGCCGTCGGCGAGGCTGAGCACCACGGGCTGGGCGGGCCCGAGCTTGGGCTGCGCCCACGGCCAGGTGGCGAAGGGTTGGCCGCCGAACCACTCCGTCACGGCGATGGGTACGACCCCGAGCGCGAGGAGGTCGTCCTGCTCGGTGAACCCGGCGCTGACGACCCGCGTGGGCGGGCCGGGGATCTTGGTCTCGCCGAACACGTGGGTGACGGTCACCGAGCCGTCATCGGCGACGGCGCCTGGTTTGTCGGGACTGCAACCGGCGGCGAACGCCGCGGCACCGGCGGACAGGACCAGTGACCGGCCCAGGAACGCCCTGCGCGACCAGATGTGGGGCACGCGGCCGAGCGTAATGGCTAACCGAGGTCGAAGTCGGCGATCGGGATTGCTGCGGTCAGCCCGCCATGAACGTGTCGTAGGCCGACGCCAGCTCGGGAGGCAGCACCGTCACGTTGCACTGCCGCTGCGTGTCGCCGATGGGCGCCAGGATCCCGCGTAGGTCGTAGTACTCCTGGGGATTGGCGGTGAAGTATCCGCGCAGGTTCGCCTCGGCGACCGGCCGCGGTTGGCCCTTGGCCGCAGTCACCGCCTGGTCGGCGCCGGGATGGGTGTCGAGGTAGCCCTGAGCCTGGCTGGTGGCCGAGTCGACGGTGCCCCTGATGGCGTCGGGGCTGCACGGATCGGGTTGCGCCGAGGCGCCGGGCGCCATGGCGATCGTCGCGGCGACCAGCCCGCCGAGGGCGGACACGAGGGTGGTGCGGGTCATCTGTCGTACTCCTTCGGTGGTGGGTGGGACGGGACGTTGGCAACCCCGCGCGGTCCTGGGGTGCGCCTGCTCGACACCTGAGGCCTGCGGTGCCGCTGCCGTGAGTGACGTCCGCGTCGACCCCGGCTACCCAGGTGCGCGTCGTCGCTAACCCGTGAATCGGATGCAGACGCGGATTGAGGGTCGCCGTTTCGGGTACATACGTGCCGCAGCTTCAGACCGAGTGAACAAAGGACACATCATGATCGGAACAATCATCGGCGCCATCGTCGTCGGCCTCATCGTGGGCGGATTGGCACGGCTGATCATGCCGGGCAAGCAGAACATCGGCGTCGTCATGACGGTGCTCCTCGGTGCGATCGGTTCGTTCCTGGGCACCTGGGTGGCGTACAAGCTCGGATACTCGAACCAGAACGGCGGCTTCAAGATCATTCCGTTCCTCGTCGGAATCATCGTGGCGATCATAATGATCGCCGGGTACCTGGGGATCACCGGCAAGCGCAACTCGTCCAAGATCGGCCGGTGACCCGCACGTGCTCGCACTCCTGAGTTCCCCGGTTCGGCGTTGGCTCCTGACCGTCCTGCTGGTTCCCGTCCTGGCGTTCGTGCTCTCGCGCCTGAGTCGATTCCTGCAGCGTCGCAACGACGGTCAGCACACCAAGGTGTCGAGGGCGCTCGCCAAGGCGTCCGGTTTCCTCGAGCGCCGCACCCGCAAGGGCAAGCACGAGTTGGACAACACGCACGCCATCAGGTGAGCGCGAGCGAGACGCCGAGCACGACCATCGTCGCGGCTATCACGCCGTCGAGGATGCGCCACGTCCTCGGCGTCGCGAAGACGCCGGCCAGTCGTCGGGCCCCGAAGCCGAGCGTGACGAACCAGACGGCGCTCGCCGTCATCGCGCCGATCCCGAACAGCCACCGCCCACCACCCTGCTGATTGGCGAGCGCGCCGAGGAGCACCACGGTGTCCAGGTATACGTGCGGGTTCAAGAACGTCAGCGCGGCGGCGGTCAGCAGCACCGCACCCAGCCGGGCTGGCGCCGCGTCCGAGGGCGTCAGTACGGCGGGGCGCAGTGCACGACGCGCCGCGAGCAGTCCGTAGCCGATGAGGAACGCGGCCCCACCGAATCGCGCGACTGACATGACGCTCGGGTGGGCGCTCACCAGGGCTCCCACCCCGGCGATGCCGGCGGTGATCAGCAGCATGTCCGCACCCATGCAGAGCAGGACGACGGGCACCACGTGCTCGCCGCGGATGCCCTGGCGCAGGACGAACGCGTTCTGGGCCCCGATGGCTGCGATGAGGGCGCTCGAGGCGAGGAACCCGACGAGCAGTGGTGAGGTCACGGCGTCGACGCTAGGGCTCGGCGACGGTGCAGTACAGCTAATGATTCTTCGGACGCGTTAGCACTGCTTAACCAAATGGGGGCGGCCGGAATGAGGGCGCTTCGTGTAGGGAGACCACGTTCGCACGACGTCGAGAAGAAGTCTGGGCGCTCGATTGGCAAGGAGCTTGGCGTCAGCTACCGAGTGCTTCGACGCCTCGCGGCAAGCTGCGACACGAGCTTCGCTCAACCCCTTGAACAGCCGGGCCCGTAGCGGCTGTACGAGTAAAACGTCGTCAAACGCCGGCTGCTACCCGAGGGGGCCGTGGGGTGTAGGCGGGCGCGGCGGTCACCGCATCGTTCCCGTCCTCATTCTGACCGCGTTCTATGAACGTCGTCGTCGAGCACCTGCCGTGGTGCGGCTCGTGCGCGAGGGGGACGCCGACCCGGTCAGCGGCCGGGTGTCGGGTCCGACAGCACCGCGCTGATGTAAGTCAGGTCGGCGAGTTCGGTCATCATCTCGTGGTCGGGCAGGGCGAAACCGTTGGCGGCGTAAAGGTCTACGGTGCTTCGGGCGGTGACGTGCCAGCCGGCGCCGCTCAGGTAAGCGGGCACCTGGGCGCGCTCACCTTGGTAGACGAGGTCGGTCCATTGGTCTGCCATGCCGTAGCGCTGCCAACGCTGGGCGAAGTCGGCCATGCGGTCGTCGTCGGCGAGGATGCTGAGATCGGGAACGTGTTCGGTGGACAGCGTGCTGCCGGGGGCACTGAACGCGGTGATGTCGTCGAAGAGGCGGTCCTGAGCCTCCGACGGCAGATAGATCAGCAGCCCCTCGGCGCTCCACGCCGTGGGTTGGTCGGGGTTGAAGCCCCGCTTGCGCAGGGCGGTGGACCAGTCCGCGCGCAGGTCGATGCCGACGGTGCGACGGTCGGCGGTCGGGGTGGCACCCAGCTCGGCGAGCGCGCGGGTCTTGAATTCGATGACCTGAGGCTGGTCGATTTCGTAGACCACCGTGCCGGCCGGCCAGGGCAGCCGGTAGGCGCGGGTGTCCAGGCCGCTGGCCAGGATCACGGCCTGCCGGATGCCGGCGGCTCCGGCCCGAAGGAAGAAGTCGTCGAAGAACCGGGTGCGCACGGTGACCTGTTCGGCCATCTGCTGACGGTTGAAGACCGGGTCGGCGGCGACCTCGTCGGCGTCCTCGCTGATCATGCGGGTGAAGGCGTCCAGGCCAACGGCGCGAACCAACAGTTCGGCGTAGGGGTCATCGAGTAGGGGCTCGGGTCCACGCGCTGCCAGCGCGCGGCCGGCGGCGACCCCGGTGGCGGTGGCGCCCACGCTGGATGCCAGGTCCCAACTGTCGTGATCGGTGCGTGCCATGGTTGCGTCCTCTTTCGGATCGTCTCGGATGGGTGGGGGAAAGCTGTAGGTGGTGGGGTGGCTTACGGCGCGGGGGGCGACGGCTGGACGAGCTTGGTAGCGATCCTCAGAGCGGCGGCGCGGCGCTCGTTCTCGTCGCCGGCCGGTTCGAGGTCGGGATCGGACAGGGTGGCCAGTTGCAATGCAGCCAGGGCGACCTGCGCACGTAGCCGGTTTTCAGTGGACTGGCCGGGCCCGGCCAGCACATCGATCAGCGCGGCGAAGTGAGCACGAATCTTCATGCCAAGTGCCAACTCCGGGATCTTCGTCATGCCCTCGCGCATGAAGCGGGCCAGCTGCGCAGTGCGCCCGGTCAGCAGTGCGCTGTAGCGACGCAGTACCTCCTCGCGGACGTCGACGTCGGAGGGTTGTCCATGCGCCCACTCCACCAGCGCAACCAGGTGCAGGAGGAAGTCCTCGATCATGCTGGCGAGGATGTCGTCCTTGGTGCGGAAGTGGTAGTACAGCGCGGCCTTGGTGACGTGCAGCCGCTCGGCAATCTCCCGCAGCGAAGCGCGGTCGTATCCCTTCTCGGCGAACAGTTCCAGAGCCACCGACTGGATCTGCTCGCGGGTGTCGGTTCGCCGCTGATCCATCCGCTCACCTCCCTGCCTCGACGGTTGATTCGGCTCCACCGTAGCTACTAACTTGACGACCGGCTAGTGACTACGGCGGTGATCGTCGTGCTCACGTGTGGGTGCAGTTTCGCCAGTGTTTTAGGTTTCAGGTGGCCGTGTCGCCACAGAGGATTTCGAGGTTCTTCAACATGGTTCGAGCTTGTTCGGGAGTCAGCAGGCGAAGTCGCTGGGCCAAGCTGGGTCGAAGCCGCTCTCCGATGTCATCGGTGGTCCGTACGCCGTTGTCCGTCAAGCGGATCCGCGATCTTCGCGAGTCCGCGAGATCAATTTCGCGGGTCACCAATCCTGCGTCGGCGAGCTTGGACAAGGACCTACTGAGAACCGACGGATTGAGTCCGAGATCGCTGACGAGATCGCTGGGAGTGTCGACACCCAGTTTCACCGTGCGCAGGACCAGGAAGTCCACGAGGTCCAGATCTGCGGTCGCAGCGACGTGTACGCGGGCGTCGGCCACGACCAGCTTGTTGAGTCGGTAGAGCGCGTCGAGAAGCCGTAGCTCCGAAGCGTCGGTGTCAACCATGGGGGAAATCTAACATTTGATGATTGTTGACAAAAGTCAACTATTGCGGGTTGAGTATGGGCATGACTGATGAGAGCACCACCACACCCGGCCGCATCGATTTTCACCACCACTTCATGCCGACCAGCATGCTCACCTCGGGACTGTTCGGCGACACGTCCGGCTGGAAATTCCAGAAGGGCGAAGCCGGTTGGACACCGCAGGTCAGCGTGGACTTCATGGACCAGCTGCAGATCGCTACCGCGATCCTGTCCATACCCAACGACATCGAATCGCGACTCCCCGAAGACAAGCGTCGTCACGTCGCCCGCGAGTTGAATACGTTGACCCGTCAGGCGATGGATGACCACCCCGGACGGTTCGGTCTGTTTGCGCATCTGCCCACACCGACGGACATCGACGCCGCGCTGGAAGAGCTGACCTATGCCTTCGACGTGTTGGGGGCAGACGGAATCACCCTGACCAACGTCTACGGAGTCGGCGATGAGGCCCGATCCGTGGGCGACCCGCTCTTCGAACCGCTGTGGGCCGAACTCGACCGTCGCCGCGCGCTGGTGTTCCTGCACGGTGAGCAGACGCCCGGTAGCAACCGCGCCCCGAGCGAGTTCCTGCCGACCCCGGTCAGTGAAACTCCGAATGAAACCTACAAGGGTGCTGCTGATTTGGTGACCAGCGGGCGCAAGCGGCAGTTCCCGAACGTGAGGATCATCCTCTCTCACTCCGGTGGCAGCACGCCGGTTCTTGCTTCTCGCGTCGCTGCATTGGGCGCGTTCCATCTCGGCTGCGAACTGAGTGCAGACGAAATCCTCGCCGACTTCCGGACGTTCTACTACGAGACCGCTCTATCAGGTTTCGAGACCAACCTGGTGGCTCTCGAAAGCTTCGTCGAGCCGGACCATATCCTCTTCGGTACCGACTTCCCTGCAGCCAACCCGAAGACCATTAATTGGTTTACGAACAACGTCGACGCGTACTTCGAAGCTCGACCCGACATGCTCGCGCGGGTCATGCGCGACAACGCATACAGCCTCTTGCCCCGGCTGACCGCCGGAACCCCGGCCGATCGGTAAATCTGTGGTAATCATTGCGCCCCCTGCTCATTGCCGCCGTCGGCATGGGTCCCGGCCTGCCACGCCGCAAGTGGTCTAACCTTGGCCGGCCACCCGACGGCTCGAACGTTCCAGGTCCGACAACGTGCACCGCGCCATTGAGCGCTTACAGTTGGACAACCAACTGCCCGCAAAGTGTTTCGTTGGACAGTCGTCGCGAATGTCGTAGCTGCCGCGACGTCTATCGCATTCATCGTCGCACCCAGCGCCGGAGCGGACAGCAGAAGGCTCGACGCCAGCATCGTCGCCAACGTCTACACCATTCAGAAGCAGGCCGGCTGTACGACCGACATCCGCATCGACCCGCAGTTGCGCCTCGCCGCGCAATGGCACACCGAAGACCTTCTTGACAACCGAAGTCTCGACGGCGACATTGGCTCGGACGGTTCCAGCGCGCAAAGTCGCGCCGAAGCAGCCGGTTACCGTGGCCTGGTCGCCGAGACGGTGGCGATCAACCCTGCTCTTGCGATCAGCGGCCTCGACTTACTGAACCGGTGGTACTAAAACCCCGACTATCTGGTGATCATGCAGAACTGTGCAAATACCGACATTGGCGTCTGGTCGGAGAACAGTCTCGACCGCACCGTCGTCGTCGCCGTGTACGGCACCCCGTGTAGTCACCGATGGCCGTCGGGCCGAATCGATGCCGGTCTGCGCGGGCAACGACCCGGTGGTGCGGGTCGTCGGTAATCCATGATTCGAAGCGTTGGCCCTGACACGGGTCGGACGACGAGGGTGCGAAATGCGCAGCGAGGACCTAGCGAGCTTCGGCGATGCCGGGAACGCTCAGCATCCCGGGGGCATCTCATCTGGTGCATCATTGAATCATCACCATGCCGGCGTTGGTGGCGCCATCCCGAAGCGAACAATAATTTGCGCGTGTCGTGGCAACCGCACCGGAAAGAGGGGGTACGGGCATCATGCCAGTTGATGTAGTTCGTTGTGTTCAAGCTGCTTTGATCAAATTGGTCCGATACGCCAGGCGAGGGCTACTCATGACGTTCGTGCTTCCTCGGATGACACGGCGACGCTCGCTTTACAACGGGTACGTCGATTCCGGGCCTATTCACGCGAGGGCGAGTACGGCCGGTCCTGTGCCTTCTGAATGGCCGCCCGCATAAACGCGTGCGGGCTGGCGCTAGGTTCCAGAGGATGGTTTCGGACCGTCGGGACAACCGCGTCGTGCTTCGACTCACCCCTTACGTGTGGTGGCCGTCGGCTAAGGGATGCCGCCTGCTCTACGACGAGCAGCGTTCGATGGTCAGTATCGCGAAACAGTGCAAGCAATTCGTGGCGACGCCACCACAACCGGTCTCAGGCCGGAACCGCCACAAAGGTGGAAGAACAGGCGGCGCCGTTTCGGTGAGGATTCTGCGAACTTGCAGCTAGAGATCTCGGCTTACACCCTCACCTGTGAGAACCGACGACAGAAGTCGCGCGGAGTCACGACAGGGTTCGCGAGATTCCCCGGGCCGCAACCCGCAACGCGATGACCAGGGCCGACCGACTCTGCTTGAGATTCGGCACCACGATTCCCAGAGCGGCGACCACGTCCGTGCCCCGTGACACGGGAACCGCTACGGAGCAGGCGCCGAGCGTGAGTTCTTCGACCGTGCTGGCGTACCCGTCGCGATGAATGCGGCTCAATTGCCCGGCCATGACTCCCGGCTGCACGACGGTGTGTGCAGTGATTCGCGTCAAATTGCTGAGCACGTCATGACGGATCTCCGGCGGAGCATGCGCGAGGAGCACTTTGCCGACACCCGTGGCGTGCAACGGCAGCCGGGCCCCGATCCGGCTCACCACCGGAACGGATGCATGCCCGGCCAGCCGATCCAGGTACAGCGCCTGGGTGCCGTCGCGGACGGCGAGGTGCACGGTCGCCAGGGTGGCGCCGTAGAGATCGTGAAGGAAGGGCGAGGCAGCCTCTCGCAGTCCCGTCTGAACCGGAGCCAGCAGGCCGAGATCCCACAGCTTGCGCCCTATGACGTATCTTCCGCAGGGTAAACGGGCCACTGCGCCCCAGGCCTCGAGTTCCGCCAGCAGGCGGTGGGTGGTCGGCTTCGGAAGGTCTGCGCGCGCAGCGATCTCGGTCAGGGTCAGTTGCCGATGATCGGCGTCGAACGATCCGATCAGCGCAAGCACCCTCGAGGTGACGCTGGCGCCGGGATGCGACGTGTTTCCCGCCATTGCCCAAGCCCTTGCTTCTGAACGTGTGCGCTGTTCCACTCAGTAGAACACGCGACTCGCGCACGTCCACCCACGTCCCGTTCACTGAGTCCATGCGCACCCAAGTCGCGATCATCGGGGCCGGCCCGGCGGGCATGCTGCTGTCACATCTCCTCGCGGCGGAGGGAATCGACACCGTCATCGTTGAGGCTCGGTCCGAAGAGTATGTGCTCGGGCGCATCCGAGCGGGGATCCTCGAGCACGGTTCGGTCGAACTGCTGCGTGCGGCGGGCCTCGGGTCGAGATTGGACGCCGAGGGGCTGCCGCACCGCGGCATCCATCTACAGTTCCCGCGTGAACGGCACCACCTCGACTTCATCGACCTCATCGGTCGAGGAGTCTGGGTCTATGGCCAGACCGAGGTGCAGAAGGACCTCGTCGCAGCCAGATCGGCTGCGGGGCAATCGATTTACTACGAAGCCCGAGATCTCGAGATCTCGGATGTGGAGACCGACCGACCGTCGTTGACGTTCGTCGGCTCAGACGGACGACGGCAAACGGTCGTGGCTGACGCGGTCGTCGGCTGCGACGGATCGTTCGGACCGAGTCGGGCGGTGATACCCGATTCTGCCAAGCAGACGTGGCATCGCACCTATCCGTTCTCGTGGTTGGGGGTCCTCGCCGACGTCGCGCCGTCCACCGATGAACTCATCTACGCGTGGCATCCCGACGGGTTCGCCATGCACTCGATGCGTTCGCCGTCGGTGAGCCGGCTGTATCTGCAGGTCGACAATGGCACGGACATCGACGACTGGTCGCACCAACGCATTTGGGATGCGCTTGCGGCTCGGCTCGGAGACGGCCAGGACGGGTGGACGCTGACACCGGGTCCCATCACCGAGGCAAGCGTGCTGCCGATGCGCAGTTACGTTCAGACCCCCATGCGGCACGGCCGCCTCTTTCTGGCCGGCGATTCCGCGCACATCGTCCCGCCGACCGGAGCCAAGGGGCTCAACCTGGCGATCGCCGACGTCGCACTGCTTGCCCCGGCGCTCGTCTCGCTGGTGCGCGATGACGACTCCCGGAGCGCCGACACCTACTCCGACGACGCGCTGCGCCGCGTCTGGCGGTGCACCCACTTCTCCTGGTGGATGACCAGCATGCTGCACACCTCGGGCGACCCGTTCGACGACCAATTGCAGCTGTCGCAGCTTCGGTGGGTGTGCAGCAGCGAGGCCGGAGCTACCGGGCTGGCCGAGAACTACGCCGGCCTGCCCATCCCGAGTGGGTCCACGAGGTTCTGAGGGTCTAGGGTACCCAGGGCCGTACACGCCGGTCATGCCACCTACGTCACGAGACGGCCGCCTCATCGGGATCGGCCACCCGCTCCACCTTGCCGACCAGCAGGACGTACGAGGCGATGCCGATGATCGTGATGACGGTCATGTAGGCGAAGCCCGGCGCGAAGCTCGAGTCGGTCACGATGATGCCGATGACGATCGGCGTGGCGATCGACGACAGGTTGCCGATGAAGTTGAACATTCCGCCGGTGAGCCCGATGAGTCGCTTGGGCGCCAATGCCGACACCAGAGACCAAGTGATGGACGCCAACCCGTTGCCGAAGAACGCGATCGACAGGAACACGATCACCAGCGCGGTGGAGTCGGTGAAGTTCGCGCCGAGCATCGCGGTGGTCAGCAACAGCCCGGTGATGATCGGCCCCTTGCGGGCGACTCCCAGCGAGGAGCCACGGCGCAGGAGGAAGTCTGAGAACACCCCGGAGAACAGCACGCCCACCAGTGCGGCGAGGAATGGAAGTGACGCCAGGAAACCGGACTTGATGTAGTCCATCCCCCGGTACTCGACCAGGTAGGTGGGGAACCAGGTCAGGAAGAACCACAGCGTCGACGTCAGGCAGAACTGGCCGAGGTAGATCCCCCACAGCTTGCGCCGTCCCAGCACCGCAGCGAGGTCCCTGCGGGTGATCGCCGCCTTCTCCACGCGACTGTCCTCGAGGTCGACCAGTCCGCCGCCCTCCTTGATCTTCGCGAGTTCCTGCTCGTTCGCCCGTGACTCGCGCGGTTCGCGGTAGCGCCAGTACCAGAAGAGGCCCCACGCGATGCCGATGGCGCCGGTGAAGACGAACACCCAGTGCCACGAGGTGACGGCCTGCAGCCATGACAGCACCGGCGTCAGCAGCGCCAGGCCGATGAACTGACCGGAGGTGTAGAAGCCGATGGCCGTGGCACGTTCCTTCTCCGGGAACCATGCCGTTGCCACCCGGTTGTTGATCGGGTACGCCGGCGCCTCGAACACACCCACCATGAGTCGCAGGACGATCAGCGCGACGAACCCGCCGATGACTCCCATGAACACGGTGGCCACCGACCACAGCACGAGGCAGACCGCATAGAGGATGCGCGGTGGCACACGGTCTACCAGCCAGCCGCCTGGAATCTGCAGTGCCGCATAGGTCCAACCGAATGCCGACAGCAGCAGGCCCTGCTGCGCGGTCGACAGATCCATCTCGTCGGATATCGCCGGCATGGCGATCGACAGGTTCGCCCGGTCCATGTAGTTGATCACCACGGTGATGAACAACATCACCGCGACCATCACCCTGGTCTTGGTGGCCGGGTTCGCCGAATTGCCGGTCAGGGAACTCATCATCTCGCTCACCACTCCGCAATCGAGCCGTCACGGTGACGCCAGACGGGGTTTCGCCAACGATGTCCCTCTGCGGCCCGCTCGACCACGTAGTCCTCGTTGATCTGGATTCCCAGGCCGGGACCGGACGGAATGGACACGTAGCCGTCGTCGTAGTCGAACACCGACGGGTCGACCAGATAGTCCAGGAGGTCGTTGGTCGTGTTGTACTGGATGCCCAGGCTCTGCTCCTGGATCGTCGCGTTGTAGCAGCCCGCGTCGATCTGCAGGCACGCCGCCAGCGCGATCGGGCCGAGTGGACAGTGCAGTGCCAGGGCGACGTCGTGCGCCTCGGCCATGTTCGCGATCTTGCGTGCCTCGGTGATTCCGCCGCAGTGCGACGGATCCGGCTGCACGATGTCCACGGCACCGCTGCTCAGCACGCGCTTGAAATCCCATCGTGAAAACAGTCTTTCGCCGAGGGCAATGGGGATCGGGGACTGTCGCAGCACGTCGACCACGTCGTCGAGGTGCTCGGACAGCACCGGTTCCTCGACGAACATCAGGTGGAACGGCTCGAGTTCACGCAGCAGCACCTTCGCCATGGGTTTGTGCACCCGGCCGTGGAAGTCGACACCGATGCCGAGATCTGGCCCGATCGCCTCACGCACCGCCGCGACGTTCGCGAGACAGCGATCTACCTTGTCCCAGGTGTCGATGTACTGGAGTTCCTCGGTGCCGTTCATCTTGACCGCCGTGAAGCCGCGGTCGACGACGGCGCGGGCCGCGTTCGCGGTGTCGGCGGGACGGTCGCCACCGACCCACGAATACACCTTGATTCTGTCCCGTACCCGGCCGCCGAGTAGCTCGTAGGCGGGCACGCCGAGGGCCTTGCCCTTCACGTCCCACAGCGCTTGGTCGATCCCGGCCATGGCGCTCATGTGGATTCCGCCGCCGCGATAGAAGCCGCCGCGGTACAGGACCTGCCAGATGTCCTCGATCTGCGTGGGATCCTGCCCCACGACGTAATCACTGAGTTCCTCGACGGCCGCTGCGACGGTGGCGGCGCGACCCTCCAGTACCGGCTCGCCCCAGCCGACGATGCCCTCGTCGGTCTCGATCTTCAGGAACAGCCACCGTGGCGGCACGGTGTAGGTGGTGATGGACGTGATCTTCATCGAGGACCTCTTTCGTGCTGTGCGTTGCGGATTCGGATTACGCGGTCTCGGACCAGATCCGGCTCAGGGTGCGAGCGCGGAGTCGGACGTCGTCGGCGGTGTCGCCGGGGCGGTACAGGCAGCTCCCGATGCCGGCACCACCGGCGCCCGCGGCAGCCCAGGCGCCGAGATTGGTCTGATCGACGCCTCCCACGGGCAGCATCTCGACGGTGTCGGGCAGCACTGCTCGAATGGCCTTCATGCCGCTGATGCCGAGAACCTCGGAGGGAAACAGCTTCAGGCTGCGCGCACCTGCCTTGATGGCGGCGAAGGCATCGGTCGGGGTGGCAATGCCGGGGTAGGAGCGCATGTCTCGTGCGACGGCGGCCTCGATGACGTCGGGGTCGGTGTTCGGTGAGACGACGATCCGGGCCCCCGCCGACTCCGTCCGTACGAGATCGGCGACGGACAAGACGGTGCCTGCGCCGATCAGGCAGGACGTGGGATCCACTGCACCGGCGAGGAGTTCGATCGATGCCAGCGGCTCCGGCGAGTTCAGCGGGACCTCGATCGCGGTGAATCCCTCCTCGACGAGCGCAGCGGCGACGGGGAGTATCTCCGCCGGCGTGATGCCGCGCAGGATCGCCACCAGTCCGGTGGGCGTCGTGGTGTCGATGGCCATCACTCAGGAACCTCCGTGTTCGTCGTCGTTCGTCGAGGTGACGAGTCCTGCGCGGTGAGCGATCGACCACAGCCCGCGCGCGCTCGCGTCTCCGGTCACCACGCGTGGTGCCACTCCCGCGCGCGCCAGGGCGGATTCGTACCGCCGGCACAGATCAGGTTCGCCACACAGCACGAAGTGGTCCGCCGCGTCGTGCGGCGGCAGCTGGTGTCGGATCTCGTCGCCGATGAGGACACCCGACAGGTAGTCCGGCAGCGCGGCGGCGTCGAGTAGTCCGTCCAACACCAGTGCCCGACCACCGAACAGTTCGGTGGGGAGGCCACGATCGGCTGCGGCGAGTCCTCGGGCGAACGCGTCGTCGTCCCGGGTGCCCAACTCTGAGGTCCTGGCGAGCAGGCCGTGGTGGATCAGCAGGCCGAACAGCTCGCCGGTCATGGCGGTGGCGAACGACAGCACCTGGCGGTCTTCGACGCGAACCCACTTGGTGTGGGTTCCGGGGAGGATGAACACGAGGGTCGAGGGCTCGAGCCCCATCAGGTCGAGTGCTCCGATCAGTTGGCACTCCTCGCCCCGCAGGACGTCGCCGGGGCTGTCGTCGCGCGACGGGATGCGGAGCCCGGGAACGAGGTGCAGCACGCCGCCGGGGTGTGGGACCTCGATCAGATCGCTCGCGCCGATGGCGAGGTCGGTCGGCACGTTCCGATAGCCAGCATCACGCCATCCGCCGGCGCTGCCGACCATCCCGCAGGCGAGCGAGGGGAGGCCCGGCCAGTCGCGATGCCAGTCGCCGCACACCTCGCCGAAGACCCGCTCGTACTCGGCTGCGCGCTCGTCCGTGGACAGGCGGGACATGCTGAGGAGTCCCCGAGTTCGACGGCGGCCGGCGATGACCTCACCGCCCGCGCCGAGCAGCCAGGCCCGCAACGACGTGGTGCCCCAGTCGAGGGCCACGAGGTGCGGCCTCGCACGGCCGGGGGTGTTCGGGGTCACAATCTCACTGTCTGCAGGCAGTCCCGTATTTGCAAACGGCGTCCCCATATGTGGGATGCTGCGCGGGTGACGAACCCATCTGCCGCGGTACCCGTGGGCACCCAGACGCTTGCCCGGGGCCTCTCGGTGATCCAGGCCGTCGCCGACGGCGCCCAGGATCTCCGTGCCGTCGCCGATCGGACCGGGGTCGGCCGCAGCACCGCTCACCGGTTGCTTCAACTGCTGCTGCAGCAGGGCTATCTGCGGCTCGACACCAAGGGATATTCCTTGGGCCCGGCTCTGATCGACCTGGGATTCAAGGCGCTGCACGGCAATCCGCTGCCGGTGGTCGCCAGGCCCGTCCTCGAGGAACTCTCCGCGCAGGTGAGTGACACCGTGCACCTGGCGGTGGAGGACGGCGGGTCGGTCCTGTACCTGGACAAGCTGCCCGGCTCCCGCGGCGCCGAGATGCGGTCGCGGATCGGCTACCGGATGCCGCTGAGCAGGGCGGGTGTCGGGAAGGCGCTCCTGCTCGACGCCCCCGACCGGTGGCGTTCCACGTTCGACGCCGACGCCGAGCACCCGCAATTGTCGCCGGCGGCCAAGGATGCCGACGTCGACGAGTTCTGCACGCGGATGGGGGGCTTCGCCCGGGCCGGCGCCGCGATGGACATGGAGGACAACGAGCCCGGGATCCGCTGTGTCGCGGCCCCGGTGCGTGACGTCTCCGGCGCCATCGTCGGCGCGATCAGCGTGTCCGCCACGCGGCCGTACATGCCCGTCGCCCGGATGCGCGGCCTGGTGCCGGTGGTGATCCGAGCCGCCGGCCGAATCTCGGCGGCTCTCGGCTACCGCGAGGCCTGAGTCGACGTCGGCAGGAACGCCGCAACCACCGCCCGCCGGCATTTCGGTCAGCGGCCCGCGCATCAGTATCGTGTCCGTGCGTGGTGGGGAAACGATCTGACGGACGGGCGCACCCGCGCCGGGGCATGCAGATCGCGCTGCCCGGCCGGCGCGATCCCGCGCCGATCGCCGGCCAGCGTCGCCGCGTCGGCCGCGACGTCGGTGACGAACACGTGCGCAAGGTGCTCGACCTGACGATCCGGCTCGCGGAGGTCATGTTGTCGTCGGGTTCGGGCACCGCGGACGTGATCGCGACCGCCGAGGACGTCGCCCAGGCCTACCGGTTGAGCGACTGCGTCGTCGACGTCTTCGCCACGACGGCCATCGTCAGCGCACTGCCCACCGCCGACAGCCCGCCGGTCACGATCGTGCGGGCGGTCCACGTCCGCACCACCGATTACACCCGGCTGGCCGACCTCGACCTCCTGGTGCAGCGCATCACGTCCGGCGGCGTCACGGTCGACGAGGCCCACGACGCGATGGACGAGCTGACCGAACGGCCGCACATCTACCCGCGCTGGGTGGCCACCGTGGGGTGGGCGGGTTTCGCGCTCGGCATCGCCATGCTGCTGGGCGGTACGTGGCTCACGTGCGTCCTGGCGGCCCTCACCTCGATGGTCATCGACCAGGCCGGCCGGCTGCTGAACCGGATCGGCACGCCCTTCTTCTTCCAACACGTCACCGGCGCGGCGATAGCGACGCTGGTGGCTGTCGCCGCGTACTACGTCGCGGGGCTCAACCCGACCGCCCTGGTGGCCACCGGGATCGTGATGCTGTTGTCGGGCCTGACGTTCGTGGGCGCCATGCAGGACGCGGTGACCGGCAACATGCTCACCGCGGTCGCCCGACTGGGCGAGGCGCTGTTCCTCACCTCGGGCATCGTCGTCGGCATCGTCGCCGGGCTGCAGGTCGCCACTCTCGCGGGCATCTCGATCGAACTGCACGTCGACGCCACCGAGAGCTTCGTCATCCCGAATCAGCCGCTCACCATCGGCATCGCCGTGTTCGGTGCCGGACTGGCCGGCGCGTGTCTGACCGTCGCGAGCTATGCGCCGTGGCGGTCGGTCGTGATAGCGGGGATCGCGGCGGCCAGCGCGGAGTGGCTGCTGATCGGGCTCGGCACCGCGGGTCTGGGGCAGACCGTCGCCACCGGGACCGCCGCGGTGGCCGTCGGTTTCGTCGCCACCCTGATCTCGATCCGCAGGCAGGCACCGGCGCTCATCACCGCGACCGCCGCGATCATGCCGATGCTGCCGGGCCTGGCGGTGTTTCGCGCCGTCTACTACCTCGCCGTCGACGGCAGCTACAACGACGGGTTGGCGCAGATGCTCTCCGCGACGGCGGTGGCGCTGGCCCTGGGCAGCGGCGTGGTGCTGGGCGAGTTCATCGGTTCGCCCCTGCGGTACCGCGCGGGCCGGCTGGGTGACTTCTTCCGCATCGAGGGACCGCCCGGACTGCGTCGGGCCGTCGGTCGGGTGGTGCGACTCCAGCCCGCCGATCCCGCCCAGTCCAGCGATGGTCGGCGACCGTTCAGCGTCGCTCTGGAACCCGCCCAGGATCGTGCGCCCGACCCCGACGAGGACGCCGGAACGACCTAGCCGTACCGGGCGCGTGCGACTGACCGCCGAGCGTGGGCCTCGTGTACGACTTTCGTCCATCCCGCGTACGTAACGCCCACACTCGGCGTCGACTCAGCCGAGGTGCTCGGCCAGGAACCGCTCCACGGCGCGGTAGAGGTCCTTCTGGTTGTCCGGGTTGAGGAACCCGTGGCCCTCGTCGGCCTTGACCATGTACTCCACCTCGACGCCGCGAGCCCGCAGCGCCTCGACGAGGTTGTCCGACTCGGCCTGCACCACGCGGGAGTCGTTGGCGCCCTGCACCACCAGCAGCGGCGTCGTGATCTTCTCCACGTAGGTGATCGGTGAGCGGGCCAGCATGTCGGCCTCCTGCTCCGGGTCCGACGGGTTGCCGACGAACTGGTGCCAGTTGTTGGCGAGGAACGGCCGGGCGATGTTGGGCAGCGTCCGCATGAAGTTCGCGAGGCTGGAGATGCCGACGTAGTCGATGGCCGCTGCGAAGACGTCGGGGGTGAACGTCACGCCGACGAGTGCGGCGTACCCGCCGTAGGAACCGCCGAAGATGGCGACGCGGTCGCGGTCGGCGTATCCCTGGTCGACCGCCCAGCCGACGGCGTCGATCAGGTCGTCGTGCATCTTGCCCGCGAACTCGCCGACGGCCGCCTTGACGAATGCCTTGCCATAACCGGTCGAGCCGCGGAAGTTGACCTGCAACACGGCATATCCGCGGTTGGCGAGCAGTTGCACGTCGGGCTGGAAGCCCCACGCGTCCCTGGCCCACGGGCCACCGTGCACCAGCAGCACCATGGGGAGCTTCACGGGTTCGACGCCGACGGGCAGCGTCAGATACGAGTGCAGGTCGAGACCGTCCCGGGAGGGGATGGTCACCGGGGTCATCGGTGCCAACGCCGCCGGATCGAGATGCGGAAACGGCCGGAAGAGCTGGCGGCTCTCGCCCGTCGAGTGGTCGTAGAAGAACGTGACGCCGGGATCGCGATCGTGGATGAAGCTCACCACCCACCGTTGCTCGCTCTCGTCGGAGGATACTGCGCCCAGGTCGCCGTCCGACAGCGCCTCGAGCTTCGCGAGCACCTCGGCGAAGTGCGGGTCGAGGGCGTGAATCACCTGACGTTCGCGGGCGTAGCGGGCGCCGATCAGCTCTCCGGTCCGCCGGCTCAGGATCAGCGGTGACGGCAGGCCGAGCTGCCCGCCCAGGTCGAAGGTCGGATGGCTGTCGACCTCCGTCTCCTCGCCGGTCTCGACGTCGACCCGCACGAGCCGCACCCGGTCGCTGCCCTCGTTGGAGCCCAGCCAGATGCCGGTGCCGTCGGGCGTCATCTCGATGGGGTTGATGCCGACGGGGTAGTCGGTGCCTCCGTAGACGGCGATGCTGCGCATCGTGCCCGAATCCTCCTGCCACAGGAACAGTTCGACGTCACCGTCGGCGGTCAGCGACGACGTGTACAGCTGCCCGTTGCGGCCGGTGCGCCAGCCGACCACGTCGCCGGGGTTCTCGGCGAGCAGCGTCAGCTCACCGGTCGCCACGTCGAGTTCGTAGACGTCGAGCAACTCCGGGACGCGCCGGTTCATCTGCACGATGGCCTTGCCCGGGCGCGCGGCGGACGTCTCGAACATCGCCCGCACGTCGGGGAACGGCGTGAGATCGACTGCCTCGGAGTCTGGGTCGTCGAGGTCGACGCGGAAGACGTGCCAGTTCTCGTTCCCGCCCTCGTCCTGCATGTACAGCAGCCAGCGCGGGTCGTCGGTCCACTCGAAGGCGTAGATGCTGCGGTTCGCGTCGGCGGTGACGCGCCGGGCGTCGGACTCGTCGTCGAGGCTCGCGACCCACACGTTGAGCCGGTCCTCGTAGGGGGCCAGGTAGGCGATCCGGGTGCCGTCCGGCGAGATGGTCGCGGCGGCACGAACGGGCGGGGCGAAGAAGTCCTCGACGGAGATCTGGGGGGTCATGGGGGTTCCCTTTCTGGTGGTTTCGGGCATGCGGGTACCTCACACCTGCGAGGGGTGAGACCTGTTGTGGGGCAACGTCACGACGTGACGGGACCCCCGAGTCGTCCGTTGGTGGCGTCGCGAATGGCGCAGTCGATCAGCGACAGCACCTCGCTCTGGGTGAATCTGCGGCCGTCGACGATGACGGCCCTGCTGACGTCCTCGTCGATCACGCGGAACGCGCCCGTGACCGCTGCGGCGCAGACGCGCACGGTGAGGTCGTCCTCGGGAAGGTCGAGCCTTCGTGCGATGACGGGGATGAAGCCCTGCTCGAGTTCGTCGTGCACCATCAGGTAGGCGGTGCGCAGCGCAGCGTCCGACCGGGTCATGGTGGCGATCCGCAGGCCGGCCATCTCGTCGGCGACCTCCTCCGGCGACAGCGGGTGGGCTGCCATGTCCACCGCGAGGTGCTCGGCCAGCGACAACTCGGGTGGCCACCGGTCGAGCACACCGAGGAAGCGCTGCGTCGACCTCGACAGCAGGGGTTCGACGCAACTCTCCTTCGATCGGAAGTAGCGCCAGATCGTACGGGTGGAAAGCCCTGCCGCAGAGGCAATGTCATCACCACTCGTCCTCGTGACGCCATTCTCCCAGAACAGCCTGCACGCGTGCCGGGAGACGGCCAGTCGAGCCTCGGCCTGCCGGGTGTCGATGATGAGTGCCCCTTCGTCAGCTGTCACTTAGTGACAACCACACTGTGTCACTAAGTGACACGATCCGTCAACCGGCGTCCGTCTGATAACGGTTTGGTGCCCGTGTGGTTGCGGCGCGCGTCGCGGCTCGGAGCCCTCGTCCGAGCCACCGTAGGTTCACCAGGTGCACCGCCGGACAGCCCTCAAACTCCCGCTGCTCGTGGCAGCGGGTGCGGCGCTGACCCGTGTGCCCACGGCCACGGCGGCGGCAGCCACCAGGTGGCCGGCCGACCGTGCGAACACCTGGTACCAGGCGCAGGGCTGGCTGGTCGGTGCCAACTACGTCCCGGTGACGGCGAGCAACCAGATCGAGATGTGGCAGGCGGGCACGTACGACCCGCGGCGCATCGACGGCGAGCTCCAGGTGGCGAGGCAGGTCGGGATGAACACCGTGCGGGTGTTCCTGCACGATCAGCTGTGGGCGCAGGACCGTGCCGGATTCCTGCGGCGCATACAGCAATTCACGACCATCGCGGCCAACCGCGGCATCAAGCCGCTGTTCGTCTTCTTCGACTCCTGCTGGGATCCACACCCGAAGCTCGGCCCGCAGCGGGCGCCCACGCCCGGCGTCCACAACTCAGGCTGGGTGCAGAGCCCCGGCGCCGACCTGATCGACGACCCCGCCTACCTGCCGGTGCTGCGCGACTACGTCACCGGCGTGATCGGCGCCTTCCGCGGGGACGCTCGCATCCTGGGCTGGGACCTGTGGAACGAGCCGGACAACCCGGCCAAGCAGTACAAGAGCGTCGAGCGTGCCGACAAGGTGCAGGTGGTGGGAAAGCTCCTGCCGCAGGTGTTCGAGTGGGCCCGCTCGGTCGATCCGGTACAGCCGCTCACCAGCGGGGTGTGGCAGGGCACGTGGAAGGACCCTGGGAAGCGCAGTGCCATTGCGTCGTTCCAGCTCGACAACTCCGACGTCATCACCTTCCACAGCTACGGCACACCGGCCGAATTCGACGCCAGGATCGACGAACTCGCGCCGCTGGGCCGCCCGATGATTTGCACCGAGTACCTGGCGCGTGCGGAGGGCAGCACCGTCGAGGGCATCCTTCCCATCGCGAAGAAGCGCGGCGTCGGCGTCTACAACTGGGGGCTCATCGCGGGCCGCACGCAGACCTACCTGCCGTGGGACTCGTGGGACCGCCCGTACGACGGGCCGCCGAAGACGTGGTTCCACGACCTGATCCAGCCGGACGGGCGGGCTTACCGGCCCAGCGAGATCCAGACCATTCAGAAGATGACGGCGACGGTGCCGCCGGCCTGAGATCAGCTCGCGGACGGTCCGTCGAGGTGCTTGGACCACCCCGACGCGCAGCGCAGTGCGCACGCACCTGCCACCACGGCGACCGCGGTCAGCATCACCGGGTAGCTGACGTAGCGGGCCAGCGCCGCCAGTGCCGCCGGAAGCAGGAAGCCGACGTAGGCCAGCGAGTAGTAGACGCCGGAGATGCCGGCCAGCTCGTCGGGCTCCGCAATCCGCTGGATCTCGAGAAGCCCTGACACGATGGCGATCCCGTATCCGCTGCCGAGCAGCATCGCGACGAGGACGGCCAGTTCCGGCGACCGCGTGAGTGCGGTGGCCACGGCGGCGAGGATGCCCACCGTCATCAGGATCATCGACACGACCACGGCGCGGGCGCTCGACGCGTCGTCCAGGCGCCGGGCGATCGGTTGCACCAGTACGCCGCAGGCCAGCGTCAGCACGGTCAGCCCGGCGGTGTAGAGCAGCGCCCAGTCCCCGAGTTCGTCGGCCACCAGCGCCGGCACGATGGCGTAGGCGATGGCCGCGGAGCCGAAGATCCACGGCGCCATGGGAACGACGACGTGGGTGAAGCGACGGTGTGCGGCAGCAGGCACTCGGAGGTTCTGCAGCAGGCTGCGCGTCGATCCCTCGGTGCGGGTCTCGACGGTGCGGGTCGCCACCGCCCACAGCGCCGGCACGCACAGCGCGGCGTGCACGACGTAGGTGAGCACCAGCGGGAGCGGCGCAAAGGCGGCGAGGATCCCCGCGCACAGCGGTCCGGCGCCGAGACCGAGCGACAGGCAGATCGACGCGCGGCGCGCACCGGCGCCCGGGGTGGCGTCGTCGAACGGGGGCTTGGACAGTTCGGCGATCCACGCCGACCCGACGGCCATCGCGATGCCGACGGCCAGGCCGCTGAGCAGGCGTCCGCCGAACAGCGCCGCGAAGCCGGCCACGTCGCCGACGGCGAGGGTCAGGCTCCCGATCGCCGACGCGACCACGCCGATCGCCATGATGGGACGGCGACCGTGCCTGTCGGACAGCGTGGATGCGATCAGCAGGCCGGGCACCAGCCCGAGGACGTAGGCGCCCAGGAGGACGTCGACGTCGATGCGCGAATAGCCGGCATCGTGGGCGTAGGCGATCAGCAGCGGGGTGAACTCGTTGCCGCCCCAGCCGATGCAGAAGGCGGCGAACGCGACGGCCAACCAGGCCCGGGTCGTGCGGGTGGTGGTGATGCTTGCGTGCACGGCGCTGGTCATCCGATCGTCACCCGGTAGGTCGCCTCCAGGTGGAGGACCAGGGCGGCCTCGAAGCGGGCGAGGTCACGCGCGCCGATGGCGGCCGCGAGTTCGTCGTGCTCGTCGATCAGCGCGGCCAGACGCGTCGACTCCGAGCGTGCGGCGTCGGCCATCATCCGGCGCTGCCGCTCGCTGATCGAGCAGTAGAACCGGTGCCCTACGGCGTTTCCCGCGACCTCGACGATGCGGCGGTGGAAGGCGTCGTCGGCGGCCGCGAAGCCGTGCACGTCGCCGGCGGAGGCGTCCTCGCGCTGCCGGGCGATCAGCGTGGTCAGCTCGCCGAAGAGTGCGTCGGCGGCCTCGCTGGACCGGCAGAGCCGCCGCACCGCAGACGTCTCCAGTGCGAGGCGCATCTCGAGGACGTCGGTGGCGTCGTGGGCCGAGATCGGGACGACGACCGCACCCCGCCGGGGCAGCAGTTCGAGCAGGTCCTCGGCGGCCAGCCGCAGGAACGCCTCGTGGACGGGGGTGCGGCTGACGCCCAGCGCAGCGGCCATCTCGACCTCGCTGAGCAGCTGACCACCGCGGACGCCGCCGGACAGGATCTGGTCCTTGGCGATCTCGTAGGCGCGTTGCGCGCTCGACGGTTCCGAGTGGCTCACGATTCGACGGTAACACTCATGCATGCAACCTTGCATGCAAGACGATGTGCAGTCGATCACCTCGCCGAACGGGACGCCGGCCGGGCTCCCAGCTGAGTATGTTTAACTCGACCCAGGGTGAACGCGCCGGCGCGCGGAATGATCGCGCGCGCGGGTTCCTTGTCACTGAGGGCTACGCGACGAGAGGGACATCCCATGACCGACGTGCACGACGACGTCCGCACCGACCGCGCCGGTGAGCGCGCCGCTCAACTGGAGGGCACCGACCCTCAATTTCGGGCCTCCGCCCCCGACCCCGCCGTGATGGACGCCGCCCGTGCGCCCGGCCTGCGGCTCACCGAGGTCCTTGAGACCCTCACCCGCGGCTACGCCGACCGCCCCGCGCTGGGGCGCCGCACGACGACGGTGGTGCGCAATCCCGAGACCGGTCGAGCGGAACGTCGGCTGCTGCCCGAGTTCGAGACCACCACCTACGCCGAGGTGTGGTCGGACGTGCAGGCGGTGGCCGCGGCGTGGACCGCGGAGGACGCGGTACGCCCCGGCGACTTCGTGGCGACCATCGGTTTCGCCAGCGCGGACTACCTGACCCTTGACATCGCCACCGGCTACCTAGGCCTGGTCGCCGTTCCGCTGCAACACAATTCGTCGGCGGCACGGCTGCTGCCCATTCTGCTCGAGGCGCAACCGCGGGTGCTCGCCGTCAGCGCGGACTACCTCGACCTCGCCGCCGAGGCGACCTTCGGCACGTCGTCGATCCGTCGACTCGTCGTCTTCGACTTCGATCCGGAGGTGGACGACCACCGCGAGGCGCTTCGGCGCGCCCGGGTCCGGCTGACCGACGAGGCGGTCACCATCGAGACGATGGCCGACGTCGTCGACCGAGGGCGCGGCCTGCCCAAGCCGCCTCCCTTCGCGTCCGGCACCGACGACCGGCTCGCGATGATCCTCTACACCTCCGGCAGCACCGGTCTGCCCAAGGGCGCCATGTGGACCGAACGCATGCTCAAGACGCTGTGGACGATCAAGTTCGTCGAGGACGGCGAGCTGCCGGTGCTCAACGTGAACTTCATGCCGCTCAACCACCTCGGTGGTCGCATCCCGCTGTCGGCGTCGTTCCAGACCGGCGGCACCAGCTACTTCGTGCCCGAGAGCGACCTGTCGACCCTGTTCGAGGACCTCAGCCTGGTCCGCCCGACGCAGCTGGCGCTGGTCCCGCGCGTCGTCGACATGCTCTTCCAGCGCTACCAGACCCGGGTCGACCGACTGGTCGCCGATGGCGCCGCCCCCGACGACGCGGAACTGACGGCCAAGCGCGAGATCCGCGACGACCTCGTCGGTGGCCGCGTCCTCGGCGGATTCACCAGCACCGCACCGCTCGCTCCGGAGATGAAGGCGTTCGTCGAGTCGTGCCTCGACATCCACCTCGTCGACGCCTACGGACTGACCGAGGTCGGCGGCGTCATGCGCGACGGCGTCATCGGACGACCGCCCGTCATCGACTACAAGCTGATCGACGTCCCCGAGCTGGGGTACTTCACCACCGACCGCCCGCACCCACGGGGCGAACTGCTCGTCAAGACGCTGACCGCCACGCCGGGGTACTACAAGCGGCCCGAGGTCACCGCCGAGGTCTTCGACGCCGACGGGTATTACCGCACCGGGGACGTCATGGCCGAGATCGCGCCGGACCACCTGGCCTACGTCGACCGCCGCAACAACGTCCTCAAGCTGGCGCAGGGCGAGTTCGTGGCCGTCGCCAACCTCGAGGCGATCTACGCCGGCGCGCCGCTGGTGCGCCAGATCTTCGTGTACGGCAACAGTGAACGCTCGTCGCTGCTCGCCGTCGTCGTCCCGACCGAGGACGCGCTCGCCCGGTTCGCGGGCGACGGCGACGGGCTGGTGTCGGCGCTGCGCGAAGCGCTGCAGGCCACGGCCCGCACCGCCGAACTGCAGTCCTACGAGGTGCCCGGAGACTTTCTCGTCGAGACCGAACCGTTCAGCACCGACAACGGGCTGCTGTCCGGTGTCGGAAAGCTGTTGCGCCCCAGGCTCAAGGAGCACTACGGCGAACGGCTGGAGGCGCTCTACGCCCAGCTGGCCGAGGCCCGCACCGACGAACTCCGGGCGCTGCGCGAGGCTGCGGCGCACCAGCCGGTCCTCGACACCGTGGTGCAGGCCGCCCAGGCGCTGCTCGGATTGCCCGGTGCCGCACAGGAATCCGACACACGCTTCATCGACCTCGGCGGCGACTCCCTCTCGGCGCTGACGTTCTCGAGCCTGCTCGGCGACCTGTTCGGCGTCGAGGTGCCCGTCGGCGTGATCATCTCGTCGTCGGCGGACCTAGGCTCGCTGGCCGGCTACGTGGAGGCCGAACGGGCATCCGGTGGCACCCGTCCGACGGCGGTGACCGTACACGGCTCCGACGTGACCGAGATCGCCGCCGCCGACCTGGTGCTGTCCAAGTTCATCGACGAGTCCACGCTCAAGGCCGCCGCGTACCTGCCGCCGGCCACCGGCCGCGCCGAGACGGTGCTGCTGACCGGATCCAACGGCTACCTCGGCAGGTTCCTGGCGCTCGAGTGGCTGCGGCGCCTGTCCCGCACCGGCGGCCGACTGATCACCCTGGTGCGCGGATCCGATCCGGACGCCGCCTACCGCCGCCTGGAGGCGGCGTTCGACACCGGCGACGCGGCGCTGCTCGCGGAGTTCCGCGACCTCGCGGGACGGCACCTCGACGTGGTGCCGGGTGACATCGGCGAACCCAACCTCGGCCTCGACGATCCGACGTGGCGCCGGTTGTCGCGCGACGTCGACGTGGTGGTGCACCCGGCGGCGCTGGTCAACCACGTCCTGCCCTACGGACAGATGTTCGGCCCCAACGTCGTCGGCACCGCCGAGGTGATCCGGCTCGCGATCAGCGGGCGCATCAAGCCGGTCACCTACCTGTCGACGGTGGCGGTCGCGATGGGTGTGCCGGACTTCGTGGAGGACGGCGACATCCGCGTGACCAGCCCGCGCCGCCCGCTCGACGGCGGTTACGCGAACGGCTACGCGAACAGCAAGTGGGCGGGCGAGGTGCTGCTCCGCGAGGCGCACGACCTGTGCGGTCTGCCGGTCAGCGTGTTCCGGTCGGACATGATCCTCGCGCACACCGGCTTCGCCGGACAGGTCAACGTGCCGGACGCGTTCACCCGCCTGGTGATCAGCCTGTTGGCCACCGGGATCGCGCCGCGCAGCTTCTACGCCGACGACGGCTCCGGTGAGCGGCCGCGGGCGCACTACGACGGCCTGCCCGCCGACTTCGTCGCCGAGGCGATCACCACGCTCGGCGCCGGTTCTTCGCCGACCCCTCCTGCCGAGCAGTCGCCAACTCCCCTCGATGCCCCCGATTCAGGGGAGTTCACGACTGGTCGCGAGAGTTCGTTCCGGTCCTACGACGTGATGAACCCGCACGACGACGGGGTGTCGCTCGACGTCTTCGTGGACTGGCTCATCGAGGACGGCGCCGCGATCACCCGCATCGACGACCACGGCGAGTGGTTCGCGCGGTTCGAGGCGGCGCTGCGGGGTCTGCCCGAGCAGCAGCGTCAGCGTTCGGCACTGGTCCTCCTCGACGCCTACCGCGCACCCGAGCAGCCGCTGCGCGGTGCGGTCGCCCCGACGGACGTGTTCCGCGGGGCCGTTCGATCGGCCAAGGTCGGTTCGGATCAGGACATCCCGCACCTCGACAGGGAGCTGATCCGCAAGTACGTCGCGGATCTGCGGGCGCTCAGACTGGTCTGAGTCAGGCGGCGCGCTCGAGGTCCAGCAGGGCGGTCTTCGCCGCGGCGCCGCCCACGTAGCCGCCGAGGCTGCCGTCGCTGCGCAGCACCCGGTGGCACGGCACGACGACGGGCAGCGGGTTGGTGGCGCAGGCGCTGCCGACGGCGCGCACCGCACCGGGGTTGCCGACGGCGCGCGCGACGTCGCCGTAGCTGGCGGTGTGTCCGTAGCCGATGTCGGGCAGGGCCTGCTGCACCGTCCTGCGGAAGCCGGCCGACAGCGCGTGGTCCAGCGGTAGGTCGAAGCTCTGCCGCGTCCCGGCGAAGTACTCGTCGAGCTGGCGGGCGGCGTCGTCGAGGCGGCCGGGTGCCCTCAGGATGCGCGGGCTCACCCTGTCGGCGACGACGGCGAGGACGGCGTCGAAGTCCTCCCGCTCGTAGGCGACCCGCAGCAGGCCCGTCTCCGTCGCAACCAGCAGCAGCGTGCCCACGGGCGTGCCCACGTCCCGGTAGGCGACGTCGAGGAGGCCGTCGCGTGCCGCGGCGGCGACGACACGGTCGTGCAGGGTCCCGAGCGCCGCGGCGTCGATGGGGAAGAGGTCGGTGTCGATCACGAGGTCTGCTCCGTCCGGTCGGTGAGGGTTCTGCGTAGGGCGGTGATGCCGTCGGAGGCCGCGCGTCGCACGGCGGCCGCCGTCCCGCCGATGAGTTCCGCGGTCTCGGTGTGCGGCAGCCCGCCGAGGTAGTGGTAGGCGACGGCGAGCCGCTGTCGCTCGGGCAGGTCGGCGACGGCGCGCCACAGGTCGCGGTCGGGGCTGTCGGGGACGACGCCGCGGTCGGGCAGGTCCGCGGTCGGCACGGCACGCCGCAGCCGGGACCGGGTGACGTCGACGGCCTTGCGCTGGGCGACCCGGACGAGCCACGCCTCGACGTTGACGCCGTCGGGAAGGTCGGGCCACTCGCGCAGGGCCGACAGGAACGTCTCGGAGCACGCGTCCTCGGCATCCGGTCCGGGGCCGAGCACCGCACGGCACACCCGGAGCACCGTGGTGCCGTGCTCCTGGATCGCCCGTTCGAACGGAATCGTCGTCATCACCCGGTAGACGCGCGACCGGCCTCGAACGTGAGGTCCGGCCGGCCGAAGCAGCGACGGTACTCACTGGGCGTCGTGTGCATCGCACGCGTGAAGTGGTGGCGGAAGGTCACCGGCGACTCGAAGCCGACGCGCGCCGCCACCTGTTCGATGGACAGCGACGACGCCTCCAGCAGCGCGAGGCTGGCGTCGATCCGCTTCTCGATGAGCCACTTGACCGGCGTGGTGCCGGTCGCCTTCGCGAACTGCCGGAGGTAGGTCCGCCGCGACATCGCCGAGCGCTCCGCCATCTGGTCGAGGGTGATCGGTACGTCGAGATGGGCGAGCGCCCACGCCGTGCTGGCGGCGATCCGGCCGTCCGCGGCGGGTTCGGGCACCGGGCTCTCGATGAACTGGGCCTGGCCGCCGGCGCGATGCGGTGAGACGACCAGTCTTCGGGCCACGTCGTTCGCCACCTGGGCGCCGCGGTCGGACCGGACGATGTGCAGGCAGAGGTCAAGTCCCGCAGCACATCCCGCGCTGGTGAGGATGTCACCACCGTCGACGTAGAGGGGTGCTGGATCGACGTGGACCTCGGGGTGGCGCGAGCGCAGCAGGTCGGCGTAGAGCCAGTGCGTCGTGGCGGAGCGGCCGTCGAGGACGCCCGCCGCGGCCAGTGCGAAGGCTCCCGAGCAGATCGACACCAGCCGGGCACCCCGGTCGTGCGCGCTGCGCAGCGCCTCGACGAGGGCGGGTGACGCGGGATCGGTCACGTCCCACACACTCGGGATGATCACGGTGTCGGCGGCCGCGAGATCGGCCAGGCCGTGCGGGGTGCGCAGCGTCGCGCCGCCGATCATGCGCAGCTCCTCGCGTTCGGCGCACACCTGGATCGAATACCAGGGCCGCGCGATACCGGCCGAGAACCGCTCGGAGAGTTCGGTCAGCCCGAAGATCTCGGCCGCCACCCCGGATTCGAAGCCGGACATGCCGTCGTAGGCGAGGATCGCTACCGAATGCATGGCACTATCTTATCGATCAGTGACCTTGGTGCCACTTCTCTCTCGGTGCGGATCGGGCCACGATCGAAACATGTTGTACCAGCGACCAACTGACCTACGCCGATACGTCCTTCGACAGGTGGCGCGCGCCGCCGCCGGAATCCACGCCGCGAACGGGATCGCGCACGGCATCACGCCGCCCGCAGGGTCCGCCGCCCGGTCACGGGTGTCGATGCGCTAACGATTCGCCGAAGATCGGCGTGGGCACTCGCGCAATCACCCGTCGCGTGGTGTCGTGGAAGTCGATGTCAGCTTCCCCGTTTCGCCTCACCCTTGCCGCGTCGGCAGGCGCCGTGCTGGTGGCGATCGGTGTGCCCGCCGCATCCGCCGCGCCGTCGACCGACGCCCGGGGCTACGTCGACTCGACGGCGAGCTGCCCGTCACCGTCGGTGGTGGTGGAGTTCGGCAGCACCGACTCCTCACGCGTGGCGATCTGCACCAGCAACGGCGACTACCAGTACCGCGGCGTCCGGATCCGCGACGGCGCCAAGGTGATCCTCGACGCCGAGCGCAAGGACGGCGGCGCGTTCGTCGCCGAGAACGACGGCATCGAATACGAGGTCGCCGCCAAGTCGCTGATCATCAGCAGCGGTGAGAACGTGATCCGCGAGGAGCCGTGGATCGACTTCCACACCCCCGGTGCTGCCACGGCGCCGTCGACCGGAACGTCTCCGACGCCGACCAAGACCACGCCGTTGCCACCACCGCTGCCCGCCGAGCGCGGCGCCGGCTGAGTCTCAGCTCGGCGGCACGCCCTCGTCGCGCTGCTCGTGGGACGGGTCGAACCGAACGCTGACCCGCTGAAATCCCTTGACGCGCTCCGCCTTTGCCTTGCGGGCATAGGTCTTGCGGTCGGCCCGGGTGAGGTCGACGTGGTCGGTGAACGGCGTGAGCAATGCCCGCGGGTGCAGCCGATCGACCTTCACCGCATTGATCTCCGCACACATGACGAGGCTGATCGAGACCAGGTAGAGGAACGCCAGCAGGCCGAGGACCAGTGCGAAGACGCTGTTGATCGCGCTGGCATTCGTCACGACGCGGGCCACGTAACCGGCGCCGAACGACTGGAGCAGTTGCCAGATGATCGCGGCGGTCAGCGCCCCCGGTAGCACCTGCCGGTACGTGAGGTGCCGGGCGGTGGTCACCCGGAAGGCGATCAGGCAGATGCCCGCGTTGATGGCGATGGCGGCCAGGATCAGGACCGCCTTGCCAATTCCTCCGAGTGACTCCGTGGCGCGTCCGACCGCGGACAGTGCGGTCGCCGTGACGGCCGCCGACCCGAGCACCACCAGCAGCAGCAGGCTGCGCAGCCTCGACCGGATCGGATCCGCCCGATTGTTGCGAGGGACGGCCCACACCGTGTCCATGGCGTTCTGCACGGCCTGCCCGACGCCGAGCCCGCCGTAGAGGGCACCCGCGATACCGACCACCACGGCGATGACGCCGCCGCTGAGTTCCTCGGGACGCTGGAGCTGCTCACCGATGACCGGGAACTGGCTCACCGTCGAGGAGACGATCTGCTGCTGCAGCTCCGGGTGCCCGGCGAGGAGGACGCCCAGCGACGTCGTCAGGAGCAGGAGCAGCGGGAACAGTGACACGAACGCGTAGTAGGTGATCAGGGCCGCGAGGTACCCGCCCTGGTCGTCGATGTACTTGTAGACCACCGCGATGGCGAACCCGAGGCCACGGCGCCGCTGCTGGAGTTCATCGAGCCTGGCGACCATCTAGCGACGCCTCCCTCGGGTCACGACGGTGGCCAACCCACTCCGTCCGCGCGGACATACCCGGCGAACGCCCAGCTCAACCCGCCGTCGAGGCTAATGCGCCTTCTTCTTGCCGAACGGCAGCACGTGCACGACCGCGACGACGATGGCGCCGACCACGAGGCCGAGCACCGCCGAGACGCCGGTGTTGAGCAGCCAACCGAGCACCGCTCCGACACCGTCGACGGCGTGGTGCACGGACTCCTCCCAGCCGTGGACCAGGCCGTAGGGCGCGTGCAGCCCCAGCGCGTCGGACTGTACGAGCAGGATGTGGCCGCCGACCCACAGCATCGCGACGGTGCCCACGGCGGAAAGCGTCGCCAGCACCTTGGGCATCGCGGCGACCAGGCCGCGGCCGAACTTCTGCGCGAACGTCGACGAGCGCTGCGCCAGGTTCAGGCCGACGTCGTCCATCTTGACGATCGCGGCCACCACGCCGTAGACGGCCGCGGTGATCACGATGGCGACGACGATGAGGATGATCAGCCGCGACCAGAACGCCTGATCGGCGACCTCGTCGAGCGCGATCACCATGATCTCGGCCGACAGGATGAAGTCGGTGCGGATCGCGCCGGCGGTCATCGTCTTCTCGGCGTCCTCGCCGGTCACCGCCGTCGGGGTCGCGTGCGCCTCGTGACCGTGTGATCCCGGAAAGATGCGTGCCATCACCTTCTCCGCGCCCTCGTAGCAGAGGTACGTCGCGCCGATCATCAGGATGACCGGCAGCAGCCACGGCGCGAACTGACTGAGCAGCAGCGCGGCGGGGAGGATGAACAGCAGCTTGTTGCGCAGCGAGCCGATCGCGATCCGCCGGATCATCGGCAGCTCGCGGTCAGCGGTGATGCCCTGGACATACTGCGGCGTGACCGCGGTGTCGTCGATCACGACGCCCGCGGCCTTGGCCGTCGCGCGTCCGGCGGCGGCACCGATGTCGTCGACGGAGGCCGCCGCCAGCCTGGCCAGTGCCGCGACGTCGTCCAGAAGCCCGAAGAGACCCGCACTCATGGTGCGAAGGCTACCCGCACAGCGGACTCTCAGACGTGGTGAGCGGGAGACCGTTGGGGCTCCGCGAGATGGCCGCCACCGACATTGCCTCTCGCACTTTCACGCGGTGGCTTCAATCTCGGAAGCGGGCGGCTCAGATGCCCACCAGCGTCTCGAGCCAGCCGCGGGCGAAGTAGACGACGAAGCCGGCGGTCACCACCCACAGCAGCGGGCTGATCTCGCGGACCTTGCCCGTCGCCGTCCGGGTCACGACCCAGGCGATGAAGCCGATCCCGATGCCGTTGGCGATCGAGTACGTGAACGGCATGGCGGCCACCGTCAACACGACCGGCATGGCGACCGAGAACTCCGAGATGTCGATGTGGCGCAGCTGCGACACCATCATCACGCCGACGACGACCAGGGCGGCCGCGGCCACCTCGGTGGGCACGATCGACGCCAGCGGGGAGATGAACATCGCGGCCAGGAACAGCACCCCGGTCACGACGTTGGCCAGGCCGGTGCGCGCCCCCTCCTCGACGCCGGCGCCGGACTCGATGAACACGGTGTTCGAGGAGGCCGAGGTCGCGCCGCCGACTGCCGCGCCCGCGCCCTCGACGATCAGTGACGCCTTCAGCCGGGGGAAGTTGCCCTTAGCGTCGGACAGCCCGGCCTCGCGGGACAGTCCGGTCAGGGTGCCCATGGCGTCGAAGAAGTTCGCGAACACGAGGGTGAACACCAGCATCACCGCGGCGAGGATGCCGATGCGGCCGAAGCTGTCCAGCGTGAAGGCCCCGACGAGGGACAGGTCGGGCAGCGCGAACGGCGACCCCGACAGCGTCGGCACCGACAGGCTCCACCCGCCGGGCTTGTCGACCGCCGAACCCAGGTGCCAGATGGCCTCGATGACGACGGCGACGACCGTCCCCGCGACGAGTCCGATCAGGATGCCGCCGCGCACCTTTCGGACGACCAGCACGCCGGTCAGGAGCAGCGTGAAGACGAACACCAGGACGGGGACGGTGCTGATGGATCCCACGCCGCCGAAGCCGAGCCCGACCGGAGGCGACGGCACGCCGGTCGATCCGACGAAGCCGGCGTCGACCAGTCCGATAAACAGGATGAACAGTCCGATGCCCGCGGTGATGGCGAGCTTGAGCTCCATCGGCACGGCGTCGAACACCAGCCTGCGCAGCCCGGTGGCGGCCAGGATCACGATGATGACGCCGTTGATCACCACCAGGCCCATGGCCTCGGGCCAGGTGACGGAGCCGACCACCGTCGTCGCGAGGAACGAGTTGATGCCCAGGCCGGCCGCGAAGGCGAAGGGCAGTCGCGCGATGACGCCGAACAGGATCGTCATGACGCCCGCCGCGAGCGACGTGGTCGCCGAGACCTGGGCGAAGTCGAGGCTGTTGCCCGCCACGTCCGGCGAACTCGACAGGATGATCGGGTTCAGCACGATGATGTACGCCATCGCGATGAACGTGACCAGGCCGCCGCGGCACTCGCGGGCGATCGTGGAGTGCCGCTCGGTGATCTCGAAGAAGCGGTCGAGCCGGTTCATGGGTTCCTCCTCATCCGTGACGACCCTAAAGTCGCAGTCCGGATTCTTCTCACCTTTGCCCGGCTGTGGCACGTCGGCGGCGATGGCATCCTGGTGAGGTGGTCCTGCTCATCCGTCTGATCGAGGTGCTGCTCCTCCTCGTTCCCGTGGGACTCGCCGTGTTCTACGCCGTGCGGTCGCTGCGCCTCGGCGGCCCCCGCGACGAACCGGAACTCGAGCCGGTCGCGGAGCCCGACGCCGAGCCCCGGTCGGTGGGCACGCGCGGCGATCCAGCGCTGCAGTGGCGCGCCATCACGCGCACCGTCGAGGAGCACGCCCGCACCGACGCGCGGTGGCTGGAGTACGAACTCGACGCGGCCAAGCTGCTCGACTTCCCCCTGATGACCGACGTCGGCGACGAGCGCGTCATGCGCTTCCACCGCGCCAAGCTGCGGGCCGACGTCCTGCGCCCCGACCGGGCCGAGGACCTGCTCGACGACCGGGCGTCGGCCGACGCGTACCTGTCCGCGGTGGAGGACTACGTGACGTCGTTCAACGCCGCCGAGTCCGAGGCGATCCGGTTGCGCCGCAGCGACTTCTCCCGCGAGGCGCAGCAGCGGCTGGCGCGGGCGCAGAGCCTCATCCGGGTGGCGCAGGACGAGTCGGCGACGGCCCAGGAGAGGGCACAGTCCCTCGAGCTCGCCGACAGGGAACTCGACGGCCTGCTGGTGCTGCCGACGTCCACGCGATCCGGCCTGGAACGCGGCATCGCGGGTGAGATCGGCGGCTGACCGCCCGGGCATAGGATTCGTGGCATGCCTGACGACGAGACCGGCGCGGAGTCGGTGACGTTCCCGACGGCCCGCACGACGAGTGACTTCGCGTCGAACCTCGAACGGGTCCGCGCCCGCATCGACGCGGCGCTGGATCGGGTGGGACGCCCGCGGGGCGAGGTCCAGCTGCTTCCCGTCTCCAAGACCGTGCCCGAGGATCGGCTCCGGCATGCCGTCGCCGCCGGGTGCACGGTGCTGGGCGAGAACAAGGTCCAGGAGGCGAAGCGGAAGTGGCAGGAGCTGTCCGACCTCGACGTGTCCTGGTCGGTGATCGGCCACCTGCAGACCAACAAGGCCAAGGACGTCGCGGAGTTCGCGGCGGAGTTCCAGGGCCTCGACAGCGTGAAGGCCGCCGAGGCGCTGGACAGACGGTTGCAGGCGCTCGGCCGGTCGCTCGACGTCTATGCGCAGGTGAACACGTCGGGGGAGGACTCGAAGTACGGGCTGGCTCCCGAGGACGTCATCCCGTTCCTGCGGACGCTGCCCGACTATGGCGCCCTGCGGGTGCGCGGGTTGATGACGATCGCGTTGTTCAGCGCCGACGTCGAGCGGGTGCGGCCGTGCTTCGCGCTGCTGCGCGGCCTGCGCGACGAGGCCCGGGACCTCGACCTCGTCGGCGACGGCGGCCTGTCGATGGGCATGTCGGGAGACTTCGAGACCGCCATCGAGGAGGGCGCGACCTGTGTCCGGGTCGGGCAGGCGATCTTCGGTGCCCGGGCGACGTCGGACGAGCAGTACTGGCCGTCCGGCGGTTCAGCCTCCGAGAAGGCGTGACGCCTCGAGGCGCTCGCGGGCGTCGTCGGGGATCGGGGTCGGGCCGTCGTCGCCAAGGGCGACCAGCACGGTGTCGCACAGGCTGACGCACCGCTCGCCGACGAACAGCGCGGTGGAGGCCGTGTAGGACGTCCGTCCGACGGTGCCGACTCCGACCGCGGTCTGGATCCGCGCCGGCCAGTGCGCCTCGTGCAGGTAGTGGACGACGCTCGTCGCGGTGACCAGGCGGAGCCGCCGCGTCGCGAGGTCGTACACGTCGGTGAACACCGACGCGTTGAACGTCGCCCTGGTGTTCTCGTGCAGCGAGCCCAGCGCCAGGTTGTTCAGGTGCCCGTTGGCGTCCATGTCGCCGTAGCGGGCGTCGATGGCGCCGACGACGGGGTACGTGGCCAGCTCGAGGCGGGCCGGGTGCGGGCGCGGGGTGGTGCCGACCAGACTCATCCGGCCAGCGTAGGTCCCGGTCGCCCTGCGCCGCTCGGAGCGTCGCTGAGTGGATTTCGCCTCGGCCCCGGATTTGCCAGGCTAGGATGCCGCCGTGGGGTCGAGGCCAGGAGAGTGGGCGGCGCTCACGCGCGGCGACATGTGGCCGGGCGTGGCCACTCCCACGCTGATGACCCGCACCGGCGGCTCGTGCTTCCTGCTCGGAGGTCTGCTGGTCGCGGTGACGACCACCGTGTCCCCCACCAGCTTCGGCACCCCCACCGTCCAGTTCGCCAACGCGGCGATCGCGGTGATCGTCGGCACGGCGACGTTGCTGTGGGGTGCCCGGTTGCGCCTGTGGCAGCTCCACGTCCTCGTGGCGACGGCGACCGTGCAGACGACCGTCTCGGTGTACGAGTCGGCCGACCCGACGGTCGCGGTGTCGTTCGCGACGCTGTACGTGTTCATCGCCTGCGCTGCGTTCTTCGTGTCGTGGCGGGCCACGGCGGCGCACCTGACCCTGGCCGTCGCCTGCTGCTGCACGGCGGTCGTCCTGTCCCCGGCGGCGCCGTGGTGGTCGAGTGTCGTGGCTTCGGCCACGACGGTGACCATGGGCGTTCTCATCGCCATTCTCGGTCGCATCGTCTACAACGCCGAACTGGACGACGACACCGGCCTGCTGAACCGGCGCGGGTTCGACCGGCTGCTCGGGGTCGTCATCAGCCGGGCACAGTCGGGCGGTCCCCGGCCTGCGGTCGTGCTGCTGACCCTCGACGACTACGGGATCATCCACGACGATTTGGGTGGCCCGAGGGGCGACGAGGTGCTGCACCACGTCGTCGCGGCGTGGCGCGGCGTGCTCGAGCCCGAACAGATCCTCGCCCGGCGCGCGGCTGACGAGTTCGGCGTACTGCTGCAGAATTCATATGAGCGACAAGCGGTTTCGCTCACGCACCGATTGCGCGAGGCCATCACCAGCGAGTGTTCGGCCGGCGTGACGGCGTGGCAGTCGGGCGAGACGGCATCTGCCGTGCTGGCCCGTGCGGACACGGCGCTGCGTCGATCGCGACGCAGTGGCCGCAACCGGACGATGCTGGAGTCGGCCCTGCTGCCGTCGATCGCCACGGAGTTGCGGGAGGCCATCGACGCCGGAACGGTGAACGTCCGCTACCAGCCCATCATCTCGCTCGCCGACGGCAGTGTGGTGGCCGTGGAGGCGCTGCTGCGGTGGCAGCCGGTGTCGCGTCCGGACCTGTCGCCCACCGAGGTGGTGCGGCTCGCCGAGGAGAACGACCTCATCGGCGCACTCGACCACTACGTCCTGCGGCGCGCCTGTCGGGACGCGTGCTGGATGCACGAGCGGTCGGGTGGGGCCGCGATCTCGTTGAGCGTCAACGTCTCCGGGCTCGATCTGGTGCAAAAGGGTTACGCGGCACAGGTGTTCGACACGCTCGGCGAGACCGGTTGGTCCGCGGAGCGTCTGGTGCTCGAGGTCACCGAGACCGTGGTCGACGGCGACCGCCCCTCGTCCATCGCCGCCCTCTCCGAGCTGCGTGCCGGCGGTGTCCGCATCGCCATCGACGACTTCGGCACCGGCTACTCGTCGCTCGGCAGGCTGCAGGGGCTGCCCAGCGACTTCCTGAAGCTCGACGCCTCGTTCGTGGCGGCGGTCACCGAGGCGGGCGATCCGCCGCCGCTGCTCACCGCCGTTGCCGCACTGGCCCATGCGCTGCACCTGCCGGTCGTCGCCGAGGGCGTCGAGACACCGCGTCAGCGGTCGGCCCTGGTGCGACTGGGGATCGACATGGCGCAGGGCTTCTACTTCGGCCGCCCGCAGGCGCCGGGCGATCTCGTCGAGGTGTTCTTTCCCGCGGCCTCTGCCGCGGCCACCGACTCGGCTGCCCATCCGCGGCGCTGACGGATTCCCGCACCCGTCACCCCCAGCTAGCCGCAATGCCGGGAATCCTTCGGCTCAATAGCGTTGATGGCGTCGGCCACCGTGGTCGGCACGAGTCCTTGGGAGAGACGATGACGACAGTGGGATCGGTGACGGTGGGCATCGTCGGCGTGGGCGACATGGGCTCGGAGATGGTGCCGCACCTGGTGGCGGCGGGACACCCGGTGGTGGCCTACGACCGGGACGCCGGGCGCCTGGACGCGGCCGTCGCCGCGGGAGCAAAGGCTGCCGGGACCGCGGCCGAGGCCGCCGAGCGGGCCGACGTCGTCGTGAGTCTCGTGATGTCGCAGGACATTCCGGCCGCACACTTCGGCAGCGAGGGCATCCTCGCCGGATTGCGTGCCGGCTCGGTCCTGGTCATCGGATCGACGACCACGCCGGCCATGATCGACGCCGTGCTCGAGCGAGCCGATCCCTCCGTGTCCGTCGTGGACGCGCCCATCGTCGGCGGCGTGCGATACGCCCGCGAGGCGGCGGTGACGTTCCTGCTCGGCGGTGAACCCGACGCCGCAGAGCGTGCTGCCGGCGTGCTGTCCGTCCTGGGCAAGGTGGAGCGCGTTGGTCCGGTCGGCTCGGGCGTCCGATACAAGCTGATCACCAACGCCTTCGTCATGGCGGCGGAGGTGGGACTGCGGGAGGCGCTCGATCTGACCGATCAGCTCGGCGGGACCTACGACACCGCGCTACGGCTCTTCCAGATCGGCCCGATGGCGGCGGTGGTGAAGCGCGCGCTCGACGAATCGAACCCGCGCCCGCTGCGCGGATCTGCCGAGGACTTCGACACCCTGCTGTCGGTCGTCGACGATCCCGGACTCCTCCCGATCTCGGCGGCGGGTCGGGATCGGTTGTGGGCGGCGGTGAACGCCGACCCCGGCCACGAGCCGATGTTCGCCGAACTGACGCGTCACTCGACCGCGCTGGATGCATTCCGCTCGCGCTGACGTGCCATAACATCGCGAGCGTGGCGCTCGACGCAGAACAACTCGCGGCGCTCGCGGCCGTCGTGGCGGCCGGCTCCTTCGAGGGTGCGGCGGGCACCCTGCACGTGACTCCGTCCGCGGTGAGCCAGCGCATCAAGGCACTCGAGCAGCGCGTCGGGCAGGTTTTGGTCCGGCGCGAACGGCCCTGCACCGCGACCGCCGCCGGAATCCCGCTGTTGCGGCTGGCCGCGCAGTCGGCGCTGCTCGAGGCGGAGGTCCTGGCAGAGGTCGGCGGCGACGGCGGTTCGGCACCGCGCGTCGCCCTGGCAGTCAACGCGGACTCGATGGCCACCTGGTTCGTTCGGGTCTTCGGCAGTCTGGAGTCGGTGCTGTTCGACGTCCGCATCGAGGATCAGGACCATTCGGCCCGGCTGCTCCGCGAGGGGGCGACGCTGGGCGCCGTCACCACCGAGCGCACGCCGGTGCCGGGGTGTCGGGTGTACCCGCTGGGTGTGATGCGCTACGTCGCGGCGGCGTCGGCACCGTTCGCCGAACGGTGCTTCCCCGACGGGTTCACCGCCCGCGCTGCGGCGCTCGCCCCGAACGTCGCGTGGAACCGGGACGACGCGCTGCAGCACCTGTTCCTCCGGAGGGCGTTCCGGCGGCCGATCGACCCGCCGACGCACTACGTGCCCTCGGCGGAGGGCTTCGCCGCGGCAGTCCGGTCCGGCGTGGGGTGGGGGATGTTCCCCGAGTCTCTGGCCGACGCGGACGCCCGACTCCGGCCCATTTCGGACGTTCACCTGGACGTGCCGCTGTTCTGGCAGTGCTGGAAGCTCGACAGCCCGCTGGTCGCACGCATCACCGATGCGGTCTGCACCGCAGCGGCCGCCGCACTGAGACGGTAGACACCCGCTTCTCTTCGTGATCTGTGAGCCACGTCGCAGACTGTGGCAATGCGCCCCTGATACCGTGAGTGAACACTCGTACACCAAACGTGACGGTGTACGTCCACGATCGACGGAGGTGCGCGCATGGCAACGACGATCGACCGTGGCGGTGACAAGCGCCGTCAGACGAGGTCCGTCGCGACCCGTCGACGCATCCTCGACTCAGCCGTCAGGCTGTTCGCCCGGCAGGGCTACTCCTACACCGGCACCAGCGAGATCATCGCGAACTCGGGCATGACCGGGGGCGCGTTCTACCACCACTTCGACGGCAAGGAATCGGTGGCGGAGGCCATCCTCGTCGAGACCAACGCAAAGGTGCACCACGCCTACACGTCCGCCGACGACGGCGGGTCGGCACTCGAAGCCGTCATCCGGGGCACGTTCGCCGTGGCATATCTGCACGTGAACGACGCGGGCGCGCGGGTCAGCTCGCAGCTGATGGAGACCGTCGGCCGGGCGACCGGACACTCGGCGCGGCACTTCGACGCCTGGACCGATGCGATAGGAGCCCAACTGCGGCTCGGTCAGGCACAGGGCGACGTGCGCGGCGACGTGGATCCGGAGGGCGTCGGCCGCTCCATCGCCAGTGCGGCCTACGGCGTCTGGGCGGTTGCGAGCTTCGGGACCAACCCGTCCGACCTCGTCGACCGGCTCGCCGCCGTCTGGGACGTGATCCTGCAGGGGATCGTCGTCGCCGACGTCGCCGCCTACTTCCGCGGCTACCTGTTCGGCGAGGGCCGCCAGTTCGATTCTGCTCGACTGGCGGCGCCCCACCGCGCTGGGTGAACGTCCGTTCCGGACGGGGACCGGAAGCGGGCTACGCCGCGCTGCTGCTCTGCAGCTCCCGCATCGCGGTACGCAGCCCCCGACGCCGACCCGTTTCGGGGTCGACCTGGCCGAGTCGCAGGTGGCGGACCTGAGCGAACTTCCGCTCCGAGTTCGTCTCGGGAGCGTTGTCGGACGTCCCCTTCAGGAAGCGGTCCGGCAGCGCAAGCTTGGCGATGGTGACGAACGACTGCTTGTACTGCCGCAGGATCGGACCCGTCGTGTAGGGCAGGTCGTACTTCTCGCACAGCGCCCGCACCCGGACCGCGATCTCGGCGTACCGATTGCTCGGCAGGTCGGGGAACATGTGGTGTTCGATCTGGTAGCACAGGTTGCCGCTCATGAAGGCCATCACCGGGCCGGCGTTGAAGTTGGCGCTGCCGAGCATCTGGCGCAGGTACCACTCGGCCTGCGTCTCGTTCTCGAACTCCTCCTGCGTGAACTTCTCCGCGCCATCGGGGAAGTGGCCGCAGAAGATCACCATGTAGGACCAGTAGTTGCGGATCAGGTTCGCGACCGCGTTCGCCCCGAGGGTGTGCTTCCACCCCGGTCCGGCGAGCGCCGGGAACACGACGTAGTCCTTGCCGACCTGCTTGCCGACCTTCTTGCCGATGATCTTCAGGTCCTTGCGGACCTCGGCCATCGACTTGTCACCCTTGCGCCACTTCGTGGTCTCGACCCCGTGCAGCGCGACGCCCCACTCGAAGAGGGTGCCCAGCAGCACGTTGTAGATCGGGTTGCCGATCATCCACTTCTCCCACCGCTGGTCGCGGGTGAGACGCATGATGCCGTAACCGATGTCGTCGTCCAGGCCGACGATGTTGGTGTACTTGTGGTGGATGAAGTTGTGCGACTTCTTCCAGTGCTCGGTGGGAGAGGTGGTGTCCCACTCCCACTCGGTCGAGTGGATCTCGGGGTCGTTCATCCAGTCCCACTGACCGTGGGTGATGTTGTGGCCGAGTTCCATGTTCTCGATGATCTTGCCGGTGCCGAGCATCGCGGTGCCGAGCGTCCACGCCCACTTGTTGCGGCTCGCCATGAGGACGACACGGCTGCCGACCACGAGGCCGCGCTGCAGCTGGATGGCCCTGCGGATGTAGCGGGCGTCCCGTTCGCCGCGGGACTCCTCGATGTCGGCACGGATGGCGTCGAGTTCGCGGCCGAGTTCCTCGACGTCCGCTGCGGATAGGTGGGTGTACTGCTTGATGTCACTGATGGCCATGTCGTCGTCGCCTTAGATGTCGATGGTGCAGTCGCCGGATGCGGTGGAGATGCAGGTCTGAATTCGGTCGCCTTCGCCGTGCTCGTTGCCGGATCGGATGTCGCGGACGTAACCCGATTCCAGTGGGAGGACACATGATTGGCAGATGCCCATGCGGCATCCGAAGGGCATCTGGATGCCCGCGTCCTCACCGGCCTGGAGTATCGAGGTGGCCCCGTCCACCTCGACGGTCTTGTCGGACTTCTTGAACAGGACGGTGCCGCCCTCGCCGCCCTTGTCGGTGCGCGCGATGGTGAAGCGCTCCAGGTGCAGGCTGTCTCGCACACCGGCCTCGGTCCACGCCTCCTCGGCCGCGTCCAGCATCTCCGGCGGCCCGCAGGCCCACGCGGACCGGCCGGACCAGTCGCCGACCACGTCGTCGAGTTCCGTGAAGTCGATCTTGCCCATCTCGGCGGTGAGCTGCAGGTGCAGCCGGTAGTTCGGCTGGTCCTTCTCGAGTGTGCGCAGTTCGTCGTAGAAGATGACGTCCTCGGCGGACCGGGCGCTGTGGATATGGACGATGTCGGGTGTCTCGCCTCGTGCCTTCAGCGTCCGGAGCATGCCCATGATCGGCGTGATGCCGCTGCCGGCCGAGATGAACAGGAGCTGCGACGGCGGCGGGTCTGGCAGTGCGAAGTCACCCTTCGGCGACGCCAGTCGGACGATCGTCCCCGGCGTGACACCGTTGACCAGGTGCGTGGAGAGGAAGCCCTCCGGTGTGGCCTTGACGGTGATGGAGACGTTCTTGCCGTCGGTCTGCGGCACCGACGTCAACGAGTACGACCGCCAGTGCCAGCGTCCGTCGACGCGCAGTCCGATGCCGAGGTACTGCCCGGGCAGGTAGTTCCCCGAGAAGCCCCAGCCGGGCTTGATGATGACCGTGGCCGAGTCCTCGGTCTCGCGCCGTACGTCGACGACCACTCCGCGCAGTTCGCGGGCGCTCCACAGCGGGTTGATCAACTTCAGGTAGTCGTCGGGCAGCAGCGGCGTCGTCGCGCGTGCGGCCAGACCTCTCAGGACGTTCACCTTCGGCGTGGTCGCCGTCTCGACGTCGCGGGCCGGGGCCTCGCTCCAGCGGGTCAAGCCACGCAGTCTGCCGCCCATGTGGCGCCACCTTTCATCGGGGCGCCGTCACGACGCTGACTCCAGAGTGCCCCAAGTCACACGCCGTGACACCTGGATCCGGAGAACATATGTGACCAATGTTTTCGCAGGTGAGATATGAAATCGTCGCCGCCGTCGCGCGGGGCCGCGGGAGGGGCCGGACGGGCCGGTGGGAGGGCCCCGTTCCCCGACGATGCGGCGACGACGGTCGACGGCGCACAGTGGTGGCATGACGGTTCTCGACTCACCCATCCCGCGCTTCCACCTCGCCGTGCCCGTGGACGACCTGGGCCGTGCCCAGCAATTTTACGGTGACGTGCTCGGCCTCGAACGGGGACGCAGCGCCGACGCGTGGATCGACTGGGATCTCGCGGGGCACCAGCTCGTCACGCACCTCGCACCCACCGCGGTGGAGCGGACGCACAACCCGGTCGACGGCCATGACGTCCCCGTGCCGCACTTCGGGCTGATCCTGACCGTCGAGAGGTTTCACGCGCTCGCCGATCGGTTACGCACGGCAGATGTCGACTTCGTCATCGAGCCCTACGTACGATTCGAAGGTCAGCCGGGTGAGCAGTGGACCATGTTCCTGCGCGACCCCGCTGGAAACGCGTTGGAGTTCAAGGCCTTCGGCGACGACTCGCAGGTCTTCGCATCATGAGTAGGCGGATCGTGATCGCCGGCGGCCACGGGAAGATCGCCTTGCTGCTGGAGCGGTTGCTCGCCGACCGGGGTGACTCGGTGGCCGGTCTCATTCGCAACCCGGATCACCGGACGGACCTCGAGGCGGCGGGCGCAGAGGCCCTCGTCGTCGATTTGGAGAAGTCGTCGGTCGACGACGTGGCGGCGCTCCTCGAGGGCGCCGACGCCGTGGTGTTCGCCGCAGGTGCGGGGCCGGGTAGCAGCATCGAGAGGAAGCAGACCGTCGATCGCGACGGAGCGATCCTGCTGGCCGATGCCGCGGTCGCCGCGGGAGTCCGGCGGTACGTGATGGTGTCGGCGATCGGCGCCGACGAACCCACGGACGATCAGGACGAGGTGTTCGCCGCCTACCTCGAGGCGAAGTCGGCGGCCGATGCGAACGTCCGGCAGCGCGCCGAATTGTCGACGACGATCGTGCGACCCGGTGGGCTGACCGACGACGGCGGAACCGGTCGGGTGACTGCGGCGACCAAGACCGAGAGGGGCAGCATTCCCCGAGCGGACGTCGCCGCCGTACTGGCGGAATTGGTGTCGGGCGATGCGGCGGCAGGGGTCACGTTCGAGTTGATCGGTGGTGACACCCCGGTCGCCGAGGCCGTCGCAGGACTTACCGGCTGAGGCCGATCAGGCCGGGTGGCCGGCGGTTGCGGGGTGCCTGCGGCGACCGCGCAGCAGATGGGCGAGCCAACGAACGTCAAGCAACATCGTCGTGATTCCTCTCGACTAAGCGGATTTGGTGAGCATGGGGAGGAGTCGACGGCGTTCGTCGGCGACGTCCGAGAAGTGGTGCAGCGCTTCGGGAACCGAGTGCGCGACGGGCAGGTCCGGGTCTTGGGCGTGCACGCGCAGGATGTGCGTCAGCGCCTCGCCCGCGACGAGCGACCATTCGACGCCGGCGGCGAAGCAGGCGTCGTCGATCGCGTCGAGCAGGGCGATGCCTGCCTTGGCGAACGACTCCACGCCGGTGAGGTCGAGGACGAAGGCCTTCTCGGGGATGACGCAGTGCCGAGCCCGATCGCTGAGGCACTCGACGTTGGTCTGGTCGATGAATCCACTGACCGTCATGACCGATGCGAGCTGCTTGCAGAGGGTATGAACCTCGGCACCCTTGCAGTCGATCGTCGGATTGCCGTACCGGAACGGGGATTTCGAAGCCGGCATCCGGGTGGTGGTACCCATGAGCGGTCTCCCTTCGATACTTGGTCGGGGGCGGCTGTACGCCTACGTACGTGCCCGATGTCCTCGACGTAGTACCGAAGTTATGCAGCAGACATAAGGTCCTGGGGAGTCAGCACTAAATAGTTGCTAAGAACCCGGAGGTCGGCCCTGCGGCCCGGAGTGCTTCTCCCACGGCGAGTAGTCCGCGATCAGGTCCTCCTGCGGAGGCCGCTGGTCCTCGGGGACGTGCTGAAGGTTCACCCGGATGCGGTACCAGATGGAACTCGGACCCCGCATGCCGTCTACCAGGACGTCGATGGGCTCGAGACGGTCGGCCGCGTCGGGGTGACGCGACTTCCACGTGTCGAGCGCCGCGAGGGCCTCGTCCTTGGTCTTGGTGCGTGCGATCTCGATGAGCGGCATCGGTGAGGTGCGGCCTCCCGCGCCGTTCGCGCGCCGCGCGCCCTTGGGTGCCTTCTCCGCCGGGCCGAGTTCCTTGGCCCGCTCGAGCAGGGCGTCGAGCCCGCCGGGGAAGTCGTCCATGCCCTCCCAGGGGTCGCCGATCTCGGCGTAGCGGGCGGGCACCGTCGCCACCGTGAACGCCTCCGGCCGGCAGGTCGGCACCTCGTCCCACGTCAGAGGTGTGGAGACCCTCGCGTCGGGGCGGGAGCGCACCGAGTAGGCCGAGGCGATGGTGCGGTCCTTCGCGTTTTGGTTGAAGTCGACGAAGACGCCCTCGCGTTCCTCCTTCCACCAGCGGCTGGTCGCGAGATCGGGCGCGCGGAGTTCGACCTCGCGGGCGATGGTCTCGGCGGCGAGCCGCACCTGCCGGTAGGGCCAGCGCGGCTCGATGCGGGCGTACACGTGGAAGCCCTTCGACCCGGAGGTCTTGGGCCACGCCGTCAGCCCGAAGTCGGCGAGGACCTCCCGAACCACCAGCGCGACGTCGACGATCTGTGGCCACTCGACGCCGGGCATGGGATCGAGGTCGACGCGCAACTCGTCGGGATGCTCGAGGTCCTCCGCCTGCACCGGATGCGGGTTGAGGTCGACGCAGCCCAGGTTCACCGCCCAGATCACCCCGGCGGTCTCGCGGAGCACCGCCTCCTTGGCCGACGTCCCGGAGGCGTACTTCAGTTCGGCGACGTCGATCCAGTCCGGTCGCTTCTCGGGCGCCCGCTTCTGGAACACGGCCTCCTCGGTGATGCCCTTGACGAACCGCTTCAGGATCATCGGCCTGCCGGCGACTCCGCGCAGGGCGCCGTCCGCGACGGCCAGGTAGTACTCGATCAGGTCGAGCTTGGTGACGCCGGGCCGGCCGTCGTACTCGGGGAAGACGATCTTGTCCGGGTTGGTGACCATGAGTGTCCGGCCACCGATCTCCAGGGACCGCGGACTCGCCATGGCTCCATCGTAGTTGTGAGGGGTCTCAGTTCGGGGCCGGAAGTCGACACCCGTCACATAGGGTGGTCGTCATGATTGACCTCACTGACCTGCCCGCCAAGGCTCAGCAGTATCTGGAGCGCGGGGCAGCCGAACTGCACTACGCCCGCAAGATGTTCGAGGCCGGCGCCCTGAAGATCGAAGCGCCGCAGCACATGGCGGCGATGCTGACCGACATTCGCAAGTGGGGCGAGTTCGGGATGATCCCCGCTCTCAACGCGCGCCGCACGCCGCACCGCACGGCCGTCATCGACGACGAGGGCGAGGTCACGTTCGCCGAACTCGACGAGGCCGTCAACGCCGTCGCCCACGGGCTGTCGAGCCTGGGGGTCCGCAGTGGGGACGGGGTGGCGCTGCTGATCCGCAACCACCGGTGGTTCCCGATCGCGTTCTTCGGGGCAGCCCGGGTCGGGGCCCGCATCATCCTGCTCAACAGCGAGTTCTCCGGACCTCAGATCAAGGAGGTGTCCGAGCGCGAGGGCGCCAAGCTGATCATCCACGACGACGAGTACACGAAGGCGTGCAGCGCGGCGTCACCCGAGTTGGGCAAGCTCCGCGCGCTGCCGACCAACCCGGACAACTCCGATCCGTCCGAGAGCACCGACGAGACGCTTGCCGAGCTGATCGCCCGCAGCAAGAACACCCCGCCGCCGAAGAGCGACAAGCACGCCAAGATCATCATCCTGACCAGTGGCACCACCGGGACGCCGAAGGGCGCCAATCGCAGCAGCCCGCCGTCGCTCGCACCGATCGGTGGCGTGCTGTCCCACGTGCCGTTCAAGGCGGGCGAGGTCACGTCGCTGCCGGCGCCGATGTTCCATGCGCTGGGGCTCCTGCACGCGACCATCGCGTCGATGCTCGGCTGCACGCTGGTGCTGCGGCGGAAGTTCAAGCCGGCGACCGTGCTGGCCGACATCGAGAAGCACCGCGTCACGGCGATGGTCGTGGTGCCGGTGATGCTGTCGCGGATCCTCGACGAACTGGAGAAGACCAGCCCCAAGCCCAACCTGTCGAGCCTGCGGATCGTCTTCGTGTCGGGGTCGCAGCTCGGTGGCGAGCTGGCCAACCGGGCACTGAAGGATCTCGGCCCCGTCGTCTACAACCTCTACGGGTCCACCGAGATCGCGTTCGCGACCATCGCGCGACCCAAGGACCTGTCGATCAACCCGGCGACCGTCGGTCCCGTCGTCAAGGGCGTGCGCGTGAAGCTCTACGACGACGACGGCAAGGAGGTCCCCCGCGGCGAGGTGGGCCGCATCTTCGTCGGCAACACCTTCCCGTTCGAGGGATACACCGGCGGCGGGCACAAGCAGATCATCGACGGGTTGATGTCGTCGGGCGACGTCGGCTACTTCGACGAGAATGACCTGCTCTACGTCAGTGGCCGCGACGACGAGATGATCGTGTGCGGCGGCGAGAACGTCTTCCCCGCCGAGGTCGAAGACCTGATCAGCGGCCACCCCGAGGTCATCGAGGCGACCGCACTCGGCGTCGAGGACGACGAGTGGGGCCATCGGCTGCGGGCCTTCGTCGTGAAGGCGGAGGGCGCCAGCGTCGACGAGGACACGATCAAGGCCTACGTCAAGGACAACCTCGCCCGCTACAAGGTGCCGCGCGAGGTCATCTTCCTCGACGAACTGCCGCGCAACCCGACGGGCAAGATCCTCAAGCGGGAGCTGGCCAAGCACGAGGTCGACGGACAGACCGCGGACATCGACGGCGAGCCGGCCAAGCCCGAGTCGGAATAGTTCTCGCCGTGCGGTGGTAGACACCACCGTGAACATCGACCTCTCGGGCAAGACCGCACTCGTCACCGGATCGACTCAGGGCATCGGGTACGCCATTGCCGAAGGGCTGGCGGGCAGCGGCGCTCGCGTCGCCGTCAACGGCCGGTCCGCGGAGAAGGTGGACGACGCGGTCGCACGTCTGCGGGAGTCGACCGGGGCCGACGTCCTCGGCGTGGCGGTCGACGTCAGCAGTGCCGAGGGCGTCGATCGACTGCTCGCGGAGCTGCCGCACGTCGACGTCCTGGTCAACAACCTCGGCATCTTCGGCGCGGTCCCGGCCTCGGAGATCACCGACGACCAGTGGCGCAACTACTTCGAGGTCAACGTGCTGGCCGCGGTCCGGTTGATCCGCACCTACCTGCCCGGGATGGTCGAACGCGGCTGGGGCCGGGCCATCCAGATCGCAAGCGACTCGGCGATCGTCATTCCCGCCGAGATGATCCACTACGGTGTCTCCAAGACCGCGCTGCTCGCGGTCTCGCGGGGCTTCGCGAAGGAGGCGGCGGGTACCGGCGTCACGGTGAACTCCGTCATCGCCGGTCCCACGCACACCGCGGGCGTCGAGGACTTCGTCTACGAACTGGTCGACTCGTCGCTGCCATGGGACGAGGCGCAGCGCGAGTTCATGCGCCTGCATCGCCCACAGTCGTTGTTGCAGAGGCTGATCGAGCCGGTCGAGATCGCGAACATGGTGACCTACCTGGCGTCACCGTTGTCGTCGGCGACCACCGGCGGCGCTCTGCGGGTCGACGGCGGTTACGTCGACTCGATCCTGCCCTGAGTCGGCTGCGACTCGTGGAGCATTTCCGGCGGTGAGCGCCGGAAATACTCCACAGGACGCCGGTCAGCTGGCCACGCCGGCGCCTGGCCGAGCCTCAGTACTCGATGGCCTCGATCAGCGGGCCCGGCTCGTCCATCAGCGCCCAGAACCGGTCGCGGATCGACACCGTCATCGGCCCGGGCTCGCCGTTGCCGATCGGCTCCCCGTCGAGGGAGTTGATCGGGGTGACGCCGCCGGCGGTCGTGACGGCCATGATCTCGTCGGCGTCGTACAGTTCGCGGCTGGAGACGTCGCGCAGCGTCGCCTCGATGCCCATGGCGTCGGCGATCTCGAACACCGTCTTGCGGGTGATGCCCGGCAACGCATTTCGTGACGGCGACGCCAGGACACCGTCCTTGACGATACAGACGTTGAAGCCCGGGCCCTCGGCCACGAAGCCGTCGGAGTCGAGCAGGATCGCGGTGCGGGCGCCCCGGTCCTTGGCCTCGAAGCTTGCGGCCGTCAGGTCACCCCACTGGTAGTTCTTGATGGTCGGGTCGACGGTGTTGCGGCCGGCCCGGCGCACGTGCCGCGGGACGATCGCCGTGGTGCCGAAGATCTGCTCGGCGGGCGGGAACGCCCACAGGTAGGGAATCGCGTAGATGTACACCTGGTGGGTCAGCTTGGACAGGTCCTTCTCGCCCTTGCGCTTTCCGTACCCGCGCGTGACGGTGAGGTTGACGAAGGACTCGCGCAGCTGTGACATCGCGATGCAGCGCTTGGTGATGTCGGCCAGTTCGTCCTTGGTGATCTCGGGGTCCAGGCGCAGCTTGTGCGCGCCGTCGAGCAGCCGGTCCAGGTGGTCGTCGAGCCGGAAGACGTTGCCGTGCCACACGTGCGCGACGGTGTAGGTGAGGTCGGAGTGCCCGAAGCCGGTGTCGAAGATCGAGATCCTGGCGTCCTCGGCGGGCATGTACTCGCCCTCGATCCATGCGACCCCGCCGGCGAACGGGCTGGAGGTGTCGAGTTCGTAGTCGCTGTACTGGATCACCGAGCCCGCGGGGGTGTCCTCGCGGATGGCGCCCGGTTCGACGGCGACGAGGTTGCTGGTGCCGAGATGTGCTGTGGTCATGGAACTTCCCTTCAAGAGTGGTGGGTGATCAGGAGAGGTGGGTCTTGGCGTAGTCGGGCCCCGCGTCGCCGGCGGCGAGGCGCTTGCGCAACCCCGTCGCCGCCCAGAGGCCCGCGAGGGCGACGAGTCCGAGGAACACCCACTTGTTGCCGGCGAACTGCGGCAACACGATCAGCGCAACGCAGACGAGGCTGAAGACGACGAGGCCGACGACGTAGATCGGCATCCGTGCGCGGCCGAGGTCGAACGTGCCCGGTTCCGCGGTCGGGATGGTGCCCCGGCGGTGACCGATGATCAGCGCGATGGTCTGCAGCACGTAGGTGGCGAACACCGCCAGGGCCGATAGTCCGAGGATCAGGAAGAACGCCTTCTCGCTGACCAGCGCCAGGAGGAGCAGCGCGGTCGAGAAGCCGAACAGGCCGAGCACCGCGTAGGTGGGCGTGCGGTTGGTGGGGGACACGTGCCGCCACACGTGGGAGAACGGCAGCATGTTGTCGCGAGCCATCGAGTAGGTCAGCCGCGTGGCGACGAGGATGTTCGCCAGGATGCAGGCCATGACGTTGGTCAGGGCGACGGCGACGACGATCTTGGTGACGACCGGGCCGACCTGCTGGGTGATGATCTCCTCGATCGGAGCGGCACCGTTGGCCTCGACGGCCGCGGCGTCCTTGATGGCCAGCACGTAGACGACGTACATCAGGAATTCGATGACGATCGATGCGGTCAGCGCGTAGAACATGGTGCGCGGGATGACGTGTCGAGCGTTCTTGGTCTCCTCGGCGACGTCGGCGCTGGCCTCCACGCCGATCAGACCGAAGAACGGTCCGAGCGACGCCGCCAGCCACGCGACGATGTACGGGGTGGCGCCCTCGGACGTTCCGCCGGTGAACAGCACGGAGAACGACTGGTGGTTCTCGGGTGCGGAGAACGCGACGATGGCGACCAGGATGGTCGCGCCGATGGTGATGACGAACTCGAGGCTGACGCCGATGTTATTGACCATCGTCGCGAACCGCACGCCGTAGAGGTTCACCAGCATGCAGACGGCCATGACGCCGATCGCGACGAGGATCTGAACGCTCTGCGACATGTCCCAGCCGAACAGGCCGCCGAGGTAGCCGGAGAGGATGAAGCCCACCCCCGTCATGCCGCAGATCCAGCCGGCCAGCGCCATGACGCCGGTGAACCACGCGAGCGTCGAGCCGTGGATCCGGCTCGTCCACTGGTAGGCGTAGCCGGCGAGCGGAATCTTCGCGGTGAGGTCGGCGGCGATCACGACCCAGACGAGGAAGACGGCGGCCGCGAGCAGCAGCGTCCACACGAAGGGAGCGCCGGCGGTGAAGTAGCCGGCGCCGAAGCCGGTGAACACCGCCGTCGTCGCGCTGATCGTGGCGAACCCGATCGCGAACGACGCGAGACGGCCTACCGAGCGGTCGAGCTTCTGCTCGTATCCGAACTCGGTGAGCCGCGCGTCCTCGTCGTTGACGGGCGGTTGGTGATGAGTGGTGGAAGCTAGCGCATCGGTCATGATCACTCCAGGTCAAGGCTTCGGGACTACACCTGTAGACAGGTAAGCGTCCTCGGCCGGCAGGCGGAAGTTCATTGTTTTGATCTGCTCATAACGAGCAGTTATCAGTCCGCGTCCGGTGGCGGCGTCTCGCCGAAGTTCCAGTGCGACTGCACGTGTCTGACCAGCGCATCCGCCTGCGGGGAGAGCGCGGACGGCTTCCATGCCAGCGCCGTGTAACTCGGCGGCCGATCGGTGATGGGCACGTAGACGATGCCGGGCCGCTCGTAGAACCGGGCCACCGACGACGACGTGAAACTGATGCCGAGGCCCCGCGCGATCGACGTGGTCTCCGCCTCGTAGGTCGCCGCCACCGCGGCGATGGTCGGGGGCCGGTTGCCCCGGACATCCATCGCCAGCCAGTAATCCCGCCACGGGCCCGCCGTCAGCGGTGCGCAGACGATGGGATCGTCGAGCAGTTCGGCGATCTCGACCTCCGCGCGTTCGGCGAGCCGGTGGTCACGGGGCAGACAGGCCACCCACGACTCGGAGTCCAGCATCAGCATGCGGTGCTCGGGCAGGTCGACCGGCGGCCGGATGATCGCCACCTCGGTGCCGCCGTCGGCGAGGCCCGCGGTGGGATCGGCGAAGTCGTACTCGATGGGTTCGACGGTGACGTCGGGGTAGACGGCCTCGAAGTGGCGGACCAGGCGGAAGAGCAGATCGGCCCCGGTGCCGATGAGGTATCCGAGTCGGAGCACGCCGTGCCGGGTGCCGGAGAGCGTGACGAGGTTGTCGACGACGGCGTCCACGCCGCCGAGGGCCTGCTGTACCTGCGGCAGCCACGCCGCTCCGAGGTCGGTGAGCGCCACCCCGCGGGTGCTGCGGCTGAACAGCACCACCTCGAAGGCGTGCTCGAGCGCCTTGATCGCCGTCGACAGCGCGGGCTGGGTGATGAAGAGTCGCTCGGCGGCGCGGCGGTAGTTCAGTTCCTCGCCGAGGACGGCGAAGTACCGGAGCTGGCGCAGCGTGACGGTCGACCTGGGGTCGCTCGTGGGACACCTCCTGCCGGCCGACGTTGTACGAATTCAAGCACCAGCGGCGACGTCAGGCGGCGTCGATGAACCGGCTACGCACCTCGGGCGGCGGGATCGGGCAGGTGTCGTACTGTCCGCCGACGCGGTAGCGGACCGTGGCGAACCGCGCGTAGGCCCAGTCGCGCAGCCCCCGCGGGATCACCCGCGCCGCCAGCGTCAGCCGCCATGGGCCGCCGAGGTACTCCGCGACGCGGAACATCGCCGCCGACTGGACGTCGACCGTCTCCCCGGGGAGCCCCGGATCGGTCACGTAGACGACGGAGTCGACATCCTGAAGCTCGGGGTGGCGAGCGATGACGCCGCGGGCGAACTCGCCGTCGAGCGCGGCGAACCGGAGCGTGCCCCGCCGATCGAAGCGCAGGATGATGCGGACCCCGCGGTTGCACACGCCGCAGACGCCGTCGTACAGCAGGACGGGTGCGGTGGCAGTCATCTCTGGATCCTTCCCCGCGGGTGCGTGCGTCAATCGTCGCACCGGCTCAGATCGGCCTGTCCGCCGACTTCGGTCGCGGTGCCGCCAGTGCGGCCGCGCATCCCTCCGTGAAGCTCATCCTCGAGAACGCGTGGAACTCGCTGAACTTCTTCGCGGCGTCCCAGGCCATCTCGCAGCTCGCCGCCGCGTCGGAACCGGCTTCGAACGCGGTACGCGCCGGGCCGTCCTGGCCCGACGCGACGCCCGCCGCGCGGGACTCGTCGAATCCCGCGGGTTGGGACCAGATCCAGAAGGCCGCGAACATGACGACGGCGATCACCACGACGGCGCCGATCCCCGTGAGGATCGTGTTGTCCAGGCCTGGGATCACCTGATGGGGTGATCGATCGGCGCGCGGCGCCGCGGGCGGCACGGTGAGGGGTTGGGCGCCGACCCCGGCCGCCGGCCGCCGATGCGGCGACCAGCGTGCGCCGTCCCAATAGATCATCGAGTACGGGTCGCGCGGGTCGCGATACCACCCCGCCGGCGCGCTCGGCGTCCCCGGATGCATCGCCCAACCCTAGTTCGCCGCAACGTCTCCCGACTACGGATCGCGGGGGAGGCCGAGCAGACGCTCGGCGATGATGTTGAGCTGTACCTCGGAGGTACCGCCGTAGATCGTCGTGGCTCGGCCCGCCAGCAGGTACTCCGCCCACTTGCCGGACTGCTCGCCCTGGTCACCGATCGCCGCGTCGGTGCCGAACGACGACACCCCGAACTCGGCGTACCCCTGCCCGGTCTTCATCGACAGCAGCTTGCTGATCGCGGCGGCAGGCATCGGATCCCCGCCGGCCAGCGTCAGCAGCGTCGACCGCATGTTCAGCAGCTTGGCGGCGTGTCCCTCGGCGATCAGCTTGCCCGCGTCGTGCTTCTCGATCTGGTCGAAGTGCCCGTCGCGGACGAACTCCACGAACTGCTCGAGGCTCGCCAGGAACGGCGGCTCGCTGCTGCCGATCGAGACGCGCTCGTTGGTCAGCGTGTTGCGGCTGACCTCCCAGCCGCGGTCGACCTCGCCCAGCACCATCTCGTCGGGCACGAACACGTCGTCGATGAAGACGGTGTTGAACATCGCGTTGCCGGTGAGTTCACGCAGCGGCTTCACCTCGACGCCCTCGGACTTCATGTCGAGCAGGAAGTACGTGATGCCACCGTGTTTCGGCGCCGACGGGTTGGTGCGTGCGAGCAGGGCGCCCCACTGCGAGAACTGTGCACCGGTGGTCCAGATCTTCTGGCCGGTGATGCGCCATCCGCCGTCGACCTTGGTGGCCTTGGTGGTCAGGCTGGCCAGGTCGGAGCCGGCGCCGGGCTCGGAGAAGAGCTGGCACCAGATCATCTCGCCGCGGAAGGTCGGCGGCAGGAACTGCTGCTGCTGGTCGTCGGTGCCGTAGGCGACGATCGACGGGATGATCCAGGCGGCGATGCCCATCTGCGGGCGCTTCACCAACCCACCGGCGAATTCCTGCGCGATGATGATCTGCTCGATCGGTGCGGCGGCGCGGCCCCACGGCTTCGGCAGGTGCGGCTGCACCCACCCGCCCTCGGCGATCGCCGTGGTGCGCTCCTCGCGCGACATCGCCTTCAGCGCATCGACTTCGGTGCGGATCTCCTCGCGGAGCTTCTCGGTGTCGGGGTCCAGGTCGATGTTGATCGGGCGCATGCCGGTCGCGGTCGCCACGTCGACCACCTGTTGCGGGTAGTCCGCGGCGCGGCCGAAGCACGCGGCGAGCACGATCGCGCGCCGGTAGTACACGTTGGTGTCGTGCTCCCAGGTGAACCCGATGCCGCCGTGCACCTGGATGCAGTCTTGGGCGGTGTGCTGCGCGGCGGCCGGTGCCAGCGTGGCGGCGACGGCCGCGGCGAACTCGTAGTTCGTGTCGTCACCGGTCTCATCGATCGCACGCGCCGCATCCCACACGGCCGCCGTCGCCCGCTCCGTCTCGGCGATCATGTTGGCGCACTTGTGCTTGATGGCCTGGAACTGGCCGATCGGGCGGCCGAACTGCTCGCGGATCTTGGCGTATTCGGCCGCGGTGTCGGTGGCCCACCGTGCGACGCCGATGCACTCGGCCGACAGCAGCGTGGACATCAGCGCGCGGGCCCGGGTGCGGCTGAGGTTGGACAGCACGCGGTCGTCGCCGACCTCGACGGCGTTGGCCCGCACGTGCGCCAGCGGACGCAGTGGGTCGACGCTCGCGACGGGTTCGATCTCGACCTGGTCGGCGTCGAGGACGAGCCATGCCTCGTCGCCGTCGAGGGCGACGGGGAGCACCAGCAGCGAGGCCTGTCCGGCAGCGGGCACGGCGCGGACCTCGCCGCGGATGACCAGGCCGGCACCCTGCCGGGTCGCGGTCAGGCTGGAGTCGATCGCGTATGCGCCGATGACCTCGCCGGACGCCAGGCCTTCGAGCCGCTTGTCGTTGGCGTCGTTGGCCGAGATCAGCGCGCTGGCGATCGCGGACGGTACGAACGGGCCGGGCACCGCGCCGTAGCCGAACTCGGCGAGGACGATGGCCAGTTCGAGGATGCCGAAGCCCTGCCCGCCGACGTCCTCGGACAGGTGGACGCCCTGCAGGCCCTGCTCGGACGCGCCCTTCCAGTAGGACGGTGGGTTGGCGATCGGAGTCTCCAGCGCCTCGTGCAACACGTCGGAGGGGGCCACGCGCTGGACGAACGAGCGCACCGAATCGGCCAGGTCGGTGTGTTCGGACAGGATCGCGATGGGCATGCGGGTCTCCTCTGATCAACCGGTCGGTTGGGACCGACGTTACCCAATGCACCGGGAGGCGCGTCAAGCACGTCGTTCACCAGGTTCACCAGGTGGGCTGAACCCCGTTGACGACGTTCGCCAGTTCGCGTCCGTCGCGCAGCCGCTCGCAGTTGTCGACGGCCTCCGCGAGGTATCGCCGCATGGTGTCGGCGGTGTACCAGGTGACGTGCGGGGTGACGACGACGTTGTCGAGCGCCAGCAGTGGATTGTCGGCGGGTACTGGCTCCTCGCCGAACACGTCGAGGCCGGCCGCCGCCAGGCGCCCGTCGCGCAGTGCGTCCACCAGTGCGGACTCGTCGACGATGGGGCCGCGCGAGGTGTTGACCAGGACGGCGTCGGCCCGCATCGCGGCGAGCCCCTCGGTGCCGATGAGTCCCCTCGTGGCGTCGGTGAGCGGCAGGTGCAGGGAGACGACGTCGCTCTCGGCGAGCAGGTCGGGCAGCGATCGCCAGCCCCGGTGGCCGTCGTCCCCGGTGCTGGTGTGCACGACGGTCGCGCCCATCGCCGACACGATGGTCTCGACCCGCTTGGCGACGTTGCCGTACCCGACCAACCCGACCGTGCAGCCGCCGATGTCGCGCACGGTCTCGCCGAGCGTCGGGTCCGACGGCCAGCCCGCACCCGCACGGGTGGCCCGGTCGAGCACGACGAGTCTGCGCAGGGCGGCGAGCATCAGCAGGACGGTGCCCTCCGCGACCGAGGGCGCGTTGGCGCCGGGCATGTTCGCGACCGCGATGCCCCGCCGGGTGGCGGCGTCGACGTCGATGGTGTTGACTCCCGCGCCGAGCTTGTGGATGAGCCTGCACTTTCCGGCGCCGTCGACGTCGCCGGCCGAGAGCGGCCGCAGCACGTGCCAGACGACGTCGGCCTCGGGCAGTTCGCGGTGGAACGCGTCATCGTCGCTCTCGGCGCAGAACCGGACGTCGAGCCAGTCGGAGTGCGGTGTCAGAAGCCCGCGGACCTTGTCGCCCGGTACGAAGTGGGCCAGCACCCGGATGGTCACGTCAGTCCTCACTTCCCTTCAGCGGAACCGCTTCGCGATCCACTTGGCGATCAGGTCGGCCTGCTCGCTGCGCGCGCCGGGAGTGGTGAAGTAGTGGTCCGAGTCGATCGCGCACAGGGTCCTGTCGGTGCTCGCCAGCGCGTCGTGGATGCGGCGGGCGTCCGACGGGAAGACGCCGGTGTCCTGCTCGGCGTTGATCACCAGGGCGGGGACGTCGATGCGCGCGAGGTGCGGCTCGGCACTGGTCTGCGCGTGACGCAGGCTCCACATGCCCAGCCAGCTCCGCAGCGTGCAGGCCGCGGCGATGCCCCGGGCCGACCGGTTGGCCCGGGCGGGTTGCCCTGCGTAGCAGGTGTTCGGCGGTCGCTTCGTCGGTTCGATCGTGGGGTCGACCATGCGCGGGTCGGCCCACGTCCGGTGCACGGTGAACGGCCGATCGGAGAACCCGGCGGCGCGCACGCGGGTGAACTCCCGCTCGACCCAGTCGGTGATGGCGTGGTTCCGGGCGACCTGCGCCGCCCGATAGCGCTCGACGAAGTCGGCCGGATACGGCGGTCCGTTGCCGCCTTCGAACAGGTCGAGATCGGGATCGGTGGCCACCGGGTCGGCCTCGTCGACCACCGCGCCGTCCATCCACGCCGTCAGCACCTCGGGCCGGCCCGGATGGGCCGCGCTCGCCACGTACCCGTCGGCTGCCTCGAGTTCGCCGAGGCCCGCCGCCGGACGCATGCCGTCCATCGGCGTCACGTGGGGATCGACGGCCTGCGCCTGGTAGGCGGCCATCAACGAACCACCCCCCGAATTACCCAGCAGCACCACGGCTTCCACGTTCTGCACCTCGCGCAGCCAGCGCACGCCGACGCCGATGTCCACGAGGGCGTGGTCGAGCAGGAAGCTGCTCTCGAACCCGCGGAACCGGGTGTTCCAGCCCAGGAAGCCCACTCCCCGGGTCGCCATGTAGTCGGCGAGGTAGTGCTCGGAGAAGTCGACCTGATAGTGGGTGGCGATCATCGCCACCTTCGGCTTGCGGCCGACACCGCGGTAGTAGATCCCCTGGCAGGGGTGGCCGCCCGATCCGGCGCGCCGAGCCGACGGCGAGTCCACTCCGATGAACTCCCGGATGACGCCGGGGGTCGTCCCCGAACCGCCGCTCACCGAAACGCTCCGGAGCGTGAGTGGTTGCAGGCGGGCGCGATTCGCGTCGACCGGCCACGTCCGTTCGGGTCGTGCGCGCACGGGATGACCGTCATGGCGTCCTCGCGTCGTTGTTCGGAGCAGACTGACGATGTTAGATTCACATACTGATCTTGACCAGACCTCAGAGTCGAGGAACGCGCGATGATCAAGCCGGATAACGCCAATTCCGAGTTCGAACTCGGCGGCATCAACCACGTCGCGCTGGTGTGCGCCGACATGGCCAAGACCGTCGACTTCTACTCGAACGTCCTGGGGATGCCCCTGGTGAAGTCGCTGGACCTGCCGGGCGGGATGGGCCAGCACTTCTTCTTCGACGCGGGCAACGGGGACTGCGTCGCATTCTTCTGGTTCGCGCAGGCTCCCGACGGCGTGCCGGGGATCTCGGCACCCGCGGCCATCCCGGGGATCGGCGAGATCGTCAGCGCGGTCGGGTCGCTCAACCACCTGGCCTTCCACGTCCCCGCAGAGAAGTTCGACGAGTACCGTCGGCGGCTCAAGGAGAAGGGCGTGCGCGTCGGCCCGGTCCTCAACCACGACGAGAGCCCTGCCCAGGTGTCCGCGTCCGTCCACCCCGGGGTGTACGTCCGCTCGTTCTACTTCCAGGACCCCGACGGCATCACGCTCGAATTCGCCTGCTGGACCAAGGAGTTCACCACCGCCGACACCGGGACGGTGCCGCGGACCGCAGCCGATCGACGGCCGCCGGTCGACGCGCGCTGACCGCGCGTCTCGTCAGGACTCCGCGCCGCCGTAGAGCCGTGGCTGACTGATCTCGTCGAGGATGGCGGCCAGCTGGTCGACCAGCTCGTCGGGGGAGAGGTCGACGTCCCCGGCCAGCCACGCGCTGATGGTCTGACCGACGCCGCCGACGGCGAAGTGCGCCGTGGCCATCCCCTTGCGGGTGGTGTGGTCCCCGCCGACCTTGAGCGCGACGCCGATCTCCCGTCCGTACAGCGTCGCGAGCAGGACGCCGGACTCGGCACGCTTGGCGTTGACGACGGCATTGGAGAGCTGCGCGTTGAACAGGAGCCCGCCGATCCGGGGGTCCGACGCCACGGTGCGCACGATGTTGGCCATGCCCGCGCGGTTCTGATCGGTCTGCGGTGCGGCGGCGACGGCGGCCTGCGTGGTGGTGGCGAGTTCGGCGATGACGGCGTCGAACACCGCTCCGACGAATTGGTCCTTGTCGGCGAAGGTCTCGTAGAAGTAGCGCGCGGCGAGGCCCGCACCCCGGCAGACGGCGCGCACGGTCAACTCGGGCGGTGGGGTCTGGGAGGTGTCGCCGAGCAGGTCGAGACCGGCCTCGATGAAACGCCTCCGGCGGTCGGCCAGGCGCTGGGCCGCGTCGACTCCGCGATACGGCCGCACCTGGGCCCTGGTCTCCGCCACGCGCACCATCTTGACACCCACTGCCATCGGCTGCAATATCAGGAAACACTCGTTCTCACTTATGCACCGAAGGGGCGGCCGATGACGGTCAGCGACAGCCACGTCGAGCGGGCGGTCAGCGCTCCGGCCAGACCCTCGGCACCCCGCCGCCGCGGTGCCCACTTCGACGACGGGCTCATGGGCGTGGCACTCCTGGCAGGCCCGGCGAACGTGATCATGCAGTTGGCTCGGCCCGGCGTCGGATACGGCGTCTACGAGAGCCGCGTCGAGAGCGGTCGCGTCGACCTCCACCCGATCAAGCGCGCGCGGACCACCTTCACCTACCTCGCCGTCGCCACGAAGGGTTCGGACGCGCAGCGCAAGGCGTTCCGCCGGGCCGTCAACACCGCTCACGCGCAGGTGTACTCGACCGACGAGAGCCCGGTGAAGTACCACGCGTTCGACAAGGACCTGCAACTCTGGGTCGCCGCGTGCCTCTACAAGGGCGGGGTCGACGTCTACCGCCTGTTCGTCGGAGAACTCGACGACGAGACGGCGGACCAGCACTACGCCGACGGGGCGCGGCTCGGGACCACGCTGCAGGTCCCGCCGGAGATGTGGCCCGCGGACCGCGCCGCCTTCGACGACTACTGGCAGCGCTCGCTCGATCAGGTGCACATCGACGACACGCTGCGCGACTACCTGTATCCCATTGCGGCGAACCGCATCCGGGGCGTCCGGCTGCCGGGGTTCGTCCAGCGCCGCGCCGAGGCCTTCGCCCTGTTGATCACCACCGGGTTCCTGCCCCAGCGCTTCCGCGACGAGATGCGGCTGCCGTGGGACGACGGACGGCAGCGGGCCTTCGACCGCGTGATGTCGGTGTTGCGCATGGCCAATCACGCACTGCCGAGCGTGGTGCGCCAGTTCCCGTTCAACGTCCTGCTCAAGGACGTGGACCGACGGATCCGGACCGGGCGACCGCTGATCTGAGGGCGGACGGGGGAACGACGAGAGTTGCATTTCGTAGACGTCCACTCGCAACGTCGCGCCAAAATGCAACTCTCGCGGTTCCGCATCCGCAGAGCCGCCGGGCCCTGAAACCATGCCCCGGGGCTGTCAGGATCCCGGCGTAGTCTCGGCCGAATGCGACCCCACGGCGACGACCGGGACACCTGGGACATCACCACCAGCGTCGGTTCGACGGCGCTCTACGTCGCCGCCGCCCGCGCGCTCGAGGCGCAGAAGCCCGACGCCCTCGCCGTGGATCCGTTCGCGGAGGTCTTCTGCCGCGCGGTCGGCGGCGACTGGGCCGACGTACTCGACCCCGCGGCGGGCGACGGGACCGGCCAGGGCGTGTTCGGTCTCCGGTCCGACTTCGGTGGGCACTTCGTCTCCTTCCAGGGTGCGCGCACCCGGTACTTCGACGCCTACTTCGCCCGCGCGGCGGACGCGGGCGTCGACCAGATCGTGGTGCTCGCCGCCGGCCTGGACTCGCGGGCGTACCGACTGCCGTGGCGTGATGGCACCCGGGTCTACGAACTGGACCAGCCGCAGGTCCTCGACTTCAAGCGGCAGGTGCTCGCCAGCAACGGTGCCGAACCCCGCGCCGAGCGCCGCGAGGTGGCGATCGACCTGCGGGACGACTGGCCGGCGGCGCTGCGCGATGCGGGCTTCGACCCCACCCGCCCGTCGGCCTGGATCGCCGAGGGCCTGCTCATCTACCTGCCGGCGAGCGCTCAGGAGCAATTGTTCGCCGGCATCGACGACTTGGCGTGCCCCGGCAGCTGGGTGGCCGTCGAGGAGGGCAGGCCGATGCCCGACGAGATGTTTCGGGCAAAGCAGCAGGAGGAGCGCGACGCCGGCGAGGACGGCTCGTTCTTCACGCTCGTCTACAACGAGCAAACGGCTCCCGCGCAGGAGTGGTTCACCCGGCACGGCTGGGACGCCGACACCACCGCTCTGCCCGACCACCTCGCCCGGCTCGGCAGGCCCGTGGCCGCCGAGGACTCGGAGGCGGGCCCGATGCTGGCCTCGATCAGTCTGGTGACCGCCCGCAAGGTGTGACTGCAGTCACCCACCGGGGGACGCACCGTGCGTCTCGACAGTTAAGTTATGCAATGCTAACTTCGCGGAGTTAGCTTAGGCATACTTAAGGGAGATGGCGGGGGCGTGAGTCTCCGTGACCACACATGGGTAGTGACACGCTTGCGGGGGCGAGGGTGGACCGGGAGGTCCTCAGCCGTTTCAGTACATGCTGCCGAACGCTCGGCCTGACCGTCCACGATCGGCGTCGTCCGGCCGACCTCGAGGCAGCGCGAACGGGGTTCGCCGAACTGACGCGCATCGCACACGAGCACTGTGACGCGTGGACCGGCCTCGCCGCTGCCGGCGACACCAGCGCGCGGGTCGTGGAGTCCGTGTGGCGGACCGTCGCCACGGCGGGCGCGCTGCAGCGCGAGCTGGAGATGGCGGCGGGCGACCTCGGCTTCGACTACGAGACCGGGCTGTACCTCCGCTTCCGAGCCACCACGCCCGACGACTTCCAACTCGCCTACGCCGCAGTTCTTTTCGAGCGCGGTGAGCATTCGGCGGCCGACCGTCTGGTGGAGCAGCTGCTCGAGCGCAGGCCGAGCTGGCCCAACGCCCGGTGGGTGCGGGTCGCGATGTACTTCCGCGCGGAACGCTGGTCCGACGTGGTGCGCGTCCTCACCCCGGTCGTCAACGACCCCCGGCTCGACGACGCGTACGCCCATGTCGCACGCGTCACCCTCGGCACGTCGCTGGCCCGGCTCGGCATGTTCGCGCCCGCACTGTCCTACCTCGAGGACCCGGCCGGCCCGGTCGACGTCGCGGTCGTCGACGGCACCCTGGTCAAGGCCCTGTCGCTGCGCGCGCAGGGCGAGGACCTCGACGCCGCCGACACCCTCGCCGAGCTGTACGCGGCCAACCCGGAGAACGAACAGGTCGAGCAGGCGCTGTCCGACGCGTCGTTCGGCATCGTGCCGACCACCGCCGGGCGGATCGAGGCGCGCACCGACCCGTGGGATCCCTCGACGGAACCCGACGAGACGGACTTCGTCGACCCCGGCGCCAAGGAACGCAAGGCACACCTGCTGATCGAGGCGGAGGCCGAACTCGCCGAGTTCATCGGACTGGACGAGGTCAAGTACCAGGTGGCCCGGCTCAAGTCGTCGGTCGCCATGGCGATCCGCAGGCAGGAACGTGGGCTCACGGTCGCGCAACGCACCAACCACCTCGTCTTCGCGGGCCCACCAGGAACCGGCAAGACCACCATCGCCCGCGTCGTCGCCAAGATCTACTGCGGCCTGGGGATCCTCAAGAAGGAGACGGTCCGCGAGGTGCACCGCGCCGACCTCATCGGCCAGCACATCGGCGAGACCGAGGCCAAGACCAACGCCCTGATCGACAGTGCGCTGGACGGCGTGCTGTTCCTCGACGAGGCCTACGCGCTGGTGTCCACCGGCGCGAAGAACGACTTCGGCCTGGTCGCGATCGACACGCTGCTGGCCCGCATGGAGAACGACCGCGATCGACTGGTGGTCATCGTGGCCGGTTACCGCGCCGACCTCGACAACTTCCTCGACACCAACGAGGGCCTGCGGTCCCGCTTCACGCGCAGCATCGACTTCCCGTCCTACTCGGCGCACGAGCTGGTCGAGATCGCCACGCGCATGGCGGAGAAGCGCGACAGCGTGTTCGAGAAGGCCGCACTCGACCAGATGGAAACCCTGTTCGCGCAGCTCGCGTCGGCCACCACCCCCGACGCCGCGGGTGTCGCGCGACGCAGCCTCGACATCGCGGGCAACGGCCGCTTCGTCCGCAACCTCGTCGAGCGCTCCGAGGAGGAGCGCGAGTACCGGCTCGACCACTCCGACAGCGACGACTTCACCGACGACGAGCTGATGACGATCACCGACGTCGACGTCCGGAACTCCGCCATCCCGCTGCTGCGCGGCCTCGGTCTGGAGGTCCGGCAGTGAGCGGCCAGCGCACCGAGGACGACGACCGGCGGTCCTTCACGTCGCGCACGCCCGTGAACGACAACCCCGAACGCGTCCGGTACCGCCGCGGATTCGTCACCCGCCACCAGGTCTCCGGCTGGCGATTCGTCATGCGCCGCATCGCATCCGGCGTCGCGATGCACGACACCCGCATGCTCGTCGATCCGCTGCGCACGCAGTCCCGCGCCGTCCTCGTTGGTGCGCTGCTGCTCGTCACCGGCCTGGCTGGTTGCTTCCTGTTCTCCCTCATCCGCCCCGCCGGCGACGCGGGGGACAGCGCGATCCTGGCCGACCGCGAGACCGCGGCCCTCTACGTCCGGCTCGGCGATCAGGTGCATCCGGTGCTCAACCTGACGTCGGCGCGTCTGATCGCCGACCGCCCGGACAACCCGACCACGGTGAAGAGCAGTGAGATCGACCAGTTCTCGCGCGGCAACCTGATCGGCATCCCCGGTGCACCGGAACGCATGGTGCAGAACACCGCTCGCGACGCCGAGTGGACGGTGTGCGACGCTGCCACCGGTCCGGCGACCGGCGTCACGGTCATCGCGGGCCCGCTCGACCAGACTGGGGAACGAGCCACGGCGCTCGCCGACCAGGACGCGGTTCTGGTGCGCAACGACGGCGGACCCAACTCGGGCACCTGGCTGCTGTGGAACGGCCGCCGCAGCAAGGTCGACCTGGCCGACCGCGCCGTGACCGGAGCACTGGGCACCGGCTCGGAGGCGCCCACTCCCCGGACGATCGCGCCGGGCCTGTTCAACGCCGTGCCCGAGGCGCCGGCGCTCGTCGTGCCCGCGGTCCCGGAGGCGGGTGGCCAGCCCGGCTACCAGCTGCCGGTGCCCGCACAGATCGGCGCGGTCGTCGCAGCCTTCGACGCGGACAACACGCTGCGCCACTACGCGGTGCTTTCCGATGGGCTGCAACCGATCTCGCCGGTCGTGGCCGCGATCATGCGCAATGCGAACTCCTACGGCCTGGCGCAGCCGCCACGCCTGGGTGCCGACGACGTCGCCCGCCTGCCGGTCGCGAACCAGATCGACGTCGACGCCTACCCGAGCGCGCCGGTCACCCTCGTCGACGGCGCCGCGTCACCGCTGACGTGCGCACGCTGGTCGCATCCCGTCGACGCCACCGGGGGCACGCTCGACCTCCTCACCGGCGCAGCGCTTCCCGTCGCCGACGGCCTGCGGCCGGTGCCGCTCGTCGGTGGCGGCGCCGGGGTCACGGCCACCCGCGTGGTCCTGTCGCCCGGCACCGGGTTCCTGGTCCAGACCGTCGGCCAGGACGTCCGGCAGCAGCCGGCCTCCCCGGCGGCGGGCTCGCTGTTCTGGGTCGGCGACACCGGCGTGCGCTACGGCATCGACCAGGACGCCGACCAGGACACGCTCGGCGCACTCGGACTGACCGCTGGGCCGCTGCCCATCCCGTGGGCGGTGCTGAGCCAGTTCGCCGCCGGCCCGACCCTGTCGCGGGCCGATGCCCTGCTGGCCCACGACGGACTCGAACCCGATCCCAGCCCGGCCGTCGTCAGGCAGAACCCGTGAGCGCCGCCCGAGAGCGAACCGAGGAACCATGAGCCGATTGATCTTCGAGGCCCGTCGCCGCATCCCGGTGCCGGCCACCCGCAAGGGCACCATCACGATCGAGCCGCCGCCCGAACTGCCCCGCCTGGTTCCGCCGTCGCTGCTGCGCAGGGTGCTGCCGTACCTGATCGTCATCCTCATCGTCGGCATGGTCGTCGCGCTGTTCGCCACCGGCATGCGGCTGCTGTCGCCGACGACGCTGTTCTTCCCCTTCGTCCTGCTGCTCGCCGCGACCGCGATGTACCGCGGCACCGACGGCAAGATGCGCACAGAAGAGGTGGACGCCGAGCGCGCCGACTACCTCCGCTACCTGTCCGTTGTCCGCGACAACGTGCGTGCCCACGCCGCCGAGCAGAGGGCCGCCCTCGAGTGGTCGCACCCCGACCCCGCCCTCCTGGCGGAGGTGCCCGGCACCCGTCGGCAGTGGGAGCGCGATCCGCACGACCCGGACTTCCTGGTGGTGCGGGCCGGCCTGCACGACGTGCCGCTGAACGCGACGCTGCGCGTCAAGGACACCGCCGACGAGATCGACCTGGAGCCCGTGTCGCACAGCACGCTCCGGAGCCTGCTCGACGTGCAGCGCACCGTCCGGTCGGCCCCCGCGGGCATCGACCTCGCGGCGACCTCGCGCATCACCGTCGTCGGCGATCCCGACGAGGTCCGGGGCGCCCTGCGGGCGTGGATCGCGCAGGCCGTCACGTGGCACGATCCCGCCGTCCTGGGCGTGGCGCTGGCCGCACCCGATCTCGAGGACGACGACTGGGCATGGCTGAAGTGGTTGTCGCACTGCGACGTACCGGGCCGGGTCGACGGCGCCGGTCCCGCGCGCTACCTGACGACCACCGTCACGGAACTGCGGGACCTGCTCGCTCCGGCGCTCGACGACCGCGGCACCTTCGGATCGGGCGACTCGCCCACCCGGCACCTGCTGGTGATCGTGGACGACCCCGACGCCGACCCGGGCATCGTAGTGCCGCGGGCGGGTATCGCCGGTGTCACGGTGGTGCACAGGTCCACCGCGGAGCCACACCCCGAGCAGTACTCGGATCCCGAGCGTCCCGTCCTGCGCGTGGTCGACGGCCGCATCGAGCGCTGGCAGTCCGGCTCATGGCAGACCTACGTCGGCCAGGCCGACCACTACCCGGTGGCCGACGCCGAACACGTCGCGCGCCGACTCTCGCGATGGGACTCGAATCCCCGCCACACGAGGACCACCAGCGCGGGCCTGGAGACGTTCAACACCCTGCTCGGCATCGCGGACGCCTCGGCGCTCGACGTGGCGGACCTGTGGGCACCGCGCAGCCGCGCCGACGAGTTGCGCGTGCCCATCGGCGTCACCGCGACCGGTGAGCCGCTGATGTTCGACCTCAAGGACGAGGCGGAGGGCGGCATGGGGCCGCACGGCCTGATGATCGGCATGACCGGCTCGGGCAAGTCGCAGACGTTGATGGCGATGCTGCTGGCCCTGCTGACCACCCACTCCGCCGACCGGCTGGTGGTCATCTACGCCGACTTCAAGGGTGAGGCCGGCGCCGACATCTTCCGCAACTTCCCCCAGGTCGTCGCCGTCATCTCGAACATGGCCGAGAAGCGCTCGCTGGCAGACCGTTTCGCCGACACGCTGCGCGGCGAGGTCGCCCGCCGCGAGCAGCTGCTGATGGAGGCGGGCCGCCGTGTCCAGGGCAGCGCCTTCAACTCGGTGCGCGAGTACGAGGCGGCCATCGCGGCCGGCCACGACCTGGCCCCGATGCCAACGCTGCTCGTCGTCGCCGACGAGTTCTCGCTGATGCTGGCCGACCACCCCGAGTACGCCGACCTGTTCGACTACGTCGCCCGCAAGGGGCGGTCCTTCCGCATCCACATCCTGTTCGCCTCGCAGACCCTCGACGTCGGGCGGATCAAGGACATCGACAAGAACACCTCATACCGGATCGGCCTTAAGGTCGCGAGCCCGAGCGTGAGCCGGCAGGTGATCGGCGTCGAGGACGCCTTCCACATCGAGGCGGGGCCCGACCACAAGGGCGAGGGCTTCCTGGTGCCCACCCCGGGTGCGATGCCGGTGAAGTTCCGCAGCACCTATGTCGACGGCATCTACGATCCGCCGCGCACGCCGACGTCGGTGGTCGTGTCGGCCGTCCCCGTCCCGCAACCGTTCACGGCTGGCCACGTCGAGGCGCCCACGGAGACCGTGGTCGTCAGCGGCGCGGTCGAGGAGGACGTCCGACCGCCGCGCAAGCTGGTCGCGACGATCGGCGATCAACTGTCCCACTATGGTCCCAAGGCGCCGGCGCTGTGGTTGCCGCCGCTCGACGAGCCCATCCCGCTCGCCGAACTGCTGCACCGGGCCGGCGTGCCAGAGCGGCAGTGGCGCTGGCCGCTGGGCGAGATCGACAAACCGTTCCAGATGCGTCGCGACCCGCTGGTGTTCGACGCCACCTCGGCGGGCGCGAACCTCGTCATCCACGGTGGGCCGAAGTCGGGCAAGACCACGGCGCTGCAGACCTTCATGCTGTCGGCCGCCGCGCTGCACTCGCCGCGCGACGTGACCTTCTACTGCCTGGACTACGGCGGCGGACAGCTGCGCCCGATGTCCGACCTGGCCCACGTGGGCAGCGTCGCCTCGCCGTTGGAGCCCGAGCGCATCCGCCGCACCTTCGGTGAACTGGAGCAGCTGCTGCGGGCCCGTCAGGAGCGGGCGGCGAACGGCGGCAACGGGGTTCAGACGCAAAGCGGAGAGGCGTACCCCCACGTCTTCTTGGTCATCGACAACCTGTACGCGTTCAGCCGGGACAACACCGACCAGTTCAACACCCGGAACCCCCTGCTGGCCAGAGTGACCCAGCTGGCCAACACGGGTCTGTCGTACGGCATCCACGTCGTGATCACGACGCCCAACTGGCTCGAGGTCCCCTTGGCCATGCGAGATGGGCTGGGGTTGCGACTCGAACTTAAGCTGTCCGACTCGCAGGACAGCAACGTGCGGGTGGTCGGGGCGCTGCGCCGTGCCGCCGACGGGGTGCCCGCCGACCAGCCGGGACGCGGCCTGACCATGGCCGCCGAACACTTCCTGTTCGCTCGGCCCACGCTCGAGACGATCGGGGCGATCAACGCCCGCCACCCCGGCCAGGCCGCACCGCCGGTTCGGTTGCTGCCGACGGTGCTGGCACCCGAGGCGGTCGCGCCGCTGTACCGGGGACCGGAGCGGGTGGTCGTCGGCCAGCGCGAAGAGGATCTCGCCGCGGTCGAGGTCGACTTCGCCGACAACCCGCTGCTGATGGTGTTCGGCGACACCAAGTCCGGCAAGACGACGCTGCTGCGGCATCTGATCCGGACGATCCGGGAGAACTCCACGCAGGACGAGGTCGCCTTCACGGTGATCGACCGCCGGCTGCACCTGGTGGACGAGCCGCTCTTCCCGGACAACGAGTACACGCCCAACATCGACCGGGTGACGCCGGCGATGCTGGGCCTGGCCGCACTGCTCGAGAAGCGCCGTCCCCCGGCAGGTCTCGCGGCCCGTGACCTCAGCGGCTGGACGTACGAGGGGCACACCCACTACCTGATCGTCGACGACGTCGACCAGATCCCGGACGCGCCCGCCATCAGCGGGCCCTACGTCGGGCAGCGGCCGTGGACGAACCTGGTGGGACTGCTGTCGCAGGCGACGGAGCTGGGGCTGCGCGTCATCGTGACGGCGCGCGCGGCGGGCTCCGCCCACGCCATGCTGCGCCGCCTCAACGAACTGCAGGCCACCACCCTGATGCTGTCGGGCAATCCGCAGGATGGTGGCAAGATCCGCGGCCACCGGTTCAGCCGGCTGCCCGCGGGGCGGGGGCTGTTGCTCGACGACGGCGACGTCGCGACGTTCGTGCAACTGGTCAATCCGTTCGTCGACGAAGCGGCGACGAGCGGCAACTCGGGAAGGGAGTTCAACCGATGACACTCAGGGTCGTTCCGGAGGGGCTGACCGCGGCCGGTGGTCAGGTCGAGGCACTCGTGGCACGTCTGGCCGCCGCCCACGCGGCCGCCGCGCCGGTCATCTCCACCGTGCTGCCGCCCGCGGCGGACCCGGTCTCGCTGCAGTCGGCGGGAGCGTTCAGCGTCCACGGCGCGCAGCACAGTGCCGTTGCGGCACAGGGCACCACGGAACTCAGCCGGTCCGGACTGGGCGTCGCGGAGTCGGGCACCAGCTACGCCACGGGCGACGCCATGGCCGCGTCCTCCTACCTGACCGCCGGTAGCTGACGCCGCCATGACCGCTCCCGTCTGGATGGCGCTGCCGCCCGAGGTGCACTCGGGTCTGCTCAGCAGCGGCCCCGGTCCCGGCCCGCTGATGGCCGCCGCCGCGGCGTGGCAGTCGTTGAGCGTCGAGTACTCCACGGCCGCAGCTGAACTCACCAGCCTGCTGGCCGCGGTGCAGTCGGGTGCGTGGGAGGGGCCGAGCGCCGAGCAGTACGTCGCCGCGCATGCGCCCTATCTGACCTGGCTCGCTCAGGCCAGTGCCAACAGCGCGGCATCGGCAGTCCAGCACGAGACGACGGCGGCGGCGTACACGACGGCGCTGGCGATGATGCCGACGCTGCCCGAGCTGGCGGCCAACCACACCGTGCACGGCGTACTGATGGCCACGAACTTCCTGGGCATCAACACGATTCCGATCGCCGTGAACGAGGCCGACTACGTCCGCATGTGGGTGCAGGCCGCCACGACGATGAGCACGTACCAGGCGGTCGCTGGTGCGTCGGTCGCCGCGACGCCCGCCACCCCGCCCGCGCCGATGCTGGTGGCGCCCGGCGTCGGCGAGGCAGGATCGGGCGCCGCGGACGCGCAGCAGTCGGTCGCACAGGTGCAGGCGGTCGACGCGGGGTCGGCGCTGAACAACGCCGACTTCCTCCAGCAGATACTCCAGGCCTACACCGACTTCACGTCGTCGCTCTTCGACCCGCTCATCGACTTCTTCGCGGACCCGCTGGGGAACACGGTCGATCTGCTCACGGGGCTCCTGACGAATCCCGGGCCGACGCTGGTGCAGTACGGACCGTTCCTGTTCGCCCTGGCGTATCAGGCGATCTCGTGGGTCGGTGCGTCGCTGACCTACCCACAGCTGCTGTTGCAGCCGCTGCTCGCGATCGGTCTGGGCGTCGGCAACTACTTCCTCCAGGAGTACCTCAACAGGCCGGCCGCCCCGGAGCCGGCACCGGCCGAGCAGCCCGCGCCGGCGCAGGCGCCCGCTCCGCGCGCCGAGGTTCAGCAGCAACAGCCGCTGCCCGCCGCCAGTGTCGCCCCGACGGTCACGCCGGCGCCCGCCACGTCCGTGACGTCGGTGCCCGCCGGGTCGGCGCCCGGCGTCGGATCCGCCGCCGCGGCGGGCGCGCCGCTGGTGCCCTACGCGGTGTCGGGCGGCAACCCCGGCCCCGGGCCCACCCCGACGCTGCGCGAGGGCACCGGTGCCAAGGCCCCGGCCTCGGACATCGCTGCTGCGGCGGCGACGGGTGCGGCGGCGTCGTCCCTCGCGAAGCGCAAGGCGCGTCGCAAGCGTGGCGCCCAGGTCCAGGAGCGCGGATACGCCGACGCCTACATGGACTACGAACCCGAACCGGATTCCGAACCGACGCCTCGGGCGCAGCCCGGTAGCAGCGCGTCGTCGCGCGGAGCGGGTCAGATCGGCTTCACGGGGACCACGACCGCGGAGAGGCCCGCGTCGACGCAGGACGTGCGAGGTCTCACCCAACTCCCGGACGACCCGTACGGCGGAGGTCCCGTCGACCCGCTGATGCCGGGCGACTGGGACCAGGAGGGGGGACCACGCACCTGAGACACCCGAGCACCGACCACGCACGATCACTTTCACAGATGAGGACCCACCATGAGCCTTCTCGACGCTCACATCCCCCAGCTCGTCGCCTCGGAGGCGGCGTTCTCCGCCAAGGCCGCGCTCATGCGCAGCACCATCGCCCAGGCCGAGCAGGCCGCACAGTCCTCGCAGGCGTTTCACATGGGTGAGTCGGCTGTGGCGTTCCAGGCCGCGCACGCCCGGTTCATCGAGGTGTCGGCGAGGGTCAACGCCCTGCTCGACATCGCCCAGGCGAACATCGGCGACGCCGCGTCCACCTACGTCGCCGAGGACGCCGCCGCGTCCAGCACCTACACCGCAATCTGATCCGCCGAGCAGAGCTGAAGGGACACAACAGATGTCGCAGATCATGTACAACTACCCGGCCATGCTGGCGCTGTCGGCGGAGATGAACGGCTACTCCGGCGCGCTCCACGCCGTGGGCGCCGACGTCGCGAGCGAGCAGGCCGCGCTGTCCGCGGGCTGGCAGGGCGACACCGGCATGTCGTACCAGGCATGGCAGGCGCAGTGGAACACCAGCCTCGAGGAGCTCGTCCGGGCCTACCGGGCGATGGCCAGCACGCACGAGATGAACACCATGTCGATGAGCGCGCGGGATGCGGCACAGGGCGCGAAGTGGGGCGCGGCCTGATGACGTCGAGCCCGATGCGGGGGCCCCGATGAGCAGTGGGCGCTAACGCGGTCGAGCTGACCGCCGAGCAGGCGTGGTCCGTCGCGGACACGGTGGGTGCCGGGAACTTCCCGTGGGTTCTCGCCATCACCCCGCCGTATGCGGACCTCGCGGCGCGCCCGGCCTTCGACGCCCGGTTGCGGGACGAACTGACCGGGCTGGGCGTGCTGGCCGACGGCCGCGTCGCCGCGTCGGTCGCCCGGTGGGTCACCGCGACCTGTCGTGCACGGCGGTGGCTCGAACTGCGGTTCGTGTCCGGTCCGGGACGGCTGTTGCGCGGCTTCGTGTCCCGACTCGAGGGCGGCGTGGTGGTGGCGTTCCGCAGCGGCGGCCTCGTCACGTTCACCGAACTCGAGGTCGACCATCCGCAGGCGCTGGTACCGGTGGTCACGGCGGGGCTGTCGCACCGACCGGCCGCACGCTTCGACGAGTTCGTCCTCGCCGCGCGGGTCGGGGCCAGAGCCGACGAGAGGCTGCGCGGCGGGGCCACGCTGACGGACGTCGTCGACGACCTCGGCATACCGGCCGGTGCACGGCACGTCGTGGAGGCGGCGTACGCGCCCGACCGCACGTACGTGGAGATCGTCGCCGGGGACCACCGCGACGGCCACCGCGTCAGCACCGAGGTCGGCGTCAGCGTCGTCGAAACCTCGGCCGGGCGCGTACTCGTCAGTCCCGCAGTGGGATACGACGGCGAGTGGGTCTCGACGTTCACCCCCGGAACCCCGCTGGCCATTGCGGCCGCCGTCGAGCGGCTCACCTCGACGCTGCCCGACGGCGTGTGGTTCCCCCACGCCCACCTCACCAGAGACTTCGACCATAGAACGGAAGACCAGGAATGTCCGACACCATCACGTCCGGCTCGCCGGTGATGCCCATCGTGCGCGTCGCGGTCCTCGCGACCGGCGACGAGGGCGGCCGGCTCGTCGACATGGCGCTGCCCACCGAACTGCCGCTGCGCGAGATCCTTCCCGCGGTGCGCCGCATGGCGCTGCCGACCGGTGACGCGCGCCCCGCGGTGCCGGTGCAGCTGTCCCTCGCCCCGGTCGGAGGAGTGCCGTTCAGCCTGGACGCCACCCTCGACACCGTCGGTGTCGCCGACGGCGATCTGCTCGCCCTGCAACCGGTTCCGGTGGGTCCGCCCGCACCGCGCATCGTCGAGGACATCGCCGACGCCGCCGTCATCTTCTCCGCGGCGCGCGAACGGCCCTGGGGCGCCGAGCACGTGCAGCGGGGCGCCTCGATCGCCGTGCTCGCGCTCGTCGTCCTCGCCACGGCCGTCGCCACCCTGCACCGCGTCGCCACGGGCCAGCACGCCGGACTGTTCACCGTCAGCGGTGTCGCGCTGCTGACGGTCCTCGGTGCACTCGTCACCCGGTCCCGGACACCGCGGCTGGCCACGGCCCTGTCGGTCACCGCGCTCCTCCCGATCGCGGCGGCGTTCGCGCTCGCCGTGCCCGGTGACGTCGGCGCCGCCCAGGTGCTGCTCGCCGCCGCGGGTGTGACGGCGTGGTCGATCATCAGCATCACCCTCGCCGAGCGAGCCATCGCCGTGTTCACCGCGGCGACCACCGTCGGCGTCGGCGCCGCGATCGTGTCCGGCGCGGCCGCACTGTGGACGCTCGACGCCCTGGTCCTCGGCAGCGCCCTGATCGTGCTCGCGCTGCTCTTCACCGTGCAGGCCGCGCAGCTGTCCGCGCTGTGGGCCCGGTTCCCGGTGCCGGTCATCCCGGCGCCCGGCGACCCGTCCCCGGCCGCCCCGTCGCTGCGCGTGCTCGAGGACCTGCCCCGCCGGGTTCGGGTCGGCGACTCGCACCAGACCGGCTTCGTCGCGGGCGGCGTCGTCCTGGCCGTCGCGGGATCGGTCGCCCTCGTTGCGCCGCAGGGCGTCTCGGCGTGGGCGTGGTACGTCGTGGTCGCGGCGGCGCTGGGCGCGGCACTGCGGGCCAGGGTGTGGGACTCCGCGCCGTGCAAGGCGTGGCTGCTCGGCCAGTCCTACCTCGTCACCGTCGCGCTGGGCATCGTCTACCTGCTCGACGAGCGCTACGAGGCGGCGTGGTGGGCGCTGATCGTCCTCGCCGGGCTGACCGTGGCGTGGGCGATCGCCGCGCTCTACCCCGCGGTCGCCAACCCGGACACCTACTCGCTGCCCATGCGGCGGGTCACGGGCTTCGTCGCCTCCGCGCTCGACGCGTCGCTGATCCCGGTCATGGCGTACCTCGTCGGGCTGTTCACCTGGGTGCTGGAGCGGTGACCGACGCGCGGGTGCGCGCCGGATTCGCCTCGCTCGCGGTCTCGGTAGCGGTCGCGGTGACGAGTTGTCCTGCGGCATGGGCGATTACGCCCCCCGAGATCGACGCTCAGGTGGCACCGCCGCCGGGCACGGCCGGCCCGGTTGCTCCGATGGCACAGCGCAGCCCCTGCCTCGTCGCGGGTGTCCTACCGGGCAGCGATCCCGGTGCCGCGAGCCCCAACGGCGGGCTGCTGAACCTGACGGGCGCGTGGGAGTACAGCCGTGGCGACGGCCAGACGGTCGCCGTCATCGACACCGGGGTCCGCCCCGGCCCCCGCCTGCCGAACGTCGAACCCGGCGGTGACTACGTCGAGAACACCGACGGGCTCACCGACTGCGACGGCCACGGGACCCTGGTGGCGGGTCTCATCGCCGGACAGCCCGGCGAGGACGGCTTCTCGGGCGTGGCGCCCGGCGCACGGCTGATCTCCATCCGCCAGACTTCGGGACGGTTCGCACCCCGCGCGACGGGGGAGGACCCCTTGCTGGTTCGGGCGACGCTGGACGTCACGAGCCTGGCCCGCGCCGTGGTGCGGGCCGCCGATCTGGGCGCACGGATCATCAACGTCTCGACGGTGACCTGCCTGCCCGCCAACAAGGCTGTCGCACAGGACGAACTCGGTGCGGCCCTGCGCTACGCGGCGGTCGAGAAGGACGTCGTCATCGTCGCCGCGGCGGGCAACAACCGGGCCGGGCTGAACGCGGGGTCGGCCTGTCCGTCGAACCCGCTGTCGGACCCCGGGCGTCCCGACGACGCGCGCAACTGGGCGGGCGTCACCTCGGTGTCGATCCCGTCGTGGTGGCAGCCCTATGTGCTCTCGGTCGGATCGGTCAGCGCGCAGGGCCGGCCGTCCGACTTCACGTCCGCGGGACCGTGGGTGGGACTCGCCGCGCCCGGGCAGGGCATCGCTTCGGTGAGCAACGCCGACGGCGGTGGACTCGCCAACGCGCTGCCCAACGATCAGGGTGAACTGTTCGGCGTCAGCGGCACCAGCTACGCCGCGGCGTACGTGTCGGGCGTCGCCGCCCTGGTTCGCAGCCGCTTCCCGGAGCTGCGCGCCGACGAGGTCGTGCGCCGGATCACCGCCAGCGCGCACGGCGCCGCACGGTCGCCGTCCAACCTCGTCGGGGCGGGCACGGTCGATCCGGTCGCCGCCCTGACGTGGGACGTCGGCGCCGACGACGGCGCCGAGGCGCCGGAGTCACGGCAACTCGCCGCGCCCGCACCGCCCGAGGTCGTCGACCACACTCCTCGCACCATCGCCTTCGTCGGCACCGGCGTCCTCGCCGTCGCCGCGGCGGCCACCCTGATCGCCGCACATCGACGGAAGGAGGGCTGATGACCGCCCGACTCACACTGGCGCTGCTCGTCGTCATACCCGCCGCCATGGGTTACCCGTGGCACACACCCACCGAGCGCTGGGTGCTCGGCGTCGCGATAGCGGTGGTGCTGATCGTGCTGGCGTGGTGGCGGGGACAGTTCCTCACCACGATGATCCGCCGCCGGCTGGCGGTGGCGCGACGCAACCGCGGGGCCGGCGCGTCGACGCCTTCGGACGACGTGACGGTGCTGCTCTCGATGGCCGGGCGGTCGGATGCGACGCTGCCGCTCGACGTGATCGCCGGCTACGTGGAGCGGTACGGCGTGCGGTGCGCGTCCGTGCGCGTCACCACCCTCGACCTCGGTGACACCCGGCGCACGTGGGTCGCCCTGACGGTGGCCGCGGTCGACAACCTGGCGGCGCTGCGGGCCAGGTCGCCCGAACTGCCGCTGTTCGAGACGGCGGAGATCGTCGGCAGGCGGTTGGCCGACCATCTGCGCGAACTCGGCGTCGAGGCGGTCATCGTCGACGACGTCGAGGGCCCTCTCGTCGAGTCGGCTCGCGAGACGTGGCACGGGCTGCGCGACGACGCCGGATTCGTCAGCGCATACCGGATCCCCGTCGACGACACCCTGCCCGAGCGTCTCGAGCAGGTGTGGGCCCATGCGGGCGAGGCGACGTGGACGGCGCTGGAGTTCAGTGGTTCCGCTGCCCGGCCGTCGGCGGTGGCGGTGGCGGCCATCCGCACCGACGACGTCCAGAAGGGTTCGCCCGTCCCCGGTCTGGTGCCGCAGAGCGGACGGCATCGCCCGCTGCTGAGCGCCCTCGGCTCGGATACCGGCGAGGCCCTCGGCCTCGACCCGGCACCGTTGCGGGCGGACGTGCTCGACCGGCTGCACTGGCCGATGGGTTCGGCGGAAGTGGCGGGCGGAGCGCACGCGCGCTTGTAGCATCGCCGCATGGCAGGGTTTGCTGCCGGAGACCGGTCGGTCCTGGCGCTGGCCTCGGCGACCGCCATCGGCGCGGTGGTCGGGGCGATGGCGCTGTGGCCGCACGCCGTCGACGACGCCTCGCCGGTCGAGCCCGTCCCGTCGTCCACCTCGACGAGCACTCCCATGGTGGCCGTGCCCGCAGGAACCGTCTCGGTGGCGCCGGAACCGCCGGTGGACGCGCCTGCCCTGGCACCCGTCGTCGACGCACCCGTGCCGGTCTCGGTGCCCCCACCCGTGGTGACGGCCCCGCCGCCCGGCCCGACGTCCAGCACCCCGCGACGGACACCGACCCCGACGCTGCGGACGCCGATGAGCGTGAGCCCGACCCCGCGGACCGCCTTCCCCAACCAGCCGGGCGGCACCGGTGACGGTGACACCGACGGCGGCCTACTACCGGGCGTCGGCCTCGGCCCCTTGTAGCGTCGCCGCCGAGTGGCCACTTACGTGCGCCGGCAGGCCTGGCTGCGGCAGGTAACTGGCCACTCGAGCTAGTCGAACATGAACTCCGAGAGGAAGCGCGTCATGCGGCGCAGGTAGTCCGGCTGGCTGACGTGCAGGACGTGATTGCCGGGGAACCAGTGGAACGCGCACCGGTCCCAGTGCTGCCACAGCCGCTCGGCCTGCTCGGGCGGAGCCAGACGATCGCCGAGCCCGGTGATGATGAGTCGCCGGTCCTTCGGCACCAGCGGCCGATAGTTCAGCGGCGAGTGGTAGGCGGACGCGGCGGTCATCAGGTCCTGGTCGGTGTGCGTCATCCGATTGCCGAGCTTGACGAGCAGGTTGGCGGGGAACCAGTCGTCGAACGCCGCGTCCGGCGTGACCACGGGGACGTTCGGGATCACGGCCTGGACGCGGTCGTCGACGCCGGCGATCAGCGCCGAGGTGTAGCCGCCCAGCGACATCCCGGTCAGAGCGATGCGGTCCACTCCGGTGTACTCGAGATGGTCGAGCACGGAACGGAAGTCGTGCACGGCCTGTGCCATCGCCTCGGCGAACCCTGCGAGCCCGTCGGCGAAATAACCGTAACCGCTGAACGGCGAACCCCTTTCGGCTCGCCTGCCATGGAAGGGCAGGGTGTACAGCACGATGTCGTAGCCGGCGCGGTAGAACCACGGCAGCGAGAAGAACAGCCCGTTGAACAGGTACGCCGACCCCATGAAGCCGTGGATCAGGCACAGCGTCGGATGCGGTCCGTCGTCGTGGCGCCAGTGCTGCGCGTGCACGACGCTGTTGCGCGCGTATCCCAGGCGGCGGTCCCGTACCGCGGGGTTGACGGCCTCGAAGCTGCTCGCGAACCGCAGGTTCTCCACCCGTCCGCGGGCAGTCCACTCGGCGATCGGATTGGCCGGCCGCGTCGACACCCGCGGCGGCCGGGTGGGCGCGGGGAACGAGGCCGCGGGATCCTTGCCGGCGGCCAGGTCGGCGTAGAACTCGAGCGCCGCGTGCTCGGCCCGCGTATCGGAGGGGCGCAGGGCCGACATCGCCATCCGCGGCAGCATCGTCGCGCTGATCACGGACGCGATCGCGGTGCGCAGACCCAGATCGGCGACCGCCGACGAGTCCACGATCAGCCGCTGCTCCCAGGTGAGATCCTCCCGCCGGGGGAGACCACCCCTGGTGGCGTCCGCACCGGGGACGTCGAGGACGGGGATCGGTGGATCGATCGCATCCGTCTGCGCTTGCGCCATACGCGATGGTAACCCGGCACTCGGGTGTCACCGGCGAGCCGTCTATGCGTGGCATATGAGTTCCTCGCACTGCAGATGAACGCCAACCATCCTGGAGGAGACGCACCAACCACACATCCCAGACGAACGAAGGAGTTCCCTGATGAAGAGCTATGCGGCAACGGGTTTCGCGATCGGCGCGCTGATGATGGGCGGGATTGCGCTCGCACCATCGGCGGCCGCCGTGCCGATGGGCGGCTCGGCCGAGGACACCGTCGAGTGGCTGCGCTCCGAGGGCTACCAGGTCCAGCTCGACGGCGGACCCAGTCAGGGATCGCTGTCCCAGTGCACCGCAACGGGTGTGAGTGGTCTGCGCGGTTCGAACGTCGACGACGACGATCGCCGGATCGACGGGACCCAACTCGACACGGTGCACGTGACGACCTCCTGCAACGACACCGTCTAGGACAACCGGTACACCAGGGAGTCGCCGACGGTCGTCGGTGGGAACGTCGCGGCCACCCAGTCGGCGATCTCCCGGGTGTGCGCAGTCGAATGATTCTGCGAGCGAACGACTTCGCCGTGCGGCCGGGCCGCTCCCGCACCGCCCGCCTCCACCCAGTAGGTCACCCGGCCGGCATGCACGTCGTCGACGAACCGTGCCAACGTCGGCACGGGGTCGCCACCCCATCCGCCGACGGCCATCACCGCCGTCCCCGAAGAGATCTCGAGGGCAGCGGCCGACTGCGCTCCGTTGGTCGCCGCCGACCATGGCGTGTCGGTGGCGGCCAGCAGATCGGCGAGCCGGGTGTCGTCCTGTTCGTCCCCCGTCCACGAGGCAGCGGCGGTCGCCCTGCCGTGTGGCATGACCACCGCACTCGGGACGGACCCGTGGTGCGGTGTGCCGACGGTCGCCACGGTGAAGACGACGCTGCCCACCGCCAGCGACGCGGCACCCAGCAGTGCGCCGGGCCCCGTAAACCGGTGGCCGATCGACAGCGCCGCGGCTGCCAAAACGCCTGTGGCCATCACCAGCGTTGCGAATCGGACCCCGTTGCGCTGCAGCAGGAGCGACGACCACGACGACCCGGCCAGCACCAGGGCAGCCATCGCGATCCGACCGCCCCACGCGTCGCGCCACCGCCACGCCCACGTCGACCCCAGCCCCACGAGCGCTGCCACGGCGGGCGCGAGCAGGACCGCGTAGTAGGGGTGCTCGGTGCCGCGCATGTAGCTCAGGACGACGCCGGTCACCACCAGCCAGCCGGCCCACGCGACCAGGGCGGCACGCTCCACCCGCCCGAGCCGACCGCGGCAGGCGAGGTAGGCGCCGATGCCGGTCGCCACGAGCGCCGCGGGCAGCAACCAGGAGATCTCGTCACCCATCTCACCCGTGAACAGTCGTCCCACGCCCGCGGTTCGGGCGCCACCGGCGACGCGGGGCGAATCCTGACCGAGGATCCGGCTCGCGCCGTTGTAGCCGAAGGCGAGGTCGAGCACCGAGTCGTCGGTCGAACCGCCCACGTAGGGGCGTGAATCCGCGGGGATCAGTGCGACCGCCGCCACCCACCAGCCCGCACCGATCACCAGTGCGACGCCCGCAGCCGCGAGGTGCGCGACCCGTCGACGCCAGCGGATGGCCGCGCAGGTCAGGTAGGCGGCGGCGAAGCCGGGCACCACCAGCAGCGCCTGCAGCATCTTCGTCAGGAACGCCAGCCCCACCACCGCGCCCACGAACACCGGCCAGCGCCACGACGTCGACCGCACCGCCCGGATCGACCCGTAGGCGGCGACGGTCGACAGCAGCACCAGCAGTGCGTCGGGATCGTCGAACCGGAACATCAGCGCCGCCGCGGGGACGAGCGCGAGGGTGACACCGGCCACCAGGCCCGCCACCGCACCCTCCACCGCGTCGGTGAACGTCCGGCGCATGGTCGCGTACAGCACCGCCACCGCGGCCACCCCCATCAGCGCCTGCGGGGCGAGCACCGCGAGCGGGTGCATGCCGAACACGCGCACCGAGAGTCCCGTCACCCACAGCGCGGCGGGCGGCTTGTCGACGGTGATGAAGTTCCGGGCGTCGAGCGACCCGAAGAACCACGCCGACCAGCTCTGCGCGCCGGCCTGGGCGGCCGCCGCGTAGTAGGTGTTGCCGTACCCGCTGGCCGACAGGTTCCACAGGTACAGGGTGGCCGTGCCCGCGAGCACGGCGGCGAGCGTCCACCGCGGCCACCGGTCGGTCACGGGGTCAGCGTCGTCGGGGATGCTCCCGAGAGCCGGTGCGGCGCCTGTGAATCACCTGGGCGCGAGGTCGAACAGGCGGGCGCCGTTGTCGTACAGCACCGCTCGCCGCCAGTCGTCGTCCACGTCGTCGAGTCGGGTCACGGAGGTGAGTGCCTCGGCGTACCCGTACGGGATGTTGGGGAAGTCGCTGCCGAACAGGATGCGGTCGCCGACGTCGCGCAGCCGCGAGTAGTCGGCGGTGGGGAAGGGCATCGTCTCCTCGGCGAAGGCCGTGAACGCCATGGTGGTGTCGAGGTAGACGTCGTCGAACCGCTGACACAGGTCCAGGAACTCCGAGTACTCCGGCATGCCGAGGTGCGCGACGATCAGGCGCAGCCGGGGATGGTGTAAGAGGACGTCGAGCACCGGCCCGGGACCGGTGTACTCGCCCGGCGCGGGACCCGAGCCGCAGTGCATGACGACGGGTACGCGCGCGTCGGCGATCATGCCCCAGGCGGCGTCGAGCAGCGGGTCGGACGGGTCGTACCGACCGACCTGGACGTGCGCCTTGAACACCCGGGCGCCCCGCCCGATCGCATCGGCGACGTAGTCCTCGACACCCGGTTCCGGGTACAGCGTCGCGGTGGCCAGGCAGTCGGGGGTCGCCTCCGCGAACTGGGCCGCCCACTGGTTCAGCCACGCCGCCATCCCGGGCTTGTGCGGGTAGACCAGCGAGGTGAACGCGACGACGCCGAACTCACGCAGGGTGCGCAGGCGTTCCACCTCGTCGGTGCGGTAGGTGATCGGCCACTCGCGGCCGACCAGCGGACCCGCCGAGTCGAAGTACTGCCAGACCTTGTCCATGACCCGCTTGGGCATGAAGTGGGTGTGCACGTCGACGATCCCGGGCAGCCCGAGGTCCGCCCAGATCCGCCGCACGGCCGCTGTCTCTTCCATCACCGGACAGGATGGCAGAGGATCGCAGGCATGTGGAATCCCGACGTCTACCTCGCCTTCGCCGACCATCGCGGTCGGCCGTTCTTCGACCTGCTGTCGCGGGTGGGGGCGCAGAGCCCCCGCCGGGTGGTCGACCTCGGCTGCGGACCCGGAAACCTGACCGTGACGCTGGCCGAGCGGTGGCCGGACGCGGTCATCGAGGCCGTCGACAGCTCGGCCGAGATGGTCGAGGCGGCCCGCGCCCGCGGGCTGGACGCGAAGCTGTCGGGCATCGCCGACTGGTCGCCGAAGCCCGACACGGACGTCGTCGTGTCCAACGCCGCACTACAGTGGGTGCCCGGACACGCGGACATGCTGGTGCGGTGGGCCGGCCTGCTCGATCCGGGGGCGTGGATCGCCATGCAGGTGCCCGGTAACTTCGACGCCCCCTCGCACGAGGCCGTGCGCACGGTCGCCCGGTCGGACGAGTTCGCCGATGCGTTGGCCGACATGCCGTTCCGCGAGGCCGACGTGGTCGCCGCCCCGACCGGGTACGCGGAACTGCTGGCCGACGCCGGATGCGTGGTGGACGCCTGGGAGACCATCTACGTCCATCAGCTCACCGGGGACACGCCGGTGCTGGACTGGATTACGGGCACCGCACTGACCCAGGTGCGCAGCCGGCTCGACGACGACGCCTGGGAGCGGTACCGCCAGGCCATCATTCCGCTTCTGGCTCAGGCCTACCCGATGCGGCGTGACGGCACGACGTACTTCCCGTTTCGGCGGGTGTTCGTGGTGGCGCGGGTCGGCGGCTGACTACCTCCGGTCGCGGGCGGCGTGCAGCGCGTCGAGGACCTGGCGCACCAGATCGCCGATGTCCGCACCGGTGGTGTCGACCACGAGGTCGGGGTTCTCGGGCTCCTCGTAGGGTGCGTCCACCCCGGTCAATCCCTTGAGTTCGCCTGCGCGGGCGCGCTTGTAGAGACCCTTGGGGTCGCGGTTCTCGCACTCGGCGAGCGACGTCGCGACGTGCACCTCGATGAACGGCAGCTTCGCCGCCTCGTTGAGCGTGCGGGCGATGTCGCGGTCCGACTTCAGCGGCGACACCAGCGACGCCAGCGCCACGACGCCCGCGTCGGCGAGCAGTCGCGTGAGATGCCCTACGCGGCGGATGTTCTCGGCGCGGTCACCCGCGGAGAAGCCGAGGTCGTCGCTCAGGCCGTGCCGGATGTTGTCGCCGTCGAGCAGGTAGGCCACGTCGCCGGACTCGACCAGTGCGCGCTCCACGGCGACGGCGAGCGTCGACTTGCCGGAGGCGGGCAGCCCGGTCAGCCAGATCGTGGCCCCGCGCTGGCCGGTCTTGCCCCAGCGGTAGTCGCGGTCGAGCGACGACGGGTGCCAGCGGATGTCGTTGCGGGTCGGCTCACCGGGCTTGACCTCACGCGCCTCGGTGACGGTTCCCGCGCCGACGGTGTCGTTGGAGGTCTCGTCGATGAGGATGAACGCGCCGCTGTCGCGGTTGTCGGCGTAGGGGTCCGCGACCACGACGCCGCTGGTGCGCAGTGTCACCGCGCCGATGTCGTTGAGCGTCAACTCGACTGGACCGTCAAGGTCGTCGAGTGTCTCCGGGTCGAGGCGGGTGTGCAGTTCCTGGACGGTGGCGCGGACCGTGCGTGCGCCCTGCTTGAGCGCCAACCGGTCGCCGGCGCGCAGCGGGGTGTCGGCGAACCAGCACACCGTCGAGTACAGCTCGCGGGCCGCCACCGGCAGCACGGCATCGTCCGCGCCGCTGACGAATACGTCGCCGCGGCCGACGTCGATGTCGTCGGCGAGTTCCACCGACACCGACAGCGGGGCAACGCCGGTGGCGCGGTCGTCGTCGAGGGTGTCCAGGGCCGTGACCGTCGACCGGCTGCCCGACGGCAGGGCGAGGATCGGGTCCCCGACGCTCAGCGTGCCCGCCGAGATCCGGCCCGTGTAGCGGCGCCGCTGTTCGGCCGTCGGCCGCGACACCCACTGCACGGGCAACCGCAACTTCGTCGGCTCCGGTTGCGGCGCAGACAGTTCGATGCCCTCGAGGTACTCCAGCAGGGTGGGGCCGGTGTACCACGGCGTGTTGTCGGAGCGGAGGACGACGTTGTCGCCCAGCTTGGCTGCGATCGGGATCACCGCCAGGTCGGCCTCCGTGCCCGACCCGCCGAGCCGGTCGGCCACCTGCTGCAGTTCCGCCTGAACCTCGTCGAACCGGGCCTGATCGAAGTCCACCAGGTCGATCTTGTTGACCGCCGCCACGAAGTGCTTGATGCCCAGCAGCTTGGCGATCCGGGCGTGCCGCCGCGTCTGGCGCAGCACGCCGGCGCGGGCGTCGACGAGCAGGATCGCCACGTGGGCGTTCGACGCACCGGTGAACATGTTGCGGGTGTAGGCCTCGTGGCCCGGGGTGTCGGCCAGGATGTAGCTGCGGCGTTCGGTCGAGAAGAACCGGTACGCCACGTCGATCGTGATGCCCTGTTCGCGCTCGGCGCGCAACCCGTCGGACAGTGCGGCGAGGTCGGCGACGCCCGCCTCGTCGGTGACGGCGTCCAGGTGATCCAGCGGCAGGCTGTCGGTGTCGTGCATGAGCCTGCCGATCAGCGTGCTCTTGCCGTCGTCGACCGACCCCGCCGTGGTGATGCGCAGCAGTTGCCGTGCAACCACATTCCCCGTCGCTTCGCTCGCCCCAGTCCCGCTCATCAGAAGTAGCCCTCTCGCTTGCGATCCTCCATCGCCGCCACCGAGGTGCGGTCGTCGGCGCGGGTCTCACCACGCTCGGACACGGTGGCCGCCGAGATCTCCTCGATGACCCCGGAGATCTCCGTCGCCCGCGACCTGACGGCGCCGGTGATAGTGAGGTCGCCGACGGTGCGGTAGCGCACCCATTCGACGGCGGCTTTCTCGTCACCTCGGGGTTGCACGTAATCCGAGACGGCGAGCAGGATTCCGTCGCGCTCGAGGACTTCGCGCTCGTGGGCGAAGTAGATCGGCGGCAGCTCGAGGTTCTCCAGCTCGATGTAGCGCCAGATGTCCAACTCGGTCCAGTTCGACAGCGGGAACACGCGAACCTGCTCGCCCTTGCGGATGCGGCCGTTGTACAGCGACCACGGTTCCGGCCGCTGGGCGCGCGGGTCCCACTGGCCGAACTCGTCGCGGAAGCTCAGGATGCGCTCCTTGGCGCGGGCCCGCTCCTCGTCGCGGCGGGCACCGCCGAACGCCGCGTCGAAGCCGCCGGCCTCGAGCGCGTCGAGCAGCGTGCGGGTCTGCTGCCGGTTGCGCGACGCACCCTCACCGGGATCGGCGACGCGGCCGCTGTCGATCGTCTCCTGCACCGAGCCCACGATCAGCTTGTGACCGTGCTCGGCCAACCGGCGGTCGCGGAACTCGATGACCTCGTCGAAGTTGTGGCCGGTGTCGACGTGCAGCACCGGGAACGGCAGCGGCGACGGCCGAAAGGCCTTCTCCGCCAACCGGAGCAGGACGATCGAGTCCTTGCCCGCCGAGAACAGCAGCACGGGCCGCTGCAGTTCTGCGACCACCTCGCGGATGATGTGCACCGCCTCCGCCTCGAGGACGCGCAGTTCGTCGACGCGCGTGGCGTCGGTTGCCGTGACCGTCATGTCGGAAGTCCTTCCCGTTCGGCGTCTGCCTTGTATCTCTCGACCCACTCGTCGGACCGGTGGTCGGCCTGCCGTTCCAGCACCGGCTCGGGCGCCAGTCGGGGATCGAGTCCGAGGGCCTCCAACACGTTGCCGACCACCTCGGTCAGGTTCCGCCACAGCGTCGGGTAGGGCACGTCCATCGGTTCGACGTTCTCCTCGGCGAACCAGGTGCGCCAGCCCTCCTCCTGCGCCCGCAGCATCGTCACGACGTGCGCGATGGCGCCGGCGTGGTACTCGGCGCGGGCGTCGCGGACCGGGTCCGGCCTGCCACGCCACACGCGGGTCTGGACCGCACGCCAGAACGAGACGGCCTGGGAGATGACGTCGGGACGGTAGACGTGGATCAGCACGGGGTCGCTGCCGACGACGTCGCGAATCCCGGCGAGCAGACCCTCGCCCGACCGGTCCGGGAGATTTCGCGCCCGGTCGAGGAGCAGCGGCGTCTGGTTCCACATCAGCTTGCCGCCCCACACGCCGTTCGGGGTGCGGCCGACGGTCCGGATGTAGTCCCGCCAGATCTCGGCAGGCGCGATGTCGGGCTTGCCCTCGTCAAGCGGGTCGAGAAGGCGCAGGATCGACTCGTCCTCCACTTCCGCGAACCACTCGCGCGGCTGCGGGGATTGGCTCGTGGTCGGGAGGTACTGGAAGAACTCCTGCGGTTCGCCTGCCACACCGGTGGCGCGGAGCGACTCGACCAGCAGCGTGCTGCCACTGCGCTGCGATGCGAGCACCAGATAAGCGGTCGGGGCGGCCATTCGCGAGAGCTTAGCCGGTGGTCAGAGGGCGTGCCCCGGGCGATTTCCGCTCAGCACGAGCGCAACTATCGACTCGTGTCGTCGTGCACGCCGCGCCCCGACGCGAGTGCCGACCGGCTGGGCAGCGGCCGGCCCTGGATGCTCAGATAGGTGCTGGTGTAGCGCTCGGAGATGCGGCTGCCCGCGAAGTCGGACGGGATGACGTCTCCCGTCTTGGTGCGCCAGTCGTCGAGCAGCAGGGCGAGTTCGGCGGCGACGGCCTCGTGCTCGGGGGACGGGTCGCCGACGAGCAGGTTGATGCTTTCCGTCGGGTCGGCGAGCAGGTCGTAGAGTTCGCGCGGCGGTCTGGGCCCCCGGGTGAGCGGCGCGACGAGCTGGCCGGGCGCGCTGTCGGCGATGTCCCACGGCAGGTCGAGCACCGGACGCTGCGCGTAGTTCTCGATGTAGCTGTACTCCGTGGTCCGGATCGCACGGATCGGGTCGAACGAGTCGTGGTACGTCTTCGTCGTGTAGACCTCGGTGCGCGGTGACGGCCGGCCGGGCTCGCGCAGCGCGGCGGCATGCGAGAGGCCCTGCACCTCGTCGGGCACGTCGACGCCGAGCAGTTCGAGCAGGGTGGGCACCAGGTCGACGCCGCTGAACAACTCGTCGTACACCGTCGGTGTGGCACTGGACCGCTTCGGCGGGCGGACGATGAACGCGATGCCGGTGCCCGCGTCGTAGAGCGTCGACTTCGCCCGCGGCAGCGCGGGCCCGTGGTCGGTCATGAAGACCACCCAGGTGTTCTGGTCGAGCCCGGTCTCCTCGAGCGTGTCGAGGAGCCGGCCGACCGCCGCGTCCGCGACGGTGATCGACCCGTAGAAGTCGGCGAGGTCGGAGCGGACGTCGTCGGTGTCCGGCAGGTAGTCGGGCACCGAGACGGCGGCGCTGTCGGCGGGGGCGTACCGGTCCCTGGGGTAGGGCCGGTGCGTCTCGAAGAATCCGGTGACGAGCAGGAAGGGCTCGCGGGGCGGGTCGGCGAGCCATTCGGTGGCCCGGTCGACGACGTACTCGCAGTAGGAGTTCGACACGTCGTGCTCGTCGTAGCCGAGCTTGGCGGGATACGACGTCTCGTGCTGCATGCCGAATAGCGCCGTGTACCAACCGGATTCGGAGAGCAGCTGGGGAAGCGTCCGGACGCCCGCGCGGTACTCCCAGCCGTGGTGGGCCAGACCGACCAGCCCGTTGCTCTGCGGATAGCGGCCGGTGAACAGCGAACCGCGCGACGGCGAGCACAGCGGCGCCGTCGCGTGGGCGCGGGTGAAGAGGATGCCCTCGGCGGCCAGCTGGTCCATGCGGGGGCTGGACACGTCGGCGTGACCGTAGACGCCCAGATGGCGACCGAGGTCGTGCCAGTGCACCAGCAGCACGTTGTCAGTCATCGCTAGCAACATATCCCCGATCGGGCCATCATGTCCTCGTGCCCACCTCCGGTGACTGTCCCTGCGGCAGCGGTCGACGCTACGACGCCTGCTGCGAACCGCTGCACGACGGCACCCGCGCCGCCGGAACGGCCGAGGAACTGATGAGGTCACGGTATTCGGCGTACGCGCGCGGGCGCTCGGACTACGTGTTCCGCACCTGGCATCCGCGCACCCGTCCGGCCGACCTCTCGCTCGACGACGACATCTCGTGGCTGGAGTTGGAGATCCACGCCGTGGTGGCCGGGGGCGCGGACGACGACCGTGGCGAGGTGGAGTTCACGGCGCACTACCGTGACGCCGAGGGTCCCGCCGCGATGCACGAGAGGAGCCGTTTCGAGCGCCGCGCGGGCCGCTGGTGCTACGTCGACGGTGACGTCAGCCCACGGACCACAGGAGCAGGCTGATCACGAAGGCGCTGAGGCCGAGAGTCGTCTCCATCACGGTCCACGTCTTGAAGGTCGTCTTGACGTCCATCTCGAAGAATCGACTGACCAACCAGAAGCCGGAGTCGTTGACGTGCGACAGGACGGTGGCCCCGGCGGCGATGGCGATGACCAGGGCGGTCAACTGCAGGTTGCTCAGGCCGGCGTCGGCGACCGCGGCGGCAAGCAGGCCGGCCGTCGTGGTCAACGCGACGGTGGCCGAACCCTGGGCGACGCGTAGCAGGGTGGCGATGAGGAACGCCTGCAGGATCAGCGAGATCCCCAGGTTGGACAGGGATCCGCTCAAGGCATCGCCGATGCCGCTGAGTCGCAGCACGCCACCGAACATCCCGCCTGCGCCGGTGATCAGGATGACCGCGCAGATCGGTCCGAGGGCGTTGTCGAGGATGGTGTTGACGTCGGCCATGGAACCCTGACGCCGGCCGAGGACCACGACCGCCACGATCACCGTGATCAGCAGCGCCACACTGGTGTTGCCCAGCAGGCGCAGGAACTGCGCCCAGCCGGCGTCCTCCGCGACGACACCAGAGGTCATCAGCGTGTTGAGCACCGTGTTGAACGAGATGAGGACGAACGGGAGCAACAGCACCGACAGAACGGTCCCGAACGCCGGTGCGGTACGCGGCGTCGCCGTGTCGATCGCGCGTCCGCTCCCTCCGTTCGTCGTGCCGGGATCCTCGTCGGTCGTGCCGTCGGCATCGCGACCCCCGTTGATCTCACCGAACAACGACTTCGGGACGTCGACGTGAATGCGACGGCCGAGCGCCTGAGAGACGAGATACGCACCGACGTACCACGACAGGACGGCGACGGGTGCACCGATCAGCAGCGTGAGCCCGATGCTCGCGCCGAGTGCCTCGGCAGCCGCGACGGGCCCCGGGTGCGGCGGGACCAGCGCGTGCATGGCGGCGAACGCCCCTGCGGCGGGCAGGGCGAAGAGCAACAGCGACCCGCCGAAGCGGCGCGCGACGGTCATGATGATCGGCAGGAAGACCACCAGGCCGGCGTCGAAGAAGATCGGGAACCCGAAAAGCAGCGCCGCGACGCCCAGGGCGAACGGTGCCCGTTTCTCGCCGAAGCGCCCGATCAGGGTGTCCGCCAAAACCTGTGCGCCGCCGGTGATCTCCAGGAGTCGACCGATCATCACGCCGAACCCGACGAGTAGGGCCACGGAACCGAGGGTGTTGGAGAAGCCGAAGGAGAGCGCATCGGGAATGTCGCCCACGGGGATTCCCGCGGCGAGGGCGGTCAGTACGCTCACCAGGACGAGCGCGACGAAGGCATGCAGCTTCACCTTCATGATCAAGAACAGCAGGATCGCGACGGCTGCCGCCGCGATCAGCAGCAGTGTGCCGGCACCGTATGCCGGCTCGATTGCCTCCACTTTGCCTCCGGGGTGTCAGTGCCCGGACCGTGCCGGGCATCGTGCGCTCTGCACGGTGGCTGAAACGTTGCGTCCCATTCCCCTACGTCACGGGTCCTGACGGCCCGACGCACGAGAACCGGTGGACTCGAGATAGTCCTCGATGATCGAGTCGATGTCCTGGTTGACGTCGATGGCCACGCCTCGCTCGTCGTCCTCGAGTGGTTCCAGAGTCTGGAACTGTGATGCCAGCAGTGCGGCCGGCATGAAGTGTCCGGGCCTGCTTGCTTGCCGTCGGCTGATGACGTCGGCCGACCCGGCCAAGTGGAGGAACTCGACGTCGGCTCGATGCAGTCGCAGTTGATCGCGGTACTGCCGCTTGAGCGCCGAGCAACTCATGACGCCGCCCGACGTGCGCGCGGCCAGCCACTCCCCGATGGCCTCGAGCCACGGGTGGCGATCGTCGTCGTCGAGGGGTTCGCCGGCCGTCATCTTGGCGATGTTGGCGGGCGGATGGAAGTCGTCCGCGTCCGCGAACGGCACGCGGAGTCGTTGCGCGAGGGCGGCTCCGACGGTCGACTTGCCGGAGCCGGAGACGCCCATGACGACGATGGGTGGGTTCATCCGGTGCGACTCCTTCGTTGTGTTCGGCATCACAGACCCTGCCGCAAAAGGCATACTATTGCAACCCTCAGGCATCATCGGTTACTCAAAGCCGGCCTGATCGTCGCTATGACAGGATGTGCCCATGCCGGAACGGCCGAACGTCAGTGCTTTGCACGGCAGTTTGCTCGCCGCGTTGGGTTCGGCGATCGTGTCGGGAACGTACCGGGCGGGCGAGGTGCTGACCCTCGACGGAGTGAGCGCCGAGCACGGGTTGTCCCGCAGCGTGGTCCGCGAGGCGATCCGCGTACTGGAGTCGATGGGAATGGTCGAGTCGCGGCGCCGGGTCGGAATCACGATCAGATCGGCGGACAAGTGGAACGTGTTCGATCCGAGAGTGATCCGTTGGCGACTCGAGTTCGGCGACCGCACTGCACAGTTGGCGTCGCTGTCCGAGTTGCGACGCGGATTCGAACCGGCCGCAGCGGCGCTGGCGGCGCGCCGCGCCAATGCTCACCAGTGTCGGATCATGGCGGCGGCGGTGTCGGACATGGTGATTCACGGCCGATCCGGCAATCTCGAGGACTATCTATTGGCCGACAAGATCTTTCATCAAACCCTTCTCGATGCGAGCGGCAACGAGATGCTCCGCGCATTGAGCGGGATAGTCGACGAGGTGCTTTCGGGCCGTACGCGCCTCGGCATGATGCCGGCATCACCGAGTCCCGTGGCGATCGCGCTGCACGATGACGTCGCTCGAGCGATCAGGACCGGCGACGAAGCGGGTGCCGAACGCGCGATGCTGGCCATCATCGACGAGTCGGCGTCGTCGATGCTCTCGGCGGACTGACTCAGCCGCGCGGCACGCCGCACAGCGAGTAGACGAACTTCGGTGGGACGTCGAACGCGAAGGAGCGCTGCGGCACCCGCATCAGCACCTCGTCGGACAGGTCCGACTTGTAGTGCAGCGACACCGATCCCGCGAAACCCGGGTCGATGACGGAGATGTCGGGGACCTCGAGGAGGAGGCCACTGGAGTCGAGCGTCCCGGTGACCATCGACCCCGTCGCGTCGTGCCACGGATGGTCGACGGCGCGGCCGGCCTTCTTCGGCACGGTCGACAGGGTGCCCAGCACGCGCCGGCTCGTCAGCGCGAGCGCGCCCACGTAGCTGCGCACGTTGCCCTTGGCGGTCTTGCCGGGCACCTTGCCCGAGAACCGGAAGGTGACCGGGACGAACTCCTCGAGGTGCAGGACGCCCTCCCCGTCGACCTCCGCCCGCATGTCGTCGGGCAGGTTGCCGATGCTGAGCATCCGACGCAGGAAGACGGCCATGATCGAACGATATCGACCATGGCCGCCCTCGTGCCGTGTGTTCTACGTTTGCGCGGGCAGGACGTTCTCACCGGTCTTGTCGGTGGACAGGCACAGCGAGCAGATGTAGCCGTCGTCGACGCCGGCCGACTTCACCATGTCGGGTCGCTCGTACTCGTGGTGGCAGACGTGGCAGCGCAGGTGGTCATCGGACGGGTTGCCGAACTCGTCGAGCATGGGCAGGTCGATGCCGTCGTCGGTGCGGCGCAGGTAGTACCTACCCTTGGTCGCGACCGCGATGATCGGCGGCAGCACCAGTCCGAGGACGATGGCGACCAGCGGCGAGTACGGCCGGATGGCCTCGCCGAGCCCGCCGAAGAACGCGAGGATCGAGACGCCGGCCGCGGCCAGCATCGACACGAACCCGACGGGGTTGAAGTCGTAGAGCATGCCGCGGCGGAACTCCGGCTGCATCGGCGACAACTTCAGCAGGAACTTGTTGAAGACGATGTCCGAGGCGACCACGACGACCCAGGCGATGCCGCAGTTGGCGTAGAAGCCGAGGATCGTGTTGAGGAAGTCGAACATGTTGGCTTCCATCAGAACCAGGGCGATCAGCAGGTTGAACGCCAGGAACACCAGACGGCCCGGGTAGGTCTTCGTGATGCGGGTGAACGAGTTGGTCCACGCCAGCGAGCCCGAGTAGGCGTTGGTGACGTTGATCTTCACCTGGCTGATGACCACCAGGATGACCGCGAGCGTCATGGCGAGCCACGGGGGCAGGAAGTTCTGGTAGATCTCCAGGAACTGGTGCACCGGCTGGTTCGCGATGCCCGCGCCGTCGGCGACGTTGGCGATCAGGTACACGGCGAGGAACAGGCCGACGATCTGCTTGATGGCGCCGAAGATGACCCAGCCGGGGCCGGCCAGGAACAGCCACGTCCACCAGCTGCGGCTGTTCTCCGGGGTGCGGGGCGGCATGAAGCGCAGGTAGTCGTTCTGCTCGGCGATCTGGGCGATCAGCGACAGACAGACGCCCGCGGCCAGCAGCGTGGAGCCGAGGTCGAAGCCCTGCACGCCGTTCTCGCCCTGGTAGGCGAAGAACGAGCTGACCGACTCCGGATGGCTGACGACGAGGTACACGAACGGCGCGACCATGAGGATCAGCCACAGCGGCGTCGTCCACACCTGCAGCGTCGAGAGCACCTTCATGCCGTAGATGACCAGCGGGAAGATGACGAACGTGGATGCCGCGTAGCCGATCCACAGCGGTATGCCGAGGCCGAGTTCGAGGCCCTGGGCCATGATCGAGCCCTCGAGGGCGAAGAAGATGAAGGTGAACGTCGCGAAGATGACGTTGGTGACCACCGAGCCGTAGTAGCCGAACCCGCTGCCGCGGGTCACCAGGTCGAGGTCGATGTTGTACCGCGCCGAGTAGTAGGCGACGGGGAAGCCCGTCAGCATCACGACCACCGCGAAGATGAGGATTCCCCACAGCGCGTTCGTGGTGCCGTACGCGATGCCGATGTTCGCACCGATCGCGAAGTCGGCCAGGTAGGCGATGCCACCGAGCGCCGAGATACCGACCACCCGGGTGGACCACTTCCGGTAGCTGCGCGGTGCGAACCGCAGCGTGTAGTCCTCCAAGGTCTCCTTGGTGGCCGTCATGGTGTCGACTTCTACTGGTGCCGCGGGAACTTCCGTCCCCGCGCTTGCGTCCTGCGCCTCCTGCGTCATGGATGGCAAGGTAGAACCGAGTTGTTGCCAGTGTGTGACGGTCGTGTTCCCACGCGCTTTACAAATCGGCCGCGGCCGAAATCGACGTGGTACCTGTGGACGGATGATCAAGCGCGCGCACGTCCTCGTCGCACTGGCCGTGCTCGCCCTGCTCGTCTATGCGTCGATGTGGGTGGGGTTCACCTCGCCGTGGCGGTGGCTGACCGACGTGGACACCTCGACGCTGGCGGCGGCCCACCGGGCCGGCGACGGCGACCGCGCGTGGGTGACGTTCTGGAATGGGCTGTGCACCGTGTTCTCGCCGCTGGTCCTCCGCGTCGTCGCGGTCGTGCTGATCGTCTACGCATTCGTCAGGCGCCGGCCGCGGGTCGGGTGCTTCCTGCTGCTGTGCGCCGTGATGTCGGGGCCGCTGACCGAACTCGCCAAGTACGTCGCCGACCGCCCCCGGCCCGACACCGCGATGGTGCACGCCTCGTCGACGTCGTTCCCGTCGGGACACGCGCTCGGCGTCATGGCCTGCGTGCTGGCGCTCTGCGTGGTGACGTGGCCGCTTGTCCGCCCGGCCCTGCGCCCGCTCGTCGTCGCCGCGGCCGTCCTGGTGATCGTGGGCGTGGGGGTCGGCAGGGTGGCACTGAACGTTCACCACGCGTCCGACGTGGTCGCCGGCTGGGCGCTCGGGTACGCGTGGTTCGTGCTGTGCTTGCCGGTGCTGGGGGCCCGGGTCAGCCTGCCAGCGGCCGGAACACCGGTAGCGCCCGGTACCGGACGCTGAAGGTCGCCTCGTCGAGGGTCATCTCGACCTCCCCGTCGTGCGCCACCGGGGTGGGCCCGTCGATGGCCTTGAAGGAGAACTCCGGCACCCGCATCTCGTGATACAGCGGGCTGCGCACCAGGCGGCCCAGCGCCAACGCGGTCAGCACGCGTGTCCGCGCCAGCGGCTTCCCGGTCTCCAGGATGCGGACGTCGATCAGACCGTCGTCCATCCGGCTGCGGTGCGACGGCGCGAACCCCGACGGCAGGTACACCGAGTTGCCGACGAAGAACAGCGACGTGTCGAGCACCTTGTTGTCGTACTCGATCCGGACCGGCGCGTTGTGGCGCAGCGTATGGAACAGCGCATACGCCCCGGCCAACGGCTTGCCGATCTTGTGCTCGAGCTTCTCCCGGGTGCGCACGAACGCCGGGTAGTCGCCGATGCTCGCGGTGTTGATGATGGTCCCGGTGTCGTTGAGCCGCACCACGTCCACGCACGACACACTGCCGTCACGGATCGCCTGCGCGGTCCGCTCGACGGTGTCGCAGCCGATGTCCTTGGCGAAGTGGTTGAACGTGCCGCCGGGGAAGACGGCGAGAGGCTTGCCCGTGTCCAGGGCGATGCCTGCCGCACACGACACCGTGCCGTCGCCGCCTCCGACCGCGAGCACGTCGGCGCGCCCGGCGGCGTCGCGCATGACGGCCTCGACGTCGTCGTCGGGGGTCAGCTCCACGATCTCGGTGCGGGGCAGTGCCTCCCGCACCTCGTCGATGACGCGGGCGCCCGTGCCGCTGCCCGACGCCGGGTTGATGACCAGGATGACGCCCTCGCCGTCGGGTCGCTTCGCGGTCTTGACGAGCAGGGGATCAGCGGTGGGCAAACGGGTTTCGACGATCGGGGGCACGATGCGGCTGCCGACGACGGCGATGGCCGCGCCCAGGCCGAACCCGGCCAGCACGTCACCCGGGTAGTGCGCGCCGGTCGCCACGCGCGAGATGCCGACCATGCCGGCCAGCAGCGACAGGCCCAGGCCCACCGACGGGCTCTCGAGGCCGACGCCGATCGCGAACGCCGCCGCGCTGGCGGAGTGACCGGAGGGCAGCGAGTTCGAGGTGGGCATCCGCAGGGAGCGCCGGATGATCGGGACCGTGCTGATGTTCGGGCGCTGCCGCCGCCAGGCCCGCTTCGCGACCTGGTTGGTGACCAGGCTGGTGACTCCCAGCGTGGCCACGCCGCGCAGCGCCCCGCGGCGCATCCGCTTGGTGCCGACGACGCCCAGGCCGGCGGCGATCGCGAACCACAGCTTCGAGTGGTCCGCGGCCGCCGTCAGCCGCGGCATCACGGCGTCGAGCAGCGGGCTCGGCGATTCGGCGATCGCCTCGAAGATCTCCCGGTCCAGCGTGCCGAGGCCCTTGCCGATCTGTTGGATGCCGCGCCGTCGCCGCCGAATGTCCATGCCTCCAACCTAGCCGTCGCCCGGCAGTTGCCGGATCGTGTCCGAACCTTGCTTGACCGGGCGCTACCGGCCTGCGAAGAGTGGAGGACGTGCGCCGTCTGCTGACCGTCCTGTGCGTGGCGGCGGTGGCGCTCGTCGGCGGATGGTCCGGAACGCCGCTGGCGGGTGCCGAGCTGACGCCGTGGTTCGCCAGCCAGGTCGGTACCGCCACGCAGGTGATCTCCGTTGTCGGCGTTGGCGGTTCGGACGCCAAGATGGACGTCTACGAGCGCACGTCCGCGGGCTGGCAGGCCGTGAGCGCGGGCATCCCGGCCAAGATCGGCTCGAAGGGCATGTCCCCCGACCACTACGACGGGTCGATGATGACGCCCATGGGGGTCTACACGCTCGACTTCGCCTTTGGCACGCAACCGAATCCGGGTGGCGGACTGAAGTACGTCCAGGTCACGCCCGACCACTGGTGGGACGGCGACATGAAGAGCCCCACCTACAACACGATGCAGGTGTGCAAGAAGGCGCAGTGCCCGTTCAGCACGTCACTGAGCGACGGCACCGAGAACCTCGACATCCCGCAGTACGCCCACGCGATCGTCATGGGGGTGAACAAGGCGCGGGTTCCCGGCAAGGGCGGCGCGTTCTTCGTGCACACCACCGACGGCGGGTCGACCGCGGGCTGCGTGGCGGTCGACGACGCCACGATGGTCGGCTTGATCAAGTGGCTCCGGCCCGGTGCGCTGATCGCCGTGTCCAAGTGACCGGGTCCCCTCTGACCGCGAGCACTCCACTGCGTGGCTCCAGCGAACTCCCCTGAATGGGGCCGGATCAGGGGAGTTGGCGTCTGCTCGCGGGGGAGTGTCCCGGCGGAGGAAGGAGGTCAGAGATGGATGGCGCGGCCGGCCTTCACCTTGAAGTCGAGGGACTTCGTCGACAGCGACGCGTCGTAGGTCCGGTCGTAGCCCGTAGCGCTGATCTTCCAGCCGTCGGCGGTCCGCCGGTACCGGTCGTGGTAGAAGCCCGCGCCGATCAGCATGAAGTCGAACGCCGGGACGATGACCTTGTCCTGCAGGTACCAGATGCCGGTCGCCTCGTCGCCGGTGACGTCGATCTCGGGATGCGTCACGCGGTGCTCGGTGATGACCTCGGCGGGCATCGAGCGGACCATGAACTCGACGAGGGACGCCCGGTCGGTGAAGTGGTGCTCCTCGCCGAGGGACTCGCCGTAGTCGCCGACCACGTCCTCGGTGAGGGTGTCCGCGAAGTCGTCCCAGTGCTTGGTGTCGAGCGCGCGGAGGTAGCGGTACTTCACGTGCTGGATCTCGTCGATGTCACCCATTTCGACATTGCAGCACACGGGCGGTCCCGCGCATGGGATTCCGGCGCGAGAAGTATTGACGGGTTCGACGACGCCCACCATCGGTGCTGGTGACGGTGGTGCGATCCCGGTCGAAGCGCCTCGTCCCGACAGGCCTCCGTGGCCGGTGCGCCCGTCAAAACCATGACGCCAGAACAGCGTTCGCGCGCCGTGCGGCCGGAGTGTCAGTACCCCCGGAGGAGGGCCGCCCGATATGGTGAGACGGTTATGAGCGACCCCCTGGGGTTGTCGATCGGGACCACCACCATGGTTGCGGCCCGCGTCGGTAGTCCACCCGTCACCCGCCGATCGGTGCTCACCGTGTCCGGTCAGACCCTCGGCGGCTTCGTCGAGCGGGTCGGCGACCCCGTGCCGCTGGTCGCCGCGGACGGATCCCGGTTCATGGCGGACGACCTCGTGGTCGAGGCGCTCGACGAGATGGTGGGACCCGGTTCGGGTCAGATCGCCATCGCGGTCCCGGCGTACTGGAACGGTGCGACCCTGCGGTCCCTGCGCTCGGCGATGCGCACGAAGCCGAACCTGTCGCCGGGTGGCGTGCCCGCGCGCCTGGTGTCCGACGCCGTCGCCGCGTTGACCGCGCTGCACGCCAACCCCGGCCTGCCCACCGATGGCGTGATCGCCCTGGTGGACCTCGGCGGCGGAGGTACCAGTCTGACCCTGGCCGACGCGGCGGCGTCCTTCGAACCGATCGAGACGCTGCGGGTCCTCGACTTCTCCGGCGATCACGTCGACCAGGCGCTGATGGCCCACGTGCTCGACACGATCACCGACCGGGACGGCGTGGACCCCGCGGGCACGGCCGCGGTTGGCTCCCTGTCCGCGCTGCACGAGGAGTGCCGTCGAGCCAAGGAACGGCTGTCGGGTCAGACGTCCACCGAGATCGCGGTGAACCTGCCTGGTCACCATTCCGCTGTGCCCGTCACCCGCGACGACCTCGACGCGGTGATGTCCGAGCCCTTCGGCCGCGTGCTCACCGAACTCGACGACCTGTTGCAGCGCAACAGGATCACGTGGGACGACGTCACGGCGGTGGTGGCCGTCGGCGGAGGTGCGAGCATTCCGCTGGTCGTCCGGCGGCTCGCCGAACGCCATCCACTGTCGGTGACCACGCCGCAGCCCGCGCTGGACGCAGCCGTGGGCGCGGCCGTGTACGCCGCCTTCGCCGCCGACTCCGACGCCCAGACCGGGGTGGCGCACGCCGCGCTCACCACGGAGGCGATCAGCGAGGCGGCACCCGGGTCGGCCACGTTCCGTGCGCTGGCGTGGTCGCAGGACGACGAGGCCGTCGGCGATCCGGTGCCCTACACCGGCGAGAACCCCTACGCCGGCGAGAACCCCTACGCCGGCGGCAACCCCTACTCGCTCGACACCGGCACCACCCGCGCGGTGTCGCAGCAGGTGGCGCGCGACGACGTCTACGACGACGAGCCCCGTGCATGGCAGCGGCTCCCGCAGCTGGTGTTCGGCGTGGCGGCCGTCATCGCCCTGGTTGCCGTCGGAGGCGTGGCCATCGCCCTGACCAGTGCCACCGAGGACACGCAGCCCACGCCCAGCACCGCGCCGGTGATCGCGACGTCGACGCTGCCGCCGCCCACCTCCGAGCCGGTGCTGCCGCCCCCGCCGTCCGAGGCGCCCCCGCCGTCGCCCGAGACGCAGGCACCGCCGGTCACGGCGACCCAGGAGGCCCCACCGCCACCGCCGCCCGAGACGGTCACCGTGGAGCGTCCCGCGCCCACGACGACCGTGCCCACCACGACGACCACGACGCCACCGACGACCACCACGACCGCGCCGACGACGACGACGACCGAGACCACGCCGCCCACGACGACGTCTCCGTCACCGACCATGACGACCAGCTACATCACGGTGCCGTTCGTGCCCGTGCCGATCCCCGTTCAGGTGCCGTCGACGCCGACCCCGTCGTATCAGCCACCGCCGGCGTATCAGCAGCCGCCGTACTACCAGCAACCGCCGTACTACCAGCAGCCGCCGATCTATCAGCCCCCGCAGTTCGGCTACTAGCAACGTCACAGCGGGGATTCAGCGTGCCGACGAGGACGGCGTCCACCATCTGGGAATGGAAGACGACACACGAGACCCCGCACGACGCGACCGAACCTTCGTCCGGCTACCGGGGGTGTCGGGGGGCTGCGCGCTCATCGCACTCGCCGTTCTCGGGATCCACGAGGGTTCGACGGTGACCTCCGACTCCCCACACGTCCTGGCCGGGTCGGGTGACGCCCCCACGAACACGGTCTTCGTCCAACCCGTGGTGGGTGCCGCGAAGATGGGCGCGACGGTGACGTGGACGACGCCCGCGCCCACCCCCGAGGTCGAGAAGGCCGTCCCTCCGGTCAAGGCGGGTGGCTGACGTGACCCGGTCCATGCAGAGGGTGGCGTGCGCCGTGGCGGCCGCCGCGGCGGCGTTGACGCTCGGCGCGGGAGTCGCGCAGGCGTCTGCGCCGTCGGTCACGGGGGAGAAGTACGGCGACGCCAGCGCAGCGATCAGTGGCGCGGGAATGAAGGCCGTGGTCGCCACCACCGTCGGCGACCAGAAGTCGTGGTCGGACTGCCTGGTGTCGAACGCCCACGAACGGACCATGGCCGCACCCGAGAACAGCTCGGGATCGGCCGTCAACGAGGTACTGGTATCGCTCAACTGCGACGCCGCCCCCGCGAGCAACAAGGTGCCCGGGTACTCCGCCGCCAGCCCCGAGGGAGCGGCCCTGAAGGCGGCGGCGGCCAAGGAGAAGAACGCGACGAAGAGCCAGGCGGCGGGCTAGGGACTCACACCCAACAGCGGGTGATGGCATGCCGCAACGTGATTGGGCATCAGCTCGCGCAACGCCGGATCCTCCACCCTGCAGTCGTCGGCCACCCGCGGGCACCGGGTGTGGAAGTGGCAGCCCGACGGCGGGTCGATCGGGCTCGGCGGGTCGCCCTCGAGCACCAGTCGCTCACGGGCGGCGTTGATCCGGGGGTCCGGCACCGGAACCGCGGACAGCAGCGCGTGCGAGTACGGGTGCAGCGGCTGGTCGTACAGGGAACGCGCATCGGTCATCTCGACGATCCGGCCCAGGTACATCACCGCCACGCGGTCCGAGACGTGGCGCACCACACCGAGATCGTGCGCGACGAAGAGGTACGCCAACCCGAACTCGGTCTGCAGGTCCTTCAGCAGGTTGATGATCTGCGCCTGCACCGACACGTCGAGCGCCGACACCGGCTCGTCGGCGATGATGAGCTTCGGCTTGAGTGCCAGCGCCCGGGCGATGCCGATGCGTTGGCGCTGGCCGCCGGAGAACTCGTGCGGGTACCGCTCGGCGTGCTCGGCCTGCAGACCGACGCGCTCGAGCAGGTCGCGGACCCGAGGAGTGACGTCGCGGCCCGAGGCGATGCCGTGCAACTCCATCGGCTCGCCGATGATCTGACCCACTCGCTTGCGAGGGTTCAGCGAGGCATACGGATCTTGGAAGATCATCTGCATCTGCCGCCGCAGCGGGCGCATCGCCCGGCGTGACCGCCCGACCAGCTCCTCGCCCTCGAAGCGGACCGAACCCGACGTCGGTGCCGTCAACTGCAGGATCGTCCGGCTCAACGTGGACTTTCCACAACCGGATTCGCCGACCAGGCCCAGCGTCTCGCCCGCACCGATGGTGAGGCTGACGCCGTCGACCGCCTTCACCCGGCCGACCTCGCGGTCGACGATGATGCCCGACTTGACCGGGAAGTGCTTGACCAGGTCGGTCACCTCGAGCAGGGGAGTGGTCGTCGGCGTGCTCACGGGGTCACCGCCGGCGCCCGGAGGCCGATGCGACCGTCGACGTCGCGCAGGCGGCGCTTGTCCTCCGGCGACAGCCAGCACCGGTCACCGTCCAGGGGCGGTGGCTCCGAGCACTTGGCGAACTCGTGTGGACACCGTGCCGCGAACCGGCAGCCGGTGGGCGGCGAGAGCAGCGACGGCGGCGAGCCGGCGATCTGCGCCAGCCGCGTCGGGCGGTCGTCGTCGAGACGGGCGATCGACCCGAGCAGCCCCCACGTGTAGGGGTGGCGCGGATCGTAGAAGGCGTTCTCCAGCGTCGCGTCCTCGACGATCTGCCCGGCGTACATGACCGCCACCCGGTCGGCGATCTCGGCGACGACGCCGAGGTCGTGGGTGATGAGCACGACCGCCAGGCCACGCTCGCGGTTCAACTGGTCGAGCAGGCGCAGAATCTGGGCCTGCACCGTGACGTCGAGTGCGGTGGTCGGCTCGTCGGCGATCAGGACGTCCGGATCCAGCGCGAGCGCCATCGCGATCATGACGCGCTGACGCATACCGCCGGAGAACTCGTGCGGGTAATGGTGCACGCGGCGTTCGGGATTGGGGATGCCGACCGAGGTGAGCAGCTCGACGGCCCGCTCCCGGGCCTCGCGCTTCGACACGTCGCGGTGCGCACGGATCATCTCCACGATCTGCTCCCCGACCCGGTACACGGGGTTCAGCGACGTCATGGGGTCCTGGAAGATCATGGCGATCCGGTCGCCCCGGACCTGCCGCAGGTCGCGGTCGTCGAGGTCGGTGAGGTCGCGACCGTCGAACCTGACCGCGCCGGTGATGGTGGCGTTCGGCGCCCGCGTCAGCCCGAGCACGGTCTGCGCGGTCACGCTCTTGCCGGAGCCGGATTCGCCGACGATGGCCAGGATCTCGCCGGCGGCGAGGCTGAACGACACGCCGTCGACGGCCTTGACCACGCCGCCGTCGGTGGCGAAGGAGACGTGGAGGTCCTCCACTTCGAGAATCATGCCGGTGCCGCCTCTCCGAGCCTGATGCGTGGGTCGAGGAACGCGTAGAGGATGTCGACGACCGTATTGAAGAACACGATGAAGAACGCGCCGAACATCGTCACGCCCATCAGCGGCGGCAGGTCGAGACTGCCGATCGCGCGGCCGGCGTAGAGGCCGACGCCGTTGATGTTGAACACCGTCTCGGTGAGGATGGCGCCGCCGCCGACCACCGCGCCGAAGTCGAGCCCGAACAGCGTGACGATCGGGATCATGGAGTTGCGCAACATGTGTCGGATGCGCACCTGCCGCTCGCTGACGCCCTTGGCGCGTGCGGTGCGCACGTAGTCCTCGTTCATCACGTCGAGCATGTTCGACCGCAGCACCCTGCTGTAGAAGCCGACGTACAGCACCGCGAGCGTCAACCACGGCAGGATCAGATGCGACGCCCACTTCACCGGATCCTTGGTCAGCGGCACGTAGCTGCTGGTCGGGAAGATCTGCATCTTGAACGTGAAGAAGTACAGCAGGATCGCCGCCAGCCAGAACACCGGCATCGAGATGCCCACCAGCGACAGGATGGTGAGCGCCCGGTCGGTGAAGCGGCCGGCGTGAATGGCGCTCAGGTAGCCGAACACGACGGCCAGCACCATCCACAGCACGGCCGCGCCGACGGTCAGCGAGAGCGTGGCGGGCAGCCCGCGCCAGATCTGCTCGGTGACGTTCTGCGAACTCGCGTACGACGTCAACTGGCCGGTGAAGATCTTCTGCATCAGCGTCGCGTACTGGACGGGCAGCGGTTGATCGAGACCGAGATCGGCACTGACGCGGGCGATCAGCTCGGGATTGGCGTTCTTGCCCGCGATCCGGATGGCCGGATTCGAGTTGGGGATCACGTTGAAGATCAGGAACACGATCACCGAGATGGCGAACAGCACGGCGATCATCCCGGTCAATCGCCGGGCGACGAAGCGGAACATGGGTCAGTGCTCCAGTCGGATCTTGGCGCGGGGATCGAGCGCGTCGCGGAGCCCGTCACCGAACACGTTGAGCGACAACACCGTCAGCACGATCATGAGGCCGGGAATGATGGTCAGGTGCGGCGCGGTGTAGATGGTCTGGTAGCCGTCGGCGATCATGGTGCCCCACGATGCGCCGGGCGGCCGGACACCCGCTCCGAGGAAGGACAGCGCGGACTCCAGCAGCATGTCGTTGGCGATGTTGAGCGTGAAGAACACGATGATCGTCGACACCACGTTGGGCAGCAGCTCGGTGATCATGATCCGCAGCGGACCCTTGCCCTGCGCGACGGCGGCCTCTACGAACTCCTTCTCGCGCAGCGCGAGGATCTCACCGCGGATGGGTCGGGCCATGTAGGGCACGTACACCAGCCCGATGATCAGGATCGGGATCCACACGGAGTCACCGGCGATCGTGACGACGCCGATGTCCAGGCCGCCGACCGCCAGGGCCGTGCCCAGCGCGATGCCGAGCAGCAGCACCGGGAAGGCCCACACGACGTCCATCACGCGCGACAGGATCGCGTCGATCCACCCGCGGTAGTACCCGCAGAGCAGGCCGACGATCACGGCGACGACGGTGGTGATCGCGGCCGAGACGACGCCGATGAACAGCGACGTGCGGCCGCCGTACAGCAGCCGGACCATCACGTCGCGACCGTTCTGGTCCGCGCCGAGCAGGTACTGACCGCGCAGGCCCGGTCCGATCGGCGTGCCGTCGGGCGACACGATGTCGACCTGTTGGCCGTCCACGTCGATGGTGTCGGTGATGTGGTTCGCGTCCGGGGTGGTGTGTGCGACGTGGTCCGCCCACAGCGGTGCTGCGAGGCACGCCAGCACGATCGCGACGAACAGCACCCCGAACGCCAGTGCCACCTTGTTGCGGCGCAACCGAAGTCCCGCGAGGTACCAGGGGCTGCGCCCCCGGATCTCGGCAGCCGGGATCCCCGGGGGAAGTGGCGGTTCGTCGGGAACCACCACTTCCGAGAAGGGCGCGGCCATTACTTGATGGCGAACGAGGTGAAGTCCTGGCTGAACAGCAGATGGCGGTAGCTCTTGTCGAAGTCCATGCGCTCAGAGAGGAAGGTCGTGTACTGCTCGTTGCCGTACGGGGCCCACGCCGCCCGCTCCATGTAGGCACGGTCGAGCGCGGCGTACTGCTCCTTGACGCCCGGATCCTCGAGCTGCTTGCTGCGCAGCTCGTTCATCTTCGCGTCGAGGTCGGGGTAGCTGGCCCGAGAGTAGTTGTTGCCGTTGGTCGGCAGGATGCTGGCGCCGTTCAGCAGCGGGCGGAAGAAGTCGTCCGGGTGCGGGAAGTCCTGGAACCAGTCGGCGAAGCCGGTGTCGAGGTCGGGGGTCGACTGGTTGCCGATCGTGGCCCAGTAGACGTCGCCGGAGATGACCTTGAGTGTGGCGTTGAAGCCGAGCTGGGACAGCACGTCGTGGTAGTACTCGCCGATCCGCTTGCGGTCCGGCTCGTCGTCGGTCCACACCGTGATGTCCCGGTCGGCCGGATTCGCCTCCGCGATCAGCGCTTTCGCCTTGTTCAGGTCGGGACCCGCGTAGAGCTTGAACTCCTCGTAGCCCGGCATCCCCGGCGGCAGGATCTGCTGCGAGGGGTGCAGTCGCCCGCCGAACACGCGGTTCAGCGCCTCCGGGTCGATGGCGTAGTTGATCGCCTGGCGGACGCGGACGTCGTTGAACGGTGCGATCTGGTTGTTCATCCAGAAGTAGTAGGTGTTGATCGACTCCTCCATGCGGAACCGGTCACCGAAGCGCGACTTGACCTCGGCGAGCCGGTCGGCGTCCGGCGGGTCGGACATGTAGTCGACGCGGTTCTGCTCGATGTCGGTGACCTGCGCGGTGTTGCTCTTGTTCTGCGTGATGGTGATCTTGTCGACGTTTGCGTCGGCGACATCCGTTGCGCCGGCGTCCTTCACGGTCGAGAAGTTCGGGTTGCGCTCCATGGTCATGGTCTGCGGCGCCTGGACGCTGGAGATCATGAACGGGCCGCTGGCGGGCGGCGGGTCGTTCGTGGCGTCCTTGTCGAGCGGGGTGCTCGGCGGGACGGGCGCCGCGAACGGCAGGCCGAGGATGTTGTCGAACGTGCCGTTGGGCTCGGTCAGCGTGATGGTGACGTCGCCGGTCGCGTCGTCGGTGACGATGCCGCTGATCGTGTCGGCCGTGCCACCGGCGTACTCCTTTGCGCCGACGATGGTCTCGTAGAACACCGAGCCGCCGGAGTTGGCCTTGAACAGCCGCTGGATCGCGTAGGTGAAGTCGGATGCCTTGATCGGCGTCCCGTCGGAGTACTTCATGTTGGACCGAAGCTTGAGCTTGTAGGTCTTGCCGTCGGGCGACACCTCGGGCATGGCCTCGGCGAGACCGGGCACGACCTTGGTGCCCTCCTCGCCCTTCTCGTGCTTGTACGTGAGCAGCGGGGTGTAGACGTTGTACAGCGTCTCCCATCCCTCGACGGTGTACGACAGCTGCGGATCCACGTAGTCGGGGAAGGAGGTCATGGTGACGGTGACGTCACCGCCGCCGGTGCCGGACGCCGAGTCACCTCCGGAATCGCCGCCGCAGGCAGCGATGGTCAGGGTCAGGACGGTGGCGCAGGCCGTCGCCGCGACCCTTCCGAGCATCTTCATCGAGTCTCCTTCGGTGACCGGGGGCTGTCCGGTCGGTGATCTCAAGCAGTACGCCTGTCGACGTGTCCGCAGAGCATCTTTACCGAATTCCGACACATGGCAACTCGAACATTCCGGAACAACGCCGTGTTCGCAGGAAAATCAGGCGCGTAGCGAACGTTTCACCGAAACGAAGACGTGGCGTGCCAGCAGGGGAGGGACCGAATTGCCGAGCTGGGCCTGTACGCTCGCCCGGCTTCCGACGAGTTCGAAGTCGTCGGGGAAGGTGAACAGCCGCTTCACCTCGGCCGTCCGGAGCCGCCGGTTGCCCCAGTGGAACGGCCCGACGTTGGGCCCGGGCTGCGCCTGGATGGTCGGGGAGGGCTTGGCGGGGTCGAGCTTCAGCAAAAAGGACCAGTAGCGGCTGCGCCACTCGAAGCGGGGATCCGGATGTCCCCGCTCGGCGGTGTAGTGCAGGTAGTTCCCGCCCGGCGGGATGTCGGCGAGCAGCGGGGCGTACTGCCCGCGCAGCACCTCCTCGGGCTCGGGATCGCAGACCAGGCCGTCGAGCGCCTCGCCGGCCGTGACGAACGGCCGCTCCCGGTTGCCCGTGGATCGCCGCTCCCAGCTGCCTCCGTGGGTGGGCACCGGCAAGTCCGGCGTCGGCCGGCCCTTGGGTGCGCCGACGATGAACAGTCGCGGACGCGCCTGCGGCACACCGAAGTTGGCGGCGTGCAGGACCTCCATGCGGTGGTCGTACCCCGCCTCGTCGATCTCGCGCAACAGTCTCAGGAGCGCGGGGCGGCTGGCGCGGTTGTCGTAGGTCAGGGCGTAGACGTTCTCCAGGACGAAGGCGCGCGGCCGTGCCTCGCGCAGGACGCGGGTGTACTCCTGTAGCAGCGTGGCATCCGGATCCAGGCCGGAACGCTTCCACTCGAGCCAGAAACCGCTCTTGGAGAACGGCGTGCAGGGCGGACCGCCGAGCAGGAGGTCTGGGCGCTGACCCCGGCGCAGACCGGCGGCGCGCAGGATCTCGGCGGTGCTCGTCTCGAGGATGTCCTTCTGGATCACCGGTGAGGCGAGTCGGGGGAAGTTCTTCTCCATGGTCGCCGCGGCATCGCGGTTGCGCTCGACCGCGGCTCTGACGTCGAAGCCGGCAGCCTCCGCGCCGTGGTCCAAACCACCGGCGCCGGAGAACAACGAGATCGCCGTTCCCTTGCTGCTCGCCATCGCAGAAGCATCCCACGACCCACCGACGAATCGGGGGTACGCGGCCCGGGGCGGGGCTACCTGTCGAGTTCCTTGGCGAGCAGCAGTTCGACCGCCCGCGCGGTCTTGAACGGGAACCGTCGCCAGAACGAGTAGAACTCGGCCTCGGTGTCGAACTCGCCGTGCCCGGCGCGCAGGTCCGCGATCTTGTCGACCGCGCCGATGTACTCCCTGGTGGTGGAGGAGCGGTGCCTGCTGGCGATGCGCCACGGTTGCTGCACGATCAGCTCGAGGTCGGCGACGCGACCGGGGGTGGTCTCGTCGAGGGTGTAGATCCCGAGGACGTCGAGGTGCGAGGTGTACTCGGCGAAGGGCCGCATGACCCCGGGGAACGAGATCTTGGGGTGCCGGAAGTAGGTGTTGCCGGTGTACAGGGTGATGCGGCTCTGCGTGCGGCCCAACGGATTTCCCCGCGTGCCGACCGCGCGCCGCGCCACCTTGATGTCGACGGCGTGGTACCCGCCGCCGAATGCGTCACCGCTCAGCTCCACGTCCGGGTAGCCGCGTTCGGTGCCGCGCGCCGAGGCTGCACCGGCGAGGTCGTCGGCGCGGTCCATCAGGAAGCTGACGATGCCCACCTCGAGCACGTTGGCCAGCGCGGCGGGCTCCTTCGGCAGCGGCAGGATGTGGCCTCCCGCGACCAGCTGCGCCTCGAGGTCCTCGGCGTCGCGAGCGACGAGCGGCCAGGCGTGGTCGCCCTTGCTGCGGAAGACGCCGCCGAGCCCCCAGCCGTAGTCGCCGCACTGTTCCCGAAGCCACTGCTCAACCGGCACCACGGAGGGGAGCTTGCCAGAGCGGGTCAGTGCTTCGCGAAGACGCTGACCCGGCGGCCGGTCGCCTTCGCCTCGTACATCGCGGCGTCGGCGTCGCGGAGCAGGGTGTTCGCGTCGCGCTCGTCGTGGCCGTCGGTGTCGACGACGCCGATGCTGGCGCCGAGGTGCAGCGTTCCCCCGGGGATGTGCACGGGCTCGGCGAGCACGCGCCGGATCCGGTCGACGAAGCGATCCAGGGCGCCGTTGCGCAGATCGCCGACCAGGAGCGCGACGAACTCGTCACCGGACAGTCGGCCGACGACGTCGTCGCCGCGCACGGCCCTGCACAGCCGGGACGCGGTGGTCTGCAGGACCAGGTCGCCGACCTCGTGGCCGAAGGTGTCGTTGACGGTCTTGAGGTCGTCGACGTCGATGAACAGGACGGCTCGCAGGACGCCTGCGTCGTGATGCAGGGCGTTGATCGTCTCGAGGATGTGGTTGCGGTTGGGCAGACCCGTCAGCGCGTCGTGCGCAGCCTGGAACGCCAGGTGCTCGGTGGTGGCGCGCTGAGCGGTGACGTCGTGAAAGGACACCAGGATGGGGGAGCGCTGACCCTCGGCCGGGTAGAGCGGTTGGCAGCTCAGCGACAGCCAGACGCGCGCTCCGTCGGGGCGGTCGACGCCGACCACCCGTCCGATCGTGGGTAGCCCGCTCGCCATCGCCCTGCTCACCGGTCGGTCCGGGATGGGCAGCAGTTCGCCGTCGGCGTCGTAGACGTCCAGATCGTGGAAGTCGAACCGCCGCTCGGCGTCCCCGTCGCCGTGGTCGCGGCCGATGATCCTCCTGGCCGCGAGGTTGACGGTCTGCACCCAGCCATTGGGATCGACGACCAGGACGCCCGTCTGCAGCGCGTTGATCGCCGTTCGCAGATTGCGGGCCGAGCGGTGGAGCGTCGACTCGTCCGAACAGATCAGCACGTACCCTCCGCCGGAACCGGTGACCCCCACGCGAACCCGGCGCAGGGAACCGTCCATGGCGTGGTGCGCCGCGTGGACGACGCCGCGCTCGGCGGCCGCGGCCAGGTCGATGCTCGTTCCGAGCGCGCGCTCGATGGGTGAGGCCAGTGCGAGGTGGGCAGGGCGGCGGTAGAGGCGCGCGGCGGCCGGGTTCCAGCTGGTCACCAGCCCCGACCGGGTGGTCGAGATGACGGCGTCACCGGCATCGTCCACCAGCGCGGCCTGACGCGCCAGGGCCTCGTGGCGACCGCGGCGTTCCGACAGATCCCGCAGGACGAGCTGGTAGGCGTCGGCACCGTCCCACGTCGTCATCGTCGACAGCACCTCGACGTCGAGGTCGGCGCCGTCCGCACGGACCACCGTCGCCCGAACGGCCGGCGACACGTCGCCCGGCCGATGAAGCGAGGCGACGCCGGCGAGGACCAACGGAAGTGACCGGGTGTGGACGATGCTGGACACCTCGAGGCCGATCAGTTCGCGGGCCGATCGGGCTCCGAGCCAGCGTGCGGCCACGGCGTTGACGTACACGAAGCGGCCGTTCTGGTGTACGCCGACGCCGTCGGGGCCGTGGTCGAGCACTGCGGAGATGCCGGCGACGGGGACGTGTGTGCGATGGACGCGTCCGTCGTCGTGCGGGTGGCCGGGACCGGCTCCCGTGGCGGCGTCGTCATCGCCGTCGAAGGGTGCGCGATGCCTCATCGTGAGGCCTCGTTCACCGAATCCGTCATCACCGTCCCCCAAGAACACGCGATGTTCGCTCCGACCGCCCTACCCATTTGCCGTGAACGTTCGTCGCCGCAGTCTAAAAGTTTGCCTGAAACGTTCAACGCTGCCATTCGAAGCGCCCACGATACCGCACTGAGCTGAGCAACCGGGGGGCTCGTCGGGAAGTTTCCACGGCGGCGAAGTATTAGCGCACCGGTCGATTATTCGCTGGACGGTCGTTCCTCGGTTTTTTCCCGTTGTCTCCCAGGAACATCGGCGCGGCCCGCGTCGCCAGTTTCCGGGGCGTGACGGCTCAGCAACCCGGGCGGGTCGGCCCGTTCTCGTCGGTTCGGTGGCACGCGTAGAGCGCGTCGGTCCGGTGGAACCGTTGCCTGTCCGGCGGCGGTGCCGGGGGCGGCCGTCGACCCGCGATCCCGTGAGATGCGGGTTCGTCCGGCGTCCACGCGCGGTCGGCGACGCGTCGGTCTCCGTTCGACGTTCGCTGCCCGGAGCCGTTCGATCGACGCGCTCGCAGGCGGGTGGAGAAGGTTCGTTACGTCAACAGCTAATAATGTGCTGAAAACAATCACAAATACTAAAACTCATGCTCAACAACTAAAAATACCTCCAGTATGGTATTGCTAGAACTGCGCGACAGCGTTGAGCGCAACTCAGACACGACCCAAGGATGGTGCTCCGGTGACGATGGCAGGCATTGCAGAGGTCCCGACCCTCGCGAGTGACTTCACAAGGTTCGCGGCGTGGGATCCGATCGCCGAGTGCACGATGGTGATGGCCACGCCGGCCGCTGAACCGGACATGTTCGCGGACTACCACCGCGGTGCGGTCGCGAGCTACGCGCGCTTCGGCGTCTCCGATGCCCTCGATCCCGACGCCGCGGGGTGCGCCGAGGACACGGCGCTGTTCTGGGCACTGGTCGACGTCGGCGGCGACGTCGTCGGAGGGGTGCGCGCCAAGGGGCCGCTACGCGCGCCGGAGGAGTCCCACGCGATCGTCGAGTGGGCCGGCCAGGCGGGCGAGACCGAGGTGCGGCGGATGATCGAGGCGCGGATTCCCCGAGGCGTCCTCGAGATGAAGGCCGCCTGGTTGTCCAAGGAACCCGGCGGAACGCGGCACCGCGCAAAGATGATCGCCCGCAGCGGATTTCACGCGATGGCAGCCCTCGACCTCGGCTTCTGCATGGCCACGACTGCCGCGCACATCCTCGACCAGTGGCGATCCTCGGGCGGCGTGGTCGCTCCGATTCCCGCGACGCCCTACCCCGATGCGCGGTACGAGACCAAGATGATGTGGTGGGACCGCAGCGCGTTCGCCGCACATGGCGAACCCGATCAGGTCGCGACCATCGTGCGCGAGATGGCTCAGGCCCGCCGCGCGACGGCAGCAGCCGTTCAGGGCCGCGCCGCCTGATCACGAATCCGTAACGACTGGCCAACGGTCTGATCACGCGATCCACCCGAACTATCGGCGAAGTGCACGTATGGTGCGAGCTGTGGCACGACGCGGAGCACCCAGCAGTCGACGGACGTCGACGGTGCTGGCCGCTGCGGTCCTCGGACCGGTGGCCGTCGTGCTCGCGACCGGGGGGAAGGTCTCACCGGCGCCCCCGACCATGGTCGACACGAAGGCCGTCGCGGCAGCCGCGGCGATCGCACCCTGCTGCCTGGAGATCGTCCCCGCGCTGGAGGACGTCGCGCCGGCACCCGCCGCCCTCGCGCCCGGCGGTCCGGTCAATCAGTTGGTGTCGGTGTCCCGGTGGCGGGTCGCCGCGCAGATCCCGAAGCCGCTGCCCGTCGGCGTCGCCTCCGAATCCGGCCTGCAGGTTCGGACCATCCTGGCGGCCCGCGCCATCAGCGCCGCGTTCCCGGAGATCGATCACATCGGCGGTGTCCGCGCCGATCCGCTGCCGTGGCATCCCAACGGTCTGGCCATCGACGTGATGATCCCCAACGCCGGCTCGGCCTCGGGCATCGCGCTGGGCAACGAGATCGTCAGGTTCGTGATCAAGAACGCCAAGCGGTTCGGCATGCAGGACGCCATCTGGCGCGGGACCTACTTCACGCCGAGCGGGCCCGCCGGCGGCGGTGCCGGGCACTTCGACCACGTACACGTCACGACGACGGGCGGCGGCTACCCAGACGGTGACGAGACCTACTACCGCTGACACCGGCCGGTACGTTCGTGCCGTGCACCCGAGATCGACTCCGGGGTCCTGAAGGCCGACGCGTCCGCTGGCGGTCGCGGAGTTCGTGGAGTCGTGGCGGTCGAGCGGCGGGCGGGTGGCCACCTATCGCTTCGACTGGGCGCCCCGCGGCGCGCCCTTCGGCGCCTGCCACTGCATGGAACTCCCGTACCTGCTGGGTACGCCCGAGGCCTGGTCCGACGCGCCGATGCTGGGGCCACTCCGGCGACTCGACGAGGCCCTGGGTGAACGGATGCGTGCGGTCTGGACCGGATTCGCGCGCGACGGAACGGCGGCACTCCCATCGGCGCGCCTGAACTTCGCCTGACCGACGTGATCGGTTACGGGAGAACGGTCTTCATCAGCATGACGTTGTACGCCGACCACAGCGACAGGTTGTAGTACAGCTCCTTGCCCACCGACCACGGGTGCAGGAACGGTGCATAGATGCCCCCGGGGATGTCCGACGACCGGACGAGCATCTGCTCGGGTCCCCATGGTCCCTGCGGCGCGGGAGACGTGCGCATCACGACGTCGTTGGCGCCGTTGCAGTACAGCATCAGGTACTGCCGGAGGTAGGTGTTGTACTGCGCCGACATCTCGCCGACCGGGCCGGGGACGACGGGTGTCGCGGCCGCGGGGTTGCCCGGCACCCAGCTCTGATTGTCGGCATTCCAGTACTCGTACCTGGTGAGGTCGGGGACGAGGCCGGGCTGCACCCGCGAGACGAACGCGGCACCGCTTCTCCCCGCGGGTGTTCCGAACGAGTAGAGGTACGGGTCACCCGGTCCGGGCCGCAGGAAGGCGCCCTGCTGGAAGTTCTCGTTGCCGGCGCCGGGGGTGCGGACCGTCCCCGGGTAGACGCCCCAGTGTTCGCCGTTGTCGGTGGACGCGGCGACCGCCGAGAAGTTGGTCGTCCACGCGCCGTTGCTGTCCCAGTTCTTGATGGACATGAAGTTGAGGTACTGGGTCTTGCCGACCGCGACGCCCGCGGTCGGGATGATGCCCTTCTCCTGCGGGGCATAGTTGATGCTGTTGATGATCTGCTTGGAGAGGTTGGGCCGCCACACCGGTGAGCCGGAGTACGGGTTGCCCACCGCCCCCGGTGCCACCTCGATGCCGCGGGCCAGCTGCCTGTCCTGGGTGCGGAACAGCGCGTTGTAGCGCCACTGGTCGCCGGGGATGCCGCAGTACCCGTAGGTGTCGCCGAACGCGACCAACACCTGATTGTTCGCCGGATCGCCGTTGTCCCACATGATGCCGAGGTCGGTGCCGGTGATGCCGAACCGGTCGATGGTCTTGGTGGGACTGTCGGGACCGGTCACCCAGCCGACGAGTGCGGTACCCGGCGGCGCGGCGGGCACCGGTGCCGCGGCAGGCGCGGGCTGGACGGGCTGAACGGGTTGGGCGACTGGCGCCTGCGCGGCAGGCGGCGCAGCGGTGGTGTTCGGCTGCGGCGAAGGCACGACACCCGCCTGCTGCTGCACCTGACCGGTGCGAGGGGGTGTGAGTGCCTTGAGGATGGCCAGCGGCAGTTGGCCGAGCCGGGGTTTGGGTGCCTCGTCGTTCGCACCGGCGGGACGGTGTCCCGTCGGCCTGCTACCGAACGCGGGAAGTGCCGACGGGCTGGGGATCTCGACGCCGACGCCGGGTGGTGGCTGCGCGGCCGCCGCCGCACCCTCGCAGGGTTCGGCGTTCGCGAGCGGCGCGATGCCCATCGGGAGGGTCAGCCCGACGACCGCCGCCACCGCCATCGGAACGGATGCGATGCGCAGACGCGACGACATGTGGCCCCTTCACCGAGATGAGGACGACGCGGTGACGTCCACTCAGGTCTCGGACAGTAACGAGCAGTGGAGCCGCACAGGCCCGTGATGCGCGACCGAGCCGCGTTCGTGACCGTGTCGCGACCGGTCGTCGGGGTCTTGAGCCGTGATCCGGTCCGGTTCATCTCCGTTGAATCACGTTTGAGCAGCGGGTTACTCGGCCATCTGGCCCTGCGGTGCGATGAACGTCACCATTTGGAAACGATGCGGTGCGGCGCGTCGCGGACCACGAACGGCTCTGGCCCAATTGTGGCGACCGTCAATTTGATTCGGTCGAAGGTACGACATCGGTACAGCTGGTTTGGCTGCACCAGTTGATCACTGAGTAGTACACGAAGGAAGGAACATGACGTTGACGACGATCTCGAGCAGGTCGGGCATCAAGGCGATCGCCATTGCCGGAATGTGTGTTGCCGCAGTGGCGCTGAGCCCCTGGGCTGCAGCCACCCCGTTCACCACCGGCGGTTACGAATGCCTGCAGACCTCGGCGGGTGGGATCGGGCCGGCCGCCGCACCGGGCGCGGCCGCGCCGGGCGCCACCGGAGCCGCGGGAGCCGCCGGTGGTGCCTCGTGTGCGCCGCTCACCGACATGTCGGCCGGTGTGCCCATGGCATTCCCCGGCCCGCCGGTGGTCGTGCCGCCGGTCCCCGTGGGCGTACCGCCCGTGCCCGTCGGCGTACCTCCGGTCCCCGTGGGCGTACCGCCGGTTCCCGTTGGCGTACCGCCCGTTCCGGTCGGGGTTCCGCCGGTTCCGGTGGGTGTACCCCCGGTTCCCGTTGGGGTACCGCCCGTCCCCGTGGGTGCTCCGGTGCCCGTCGGCGGACCGGTGCTCGCCCCACTGGTGGACATGTCCGGCACGGTCGGCGGCAAGGGCACGCCCACCGGTCCGCCGCCGCCCGGCGCCCCGGTCGCCGGTCAGCCGATCGCCCCGGGTCCCACGCGCTGATCTGACCCCGAACCGTCCCCCACCACCCCCGTCGTCCGAGAGGAGCAGAGATCATGCGCACGATCCTTCGCAGTCTGCTCGTGGTCGTGTTGACGGCCGTCGGCGTGGTGGCGGGTCCGGTCGCCGTCGGGTCGGGTGCTGCGGCTAGCCGGATCGGTGAGTACGCGATCGCCTCGGTCGCTCCCGCACCCGACCAGGTGGTGGGAGTGGCGCACCCCGTGGTGGTCACGTTCACGGGCCCGGTCGCCGACCGGTCCGCCGCCGAACGCGCCCTGGGGATCAGGACGACACCCGCGATGACCGGGACGTTCGAGTGGCAGGGCGCCGACACGGTCCAGTGGGTGCCGGATCAGTTCTGGCCGGCACACACCACCGTGGCTCTGTCGGTGGGCAATCGGGTGACCACCTTGCGGACGGGCCCCGCAGTCATCGGCACCGCGAACATCTCCGAGCACACGTTCACCGTGACGATCGACGGTGTCGAGGCGGGCCCCCCGCTGCCGGCCCCGCATCACCGGCCCCGTTTCGGCGAGGAGGGGGTGTTCCCCGCGTCGATGGGCAGGCCGAAGTACCCGACGCCGGTCGGCAAGTACACCGTGCTCGGCAAGGAACGCGACGTGAAGATGGACTCGAGCAGCGTTGGCATTCCAGTCGATTCGCCGGACGGCTACATGCTCGACGTGGAATACGCCGTCCGCTTCACCAGCCGCGGACTCTTCGTGCACTCGGCACCGTGGGCGGTCAACTCACTCGGCTACGAGAACGTCAGTCACGGTTGCGTCGGTCTCAGCACCGAGGACGCGGAGTGGTACTTCAACACGGTGAACGTCGGCGATCCGATCATCATTCAGGAGAACGCCGTCGAGGTTCCTCGTCCCGTCGCCCCGCCGGTGAACCCGGAAGTGCCACGGCGCGTGAGCTAGTGGGGATCTCCTACCGCAGAATGACGACCACGGCGTAGCCGTCGTGATCGCCGGTGGTCGTGTCCGCGGTGGTGTAGGCGTTCTCGAGTGGGACCATGCCGCCGTAGGTGGCCCGGCCGCTGGCGATCAGACTCATCGCGAGCGCGTTGCGGGCGATGGTGGACGAGACGTAGGCGTGCCTGGGCAGGAACTGGTAGAACACGAACGCCTCGGTGCTGAAGGCGCCGCTCCAGACGTATCCCGTACTGGTCTCCACCGGGTCCGGCCCGAAGATGCGGCCGTGGTTGTTGGTCAGCAGGAAGAAGGCGTCGGAGTACCCGAGAAGCGGGCCCGTGGGCTCCTGCCCGTACGTGACGTCGTCGATCCTGCCCTGGAATCCGGTGCTGTGGATGGGCTGCGCGGGGAAGCCCGACCAGAACATCGCGGTGTTGAGTTTGGCGGCGGACTGCGCGGCGGACGACGACGTCGGATCGACGATGATCACGTTGACGGGTTCGAGCACCGTCTTGCCACCGGAGGGCAGCCCGCCGTAGTTCGAGATCTGCCCGTTGGGCTGCAGCATCCACTTGCCGATGTCGCCGTACGGGGTCGCCGCTTCGTCAACGGCGGTGGGTGTCCCGGAACTGAGCGAGGGGGAGGACGTCGTCGGGATGGCAACCGGACTCGGCGCCGGCCCGGTGGGGCCGAGTCCGAATGCTCGTTCGATCTCCCGATGGACCAGCTGTAGTGCGGCCTGCACGATCGGAAACGGCGCGACCGGTGTGTCGTCACGGGGGCTGCTCGCCGACGTGACGACTGAGGTCGGCCGGATATCGGTCGTATTCGTCTGCGTGTCAGTGTCTTTCGGCACCAGGCCCGAGACCGGCGTCCGTTCGTCGGCCGTGGATGCGTGCGTCCGCACCGTGGAGGTCCGGCCGGAAGGCACGGCCGTCATGCCACTGGCACGTGAGGAGGACGATTGCCGACCCATCGACGCATCACGGCCGTTGCCCAGTGTCGTGGTCGGCGCGGTCGCCGACGTCGAACCCGTGGTGGTCGAGTTCGAGCCCGTGGACGTGCTCGGCGCTCCCGACAGGCCGGTGGTCGCGCCGGGCGACGTGCCCGGCGACGCGGAGGCGGTCGCGCTCCCCGAGTCCGTCGGCCCCTCGGCGTGGGCGGTCCCGGCACCACCTGCCACGGCGGCGCCGACGCCGAGCGCGAATGCCAACGCACCGATGCGGCCGACGTGATGCCCGGCTCGCGACGCCGCCGGCGTGCGAACCCGTTGCGTGCGTGCGATGTACGCGGCGCTGTGCCGACCCATGGCCACCCCTTCGTCCTTTACTTCGTCGGGAGTCTATACAGCCCGGTACGCACCGAACCTCGTCGATTCAGCAAAGTCGGATCGGGAGGTCAACGCCTGCGATTGCGGGTCAGGCTGGGCAGCAGCACGCCGTCGACCAGTGCGACCACGGTGTCCTCGGTGGGCGACTTGCCGGGCATCAGGAACCGGAAGACCAGGTAGCCGGCGAGCAGGTCGTTGAGTTCGGTCGTGATGACCTCGGCGTCGATCTCGCCCCGGTCGACGGCGGCCGCGAGCACCTCGTCGTACACCTTGCGCCGTTGGACCAGGAATTCGGTCTCGAAGGCTTCGCCGAGTTCCGGGCTCCGGTCGAGTTCCATCAGGACCGCGCGCATGGTGCTGGCGTGCTCGGAGGACTGCCGGCAGATCTCGTTGCCGATGTGGAGCAGGTCGCCGCGCAGCGAGCCGGTCTGGGGCGGGACGTCCGAACAGTTGGTGCCCTCGATGAACGCGGCGAGGACGAGCCGTTCCTTTGACGGCCACCGCCGGTACAGCGTCGCCTTGCTCGACCGGGCGTCGGTGGCGACGGACTCGACGGTCAGTCGGTCGTAGCCGTGCTCCTGCAGGTGCCGCAGGGTGACGGCGAGCAGTTCGGCCTCGCGCTTCGTCCACCGCGGCTTGGTCTCGGCGGGTGCGGTGGGTGTGGACGTCCGCCTCACGCGCCTCCTTCCGTCCAGATGTTCCATCGGTGTACGTCGATATTGACGCCGTCGCCGTTACCGAATGTGCCATACGTGCAGGCGAGCGGCAGCGTCGCTGCGGTTGCAACTCCACGAACGGTACCGTACGGTTTCGTTCGGTTCAGTGTTTGGGACCAATTGATCGTGATGCGGATGGCCGCATGCGACGGACGTCGAAAGGCTTCACCCGTGGGCGGTTTTCGATGATCGGCGTCATGAAGAGGCACTGGACGGTCCTGGTCGCCGTGATCGTCATCGCCATCGTCGTGTTCAGCATCGACCGGCTGCAGGGGATTTTCGGATCCACCGACGAGACGTCCCGGCCGGCTGCCGACTCGCTCGAGAACACCGGATACAACCCGAAGCGGGTCCTGTTCGAGGTGTTCGGAAGCCCCGGGGCGACCGCGACCATCAACTTCCTCGACGAGAACGCCCAGCCGCAGCGCGTCGACGACGTGCCGCTGCCGTGGTCGCACAACCTGGTCACCGACGACCCGACGCTTTTCGCCGACCTGCGCGCCCAGGGTGACTCCGCGCCGATCACCTGCCGGATCACCGTCAACGGCATCGTCAAGGACGAAAGGTCCACCAGCAACGTGAACGGATACATCGCCTGCCTGGACAAGTCGGCATGAGCGAGCACCGCGAGGAAACGTCCGTGCACTCCCGTCCGGCGCGCCTGATCCGCGCGCTCGCGCTGCCGATCCTGCTGCTCTGGATCGCCATCGCCGTCGTGAGCAACATCGTCTCGCCCCAGCTCGAAGCCGTGGGCGAGGAGCGCTCGGTGGCGATGAACGCGGCCGACTCGCCGTCGATCATGGCGATGCGGCACATCGGCCAGAAGTTCGACGAGTTCGACTCCGACAGCGCGGCGATGGTCGTGCTCGAGGGCGACGAGCCGCTGGGCCAGAGCGCCCACGACTACTACGACGTCCTGGTCAAGAAGTTCAACGAGGACACCAAGCACGTCGAGCACGTCCAGGACTTCTGGGGAGACCCGCTCACGGCGGGCGGCTCGCAGAGCAAGGACGGCAAGGCCGCCCTGGTCCAGGTCTACCTGCGGGGCAACCAGGGCGAAGCCCTGTCGAACGAATCCGTCGACAGCATCCGCAACATCGTCGCGGACACGCCTGCACCCGACGGGGTGAAGGCCTACGTGACGGGCGCAGCGCCGACGATCACCGACAACTTCGAGGTGGGCAACGAGGGCACCCATCTCGTTACCGCCATCACGTTCCTCGTCATCGCGGTGATGCTGCTGATCGTCTATCGGTCGGTGGTCACGATGTTCATCATGCTGCTCGTGGTGGCCGTCGAGCTGATGGCGGCCCGCGGCATCGTGGCGGTGCTCGGTCACACGGGCATCATCGGCCTCTCGACGTACGCCACGAATCTGCTGACGCTGCTGGCGATCGCGGCGGGCACCGACTACGCCATCTTCCTGGTGGGCCGGTACCAGGAGGCCCGCAACCGGGGCATGGAGCGCGACGAGTCGTACTACGACATGTTCCGGGGGACCGTCCACGTCATCGTCGGCTCCGGCCTGACGATCGTCGGCGCGGTGGCATGCCTCTACTTCACCCGGCTGCCGTACTTCCAGACCCTCGGCGTGCCTGCGGCCCTGGGCGTGCTGGTGACGCTGATAGCGGCCCTGACCCTCGGTCCCGCGGTGGTCGTACTCGCCAGCACCTTCGGACTGCTCGAACCCAAGCGCAAGGTGCGTGCCACCGGATGGCGGCGCGTCGGCACCGCCATCGTGCGGTGGCCCGGCCCGATCCTCGTCGTGTCGCTGGCGATCGCGGCCATCGGCGTCATCGCGCTCCCCGGGGCGAAGATCAGCTACGACGGCCGCCCCTACCTGCCCGACACCGCGCCGTCCAACGTCGGCTACACGGCCGCGGAACGGCACTTCTCCGAGGCCCGGCTGAACCCGGAGCTGCTGATGATCGAGTCCGATCACGACATGCGAAATCCGTCGGACATGCTGATCCTGGAACGCGTCGCCAAGGCCGTGCTGCACACCCCCGGCATCGCGCTGGTGCAGTCGATCACCAGGCCGCTCGGCACCCCGATCACGCACAGCTCCATACCGTTTCAGATCAGCGCCCAGAGTGCCGGCCAGATTATGAACCTGAGCTATCAGGAGGACAGGGCTCGCGACATCCTGAGCCAGGTCGATCAGACGAGTCGATCCATCAACATCCTCGAGCAGCAACTGAAGCTGCAGCAGGCCAGTGCCGACGCGACCGACGAACAGGTGCAGGCGTTCCACGACACCGTCAAGACCATCAACGAGGTGCGGGACAACCTCGCCAACTTCGACGACTTCTTCCGGCCGCTGCGCAACTACTTCTACTGGGAGCCGCACTGCTACGACATCCCGTCGTGCGCGGCGCTCCGCTCGGTCTTCGACTCGCTCGACGGCATCTCCGAGCTGAGCGACCAGTTCGGCAAGATCACCGCCAGCCTGGACAAGCTGAATGCGCTTCAGCCGCAACTGGTGTCGTTGATCCCGCCGCAGATCGACGTGCAGAAGGCCAACAGGGACCTGCTGCAGTCGAACTACGCCACCACCGGTGGCACCAACGCGCAGAGCCAGGAGGCGCTGCAGAACGCGACCGCCCTCGGCAAGGCGTTCGACGACGCCAAGAACGACGACTCCTTCTACCTGCCGCCCGAGGCGTTCGACAACGCCGACTTCAAGCGTGGTCTCAAGCTGTTCATGTCACCGGACGGCAAGGCGGCGCGCATGACGATCACCCACGAGGGCAATCCCGCCACGCCCGAGGGCATCTCGCACATCGACGCACTGCGTGACTCCGCGTTCGACGCGATCAAGGCCACGCCGCTGTCCGACGCGAAGATCTACGTGGCGGGTACGGCCTCGACGTACAAGGACATCCAGGAGGGGTCCACCTACGACCTGATGATCGCCGCGCTGGCCGCCATCGCGCTGATCCTGCTGATCATGATCTTCATCACCCGCAGCTTCGTCGCGGCGGTCGTGATCGTCGGCACCGTGGTCCTGTCCCTGGGCGCGTCGTTGGGACTCTCGGTCTTGGTGTGGCAGTACATCTTCGGGATCGAGCTGTTCTGGATCGTGCCTGCGCTGGCGATCATCCTGCTGCTGGCGGTGGGCGCCGACTACAACCTGCTGCTGATATCCCGGTTCAAGGAGGAGATCGGTGCCGGCCTGAACACCGGCATCATCCGCGCCATGGGCGGCACCGGTGCGGTCGTCACCGCCGCGGGCCTGGTGTTCGCCGCCACCATGGCGTCGTTCGTCTTCAGCGACCTGGTGGTCCTCGGGCAGATCGGCACGACGATCGCCATGGGCCTGGTGTTCGACACCCTGATCGTGCGGTCGTTCATGACGCCCTCGATCGCGGCTCTGCTCGGCCGCTGGTTCTGGTGGCCCCTCAACATCCGGCCGCGTCCGGCCAGCCGGATGCTGCAGCCCTACGGCTCGCGCGCCAACGTCCGCCGCCTGCTCGAGCCCGAGCCCGCGGTGGCCGACGGCAGGGAGTCGGACAGGTGATCGGACCGAGGAGAGGAACCGTCGTGAACCCGATGAAGAAGGTCGTCCAGGGCGTTCTCGTCGCGTCGACGCTGGCGGGTCTGGGTGTCGCCGGGGCGAACCCGGCGGCCGCCGACTCGACCGACGACTTCCCGATCCCGCACCGGATCATCGTCACCGCCTGCGACACCGAGCAGTACCTGCAGGCGGCGCGCGACACCAGTCCCGTGTACTTCGAGCGGTACATGATCGACAAGAGCAACCGGCCAGCCGACGTCCAACAGATGGCGGAGGACCGCATCCATTGGTTCTTCTCCCTGAGCGCCGCCGCGCGTCGCCAGTACTCCGAGGACACCGCCACCAACGTGTACTACGAGCAGGTCGCGACGCGGTGGGGCAACTGGGCGAAGGTGTTCTTCAACAACAAGGGCGTCGTCGCGAAGGCCACCGACGTCTGCATGAACTACCCGGCCGGTGACATGTCGGTCTGGGACTGGCCGGTTGCCCGCTGACGCTCGTCCGGCCATCCCGCCTGCGCGACATGGTTGCTCGGGCTCGCACAATCGGGCCGTGACCGTTTACGGTCTACGGGTGCCAAGCATGGATCGTCGTAGCGCAATGTTGATGCTGGGGTTCGGCGTGGCGGCTGCCGCGCTGCCGCTCGCCAAGGCCGGTGCCGAACCGGTCATCGGTGACGCGCCTCCAGGACCACCCCCAGGACCCGGCGGTCCCGCCGCGCCGGCGGCCACACCGCCCGCGCCGACGTTCCTGTTCGCCGACGAGTTCAACGGGCCCGCCGGTTCGCCGCCGGACCCGGCGGCCTGGTTCATCGTCCCGGCCCGCGAGACCATCCGGAACCCCGTCGAGTGGGACAAGCCCTTCAACATGGGCCGGTACGTTACCGACCAGGAGCACGTGTTCCAGGACGGCAAGGGCAACCTGGTCATCCGGGCCACCCGCGGCCCGGGCACGACCATCCAGGAGAAGTACGCCGGCGCGAAGATCGTCGGCAACTGGCGCGGCGGCGTCGGCACGACCTGGGAGGCCCGGCTCAAGCTCAACTGCCTCACCGACGGTGCCTGGCCGGCGTTCTGGCTGCTGAACGACGACCCCGTCCGCGGTGGCGAGGTCGACCTCGTCGAGTGGTACGGCAACCGGGACTGGCCGTCGGGCACCACCGTGCACGCACTGCTGGACGGCACTCAGTTCGAGACCGACAAGCACCCCGTCGACGGCGACTGGCACACGTGGCGCATGACGTGGAAGCCCGAGGGCATGTACTTCTGGAAGGACTACCAGCCGGGCATGGAGCCGTTCTTCACGGTTCAGGCCAATGCGCTCCCGGACTGGCCGTTCAACGACCCCGGCTACACGATGGCGCCGATCTTCAACATCGCCGTCGGTGGCTCCGGTGGACGCGAACCCGCCGGCGGCACCTACCCGGCCGAGATGCTGATCGACTGGATCCGCGTCTTCTAGTCGGCGCTCTCAGCCGTTGACCCCGGTCTGTCCGCCCGGGGTACCGCCCAGTCCACCGGCGCCGCCGGTCTTCTTGCTGCCGTTCCCACCGGCGGCAAAGCCTCCATTGCCCCCGTTGCCACCGGTGCCGGTCTGGCTGTTGCCGCCCGTGCCGCCCTTGCCACCCGTGAGTGGTGCCGGGGAACTCCGACTGGTGTCCAGGGCATTGCCGCCCGCGCCGCCGCGGCCACCGTTGCCGTTCACGCTGTTTCCGCCCGTACCGCCTGCGCCGCCCGTAGCCGGGCCGATGGATGAGGAGCTGATGTTCGCTTCGCCGCCTCTACCACCGGCGCCCCCGTCGCCAGTGGTACTCGCGCCGCCGGTACCGCCCTTACCGCCGGTGGACGTGCCCAACCCGCCAACGGTGAACGAACTACCGCCAGCGCCGCCCGTGCCGCCGGTGCCGGCAGCGCTGCCACCGCCGGTGCCGCCCATTCCGCCGGTCGCACTGCCCGTCCCGCCGGTGACGAATGATTCACCGCCGATACCGCCGACCCCGCCAACGCCGTTGACGCTGAACCCGCCACGCCCGCCGGCTCCCCCCACGGCGTTGCCCCCGTTGCTCGAGACCCGGCCGCCGGCTCCGCCGGCGCCGCCTTTTCCGCCCCGGCTCGAGCCGCCGTTGCCACCGGGACCGCCCGTCGCGTTGGGGTCGACCGAGAAGAAGACGTACCCCTCGGCCCCCGCTCCGCCGTCTCCGTCAGCGCCATTGGCGCCCGCGGCACCGGTGGTCAGACCTGCACCGCCCTGACCACCGAGTCCGCCGTTGGCGCCGTCGCCGCCGTCGCCCGGCCGGGTGTTGCTACTGGCGCCGGCACCGCCCGCTCCGCCGGTGCCGCCGCCACCGCCGGTGCCACCGACACCCTGATTGCCACCCAGGCCGACGGCACCACCGGATCCGCCGGTGCCGGCCGATCCGCCCAGACCCGCAGCGCCTCCGGTGCCCCCGGTACCGCCCTGGCCGCCTTCGATCCCATTTCGTCCGTCCAGGTCGCCGCCGGGACCCCCCCTATCCCCGGTGGCGCCGGCGCCACCGACACCGCCGGTACCCCCGGTGCCGCCGCTCCCACCCTTTCCGCCGTTGCCGTTGGCACCTGCCGTTCCGGGTGTGAGCCCCTCGCCTGCTGCACCGGCGTTGCCGCCTGCGCCGCCCATGCCGCCCATGCCTCCGGTCAGACCGGTGCCGCCGGTGCCCGACGGAGCGAGCGTCGTGCCGCCGGTTCCCGTCGTCCCCGTCGCCCCCTGGGCGCCGGTGCCGCCCACGCCCCCGGTGCCCCCATTGCCACCGTCGCCGCCAGCGCCGCGGACGCCGTTCACCGCGCCTGCCGCGCCGTCGGAGCCGCCCCTGCCGCCCGTGCCCTTCGCTCCGCCGGCCCCGGCCAGTCCCGCTGCGCCACCGGCGCCGCCCTTGCCGCCGTCCTGTCCGGCGCCGCCTGTTCGTCCGTTCTCCCCGGGTGCGACGCCTGGCCTTCCGGGGTCGCCGTCGGCACCGTCGGCGCCGTCACCGCCCTTGCCCCCGTTGGACCCGTTGCCACCATTGCCGCCGTTGCCGTTGATCCCGGCGAGCCCGACGGTCCTACCCGTGCCACCGGCCCCTGCGTTGCCGCCCGCGCCGCCCGTGCCGCCCGCGCCACCGTCCTCGCCGGACAGGCCGTCGGCGCCCGGCGTGGTGACGGGCTTGCCGACCACGCCCGCCACGCCGTTTCCGCCGTTGCCGCCGGCACCGCCGTTGCCACCGTCCCCCCCGACGCCCTGCAGGCCGTCGACGCCGGCCCGGCCGCTGGTGCCGCCGGTTCCGCCCGTACCGGCCGCCCCGCCTGCGCCTGCGAGGCCCGCTGCGCCGCCGTTCCCGCCCCGGCCGCCGTCCTGGCCCCGCAGGCCGTCCGAGCCACCGTCTCCGGACCCGACGCCGTTGCGTCCGGGGTCTCCGGCGCGGCCGCCGACGCCGTCGCTGCCGTCGCCACCATCGCTGCCGTCTCCGCCGCTGCCGCCGTTTCCGTTCGCGCCGGCCGCGCCCACGGTCGACCCCGACCCGCCGGCCCCGGCGTTGCCGCCCGCGCCGCCCGCGCCACCCCGGCCGCCCGACTGACCGTCGTTGCCACTCGCGCCGTCCGCGGTGACGGCAGCGCCGTCGACACCACCGACGCCGCTGCCGCCGTTGCCACCCCTGCCGCCGCTGCCACCCGCGCCGCCGGCGCCCAGGGCTCCGGACAGGCCCGCCGAACCGAACAGCCCCGACGACCCGCCCGCGCCGCCCGATCCTCCGGCACCTCCAGCGCCACCGTTGCCGCCGCGCTGCCCGGCCGTTCCGTCCGTTCCCGCAGCCGTCGCGTCCCGACCCTCGATGCCGTCGGCCCCGTTGCCGCCCGCGCCGCCCGAGCCGCCACGGCCGCCGGCGCCGCCGTTGCCGAGAAACAGTCCCGCGGCGCCTCCCCGACCACCCGAGCTGCCCGTGCCACCGCTGCCGCCGTCGCTGCCGGCGCGTTCGGTCGTGGTTCCGAGTGCACCCGTGGCGCCGCGTCCGCCGTCTCCGCCGCTGCCGATGAAGACACCGCCACGTCCGCCGTCGCCCCCGTTGCGCCCGGACGCGTCCGCGTTGCCGCCGCGGCCGCCGTTGCCGAACAGCCCGGCGTCACCGCCGCGTCCGCCGTGGGCGCCGGCGCCGCCGTTGCCGAAGAAGATGCCGCCCCGGCCGCCGTTGCAGGCGCTGCCGACGCAGTCAGCCGCGGCGTCGGCGCCGTTGCCGACGAAGACGGACACGAGGGTGACGATCGGTGTCGGCCGAGCGGCGAGCAGCGCCGTCGGGGTCGCACCGCCGCCGATCAGACTGCCGGTGGGAGCGGCGATCGACGGCGGGCACCACGCGCCCACGCACTGCGCGCTCACGTCACCGGACGGGTCCGGTGTGGCAAACGCGAGTCCGGCACCGATCCCGGTGGACAACATCCCGGCGGAGAACGCAGCGGCGATGGCCGCCCGACCCGCGGACGTCGCCACGTATTTGCGGCTGGCAGCCCTTCTGCTCGAAGTCCGTTCTGCCACAACTGCCGATCCGTGCCGTCGCGCGCCCACTGAAGCCCCTCGAGGGTAGATCCCGAACTCACCTGAGTTCGGGCGCTACCAGCTGAACACCCCACAGGTCGTGGACACAGTAAACATGTTGCAATCAGAAATAGAAAGATGTACGCGGATGTTCACGGCAAATTGGCCCGAGCGTCAAACGTCCCAGTCCGAAGGGTGGCCCGGTGCCCCCCGACGCCGGGTCAGTCGGTCCCGGCGGCAATTGCCTGGTCGACCTCGACGGCGCGGACCGCCATCTCGGCACGAGCCTCGTCCACGGCGTCGGCCTGGTCCTCGTCGGCCTTCATCAGCGCATCGATGTCGAAGCCGCCCATGTCCAGAACGCTCATGTCCGCGAAGGCCTTCTGGACCTTGTCGCCCCACAGTCCGATGTCCTTGACGATCGGCACGATGCGGCTGAACAGGTGTGAGCGGAACTGGATCATCAACGGGGACGTATCGACCCACTCGGCGCACTCCTTGACGTTCAGGCCGAGGGTTTCGAAGACCTCCTCGCCGCGGAACCGGTCCCGCACGAGGTAGCAGGCGTCGACGACGAACTCCTCCCGCTCACCGCGCTCCTTGTCGGTCAGCTCGGAGTAGTAGTCCTTCAACGAGATTCGGCCGAACGCTACGTGTCGGGCTTCGTCCTGCATGACGTACGCGAGCAGCTGCTTGGCCAGCGAGCCCTCGGGCGCCAGGTCGCGCTGCACCCCGAAGGCGGCGAGCGCGAGGCCCTCGATCAGGACCTGCATGCCGAGATAGGGCATGTCCCAGCGGGAGTCTCCCAGGGTGTCCGCCAACAGTGCGCTCAAATTCTTATTGACCGGGTAGACCAGGCCGATCTTCTCCTGCAGGAACCGGGAGAAGGCTTCCACGTGCCGAGCCTCGTCCATGGTCTGGGTGGCGGCATAGAACTTCGCATCCATGTCCGGGACGACTTCGACGATCTTCGCCGCGCAGACCATCGCGCCCTGCTCGCCGTGGAGGAACTGCGAGAAGTTCCAGGCCTGGTTGTGCTGGCGCATCTCGGAGCGCCGCTTCTCGTCGGCGGACTCCCAGGCGGGGCTGCCGAAGAGCGGGTGGAACTCGTCGGGCACGCCGATCGGGTTCATCGGGTCGACGTCGAGGGTCCAGTCGATGCGCGACTCAGCATCCCACTGCTTGTCCTTGCCCTTCTGATAGAGGGACAGGAGGCGGGCGCGGCCGTCGTCGTACTCCCACGTGAAGCGGGCGTCGCCGACGCTGGGGACCTCCCACGAGTACGGCGTGGGCACGTCGGTGTACTTCTCCCTGGTGGTCATGACGGCCTCTCTACCCAGCGTGGTGTGACGCCTATCACAGTGCGCCGAGCTGCTGCGTACCGTCAAGCCCCGCGCTCGAGCGGTCCGCCGTGTTACCCGAACAGGTTTGCCGGTACCCCGGCCCCGCCGCCACCGCCGCTACCGCCGGCGCCGCCAACGCTCGGGTCGCCCAGGCCGCCCTGCTGGCCCGACGCCGGTAGCGACGGATTGCGCCCGCCCTGACCGCCGTTGCCGCCGTAACCACCGGCAGGCGCCTCGCCGGCACCGGCGTCACCTCCCGCACCGCCGGCACCGCCACGGCCTCCGCCGCCGCCCACGCTCGGATTGTTCTCGACGTTGCCCCCGTTTCCGCCCAGGCCGCCGGTGCCGCCGATGCCGCCGTTGCCGCTCTGGCTCGTGAAGCCGCCACTGGCGTCGCCGCCCAGTCCGCCCTGGCCGCCGGTGCCGCCGGCGCCACCGTCACCGGCCGGCGTGTCACCGAAGCCGGGCTTCCCGAAGCCGCCGTTGCCGCCCGTGCCGCCGGAGCCGCCGGTGCCGCCCTGCCCGCCGGTGTTGGTGATGCTGCCGCCGCTGGCGGAGCCGCCGTTGCCACCGCGACCGCCCGCGCCACCGGCCTTGCCGTCGAGGTACTGGCTGCCGTCGGCGCCGCGGGTTCCGGAACCACCGTTGCCCCCGCGACCACCCTGTTCGTTCTGGTCGCCGGTACCACTCGCACCGCCGTCCCCGCCGTTGCCCGGGCCTCCGACGCTGTTGCCGCCGTCGCCTCCGAACCCACCGATGACGCTGCTCAAGGTGCCTCCGGTGCCGGCCTGGCCGCCGTCGCCGCCGCGCCCGCCGTTGAGCCCGTCGCCACCGCGGCCACCGGCGCCGCTGCTGCCGTTGCGGCCGCCCGCCCCGGAGTCGCCGCCGTTGCCTCCGTCGCCGCCGAAGCCGCCTCCGCCGTTGATGGCGCTACCACCCGTGCCGCCAGCGCCGCCGTCGCCGTAGGCCGCGCCGGACCCCGCTAGGCCTCCGTCGCCGCCGCGGCCGCCGCCGGGCACACTGCTGCTGCCGGTACCGCCCTGGCCTCCGTCGCCGCCGTCGCCGATGGTCGAGCCGGCACCGCCGGAGCCGCCGGTGCCACCCGTTCCGCCGGTGCCGAACGGGTTCGGTCCACCCGTCCCACCCGTCCCGCCCTGTCCGCCGGTGCCCCCATCTCCGCCGCCGCCGACCGTCCCGACGTTGCCTCCGTTGCCGGTCGCACCGCCTCTGCCGCCGTCGCCGCCGGTTCCGCCACTGCCGCCCGTGCTGGGCGTGTTGGTGGCGGGTCCGCTGTAGCCCGCGCCGCCCTGGCCGCCTGCTCCACCGAGGCCGCCTTCTCCGCCATTGCCGTTGAGCCCGTCGTCTCCGCCGAGTAGCTGGTCGCCGCCCTGGCCGCCGCTGCCGCCCGCGCCACCCGCACCGCCCGCATACGTGGTGCCCGGTCCGGTTGCGTCGAGCCCCCTGCCGCCGCTGCCGCCCTGCCCGCCTGCACCGCCCGTTCCGCCAGCGCTCTCGTTGCCGACGGCGTAGCTGCCGCGGCCGCCGCTTCCGCCTTGGCCGCCAGTGCCCGCGCCGCCACCGAGACCACCCGTGCCTCCCGAGCCGATCGCCCCGCCCATACCACCGGTGCCGCCGGTGCCGCCGACGCCACCATCGACCGGGATGGGGGGATTGACGTCGTTGTTGCCGCCGATCCCGCCCCGGCCGCCGGTGCCGCCCTTGCCGCCGCTGCCGTTGATGCCACCAGCGGTCACGCCGCCCTGGCCGCCGGTGCCGCCGGCACCGCCTTGGCCGCCCTGCTCGGAGGTCTGGCTCGCACCATCGCGGCCCGTGCCGCCGTCGCCGCCCTGGCCGCCGGTTCCTCCGTCGCCGACGGTGCCGCCGGTGCCGCCGGTACCCGTGGCTCCGCCTGCGCCGCCCTTACCGCCGGTACCCCCCGTTCCCGCCACGACGAGCGTGGTCTGGCCCGTCTCGCCCCTGCCACCCTTACCGCCGATGCCCCCGTCGCCACCGCTCCCGTTCGTCCCCGTGAGCCCGTCCGTACCTGCGGTGCCGTTCTGCGCGGTGCCGCCCGTGCCGCCGCTGCCGGCATTGCCGCCGGTGCCGCCGCCGCCGCCATCGCCGCCGTCTTCACCGGCCCCGACCGCGCCCTGGGCCCCAGTGCCGCCAGTGCCGCCCGTGCCGCCGGTACCTCCGTCGCCGGCTGCACCGCCGTCACCGGAGACCGCGCCGCCCTTGCCGCCGTCGCCACCGCTGCCACCCGCGCCGCCGGAGCCTCCGGAGCCTCCGGTCTCACCGTCGTCACCCGCGATGAGGGCGTCGACACCGCGGGTGCCGTCTGCGCCGTCGCCGCCCTGACCGCCTCCGCCGCCCTTGCCGACCGCGCCGCCGTCGCCGCCCTGACCGCCGGATCCGCCTGCGCCGCTGCCGAGTTCGGTCTTACTGAAGCCGTCGCCGCCCGTGCCGCCGTTGCCGCCGGAGGTGACGGTGACGCCGTCGGCTCCGGTGAGGCCCGTGCTGCTGCCGCTCCCACCCGTGCCGCCGCCTCCGATTGCGCCGGGGTCGCCGCCGTCGCCGCCGTCTCCTCCGTCGACGGTGGTCGCGTCGCCATCGGCGCCGTCCCCGCCGTCGCCGGCAGTGCCGGCGCTGCCGCCCTGTCCGCCGTTTCCACCCGTGCCGGTGGTGCCGGCGGTGGTGCCGGACCCGCCGACGCCCCCGTTGCCGCCCGCACCGCCTGTGCCGCCGGCACCGCCGTCGCCGCCCTCGTCGCCATCGTCACCGGCGACGTCGCCGTCTGCGCCGGTGGCTCCGGTGCCGCCGCGCCCGCCGGTGTTACCGGTGCCGCCGTTTCCGCCGGCTCCGCCGACTCCAGAGATCGCGCCGCCGTTTCCGCCCGCGCCTCCGTCACCCCCTGCGCCGCCATCCATGCCGACGCCGCCCGTCTCGCCCGGCGTCAGGGCGTTCTCGCCGGCCGAGCCCGCCGCGCCGTCAGCACCGTTCCCGCCGGCGCCGCCGTCGCCCACGTTGCCGCCATCCCCGCCGGCCCCGCCATCTCCGCCGGCGCCGCTGCCGACGACGGACCGGGTGAAGCCGTCGCCGCCCGCCCCGCCCTTGCCGCGGTTGGTCACCCCGACGCCGTTCGGACCGCTCACTCCGCCGCTGCCGCCACTGCCGCCGGTACCCGCCGCACCACCGAGGCCGCCGGCGCCGATCGCCCCGGCGTCGCCGCCACGTCCCCCGTCGCTGCCGTCGGCGTTGGTCGCGTCACCGTCGAACCCGTCCCCGCCGTCGCCGGGAGCGCCGGCGTTGCCGCCCCTGCCGCCCCCGCCGCCACTGCCGTTGACGCCCACGACACCCGTGGCCGACGCGCCGCCCGCGCCACCCGTACCACCGACGCCACCCGATCCGCCGTCGCCACCGAAACCGCCTGCGCCGCCATCGATTCCGGATGCGGTCGCGTCGGCGCCGTCGACACCGACTCCGCCCCTGCCGCCCCTGCCGCCGTCGCCACCGAGGCCGCCCGAACCGCCGTCGCCGGAGATCGCGCCGCCCGCGCCACCGGCACCCGCTGCGCCACCCGCGCCGCCCGCCGTGCCGTCGGTGCCACTGTCGCCGGGCTTGACGCCGTCGACGCCATCGGGGCCTTCCGCGCCATCACCACCGTCACCGCCGGTGCCGCCGTTGCCGACCGTCCCTCCGTCGCCGCCCTTGCCACCCCTGCCGCCGGGCCCGCTGCCCACGACGGTCCGGGTGAACCCGTTGCCGCCGTCGCCGCCGTCACCACCACTGGTGACCGCCGCGCCGATCCGGCCCGTGACACCGGCCCGGCCGCTCTCGCCACCCGCGGCGCCGCCTGCGCCGCCGCGTCCCACCGCGCCGGGATCGCCACCGTCACCGCCCGCACCACCGTCGGCGGTGGCGTCGTCGCCATCCGCCCCGTTGCCGCCGTCGCCGGAGGTCCCCGCATCGCCGCCACTGCCGCCTGCGCCGCCGTCGGCGTCTCGACCCGCCGTCCCGAAGATCCCGAGGAAGCCCAGCAGCGCAGGTCCCTGACCGCCCGTTCCACCGGCACCGCCGCCTCCGCCGAGACCGCCCGCACCTCCGTCGCCGCCGTCCTGGCCACTGCCGCCCGCCGTCATGGCCGACCTGCCGTCGACGCCGACCCCGCCGTGGCCACCTTGGCCACCCGAGCCGCCGAGCCCGCCGGCACCGCCGCTGCCTATGAAGAACCCTGCGGCACCGCCGTTTCCGCCGCGGCCACCGGCGCCGCCCGTCTCGCCCGCACCACCGGTCTGACCGGGGCTGGTGCCGTCGCCGCCATCCGCACCCCGGCCGCCGCTGCCGCCATTGCCGCCGGCTCCACCGTTGCCGAAGAGTCCGGCGGAACCGCCGCTGCCGCCGTTGGCGCCCGTCACCCCGGCGCCACCGGCTCCACCGTTGCCGAAGAAGCCGGCCGCGCCACCGCTGCCGCCGGCGCCACCGTTGATGCCCGCGCCACCCGAACCGCCTGCGCCACCGCTGCCGAGCAGGAGCCCACCGCGGCCACCGTTCTGCCCTGTTCCACCGGCATACCCGTTGCCGATCAGCAGCCCGGCGTCGGGACGCTCGGCGGTGCCGTTGCCGATGAAGGCCGTGAACACGTCAGGCAGGCGGATGAGCGACCGCACGTCAGACGGGCTCGCTGCGGGTGCCGAGTTCACCGTGGGGGTCAGCGCAGCCGTCGCGTCCGAGCGCGATCCGCCGGTGCGTGCGTCGGGAGGCGTGATGGACGTCGTGCCGGTATCCGACGCCGTGGTGGGAGGCGACGCCGCGGCGGGAAGCGACACGCCCGTCGCCAGTCCGTCGAGAGCCAATCGAGGCGTCGGCGAGGTGGCTTCCTCTGTCGCCGCGCGATCACGAGTGCGTGAAGTGGCCGGTCGATCACTTTGGGACCCCGACCCGGGGGTGCGCGCAAGCCCTTGCAAACCCCCCTTGTCCTGACCCACGCCCGTGGTCGTGGTGTCGTCCGAGGCGCCCGACAGGCCCTCCGACGGCGTGCTGCGCTCCGAGGTGGTTCCGCTCGTCGGGGAGGACGCACCCGGCGCGCCGGGGGATGCCGCGCCACTCGTATCCGCAGTGCCCGGCGAGCTGGTCGGGTCGGCGAGGGCCACCGTCGGCACGGCCACGATGAGCGCACCGGCGCCGAGGGCGATCGCCAGAGCGCCCACCCGTCCGACGTAACGCGCGTAGCTGCCGGTCGACGGGTGTTCGGCCGCTAGGGGGAAGGTGGCGATACTGCTGATGGGGGAGTGTCGGCGGGTACGTCGGAATCCTCGTGACACAGCGGCGTTCATGCCTGGTCGTCCTCATCGTTCGTGAATCGGACGGGCCGTGGACGGCACTGGCCATCGACACCCACCGCCAACTCGGCTGGGTAGGCGAGGTGCTCGCCCCGAGGATTGTCGGGCTCGCGGCAGTCATCTGGTTGCGGAGGCGACTACGTATATTTCGCGATCGTCAACGGGTTAACTACTGCATGGTTGCCGTGAGCGGTCTCGCGTCGACGTGGTCAGGGCGGAAATCGATCTTCGTCTTCGCTGCAAGAGTCGTGGGCGCACGGCCGTTCGGCTAACCTCGGTGCATGCTCGATCACTGGCCGTTGATCGGCCGCGACGACGAGATACGGGAAGTCAATCGGCTCCTCGCCCACGAGTCGGTGCGAGGCGTGGCCCTCGCCGGCAAGCCCGGCGTCGGCAAGTCACGGCTCGCACGCGACGCCGTCCGCTCCGCCGCCGAACTGGGCTGGACGATACGTACTGCGTTCGCCACGAGTACCAGTCTTTCCATCCCGCTCGGTGTGTTCGCGGTGTGGGTGGACGGAGCGGACGGGTCGCCGTCGGCGCTGGCGCGCCGGGTCGCCGAGGCATTGATCGACTCCACGGAGTCCAACCGACTGCTGCTCCTCGTCGACGACGCCCACCTGCTCGACGACCTCTCCGCGATGGTGGTCCACCACCTCGTCCAGGCCGAGACGGCGAAGGTCATCCTCACCGTCCGAACCGGCGCGACGGCGCCCGCCGCGGTCAGCGCACTGTGGAAGGACGGGTTGGTGCCGCGCCGCGACGTGGAGCCGTTGGCACGCGACGACCTGAACCGCCTGGTGGCGGCGGCCTTCGCCGCGCCGCCGGATCCGCACTGCGTCGAACGACTCTGGCAGCTCACCCGCGGCAACGTGCTGTTCCTCCGTCACCTGGTGGACCAGGAGTTCCGGTCCCAGCGCATGGCGGTTCTCGACGGGGCGGTGCGGTGGCAGGCTGGCGCAGCGCTCTCGGAGTCCCTGGCCGACCTCGTCGATGCTCAGATCGGAGCGATACCCGACGAGGTACGTGACGTCGTGGACCTCGTCTCCGTCGCGAACCCGATCGACTCCAATTCGTTGCGGCTGTGCGCCTCAAACGGTGCCATCGAGATCGCCGAACAGCGCGAGCTGGTGCGGATGAGCGACGGTGAGGTCCAGATCGGGCATCCCATGTACGCCGAGGTGCGGCTCAAGCGCTGCGGCCAGACCCGGCTGCGACGCCTCCGTGGCGTCGTCGCGCAGGCCATGAAGGACGCCGACGGCAATGCATGGGTACTCAAGCGCGGGTTGCTGTGGCTCGAGTCGGACCTGCCACCGGAGCCGGACGTGTTGATGGCGGCCGCCACTGCGGCGACCGCACTGCTCGACTTCGCGACCGCGGAGCGGCTCTACTCCGCCGCCGCAGCAGCGGGAGCCGGTGCCCACTCACGTGCACCCCTGGCCTTCAGTCTGTTGATGAGGCAGAAGGGCGAACGTGCGCTGGAGGTGCTCGACGACTCCGGCGACGACGGCCCGTCCCAGGCGGCCTTCGTCAACGACGTGATCATGAGGGCGTCGAACCTGTTGTGGGCGAAGCGTTCTCCGGAGGGATCGTGGCGCGTGATCGACGATGCTCTCGCGACGGCAGATGGGCCCCGGCGTCATCACCTGATGGTGTTCCGGGCCAACCAGCTGGCGCTGGCAGCCAGACCCGCCGAGGTGCTCGAGGTGGCGGCGAAGATCGACTATGCGCAACTCGATCACTACGGGGCCACGATGGGCCTGAGCGCCGAGTCGATGGCGTACGGGGAACTCGGACAGACGCAGGCGGCACTGGCGAAGGCGGAGGAATCCGCGCGAGTGATCGCATCGAACGACGACCTGAAGCTACTTCGCCTACCGCTGTACGAGTTCCACGCCTTCGCGCTCGCGGCGGCAGGCAGGATCGGCGAAGCCGTCGAGGTGGCGCAGCGCCACGTGCTCGCCCAGGAGGGCGAGCCGCAGGATGCGACGATCGTCGCGGCGGCGATTCTCGGTATGGCTCGTCTCGCCGCGGGCGACCTCGGTGGGGCGCTCATTCATCTGCCGGCCCGGTTGGGTGGCGACGGCACCGACGCAGACAACAGCTTCTATGCCGCGAACAGCTTTCACCGCTTTCATCTGTTGCGCGCCCAGGCATCGGCCCGCACCGGTGACGCCGTGGCCGCGGAATCCGCGCTGCAGATCGCTCGGGACCACCGGCATCCGGCATATGAGTTCGTGGGGTCGACCGAGCTGTTGACCGAGGCATGGCTGGCTGCCGCTCGCCAGCGTCTCACCGAAGCGCGGGAACTGGCACGCAGCGCCGCTGATTTCGCTTGCGAACACGGCCAATTCGCGCGAGAGGTGTGGTGCTTGCAGACCGCCGTCCAGTTCGACGACACCGGTGCGGTCGACCGGCTCGCGGACCTGGCCGAGGTGGTGGAGGGGCCGCGTGTGGTGGTCGCTCTGCGATACGCCACCGCGCTCGGTGCCGACGACGGGGGTGAACTCGACGCGGTGTCGAAGGAGTTCGGTGCGATGGGCGACGTCCTGGCCGCAGCCGACGCCGCGGGACAGGCTGCCACGTCTCATCGCCGTGCCGGACGCATCGGTAGCGCGATGACCGCGGCGGCCCGGTCGCACCGCCTGGCCGCGGAGTGCGGTGGTGCGTCGAGCCCGGCGATCACGGCGGCCGCGTTCGGCCCACCGTTCACGAACAGGGAACGCGAAGTTGCCGTCCTCGTTGCGCAGGGCATGTCCAATCGCGACATCGCAGAGGCGGTCTCACTGTCGGTCCGCACCGTCGAGAGTCACGTCTACCGGGCATGTACCAAGGCAGGAGTGACGGGGCGCGCCGGGCTCTCGGACGTCGTGCGCGGTGCGGTGAGCTGAGATTCGGTGAATGGCGCTACTGGCGCCGGTAGAGACGGCCACGACTGCGGAACCACGCTATGGCACCATCCGGACCGCGCACGAAGTCGGACCGCGAGTGCACGGGCTTGTTGTCGGGTCCGAGATTGAGGCCGTAGTCCCGCCGGTAGAAGGCGAGGCCCATGCGGGCTCGGGACTTCTCGTCTGGGCGTCCGTTGGCGTCGGCGGTGACCGTGGTGCCGTCGAGTTGGCCGTCGCTCGCACGGAATTCGATGATCATCTGCTCGAGCGTTCCGGATGGATCGATGGCCTCGGCGACGTATCGACCCGTGAATGGTGCGAGATCGACTGCGCTCAAGCGCCGAGGCTCCGCGGGCAGATTGCCGAGCCCGGCGAAGCGGCGCAGCGCCCAGTCGTCGCCGAAGAGGTCGGGGAGCAGTTTGGATCCGCCGTCGGAGTTGGTCAGCACCGTCATGGCGAAGTTGCGCTCGGGCACCACGAGGAAACCCGACAGCTGACCCGGCCAAGTTCCGCCGTGCTGGACGATCGTGACGTTCTCGGCGGAGGGCCGCAGCACCCAGGTCACACCCATGCCGGTGAGTTCGACGAGCAGCGTGCCGCCTGCGCCCGGATTGGAACGCATCGCCTGCAATGACTGCGGGCTCAGGAGTCGGGATCCATTCGGCGCGGTTCCGTCACCGAGATGAAAACGAGCGTAGCGCAACTGATCCCGTGCACTCGACGTCAAGCCACCGGTTGGGTTGATACTGCGCGGAACGGCCCAGTAGCCGGTCTCGACTACCGGCTTGCGGTCGACGACGGCGTGCGGTGCCGCCACGTTCAGCCCGATGATGTCGTCGGTGAAGTAGTGGGTGGAGCCGAGCTGCAGGGGATCGAGCACCAGGTTCTGCATCGCGGCCTCGTAGGTCGATCCCGTGACGACCTCGACGATCCGCCCTGCCACCACCAAACCTGCGTTGTTGTAGGCGAAGACGGTTCCCGGTGCGGTCAGCTGCGGCAACCGCGTCATCGAGGCCACGTAACGGGCGATCGCGTCGTCGCCGCGCCCGAAGTCCTGCACGTCCTCGCCCAGCCAGCCCGAGGTGTGGTTGAGGAGCTGGCGAACCGTTACGACAGCGCCGACAGTGGGGTCGGCCACGTCGAAGTCGGGCAGGTAGCGACGCACTGGTGCGTCGAGATCCACCTTGCCCCGTTCCACCAGTCGCATCATCGCCGTGCCGGTGAACGTCTTGGTGGTGGAGCCGATCCGGAAGATCGTGTCGCCGTCGACGGGGGTCGGGTGGTCGACGTTGGTGACCCCGTAGCCCTTGACGTGTTCCTCGCCGCCGGCCCAGACGGCGGCCGCGACGCCGGGTATGCCGTAGGCCTCCATGCCCGCTTCGATCTTGGCGTCGAGTTCCGCGAACGCCGCACCGACGTCCGACGAGGCCCCGTTGTCCGCAGGCGCGGCGGAGGGTTTCGTGGAGCACGACGGCAATGTCAGGGCCGCCACCCCCGCGACGGCGCCGCTCAGTGCCGTCCGTCGGGACAACGAGGGCGGGTCCATGGGCGGAGCGTAGACCGCCGAGCAGCACGCGAAGGCCCTGTTGGGTGGACATCGAGCAGGCGATTCGTGGAGCCGATGACGGGAATCGAACCCGCGTATTCAGCTTGGGAAGCTGATGTTCTGCCATTGAACTACATCGGCGCAGGACGTCCGTAGCGCTCCATCCTGCGAGTGAGCATACAGTCGCGCAGTCAGGCGCAAACCTCGCGCCGGGAAGGACCTGCGCCTTGGCGACACCTCGCGGCACCCGGCGCTGGGAACTGCTCGTCTGCGCCTTCGTGGGTCACGTGACGTTCGAACCCGACGACGAGCCCCTCGCGAAACGTCTGCACGGCACCACCGGCGTCGGCGAGGTGTGGCGCTGTCTGCGCTGCGGGGACTTCGCGCTCGGACCTGCCCACGGCACGGGCCACCCCGACGAGGCGCCGCAGATCGTGCGCGGCAAGGCACTGCGTCAGCGTCTGATCGTCCGCTTCCTCGCGGTGGAGCGCCTGATCCGGGCGGTCCTGCTTGCCCTGGCGGCGTGGGGGGTGTGGACCTTCCGCAATGCGCAGGTGTCGTTGCAGGCGGCGTTCGACCGAGACCTTCCCTTGCTGCGGGCCTCGGGCATCCGCGTCGACCAGATGACCGTCGTCCACTCGTTGGAGAAGGCCCTGGCGGCAGCACCCTCGACGCTCGCCCTGATCGTCGTCGGCCTCGCCGCCTACGCGCTCCTCGAACTCGTCGAGGCCGTCGGGTTGTGGCTTGAGCAGCGCTGGGGCGAGTACCTCGCTGTCGTCGCCACCTCGGTGTTCCTCCCGCTGGAGATCTACGACCTGACGAACGGTGTCACGGTCACCCGCGTCCTCGCCTTCACGATCAACGTGGCGGCCATCGTCTACCTCTTGTTCTCGAAGCGGCTGTTCGGTCTGCGCGGCGGGCGGGCCGCCTACGACGCCGAGCGGCGCGGGGAGCAACTGCTCGACCTCGAGCGCGCCGCCGCGCCGGGTCACTGACCCGGTTAGGCTCAGCGCGTGCTGCTCTCAGACCGCGACATCCGCGCCGAGATCACCGCCGGTCGCCTGGGCCTGGACCCGTTCGACGACGGCATGGTCCAGCCGTCCAGCGTCGACGTCCGGCTGGACAACCTCTTCCGGGTCTTCAACAACACCCGGTACACGCACATCGACCCGTCGCTGCGTCAGGACGACCTCACGAGCCTGGTCGAGCCGAAGGAGGACGAGCCGTTCGTCCTGCATCCCGGCGAGTTCGTCCTCGGATCGACCCTCGAGCGGTGCACGCTGCCCGACGACCTCGCCGGGCGCCTCGAGGGCAAGTCGTCGCTGGGCCGCCTGGGCCTTCTCACGCACTCGACGGCGGGGTTCATCGACCCCGGCTTCTCCGGCCACATCACCCTCGAGCTGTCGAACGTCGCGAACCTGCCGATCACGCTGTGGCCGGGCATGAAGATCGGGCAGCTGTGCCTGCTGCGTCTCAGCAGCCCGGCCGAGCATCCGTACGGCAGTTCGGCCGCGGGGTCGAAGTACCAGGGGCAGCGCGGTCCGACGCCGTCCAAGTCGTACCTGAACTTCGCCAAGTCCTGACCTCGCGCCGGCCCTGGGCCTCGCGTACGCGCGACGGCTGATTCGCGTACGGAACCCCCAGACTCAGCGCCAGCCACGCAGGAACGCGAAACATCCCCGAAACACGATCGCCGCGCCACCGAAACCCCGAGCCGACATCCTCGCCGGATGCAAGAACTCGACCCCGCCGCCACCGCCTGGCTGCTGGCCAGCACCGCGATGGTGCTGCTGATGACTCCCGGCCTGGCGATCTTCTACGGCGGCATGGTCCGCACCACCGGCGTGCTCAACATGATCATGATGAGCTTCATCTCCATCCCGCTCGTCACGGTGGCATGGTTGCTGTTCGGCTACACCCTCGCGTTCACCGGCGAGGGCGCCGGCGGGCTGATCGGCACCCTCGAACACGTCGGGCTCGCGGGCCTCGCCCCGGACACGCTGCACGGGTCGGTTCCCGAGCTGCTGTTCGCGACGTTCCAGCTGACGTTCGCGATCATCACCGCCGCGCTCATCAGCGGCGCCATCGCCGACCGCGCGAAGTTCGCCGCCTGGGTGGTCTTCGTCCCGGTGTGGACCGTGGCCGTCTACGCCGTCGTCGCGCACTGGGTGTGGGCGCCGGGCGGCTGGCTGTTCCGGCTGGGCGCACTCGACTACGCGGGCGGCCTGGTGGTCGAGATCGTCTCCGGCGCATCGGCATTGGCGCTCGCGCTGGTGCTCGGCCCCCGGATCGGGTTCAAGACCGACGCGATGCGGCCGCACAACCTGCCCTTCGTCCTCCTGGGCGTCGGGTTGCTCTGGTTCGGCTGGTTCGGGTTCAACGCCGGCTCCGCGCTCGCCGCCAACGGCACGGCCGCCGCGATCTTCCTCAACACGCTCGTCGCGGGCTGCCTGGGCATGCTCGGCTGGCTGACCGTCGAGCAGGTCCGTGACGGCAGGCCGACGACGTTCGGCGCCGCGTCCGGCGTGGTGGCGGGACTCGTCGCGATCACCCCGTCCTGCGGCACCGTCAACACCCTCGGCGCCGTCGTCGTCGGCCTCCTCGCGGGCGTCGTGTGCTCGTTCGCGATCGGACTGAAGTTCCGGTTCGGCTACGACGACTCGCTCGACGTGGTGGGCGTGCACTTCGTCGGCGGCGTGGTCGGCGTGCTGCTCATCGGCTTCCTCGCCACCGCGGTGATGACGGGCGGCCCCGAGGGACTCCTGTACGGCGGAGGGTTCGGCCAACTCGGGAAGCAGGCACTCGGCGTGGTGGTCGTCGCGCTGTACGCCTTCGGCATGTCGTTCGGCATCGGCAAGCTGATCGACCGCCTGATCGGCTTCCGCGTCAGCGCCGAGGACGAGACGACGGGCGTCGACTTCACCCAGCACGCGGAAACCGCCTACGCCGAGGGCGTGCACGGCCACACGGCGTCGCGGCGGCCCGGGCCGTTCGGTGATCTCGGCGCGCCGAAGAGGCCCCGAACCGAGGACGCCGAGGAGAACTGACCCCGGCATCGAGCGTCGGTCGCGAGTAGGGTCGACCGCACGCCGCCGGTGGTGTCCGCGGATGCCGGTCAGCTAACGGTGCGCTCTGTAACGACAGCGCTGGTGGCGTCGATGAAACAAGTAGTCGACGACGCGTGTTGTAGAGGTCAGTAGCGAAGCGCGGTACACGCAGCAAACATTTTGGAGGGGTTCGTGGATATCGTACTGGGTGTGTCCCTGACACCTAAGACGGTCCGCATGGTGCTGGTCGAAGGTGAAAAGGGCGACGGTGCGATCGTCGACCACGACACGTTCGACGTCTCCAGCGGTGACGGTTCAGCAACCTCGAATGCCACCGACCAGCTGGTCGCCGCGGTACTCGGGACGCAGGAGAGCGCGACCGAGGGCGGACACGTCCTCAACGCCATCGGCGTCACCTGGAACGACCGCGCCGAGGCTGCCGCTCTGCGCGACGGCCTCGCTGCACGCGGTGTCTCCGACGTCATGCTGGTCTCCGAACTGCACGCCGCAGGCGCCCTCGCGCAGGCCGCGGGCCGCGCCGTCGGATACGACAGCACCGGTCTGCTGTTCATCGACCGCGACAACGCCACCCTGTCCGTCGTGCGCAGCGACGACGGCTCCATCGTCAAGGTCCTCAGTCGCAGCCTGCACAGCACTGACGCCCTCGCCGTACTCGCCGACATGGTCGCCGCGGTCGAGGCGCAGAGTGCGCCGCCGCAGGGCATGTTCGTCGTCGGCGCCGGTGTCGACATCGCCGCGGTCAAGGCGCACCTCACCGACCTCGTCGGCATCCCGGTCAACGCGCCCGAGGAGTCGGGTCTCGCGCTCGCGCGCGGCGCCGCGCTGGCCGCCGCCAACGCGCCGGTCTACGACGCCACCACGGCGGGCCTGGCCTACGCGCTCGACCCGGACGGTGCGACGGCGGGCAGTGTGAATCCGTCAGCCGCCACCCAGATGCGGCCCATCGGTGCCGTCGCGCCGATGGCCGCCTACGAGGCGTACTCCGACGTCGACCCGGCCCTCGAGGACGACTACCTCCTCGACGACCCAGCTCTCGACGACCGGCCCGCAGAGGAGGGGCGCAAGCCGTTCCTGCTGGTGGGCAGCGCGCTGACCTCGATCTTCGTCCTCGGCGTGGTGGCTCTGGTCATCTCGCTGGCCGTCAGCATCCGGCCCACCGCCGACCAGCGTCCCGACCCCGGTCAGGCCGCCATCATCCCGAGCGCCGTGCTGCCCGCCGCGCCGCCGGTTCCGGAGGCGGCCCCGCCGGCCGCACCCGCACCGCCGCCGGAGACCATCAAGGCGCCGATCCCCGTCGTCCAGGAGGCGCCCGCCGCCCCGCCGCGCACGGTCTACGTCGAACCGCCCCAGGCGGCACCGGCTCCCGTCCCGGCGGCCCCGGCGCCCGTCGTCCCGGAGGCCCCCGCACCCGCGCCGCCTCCGGTCGTCGCCCCCGTGATCCCGGCGCCCGTCATCCTGCCGCCCGTCTGGCAGCCGCCGGTGTGGCAGCCGCCCCTGCAGCAGCGTCCGCAGTGGCAGCCCCCGTGGCAGCAGTACCCGCAACGTCCCCCGCGTGGTGACGACGGCTGGCCGCAGCGTCCGCCCTACCAGCCGCCGCAGCAGCAGCAGCCGCAGTCCCCGCCGTGGCAGCCCCCGTGGCAGCAGCAGCCTCAGCAGCCGCCGCAGCAGAGTCAGCCGCAGGCACCCCAGCTGCCCTGGCCGTTGCAGGGCAACTCCGGCTCCAGCGGCCGAGGCGACTCGCCGAGCCGTGGGTCGGGCGGTGGCTCGCCGGGCCTCGACGGCGGATCCGGGTCCGGTTCACCGGGTCGGTCCGGCGCCCCCTCCGGTGGCTCGGACTGCATCCTGATCTTCTGCCGCTAGCGACACGCGACGCTGGGTGACCACCAGTCGTCACCCAGCGTTGGCCTGACGCTCCACGTCGTGTAGCGGTCAGTCCATCGCGCACCGGTAATCAGTGCGGTATGCGATGCACAGTGTTCGGTACGGGATACCTGGGTGCGACCCACGCCGCCGGAATGGCCCAACTCGGCCACGAGGTGATCGGCGTCGACGTCGATCCGGGCAAGATCGCCAAGCTCTCGTCGGGTGACATCCCGTTCTACGAGCCGGGTCTGCGAAAGGTGCTGCGCGACAACCTCGAAGCGGGACGGCTGCGGTTCACCACCGACTACGAGGAAGCCGTCGACTTCGCCGACGTCCACTTCTTGGGCGTCGGCACCCCGCAGAAGAAGGGCGAGTACGGCGCCGACCTCTGCCACGTCAACGCGGTGATCGACGATCTGGTGCCGCGGCTACGCCGCTCCGCGGTGATCGTGGGGAAGTCGACGGTCCCGGTGGGCACCGCGGCCGACCTCGTGGCACGGGCACGGGCGATCGCCCCCGACGGCGTCGACGTCGAGATCGCCTGGAACCCCGAGTTCCTGCGCGAGGGGTTCGCCGTGCACGACACCCTGCACCCCGACCGCATCGTGCTGGGCGTCCAGCGCGACTCGGTGCGCGCCGAGGCGGCGATCCGCGAGATGTACGCCCCGCTGCTCGCCGACGAGGTGCCGTTCCTGGTGACCGACCTGCAGACCGCCGAGCTGGTCAAGGTGTCCGCGAACGCGTTCCTGGCCACCAAGATCTCGTTCATCAACGCGATCAGCGAGGTGTGCGAGGCCGCCGACGCCGACGTGACGCTGCTCGCCGACGCGCTGGGCTACGACCCGCGCATCGGGCGGCGTTTTCTCAACGCCGGCTTGGGTTTCGGCGGCGGCTGCCTACCGAAGGACATCCGGGCCTTCATGGCCCGCGCCGGCGAACTGGGCGCCAACCACGCGCTGACCTTCCTGCGCGAGGTCGACAGCATCAACATGCGGCGGCGAGTCCGGATGGTCGAGCTGGCCACCCAGGCCTGCGGCGGCTCTCTGCTCGGCGCCAACGTCGCCGTGCTCGGCGCGGCGTTCAAGCCGGAGTCCGACGACGTCCGCGATTCGCCCGCATTGAACGTGGCGGGCCTGCTTCAACTCAACGGCGCGGGCGTGAACGTCTACGACCCGAAGGCGATGGAGAACTCGCAGCGGATGTTCCCGACGCTCAACTACTCCACGTCGGTCGTGGAGGCGTGCGAGCGTGCCGACGCGGTGCTGGTGCTCACCGAGTGGCAGGAGTTCGTCGACCTCGATCCGCACCGGCTGGCGGAGACGGTGCGCGCCAAGGTGGTGGTCGACGGCCGCAACTGCCTCGACGTCGCCAGGTGGCAGGCCGCGGGCTGGCGGGTGCACGCGCTCGGCCGCCGGGTCCCGGAGGCCGTCGCGTCGTAACGTGGGTCCGGTGACGGTCTACGCACTGAACCTCTTCGACGTCGCCGATCGCGACGAGTACCTGGCCTACTCGAGGCGCTCGGTCACCGAGGTCGCCCGATACGGCGGCCGGGTGGTGGCGCTGGGCAAGTTCGCCGAGAACGTGGTCGGCGAGGTCGCGCCGAGGCAGGTGCTGATCCTGGTCGAGTGGCCCGACAGGGCCGCCTTCGACGGCTACTGCGACGACCCCGGCCTGGCCGATCTGCACGCCCACCGGGAGAACGGCACCTCGTCCTACGTGTGGCAGCTGTTCGACCGGTTGGACGACCTGCGGCCCGTGCTTAAGCTCGAATCATGACCATTCGACAGCGTGTGCACTGGTTCGCCCTGCACGGCGTCATTCGCGGCCTCGCGTCCTTCGGCGCGCGGCGCGGCGATCCCCAGGGCCGGCTCATCTCCGATCCCGCCGTGCGGTCCGATCCCGGCAAGTTCGCCGACGAGCTGAGGGCGAGCGGCAGGATCGTCCGCGGCCGCGCCGCGTGGCTCACCTCCGATCACGCGATCGCCCACCAGCTGTTGCGGTCGGACGACTTCTCGGTGACGGAGATCGGCAGGAACCTGCCCGGCCCACTCGGCTGGCTGGAGCAGCGCACCGGCGTCAAGGGACGCCTGCATCCGCTGCTGCCTCCGTCGCTGCTGTCGGTCGAGCCGCCCGAGCACACCCGCTACCGCAAGACCGTCTCGTCGGTCTTCACCACCAGAGCCGTTGCGGCACTGCGGGAACGCGTGCAGGAGGCGGCGACGGCACTGATCGACGAGCTGGACGGACACTCCGGTGAGACGGTCGACATCGTCGAGCACTACTGCTCACAGCTGCCCGTCACGGTCATCGGCGACATCATCGGGGTGCCCGACCACGACCGGCCCAAGATCCTCGAGTTCGGTGAACTCGCCGCCCCCAGCCTGGACGTCGGGCTGGCGTGGCCGCAGTACCTCCGCGTCGAGAAGGGTCTGGACGGCTTCAACACCTGGCTCACCGAGCACATCGGACGGCTGCGCACGTCGCCCGGCGAGGACCTGATGAGCCAGCTCATCGACGCCAGTGACGAGGGCACCCGGCTCAACGACGAGGAACTGCTCGCCACCGCCGGGCTGGTCCTCGCGGCGGGGTTCGAGACGACGGTCAACCTGCTCGGCAACGGCATCAGGATCCTGCTGGAGCATCCCGACCAGCTCGCGCTGCTGCTCGAGGAGCCCGATCGCTGGCCGGCCGCGGTCGAGGAGATCCTGCGGCTCGAGTCGCCCGTTCAGCTGTCCGCGCGCATCGCCCGCGTCGACACGGAACTGGCGGGCCGGACCGTCCGGGCCGGTGAACTCGTCGTCCTCTACCTCGCCGGCGCGAATCGCGACCCCGAGGTGTTCCCCGATCCGCACCGCTTCGACATCACCCGCGACAACTCTGGCAAGCACCTGTCGTTCTCCGGTGGCAGGCACTTCTGCCTGGGTGCCGCGCTCGCCCGCGCCGAGGGGGAGGTCGGCCTGCGCACGTTCTTCGAGCGGTACCCGCACGCCACGCTGGCGGGCGGTGGCAGCCGACGCGACACCCGCGTCCTGCGTGGCTGGGCGACCTTGCCGATAACCCTTCGTCAGACGCGTCCGGCGGTACGTTCCTAGGGTGGATTTTCGCGCAGCCCTGATCGAGGAAACCGCAGCATTCGGCGAGGTCGTCCGCGGCGTCGACCCGACGACGTGGGACGAGGTGCCCGTGCCGACCTGCCCGGGCTGGAGCCTGTACCAGCTGTTCAAACACGTGGGGCGGGGTGAGCGTTGGTCCGCGCAGATCATCGCCGAGCGCCGACGCGACGCACTCGATCCGCGCGAGGTCCGCGACGGAAAGCCGCCCGAGGATCCCGACGCCGCGATCGACTGGCTCAATGCCGGCGCGCAGCAGGTCATCGACGCGATAGACCGCGTCGGCGGCGACGCGCGGGTGTGGACGTTCCACGGCCCGAAGCCCGCGGGCTGGTGGGTGCGTCGCCGCGTCCACGAGGTCACCGTGCACCGGGCCGACGCCGAACTGGCGCTCGGCCGGGACTTCGTCATATCGCCCGAACTCGCCGCCGACGCCGTCACCGAGTGGATCGACCTGGCGACGATGGGGGCCGACCGGCACGCGCCGCCGCTACGGCGCGGGCTGACGCTGCACCTGCACGCCACCGACGAGGGTCTCGGGCCGACGGGGGAGTGGACCGTCGTGCACGACGAGGACGGCGTCACCTGGTCGCACGACCACACCAAGGGCGAGGTGGCCGTACGCGGACGGGCCGTCGACCTGATGCTCGCGCTCTCGCGTCGTCGCAGTACCGCCGACGCCGGCATCGAGGTGTTGGGCGATCCGGTGGTGTGGGAGGAGTGGTTGGACCGCACGCCGTTCTAGGCTCCTCCCATGCGGGGAATCATCCTGGCCGGAGGCTCCGGAACGCGGCTGTATCCCATCACGATGGGGGTCAGCAAGCAGCTGGTGCCGGTGTACGACAAACCGATGATCTACTACCCGCTGTCGACGCTCATGCTCGCGGGCATCCGGGACATCCAGGTCATCACGACGGCGGCGGATGCGCCCGGGTTCCGGCGGGCACTAGGTGACGGCAGCGAGTTCGGCGTCGACATCAGCTATGCGGTGCAGGACGAGCCGAACGGTCTGGCCCAGGCGTTCGTGATCGGCGCCGACCACATCGGGGCCGACTCCGTCGCACTGGTGTTGGGCGACAACATCTTCTACGGCCCTGGGCTGGGTACGAGCCTGAAGAGGTTCCAGGGGGTCGCCGGTGGCGCCATCTTCGCGTACTGGGTGGCCAACCCGTCGGACTACGGCGTGGTCGACTTCGACGCCGACGGCGTCGCGCTGTCGCTGGAGGAGAAGCCCGCGACCCCGAAGTCCAACTACGCGGTGCCGGGACTCTACTTCTACGACAACGACGTCATCGAGATTGCGAAGGCGTTGCGGCCCTCTGCGCGTGGCGAATTCGAGATCACCGAGGTGAATCAACGCTACCTCGAGGAGGGCAGGCTGTCGGTGGAGGTGCTGGCCCGCGGGACCGCGTGGCTCGACACCGGGACCTTCGACTCGCTGCTCGATGCGAGCGACTTCGTACGGACGATCGAGCGCAGGCAGGGCCTGAAGATCGGCGTACCGGAGGAGATCGCCTGGCGCGTCGGCTTCATCGACGACGGCCAGTTGGCCGAGCGTGCGGGCCGCCTGGTCAAGTCGGGTTACGGCGAGTACCTGCTGGGCTTGCTGGACCGCTGACCGCCTGGGGCGTCGCGAGAATGGCGGCGATGCCCGTGGTGAGGGGCACCGACAGCGCCAGGGCGATGCCGCCGACCGCGGAGCGGGCGATCTCGATGGCGACGCTCTCGCTGGTGAGCACGTCGCCCAGCGACCGGTTCGCCACGCTGAACAGCAGCAGCAGTGGCAGCGCGCTGCCCGCGTAGGCGAGCACCAGCGTGTAGACGGTGCTCGCGATGTGGTCGCGGCCGACGCGCATCGCGCCGATGAACACCGCGGTGCGCGAGGCGCCCTGCTCGGCCAGTTCGAACGCGGTGGACGCCTGTGTCACGGTGACGTCGTTCAGCACGCCGAGGGAGCCGATGATGAAGCCGGCCAGCAGGAGCCCGGTGATCGACACGTTGCCCAGATACGCGGCGACCTCGTTGTTCTGGTCCTCCGACAGCCCGGTCAGGTGGGCGAGTTCAATTGCGCCCCAGGATAACCCCGCGGCCAGCAGCAGCGACGCCAGTGTGCCGAGCAGCGCGGCGCTGGTGCGCAGGCTGACGCCGTGCGCGAGGTAGATGACGGCGTACAGGATGGCTGCCGACGCGACGAGGGACACCGGGATGGTCGGAGCGCCGTCGCGTAGTGCGGGCAGCAGGAACATCACCAGGACCAGGAAGGCGATGACGATGCCGATCATTGCGCGCAGGCCGCGCCACCGGGCGACGGCGACCACCACGATGGCGAAGACGGCGGCCAGCGCGACCAGGGCCCACGACCGCTCGAAGTCGTAGAACGCGTAGGTGGTGACGCCGTTCTGGTCGACCTGCCTGCTGAGCCGGACGTCGTCGTCGGCGGCCAGTTGCGGTTGTCCGGGGCCGCCGCTGAACTCGAGCAGCGTCCTGGCGCCCGTGTTGGGGCCGGAGTCGATGCCGATCAGTGACTGGATGCACTCGCCGCCGCCGGAGGGCGCCATGGTGGGCGCGCTGGTCAGCACCGCGCCCGCCGACGGGCTGCCGCAGTCGGCGATCCCCGTCGACAGCACGCGTCCCGCCTCGGTGGTGACGGCACCGCCCGCGGCGTTCTGGAAGGGCAGCGGGATGTCGACCTTCTGCTGGCTCGGCCATAGGACCGCGGCGCCCACGATCGCGGCGAGGCCGATGACGACGAGCAGGCCGACGACGATCTTGGCGGCCGTCGGGCCGAGGGGTGCGGGGCCGCTCGGCGAGTGCGAATGGGAATGCAAGTGGGCCACCCGGACAGGGTAGAGGTGGCCGCCGCGTGAGGACCTCGTGGAGGTCTCGTGAGGATTCGCTTGGAACGTCGCCCGGGCCGTCTGGTGTCGGCATAGTCGTCCGGGTGCGGAGACGAGCCCTGCCGTGGATCGGTCTGGCGTGCTGGGCGGTCGGTTTCGCGTGGCACTGCGCGAGGCCGTCGTTGTGGTTTCTCGACCTGCTGCTGGTCCCGGCCATGGCGCTGCTCTACGGCGGCGGCGCCGTAGCGGTCGTCGTCGCAGTGCTCGTGGGGCGGCGGTGGTCGGCGTGGGTGCTGGTGGTGCCGGTGATCGTGGTGCTCACCGTGCTGGTGAATCCCGGATGGCGCGTCGCCTCGGGGGCGTACTTCCAGGTGCACCGGCCGCTGTTCGACCTCGCGCTCGGGACGGCCCCCGGCCCCAGTTACTACGGCGCACCGCTGCCCCTGCCGCTGCGGTTCCTCACGGTGACCGGGAAGGTGTCGAGTTTGGGTGAGGAGGGCTCCGACGGCCGGTTCTTCCCCCAGTGGGCCGGGATTCCCGACGACGCCGGCGGCTACCTGTACAGCCCGGGTGGGTCGCCCGTGGGTGTCGACCTGTACGGGTCGCTCTGCGCCGACCCGGTCGATCTGGGCGACGACTGGTGGATGTGCGGGCTGGCCGACAACGGGCTCTAGGCCCTGCGTGATGCGCAGGGCCGAGGCCTGGGGTGGTTACCGGTGGCTGGGCCTGGGGTGGAGGTCGGCGTCGCGTTGGAGGGGGTTGACGGTTGGTGGTGCGCCGCCGATGGACCAGGCGAGGCGGCCGTCGTCGGTGACGGTGGTGGTGGCGTGTCCGCGGGTGACGAGGGTGTGGTCGGGTCCGCAGGCGAAGTAGAGGCTGTCGGCGTCGGTGGTACCACCGGCACTCCAGTCGGGGGCGTGGTGAACTTCGCACTGGTATCCCGGGCGGGTGCAGCCGGGTCTCGTGCAGCCCTGGTCGCGGGCGTGGCAGACGATGCGTTGGTCTGCGGTGGCGATGCGCTTGCTGCGGGCCAGGTAGATCGGCCGGTCGGAGTGGTCGTCGAATACTGCTAGGTAGTGGACGGCGTTGGCGGCCAGGCGGATCAGGTCACGCATCGGCAATGAGGAGCCGCCGCCGGTGCGGGCCGGGCGCGGCATGGGGACGTCGGGGTCGGTCATGGCGTGGGCGGCCTGGTCGAGGTCGGCGACGGTCGTCGTCGCGATGACGGTGACGGGGATGCCGCGGTGAGTGCCCAGGGATCCGGACCCGATGCCGGCGCGCAGTCCGAGTTTCAGGGCGTCGTGCATGCGTTGAGCGCCGGTGCGGGTGTCGGTGGCGCCGTCGACGACGTCTGCACCTGCGTCGGGGACGTGGTGGCCGGGCCGGACCGCGGCGACGGTCGCCTCCACCAGGGCGCGGGTCTCGGGGTCGAGGTTGCCGCTGCACCTGCTCATGCCGTCGGGACCCTGTGTGTGGATGGTGAAGCCGCGCTGCCGTTTGCGATGGGCGTCGTCGAAGAGGCCGTCGGGGTTGATGGTGTCGGCGATGCGCTTGCCGACGTCGGCGACGAAGTCGGCGTCCTGGGTGCGGGCGTGGCCGACGAGGGTGGCTTCGATGGTGGCCTTCTCGTGGGCGGCGATCGGAGGGAGGGCGTCGAGGGCTTTGCAGACCTCGGTGATGTGGTCCTCGCCGACGGCGCCGGATTCCACGGCCTCGGCCAGGACGGGCAGTTCTGGAGCGATGATGGCGCCGGTGATCGACCGGCTGGGGGTGATGCGGGCGGCGACCTTGAAGCGGCGGGTGACTTCCCTGGGGACCAGTCGCAGTCGGGTGGCCAGGGCGTCGCGCAGCCGCACACCGGGGCCGCCGGGGAGGTGGCCGGCACCGTCGGGCGGGTCGGCCATCTCGGCGAACATGCGGTAGGTCAGGCCGCGGGTGACGCGGTGGTGGTGTTCGAGGCGTTCGGTCAGTTCCACGCGAAAGGAGTTGCCCACCATGTCGGTCGACGTTTCCCGTAGCCGGTCGAGGGCGGCGTCGATGGCGTCGAGGTCCGCGCGCACTCGGTCCCGCGCCGCATCGGCGAAGAGGAAGGAGCGGGCTGCGGTCATGTCCTCATTTTATTCGAACACGTGTTCCATCGGTAGGAGTTCTCCGTGACCTGTGGATGAAATCGCGACTGGGGATGAATCTGATCGAAATCGGCTGTCCGATCTAGTCTTTGATCGATAGTTCCGTTTGGCTTGGGGAGGAAGACAATGGGTCGAATTGCGGCCAACGACAAACCGTCACCGCTGCAGAGGGAGTTCGACTTCGTGCTGTCGCAAGGTGTCGAGCCGTTCCTGCGTGGGCTCGGCTTCATGCGGGATGGACTCGAGTTTCGGCGCGACAGAGGCGACTTGTACGACGTAGTGGGGTTCCAGGAGAACTGGCACAACGGCGTCACTCGATCCCACGGATCCTTCATCAACGTCGGGGTCGGCTCAAGGCAAGTCGATGCGGCGTGGAAGGGGCCACGTTCAGTGCCACTCCTGGACCGTCGCTGGGAGTCGATCGTGCCCGACCTCCCGTACGAGGTTCGCTTCGACCGCAACACGGACCTGATCGATTTCGCGGCCGCCTTGTGCGACGGTCTCGAGGAAGTAATAGCCGTGATCGAGGAGTACGCGTCAACCACGGCGCTGGTGCAGTACGCGGTGACGTACAACTACCTGCACCACTACGAGGAGACGTGCTGCTATCTCGCGGCGATCGCCGACGTCGACACCTTGGCCGGCTACGTCGGAGTGTTGCGGGACAGGTTCGGACATCAGGACCGGTGGGTCAACTTCAACCGTCGGATCAGCGAGGTCACGGGTAAGCACACTGCGACGTTGCTGGGGCTTGGGCTACTGGACCCGCTGGTCGCTTGAGCCCTACTGGCGGTAGGACGCCAGGAAGTTGCCGAGCCGGTCGATGGCGTTGGCCAGGTCGCGAGCCCACGGCAGCGTGACGATCCGGAGGTGGTCGGGCGCGGGCCAGTTGAAGCCGGTGCCCTGCGTGACGAGGATCTTCTCCTGCAGCAGCAGGTCCAGGACCAGTTGCTCGTCGTCGTGGATGTCGTGCACCTCGGGGTCCAGCCGCGGGAACGCGTAGAGCGCGCCCTCGGGCTTCACGCACGACACCCCGGGGATGTCGTTGAGCTTGTTCCACGCCACGTCGCGCTGCTCGAGCAGGCGGCCGCCGGGCAGGACGAGGTCGTCGATGCTCTGATGACCGCCGAGCGCCACCTGAATCGCGTGCTGCGCAGGCACGTTCGGGCACAGCCGCATGTTGGCGAGCAGGCTGATGCCCTCCAGGAAGCTCGACGCGTGCTCCTTCGGGCCGGTGATGACCAGCCAGCCCGACCGGTAACCCGCGACGCGGTACGCCTTCGACAGGCCGTTGAACGTCAGCGTGAGGAGGTCGGGGGCGAGCGTCGCGAGGCTGATGTGCTTGGCGTCGTCGTAGAGGATCTTGTCGTAGATCTCGTCGGCCAGCAGCAGCAGCTGATGCTTGCGGGCCAACTCGACCATCTGCTGGAGGATCTCCCGGCCGTACACCGCGCCGGTGGGGTTGTTCGGGTTGATGACGACCAGCGCCTTGGTGCGCTCGGTGATCTTCGACTCGAGGTCGGCGATGTCGGGCTGCCACCCCTGCGTCTCGTCGCAGATGTAGTGCACCGGGGTGCCGCCCGCCAGCGACGTGGACGCCGTCCACAGCGGGTAGTCGGGTGCCGGGATCAGCACCTGGTCGCCGTTGTCCAGCAGCGCCTGCAGGGTCATCGTGATCAGTTCGGAGACGCCGTTGCCGAGGAACACGTCGTCGACGTCGAAACGTGGGAAGCCCTCGACCAATTCGTAGCGGGTGAACACCGCGCGCCGCGCCGCCTGAATGCCCTTGGAGTCCGAGTAGCCCTGGGCATTCGGCAGCGCCTGGATCATGTCGCGCATGATCACGTCGGGCGCCTCGAAGCCGAACGGCGCCGGGTTGCCGATGTTCAGCTTGAGGATCCGGTGCCCCTCGGCCTCGAGCCGGGCGGCGTGGTCGTGTACCGGACCACGGATCTCGTACAGGACGTCCTGCAGCTTGGACGACTGCGTGAAGGTACGCTGCCGCGGCTGGTTGCCCGCGTGCCACGGAAGCTGTTGGGTGCTCACGTCCTTCATCGTCTCATCGCCGTCCACCGAATAACCCCGTTGCGGCTACTTCTTCCCGGGCTTGCGGATGCCGGGAGCCAACCCGAGGCCCTTGACCTCGACCTGCGGCTGAGCAGGCTCAGGCGCGGACTCGGCAGCGGGTGCGGAGTCGCCGTTCGACGACGGCTGCGGCTCTTCGGCTTTCGGCTCGGGCTCGGGCTCGGGCGACGGCTCAGGCATCGGAGAAGCCGCGGGTGCCGGTGCGGCCGGCTTCTTGGCGCCCGGCTTCTTGATGCCGCCCGCCAGTCCCAGTCCACCCTTGGCGGCCGCGGGCTTGGGTGCTGCGGCCTCCTCGGGAGCGGCCGGCGCCTCGGCCGGAGCCTCAGGGGCCGGAGCGTCAACAGACGACGACGCGGCGGGAGCAGGTGCCGCGGCCTTCTTGGCGCCCGGCTTCTTGATGCCGCCCGCCAGTCCGAGTCCACCCTTGGCAGTAGGTGCAGCGGGCGCGGCCTCGGCGGGGGCGTCAGCGGGTGCCGACGCGGCAGGGGAAGGTGCTGCGGCCTTCTTCGCGCCGGGCTTCTTGATGCCCCCGGCGAGTCCGAGTCCTCCCTTGGCGGGTGCGGCGGTCTCGGTAGGAGCGTCCGCGGGAGCCGACGCCGGAGCCGCCGCCCCAGCCTTGGCGCCCGGCTTCTTGATGCCACCGGCGAGTCCGAGTCCACCCTTGGCGGGTGCAGCGGTCTCGGCAGGAGCGGCAGCAGGAGCAGACGCCCCAGCCTTCGCGCCCGGCTTCTTGATGCCACCGGCCAGGCCCAGTCCGCCCTTCGCGGGTGCGGCGGCCGCGGTGTCGGCCGACGTCCCGACCTCGGACTCGGACAGCGGCGTCGCCTCGGCGGCCGGCACGTCGCCGGGCTCGTCCTCGATCTCGGACGCCTTGATCTCGGCGGGCGCAGAGGCGGCGGCCTTGGCTGCCCGCTCGTCGGCGCGCTCGGCGTACCACTTGGCCCCGGCGCCCTTCTCGGGCAGCGAGATCGCGTCCTTGTCGAGCGCGCCCAGCAGCAGCTGCGCGACGTCGAGGACCTCGACCTCCTTCTTGCCGATGGCCTCGGCGCGGTCGCCCACGCCGTCGGTCATCATCACGCGGCAGAAGGGGCAGCCCGTGGCGATCTTGGTGGCGTCGGTGTTGAGCGCCTCTTCCACGCGTTCGTGGTTGACGCGCTTGCCGATGTGCTCTTCCATCCACATCCGCGCGCCGCCCGCACCGCAGCACAGGCCGCGGTCGGCGTGGCGGGGCATCTCGGTGAGCTTGGCGCCGGAGGCACCGATCAGCTCACGCGGAGCCTCGTACTCCTTGTTGTGGCGGCCCAGGTAGCAGGGGTCGTGGTAGGTGACGTCCTGGCTGACGGGGCTGACGGGCACCAGCTTCTTGTCGCGCACCAGCCGGTTGAGCAGCTGTGTGTGGTGCAGCACCGTGTAGTTGCTGCCGAGCTGCTGGTACTCGCGGCCGATGGTGTTGAAGCAGTGCGGGCACGTGACGACGATCTTGCGGTCGACGGTCTCGACGCCCTCGAACAGCTCGTCGATGGTGGCCTTGTTCTGCTGCGCGAGCTGCTGGAACAGGAACTCGTTGCCCGACCGGCGGGCGGAGTCGCCGTTGCAGCTCTCCGCGGATCCCAGCACCAGGAACTTCACGTCGGCGGCGGCGAGCAGCTCGGCGACGGCCTTGGTGGTCTTCTTGGCGCGGTCCTCGAAGGCACCGGCGCAGCCGACGTAGAAGAGGTACTCGAAGCCGTCGAACGAGTCGACGTCCTCGCCGTAGACCGGGACGTCGAAGTCGACCTCGTTGATCCAGGCGGTGCGGTCGCGGGCGCTCTGCCCCCACGGGTTGCCCTTGGTCTCGAGGTTCTTGAACAGGCCGCTGAGTTCGGCGGGGAACTCCGAGGCAACCATGACCTGGTAGCGACGCATGTCGACGATGTGGTCGATGTGCTCGATGTCGACGGGGCACTGCTCGACGCAGGCGCCGCAGGTGGTGCACGACCACAGCACGTCGGGGTCGATGACGCCACCCTCCTCGAGGGTGCCGACGAGCGGCCGGGTCGCCTGGTCGGGGCCGGAGCCGAGGATGCGCTCGAATCCCGACTCGGGCACGTGGGCGTGCTCGTCGTGCTTCTTCTCGCCCTTGAGGTTCTCGCCGAGGCCACCCTCGGGGGTGTTCTCGAGCGGGGACTCCTTGTCGCCGAGGATGTACGGCGCCTTCGCGAACAGGTGGTCGCGCAGGTTCATGATGAGGAGCTTGGGCGACAACGGCTTTCCGGTGTTCCAGGCGGGGCACTGCGACTGGCAGCGGCCACACTCGGTACACGTGGTCATGTCGAGGTAGCCCTTCCAGGTGAAGTCCTCGATCTTGCCGCGACCGAACACCGCATCCTCGTCGGGATCCTCGAAGTCGATGTACTTGCCGTTCGACTCCATCGGCAGCAGCGGGCCCATGCCGTCGGGCAGGCGCTTGAACGTGACGTTGATCGGGGCCAGACCGATGTGAAGGTGCTTGGAGTGCAACACGATCAACAGGAAGATCAGCATGACGCCGATGTGCAGCAGCAGCGCGACGCGCTCGATGATCAGGTTGGGCGTCTCACCGAGCGGCGACAGGATTGCTCCCATGCCGTGCGAGAAGAAGGCGCCCCAGCCGTAGGGCAGGTTCTCGGTCGCCACGGCGGCGCCACGGAACAGCGCGTACGTCCAGATGACGTTGAAGATCATGAAGAGGATCAGCCAGGCGCCGCCGGTGTGGGAGCCGTAGAACCGCGAGTCGCGGCCGTACTCCTTCGGCTCGGAGCGCAACCGGATGATGGCGAAGGCGATGATGCCGAACAGCACGGCGAGGGCGAAGAAGTCCTGCAGGAAGCCCAGCACGTTCCAGTGCCCGACGATCGGGATGGCGAAGCGCGGGTAGAACAGGACGCCGAACGCCTCGAGGTACACGGAGCCGAGGACGAAGAAGCCCCACATCGTGAAGAAGTGCGCGATGCCGGGGATGGACCAGCGAAGCAGACGGGTCTGGGCGAAGACCTCCTTGAACTGCGTGGTGATGCGGTCCTTGAGGTCGTTCTTCCGGCCGCCCTCGTCGAGCGTCGTCTGGCCCGAGCGGATGAGCTTCGTCAGCCACAGGACGCGTTTGACGGCAAGGAGGCCGACGACGATGGTCGCCAAGACGCCGATACCCATCGTGATCAAAACCAGGGTGTGCTCGTCCACCACGTGCCTCCCGAGATCCAAGCCACCGCCGGGCTGTATTACTGGGCGGTAACTTAATGCTAGATGCCTGCTCATAGTTGCATCCAGTGCATAAACAACGCCATGAAGGCTGACCTAACTAGCCAGTTGGTTGGTCGACCCTCCCGGACGGCGCCGCCTTGCTCGGCAGTGACCGGTATCTGCAGGTGAACTAGGTGATCGAGGTCGGCGGCCGCGCCGAACTGAATCGAACCCGCCGCCCCACCGGGCCCGGGGCCTCCGGGTCCGCGGGAGTGGCGATGATCACACCCCTACGGCGCGGGGCTACCGAGGATGGCGCGCAGCATCGAAATTAGCTCGGAGCGGGACTCGGCGCCGAGCCTGCGGCGGATCCTCGCGACGTGGTGTTCGACGGTCTTCGCCGAGATCAGCAACTGACTGCCGATGTCCCGGTAGGGCATGCCCTGCAGGACCAGTTCGGCGACTTCGCGCTCGCGGTCGGACAGTCGTGACCAGTTCGGCATGGACGACGCGGCGCCACCGCTCTGCGAGCCCGCCGCGATGGGCGTCGACGGCCGGTCCGCCGCCTCCTGGGGGGACACCGACACCTTGAGGTCGCGGGCGAGTTGCAGCATCGCCGCCGACGTCCGGCCGTCCGGGGTCTGCAGGGCGGCCTGGCTGGCGAGGCGGGTGGCGTCCCAGGTGAGTCCGAACCTGGCGAGGCCCCGGGCGGCAACGGTCACCTCGTCGACGTCGACCTGGCTGGCCAGCACGCGCAGCCACGTGCGGCCGGCCAGTGCCAGTGACCGCGCGAACGCACTGCCGGCGGCGGCCGCGGTGAGCGCCGCGCCGTGCGGTGCCACGGCGTCCGGCGAGTTCGCGAGGATGCCCGCGTGCACGCCCGCCCACCGCAGCGGAACCGACCACAGCGGCGGATCGCCCAGGGCGCCGAGCAGTTCGAACGCCCTCGTCACGGCGGGTCCGATCCGCTCGACCTGCTGGATGCGCGCGGCGGCCACCCAGAGTTCGCCGAGCGGCAGCAGGCAGTAGAGGTCGACGGAGTACTCGTCGAGTACGTCCATCGCCGCGTACCAGTGCTTCTGAACCGCTCCGCCGTCTCCGCTGCGCCGAGCGATGGCGGTCTGCAGCGCGGCCGCCCAGAGGTGGTCGCGGCGGTGCAGGTCGGCGGCGGCGACGTCCGCGCTCGCGGCGGCGAGCTGGCCGTCCTGCATCCGCAGCCACCCCAGCAGCAGCCGGTGTCGATGGGCGGTGAACGCGGCGTCGTCACCGGGGACGGCGAGCGCGCGGGTCAGGACGCTGCGGGCGCGTCCCGGGTCGCCGCCGTGCATGGCGGTCAGCGCGACGAGTGCGGCGGACGTGTCGGGTGCGACGCCGGACCAGGTTCGGCCCTCGGTGACCGACTGGGACATGGTCGCCATCGCGGTCGCGTACGGCTGGTCGAGGGTGGCGAGCAGTCCGTCGGACAGGCGGCGTGCGGCGCGCGCCGTCGACGTGGGCGGGCCGGTGCCCTCCGATCCGGCGAGGGTGCGTGCGACGGCCACGTCGCCGGCGCCGACCGCGACGACGACCCCGGCGGAACTGACCAGGGGGTCCGGATGCGTTCCCAGCCAACCGAACAGCTCGGCGGCCTCGGCCGTCGCACCGTCGTGCGCGGCGACGCTGCCTGCGATGCGGACCGCGGCCGCGCGCTCGGCGGGGTCCTCGGAGCCGAGCAGGTCGTCGGTCAGGCCACGGGCCGTGGCGCAGTCACCCGTTGCGGCCAGGGCATCGGCGAGCCGGGTGCTGCGCGCGGTGCCGCCGACCTCGGTGGCGGCCCGGTACAGCCGGACGGCTCGGACGGGGTGGTCGCGGTGGCGTTCGGCGAGGTCGGTCAGCGCGTCGGCGAGCAGAGGGTCCCGTAGTCCGTGCTCGGCGAGACGGAGTCCGAGATCCGTTGTCAAGGTGGCGTTGTCGATTTGGACCCTGAGCAGGTTTACCTCGATGTCGTGATGCCGGATCGCGCCGCAGACCTGGGCGAGGCACCGGTGCAGCGTGCGCAGGAAGGTGGGTGTGAGCGACGGCGCGATCAACCCCGTGGCGCGCGCCCGGTCGACCAGGTCGCGTGCCACCGCTGCGTCGAGGTGCAGTGCGCCCGCCACGTCGTCGGGCCCCAGTTCGGGACTGAGCGACGAGATCAGCAGGGCGTCGAGGACGGGTTGGTCGATGCGGCGCAGTCGGTCGACGAGTGCGGTCCGCGTGGCCGACGAGATCGCGGCGCCCGGGGACTCGCCGTCCGGGGATGCGGCGGCGGCCACCGCGGCGTGCACCAGGAACGGCAGGCCCGCCGTGGCCGTCGCCACCGACCGGACCATCTCGGCGGGTGGCGCCGACCCGAGTATTGCCGTTGCAGCGCTGGCGATCTCGGTCGCACCGAGCGGGCCCAGTCTGACGGCCGGCGCTTCCCGGGCGAGGGCAGTGGTGAGTTCGGTGAGTTCCGGGACTCCGGTCAGCGGTTCCGCCGCGACGATCACCGTGGCCGACGAATCCGACACCGTCGCAGTGAGTTTCGAGAGGTCGGCTCCACCGAGCAGGTGGGCGTCGTCGACCACGATCGCGGCACCCGAAGGGTCGCCGGCCCGCGGCGGTCGCGCGAGGACCGGGATGCCTGCCGAGTGGAGCACGTCCCGAACGGCGGCCAGCGCAGTCGTCTTCCCGGATCCGAGTCCACCGGACACCAGGATGCGGCGGGACTCGGTGGGAGACGCCGCCACCGTCGCGGCGACGTCCACGGTGGTCACGGGACTACGGTCACGGAACGACGGGGATTACGGGGACCTCGGTCAGCGGGATCACCTCGGGCGCGGGAACGCTGGCGGTGACGGGCACCGGCGCGGGCTCGGTCGGAATCGTCGTGACCGTGGCGGGCTCGGGTGTGATGACGTCGGGCACGACGGTCGTGGTGATGGGTGCCCGCGTCGTCGTCGGCGGCGCCTGGGTCGTCGTCGGAGGCGGGGTCGTGGTGGTCGGCGGCGGTGTGGTGGTCGTCGGCTGCGTCGTCGTCGTGGTGGGCGGCGTCGTGGTCGTGGTCGTGGTCGTCGTCGTGGTGGTCGTGGTCGTCGTGGTGGTGGTCGTGGTCGGCGACGTGGTGGTGGTCGTCGACGAGGAACTCGACGACGGACCCGCCGAGGTCGTGGTGGGTGGCGACGTCGTCAGCGGGCCCGGCGGGATGTTCGAGACCTCGGAGGACGGCACGACCGTGGTGGTGACCAGGCCGTTCTCGCCCGTCCGCGTGATGGTGACGTTCTCGGTGACCGGCGTCGAGTCGGTGGAGGTGCCCGTCAGCGTGACCGCCAGGCCGCCGACCGCCAGCAGCGCGGCCGCGGCGGCCGCGCCGAACAGCAGGGGTGGTCGCTTGTACCAGGCCAGGGGTGCGGAATCGGGATCCTCCTCGGCCTCGTCGCGGGCGAAGGCCATGTCGGGACGTGCGTCGGTCGGGGTGCCTCCCGGTGTGTCGTAGTCGTACTCGGCACCCTCGTACGGGAGCGGTTCACCGGTGCCGGGCTCGTCCTGCGACCACGCCAGGGAGTCTGCGGCCGAGGTGTCGGCGGCGCTGGGGGCGGCCTGGGTGGGGGGTGCCGCGGACGCGCCGGCAGCACCGGCGAGCCCGGCGGCGCCGAGCGCTCCGGCCGAGCCTGCCGCCCACCCCATCGTGGGTGCGAGTCCGGTCGCGGCGTCGTCGGCGACCGGTGCCAGACCGGTGGCGTCCGGGTCGGAGTCGGTGAGTGCGCCGGACGCCAGGACCGCTGCGCCCGCCGCGCTGACGACGCCGGGTTGCGGCGTCGTGACGACCGGCGCGCGCAGCCGTTCCGAGAGCCGCTGCGTGACCAGCGGGATGGCGGCCCCGCCGCCGATGGTCGCGACGGCCGTGACGGCGGCGAGCGGAATCCGATAGCGCTGCAACGACTCCTCGATGAGGGTCAGCAGGCCCGACAGCGGCTGGTCGACGAGGCGTTCCAGTTCGGGCCGGGTGACGCGGACGTCGGAGTCGAAGCCGGGCAGTGCCACCGGGATCACGGCTGCGGTCTCCGCCGACAGCCGCTCCTTGCCCTGCCTGCACTCGTCGCGCAGGCGGGTGAGCGAGCCGACCGCCGCGGTGCCCGCGGGATCGGAGTTGCCCGCGTCGGCCACACCGGCGATCACGTGGTTCAGCAGCGACTGGTCGACGAGGTCACCGGAGAACTCGGGGTAGCGCACGGTGTCGCCGATGACGGTCATTCCGGCCCGCGCGTCCGCCAGGGTGAGGCTGGTCCCGCTGCCGCCGAAGTCTGTCAGGACCACGACGCCGTCGTTCGGCAGACCCGGTGTCACGCGGAGCGCCGCCAGCGCGGCCGTCGCGTCGGGGACCAGCGTCGGGGGGACGCCGTTGGGGGACAGGCTCGGCTTGTTGCGCAACGCATTTCGCAGGGCGCCGACCGTGCCGGGACCCCAGTAGGCCGGGACGGTGATGGTCACCGGAGCTCCGCCGCCGGCCAGGCGTGCCAGCGCGTCGAGCGCCTCGACCAGGACGATCTCGCCACGATGGGACGAGCCGTCCGCCGCGACCATCGGAACGGGGTCGCCCACGCGTTCCACGAAGCCGGTGAGGACGAGCGACGGCTGGTCCGGACCGAACTGGTCACCGACCTCCGGAGGACGCCCGTTGAACAGGGCCAGCATCGACCGTCGCACCACCGGCGGCCGGCCGACCACGGCGGCGACCAGGTTGGTGGTTCCTACCGACAATCCGAGAGCGCTCATCTATGCGGAGACCTTTGTGCGTGTCGAGGGAGGGTCGCGGTCGACTGTCGCTCGTGCGCTGCGACCAGCACTCACCTTAGCCGCCGGTATGGGGCGGGGGCGCTGATCCCCCTACCGCGTCGGACCCCCTAATGCGTCATCCCCTAATGGCGGGTGGGCAGCGGTGGGTTCGGCACCGATTCCCGCTCCCGCCTGCGGCGATATCGTTCACAGCAATACGTCCGTGATGGCTGGATGAGGAGGCAGGTGCCGTGGCGAACTCGCTGCTCGACTTCGTGATGTCGGTGGTGCGAGACCCCGACGTGGCGTCCCGGTACGCCGCGGATCCCGCGCAGGCCATCGCCGACGCACATCTCACCGGCGTGACGACCGCCGACGTGAACGGTCTCATCCCCGTCGTCACCGAGTCCATCTCGGCGGCGCCCGCGACCGGGGTCGACGTCTTCGGCGACGGCGGCAACGTGTGGTCCAGCGGTGCGGCGACCGCGGCGTTCGACGCCTTCGACCACCTGCCGGTCCCGGAAGTGCACGACCCGGTGATCACCGACCTCGTGGGTCGCCACGACGACGTCGCCTCCACCGTGGTCGACACCGGTGACGACGGGCTGCATTCGATCGCCAACGACGACGACCCCGCCTGGGCGCTGGATGCGCCGGTCATCCACGGCGTGGCGCTCGACGAGGCGTTGCCGGCCGACGACCTCGGCGGCTTCGACCACCTGCATCAGCCGACGGACGACCCCCACCTCGACACCCCGGGATTCGACCTCTACACCTGATCCCACCCCCAGCAACGTCCAGCAGCGCGGCCAGAAATGGCCGCGCTGTTGTCGTATCGGAGCAGTTCAGAGACGGTGTCGAGACATCCCCCCGTGCATCCCCTAATCCCCTAACGCACACCCCTGGGGCACCCCACCATGGCACTGTGGAGGCAGGGGTTTCGGCCCCGTTCCCGGGGACCGCCGCGGTCCATAAATTGGTCATCAGTTCGCCGGCACGCCGACGACCAGACACCCAGACCGAGAACACCAACCGAAAGGCACTTCGATGACCAACCTGATCGACTACATCCTCGACCTCTTCCGCAGCCCGGCCACCGCGGCGTCCTTCATCGCCGATCCGGACGGCGCGATGCGCGCAGCCGGCCTGCCGAACGTCAGCGCCGCGCAGTTCGCCTCGGTGGCAGCCACCGCCGCTCCCGCGGGACTGGCGCTCGGCGGCGGTGACCCGGTCTACGGTCTGCAGCGCGCGGTTGCCGACTACCACAGCATCGCGTCGCCGTTCTCGCCGCAGACCAGCTTCGCGCCGCAGACGCAGACGGAGTTCGCGAGCCGCAACAACACCGACCTGGCGAGCAACAACGACATCGCGAGCCCCGACCAGGGTGCGGGTGCGAACGCCCAGAACGGCGCGTTCAACCTCGGCTTCGGCGACATCACCCTCGGCGACAAGACGTCGAACACCGCTACCGACGGGGCCGTCGTCAACACCGGCACCGCCGGTGACATCGACACCACCAGCGTCAAGGGCAACGGCAACGTGGTCGGCGACGACAACAACGCCAACACCGGCATCATCTCCGCCGACGGCAACTCGCCCGTCACGATCGGCGCGGGCAACGACACTGCGGTGCACGACAACTCGCAGCACTCCGGTGGCGACATCATCACCGGCAACGAGGGCACCGTCATCAAGGACAACGACATGTCCGGCGGCCACGGCGGCGGCGCCAGCTCCAGTGGCGGTGGCAGCCTGCTCGGCATCGGGCTCGGCAACGGCGGTAACGACGCCAACGCCGGCAGCGGCGGCAGCGGTGGGTCGATCATCGTCACCGACACCAGCTCGCACAGCACCAGCAGCGTCGTCGGCGGCAACCAGACCACCGCCGGTGGCGATCTGGGCAGCCACAACTCGAGCGACAGCTCGGTGAACACGCACGTCGACAACTCGGTGTCGAACCACACCGACACCGACACCACGGTCGACGACCACAGCTTCACCAGCGCCGTCGGCTCGGGCAACTCGACCGACATCGCGTCGCACAACGACACCGATCTGGCATCGCACAACGCGACGGAGTTCGACGCCTTCTGATCGCGCACCAGAGCTGGCGGGGACCGACACCGGTCCCCGCCAGTTCGCGTGCCGACCGTTACCGACAGACCAGGGAGGATGAGGCCATGACGCAACCGAACGACCCGCGCAAGGTCAAGGTGATCGTCGAACTCATCGACCACGCCGTCGCGATCGCGGGTGCCAAGGACCGCGGCGACCTGGTGGCCCGGTTGCAACAGGCCAAGGAGCGGATCAGCGACCCGCAGATCCGCGTCGTCATCGCCGGCCAGCTCAAGCAGGGCAAGAGCCAACTGCTCAACTCGCTGCTCAACGTCCCCGTCGCCCGCGTCGGCGACGACGAGACCACCGCCCTGGCGACCGTGGTCTCCTACGGCGAGCAGGCGTCCGCGCGGCTGATCGTGTCGCGCGGCGACGGCGAGGAACCCGAGGTCGTCGAGATCCCGCCGTCGGAGGTGCAGACCGACCTGCGCCGCGCCCCGCAGGCCCGCGGCCGCGAGGTGCTGCGCGTGGAGGTCACCGCCCCGAGTCCGCTTCTGAAGAACGGACTCGCGTTCGTCGACACCCCTGGCGTGGGCGGTCACGGACAGCCGCACCTGTCGGCCACCCTGGGTCTGCTGCCGGACGCCGACGCGATGCTCATGGTGAGCGACACCAGCCAGGAGTTCACCGAACCCGAGATGACGTTCATGCGGCAGGCACTCGAGATCTGCCCGCTGGCAACGGTTCTCGCGACCAAGATCGACCTGTACCCGCACTGGCGGGAGATCGTCGCCGCCAACACCGACCACCTCCGGCGCGCCGGCGTCTCGACGTCCGTCACGCCGGTCTCGGCGGTCCTGCGCAGCCACGCCATTCAGCTCAACGACAAGGAACTCAACGAGGAGTCCAACTTCCCGGCCGTGGTGAAGTTCCTCAACGAGCGCGTGCTGACCCGCGAGAACGACCGGATCCGCGACCAGGTACTCGCCGAGGTGCGTTCCGCTGCAGAGCATCTCAGCCTGGCGGTGGAGACCGAACTGTCGTCCATCAACGACCCCGGCGAGCGTGAGCGGCTGACCGCCGACCTCGAACGTCGCAAGCAGGACGCCCAGGACGCGCTCGCGCACACCGCGTTGTGGCAGCAGGTGCTCAACGACGGCATCTCCGACCTGACCGCCGACGTCGACCACGACCTGCGCGCCCGGTTCCGCGCCATCACCCAGCACACCGAGCAGACGATCGACGGGTGCGACCCCACCCACCATTGGGCCGAGATCGGTGGCGAGTTGGAGAGCGCGATCGCGACGGCCGTCGGCGACAACTTCGTCTGGGCCTACCAGCGCGCGGAGGCGCTCGCGCAGGAGGTGGCCCGCACCTTCGAGGAGGCGGGCCTGGGCGCGGTCGAGATGCCGCACGTCGACGCCCGCGAGATGGGCGCCGGCTTCGGCGAGTTCAGGTCCCTCGCCGGCCTCGAGGCCAAGCCGATCAAGGCCGGACACAAGGTGGTCACCGGGATGCGCGGGTCCTACGGCGGCGTGCTGATGTTCGGCATGCTGACGTCGTTCGCGGGTCTGGGCATGTTCAACCCGCTGTCCCTGGGCGCGGGCCTGCTGCTGGGCCGCAAGGCCTACAAGGAGGACATGGAGAACCGGATGATGCGCGTGCGCAACGAGGCGAAGACCAACCTGCGCCGCTTCGTCGACGACGTGTCGTTCGTCGTGAGCAAGGAGTCCCGCGACCGCCTCAAGGGCGTGCAGCGTCAGCTACGCGACCACTACCGCGAGATCGCCAACCAGACCACCCGCTCGCTGCAGGAGTCGCTGCAGGCCACCCTCGCGTCGGCCAAGCTCGAGGAGAACGAGCGGAACACCCGGGTGGCCGAACTCGAGCGCCAGCAGAACATCCTGCGGCAGGTGATCGCGCACGCGACCAGCATCGCCACCAGCGGCGAACCCGCCAAGACCTGACCCGCCTAAGCTGGTTTCCCGATGAGTTCGGGTAGCGCGAGATGAGCACGAGTGACCGGGTGCGCGCGATCCTGGGCGGAACCGTCGCGGCCTACCGTTCCGACCCGGCGTACCAGCAGCGCGCGGACGTCCACCACGAGCTGGACTGGATCGGCCGTCGGCTCAACCAGCCCATCCGTATCGCGCTGGCCGGCACGTTGAAGGCGGGCAAGTCGACACTGGTCAACGCGCTGGTGGGCGAGGACATCGCGCCCACCGACGCCACGGAGGCGACCCGCATCGTCACGTGGTTCCGGCACGGTCCGACCCCCAAGGTGACCGCCAACCACCGCGGTGGGCGCCGCACCAACGTCCCGATCGCCCGCGAGGCGTGGGACCCCGCCAAGCACCGGGGCCTGACGTTCGACTTCGCCACCGTCGACCCGGGCGACGTCGTCGACCTCGACGTCGAGTGGCCCGCCGCCGAACTCATCGACGCCACGATCATCGACACGCCGGGTACGTCGTCGCTGAACCGGGACGTCTCCGAGCGGACGCTGCGCCTCCTCGTCCCCGAGGACGGCGTTCCCCGCGTCGACGCCGTGGTGTTCCTGCTCCGCACGCTCAACGCCGCCGACATCGCACTGCTCAAGCAGATCGGCACGCTGGTCGGCGGATCGTCGGGTGCGTTGGGCGTCATCGGCGTCGCCTCGCGGGCCGACGAGATCGGCGCCGGACGCATCGACGCGATGCTGTCGGCCAAGGACGTCGCGACGCGGTTCACCGCCGAGATGGACAAGACCGGGATCTGTCAGGCCGTCGTCCCGGTGTCCGGGCTGCTCGCCCTGACCGCCCGCACGCTGCGTCAGAGCGAGTTCGTCGCACTGGAGAAGCTCGCCGCGGTCGACGCCGCCGAGCTGACGAAGGCCATGCTCTCGGTCGACAGGTTCGTGCGCGCCGACCTGGACCTACCCGTCGACGCCCCCACCCGCGCGGCGCTGCTCGAGCGGTTCGGGATGTTCGGGATCCGCATCTCGATCGCCGTGCTGCGCGCGGGGATCGGTGACTCGGTGGCCCTGGCCGACGAACTCCTGGAGCGCAGCGGTCTGATCGCGCTGCGCGACGTCATCGATCAGCAGTTCGCCCAGCGGTCGGACCTGCTCAAGGCGCACACCGCGCTGGTGTCGCTGCGGCGCTTCGTGGAGGCGCACCCCATCTACGCGACGCCCTACATCCTCGCCGACATCGACCCACTGCTGGCGGACACGCACGCGTTCGAGGAGCTGCGGCTGCTCAGCGCGCTGCGGTCGCGGGAGACGACGCTCAACCCCGACGAGATGGCGTCTCTGCGACGCATCATCGGCGGCTCGGGGACCGACGCCGCGAGCCGGCTCGGTCTCGGACCCGACACCCCCTACGACGGGCCGCGCGCAGCGTTCGCCGCCGCCCAGCGGTGGCGCCGACGCGCCGACCATCCGCTCAACGACCCCTTCACCACCCGGGCGTGCCGGGCCGCGGTGCGCAGTGCCGAGGCGCTCGTCGCCGACTACTCGGCCCGCAACCGCTAGGGCGTCGGGGGCGGCGCGGCGGTCGTCTGCGTCACCGTCTGCGTCGAGGTCTCCGTCACCGTGCTGGTGCTCGTACTCGTGCTCGGCGGCGTGGTCGTCGTCGTGGTGGTGGTGGTCGACGGGGTCGTGGTCGTGGTTGTGGTCGTCGACTCCGTGGTGGTCGTCGTGGTGGGGGCGGTGGTCTCGCCGGTGCCGCTCGGTGACTGGGTGACGGTCACCGTGCCGGAGGGTGCGGGGGCCACGGCGGCACTCGACGTCGCCGAGGTGGTGGTGGTGGCATCGGAGGGGGCCGAGTCGTCCGACGCCATGTTGATGGCCACGTAGGCGATCGCGGCGACGATCAGCGCGATGACCGCGCCCAGTCCGACCAGTGCGGCGGGCTTGCGGTACCAGGGTGTCTCGGGTGGCAGCGGGGGCTCGGGCGCGAACTGCCGCGTCGGGTCGCTGCTGCCCTGATAGCCACCGGTCTGATAGCCCTGGTCGCCGTAGTTGGGCCCGTAGACGGTGGGGTCGCCGTCCGAGTAGTCGTCGCCTGGAGGTCCGCCGCGTGTCATGTGCATCGATGTTAGGGCGTGCCGCGGCGCCGACGGCCTAGGGACGCGGGTAGAGCGTCCTGGTCTCGTTGAAGCGCGGCCGACGCGACGTCGGACCGTCCTCGCCGGTCGTGCTCCGCGACGATCGGGACGTCGGGGTGTCGCCGAAGTCGGAGTCGGTCGTCTCGGTGCCCGACGTGGTCGACGTCGGCGCATTCGGATCGTTGATGTCGGTGGTGGCCGGCGGGCTGGTGCTGGTGATCGTCTGGGTGGTGGTGGTCGACTCGGAGCCGGACGTGGAGAAGCGCGACGTCGTCGCCGTCGGCTCGAGGAAGTACTGGCCCGCGGGATCGGGGTCGTCGGATCCGGTCAGCAGGGACGAGATCAGCAGGTACAGGACGCCGAGCACCGCGACGGCCCCGACGCTCGCGCCGAGCAGCGTCGACGTGCGCTCGTGCCACGCGGGCTCGCGCGGGTCGTCGGGCTCGTCACCCCTGCCGCCGGTCACGGCGCTGATAGTAGCCGCGGCCGCCCTACCGGTGCCCGGTCAGGCGAGTTGGCGGACGACCTCGGAGGCGAAGTAGTCGAGGTGATCGAGGTCGGACATGTCGAGGGTCTGCAGGTACACCCGCTGGACCCCGGCCTCGATGAACGGTGCCAGCCGGTCCACGATCTGGGCCGCGGTGCCCGCCAGCGGCGAGTTCTCCCGCAGTTCGTCCACCTCGCGGCCGATCGTGGCGGCGCGACGTGCGACCTCGGCGTCGTCGCGGCCCGCGCACAGCACGAACGCCGCCGAGTACGTCAGCGAATCCGCCGCGCGGCCCGCGTCGGCGACCGCCGCCGCGACGCGCTCGAACTGCTTCGTCAGGACGTCGAGGGCGACGAACGGGATGTTGAACTCGGTGGCGTACTTGGCCGTCAGTGCGGGTGTCCGCTTGGGTCCGCCGCCACCGATGACGATCGGCGGGTGGGGCGACTGCGTCGGCTTGGGCAGGGCCGGCGAGTCCTTGACGGTGTAGTGCGTGCCGGCGAAGTCATAGGTCTGGCCCGCCGGGGTGTTCCACATCCCGGTGAGGATCTCGAGCTGCTCGCCGAGGCGGTCGAAGCGCTCGCCGAGCGGCGGGAACGGGATCGCATAGGCCTCGTGCTCGGCCTCGAACCAGCCGGCGCCGAGGCCGAGTTCGACACGGCCACCGCTCATCTCGTCGACCTGCGCCACCGAGATGGCCAGCACGCCGGGATGGCGGAAGGTGGCCGAGGTGACCATCGTGCCCAGCCGGATGGTCGACGTCTCGCGCGCGATGCCGCCGAGCGTCACCCAGGAGTCGGTGGGCCCGGGCAGCCCGTCGCCGCTCATCGCGAGGTAGTGGTCCGACCGGAAGAAGGCGGAGTAGCCCAGCGACTCGGCGGCTCGAGCCACGGCCAACTGGTCGGCGTAGGTGGCACCCTGCTGCGGTTCGACGAATACCCGGAAGTCCATGTCGCTGAGCCTATTCCCTAGTCGCTTCGCTCCTGCCCGCCGGAGCCTATTCCCTAGTCGCTTCGCCTACAGCCCGCCGCGACCCTCGCGGACCGCACGCACCGCGTCGTCGTCGCCGGTGATCTCCACCTTGGTCTGGTCGCGACCCGACACGAACAGCAACAGCTCGCCGGGGTCACCCGTCACCACGACGGACGGTCCGCTGCCGGTGGTGGCCAGCGTCTTGCCCTCCGGGGTGCGCAGGGTGACGCGCGCGGGCACCTTCGACAGCATCAGGCGCGACATCAGCGACACCTGGCGGGTCAGTGCCGTGGTGGTCGCCTCGTCGAGGACGCGGGGCTCCCACTCGGCCCCGGCACGTCGCACGTCCTCGTGGTGGATGAACATCTCCGAGACGTTGACGAGCGGGTCGAGCAGCTTGAACGGCGACAGCGTCGGCGGGCCGGACGCGACCTTGTCGAGCAGGACGTTCCAGTCGTTCTCGGCGGCCACCTGATCCTGGACGCGCTCGGTGTACCCGGCGAGCTTGGGGACGAGGATGCCCGGTGCGGCGTCGAGTCGGCGCTCGCGGATCACGAGGTGGGCGGCGAGGTCTCGCGCCGTCCAGTCCCCGCACAGGGTCGGAGCGTCCGGTCCGACCTCGCGCATGGCGGCGACCAGTCCGGCGCGTTCGGCTTGAGCTACTGACATGTTCATCCCCTGTCGAGAGCGCGATCGAGGTTGATCGCGGCGCTGATGAGTGCGAAGTGCGTGAAGGCCTGCGGGAAGTTCCCGACCTGATCGCCGGTGGCGCTGACCTGTTCGGCGTAGAGGCCGACGTGGTTGGCGTAGGTGAACATCTTCTCCAGCGCCAGCTGCGCGTCCTCGAGGCGGCCCGCGCGGGTGAGCGCCTCGACGTACCAGAACGAGCAGAGCGAGAAGGTGCCCTCCTCGCCGTCGAGACCGTCCGACTCCGGCGTGTACCGGAACACCAGGGTGTCGGTGACCAGGTTCTCCTCGATCGCGTCGAGCGTCGAGAGGAACTTCGGGTCGGCGGGGGAGAGGAACTTGACCATCGGCATGAGCAGTACCCCGGCGTCGAGTTCGGAACCACCCGCGGTCTGGGTGAACGACTTCTGCTCGGGGTCCCAGCACTCCGACATGATCCGCTCGTAGATGTCGTCGCGGACCTTCGACCACTCGGCGATCGGACCGGGCAGGCCGCGCTGGCGGGCGACGCGGATCGTCCGTTCGAGCGCGACCCAGCACATCAGCCGCGACGTCGTGTACGACCGGGTCTCGCCGCGCACCTCCCACATGCCCGCGTCCTCGCGCTCCCAGTTCTCCATCACCCAGCTGACGATGTCGGTGACGTCGTGCCACGCGTCGTCGCTGAGGCCGGGCCCGTACTTGTTGAACAGGTACACCGAGTCGATCAGCTCGCCGTAGATGTCGAGTTGGAGTTGGTCGACGGCCGCGTTGCCGACGCGCACCGGGCGCGAGTCGCGGTAGCCGCGGAGGTGGTCGAGTTCGTACTCGTCCTTCGGCACGTTCCCGTCGATGTCGTAGAGCACCCGCAGCGGACCGAGGTCGTGGTCCTCTCGGCGTTCCCGGCCGATGCGCTCGGACAGCCATCCGATGAACGCGTTCGCCTCCTCGGTGAAGCCGAGCCGCAGCAGGGCGTACAGCACGAATCCGGCGTCACGCACCCACACGTAGCGGTAGTCCCAGTTGCGGCTGCCCCCAACGTATTCGGGCAAACTGGTGGTGGGCGCGGCGATGATGGCGCCGGTCGGTTCGTGGGTGAGCAGCTTCAGCGTGATCGCCGACCGGTGCACCATCTCGCGCCACCGACCCCGGTAGCGCGACTTGCGCAGCCACTGCCGCCAGAACGTCGTGGTGGAGTCGAGCAGCGCATCGGTCATGTCCATGGCGTTGCAGGACGGTTGGTCGTCGGCCCCGAGGATCTCGAGGACGAACAGCGCGGTGTCCCCCTCGTTCAGTTCGACCTCGGCGCTGACGGTGGTGTTGTCGGCGCCCTCCTCGATCGTCAGATCCGTCGACGCGACGAAGCCCAGCCGTACGCCGTCGCCGGTGATCAGGACGCCGTCGCCGGTCTCCTCCGCACGGCACTGCTGGCGGGCATAGTCGGGCCGGGCGTCGACGCTCGTCCGGATCCTGATCGTGCCGCGCACGCCGCTGACCCGCCGGACCAGGCGCTGCCGGTGTTCGGGGTCGCCTGCGCCGAGGACGGGCATGAAGTCGTGCACCTCGGCGACGCCGTCGGCGGTGAGGAACCGCGTGATGAGCACGGCGGTGTCGGGGAAGTAGAACTGCTGCGTCCGCGACACCTCACACGTCGGTGCGAGGCGCCACGCGCCGCCCTTCTCCGGGTCGAGGATGGCGCCGAAGACGCTCGGTGAGTCGAACCGGGGCGCGCAGAACCAGTCGATGGTGCCATCGGTTCCAACCAGCGCGCTGGTGCGGAGGTCTCCGATCAACCCGTGATCGGAGATGGCCGGCCACTCACCGGTCATCGGGCAGCCGCCATCCCCGCGGCCCTGGCAGACGCAGCGCCTCGTCGGGGCCCCAGGACCCCTGGGGGTAGGGCAGTGCCTTCGGTGAGTCGTCCAGTACCGGCTGGCAGATCTGCCACAGCCTGTCGACCTCGTCGGCGCGGGTGAACAGTGTCTGATCGCCGCGCATCACGTCGAGCAGCAGCCGTTCGTAGGCCTCCAGCGGCTCGTCGTCGGGGTCGTCCTCCGAGGCGTCGTGACGCAGGGTGGACGTCATCAGCTCCAGCGTCGGTCCGGGACGCTTGGCCAGCATGTCGACCTCGAAGGCGGGCGTGTCGTTGAGTTCGAGGACCAGTTGGTTCGGTGCGTGCTCCTCGGTGCCGTCGCCGTTCGCGAACCGGCCTGCGGGCGGGCTGCGGAACGTCAGCGTGACGGTGCGACGGGTGGCGGCGAGTGCCTTGCCGGTGCGCAGGTAGAACGGAACGCCCTGCCAGCGTTCGTTGTCCACGAATGCCTCGAGTGCGACGTAGGTCTCCACCGTCGAGTCGTCGTCGACGCCCTCCTCGTCGAGGTAGCCCTCGTACTGGCCGAACACCACCCGCTTGGGATCGAGCGGCCGCATCGCCTGGAACACCTTCGACTTCTCGTTGCGCAGCGACGTGGCGTCGAGGTGGACGGGTGCCTCCATCGCGACGAAGCCCAGCACCTGGCACAGGTGCGTGGTGATCATGTCGCGAAAGCATCCGGTCGACTCATAAAAGCTGCCGCGGCCCTCGATGGTGAGTGTCTCGGGCACGTCGATCTCGATCGAGACGAGATGGTCGCGGTTCCAAGCGGGTTCGATCAAACCGTTCGCGAACCGCAGCGCCAGGATGTTCTGCACCGCCTCCTTGCCGAGGAAGTGGTCGATCCGATAGACCTGATCCTCGTTCACGACCTCCTTGAGGACGGCGTCGAGTTTCCGCGACGAGTCCAGGTCGGTCCCGAACGGCTTCTCCACCACCAGACGCGCGCCCTCGGTCATGTTCTCGCGGCCGAGCATGCCGATCATGCCCTGCATGGCGGTCGGCGGCACGGACAGGTAGATCAGCGTGCGGGCGTCCGCCCCCAGATCGGACCGCTTCTGGCGGACGGCCTCCGCGAGGTCGCTACCGTCGTCGGCGTCCGAGGTCTGAAAGGACAAGCGCTGCATCAGATCCTGCAGCACCTTCTCGTCGATGTCGTCGATCCCGTCCTTCAGGCCGTCGGCGATCTTCTCCCGGAACTCGTCGTCGGTCCCCGGGGAGTGGCGGCCGGACCCGATGATCGCGAAGTCGCTCGGCATGCGGCCCGCCGCGGCGAGGCGGTACAGGCCGGGAAAGAGCTTGCGCTTGGCGAGGTCTCCGGTCGCACCGAACAGGACGAAGACGGTGGGATTGGGATCGCTGGTGTTGGTCATGCGGCCTCCTTGACACTGAGCAGGGCATTCTCGACGACCTCGGTGAGCGCCGGATGGATCCAGAACGGTTGGTGGGCAAGGTCGTCGGCGCGGATGCCGAACTTCATCGCGACGACGAAGATCTGGATGAGCGTGGCGGCCTGCGGTCCCAGGACGTGCGCGCCGAGGATGCGGTGCGAGTCGCCGTCGACGAGCACCTTGCAGAACCCGGAGTCGTCCCGCAGCGCCCACCCGTAGGCGGTCTCGCCATAGTCCTTGCGGCCCACCAGGTAGTCGGGGTGGGAGTCGCGGCACTTCTGTTCGGTCAGGCCCACCGAGGCCATCTGGGGGTCGGTGAACACCGCGGACGGCACCAGATCGTGGTCGAACTCGCGCATCTGGTCGGGGTGCAGCAGGTTGTGCGAGACCACCTCCGCCTCGCGGTTGGCGACGTGCTTGAGCGGGATCGGCGTGCACACGTCGCCGAGGGCGAACACGCCGTCGGCGGTCGTGCGGCCGAACTCGTCGACCACCACACGGCCGTCGTCGCGGACGTCGACGCCGGCCTTGTCCAGTTCGAGCCGGTCGCTGTTCGGCCTGCGGCCCGCGGCGACCAGCAGCACGTCGGCCTCGATGGTGCTGCCGTCGTCGAGCGTGATGCGCAGCGCGCCGGGCTCACCGTCGAGCGCGGTCAGCTTGGCCCCCAGGCGAAGGTCGTACTGGTCGCGCACGAGGTCGGTGTACGTGCGCCGCAACTCGTCGTCCTGCGGTCCGCCGAGGAGACGGTCGGACTTCTCGATGATGGTGATCCGACTGCCGGCTGCGGCGAAGACGTGGGCCAGCTCGGCGGCGATGTACCCGCCGCCCAGGATGGCGAGGTGTCGCGGCGCGTCGTCGATGCGCATCACGGTATCCGACGTCTCATAGGGAAGTCCCGAGTCCGCCACGACGGGCGGAACCTCGGGCCGGCCGCCGTTGGCCAGCACGATCTGGTCGGCCGTGACCTCGGTGACGTTGCCGTCCACGTCGCGGACGCGGATGGCGCGGGGGCCGGTGAACTCGGCGTGGCCGGAGTAGAAGGTGACGTTCTCGCTGTCCTCGCGACCCTTGCGCCCCTCGTCGGAACGGGCATCGGTCTGGGTGAACACGCGATCGCGCAGGTCGGCCCAGCGCAGGCCCCCGAGTTCTGCGTCGACGTCGTAGCGGTCGGCCGCGCCGACCGTGTCGTGCACGTCCGCGGCGTAGACCAGCATCTTCGACGGGATGCAGCCGAAGTTGAGGCAGGTCCCGCCTGCCCGCCGTTCCTCGACGATGCCCACGCTCAGGTCGGCGAACGAGTCGTTGATGACCGAGTTGCCGGACCCGGAGCCGATGATGAGGACGTCGTGATGCACGTCGACGGGGCTTCCCTGCGGGTCGGAGTGTTTAAACCGGCTAGGGATTACGGTCAGAAGACGTCGACGGCCTCGATCGCGACGAACATGCCCCGGCCCGTGGCGACGTTGACGAACCGTGTCCCGGCCTCGCTGGCGTCGATGGTCCAGCCCACCGCCGAGTACGGCCGGTAGTCGAGGGTGACGACGGGGATGTCGCCGAGGTTGCCGACCACCCACTCCTCGTCGCCGTTCGCGGTCAGGCGGACGCCGTTGGCGGGGCTGCCGCCCACGGTCGGGGGATTGGTGAACTGCGCTTCGCAAGCGACCTCGGCCTCGCTGAGCTGGCAGCGCGTCTGGCCGGACTTGGTCTCGATGAAGACGTAGCCGTTCTGTGCGGGCAACACCTCGGCGGCGCGGGGCGGTGCGGCTGTCGGCGTCGGGGTACTGGGCGGTGGCGGCAACGTGGGGCTCGAGCGCGACGGCTTCGTCGTCGGGAACGTCGGTTCGGTCGGGTCGGCCGCGTTGGGTCTGGGGTCGCCGTCGGTGGTGGACGAGCAGCCCGCTAGGAGCGCGGCCACGGCGAGGACACTCGCTGCAATCGCCCGTGTGGTCACCTGTGAACGGTACCCACGGTGTTACCCGTGGGAAACGCGTGACTGGCGTTGTTATGAAGCCGTGTTGCACGAGGGAGCATGGCGGCATGGCCCACCTGACACGACGCCGCGCGATGGCCGTCCTGGGCACTCTGGCCGGCGTCGCCACGGCGTGTGCCACCGCGGCGCCGCCGGAGCGTGGGGAGGATGAGCCCATGCGCTTCTCCTACGGTGACGACCCCAGCCAGTACGCCGAGCTGACGCTGCCCGAGGGCGTGGCCGCGGCGCCGGTCGTGGTCGTCGTGCACGGCGGGTACTGGACGTCGAGCTACGGCGCCGAGCTGGGTCGGCCCCTCGCGGCCGACCTGGCCGGTCGCGGGTTCGCCGCGCTCAACGTGGAGTATCGCCGAGTCGGCAGCGGAGGCGGCTGGCCGCAGACCGGTGACGACGTTGCCGCCGCTCTCGACGGTCTCGCCGACCGTGCCGACGGGTTGGATCTGAATCACGTTGTCGGGCTCGGTCATTCGGCGGGAGGTCAGCTCGCCGGGTGGTTGGCGGCCCGGCGCGGCGGACGCGTGACGATGACGGGCGCCGTGCTGCAGGCCGGGGTGCTCGACCTGGTCCGTGGTTCAGCGGATGGTTTGGGGGCGGGAGCCGTCGACGCGTTCCTCGGCGGCTCGCCGTCGCAGCGACCGGAGGCGTACGCGCAGGCGTCGCCATTCGCGCGGCTGCCACTGGGCGTCCCGACCGTCGCGGTGCACGGCACACGCGACGCCAACGTGCCGATCGACCAGTCCGAACGCTTCGTCGCCGCAGCCGTGCGGGCCGGCGACCGGTCGGAACTGCGGACGTTCGACGGCGACCACTTCGACCCCATCACCGTCGGCACCCAGGCGTGGGACCTGTGCGTCGAGGCGCTGCACCAGCGGACGTGATGGGCGCCGAACGTGCGGCGGCCCTAGCGAGTACAACCGGTGGCATGGGCGGATTCTGGACGGTCGCGGCGGTAGGTGTGGTTGTGCTGGCGAGTGGCTGCGGCGAGCCGGCCGATCCTCCGTCGGCCGCCCCGAGTCCGAGTCCGCCCACCTTCGCGAACCCGGCGGAGTACGCCTCGCCCGATTCCCGGTATCCGCAGTGGGGTTTCCTCACACCCTCGTCGACGTGGGTCTGCGTCATCGCTGACTATCCGTCGAACGGGAACCGCGCCGCGTGTGCGCTCAACCCGGACGAAGGCCCGTTGCGATTCCAGAACATGCCGCCGGCGCAGGCTCCCGATCCCGGCGGAGACCCGTCGCGGCCGAACGTCATCGCCGTTATGGAGAGCGCCGACGCCGGATTCCTCTCGCTCGGCCGACCGATCTGGGAGTCGGCCGGCACCCCGCGGACGCTACCCGCCGGCACCGTCCTGCAGACCGGCGGATTTACCTGCAAGACACAGGTTTCCGTGGTGTCCTGCCGAGACGACCAGACCGGCAAGGGTTTCACCGTATCGCCCAACGGATTCGGGCTGACGTACATCGATCTGCCCTAGAAGGGTGGTGGGTTGGCGAGTCGGTGGGCGATGTTGGTGTCGCGTTCGGTGGTGATGCGGCGTTGGCGTTGTTGGGCGCGGGTGCGTGGGCGTGTGGGCATGCGTAGGCCCTTGGTGGTGCGGTCGGTGGTCTGGTCGGGTGGTGGCCCGGTGCTGGGTGGGGTGCCGGTGGGGGTGGCGAGGTGGGGGAACAGCATCGCTCCGAGTGGGGTGGTGGTGTAGACGAGCCCGGTGGGGCTGGTGAAGGTGATCGTGCCGTCGGGGTGCTGGGTGTCGTTCCATCCGCCGGTGCCGATCCAGAAGGTCTTCATGAGGTGGTGGTGGCGGCAGAGGTGTTTGGTGTTGGACGGGTGGGTGGCGCCGTGGGGCCAGGGGGTGGTGTGGTCGGTGTCGCAGTTCTGGGCGGGTCGGGTGCAGCCGGGCCAGCGGCAGGTGAGGTCGCGGCAGAGCAGGAACGCCGCGAGTCCGGTGGAGGGCCGGTACCCCTTCTCGGCGACGAGGTCGTCGGGTTGGGGGACGGGGCGGACCTTCGTGCGCGGTGAGCCGGCGAGTTCGCGGACGTGGTCGGCGGGGATGGGTCCGTGGCCGGGCATGTAGGCGGGGGTGTTGGTGGTGGCGTCGAGGGTGGTGTGGTCGGTGAGGACGTGGATGACGATCTGATGCCCACCGTTGCCATTGCGATCGGTGGCGGTGCAGGTGTCGGTGCCGCACTGGCAGTCGAGGCGGGTGTGTCCGTCGCAGAGGGCGGTGAGGGCGTCGGCGCGGCGGTGGTGGTGGGTGCGGGGGTCGGCGGGGCAGACGGTGGCGGCGACGGCGGTGAGGCGGGCGTCGAGGCAGAGGCCGGCGTCGGCGGTGAGGCGGCCGGTGAGGTCGGCCATGCCGTGTCGGTCGGGGTGGATGGTGACGTGGGTGTCGTCGCGGCGGTGGCGGGCGGTGCGTTGGGCGTCGGGGTCGAGGTCGGTGACGAGCCAGTCGAGGATTTCGGTGAGCTTCTTCTCGGAGAGGTGGTTCCAGTGTGGGGCGGCGGCGGCGATCTTGGTGTCGATGGCGGCGAGGACGTCGGGGTCCTGGATCAGCAGGGTGCGGTCGTCGATGGTGGCGATGATGCGGCGGTCGACGTCGCCGGCGAGGAATCGGTTGGCCAATTCCGGCAGTCGTTGGATGAGGCAGGTGCCCAGGAGCATGTCGGTGCGGGCGCGGTGGCGGCTGATGCCGAGGTGGGCGGAGACTTCGGCGATGGCGACGTCGAGGTCGTCGACGGTCCAGAGGGCGGTGGTGGCGTCGGGTCCGGGGTCTCGGCGGATGGCGAGGGTGCCGGCGGCGAGGATGCGGCGGGCGGTGGCGATGCGTTCGGTGCGCAGTTCGGTGGCCATGGACGCCAGGAGTGCGGCGTCGCCGAGGGCCGCCCATTCATCGAACACATGTTTGATTCTGCCATCTGAGGCCGTACGAAGGGTGCGATTTCAGTGAGCCTGGGGATGAATGCGCGACTGTGGATAACCCTGTGGCGCAACCGGTATCGAGTAGGTGAATGTCGGAGCCCGGTGGTAGAGCGCGTGCACGCTTCCGGCCCCCGCCACACGGTCAACGCGGCCGGGACACCACCGTCAGCAGGGGCTCGAGCGCGTCGACAAGGGGACCCGCGTAGTCGGTGACGTCGGCCGCGTCGGCCGCCACCTCGAACTCCCAAGATTCGAACTCGGCCACCTCGATCCCGACGATCTCGTTGCGGCTCAGTCGTCGCGCCACGTCGGCGAGGTCGTCGAGGGTGAGTCCGCCGGGCACGCGATAGTCGGTCGGTACCGTGCCGGGCTCGAGGACGTCGCAGTCGAGGTGGAAGTAGACGGGACGGTCGCCCACGTACAGGTCCAACAGTTCGTGCATCGAGGGCCCCGCGGCGAGGGCGATGGTGCCCGCATCGACGAGGGACTGCTCTGGTGGGTCGAGGTCGCGGCTGCCGCCCAGGACGACGCGCTCCGGTGACAGGCCTGCGCCGAGCCCGCTGTCCCACCATCCGATGGCCGCACTCAGGACGAGACCGCCGAGGTAACCGGTCGTCGTGGTGTCGGGAGTGTTGAGGTCGGCGTGCGCGTCGAACCAGACCACGAAGGCGTCCGGGCGACGTTCTGCGATGGTGGGCAAGGTCGCCAGCGATGCCGCGCAGCGAGACAGCGCGCAGACCGGGATCCGCCCGCCGGCAAGGACGTTCGCGTGCACGCGCTGCAGGTCTCGCAGTCCGGGTAGCGCGGTCGGCAGCGCCGTCTGCCAGGGCTGTGAATCGGCGGGCTGCGGTGTCCCGAGGACGGTGGGCACGAGGTCGAGTCGCCGTCCCAGTGCGCGGCCCACTACGGACGCACCGGACATGCCGCGATCGTTGTGGTCGCCGGTCGGGCCGACGAACACGAGGACCTCAGCGGAACGAAGCATGGCGTCGACGTTATGGACGGCGGGGCCTCGCCGCACCCGAATTAAAGAGGCGCCGCAACCGGGGAATGAATCCGGGACCACCCCGGTTGGACCCACTGACACTTGAGCGCGACAGGCTCAACTCTCGGTTGACAAGGCGACAGCCTGAGGCCAGGATTGAGCGTGGTCCACTCAGACCCATGAACTAACGCTGTTAGGGAAACAACAGGAGGCACACACTATGGCTCGTGCGGTCGGAATCGACCTCGGGACCACCAACTCCGTCGTCTCGGTACTCGAGGGCGGCGATCCCGTCGTCGTCGCGAACTCGGAGGGCTCCCGCACCACCCCGTCGGTCGTCGCGTTCGCGCGCAACGGCGAGGTACTCGTCGGACAGCCCGCCAAGAACCAGGCGGTGACCAACGTCGACCGGACCATCCGCTCCGTGAAGCGCGAGATCGGCACCGACTGGTCCGTGGAGATCGACGGCAAGAACTACACGCCGCAGGAGATCAGTGCGCGCGTGCTCATGAAGTTGAAGCGCGATGCCGAGGCCTACCTCGGTGAGGACATCACCGACGCGGTGATCACCGTCCCCGCCTACTTCAACGACGCCCAGCGTCAGGCCACCAAGGAAGCCGGCCAGATCGCCGGCCTCGAGGTGCAGCGCATCGTCAACGAGCCCACCGCGGCCGCACTGGCGTACGGCCTGGACAAGGGCGACAAGGACCAGACGATCCTCGTCTTCGACCTCGGTGGCGGCACGTTCGACGTCTCGCTGCTCGACATCGGCGGCGGCGTGGTCGAGGTTCGCGCCACCTCGGGTGACAACCACCTCGGTGGCGACGACTGGGACCAGCGCATCGTCGACTGGCTGGTCGACAAGTTCCGCGCCAGCGCGGGCATCGACCTGGGCAAGGACAAGATGGCCATGCAGCGGCTCCGCGAAGCCGCCGAGAAGGCCAAGATCGAGCTCAGCTCCGGCCAGAGCACGTCGATCAACCTGCCCTACATCACCGTCGACGCGGACAAGAATCCGCTGTTCCTCGACGAGCAGCTCACCCGTGCAGAGTTCCAGCGCATCACGCAGGACCTGCTGGACCGCACCCGCAAGCCGTTCCAGTCGGTCATCGCCGACGCCGGCATCTCGGTCGGCGCGATCGACCACGTGGTGCTCGTCGGTGGTTCCACCCGCATGCCCGCGGTCACCGAACTGGTGAAGGAACTGACCGGCGGCAAGGAGCCCAACAAGGGCGTCAACCCCGACGAGGTCGTCGCCGTCGGCGCCGCACTGCAGGCCGGTGTGCTCGCCGGTGAGGTCAAGGACGTGCTGCTGCTCGACGTGACCCCGCTGAGCCTGGGCATCGAGACCAAGGGCGGCGTGATGACGAAGCTCATCGAGCGCAACACCACCATCCCGACCAAGCGGTCGGAGACCTTCACCACGGCCGACGACAATCAGCCGTCGGTGCAGATCCAGGTCTTCCAGGGTGAGCGCGAGATCGCCTCGGCCAACAAGCTGCTCGGCAGCTTCGAGCTGACCGGCATCCCGCCGGCTCCTCGCGGCGTCCCGCAGATCGAGGTCACCTTCGACATCGACGTGAACGGCATCGTGCACGTCACGGCGAAGGACAAGGGCACCGGCAAGGAGAACACGATCAAGATCCAGGAGGGCTCCGGCCTCTCCCAGGACGACATCGATCGGATGATCAAGGACGCCGAGGCGCACGCCGAGGACGACCGCAAGCGTCGCGAGGAAGCCGACGTCCGCAACCAGGCCGAGTCGCTGGTCTACCAGACGGAGAAGTTCGTCAAGGAGCAGCGCGAGGCCGAGGGTGGGTCGAAGGTTCCCGAGGAGACGCTGAGCAAGGTGGATTCGGCTGTCGCCGAAGCCAAGTCGGCGCTCGAGGGCTCCGACATCGCGGCGATCAAGACCGCGATGGAGAAGCTGGGCGTCGAGTCCCAGGCGCTCGGTCAGGCGATCTACGAGGCCACGCAGGCCGAGCAGGGCGCTGACGGAGGCCAGGCATCCGGTTCCGCTGACGACAACGTCGTCGACGCCGAGGTCGTCGAGGACGATGACACCCGGGAGAACAAGTGACCCGTTCCTCTGACGAAGGGCGAGATCCGCTCGACGAGCCGGTGACCATCACTGACAAGCGGCGAATCGATCCCGACACCGGTGAGGTGCGCGATTCGGGTGCCGAGGAGTCGGCACCCGGCGCCCCCGCCGCACCGGAGACGGACGAGGCAGCCGAACTGAAGGCGACGTTGCAGCGGGTCAAGGCCGAGTACGACAACTACCGCAAGCGCTCGGACCGCGAAAAGCAGGTCGCCGCGGAACGCGGGAAGGTGACTGCCGTGATGCAGTTGCTGCCCGTGCTCGACGACCTCGAGCGTGCCCACAGCCACGGTGACCTGGACTCCGGTCCCTTGAAGCCGGTGGCGGACAAGCTCGCCGCCGCGCTCGACGGCCTCGGCCTGGTCGCCTTCGGTGTGGTGGGGGATCCGTTCGATCCGTCGCTGCACGAGGCCGTACAGCACGAGGGCGACGGCTCGAATCCGGTGCTCGGCACGGTGATGCGCCAGGGCTACAAGCTCGGCGACAACGTGTTGCGCAACGCGATGGTTGGTGTCGTGGACTCGGTGGACGACACCGAATCCAGCGACGCGGCATCGGAAGCCGGCTAGTCCGACGGATGTCGAACGGTGGTGGACGGTGGCGACCCGGTTCGATGTCGCCACCGTCCGCCCCACGGCTCGACGGCACGACACTCGGCGCGATATCGCCGACCAGCACGCTTCAGGGGCCGAGAGGCCTCATGATCAAGAGTAGGTACACAACTGATGCAGCAGGTTAAGGAGGTGACGCGGAATGGCCCAGCGCGAGTGGGTTGAGAAGGACTTCTACAAGGTGCTCGGCGTCTCCTCCGATGCCGACACCGCGGAGATCAAGCGGGTGGCGAAGAAGCTTCTCGCGGAGAATCATCCGGACCGCAAGCCCGGTGACACCGCGGCCGACGAACTCTACAAGGAGGTCGGCGAAGCACGTGACGTGCTGACCGACCCCGCCAAGCGCAAGGAGTACGACGAGACCCGTCGGCTCTTCGCCGGCGGCGGCTTCAATCGCCGGTTCACCCCGGGCGACGGCAACTTCGGCGGATTCGGCAGCGGATACGGCACCGACGGCGAGGTGAATCTCGGCGACCTGTTCGGTGCGGCCGGCCAGACCGGCGGCGCCAACATCGGCGACCTGTTCGGCGGCCTCTTCGGTCGCGGCGCCCAGCAGGCGCGGCCGAGCCGGCCACGACGGGGCAACGACCTGGAGACCGAGACGGAACTGTCGTTCCTCGAGGCCACCAAGGGCGTGGCGATGCCGCTTCGGCTGACCAGCCCGGCGCCCTGCACCAACTGCCACGGCAGCGGTGCGCGCCCCGGCACCAGCCCGCGGGTCTGCCCGTCGTGCAACGGCGCCGGCGTGATCAGCCGCAACCAGGGTGCGTTCGGCTTCTCCGAGCCGTGCACCGAGTGCCGCGGCACCGGGTCGATCATCGACGACCCGTGCGACGAGTGTCACGGCGAAGGCAAGATCACCCGCACCCGGACCATCAACGTCCGGATCCCGCCCGGCGTCGAGGACGGTCAGCGCATCCGGCTGGCCGGCCAGGGCGAGGCGGGTCTGCGCGGCGCGCCGTCCGGTGACCTGTACGTCACCGTGCACGTGCGTCCCGACAAGGTGTTCGGCCGCGACGGCGACGACCTCGTCGTCACCGTTCCCGTGAGCTTCCACGAACTGGCGCTCGGCACAACGCTTTCCGTCCCCACGCTCGAGGGCAAGGTCGGAGTCCGGGTGCCGAAGGGCACGTCGGACGGACGCATCCTGCGCGTGCGTGGCAGGGGCGTCCCGAAGCGCAGCGGCGGCCACGGCGACCTGCTGGTCACCGTCAAGGTCGCGGTACCTCCGAACCTGGAGGGCGAGGCGCTCGAGGCGCTGGAGGCGTACGCGACGGCCGAGCGGGCCAGCGGCTTCGATCCCCGGGCCGGATGGGCGGGGTCGTGATGAGTGCGCAGAACGACGCCCGCACGTACCTCATCTCAGTGGCCGCCGAACTGGCCGGCATGCACGCCCAGACGCTGCGGACCTACGACCGGCTCGGCCTGGTCAGTCCGCAGCGCAGTTCCGGTGGGGGACGGCGCTATTCGCAGCACGACGTCGACCTGCTCCGCGAGGTGCAGCGGCTGTCGCAGGACGAGGGCGTCAACCTCGCCGGCATCAAGCGCATCATCGAGCTGACCAATCAGGTCGAGGCGCTGCAGTCCCGGATGTCCGAGATGGCCGCCGAACTCGACCGCCTGCGGTCGACACAGCGCCGGGACGTGGCGGTGGTGCCCAAGAGCACCGCGCTCGTCGTCTGGCAGCCGCGCAAGGGCCCGCGCGCTAGGTGACGGTGATCGAGAACCGGGCCGTCTCGGGCGACCCCTCCGCCGCCGACCGGTAGTCGCCGCGTCGCAGTGCGTCGGTGGGGGCGGCCATCGGCTCGATGCCGACGAGCGCGTCCCCTGGCGGCGCGAACAGTTGCGCTGCGGGGTAACCGGTTTCATACGTCACGTCGACGCGCCGGTCCCCGCCCGCGAGGGTGAACACCGCGCCCGGCGGGACCTCGTCGAAGCCGTTGTCGTAGGTGGTTCCCGCCAGCGACGTGGTGCCACCGGACCAGGCCTCGTGGTTCCCGGTCGGGAGGCCGACGTCGTCCACCGGTAGGTGGCGCATCGCCGGCGTGGTGAGCGTCCATTCGTCGCGCGGCACGCCCGGGATCGTCAGGTACGGGTGGTAGCCGAAGCACAGCGGCACCCGCGCGGACGTGGTGGGCGTGACGGTGGTCGCGATCCGGAGCACCCGGTCGGCGAGGGTGACCTCCTGGGTGAGGACGTGCGGGAACGGGAACGACGCCAGCAGGGTCGGATCCGCACCGAAGTCGAGCGTCGCCGTCAGGGCGTTGGCCGACTGGGCGGTGACCACCCAGCCCGGGTAGGCGGCGAGCACCCCGTGGATCGGCGAGCCATGCTCGTCGGTGCGGACGTTGCCGTTGCCCGGGATGAGCGACACCGCCGTGCCGTCGACCTGATACTCGTTGCCGCTCAACCGGTTCGCCCACGGGTAGAGGATGGGGATGCCCATCGTCTTGCCCGCCGTGACGTAGGCCTCCAGGCCGCGACGCTGCCCCAGGTACTCGACGCCGTCGTCGGCCAGGGAGGTGCCGATCATGCCGGCGCCGGGCACGAACGTGGCGGTCAGCGACGACGACGGATCCTGCAGCGTGATGAATTCCAACTCGGGCATACCGGATTCTGACACGCTCAGGCGGCGGGCGGATCGTGCTGGATGCGCTCGCGGTCGGCACCCTTCGCGACGAGCGCGGCCTTCGTCGCCGCGATCATCGCCGGACCGCCGCTGATCAAGATCTGCCGGTCACCCCAGTTGCCGTAGCTGGTCACCACGTCGGCCAGGATCCCGGTCTGCCGGACGTGCAGGCCGCGCGGCGGCGGCTCGACCGGGTAGTCGACGGCCCACGGCGGGTTGGTCGCGAACTGCGACACCGGCGTCACCGACAGCCACGGGTTGGTCGACGCGATCTGCCACAGGGTGTGCAGGTCGTACAGGTCGCACGGGTAGGTGGCGCCGTAGAACAGGTGGACGCGCGGGTTCACCGCGAAGCGCTGCAGATCCATGATGATCGTCCGCAGCGGCGTGAGCCCGCTGCTGCCCGCGACCATCAGCACGTCGCCGCCGTTGCGGTCGACGTGCAGGCCGCCGTGCGGGTTCGACAGGCGCCAGCGGTCGCCCGGCTTGGTCTCGCCGACGATGGCGGTGCTGACCATGCCACCGGTCACCGACCGGACGTGGAACTCGATGGCGCCGCCCCGGTCGGCCGGTATGGAGGGGGTCAGGAACCGCCAGCGGCGCGGCCACTGCGGCACCTGGACGGTGACGTACTGGCCGGGGTGGTAGAACACCGGCCGGTCCAGCTGTAGTCGGGTGATCGAGACGTCACGGGTGGCCCGGATGTGCTCGACGACGGTGGCGTCGCGGTACGGCGGGCCCTTCTCGGCGTCGGCCGCGCCGTGCATGACGCCGACCATCAGGTCGACGACGTCGCGGGCGGTGTCGCCGAGCCCACCGTCCCAGCGGTCGCGGAAGTGCGTCCGGAACGCCCAGAACAGTGCGGCGCTCATGGAGTCGTAGTGGTGCTGGACGACGCCGTACTTGCGGTGGTCCCGCCCGAGCTGGGCGAGGAAGGCCACCGGCTCCTCGGCGCGCTGCTCGGCGATCTCGCCGAGCACCCACGACAGCGCCCGTGCGAACATCTGCCGCTGCCGGACCAGGTCGGGCGGGAAGAGGTCGCGCACCGAGTAGTCGGTCGCGAACCAGCGTCCGTAGAAGTCGGCGATCACCCCGCCGGGGCTGCCGTCCAGGACGAGGGCGGCCCGCAGCGTCAGTAGCGCGTCGCGATCGTCGAGTCCCACGTCGGGGGATTCTAGCTAGAGGCCGTGGATCCCCTTGTAGAGCACCAGCGCGCCCAGGACGACCAGGATGGCGGCGACCAGGGCGGCGTGCTGGGCCTCCATCCAGTGTTTGAGGCGGTCCAGCGGCCGGTCGAGCCGGTCACCGGACACCGCGTACGCCAGGATCGGGATCGCCACGGTGGACGCGGCCAGCGCGACGTAGCACGCGACCCCGACTGCGGCGCCCGTGCGTCCGAGCCCCTCGGTGCCGATGGCCAGACCGGCCGCGGCGCACATGAACAGCACCTTGGGGTTGATCACGACGAGGACAGTGGCAGTGAGGATCGCCCGGGCCGGTGTGATCGTGGCGAAGCTGCTCATCCACCTGGGGGAGTGCTCCGACCGACGGCGGATGAGCCACTTGTAGATCCCGAACGCGATCAAGGCACCGCCCGCCACGATGCGCACCCACGACGCCCAGGGCGGCGGTTCGTCCAGGCCGCCGCCGAGCACGCTCGAGATCTCCACGAAGATCTGCGTCAGCACGGCCAGACCGACCAGCCACCCGGCGAGGAACGCCAGTCCCGTCGGCCGGGGCGCGGGGGAGCTCAACACCAGGATCGCGGGGATGATCGACAGCGGTGACAGCGCGACCACCAGCGCGAGGGGGATCAGTGCGGGGAGCATCGCCGTCAAGGTAACAAGCAATGGTCGCATGCCGGGTGTCGGCGCACCCGAAGACATTGGCCACCCATGTTTCCGTCGACGTGGTGAGGCGAATCTCGCGGCCGGCTTGCTTTTGCCGAACCGCACTGCGGCGGTGGGCGTACTACCCGAGAATGATCAGAGCACGCTGCGCTGGCTCTTCGCCGTCTGCGGCGCAGCCGCCTTCGCGCTGCTGACCGGGGCGACGAGCGCCTCGAGACGATCCGCGCCGTCCTATCAGCCATCACCGTCAACGAGGGAGCAGAGTTCATGACGGAGGTTCATCTCGGGCACGTCTTCCACGTCGCAGGCGCTCCGCTGGTGACGGAGGCGGCCCACGCGCTGGTGTCCATCGCCGACGGAGCGCTCGTCGTCGATGACGACGGCACGATCGTCTACTGCGGCGAAAGAGATTCGGTCCCAAGCGAACACGGATCGGCGCCGGTGCACGACCACCGAGGAGGCTTCCTGCTGCCGGGCTTCGTCGACACCCACGTCCACTTCCCCCAGACCTTCGCGGGCGACTCGTACGGCGGTGGCCAACTCCTGGAGTGGCTGAACCTCTGCATCTTCCCGTCGGAGAGCAAGTTCGCCGATCCCGACTTCGCGGCTGCGGCCGCGGTCGAGTTCTGCAACCGCCGCATCGCGGCGGGCACGACGGCGGCCATGGTGTTCGGTTCGGCGTTCCCGCATGCGCAGGACGCACTGTTCGAACGCACCAGGGACGCGGGCCTGCGCGTGGTCAGCGGCCGCGGCATCCAGACCGTCGGCGGGGAGACCGCGCAGCCGCTGATGACGTCGGAGGAGGACGCCATCCGCCTCACCCGCGAGGAGATCGAGAAGTGGCACGCCGCGGACACCGGCGACGTCGACACCGCGCTGCTGCACGTCGCGATCGTCCCGCGGTTCTCGCTGTCGGTCACTCCTGTGACGCTGCGAAACCTCGGCGAGCTGTACGACGAGGTGCGCGATCGCGGCGTGTACGTGCACAGCCACCTCAACGAGAACAACCGGCCCGGCACCGGCGAGGTCGACACGACCAAGGAGGTGTACCAGGTCGATTCGTACCTCGACACCTACGACGGCAAGTTCCTCCCCGGCTCCCGCGTGGGCGGCAAGAGCCTGCTCGGCAGGCGGACCATCCTCGCGCACTGCGTGCACTGCCAGGACGTCGAACTCGAGCGGATGGCCGAGACCGGCACCTCGATCTCGCACTGTCCGGTCTCGCAGCTGTTCCTCGGCTCCGGGACCATGCCCTGGAAGCGCACCATCGCCTCGGGCGTCAACGTCTCCTCGGGAACCGACTTCGGCGGCGGCGACGAGTGGCTGATCCCACGCGTCCTCGGCGACGCCTTCAAACAGCACATCACCGAGCCCGGCGACGACGGCGTCTCGATGCATCCGGCGGAGATGCTCTTCGTCGGGACGCTCGCCGGTGCCCGCGCCCTCGACATGGAGAACCGCTTCGGCAACTTCGACACCGGCAAGGAGGCCGACTTCCTCGTCGTCGAACCGGCCGGCGCGCTGAAGGGCCTGCTGGACAGCGCATACCGGTCCGACGACGCCGACCTCGCGCGAGACCAGACGTTGTTCGCGTTGCTGATGGGTCTGCGCGAGAACTCGATCGCCGAGGTCTACGTTCGGGGGCGTCGGCTCGCTCCGCTGTAGCCGGCGTCAGGAGGTCGCCGTGGTCGCCATTGCCGTGACGGTGCTGCACGAACCCGTCGACCCCGAGGCGCTGGGGCCCTGGGTCGACGTGATGCGCGCGGACGGTGCCCGGAACGCCGGTTTCGTCGACTGCGTCGCGTCGCTGCGCGGGGACGGGGACCTGCAGCAGGCGGTGGCCGTCAGCTTCGCGACGGAGACCCAACTGCATTCGTGGCTCGACGGCGAATCCCGCCGGACCGTGATGTCCGACGGCGAGACCCGCGGCATCCGGCGTGCCTCGTCCGACCTCGTCCTGGTCGACGGGCAGGCCACGCCGCCGGGAGTGGCGGCGTTCCGACATCCCGTCGCCCCCGAGCGCGACGCGCAGTTTCTCGCTGCACAAACCGAGCTGGTTCGGATCAGCGCGCGGTTCCCCGGCTACGAGGGCACCGTCGTGCTCCCAGTCGACGACCGCGGGGAGCGGCTGTCGGTCATCCGGTTCCGCACCGCGCGTCAGCTGTCCGGGTGGATGGAGTCGGCGCAGCGCCAGGGCGCGCTGCCGACCCTGCGCTCGACGTTGGAGCGCGACTTCTCCACGTTCACGCAGACGACGCCGTTCGGAACGACCGTGCGGGTCGAGGACGGGCAGACCCGGCTGACACCCGGCTGGAAGTCCGCGATGCTGGTGCTGCTCGTGCTGTACCCGACGGTGATGCTGTTGTCCCGCTTCGTCGGCCCGCTGTTCGAGGGTCTCGGAGCCGGACCGTGGCTGACCATCTGGCTCAGCCAGGTGCTGAGCGTCTCACTGCTGCAGTGGGTGCTGATGCCGTTCGCCGTCCGGGCGATGCGGCGGTGGCTGGATCCCGTCGACGGCGCGGGCCTGGGCGTGACCGTGCGCGGTGTCGCGATCGTGGTCGCCGGATACGTCACGACGCTTGCGGTCTTCGCGCTGGTGACGTGGTTGCAGTACTGGGACTACTCCTGAGCGGCGCTACCTGCCGTCGGCGTGCCGGGCCACCAGGTCGGCCTCCGCGGCACGGGCCTGCGCCGGCTGTGCGAACGGCATGCGTTCGCTGATGAACTCGGTCGCGGTGTCGCGGTCGATGCCCTGCGCCGCCAGCAGTTCGACGCTCAGGATGTGCATCGCCGACGTCGCCTTCTTCGCCGCGACGTCGGCGACGACGCGAATCTCTTCTGCTAGTTCAGCTTCGGTGGCGTTGACGACGCTGGGCGCGAGGTCGACCCGGTGCACGACGCCGTTGAGATAGGCGGTCACCGTCACGGTCCCGGGCGGATTGGTGGCCGAGATGAGCGGGATCTCCTCCTCGTCGGCCTCCTCGTCGGACCCGACCAGCGCGTCCAGGTCGCCGCTGGCCCCGGGAGGATCCTCGGCGCCCGTGAAGCCGTCGAACGCGTCGAGCGCCGAGCCGTCGTCGTCGTCCTGAAGGTGGGGGACGTGATCGAATGACGGGATCTCGTCGTCGTCCCAATCGTCGTCGCCGCTCATCGGGGATGCATCTGACCGTCGAGCTTGCCCTGGCTCGCCTGATCGATCTGGTCGTAGCGCTGCGCGGCGGTGGTCAGCTTCTGGTCCAGGTCCTGCGACACCCCTGCCATGGCCTGGCACGCGGCCTTGCGGGCAGCGCTGGCGGCCTCGACGGCCATGTTGGCCGGCGCACACACCACGCCGTGGCTCATCCACATGTTCTGAGTGGCTCCGTCGGTGGCCGACCCCGCGGCGCCGACCTGGGCGGCCGCCTCACCTTGGCGCGCAGACAGTTCCCGCACGTGCGCGGTGGTGACCTTCAAGTCCGTCATCGTGTATCCGTCCTCGCCTACAGCGATCGAGTGGTCGGGGCGCCGGGCGTCCGTTCGACGGGCGGGCCGACGGGTGCGCGCTCACCGGACCCGGCGGGTCCCGTGGCGCCGCCGGCGGCCTCGGCGTCGGGACCGGAGGCCTGCTCCTTCGCCGCCTCGGTGGCCTCCTTCTCGGCCTCCCGCTGCTCGGCCTGCTGGCTCGCCTGGATCGCGGTGTTGACGACCGATGCGATGGCCGAGATCAGGCCGCCTCCGGCACCGCCGGCGCTGGGTGCACCGCCTCCGGTGCCACCGCCCGGCATACCGCCGCCGGCCGCGCCGCCCGAGGGCATCGTCGGCATGGAGGGCATCGTGGGCATGGACGGCGTCGTGGTCGACGGGGTCGGTGCGCCACCGCCGCTGGGTGCGCCGCCGCCCCCGCCGCTGGGTGCGCCGCCGCCTCCACTGGGCGCGCCGCCACCACCACCGCCGGACGGGACGCTGCCCGGCGGGTACGAGCCCGGCGGGTTCTCCGTGGCCGGTGGCTGGCCGGTACCCGGATCCGGGTTGAACTCGCCGGTGCTGCCGGTGGGGTGCGCGTCTGCTGCGACCTGCTGGTACTGCGCCGCTGCGGCCGCGATCTTCGAGGCGTTCTGTGTCGCATGGCCGGCCATGACGCCCATCGCGATGCTGCAGGGCGGAAGCGCGCCCGCCACGGCGCCGATCTCCATGGCCTCCGCCATGGGAATGCCGACGATCGGCGGTGGCGGAATCAGCCGGGTGACGAGTACGACGGGGATCATCGCGGTGAGCACGGTGGCCGAGACGTCCAACACGTCCTTGGTGGTCTTGACCTGGCCCGCCTCGTCGGCGATGACGCCCTGGATGACCTCGTCGGCGCGCGACACCTGCTCGGCGCGGTTCTGCTGCAGCGTGTTCTGCCGGGTGTAGGCCGTGGACCCGTCGCCGTCCCACTCCTGCGGGTACGCGGACTCGAGGGTGTTGCCCACCTGATCCATCGCCGCCGCGCCGTTGGCGAACTTCTCGCCCTGGTCCTGCTCGAAGGTGAGGCCGCACAGCAGTTGCATGCCGTTGATGCCCAGCAGGCCCATTCCGATGATCGGGGTTCCCGCGGCCGCGAGCTGCTTCGGTCCCATCATGGTGAAGACCTGTTGCGCGATGCCCACGGCGTCCGCCTGCAACCCGATGATCGCGAGGGGGTCACCGCCCGCCGCACCCACGATGTGCTCGGTCACTCCCTTGCCGGCCAACACGGAGCCGATCGCGTCGAGCAATCCAAATCCCATGGGCGTCCCCCTCCTGAGCGCTCGAACAAGCATAGAACCGTCTCGGCACCGGCTCGCGCACCAGAATTCTCGTGCGATGCGGCGCCGGCCGGGACCGCTAACCTTCATGGCGATGACCGTGATCATGACTGCGGCCACGCCCCTGGCGTCGTCGCGTCGAATGCCCAGCACCCCCGCGGAGTGGCTCGCGGCGGGCATCATCCTGGTGGTGATGGTGGTGGTGATCGCGGTCCTCGCCCGCTGGATGAACCGCCGCTTCGACGAGCAGTCCGAGGCTGGAGTGGCCTGGCAGACGCAGGCGTCGGCGGTCTTTCGTGCCCGGTGGCCGGGGGACCGCGTCTGGCAGGCCGGGTATGCCGAGCTGGAGGCGGAGGTTCAGGGCTGCTGGCAGCTGGTCCTGACACTGGAGTCCCGCAACGCCGAACGCCAGGGACCCACCGCAGCCGAGGGCGACCGGCAGATCAACGCCGTCAGGGCGTACATCTCGACGTTGCTCGGACCCCTCAACGCCGCGGCCGCACGTGAACACCGGGTGGTCGGATGACGGCCGTCGTCGGTTACATGTTCGTGGGCGGGCTGGTGGTCGTCGCCGTGATCGCGCTTCTTCTCTTCCTGGGGGGCAAGTACGCCCCGCAGCTGTCGGCCTCGAGCGACGCCAAGACGGCCCTGCTGCTGACGCACTCGTCGGCCTTCTGGGCGCGGTGGCCCTACGACCGACTCGCCGCGGCGCCCTACGCCGAACTCGCCGCCGAGGCGGCCCGGTGCGAACTGATGGTCGCCGGCCTGCGGGCCGCCATGAGACCGCCGCGAATCGGTGCCAAGCCCCCCAGCGTCCCGGGCGACTACCTCCACCGACGCCTGGTCGCCTACGAGGGCATGTTGGACGCAGTCCGGCGGACGATGGCCCAATCCGCGCCCCCGCGTCGTCCTACCTAGCCGGCCCACTCAGAACTGGCACCACTTCCACTCGCCGTCCTCCCGGACCAGCGTGATGTCCTGGTTGTTCTCGCCTTCGTTGGCGACGTCCGCGGTCGCCTCGTCCCCGTCGACGTCCACCGACTCGACGGTGAGGTTCAATTTCCCGCCCATGTCCCTCGCCTCGAGGAACTCGTCCTCGGTGAACTCGTCGGTCGCCTTGGCGCCGCTGCACAGGACGGGGTCGAAGGCGCTGAAGTCGCCGTCGTTCCAGGCCTTCTCGAACGCCTCGACGGACGCCTCGATCTGTTCCTCGTCGGTCAGTTGCTCCGAGGGGGAGCGGACGGCGGTGCCGGTGATCGCGCCCGGAGACGCGACGACGACGACCACCACCAGCGCGACCACGGCGAGGAGTGCCAGGCCCGTCACGATCAGGGCGATTCGGTTGCGACGCCGAGGTGGGGGCGGGTAGGACACGGGTCCAGCCTCCCGTATCGGACTCGCCGCCGTGACCTAGCGGCGAAATTGGGTAGAGTTGAGCGGAACAGACTCAACCTTGACTGCGTTGTGTACAGCGAGAAGCATTTTCCCCTAGCTGAGAATTGGAGGTGTCGTGGACTCGTTCAACCCGACCACGAAGACCCAGGCGGCGCTGACCTCGGCGTTGCAGGCGGCTACCGCCGCAGGCAATCCGGAGATCCGGCCCGCCCACTTGTTGATGGCGCTGTTGACGCAGAACGACGGCATCGCCGCGCCGCTGCTCGAGGCGGTCGGAGTCGATCCCGCGACGGTCCGCGCCGACGTCCAGCGACTGGTCGAACGGCTGCCCAGCGCAAGCGGCGCCAACTCGACACCGCAGCTGTCCCGCGAGTCGCTCGCCGCGATCACCGCGGCGCAGCATCTGGCCACCGAGATGGACGACGAGTACGTCTCCACCGAGCACCTGCTCGTCGGACTCGCCACCGGTGACAGCGACGTCGCGAAGCTCCTGACCAATGCCGGTGCGTCACCGCAGGCCATGCGCGAGGCGTTCACCAAGGTGCGCGGCAGCGCCCGCGTCACCAGCCCCGACCCCGAGGGCACCTATCAGGCGCTGGAGAAGTACTCCACCGACCTGACCGCACGTGCCCGCGAGGGCAAGCTCGACCCGGTCATCGGCCGCGACAACGAGATCCGTCGCGTCGTGCAGGTCCTGAGCCGCCGCACCAAGAACAACCCCGTGCTGATCGGCGAGCCCGGCGTCGGCAAGACCGCGATCGTCGAGGGCCTGGCCCAGCGCATCATCGCCGGCGACGTGCCGGAGAGCCTGCGCGACAAGACCGTCGTCTCGCTCGACATGGGCTCGATGGTGGCCGGTGCCAAGTTCCGCGGTGAGTTCGAGGAGCGGCTCAAGGCCGTGCTCGACGACATCAAGAACTCGGCCGGTCAGGTCATCACGTTCATCGACGAGTTGCACACCATCGTCGGCGCCGGTGCCTCCGGTGAGGGCGCGATGGACGCGGGCAACATGATCAAGCCGATGCTGGCCCGCGGCGAGCTGCGCATGGTCGGTGCGACCACGCTCGAGGAGTACCGCAAGTACATCGAGAAGGACGCCGCCCTGGAGCGCCGCTTCCAGCAGGTGCTGGTCGGCGAGCCGTCCGTCGAGGACACCGTCGGCATCCTGCGCGGCCTCAAGGAGCGGTACGAGGTGCACCACGGTGTCCGCATCACGGACTCCGCGCTGGTGGCCGCCGCCACGCTGAGCGACCGCTACATCACCAGCCGCTTTCTGCCGGACAAGGCCATCGACCTGGTCGACGAGGCCGGCTCGCGGCTGCGCATGGAGATCGACTCCCGCCCCGTCGAGATCGACGAGGTCGAGCGTCTGGTCCGTCGCCTCGAGATCGAGGAGATGGCACTGGCCAAGGAGGAGGACGCCGCGTCGAAGGAACGGCTGGAGAAGCTGCGCGCCGAGCTGGCCGACAAGAAGGAGCAACTCTCGGAGCTGACCACCCGGTGGCAGAACGAGAAGGGCGCCATCGACGTCGTCCGCGACCTCAAGGAGCAGCTCGACCACCTGCGCGGCGAGTCGGAGCGCGCCGAGCGCGACGGCGACCTCGCCAAGGCCGCCGAACTCCGGTACGGCCGGATCCCGCAGATCGAGAAGCAACTCGACGCCGCGCTGCCCCAGGCACAGGCGCAGGCGAACGTCATGCTGAAGGAGGAGGTCGGCCCCGACGACATCGCCGAGGTGGTGGAGGCGTGGACCGGCATCCCGGCCGGACGGCTGCTCGAGGGCGAGACCACCAAGCTGCTGCGCATGGAGGACGAGCTGGGCAAGCGCGTCATCGGCCAGCGCAAGGCCGTCGCCGCCGTGTCCGACGCGGTTCGTCGCAGCCGGGCCGGCGTCGCCGACCCGAACCGTCCGACGGGCTCGTTCCTGTTCCTCGGCCCCACCGGCGTCGGCAAGACCGAGCTGGCGAAGGCGCTGGCGGACTTCCTGTTCGACGACGAACGGGCGATGGTCCGCATCGACATGAGCGAGTACGGCGAAAAGCACTCCGTCGCACGGCTCGTCGGTGCGCCTCCGGGTTACATCGGCTACGACCAGGGCGGTCAGCTCACCGAGCTGGTGCGTCGCCGGCCGTACTCGGTGGTGCTGTTCGACGAGGTCGAGAAGGCCCACCCGGACGTCTTCGACGTGCTGCTGCAGGTCCTCGACGAGGGCAGGCTGACCGACGGTCAGGGCCGCACGGTCGACTTCCGCAACACCATCCTCATCCTGACGTCCAACCTCGGTTCGGGCGGCAGCGATGAGCAGGTGATGGCGGCGGTGCGATCGGCGTTCAAGCCGGAGTTCATCAACCGTCTCGACGACGTGCTGATCTTCGACGGGCTCAACCCCGAGGAGCTGGTGCGGATCGTCGACATCCAGCTCGATCAGCTGCAGAAGCGGCTGGCGCAGCGCCGGTTGCTCCTCGAGGTGTCGCTACCGGCGAAGAGGTGGCTCGGCGAGCGCGGTTTCGACCCGCTCTACGGTGCCCGCCCGCTGCGCCGACTGGTGCAGCAGGCCATCGGCGACCAGCTGGCCCGGCTGCTGCTGGCCGGCGAGGTCCACGACGGCGACGTCGTGCCGGTCAACGTCAGCCCGGACGGTGAAGGCCTGATCCTGGGCTGATCGGTACCTAGTACGCCGAGACTGCGGTCAGGTCGCGATTCCCGAGTGGATCGCGATCTGGCCGCAGTTTCGCGTTCTGGGGTGGCGCTAGAACGCGGTGCTGGGGACGTCGGTCTCGTCGCCGAGCAGGGCCTCGACGATTCGCGTCGCGACGGCGTCGGGGTCCAGGCCGGTCGGCAGCTTCGGCGGGTCGCCCGCGATCGCGCGGCCGGCGAGCCCGGTCTCGGTGTGCGGCGGCCGGACGTCGACGATGCGCACCTTGCGGCGCCGCGCCTCGCCGCGCACGGCCGTGAACAGCGCCGCGGTGGCCGCCTTCGCCGCCGAGTACACGGCCATGTTGGCCATCGGCTTCTCCGCGACCACCGCGCTGATGCCGAGGATCACCCCGCCGGCGGGCAGCACGGGCAGCGCGGCACGGATGATCCGCACCGGCGCGATGAAGTCGACGAGCACCAGGTCGTCGATGGTGTCGTCGTCGATGTCGGCGATCGGTCCGAAGGCCACCACGCCGGCGGCGATCACCACGCCGTCGAGGTGACCGTGCCGCTCGGCCGCGGCCGCCACCACGCTGCGACCGGCGTCGGGTTCGCGCAGGTCCGCGACGACGACGTGGGCACCGTCGATGCCCAGTTCCGACAGCGCGTCCTCCGACCGGCCGGTGATCGTCACGGCGGCACCGCGCTCGGCCAGCGACCGGGCCACCCGGGACCCGAGCGCGCCACTGGCGCCGACGACGAGAAAGGCCTTTTCGGCGAGATCGCTCACCACCTCAGTATCGGTGGCCGCGCCGTCCGGATGGCCGTACCGCCCGTGACGGGGTTGTGACCCGTATCCGTTCTGGCATCGGCGGCGAGAGCAAGTAGTCTGGTGGCAATGGTTCCTCTCTGGTTCACGCTGTCCGCACTCTGTTTCGTGGGTGCGGCCGTACTGCTGTACGTCGACAGCGATCGTCGTCGTGGGTTGGGCCGTCGCCGCAAGTCCTGGGCCAAGTCGCACGGGTTCGACTACGAGCCCGAGTCGTCGGACATCGTGAAGCGCTGGAAGCGCGGCGTGATGTCGACGGTCGGCGACGTGACCGCCAAGAACGTGGTCCTCGGGCAGATCCGCGGCGAGGCCGTGTTCATCTTCGACCTCGAGGACGTCGCTACCGTCATCGCGCTGCACCGCAAGGTCGGCACCAACGTCGTCGTCGACGTACGCCTCAAGGACATCAAGGAACCCCGCGAGAGCGACGTGTGGCTGCTCGGTGCGATCGGCCCCCGGATGGTCTACTCCACCAACCTCGACGCCGCCCGCCGCGCGTGCGACCGGCGCATGGTCACGTTCGCGCACGCCGCGCCGGACTGCGCCGAGATCATGTGGAACGAGCAGAACTGGACGCTCGTCGCCATGCCGGTCGGCAGCACCCGCGCGCAGTGGGACGAGGGTCTGCTGACGGTCCGCCAGTTCAACGACCTGCTTCGCGTGCTCCCGCCCGTGCCGCAGCCCGGTCAGAGCGCCACCGTCGGCCAAGGCGTACGACGCGGTGCCGCCGCCAGTCGGCCCTTCGCGCCGGCCCGGCCCGCCGAACTCCCCGCGGGCCGCGCCGACCAGCCGCCCTCGCGTGCCGACGTGGGCCGCTACACGCAGCAGCGTCCGCCCGCGCGCAACGGCCGCCAGTCGGCTCACCACCAGCGCTAGCCGCTACCCTGTCGGGCATGTCCCGCCCCGTCACGATGATCACCGGACCGACATCCGGACTCGGCGCAGGGTTCGCCCGCCGCTACGCCCTCGACGGCCACGATCTCGTCCTGGTCGCCCGCGACGTCGGCCGACTCGACGCTCTCGCTGCCGAGCTGCGCGACGAGGCCGGTGCCGAGGTCGAGGTACTGGTCGCCGACCTCGCCGTCGCCGAGGACCGGGCGCGCGTCGCCGAGCGGCTCTCGAGGGGCGTGCGAACCCTGGTCAACAACGCCGGATTCGGCACGTCGGGTGAATTCTGGACCGCCGACCTCGACGTCCTGCAGGGCCAGCTCGACGTCAACGTCACCGCGGTGATGTACCTGACCCACGCGGCGCTGCCCCCGATGCTCGCCAAGGGCGAGGGCACCGTCATCAACGTCGCGAGCGTGGCGGGCCTGTTGCCCGGTCGCGGGTCGACGTACTCGGCGTCCAAGGCCTGGGTGGTCGCCTTCTCCGAGGGCCTGGCCAACGGCTTGGACGGCACCGGCGTCGGCGTGCACGCGCTGTGCCCGGGCTTCGTGCGCACCGAGTTCCACGAGCGCGCCGGAATCGACATGGACGGCACGCCGTCGATCCTGTGGCTCGAGGTGGGCGACGTCGTCCGCGACTGCCTGGCCGACGTCGCCAAGGGCGAGGTCGTGATCGTGCCCGGTCTGCAGTACAAGGTGCTCACCACCGGCGGGCGCATCGTGCCGCGAAACGTGGTGCGCTCCTTGACCAAGGTCGTCGGCCGCGGCCGCGGGCGGACGTGAGGCGCGCACTCGTCGCACTGCTCGCGATTGTCGTACTCACCGCGTGCTCGGGCAGCCCGGAGGATTCCGGACCCTACGGCGTGGAGTCGGCGACGCTGGGGGAGTCCCAGGCCACGCTCGGCTGGAACCTGTCGGTGGCGAACCTGCGCTTCGAGGGTGACTACGTCCTCGTCGACGTCGACGCCGCACCCACCGATCCCGCTGCGCCCCGGGCGAAGCCGGAGTCCATCCGACTCGGTCTGTACGGCGCGCTCGCCCACCCCATCGAGGCCAACGCGATCGGCGGATGCTCCGACGTCACCGATCTGAACGTCACCCCCGCAACGGCCACGCCCGACTCGCTGCGCGGCACGGTGTGCCTGGGCCCGCTGCGCGACCAGACGCAGGTGCGCGGCGTCTACGCGTACTCCCCGCAGGACAGGATCGCGGGCACCACCGTCGCCTATCCCGCGTCGTTCCCCGTGGGGTTGACGCCCACCAACGACAGCGACACCGGACTGATCCTGCAGACGTCCACCGTCGACGCGTTCCGTGCCGACGGCGGGAAGCTGAACCCCACCGCGCTGGGTGATCCGACGGCGTTCCAGGGCAACGGCTACATGCTGCTCGGACTCGAGATCACCGGTCTGGCAGCACGTTACCGCGACGACTCGGCCCGCCGCGGTGGGCCGCTGATGGTCACGGTGGCACCCACCCTGCCGGGGAAGGGCCTGTCCTACGCGTGCTCGGTGTACGGGTCGTCGCTGCTGGTGCTCCCCGAGGCGTCGCTCGAGGCGATCGCGGTGAAGGCGTCGCTGTGCACCCAGGGCGAGATCAACGCGGCGCTGCTCTACCCCACCGTGTCGGTGATGGGCACGCACGCCGCACTGTGGACGACGCCCAGTGTCTGAGGCCGGACCCACCGAGTGGGGGACCGCGCCGGGCGTCGGCCCGTGGCCGGGTGACCTGCCCAGCCCACATCTCGAAGACGCGCGCTACGACCCGGACCTGTTGCGCGACGGCGACACTCGCAACGTCGTCGACGCCTACCGGTACTGGACGCGCGAGGCGATCATCGCCGACATCGACACCCGACGTCACCCGCTGCACGTCGCGATCGAGAACTTCGGCAACGACGCCAACATCGGCGCCGTGGTCCGCACCGCCAACGCGTTCGCCGTCGACACCGTGCACATCGTGGGCCGGCGGCGGTGGAACCGGCGCGGCGCGATGGTGACCGACCGGTACCAGCGCCTCGCCCACCACGACACCACCGCGGACCTGCTCCGGTTCGCGGCCGACGCCGGTCTCACCGTCGTCGCGGTCGACAACGTGCCGGGCGCCGTGCCGCTGGAGCACACCGCACTGCCGCGCGACTGCCTGCTGGTGTTCGGTCAGGAAGGTCCCGGCATCACCGACGACGTACGCCTCGGGGCCAGCGCGACGGTGTCCATCGCCCAGTTCGGATCGACGCGCAGCATGAACGCGGCGGTGGCGGCGGGCATCGCCATGCACGCGTGGATCGCCCGACACGCCGACCTCGGCCGAGCCTGGTAAGGCAGGATCGGGGATATGGATCAGCTCTGGGCCAACCGCGCCGCCAGCGCCGAGGCCGCCATCACCGCGCGGCACCTCCGGAAGGTGTGGCACCTGCCGGGCACGCAGCTCGGCGTCGTCGCCTGGCCGTCGGAGCGCAAGTACCAGTCGTTCGGCACGTGGCACTACTGGTGGCAGGCCCACCTGCTGGACTGCCTGGTCGACGCGCAGGTGCGCGACCCCCAGCCCGAGAGGCTGCAGCGCATCCAGCGCCAGGTCCGCGGCCACCGGCTGCGAAACACGCTCAAGTGGACCAACGACTACTACGACGACATGGCCTGGCTGGCGCTGGCGCTGGAGCGCGCGGGCCGACTCGCAGGGGTCGAGCGGCCGAAGGCGCTGTCGACGCTGGCCGACCAGTTCCTCAACTCCTGGGTGCCCGAGGACGGCGGCGGCATCCCGTGGCGCAAGCAGGACCAGTTCTTCAACGCCCCGGCCAACGGGCCCGCGGGCATCTTCCTGGCGCGCTACGACGACAGGTTGCGTCGCGCCCAGCAGATGGCCGACTGGATCGACGAGACGCTGATCGACCCCGAGACGCACCTGGTGTTCGACGGCGTGAAGGCGGGCTCGCTGGTCCGCGCGCAGTACACGTACTGCCAGGGCGTCGTCCTCGGCCTCGAGACCGAACTGGCCGCACGCACCGAGGACGAGCGGCACGCCCCGCGGGTGCGGCGTCTCGTCGCCGCGGTGCGCGAGCACATGGCGCCCGACGGCGTCATCCAGAGCGCCGGCGGTGGCGACGGCGGTCTGTTCCACGGCATCACCGCCCGCTACCTCGCGCTGGTCGCCACGACGCTGCCGGAGACGTCGGCCGAGGACACCGAGACGCGTGCCATCGCCAGGGACCTGGTGCTGAAGTCCGCCCGGTCGGCGTGGGACTACCGCCAGACGGTCGACGGACTGCCGCTGTTCGGCGCGTTCTGGGACCGTGCCGCCGTCGTGCCCACCGCCGCGGGCAAGGACGCCGAGTCGATCGAGGGTGCGGTGAACTCCTCGGCGATCCCCGAGCGCGACCTGTCGGTCCAGGTGGCCGGCTGGATGCTGATGGAGGCGGCGCACACCCTGAGCGACGAGGAAGACGAGGAATCCGACGAATGACCCTCGCCGATGAGCTGACGGGAAGCTGGGAACCCGATCAGGCGGAGATCGACGGCGCGAACCTGACGCGCTTCATGGCGTGGCTGGCCGAGACGGGCCGCGGCGAGTTCGCCGACTACCAGGCGCTGTGGGCGGAGTCGGTACGCGACCCGGGCTGGTTCTGGGACGCGGTGTGGCACTTCTTCGACGTCCGCTCGGAGTCCACGCCCGAGACCGCGCTGGGTACGACGGACATGCCTGGCGCGCAATGGTTTCCGGGCGCGACGCTCAACTACGCGACCGAGGTGTTCCGGCACGAGACCGCCGACCGGCCCGCGATGGTGGTGGCCGGCGAGGACGCCGTCACGGAGTGGTCGTGGGAGCGGCTGCGAGGGGAGACGGCGGCGTTCGCGGCGTTCCTGCGGTCCCACGACGTCGGACCCGGTGACCGCGTCGTCGGCTACCTGCCCAACGTCGGTGAGGCCGTCGTGGCGTTCCTCGGGGCGGCCGCGGTCGGCGCGACGTGGGCGGTCTGCAACCAGGACCTGGCCGTCGGCGGCGTCACCGCACGGCTCGGCCAGCTCGAGCCCAGCGTCCTGGTCGCGAGCGACGGATCCTTCTACAACGGCAAGCGCATCGACCGCAGCGCCGAACTCGCCGAGATCCGCGGCCAGATGCCGACGCTCAAGGCGACGGTGCTGGTGCCGCGGCTGGGCACGACGCCGCCGGATGACGTGACGCCGTGGTCGACGGTGCTGGAACACGATGCGCCGCTGGAGATCACGCCCGTCCCCTTCGAGCATCCGCTGTGGGTGCTGTTCTCCTCGGGCACCACCGGCACGCCGAAGGGCATCGTGCACGGCCACGGCGGCGTGGTCCTCGAACACCTCAAGTACCTTGCGCTGCATCTGGACCTCGGCCCCGAGGATCGTTTCTTCTGGCAGTCGAGCACCAGCTGGATGATGTGGAACCTGCTGCTCGGCGGCCTGCTCGTCGGGTCGACGATCGTCACCTACGACGGCAGTCCCACCCATGGCCGCACCGACTACCTTTGGAAGGTGGCCGCGGACACCGGCACCACGGTGCTGGGTGCCGGTGCGGGGTATTGGCTGGCGTGCGCCAAGGAGGACCTGCGGCCCGGCACGGAGTTCGCGCTCGACGCCGTGCGCGCGGTCGGCTCGACCGGATCGCCGCTACCCGCGTCGGGCTACCGCTGGATCCAGGAGGGCCTGGGCCGCCGGATCCCGATCGTGTCGGCGAGCGGCGGGACCGACGTCGTCACCGCCTTCATCGGCGGATGCCCGCTGGTGCCGATCCGGGCAGGCGAACTGAACGTGCTGTGCCTGGGTGCGGCCATCGAGGCCTGGGCGGACGGCGGCACGTCGGTCACCGAGGAGGCCGGCGAACTCGTCGTCACCAAGCCCATGCCGTCGATGCCGGTGTTCTTCTGGAACGACGAGGGTGGGGCGAAGTATCACGACGCCTACTTCGACAAATACGAGGGCGTCTGGTGTCACGGTGACTGGCTCACGATCACCGATCGCAAGTCCGTTGTGGTGCATGGCCGTTCGGATGCCACGCTCAACCGGATGGGCGTGCGGATGGGCAGCGCCGAGATCTACAACGCCGTCGAGGGGCTGGCCGAGGTCACCGACTGCCTGGTGGTCGGCTGCGAACTCGACGACGGCGGCTACTGGATGCCGCTGTTCGTGGCGCTCGCCGACGGCGTCGAATTCGACGACGACCTGCGCGCGAAGATCGTCGCCGCCATCAAGACCGGCGCGTCGCCGCGGCACGTGCCCGACGACGTCATCGCCGTCCCGGGGATCCCGCGTACCATGACGGGTAAGCGCCTGGAGATCCCGATCAAGCGGATACTGCTGGGCGCCAAGCCCTCCGACGTGCTGACCCCCAGCGCCGTCGACAGGCCCGACCTCCTCGACGTCTTCGCGGGGCACGCCCGGACGTGAGCGAGAAGGCGGAGTCGAGGCCGAGCCGGTTCGGGCGCGATCCCACCGCGGCGCGCAGCGGCGAGAACACCGCGGCCGCGTTGCTGCTGCTGTTCACCGTGCTGGCGATCGCGTGGGCGAACTCCCCGTGGTCGCAGAGCTACACCGACTTCTGGGACATGCACGTCGGCCTCGTCGTGGGCGACATGCACGCCGAGTTGAGCGTCAAGCACCTCGTCAACGACGGCCTGATGACGTTCTTCTTCTTCATCGTGGGGCTGGAGGTGAAGAGCCAGTTCACGATCGGTGAGCTGACCGACCGGTCGCGTGCCGCCGTGCCCGTGCTCGCCGCCGTCGCAGGCCTGATCCTGCCCGCCGTGGTGTTCCTGGTGCTGAACCCGAGCGGCGACGACGCCCGCGCCTGGGGCGTGGTGATCTCGACGGACACCGCGTTCCTCGTCGGCGCGCTGGCGATCATCGGGCCCAAGTACCCGACTCGGCTGCGCACCTTCCTGCTGACGCTGGCCGTCGTCGACGACGTCGGTGCGCTGCTCGCGATCGCGCTGTTCTACTCCGATCAGATCCGGGTCTGGCCGTTGCTGATCGCGCTGGCGCTGATCGCGGCACTCGCGGCGGTCCGGTTGCTGCCCATCGGGCGCGGCCCCGCCTACTTCGTGCTGGCGCTCGGTCTCTGGCTGGCGCTGTTCTCCGGCGGCGTGCACCCGACGCTGGCTGGAGTGGCCGTCGCGCTGCTCATTCCGGTGTTCACCCCGGAACGGGAGCGGGTCGAGGAGGCCGCGGAGGTGATCCGTGCGTTCCGGCAGTCCCCGAACTCCGAGTACGCCCGCGCGGCCACCCGTACCCTGCGCGAGTCGATCTCCATCAACGAACGGCTGCAGACCGGCTTCGGGCCGTACGTGTCGTTCGTGGTGCTGCCGATCTTCGCACTGGCGAACGCGGGTGTGCGCCTCGACCTCGACACGGTGTCGGATGCGCTGCGCTCGCCATTGACGTGGGGCGTGATCGCGGGTCTGGTCGTCGGCAAGCTGGTCGGCATCACCGCGGCCACGGCACTGGTCCGTGCGACCGGCGTCGGCGAGTTGGCCCCCGGGCTGACGCTGCGGCGCATCGTCGGCGGCGCCGCGCTGTCCGGCATCGGGTTCACCATCTCGCTGTTCATCGTCGACATCGCGATCACCGACCCGGTCAAGCAGGATCAGGCCCGCGTCGGCGTGCTGGCGGCGTCGGTGCTGGCATTCGCGCTGGGCTGGCTCTGGTTCCGGGTCACCGACCGGATCAGCCCGCCGATCCCCGTGGGTGCCACGCTCGTTCGCGACGTCGACCCGGACCGAGACCACCTGCGCGGCAACCCGAACGCATCGCTCACGCTCGTCGAGTACGGCGACTACGAGTGCCCGTTCTGCAGCCGGGCCACCGGGTCGATCGACGAGGTCCGCGAGTACTTCGGCGACCGGTTGCGCTACGTGTGGCGGCACTTCCCGATGGAGCGCGTCCACCCGCACGCGATGGACGCCGCGCGTGCCGGTGAGGCGGCGGGGCTGCAGGGCAAGTACTTCGAGATGGGCGCCAAGATGTTCGAGTTCCAGGACTTCCTGGAGTGGGAGCACATCTATCGCTACGCCGACGGAGTCGGCTGCGACGTCAAGAAGTTCGACGAGGACCTGCACTCACCGCGGGTGCTGCACCGGGTGATGGACGATGCGCAGGACGCCGAACTGATGGACCTCAACACGACGCCGACGTTCTTCGTGAACGGCAGGCGGCACGAGGGTCCCTTCGACGCCGCGAGCCTGATCCGCGCGTTGGAGTCCTCAGAGTGAGCGCTGCAGGTAGGTGACGATCGCGTTGGTCAGACCGCTCCGCGCGAGATCAAGGTCGTAGTACGAACCGAGTTGGCGTTCGGACACCAGGCCGCGCATCGCACCGGGGATGAACGAGGCGACCTCGCGGACCCGTTCGGGGTCGACGTCGACGTCGGCGAACGCCGTCTGGCAGGCCTCGATCCAACTGCGGCCCCAGGACCGGAGTTCGGCGGAGGTCTGCGGGTAGAGCCGCTCGAGTTCGGCACCGTCGCGCGGGAGCGCGGCGCGTAGCGTCTCGATGGCGCGCGAGTCCGGTGCGTCGAGGCCGTCGAACAGCAGGTCGATGATGGCCGAGACACGTTCGCGCAGCGGCGCTTCCGGCGTGGCCTGCGACGGTATCGTGCCGCGGCGCTCGGCGGTGCGGCGCAACACGGCCGCCCACAGCCCGTCGACGTCGCCGAACTGGTACTTCACCGCACCCCACGTCGCGCCGGCGTCCTTGGCGATCCGGTTGCCCGAAGCGGCGGCGACATCGCCGGTGGCCAACGTCCGCAGCGCGGCGTCGAGCATCACGTCACGGGTGGCCTGGCCGCGCCGGTTCGTGCGTCGAGTGCTCGTCGGCGCGGGAAGGTCGGACACTTGACGAATCGTAGAACCCTCTGTGATTCTTGTCCACATGGCTCCACCGCCACTCTCGATGAAGCCGACGGGCTGGTTCCAGGTCGCCTGGTCCGAGCAGGTCGCCGTCGGTGCCGTGCACGCGATGACGTACTTCGGCGAGGACATGGTGGCATGGCGCTCGGAGTCCGGCCGGGTGGCCGTGATGAACGCCTACTGCGAACACCTCGGCGCGCACCTCGGCTTCGGCGGCCACGTCGTCGGCGAGGTCATCCAGTGCCCGTTCCACGGCTGGCAGTGGAACGCCGAGGGCCGAAACACGTGCATTCCCTACGAGTCCCGGCCCAACCGCGGCAGGCGGATGCGGACCTACCCGGTGGCCGAACGCAACGAGGCCATCTACGTCTGGCACGACCTCGAGGGGCGGGAGCCGTTCTTCGACGCACCCGACGTCTTCGCGAGCTTCGCCGACGGCAGCAGCGCGGCCGACTACTACCCGCAGCAGCGGCTGTATCGCGAAGCGCTGGAACTGCATCCGCAGTACGTGCTCGAGAACGGCGTCGACTTCGCCCACTTCAAGTTCGTGCACCAGACGCCCATCGTCCCCGTCTTCACCCGGCATGACTTCGCCGAACCCGTGTCCTACGTGGACTTCACGATCACCTTCGAGGGCGACGACGGACAGCGGATCGAGGACGTCGACAGCGGCGTCGAGGCGATCAACGGCGGACTCGGCATCGCGGTCACCAAGAGCTGGGGGATGATCGACAACCGGACCATCTCGGCGATCACCCCGGTTGACGAGCGCACCTCCGACGTCCGCTTCTCGGTCTACATCGGCCGCACACCCGGCAAGTCCGAGCCGAGGCACGAGACGAAGGCTACCGAGTTCGGCGACGAGGTGATCCGGCAGTTCGCCCAAGACGTCCACATCTGGAGTCACCAGCGGTACTCCGACCCGCCGGCGCTGGCGACGTCCGAGTACGAGGGCTTCACCGCCATCCGCAGATGGGCCATGCAGTTCTATCCCGACGGCCGCGGCGGCAGCGCCGCGGACCTGGCAGCACTCGACACCAGAGGGGTTCCACAGCAGTGACTTCCACACCGATCCGCGTCTTCCAGGTCGCCACCGGCAACGTCGGGTCAGAGATGATCAAGCGCATCGGCGCGCATCCCGACCTCGAACTCGTGGGGCTGCACTGCTATTCGGCCGACAAGATCGGCCGCGACGCAGGCGAACTCGTCGGCATCGATCCGATCGGCGTCGTCGCCACCGGGTCGGTCGAGGAGATCGTCGCCGCGAAGCCCGACGTGCTGACGTTCCACGGCGTGTTCCCCGACGAGGACCTCTACGTCCGGGTCCTCGAGGCGGGCATCGACGTCGTCACCACCGCCGACTGGATCACCGGGTGGCACCGCGACACCAACCACCCGCACCCGTCGGGCAAGCCGGTCTCCCAGCTACTGGCCGAGGCCTGCGCGGCCGGCGGATCCACGTTCTACGGCACCGGCATGAACCCCGGCGTCAACCAGATCCTCGGGGTCGCCTGCTCGGCCGACGTCGCCGAGATCGAGAACGTCACCACCATCGAGTCCGTCGACGTGTCCTGCCATCACAGCAAGGACACGTGGATCGAGGTGGGGTACGGACTGCCCGTCGACGACCCGTCGATCCCCGGCAAGCTGGAGAAGTACACCCGAGTCTTCGCCGACAGCGTGCTGATGATGGCCGACTGCTTCGACCTCGTGCTCGACGAGGTCACGTTCAGCTACGAACTCGGCGCCTGCACCAAGGACGTCGACCTCGGCTGGTACACGCTGCCCAAGGGATCGCTCGGCGGCAACTACCTCAAGTACCAGGGCATGGTCGACGGCGTCCCCCGCGTCGAGACGCACCTGGAATGGCAGATGACCCCACACACCGATCCCAGCTGGGACATCAAGGGCTGCTACATCACTCAGATCAAGGGTGATCCCTGCATCTACAACAAGCACATGATCTTCCCGAAGCCCGGGGTGGACCTGTCCGATCCGTCGAGCTTCGCCTCGATCGGCATGACGGTGACGGGGTTGCCCGCGCTCAACGTGATCAGGTCCGTCGTCGCCGCGCCGCCGGGTCTGCTGACCAGTGCGGACGTGCCACTACGGGGATTCGCCGGTCGCTTCAAGACCTAGGGTGCCTAGAGTCGACGGCATGACCGACTCGAACCGTCCCCCGATCGACTTCCCCAGCCGCATCGGCGTGTGGTGGGCCAGCGAGACCTGGGCGATGCCAAACGCCATCGAGGTGGCGCAGGAGATCGAATCGCTCGGCTTCGGTTCGCTTTTCATCCCCGAGGTTACCGGCAAGGAGTGCCTGACGCAGTCGCTGGCCTTCCTGAGCGCCACCGAGCGACTGGTGATCGGCACCGGCATCGCCAACATCCACGTGCGCATCCCGTCGGCCGCCGAGACCGGTGCGCGCACGATCAGTTCCTTGTTCCCGCGCCGGTTCATGCTCGGCCTCGGCGTCAGCCACGCCCCGCTGGTCGAGCACGGCATGGGCAAGACCTACGCCAAGCCGCTGGCCACGATGCGCGACTACCTCGAGAAGATGGCCGCCGTCCCCGACGTCATCGAGCCTGGCTCGGGCCGCCCGGTGCGGCTGCTGGCCGCACTCGGACCGAAGATGATCGAGCTGTCCGGCACGCACGCCGACGGCGCCCATCCCTACCTGGTGCTGCCCGAGCAGACGCGCGTCACCCGCGACATCCTCGGCCCGGACAAGTGGATCGTGTCCGAGCAGGCCGTCACCGTCGGCGGGTCGCCGGAGGAGCAGTTGCAGTGGGCGCATCAGCACCTCAACGTCTACAGCGGGCTGCCCAACTACCGGAACTCCTGGCTGCGGCAGGGCTTCGAGGAGTCCGACCTGGTGCACGGCGGCTCCGACAAGCTGGCGAAGGCGATCGTCGGGATGGGGTCGGTGCCCGCCGCGGCGGCATCGGTGAAGGCGCACCTCGATGCGGGCGCCGACCACGTGGTGCTGCAGGTGCTCGGCGACGACCCCATGGCCGACCCGCGGCCCGCGCTGCGCGAACTCGCCTCCGAGATGGACCTCGTCTAGACCTCGGGCGCGGGCTCGCCGGGCAGCGCACCGTTGCGGCGGGCCTCGCGGCGGCGTTTGAGCCACTCGATGAGGATCGGCAGCACCGACAGCAGCACGATCAGGATGAAGATCGGCTCGAGGAGCTTCTGGACGATCTCGAAGCTGCCCAGCCAGAAGCCGAGCAGCGTCAGCCCGACACCCCACACGACGGCGCCGAGGATGTTCCAGAACGCGAACGCGCCGTAGTTCATCTTCGCCGCGCCCGCGGTGATCGGCGCCAGCGTGCGGACGATCGGCACGAAGCGCGCCAGGACGATTGCGAACGGGCCGCGCTGCTCGAAGAAGAGGTGCGCCTCGTCGAGGTACTTCTGCTTGAGGAAGCGCGCGTTGGGCTTGAACATCGAGGTGCCGATGCTGCGGCCGATCCAGTAGCCCACCTGACCACCCAGGATCGCCGCCAGCGGAATGAACACCAGCAACTGCCAGAGCTGGAAGTTGGCCGAGGCCGCCACGTCCTGGGCGGCGTGGCCGGCCGCCAACATGCCCGCCACGAACAGCAGCGAGTCGCCGGGCAGGATCGGGAACAGCACGCCGGACTCGACGAACACCACGACCAGCAGACCGACGAGCGCCCAGGTGCCGAAGTATCCGATGAGGTTCAGCGGATCCATGTAGTCCGGCAGCAACGCGAGCGTGGTGGTGGTCATGGCAGACCAAGATACCGGCGCAACGTCGAGCACCCTCACAGGTGAGGTCTTCCAGCCAGCAGGCATACATGCACGGGCCTGCACGGTTATCGTCGGCTGATGGCCACTCACCGTGCAGTTCACGTCCCGTCCGCCGGCGCCGCGCTGACCCTCACCGACGTCGAGACCACGTCCCCGCCGCGGGATCACGTGCGCATCGCCGTCGCTGCGTGCGGCGTGTGCGGCACCGACCACGCCTTCGTCAACGGCGGCTTCCCCGGTTTGTCGTGGCCCATCACCCCCGGCCACGAGGTGGCGGGCACCATCGCCGAGGTCGGCGACGGCGTCGAGGACTTCGCCGTCGGTGACCGCGTCGCCGTGGGCTGGTTCGGTGGCAACTGCAACCGGTGCGTCCCCTGTCGGCAGGGCTACTTCATGCAGTGCGAGCGCGGGCAGATCCCCAGCCTGAGCTACGCCGGCGGGTATGCCGAGTCGTTCACCGCGCCCGCGACCGCGCTGGCCCGCATCCCCGAGGGACTGTCGTTCAGCGAGGCCGCGCCGATGGGTTGCGCCGGCGTGACGACCTTCAACGGGCTGCGCAACACCCGCGCCAAGGCCGGCGACCTCGTCGCGGTCCTCGGTGTCGGTGGACTCGGACACCTCGGCGTGCAGTTCGCCCGTGCGATGGGCTTCGAGACCGTCGCGATCGCCCGCGGCCCGGGCAAGGAGGAGGACGCCAGGAAGCTGGGCGCCCACCACTACGTCGACTCGAACGCGTCCGACCCGGCCGCCGCGCTGCGGGATCTGGGCGGTGCGCGGGTGGTGCTCGCGACCGCGGCCAACTCGGACGCCATGGCGGCGACGGTCGGCGGGCTGGGCCCGGAGGGCGAACTGGTCATCATCGGCGTCACACCCGACAACCTGCCCATCAGCCCGCTGGATCTGATCAACTCCGGCCTGTCGGTGGTCGGTCACCCGTCCGGGACGTCGCGCGACGTCGAGGAGACCATGCACTTCGCGCTGCAGACCGGGGTGCGGGCGATGATCGAGGAGCGTCCACTGGCCGAGGCCGCCGCGGCCTACGAGGCGATGGACACCGGCAAGGCCCGCTACCGAATGGTGCTCACCGTCTAGTGCCCGAAACTCGTTGTCTCACCGCCGCGTACCGGCGCTACCTCGACTGCCTCAACGAGCGGCGGTGGGACGCACTCGGCGATTTCGTCGACGACGACGTCGTCCACAACGATCGACCGCTCCGGTTGAGCGGCTACCGGGCGATGCTGGAGGGGGACGTGCGGACGATCCCCGACCTGCGGTTCGTCGCGGACCGCATCGTGGCCGAGGGCGACGTCGTGGCATGCCGACTGATCTTCCGGTGCACCCCGGAACGGCCGTTCCTGGGCTTCGCGCCGACGGGGACGTCGATCACGTTCGCCGAGCACGCGTTCTACACGTTTCGCGACCGGCGGATCGTCGCGGTGTCCTCGATGCTGGACACGCGCGCGGTCGCGGCCCAGATGGCACCCTGACGCATCCGACTGCCGCCGCGGGAAGCTTCTTGCGATACTGGCATGGACACGTCTCGACGCCGTAACGCCAGGAGGAGCAACGCCATGCCCATCGCCACGCCCGAGGTCTACGCCGAGATGCTCGGCCGAGCAAAGGAGAACGCGTACGCGTTCCCGGCCATCAACTGTGTCGGCTCGGAGAGCATCAACGCCGCCATCAAGGGCTTCGCCGACGCGGGCAGCGATGGCATCATCCAGTTCTCCACCGGCGGTGCGGAATTCGGCTCGGGCCTCGGCATCAAGGACATGGTGACCGGAGCCGTCGCGCTCGCCGAGTTCGCACACGTCGTCGCGGCGAAGTACCCGATCTCGGTGGCCCTGCACACCGACCACTGCCCCAAGGACAAGCTGGACTCCTACGTGCGCCCGCTGCTCGCCATCTCCGCCGACCGGGTGAAGAACGGCCGCGACCCGCTGTTCCAGTCGCACATGTGGGACGGCTCCGCGGTGCCGATCGACGAAAACCTGGAGATCGCCAAGGAGCTGTTGAAGTTGGCGGCCGAGGCGAAGATCATCCTCGAGATCGAGATCGGCGTGGTCGGCGGCGAAGAGGACGGTGTCGAGGCCGAGATCAACGACAAGCTCTACACCACCCCCGAGGACTTCGAGAAGACCATCGACGCGCTGGGCCACGGCGAGCACGGCAAGTACCTGCTGGCCGCGACGTTCGGCAACGTGCACGGCGTCTACAAGCCGGGCAACGTCAAGCTCCGCCCCGAGGTCCTCGACCAGGGCCAGAAGGTCGCGACGGCCAAGCTCGGCCTGGCAGAGGGCAGCAAGCCCTTCGACTTCGTCTTCCACGGCGGATCGGGCTCGCTCAAGTCGGAGATCGAGGACTCGCTGAACTACGGCGTCGTGAAGATGAACGTCGACACCGACACCCAGTACGCGTTCACCCGGCCACTCGCCGCGCACATGTTCTCGAACTACGACGGCGTGCTGAAGATCGACGGCGAGGTCGGCAACAAGAAGGTCTACGACCCGCGTAGCTACCTCAAGAAGGCCGAGGCCGGCATGACCGAGCGCGTCGTCGAGGCCTGCAACGACCTGCACAGCGCCGGGAAGAGCATCTCCGGGAGCTAGGCCCCGGGAGCTACTGCGGCGCCTGGCAGATCTTCCACTGGTCGTCGCGGAACTCGAGGTCGAAGCTCCGCGTCGACCGGGTGGCCGGGTCGAAGGCCATGAACGAGGTCACGTTGGCCTCGGCGTGCGAGCCGTTGACCACCACCTGGTCGACGCTGGCCACCACCGGGTACTGGCGGGCGGCGGCCACCTTGGCGTGGATGTCCTTCCACTGCGCGTCGTCGTAGTCGACGTAGCTGACGGCGGTGTCGCCGCACGTGATGCTGCGCAGCGCCGCGAGGTCGCCCTTCTGGATCGCGGTGTCGAAGTTCTGGATCGTCGAGCGGACCAGTTCCTCCTGGGACACGACGGGCTCGTCGTCGCGGGTGAGCAGGATGGTGCCGAGGATGGCGACGGCGACCACGGCGGCGATGACCAGCACCACGGCGATGACCCAGCCCCAGCTGCGACGGCTGCGCGGCGCCTTGGTGCCGTCACGGCCCGGAATGACCTGTGGCCCAGGGGCGGAGCCCTGATGGGCGATCGGCTCGGTGAACGCGCCCGCGGCGGCGGCGTCGGAGGCGGGGGCGGCCTTGAACACCTCGGTGGCGGGCTCGGGAACGTGCCCGATCACCTGAGTCGCGCCCGCATCGGACGGCGAGGGTGCGGTGAAGCGACGTTCCCGAGGGTCGGTGCCCGCGTCGTCACCCTCGGGTGTCGCGGCCGACGGATCGGCGGGCGCGAACACCTCCGTCAAGGCCTCCGACTGCTGGTCGTCGTCGGGCCCAGATGGCTTCGACATGTGCGTCCCACTCCTCTTCGCGACGGTCAGACACGAGCTTATCCAGCCCGCACGGCACAATAGGCCCATGACGCGTATGGGAGATCTGCTGGGCCCGGACCCGGTGCTGCTGCCGGGGGACACCGAGGCGGAGGAGGCGCTCGCCGCGGGGGAGAACCCCGCGATCGTCGCGGCCGCGCACCCGTCGGCGTCGGTGGCCTGGGCATCGCTCGCCGAGGACGCCCTCGACGACGACCGTGCGATCACCGCCTACGCCTACGCGCGCACCGGATATCACCGCGGGCTGGACCAGTTGCGCCGCAACGGGTGGAAGGGCTTCGGCCCGGTGCCCTACGCCCACGAGCCCAACCGCGGGTTCCTGCGGTGCGTCGCGGCGCTGGCCCGGGCGGCGGACACCATCGGCGAGACCGAGGAGTACCAGCGCTGCCTCGATCTGCTCGACGACTGCGATCCGGAAGCGCGCGTCCACCTGTTCCCGCGCTAGCAGTTCCCGTCGCAGTCGGCGGCGTTCTCGGGTGCCTCGACCTGGACGGTCGCGTGTTCGAGGCCGCGTGCCGCCAGCACCGCGCGGGTCTGCTCCAACACCTGGGCCGAGTTCCCGGAACAGGTGACGTGCGCGGTCGCCATGTCGCGGCCGGGCACCAGCGTCCACACGTGCAGGTCGTGCACGCCGGTGACGCCGTCCACGGCGGCCAGCGCGCCGCGTAGCTCGTCGACGTCGATGTGGCTCGGGGACGACTCGGACAGGATCCGCAGCGCCGAGCGCGCCAGCGAGAAGGCCCGTGGCAGTACCCACAGCGCCACCAGGACCGCGACGACGACGTCGGCGTAGGGCCACTGCGTGGTCACGGTGACGATGCCGGCGATCAGCACGCCGACGCTGCCGACGGTGTCGGCGACGACCTCCATGTAGGCGCCCTTGACCGCGAGGCTGCTCTCCGACGACGACCGCAGCAGGAGCATGACGACGACGTTGGCGAGCATGCCCGCCAACGCCACGGCGATCATCGGCACGCCCGGCACGTCCGGTGCGTCACCCAGGCGCTCGAACGCCTCGTAGAGGATGAAGCCCGCGACGCCGAGCAGCAGGACGGCGTTGGCGACGGCGGTGAAGACCTCGGCGCGGTGCCACCCGTAGGTTCGTGACGCCGACGCGGGGCCGTGCCGCGCCAGCAGCACTGCCGTCAGGCCCATGAACATCGCCACCAGGTCGGTGAGCATGTGTCCGGCGTCGGCCAGCAGCGCGATCGAGTTGATCAGCAGCGCGGTGGTCAGCTCGACGACGAAGAAGACCGCGAGGATCGCCGCGCCGGCGAGCATCCGGCCGACGCGGACGTCCCCGCCGCCGTGACTGTGATCGTGTCCCGCACCCATGCGTGCAATCTATGCGTAATCGCGCATATATCGCAAGGCGTCCCCTACAGCCAGGCGGACCAGAACCGGGTCAGCGCGCTGCCGATCGCGACCAGCTGGCTCGAGACGCCCGACAGGTCGAACGCCGAGTAGACGACCGAGAAGAAGACCTGGTTGAGCGTCGGCACGATGAGCAGCAGCAGCAGGATCAGGAATCCCCACCCCTTGACCGGGTCCAGCTTGCGCTGCGTCTCGTAGGCCAGGTGCGGCTCGAGTGCGCCGTAGCCGTCCAGCCCGGGGATCGGGAGCAGGTTGAGGATCACCGCCGTCACCTGCAGGAAGCCGAGGAACGCGACGGCCGCCCAGAACGCCAGGTGGGCGGGGTCGTATAGGACGCGGACGGCGATCAGCAGCACGATCGCCAGCACCACGTTGGCGAACGGACCCGCGAGGCTCACCGTCGTGCGCTGGCGCGGCGTCATCCACGACGTGCGCACGTACACGGCGCCGCCCGGCAGGCCGATCCCGCCCAGCGCGATGAACAGCACCGGCAGGCCGAGCGACAGCATCGGGTTCGAGTACTTCAGCGGGTTCAGCGTCAGGTAGCCGCGGACCTCGACGTCGTGGTCGCCGTACCGCCACGCGGTGTAGGCGTGGCCGAACTCGTGCAGGCACAGCGACACCAGCCAGCCGAAGAGCACGAAGACGAACACGCCGGCGTAGGCGATCGCGGGCGGGCGGCCATCGGCCCCGATGGGCGCGAACCAGGCGATCGCACCGCCGGCGGCCGTGATCGCGACGATCGCCAGGAAGACCGGACTGGGCCGCACCGACTGCCGGAGGGGACGAATGCTCACTCCAGCAAAGGTACCTACCGGACGGCCGCCCACCCCGTCACGTGCCGGTAGAACGTGGACCGCCGCAGGGCCCTCGGCGCCGGCTCGCCGTCGCGCACCACCACTGCGCCGGGGCTGCCGAGCTGCGCGGCGCGGCCCGAGATCCAGCGGCGCGGCCGCAACCGCCCGGGCGCCACCGCCGCACGCAGGCCCGGCATCGTCCCGGTCGGTTCGATCCGCACGGCGGCGACGGTCCCGTCGAACAGCGTGGTGTCGTCGACGACCGCCTCGCCCCGCAGGTCGCCGGTCTCGCCCACCCACAGGCCGACGCCGACCAGCACCCGCCCGGTGTCGTCGCGAATCAGCGGCAGGGTCGTCGCCGTACCGGTCCTGGCCGCCCGCACGGCGCGCGTCCCGGTGGGCAGACCGTAGGCGCGGGTCGCCGCCGTCCGTCGTCGCGGGACGTACGCCACCTCGACGTCGAGGCGCTCGGTGCGCAGCAGCCGCGTCAGCACCGTGGCCAGGTCGCCGTCACCGCCGACGACGATCAGGCGACCCGCAGACGGGGCGTCGACGTCGGTCGGCGCGGTCACGTCGTGGACCTCCAGACCCGCCAGGCCGCGCGGCACCCGGTGCTCGCCGAAGCGCAACACGACGAGGTCGGGGGCGGTCACGAGGGCTCCTCGTCAAAGCTGGGATAGGGTCATGCACCGGCTGCAACACAATAAGCAGGAGAATCGCGATGCCGGCAATCGTCCTCATCGGCGCCCAGTGGGGCGACGAGGGCAAGGGAAAGGCCACCGATCTACTCGGTGGGCGCGTCCAGTGGGTCGTCCGCTACCAGGGCGGCAACAACGCCGGCCATACGGTCGTGCTCCCGTCAGGGGAGAACTTCGCCCTGCACCTCATCCCGTCGGGGATCTTGACCCCCGGCGTCACCAACGTGATCGGCAACGGCGTCGTCGTCGACCCGGGTGTGCTGCTCGCCGAGCTGAAGGGGCTCGAGGATCGCAACGTCGACACCTCCCGCCTGCTGATCTCCGCCGACGCGCACCTGCTGATGCCGTACCACGTGGCGATCGACAAGGTCACCGAGCGCTATTTGGGCAACAAGAAGATCGGCACGACCGGTCGCGGCATCGGTCCCTGCTACCAGGACAAGGTGGCGCGCCTCGGCATCCGTGCCGCCGACGTGCTGGACCCCGACGCGCTGACCCAGAAGATCGAGGCCGCGCTGGAGTTCAAGAACCAGGTGCTGGTCAAGATCTACAACCGCAAGGCTCTCGAGCCCGCGGACGTGGTGGCCGCGCTGCTCGAACAGGCCGAGGGGTTCAAGCACCGCATCGCCGACGCCCGGCTGATCCTCAACGAGGCACTCGAGGACGGTCAGACCGTGCTGCTGGAAGGCTCGCAGGGCACGTTGCTCGACGTCGACCACGGCACGTATCCATTCGTCACGTCGTCGAACCCGACCGCGGGTGGCGCGTCGGTGGGCTCCGGCATCGGGCCCACCCGCATCACGACCGTGCTCGGCATCCTCAAGGCGTACACCACGCGGGTCGGCTCGGGTCCGTTCCCGACCGAGCTGTTCGACGAGCACGGCGCCTACCTCGCGAAGACCGGCGGCGAGGTCGGCGTCACCACCGGACGGCCGCGCCGCTGCGGCTGGTTCGACGCGGTGATCGCGCGGTACGCGACCCGGACCAACGGCATCACCGACTACTTCCTCACCAAGCTCGACGTGCTGTCCAGCCTGGAGACGGTGCCGGTGTGCGTCGGCTACACCGTCGACGGCAAGCGCACCAGCGAGATGCCGATGACGCAGAGCGACATCGCGCGCGCCGAGCCGGTCTACGAGGAACTGCCCGGGTGGTGGGAGGACATCTCCGACGCCCGCGAGTTCGACGACCTGCCCGCCAAGGCCCGCGACTACGTCCTGCGCCTCGAGGAACTCAGCGGCGCACACGTGTCGTGCATCGGCGTCGGTCCCGGCCGTGATCAGACGATCGTGCGACGAGACATCCTGGCTCCCCGGTGACCGACACGGATCCCGAATACGAGAAGCACGGCGGCTTCCCGGTCTTCGAATCCGCCGATCCCGGACCGGGTTTCGAGCCGTTCGTGACGGGGATGCGACGCCTGCAGGACCTCGCCGTGTCGGCCGACCCGGACAGCGACACGTGGGTCGAGGCCGCCGAGCGGGTCGCCGAACTCGTCGCACTGCTCGAGCCGTCGGTGGCCGACGAGGGTGCCGCGCCCGCGGGCCGGATGCCGTCGATGCCGGGCGCGGGAAACCTGCTCATGCCGCCGTTCCGGGTGACGAAGATGGCGCCCGACGGCGTCGAACTCACCGTGCCGTTCAGCCGCTTCCACGTCGGCGGCAACTACGCCGTGCACGGTGGCGTGCTGCCCCTGCTGTTCGACTCGGTGTTCGGCATGGTGATCCACGCCGGCGGCCGCCCGATCAGCCGGACCGGCTTCCTGCACGTCGACTACCGCAAGGTGACGCCGATCGACACCAAGCTCACCGCGCGCGGCTGGATCCGCGAGGTCGACGGCCGCAAGGCGTTCGTCAACGCCGAGCTGCGCGATCCCGACGGCGCACTGCTAGCCGAGGCGAACGGCCTGATGATCCGGCTGCTGCCCGGTCAGCCCTGATTGTGCAACCCTGACCTCATGACCGAGCAGAGCGTCGACCGGCACCTCCAGCGCCTCAAGACGCCGCGCGCGGCCGCCGTGGCGGGCGTCCTGTTCGCGCTGATCTTCGGTACCGTGCTCGTGCTGATCCGGCTGGCGCTGCCCGACGGCGCCGAGCACGGCACGCAGTGGGCGGACGGCCACGCCGACATGATCCGGTGGGCCACGATCCTGATGCCGTTCGCCGGCATCACGTTCCTGTGGTTCATCGGAGTGGTCCGCGACGGCTTCGGCGTGCTTGAGGACAAGTTCTTCAGCTCGGTGTTCCTCGGTAGCGGGCTGCTGTTCCTGGCGATGATGTTCGCCGCCGCAGCGGTCGGCAAGGGTCTGGCGGCAGGCAAGCGTGCGGGCGACGACGCACCGTCGGCCGAACTCGCGGCGTTCGGGCAGACGATGGTCACGACCCTGAGCAACACCTACGCGCTGCGGATGGCCGCGGTGTTCATGATGTCGCTAGCGACCATCTGGCTGAAGACGCGGCTGATGCCCACCTGGCTGGTCGTGGCCAGCTACGTCGCGTCGGTCAGCGTGCTGATCGCCAGCGACGTCAGCCTGTGGATCACGCTGGTGTTCCCGATCTGGGTGCTGGTGGTGAGCCTGACGATCCTCAGTCGGCGATCCGAAGGGCCGCCGCCGGACAGATCGTGACGGCCTCGCGGGCGTGGTCCTCCTCGTCCGCCGGAACGTCGTCGGTGCGCACCACCACCACGCCGTCGTCGTCGGCGTCGAACAGTTCCTCGGACACCATCATGCAGTTTCCGGACGCGATGCACGCGTCACGGTCGGCGATCACCTTCATCTGGACCTCACCACCTCACGTTCAACGAACGTAGCCCGTAGATGAAGTGGAATGAGCGGAACTCGACGTCCGCCCAGTCCTCCGCGAGCGCCAGGTTCGGGAACCGGCGGAACAGCGCGGGCCACGCGATCCGCATCTCCATGCGGGCCAGCGGCGCACCCAGGCAGTGGTGGACGCCGTGGCCGAACGCCAGGTGACCCGGCGCGCCGCGGGTGATGTCGAGGGTGTCGGGCGAGGCCGTGAACCCGGGGTCGCGGTTGGCGGCGGGTAGCGAGCCGAAGACGAGCTGGCCGCCGGGGATCTCGACACCCCCGATCTCGACGTCGGTGGTGGTGATCCGCGGGATGGACGTCTGCACGATCGACAGCCACCGCAGCAGTTCCTCGACAGCGGGACCGACGGCGTCGGGATCGTCGCGCACGGCGGCGAGCTGGTCGGGATGCCGCAGCAGGGCCAGGGTGCCGAGGCCCAGCATGTTCGAGGTGGTCTCGTGCCCGGCGAGCAGCAGCAGGCCCGCGATGCCGACGAGTTCGTCGTCGGTCAGCTCGTCGCCGTGCTCGCGGACCAGCATGCCGAGGATGTCCTCACCGGGATGCGCCCGGGCCCGCGAGACGAGCGAGAGCATGTACTCCCGGCCCGCCCGGGCGAGTTCCATCCGTTCGGGCATCGGCAGCGACAGGTCCAGTTGCCGTCCGGAACGCTCCTGGAAGTCGGCGCGGTCCTCGTACGGCACGCCGAGCAGCTCGCAGATCACCAGCGACGGGATGGGCAGCGCGAACTGCTCGACCAGGTCGGCGGGCGCGCCGCGGCGCTCCATGGCGTCGAGGTGCTCGGTGACGATCTGGGTGATGCGGGGTTCCATCCGCTTGATGCGGCGGAAGTTGAACTCCGGGGTCAGCATCCGGCGGAGCCGCTGGTGTTCGGGCGGGTCGAGGCCCAGCAGGTTGCCTGCCCGGGCGCTGGCCTGCTCCTCCTCGGTGGCCTGCGGCGCACCGGGGACGACGAAGCCGGGCGGGCGACCGTTGGAGAACCGTTCGTGGTCCGACAGCATCTCCCGCACGTCGTCGTGACGGGTGATCAGGTAGACCTTCATCCCGAACGCGTTCACCACGTCCTGGACGCCGACGGTGTCGCGGATCTCGCCGAGTTCGCGCGTCGGGTCGAACCCGTCGCGGCGCATGTGCACCGGCGGTTGGGGCGGGGCATGGGTCATGCCATCGACGGTACCGACGGATTTCCCGGGCGGCCGAAATGGCCGCGTATCGTCGGTGGTGACCGCGAAGGAGGTCCCGTGACGACCCACCACCACCGATGGCTCGCCCGGCTCGCGATAGCCGGTTGCGCCGCAGTGTCTTTCGTCGCGTCGACTGCCGCGCCGATCGCCTCGGCGACCGACGACCACGCCTACAACGGCGCGCCGACCATCGTGTCCGGCGGTCCGGTTCCCACGATGAACGGCGTGCCCTGCGTCGGCGGACACCTGGGCACGTGCACCGGGTTCGCGCAGAACAATCCGCCCCGTAGGGTGCCGCGGTCGTCGGTGGGCCACAGCCCGACCGTCAGCCCCTAGCGAGGAAGTCCGCGACGAGCGAGTTCACCAGCGCCGGATTCTCCAGCGCGGCGAGGTGGGCGACGCCGTCCAGCACCACGAACCGCGATCCCGGGATGGCGTCGGCCATGGCGCGCGTCTCGTCGACCGGGAACGTCGCGTCCTCGGCGCCGGCCACCACCAGCACCGGCGTCCGCACCGACGCCAGCAGACCGCGCTGGTCCGGTCGTCGCGGTACGACGCTGCGCACCGCCCACGCGCTCGAGGTCACGTCGACGGCCTGAACCGACGACCGCACGGCGTCGACCACCGAGGGACGCGTCGCGAACGTGGTGGGGCCGAGGAAGGCCTTGAGCACCGACCGCGTCAGTGGCGGCCGGATGCCGCCCACGGCCCGCGCGGCGCGCAGCAGTGCGCCGTACTCGACTTTCTGCCACGGGCCCGCCGGTGACGCGGTGCAGTTCATCAGTACGGCCCGGCCGATGCGGTCGGGGTGGCGGGCGGCGAACGTGCCGCCGATCATGCCGCCCCACGAATTGCCGACGACGTGCGTGCGGTCGATGCCGAGCGCGTCCAGCACGTCGACGATGACCCGGGCGCAGTCGTCGAACGTGAAATGAGCTGACAGGGAATCACTTCCACCGTGTCCCGGCGGGTCGACGAGGACGACGCGGTGGTCGCCGCCGAAGTACTCGGCCTGAGCCGCCCACATGTCGCCCGTCATCAGCAGGCTGGGCCAGAACAGGATCGCCTCGCCGGTGCCCTCCGTCTGAACCCGGATGCGACCGAGCACGGTGTCGACGACGTGGTCCATGGGGTGAATCTAGCGGTCGGGCTTCAGCGCGGGCCACCAGATCCGCGGACCGATCAGCGTGAACAGCGCCGGGATGATCACCGTTCGCACGACGAACGTGTCGAGCAGGATGCCGAGGCCGACGATGATGCCGATCTGCGTGAGCACGATCAGCGGGAGGACGCCCAGCACGCAGAACACCGCTGCCAGAACGATTCCCGCGCTGGTGATCACCGCACCGGTGGCCGACACGGCGCGCACGATGCCCTCGCGGGTGCCGTGCTCTGGGGTCTCCTCGCGGGCGCGGGTGACCAGGAAGATCGTGTAGTCCACGCCGAGCGCCACCAGGAACAGGAACGCGAACAGCGGCGTCGCGTTGTCCAGGGCGGGAAAACCGAAGGCGTGCACGCTTACCCAGCCGCCGAGGCCCAGCGCGGCCAGTGCGCTCAGCACCGTGACCCCGACCAGGACCAGCGGTGCCAGCGCCGCCCGCAGCAGGACGTACAGCACGGCGAGCACCACGACCAGGACCGCCGGCACGACGACGCTCAGATCGTGCCGCGCGGCGGCCTTCGCGTCGACGGCGGTGGCGTCCGGTCCGCCGATCAGCGCGTCGGGGTCGGCGGCGTGCACCGAGTCGCGCAGCGCGCCGACCGTGGTTAGCGCACCGTCGGACGCGGGCGCGGCGTCGAGCACCACCGACCACTGCGTCAGGCCCGAGGGTGACGTGCCGTTCGGGGTGGCGGAGACGACGCCGGGGGTTCCGGTGATCGCCTGGGCCACTGCGGCGTCGGCGGACGTCGCCGAGACCACGCGGGTGGGTCCGGTGACGCCGCTGGGGAAGTGCTCGGCCAGGGTCTCGAAGCCCGTGACGGACTCGGCCCGAACCCGGAACTGCTCGGTCTGCGACAACCCGATGGGCGTCGCGAGCAGTCCCGCGCTCAACGCCAGCAGGACCGCGACGGCCGCCGCCGACACCAGTGCCGGACGCCTCGCCACGCCCGAGGCGATGCGGTGCCACGCACCCGTCGTGGTCAACGGTGGCGCGCCGGCCTTCGGCACGAACGGCCAGAACAGCCGGATCCCGAACAGTCCCAGCGCCGGTGGCAGCACCAGCAGCACGAACACGGCGGCGACGACGAGGCCGGCGGCCGCTTGGACGCCGAGGCTGCGGGTACTCGGCGACGTCGCCAGCAGCAGCGTCAGCAGGGCCAGCACGACCGTCGCGTTGCTCGCGACGATGGCGGGCCCGGCACGGCGCAGGGCCGTCCGCAGCGCCAGTCCAGCGTCCGCTCCGCCGCCCAGTTCCTCGCGGTAGCGCGAGATGAGCAGCAGCGCATAGTTCGTGCCCGCGCCGAACACCAGCACGCTGGTGATGCCGCCCGTCGATCCGTCCGGACTGGTACCCACGGCGGTGGCGATGGCCGCGCCGACCACCGACCCGACCCGGTCGGCGAGGGCGATGACGATCAGCGGCACCAGCCACAGCACGGGCGACCGGTACGTGACGATCAGCAGCAGCGCGACGACGAACGCGGTGACGGCGAGCAGGGTGACGTTGGCGCCGCTGAACGAGTCCGCGATGTCCGCACCGAACGCCGGGCCGCCGGTGACCTCGGCCCGCAGATCCCCGGGCAGTCCATCGGTCACCGCCGACCTGATCGACGACACCGCGTCGCCGAGGGCGAAGCCCGACAGGTCACCGCGCAGTGGCACGGTCGCCACCGCGGCCCGACCATCGTCGGAGACGATGACGGGTGGCCCGGACGGGGCCGCGTCCGCCGCCGTCAGCGCCCGTGCCGTGGCCGCGTCGACGGCTGCGAGGTCGCCTGGTGTCAGCGCGCCGGAGTCGGTGCGGGTGGCTATGACGACGGCGGGCACGGCGTCGCCCTGCGGGAACGCCGAGCGGGTGGCGTCGGCACGGGCGGACTCCGAGGTCGCCGGTACCGCGACGGGGGACTGTTCCGCCGACGCCGAACTGCCGATCAGGAGGAGGGCGGCGACGGACCCGAGCAGGACGATCGCGGCCACGACCCAGGAGGTGCGTCTGCTCACCCGACGAATATTTCAGTTTTCTAAATAGAAATCAACCCGGGGCGTCCCCAGGCTCTGGCACTATGCTTCGAGCGCCAACTCTGCCAAAGGAATTGCCACGATGTCCGACCCGACGCCACCCAGCTCGTCCCGGGGTGAGCTGGAACGGCGCATCGCCGGCGACCTGCGGGAGCTGTCGTCCGAATCGGACTGGGTGGCGCGTTCCTTCGCCGATCAGAATGACTTGTCGCCGAACGAGTTTCGCGCTCTGCTGTTCGTCATGATCGCCGAGACGGCCGAGGTCCGGATGACGGCGGGGGACCTGCGCAGGCAGATGGGCCTGTCCGGCGCCGCGATCACGTACCTGGTCGAGCGGATGACCGAGACCGGGCACCTGCGCCGCGAGGTCGATCCGTCCGACCGCCGCAAGGTGATCCTGCGCTACGCCGACCACGGCATGGAGGTGGCACGCGGATTCTTCACGAGCCTCGCCGACCACACCCACACCTCGATGGCGCACGTGCCCGACGAGGACCTCGAGGCCGCGCACCGGGTCTTCGGCGCACTCGTCGACGGCATGCGGGCGTTCCGCGCCGAGATGCCCGCCGACATCGGGGTGGACACCGTCAGTCGCGGTTGAGCGCGGCCTCCTCCAGATCGAGTCCCCGCAGCACGGTCCGCAGGACCTCGTCGTCGATCGTCCCGGCGTCGCGCTGCCTGATGAACTCCTCGCGCTCGGCCGCCAGCATGCCCAGCCGCAGCCTGCGGAACGTCGCGGCCGGGCTCTCGTGCCCGATCTCCTCGTCGCTGCGGCCCAGTTCCTCCCACGCGGCCTGGCTGCGGCGTTCGTTCCACGCGCGCAGCACCTTCGGCGTGTACTCGGAGATAGACCCCGGTTTCTGCTCGGCGACCATGTCGTCGAGCCGCTGCGCGGCGGCCCGCGCCGCCTTGGTCTGCGCTGCCGCAGTCTCGAGCGCGTCGCGGTGCAGGTCGTCGCTCGGCACGTCGAGGACCTTGATGATCCAGGGCAGCGTGAGCCCGTGCAGCAGCAGCGTGCCGACCACGACGACGAACGTGAGGAACACCAGCTGCGGTCTGCCGGGAAACTCCTCGCCGCTCAGCGTGGTCGTCGGCACCGCGAAGGCGGCGGCCAGCGACACCACCCCGCGCATCCCGGCCCACGCGACGACGAAGACCTGCGCGGGCGTCGGGCGCGGCTCCTCCTCGCGGATGCGGCGCGACAGCAGGCGCGGCAGGTAGGCGAACGCGAACACCCACGCGATGCGGATCCCGATCACCGTCGCCAACACGGCGGCCGACGCGATCGCCAACGTCGACGCCCGGATCCCGGCCAGTTCGGACACGACCGTGGGCAGTTGCAGCCCGATCAGCAGGAAGGCGAACGACTCCAGCACCAGCTGGACCGCCTTCCACACCGCAGTGTCCTGCAGCCGCGTGGCGTAGGTCGCGCGCACCGAGCGCTGCCCGAGCAGCAGCGCGGCGACCACCACCGCGATCACGCCCGAGCCGTGCACCTCCTCGGCCACGAAGTAGATGATGAACGGCGCGACGAGGCCGATGGCGCTCTCGACGAGCGGGTCGTCGAGCCACGTCCGGACGTAGTCGATGAGCCAGCCGATCGCGCCGCCGACGGCCACGCCGCCCGCGGCGGCCAGCGCGAACGTGCCCAGGCCGCTGCCCCAGGTGGCGGCGGTCCCGATCGCGGCGGCGAGCGCGACCTTGTACGCCGTCAGCGCCGTCGCGTCGTTGAGCAGGCTCTCCCCACCCAGCAGGGTCATGACCTGACGCGGCAGCCCCAGCCTGCGACCGATCGCCGCGGCGGACACCGCGTCCGGCGGCGCGACGATGGCGCCCAGCGTCAGCGCGGCGGCGACCGTCAGTTCGGGCACGGTGTGGAACGCCACCACCCCCACCGCGAACGTCGTGGCCAGCGGCAGGCCCACCGCCAGCAGGCCGATCGGCCGGGCGTTGCGGCGCAGTGCGACGTAACTGCTCTCCAGCCCCGCCGACCACAGCAGCGGCGGCAGGATCACGAACAGCACCAGTTCCGGCTCGAGTTCGATGCCGCTCAGGCCGGGGATGGTCCCCGCCGCCAGCCCGGCGAGCACCAGCGCCAGGGGCGCGGACACGTCGTAGCGGCGGGCGATGGCGGCGAGCAGCACCGACACCACCAGAACGGCGAGCAGCGACGCACTCACGACTCGTCACCTCCCCGGGCGGCCGCGTCCCGCCCTATCCTGATCAGCATGCGGAGGAGAACGCGGCAACGCGACACGAATTCCCCGCCCAGCACGTGCGAGCACCTCGCCGCCGCCGTAGCAGGCACCGACCCGGAACCGCAGAGCCCCGGTCGGTGCCAGGATTGCGCCGTTCTGGGCGAGACCATCTGGGCGCACCTTCGGATGTGCCTGACGTGCGGGCACGTCGCCTGTTGCGACTCGAGCCCGCACAAGCATGCCACCGCGCACTTCCACGACACCGACCATGCGGTCATGCGGTCGGTCGAGCCGGGTGAGACGTGGCGGTGGTGCTACCTCGACATGCTGGTCGACTCCGGACCGTCCTGAGCGTCTGGCAGGGTGGACAGGCGATGAGTGAAACGACCGCGAGCCGGCCCGCCGGAGGACCCAGCGTGCTGCTGCTGGGCTCTGCCGTGCCGGGCGGCGACCTCGCGCTCGCCTTCGAACGGCTGGGTGCGGTGGTCACGACGGTGGACCCCGCCGACACGTCCCACGACGGCCACGACTTCGTGGTGGCCGACTCCCCGCAGGTGCCCGCCGACGTGCTGATCGCCGCCGCCGAACGCGACGGAGTCGAGGTGTTCCCCACCCCCCGCAGCGCGCGCCTCTCGCTCGACCGGGAGGGCCTGCGCAAGCTGGCGGCCGACGAACTCGGCCTGCCGACCGTCCCGTTCTGGTTCGCGGGGTCGGCCGAGGAACTCGACGCGGTGGCCGAGCACGCGGGGTTCCCACTCGTCGTCTCGCCGGTCGCGGGCGACGCCGCCGGCGGCCGGTCGATCCTCACCCGGCCCGACGACGTGGGCGCCGCCTGGCAGCTGGCCACGTCGGACGCCGCGGGGGGACCCGGGCGCGTGATCGCGGAGACCGTCGTCGACATCGACGACGAGGTGACGCTGCTGACCGTGCGGACCATCGGCCCGACGGGCCCCGCGGTGCACTTCTGCGAGCCGATCGGTCACCGGCGCACCGACGGCGGGCCGCTCGAGGCGTGGCAGCCGCACCACATGGCGCCCGCCGCACTCGACGCCGCCCGCTCGATCGCCGCCCGCATCGTCAACTCCCTCGGCGGACGCGGCCTGTTCGGCGTCGACCTGTTGGTGTCGGGCGACGAGGTCTACTTCTCGCACGTCCGCCCCCGGCCCGAGGCGGTCGGTCTGGTGACGCTGCGCTCGCAACGGCTGTCGCAGTTCGAACTGCACGCCCGCGCCATCCTCGGCCTGTCGATCGACACGATCATGATTTCGCCCGCGGCGGCCGAGGTCATCGACCGCGACGGCGCTGCCCCCGGCATGCTGAACGAGGCGCTGGCGGTGCCCGAGAGCGACGTCCGGCTCGTCGACGGCGCGGCGGTCGCGGTGGCGACGGCACCCGACGTCGTGCGGGCCCGCGACCGGGCGCACCGGGTGTCGAGCGTTCTGCGGGTGCCATGACCGAGCCAGACGATCCGGACGCCACGGAGCCGGCCGCCGACCGGCCCACGATCGCACCGTTCCTCGGTGCGCTGGCAATCATCAGCCTCGTGGTGATCGGAATCGTCGTGTTCAACTCCGGGTCCGACGAAGGGCCGACGCCGGAGCAGGAGGTCGGCCGCGCGGTGGTCGCCCAGAACGACGCCCTGCAGCGCGACGACTACGCCGACTTCCGGCTCTACACCTGCCGCGCGCAGGACGGCGACGAGTCGGGAGTCATTGCCGGACAGCGTGCTTCGGTGGCCGAGAACGGCGAGCGCTACGTCGACGGCATCGGCGAGGTAGCGATCACCGGCGACGACGCGACCGCCTCGGTGACCTACCACTTCGACAAGACGCCGGACGACACCGTGAGCGTCGACCTGGCCCTGGTCCGCGAGGACGGAGCCTGGAAGGTGTGCTCGCCGGGCCCCAGCTAGGTATGGGAGACTCGCGAACGTGAGCTACGCGGGAGACATCACGCCGGAAGAGGCGTGGAAGGTGTTGGTCGACAACCCCGAGGCCGTGCTCGTCGACTGTCGGACCGAAGCCGAGTGGCGCTTCGTCGGAGTGGCCGACACCTCCTCGCTCGACAGGGACGTCGTGTACGTCGAGTGGAACCGCACCGACGGCACCCACAACGACGGCTTCGTCGACGACCTGGTGGCGTCCGGCGTGACGCCCGGTGAGCGTCCCGTCGTCTTCCTCTGCCGTTCCGGCAACCGATCCATCGGCGCTGCCGAGGCGGCGACCGAGGCGGGAATCCTGCCCTCGTTCAACGTGCTCGACGGGTTCGAGGGTGACGTCGGCCCCGACGGGCACCGCGGCGCCACCGGCTGGAAGGCCGTCGGGCTGCCGTGGAGGCAGTCGTGAGCGCCGACGAGAAGGGACAGGTGCCGTCCGTCCGTATCCCGGCACCCCTGCCCGACGGCGTCAGCCAGGCCACGATCGGCGTGCGCGGCGGTCTGCTGCGGTCCAACTTCGAGGAGACGTCCGAGGCGCTGTACCTGACGTCGGGGTACGTCTACGAGACGGCGGGCGATGCCGAGAAGGCGTTCACCGGCGAGATCGACCGGTACGTCTACTCCCGCTACGGCAACCCCACGATCTCGATGTTCGAGGAGCGTCTGCGTCTGATCGAGGGTGCTCCCGCCGCCTTCGCCACGGCGACCGGCATGGCCGCGGTCTTCACCGCGCTCGGCGCGCTGCTGGCCGCGGGTGACCGACTGGTGGCCGCGCGCAGTCTGTTCGGCTCGTGCTTCGTCGTCTGCAGCGAGATCCTGCCGCGCTGGGGGGTCGAGGTCGTCTTCGTCGACGGCGAGGACCTCGCGCAGTGGGAGGAGGCGCTCTCGGTCCCGACGCAGGCCGTCTTCTTCGAGACGCCGTCGAACCCGATGCAGTCACTCGTCGACATCGCCGCGGTGTGCGACCTCGCCCACGCGGCGGGGGCGAAGGTGGTGCTGGACAACGTCTTCGCGACTCCGCTGCTGCAGCAGGGCATCCCGCTGGGCGCCGACGTGGTGATCTACTCCGGGACCAAGCACATCGACGGTCAGGGCCGCGTGCTCGGCGGCGCCATCCTCGGTGACGAGGAGTTCATCGACGGCCCGGTGCAGAAGCTGATGCGCCACACCGGACCGGCGATCAGCGCCTTCAACGCGTGGACTCTGCTCAAGGGTCTCGAGACGCTGGCCATCCGCGTCGACTACTCCAACCGGTCCGCCCACCGCGTCGCCGAGTTCCTCGAGGGGCACCCGGGGGTGAGCTGGGTGAAGTACCCGTTCCTCGAGTCGCACCCGCAGTACGACCTCGCGAAGCGCCAGATGAGCGGCGGCGGAACGGTCGTCACGTTCGAACTCACGGGCGGAACGAAGGCCCGCGCCTTCGAGGTTCTCGACGGGCTCCGCGTCATCGACATCTCGAACAACCTCGGGGACGCCAAGTCGCTGATCACCCACCCGGCCACCACCACCCACCGCGCGATGGGCCCGGAGGGACGTGCTGCGATCGGCCTCGGTGACGGCGTGGTGCGGGTTTCGATCGGGCTCGAGGGCACCGAGGACCTCATCGCCGACCTCGACCGGGCGCTCGGCTAGCCGTGTCGAAGGCTTCGGCGGCCAAGAAGGCTCGGCGCAAGAAGCGGGTGTCCACCCGCAACGACAGGTGGATGCCGCCGGAGGTGCACGCCGACCTGGCGGCCGTCACCGAACTCGACGATCTGCTCAGCAGGCGGGGCTGGGAGTATGACGAGGAGTTCTCCGGCGACGAGTTCGTGACGTGGGTCTACCCGCCGTCGGCGGCCGAGTTCGACGACGAGGCGATCGAGCCGGTCACCCGGGTCGTCGTCACCGATCCCGCTGCGCCGCAGGTGATTCTGGTCGGCTCGACGCCCGACGGTGAGATCTATCAGTTCACGATGGCGGAGCTGACGGAAGGCCTCGCGGACCTCGAGGCCTTCCGCGCGGGAGATCCGCTCCCGCAGGGCTTCTAGTTCTTCTCGACGACGCCGAGGGAAGCCTGCGCCCGGTCCTCGTAGCTCTTGCGTGCGGCCTGGTCGAACTCGAGGAACACGTTGTCGAGGCCGAGCTTCCTGTTCATCCAGCGGCGGCCGCGCGGGCCGAGCATGGACGCCGCGGCGGCGGTGAACCGTAGCGGCGCCGGCACCGACACCTGTGTCTTGGGCTTGTCGAGCGTCTTGAGGATCGCGGCGGCGATCACTTCGGGCTCAACGGGTTTGGTGCCCGCGGTCTCCTTGGTGCCGGAGACCAGCGCCGTGTTGGTGAACGGCGGCATGACCACCGACACCTCGACGCCGTGCGGGGCCATCTCGTCGGCCAGCGCCACGGAGAGTCCGACGACGGCGAACTTCGCGCCGACGTAGACCACCTGACCGGGCACGGGGATCATGCCGGACATCGAGGCGATGTTGATGACGTGGCCGCGGCGGCGCTTGACCATCTCGGGCAGCACCAGCTGACAGCCGGCGAGCACACCGTAGAAGTTGACCTCGATCGAGGAGCGGATGGACTGCTCACTCTGCTCGAGGAACGGGCCGATGGGCATGACGCCCGCGTTGTTGATCAGCACGTCGATGTGACCGGCGCCGTCGGTGCGGGCCTTGTCGAGGAACACCTCGAACGACTCGCGGTCGGTCACGTCGAGTGGGTAGCCGGTGACCTGTCCGTACCGGCCGAGTTCGGTGACCGCCGACTCGAGGACCGCCACGTCGCGGTCGCCGATGACCACCCGTGCGCCGCGGCCCAGCAGGGCCTTGGCGGTGGCGTGGCCGATGCCTCGCGCGGCGCCGGTGATCGCGATGGTCTTGCCCCTGATGTTGTCCATGGCGCCAAACTTTACACGTGTCAAGTTTGGTTCGGTAGTGCGTCGCCGGCCGGGGCGGCCTTCGGATCACCACGAGTGGAAGTCCGTGATCAGGAATGCGCCGCGCGGGCTCGCGTTGGACCCGTCGTGCGGGTACGAACGGAGGTGATGACGAGCAGTCGAGAGGCCACCTTCGTGGCGGTCGGTCAGGACGATCCCCTGGCCGCGCCGCTGCTCGCCGAGCTGGCCGTGGAGTACGCGACCCGCTACGGGAGCACCGTGGAACGGGTGGGCCGGTGGCTGCGCGGCTACCCGGCCGACGAGTTCGCCCCGCCCGGCGGCGGCATGGTGATCGGCCACGTCGACGGCGTCCCGGTCACCGGGGGAGCGTTCCGCAGGTTCGACGACCGGACCGCGGAACTCAAGCGCATCTGGACCGACAGCGCACACCGGCGGCGCGGACACGGCCGGGCCACGCTGGCCGTGCTGGAGGCCGAGATCGTCGCCCTCGGCTACCGCCGGATCTACCTGACCACCGGCGACAAGCAGCCCGAGGCCGAGGCGCTGTACTTGGCCACCGGGTACCGACGGCTGGCGGAACCGCTGGAGGCCGACGGCGGCGAGGTCTACCCGGTCGCCTTCCTCAAGGACCTGGCGTGACCGCGCACCTGCCGGTCTCGGTCGCGCTCGAGGGGCTCGGCTGGCATCCGGAGGCGTGGCGTCACTCGCCGGCCGGCGCGTCGGTTCTCGACGGCGGCTACTGGGCCGGCCTCGCCGCCACCGCGGAGCGTGGGCTGCTCGACTTCGTGACGTTCGACGACGGACTCACCCCGCAGCGCCGCCGCAGGCCGGAGGTCGATCCCCGGTGGCTCGCCGGGCGGCCCGACGCGTTCCTCGTCGCCGCGCGCGTCGTGACTGCCACCACCCACCTCGGACTGGTGCCGGTCGCGACGGTCACCCACACCCCGGCTCCGGAGATCGCCGCCGCGGTCGCCGCGCTCGACGAGCTGTCGGGCGGTCGGTCCGGCTGGCAGCCGCGCATCAGCACGACCGCGTACGAGGCGGCCCTCTTCGGCAGGCCACCGTCGACCGGGGACCCGTTCACGCCTGCGTCCGACGTCGTGGCGGAGGTTCGCGCCGAATGCCCGCGCCCGGTCGTCGCCGCGCTGGCGCACAATCGGCGGGTGTACGAGTTCGCCTCGCACGCTGCCGATCTGGTGTTCGTGACACCGCGTGACGACGGTGCGGTGTCGACCATCCTCGGCGAGGTCGCCGACTCGGGTGGCGGCGTCCGGGTGTACGCCGACGTCTTCGTGTCGTCCACGCACGTCCTCGACGAACGGTCGGACGCCTACGTGTTCGACGGTGATGCAGCGGAACTCGTCGACCTGATGCTTCGGTGGAACCGGCTCGGCGTCGACGGGTTCCGGCTCCGGCCGTCGGTGAACGTCGTCGACGTGCCGTTCATCGTCGACGAGGTGACGCCGCTGCTGCGCTCCGCCGGCCGATTCCGCTCGAACTACTCCGAGTCCCAGACCCTCCGTCAGCGACTAGTCCACCAGGGGGCGCCATGACCGTGCCGTTGTCCATCCTCGACCTCTCGCCGATCAGCGAGGGCGCCGACGCGGCGACCGCGCTGCGCAACACGGTCGATCTCGCCCGGCATGCCGAGCGCTGGGGGTTCTCGCGCTACTGGGTCGCCGAACACCACTTCGTCGCGGTCGCGGGGTCGTCGCCCGCGGTGCTGATCGGACACATCGCCTCGGCCACCGAGCGGATCCACGTGGGTGCGGCTGCCGTGCAGCTCGGCCACACCACCGCGGTGGCGACGGTCGAGAGCTTCGGCATCCTCGACGCGTTCCACCCGGGTCGCATCGACCTCGGCGTCGGCCGGTCCGGTCAACGGCGCCGCGAGGCGAACGACGACCGCAAGCCGCCGCCTCCCGCACGGCGCACGGAGTGGCTCGAAATAGACGGCGTCGTGGTGCCCGCCCCGTTCGACATCCGCACCCTGATGCGCAACCCGGTCCTCAAGGCGCGCATGGGCGTCCTGCAGCAGCCCGAGGCCAAGACGCCGGACTTCGCCACCCAGGTCGACGACATCCTGGCCATGCTGGACGGCACCTTCACCGCCGATGGTCACGAGACCCACGTGGTGCCCGGTGAGCGTGCGCCGTTGCGGCCGTGGGTGTTCGGCAGCAGCAAGGGGCAGAGCGCCGAGGTCGCCGGCAGTCGCGGGCTGCCGTTCGTGGCGAGCTACCACATCACCCCGGCGACCGCGCTCGACGCCGTCGAGGCCTACCGGAACGCCTTCCGGCCGTCGGCGGCGCTGCCGGAGCCCTACGTCGTGGTGTCCGCCGACGTCCTGGTGGCCGACGACCACGACACGGCGGTGCACCTCGCATCGAGCTTCGGCCGGTGGGTGTACGCCATCCGCGCCGAGGGCGGTGCGGTGCCCTACCCCGACCCCGACTCCTTCGAGCCGCTCTCGCCCGAGCAGGCCGAGGCGGTGCGGGACCGTACCGCAACGCAATTCGTGGGCGATCCCGACGAGGTGGCCCACCGGCTCGACGCGCTGCGGCGCGTCACCGACGCCGACGAGCTGGTGATCACCTCCGTCACGCACGATCACGCCGACCGGCTGCGCTCGCATCGACTGATCGCCGAACGCTGGGGCATCGGGTGAGCGTCGCGGTGCGGGTCACCCCGTCCACCCGCGTGGCCGACCTGTCCGGCGTCGACTACCTGGTGGGTGACGCGATGACCCTTGCCGCGCTGGCCGGCGTCACCGACCGCGTCGGTCTGATGATCGAGGTCGACGTGGCCACCGCGGCGCCGTTCACCGTGGCCCGTCGCCTCGCCACGCTCGACCACCTGTCGGCCGGGCGCGCCGGCGTCCTGCTGCACGGCGGGCCGCACGGGCGCGCCGAGGAGTTCGCCGCCGTCGTCGAGGCGCTGTGGTCGGGCTGGGTGCACGGGACGGCGCCGTCGACCATCCGGCGGATCGACCATCGCGGCCCTCACTTCGAGGTCAGCGGAATGCCGACACTGCCCGCCGGCCCACGGGAGCGGCCCGCCGTCGTGTTCGACGAGGAGCGGCTCGGCCTCTAGATTCCTTCGTGTGCTGACGCAACTGGTGGTGGGGTGGCTGTTGCTGCTCGCCGCCGTGCTGGTGTTCGTCGGCGGCTTCGCGTTCCGCGCGCTGCTGGGTCGCTACCGCAACACCTCGGCGGTCGAACGTGCCGTGCGCGCGCTGCGCGGCAACGTCGTCGGGCGGGTGCTGTTCGGCCGGGTCGCCGAGGACGCCCTCGACGACGTGGAACTCGACTCGATGATCCTGATGCCCGCGATCACCGTGTCCTGCGGCCTGTGCCTGACCTCGATCTTCCTGCTGGGCATCGAGGTCCTCACCTAGCGACGCGGGCACACCACCGCGAGCGCGTCGTTGGTCGCGTCCACGCCGCCGTCACCGATGCACTCGCGCAGGCGGGCCCGCAGCAGCTCGCGGGCGTCGGCCTCCAGCGTCAGCACGGCCGAGTAGGTGGTGACCATGTCGATCCAGTCGCCGGTCGAGTAGTGCAGGTCCTCGCCGTAGGACTGCCGCTCGTTCACGAAGCCTGCCTCGTCGAGCAGCGTGCTCAGCCGCTCGGAGCGCTCGATGCCCTCCGACGGCCGGCGCCAGTCGTCGACGATGCCCGCGTAGGCGGCGTCGAAGTCCTCGAGGGACGGGCGGACCTGGACGATCCGGTTCCACAGCAGCGCCAGCCGGCCACCGTCGGTCAGCAGACCGGCGACCTTGGTCAGCGCCGACCCCGGCTCCACCCAGTGGAACGACTGCGCGAAGACCACCAGGTCGAAGGTCCGGCCCGCCGGCTCCCAGTCCTCGAACGTCGCGACGTCCACGGTGAGGCCCTTGGCCGCGGCGACCGCAGCCATCTCCGGATCGGGTTCCACGGCCACCACGTCGGCGCCCGCGTCGGCCAGTTGCTTCGAGGCGATGCCGGTCCCCGCGCCGACGTCGAGCACCGTCGACCCCCGTCCCGGGACCAGACCGGCGATCAGGTCCTCCGGGTAGGTCGGGCGGAACCGGTCGTATTGCGCGGCGGCCGCTCCGAACGAACTGGCGCGCCTGCGGTCGTCGTGCAACGTCACCGCGCGGCCTGCTCGGCCGCCTCGCGGATGGGACCCCGCCACACCGGTCCGTGACCGGGCAGTACGACGTCGGTGTCGAGTAGGCCGAGTGCGGCGAGACTGCGCACGCTCGCCGCCTGGTCGTGGTTGAACAGGCCGGGCAGCAGTTGTGGGCCGGTGCGCGTCGACACCGGGTGTCCGGTGACCATCGCGTCGCCGCTGACCAGGATCCCGTCGACCACGTACGAGCAGTGCCCGCCGGTGTGGCCCGGCGTGGGAATCGCCATCGGGGTGCCGGGCAGCGCCGCGGCGACCTCCTCGGTGAGCGCGTGCGTGGTGGGGATGCCGTCGCGTACCAGCGCGCCCTTGCGCCCGATCGTCGCCGACCACAGCGCGTAGCGGGGCTGCCACATCTTCAGCGCGAGGTCCACCAGCGAGACCTGCTCGAGGTACTCGCGATGCGCGTGACCCACCTCGGCGGCATGGCAGAACACCGGTGCGCCATGGGTTTTCGCGAACCAGATCGCCGAACCCATGTGGTCGACGTGGGCATGGGTCAGCAGGATCGCATGGATGTCGTCGATGCCGAAGCCGAGTTCACGCACCGACTCGACGACTTCGTCGCGTTGACCCGGGAATCCGGCGTCGATGATCACCACACCACTGCCATCGGTGACGAGCGTCCAGTTGACCAGGTCGGTCTGGGCGAAGTGCACGGAATCGGTGATGGCTGTCAGGGCCGCCATGGAAGAGAGTGTATCGAGACGGGTGGAATATCCCGGTCACGTCAGGAGTAGAAAAGAAGCGTGGCTGAACTCAAATTGGGATACAAGGCGTCGGCGGAGCAGTTCGCCCCGCGTGAGCTCGTCGAGCTGGCCGTGGAGGCCGAGGCGCACGGCATGGACAGTGCGACGGTCAGTGATCACTTCCAGCCGTGGCGTCACGAGGGCGGCCACGCGCCGTTCTCGCTGGCCTGGATGACCGCCGTCGGCGAGCGGACCAAGCGGCTGGTGCTCGGCACCTCGGTGCTGACCCCGACGTTCCGCTACAACCCCGCGGTGATCGCGCAGGCGTTCGCGACGATGGGCTGCCTGTACCCCGACCGGATCTTCCTCGGCGTGGGCACCGGCGAGTCGCTCAACGAGATCGCCACCGGCTACGAGGGGGAGTGGCCGGAGTTCAAGGAGCGCTACGCGCGGCTGCGCGAGTCGGTGCGGCTGATGCGCGAGCTGTGGCTCGGCGACCGGGTCGACTTCGACGGCGAGTACTACAAGACGAAGGGCGCCTCGATCTACGACGTGCCCGAGGGCGGGATCCCGATCTACATCGCCGCGGGCGGGCCGCAGGTGGCCAAGTACGCCGGCCGCGCGGGTGACGGGTTCATCTGCACCTCCGGCAAGGGTGAGGAGCTGTACAAGGACAAGCTCATTCCCGCGGTCAAGGAGGGCGAGGAGGCCGCGGGCAAGGCGCCCGACGCCATCGACCGGATGATCGAGATCAAGATCTCCTACGACACCGATCCCGAGGCGGCGCTGGAGAACACCCGATTCTGGGCGCCGTTGTCGCTGACCTCCGAGCAGAAGACGAACATCCACGATCCGCTCGAGATGGAGAAGGCGGCCGACGAGCTGCCCATCGAGCAGGTCGCCAAGCGCTGGATCGTGGCGTCCGATCCCGACGAGGCCGTCGAGAAGGTCAAGGACTACGTCGACTGGGGTCTGAACCACCTCGTGTTCCACGCGCCGGGCCACGATCAGCGCCGGTTCCTCGAGCTGTTCCAGCGCGACCTCGAGCCGCGCCTGCGCAAGCTGGGCTAGCTCGCCGGAGGGACCGGCCGACCGGTGATCCGGTAGACGCGGAAGCGTTCGTCGCCGGTGGCGCCGAACACGGAGTGCACCAGCGTGCCGAGCCCGGCGCCGTCGTTCCACAGGCTGGGATAGCGCACGTTCAGTGCATCGGCGTCGCTGATGGCGGGGTTGCTCGCTACGACGTAGCGCACGCCGAAGTCGTACGGCCGGTTCATCACCGCGGTGAAGTCGTAGTCGCTCGTGATGACGAATTGTCGCGGGCGGTCCGACGACAGCCAGATGCCCCAGGTGTTGAACGTGTCCATGAGCACCGATCCGTCGGGCAGGTTCCGACGGTCGAAGTAGTCGGCCAGCGAACGGTCGTTGACCATCAGCCGCCGGTACCACTGTTCGCCGGCCGGACGGCCGTGCGGATCGACCAGGGACGCGAGCCCGAACTGCAACTGCTGGTTGCCGATTCGCTGATCGGACATCGCGTACACGGTGACCGGTGCGCCGACGAGCAGCGACGCGGTAAGCAGCCCGGCGCCGAGCCGCCGGGCCCCGTCACCCGTGGCGTCGGGTGACCAGCAGAGCAGCGCGACGCACACGACCAGCGGTATCGCCAGGAGATAGAAGCGGAACCATCCGAACGTCGTAGACGAGTACTGGCTCCACGCCGCGAAGGCGAGAACCGGTCCCAAAGTGGCGAGCGGGACCAGCACGACGGCGTTGCGGCGCACGACGGCAAGCGCGAGCGCACAGGCGGCGGCGATCACCACGAACGGTTGCATGCCGAGCAGTCGCGCGCCGATCACCACCCAGTCGTCGGACGCCGCGCCCGCCAACGGTCCGCCTCGCTCGGCCGCCCCCGCCACCTGGCTGCCGTTGCCGTACTGCGAGGACAGCGTCGCGAACAGCTCGCCGGACACCACCCAGCCGGTCACCGCCCAGATGGTGAAGGCGCACGCGAGCGGGAACGAGACGATCAGCACGCACAGGATGGTCGAGTCGAGTCGTTCGGCGGCGCGTGCCCGCCGGAACGCCACCGCGGCCACCAGGAGCGCGACGCCGACGGCGGCCGGGACGACCTCGTAGCGTGCGAGATAGCCGAGGCCCAAAGCGATTCCGGCCCAGGCGAGATCGCCCACCCGGTCGCTGCGGATCCACTGCGCGAGGTGGCGGATGGTCCAGACGAGGAAGAACGTCTCGGCGGCCTCGCTCATGCCCGACGCCCCGTACACCACGATCATCGGCTGCAGCGCGAAGCAGCCGACGGCCACCCACCGCCATCCTGCACCCACGCCACGGTCGAGGGCGATCCGGCGGACCATCAGCGCGGCACCCGCCATGAAGAGCGAACTCTGCACCACGGCGGCCAGACCGTGCGTCTTCAGTTCGGGCCACCAGCGACTGAATTGCAGCACCGGGATCTCGACCATGCTCGGCAGGGGGTTCCAGACGAATCCGATGGCCGACAGGTGGGGTTGACGGCTGAACACGACGTAGCCGGCATTGGCCACCCGGCTGGGGGCGTCGGGGTCGAACAGGTTGTAGCGCAACACCAGCAGGGTGCCGACGCCGAAGTACAGCGCGGCGAGGGCGGCGAACAGCGCCACGCCCCACCCGCGGCGGACCGGCGGGGCGACGTCGTCGAGCGTCGCGCCGACGGCCGTCGCCGCCGGCGCCATCACATCAGTGGCCGACACGCCGCCGCCGCACCACGACCAGCACGCCGGCGCCGAGCACCACGATCACGCCCAGCGCGACGCTGACCCACACCCACCACTTCCACCCGTCACCGGGGTACTCGTTGAGCATTCCGCCGCCCTCGCGGACGGTGAGATTGACGGCTTGGCCCGCCGGTCCCGTCGCGACGACGTCACCGGTCAGCGACGACCAGCGGTTGGGGAGGCCGCGGATGTAGTCGAAGCTGCGGTCCACCAGTGACCAGTCGCCCGTTCCGGAGATCGCCAGGACCGTGCGGCCGTTCTGGGTGAAGGACTGCACGACGCCGAGCGCACCGTTCACGTCGATCTCCGTGTCGGGGCTTCCGTTGACACCGGCTGACGTCGACGCTCCCGGCAGCAGCGGCGGGTTCATGCCGGCCGAGGCCAACTGCTCCCCACTGGTCACCGCGAGCAGGCCGGCACCGGACGCGGCCGCGTCGGCGAAGGTCACGAGCTGCGGTCGCAGAGTCATGCCGGTCTGCTGACCCATGAGGTTGATGGCCTGCCCCGCGAAGCGGATGCCGTCGGGGCCGTCGATCGCGACGTCGAAGTCGGGCGTGAAGGCCATGGGCAGGACCGGGAAGCCGCCCCGGTTCCGGATTCCGGGCGTCACGGTCACCGTGGACGAGGGGTCGAGGGCGAACGTGATCCGGTCGTTCATCGGCGCGCACTCCTGCCGCGGCACGTAGCGGATCTCGAGCGCCATGCCGACGTTGGACGTGATCGACTCGGCGGGGATGTCACCGGTCAGGTCGAGCCGGCCGGAACCGTCGAGCCGGTGGGTCGCCAGCACCGTCGAGCCCGAGCGGATGAGCACCGACCCCTCGCCGCCGATGACGGGCGTGTACGTCGCCTTGAGGTGCACCTGGGCGTTCGTGACGGGACCCACCCCGAACGCGCTGACGTCGAATCCCGCGTACATCGTGGTCACGCCCAGGGCCGACGTCTGGCCCGTCATGCCCAGCTGGCCGAACGTCTTGATGTTGGTCGACTGCGCGCGATCCCGAGTGGCCTCGAGCACAGCGGCGGAGGGGGTCTGCGCGAGTGCGAAGCGCCGGTCGGCGAACATGTCGACCTGCTGGACCAGTTGCTCACCCGTCCCGTTGATCGCCAGCACGGCGGCCGGGGTGCCCGGGTTCTCCACCACCATCCCGGCGTCGCCACCGTCCCGGATCGCGATCACCCTGCGCGACAGCCCCGTCGGCGGCAGGACGCCGTCGACGGTGGCGATGTCGACCCGCACCGGCATCGGCCGGTAGAGGTGGGTCAGCTCGGCGACCAGGTCGAGTGCGGCCTGCTGCTGGCTCGTGGTCGGTGCGGCGCCGACCTGGACGACCACCTGATCGAGGTAGCCCGGCAGGAAGTCGGCCACCGTCACCGGATCCGGCGTCGGCCCGGAGAAGGACGTCGAGAGCTGATCCAACGTGACCGACGGTGGTTGCGAGCAGCTGTCCAGGGACGGATTGGCATCGCGGAGAACGAATCTCAGTGGTGCCCTCCCGTCGGTGACCTGAGCCGCGGCGAGGTCGACGGTGAAGGGCACGGTGGCGAGGTCGGCCGGTACGACGATGCTGCCGAGCACGACGCCCCGGCCGTCGAGGACGTCGACGCGACCGTTGACGACGTTGACCACCGAGCCGATCTGTCCGACGAGCACGGTCGGACCGACCCCGGCGGGTACCGGCACGGCGGCTTCGGCCGGCTGGTTGGCACCGATCAGCTCCATCCGGTTGGGCAGCCCGAGCTGGGACCAGGTGAGCGGCGGTGTCACGCTGGGCGGACCGGGCACGCCGGCGTCGGCCGACTCGGACATCGGCGTGGCGGACGGTTCCGCCGTCGCGACGGGTGCGGTGTACGTCAGCGCCGCGACCGTGCCGACGACGAGCGGCGCCGCCAGCGCCTTGAAGACTGATTTCACGAGGTGACCTCCGGTGGAGTGCGTTGGGCGAGGGGTTCGGGGGAGTGGTCGAGGCCGTGCACCGTCTTCTCCCAGAAGAACGGCCGAAAGATCAACTGGTGGATGGCCTTCAGGGCCGCGAACGACTGCAGGACCCAGTACAGGGGTGCGAGCAGGGCGGCCCACCAGAGGTGCGGCTTGCCCAGTGACCGGGTGACCACCAGACCGGTGAAGACCGACAGCGGGGCGCCGATCAGGAACAGGGCGAGGCAGGCGTAGTAGGTCGGCGGCGGGAACAGTGCGCCGATGAAGTCCGGCCGGCCGAGCACCCACACCAGCATGCTGAACCAGAAGACGAGGTTGAAGGCACTCGTCAGCGGCACGCCGCCGGTCATGTTGATCATCCGCAGCGTGGCCTTGACGCCGATCTCGCCGCGCAGCGCCGCGGGCTCCCGCAGGTGCACCAGCATGGTCTGCAGGTAGCCCTTGTACCAGCGGGACCGCTGCCGAATCCAGTTCACGACGTCGGAGTTGGCCTCCTCGAGCGTGGTCGAATCCAGGATCAGCGTGCGAAAGCCGTGTCGCGCCAACCGGACTCCCAGGTCGGCGTCCTCGGTGACGTTGAACTCGTCCCAGCCGCCGATCTCGCGCCACACCGCGGTCGGCATGTGGTTGGAGGTCCCGCCGAGGGGGACCACGCACCGCGACGCCTCGACGGCGGGCAGCACGACGCCGAACCACTGGTCGTACTCCAGGGAGAACCAGCGCGTCAGCAGGTTCTGCCTCTCGTTGAAGTAGCCCAATCGGGCCTGTAGGCAACCGATCCCGGGCGGCGCGCTCCGGAAACCCACGACGGCGCGGCGGAGTTGCAGCGGATCGGGGACGTCCTCGGCGTCGTAGATGGTGACGAACTCGCCCCGCAGGTCGGGTAGCGACATCCCGTAGTTGCACGCCTTGGGTTTCGTCTTGGGCAGGCTGTGCGGCACCAGGATGATCCGGGTCGACTGCAGGTCGGCTCCGAGCAGCGCCGTCTGAGTGGCGACGTCGTCTTCCTCGACCAGCAGCAGGACTTCGAGTTTGTCGACGGGGTAGTCGAGTCTGCCGACGCCGTTGATCAGGTTCGTCACGATCGTCGGTTCGTCGTACACGGGCAGCAGCACGGTGTAGACCGGTAGCTCGTCGGCGGTCGGTGCGAGTGCCTCCTCGTCGCTGACGCGGATCAACGCCGAGGACCGAAGTCCGCGCAGCAGTAGGTAGTTCCGGTCGATCGTCGAGGCCAGGTAGAGCAGCGCCACGACCCCGGTGAGCAGCGGGGGGACGACGTGCGGCCAGAGGATCGCCGCGAGGACGACGAGGAGTGCCCCCACACCGATCTTCAGCAGCGCGCCGTGGCCCAGGATGCTCCTGGCCGAAAGGTGTGCGGGCAGCTGCCGGAGGTCAGACACCGTGGGCGCCGACGAGCCGGCCGACGACCTCGTCGGCGCGCTGACGGACGAGGGGATCGACGCGGCTGGCGGCGTCGGGCTGCTGACGCATCAGCCACATGGCCGGCCGTACCGCCGTGTCGAGCAGTGTCAGTGGTCGGGGCGCCGGTGGCATCACGTCGCCACCGATGGTCTGGCTCGTGATGACCGTGACGCGCTGGCTCAACGGTCCGGCGCGCCAGGTCCACGTCACCGCGTACCAGTCGCGTCCGCCACCGTCGGTCGCGGTGTCGGCGTTGGTGTGGATCGTGCGCGCACCGGGAGGAAGCGAGCCGCCCGATGCCGGGCGGTACTCCAGCGGCAGGGCCGTCGGGTACCAGACGGCGTCGGCGACGTCGTCCAGCGCCGCGGGATCCGAGGTCGTCATGACGTCGACGGCGGCCGCGGGGAGGCCGGCGCGCCCGGGGACGGCGTAACGCTCCAGGGTCGCGCCCGGCCCGAGGAGCCGGGTGATGAAGGGGAACGACGTCGGCGCGCCCAGCCCGGCCCCGGCGATCCAGTCGCCGTCGACGGTCGCGACGACGGCCGACGATCTGGCCGGCGTCCCGATCAGCAACGCCCCCGCCGTCGCCGCGAGGACCCCCAGCGAAATCAGGGAACGACGCGAGCGAAGGGCGGGCAGCTGCCCGGCGCCGGGTGACCGGTGCGGTGCCGACAGGCGCGAGAGGGCGAGCGTGGCGATCGCGGGGACCAGACCACCCACGACCAGGACCAGGGCCAGCGGGTGCAGGTGGGCGCCGACGACCACCACGAGGATCGCCGCCACGACGAGGCAACCCAGGGCGGCGACGGACCGTCGTCCGATGGTGGCGTAGCGCCCCGCCAGGAACACGGCGACGGCCCCCATTGCGGCGGTGAGCAGGCCGTGGGCGGTGCGCGAACCGCCGAGACCGGCCGCCGCGAGGAGGAACGGCAGCGGGGTGGCGCAACAGAGGACGAACAGCCACAGTGCCCACATCCGGACGGCGTGGCGGACGCTGAACAGCACCGCCACGGCACAGGCCAGCCAGACCACGATCGCGAGCTGGTGCAGCTGCCACAGCCCGGCCAGCGTCGGGATGCGGGTGCCGACCAGGTGCAGACCGGTCAGTCCGACGATCCCGAACAGCGTCGCGATGATCACGTCCGTCTCGGAGTCCCGGACCCCGCGGGGCGCCGAGCGGTAGCCCGTGGCGATCAGCGCGGCCAGCAGTGGGACCACCAGGAGGTGGGCCGTGCGCGAGCCTGCGAGAGCGGCGGTGACGACGTGCTCGTAGCCGGTCCAGCAGGCGACGACGCTCAGGGCGACGATGGCCGCGACCCGTGTCCACCGTCCCGAGCCGGTTCGGGGAGGTTCCGGGTGAACCGGCGACGCCTCGTGGGCGGAGGTGCGACGGATCGCGGTGGCGTCCGTGATGACGGCGCCGTCGAAAGGTGGCATGTCTGGTTCCTGGCGGTGAAGGGGGGTGGTCGTGAAGCCGATTGAGCAAACACCCGGTATCGACGCCAGCGAAAAAATACTATCTGGACGATAACCTTGGATTTACGCAACCGTCAGTATGATCTAGGTCACATTGCGTTTCGAAGGTCCGAATTGATTCCGTCACGGCTGGTGAGGCAGGGTGTCAGGCGTGGTGTTCCGATGGATCGGCACCGTGCTCGGAGCGGGTGCTCTCGTCGCCGCGTGCCTCGGTCTCGCCGTGCGGTACCTGCCGGTGACCGACCACGTGATGGTCATCCTGACCAGCGCGTCGCCCTACCTGATGCTGGCGGCCCCCGTCGCGGTGGTCCTGCTCGCGCTGAGTCGGCGCTGGGTGCCCGTGGTGCTGGCCGTCGTCGCCATGCTCGTGGTGGTCGCCGTCCGCATCCCGCTGTACACCGGTCCGGAGACGAGGCAGGCGCAGACCACTCCCGTCCGGGTCATGACGGCGAATCTCGGCATGGGGCGAGCCGACGCGCGGGCAACCGCCGCGACCGCCAGGGACCTCGCCGACGTGCTCGTGGTCCAGGAGATGACGCCGGAGGCCCAGGCGGGTCTGAGCGCGACCGGCGTCGATCGGGACTTCCCCTACCGGGTCGTCGATCCTCGCGACGTCGCATCGGGAATCGGTGTGTGGAGCCGTCATCCGATCGTCGAGTCCGCCCCGGTCGACGGGTATGCGATGCCGATGCTCGAGGTCCGCCTCCGCGTTCCCGGGGTGGCCTTCGACCCGACGGTGCTGGCCGTACACCTGGCCGCACCGTGGCCCGCGCCGATCGACGCATGGCGCCGGGACGTCGAGCGGTTGCCTGCCACGCTGCGGACGCTGGCCCTCGACGCCGGGTCGGGGGCGGTGATCGTCGCGGGCGATCTGAACGCGACGGTGGACATGCTGCCGTTCCGCCGCCTGTTGGACAACGGGTACCGGGACGCCGCCGAGCAGGCGGGCGCAGGGATGAGCCGGACCTTCCCCGGCCAGCGCAGGGTGCCGCCGCCACTGCTGGGCATCGATCACGTACTCGTGCGCCTCAGCAGCGCGTCCTCGCTGCAGCGGGTGCCGCTGCCCGGCTCCGACCACATGGGCCTGGTCGTCGGCGTCGACGTCCCGCTGAATCCGACCGTCAGCTGACGGGGTGAACGCCTACCCGCGGGCGCGCCGTCGGAGGACGAGCACGATCGCGGCAGCGACCGCCAGCACGGCTGCGGCGGCCAGTGCCACGGCCACCCACGTCCACCAGGGCCGGCCCTCGGTCGAGGCACTCGCCGGCGCGGCCGTCTGCTGATCCATCCGCACGGAGAGTTCGACCGTCGAACCGGCGACGCCGGTGGCGACCACGTCACCCGTCAGCGTCGCCCATCGGCCCTCGAGGCCACGGACGTAGTCGAACGTCTGGTCCAGCAGTCCGGTGCCTCCGGACGTGTCGATCGCCAGCACCATGCGGCCGTTGTTCGGATACGCCCCGACGACGCCCAGTGGACCGTTCAGGTCGATCCCGGTGACGGGCGTGCCCTCGACGTCGACGGCGTCCTCGCTCGTCCGCAGCAGCGGCGGGGGCATGCCCCTCCGCGCGAGGTCACCGCCCGGCGCGGCCACCAGCAGGCCGGATCCGCTCGACGTCGCGCTGTCGAGGGTCGTCACGTTGGGGCGAAGTGCCACCGTCGACTGCTGGGCCATCAGGTTGATCGCCTGGGCGACGTAGCCGATCTGTTCGACGTCGTCGACGGCCACGTCGAACTCCGGTGTGAACGCCATTGGCAGCAGGGCGAACCCACCACGATCGGTGTCGGCGGGACGCACGGTGACGCGCGACTCGGGATCGACCGAGAACGTCATGCGGTCGAGCACGTCCGAGCAACTCCTCCTCGGCGCATACCGCACCTCCAGTGCCAGCGGCACGTTCGAGCTGATCGCGCTCGCCGGGACGTCGGCGGTCAGGTCGACGACGCCCGACTGATCCAGCAGGGCCGAGGCGAGTACCGAACTGCCGGAGCGGATCAGCAGCGAGGCGTCGGCGTTGGTCACCGGCGTGTACCTGGCCAGCACGTGGACCGTCGCACCGTCGATCGGACCCGACCCGAACGCCGAGGCGTCGAAGCCGACGAACAGGTTGGTGACGCCCAGGACGGACGTCTCCGCCTTCACGCCCAGGTCGGCGAACGACAGGCTGTCGGTGGTCCTGGGCGCGCCCCGGTCCAGGGACGTCACCGTGGCCGACGAGGACTGCGCGAGGTCGAATCGCCGGTCGGTGAACAGGTCCACCTGCCGCAGCAGTTCCTCTCCCCGGCCGGAGATGGTCAACACCGCCGCCGGGGTGTCGGGGTCGTCGACGGTCAGCCCGGCACGGTCGCCCTCGACGATCGCGATGGTGCGCTGCGTGCCGGCGCCGTCGCCGAGCGGCGCGGCGGCGCCGGTGGAGACGTCGACCCTGATCGGCATCGGCCGGTAGAGACGGGTGAGTTCGGCCACCAGGACCAGCGCGGCCTGTTGCTGTTCGCGGGTGGGGGTCTCGCCGATCGAGATGGTGACGCGGTCGAGGTAGCCGGGCAGGAAGTCGGCGACCGTCCGCGGGTTCGGCGTGGGCCCGGAGTACGTCGTGGCGAGCTGGCTCAACGTCACCGACGGAGGTTGCCGGCACCGTTCCGTGCCGATGTCGTCGACGTCGCGGATGACGAACGTCAACGTCGCGACACCCGCCACCACCTCGGCGGCCGCCACGTCCACGACGAACGGTGCCGACGGCACGTCGAGTGGAATCGGCGTGCTCGCGAGCACCACGCCCCGGCCGTCGAGCACGTCGACGCGGCCGGCCACGCGAGTGGACGCACCGATCGTCCCGGTCAGGACGGTGGGCGAAACCCCCTGCGGTACCGGCATTTCGACCTGGGTCGGCTCGTTGTTTCCGGTGACCTCGAGACTGTCCGACAGCCCGAGTTGGGCCCAGCCGATCGCGGGGGACACGGCGGGCTCCGCTCGCGCGCTCGGCGCCGCGGGTGACGCGAGGACGGCGACGACGGCCGAGGCGATGACGAGGTGGAACAGTCGCGGGAAGAGTCTGCTCATCGTTCTCCTCGTGCGGTTTGCCGGCGAACTCGTACGGTAACCCGCCGGGGGTGGTGTCAACCGGGACTTCGCCGAGTCCGGGGGGAGGGTGTGGCCGGATCGGACGCGATGCGGAAGGCTGTGGTCGTGGCTGACGGTCCCGGCAAGCAATCCAGCAGCACGTCCATCTACGTCGCGGCCCCCGAGGGCGACACCGGCAAGTCGACCGTCGCGCTGGGCATCCTGCACCGGCTCGCCGCGACGATCGCCAAGGTCGGCGTGTTCCGGCCGATCACGCGCATGGGCGAGGAGCGCGACTACATCCTCGAGCTACTGCTGGCGCACACCACCGCGGGCCTCGACTACGAGGACTGCGTGGGGGTGAGCTACCAGCAGTTGCACGACGACCCCGACACCGCGCTCGGTGACATCGTCGACCGCTACCACCAGGTGGCCGAGCGGTGCGACGCCGTCCTCATCGTGGGCAGCGACTACACCGACGTCGCCTCGCCCAGCGAACTGAGCGTCAACGCCCGCATCGCGGTGAATCTCGGCGCGCCGATCGTCCTCACCGTGCGGGCCGCCGACCGGACGCCCGACGAGGTCGCGCACGTCGTCGAGCTGTGCCTCTCCGAGATCGCCGGCCAGCACGCGCACACGGCTGCCGTGGTCGCGAACCGTTGCACCCCAGATGAACTCGCCGAGGTGGCCGACGCGCTCAAGCGGATCGAGTCGGACGGGGTGAAGTGTTACGTGCTGCCGGAGGAGCCGCTGCTGATCGCGCCGTCGGTCGCCGAATTGCGCGACGCCGTGCACGGCACGGTCATCAGTGGGGACGACGACCTGCTCGAGCGGGAGGCGCTCGGCGTCCTCGTCGCGGGCATGACCGCCGAGCACGTCGTCGAGCGGCTCACCGAGGGCATGGCGGTGATCACCCCCGGCGACCGGTCCGACGTCGTCCTGGCCATCGCCAGTGCGCATGCCGCCGAGGGTTTTCCGTCGCTGTCCGGCATCATCCTCAACGGCGGTCTGCCCCTGCATCCGTCGATCGCCGCGCTGGTCGAGGGGCTCCGGCTGCGGTTGCCGATCGTCACGACCGAACTCGGCACCTACGACGCCGCCCGCGCGGTGGCGCAGACCAGGGGCCGTGTCACGACCCGGTCACAGCGCAAGGTGGACACCGCCATCCAACTCATCGAGTCCCACGTCGACACCGCGGATCTGATCAGGGCGCTGTCGATCGCGGGACCGTCGGTCGTCACGCCGCAGATGTTCACCTACCAGCTGCTCGACCGCGCCCGCGCGAACCGGAAGCGGATCGTGCTGCCCGAGGGCGAGGACGACCGGATCCTCAAGGCGGCGGGCCGCCTGCTCAAGCGTGCGGTGGCCGACCTGACGATCCTCGGCGACGAGCCCGCGGTACGCGCCAGGGCAGCCGAACTGGGCGTCGACCTCTCCGATGCCACGGTCATCGACCCGAGGACCAGCGACCTGGGCGACCAGTTCGCCGAGCAGTACGCGGAGCTGCGCAAGCACAAGGGCGTCACGGTCGAGCAGGCCCGGGAGACCATCCACGACGTCTCGTACTTCGGCACCATGCTGGTGCACAACGACATGGTCGACGGCATGGTGTCGGGCGCCCGGCACACCACCGCGCACACCGTCCGGCCGGCGTTCGAGATCATCAAGACGCTGCCCGACGTGTCCACGGTGTCGAGCATCTTCCTGATGTGCCTGGCCGACGAGGTGCTCGCCTATGGCGACTGCGCGATCGTCCCGGATCCCACGGCGGAGCAGCTGGCGGACATCGCGATCTCGTCGGCGCGTACGGCGAGCCAGTTCGACATCGAGCCGAGGGTGGCGATGCTGTCCTACTCCACCGGCACGTCGGGTACCGGTGTCGACGTCGAGAAAGTCAGAGCCGCAACCGAACTCGTCCGCGAGCGAGAGCCGGACCTGATGGTCGAGGGGCCCATCCAGTACGACGCCGCCGTGGAACCCTCGGTGGCGGCGACGAAGATGCCGGACTCCAAGGTGGCCGGCCGGGCGACCGTGCTGATCTTCCCCGACCTCAACACCGGCAACAACACCTACAAGGCCGTGCAGCGCAGCGCAGGCGCCATTGCGATCGGCCCGGTCCTGCAGGGACTGAACAAACCGGTCAACGACCTGTCGCGAGGAGCGCTGGTGGAGGACATCGTCAACACCGTCGCGATCACGGCGATCCAGGCGCAGGCACTGTGAGCGCCGACCGCACGGTGCTGGTGCTCAACTGCGGGTCGTCGTCCCTGAAGTACGCAGTGGTGGAACCGGATTCGGGTCGTCAGATCGCCGACGGCGTCGTCGAGCGCATCGGTGACGCCGGCGGCCCGCCCGATCACGAGGCGGCCCTGCGCGCGGCATTCGACCAGATCGCCGACTACGGCGACCTGGTTGCCGTCGGGCACCGCGTCGTACACGGCGGGCCGGATCTCTACCAGCCCACCGTCGTGGACGACGCGCTGATCGCCAGGGTGCGGGAACTCTCGGCGCTGGCCCCGCTGCACAACCCGCCGGCGCTGCTCGGCATCGAGGTGGCCCGCAAGGTGCTGCCCGACCTACCACACGTCGCCGTCTTCGACACCGCGTTCTTCCACGACCTGCCCGCGGCGGCCGCGCACTACGCCATCGACCGCGACGTCGCCGAGCGGTGGCACGTGCGCCGCTACGGCTTCCACGGCACGTCGCATCAGTACGTCAGCGAGCAGGCCGCCGAGTTCCTGGAGGCGCCGCTGGAGTCGCTCAACCAGATCGTGCTGCACCTCGGCAACGGGGCGTCGGCGTCGGCGATCGCGGGCGGGCGCCCGCTCGACACGTCGATGGGACTGACCCCGATGGAGGGCCTGGTCATGGGTACGCGGTCGGGTGACGTCGATCCCGGTGTGCTGGTGTACCTCTGGCGTGAGGCGGGCATGTCGGTCGACGAGATCGAGACCATGCTCAACAAGCGTTCCGGTGTGCGGGGACTGGGTGGGGAGACGGACTTCCGGGAACTGCACGCCCGCGTCGACGCCGGTGACGCCGACGCCAAGCTGGCCTACGACGTCTACTTGCACCGGCTGCGCAAGTACGTCGGCGCCTACCTCGCGCTGCTGGGCCGCACCGACGTCATCACGTTCACCGCGGGCGTGGGGGAGAACGACGCGATCGTGCGGCGCGACGCGCTCAGCGGCCTCTTGACGCTGGGCATCGAACTCGACGACGACCGCAACGACGGACCCGAGCGTGGTCCGCGGCGCATCTCGTCGGACTCGTCGCCGATCACGGTCCTCGTCATCCCGACCGACGAGGAGCTGGCGATCGCCAGGGCGTGCGCGTCGGTGATCGGCTAGAGACCATCCCCAGTGCGGGATTCGTGCACAGTGCGTCCTCGCACGACCCGTCCACGGCCGTTCGACGTCAGCCGTCCGGTCGAGCGTCGCGGTCATGGAACGCGACGACTGGCCCTTTCTCGGACGAGAAGCGGTGCGCCGCGGCGACGTCACCGCCCGTCGCCTGCAGAAGGACTTCCGCGCGGTCTATCGCAACGCCTACGTGGCGAAGCGCGTGCCCGTCACGGCGCTGACCCGTGCGCGGGCAGCCTGGCTGTGGGCCGACGGCGACTGCGTGATGACGGGCCTGTCGGCCGCCGCCATCCACGGCGCGAAGTGGATCGATGCCGGCCTGCCCGCCGAGCTCAATCGTGCTGATCGTCATGGCCCTTCGGGCATCCTGTGCCGCTCGTCGACGCTCGAGTCGGACGAGTGCTGCGTGGTCGACGGCATCCGTCTGACCACGCCGGAGCGCACGGCATTCGACGTCGGTCGCAGGATCGGCGGCGACCAGGGGATCGTTCACCTCGATGCGCTCGCCAACGCCACCCGACTCGACGGGGCGGACGTCCTGACGCTCGCCGACCGGCATCCCGGTGCGCGCGGGGTTCGGATTCTGCGCAGCGCCATCGGGCAGGTGGACGGTGGCGCCGAGTCGCCCAGGGAGACCGCGCTGCGACTGCTCCTCGTCCGCGCCGGCCTCCCGAGGCCCGAGACGCAGATCGAGTTCCGCGACCGCTACGGCAGGGTCCGCATTCGCGTCGACATGGGGTGGCGGGAGTGGAAGGTCGCGGTGGAGTACGACGGGGTGCAGCACTGGGCGGACCGTAGACAGCGATCGTGGGACATCGACCGCATCGCGATGCTGGAGTCGCGGAAGTGGACGGTCGTGCGAGTGGGCTCCGAGTTGATGAACCGGCCCGACGTCATCGTCACGCGCGTCCTCGAGAAGCTACGTAGGGCAGGGTGCCCGATCTGACTCGTTGACTGTGCGGGTTCTGAACGCCCTCACTCGACGTTTGCATTCACGAGCCACACAGTCGGCGCAAGGCTAAACGCTAGTCGCGGACCCAGACCGCGACGAAGCCGATCGGGATGCCCGTGCGGACGGCGATGCACTCACGCGCGGTGGCCTCGGCATCGGCGCGTCGCACGACGTGCAGCACGGCGCCGATCTCGGGGATGGCGACCTCGAACAGGCCGCCGTCGCGGGTCACGGTCACCTCGAACAGCTGTCCTGCCATCGGGCGGAGGGTGCGGTGCCGGACGGTGCGGGTGCGGTGGGCGACGTTCGCGCGCATGAGGTGCTTCCTGATCTTGGAATCGGGCCGCGCGCAAAGATACAGCCCCCCGAGCGGGGCCGCCAAATCAGAACGTGCTCAGTGGGCGCACGCTGTTGGCGAGGTCCACCAGCGCGTAGCGGTGCGCCTGCGAGGGTGCCAGCCGGGCCAGTCCGCGCAGTGACGCCTCGACGCCGAGTTGCAACCCATGGTCGGTGAACGGGAAGCCAAGGATGTGGTTGGTGCTGGCCGTGTTGTCGACCAGCCAGTCCATCGCGGTGCCGAGCACCAGCGCCCTGATCTGCAGCACGCGGGGTTCGGTGTCGGGGAGGGCCTCGACGCGGCGGGCGGCGTCGCGGATCTGCTGCTCGGTGACCTCGCTGCCGGATCGTCCCGACAGCAGCGTCACCGCGCTCGTCAGGCGGGCGGTGGTGAAGTGCCGCGAGGTGGGCGGCACCTGGTCGAGGGTCTTGACGGCGGCGTCGCGCTCGCCGGCCGACGACTGCGCACGGGCCAGTCCGAAGCCGGCCGAGATGACGCCGTTGTCGGTGCACCACACGGTCCGGTAGAACGACCGCTCGTCGGAGTTGCCCGACAGTTCGGCCGTCGCGGCCAGCGCGAGCTTGGGCGCGAGTTCGCCGGGGAGCGTGTCGAGGACCTCGGAGAAGTGCTTCATCGCGGCGTCGTAGTCGGCCGACAGCAGTTGCGCCACGCCGCGGAACCACGTGGTGCGCCAGCGCCAGCCCACTCGCTCGGCGAGGTCGTCGAGCTTGCGGTTGGCCTTGGCGACGTCGCCGAGGTCGAGCAGTGCCCGCACCTCCATCAGCGGCAACTCGACCGACTCGGAGAGGTCGATGCCCTCCGACTCGAGCGCGCCGTGCCGGGCCGCCCGCAGCGAGTCCAGCGTCTGCACGGGCTGGCTCAGCAGCGTCGCCGACAGTACCGTCGCGCCGACGTCGGCGGGGTCCACCATGGGCACCGGCAGCGCCCGCACGATCTCCTGCGCCGTCAGCTTCTCGGAGTGCACCTGGCCGTCGAGGTAGACGTCGGTGTGGGCGACGAGGAGGTCCACGCCGAACGTCGACCGCGACGGGCTGAACGTCTGCGACAGGCCCGGGCGCGGCACCCCGGAGTCCCTGGCCACGACTTCGCGCAGCACGCCGAGGAGCTGGCTGGACATCTCCTCGGCGCTGGCGAAGCGGCGCCGCGGATCGGGGTCGATGGCACGGCGGAGCAGCCGGTGGAACGAATCGTATTGCGTCAGAACGGGATCGTCGGCGGGCAGCCCGTCGACGTAACGGCCGTTGCGGGTCTTCAGTTCCAACGTCAACGACGCCAGGGTGCGGCCCACGGTGTAGATGTCGGTGGCGATCGTCGGGCCGGTCCGCACGATCTCGGGGGCCTGGTATCCCGGTGTGCCGTAGAGGAATCCGTAGGAGTTGATCCGGGACACCGCGCCCAGGTCGATCAGCTTGAGCTGCTCCTCGGTGACCATGATGTTCTCGGGCTTGAGGTCGTTGTAGACCAGACCGCTGGTGTGCAGGAAGCCCAGGGCCGGCAGGATCTCGAGCATGTAGCCGATCGCCTGGGACACGGGCAGCTTCTTGCCCTTGACCTGCTTGAGCGACGTGCCGCCGACGTACTCCATCACGATGTAGCCGACGGGGTCGCCGTGCTTGTCGTCGTGCTCGACGAAGTTGAAGATCTTGACGATCGCCGGGTGGGTGACCTCGGCGAGGAACTGCCGCTCGGCCATCGCGATCGCCTGAGCCTCGGCGTCCCCGGAGTGCACCAGACCCTTCAGCACGACGGGGCGGTCGTTCACGTTCGTGTCGAACGCCAGGTAGATCCAGCCGAGCCCGCCGTGGGCGATGCAGCCCTTGATCTCGTACTGGTCGATCACCATGTCGCCCGGCGCCAGTTGCGGCAGGAAGGAGTACGGACTGCCGCAGTGCGGGCACCAGCCCTCCGACAGCGCGGCGCCGTCGGAGGTGGAGCGGCCGACGGGCTTGCCGCAGTTCCAGCAGAACCGCTTGGCCTCGGCGACCACCGGGTTCTTCATCAGGGCGGCGAGCGGGTCGCGCGCCCGGACGCGCGGTACCTCGACGAGGCCGCCACCGAGGCGCCGATACGGCGACCACCGCCGCGTCATCGCGATCGTCTGGTCGCGCGGCTCGGTCTCGACGGTGGTGGCGCGTTCGCTGCCGGTCGAGTCGTCGAAGTCGGGCCGGAACACGGCCTGGGTCGCCATCGGCCGCATGGTGGCGAGCGAGTCGAAGGCCATCACGTCGGCGGGTTGGGTGCCGGGGTAATCGTCGTCTTCCACGTCGTTCACGTCGTCCGCCATCAGCGCTCGTACCTCGCCACGGGGGGCGACGGCGCAGGTCCCAGCACCGACAGCCACTTGCGGTACAGCGTGTTCCACGTGCCGTCGTTTCGAATCCGCTGGAGCGTCCCGTTGACGAAGCGCACCAGGTCGTCGTTGTCCTTGCTGATGCCGATGCCGTACGGCTCCGAGTTCATGCTCGTCCCGACGATGTGCAGGTACGGGTCCTGGGCGACGAGGCCGGCCAGGATCGTGTCGTCGGTGCTGACGGCGTCCACCTGTCGCTGCTGCAGTGCGACCAGGCAGTCTGCCCACGTGACGACCTCGACCACCATGGGCGGCGGGTTGATCTGCCGGACGCGTTGCAGCGACGTGGTGCCCTTCACCGCGCAGACCCGCTTGCCGGAGAGGTCGGAGGCCTCGGCGATCGGTGAGTCGCGCGGCGCCAGGATGCGCTGGTTGGCCGACAGGTACTCGGTCGAGAAGTTGACGAGTTCCTTGCGGGCGCACGTGATGCTCATGGTCTTCACGACGATGTCGACCTGGTTGTTCTGCAGCGCGGTGATCCGGTCGGCGGACGACAGGATGCGGTACTCCACCTGTGAGGGCGTGTCGAAGATGTCGCGGGCCACCTCGCCGGCGATGTCGACGTCGAAGCCGGTGATCTCGCCGGTGATCGGGTCGCGGAAGCTGAACAGGTTGCTGCCGATGTCGAGGCCGACGATGAGCCTGCCGCGGTTGCGGATGTTCTGCACCGCGTCCTCGGCCTGCGACGTGGTGGGGAACGGGCGCAGGCTGGCGGTGCAGTCGTCCTCGTCGGCGACCGGCACCTGAGGGGGTTCCGGCGGCGCCTCCTCCATGCCCGCCGGGGTCGGCGGGGCGAGGGTGACGCTCGGCGTATTGATCGCGGGCGCGGACTCGCTGCACCCGGCCAGCAGGACCGCGGTGGCGAGGACGGCGAGCACCCTGCGCATCGCGGTCACCTGTACTCGCTCAGTCGCGGCCACAGGCCAAGCGCCACGGCGATCGCCGCCATCACGCTCAGCGCCGCGGCGCCGACGGTCGCGCCGGACAGCACCCGCCGCGCGTTGACGATGTCGCTGCGCAGCTGCTGCCTGCTCTCGGCGATGCCCTTGCTCAGCGCGGCGTCGAGCTTGTCGAACGCGGGCGTCGAGTCGTCCTCGCCGGTTCCGAGCGCCACCTGGGTGGCGGCCTGGTAGTTGCCGACGGCGATGTAGGCGTTTATCCGGTCGTCGGCGGCACGCCACCGGCGCAGCAGCTGTTCGGCGTCGGCGAGGTCGGCCTTGTCGATGGCGTCGTCGCGGCCCAGATAGGCCGAGAGTTGCTGCTGCATGGTGTCGATGCGCTGGTAGTAGGACTGCTTGCGGACGCCCTCGTCGCCGCGCCGGATCAACGACAGCGTCTCGTCGGCGCGCGCCTGCTGGGCGGTGATCGCCATGGTGGTCACGGTCTTGAGGGATTCGGCGGCCGTGCTCTTGGCGCTGCGGCTGTCGAGCGTCGAGATGATGATCGCGGTGCCCACCCAGACGATCATCACGAGGACCGCGAGCCCGCCGACCACGAAGCCGACGTTGACCCGTCGGCGGGTGTGCCGGGACAGCCACCGGTTGGCGAAGACGCCGAACAGGATCGTCGCGAGCACCACCAGGATCACCGGCGCCGGGATCCTCGTCGACGCCGTGGTCTCGGAGTCCACCCGCAGCGAGGTCTCCTCGTAGAGCCGTTGTGCGTCGGGCAGGATCTGCGTCTGCATCAGCGACGACGCCTCGGACAGATACGACGAACCGACGGGATAGCCGGCGCGGTTGTTGGTGCGCGCCGTCTCGACGAGCCCGGTGTACACCGCGAGCTGGGCGTTGATCCGGCCCAGCAGCTGCACCATGTCCTCGTCGGTCAGGCCGCTCGAGGCCCGGGTCAGCGCGACGGCGGCATCGGTGATCGCCTGCTCGTAGCGCTGCCGGACGGGGCGCGGTTCGGCGCCCGCGATGAACGCGGTGGCCGCGGCGGCGTCGGCGACGGACAGCGTCGTGTACAGCTCACCCGCGGCGAACGCGAGCGGCTCGGTGTGGTCGAGGACCGTGGTGAGCGCCTGCTGACGATCGTTGATCGTGCTCGAGGTGGCGAAGGCAGACGCCATCACCAACGTGGCCAGCACGACGCCGATGGTCAGGATTCGACCGGGCGTGGTCCAGAGGAACCACCACCGCGGGTGGGTCGGTGTGGTGGGCGACCGCGACGCGAGAGGTTCGGTGGAAGGATGCGCCAACTCCACAGTCACCTGTGCGCGGACCTCGACTTTCCGGCGGCCGGTAGGGGTGTTCCGATTCTATGAAAGAAGTCTAAGAGTTTCCGGTGCGACGCGGTGGCAATCGGGGACACGTGCAGGTTTCGACTGGGTTTCTATCCTGGTGTGGTGCGAGGTGACGGTGACGGCTGGGTGCTGTCGGACGACGGTGCTCATTTCTGGGGTCGGTACGGGGCGGCGGGACTGCTCCTGCGTGCGCCCTGGCCTGGTGGCAGCGCGGCGGTGCTGCTGCAGCACCGCGCCGTGTGGAGCCACCAGGGCGGGACGTGGGGGCTGCCCGGCGGCGCCCGCGACAGCCACGAGACGCCCGAGGAGGCAGCGGTCCGCGAGGCGAACGAGGAGGCCGGACTGACGGCCGACCTGATGACGGTGCGCAAGACCATCGTCACCTCGGAGGTGCCGGGGCCGTCCGGTCCGGCCTGGAGCTATACGACCGTCATCGCCGACGCGCCCGAACCGCTGGCCACCGTCGCCAACCGGGAGAGCGCGGAGCTGCGCTGGGTGGCCGAGGACGACGTCGCAGGCCTGCCGCTGCACCCCGGTTTCGCGGCCAGCTGGGCGCGGTTGCGCGCCCTGACCGCGACTATCCCGCTGCTGGTCGACGGGCGGGACTGAGCGCCGCCTTCAGCTCGGCTGCGGCCGCGGTGGGATCGTCGGCGGCGGTGATCGCCCGCACCACCACGATGCGGGTGGCGCCGGCGTCGAGCACGGCGGGCAGGCGCTCGGCATCGACCCCGCCGATCGCGAACCACGGCCTGTCCCCGGCCGTCCGGGCGGCGTGGCGGACCAGGTCCAGACCCGGCGCGTGTCTGCCGGGCTTGGTAGGCGTCGGCCAGCACGGACCGACGCAGAAGTAGTCGACCTCGTCGACCAGCGCCGTGGCCACCTGCGCCTCGTCGTGGGTGGACCGCCCGATCAGCGGTCCCGATCCGATCACGTCGCGTGCCATCAGTAGCGGCAGGTCGTCCTGGCCGAGGTGCAGCACGTCGGCACCCGCGGCGCGGGCGAGGTCGGCGCGGTCGTTGACGGCGAGCAGGGCGTCGTGTCGGCGGGCCGCGTCGGCGAGCACCTCGAGGGCGGCCAGTTCACCGCGTGCCTCGAGCGGCCCGAACTGCCGTTCGCCCGCGGACCCCTTGTCGCGGAGCTGGATGACGTCGACGCCGCCGCGCAGTGCGGCGTCGGCGAAGTCGGCGAGGTCGCCGCGCTCGCGTCGGGCGTCGGTGCACAAGTACAGCTGGGCGGTCCGGAGCCGCTCGCGGGGTCGTCGCACATGCCCAAGCTAGCGTGCCCGCGGGTAGGCTGACGGCAGCGTCACGGGAGTCCCGGCAGCGGGGCTGAGAGTGGGCACGCGGCCCTTACCGTCACACCTGATCCGGGTCATGCCGGCGAAGGGAGCAGGAGCGAATGTCGTACGAGCTGGCCGTCGTGGGCGGCGGCGTCATCGGGCTGTCGGTGGCTCGCCGCGCCGCGCGGGACGGGTGGTCGGTGCGCGTGCATCGCACGGCGACCCCCGGCGCGTCCTGGGTCGGCGGCGGCATGATCGCTCCGCACAGCGAGGGCTGGCCGGGCGAGGAGGAGCTCCTGCGGATCGGGATGGAGTCGCTGCGGCTGTGGCACGACGACTTCCTGACCGGGCTGCCCGATGCCGTGGTCACCGCGCGCGAGTCGCTGGTCGTCGCCGTCGACCGCGCCGACGCGGCCGACCTCGCGACCATGGGTGAGTGGCTCGCCGCGCAGGGCCATCCCGTCACCGCGACCCGCGCTGCTCGCGACCACGAACCCCTGCTGGCGCAGGGCATCCGGCATGGCCTCGTCGCCGACACCGAACTCGCCGTCGACAATCGCGCTCTGCTCGCCGCGCTCACCGATGCATGCGAAGCGCTCGGGGTGCGGTGGGCGCCGCCGGTCGAATCGCTGGACGAAACGCGCGACGCCGACGTCACCGTGCTCGCGAACGGAGTCGACGCGCCGACGCTCTGGCCGGGCCTCGACGTCCGGCCGGTCAAGGGCGAGGTGCTTCGGTTGCGCTGGCGCAAGGGGTGCATGCCGGTGCCGACGCGCGTGATCCGTGCCCGCGTGCACGGCAGGCAGGTGTACCTGGTGCCGCGGCCCGATGGCGTCGTCGTCGGCGCCACCCAGTACGAGCACGGTCGCGACACCGCCCCCACCGTCTCCGGGGTGCGGGACCTGCTCGACGACGCGTGCGAGGTGGTCCCCGCGCTCGGCGAGTACGAACTGGCCGAGACGGCGGCCGGACTGCGACCGATGACGTCGGACAACCTGCCGATCGTCGGCAGGCTCGACGAACGCACGCTGGTGGCGACCGGCCACGGCCGGTCGGGGTTCCTGCTCGCGCCGTGGACGGCCGAGACGATCGCCGCCGAGCTGACGGTGGGAGTGCCCGCATGATGGTGACGGTGAACGGCGAGGACGTCGTTCTGGACGAGAACAGCACCGTGGCAACGATGTTGACGACGCTGGGCCTGCCGGACAAGGGGATCGCGGTGGCCATCGACTGGGCGGTGCTGCCGCGGTCGGAGTGGGATCGCGTGCTGCCCGACGGTGCGAAGGTGGAAGTGGTGACGGCGGTGCAGGGTGGTTGACTCGGGCAAGCTGACCATCGGTGGCCGTAGCTTCGGCTCCCGGTTGATCATGGGGACCGGTGGTGCGGCCAATCTCGCCGTACTCGAGGAGTCGCTCGTCGCGTCGGGCACCGAGCTGACGACGGTCGCGATGCGCCGTGTCGACGCCGAGAGCGGCACCGGCGTCCTCGATCTGCTGAACCGCCTGGGCATCACGCCGCTGCCGAACACGGCGGGCTGCCGCGGCGCCGCGGAGGCGGTGCTGACCGCGCAGCTGGCCCGCGAGGCGCTCGGCACCGAGTGGGTGAAGCTGGAGGTGATCGCCGACGAGCGCACCCTCCTGCCGGATGCGATCGAATTGGTCCGTGCCGCAGAGCAACTGGTGGACGACGGGTTCGTCGTGCTGCCCTACACCAACGACGACCCGGTGCTGGCCCGCCGCCTCGAGGACGTCGGGTGCGCGGCGGTCATGCCGCTGGGCTCGCCGATAGGGACCGGGCTGGGCATCGCGAACCCACACCACATCGAGATGATCGTCGACCGCGCCGGCGTGCCGGTGATCCTCGACGCGGGCATCGGCACCGCGAGCGACGCCGCCCTGGCCATGGAACTCGGGTGCGACGCGGTCCTGCTCGCGACCGCCGTGACCCGGGCGACCAACCCCCGACTGATGGCGGCCGCGATGGCCGCCGCGGTCCAGGCGGGGCATCTCGCCCGTCTGGCGGGACGAATTCCCAAGCGCTACTGGGCGCAGGCGTCCAGTCCGATGACGCCGTGACGGGTCGCTACGTCGCGCTCGGTTCCTCGATGGCGGCCGGGCCGGGCATCCGGCCCACCGCGTCGGGTGCGCCGTTCGGCTCGGGGCGGTCGGCGGTCAACTACCCGCACCTGGTCGCTACGAGGCTCGGTCACGACCTGGCCGACGTCACGTTCTCCGGTGCCACCACCGCCAACGTCCTGCACGAGGCGCAGCGCGGGACTCCGCCGCAGATCACCCGGATCGACGGCACCGAGGAGCTGATCACCGTGACGATCGGCGGCAACGACGTCGGGTACGTCCCCTTCCTGTTCGCCGCCGGTCTGCCGCGGTTCGTGGCATCGGTGCCACTGCTCGGCGGCAAGGTCCGCGAGCTGCTCGACCCCGCCGCGCGGGACGCTGCACTCGATCGGGTGCCGACCGCCCTCGCCGCCGTGGGCCGGGCGCTGCGCGCGAAGGCGCCGGACGCCCGGATCCTGTTCGTCGACTACCTGACGCTGCTGCCGCCCGCGGGCACCCCGGCGCCGCCGCTGTCCGACACCCATGCCGACACTGGCAGGCGGATCGCCGACACGCTCAAGCGGCACACCGAAACCGCGGCCGCCGACACCGGATGCGAGGTCGTACACGTGGCCGATGCCAGCGTCGACCATCACGCGTGGTCAGCCGACCCGTGGACGACCCGCGTCGGGTTGCCGCTGCCGGGGCGGCCCGCGCCCCTGCACCCCAACGCCGCGGGCATGCGGGCCGTGGCGGACCTCGTCGTCGCCGCACTGACCTGAAATCATCGACGTCGTGATCGAGCTGTCGGGACTCACCAAGAGCTTCGGCCGCACCCGGGCGGTCGACGACCTCACCTGCACCATCGAACCGGGTGTGGTGACGGGGTTCCTCGGCCCCAACGGTGCGGGCAAGACCACCACGATGCGGATGATCCTCGGGCTGGACCGGCCGTCGTCGGGCACCGCGACCATCGGCGGCAAGCGCTACCGCGAGCTGACCGATCCGCTGCGCACGGTCGGCGCGCTGCTCGACGCCACGCAGGTCCACCCCGGCCGGTCGGCCCGCAATCACCTGCGCTGGATCGCCGCCGCCAACGGCATCCCGGTGACGCGCGTCGACGAGGTCCTCGACGTCGTCGGCCTCGAGTCGGTCGCCGACCAGAGTGCGGGCACGCTGTCGCTCGGCATGGGCCAGCGCCTCGGCATCGCCGTCGCGCTGCTCGGAGATCCGCCGGTCCTGCTGTTCGACGAGCCCGTCAACGGACTCGACCCGGAGGGCATCCGGTGGGTCCGCACGTTGATGCGGGCGTTGGCCGCCGAGGGGCGCACGGTCTTCGTCTCCAGTCATCTGCTGGCCGAGATGGCCAACACCGCCGACCGGCTGGTCGTCATCGGCCGCGGCAAGCTGATCGCGGCCACCGACGTCGCGTCGTTCGTCGCCGGCTCCGGTTCGGGCACCGTGCTGGTGCGCAGCCCACAGCTCGAGAAGTTCGCGGGGCTGCTGTCGGAGGCGGGCATCGGGGCGGAGATCGGACCCGACGGCGCGGCACTCGTCGTCCGGGGCGCCGCGATCGACGTCATCGGTGAACTCGCCGCACGCAACGGGATCACGCTGCACGAGCTGAGCACCCATCGCGCGTCGCTCGAGGAGGCCTACCTCGAACTCACCGAGGACGAGGTCCAGTACCGGACGGCCGACCGATGACGGCCATGACGGCGCTCAACGCCGAACGGATCAAACTCGTCACCATTCGGTCACCGCTGTGGTCGGCGTTGGCGGCGGCCGCGCTCAGCCTCGGCGTGGCGGCCCTGCAGGGTGCGACGGCGTACGGCGCGGCAGGTCTGGCACCGCAGCAGGCCGCGATGGGCGTGGCCGTGTTCGGCGTGCCGCTGCTCATGGTGGTCGCCGCGATGACCGTGACGGGCGAGTACCGCACCGGGACCATCCGGTACACGTTCGCGGCGACGCCGAACCGGACGCTCGTACTGGCCGCCAAAGCCGTTGTCTGCGCGCTGTTCTCCGCGGTGTTCACCGTCGTCCTGGTGATCGCGGCGGTCGCGGTCGCCCGGCTGTCGGCCGATCCTATGATCGGTGCCGACCTGTCGCTCGCCGGTCCGGAGGTGTGGCGACTCGCCCTCGCGCTCGCGGTGTTCGCCGCCGTCGCCGCGGTGCTGGGGGTCGCGGTGGGCGCGCTGGTACGGCACGCCGCCGGCGCGGTCGCGATTCTGCTGCTGTGGCCGCTCGTCGTCGAACCCATCCTCGGCAACCTGCCGACCGTCGGGCCACGCATCGGACCCTTCCTGCCGTTCGGCAACGTGTTCACGTTCGCCGACGTGCAGTGGCTGTTCCCGACCTATGCGATGCCGTGGGGCCCGTTCGGGTCGCTGTGCTACTTCGTCGTCGTCGTCGCGGTGGCCTTCGCCGCTGCCACCGTCGTGGTCGGTTCCCGCGACGCGTGACTAACGTGGGGACGATGCGGCAGGGATCTCGGATCACGATGGTGATCCTCACGGTGACGATGTTGGTGCTGGCCGGTTGTGGACGATCGTCGTCGCCGGAGGCCCCGTCGAGCGCACCCGCGCCGGACGCCGGCGCTGCTGCGGACTTCGCCCGACAGCAGCAGGACAGGGTGACCGTCGATGCGATGATGGCGCACCTGGGCAAGCTGCAGGAGATCGCGAACGCCAACGGCGGCAACCGCGCGCTCGGCACGCCCGGGTACGCGGCCAGCGTCGACTACGTCGCCGGGGTGTTGCGCGACAAGGGTTTCGACGTCACGACCGACGAGTTCGAGGTCCGGCTGCCCTTCGCCGACGAGCCGGCGCTGTCGGTGGGCGGGGCGACCGTGAAGGCGACCCCGCTGAACTACACCATCGGCACGCCGCCCGAGGGCGTCACCGGCAGGCTGGTGCCCGCCCGTGTCGACGAGACCCCGGGGTGCGCGCCCGCCGACTACGACGGCCTGCCGGTCGAGGGCGCCGTCGTGCTCGTCGACCGCGGCTCGTGCGCCTTCGGCATCAAGCAGCAGATCGCCGCCGATCGCGGGGCGCGCGCCATGATCGTCGTCAACAACGTCGACGGCGACCAAATCGGTGGCACGCTCGGCGCCACCGCGGACGTCAAGATCCCCGTCGTCGGCATCACCAAGGCCGACGGCGCGCGACTGCGTCAGAATCCCGGCGAGGTCGTGCTCAAGCTCAACGCCGGCGTGCGCGTGGAGCGCACGCGCAACGTCGTCGCCCAGACCAAGACCGGCGACACGTCGAACGTCGTGATGGCGGGTGCCCACCTCGACTCCGTGCCCGAGGGCCCGGGCATCAACGACAACGGCTCCGGCGTGGCCGCCGTGCTGGAAACCGCGGTGCAGCTGGGGAGTTCACCGCAGGTGCGCAACGCCGTGCGGTTCGGGTTCTGGGGTGCCGAGGAACTCGGGCTGATCGGGTCCACCAAGTACGTGCAGACCCTCGACGTCGAGGCGCTCAAGGACATCGCGCTCTACCTCAACTTCGACATGCTGGCGTCGCCCAATCCGGGCTACTTCACCTACGACGGCGACCAGTCGGCGCCGCCGTCGCCCGGTGGGGTGCCGCGCGTGCCGGAGGGGTCCGCGGGCATCGAGCGGACGCTGACCGCCTACCTCGACGGAGCGGGAAAGCAGGGGCGCGACACCGGCTTCGACGGCCGTTCCGACTACGACGGGTTCACTCAGGCGGGCGTTCCTTCCGGCGGACTGTTCGCCGGCGCCGAGGACAACAAGACGCCTGAGGAGGCGGACCTGTGGGGCGGCCAGGGCGAGAAGCCGTTCGACCCGAACTACCACAAGCCCGGTGACACGATCGAGAACATCGACCGCACGGCCTTCGAGATCCAGGGTCGCGGCGTGGCCTACGCGGTGGGGCTGTACGCGCAGGACGAGACGGGGCGCAACGGCGTCCCCATCCGCGAGGACCGCACCCGGCACGTGGTGAAGGACCAGTGACGCGGACCGTCGCCGGTGCGGTCGCCGCGGTGGCGGTCGTCGTGCTCGCGGCGTGCAGTGCGCCCGAGAAGGCCGCGGAGCCGGTCGATCTGGCGCGCGACCTGGCCGCGAAGGTCACCGTCGACGGGATGTTCGGCCACCTGCAGCGGTTGAGCGACATCGCCGACGAGCACGGCGGCAGCAGGGCGGACGGCACGCCCGGTTACGACGCGAGCGTGGACTACGTCGCGGGAGTGTTGCGCGACAACGGCTTCGACGTCGAGACCGCGGACTTCGACCGCGTCGTGCTGGCGGCGGCGGGTGCCCCGACGCTGACGGTCGGCGGTCGCAGCTTCCCGGTGGACCAGGCGTCGCTGCTGGTCCCCACCCCCGCCGGCGGGTTGACCGCGCAGACCCTCCGGCCCGAGAAGTCAGCAGGGTGCACGACGGCCGACTACGGCGACGTGCGGGTGCGCGGCGCGATCGTGGTCGTCGACGACGCCGACTGCTCGCTGGTGGAAAAGCAGAACGTGGCGACCGGCGAGGGTGCGGTGGGTCTGCTGGTGGTCAGCGACTCCGGTGCGCCGGGGTTGTTCACGCCGGGCTACTACCAGCAGCTGAAGGGGCCCGTCGCGGTGATCGGTAGCGATGCCGATGCCGCGCTGCGCCGCACCTCCGCTCGGGTGAAGCTGGTGCTCGATGCGAAGTCGCGCACCGTGACGTCGCGGAACGTGCTGGCGCAGACGAAGACCGGTGATCCGCACCGGGTGATCGTCGCGGGCACCAACCTGGACTCCGCGCCTCGCAGTCCCGGGCTGAACGCCGACGGGTCGGGTGTCGCGGCGGTGCTGGAGACGGCGGTGCGGCTCGGCTCGTCGCCCGATGTCACCAACGCGGTGCGGTTCGCGTTCTGGGGTGCGGGGGAGGCGGGCCAGGAGGGATCGACGAAGTACCTCGCGGGTCTCGGCGGTGATGGCGAGGCCGACCTCGCGATGTACCTGAACGCCGATCAGATCGGCTCGACCAACGCCGGGTACTTCACCTACGACGGCGACCAGTCCGGTGCGCCCAACCCGCAGGTGCCCGCCGCCAGCGTCCCGGCCGGGTCTGCCGGCATCGAGCGGACGCTGGCCGGATACCTCAACCTGGCGGGCAAGCGGCCCGCGGATCAGCCGCTCGGACGGTCGGGCGACTACGCCCCGTTCCTTGCCGCGGGCATCCCGATCGGCGGCATCACCACAGGTGCGGCCGGCCGGAAGACCGAGGTGCAGGCCCGGCTGTGGGGTGGCCAAGCGGGTCAACCGTTCGACCCCGCGTACCGCACCCGCCGCGACACCATCGCCAACGTCGACCGCGACGCACTCGGGATCACCGGGCCCGCTGTGGCTTTCGTCGTCGGTACCTACGCGGCGTCGACGGACGGGCCGAACGGGCTGCCGTCGCGCGGTTAGCCGGGGCGTCCGCGCAGTCGGACGGACAGGCACGTCACGCAGCCCTCGAGCTTCTCGTACTCGGAGATGTCGACCTGCACGGTGCGGTAGCCGCGGTCCTCGAAGATCTTGGCGCTCTCCGGCGCGGCCGCCGACATCAGGAGCAGGTCGTCGCCGAGCAGGACGACGTGTGCGCCCGGCTCCTCCGGGACGGCGAGGAAGCGGTCACCCCAGACGCTCGTGTCGTCGACGACGGGCTCGTAGCCGATCACCGTGCCGTCGGGCAGGGCCGTGACGGCGGACTTCAGGTGTAGCACCTTGGTCAGGGGCACCGTCACGACGTGCGCGCCGAGCGGCTCGAGATGGGTTCGAAGCTGTTCGATCGCAGCGTCATTCGTGCGACCACCTCGGCCGACCCAGACGGTTCCGCCGTGCTTGAGGACGTCGCCGCCGTCCAGGGTGCCGGGCGCCTCGATGTGCGCGATGCGGTAGCCCTGCGCACGCACCGCCTCCTCGGCCGCGGCCGTCTCGGGCTTGCGTTGATCGGCACCGGGACGGCTGATGACGGCGAGGTCGCCGTAGACGACCATCGTGTCCTCGACGAAGACGGAGTCCGGGCACTCCGGTGCGAGCGGCACCTCGTGCGTCGTCCATCCCGCATCGGTGAGGGCGGCGACGTAACCGTCCCACTGTCGTTGCGCGAGTTCGACGTCGACGTCCTCGCTGCGGTCGATGTGGGTGACGAGTCCTTCGTTCAGTCGGGGTGACGGTCTGCGGACGAGGGCGTGGCGGGCGGACATGGATCGATGCTGTCATGGTGGTCGGGCCTTCGGCGACACTTGGGTGGTCTTCGGATGTGGGGCGCGAGTGTGTGCGGTGAGCACTTCCGCTCCATGACGACGAGAGTCTGCTCGTCCGCTTGCTCGAGTACTGCCGCCGGCGACGGACTGGGATCGATGGGTTCACTACTCAGCCTTGGTGGACGAAAATCAGGCAGGGCCCCACGGTGTCCTCGAAAAGGCAGTGCTATGTCGGTTGTCATCTCTTAGGACATGGGTGACAGTTCTGCATCAGGACATCGGTGACGTTTCGGTTGGTCTTGGTGGTGACACTTCTGCACCGAGGCTGCCGGGGTGGCTGTCAATGAACCCATCGATCCTCGCGTCCGGCTGGCGATCTCGCAGTGGCCCGATGACGCGCCGCGGGGTGCGGTCTCGACGTTCTGCGCCGAGCACGGTATCTCAAGAAAGTCGTTCTACGCGTTACGTCAACGCGCGATAGCCGACGGGCAGGCCGCGGTGCTGCAACCGAGGACACGACGACCGAAGTCGAGTCCGTCGAGGTTGAGTGATGAGGTCAAGGCGCAGGCAGTGGCGGTACGTGCTGCCCTGGAGGCCTCCGGACTGGATCACGGGCCGATCAGTGTGCACGACAAGATGCACGCGATGGGCCTGCCGCAGGTGCCGTCCACGGCGGCGCTGGCGCGGATCTTCCGGGAGGCCGGCGTGGCTCGGCTCGAGCCGAAGAAAAAGGCCCGTTCGGCGTGGCGACGGTTCGTCTACCCGGCACCGAATGCGTGCTGGCAACTCGACGCGACCGAGTACGTCCTCAGCGGCGGGCGCACGTGCGTGATCTTCCAGCTCATCGACGACCACTCCCGCTACGCGGTCGCCTCCCACGTGGCGTGGTCTGAGACGGCCCAGGCCGCCATCGCAGTGTTCGACAAGGCCGTCGCCGATCGTGGTGTACCCCAACGACTGTTGTCCGACAACGGGGCCGCGCTCAACCCGTCCCGGCGCGGACACCTCGGCCGACTCGTCAGTCATGTGGGCGCCCTAGGCGTGCAGACCATCACCGGCAAGCCCTACAAGCCGACCACCCAGGGCAAGAACGAACGCTTCCATCAGACCCTGTTCCGCTACCTCGACAAGCAACCGCTCGCCGGATCGCTGGCCGAACTCCAAGCCCAGGGTCGACGCGTTCGACCACCTCTACAACACCGAACGCCCCCACCAGGGCCTGCCCGGTCGCATCACCCCGCAGACGGCGTGGGACGCCACCCCCCACGCCGATCCGCCCCGTCCCCAGCCGGACCGGCCGATCTACCCAGCGCCCGTTCCGAGCGCCTACCGCAGGCCCCGCACTCCGCCACCACCGAACCTGCCCGCCAACACCCGTGCCAGAACGATCAGCACTGCGGGGACCATTCATCTGGACACGGTCACCTACCGAGTCGACGCACAACGCGCCTTCGAGCAGGTCCTCGTCGTCACCGTCGACGACCAGGTCATCATCACCGACCTTCAGGGCGAAGTCCTCGCCGAGCACACCCGACCCGCACCCGGTATTCGATACGTCGGCAACGGTCGACCACGGGGCCCACGCCCCAAAACCGACAGACCGTCACCGAAGTCCTGACACATCAACTGTCACCGAAGTCCTGATGCAGAACTGTCACCTATGTCCTGAGACATCACACAGTGCTATGTCGGTCACGTCCTGTAGAATCGAACACATGTTCGATTCATCCGATCCCGCGGTGCTGCTGTTGCAGCGGATGGGGTCGGCGGCGCGTACGGAGGCCCAGGCCGCCGCGCAGCGGCTGGTGGCGATCGCGGACTTCATGCAGTTGCGCCTCGCCGAGGGTGGGGACGGTACCGAGGAGTGGTGGGTGGATGCGACCGGGGCGGCGACGGTGGAGATCGCCGCCGCCCTCGGAGTATCCCGCGGCCAGGCCGGCGCTCATGTCCGGTATGCCCGGGCGCTACGGGAGCAGTTGCCGCTGCTGGGGGAACGGTTCCTCGCCGGCGACGTCGACGAAGCGACGTTTCGGGCGGCGGCGTTCCGGACCGGGTTGATCCTCGACGACGCGATTCTGGCCGGGGTGGACGCCGTCCTCGCGCGGCGGGCACCACGCTGGGGCCGGTTGAACCGGACCGCGCTGGACGCCCGGATCGACGCGATCGTCGCCGAGGTCGACCTCGACGCGGTCCGGCGCCGCGAACACCGCGTCGCCGACCGTGGGGTGACGATCGAGGGCATCGAACACGGCCTGGCCTACGTCACCGCGACGGTGTACGCCACCGATGCGGCGGCGGTGTCGGCGCGGCTGACCGAGTTGGCGAACACGGTGTGCGGCGACGATCCGCGGACGTTCGCGCAGCGGCGCGCGGATGCGATGGCCGCGCTGGCGGTCGGGGCGGCCCGGATGGCGTGCCACTGCCGCCGCGACGACTGCCCCGCCGGCGGCACCGGGGTGACCAGTGCGGTCGTCATCCACGTCGTCGCCGACCAGGCCGCCCTGGACGGGGATCGGCGCGGGGTCGCGGTCACCGCGGGGTATGAGGGGGTGATCCCGCCGGAGGTCGTCGCGGAGTTGGCCCGGGACTCCCGGCTGCGCCCGGTCCTGCACCCCGGGACGGCGGCGGAACCGGAGTGTGGGTATCGGCCGTCGCGGGGGTTGGCGAACTTCGTGCGGGCCCGGGACCTGACGTGCCGGTTCCCCGGGTGTGAGGTGGCGGCGTTCGACTGCGACGTCGACCACACGGTGCCGTGGTCGGCCGGTGGGCGCACCCACGCGTCGAACCTGAAGTGCCTGTGCCGGTTCCACCACTTGTGCAAGACGTTCTGGGGGTGGCGTGACGAGCAGGCCCCGGACGGGACGGTGCTGTGGACCTCCCCGGCCGGGGAGTGCTACCCCACCTCCCCGGGTAGTGGGGAGGTGTTCCCCGCACTGAGCGTCCCGACCGGACCCGCCACCCCCGCCAACGCTGGCGGGGAGTCCGGTGGTGACCGCACGGCGATGATGCCGCGCCGGCGTCAGACCCGCACCAAGCAGCAGGCCGCCGACATCCTCGCCGAACGACACGCCAACCGGGAACGGCGGATCAACCCGCCACCCCTGCACCGCTGCGAAGAGGACTACACCTACGAGGAAACCTTCCTCGAAAACCGCATGCGCCAACCCGAACCACCACCACCGTTCTAGTCGGCGAGGTCGAACGCGGCGATCACCTTGGTCGGCGTGACTCGCACGACGAGTTCGCCCGGCACTGCGTTGCGGCGGCCGAACTCGTCGGCACGATCGGCACCCATGTAGCGACCGCCGATCCGGGTGGCGGTGTCGAGCAACTCGTCGGGATCCTCACCCGTCGACGCAATGCCCTGCACCTGGACGAACGAGAACGGCGGATCCTGCGCGTCGACGCAGATGACGACCCGTGGGTCACGGGCCAGCGCGCGTCCCTTGGCCGTGTCGCTGCCGGTGTTGAAGACGAGCTGGCCGCCCTCGACGATGAACCACACCGGCGCGACCAGCGGCCGGCCGTCCGATGCGACGTAGCCCAGCTTGCCGGTGCGGGTGCCTTCGGAGAGGAAGGCGATGACGTCGTCGGTGAGGTGGTCCATCTCCCCAGCCTAGGACTCGCTCACGGCTGCAGGGGGCTGGTGTCCTCGGTCGCGTCGTCCGCCCGGGCGGTCCGCAACCCGAGCAGCTTCATGCCGTGGTAGACGATCAGCGCGGCGATCGACCCGAGTGCGATGCCGGTGAACGTCAGATCGCCTGCAGTCCAAGTGAAGTCGGCGATGCCGATGATCAGCGGGATGGCGGCCGTCATTTGGTTGATCGGCAGGCTGAAGTCGACGTGGTTCGTCAGCCAGATCCTGATGCCCAGCACGCCGACCAGGCCGTACAGCACGATGGTCGCCCCGCCGAGCACCCCCGGCGGAATGGCCGAGATCAGCGCGCCGATCTTGGGGCACATTGCCAACACGATCGCCACCACCGCCGCGATCCAGTACGCCGCAGTCGAATACACGCGCGTCGCCGCCATCACGCCGATGTTCTCCGCGTACGTCGTCGTCGCCGACCCGCCGCCGAAGCCCGCCAGCGTCGTCGCCACGCCGTCGGCCGCGATCGCCCGGCCCATCAGCGGATCGGTGTCGGTGTCCGTCATCTGCCCGACCGACTTCACGTGCCCGATGTTCTCCGCTACCAACGCGATGACCGCCGGCAGGAACAGCGGCAGCACCGCCAGCGAGAACGTCGGCGTCTGGAACTGCGGCAGCCCGATCCAGGCCGCGGCGTCGATGGCCGCCTTCGCCTCGGCATCGACGTCGTCGAGCACCCACGCGAGGGCGTAGCCGACGACCACGGCGATGAAGATCGCCAGCCTGCCGATGATCCCTCGGAAGAATGCCAGCGTCCCGACCAGCAGCACCAGCGTGATGATGCCGACCAGCGGGCCCTTCACGAAGTTGTCCTTGGCCGCCGGTGCCAGGTTGAAGCCGATCAACGCGACCACCGCACCCGTGACGACCGGCGGCAGCGTCGCGTTCAGCCACCGCGTCCCGACGAAGTGCACCAGCCCGCCGATCAGGATCAGCACTACGCCGAGCGCCACCAGCCCGCCGAGGGCTCCGCCCGCACCGTCCGACCCCACCGCGGCGACGACCGGTGAGATCACCGCGAAGCTCGAGCCGAGGTAGCTGGGCAGGCGGTTCCCGGTGATGATCAGGAACAGGATCGTGCCGACGCCGGAGAACAGCAGCGTCGTCGCGGGCGGAAACCCGGTCAGCACCGGCACCAGGAACGTCGCGCCGAACATCGCGACGACGTGCTGCGCGCCGATGCCGATGGTGCGGGGCCAGCTCAGCCGTTCGTCGGGTCCGACCACAACGGCGTCACCGGCAACGGGCGTCCAACTGAATGCGCTCACGAAGGGGAATCACACACCATCGCGGCGTCACGCGCCAGAGATGCGGCCCCGCACGACATAGGCGAGGGCGCCGACCGCCACGACGGCCGTGCCGATCACCACCGACGTGAGAGGCAGCGCGAAGGCCAGCACGACGCACCCCACCAATCCCAGCACCGGAACCGCTCTGCGCCCCAACGTGAACGCCGACGCGTTGGCGATCGCGTAGTACACGAGCACGGCGAACGACGAGAACCCGATGGCACCCCGGACGTCGACCAGCGCGGCGATGACCGCCACCACCACGCCGACGGCGATCTCCGCGCGGTAGGGGCTGTCGAATCTCGGGTGCACCACGGCCAGCGCACCGGGAAGGTGGCGGTCGCGCGCCATCGCCAGCGTCGTGCGCGACACCCCGAGGATGAGCGCCAGCAGCGAGCCGAGCGCCGCCACCGCCGCGCCGACGCGCACCACCGGCACCAGCCCCGGGTGGCCCGCCGCGGAGACGGCGTCAGCAATGGGCGCGGTCGCCGAAGCGAGTGCGGCACTGCCCAGTTCGGACAGCACGGTGACGGCGACGACCGCGTAGACCACCAGCGCGATGCCGAGCGCGACGGTGATCGCCCGCGGAATGGTGGTCGCGGGATCGCGCACCTCTTCGCCCAGCGTCGCGATGCGGGCGTACCCGGCGAACGCGAAGAACAGCAACCCCGCCGCCTGCAGCACCCCCGCCACGCCCGCATCGGAGGCGACGCTCAGCCGCCCGGGATCGATGCCGTCGGCTCCGACGATCGCCACCACGACGACCACGAGCACCGTCAGCACGACGGCCACGATGACGCGGGTCGCGAGCGCCGACTTCTGAACCCCCAGCACGTTCACGACGGTCAGGGCCAGCACCGCGGCGACTGCGACGGCATTCGCGTGCGACGGCCACGCGTAGAAACCCACGGTCAGCGCCATCGCTGCACACGACGCGGTCTTGCCGACCACGAAGCTCCAGCCCGCGGTGTATCCCCAGAACGGGCCGAGCCGTTCGCGGCCGTAGACGTAGGTGCCGCCCGACCTGGGATACAGGGCGGCGAGCCGCGCGGACGACGTGGCGTTGCAATACGCCACGACCGCCGCGATGGCCAAGCCGACCAGCAGGCCGCTGCCCGCCGCCGCAGCCGCCGGGGCGAGGACGACGAAGATGCCCGCGCCGACCATCGAGCCGAGTCCGATCGTGACGGCGTCGAACGTGCCGAGTGTGCGCTTCAGAAGCGGTGTCCCTCGATGACCACGCGGCGAGAGTAGCGGTGCCGGATGAACGTCTCCCTTGACGTCGGTAGCCCCGGGTGTCTATGTTGCCCAGGTCACTAATTGAAACGTTTCATAGTGCGAACGGAGGGCGACATGGCGGACGTCGAACGCGTCTGTTTCGTGATGCACCTGCGGCCCGACCGCGTCGACGACTACCTCGCGGCGCACGACGAGGTCTGGCCCGAGATGCTCGATGCCCTCCGAGACACCGGCTGGCACAACTACTCGCTGTTCCTCCGCGCGGACGACGGCATGGTCGTCGGTTACCTCGAGACCGACGACTTCGAGCGTGCCACCGCCACCATGGCGGAGACCGCGGTCAACGCACGGTGGCAGGCCGTCATGTCCGAGTACTTCCGGCCGCCCGCCACACCCGACGGATCGGGCGCCCATCCCGCCACCGACCAGCAGCGCCTCACCGAGTACTTCCACCTCACCTGAATCCCCGAGCCCAACGAGTCAGGACACCCATGAAAATCGGAGCTAACTCCACCACCGGCTGGCGGGCGACCATCGCCGTCGCGATGTCGAACTACATCGAGGCCGGGTCGATCATCGCCATCGCCACCAGCCTCGGCTTCTGGCAGGAGGCCTTCGGCATCAGTAATTTCGCGGTCGGGCTGCTCGCCGCGCTGAGCGCCAACGCGTTCGGCGCCGCGGTGGGTGCCGCCGTCGGCGGACCGCTCTGCGACCGCTTCGGCCGCAAGGCGATCTACACCTACGACCTGCTGGTCTACATGGCCGGCGTCCTCATCGCCGCGTTCGCGGTCGACTTCGGCATGCTGCTCGCGGGGTTCGTGATCACTGGGTTGGCAGTCGGCGCAGGCGTTCCCGCGTCCTGGACCTACATCGCCGAACAGGCACCCTCGGTCGAGCGCGCCAAGCACGTCGGTACCGCCCAGCTGGCCTGGTCGGTGGGCCCGTTCATCGGCTTCGGCCTCGCCGCGGCCCTCGCGCCGCTCGGCCTGCTCGGCTCGCGGCTGATCTTCCTGCACCTGTTCGTCGTCGCGGCCGTCGTCTGGTGGGTTCGCCAAGGGCTGCACGAATCGCAGATCTGGGAGGACGAGGGCCAGACGGCAGGATCGTCCGTCGGCGCCCGCGGACTGCGCGGTCTGTTCTCCCGCAAGGTGAACATCAGCGCGCTGCTGTTCCTCGGCGGCATCTACCTGTTCTGGAACACCGTCGCCGGACAGGCCGGCATCTTCATGCCGCGCGTCTACGACACCGCGGGTCTGCACAGCCCGGTCCAGCAGAACCTGCTGCAGGTGCTGGTGTGGGGCTGCACGGTGGCGGCGACCTACTTCGGCTTCATGCGCTACGCCGACCGGATGTCGCAGCGCCTGCTGTACGTCATCGGCGCCGCGCTCGGCATCGTTGCCTGGGCTGTTCTCGTCGCGTTCACCGACAGCGGCATCGCGACCATGCTGATCTTCGCCGTCCTCTGGGGCGTCTCCGCCGGCATCGGCGCACAGGCCTTCTACAGCCTGTGGGCCAGCGAGTTGTTCGCCACGCCCTACCGCGCCAGCGCGCAGGGCGTCATGTTCTTCGTGGTCCGCACGGCGACCGGCCTGCTGAGCTACTTCTTCCCGACGATGCTGGCGGCGACGGGTCTGACCACCGTCGGCATCCTCCTCGTCGGACTGCTCACCGTGGCCCTGGTGATCGGGGCAGTATGGGCACCACGCACACAGGGCAAGACCCTGCGCGAGATCGAGCACGAACGGTACGGAGCCCCGGTCGAGCCGCTGCCGGCGACCGCACCGAGCACACACCTCAGCGGGCAGGGAATGTCATGACCACCTTCGCTAACACCGTCCTCGACAACCTGGAAATCGAGCTGCCCTCCTGGGCGTTCGGCAACTCCGGCACCCGGTTCAAGGTCTTCGGCACGCCGGGCACCCCGCGCGACGTCCGGGAGAAGATCGCCGACGCGGCGATGGTGCACCGGATGACCGGACTCGCCCCGCGGGTCGCGCTGCACATCCCGTGGGACCGCGTCGACGACTACGCCGCGCTGTCCCGCTACGCCGAGGACCAGGGCGTCGCGCTGGGGACCATCAACTCCAACACGTTCCAGGACGACGACTACAAGTTCGGCAGCCTCACCCACACCGACAAGGTGGTGCGGCAGAAGGCCATCGACCATCACCTCGACTGCATCGAGGTGATGAACCAGACGGGGTCCCGTGACCTCAAGGTGTGGCTGGCCGACGGCACGAACTACCCCGGCCAGGGCGACATCCGCGGACGCCAGGACCGGTTGGCCGAATCGCTGGCGACCATCTACCAGCACGTCGGCACCGACCAGCGGCTCGTCCTCGAGTACAAGTTCTTCGAGCCCGCGATGTACATGACCGACGTGCCGGACTGGGGCACCTCGTACGCGCACGTCTCCGCGCTCGGCGAGCGGGCCAAGGTCTGCCTCGACACCGGCCACCACGCACCGGGCACCAACATCGAGTTCATCGTCGCGCAGCTGCTGCGGCTCGGGAAGCTCGGCTCGTTCGACTTCAACTCGCGGTTCTACGCCGACGACGACCTGATCGTCGGAGCCGCGGACCCGTTCCAGCTGTTCCGCATCATGTTCGAGGTGATCCGCGGTGGCGGGCTGAGCGACGACAGTGACGTCGCACTGATGCTGGACCAGTGCCACAACGTCGAGGCGAAGATCCCCGGCCAGATCCGCTCGGTGCTCAACGTCGAGGAGATGACGGCGCGCGCGCTGCTCGTTGACGGCGAGGCGCTGGCCGTCGCGCAGGACGCGGGTGACGTGCTCGGCGCCAACGAGATCGTGATGGACGCGTTCTACACCGACGTCCGCCCGATGCTCGCCGAGCGGCGCGCCGAGCGGGGCCTACCCGAGCGCCCGATGATCGCGTTCCGCGACTCGGGCTACCGCGAGACCATCGAAGCCGAGCGCGCCGGCGGCGTCCAATCATCCTGGGGAGCATGACGAATGACGACGAATGACACCGTCACCGAGCTGATCGCCCGATCCAACCGGCTCGGGTCCGATCCGAAGAACACCAACTACGCGGGCGGCAACACCTCCGCCAAGGGCACCGACGTCGACCCGGTGACGGGCGAGGACGTCGACCTGCTGTGGGTCAAGGGATCCGGCGGCGACCTGGGCACGCTGACCGATCGAGGCCTGGCGGTCCTGCGCCTGGACCGGATGCGCGCACTGGTCGACGTCTACCCCGGACTCGACCGCGAGGACGAGATGGTCGCGGCCTTCGACTACTGCCTGCACGGCAAGGGTGGCGCCGCGCCGTCGATCGACACCGCGATGCACGGCCTCGTCGACGCCGCTCACGTCGATCACCTGCACCCCGACTCCGGCATCGCGATCGCGACCGCCGCCGATGGAGAGTCGTTGACGGCCAAGATCTTCGGCGACCGCGTCGTGTGGGTGCCGTGGCGCAGGCCGGGTTTCCAGCTGGGCCTCGACATCGCCGAGATCAAGCGGGCCAACCCGCAGGCGATCGGATGCATCCTCGGTGGACACGGCATCACCGCGTGGGGCGACACCTCCGAGGCCGCCGAGGCGAACTCGCTCGAGATCATCGCCGCCGCGCAGAACTACCTCGACGCCAACGGGAAGGCCGAGCCGTTCGGCCCCCCGCTCGACGGCTACGGCCCGCTGCCCGCCGCCGACCGTCGGGCCAAGGCGGCGGCGCTCGCACCCTTCCTGCGTGGCCTCGCGTCCACCGACCGGCCACAGGTGGGGCACTTCACCGACGCCGAGCCCGTCCTCGACTTCCTCGCCGCCGCAGAGCATCCGCGTCTCGCGGCCCTCGGCACCAGCTGCCCCGACCACTTCCTGCGCACCAAGGTCAAGCCCCTGGTGCTCGACGTCCCCGCCGACGCGGACGTCGAGGACTGCCGCACCCGGCTGGCCGAACTGCACGACCGCTACCGCGAGGACTACCGGTCGTACTACGAGCGCTACGCGAGCGCCGACAGCCCCGCGATGCGCGGCGCCGACCCCGCGATCATCCTGATCCCCGGCGTCGGGATGTTCAGCTACGGCAAGGACAAGCAGACCGCTCGGGTGGCCGGCGAGTTCTACCTCAACGCGATCAACGTCATGCGCGGCGCCGAGGCCGTCTCGACCTACGCCCCCATCGACGAGTCGGAGAAGTTCCGCATCGAGTACTGGGCGCTCGAGGAGGCCAAGCTCGCCCGCATGCCCAAGCCCAAGCCGCTGGCCACCCGCATCGCGCTGGTGACCGGCGCCGCGTCCGGCATCGGCAAGGCCATCGCGACCCGGCTGGCCGCCGAGGGTGCCTGCGTAGTGATCGCCGACCTCGACGCAGACAAGGCCGAGGCCGCAGCCGCGGAGATCGGCGGCCCCGACGTGGCGGTGGGGATCGCCGCCGACGTCACCGACGAGGCTGCGATTCAGGCCGCGGTCGACGCGTGCGTGCTCGCCTTCGGTGGCATCGACATCGTGGTCAACAACGCCGGGCTGTCGCTGTCCAAGTCGCTGCTGGAGACCACCGCGGCCGACTGGGACCTGCAGCACGACGTGATGGCCCGCGGCTCGTTCCTGGTCTCGAAGGCCGCCGCTCGCGCGCTGATCGACCAGAAGCTCGGCGGCGACATCATCTACATCTCGTCGAAGAACTCGGTGTTCGCAGGCCCCAACAACATCGCCTACTCGGCGACGAAGGCCGACCAGGCACACCAGGTCCGGCTGCTCGCCGCCGAACTCGGCGAACACGGCGTCAAGGTCAACGGCATCAACCCCGACGGGGTAGTGCGCGGCTCGGGCATCTTCGCCGGCGGGTGGGGAGCCAAGCGCGCCGCGGTCTACGGCGTCCCCGAGGAGGAACTCGGCGCCTACTACGCGCAGCGCACCCTGCTGAAACGCGAGGTGCTGCCGGAGAACATCGCCAACGCGGCGTTCGCCCTGTGCACGTCGGACTTCTCGCACACCACCGGGCTGCACGTGCCGGTGGACGCCGGCGTGGCGGCGGCGTTCCTGCGATGAGTCAGGTCGCGGCCATCGACCTCGGGGCGACGAGCGGACGGGTCATGCTCGCCGACGTCGGCCCGGGGCGGCTGCACCTGGAGCAGGTCGCCCGGTTCTCCAACGACCCGGTGCAGCTGTGGAACGGCGCGCGCACGGTCATGCACTGGGACGTACCGCGGCTGTTCTCGGAGGCGTGCCGCGGCCTGGCCGAGGCGGGCCGGCGTGCCGACGACCTGGTTGCCGTGGGCGTCGACTCGTGGGCGGTCGACTACGGGCTGCTGCGCGGCGGGGCCCTGCTCGGCCTGCCGCACCACTACCGCGACGCGCGTACCGACGTCGGGGTCGAGGCCGTCCACTCCCGCATCGGCGCCCGGGACCTCTACCAGCTCAACGGCCTGCAATTCCTGCCATTCACCACGGTGTACCAGCTCGCCGCGGAGGCGGCAGGCGGACACCTCGCGGTCGCCGACCGCGCGCTGCTGATCCCCGACCTCATCGGCTACTGGCTCACCGGACGGGAGGTCACCGAGCGCACCAACGCGTCGACGACGGGTCTGCTCACCACCGCCGGAGAATGGGACCGCGACCTGCTCGACCGGCTCGATCTGCCGGCCGACCTGTTCCCCTCGCTCGTCGAACCCGGTACGACGCTGGGACCACTACTGCCGACGCTCGCCGAGCAGCTCGGGCTGTCGTCGCGTACCGCGGTGACGTCGGTCGCCTCGCACGACACCGCGTCGGCGGTGGTCGCGGTGCCGATGGCGGCCGAGTCGGCGGCGTACGTCTCGTGCGGGACGTGGGGTCTCGTCGGCGTCGAGGTCCCCGCACCGGTCGTCAGCGAGGCGGGGTGGCAGGCCAACTTCACCAACGAGGTGGGCGCAGACGGCCGGATCCGCCTGCTGCACAACGTGATGGGCCTGTGGCTGCTGAGCGAGACCGTCCGCAGCTACCACCACGACGGGTACGACGCCGATCTCCCCGAGCTGCTGGCCCAGGCCGCCGACGTATCCACCCGGTTCGACGTCTTCGACACCGGCGACTCCCGCTTCCTGCCACCGGGCGACATGCCGCGCCGCATCCGCGAGTGGTATGACGAACGGGGGATGCGGGGACCGTCGACGCGGCCGGAGGTGGTGCGGGTGATCGTGGAGAGCCTCGCCGCCGACTTCGCGCGCGGCGTCCAGCAGGCCGCCGATATCTCCGGCGTCGACGTGTGCACCGTCCACGTCGTCGGCGGCGGAGCGCAGAACCAGCTGCTGTGCCAGCTCACCGCGGACCGGCTGGGGCTGCCGGTCGTCGCGGGTCCCGTGGAGGCCACCGCCCTGGGCAACGTGTTGATCGCGGCGCGAGCCCACCACCTGATCGACGGGGATCTCGAGGCGATGCGGCACCTCGTCGCCACCGAGTTCCCCGTCCACCGCTACGTTCCCCGCTCGGTCGGGGCTGGAAGGTCGTCACCATGAAGCGCCGTGTACCCAGGCCCGCGGACCTGGCCCCACTGATGCAGTTCAAGAAGCCCGAGTTCAACGCCCGCACCCGCAGGCTCGCATCGGCGCTGACCATCGAGGACCTCCGCGTGATCGCCAAGCGACGCACCCCGAAGGCGGCGTTCGACTACACCGACGGGGCCGCGGAGGAAGAATTGTCGCTGGCGCGTGCGCGACAGGCGTTCCGAGACATCGAGTTCCACCCCGCGATCCTGCGCGACGTCTCGAAGGTGGACACCAGCTGCACCATCCTCGGCGGCCGCTCGGAACTGCCGTTCGCGATCGCGCCGACCGGGTTCACCCGGATGATGCAGACCGAGGGTGAGTACGCCGGCGCCCACGCCGCGGCCCGCGCCGGCATCCCGTTCTCGCTCTCCACGATGGGCACCGCGTCGATCGAGGACGTCAAGGCGGCGAACCCGCACGGCCGCAACTGGTTCCAGCTGTACATGTGGAAGGACCGGGACAGGTCGATGGCGCTCGTCGAGCGCGCCGCGGCCGCCGGCTACGACACCCTGCTGGTGACGGTCGACGTACCGGTGGCGGGAGCGCGCCTACGCGACAAGCGCAACGGCATGTCCATCCCGCCGGCGCTGACCGCGAAGACCGTGCTGAACGCCATCCCCCGGCCGCACTGGTGGGTCGACTTCCTCACCACGGAGCCGCTCGCGTTCGCGTCGCTGGACCGGTGGTCGGGCACGGTCGCCGAACTGCTGGACACGATGTTCGACCCGACCGTCACGTTCGAGGACCTGGCGTGGATCAAGTCGCAGTGGCCCGGCAAGCTGGTGGTCAAGGGCATCCAGACCGTCCACGACGCGGCGGCGGTCGCCGACCTCGGCGTCGACGGCATCGTGCTCTCCAATCACGGTGGACGACAACTGGATCGCGCACCGATCCCGTTCCACCTGCTGCCGACCGTCGTGGCGGCCGTGGGCGACCGCACCGAGATCATCCTCGACACCGGCATCATGTCGGGCGCCGACATCGTCGCGTCACTCGCACTGGGGGCGCGGTTCACGATGGTCGGCCGGGCCTACCTCTACGGCCTGATGGCCGGTGGCGAGGCGGGCGTCGATCGGATGATCGAGATCCTCACCGACCAGATCACCCGCACGATGCGGCTTCTCGGCGTCACCTCGCTCGACGAACTCGAGCCCGGCCACGTCACCCAGCTCCAACGACTGGCACCCCGCATCATGGACAGATGACGGTGAGCATGCGCGACGTCGCCCAGGCGGCGTCGGTGTCGGTCGGCACCGTGTCCAACGTGCTCAACTCGCCGGACAAGGTGTCGCCCGCGACCATCGCGCGCGTGCACGCCGCCATCGACGACCTCGGCTTCGTCCGCAACGACGCCGCACGCCAGCTGCGCGCCGGCCGGTCGCGGTGCGTGGGCCTCGTGGTGCTCGACGTCGGCAACCCCTTCTTCACCGACGTCGCCCGCGCCGCCGAGCGCCGAGCCGCCGAGCACGATCTCGCGGTGCTGCTCGGTACCTCGGATCAGGACGAGGCCAAGGAGCGCGGGTACGTCGACATCTTCCTGGAGCAGCGGGTGTTCGGGCTGCTGGTCTCGCCGATCGGCGACGACCTCGGGCGCCTCGACGTGCTCCGCCGGCTGGGGACGCCCGTCGTGCTGGTCGACCGGGACGGCACCGGCACGCCCTTCGACTCCGTGGCCGTCGACGACGTCGAGGGCGGCAGGCTGGCCGTACGGCACCTGATCGACACCGGCAGGCGCCGGATCGCGTTCGTCGGCGGGCCCTCGACGCTGCGGCAGGTGGCCGACCGACATCGCGGCGCGCGCCAGGCCGTCGACGACGCGGACGGCGTCCGACTGGAGGTCATCGAGACACCGACGTTGAGCGTGCTCGCCGGCCGGGCCGTCGGAGAGGACCTGTCGAGACGCACGCCCGCCGACCGCCCCGACGGCGTGTTCTGCGCCAACGACCTGGTGGCGATCGGCGTCCTGCAGGCGTTCACGATGCTGGCCGGCTTGCGCGTGCCCGAGGACGTCGCGCTGATCGGCTACGACGACATCGACTTCGCCCGGTCGGCCGTGCTTCCGCTGTCGTCGATCCGTCAGCCCACGGCGCGGATCGGCGCCACGGCGATCGACCTACTGATGGCCGTCGCCGTCGGCGATGCGGATCGTCGGCCCGAGAACCCCGTGTTCCCACCGGAACTGGTGGTGCGGGCGAGCACGCGAGAGGACTAGCGGTTGCGCAGGACGTTGACCGCGAGGTAGCCCACGTAGCCGATCGAGCCCAGCACCGCGAGCTTGCGGGTCTGGGGAATGAGGAAGCCCACGCCGAGCGCGGTCTCGATGCTGCCGTTGATCTGCAGGTGCCGGCTGATGTCGTCCGGGAAGGCGGCCTTGGTGATGCCCTCGAACAGTTCCGGTCGCACGAAGTGCGCGACTCCGGCTCCGGTCAACGACAATCCGGCCAGGGTGGCGGCCTTCGAATTCGACTTCTCCTGCGGCACGGTGATCCTCTCAGGCGATGCGGTAGTCGCTCAGGGGGAACTCGGTGGCTTCCCTGATCGCGGTCTCGGTGGTGGTGGGACGCAACAGCGTCGGCTCACCGGCGGGATTGAAGTAGTACGACCGCGCGCTTGCGCAGTTGCCCTGGGTGAACAGGGATTCCCCGAGCAGTTCGGTCATCCGATCGAGGTACCGCGCGTTGGCCTCCTCGGTCACCTCGAACGTGGTGGCGCCGCGGCGCTTGACCTCGCTGAACAGCCGGTCCATCAGCCGCATCTGATACTCCATCGTGTTGAAGAAGTTCAGACCGAGGAAGGCGTACGGGCTGGCGAGGCTCAGGTAGTTGGGGAACTGCGGCATCGAGACGCCCTGGTAGGCCTGGAACCTGGTGTCGCGCCACCACTTTCCGAGGTTGCGGCCCTCGCGGCCGATCACCTCGATGGCAGGGAAGTTCGCCTCCCACAGATCGAAGCCGGTCGCCAGCACCAACGTGTCGACGAGCACCTTCGTGCCGTCCTTGCCGACGATGCCGTCGGACTGCACGTGATCGATGCCTACGTCCTGCAGGTGCACGTTCGGCCTGGTGAACGCCCGGTAGAAGCCGTTGCTGAACGTCGGTCGCTTGCAACCGAAGTCATAGTCCGGGGTGAGTCTGCGGCGCAGGTCCTTGTCGCGGATGACGACGAACCGGTGCAGCCTCGACAGGTCGGCGGCCGAGATGTTGCCGCGGCCGCGGAACGTCTTGTAGTGCACGACGCCGACGGACACCATGACCTCGTAGACCGAGCTGGTGAACCAGCGCAGCACGCGCTGGGTCGCGGGGATGCGTGCGAACAGCTTCTTGGCGAACGCGCCGAAGCGCAGATCGATCTTGGGCACCACCCAGATCGGGGTGCGCTGGTAGACGGTCAGGTCGGCGGCGCTCTTCGCCAACTCCGGGATCAGCTGGACGGCGGTCGCGCCCGTACCGATGACGGCGATCCGGCGACCGGCGGGGTCGAAGTCGTCCTGCCACTCGGTGGTGTGGATGATCCGTCCGTCGAAGTCGTCGATGCCCGGAATGTCGGGGATCTTCGGCTGCGAGAGGAAGCCCGTCGCGGTCAGCAGGTAGCGGCCGGACAGCGTCGTCCCGTCACGCAGGGCCACCCGCCACACCGACGCGTCGTCGTCCCACCGGGCGCCCTCGACGTTGACGGAGTACCGGATGTGGCGGCGGACGTCGTACTTGTCGGCCACGTCGTCGGCGTAGCGCTTGATCTCGGGACCGGGAGTGAACAGCCTCGACCAGTTCGGGTTGGGCTCGAAGTAGTACGAGTAGGTCGTGGTGGGCACGTCGACGGCCAGGCCGGGATAGTGATTGACGTACCAGGTGCCACCGAGGTCGTCCTCGCGTTCGAGGATGACGAAGTCGTCGATGCCAAGCCGCTTGAGCTGGATGGCCGCGCCGATGCCCGCAAATCCGGCGCCCACGATGACCGCGTCGAAGTGCTCCGTAGTCATGGCCAAACGGTATCAGTACCGGCAGTAACGGCTACCCTCTGAGGGTGCCGGTCCGCTTCGGATCCAGCGTCGCGATGCAGGTCACCACTCGATCGCCGGCATCCCAGGTCTCCTCGGTCGGATACAGCACGTAGACGCCGACGTCGCCCTCGAGCGCGTCTGGCGCGTACGCGGCGAGTTCCTCGGGGCACCTGTTCTGGTAGTCCCGCAGGACCGACGCATCGGGATAGGCGTCGCCCGGCAGGTCGAGCACCGCGTACACCTCCCCGCCGTGCGGTTCGTTGCAGTCGACGGTGGGCAGCGTGACGACCCGTGAGCTGTCCGGGACGTCGGCGATGCAACTGCCGACCTCGACGTCGGTGGCGACCACCCGGTCGGAGAAGAAGATGGCCGCCGCGACGACCGCGAGGATGCCGACCAGGACCAGCGCGCCGACCACCGACAGCACGATGATCAGACCCTTCCTGGACTTCTTGGGCGGCGACTGCGGCGGGTAGCCGGCGGGGCCCTGGCCGTGGGGTTGGCCGTAGGGCTGGGGGTACTGCTGGTACGGCAGCGGTGGGGGAGGTGGTGGCGCCCCGTAGGGCTGCGGCGGCTGATGTCCGTACTGCGGATTCGGGTCACCGGAAGGCCAGGTCACCACCGGAACATAGCAGTTCTCAGGTCAGCAGACCCTGCGCTGCGTCGGCCGCGAGGGCGGGTACGTCGAGGGTCTTGGCGCCCAGGTCGTGACGGGCGCCGGTGACCTCCACGACGGCGGTGGGACCGGTAATTAGTGCGGCTGCGGCGCGCAGTTCGTCGATCGTCCCGAACGGGTCGGAAGTGCCGTGCGTGAACACCGTGGGGACGGCGATCGCGGGCAGGTGTTCGGTGCGCAGTCGCTCGGGCTTGCCCGGCGGGTGCAGGGGATAGGAGAAGAGCGTCAGGACGTCGACCGCCAGGCCGCCGGCCACGGCCATCGACGTCATGCGCCCGCCGTAGGAGTGCCCGCCGGCGAGCACCGGTCCCTCGACCATCCCGCGGACCGACTCGACGGCCTCGACGATGCCCTCCCGATCGGCCGTCGCCGACCCCGACGGCGGCCCCTTGGGCCTGCGCCGACGGTAGGGAAGGTCGAACCGGACGGCGAGGAAGCCGCGCCGTGCCCACTCGTCGCAGACCTTCACGAGCATCGGTGCATCGCGATTGCCGCCGGCGCCGTGGGTCAGGACGACCGCACCGACGGGCGTCCCCGACGGTTCGTGCGCGACGCCCGCGATGGCGTCGAGGTTCACGGGTTCGCGAGCCGGAAGAGTGCCGACACCGGCCCGTGCCCGCCGCCCAACGGATATGCCGCACGCAGACATTCGGTGACCCACTGTTTCGCGAAGCTCACCGCGTCGGGCATGGTGTAGCCCTTGGCGAGGGCGCATGCGGTCGCGGCGGCGAGCGAGTCGCCGGCACCGTGGTCGTGCGGGGTGTCGATGCGCTGGGCGTCGAACTCGTGGAAGTCGGTGCCATCGAACAGCAGGTCGGGGCTGTGCGACGACGATCGCAGGTGGCCGCCCTTCACCAGCGCCCACGCCGGTCCGAGCGCATGCAGGGCGCGGGCGGCGTCCTTCTGCGACGCGGCGTCGACCACGTCGATGCCGGTGATGAGCAGGACCTCGTCCAGGTTGGGGGTGACCAGCGTGGCGATGGGGAACAGTTCATGACGCAGCGCGTCCAGCGCGGAGGGGTGCAGCAGCGGGTCGCCGTGCATCGACGCGCACACCGGGTCCACGACGAGCGGCGCGTCGGTGTCGAGCCGCTGCCAGGTCTGCGCGACCGCGGAGATGATCTCGGACGACGCCAGCATGCCGGTCTTGGCGGCCTGGATGCCGATGTCGCCGGCCACCGCCTCGATCTGGCCGGTGATCACGTCGACGGGGATCTCGTGAAAACCCCTGACGCCGAGTGAGTTCTGCACCGTGACCGCCACCACGGCGACGCAGGCGTGCACGCCCAGCATCGCGAACGTGCGCGAATCGGCCTGGATGCCCGCGCCGCCGCCGGAGTCGGTACCCGCGATCGTCATCACCCGGGTCGGGGTCTCGCCCGGCGGGGTCAGGGGGAGGTAGTTCACGTGGTCAAGGGTAGATAGATGCGATTGCCGTGGTCGGCGAACTCCTGGGATTTGTCCGCCATCCCCTTCTCGTAGGCGTCACGCACGTCGTGGCTGATGCGCATCGAGCAGAACTTGGGTCCGCACATGGAGCAGAAGTGGGCGGTCTTGGCGGGCGCGGCGGGCAGGGTCTCGTCGTGGAACTCCCGCGCCGTGTCGGGGTCGAGGGACAGCGCGAACTGATCGTGCCAGCGGAACTCGAAGCGCGCGGTGGACAGCGCGTCGTCGCGCTCCTGGGCGCGCGGGTGCGCCTTCGCGAGATCGGCGGCGTGCGCGGCGATCTTGTAGGCGATCACCCCGGTCTTGACGTCGGACCGGTCGGGCAGGCCGAGGTGCTCCTTGGGCGTGACGTAGCAGAGCATCGCGGTGCCGGCCTGGGCGATGATGGCCGCCCCGATCGCGGACGTGATGTGGTCGTAGGCCGGCGCGATGTCGGTGGTCAGCGGTCCCAGGGTGTAGAACGGCGCCTCGTCGCACAGCTCCTCCTCGAGGCGGACGTTCTCGACGATCTTCTGCATCGGGACGTGGCCCGGGCCCTCGATCATCACCTGTACGCCATGGGCTTTCGCGATCGCGGTGAGTTCGCCCAGGGTGCGCAGCTCGGCGAACTGCGCCTCGTCGTTGGCGTCGGCGATCGATCCCGGTCGCAGTCCGTCACCCAGGGAGAAGGTGACGTCGTAGCGGGCGAGGATCTCGCACAGTTCGGCGAAGTGGGTGTAGAGGAACGACTCGGTGTGGTGGGCCAGCATCCACGCGGCCATGATCGACCCGCCGCGCGACACGATGCCGGTGACCCGGCCGACGGTGAGCGGGATGTACCGCAGCAGCACTCCGGCGTGCACGGTCATGTAGTCGACACCCTGCTCGCACTGCTCGATCACGGTGTCGCGGTACATCTCCCACGTCAGCCTGGTCGGATCGCCGTCGACCTTCTCCAGCGCCTGATAGATCGGCACGGTGCCGACGGGGACGGGGGAGTTGCGCAGGATCCACTCGCGGGTGAGGTGGATGTCGCGGCCGGTGGACAGGTCCATGATCGTGTCGGCGCCCCAGCGGGTGGCCCACACCATCTTGTCGACCTCCTCGGCCACCGAGGAGGTGACGGCCGAGTTGCCGATGTTCGCGTTGACCTTGACCGCGAAGGCCTTGCCGATGATCATCGGCTCGCTCTCGGGGTGGTGGTGGTTGGCCGGGATCACCGCCCGGCCGCGGGCGACCTCGTCGCGGACCAGCTCGGCGGGCAGCCCTTCTCGCTCGGCGATGAACGCCATCTCGGCGGTGATCTCGCCGTTGCGGGCGCGCTGCAGCTGGGTACCGCGATCGCGCACGACACCGGGACGCGCAGGCAGGCCCGCGGCGAGGTCGATCGTCGCGGTGTCGTCGGTGTACGGACCCGACGTGTCGTACAGGTCGAGGTGGTCGCCGGTGGTCAGGTGAACCCGGCGGAACGGCACCCGCGCGCCGTCGGGCAGGCCGCGATAGACCTTGGAACTGCCGGTGATGGGGCCGGTGGTGACGGAAACGGGATCGGACACGACAGACATCTCAATGCTCCCTACGCCGGCATTACCCGGTCAGGTTCATACGGTCGACGGCCCAGTAGCCGTCCTCTCAGCGCACTCAGGCGTGCACTCCCGCGCGGACGGCACCCAAGCTACTCCACGTCCTCGTGGGCCGCTCGCCGACTCGTGGATTCCGCGAAAGTCGCTTTTCGTAGGCGTTGTCCCGCACTTCCGCGCCATTACGCAACTTTCGTGGGCTGGGATCCCAACCCGCTCGCCGACGGGGTCGGGGGAATGAAATTGACCGTAGATCGTTTGCATAGCTAACGTATGTGTTTTCGGGCAGTGTCGCCCGCGACGAGCACCCAGGCGATCGAGGTCGAGATGACGACGAATCCCACAGTGAGTTCCGCGGCGGTCGACGAAGGCGTCGTGGAGACGGCACGCCGCCGCAACCGGATGGACCGCGAACACCCGCACTACAAGTGGATCGTGTTGTCCAACACCACCTTGGGCACCCTGCTGGCCACGATCAACGCGTCGATCGTGCTGATCTCGCTGCCCGCGATCTTCCGCGGCATCGGCCTCAACCCGTTGGCCCCCGGCAACGTCAGCTACCTGCTGTGGATGCTGATGGGCTACCTGGTGGTCACGGCCGTCCTGGTGGTGCCGTTCGGACGTCTCGGCGACATGTTCGGTCGCGTGAAGATCTACAACCTGGGCTTCGTCGTCTTCACCGTCGCGGCCGTCGCGCTGTCGTTCGACCCGTTCCACCTGGGCGGCGGCGCCGTGTGGCTGATCGGCTGGCGCGTGGTGCAGGGCGTCGGTGGTGCCATGCTGATGGCGTCGTCGTCGGCGATCCTCACCGACGCCTTCCCGTCGAACCAGCGCGGCATGGCGCTCGGCGTGAACATGGTGTCGGCGGTCGCGGGATCGTTCCTCGGCCTGCTCATCGGTGGCTTCCTGTCCGAGTGGCACTGGAAGGCCATCTTCTGGGTCGGCGTACCGATCGGCATCCTCGGCACCGTCTGGAGCATCCGCTCGCTGCGCGAACTGGGTGTGCGCACCCCCGGCCGGCTGGACTGGGCGGGCACGCTGACATTCGGCGTCGGGCTCACCGTGCTGCTGATCGGCATCACGTACGGCATTCAGCCGTACGGGGATTCGAGCACCGGGTGGACCAATCCGTGGGTGCTGGGAGCCATCGTCTTCGGGCTGCTCGCGTTGATCGCCTTCGTGATCGTCGAGCTGCGCGTCGACTCGCCGATGGTCGACATGCGACTGTTCCGGTCGGCGTCGTTCGGCATGGGCAACCTCGCCGGGCTGATGTCGTCGGTCGGTCGCGGCGGGCTGCAGTTCATGCTCATCATCTGGCTGCAGGGCATCTGGCTCCCGTTGCACGGCTACAGCTTCGAGTCCACACCGCTGTGGGCGGGCATCTATCTGCTGCCGGTCACCGTCGGCTTCCTCGTCGCCGGCCCGATCGCCGGCTCGCTGTCCGACCGCTTCGGCGCACGGCCCTTCACCGTCGGCGGCATGGTCCTCATGGCCGTGTCATTCGTTGCGCTGCTTCTGATCCCGGTGAACTTCGACTACTGGGTGTTCGCGACGCTGGTGTTCCTCAACGGTTTGGGCGGCGGCATCTTCACCGCGCCGAACACCGCGGCGATCATGTCGAGCGTGCCGGCTGCGCAACGCGGTGCCGCCTCCGGCGTCCGGGCCACGTTCTTCAACGCCGGGTCGTCGCTGTCGATCGGCATCTTCTTCTCGCTGATGATCGTCGGGCTCGCCCACTCGCTGCCCTCGGCGATGAGCAGCGGCCTGCAGGCGCAGGGTGTGCCGGCGTCGGTCGCCCAGGACGTGGCCGACCTGCCGCCGGTGGGCAGCCTCTTCGCGGCCTTCCTCGGGTACAACCCGATCGAGGAACTACTCGGGCCGTCGGGCGCGCTCGACGCACCGGGCGTCAACACCGCGGTGCTGACCGGGAAGACGTTCTTCCCCCAGCTGATCACCGAACCGTTCCACTCCGGGCTGACGGTGGTGTTCATCGCGGCCGCAGCCATGATGGTGATTGGGGCGATCGCGTCGCTGTTCAATCCGGGTAGGTACGCAGACGCGCCGGGCACCGACGATGCGGCGTAGCCCGGCGCGACCGAGGGTGGATCAGGCGGGTGGCGCCTCGAACAGCTGGAGGTCGTTGCCCTCGGTGTCCTTGAACGTCGCGAGCTTGCCCCACGGATGCTGGCTGACCTCGCCCGCGAACTCCACGCCGGCATCGGTCAGGCGGACCACCTCGTCGAACAGGTCGCCGCTCGGATTGAGCGTCAGGACGGCACCACCGGTTCCACCGCGATGGGTGTCCTCGCGGGCGTTGAGCCCGATCGTCACGCCGCCCGCGTCGAGTTCGGACCAGTCGTCACCTTCGTTCTTGACGGTGAGCCCGAGGACCTCGCCGTAGAACTTGACTGCACGACCCATGTCGTCGACCGGCATCCACACCGTTGCCACACTGTCTGCCATATGAAATCTCCTTCTCCGACAATCCTTCTAGCGCTGGATCGCAGAACTACCCGGTGCCACCGTGACTACACCCGCCGATCGGGCAGTGGCCCAGCCCAGAAAATGACGAAAGTGTGGCGTTCACGTCACCGCGGTTCGGCATGGCACCCATTGGCTAACTAATTCGAGTGACGATCTCGACCAAGCCATGACCGGGGTGGCCGTGCGGCCCCGCGCTCAGCAACCGAGAGCTGCGATCCTCGGAAAACTCCCGCCCATCCGCCGCGATGACGGCTCTCCCATTCGGGTGCTGCTCGTCGACGACGAGCGCGCGCTGACCAACCTGGTCAAGATGGCGCTGCACCACGAGGGGTGGACTGTCGAGACCGCGCACGACGGGCACGAGGCCGTCACCAGGTTCGCGTCGATGAAGCCCGATCTCGTCGTGCTCGACATCATGCTGCCCGGACTCGACGGCCTGCAGATCCTCGAGCGTCTGCGCGCCGCGGAGTCCTACACGCCGGTGCTGTTCCTCACTGCCCGCGACACCGTCCAGGACCGCGTCGTCGGTCTGACCTCCGGTGGCGACGACTACATGACCAAGCCCTTCAGCTTGGAGGAGCTGGTCGCCAGGCTGCGCGGTCTGATCCGCCGCACCGCGGAGACGACGCCGAGCAGCGACGAGAGACTGCGCGTCGGCGACCTGACCCTCGACGCCGCCAGCCGCGACGTGACCCGAGCGGGCGAACGGATCGAGCTGACCACGACCGAGTTCGACCTGCTGCGCTTCCTGATGCGCAACCCCCGTCGCGCCATCGGCCGCGAGGAGATCCTCAAGCAGGTCTGGAACTACACGTTCGACGGCCGCACCAGCATCGTCGACCTCTACATCTCGTACCTGCGCAAGAAGGTCGACGCCGGTCGCACACCGATGATCCACACCGTGCGCGGCGTGGGGTATCAGCTGAAACCCTCGCAGTGACCACCAGGGGTTCCCGGTGGCGGCCCCGCACCCTGAGCCGACGCCTGATGCTCTGGGTGTGCACGCTGGTCACGAGCCTGGTGCTCGCCGTGGGTGCGTTGTCGATCGTCACGATGAACGGCTACGTCACCTCGGTCGCCGACGCGGAACTGCGGCACTCGCTCGCCGCGTTCGACAGCGCCTACACGTCGCAGCCCGGCGATATGACCGACTTCACCGGTCAGGCGTCGGGCACCCTCATCGCGGTCGTGCGCAGCGGCGTGGTCACGCGCTCCGCCGTCTTCGACGACGACGGCCCGCGGCAGGCCCTCCCCGCGACACTGTCCTCGATCCGGGACGTGACGTGGACCGACGACGCGCCCCGAACCGTCGACCTCGGCTCGCTGGGCCGGCACCGCGTCGCAAGCCTCGACAAGGGCGACGGCACGCGGCTCGTCTCGGCGGTCTCCCTGAGCAGCGCCGAATCGGTGATCGTGCGCAAGATCGTGGCCGTCGCGGTCATCACCGTCATCGCGGCCGCGCTCGCCGCACTGGGTACCGTCCTACTGGTCAGGCGGGCGCTGCGACCGCTCCGGCGCGTGGCCGCCACCGCCGCGTACGCCGCGGACATCCCCCTGGCCGACGAGGATCACCGCATCACCACGCGGGTGCGTCGCAAGGACTCCGACCCGGACGACGAGGTCGGAATCGTCGGCGAGACGTTGAACCGGCTGCTGGCCAACGTCGACTCGGCGCTCGCCGTGCGGGCGGAGTCCGACCGGCGGATGCGACGCTTCCTCTCCGACGCCAGCCACGAGCTGCGCACGCCGCTGGCCGCGATCCAGGGCTACGCCGAGCTGACTCGCCAGGAGTCGGCGGCGCTGCCGGAGACCACCGAGTACGCGTTGGCCCGCATCGAGTCCGAGTCCCGCCGTATGAGCGCGTTGATCGCCGACATGCTGCTGCTGTCGCGTCTCGACGAGGGGCAGGGCATCGAGATGGAGGTCGTCGACCTCTGCATGCTCGTCGCCGACGCGGTCAACGACGTCGCCGTCACCTCACCGGACCACCGGTTCGTCGCCGAGCTGTCCGACGACCCCGTCTGGGTCCGCGGCGACGACGCCCGCCTGCACCAGGTCGTGACCAACCTGCTGACGAACGCGCGCAACCACACCTCGCCCGGGGTGACCGTGACGACGACCGTCCGGTCCGATCCCGACGGGGTCACGCTGTCGGTCGTCGATGACGGCGCCGGGATCGATCCCGAGATCCTGCCGCATCTGTTCGGGCGGTTCGTCCGGGCGAGCGCGTCGCGTTCCAGGGCCACCAACAGCACCGGGCTCGGACTGGCCATCGTCGCGTCGATCGTCGCGGCGCACGAGGGCACCGTCACCGCGGACTCAGGGGGAGGGCGCACCGAGTTCTCGGTGCGGTTGCCGGGGGTCGATGTCGAGGTGCAGGCTGCGGGTCCGGGCGTACGCTGACGATGTCGTTCGAGCGAAAGGTGCGACGGTGAAACTGGTCGCGCCCTGGCATCCCCTGACCATCCTGCTGGTGGTCGCCGACCCCGTCTCCGCCTCCGACGTCACCACCATGGTCCACGAGGGGCTGTCCGATGCCAGTGTCGTGCATGCCCGTTCGCTGGCCGATGCCGAGGCTGCGCTGACGGAGGCACAACCCGACTGCGTCCTGTTGGACCTGCTGCTACCCGACGGGGCGATGAACGCCGTCGAGAAGATGAGGGCTCTCGACCCGGCCGTGCCGCTGATCGCGCTCACCGACATCGACGACGAGCACTTCGGGGTCCTGGCCGTCTCGTCCGGCGCTCAGGACTACCTCGTCGAGCAACGGATGGATGGCGAAATCCTCAGGCGCGCAGTCATGTACGCGATCGAGCGGAAGCGCTCGGAACTCGCGACGGTCGCACTGGAGACGAGCAGGCTGCGCGCCGAGGAGAACATCCGCCTGGAGCGCGGGCTGCTCGGTTCGCCGCGACTGTTGGATCGGCCCGGCATCGACGTCGTGTCGACCTACCGGCCCAGCCGTGTCGGCGCACTCCTGGGCGGCGACTTCTACGACGTCGTGCAGACGCCGGACAGGACCGTCCACGTCGTCATCGGCGACGTCTCGGGGCACGACGCCGACGCCGCCGCCCTGGGCGTGGCGTTGCGGATCGGCTGGCGGACGCTGACCGCCAGTGGCGTGCACGGCTCGGCGCGGATGAGGCATCTGGAATGGCTGCTGCGCGCGGAACGCAGCGGGCCGGGGATCTTCGCCACGGCGCTGACGCTGTCCATCGATCCCGCCGACGGTCGGGTGACGGTGGTGCGGGCCGGCCACCCGGGCTTCCTTCAGCACAGCGCGAACAACGTCACCTGGGTCAACACCCGGAGCGGCCCCGCACTCGGCCTGGGCGTCGGAACGTGGCCGGAGGACGAGTTCGTGCTCGCCGACCGGGTGGGTCTGGTACTGCTCACCGACGGGCTGTTCGAGGGTCTGTGCGGTGACGGCAACCGTCGGCTCGGCGAGGACGGCCTGCTGCGCATCGCCGTCTCGGAGGCCGGACGGCCGGACCTCGCGTTCATCGAGGCGCTGATCGCCGGCGTCGAGCGACTGGCCCACGCCCAGGGCGGCCTCGACGACGACATCGCGGTCGTTCGCGTTCAGCTGACACCGCCGGAGTTTGGCGAGGCGACCGAAGTGGGTAACTGCTTCAGCGACTGAAGCACCAAACTCACACCGAGGAGACACCATGAGTGACAGCGGACCCGAGAACGCCGCCAAGGGCATCCTGAACGACGTGGCCGGCAAGGCCAAGGAGGTCGCCGGGATCGTGACCGGTCGCGACGACATCAAGGAAGCAGGCGAGGCCCAGCAGGACAGGGCCGAGGCGGAGCGCGACGTCGCCAAGAAGGAGGGCGAGGCCGAGGCCGCACGTGCCGAGGCGAAGTCCGCCGAGGCGCGCCAGAAGGCTGCCGAGTAACAGCTTCTCCACACACGAAAGCCGCGGCTGAGGTTCACACCTCAGCCGCGGCTTTCGTTCGTGCGCGACCGCTACTAGCCCAGCGGCGGCAGGTTGCCCCACGGGCCGTACGGACCGTTCTGCGCGTTGCCCGGCTTGACGACCGGAGCGCCACCGCCGTCGATACCCGACGGCCCCAGGCAGCGCGAGGTCGACACCGCGCTGGAGCACGGGTCGATCGCGGCGGCAGTGGGTGCGCCCGCCAGTCCGATGGCGATGCCCGCCGCGGCGACTGCCGGTGCGATGGCGATCATCTTGAGCTTCATGTCGTTGTCTCCCTTGTCAGTTGGTGGTTCACGCGGTGGATGCGATGTCTCCAACTGTAGGCACGGTCAGGTGGATCGGCAACGAATTCACATGAGCCACATAGGATTACTGTGATCCCGACCGGGTTGATATGCGTTGTCCATGAAGACGCCCGGCTCCGTTTCGCGTCGTCGATCTGCCGGGTAGATCTTGAGGGGTCAGCGCGAATGTCGGCGCCTCGCATCGAAGAGAGAGAAGTTCATCATGTCGTTCAAGCTCATCGCCCTCCCGCTCGTCGCCGGCGCCGGCATCGCCATCGGCGGTCTCGCCACAGCACCGGCCGCATCGGCCATCGACCCGTGCACCTCTGCGGTTTCCACCTCCCGCTGCCTGGGCCCGCAGGGCGTCGACGGCTTCGTCGTCCCCGCCCCGAACGCCGGCGCGCAGAACGGCCCGTACGGATCGTGGGGCTCGATCCCCCCGATCGGTCGATGATCCGTACCGATCAGCCGACATCGTGGCCGAGGGCGCATGCCCTCGGCCACGATTCGCGTTGCCACCGCCGTCGCTGGAGCCGACACGCGAAAGCCGCGGCCGAGGTTCTCACCTCAGTCGCGGCTGTCGTTCGTGCGGAACCGCTACTAGCCCAGCGGCGGCATGTTGCCCCAGGGGCCGTACGGACCGTTCTGCGCGGTGCCGGGCCGCGCGACGGGTGCGCTCCCACCGTCGGTGCCCTGCGGCCCCAGGCAGCGCGACGTCGAGACGGCGCTGGAGCAGGGGTCGATCGCGGCGGCGGTGGGTGCGCCCGCGAGTCCGATGGCGATGCCTGCTGCGGCCACTGCCGGTGCGATGGCGATCATCTTGAGCTTCATGTCATTGTCTCCCTTGCTGATTCGTTATCGGTTGGTCGTCGGTAATTGGTTTAGCCGAGCGGCGGGACGTTGCCCCACGGTCCGTAGGGCCCGTTCTGTGCGCCGGGGGCCGGCGCGGCGCTGGGTGCGGTGCCGCCGTCGACGCCCTCCGGACCCAGGCAGCGTGACGTCGACACCGCGGCGTCACACGGGTCCTGCGCCAGAGCGGCGGGTGCGCCGGCCAGTCCGACGGCGATACCCGCGGCGGCCAGTAGTGGTGTGACGGCGATCATCTTGAGCGACATGTGTTCTCCTTCTCAGGTGTTCGGTGGGTGGTGCATCGTTGGGCTCACACCAGAACTACCCGGCGCGGCCACGCCCACAAACTGATCGAAAAGCCCTCATAGAGAACGCATATGTGGATCTCGTGATCAGCACTGCACGCCGACGTGGACGGCCGGGGCGAGTGCGGCCGCCGGGCCGACCCCGGTGCCACCGCGCGGCAGCTCACGGACCTGCAATGGCTGCACCTGCGTCACGGTGCAGGCGCCGCCCGCAGTTGCCGCCTCCTTGGCCGTCACGTGAGCGACGGTCGCGTCGGCCGGCCCCGCAGTGGGCGCAGCGATCGCGAGGGGTGCTGCGAAGAGCGCCGCGCCGGCGACCAGTGCCGCTGCGATGGTGGGTCGTCTCATGGTTCCGTTCCCTTCTTTCGTTGTCACCGACGCTAGGCACGGCGGGCGTGCCAGGCAACGAATTCATAAGAGCCACAAAGAAAAGAGGGCGCAGGCACCGTTCGTATATGTGTCTTCTATGAAGACGCGTCCGCCAGTTTCGGGCGTCTCGTCCGGCGGGTAGATCTTGAATCGCGACCACGAATGTCCACCGCAATCACAGACGGTGCACGGCACGAGTAGTCCACGTCACACCCACCGAAAAGAGGAGATTCTCGTGTCCATCAAGTTCTTGGCGGTCCCCGTCCTCGCCGGCGCAGGCGTCGCAATGGGGTTGCTGGTCGCCCCCACCGCCGCCGCCATCGATCCCTGCAGCTCCGCGGTCTCCACCTCCCGCTGCCTGGGCCCGCAGGGCGTCGACGGCTTCGTCGTGCCCGCCCCGAACGCGGGCGCGCAGAACGGTCCCTACGGATCGTGGGGCTCGGTCCCCCCGATCGGGCGGTGACCGCGAAGGCGAACGACCAGTCGTGGCCGAGGCGTGACCTCGGCCACGACTCCCGTGTGACCCGGTGCTATGTCACACCCTTCTCTCATCCCTATACCGCCCTAAGGAATTTCGATGTCTGACAAGGGTTTCCCGGCCGACAAGCACACGCGGAACCGGTTCGCCGTAGCACTGGCGATCATCGCGGGCACCGCCGACGTCATCGGTTTCATGGAGTACTCGCAGCTGTTCCTGTCGTTCATGAGCGGCAACACGACTCGACTCGGGGAGGCTGCCAGCTCGGCCGACTGGGTCGGCGTCGCCCGCTTCGGCGGGGTGATCGCCACCTTCTGCTTCGGCGCCTTCCTCGGCACGCTGATCGCCGCGTGGTCGGGACGCTGGCGTCTGGTCAACCTGCTCACCATCCAGGCCTCGCTCCTGGTGGCGGGCACCTTCATGCCGATGGGCCCCGAGGCATTCCCCTGGCACGTCTACCCGATCGTGCTCGCGCTCGGTCTACAGAACGCCACACTGCAGGACGAGGCAGGCCGCAGCATGGCGCTGACCTACGTCACCGGCACCATCGTCCGATTCGGCGCGGGCCTGGCCAACCTGCTGCTGCACAAGCCGGCGCCGTCGTTCTGGATCCAGGGCCCGCTCTGGGCCGGCCTGGCCGCGGGTGCGGTCTTCGGTGGTGTCCTGCAGAGCCACTTCGGGGAGATGGCGTTCCTGGTACCGGCCACGATGCTGGCGAGCGTCGCGGTGGCGGCGCTGGTCACCCTGCTCCGCGAACCCAACAGCGCGCTGGTCACCAGCGAGCACGCGCCGCAACCCGACGCGCACCCGGAGGCCAAGCCGACGGCGCTGACCGGGAGGCGCTGAGTTCAGTCGAGGTCGACCACGACGGGTGCGTGGTCGCTCGGTGCCGGGGTCCCCTTCTTGCCCGGTTTGCGCTCGTCGCGCGCGATCTCCGCGTGCGTGACGCGGGCGGCCAGGGCGGGGGACCCCAGCACGAAGTCGATGCGCATGCCCTGGCGCTTCGGGAACCGCAGCTGGGTGTAGTCCCAGTAGGTGTACGTGCCGGGGCCGGGGGTGAAGGGACGCACCACGTCGGCGAAGCGCGACTCAATGGCACGGAACGCCGAACGTTCGCGTTCGGTGACGTGGGTGCTATGGGCGAACACCTCGACGTCCCATACGTCCTCGTCGATGGGCGCGATGTTCCAGTCGCCCACCAGGGCGATCGGTAGCTCCGGATCGTCGGCGAGCCACCCCGAGGCCGTCCGATCAAGCGCGGCAAGCCATTCCAGCTTGTAGTCGTAGTGCGGTGAGTCGACGGTCCGCCCGTTGGGGACGTACAGGCTCCATACCCGCACCCCGCCGCACGTCGCGCCCAGCGCCCTGGCCTCCGAGGCCTCGTCCCACATGGGCTGACCGTCGAAGCCGACCGCGACGTCGTCGATGCCGACCCGCGACGCGATCGCGACGCCGTTCCACTGGCTGACCCCCGTGTGCACGACCTCGTAGCCGAGCGCGGCGAACGGCATCGTCGGGAACTGGTCGTCCTTGCACTTGGTCTCCTGCATGGCCAGCACGTCGACGTCGGCGCGCTGCAACCAGTCGGTGACACGGTCGATGCGGGAGCGGATCGAGTTGACGTTCCAGGTGGCGATCCGCATGCGCTAGAGGCTACTGGCGTCGACGTAGCGCGACCGGTGCTGGGTGCGGAACCCCATGGCCTCGTAGAGGGACGTCGCGGCGACGTTGTCGGCGAGCACCTGGACGTAGGCCCGGGTCGCTCCGCGTTCGGCGCCCCAGGTCAGCAGTGCCTCACAGATGGCCCGGCCGCGACCGCGCCGGCGGGCCTCCTCGGCCACGTGCACCGCGCTCAGGCCCACCCACCGCGTGCCGTCGGGCGACGTGGTCACGGCGCCGCGTCCGGCGGCGACGCCCGGCACCGTGGCGAAGGCCACCTCGCCGTCGACGACCGCGCAGAGCACGTCGTCGGACACGTCGCGGTGATACACCTCGCGCCACGCCGTGTCCGGTCGTGCGGAGAGCACCACCCCCGCCGTGGGCGCGCCCGCGTGCGGCTCCGCGGTCATCACCACGTTCTCGCCGTCCGCGGCGACGCCCGCGGGAAGCCGGAACAGCCGGTCCGGGACGGCGATCAGAGCCGGCACCCCGCGGGCGGCGTACCAGTCGGTGATGGCCGCCAGCGCGCCCGGTCCGGCCCAGGCCTCCAGCGGGACTGCCGAATTGGCCCGCCGGGTCTGCCCGCCACCGAAGCGCAGCAGCCAGCCGTCGAGCCACACCTGCTCCGATCCCGGCCACGCCAGCGCGGCTGCCTGCTCGGTGTTGCGGATCTGCGACGTCCGGACCGGCTGCTCCGGCACGACCCGAATAGCCAGGACATCCACGGCCGAGACGGACACGACCTCGCCCCGACGGGTGCGGACCTCGATGGTCGCGCCGGAGGACGACAGGTGTCCGACGACGTCGGTGTGCGGCGGCACCGAACCGTCGGGCAGCCGGTATCGCAGGCTCACCCTGGTGCCGTCGGGCGGCAGCACGGCTAGTGGCCGAACGGGTCGGGGTCCTCGCCGGGCATCCAGCTGTTTCCCGGTACGCCCCAGCCGTGGGACTTCACGCTGCGCCGTGCCGCGCGCGCATGCCGCCCGATCAGGCGGTCCAGGTACAGGAACCCGTCGAGGTGGCCCGTCTCGTGCTGCAGCATGCGGGCGAACAGTCCGGTGCCCTCGAGCGTGATGGGGGACCCGTCGGCGTCGAGTCCGGTGACCCGTGCCCAGCTGGCCCGGCCGGTCGGGAACGACTCCCCGGGCACCGACAGGCAACCCTCGTCGTCGTCGTCGGGGTCGGGCATGGTCTCGGGGACCTCGGACGTCTCGAGGACGGGGTTCACCACCACGCCGCGCCGACGGGTCGCCTTGCCGCGGTCGTCGGCGCAGTCGTAGACGAAGACCCGGCGCGAGACGCCGATCTGGTTGGCGGCCAATCCGACTCCGTGCGCCGCGTCCATCGTGTCGTAGAGGTCGGCGATGAGCGATGCGACGTCGTCGGGTATTCCGCCGTCGGCGTCGACGGGCACGGGAGTGGTCTCGGCGTGCAGGACGGGATCTCCCACGATGCGGATCGGTACGACGGCCATGACCGGCAAGCTTAAGTCAGCCGACTCGCGGGGATCGATCACGGCTCAACACCAATCGCCGTGGTTGAATATCGCCGAAACCAAGTGGAATGTCCCGCAATGCTGCGAAGTCGAAGACTGTCGGAAGGGTCCTGAGAGCGAAATGGACGGCGCCATCGCGCGGACTGGCCAATCAGGGGACGACTCCGCACTCACCGACGGCCTCACTCGCCGGGAACACGACATCCTCGCGTTCGAGCGGCAGTGGTGGAAGTACGCCGGGTCGAAGGAAGACGCCATCAAGGAACTGTTCTCGATGTCGGCCACCCGCTACTACCAGGTACTCAACGCACTCGTCGACCGCCCCGAGGCGCTCGCCGCCGACCCCATGCTGGTCAAGCGGCTGCGCCGGCTGCGGGCGAGCCGGCAGAAGGCACGCGCGGCGCGCAAGCTGGGCTTCGACGTCACCTAGGCGGTTCGGGCCGTCGGCTCGGTCCGTCTCGGCCACGAACCGCCTCGTAATACAGTGGGAGCAATGAACCAGCGAGATTCCTCCGGGCTGCCATTGCGCGCCATGGTCATGGTGCTCCTGTTCCTGGGCGTCGTGTTCCTGCTGGTCGGCTTCCAGTCCATCGGGTCGGACTCCGACTCCGACAGCAGCTCGTCCTCCTCGTCGGTCGTCAGTACCGTCACCGCCACCTCGACGTCGGCGTCCGCCGAGCCGGAGCCCGCGAGGGCCGAGGTGCGGGTCTTCAACATCTCCGAGGTCCCCGGTGCCGCCGAAGGCGTGGCCACCCGCCTGCGGGACGCCGACTGGAACGTCGCCGAGACCGGCAACCTGGTGCTCGAGGGCGTCCCGGCCACCACCGTGTACTTCGGCCAGGCCCCCGGTGAGCGGGAATCCGCCGACGAGGTCGGCAAGCTGCTGGACGCTCCCGTGGAGCCGCGACTGCCCGCACTCGCCGAGCAACCGCCCGGCGTCGTCGTGGTCGTCACCGGCTAGGCTTGCGGCATGCCGATCTCGACCCCGCTTCGCCTGATCGCCGCCGCGGCGCTCGTCGTCCCGATCGCGGCCGCCTGCGCACCGAACGAGCCCGTGGCCACCGAACCCGGCACCACGCCTCCCGTGTGGACCGGGTCGCCGAACCCGTCCGCCGGTGCCGAGGGCGGCGAGGCCCAGGCCGCCTCCGGTGAGACGCTCACCGCCGACCTCAAGTCCCCCGACGGAACCACCGTGGCGACCGCGGAGTTCGTCTTCGCCGACGGCCACGCGACCGTCACCGTGCAGACCACCGCACCCGGTCAGCTGACCCCCGGCTTCCACGGCATGCACATCCACTCGGTGGGCAAGTGCGAGGCCAGTTCCGTCGCCCCGACCGGCGGTGCGCCCGGCGACTTCAACTCCGCCGGCGGACACTTCCAGGTCGGCGGGCACAGCGGGCACCCCGCCAGCGGTGACCTGTCCTCGCTGCAGGTCCGCGAGGACGGTTCCGCGATGCAGGTGACGACCACCGACGCCTTCACCGCCGCGGACCTCGAGGCCGGCCAGAAGACGGCCATCATCATCCACGAGAAGGCCGACAACTTCGCCAACATCCCGCCGGAGCGCTACCAGCAGGTCAACGGCACGCCCGGTCCGGACGAGATGACCATGTCCACCGGTGACGCGGGCAAGCGCGTGGCGTGCGGTGTCATCACCGGCCAGTAAGGCTCCGGTCAGGCCGCAGCGCATCGACTTCGCCGGGTCACCCCGGCCGACGATCGGCGTCGAGTGGGAATTCGCCCTCGTCGACCCGGAGACCCGCGAGCTGAGCAACGAGGCGTCCGAGGTCATCGCCGAGATCGGCGAGAGCCCGCACGTCCACAAGGAACTGCTGCGCAACACCGTCGAGGTCGTCACCGGCATCTGCGACAACTCGGCCGAGGCGATGGACGATCTGCGCGCCACGCTGGGACCGGCCCGCCGGATCGTGCGCGCCCGCGGCATGGAGCTGTTCTGCGCGGGGACCCACCCGTTCGCGGAGTGGTCCGCCGAGCAGCTGACCGACGCGCCGCGTTACGCAGAACTGATCAAGCGCACCCAGTGGTGGGGCCGGCAGATGCTGATCTGGGGTGTGCACGTGCACGTCGGGGTGTCCTCGGCGCACAAGGTGATGCCGATCATCACCTCCCTGCTGAACCAGTACCCGCACCTGCTCGCACTGTCGTCGTCGTCGCCGTACTGGGCGGGCGGCGACACCGGTTACGCCAGCAATCGCGCGATGATGTTCCAGCAGCTCCCCACGGCGGGCCTGCCGTTCCACTTTCAGGAGTGGTCGCAGTTCGAGCAGTTCGTCCACGACCAGAAGAAGACCGGCATCATCGATCACATGAACGAGATCCGTTGGGACATCAGGCCGTCCCCGCATCTCGGGACGATCGAGGTGCGCATCTTCGACGGGATCTCCAACATCGCCGAACTCGGTGCGCTGGTCGCGCTGACGCACTGCCTGATCGTCGACCTCGACCGGCGGCTCGACGCGGGTGAGCACCTCCCGACGATGCCCCCGTGGCACGTCCAGGAGAACAAGTGGCGTGCGGCCCGCTACGGACTCGACGCGGTGATCATCCTGGACGAGGACAGCAACGAACGCCTCGTCACCGAGGACCTCGACGACATCCTCAACCGGCTCGAGCCCGTCGCGCAGTCGCTGGGGTGCGCGGACGAACTACGACAGGTCGCCGACATCTACGCGACAGGCGCGTCCTACCAGCGGCAGCGCAGGGTCGCCGAAGAGCACGACGGCGATCTGCGTGCCGTCGTCGACGCGCTGGTGTCGGAACTGGTGCTCTGACCCGTGGACATCGGCGGGCAGGAGCGAAGCGACCCGGGGATCGGCACGGTCCTGCCCATGTTCCCCCTGGAGTCCGTGCGTCTCCCCGGCGAGGACCTGCCGCTGCGGATCTTCGAGCCGCGCTACGGCGCGCTCGTGCGGGACTGTCTGGAGCGCGAGAAGCCGTTCGGCGTCGTCCTCATCGCCGCGGGCCGCGAGGTCGGCGGGGGTGACGCCCGACTCGACGTCGGCACCTTGGCTCACATCGTCTCGGCCGAGGACCTCGGTGGCGGGCTGTACCGGATCGCCTGCGAGATGCGGGAGCGGATCCGCGTCGCGCAGTGGCACGACGACGACCCCTACCCGAGGGCAGCCGTCGAGCCGTGGCCCGACGAGCCCGGCCGGCCCGTCGCGGGCGACGAGATCGGCGACGTCGAGGATCGGCTGATGTCGCTGTTCGAGCGCATCGCGGCGGCCCGCGAGGCGTCGCTGCCACCCAAGCGCGAACTGCTCGGTGAGCCCGAGCCCGGCGACGACGCAGGAAAGCGGTTGTACGCGTTGGCGTCCCGAGTTCCCATGGGCGAGGCCGACAGGTATTCGGTGCTGGCGGCACCGTCGGCGAATGCGCGGCTGGACGCACTGCGCGACGCCGTCGAGACCGTCGCGGCCATGATTGAATTCGAACTGGCCGACGGGTCCGACTAGTCCCTGGGCTCGTCGGCCATCTCGTCGCGGGCCAGCAGGTCGTCGCGGAAGCTCTGCTCGCGGTAGGCGAGCTGGCCGACCCGGTTCGCGATCACGGGCGCGGTGATGATCGTGAACAGTCCGGTGAGGATGACCATCCCGACGTCCGCGTGACCGCGCAGCCGGATCGCCGCTCCCGCGAGCACCAGCAGCAGACCGAGCACCTGCGGCTTGGTGGCCGAGTGCATGCGCGACAGCGTGTCCGGGAAGCGGACGACGCCGATCGCCGCGGTCAGCGCGAACGTGGAACCGGCCAGCACCAGGAAGCCGGCCAGGACGTCGAGTGCGGTGCTCACGTCTCGCTCCGATCGTCGCGGTCGCGGACGCGGAAGCGCGCCACGCTCACCGAGCCCACGAAGCTGATCAGCGCAAGCGCCGTCAGGCTGTAGGTGACGGTGGTGTCGAGGCTGAAGGCAGCCCACGTGCCGATGGCGCACATCGTCACGGCGACGAACGTGTCCAGGGCGACCAGTCGGTCGAGGGTGCCGGGCCCGGCGAGCATGCGGTACATCGTGATGGTCGCCGCCGCCGTCAGCATCACCGCCGCGATGGTCCAGACGTAGTTCATGTCAGCTGGCCTCCCTCTCCGGCGACGGCTGCCAGTGCGCTTCCCGCTCGAACGCGGCGATCATCAGTCGCTCGACCTCCGCAACCTGGTGGTAGAACCGCTGCACTGCCCGCTCCGTGCCCGCATCGAGGACGTGCACGTAGATCATCCTGCGCGTCTGATCGATCTCCAGCACGATGCCACCGGGAATCAGGTTCAGCGTGCTGACGGCGAGCGCCAGGACCAGGTCCGACTTGAGGGCGAGGTGAGCGCGCAGGACGGCGGCGCGCGGTGGCGGTCGGGGACTGATCGCCATCCACGCCACCTGCAGGGACGACTTCACCAGGTAGTAGCCGACCTGAACGATCAAGCGCAGCAACGAGATCGGGTGCAGCCTGCCTTCGATCGGTACCGGTGGAAGGGGGAGGAGCAGCACGATCACCAACGCCACCACCAGACCGCCGACGACGTTGGCGGCCGAGACGTCACCCCACAGCAGCACCCAGACCAGCACCAGCCAGCAGACGACCCACGCGCGCAGCGCGTAGACCCGGATCGGACGGCCGGTCATGGCGTCGCTCCCGGTCCCAGCACCGCCGAGACGTACTGGCCCCGGTCGATGACCTCGTCGGCGGACCGCTCGGCGTAGGCGAAGATCGGCCCCGCGGCCACCGTCAGCGCCAGGCCGACCACGATCAGCGCGCCGGTGGGGATGAGCATGCCGACCGGCATCTTGCCGACGTCGTCGCGGTCGGCGAACGCGATGTCGTCGCCGTCGTCGAGCAGCAGCGCCGACGGGGCGGCGGCGGACTGGCCGTCCGGCGCGTCCGCGCGGGCACGCCAGAACGCCTGCGTCCACACCCGGGCCATCGCGTACAGCGTCAGCAGGCTGGTCACGACGCCGCCGCCCACCAGCACCCACGCCAGGACCGAGGCCTGCTGCGTGCCCGCCTCCAACAGGGCGACCTTGCCGATGAACCCCGAGAAGGGTGGGATGCCACCGAGATTGAGGGCGGGCACGATGAAGACGAACGCCAGCAGCGGACTGGCGGCGGCGAGCCCGCCGAGGCGGTACATCGTGGACGCCCCCGCCTGCCGTTCGATGAGCCCGACCACCAGGAACAGCGTCGTCTGCACGACGATGTGGTGCGCGACGTAGTAGATGGCGCCGGCCATGCCGAGATCGTTCGACAGGGCGATGCCGAACACCATGTAGCCGATGTGACTCACCAGCGTGAACGACAGCAGTCGCTTGATGTCGCTCTGCGCGAGCGCGCCGAGGATCCCGACCACCATCGTCAGCAGCGCCGCGACCAGGAGCACGTCGTCGAGTTGACCGCCGGGGAACAGCAGCGAGTGCGCCCGGATGATCGCGTAGACGCCGACCTTGGTGAGCAACCCGGCGAACACCGCCGTCACGGGTGCCGGCGCGGTGGGGTAGGAGTCGGGCAGCCAGGTGGAGAGCGGGAACACCGCGGCCTTGATGCCGAACGCCACCAGCAGCACCGCGAACAGGGCGCTGCGCGTGCCGTCGGGGATGTCGTCGAGGCGCACCGCGAGTTCGGCCATGTTGAGCGTTCCGGTCGCGGCAAAGACCAGCGCGATGCCGATCAGGAAGATCAGCGACGACACCATCGACACCATCACGTAGGCGATGCCCGCGCGCACCCGTTCGGCGCTGGCGCCGATGGTCAGCAGCACGAAACTCGCGGACAGCAGGACCTCGAACCCGACGAACAGGTTGAAAAGGTCGCCGGCGAGGAACGCCGTGCACACGCCCGCCGACAGCACCAGGTAGGTCGGCAGGAAGATCGACACGGGCTGACGGTCGTCGCCGTCGCGGATGCCCTGGCCGATCGCGTAGAAGACCACCGCCAGCAGCACGATCGACGACACCGCGAGCATCAGCGCCGAGAGCCGGTCCACCACCAGCGTGATGCCGAGCGGCCCCATGCCGGGGACGCTCTGCCCCCAGCCCCCGACGTGCACGGCGATGGTGCCGTAGCGGTCGGCGAAGTAGACGAGCGCCGCACAGACCCCGACGACGGCGATGAGAGCGAGGACCGCTATCGAGCGCTGCAGACGTGGCCGACGGCCCGCTAGCAACGTCACCGCGGCCGCCAGCGTCGGGATGAGGACGGGCAGCGGCGTCAGCACGGCCGCGACGTTCATGCCCGTCATCTCGACCCCTCGTGCCCCGGCAGCGCGTCGAGTTCGTCGGGCGCGTCGGTGTCGCGGGCGGGCTGGTGCTCGGGCAGGTCCTCGTCGAGGGCGGCGGCCGACCTCTCGGAGAGCTTGGACACCCGCGCGTCCTCGAGGTCGTTGGCGATGTCTTCCTCTCGCGACAGACGGTAGGAGCGGTACGTCATGGCCAGGACGAACGCGGCGACGCCCATCGTGATGACGATGGCGGTCAGGATCATGCCCTGCGCCAACGGATCCGCTTCGGTGGTCTCGTTGCCGGAGGTGCGGTCGCGGATCGGCGGATTCCCCGACGGACCCCCGACGGTGAGGATCAGGAGGTTCACGGCATTGCCGACGAGCAGCAGGCCCAGCAGCATGCGGGTGAGGTTGCGCTCGAGCAGCAGGTACACCCCGGCGCTGGTGAGACCGCCGATCAGGATCAGCGGGACGAGATAGGTCACGTTCACCGGCTGGCCCCCACCGGCTGCTCCGCCATCTCGACGTCGACCCGGGCCCCGAGGCTGCGCAGCACGTCGAGCACCAGTCCCACCACGATGAGGTACACGCCGGCATCGAAGAACAGGGCGGTGACGAACTTGACGGTGCCGAGGACCGGCACGTCGAACTCGACGACCGCCGACGACAGGACGGGTGCGCCGAGCAGGAGGGAGGTGACCGCGGTCCCCGCGGCCAGGGCCAGGCCCGCGCCGAGGACCTTGCCCGCGTCGAGCGGCAGCGCCTCGCCGAGTTCGTACCGGCCGCCCGCGAGGTAGCGCAGCACCAGGGCCAGGCCGGCGGTGAGTCCGCCCGCGAAGCCGCCGCCGGGAGTGTTGTGACCCGCGAAGAAGAAGTACAGCGACAGCACCATGATGAGCGGGAAGATGATGCGGGTGGCGACCTCGAGGACCAGCGACCGGTAGCGCGGGTCGCGCAGTTCGCTGCCGCGCAGCCAGGTGATCTCGCCGACGGCCGGGCTGGTCGACGGCATCGGGATGCGGCCGATGTCGGGTTGACCCGCGTCGGCGACCCGCGGTGCCGCACCGAAGCGCCTGTTGCGGAAAACCATCGACGCGACGCCGGTGGCGGCGACGAGCAGCACCGAGACCTCGCCCATGGTGTCCCACGCGCGGATGTCGACGAGCAGGACGTTGACGGTGTTCGATCCGTGGCCGCGGTAGTAGGCGGCGTCGGGCAGCAGGTCGGCGATCGGTCGTGTGGTGCGGGCGGCCATCGCGAACACCGCCAGGGCCGTCACGCTCGCCCCGACGGCCAGCGCGAGCGCCGCGCGCGGCAGGCGGTGCCGCGTCACAGTGGCGCGCTCGGCCTCCGCGGGCAGACTGCGCAGCACCAGCACGAAGATCACCAACGTCAGTGTCTCGACGAGGAACTGGGTCAGTGCCAGGTCTGGCGCACCGTGGAAGACGAAGATGACGCCGCAGCCGTAGCCGGTGACGCCGACCACCAGGACCGAGGCCAGCCGGTTGCGCAGCACCGTCGCGCTGATCGCCGCGGCCAGGATGATCAGGCCGACGACGACCTGCAGCGGTGAGTCCCACAGTGCCAGTTCGGGGCGGTTGCGGGCGCCCAGGACCAGCGCCGCGATCGGCAGCAGGACGAGGGTCAGGAGGATCACCGTCTGCGTCGCCGGGATCGAGCCGCGCTGCGTGAGCGCGGTCAGGCGGACCGCGAGGACGTCGGTGCCGCGCACCACCGCGTCGTAGATGCGGTCGGCGTTTCCGAGGGGCAGGTAGCCGAGGCGGACGCGGCGCAGGCGGCCGCGTGCGAAGAACGCGACGATGCCCGCGCCCACCACGACGGCGGACAGCAGCAGCGGGAGGGTGAGGCCGTGCCACAGGGCGAGGTGGTAGCCGTCGTCCCCGCCCGGCACGGTATCGGCGTAGTCGGCGAGGACGTGGTCGAGGCCGGTCGGCCACACGCCGAACAGCAGGCCGGTGGCGGCGAGCACTCCGGGTGCGACGAGGAAGGCGGCCGGCGGGCGGTGCATCTCGGTGACGCGCTGGCTCGGTTCGGGGCGGCCCTTGCGTGCGAAGGCGCCGTAGACGAATCGGAGGCTGTAGATGGTGGTGAACACCGACCCGAAGACCACGCCCGCCAGTACCCACGGCGCCGACGACCCCAGGCTGGCGCTGTGCAGCAACGTCTCGAGGTCCGCCTCCTTGGCGACGAACCCGAAGAAGGGCGGCAGCGCGGCCATGCTGGCGGCGGCGCCGATCCCGATGATCAGCAGGGGGCGGTGCCGGTCGCCGAGCCACGCCAGCCGCCGGATGTCGCGGGTGCCGGTGGCGTGGTCGATGATGCCGACGACCATGAACAGCGCAGCCTTGAACATCGCGTGCGCGCAGAGCATGGCCAGACCCGCCAGCATCATGTCGCGGCCCCCGGCACCGACCATGATCGTGATGAGGCCGAGTTGGCTGACGGTGCCGAACGCGAGGATCAGCTTGAGGTCGTACTCGCGGACGGCACGCCAGCCCGCCAGCATCAGGGTGGCGAGTCCGAGCACGACGACCGTCGGCCGCCACCCGGGTGAGTCGGCGAAGCCCGGCGTCATGCGGGCGATCAGGTACACGCCGGCCTTCACCATCGCGGCGGCGTGCAGGTAGGCGCTGACGGGTGTCGGTGCGGCCATGGCGCCGGGCAGCCAGAAGTGCAGGGGCACGATCGCGGACTTCGACAGCGCGCCCACCAGGATCAGCAGCACGCCGACGGTGACGGCCGTCCCCGACGGCGGTGCCGCCACCAGGACCGAGAGCAGGTACGTCCCGGACACCTCGCCCAGGATGATGATGCCGACGAGCATGGCCAGGCCGCCGGCGGTGGTGACGAGCAGCGCCTGGGTCGCCGCGCGTCTGCTGGTTGCGCGCTCGGCGTAGTGGCCGACCAGGAGGAACGACAGGACCGTCGTCAGCTCCCAGAACAGGTAGAGCAGCAACATGTTGTCGCTCACCACGAGGCCGAACATGGCGCCGGAGAACGCGGTCAGCTCGGCGGCGAAGCTGGGCAGCCGCTTCTCGGTGTGGCCGTCGTGATGGTGGAAGTACTCGGCGCAGTAGAACAGCACCAGGGCGCCGACGCCCAGCACCAGGACGCTCATCACCGCGGCGAGCGCGTCGAAGCGCAACGTGATGTCCATCGACAGCTCGGGGACCCAGGTGACGTGGTCTCTCTGATCGCCCGCGCCCGGCCAGTTCAGGACGACCCAGACCAGTGAACCCAGCGGGACCAGGGCGAGGGGGTAGAAGGCCGCCCGTCCCCAACGGTGCACCAGCACCGGCGCCAGCGCGGCAGCGACCGCGTGCGCAAAGAGGATGGCGAGCATGGCACTCCGATCGATCTTTCGGGGTGTCAGCCGTCTTGACTATGGCTTGACTTCGACTGAGTCCAGTTTACGGGCCGCGTCGAATCGCCCGTCACCCCCGGACGCGACGACGGGAACGGCCGAGGTGCTATGGGCGACGGTGGCTCGGTGCTGCCGTCAGCGGGGCTGAACCTGACCGTCGAGATCGGCCTGCCCGCCCGCATCGGTGGAGCCGTACTCGCTCGACGCGGTGCCGAGGTTGTCGGCGAGCGTGTCGGCGACCGACTGCACCGCCTTCGCCGCGGCGGCACGCGACGTCTGCGCCGACCCCAGTGCGGCGACCGACAGCGCACACACGACGCCGTGCGAGAAGCCGACCCGTCGCGTGACGCCGTCGGTGAGCCGTTCGGCCGCACCGAACGCCTCCGAGAGGTCGCGCTGGCGCCCGCCGGTCTGATCGAGGTGTTCGGCGAGGACGCGGAGGGGATCGGTCACTGCTGGGCTCCTTCGGCGATCCGGTCGTACGTCGCGCCGGCGCGGCGGATCTGGGTGGCGGTGTGGGCGGACTGGTCGATGAGTTGGGTGTAGCGGAGCGTCGACGGGCCGAGGGTCGACGCGACTGACGCAGCCTGGAAGGCCACGGATGCGGCGGTGCCGAAACCCGGAACCGCATTCATCGCGAGCGCCACGGGGATGCACAACGCCAACGCCGTCTGGCACCGGTCCAGCATCTTGCGGGCGACGTCGACCTGCTGGGCCTCGCTCGCCAGGGCGGACTTCACGGCTTGGTCGGCCTCCGCCAGTTCCTGGGCGCGGCGCTGCTGCTCGGCGTTGCGGTCTGCGTACTGGTCGGAGGCGGTGCCCTCCCAGGTATCGGGCGACGTCGTACCGTCGTGCGCCTCGCCAACCTGCTGGAATGCCTTCGCGCTGCCGTCGAAGTCCTGGCCCTGGTCCGGTTCGCCGAAGCCGCAGGTGTTGGCCATGCCCATCATCGTGAGCAGCCCGACGTTGATGATCGGGGTCGCGGCGGCCGCCGCGAACCTGGTGGCGCCCAGTGCCGAACCCATGTTCTGCGCCACCGGTTGCATCAGGCCGATGAAGTCTCCGCCTAGACCGGCCATGGCCCACCCGGTGTGCTCACCGGTGCTCTTCGCGTGCTCGGGGATTCCGTTGAAGTAGTTCAGCGACGCGTAGATGTCGGTGAGGTCACCCATGCGGAAATTCTAAGACGGTTCCCCGGACCCCCGACGCACCAAATGTGGACCGCCAGTGGCCTCGGGTCGGGTCGCCAATCGCACCGGCACCGCGTGGCTGGGAACACCGATGCCGGCAGGCGGATGTTGAATGGGGGCATGGTGGACGACGAGGGCAAGGTGGTCAGCGCGAGCCGCGACGTCGCGGCTACTGCGGACGTGATCTTCGAGTTGATCGCGGACCCGTCCCGTCAGCCGGAGTGGGATGGCAACGACAACCTCGCGTCGGCCCGGCCCGGCCAGCGCGTGACTGCCGTGGGCGACGTCTTCGTCACGTCGCTGACGCTGGGTGAGGACCGGGAGAACCACGTGGTGGAGTTCGACGAGGGCAGGCTCATCGCCTGGCGCCCGTCCGAGCCGGGGTCCCAGCCGCCGGGGCATCTGTGGCGCTGGACCCTGGAACCGCTCGGCGACGGACGAACCCAGGTCACCCACACCTACGACTGGACCCACCTGACCGACGAGAAGCGGATGGTGCGTGCGAGGGCCACCACGGCCGAGAAGCTCCTGCAGTCGGTGAACCGGCTGGCGGAACTCGCCGAGCGCTAGCGACCCTCGGAGAACGCGCGCAACGAGGCCACCTGCGCGGGGTCCAGCGACGGGCGTACCGCGTCGCGCGCCTTCTCGACGTCTGCGAGCGTCACGTCGGCCGCATCGATCGAGCGTCGCATGGCCGTCAGTGCCGATTCGCGAAGCAGCGCAACGCAATCGGCGGCGCTGTAGCCGTCGAGTTCGTCGGCGATGGCGTTCAGGTCGACGTCGGGGCTCAACGGGATCGACTTGCCCGCGGTGCGCAGGATGTCGCGCCGGGCGTCGGCATCGGGCGGTTCGACGAACACGAGCTTCTCCAGGCGGCCGGGCCGCAGGAGCGCCGGATCGATCAGGTCGGGTCGGTTGGTCGCACCGAGGACGACGACGTCGCGCAGCGGGTCGATGCCGTCGAGTTCGGTGAGCAGTGCGGCCACCACGCGGTCGGCGACCCCGGAGTCCGAACTCTGCCCGCGCCGCGGCGCCAGCGCGTCGACCTCGTCGAGGAAGACCAGCGACGGCGCCGAATCCCGTGCCCTGCGGAACAGTTCGCGAACGGACTTCTCCGACGACCCCACCCACTTGTCCATGAGTTCGGCACCCTTGACGGCGTGCACCGACAGCCGGCCGGTGCTCGCCAGCGCCCGCACGACGAAGGTCTTGCCGCAGCCGGGTGGGCCGTAGAGCAGCACGCCGCGCGGCGGATCGACGCCGAGTCGGGTGAAGGTGTCGGGATGCTGCAGCGGCCAGAGCACGGCCTCGGTGAGCGCCTGCTTGGTCTCCACCATGTCACCGACGTCGGCGAGGGTCACCGATCCCACCGAGATCTCCTCGGTGGCCGAGCGGGACAGCGGCCGGATCACCGACAGGGCACCGGTGAAGTCGTCCTGCGTCAACGCGGGCGGCTTGCCGTCCGTGCTCGCGCGCGCGGCCGCCCGCAGTGCCGCCTCCCGGACCAGGGCCGCTAGATCGGCGACCACGAATCCTGGTGTGCGTTCGCCGATCTCGTCGAGTTCGAGTGCGTCGGACGGCACGCCACGCAGCAGCACCTCGAGCAACGCTTTGCGGGTTGCGCCGTCGGGCAGGCTCAGCCCCAGTTCGCGGTCGCACAGGTCGGGTGCGCGCAGACGCGCGTCGACTCCGTCGGGGACCGCGGACGTGGCGACGAACGCCGCCCCGGGCGTCGCGACGACGGTGCGGAGTTCGCCGATGACCAGCGTGCCGACCGGTTCGGCGGTGGCGGGGAGCAGGGCGTCGACGTCGGTGACGAGCAGTACGCCGCCGCGCTCCCGGACCTCCGCCGCCGCCGAGGCGACCGCGGCGAGGCGGTCCTCCGCGCGAAGGGCGCCGACGTCGGGTCCGTCCACCTCGACGAGGCGGCGCTGGGCGCACACGCTGCGCACCAGGGTGGCCTTGCCGACACCGGCCGGACCGGACACCAGCACACCGAGATTGGGCTTGGCGCCGAGGGTCTCGAGCAGTTTGGGTTCGTCGAGCGCCAGCTTGAGCCACTCCGTCAGGCGGCCGGCCTGCTGGTGGGCACCGCGGAGGTCGTCGACTGCGATGGCGGGGGTGGCCGTCGCGACGGGCGTGGTCACGGTGAACTGTGCCTGATCGCCTGGGACGGGCGGCGTCGTCGCGGGCGTCAGCGCGTCACCCCACGTGACCGACGAGTTGGGTTGCACGCTCACGGGTCCCGCGGGGTCCACACCGGTGACGGTCAGCAGTTCCGAGGTCCAGGTGATGCCGACCGACGAGGCGAGTGCCGTGGTGGCGGCCGACGTCGAGGTGCCGGGGCCGAGGTCACGCGGCAAGAGCGACACGGTGTCACCCACGGTCATCACCTTGCCCAGCAGTGCCATTCGCAGCGTCGCGGAGGACACCGACGTACTGGCCAGACGCGATCCGGTCAGCGTCACCGACTTCGCGCCGTACACGGCGACCGGGGCGACGATCACGGTCGTGCTCTCGCGCAATCCGGCATTCGACATCGTCACGTCGTCGAGCAGGGCGGTCCCCGGCGGGGTGCCGCCCGGAGCGATGCCGACCACGGCGGCCGTGGTGCGCGACCCGGTGAGCGCCACCGCGTCCCACTCGCGGATGCCGAGCGCGGCGAGCACCTCGGGATGCAGGCGAACGACGCCGCGCCGGGAGTCGAGCGCTGACGTGTTGAGCCGGGCGGTGAGGCGCAGGTGCGTCAGCGGTGACTCGTCGGAGAACTCCGACACGCCCTGGGTCACCGGCGCGGGGTGCGGGGCTCGTGCCCGCCGGCGCCGGGTCGACGCAGGCCGAGGCGTTCCGAGGACCTCCGGTGCGGCTGCGAGCGCCGGATGGCGCGGCGGGTCTGGCGCTGCACCTTGGGTTTGTCGTCCCACACCTCGGGGTGGCGGGACAGCCAGGCCTTCGTCCCCACGGCGAACGGGATGTGGATGACGTACGCGACAATGAGCACGAGGATCACGATGTAGCCGTACTGGATGGATGCGGCCACCATGATCGCCAGCACCGCGAGCAGCGGCACGACCATGTTCGGCGAGACCGCGAACGTGTGCACCTTCCGCATTGGGATCGCGCTCACCACGAGGAGCGAGACGGCGATCATCCACACGATGACGACGGCCTCGGCGGCGTGCGTATCCCACCAGGGGCCGGGGAACTGGAGCTTGGCGGCGATCGGCCCGATCGATCCGATGGCGCCCGCGGGGGCGGGCATGCCGGTGAAGAACTCCTTCTCGTACGCGGGCCCGTCGACGTGCAGCATCGCGTTGTACCGCGCGAGCCGGAGCACGATGCAGACGGCGTAGACGAGGACGACGATCCAGCCGATCCGCGACTCCTGCAGCAGGGTCGCCCACACGATGAAGGCGGGGGCCACGCCGAAGTTCACCGCGTCGGCCAGCGAGTCGATCTCCTCGCCCATCTTGGACGTCGCGTTGAGCATCCGGGCGGTGCGACCGTCGAGCGCGTCGAGGATGGCAGCACCCGCCAGCAGGGCCATCGCCTCGGTGGGGCGGTGGTCGAGGGCGTACTTGACCGCCGAGAGACCCAGGCAGATCGCCGCCACCGTCATCGCGCTCGGCAGGATCCGGACGCTGAGCTGCGGCGTCTTGATGTGCGGTCTCATCGGAGTTCCGCCAGCGCCGTCTCTCCGCCGATCGCACGCTGACCTCGTTCGACGATCACGTTCGCGTCGGCGGGGAAGAACGTGTCGAGGCGCGACCCGAACCGGATCAGGCCGTACGTCTCGCCGAGGGCGAGCGTGCCTCCGGCGTAGGCGGAGCAGACGATGCGCCGTGCGATGAGGCCCGCGATCTGCACGGCGACGACGTCGACGCCGTCGGCCGTCCGGATCCAGACGCTGTTGCGCTCGTTCTCCACGCTGGCCGACGCCTTGTCCGCGGACTGGAACTGGCCCGGCCGGTACTTCACCGAGACGACGTCACCGGCGACGGGGGCACGCTGCACGTGCGCGTCGAAGATCGACAGGAAGATGCTGACGCGCTTCATCGGGACGTCGGGCAGGTTCAGTTCGGCCGGCGGAACGGCCTCGTCGATCAGCGTCACCAGGCCGTCGGCGGGTGCGACGACGAGGCCCGGCCGAGTCGGTGGGACTCGCGGCGGATGCCGGAAGAACCCGGCGCACGCCCCCGCGGCGGTCAGCCCGACCGCGCGGACCAGCCGGTTGCGCCGGCCAACCGCGGCCACGCCGAGCCCGCCCGCGATGAACGGGAGACCGGCGGGGTGGATCGGGGGGACGGTCGACCGGACGAGGTCGACGAAACGGGACAGCTCGGAACTATGGTCTTCGACCGCAGGCGGTCGCGCGGGTCTGGCCATGGGGTACCGAGTCTAGCGATTGCCCGATGCCCGGGGTCGGCGCTTGGTCAGCGAAGGTCCCAGATCCGGACCGTCGAGCCCTCCGCCGCCTCGGTCACGTCGTCGTCGATCTCCAACAGGCAGTTCGCCGACGCCAGCCAGCGCAGGTGGTGCGACGCGGGCGGTCCGTAGCTGGTCACGCGGTCGCCGTCGAGTACGCCGCGGCGGAACTGCCGCTTGCCGCGCGGCGAGGTCAGCGACTCGGTCAGCGTGGCGTCGCGGCGTCTACGCTCGGGTTCGGGCAGCCGCATCGCGGCGCGCAGCGGACCGCGGATGAAGACCTCGAAGGACACCAGCGCGCTGACCGGGTTGCCCGGCAGCGTGATGATCGGTGTTCCGGCCACGCGGCCCGCACCCTGGGGCATCCCGGGCTGCATCGCCACCTTCACGAACTCGACCTCGTCGCCGAGCGAGTCCTTCACCACCTCGTAGGCGCCTGCGCTGACACCACCGGTCGTGACGATCAGGTCGGCGGTGGCGGCGTGCTCGAGCAGCGTGGCGCGGAAGACGTCGACGTCGTCGGACGTCATCGCCACCGTGGTCACCTCGCCGCCCGCATCCCGGACGGCCGCGGCCAGCATCACCGCGTTGGACTCGTAGATCTGCCCGGGCAGCAGCGGCGTTCCCGGGGCGACCAGTTCGGAGCCCGTCGACATCACCAGGACGCGCTGCCGCGGGACGACGTCGACCTCGCCGAGTCCCAGTGCAGCGATCAGTCCGAGCGCGGCCGGGCTCAGTTCCTGCCCGGCCACGAGCACGGTGGTGCCCGCCTGGACGTCCTCGCCGGCGTGCCGGACGTGCTGGTCGACCTGGCTGGCGCGCCGGATCGTCACCGTCTCGGTGCCGCCGTCGGTGACCTCCACGGGAACGATCGCCGTCGCACCCGCAGGCAGGGGTGCGCCGGTCATGATGCGGTGCGCGGTCCCGGGTGCGAGGGTCAGCGGGTCGGTGCGGCCGGCCGGGATGTCCTCTGCCACCGGCAGGGTCACCGGCGTCTCCTCGGACGCGGAGGCGACGTCGTCGGCCCGCACCGCGTAACCGTCCATCGCCGAGTTGTTGAAGCCCGGCAGCGAGAGCGGGGCCACCACGTCGACGGCCAGGACGAGGCCCAGCGCCTCGGGCACCCTCACGGTCACCGGGTCACGCGGCGTCAGCAGTCCCGCGACGACGGCCTGGTGCTCTTCGACGGTCCGCACGGCTACACCGGGAAGGTGACGCCGGTGAGTTCCTCCGACACCGTCCAGAGCCGCTCCTGGACGGCCTGGTCGCGGGACTGGTCACTCGACGACACCAGCACCGGGTAGCCCATCAGCTCACGGAAACCCTTGGGGCCGTAGTACTGTCCGCCGACGACGTCGGGCGCGGTGGCAGCACGCAGGGTGGCGAGGGCGCCCTTGGCGGGGCTGTTGGTGACCAGGCCGGCGACGCTGGAGAAGCCGGGCAGGCCGCTGCCCGGGATGTGGCGCATCAGTTCGGTGTTGGAGATGCCGGGGTGTGCCGCAACGGCGATGGTCTGCTCGCCCTTGGCGGCCAGCCTGCGCTGTAGGTCGTAGGCGAACATCAGGTTGGCGAGCTTCGACTGGCCGTAGGCGGGCACCCGGCCGTAGTTGCGGTCCCACTGCAGATCGTCGAAGTGGATCGCGGCCTGGATCTTGTGGGCGACGCTCGCGACCACTACGACGCGCGAACCCGCAACGGGCAGAACGTGATCGAGCAGCAGGCCCGTCCACGCGAAGTGCCCGAGGTGGTTGGTCCCGAACTGCAGCTCGAAGCCGTCGGCGGTGTGCCCCTTCGGCGGGTACATCAACCCCGCGTTGTTGATCAGCAGGTCGATGCGCGGATGGGCCGACCTGATGGCGTCGGCAGCGGCGCGCACCGACGCCAGCGACCCGAGGTCCAGCTCCTGCACCGTCACGTCGGCGCCGGGCGCGGTCTCGGCGATCTTCGCCGCCGCCTGCCTGCCCTTGTCCAGGTTGCGGACCGCCAGCACGACGCGGGCCCCGCGCTCGGCCAGCACGCGGGCGGTCTCGAAGCCCAGTCCGGTGTTGGCGCCGGTGACGACTGCGAGTCGTCCGGCCTGATCGGGCACATCGGCCTCGGTCCAGTTCGCATTGCTGCTCATGGGCACGACCATACTCAAGGGGATGTCTCAGCTCGCCGACCCCGCGCACCCGCCCAGCCGGAGGGCGCCACTGGTGTGGGCCCTGTCCGCGGCCATCCCGTGGGCGGTGCTCACCGTGGCGCAGGTGGTGTGGTTCGTCCTCGACGGCAGGTACGGCTGGCTGCACGCGGCGGCCGCGGCGGTCACGGTGGTCGGCATCGTGTCGTTCGTCGGCATCGTGCCGGTGTGGCGCTACCGGGTGCACCGGTGGGAGGTCGACGACCTCGCCGTCTACACCCGCACCGGCTGGTTGATCCAGGAACGCCGCATCGCGCCGATCTCGCGGGTGCAGACCGTCGACACGCAGCGCGGACCACTGGACCGGATGTTCGGGCTCGCCACCGTCACGGTCACCACGGCCTCGTCGGCCGGTGCGGTGCGGATCGTGGCGCTCGACTCCGACGTGGCCGACCAGGTCGCAGCGCGTCTGACCGACGTCGCCGCCATCGGCGAGCAGGACGCCACGTGAGTGCCGACGAATGGCGACGCCTCAGCCCGCGCATGCTGCTGGTGCATCCCATTCACGAAGTGCTGCGCCAGCTTCCGCTCTTGATCGGTTCGGTCGTGCTCGGCACCGCGACCGGCAACCCGCTGTGGTCGGTCGCGGCGTTGGTGCTTTTGGTGGGATACGGCGTGGCGCGCTGGTTCACCACGACCTACCGGATCGACGACGAGCAGATCCAGCGCAGAGAGGGTGTGCTCGCACGCACCGTGCTGTCGCTGCCGCGCAACAGGATTCGATCGGTGTCGACCGACGCCCGCCTGCTGCACCGGCTGCTCGACCTGACCGTGGTCAAGGTCAGTACCGGCCAGGAGGGCAGGGGTGACGCAGAGTTCGCGCTCGACGCCGTCCGCCTCGCCGAGGTGACCGGGCTGCGCGCCGTGCTGCTCGCCGACGCGCCTGCGCCGACCGATCACCCGCCGACCGATCGGGTGTTGGCGCGGTGGCAGCCGTCCTGGCTGCGGTACAGCCCGCTCAGCTTCACGGGACTGGCCATGATCGCGGCCGCCGTGGGCGTGGTGTCGCAGACGGGTGTGCTTGCCACGGTGGGTGATTCGCCGCTCGCGCGGGCCGGTCTGGACGCCGCGGAGCGAGCGGGCGTCGTCGCGGTGGTGGCCTCCGGCGTCGGAGTGGTGCTGGTGGCGTCCGTCCTCCTGTCGGTGGCGCGGTCGCTGGTCACCTATGGCAACCTCGTGCTGTCGCGTGGCGATGGCGTGCTGAATCTCGAGCACGGACTGCTCCGGCTACGTCAGCACACCTACGACCTCCGGAGGTTGCGCGGCGGCACCCTGCGCGAGCCGCTGCTGGTGCGGATCTTCGGTGGGGCTCGCCTGGACGCGGTCATGACCGGTGTCGGTGGCGCGGGGGAGGCGTCGCTCCTGCTGCCGCCCTGCCCGCGCGCGACGGCCGACGCCGTGCTCGGCGAGCTGACCGCTCCGGGGATCGGCGGCGTCGAGCTGGTGCCGCACGGCCCGGCCGCCGTGCGCAGACGGTGGACGCGGGCGCTGGCGGTCCCGGCTGTCGCGGGCGTGGTGTTGGCTTCGGTCGGCGCGCCGGGGTGGACGTGGCTCGGGCTCGCCGCGGCCGTGCTGGCGGCGGTGTTCCTGGCGATCGACCGGTCGCGCTCGCTCGGCCACCGCGTGGACCGCACCTGGCTGATCGCCCGGTCGGGCAGCCTGGAGCGGAAGCGGGACTGCATCGCCGCGGCGGGGATCATCGGGTGGACCGTGCGCCAGTCACCGTTCCAGCGGCGGGCCGGCGTGGCGACACTGGTCGCCGCCACCGCTGCGGGCGTCAAGGGGTACCGGGTGCTCGACGTGCCGGCCGACCTGGCGTGGTCGGTGGCATCCACGGCGTCGCCGTGGGTCGCCGAGAGTGTGTGGGCCCACACTCTCGCCCCCTGAGCGGGTCCCGAGTTGCGCCCGTGCCGAGGCCGTTTACCTTGGCACCATGGCTATCGGTGGTGTGCTGTTCGACATCGATGGCGTCCTGGTGACCTCGTGGAAGCCCATCGCAGGCGCCAGGGAGACGTTGCGCGTCCTGGCCGACCGGCAGATTGCCCGGTCCTACCTCACCAACACGACGACCAAGACCCGCGTCCAGATCGCCGATCTGCTGTCCGAGGCGGGCATGGACGTCAGCGCCGACGAGGTCATCACCGCGGCGGTCCTCACCGCCGAGTACGTCCGTGACCGCTACCCGGGTGCGCGCTGCTTCCTGGTCAACAGCGGCCAGATCGGTGAGGACATGACGGGCATCGACCTCGTCTACTCGCACGACGTCGGCGACGACGCGACCGAGACTCCCGACGTGGTGCTGCTCGGCGGCGCCGGTCGCGAGTACGACCACCTGACGCTGAGCCGGGTGTACGACTGGATGGCCCGTGGCGTCCCCGTCGTCGCGATGCACCGCAGCACGGCGTGGAACACGACCGGCGGGTTGCGGATCGACACGGGCATGTACCTGCTGGGCATGGAGGAGACGTCGGGTCGCAAGGCCGTCGCCGTCGGGAAGCCCGCGCCGGAGGGGTTCCTGGCGTCGGCGAACCGCCTCGGCGTCGACCCCGAGGAGATGTACATGGTCGGCGATGACCTCAACAACGACGTCCTCGCCGCCCAGGTGGTCGGCATGGCCGGGGTGCTGGTGCGGACCGGCAAGTTCCGGCAGGACACGCTGGACCGTTGGGCCACCGACGAATTCGCGATGCAGCCGAACTTCGTCATCGACTCCGTCGCGGACCTGCCGGAGCTGCTCGGGTTGTAGCGGGGGCCTGCCTCGAGTGTGGGGTTGACGCACGGAAAAGGCCGAAATGCGTGTGTTAAGCCCACACTCGGCGCACAGCGAAGAAGCTACGCCCGCAGTGTCCGCACCGCCTCGATGCGCGCCGCGATCTGCTCGGAGTTCGCCGCCGCCACGACGGGCCCACCGCAGATGCGGCGCAGCTCGTTGTGGATCCAGCCGTGCGGCTTGCCCGTTCGGTGGTGGGCGAGGGTGACGAGCGCGTTCAGCTCCCGCCGCAGCTCCCGAAGCTGACCGTGGGTGGTCACCGGGACGACCACCGCGGTCTCACCGCCCGCCGCCTTGCTCCGGCGGCCGAGCTGCTCTTCCTGCCTGCGCGACAACAGGTCTCGCATCTGGGCGGCGTCGAGGAGACCGGGGATGCCGAGGTAGTCGGCCTCCTCCTCGCTGCCCGACGGGGTGGCCGTGCCGAACGACGAGCCGTCGAAGATCACCTGGTCGAGTTCGGCGTCGGCGCCGAGCATCTCGTACCCGCGATCCATGTCGCCGGCCTCGTCCTTGGTCTTGTTGGCGTCGGCGAGCAGTTCGTCGTCCCACTCGTCGCCCTGCGACTCGCGGTGCGGCTTGCCCAGGATGTGGTTGCGCTGCGCCTCCATCTGGCTGGCCAGCAGCAGCAGGTTCGGCACGGACGGCAGGAAGATGCTCGCCGTCTCGCCGGCCTTGCGGGACCGGACGAACCGGCCGATCGCCTGGGCGAAGAACAGCGGGGTCGAGGCGCTGGTGGCGTAGACGCCCACCGCGAGTCGCGGGACGTCGACGCCCTCGGACACCATTCGGACCGCGACCAGCCACCGGCTGGTGCCCTGCGAGAACTGCGAGATGCGATCGGACGAGCCGGGATCGTCGGACAGCACGACCGTCGGCGCCTCGCCGGTGATCTCGGTCAGCAGGTTGGCGTACGCCCGGGCGGCCGTCTGATCCGAGGCGATGATCATGCCGCCGGCGTCGGCGACGTGCTGACGCTTCTGCTGCAGGCGCTTGTCCGCCGCGGCGATGACCGCGGGCATCCACTCGCCCGCCGGGTTCAGCGCGGTCTTCCACGCCCGCGCGGTCTGCTCGGCGGTCAACGGTTCGCCGAGGCGCGCCGCATGCTCCTCGCCCGCGCTGTCGCGCCAGCGGGACTCGCCGGAGTACGCCAGGAACACCACCGGGCGGACCACGCCGTCGGCGAGGGCGTCGGCATAGCCGTAGGTGTGGTCGGACTTGGAGTGCTTCAGCCCGTCGTTACCCAGTTCGTAGTTCACGAACGGGATGGGGCTGTCGTCGCTGCGGAACGGCGTGCCGGTGAGGGAGAGCCGCCGTGTCGCGTCGTCGAACGCCTCGCGGATCGCCTCGCCCCAGCTCTTGGCGTCGCCGCCGTGGTGGATCTCGTCGAAGATCACCAGCGTCTTGCGGTTCTCGGTGCGTACGCGGTGCCGGCCCGGGTGGCTGGCCACCTGGGCGTAGGTGACGACGACGCCGTGGTACTCGTCGGAGTTCTGCGACGACGAGTTGCTGAACTTGGGGTCGAGCGCCATGCCCATCCGCTCGGCGGCGCGGGCCCACTGGATCTTGAGGTGCTCGGTCGGCACCACCACGGTGACCCGCTCGACGACGCCCTCGCTGAGCAGCTCGCTCGCGATGCGCAGCGCGAAGGTCGTCTTGCCGGCACCGGGGGTCGCCACGGCGAGGAAGTCCCGTGGCCGAGCGGCAAGATACTTCACCAACGCTCGACGCTGCCAGCCCCGCAAAGCCTGGGTGCTGGGCGCTGCAAAAGCCCGCACCCGAAGACTCCTATCTGGTCGAAGGCCACTCTAGGGCACGCGGTGGGGCCGGTCCAATGCTCCCGATTGACAGGGATTTTCGTGTCGCGCGTGTCGCGTTCCGCGTGTCGTTCGAACATCCGCGGTGGACGCTCAGCGGGTTGCCACCCACCTGGCACGGTGCCGCCAGTCTGCGCGCCTAGCGTGCGCTGGTGCTCACACGGCGGAACTTCGTCGGGACGCTTCTCGGCGTCTCGGCTGCCCTGGCGTACGGCGCGTCCGCGACGCCTGCCGCCGCGGCGCCGACCGGAATCGACCCCGACGCGGTCTCGGCTCTCGACGCTCGTCGGACGCCCGCGCAGTGGGGGATGGCGATGCCCGGCATCGTGTCGTCGTTTGCCGCGTCCGGTCGACAGCTGGCCCTCACCCTCGACGCGTGCGACCGCGCGTGCGACGACGCGCTGCTGAGCATGCTTCGGGCCAACCGCGTCCCGGCGGTGCTGTTCATCTGCTCGAAGTGGATCGACGACAACCCGGGCCGGCTCGAAGGACTGGCGGCCGACCCGCTGTTCGACATCGGCAACCACGGCACCCGCCACGTCCCCCTCTCGGTGACCGGGCGGTCCGCCTACGGGATCGAGGGCACGCGGTCCCCGGCCGAGGTGGTGTCGGAAGTGTGGGGCAACCAGGTGCGGCTCACGGCGATGACGGGGAAGGCGCCGACGTGGTTCCGCACCGGTACCGCGCACTACGACGACGTCGCGGTCGACATCGTCCATCAACTCGGCCTCACTCCCGTCGGCTTCACGGTCAACGCCGACGACGGCGCCACCGAGCCCGCCGCGCACGTCGCCTCGGCGCTCGGTGGTGCGACACCGGGGTCGATCGTGCTGGCGCACCTCAATCACCCCGAGGCGGGCACCGGTGCGGGGTTGGCGAGGGCGGTTCCCGCGATGCAGCAGGCGGGCTGGGAGTTCGTGCCACTGGCGGGTCAGACGTACGCCTGAGGCGGTATTGCGCAGAATGAGGGGATGACCCGCCCGCCGAGCGCCGAGCACGACCCATTCGTGCGCGTCATCGGCTCCGACGTGCACAACCTGCGCACCGTCGACGTCGCCGCGCCGCGCGACGCGCTCGTCGCGTTCACGGGCATCTCGGGGTCGGGGAAGTCGTCCCTGGCGTTCGGGACGATCTACGCCGAGGCCCAGCGCCGGTACTTCGAGTCCGTCGCGCCCTATGCGCGCAGGCTCCTGCTGCCCGCGGATGCCCCGAAGGTGGACGACGTCACCGGGTTGCCGCCGGCGGTGGCGCTGCAGCAGCGGCGCGGGTCGACGTCGTCGCGCTCGTCGGTCGGCACGGTGACGACGCTGTCGAACCTGCTGCGGATGCTGTTCTCCCGGGCGGGCACCTTCCCCCGGGGGTTCACCGAGCGGCTCGACTCGGACGCCTTCTCCCCGAACACGGCGATCGGCGCCTGCCCCGAGTGCCACGGACTCGGCCGCATCCACCGGGTCACCGAGGAGACCCTGGTTCCGGACCCGTCGCTGACGATCCGCGAGGGCGCCGTCGCGGCCTGGCCGGGCGCCTGGCAGGGCCAGAACCTGCGCGACATCCTGATCACGCTGGGCTACGACATCGATAAGCCGTGGCGCAGGCTGGCGAAGCGGGACCGCGACTGGATCCTGTTCACCGACGAGCAGCCGACCGTCGAGATCCACCCGCACCGCGCGGCCGTCACCGCGGACTACACCTACAACGGCACCTTCTCCAGCGCCGAGCGCCACGTCAGGCACACCCTGGCCAACTCGCAGAGCGCCATGATGCGGCGTCGGGTGCTCAAGTACGTGGACGCCGTCGACTGTCCGGTCTGCGACGGCTCCGGTCTGCGCCCCGAGGCGCTGGCGGTGACGTTCGCCGGCCGCAACATCGCCCAGCTGGTGGCGCTGCCGCTGACCGAACTCGCCGACGTCCTACGGCCCGCCGCGGAGCGCACCGACTTCGAGGCCGCCTTCGAGTCGACGGAGTCGGGTGAGTTCACCGAGGTCGCCACGATGATCGCCGCGGACCTGGTGGCCCGCGTGCAGGTCCTCCTCGACCTCGGTCTCGGCTACCTCGCGCTGAACCGCCGCACCCCGACGGTGTCGCCGGGGGAGCTGCAGCGGTTGCGCCTGGCCACCCAGCTGCGCGCTGGTCTGTTCGGCGTCCTCTACGTGCTCGACGAACCGTCGGCGGGCCTGCACCCCGCGGACGCCGAGCCGCTGCTCGAGGTGCTGGACCGGCTGCGTCGCGCAGGCAACTCGCTGTTCGTCGTCGAGCACGACATGGACGTGGTGCGCCGCGCCGACTGGATCGTCGACGTGGGCCCCGGCGCCGGTGAACTCGGCGGCGAGGTGCTCTACAGCGGGCCGGTCGCGGGGCTCGCCGATGTCGGGCGGTCGGTCACCCGCAGGCACCTGTTCGGCGAGGTGCCGCGCACCGCGCGCGTGCCACGGACGCCAACGGCGCTACTCCGCCTGCGCGGCATCGACTTTCACAACCTCCGCGGCCTCGACGTCGACGTGCCGCTTGGCGTATACACGGCCGTCACCGGCGTGTCCGGATCCGGCAAGTCGACCCTGGTCTACAAGGTGCTCGGCGACGTGGTGCGTCGTCACCTGGGCGGCGGGTCGGCCGATCCTGCGCCGGACGTCGAGGAGGGCGACGGCGAGGTGGCCGACCTCGACCGGGACGCGAGCATCGGCGTCACCGCCGACGGCGTCGATCTGATCGACCGGCTCGTCGCGGTGGATCAGAAGCCCATCGGACGGACGCCGCGCTCCACGCTGGCCACCTACACCGGGCTGTTCGACGCCGTCCGCAAGGAGTTCGCCGCGACGCCGATGGCCCGCCGGCGCAAGTGGACCGCCGGACGCTTCTCGTTCAACGTCGCCGACGGACGGTGCCAGACGTGTCAGGGCGAGGGGTTCGTGTCCGTCGAGCTGCTCTTCCTGCCGGGGACGTACGGCAGGTGTCCGACCTGTCACGGCACGCGGTTCGACGAGTCGACGCTCGAAGTGCGCTACCGCGAGCGCAGCATCGCCGACGTGCTGGCGATGACGGTGGACGAGGCGTCGGAGTTCCTCGTCGACGTCGCGGGGGCGGCGCGCTCGTTGCGCACGCTGGCCGACGTCGGACTCGGCTACCTGCGGCTGGGCCAGCCGGCGACCGAGCTGTCCGGCGGCGAGGCCCAGCGCATCAAGCTGGCCACCGAACTGCAGCGGCCGCGGCGGGGTCACACGCTCTACGTGCTCGACGAGCCGACCACCGGGCTGCACCCCGCCGACGTCGACCTGCTGGACGACCAGTTGCACCGACTCGTCGACGCGGGCAACACCGTGGTCGTCGCCGAGCACGACATGCGCGTGGTGGCGGGCACCGACTGGGTCATCGACCTGGGACCGGGTGCCGGTGACGACGGCGGTCGCGTGGTCGCCGTCGGACACCCCGCGGAGGTGGCGGGTGCGGGCGGGGGCCGCACCGCGCCCTACCTCGCCGCGGCGCTGGCGGAGGTCAGACCGGGAACGTGACCCCGGTGAGTTCCTCGGAGACCGTCCACAGTCGGCGCTGCACGTCGACGTCGTGGGACCGGCGGTTCGACGCGACGACCTTGGGGTAGCCGCGCATCTCCATGAAGCCGCCGGGGCCGAGGTACTGCCCGCCGGACACGTGCGGATCCGTCGCGGCGCGCAGCGTCGGCAGCGCGCCCATCTCGGTGCTCTGCTCCAGCGGGCTGAACGCCAGCTTCACCGGGCCGGGCAGGTAGCGGGTCAACTCCGAACTCGAGCCGCCGGGGTGGGCGGCGAGTGCGGTGGTCGTCGTGCCCGTGAGGCGGCGCTGCAGCTCGTAGGTGAACAGGAGGTTGGACAGCTTCGACTGTCCGTAGGCCGCCATCCTGTTGTAGCCGCGCTCGGCGCCGAGGTCGTCGAAGCGGACGCGGCCGAAGCGGTGGCCGATGCTGCTGACCGTCACCACCCGTGCGCCCGGCGCCGCCAGCACGCGGTCCAGCAGGCGGCCGGTGAACGCGAAGTGGCCGAGGTGGTTGGTGCCGAACTGCAACTCGAACCCATCCTGCGTCGTCGACTTCGGCGTCATCATCACGCCGGCGTTGTTGATGAGCAGGTCGATCCGGTCGTGTGTGGCGCGCAGTTGTTCGGCGGCGTCCTCGACCGAGGCGAGCGAGGTGAGGTCGAGTTCCTGCAGCGTGACGTCGGCGCCGGGGGTGCGCCGGACGATCAGGTCGGCGGCGGCCTTGCCCTTGTCGAGGTTGCGCACGGCCAGCACGACGCGCGCGCCGCGGGATGCCAACCCGGCCGCCGTCTCGTAGCCGAGGCCGGTGTTGCCTCCGGTGACGACGGCGACGCGGCCGGTCTGATCGGGGATGTCGGTGACGGTCCAGCGGCTCATGGGGACTCCTCGGGTTAGAGTTGATTCGGAACGTGCGCTCCGGTTGAGTCCCGACTATACGGAACGCGCGCTCCGGTTGTCGACCGAGGGAGCGATTTCAGTGAGCCAGGCAGCGCGACCGATGCGAGCCGATGCGGCGCGCAACCGCGCCCGCGTGCTCGAGGTCGCGTACGAGACCTTCGCCGCCGAGGGACTGGCCGTGCCGATCGACGAGATCGCGCGCCGGGCGGGCGTCGGCCCTGGCACCGTCTACCGCCACTTCCCGACCAAGGAGGCGCTCTTCGGGGCGGTCATCGAGGACCGCGTGCGCAGCATCCTGGGCCGCGGACGGGCTCTGCTCGAGGAGGATCCGGGTGGTGCGCTGTTCGAGTTCCTGCGCGAGATGGTCCGCACCAGCGCGGCCGACCACGGCATCGCGGACGCGCTGACGGGCTACGGGGTCGACATGGCGACGGCGGCACCCGGCGCAGAGGCGGCGTTCGCCGAGATCCTCGGTGACCTCCTCGCGGGCGCGCAACGCGCTGGAACGGTGCGCACGGACGTCGGCGCCACGGAGGTGAAGGCGCTCCTGATGGTCTGCAAGGCCACCCTCGACCACGGTGACGGCGTCGCCGACCGGGTCGCCGACGTCATCGTCGACGGGCTGCGGTCCGCCCGCTGAACCTCAGTCGACGAAGAAGTTGTCGTTGGCGATGAACCACTCGCGCCGCTCCTCGTCGGTCATCTCGCCCAGATGGGCGAGCCCCTCGAAGTAGTGCTCGCGCGGTGCGCCGGGCGCGAACAGCATCAGCATCGACGCGGGCGCATCCATCTCGTTGCGGAAGCCGTGGATGCCGCCGGGCGGGACGTACAGGAAGTCGTTCTGGCCCGTGGTCTTCCAGTCGGTGCCGTCGTAGATCGTCACCACACCCGACAGCACGAAGAAGGCCTCGGACATGGCGCGGTGGAAGTGCGGGCCCGGACCGCCGGCCTTCGCGGCCAGGTCGACGCGGAACAGGCCGTAGTCACCGTTGGTGGCCTGCTCGTTGGCGAGGTAGTGATACTGGACCAGCCCGAACGAGTCGTAATCCGGCGGATCGTCGCCGCGCCGGACCCGGGCGCTGACCTCCGGGTCGCCGTCGTAGCGGGGTGGGGGATAGGGCGGCACGACGAGTGACACGCGATCATCTTGCCTGCCTCGTCAGACGGGGGACACCATCTTGATCAACTCACCCGGGATCTACCCTCAGCGCATGGAGGTCGAGGAGGAGACGCGATACAACCTGACGGCCATGGCGCTGCTGGCTGCGCTCGAGGTCGCCGCCGTGGGATGCCTGATCGTTGCCTGGCTCGATCCGACCGACGCGCCCGACAACACGTCCTCGCTCTGGCGGACGACGGTCGTAGTGGTCGCGAGTGTGCTGCTCACCGCCCTGGGCGTGGGGTCGGGCCGGCTCTGGCGCAAGCACAGAGACAGCCGAATGCGGTTCCTGGTGCTCACGACGCCCGCGGTGCTGGTGCTCGCGGTGAGCGGGGTGATGGCCCTGGACCGCGAACCCGAGGTCGCGAGTGCCGCACGGTGGGCGTGGTGGTGCGCGTGCCTGGCGCTGGCGGTGCTCGCGCTGGCTGCTTGGGTGGCAAACGTGCTCCCAGACGAGCGTCCGCCCGAGCAGCGCCCGCGAGAACTGCCGCAGCGCCGGATCGCGGCCGGTGTGGCCGTCGCCGTGCTCGGCGTCGTCGCGGTCGGCGTGGTGGCGACGAACGGTGGGCCAATCACGGGCGACGGGATCGACATCCAGACGGCGGCCGCCATCGACGCACCCCCTACGCCGCCGATCAATGGGCAGATCGCCTATCGGGTCGACTTCGAGCGCGGTGATGCCGACAAACTGGTGCCGTCGGGCGCCGGCTTTGCGCGTTGGGTCGCGGGTGGCGACTACACCAAGGGCGACCTCCTCGAGGGATTCGACGGTGCCACCGGCGAGCGTCGATGGTCGTTCCGTGAGGACAGTCTCAACTTCCTCGGCGTCGGAGCCACCGGCGTCGGGCGGGACAGCGTCGTCGTCGTGCAGTCCTTCGACGAACTGCTCGGACTCGACGCCACCACCGGCGAACTGCTGTGGCGATCCGAAGAGGGGCGGCTGTTCGACAGGGACAACCCGAACCGCGCCGTGTCACCGCATGTCGTGATGACGACGCAGCGGGTGCCCGAACCGCCGGGGCCTACCGCCGCCGGATACGGCACCAAGTGGGAGGCGCTGTCCCCGAGGACCGGCGAGGTGATGTGGAGCCGGACCTTCCGCTATCAATGCTGGGCCTCCGCCAAGGCGGCCGCCGACGCGCTTCTCGTGCACAGCTGTGAGGACCCTCCCGAGGTCGTCGCCCAGGTGCTGGATCCGGCCACCGGGCAACGTCGCGGGGTCGTCACACTGTCGGACCTCGGGGTGGACCCTGCTGATCTCGGGCGCAGGGAGGGCAACGTCTCGATCGATGAGGTGAAGGGTGGGACCGCGTTGATCACCGTGTTCCGGTACCAGCCCGGACGGCGGGAAACCAAGCTGGTCGTCGACATCGCCACCGGCAAGATCGTCGCGCGACCGCCGGAGAATCACGGCGCGAGGTACCTCGGCGTCGACACGCTGCTGACATGGCCCTACGGGGACCGCGACGATCTGGACCCGCTGTCCACGCTGACCGTGGGTACCAACCGGATGCAGTCCCTGTCGTCGTGGTGGGACGGCGGAGGCGACGGGAAGACGTTCGACCTGTTCGCCCGCTCAGGAACCGACTGGCTGACGTTCGTCCCCGCCGACCAAGCGGCGGTGCGTGCGATGGAGGACCGCGGGCACACGGACGTGCCGCGCCTGCGAATCATCGACTCGTCGGGCGCCTCGCGAACGGTCTCCGACGTCTGCCCGGACATGCGCGGCGTACCCGGCCTGGTGGAGGTGCCCGGCGCCGTGGTGGCGCAGTGCGAAGGACAGTGGGTCGGTCTCCGTTAGTCAGCGCAGCGCGAGGACGTCGTAGCCCCAGAGGGAGTTGCCATCGCCGCGTTCGCAGAGCACCAGCAGCGCACCGGGCACCGTCACAACACCGCCGACGTCCGTGCCGCACGGCGACGGTCGGCGGTCGACGGTTCCGTCGGGTGCCACCACCAGCAGGGCCGGGTCGTCGTAGTACCCCATGGCGGAGACCAGTCGGTCGCCCACCAACGCCCACCGCAACCCCGTGGGGATGTTGTCTCCTTGGGTCTCGACGTCGTTCGCGGACAACACCTTTCGTTGTCCGACGAGGTAGAGTCCGGTTTGCTCGGCGGGGTCGTGGCGGTCATCGAGTTGCAGTACCGCGCCCGGATACGCACCCGTCCGGGCGGAGATCACGTCGCTGAGGTAGGCGGTTGCGGGGACGCGTTCGATGGTCCCGGCGCGGGTGTCCACCGCAAGCAGCACGCTGTCGGCGCCGGCCCTCGGGTCCACCTTGATCGCGACGACGTCACCCTCGGCCGCCACGAGGTCGTACTGCACGTCTCCCTCGGGCAGTCCGCCCGGGGCGGACCTGAGGTCGATGTCGCGCTGCTGCCCGGTGTGGCCGTCGAAGAGGTGCAGCGCAGCTGTGTCGGCGCACTGTGCGACCACGACGACGCTGTGGGCGACGGCGGTGACGTCATCGCCGAAGCTCGTGCACTTCTCGTCCTCGGCCAGTGGCCTGGTCCATCGCTTCTGCCCGGTGTGGGCATCGAGCGAGCCGATGTCGTCGCCGCGCCGCACGGGCAACGCGTCCGGACTCGCCTGCACCCTGCCCTGCAGGTACCAGCCGTCGTCGCTGAACCACAGCACCTCGCCGGTCATGGCGTCGAGCGCGACGAGATGGGGATCCGTGCCGCCCATGTACTGCTCGGAGTATTCGCGGCGGCATTCGATGAGGACGACGGCATCCGGGCCGGAACCGGTCGAGCGCACGGTCACCGGCTGGCATCCGGCGGGAAACTCGAGGAACGGGAATCGCCAGCGTTGCGCGCCGGTGGCGCCGTCGAAGGCGACGAGGGCGTCGTCGGTCCGTGCCACGAACCCCGCGCCCGCCGGGGTCACCCATCCGGCGCGACGGGCCACGACTGAATAAGCGACCTGATCGCCCACAGTCGTCGGGACCGGGGGGACCGCGATGGCGGTGGCGGTGGCGGACCGGTCCGTTCCGCGAGTGGCGACCGTCGACAGGCCGGACCCCGCGACCACTGCGACGGCCGCGCCCAGCGCGACCCATGGCAGGAGCCCGACGCCCAGCGGGCGCTTCCCGGAGCCCATCGCCACCGACCCCGCCAAGAGCGCCAGCGCCGCACAGGTCGACAGCAGCCACCCCGCCTGCATCAGCGGCAGTATCGGCCGGACCCCTGGCCCGGCGAGGCTGCTTGCCCGATCCGCCGGGATGGAGTTGAGATGGGTGAAGGCGGTGACGGCAGCCAGAACCGCGAGGGTCGCTGCGGCAGCGCGTGCGGTGTCGGGACCCCTCAGGGCGCGAACCCCAAGGGCGAGGATCACGACGGCGGTCAGGCAGGCCGCGACGAGTGAGGCGGTCAGAAGGGTGGTCGCCGGTCCGAGCCGGTCCGAGATCAGTCCCGGAGGCACCCCGTGGGTGTAGGCGTAGGCGGCGATGCCGGCAGCTCCAAGGGCGAGTCCCCCCGCCGTCGCGGCCAGCGCCGCGCCGAGTCTGCCGTTCGGCGGCGCGTCGGTCGTCTGCTCGTCGCTCTTCGTGGCCCCCACGAGGCTGACTTTGCCATAGCGCCGGACCGTCCCAGCCTTGCACTCGCCCACGTCGAGTGCTAAAAATGACGTTGGCACTCGCGATCGGCGAGTGCTAGGTCGGGACGATGAGAGCACAGTCCGAACACAACTGGGCTCGTCCGTCGCGGGCATCGCTCCCGGCCCAAGAACGTGTCACCCCCTAATCGGAGGATTCACTTCGCAATGTCCAAGATTATTGCGTACGACGAAGAGGCACGCCGCGGCCTCGAGCGGGGTCTCAATGCCCTCGCCGACGCGGTCAAGGTAACGCTCGGCCCCAAGGGCCGCAACGTCGTCCTGGAGAAGAAGTGGGGCGCTCCCACTATCACCAACGACGGCGTGTCCATCGCCAAGGAGATCGAGCTCGAGGATCCCTACGAGAAGATCGGCGCAGAGCTGGTCAAGGAAGTCGCCAAGAAGACGGACGACGTCGCCGGCGACGGCACCACCACGGCCACCGTGCTCGCCCAGGCGCTGGTTCGCGAAGGTCTGCGCAACGTCGCGGCCGGCGCCAACCCGCTCGGTCTGAAGCGCGGCATCGAGAAGGCCGTCGAGAAGATCACCGAGTCGCTGCTGGCATCGGCCAAGGAGGTCGAGACCAAGGAGCAGATCGCTGCCACCGCGGGCATCTCCGCCGGCGACCAGTCCATCGGTGACCTGATCGCCGAGGCGCTCGACAAGGTCGGCAACGAGGGTGTCATCACCGTCGAGGAGTCCAACACCTTCGGCCTGCAGCTCGAGCTCACCGAGGGCATGCGCTTCGACAAGGGCTACATCTCCGGCTACTTCGTGACCGACGCCGAGCGTCAGGAAGCCGTCCTGGAGGATCCCTACATCCTCCTGGTCAGCTCCAAGGTCTCGACGGTCAAGGATCTGCTTCCGTTGCTGGAGAAGGTCATCCAGTCCGGCAAGCCGCTGCTGATCATCGCCGAGGACGTCGAGGGCGAAGCCCTCTCGACCCTGGTGGTCAACAAGATCCGTGGCACCTTCAAGTCCGTCGCCGTCAAGGCCCCGGGCTTCGGTGACCGCCGCAAGGCCATGCTGCAGGACATCGCCATCCTCACCGGTGGCCAGGTCGTCAGCGAAGAGGTCGGCCTGTCCCTGGAGACCGCTGACGTCACCCTGCTGGGTACCGCCCGCAAGGTCGTCATCACCAAGGACGAGACCACCATCGTCGAGGGTGCGGGAGACTCCGAGGCCATCGCCGGCCGCGTGGCCCAGATCCGTGCCGAGATCGAGAACAGCGACTCCGACTACGACCGCGAGAAGCTGCAGGAGCGCCTGGCCAAGCTGGCCGGCGGTGTTGCGGTGATCAAGGCCGGAGCTGCCACCGAGGTGGAGCTCAAGGAGCGCAAGCACCGCATCGAGGACGCCGTCCGCAACGCGAAGGCTGCCGTCGAAGAGGGCATCGTCGCCGGTGGCGGCGTGGCTCTGCTGCAGTCGGCTCCGTCGCTGGACGAGCTGGACCTCACCGGTGACGAGGCGACGGGCGCGAACATCGTCCGCGTCGCGCTGTCGGCCCCGCTCAAGCAGATCGCCTTCAACGGTGGCCTGGAGCCGGGCGTCGTCGCCGAGAAGGTCTCGAACCTTCCTGCGGGTCACGGCCTGAACGCCGCGACCGGCGAGTACGAGGACCTGCTGGCCGCCGGCGTTGCCGACCCGGTCAAGGTCACGCGCTCGGCGCTGCAGAACGCAGCGTCCATCGCGGCGCTGTTCCTCACCACCGAGGCCGTCGTCGCCGACAAGCCGGAGAAGGCGTCCGCACCCGCGGGCGACCCGACCGGTGGCATGGGCGGCATGGACTTCTAAGTCCACGCTTCACAACGGGAAGGCCCGGTCTGCTTGCAGGCCGGGCTTTTTCGTGTGCCCCGTCCTGGTATGTCCTCAATCGTTGACATAAGTCACCAAGTGTTGACAAGATGGCGTGTGTCGACCGGACGGGTCGACGCGCCATCCAGGAGGCCTCGTGACCGTTCGTTCGAAGACCGCATTCGCCACCGCCGTGGTGGCCGTGGGGACGGTCATGACGACACCCGTGGCTACCGCCGAGATCGCGTCGGTGCCCGGGGAACCGCGAACGGTGACCGTCGACGTCGTCAACGCGTCCATGACCACCAACGCGCTCCGGTCCTTCGGCACCGGCGTCGAAGTGCTGTCGAGCCTCGTCGAGATCCACGTCGACGCGACCATCTCACTGCCGTTCGAAGCGACCCTGGCCGTGCTGGCTGCCGCGCGGCATCCCGAGGTCGCCCCGAACGTGCTCAGCTACCTGGTGCAACGCTTCGTCAATCCGTCGGTCGGCGCGCCGATCTACGCCTACCCCTGGGAGACCGAGCAGACCGTCGCGCTCTTCGCGACCCTGTTGCCCCATCCACTCGGTCCGAGCGCCACGGATCCTGGCCTCGTCATTCGGGCGGGGAACGCCTTCGCCGACGTGTTCGACTCGGTCCTGGGACTCCTGCCCGATCCGCTGCCGGGGTACGAAGCCGTGCGAGACGTCATGTCCGACAATTCAATCGGGAGCGCGATCGTCGCGGCCCAGCAGCTGGTGCGCGCGCCCCTCTACACCGCGGTGGCGGTCGTGAACCAGCTGGGAAACCTCCCGCTCCGGGTCGCGGAGGCCGTCGAGTCGACCGCCCCGGCTCCCGGTCTTGCGCCCTCTGCTGATCGCGCTCCGGAACCGGTCGGCGTGTCCGGTCTCGTCACGACGCCCGAGGATCCCGCCGCGGACGTCGCAGAGCGGGTCGGTGGCCTCGGTCTCGGGCCGCTGCGATCGGACGGTCTGACCGGGGCGTCGGGGCGGGACGCGAGCCGGCCGCACCGGACCCGCCCGCTGTTCGGTAGCGGTCGAGCCGGCGCTGCCGGTGAGCACGCGGTCCGACTGCCCAGGCCGGCGGGAACCACGACGGCGGCCACCACCGCGACCCGACCCGAGGCGACCAGCGGGTCGAGCGGCCTCGGCGCGGGACCCGATTCGGGTCAGCCCGGGTCCGGTCAGGCCGGCAACGAGGCCTGACCACTGCGGTCGCGCGGGAAGAGGCGGAGGTGTCGGTGCGGTTGTACATCCTTGAGGCTCGTCCCACCGATAGTCAGGATCGCCATGCCACTGCCCTCACCGTCTCCGACGTCCACCGCCGTCGTCACCGGCGCGTCGTCGGGCATCGGCGCCGACCTCGCCCGTGAACTCGTCGCACGCGGACACGGGGTCACCCTCGTGGCGCGCCGAGAGGACCGGCTGCGGGACCTGGCCGCCGACCTCGGGACCTCCGTGCGCGTCGAGGTCATCGCGTGCGACGTCGCCGATCCCGCGGCGCGCGCAGCGTTGTTCGGAGAGATCGAGAGCCGGGGGCTGACGGTCGACGTCCTGGTGAACAACGCGGGCGTCGGCACGATCGGCGCCGTGGCCGAAGCCGACGTCGACGCGGAGATCGCGCAGGTGCGGATCAACGTCGAGGCCGTCGTCGACCTCACCACGCGGGCCGTTCGCCAGATGGTGCCGCGAGGTCGCGGCGCCATCCTCAACGTCGGCTCGGTCGCCGCGTTCCAGCCCTTCCCCGGCCAGTCCGGTTACGCAGCGACCAAGGCGTTCGTGCGCAGCTACACCGACGGACTGCGCGCCGAGGTGGCGGGTACCGGCGTCACGGTCGCGACGCTGCATCCCGGACCCGTGCGAACCGAGTTCTTCCAGGCCGCCGGAGTCGACGACGCGGTCTTCGACGACGTGTTCCCGTCGTTCATGTGGATGCCGTCGCGTGCGGTGGCCAAGGCGGGCATCGACGCACTCGAACACGACCGGGGCAGTGTGATCCCAGGTCTCGCCAGCCGACTCAGCGCCCACGTGTTCGGGCTGCTGCCGAAGCGGGTGCTCCTCCCTCTACTGGCCAAGCAGCATCCAGGACTCCGCGTCTAGCGTCGCGTACGCGGGCCCCGCGATCGGCGACAATGGAGGCATGCGCACGCTCACCATCGCCGCCATCCAGACCAACCCGGTGGCCTTCGACGTCGACGCCAGCTGGGAGCGCTTCGCGGAGCGGGTCCGCGCCGTCCACGGCACCTTTCCGCACGTGGAGCTCGTGGTGGTGCCCGAGCTGATGCTCGCCGGGGAGGCACCCCTGCTGCAGGCCCGCGGCGGCTGGATGAACGAGGTGGCCGAGCCGATTCCGGGTCCGACCACCGACCGGGTCGCCGACCTCGCCCGCGAGACCGGTCTGTGGCTGATCCCCGGGTCGCTGTACGAACGCGGCGAGGACGGGCTGATCTACAACACGGCCGTGGCGGTGTCGCCGCAGGGCGAGGTCGTCGCCACGTATCGCAAGGTCTTCCCGTGGCAACCCTACGAACGAACCACCCCTGGAACGGAATTCGTCGTCTTCGACATCCCCGACGTCTGCCGCATCGGTCTGGCGATCTGCTACGACGGGTCGTTCCCCGAGACGGCACGACAGCTCGCATGGCTGGGCGCCGAGGTGATCATCCAGCCGACGCTCACCACGACCCGCGACCGCGAGATGGAACTGGTATGCGCCCGGGCCAACGCCTGGACCAACCAGGTGTTCGTCGTCAACCTCAACGCCGCCGATCCCGCGGGTGTCGGGGCCAGCTGCATCGTCGACCCCGAGGGCACCGTTCGGCAGCAGGCGGGAACCGGTGAGGAGGTGCTGATCGACTGCCTGGACCTCGATGCCGTCGACCGGGCGCGGCGGCTCGGCACCTTCGGGCTGAACCGGCCCTGGGACCAGATCGCCCGGCACGGTTCAGAAGTGGTGCTCCCGATGTACGGCTCGGCGATGGTCACCCCGCCCTGGCACGGTCAGGCCGGAGCCGACTGACGGCCCCGGATCAACCGGCCCGGAAGCGCATCGGTGGGGGCGCCGCGTTCGGCGATCACCTCGCCGGACACGATGGTCGCCACGTACCCGTCGGCGGTCTGATCCAGACGCCTGCCGCCGGCGGGCAGATCGCGTGCCACGACCGGTCTGTGCAGCGTCAGCGCGCCGTGGTCGATGACGTTGACGTCGGCCTTGTACCCGACGGCCAGCCGGCCGCGGTCGTGCAGCCCCGCCACCCGAGCCGGTACCGACGTCAGCTCGCGCACCGCCCGTGCGACGGGCAGTCGACCGGTCGCTCGGTCCCGGACCCAGTGGGTCAGCATGTAGGTGGGATAGCTTGCGTCGCAGATCATCCCGTAGTGCGCGCCGCCGTCCCCGAGTCCCAGCACGACGTCGTCGCGCTCGATCAGTTCGGCGACCGTGTCCAGCGAGCCGTCCCGGAAGTTGGCGAGCGTGACGAGCAGCATGGCGTGCCCATCGTCGTCGAGTAGTCGGTCGTAGGCCTCCTCGAGCGGGCTGACGTCGCGGGCACGCGCGCGTGCGCCGATCGAATCCCCGGGCGCCGGTTCGTAGTTCGGCGGACTGCCGAGGGGGAACATGTAGTCCCACGCCTGCGCGGCGAACATCAGCGGGTGGCCACCCGGGTCGGGTGTGTCGTTCAGGATGCTCGCCCGGACGTCGGGCCGACGCATCGCGGCCACCCGCTCCTCCAGTGGCACGTTGGAGATCGCCAGATACGAGGGGTACATCACGAAGGGATTGCCCGACAGTTCCAGCCCGAGCACCAACCCGATCGGACGCGGGAAGATCTGCCCGGTGACGTCTCCGCCATTGGCATTCGCCTTCTCCACCATGCGCAGCGCGTCGTCGTGGATGGGCGGGCCGGCGTTCCCGATCGCCAGCGTGAACGTCACCGGCAGGCCGACCTCGGCGGCGACGTCGAAGACGGCCGCGAGCGCGCCCTCGTAGTCGCCTGCCATCAGATCGGGCACGAACTGCAACAGGCTACCACCGGCGTCGTCGACACCGCGGGCGATGGCCTCGATCTCGGCGTACTCCGCCTCGTAGCTCGGGATCGGGTGTCCGCTCGAGGTCTTGTGCAGGGTCAGCCGCGAGGACGCGAAACCCACTGCGCCGGAACGAATGGCTTCAGCGGCGAGCTTCCGCATCATCGCGAGGTCGTCCGGGGTGGGCAGCTCCCGGTCGACGCCACGCCGGCCCATGACGTACACCCGTAGCGGTGAGTGGGGCAGGAAGGCGGCGACGTCGATGTCGCGGGCACGGGCGTCGAGCGCGTCGAGGAACTCGGGGAACGTCTCCCACGTCCACGGCAGTCCGTCGACCATGACGACACCCGGGATGTCCTCCACTCCCGCCATCACGTCGACCAGCGTGTCGTGGTCCTCGGGACGGCAGGGCGCGAAGCCGACGCCGCAGTTGCCCATCACGGCGGTGGTGACACCGTGCGCCGACGACGGCGTCATGCGGTCCGACCAGATCGCCTGACCGTCGTAGTGGGTGTGCAGGTCGACGAAGCCCGGCGTGACGAGCAGGCCCGTCGCGTCGATCTCGCGCGCCGCGCCACCCTCGACGGTGCCGATCGCGGTGATCACGCCGTCGGCGATGGCCAGGTCTGCGACGTACGGCTCACCGCCGAGACCGTCGACGATGGTGCCACCTCGGATGATCACGTCTGCGCTCATGCACCTGAATGTACGACGCCGAAATGCCAAGGACCACGGATCGACTCATGCGACGATGGCAATGTGATCGACCACTTCGGAATCAACAGCGCCGACTTCGAGAGGGCGACGAAGTTCTACGACGCGGTCCTGAGCGTGCTCGACTACGAGCGGCAGATGGACGTCGGCCAGGCCGTCGGCTACGGGACGCAGGGCAAGCCCGACTTCTGGGTCGAGGACGCCTCGGGCCGAGAGGTGGGCGCCCCCGTCCACTTCGCATTCACCGCACCGAGTGCGGAGAGCGTGCAGGCGTTCTATCACGCGGCACTCGCGTTCGGCGTCGAGCCGCTGCACGAGCCGAGGATCTTCTCCGAGTACCACCCGAACTACTACGGCGCGTTCGTCCGCGACCCGGACGGGAACAACGTCGAAGCCGTGTTTCACGGAGGCGCGCCGGCGCCGACCGGGTAGACGGAGGGGGTCCGAGCTAGCGGGCGACCCGTCGGCCGCGGATCAGCAGCACCAGGAGCACGAGCCACGCCCCGGCGGCCACACCGGTCGACACGGCGGCGACGACCTCGCTCGCGCCGAGCGCGCCCGCGCCGAACCAGCGACTGAGCACCGACTCGGTGCGACCGGAGTCGTCGAAGTCGACGATCGCCAGGCCGAACGCGAGCATCGCCGCCCACACCGCGATCTGCGCCCACGCCTGGCCGGCCGACAGCCGGATCGGGCGGGCCGGCTGCCGGTACGCCAGCACCGTCGTCGTGCCGAGTAGCGCCACCAGTAGCGGCACGGCGGTCATCATCAGGATGATGAACGTCCAGCCCCACTCGACGCCGAAGACGGCTCGTCCCATCCAGACCCAGGCGATGAGCAGGACGTTGAGCGGAATGACGGACCACAGCACGGCTCTACGCAGGAACGCCATCGTCGAACTGTAGGGGTAACTTCGGGTGACATGGCTACCTCGAACAGCGCGTCCGATTCCGACGCCGTCCGCGAACTGCTCCGTGACTCCTTCACCCGGTTGATCGAGCACGCCGACGCCGTGACCGACGGTCTGACCGACTCGGTGTCGACCTACCGGGTCACCCCCGACGCCAACACCATCGCCTGGCTGCTCTGGCACAGCGCACGCGTCCAGGACGCGCAGCTGTGCGACGTCGCGGGCATCGAACAGGTGTGGTTCAGCGAGGGTTGGGTGGACCGGTTCGCGCTCGACCTGCCGCGCGACGCGCACGGTTACGGGCACACCTCCGAGGACGTCGCCAAGGTGAAGGCGCCCGCGGACCTGCTGTCCGGCTACTACCACGCCGTGCACCGGGTGAGCCTGGAGTACGTCGCCGGCATCACCGACGAGGACCTCGCCCGCGTCATCGACGAGAACTGGGACCCGCCGGTCACCGTGTCGGCACGTCTGGTCAGCATCGTCGACGACTGCGCGCAGCACCTGGGCCAGGCGGCCTACGTGCGAGGCATCGCGCCTGAATGACGCCGACCCCGCTCCGCTGGTGGCCGGTGGTGGGACTCTCGGCGATGGTCCTGCTCGGCGTGGCGGTCGGCAAGCGCTCGACGGCGCTGGACGACGTGTTCATCCGCGCCGGCGAGGCGCACCCGCGCCTGGGACTCCTCCTCTTCTTCACGACGCCGACCGTGCTCGCGGTGCTTCTGGCCGCCGCGCTGGGAGTGGCGGTGTGGCGCCGGCGGTGGTGCCTCGTCGTCGTCACCCTGGTGACGCCCGTGGTCGCGCTCGCGGTGATGCGCGTTCTCAAGCACGTGTTCGGTCGGACCAAGGGCGACCCGGGGTCGTTGGCCTATCCCAGCGGCCACATGACGATGACCGTCGCCGTGCTCGGCGTCGGCGTCCTGGTCGTCGGCGCGAGTGCGGGTGCCCTGGTCGTCGCGACGACGTGGACGGTGCTCGCGATGCTCGGCCAGTCGTTCACGTACCACTACTTCACCGACACGGTGGGCGCCGTCCTGCTCAGCACGTCACTCGTCTGCCTGGCTGCGTTGGCCGCCGGACTTGACAGGTGTCAACCCGCCTGCGACGTGCATCACACCAGTGGTTAGCATGGGTTCATGACAGCAACGCCTGAAGTCGAAGCAGGAGGCAATGCCATGGATGTCGCGACCATCCTGAACCCTGCCACCGGAGCGCCGGCGGGAACCGTGCGCTGGACCGATCCGGCCGACGTCGCCCGCATCGCGGCGGGTCTGCGGACGTCGCAGCGCGGGTGGGAGGCTCGCGGCGCCGCGGGTCGCGCGAAGGTGCTGGCGCGCTACGCGGTCTGGCTCGGCGAGCACCGCGCCGAGATCGAAGACCTCCTGATCAAGGAGACCGGCAAGTCCGCGACGGACGCCGCGCAAGAGGTTCCGCTCCTGCTGATGATCCTGTCGTACTACATCCGGACGATGGAGAAGGCGCTGGCGCCGGACTCGCGTCCCGCCGCGCTGCCCTTCCTCTCGATCAAGAAGATCACCGTGCACTACCGGCCCCGCGCCGTCGTCGGGATCATCGCGCCCTGGAACTACCCGGTCGCCAACGCGCTGATGGACGCGATCGGCGCCCTTGCCGCGGGCTGCTCGGTGCTGCTCAAGCCGTCCGAGCGCACCCCGCTGACCGCCGAGGTGCTCATGCGCGGCTGGACCGACTCCGGCGCGCCCGAGGTCCTCGCCCTCGCGCAGGGTGCCCGCGAGGTGTCCGAGGCCGTCATCGACAACGCGGACTTCATCCAGTTCACCGGATCGTCGGCGACCGGCGTCAAGGTCATGGAGCGCGCTGCCCGCACGCTCACCCCGGTGAGCCTCGAACTCGGCGGCAAGGATCCCATGCTCGTGCTCGAGGACGCCGACGTCGAGCTGGCCGCCCACGCAGCGGTGTGGGGCGCGTTCTTCAACGCCGGCCAGACCTGTGTCTCGGTCGAACGCGTCTACGTCATGGAGCAGGTGTACGACCAGTTCGTCGACGCCGTCGTGCGCGACGTACGCAACCTCAAGATGGGTGCGGGGGAGGGCAACGCCTTCGGCGCACTGATCGACGAGGGACAGGTCGCCGTCACCGAACGGCACGTCGCCGACGCGCTGGCCAAGGGCGCGAAGGTGCTCACCGGCGGGAAGCGGCCCAGCGGACCGGGAAGCTTCTACGAGCCCACCGTGCTGGTCGACGTCGACCACACGATGGCGTGCATGACCGACGAGACCTTCGGCCCGACGCTGCCGATCATGAAGGTGTCCAGCGTGGCCGAGGCCGTGCGCCTGGCCAACGACAGTCAGTACGGGTTGAGTGCGGCGGTGTTCTCCCGCGACCTCGAACGCGCCAATGACGTTGCACTGCAGCTCGATTGCGGCGGCGTGAACATCAACGACGTGATCTCGAACCTGATGTGCACGACCGCGCCGATGGGTGGCTGGAAGTCGTCGGGCATCGGTGCTCGCTTCGGCGGGCCGGAGGGGCTGCGCAAGTACTGCCGCATCGAGACCGTCGTCGCACCGCGCACCAACGTCGGCGCCGGCGGCAACTACTACAACAACTCGGACAAGGCGCTCAAGCGGATGAACACCATGATGACCAAGCTGGCGCTGATCCGGCCGAAGCGCATCGCGAAGTAGCGGGCACCGTCCGGGGCGAGCGAAGCGACGGGGATGCCGGTTGTTCACCTCGGCGTCACCGTCGCGTACCTCGCGGCCGATAGCTTCGGCCCGTGACACTGGACGCCTCTGCGATGAACGGCTACGCCGTCCGCGACGACGACGATGACGACCCCGAACTGCTGCTGGTCCCCAGCGGCGAGGTCGTCGACACCTGGCGGGAGAACTATCCGTACGACGAGCGGATGGCGCGCAACGAGTACGAGGAACAGAAGCGCCTGCTGCAGATCGAACTGCTGAAGCTGCAGAAGTGGAGCCAGCAGCACGGGCACCGGCACGTGATCGTGTTCGAGGGCCGCGACGCCGCGGGCAAGGGCGGCACCATCAAGCGGTTCATGGAGCACCTGAACCCCCGCGGTGCCCGCGTCGTCGCGCTGGAGAAGCCGACCGAACGCGAGTCGACGCAGTGGTACTTCCAGCGGTACGTGACGCATCTGCCCGCTGCCGGGGAGATCGTGCTGTTCGACCGGTCCTGGTACAACCGCGCGGGCGTCGAACGGGTGATGGGTTACTGCACTCCGAAGCAGCACGCCGAGTTCATCCGCCAGGCTCCGCTGTTCGAGCAGATGCTCACCAATGACGGTGTCAGCCTGACCAAGCTGTGGTTCTCGGTGACGCAGGCCGAGCAGCGCACCCGCTTCACGATCCGTCAGGTGGATCCGGTCCGGCAGTGGAAGCTCTCGCCGACCGACCTCGCGTCGCTGGACAAGTGGGACGACTACACCGCGGCCAAGGAGGACATGTTCGCGTGGACCGACACCGAGGTCGCGCCGTGGACCGTCGTCAAGAGCAATGACAAGAAGCGCGCCCGGATCAACGCCATGCGCTACGTCCTCGGCAAATTCGACTACGACAACAAGGACCACGAGGTGGTCGGCCGGGCCGACCCGCTCATCGTGGGACGCGCGCTCGCCGACTGACGGGTTTCATTCGGGATACTTCTCGCGCAGGTCGGCTTGCTTGCGGTACTCCGACGAATGTTTCGATCGGACCGGTCGGCGCTTCCCGATGGCGTAGGCGACGAGGTACAGCGCCGTGAAGGTCCCGAGGGTGACCACCGTCAGGACGGCGAACTGGATTCGCTGGCCGCGTGCGACCGGATATCCCCAACTGGCGTCGCCGAGACCGGTGATGACGGCCAGGAACACCAGGAACGCCACCCCGATCGCGGCCACCCACCACTCGCCCTCGCCGATCACGAAGGCATAGGTATTCACGGCGGAGATGAGCATGAGTGGCACGAGGATCCACCACATCTTGGGAGCGGTGAGCCCGCCGCTGTAGGCGTCTGGTGCCGGATCCCCTCGTCCGGCGGGCGCGTCCCCGGGATCGGGCTTCTCCACTCCCAAGGAACGGATCCTGCCGTTGATCTTGATGTAGGGCGTGTAGGCGTAAGCGGACAAGACCATCACGCCGACGAAGAACGCGGCCAACCCGACGCCCTTCGGCAGGTCTTGCGGCACGGATAGGAACGCTGCGACGGCTCCCACAGCGGTGCAGGTCCAGTACCACCGCCGTTGGGAACGTCTGCTGTGGTCGAAGAACGACTGGATGACGGAGACGGCGGTGCAACCGCCTAGGACGATGAAGAAGAAACCCGACACGCTGCGCGCTTCCCGTGCACGTCGGTCGAGGCCGCGCCCCTGCACGGCAGATGAGCGTCGACGATCACCGAGACCCCCCATTCGTCACGATCCACCCTACTTCGCGACCGCCCCGCCGAACTGCGACGACGCCGTCCAGCGCGCCCGGATCACCGTCGTACGCCGCGTCCTGGGTAAGTTCGACAACGACAGCATCACGAGGTGGTCGGCCGCGCCGACCCGCTCATCGTGGGACGCGCGCCGGCCGACCGATCGGGCCCGGCGTCCCGGACAAGGAGAACGCCATGCGGTTCTTGGCTGCCCTCCTGCTGTGGGTGCTCACGACCGTGGCGCTGGCGGTGGCCGTACCGGCCGCCTGGGCGCAGCACACCATCGTCGACCGGGACGGCTACGCCGAGTTCGCGGCGTCCGCTGCACGGGAGCCGCAGGTGCAGCAGGCCATGGCGACGCTGCTGACCAACGAGATCGTCTCGTTCGCGCAGGAGAACGGCTACGGCGACCTCAATCCCGACCTGGTCGCCAGCGTCACCACGGGCTACACGCAGAACGCGGGCTTCCCCGGCCAGTTCGCCGCCGCCAACCGCATCGCGCACACGTGGATGTTCACCGACACCGTGCAGCGCGACCAGACCGCCGACGACCGGTGGCTGGTGGACATCGCGCCGATGCTCAAGGACTCGTCGCTGCGGGACACCCTCGGCAACGTCGACCTCGAGGTACCGGACACCCTGAACGTGCCGATCACCATCCCGGACTCCTCGGGGCTGCGGCCCGGGCAACTGCGGTCACTCGCGACCTGGGGTCCGTGGGTGAGCGTCGGCGCGATCGTCGTCACCGGCATACTCGCGCTGCTGACCCTGGCGGCGTCGCGCAGCAGGGGCAGGGCGCTCGTCGCACTCGGGGTGTCGGCGCTGATCGTGGGCGCCGCGGGCTGGGCCGGCATCGAGATCGGGCGGCGCTACGCCGAGACCGCTCTCACCAAGACGCAGGGCGAGGTCCGTGCCATCGCGGACGTGATGATCGGTCACGCGATCGACAGCATGCACCTCTGGCTCAACCTCGTGCTCGCGGCGGGCGGCGTACTGGTCGTCCTCGGCGTGCTCGCGGCGATGCTCGGGGGTCTGGGTCGGCGGAGGGTCACCGAGCCGGCGCGGTAGGCGGTCTGCCGTCAGCCTCCCCGCGGCGGCGGATCCGGTTCGCGGTTCGGCTCGTAGGCCGCGTAGATCTCGCCGCCGACCTTCAGGTTGGAGGTCCGGAAGTAGGCCCACCCGACCATCAGGATCAGCGTCGTCGCGACGAATGCGACGGAACTCTGCAGATCCGGCAGGCCGGCGACGAACAACACCGGAATCGCCACCACGGTGGCGGTCCAGTAGACGCGTCGCTTCATGGCCCGCTTCGGTATCCGGTCGGTGTCCCAGCCCGGCACCAGCATCCCGGCGAGCAGGATCGCGAAGCCTACGAGTGTGAGGATCTGCGACTGCGCCGTCATTCGGCGGTGTCCGCCCCCAGCGTGCGATGCAGGAACTCGTAGATCAGGGCCGAGCGGAACGCCGTCTGCGCATTGTCCGCGGCGCCCGCGTGACCGCCCTCGACGTTCTCGTAGTACCGCACCTCGTGCCCGGCCGCCTCCAGGGCCGCGGTCATCTTGCGGGCATGGCCCGGGTGCACGCGGTCGTCGCGCGTCGACGTCGTCATCAGCAGCGCCGGATACTCGCGGTCGGACGAGATGTTCTGGTAGGGCGAGTATTCGGAGATGAACGCCCAGTCGTCGGCGTCGTCGGGATCGCCATACTCCGCCATCCACGACGCCCCGGCCAGAAGCAGGTGATACCGCTTCATGTCCAGGAGCGGGACGCTGCACACCAGGGCGCCGAACAGTTCCGGGTACCTGGTGAGCATGATGCCCATCAGCAGGCCGCCATTGCTGCCGCCCTGAGCGCCCAGCCGATCGACGGTGGTGACCCCGCGGGCGACGAGATCGGCCGCGACGGCGGCGAAGTCCTCGTGCACCAGGTGCCGGCCGTCCCGCATCGCCTGGGTGTGCCAGCGTGGCCCGTACTCGCCGCCGCCGCGGATGTTGGCCAGTACGTAGGTGCCCCCGCGTGAGAGCCAGAGCCGGCCGAGCACCCCGCCGTATCCGGGCGTGCTGGAGTTCTCGAACCCGCCGTACCCGCCCAGCAGGGTCTTGCCCGGTCCGTCCGAATCGCGTTCTCTTACGACGAAGTACGGGATCATCGTGCCGTCCGCCGACGCGACGAAGTGCTGGCTGACGTCGATGTCGGACGCGTCGAAGAAGGCCGGTGCGCTCTTGACCTCGACGAGTTCGTCGCCGACCCGACCCCACAGCAGCCGCGACGGGGTGTCGAAACCGCTGGAGTCGAGGAAGATCTCGTCGCCGTACTCGTCGGCCGCGACGACCACCGTGTTGGTGTTGGCGGGGATCCCCGTGACCGGCTCGCGCGTCCACGACCCGGGCGTCACCACCTCGACGTGGCTCACCACGTCGACGAGCGTGACGATGATCAGCCGGTCGCGCGTCCAGGTATGGCTCTGCAGGCTGGTGTGCTCGTCGGGCTCGAACACCACGGTCAATTCGCCTGTGCCCGTGAGGAAGTCCTCGTACCGGGTGGCCAGCAGGGTGCCGGTGTCGTAGGTGGTGCCGCCGACGGTCCAGTCGCTGCGCGGCCGGATCAGCAGCCACTCACGATGCAGGGACGTGCCGGCGTCCGTCGGCACGTCGATCCGCAGCAGGGCGCCGTCCCGCAGTTCGTAGCGGTCGCGGTTGAAGAAGTCGAAGGAGCGCGACACCAGCAGCCGCTCGAAACCGGGCGTCGGGTCGTACCCGGCCCCGACGCTGACGTCGGACGGCTCGCCCTCGAACAGCGTCTCGGCTTCGGCGAGCGGCGTCCCTCGGCGCCACCGCTTGGTGACGCGGGGGTAGCCGGACTCGGTGAGCGACCCGGGACCGAAGTCCGTGCCGACGATGACGGCGTCGGGGCCCTCCCACCCGATGTCGGTCTTGGCCTCCGGGAGTTCGAAACCGCCGTCGACGAACGTCTTCGAGCGCATGTCGAACTCGCGCACCACGGTGGCGTCGGACCCGCCGCGGGACAGGCTGATCAAGGCCAGCGACAGGTCGGGTTCGATGACGTCGGCGCCGGCCCACACCCAGTTCTCGCCGTCGGCGTCGGCCAGAGCGTCGACGTCGATGACGACGTCCCACTCGGGCTCGTCGGTGCGATAGCTCTCGAGGGTCGTGCGACGCCATAGGCCGCGAGGGTTCTGGGCGTCGCGCCAGAAGTTGTACAGGTGCTCGCCGCGGCGCCGGATGTAGGGGATGCGGGCGTCGGTGTCGAGCACCTCGAGCGCCTCGGCCTGCATGCGCTCGAACCGCTCGCCGCCGAGTTCTACGAGGGTCGGCGCGTTGTGCTCGGCGACCCACGCCAACGCGTCCTCACCGGTCACGTCCTCGAGCCAGAGGAAGGGGTCTCGGTCAGCCTGGTGATCCACGGGCTCCATTGTGGCCGCCGCGCTAAAGTCGGGTGATGGCCGTCCCGAGCAGAGCCCTCATCACCTCGGCTGCGGCCGATCTGCTGCGACGCCTCCAGGACCGGCACGGCACCCTGATGTTCCACCAGTCTGGCGGCTGCTGCGACGGCTCGTCCCCGATGTGTTACCCCCACGGCGACTTCATCATCGGCGACCGCGACGTCCTGCTGTCGGTGCTCGACGTCGGCGACGGGGTGCCCGTGTGGATCTCCGGTCCGCAGTTCGAGGCGTGGAAGCACACGCAGTTGGTCATCGACGTCGTCCCGGGCCGGGGTGGCGGATTCAGCTTGGAGACGCCCGAGGGCATGCGGTTCCTGTCCCGCGGACGAGCGTTCACCGACGCGGAGAACGCCGAACTCGGAGCGCACGCGCCGATCACCGGATCGCGGTACGAGGCGGGTGAGCGGCCCGAGGAGACGGGCTCGCACGTCGTGGCCGAGGCCGTCGACGCCTGCCCGATTCCCGCAGGACGCGCCGCGAGCGTGCAGGCCTGACGGCCGCACCCGGGTTTACCGTGGACGGGTGATACCGCTCCCGCGGGCGTGGCAGTTGACCAGCGCGATGCTCATCGGCGTCGCGGTCGGCATGGTGGCGGGCATCGCGGCGTCGATCCTCATCACCGCACCCGTCCGCCCAGACGTGGCCATCGCACTCGTCGTCGGCGTCCCGATCGGCATCGGCATGCTGATGGTGCTCTTCTCTAGTCGCCGCTGGGTCACGACCTTCGGAGCGTTCACCCTCTCGCTGGCACCCGGATGGTTCGGCGCGCTGGCCGCGATCCAGGTGGCCTCCGGTGGCTGAGCACGTGACCGGCGAGCCCACGCAGAACTGGGCGCCGCTCTTCGACACGGGGTCGGTCGAGGCGCAGACGTTGACCGCGCCGCCGCCTCAGCCGCACGACGCGTCGTCCGGCGAGATCCCGATCTTCGTACCGCCCGAGGTCGTGCCGGGCAGCTATCTCTACCTCAAGCGCTGGACGTTCGTGCTGGTCGTGGCGGGCGTGTGGCTCCTCGGCGCCGCCGCGGGCGGCGCACTCTACGAATGGTGGTTCGCGTCGCTGGACAAGACGGCGCCGGTATTCGTCGTACTCGTCTACACCGTCGCCTGCGCGGTGGCCGCCCTGCTGGCCGGCATGATCCGCGAGCGGCCGCTCAACGCGGCGCTGGCGTTGGCGCTGATGTCCGCGCCGCTGGCGTCCGTGGCCACGGCGGCGGTGCTGTACGGGTCGTACGTCTTCGGTTGGTTCGGCCGGTAGCCAACCCTCCTCAGGGTGTGCCCTTGCCGCCAGTGGCGCCCGAACCGCCAGGGGTGCCGGGGCTTCCGGCCGAGCCGCTAGCGCCCTTGCCGCCGGGGCCAGTTCCGCCGGCGCCGACAGTGCCGTTGGCGCCCGCGCTCCCGCCGCCACCGCCGAGACCACCCAAGCTCCCGGTCCCCCCGCCGGTGGATGATCCGCCGTTGCCGCCACCTCCGCCGGCTCCGCCACTGCCCGCGTCGCCGCTGTTGCCGCCCTTCCCGCCCACACCGGTCGGCGGTACGCCGGTCCCGCCGGTCGCGCCCGAGCCTGCCCTGCCGCCGTTGCCGCCCTTGCCGCCAGCGCCACCGATGCCGCCCTTACCCGTCCCCTGCGCCACGCCGCCGTTTCCGCCCAGACCACCGAAGCCTCCGGTCGTGGCATTGCCACCGTTGCCGCCCGGCAGTCCGGTGAGGGCCGCACCGGCGACGCCGTTGCCGCCGTTGCCGCCGTTGCCGCCCAGCCCACCGGCGCCGCCGGCTCCGCCGTTACCGGTCCCGCCGCGCGTGGCCCCGCCTTCGCCGCCCTTGCCCCCATTGCCCGCGGCGGTGGCGTTGCCGCCGGACGCGCCTGCTCCGGTGCCGTTGGCGCCGCTGGTGCCGGGGGCCCCGCTCCCACCCTTGCCGCCCGCTCCGCCGTTGCTGTTGAGCGTGCCGCCGAGTCCGCCCTTGCCGCCGTCGCCCCCGTTGGTGCCCGGGGTGGTGGCGTTGAAGCCCGCGCCACCGGCGCCGCCTCCTCCGTTGCCAGCGGTGCGTGGCGGTCCCGCGGCGCCCGGACTGCCATTGACCAGGCCGATTCCCGGGTTGCCGCCGGCGCCGACGGCGCCCACGAGACCCGCGTCGCCGCCATCGCCGCCGTTCGGGTGCGCGATGGTGCCGGCGGCACCAGTACCGCCGTTGCCCGCGCCGCCCTGGGTTCCGCCGGCTCCGCCGTTGCCGCCATTGCCGGTGACACCTGCCTTGCCGTTGACGGCCGTGCCGCCGAGTCCGCCATTCCCGCCGTCGCCACCGCGACCGCCGTCGCCGCCGATGCCTCCGTTTCCGCCCCTACCGTCGTTGAGGGCGAAGGTGCCCGGCCCGCCATTGCCGAGGCTCGTGCCACCGGCGCCGCCGCGGCCCGCGTTGCCGCCACGACCACCGTTCCCCGCGTCACCGACGATGGAGCCACCGTTGCCTCCGGCGCCGCCTACTCCGCCGTTGCCGCCGAGCCCACCGGAATAGCCGTTCTCGGCGTCAGCGCCGGGGGCCGCGGCGCCGCCCGCGCCCTTTCGGCCGTCACCGCCGTAGCCGCCGTAGCCGCCGTTCCCGCCATTGCCTCCATTGCCGATGTTTCCGCCGTTGCCGCCCGCACCCCCGGCTCCGCCGGGCCTGCCGCCTACGACCGGATCGGGGAAGTTGCCGGTGGAGTTGCCGCCGTTGCCGCCATTGCCGCCATTGCCGCTCGTTCCCGTCGGACGCTGCCCGGCAAGTCCGTCGGCACCTCGCGCGCCACCGCCGCTGTCACCGCCGACACCGGCGAGGCCCACCGCACCCGCATCTCCGCCGCGGCCACCTACCCGCCATTACCGCCGGCCCCCGCGAGCCCGGTTCCGCCGGGGTCGTTCGAACCGCCGGCACCACCGGCGCCACCGAGTCCGCCGTTACCACCTCGACCACTGTTGCCACCGTCTCCACCAGCTCCGCCGATCCCGTGACTGCCGTCGGCGTACCCCGTGGCGAGCGCGAGGCCCGCCGCTCCGCCGGCGCCGCCGGATCCTCCGTTTCCGCCCGCCCCGCCGGTGCCGCCGGCGCCGCCGTTTCCGCCGTTTCCGGCGGTGGCATTGCCGCGGGTCGTCGGATTGAGGATTCCCGGGATTGCCGGAACTTCACTGCTGATCGCTTGACCGCCGGTGCCGCCGTTTCCACCGTTGCCGGCGTCAGTGCCTGCACCACCGTCCGCGCCCAGACCACCGGCGCCGCCGTTACCACCCGCTCCGCGAATGGATCCGCCGAGCCCGCCTGCGCCACCTGCTCCTCCCGCGCCGCCGGCCTGACCGGCCAAGCCGTTTCCTCCCCGTCCGCCGGTGCCGCCATTGCCTCCGGTGGCGTCGTCGAAGGCCGTGACCGGGCCGCCGGTGCCTCCCTGTCCACCCGCTTGGCCGGGGGCTCCTTCTCCGCCGTTCCCACCGAGTCCGCCACTGGTACTGCCCGCCGCGGATGTGCCGATGCCGCCGGCACCGCCGCCGCCGCCGGATTGCGCCGTTCCGTCGGGGTTGATGACGCCATTCTTTCCGCTATCACCGGCCGTGCCAGGTTCGCCCGTCGAGCCGTTGGCACCGTCGTCGGCCGTGCCGCCCGTACTCGGAGGCGTCGGGCTGAGACCCGCTGCACCATCGCCACCCGAACCGCCCGAGCCGCCCACACCGATGTTGCCGGCGTCCCCGCCGGCTCCGCCCGTGCCGCCGCTACCACCGGCGTCCGTCGCGTTGCCGCCGGCACCGCCCGCGCCGCCGTTACCGAAGAATCCCGAGGCCGGGCCCGTGGCGCCGGTCCTCCCGCGTGCGGCTAGTGGGCTGCCGCCTGCGCCGCCGACGCCACCGAGACCCGCGTTGCCACCGGCACCGCCCGCACCGCCGTTGCCTCCGGTGGGGCCATCGATGCCGTCACCACCGGCTCCGCCGTCACCGGGAACTCCGCCGATGCCGCCGTCGCCGCCCGTACCGCCCGCGCCGGTGACACCGAAGAAGAATCCTCCAGAACCCCCGGCGCCTGCGTTGCCGCCCGCGCCTCCGGCGCCACCGTCCCCGCCTGCCTGACCAGCCTGACCGGTGCCGCCGGGAGTGGTGGCGTCTCGTCCGGAGGCTCCGGTACCGCCACGTCCACCTGCTCCGCCGACGCCGCCGCTGCCACCGATCCCGCCGGCACCGAAGAAGAATCCGCCGGCGCCACCGTTGCCGCCGGTGCCGCCCACCCCGCCCACGGTGCCGTCCTGGCCGATGCCTCCACTCGTGCCGAAGGCCCCGGCGCTTCCCGACCCGCCCGCCCCGCCGGACCCGAGGAACAGTCCGGCGCGGCCGCCGTCACCACCGTCGTTGGAGACGCCGGTGGCGTTGCCACCCGCCCCGCCGTTCCCGAAGAACAGGCCACCGTTACCACCACTGCCGCCGTTGGCTCCGCGCCCGCCACTGCCGAGGAGCAGACCGCCGTTGCCGCCGTTGCATGCCGATCCGGTGCAGTCGTCGCGCGCGTCGGCGCCGTCCCCGATGTAGAGGGCGATCGCAGCTCGGATCGGTCCCACGGGGCCGAGGGCCGGTCCGACCACCGGTGCCAACGGCACATCGGCCGCGGTCAGTAGCGGCGCCTCGGTGGCAGGTCGTGGAGCCCCGGCGGGGAAGGCCACGAGGCCGACCGAGCCGAGCATCGCCGCTCCAGCGACCCCGGTCCCGAGGTACGAGGCGATGCCGAGAGTTCGGCGACGTGGTTTGCGGTGCTTGGCCATGCGCGAGATCCCCTAGGGGCCACAGGTGTGACGGTGCTCACATCCTTGCGTCTGAATTTAACATCACCGGCCGACCGACGAAGCGTTGCTGGCGATCGGGAACGCCAGGCATCTCGGATCCCGCTTGGATCGACCGGCGGGCGGTTCGACGAGAGCACTACGCTGGAGGGCGTGACCCACTATGACGTCGTCGTAATCGGAGCAGGCCCCGGCGGATACGTGGCGGCCATCCGCGCCGCGCAACTCGGACTGAACACCGCCATCGTGGAGCCCAAGTACTGGGGTGGCGTCTGCCTCAACGTCGGATGCATCCCGTCGAAGGCGCTGCTGCGCAACGCCGAGCTGGCCCACATCTTCACCAAGGAAGCCAAGCAGTTCGGCATCAACGGCGACGTGTCGTTCGACTACGGGTCGGCGTTCGACCGCAGCCGCAAGGTCGCCGAGGGCCGCGTCGCCGGCGTGCACTTCCTGATGAAGAAGAACAAGATCACCGAGGTCCACGGGTACGGCAAGTTCACCGACGACCACACCGTCGAGGTCGACCTCAACGAGGGCGGGACCGAGACCCTCACGTTCGACAACGCCATCATCTCGACCGGCGCCCACACCAAGCTGGTGCCCGGCACGTCGATGAGCAAGAACGTCATCACCTACGAAGAGCAGATCATGGAGCGCGACCTGCCCGGGTCGATCGTGATCGCCGGCGCCGGCGCCATCGGCATGGAGTTCGGCTACGTGATGAAGAACTACGGCGTCGACGTCACGATCGTCGAGTTCCTGCCGCGCGCACTGCCCAACGAGGACGCCGAGGTCTCCAAGGAGATCGAGAAGGCGTTCAAGAAGCTGGGTGTGAAGATCCTCACCGGCACCAAGGTCGAGTCCATCGAGGACGACGGCGACAAGGTCACCGTGACGATCAGCAAGGACGGCAAGACCGAGGAACTCAAGCCCGACAAGGTCATGCAGGCCATCGGCTTCGTGCCCAACGTCGAGGGCTACGGCCTGGACAAGACCGGCGTCGAACTCACCGACCGCGGCGGCATCGCGATCGACGACTACATGCGCACCAACAAGCCGCACATCTACGCCATCGGTGACGTCACCGGCAAGCTGCAGCTGGCGCACGTCGCCGAGGCGCAGGGCGTCGTCGCCGCCGAGACCATCGGCGGCGCGGAGACGTTGCCGCTGGGCGACTACCGGATGATGCCGCGCGCCACGTTCTGCCAGCCGCAGGTCGCCAGCTTCGGGCTCACCGAGCAGCAGGCCCGCGACGAGGGCTACGACGTCAAGGTCGCCAAGTTCCCGCTCACCGCGAACGGCAAGGCGCACGGGCTCGGCGAGCCGGGTGGTTTCGTCAAGGTCATCGCCGACGCCAAGTACGGCGAACTGCTGGGCGGTCACCTCATCGGCCACGACGTGTCCGAGCTACTCCCTGAGCTGACGCTCGCGCAGAAGTGGGACCTCACCGTCAACGAGCTGACCCGCAACGTACACACGCACCCGACGCTGTCCGAGGCGCTGCAGGAGTGCTTCCACGGCCTCGCCGGCCACATGATCAACTTCTAGGTCCGCGCGCCGTGAGGTCCGTAGTCGTCGCCGCCATCGGCGGGCTGATCATCGGGCACGTCCTGTGGTTGATCGGCATCTCGCTGGCCATCAACACGACGTCGGTCAGCAGTTGGGTGCTCGTCGTGTCGGCGGTGTGTCTGCTGGTGGCCGTCCTGTCGGGACTGCTCGGCTGGCGGCTCGAGAAGCGCAAGGCGTACGCGCCGGCGTGGTTCGCGTGGTGCCTGCCCGTCGCGCCGGTCCTGCTGTCGATCATCGTGCTCGGGGTGACGTACCTCTGACCCCAGGTCGCTTCGCTCCGGCCCGCCGAAACCTCTAGTCCGGGAAGTCCAGCGGGATCCGCAACGTCGTGATCGTGGCCGCGAGGCCGTCGTAATTGCTTGCCAGCATGCAGAATTCGATGAGCTGCTTCCTGCTCAGGTGCGTCGCCAGCGCCGACCACGTCTCGGCCGACATCGACCGGGTGATGACGAACTCGTCGGTCGCGGTGATCAACACGCGCTGGCGGTCGGTCAGCCCCTCGGCGTCGGGCCCTTCGAAGATGCGGGCCTGTGTCGCGGGATCGAGGCCGCGGCTGCGGGCCAGACGGCGGTGCTGCTGGAGTTCGTACTCGCAGTTGCGCAGGTGCCCCACGCGGAGGATGACCAGCTCGGACTCGATCTTCGGCAGCTTGCCGAGTCCGAGCAGCATGCCGGAGTACGGCAGCCACGCCAGGAACAGCAGGTGGTGCTGACCCAGCACGTTGAACAGGGCGAAGCGAGGCGCACGGATGGCCTTGGCTCCGAGCTTGGCGATGAGCCAGTTCAGGGGTCCGAGTTCGCGGAACCCTCCGGGCTTGATGCGGGCGGGGGCAGTCTCGGGTGCGCTCACGGGGTCGAGTCTAGGGATGCTTCACCAGATACGGGGAGACCGTGCTGCGATGCTCGTCGAGGTCCAGCGCGCGGCCGAGGGCGGGAAACGCGCGCTGCGGACAATTGTCCCGCTCGCACACCCGGCAGCCCGCACCGATGGGTGTGCCGACCTCGCTCGACAGGTCCAGCCCCTCGGAGTAGACGAGGCGGCCCGCGTGCCGCAGCTCGCATCCGAGACCGATCGCGAACGTCTTGCCGGGCTGGCCGTACCGCGCCGCGCGTCGCTCGACGGTGCGGGCCACCCACATGTAGTGCCGGCCGTCGGGCATCTGCGCGACCTGGACCAGGATCTTGCCCGGGTTCGCGAACGTCTCGTAGACGTTCCACAGCGGGCACGTGCCGCCACTCGACGAGAAGTGAAAACCGGTGGCGGACTGACGCTTCGACATGTTGCCGGCGCGGTCGACGCGGACGAACGACAGCGGCACGCCCCGCATCGACGGGCGCTGCAGCGTCGACAGGCGATGCGCGATGGTCTCGAAGCTCACCGAGTAGAAGGCCGACAGTCGCTCGACGTCGTAGCGGAAGTTCTCGGCGACCTCGTGGAACTGGCGGTACGGCAGCACCGTCGCGGCGGCGAAGTAGTTCGCCAGACCGAGGCGCGCCAGGGTCCGGGACTCGTCGCTGGTGAACACGCCCTCGTCGACCAGTGCGTCGATGAGTCCACCGAACTCGAGGAAGGCGAGTTCGGCGGCGAGGCGGAAGACGTACTGGCCGGACGGCAGGTGGGCACCGATCTGCAACGTCCGCGTCAGGGGGTCGAACCGGTGCAGGACGGTGTCACCGAGATCGGTGCGGCGGACGATGCGGACGTCGTGCACGGAGGTGAGCCGATCGGACAGGTCGCGCGCCAGATCGCCGCGGTGCATCCGCATCTCGATCGTGAGATCCTCTGCAGCGGAATCGAGTTCGTGCAGGTAGTTCTGCCGCTGATAGAAGAAGTCACGGACCTCCTCGTGCGGCATGGTGATGGAACCCGTGCCCGAACTCGCGCCGCTGCCGTCGGAGAACCTGTCCTCGGTGGCTGCTGCCAGTTGGGTGGCCGTGAGCCGGTAGCGCTGGTGCAGGTTCACCATTGCGCGGGCCAGCGTGGGGTGGGCGGCGACGACGTCGGCCAGTTCGGCCTGGTCCACGTCGACGCCCAGGTCGCGGTCGAGGGTGACCTCCCGCAGCTCTGCGACCAGCCGGGTGTCGTCCTGGGAGGCGAAGAAGGTCGCGTCGACGCCGAACACCTCGGTGATGCGCAGCAGGACGGGGACCGTGAGTGGCCGGACGTCGTGCTCGATCTGATTGAGATAGCTGGGCGAGATCTCGAGCATCTGCGCGAGGGCAGACTGGCTGAATCCGCGTTCGCTGCGCAGCTGGCGCAACCGCACGCCGACGAAGGTCTTGGCCACCCCAACAGCCTAAACACCGTTGCCAAGGATCGCCTTCGCAGTCTTGGCAGGCACACCGCTGTGGCAGGATCTAGAGCCGTGAGCACCAAGGATGGAGCGTCGGCGGTACGTGCGACGGTGGGCCTGTCCAAGGCGATGATGCCCGTTCCCGACCCGCACCCCGACGTCTTCGACGTCGAGTGGCCGCTGCGGGTCGCCGACGTCGACCGCGAGGGCAGGCTCAAGTTCGATGCCGCCACCCGTCACATCCAGGACGTCGGCTCCGATCAGTTGCGCGAGATGGGATTCGAGGAGACGCACCCGCTCTGGATCGTCCGGCGCACGATGATCGACCTGATCGAGCCCATCCTCTTCAAGGACATGCTGCGCATGCGGCGCTGGTGCTCCGGCACGTCCAACCGGTGGTGCGACATGCGCGTGCGCATCGACGGCCGCAAGGGTGGGCTGATGGAGTCCGAGGCGTTCTGGATCAACATCAATCGCGAGACGCAGGGACCGGCCCGGATATCCGACGACTTCCTGTCGGGACTGCACCGCACCACCGACGTGAACCGGCTGCGATGGAAGGCCTACCTCAAGGCCGGCAGCCGCGAGGACGCCGAGCACGTGCGCGAGTACCCGGTCCGTACGAGCGACATCGACATCTTCGACCACATGAACAACTCGGTGTACTGGAGCGTGATCGAGGACTTCCTGTACGCGCATCCGGAGCTGATGGCTGCGCCGCTGCGGGTCACCATCGAGCACGACCTCCCGGTTGCGCTCGGGGACCGGTTGGAGATCATCCGTCACGTGCATCCCGCCGGATCCACCGAACAGTTCGGTGCGGACCTCTCGGACCGGACTGTGACGACGCTCACGTATGCGGTTGGCGACGAGACCAAAGCGGTCGCCGCGATCTTCCCGCTCTGACGCCCGGGTTCTAACAGTACGGGCGTACTGACCTGCGACGATTCGTTACCCGGCGGTAACTTCTGAACCGTTTCAGCTAGCAGTGGTCTTCGCAAAGTTCGCAATACGCTCGTACGGTTTGGCCTAAATTGGCAACCGGAATGGGTGGACCAGCACCGATGCTGTGTGCCATCGTCGTATTAGCACAGAAGTTAAGGCGCTGCGGTGTTAACAGACTTGCACCGCGGCGACACGGATAGTGAAGCAATCGAAGGAGCACCCATGTCCACCGTCGGCACGCCCAAGAGCCCCGAGCAGATCCAGCACGACTGGAAGACCAACCCCCGCTGGAAGGGCATCGAGCGCACGTACAGCGCCGAGGACGTCGTCGCCCTCCAGGGCAGCGTCGTCGAGGAGGCCACCCTGGCCCGCCGCGGCGCGGAGGTCCTGTGGGAGCAGCTGCACACCATGGACTACGTCAACTCCCTCGGTGCGCTGACCGGCAACCAGGCCGTCCAGCAGGTGCGCGCGGGCCTCAAGGCCATCTACCTGTCCGGGTGGCAGGTCGCCGGTGACGCGAACCTCTCCGGTCACACCTACCCCGACCAGAGCCTCTACCCGGCCAACTCGGTGCCGCAGATCGTGCGCCGCATCAACAATGCGCTGCTGCGCGCCGACCAGATCTCCAAGGTCGAGGGCGACACCTCGGTGGAGAACTGGCTCGCCCCGATCGTCGCCGACGGTGAAGCCGGCTTCGGTGGCGCGCTCAACGTCTACGAGCTGCAGAAGGCCATGATTGCCGCCGGCGTCGCCGGTTCGCACTGGGAGGACCAGCTGGCGTCGGAGAAGAAGTGCGGCCACCTCGGTGGCAAGGTGCTCATCCCGACCCAGCAGCACATCCGCACCCTGACCTCGGCCCGTCTCGCGGCCGACGTCGCCGACGTGCCGACCCTGGTCATCGCCCGCACCGACGCCGAGGCCGCCACCCTGATCACCTCCGACGTCGACGAGCGCGATCAGCCGTTCATCACCGGCGAGCGGACCAAGGAGGGCTTCTACCACGTCAAGAACGGTGTCGAGCCCTGCATCGCCCGCGCCAAGGCCTACGCTCCCTACTCCGATCTGATCTGGATGGAGACCGGTACGCCGGACCTCGAGCTGGCCAAGAAGTTCTCCGAGGCCGTCAAGGCGGACTTCCCCGACCAGATGCTGGCCTACAACTGCTCGCCGTCGTTCAACTGGAAGCAGCACCTGGACGACGCGACCATCGCTAAGTTCCAGAACGAACTCGGTGCGATGGGCTTCAAGTTCCAGTTCATCACCCTGGCCGGCTTCCACGCCCTCAACTACTCGATGTTCGATCTGGCCCACGGCTACGCCCGCAACCAGATGAGCGCCTACGTCGAGCTGCAGGAGCGTGAGTTCGCCGCCGAGGAGCGTGGCTACACCGCGACGAAGCACCAGCGCGAGGTCGGCGCCGGCTACTTCGACCGCATCGCCACCACCGTGGATCCCACCTCGTCGACCACCGCGCTCGCGGGCTCGACCGAAGAGGGCCAGTTCCACTAGCCACTAATTCACTACCGCCGAGTGCACGGTTGTTGAACGCAAACGTCGAGAAGACGTGTCAGCAACCGTGCACTCGGCGTATGTAAGGGTGACGGTATGACTATCGAGCGGGTAGGCGTCGTCGGCGCCGGACAGATGGGCGCGGGCATCGCGGAGGTGTCGCTGCGCGCGGGCGTGGACGTCCGCATCTACGAGCCCACCGAGGCGCTGGCGCAGGCCGGCCGCGACCGCATCACGACGTCCCTCGAGCGCGGCGTCAGCAGGGGCAAGCTCACCGAGGCCGAACGCGACGAGGCGCTCGGGCGGCTCAGCGTCGCCACCGACATCGCGGACCTGGCCGACCGGCAGTTGGTCGTCGAGGCCATCGTCGAGGATGCCGCCGTCAAGGCGAAGGTGTTCGCCCAACTCGACGAGGCCATCACCGATCCCGACGCGGTGCTGGCGTCGAACACGTCGAGCATCCCGATCATGAAGATCGCCGCCGCGACCAAGAATCCGAGCCGCGTGCTGGGTCTGCACTTCTTCAATCCGGTGCCCGTGCTGCCGCTCGTCGAGCTGGTGCCGACGTTGGTCACGAACGACGAGGCGCTCGCCCGCGTTGCTCAGTTCGCGGGCGAGACGCTGGGCAAGAAGGTGGTGCGCTGCACCGATCGCTCGGGCTTCGTCGTCAACGCTCTGCTCGTGCCGTACCTCCTGTCGGCGATCCGGATGGCCGAGGCTGGCGTGGCGACGGTCGAGGACATCGACACGGCCGTGGTTGCCGGGCTCTCGCATCCGATGGGTCCGCTGAAGCTGTCGGATCTGGTCGGGCTGGACACGCTGAAGCTGATCGCGGACTCGATGTTCGAGGAGTTCAAGGAGCCGCTCTACGGTCCGCCGCCGCTGCTGCAGCGGATGGTCGAGGCGGGTCAGCTCGGCAAGAAGTCGGGTAAGGGTTTCTACACGTATTGATCTCGGCGCCGACACCACGGTTGTTGTACGGGAACCTCGAGTAGCACCGTCAACAAGCGTGCACTCGGCGGGATCAGGACGGCATGCCCGCCGCACGCAGCGCTGCAGTCACCCGTTGCGCGACGGCCGGACGCTGGTAGCGGAGCTGCCGCGCGCTGACCCGGACGATGGTCCAGCCGCGATTGGCCAGGTACTCCAGCCGATCGATGTCGTTCGCATAGTCCTCCGGACCGGTGAAGTGCTGCTCGCCGTCGTACTCGACACCGACCGACCATCGTGACCAACCCATGTCGATGCGGCGCTTGACGCGGCCGTTCTCCGTGACGGGGATCTGCGTCTCGGGCCGCGGAAGCCCTGCGTCCACCAGCAGCAGTCGCAGTCGCGTCTCCTGCGGCGACTCGGCGCCACCGTCGACGAGGTCGAGCGCCATGCGCAGTCGACGGATTCCGCGTGCTCCCGGGTACCTGGCGGCCACCGCCTCGATCTCCGATGCCGGGACTCGTGTCGCGTTGAGCAGCGCGTCGATCCGGATCACGCCCAGTTCGAGGCTGAGTCGCCGACCCAGGTCGTAGCCGGTGCGGGCGGCGGTGGTGCACCTGATCTCGCCGACACGTCTCAGCTCGTCGTCGCGAATGCAATTGCTGCGCACGGCGATCCCGTTGGGTGCGCCCCGTCGGGCGTGCACGACCTCTGCGGGCAGGTCAGCGGGGATCCACTTGCTACCCAACAGCGCCGCTGCGCTGTGGCCGACGAGTATCGCTCGCCGGTCGGACCACAGCCATGCCGCCCGAGCCCGGTCTATCGCGGTGAGTTCGACACCGTTCGGGGCGTAGACGTTGCGGTGCACCTTCGTGTACCTGCGTCGCAGATCGCGACGGGTGACGTCGCCGGTGGCGAGGGCCTCCGTGCCGACGATGAAGGGGTCGCGCATGGATACATCGTCACCGCTGCGGCGAGGTACTCCCGACACCAATCGTCGAGTGCACGCTTGTTGCCGCCGCTACTCGGCCGATGCGTACAACAAGCGTGCGCTCGGCGCATCAGGCCGAAGCGAGCCGCGTCTTCTCCGCCTCGATGTCGAAATCAGCGGGGGGCCAGGACAAGTCGAGGCCTTCGAGCGCCTCGATCAGCAGCTCGGTGACCGCCAACCGCGCGTACCACTTGCGGTCGCAGGGGATGACGTGCCAGGGCGCGACGTCGGTCGAGGTGCGCTCGAGCATCGCCTGGTAGGCCTCCTGGTAGCGGGGCCAGAGCAGGCGCTCGTCGACGTCGGCGGGGTTGTACTTCCAGTACTTGTCGGGCCGGTCGAGGCGTTCGGAGAGCCGCTTCTTCTGCTCGTCGAGCGACACGAACATCGCGACCTTGACGATCGTGGTGCCGTCGAGGGCGATTCGCTTCTCGAAGTCGTTGATCGTGTCGTACCGCGTGCTCCAGATCTCCGGCGCGACGAGGTCGTGCACGCGCACGATCAGCACGTCCTCGTAGTGCGAGCGGTCGAACACGCCGACGTGGCCGGAGGTGGGCAGCCGCGCCTCGACCCGCCACAGGAAGTCGTGTGCCAGCTCCTCCTCGGTCGGCTTGCCGAAGTTCGCGTACTGGATGCCCTGCGGATTGCCGGCGCCGACAACGTGTTTCACGATGCCGCCCTTACCGGAGGTGTCCATGCCCTGCAGCACCAGCAGCACCTTGCGGTTGTCGCCGGCGAGGCTGTTGGCGTAGAGCATCTCCTGCAGCTCGGCGAACCGCTCGGCGCGCTCGAGCAGCAGGTCGGGCGCATCGCGCTTGCTGCCCTTGAAGCCGGGCGTCGCGTTGGTGTCGATGGCGGCCACCGAGTCGCCCGGTTTGAATGCGAGATGGATGTGCGGCTCGTGGGTCCACAGGGCGGGCAGATCGTCCGTCGTCTCTTGGCTCATGCTCGCTCCGGTCCTCGCGCGGCGACTGCCTCCGACGGCGTCGGTGACCCGATCAGTCAAGCATTTGCGGCGGCAACACAGGGGACGGGTGGGGCATCGAGCGGAACTCCTCGAGCGATCCGCCGACCTCGACGATGCCCCGCAGCGCGTTCCACGACAGCATCGTGAGGTAGTCGATCAGCTCGTCGGCCGTCATCCGGGGGTGCGACATCCAGGAGTGGGTGGCCAGCTGGACGCCGCCGACGATCATGAACGCCCACGGCTGCGCACCGCTGGTGTCCATGCCTGCCTCGGCCATGCGGCGGCGCAGCATGACGCCGAGCATGCGGGCGATGATCTGTTCGGAGTCCGCGACGGCCTTGCTCTTGCTCGCCGAGCTGTTGGCCATGACGAACGGGTAGATCTCGGGTTCGGCGGCGACCGTGGCGACGTAGACGCGGATGATCTCGCGGGTCAGGTCGTAGCCGTCGAGGTGGGCGGTCAGCGCCGCGGCCATGTTCGGGATCAGCGTGGTCTGCGCGAACCGCATCATGACCGCCGTGGTCAGGTCGTTCTTGTCGACGAAGTAGCGGTACAGCACGGTCTTGGACACACCGATCTCGGCGGCGATCTCGTCCATGCTGACGTTGCTGCCGCGCAACCGGATGGCATCGAGCGTCCCGTCGACCAGCTCGTTGCGGCGATCGACTTTGTGCTGATGCCAGCGTCGTTTGCGCCCGTCGGTCTTCACCGCCCCGGCAGGTGATTGGTGTGCCACTGTCGCAGTTTTCCGTTCCGTCGTCCGGAACGATGATACGGCGCTGTGACGGGTGGCGGGTGGTCGGACGACGGGGCACGCGCGGCGATGACGGAGAATGGAGACGTGTCAGCACCTCCCACGAGCGCCGAGCGTCGCGGCTTTGCCGAATCCATGGCCGGCGTCGAATCTCCGGCCGATGCCGAGCGCCGCCGCGGACTACAGCGGATGAAGGTCGTCGCGACCGGCTTCCTGCTCGGCGCGACGATCGTCTTCCTGCTCTGCACCTGGGCCCAGTCGCACGGCGCCGCTCCCTGGGTCGGCTACGTCCGGGCCGCCGCGGAGGCGGGCATGGTGGGCGCCCTCGCGGACTGGTTCGCCGTAACGGCCCTGTTCAAGCACCCGCTGGGCGTGCCGATCCCGCACACGGCGATCATCAAGCGCAAGAAGGATCAGCTCGGCGAGGGGCTCGGCGACTTCGTCCGCGAGAACTTCATGTCGTCCGAGGTGATCGAGGGCAAGGTCCGCGAGGCGGAGGTCGCCGGCCGGATGGGCCGGTGGCTGGCGCACCCCACGAACGCCGAGCGCGTCGCCGCCGAGGCGTCCACGGTGCTGCGGGTGCTGGTCGAGATGCTTCGCGACGACGACGTGCAGCAGTTGCTCGACCGGATGATCGTCAAGCGCGTCGCGGAACCGCAGTGGGGTCCGCCGGCCGGACGGGTGCTCGCATCGATGCTGGAGGCGGGCCGTCACGAAGCGGTCATACAGCTGCTCGCCGACCGTGCCTTCGAGTGGTCGCTGAACGCCGGCGACACGATCGAGCGGGTCATCGAGCGGGATTCGCCGACGTGGACCCCCAAGTGGGTCGACGGCCTGGTCGGCGAGCGCATCCATCGTGAACTGATGGACTTCACCGACAAGGTGCGGCGCAACCCGGAGCACGAGATCCGTCAGTCGGCGAACAAGTTCCTGGTCGAGTTCGCCGACGACCTGCAACACGACGAGGCGACGATCGCCCGGGCCGAGAAGGTCAAGGACGAGGTCATGGCGCGCGAGGAGGTGGCGCGTGCGGCGGAGACCGCGTGGGGGACCGCGAAGCGCATCATCCTCGAGTCCGTCGAGGACCCGTCCTCGGCGCTGCGCGTCCGGGTCGCCGACTCCGTGGTGCACATCGGCGAGTCGTTGCGCGACGACCCCGACCTGCGGACCAAGGTCGACAACTGGATCGTCCGGGCCGCGAAACACCTGGTCGAGCAGTATGGGACGGAGATCACAGCGGTCATCACGGAGACGATCGAGCGGTGGGACGCCGACGAGGCCAGCCGTCGCATCGAATTGCACGTGGGCCGTGACCTGCAGTTCATCCGCATCAACGGCACCGTGGTGGGGTCGCTTGCGGGTCTGTTCATCTACTCGATAGCCCAGCTGTTGTTCTGACCTGCGCTAGCAGGTGCTTGCAAAAGTTAGCACTCCGTCCTACCGTTGATCTCGTCAGGCAACGAACGGACGAAGGGGGCAACGAGATGTCGCAAGACGAGAACATCGCCGCCGTCGTCACCACCGTCGCGTCGAACGCGGCGTCGGACATCGGCAGCTTCATCCGCGCCAAGCGCGAAGCGGCGCAGGTGTCCGTGCGGCAACTCGCCGAGCAGGCGGGGGTCAGCAACCCCTACCTCAGCCAGATCGAGCGAGGTCTCCGCAAGCCGTCCGCCGACGTGCTCAGCCAGATCGCGAAGGCGCTTCGAGTGTCCGCAGAGGTGCTCTACGTGCAGGCCGGGATGCTCGAGCCGAGCGAACACAGCGAGGTGCGGGACGCGATCGTCGCCGATGCCTCGATCACCGAGCGGCAGAAGCAGGTGCTGCTCGACATCTACACGTCCTTCTGCCAGCAGAACGACGCCTTGGCGGACGCGGACGCCGCCGGAGTAGATGAGGAGTCACCCACTGACTGACGCGCGACTCCACCCCACCACCACGAGCCCCACCACCACGAAGACCGAAGACATCCACGAAGGGAATGGCTGACATGGCCGAGAAGAACCAGACCAACATCGAAGACCTGAAGGCCCCGCTCCTCGCGGCGGTCGGTGCCGCCGACCTGGCGCTTGCCACGGTCAACGAGATCCTCGCGACGCTGCGTGAGCGTGCGGGCGACGCCCGTACCGACGCCGAGGCCCGCGTCGAGGAGGCCCGCGCCAACCTGACCAAGCTGCAGGAGGACCTGCCCAGCCAGGTCGGCGAGTTCCGCGAGCGCCTGAACGCCGACGAGCTGCGCGAGGAGCTGCGCAAGGCCGCCGAGACCTACGCCGAGAGCGCGACCGCGACCTACAACAAGCTCGTCGAGCGTGGCGAGGAGGCGCTGGCGCGCCTGCGTAGCCAGCCGGCGCTGGAGGAGGCCGCCAACCGCGTCGAGAGCGTCACCGACCAGGCCGTCGAGCTGACTCAGGACGCGCTCGGCAACGTCGCGACCCAGACCCGCGCGGTCGGCGAGCGCGCCGCCAAGCTGGTCGGCGTCGAGCTGCCCAAGCGCGCCGAGAAGGCCGCCGAGCCGGTCAAGGAAGCCGCCAAGAAGGCACCCGCCAAGGCTCCGGCCAAGAAGGCTCCGGCGCCCGCCGCGGCCAAGGCTCCCGCGAAGAAGGCTCCGGCCAAGAAGGCTCCGGCCAAGAAGGCTCCGGCCAAGAAGGTCACCCAGAAGTAAGGATTCGTACGTAGTCCTGTTTGGCACAGGGGGACGTAACCCGCATAGGCTCAAGGCGTGCAGCCTTCTAGCCTGGTGGGTTACGTCCTCCTCGTCATTCAGGTGGCAGCCCTCGCGACGGGCGCCTACGCCTTCGTCCACGCCGCCATCCAGCGGCCCGACGCGTTCACCGCCGCCGAGAAGATGAGCAAGCCGATCTGGCTCGCGATCATCGGCGGAACCGCCCTGCTGGCCCTCGTCCTCGGTCCCCCGGTGGGATCGGCGATCGTCGCGTGCGCCGCGGGCATCTACATCGTCGACGTCAGGCCCAAGGTTCTCGACGTCCAGGGAAAGTCGCGATAGCGGGTGGCCCGTCTCCTCGCCGCCCTGTTGGTGGCGGCCGCACTGCTGATCGCGGCGCCCGTCGCAGGCGCGGCTCCCGCGTCCGGTGGCCCGCTGGCCGGTCCGCCCTACGTCGACCACACCGAGTGGGCGAAGTGGGGTGACCTCTCCACCCTGCGCGTCTACCCGACCGCGGCGGGACGAGCGGTGTCCGTTCAGCCCGACACGGTCGCGCAGGCCGACGAGGCCTGGGCGGAGGTCCTCGCTCTCGCTCCCGACGGCGACATGCCGGGCATGCGAGCGCAGTTCATCTGTCACTGGCAGTTCGCCGAGCGGGTGCAGCCCGGCAAGACGAGCTGGAACCTCGAGCCCTGGCGGCCCGAGGTGGACGACGAGACGATGATCGCCACGGGGTGCAATCCGGGCGGCACCCAGGAGCCGTTCTAAGTGGCGACGTGGACGCGCAGTCAGGTCGCCGAACTCGTCGACCACACGCTGCTCAAGCCGGAGGCCACCGAGGCCGACGTCGCGGCGCTGATCACCGAGGCCGCAGACCTGGACGCCTACGCGGTGTGCGTGTCGCCGTCCATGCTCGCGGCCGTCAACCGGGCCGGCGCGTCGGGTCGCAAGATCGCGGCCGTCGTCGGATTCCCCTCGGGCAAGCACGTATCCGAGGTCAAGGCGCACGAGGCGTCGGTGGCCGTGATGATGGGCGCTGACGAGATCGACATGGTGATCGACGTCGGTGCGGCGGTCTCGGGTGACTTCGACGCGGTGCGCGCCGACGTCGCCGCCGTCCGGACCGCCGTCCCCAACGCCGTGCTGAAGGTGATCGTCGAATCGGCTGCGCTGCTCGAATTCGCCGACGAGCGAACGTTGATCGAGGTGTGCCGCGCCGCCAAGGCGGCCGACGCCGACTTCGTGAAGACGTCGACGGGCTTCCACCCCGCGGGTGGCGCCTCGGTCCGTGCGGTGACGCTCATGGCGGAGACCGTCGGACCCGAGGTCGACGTGAAGGCCAGCGGCGGAATCCGTACCGCCGCCGACGCGATCGCGATGCTCGACGCCGGAGCCACCCGCCTCGGTCTGTCGGGTACCCGCGTCGTCCTCGACGGCCTGCCGAACTAGCTCCGTCCTCGGATCGGTCAACTGCCGCGCCGAGGATGCCAACCCTCGGTAGGGTGGGTCTCGGAACGGCGCGTCGATCGGACCGGGAGGCAAAAACGTTGATCCTGTACACCTTTCGGTGCGAGTCGGGATGCGGCACGACGACGCAGTTCCATCCGATGGCGGATCGTCCCGATTCCGTCGAGTGCCCGGCATGCCGGGGTTCGGCCCGTAGGACCATCGCCTCGCCGCACGTGGGACGCGCCGACGGTGCCGCCATGGCGCTGCAGGACGCGACCCGGGCGACGTCGGACCGTCCGGCCGTGGTGTCACGTCCGGCGTCCGCCGGACGGAGGCAGCGCGTCACCACCAATCCGCTGCATCGAACTCTTCCGCGACCGTAGAAGGAGTCACCGTGCCCGATCTCGTCTTCCCCCTCGATTCGACGAAGAAGTTCACCGACCAGGAGAAGCTCGGGCACAACCGGTGGCATCCCGACATCCCCGCGGCGGTCACGGTCAAGAAGGGTGACTCGTTCCGAGTGCACTGCCGGGAGTGGTTCGACGGCGCCATCGTGAACGACGACTCGGCCGAGGACATCCTCAACGCGCCGCTGACCACCGTGCACGTGCTGTCCGGCCCCATCGCCGTCGAGGGTGCCAAGCCCGGCGATCTGCTGATCGTCGACATCCTCGACGTCGGGCCCATTCCGCAGGAGGACTCCGGACCGCTGGCAGGCCAGGGGTGGGGGTACACCGGGATCTTCCCGACGCAGAACGGTGGCGGCTTCCTCACCGAGCAGTTCCCCGATGCGTACAAGGCCATTTGGGATTTCTCGGGGCAGAAGGCGACGTCGCGGCACGTCCCGCACGTCGAGTTCACCGGCATCGTGCATCCCGGTCTGATGGGCACCGCGCCGTCGGCCGGTCTGCTGTCGACGTGGAACACCCGCGAGGCCGCGCTGATCGCCACGGACCCCGATCGGGTGCCGCCGCTGGCGCTGCCTCCCGAACCCCAGGACGCGATCCTCGGCGGTCTCACCGGTGACGCGTTCACCAGGGCCGCCGCGGAGGCCGCGCGCACTGCGCCGCCGCGCGAGAACGGCGGCAACCAGGACATCAAGAACCTGACCAGGGGCAGCCGGATCTTCTATCCCGTGTTCGTCGACGGCGCCAACCTGTCGGTGGGCGACCTGCACTTCTCACAGGGCGACGGCGAGATCACGTTCTGCGGTGCCATCGAGATGGGTGGCTTCATCGATCTGCGGGTCGACGTGATCCCGGGTGGCATGGAGACCTACGGCGTCAGCGAGAACGCGATCTTCATGCCGGGCAACACCGACCCGCAGTACTCGGAGTGGCTGGCGTTCTCGGGGACCTCCGTCACGCTGGACGGCGAGCAGCGCTACCTGGACTCGCACCTGTCGTACCAGCGGGCGTGCCTGCACGCCATCGACTACCTGACCAAGTTCGGCTACAGCCCGGAGCAGGCGTACCTCCTGCTCGGCGCGGCACCGATCGAGGGTCGGCTCTCGGGCGTCGTCGACATCCCGAATGCCTGTGCGACGGTGTACATCCCGACCGCCATCTTCGACTTCCCGATCAGCCCGTCGGTCGACGGACCGACGCGCATCGACCCCGGCGCGGGAGCGCCGCGCGCGTCGTTCGGCTAGCGGACGGTCAGAGTCCGGCGAAGCACGCGTCGTCGCCCTGGCCGCCTGCGGGCATCGGGGCGTTCTGGGACGAGAACTTGCTGATGACGCCCGAGTCGGTGACCTCGATGCTGTCGGCGCGGACGTCGAGCGGGTAGTCCTTGGTCAGCTGCGCGCTGAAGGCGTCCAGCGCCGGCTGCACGGCCTCGCGGGGAAGCGTGAACCCGAGGCCCGTCAGCTGCACGACCTTGAGCGCGATGCCGCCGTCGACGACCTGCGGTTCGGTGACGATGGTGCCGAGCATGCCCTCGAGTTCGATCGTGCCGTCGCTCGGGTTGGTGGTGACGCCGCTGACGAAGCTGCCGATCAGGGGGATCGAATCCTGGATGGTCCGCTTGATGCCGTCGGCCGACCAGTCGATGGTCGCGTTCAGCGAGCCGATCGTGCCCGCCGAGTTCGGGTTGTCCGCGACGCGGACGTCGTCGATGACGATGTCGGCCTTCATGCCCTTGGCCTCGCGGAGCTGGTTGCCGTCGGTGGTGATGTGGATCCCGCTGTAGTGGCCGGTGAGGTGCTGCAGCAGGAACGGGCGGGGGCCGAACGACACCTTCACCCCGTCCTGGACGACGCAGGAGGTGGCCGCGGCGACCCGCTGGTCGGCGACGTGCCGGGCATAGAGTTCGGCGCCGACCACGCCGGCCAGCGCGAGTGCGACGACGATGACGAAGATCAGGGTGATGGACAGCGGATCGCGGAACATGCCCTTGCCGCGGGACTTCTTCGGCGACACCGGGGGAGGGGGTGCGTCGCCCGGCTGGCCCTGCGGTGGCGGCGGGTAGTTCTCCTGCCGGAACTGCTGCGTCGGCGGCTCCGGAGACCCGCCATACTGCGGGGCCCGCTCGGTGGGTGGCTCACCGCCCTGAGGGTTCGGCCCCTGCGGTGGCTGGTTGGCCGGACGGCTCCACGGATCGGTCACCCCCGCGATTGTGCCCTACTGCTCGTGGTGAAGTCCGTGCGGTTGCGGAGGACCCCGAGGGTCTCGCGCACCGTGTCGACGGTGTCGAGGTCGACGTCGGTGACCACCAGGTCGGGGCCGTCACCTGCCGCGGCGAGCACCTCACCCAGTGGTGAGGCGACCAGGCTGCCGCCGACTCCGGTGGGTCCGGAGGCAGCGACCTCGTCTCCCGGGTAGGCCTGGCCGACCGCGGCGACGAAGGTGCCGGTGTCCAGGGCACGGGCACGGGTGAGCAGCGTCCACTGCTCGAGCTTGCCGGGACCGGCCCCCCACGATGCGTGCACCGTGGTGAGCCGAGCACCGAGGCGGGCGAGTTCGACGTACAGCTCGGGGAAGCGGACGTCGTAACAGGTGGTGAGTCCGACCGGGACACCGTCGACGGTGATGACCGCCGGTGTCGAACCCGGTGCGACCGTGCGGGATTCGGCGAACCCGAACGCGTCGTAGAGGTGGATCTTGTCGTAGTGCGCGTCGACGCCGGGGCCGGTCGCGATCAGCGTGTTGGTCACGCGGCCGTCGTCTCCGGGGGTGAACATGCCTGCGACGACGACGACGCCGTGCCGGTCGGCGATCTCACGGACCCCGGTGCCCCAGCGCCCGTCGACGGGTTCGGCGACCGGGGCGAGCGGAACCCCGAAGCGACACATCGTGGCCTCGGGGAAGAGGACCAGGCGCGCACCCGACTCGGCGGCGCGACGGACACCGTCGTCGACCAGATCGAGGTTGGCCGACGGGTCGGTGCCGGACTGGATCTGCGCGAGGGCAATCCGCATGAACCGAGGGTAACCGGCGTCAGCGTGGCGCGACCAGGTCCCACGGCACCGCCAGCACACCGTCGCGCATGCGGCGACGCGGGGGCTCTACCGGCCACCCCTGGTCCCGCAGCAGCGCGAGCATCGCCCGCCAGCGCACCCGCGGGCCGAAGACGCCGTGCGGGGCGGCGGCCGCCCAGGCGCGATCGGCGGCGGTGAACAGCGCGTGCACGGGCTGCCCGTCGACGTTGTGGTGGATCAGCACCTTCGGGAGTCGCTCGGCCAGATCGGACGGCTTCTCGATGGCGAACGGATCGCAGGCGAGCACCAGGCCTATCGGACCGAGCGCGTCCAGCACCACCCAGCAGCAGAGCCTGCCCAGCTCGTCGCACGTGCCGTCGACGAGGAGGCCGCCGGGGGCGAGCCGGCCGGTCATCCGAGCCCACGCGTCCGGCACCGCGTCGACGTCGTACTGCCGCAGCACGTTGAACGCGCGCACCAGAACCGGTGCGAGACCGGCCAATTCGAAGCCTCCCAGCCCGAACGCCACGCCGGGCGCCGACCCGGCGAGCGCCCGCGCGTCACGCACCCGCTCGGGATGGATCTCGAGGCCGACGACGCGCGCGTCGGGGCGCACCGTCCGCAACCGGGCGGCCAGTTCGAGTGTGGTCACGGGCAGGGCGCCGTAGCCGAGGTCGACGACGAGTGGGTCGGCCGCTGCGAGCAGCGCGGCGCGCACCCGGGGTGAGTGCACCAGCCACCGATCGCTGCGGCGCAGCCGGTTGTAGCCCGTCGTGCCGCGCGTGAGCCGTCCGATGGGGCCCGACATGGCCACACCACCCTCTCGCGTCAGGCGTTGGCGCGGATCCACTCGGTGGTGAAGCGCTGCTCGGCGATCATCAGCTCCACCAGCTGGTTGCCGACGAAGCCCTCGACCTTGCCGCCGACGAGCGGGATGCGCACCTCGACGGTGGCCGTGAACTCGAGCCGGGAGCCGGTGCCCGACGGGGCGAGGACGGCGGTGCCGGTGAGCGAGGCCGGCGCTCCGGGAATCGTGCCCGTGATCCGTGCCGTCGTCCGGCCGTCCTCGATCGGCGTCCACAGCTCCGAGCGGACGAAGCTCAGGTCACCGTGGTGGAACTGGGAGACCAGGCCGGGCAGCCTGCGTGCCCACAGGGTCTGGGTGGTGACGACGTCGATCCCGTCCGGCCCGACGGTCATGGAATCCAGGGTGGCCTCGTCGGCACCGGAACCCGCGAGTCGGTCGAGCCAGTACTGCCGATCGCCGAACGCCTCGTGGACCTGCTCGACCCCGCCCTCGTAGTCGGCAGCCATGTCGAAGGAACGCGGCATAGCCGACCACGCTACCGTTACGGCCCGTGGTCAGTTCGTACATCGCGGGCGCGTCGGTCGACGAGGACGTCCCGCTCGCGCCGCTGACCACCCTGCGCGTCGGACCCGTCGCACGCCGCGTCGTTCCGTGCGTCACCACCGAGCAGGTCGTCGCGGTGCTGCGCGACCCGGCCGTCGACGAGAAGACCCTGATCCTGGCCGGCGGCTCGAACCTGCTGCTCGCCGACGACCTCGTCGATCTGACCGTGGTCCGGCTCGCGAACGCGGGCGTCACCGTCGAGGGGCCCGTGCTGCGCGCGGAGGCCGGCGCCGGGTGGGACGAGGTGGTGGTGACGTCGCTGCGGCACGGCCTCGGAGGGCTCGAGTGCCTGTCGGGCATCCCGGGGTCGACGGGCGCGACCCCGGTGCAGAACGTCGGCGCCTACGGCGCCGAGGTCGCGGACACCATCAGCCGGGTCCGGCTGCTCGACCGCCGGACCGGCGACGACGAGTGGGTGTCCCCGAGCGCCATGGGCTTCGGCTACCGGCACAGCGTGCTGAAGAACTCCGACCACGCCGTGGTGCTCGAGGTGGAGTTCACCCTCGACGCCGACGGCCGCAGTGCTCCGGTGCGCTACGGCGAGCTGGCCCGGACGCTGGGCGTCGAGCCGGGAACCCGCACCGAGCCCCAGCGGGTGCGCGACGCGGTGCTGGCGTTGCGGGGAGCGAAGGGCATGGTGCTCGACGAGCCCGACCACGACACCTGGAGCGTCGGCTCGTTCTTCACCAACCCGGTGGTCTCGGTAGCCGACTTCGAGCGCCTCCGGGCTCGGGCCGCGGGGCCGGTGCCGAACTACCCGGCACCCGACGGGGTGAAGCTGGCGGCGGGCTGGCTGGTGGAGCACTCCGGCTTCGACAAGGGGTTTCCCGGCCCGGAAGCCCCCGCACGGCTCTCGACCAAGCATGCGCTGGCCCTCACGAACCGAGGATTCGCGACGACGGCGGACGTGCTTGAGCTGGCCAGACGCGTGCGCGACGGGGTGCGATCCCACTTCGGGATCGATCTCACACCCGAGCCATGCCTGTTCGGCTGCTCCCTCTAGGTACCCTTGGTACACGTGACACTCAATCGCCGCCAGGCCCTGACCGCGATTGCGGTGGGAACGACGGGCTTCCTCGCCGCATGTGCGGGCACGTCCGTCACCGGTTCGGGCGAAGCGGCCGAGTCCGAGGCCCCCAAGGCTCCCGACGTCACGTTCAGCCCGGCGAACTCCGCCTCCGACGTCCCGCCGACCGCGCCGGTCGGCGTCGAGGTCGTCGACGGCTGGTTCCAACGGGTCACTCTCACCAATGCCGAGGGTCGGGTGGTCAACGGGGTCGTGAACCGCGACCGCAACTCGTTCTCCGTCACCGAGCCGCTCGGCTACGGCGTCCAGTACACCTGGGGCGGGTCCGTGGTGGGGCACGACGGCAAGGCTCTGCCGCTGAAGGGCAGCTTCACCACGGTGAACCCGTCCCGGCAGGTGTCCGGGACCTTCCAGCTCGCCGACGGGCAGACCGTCGGCGTCGCAGCGCCGATCATCATGCAGTTCGACTCGGCCATCGAGGACGCGGACCGCGCGGGCGTCGAGAAGAACATGATCGTCACCACCGAACCCCCGGTCGAGGGCAGTTGGGCCTGGCTGCCCGACGAGGCGGGCGGCTCCCGGATGCACTGGCGGACGCGGGAGTACTACCCCCCGGGCACGCAGGTCCACGTCAAGGCCAACCTCTACGGCGTCCCGTTCGGCGACGGCGCGTTCGGCGCACAGGACTCGACGCTGGACTTCGCGATCGGCCGCCGCCAGGTCGTCAAGGCCGAGGCGTCCAGTCATCGGATCCAGGTGCTCGACGAGGGCGGCGCGGTGATCATGGACTTCGCGTGCAGCTACGGCGAGGGCGACCTGGACCGCAACGTCACGCGCAGCGGCATCCACGTCGTGACCGAGAAGTACGAGGACTTCTACATGACCAACCCCGCGGCGGGCTACGCGAACGTGCGGGAACGGTTCGCCGTGCGGATCTCGAACAATGGCGAGTTCATCCACTGCAACCCCAACAGCATTGGCGCGCAGGGCAATACGAACGTCACCAACGGCTGCATCAACCTCAACCTCGAGGACTCGCAGCAATACTTCAACAGCGCGGTGTACGGCGATCCGGTGGAGGTCACCGGCACGCGGATCGATCTGTCCTACGCCGACGGCGACATCTGGGACTGGGCCGTGCCGTGGGACGAGTGGACCTCGATGTCGGCGCTGTCCAAGCCCGGCACGCCCGCGAACATCCCCGCCAACGCGCCGGCCACCCCCAGCGACGCGCCGACCCTCTCGGGCACGCCCACCACCACCGCGCCGAGCCAGTCGACGTCGACGCCCGGCGGCTAGCCCCCTCGTCAGGGTTGGCGGTTGAACCGGCCGTTCGGCGCCTGATCGCGTGGCCGGATGACGATCTGGTCCAGGTTGACGTGCGACGGGCGTGACGCCACGAACCCGATGACCTCGGCGACGTCGTCGGCGACCAGCGGCGTGATGCCGCGGTACACGTTGTCCGCCCGCTCCTGGTCGCCTTCGAAGCGCACCAGCGAGAACTCCGTCTCGACGGCGCCGGGCGCGAGTTCGGTGAGCCGGACGGGCTTGCCGAGCAGCTCGCCGCGCAGCGTCCGGTGCAGCGCACCCTGCGCGTGCTTGGCGGCGGTGTAACCCGATCCGCCGTCGTAGGTCTCGAACGCCGCGATCGAGGTGATGGTGACCACCAGTCCGTCGCCCGAGGCGATCAGGGCGGGTAGCAGTGCGCGGGTCACGCGAAGCGTGCCGAGGACGTTGGTCTCCCACATCCACCGCCAGTTGTCGACGTCGGCGTCGAGCACCGGCTCCAATCCCTTGGCCCCGCCGGCGTTGTTGACGAGGAGGTCGACGCGGGACAGGCCGGCTGCGAGGGCGTCCACGGCCGCCTGGTCAGTGACGTCCGCCACAATGGCCGAGCCCCCGATCGCGTCCGCGACGGCGGTGATCCGGTCCGCTCGACGTGCCACGCAGACGACGTGGAAGCCAAGGGCTGCAAGGGTTCTCGCAGTGGCCTCACCGATGCCGGAGCTGGCACCGGTGACCACTGCGACGCGCTGATCTGAAACGGATGCGGTCATTCCCCCGACTTTAGTCAGCGTGCTAGCTTGTGCATGTGTCCGAAGGTCTGACTTCCCGCATCGCCACTCGGCGTTCGTGTTGTCGCTGTTGTCGCACTCCACGCTGCGCCTGACTGAACCCGGACGACGTTCGTCCCGCTGAGTCGCCAGGTGTGGCCTAGAAAACCACCAGCCGACTTCATCCGAGGACAACATCGTGACCGTCACCGCATCCCCCTCCATCGTCACCGCCCGACAGACCCCTGCGTCGCACGCCGCGCGCACACTGTCCCCGGCGAACGGCAGGTATCCCCAGGCTCGTCGGCTCAACATCGTCGCGCCGTCACTGCGTGTCGCCGACGCCGCCGCGGCAGCCGTGTTCGGCGCCGCCCGGACGCGCGGCCCCATTGCCCGCGACGTCGTCGCGAAGGTCACCGGCCTGAGCATCGCGACCGTGAACCGGCAGGTCACGGCCTTGCTCGACGCCGGACTGCTTCGTGAGCGCGCCGACCTCGCCGTCTCCGGCGCCATCGGCAGGCCGAGGGTGCCGGTCGAGGTCAACCACGAACCGTTCCTGACCCTGGCCGTCCACATCGGTGCGCGGACGACGAGCATCGCGGCCACCGACCTGATCGGCCGCACGCTCGACGTCGTCGAGATGCCCACCCCGCGCGGCACCCAGAACGCCGCCCTCGCATCGCTCGCAGGCAGCGCCCGCCGCTACCTCAGCCGCTGGCACCGCCGCCGTCCGCTCTGGATCGGCGTGACCGCCGGTGGCGTGGTCGACAGCGCGACCGGCCTGGTCGACCATCCGCGGCTCGGCTGGACGGAGGCGCCGGTCGGTCCGGTGCTCGCGGAGACGCTGGGACTTCCGGTGTCGCTCGCCTCGCACGTCGACGCGATGGCCGGTGCCGAACTGCTGCTCGGAGCGCGCCGCGGTGCGGGTGACGCCGGCCGCGAGGGTGGCACGAGCCTCTACGTCTACGCCCGCGAGACGGTCGGCTACGCGCTGTCGATCGCGGGTCGCGTGCACTCGCCGTCCAGTGGGCCCGGCACGATCGCCGGCCTCCCCGTACAGTCCGACATCCTCGGCGACACTGGGCAATTGGAGTCGACCGTCAGCGACGAGGCAGTCTTGTCGGCGGCGCGCAGGCTGCACGTCGTACCCGCAGAGGGTCCCTCGTCCACCATCGGTGGGGTGCTGCGCGCCGCACGCGGCGGCAACGAGGAGGCCTCCGGACTGCTGGCCGAGCGGGCACGCGTCCTCGGCGAGGCCCTGGCACTGCTCCGCGACATGCTCAACCCCGACGACCTCGTGGTCGGGGGCCAGGCGTTCACCGAGTACCCCGAGGGCTTCGGGCTCGTGGAGGATGCGTTCGCCCGACGGTCGGCGCTGGGCACCCGCGACATCCGGGTCACGTCGTTCGGCAATCGGATCCAGGAGGCGGGGGCCGGCGTGGTGTCGCTCGGCGGTCTCTACGCCGACCCGATCGGAGCGATGCGCCGCGCCAACAGCCGGCGTCCCGAATCCGCCTGAGACGACCGCCGACGAGGGCCGATGGCCCGCGGTGTAAGGATGGGGTGTGCGCGTCGCCGTCCTGTCGGTCCATACCTCGCCGCTTGCCCAGCCGGGTACCGGCGACGCCGGCGGGATGAACGTGTACGTCCTGCAGAGCGCGTTGGAGCTGGCGCGCCGCGGCGTCGAGGTGGAGATCTTCACCCGCGCAACCACGTCGAGTGACGCGCCGGTGGTCCGGGTCGCCCCCGGCGTGCTGGTCCGCAACGTCGTCGCCGGGCCGTTCGAGGGGCTCGACAAGAACGATCTGCCGACCCAGCTGTGCGCGTTCACCGCGGGTGTCCTGCGTGCCGAGGCCACCCACGAACCCGGTTACTACGACGTGGTCCATTCGCACTACTGGCTCTCCGGTCAGGTCGGCTGGTTGGCCCGCGACCGGTGGGCCGTGCCGCTCGTCCACACCGCGCACACCCTGGCCGCAGTGAAGAACGCCTCACTCGCCGAGGGCGACCGCCCCGAGCCGCCGCTGCGGTCCGTCGGGGAGCAGCAGGTGGTCGACGAGGCCGACCGGTTGATCGTCAACACCGAATACGAAGCGCGCGAACTCGTCTCGCTGCACCACGCGCAGCGCGACCGCATCGACGTCGTGCACCCCGGCGTCGACCTGGCGACGTTCACCCCCGGCGACCGCGCCGCGGCGCGGGCGGTGCTGGGCATCCCGAGCGGCGAGCCGGTGGTGGCGTTCGTGGGCCGCATCCAACCGCTCAAGGCGCCCGACGTCCTGCTGCGCGCGGCGGCGAAGCTGCCCGGCGTGCGGGTCGTCATCGCGGGTGGTCCGTCCGGGAACGGACTGGCCAATCCGGACGGCCTGGTTCGGCTTGCCGCGGACCTGGGTATCACCGACCGCGTGACCTTCCTACCGCCCCAGAGCCGCGACCGTCTCGTCGAGGTCTACCGGGCCGCCGACGTGGTGGCCGTTCCCAGTTACGCCGAGTCGTTCGGATTGGTGGCCGTCGAGGCGCAGGCCTGCGGGACGCCCGTCGTCGCCGCCGCCGTCGGCGGACTGCCGGTCGCCGTGCGCGACGGGGTGACCGGCACGCTGGTCGCCACTCACGACGCCGACGACTGGGCGGCGGCCATCGACGGCGTACTGAGGCGCGACCCGGCCGAGATGTCGGCCGCGGCCCACGAGCATGCGTCGGGCTTCTCCTGGGCGCACACCGTCGAAGGGCTGCTCAGGAGCTACGGCCACGCGATCACCGACTACCGGTCCCGCCACCAGCGCAGGGACCTGCCGCGGCGCGAACGCAGACGCCTGTCGATCCGGCGGGGCGTGCGCGCATGACCTCCATCGCCGACATGCGCAAGACGATCGAGGACACGCTGACCGAGGGCGACCTCGAGTACGCCGTCCGCGAGGACGACCACGGCAACCATCCCGCGGTGATCGTGGCGCTGCCGGGGGAGCGCAAGCTCAAGACCAACACGCTGCTCCGCATCGGCGACCACGCGGTGCGCGTCGAGGCGTTCGTCTGCAGGCGGCCCGACGAGAACCACGAGGGCGTCTACCGCTTCATGCTGCGGCGCAACCGGAAGCTCTACGGCGTGGCCTACACGCTCGACAAGGTCGGCGACATCTACCTGGTGGGCCGGATGGCGCCGCACGCCGTGACAACCGAGGAAGTCGACCTCGTCCTCGGCCAGGTGCTGCAGGCCGTCGACGCCGATTTCAACACGCTGCTGGAACTCGGGTTCCGCACGTCCATCCAGAAGGAATGGGAGTGGCGGGTGTCGCGCGGCGAGTCGCTCAAGAACCTCAAGGCCTTCGAGCACCTCATCGACGACGACGGCGACGACGACTGACCCGTTCCCGCCCGGTCGTGACAGGATGTCCGCATGGCCACGCTGGTGCTGCTCCGCCACGGCGAGAGTGAATGGAATGCGCTGAACCTGTTCACCGGATGGGTGGACGTCGACCTCACGGAGAAGGGCAGGGCGCAGGCCATTCGCGGTGGGAAGCTGATGGCCGAGGCCGGTGTGTTGCCCGACGTGCTCTACACGTCTCTGATGCGACGCGCGATCACCACCGCCAACCTGGCGCTCGACGCCGCCGACCGGCACTGGATCCCGGTGCACCGCAACTGGCGGCTCAACGAGCGGCACTACGGCGCGCTGCAGGGCCTGGACAAGGCCGCGACGAAGGAGAAGTACGGCGAGGAGCAGTTCATGGCGTGGCGCCGCAGCTACGACACGCCGCCGCCGCCGATCGAGAAGGGCAGCGAGTACAGCCAGGACGCCGATCCGCGCTACGCCGACATCGACGGTGGACCGCTGACCGAGTGCCTCGCCGACGTCGTCGCCCGGTTCGTGCCGTACTTCGAGCAGACGATCGTGCCGGACCTGCGGGCCGGGCGCACCGTGCTGCTCGCCGCGCACGGCAACTCGCTGCGCGCGCTGGTGAAGTACCTCGACGGGATGTCCGACGCGGACGTCGTCGGTCTCAACATCCCGACCGGCATCCCGCTGGTCTACGAGCTGGACGACGAGCTGAAGCCGACCGTCCCGGGTGGGAACTACCTCGATCCGGAGGCCGCGGCCGCCGGCGCCGCCGCGGTCGCCGCACAGGGCGCCAAGTAGCGCACCGGACGCCGGCGCAGTGCCCATCCGAGAGAACAGTCGGTTAACTCCGGTGAACGGGCGCCGAACTCCTGTATTTGAGTGTGTGACTTGTCCCGAATTGGCCGCACGCTGCTGGGATGACGTTCACCCAATGCGTACGCTTTGCCCGTGAGCGTTGGTTCCGCGCTGTCCCTGGCGACGGTCGTGGCATTGCTCGCGCTGGCGCTGGGCGTCGCGGTTGGAGCGGTGCTCGTCCCGCGACTTCGTGAACGCCGGGACCGCCGCACCGCCGAACAGGCCGGCATCACCATCTCCGAGATGCTGCAGCACGTCGTCGCCCTGTCCCCGGTGGGCATCGTGGTGGTCGACATTCACCGCGACGTCGTCTACATCAACCCCCAGGCCAGTGAACTCGGCATCGTCCGGGACCGGCTGCTCGACGACCGCGCGTGGGCCGCGGCGCAGCGCACGCTCGTGACCGGCACCGACGTCGAGGTCGACCTCGCGCCGTCGCGCCGGCACCCCGGCCGCTCCGGCCTGCACGTCCGCGGCCACGTCCGGCTGCTGACGGAGGAGGACCGCCGCTTCGCGGTGATCTTCGTCGACGACCAGTCCGAGCACGCCCGGATGGAGGCGACCCGCCGCGACTTCGTGGCCAACGTCAGCCACGAACTCAAGACCCCCGTCGGCGCGATGGGGGTGCTCGCCGAGGCGCTGCTGGCCTCGACCGACGATCCGGAGAACGTGGCGCGGTTCGCGAACAAGATGCTGATCGAGTCGCATCGGCTGGCGAACATGGTCGGCGAGCTGATCGAACTGTCGCGACTCCAGGGTGCCGACCCGCTGCCCGACCTCGAGGCCGTCGACGTCGACACGGTCGTGGCGGAGGCCCTGTCGCGCTACAAGGTGGCCGCCGACAACGCCGACATCGAGATCACGACCGACGCCCCGACCGGCTACCGCGTGTACGGCGATCAGACGCTGCTCGTCACGGCGCTGGCCAACCTGGTGTCGAACGCGATCGCCTACTCGCCGGAGGGGTCGGGCGTCTCCATCTCCCGGCGGCGTCGCGGTGACGACGTCGAGATCGCCGTCACCGACCGCGGCATCGGCATCGCGCGGGCCGACCAGGAGCGGGTCTTCGAACGCTTCTTCCGCGCCGACAAGGCGCGCTCGCGGGCCACCGGCGGCACCGGGCTCGGGCTCGCCATCGTCAAGCACGTGGCCGCCAATCACAACGGATCCATCCGGCTGTGGAGTCAGCCGGGCACCGGGTCGACCTTCACGCTGTCGATCCCGGCCTACCCCTTTCACGATGACGACTCAGATCATCTAGACCAATCGGAGGACTGACCATGACCAGTGTGTTGATCGTGGAGGACATCTACCCGGAAGGCACGGCTCTCTGATGACCAGTGTGTTGATCGTGGAGGACACCTACCCGGAAGGCACGGCTCTCTGATGACCAGTGTGTTGATCGTGGAGGACACCTACCCGGAAGGCACGGCTCTCTGATGACCAGTGTGTTGATCGTGGAGGACGAAGAATCTTTGGCCGATCCGCTGGCCTTCCTCCTGCGCAAGGAGGGCTTCGAGGCGACGGTGGTGTCGGACGGTCCGTCGGCACTCGCGGAGTTCGAGCGCTCGGGTGCCGACATCGTGCTGCTGGACCTGATGCTGCCCGGCATGAGCGGTACCGACGTGTGCAAACAGCTGCGGCTGCGTTCCAGCGTGCCCGTGATCATGGTCACTGCACGGGACAGTGAGATCGACAAGGTCGTCGGGCTAGAACTCGGCGCGGACGACTACGTGACGAAGCCTTACTCGGCGCGCGAACTGATCGCGCGCATCCGCGCCGTGCTGCGCCGCGGCGTCGATCCCGACGAAACGGGCATCGGCGACGGCGTCCTGGAGGCGGGCCCGGTCCGGATGGACGTCGAGCGGCACGTCGTCTCGGTGAACAGCGATCCGATCACGCTGCCACTCAAGGAGTTCGACCTGCTCGAGTACCTGATGCGCAACAGCGGGCGAGTGCTGACCCGGGGACAGTTGATCGACCGGGTGTGGGGTGCGGACTACGTGGGCGACACCAAGACGCTCGACGTCCACGTGAAGCGACTGCGCTCCAAGATCGAGGCCGACCCCGCCAACCCGGTCCATCTCGTCACGGTGCGGGGGCTCGGCTACAAGCTCGAGGGCTGACCCGCAGGAGTTCCCGTCGTACCGCCGGTCGCCTCGTGGTGGCCGGCGGTACGACGCTGTGCCCATCCGAACACGTGTCCACGGATGTCGTCGTGCACCCACGGTCGGCGGTCGATGCTCGGTGCCGAACCCCGAGTTACCTGTGTCACACTCAGCAAACTCTCAGCCCCGTGAGCTGGGGTTTCCGTACTAAACGAATGTTTTGCCGGTCCATTCCCGTGCGGTTGCACGCCGTGCCATGTGGCCCCCGGTCGCCGGAACCGCTGGCCCCGATCTCCGCTTGATGCGGCAGCATGGGCGGCAAAAGTTAGCCAAATATTAGAGACGCTGCTGTGCTAAGGGGGAAATATCCCGCTGACCGGCGTGCAAGTTTAATGATCAAATGTTTGCCAAAATCGCGCCTCCAGGTTGCATAGCCTCGATGAGACGGGTAGCTTTCCCGAGGTGAGCGAACGTCGCCCCGGTGGCGCGAGTCCCGCCTCGGGTGCGGCGCAGCGCCATCTGATCGTCTCGGGTCCGGTAGCGGTCCCGTCGACGGAGTCGGCAGAACGAAACGCACCGTTGAGTTTCAGCAACCGAAGTGGCGACTACGCCAGTAGGCGTCATGGATTACACGAGCATCTAGGTCACCACCGCGACCACCAGCAGCCCCCGGAGGGCGCTGGCTGGTTTCATCGAAGAGGGGTCAAGCCATGAGCGTCGAAGCACCGGGTACCGACGAGAAGGACGCATTCGACGTGGGCAACGTTCATGCGTCGACCCCGACGCTGCGACGCAACACCGTCACCGTCGTCATTCCGGCCATGAACGAGGCCAGGAACCTTCCCGACGTCGCTCGGCGCATGCCCGAGGGGATAGACGAGATCGTCTTCGTCGACGGGCACTCCGAGGATGACTCGATCGAGGTGGCGCGGACCCTGTGGCCCACGGCGAAGATCATCTCGCAGACCCGGCGTGGCAAGGGCAATGCGCTGGTGTGCGGTTTCGAAGCCGCCACCTCGGACATCGTGGTGATGATCGATGCCGACGGCTCGACCGACCCCGGTGAGATCGTGCGCTTCGTCGAAGCCCTGAACGGCGGCGCCGACGTCGTCAAGGGCAGCCGGTTCGCGGACGGCGGGGGTAGTTCCGACTTCACCTTCACTCGCCGATTCGGCAACAAGGTGTTCAACTCGATGGTCAACCTCAAGTTCCGGGCGTCGTTCACCGACCTCTGCTACGGATACATGGCCTTCTGGCGGTGCCACCTCCCCGCGATGGCGCTGCCCGACTCTGCGGCGACCGAAGCGCAGTGGGGTGACGGTTTCGAGATCGAGACGCTGATCAACGTCCGGATCCTGACGTCGGGTCTGCGCGTCGTCGAGGTGCCCAGTTTCGAGCGCAGCCGCATCCACGGCACGAGCAACCTGCACGCGTTCAGCGACGGGTGGCGCGTGCTGCGGACGATCCACGGTGAGCGCTCGACTCGCCGCGGTGCCACCCCGGCGCGACGTGAAGCCGCGCGAGTTGGTCAGCATGTCGGTCGGTGACCTGACCCACGCGAACGCGACTGTCGACGGCCGCCTGGCCGGAACGGTCTCCACGTCGGTGGTCATCTGCGCCTACACGCCCAGCCGGTGGCAGGCGATGTGCGATGCGGTCGACTCCGTTCTGACTCAACGGCTCCCGGTCGACGAACTCCTACTGGTGATCGATCACGACGAGGATCTGTTCGCCGCCGCCCTCGAGCGCTACCGGGGATCCGTGATGCCGAAGGTGCTGCGCAGCACCGGTCCCCGCGGGCTGTCCGGTGCGCGGAACACGGGACTGCGCGCAGCCGGTTCGGACGTGGTGGCCTTCCTCGACGACGACGCGCGGGCGGAACCCGGTTGGTCCGAGGCGATGGTCGCGCACTACACGGCCGAGGACGTCGAGGGCGTCGGTGGTTACGCCATGCCGGACTGGCCGGACGCTCGACCCTCGTGGCTGCCTGCCGAGTTCGACTGGGTCGTCGGCTGCAGCTACGTCGGACAACCCACGACCGTGGCGCCGGTCCGAAACTTCATCGGGGCCAACATGTCCCTGCGTCGTGACGCGTTGGTGATGGTCGACGGCTTCGATTCGTCGGTCGGGCGAATCGGCTCGAAGCCGACCGGGTGCGAGGAGACCGAACTGTGCATCCGGATCAGCCAGCGCAAGCCCGCTGCACGTCTCCTGTTCGATCCGGACATGCGCGTGTGGCACACCGTGTCGCGCGACCGCACGACCTTCCGCTACTTCGTCTCCCGGTGCTATCACGAGGGCAGGTCGAAGGCGATGGTGTCGCGTCTGGTGGGCGCATCGGACGGACTCAGCAGTGAGCGCGCCTACGTCTCCAGGGTGTTGCCCCGGGCCGCCGCTCGAGGCCTCGCCAGCTGCACCCGTGCCGGACTGGTCCGCGCCGCCGTGGTGGCCGTGGGTGTCGCGGTCACCTCGCTGGGCTACCTGAGGGGACGCGTGGGGTCACGTTCGCGCGGGGTCGTCCGATGACACCGACGACGTCCACTGAGGCGACGGACTTGCAGCCGGCGCTGCCAGTCCCGCATCCTCCGACGTGGGCGGGCGCCATCTGGATCGGGTCCATCGACGTGGCGTCGGTCGATCGGTCCGGCACCTACCGGCTCCGCGACGCGGACGGTTACGACCGCGCACGACTCCTGGTTCGCCGTGGCCGCGACGTGGTCGGATTCGTCGAACTCGCCGTGCGGGCAAGCCAAATCGACCCGGGTGAGCTGCACGACGCCGTCGGTCGCATCCGCGGTGAATCGCCGGCCACACCCGTCGCATCCGGGGCGACACCGCCGATCACGGTCGTCGTGTGCACCCGAGACCGGGTCGAGATGCTGAAGGTGGCGCTGGCGTCGATCCTCGCGCTCGAGTATCCGGACCTGGCCGTCATCGTCGTCGACAACGCCGCGCGCACCGCCGAGACCCGTGACTACGTCCAGAGTCTCGCCGATCCGCGCGTACGACTCGTCGTCGAGCCACTGCCCGGCCTGTCCCGCGCACGCAACGCGGGGCTGGCCGCTGCCACGACGGAGATCATCGCCTTCACCGACGACGACGTACTGGTGGACGGGGATTGGCTGCACGGCCTCGCGAACCGGTTCGACCGGGATCCGGCGGTGGGGTGCGTGAGTGGCATCGTCCCGAGCGGCGAGATCAGAACACCGGCCCAGGCGTACTTCGACCAGCGCGTCGGGTGGGCGAGTTCCTGCAATCCCGCGTCGTACCAACTCGATTCGCCTCCTCCGGACGTGCCACTGTTCCCGTTTCAAGTGGGCATCTACGGAACGGGTGCCAACTTCGCCGTACGCAGAAGCGTGGTGTTCGACCTGGGCGGCTTCGACGAGGCGCTGGGAGTCGGATCGCCGACCGAGGGCGGTGAGGATCTGGACATGTTCTTCAGGATCCTGCTCGCCGGCTGGCGACTGGCGTACGAGCCGTCCGCGATCGTGTGGCACCGGCACCGGGCCGACAACGGCGCGCTCGCGGTCCAGGCGCGCGGCTACGGACTGGGTCTGGGCGCCTGGTTGACGAAGATCGCCCTCAACCCGCGAACCGCGTGGCTCGCCGTCCGCACGGTGGCGGCCCAGGCGCGTACCGCAGGTCGGCTGGGGTACCGGATGTCGAAGGTTGCGTCACCACCTCCCGACTTGGAGGCGCTGGTGCCCAGTGGCGTCGGCAAGCTGGAGCTGAGATCGATCTTCGGGGGTCCCCGAGCCTACGTCGCCTCTCGACGGGAAGGCCGCCGAGTCGCTCCGCTGAGGGGAGGTCGCCATGCGCCGGCCGTCGTCGACGGATAGGAATCTTCGGCTGAACTCGTACGCGGTGGTCGCGTCGAACCTCGGCACCGGCGTTCTCGGACTGGCCTTCTGGGCGATCGCCGCCAAGTTGTTCACACCCGCACAGGTTGGTGTCGCCTCCGCGTCGATCGCCTCGGCGATCATGCTGTCCACGCTCTCGAACCTCAGCATCGGGGCCATGTACGAGCGGTTCCTCCCGGTTTCTGGTCACCGTGCCGGCGGCCTGCTGGTGCGCGGATACCTACTGGTGGCCGGTGTGGCCATGCTGCTCGCGGTGGGCGTGCTCGCCTTCGGCCCCGAGGCACTGTTCCCGACCCGGTTGGAGAAGCTCGTCTACCCCGTGCTGGTGGTGGTGCTTGCCCTCTTCGCGTTGCAGGACAACACCGTTGCGGGCCTGGGTGTCGCGCGCTGGGGGGCTGCGAAGAACGGCGTCCACGCCGTCGCCAAGCTGGCCGCCCTCGTCGTGATGTCCGCATCGGGCGCCGCGCTGGCGATCATCGCCTCCTGGGGGCTGACCGCAGCGGTGGCGATGGGCTGCCTGATGGTGGCGATGCGTCGGCGGATCAGGTCCGACGACCGGTACACCTGGGCACCCGACCTTCCGGCCCGCAGCGAGATGTGGCGGTACTTCGGTGCGTCCTACGGCATCACGGCTCTCGCGTCCATCGCGCCACTGATCGTTCCGCTGGTCGTCATCGCACAGCTCGGAGCGGACGCCAGCGCCTACTTCGCGGTGACGTGGTCGATGGTGACCGCCGTGTACGTCGTGCTCAGTCTTCTGATCGGTCCCTTCGTCGCCGAATGCGCGGCTCATCCCGACCGGATCGGCGGTCTGTCAGCCCAGTTCGTGAAGACGATCGGTGCCGTCGCGTTGGCCGGCAGCGCGGGTCTGGCCGTCGTCGGTCCGGTCGCCCTCGGCTTCATCGGAGACCAGTACCGCGAGCACGGCACGCCGCTGCTGTACCTGGCCGCCGTCTTCATCCCGTTCACGGTGATCGGCTCCCTCTACGACGGCCTCGCGCGAGTGCACCGACGACTGACCCTGGCGGTCGTGACGCAGTGCGCGGTGACCGCAGTGGTCATCGGCGGCTCGGTGGCGTTCACACCGTCGCTCGGCGTGCTCGGCATCGGCGTGTCCTACCTCGCCGCCGAGGTCCTCGCGGCGGTGATCCTCGTCGGACCCCTGGTCCGATGGCTACGAGAACTCAGAACTCAACGATCGGAGGCGGATTCGCACCCGGCGGACCTGCCCGAGCACGATGCCGTGGGGGGCGTGCGATGAGTGCCGTGAAAGTCAGCCCGCTCGACATGATGTGGGCGAAGAACCGGATCATCAGCGCGGTCGGGCCCGTGGACGCCGGGCGTCCCGAGCAGATCGCTTCAGTCGTGCGGAAACTCGCGGCCCGGGGTGGGCCGGGAACCCGGTTCGGCCTCATTCCGAGCACCGACACCCGCACCTGGCGGCATGCACCCGACGACTTCCTCGGCGACGTCACCGAATTGCCCGCCTGCACCGCGGGAGATCTGCCCGCGCTGCTCACCCGCCGGGCTCGCTCGAGCACGGGCTCCAGCGCCGTGAACGTCGCCATCGCCGGTGACTATCTCATTGTCGACATGTGCCATGGACTCGGGGACGTACACCTCGTCGACATGCTCAATTCGGTGATCGGAGAACGCCGGTCCTACGACAGCCTTCCGGACTGGTCGCTCGGCACGCCGACGCGTCATCCGCTCGGGAAGGCGCTCGCCCACTTCTACGGCGCGCGGCCTCGGCGGATGGCGGCACTGCTGCGCAACCGCAATCGCGCACCGGCGGTGCCCACCGCCGCGGGGGCGTCGGTGGCCTGGCACCGGGCCCCCACCATGGTGGCGGCTCAGTCCACGGGTGACGTGCTCGAGCGCGTCCGGCAGGCCCGCGCGCGCTCGGCCTCCGGTGTCTCGATCGCGTCCATCGTGTCCGCCGCGATCGTGGTCGCACTCCGTTCGCACGGAATCGAATCGAACGACTCGGTGAACGTGGTCTTCGACTGCCGGCGGTATCTGCCCGGGGGCGCTCGGATCTTCGGCAACTTCGTCTCCGGGGTCGACATCGCCGTGGGGGACCCCGGTGACCCCGGCCGGTTGCACCGCGGCATCGGCGACGCCGCGTCCAGTGGCCGGCCATTGGCGGCACTGCTGCTGAACGCCCGGAAGTTCGAGAGCCACTACAGAAGTGGGCACGCATTCGACCCGGCGACGCGGGTTGCGTCGGCCCCCGTGGCGAAGCTGGTGTTCTCGCACGTGGGCAGCATCTTCATGGGCACCGTGGGCGACGAGGCGCGGCGGTTCGGCAACTGCCTCAACGAACCCATGGATCCCGAGGCCATCGTGTTCACGATCAGCCACCACGGATCCGATTTCGACGTGAGCGCGTCGTTCCACTCGAACGTCTTCTTTCCGGAACTCATCCAGTCGGCGCTGAACGCCGTGGCGGAGGAGCCGGAACTCGCCCTTACCCGACAGATCAGGATCTAGTTGTGTTTCACGTCAAGAGGAGTTGGACGGACCGTCTGCCGCAGATCCTCGTCATCGCGGTACTGCAGTTCTTCGTCTGCGAATACCTGGTCGTCGGGAGCTGGCGCGGAAACTACGGCTACGGCCAGAACCTCATCAGCGATCTCGGCGTCCCCTACTGCGGAATGCAGGGAACCGAGCCGTGCAGCACCAGCTGGATGCTGATGAACGGATCCGTCGTCGTCGTCGGACTCGCCTTCCTGACTGCGGCCGCGTGGCTCCGCCGGCCCGCGCGGCCGAGGGCCGCCACCCTGTTCCTGACCGTGTCGGGGATCGGAGTGATCATCGTCGGTCTCGTTCCCTCGAACACCGGTTGGTCGGCCCACGCACTGGGAGCCAGCCTGTTCTTCCTGTTCGGCGGTTGCTTCGCCGTCACCGTCGGACTCGCGACCAGCTCGGCCGGCGTGTGGGGCATGCCGGCCACCAACCTGCGCCGCACCGCCGCCTCGTGGATCGCCACCGTGTCCGGTTGCATCGCCATCGCCGGGTACTTCGCGTTCGAGAACGGCTGGCACCTGGGTCTCGGGCCCGGAGGCATGGAGCGGGCCACCGCGTACTCGGTCATCGCCGGTTTCGTTTCGATCATGTTGCTGGAGAAGGATCTCCGGCGTGTGCCGAGGAACCGGACGACCGGTCTCGGCGTGGATCGCCTGCGTCGGTCGGGTGGGGGCAACCACCGCCGGAGCGTCGGAACGTCCGTCGGCGCGGCGCTCGCGCTGGTGGCCATGACGACGGGGTGTTCCATCGGTCATGCCGAAGCCGTCGTGGGCAACGGCTCCATGTCCGACGACTTCGACGGCCCGTCGGGCTCGGCACCGAGTTCGGTCGTGTGGTCCTACGACCTGGGCGGCGGTGGATGGGGGAACGAGGAGGTGCAGGACTACACCGACGATCCCCGGAACGTTCGACTGGACGGTGACGGCCACCTCGAGATCAATGCCGTGCGGGGCGCCGACGGAGGCTTCACGTCCGCGCGTCTCACCACCAAGGGGAAGTTCGACTTCACGGAGGGTCGCGCGGAGGCACGAATCAAGCTGCCCGCCGGGCAGGGACTCCACCCGGCCTTCTGGCTCCTCGGTTCGGACGTCGACGAGGTCGGCTGGCCGAGGTCCGGTGAGATCGACGTCATCGAGACGGTCAACGACGCGGCGGACTACAGCTGCACCCTCCACGGCCCGACGGCAGACGGCGACCATTGGCAGCAGGGTGGTAGCGGCCCCTGGCCCGCACTGTCCTCGGACTTCCACACCTACTGGGTGCAGCGGGCGCCGGGCAGCATCACCATGGGCATCGACGGCACCACCACCTGCTCCCTCACACCCGCGAGTGTCGGCGCCCAGAACGCGTGGGTCTTCGACAAGCCCTTCTTCCTGCTGCTGAACGTCGCGGTGGGCGGCAAGTACCCGGGGCCGACGGACGCACGGACGCCCGACACGTCGACGATGCTCGTGGACTACGTGAGAGTGACGCCCGCGTGACCGCGGCACTGCTGAGCCCGCCCGTGACGTCCGCACCGCGGGAGGAGCCCACGCCGCCCGGCGCCGTCCCCGTGGCGCACCTCTTCGGGTTCGTCGGATGGGGATCGGTGATCTGCGGGGTCGCGGCTCTGTCACCGCTTCCGCCGGTCATCAAGGCCGTGCTCCTCGGCATCTTCGTCCTCACCGGGCCGGGCATCGCCGCGGTGGCGCGGCTGAAGCTTCCCCGTGCGGCGGCCATCGCCGCGGTGCCGGCGGTCGGACTGGCCGCGATGAGCGCGTCGACCATGGTGCTCACGTGGTTCCATCACCCGGTCGGGGTGCTGCTGCACGTCGTCGCGCTGGTGGCCGTGGCCGCAGCGCTGCCGCGGCGGCCCGTCGGTGCACTACGGGTGTCCCGGCCGACCCTCGGTGGACTGGCGCCGATGCGGAGTTGGCCGGCGGCACTGCTGGCAGTGGCCGTGGCGGGCTGGCTGGTGGCCCTGCCCGGCCTTCGCAACGCCCCGTACTCCCAGTTCGGGCTGCTGTTCGTGGGCACCGGGCCCGCGATCGCACTCTGCACGCTGGTGGCGGTCGGCGGGTTCGTGTCGGCCCTGCGGCAGGGCCGTCTCGTGACCGCCGCGGTCGCCATCGGGGTCGTCGTCGCGATCCAACGTCTGACCGTCACCCTCGTGACCGACGTGCCGATCTACAACTGGGCCTACAAGCACCTCGGCGTCGTCGACTACATCCGACGCTTCCACGACTTGCCCGGCGGCAGCGACATCTACGGCCAGTGGCCGAGCTTCTTCACCGCGTTCGCCTGGTTCGGGGACGTATCGGCTCTCGACCCGACCGTGGTGGCACACGTCTTCGCACCGTTGATCCACGTCCTCATCGCCGTGGAGATCGTGGCCATCGCCAAGCTCCTCGGATTCACCTCCAAGGTCGCGCTGGCTGCGGCCATGATCGCGGAACTGGTCAACTGGGTCGGCCAGGACTACTTCGCACCCCAATCGCTGGCGTTCGTCATCGCGCTCGGCATAGTGGCGCTGCTGATCGCCTCGGCAACTCATCGGGTCGCCGGATACCTCTCGATCCCGTTGTTCGCCGCCCTCGTTCCCCTTCATCAGCTCACGCCGTACTGGCTGTGCGGTGTGGCCGTCGTCCTCACCATCGCCGGCCGTGTGCGACCCAGGTGGCTGCCGCTTCCCTACGTCGTTCTGCTCGTCGCCTACCTGATCCCGCGACTGGCGATCGTCGCGCCGTACGGGATCTTCTCGTTCAATCCGGTTGCGAACGCGCAGAGCAACATCGAGCTCGAGGGATCGTTCGGCAAGTTCTTCACCTCGACTGTCTGCCGGTCACTGTCCGCTGCGGTGGTCCTCCTGGCGGTGGTGTGCATGGTGATCTGGTGGCGCAGGCGCCAGCCGTTCCTCATCGCGGCGGTGCTGGCCTTCGGTTCCTTCGCGCTACTGGCCGGGCAGAGCTATGGCGGCGAGGCGATCTTCCGCGTCTACCTGTACGCCATTCCGGGGTGTGCGCTGTTGATCGCCCCACTCGTGGTGTACGCGATCGACTTTCGCTCGACGCGGGCACTGCTGCGACGTGCCGTCCAGGTGGCCGTGGTCTCGGCATTGAGCGCGGCCGCCCTGGCCGGCCTCCAGGGCTACTACGGGCTGTGGTCCATCGTCGTCGAGCACCGAAGCCAGATCGACGTCGGCGCTGAACTGTTGGCGCAGGAGAAGACACCGATCAAGGTGATGTCGCTGTATCCCGGCGGCGGGCTGTCCACCCGTTCGACGGCGGACTACCTACGGTTCACCGAGAGGGACAAGGACTTCGATCAGTCCATTCCCGCGCTGCCTGCCGACTTTCTCCGCGACTTCCCGAACAAGGGGCAACTCGACGAGATCACCGCGGGTGCTGCGGGTTTCGAGGGGAACACGTTCATCGTCTTCGATCAGCAGGCGTCCCTCGCGCTCGACTACTACCGCTACCTTCCGCCGGGAGCCATCTCGACGTTCGAAGCTCAACTCCGGGCCAGCCCGCAGTGGCGCATCCGCGATACGGACGACGTCACCACCATCTTCGAGTTCAACCGCGACGGCGGTGGGGTCGAGGCGCCACCGCGGTGCGCCAACCTGGGTTGGTTCAGTGGCGAAGCATGCGGCGTAGGAAATTCCGTGGGTGGAGCCGGCTGACCGGACGGCCGCTCCGTCCGAGGTGGAATTGCGGGCAATCGCAATGGGCGCAATCGGACCCGCGACGGTAGTGCTGATGCGCGGCACGTAGGTGCCCGCACCGGCAGGCGACGTCCTGGTTCGACATTTGTCCCGAGTGTAGTGCGGCCTCGTGGTCCGAGCCTCGGTTGACCCGCGTACGGGTCGAACGGGTCGTGTCGTCGGCCGTGACGCCCGCGCGTCGACTAGCCGACGCCCCTGGGGCGCAGGTGTCGCGGACTCGTCTGCATGCTCCGTCAATTAGTTGCTGTCGAAACCAGCAGAGGTCGCTGTGTGAATTTGCCATCTGTCATCGGCACGCCCATGCCCGCGCGGCACCGCGTCGGGTTCGGAATGTGGAAGGGTGGACCTCCTGGCCTGGCCGTGACCTGCATCGACGCACTTCACCTCCGGGTGATGCGGAGATAGCCATGCCGCTTGCCCCCTGTGTGGAACGGCTCGATGGTGGACGGAGGGGCGATCGAAGGGAGCGGCATGCCAAGTAGTCGACATTCGCTGTAACTACGTGAGTGCGTGCGTTTAGCCGTCTCCACGGGTTGCGATATTTACATTGCATTGGTATGTTTTGACGCAGCGGTCACCACGTTCGCAGGTTGCTACCGAGCAGGCCGGTCTTCGAGAGACCGGGTTGGTCGACCGTCTCATCGCGACGATTCACGACTCAGGGGGCTTTTCAACGTGACACCGGTCGAGCACGAGCCAGGGACGTGGGGGACGTCCGAAGGCTCTCCTGCGACGCGAGGTCACTCCCCACGTGTGTCCCTGTGCATCCCCGCCTACCAAGCGGAACGCCACCTCCAGGCCACGCTCGACAGCGTTCTGGCGCAGAGCTATGACGACTTCGAGGTCGTGGTCGTCGACAACAACAGCTCGGACCGGACCGCGCAGATCGTCGCCGGGGTGCGTGACGAACGCGTTCGCGTCGTCCGCAACCGAGAGACGTTGCCGATCGCCGAGAACTTCAACCGAGCGGTACGGCAGAGCCGCGGTCGGTACGTGAAGTTGATCTGCGCCGACGACACCATCGAGCCGGACTGCGTCGCGGAACAGGTGAGGGTCATGGACGCCAACCCCGATGTGGTTCTGGTGTCGGTGCGCACCGACTTCATCGACGACGCCGGCGACGTCCTGCGGCCCGCCAAGGGGCTGCGCGGCATCGTCGGGTTGCAGTCTGCGCAGCAGACGGTGAGGCGCGTGATCCGAAGCGGAACCAATCCGATCGGCCCACCGGTCGCCGCGTTGTTCCGGCGCGCCGAATTCGATCGCTGCGGGGGCTTCCGGGGCGATCTGCTGTTCCCGATGGAACTCGACCTGTGGGTCCGCATGATTCAGCACGGAGACTTCTACGGCGTGCCGAAGACACTGGCGTCCTTCCGGATCGGGTCGGGATCGATGACAGCTCTGACGTCTGCGCGCTCGCAGCTCGGTCAGCAATTCGAGTTCGTTCGCCGCGTCGTGCGCAATCCGTGCTGGCGCATCTCGACGGCCGACCGCGCAATCGGCGTGGCGGCCATCTTCGACAAGCAGTTGAGGCGGGACGTTCTCTTCCTGATGAGTTCGGTCCGCGCTGCCCGGCGCCGTCGGATCGACGGTTCCGCAGGGCATCCCGACGCGTCACCGGCGACGCACACAGGACCACGGAACGACGTACGACCGACCGAAGACCCGTTCCTCGAAGGGAAGATGCAATGGCATTCGTAGTATCCACCGAATCGACCGTCACCGACGAGGACAGGCGGTCGCGGATCTATTCCGGTGAGGTCTTCTGCATCCCACCCCGGGCGACCGTCGCGGCATTCGCCGAATTCGCCTGGACGATGATCGTGGAGGCGTTCGGCGACGTCGACCCGGTCACCGCGCACGAGTCCCTCGCCGTCGAGGAGTACGTGAAGATCCTCGGCCCCTTGAAGACCGGGTTCACCCACAGCCCCCAGTCCAAGGAACTGCTCCGAGCCGTCATGGCCGACTTCGGCGCCGACCTCGGCCTCACGTACTTCGACGTGCCGAAGCTCCGAGTCGTGCCGCCGGCGTCGTACCTCAATGCGGGGCTCGGCTACAACTACACGCCGCACCGGGACACCTGGTACTCGTCGCCGCAAAGCCAGAACAACTGGTGGGCACCGATCCGGGGCGTGACCGCCGACTCGTGCATGGTCTTCCATCCCGAGTACTGGCAGACGCCGGCCAACAACACCAGCGCCGAGTTCGATGCGTACGAGTGGAACCAGTCCTCGCGTCGTGACGCCGCGCTCTACATCAAGAGTGATCCGCGGCCGCATCCGAGGCTGAGCGGTACGGGACCCGGTGCGGGGGTGCGGCTCATCGGCGACGCCGGATCGATTCTGTCCTTCTCGGGTGCGCAACTGCATGCGACCGTTCCGAACACGACGCGCGAGGCGCGCTTCAGCATCGACTTCCGGACGGTGCACCTCGACGATCTGGTGTCGAACGCCGGACCCCCGAACGTCGACTCGCACTCGACCGGCACCTCGCTGCGCGACTACCGGCGCGCCGACACGCTCGACGCGCTACCCGAGGAGGTCGTCTCGCAGTACGACCACGGCGGCAAGTCGGACGGCGTGCTCGTCTTCGACCCGTCGGTTCTGGGTGTCGGCTGATGAGAATCCTGGTCACCGGACATCTCGGCTACATCGGCGTCGAACTCACCCCGGTCCTGCGGAGGCTCGGCCACGACGTCGTCGGGCTCGACACGGACTACTTCGCGTCGGGGGACTTCCTGGCCCCGCCGGACGACGTGCCCAACCTCGCCATGGACATGAGGGACGTGACGCCCGAGCACCTGGCCGGCTTCGACGCCGTCGTTCACCTTGCGGCGCTGTCGAACGACCCGCTGTCCGACCTCAACGCGAGCCTCACGTATGACATCAACCACGCGGCGTCCGTCCGGCTCGCGGAGGCGGCCAAGGCCGCCGGTGTGAGTCGATTCGTGTTCTCGTCCTCGTGCAGCCTGTACGGCAAGGCGGGCGACGACGAACTCGACGAGGGTGCGGCCTTCAACCCGGTGACGCCGTACGGGGAGTCGAAGGTCCGGGTCGAGCAGGCGCTGTCCGAACTCGCCGACGACGACTTCTCGCCCGTCTACCTCCGCAACGCCACCGCCTACGGACTGTCGCGTCGCCTCCGGGCCGACGTCGTGGTCAACAACCTGGTGGCCCACGCGGTGACGACCGGCAAGGTGATGCTGCAGAGTGACGGCACGCCGTGGCGGCCGCTGGTTCACGTCCTCGACATCGCGGCTGCGTTCGCCGCCGCCCTGAGTGCGCCCCGGGATGCCATCCACGACAGGGCATTCAACGTGGGCAGGGTCGGCGAGAACTATCAGATTCGCGACGTCGCGCACCTCATCGCCGAACTCGCCCCCGAGTGCGTCGTCACCTACGCCGAGGGCGCCATGCCCGACATCCGGGACTACCGCGTCGACTTCACCAGGATCGAACGGGAACTGCCCGGGTACGAGCCCCAGTGGACCGTGCGGTCGGGGATCGAACAGCTGCTGGCCGCCTACCGCGACGGTGGCATGACCGCCGACGGTTTCACCGGTCCGAACTACTTCCGTCTCCGCACCATCACCGGACTCCTGGACCGCGGCGACCTCGATCCGCAACTGCGGTGGAGCCGCGACCGCGCGGACACCTCGTCGCTGGAATTGCAGCCGTCGTGACCGAACGAATCCCCATCGCCGGGCCGTGGGTCACCGACCTCGAAGTCGCCTACGTCGCAGAGGCGGCCGCGGACGACTGGTACACCGGCGCCGGGCGTTCCGTCGCCTCCTTCGAGGCCGAGTTCGCCGAGTACGTCGGTGCGGGTCACGCAGCGGCGGTTCCGCACGGAACCTCCGCGCTGCACCTGGCGATGGCGGCGCTCGGCATCGGGCCCGGTGACGAAGTGGTCGTCCCGGAGTCGACCTGGGTGGCGACGGCCGCTCCGATCCACTACCTCGGTGCGACACCGGTATTCGCCGACGTCGACCCGCGCACCTGGTGCATGTCGGCCGACTCCCTGGCCAAGCGTCTGACCGCCCGCACCAAGGCCATCGTCACGGTCGACCTCTACGGCGGCATGCCCGACATGGCCGCGATCGAGTCGGCCGCGGCGGGGATCCCGATCATCGAGGACGCGGCGCAGGCCATCGGCGGGAAGTGGCACGGCCGGCCCGCCGGGACCCTCGGAGACGTCGCGGCGTTCAGCTTCCACGGAACCAAGACGATGACGACCGGCGAGGGCGGGATGGTCGTCACCAGTCGCGACGACGTGTTCGAGCGGATCTCGCGGCTGCGCGATCACGGCCGAACCCCCGCGGACTTCAAGCTGTTTCAGACCAGCGAGCTGGCCTTCAAGTATCGGATGAGTTCACTGCAGGCTGCATTCGGACGCGCTCAACTCTCTCGGATCGACGAGTTGGTCGGGAAGAAGAAACAGATCTTCGAATGGTACGAGGAGCGGCTGGCCATGGTGCCCGGCGTCGAACTCAACCACCGCGAACCGGACGTCGAGAACGCGCTGTGGATGGTGACCGTCGTCGTCGACCCGACCCACGATCTGTCGACCCGCAGGTTGATGGAACTCTTCGATGCGCACTCGGTGGACACCCGGCCGTTCCTGCCGCCCCTCAGTTCGCTGCCGGCGTTCGCCGGATACGACACCGCCGCCGACGGTGCGCGCCGCAATCCGGTCGCATACGACATCGCCGGACGGGCCATCAACGTGCCCTCCGCGCTCGCACTCACCGAATCGCAGGTCGACAGGGTCTGCGACCTCCTACAGCTGTTCCTCTCGGGGAAGGAAGAACTATGAAGGCCGTCATTCTCGCCGGAGGGCGAGGGACTCGCATCAGCGAGGAATCCCAGAGCAGACCGAAGCCGATGGTCGAAATCGGTGGCAAGCCGGTCCTCTGGCACATCATGAAGACCTACGGCGCGGCCGGCGTGACGGACTTCGTCATCCTGTGCGGCTACAAGGGCTACATGATCAAGGAGTACTTCGCGAACTACTTCCTGCACATGTCGGACGTCCGGATCGACATGAAGAACGACACGATCTCGACGCTGGAGTCGAAGAGCGAGCCGTGGACGGTGACGCTCCTCGACACCGGTGAGTCGACGATGACCGGCGGGCGCCTGTTGCGCGCCAGGGACCACATCGGCGACGACGTGTTCTCCTTCACCTACGGGGACGGAGTGTCCGACGTCGACATCCGCGAGGTGGCCGCCTTCCACGAGAAGTCCGGATCGATCGCCACGGTGACGGCCGTTCAGCCGCCCGCGCGTTACGGCACGCTGGGATTCGAGGGCGACCGCGTCCACTTCGAGGAGAAGCCTCAGGGTGGTAGCGGCTGGGTCAACGGCGGTTTCTTCGTGGCGAAGCCGTCGATCCTGGACTACATCGACGGCGACGACAGCGTGTTCGAGCAGGCTCCGCTCGAACGGCTGAGTTCCGACGGTGAACTGACCGCCTACCGGCACAATGGATTCTGGCGCGGCATGGACACCCTCTGGGACAAGATCTACCTCGACGAGCTGTGGAACAACGACAAGGCCCCCTGGCGGACCTACGATGTCTGAGAGCACTCCCGCGGGCTGCGACTGCAGGTTCTGCGGCGCCCCCCTGACCCACTCGTTCTGCGATCTCGGCATGTCACCGCTCGCCAATTCCTACGTCGCCCCGGATCGGCTGAATCACCCGGAGGTCTTCTACCCACTGCACGCCTACGTGTGCACGGAGTGCCTCCTCGTGCAGTTGGCCGAGTTCACCTCGGCGGACGCCATCTTCAGCGACTACGCCTACTTCTCGTCGTACTCGCAGAGCTGGCTGGATCATGCGCGCAGATACGTCGAGACAGCGATCGGTCGCTTCGGGCTCGACGCGTCCAGCAAGGTCGTCGAGGTGGCGAGCAACGACGGCTACCTGCTGCAGAACTTCGTCGACGCCGGAATCCCCTGCCTGGGAATCGAACCGGCGAAGAACGTGGCGCTCGTCGCCGTGGAACGTGGCATCGACACCCGTGTCGGGTTCTTCGGCGAAGCCCTCGCCGACGAGCTGGTCGACGACGGTGTGCGCGCCGACCTCCTCATCGGCAACAACGTCCTCGCCCACGTCCCCGACCTCAACGACTTCGTGACCGGCCTGTCGCGGTTGTTGGCGCCCGGCGGCGTCATCACCATGGAGTTCCCGCACCTACTCGAACTGATCGAGAACAACCAGTTCGACACGATCTACCACGAACACTTCTCCTACTTCTCGCTGCTGACCGTCACCCAGGTCTTCGCGAGCCACGGTCTGCGGTTGTTCGACGTCGACCGACTGCCGACGCACGGCGGATCCCTGCGGATCTACGCCTGCCATGCGGACGACGCCGGGCACGCCGAGTCGTCGCGCATCGACGTGCTGCGTCAGGTGGAACGCGACGCGGGCCTCGACGATCTGGCCGGCTACCGCGCGTACACCGAACAGGTGAAGCGGACGAAACGGGCGCTGCTGACGTTCCTCGTCAACGCGCGGGAGGAGGGGCGGACCGTCGCCGCGTACGGCGCCCCGGCCAAGGGCAACACCCTGCTCAACTACTGCGGCGTCCGGGACGATCTCGTCGACTTCACCGTCGACCGGAGTCCGCACAAGCAGGGGCAGTACCTGCCGGGCACCCACCTGCCGATTCACGCCCCCGACCACGTGCGCGAGACCCGCCCGGACTACCTGCTGATCCTGCCGTGGAACCTCCGCGACGAGGTGATCGAGGACATGGCCTACATCAGGGAATGGGGTGGCCGATTCGTCGTGCCGATCCCGGAACTCACCGTCATCGACTGAGTCACCGAGCGGCGCGGGTTGCCGGGTGTATCGCGATCAGGCCTAGCCCGCCGCGCCGCTTGCACATCGCCGCGAGTTCGACGTAGGCCTTCTCGCCCAGCAGTTCGGTGAGTTCGGGTGCGTAGGACTGCCACACGGGCCGCGTGCCCACGTGTGCGGCGGGATCGCCGCTGCAGTACCAGTGCAGGTCCTCGCCGCCCTCGCCCCAGCCGCGCCGGTCGTACTCGGTGATGGTGGTGCGCAGGATCTCGCTGCCGTCCGGCCGCTCCACCCACTCCTGGGTGCGGCGGATCGGAAGCTGCCAGCACACCTCGGGTTTCATCGTCAGCGGCTCGACGCCGAGCTTGAGCGCCTTCGAGTGCAGCGCGCACCCGATGCCACCGGGGAAGCCGGGCCGGTTCAGGAAGATGCAGGCGCCCTTGTACTTGCGGGTCCGCCAATTCGGCTTGCCGTCGTACTCGTCCATCTCCAGATACCCCTTGCGGCCCAACCCCTTGGACCGGTACTGCCAGTCCTCGTCGGTCAGCATCGACGCCGCATCGTCGAGCATCGCGCGGTCGTCGTCGTCGGACAGGAACGCGCCGTGCGAGCAGCAGCCGTCGTCGGGTCGGTTCGCCACCGTGCCCTGGCACGCGGGGGTACCGAAGACGCAGGTCCACCGCGACAGCAGCCACGTCATGTCCGCCGCGATGAGGTGCTCCGGGTTCTCCGGATCGAAGAACTCGACCCATTCGCGGGCGAAGTCCATGTCGACTTCGCCCGGGTGCCGATTCCTCTGCTCGTCGCTCGAGCGCTCATCGCGAGTCCCCGTCACGGAAACCAACGGTAGACCCGATAACGTGGGTCGCGTGCGATTGGGCGTGCTCGACGTGGGCAGCAACACAGTTCACCTGCTGGTAGTCGATGCCAGGCGGGGTGGACACCCCACGCCCATGAGTTCGACCAAGGCGTCGCTGCGGCTGGCCGAGGCGATTGACGGCTCCGGAAAGCTGACCCGCAAGGGCGCCGACAAGTTGGTCGACACCATCGACGAATTCGCCAAGATCGCTGCGAGTTCGGGGTGCGCGGAGCTGATGGCGTTCGCGACCTCCGCCGTGCGCGATGCGACCAACTCCGAGGACGTGCTGGCGCGGGTGCGCACCGAGGCGGGCGTGGCGCTCAAGGTGCTCAGCGGCGTCGACGAATCGCGACTCACGTTCCTGGCCGTCCGTCGGTGGTACGGGTGGAGTGCGGGCCGCATCACCAACATCGACATCGGCGGCGGATCGCTCGAACTGTCCAGCGGCGTCGACGAGGAGCCCGACGTGGCGCTGTCGCTGCCGCTGGGCGCCGGCCGGCTGACCCGGGAGTGGCTGCCCGACGACCCGCCGGGCCGCCGCCGGGTCGCGATGCTGCGCGACTGGCTGGACACCGAGATGGCAGAGGCGGGCGCCAAGGTCCTCGACGCGGGCGCTCCCGACCTCACGGTGGCGACGTCCAAGACCTTCCGATCGTTGGCACGACTCACCGGTGCCGCGCCTTCCGGTGCAGGACCGCGTGCGAAGAGGACACTGACAGCAGCGGGCCTGCGGCAGCTCATCGCCTTCATCTCTAGGATGACCGCCGCGGACCGAGCAGAACTGGAAGGGGTGAGCACCGAGCGTGCGCCACAGATCGTGGCAGGCGCCCTGGTCGCCGAAGCGAGCATGCGGGCATTGTCGATCGACACGGTGGACATTTGCCCATGGGCGTTGCGGGAGGGCCTGATTTTGCGGAAACTCGACAGTGAAGCCGACGGAACCGCCCTGGTGGAGTCATCCGTGGACTTAGCCAAGGCTAGGGGCAGCAGACGATGACAGACGACGACAACGCCACCCGGCCCATCTCGGTGGCCGAACTCCTCGCGAAGAATGGCACGATCGGCGCACCACCGGCCGGTGGCCGCCGCAGGCGCAGGCGCGGCAACACCGACTCCGTCACCGTCGCCGAACTGACGGGCGAGATCCCGATCATCAGCGCGGCGCCAGAGGAACTGGTGCAGCCGCGTCGCGCCGAGCCGAAGCCCGTCGAGAAGCCCCCCGTCGAGGAGCCCGCCGAAGAGCCTCCAGTCGACGAAACCGTCGACGAACCCGTCGCCGAGGAGCCTGCCGACGAGACCCCGCGTCCCGGCGAAGCCGATTACGCGTCGGTGTCCGAGGCGCCCGCGCCGGAGGTCACCGCCGACGACGAAGCCGTCGTCGATCCCATCGAGGACTACGAGGCCGACGAGCTGGTCGAACTCGACCCCGCCGTCGACGCCGAGGAGGACTACGCCGCCCACCTCGAGCAGCGCGACGCCGATGATGCGCCGATCGCGTTCACCCCGCCGCCGCGACGTCCCGGGGCCGCGACGAGCACCGGCTTCACCGCCGCCGGTGGCGCCGAGGAGATGAGCCCCGACCCCTCCTTCGACGACGACGAGATCGACGCCGACGACGACATCGACCTCGACTTCGCCGAGATCGCCGGAACGTCGAAGGAGTCGACGACGAAGGACCCGTCGCCGTCGTACCTCCGGTCGACGGGCGACACGCTGTTCGGTGGCGGTCAATCGGTGGCCGACGACCTCGCCCGCCGCGGTAGCCGGCCCACCCCCGAGGACATCGACCTCGGTGACGACGAGCACGACGACGACGCCGACGACGACGCCCTGGTGGACACCGTCCCCGACGCCGCCGGGGAGAAGCGCGGGTCGGCGTTCCTGCGCGGTGCGTGGGTGGTGGCGCAGTGCATCCTGGCAGTGGCCTTCGGTGCCGGTCTGTTCATCGCCTTCGACCAGCTGTGGAAGTGGAACAACATCGTCGCGCTGGTGCTCTCGGTGCTCGTGATCCTCGGACTGGTGGTCGGCGTGCGCGTCGTGCGCAAGACCGAGGACATCGGCAGCACGCTCATCGCCGTCGCCGTGGGCGCACTGATCACGCTGGGGCCGCTGGCGCTCCTGCAATCGCACTGAGGGTCGAGACAGAACCCCTGTGCGCCCTGCCATCAAGGTCGGTCTCTCGACTGCCTCGGTCTACCCGTTGCGGACCGAGGCGGCCTTCGAATACGCCGCGAGACTCGGGTACGACGGCGTCGAACTGATGGTCTGGGCGGAGACGGTCAGCCAGGACGTCGACGCCATCGCCAAGCTGTCGGCGACCTACGACGTCCCGGTCCTGTCGGTGCACGCGCCCTGCCTCCTGATCTCACAGCGGATCTGGGGCGCCAACCCCATCCCGAAGCTCGAGCGCAGCGTCCGGGCGGCCGAGGCGCTCGGCGCGCAGACGGTGGTGGTGCACCCGCCGTTCCGGTGGCAGCGCCGGTACGCCGAGGGGTTCACCGACCAGGTCGCCGAACTCGAGGCCTCGAGCCAGGTGATGGTGGCGGTGGAGAACATGTTCCCCTTCCGCGCCGACCGCTTCTTCGGTGCGGGACAGTCCTCGATCGAGCGGATGCGCCGCCGCGGGGGCAGCCCAGGGACGGGCATCTCGGCGTTCGCGCCGTCGTTCGATCCGCTCGACGGGGAGCACGCGCACTACACGCTCGACCTGTCGCACGCCGCGACGGCGGGCACCGACGCGATCGAGATGGCCCGGCGGATGGGCATCGGTGGCCCGGACGGCGGTCTGGTGCACCTGCACCTGTGCGACGGCAGCGGGGCCGCCACCGACGAGCACCTGGTGCCGGGGCACGGCTCGCAGCCGGCGGCGGAGATCTGCCAGATGCTGGCCGCCAGCGACTTCGCGGGGCACGTCATCCTCGAGGTCACCACGTCGCGCGCGCGCAACGCCGCCGAGCGTGAACAGCTCCTGGTCGAGTCACTCGAGTTCGCGCGAGAACACCTGCTGCGCTGAGAGATTGGAGTCCAGTGTCGTCATCGACGTCATTCACCGAGGCGATGAACCTGACACCGGTGTCCGTCGACGGGCCGGTGGCCCGCTACGACGGGTTCGTCAACGAGAACTGGACCATCGGGCCCAAGGTGCACGGCGGCGTGATGCTGGCGCTGTGCGCGAACGCGGCGCGGACGGCGGTTCGTTCCGGCGGGCAGTCCGGCGTCGAGCCGATCGCGGTGTCGGGCAACTTCCTGTGGGCACCCGATCCCGGACCGATGCGGCTGACGGCGACCACCCGCAAGCTCGGCAGGCGGGTGAGCCTCGTCGACGTCGAACTCGACCAGGGCGAGCGAACGGCGGTGCGGGCCACCATCACCCTGGCCGTCCCCGAACACGATGCGACACCGCTGCTGGTGGCCAACCCGGTCGTGCCGCTCATGACGCCCGAGCCGCCACCCGGTCTGGAGCCGATCGGGCCGGGGCATCCGATGGCCGACGTGGTGCACCTCGCGCGGGGCTGCGACATCCGGCCGTCCCTGACGACCATGGCGCCCCGCTCCGACGGCGGCGCACCGGTGATCGAGTACTGGGTGCGGCCGCGGGACTGTGCCCCCGACGTCCTGTTCGCGCTCGTGTGCGGCGACGTGTCCGCGCCGGTGACGTTCGGCGTCAACCGGTTCGGTTGGGCCCCTACGGTCCAGCTGACGGCCTATCTGCGTGCCGTGCCTGCCGACGGGTGGCTGCGGGTGCTGTGCACGACGATGCAGATCGGCCACGAGTGGTTCGACGAGGACCACGTGGTGGTCGACTCGGCCGGACACGTCGTGGTGCAGTCCCGTCAGCTGGCGATGGTGCCCGCCGAGTCCTGACCTGACCGGCGGCGAGCGTCGACTCGCCTGACGCCGACCGACGTTCGGCTGGTGCCGGGGGGACGTGCAATGCTTTCCCGCGTGGCGAGAATCGCGATCATTGGCGGCGGAAGCATCGGCGAGGCGCTGCTCTCGGGACTGTTGAAGGGTGGACGTCAGGCGAAGGACCTGGCCGTCGCGGAGAAGGATCCGGCGCGGGCCAAGCACCTCTCCGAGCAGTACTCGGTACTCCTGACGACGGTCGCCGACGCGGCGGAGAACGCCTCCTACGTGATCGTCGCCGTGAAGCCGGCGGACGTCGAACCGATCGTCCTCGAGATCGCCGACGCCTTCGCCAAGGCCCACGACGGGAGCACCGAGCAGGTCATCGTGTCGGTGGCGGCCGGGGTGAGCACCGCCTACTACGAGTCGAGGCTGCCCGCGGGCTCGCCGGTGATCCGGGTCATGCCGAACACCCCGATGCTGGTGGGCGTCGGGATGAGCGCGATCTCCCGCGGGAACTTCGCGACGCCCGAGCAGATGAAGGACGTCGCCTCGATCTTCGGCGTGGTCGGGGAGGTCCAGGTGGTGCCGGAGTCCCAGATCGACGCCGTCACCGCGGTGTCGGGATCGGGCCCGGCGTACTTCTTCCTGATGGCCGAGGCGCTCGTCGACGCGGCCGTCGCGGCGGGCCTGCCGCGCCACGTGGCGACCGAACTGGTGGCGCAGACCATGGCGGGCTCGGCCGCGATGCTCCTGGACCGCCTCGAGCGGCGCGGTGCGGGTGGGGAGCCCGCAACGGGGCCCGCGCTGGACACCAGCCCGGCGCAGCTGCGCGCCATGGTGACGTCGCCGGGTGGCACCACCGCCGCTGGTCTGCGCGAACTCGAGCGAGGGGGTCTGCGGGCCGCCGTCGGCGAGGCGGTCGAGGCCGCAAAAACACGCTCTGAGCAGCTAGGAATTACATCAGAGTAGTTCACCAATTTCCGACGAGTTGTCCCACACCCGTCGCAATAACCACAACTGCCACGCTATTCTCCTCGTGTATGCACGTACCTGTGCCAGCGGTGGGGAAGCCGCTGGCAGGGACGTGCCTGATTGATTGGGTTGCGATGACGTCTATGAACGGGCCATCGGCACGCGATTCCTCTGGTGGCAAGGCGCGCGACGCCGCCGGTGGGTCCGGGGATGGTCAACAGCCCCGTGCTCAATTCCTCACCGTCGCCGAGGTGGCCAGCCTGATGCGGGTCAGCAAGATGACGGTCTACCGACTGGTGCACAACGGCGAGCTGCCGGCCGTGCGGGTCGGCCGGTCCTTCCGCGTGCACGCCAAGGCGGTGCACGATCTCCTGGAGACCTCGTACTTCGACGCGGGATAGCGGCCGAGCAGCGCGACAGCAGGCGTTTTCGTCCGCCAGTCATGGCCGGGTAAGGTAACCAGGTCAGTTAACGAGGCGTACTCGAGATCGTCAGCCTCAGTTGTCCTCGGTTTGTCTTAGGTAGCGGAGTTCATGGGTTCAGTCATCAAGAAGCGGCGTAAGCGCATGTCGAAGAAGAAGCACCGCAAGCTGCTTCGTCGTACCCGGGTGCAGCGCAGAAAACTTGGCAAGTAGTTCTCGGGCTCAGCCGATAGGCTGACGCCCATGGATGCTGACGGACGCTCGGGTGGGCGGTCCGAGTCCGGCTCGTCGCCCAGCGGGGGATCGGACTCGGTCGACCCGTCGAACCACCCGAAGGTGGTCCTGGTGACGGGTGCCTGCCGGTTTCTCGGCGGCTACCTGACCGCTCGTCTGGCGCAGAACCCGCGGATCGACCACGTCATCGCGGTGGACGCCGTCATGCCGAGCAAGGATCTGCTCCGTCGCATGGGCCGCGCCGAGTTCGTCCGCGCCGACATCCGTAACCCGTTCATCGCCAAGGTGATTCGCAACGGAGACGTCGACACCGTCGTGCACGCGTCGGCGGCGTCCTACGCCCCGGGCTCCGGCGGCAGGGTCGCGCTGAAGGAACAGAACGTCATGGGCGCGATGCAACTCTTCGCCGCATGCCAGAAGGCGCCGTCCGTCCGCCGCGTGGTGCTGAAGTCGACCTCGGAGGTCTACGGCTCGAGCGCCTACGACCCGGTGCTGTTCACCGAGGACGGCAGCGCACGCAGGCCTCCCGGCGAGGGGTTCGCGCGCGACAGCATCGACATTGAGGGCTACGCCCGCGGCCTGGCCCGGCGTCGCCCGGACATCGCCGTGACGATCCTGCGTCTGGCCAACATGATCGGTCCCGCGATGGACACGGCGCTGTCGAGGTACCTGGCCGGGCCCGTGGTCCCGTCCGTCCTGGGCCGGGATGCGCGTCTGCAGCTGCTGCACGAGCAGGACGCCCTGGGCGCTCTCGAGCGCGCCACCATTGCCGGCCGTCCTGGGACGTTCAACGTGGGTGGCACCGGCATCATCATGATGTCGCAGGCCATCCGCCGATCGGGCCGCGTTCGCCTGCCCGTCCCGAAATCGGCATTGTCTGCCGTTGATTCGCTGCGGCGCGCAACCCGCTACACTGAGGTCGATCGCGAGCAGCTCAGATACCTGAGCTACGGCCGGGTCATGGACACCACGAGGATGCGCAACGAGTTGGGCTATACACCGAAGTGGTCGACGGCGGAGGCTTTTGACGATTACGTCCGCGGGCGCTCGTTGACACCGATCATCGATCCCCGCTGGGTACGCTCTGTGGAGCAGCGCGCCGTGGCCGTCGCGCAACGACTGGGCCGGTAGGCGACACGTGGATTCCCCGGGAGGAGGTAGCGACATGGCAGGTGAATCGAAGGCGAATGTGATTCCGCTGCATTCTGGTTCGAGTCGATCGTCGGCGGCGCGCCGTGCTGCGGCACGCGCGGAGAGTTCCCGGCGGCACCCGTCGCTACTCACCGACCCCGGGACCACCAGGGCGTCGGCCGAGCAGATCGCCGCGGTAGTCCACGAGATCGACGAACGGCGCGGCGCGGTAGGCGGTCCCGCCGTCGACGACACCCCGAACGAACTGGCCCAGCGCATCTCCGCGGTCGGCGAGTTCATCCGCAAGCGGATGACCGGCGACTACGAGGTCGACGAGTTCGGCTTCGACCCGCACCTCAACAGTGCCGTCTTCCTTCCTTTGCTGCGCGGGCTCTTCACGTCGTGGTTCAGGGTCGAGGTCAGCGGCATCGAGAATCTCCCCGAGACCGGGGCCGCGCTGATCGTGGCCAACCACGCCGGCGTGCTGCCCCTCGACGGACTGATGGCCTCGGTGGCCGTGCACGACAACCACCCGTCGCACCGCGACCTCCGCCTGCTCGCCGCCGACATGGTGTTCGACATGCCCGTCATGGGTCAGGCGGCGCGCAAGGCCGGCCACACCATGGCCTGCACGGCCGACGCACACCGTCTGCTGGCGGCCGGCGAGCTGACCGCCGTGTTCCCCGAGGGATACAAGGGGCTGGGCAAGCACTTCCGCGACCGATACAAGCTGCAGCGGTTCGGCCGTGGCGGCTTCGTCTCGGCTGCGCTGCACGCCCGCGCGCCCATCGTGCCGTGTTCGATCGTCGGGTCCGAGGAGATCTATCCGATGATCGCCGACGTCAAGCTCTTGGCCCGGCTGCTCGGGCTGCCGTACTTCCCGGTGACGCCGCTCTTCCCGCTCGCGGGTCCGCTCGGACTGGTCCCGCTGCCGTCGAAGTGGCACATCCAGTTCGGTGAGCCGATCAGCACCGCCGACTACGACGAGTCGGCCGCCGACGACCCGATGGTCACCTTCGAACTCACCGACCAGGTGCGCGAGACCATTCAGCAGACGCTGTACCAGCTGCTCACCAACCGCCGGAACACGTTCCTCGGCTGAGCGCTCCGCCTACTCGGCGGAGCCGCCGCGCTGCCCGGCGATCATCTTCGCGATGGCCGCGTCGCGCGCTGCCGCGATCTGCGCGCTGACCTCGTCGGACTCATCTCGGCTCGCCTCGCCGAACATCGTGACCACCGACGTCAGCACGGGCTTGCCGTCGTCGTCGGTGACCTCGCCGCGGATCTCGGTGATGACCGTGCCGTGCGACTCGATGACCGAGTCCAGGTAGGAGTCGAACCACAGCCGGTCGCCGACCACGATCGGGCGGTGGAACGTGAGCTTCTGATCGCGGTGCAGCACCCGCTCCATGTTCACCGGGACGTCGAACTGCTCGAAGATCTCCTGCTGCACCCGGCGGCCCGCTACGGCGACGAACGTCAGCGACGCGATCAGCCCGTCGAACCCGCACTCCCGCGCGGCGTCCTCGGAGTGGTGGGCGGGATGGTCGTCCTTGACCGCGCGCGCGAACTCCCGGACCTTCTCGCGGTTCACCTCGAAGTAGTCGGGATACCGGTAGTGGGTTCCGATGATGTCGGCGGCGATGCTCATGGTCGGTGGTGTTTCCCCTCGTGGTCGAAGCGGCGCGAGCCTATCAGCGGACGCGTGTCCGACGGCAGTGCTGCTAGTGGCCGCCGTCGCGGCGGGACACCACCGCGGCGAGGGCACCACCGACGGCGCCGAGCGCCAGCGCCGACGGCACCCCGATGCGGGCGGCCTTGCGCGCGGTGCGGAAGTCGCGGATCTCCCAGCCGCGCTCGCGGGCCAGGTCACGCAGTGCCGAGTCGGGATTGATCGCGACGGCGGTGCCCACCAGCGACAGCATCGGCACGTCGTTGAAGCTGTCCGAGTACGCGGTGCACCGGCGCAGGTTGAGGCCTTCGCGGATGGCCAGCGACCGGACCGCGTGCGCCTTGCCCGCGCCGTGCAGGATGTCACCGACGAGCCGCCCGGTGAAGACGCCGTCGACGGACTCGGCGACCGTCCCGAGGGCGCCGGTCAGACCGAGCTTGTCTGCGATGGTCGCCGCCAGCTCGTAGGGCGTCGCCGTCACCAGCCACACCTGCTGCCCGGCGTCGAGGTGCATCTGCGCCAGCGCCCGGGTGCCCGACCAGATCTTGTCGGCGATGATCTCGTCGTAGATCTCCTCGCCCACGGTCGCCAGCTCGGAGGTCGGCCTGCCCTCGATGAACGCCAGCGCCTTGGTGCGGCCGGCGGCCACGTCGTCGCTGTTCTCCCTGCCGGTGAGCTGGAACTTGGCCTGCGCGTAGCCGAACCTGGCCAGGTCCCCATAGGTGAAGTACTTGCGGGCGGCCAGCCCCCGGGCGAAGTGCACCAGCGACGACCCCTGCACGAGGGTGTTGTCGACGTCGAAGAAGGCGGCAGCGGTCAGATCGGGTGGGGGCGGCGGCGGGGGAGAGGCCTCCGCGAGCACGCCGTGCTCGCCGACCAGCACCTCGGATTCGGCCTCGGCTTCGCGGTCACCGGACTCGGACACGCATCAACCCTAGGTCACGCATCGGTGCCGAGCGGTCCGCGGGCGCGACGGAACCGGGGATACTCGTCGACGTGACGCACCAGGACGCAGACATGCCCCCCGAGGTGGTGCTGCTGCGCCGCGCCGGCTGCAGCCTCTGCGACCGCGCGGCGGGCCGGCTGACCGAGTTGGCCGCCGAGCTGGGGTTCGCGTGGACGACCACCGACGTCGACGCCGCGGCCGAGGCGGGTGGCGCCTCGCTGCGGGCCGAGTACGGCGACCGCCTGCCCGTCGTGCTCCTGCACGGACGCGAGCACAGTTACTGGGAGGTGGACGAGGAGCGTCTCCGCAGCGACCTCGCCGGGTTGTGACATCGCCCTCAACGGCTGTGATACTGCTCAGCAAATTTGGAGGACCGGCGGAGCTGCGACTACCTTCGGACGTGTGGTGACGAGGCCATGAGCGTTCTCCTGTTCGGCGTTTCGCATCGCAGCGCGCCCGTGACCGTGCTCGAGCAGCTGAGCACCGACGAGTCGGAGCAGGCGAAGATCGTCGAGGAACTCCTCCGATCGACGCTGGTCACCGAGGCCATGATCCTCTCCACGTGCAACCGGGTCGAGATCTACGCGGTCGTCGAAGCCTTCCACGGCGGTCTGTCGGTGGTCGGCCAGGTGCTCTCCGACCACTCCGGAATGTCGCTGCAGGACCTCACCAAGTACGCCTACGTCCGGTACGCCGAAGCCGCCGTCGAGCACCTGTTCGCGGTGACGAGCGGTCTGGACTCCGCGGTGATCGGCGAGCAGCAGGTGCTGGGCCAGGTCCGCCGTTCCTACGCAGCCGCCGAGACCAACCACGCCGTCGGCCGCACCCTGCACGAACTGGCGCAGCGCGCGCTGTCGGTCGGCAAGCGCGTGCACTCCGAGACCGGCATCGACGCGGCGGGCGCCTCGGTGGTGTCGGTTGCCCTCCACATGGCCTCCCGACGCCTCGGCGGGAGCGGCCTCGCGGGCCGCACCGCCGTCGTGGTCGGCGCCGGGTCGATGGGCGCGCTGGCCGCCGCGCACCTGGCCCGGGCCGGCATCGGCCGGGTGCACGTCGTCAACCGCACGCTTCCCCGGGCCGAGCGGATCGTGGCGAACCTCCGCGCCCAGGGTGTCGAGGCGGACGCGTTCCCGTTCGACCACCTGCCGCCGGTGCTCACCGACGCCGACGTGGTGGTGTCGTGTACGGGCGCGGTGCTCCCCGTCGTCTCACTGGCCGACGTGCATCGCGGTCTCGCCCACGGCCAGGAACCCAAGCAGCTCGTGATCTGCGACCTCGGCATGCCCCGTGACGTCGACCCCGCGGTGGCCGGGCTGCCCGGCGTGCACGTGATCGACATGGACCGCATCCAGCGGGAACCGGCGTCGCGCGCCGCCGCCGGCGATGCCGAGGCGGCCAGGGCGATCGTTGCCGCGGAGGTCGCGAACTACCTCGCGGGCCAACGGATGGCCGAGGTCACCCCCACCGTCACCGCACTGCGGCAGCGGGCCGCCGACGTCGTCGAAGCCGAACTGCTGCGCCTCGACAACCGGCTGCCCGGCCTCGACGCCTCGCACCGCGACGAGGTCGCACGCACCGTGCGACGCGTCGTCGACAAGCTGCTGCACGCCCCCACCGTGCGGGTCAAGCAGTTGGCCGGGGCGCCGGGTGGCGACAGCTACGCCGAGGCGCTGCGCGAACTCTTCGAACTCGACCCACAGGCGGTCGACGCCGTCGCCGGCGGCGAATTGCCCCTGATGGCAGGCGAATCCATCTTCGATCCGGAAAAGACCGAGTAGCGCTTGCCCACCACACCACCCACGGCGACCGCGATCCGCATCGGCACCCGCGGCAGCTTGCTGGCCACCACTCAGGCAGGTCTGATCCGGGACGAGCTGATCGCGCGTGGCCACGCCGCCGAGCTGGTGATCATCTCGACGGCCGGGGACCGGTCACACGCCCCGATCGCCGACATCGGGATCGGTGTGTTCACCGCAGCCCTGCGCGACGCCATCGCCGACGGCCGGGTCGACGTGGCCGTGCACTCGTATAAGGATTTGCCGACCGCGACGGACCCGCGCTTCGTGATCGCGGCAATCCCGCGACGCGAGGACGCCAGGGACGCGCTCGTAGCACGCGACGGGATGGTGTTGGGAGAGTTGCCGAACGGGTCGGTGCTCGGCACGTCGAGCCCGCGACGGACGGCGCAGCTTAGAGCACTGGGTCTGGGTTTGGAAATCCGCCCCCTACGAGGCAACCTAGACACCAGGTTGAACAGGGTTACCAGCGGTGATCTCGACGGCGTCGTCGTCGCCCGAGCGGGCCTCGCCCGCATCGGACGTCTCGACGCCATCACCGAGACGCTGGAGCCGGTGCAGATGTTGCCAGCACCGGCTCAGGGTGCGCTCGCCGTGGAATGTCGGGCGGGCGACACCGAGCTGGCCGCACTGCTCGCGGAGTTGGACGATTCGGACTCCCGGGCCGCGGTCACCGCAGAACGGGCCCTGCTCGCCGAACTGGAGGCGGGATGTTCCGCGCCGGTTGGCGCGATCGCGGAAGTGGTCGAGTCCATCGACGAGGAGGGCAATGTCTTCGTGGAAATGTCGCTGCGCGGCTGCGTGGCGACGCTGGACGGATCCGACGTGATCCGTGCGTCCGGCATCGGGACTCCCGATCGGGCACGAGAGCTGGGGCTCTCGGTGGCCGGGGAGTTGTTCGAGCTGGGAGCGCGAGATCTGTTGGTGGAGTTGACCGATGGAGCGGGAGCGAAAGATGACGACCCGACGTAAGCACAAGCCCGGCCGCATCACGTTCGTGGGTTCCGGGCCGGGGGACCCAGGTCTCCTGACGACCCGGGCCCGCATCGTGCTGACCAACGCCGCGCTGGCGTTCACCGACCCCGACGTCCCCGAGGCGGTGCTCGCCCTCATCGGGACCGAGCTGCCGCCGGCCTCGGGTCCCGAGGCGCCGGCCAAGTCCGATTCGGACGCAGGCCCGGACGCCGGTGGCACGACCACCGACGCGACCGTGGCCGTACCGAACGGCGTGGACGTGCGGCCTGCCCTCGGCGACCCCGCCGAGGTTGCCAAGATCCTGGTCAACGAGGCGCGTTCCGGCGTCGACGTCGTCCGCCTGGTCTCCGGTGATCCGCTGTCGGTGGACGCGGTGCTCGCCGAGGTGACCGCGGTGGCACGGGCGCAGGCCCACTTCGAGATCGTCCCGGGGCTGCCGGCGACCACCGCCGTCCCCACCTACGCGGGCCTCCCGCTGGGCTCGGCGCACACGGTGGCCGACGTCCGCGGTGACGTCGATTGGGCCGCCCTGGCCGCCGCGCCCGGTCCGCTGATCCTGCACGCGACGTCGTCGCACCTCTCCGACGCCGCGCGGACGCTGATCGAGTACGGACTGACCGACACCACGCCGTGCGTCGTCACCGCCAACGGCACCACCTGCCAGCAGCGGTCGGTCGAGACCACGCTGGCCGGCCTGCTCGACAAGGCCACCCTCGCCGGCAGCGAGCCCGCGGGTCCGCTCGCAGGCCCGCTGGTCGCGACCATCGGCAAGACCGTCGCCAACCGGGCGAAGCTGAACTGGTGGGAGAGCCGCGCACTGTACGGCTGGACCGTGCTGGTGCCCCGGACCAAGGATCAGGCGGGCGAGATGAGCGATCGCCTCGTCGGCCACGGCGCCCTGCCGATCGAGGTGCCGACCATCGCCGTCGAGCCGCCGCGCAGCCCCGCGCAGATGGAGCGTGCGGTGAAGGGTCTGGTCGACGGCCGCTTCCAGTGGGTCGTGTTCACCTCCACCAACGCCGTTCGCGCGGTGTGGGAGAAGTTCAACGAGTTCGGTCTGGACGCCCGGGCGTTCTCCGGCGTCAAGATCGCCTGCGTCGGACAGGCCACCGCGGATCGCGTACGCGCGTTCGGGATCAACCCCGAACTCGTGCCGTCCGGTGAGCAGTCCTCGCTGGGGCTGCTCGACGAGTTCCCGCCCTACGACGACATCTTCGACCCGGTGAACCGCGTGCTGCTGCCGCGCGCGGACATCGCCACCGAGACGCTGGCCGAGGGCCTGCGCGAGCGCGGCTGGGAGATCGAGGACGTCACCGCGTACCGCACGGTGCGCGCGGCCCCGCCCCCGGCGCAGACCCGCGAGATGATCAAGACCGGCGGCTTCGACGCGGTCTGCTTCACCTCGAGCTCGACGGTCCGCAACCTCGTCGGGATCGCGGGCAAGCCGCACGCGCGCACCATCGTCGCGTGCATCGGGCCCAAGACCGCCGAGACCGCAGCCGAATTCGGGCTGCGCGTCGACGTCCAGCCGGAGACGGCGGCCGTCGGCCCGCTCGTGGAGGCGCTCGCCGAGCACGCCGCCCGGCTGCGTGCCGAGGGTGCGCTGCCGCCGCCGCGCAAGAAGAGCCGTCGCCGCTAGCCGTTCGACGACCCCTTCCATGGCCTTTCCCCGACACCGTCCACGTCGGCTGCGCAGCACCCCGGCGATGCGCCGGCTGGTCTCGCAGACGTCGCTGGAACCGCGGCACCTGGTGCTGCCCATGTTCATCGCCGACGGCATCGACGAACCGCGGCCCATCGCGTCGATGCCGGGCGTCGTGCAGCACACCCGCGACTCGCTGCGCCGCGCCGCGGTCGACGCCGTGGCCGCGGGCGTCGGCGGTCTCATGCTGTTCGGCGTCCCCCGCGACGAGGACAAGGATGCGATCGGTTCGGCGGGCACCGACCGGGACGGCATCCTCAACGTCGGGCTGCGCGAGTTGGCGGCGGAGGTCGGCGACGCCACGGTGCTGATGGCCGACACCTGCCTCGACGAGTTCACCGACCATGGACACTGCGGCGTGGTCGACGCCTCCGGTCGGGTCGACAACGACATCACCAACGCCCGATACGTGGAACTCGCCGTCGCACAGGCGGAGTCGGGCGCCCACGTGATCAGTCCGAGCGGGATGATGGACGGTCAGGTGGCCGCCATCCGCGACGGTCTGGACGCCGCCGGTCACACCGACGCGGCGATCCTGGCGTACGCCGCGAAGTTCGCCTCCGGCTTCTACGGCCCGTTCCGCGAGGCGGTGGCCTCCAGCCTGTCCGGCGATCGCCGTACCTACCAGCAGAATCCGGGCAACGCGCGGGAGGCGATGCACGAGATCGAACTCGACCTCGACGAGGGCGCCGACATCATCATGGTCAAGCCCGCGATGTCGTATCTGGACCTGGTCCGCGCCGCCGCCGACGTGTCACCGGTGCCCGTCGCCGCCTATCAGGTGTCGGGGGAGTACTCGATGATCAGCGCGGCTGCGGCCAAGGGGTGGATCGACCTGGAGACAGTCGCGCTGGAGACCCTGGTCGGCATCCGCCGCGCGGGCGCCGACATCGTGCTGAGCTACTGGGCGGCCGACGTCGCCGGCTGGTTGGCGTGACCTGCGGAGCGAGCAGATGACGACGGAGCGCGAGCCCGACGAGGCGCCGACCGGTATCCCGGAGGACGTCGTCACGGGGTTCTGGCTGTGGCTGGTCGCGCTGCCGCTGATGGTCGCCGGGTACGTGGTGGACCTGGTGACGGCCCCCGACCGGCCGTGGATCGTCACCGCGTTCGCCGGCTTCTCCGCGGTGGTGATCGCCGCGATCTCGCTGGCCCTGCTGTCCCTGCTGCGGCAGGGCTACCGGTGGGCCCGCACGCTGCTCACCGGCGGCGGGGCGGCGTCGGTGGTCTACGTCGTCGGCAACCTCTTCAGCGTGGATCGTCCGGAGGCCGCGGCGCCGGTGTACGCGGGGTGCACGATCATCGGATCGGTGCTGATCGCGGGCGGGGCGTATCTGCTGCACCGCAAGGACGCCCACGCCTACTTCGTCCGCTGACGTCCCCTCCGCTTCCTCCGACGACGTCGTCTAGACGGTGACCGATAGGCTGGCCCGACCATGCCCTCGACCCCACCGTCCCCGGATCGGCCACGCATCGTCGACACCGCGTTCTGGTGCTGGGTGTCGGGTGCCGTGCTCACCGCCGCGCTGGGCATGCTGACCCTGAGCCAGGGCGGCCACCCGTTCATCTACCTCGCGGGCGGACTGCTGTTCGCCGCGGGCCTGGGGCAGGCCTATTTCGCCGGTCGGGCGCGCAAGCGCGAGGGCCGGTTCGCGGCCGCGGGCGTGGGGCTCGCGATGGCCTCGGTGGTCTTCCTCGCGCTGCTCCTGCTGTTCGGCGCCGGCATCGCGGTGATCGCGATCGTGGCGGTGACGATGGCGCTGCTGATCGTCGGCTCGCTGATGATCCGCAGGGACGAGGCCCGGCAGTGGTACGAGGCCGCCCGGTGACCGCGCCCGAGCCGACCCCCGCGGCGCCACCGGCGGAGGTGCTGTACTCCGAGCCCGGGGCGACCTGGTGGTGGGCGATGGCCGGGCCCGGCGCCGCGGGCGCGATGATCCTGCTGCAGTGGTGGACGGGATACGGCGTCGACTTCCTGGTGCCGATCGTGTTCTTCGTCCTGGTGACCGGTTTCCTGTCGATCCAGGTGAAGGCCGCCCGCACCCACACCTCGGTCGAGCTGACCCCGGAGTACCTGCGGCAGGGGACCGAGACGATCCGCACGTCGGAGATCATCACCGTGTACCCGGAGGCCGAGGGTTCGGAGGCGCCGAAGTGGCAGTCGGCGCGCGCGCTGGGTGAACTCACCGGCGTGCCGAGGGGCCGCACCGGCATCGGTCTGAAGTTGACGAGCGGCCGTACCGCGCAGGCCTGGGCCAGGCGGCACCGCCGGCTGCGCGCGGCGCTCGAGTCGTTGAACGGAGAGTCGTGAGGACGCGTGGCAGGGCGGTCGTGGAACTCGTGCTCGCGGTCGTCGCGGTGATCGGCTGCGTGGCGTGCTGGGTCGCGGCACGCTCGACGGAGATGGCGCCGCCGGTCGCGGCCAACGAACCATCTCAGGTGTCCCTGGTGTACGACCCGCCGCTGATCGCGCTCGCGCTGGTGCTCGCGACGGTCGCCGGCGTGCTCGCCGTCCTCGGGATCGGCCGCCTGCGCAACGATCGGTGACGCTGGTCACGCCCCCTTGGTACAAAGTGCGAAATCTGTAACACTGTTCCCATGACGGAACTCGCCGAGAACGACCGCTCCGCGTCCGCGTCCGACGACGCCCTTCCGCTGGGTCCGGAATCGCTGGTGTGGCGCTACTTCGGGGACAACCGGATGTACCTGATCGGCCCACGTCCCGCCGTGCTGCAGAACATGCTCGCCGAACTCGGCCAGGGCGTGCTCGACCACTCGGTTTTCTTCTCCGACACCGCCGCTCGCGTCAAGCGGTCCATCCCGCCGATCATGATGACGGTGTACGGCACGGACGACGACGACGAGGGCACCCGCGTCCGCGACTTTCACCGCGACATCAAGGGCGACATGCCGGACGGCAGCCGGTACCACGCGCTCGACCCCGACACCTACTTCTGGGCGCACGCGACGTTCGTCGAGCAGGTGCTGTACTTCGCCGACACGTTCGTGACGCGGCTGACCGACGCGGACAAGGAGCGGATCTACCTCGAGTCCAAGACGTGGTACCGCCGCTACGGCGTCAGCGAGCGGCCGATGCCCGCCGATTACGCTGCCTTCCAACGCTATTGGGAGCGCATGCTGGACCAGATCGTGGTCGCCCATCCGACGGCCCAGTACGGCGTCGGCTACGTGACCAAGGGCTTCCCGCGGCCCAAGGGGGTGTCGCCGCTGGCCTGGTCGCTGCTCGCCCCCGTCTTCAACCCGGTGGCCGCGTTCCTCACCACCGGCGGCCTGCCGCCAAGGGCGCGCGACCTGCTCGCGCTGCCGTGGAGTCCGCGTCGGGAGCGGGCGTATCGGGCGTTCGCGGCGTTCTGGCGATCGAAGCCCGTGAACTGGGTGTGGGACCGGTTGCCGATGCGGTTGCGCTACAACGAGTTCGCGCAGGTGGGGTATGGCCGCTGAGCAGGCCATCCTGGACGCCGCCCTCCTGGAGTTCGAGAAGCACGGCGTGCACCGCGTCGCCCTGGAGGACGTGGCACGCCGAGCGCGCGTCAGTCGCACCACCATCTACCGGCGATACGCCAACCGCGACGAGTTGGTGGCGGCCGTCATCGAGCGGGAGAACGTCGCGCTGTTCGCCGACATCGCCGACGAACTGAAGGACGCGGGTCCCCGGTCGAACTACTACGTCGAGGCGTTCACGTCGTCGATCCTGCGGTTCCGCAGGCACCGCGTGCTGAATCAGATGATGACCGACGAGCCGGCGCTGGTTCTGGCGCAGGCGCATCGGCACTACCCGAGAGCCGTCGAACGGATGGCCGACGCCCTGCACGTCATCTTCCCGCCGGGATTCGCCGACCGGATCGGCGAACGCGCCGTCACCGACCTGGCCGACACCATCCTGCGGTACGCGGCGATGGTGCTGCTGCTGCCCAGCGTCGAGCCGCTCGAGACCGCCGACCAGATCCGCGATTTCGCCACCCGGCACTTCCTGCCCAGCCTCCCCGCCGCCCTGCGCGCCGTACCCGTCTGACCTGCACCCGAGACGGGGTGCTGTTTCGCAGATCACACATTTGGGCAGCCTCTGCGCATGGCTGAGGAGCAGAAGTTGACGGAGAAGCCCGAGATCACCGACGAGCACAAGGAACAGGCGAAGGAGATGCGCAAGTCCTACGAGGAGGAGCGGCCGACGATCGCCCTCCCCGGGTCGGGCAACAGCGTCACCGGAACCGCGGTCAACGACTGGGTCGACGACGATGGTTCGCCGAAGTTCGGCGAGGTGGAGAAGGAGGTCGAGCGGCCCGTGGGCGAGAAGGAGTCGTCGGAGAACGATTCGTCGCAGAACGAGTCGGTGCGCAGCGATTCGGCGCGCGAGGATTCGGCGGAGAAGTCCTCCGAGGAGAAATAGGCTGACGGCGTGACCGGCCTCGAGCAGATCGCCCCACCCTTCCGCGACATGGCCCACTCGATCGTGTGGGCGACGGTCGCGACGGTGTCCTCCGACGGTCGCCCCCGGACGCGGATCCTGCACCCGATCTGGGAGTGGGACGGCACCGACCTCGAGGGGTGGATCGCGACGGTGCCCACGCCGGTGAAGCGGGCGCACCTCGCGGCCCATCCCCAGGTGTCGGTCAGCTACTGGGCGCCCACGCAGGACACCTGCAGCGCCGAGTGCCACGCACAGTGGTACGTCGACGACGACACCTGCCGTCGGGTGTGGGACCGGTTCGCGGGCGGCCCCGAACCGGTCGGCTACGACCCGTTCATCATCGATCCCTGGAAGGACGGTCCGACGTCCGACCAGTTCGCCGTGATCCGGCTCCAGCCGTACCGGCTGCGGGTGATGCCCGGCGCGGTGATGACCAGGGGCGAGGGCGCGCCACTGACGTGGTCGTCGGACGTAGACCTGTAGCCCGACCATGCGCTCCGTGGTGATGGCGACGCGACTGCCGCTGATCCTGATCGGGATCGCCCTCACTCTGACCTCGCCGCTGCACCACGAGGTGTGGCTATCGGCCGGGGGAGCGGCGCTCATCATGCTCGGCGTCGCATCCGCGTGGCTGCCCATCCGGCGGGTCGACCGCGAGCCGGTGACCGTTCTGCCGCCGGTGCGGGGCCGCTGGCTGGGCGTCAACAGCCCGGCCGACAAGGTCCCGAGTCACGGCGTCCACTCCAACGGCCAGACCTACGCCATCGACTTCGTCTACTGGCCGGACGAAGACGTGGAGTGGAAGGCCGTCCGGCCCTGGCCCATGGTCCAGCAGCCCACCGCGTTCCCGGGGTTCGGCCAACCGGTCTTCGCGCCCGTCACCGGCACCGTGGTCCACGCCGCCGACCGGCGGCGGGACCACTGGAGTCGGAAGTCCTGGCCGGCTCTGGCCTACTTCTTCATCGTCGAGGGCCCGGTTCGCGAACTGATCGGGCCGAGCATGCTGCTGGGCAACCACGTGGTGGTCGACGCCGGCGACGGCACCTTCGCCGTGCTGGCACATCTTCGGCGCGGTTCGGTGTCCGTCGAGGTGGGTCAGACGGTCGACGCCGGTGACCGCGTGGCCGAGTGCGGCAACTCGGGCAACACCACCGAGCCGCACCTGCACTTCCAGCTGATGGACCGTCGCCGCGCCTCGACCGCCGCCGGAATCCCCTTCCGATTCGCCGGTCACGCGACGCCGGGTAACGGAGAACCGCTCGTCAGCTGACCGGCCTCCCACTACACCCTGTAGTTGACGCCCGCTCACCGGCTGGAACACTGGTGTCATGCGTGCCGACTCCCTCTCGACCGAAGTATCGGCGCGCCTCTTCGCCGAGGCGTCCGCCGTCATCCCCGGGGGCGTGAATTCGCCGGTACGGGCGTTCACCTCCGTGGGCGGCACACCCCGCTTCATCGCGAAAGCCAACGGCTGTCACCTGACCGATGCGGATGGCAACGACTACGTCGACCTGGTGTGTTCGTGGGGTCCCGCGCTGCTGGGACACGCGAACCCCGCGGTCGTCGAGGCGGTGCGACGGGTGGCCTTGGACGGGCTGACGTTCGGCGCGCCGACCGAGGCCGAGACCCACCTGGCGACGGAGATCATCGAGCGGGTGGCGCCGGTGGAGCGCATCCGGTTCGTCAACTCGGGCACCGAGGCCACCATGAGCGCGATCCGGTTGGCCCGCGGATTTACCGGTCGACCCAAGATCATCAAGTTCTCGGGGTGTTATCACGGACACAGCGACGCGCTGCTCGCCGACGCCGGATCCGGCGTCGCGACGCTGGGGCTGCCGTCCTCCCCGGGGGTGACCGGCGCGGCCACGGTCGACACCATCGTCCTGCCCTACAACGACGTCGCCGCGGTCGAGGCGGCCTTCGCCGAGTACGGCGACACGGTCGCCTGCGTCATCAGTGAGGCCGCGGCGGGCAACATGGGCGCCGTCCCGCCGCTGCCCGGCTACAACGCCGAACTGCGGCGCATCACCGACCAGCACGGCGCCCTCCTCATCCTCGACGAGGTGATGACGGGCTTCCGCGTGACGGCCGCAGGCTGGTTCGGGATCGACGGCGTCGCCGCCGACATCGTGACGTTCGGCAAGGTGATGAGCGGCGGCCTGCCCGCCGCGGCCTTCGGCGGCCGGGCCGACGTGATGGACAAGCTGGCGCCGATCGGGCCGGTCTACCAGGCGGGCACCCTGTCGGGCAATCCCGTCGCGATGGCGGCCGGGCTCGCCACGCTGCGGGCCGCCGACGCCGCCGCGTACGCCACGCTCGACGCCAACGCCGACCGGCTGGCCGGCCTGCTGACCGGTGCGTTGACCGATGCCTCGGTGGCGCACCGCATCTCGCGGGCGGGCAACATGCTCAGCGTGTTCTTCGCCGACGACACCGTCACCGACTTCGCCTCGGCAAAGGCCACCGACACCTGGCGCTTCCCGCCGTTCTTCCACGCGCTCCTCGACGCCGGGGTGTACCCGCCGTGCAGCGCCTTCGAGGCGTGGTTCGTCTCCACCGCACTGGACGACGACGCGTTCGAGCGGATCGCCGCCGCGCTGCCCGCCGCGGCACGTGCCGCCGCCTCCGCGGAGCGGCCCGCCTGATGGCCGTTCCCGAGAAGACGACGGTGCACGTGATGCGCCACGGCGAGGTGCACAACCCCGAACAGGTGCTCTACGGCCGGCTGCCGGGGTTCAACCTGTCCGACCGGGGTCGCACTCAAGCGCAATCGGCCGCGGAGTGGTTGGCGCACAACGACGTCGTCTACGTGGTGGCCTCCCCGCTGGAGCGAGCGCAGCAGACCGCGGCGCCGGTCGCGGCGACGCACGGCCTCGCCGTCCACACCGACGCCGACCTCATCGAGTCGTGGAACCAGTTCGAGGGCGAGAAGGTGGCGCCCGGCGACGGCGCCCTGCGCAACCCGCGGAACTGGCCCAAGCTCCGCAACCCGCGCACGCCGTCCTGGGGTGAGCCGTACGAAGAGGTCGCGACCAGGATGATCGACGCGCTGCACCGGGCCCGCCGCAAGGCGATCGGCCACGAGGCGGTCTGCGTCAGCCATCAGCTCCCGGTGGAGACGCTGCGCCGGGCGATGACCGACCGCAAGCTCGCGCATCTTCCGTTGCCGCACAGCAGGTTGTGCAACGTCGGGTCGATCACGTCGTTCACGTTCGTCGGTGAGCAACTGGTGCGCTGGGGCTACTCGGAGCCCTGGAGGCTGTAGTGAGAGCCCGGGCCCTTCTGGTGTCGGTGGCGGTGTCGTGTACGGCAGCGCTGACCGTGCTGCTGGCCGGCTGCTCGACCGGTGACGACGCCGTCGCCCAGGGCGGCACGTTCGAGTTCGTCGCGCCCGGGGGCAAGACCGACATCTTCTACGATCCGCCGGAGGCGCGCGGCCAGCCGGGGAAGATCACGGGTCCGCAGCTGCGCGACCCCGCGAAGACGGTGTCGCTCGACGACTTCGACGGCCAGGTCGTCGTCATCAACGTGTGGGGCCAGTGGTGCGGACCGTGCCGCTCGGAGATGCCGCAGCTGCAGAAGGTGTACGACGCGACGAAGGCGCGGGGCGTGGCGTTCCTCGGCATCGACGTCCGGGACAACAACCGCGACGCCGCGGTCGACTTCGTCGTCGACCGCAAGATCACCTTCCCGTCGATCTACGACCCGTCGATGCGCACGATGATCGCGTTCGGCGGCAAGTACCCGACCACCGTGATCCCGTCGACCATCGTGCTGGACCGTCAGCACCGGGTGGCCGCGGTGTACCTGCGGGAACTGCTCGCCGAGGACCTTCAGCCCGTCGTCGAGCGGCTGGCTGCGCAGAAGTGAGTCTCGACCAGGTCGATCAGCTGATGGCCACCGGGCCCGTCGTGCTGGCGCTGCTCGTCGCCGCACTGGCGGGTCTGGTCTCGTTCGCGTCGCCGTGCGTGGTGCCGCTGGTGCCCGGCTACCTGTCCTACCTCGCCGCGATCGTCGGCGTCGACCCCGACGCCGGGGACGGTGACCGGGGTGGGGTCGCGCTGCGCACCGCCCGGCTGCGGGTGGCGGGCGCCACCGCGCTCTTCGTCCTGGGCTTCACCGTCGTGTTCGTGCTCGGCACGGTGGCCGTGCTCGGAATGACGACGACACTGATCGTCAATCAGGTGCTGCTGCAACGCATCGGCGGCGTGGTCACCATCCTCATGGGACTGGTGTTCGTCGGCTTCGTCCCCGCGCTGCAGCGCGACACCCGGTTCACCCCGCGACGGATGTCGACCCTCGCCGGCGCGCCGTTGCTCGGCGCCGTGTTCGGGCTGGGTTGGACGCCCTGCCTCGGGCCGACGCTGACGGCGGTGATCGCCATGGCGTCGGCGACCGAGGGCAGCAACGTCATCCGTGGCGTCGCGCTCGTGGTGGCGTACTGCCTCGGACTGGGGATCCCGTTCGTGGCGCTGGCATTCGGTTCGGCCCGAGCGATGCGCGGGCTGGGCTGGCTGCGCAGGCACACCCGCGCCATCCAGATCTTCGGCGGGATCCTGCTGATCGGCGTCGGCATCGCCCTGGTGACCGGGCTGTGGGCGGACTTCGTGTCGTGGGTGCGCGACGCCTTCGTCAGCGACGTGCGGTTGCCGCTGTGAACCCCGTGCGCAGGGTCGGCGCGCTGATCCGCAATACGTGGCGCAACCTGACGTCGATGGGCACCGCGCTGGTGCTGCTGTTCCTGCTCGCGCTGGCAGCGATCCCCGGCGCGCTGCTCCCGCAGCGCACGCTGAACGCGAGCAAGGTCGACCAGTACATCGCCGACCATCCGACGATCGGTCCGCTGCTCGACCGGGTGCAGGCGTTCGACGTCTTCGCGAGCTTCTGGTTCACGGCCATCTACGTGCTGCTGTTCATCTCCCTGGTCGGGTGCCTCACCCCGCGTCTGGCCGAGCACGTCCGCAGCCTGCGCGCCCGGCCCGTCGCCGCGCCGCGCAACCTGGCCAGGTTGCCCAAGCACCACGAGGCGACGGTGCCCGGCGACGCCGCGACGGTGGCCGCCGACGTGGACCGCGCGCTGAAGGGCTGGCGGCGCACGACCCGCACCGACGGCGACGTCACCGAGATCTCCGCGGAGAAGGGGTACCTGCGCGAGTTCGGCAACATCGTCTTCCACTTCTCGCTGCTCGGTCTGCTGGTCGCGATCGCCGTGGGGAAGCTGTTCGGCTACGAGGGCAACGTCATCGTCGTCGCGAACGGCGGCCCGGGGTTCTGCTCGGCGTCGCCCGCCGCGTTCGACTCGTTCCGCGCGGGCAACACCGTCGACGGCACGTCGCTCAACCCGATCTGTCTGCGCGTCAACGACTTCGACGCGCAGTATCTCCCGTCGGGTCAGGCGCTGACGTTCGCCGCGAACGTCGAGTACCAGGCGGGCGACGACCTCGCCGGTGACACGTGGCGGCAGTACCGCCTCGAGGTCAACCACCCGCTGCGCCTCGGCGGTGACCGGCTCTACCTGCAGGGCCACGGGTACGCCCCGACGTTCACCGTCACGTTCCCGGACGGCCAGACCCGCACCCAGACGGTGCAGTGGCGACCGGACGATCAGCTCACGCTGCTGTCGTCGGGGGTGATGCGGTTCGATCCGCCCGGCGGCACCTTCCCCAACGACTTCGAGCGGCGCAAGAACCAGATAGCCATCCAGGGACTGTTCGCGCCGACCAAGCAGCTCGACGGGACGCTGCTGTCGTCGAGCTTCCCGTCGCTGAACGACCCCGCGGTGGCCATCGACGTGTACCGCGGCGACAGCGGTCTGGACTCCGGGCGCCCGCAGTCGCTGTTCTCGCTCGACACTCGGCTCATCGGTCAGAACCGGCTCACCAAGGAGGTGCGGGTCAACCTCGGCGAGGGGGAGTCGACGCGGCTGAAGGACGGCACCGTGATCCGGTTCGACGGGGCGGTCCCGTTCATCAACGTGCAGGTCTCGCATGATCCGGCACAGGTGTGGGTGCTGGTCTGGTCGATGTCCATGATGGCCGGTCTGCTGGTGTCGCTGGTGATCCGTCGCAGGCGCGTCTGGGTTCGTGTCGCCCCCGGTCCGGCGGGTACGGTTGAGGTGGAATTGGGTGGTCTCGCGCGCACCGACAACTCCGGGTGGGGCGACGAGTTCGAGAAGCTGACCGGGCGTTTGCTGCCGGCGGAGAAACTGGGTGAGCGCATGACCACGGGTAGCGAGAGAAGCGGGATCGCGTGAACACCTTCGACATCGACGTCGAGCTGGCGCAGTACTCGGACTGGGCCTTCACCACGTCCGTCATCGTGCTGGTGGCCGCACTGCTGCTGCTCGCCGTCGAACTCGCCTCCAGCCGCGGCCGCAAGGTCGAGGCGCGCGAACTCGTGACAGCCGGCGGCGGATCCGTCGCCGCCGACAGCGCCCGCCCCGGCGTGGTGGTCGACGCCCCGCGACGTCCCCTCGACGAACGCATCGGCCGGGCCGGTCTGGCGCTCACCTACGTCGGCATCGGGGTGCTGTTCGTCTGCATCGTGCTGCGCGGCTTCGCCACCTCACGCGTGCCGTGGGGCAACATGTACGAGTTCATCAACCTGACGTGCTTCTGCGGCCTGGTCGCAGCCGGAATCGTGTTGCGGCGCCCGCAGTTCCGCGCACTGTGGGTGTTCGTCCTCACGCCGGTGCTGATCCTGCTCGCGGTGTCGGGCAAGTGGCTCTACACCCACGCCGCGCCCGTCATGCCTGCGCTGCAGTCCTACTGGCTGCCCATCCACGTGTCGGTGGTGAGCCTGGGCTCCGGTGTGTTCCTCGTCGGTGGCGTCGCCAGCATTCTGTTCCTGGTCAAGATGTCGACGCTGGGCGATCCCGGTCGGCAGGGGTACCTGGCTGGCGTCGTCTCCCGGCTGCCCGATGCGCAGACCCTGGACCGGATCGCCTACCGCACCACCATCTTCGCGTTCCCGATCTTCGGCTTCGGCGTGATCTTCGGCGCCATCTGGGCCGAGGAGGCGTGGGGACGCTACTGGGGCTGGGACCCCAAGGAGACCGTGTCGTTCATCGCGTGGGTCGTGTACGCGGCCTACCTGCACGCCAGGTCCACGGCCGGTTGGCGCGACAAGAAGGCCGCCTGGATCAACGTGGTGGGCTTCGTGGCGATGGTGTTCAACCTGTTCTTCATCAACCTCGTCACCGTGGGCTTGCACTCCTACGCAGGGGTGGGCTGACCTTGCCGTTCTCCGGGGATCCGTCGGTGCCGGCGCAGCCGTCCGGCTTCCGGGAGCAGCACCGGTTTCGCGACCCGTCGGAGACCATCCCGCCGGAGTGGACGGCACCGACACCCCCGCACGGCATCCCGCTGGCACCGCTGCGGGCCGCGGTCCGGCAGCCGCCGCCACCGGTGCCCGCGCCGCCGCCGCCCGTGCCGGTCACCGATCCGGCGCCGCACTTCGACCTCTCGACGGTGGCGCTCCTCGGCCAGCCCAAGCGCAAGCCGTCGCGCGGATGGCGCCGCGCACTGTACACGGGTACGGGCGGCCTGATCAACGCCGGTGAGGCGCCCGAGGAGGTCCACCGCAAGGGCCTCGAGGCGCAGATCAGTCGTCCGCTCCGCGGGTGCTACCGGATCGCGCTGCTGTCGCTGAAGGGCGGCGTCGGCAAGACCACGATCACCGCAACGCTGGGCGCGACGTTCGCCTCCGTCCGGGGCGACCGCGTCATCGCCGTCGACGCCAATCCCGACCGTGGCACGCTCAGTCAGAAGGTGCCGCTCGAGACGCCGTCGACCGTGCGTCACCTGCTGCGCGACGCGGAGGGCATCGACAGCTACAGCGACGTGCGGCACTACACCTCGCAGGGTCCGAGCAGGCTCGAGGTGCTCGCCTCGGAGAGCGACCCGGCGGTGTCGGAGGCGTTCAGTTCCGAGGACTACCAGCGCACGCTCGAGGTGCTGGAGCGGTTCTACAGCCTGGTGCTGACGGACTGCGGAACGGGCATGCTGCACTCCGCGATGTCGGCGGTGCTCGACAAGGCCGACGTGCTCGTCGTGATCAGCTCGGGGGCCGTCGACGGTGCCCGCAGTGCCGCGGCGACGCTCGACTGGCTCGACGCCCACGGCTACCAGCAGCTGGTTCAAGGCTCGGTGGTGGTGGTCAACGGAGTCCGGTCCGGTCGGCGCGGCACGCGCGTCGACATGGACAAGGTCGTCGATCATTTCGCGCGCCGTTGCCGGGCGGTGCAGATGGTCCCGTTCGACGCTCATCTGGAGGAGGGCGCGGAGATCAGCCTCGACAGGCTCGGGTCCGCCACCCGCACTGCGCTACTTCACCTGGCGGCGACTGTCGCGTCGGGTTTCCCCGCGACGCGGTGACGGTCAGTGGGCGTCGGGATCCGGGTGGTTGTTGATCCTGCGCAGGAAATCCGGATCGTCGTCCGGGCCAACCACGCGCGTCCTCGGTGAGTTGGCCGAGGCGCGGATCATCCGCCAGGCCACGTAGGCCAAACCTGCCAGAATGAGAACGAGGAGCAAAAACTGCACGAAAACCTCCTTGCTGCCAGCATACGCGTCGTCGGTAGGCTCGACCCCGTGACTGATGGACGGCCCGGAACCCGCATGCTGCTCGACGTGGCGGCCTACGCCGTCGCCCGCCTGCTCCTGGTGGCCGTGTTGACCGGGGTGGTCTACGCGGTGGGCACGCTGGTGGCGGGTGAATTCCCGCTCGTCGTCGCCATGCTGTTCGCCCTCGTCGTCGCATTGCCGCTCGGCATCTGGGTTTTCGCGCCGCTGCGCCGTCGGGCGACCGCGAGCATGGCGGTGTTCGACGAGCGCAGACGCACAGACCGCGACCAACTGCGGGCCCGTCTGCGGGGCGACGACTCCCCGTCCGGGTGACGAAAGCGTGACGTCCACGCGCGAGGCCTTCGGCGCCGAGTTCACCGGGGCCGAAGGCTTTCTGAACTCACCCACCTACGGGCTGCCGCCCACCTTCCTCGTCGACGAACTGCACGCCCATCTCGGCGCGTGGCAGGCCGGCACGATGCATCCGCCGGCGTTCGACGCGTCCGTCGACCGGGGCCGGGCGGCCTACGCGGCACTGGTCGGCGTACCGACAGAATCGGTCGCGATGGGCGGAAGTGTCTCGGCGCTACTTGCTTTGGTGGCGGCTGCGGTCCCCGACGGCAGCCGGATCGCGACGCTGACGGGGGAGTTCACCAGCACCACGTTCCCGTTCGCCGCGCAGGTCTCGCGCGGCGTCACCGTCACCGAACTGCCACCGGCGGAGCTGCTCGCCACCGCCGCGGACTACGACGTGGTGACGGTCAGCCTGGTGCAGTCCGCGACCGGGGCGGTGCTCGACACCGACGCTCTGCGTGCGACGCTCGCACCTGCGGCGACGTGGGCGGTGATCGACGTGACGCAGGCCGTGGGCTGGAAGGCGCTCGGCCTCGGGTGGGCCGACGTCACCGTCGCGTCCGTCTACAAGTGGCTGCTGGCGCCCCGCGGTACCGCGTGGATGTCGTTGAGCGACAGAGTGGCTCGCGTGATGACGCCGCACGCCGCGAACTGGTACGCCGGCGCCGAACCGTGGTCGACGATCTACGGCCTCCCGCTACGGCTGGCCGACGACGCCCGGCGGTTCGACACCTCGCCTGCGTGGTTCGGGGCGCTCGGCTCGGGTGCCACGATGAGCTGGCTGGCGTCGCTGGACGCCGCCGCGGTCGAGGCGCACTGCGTCGGCCTCGCCGACCGGTTGCGCACGGAACTTCGACTGCCCCCGTCCGGCTCGGCGATCGTGTCGATCCCGGTCGCCGGCGCCGCCGAGCGGCTTCACCGGGCGGGCATCCGCGCCGCGGTGCGCGCCGGGGCCGTACGGGTGGGCTTCCACCTGTACAACACCGACGACGACCTCGACCGCCTGGTGGACGCGCTGTCCTGAGCGGCCGCTCCACCTGCCCGCCGAGTGTCGACTCGTGTCACGCCGAATCGCGAACGGCGTGGCGGTAACCAACGTTCGGCGGGTCCTGCTCAGTCGAAGAGGTCGGGCTGCTCGCGGGTGATGCGGTCGAACAGCGGCTGGAAGCTGAACCAACCGGCGAAGTGGCTACCGACCTGGGTGGCCGTCAGGGCCGCCATGTCCGGGTCGATCAGGACGGGTGTGCCGACGGCCTCGGCCATCAGCTGCGCCTGGCAGGACCGCTCCATCGTGATGAACCACCACGCCGCCTCCTCGACCGACTGGCCGACGGTGAGCAGACCGTGGTTGCGCAGGATCGCGGCCTTGCGCCCGCCGAGCGTGTGCGCGATGCGCTTGCCCTCCTCGAGGTCGAGCACGACGCCGGAGTACTGGTCGAACAGCGCGTGGTCGTCGTAGAAGGCGCACGCGTCCTGGGTGATCGGGTCCAGCAGCCGGCCCAGCGTCGACCACGACTTGCCGTACACCGAGTGCGAGTGGGCGGCGCCGATCACGTCCGGACGGGCGGCGTGCACCTGCGAGTGGATGGCGAACGCGGCCTGGTTCAGCGGGCGGTCACCCTCGACGATCGTGCCGTCGTGGCGCACCAGCAGCAGGTCGCTGACCCGGATGTGGCCGAAGTGCATGCCGAACGGGTTGACCCAGAAGTGGTCGGTCAGCTCCGGGTCGCGGGCGGTGATGTGGCCCGCGACGCCCTCGTCGAAGCCGAACTTGCTGAACAGTCGGAACGCCGCGGCGAGTTGCTGCTTGCGGTGCAGGCGCTCCTCGTCGAGGGTGCGCTCCTGCGGGAGCAGTGCCGCGGTGTTGCCACCGGCGAGTCGGGCGGCCTGGTCGGCGTCGTCGTGGGACATGAGGCCAGAGTAGGCCGCGATCTCGAGGGCCGAGCCGCGATTCGTGCACCCGTAGCCGCGCTCACCGCGGCTGCGCGTGCACGAGTCGCGAGGATTCAGGCCAGCGCGAGTGCGAGTGCGACGGTCACCGACCACATGAGCATCGTCAGCCCGGTGTCGCGCAGCACGGGGATCAGTTCGCGGCCGCCGAGGCCCCGACGCACCGGGGTGGCGGCGCGGACCGCGAGCGGCAGCGCCAGCAGGCCGACGGCGCACCACGGCGTCGCGAGCATCAGCACCAGCGTCAGCACGAACGCCGCCGCCACCAGCACCTGGTAGAGCACGCGGGTGCGCGCGTCCCCGAGCCGGACGGCGAGGGTGATCTTGCCCGTCTCGCGGTCGGTGGGGATGTCCCGGAGGTTGTTGGCGACCAGCACCGCCGACGACAGCGCGCCGACCGCCACGGCCGCCGCGGCACCCACCCAGTCGACCCGCAGGGCCTGGGTGAACTGGGTGCCCAGCACGGCCACCAGCCCGAAGAACACGAACACCGCCACCTCGCCGAGGCCGCTGTAGCCGTAGGGCTTCGCGCCGCCGGTGTAGAGCCACGCCCCCGCGATGCACGCCGCACCGACCGCGATCAGCCACGGCGCGCTGACGATCGCCAGCGCCAACCCCGCCGCCGCGCCGAGGCCGAGGCTCACCAGCGCCGCGGTCAGCACCGCGCGCGGCGACGCCACCTTCGACCCCACCAGCCGCAGCGGGCCGGACCGGACGTCGTCGGTGCCGCGGATGCCGTCGGAATAGTCGTTGGCGTAGTTCACGCCGACGATCAGCGCGAGCGACACGACGAGCGCCAGCGGCGCCTTCCACCAGACCGCCTCGCCGAGCCACGCCGCCGCGCCGGTGCCCGCGATCACCGGCGCCACCGCGTTCGGCAGCGTCCGGGGACGGGCACCCTCGATCCACTGCCCGACGGTTGCCATGGGTGAATCGTGCCAGAGGTCGCTACCGCTCGGGCCGCACCACGGGGACGCCGTGGATCCCGGGCACGAGCGTCCGCGTCACGACCTGCGAGTAGTCGTCCACGGTCGCGGTGTCGGGTGGCAGTCGCAGCGCACCCCAGTCGACGTCGGGCCGCCCGCGCAGCCGGGTCGGCATCTCGTGCAGTTCGTCGAAGGCGAGCAGGCCGGCGAAGCTCCCACCGGCGTCCGTCGTGCGGTCGTCGATCGAGTACGGCCGGGGCGACTCGATCACCGCGCGCGGCGTCCGGACGACGCCCGCGGTGATGGTGGGGACGTCGCGCACGCAGGGGAAGAGGAACGCCTGCGGCCAGCTGACCAGCACGGGGCCGCGGGTCTCGAGGAATCGCGTCAGCGGCACCACCGACCGCAGGCGGGGACCCGTCACCGCGAGCCAGCCGAAGTCGTCGGTGCGGCCGTCCTCGGCGCGGATCCGCACGCGGTCGGCGCCCGCGGGGACCTCCGCCGCGTCGACGCCGATGGACCGCCACAGCGGTTCGGTCGGGTCCTCGTCGGATGCGGGTCGGTCGGCGGGGGAGCGCTCGCCCAGCGGCGTCACGCCGGCGCCGTCGGCGCGGCCGAACTCGAACAGCAGCCGGTTGCCGTCGTCGGTGCGGCCCGCCACGGACACCGCGAGCCCACCGTCGACGGCGAGGGCGGGCACCGCGAACCATCGGCTCGTCATCGACGCGCGACCGGTGTCGGGGTCCGACCAGCTGCCCCAGAGGAACTCCGACGTGCCGACCCCGGGCGGGTCGGGCGGCGCGGCGTCGGGTGGGTAGCCGGCGCCGCGGACGAAGCCGTCGAGCCGGTCGGCGTCCGTGGCGGCCGGCAGAACCGGACCGTCGGGCAGCACGTCGACGTCGTCGGCCAGGCCGCACACCCGCTCCCCGGTCACCCGGCCGAGGTTCGCGACCGCGAGTGAACCCTCCGGCCGTCGCAGCGGTGCGGCGACGAAGGAACCGAGCATGACGGCGACCGACGTGCCCAGTGCGACGACGACGAGCGCGGCGGGGGCGGCCGTCGGGCGCCTCGTGGCCAGCACGATGAGCATCGCAGCGACGATCACCGGCCAGATGAGCGAAATGCCCAGCGGCGCTGGCCCTTCCGCGGCCCACGGCACGTCGTACACCGCCGGTATCCACCATGCGTTGGGCCCGGCGAACGACACGGCGGCGGCCCACCCCAGCAGTGCCGAGCCGAGCACCGCGGCGACGACGGCGCGGCGGTCCGGCGTCCTTCTCGCGATCAGCACCACCGCTGCCACCAGCAGCGCGGCGAACGGACCTGCTGCGGCGCCCAGGTGGTACGACCACTTCGACGGGGCCACCGCGAACAGCGCCAGCGTCAGCACCGTCACCGCGGCGAGCCGCGTGGCCGCCCGCGCCACGAACCCCGGGCGCCGCCACCGCAGCAGCAGGACGACGGGAACCGTTGCGATCGCCAGCAGTACGGCCGCTCGCTTCGCATAGCTGCCCTGCTGATCGGATCCCAGCAGATAGGCGTAGCGGTCCGGCTCGTCGTACCAGGGGAGCGCCGGGCCGAAGAAGGTGTGCCAGTCGGTGGCGGTGATCAGGGCGTCCCAGGTCTGGTCACCGAAGATCACCACCAGTGCCACCGCGGCGATCGAGGCAAGCGCGGGGACGTACGCCGCCACTGGCGACCCAGATCGCAGCGCCGCCCGCAGCGTCGGCGCGAAGACGACCACCGGTGCCAGCACCAGCGCGCCGTTGGGGCTGATCGGCACGACCAGCGCGGCGGCCAGGATCAGCAGGCCGACGTCGCGGGGCGACCGCGCCCGCATCGCCAGCGCGAGCACGACGGTCACACCCAGCGCGACGAAGGACTCCGGCCGGGTGCCGAGGTCGAACGGCAGCCAGGTGGCGAGCAGGCACAGCGCGGCGAGCAGTCGCACGCGGACCGTGGCCGACCGCACCGGCAGTGCGGCGCCCAGGACGCCGCGGCTCAGCACGAACCACGTGGCGATCGCGAGCAGGGTGCTGGGCACCCGCAGCCACAGCGGCGCGACGCTGATCGTCGTCAGTCCGGACAGCAGCTCCTGGCTGAACGCGAACGGCACCTCGGCGGCGTTCCACCATCGGTAGTAGTTGCCCGGGTTGCCGGTGCCGGCGACGTTGCGCGCGATCATCGTCGCCCAGCCGTCGTCGACGGCGAGCGGCCCGACGACCGCCCACCCGGCGAGGACGGCGACCATCCCGGCGTCGACCCACCACGCGCGCCGCGGTCGCCACCTGGGGCGTGGCCACGGCGAGCCGGGCAGCAGGATCAGGCTGCCCGCGGCGGCCAGCAGGGCCACGCCGATCAGAGCCCACTTCAGCGGCGAGGGCGTCGTGGTGAACCGGTCGATCGTCGACAGCGTCACCGTCAGACCCGCCGCATCGGCCCCGCCGAGGGCGGTCCGGAAGCCGAACACCTTCGGCACGGGGGTGCCGTCCAGCGTCACGGTGCGGCCGTCGGCGGTGTCGACCGCCATGCCGCCGGGCGTCGACCGGATGACGGTGCGGCAGTCGCCCGGCGGGACCGGGATCGCGACCTCGTGGCCGCCGATCCGCACGGACGCGCCGCCGGCGTCGGCGGTGACGAGCAGGCCGCCGTCGCCGGTGTCGAGCACCGTCGGAGCGTTCTGGTCGACGGCAGCGCGCAGCGCGGCACACGGCACCACGGCCGTCAGGCTGGCGGGTCGGTACGGCACGATCATCGCGGTGCTCGACGCGGTGGTGGCGGTGGTGGCACGGTCGGGTGCGGGCCAGGTCAGCGTGCTGCTCGCCACCCACACCGGCGCGAACGGCAGTGCAAGGGCGGCGAGCAGTCCGAGCATGCCGACGATCACCGTCGGCCACGGACCGCGGGCCCGCCCGGATACCCGCTGTGTGCTCGTCACGTCGCCAAGAGACTGTCACCCCGAGGTCGCGCACCGCGCCCGGACGGCGTCCCGTTCACCCCGGCGTCAGAATCTCCGGTGGCGCCATGGGCGATGATGGAGGCGAATCGACGTGAGGAGCAGTGCATGCTGGGTGTGATCGGTGGCAGCGGTTTCTACTCCTTCTTCGGAGCGGACGCGCGCAGCGTCAACCTCGACACCCCCTACGGCGCGCCCAGCGGCGCGATCACCGTCGGCACCGTCGGCGAACACGAGGTGGCCTTCCTGCCGCGGCACGGCGCCAACCACGAGTTCTCGCCGCACACCGTCCCGTACCGCGCCAACATGTGGGCGCTGCGGGCGCTGGGGGTGCGGCGCATCTTCGGTCCCTGTGCGGTCGGCAGCCTCAAGCCCGAACTCGGGCCGGGCTCGATGGTGGTGCCCGACCAGCTGGTCGACCGGACCAGCGCGAGGGCCGACACGTACTTCGACTCGGGCGGCATCCACGTCGGGTTCGCCGACCCCTACTGCCCGACGCTGCGGAGCGCCGTCACCGGCCTGCGCGGGGTCGTCGACGGGGGCACGATGGTCGTCATCCAGGGTCCGCGATTCTCGACGCGCGCCGAGAGCCGCTGGTTCGCGAGCGAGGGCTTCTCGCTGGTGAACATGACCGGCTACCCGGAGTCCGTCCTCGCCCGTGAACTCGAGATGTGTTACGCCGCAATCGCACTGGTTACCGATCTGGACGCGGGCATCGAGACGGGCGCCGGCGTGACCGCGGTCGACGTCTTCGCTGAGTTCGAGAAGAACCTGGTGCCGTTCAAGCAGCTGGTGCACGAGGCGATCGACCAGGTCGACGTCGAGAACGCCTGTACCCACTGCTCGCCGCACGCCGGCGTCACGTTGCCGATCGAGCTGCCATGAAGGTATTGCTCACCGGCGCAGCGGGTTTCATCGGTTCGCGGATCCGCGCCCAGCTGACCGACGGCGGTCACGAGGTCGTGGCCGTCGACGCGATGCTGCCCGCCGCCCACGGCGACGCCACCACGGTGCCCGACGGCATCCGGCAGGTGGACGTTCGCGACGCGGCGGCGCTCGCCGAGGTGCTGCCCGGCGTCGACGTCGTGTGCCACCAGGCGGCCGTGGTGGGCGCCGGTGTCGACGCGTCGGACGCCCCGTCCTACGGCAGCCACAACGACTACGGCACCACGGTGCTGCTCGCCGAGATGTACGCGGCGGGATGCCGACAGCTGGTGCTCGCGTCGTCGATGGTGGTCTACGGCCAGGGCGGTTTCGCGTGCACCGAGCACGGCGACGTCGACCCGCTGCCCCGCACCAAGGCGGATCTCGACGCCGGCGAGTTCGAGCATCGCTGCCCCGTCGGCGCCGAGCCGCTGCAGTGGCGACTTGTCGACGAAGACGCCCCGCTGCGGCCCCGAAGTCTGTATGCCGCAAGCAAGGTCGCGCAGGAGCACTACGCGCTGGCGTGGGCCGAGGCGACCGGTGGCTCGGTCGTCGCGCTGCGATACCACAACGTCTACGGCCCGCACATGCCGCGCGACACCCCGTACTCGGGGGTGGCGGCCATCTTCCGGTCCGCGATCGAACGGGGAGAGCCGCCGCGGGTGTTCGAGGACGGCGGGCAGATGCGGGACTTCGTCCACGTCGACGACGTCGCCGCCGCGAACGTCGCGGCCATCACCTCCGACACCGAGGGGTTCGCGGCGTTCAACGTCTGCTCGGGACGGCCGATCGCGATCCGCGACGTCGCCGCGCGCATCTGCGAGGTCCGCGACGGGCTGGCACCCGTGGTCACCGGGCAATATCGCAGCGGCGACGTGCGGCACATCGTCGCCAGCCCGGCTTTGGCGGCCGACGTGCTCGGCTTCCGCGCGGCCATCGACCCGCAGCAGGGGTTGGCGGACTTCGCGTTCGCCCCGCTGCGCGGCTAGCCCCTGCCCTTCTTCCCGCGAGGTCCCGTCCTCCCGCGCGGGTCCGGTCTTCCCGCGAGCAGTCCACTTCGTGGCTCCAGCCAACTCCCCTTCTTTCCTGCGAAACAGGGGAGTTTGCGACTGCTCGCCGAATGGGGCGGCGGAAAAGCCATACTGGCGAACGTGAAACTCGACATCTGTCAACAGTTTGGCATCGACTTCCCGCTGTTCGCGTTCAGTCACTGCCGCGACGTCGTCGCGGCGGTCACCAACGCCGGCGGCTTCGGGGTGCTCGGCGCGACGGCGTACTCGCCCGAGCAACTGGACCGCGAACTGTCGTGGATCGACGATCACGTGAACGGCAAGCCCTACGGGGCCGACATCATCGTGCCCGCGAAGTTCGAGGGCAAGGGCGAGGGCCTGTCCAAGGGCGACCTCGCGAGTCGCATCCCCGACGACACCAAGGCGTTCGTCGCAGAACTGCTCAGCGGTCACGGCATCGAGCCCGACCCCACGCCGCGCATCGGCAGCCCCATGCTGTCCGGGAACACCGGCCGCGAACTGCTCGACGTGGCGATGAGCCACCCGATCAAGTTGATCGCGAACGCGCTCGGGGTGCCGCCGGACTACATGATCGAGGCGGGCCGCGCCGCGGGAGTTCCCGTCGCGGCGCTCGTCGGCGCCAAGGAGCACGCGCTGAAGCAGGCCGCCGCCGGCGTCGACCTGATCGTCGCGCAGGGCACCGAGGCGGGCGGGCACTGCGGCGAGGTCAGCACGCTGGTGCTGGTCCCCGAGGTGCTCGACGCGCTCGAGGCCGCCGGCAGCGACATCCCGGTGCTGGCCGCGGGCGGCATCGTGACCGGCAGACAGATGGCCGCCGCCGTCGCAATGGGCGCGGCGGGCGCGTGGACGGGGTCGGTGTGGCTGACCACCGAGGAGGCCGAGACCGCGCCGCACACCGTGCAGAAGATGCTCGCGGCGTCGTCGCGGGACACGGTGCGCTCGGCCGGTCGTACCGGCAAGCCGTCGCGGCAGCTCGTCTCCGACTGGACCAACGCGTGGGCGCCCAACGACGGCGGTCGCAGGCCGCTGCCGCTCCCGCTGCAGTCGATGCTCGTCGAGCCGGTGCTGCGCCGCGTCGACGCGCTCGCCGAGCAGGGCCACGAGGGCGCGCAGGCGCTGGCGACCTACTTCGTCGGTCAGGGCGTCGGGATGATGAACAAGGTGAAGCCCGCCCGCGAGGTGGTGCTGGAGTTCATCGAGGACTACCTCGCCGCCGCCGAGAGCCTGGGGCGCACCATCCCCGACTGACCGGGAGCCCTCGCCGAGCGTGCGCAAACTCAGGTTCGCGACCGGCGTGTCGCCCGCAGACTGGGGCACCCCGCTTGCGGGGAGCACGCTCGCGGAGAAAAGAAACTCAGGCCTCGCCGGCGAGGGGGAGCCGCACCTCGAGGCGCGCGCCGGACTCCAGGTTGTAGGCGGTGACGGTGCCGTGGTGGGCCTGCACCAGGCCCGCGGCGATCGCGAGGCCCAGTCCGGAACCGCTGGGCAGCGACGCGTCCGAGCGGGGCACCCGGCCGTTGGAGCCGCGGTAGGCGATGTCGAACACCCGCGCCAGGTCGGCCTCGTCGATGCCGACGCCGGTGTCGTCGACGCGGGCCCACGCTCCGCGTTCGTCACGGCCCACCGACAGGGCCACCCGGCCGCCGTCGGGGGTGTGCGCGATCGCGTTGGCGACGAGGTTGGACAGCACCCGGACGAGCGCGCGGTCGCTGCCGATCACCCTGACCGGCTCGTCGGGGAGGTCGGCGCGCAGCGTGACGCCCGCGCGTTCGGCGGTGATGCGGTGGGCCGACAGCACGTCGTCCACGACCTCGTCGAGGGCCACGCGGTCGAACACCGGCTGGATGGCGCCCGCGTTGATCTTCGACATCTCGAAGAGGTCGTCGACCATCTCGGACAGCCGGATGGTTTCCTGCTCGATGTGCCGGGCGTGGTCGCGGATCTCGTGGTCGGCGAGGACGCCGTCCGCGATCGCCTCCGACACCGCGCGGATGCCGGCCAGCGGGGTGCGCAGGTCGTGGCTGACGAAGGCCACCAGTCGCCGGCGGGAGACCTCGGCGGCGTGTTCGGACTCGCGGATCTGGTCCTCCCACACCATCTTCCGGGCCTGGTGGCGGGCGAGCATGACGGCGGCGGGGATGGTCACCACCGAGACGATCACCAGCACGACGCCGAAGCTCTCGAAGCTGTCGTTGACCATGAAGCCGCTGGCGCCGAGGACTCCGGTGAACGTGGCGACGGTCGGGATGAGCACCAGCGCCACCATGCTGACGGCCAGCGACCACGACTGCGCCAGCTTGATGACCAGGGCGCCGATCAGGACGACGGGGACCGAGAAGGCCAGGGCGAGGCCGATCATCTCCCAGATGTGGGGTGCGGTCATCGAACGGTGGCGCTCCGGGTCATTCGCGCGCCTCGCTCCACATGTAGCCCCGACCCCACACCGTCTGCACGCGGTGCTGGTCGCCGAGTTTCGACCGGAGGCGCTTGACGTGCACGGTCACCGTGGACAGGTCGCCGAAGTCCCACTGCCAGACGTTCTTCAGCAGCTCCTCGCGGCTGTAGACCGTGTTGTCGTGGGTGAGGAAGAACAGCAGCAGGTCGAACTCGCGGTTGGTCAGCGAGACCGGCTGGTCGTGAACGGTGACGGAGCGCGCCGAGGCCGAGATGGTCAGTGCGCCCGTCGTCAGGGTGGCCGGCTGAGACGCCTGCGGCGACGGGTTGCGCCGCAGCACCGAGCGGACGCGCAGCGCCAGCTCCCGCGGGCTGAACGGCTTGGTGACGTAGTCGTCGGCGCCCGCCTCGAGGCCGGCGATCCGGTCCTCCTCCTCGGCCAGCGCCGTCAGCAGGATCACCGGGACGTCGTAACCGCTGCGGTCGCGCAGCGTCTGGCACAGGGCGAGCCCGTCGGGACCGGGCATCATCACGTCGAGCACGGCGAGGTCGATCTGCTCGGTGTCGAGCACGTGTAGAGCCTCGTGGCCGTCGCGGGCGACGGTCACGTCGAGCCCGTCGCGTTCGAGGTATCGACGCAGGACGTCACGCACGACGTTGTCGTCATCGGCGATCAGGACCCGGGTCACGGTGTCAAGGTTAACGGCGAACGACCTTCCTTACGGTCGCGTCACTCTTTCGTCAGCCCATTCATCGTTTGATCGGAGCCCAGATGGCAAATCATTGGCCCGTGACCGACGGTCGGGTGACGGTGGTTCTGCCGTGCATGAACGAGGCCGATGCCCTTCCCGTCGTGCTCGCCGCGATGCCCTCCGGCTTCGCCCCCCTCGTCGTCGACAACAACAGCACCGACGGCACCGCCGACGTCGCGCGTCGGGCCGGCGCGCGGGTGGTCGCCGAGAGCCGACCCGGCTACGGATCGGCGGTGCACGCCGGCATCGAGGCCGCCGACACCGAGATCGTCGCCGTCATCGACGCCGACGGTTCGCTGAACCCCGCCGACCTCCCCGGCCTCGTCGCCGACCTCGAAGCAGGCGCGGACATGGCGGTCGGGCGGCGTCGCGCCACCGCCGACGTGCGGTGGCCGTGGCACGCACGGCTCGGGACCGCCGCAGTGTGCTGGCGGCTGCGCACCCGGCACGGGATGCCGGTGCACGACATCGCCCCGATGCGCGTGGCCCGCCGCGACGCCGTGCTCGGCCTTGGTGTCGTCGACCGCCGTTCCGGGTATCCGCTCGAACTACTGGTCCGGGCTGCCGCTGCGGACTGGAAAGTGGTCGAACGCGACGTCGCGTACGGTCCCCGCGCGGGCGGGAAGTCCAAGGTCAGCGGCTCGGTTCGTGGCAGTGTCCACGCGGCCCTGGATTTCTGGCGGGTGATCTCGTGAGCGGTGACGTCCCGTGTTCGGTTCTGGTGGTCGCCAAGGCCCCGGTGCCGGGGTTCGCGAAGACCCGGCTGGCGGCGACGCTCGGCGACGCCGCGGCCGCCGACCTCGCGGCCGCGGCACTGCTGGACACCCTCGACGCCGTGGCGGCCTGCTCCGGGTCGGGACGCGTGGTGGCCATGACGGGCGACCTCGACCGCGCCAGCCGATCCGCCGAGATCCGTGCCCGGCTGGCGGACTTCACCGTCGTCGAGCAGCGGGGTGACGCCTTCGGTGACCGCCTCGCATTCGCCCACGCCGACGCGGCCGCCGCGACCGGCCTGCCGGTCCTGCAGATCGGCATGGACACCCCGCAGGTGACCGCGGCGCTCCTCGACGAGTGCGCGACGACGCTGCTGGCGTCCGACGCCGTGCTGGGCATGGCCTCCGACGGCGGCTGGTGGGTGCTCGGCGTGCATGATCCCGTCGCCGCCGAGGCGCTGCGCGACGTCCCCATGTCGCGCGCGGACACCGGAGCCCTCACACTGGCGGCACTGACGGCCACCGGTCTCGACGTCGGCATCGTCGCGACGTTGACCGACCTCGACACCATCGACGATCTGGATGAAGTGCGACGCGAGTGCACGTCCGGAACCCGGTTCAGCAGACTCGCGATGGCCGGAGGAGCCTGATGTTCGGAAATCTCTACGACCGCGCCCTGACGGGCGAACGATGTTGGATCCGGTACGAGGACGGCAGCGTGCACGGGCTGCCGGTGCACAGCTGGCTGGGCCAGCGGCGTAGCGACCACGCGTTCGACCGGGCCGTCGTCGGCGAGTGCGTGGGCCCGACCATCGACCTCGGCTGTGGGCCGGGACGGCTGACGGTCGACCTGATCCAGCGCGGTCTGCCGGCCCTGGGCGTCGACCAGTCCGCGACCGCCGTCGAGATGACCCGGCGCCGTGGCGCGCCGGCGCTGCGGCGGGACGTCTTCGAGCCCCTGCCGGGCACCGGTCGCTGGTCGACGGTGCTGCTGGCGGACGGGAACGTCGGGCTCGGCGGAGATCCGCGCCGGGTGTTGAGCCGTGCGGCGGAGCTGCTGCGGTCCGGGGGCCGGTGCGTCACCGAGTTCGACGCCGAGACCGAGGGCGTCGTGGTCCGCTGGGTCCGCCTGGAGTCCTCGCGCACGATCGGGCCGTGGTTCCGGTGGGCGACGGTCGGGTTGACCGGCGCCCATCAACTGGCCGACGAGGTCGGCCTCACCATCGAGGACGTCCAACCGATGGGAAGCCGTCTGTTGACGACGCTGGCCGCGGCCTGACGGCTACCAGTTCGTCAGGATGAAGCTGTTCAGCGCGAGCGCACCGATCACGTTGGCCGCCAGCCACCATCGGTGCGACCGGGCCGGCAGCAACGCGGCCGCGGCCATCAGCCACACCGTGAACGGCAGCCAGATCCGTTCCACCTCGGCCTTGCTCAGCATGCTGAGGTCGGCGCACGCGATCGAGAGCAGCGCCCCCAGCACCACCAGGTGCAGACCCGATCGTCGTTTGATCGCCGCCACGTCGAACACCCGACCGATGCCGGCGACCGTGCCGAGGCCCACCGCGCACACCACCGCGGCGAGATTGCCCCACACCCAATACTGGAACGGCCGATCCAGCGCGATGCCCTGCCAGTAGCGCTCCTGCACCAGGTGGTAGCCGTCGAACCACCAGAAGCCGGCCGCCGCGAACACGCCGACGACGGCGAGCGCCGCCACCACCGCGGGTACCAGCGCGCGTAGCGCCGACCGCACGTCCCGCGCCGACACGAGGATCGCGACCGCGGGTACGGCGATCAGACCCGCGCCGTAGTTGAGGAAGACGACCCAGCCGAGGAGCAGGCCCGCACCCGCCGCGGCGACGATCGGCAGCCGGACGGAGCCCCGCGCGGCGAGCGCCAGCAGGGTGAGGCCCCACGCCGCCACGCCCGCGAAGTAGCCGTCGGCCGAGACCGCGATCCAGATCGCCGTCGGCGCGACCGCCACGAACGGTGCGACCAGCCGCGCGGTGGACTCGTCGGCCAGGGCCCGCACCGCGACCACGATGGCGGCCGCGGCGCTGGAGCCGACGAGCAGGCAGAGCAGCCCGGCCCAGCCGCCGCCGCTGAGCCCGATGCGGTCCAGCCAGACGAAGGTGAGCAGCGCACCGGGCGGGTGGCCGGAGACGTGCGTGATCCAGGAATCGGGTTGGAAGTCGAGGATCCGGTCGGAGAAGGTGCGGACGGCCTCGGGGATGTCGGTGATCGTCGGCACCTGGCGCAGGTACTCGTGCCGGGCCTCGAGGCGGCCTGCGAAGCCGAGCTGCCAGCCGTCGATCATCGCCAGCGAGAACGCCCAGGCGCACGACACGGCCCACGTCGCCCACGGCAGCGCGCGCCACGGCAACCGGGCCGCCACGGACTGCCCGGCCACCACCATGGCGATGCCGATGACGATGGCCGGGACGGTGCCCCAGCCGACGTGGGCGTTCCACCAGCCGAAGATCGGCGCGGTCCCCGCGAAGTCGCGGAACCGTTCGGGAGTGGCATTGATCAGGGGGGTGACGATGCCGAGGTGCAGACGCGGTACGACGAAAGCCGCCACCACCAACAGGATCGCGAGGGTCACGGCGATCACGTCGCGACGGGCGGTCTTCACGCCTTTCCACCCTAGGGGTCGAACTCGTGCGGCCGCCCTGACGGGTTCGTGACGGTCCGCCGTTTTGCCGGGGATCGGCTGGGAACCCACGTCGGCGTATGGGCCCTCCGAGGGCCGCACTCGACGGGAGGAACAGCGACGTGGCAGGCGACAGCGGACCGGAAGAAGGCATCAAGGGCACGGTCGAGGGCGTCAAGGGCAAGGCCAAGGAGGTCGCCGGCGCCGTGACCGGCAGCGACGACCTGCAGCGCGAGGGCGAGGCGCAGCAGGACAAGGCGGACGCCCAGCGTGAGGCGGCGCAAAAGGAGGCCGAGGCGGAGAGCGCCCGCGGTGCCGCGAAGGCCAGCGAGGCGCGCCAGAAGGCGCAGGAGTAGGCCACCGACCGGGCCTGCCCTCGTCCATCCACTCGGCGAAACGCGCGATCCGCGCCGCGAAGCAGACGCCGGGAAGCGGTTTGCGCGTCGCCGGGGCGGGGCTCTCCTCGTTTCTGGCACGAAGGGAGACGGGATGAGGGTTGGTCTGGTCGGCGCGAACCCGGTAGTCGAACCGGCGCAGCGCGACGGGTCGACGGCGGCGATGGCCGCCGCGATGGCCGCGCGTGGAGCCGACGTCACGGTCTACGCACCGCGCCACGACGCCGAGGCGCCCGAGACGCTGGAGGTCGACGGCTTCCGCGTCGTGCAGATGCCGCAGACGGTGGGCGCCGGGGCGTCCGACCTCGCGGGTGTGCTCAACGACTTCGCCCGCTTCCTCGTCGACAGGTGGTCGACCGAGCGGCCCGACGTCGTCCATGCTGGGTCGTGGATTCACGGTGTGGCAGCGCAACTCTCGGCCGATCGCCACTCGATCCCGACTGTGCAGGCGCTGCCCGAACTGGGTGCGACGCTCACCAGGCGGCAGTCTCGCGTGGTCGGGCCGCCCGCCCGCACCAGGCTCGAACGCCTCCTCGCCCGCACCGCGACCCGCGTGGCGGCGGCGTGTTCTGAGGACGTCGAGGACCTGATCCGGATGGGATGCGCGCGGTCGCGCATCGCGGTGCTGCCGCAGGGTGTGGACGTCGACGCGTTCGCGCCCACGGGACCGGTGGCCGACCGAAAAGTCGATCAGGAGAACGGATTCCGGATCGTCGCCGCGGTCGACCACTTCCTGCCGCACCATGGTCTCGACGACCTGATCCGCGTGATCGCGAAGTTGCCCGCCGCCGAACTCGTCATCGTGGGCGGGCCCGTGTTCGACGGACTCGAGCACGATCCGGAGGCCGCACGGCTGCAGCGGCTGGCGGTGGACGAAGGAGTGTCCGGCCGGGTGCGGTTGACCGGCGCGCTCCCGGTCGACGAGCGTGCGGCACTGCTGCGGTCCGCAGACGTGTTCGCGTGCGCGTCGTGGTACGAGCCGACGAACCCGGCGCTGCTCGAGGCGATGGCATGCGGTGTGCCCGTGGTGGCCACCGAGGCGGGGGCCGCCGGCGACGTGGTCATCCACGACGTGACGGGTCTCATGGTCCCCCCGCGCAATTCGCCCAAACTCTTCGCGGCGCTCACGGCGATGCTGCACGGTGGGCTCCTGCGTGAGGGGATGGGCCTGGCGGGACGCGCCCGCGCCCGATCGTGCTACGGCTGGGACCGCGTCGCCTCGGAGACCGAGAACGCGCTCCAGCGGGCCGTCGACGCTCACGCCGCCCGTCCGGCCACGAGGTCGACGGTCGGCGCCCGTTAGACCGGCACGAGCGGAGTTTCCGGTCACGGGTCCCGGGTAATCGCCACGGACCGACTGGAAGGTGGCACGCATGAAGGCAGTGACCTGGCACGGCAAGCGCGACGTCCGCGTGGACGAGGTCCCCGACCCGAAGATCGAACAGGACACCGACGCGATCATCGAGGTCACCTCGACGAACATCTGCGGGTCCGACCTGCACCTGTACGAGGTGCTGGGGGCGTTCATGAACGCCGGGGACGTCCTCGGCCACGAGGCGATGGGGATCGTGCGCGAGGTCGGCTCCGGTGTCTCCAACCTCTCGGTCGGCGATCGCATCGTCGTGCCGTTCCAGATCTCCTGCGGCAGCTGCTTCATGTGCGACCGGCTGCTCTACACGCAGTGCGAGACCACTCAGGTGCGCGAGAAGGGCATGGGGGCGGCCCTGTTCGGCTACTCGGAGCTGTACGGCTCCGTGCCGGGTGGGCAGGCCGAGTACCTCCGGATCCCGCAGGCACAGTTCACCCACGTCAAGGTCCCCGACGGTCCGCCGGATTCGCGGTTCGTCTACCTGTCCGACGTGCTGCCCACCGCGTGGCAGGCGGTCGAGTACGCCGACGTCCCCGACGGTGGGTCGGTGACGATTCTCGGTCTGGGTCCGATCGGCGACATGGCCGCACGCATCGCCCACCACCGGGGGTACCGCGTCATCGGGGTCGACCGGGTACCCGAAAGACTGGGCAGGACGGCCGCGTTCGGCATCGAGGTGCTCGACCTCGAGGCGCTCGACGGTCCGGTCGGCGACGCCGTCCGCGACCTCACCGACGGACGCGGCACCGACTCGGTGATCGACGCGGTCGGCATGGAGGCGCACGGGTCACCCGTCACCAAGGTCGTGCAGCAGGCCGCGGGACTGCTACCCGACGCCATCGCCAAGCCCATCATGGAGAACGCGGGAGTAGACCGGCTCGGTGCGCTGTACTCGGCGATCGACGTCGTACGGCGTGGCGGCACGATATCGCTGAGCGGCGTCTACGGTGGCGCAGCCGACCCGCTGCCCATGCTGACGATGTTCGACAAGCAGGTCCGGCTCCACATGGGGCAGGCCAACGTGAAGCGGTGGGTGGACGACATCATGCCGCTGCTCACCGACACCGATCCGCTCGGCGTGGACGGGTTCGCCAGCCACGTGCTCCCACTCGCCGAGGCGCCGCACGCGTATGACATCTTCCAGAAGAAGCGGGACGGTGCGATCAAGGTGATGCTCAAGCCCTAGGAATCGGGCCGCCCGCTCACCAGGTCGTCACCAGTGCGCTGTTGAGCAGCACCGCACCCACGACGCCGCACAGCAGCCACCACCGGTGCGAGCGGGGTGGCAGCAGCGCCGCCGCGGCGGGGAACCACATCGTGAACGGCAGCCAGATCCGCTCCACCTCGGCCTTGCTCAGCATGCTGGCGGTGGCGCACAGGATCGCCGCGAGCATGCCCACGACGACCAGGGGCAGGCCGGACCGCCTGCGCAGCGCAGCCGGGTCGACGGCGCGGGCGACGCCCACCACCCCGGCGAGACCGACGGCGCACGCGACCGACGCGAAGTTCGCCCAACCCCAGTACTGGAACGGTCTGCTACTGGCGGTGCCCTGCCAGTAGCGCTGCTGCACGAGGTGGTAGCCGTCGAACCACCAGAAGCCGGCCAGGACGAACACCGCCACCACCGCCAGTGCGGCGAGCACCGCCGCGGCCAGCGCCCGCAGCGCCACCGCCCGCTTGGTGGCGGCGAGCAGCACGGCGACGGCGGGTAGTCCCATCAGCACCAGTCCGTAGTTGAGGTACACCGCCCAGCCCAGCAGCAGGCCCGCCGCGGCGGCGTAGGCGACCGGGCTGCCTACCTCGCGCCGGACGGCCACCGCGAGCAGCGCGAGCGCCCATGCCGTAACGCCCGCGAAGTAGCCGTCCGCCGACACGGCGACCCAGATCGCCGTGGGGGCGACCGCCACGAACGGCGCGGCCGACCGGGCGGTCGTCTCGTCGGCCAGCGCCCGCACCGCGACGACGATGGCCGCTGCGGCGCTCGACCCGACCAGCAGGCACAGCAGGCCGGCCCACGCGCCGCCGCCGAGGCCGATCCGGTCCAGCCAGACGAACGTCAGCAATGCGCCGGGGGGATGGCCGGACACGTGGGTGATCCACGAGTCGGGCTGGTAGTCGAGGATCCGGCCGGCAAAGCCCCGGACGGCCTCGGAGACGTCGCCGACGGTGGGTACCTGCCGCAGGTACTCGTGCTTGGTGGTCAACCGGCCGGCGAAGCCGCGCTCCCAGCCGTCGATCATCGCCAACGAGAACGCCCATGCGCAGGACGTCGCCCACGTCAACGGGACCAACGCGCGCCACGGGACGCGGGCGGCGATGGCCGGACCCCACAGCGCCGCGGCCAGTCCGATGACGATCGCGGGGAGGGTGCCCGCCCCGACGTGCCACTCCCACCAGCCGTGGATGGGGGCGGATCCCGCGAGTTCCGCGTACTTCTCGGGTGTTGCGCCGATCAGCGGTGCGACGCCGAGGTTCAGCCGTGGCAGGACGAAGGCCGCCAGCACCACGCCGACACCGGCGAGAGCTGCGACCGCATCTCGCCGAGATCCTTTGTCCTGCAGAAAGTCTCGGCGCTCCACGTCGACTCTAGGAGTCGTCCGGATCGCGCCGGACGGCGGCCAGCGCGGCATCGAGCGTGGCGAACGTGCTGAACAGTTCGGTCAACCCGGTCACCTCGATCGGACGCCGGGTGGCAGCACGGTCGGTGACGACGACGAACGTCGTGGGTACGAGCCGCTCGTGGGTCTGTGCCAGTATCCGCAGTCCCGCGGATCCCATGAAGTCGACGCCCGTCAGGTCGACGACCACGGCGTGACTGGCGGTGGCGGTGGCATCGGCGACGGCGGCGTCGAGGATGCCCGCGGTCGCCAGATCGATCTCGCCGTCGACCGACAGCACCGTGATGTCACCGGCGAGGCGTCGAACGCGGGTCGTCAGCAGGTCTCGAGGCACTTCAGACCTTCCTCCGGGGGAGGGGCGAGGGACTGCGCGCAGGACGCAGCGCAGGGTCCGGCCTCGGGCTGAAACCGATCCGACCCTATCGCAAGGTTTGGAAAGTCACCGCAATGTGCACATACGAACCACATACAGACGAAGTGCCACGGAATCAGATCACGGGAGTTCGCATGTCGCTCGTACGGTTCTCGCGCGCGACGGCACGCCCGTCGGCCGCGCGCGACCCCGCGCGTTCGACCGTGCGCTGGTCCCGTCCGCACCGCGCAGGGCGGTCATGACGGCGTCCTCGCCGCCGCCGCTCGAGGTGGAGGTTCCTGCTCGCGCGCAGGAACTGGCCGCGATTCGCCGACGGGTGTCGGAGTGGATGACCCTCGTCGGCATTTCCGCCGACCTCGCCGCCGACATCCTGCTCGTCGTGAACGAGGCCTGCTCGAACAGCATCGAACACGCCTACCTCGGAAAGTCCGAGGGCACGGTCCGCATCACCGCCGAGCGCGCACCGGACGCCATCTGCTTCACCATCGAGGACTTCGGCCGGTGGCGAGGCGGCGCCACGGATGCGGACGTGGCCCGTGGGCGCGGCCTTCCGCTGATGAGAGCCCTCAGCGCACGCGTCGACCTGAGCACCAGCACCGGCGGCACGCGGTTGTCGATGACCTTCGCACCGTCGGCCTGAGGGCGACCGCAGTCCCCGTTTCGCCGCACGTCGCTCGGGTAGCCGCGCCCCATGACGTCATCGACACCGCTCACCGCGATCGCCCTGACCTGCAGCCTCAAGCCGAGTCCGGCCGAGTCCAGCGCCGAGCTGATCGCGACGCAGATCCTCGCGGAGCTGAGGAAGTCGGTCGTGACGGGCGAGGTGGTGCGCTGCGTCGACTACGACCTGAAACCGGGCGTCGAGACCGACATGGGCGAGGGCGACCAGTGGCCGAGACTGCGCGAGCGGGTCCGGGCAGCGGACATCCTGGTGCTCACCACGCCGACCTGGATGGGCCACATGTCGAGCGTGGCGCAACGCGTCCTGGAGCGACTCGACGCCGAGCTGTCCGAGACCGACGATCAGAACCGGCCGAGCATGGTGGGCAAGGTGGCCGTCGCGGCGGTGGTCGGCAACGAGGACGGCGCGCACAAGATCGTCGCCGACCTGTTCCAGGCGCTCAACGACGTCGGGTTCTCCATCGCCGCGCAGGGCTGCACCTACTGGAACGGTGAGGCGATGCACGGCACCGACTTCAAGGACCTCGACGAGGTGCCGTCCGCCGTGGCGTCGACGACGGCGAATGCGGCCCGCAACGCCGCGCACCTCGCGGCCCTGCTGAAGGACCACCAGTATCCGGCGTATCCCGGCTGAGGGGTTTGAGCGTCTCCGAAGCGGGGTACCGGATGCCGCTACGGACGTGACGAACTGGAGTGAGCGATGCGCGCGGACTACCACCGGCAACTGGACGCCCTGCGCGCCGACCTCGGCCGGATGTGCGCACTGGCGGGCAGCGCTGCCGGCTCGGCCACGGACGCACTGCTGGCCGCCGACCTCGACGCAGCCAACCGCGTGTCGGGCGACGTGGAACGCCTCCGCGCACTGGAGGCTGCGGTCGAACGTCAGGTGGTCGGCATCCTGGCCCGTCAGGCGCCCGTCGCCCGCGACCTCCGTGAGGTGGTCACCGCCATTCAGATCGCCGGCGACGCCGACCGGATGGGTGGCCTCGCCGCCCACATCGCCCGCGTGCCCGCGCTCCGCCACCCGGCCCGGGTCGTTCCCGATCATCTGCGACCGAGTTTCGTCGAGATGGGATCCCTCGCAGTCGATCTCGCAGACCGGTGCCGCGCCGCGGTACTGGACGGCACGGGAGTTCAGACCGAGCAGATCCTGGACGACGACGACGCGATGGAGTCGCTGCACCGTGGGGTACACCGCGCCGTCATGCAGAAGGACTGGTCGCACGGTGCGACGGCGGCCATCGACGCGGTCCTGCTGGGCCGGTTCTACGGCCGCTTCGCCGACCATGCCGGGGAGATCGCCCGCCGGGTGAGGTTCCAGACGACGGGCGCGCATGGCGCAGCGCTGGTGTGACTTTCCGGTGCCGTGGGCTATCCGGTATGCGAAACGTTTCGTCGAAGGTATAGTGGGCCGCCAAGCGGGTTGAGATGTAGCTCGGCGGCCACTGCGTGGAGTCGATGTGAACCCCGAATCCTTAGCTTCTGAATCCACCCTCGTCCATCGACACGAGGTGCGCACCGGTGACGTCAACGAGGTCCGGAAGCACCTGGGCCGGTTGTACCGCGCCGACATCGACGTGAGGATCCTCGATCCCATGCGCGCCCGAGCCGGCACGACGCGCCCTGGGCTCCTGCATCGCCGCATCGACGCAGGCGCCTTCTCGCTGGAGGACGTGCGGCACGGCGGTCAGGCGGAGACCCGAGCGGACGACGTGCCCGGCGTCGTCGTGCTGTGGACGGTCGGCGGCCAGGTGGACAACTCCGTGAACGATGCGGTGGGTGCCGCGGGTCCGGGTGACGTCGTGCTGGGCTCGGCAGGCAATGCCGATGTCGTCCTGAGGACACGGGATCCCCTCCTCAAGACTGCGGTGCTCGATCAGGACCTCCTCGACCGCGTGGCCGCGGACTCGACTGCGATGCGGCTCAAGCCGGTGCGCTTCACGTCGATCACCCCGCGCGGCCCGGAGTCGGCCGCGGCATGGATCAAGGTCCGGCGCTTCGTCGAGGAGACGGTCCTCGCCGACGAGGAGGTCGCCACGCCGCTCGTGATCGCCTCGGCGGCACGGCTTCTCGCAGCCACCACACTCGCGGTGTTCCCGAACACCGCGTCGGAGGCGGACGACGCGGAATCGGGCGCGGACCTGTCGCACCATCCCGCACTGGTGCGGCGGGCCGTGGGCTACATCGAAGAACACGCCTCCGACGACATCGGCGTCGTGGACATCGCCGCAGCCGTCTACGTGACGCCGCGCGCGCTGCAGTACATGTTCCGCCGCCACCTCGACACCACGCCGATGGCGTATCTACGGCGGGTGCGACTCGACCATGTCCACCGCGCCCTACGGGAGGGCACCAGGGACGCCGACACCGTGACGGCGATCGCCGCCCGGTGGGGATTCGCCCACACCGGGCGGTTCGCCGTGCTGTACCGCGAGACGTTCGGGCAGAGCCCGCACGTCACCCTGCGGCAGTAGTACTCAGGTGGGGTCGTGGCCCCAGTTCATCAGCGAGTACCGCCACCGACTGTCCTCGACGTCACCCGAGGGTCGTTGCGCCAGATGGCGCTTCACGTATCCGACGACCTTCCGCATGTGCGCGTAGTCGTCGTCGCCGAGGTCGCCCTTCTTGGACTTCAAGATCTCGACGATGTGTCGCCCACTCGCGTGCCCCGTGGACTCCGAGTCGCCGGACTTCTGCCCGACCTCCTTGGATTCGTCTGAGTCGAGCCACTTCTCGAGCTGACTGGCGGTCATGTTCACGGCGTCGTGGAAGTCCTTCCACGTCGCGTCGTCGTCGTCGGTCATCGGGTGACCTAGAAGAGTGCCTTCTCGACCTGATCGGGTCCGCCGAAGTCGCCGTCGGGGAGGCCGGCGATGTCGTCGACGACGCCCTGCTCGGCACCGTTGCTCTTCGCGAGGTCGACGAGATCGGCCTTGCTGGAGGGGTAGCTGGCGCCCGCGAGGGCCTTCTGTACATCGATGGGATTCGGCATGCCGCCCACGTACCCGGGTGATCGGCGCGAAAACGCCGGGTGCCGGAAAACGAACGACTTCCTTCGCGACGGCGATGGTCGATTGTCCGACGAGGCCGCGGACCACGAACACCGCGCTATTCTTCGTTCGAATTGATCAGATCGGGAGGTTGCGTGTCGCACGACGAGGCAACGTCGAGGATTGCCGAGATGGCGGCGCTGTTGGCGGACGTGCAGCGCAACGTTCCCAACGACGTCGGCGCGATGCTGTCCGAGATCATCGACAGCGCCACGCGTGCGCTTCCGGGCGCGCAGTACGCGGGTGTGACGGTGGCGAGCCGCGGCGGTGAGGTGCGGTCGATTGCGGCCACCAACCCCATCGCGGCAGCGCTCGACGAGATCCAGGAGCGGGAGCGGCAGGGGCCGTGCCTGGAGGCCGCGTGGGAGGACCACGTGGTCAGGGTCGACGATCTGACCACGGAGAGCCGGTGGCCGCGCTACTCCCGCAGTGCCCTGCGGGAGAGCCCCGTCCGGTCGATCGTCTCGTTCCGACTGTTCGTCGACCAGAGCACCCTCGGCGCATTGAACTTCTATGCCGAGGAGCCCGGCGCGTTCGACGACGACGCCGTCGAATTGGGCTTCGTCTTCGCCACCCATGCCGCGCTGGCGTGGGGGATGATGCGGCGGGACGAACAGTTTCGCAGCGCGCTCGCGTCGCGGGACATCATCGGCCAGGCCAAGGGCATGCTCATGGAGCGTTTCGCCGTCGACGCGGTACGCGCCTTCGATCTGTTGAAGAAGCTGTCGCAGGACACGAACACGCCGGTGACCCGAATCGCCGAGCAGATCGTGGAGAAGGGCACCGCGCAGCACGAACGCTGACCGGTTTCGTCGCACGTCGCACGGGGTAGCGCCGCTGGTAGTCCCTTTCACCGGCGAGGAGTTCACCATGTCCGTAATGCGTTGCACCAAGGCCAGGTTCATGGCGGTCGTGGGATCGGCTGTGATGTTGCTGGGCCCCATCCCGTTGCTCGCTGGATGCACCGACGGCGGCGGCGACGCGCCCAGCTTCACCACGACACAGTCGTCACTGGACGACAGCACGCCGACGAGTGACCGCCACCCGGAACCGTCGGGCCGACCGGACGGCGACGATTCCGAGATCGGTACCGGCTCTAACTAATTCGTCGTCGGCGGTCGAAGCCGGGACATCCGTCAAACGAAGCGAAACACCCGCCGTTGACTATCCCGTCAACGAAAGGAAACTTGATGGATTTGAGAGGTTCAGACGCTGAAACGACTGCTGGGAACGCATCTTCGGCCGATCGGAGACCGCCCGCCCGGACTCGTGATCGGGTTCCCACGGCGGTGCATCGGGGTGCAGACTCTTCGGCAGGGCCCTTTAGCCACGTGGGGTGTATGACACCGAGGCTCAGGAGGTCGCATGACCGCGGAGATTCAGGAAGACCGGACCGAGACCGTGACGCACACTCGGTCGGGAGACCGGATCGCACGGGCCACGGCCTCCCACGCCGACGAGCAGTACGACGGCGTACACGAGATGTTTCACGAACTCCGCGCCCTCGACCCGAACTGCGCGGCGTTTCGCCGGCTGCGGGAGCGAATCATCGAGCAGTGCCTGCCGTTGGCCGACCACATCGCCCGGCGCTACCACCGCGGTAGCGAGTCGCTGGACGACCTCGTTCAGGTGGCGCGTGTCGGACTGCTGAACGCGGTCAACCGGTACGACCCCGACGCGGGCGACTTCCTCGCGTTCGCGGTCCCGACCGTCATGGGGGAGGTCAAGCGGTACTACCGCGACTTCAGCTGGGCGGTGAAGGTGCCGCGGCGGCTGAAGGACATCTACCCGCACATCGCACCGACGATCAGCGACCTGTCGCAGAAGCTGGGGCGGGCACCGACACCGTCGGAGCTGGCCGCTGAATTGCGCGTTCCCCGTGAGGATCTCGTCGAAGGTCTGGTGGCGGGCGCGTCGTATACCGCGCGGTCGATCGATGCGGTCTTCGGTGACGACGACGACGGCGTCGCGATCGTGGACCGGCTCGGAGGGCCCGACCCGGCCATCCGGCACATCGAGGACCGCGAGGACCTGCGCGCCCATCTCGCGACGCTGCCGCGGCGGGAACAGCAGATTCTCCAGATGCGGTTCTTCGAGTCGCTGACGCAGAGCGAGATCGCGGCCCGGGTCGGACTGTCCCAGATGCACGTCTCGCGCCTGCTCGCACGCGCACTCGACACCCTGCGCGAGCGCATGAGCGACGACGGGGTGGCGCCGATGTCCCGCGTGGGCTGACTTCTGCGCGCAGGTTCGGTTGACGGCACTCACATCGGGTAGTCGAATCACATGGTGACGCCTTCTGCGGACGACGCCCCACTCGGTGTGGTGGGGGTGGGTGCGTCGGCCGGAGGGGTCGAGGCGCTCAAGCAATTCGCCGCCGGTCTTCCGCCGGACCTGCGCCAGGCAGTGTTGGTGGTCCTGCACGTCGCGCCCAGCGCGCCGAGCGTCCTCGGCCAGATCCTGGACCGCAGCGGTCCGCTGCCGGCCGCCGCGGCGCGCGACGGCGAACCGTTGCGGGCCGGACGGCTGTACGTCGCCGTACCGGACCGGCACATGCTCGTCGAGGACGGCAGGATCGTGCTCTCGGGCGGGCCGACCGAGGACCGGCACCGGCCGGCGATCAACCCACTGATGCGCTCGCTCGCACTGTCCTACGGCCCGAAGGCGACCGGCATCGTGATGTCCGGGGTGCTCGACGACGGCGTCCTGGGGTTGCAGGCAATCCGCTCGCGGGGAGGGGTGACGATGGTGCAGGACCCCGACGATGCCCTGTACCCGGACATGCCACGCAACGCCCTGGCGATGGTGGACGTGCAGCACACGGTCTCTGCTGCCGGGGCAGGCGCGCTATTGAAGTCCCTCGAACCGAGCCACGACAACGGATCGACGGGTACGCCGGATCCGGTGCTCGCGTTGGAGAACGAGATCGCCATGGGACCGCCATTCGGGGAATTCGACGTCATGGAGCTGGGCGTGCCATCGGGACACACGTGTCCCGACTGCAGCGGCTCCCTGGTCTCCATCGGCGACGGGAACCTGCGCTGCCGGATCGGACACGCGTGGACGCCCGAGGCGCTGCTCGAGGCGTGGACCCAGGACACCGAGAACGCGCTGGGTGTCGCACTGCGCAGCCTCCTCGAAAAGGCGCAGTTGGCTCGTTCGCATGCCAAGGTGATCAACGACGGCGTGCTCAGCAGCCGGTATCTCGAGATCGCCGAGGAGGCGGACAGTGCGGCGAGCGAGTTGAGGAAGCTGCTGGGCAGCTCGTCGCGGGTATGGGGGAAGCCCCGTGACCCGTCCTGACGACGCCGATCTGCTGAGGATCGATCAGCACGTCGCCCCGGGGCATACCGCCCTGCTGATGAGCGGCGTCCTGGACGGCGTCACCTACCGGACTGCGCGCGACGCGATCCTCAAGGCGGCGGTCGACGGACCCGCCAACCTCGTCATGGACGTGACCGACGTCGTCGCGCCAAGGCCGTCGGCATGGGCGGTGTTCACCAGTGCCCGGTGGCTGACCAACCAGTGGCCGGACGTGCCGATGGGCATCTCCTGTGCGCACGCGTCGGGTCGGCGGACGTTGGCGCGCAACGGCATCGCCCGGTACGTCCCGGTGTTCCGGGACGTCGACGCGGCGGTCGCGGCGCTGACCCGGGAGCACCCCGGCGTGCGCCGACGCATGCGTCACGAGTGGCCGGCGACGTCGTCGTCGGTGCCCGCCGCACGCGAATTCGTCGCGCACTGGCTGACGGCATGGGGTTCGGCCGACATGGTCGCCACGGCGACCGTCGTGGCGACGGTGCTCGTCGACAACGTCCTGCGGCACACCGACAGTCGCCCGGATCTCCGGCTCGAGCTGAACCGCGCCAACGTGACCGTCGCGGTCTCCGACGGGAACAGCGCGGCGGCAGCGGTCCGGGAGGACGCCGAAGCGGCAGGCCGGTTGAGCGAGCTGACCATCGTCGGCGTACTCACGCTGGCCTGGGGCAACACCCCGATCGACGGCGGCAAGACGGTGTGGGCCGTGATGGGACCCCAGAACCGGCTCTGACGAGGCCGCGTTTGTCGCCGACGTCGTCGGGTACCGCGTCCCCAGGAACCGACCTTGGGAGGCGAGACGGTCATGGACGCAACCGCGAACACCAGACCCGGCGATACGGACGCATCGATGGGCGAGCTGCTCGGGCGACTGTCCGCGCAGACCTCGAGGCTGGTGCGTGACGAGATCCGGTTGGCGCAACGGGAGTTCCAGGACTCCGCGAAGCATGCGGCATTCGGAGCGGGCCTCGGTGGGGCCGCCGGAGTGCTGGCACTGTTCGGGTTCGGGGCGGTGATCGCCGCGGGCATCGCCGCGCTGGCACTGGTGCTGCCCGTCTGGGCGGCCGCGCTCATCGTCGCCGCGGTGCTCTTCGTGGTGGCCGGCATCGCAGGCGCGCTGGCCAAGAAGCAGGTGGACGAGGTCGCACCCGTGGCCCCCAGGACGGCCGAGACCGTCAAGGACGACGTACGAGAGGTGAACGATGCCCGCCATGCCTGACGACCCACGACCCGAACCCGACGAGGACGCCGGCGTCGACGAACTGCAGGCCGACATCGAGGCGACCCGCGAGGAACTGGCGGACACCGTGTCGGCGCTCGCCGACAAGGTCGACGTGAAGGCGCGGGCCCACGACAAGGCCGAGGAGGCCAAGGCCGCAGTGGCGCAGAAGGCGCACGACGTCGGCTCCGGCATCGACGCCAACCGGGGCAGCGCCGCAGGCATCGCGGTCGGCGTGCTGGTGGTCGTCGGCCTCCTGGCGTGGTGGCGGCGACGTCGCCGCTGACGCCCGGACCGCGGTGGACGGGGAACGATCACCGCGGGCCAGATCGCGAAGCGCGTGGCGCCCGGAGAATCGCCGCCGCAGGCCGGGGTAGGGGTCAGCGACGTCGCGGATTCGAAGGAGGTGCCATGACCCAGACGATCGACCGGCCCACGGCCACCAGGCGCAAGGCCGTCAAGGTGGCCTTCGACGAGGGTGACGTCATCTTCGCCGAGGGTGACCCGCCCGAGTGCGTCTACCTGATCACCGAGGGCAAGGTCCGCCTCGGCCGTGTCTCCCCCGCCGGCAAGAAGTGCCTCTACACGGTGCTCGGACCGTCGGACGTGCTCGGCGAGGTGGCGGTCCTCGACGGCACCGGGCAGCCCGCGACCGCCGTCGCGATGACCGACGTCCGGGCGGTGGCGTGGGACCGGTCGCAGCTGACCGATCTCGCCGCGGCCCATCCCTCGGCCGCCGACCACCTGATGCGCGTGCTGGCGCGCCGGATCCGGCGTAGCTCCGACGACATCACCGACCTGATGTCGGCAACGGTGTCGGCCCGCGTCGCCAAGCACCTGCTCCGGCTCGCACAGCAGTTCGGCCGCCAGGACGGCGGCGTGATCCGACTCACCCTCGACCTCAACCAGGAGCAGTTCGCGCAGCTCGCGGGGACGTCGAGGGAATGCGTCAATCGTGCACTGGCCGACTTCTGCGAGCACGGCTGGATCAGACTGCGGGACAACGTCGTCGAGATCGTGGACTCCCAGCCCCTGGCGCAGCGGATGGATGGTGAGCGCCGTCTCGGCGCCGTGCAGCGCTGAGTCGATCCCGGCGTCGGGACACGGCCGAGTCGACGCCGGACCATCGCCGACCCGGCCGTCGGGGCGGGTTTGAGCGTCGGCGGAACCGGGCAGGCTGCCAGCGCCCGCACACCCAGCGTTTGCGGACGCGCGGTGCTTGAGGCGTTGAGAACGCAGCGCCTCAAGCACCCCGTCCGCGCTGCCGGGGCCGGAGCCATTGCGTCCAGCCCCTCGTCGGCCGACAATGAGCCCCTGGCGTGCAGAGGGGGTGTCCACTGACGATCGGCGCGGATTCCCGGTGTGTCCCCGGTGACGAGGAGGCCTCGGCGCCCACCCGACGAGGTGCCCTCGCCGCGACCCGCGCGTCCCAACTCCGCCGACGTCTGATTGAACTGGCGGGGGGCTGCGCACCGACCCCGGCCGCGGCGGTATTCGCTCAGCAGTGCGCCCAGCAGGCGGTGGGGCGTGCCGCGGTCGCCCACCAGTCGGCGCTGTCCCGCCACGACGAGACGCGGCGGGTGCACCTGCGCGCGGCCGCCGCCCACGAGCAGGCGGCGATCGTGTCGCACTGCCTCGACAGCGACCGCCATCAGGAGGCCGCGGAACGGCATCGCGACGCCGCGGCCCAGCACGCGGCGATCATCGCGTCGCTCAGCGGTCGGGTGGTTCCTCTGATTCGACCATCAGCAACGCGCCACTGACCACGCCGTCCACCGAGCGGAACGAACTGCACGTCACGCGCACCTCGATGCGTCGTCCCCGGCGGTTCACCGCTTGCACAAGTGCCTGCCCGGTCGCCTGGGGATCCACGAACGCGTTGCCGATCAGCGGCTTGAGCACCTCGATCGGGAGCCCGATGTCCAGGTTGGTGAACGGGACACCGGTGGTCTCCTCCGCGCGCATGCCCCACAGTTCCTCGCTGCCGCCGTTCCACGACACCACCCGCATCTCGCGGTCCAGGACGATCATCCCGACGTTGATCGAGTTGACCAGCGAGCCAAGGAAGGTCTTGGCGTCGTCGAGTTCACCCGTGCGTTCGCGCAGCGTCTCGTTGATGGTGTGGAGTTCGTCGTTGGTCGACTGCAACTCCTCGTTCATCGTCTCGAGTTCCTCGTTGGTCGACTGGAGTTCCTCGTTGGTGGTCTCGAGTTCCTCGACGGTGGACTGGAGTTCCTCGTTGGTGGTCTCGAGTTCCTCGTTGGTCGACTGCAGTTCCTCGTAGGCCGACTCGAGTTGGCCGTTGGTCTGCACCACCTTCTCGACGAGAATCCGGTTGGCCGTCACGTCGAAGAACACGACCGACACCCCGACCAGACCGTTCTCCGAGTCGACGAGCGGGTTGACGTGGATCTCGAACCAGGTGGTCTCCGCACCCGGGCGCTCCCAGCTGACGTCGGCGATCTTCGCCGCCCGGCGCTCCACCTTGGCCTGCTCCACGTAGGCGCGCAGCTCGACCGGACGGTAGGAGATCTCCAGATCCCGCAGCAGCCGCCCGATGTCGCGTGCGGACAGCCCGAACGTCACCTCGGCCTGGTGGTTGATCATCGCGACGGTGTCCTGGCCGGTCACGACGATCTGCGGCACGGGGCTGGCGGCGAAGGCCAGATCGCGGATCGGTGCAAGGCCGGTCAGGCTGCCCTGGCGCTCGGTGCGCGGATCCGGTGCCTCCACCCGGGTGAGTTCACTGCGAGATCCCGCGGCGCGGACGAAGATCCGGTTCGCGAGGTCCACCGGGGCGAACTTGTCGGAGTGGCTCAGCAGCATCTCGGCGTGGCCGAGGAACAGCACCCCCGCCGGCGCGAGCGCGAAGTGTAGGCGGCGCAACACGTTTCGCTGGGTCTCCGCGTTCAGGTACATCAGGGTGTTGCGGCACACCAGCAGATCGACCCGCGAGATGGGGGCGTCCTTGACCAGGTCGTTGCGCCCGAAGATCACCGCACGGCGCAGGTCCTTGTTGAACACGTACCGGTTGCCGACGTGCTCGAAGTAGCGCTCGAGGAAGTCGGGCGGCACCGACTCCACGGCCCTTTCGTCGTACGACGCGCCGCGCGCCTCGGTGAGTGCATCCTCGTCGATGTCGGTGGCGTAGATCTTGACGCGCTGCCGGAACGCGTCGGGGTCCATGGCGTCGGCCAGCAGCATGGCCAGCGTGTAGGCCTCCTGGCCGGACGCGCAGCCCGCACTCCAGACCCGGATCGTCTGGTCGCCACCGCGGGCGGAGACCAGGTTGGGGATCACCTCGGCGCGGAGGAACTCCCAGGCGGCGGGGTCGCGGAAGAACGCCGTGACGTTGATGAGGATGGTGTTGAACAGCGCGGCGAACTCCTCTGGGCTCGCCTGCAGGACGTCGAGGTAGTCCTCGAACGAGGTCACGCCCAGCTGCTCGATGCGGTGCCGCACCCGCCGGGTGAGCGACGTGCGCTTGTACCCGGTGAAGTCGAACCCCCTGGCGTCCCGCATGTACCGCAGGAGCGTCTCGAAGGATTCGTCCAGCTGCTCGCTCATCAGGATCCGTCCACGTCAGCGACCCTACTTCCCCGGACGTCACCCCGGCGACCGGTCGACTGTTCGCGGTGCGGCGCGGAGTTCAGAGGGTGACCGACCCGCCGCGCTCGAGTTCCACGAGGCGGTCGGCGCGACCGCGTCGCTCCATCGCCGCGCGGAAGTCCGACAGCGGCGAGGCGAAGACGCCGTAGTCGTCGAAGTGCACCGGGATGGCCGACGGCAGGTCGAGCAGTTCCGCGGTGGCGGCGCCCTGCTCGCCGTCCATGGTGACGGTGAGCCCGAACGGGAGCTTGCGGCCCGCCGGGATGCGGGTGCCGCCGAGGTGGAGCACCCCGGCGTCGATCGCGTCGAATCGCACGGGGATCTCGGCGAGTTCGTCGATGTAGAGGGTGTCGCCGGAGACGTACAGCCGCCTGCTGGTGCCCCGTCGAGCGGTCCGATCTCCACCATGGTGCCCATCACGGGCGGCAGGAGCCGGCGCGTCCACAGCGGGGCGTGCCGTCCCGGTAGCGACGTCAGCACGATGCGGTTCCGGCTCCCCTCCAGCGTGTGCGACGCCCAGGTGTCCAGACCCAGCGCGTTGTGGAAGCCCCTGCGCTGCAGGCGGGGAGCAGCGTGCCGGGTCGTCACGACCGGCAGGTCGTGGTCCAGGTCGCGCTGGGCGACGCGATCCCAGTGGTCGCCGTGCATGTGCGACAGCACGATGGCGTCGATGGCGGGTAGCTGGTCGATCGTCAGTGCAGGGGAGTGCAGCCGCTTCGACACCAGTCCGTGGCCGAGGTAGGCGTGCTGACCGCGGTGCAGGAAGTTCGGATCGGTCAGCAGGGTGAGGTCACCGGTGGAGATGAGCGTGGTGGCATTTCCGATGAACGTGACCGTGACGTCGTCTGACACGTGGGGCCCCTTCCGTTTCGGTGTTGCGGCTACCTCGTCGGCGGGCGTCTAAACGGTCGCGTCCAGCAGGCTCGCGGCGAATCGCAGGTCGGCCACCAGGCCTGCGAACGACTCGTCCCTGGCCTCGGGCGGGCCGCGCAGGATCGACGACGGATGCACCGTCACCACCAGGTCGGGCCTCGGGTCGTTCGATTCGGGCGACGTCGGCATCTCGATGACCTCCTGACGGTGCGCGGTGACGCGGAAGTCGTTGCCCAACAGTGACTTCGCCGCGGTCGCCCATCAGGACCACGACCTCCGGCGCGACGGACTCGAGTTCGGCGAACAGCCACGGCCGGCAGGCCACCACCTCGAGCCTGCTCGGCGTCTCGTGCAGCCGTCTGCTGCTGCCCTCCGAGCGGGTGAACTTGAAGTGCTTGACGGCGTTGGTGACGTACAGCGGCTCCCGGGCGATGCCCGCAGCGTCGAGTGCCTTGTTCAGCACCCGTCCCGCAGGTCCGACGAACGGGGCGCCGGCCCTGTCCTCGTGATCACCGGGTTGTTCGCCCACCAGCATCATCCGCGCGGCGGAGGCACCGTCGCCGAACACGACCTGGTCGGCGTCCTGATATAGATCGCAGCCACGGCACCGACCTGCGGCCTCGGCCAGCGCGGCGTGGTCCCGCGTCTGCGGCACGAAGTCCTGAGCATCAACGCGAGCACCAACCACGATGGCCCGGTACCCCGGGTGACCGGTGCGAAACTCAGCCGGTGGTGCGGGCGCGGTGCGCGGTGAGTGCCTCGTCGATGCTGGCGTAGAGGGGCACCGGGCACTCCTCGGCGAGGTGGCCGCATCGGCGCGTGTCGGCCACGATCGCGACCCGGATGGGCAGGGCGGTGTGGTGGGCGCGGACCAGAGCCTGGCAGCCGGCCGGCGTGCACGACGTCACGCGCCGCATGTCGAGAAGCACGGTCCGCGGGCGCGGCAGGAGTGCGTTGGCGACGTGCGCCGACAGCATCGGCGTGGTGGTGGTGTCGACGGTGCCCACGATCGACAGGATCACGGTGCCGTCGGCGATCTGCATCGAAATCTTGAGGCTCGACGCGACGGAGGGGTGTACGGCCGTCATCGACGTCACCGCCGGATACCGCTGTCGATGTGCATGTATTGGTAGTCGGTGGCACGGCGTCGAAGCGCATGCCGGACGGCCGTGATACCGGCCACAGGAGGACGGTCAGTCGGGTGTGTCGGCGTCGGCGTCCACGAGGGGGCCGTCGTCGTTCTCGAGGGCTTCGCCGCGGGCGTCGGGGTCGTCGGCGGCCAGCACGCGGACGAAGCTGTTGAAGAAGGCGATGGCGGGCACGGCGAGCAGTGCGCCGACGATGCCCGCGAGCACGCTGCCCGCCGTGATGCCCAGGACCACGGCCAGCGGGTGCAGCGACACCGCCCGACCCATCACCAGCGGCTGTAGCACGTGCGCCTCGAGCTGCATGACGGCGACGATGAGGCCGAGCGTGATCGCGGCGAAGACGAAGCCCTTGGCCAGCAGCGCGACGAGGACGGCGAGGAGTCCGGTGACGAGTGCGCCGACGACGGGGACGAATGCGCCCAGGAAGATCAGCGATGCCAGGGGCAGCGCAAGGGGAATGCCCATGATCGCCAGGCCGCTGCCGATGGCCACCGCGTCGACGAGCGCGACGAGGGAGGTGGCCCGCGCGTATCCGGCGAGCGAGTGGAATCCCGCTGCACCCGCCTCGCGGACGCGTGCGCGTTGTGCGGCCGGGACGACGCGGGTGACGAACGACCAGATGTTGCGGCCGCCGAGCAGGAAGAAGATGACGGTGAACAGACACAGCAGTGCGCCCGTGAGGATTTCGGCGATCGTGCCGGCGGTGGAGAGTGCACCGGTGGTGAGCTGGGCCTGGTGGTCGCGGATCGACTCGATGACGGTGTCGCCGGCGCGGTTGAGCTGGTCGCCGCTCAGGTTGGCGGGTCCGTTGATGAGCCAGTCGCGGGTGCTCTCGATGCTGCGAGTGACTTCGTCGGCGAGTTGTGGTGCGCCGGCGATGAATTGGTTGACGACGAAGGCCATCACGCCGGCGAGGACGGCCATGCCGAGGAGGAGGACGAAGGCCACCGCGCCACCGCGGACGGCGCCGTAGCGGTCGAGGAAGTCGACGGCGGGCAGCAGGAGCGCGGTGAAGACGAGCGCGATGGCGATGGCGACGACGACGACGCCGAGTCGGACCAGTATTTCGATGGCGACGTAGGCGGCCGCCGCAATGACGAGAAGCCGCCACGACCACGCCGCGGCGGCGCGGACCACCGGGGTTACCGGATGGTCACTGCGTTCGGTATGAACGCTGCGCCCCGCGGCTGAGGTCATGACGGCGTCGGCTCGGGGACTAGGGATCTAGAACCTAGAACCACACTTTTCGGCCGCCGACCGGGCGTCCGACCGCACCGAGGATCCACAGCACCACTCCGACGACGACCAGGATGGCGCCGATCGTGTACAGAATCGACAAGCTGGTGAAATAGCCGATGAGCAGCAAGATCACACCGAGGACGATCATTGTTCTTCCGATCTGTCGAGGGGAACCGTCTTGTTCCGGAGCGAGTATTGCCCGAACCGTTAAATTCAAACCTCACAGCAAATCCGGGTCGTGATCAGTACAGGATCCGGCGCATGTTGTCCTCGTCGTAGTACCTCTGCAATTCCTCGTCGCTGGCGTCCGGCTTGATGGCCTTGGCCAGCTGCGCGACCGACGGTACGGCCGTCGGATCCCACGTCTCGGGCTTCCATGCGTCCGAGCGCAGGAAGGCCTTGGCGCAGTGGAAGAACACCTCCTCGATCGCGATCTCGAGCGCCAGGATCGGCCGCTTGCCGTCGACCACCATGGCGTCGAAGTAGTCGGCGTCGGAGACCACCCGGCCCGTGCCGTTGATGCGCAGCGTGTCCCCGCGACCGGGGATGACGAACACCGTCCCCACGTGGGGGCGCTGCAGCACGTTCAGGAAGCCGTCGACACGTCTGTTGCCGGGCCGCTCCGGGATCGCGATGGTGACGTCGTCGAGGATGCGGACGAACCCTGGCGGATCGCCCTTGGGGGAGACGTCGACCCGCCCCGCCTCGTCGGTGGTCGCGACGAAGCCCAGCGGAGAGTGCGACAGCCAGTCCTGCTGTGCGGCCGACAGACTGCCCGTCACCTTCTTCGCGGCCGGGGCGGCCGGATGGCCCACGATGTCGCGGAGCTGCTCGACGCTGGTGACGAGGGTGGCGTGGTGATCCATGCCGACATCATCCTCCGGCGTCGAACCGCGCGGCGAGTTCCCTTCGGTCGACCTTGCCGATGCCGCGGCGCGGCAGCTCGTCGACGACGTGGACCTCGCGCGGCCCGGCCGTCGCGTCGAGGGTCCGTGCGACGTGCGCGCGCAGCTCCTCGGCCGTAGGGACCGCCGCGCCCGCGGCCAGCACCACCGCCGCGGCCACCCGCTGGCCGAGCCGGCCGTCGGTGACGCCGAACACCGCGCAGTCGCTGATGGCGGGGTGATCGGCGAGCGCGGTCTCGACCAGTGCGGGCATCACCGTCAACCCGCCGGTGCCGATCGCGTCGTCGACCCGTCCGAGCACCCGCAGGACACCTGAATCGTCAACGCCGCCAACGTCGTCGGTGCGGAACCAGCCCGCTTCCGAGAACGGATCCGGGTCGACCGGATTCCGGTATCCCTTGGCCAGGGTGGCGCCACCGAGCAGGATGCGGCCGCCGTCGAGTCGCACGTCGACGCCCTCGAGCGGCACCCCGTCGTACACGCAGCCGCCCGCAGTCTCGCTCATGCCGTAGGTCCGGACGACGGGAATGTCTGCCGCAGTAGCTCTTTCGGCAACGTTCGCGGGCATCGGGCCGCCGCCGATCAGCACGCGGTCCAGCGACGCCAGCGCGGCGGTGGCCGCGGGATCGGCCAGGGCCTTGTCGAGCTGCACGGCCACCAGCGACGCATAGCGGGGCCCGGACCCCATGGTCTCGATCGCGGCGCACAGCTCGTCGTTGGTGAAGCTCGGGTCGACCACCGCGGGCACGGTGCCGGAGATGACGCTGCGCACCACCACCTGCAGACCCGCGACGTGGTGCGCGGGCAGCGCCAGCAGCCAAGTCCCCGGCCCGCCGAGCCGGTCGTTGGCGGCGTCGGCACTGGCGATCAGCGCGGGCACGGTGAGCAGTGCGCCCTTCGGGGTGCCCGTCGTCCCCGACGTGGAGACCACGACGGCCACGTCGTCGTCGACGTCCTCACCCACCCGCAGGGAGGTGCTCAACAGCTCGGCCTCGCGCTCGTCGGCGGGCAACGGCAGGATGCCGGGCTCGCGGCCGTCGAGGACGCCTTCGAGCACCGACACCAGGACCGCGGCGGCCGGGACGGGCGGGATGACGACCGCGCGCAACCTGGCTATGTCGTGGGCTCCGGATTCTCGTCGCGAGGATCGTCCAGTGGCCAACCGCGCTCGGCGAGGTGCGACCGCACGCGCTCGACGTCCTCCTCGCGGGGGAGTTCGTCGGTGACGCCGGTGATCAGCACGCCGATGTCGACGTGGTCGAACTCGCGCCGCTTGATCAACTCCTGCGAGACGGCCGTGACCTCGTCCTGGGTCAGCTGCCGGTTGAGCAGCGCCAGCAGCGGCACGCGGTCGGCGCCCGGCACGCCCTCGGGGTAGCCGGCGTGCAGCCACGCGACGATCTTCGACAGGAAAGCGTTCACGACTGTTCCTCCCCTCAGTGCGCGGCGGTGCGGCCTCGATGCCGGACGGTCGAATGCTATCGGCGACCACCTACCCGGTGCGAGCCATGGGCAACCCGAGGCGTCGCCGGGCGTCGCGGCGACGAAGCCAACATGAACAGTCGATGAACACATCCCGGTCGACGGCAAACTGCCTGTTCAGGCCGCATCGACATGGTCACACCGGCTAGGTGATTTCGCTGAGAATCCCTCAGAATCATCCTCATGAGCGGAGAGCTGATCATCCTGGTGCTGTTGATTGCCACAGCGTTGGCATTTGACTTCACCAACGGGTTCCACGACACCGGCAATGCCATGGCGACGTCCATTGCCACCGGTGCCCTGAAGCCCAAGACGGCGGTGATCCTGGCCGGCCTGCTCAACCTCGTCGGCGCGTTCCTGTCGGTCGAGGTCGCCATCACCGTCACCACGTCGGTGCTGAAGATCCAGGACTCCAAGACCGGGTCGCTGGTCACCGGGATCGACGCCTCGACGGGGTTGACGATCATCTTCGCCGGCCTGATCGGCGGCATCCTCTGGAACCTGGTGACGTGGCTGTTCGGCATCCCGTCCAGCTCCTCGCATGCCCTGTTCGGCGGCCTCATCGGCGCAGGCCTCGCCGCACTCGGTACGGCGGGCGTCAACTGGAGCGGCGTCATCGGCAAGGTCGTCGTGCCCGCCCTGGCCGCACCGTTCATCGCCGGCCTCGTCGCGGCGTGCGGCACCTGGATCGTCTACCGCCTCACCCGCAACGTCGCGAAGAAGCGTCGCGAGGACGGTTTCCGCTGGGGCCAGATCGCCACTGCCTCGCTCGTCGCGCTGGCCCACGGCACCAACGACGCGCAGAAGACCATGGGCGTCATCGCGCTCGCGCTGATCACCACCGGCCACCTGACCGGCAACGTCAAGGAGGACGGCCTGCCGTTCTGGGTCATCGCGTCCTGCGCGCTGGCCATCGGGCTGGGCACCTACATCGGCGGCTGGCGCGTCATCCGCACGCTCGGCAAGGGTCTGGTGGAGATCGAGTCGCCGCAGGGCCTGGCCGCGGAGGCCTCCTCGGCCGCGATCATCCTGTCCTCGAGTGCCGCCGGCATGGCGCTGTCGACGACCCACGTCGCCACCGGCTCCATCCTCGGCAGCGGCGTCGGCAAGCCCGGCGCGCAGGTCCGCTGGGCCGTCGCGGGCCGGATGGCCGCGGCGTGGCTGATCACGCTGCCCGCCGCCGGACTCGTCGGCGCGCTGTCGTTCTGGCTGTCGCAGGTCGTCGAGAACGCCACGGGCAACGCGCTCGCCGGCGACGGCCTCATCTTCGTCATCCTGGTGGCGCTGTCGGGCTACATGTACTGGCGCGCACAGCAGCAGAAGGTCGACCACAACAACGTCAACGCCGACTGGGACGACTCGACGAACTCCGTCGTCCCCGCCGACGCCCGCGACATCACGGCCGACCCGAGCAAGCCCACGGCCTCGGTCTGACCCACGGCTAATAGGAGCAAGGAACTATCGTGACCTACCTCGAATCCATCCTCAAGGTGCTCGCCGTCGGACTCGTCCTGGGTGCCGGCCTCCCCGCCGTGTTCGCGGTCGGGCTGGTCGCCTACTCCAAGGGCGCGGGTGGGGCTGGGAACGACGGCACGGCCGTCGCCCCCAACCCCGCGCTGAAGGCCGCCGGCCTGGCCCTGTTCACGTTCGTGGCGGCCGTCATCGTCATCGCGATCCTCTACATCACCAAGGGCACGATCCAACACCACTTCGGGTTCAACCCCGTCCCCTTCCTCCCCGGAAAGTGAGCTGACCGCCATGACCGAGAGCACCGGCTCGTTCGACAACGTCGTGCAGTGGCTGCGCGCCGGGTACCCGCAGGGCGTCCCGCCGAAGGACTACTTCCCGCTGCTGGCGCTGCTCAAGCGGTCGCTCAGCGAGGAGGACGTCATCAAGGCCGCCCAGACCGTCCTCAAGTCGGTGAACTCCGACACCGTCACCGAGGGTGAGATCCGCACCGCCGTCGAGGCCGTGATCGCCAAGGAGCCGAATCCCGAAGAGGTGCACCAGGTCGCGTCGCGACTGGCGTCCGTCGGGTGGCCGCTGGCGGCGTCCGCCCGCTAGACACCTACGTGCTGAACGGCCCTCGGCTTCGGTCGGGGGCCGTCAGTCGTTCCTGGTGTCCCTGCGCAGCGGATGCATCTCCGGGATCTGCACGAAGATCAGGGTGACGCCGTCGGGGTCGGTGACGTGCAGTTCGTGCAGACCCCACGGCTCCTGGCGGGCCTCGCGCGCGATCGGCACGCCGCGGCCCTCGAGTTCGGTCTGTGTCGCGTAGACGTCGCGGACCTGCAGCCACAGCGCGCCAGGGAACGGCGGCGTTCCCTCGGTGGGTGCGCCGTGGCCCGCCAGCTCGATCAGCGACTGCCCGGCGTAGAACACCGTGCCCGCGCCGTACTCCCGAGCGATCGCCAGACCCACCTCGTCGCGATAGAACTCGACCGAGCGGCGGTAGTCCGCCGGCCGGAACAGCACCCGACTGGCGAGAATCTCCATGCCCGTCTGTCTAACACACCCGCCGCCACTTGCGCCGAAACGGCATTCCCTGTCGCGGAGGCGGCCGCGTGGCGACAGGGAATGCCGTTTCGGCGGGGTTGGTCACGCGGGCGCGCGGGTGACGCGGCGGGTGCTAGGTACCGGACTCGGCGGCGACGCGATAGCCGCGCACGGCGATCGGACCGAACACCGCGAGCAGCCCCGCGACCCACGCGACCGACTGCAGCACCGGCCACAGGATCGGCCCGCCGTCGGCCAGCCCTCGCATCGCCTCGATCGCGGGTGACATCGGCTGAGCGCGGACCACCGGCTGCAGCCAGCCGGGGAACACGTCGATGGGCACCATGCCGGAGTTGAAGAACAGCAGCAGGAAGCACACCGTCGAGATCCCGGTGATGATGTTCTTGCCGTTCGCCCGCACGCCCACCGCGATGATGACCGTCGCGAAGCCGATCACCATCAGCACCGGCACGAGGAGGAAACCGATTGCGGCGACCGGTCCCTGGGTGAACCGCAGGCCCATCGCGACGCCCACCGCGGCGATGGCGACGGCGCCGACGAGTGCCCGGCCCGCCTCGGCGAGGAGGCGGCCCGACAGCGCGCTCGCGCGGTGCACCGGCAGCGCCCACAGCCGGCTCAGCAGCCCGGACTCGCGTTCGTCGGGGAGGGCGGCGCCCGCACCGATCGCGCCGAACATCGCGCCGACGATCGCGCACATCGGCACCAGGCCGTAGAGACTGTCGGTGCCCGTGAGGCCCCGTACCGACTCGCCGATCACCAGCTTGTAGACCACCAGCAGGAACGTCGGGAAGATGAGCGCCTGGATCAGCACGACGGGTTCGCGGGTCCAGCGCCGCAGCAGTCGGCCGGCCTGCAGTCGGGTCTGCGAGGTGAACGTCATGCCGACCTCCGTTGCATCCGCAGCGTGATGCCGCCGAACGCGACCAGCAGCCCGATGCACCAGGCGAGGCTGGTCAGCAGGTCGACCGCGGGCACCGCACCCTGGGCGAGTTCGCGTAGCGTCCCGGCGATCTGGCTCACCGGTTGGCGGGTGACAAACCACCCCAGCCAGCCCGGAAACGCCTCCGCCGGTGCGATTCCCGTCGACAGCATGACCAGGAGCAGCTGCGGGATCAGCAGCGTCTGGCCGGCGGCCTCGGCGTTGGTGGCGACCGATCCGAGCGCGTCGGCGCCCAGCGACAGGGCCAGCGACAGCAGCAGCGCGATCGCGCAGAATCCGATTACGTGCGCGGCGTTGCCCTCGAAGCGGAAGCCGAACGCGTAGCCGACGGCGACCGACGCCGCCAGTGACGCCGTCGCGCGGATCAGCGCCGAGAGCATGCGGGCGGTCACCGGCACCAGCGACGTCATGGGCATCGAGCGAAGTCGAATGCCCATGCCGCTCAACTGGTCTCGCGCCGCCCGGTCCGCCGTCGTCATCGCGGTGAAGATCATCGCCTGCACGACGATGACGGGCAGGATGTACTGCGGGTAGCTGACGTCGCCGGTGTCGATGACGTGGCGCAGGGTGAGGTTGAAGCACAGGAAGAACGCGATCGGTCCGCCGATGGCGAAGATCAGGTCGCCGTCGCGGACGGTGCCGCGCACCGATCGCTCGGTGAGTGCGCGCAGAGCGCTCACGACGTGACCGCCGGCGCCCCGGTGAGGGTGAAGAACACCTCGTCGAGGGACGGCTTGCGCAGCGAGATGTCGTGCAGGTCGACCCCGAGTTCCGACACGCGGCCGAAGACCTCGGACATCGTGGCGAAGCCGTCGGGCGCGGGGACGGACACGGTGCCGGCCTCGCGGTCGACCTCGACGCCACCGAAACCGCCCAGCGCGTCGGCGATTCGGCTCAGGTCCGCGACGCTGACGGGCGTGATCTCGCAGTAGCTGCCGCCGATCGTGCGCTTGAGGTCGTCCGGCGTGCCGTCGGCGATGACCGTGCCGCGGTCGATGACGACGATCGCGTCCGACAGCGCGTCGGCCTCCTCGAGGTACTGCGTCGTGAGCAGCGTGGTGATGCCCTGGTGCTTGAGGCCGCCGATCAGGTCCCACACCTCGCGGCGGCTGCGCGGGTCCAGGCCGGTCGTGGGCTCGTCGAGGAACACCACCTTGGGCGGGACGACGAGACCGCAGGCGATGTCGACGCGCCGCCGCATGCCGCCGGAGTACGTGCCGACGCGCTTGTCGCCGGCGTCGGTGAGGCTGAACGTCGCGAGCATCTCGTCGGCGCGCTCGCGGGCGGCGGCCTTGTCCATGCCGCGCAACCGCGCGAACAGGACCAGGTTCTCGCGTCCGGTCAGCAGTTCGTCGACGGCGGCGTACTGGCCCGTCAACCCGATCGACTCGCGCACCTGCTTGGCCTGCCGCACGACGTTGAAGCCGGCGATGGTCGCGGTGCCGCTGGTCGGGCGCAGGAGCGTGGACAGGATGTTGATCGTGGTGGTCTTGCCTGCGCCGTTGGGGCCGAGCACGCCCAGGACGGACCCGACCGGCGCGGAGAAGGTGATGCCGCTCAGCGCCTGGTGGTCGCCGAAGCGCTTGGTGACGTCGTCGAGCTGGATCGCGAGATCGGACACGCACCCGAGTATGGCATGCCTAACCTAACTAACTACCCGGCGGGCTGGACCCGCTGACGCTTCATCACGGCGTCGACCGCACTCGGCGTGAACGCGTTGACGATGTCGGCGGCCACCGCCATCCGCGGCGCGATCCGCAGCGGCCGCGACCGCACGGCCGTCACCATCCAGTCGGCCGCCTCGTCGGCGGACAGGCCCGGCAGCCCGTCGTAGGCCCGTGTCGGCGCGATCATCGGCGTCTTCACCAGCGGGTAGAACAGCGTCGTGGAGTGAACGCCGTCGGCGGCCCACTCCGTCTCGATGACGCGGCTCACGGCGGTCAGCGCGGCCTTCGACGCGTTGTAGACGGCGAACAGCGGCGACGACTCGCTGAGCACGCCCCACGTCGACACGTTGATCACGTGGCCGTCGCGGCGCTCGCGCATGCCGGGGCCGAGGCCGCGGATCAGCCGCAGCGGGGAGTAGTAGTTCAGCGTCATCGTGCGCTCGACGTCGTGCCAGCGGTCCAGCGACTCGGCCAGCGGCCTGCGGATCGACCGGCCCGCGTTGTTGATCAGCACGTCGACGCCACCGAACCGCTCGACGACGGTGTCCACGAGGGCGTCGACCGCGTCGAGGTCGGACAGGTCGCACTCCAGCGCGGTCGCATCGCCGCCGTCCCGCGCGATGTCCGCGACCAGCGCGTCCAGCAGGTCCCCGCGACGCGCGACGACGATCACCCGGGCGCCCGCCGCCGCCAGCTTGCGCGCGCCTGCATCGCCGATGCCCGAGGACGCGCCGGTCACCAGGATCCGCTTGCCCGCCGGGTCGACGTCGCGCCGCGGCGTGCGCAGCTGGGCGGTCAGCGGTGGGCGCATGCTGGCCAGCAGCATTCCGTCGGCGAGGCGACGCAAGGGGTTCCTACTCACGGGGTCCGAGCCTAGGTCCCCGCGACGTCGGCACCGAACTCGCGCAGATCGACCACCCACAGCGTCTGCTCGACGCCGAACTCGTCGAACGTCAGCACGGGCGTGAAGCCCAGCCTCCGCGCGAGGTTCATGGACCGGACGTTCGCGGACTGCGTCACGACGATGACCGGCTCGTCGAGCAGCTCCCGGGCCGCGGCGCGCAGCACCGCGGTCGCCGCCTGGAACGCGAGCCCGCGGCCCCACAGCGCCGGGATCAGGGTGTACGACAGCTCGAGTTCCTCGCCGGACTCGCTGATGTGGCCGGGCCGGTGGGCCCCGCGCCGCGTCAGCGACATCGTGCCGAGGAACGCGTCGTCGCTGCGGGCGGCGATCACGAACGCGCCGGGCGAACCGGTCGCCGCGGCCACGCCGACGTCGTCGAGGTCCTGCTCGACGGTCGCGCGCTCCTGCGCTCCACCGAGGTGTGCCCGCACGCGGACGTCGGTCTCGTGCGCGACGATCGCGTCGCGGTCGCCGTCGCGGGCCTTGCGCAGCACGACGTCGGCCGCCTCGATGCGCTGGGTCACCAGCGTCCGTCCGGGCACCGCTCGAGTGTGCCAGGTGTGCCGGGTCATGCCCCGGCGCGAGGTGCAGGGCGTAACACGCAGCGCGCGTAGCCAATCCACGACACGATGGTCACCGCCAGCCCGAGCCCGAGCAGGAGGACGGGTCCGGACCCGACGTCGACGCCCACCGCCGCCGTGCCCGGAGCGTTGCGGTCGACCGCGGGCATCAGCATGTAGGGCAGCACGGCGACGGCGAAGGTGGCCATCGCGCCGATCACCGCCACGCCGAACGCCCCGCGCAGCGCCCCGGCGATCATCGCCCCCGCCGTCAAGCAGACGAGGACGCCCAGCGGCAGTGGCCGGAGGCTGGCGTCCACGTCGCCGGTCCTGCGCCACGCGCCCCAGCCCGCCATCTCGGCGTACCCGTCGACGCCGTGCGCGACGAACCACGGCTGTACCGCAGCCACGACGATGACCGCGACGCCGAGCGCCGCGAGGACCCATCCGGTGACCCTGGCTTCGATGACCCGCCCCCCTCTCGTCTCGTGGCGCGATTCGTGCACCCGCGACCGCGCTCACCGCGGCTGAACGTGCACAGATCGCTAGAAGTACCGCGGGAACTTCGACCAGTCCGGGTCGCGCTTCTCGAGGAACGCGTCGCGGCCCTCGACGGCCTCGTCGGTCATGTAGGCCAGCCGCGTCGCCTCGCCGGCGAACACCTGCTGGCCGACCAAGCCGTCGTCGAGCAGGTTGAACGCGAACTTCAGCATGCGGGTCGCCTGCGGCGACTTGCCGTTGATCTCCCGAGCCCATTGCAGCGCAACGGTTTCCAGTTCGGCGTGGCCGACCACCTCGTTGACGGCGCCCATCGCGTGCATCTGCTCGGCGTCGTAGGTGCGGCCCAGGAAGAAGATCTCGCGGGCGAACTTCTGCCCGGTCTGGCGGGCGAGGTAGGCGCTGCCGTAGCCGCCGTCGAAGCTGCCGACGTCGGCGTCGGTCTGCTTGAAGCGGGCGTGCTCGCGCGAGGCCAGCGTCAGGTCGCAGACGACGTGCAGCGAGTGTCCGCCGCCGGCGGCCCAGCCGTTCACCAGGCAGATGACGGGCTTGGGCATGAACCGGATGAGCCGCTGCACCTCGAGGATGTGCAGCCGGCCCGCCTGCGCGGGGTCGATGCTGTCCGCCGTGTCGCCGGAGGCGTACTGGTAGCCGGTGCGGCCGCGGATCCGCTGGTCGCCGCCGGAGCAGAACGCCCAGCCGCCGTCCTTGGCCGACGGGCCGTTCCCGGTGAGCAGGACCACGCCGATGTCCGACGACATCCGGGCGTGGTCGAGCACGCGATACAGCTCGTCGACGGTGTGCGGGCGGAATGCGTTGCGTACCTCGGGCCGGTCGAACGCGATGCGGACGGTCGGCTGCGCGACGCCGTCGAGCACGTGGCGGTGGTAGGTGACGTCGGTCAGCTCGAAGCCCTTGACGGGTTGCCACGCGGTCGGGTCGAACGGGTTGTCCGTGCTCGTCTGACTGCTCACGGGAACGACTGTAGAACGGGGACCGCCGGGTTTCGCATTCCGTACCCACGGGTACAGATCGCCCGCAGCGGCGCGGCCCATCGCGCCATGGATCAGGAGGACCACGATGAAGCGGTCAGCAGGTGTGTTGGTCTCGGGCGTGTTCGCCGGACTGATGCTCGTCGGATGCTCCGCCCCGTCCGTGCAGGGTGGTGACACCCCGTGCAAGGACTTCGTCGGGGCCGACGAGAAGACGCAGAACGAAGCGATCAACAAGATGCTCAAGGACGAGAAGGGCGCCGACCCCGCGTCGCTCGAGGTCACCGGAACGCGCCTCGCGGTGCAGACCTACTGCCAGACCGCGGGCACGCAGGACACCCCGATCAAGAACGCGCCGCACCTCTAGGCGGGATCGAACCGAAACACCGCGCAACGCCCGGCGAGAGCTTCGAACTCGCCGGGCGTTCCGTCTGTCACGAGCCCGGAGCGCTTCATGAAGCTCACCCCGGTGGAGACCAGCGTCGGGAACTGACGCAGCAGTGGGCGGGCGTCGTCGGCGGACAGTTCCACCATGCGCACCGTCTCCGAGCGCTTGCCGGTCGTCAGCGTCGCCGTGTCCGCCGCGCGGGCGTTGCGCTCCCAGTCCGCGCCCGGAAAGCCCGAGACCACGTAGCGCACGCCGTCGACGACCATCGGCGTGATGGGCGTCGACCGCGGCTTGCCCGACGTACGCCCGGGCACGGTCAGCACGACGGGGCCGTCACCGCCGAACAGCCCCAGCTTCATCAGGCCCATGAAGACCTTGTTCATCGGCTTCAGCCACCGGGGCGGCGTCGGGTCGGGCATGTCCCGAGGCTAGACCTCGACGCCCGCGGCCGTCAGCGCACGGATCAGGCCGTCCGGGCGGTCACCGACGGGCAGCGGGTCGACGAGGGCGAACCCGCATCCCACGGCGAGTGCACCGCCGTCGGCCTCCTCGCTGTCCCCGACCATCAGCGCATCGGCGGCGGCCACGCCCAGCCGGGACAGCACCGCCTCGAAGATCTCCGGATTCGGTTTCACCGCACCGACTTCGAACGACAGCACGAACTCGGTGACGAGGTCCTCGACGCCCAGAGCGCGGAACGTCGGCCGAATGTCCCACGCGATGTTGGAGACGACGGCGACCGCGATGCCCCGGTCGCGTAGGCGGCGGAGGACGTCGGCGGTGTCGGGGTAGGGCACCCAGTACGACGGGTCGACGGTGCGGGCGTAGAGCTGCCGGGCGTGGTCGTCGGTCAGGCCGGACTCGCGCATCACGTGCAGGTAGGCCTCACGGTGCAGGTGCGTCTGCAGGTCCCGGTTCACCCAGCTGTGGAACTGGTCGTCACTCATCTCGACGGGGCGGCCCGTCGGCACGGTGAGCCGGTGCATCAACTCGGCGCGCACGTGCTCGTCGACCGCCTTCTCGTCGACCAGGATGTCGTCGAACCAACTGTCGTCCTCCTCGAGACGGAACAGGGTCCCGGAGAAGTCGAACAGGACTGCGCGGGTGGGCTTGGCGTCGTCGGCGGGCACGTGACCATTCTGCCCAGCGCGGTCGTGCCCTGGTGATCGGCTACACGTAGCGCGCGCGGCCGGCGAAGGCGCCGGCGACGATCTGCACCACGTACACCGCGAGGAACATCACCCACGGCACGGTCCAGCCGTGCGTCACGTCGTGCAGCAGGCCGAACAGGAACGGGCCGGTGCCGGCGATGAGGTAACCGAGTCCCTGCGCCATGCCCGACAATTGTGCTGTGTCCTCGGCGTTGCGGGCGCGCAGCGCGATGATGGCCAGCGCCATCGAGAAGGCGCTCATCCCGACGCCGATCAGTACGCTCCACAGGACGGGCTGCGCGGCCGGCGCGACCATCAGCCCGACGGCGCCGGTGAACCCGAGCACGCCGAGCGCCACGACCCAGCCGCTCTGGCTCGGCTTGCGCGCGGCCAGCGGCGAGATGATCAACGCGACCGGCACGCCGATCAGCGACGTCAGCCCGACGAGGAGACCTGCGGTCGTCTTGTCGATGCCGTTGTCGATGAAGATCTGCGGCAGCCAACCCATGACGATGTAGGCCATGAACGCCTGGCAGCCGAAGAACAGCGTGACCGTCCAGGCCAGCGGGTTGCGCAGCAGCGAGCGTCGGGGCCCGGTCCGTGCGGTGCTGGCCGCCCAGGTGTCGCCGTGCCGACGTGACGCGGGCATCCACGCCAGCAGCGCGACGAACGCGACGACGGCCCACGCGGCCAGCGCGACCCGCCAGCCGCCGAGCGGTTCCTCCAGGCCCGGTGTCACGGCCGACCCGAGCGCGCCGCCGCCCTGCAGCGCGGCGGTGTAGATGCCGGTCATCAGGCCGACCCGGGCGGGGAACGACCCCTTGATGACGACCGGGATCAGGACGTTGACCAGGGCGATGCCCGCACACGCGATGAACGTCGCGCCGAGTACGACGTGCGGGCCGTCGAGCACGCGCAGCGCGAGCCCGACGGTGAGCGCCACCAGCGCGCTGGAGATGGTGCGGCCGAGACCGATTCGCGACGACAGCCACGGCGCGGTCAGGCCCGCGGCCGCGAAGCACAGTGCGGGCAGGGTGGTGAGCAGGCCGGCCCAGGTCGCCGAGACGCCGAGGTCGGTGCGCATCTCGCCGAGCAGGGGGGCCACGCTCGTCACCGCGGGACGCAGGTTCAGCGCGGTGAGGACGACGGCGAGGCCGAGCAGCGCGCCGCCCGCGACGGCGGGAACCCCGTCCGTACGCACGTCGGGCGCGAACGCGTCTAACTCCTGCTTGTCACCCGGCACGCTGCTACATTGCCATACATCCCATGATTGGTTGAAAGGACGTCTCCTGTGCCGTTGAGCACTGCCCGCCGCTCCGGCCTCGTCGAGCAGGTCATCGAGCAGCTCCGCGCGTCGGTGGCGGGTGGCGAGTGGCCGGTCGGCCAGCGCATCCCCAACGAGACCGTCCTGGTCGAGTCGCTGGGCGTCGGCCGCAACACCGTCCGCGAGGCCGTCCGCGCGCTGGCCCACGCCGGCATCCTCGAGGTCCGGCAGGGCGACGGCACCTACGTGCGCGCCACCAGCGAGGTGTCGGGGGCGCTACGCCGGCTCTGCGGCGTCGAGCTGCGCGACGTGCTGCAGGTGCGGCGGGGGCTCGAGGTCGAGGGCGCACGGCTGGCCGCCGCCCATCGCACCGACGCCGACGTCACCGAATTGCGCGCGCTGCTCGCCCGCCGCGACGAGTGCCTGGCGACCGGCGACACCGACGAGTTCGCCCGCGCCGACACCGACTTCCACCTCGCCGTCGTCCGCAGCTCGCACAACGCGACGCTGACGGAGCTCTACCGCGGGCTCATTGAGGCCATCACCGCGAGCGTCGCGGCCACCCACGAGACGCCGGTCGAGATCGTCGACCACGGCGTGCTGCTCGACCACATCGCGGCCGGTGACGTCGACGCCGCCGCGCGCACCGCCGGCGACCTCCTCGACCGCATCCTCGCGGGCCTCGACCCGTAGGGCAGTCACCACTCTCGGCGAGCGTGCGTGTCTGCAGGCGACACGCCGGGTGACAACCCGAGTTTGCGCACGCTCGCCGGAAGTAGTTTCCCGGCGAGCAGACGTGACCTCCCCCGAACTGGTCCCGAACAGGGGAGTTCACGACTGCTCGCGAGGAGGACCACTACCCCACGCGGCGGTCGGCGCCCTCCCAGAACTGCGCGCGCACGGCCTTCTTGTCGGGCTTGCCCAGCGCGGTGACCGGCACCGAGTCGACGACCACCACCTGCTTCGGCGACTGCACCGAGCCCTTGCGCTCCTTGACCGCGGCCTGGATCTCCTCGGTCATCTTGGCCACGGCCGCGTCGTCGGTCGCGGCGTCCGGGCGCAGCACGACGACGGCGGTGACGGCCTCACCCCACTTCTCGTCGGGCGTGCCGATCACGCACACCTGCGCCACCGCGGCATGCTCGGCGATGACGTCCTCCACCTCGCGGGGAAACACGTTGAATCCGCCGGTGACGATCATGTCCTTCGTCCGGTCGACGATGAACCAGAAGCCGTCCTCGTCCTCGCGGGCCAGATCGCCGGTGTGCATCCAGCCGTCGCGGAACGTCTCGGCCGTCGCCTCCGGCTTGTTCAGGTACCCGCCCGCCAGCAGCGGACCCGACACGCAGATCTCGCCGACCTCGCCCTGAGGCACCGGCTTGCCGTCCTCGCCGAGCAGCGCCGTGCGCGCGAAGAGCGTCGGCTTCCCGCACGACGTCAGCCGCTTCTCGTCGTGTTCGGCCTTGGCGAGGTAGGTGATCACCATCGGGGCCTCGGACTGGCCGTAGTACTGCGCGAAGATCGGTCCGAACCGGTCGATCGCCTCCCGCAGCCGCACCGGGTTCATCGCTGACGCGCCGTAGTACACGATCTGCAGCGACGAGAGGTCCCTGGTGTGCGAATCGGGGTGATCCATCAGCGCGTAGATCATCGACGGCACCAGCATCGTCGCCGTGATCTTCTGCTCCTCGATCGTCCGCAGCACCTCGGCGGGATCGAACTTGGCCAGCACCACCATCTCGCCACCCTTGACGATCGTGGGCACGAAGAATGCGGCGCCCGCGTGCGACAGCGGGGTGCACATCAGGAACTTCGGATAACTGGGCCACTCCCACTCGGCGAGCTGGATCGTCGTCATCGTGGTGGTGGCCTGCGCCGTCATCATGACGCCCTTGGGCTTGCCGGTGGTGCCGCCGGTGAAGGCCAGCCCGGTAACGGTGTCGGGTTCCAGTTCGGCGGCGGCCAGCGGCCGAGGCGGGTACTTGGCGGCCTCGGCGGTGAGGTCCACCGCTTGGACGTCTCCGTCGGCCAGCTCGGCCGGCACCGGCCCGATGGTCAGCACCTGCTTCAGCGACGGCACCTTGTCGAGCAGTCCGACGGCCCGCTCGACGAACATCGGGTTCGGGTCGACGATCAGCGTCGTGACCCCGGCGTCGGTCAGCACGTAGGCGTGATCCTCCAGAGAACCTAGAGGGTGTAGTGCCACGCGGCGGTATCCCTGCGTCTGCCCGGCGCCGACGATCATCAGCACCTCCGGCCGGTTGAGCGCCAACAGCCCGGTCGTGGTGCCGGCGCCCGCGCCGAGGGCCTCGAACGCCTGAACGTACTGGCTGATGCAGTTGGCGAGCTGCCCGCCGGTGAGCGTGGTGTCGCCGAGGAACAGCACCGGCTTGTCCTTGTTCCACTGGAGCGCGCGGACGGTGATGTGGCCGGAGTGGATGGGATGACGCAGCAGCGAGTCGGTCATGGCATCAGATTAGAACGTGTTACAGAAATTGTTTCAAGGTCCGCCGAAGCGGGCTTCACTGATCGGGTGAGCGACGAGCTGCGGACGACGATTCTCGAGCTGGCCCGTCGGCGTGGTCCGGACAAGACGATCTGCCCGTCCGAGGCCGCGCGGGCGGTCGGCGGCGAACGGTGGCGCGACCTCATGGACGACGCCCGCGACATCGCCCGCGACCTGGCCCGCAACGGCGACGTCGAGATCTCGCAGAAGGGCACCGTCCTCGACCCGGACGGGCCGTGGCGCGGGCCCATCCGCATCCGCGCGACTTAGCCACCGGACGCCACCCGCCACGCCACCCGCCGCGCCGAATCGGAGAGTCACGTCGTGATCGAGCCGCGGCAACGACGTGACTCTCCACTTCGGCGGAACCCGCGACACGCGACCGGCAAACCCCGAAACCGACACGGCTCGCGACATTTCTTGAACAATCTCCGTCATGCCGAACCCCGCGCCCGCTGACCTGGTCGTCTACGGAACCGTGCTCACCGTCGACGACAGCAGGCCGACGGCCGAAGCGCTGGCGGTTACCGGCGGACGCATCGCCGCGGTCGGCAGCCGGTCCGACGTCGCGCCGCACGTCGGGCCCGACACCGAGGTCGTGGAACTCGGCGACGGGTGCGTCCTGCCTGGCTTCGTCGAGGCGCACGGCCACCCGCTGATGGAGGCCATCGTGCTGGCCGATCGGATCGTCGACATCCGGCCGGTCACCATGCGCGGCGTCGACGAGGTGCTGGCCGCAATCGCCGGCGAGGTAGCCAAGCGGGGATCCGACGGCGCCTACCTCAACGGCTGGGACCCGCTCCTGCAGGAGGGCCTGCCCGAGCCGACGCTGGCGTGGCTCGACGCGCAGGCGCCCGACACGACGCTGGTCATCATTCACAACTCCGGGCACAAGGCGTACTTCAACTCCACGGCCGCGCGGTCGCTGGGCCTCGACCGCGACACCCCCGACCCGAAGGGTGCGTCGTACGGGCGCGACGCCGACGGCGAACTCGACGGCACGGCGGTCGAGTCGGCGGCGGTGTTCTCCCTCATCGGCGGCGTCACGGACGTCGCGGGCTACCCGGCGATGCTGCTCGCCGAGACCGCCCGGCTCAACCGCGCCGGGCTGACGACGTGTTCGGAGATGGCCTTCGATCCGATGTTCCGGCCTGCGCTCGATGCGCTGCGCGGCGACCTGACGGTCAGGTTGCGCACCTATGAGATGTCGACGGCCGCGATGACGACGACGGAGACGCTCGACAACGGCGACGACGTCGTCCGGCAGGTGGGCATCAAGATCTGGGTGGACGGGTCGCCGTGGATCGGCAACATCGACCTCAGCTTCCCGTACCTCGACACCGACGCCACCCGCGCGATCGGCGTGACGCCCGGCTCGTGCGGCTGCGCGAACTACACGCGCGAGCAGCTGACCGAGATCGTGGCCGCGTACTTCCCCCTCGGCTGGCAGATGGCGTGCCACGTGCAGGGCGACAACGGCGTCGACACGATCCTCGACGTCTACGAGCAGGCGCTTCGGGAGCATCCGCGCGACGACCACCGGCTGCGGCTCGAACACGTCGGCGCCATCACCGACGAGCAGTTGCGACGGGCCCACGACATGGGCGTCACGTGCAGCATCTTCGTCGACCAGATCCACTACTGGGGTGACGTGCTCGTCGACGGACTCTTCGGACCCGAGCACGCAAACCGTTGGATGCCTTGCGGTTCCGCGGTCGCGACCGGCATGCGGATCTCGTTGCACAACGACCCGCCGGTGACCCCGGAGGAGCCGCTGCGCAACATCGCCGTCGCGGTGACCCGCACGGCGCCGAGCGGTCGGGTGCTCGGCCCGGAGCAGCGGATCACCGTCGACCAGGCGATTCGCGCACAGACCCTGGATGCGGCGTGGCAGTTGTTCTCCGACGACGTCATCGGCTCGCTGGAGGTCGGCAAGTACGCCGATCTGGTCGTGCTGTCGGCGGATCCGCGCGAGGTCCCGCCGGAGACCATCGCGGACCTCGACGTGCGGGCGACGTACCTGGCTGGTCGACGGGTGCACTCGGCGTGACCACGCACCACCCTCATCCGCGGCACCGGGTGCCCGACCCACTGGCCACGATCCGCACGCCGCGGTTCTGGCTGGTGCCCATTCTCGTTCCGCTGGTGGTGTTCTCGGCGTTGGCCGCGCTCTACCTCGCCGGCATCCTCAACCCGACGCCGAACCTGCGGCACTTCCCCGTCGCGGTGGTGAACGCCGATTCCGGGCCGACGGGCACGCAGGTGGTCGACGCGCTGACCAAGGGACTCGACCCCGCACAGTTCGACGTGCGGGTCCTGACCGAGGACGAGGCGTCCGACCAACTCGGCCGGGCGCAGGTCTACGGCGTCGTGCGCATCCCCGCCGACTTCTCCTCGGCACTGCAGGAACTCGGTCCCGCGGCGGCGGCCCCGGGCCGTGCCACCCGCCCGGTGATCACGGTGTCCACCAATCCCCGGGCCGGCGAACTGGGTGCGAGCATTGCGGGTCTCGCGTTGGCCAAGGCCGTCAACGAGGTCAATACGTCCATCGGACAACGACTCTCGGCACAGGTCACGCAGGCGAAGGGAGGGCCGCTGTCCGGCGGTGAGGCGCTGGCGCTGTCGGCACCCATCGACCTGCAGGTCGACGACTACGAACCGCTGCCGAACGGCACCGGCAACGGGCTGTCGGCGTTCTACTACGCGCTGCTGCTCCTGTTGGCCGGCTTCACCGGCAGCATCATCGTGAGTTCACTGGTCGACTCGATGCTCGGCTTCGTGCCGTCGGAGATGGGGCCGGTCTACCGGTTCGCCGAACAGATCAACATCTCCCGCTTCCGCACGCTGCTGCTGAAGTGGGCGCTGATGGTCGTCGTCGCGCTGCTCACTTCGGCGGCGTACATCGGCATCGCCACGGCGCTGGGCATGCCGATCCCCAACGGGTGGACGCTTTGGTTGTACGGAGTGTTCACCATCGCGGCGGTCGGCATCACGTCGACGTCCCTCGTCGCGGTGCTGGGGTCGGCCGGGCTGCTGGTGAACCTGTTCATCTTCGTGATGCTGGGGCTGCCGTCCAACGGCGCGACCATCCCACTCGAGGCGGCGCCGACGCTGTTCGGCTGGCTGGCCAAGTTCGAGCCGATGCATCAGGTCTTCCTGGGAGCTCGGGCGTTGCTCTACTTCGACGGCCGGGCCGACGCAGGCCTGAGCCACGCCCTGGTGATGACGGCGATCGGGCTGGTCATCGGCTTGTCGATCGGGGCCGTGATCACCCGTCTCTACGATCGTCGCGGCCTTCGCCGGATCCATGACGCGGAGCCCGACGCCGACGTGGCGGTCAAGTAGGGAGAACGGCACCCGACGGTGTCCGCTCGTGGCAGCCTGTCTGCATGCCCGACCTCCCCATTCCCCAGTTCCTCGACGAGCGCGTCGCCCACTGGGCGCAGACCAAGCCGGACGACGAGGCCATCACGTTCAAGGACCGCACCTGGACCTGGTCGCAGTGGCACGACCGGATCCGGCACCTGGCCGGCGCGCTGACCCAGCGCGGCGTCGGGCGCGGGGACGTGGTCGCGTTCCTCGACAAGAACCACCCAGCCTGCGTCGAGACGACGCTGGCGGCAGCCTCGATCGGCGCGGCGACCGCCATCATCAACTTCCGGCTCGCCGCCGACGAGATGGACTACGTCCTGAACGATTCCGGCGCGAAGGTGCTGATCGTCGGCGCCGAGCTGAAGGCCGGCGTCGACAAGATCCGCGAGAAGCTCGGCGCGATCGAGCACGTCGTCGAGGTCACCCCCGATGGCGCCGACGGCGACGAGTACGAGGCGATGCTGTCGGCCGCGACGCCCGTCGACCGGTCGGACGACGTGGAGCCCGACGACGTCGCGATCATCATGTACTCCTCCGGCACCACCGGCCGGCCCAAGGGCGTATCGCTCACCCAGGCCAACCTGATCGCCCACACCGAGAGTGCCTTCGCGGGTTGGGAACTCGACGAGGGCGACAAGAACCTCGTCGCGATGCCGCTCTTCCACGTCGGCGGCTCGTCCTACATGCAGCTCGGTCTGCACACCGGGGTGGCGAGCTACATGACGCGCGACGTCGACGGCGCCCAGCTGGCCGGCGGCATCCTGGCCGGCGCCAACCGGACGTTCCTCGTCCCCGCCGTGCTGGCGAAGGTGCTGGAGTCCGGCGAGGACGCGGTGAAGCTGTTCAGCGCGCTGAAGACCTACGGCTACGGCGCGTCGCCGATGCCGCTGCCGCTGCTGCGCAAGGCCCTCGAGGCATGGCCGGAGACGGACTTCATCCAGGCCTACGGGCTGACCGAGGTCGGTGGCGTCATCAGCCTCCTCGCGCCGGAGGACCATCGCAGTGACGACGAGGAGCGCATGGGCAGTGCGGGACGCGTGGTCCCGGGCGCCGAGGTCCGCGTCGTCGACCCCGACTCGCTGGAGGACGTCGAGCCGGGTAGCCAGGGCGAATTGTGGTTCCGGACCAAGCAATTGATGAAGGGCTACCACAACAAGCCCGACGCGACGGCCGAGGCCATCACCGACGACGGATGGTTCCGCACCGGCGACATCGGCCGCGTCGACGGGGATGGCTACATCTTCGTCGAGGACCGTCTCAAGGACATGATCATCACCGGCGGCGAGAACGTGTACTCGATCGAGGTCGAGCGCGTGTTGGCCGAGCACCCCGCCGTCGCCGAGGTGGCCGTGATCGGCGTGCCCGACGAGAAGTGGGGCGAGGCCGTGAAGGCCGTCGTCGCGCTGGATGGCGACGCGTCCGAGGCCGACCTCATCGCGTACGCCGCCGAGCGGTTGGCCAAGTACAAGTGCCCGAAGACCGTCGACATCGTCGACGAACTCCCGCGCAACCCCACGGGCAAGATTCTCAAGAAGGACCTGCGCAAGCCGCACTGGGAGGGTCGCGACCGCGCGACGGTCTAGCTGGCCGCGAGATCTGCGGCAGCGTCGTCGACGGTCGAAAGTCGCGACGCAGACGCAGATCTCGGCGGGTGGGTGGCTAGTGGTGCCCGTTCCCGTTGGAGCCGTTGCCGTTGGACCCGTTGCCGTTCGAGTGCCCGTTCGACCCGTTGCCATGTGCATGGCCGTTGCCATTCGCATGGCCGTGCTCGTCGTCCTGGTACTCCTTGAGCGCGGTCAGCGCGCGACTCTCCGAGGCGTGCGACGCATCGGTGATCGCCCTGCTCTCCGACACCGGGTCGGCGAAGAGGAACCCGCCGGTGCCGGTCGATCCGCCGGCGCCCAGCTTGTTCATCCGCTTGGGCAGGGCAGCACCCTGGTATTCGAGCGGCAGCGGGTGCCCATGATCGTCGACGGGGCCGAGCGGCTGGTGCAGCTCGATGTAGGCGCCGTGCGGCATGCGCTTGATGATGCCGGTCTCGATGCCGTGCTCGAGCACCGCTCTGTCGCTGCGCTGCAACGCCACACACCACCGGTAGGTGAGGTAGTAGACCAGGGCGGGCAGCACCACCATGCCGATGCGGCCGATCCACGTCGTCGCGTTCAGCGAGATGTGGAACTTCAACGCGATGATGTCGTTGACGGACGCCAGCGTCAGAACCACCCAGAAAGCGATCGCCATGGCGCCGATCGAGGTGCGCACCGGGGCGTCCCGCGGGCGCTGCAGGAGGTTGTGGTGCCCGCGGTCGCCGGACAGCCGTGCTTCGACGAAGGGATACACGGTGAGGAGTCCGAGGATTCCGCCCATGAGCAGTGCCACCCATACCGATTGCGGCACGGTGTGTCCGAAGAAGTACAACTCCCAGGGCGGGAAGACGCGCGCCAACCCGTCGGTCCACATCATGTAGAAGTCGGGCTGGCTGCCCGCCGAGATCTGGGACGGCTTGTACGGACCGAGCAGCCAGATCGGGTTGATCTGCAACAGACCGCCCATCAGACCCATCACGCCCACGACCATCGCGAAGAACGCGCCGGACTTCACCGCGAATACCGGCATGACCCGCACGCCGACGACGTTTGTCTCGGTCCGGCCGGGGCCGGGGAACTGGGTGTGCTTCTGGAACCACACCAGTGCCAGGTGAGCGCCGATGAGCGCCAACATGATTCCCGGGATCAGCAGGATGTGCAGGGCGTACAACCGCGGAATGATGATCGTGCCGGGGAAGTCGCCACCGAAGAGACCCCAGTGCAGCCATGTGCCGATGACCGGCATGCCCAGGCTGATCGACGAGAACGCCGCCCGCAGACCAGTGCCCGACAGCAGGTCGTCGGGCAGCGAGTAGCCGAAATAACCCTCGAACATCGCGAGGATCAGCAGCAGTGAACCGATCACCCAGTTGGCCTCGCGTGGCCGTCGGAACGCGCCGGTGAAGAAGATGCGTGCGAGGTGGACCATGATCGACGCCGCGAACAGCAGCGCCGCCCAGTGGTGGACCTGCCGCACGAACAATCCGCCGCGGACCTCGAAGCTGATGTCGAGCGCGGATTCATAGGCCTTGGACATCTGCACGCCGTTGAGCGGCTGGTAGACGCCTTCGTAGGTGACCTCGGCCATGGACGGGTCGAAGAACAGGGTCAGCCACACGCCCGTGAGCAGCAGCACGATGAAGCTGTACAGCGCGATCTCGCCGAGCAGGAACGACCAGTGCGTCGGGAACACCTTGTTCAGCTGACGCCGTACCGCCGCCGACGGGTGGTAGCGCGAGTCGATCGCGTCGCCCTGCGCAGCGACTCTCGAGGACGTCTTGGTACTCATGTGCATCGGCTCCTAGCCCACGTACGCGGTTACCTCCGAGGATGCGCTCTTTTGGCGCTTTGAACCGTTCCAGACAGCGACGTCACGAGCCGGACATATTTGGCCATCCGACAGGTGCGCTGGGGGAGGATGGGAGGGTGTCTCCGACCCTCGACGACCTGCTCGACGGGCTGCACGTCGTCGCGCTGCCCATGCGAGTTCGATTCCGCGGCATCGACGTCCGCGAGGTGGCGCTGATCGAGGGTCCGTCCGGCTGGGGAGAGTTCGGCGCCTTCCTCGAATACGGCCCCGCGGAGGCGGCGCACTGGCTGGCGTCGGCGGTCGAGGCGGCCCACGGCGACTCGCCGGCACCGCTGCGCTATCGCATCCCGATCAACGCGACCGTGCCCGCCGTCGACCCCGCCCGCGTGCCCGAGGTGCTGGCCCGATTCCCCGGCGCGACGACCGCCAAGGTGAAGGTCGCAGAACGTGGGCAGACCCTCTCAGACGACGTCGCCCGGGTCGACGCCGTCCGCGCCGCGGTGCCGCGGGTGCGGGTCGACGCCAACGGCGGATGGTCGGTGCCGGAGGCGGTGGCGGCCGCGGCGGCGCTCACCGCCGGGGGCGCCCTCGAGTACCTCGAGCAGCCGTGCGCGACGGTCCCCGAACTCGCCGAACTGCGGAGTCTGATCGACGTGCCGGTCGCGGCCGACGAGAGCATCCGCAAGGCCGAGGACCCGCTGCTGGTCGTGCGCGCGAAGGCCGCCGACGTCGCGGTGGTGAAGGTCGCGCCGCTGGGTGGCATCGCTCGTCTGCTCGAGGTGGCCGGTCAGATCGACGTCCCGATCGTGGTGTCCAGCGCGCTCGACACGGCCGTGGGGATGTCGCGGGGACTGCTCGCAGCGGCGTGCCTGCCCAGCCTGCCGTTCGCCTGCGGCCTCGGCACCGGAGGCCTCTTCGTCGAGGACGTCGTCGACGCCGTCCTGCCGGTCGACGGCCACCTTCCGGTCACGCGGGTGGTGCCCGATCCGGCGCGCCTGCACGCGCTGGCCGCTCCGGCCGACCGCCGGCAGTGGTGGATCGACCGCATCCGCACCTGCCGGCCGCACTTATGACGTAATGCTGAACGAGTGTTCACTCAAGTTGGCTCGATCGCCGGGCGGGGCAACTCGTTAGCCGAACGAACTACTTCGAGAGGCACACACACATGAAGCTCAAGCGCATCGCGGGCGTCGCCATCTGTACGACGGCGATGTTCGCCGTCGGAGCCGTCGCACCCGCGTCGGCGATCAACAACATCAAGGGATTCGGCGTCCAGGAGACCCTGAAGGACTATTACAGCCTGTCCAACTTCAGCAGCGAAATCGGTTACACCGTCAAGAATCTGCGGCCCAGCCGGGACGCGGTGCCCTACCCGGTCGGCGGACGGCTCTACGAGGCGAACGTGACCACCGACGCCGTCGTCGGCACCGTCACCCCGAAGGTCGGCAACTTCCTCGCCCGCACCGCGGACGGCGCCGACTACCGAGCACTCAACGTCTCCACCCTGAGCGGCGCGCCCCTGGGCCAGGGCGGCAGCAACTCCGGCAAGCTCTACTTCGACGTCGTCGGCGCGAACCCGGACAGCGTCATCTTCAATGACGATTTCCAGGACATGCTCGGCTGGGTCGGCACGCAACCCGTCGACCCCGCCGAGACGGTGCCCGGCTCGAGCAGCGGCGGGTCGTCCACGGGAGACACGTCATCGACCGGTGGCGGGGCGGACGGTGTGCAGGGATCCACGGGTCCGAACCTGGCCACCCCGCCGGTGATCAGCAACGGCGCTCAGAACGGCCCGTACGGACCCGCGGGCAGCACCCCGCCCGTGGGCGGCGACAACTAGTTCGCCACCGATGCCGGCCGCCGTGTCCTGATCCGTGGGGTCCACGGCGTAGACGCCACGGCGGCCGGCGTCGACACTGGACATCATGCAGATCGCCGTCGTGCTCTACCCGGGGTTCACCGCCCTGGACTTCATCGGACCCTACGAGGTGCTGCGCAGCCTTCCCGACGCCGAGATGCGTTTCGTCTGGCACGAGACCGGCCCCATCGCCGCCGACTCGGGCGCCCTGCTCGTCGGCGCCACCCACACCTTCGACGAGACGCCCTCACCCGACGTGATCGTGGTGCCCGGCGGTCCCGCCACGATGGAGCACTGTCGCGACGAGGTGGTGCTCGACTGGCTGCGCCGGGCGCACCAGACGACGACGTGGACCACGTCGGTGTGCACGGGCTCGCTGCTGCTGGCCGCGGCCGGCCTGCTCGAGGGGCGTCGCGCCACGTCGCACTGGAGCGCGCTGCCCATGCTCAAGGCGTTCGGCGTGACGCCCGTCGGAGACCAGCGCGTCGTCCACGAGGGCAAGCTCGTCACGGCCGCGGGGGTGTCGGCCGGGCTGGACATGGCGATGTGGCTGGCCGGCGAGATCGGTGGCGAGGCGAAGGCGAAGGTCATCCAGCTCGTCATCGAGTACGACCCGCAGCCCCCGTTCAACTCCGGTCACATGTCGAAGGCGTCGGCAAGCACCAAGGCCGCCGCCGCCGCGGAGTTGACCAGGGACATGGTCGCGACCGGCCAGATCACCGCACCCGTGCGGCTGCTCTGGGACCGCGCGATCAGCAAGGCCCGCGCCCGCACCCGGTGATTTGTGGAGACTTTCCGGCGCTCACCGCCGGTAGGACTCCACAAATCGCAGTCGGTAGGGTCGGCCGGGTGAATTTGGCCTACTCCGACCGCGGAACCGGCGACCCCGTCCTCTTCATCGCCGGCCGGGGTGGCGCGGGCCGGACCTGGCACCTGCATCAGGTCCCGGCGTTCCAGAGGGCCGGGTACCGCGTCGTCACGTTCGACAACCGCGGCATCGGCGCCACCGAGAACGCCACCGGCTTCACCACGGCCACGATGGTCAACGACACCGCGGCACTGATCGAGAAGCTGGACCTTGCGCCGGTGCGCATCGTGGGCGTGTCGATGGGCTCGTTCATCGCCCAAGAGCTGATGCTTACCCGCCCCGAACTGGTCAGGTCGGCGGTGCTGCTGGCCACCCGCGGCCGCGAGGACCGCACCCGCGAGTTCAGCCGGGCCGCCGAACGCGACCTGCACGACGCCGGCATCGAGCTGCCGCCCGCGTTCGACGCGAAGCTGCGGCTGCTCGAGAGCTTCTCGCCCAAGACGCTGAACGACGACGCTGTGATCCGGGACTGGATCGACATGTTCACGATGTGGCCGACCAAGATGACGCCGGGCCTCAAGGCGCAGATCGACGTCGCGCCGGATGGCAACCGACTGTCCGCCTACCGCAGCATCGCGGCGCCGGTGCTGGTGGTCGGATTCGCCGACGACATCATGCTGCCGCCCCACCTTGGCCGCGAAGTCGCCGACGCCCTGCCCAACGGGCGTTACCTGCGGATACCCGACACCGGCCACCTCGGCTTCATCGAGCGCCCCGACGCCGTCAACGCAGCGATCCTGGAGTTCTTCGGCTCCGGGGTGTGAGCAAAGCCGCCGCCTCCCACACAGCACCTCGTGACACGCTGTAGTAGTGGAGGACCGATGAACCCGTCGACGACGCAGGCCCGCGTCGTCGTCGACGAACTGATCCGCGGCGGCGTCCGCGACGTGGTGCTGTGCCCGGGGTCGCGCAACGCCCCGCTGGCCTTCGCGCTCGAGCACGCCGACCGGCACGGCCGACTGCGGCTGCACGTCCGCATCGACGAGCGCACCGCGGGCTTCCTGGCGATCGGCCTCGCGGTGGCGGCGGGCTCCCCGGTGTGCGTGGCGATGACGTCCGGTACCGCCGTCGCGAACCTCGGTCCGGCCGTCGTCGAGGCGAACTACGCCCGCGTGCCACTGATCGTGCTGAGCGCCAACCGTCCGTACGAGCTGCTCGGCACCGGCTCCAACCAGACCATGGAGCAGCTCGGCTACTTCGGCACCCAGGTGCGGGAGACCCTCAGCCTCGGTCTGGCCGAGGACGCGCCGGACAAGCTGGCGGCGCTGAACGCCCAGTGGCGATCCGCGACGTGTCGAGTCCTGGTGGCCGCCAAGGGATCTCGTAGCGCCAACGCGGGTCCGGTGCAGTTCGACATCCCGCTGCGGGAACCGCTGGTGCCCAGCGTCGGTCAGGCCGACGACGACGAGGCGCCCGCCGGCCGGCCCGACGGCAAGCCCTGGACCTTCACCCCGACGGTCGCGTTCGACCAGCCCCTCGACGTCGACCTGACCCCCGACACCGTCGTCATCGCCGGCCACGGCGCGGGCGTGCACCCCAACCTCGCCGGACTGCCCACCGTCGCCGAGCCCACCGCACCGCCGCCGGCCAACCCGCTGCACCCGATGGCGCTGCCGCTGCTCGCGCCGAAGCAGGTGATCATGCTCGGCCGCCCGACGCTGCACCGGCCGGTGTCGACGCTGCTCGCCGACCCGTCGGTGCCCGTCTTCGCGCTCACCACCGGCCCGCGCTGGCCCGACGTGTCGGGCAACTCGCAGGCGACCGGCACCCGCGCGGTCGTCAGCGGCACCCCCGACCCGGCCTGGCTCGCGCGCTGCGCCGAGGTCAACGCCATCGCCGTCGACGCCGTCCGCGACCACCTGGAGACCCATCGGGTGACGACGGGTCTGCACGTCGCCGCCCACGTGGTCGACGCCCTGCGCGAGGGCGACCAGCTGGTGCTCGGCGCCTCCAACCCGGTCCGCGACGCGGCACTGGTCGGCCTGAACCGCCGCGGCGTGTCGGTGCGGTCCAACCGCGGCGTCGCCGGCATCGACGGGACGGTGTCGACGGCCATCGGTGCGGCGCTGGCCCACGAGCGCACCGGTTCACCGGGCGACCGGGCGCCGCGCACCGTCGCACTGCTCGGCGACCTCACCTTCGTGCACGACAGCTCGGGTCTGCTGATCGGTCCCACCGAACCGTCGCCCAAGAGCCTCACCATCGTGGTGTCCAACGACAACGGCGGCGGCATCTTCGAACTGCTCGAGCAGGGCGACCCGCGGTTCTCCGACGTATCGGCCCGCATCTTCGGCACCCCGCACGACGTCGACGTCGCCGCGCTGTGCCGCGCCTATCACGTCGAGTCCCGTCAGGTGGAGGTCGAGGACCTCACCGACGTGCTCGGCGAACCGTTCGAGGGCATGCGCGTCCTGGAGGTGAAGGCCGACCGTTCGTCGCTGCGGGCGCTGCACGCATCGATCCGAGCGGCCCTGCAGGACGCGCCGTGATCCCGCGGCTCGTGAACGCGTTCGGCACCGTCCGGCGCGTGCTCCTCCCGCACCTCTACGGCGAACCGAACGAGACGCGGGCGCAGACCGTCATCCGGTGGGCCCGCATCCTGGTGGTGATCTTCGCCTGCCTGGTGACTCTGCAGTCCGTGCTGCTGGTGGCCGGCGCGTGGCGCAACGACCGCCAGATCGAACGCAACATGGGCGTGGCCGCCGCCGAGGTGCTCGACGCCGGACCGCGGCGCTCCACCATCGAGTTCGTCACCCCCGACCGGATCACCTACCGGCCCGAACTGGGCGTGCTGTACCCGTCCGAACTCGACACCGGCATGCGGATCTACGTCGAATACGACCGCAACGACCCCGATCTCGTCCGGGTGCAGGACCGCAACGCGCTGTTGGCCGTGATCCCGGCGGGGTCCATCGCGGTGCTGGGCTGGATCGTCGCGGGGATCGTGCTCGCCGCCCTCGCGCTGCTGCAGCGCAGATTGGCGCGCCGGCGATCGGATCAGGACGACGTCAGCTTGGACAGCCAGTCGTTGTCGTAGACGTCGAGCTTCTCGTCGGCGAGCAGGTCGTAGATCGTGGGCGTGCCGGTGTCGATGGGGTCGATCTCGTAGAGGTACTCGTAGTTGATCTCCGACGCGCCCGCCGCGTCGAATCCCATCTCGCCCTTGGCGATCCGGCCTGCCTGCCCCTCGGGGATCCCCGCCGACCGGGCCATCTCGGCCATTTCTTCGGCGGTCGGCCCCTCGCCGCCTGGCTCCTGGTTCGCCCACAGCTCCTCGACGAACCGCTGGAACTCCGGCCCGGTCGTGGCGGGACCGTCGCCGTCGGCGGGACTCGCGGCCTCGAACATCGCGTTGACCACGCGCGCCGAGTAGCCGTCGGGTTGCGAGTCGAAGAACGTCAGCGGCCGGTAGGTGACGGCGATCTGCCCCGTCGCGATGAACGTCGCCAGGTCGTCCCCGAAGTCGCGCTGCAGATCGGCGCAGTGGCTGCACTGCGGTTCGGTGTAGATCTCGACCTCGACCGGCACGTCCTCGAAACCGGCGCGGATGCCGTTGCCGTCCTCGGTGATGGACACCGGCGGCTTGGCGGGATCCGGTTGAGCGACGCCGGTGACCTCCTTGGCGCACCCCACCACCAGGAACGCGCTCGTGGCGAGCGCGACGAGGACACCCATCCGACGCATGGGCCCTCCTTCGGGTCGGACCACAGTATGCGGGGAGCGGAAGACTTCGCGTGCCGTATCCCGTCACGCAACCTCCCGGACAGGCGGCGCTGAGACCGTACTCGAGTGCGCGTTGCGATCGTCGCGGAGAGCTTCCTCCCGAATGTCAACGGTGTCACCAACTCGGTGCTCCGGGTCATCGAGCATCTCCGACGGACGGGTCACGAGGTCCTCGTCGTCGCCCCCGACACCCCCAGGGGTGAGGAACCGGCCGACCGCGTCCACGACGGGGTCCGCGTCCACCGGGTGCCGTCGCGGATGTTCCCGAAGGTCACCTCGCTCCCGTTGGGCGTCCCGCGGCCCCGCATGGTGGGGGTACTGCGCGGCTTCGAGCCCGACATCGTGCACCTCGCCTCGCCGGCGCTACTCGGGTACGGCGGCCTGCTGGCCGCGCGCCACCTCGGGGTTCCCTCGGTCGCGGTGTTCCAGACCGACGTCGCCGGGTTCGCCGAGAGTTACGGCGCCGGGGTCATGTCCCGCGCGGCGTGGGCGTGGACGCGGCATGTGCACTCCCATGCCGATCGCACCCTCGCGCCGTCGACGTCGGCGATGGAGAACCTCGCGGCGCACCGGGTGCCGCGCGTGCACCACTGGGGTCGCGGCGTCGACGTCACCGGTTACGTCCCATCTGCCCGCGACGCCGCATTGCGCGCCGCGTGGTCACCCGCCGGCAAGCCGGTCGTCGGGTTCGTCGGACGGCTCGCGCCGGAGAAGCACGTCGAACGGCTGGCGGTGCTGGCGCGCCGCGACGACGTCCAGGTGGTCGTCGTCGGTGACGGCGTCGACGCGGCGAAGCTCCGCGCGCTGATGCCGTCGGCGGTGTTCACGGGTGCGCTGTACGGCCCGGAGCTGGCGACGGCGTACGCGAGCATGGACGTGTTCGTGCACCCCGGTGAGCACGAGACGTTCTGCCAGGCCGTTCAGGAGGCCATGGCGTCCGGGCTGCCGGTGGTCGCGCCCAACGCGGGCGGTCCGCGCGACCTCGTCGCCCCGATGCACACCGGCCTGCTGCTGGAGGTCGACGAGTTCGAGGCACGGCTCTCCGGTGCCGTCGACCACCTGCTGACCGAGCGGCAGCGCTACTCGGTCGCCGCCCGGCGCAGCGTGCTGGGCCGCACCTGGCCCGCCGTGTGCGCGCAGCTGGTCGGCCACTACGAGGAGGTGCTGGGCCTGCGCGGCGCGAAAGCCGCCTAACCCCCTGCGATTTGTGGAGTCTTTCCGGCGCTCACCGCCGGAAAGACTCCACAAATCGCCAGAAAATCTCAGCCCTGCGCGAGCACCGCCACGTCCTGCCACTCCTCCCACAGCGCCAGCCGGCTCTCGTAGTCGGCCTTGGCCAGCGACAGCGGCCGCTCGCCGAAGAACACCCGCAGCGGCGGCGGCGACGCGTCGACGACCTTGAGGATCGCCTTCGCCGACGCCGTCGGATCACCCGGCGCGGGCATGCGCTCCGCCCGCTTGCGGTTGGCGTCTTCGTGCACCTCGGCGTAGTCGGGCAGCTCGGCGGCGCGCTTGGCCGACGGCCCCGCCCAGTCGGTGGAGAACCCGCCCGGCTCGACCAGCGTGACGTGGATGCCGAAGCTCTCCACCTCCTGCGCCAGCGCCTGCGAGAAGCCCTCGAGCGCCCACTTGGACGCGTGGTAGATCCCGACGTTCTGGAACGCGGTGATGCCGCCGATCGACGACACCTGAACGATGTGCCCGCTGCGCTGCGCCCGCAGGAACGGCAAGGCCGCCTGCGTCACCCACAGCGCGCCGAAGACGTTCGTCTCGATCTGGTCGCGTGCCTCGACTTCGCTCAGCTCCTCGATGAAGCCGAATTGCCCGTAGCCGGCGTTGTTGACCACGACGTCCAGTCGGCCGAAGTGCGAGTGGGCCTGCTCGACGGCGGCGAAGTCGGCGTCGCGGTCGGTCACGTCCAGCCGGATCGGCAGGAGCGCGTCGCCATACTTTGCCACCAGGTCGTCCAGCGTGGCCGTATCGCGCGCGGTGGCGGCCACCTTGTCACCGCGCTCGAGTGCCGCGATCGACCACTCGCGTCCGAACCCGCGCGATGCGCCGGTGATGAACCAGACCTTCTCTGCCATGTCGTCTCCTCCGGTTGCGTGTCTTCGTGTCATCAACGTCACCTTCGCGTACCCATTCCCGAATGAGCAGGATTCGCAGGTAGCTTTGATCTGATGAGCAGGGCGTCGCTGGAGAAGAACCCGCACGAGGTCGCGTCGATGTTCGACGGCGTCGCCCGCCGATACGACATCACCAACACGGTTCTGTCGCTGGGGCAGGACCGGTCCTGGCGGCGCGCGACGCGTTCGGCGCTCGGCATCGGGCCCGGCGACCGCGTCCTCGACCTCGCCGCAGGCACGGCGGTGTCGACCGTCGAGCTGGCCGAGTCCGGGGCGTGGTGCGTCGCCGCCGACTTCTCCGTCGGCATGCTGGCCGCCGGCGCAGCGCGCGACGTGCCCAAGGTGGCCGGTGACGCGACCCGACTGCCCTTCGACGACGACACCTTCGACGCGGTCACGATCAGCTTCGGCATCCGCAACGTCAACCCCTACCTCGACGGTCTGCGCGAGATGGCGCGCGTGACCCGGCCCGGTGGTCGCCTGGTGGTCTGCGAGTTCTCCACCCCGACGAACCGTCCGTTCGCCACGGTCTATAAGGAGTACCTGATGCAGGCGCTGCCTCGGATGGCGACCATGGTGTCGTCCAATCCCGACGCCTACGTCTACCTCGCGGAGTCCATCCGGGCGTGGCCGACGCAATCTCAACTGGCGCAACAGATCTCGGACGCAGGATGGTCGGCGGTTCGCTGGCGCAACCTGACCGGGGGCATCGTCGCACTGCACGCCGCCGTCAAGCCGGGCTGACCGCAAACCGCTGAGACGACTGATGCCGGGCACCCGTCGGGGTACCCGGCATCAGAGGATCGAGCGTTAGACGCCCAGCGTGCGCTGGATGTCCGGCTTCATCGCGTTGAGCTGCGAACCCCAGTAACCCCAGCCGTGCGTGCCGTTCGGCGGGAAGTTGAAGGTCGCGTTGCGTCCACCGTCGGCGGTGTAGGCGTTCTGGAACGCCTTGTTGCTGTCCTGGGTGATGTTCTCCAGGAGCTGGCCGGCGATGTCGCCGCCGCCGCCGAGGTCACCTGGTCGGCCGTTGCCGGTGTACACCCAGATGCGGGTGCCGTTGGAGACGAGCCGCTGCGCCTGCAGCGTCGGGTCGTTGCGCTGCCACGTGGGGCCGCCACCCGGTCCCCACATCGCGGTGGCGTCGAAGCCGCCGGCGTCACGCATCGCGAAGCCGACCAGCGTGGGCCAGATCCCCTGCGACAGGTTCAGGAAGCCCGACAGCGATCCGGCGTAGCTGAACTGGCCGGGGTGGTAGGCGGCCAGGATCAGCGCGGCGCTGCCCGACATCGACAGCCCGACGACGGCGTTGCCGCTCGGTGAGATGCCCTTGTTGGCGGACAGGTAGGCCGGCAGCTCGGACGTCAGGAACGTCTCCCACTGGTAGGTCTGGGTGGTCCCGTTGCCGACGGCCGGGTTCTGCCAGTTGGTGTAGAAGCTCGACATGCCACCGACGGGCATGACGACGGACAGGCCGGACTCGAAGTAGTTCTCGAACGCGGCGGTCTCGATGTCCCAGCCGCTGTTGTCGTCACGGGCGCGCAGGCCGTCGAGCAGGTAGACGGCCTTGGAGCCGCCGCCCTGGAAGCGGACGGGGATGTCGCGTCCCATGGCCGCCGACGGCACCATCAGGGTCTCGACGGGCAGGCCCGGGCGCGAGTAGGCGGACGCGGTGGCCGCGCCGCCGGCCACGGCGATGAGGCCGGGCAGGAAGAGCGCCGCCACGGCGACGGTCGTCACCCGGCGGAGCCAATTTCGGAATTCGCTCATGTTCGTTCGCACATCCTTTACGACCGGCCGGTTCGCCGGGTCGAGTCGTGTTCCATGAATTGCCGACGCCAGCGGTCGCTCGCAGGCGGGCGAAGACGCAACTTGCTTGGCGCCTCACCCAGGTTCGTCGCCGCGGAGCGGCTTCCCGTTACGCAGTCCGCCAACCCTGACGGATTCGTCACACAATCGGCCGGCTCAGCTGAACGGCGACCGGCCGTCCAGTCGCGTGGACCCCGCGCCCGCCCGCCGCCACACCCGCGCGACCCAGTCGGAGTCCTCCTCGGTGACGAGGTTTCCCATCACGCGGACGGCGACGTTCATGAGGAAGTGCGAGCGCATCGCCAACGGGCCCGTGGCGGGCAGGAACCTGGGGATCGTCAACAGCAGCGCGAGCCGGCGCGCCACCGAGAACCCGTGGGCGTAGTGCCGCCGCAACTCCGAGGGCCAGGCGTCGGTGAGGTCGCCGGTGCCGAGCATCTCCGCGGCGAGGCGGCCGGTCTCCAGGCCGTAGTCGATGCCCTCGCCGTTGAGCGGGTTCACGCACGCGGCGGCGTCGCCGATCAGCATCCAGTTGGGGCCGGCGACCCCGGACACGGCGCCGCCCATCGGCAGCAGTGCCGACAGCCCGGCGCGGGGCTGGCCGGTGAAGCCCCACTCCTCGCGGCGCAGGTCGGCGTAGTACGCCATCAACGGGCGCAGCGCCGCGTCGGCCGGCCGCTTGGTGGTGGCCAGCGCGCCGACGCCGATGTTCACCTCGCCGTTGCCGAGCGGGAAGATCCAGCCGTAGCCCGGCAGCACGTCGCCTGCGGGAGAACGCAATTCGAGGTGCGAGGTGATCCACGGCTCATTGGCGCGCGGGCTCGCGACGTAGCCGCGGATGGCCACGCCGTAGACCGTCTCCTGGTGCCAGGCGCGGCCCAGCGTGCGGCCCAGCGTCGAGCGCGCGCCGTCGGCGACGATCAGCTCGGTGCAGCCGATCTCCTCGCCGGAGTCCAGCACCACCGTCGACACCCTGCCGTCGGAGTGGTGGCGGACGTCGACCGCCTTCGCGCCGAGGTGCATCTTGGCGCCGTCGTCGGCCGCGACCGAACGGATGCGGTCGTCGAGTTCGGTGCGCGGGACCGCGCTGCTGGTGGGCGGGAAGGACGGACCCGGCCACTCGATCTCGACGTCGGAGCCGAAGCCGGCCATGCGCAGCCCGTGGTGCCGGATGCGGCCGTCCAGCCACGGCCCGAGGCCCAGGCGCTCGAGTTCGGCGATGGCGCGCGGGGTGAGCCCGTCGCCGCAGGCCTTGTCGCGCGGGAACTGCGCCGAGTCGACCACCAGCACGTCGCGGCCGTTGCGAACCGCCCACGCGGCCGCCGACGAACCAGCTGGGCCGGCGCCGATCACCACCACGTCATGTTTCCGCTGCACACCCCCCAGTATGTTGGAGCAATGAAGACACCGGCGACCGTGGTCGCGGGCGTGGACTTCGGCGATGCCGCCTTTGCCGCGCAAGTGCGCGACGGGGTGGCCCGCGTCGAGGATCTGATGGCCACCGAGCTGGGCAAGTCCGACGAACTGATGGCGGAGGCGGTACAGCACCTGTTCAAGGCCGGCGGCAAGCGCTTCCGCCCGCTGTTCACCGTGCTGTCCGCGCAACTGGGTCCCGAGCCCGACGCGTGGCAGGTGACCGTCGCGGGCGCCGTCATCGAGCTGGTGCACCTCGCGACGCTCTACCACGACGACGTCATGGACGAGGCCCAGGTGCGACGCGGCGCGGACAGCGCCAACGCCCGGTGGGGCAACAACATCGCGATCCTGGCCGGCGACTACCTCTTCGCGACGGCGTCGCGGTTGGTGTCGCGGCTCGGTCCCGAAGCGGTGCGGATCATCGCCGACACGTTCGCCCAGCTGGTCACCGGCCAGATGCGGGAGACGCGCGGCGCGGCCGAGGACGTCGACGCCGTCGAGCACTACCTCAAGGTGGTCTACGAGAAGACGGCCTGCCTGATCGCGGCGTCCGGCCGGTTCGGTGCGACGTTCTCCGGGTCCGACGACGCGCAGATCGAGCGGCTAGCCCGGCTCGGCGGCATCGTCGGCACGGCGTTCCAGATCTCCGACGACATCATCGACATCGACAGCGACCCCGACGAGTCCGGCAAGGTGCCCGGCACCGACCTGCGCGAGGGCGTGCACACGCTGCCCGTGCTGTTCGCCCTGCGCGAGACCGGGCCCGGCGCCGAGCGGCTGCGGGACCTGCTCGCCAAGCCACTCGAGAAGGACGACGAGGTGGCCGAGGCGCTCGGTCTGCTGCGCTCGTCGCAGGGAATCGTGCAGGCCAAGGAGACGGTGGCGCGCTACGCCGCCGACGCCCGCGCCGAACTCGAGCACCTGCCGGCGGGCCCCGGGCGTGACGCCCTCGCGGGCCTGGTCGAGTACACGATCAACCGACACGGCTGACCATTCGGAACCCGCGAGGGCATCTCAGGCGTTTGATTCAACGAGAACACCCGTCGAGTTGATTGGAGAACGCCGATGACCTGGCATCCGCACGCGAACCGTCTGAAGACGTTTCTGCTGCTGGTCGGGTTCTCCGCGCTGATCGTCTTCATCGGCGCACTGTTCGGTCGCAACGTGATGTTCCTGGCGGTGCTGTTCGCCGTCGGGATGAATGCCTACGTCTACTTCAACAGCGACAAGATGGCGCTGAAGGCGATGCACGCGCAGCCCGTCACCGAGCTGCAGGCGCCCGCTATGTACCGCATCGTCCGGGAGCTGGCCAACGCCGCGCACCAGCCGATGCCGCGGCTCTACATCAGCGACACCGACGCGCCGAATGCGTTCGCCACCGGTCGCAACCCGCGCAACGCCGCGGTGTGCTGCACCACCGGCATCCTGCGCATCCTCGACGAGCGGGAGCTGCGCGCCGTGCTCGGCCACGAGCTGTCGCACGTCTACAACCGCGACATCCTCATCTCCTGCGTCGCGGGCGCCATGGCGTCGATCATCACCGCTCTCGCGAACCTCGCGTTCTTCGCGAGCATGTTCGGCGGCAATCGTGACGGCGGCACCAATCCCTTTGCGATCCTGCTCGTTTCGCTGCTCGGACCGATCGCCGCCACGGTGATCCGGCTGGCCGTGTCGCGGTCGCGGGAGTACCAGGCCGACCAGTCGGGCGCCGAACTGACCGGTGATCCGCTGGCGCTGGCGAATGCCCTGCGCAAGATCAGCCGCGGCGTCGAGGTGGCGCCGCTGCCGCCGGAGCCGCAGCTGGCCGACCAGGCGCACCTGATGATCGCCAACCCGTTCCGCGCGGGGGAGAAGATCGGCAAGCTCTTCTCGACCCATCCGCCGATGGCCGACCGCATCGCCCGCCTCGAACAGATGGCCGGCCGCCCCCCAGGCCACTACTGATCTTCGGCGAGCGTGCGTGTCTGCGGGCGACACGCCGCCGCTGAACCCGAGTTCGCGCGCGCTCGCGGGGCTAACGTTCCCAAGCCGACGGCCGATGACACCTGTGTGACGACCCCTCCCCGAGGTAACCGAGCGCCCACCCAAGGCCTGCTCTACTCTGAGCGCGTGTTGAGCAGACTCGTGATCGGGCTGGTTGCTGCAGGAGCGATGGCGTTGGGCGGATCCGCCGTGGCGGCCGCCGAACCGGAGCCCGCGCCGCCGCCCCCGGCTCCGAACGTCATGGCGTTCAATCCGGTGGCGCCCTCTGACTTCGCGCAGCAGAACGGCGAGATCTACGCGTTCGCCGTACCTGGTGACCTGGCTTGTGTGCTGAGCCGCGGTACCGGCAGCTATGGCTGCAGCGGCGCGATCCCGGCGGCCCCGAACGCCGCCAACGTCGTCACGGGCACGCAGCAGGGCCCGGCCGGGTTCGCCAACGCCGACCGGCCGCTCTACGTGTTCGAGACGCTTCCGAAACGGCTGGAGCCCGGCACGCGAATCAGCTTTCGCAACGTCACGTGCGGCACCGACGGCACGAACACGATCTGCAACAACAGCTACGACGGCGGCGGCTTCGTGATCAGCCCGGCGGGAAGCTTCGTCATCGAGCCGAACAACCCGCTCCTCGACCGTCCTAAGAGCGGCAACCCGTACTTCAACTAGGCGCCCCGGATCAGAATCCGGAGCCGTGAACCTCGTGGCCCGGCTTCTCGGCGACCAGCCCGCGGTAGGCGTCCTCGACGGTCGATCCGTGGTTTATGACGCCGTCGACCTCGCGGGCGATCGGCATGTTCAGCCCGTACTCCTCGGCGAACTCCATGATCACGCTGGCGGCCTTCACGCCCTCGGCGACCTGGTTCATCGACTCGATGATCTCGGCGATCGGCTTGCCCGCGCCGAGTTGCTCGCCGACGTAGCGATTGCGGCTGCGCTGGCTGGTGCAGGTGACGATCAGGTCGCCCATGCCGGCCAGACCGGCGAAGGTGTCGCGGTGTCCGCCGACGGCCTCGCCGAGCTTGGACATCTCGCGTACCGCCCGGGCCATCACCATGGCGCGCGTGTTCTCGCCGATGCCCAGCGAGTAGCCCATGCCGACCGCGATCGCGTAGACGTTCTTCAGCGCGCCCGCGATCTCGACGCCGATGACGTCGTCGGTGGTGTAGGTGCGGAACCGCTTGGTACGGAACAGCTTTCCGAGGTTCGCGGCGAGCCGCTGGTCGGGCATCGCAAGCACGGCGGCCGCGGCGTACCCGTCGGCGACCTCGCGGGCGATGTTCGGTCCGGCGAGGATGCCGGCCGGGTGACCGGGTAGCACCTCGTCGACGATCTGGCTCATCCGCATGTTCGTGCCCTGCTCGAGGCCCTTCACCAGCGACACCACCGGCACCCACGGGCGCAGCTCCTTGGCCAGCTCGGTGAGGACCGCCCGGAACCCGTGCGACGGCACGCCCATGACGATGACGTCGGCGCAGTTGGCGGCCTCGGTGAAGTCGTTGGTGGCCTTGAGGGATTCCGGTAGTTCGGTGTCGTCGCCGAGGTACTGGCTGTTGCGGTGGTTGTCGTTGATGTCCTTCGCGGTCTCCTCCGAGCGCACCCACTGCAGCGTCGGACCGCGCCGAGCGCAGATGGAGGCGACGGTGGTGCCCCAGGAGCCGCCGCCGAGGACGACGACCTTGGGTTCGCGAAGATCAGATGACATGGCGATCAGCGTATGGCCGCGCGCCGCCCGGGGAGGGCGGTTTCACCCGCCCGGGCAGCGCGCCGTCGCCACCTTTCCGCCGAAACGGCGTTCCCTGTCGTCAACACACGCCCGTCGCGACCACGAGCGCTGTCTCGGCGATGCGGCTAGCGGTAGTTCACGAACTGCAGCGCCACCTCGAGGTCGGCGCCGCGGAGCAGCGACTGGACGGCCTGCAGGTCGTCGCGCTTCTTGGAGCTGACGCGGATCTCCTCGCCCTGGATCTGCGCCTTGACGCCCTTGGGGCCCTCGTCGCGGATGAGCTTGGTGATCTTCTTCGCGTTCTCGCTGTCGATGCCCTGCTTGATGCTGCCGATGACCTTGTAGGTCTTGCCCGACGGCTGCGGGTCGCCCGCGTCGAAGGCCTTCATCGAGATGTCGCGCCGGATCAACTTCTCCTTGAAGACGTCGACGGCGGCCTTGACGCGCTCTTCGGTCGAGGAGACGAGGATGATGCCCTCCTCGCCCTGCCACTCGATGGTGGTGTCGGTGCCGCGGAAGTCGAAGCGGGTGGACAACTCCTTGGCCGCCTGGTTGAGCGCGTTGTCGACTTCTTGACGATCGGCCTTGCTGACGACGTCGAAGCTTGAATCAGCCACTGGATCCTCCTCACGAGGTTCATGCGTTTTCGTCTTGGAACCATCTTCGTTGTACCCTGCTAGTCGCACCAACCCGGGTCGGGTTGGCTGCATCCCGGCAGGTTGCCCGAGCGGCCAATGGGAGCGGACTGTAAATCCGTCGGCTAACGCCTACACAGGTTCGAATCCTGTACCTGCCACCCGCCAAGGGTTCATGGCACTGGTGTGAGACTCATCGAGTCTCACCCCAGTGTCGTCCCCACACCCGTTCGAATCCCGAGCGACGCAGCCCCGATCTGGCCGATGCCACCGCTGCTCGCCCCTCTGCTGCCACGCTGAGCGGATGGATCTGGTGTGGGGCGTCGTCGCGCTGACGCTGGCGACCTTCACCGCGCTGCTCGCGGCACGCCGCATCCTCGTCGCTGGCAGTCAATTGGCGTTCACCCGCTACGTCGCCGTCGGCGGTCTCGTGGCCTTCTCCGTGGAGTCGCGTGGCGTCGGCGTTCATCACGTGCGGTTCGAGGCGGGTGGGCCCGCGGTCCTGCACAACGTCGCGGTCCGGCTGATCGGCGCATCGACGGCCACGGAGCCTCCCGCGGTGCGGCACACCATGGCCGCGGGTGACGCTCCAATCGAGTGGACGCTCCAACTACCCGACGGTGCGGTCGAGCGGGTCTGGGTCCTGGTCACCTGGGTCCGGCCGTACCTCCAGGGTGTCGAGTCCGAGGCGCTCGGGCGGTGGCTGCCGGATGGTCGCCTGTACGAGTGGCGGTGGTACTCCGAGACGACCCGGTACGTGCGGACCACGATTCGATTCGTCGCCCGCCGGTGGTCGAAGGCGGGCTCCATGCGGGACCTGCCGCTGTACGGCAGGTGGCGACGCACCTCGTCGAACACCGGCGCCGACCTCCTGGGGCCCGCCGCCACTCCGCCCCCGAGAACCGGTCGGAGTGACGAACTCGACGTGTGAGTAAGGACGTCGGGTGGAAACCGATACCCGTGGTCGGCGGTCGGCCGTGGGGATCCGAGGGGAGCGGCTGGCCGTCGGCCACGTCGTGCGGGCCCATTCGCTCACCGGATTCTCACAGCAGCGTTTACTGGATTGACATCCTCGCAAGGCTTAAGCTCGACGGCAGGCGGGCGCTGCCCTGACCCCCCCTGCAGCGCCCCTTTGGTCTCGCCTGACTCCCACCCCCCCTCGGGAGTCGGCGAGACCACTCAAGCCGGCAATCCGCCCGCCGCCTGCGGTCCGGTGATGGATCCCAGGACGATGCCCAGCACGGTGTACTCCCCGTTCGGGACCATGCCCACGCCCACGTCGACGAACCGGCAATCCAAGATGGCGTACTTCGCCGTCGCCGTCACCAGGCCGATCGCCGAGGCCGCCGGCCGTCCGGTGGCGATGAACGGCGTCGTGTAGCCCGGATAGCCCTGCGGCCTGAGGAGGCCGGCACCCACGTAGTCCCGTGTCACCGAGTCGAGTACGGGGGAGGCGGCCAGCGGAGCGCAGCCCGAGCGTGCACGGACGTTGTCGATCGCCGTGGAGAGGCCGTCCAGCGTGGTGTCGGCACGTGCGACGGGGGTTCCCACGACGAGGGACAGGGCGCAGGCGCCGACCAGCAGCGCGGACGTCGATCTCGCGGTCATGACGTCTCCTTCGACGTGGGACTCCCTCGCAGCGTGGCACGCGTCGACGGCGTGGGTGCGCGATTCGGCGTTTCGGCCTCCGCTGCTCAGACGCCCGACGCGCAGCCCCGTCCGGGTATAGGCTCGCCCACACAATCGAACAAGCCGTCGACGTGTGGCGGGAGAACCTCCGATCGAAGGAGGCGCCGTAGGAGCAATGTCCTCCCCGGGAATCTCTCAGGCACAAGCACCGTCACGCCGAGGCAACTCTGGAGAACAGTGCCGGCGATGCTGCGGGCGCTTACCGAAGGTGAAAGGCGAACGCTCGCCCAAGCTCTCAGGTCGCAGGACAGAGCGGGGAGGTGCCTCACTCGATGTCCGGGCGTGCCCGGAGACGACGGAACCGGAGCCACCTCGATGACCATCAGCGTGTTCGACCTCTTCAGCGTCGGCATCGGACCGTCGAGTTCCCACACGGTCGGTCCGATGCGTGCGGCGGCCCGCTTCGTCGAGGGCCTGGCCGAGACCGGCGTGCTCGCCGAGGTTCGGGACCTCCAGGTCGAGCTGTTCGGATCGCTGGCCGCGACGGGCAAGGGCCACGGCACGATGTCCGCGATCCTCGTCGGGCTGGAGGGGCAGCACCCGGAACGTCTGGACCCCGACGACATGGTGGTGCGACTCGATCGGATGCGCGCCGACGGGACGATCCGTCTCGGCGGGACGACGGTGCTCCGGTTCGGCGAAGCGGACATCGTGCTCAGCCCGGGAACGGTCCTCGACCACCATCCGAATGCGTTGACGCTCAGCGTGTTCAGTGACGACGGCGCGCCACTCGCCGAGGAGACGTACTTCTCGATCGGTGGCGGCTTCGTGGTCGCGCAGGGCGATCCCGTCGACACCGGCGGGACGTCGGCGGGCGTGCGGTTCGGATCCGCGCGTGAACTGCTCGCCCTGGCCACGGCTCGAGGCGCCTCCATCAGCGACGTGATGGCCGAACACGAGCGCGCGCTCCGCCCGGAGGACGAGGTGCGCGCCGGTCTGCTCCACATCCGCGACGTCATGTCGCAGTGCGTCGAGCGGGGGATCACCCAGGACGGCTACCTCCCCGGTGGCCTCATGGTGCGGCGCCGCGCGCGGGGTTGGTACGAGCGACTGGTGGCCGAGGACCCCGACCGCAATCCGATCTACGCCGAGGACTGGGTCAACCTGGTCGCGCTCGCCGTCAACGAGGAGAACGCCGCGGGCGGACGGGTGGTGACGGCGCCGACCAACGGTGCGGCGGGCATCATCCCCGCCGTACTCAGCTACGCCGAGCGTTATTGTCCTGCGGGCAGGGCCGATCCGGACGGCACCGCGGTGCGTTTCCTCCTGACCGCCGGCGCGATCGGATCGCTGTACAAGGAGATGGCGTCGATCTCCGGCGCGGAGGTCGGCTGCCAGGGCGAGGTCGGGTCCGCGGCGTCGATGGCGGCCGCCGGGCTCACCGAGATCCTCGGCGGCACACCGGCTCAGGTCGAGAACGCCGCCGAGATCGCCATGGAGCACAGCCTCGGCCTCACCTGCGATCCGATCGCCGGCCTCGTGCAGATCCCGTGCATCGAACGCAACGCGATCTCCGCGGGCAAGGCCATCAACGCCGCCCGCATGGCGATGCGCGGGGACGGGACGCACCGGGTGAGCCTCGACGAGGTGATCGCCACGATGCGCGCGACGGGCCGGGACATGAGTTCGAAGTACAAGGAGACCTCCACCGGCGGTCTGGCCGTCGCCGTCAACGTCGTCGAGTGCTGACCCGCACGGCGCCCCTCAACCGGCTCTAGGGCGTGCGGCCGTGACAGCTCTTGTACTTCTTCCCGCTGCCGCAGAAGCAGTCGGCGCGTCGCGAGAGCGGCATCCGGTGTAGCTGACCACTGCCGGCGTTCTCGATGACCTGGTGGAGTTCCTCCGGCGGAGCCGGTTCTTCGGACACCACGTACAGGTTCAGCAGTACGCCGACGATCGTCGACAGCACGTCGCCCGTCGCTCGCACGTCCGCCTGGCGCGCGACCCACAGGGCGAGCGGCGGCGACACCGGTTCGATCCGGTCGGCCATCTCCTGCACGGTCGCCGCGTCGCGGGTGGCGGTGAGGGCGGCCTTGATCAGGAAGAGGTCGTTGGCGGACATGCGGTAGAAGACGGTGTCGAGTCCAGCGACCGGCAGTCTGCCGGACTGCGCCGAAATTTGCTCGAAGGCGCCACCGGCGTCATTGCTCATCGTCCAACCCCCTGGCACCGCCGTCGTGACGGGCTCGATGTCGAATAATCGCACAGTGCGCGGACGGGCGCATTCCGCGGGTGGTGGATTGCTGAAACTGCAAGGACCGGGGCGTCTCATTCGGGTCCACCGATCCACGTCACCCCGGGGCGGAGCGGGCGGCGTCGACGAGCGTCCTTCGGGCAGCGTGAGCAGCGCCGACGCCCGCGCGCACCTGTGCCCTCACGTCTCGGAGAGTCCGAGGTCAGCGGGGTGCGCCGGTCGGCGCGGGCGCCGAAGGACGCGCACCTGGTGCAGACGGCGCGGCAGGTGCCGGCGGACGAACCGCGGACGGTGCGCCGGGAGCGGGGGCACCAGGCGCGCCAGGACCTGCGGGGGCGCCGGGACCGGCGGGCGCCTGACCCGGCAGCGCGCCACCCGGAGCGGGTACGACGGCCGCCGGCGGCGCGTCGACCAGCGGGATCCGGTCGATCCCGGCCCCCTTGACCATCAGCGTCACCAACACGATGAACCCGGCGAGGGCGGCGACGGCGAGAATCGCGACGCCGTACCAGAGGACGCCGACCGCACGATTCGCCTGCGGAGTGCCGACCGACGTCGTCGTCATAGAGGTCACGTGACCCACCACCCTTCGAGTGCGCCCGAGTGTAGCGATACGAATTGGGCTCAATCTGTCAGGTCGCGCTGCCCGCGGTCACCGCCGAACCGGAGAGTCACGTCGCCAAGCGGTGGCGTCGGCGACGTGACTCTCCAGTTCGGTGAAAACCAGCGAACTCAGTCGTTGTCCCCGCCGGTGGAGGAGACGTCGGAGGCGAAGGTCTGCGCATACTCGCTCGGCCACGCCCAGTCGCGCACCTCGGGGATGTCGTCACCGTGCTCGCGGGTGTACTGCCGCGCGGTGATCCGCTTGTCCACCATCCGCTGCCGCAGGGTGGCGTACCGCGACCCCAGCGACGGCACCCGGTCGATCACGTCCATCACCAGGTGGTAGCGGTCGAGGTCGTTGAGCATCACCATGTCGAACGGAGTCGTGGTGGTGCCCTCCTCCTTGTAGCCGCGGACGTGGATGTTCTCGTTGTTGGCGCGGCGGTAGGTCAGGCGGTGGATCAGCCACGGGTAGCCGTGGTAGGCGAAGATCACCGGCTTGTCGCGGGTGAAGATCATGTCGAACTGGTGGTTGTTGAGCCCGTGCGGGTGTTCCTTCTCGTCCTGCAGGCGCATCAGGTCGACGACGTTGACGAAGCGAATCCTCAACTCCGGCAGGTTCCTTCGCAGGATGTCGACGGCGGCAAGACCCTCCAGCGTGGGCACGTCACCCGCGGTGGCGACGACGACGTCGGGGTTCTCGCCGACCTGCTCGGTGCCCGCCCACTCCCAGATGCCGAGTCCGCGGGTGCAGTGCGCGACGGCCTCGTCCATGGTGAGGAAGTTCGGGCTCGGTTGCTTGCCCGCGACCACGACGTTGACGTACTGCCGCGAGCGCAGGCAGTGGTCGTAGGTGGAGAGCAGCGTGTTGGCGTCCGGCGGCAGGTAGACCCGCACCACTTCGGCCTTCTTGTTGATGACGTGGTCGATGAAGCCGGGGTCCTGGTGGCTGAAGCCGTTGTGGTCCTGACGCCAGACATGGCTCGACAACAGGTAATTCAGGCTGGCGATGGGCCGGCGCCACGAGATGTCGTTGGTCACCTTCAGCCACTTGGCGTGCTGGTTCATCATCGAGTCGACGATGTGGATGAACGCCTCGTAGCAGTTGAACAGCCCGTGCCTGCCGGTCAGCAGGTATCCCTCGAGCCAGCCCTGGCACTGGTGCTCGGACAGCATCTCCATGACGCGGCCGGCGCGGGCGAGGTGCTCGTCTACCTCGGGTCCGACGAACTCGGCGTTCCACTGCTTGTCGGTCGCGTCGTACACCGCCTGCAGACGGTTGGACGCGGTCTCGTCGGGTCCGAAGATCCGGAAGTTGTCCGGGTTCTGGCGGACGATCTCGGTCAGCCAGGTGCCGAGCACCTTCGTCGACTCGGCGATGGTGGCGCCCGGTGCGGGGACGTCGACGGCGAAGTCTCGGAAGCTGGGCATCCGGAGGTCCTTCAGCAGCAGCCCGCCGTTGGCGTGCGGTGTCGCGCTCATCCGCAGCGAACCCGGCGGTGCCAGCTCGGCGATGAACGGGTCGAGCCGGCCCTCGTCGTCGAACAGCTCGTCGGCGCGGTAGGAACCCAGCCAGTCGGCGAGCACCCGAAGGTGCTCCGGGGTGTCGCGGGCGCTGGCGAGCGGCACCTGGTGGGCCCGCCACGAGCCGGTGCTCTTCTTGCCGTCGATGGTCGCCGGGCCGGTCCAGCCCTTCGGCGTGCGGAAGACGATCATCGGCCAGCGGGTGGGGGTCTCGTCGTCGTCGGGCCGTGCCTTGATCTCGGCGATGACGTTGAGGACGGTGTCGAGCAGTTCCGCGAACTCGCGGTGGGCGGTGGCGAGGTCGGTCTCTTCGGTCGCTTCGAAGAAGTACGGATCGTGCCCGTAGCCGATCATCAGGCTGCGCAGCTCGTCCTGCGGAATGCGCGCCAGGACGGTCGGATTGGCGATCTTGTAGCCGTTGAGATGCAGGATCGGCAGGACCACACCGTCGTTGGCCCGGTTGGTGAACTTGTTCGAGTGCCAGCTGGTGGCGAGCGGTCCGGTCTCGGCCTCGCCGTCCCCGACGACGGCCGCGACGAGCAGGTCCGGGTTGTCGAACGCGGCGCCGTAGGCGTGCGACAGCGCGTAACCGAGTTCGCCGCCCTCGTGGATGGACCCGGGGGTCTCGGGGGCGACGTGCGACGGGATGCCGCCAGGGAAGGAGAACTGCTTGAACAGCCGTCGCATGCCCTCGGCGTCGGGGGTGATGTCGGAGTAGACCTCGGAGTACGTGCCGTCCAGGTAGGCGTTCGCGACCAGTCCGGGTCCGCCGTGTCCGGGACCGGTGACGTACAGCGTGGATTGTTCGCGCTGCCGGATCGCGCGATTGAGGTGCGCGTAGAGGAAGTTGAGGCCGGGCGTCGTACCCCAGTGGCCGAGCAGGCGCGGCTTGACGTCGTCGCGCGACAGCGGCGTCCGCAGCAGTGGGTTGTCCAGCAGGTAGATCTGCCCGACGGACAGGTAGTTCGCGGCGCGCCACCAGCCGTGGACTTGGGCGAGGGTGTCGTCGTCGAGAGTCGACACCTCGGCGCTGCGCCAGGTGGTGTTCTCCGTGGTGGTCATCGCCTGCCGACTCCTCGCCTGGTCACTGAAACGGTTCCGAACCCATGTAACCCGCCCTGGCGGATCCATGCAGAGCGCGGAACCGAATGTTCACCGGAGACGTTGGTGGGGTACCAGGCGGACGGGTCATTCACACGACGGCGCCGGGGAATTGCACGTCGCACGTGGTCGTTAGCTTGTGTAACGCTCATGGGGCAATGGACGATTTCCCCGTCAGTGTGATGCACTGTTCGCACCGAATTGACGCGTGAGCAGCGATTCGACAGACGTAGGAAAAAGGGTCGGAAGGCAGATGAGAATGCGTATCGCAACCAAGGCACTGATTGCATCGGGCGGCGTGGCGGCAGCGCTGCTGGGCTCCGCGGGGATGGCCGCAGCGGCCCCCAACACCGACGCGATCGTCAACACGACCTGCACGTACCCGCAGCTCATCGCCGCGGTGAACGCGCAGGATCCCGGCGTCGCCCAGCAGATCGAGAGCAACCCGATGGCGGTCGGCTACCTGCAGAACTTCGTCGCGTCGGGTCCCGAGCAGCGGCGGACCTACATCCGTCAGGCCCAGGGCGTGCCGCAGATCGTGCAGTACACCAGCCTGATCAACAACGTGGCGGCGAGCTGCAAGAGTTTCTGACAGTCGCTTCCCTCGGTGAGACCGGCCACATCGGCCGGTCTCATCGTCGTTTGAGGGGTCAGTCCACCCGCTGCAGGAGCGCGCCGAGGCTCGCGGTGCACGACTCCAGCGCGCCGGCGACCGCGTCGACCGTCTGCCGTCGGGTCTCCGGCTCGGTGGGCAGGTCGGCGAACATCCCCCGCAGGATGTTCAGCCGCGCCGACTCGAGCCACGCCGTCAGCTCGGGGTCGCGCAGCCAGCGTGCCTGCCCGGTGAAGTCGGCGATCGCGACGCGCAGCCAGTCGAGCGGTGCGTCGGGGTGGGGAACCGGCTCGCACAGCGCGTTGCGTTCCTCGTCGGTGCCGTAGGCGTGTTCGACGTGGGCGATGAACGCGGAACTGAACACCTGTTGGCAGCCGCGCACGCTCTGCAGCACCAGCCGGCCGTCGTCGAACACGGGCACCGCGGGCGGCCGCGACAGCCCCGACGCCGTGCAGTCTACGTACAGGGTGCCCGGCTCGGCGGGCACGGTGCCGGCCTGAAGGATCACCTGATCGGGTTCGATCTTCTCGACGTGCCCGAGCCGCACCACGTCGTCGATGCGGCGTAGCTGCTCCAGCTCCCCGAGGGACACGATCGCGCAGTGGTACATCGTGGGCGTGACCGTGGGATCGATGCGGAGCAGGTTGCCGTCGGCCTCGAGGCGGGCGAACAGGTCGTCGAGGGACGTCGCCTCGACCGAGGCCTGCATCCGCGTTCCCAGCGAGCCGCGGGTCTGGTCCATGAACCGCGGGCCGGGCTGGACGGTGGCGCGGTTCATCAGCCAGGAGTCGCGCGGCATGACCCACCGGATGCGGTCCGGCGGGATCCCGTTGCGCAGCAGCCAGATACACGCGTCCATGCCGGTCTTGCCTGCGCCGACGATGGTGAACCGGTCCCGCCCCGCCGCATTGCGGGGCAGGTCGTTCGGGGCGACGACGTCGACGTCCGCCGCGAACGGGAAGGGCGGGGGTCGCATGGACGGGACGGTGGTGAGCAGATAGGTGGCGTCGACGACGCGCTTGCGCACGGTGACGGTCTGCTCGGCACCGTCGAGGGTGCGTATCCGGTCGTCACCGAGGTAGCGCGTCATCGGCAGGTAGGTGAGCCTGCCGGTGGGCAGCATCTGGTGCCGCATCACCTGTTCGAAGTACGCGCAAATCTCGCTGCCGGTCGCCAGCTCGTAGAAGCCCTCGTTCCAGCCGCTTGCGTCGACGACGTCGTCGCCGAACGGTCGGGAGTTCACGCCGTAGTACGCCGAGGGCTGGTGCAGCCGCACGAACGGGTAGCTGGCGAGCCAATGCCCGCCGGGTTGGAGGCCGGTGTCGACGAGGACGACGGACGCGGAGGTCTCGGTGAGCAGCGTGTCGACGAAGGCCATCCCCATGGCCCCCGCACCCACGACGAGGTAGTCGGTCTCGAGGGTTGTCATCAAGATGGGACGTTACGCGGGACCGCTCAGACGCGGATCACCGTCTCGCCGAACTCGACGATCGTGTCCACCGGTGCGAAGTCGGCGAACCAGACGTAGAAACGCTGGGCGCCCTGCGCTTCGAGCCCCCGGAAGTGGTCGGCGAGCGCGTGGGCGTCGCCGCATACCAGACCCGCGCCGAAGTGGCCGAAGCGGCGCTGCGCCTTCTCGGTGGTGGCGGCCGCATCGTCGCCGCGGCGCACGAAGCCCGTCATCTGCTGCACCGACGCCTTCGCCGACCCGATCTGGGGGATGAACTCTGCGAGCCGGTCGACGTAGGTGGCGGGCAGGTTCCACCAGTCGGCGTGTTCACGGACGAGGTTCAGCATGCGCGGGCCGACCCCGCCCAGCACGATCGGGATCGGCGCACTCGGGGTCGGGATCTGCGCCGCCTCGTCGTCGGCGTCCCAGTACCGCTTCAGCGCACTCAGCGTGCGGCCCAGCGCGTCGACGCGCTCCCGGGGGGACGCGGTGCTGACGCCGAACTTGGCGAGTTCGTCGGGCATCGACCCCGAACCCAGGCCCAGCTCGAAGCGGCCGCCGGACGCCTCCGCGAGCGTGACCGCCTGTTTGGCCAGTACTGCGGGCTGCCGGAACGCGTCGCAGAGAACGAGGTGCCCGAGCGTGATGCGTTCGGTCTTGGCGGCCAGCCAGGTCGCCGCAGTCATCGCCTCCCAGATGGGACTGGCGGGCGCCATCGGCGTCTCCAGGTGGTCGAGCAGCGCGACGCCGTCGAAGCCCGCCGACTCGGCGGCACGCGCCTTGGCGACGAGGTCGTCGATGCCCTGTCTGCTCTGCGGCACGTAGAGGAACCACTCGACCATTGCGCTCCTCGGGTTTCGCCGTGGCGGGACGGGCGCGCTGCCTATACTCGCGCCAGCCGATGATAACGACGTTCTCTGCTGAGGAGAGTGCGTTTCCGCACCGAGAGGGGTGTCCGCGTGACAGACAGGTGCGACGGCAAGGTGGCCCTGGTGACCGGGAGCAGTCGCGGTTTGGGCAAGGCGATCGCGCAGCAGTTGGCGCGCGAGGGCGCCACCGTCGCGATCACCGCCCGCACGATGGATCCCGATCCCCGCTACGACGGCTCGCTGGGGCAGACGCGCGACGAGATCGTGGCCGCCGGCGGCCGGGCCGTCGCGGTCCAGGCCGACCTGTCGAACAGTGCCGAGCGCGAGCGACTCTTCGCCGAGGTCGTCGCGGAGGTCGGTGCGCCGGACATCCTGGTGAACAACGCGGCGGTCACGTTCCTGCGGCCACTGGACGGGTTCCCCGAGAAGCGGGTCCGGCTGATGCTCGAGATGCACCTGCTCGGCCCCCTGCAGCTGAGCCAGTTGGCGATCCCGGCGATGCGCTCGCGCGGGCGGGGCTGGATTCTGAACGTCACGTCGGTGGGCGGCGATCTGCCTGCGGGACCGCCGTTCTCGGAGTTCGACGCCTCCGCGGGCTTCGGGATCTACGGCACGGCCAAGGCCGCGCTGAACCGGCTGACTCTCAGCCTCGCCGCCGAACTGTACGACGACGGCATCGCCGTCAACGCGGCCGCGCCGTCCGATCCGGTGGCCACGCCGGGTGCGGGCACGCTGGACCTGGCGAAGACCGACACCGAGGACGTCTCGCTGATCACCGAGACCGCGATGGTGCTGTGCAGCGGTGACCCGGCCGTGCTGACGGGCCGCATCGCCCACACGCAGCCGTTCCTGCGGGAGACCGGGTGGCTTCGCTGAACCTCGACGCCCTCGAGCGCCGGCTCGGCGTCACGGGGCTGGCGCCGCTGACCGGTGGCGCGTCGAGCCTCACGCTGCAGGGGACGCTCGACGACCTCGCCGTGGTGGTGAAGGTGGCACCACCGGGGCTTCCGCCGGTCGGGCACCGCGACGTCCTGCGGCAGGCGCGGATCATGCGGGCGCTGGCCGGGAGGGACGTACCGGTGCCCGAGGTGCTGATCGAGGACGACGGCGACCCACCGGCATTCGTGATGACCCGCATCGACGGGGAGACGTTCGAGCCGCTGTTCGACGCGACGGTTATGGGTCAGCCCGTGGCGCAACGGTTCCTGGCCGCCGCGCGGGTGCTGGCGGCACTGCACGTGCTGTCGCCCGCCCGGCTCGGGCTGGCCGACGAACCGGTGGTCGACGCGGCCGCCGAGGTCGAGCGGTGGAGTGCGACGCTGCGTACCGTCGACCCCGCGCTGGTTCCGGGGTGGGAAGAAGTGGGCTCGGCACTGCTATCCCGGGTGCCGACGCCGCTGGGACCGTCGGTGGTGCACGGCGACTTCCGGCTGGGCAACCTGGTGTCGACCGGCGAGGCCGTTGCGGCGGTGATCGACTGGGAGATCTGGTCGCTCGGGGATCCGCGCGTCGACCTCGGCTGGTTCCTGATCAACGCCGACCCATCCACGTACGCGCGGCCGTCACCCTACGTCGCCGCCGTACCGACTCGCAGCGCCCTCGTCGACGCCTACGGCGAGGCGCCCGACGTCGAGTGGTTCATGGCGCTGGCGTGCTTCAAGTCGGCGGCGACGTGGTCGCTGATCGTCAAGCACAACCGTCGAAGGACCGCGCCCGCAGCCGATCTCGAGGCCATGGCGTCGACGCTGCCGCGGCTGCTGCGACGGGCTACCCAGCTGGTCGCATAGCGATCCGTGGAGTATTTCCGGCGGCCGGCGCCGGAAATACTCCACAAAAAGGCTGAGTTAGCGCGGGATCCCCGCGAGCCGGTCGGCGAACTTCGCCTCCGCCGCCTCCCGCAGGCGCAGCAGGTGCTCGGACGGGAACATGTCGGGTGCGGGCAGGACGTCCTTGAGCAGCAATCGGGCCAGCGTCACCTTGTGCACCTCGGTCGGCCCGTCGGCCAGGCCCAGCACGAACGACTCCGTCAGGTACTGCACGAACGGCATCTCGTGCGACGTGCCGAGCGAGCCGTGGATCTGCAGGGCGCGCGCCGACACGTCGTGCAGCACCTTCTGCATCATCGCCTTGACCGCCGAGATGTCGGCACGGACGGCCTTGTAGTCGTTGAACTTGTCGATCTTCCAGGCGGTTTGGAGTGTCAACAGCCGGAAGGCCTCGATCTCCATCCACGAGTCGGCGATCATCTCCTGCACCATCTGCTTGTTCGCGAGCACCTCGCCCTGCGTGTGCCGAGACACCGCACGCTCGGCGATCATGTCGTAGATGCGGCGGACCAGTCCGACGGTGCGCATCGCGTGATGGATGCGGCCGCCGCCGAGCCGGGTCTGCGCGACGACGAACGCCCCTCCGCGCGGGCCGAGCATGTGATCGTTTGGCACTCGCACGTTCTCGTAGCGGACATAGCCCTCGCGGCCGCCGGCACCGAGCGGCTGGTAGCCGAGGCCGACGTCGCGAAGCAGGTTGATCCCCGGCGTGTCACCCGGCAGCACGAACATCGAATAGCGTTGGTAGGGCGGCGCATCGGGGTCGGTCATGGCCATCACGATGATCACCGACGCCATCGATGCAAACGACGAGTACCACTTCTCGCCGTTGATGATCCAGTCGTCGCCGTCCTGGATGGCAGTGGTGGTGAACACCTTCGGATCGGCGCCGCCCTGCGGTTCGGTCATCGAGAAGCAGGACACGATGCGGTTGTCGAGCAGCGGCTCGAGGTAGCGCTCCTTGAGTTCGGGCGTGCCGTAGTGGGCGAGGATCTCGCTGTTGCCCGAGTCCGGTGCCTGCGAGCCGAACACGATCGGCGCGCACTCGGAGCGGCCGAGGATCTCGTTGAGCAGCGCGAGCTTCATCTGCCCGTAGCCGGGCCCGCCGAGGTGCGGCCCCAGGTGGGTGGCCCACAGCCCGCGGTCCTTGACGATCTGCTGCAGCGGCGGGATCAGCGCCTGCCGCACCGGGTCGTGGAGGTCGTGTGACTCCTTGACGATCATGTCGACGGGTTCGCACTCCTCGCGAACGAACTGGTCGACCCACGCGAGTTGTTCGGCCCACTCGGGGTCGGTGGAGAAGTCCCACGCCATGTGCGGGTCCCTTCAGTCGGTGACGGTCACGACCACGCGGCGCGCCGGGCGGCGGCGTCGTCGGTGGCGTGGGTGAGGACCTGGTTGCGGTTCTCGAGTTCGATGGCGGCGTCGAGGTGCGCGGCGTCGGTGTTGACCTGCAGCGCCCGCTTGGTCAGTTCGACCCCGAGCGGTGCGAGTCCCGCGATCTGGGTGGCCAGTTCGAGCGCGCGGTCGAGGAGGCGCTCGTGGCCGACGACCTCGCTCACCAGACCGCGGCGGTCGGCCTCCTCGGCCGATACGGTGCGGCCGGTGAGCATCCAGTCGGCGGCGACGCTGGTGCCGACGATGCGGGGCAGGTGATAACTGAGGCCCATCTCGGCACCCGACAGGCCGAGCAGGATCGCGGCGTTCCCGAACGTCGCCGCGTCGGAACAGATTCGGAGGTCCGACGCGAGACACAGGGCGAGGCCGGCGCCGACGCAGGGTCCGTTGACAGCGGCGATCACGGGCTGCGGCACGTCGCGGATCGCGCGGGGGAGCGCGGCCATGGCCTCCTGGAAGCGCATCCGGTCGATCGCGGGGGCGGTGGCGTCGAGCATGCCGGGGCCGAAGTCGCGGACGTCGATGCCCGAGCAGAACCCGCGTCCCGACCCGGTGAGCACGATCGCCCGCACCGACCGGTCGGCACTCAGCGCGGCGAAGGTGGCGATCAACTCGTCGCGCATCACCTCGTTGACGGCGTTGAGACGGCCAGGCCGGTTCAGGCGCAGGACCGCGACGCCGTCGGCGGGGGTGCCGAGGTCGAGGGTCTCGATGGCACGCTCCCGTCGCCGTCGGGTCCTCGCCGATGAGAACCCATGATCCGTTTCCGAGAATCATGTTCTCACGGTCGTCCGCGTGCGGCCGCACGTTTCGGCGAGGCGTTCTCCCGGGCATAGGCTGACTACTGCCCGTGCGCCCGGTCATCCCGTCGCGCCGACGGCCCGAAACCCTTTCTGGAGGATCCGTGGACCAGCTGACCCTTGGCGTCATCGCAGCCACCCGGAAGGAGAATGAGCGCCGTCTGCCGATCCATCCGGAACACCTCGACCGCATCGACCCCGACGTCGCCGCGCGGATCTACCTCGAGCGCGGCTACGGCAGCGACTTCGGCGTCTCCGACGAGCAGCTGGAGCGCCACGTCGCCGGCGTCCGCTCGCGCGCCGAGCTGATCGCCGACTGCGACGTCATCCTGCTGGCCAAGCCGGAGGCCGCCGACCTCGCCGAGCTGCGGGACGGGCAGATCCTCTGGGGCTGGCCGCACTGCGTGCAGGACCGGGAGCTGACCCAGGAGGCGATCGACCGCAAGTTGACCCTCGTCGCGTTCGAGGCGATGAACCTGTGGAGTTCCGACGGCGCGTTCAAGCTGCACGTCTTCCACAAGAACAACGAGATGGCCGGCTACTGCTCGGTGCTGCACGCGCTCGAACTGATCGGCTCGACGGGCACCTACGGCCGGCGGATGCGCGCGGCGGTCATCGGCTTCGGCGCGACCTCGCGCGGCGCGGTGACGGGCCTGCACGCGATCGGCGTCCTCGACGTCGACGTGCTCACCAACCGCAGCGTGGCCGAGGTCGCCTCGCCGATCCACGGCGCCAATATCCTTCAATTCGAGAGCGGCGACGACGGTGCGAGCGTCGTGCAGACCGACGACGGCAAGCAGCCGCTCGCCGAGTTCCTCGCCGAGCACGACATCGTCGTGAACTGCGTGTTGCAGGATCCCAACTCCCCGTTGATCTTCCTGACCGAGGACGACCTCGGCGCGTTTCGGCCGGGCAGCCTCATCGTCGACGTGTCGTGCGACGAGGGGATGGGGTTCAGCTGGGCCACGCCGACGTCGTTCGGGTCGCCGAGCTTCGTCGTCGGCAACAACGTCACCTACTACGCGGTCGACCACAGCCCGTCGTACCTGTGGAATGCGGCGACGTGGGAGATCAGCGAGGCACTCATCCCCTACCTCGGCACGGTCCTCGGTGGACCCGGCGAGTGGGAGGACGACCCGACCATCCGCCGCGCGCTGGAGATCACCGACGGCGTCATCCAGAACCCGGACATCCTCGAGTTCCAGAACCGCGAGGAGCAGTACCCCCACCCGTCACGCTGACGCTCAGCAAATTGACACCGGCTGCCGATATTTTCGTCGTGGTCGCTCCTCGTGCGGTAGTTTCAAGCGACACACCGACTGGCCGCAGCCGAGGAGTACACCGGTGGATGCGACACCCTTCGGGCATTACCAGCTGCAGAAGCTGCTGGGCCGTGGCGGGATGGGCGAGGTCTACCAGGCCTACGACACCAAGACCGACCGCGTCGTGGCGCTCAAGGTCCTGCCACCGCACCTGGCTGCCGACGCGACGTTCCAGCAGCGGTTCCGCCGGGAATCGCAGGCCGCGGCGGGCGTCAACGATCCGCACGTCGTGCCCATCCACGGTTACGGCGAGATCGACGGCCGGCTCTACCTCGACATGCGGCTCATCGAGGGGCGCACCCTCGGGGCCATCCTCGCCGAGGACAAGAAGCCGCTCGACCCGGCCACCGCAGTCTCGGTCGTCGAGCAGGTGGCCGGCGCCCTGGACGCCGCTCACGCCGCGGGCCTGATCCACCGCGACGTCAAGCCGTCCAACATCCTGCTCACCGCGGGGGAGTTCGCCTACCTGATCGACTTCGGCCTCGCACGCACCGCGGGGGAGGCCGGCATGACGACCGCGGGCAACACCCTGGGCACGCTCGGCTACATGGCGCCGGAGCGGTTCGAGGGCGGGCCGATCGACGGGCGCGCCGACACCTACGCGCTGACGTGCGTGCTCTACGAACTGCTGACCGGCGTCCGGCCGTATCAGGCCGACAGCCTCGAGCAGCAGATCGCCGGCCACATGATGTCGCCGCCGCCGCACCCGTCGGCCACCGACGCCAGGCTCGGCGCCTTCGACGCCGTCGTCGACAAGGGCATGGCCAAGAAGCCGCTCAAGCGCTACCAGACGGCTGCGGAACTGGCGGCCGCCGCGCGCCGCGCGCTGACCGCGCCGGTGCCGCGGACGCGGTCCGGCCGCACCAGCGGCAAGCACTCGGTACGGGTGGCGTCCAGGCGGACGCCGTGGCGGGCGCTCGCGGCGTCCGGTGCGGCGGTGATCCTCGCCGGTGGGTTGTCCTTCGGCGCGTGGCAGGTGTGGGGCGCCTCCGACCGCGAGACGCAGCCCGCGAGCGTCGCCGAGTCGACGGTGCCCGCGGCCGCCCCGGACGGGACGGTGCCGCAGATCGCGGCCACGGTGCCACCGGACGTCCGGGCGACCGGCCGGCTCGTCATCGGTGTCAATACGCCCTACGCGCCCAACGAGTTCGAGGACTCGTCGGGCGAGATCGTCGGTTTCGACGTCGACCTGATGAACGCCGTCGCGCGGGTCCTGGGACTGGCGCCGGACTACCGCGAGACCGCGTTCGAGAGCATCCTTCCGTCGGTGGGCGGCGGCAGCTTCAACGTCGGGATGTCGTCGATCACCGATACTCCCGACCGCGAGAAGACCGTCGACTTCGTGACCTACTTCCAGGCCGGCACCCAGTGGGCGAAGCGGGCCGGCGGGTTCGTCGACCCGGACGCGGCCTGCGGGCTGCGGGTCGGTGTGCAGTTCGCGACGCTTCAGGAGACCTCCGAGCTGCCCGCCAAGAGCGCCACCTGCACGGCCGCGGGCCTGCCGCCGATCGAAACGGTCGTCTACACCCGCCAGGACGACCTGACCGCGGCGCTGATCGCCGGTGACGTCGAGGCGATGTCCGCCGACTCACCCGTCACCGGTTTCACCGTGAAGCTGTCGGCCGGGGCGCTGGAGACCGCGGGCGACATCTTCGACGTCGCGCCGTACGGATGGCCCGTCGCGAAGGGCTCGGCGCTGGGGCAATCGCTGCACCAGGCGCTCGAGCATCTGATCGCCACCGGCGAGTACCGCACCATCGCCACCATGTGGGGTGTCGAGAAGGGCATGATCGATCAGCCGACCGTGAACGGTGCGGCAGGATGACCGGGTGACCAACCCGACCATCACGCCCGTGCCGGGCACCCCGAACCTGCTGCTCGGTTCCTACGACATCGGCACCGTCGGCTACCGCGCCGAGGAGTTCTTCGTCTCCGGAACCGCGACGAGCTACCTCGAGCCATCCACCACGGCCGACTACACGACCCGCGTCGTCGCCCTCGTGCCGGAGGACGGCTTCAGCGGAACCGTCGTCGTCGAGTGGCTGAACGTCAGCGGCGGCATCGACGCTCCCGCAGTCTGGTTCATGGCGCACCGGGAGATCGTGCGTGCCGGCCACGCGTACGTCGCGGTGTCCGCGCAGCGGGTCGGCATCGAGGGCGGCGCGAGCATGGGCATGGACATGTCGCTCAAGACCCTTGATGGCGAGCGGTATTCGGCGCTCACCCATCCCGGCGACGAGTTCTCCTACGACGTGTTCTCGCAGGCGGGCCGGTTGGTGGGCGACCTGCTCGGCGGGCTGTCGCCGCACACCGTGATCGCCGTGGGCGAGTCGCAGTCGGCGCTGTTCCTCACCACCTATGTGAACGTCGTCGACCCGGTCGCCGAGGTGTACGACGGGTTCCTCGTCCACTCCCGCTTCGGTCCGGCGGCGCCGCTCGACGGCTCCTCGATCTTCGCCGACTCGGACGCCGAGCCGGAGCCCGTCCCGTTCGTCGAGGACCTGCGGGTGCCGGTGCTGACCGTCATCACCGAGACCGACCTCGTCGGCGGGGTCCGCGCGGGTTATCACGCTGCGCGACAACCCGATTCCGCCTGTCTGCGCACGTGGGAGATCCCCGGCACCGCACACGCCGACAATTACACGATCGCCGTGGGGTTCATAGACTCCGGCTCGGCGCCGCTGGCCGACCTCGTCGCGGCGTACGCGCCGACGCGGACGCTGATGGGCCAGGAGCTGCCGCACGTCATCAACTTCGCGCCGCAGCACCACTACGTCCTGCAGGCGGCGCTCGCCGGTCTGGTCGGGTGGGCGCGCGACGGTTCGACGCCACCGATCGCGCAGCCGATCGACCTGACCGACGCCGCGGCACTGGTGCTCGACGAGAACGGCCTGGCCGTCGGCGGCGTCCGGACACCGTGGGTCGACGTGCCGGTCGCCCGCACCTCGGGGCTCGCCGACGGCGACAGCGTGATGGCGCTGCTGTTCGGCACCGGCGAGGTCTTCTCCGCGGACCTGTTGGAACGGCTCTACCCCGGCGGCGTCCAGCAGTACCTCGGCCGCTTCACCGACGCCCTCGACTCGGCCATCGCGGCGGGCTTCCTGCTGGCCGCCGACCGCGACGAGATCCTCGACCTTGCCTCCGCGACCTACCCGGCCCGCTAGTGCATCGCTTCTCTGGCGATTTGTGGAGTGTTTCCGGCGGTGAGCGCCGGAAAGACTCCACACATCGCGTGGTCCGGGCCGTCGGAAGCGCTCCACTTACCGTCGCCTGGCTGGCGATCCTCGTCGCCACCACGCGCAGGCAGCAGGCGGCCGGGCGCCGCGGGTCGAAGCGGATCCAGCGCGAGCACTCGACCAACCTCCAGAAGTTGAGCACCGAGCCCTCGCGCGTCCTCGTGACGAGCGCGTTCTACCTCGACGGCCGGAGCTGGTGGCCGTACGTCCCGGTGTTCGCGGGCGTCGTCGCGCCGGCCGAGCGCCGGTTGGGTTCGCTGCGTTGGCTTCTCGTCGGCGCCCTGGCGCACGTCGGGGCGACCTACGTCGGGCAGGGCCACCTGCTCGCGCGGATCCGACGGGGTAGCGCACCGCGACGGCTGGTCAATGCGCGCGACGTCGGTGTCAGCTACGTGGTGCTGGGCCTGGCCGGCGCGCTGTCCGGATACGTTCCGCGGGCCTGGCGGACACGGACGCAGCTGGTCGTGGGCGGGGCGCTGGCCGTCAACGCGGCGGCGCGGCCTACGGCCACCGAGGTGGGCCACCTGTCGGCGTTCGCGATCGGTCTGGCGGTGAGCCCGTGGGTCCCCGACCGCGACGCCCGCCCCTACCCAGACCTCGCCTCGCTTTCTCCCCGCGAGCAGACATGAACTCCCCTGACTGACGGGTCATGAGGGGAGTTCACGTCTGTTCGCGATCAGCCCGGCGCGCCGGCCTCCGTCAGCGATCCGGAGCGTCCGGGTAGCAGTCGCCCCCACCGTTCGCGTACCACGTCGTGGGCGCCGGTGGTGCCGTCGTGCCCCGACGCGACGTCCAGCAGTGCGCCGGAGATCGCCGTCAGGCGCAGACCCGCGTCTCGGGCGGTGACGACCAACTCCATGAAGGCTGCGGCGGAGTCATATCCGAGAACACCCATCAGCACGCCCTCGGCGCGATCCAGCGTGCGTCGTGCCACCGCGTCGTCCCCCGTCGCACCCACCCGGGTCCACTGTTCCAACACCGTCGTCTCCTGCTCTGTCTCGGGTTTCGGCGTCCACATACCCGGCCCCGCGCGTTCCACGCCACCGTGTTGCCCTGATGCCTGAACACCTTGATACCTGGCACCTGGCGCCGTGGGAGGGAACCTGCGGCGTCTGACAGAAGAGTCACAGCGGTGCCACGAGCGCAGCTACTCCGCGGCCTGCTGCGCGTCGACACGTTGGCGGATCGCGTCGCCGCCGTCCTCTTGCGCGATGGCCTCGTTCATCGCCTCGACCTTCGACTCGGGCATCAACGGCGGCAGCAACGGCGTGGCCGGATCGGTGACCGCCTCGATCACGAACGGCCGGTCGGCGGCGAACGCCTGCTTCCAGGCCTCGGTCGCCTGATCGGACGAGGTGATTCGGACGGAGCCGAGGCCGAGCATCTCCGCGTAGGCGGCGTATGGGAACGCCGGCACGTCCTGCGACCTGTCGAAGCGCGGGTTGTTCTCCATTTCCCTCTGCTCCCAAGACACTTCGGCGAGGTCACCGTTGTGCAGCACCAGCACGACGAAACGCGGGTCGGCCCACTGCTGCCACCGGTCGGCGATCGTGATCAGTTCGGGGAGACCGGCCATCTGCATGGCGCCGTCCCCGACGAGCGCGACGACCGGCCGGTCGGGCGCATCCAGTTTGGCGGCGATGCCGTAGGGCAGCGCACATCCCATCGAGGCCAGGTAGGCAGAGACGTGTGCGGGCACCTCCGGCGGCAGACGCAGGTGGCGCGCGTACCAGTAGACCGACGAGCCGACGTCGATCGCGACGCGTGCATTGCCCGGAAGGTGTTGCGACAGTTCACGCACGACGAACTCGGGGTTGGCGTTGACGGACTCGGCGCCGCACCGATCGTCGGCGATCCGGTGCCACTGCGAGGTCCAGTCGTGCACCTGCTGCTCCCAGGTCCGGTCGGTCGACCGCGACAGCATGGGAAGAAGGTCCGAGAGTGCCTGTTGCGCATCACCACTGACGGCGACGTCGACCGGGTACTTCGCGCCCAGCACCTTCGGCTCGACGTCGATCTGGACCGCCCGGGCCTGGCCGGGAGCGGGGTAGAACTCCGTCCACGGGTCGTTCGATCCGACGATGAGCAGCGTGTCGCACTCTGCCATCAGGTGTGCGCTGGCCGTGGTGCCGAGGTGCCCCATCACCCCGGTGTGCCACGGCTGGGTCTCGTCGAGCACCGGCTTGCCCAGCAGCGATACGGTCACCCCCGCGCCGAGAGCGTCGACGACGTCGGCGATCTGCTCGCCGCACCCGGCGGCGCCGCGGCCGACCAGCAGGGCCACCTTGCTGCCCGCGTTCAGGACGTCGGCCGCCGCGCGGATCTGCGACTCGGGCGCGGTGATTCGCGGCCGCGCGGAGATGGCCGTCGACGGCACGACGCCGTGGGTGTGCGGCGTCTGCTCGGGCATCTCGGCCTGCTGGACGTCGTGGGGGATGATCAGGCAGGTCGGGGTCTGCGTCGCGATGGCCGTCCGCATGGCGTTGTCGAGCGCGGTGAGTGCCTGCTCGGGCGCGAAGACGGTTTGAACGTACTGCCCGCACACGTCCTTGAAGAGGGTGTGGAGGTCGACCTCCTGGAGGTAGCCGCTGCCCAGCGCCGTGCTCACGACCTGGCCGACGATCGCGACCACCGGCCGTCGGTCGAGCTTGGCGTCGTAGAGGCCGGCGAGCAGGTGGATCGCGCCGGGCCCCTGGGTGGCCAGGCAGACGCCGACCTCGCCGGTGTACTTGGCGTGGCCGCAGGCGGAGAACGCGGCGTGCTCCTCGTGCCGGGTGGAGACGTACTCGGGGCCGTCCGCGCGTTGCATCGCACCGAGGAGGGAGTTGATGCCGTCTCCGGCGTAGCCGAAGACGCGGGTGGCACCCCAGTCCCGTAGGCGTTCGACGATGGCGTCGGCGACGAGCTGTGGCATGTCCGCTCCTCTCAGCCCGACTGGGTGTCGGTGCCGGTGACCGGGGCGTCGCTCTGCCCGACGGTCTGCGTCGGGCCGGGTTCGTTCTCGCCGGAGATCTCGCCGCGGCCGGGCAGGTCGGAGTTGGGAGCGCCGACGTCGTCGGTCATCTCGTCGAGGGGCATCTCGCTGGCTTGCTCGCCCGCGAGCCGCTCCTGGTAGTCCTGGGTGTCATCGGGATCGGTCATGGGCGGGGGCTACCCGGGCTGGCGATGTCGAACCGCCCGTCGTTTCGGCCAGTCGGGTACGGGTAGCTTTGGCGCTCATGGCGACGTCGGGCTCGGTGCTGAGCCGGCTGCGGGCCGTGCCGTTGGAGTGGCGCAAGGTCGCGACGGTGCTGACGATCGCGATCCTCATGACGTCGGCGTTCGCCGCGGCGTACACGATCGCGCTGGGCCGGCCGTTCCCACACCACCTGCCGGTCGGCGTGGTCGGGCAGCCCTCGGCAGAACTGCTGGCCGAATTAGAGGTCCGCGAACACGAATTCGACATGCGCACGTATCCGTCGCGTGCGGACGCCATCGAGGCGATCGACAGCCAGCGGGTCACGGCGATCATCGACGCGGATGCCTCGCCGCCGCAGCTGCTGGTGTCCAGCGCGAGCGACCCGTCCGCATCACGGGCACTGACGCAGCTCGATCAGAAGGTCCCGCAGTCCTACCGGTTGCAGGTGGTCGACCTGCACCCGCTCCCGCCCGAGGACCCGGCCGGGCTCGCGACGTTCTACGTCGTGATCGCCGCGACCATCCTCGGGTTCGTCACGATGTTCCAGCTGCGCGCCAACGTCAAGACGCTGACGCTGGGCAAGTGGCTGGTGTGCGTCGGCGTCCTGACGGTGCTGGGCGGCCTGGCCCTCGCCCTGATCGCCGGGTCGGTGCTGCACTCGCTGCAGACGCCGTTCGTCCAACTGTGGGCGCTGCTGTCGCTGCAGGTGGCGGTGGCGGCGATGTTCAACTCGACGATGCTGGTGCTGATGCACCGCTGGGCGATCATCCCGACCTGGTTGACGTTCATCCTGCTCGGCAACACGTCGTCCGGCGGTGCGGTGTCGGCGTCGCTGCTGCCGCAGCCGTTCGCGTTCCTCAACCATGCGCTGCCCAGCGGCGCGACGGTGTCGGCGCTGCACTCGGCGACGTACTTTCCCGACCACCAGCGGCTGCTGCCGTACCTCGTGCTCAGTGGCTGGCTCATCGTGACGACCACGGTGCTCGTCGTGGTGTCCCGCCGGCTGGGGAAGTCGCCGGCCGAGCGGTAGGGATTGGCGCGCCCCGGCGTGCGCGCCGTGCACCAGAATGGGCGGGGACGACCGTCTGAGGGGGCGCGTGTGCTGGTGGATCCGGAGATGCTGCTCGCGAGGCAGGCCGCCGCGTGACCGTGCAGCCCCTTGCGAAGCCACCCGGATGGAAGGCGAATCGGCGTCTGCTCTGGGCGTTCGTCGTCGCCGTGCCCGTCTTCGGATTCATCGGGTACGCCGGCGTTCAGGCGGCCTCACGCGGCAGCTACCTGACCGCTTTCGTGATCGTCGGGTGGGTCGCGCCGCTCCTTCTCGCCGTCGTGGCAGCCGCGTGGCGGGCAGCCGTGCCGACGTCGCTGCGCGTGACGGTCCACGCCGACGGCACCATGTTCCGCAGCGACATTCGGACGGTCGTCCTCCTCGCCATCGGCTGTGTGCTGTTCGTCCCGGCCGGACTCCTGTACGTGATCCTGGTGCCGAGCGGACGCCTCGACCTGCCGATGTCGCGCGGCTTCCAACTGTTCTCGCCGATCGTGATGGCGTTCGCGGTGGTCACCCTCATCGGGGGGATCGTCAGCGGGGTACGTCGCCGGGGCATCGGCTACCTGCGAGTCGGTCCGTCGGGGGTGGAGTACGCCGACATCCTGACGACCACCTTCGCGGCCTGGGCGGACGTCGAGGATCTGACGGACACGGCCGACAAGCGCGCACACGCGGTGGCGACTCTCGAATTGCGGGACGACCGACGCCTGGTGCTCAACGGTCTGACGAGCTACGTCCCCGGCGGCGGCCTCTACTGGATGATCCGGCACTACTGGCGTCACCCCCAGGATCGCGCGGAACTCGTTGACGCGCGTGCGCTGGATCGCCTGCGGCATGGGCGCTTCGAGGTCGAGGTGGGTGAGTGACCGTACCCAATCCCTCTGCGAGTAGGGCCAAGTCATGGCTACGTGACCTCGACGACGACGCGTGGCGCTGGGCGACGTGGGCGACGCCGTTCGTCGTTCAGGTGGTGTTGGGAGTCGGGCTGACCGTGTCGTGGGTGCTGGGCCGGCCGCCGTTCCTCGTCATCGGAGCCGTGCAGATCGCGATCGCCGCCGTCACCGCCCTGCTGGTGTCGGCGGTTCTCGCGGTCCTCCTCGTCCGGTCTCGGAGTTCTCGATTGCACGGTCTCGCAGTGTCTCTCGCGGGCTCGTGCGTCGTCGTCGCGATCGGCGCGAGTGTCTACGGCGTCTGGATCCTCGGGTGGTAGCTCCTGACGAGGGCAGCCCGCCGACGCGTTATGGACCGGCCAGCGTCGTCGCCGTCCTCGTCACCAGTCTGGTCCTGGGAGTGCTGTCGTGGGCACTGGTGCCGTGGATCTACCTGTCGATCGTGCTGATTCCGCCGGTGTTGGTCGTCGTGATCGCCGCGGCGTTCCTGCTGGCCGGCGGTCGTCGGCAGCAGCAGGTGGGACGCGGGATGTTGATTGGCTGTCTGACTGTTCCCGCGACGCTGATCGTCTGCCTACCGCTGCTGTTCCTCCTGTGAATGTGTAAGCGCAACAACGGCGAAACGGCCGCCGCAGGAGTGCACCTGCGGCGGCCGTTCGCGTCGAGTTGACTCAGTAGGTCGGAACGAAGACGTCGTTGATCCAAACGCCCCAGTGGTTCCAGCCCTTGTCCCACACCTGCGGGTTGCCCGCGGCCCACGACGGGTCGACCGGCTTCGGCGGCGCGTACGGGGGCGGCGGTCCGACGTTCGGCCCGGCGGGCGGAGCGCCGTACTCGGCCGGCGCGCCCGGCGGGGGTGGCGGCGGGGCCATGGGTCCACCCGGGGGCGGCGGCGGAGGCTTCATGCCGCCGGGCGGCGGCGGGGGAGGAGCCATCCGCTCACCGGGGGGCGGTGGCGGCTTCATCTCGTCACCCGGGGGCGGCGGGGGCGGCTTCATCCCACCGGGCGGGGGCGGCGGCATCTCACCCGGAGGCGGCGCCATCTCGCCGGGCGGCGGGGGCGGCGGGGGTGTCGGCTCCGCGGAGGCGACCCCTCCCAACCCGAGGGCGCCGGCGGTCATGCCGCCGACGACGGCAGCGCCGGCCAAGAACTGAGACACCTTCACCGTTTGACTCCATTCCACGTTCGCGACCCAGGTCGGTCGGTCCGGACGCTGAGTTAGCCATATCGACGAAGAACCAAACGGGCGTCCTCGCTGAACCGAACTCCGTCACATCCCGGACATCATTGGCGCGAGGACGGCGGCACGAGGCTGGGAAGCGTCATCGATCGTTGACGGCCGCCGGCCTCACATGCCTCCCGCGACGGCGATGACCCCTCCCGAACGCCCGACGCGGCCGCGCACACGACACAATCGCAGGCATGAGCGACGACGAGCGGCCCGGTCGCCCGCGGCGGCTCCTGCGATCCATTCGCAAGGAAGTCCCGTCGGCGCTGACCCACGGGCAGGTCGACGACGAGGCCGCCGTGGCCGCCATGCTGCGCGAACTCGGCATCGCCCTCATCGAGTGCGAACAGCCGACCCACCAGGTGGAAGCCCGGCTGCAGAACATCGCCAGGAACTACACCAGCGAGAAGGTCCGCATCGTCGCGTTCCCGACGGCGCTGGTGGTGCAGGTCGGCACGGTGGCCTACGAGGTGGAGACGGTGGTCCGCCCGACCACGCAGCTCAACCTCGCGGGCCGCGTCGACGCGATCGCCGAACTCGCCGAGGTCGGCGCCATCACCGCCGTCGACGCCGCACGGGAGGCCGCCGCCGCCCGTGCCATGCCACCCCGTTTCGGGCCGGTGACCACGGTCGTCGGGTACACGGTCACCACCGTCGGCTTCGGGATGGTCATCAACCCCACGTGGGCGTCGCTCTGGGGTTACGTGTTCCTTGGCGCCGTGGTCGGCGCCATCGTGATGCTCGGCCGGCCGTTCCCGACGCTCAACCCCGTCCTCCCCACGTTTGCTGCGGCCGTCGTGACCCTGCTCGCGACCGGGTTCGTGGCCGACGCCGCCAACGACGGCCTGCTGCGGGTGATCAGTCCGCCGCTGGTCGCGATCCTGCCGGGCCTGGCGTTGACCATCGGCGCGATGGAACTGGCGAGCGGCCAGATGATGAGCGGCGCCACCCGGTTGATCTACGGCGTCACGCAGCTCGGTCTGCTGGTCTTCGGCGTGGGCTTGGGCATCCACCTCGGCGACGATCTGGCGCCGCAGCAGCCGTCGGCGCAGATGGGCAGCTGGTCGCTCTACGTCGCCATCCTGGTGATCGCCGTCGGGTTGTACGTCTACCTCTCGGCGCCCAAGGGGTCGTTCGTGTGGTTGATCCTCGCCGTCGGGGTCGCACTGATCGGGCAGAAACTGGGCGGACTGTTCTTGTCGCCCACGCACTCCGGCGCGATCGGGGCGTTCCTCGTCGTGCCGTTCGCCGCGCTCGCGTCGCGGATCAAGACGTCCCCACCGGCCGACGTGATGATGCTGGCGGCGTTCTGGGCGCTGGTGCCCGGCGCGCTGAGCTTCGAGACTCTCGGTGAAGCCGTGGCCGGCGAGGGCGACGTCCTCACGCTCGGCACCGCGGTGGCTGCGATCTTCTCGATCGCGCTCGGCACCCTGATCGGGTGGAGCGTCTTCGCGACGATCGACGGCCTCCTCCGGCGCACACCGAACCTGCGGTGAGATCGGGTCGGCGCCGAGACCTCACCGCAGGCGCGGACCTCAGGACAGCGGCCGCGCCGTCTCGACGAACGTCTCGGTGATCTCCTTCGGGCCGAACGGCCAGGTGCGCTCCGCCTTCGCGTAGATCAGGAACGCGACGCAGCCGATGGCGATCCATCCCAGTGACAGGCCGATCGACAGCCACTCCGCGGAGACGTAGATGTACACCCAGCCGATCAGCGCGATGATCGTCGGCACCGGGTAGAGGAGCTGCCGGTACGGCCGGACGAGATCGGGCTGACGCCGGCGTAGCACGACGATCGCGGCGACCTGCGCCAGCGACTGGATGATGACGAGCGTTGCGACGGCCGCGTTGATCATGGTGGTCAACGTGAACAGTGAGCCGATCATCGTGATCGCGCCCATCGCGAGCACGCCGGCGGTGGGCAGGTTCAGCCGCGGGTGCAGCTTGGCGAACACCGGCAGGAACACCTTGTCGCGCGCGGCCTCGTAGGGCACGCGGGACCCGCCGAGCAGTCCGGCGAACACCGAGCCGATGGCGGCGACGACGATCAGGCCGGTGATCACCTGGGCGGCCGTCGAGCCCCAGGCCTGCTCGAGCACCGACGACGCCACCGACGTCGCGGACTTCACCTCGTCGAGCGGCAGCGAGCCGAGCACGCCGACCTGCAGCAGGAAGTACAGGCTCATGATGCCGACGATCGACAGCACGATCGACCGGGGGATGGTGCGGCCGGGGTCGCGCATCTCGGCACCGAGGTAGGCCGTGGTGTTGTACCCGAGGTAGTCGTAGACGGAGATGATGAGCCCGGCGCCGAGACCAGCCCAGAACGTGCCGTGGCTGCCGAAAGCGCCTGGCGTGAAGGCGAATGCCTGTGCGGCGCTGAAGTGGCTGAACGCCGCGACGATGGTGCTGAGTGCCGCGACCAGCATGACGGCGAACAGCACCGTGGTGAGCTTGCCGATCTGGCCGATCTTGCGGAACAGCGCGACCATGATGAGCAGCGTGATGCCGATGCCGATCACCTTGCCCAGCGCGGTGTTCCCGCCGTCGCCGGAGACGCCGGGGATCAGGTAGCCGAGGTACTGGACCAGTCCGATGATGCCGGTCGACATGATCAGCGGGATGAACAACACTGCGCTCCAGACGAACAGGAACGGCATGAGCCGGCCGGTCCGGTACTGGAATGCCTCGCGGAGGTAGATGTAGGTACCGCCGGCGCCGGGCATGGCTGCGCCGAGTTCGGCCCAGATGAGCCCGTCGGCCAGCGCGAGGATGGCGCCGATGACCCAGCCGAACATCGCCTCCGGTCCACCGATCGTGGCCACCATCGCGGGGATGGTGACGAACGGTCCGATGCCGCACATCTGCGTCATGTTGATCGCGGTGGCCTGCAGCGGGCCGATCTGGCGTTCGAGCGACGGCTGCGTCGACGTGCTGGCGTTCGTCGGTGGTGTGGCCACGACGCACCTCCTCAATAGTTTGTTAGGAAAGTTTCTTAACATATGTCGACCGGGTGTGCGAGAGTTCACGGGTAAATCGGGAGACGAGTGACGGGAGGTGCCACGTGGACGGTCGTACGACACCGCAGGCGGGAACTCCGGCCGGAATGCGTGCGCTCAACCAACGCCTGGTGCTCGACCGCCTGCGCGACCACGGCGAGGCCACGCGCCCGGAGATCGCCACCCGCACGGGACTCTCCAAACCGACCGTGGGACAGGCACTCCTGGACCTCGAGCAGCACGGTCTGGTCCGGGCGATCGGCCGACGGGCGGACCGGCCCGGCCGCGCGGCAGTCGTCTACCGCTCCGCGCCGGACGCCGGGCACATCGTCGGCGTCGACATCGGCCGTCGCGTGCTGCACGTCGCGGTCGCCGATCTCGACGGCGCCGTCGTCGCGCGCATCGAGCAGCCCAACCGCAGCAGGTCGGGCGCCACGCTGGTCCGCACCGTCGGCGACGCCGTCGACCGGGCGATCGCCGAGGCGGGACTCGTCGCCGCCGACATCGTGGTGACCGTCCTCGGGACCCCCGGCATCCCTGACCCCGCGACCGGCAGCGTGCACCGCTCGCCGAACCTGCCCGGCTGGGAGCGGCGCGGCCTGCTGGGCGAGCTGACCGAGCTGCTCGAACGGGGTGGCTCGACCGTCGTCGTGGAGAACGACGCCAATCTCTGCGCGGTCGGCGAGCACGCGCGTGGGGCCGCCCAGGGCGTCGACGTGGTGGCGTGCCTGACCGTTGGTACGGGCATCGGCATGGGAATTCTGCTCGACGGCAGGCTCTTTCGCGGCGCCCACGGTGCCGCCGGTGAGATCGCCGACCTGCCCTACGGCCGCGTGCCGGCGGGGGTGGCGGCGCACCGTCCCGGTCCGGTCGAGGTGGTGGCCGCCGGTGACGCGGTGGTGACGGCGGCACGCGACGCCGGCCTCGATTTGCCGTCCGCCAAGGCCGTGTTCGACGCGGCCCGCGCAGGCGACGAGCGCGCCGCGTCGATCGTCGCAGACGAGGCGTCGACGTTGGCGCGCGTCGTCGCCGTGGTCACCGCCGTCCTCGACCCGGGACTGATCGTCCTGGCCGGCGGGATCGGCCGCAACGTCGACCTGCTCGCCGAGCCGATGCGCCGCGAACTCGCACAGACCATCCCGGTGGTGCCCGACATCGTCGGAGGAAGCCTGGGGGACGACGCCGTCCTCGTCGGCGCGATCGCCACCGCCAAGGGCACGGCCTGGGACCTGGTGTTCGATCGCCGCGTCCTCGGCCGGTCCGGGTCCGACTCGTAGCACTCAGGGGAAGCGAACAGTGGAAGTCATCATCGAGTCCGACGACGCCGCATGCGGCGTCACCGTCGCCGACGTCTTCGATCGCGCGGTCCGGTCCGGCGCCCGCGTCCTCGGATTGGCGACCGGCTCGTCACCGCTGTCGGTGTATCGCGAGCTGATCCGCCGCCATCGCGAGGAGGGGCTGAGTTTCGCTGCGGCGCAGGCGTTCCTGCTCGACGAATACGTCGGCCTGCCGAAGGGGCATCCCCAGTCCTACGCGCACGTGATCCGTACGGAGTTCACCGACCACGTCGACGTCGATCCCGCGCGGGTGCAGGGCCCGGACGGTTGGGCCGACGACGTGTTCGCGGCCGCGGACCGCTACGACGCGATGCTCCGCGACGAGGGGCCGGTCGACGTGCAGCTGCTCGGCATCGGCGTCAACGGGCACATCGGGTTCAACGAACCGGGCTCGTCGCTCGGTTCGCGGACCCGCGTGACGACGCTGACCGAGCAGACCCGCCGGGACAACGCCCGCTTCTTCGACGGCATCGACGAGGTGCCACGCCACGTCATCACCCAGGGCCTCGGCACGATCAGCTCGGCCCGGCACCTGGTGCTGATCGCCACGGGTGGGCACAAGGCGGAGGCGGTCGCCGCGGCGGTCGAGGGCCCGCTCACCGCGAGCTGCCCGGCGTCGGTCCTGCAGCTGCACCCGCACGTCACGGTCGTCGTCGACGAGGCGGCGGCGGCCCGGCTGACGAACGCGGACTTCTACCGCTACGCCCGCGAGAACCGGCCGCGCTGACCCCTCCGCCGAGACTGCGGTGAGATCGACTTTTCAGCGAAAGAGTCGACGTCACCGCAGTTTCGGCGTAACCAGGTCGGGCTGCCTGTCGTACCCGCCCATCCCGAGCGGTTGCACGACCAGTCGCGTCAACAGGTAGTGCGCCAGCCCGGCGACGAGGAAGGCGGGGATCGAGGCGGTGGTGTAGCGGAACAGCGCACTGGGTTCGTACGACACCGGGTTCAGAAGCAGCGAGTACGTCGCCGCGCCGGCCGCGATCGCGACGAAGGCGGCGACGTTGACGCCCCTCCAGTAGCCGTAGCGGGACTCGCCGTACGGCAGGAACAGGTCGCGCACGTGTAGTCGGCGCCCCCGCAGGATGAAGTAGTCGACCAGTTGGACCGCGCACAGCGGCGCGAGAACGATGGCGCCCCAGGACAGGAAGCGGCCGTAGTTATCGTAGACGGCGGCGGGGAAGAAGACGAGGATCGCGGCCGGGCCGAGGATGACGGCGATCAGCCACGGCCACGCGGCCATGCGGAACACCCGGCCGCCACCGCCCTTGAGTGCCACCATCGACGCGTAGCCCTGGGACAGGATGGCCGTGACGTTGGCCAGGCAGACGATGACGAGCGCCACCACGCCGATGCCGGCGCCGGCGAGCGGGATGAACCACTGGGTGGGTTCCTCGACCTGCAGCGACAGCGCCGCCAGCGCACCGACGATCGCGGCGATGACCGACGCCCCGAAGATGCCCATCCAGTTGGGCCAGTAGCCCGCCCGCGAGGTGCGGCTCAGGCGGGCGAGGTTGCCGATGTTGGGCCACCAGGCGAACCCGCCGGCGATGTTCAGTTCGATCGCGATGAGGAAGCTGAGATGGCCGTCGTCGCTGACGCCGCCCAGCGGTTCCAGCGCGGCGAGTTCGGACCAGGTGTTGTTGGTGAAGACGATGACGACGATGCCGACGAGGATCACCATCAGCATCGGCGCGATGACCCGGCAGACCGCCTCGACCGAGACGGGCCCGCGGGCCAGGATGAGGCACGACACGATGATCGCCACTAGGGCGAGAAGGCTGGCGGCGGTGCCGGTTTCGGACAGTTCGACGCCGAGGAGCTGGTTCGCGACGGTCACCAGGCCGTGGCCGAACATGATCGCCAGCACCGCCGACCACGCCGCGGCCAGCACGGTGGAGACGGTGACCATGACCAGCCGGGCGCCGTTCTCGCCGAAGACGCTGCGCAGCCCGACGAACTGCTCGATGCCGTATTTCACCGACGGCAGGCACGGCGCGAGCGCGACCAGCAGCACGCTGATCCCGTAGCCGATGACGATCGACGCGATGGCCTGGACGACGCCGACGTAGTAGGCGACGGCCGCGCCCTGCAGGAACGCCCAGGTGGCGACGGCGAGGCCCATGTTGACCCAGGAGTGCTGCCAGAATCCCCAGATCCGCTCGCGGGGGAGCAGTGGCAGTTCGGTGAGCGTGGCGTCGAAGGCCTCCTCGACCGGCGCGCCCTTGCCGCGGCGCAGGAGATGGGTCATCAGTACGCCCACCAGGTCAGCGCGACGATCGCGACGGCCAGCGAGATCACGGCGATCAGGAAGTCGCGCAGCGGCAGGTCGGGCACGGCGATCGTCGACCCGTCGGGGTTGTCGATCAGCGCGAGCCGTTCCCGGAGTTCCCGGTCGAAGGTGGCGTCGTCCATCGCAAACCCCATTCTTGATTGGCGGATCAGTTTACTTTAGCTTGTGGCCGCCGTCACGTTCTGTCAAGCGACCGAATCAGGTCACCAAAATACTTGACTGGCGAGTCAGTTATGAATAACGTCGTTGGCATGACCCGCGTCACGCTCCCGCCGAAGGCCACCGTCGTGGTCGTCGGAGCCGGGTACGCCGGCCTCTCCGCAGCCCTCGCGCTGCTCGACGAAGACGTCGACGTGCTGGTGCTCGAGGGTTCGGACCGCGTCGGTGGACGGGTGCTGTCCGAGCAGGTCGACGGTGATCTCGTCGTCGATCACGGCGGCCAGTGGGTGGGTCCCACGCAGACCCGATTCCTCGCGGCCGCAGAGCGATTCGGCTGCGCCACGTTCCCGACCTACAACTCCGGCGACCACCTCGAGCTGTGGGCCGACGGCGTCTGCCGGCCCTTCCGCGGCGCCGGTCCGGACGATGCCCCCGGCGTCGACGCCTACGTGGCCGCCGCCGACGTCATCGACGAGATGGCCGCGACGATCGACCTGGACGATCCGACCGCCCATCCTCGGCTGGCGGAATGGGACTCCGAGACGGTGCAGTCCTACGTCGACCGCACGGTCGCCGACGAGGACGCACGCCTGCGCCTCGCCCTCGCCGTGCAGGGCGTGTGGACGGTCGAGCCACGGGACATCTCGGTGTTCCACCTGCTGTTCTACGTCGCCTCCGCCGGCGGCTTCGACCAGCTGATGGAGACCGAGGGCTGCGCGCAGGAGCGACGCTTCACCGCGGGCGCCCAGTCGGTGGCACTCGCCATCGCCGGGCACCTCGGCGACCGGGTCGTCCTCGGCGCCCCCGTGCGGCACGTCGAGACCCTCGACGGCGGCGGCGTGCGCGTCGACACCGAGCGCGGGGAGATCCTTGCGGACCACGTCGTGATCGCCGCGTCTCCCGGTGCGGCCGTGCGCATCCGGTTCACCCCGCCGCTGCCGCAGTCGCGCAACCGGTGGATGGAGCGCACGCCCATGGGCGACGTCGCGAAGATCCACACCGTGTATGACACCCCGTTCTGGCGGGCCGACGGCCACTCCGGCGAGGCCACCGCCTACGGCGACAACGCGGTGGGCGTGGTCTTCGACAACTCACCCGACGACGGAAGTGCGGGCGTCCTCGTGTCGTTCGTCTATGCCGACCGCCAACACCGGTGGGCAACGCTGTCCGAGCAGGAGCGCAGGGCCGACGTCCTGGCCACGCTCACCGCCATCTTCGGGGCCCGCGCGGGAAACCCGTTGCAGTACCTCGAGAAGATCTGGCCCGACGACGCCTGGGCGCACGGCGGGTACGCCGCCAATCCCGCGCCGGGCGTATGGACCGAACACGGCGCCACCGGCTGGCGCGCCGCCTGCGGCCCCGTGCACTGGGCCGGCACCGAGACCTCGAGCGTGTGGAACGGCTACGTCGACGGCGCCATCGCCTCCGGCCAGCGCGCCGCGGCCGAGATCACGACGGCGCTGCGGTCATGACGATGAACCTCACCCGGCCGTCGACGGACCTCGCCGTCTTCCACGATCCCGCCTCGGTGGCCGTCGTCGGAGCCTCCGAGGATCCCACCAAGTGGGGCTACTGGCTGGCATCCGGCGCGCTGACCGGTGCGCACCGGCGCCGAATCTCGTTGGTCAACAGCCGAACCGCCACGGTGCTCGGCCAGCCCTGCGTCCCCAGTGTCTCCGCGCTGGACGAAACCCCGGACCTCGTCGCGCTCTGCGTTCCGGCCGGTCACGTCGACGCCGTGGTCGACGAGTCCCTCGACCGCGGCGTGCGCGGCTTCCTCGGGATCACCGCGGGCGTTGCCGACGATGCCGCCCTCGCGCGCCGGATCACGGCCGGCGGAGCCCGACTCGTCGGCACCAACAGCCTCGGCATCTACGACGCCACCACCGACCTCCAACTCATGTGGGGCAGCCCGACGCCTGGCCCGCTGGCCATCGTCTCGCAGAGCGGGCAACTCGGCTCGGAACTGATGGCCCTCGGGCGCAGGCACGGCGTCGGGGTGTCCCGATTCGTCTCGATCGGCAACCAATCCGACGTCGCCGCAAAGGAACTGCTCGCCGACCTCGCTGCACACGACGCCACCCGCGTGATCGCCCTGTACCTGGAGAGCTTCACCGACGGCGAGGCGCTCTTCGACACGCTCGACGGCCTGCGCCGGGCGGGCAAGCCGACGGTGCTGCTGACCGTCGGAGCCAGCGCCGCGAGTTCGCGACTGGCCCGGACGCACACCGGCTCGCTGACGTCGTCGCTCGACGTCGTCGACGCCGCCTGCCGCGCCGCAGGAGTGATCCGGGTCGACACTCCCAGCGACGTCGTGGACGTCGCCCGCACGCTGCTCGCGGTGCCGACCCTTCGCGGCCGCCGCGTCGGGATCGTCGGGGACAGCGGCGGGCAGAGCGCCATCGCCGCCGACGTGGCCGCCGCCGCCGGACTGACGGTGCCGCCGTTCCCCGTAGCGCTCACCGCGGACCTCGAGGCCGCGCTGCCCGCCGGCGCCGCGTGCGGCAACCCCGTCGATCTGGCCGGCGCGGGCGAGCGCGATCTGCAGAACTACGCGACGTTCGTCGAACGCGTGATCGTCGACGGCGTAGTGGACGCGGTGGTGATGACGGGCTACTTCGGCTGCTACGGCGAGGACACCCCGTCCCTGGCCGACACCGAGCTGTCGGTCGCCGAGCGCCTCGGCGCGGTGGCACGCGACACCGGCGTGCCCGTGCTCGTCCACACCATGGCACCGGAGTCCGCGACCGCCCGGGTGCTCGAGCAGCATGGCGTCCCGTCGTTCGACCGCATCGAATCGGCGATGCGTGCGCTCGCGGCGATCGGTTCCGTCGAGACGCCACGCCGGGATCCCAAGCGGGTCAACACGTCTACCGCGCCTGTCGCGCCCGGCTACTGGGCCGCCCGCGCGGTCCTGGCCGACGCGGGCGTCGCCTTCCCGCCAGGTGTCCTGGTCCGGTCCGCCGCCGACCTCGCCGAGGCGACGCGCCTGAACGCGCCGTTCGTCCTCAAGGCCGGATGGCTCGAGCACAAGAGCGAAGTCGGCGGTGTTCGAACGAATCTCGCTAGCGCTGAGCAGTTGTCGGCCGCCTTCGAGGACATGTGCCACCGGCTCGGTGCGGGCGACTACGTCGTCGAGAAACAGGACACCCGCGGCGACGCCGTGGAGATCCTCGTCGCCGGGCGACGGGACCCACAGCTTGGTCCCATGATCGTCGTCGGGGCCGGTGGCACCGAGACCGAGATCCACCAGGACGTCCGGATGGAGCGCGCGCCGGTATCGCATGCCATGGCGACGTCCATGCTCGATGGTTTGCGATGCGCACCGCTGCTGCACGGCTTTCGCGGCCGCCCGCCCGTCGACGTGGACGCGCTCGCAAAACTGATCGTGTCGGTGTCCCACCTCGTCGCCCAACGCCCCGACATCGCCGAGGTCGAACTGAACCCGGTGCGAGTCACCCCGACCGGCGCCCTCGCCGTCGACGGACTCGTCGTCGGGAACGACCAGCCCAACCGCACCTAAACCCAACTTCGAGGAGACGACATGTCCACCACCAACATCCCGTCCTGGCCGCTCACCGACGAGCAGCGCCAGATCGTCGACCTGTGCCACGACTTCGCGGCCAAGGAGATCCGTCCGCGCGGCCGCGAGGTCGACGAGGCCGACGTCGTCACCCCGGTCGACATCTTCGACAAGGCCGCGGCCGTGGGCATCACCGACTTCATGATCCCCGAGGAGTTCGGCGGCGGTGGGTTCACCGACGTCTTCACACAGTGCCTGGTGCAGGAGGAGCTGTGCTGGGGTGACCCGGGCATCGGGAACCTGGTGTGCTCCAACGGCTTCTTCTCCGATCCCATCATGGTCCTGGGTACCGAGGAGCAGAAGAAGCGGTGGCTGACGCCGCTGACCGGACCGAAGGCCGTGATGACCTCGCTGGCCACCACCGAGCCCGAGTCCGGTTCGGACGCCGCGTCGATTGTCACCACCGCCACCCGCGTCGAGGGCGGCTACCGCATCAGCGGGCAGAAGGCGTGGATCTCCAACGCCGGCACCGCCGAGTTCTACGTGGTCTTCGCCAAGACCGACAGCACCAAGCGCTCGGGCGGCATCTCGGCGTTCCTGCTCGAGAAGGACACCGAGGGGCTGACGTTCGGCCCGCCGATGAAGAAGATGGGCCAACGCGCCATCGTGTGCCGCGAGATCTTCCTCGACGACGTGTTCGTGCCCGAAGAGGACCGGCTCGGCGAGGAGGGGCAGGGCTTCTACGGCCTGATGGGCACCTTCGACATCTCGCGGGTGGTACTCGGGGCCGCCGCGGTCGGGGCGGCGCGCGCCGCCTATGAGTACGCGCTCGAATACGCGAAGACGCGCAAGCAGTTCGGCGTCCCGATCATCGAGCACCAGGCCGTCGCGTTCCGGCTGGCCGACATGGCCACGCGCATCGAAGCGGCCCGGCTGCTCGTCCTGCACGCCGCACGCATCATCGACAGCGGCGCACCGGCGCGCGGCATTGCGGCGATGGCGAAGCTCACGGCGTCGGAGACGGCCATGTTCGTCACCCACGCCGCGGTGCAGACGCTCGGCGGCTGGGGCTACTCGCGCGAGTACCCGGTCGAGCAGTGGATGCGCGACGCCAAGCTCGAGGAGATCGAAGAGGGCACCTCCGACATCATGAAGCTGGTGATCTCCCGCAACCTGGGTTGACGTTGATCGGCCCGTCAGTCAACCGTACGATCGGGGCCCAACAGCGTCAGCCGACCGGAGGGCCCGATGCCGCGTCCCAGCGTGGAAGCCGAGCGTCGACCGCAGATCCTCGCGGCGGCGTGTGCGGCGATCGCCTCGGTGGGCGTGCCGGCCCTGCGGTTGTCCGACGTCGCGAAGCAGGCCGGCGTCAGCTCGGGGACGATCCACTACTACTTCGAGACGAAGAAGGACGTCATCACGGCGGCGTTCGAGTTCAACCTCACCGACTCGCTCGCCCGGCGGCACGAACTGCTCGCCTCGGGCAAGGACAGCCTGGCGATCCTGAACGACCTCGTCGAGTCCTACCTACCGAGCAACGAGCTGTCGGTCCGGGCGTGGAAGGTGTGGCTTGCGCTGTGGGCGGAGGGCAGTCGCGACCCCGTCCTGCAGGAGATCAACGACCGGCTCTACGGCCAGTGGCGCGACGTGGTGGCCGGCGTCATCACGGCAGCACAGACGGAGGGCACGGCCCGCGCCGGTGATCCGATCCCGATGGCCAACATGCTGATCGGCATGCTCGACGGGTTGGCGGTCCAGGTGCTGCTCGCATCGTCGAACATGTCGTTGGCGACCATGCGTGAGACGTGCCAGGCCTTCGTGCGGAGCGGAATCGAGAAGTAAGAGCCCGCGCCGTCGCTAGCATTCCCCGGCATGGGGGCGATCGATGAGTACTGACGACGAGACCGTACGGGCCCCACGGGCGAGGTCCGCGTTCTGGGGGTTCGGTGTGGCGCTGCTGGTCGGCGTCGTGCTGATGTGTGCCTACGGCCTGGTCTTCGGGGGCGTGGACTGCATCGGTGAGTGTCACCGGCAACGGGTCGCCGCCTGGTGGGCGGGTGTCACCCTGGCGGCTGCGGCGATCGCGCTCGGGTGGGTGGCGTTGGCCTGGCGCAGGTCGACTCCCGAGGACCGGGCGACCGCCGCCGGCAACTTCGCGTGGTTCGCGGTCCCGGCGGCGATTGCCGGCCTGCTCGGGCTGTTCGCCCTGAACTGGTGGAACGCGGTGGTGCCGTCGTGGGCGGACGGCGTGCTGAATGTCCGGGAGGCGCTCGTCGTCGTCGCGGTGCTCACCGCGGTGCTGGCGACGGTCGGTCTGTGCGCCGGCCGTCGGGCCATGCTGCTCGAGTGGGACCGGCGCCGCGGCGGGTTCCGTATCGGGGCAGCCGTGGGCGCGGTGGTCTGCGTCGTCCTGGTCGCGGCGACCGGGTTCGTCACCGCCGACGGTCGGTACGTCGACCACACCACGGCTGCGGACGCGTCGATCCCGCCGGTACCCGAGACGCTCGGCGCGGAGCGGTTCACCATCAGCATCGGCGACGCGATGGGTGATGCGCCGGACTACCGGGTGCTGCGCGCAGGTGCCGGCTTCGTCGTGTGGGGTCGCGGCCCGGTGACGGCCTACGACGCCGAGGGCACCCAGCGGTGGCACTACGACCGGAGCGGCCCGGGAGCCGTCGAGGTCGTATCGGTTCGTCCATTCGACGACGGGCGCACGCTGATCCTGGGAGCGCGTCAGCCGTTCAACAAGAGGACGCCGGTGTTCGTGGCGCTCGACGCGGTGACCGGCGAGGAACTGTGGACGGCAACCGGGGACGTGCTGGCCGACGCGATGGGCTTCGGACGTGCTGGTGGTTCCCGCGACGACATGGACGAGAACGCCGGCTACCTGATCGCCCGCGGTGACGACGCGTGGACGCGCATCGACTCCCGCACCGGCCGTCAGGCGTGGCAGATCCCCGACCCGCTGGGTGCGTGCGATCCGATCGGCCCCCAAATCAGCACGGCGGGGCAGTTCGCATCGCTCGGCCGCTGCGACGCCGAGGGTGACCAGCCCCCGTCGATCGCGTTGGCCGTCGTGAACCCGGACACCGGCGAGGTGATCCGGCGCCAGGACGTCATGAAGCCCTACGACTCCAAGTTGCTGCACACCAAGGACGTGGAGCGGGCCGGTAGGGGCGGCGCCGTCCTGAACTTCCAAAGCGGCGAGATGATGCGGTACGTCAACGTCGTCAGTGGCGCCACGGTGGACCTACCGCTTCGCTACGACGGGACCGCGATCTCAGACGGAGACCTGTTCGTCGCCAACTCCGACAGCGCGGTCGAATTGATCGGTCTGGACGGGACGGCGGACTGCGCGCTGCCGGTCGAGGCGCAGGTACGGGAACCGGACCGCAAGACGGGCTATGCCACCCTCGGTCGAGCGCTCGTGTTCGAGGAGGTGGGCGCTAGCGGGGCTGGTCTGGTCGTCGTCGACCCCGCTGGCTGCCGCGTCACCGAAACCCGCAAGATCGGACCGCCGGACGCGTTCGTCCTGCAGGTCACCGCGGTCAATGGCGCCACCGTCGTCCTCACCCAGGGTTCGGACGGCGTCTACGCGCAGGGGTTCGGGTAGCGGGCTCGACCGCATCTCGTCATGAAAGAGCCAGGTTGAGCCCCTAGGACCGCGGTCCGGGCGATCTGCGTCACAAAACCGGACGCTCACATCCGTGTAATCTCTCCACAAAGCAATTGGCTTGTGCTGCCGTGACTTCGGTGTCAGGGCGCGCCACCCACGTCGGGGGACGGGTTGAGCGCGCGCACGGGCGGGAACTCCGTCGACGGCGACGGGCCGAATTCACGAGACGAAATGGTGGAGGAAACGCATATGGGCTCCCCGGGTGTCGACTCCCGTTTGGGCTCGCGCTTCGGACCCTACGAACTGCAGGCCGTCATCGGCATCGGCGGTATGGGCGAGGTGTACCGCGCCTACGACACCGTCAAGGAGCGCGTCGTCGCGCTCAAGCTGCTGCGGCCCGACATGGCCGGCGACCCCGTCTTCCAGGACCGGTTCAAGCGGGAGTCGCGCATTGCGGCCCGCCTGCAGGAGCCGCACGTCATCCCCGTGCACGACTTCGGCGAGATCGACGGCGTCCTCTTCATCGACATGCGCCTGGTCGAGGGTGCCAGTCTCAAGGAGGAGTTGCGCCGCCACGGCACGCTGCCCCCGGGCCGCGCGGCGTGGATCATCGGCCAGGTCGCCTCCGCGCTGGACGACGCGCACGCCAACGGGCTCGTGCACCGCGACATCAAGCCCGAGAACGTGCTGCTCACCAACGACGACTTCGCCTACCTCGTCGACTTCGGCATCGCCTACGGCGGCGGCGAGGCCACCGTCACCAAGACCGGCCTGGTCATCGGGTCGTGTGCGTACATGTCACCGGAGCGGCTGAGTGGCAAGCCCGGCGGTCCGCCGTCGGACGTCTACTCGCTGACCTGCATGCTCTACGAGTGCCTGACCGGGCGGGCGCCGTTCGAGGCCGGCGACCTCCGTCAGGTCATGAGCGGGCACCTGTTCACCCCGCCGCCCCGGCCGAGCGTGACGCGTCGTGGCGTGAACCCCGCGTTCGACGACGTCATCGCCAAGGGCATGGCCAAGAACCCCGGTGACCGCTACGCAACTGCGGGCGACCTGGCCCGAGCTGCGTCCGCGGCGTCGGCTGCCTCACGCGGGCGCCCCGTCCCGCCACCTGCCCCGTCTCCTCAGCCGCCGCCGCGCAACGCCACGCGGGCGATGCCGGCCCCCGATCCGCGGCCCGCTCACGTCTCGCACCCGTCATTGCCGGTGCCCCCGGTCGCGAAGGCAGGACTGAGCCGGACGCAGAAGGCGCTGCTGCTTGGCACGTTCGCAATGTTCGCCCTGGCGGCCGTGCTCGCCGCGGTGGTGGTGATGAGCGGCAGTGACAGCGGGAGCACCCAGCCCCGCACCACGCTCGCCGTCCCGCCGTCGTCGTCCACCACCGAGGAGCCATCCTCGACGGACGACGAGACGACGACCTCCAGCACCACCACGACGTCGACGACCACCTCGACGAGCGCGAGCCCCATCGCCGGAATCTCTGGTGCTGACGCCCAGGGCTTCGTCGGGCAGTCGGCGCGCTGCCAGGAGGGCAGCTCCCCCGCGGCGATGATCCGCACCGCGAACTCGCTGGCGATCGTCTGCCAGACCGGGCCGGACAGCTATTACTACCGCGGTCAGCGGCTGAGTGACGGCGCGCAACTGGTGCTGCAGAACGCGACGCCGGCCGGCGGTGGCTTCGACGCGATCAACCCCGCCGACGGTTCGCGCTACCAAGTGCGGCCCGACCAGCTGACGATCTCGAGTAGCCGGGGCAGTGAGAGCGATCCGGCGCTGGAGTACGGCGCCCGCTGAGCCTGCTCGTCGAGATAGCGCTCACGACGGGTGCCACTCGCACTTCGCCACCGTCATTACTATCTCGACGCAAAGCACCCCGCGCTGAGCCGGAAGTGGTGTCCCGCTGCGACGCGTCAACGTCTGATGACGCGCCCAGGAGCGCACATCCCTCCGACGCCGAAAACGCGCCGAAACTGCAAGGAGGTCGCGATCCCCGAAGGAATCGCGACCTCCCCGCAGTCTCGAGCGGCTACAGCAGGCCGAGCAGCTCCAGATCCGTCACGTACTTGACGATCACCGGCGCCGACAGGTGCGGGATGTCCTTGTCGGGTCCGATCTTCGCCTCCTGCACGGCCGCCCGGAAGTGGTCGGCGGGTGCGAGTGAGCCGTTGATCGGCGGCATCGGCCGCTGGTAGTTGTGCAGCAGCGGGATGAGCGACGCCTGCCGCTGCTTCTCGGGCAGCCCGCGCAGCGTCGTCTCGAACCGCTCCAGCCAGCCCTCGTAGCCGGCCACCCGTGAGATCGGGTAGCCCGCCTCGACGAGCCAATCGACGAACGTGTCCATGCTGATCGCATCGTCGTAGGGGTTCATCACGTGGTAGGTCTCGTAGCCGTCGGTGACGTTGACACCGAGGGTCGAGATCGCGTCGGCGATGAATTCGACTGGTAGACCGTCGAAGTGCGACCGCTGCCGGCTGCCGCCCTCGTCCAGCTCGTAGAACGAGTTGGGGGCGATGCCCGTTGCGACGAGCGACAGCATCATGCGGGTGAACATGTCCGGCACGTTCAGCTGTCCCGCATAGGTGGTGTCCGCCATGATCATGTCGCAGCGGAACACCGACACCGGCAGACCCGCCAGGTCGTGCGCCTCGCGGAGCAGCACCTCACCGGCCCACTTGCTGTTGCCGTAGCCGTTGGCGTAGCTGTCGTCGACCTTGCGAGTGGCGCTCATCTGCCGGATGTCGGGCTCCTCGACGAACGTCCCCGGCGTGATGCCGTCGCCCACGCCGATCGTCGAGACGTACACGAACGGCTTGATGCGGGTGGTCAGCGCGATGCGGATCAGCTCGGCGGTGCCGACGGCGTTGGGCCCGAACAGCTGGCTGTAGGGCAGCACGTGGTTCACCAGCGCGGCCGGGTCGACAATGAGGTCGACGGTGTCGGCCAGCCGCTGCCAAACCTCTTCGGAGAGGCCGAGATTCGCCTCACCCTTATCGCCGGCGAGCACTTCGAGGTGGTCGGCCGCCAGCCCGCGGTAGTGCGCCAGCAGCTTGGGGTCGCCGCTATCGAACGTCGCGTCGAGACGGGCACGTGCTGCGTCGTCGTCCTTGGCGCGGACCAGCGCGATGACCTTGCCGTCGACCAGGCTCATCCGCTCCAGCCACTCCAGGGCCAGGTAGCGGCCGAGGAAGCCGGTGGCACCGGTCAGCAGCACCGTGCGGACCTCGCGGGCCGGACCCGGCAGCGACGGCGCCGCGGCCAGCGTGGCCTCGTCGAGGAACTTGTCCAGCGTCAGGTCGCGGGCATGCACCTCGGTGGCATCGCGGCCGTGGACGGCGTCGTAGGTGGGCCGCTTCGAGCCGCCGCCGAGCTGCGCCTCGACGTAGGCGGCGATGGCCGCGAGGTCGCTGGCCGGGCTGACGATGATGCCGACGGGCACGTCGACGTCGAAGATGTCGTGCAGCAGGTTCGCGAACGTCAACGCCGACAACGAGTCTCCGCCGAGTTCGGTGAACTGCGCGTCGGGGGCGACGTCGGACGACGCGGCGCCGAGCAGTGCGGTGGCCGCACGACCGACCGTCTCCAGCACGGGCCGGTTGGCGCCGTCGGCCCGCAGTTCGCGCAATACGTCGGCCTGCCCGTCGACCAGGTCGACGTACAGCTGCTCGAGTTCGGGGCCGTAGCACTCCTTGAGCTGCGGGCGGGCGAGCTTGCGGATGCCGGTGAGCAACCCGTTCTCCAGCGTGAACGGCGTCGTCTCGACGAGGAAGTCGCGCGGGATCTCGAAGGACTGCAGACCACTGTCGCGGGCGACGGTCTGCAGCGCGTCGGCGAGCACCCGCTTGACCGCTGAGACGTCTCCACCCACGGACGCCAGCGCGTCGTCGGTCGGGACGATGACGGCGAGCACGTAGGAGCGGGCGCTGTTGCCGTACACGAAGACCTGCCGAATCGACGGGTGGCCGCCGTAGGCCGCCTCGAGCTTGGAGACGGTGACGAACTCACCCTGCGACAGCTTGAGGACGTTGTTGCGGCGGTCGACGTAGGTCAGCTGGTCGGGACCGATCTCGGCCATGACGTCGCCGGTGTGGTACCAGCCGTCGGCGTCGAAGAGTTCGGCGGTGATCTCGGGTCGCTTGTAGTAGCCGGGGATGAGATCGGTTGACTTGATGAACAATTCGCCGCGGGGGAACGGGCGATCGGTGGAGTGGTAGCCGAGTTCGGGGACGTCGACCAGCTTGTAGTCGAGCACCGGCGGGCGGCGCAGCGTGTCGTCGACCAGGACGACGCCGTCCTCGGTGGAGCCGTAACCGTTGATGAGGTGGATGTCGAGGAAGTCCTCGGCCCAGGCGCGCAGCTCGGGGGAGATGGGCGCGGAGCCCGTCATCGCGGAGAACTGGCGTCCGCCGAGCATGGTGTCGCGACGCTCGTCGAGCACCTGGCGTTCGACCTCGGCGCGGTCGGCGCCGTCGGTGACGCGCTTGTCGACCTCGCTCTGGATCTCCTGGAACAGCATCTCCCAGATGCGAGGCACCAGGTCGAGCTTGGTGGGCCGGACGAGCGCGAGGTCGTCGAGGAGGGTGGACAGGTCGCTCTTGGCGGCGAAGTACGCGGTGCCGCCGGTGCCGAGCGTCGAGTAGAGGATGACGCGGCCCATGACGTGGCTGATCGGCATGAAGTTGAGGCTGATCGCCGGCAGCTTGCCCTCGGTGTCCCACTCGGGGGCGAACCAGCCGCGCCAGCAGTTGGCCATGAGGCGGTCGGTGTACATGGCGCCCTTGGGGGTGCCGGTGCTGCCGGAGGTGTAGATCAGCAGGCGGAGGTCGTCGTCGCGCCCGCGGGGGACGTCGGGTCCGGCGGCGTGCCGGGCGCCGGAGGCGATGACGTCGTCGAGCGCCTCGACGGTGACATTTGGCAGTGCGGCAGCGGCCTTTTCGAACGCCTCGCGGTGATCGTCGATCTCGGCGTGATAGTCGAAGACGACGAGCCGTTGCGGCGCGTGGGCGGTGAGCGAGAGTTCGACGGCGTCGGCGAGGTGGTCGACGCTGGAGAGGATCGCGACGGGCTCGGTCTCGACGAGGATCGGGTGCAGCTGGGTCAGCGGCGCGCTGGTCTGCAGCGGGACGGCGACGGCACCGGCGAGGGAGAGGGCCATGTCGACAACGGCGTAGTCGGCGCTGGTGAAGCCGAGGGTCGCGACGCGATCGCCGGGGTGCACGGGGTTGCCGGCGAGAGAGTCGGCGAGGGCCTTCACGCGGGTCCACGTCTCGCCGTAGGTGATGGTGTCGAAGCGGGGCTGATACTCGGCGACGGTGCGCCCGTCCTTGACGACGAACTCGAGGGCACGCTGCCCGAGGGCGGGGCGGTCGGCATAGCCGGTCATGACGGTGCGGATCGCGTCGGCGAGCACGACGCCGGGGGCGTGCAGTTCGGCGGTGATCGCGGGGTTGGGCTGGGCGGCGGTGAGTTGCGCGTCGCCAGAGGTCAACTGCTCGAAGCGCTGGCGGAGCCGTGCATCGCGGGCAGTGGCGGGAGTTGACATGTGCGTCTCCTCTGGGATCGGTATTCAGTTCGGTTGCAAGCACCACGATGTGCCCTACTGATCGAAACTAAGATAGATAACCTATGTATTCCTGTGAGTCTGCTGGCAGTCATGCCGCGTTCCGGCCGTTACCTGCGGTGACGGGTGCGCGACGCCGCGGGGCGGTGAGATAGTTCACCGGAGGTTTGATGGCGGCCGGGGAGGACGGGGGAGCGAACATCAACGTGCCGTTCGTGGTCGCGACTTTCGTCGGCCTGCTTCTGCCCCTGTTCGCCCCATCTCGGAAGCCGACGGTGGGTCGTCGAGTGTTCTGGTCGGGCCTGGCGCTCGCCGTCGGGTCGGGTTTCTTCATCGCCTACCCGCCGGACTGGAGGGCGGGTGCAGCGATCGCCGGGTGGGTCGGCGCCATGATGCTGGTGACGGCCTACTTCTACAGCCCGCACCTGCAGTTGCGCGGCAGGGTTAAGGCCCTCTTCACCGGCGACGCCGAGGTGAATGCCATGGACGGCCGAGAGCGCCCGGTGCCGGACGGGGTGCTGACGTCGGCGCGCAAGCTGTGGTGGGTCACCGTTCCGGGCATGACGCTGTGCTCGTTCAACGTCGCCCAGTACGTGGTCGGCGGGGAGAACCCCCGATTGGCGGTGGTGGCGGCCGCGGTGATCGTCGTCCTGGGGGGAGGCTTCGGCTTCATCGAGGGGCGGGCGGGTGACGCCATCGCTCGCCGGGAGACGCTGCAGTTCGTCCTGGTCGCGATCGTCACGCTGGGCGTCTTCACGGTGCTGTACCTCGGGGGGTACGCGGTGGGCCGGCGTCAGCGCAGGCGGCACGACCCCCGCGCGTGTCCATGATCACTCCGTGCGCCGGCGGCCCTTCGTAGGCCACATTCCGACGACGGCGACCTTGTGAATCATGTCGATCGACGACCTGGATCGCGACCGCTCCGCGAACTGACACCTCGTCGAGGTCGCTCGCGGCGACGACGTAACCTGATGCTCGCTGAAATCGCTGCCCTGCGCCCGTTTTTACGCACCAGACATTAAGTGCGCGTGGCGTCGACGATCTGCGACGTAGCAAAGTGATTGCAGTGCTGGACCGATTGCGCTCAAGGCCATCGTGACTCGCCCCCGCACCCCTGCGATGTAACGAATTACGTTCTGCCACAGATAGTTTTCACGGAGACACTCGTTCCTCGGCCTCACAGAACACGCACAGCAACCTGGGGAATAAACCATAGAGGCGCTACGTAGTGTCACAAGGTCGGGGTGACTCGGAGCAACCACTCCGGACAAAGGAGCAATGACGATGAACCTCAAGAAAGCCGTCGCGGGGGCTACCTTCGCGGGCGGGATTGGGCTGGCGCTGATCGCCGGCAATGCCGGGGTCGCGCTCGCGGCGCCCGGCGGTGGTGGCGGGTGCCAGCCGCCGTTCTGTGCCGGTGGACCCGGCCCGGGCGGTCCCGGTGGGCCGGGCGGCCCGCAGGGACCTCGAGGACCCGGTGGCCCAGGCGGCCCCGGTGGACCTGGCGGTCCGGGTGACTTCCGTGGGCCCGGCGGCCCCGATCGTGGACCGGGTGGACCGGGTGGACCTGCCGGGCCCGGAGGCCCGGGCGACTTCCGCGGTCCGGGTGGACCTGGCGGCCCTGGCGGTGACCGTGGACCCGGCGACAACCGCGGCCCGGACGGTCACGACTGGGGACCACGGCCTCCCGATGCGTTCAGCGGCTGGCGCGACGCCCCCTGGGGTGGCGGACCGGCGCCCTGGGGCTGGGGACCGCCGCCGCGCGCCGGCTGGGACCGGCCGCTACCGCCTCCCGGCGGGTACTGGAACTACGGGCCCATCAACTACTACGGCTACAACCAGACACCGATCTGGGACCCAGGATTCAACGCCTGGGGCTTCTACTTCTTTGGGATCTGGATTCCGCTGTAAATCGGCCTGACACAAAGCAGCCGCCTCGCGTAATGCGAGGCGGCTGCGTCGTTTCCAGTGTCCTGCGCCGTTGGGTTGCCGTTCGGGCCTGCCCTCGAGCGCGTCGCGGTGATCGGGAAACAGAACGCCGGAGGCGATGTTCGATCTCGGGATGCGGCAGGACCCCCGCCGTCGTCACGCCATGCGCTGAACCGCGACGATGCGAGGTTGGACGTCGAAGTGGTGGGAAGTACTGCGCGAGCAGCCGAGGTTGCCCTCGACCATTCCTACCCCGCGGGCGTCAGCGCTCGCCGCGCCAGAGCGGCCGCCGCCGCGCTCACGGCGTCGCGTCGCGCTCGAGTGACCGGTTCGTCGGAGACGTTGAGCAGAAAGTCGTACACGGGTAGGTGATACAGCGCTGAGACGGTCGGAACGCCACCGCCCGGATATCGCCAGCCGAGTTCGGCCAGCAGTGCCGTGATCGTGGGGTACGGCATCTCCGCACCGGCCGACGCCGCCGTAAAGGTCAGCATCAGAAGTGTCGCCTGGACGTCGAACGTCTCACCGGACTTCGGAATCAGCCGGCCGGCCAGGTGGCCGACCAGCTTCTCGGTGTCGCCCTGCGCCGACCCGCCGGCCTTGGTCAGGTGCAACGTCCCGTTGCTCTTGCGCAGCAACCCCGCCGACTGCAGTCCCTCGCGGAACCGCAGCAGGGGGTAGCAGTGGGTTTCACGGTTGTTCTGACCGATCCAATCATGCATCGCCGGAACGACTTCGCAGGCTTCGTGGACGTCGAGCGGTCTGAGATAGCCTGCGGCCGTCAGTGGAATGCCACCGTCCTTGGCGCGGTCGAGGAACCACTGATACGCCCGCAGGTGTGCCGGCCAGCTAATGCCGTGCACCGGTGTCGGGCCAACCAGGGTGAGCGCGGCTCTGGTCAGATCGTCGCCAAGCGGCCTTTCGGCGAGTCGATGAACCAGCTCGACCAGACGGACGTCGACGCCGGCGTCGCGCAGAACGAAGTAGGGTTCGCCGAACCGTTGGTTCAGTCGCTCCGGCTCGAACAGCGCGGGGTCCGGGATCACTTCGGCGAGTTCCTCGGCGGTGACCAGGTGTCCGCAGTCGTCTGGTGGAGCGGCTCGCTCGCCGTCGACGACGACGGCTGTCGGACAGTCGTTCTCGGCAGGACGAACTTCTTCCAGGCGGAGCGTCAGCTGCCAGTTGTCGCCGTAGTCGTAGAGGTAGTGGAGGGCGTCACCGGGCTGACTGAGCGTTTGATCGAGCCGTGTCGAGGCGGCTGGCACGCCGTCGTCGTCATCCTCCCATTCGTTGTGGTCCACGTCGTAGGGGCAGAGGAACAGCTGGCTGTCGTGGTCGAAGGCTCCGCCGCCGAGCGAGAAGCGGTGCAGATGCGAGTCGGTCCAGTCGAACGCGACCTGCAGCACCTGGTGCACGAGATCGAGCGTCATGTCCGAACGCAGGTCGAGGCGCCGCCAGATCGGTGGGCTCGCGTCGTCGATGCCCACCCGGACGCGGTAGACGACGACGTCGCGCCGCCGCGCGTGACGCAGATCGGGGCGCGACACCGGTTCCGGCACCCGACGTAGGTTCGGCCGATCCGCCATTTCGCCCACTTTAGGTCCACCGGCCGGTTCATTGGGCAACCTGTCGGCATGGCGATGACGGAGAGTGCGCTGCTCGAGGTTGCCGGCGAGGTCGTGCAGTATGGGGCGATCGTCGCGGACTGGCTTCGACGGACTGAGCGCACGCCATCGCAGATTGCCACCGCCGACGTCTTGGCCGATCTGGATCACGGGCGTGGCGAGTGGCCCAATGCTCGCCGTTGATGCAGAGACCGAGGGCGAAGGTCGACCCGCTTACGTACCTGCGGTCGCGGCGTCGATGGCGTTGAACTCCTCCTCGGTGAGTTCGATGCCGGCGGCCGCGACGTTCGGTTCGAGGTGGTCGACGCGCGATGTCCCGGGAATCGGCACGATCACCGGCGAGCGCTTCAGCAGCCAGGCAAGCGCGAGTTGAGATGGGCTGGCCCCGTGGTCGGATGCGAGCGAGCCGAGCGGACCATCGGCTTCGGCGAGCGGGCCGGCGGCCAACGGGAACCACGGAATGAATGCGATGCCCTGCTTCTCGGCCTCCTCGAGCAGCGGCTCGGCGGTGCGGGTCGACAGGTTGTAGAGGTTCTGCACCGAGACGATGGGGGCGACCTTCTGGGCAGCCGTGAGTTGGTCGACGTCGACCTCGGAGAGACCGATGTGCCGAATCTTCCCCTCCTGCTGCAACTTCGCGAGTTCGCCGACCTGGTCCTCGAGCGGGAAATTCGGGTCGATGCGGTGCAGCTGATGCAAGTCGATGCGGTCGACGCCCAGCCGCCGAAGGCTCGTTTCGACCTCCTGCCGTAGGTAGCTGGGGTTGCCGAGCGGCACCCAGACGTCCGGCCCGGTGCGCAACAGCCCGGCCTTGGTGGCGATGACGACGTCGTCGGCGTAGGGGTGCAGCGCCTCCCTGATCAACTCCTCGGCGACGTAGGGGCCGTAGGAGTCGGCGGTGTCGATGAAGTTCACGCCCAGTTCGACGGCGCGGCGAAGGACGCGAATGGACTCCTTGTGATCGTCCGGCGGACCCCAGACGCCCTTGCCGGTGAGTCGCATCGACCCGAAGCCGAGTCGGTTCACGGTCAGGTCGCCGATGGCGATGGTGCCGGCTGCCGCCGCGGTCGCTGCGTCTGTCATGGTGCTCCGTTCGTCGGAAGTTCGGTCCACCTCGAGCGTGGCACCGGTGTGTACGACTGTCCATGGTTGGAGCATGGGTGATTCCAAGACGCGACGGACGCCGCCGTTCAGGGACGCCCCGCTCGCCGCATGCGCCCGCTCGCACGGTAGGCAGCTGGAGACCCACTGCGCGCCGGGCCGTCATCGTTCATTGACGCGAAACCGCGGAGGTCGCTAGAACCCGCCCAGCAGCGCGTCGCAGTGCACGGGCAGGTCGCGCACCCGGATGCCGGTGGCGTGGTGGATCGCGTTGACCACCGCGGCGGCCGAGCCGACGATGCCGATCTCCCCCGCGCCGCGCGACCCCATCGGGCTGGCGTGATCGTCGGCGTCATCATCGAGCCAGATGGCGTCGAGCGCGGGGACGTCGGCGTGGCTCGCGAAGTGGTAGCTCGCGAGGTCCTGCGTGACGACGTGCCCGAAGCGGTGGTCGCGCACGCTCTCCTCGTGCAGCGCCATCGACAGGCCCATGGCCATGCCGCCGATCAGCTGCGAATGCAGCGTCGTCGGGTTGATCGCCTGGCCGATGGAGAACACGCCCAGCATGCGGTCGACGTGGACCTCGCCGGTATAGCGGCTGACCCGAACCTCGACGAAGTGCGCGCCGAACGAGTACATGCCGTAGTTCTCGGCGTCCTCGTTTTCCGGCGGCTCCGTGGTGGTGGCGGCGCCGACCGCGGGGTCGTCGCCGTGTTCCTTCCGGAACGCCTGCACCGCAGCGTGAATGGTGGCACCCCAGGAGCTGATGCCCGACGAGCCGCCCGACACCGACGCCGGCGGCAGGTCGGTGTCGCCGATCTGCACGTCGACCGCCGACGTCTCGACACCGAGCATGTCCGCGGCGATCTGCGTGAGCGTCGTCCAGGTGCCGGTGCCGATGTCGGTCGCGCCGATCTGCACCGAGTAGCGGCCGGCGGCGACGTACTCGATGCGGCAGGCGTTGCCGGGCATGACCATCGCGGGGTACACCGCCGAGGCGACGCCCGTGCCGATCAGCCACTCGCCGTCGCGCGTGCTGCGCGGCTCGGGGTTGCGCTGGTCCCAGCCGAACCGGGTGGCACCGGTGCGCAGGCACTCGAGCAGGCGGCGGTTGGACCACGGGTTGCCGGTCTCGGGGTCGACGTCGGGCTCGTTGCGGACGCGCAGCTCGATTGGGTCCAGGTCGCAGGCGACGGCCAGCTCGTCCATCGCGACCTCGAGGGCGAACATGCCGGGGCACTCGCCGGGGGCGCGCATCCAGAACGGCACGGGGACGTCGAGTTTCGCGATCCGGTGGCTGGTCTTGCGGGCGTCGGCGGCGTACATCATGCGCGACGGCGTCGCGGTCTGCTCGGCGTACTCCTTGACGGTGGCGGTCTGCTCGACGACCTGGTGGCTGATCGCCGCGAGCTTGCCGTCGCGATCGGCGCCGAGCCGCATGTGCTGGATGGTCGGGGTGCGGTAGCCGACGACGGCGAACATCTGCTGACGGGTCAGCGCCAGCTTGACCGGGCGGCCGGGGACCTGCATCGCTGCCATGACGGCGAGCACGTTGTGCGAGTGCGGCGCGCCCTTCGAGCCGAAGCCGCCGCCGACGTTCTTGGCCACGACGCGGATCTGCTCGGGTTCGAGGCCGAACGTCTGCGCGAGCGTCTTGCGGACGACGTGCACGCCCTGGGTCGAGTCGTACAGCGTCAGCTGGGGGCCGTCGGGGTCCCAGGTGGCGATGGTGGCGTGTGGCTCCATCGGGTTGTTGTGCTCGTGCGGGGTGGTGTAGGTCTGGTCGACGGTGATCGCAGCCTGCTGCAGCGCGGCCTCGACGTCGCCGTCGGAGGTGTCGGTCTCGTGGCCGGAGTTGACCTCCTCGGGCGCGTACAGCCCGGGGTGGTCGGCGCGGATCTCGGTGTCGTGCTCGGCCTCGTCGTAGGTGACGGTGACGAGAGCGGCTGCCTGCCTGGCGGTTTCGGCACTGTCGGCGATGACGCCGCCGATGAGCTGGCCGCGGTAGTGCACCTGGTCGTCCTGCAGGACTACCAGGTCGCCGTCGGAGGTGTCGGCCAGTATGGGCGCGTTGAAGACGGTGAGGGCGGCATGAACGCCGTCGAGGGCTTCGGCGGCGGTGGTGTCCATCGCGGTGATGGTGCCCTTGGCGATGGTGGCCTGCACCGGGTGCAGGTACAGCGGGGCGTCGACCGGATACTCGAACGCGTAGGTGGCGGTGCCGGTGACCTTCGCGGGCCCGTCGAGGCGGGTGAGTCGGCTGCCGATGGCGTGGGGTTCGACGAGGGTCATCGCTGCCGTCCTTCCGCGAGGGTGTTCAGCGTCGCAACGATGGTGCGTGCGGTGAGTGCGACCTTGAACTCGTTGCCCAGCCGGGGTTCCGCGTGGACCAGTTCGGCGTCGGCGGCCTGCCGGAACGTCTCCTCGGTGGCGGGCTGGCCGACGAGGGCCTGTTCTGCGTGGGTCGCACGCCAGGGCTTGTGCGCGACGCCGCCGAGGGCGATGCGGGCCGAGGTGACGGTGCCGTCGTCGATGACGAGTTCGGCGGCGACGGAGGTGACGGCGAAGGCGTAGGAGGCGCGGTCGCGGACCTTGCGGTAGGTGGAGCGGGCGCCGTCGGGTGCGGGCGGGATCTCGACGGCGGTGATGAGCGCGCCGCGGGGGAGGGTGGTGTCGAGGTCGGGGCGGTCACCGGGCAGGCGGTGGAAGTCGCTGAGCGGTAGGCGGTGTTCGCCGTCGGCGTCGAGGTAGACGACGGTCGCGTCGAGCGCGGCCATGGCGACGGCCATGTCGGAGGGGTGGGTGGCGATGCAGTGTTCGGAGGCGCCGAAGATGGCGTGGTAGCGGGTGTAGCCGCCGATGGCGGAGCAGCCGGTGCCGGGGGTGCGCTTGTTGCAGGGGGTGGTGAGGTCCTGGAAGTAGACGCAGCGGGTGCGTTGCAGGAGGTTGCCGGCGGTGGTGGCGAGGTTGCGCAGCTGGCCGGATGCGCCGGCGAGCAGGGCGCGGGCGAGGACGGGGTAGTGGCTGCGGACTACTGCGTGGGCGGCGAGGTCGCTGTTGCGGACGTCGGCGCCGATGCGCAGGGTGCCGTCGCGGAGGCGTTCGACGTCGGCCAGCGGGAGGTGGCCGACGTCGACGACGAGGCCAGGTTCGGCGATGCCGAGCTTCATGTGGTCGACGAGGTTGGTGCCGCCGGCGAGGAAGACGGCGTCGGGGCGGTCGGCGACGGCGGTGACGGCATCCTGGACGCTACTGGCGCGGTGGTACTCGAACGGGATCATCGGGCGGCCTTCTGGATCGCGTCGACGATGTTCGGGTAGGCGGCGCAGCGACAGAGGTTGCCGCTCATGCGTTCCCGGATCTCGGCGTCGGTGAGTTCGGCGGTGTCCTTGAGGTCGTCGCTGACGTGGCTGGGGGAGCCGGCCTTGACCTCGTCGAGCATGCCGACCGCCGAGCAGATCTGGCCGGGGGTGCAGTAGCCGCACTGGAAGCCGTCGTGCTCGAGGAAGGCCTGGGCGACGGGGTGCAGCTGGTCCTGGTCGCCGAGGCCGGCGGCGGTTTGAACTTCGGCGCCGTCATTCGCCACCGCGAAGGTCAGACAGGTGGTGGCGCGCCGACCGTCGAGCAGGACGGTGCACGACCCGCACTGGCCGTGGTCGCACCCCTTCTTCGGCACGGTGACGCCGAGGTGCTCGCGGAGCAGGTCAAGGAGGGTGATGCGGTTGTCGACGTGCACGGTGTGGTCCGTGCCGTCGACGCGCAGAGATACGTCGGTGAAGTGGGCTGACTTCATGGGCGGGGGTTACCCGGGGGTGGGGTGGGGAAACCGGGAGGGTGGTGCAGCGCATCTGCTACTTCGGCCATGTTGCGACGGGAACCGCGCACCACGGTGCGACCGGAGAATTGCCCTCGTTGCTCGGTTCTGCAACGCCTGGCACCCGAAGTCGTCGGTCGCGCGCCTCCTGCTTACATTGTGCAGCGCTTCAGGCGTCAAGGTGGTTGAGAGCCTTGGAGGCAACTATGTAGGGCTGGGCAGACTGTCTCCGGGATTGTTTGATGGCGCTGGGCGGGTAGTTGGCCTATCTGGAGCGGCTCAGCTGCACCGCCGGAATGTTTCTGGCGCTCAAATCTCCGTGGCGCCTAAATCGCGACTCACCGTTTCATCTCTGTCGCCTTCCGAAGTTTGTATGGTTGCTAGCGATGATCGACAAAGCGCAGGAACAGACTGCTCCGCTACGGGGGCCCAACGCCAAATGACCACTAGCGAGTTCGCGGACGGTGGGCCGACGTGCGGCTACCTCCCCGATGCGTCGGCTTTGCAGTCAACTCTCGAACGTGGACGGTTCGTCCGGGCCCTAGCTGTAGATGCGCCGATCAGATCGACCCTTGGCAGCATCGACAAGTGTCGCGTTCTGTGGCAGCCAGAGGTCGAACTGCCGCCAGGAATCTACTGGTTCGAGGATGTGGACGAGGGCTCCATTATCGTCCTCATTGGTGGTGGTGCCCCTCCAGGGGGTGCAGTCATTACTTCGACCGACGATCTTGATCGAGAAACTGCGCTCAAGGCCGCCAGCGATTGGGTGGAGGAATTCTGGTCTGTTGCTGAGGTTGTGCCTGTGCCGCGTTTCAACACGAACGACATAGTTGTCACCACCACGGGGGATGCAGACGCACTTGTTCTAGATCGAAAGTACCTAAGCGCGCACTGGTCATACACAGTGGCATCAGGGGGCCGCCGGCAGGAGATCTTTGAGTCGGGACTCAAGCCTCAGCCGCAATTGAACGATCCGGTCGCCTGGGTAGAAGGTCAGCTCACACCGGCCAGTCGTTTCGGCGCAACCCTTACGCGCGCCAAGCTCAAGGGTAAGTTCGCGGACACACTCTTCTCGTTCCGCGCGACGCGAACGACCTTCCGTCCATATCAATTCAAGCCCGTGCTCAAGCTCTTGCAGACGGGCAAGGCTCGCATCCTCATTGCTGACGAGGTCGGCCTTGGGAAGACTATCGAGGCGGGATTGATCTGGACCGAGTTGGAGGCCCGTCAGGAAGCGGATCGGGTTTTGGTCGTATGTCCCTCGGGCCTCGTTAGCAAGTGGAAGGAGGAAATGTCTGATCGGTTCGATTTCGAGTTGGTGGAGCTCGATGGCAAAGGCTTGAGCACGTTCATGCAGAGGCATCGTCAAAATCGGCTCCCTCGTCGGATGGCATACGTTTGCAGCCTCGAACGCCTCCGCGGCTGGGATGGTCTCGACGAGATGAGAGATTTGCCGCCGGAGTTCGACCTTGTGATCGTCGATGAGGCGCACTCGATGCGAAACCAAGACACTAAGAGTTACGCCCTGGGAACTGAGTTGTCCGAGTGGGCGGACAACCTTGTGTTTCTCACTGCGACACCAATAAATCTGCACCAGTCCGATCTTCTCCACCTGCTCGAGCTGCTTGCACCCGAGGACTACGGCGACATTCGCGACCTTGAGATGCGGTTAGAACCAAACCGGATTCTCAATGCCGTCGCTGCCAAGATCGCACAGGGCGAAGTCGATGGCAGACGACTCACATTCGAACTTGAAAGACTCAGGACTACGACTTTCGGCGGCGCCCTGATGCAGAGGCCCGACTTTCCGTTGCTACTCGAGCTGCTCGGCAAGTCTCGCCTCGAACCGCGTGACCTCGTAGAGGCCAAGCGAATGCTGGCTGAACTCAATACCTTGTCAACGGTTATTACGCGGACTAAAAAGGTTGAGGTCGACGAACGAAAGGCTAAGCGCAGCGAGCGGCGGCAGGAGATCGCGTGGGCTCAGGAAGAGGCAGACTTCTACGACGAGTACGTGGATTGGTGCCAAAGGAGGGCGGCCGAAATGAACGCACCGGTCCATTTCGCAATGCAGATGCCACTTCGCTTGGCGAGTGCGTGTTTGCCAATGGCGCGGCGTTCTGTGCTGGATCCCGTTGCCTTTGGAAGTATCTCCGACGCAGACGGTGAGACATCGTCGATGCGACTCGAGCCGCACCCCGACCTGGTTGCGGCAGCACGTCGACTACCTGAAGGTTTGGACACAAAGTTTGATAAGCTGCAACTGGTTCTCGACCAATTGCACAGTCAGCGCAGGCGGGCCCTAGTCTTTACATTCTCTCGCCCTACGATCTCATATCTGCAGGAGCGACTGGCGGACAAGTTCAGAATCGCAGTTATGCATGGCGGGGTCGCCCGCGAGGACCGTCGCAGAATCATGGCGGAGTTCCGGGCCGGACTGTATGACTTTCTGATCGCAAACCGAGTGGCCAGCGAGGGGCTCGACTTCGAATTTTGTTCGGCGGTAGTCAATTACGACCTCCCGTGGAATCCGATGGAGATCGAGCAACGGATCGGTCGTATAGACCGGATCGGCCAACAAGAGGAAACGATCCTCGTCGTCAATTTTGTTAACGAGTACACGATTGACGAGAAAATTCTGGCACGTCTGCTGGACCGGATCGAGATCTTCGAGTCGTCAATCGGGGCGCTGGAGCCAATCGTCGCCGCGATTGCACCCAAGGCACTCGAGGCTGGCTTCGACTTCACGCTAACTAAAGAGCAGCGCGAGCAAAAAGTGCGCGAAGTACTGATGGCTTTCGAAGAGCAAAAGGCCGGGCTAGAAGATATCGCGGATGCGTCGAGCGCACTCATGGTCAGCAATGATGTAGAAGTGGCCGGTCTGGAGGAGGAGCTAGTCCGCACCGGTAGATATATAGGTCAACATGAACTGGCTTTGCTGATCGACGATTGGGCGAAGGTTGAGGGTGCGTCCGGAATGACGTTTGGCGCGGATGGTCATTCGGGTGAGCTTCTAGGTAACGGTGCGATGGCTGCGCGAGTGGACGCGTTGGCGTTGTCGGCAAAGCGTTCGCGTACTGAAACGAGTCATCTTTCGACTCTGCTGCGGAACGAGATGCCCGTGTCGCTAGTACTTGATCAGGAACTGGCTCGGACGGGTGGCGGCGCGCTGTTAACCGCTACAAGTCCCTTGGCGATGGCCGCTGCGGACGTCCCAGGCCACAGAGAAGCCCGCTTCGCGTCGCTTCGCCTCGATACAAAGCAGGAAGATGTCACACCAGGCATTTACGTTGTTGTTCTAGCGAAAGCCGAGTCTGGGGGGCGAGGCGGCGATGAGATTTGGGGGGCGGCGATGACACAGAATGGTCGGAACGCTGGCGACGGTCCGGCAAACGCGTTGCTGGCGGCGTTAGCGGAAGGACGCCTCGAGGACGCGGCGCAGCCGCGTATCGAGAACTTAGTTGTCCTAACGGAACGAGCGCTCGAACAGTTGAATCTCCGTCACTCGCGGGAACAGGTCAAGCGAGATAGCGAGTTTGGTGCGCGGCAGGAAGGCCGTCGGGTGACCGTCGAGGAACAACATCGACGCAGAGTGGAGACCATCAGACGGCGGATCGAGACCGCTGCCAGCAGAGACCGCGGGAGCCGCACGATGGCGCTATTCAATAGTCAAATGCGCAGGGCTGAAGAGCGCTTCGCGCGGCTGACCGCTGAGATTGCGACCACGGTGGATCCCAAGATCGGCCTTGTGCCGCTGGCGGTGTGCATCGTTCAGATTGATGCGGCAAGGGGTGCGGCATGAAGGAGCCCGCAGAGTTCGAACTTCAGGACGAACGGACGGCCGAAAAACGATATGGGGAGCAGTTACGAAAGGATGCCCGTAACCGTCCACGGCCGCAATCTTTTACAGGGACCAAAGTGCCCGAGGGGCCAAGAGCGTTGCCGGGACAGTTTTTTGGTCGCGTTGCACTGACGAAGCCTGATGAAGTGATGACGGGCAAGCGCAACGACTTCTACATCGGCGAGAGGCACGCGACCGTGGATGGCGTCGAGGTGTACAGCTGGACCGCTCCGATTGCATGCAGTTACTTCAGGAAGAATCACCAACACACGTCAAGGAATCAGCTAGGAGAATTGTGCGGCGATGTAGCCGTCATTCGTTCCTATGCCCACGTCAACGGACGTATTACCGAGTTTGAGGACGATGTGCTGCGCGACGATGCGCCGTCGCAGCCCTTTCCCCGCCGAGGCCTGTCTGTACCTGCCGCGCCGGCGAAACGGTCTCCCTTGCCCGGCAAACGTGTTTCCGAGCCCGTGGTCCCAACGCTCGGCGCAGCCGTCGAATCCGACACCGCGGGTCTATCGAGCAGAATGGGAATGACAAGCCACTCAAAAGGAATCAACGAAGGAAGCGGCATCCGGGCAGAAGAGCTACTTCGCTCACAACTGAGCGCCCCCCGCGGTAAGGGCCTTGGCCCCGTTCTCTCAACATTGCAGGCCGATCAGTATGAACTTGTGACACTCTCGCCGCAGGAGAGCGCCGTCATCGAGGGACAACCGGGAACAGGCAAGACAATAGTCGCGTCCCACCGTGCTGCCTATCTGGTGAACGACGAGACTCCCCGCTCGCACCGTGTCGCGGGAACTGTCTTGGTGGTTGGCCCTACGTCGGGCTACTCTCGGCACATCCGTGACATTGTCCAACGACTCGGTGACGGTAGCGACCAAATAGTGGTCCTCTCGATGCCGGAGTTGATGGGCGAAATACTGAAACTTGTCGACGATCCGACCGGCCCAGCATCAAGTGTCTGGTTCGATGCAGATTCAATGCTGGGGCGACTGGCGCGCCTTGCAATCGATCTGTGTCGGAAAGCCGGTGTTGCTGGTCTGTCCCGCAAAATGGTCTACGAGTGCTTGCAGATGAATCGCGCCGGCGGTCGCGCTCTTACTCAAAACGTAGAGTGGTCAAGCTACCTGCGTAGCCTTCCGGTCTACAAGAAGGCGCTCAGCTTACGGGTGCATAGGCCCCTCCTTTCCCTGATTGAATGGGAGGTGGACAGGCCGTCTGATTTTGGGCGAATTGGTCACGTCATTGTCGACGAGGCACAAGACGTCACCGCCCTGGAGTGGTCGTTGTTGCGCTCGATCAACGAAGGCCATGCGGTCGCCAAGGGCAACAGCTGGACGATTCTTGGCGACCTGAATCAACGACGGTCTGACCACACTCTCTCAAGTTGGGACAGCGTTTTCGACGAGCTCGATCTGGATCCGGACACGAAGATTCGGCATCTCGCGCGCGCATATCGGTCAACCAAGCCGATTCTGGAGTTCGCCAACCAGCTGTTGCCGCGGAAGCACCGCCGTGCCGAAGCTTTTCAATACGACGGTCCTCCTCCATGGCTACATAAGGTCAATGCGAAGGACCTCGGCTCGGCCGTTCGACTCGACGCCACGCGACTAATTGATGCTTATCCGCTCGGAACCGTTGCCGTCATCACGGTCCAACCGGACCCGATTCGGAAGACGCTGAGGAAGGCAGGATGGACCGCAAAAAGTTTTGACATGAGGCTTTGGATCTACAACGGGACGGAGGTCGCCGTGCTCCAGCCTGATTCGGCCCGCGGCTTGGAATTTGATGCAGTCGTCGTGGTCGAACCCGCTGACTTTCCGTCAAACTACGGCCGACAGGGTCCTTTGTATACCGCGTTGACTAGGGCGAATCGCGAGCTTGTCGTCGTGCATTCGAAACCGCTTCCCCGTGAGCTTAAGACGAGTTAGCTCTCGAACGGCTAAAAATATGAAGGAGCAGTGATCGGCATATGCATCTGTCGATGCGGGTTCATTCATCTATCTAGGCATTCACCGCTGCAAGAAGTGCGTGGTGATCGACTTTTCGTCGGTGCTGCCGTCATCAGCGGCGTGCAAGCGCCGCCGATGTGGAATCAGGACTGCACGCCACCGTTCGACTCTTGACTGATGCAGGCTTGACGACGGGCCCAAGAACCAGACAGACCTACCCTTCAGGTACCCCTTTTGGGTGTCAGTTGGCGGAGTCGACATAGCCCTAGCGGCAGCTGGGCCGCCCGATAGCTTCCTCTTCCCCGGCTGTAGGTAGCGACGGCACTTCGGACTGGTCCTGAGCCCTCTTGTCATCGGCTGGTGCGGTGACGCCGCGGGTGGACTTAGCGGAGGGTCGTCGAACCGCAGCGCGCCTCGGCTTGAGTACGGTTTGAAGTTCGGCATCAGTCAAACCTGACATCCGTTCTGCAATACGTTCTGGCACAAGCGACCACGTCAGTGTTGCACCAGGGGTGAACTTCACGTCGATCTTTCCGTCTGTCGTGCCCGTCTGGAAGCTGTGAGCGGTCACTTGGAGTTGCAGGCAATCGCTCCATCCGAGCGCGTGGGCGACGGCCAACGCTTGTGTATGCTCGCCAGCCTCGACGTTCCTAATTAGAGCGTCAACCGCTGGGTTGGCGTCCGCACTAGTTGCTGGAATCGACCTCGCTACGGTCGGCATCAAAAAGTCAGAAGGCTGCAATCCACGCGCGGTCCAATCGAGTAGCTCGTCGCCTTGTGCTCCTTTTCGGAGTGACGACGGTAGTCCGCCGTACCGGCTAGCGAAACCTGCGAGGAGGCGACTCAACTGCAGCACCTCAACCTCCGTATTCAGGTCCTCATCGGCCCATCCGCGGACGGCCTCGGGGTCCGGTCTAAGGAGGTACAGCAGTAGCGCCTTTGTTGTGAGCAACCCGCCGCGGCCCTTGAACGGCTTGAGTTCGTCTTCGCCTTGGGTTAGTTGAAGGATACGGTCGAGATGTTTTTCAAGTCCGGCGATCGGCGCATCGAGTGAGGTCGCGGAAATGGCGGTAAGGAGTTCTGAAGGAACGATGTCACCCTCGCCGGCCAAGTCGAAGATAGCCTGCAGTGTCCCGTGCAACAGGACAGCGTCATCCTGCCCTTTTATGAGACCGCTGGACTGCGCAGACGTCACAAGAGCGCGGACGACGTCTTCTGCTTCGTCGTGAATTGGCCACTGGTCATGGAACGGCACAGACTGAGTAACACCGCTGAACATTGACATCACAGCACCGGCAACGCATTCCCGCAGTCTGAGGTTGCGTCCGTCCAATTGTGTGTCGTTGCGCTCTCCTGAGCGAACCCACTCGGCCGTCAGGTCGTCGCCGACGAACAGGTTCGGGCTGACCAGGATGTCGAGTTCGTTGGCATCGAACCCGCGGTACGCGCGTGCCCGCATCTCGTCGAGATCGCTCTCAGTACGGACATGGACTCGTTTGATCCGCCGCGTCGACACTGCGCCTCGGGCCCAAACCACCGCTGAACCGGCCTCCGCGGTCAATGGTGCCAAATCCACTCGCGGATCAAGCTCGATACACACCGGATACTCCGCCGACCTGCTGAGGAAACCAATCGCCGCCTCAGCCGCCATAGGCAACGCGTTGACTGGTGTGTCCAAGGCGTCGGACCGGTACTTGTCCGTCAGCGCGCGCGGCACAATCAAGCCGCGGGACAGCCAGGAGAAGAGGTTGCGTCGGTCCACTGCCAAGTACCGGTGACCGGTCATCGGCGGTCCTCTAGCAAGTTCAGGGGAAGAGAGTCAACGAACAGAGGGGTTCCTTCTCCTGAGTACGACAGGAACAGACGTTGCTTGGCCCGTGACGACAACACGTACATTTTCATCCGGAGTTCCTCGCTTTTAGGGTCGCCTTTCACCGTTTGCAATTCCGGAAGGAAGACTGTGTCGAACTCAAGGCCCTTCGCGCTCGCCCAAGTTACAAGTTTGATGCCGGGCTTTGCGAAGTCGAGATTGGGTAGCCCGCCGTTCTGCTTTTCGCTGACGTAGGCCTGAACGGGTTTCTTGGCCTTGATGCTGAGGCGATTGTAGAGGCTCTTCAACAGCCGAACCTGTGGTACCAGCACCCCAATTGTGTGATCCCGGAAGGTGCTTTCGTAGCTGATGATCTGCCGCACGGTCTCGGCGAGATCCTTGTGACCCTGGAGTACCGGTCGTTCGCCAGCTCGAGACTCAGCGGGGAGTTCGGGTATTCCCGACGAGAGCCCTACGTAGAACTGGGCGGCGAACTCGGCGATGGGCCGTGTGTTCCGGAAGTTCCTGGTCAAGGTACGAACTTCTTTGACGCCACTGGCCGCCGTGATTTCGGCAATGGTGGATTGATCGTCAGTGATCCGCTGGTTTTCGTCGGCCAGAATAGTCATGCTGCGGCTGACCATACGGAGCATGAGGTAGAAGTCTTTCGGCATGTCCTGCCCCTCGTCCACGATGATGTGGCGCTGAAGCATTTTGGGCACTGGAGATTTCATCATTTTCTCTTTGCACGCGTTCCAGTCGTATGTCCAACGATCTACCTTGGGTGGGGCTTGCCCGTAAGCCTGTTTGTAGAACGTGGGGAACCAGCTGTGGTAAGTGCTGACCAAACTGTCGACATCAAGTTCCTTGACCGCGGCACCCGTGTAGGTCGAAAGCAGTTTCCCGTACATCAAGAGCAATGTGGGGCGCCTGGCCTTATGCAGCATGTTCGCGCGCCAGATGGCAATGATGGTCTTTCCTGTCCCCGGAGGGCCGGTCACAATCACTGACGCGTCGAGCGGTAGGTCGAGAACGTCGTCCTGTTCGGCGGAGAGATCGTTGAAGTCGGGCAGCTCCAGCATTAGGTGAGGCCTTCCGCTTGAGCGTCCAGAAGTGCACCGATGACAGGCGCTAGGTGGCCGTACCCGGGCTCAATAAGCATCATTCGATCAAGCATCACGTTACCGAGGACGCAGCTGGTTTCGCTGACCAGGGCGCATGCGTGACAGGCAGCTAGCGATAGGCCGTCCACACCTTGAGCGCGGGATTCCCCGCAGACCGGATCGAGCGAGCACCATTGTGTAGCTGCCAACGCGGACGCCAAGATGGGGACCAGGCGGTCGGCTTCGCCGAGACGGGCCAATCCGCCCATCGTGCCTTCCGAATCGCCGGCGGCGGTGTAGACCAGAACCCCGGCCTGAGCGTTCTCGCCGGTCGCGCTGTAAATGCGCTCGCGCAGGGAGGACGAGGAATAGCCGGCCTCGAACGCCATGGCGCGCATAAGCACGTGGCCGAATGAATGGAGCAGAATCAGCCTTGGGGTTATCTCGGTGTCGAGCCAGCGCGCTGTTGTGCTGCCTGCGAGGCGCGACTTCAAGATGTCTGCTCGGCTGAGGACATCTGTGCCTTTCTCCCACGCGGACAGTGCATTCTCATTGAAGCGGATGAAGACACCTTCGCCGAAGACTTCGATAGCCGGCAGAAACGTCTCGCGCTTACCAAGGCTGGGAGTGACTTCCCGTTCCATCGTATGCCGCTGAAATCCTCTCAGTACGCGAACTTCGCGCAATCGGTTGACTAGGACCACTTGGTCGATGAGTCGGTGTAACTCATCGGCAACCTGCTGCAGTTCTGCGTGTCCCGCGGGGTCGGGGAACGGCGCCTCGCGCGATATGAAGTTGTCCCGTGGGTCGTGCTTGTTCAGCGGCGAGGTCAAAGCCACCCATTCTCCAGCCTGAATGTCACCAGTAGGGTCTTCGTCTTTCGGTGGAATTTGCTTGCGGCCCAACCGTTCACTGAGCACTTGACGTACCTGCGCGGCGTTGACCTTCTCTTCTTGGACGATCATGTCGATGAGCCCCTCTGCGAGCGGGTGCTCGGGATTCGACTCGAGCAGCCCGAAGTTTGGGTTATGCCTTATTTTGCTTGCGGGCCCGCCGAATTCAAGCCAGTTGCTGTCGGGTGGGATGTCCAAAGCGGATCCGGTTCGAGAGAAGTAGACGCTGGATGCGCCCCGTTGCAGAACCACCGGAGCAAGCAGGCAGTTCTCAGATTCGTTCTCGAACTGCCACGGCTGCCGACCGCGACACTTGATACCTATACGTTTCATGGCGTCAGGGCCTGGGAGGTCCTTCAGGCTACGTGCTGCGCCACAGGCGCACCGCACCTCAACCGACTCCAGACCGCCACCGACGTTCTTGACGTGAGTGAATGTGAGTTCCTCACGACCACATTGTCGTTGGTCGCGCTTCTTAGGGTCTGAGTGAGCCCACCGAACCCAGGGGACGTCGTCGAGGTGCCCGTTACCGCACACAGTTACGAAGCGCATTGGCACGAGTTGGGAGTTGCGCTTGCATGAGGCGCAGCGTGGGGCTTTGCCGGGCTGCTCCGACTTAGTGCTCCAGCGCGTCATCTTTCGGCAAAAGCCGCAGAACAGCCACTGTGGGAAGCGGAAGTACGGCAGGCTCGAGCCTTGGTCCTCGACGGGAGGCGCTGTTCGCAACTCGTCGACTCCGAAATGTGCGGCTATCCGTGGGCCGCGGAGGACGACCTTACGGCCCCGCCATCTTGTGATGTCTTCAGCGACAAAGGATTCCCCGAGGATGTCGATTATTGCTCCGACACCGAAGGGTGTAATCGTCTGGGAGCGTCTCACCTTCCGTTCGCTCATCCGTCTTCGCCCCTCACTCGCATTCTGACCTCGGTATCGACACTTCTCATGGAATCTAGGGTTGGCCAACCGGGGCCTGACTGACTAAATCTCCGCAGTAGCGCGACGTGCTGCTTTCCTCCGCCCGCATAACGAAGGCCGCCGGTAGCAAGCGCCTCTTGGGCCAGGTGTTGCCAGTCTGCCGCGAGTTCGTTGAGGTGACGTTCGACGTTGTCGCGTTCGGTCGGGTCCGCTACGGCCACGCGCCGCAGGAATTCGTCGATGAGGGCGCTCATGGTCTGGTCGGAACCATCAAAATCTGCGGCTTGGGGATTCTCCGCGAGCCCAAAGGCGTGACGTGCAAGGACGACCAAACCGGCGTGTAGAGCTCGCGCCCGCGCTGGCACGCTGAACGGTGTGACTGAAGTCGGTTCGACGTAACGGTACAGCGCCGAATGGTAGGCGATAAACGATTCGTAATGGGACCGGTCACGCGGCTTGGACGGCGAGTATAAGGTCACCACAAGCCCAGGAGTGCTTCGGCCGACTCGGCTGCTGGCCTGAATATATTCCGAAGTGGTCTTGGGCTGGCCAACGACAAGCATCACGCCGAGGCGGGGGACGTCGACACCGACGGATAGCATATTGGTAGAGGCGACGAATGAGACCGCGTCCTTTTCGCCTTTCTTTTTCTTGAGCTTTTCGATACTGCGAGGAATTTCGACCGGCGACACGTTTCCGGTGAGTTCCAAGATGTCGTCGTCGCCAAGTTGACGAGCGCCGTCCTCGGTGCTGGCAATGACTTGAATACGGGCGGGAATGTCGTCGTGCGCCAGAGTGACGCTTTTACCAAGCTCACGCAGACTGTTGTGGTAGGCCACCAAAGTCCAATATGCGTCGTCGCTGGGCGGTGCGAAGTCGAGCTCTTCTGAGGACTGCAGCAGTGCCGCAGACAGCTGAACCATCGCTGTCAACGGCGTGTGCCCCTGCGGCATCAACCCGACGTAGCGGCGACCTGGGCTGTTGCTGTCGTAGCGGACGAAGTAGGAGTTGTCCGCGGAGACCCCGGCAGGTGGAAATAAAGCTGTGGGTCGACCGAACACCCCTGCCCCCTGCGATTCTGCTCGACGGATGGTTGCCGTTGAGGCGACAACCTTGGGGCGCGCATTATGGCTGGACATTACGACGTCAAATGCTGCTTCGTAGAGGCCGACAATTGTGCCCAGCGGTCCCGAGATCAAATGAAACTCATCTTGAATGATCAACGAGGGACCCGGCGTCGACCCTGAGCCGAGGAATACGCCGGCCTTAGGCTCCCACGCCAGCCGCGCGAACTTGTCCACTGTCCCTATCAGACAGGTCGGTGGACGGTCATAGAGGTCAGCATCGACTGCAGATACTGGTAGCTCGTTGTAAAAATCGCACATGACTTGGGGGCAGTTCATTCGGAAAGAGTCGTTGGCGGCGCTAACGCCCCACGCTTCCTCCGGTGCTGGTCCGCTTGGAATTATCTCCGTGCCACACCAAGGGCATGTCTCAACCTGGAAGCTGGTGCTCGTGAACTCGTCATTCTTGATCTTCTCAATTAGTTCGACGGCGTCGGTGTAACTGTTGGGACTGTTATTGCCGCCTAGCCAGACGCCAATTGAAATACGTGATGTGCCAAGCGTTTCCGGCTGTTCTCGACGTATGGATTCAAGTGCGCAGATCAGAGTTGCGGCGCGTTGGAATTGCTGGCTGGTCAGTAGTCTCAGCGTGTATCGCGTGATTACAGTGGTGCCCGCACCGGCGTCGCGGAGTGTGAGCCTGCGGTGCAAAACCGTCACCGCCATCAATCCGAGGTACGCCTCTGTTTTTCCGCCGCCAGTTGGAAACCAGATCAGGTCTATCAGGTCTCGGTCGTCGGCTGACTCATCCACTGCTGACTCGAGCGTGAGGAGTAAAAAGGCCAGCTGGAAGGGTCGCCATGCCCGGCCCGTGCGTTTGTAGACAGGCTTGGGGATGCCAGCTTCGTTCCAGGTGCGTCGTTGCCCGGCGAATTGGTCGCCGCTCCGCACCATCTGAATCAGCATTGCTCGGTTCGCAAGCGCGAACGCCTCACGTGCAACTTCGTCCTGTTCGAGCCGTCGGATGCCGCGGCGCATACGGCGGCGGGCTAGATCTACGCGGCTGACGAGTCGTTCGGCGGCTCCGGCATGACGGGTGGGCAATGTCGTTGCCAGCTGTTCTTGGGCGACCGCCCATTCGTCATAGCCATCTACAAAAGCGTCGAGTGAAGCAATCACCTCCGTCGTCGAACTGTTGGCCCTCTCTAAGTATTCGAGGTCGAGGACCGCATTCAGTCGTCTCTGCTGGTCGTCGTCACCTTCAATGGTGAACGCCACACCGGGCACGGTGTGCGCCGGAAGGTAACTGGTCTCGATCCAGATCGGTCGGGCGACACCCTGTTCCCAATCGGCGGCGCAACCGTGCCCGACGGCGAAGGTCGGGACGTCCTTGTACTGGAGGGCGAGTTCAGCCTCTTCATCGCCGCTCTGAATGCGTACCGGGGTCGGGTAGGAGGTGAAGCCGTCTGCTGAAAGGCACCGCATGTCAATCTGCAGGAAACAGTCGGCGGGGTCCATCCGGCCGTCCGACGGTATGCGATTCCTATTGACGAGAGCGACCGTAACGAGCGCTCCGTCGCCGAGCCGACGCCATCGGGATTCGAGTGTGGCCCGTCCGCTTAGAATCCTGACGGATGCGGCACGGCCGGGCTCTGCGGGCGGCTGGATTGTGATCGCTCGCTTACCACTTAGGTCGATCGGCACCCGCTGCCAAGTTTTACCGTTCTTCTCGTAGCGGCCAGCGCGTAGTTCCACATCAAATGCCTGCCAATGGGGTAGCACGAAACTTAAGCCCACAGCGCTGGGTAGCTGCTGCGTCGATAAGGCGATGGGGTCTTCGGTGGAGTCCTCACCGGACTCGCCCGCTCCCTCGTCGATGATGTCTTCACTGAGCTGGCCTTCGGTACTGGCTTCCTCAGGAAAAAGGATCCCCGTGAGATAACGGCGGTGAGGTGGCTCGTCGAGGGTCTCTGTGTCACCTTCGAGAGGACCAATCAATTGCTCGCGCAGGTAATCGAGAATCCTCTGCCGGTCGTCCGTGTCGGTTTCGGCAATCATCACGGGCGCTCCTCCGTAGATTTTGGTTCGTTTGGGCCGTTGGTTACGACGTAGAGGCCAACGCGGGCACGTGTCATACCGACGTACAGTTCCGGCTGGGGCTGATTGGAGTCCTCGGGTAGACCCACATCGCCGAGGATGACGAATGGGCTTTCGAGTCCTTTGAAATTGGCGACGGTAGCGAACCCAAGCCGAGTTTGAGGACGGTCGAACCAACTTCGCGCGTCTAGACCTTCGATCCGCTGGCTCCATTTGGCAGGCATTGTGCTGAAGCATGATTCGGCGAGGGGCAGCGGTGACAACAGCATGATTTGGTCGGCAGTCACCCCGCCGTCGGCGAGGCGGTCCAGAATCTTGCCGGCTTCTTTGCCGGCCGTCCGGCGTCCGCTGGTCGGAATCAGCTCGACCTTGGGTCCGATGCCAGCGGTCGATACGCCGACATCAGCGCCCGTTAGAGCCGTGACCTCCGCAACAATTGTGGCGGTGTTCCGACAGTTGTCGGATAGTTCGAAGACTGCCGGTCGCGCGGCACGTACATACTCGATTCCGTCCGTTTCGTAGGCGCCGATCAACCCGCGTTGGTTGTTGCTGTCCAAGAAGAGGTACCACCGGCCGTCCTGAAAGCCCCCTCTGAGGCGAGAGTCCAACATCAGCAGTTGGTCAACATTCATGACGTCCTGGGCTTCGTCAACGACAAGCACGTCGAACGTCGGTGCGGCCTCGTCGACGGCCCCAATTGGAACCGCCGTTACTTGCTCCAAGCCGGGTTGGCGTGAGACGAGGTCGGCTACGACCGGGCTGTGGCAGGTGAACAGAACACGGTCCCCGGCGCGCGCGCGACGCCTGCATACCTCAGCCGCGAGCATGGTTTTGCCGGTACCCGCCCCTCCTTCGTAGAGGATGCGGTCATTACGATCATGTGCGTCGAGGGCCGCGTACTGCCGTGTCGTCAGTTCCGCAAGCTCTTGCTCGGCGGCAAGGGCCAGTCGCTGCAGAGTCGGTACAACGTCATAGTCGGGGCGCATCGCGTCCCGATACAGCTCGATATTCTCGACACTGAGCACTCGATCGCGTTTCCCGGGTTTGGCGCGCCAATACGAGGCAAGTCGGTTGAGCGATCGGAGGACGCCATCGGGTCGATCGAGCTGGGTCTTGTCGAGGACCATTTCGTCAGCCCACTCCACGCTCCGCGATTCGAAGTGTTGGTCCGGAAAGACAACTGCGTACCCGAATGTCGTGTGGTCGACCAAACCTGGGTCGATTAGCTCTTCGAGTCGATTTTGCAGCGCGAACATTGCCGAACTTGCTTGGGCGAACGGGCTGGCTTTCTTCACCGTCGACCTGCCGTACCGATTCGTGTATTTCCAAGTGCCGCGCTCGGTCGTCACCTGGCCGCCCTTGACTTCTAGAACGAAGATTCCTTTGGGGCCCACCAGCAGGAAGTCGATCTCGCCTACGCGCTTCCAACTGTGCTCTGCGAGGTTGAGGCTATGGATCGCATAGGCCCACTCAGGTGAGTCGAGGATCGCGAGCCTTCGAAATAGGGCCTTCTCGGCTTCGCTTGAGGTTGCGGGATCGACTACTTCAGGAAACATCCGCATTGAGATCATCATGCCTTGCGATTCGGCGTTTGTCCGGTACCTCCGGACAGTGTCGGTGGTTCAGGGCAAACTGATGCGCATGGACGGGAACGACTTGGACTCAGAACTGATGCAACGGATCGTTCGGCGTGTGGGCGCGTATCTTGAGGCGGGCAGCGTCAGCGGGGAGTCGCTCGACCAGATCCTAGAGATGTTCAATGCGGACGATGCCCATCGATCTGCCGTCGCACGGGCCCTCGCGGAAATAGGTATTAGCGTCACTCGGCCGGCACCAACTATGCAGACCGCGAAAGAACGTTCCAAGCCAACCCCCGCGGCTCCCCACGTTGCAAGCGGTACACAGTCTCTCCAGCCGAGTCAGTCGAACGCGTCCGCGGCGGTCTATCTAGCTGTAATGACCCCCCACCCTCAGGCCGGAGCGGTTAGCGAACTAGACGAGGCGCGTGAGCTACTTGCCGCTGACCGAAGGAGTGTGAGTGTGCGTAAGCGTGTGCTCACAGCGCGGGAAGAGGTGGGGCTGGCGATCATGATGCGCGGGGAAGGTGTTCCGTTGTCAGAGCCGTTGCCGAGAAAGTTTCGTGCCGGCTGCGCCGACACAGATGACAGGGCGCGCGCGTTCGACGCCTTCATATTGCATAATCGCGGCTTGGTGTCCTCGCTCACGAAAAAGTACTTGGGACGGGGGCTCGAGGCCGATGACCTCGAACAATCTGGCTATGAGGGCCTGCATAGAGCCGTTGAGAAATACGACGGAAGCGCTGGGTGGAAGTTTTCAACGTACGCGACCCACTGGATCAATCAGGCCATGCAGCGGGCTGTTGCCAACTTCGGAAGTGCGATACGACTGCCCGTTCACGTCCACGAACAGGTCCACAAAATACTGGCCGTCCGAGCCCGCATGATGGACGAGAACCCTCAGGTCCGTATAGCTGATATTGCTGTGCAAGCAGGCGTCAACGTAGAGCAGGTGCGGGAAGCGCTCAGGTTGGGGGCCGGAGTCGTCAGTTTGGACAAGCCAATTTCTGACGATGGATCATCTTCGTTGGCAGACTTTGTGAATGATGACCGGCGGGCGACGGCTGACCCTGGTGAGGTACTCGTCGAGATCGCGATTCGCGATGAAATCCGAGAAGTCGTGGATTCACTTCCCGACCGAGAAGCAATGATCGTCAAGCTCCGATTCGGGTTTCATGACACCGAACAACAGACGCTTGATGCGATCGGTGCACAAATAGGGGTTACCCGCGAACGTGTGCGGCAAATTGAAAAAAAGGTAAAGGAAAAACTGGCTGGCCTGCTGGGTGAACGGGGTTTCGGTCCGCTGCTGATGCCCGTGGACTTGGAGGCATGGGCCGACGGTGTCGTCTGAAGTGCTGAAAATCAACCAGACGCTTCAGCCCGATGATGGCCGAGAGCGGCGGCTCGGCCTCGCCATGTTCGACGATTTAGCGGGTGCGAAGACCTACTCGGGTATCCGGGCGTGGTCCGCCGGCCGCCATTCCGGCGCAACTGGAAAAAAAGCGTTGCTGGTGCCGGAGTAACGCCGTTTCTGCTCCGCAAAGAGGGCGCCGGTTCTAGGGGGCCTTGGTGCCCGCACAACGAAGCCAATGGTTCGAATGGTCCTGCGCATCGATGTCCTGATTGATCATTTTCTGCGCAAGTGGAAGCGCTGCATTACCGAGCTGTCAGCGAAACAATGGCCGATTTACGAAGGACATTGCATGAACCCACCTGAAACGGTGAACTTGTGTGAGGGTGGTTTTCCCTGAGTTATCGCGCCTTGACGAGATCGCTACCAAGTCGTCAATGACTGCGGACTTAGTGGTCGGAGTGTCTGACATAAGTAACCTGAAAAGTGCTGCAGCCGCCTCTGGGCAGCGGCAAGTAGCCCGGTCCGTTTTTTGATCATGAGCGGAGTCGGGCCGGCGTGCATTGCCGTCGTGGTGCCCTTCGATTGCAGCACGATGGCACTTGGCGGCGTGAGCTGCAGCGCTTTCAATGCGGACCGCAGTGCGACTCTTTCTGAATCGCCATCAAATCCGGAGTGGCTTATTGAGGCTCGAAACGCAGACTCGGAATCGGATCAGTGAGTAGTTCGTATCCCCGTAACTCGCTAACTCGCAGAATCTCGGGAACAACGGCGGGGTTGGACGTAGCTGAGAGGTGCTGCCGCTTTACTGACGCGACTCTGGTGCCGGGGATCGATCTGGGTCCGGATTGCGGTGGGAAGAAAGATCTATTGAACGTTTGAATGTCCACGTGTTCCGCTGCCTTTAACGAGAAGCTCTAGCAGCCGATCGTAGCTCAACGCCAGGTTGTCTACGGTAAAAGTGATTTTTATGCGTTTTTGATCGTTGCCACCACCAGGTTTCGCGTTCGCGCGTCTGGCAATCGGCTTCTGGGCGCGGGTGATCATGAGGCGCAATCCATGAACGCTCATTCCGGGACGGAGTTCTATTGGAAAATCAAGAACTAGTTCGCGATCAGCGGGATCGAGTTCGCGAGCCACGCCGGAGTCCACTGCGATGCCAAGAATGCTTACCTGCAGCTGAGCCAGCCGCCCGAGCAACACCTCAAGACCTTGATGGTAGTCGGCGTTGACGGATCTCTCGCTCCCGCGGCCACCGGCCTTGTGGTGGAAAACGATGTCGAAGACCGGCACTGTATTCAGTTCGAAGGTCGCATCGATCGCAGCACCGTAGTCGGATTGTGGGTGCAGAGGACCGCTCGCGGGCACGTCACCTATCCCTTCGGAGCAGGCGCCGCAGCGCTGCTGCACCCGAGCGGTCGGGCACAGTAGGAGCGGGAGCGTGTTCAGGGGCGGACGCGGGCCTTGGCGGAGCCATGGCGCCCGCGACTTCTTTCAAATCGGGGATCACGTAGTGGGTGCCCAATTTCACGCCGCGCCTCACGAGCCGACCGTCGTCCATCAAGGCGCGGAACACCGCGCGCGCCTCATCCGCGGTGATCGGCGCGACAGCGCGTAGACCCTCGTTGGTGACGCGCCCGGTGCGACGTGCGATGTCGAGGGCCACCTGAGCCACGGTGTCGAAGTCATCGGAGGTGTTTGGGTCCACCGCCGATGAGGCCTGTTCGGTCGACTCGGAGATCGTCATCTGCTGGATGGTGACGACGTTGGGGCTGGCCGGCGGCGCGACGGCGGTGCCTGACGCCGCGGGTTGGGGGGGAAGGCGGTGACGTCCGCCTTCAGGTATCGCATCGCCGGCGAGCCCCGCGGCTGCTGCATTGAAACTATTCTCGACGATTTGTTGAAGGGCGTCGTCGGTCAGGGCGGGGAAGGCAAGGAACGGCGTCAGGCGGAGCAGCCGTTTCATGGCCTCGCGCATGAGCAGCATGCGAGATTCGGTGGCACCACGGTCGACGCGGGCTAGGAACTCCCGTGCCACCGCGCGGGCGAGCCGGCGGTCGGCGGCGATGGTGGGCCGTTCCATGATGTTGACCAGTTCGTCCTCGCCTAGCTGGGTGAGGTCGATCTGCTCGCCGAGAACCTCCGCTCGCCACCACATCCGACGGAATGTGTTGCGGTTGATGTCCCCGATGAAGCGGCGCTTGTCGGCGTCCGGACCGAACCGCCACACCGCGACGTCCAGCAGCCAGCAGCAGGTGAGGTAACTCCACACCCCCTCATGGGCGGCTTCGTGCGGGGTCATCGGCAACTGTTGGTGCAGCAGCCGTGCCGCGCGGCCCTCGAATTCCTGGGATCTGACCAAGGGGCCGGGCATGCCGTATTCGCTGGCCAGTTTCACCATAGCGGTCCTCAGATCCCGCAGCTGCTCGTCACTTATCCGGGTACCGCTGGTCGGCGGGTAGGTGACGGCTGGGGACTCGTCGGGCATCGCGGCCCTCAACGCCACCGGTCCGTCTTTCAGAAGGCGTTCGAGTACGGCGTCGGCTGCCTGCCGGTCGAGTCGGGGGACGATTATCATCCAGCCAGGACCCCCAGGTAGGCCTGCAGTTCGGCGTCTAGGCGGGCCGGATCCTCAATGCTGCGGCCGCGCAGGACGCTGACCGGGACGCCCGGCCAGCAAAGCGTTAGAAGCTCGAACAGCATCCGGCCCATGGAGCCGTCCGGGAACGCCTCGGGGTCTTCCACAAACCTATCGCTACCCAGCGCCCCTTTGACCAGCGAGCGAGCGGCATCGAAGGTGACGAAGGAACGGACCGCGGTTGCTCTAGCGTCGGCGCTCCCGGAGCGCAGGGTCTGCAGGAGCGTGGCATGGCTGCTGTTGACCAACAGCCGCATCCCGCCGAGCACAGGTCCGTCGAGGTCGTCGGGGTCCCATTCCAGCACCCATGCGGCGGCATCTGGGTAGCGCGGGTTGGTCGTGAAATCCGCAGCGGTGACCGGGAACCGGGACGCTCCGCCCTCCAGAGCGATCCGGTCCTCGTCGGTCCAGAGGACGGCGCCTGCCCGGCGAGGGGCGATCGGTGAAGGCGCGGCTCCGGGATAGCGCAGCACTAGGCGGGTATTGAGGTCGAGGCGGCCTCCAACGCTGGCTCCGGGCACCAAAAGCGTTAGTGCGGTGCGTAGCAGGCCTCCGCCGGAGCCCAGTTCGACGGGCGGTCCGTAACCGGCGATCCGGGTGGTGGTGGCGGTCCACGTCGCGATGAGAGCGAGGGCAGCATCGTCGCCGAGCAGGCAAGCTGTGCGGACCGCTTCGACGTCGACCTGAATCTCGCGCACCAGGTTCAGGTTGGTGAACGGATCCCAGTGGTCCAAGCGGTCGTTAAGTTCGGTGCCGTCCTCGATGGTCCATGGCCCGGCGACGCACGCGGACTCTGGGGGGAGGAGGTAGGGAGCTGCGGCGGGTGTCTTCACGTGACCTGCGGAGTGACGTCGACGCGCATCATCTCGTCATGCAGTTCGATCTCGACCGCCCAACGACCGTCGCCGCCCTCAGGACCGGTGAGTACCTCGACCGTCTTATGAGCTAGTCCTGCGGGGTCGATCCAGCGGACGACGCGGGGCGGTACGTACCCCGCCGGTGGGTCCTTCTCGGGCTTCTGACCGTCATTGATCATGATCTCGACCTCGGCCAAGAGCCGAACACGGTGCCCCCGAGTCCTCAGGTCGAACGGATAACGCATGACCGGTGCACCGTCGGCACCCATCGCGGGGCCCGGCTCCCCGCCGGGTCTGGCCTGAGGTGGTGCTGAGGCCCGCGTCCTGCCGACCGACGAAACGGCAGCGTCCCCGCCCGTTGTACCAACCCCATTCTGAGCGGGGTCGGGTCCGTCCACCCAGACGTCGGATGTGGCCACTTCGATGTCGGTGCGGCCGGGTGCCCGGCGGCGCCGCTTTCGCTTGGGCTGGTTAGGCGTTCGGACCGAGCGCCTGGCCCCGGGTCCGTCCGAGCCCGGCATCAGGACTGCCAGCGCGTCGGCGAATTCGCCCAGCGGAACGCCCTCGGATGGGTCAGGGCTAGGCACGGACGACTCGAATCCGGCAGCGTTGCGACAGATGCCTAGGATGCGTTTGTAGGCCACGTTGACGAAGGTGCGGTGGTGCGGGTCCTGCACGAAGCGGTGCACCCAGTCGTCATGCGTGGGTGGTTCGGCGGCCTTGAAGGCGTCATCGACGTCGAGGTCGCACTTAAATACGCCGGAGTAGCCCATCTTGCCTGCAAGCGGCGCGGCGCCGGGCAGGTACTTCACCACTATCTCAGGGGTGCGCATGAGCGCGACGTGGTGCAGCGACTCCCGGGTGTCCCAGGCTCCCCTGGGGACCGGCCGGTCGGGCAGGTCCGCAGGCGCAAGGGCGCCCTTTTGGATGGTGAGCCGCCCCAATTTGCGGACCGGGCTCAGGCACTTGATTGGGCGGTCGATCATGAAGTCGTCGTCTGGTCCGGAGTCCTGGTGCATCCGATCCATCGCCTCAACGAAGCCCCGAAGCCGCGGGTGGGTCCGTGCATCCGGCACGCGCACGACTGCGCCGTTGTCGAACAACCGGAATTCGATGGATCGTTTCGCGCCACCCGCTGTGTCGATCATCCGTGGCCAAAAGTTCCAGACCACTGCGTCGGCGATGAATTGCATGGAGCAGTCTGCGCCCTCAGTGGTCTGGAGACCGATTCCGGGGGACACTACGAGCACCGTGGTCCCCATGCCATCCTTCCCGCTGCGATGTGGGAGACCCAGTTCGGCGGCCACCGCGTCGGCTTCGGCTCCGGTCAACGGTTCGGGGACGCCGTCCAGGACGCGGCCCCACCAGTGCCGGCCGGTATAGGGTGACCCGTCGATGTTGAAATTGTCACCGAGCGCGCAGCCCAGCAACCGACGCTCATACCGGCCGTCGTCTAGCACACACAGGGTGTCCACCACGATGGTGTGGGCACTGCTGGCGATGTAGAAGGCGGCCTTGCCGTAGCCGAAGGAACCGCCGCCGAAGTCCTTGTCGGGGGGTTGACCGATGTTGCGGATGAAGTCGACGAAGTCCCTTGGCGCCCCTGGGCGGTCCGCGCGAGTAGGGCCACCGAGGCCCTGGGTGCCGAAGTCCGCAACGTAGAGCAACTGCGTACCCTCTTCGAGCGCTTCATCTAGACCGAGGCCAGGTGGGGGGTCGACGAGGATGGTGTCGCGCAGAGTGCGTACCTGCTCCTCGCCGAGCACCGAACGCCCGATCTCGACCTGGATGCGGTTTACGTCGTCCCTCTTGGCGTCCCAGCAGTTCTGGACCGCCTCGCGCACTAGAACCTCAAGCGGCTCGATGTCGGGACGGCCCAACTGGTTCAGAACACCGACAGCGGCCAGCCCGCCGGTCGCGTTATAGGGCTCGGAGAACCGATCCAGCTTGATCATGAGATTGCCGGCATCTCAGCGATCGCCCTGATGAGGTCGGTGTAGACCGGTTCCGGAAGGGCCGATCCCAGGCACCGGTCTAAGTCGATCACGTAGCTGATATCGATGACGCCACCGGGGCGGCTGCCACCGACGAACGATGCTGGCACAATCACAGGAATCTGTTCGTCCACCGGTAGCGTTAAGCGCTCACGGACGTCGAACGTGATCCCGGTGGTGGCGGCTAACTGGGCAATCGGGATGCCGGCGGCGGCGACCGCCTTGAACAGCTGTTCCGCGGGTGCACCGGCGGTGAGTAATTCGTCGACCAGGCTGGATACCGAACGGCCCCCGCCGGGTACATTTTCGAGCCGGACGAAGTGCAGGTAGAGTTCTCCGCCATCCGGCGGCAGAAGCTGGTCCTCGCCGTGGATGGTGACTTGGCGGGAAGTGTGGGCGCGGGTGGTCTTCACCTCCAAGGCCGTGCTCCCTCCCCGCAGGTCATGGCGCGCGCCGAACGGTCCAGCCCAGACACCGACGGCGGCGGGGCCACTACTGCGCACTGCGTCCAAGACGACAAGCAGCTCGCCGAACACGGCTGCCAATTTGGCGCTTCCTGGCGGGTCCGTTCCGGGAACGAGGAACTCCCGCCACTTCTTCAACACGCTCGACACCGCGGCCTCTGAGTTATCACCGGTGGTTAGCTGATGTTCCAACACGGCGGCGACGAAATGCTCGAAAACCTCGGCCAACGAAGCGAACAGGCATGTGACGTCAAGGAAAGCGGTCTCCTTCCCGCCTATGACAAGCAACCGGGTCCCCATGGCCAGGGTGGGAATCTCGGCCAGTTCTGGTGAGCCAGGGTGCACGGCCAGCAGGAGGTGCGGTCGGGAGAGTTCATCGATGGCGGCATATGCACCTGCCACATGTTTCAGAGCCAGCACCGCGAGGTCGGTCCCCGCCGGTGGGGGTTTTGTGCGAAGCGAGGTGTAAGCGCTTCTGACATGGTTTATCACTCGGCCTCTACATCCGGCTCGTCGAGCTGGTCGGTGTCATCCGGTGCTTGGACCTCCACGCCGGGCATTGCGGCGACGTCGGCGGTCAGGTAATCGACGGCGGCCGTGCGCGACCGGCTCTCAGGGAAAGCCAGGCCCACCCCGAGGACATGTTCGACCGCCGCAAGCGGGACTCGGGTCCCTGAGTCGCGCACTGGCCGGCTGTCCCGTGAGATCGGGTACAGCACTATAAGTCCCGCGCCGTCGCCACCGTAGTCCGGCAGGCTCCGCAGTTGGGCCAAGCGGGCAGGGGTGGTGGTGATCGCGGTCTCTTCAGGCGGCAGGCCCTCGAGATCAATGACGCGATCGTTGCGGCTCATCAGCGATTTGATGTCGGCATAGGTTTTGCCGCCGACCACGTCGAGCCGCGACCGGTTGATGCACCGGGTCTTGCCGGCCAGCCCGAGGTCGAGTTCGCCGAGGTAGTCCGAATCCGATGTGCGGCCCACGACGGCGATGTTGAAGTGGGGCAGCTCCCCGTCGTCGTGCCGGGCCAGGATGTACCGGCTGATGAGTTCGCCGTCGAGGTCGCGGCTGTTCTCATGGAAGTGATATGCGTTGAGGAAGCTAATGACGTGGTGGACGCTGACGTGCCGGATGACGGTGAGCCGGGCGGTCTCGGGCCGCCGTGGACACCCGTCGGTTGCCGCAATGAGGGCGCGCCCGGCCTCAATGTTCTCGGTGAGCCAGTCGTGATCGGTGTGATTGAACAGGATCGTCTGGATTCGGCGCCCGGAGTAGGACGCTTGTGCGCGACGGGCGTTCTGCATTTTGGCCGCCGAGGTGATCGCCAGTTTGGGGTGGGTGCGGATGCGGACGCCGAACTCTTCGGGTGTCAGGTGCTCGGTCTCGAGGCGTTCGATGTCGTAGCGGATCTCTTGTTCGACAGTGGCGAGGTGGTGGAACCAGGCACGCATCTCGTCTGTCATCCAGATCCGGGTTAGGTCGGCGTAGCCGTTGCGGTATCCGAACCACCTGCCCATCTGCAGGAGGGTGTCGTAGGCCGAGGCTGTGCGGACGAAGAACGAGACGGACAGACCCTCGAGAGTGAGTCCTCGGGACAGGGTGTTTCCGCCGACGGCGACTATGACGCGGGGGTTGGCGTCGTCGAAGCTGAGCCGTTCTGTGCTGCGCGAGTTGTCGGTGATGACCTCGGCGGCCGCAGCGACTGTGGGTAGTTCGACCAAGACATCGGCCCAGGGCACGGTTTTAAGGCCGAATGCGGATGCGGCGACCTTGCCGCACTCGTCGGTCCACTGTTCCTCAAGCGCAGCCATAAGCACGGAGTCTCGCTGGCCCAGCTTTGTGGCGAGCCACGCCAGATGGTTCTTGATGACCTCCGCGGTCCGCTCGTGCACGTCGATGTGCTGAGAGGTGTGCACAAGCGCCGTGGAATGGCGGTTGCCTTTGCCCCGGATCCGCCGAGCGGCGGTGCTCATCACGAAGTACCGCAGGGCGGAGTCGAGGCTATCGGTGATCTTGGGTTCAAACAGGTGACGCTTGGCGGCACCCTTGGGTCGGAGGTCGTCAATCTCACTGTCCTCTACGCTTCGGACGAAATCGTGGCCGTTGTCCTGATCCTCGTCTTCGTCGAAGTCCAGCGGTTCGCGCCCAAAGATGGCCTCCGTTCCGATGTAAACCCCGGGTCGGGGTAAATCGACGATGAAGTCCCGCGGGTAGAGATCCTGGTAGTCCTGCGGGTCAATAAGCACATTGGCGAATGGTGTCGCTGTATAGCCAACGTAGGCCGACTTCGGCACCTTATTGACGATGTCGCGAATTAGTTTGTTGATCGTCGAGGGTTGGCGGTCAGGTTTCGCAGTGTTGACAGTGGCTTGGTCGGCCTCGTCATCAATGATGAGGACGGGGCAGGCGGCCAGCAGTTCCGGCCGAGCTTCGAACAGCCACTTCCTTAACGCCCGTAGGCGTGGCCCGTTTTTCTTAACGATCGCCAGAACGCGTTGATCCTGGGTGGCCAAAAGCGCGTCGACGTTGTCGGTCGGTTTAAAGTCGTCCTCGTTAGTTAGACGATGCCACTTGCCGCTCTGCGGCTCCCAGATCTGCTCGTTTAGCCGGTCCTGAGTTTGTTGCCGTAACGCGTCGTGGATTCCGGAGAGCACGATGAAGAGCCGGTAGCCGGCGTCGGCGGCCTTGGCGATCACGGCAGTAAAATTGGTGGTCTTGCCGCTCTGGACGTAACCGAGGACCAGTCCTCGGCACTGGTAGCTACCGCTGCCTAGGGGGTTGGGCAGATTGGCGACCACCTTGGTCGAGGACTCGTCAAGGTCACGCAGCGCGTCGTGGTCCCAGCCGTCAGCGGTGAGCAGTTCCACCAGCGCCGACCAGTTGCGGTCCTCATGGCGGGGGCCGGAGTACCAGGATTCGATGTTGCCGGCGACAACGGAGGTCGGCGTCTGCGCAGCCTGGATTTGCTCGTTGAGTTGTCGGATCCGGTCGGCGGCGGCGTGTACACGGGCTGGATCAGTGACGATCTCGCACACCTCGGCGACGGCGTCCTCAAGGGTGGCGCCCTTGCCGTCTCGCATGATTCGGGCCAAGTTGCGGATGTACGGGTCTTCGGCGGCGAGCGAATTGAGGTCGGTCAAAGCGTAGTCCAATCCCAGCGGCGGTTGCGCGCAACGAACTTTACCGTAATGCGTTGGGAGGCAGGGTTACAGTCCTCAGTCACCGAACTCCAACTTGTGGTCGCCGCTCATTTCTTCGGCCCGCCCTCGATCGAAGATCGTCAGGCGATCCCCAGTATTGCTGTTGTAGTAAGTGCCGACCTGGTCGGCGTTCGCCGAGATGGAGTTTTCCATGATGTCGGCGACCGCGGTTGCCGGCGTGTAGCGCGAGGCAGGCTTAGATTCCAAGAGCTGCTGCCCGGCAGCAACCTGCATCTCTCGCAAAACTACTCCGTGATAACTGATCGAAAGGATCCGCGCTCGGCGCACTGTGGCGGGTGAGATGCCGTATCCAGCGACGGTGCTGACGTCCGTTTTGGGGCGACTTACCACCATATGTTGCCTTATCCCCAAAGTAGACACTTTGACAAATCGCCACTCACCCCCGTTTGCCACTCACCCCGCGCAGGCGTTCGCGACGCCATCATGATTTAGGCAGTTCAAGCTTAGCTCACGGAGTGAGGCCGCCACCAAAATTGGTCTTCCCGCGGTGATCGGTGATGCTGCGTTGGGAGGAAACAAGGGGGTGCGACGTGCAGCAATTCGGACCAGCTCCGAGCCCGCCGAGCGAGGCCGTGTCGGCGTCCTCGCCGTTGACGCCCTGCAGCGTTAGCCCGCTGAGCCGTTCGGCAGTTGCCTAGTTACACATCCCGTTCCCGCATGCCCAAGCCTCTGGGGGCGCGTCGTCGGGCAACGAGAGCGGCGATAGAACATTGCAATCCCACCACGCTTTTCATCAAATCGAAGTAGATCCGGTCTGGAATGGAGCGATGGGGTGATAGGGGGCTTTGTGTCGGTTGAGCCCGGTCCAACGCTGGGTGATGGGGTGAAGTCCCAAAGCCGTGTCGAGGGGCTCCGGTTTAGGCTAGCGCGAGCCGGACATGAATTCGGTACTCACCTGGCTGGGAGTTGCATGCCGATAAGTAAGCGTCAAGCCGCTCGGCGGCCGCCTCCACTCAATCAGGTGGTACGCAAACAAATGCAGTCCATGCCCCGCCGCGACACGGCGATCGAGCTGGCACTCCGCCGTGAACTGCACAGACTGGGGCTACGATTTCGAGTGAACTTGCGGCCGCTCCCCGGCACCCCCGACATCGCGTTGACTAGAGCCAAGGTAGCCGTGTTCGTCGACGGTTGCTTCTGGCATCGCTGCCCGCACCACGGCACGTCGCCAAAGAATAATTCAGCTTGGTGGGCGTCGAAGCTCGACGCAAATGTTGAGCGTGACCGGCGCAAGGACCGGCAGCTAGCGGATCTCGGGTGGATCTCACTGCATGTCTGGGAGCATGAGGATCCGGCGACTGCTGCCGAGGCGATTCGCAAACTTTGGATGGAACGAACCAGTCCTTCGGCGGGTCAAACCCATAGTGTCAGAGGTTCGTGAGACCCTGGTCGTTAACAATGAGGGGGTATGAAGTGACAAGACGCATTTCATGCGTGACTCCGTCGGCCGCTCGCCTGACGGATTCGCTGAGAGACATCGGCTATGACTTCAGTTCGGCTATCGCCGACCTCGTCGACAACAGCATCACTGCCGAGGCGACTGAGGTCAATGTGGTCATCGAATTCGATGGAGAAGCTTCGCGGGTCTTCATTTCCGACAACGGTCGAGGCATGACCCTTAACGGTTTGACGGAGGCCATGCGATTCGGCAGTAGACGGAGGTACGGGTCTGGTGACCTTGGGCGGTACGGTCTCGGCCTTAAGACAGCGTCGTTGTCGCAGGGTCGTTGCCTAACGGTGGTAACACGAACATCTGCCGGTCGGCGAGTCATTCAAACGAGGCAACTCGATCTCGATCTGATTGCTGAGTTCGACGACTGGCTTATCATCGAGCCGGCTCGTAACGAAATCGTGGAGCGGGCGCGAAACTTACTCGAAGATGGGCCAGGCACCGTAGTCATCTGGGAAAACCTCGATCGGGTGGTCCCGATGAAGAATTCAGCGGGTGGCTGGGCGAGGCGTCGTTTCGAGACTCTGCAACAGAAGGCCGCGGAGCACTTGGCAATGGTGTTTCACAAGTTTCTTAGCGGCGAGGTCGGACAAGGGCCTCTGGTGATCACAGTCAACGGGCAGAAGCTTATTCCCTGGGATCCATTTGCCCGGGCGGAGAAGGCCACCCAGGAACTGGTGGAGCAAGTATTCGAGATTGAGCACGGGGACGCGTCCGGGGTGGTAACCCTTCGCCGTTACGTCTTGCCTGGCCGCGATCAGTTCAGCTCTCAAGCAGAGTTCGACCGCATGTCTGGTCCGCTTAAATGGAACCGGCAGCAGGGTCTTTACATCTACCGCGCGGGACGATTGGTGCAGTGGGGCGGATGGGCGGCAGTCCGCAGCATTGACGAGCATACTAAATTGGCGCGAGCCAGCCTCGAGTTCGATACCGACCTCGACGAGGCATTCAACATCAATGTCGCGAAGATGAGGGTCACCGTGCCCAGTGAGCTTCGGCAAATGATTGAGCGACCAATCAATGAAATCTGCAGTCTCGCAGATGATCTCTATCGTAAATCGTCGAACTCTAAGGGTGACCGGGATCGTCCGGTGAGCGACAACTTCTCAGCCGGACTGGACGTCGGACTCGCTCTGAAAGCCGCCGCCATGGATGCGGGCGAGATAGGCGCGTTCAAAAAGATCGCTGCAGAACTTCGCAAGAGTGACCCCAAAATCGCGAAGGTCTTAGGTCTCTAATTCGTCTGAAAGAGTGTGGGCAGCAATTCCAGATTCTTCTTGCCCTCCTCGCAGTGAAACCGCAAAGGGCACTCTGGGCACTCAGGATTCTGCGGCCGACACCATCGGTTCGCCAACTCGATGAGACCGAGGTGGGCTCGTCTCGAGTAGTCGCCGAACCCGATCATCCGGGCAACGGCTAGGCGCCCGTCGGTGAGCCGATTCTTACGATCCACTTCGTTCCCTTGGAATCGACTCGCCACCCGCAGAACTCCCTTGGTGACCAGAACGGGCTCTTCAGCCCCGGCATCGGGCGCCTCCGACGAGACGGTCGGAGTCGTGAGGACCGCGAGATCGGTTACGGAGTCTGCCAATCCGAACGTATGTCGCAGCTCGTCTGCCGATCCGTCAAGCGCCTGCTGTGCACCGCCCGCTTGGAGCGCCAACGCGAGAACGCGCTCAGCCCGCTGTTCGCGTCCGGTGTTCTCAATGAAGAGCTGGAGACCCTCCTCGAACACCCTTCGCTGCGCGGCCGACAGCTTCCAGGGTTCGCCATTCTCGAGCAGCAATTTCCACACGCGTTTAATCAAGGACGTCGGAGCTCTGTCAAGCAGTTCTTCTGACGCGATCACCGACCACCGCGTCGGCGGCTCATCCTCCACCCAGCGAAGCCACGGGAGCGCACGCACGTGCTCACTGTGTTGCATCCAATCATTGAGTAGCTGCCCGATGTCGCGGGTGGACGGCCCCGCGTCTTCGGCGGCGTCCAGTGACTCCATGATTGCCCTGCCCATGACGTGACCAATTTTCGGTGGCACTGCGTTGCCGATCTGCCGGAACGCAGCTGACGGCGGACCATCGAATCGAAAATAGTCTGGGAAGGTCTGTAGGCGCGCTGCCTCACGGACCGTAATCGTGCGTGCCTGCCGCGGATGGATGTACCAGTAGCCATCTTTCGCGATGTGCGCCGTGATCGTTCGGGAGAAGTCGTTCTCGTTCAGCCGGTTGTACTTGTCGTCGAATATGTCACCGCGGTACCGCTGATGTTCCTGGCTGAGATCGGTATACTTCGTCGCATGTGTCATTGATTCGAACGCTTCTCGGTCATCTTCGCGGACTGGTCGCGTGATGTGGTCGAAGACTTTATTTGCGTCAGCCGTCGGAACTCCTTTACGCATCTCCCGCTGAAAGTTGGTGTCCGGTCCTGAATATTCGGTCCAGCCGTTTTCGCCGCCTTCAGGCCGCCATCCACCTACCACTTCTGGAAGGTCTCCAATTGCGTTCCAGACGGTGACCTTGTTCTTGGTTTCTTCAGGCCATTTAAATCGAGTGTTGTCTTGCAGGGCAACGAGAATGAGGCGCTGACGAAACTGGGGTACGCCGTAGCGCCAAGTATCGACGACACCTTCCTCGACGGAGTAGCCCATTTGCTCAAGTTCTTCCACAATGCTGCGCAGGATGAACATCTCACGGTCGAGCGCCATGTCCGGCACGTTCTCCATCAAAACGGCACGGGGACGTGCAATGTCAATGATCTCGAGGAACGACCGCCACAGGTCGCGGCGCTGGTCGTGCGGGTCGCGTAGGCCTGACTGAACGCGGTACCTGATCATCGAACGACCCGCCTTGGAGAACGGCTGGCAGGGGGGCCCGCCTGCGATCAGATCGATTTGCGCGTCGCGGACAAGTCCGCCGACCTGTGCGACCACTGCAGGATCGGAGAGGTCCCAGTCCAAGGACATACCGCCGAAATGATGCGCGTGGGTCCGGTTGGCGAACGGTTCGTGGTCGGCTCCCAAGACGACCTTGAAACCAGCCTGCTCCAGCCCGTGGCTGAGCCCTCCCGCACCGCTGAAGAAATCCGCGGCGAGAGGAGCGTTGGTGGTCGCCCGCACTGATCTTGCATAGTCCAAGAAGGCGTCGGCATCGTCGAGGTGCTCCTTGTGGGGAGGCAGCTTGAGAAAGGGACCTCGGACGAGGCGCACACCGTAGCTGTTCTTCTTGCGGTTCTCCGGTGCCGGCACGTAAGTAACGATAACTGGGTGGTGCGACAGCAGCTCACGATGGACACGACAGCGCCCTTCTGATCGAGTACCCCGAGCTGGTGGTGGCGTCACGTTCTCCTGGCTTCTGGCGTGCTAGTGCTGCCCTCGCACAAAAGTTGGACCTCGTGGCCATGTCCTGCGACCGCTCTCGCTGAGCTTCACCGCGTGCGCACTGCCTTAAACTGCGGATTACTAGGGTCCGGTCAATCGGGCTGGTCGTCCAGGCCAGCCCGACGACCTTTGGCATGAGACGTGATAGCACTACTGTCCACGAGCAAACTGGCGGCTCCCGGTAGACCCGCTGCTGCCACCGCTCGCGGGTAGTCATTGCACGTGGTGTGTCTCTCGCACGCGGTGTTCTTGACCAAGGCCGAGCATCACTCGCATGCGTCGGAACATGAGCGAACGGCAACCGCGCATCCCGGTGCGGTCGCTCACCGCGAAGGTCTGCGTCAGCGACCTGTGGGTCTCCCGGGAACTGGAGGCAGAGCACCCAGACGATGACTGATCAGCGCGTCGTCGAGACGGCACCGACTGGACGAAAACCGCGATGCTTTGAACTGACCCGTCCCGCCCGCCAGGCACCCGCATGCCACCTTGGGCGTCACGCCGCTGTCGGGCAACGGATCGGTGACTTGGCGTCAGAAACCGACGCGGACGGATACTCGAATCTCCGCGTCCGGTGTGCTCACCCATCGTCCTGCCACCCTCGGACCCGTCGACCCGTCAGGGCCGCCAGCTAACCTCTTGACATGGGGGTTGACGTGATGGTCGGGGCGGATTGCAACGTTGCTGGCTGCGACCCGGGCCGGGTCGCAGGAGTGTTCGGACAGCTGGCCCTTGACGTCCACCGGCTGTTGAGGCTGAATCGGTCGGTTGCAAAGGTGGGGGCGGCGCCCGTGCTGAAGGCTACACGCGGCCCCGAGTCGCCGCGCACAGGGCCCAGGACGTGGAAACTGGACATCAGTCACAGCGGGTACCACTGCACGTCTTCGACGGTAAAGGGGTACCGATGCGGGAACGCCTGATCACGCCGTCGAAGATCACCGCGTGGCTCGACTGCCCCCATTACCTGACGCTTCGTAACCGCGTAGATGACGGTAACCTAGCTGAACCGGATCCGACGTTCGGGTCGTTTGCAGAGCTGCTGCGCAAGAAGGGCGAAGCCCACGAGCAGGACTGCCTCCTTGAATACAAGCGCCTCGGCAAGAAAGTGTTCTCGGTGCCGGAGCGGCGACTCGGTGAGACCTTCTTAGCGTGGGTGTACCGCGTGGGGAACCCGATGGCCGATGGTTGGGACGTGGTCTATCAGATGCCGTTCATCAACGACGGGGTGCGCGGGATTGCGGACTTCCTAGAGCGCGTTCAGGACGACGACGGGACCGTGTCCTGGGAACCGGTCGATGCGAAGTTGACCCGCGCCGATGCGAAGCCGGGGCACGTCCTGCAACTGTGCTTCTACGCCGACGCCATCACCGCCCTCACCGGGGTCGATCCCCCCGACATGCACGTCCTGCTGGGATCGGGTCAGCGGGAGAGTTTGCGGGTCAACGAGTTCCGACCCTACTGGCGGCGGCTGAGGACTCAACTCGCCGCGGCCGTGGGCGCCGGGCCGGATGCCTCTACGACACCGAAACCGTGTGCGCACTGCGACTTCTGCGAATTCTCTGCGCGGTGCGACTCGCAGTGGAGGGAGGAGGATTCATTGGTCTACGTCCCCGGCATCCGCGAACCCGAACGCGTCGCGCTGGCAGACAGCGGCGTCAACACGCTGGCGCTGTTGGGCCGCCTCCGCGCCGACCTCAGCGGAATTCGGCCCGAGCGTCTGCATTGGTTGGTCCGGCAGGCGGGTCTGCAGGTCGCGGCCCAGTTAGACCCCGACGCGCCGCCGCCGTTCACGATGATCGAATCCACCCACGACCCGGATCACGAGCGCGGTTACGGACTGCTTCCGAGGCCCGACGTCGGCGACGTGTTCCTCGACTTTGAAGGGCACCCGTTCTGGCGGGCTGACACGGGCCTTTTCTTCCTCTTCGGACTCATCGAGTCAGATCAGGATGGCCAGTGGGCGTACCGGGCCTGGTGGGCGCACGACTTGGCCGGGGAAGCCGCTGCGGTCACCGCACTCGTCGACTACTTCACGCACCGCCTTACCCGCCATCCTGACATGCACGTCTATCACTACAACCACACCGAGCGATCCGCCCTGCAGAGCCTGACCCGAGTCCGCGGCGTCGCCGAAGCTGACCTGGGGCGACTGGTGGAAGCCGACCTGTTCGTGGACCTGCTTCAGGTGGCCCGCAACGCCATTCAAGTCGGCACTGAATCCTACGGTTTGAAGTATCTCGAGAAACTGACCGGCTACGAGCGCAGCCACGACATCGACGAGGGCGCCGGCGCGGTCGTCCGGTACGAGACGTTCATGACCGACCACGACCAGTCCGACCTAGACGCGATCGCCGCATACAACGAGGACGACGTCCGCGCTACTAGGGCATTTCGCGATTGGCTGATCACCCAGCGGCCCCCGGAGATGCCGTGGCCGACACCGCGCGAGGAACCCAGCCCGATCATCACAGAGATCAGTCAGCAGATCGCGCACTGGCACGCCCACCCCGAGGGCACCCCCGAACATCTGCTCGGTGACCTGCTCGGTTACTGGACTGCGGAGTGGTGGGCCTACCTCATGCCGAAACTGGTTCAGGCCCAACAGGACACCGCCGACCTGCTTGAGGACCGCGAGGCGATCACCGGTCTCCGCGAGGTCGGATTGCGCCCACGTATCGGCGCCAAGGGCAACGAGCTTTCCGATCCCGCGCTGTGTTTCACCTTCCCGCCCCAACGGGTCGACGGCTTCCGCCACGGCGACGAGACCGTCCTGTACCTGCTGCCCAACGGTTCGTGGCACCGCGCGAAGATCGACCGCCTCGAAGGCGACGCCGGCGAACTGGACCTGCAGTGGGGTCTTAAGAATCAGACCCTGGGGCACCGGCCCACTTCGGTGGTCTTGCACAGCTGGATACCCACCGAAACCAAACGACTCGCGTTGTCCGACTTCGCCACTCGGCTGTCGGAGGGCCGCGGCGTCAACCCCGTCACCGAGGCGCTTCTCGCACGCCGCCTACCCCGATTCCTCCCCGGCGGGGGACCACCCGCCGGGGTCTTTTCCGACGATGTCGACAACATGGTCGGGTGGGCGGGTCAACTCGCCCGCGGTTACGTCGCGGTGCAGGGACCGCCCGGTACCGGCAAGACTTACCGGGCCGCCCGCATGATCCACGCCCTGGTGACCTCGGGTCGACGTGTCGGGGTCACCGCGTTCAGTCACCGCGCCATCGAGAACCTCCTGTTCGAAGTCGTGAACGTGTTCCAGGAGAAGGGCGATTTCGACCAGCTCCGCGGACTACGCAGCCACCCCCCGTCCGCGCGGAAGGTCCCCGGCATGCGCAGGGGCGACGCCGCCGACGCCGCCAAGCCGAGGTTCAATCTGCTCGCCGGGACGCCGTGGCTGTTCTCCAACGAGAAGATGCGCGACGCCCCGGTAGACGTCCTGCTCATCGACGAGGCCGGCCAACTCGCACTGGCCGACGCCTTGGCCGCGTCCACGTCAGCCCTAAATGTCATCCTGCTCGGGGACCCCCTTCAACTGCCTCAGGTGATGCAAGCGGTCCACCCCGGTGGTGGCGGTCGCAGCGTGCTGGAACACGTGCTCGGTGACGCTGTGACCCTGCCCCGGGACCGCGGATCCTTCCTCGCCCAGACCCGCCGCATGCACCCTGACATCTGCGCCTTCATCTCCGCGGAAATCTACGAAGGGAAACTTGATTCCCACCCGAACTGTGGGCGCCAGAACACCGTCGCCGGCACTGGATTGCGGTGGCTGCCGGCCCGACACTACGGAAACGCCACCTCCTCAACCGAGGAGGCCGAACTCATCTTCGCTGAGATCGCCCGCCTCATCGGGACCCCCTGGGTGAACTTCGAAGGACGCGAAAACCCCTTGTTGATCGAGGATTTCATGATCGTCGCGCCCTATAACGACCAGGTACGCACGATCAGAAACCGACTCGACGCAGATCCGCGCACCGCCGGTATCCACGTCGGGACCGTCGACCGGTTCCAAGGCGGCGAAGCGGCTGTCGTTTTCTTCAGCATGGCCACCTCGACCGGGGCGGACATGGTCCGCAGCGCGGACTTCCTGTTCTCCCGGAACCGCCTCAACGTCGCAGTCAGCCGGGCCCGCTGCCTGGCCTACCTCACCTGCACCGAAGATCTACTCAACGCCCGCGCCCGCACCGTTGATGACATGCGACTGGTCGCCACCCTGAACGCGTTCGTGGAATACGCCCAGCGCCCGACGCCGCCCCGTGTCGGTGCCCAATTGTGAAACTGTCTAGCTTCACAAGATGCCGTCGCCAAGCTCCGACTGGACGGCACGCCAACCCCACGATTGCGGGTGGCTCGGATGACGAAGCGGCCAGCATTAGTCGGTGCCCGGCAAGAGCGCCTCTCCACCGATGCGATGATGTCGCCATGTCCTTCGTGAAGTCAGAAATAGCAGGACTCAGCCCAGTGGTGCGGGCCGCGAACGCGCTTTCCGCGCGGTGATGCACCCGCCTTGGTGGCGAGGACTTTGCCCTTTCGGCCGCGGGTCTGTGGCCGCTGCTTGCCCTACTCGCTTCCGCGGCCGACGAGCCAGCCCGAGCCGACCTCACCGCAGCACTCGGGCGGCCGGCCGACTCCGCTCGACAGGACGCGCTCGAACTGCTCGACGTCCTGCGCGCGGGTGTTTCGACCACCGCCGCGTTGGGCATCTGGCGGCGTAAAGGCACACCGCTGCATGATGATTGGACATCTGAGTTACCTGAGGGCGTGATGGGGACATTGCCTGATCAGGCAGCGCTTGATCGGTGGGCAGCAGACGAGACCGGCGGGCTGATCGAGAAGTCTCCGCTCGACATCACGGCCGACACTCTTCTGATGATCGCCTCCGCACTGGCTGCCCGCGTGCGCTGGCGGACACCGTTTGACAGCTACCTGCGAGCCCATGGCTCCGAAGATGGTGATCCAGCCCAGCAATGGCTCCGCCGTACCACCTTCGACCTTGCAACCGCGGCAGTTCTCGACTCCGCGGTGACCCGCGTTGTGGTTGAGGGCGACGGCGACGTCGACGTCCACTTGCTCCTGGGCGACCAACGACCCGGCGAGGTGCTCGCTACCGGACTCCGTGAGCTCTCCGCGAGGCCCATGTCCGTCTGGCCGCCGACCTGGACGGCGGTGGGCCCGGTCCCGCTGTGCGTCTCGGAGGGTGCACAAGACGTGTTGACCCGGTTGGTCGCCGCGGGCTTCGTGGCGGCCGCTGTCACTGCGTTCGATGTGTCCTGCACCGGCCCGCCACCTGAGGAGCGCTACCTGGTCACGGCTGTAGCCGTCGCCTTCGACCACCCGTTCGGCTTCCTTGCGGTGCATCGACCCAGTCGCCTCGCGGTCGTCGCGGGCTGGGTCAACGGCCCATTCCAGCCGGCGCAGGCCTAGGACCGCTAGTCCTCGTCGCATGATGGGCACTTCCCGGTGACCGAAAGCTGATAGCTAGAGCAATTGGGGCACAGTCGCGCGTCCTGCTGCTTCGTGCTGGCGTTTCCGCGCCGCAGGCTTAGGTCGCGGTGTTCTGGATGCGAGACGAGCCAGCCCTGGGTGGCGCTCTTTCGGACCTCGTCCGCACCGGCGCCGATGCGTCGGGCTTCTCCCTCGGTGAAGCCGGTGGTGTAACCCCACCAGATACGCAGCTCGCCAGTTCCGTCGCGCCTGGTCGCCGCGATGTACCGCTTTGACGCGGGCACGTAGCGGTATCTGGAAATGCCCACCTCGGCGGTGAAGCGTTCAGCGAAGGCGCGGTTCTCAGGCGGGAACTGGGCCTTCGACCAAGCCGAGGTGAAGGAGTCGTCGGTGGTTTCCATCGCTGTTAACAATAGGAGACTGTCGCTCGCCGACGGCCTTCTTCGCTCCCCTCGGCTCTGGCTAGTTGCTGTACCTGGTGGCGCTTGGCCCGCCCCGTTCTCCGCCAACTTCTTCGCTGCCGGGTACGGGGGTCGGTATGAGGTCCCTACACAAGGGATCCGGAGTAGTCGCCTCTAGCATCCTGAGCTGTGCGAAGTGGGTATCCTCGCGCAATGCGAGCGCGTCTGGCGGCCTGCTCCTCCTCGGTGGTCATGGACCAGTTGACTGCCCACTTGCTGCATTCCTTACACCAACTTGGTGGTGACATTCGGCTCGCCATTGCGCCGCCGCATCAAACGCAGGAGCAGCGAGAACACCTTTGAAGCGATTGACCTGGGGCCCTCCCGCCAGCGGTACACGACGCTGGCAAGGTTCAGCAGTGACGCCCTCTTGGCGCAACTAGGGGATTGCACTAAGTACCTATTTCCGGGGATCATGAAACGATTGCGCCACTGAAAATAACGATCACCACTCCAGTCAGTAGCGGCAGAACTAATGTGTGACAAATGTAGTGCCGGATTTGAACCGTCATTGCACACATCGGGGGGAGAACATCCGTGCCGGAAACGCATCAAGAGCGCAAGAGGACCAAGAGCAAGCGCAGGCGTGCTGCCGAGGAGGGGGCTGCAAAGAACATGCGCCTTGTCGAACAGGCGAGGCAGGCAGGCACGCTGGCGGAAGTGGACGATGCAACCCTTGCTCGGGTTAGAGCTGCAGGTAAGCGCGACCAACCTGCCAGGAAGGGCTCGAGAAAATTGCCTGGTACAGGCAAACGGCGACGAGAGAGTGTCACGCCGGAAGAACCTTTGGTGCCCATTCTCGGTCGGCAGCAACCAATCGACCGCTACGAGTACAAGCCCTCCGCGGCCGACTCTGGAAAGCGACTGCCCACGCGCATTACTTCGATGGTGCACGGTGGTCTGCCGGGTTCAGGCAAGCGGAAGTGAATCTCGGGGAACGGGACTACGGCCTCTGACTGAGCTGTCAACACTACAGCGGCTGTGGTCGCGACCGTCACGAACGACAGCGTGACCTGCCAAGTTGACGGCTAGGCCAGAGACCTCGTTACAACCGCGAGAGACACCGCCAATCTGGTGGCCTTGTGCCACGGCTCGCCCCCGCACAAGGGCCACCCGTTCATCGCTCGATGGCACCACGGTGACTGGGAAACGGTTGGCATGGTCTGGCCCAGTGGGCAAGTCGAGATCAATGACACTTCGCGTCCGGACAGGTACGACCGACTGCGCAGTGGCGCTCGCAAGTCCGCCTACCCGAAGTCGTTTACGTCGTTCGAATCCATTGCCAATGACAACATACCCACGACGCGCATTTGTTGAATCGGTTCGACAAGCCGCAACCATCGCGCAGTTAGGACTAATCACGCCATGCCCGTGACCCCAATGCGGACGCGCGACGTCATCGACAGGCATGTGACGAACGAGGCTTACCGCTGGTGTTCCGCGACGAATCCCGCGACCAATTCGACTGGGACGGTGCCCTCCTAACAATTGACTACACCGCCCGAGGGGCTATTCGAAAGGCGTGCATCAGTGAGCGGATGGGTGAGCGCCCAATCAACGGGACAATTGGCGGAAGGTTCTGTCATACATCCGCACCGGCTTCCTTATCTGATGACGGTGCGCTGGTACTCCCGACCCGAAGGCCCAAAGCACCAACTGGAGTAAGCACCTCAGTTGTGGTCGATGGACAGGAATGACCATCCAAGCCAGCTCAGACTGCGTCCGTGACTCGAGAACGCTGAGGCACTGCTGGTGTCCTCAAGAGTCGGAAGCCCTTGGGCGCTTCGACTCGATGTCGTTCTTCCAGTTGACAAGCGGAGCCTCTGGCACGAAAGGGACCTAGACAACAACGCGTTCCCGCTCGCTCGTCGCCTAGGCGATCCCCAGCTGGTGTCAACTTCGGACCTTGGCTGTAGCGGTGCCGAGGGTCCGCGGCACCACCGTGTGCGACTTCCACAGCGCCAAGGCCCCGCAGGTGAAAGCCAAGGCGAGACAACGACTTGAGGAAGCGGCCGACCGGATGGCATGCGAGTTGTTGAGGATGGCCTGCGACGACAACGTGGCCGATTCGGTCAAGCTTGCTGCGATCCGAGACGCACTGGACCGGGCGGGGCTAGCGGCGAGGACAGCGGTGGCCGTGGAAGTCGGCCCACCCAAGCCCTACGGAGCGATCTTAGAGAGCATTGAAGCAGGATCGCGCGCCGAGTATCGCCGATCGCATGGGAACCCAGACAACTCGACCCCCTTCACAGACAACGCATAATTGAGCATTGTTAGCGCTGCCCGCAGCCGAAGACACGCCAGGTGAGTACGAAACCGTCGGCTACGAAATGAAAAGGAGAATTTCTCGGCCCCGATTCGGCGAACAGGCTGATGACGGAGTTGTGGCTGTTGACTCAGGACGCGGCGACCAAGACGGCCAGCCGCGCCACACGCCCGCGCGTGTGCCTGGTAGGGCGGGCTGCGCGTTAAAACCATCTGACTCATCGCGGGCGGCCGATTTACCTTCGCGGTGGAGACCCGGGGCGCGTATGTCGAGTTGCAAGCGGGAGCTGTGGGCGCCATCAATCTTCGTTGCAGAAATACTTCAGGCGGTGCCTCATATCGAGTATCGGCGGATCGGCACCCAGTCAGGACGTCGCGGTTTCGGCCAGCGACTCCGAATGCGCACTCCATCCGCCATCGACCACGGAGGCGTGCTTGGCGCCGCAACGCGGCGAGCACCATCTACCCGCCGGTATGACCGTTCCCACCGCAGACCTTCCGGACATGCCCGATGCCGAAATTATGCTCAAACGGGCGGGGCTGCAGACATGTTGATCTTTGGTTACCGCAAGTCGGTCGCCTAAGCGCGATAGTTTACCCCGTAGTACACATGCAGCTCCTAGCTTGGTGGCTCGCCCACGCATGGCGTTTCATAGACCTCGCGTACACCGCTATTCGTAGCCTAAATTCCTGGAATGTCACGACCGCAGCGATAACCTCGCGTGCACTTATCGAGAAGGTTGGCTGCGTGTTATATGAGGCGGACCAAATCTCGAAACGGTGGTCGGAATTGAATCAAGCCCCGCTGAGGGTAGGGAACGGCTGACCCAAAATTTGCTTTATACCAAAGTAGTCGACTTCACCTACGCATCAAAGGGTTTCACAGTTGATGGCCCAAAGCCGGCAATCAACGTGTTGACCTACATCCAGAAGTTTGTCAAACGCTACGATGGTCATGAGGATTTGGAACGGTTCTACACGATACTGTCCAATGCGGCACACCGAGCGGTCGGAGCAAAATTAGCGTACTCGAGCGCTTTGGCAGAACATGAAACTGGGGCGTATTCGCGGCGGCTACTTTCGCGTCGACCTCCTGACGCAGGATATTCCACTGATATGGGGTTCAGATTCGCATTCAATGCCGCAAAGGCGATGATCTTGTTTGGGAGCGAGGGTTGGCGTCTGCTGTACCAAGCGCTGGATATGGCTGACGACTTCGGCCTAGCGACGAGATCGGGACTGCTGACTCTCTACCCCTACTGGCGGAAACTAGTGCCTGGGCGCAGGAGCCGTGACACCTGCCCCTGGCGACTGCGGTAAGTGGCGTGCTGCCAAACATCGATGGGGGCAACCAGCTCCGGAAATTCGCTTGAATCCGTGAGTCTCGGATTAGCAGCTAGAGCCGCCGCACATCATCGCCTCGCATCCCCTAATGGGGTTCAGGGACTGCTAGGTAGGGGTTCGCCATACGACGTTGTACCGAAACCTCGACGACGACTCGGTGTGATTAGCTCCGGGCTCTGGATGCAATGTGTGAGTCTTCGGCTCATCGTCTCGAGGCTGTGGATCGCACAGGCTGAGTATGGAGACCGGCGCAATGGTTTCGCCGGAGTGGAGGGACGCGATTGATGGACGACGCTTGTGGCGAGCGGCGGCCACACGACTACTTCGACAGTGTTCCCAATTACCTCGACACTCTTCCCGACTTCAGAAAGCTGGCCCGCGAAATCGGACTGAAGATCGCCGCCACCCAGCCGAATGTCTTAGCGCACAAGGCCGGGTGTTCTGGAAGCTCAACGACGCCGACAGCGGAGCGCTGGCCTGGCTCGCATTCACCCGGCCAGATGCGCGCTCGGCTGGCCCGGCGCAAGGTTTGGAACTGATCCCGTAATTGCAGGTATTCATGGCGAACTGGTTCGTGAGCGTCGACCACACGCTCTTGGCAGATGGCTAGCAGGTCATCGAAAGTGATCTGCTGACCCTTAAACATCTCCGCGACTTGCTCGTAGGTCCCCTGTGTGCTGCAAGAGATTGCTCATGACAAGACATGCCACCCATGATTCCCTCTGCTGCGAACCCGCGACGGCTGATCGTCCTCGGAGGAAAAACGGGGCATACTTTGAGTTCATGAGCGAACCTGCCCCCGAGCGCCTTCTTCCTATTATCCTCACCGTAGATGACGATTCCCCGGTGTCTATGGCCCTCGCCAGGGACCTACGGCGCCGCTACGGCGACAGATTCCGCGTCCTCCGCGCCGAATCGGGACACGATGCTATCAAGGCGCTGCGAGAGTTGGAACTACGCGGCGATACCGTCGCACTTTTGATCGTTGACTACCGGATGCCCCATATGGATGGCGTCGAGTTCCTTGAGCAGGCGATCGAGTTATTTCCCGCCGCACGCCGGATAATGCTGACCGCGTACGCCGATGAACAGATTGCGGCGGACGCCATCAAGCGCGTCAAGCTGGACCATTACTTACTTAAGCCGTGGAACCCGCCCGAGACGGGACTTTACCCTGTAGTTGACACTCTGTTGAGGGGGTGAGGGTAGTCGACCGAACGTTCCTTCCCCAACAGCCTACATCTGGCTCCGAGCCACGCTTGCCAATTTCTCTGATATTTAGCTAACCCTGGCCAAATCACGGTCTGTGTCAAAAACGATGGGTTGATGAGACCGTGACGGCGCTTGCACGGTCTGGCCCGAATCAATGCTGGACCGATCACCTGGCTGTCTTGAAAACCCGTCTCATAACTACTATTCATCTGCCGGACAGCATGAGATTTTGAGACAGGGGCGGCCGTGGCAGTCATCGGTTACGCACGGGTGAGCACCACTGACTAGGACCCACGGCTTCAACTCGACGCACTCAAGAACGTCGCTGCCGCCCGGATTTTCACCGACCACGGCGTGAGCGGGTCGCCCGCTAGTCGCCCACAGCTCGATGCCTGCCTCAACCACCTGCGAAGGCGACATCCTGGCGGTTTGGAAGCTTGACCGCCCTGGGGCGCAACACTCAGCACGTGCTGGCCGTCATTGAGGAGTTAACCTCACGCGGCGTCGGGTTCCGCAGCCTGATCGAGGGACTTCATACCAATGGGCCAATGGGCAAGGCCATGATCACGATCATGGCCGCGTTCGCCTCGTTGGAGCGCGAAACCATGATCGAGCGGACCCGTGCTGGACTCGCGGCAGCCGCTGCTAATGGGCGCAAGGGCGGACGCCCGCGCAAGGTCGGCGATGCGGACGCCGCGAAGGCCCGTAGCCTGCGCGACAAGGGGATCGCGGCCGTCGACATTGCGAAGATGCTGGACGTCTCTCGCGCCACTGTGTATCGCCACCTGTCACCTGTCACCTGTCACCTGTCACCTGTCACCTACCTGTCACCTGTCGCCTGGCGACGATCCGACATCGAAAGTGATCAATAGGGAATGGCTTTGACTGTCTGCGGCAGCAAATCTCCGGGCCGATCCGATTCGAAAAGACAATGAACCAGGCGGACCTTTTGGAACTGCTAGCGCGGAACATGGGCACGGATCGTTTAGAAGCGGCCGCGGCTTTGGGAAACTTTGTCGACACGATCGTCCGAGTCGTGCACGGCGGTGACAGAGTCGGCATCACAGGGTTCGGCGTGTTCGAGCAGCGCCGTCAGACGGTCCGTACAGGGCGCGATCCGCGAACCGGGGAAACCGTCAAGGTCAAGTCCACTACCCCGGTGTTCCGCCCAAGCGCACAACTTAAAGCGCTCATCGCCGGAGTGCAGCGTCCCCAAGCGGTAGGGCGAGCGGCAGGACTTGGTGCGGACCTGTGTGGTGCGAATGAGGCCGCCGCTCCAACCGGGAGAACTCAGGTGCGCCGCTCATCAGACAGCTCTGAGGTGCAGGACAGACTCGATGCCGTCGGGGAGATCAGCCGCCCACGCAGGGTTCATCCTTCAAGACGCCGGACCGCTGCCGAGAACAAAGCCATCGAGAAACAAGCTGTACACCTGGTATGCCGGTACTTTGCAGCCCAGCACTACGTGACCACCGATGTCGGAGCCACGGAGTCCTACGACGTCCGCGCTGTAAGAGCCGGTCAAGTAATCAAGATCGAGGTCAAAGGGACCACCTCCGACGGATCCGAGATCATCCTGACCTACAACGAAGTCGAGCTGCACGAACCCGAGACACAGGCAACGCGCTCGCAGTCGTAAACACATCGGTCTTGATGAGGAAGTTACCACCGCGAGAGGCGGTGAGTTGGTGCTTGTTATGCCTTGGAACGTAGAGCGAGAATGCCTGCGGCCCATAGCGTATCGATACCACATCGGAGATTGACACCGCGCAGTAAACCGTCTGACCGAAGGCTCTTGAGCCTGAGCCCGCCCTTGAAGCCGCCGGCGGTAGACGGGCAAGCGCCTTTCAGGGCAAGCGCCTGTAAGCGAGCGGATCGACGATTCTCCGAGCGGAGCTACACCCGCAACAGAGCCGGATTCGACTGCAGCAGGCTGGCTTTTCGCCGATGGCAAGACTGGGGCTGCTCGCAATGTTCCCACAGCTCGAGCGCGACTACGTCGTCGTACCTGCCTCCGCGAGGCAGAGGTCCCAACGGTTACGTATGTCGCTTGGCGTGCCCGTCATGTCCACCGAGAGGAAGCGAATGGGGTGTCCCTGAATGGTCGAGACCGCGTTGACGGGGTCTCTCCCGTTGGCAACTACGAACAGCAGAACCCCCTCAGCATGGTCGGCTACGTCGTCAGCAGGGCCGGCTTGTGACTTCAGGTAGGCGTAGAGCTGATAGAGGAAGCCGGAGTGGATCGTTGTGTTGTCGGCGTAATTGTTGACCAAGGCGTCCTTGAACTTGACCTCAATCACGATGCGGCGTTGCTTCGTTGGATCCAGCAGGACCACGTCGGTCTTCATGGCGGGGAGGAGGCCGTGGTCGTTGCCGGTTCCGCCGTGCTGCCAGTGCAGTTCGGGATTGTGGACGGTCCATCCGTGAGGTCGCAGCGTGTAGGTGAAGTATCCCTTGACGGCTTTCTCGAAGAGTTTGCGGTATTTGCCTTCGTCGCGTAGTAGCTTGGTGATCGAGCGCGAGCCGTGTTCGTGGAACGGGACGGCCATGTCATTGACTAGGTGTGCTGCGTCGAGCATGCGGCGGTCGTGTGAATCATGATGGCCGAGCCTGTCTTTCGATAGCTCGGGCCGTGACGGCGTTTGAGGGCTGACTCCGAGGCGCTGCATGGTGAACGACGCTGCCGCGCAGCGTCGACTGATCTCTTTGGACTCGACGAGTCGCGCCGCTCGCCTCAATGTCGCTGCAACGAAGCGGTTTCTCGGCGAGTTCACGGTGAGTTCGTCGAAGACGCACGCTATGCGACCCTGGTCCAGCAGGTGTGCGGTGCCGGTACGCAGGTGGTCGATCCGTCCGCGCACGCGGGTCAGATCTGCTGAAGTACTTCGGTAGTGGAAGCTTAGTTGTTGACGCAGGCGGTGCTCGACCTCGGTGACGAGTACGTCCGCGATGGCGCCGATCAGGTCAGCGTCGTGGCTGTCAGCCATGAGTGATTCGCGTTCTGTGGAGCGGAGTCCCGACAGCAGATCGGAGGCGTAGATCAGCAGCAGCCAGAGGCTGCGGATAGGGATCTCGGTCTTTCCCTGGCCGACCGATAGTACCATGTGCGGTGTCAGGCCTTCAATTCGGCGACGGTTTGGTCGGCGTGTTCGCGGTTGTCGAACCAGTATTCACGCAGCAGTGGTGCGATCTCGGAGTCGATGACGCCGTCGAACCAGTCCCGTCCCGAGGATTGGGTCTCGAACGGGGTGAAGAAGCTATGGCCGATCACAAAGTCGGGGCCTAGGGATGGGTCGGTCGCGATTGTGTCGTTGAGCGCATTGATCTTTTGCCGGACCTCCGCGATTAGATCCTGATCCTGTGGCAGTTTCGTCTTCAGATATGTCTCCCACGCTGAAGTGAAGGCCGGCGCCAGGGTTTCGAACGCGAACCGCCGACGTAGGGCGAAGTCCACGAGTGCCAGGGATCGGTCGGCGATGTTCATCGTGCCGAGGATGTAGAGGTTGTCCGGCAACCAGTACTGCTCGGTCCTGCTGCGCGGGTAAGACAGTGTCAGGGCATCGCGTTCGTGTCGCTTTGTTGCCTCGATGAGGGTGAGCATCTCGCCGAATGCCTGCGCTGGATTTCCGCGGTTGATCTCCTCGATGATTAACACGTGGGGAATGTCGGGCTCTTGGCGTGCGCGTTCTGCGTGTTGAATTAGCGGGCCGTCAGTGAGCTTGAGTTTTCCAGACCCTTCGCCGTCGATCGTCGGGCGCCACCCGCGGACGAAGTCCTCGTACGAGGTGTTCGGATGGAACTGAACTGACCTGATCTCACCGTGGGACTGGAATTCGATCAACGCATAGGCGAGACGCTTTGCAAGCCAGGTCTTCCCGGTGCCGGGCGCGCCCTGCAGGATGAGGTTCTTCTTCGCCTTCCAACGGTTGAGCGCCTGCTGCAGTCGCGCGGGATCGTGGAAGGATCCGTCGCTGATGATGTCGGCAACCCCGTAGAAGATCGCAACCCGCTCGCTGTGCCCGGCTAGGCCAGAGTCTTCGACGTCGACCTTGTCATCCTCGATCTTCACTTCCAACCAGCGTGAGCGCCAAGGTTCGCTGTAGTAGTCGACGGGGCCGCCGACCTCATGGATGACGGAGTTGTCGATACGGCGCAGATCGACATCCACGTCGTCGGTGGGGCCGCCGGCGAGGTACTTCCCTGACAGACTGTCGCGCAGAAGTCGTCGCTGATTGGGGTTGACCATCGGGAGGAAGAATTGTGGGTGGAACAGGTAGAGAAGGGCATATCTCTGGGCGGGTTCAGGATGCCCTGGTGCATCCTGGACGATCCGCCGCATCTCCAGTGGTTTGATCGCAGCCTTCTGCCGGGTCTGCAGATCCTGCTGCTTGAAGTACTCGGCAAATTCAATGAGGAACGAGATTTGTGCCCACCGGCGCAGGCTAAATGCGGGTCCGCCGTTGAACATCGCGTACGCGAGCGCCTCTATGATCTTCGGCGGTATCGCTACGGGAGTGTCGAGTGGTGCAAGCACTCCCTCTATGTAGCTAATCTTGGTGGCCTGCTTGAAGTTGCTGACCGGGAGGACGTTCAGAAGGAACACCTCGGCGAAGAGTTGCCTCGCTGCGTCCGAAACGTCGATGAGCAGGGTCGCAACGACGTCGTTGAAAGACGCCCCAGGCGTGTTGGCGCCGTCAACGTAGGCCGTGTGCAGTTCCGCGAGGTTCCCGGTCGTCCAGATCGAATCGCTTGTGAGCACCGCGCCGTCACCGACTAGGCAATCCTCCAGGATCGAGCGGGAGACACCTTCGATGATGGGGGCATCCGGACGCGCAAGCGTGAGGAAACCGTCGACGCGGGCGAAGTCAGCAGAATCCGAGTTTGCCTTCCAGACGGCTGCCTCATCCGTCGAGGCGGCATCAGGACCAGCGCCGTGGCCGGTTCCAAAAACAAGGTGTTCCTGTTGGGTCGCCTGCCTACCGTGTTCTGTAACACGCCACCTGCTGTGAGCGATCCGCTCTACCAGACCTCTGTTCTTCAGTTCGGTGATGGCCCATTTGAGTTCGTAGAACAGCTTCGACGTGCCGCCACTATGGGCCTCCGACACCGCCTCAGGGCTGTAGTTCTCGCGGGCGAGTACTGCCTTTTCTATTTCTCGCGGGCTCGCCGCATCGTCTACCAACTTCATTGCCCGGAGCACAGGCCACATGAGTTCGTACCTGCTCGGCGCCTCGTCAACCAAAGGAAAAACTACCTCTCTCTTCAAACGAGTAGTGAGACTGGAGATCCATTGTCGATGTCTTCGAACCCGAAGGCCAGCAGCCCCTCAAGGTACCCACGGAGAGCCGATCTGTGCCATCCGCCACATTGCCAAGCCCGCACGCCCGATGGCAAGGCCTAGCTCTACCGGTTGAGAACTCAACGACCGGAGACGATTGTCGTGAGTCGCTCTTGTCGAGTGATCGGTTGATCTGGTCGCGCACTGCCCGCCGTCAGCGTCGGCCTCGACGGGTCGTAGCTCCGTCACCTCAGTCGTGATGGACCCCAATGCTCGCGGGTCTCTGGAGTCCTTGCGCGCCGAAGCTAGCTTGATTGCGCGGTGGAACACCCCAGGACGGATAGCCTCACTATCGTCAATAGACCATTCTCGGTTACCCGGTCACCGCTAGCGATACATCAGCGCTCGATATGGCAGTGACAAGGCAGTTCCTCGATCGTGATCCCGGCTCCGGCGGCAGATCGAGGAGTGACGAACGGCAGCTGCTGATGCCGCAACAGTCGCCCAATGGGCGCCGGCGACCGCTACGCCACCCGAAGGTGCCCCGGACAGTCCGGGCGACTGGCTGACTCCCGAACTGCTCGCAGCAAACCTGTGTACGAGCTAGCATCCGAATCCATGAGCCGAAGAATCGGGGAGATTTAGCAGGGAAAGGTCCTTCGCTCTGCTGGGATCCGCAGGGATGGGCAAGGTTAGGGGAGAACACATGAGGTTTGGCGTATGGCGTACGGAGGCGGATTTTTCTTCCGGCGCGGCGCCGTTGTTAAAGCGCTACGCACTGGAATCGCTGGTGGATGACGCACTCGCGACGATCCGGCGGAAGGACAAGACCCACATGGTCGCGGCCCGTGAGGACGCGTCCGCCCCGCTAGGTTGGGTGAGCCTCGGGTCAATTACCTGCGGCTGTGACAGGTTCTGCGAGGGCGCATTAGGCACCGTTGAGCAGCTTCCCGAGGAGCCGGAGGTCCGCCGTCCCATCCGACTCCCGCAGAGAGATCTGCCCGCGGACGCAGAGAAAGGTAGTGCGACACAAAGAAGTCTGGAGAAAAACAGTGCGGACGAGAAGAGTGCGGACACAGAGACAGGTACCGGGAATCACCGGCCGGTGCCTACCTTTGGCCGTGGGACCTGCCTGTATCGGGGTGTCTTGGAGGGCGACCCGGTCAGCGGAGAGGACCACAAACTTTCTGTCTATGCACAGTACGGCGAGGATGGTTTCGAGCTGACCAGCCACGACGGTGGCCATTACCCCGTCGACGAATATCACTCAGCCCTGTGGGTGGAACCCGAGCATGTCGAGGATCTGCTGTCTGCCCTCGGAGGAACCAGCGGCGACGATCCCGTCGTACTCCTGAGACAGCGGATTCAAGACGGGGACATACAAGTCAAGACAGCGACGTCGATTGAGCGCGTGTGCATCTCCGATTGGTTCCAAGCGCACGGAGTCCGGTACACCAGCGCCTACACGACGATCTCCAACCTGTGAACGACGTCGAGCGCACCCCGCGAGAGGCGGCGGTCCGCCGCCTTAACACCCGGATGCCTCGAAACGATTAGCATACGAGACTGGCCCGAAGGTCTCGGCCTTCTCTTAAGGCTGCTGCCTCGTCGGGGGCAACGAGTAGTCAAACTTGGTCGCCCGCAACCCGGCCGGATCGGGTGACCAGTCGGTCCATACGCGACATCGGCCACCTTCGCCGTGCACTGCGCCTGTCTCAGCATCGGTGACGAGGTCGATGCCATCCACCACGACAAGATCAACAAATGCGTAGTCGTTACCGTGAATGACTTCGTTGACCGTCAAAATGACGGTGTCGATGGTCATAGAAACTGCCTTTCACTTCGCAGTGGCGTTCGATCCCGTTGACCGTGACTTTGATGTCATATGGCTTGCCCAGTTCGACGGCGTCGATCCCGCCGATTTTGTCGTAGTACTTCAGAGCCACGTCTAGTGAGCGGCGCTCGATGGCAGCCCGTCGCACCGGGTCTTGCATGACGGTGCCCCGCCCTGACGGCGCGCTTCCGCCAGAGGTCTGGAAGTCCTCCACCAGATCACCGTTGGCGTCCGCGATCAGAGGATCGCCGCTCAGATCTGACAGGCCGATACGGTCAACCAAATCCGCGAACCGCTCATCGACGCCGACCAGCCCGCCGATCACTTCCATCGCGGCTTTAGTGAATGAGTCAAGTTGAGCCGTGTTGTAGATGCCCACATCCAATCCGCCAGCAATATCGAAATGCTTGACCGCTACGTCATTGATCGGTGTCGCCCCGTCCGGACCGACCAGTTCCCACCAGTCGTTGCGACTGAGAGCAGCCCATGGCATGGAGGGATCTGGCCTTGTTCTCGCGATGGCGAAGGGGGCAAGCAGATCGGCTAGTTCGTCACGCACCGAGCTGAACGGCACGAGCCGTTCCTCCCGTCGTCGCGCACGCGCCAACGCCCAGAGGAGAACGACGTACTGGTACGGCGCGGGCTTCCCATGTGTGGAATCAACGCGCAAGTCCTTTAGGCCGTGAAGAAAACCGTTATCGACCCAAAAGCCAAGATTGTGCAGGATCGTTGCTGCGCCACCCGTGTCGCCACCTGAGATCTGCGTGTTTCTGAGGTACTCGCCATTATTCGCCACTCCGTACGCGACTCCAACGACAGGCTTGGAGTCGTAGAACTTCCCCTTGTGAACGAGCCGGAACTCTCTCGCAGCCCGGTATCCGAGCGATTGCGCCAACTGAGCGCCCTCAGGTCTATCGAGAATCTCGACCGCCTGCAGAACATGTTCGGGCAAGACGTTGCGAAAGCTGGGCACCGCGCCATCCTAGGAAACCGCAACACCATCGCGGCGTCTGACCAGACACGGCCGACGACGAACGCGAAGCCCTACGCGACGCGCTCGACCGGGCCGGGATAATCGCCGAGACGCGTCATGATAGCCCGGGACTGCGACATGGATTGGTGCGCCGTCACGTCGTGGGCTGGGTCGTTCCACCTGGAGGTACGTCATAGCTGTACTGCTTGACCGTAAGGTGCTCGTCGGCAGGCACCCACGGGTCGTGGATCTTGATCATGCCCCCGCTGCACGTCAGGTTTTTCTCAGCGTCACTCACGACCTTGATGCCGTGGACGATGGCGAGAATGGTGCGGCTAAACTCGCGGGCCGCCACCACCTCGTTCCTGGTGAGGAAGACAGAAGCACCGGCGGATGCGGTGCCCTTAACCTCAACATGGACGACTTCGGCCACGTCGTCTTTCGAAATGGGTTCGATCTTCGAAATGAGTTCGATGTCCCATGAGCTGTACCGACTGACGTCCTTGACAACCCACATCTTGGTATCGCAGTACAGGTCCATGATGACCCTCATCGAGTAGTCCTCGATCGCCTTCCGGAACCGGCTGTCCGCCACCGGCACCTGACCGCCGCTACCGCCACCAGGTTGCGCCAGAGCCACGATGGCGGTGCCCGTACCGGTCGCTCCGTCGGGCTGCGAATCCGCGTAGTAAAGGTGCCGGAGAAGCTCCAGCATCCGGCCGAGGTCAGACCTCAACTGATCGTCGGTGGTGGGTATGTCCACGTCGTAGGCGAGCGCGAAGACGTTTGGCGGCCTCGTAATTACTGGCGCGCTTCTTGGGTTGGACGCCGACGTCGAGGCTCGACACCGCCAGATCTATGTCGGTGCGCAGGCCGTGAACAAGATCGCCCGACCATCCAGCGAAGAACTGGCGCGCCGCCTCGGATCGCTGCAGCAGCGTCGCGGTGCTGGACATCAGTCGTAAGTGTCCCGATCGAAACTCGCTTGTGCCCTGGTTCAAGCTCAGATACACCCGTGAGCCGTCGCCTGCGAACAGGTACACACGATAGAACCCCTGAGTGGCGCTTGGTGAGTATCTCTCTGCGAACACTCGAACCCACGGCGTGGGGCTGATGCCACCCTTCTGGCCACCGGCGTCCACCTTCAGAGTGGCCAGTTCGTCGCCGATCTGAAGCTCGGGTGGCAACCAGGCCCGCACCTTGGTGGCCATCGATCTCACGGCCGCTGCTCTCTCCGCCATCTCTGGCGAGGACGTCGGAAGGTAGTACGCGGTCGAGGCGAGCACGGTCTTGATGTCGTCGATGACTGTCACCGCTGTGAACTAACACAGATGCCTACCGACGGGAAATGCCTAATGCCACACGCCGCCGGCGCGGAAGGCGCTTGAGGCCGCCAATGTGGGTGGGTCATACCTGCGCGGTGTAGTGGCGGCAAGTTCAGTTCGTTCGTGACGGCTGGTTGATTCGTATCGCCGCCCCCCGGTTCCTGCTGAATGCGTTAACGGCCGGTCGGGACTCTGCGCAACGCCCATTGACGCCATCAATCCAGTGGTCGGGGATGTCCAGTGGTACGACACCACACCCGCACCGGGCCTGCTCCCGCTCTAGGAGCGCGCCATGATTGATGGTGGCGGCTGTCGACGGTGGGGACCTTGCTTCCTGATGTCGGGTGTGCTGTTCCGTCACCGGTCGAAGTGAGGCCATTCGGGGTCTAGTCCGAAGACTGCGCTGGGTGGGGCGGTAGCCTCGCGCAGTAAGTAGACCTGTCCGGTGTCGTGCGCGGTGCGTGTGGCGAATGGGGGAGTGTCGATCAGCGGTCTGTCGGCCCACGGGTTCAGCCATAGTTCTGGCAGCGCATGCGTAATGTGCCAGGGGGAGATGTTCTGTCCGAGGAGCACTGCCGCGACACGTGTTCCACGATTGTTCGGGCCCTGCCGCCAGTAACCATCTCGTTGTCGGACCGTTCGGATTGAATCCCGCTGACCTGGGATGTATTCGACCGCCTCCGTGCCGAATAGTGCCTCCGTCATGTCTCGTTCGTCGGTGAATCCGGAGGTATTGAGGACGGCTATCACTAACGGCTTGTCTGGCGAGCCATACCGCGCTCCCTTGTACTTGACGATCTCGCGGAGTCGGACCTCGTCGTCGCCAACACCGAGAACCATTGGATAGGCGCCGATCAACCGTCCGCCTGCCCCCCGGCATTCGGGTCTCACTGGCCAGGCGTCGTACTCGATTGACCATCCTCGGACATCGAGTTTGAGGTAGGGGGGTGCCTGGCCCGTGTCGATTCGTCGCTGTAATTCGTCGGGATCTAAAGATGACAGCCACTTCTCGAGCGGTCTGATGATCTCGGCCGCTTTCGGGCGTTCGCTTCCGTCCCGGCGGACCTCGATGTTGACCACGAAGTTGGGGTCTCGCGCTTTATTGGTGCATTCGAAGATCCACGATCGCTGCCCGCTGCCCGATCCGCCGGCGGCGAGGAAGACGACGCACTCGACATACGAACTAATTCCGTCGCGGGTGACCAGAAAGTCTGGCTTCCTCTTGGTGTCGGGGAGCGTTGGGTGGACGGTCACCTCGTAGCCCAGGCTCCGGTAGAGGGTGTAGACGTACAACTCCCACCCGGCGCCGTAGTGCTGCGCGGCGTCGGGTTTCCAGAACCGGCTGCGCAGGTCGGATTGGTCCGAAGCGGGGTAGTCGGCGAACCATCGTTCGGTGAGTTCGCGGACTCTGGCCCATGAAGGTCGTGCGACGCGGTTGAGGAAGGTGAAGGAGTCCTCGGTGTCGTAAGCGGGGGCCGAGTCAGTTCGTTCGACGTCGTCGAAAATACGCAGCGGTTCAGTCATGACCAGTTCGTCGGGCTAGGGGAACGTGTCAGGGTGTCAGGCTTACGATCTCGGTCTCGCCGCCGGCTTCCTTGGAGGTCGTAACGTCACTGCATTCGCCGAAGAATTCCAGGCTGCGGGTTGGGACGCTGACGTTCTGGGGGCTGAATACCGCCACTATCCCGTTCTTCTGCAGGGCTGTGCCATGCGTGAGGAAGTCAGGCGCCTTGGACCATCCGTTGCTCTCTAGGCGCTGGACCATCGATGCGATCTCGGCGTCGGATGCTTCGAAGCTTCCCGCTTGGGGGTATCCGATTCTCATCTGGCCGCGGAATGGTGCTTCGCCTTGGTCGTTGCAGGAGGCGTGCCAGAACGCTGGGCGGATGGCCTCGATGCCGAGGGTGCTGACGACTTCCTTTGCGGCGTCGATGACTTGTGCCTTCGACTGCTCGGGGGTTATCGGGTTCTTGACGCCTTCGTTCTTCATTGTGCTCACAACGCCACATCCTGAAAGTAGTGCTGCCGCGAGCACGGCAACTGTCGTCACGCGGGCGGTCTGCTTGCTCATCGTCACTTTCTCACGTCAGCTGGGGCCGTCTTACTTATGTTTGTTACCGGTGGTGCCTTCTCGATATAACTCGGGGTCGTCGGTAAAGGGAATTCCGAGGACGTCGCCGAGGTCGCCGATGATGCTGCTACCGCGGTGGGGTGCGGTCATGCCGTCGTGCTCGAGCGCGTCCCCGTGTCCGGACACGATGTCGGACATGCTGAACAGTGATTCGCCGCCGGGTGTGTAGTACTCACTGTGATCGCCCCACGGGGTCGTGAGCCCGGGAACTTCGGCTTTGAACCGAGTGGACCCGTACCCGTCCTGCGCGGGGTCGTCGCCGAGTGAGGCGGTGAAATCGGTTCCTGGGACGTGGATCTGCGGAATGTTTCCGAGCTGGGTAACCGGATCGCTGGATGCCGCCCCGACGTAGAGATGCCCGCCCGGATTGAGGTGGAAGTCGGCGGCGCTGTGCGCAAGGTCTGTGCCGGGGCTTCCAACGAGGACGACGTCGTCGGTGTTCATCCCGTAGCCGGCTGAAGCGTCAGCCACCGTCGTGGACCCGTAGGAGTGGCCGAGCACGGTCGTGTGTCCGTCGATCTTCTCGCTGTGGGTTACGTTGAGGGCGTTGACGTCTGCGGCGAGAAGTTCTCCGCCCTGGTGCGCGAGTGCAGTTGTCCCGACCCGCGGGTCGTAGAGCGCGTCTGGTGCGTCGTATCCCATCCAGGCAACCACCGAGGTCGGCTTTGAGGGGTCGGCAGCCACAGTCTCCTTGAATAGTTCGGTGGCGTCGGCCTGGCTGAGCCAACCTGATTCCACGCTATTGCCGGTCCCGGGAACGACGACGGCTGTGTTAGCGGCTTCATCGGGATTGCCGATGGCAATGGCGGCCCTGCCGTCCCCGTCGAACTCAGCTGGCTCGTACACCTGTAGGAACGTCGGCGCGCCCGTCTCGTCGAAGCCGTGCTGCAGCCCCTTTCGCACCTCGATGGCGTTGTTGTACCTGGCCATCATTGGCCCCGCCATGCCGTACAACTCGGGGTGAGCCTTGACCTCGTCCACTGTCACTCCGCGAGCGTCGGCGACGTCGCTGAGGCGGTTGATGTCCTGATTCATGATCGCGACGTTGGCAGTGCTGCGGTCCACGACCGGAATGCCATTCAAGTTTCCCAATTTGTCGGGCCACTTGCGGAGCAGGTCCTGGCGCTCCTCCGGTGTCAGGGATGTCCACCATTTGTTGACCTCTTTGGGGTCCTTCCCCACCGGGATTTGGGAGCCATCGTCCCACTTGGGGGGCGCTTCAGGTAACCCGCCGGATCCGAAGTTGGCCGGCGCGAAGTCGAGGCCTTTCACGGCGTTGCGCAGACCTGTACTTAGCCGGCGGTCTGCAGTGTCGAAGTTCCCGAGCAATGCCTTGACGCCCAGCGAGTTCGAGGCGGCCAGCTGCTGCAGCCTCATCGCGTTGGCGGGGCTGACCTTGGCGTACTGGTCGAGGGCGCTTCCCGGCCGAACTGACACCGTCCCGTCCGCGCCGACCTGCCAACCCTGACCCTTCAGCTGAGCCACGGACTGCACCAGAGATGACTTTGTTTGGCCAAGCTCGGAACCACCACCGTGGAGAACGGCTTGAGCGCGGTTCAACGCATCGTGGATCTGCTGCATCCGCTGCAGGGTCGGCTGCGCTTTCTGCATGGCGGCATCCGATGCCGCGCCGTGCCAGCCGTTCCGCAAGCCGTCGAGGTTCGACCGTTGCTTGTCGATCTGCACAGAAAGGTCCGACGCCTTCCGGCCGACGTCCGTCGCCGATTGCGTCAGACCCTCGGGGCGAGATGCCTCCACTTGGGGGACGGTCACAGGCATTGACGGCCTGCCGTCTCATCACGGCTCATTGACTGAACTTGCGGAGCCGCTGACCCAGCTGCTCGTCCATCTCCTGGTAGCGATCGGCGGCCGACGACAGCTTGTCCGCGTGCGTCGTCAGCTCCTGGTGAACGGCACCTGCGGCCGAGTCGAGTATCGAGCCGGCGAACTGGCAGGCCTCCTCGGTCTGAAGCCCGGGCAATCCGCCGCTGGCCGCGGCCATGGCAAACCCGGATTGCAGTCCGCTCACGCTTGCTCCCACGTCAGCCTGTGTGGTCGCTGCACCTCGGAGTTTGTTCGGATCAACGCGCAACTGCCCACCCATGCGTAAATGGTAATCCCAATGCCCTTGGGGTCGAGCCACCGATTTTCCGCTTGAGCAATTAGTAGCTGCGCCTCGACGACCGCCCTTCGCCGCGCGGTACGCAATCGCAGTTGGCCCGTAGGCGGCTTCTCATGGACCGTCCCGCCTGGTGGCAGGCGCGCCACTTGGTCAGAAGCTCCTGATCGGTCTCAGATCGACCCGAGCGTCCCGGCATGCTCCGGGCACAGCTCGTAGGCCGCGTAGCTCGCGAACAGGTGCGCGTTGAACTCGGCGAAGTCCTGGCCCGGACCGTTGTAGGAGTCCATCACGGTCTGGACGGCAGCCTGGTGGCCCGGCTGAACGCCGCGCACGCCCGGTAGCCCACGTCGACGGCGTCTTGGGCGCACCCAGGGCAATCGAGCGCGTAGTAGTTCAGCGAGTCCACCGACGAGACGAAGCCCGCTTCGTCAGCCGACGCTGTCGCGGCAGTGCCCAGGGCAACGACCACTGTCACTGCCGCGATCAGCAGCTTGCTCATCGCCCGCATCGGCCTCTCCGCAGTCAGATCGTCGTGCCGGGTGGGCTCGAATTGGACTGCTCGAGGTCGCATCAGCCGCCGCGCTTCATCCGTTTTGCTTCCATGCGCTCGATCTGAGCCTTCACGTCGACGGAGTCGATCTCGTCCCATTCCCCAGTGATGGCAACGGACATCGCGTAGTTGTCCGTCGTGGCCTTCCACCCGGTGTCCGGGGTGTACACCCTCGCCGGTGCGTTCGCGTCCTTCATCGGATCACCCTCAAAGCTGATCAGCTTCGTCTCACCGCTCGCGAAATACCTTGTCGCCATGTGCTTTTTAAAACCCGTCTAATTGTCCTGACCCCGACCGAGTGGCACAGTCCTCATCCAACCTCACTATCGGCGCTTCGATCCGGTGTCTCCCAAGCACGGCGGGCCCCACAGGCCACGAAGCGCCGATCGCGCCTCCGTCTCGGCGGCACGAATGGCCTCGTACTGTGCGATCGGATTCCCGTCGTAAACGTAGGACTTCGCCGTCCCCGCACGTGCAGCTTTCACGGAGTAATCCCACCCGTCGGCGCGAACCAGGTAGCCCAAGGTGCGCCCGTAGCGATCGGTCACGTCCTGCGAGGGATCGCGAACCAGAGCCACTCTCTTGCCGGCCATGGTGTCTTCGGCGAACTGCGTCGCTTCGGGCCCCCAACAGCCGATCGTATAACCGGGCTTCTTGGTCTCCGGGGTGTCGATCCCGAGGATTCGTACGCGCAGTCGACCCCTGATGTCGTCGCGGATGTCAATGGTGTCGCCGTCGACGACCTTGAGGACCGTTGCAGTCACGGCTGCCGGTTCCGCTTGTGAGACAGGGGATATGCTAAGACCAATAACAACTGCAAGGAACCCCGCCACAGCTTGGCGGGCCCATGACGTTATTAATGCAACTCGCTTATACGGCCTCAGCTTGAGCCCCTAGTTAGCGTTCTCGCGTAGGTAGGCGAGTTCGTACGGCCTGCAGAGGATTGGATCGGCATCCAATCCCTGCCTCGCCATTACCGAACACGTGCAGTAGGCCACCATCGCAGCTGAGCTGATCCCATTCGCAACGTCGAAGGAGTATGCGCCGTCGCGCATAAGGTCATACGTCGCATCGAGCGTGTCTGATCCGTCCACCACGGCTCTGCAATACCGCTGACCCTGACGCTTCTCCAGGTTGAAGTTGAACAACACGCCTGCGTAATCCAACCCACGACTGAAGCTTTGGTCCGACTCGTAGTCGTCATCCGCGTGGGACGGCGCTGCCATTGCAACCGCTACCACCGCCGCCACGAAGGTGGCCCCGACTAAGCAGGACCGACGGACGCGCCATTTCGGCGTGACCGGACCGACTAAGTCAGGACTCACACGCAATGCCATCGCCGTCGCGGTCGCCGCCGTCCCAGTAGGCGTCGCTGCTCTCCGGGATGTCGTACGCCCCGTCGTCGTGGGCCTCCGTGCAGTTCTTGTACGGACGCTCTGCGGACGCGACGGGAGCAATCCCGACAGCGGCCGCACCTATGAGCAGCGAGGCCACGATGAGCTTCTGGATCATGTTTCTGTCCCCCGAGTGTGAGTGCGGCCACCTCCTGGCCACGGCGAAACCGTAATTGGTTGCCTGGACTTCCGCAAACATGCAGCTCAACTGCGGCTCATGGAGAGCAACGTCGTAAGTCATGTTGCTACAGCAAACAATTCGTGCCGCAGCGGCTACTGTCTTATGGTTCTTGTCCGACGGTGGGAGTGTGCTTGCTTCTGCGGTCAACTGGCGGCACGTGTCTTTGATACGAGTTCAGGTTCGGTGCGAGTGTGCCGCCGTCCCGATCGCGATAGCGGCGTTCGGACCGCTCGGTCGACTTGGGATGATGGGGGCCGGAGGCTCATGCAACGCGCAGCGACTGCGCGCTCAAAGCCTCGGGCCGGACTGTGTCGCCGTCGCCTCCGATGGGGATCGGCCAACTAGCCACGCAGGCGGCGCCCCAGGAGGCGCAAGGCACAGGCTGAAGATGGCATCGAAACAGCGCATGCAGCACACGGGCCGAACCGGTGACCGCAGTGCCCATACGGCACTGCACGCAAATCCTCGCCAACATTTGCACTCCCCCGAGGCCACTGCGCTGTACCGGTTCGATTATGGCCTGCCCCATGATCCGTGCCGTGCATGGCATGCAACCAAAGAGGTTCGTCGCTGACCGTGCCCGGGAGAGGGACCGTGCCAAGGATGCACGCCGCAGGAAAGATGACGCCGAGCTTCGGGAAGGCATGTGTACGTGGTGCGACAAGGTGCTTACGGCGAAGGCTGACGGTCACTTGGGGCGCCATAAGAGCGCGAAGACCGGAAAGCATTGTGTTGGTAGGGGGCCCACCTGTGGGCGGGTGAAGCCCTCGAAGGTGGCAGATTCGGTGCGAAAGAGTGTGCGGGCGGTGAGCGGCGGCCCTGCCGTCCCAGCGGTCGAAGACCGTGCTAGCCCAGGCTGCGATGTTCTTGGTCGTGCTGCAGGTGGTCGGGGATGTCCTTGCCGTGCAGCAGCCCACGATCCTTAGCTTCCTGAACGAGCCGGTCGTGAACTGGCCCCTTATGAGGAACCACTTCGGCGACCTGGCCTGTGGAAACGTAGTAGATGAGTTGCCCGAGGGTCTGATCGCCATCGACCAGCAGAAGGCGACGGTCCTCTCTGTCGGAGGCGGGGGCGACGATGTGAGCTTCTCCCATGATGTGTGTGACCTTCCTGTTGATGGTCCATTGTCTAATATCCATAGCAATGAAGTAATGAAGTACCCCGGGTTTCGTTCCTAAATGGGTACGAGGGCCGGGGTTGGCTGGCTCGCGGGTTGTGGGGCGCCGGTCAGGGCCGTCTCGTACTCGGCTGGGTTTTGGTAGCCGAGGGCTTGGTGCCGGCGTTCCTGGTTGTACTAGGACGCCTAGGACGCGGTGGCTAGTTCGAGATGGTCGACGCTGCGTCAGGGTTTGCCGCGGTAGATGAGTCCGGTTTGTAGACGGTATTGACGGTTTCGGCGAGGGCGTTGTCGTAGCTGTCGCCGCGGGACCCGACCGAGGGTGCGACGCTGGGGGATGGGTAATGAAGGCGTGATTTCCCGAGGCAAGCTGCCGCGTGTAGGCCCCCGTGGACGTCGGATGCAGCCCCCAACCCTCACCCCTGCCATCCCTGGGGAAGGGGCCCAAATGGCCACTCGCGCGTGTTGAGTCCGCCGAAGTTGATCGCAGTCGACGGGTCATCCGGCCCCATCCGCTCGGTGCACCGATGCTCGTAGGGGCATCTCCGGCATTCGTCCTGCCAACCGGATCGACCAGCGGCTGCGGGTCATCAGCGGCTCCAACGATCCGCTGAGCGGTGCGGGCGACTTTCAAGCGGAAACCATGTTCGTGGTCGTAGCGCTCCAGGAGTGACCGGCGTGCGTTGCCGCGGCTGCGGGAGAAAGTCGCGCGCGCTGGATTGTTGAGGTCGTGCCAGACCAGCACCAAGTCGGCGGTCTGGTCCGGTGTCACCTCGAGCCGGTTGGTGCCGAGCACCGCGGCCCATAAGTGTCCGGGTCCGGGGTGATAACCACACGCTTGGAGCAGGCGTGTGTAAGGAGCCAACTGTAGGGCGTCCTCGTAGTAGTGCCCGGGGTCCAGCCCGCCAACGTCAACCACCGCCCCGGTGATGACAGGGACGACACAACGCTGCCCTTCACCCTCGCCCTTTTCACGGTTAGGTGATTCTTCACATCCGCAGGCAGATATCCGCTGTCGACGTTGACCAAGATGTCGGGCTTGCCGGTGCGGCCGCCTTCAACGTCAGCGGGCAGCCACCCACCCAGGATCAGGGGCGCACCGGATTTCATCGCCTGTACGGTCTTTGAGATCGCCTCGTCCTTGCCCAGCCCAGAATCGACCACAACGGTTGCGGGTGTTACCGCCACAAGTCTCTTGAACACGCTGACTTCGAACGCGCTCCCCGCCTCCAGCCGGGCCCGATCCTTTAGCGAGGGCTCCCACGTTATCGTGGGCGACCGCGGAAGGAAGTCGTTCTGTACCCGCACCGGGCACTGCTTCGCCGCATACCCGCCGAGCAAGATGGGGCCTCGCATTTCCGCCACCTTGCCATCATCGCGCCTGACAGTGACGTCTACACCGAATCTGTTAGCTTGTGGCGGTACCTGGGTGCGCTTCATTCGATGTCGCGCCAAGCTCGAACTGGACGGCACGCCAACCCCAGGCTCGGCCCCGGCTGAGGTAGGTAGCGGTCACCAATGATCGTAATGTAGTTGTCGGAATCCTTGCGCGTCAGTGAAGACCCAAGTGGTTTCCCGCTAGGCCTCGGGCTCTGCCTGGAAGGGCAAGATCAGATTTGCTGCTTCTCTAGTAGGCCCCCAGCGCACGACTCGGAGTTCATGAGCCGCAACACTACTGAGGTATTTCGGGATTGGGCTCTGATTGCCTAAGTGAGTCGAGATGGCTTTGAGTCTTAAGGGTGTCCGGATGGTCGGGGCCCAGGACTCGGCGTTGATCGCGGAGCAAGCCCTCAAGGGTGGCGATGGCCTGGGAAGTGCGCCCGCTGGCCCTCAGCGCTCGGGCAAGGTTGCTCCGAACTCTCATCTTTGTGGGGTGGTCGACCCCCATCGATAGGGTCCGGTCTTCGAGAAGTTCGTCGAAGGCGATGATGGCTTCATCGATCCGTCCCGCTTCTGGGAGTACCTGCGCGAGCATGTGACGGGTCCAGAATGTACTGACGTGATCTTCGCCGACAGTTTCTAGTTTGTCGGCTAGGAGTTGTTGATATGCGGCAATAGCGTCATCAATACGGCCGGCTTTGGCGATGGCGCCAGCGAGATTGTGGCGTATAGCTAATGTGTCGATGTGACGGGGGCCGAGAGTAGCGAGGTAGCCGCACAAGACTTTCTCAAGCTCGGACACTGCCTTCTCCGCTTGTCCAACTTCCCCGTAGGCACTTGCAAGGTTCTGGCGAACCGCTAGCGCGCCGCGCCATTCCGAGCCGCGGTCCGCAATCAGGGTTTCGAGAAGTCGTTGATAGACGGGAATGGCCTCGTGAAAGCGTCCGGCATCGCTCAACACGACCGCTAGGCCGTTGCGGCTGATGCCGGTCAGCGCATGACTGTCGCCAAGTACTTCAACCAAATGCGGGATGAGTACTTCGTAGGCCGAAATGGCGTCTTCAATCCGTCCCGCGGCTCGGAGCGCGAGCGCCCGTCGATGCTGGATCTCGAGGGTTACGACGTGATTTGCGCCCATGATGCGGCGCTCGTCGACCTCAATTGCGTCCAGCGTCGCGAGTGCCTCAGCGTTGAGACCCAACTGCTCGTACCAGTCGGCGAGTTCGGTGCGCATTACCGCGATGTGCCTGGAGGTACTGGACGGATCAGACTGCAATCGAGGAGCCAGCATGTTGATTGCCGCGCGTAACTGATACGTCCTTGCGAGATCCTGCGCCTCATGGAATGCGGCCGCGAGATGGGCGCCGCGTGAGTCCCTTGGTGATTCGATTGCAAGGAGCCAGCGGCTTAGGATTCTGGATTCCTCGGAGGGGTCGAGGGAGTAACCTTCACCGCGGGCAGCGTCCACGCGTGCGACGAGGACTTCTGCCACCGTGTCGCGGAATGTAGTCGATTCGCCGTCGGCTAGCACCTCCTGAAAGTGCTCGTAAGCCACTTGGGCCTGAAGGGCCTCGCGGAAGCTGTCCGCGACTCCGCTTGGCACCAGCCACACGTTGTCCTCGGCAGCGTGTTCGATGCCGGCTATCACGTCGGTCGCTCCGGCCTCTAGTTCCGGGCATTGCTGAGCTGCCTCGGCGACAACACCCCGCACGAACGGCCACACTCTCGAACCAGGTGCCGGTGCCGCACCTGCCGCGGCGGCCAAGGCGACTTGGACTTGCGCTGATAGCTGCCAGAACTGATGCCGGTAGACATGTTTGAGTTTTGTCGATCGCGCTGACAGAGCGCCCTGCGGCAGCGCGCCGCCGTTCTCTGCGATCCTGTTTTGGAGCTTTCGATCGCTCAGCGTCACCTCGAGTGAGAGGGGATTAGGGAATTGATCGGCGACTTCGGCGGCCGCCTCGTCGCTGGTATTCGGCGCATAGGCACGCACCAACTCGACGAGGTCTGTCTGTTCAAGGTACTGCACCGCCACGACTTGCACGCGTCCGCTCGTCGCTGCGCTCGATCGCCACTGCGTGTAGGGCGTCGATACGTTGGACTGTGGCCACGCAGACCCGATCACCACGACGGGATGTGCAGCATCGGCCACCGATAGCAGGTCGAGCAATTCAGCCAACGCCCCGCCCATCAGGTGCAGGTCCTCGATCACAACGACTGCAGGGACCTCACGGTGAGCCACCCCGCGAAGCAGCCCCGACAGTTCGGCGCTAACCGAACGGCGCTGTTCGTCTGCGCGGTGGCCGACGTCGACGTCGGCGCTTAAGTTACCGCGTTCGTCGAAGTGATCCTTGATCCGCGCGACCCCGCGCACGGCCCACTTTGCGGCCAGACCCAGACCTGGAATCACTACGTCGAAGCTGGCCAAAACGCGAGTGGCTGCCTCGATGCCGCCCTCGCTCAGGGCCTCCCTGGTCGCGGTTGCTAGATCGCCTCGCTTGGCAGCAGCCTTCTCCTTCAGCGACGCTGCCTCCCGCGACGCCAAAGCGATAGGTACCAAATGCGCCGCAATCTGGGCGCGGGCCTGTGCTGCGACGTCGACCAGCTCACCACCCTGCATCCGCTCGCACTGCAGTTGCCACCAGGCGAACCCCGGCAAGACTCCTGCCGGCCACACGAAGTGTTCGACGTCGGGGCCGATGCGCTTGCGACCCGGCAAAGGGTCACTCGACTGCGCGTCGACGCCTCCCCACTCGTCAATCGCCGGCCAATACTTTTGATGATCGAGGCTGGTGCACATCTCCCGGTACAACTCGCGCACGATCCGGGACTTGCCCAACCCCGACGCGCCCTCCAAGAGAACGATCCTCGGAAGCTCGGTGTCGCCACCCGCCACGGCGGCGACTCGCGCCGCTAACGCCTTCACGATCTGACGATGACCTTCGCCCACCAAGGTTCGCACGGGTCCACGCTACGAGACGATCGAGTCTTGAGCCCATAAGTTCGCCGGTAAGGGGACTGTTGCGCCGACAGATGACCGTCAGACCTGACCATAGGTGCGTTGATGCCAATTGTGTTCGAGTACTAGCTTCCAGGTCAGGGCGGCCTGACCCCGCCCGCGCCAGCTTGGCCGCCGCTGTCGGGCGGTAGCAGCGGATGCGCGGCAACCGGGTGAGGTCAGCGGTGGGCACGTTCTGGGCACACTGGAGCATAAAACTCTGCTATCTGACGGTATGTCACAGAATGTAAATCCCCTGCTTAAGGCGATATCGGGCCTTGGGACTTGCAAACGCCGAGGGTTCAAATCCCTCCGCCACCGCCACAACCGCCGGGCTGTTCCGCGGGGAAGGGTGGTTTCGGTCCTCCTGCGGCTGGGGCGACCTTCCGCTCTCTCGGTGGTTGCGGCCGCGTTCGCGGCCATTAGCGGCTGCAGTTCGTTGTCGACAATCTGTGCCTTAAGGACGCTGTGGGTTCGGCGCTCAGAACTCCGCTCTTGTGGTCTGCTGCGGCCTTTCTGTTGCAGTGTCGGCGCGTTCGTCACCGCCATAATCTCTGCGGTACGCGTTGAGACCTGCGACTCGGCGTCACGTCGCGGCCGGGCGGGACGGGTCGTGTCGGTTGTGCTCTCGGCGCCCCTTGCTGACGTTCACGCCGGCGACTCGTTCAGGTTCGACGACCAGATGCGTCCCGACTGCGCGACCTTCAGTTGCGGTCGAAGAGCGAGCAGGTGATTCCGGTCGGAAAGTAAGTACCGTTGCGATTCGAAGGGGATCAGTGTGAAGGGCTGGGCCGAATTCCGCGGGTTGTATCGGTCGGCGAAGATGTTGCAGATTGAGATCACTCGGCGGCTGGGGCTCTTGCGCGATACCGAGGACAACGCAGCGGTGCAGCCGGAGTTCCCGCCACGGTACGAACGGGCGCCGGTGGCGTCCTCAGCGTGGTTGGACGAGGAGCCTGACGGTGCGGGCGTTGTTTGCGGGAGTGTCCGACGATGGCGGCCTCGGTGATCGCGCAGCGGGTCGGCTGGACCGGTGGGTATTCGTGGTTCGCGGAGAACGTTGGACGTTGCGAGGATCCGCCCGACATACGCCCCGGGCTCACTTGTGTCACCGGTTGGTGCCTGACCTGCCGTCATAAAGCAGCTGGAAGCATGGATCCGAACTTGCATCTTTTCACCGCACCGCCAAATAGTGCTCCGACACAGCCTCCCCGTCGATGAGTCGCTCCACCGCCTCCTCGATCAACCGGTCCTGCCCCGTCAACCGCGTGTAGTGCTGGTGCATGTGCTCGCCCCAGGACCGCACGACGAACGTCTCCACGAACGTCGACTCGTGCTCAATGCTGCGGAACAGCCGCCACTCCGACGCACCCGTGCGCTGGCGGGACCGTCCGAGCACCGCCATCGCCGCGAGGAATCCCTCCTCGTTCTCCGGCAAGACGCGGTACGCGGTGATGACCAGCACCGGCCCGTCCAGCGGTTCGGGTTCGAAGATCAGCGCCGGCTCCGGCCAGTGCGCGGAGTGCGTCAGATCCAGGTCGCTGGTCTTCGCGTGCAGCGGCCACCACAGTGATGAAAGCCCGCACACCACCAGCAGGCCCGCGGCCACCAAGAGGCTGATCGAACTCGTGAAAGACCCGGCGACCACGCCCCACGCCACCGACCCGAATGCCTGCCCGCCCATGAAGATCAGCTGATACACCGACAGCCCGCGAGCGCGCACCCACGCGGGCAGGCTCAGCTGCATCGAGGCGTTCAGCGTCGACAGTGACAGCAGCCACGACGCTCCGCCGACCACCAGCCCCACGAACACGGAAGCGAAGATCGGCACCAGCGCCAACACCAGCGTCGCCACCGCGAAGCCCGCCGCCCCCACCGTCAGCAGGACGTTCTGCCCGAACCGGGCCCGCAGCCGGGACAGCAGGAACGCCCCCATCACCGCCCCCAGGCCGAGCGCACCCAGCAGCAGCCCGTACCCCGACGACGACAAACCGAGCTGGTTGGCCGCGATTACCGGCAGCAGCCCCCACAGCGCGCTCGCCGGCGCGATGAACAGCGCCGCCCGCAGCAGGATCCGCCGCACGATTGGCGAGCTGCGGATGAACCGTCCGCCCGCACTGAGCGCCGCGAGCGCCCGCTCGGGCGGGTAGTCGTTCACGACGGGCGGGCGGCGCCACCAGACGAGCACGAACACGATCCCGATGAACGACACCGCGTTGAGGCCGAACACCAGCGTCGGACCCGACAGTGACACCAGCACGCCCGCGATCGCCGGCCCGATCGCCCGCGCCCCGTTGAGGCTCATGCTGCCCAGCGCGGCCGCAGCCGGAATCTGTTCGGCGGGAACGAGATCGGGTTGGATCGCCTGCCACGCCGGCGCCGTCAACGCCTGCCCGCAGCCGATGACGAACAGCAGCATCAGCAGCACCGCCGGCGTCGTCAGTCCGAAGCCCGTCAGCGTCGCGAGCAGGCCCACGCCGGCGGCCATCGCTCCCTGCGTGGCGATGAGCAGCCGGCGCCGGTCGACCAGGTCGGCCAGCACCCCCGACGGCAGCGCGAGCAGCACCACCGGCAGGGTCGTCGCGGTCTGCACCAGGGGGACCAGGACCGCTGCGCGCGGATCGCCGACGAGCATCCATTGCGCCCCGACGGTCTGCATCCAGGTGCCGAGGTTGGACACCAGCTGCGCGATCCACAGCGCCCGGTAGACCGGTGACCGCAGCGGCGCCCACGTCGAGATCGGCCGTGCCGACGCGCCCACCGATGTCATCCGCCGCTCCTGCCGTGTGGCCTGCGGTCACTGTAGTGACCGGCAGCGTCCGAGCGCCCGACGCCGCCGGCAAGTGCCGCGCCGAACCCCGCCTCGAGCGACGCCGTCCGTGCCACGATGGATTCCATGTCCGACGACGACCCGATGACCTCAGAGCGTGAGTTCAACGAACGCAACATCGCGGAGTTCCGCGCCAACGACGGAAAGGTGGGTGGGCAGTTCGAGGGCTTCCCGCTGCTGATCATGACCTCGACCGGCGCCAAGAGTGGCGTGCGACGCGAGAACCTGATCGGCTACTTCGGCATCGACGACAAGGTCTACGTCGTCGGCTCGGCCGCCGGGCGCGACGCCAGCCCCGCCTGGGTGTTCAACCTGCGCGCCGACCCCACCGTCACCATTGAGATCGGACCGGATTCGCCGACGCAGATGGTCGCACACGAACTGCCGAAGGCGGAGCGAGACAACGTCTACGAACGCATCGTCGAACTCGCACCCGGCTTCGGCGAGTACGAGAAGCGGACCGACCGCGTCATCCCCGTCTTCGAGTTGACGCCGAACGCCTGACGTCCGAGGTGCGGGGGCGCCGTAGGAACTGGTCGGTCAGCGAGGGCGGCTGGTAGCCCGCGTCGGCGCTCGAGATCGTGACGCCCGGCGGCACGATCTCGTCGATCAAAGTGAATCGAGCAGCTCATGCCGCCCGCCTGTCGAGCAATGCCACTGAGCGCCCGTAGGCATGTCGAGTCCGACTCGGCTGTTTTGTGCCGCGCTGCTGGTCAATATGCGGTCGCGATTCAGGGCCAACGAGTGGCAAGCAGGTGTCGACACAACTGCAACATCGCTCCTATTTCAGTATCACTCAGATGAACACAACTGCTAAGCGGAGGTCTTCGCGGAGCGCGACCTATTGCCTACCTCGGGATGAGTTTGCCGCGACGTTTCCTGCAGTCGTTGTCGGCCCTATCCATCGAGGGAACCGCCGGCGCTCGGGCTTTCTGTCAGAATGACAGTACGTCGGGGAGGCGGTCTTCGTGGACATCACGGTTGCGACTTGGAACACCGAGTGGAGAACCCCCGCCAGCGGCGCTGGCCCGCGAATCGCGGCGACTCTCGCCGCACCCGGCTTCGACTTCATCGTGGTCACGGAGGGAGTTCGCGAACTGCTACCCGAACAGGGTTATACCGTGGATGCCGGCGCCGACTGGGGTTACCCCTTAAAGCCATCCCGGCGAAAAGTGATTGTGTGGTCGCGCTATCCACTGACTGAGGACTTCGTCGGTGTGGAGGGTGCGACCCTCGGCCGGCTCGCAGTGGCGACCGCTATCGGCGAGGATGGACCGATCCGCATCATTGGGGTCTGCATCCCTTGGCGAGACGCCCACGTCCATACCGGACGTGGCAACGCACACTCGTGGTCGGAGCACCTCGACTATCTCGATCACCTCGAGCGAATTCTGCCCGCCTTGGGCAACGACATCCCGACGGTCATAGCCGGGGATTTCAACCAGCGCATCCCGCGCAAAGGCCAACCTCAAACAGTCGCAGATCGGCTGCGCGAAGTTCTGGCGGACTGGACTATTCATACCTGTGGCGAGCTGCCCAATGGACCGCACATCGACCACATCGCCACCAATCAACACATCGGTCTGCAAGCGGTGAGTGACTGGTCCGCTTCCGATCATCTAGGTCGGCTCAGCGACCACGCCGGGGTCGCCTGCCGTCTGGTTTCCGTCGGTTGTCCGCGCCAGCCGACAGGCCCCGTCCCGCTCCTCGGCAACCCTTTGCCACAGTCGGAGCCGCTGGGCAACTCGCAACAAAAACTGAGTGGAACTCCGGCGCTCGATCACGACGGGCATGAAATTGAGACCGCTGGCGCATTGATCCCCGAGTTGCGGGCCGAGATCGAGAGCATCCTCCGCGCGAGCGGTGACGGCCTCTCGCATGGGGCGACCTTTCGGCTCCACGAACAGGGTTTACGCGTCGACGAGATCGCGGACCGGCGCGGCGTAAGCCTCGGCGCAACCCGCAATTTTCTTCGCAGTCTCGACGCGTTGCTGAGCGGAACCCTCCCGACGAGTACGTCGGCGGCGCTGACCAACTCCTATGTCTACCGAGAGTTGCTCAACCATGCCCGTTCAGATGAACTTGACCGCTACGTCGATGCACAGCTGCGCAGACTCAAGTCGATCAACCCGGAAGTGAGTTTCGCGCCATTGCGGACGCGGACGCATCAGTACCGGGTAGGGGAACGCAAGCACCAATAATCGATCGAGGATCCGTGCCCGGATTGCGCGGCCAAAGGGATAATGCACGCAGGCAGGCAGGTGTTAGGCCAAGGCCCCATCGCAGGATCGCCCACTGCCGCAGAGAGTGAACGTGATTTGCGCCAGGGCGTGCTGGTCGGGTCGACCGTCGGCAGGTTGCAAACGCCCGGCCAACACCTGGGTGCGCGATCGTAGTGCTCTCAGTTCAGGACCGCGTACCGAACGCCCCACGCGAGTCTGCCGGTCCCCACTACGCACGCGGCAACTGGTGTCGGTGTCCACCGCGATAATCGACCACGGCACATAGGGGTTGCCACGGAACTACGACAGGGGGACTGGCATGACAGACAAAGAAGGGACCATCGATCGCGCGGCAGCCGTCGCGGAGGATGGCGCCATCGTGCGGATGTACCGACACGACGGTCTTGTGTTGACCTACGACGAGTTGTACGCCGAGGTCGATGCCGAGGGCTCCGCTCTTCCTGCAGAGCAATGGCGCGACGGCGTGTGGAACGCGCATGAGTACATAGTCGAAGCCTGCCTCGTCGGCATCTACGATCAGGTGGAGGTATTGGCAACGTTGATCGAGGGCGAATCGGGCGCTGTCGTGGAATACAGCGACGATCTCGACGAGGTCATTGCCAGGCGGCGCGTCGAAAAGCAGTAGCGGTCAGGCGCTTCGACGCTTCGCGACTCCCACTGTGCGGTACCGGGCCGTCATCAATCCCACTGTGTGGTGTCGAACGCAAGTTTCGATCTATCGGACTCATCAAGTGGACGGCGCCGTTCATTCTCGGGGAGCGCGGCGTTCGCGCGGTTCAGGATTTCCACTGGTCCGTCGTTCTTCCCCCAAGAGCATGGAGAACGACGGGAAGCGAAAATCGGGACGGTCGATGCCTTCCCACCACCTCGGCCAGTAATGCGAGAACGTCTTGGCCTCCCTTGATACCCCTCCCCACGTCTCGTTCGCCTCCACCGTCAAACCCTCCCTGCCTTATACCTGCATCGCTCTGGGCGCGCGTGTTCTGGTTTGAGCGCGGTCGACACCGGCCCCGGGGGAGCACGCTGCGTGGACGGGCGCTGCGACGGCTCATCAGTTGCCCAGAAGTCGTGCGAACGCATCCGCCGATGCGCTGGCGCTCGGCGGCCACTCCTGCTGCCACGCTGCCAATGGCACGTCGGCCAGTGGGTCGAAGCTGGCCGCCATGCGTCTGTACTCGACCCGGCGCCAATTCCGGATGTCCCGATCACCCCTCCTGAACTCGGCCAACCGCTGCAGCGCCGCAGCCTGTCGCTCTTCAGAAGAACCATTGCGCACGCCGATACCGTTCATGAGGCTGTGACGACCGAGCGCAAACGGGCGGAAACCCCAACGACAGCCGATTGATTCGTTGATGACGCGACATTCGTTGCACGCCAGCCAAGCCCAGCGGGAGCAACCTCCTGCGGTCGCCCGGAAGCAGATGACGCACAGGTCGTAATGCCGGGAGACGTCGTGTCCCTCCCACTTCTCCGGGAAGTCCTCGTCGCGGCAAGACTGCCATCGCACGGGAAATTTGGGAAACATAAGGCTGGGCCTCTGAATAGGCCCACGAATCCCGCCGCACGGGATGTGGACGCACAACTCGGTCAAGCGTCGACGCAAGGCTGCATCGGTGGGGCTGTTACTGGGCATCGTTCTCACCGTCCTGCGGCGCCGCACGTCGGCGTCCACTGCTTGAACGCTCGCGGCGTCCCCGCTCTTCCTCTGGGGCACCGTGCAGTGGCTGCGCGGTTGCCGGGACGGCGGGCCAGATACCCGTACAGCCGTCCGCTCTAGAGCTGTTTTTATGGTACGACCGTGCACCGACAAGTAGGACTGACGCAAGCACGTATCTCGGCGAGCGAGACGTCCAGAATCGGCGCGTCTCCAATAGTTCTCGACGCATCAAGAAAGACCGATGTATACGAGCGCATCATCGAACTCGCACCCGGCTTCGGCGAGTACGAGAAGCGGACCGACCGCGTCATCCCCGTCTTCGAGTTGACGCCGACCGCCTGACCCTACGAGGTGCGGCGGCGCCGCAGAAACGGGTCGGTCAGCGACGGCGGCTGGTAGCCCGCGTCGGCGCTCGAGATGGTCACGCCGGGCGGCACGATCTCGTCGATCCTGTCGAGCACGTCGGTCGACAGCGTGACGTCGGCGGCGCCGAGCTGCGACTCCAGATGCTCCATCGTCCGCGGACCGATGATCGGCGCGGTCACCGCGGGATGCTGCATCACGAACGCCAGCGCCATGTGGACGAGTGACAGTCCCGCGTCGTCGGCCAGCCCGCCGAGCGCGTCCGCAGCGTCGAGCTTGCGCTGGCCGTCCGGGCTGTCGAGGTCGTAGCGTGCGGGCATCCGCTGCCGCCGCTTGGACTCCGGCAGCTCCTTGCCCTTCCGGTACCCGCCGGTGAGCCAGCCGCCGGCCAACGGACTCCAGGGCAGCACGCCCATCCCGTATTCCTGCGCCACCGGCAGCACGTCGGCCTCGATGCCGCGGGCCAGCAGCGAGTACGGCGGCTGCTCGGTGACGAAGCGTCCCAGTCCTCGTCGCTCACTGACCCACTGCGCCTGCACCATCTGGTGGGCGGGGAACGTCGACGAGCCGAACGCGCGGATCTTGCCCTGGCGTTGCAGGTCGGTCAGCGCGGACAGCGTCTCCTCGACGTCGGTGTCCAGGTCGGGGCGGTGCACCTGGTAGAGGTCGATCCAGTCGGTGTCCAGCCGGCGCAGGCTCTCCTCGACCTCGCGGATGATCCAGCGCCGCGAGTTGCCGCGCTGGTTGGGGTCGCCCACCTCGCCCATCGGCACGCCCATCTGCCCGTGGAACTTGGTGGCCAGCACCACGTCGTCGCGCTTGCCGTTGGCCAGGGCCTTGCCGACGATGACCTCCGACTCGCCCTGGGAGTACACGTCGGCGGTGTCGATGAAGTTGATGCCCGCGTCCAGGGCGCGGTGGATGACCTCGATGGACGCGTCGTGGTCGGGTTCACCCCAGGCGCCGAACATCATGGCTCCCAGGCAGAGGGGGCTGACCTGGATGCCGGTTCGGCCGAGGCTGCGATAGTCCATGTCTCGATGGTAGGCGTGGGCCCGAGTGGGTCGGTTCTGCGCCGGTGTTAGGCGAAGTGGCTCTTCGGGATCTGTGCGTGGACGCCGACGGTCTTGTCCACCACCTGGCTGACGGAGAAGTTTGCGGCGGCGGAGAGGTAGGCGTAGGCGGTGGCGCGGTCCATGCCGCGGTCGTCTTCGAGGAAGTTCAAGGCGTTGACGACTGCGCGTCGCATCGCGGCGTTCAGGTCACTGCCCTGGCCGTTGACCGCACCGTCGGGATCGGACAGTCCGATGGGGATCCACACGTCCTGGTTCTCGGCGAACGGATACATGAAGGCGACCGACGGTGCGTCGCCGCTGCCCTTCTTGCAGACCGTCAACCGGAACGTGCCCCGCAACGCCCCCTCCATGGCGGTGAGCGCGACTTCGCCGTCACCCATCGCCATGTGTGGGTCTCCGACGTAGAACAGCGCGCCGTCGGCGAACACGGGCAGGTAGAACGTCGACCCCGGTCCCAGCAATCCGATGTCGATGTTGCCGCCGCCCAGGGTGGGCGGGATCGAATTGGCGTTCGGTGACGTCAGGCCGGGAGCGCTCGCATACGCCACGCCCATCATCCCCATGAACGGTCGCAGCGGAAAGCGAACGGCTGCAGTGCCGAACGGCATGACTCCGTGTCCGTCCTCGACGGCGGTGAAGGTGGACACGTTGCCGTACCGGGTCGGGTCCTTCGTGTCCCGGCCATCGGTCGACCGGGGCGGCATGACCTCGTCGAGCCCGATCCCTGCCGGCGCCTCGCCCTGGGCGGTCACGCCGAGCGCACCCTTGCCGTGACGGCTGGACACCACGCCGTAGGGCACGCGAGGCGTGGCCTCGAGGGTCTCGATCTTGAGGACGTCGCCGGGTTGGGCGCCTTCGACGAAGATCGGTCCGGTGACGACGTGCGGCCCGTCGACGTCGAAGTTGCGGGGCGTGCGGTTGTACCCGGACGCGATGTTCACCGCATCTTGCAGCACGTCGGATTCGGCGACGCCGTGAGAGCCGAAGTACTCGACGGGATTTCGGCCCTGATCCTCAAGAATTCCCTCATGGGACACCGTGTCGATCGTGACGGTTCGCCCCGATTGCATGCGGAGCACCGACTGCGACTCGACTGTCGGGACGTAGCCCCACAGCACCTGGTCGGGTTCGGAACTCAGGTAGTGGTCCCCGGATCTGGTGCCGGTACCCGGCTGCAAAATCGGACCCGCGCCTGGTGCCGCAGCGCCCGGCGACGGGGTACCGCTGTCGCCATCTCCCCGGGAGGAGCAGGCCGCAGTCCCGGCGACACCGAGGCCGGCGACCACTCCGGCCACCGCCTGAGCGAACCCCCTGCGTCCGATGCCGCGGGCAAGTGTCGCGGCAGCGTGTTCTGCCAGAGGTTGTGTCATGTGGTGCTCCCAGTTCGCGTAAGGGACGGGACGTACATCCGCCACCGGGGTTCCCGGAATGCATTTCTGACAGATTGCCGAGGCGTAAAGGTTGCCGGAGGCTCGCGCGGCGATGAGTTCTGCCCCTCGACCGGGTCTGCCCGAGGTCATCACTTTGAACGGAGCACACATGCCGCGCACCAACCTCTCGATGTCGATCTCGGCCGACGGCTACGTCGCGGGCCCAGACCAGAGCGAGGAGCACCCGCTCGGCGTCGGCGGACAGCTGCTGCACGCCTGGCACATGGGCCCCGACGCGGACCACCCCGTCAACCGCCAGGTGGTCTCGGAGATGCTCGACGGCATGGGCGCGACCATCATGGGCCGCAACATGTTCGGACCCGTCCGCGGCGACTGGGGCGACTCCGACTGGACCGGCTGGTGGGGTGACGAGCCGCCCTACCACTGCCCGGTGTTCGTGCTGACCCACCATGCCCGCGACCCCATCGCGCTCAAGGGGACGACGTTCCACTTCGTCACCGACGGCGTCGAGGTCGCCTACGCCCAGGCCGTCGACGCAGCGGGGGACCGGCCCATCAGCATCGCGGGCGGCGCCTCCTGCGCACGGCAGGCGATCAATGCTGGGATCGTCGACGAGATCGACCTCCAGGTGAACCCCGTCATCCTGGGAGCGGGAGAGCGGTTGTTCGATGGCTTCGCGGCGGGCGTCCCTCGCCTCGAGCTGGAGCGGGTCCTCGAGGCGCCGGGGGTCGCGCATCTGAGGTACCGCGTGGTGCGGTAGCGCCGGTCGCCAGCGGGTGCGCCCCTATTCGTCGACCATTCCAAACTGGTGCAGGTCGCAGGGAAAGTGGCACCTAAACTAGTTTGATCGGACTGTCGATCGAGGGGGCACGGTGGTGGTGTTCGCGGACCTGCGGGCAGCGCAGCCAGGCCTCTGGCATGAAGCTGCGGTCGACCTTCGGTCAGCGTCCGTGCTGCACGACGACAGCTCGGACGAGATCCACGCCAACGGCGTCCAGAAACTCAAGGACAACTGGTTCGATGCTCTCGGCGAGCTGGCACGTGGTGAACTGGTGGCGTTGGCGGACAAGTTCCGAAGCGCCGGGCTGCTCGATGGCGGCGCAGCGTCCGCACTCGACACCCTGCAAGACGCTGTCGACGTCGCGAAACGCGAGTGTGACCAAGCGGTGGAATCTGCCCTCAACAGGGGTCTGACCGTGTCTGCTGACGGACGGGTTGATCTCCCGGCGGACACCGCGGGCCTCGACGTCGAGCTGCTCGAATTCTATCGAGACGACGCTCAGCGGATGATCGACGATGCCGTGGAAGCGGCCACGCAGGCCGACGAAGCTGGACGCTCCGCCATAAATAATCTCAAAGTGGACCCCGACACCACATCAACGGGTAGGGCGCTCGAATTGCAGGCGGGCGCAGTGCAGGATGCGCTCTCGATGATGCGCAACCAGCTTCCGGATGGGCTGACGCCGCAGCAGCAGGCCGAGTGGTGGAACGCTCTGTCCGCCAAGCAGCAACAGGATTTCATGAGGGCCGTCCCGCTCGAACTCAGCCGTCTGGAAGGCATCCCCCAATCGGTGAAGGAGCAACTGAGTTCGTCGGATCGCGGCTACAACGCGTTGGAAACCCTCCAGTACGCCCAGGATCACTGGGACGACACGAGTGATGACATCTTCCCGAATAACTGCGCCCATTTCGTGTCTCAGGCGTTGCGAGCTGGCGGGCTCGACTACAAGGGCAAGTCCACCCTTGACGACAATGGGTGGGGCCGAAGCAAGGCGGGAGAGTGGGGGTGGAATACGCCCGATTTGCCGAAAGTGCCCGAGGTGGAGGGGCTCAGCCACACGAGGTCCTGGTTCAACTCCGAAGCGCAAGAGGAGTTCTTCCTCCGCAACGGCGGTGAGCAGGTCGGCGTCGCGGGCGCGCGGCCGGGTGACGTCGTGTACTTCGATTACGCCGATGGTCCTGGCGTCGGTGAGACCGATGGGGAGGCTCATCACGCCGCATTGGTCACGGGCGTGCTGCCCGACGGCGAAGTCCTCTACACCCAACACACTCCAGGCGCGCAAAGCTCGAGCCTGCAGGGCCGTGTGCCCAGTCTCGAACAGAATGAGGGAAGGCAGCAGATCACCGTAGTGAGGCCAAAGCAGACGTGGTGACAACTAACTCGGGCCAACGTGGAACGCCGCCGCAATCGGTTGGCGGTTGGGTCGGCCTCGCTGCGCTTTCACTAGGTGCAGCGGCTTACGCCGGTGTGAGCGGCATCGGCCAGTACCGTATGCAGACAATCGTCGACAATCCGTGTATCAAGAATGCACTCGACACGTCGGAACTGGAACGGTGGCTGACAGTCTCTGCGGCGGTCCTTCTGAGCATCGCGGCGATTGCCTTCGTTGCCTTGCTCCTCTCAACCAATCGGCAACGTGGGGGCGACGCACTTAGACGTCACGCATGGGGTGGACTCGCAGTAGCCATCCTGCTCTTACTCCCCGTGACCAATCTCGTCGCCGGGGATCCGCTCGGGTTCGACGCCGAGATGCTGCCCAACTGCGTGACGATGGCTCTACTCAATGAGGGGCCATGAACCGGTCGCGCGAGCGAGCTGTTTCTGCCATGGCGGTCGGCGGCTGGGTGGCAGCGTTCGTCGCGCTGTGGGCGCTCGCGGGGTGCCTCGCCATCTTGGTATACCGCGATGAGCAGATCGCCGCCCACCGTTGTCTCCGTGAATTACCGATACCCACCGGATATCTTCAAACAGGACTTTCAGCGTTGGTTCTGAGCGCAGCGCTTGGCGTCGCAACGTTGATGGCGCGCAGCGATAGAAGGCGACGCTTCAGGCGCGCGGCGATTGCGGGAGTGGCCATTCTCGGCACGGTGGCGTTGGCCGCCGTCGTCCAGTACTCGAATGCCTCGACGCCGGGACCGATGCGCGCGGACGCGTGCACTGGGTCCAGTCTCGATTACACCGAAGGACTGACATGACGGACATCCACATCCGCCCCGAAGAAGTGAAGACCTCGGGTGGCCTCATCGACGACAAGGCCGAGGAAGCTCGAACCCGGATCGTCAACCTGTACGACTCGGGCGCCTCCGCCCGCGACGGCAACCGCGGATTCGCCACGGGCCCAGCGGTCGTCGCTTACTGCGATGCAATGCGCGCCGAGATGCTCAACGCAGTAGATCGTCTACAGGAAACCGGTCGAAAGATAGTCGCGGCCGCGCAGGGGATCGACCGCACCGACGACAAGAGTGCGGAATCGATCAGCCGAGTCGCGACCGCACTCGACGGTTCGGTCTCTTAACGAGTCGAGCCGGGGGAGTCGATTCGTCGGTGCCACGCGTTAACCTCCTTTCGAAGTCAACTTCTGGGGGGAACACATGACGTCGACGTCCGACGGCCGCCGATGACGATCACCGTCACCGAGACGCCGCGGCTCAACAGCTCCGAGCGCAGCACCTGGCAAGCGTTGGTCGCTCAGCTCGAGCCCAACGACCTGCTCGTTCCCGGTCAGCGCGTCACCGATCACCTCAAGGACCACGAGGTCGACTTCGTCGTCGGCATCGAAGGGGCGGGGATCGTGTGCCTCGAGGTCAAGGGCGGCGACGTCTGGCACGACGGCGACGGGTGGTGGCAGAAGCGCGGCGGTCGCGACAAGCAGATCGAACCGGTCCGACAGGCCCGTGAGGCCTGCTACGCGCTGCGCGACTTCATCGAGAAGGACCCACGCTGGACGCAGCGCCGGCAGCGCTGGGACCACGTCGTCGTCTTGCCCCACACCGAACTGCCGGCCGACTTCGACCTGCCCGACTGCCCGCGCTGGAAGATCATCGACCGCACCGACCTGCCGCACCTCGTCGACCGGCTGCGAGAGATTCTGGTCCGGCAGGAACTCGAACGGCCCCTCCTGGACCACGCCGGCATCGACCAGTTGCGAACTGCGTTGAGCGGCAGAGGTTTGCCGCAGCGCGACGTCGTCGCCCGTGCCCTCATCAACAACGACGCCGCCGACGCCCTGACCGAGCACCAGGCGGTCATCCTCGATGCAATCCGGCTGCTCAACCGCGTCGAGGTCCGCGGCGGCGCCGGCAGTGGCAAGACCTTCCTCGCGATGGAGCAGGCCCGTCGCCTCGCGCAGCGGGGTCAACGCGTGGCGCTGGTCTGCTACTCCCACGGGTTGGCGTCCTACCTGGAACGCATCGCCGCGACCTGGCCGCGCAACCAGCAACCCGGCTACGTCGGTGAGTTTCACGACCTCGGCAAGAAGTGGGGCGCGCCCGCCGGGCCCGATGAAGCGCTCCGCAACGACGAGACCGTGCAGTTCTGGGAACAGGACCTGCCGCTGCAGATGGCCGACCTTGCAGCCCAGCTGCCGACCGGCCAGCGGTTTGACTCGATCGTCGTCGACGAGGCGCAGGATTTCGCCGACGCGTGGTGGGACCCGCTGCTCGCCGCGCTCAAGGATCCCGTCGACGGCGGCATCTACGTCTTCTCCGACGAGGGGCAGCGGGTCTTCAACCGGCACGGCTCACCGCCGGTGCCGTTGGTCCCGCTGATCCTCGACCACAACCTGCGCAACACCCGCCAGATCGCGAACGCCTTTCAGCCGCTCGTCGACCACCCGATGCGCTTCCTCGGTGGCGAGGGGCCGGCGGTCACGTTCATCCCGTGCCGGCGCGACGAGGCGATGGACGCGGGCGACGACCAGATCGATGCCCTGCTCGACGAGGGCTGGCGCCCCCAGGACGTCGCGCTCCTCACCACCGGCAGCCGGCATCCTGAGCAGACCGAACGCCAGAAGGGCGGGCATAAGGCCTACTGGGACACGTTCTGGGACAACGACCAAGTGTTCTTCGGACACGTCCTTGGGTTCAAGGGCCTCGAGCGTCGCGCGGTGGTCGTCGTCGTCAACGAGGAGAGCAAATTCGAACGCTCCCGCGAACGGCTCTACGTCGGATTGTCCCGTGCGCGTGACCAACTCGTCGTGTGCGGCGATCCCGAGTTCATCCGCGAGGTCGGTGGGCCGGACCTCGCGCGACGGTTGGGAATCTCGGGGCTAGAGAAGTGAGCACGCGCACACGTCAGGCGAAGCCGACACTCCGGAGTGCGTCACGTGCGCGTCGCGCACTTCCGAGGAGTTGCTCGTCATCCAGATCATCCGGGCCGGTTCTAAGTTCCGGCTGAGCAACGTAGGCGTCGGCGTCCTCGAACATCACCTGGAGGATGGGGTAGACGGGCTGTCCGAAAATGCGACGTTCGGACTTCATCAGTACGAGGAACGCGACCTCGAATTCCGTAGCGGTCATCGAGCCCTCGATGAACCGGTCGAGGATGTCGACGTACGCGGAGACATTTGGCAGGTCAGCTGGGTTCCTGGTCATCGGAGCCTTCCATCGTGGGTGCGACCGCCTTGACCGTTCGATCTCTTTGCGGAAGGGGGACTGTGCCTTGCCGCCGCTAAGGGGCTTAGCCCCGAACGCGGCGGTAACGGTGTGTCCGCCGCGCGCCCGTCAACGTTCATTGACGGATTCGGGCGACGCGTCCCGTCCGACGAGCGACCGCCGCCCAACGCTAGGCAAGGATCGCGGCGAGCTGACTGCGCGGCACCGAAACGTCCTGCGCACCAGCGGCTTCGATGGTCCACATGCCCTGGCCGATGAAGAAGATCACGGCGTCGTCGGTCAATGCGAAGTTCTCGTACATCTTCGCGCCGAGCGGGTTGGCGTCCACGGGCGCGCCCTCCAGCCGGGTCTTCAAGTCGTTCTCGACGATCGGGTCGAGGACGGCCACGGGATCCGAGCCGGCCTTGAAGAGGGTGTCGAAGGTAATCGGCGCCTTCGCGGCGAGGTCGTAGTTCATGGCGTCGTAGTACGTCTCGGGATGCGCGCCACCGACGTTGACGTACTCCTGGAACACCAGGCTCGCAGTGCCCGACTCTGGACTCCCCGACCTATACGTGGTGGACGTGATGTCGAGCGCCTTCGGCATCGGACTGACGGGCGGCTCGGTGACGGTCGCGACGAACTGGTCACGCTGACGGGTGAGGACGTCGGCCACAGCCCGCTGGTCCGGGTAGTCGCTCGGGAAGCTCATGTCGATCGTGTAGCCGGCGGTCTCGGTGTGCACCGTGCACACCTTGTCGGGACCGACCCGTCCGCCGAGGTCCGCGCACGCCGACGGGCCGCTGGCCGCCGTGGACGGAGCCGCCGACGTCGTCGTCGCGGATGATGACGCACTGGGCGCCGTCGTGGCTTCCGACGACTCGGCCGCACCATTGGTGTCGCCGCACGCGGTCAGGAGCAGCGCAGCCACACCGACAATCAACGACCTCGCTGCCATGACCGGCTCCCTTCGTCTGGAGCAGTGTGCATCACGGCGACGAGGTGGCGGCGCAGAACGCCTGCTCGGAAACATGGCGGAGGCGGGTGACAATGAGGGCATGGGGATGTCACGCGACGACGGTTCCGAACCGTACTTAGGGGAACCGCCCGCATACGACGCGGCAGGAGCGTCGGCCTACTGGAGTCCCGCACCACCGCCGTCCGACGCGGGCAGTGAGCCCTACCCATCCTCGGTGCCGCCCACCGATCCCGCGCCCGACCACCAGCGTCGGACACTGGCCATCCTGGGCACCGTCGGCGTGGCGCTGGTCGCCGCGATCGTGGTCGCGATCGTGCTGGTGGTGCGAGTCCTCGACGCGGACCCGACGTCCGAGGACCCCGCAGTGGCCTCGCAGACGCCTAGCGCCGAGCCCGTCAGGGAATGCACGCAGGGCGTGTCGGACGGTGAGGTACCGGAGAGTGGCGCGGTGTCAGCGGGCGGGTTGTCCTTCCCCCGGAGTGTCGCGCCGGAGTGGCAACCGAAGGCCGAACACCGGGTGCCGAACTCGGTCGACGCGATATCGCTGGAGGCGGAGATCAGCGACATGACCGACATGACCTGGATCGGCCAACTCACCGTCGGCGTGACCAACGTCGACCAGGATATGAGCCTGACCGATCAGGCACGGCTGATGCTGAAGTGCGTCGTCGAAAGCGAACTCTACGAGCGCGCTTCGCCGTTCGTGGGGGAGGTGACTCCGAAGCCTGGTCGACTCGACGGCGTCCCCACCGTCACGATCGAGGTACCGATCTCCGTCGTCATCCCCGACCCGGCCATCACCGGTGACGATCTCGTCCTGGTCATTGTCGGCACCCGCCCCAGCACCTACTTCCTGGCCACGACGCCCTTCGGCGACGTCGAACGCCAAGCCGTCGTGCGCGCCGCGATGGAGGGATTGCGCGTCTCGCCGGTGTGACCTCACGGCGCGTGCACTGTCGCGGCGGGGAAACTCTTCCGCTACCAACCGATTCACTGTCTGTCGGACAGAGACTTCGGGGCATCGTCCATTGACCCTCGCGCTGCCACGTCCGTGCGGACATCGTCTCGCGGTTTCCAGCCTCGCTTCGACCAGAGTCGTCGCCTGTGAACGGGATGCGTTGCTCAACCGAAGAGGCGGATGTAGGCGGACCGAGCCCGGACTCTCAATTCTTCACCGCTCAGACCACCCGTGAGTCCCCTGAGGCGCGGGTCGGCAACGTATGCGTCGACATCGGCGAACAGTTCGTCCAGGATGTCGAACGACGCACCTACGGCTTGGTTTTGGTCGGACTTGAACGCGGTCAGGTAGTCGTTCTCGAATTGGTCGGGCGTGATCTCCCCGTCAATGAAACGTCTGAGCAAGCGTTCGTAGCTCTCGATCATTCGCCGTTCCCCCGATCCCATCATCGACGGTGGTCTCCATACTTCGAGTCGAATGCCCGCCGTCATGTGCTCGGACATCATCCTGGCGGATTTCACGTGCCCACGAATGCGCGGGACACCCCCGAGGCCTGCCTTGAATTGCGCCTACAACCCGAGCGCCGTCCGCAGCCGGTCGGCGTTCATGCCGCCGGGGAGGCCGGGAAAGCCGTCGAGCAGTTTGACGACATCACCGCGTCGCGTCGGATCGGCGGCGGCCTGCCTTGGCGTGTAGCCATCGAGCGCGGGAATGCGTTGATCGAGCCAGGCGGCTTCGTATCCGCGGACGACGACGTCGAGTGCGGCGGCGACCTCGGGATCGTCGGGCTCGGTCGCGGTAGAGGGCGTCGTGGGTGACAGCTTCCGGAAATCGTCGAGCGGCGTGCGGGTGTCACTCGTGAGCGACAGCGATGCGTCCAGTCGCGACAGCGACTCGAGCACGCGGTCCATCTGTGCCTCGCTGTTGGTGGTGACGGTGAGAGTGTCCGCGTCGACGGTCATGGTGGCGCGGACGCGTTCCATGCCCTGATTGGTCACCTGGTCGCACCACACCGGAGAGCCATCCGCGGTGATGCGGTCGAAGGCGTCGTCGAGCGCGGTGACGAGACGTGCCGCATCCTTGATCCGAAACGTCGCCTCACACATCATCAACAGGTCGCCCTCGGTGTTGACCAGCGTCGGTGGAGCGAACCTGCGGGTCAGGAATTCCACCAGTTCCACGGGGTCGGGCTCGGAGTCCAGTAGCTCGACCAACGGGTTGCGGTCATGCAGGGCAAGGGGTTCGATGCCGCCGAAGAACTGAACGCCGTCACCGATCGGAAGCACGCGGGCGCAGATCAATTGACCCGCCTTCAACTGGCCACTGGCCACGCGCTCGGCCACCTCGTCGACGTCGCCGGTCCGGACGTCGCGCACGGTGACGGATCGGCCTCGATGCACCTGCTCCACCTCGAACACCGAACGATCCACGAGCAGCCACTGCTCGGCCAACAGACGTTCGTCGTCGGGGAGCAGAGCGCCCCTTTTGGCCAAGAAGTCCCCGAACGCGCCGCCCTCGAAGAGGACGACGTCGATGGGTAGGGGATCGTCGAAGCTCGGCGGCTCCAAAGCCTCGGGATCGTCGTACTCGCCGCGCACGTCGGTCACCTCGTCCAGCAACTCAGTCCACGGCGAGTGGAAGACATGCTGACAGGCCTTGGAGTACAGCCACGCAGCCCGATCACGAAGCGGCAGTTGATCGTTGCCGAGGTGACACTTCTTGTACTTCCGACCGGACCCGCACCAGCACGCGTCGTTGCGACCGACGTCGGCACGTGGGGTCGCTCGATGCTTGAGCAGCAGCTGAAACAGCGGATCGTCCTCCTCGGCGCCGGCTCGGCGAAGCAGAGCGAGGCCACGTTCCGCATCACCCCGGTCGGAGGCGAACCGCGCCAGGTCGAGCAGCGTCGGCCAGAACTCGGTGTCCATCGACTCGGCAGCAAGGTACTCACGCTCGGCGTCCTCGACGTCACCCATGTGTTCCAACGCAGCGGCGCGTAGCCAGCGACAGGCGGTCTTCGCACCCCGGCTCACCCGCGGTTCGAGCATCTCTGCCAAACGCGCCAACGCTGCGGGGTCAACCCCGTGGCCGACGGTCTCGTCCAGGACGAGCACGGCAAGCAGGGGGTTGCTGAGTGCCGACCCAACATCCACCAGGTCCTCCTGATGGGCCAGATCCGGCAAGGAGTCGCCGTCGGGGAGGTCCGCGGCCGCGAATGCGCCGTCCAGTTGCTCGCAGGCGCCGACGAGGGTTTGTAGCGCGACGGCGTCTGACACGGCAAGGCCGTAGTGCTGGGCCAGGAACTCGCTCTGAACTCCTGAACGCCAGGATGGAATGTCGAAACCGGGGGGTGCGATGCACGAGACGTCGTGTTGGAGTCCAGCATCGGCGATGATGTCGGCCAGCGGCGGCAGCGGTGACGTGAAGAGCGTCGGGGACTCGAGGCACATGGTCCACACCGCACTGTCAGGGGACGTAGGGCTATCAGGATTGAGTGCCGCGGTCAACGTCGCTGCGACGTCAGTCGACGTATCGACCGCCGGCACGCGCTCGACGACCAGGCCCGCATCCGACAGCCGCACGCCGACGATGTCGCCGACGCTCACCGCCATCTCGCTGAGGGCTCCCGACGGCAAGAGAAGCGCCCCGCCCTCCCCGAAAATCGTCGGCGGGATGCCTCGCTCGTCCAGGACGTCGTCGTCGTCGTAGTCGTCCATCACCACCCTGAGAGGCGTGCCGTCTGCCAGCGCTTCGTACTGCGGGTATTCGCACAGGCGGGTGATGGCATCCAAGTCGGGGCTGACAGTTAGCAGGTCGTGGGTCAGCTCCTCGGCAGTCAGCCGGTGGGTGAACACACGGCCGGCCAGGACAGCCGGCAACCATGCCCACCGCCCGTCGACCAACTCGCCTACTGGAGCGAACATTTCGACCTGAACGACGGGAGCCGGGACGGCCACGCCGTCGGCCCGCAGTCTCGACACGATCTCGTCGGTGGCGAGGGGGCCGTGGGTGATGAGGAGTCGAGAAACCAGGTCCGCCGTTTCGGCTAGGTCCGTCACGGCGCTCAGATTACGCGCCGTAGCGCACTCGATCCGAGATGTCACCGCCCCTCGGTAGCGTCCGCGGCATGAGCGATGCACGCAGGCGCCGTAGCGCCAAGCAGGACCGGCGAGACGCGAAACGAGCACGCAGGCGCCGACCGGTCGCCGACGACGCCCTGCTGATCTCGACGATTCGAGAGGTCATGGCCGGGCCCAAAGAACTCCTCTTGGGAGGGATCGGTCATTGCATCAGTTGGGCTTCACCCGGTCCCCATCCGAAGGAGGAGCCAGAGAAGACGCGCTCACTGGAGGTGTTCATCGGCAACCTCATAGCGCGCAAGTACCGTGAGCTCACCGCACTGCTCGCTCTTTTCGGAGAACTGCTCGTCGACGACGACGCGCTGCGCGAACGATGCCGCCGAGAGGTATCGACGCGGAACGACCGTCTGCCCAGGTGGATCGCCGGCCTGCCTCACGCAAGGGTGAGTCGGGTCATGCGCAGGACGGACGTACTCGGTGATGGCGACGAACTCGTCGTCAGCCTCACGCTCGCCGATGCGACTGAACTAATCCTTTCCGTCCTGCTCGACCACAACCGTCTGTCGTCAGTGATCGACTTCCAGCTCCTCACCGGTCCGTCGGAGTCGGTCGTCGTCCCTTCTCCATCGGACACTGCCTTCGTGGACATGGACCCGGCCGATGCCCGAGCGTGGATCGAGAACGGCCTGCGATTCGAAAGATATGCCCGGCGGCCGAAGGAGTGGCGCGACTTCGCACCCATCGTCAGGTGGATGATCAGTCGGCTACCGGAGGGAGGAGTCGCTTACGAGAAGCCCCACTGGGACGAGGACGCCGTGACAGAGCTGCTCGACGACTTCTTCGCCACGCCCGCGGGCGCTCCGTTCGCGGACGACGACTACCGAGACGTCCTCCTGGAACTATGCGAATCCGGGTTCGGTGACCCGCTGCGGTGGAGCACGTTCCGCATCTCCGACATCTTGCGTCTTCCGTATCACGACGAGCACGTCCCGCTCGAAATTGCGTTGGATGCGCCGGCCCTGCTGCGAGCCTTCGTACCATTCGCTCACTCCCGCAGCGGAATCGGGCAAGATATCACCGGCGACGCACTCAAGACCATCGATGACATGAGCCGCGGCTACAGACGGCGACTCCTCGACGACGCGATGGTCTACTACGACGAAGGAGACGCGGACCCCCGGCCCTGGCGCAGCTACCCGGACCAGGCGTCGTGAGTGGTTGTCTGTCGCATCTGCCAACACCATGCGAACGAGGAAGTACGGTCAAGCATGCGAAACCTGTACCTGCGTAACGTTCCGGACGCGGTCATGGACCGGCTGGAGCGAATGTCGCGCGCGGAAGGAATGTCCCTGAACGCGATGGCGATTCGAGTGGACAACGCGGCGCTCATGGCCACCCTGCCCGACACGGGCATTGCCTCGGAGGACATCGTCGCGGATGTCGACGCCGGACGACGGTGGTCGCCCTAGAATCACGAACTCAGGTCGAGCAGTCACGTCAGGCGGTCCCTCGCCTGCTCGTCGGATGCAAGCCGCGTCGCCCGCTCGAGTGCGCCGCGGTCGCGCACGTCCCGGGCGGAGAGTCGCTGAATGCGATCGCGATAGTCGGCGAAGCCGTGGACGCGAGCGGCGAGGGCGGACAACGCCGTCCGGCGGTCGGACTTGGCCTCGGTGATCAGCGCTCGAATGTCGGGATCGGAGCGGAGCCGGCCACCCTCGGGCTTCTCCGCCGCCTCCCGGTCCAGTGCGATCTGGCGGGCGCTCGCACCGATCTCGGCGAGTTCGTCCCAGAGGTCGATGGGAAGGAACGCCGCCGAGTCCGTAGCCCAGCCGGGGTCGCGGGCAATCTCGGAGGCGATCTTGGCCGCGCAATACGACAACGTCCCCTCGTCGCAGAGGATCATCCGATTCAACGTGTCCGAGTCCGCGGTACTCAATTGCCCTGACCGAAGCTGAGATTCATAGGCCACCGCTCTGGTGCGGAGGTCCCGGTACCGACTGATCGACTCGCCCGCGGACAACGTGACCGTCAGTAGCAACACCAACGCGCACGCCAAGAGCGCTCCCCCCAGGATGGCGAGGGCGGGCTGGCCGGTGAGGCCCACCGCCACGATCGCGGCAGACACCCAGGCGAGGGCAGTGGCGCCCGTCCTGATGCGGAGTTCAGCAGGCATATCCAGATCATCGGGATGCGGCAGTCGCGGCTCGCCCCTATGCCGCGCGGCCACGAATGCCAGGAACTCGCGGTCAGTGTCGATCTTGGGCGCCACGCCGGCGAAACGCTCCCAACGCGACGGCATGTTCGACCTCTGGAAGACGTCCTTCGGACTCACCGAACGCCCCGGTTCCGCCCGCGAAGCCTCTGTCATGGTGCTGCCCCTCCTGCCATCCGAAGGTAACCGTCGACGCCGACAGTGCGCCACCGGGAGCAGCGCTCCGTCGACTCGCTCGTCAGGCGGAACATTCCGGATTCGTTCACGCCAAGATTTCCAGGGGCGCACGAGGCTCGTGTGACTCGCGGGTACGCCCCCGAACCACGCCCCGCTGCTGGTCGCCGGAGAGTTGTGCGGAAGACCCGCCGAGACCGGCCTCGAGGCAGGACTCAGGCTCGCCTGATTGACTTCACCGATGGACTCACGTCGGCGGATGCACACGCCCGCGGTGCGCATCGCGGGCGCGACCGTGGTCGGTCTACTCGCCGCCGCAGCCGGGGTCGCCCGGGGCTACGGCTGGTTCTCGCTGCTGGTCGGGTGGGACGTGCTCGCCGTGACCTACCTGGTGTGGACCTGGGTGGTGCTGTGGCCCTTCGGCCCCGACGAGACGGCCACCCACGCCGAGGACGAGGAGCCCGGCCGTGACACGGTTTTCGTGCTCATCCTCGTCGGCGCGCTCGTCAGCCTCGTCGGCGTCGGCCTGCTGCTCGCGAAGGCCAAGGACGGCAACCTCGGGGTGGCCGCCGTCGCCGTCGGCAGCGTCGTCATCTCCTGGCTGGCCGTGCACACGCTGTTCGCGCTCACCTACGCCAAGGTGTACTTCCAGGAGAAGCCCGTCGGCGGCATCGACTTCAACACCGACGACCCGCCGCGCTACAGCGACTTCGCCTATGTCGCGTACACCGTCGGCATGAGCTTCGCGATCTCCGACACCAACCTCACTTCGTCGCGGATGCGCGCCACCGCGCTCAAGCACGGCCTGCTGTCCTACGTGTTCGGATCGGTGATCGTGGCCTCGGTGGTCAACCTCGTCGCGGGCGGTCTCTAGCTACCTGAACGCCACGACGGCCCCACTACCAGCGCAAATGGTGTAACGTTCGGGTCTGGGAACTAGTCAGTCCGGACCAGGTGGCCATCGACGCCGACCTGCCGAGCCACTGCTCACGCCGGACTCGCCGGTGGCAATCACCCAGTCGGGAATGACCCATGAACGCACCATTCGTCGTTCGACCCATGCAGTATTCGGCCTCCGCGAAGCGCTTCCTGCGCACGCCCACCTTCGGCATCCTGAGCACCCATCCTCCGACGCTGTGCGGACTCGCGACGTTCAGCGTCGCGCTCGCCGTGAACCTCGGCGACCTGGGCGCCGAGGTCGGCGTGGTGCAGATCGAGGACGGACCCCCCTCGCAGAACGACCGCGTCGTCGGTCACCTCGTCAACGGGTCCCCGGCATCGATCGCGGCCTGCTCGGCCCTGCTGAACCGCAACGACGTCGCGATCATCCAGCACGAGTACGGCCTCTACGGCGGAACCGACGGCGACGAGGTCGTCGAGATCATGCGCGGACTGACCGTCCCGGCCATCGTCGTCGCCCACACAGTCCTGAAAGACCCGACGCCGCATCAACGTTCGGTCCTAGAGGACGTCGTCCGCCTCGCCGACCAGGTGGTCGTCATGTCCGACACGGCACGGGAAAGGCTGCGTTCCGGCTTCGCCGTCGACCCGGCCAAGGTCGTCACCATTCCTCACGGTGCGGCCCTGCCCACCACCCCCGCGCTCAAGCGCTCCGGCCGGCCCACCCTGCTGACCTGGGGTCTCATCGGCCCGGGCAAGGGCATCGAGCGGGTCATCGAGGCGATGGTGTCGCTCAAGCAGCTGCCCGGACGTCCGCAGTACCTGATCGCCGGCCAGACCCACCCCAAGGTCCTCGCCAGCCAAGGCGAGGCCTACCGCGAGGGCCTGGTCGAGCAGGCCGAGCGGCTCGGCGTATCCGACTGCGTGTCGTTCGACGCCCGCTACCGGAGCCCCAAGTCCGTCACCGCGCTGATCCAGACCGCCGCGGCCGTCGTGCTTCCCTACGACTCCAAGGACCAGGTCACCTCCGGCGTACTGGTCGACTCGCTGGCCAGCGGACGGCCCGTGGTCGCGACCGCCTTCCCGCACGCGACGGAACTGCTCAGCGGCGGAGCAGGATCCGTCGTCGGCCACGACGACGCGGCCGGACTGGTGAACGTCCTCAACAAGTTGCTCACCGACCCGCGGGTCGCCGGGACCATGGCCAACGAGGCCCGACAGCTCGCCCCGACGATGGCCTGGCCGGTGGTCGCCGCGGCGTACGTCGACGTGGCGCAACGGCTCCTCTCGGCGCGGGCGGCAGTGGCGTGACTGCGATCCCGTTCGATCACCTGTTGTCACTCACCGACCACAAGGGCACCTTCGAGCACGCGCTGCTGACGGTGCCGCGCCGCGAACACGGGTACTGCGTCGACGACATGGCCCGCGTCCTCGTCGTCGCGACCATCGAGCCCGACACCACCGGGCTGATGAACGGGCTCGCCGGCAAGGCGCTGCGGTTCCTCAACGACGCGCAGTCCTTCAATGGCGCCTGCCGCAACCGGATGGACGTCGGCGGGCACTGGACCGACCTCCCCACCACCGAGGACCACTGGGGTCGCTGCCTCTGGGCGCTGGGCACCGCCGCCGCCCACAGCGACGTCAGCCTGGTCCGCAAGCTGGCGGTCATCCAGTTCGACCGGGCCGCCGCGATGCGGTCGCGCTGGCCGCGGGCGATGGCGTTCGCCGCCGTGGGCGCCGCCGAACTGCTGACCGTCGAACCCGGCCACCGCGCTGCCGTCGCACTGCTCACCGACTACGTGTCGACCCTCGACCCGCCCACCGGAGACGCGGCCTGGCCGTGGCCCGAGCCCCGACTCACCTACGCCAATGCCGTTCTCGCCGAAGCGATGATCGCCGCCGGCGTCGCACTCGAACGCGCCGACCTGCGCGACCGGGGTCTGGACCTGCTGGAGTGGCTCGTCGGCTACGAGACCTCCGACGGACACCTCTCACCCACCCCGGTGGGGGGACGCGGACCGGACGACGCCCAGCCCGGATTCGATCAGCAGCCCATTGAGATCGCCGCGATCGCCGCCGCCTGCGGCCGTGCCGCCGACGCAGATCCCCGGTCCATCTGGCCCGAGACCGTCCTGCTCGCCCAGGCCTGGTTCAACGGCGCCAACGACGCCGGCCTGACCATGTGGGATCCGGCGACCGGCGGCGGCTTCGACGGGCTGCACGCCGACGGTGTCAACCAGAATCAGGGCGCCGAGTCGACGCTCGCCGCGATGGCCACCATGCAGCTGGCTCGCCGTTACACCCCTGTCCCACTGTGACTTCGGGGACGTCCCCGCTCGCCACGCGGCTCCCGCAGCGCGTCGCAGCCGACCCGTCGCGTGTCATCACCCAACTCTTCGTCCCCGGGCAGGAGGGCTTCGAGCAACAGGAATCGCGTGCCAGCGCCGTGCTCAAGCGCATTCTCGCGCTCAGCGACGACGACGTGGACGCCGCCCTGAGCGACCTCGCGGTCCGCTTCGACGGACGCCACCGCGACCTGAACGGCACATTCGCCCGGCACGCCCGTGAACTCGCCGACCGGCTCGACCCCGATCGCGACCTCTCCGCGGCAAGGACGCTGCTGCTCGGTGCCACGTTCACCAGCGAGTACTCGATCGAGGGTGCGGCACTGTGCAACCCGAGCATCGTCGCCCACCCCGACCAGGCGGGAGTGCCCGCAGGCAGCCTGCGCTTCGCGATGAGCGTCCGTGGAATAGGGGAGGGGCACCGCTCCACCATCGGGTTCCGCAGCGGCGTCGTGGACGCCTCCGGCCGGGCCGTCATCGACGTCGCCGGTCCGTTCGCCGGAACCGCAGCCGCCACGCCCGCGCCGCTGGACAAGGCCGTCTTCCGTGCCGAGCTCGCCGGGGTGCGGGGCGCCGGTGAGGTGGCCGACTTCGTCCTCCGCGCGCTCGGCGACCGGTTCACGCACGGTCAACTCGAGGAGCGGCTCGCCAAACTCCGCAGGGGCCTGGCCACCCGTAACCGCGCCGAGCAGACCATCGCCCTGGTCCGGGACATCGCCGAACGGTTCTACGCCGTCGAGTTCGACTCCGAGACAGAGCTTTCCGAGCGCGTGCTCTGGCCGGCAATCGCTGCCGAGGGGGCGGGCATGGAGGACGCCCGATTCGTCCGCTTCACCGAGGACGACGGCTCGGTCAGCTACTACGCGACCTACACCGCCTACAGCGGCTCCACCATCAGCCAGCAGTTGCTGACCACCACCGACTTCAGGTCGTTCACCTCGGGGCCACTCGTCGGACCCGCCGCGGCCAACAAGGGTCTCGCGCTGTTCCCCCGCAAGATCGGCGGCCTATACGCGGCCATGTCGCGCGCGGACCGCGAGAACAACACCGTCGCGTTCGCCGACCACCTGTCGGTGTGGCCGAGCGCGTCCCCGTGCCAGACGCCGACCGAGTCGTGGGAGGCACTGCAGCTCGGAAACTGCGGCGCACCAATCGAAACCGAGGCCGGCTGGCTCGTGCTCACCCACGGCGTGGGCCCCATGCGCACCTACAGCATCGGCGCACTCCTGCTCGACCTCGACGACCCGACCACCGTCATCGGCCGGCTGCGGCACCCGCTGCTGAGCCCCGCGCCCGACGAGCAGAACGGCTACGTGCCCAACGTCGTCTACTCCTGTGGAGCGCTCGTCCACGCCGACACCCTGGTGATCCCGTACGGCATCGCCGACGGCGCGATCGGCCTGGCGACCGTCCCCCTGCCCGACCTGGTGGCCGAGCTGACCGCATGACGTGCCACGTTGCCGCTCACACCGGCCGTCCGTAGGCTGAGCCCAACGCCGTTGCGCGTCGCCGTCCGGACCCCCGTGATCGGCGACGCCCCGGCTGCCGGGGTGACACCACCGCCCGCTCGACGGACCGAGGACGCCATGGCCATCGCCGACATCGCCGAATACGCCCATCTCAGCTCCGACGACGTCGAACGCCTCGCAATCGACCTCGACCTGATCCGCCGCGACGTCGAGAAGTCCCTCGGCGCCGACGACGCGGCCTACATCAAGCGGGCCATCGCCTTCCAGCGCGTGCTCGACGTGGCGGCCCGCGTGGTCATCGCCGGGAGCCGGTCGCGCGGCGGCTGGTGGGCCGGCACCCTCGCGCTGGCCTACGCCAAGTCCGTCGAGAACATGGAGCTGGCCCATAACATCAGCCACGGCCAGTGGGACTGGATGAACGACCCCGAGATCCACTCGACGACCTGGGAGTGGGACCAGGTGGGCTCGTCGGCACAGTGGCGCTACTCGCACAACTACCGCCACCACGTGTTCAGCAACATCGTCGGCGTCGACGACGATCTCGGCTTCGGTGTCATGCGCGTCACCCGTGACCAGGCCTGGGAACGTCAACATCTGTTCCAGCCGCTGCGGAACGTCCTGCTGGCAGCGGGTTTCGAGTGGGGCATCGGCCTGCACGACTTCTACTCCGAGCGTGACCGCGTCGAGAGCCCGGAGGCCAAGTCCGAAGAGCGCTGGGTGTTCATTCGCAAGATCGCCCGCCAGATGGGTAAGGACTACGTGCTCGTGCCCGCGCTCAGCGGGCGACGGTGGCGCCGCACCCTGGGCGCCAACGTCACGGCCAACGTGCTGCGCAACGTCTGGACCAACGTCGTCATCCTCTGCGGGCACTTCCCCGACGGCGCACACAAGTTCGACGAGGCCGTCCTCGAGAACGAGACCCGCGGCGAGTGGTACCTCCGGCAGATGCTCGGTGCCGCGAACTTCACCGCCGGCCGCGCGCTGGCCTTCTCCACCGGCGGCCTCTGCTACCAGATCGAGCACCACCTGTTCCCCGAACTGCCGAGCAACCGGCACCACGAGATCAGCCTGCGGGTCAGGGCGCTGTGCGAGGAGTACGGCCTGCCCTACGCGACGGCTTCGCTTCCGCGGCAGTACTTCTCGACGCTGAGCACCATCCACCGCCTCGCAGTGCCCGATGACTTCCGGCCGATCAAGCGGCTGCGCGAGCGCCTGCGGGTCTAGGTCCCGTGAGGTCGACGTTCGCCGCCGACGTCCAGGTGATCGTGGGGCCGGTGCTCGCCGAGCGCGGGTTCGTCCTCGACGAGGTGGACGACCTGCCCGACGAGGGCGGCAGAGAGCGTCACGTCGTCTACTACCGGTCGGCGGACTGCAAGATCCAGGTCTATCAGTCCATCCGCGACGGCGAGGTCAACGTCATGATCGGCGCGCTGGCCGCTGCGAACGCGTTCGGCCTGCGCGCGGAGAAGTGGCAGTTCCTCGGCAGGTTCACCGACCGTCCCGGCGAGGTGACCGCGGACATGATCAGTGCGGCGAAAGCCGAATTCCGCTCGTATGCAAACCCGCTGGAGTGGGTGCGCGACCGCATCGTCACCCAGTGGGACGCGGCGCGCCGCGGCATCCTCGAGATGTACGGGTCGGTGTAACGGGCTCACCCGTCGGAGCTGAAGCGAGGCTCCGATCCGACGACGTGGACCTCGCCCCAGTCGCCCTCGACGACAATGGACTCACCGTCGCGCCGGAGCACGTCGACGCTGCCCAGGTCCGTCTCGCCCGCGGCATCGGTGGAGGACGTCGTCGACCGCCGCAGCCAGTCGATCCGGGAGGCCGCCGGGAAGGTCAGCGTCCCGGGTTCGTAGCAGTGGTGCTCACCGACGCGCGGCGGGTGGTACGCGGGATGGTCGGGAGTCAGCACGGCGTCCAGCGCGAAGGTCAGCGACGAGCCGTCCTGGGCGATGGAGAGGACGAAGCTGTCCTCGAGGTAGACGCCGCTCAGTCCGGAGAAGGCCGCGTAGTCGATCACGCGGGCGTCAGATCGGGCCCGCCAGGTCGGCCATCGCGTACGCCCCCCACAGCATCGTCAGCTGGATGACACAACCCAGCAGGGGCGCCCAGAATGCCACCCGACGCCGAGCGAGGTAGTAGATCGCCAGGCCGACGAAGAAGACGCCGACGGGGATGGACCCCACGGCAGTCCACATCGCCCGGCCGATCCACGCCTCGTCACCGCAGTCGACGTAGGCGCAGTTGTCGATGCTCATCGGCAGCGCGATGAACAGCATGAAGGCGATCGGCCACAGCCCCACCTGAGCGAGCATCAGCAGGACGCTGACGACGGTGTCCGCGACCCGGCCGCCACTGCCACCGGTCGACCCGATGACGTCGGTCCCGCCATGCTGATCCGACACCGAGCCCGGCCCCTCAAACGCGTCCGACACGTCGTCCCCCTCCGCCGTGGAAAGCCTATCGCCGTCCGGAGGATGGCTCTGTCGGCAAAACCGCACTCGTGCGGCGGAAGGCATGCCATCATTCCGCCCGGGGGTCGGTGCGTCGCGTCGGCGAGACGAAGGGTTGGTGTCGCGTGCGAGACGTACCGGTGCGAGTACGTCCCGTCGGCTATGCGGGATTCCTGCTGGGCTCGACGGCGGCTGCGCTGCTCCTCGGCGCGGGGATCGCCCAGGCTGACGAAGGCCCGTCGGCGGCGACCGCCGGTGCGCCCGGAGCGAGCAGCGAGCAGTCGAAGGCCACCTCGGGCCTGGGTCCCACGGCGGGTACCGGCCCGGCAGCATTGCAGGGCATCGGGGGACTGTCCGGCTCCACCGAGCGGACGGGTGGACCCACCACGGGCCTCTCGACGCCGACCACCCGCGTCGGCAACGGCCGCGAGGGCGGCATCTCGGCCACCCGGTCCGACGACACGCCTCGCAGCGGTCGCTCAACGCTCATCAGCATCCCGTCCACGGCACGGCCGACGACGCAACGAACCGCGACGTCGCCGTGGGGCCTCACCACCGGATCGACCCGCGCCAATCTGTCTACGGTGCAACCCGATACGACGGGGTCGAGCGGCGCGCAGCTGCCCACGGCGTCCCCGGCGCCGTCCATCCGCCTGGCGACCACCCCGTCGATTCCCGAGCCGGGCCATCTGGTCCGACAGCTCACCGGCCTCACCGTCGACGTCACCGCGTTCGGCGCCTCCTTCGTCAACAACATCGCCGTCGAGGTCGCCCGCGGGTTCGGTCCGAAGTTCCTCGGCGGGGGACCGTACGTCGCCGTCTCGGCCATCGCCGACGCCGCCGGGAACGTCAGCAAGGTCCTGACCGACACGCCCCTGAACCTGACGTCGACCGGGCCGTTCCCGGTGAACTACGGGGTGTTCGAACCGTTGGCGTGGCTCAACCCCAACATCGTGCCCGCGGGTGCGAACGACCCGAGCATCACCGTCACCCCCGAGCATCCGTTGCCGATCATCCTGATCAACGGCACGGCGGAACCCTCGGGCTTCAACTGGAGCGTCGGCGCGCCCGTGCTCGCGAACGCCGGCTACAAGGTCTACACCTTCGACTACGGCAGGAACGGCTACATCCCGAACTTCTTCGTCAGGGGACTGGGCGACATCGCCGTGTCGGCGCAGGAGCTGTCCGACGAGATCGACACGGTGCTCGCCGAAACCGGTGCGCCACAGGTGATCCTGATCGGCCACTCGCAGGGCGGCGGGACGCTGCCGGCCTACTACCTCAACGTGCTCGGTGGCAACGCGAAGGTGTCGCAGTTCATCGGCATCGCCCCGAGCAACCACGGCACCGACGTCAACTTCCTGGCGTACGCGTTCACGCTGCCGGTGTTCGGGCCGCTGTTCTCCGGGGTGCTGGGGAGGGTCTTCCCGGCTCTCGAGCAGCAGAGCATCACGTCGCAGTTCCAGGAACTCGTCTTCGGCGACGGCGACACCCGGCCCGGCACCATTTACACCACGCTGGTGTCGACCTACGACGAGGTGCTGACGCCCTACGAGCGGCAGTTCCTCGACGGCCCGAACGTCACGAACATCGTTCTGCAGGACCAGTACCCGGGCTTCCTGGGCGGCCACCTGGGCGTGACCGTCAGCCCCATCACGTGGAACTACGTGCTCGAGGCGCTGGCGTCGAACCCGGCTGCCAGTCCGGCCAATCCGCTCATGGCCCCGCTGATCGTCTCCGCCGCATAGGCCACGTCAGCGGGGGTTGAGTACAGCCGGGAGATGACACACGTAGTGCCCGCCTCTGAGCGACACGTCGCGACAAGGGCGGAGGCTGGAAATAGTCACCCGCAAGGCAGCCCGTGCCCGTTGACGACGTGGGCGCCGCGACATGGACGTGTTGTCGCGACTTGTCGCTCAGAGGCGGGCACGAGCAACACGGCCGCCGCACGGCGGGGACCCCAGCGACCGGTAGCCCCAGCCGTTGAGCGCCCGAACTACGCCTTGACGAGCGTGAACTGACCCAGCTGGCTGATGCCGCGCTTGAAGAAGTCGCTGCAGCCGACCAGGTATTTCATGTACCGGTCGTAGACCTCCTGCGACGTCGCGGCGACCGCCGCGTCGTGAGCGGCCTCGAGCGCCTCGGCCCACATGTCGAGCGTGCGCACGTAGTGCTCGTCGAGCAGGTGGTTGCGCTCCAGCGTGAACCCGGCCTCGGCCGACAGGTTGATGATGTCGTCGTCGCTGGGCACCGAACCGCCGGGAAAGATCTCCTTGGCGATGAACCGCATGAACTTGAGGTCGGACATCACGATCGGGATGCCCATCTCCGGCCAGCGCTTCAGCGGATGCCCGAGGATCGCCTGGATGACCATGTGGCCACCGCTGGGCAGGTAGCTGCTGCACGCCTTGAAGAACGGCGCGTAGCGCTCCTGCGGGAAGGCCTCGATCGCCTCGAGGCTGATGATGGCGTCGACGCGTTCGTCGAACTGCTCCCACCCGCGCAGCAGCACCCGCCGCGACCGGTCGGTGTCCAACCCGTCGAGCAGTTCCTGGGCGAACTTGCACTGGTTCTTACTCAGCGTCAGCCCGATCACGTTGACGTCGAACTTCTCGACAGCACGCTGCATGACCGAGCCCCAGCCGCAGCCGATGTCGAGCAACGTCATGCCCGGCTGCAGGTTCAGCTTGCCCAGCGCGAGATCGATCTTCGCCATCTGCGCTTCTTCGAGCGTCATGTCGTCACGCTCGAAGTACGCACAGCTGTACGTCCGGGACGGGTCCTGGAAGGTCCCGAAGAAGTCATCCGACAGGTCGTAGTGCGCCTGTACCTCTTCGAAGTGCGGCTCCATCGAGTCGCCGCCCTTCGACGGGTTCAGCATGGGCTTGGCCATCCCCGACCGCCCTCCATCCGTGTTGCGGACCATTTAGTTGATGTGGTGGTGCTAGCGCGTCGAGACGCGGGTCATGCCTTCTGCAGGGTGAACTGGACGACGTCGGTGTAGCCCTCGCGGAACAGGTCGGCGCAGCCCTTCAGGTACTTCAGGAAGCGCTCGTAGATCTCCTCATTGGTGATCTCGATGGCCTCGGCCTGCTTGGCCTCGAGGTTCGCGGCCCACGTGTCGAGCGTCTTCACGTAGTGGGGCTGCAGGTGCTGTTCCTGGGTGACGGTGTACCCGGCCTTGACCGCGTGGTCGGTGACCATCGAGGCCAGCGGCAGACGACCGCCGGGGTAGATCTCGTCCATGATGAACTTGATGAAGCGGACCTTCGACATGGTCAGCGGCAGGCCCTTGGCCTTGATCTCCGTATCCTCGGGGATGGTGATCGTGTGCAGCATCTGTACGCCGTCGTCGGGCAGCCAGTCGAAGGTGTTCTTGAAGTAGTCGTCGTACTTGTTGAAGCCGAAGTGCTCGAAGGCGCCGATCGACACGATGCGGTCGACCTGGCCGCTGAAGTCCTCCCACGGCTGCAGCCGCACGTCCATCGTCCGGTCGCCCTTGTAGTTGGCGAGCCAGTGCTCCTCGATGTGCTGCTTCTGGTTCTCCGAGAGCGTCAGGCCGATGACGTTGACGTCGTACTTCTCGACGGCGCGGTTGATCGTGGCGCCCCAGCCGCAGCCGATGTCGAGCAGGGTCATGCCGGGCTCGAGGCCGAGCTTGCCGAGCGACAGATCGATCTTCGCCATCTGCGCTTGCTCGAGGTTGTAGTCGTCCTTCTCGAAGTATGCACAGCTGTAGACCTGGTTCGGGTCCTGCCACAGCTTGAAGAACTCATTGCTGATGTCGTAGTGGAACTGGACTTCCTTCTTGTCCGATCCGCGCGTCTGCGACGCCGACTTGGCGAGCCACGCGGACTCCGCCTTCGGCGTGAAGTCTTGCGTGTCGTTTGAAGAGGTCATCATCCACCTTGGCCATCGAGGAATCATGGTCGCGCCGACCAGCAGTTGCTTCACTGATCAGGCGATCCGAGCCTACTACCGCGGATGGCGTGTCGCGGACGGCGCTCCGCAGGTGGCGGGCTGAATCTTCGTTCTACGGCCCGTCACCCTCGCTGCGAGCAAATCGGGTGCAGCGCAACATTGGCAGTCAGACGTGATCACCGCGCGGACCGGCAACGACCGCCGGTCGGTGACATCTTCTCTGAACGGATCAGCGCTTCTTGCGGAGTCCGTCCACGTCGGAGGTGGCCGCGGAGTCGTTCTTCGCGCGCTTGTCGGCGCGCTTCTCCTTCAGGGACTTGTCGGACTTCTTCGTCATGCCTTGGCGCGGGGACTTGTCAGTCATCACTGGCCTCTGATTCCGGCGCCCTGAATGGTGCCGATGGTCCGGACTGTACGCGGCGAGCGGTTTCGCCCACCGTGTCCGCGCGCGGCGCAGCCGTCAGATCGCGTAGTCCCGCGGCGTGTGCTGCACCGACACCCAGTGATCGGTGGTGAACTCGTCGATCGCCCACTGGCCCCCGAAACGACCGATGCCGGAGCCCTTCTCGCCGCCGAACGCCGTGTTCGCGTCGTCGTTGACCGGAGAGTCGTTGACGTGCGTCATCCCGGCCTGGATCCGGCGCCCGAACCGCACCGCACGGTTGACGTCGCGGCTGAACACCGCCGAGGACAACCCGTAGTCGGTGTCGTTGGCGATCCGCAGTGCGTCCTCCTCGTCGTCGGCGCGGATGACGGTCATGACGGGACCGAACACCTCCTCGCGTGCGGTCGCGACGTCGTTGCCCGCGCTCACGACGTGTGGCGGCAGGCAGAGCCCGGCCGGCCCGAACGGGTCGCCACCGAGCAACTGCTCCGCGCCGGCGTCCCGGGACCGCTTCAGCTTGTCCTGGATGCCCTCGAGCTGCGAGGAGTTGATCACCGGCCCGAGCTGCGTCTTCGGGTCGCTCGGGTCGCCGACCGTCAGCGCCTTCACCCGGTCGACGAAGCGGCCGAGGAACTCGTCGTGCACGCTCGCGTCCACGATGGTCCGGTTGGCGATCATGCAGATCTGGCCCTGGTGGAAGTACGACCCGTACACCGCGGCGTCGACGGCCAACTGCAGGTCGGCGTCGTCGAGCACCGCCAATGGGCCGTTGCCGCCCAGTTCCAGCGCCAACCGCTTCAGGCCGGCTTTCTCCGCGATGCCCTTGCCCACCGGTGTCGACCCGGTGAACGAGACGACCCGCGGGACGGGGTGCTCGACGATGGCGTCGCCGATGTCGGAACCCGACCCGACCGTCACCGACAGCAACCCCGGCGGGAGGCCCGCCTCCTCAAAGATGCGCGCGAGCAGCAGGCCTCCGGTGATGGGCGTGTCGCCGGCAGGTTTCAGCACGACGGCGTTTCCGACGGCCAGCGCCGGCGCCACCGACCGGTTCGACAGCTGCATCGGGAAGTTCCACGGCGAGATGACCGCGACGACGCCGACGGGTTCGCGGTAGACGCGACTCTCCTTGCCGGGGATGTCGCTCGGCATGATGCGGCCCTCCACGTGGTGCGGCATCGACGCCGCCTCCCACATCACCGACCGCACCAGGCCCCACTCCAGCTCGGCCTTGGCGATCGTGCCGCCGGTCTCATGCACCAGCCAGTGCACGATCTCGTCCTTGCGCCGGCCCATCACGTCGGCCGCCGCGCGCATCACGCCGGCGCGCTCAGCCGGCGGTGCATCGGCCCAATCCGGTTGCGCAGCAACCGCTGTCTCGTAGGCCTCGTTCAGGTCGTCCTCGTTGGCCTGCGGGATCTCGGCCAGGGTGTCGCCGCTGTAGGGGTCGGTCGACTCGCGAGTCGAGCCGGCCGCGCCGGCACGCCACTGGCTGCCGATCGGCATCGTGTCGAAGTCGGGGTAGGCACTCACGACGTCGCCACCCCGATCTTGACGTGCGGCCCGTCGTTCTGGGCCTGCCACGCCTTGTCCGCCTCCTCCAGCAGGTAGCGGGTGGTCTCCACCTGAATGCGACCCTCGGCGGCCAGCCCGGTGAGTTCCGCATAGGCGGCCCGCACCACGTCCGGCGGCATCAGGTCGTTCATGTGGCCGACGTGGGTGCGGCCGGCCAGCGCCCGGAACGGGATCTCCGGCCCGCCGCCCGCGCCCTGACCGATGGTGATCAGCGTGGCGCCGACCGCCGAGGCCGCGAGCGCCGCGAGGAACGGGTCGCCGTAGATGGGGTCGATCACGATGTCGTAGCCGTCACCGGCCTCGGACCGCAGCGCCTCGGCGTCGTCGTCGCCACCGAGCTGAACGACGGCGTCGGCACCCAGCTCGCGGGCCTTGGTCAGCTCGTCCGAGTTGCGGCCGGCGCCCACGACGCGACCGGCGCCGAGGACCTTCGCGGCCTGCACGGCGATCTTGCCGACCACGCCCGTCGCACCCAGCACCAGCACCCGGGAATCCGACGTGACCTCGGCGTGCCGCGTCAGCGGCAGCCACGCGGCCAGGCCGGCGATGCCGCACGCCACGGCGAGGTCATCGTCGATGCCGTCGGGCACCGGGTAGGTCTTGTCCGGGTCGACGCGGGTGCGGGTGGCCCACGAGCCGAACGGCGCGGGCGGCGAGTCGAAGTAGACGCGGGTGCCGTCGGCGGTGATGCCGACGCCCTCCTTGCCGACGACCTTGGGCACATCGGGCTCGCCGAGCTGCCCGGACGCCAACGCGAGGTCCACCGGATTGAGGCCTGCGAGCCGAACCTCGACGACGTCGCCGTCGGGCTCGTCGAAGTCCATCACCGTGGGCGCCTCGCCCACCTTCTCGAGTACTGCTGCGCGCATCTCGTCCTCTCCCGCGTTGGTGTCGGTGTCCGTCCGAGCGGGCGGCTACCCGTGCCGATACCGGCCAAACGGTCAGCGGGAGGCCCGGACGGATGCCGCCGCGGGTGTATGGTCGGGAGGTTGGGAAACTGACCAGTCCGGGATGAATGCGCAGTTCAGCGCTGTACTTCGTGAGCAACCGCTCGAGCCGGACACTCCGCGGCTCGCGCGTCAGGACTCCCGTTGTCAGCACCCTCCCTCAGCCAGGTCCCCACTCGCGCCGCCATCGGGCCGCGCGGAACCACCCCGCTCACCGTCGGCGTGCTCGGCACCTTTCCGCCGACGTTCTGCGGGCTCGCGAGCTTCAGCAAGTCGCTGTGCGACGCTCTGAGCGCTGCCGGCTCGGAGGTCAGCGTGGTGCGGGTGGCCGACGGCGTGGAGTGCGGCGACGCACGCATCGTGGGTGAACTGTCTGGTGGCTCAAGGGAATCCATTGCGGCCTGCGTCGACCGGTTGAACCGGTTCGACGTGGTGATCATCCACCACGACGTCGGGATCTACGGCGGTGAGGACGGCGAGGACCTCGTCGAGGTGATGCGCGCCGTCACCGTCCCCATGATCGTCGTCGCGCACGCCGTACCGCGCCTGCCGACCCCGCACCAGCGGGCGGTCTTCGAGTCGGTGCTGACGATGGCCGACCGGGTGGTCGTGGTCTCGGACTCCGTCGGCGAGCGACTGCACGCCCACTACGACCTGTGGCGCGGCCGGGTCGCGACGATCGCGCACGGCGTGACGCTGACCGCGGCCGCCGGACTGAAGCGCGGCGGCCGTCCCACGCTGCTGACCTGGGGACTGCTGCGGCCGGGCAAGGGCGTGGAGCGGGTCATCCACGCGATGGGCGCGCTGCGCGAGCTGCGGGGGCAGCCGCGCTACCTCGTCACCGGCAGGACCCACCCCCGTGCGCTCGCCGACGACGGCGAGTCCTACCGCGAGGCCCGGCTCGACCAGGTCAAGCGCGACGGCCTCGTCGGCGCGGTCACCTTCGAGCCCGACTACCTCGGCCGCGGGTCGCTGGCCGCCCTGATCCAGTCGTGCGCCGCGGTGGTGCTGCCGTACGACGCCACCGAACAGGTCACCTCCGGGGTGCTCGTGCAGGCCGTCGCCAGTGGCCGGCCCGTCGTCGCGACGGCGTTCCCGCATGCCGTCGATCTCCTCGGCAGCGGCGCGGGAATCGTGGTCGCGCACGACGATCCTGAGGAGATGACCACGGCGCTGCGCCGGATCCTCACCGACCCAAGGCTTTCCGGCGAGATGGCGGCGGAGGGTCGACGGCTGGCGCCGACGATGTCGTGGTCGGTTGTCGCGGAGAAGTACCTACTGCTGGCGCACGTTCTGCTCCGGGAGCAGCGCGCGCGAATGTGACGGTCGCGCAACGGAAAACTAGCGTACGGTGGGGGTACGAGTAGCTCGGGTTCGAGCTGACATGCTCGATCTAAGGAATCCCGATGGCCGCGTCCGCAGTTCTCCTCAAGACCCCCTACGGACGACGAGTCGAACTCGTCAAGGCCGTCATCCAGGACAAGTCGAAGCTCGACGACGACCAGGCGCGCGAGATCGCCGTCCACGTCCTGCACGCCCTCGACTCGATACCCGAGAAGATGCGTTGACGGTGATGGTGACGCTGACCGGCGGCGGGACGAACGAGTACCTGCGCTACGGCGACACCTACCACGAGCTGCCCGACGGGTCGCTCGACGTCATCCGCACGGGCGTGAAGGAACACATCAACTACGCGGCCGGGTCCTGGGTCGGCGTCGAGGGTGACGAACGGACCTGGAAGAAACGCCTCGCCTGGCGCTGAGTCACCGCGCGGCGGCGTAGTCGGTCAGTTCGTCGACGAAGCCCGGCGGAAAACGCAAGCTGCCCTTGTGCGTTCGGCTGATGAAGCCGGTTGCCGCGCGGCCGGAGAGCGGCTTCCCGGGGTGCTGCAGGAAGTGCTCCAGCGGCACCCTGTCCGCCCACTGCGGCCACGGCCCCACGTCAGCCCCGTACACGACGCCATCGGTGTCGGCCCATGCCGCCTTCCGCGGCCACCTGGGTCCCGCCCACGGTTCGTCGTCAGCGGCGTCGTAGCGTCCGGGCTCGTCGAGACGTCGGCCGATCCACGCGGCCACCGGCACGCTCACCGAGTTGCCCACCATGCGCCAGCGTTCACCGCCTTTGGCGACCTCGTCGGCCGGGGCGGTCCAGTCGCTCGGAAAGCCCTGCAGCCGTTCGGCATCCCGGATGTCGGGGGTCACGTACTCGCCCGACGGCAGCCGAATCGCCGGGGGTGACGCCACCCCCACCGACGACCCGCACTTGATCGGTGGAACCGCGTCGACCGCCCAGCCGAACGACCTCGTGCCCTCGGTCCAGTAGAAGCCGCAGGCGACGTCCGGGTAGGTGGCGATCGCTTCCGGTCTCTCGGCGTCGTCGGCCAGCAGCACGTCGCGGGGGTCGCCGTCGCGGCTCGCCACCAGGTACCACCGGTTGCGCCGCTGCGGCAGGCCGAAGGCGTTGGTGTCGACGACGCGGTACGCCCACCGGTAGCCCAGCGCGGTCAGCGATTCGGTGACCAGCCGCAGCGCCGCGCCCCCGTTGAGCGACATGAGGAACGGCACGTTCTCCAGCACCAGCCACGGCACGTCGGAGCGCCGGGCGAGTCGCAGTGCCTCGCCGACGAGACTGCTTCGCGCACCGGTGATTCCGGCCTTGCGGCCGACGCTGCTGAGGTCCTGGCAGGGGAATCCGGCGACGAGCAGGTCGGTGCCGCGGGGGAGCGCGTCGACGTCGCGGACGTCGCTCTCGATCGGCGTGTCGGGGAAGCGGCGGCGCAGCACGTGCGCGGCGACGGGATTGTTCTCGACCAGCAGTGCGGTGCGGTGGCCGCCAGCTGTCATGCCGAGTTCGAGGCCGCCGATCCCGGCGAACAGTCCCGCGACGGTCAGCGTCATCGCAGCCACTCCAGCGCGACGGCGTAGCTGAGCCGCGAGGGCACGGCGTTGCCGATCATTCGTGCCAGCGCGGTGCGCCGCTGGACGCCGTCGAAGGAAAACCAGTCCGGAATGCATTGCAGCCGTGCGGCTTCGTGCGCGGTGATGGTGCGCCGCCTGCTCGGGTGGACGTTGCGTCCCATGCACATGCTGTAGAAGCCCGTGGTGACGGTCTGCGCGGGCCGGTCCCATGTGAGGCGGCCGTAGATGGACTTGTAGCTGTGCCCGCCGCCGGCGTGACAGGCGGGCCGCTGGCTGTCGGGGAGTTCGAAGCGGCCGTGGTCGAAGAGGTGGTCGATGCGGCGGCGGGTGTCGGGTGCGGACTTCGCCGTCGCGTCCAGGAGGGTCGTGGGATCGGTGTCCTCGAGGTCGCGGAACGCCCAGGCGACGGTCCGGGTGTCGCGGCGGTGCCGGTCGACCACCTCTGCGGGAGTGAGGGAGTGCGCCAGGCTGGCCATCAGGATGAGGCGGCGGCGGGTCTGTGGGACGCCGATCTCGGCGAGGTTCACCACGCCGACGGTGACGGTGTAGCCGAGGTGGGTGAGGGCGTCGGCGGTGCGCTGCACGACCGCGCGGCGGTCGTTGATCGCACCCGGGACGTTCTCGATCAGGACGTGCGTCGGCGTGAACACCTCGGCGGCGCGGACCATGGTGCGGTACAGCTCGTTCTTGTCGTCGACGTGGCGGGTGCGGTTGTTGAAGTCGCTGTGGCCCTGGCACGGTGGGCCGCCGACGAGCACGTCGACGTCGCGGTGCCGTCTCGCCAGCAGGCGTTCGGCGGGGGTGAGCGCGGCGCCGACGTCGCCGGGCAGCAGCTGCTCGACGTCGGTGCGCAGCGCGGCGGCAGTGGGAAAGTTGGTCGCATAGGTGCTCACTGCCGTGGCGTCGAGGTCGACGGCGAGCAGCGGCCGGAAGGGGCGGTTGAGGGCGCGGGCGGCTTCGGCGAGGCCGATCGACAGACCGCCGCAGCCGGCGAACAGGTCGATCGTGCGGACCGCTCGGCGCGTACCGGTCACGGCGGGCGGGGTGGTGCTCTGGAGCCACGCCCGTTCGGCGTCGTCGGCGTCAGCGGGGCCGGTGCCTTCGTCGGGCGCCTGGGCGAGCGTGCTGGTGACCGTGCGGCCGTCACGGCGGTTAAGGATCCGCTCGTAGACGCCGGCCCGGGTGCGGAACCGCTCGAACCCGACGTCTGGCCTGGCGTCGGGAGGGGAGGCGAGCACCCCGCGATCCTATTTCGCGCCGTGCGGCTGGTCCGGCGGCGCGCCGTTCGTACGCTGGAGGCATGGCCGAGTCGTGGGCGTCGTCGCCGGAGGCGCGAGCGCGGATGCAGTCGAACAAGAGCCGGGACACCAAGCCGGAACTGGCGTTGCGGTCCGCAGTCCACCGGCTCGGATTGCGCTACCGGGTCGCCGCGAAACCGCTTCCCGGGCTGCGTCGCACCGCCGACCTCGTGTTCCCGCGGGCGAGGGTCGCCGTCTTCCTCGACGGCTGCTTCTGGCACGGCTGCCCCGAACACCACACCGTCTCCGCGTCGAACGCGAAGTTCTGGCGGGACAAGGTCGAGGGGAACCGGGCGCGCGACCGCAACACCGACGAGCGGCTGGCCGAAGCAGGTTGGGTCAGCGTGCGGGTGTGGGAGCACGAGGATCCGGTGGAGGCCGCCTCGCGGGTGCGCGAGGTGGTTCGGGACAGGGCCTCGTAGCCGCTCGTCACCGCGACGTCACGAGGGTCACGTTCGGGTTCTCCGTATCAGGGGAAGACTCAGGGATGAGCGAGAACCGATTGACGTGCCTGGTGACCGGATCGACGGGCTACGTGGGTGGCCGGCTGATTCCGCGTCTGCTGGCGGCGGGCCACCGGGTGAAGGCCATGGCGCGCGACCCCCGCGATCTCGACTCGGTCCCGTGGCGCGACGACGTCGACGTCGTGCGGGCCGATCTCGCCGACCCCGAATCGCTGGACGCCGCCTGCGCCGGCGTGGACGTGCTCTACTACCTGGTCCACTCGATGGGCACCTCGTCGGACTTCGAGTCCGAAGAGGCCGATTCGGCGACCAACACCGTCGAGGCCGCGCGCCGGGCGGGCGTCCGGCGGGTGGTCTACCTGGGCGGCCTGCACCCCTCGGGTGGGCACCTCTCCAAGCACCTCGAGTCGCGCTCGAGCGTCGGGGACACACTGCTCGCGTCGGGCATCGAAACCGTTGCGCTACAAGCAGGTGTCGTCATCGGCGCAGGCTCGGCGTCGTTCGAGATGATCCGCCATCTCGTCGAGGTGTCACCGGTGCTGCCCGTGCCGAGGTGGTCGCGTCACCTGGTGCAACCCATCGCCGTCGACGACGTCCTGCACTACCTCACCGAGGCGGCGACCGCCTCCGTGCCGACGTCGCGTACCTGGGACATCGGCGGCCCCAACGTCCTGCGCTACGCGGACGTGCTGCGCGAATTCGGAGACGTGGCCGGCCTGCCCCCGCGACGCATCGTCCCCGTGCCGGGGCTCACGCCGGCGATCGTCAGCTGGGGCATCGCGCTGCTCACCCCGATGCCCGCGGGCCTGGTGCGACCGCTCGTCGCGTCCCTCAAGTCAGATTCGGTGATGGGTGATCGCGACGTCGACACCGTCATCGCGCCACCGGCCAAGGGGCTGACCACCTACCGCAACGCGGTGGCGCGGGCGCTCGAGCAGCCCTACTCGGATGACTCCGGCGTCCAGCCCACCGATCCGTCGGCGGCGGAGCTGATGCCCAGCGACCCGGAGTGGGCGCGCGAACGCACCGCGCGGTAATTCGGCGTCCCAGCCTTTCTTACGGGCATGTGACGTGACCGGCGAACCCCGCGAAACGGTTTGATCGAGTAATGCTCGGGTAGAAAACTGTCTGCAACGGCATTCCGCCGTGCGTCGCGTCTCGCGGACGCAGTCATCGAATCTCCCGGCGATTCTGTCTGACGACCCCCTTCGCTTCGCCCCGTCGAGCGAGAGGAAGTCGCCGTGAACGATCACGAATACACCGACGGCCTGCGCGCCACCATGTCCGAACTGACCGCGCAGTTCCGCAAGCCCACCGACATCGCCACCACGCTGTCCCGGGTGACGACTGCGGCCGTCGAATTGATCGAGGGTGTCGACTACGCGGACGTGCTGCTCATCTCGGGTGCCGACGTGTTCGAGTCGGTCGCAGCCACCAGCCAGGTGGCCATCGACCTCGACGACGTGCAGCGCCGCTATCAGGAGGGACCCTGCCTCGACGCCGCGCTCGACGACGTGGCGACCGTGAGCAACGACCTCAGCCAGGAGACGCGGTGGCCCCGGTTCGCCGAATCCGCCATCGCCGCCGGGGTGCACGCCATGCTGTCCTTCCGGCTCTACACCCACAATTCCCGCGCGGGGGCCCTGAATCTGTTCGCCGGAGAACGCGACGTGTTCACCGCCGACGCCGAGGCACTGGCCGCGTTGCTGGCCACCCAGGCGGCCGTCGCACTGATCGCCGACGACAAGGACCTGCAGTTCCGCTCAGCGTTGGCTAGCCGGGACGTCATCGGACAGGCCAAGGGAATGATCATGGAACGGTTCGACGTCGACGCGCTGCACGCCTTCGAACTGTTGAAGCGGCTGTCGCAGGAGTCGAACACGCGGCTCGTCGACGTCGCCGCGGAGCTGGTGGCGAGAGGCCCCGAGCCGACGAGCACCTGACTCCAGGTCGTGGTCTGATCGGGGTGACTTCCAGTGTCATCCGATCGAACGAGGAGAGTGCCGATGCTGCGTCTGCCGCCCATCCCGCCCGCGAGCATGTCCGGTGACCAACGGGCCCTCCACGACGAGATCGCTCAGACCGTCCACGAGCACCTGCACGGGTTCGTGTCGGAGCGTGCCGACGGTGCACTCGTCGGCCCGTTCGCCCCGATGCTGCACTTCCCCGACTGGGGTGGTCCGGCGTGGCGCTTCACGAAGTCACTGATGGACCACACCACGCTGCCGAAGGCGCCGCACGAGGTCGCGATTCTGGTGACCGGCGCCGCGGCCGGCGCGCGATACGAGCTGTACGCCCACGAACGCGTCGCCGCCGCCACCGACCTGACCGCGGCCAAGATCGCCACCATCGTCGCGGGGCAGCGTCCGGGCGACCTCACCGCAGACGAAGGCGCCGCGTACGACGTGGCGGCCGCACTGAGCCGCGGCGGGGCGCTGCCGGAGGCCACCTACCGGGCCGCTGTCGAGGCGTTCGGCGCGGACGGGGCGGCGGAACTCGTCTACCTGATCGGCTGCTACAGCCTGGTGTCGGTGCTGCTCAACGCATTCGACGTGGACGTGCCGGAGTCCTAGCTGTGTTACGCCGAAACTACGCTCGTTGACGGATATCTCGAGAAATCCGTCAACAACCGTAGTCTCGGCGCCAGGCGGTACTACTTCAGCTTCACCAGCCGCGTCGTCGAACTCTCGTCGAGGTCGACGACGTCGGTACGCGAGCGCAGGAAGTCGCTGAAAGACCGGAAGCCGAGCGACTTCTCGCTGAACGACGGGTCCATGCGCTTCATCTGCGCCTTGACCGCCGAGTTGTGCAGCCAGTCGACGTCGTCCTTCTCCAGGCCGATCTGCAGCGCACGCTTGAGCAGGCCGGTCGCGGCGGTCTGCGGGTCGGGCTGCTCGGGTTCCCCGGGCGGACCGGCGGGCTTGCTGCTGCGCCGGGCGGCCCGCTTGCGCGGCGTCTTCTCCGCCGGCTCGTCCGGGTTCTCGGCGTCATCCGACTCGTCGGTCTCGTCGGGTTCTTCGACCGGCACCGGATCGGGTTCGAACACGGGGACGCCGGGCAGCGCGTCGTAGATGACGAAGTCGTCGCACGCGGCGGCGAGCGACTTGCTCGACGACCCGGCCACGCCGATCCCGACGACGTACCGGCCGAGCCGCTTGCAGCGCTGCGCCAGGGCGATGTAGTCCGAGTCGCCCGCGACGATCACCACGTGGGTCAGATCGGGCAGTCGGAACATGTCCTCGACCGCGTCGACCGCGAGCCGGATGTCGGCGCCGTTCTTGCCGTACGCCGCGGCGGGAAAGAGCTGAACGAGGTCGACGGCGCGGCCGACGAGCTGTCCCCGGTAGTCGGCGTTGACGCCGGCCGACCAGTCCGCATAGGCGCGGGTGAGCACCAGCGTGCCGAACGACGACGCGAAGTCGATGATCGCGCCGACGTCGACCGTCGCGCGCTCCAGGCGCTCGGGCGGCAGGCCCTTCGCCTTCGACTTGTCCTTCATGAAGGAGCTGCGACCGTTCACCTGGTCGTACCGCGAGATGACGATGTTGTCGAAGTCGAGGTAGACCGCGACGCGGGTGGTGGCACCGGGTTCCGTCATGGCATCAGTCTCGTCCATCGACGTCGGCGGCGTTCTGCGGCCCCGAACCCTGACGCAGCTGCGCCTTCCGCACCGCCTCGTCGACCAGCCGTTCGGCGACGACGTGCAGCTTGACGTTCTCGGCCTGGCTGATCTTTGTCAGCCGCTCGAAGGCGTCCTCGGCGGCGATGCCCGACCGGCTGCGGACGATCCCGATGGCCTGGTCGATCACCGTCCGGCTCTCGAGCGCACGACGCATCCGTTCGGTGCTCTCCCGCGCCGTCGCGAGCAGCTGCGCGTTGTAGATCGACACCGCGGCGGGCGCCGCGAACTGCTCCCCGACGCGCACCGCGTGCTCGGCGAAGACGTCTCGCTCGTACGCGTAGGAGTTGATCGCGCCGATCACCTTGTCGCCGATCAACATCGGCAGCGCCAGCACCGAGTGCACGCCCATGCGGGCGACCGAACCGCGGAGCCGGGGCCACCGGTCGTCGCTGCCGATGGAGCCGCTCACCGCGGGCCGGCGTGTCTGCATGCAGGTGATGCACGGGCCCTCCTGCAGCTTGTTGTACTGCAGGATCTCGATGTCGCGCACGAACCCCGGGGTGGCCGCCCAGGCGTGCGCGCGCGGGCTACCGCTGACGAACTCGACGAGGGTCACCCCGGCGCCGTCGACACCCGGGATGGCCTGAACGGCGAAGGAGGCTACGTCGGACAGCAGGTCCTCGACACTGCGCGCGTCGGCGACCACGTGAGCCAGGCTGCTCAGGCCCTGGTGCAGGTCGACCTCGTCGGACTGCGCCTGCTCGGCGGAGACGTCACAGGCAGGCGGCGCCTCGCGGCCCGGCTGCCCGTCGAACTCGGCCATGGCCCTCCTACACGTGCACAGGCGGCCCAACTTACTCGGCGCACGTCGAGGCGGGAAACCCCACGATCAGGAGACCAGCGGCACGGCGTGCGCACGACGGAGCTTGCCCGACGGCGTCTTGGGGATCATGCCGGGTTCGAGGACGACGACGTTGCGCGGCCGGACGTCGACCTCGGCGACCACCTCGTGCGCCACCTGCTTCTCGATGCGCCGCACCTCGTCGGGGTTCTCGTACTCCTTGGACTCGACCGCGACCGCGAAGCTCTCGCGCGACTGACCGGCGTCGAGACGCACCGCCACCGCGCAGCCCGCGCGCACGCCGTCGACCCGTGCGGCAGCGCGCTCGATGTCGGTGGGGTACACGTTGCGGCCGGCCATGATGATGACGTCCTTGACCCGGCCGCAGACCACGACCTGGTCGGTCTCGGTGAGGTAGCCGAGGTCGCCGGTGTCGTACCAGCCCTGCTCGTCCTGTGCCGCAACGAATCCCGCGATCGTCATGTACCCGGAGGTCACCGGCTCGCCCCGCACCTGCAGCACGCCGACTGCGCGCTGCGGCAGGATGCGTCCGTCGTCCGCGACGGCCCGGATCTCCAAGCCCTTGAGCACCTTGCCGAGCGACACCAGGCGACGGGTGTTGCCGCGGGTGGCTGGGATTGCGCGACGGAGCGCCGACAGCAGGTCGGCGTCGACCTCGTCGATGACCATGCCGCCGCCCGACTCCGAAAACGCCACGCCCACAGTGGTTTCCGCCATGCCGTACGCGGGGACGATCGCCTCGTGGCGCAATCCGAACGGTGCGCCCGCCTCGATCAGGTCCTCGACGTCGGCGGGTTCGACCTGCTCGGAACCCGACAGCGCCCACCGCAGGCTCGACAGGTCGAACTGACCCGGCGTGGCCTGGCGGCGCAGTCGCTTCGCGAACAATGTGTACGCAAAGTTGGGGGCGGCGGTCATGGTGCCCTTGTACTTGTCGATCAGCCGGGCCCACAGCAGGGTGTCGCGCAGGAAGTCCATCGGCGTGACCTTGACCAGCTCGGCGCCGAAGTACATCGGCACGGTCAGGTAGCCCGTCAGACCCATGTCGTGGAAGCACGGCAGCCAGCTGACGATGACGTCTGTCTCTTGGTCGAAGTCCGCGCCGATGAACATCGCCTCGGCGTTGGACACCACGTTGCGGTGCGTGATCTGGACGGCCTTCGGCGAACCCGTCGATCCGGAGGTCAGCTGTAGCAGCGCGAGGTCGCCTTCGTCGGTGTCGATCGGGTCGATCGGGTCGGCGGCCAGCAGGTCTTCGATGGTCACCACGTTGAGGCCCAGCTGCTCGAGCAGCGGCGCGGCGGGCATGAACGGGTCGGAGACGACGACGGCGGCAGCGCGGATCATCCCGATGACGGCGGTGGTCTCCTCCGCCCAGCGTTCGAGGTTGGTGCGGGGGGTCGGCTGATGGAGCATCGTCAGCGACGCGCCGCGCATCCAGATGCCCTGTGCCGTCGGTGCGATCTCGACCGGTGCGCCCGCAAGCACGGCAACGGCGTCACCGTGGCCGACGCCGGCCTTCGCCAGCCCGCCCGCGATCTTGCGGGCACGTTCGTGGACCTCGGCCCAAGTGTGCCGGACCGGCGCATCGGGCTCGCCGGTCACCATGCCGCGAGGACTGGACAGCGCGTTGGCGAACATCGCTTCGGTGAAGCGACTCACTGCGACACCTCCACTGGCAACAGGACGTGGCTTGGCGACGCGGACGTCACAGAGTAGGTAGCCAAGGGACTCCGTCATTCAGGCACAACCGTACGAGGGTCGGCCGAGTCGGTGAGCAGTGCTCTCGGTGGGGACGATGACGTCGCCGCCGTGACGGGTCCGGATGGCTGTGTTGTCAACCGCGCATCACGGTACCGCGCCCCATGGCGGCGACGTGCCAATCGGCACCGCACGACGTGGACACGGTTCTGTGTCGATCGGGGGTACGGATGGGTTGCGCGCGGGCCGTCCTCGCCGGCGCCCATGGGTGGGCGCGCGCCGTCATCGGTCGTTGACGCGCCGGTGAGGGACACCGCTCGGGACGGTCTCGGGGTCCGGTTCACTCGCGAGCGTGCGCAAACTCAGGTCCGTCGACGGCGTGTCGCCCGCAAACACGCACGCTCGCCGGAGGAGGAGATGTGATGTAGCTCACAATCGGCGTACGGTGGAGGAATCTTCGAAGGGAGACACCCATGAAGGGCGCACATCGAGATCCCGTCGACCACTCCCGCACGTGCCAGCCACACGCCGGTGAGTCGTTCATCGACACGCTGTGGCTACCTGGCCTCGGGCTCATCATGCTCGGCACGGCGATGATCGCCGGGTTCGTCGCCGCGACGGCGTACGGCCGCACGGACCTGCAGCTGACGCTCGGGCTGATCGCCGGCGCGCTGGTGACCGCGGGCGCGATCCTCGTCGCGGTCGAACACCACCGGGTCAAGCGCGTCGAGCGCCAGTGGGACGCCGACCACCCGGTGCCGCGCGCCCGCGCCTAGTAGCCCGGGGTCTAGGTCTCGACGGTCGACCGCAGCCAGGCCATGATCTCGCGGGTCGGCTTGTCCACGACGTCGGCGAACTCGGGATGGGCGGTGACGTATCTCGCCACCGTCGGGCACACCGGCACGATGCGCAGCCCCTCCGACCGCGTTGCCACGAGCGCCTCTGCGATGACGATGGTCGACAGGCCGCGGCCACCGTGGGCGGCGTCGACCTCGGTGTGGAAGAAGACGCGCTGACCGTCGCGGTCGACGAAGTACGTTCGCCCGACGACGTTCTCGTCGACCATGACCGCAAAGGCGTCGTCCTCGCGGACCACGGACACGGGTGATCCGGTCTTGTCGGTCAGCGTCATGGCACTCCTCCCGGCTGCGTACGATCGGGTCCGACTCCAACGATCCAAAGGCTACTGGTGGACATCGAGCACGTGCACGTCGACAAGCAGAGCCCCGACGCCTACAAGGCCTTCGTCGGCGCCTCGGTGGCCGTCGGCAAGACCGCCACGGACGCGGGACTCGAGCGGAGCCTCGTCGAACTGGTCAACGTCCGCGTCTCGCAGATCAACGGCTGCCCGACCTGCCTGGACGTCCACCACCGGAAGGCGGCCGCGGCGGGCGTCACCGAGAAGCAGCTGACCACCGTCGCCGTGTGGCGGGACACCGAACTGTTCAGCGAACGCGAACAGGCGGCACTGCGGCTCGCCGAGATCACCACGACGCTGCCCGATCACGACACCGCCGAGCGCGAGTACGGCCGGGCGAGGAAGGTGCTCGGCGACGACGAGCTGTCCGCCGTCATCTGGGTGGCCACCGCCATCAACGCGTTCAACCGGGTGGCGATCCTCAGCAGGCACCTCGTCAAGCCGTAGCGGAAAAGCAGAAGAGCAGCCACCCGGGGGAGTGGCTGCTCTTCAGTGCTTCGGTCTTTGCGCTCGGTCTGCGCGTGCTGTCTCTGCGTTCGGTCTACGCAGGGACCAGGGAGATCAGGACTTCTCGGCGGCCTTCTGGCGCGCTTCCTGGGTCTTCGCCTCGGCGCGGGCGGCTTCCGCCTCCGCCTCCTTCTTGGCGACGTCCTTCTCAGCCTCGGCCTTGTCCTGCTGGGCCTTGCCCTGCTCCTCGAGCTTCTCGTTGCCCAGGACGACGCCGAGGATCTGCTTCACGACGCCGACCCCCAGGTCGAGGACGCTCTTGACGAGATTGATGGGTCCGCTGGTAACAGACATTCGATTCCCTTCCTTGGGTGCCTCGGCCGCCTGCTTTGGGATGCTGCCGAGTACGTGTGGAATCAGTCTGCAAGCTGGTGCTAGCTATAGCAAGCACCTTGTTAGCATCGTCACCTTTGGTTTGTGATCTGCGGAAACCGGGTCCGTCACGCCGTCGCAGGGGATATTCGCGCGCGTCGGCCCAGCCGCTGCCACGTCACCGCAGCCACCACCGCCACGACCACCGCGGCGACTGCCGCGGTCGACACCAGTACCGGGCTGCCGCGCTGCGCTGCGCCGACCGCGATCGCCACGAGAGCCCACAGCACACCCGCCACGTAGCCGAGGGTGCCGCGGAGCATGAGCGTCACTCCGATCGCCGACACCGACGCCAGGACGAGCACCACGAACTGCCACCACCAACCCTCGGCGGACCAGCCCTCGTCGAGGAAGGCCGCCGCGACGTTCGCGAACCAGGCGATGCTGCTCCAGCCGAGATAGAGCCCGAAGGTCACCGTCGCCAGCGTCGCCGCCCACGACGGGCAGGTCAGATCGTCGCGGTGCCGGATCAGCTTGCGCATGACGTGCGCCAGCGCGCCGACCATTACGCCGAACACCACGACGCTGACCCACAGCCAGCTCTGCGCGGCAATGACCAACCACAGGCTGAAGCCGACGAAGACGATGCAGATGTCGATGAGAATCCCGGTCTCCCACCAGGATCCGAGGCCGTACCGCACGATCACGACGGCCGTGACGGCGCTCAAGACGGTGATCACGCCCCACAGCCCGAACGCGTACCCGGCGGGGGTGATCAGTGCCCGGTTGGTCGCACCGGACGCCAGGAAGTCACCCGCCAGCGCGCTCGTCACCGCGGGCGCCGCCAGCTGGCTCAACGCCAGCACCAGCGCCACCCAGCGCCAGGCGACGGCCGCACGGGTGGGATGGGACGTTGCAGGCACGGTCGAGGTCACACCGCCACCGGGACGGCGATCTCGTTGCGGCGCAGGGGCGGCAGGGTCCACGGCGGGTCGTAGAACCACGCCGCCGGCTCCCCGGACGGCTCGAACCCGTAGGCCTTGACCACGTCGAGCAGCTCGGCGGTCTTCTTCGCGACGGCGTCCGGACCGCGGTCGCCGCTGAACCTCAGCACCGCGAACGTCTCCCCGGGAACCTCGACCAGACGCACCCGCTCGTCGACGGGCTTGGGCAGCGTCTCGAGCGTCCACTTCGAGGGCATGAAGAAGCGGATCACCCAGCCGGTGCCGACCTCCACGTCCTGCGCGGACTGCGCGACCGGCGCCGTCATCGCGATCTTCTTGCCCTCGCGGGACTGCACCACCGGCGCGGTCATCGCGATGTCGCCGCTCGTGGTGTTCTTGCCGAAGATGTAGCCCGCCAGCCGGCGGAAGCCCTCGCTGCGCGCGCCCTCCTCGTCGGCCTCGACTGCGGTCACCGTGGTCTCGGCGGCGATGCGCGTGCCGTACTCGCGCAGTTCGACGCCGTCGCCCAGAGGCTCGCTATTGTGGCGCGGTTCCTCGGTGCCGTTGCGGATGCCGACGATCGACAGCAGCGACTCGCCGACCTGACCCACCAGTGATGCCACGCGTCCGATCATGATGTCGAGGTTCCCACGGCTGGGGCCTCATACACCCGCAGCGCGTGACGAATCGCTGACGGTTGGGCGTGCGATACATTCCACCCGTCGTGCCGGTCGGTCGGTGCGCTGAACCTGGGAGGGTCCGTTGCGCGTACTCGTCACCGGTGGCACGGGCTTCGTCGGCGCCTGGACCGCGAAGGCCGCGCAGGACGCCGGCCACCAGGTGCGGTTCCTCGTCCGCAACCCCGACCGCCTGCGCACCAGTGCGGAGCGGATCGGCGTGGACATCGGCGACCACGTCGTCGGCGACATCGCCGACGCGTCCACCACCGCGACCGCACTCGAGGGCTGCGACGGCGTGATCCATTGCGCCGCAATGGTGTCGACCGATCCGGCACGTGCCGACGAGATGCTCTTCACCAACCTGGAGGGCGCGCGCAACGTCCTCGGCGGCGCGGTGAAGGCCGGCATCGACCCCGTCGTGCACGTCTCGAGCTTCTCGGCACTGTTCCGGCCCGGTCTGGAGACCCTGCACGCCGACCTGCCCGTGGTCGGTGGCTCCGACGGCTACGGCAAGTCCAAGGCCGTCGTCGAGGCCTACGCCCGCGGCCTGCAGGACGCCGGCGCGCCCGTCAGCATCTCCTATCCCGGCATGGTGCTCGGCCCGCCCGCGGGAGACCAGTTCGGCGAGGCCGCCGAGGGCGTCGAGGCCGCGGTCAAGATGTACGGCGTGCCCGGCCGCAGCGCCGCCTGGATCGTGATCGACGTCCGTGATCTCGCCGACCTGCACGTCGCCCTGCTGGAACCCGGCAAGGGGCCGCGCCGATACATGGCCGGCGGCCAGCGCGTGCCGGTCGCCCGCCTCGCGAAGCTGATCGGCGAGGCCGCGAACCGGCCCCTCGTCGCGGTCCCCGTGCCCGACAGCGGGCTGCGCGCGCTGGGCCGGCTGTTCGACGTGATCGGAGACCGGCTGCCGTTCGAGACCCCGATCGACTCCGCGGCGATGCAGTACTACACCCAGATGCCGGCGTCCGACGACGGACCGGCCGAACGGGACCTCGGCATCGTGCAGCGCGACCCGGCGGAGACGCTCGCCGACACCGTCGAGGGTCTGCGCGGCGTCGGACGCCTGTAGCGCCTACGCGGCAGGCGGCACCGGCTCGGGACCCACGCCGATCGTGATCCGCGGGTTGGCCGACGGCGTCAGCCACTGCAGCAGCGAACGCATCTCGTCGCGCTCGACGGCGATACAGCCCCACGTCGGCTCGTCGTCGGTGACGTGCAGGAAGATCCCGGCCGACCGGCCCGGGATGCGCTCCGGATTGTGCTCGACGAGCACCGCATAGTCGTACATCTGGCCCGAGGTGTAAAGGTTCTCGGCGTCCTCGGAGGGCATCTCATCCGACCGGACCATGGTGTTGTAGGTGGGGGAGTCGACGTCCTCGTCCCACCAGTCCTGCGCGGTCACCTGCGTATAGGGCAGCGACGTACCGGGATTCGGCTCGCGGCCGAACGCCAGGCCCAGCGGGAACGTGCCCGTCGGGGTGCGGAAGACGTCGTCGGCGGGAGCACCCACGCCGAGTTCGCCGAGGTCGGCGTCGATCGGACCGCGCACTAGGCGCCACTCACGTCCGGTGCGCTCGTACGCCGCCAGCCTCCCGACGTCGGAATCCGCGGTGGGCGCGGTGACGACGATCAGCTGCTCGGTCGGGGTCGGCATCGGGTCGCCGTGGGCGGACGGCATCTCGGACGCGGTCAGCGCGACGGCGATCAGCAGGGCGATGGCGGTCTTCATCTCAACCTCGATGCTAGCCCGGTGGCGCGCACGGCCCGGCGCGAAATGGCCTCGCGCACCTCGTCGGCCGACCCCACCACCCGGACCTTCTCCTTCGCCCGGGTCACCGCCGTGTAGAACAACTCCCGGGTCAGCAGCCGCGAGTCGACCGGCGGCATCAGCACCGTCACCTCCCGGGCCTGGCTGCCCTGGCTCTTGTGGATGGTCATCGCGTGCATCGTCTCGACGTCGGCCAACCGGCTGATCGCGAACTCGACCGGCGCCGCGCTGCCTGCGACCACGGCCCGGAGCCCGGCGTCGTCGATCAGCGTCACCCCGACGTCGCCGTTGTAGATCCCCAGCCCGTAGTCGTTCGCGGTGACGAGGATCGGCCGGCCGGCGTACCAGGCCGCCCAGATCGGCTCACCGGTCGCATCCGTCAGCCACCGCTCGACCTGCCGGTTCCAGTGCGCCACCCCGTGCGGGCCGCGCCGGTGCGCGCACAGCAGGCGGTGCTCGTCGAGCGTGGCGAGTGCCGCCTTGCCGTCGCGGAGGATCGCCGCGCGGCGCAGATCCATTGCGGAAGGGAGCAACACCGCGCGCAGGGCCGGGCCCGGGTCCTCCGCGTCGATCCACTCGACGTGTTCACCGCCCTCGCGCAGCACGTCGATCGCCGCGTCCGCGTCGCCGTCCCGGATCGCCAGGGCCAGCGCGCCGATCGCCGCACCGAACCGGTGTGGCGTCTTCAACTCCGCGATGCGCACGTCGACGCGCGCGCCGAGCCCGTCGACGAGGTCGGCGAGCACCGCACCCGCATCCACCGACGCGAGCTGGTCGGGGTCGCCCACCAGCAGCAGCCGCGCCTCCGGCCGCACCGCCTCGAGCAGCCGCGCCATCATCGTCAACGACACCATCGAGGTCTCGTCGACCACCACCACGTCGTGCGGCAGGCGGTTGCCGCGGTGGTGGCGGAACCGCGACGAGTTGTCCGGCCTGCTGCCGAGCAGCCGGTGCATCGTGGTGGCCTGCAGTCCCGCGATGCGCCGCTGGTCGACGAGGTCGAGCTGGGCGATCTCGGCACGGACCGCCTCCTGCAGGCGGGCGGCGGCCTTGCCGGTCGGTGCGGCCAGCGCAATGCGCAGCGGCGGGGAACCCTTGGCGTGCGCGTCGCCGGCCAGCAGGGCCAGCAGCCGCGCCACCGTCGTCGTCTTGCCGGTGCCCGGCCCGCCCGTGATGACCGTGAGTCGTTGCCGCAGAGCCAGTTCGGCGGCGGCGCGCTGTTCGGCGTAGCCGGGCGGGAACAGCCGCTCGACGTCGGTGGCGGACGCCGTCGTCGGATCGGCGGACACAATGGCCAGCAGGTCCTCGGCCACCTGCTGCTCCTCACGCCAGTAGCGGTCGAGGTAGATGGCGTCACCGCGCAGCCGCAGCACGTGCGGAGGGGTGTCGACGAGAGGGCTCGCACGCACGGCGGTCAACCATCCGTCGACGTCGGGCCAGGGCAGCTCGGGAAGGTCGACCTGCTCGGCGACACCGGCCAATTCCAGGCACACCGACCCGCCGCGCAATGCGCGCACGGTCAGTGCCGCTGCCAGCGCCACCCGCTCATCGGCCTCGCCGGCGAGAGCGGTCACGCGCTGCGCGACGAGGACGTCGGAGGCGTCGAGCACGCCGGCGTCGTTGAACTCGCGCAGCAGACCGGCCGCGCCGGCCGCACGCCGCCAGTGCGCCTCGTCGACGACGGTCACGCGACCAGCCTCCCCACGTCGAGCAGCTCGGACATGGCGACGATCAGTGCCGCGGGCGGCTGCCAGTCGAACACCCCGGCGCGATGGCCGTTGACCACCGGCGTCTCCTGACCGCACATGCCGCGGACGTAGAGGTAGAGGATGCCGCCGAGGTGGCGGTCCGGGTCGTAGCCGCGCTGCCGCCAGCGCAGGAACCGGTGCAGCACGACGCTGTACAGCAGGGCCTGCAGCGGATAGTCGGAGTGCAGCATCGCCTCGATCAGCCGCGGCCGGTCATAGTCCGCGGCCGTCAGCGGCTCGTCGCCGTCGCCGAGCCAGTTGGTCTTGTAGTCGACGACGACGTAGCGATGGCTCATGCCGTCCGGGACGCGCAGCACCGCGTCGATCTGTCCGCTGAGGTACCCGCGCAGCGTCTGGCTCCCCAGCGGCTCGCTGGTCAGCCGGCCGGCGTACGACGCCATCGGGTCGTCGGCCGCTAGGTGCTCGGTGAGCAGCCGGCCGACGTCGCGCAGTCGGACGTCCGGCGCGTCGGCCCGCAGGTCGCCGCCGGCGAGAGGGAACTCGAAGTCCAACTCGCGCAGGCGGTCCGGCAACCCGATCTCGCGCAGCGTCAGATCGTTCGCCAGCGGACCGAGCGGCGTGTCGTGCATCGGCACGAGTGCGCGGGCCAGGTCGTCGGGCGGCACGTCGACCGGCCACCACACCAGGTGCTCCCGGATCTGCGCCTCCAGTTCGACGGCGAGATCGGCCGCCGTGGGGTCCGCGGTCTCCAGCACCGAGTGCACCAGGGTGCCGAACTTCGCGCCGGTCGGCAGGTCGGCCATCGGAGACGGCACGGACGGGCCCGCGGGCGGCAGGGCCAGCGGGATCTCGGCGGACGCCTCGTCGTCGAGTTCCGCGGTCTCTGGTTCGCTGCTGACGCTGGCGCTTTCGACGACGCGGATCAAACCCGAGTACGACGTACGCCGCCACGACGTGTCGATGCCACGGTGGAAGTGCCGTGCGCCGAGGTCGGTCGGCCGCTTCGGCACCGGAGCCTTGGGCGCGGGGGTGAGCACCGACTTCTCGAGCACCGGCCCGCCCGCGTCGGCCCACGCCTGCAGCCGTGCCCACGCGTCGTCGTCGCCGATCCTGCTGGGCAGACAGACGTCGGGCACGGCCGCGTCACCGGGGGCGCGGCCGCGCAGGATGCGGGACAGGCCGCCGGTGGACTCGTTCGCCGACGGCGCCCACCACGCCACGACCTGCCCCTGCGCCCGGGTCAGGGCGACGTAGGTCAATCTGCTGTCGTCACCTGCGTTCTCGGCGCGACCCTGCTTCGCGACGGCGTGGTAGTCGGGGCCGTCCTTGCCGCCCACGTACAGGCACCGGACGTCGCCGTCGTGGTAGAGGACGTTCTCGTCTTCGGGCACCCAGCGGTTGAAGGCGAACGGCAGGTACACGATCGGGTACTGCAGGCCCTTGCTGACCCACACGGTCATGATCTGCACCGCCGCCACGTCGCTGTCGAGCCTGCGGTTGCGCTCGGTACGTCCGTCACCGCGCTCGTCGCGTTCGGCGCGCAGCCAGTCGCGCAGTGCCGGCAGTGTGTACCGGTCGCGGTGTGCGACGTCCTGCAGCATCTGCGTGACGTGCGCGAGGTCGGTCATGTGCCGCTCGCCGTCGGGCCAGGACAGCACGCGGTCGGCCATCCCGCTCAGCTGCGCCGCCTCGAAGATCGCCGCGACGCCGCGCTCGCGGGCGTGACCGGCCCACTCTCGCAACGTGTCCGACAGCGTGTCGGTCAGCTCGTCGCCCCCGGCGACCAGGGAGGCGGCGGTGTGGCCGAAGAACATGGTGGCGGCGGCGGCTCGGACCACACCCGGTCGGTGGGGCTGGTCGAACGCCTCCAGCAGGGCGAGCCAGTCCTCGGCCGCGGCGGACTCGAAGATGTCGGAGTCGCCGGTGTAGACGCACGGGATGTCGGCGGCCGCCAGCGCCTGCTGGCAGATGCGGGCGTCCTTGTGCGTCTCGACGATCACCGCGACGTCACGCGCCTCGATCCGGCGACCGTCGAACGTGGCGCCGCTGGCGAGCAGCGTGGCGACGTCGTTGGCGAGGTCGCGCCCGACGTGCCTGCGGATGTCGTCGATGGGGACGTTCTGAATCCCCCTCTTGCCGAACGTCTCTCGTTGCACCACCCGCACCCTGAACGGATCCGGGTGCGGCGCACCGGCCAGCCGGGTGCCCTGGTGCGCGGCCCGAACGTCGCGCACGACGATCCTGGGGTCACCAAGCTGGGCGCCCCTGAGGACGGCCTGCAACCGGTCGACCAGAGCGGCGTCGCTGCGCCAGTTGGTAGCCAGCGTCATCTGGGCGCCCGCGCTCTGCGCCGCGCCGAGGTAGGTGACGATGTCACCGCCCCGGAACGCGTAGATCGCCTGCTTGGGATCGCCGATCAGGATCAGCGTCGACCGCCCGCTGAACGCCCGGTCGATCACCTGCCACTGCACCAGGTCGGTGTCCTGGAATTCGTCGACCATGACGATCGGCCAGCGCTGGTGCATCCGCGTGCGAGCGGGGGAGTCCGGCGCATCGAGCGCGTTCGCGAGGCGGGTCAGCAGGTCGTCGTAGCCGAGGATCCCCATGCGCCGCTTGCGGATCTCGATTTCGGCGAGCACGTCGGTGGCGAAGCGGATGCAGGTCTCGGCTCGTGTTCCCGGCTCGGGATGCAGCGGCCGCAGTTGCGTCGCCGGGTTGTTCACCACCTCGCGCGCGAGGCTCAGCGCGTCGCCGTAGGTCAGCGCCGGGTCGTCGCGCTCCTGGCCGAAGTGCGCGAGGTAGAGGTCGTCGACGATCTCGGTGACCAGATCAGTGAGGCTCTCCACCAGCGTGACGCCGGTGTCGGAGTCACCGGCCACTCCCAGCGACTTCAACACCAGCTGGCAGAACTGGTGGGTGGTGGCGATCGTCGCCGAGTCGAACGAGGCGAGCGCATCACGCAGTCGCTGTCTGCGCTCGGTGCACTCGGCGGGGGTGGCGTCGATGAGGCAGGCCAGCAGCGTGTTGTCGCCAATTCGCGACGGATCGTCGAACGCGGCTGCTGCGTCGGCCATCTGGCGACGCACCCGGTCGCGCAGCTCCTGCGTGGCCGCGCGGCCGAAGGTGATCAGCAGCATCTGGTCCAGCGTCGCCACGCCCTCGGCGACGTAACGGGTGACCAGACCCGCGAGCGCGAACGTCTTCCCGGTGCCCGCGCTGGCCTCGAGCACGGTGGTGGAGTTCGGGGCCGGCAGCGTGCCGCACAGATCGAAGGGCGTCATCAGCTGGGATCCTGACCTGCGCGCAGCATGGGCGACCAGAGCCGGCTGGAGTAGGCGCCGAGGCGGTTGGTCTCGCCGTCGTACTCTTCGCCGGGTCGCAGGGGCTGCATCAGGTCCTCGAGCCAGGTGCCCCTACCCCAGGCGCGAACCTGAGCCGGGTCCTCCTCCTCGCCGGGGAACTTATTCGACCGCCACGCGAACATCGCCTTCGCCTCCGGATCATGACCGGTGTTGCGGGCGGCGGCCCACGCGTAGGACGTCTTGATGGGCAGCGGCAGGGGTTCCCGCCTGCCCGCGTCGTACATCTTCACCAGATCCTTGAGCAGGTCTACGGGGGCGTCGTCGGGCCGGCCCAAACCCTCTTCGGCGGGTGTGCTGCCACGCCGCGGCCTGCCGATGCACACCGACGACCACTCCGTCGACGGATCGCGGGCATACAGCGCCAGCAGGGGAATCCACGTTGCCAGTTTCTGCTTGCCCGCCAACTTCGAATAGGTCACCGACACGATCCGGTCGCCGAACACCGAGGACACCGTGCCGGTCAGCCGTCGACCCCCACCGAGGTCGACGTCGACGTCGAACGCGCGCACCGCCGCGTTGCGGTACCGCATGGCCGCCGCGGCCAACAGGTGCGCCTGATCGCAGAGTTCGGTGGCCTTGCGCCACCCGAGACGGCCCGGCGGCAGCGTGCCGCGTCGCCACTCGGCGTTCCGGGCGTCCTCGGGCGTCATCCCGCGGAGCATGTCGGTGAGCATGCGGTCGCCGACGCCCCACTCCTCCAGGGCATCGATATGGACCGGCATCTCGTCGTCGACGCCGTCGACGTCCCAGGGCAGCGTGTACTGCAGCTCGCGGAAGAACCCCTTGACCGGATCGCGGAAGAACGCGATCAGGTCGGCCAGTTCGACGTCCGACGGTGGCGGCATCGGCAGGGGGCCGTCGATGAACGGTGTGGGCGGCGTGCGATCGGCCACGCCGGCGCGGGCAGCCCGGAGGACGGTCGGATCGAAGGTGAACGGCACGTCGGGAACCAGCCGGCCGGGTTCGACGTTGCGAACGTCGAACGGCTGCAGGGGATGTCGGACCACGATGTCGTCGCGGACCGACTGCGGCGTGGTCCGGTCGAGCGCGTCGAGGAGTTCGGCCAGCGGGACGGCGGGTGGACGGGCCTGGCCCGACTTGGCGTCGGCACCGGTGTAGGTGATCACCAGCTTCTCGGTGGCGGCGCCGATCGCGTCGAGCAGCAGCTGCCGGTCCTCCGAACGCCAGTCACGCTCGCCGGTCATCGGCGCACGGCCCAGGACGTCGTCGCCGTCGATCACGCCGCGGCGAGGGAACACCCCGTCGTCGAGACCCACCAGGCAGACCACGCGGTGCGGCACCGAGCGCATCGGAACCATCGTGCACACCGTCAGCGTGCCGGTCCGGAAGTTCGCACGGGTGGGTCGGCCGGCCAGCCGGCGCTCGAGCAGCGCCTTGACGTCGGGCAGTCGCAGCTCCGTGTCCGCGCGCGCTCCGGCGGCGGCGAGCACGTCGGCGAACTCGCGCTCCATCTGGCCGACCTGCCACGCGTCGGCGTCGACGGTGCGGGTCAGCAGGCCGATGCTGTCCGACATCGCGGCCAGCCACGCGCGGAGCGGTTGCGCGGTGTCGAGCGCGTCGACGGTGCGCCGGAGGCGGTCGACGAACTCGGCGAAGCGACCGGCGAGTTCGACGCGGTTGCTGCTGACGTCGTCGAGGGGGAGAGTCGAGTCGATCCAGGCGTGCGCGTCGTCGGACATCGCCACCCCAGTGAGCACGCGGTCGATGCCGAAACGCCATGTGTTGTGGACGAAGTCGACGCCGTAGGGCTTGCGGTGCTCCTGGTCGAAACCCCACCGGATGTTCGCCTGGCGCACCCAGCGCGTGATGTCCTCGAGGTCGTCGTCGGTGAAGTCGAAGCGCGCCCGCACCGGTGCGGACTGTGCGAAGTTGAGCACCTCGCTGGCCGTCACCCGACTTCCCGCCAGGCCGAGCAGCTGCGTCGCGACGCCGAGCAGGGGGTTGGTCTGCACCAGTGCCCGGTCGGCCAGCCGCATCCGCAGGCGGTGCGCGGGATGCACGCCCGGCAGCATGTCACCGAGGCCGAAGTCGGCGTTGATGAGTGGGGCGTAGGTGTCGATGTCCGGGCACATGACCAGGATGTCCCGCGGCTCCAACGTCGGGTCGTCGGCGAGCAGTCCGAGCAGGACCTCGCGCAGGACGTCGACCTGGCGGGCAGGCCCGTGACACGCGTGCACCTGCACGGATCGGTCGGCCGTCGTGTGCGTACGGCCCTGTGTGGCAATGGCGTTGGCGGCGATGTCGGCCTGCAGCCAGCCGAGGAGGTGGTCGCCGTGCGTGGTCCCGGGGAGGTGCTCGTCGGAGGCGACGTCCGCGGGCAGGCTGCGCTGCAACTCGCGCAGGTCGCGCCCGAGCGTGGCCAGCAGCGGGTGCCCCACGACGCGATGGCTGCCGTCCTTGCGTCGCTCGACCGCGCCGTGCATACCGGACAGCGACCGCCACAGTTCGTCGCTGGGGTGCGGCAGCCACAGGTGCAGGTCGTGGTGGACGGCGAGTGCGGTGATCAACTCGATCTCGGTGGCCGGGAGCCGGGTGTGGCCGAACATCGAGAGGCGTTGCGGCAGAATCGGATTGGCAGCGGACCGAAGGCTGGCGAGTGTGCCGCGGTGCCGGACGTGTGGTGGATCGGCCGGGATGCGGGCGACGAGTTCGCGCCAGAGCGGCGGTTGCCACTCGAGGTCGGTGGGTAGGCCGGTGGGTGCGCCGTCCAGCCAGTCGACCAGCAGCTGCGGACGCTGCCGGGCGTACGACGCGAACAGCCCGGCGATGCGACGTGCCACCGCGTAGCGGCGACCCAGCCGCAACTCTCTCTCGGCGTCGCCGTCCTCGAAGTGCCCCAAATGCTGCGCCAGAGGCCGGCACCACGGTTCGTCGAGGGCGCCGTCGACGACTTCGAGCAGCGGCCACACCATGGCGTCCGGGGACCACGGATCGTCGTCGGCGGTGCCGGTGAGTTCGGCGATCAGTGACCGCGGGTTGCGGAACTCCACGCCCGCGCACACGCCGTCGGCGCCATCACCGCGGCCGAGGACGTGGGACAACCGTTGGGACAACCACCGTTCCACGCCGCGGGCGGGGACAAGCACCAGTTCCATCGCGAACGGATCGTCCAGCGGTTCTGCGAGGAGTTGTGCGAGTCCGGAGGCGAGTGCGTCGGTGCGCTCGGCGCGGTGGAGGTGGAGGCCCATCGGCTCCCACCCTATGGCGTCGGTCCGACAGGGGGTGCCGGTTCGTCGCTGCGGGGTTTCGATGTCGGACCGCTGTGCCACAGTGAAGGCGTGCCAAGCGAGTAGACAGGGGGGCACATGCCAGCGGAGACCACCACACCGAAGCTGTCCAGCCGTTTCGACGAGGCGCTTGCGTACGCCTCCCGACTCCACCGCACCCAGGAACGCAAGGGCAGCGGGATCCCGTACATAGGGCACCTGCTGTCGGTGTCGAGTCTCGTCATAGAGGGCGGCGGCACGGAGGACCAGGCAATCGCCGGCCTCCTGCACGATGCCGTCGAGGATCAGGGCGGGGCGCCCACGCTGGCCGAGATCCGCTCGAAGTTCGGCGACGACGTGGCGACCATCGTCGAGGAGTGCAGCGACACCGACCAGGTGCCCAAGCCGCCGTGGAAGCAGCGCAAGCAGGCCTACGTCGACCACCTCGAATATGCGTCCAAGGCGACCCTGCTGGTCTCACTGGCGGACAAGCTCGACAACGCTCGCGCGATCCTGCGCGACCACCGTTCCAACGGGCCGGCGGTCTGGCAGCGGTTCAGCGAGAACGACCCGCGCGAACACCTCTGGTACTACCGGTCCCTGCTCGCCGTCTATCAGAAGCACCAAGACGGTTGGCTGGTCGGTGAATTAAAGCGCGTCCTCGACGAGCTGGAAGCCCGCGTCGACGCCGAAGCGGGGTAGAGGGTTCGCTTCTCGCGTCGGCGTCGGCGTCGGCGTGGACGGGAGTGGGACGGGCTGCCCGCCTTCGAGCGACAGTTAGCGACAATGCGGGTGGGCTGCCCGGCGTCAGGCCGCGAGTTCTGCGTCAGGGTCGTCGATCCGCCTGGCGGACGACCGTCACGCAGATGTCGGCGGCCCCGGGCTGTCGATCCGGCCCGCCGACAACGTCACGCATGTCGGCGACTAGCTGTTACCGAACTCCTCCGGCAGGCCCACGATGCCGGCCCGGATCGCCTTGAGGCCGTCGTCGCGGGCCTTGAGCTTGCTCGCCCTGTGCGCCTTCACGTGCAGCGTCGCGGCGAATTCCGCGGCCACCTCGTGTGCGCGGGCCAGCACGTTTCCGTCCTCGACGATCTCGTCGAGCCAACCGGCCGACACCGCGGCGTCCCCGGAGAACACCGCGGCCAGGGCGACGGCACGCTGAAAAGCGGCTCGAGTCAGACGCATTCGCATGATCTCGATCGCCGAAATGGGCAGCACCATGCCGATCGCGACCTCGTTGGCCTGGCAGCGCGAACTCGGCGACCCCACCCGGTGGTCGCCGCTGAGCAGCATGAACGAACCCATCGCGATCGCCGGACCGGTCGCGGCGATGACCACCGGCACGGGAAACGTCAGCAGCCGGATCGACAGCTCAAACCCACCCGACAGCATCCCCAGCGCCGCGGCGGCATCCCCGGAGTTGAACACCGACAGGTCGAAGCCGGCGCTCAGCACCCGGTCGTTCCCGGCCAGCACGACCGCCTTGACCTCGCCGGCGGCCGCGGCCTGCTCGGCCTGGTCGAGTGCGTCGTTGACGTGCTGCTGCATCGCGGGCGACAGCACGTTGACCTTGCCGTCGTCCAGCGTGATGGTCGCAACGGATTCGTTCAGTGCATAGGTGACGGGGCTGCTCATCGACTCTCCCTGTAGGCGGGTGTTCGAGGCGATGCTACTGAGCGTCCCGGGACGCCCGACGGTCAGCGCAGGGGAACGCGGTGGCGACCGGCGTCGGCGTCCTTGATCCACGGCAGCTCCAGCTCCGTGGTCTCGTCCGCCTGACTCATGCGCCAGCGGTCCTGCGTCTCGTCGATCGCGCGCTTCATGCGATCGATCTCCGCGCGGAACACGTCCGGGCGGGTCTCCTTGCACGCGTAGTGGAAGTACGTCAGGACGGTGCGCAGCAGCTCGAGCTTCTGCTTCTCGCGCTTGGCCAGATCGTGACTGGTCAGCAGGTCCAGCCGCTGCACCGGCTGCAACGTCGCCCAGTCCAGGCACACCTTCGACTCGAACGTCTGGCGCTTGCTCCAGCCGCGGGACTTCTTCCCGTCGGTGGGGCGCGCCCGATCGGTGTAGGTCAACGTGCCGTCGAAGCGTGAGCGGATCGAGCCGCCGAGCTGTTCACGACTGATCGCCGAATCCCAGACCGTTCGCCATTCCTGTCCCGGTGCGAGGAGTGGCAGTTCGCTGGGCAGGTCGAGGTCGGCGACCTCCGGGGATCCGTCGAACGGGTTGTCCTCGTACACCGCGACCGTCGGCGGGTTCGGGAAGTCGAAGCGGACGTCGTGCGCCGCGGTCTGCCCGAAGTTGCGGACCACCAGTTCGATGACGTGCCAGTCCGATCCATGCGGCTCCATGAACATCGCGACCTGCGGCCGGATCTGGTCCGCCTTGAGCTGCCGGTTCTTGGCGACCACCCGACTGGCCCAGACGGCGATCGCGATGATCACGACCAGCGCCACCCACGCGGCGATCGCCAACCACCCCTGCGATCCGAGGCTGGTGAGTCCTGCCCACGTCGACGTCATCCGGTCCACAATGCCCCCACGTGGTCGATTCTCGGCGATCAGTGAAGCCACTTCGCCGACGGCATCGTATGCCACGGTGCGTCGTGTTTGCTGAGGGTCCGACGAGTCGACGCACCCGGTTAGAGCGGGAGGTCGACCCCGGGAGTGCCCGGCGCACCGTGCAGTTCGACCGACGTCGGAACGGTCCCGACCGGTACGTCGAACACGATCGCGGTCTGGACCGTCGCGCCCGGATCGACCGTCGTGACGCCGCCGCTTACGTACTGGGACGCCTGGTCGTCGGCAGGGAACGGGACGCCGTCGGACTTCAGGACCTGAAGTGCGGACACGAAGTCCTGCACGTCCGGACTGGTGTTGGCGACCTCGACGGTGACCACGACGAACTGACCGACCGCCGGCTTCTCCAGCGCCCGGTCGACAGTGGAGGTGACCGTGGGGCGGAACTCCGACGCCGTCACCGCAAAGGTGAGAGGACCGTCGGCGACACCGGCCTCGACGGGCGGCGCCTCCTCGGTCTCCATGGGTGCGGAGGTCTCCGACGGCGCGCTGAGTGCAGGTTCGGCGCTCGGCGTCGACAGGTCCGGCGACGACGTCGAGGACGATTCGTCGTCGCGAATGACGAAGGCGTACAGCAGGATCAGGACGAGGACCACCAGCAGGGCGCCCACGGCCCCGAAATATCCGATGAGCAGCCGGCGATTGTTGGGAGCGTCAGCGCGGCCGAACGACGCGCCATGACCGGCGGTGGGTGTGGTTCCCCACCCCGGGACTCCGGACGCCTCGGGCTGCGAGGTGAAGGACTGCGGAGCGAAGCGAGGCGTCTCCTCGGACGGTGCGTGGTCGGACGGCGAGTGCTCCGACGACGACGGCTGCGCGGGCCACGGCTCGGCGGGCGTGTCCGCCTCGGAGGCTTGCAGTTCGGCGGCGTCGGCGCTCAGGGCCTCGGCTTCCAGAGCGTCGTCCTCCCGAACGTCGGCCGGAGCCTCCGCGACCGGGGGTTCGGGCTCAGCCGGTGGCGGCTCGGGCATCGAGAGCGCCCCGGAGGCGATCTCCTCGAACGTCGGCGTCTCGAACGACTGGAACGTCGGAGGTTCGAACGCGGATGGCTCGCCAGGAGGGATCGGGGGAATCGTCGCTGCCGGCTCGTCTTCGTTGGGGGACTCGGAAGGGGTTGCAGCCGGGCGTCGTTCGGTCCACGCGTCGCCGTCCCAGTACCGCTGCTCATCCGACCCGTCGGGGTCGGGATACCAGCCGGCCGGCGTCGTCGGTGTCGTCATCGCAGGTTCCTCCTCGTCACGCGCCCGAGGAAGCGCTGCGCATCGGGACGATAGCGCAGGTGCCCCCGTGACGCGCTACTTCGGGTCATGGGTCAGCCGCCCATCACCGTCCGCCACTGATCGAGGCTGCCGGCCCGGTAGACGTAGTTGTCGCGACGGACGTCCGACAGCGCCGCACTCGGCTCGGCGGAATACCAGTGCCCGGGGAAGACGGTCGGGTCGCCGGGGAGCTTCGCGAGCGCCTGCAGGCTGCGGTACATGTCGTCGACGTTGCCGCCGGGGAAGTCGGTGCGGCCGCATCCCTCCAGGAACAGGGTGTCGCCCGCGACGAGGCGTCCGTCGAGCAGGAAGCACTGGCTGCCGGGCGTGTGCCCGGGTGTGTGCAGCAGTTCGATCTCCACGTCGCCGACGGCGACCATGTCGCCGTGCTCGTGGGCGGTCAGATCGGTGAGCGGGATGCCGGTGACCCGGGAGACCCAGTCCGCCTCGTGGGTGTTGACGTGGACGGGCAGGCTGACCCGTTCGAGCAGTTCGGCGAGGCCCTTCAGCTCGAAGCCCATCATCGACCCGCCGACGTGGTCGGGATGGTGGTGGGTGACCAGCACGCCCGAAAGGCGCATGCCGTCGGACTCCACGATGTCGGCCAGCTCGCCCGCGGCGTACGCCGGGTCGACCACCAGACAGTCCCCGGTCTCCCGGTCACCGATCAGATAGGAGAAGTTGCGCATCTGCTGGGCGATCGCGTCGTCGGCCGCGAAGTCGCGGCCGGACAGCAGTTGACGGAAGTACAGACGGTCGTCGGCCATGCGCCCAGACTATGGCCGCCGTCCGGCGCCGAGCAGCCCAGGTGGCTCGCGACGGTGGTCCCGGGGTGGGTCCGCGAGCAGCGGTTTGGCGTCGCAAACGGCGAGACTGTACCCTTTTCAAGGCCCACCGAGTCGACGCCGTCGACGTCGAGGGTCAGGCCCCCTTAGCTCAGTCGGTAGAGCGTTTCCATGGTAAGGAAAAGGTCAACGGTTCGATTCCGTTAGGGGGCTCGGCGGACACCCGGGCGAGCGACGCGTCTTCGAGACGCTGCTGCTGGTCAGGCGCCTCGACACGGCGGTGTAGCTCAGCTGGTTAGAGCGCACGACTCATAATCGTGAGGTCGGGGGATCGAGTCCCCCCACCGCTACAAGTAGTTCCAATGAACCGTGAATAGACATCGAAAGAGGCACTGACGTGGCGTCGAGTACCGACGTACGGCCCAAGATCACCTTGGCCTGCGAGGTGTGCAAGCACCGCAACTACATCACCAAGAAGAACCGCCGGAACGATCCCGATCGCCTCGAGATCAAGAAGTTCTGCCCGAACTGCGGCCACCACCAGCCGCACAAGGAATCGCGCTAGCGGTTCATCCCGTGGGCTCGGCCCAGGGGCTGACCGGTTAGGTTCATCAACTGTGGCTTTGTCGTCGGACATCATCGGGAAGCACTTCCGCTACCCCGACTACTACGAGGTGGGACGCGAGAAGATCCGCGAGTACGCGATCGCGGTCAAGAACGACGATCCCGTCTTCCAGGACGCCGACGTCGCAGCCCGGCAGGGGCACGACGCGTTGCCCGCGCCGCTGACCTTCATCTCGATCTTCGGGTACACGGCTCAGACCGCTTTCTTCGCCGACGCCAACATCCGCATCAAGGACGCCAAGATCGTCCAGGTGGACCAGGAATTCACGTTCCTGCGGCCGATCTACGCCGGCGACAAGCTGTACTGCGACGTCTCCGTGCACGCCGTCCGACAGGCGCACGGCACCGACCTGATCGTGTTGAAGAGCGTCATCAGCAATTCTTCTGGGAATGTCGTTCAAGAGTCCTTCACGACCCTCGCGGGTCGGACGGGCGAAATAGGAGCAGAGGGTTTCGACGATGGCACTGCGTGAGTTCGATTCGGTGAAGGTAGGGGACCAGCTTCCCGAGAGGGTGATCCCGCTGACGCGCGGTGACCTGGTCAACTACGCCGGGGTCTCCGGAGACCTGAACCCGATCCACTGGGACGACGAGATCGCCAAGCAGGTCGGCCTCGACACCGCCATTGCGCACGGCATGCTCACCATGGGTCTCGGCGGCGGCTTCGTGACCTCGTGGGTCGGCGATCCTGCTGCGGTCACCGAGTACAACGTCCGCTTCACCGCGGTGGTCCCCGTCCCGAACGACGGCGTCGGAGCCGAGATCGTCTTCGGCGGTCGGGTGAAGTCCGTCGACCCCGAGACCAAGTCGGTCGTGATCGCAATCTCCGCTACGACCGGGGGCAAGAAGATCTTCGGGCGCGCCGTCGCCACCGCGAAGTTGGCATAGACATGGCCCTCAAGACGGACATCCGCGGGATGGTCTGGAAGTATCCGGACACGTTCGTCGTGGGTCGCGAGCAGGTCCGCCAGTTCGCCAGGGCGATCAAGACCGACGACCCGGCCTCGTTCGACGAGGCCTCGGCGGCAGAACTGGGTCACGACACCCTCATTGCGCCGCTCACGTTCGCCTCGATATTTGCGATGATGATCCAGAACCACTTCTTCCAGAACGTCGACATCGGTCTCGCGCAGATGCAGATCCTCCAGGTCGACCAGAAGTTCCTGTTCCACCGGCCGATCAAGGTCGGTGACATCCTGACCGGGACCATGCACATCGAGTCGGTCAACGAGCGGTTCGGTGCCGACATCGTGGTGACCCGCAACGTGTGCACCGACGCGGAGGGCACGCTCGTCATGGAGGCCTTCACCACGGTGATGGGCCACGAGGGCGACAACTCGGTGTCGATGAAGTGGGATCCGGAGACCGGCCAGGTCATGCGGACCGCGGCGCCGGTGATCTCCCCGGAAGCGGATTAGCAACTCAGTCTTGGGCCGATGTACACTCGGTCCTCGGGGTTTTGCCCAATTTAGCGCGCTGTCCGCCGGTTGCGTATCGACCGATCGGGTGGCGCGCGAATTGTGTGGGGCCCGCGGGAAGGCTCTGCCATCAGTGCCGTTCTCGAAGGGGCGTAGCTCAACTGGCAGAGCAGCGGTCTCCAAAACCGCAGGTTGCAGGTTCAAGTCCTGTCGCCCCTGCTCAACTGAACAAACCGTGGACACTGGAAGGTGACCACGGAGGCACACGATGACACATAGAGGGAGCATGCGGTGAGCGACGAGCGCGACGGTGCCGGCTCCGCAGGCGACGGCACCGACAAGTCCGGCGGCAACGGTGACACCAACGGCCACGGCGCCGTGGTGACCCGGCCGCAGCGGCCCACAGGCAAGCGGACCCGCGCCGAAGGCGCCGGAACCGGGAACGGCGTCGCGACCACCGAGGCCGGACCGGTCAAGAACGGTGACGGCAAGAAGGCCAAGACCACGAAGAAGGACGGGCCCAGCAGGAATCCGTTCACCTTCGTCATCAACTACCTGAAGCAGGTCGTCGCCGAGCTTCGCAAGGTCATCTGGCCCAACCGCAAGCAGATGGTCAGCTACACCACCGTGGTGCTGATCTTCCTGGCATTCATGGTGGCGTTGATCGGTGGAGTCGACCTCGGCTTCGCCAAGATCATCGGAATGGTGTTCGGCTGACCTGCGCTGCCTGCCGACGAGTAGAGATTTTGAGAGAGGACTGACACGTGACTTCCTTCGAGGGCGGTACGCCTTCGGCTTCGGATGTGTCCGACGCGCGCATCGCGGCCGCGGACCCCACCACGGTGATCGCGAGCCGAACTGCGGAATCCCTGGAGTCGTCGACGGCTGAGGCCGTAGCCGAGATCGCGGACGTCGAAGACGAGGCGCAGGCAGAAGAAGACCTCTCCGAGGACGACGCGCCGGCGGAAGACACCGCCACGGACGACGAGGCACCTGCGGGAGCCGACGAGGCGCCCGTGACGGACGAGACGCCCGCCGAGGACGTCGTCGACGAGGACGAAGACCCCGCGGTCACGCTCAAGAAGGACCTGCGGAGGCGGCCGGGCAACTGGTACGTGATCCACTCCTACGCCGGCTACGAGAACAAGGTGAAGGCCAACCTCGAGACCCGCGTCCAGAACCTCGACGTCGGCGACTACATCTTCCAGGTCGAGGTGCCGATCGAAGAGGTCACCGAAATCAAGAACGGCGTCCGCAAGCAGGTCAACCGCAAGGTGCTGCCGGGCTACATCCTGGTCCGCATGGATCTCACCGACGAGTCGTGGAGCGCGGTGCGCAACACGCCCGGCGTGACCGGCTTCGTCGGCGCCACGTCGAAGCCGTCGCCGTTGACGCTCGACGACGTCGTCAAGTTCCTCCTGCCCCCGGCCGCGGCGAAGAAGCCCGCACGGTCGTCCGCAGGTGGAGCCGCATCGTCGGAAGCCACGCTGGAGCGTCCCGAGATCCTCGTCGACTTCGAGGTCGGCGAATCGGTCACCGTCATGGACGGACCGTTCGCGACGCTGCCCGCGTCCATCAGCGAGGTCAATGCCGAGCAGCAGAAGCTCAAGGTGCTCGTCTCCATCTTCGGTCGCGAGACGCCCGTCGAGTTGACCTTCACCCAGGTCGCCAAGATTTAGTCAGAGAAGAAAAGGAACACCCAGCATGCCCCCGAAGAAGAAGGTCACCGGGCTGATCAAGCTCCAGATCCAGGCCGGTGCGGCCAACCCCGCCCCGCCCGTTGGTCCGGCGCTCGGTCAGCACGGCGTCAACATCATGGAGTTCTGCAAGGCGTACAACGCCGCGACCGAGTCGCAGCGCGGCAACGTCATCCCCGTGGAGATCACCGTCTACGAGGACCGCAGCTTCACGTTCGCCCTGAAGACCCCGCCCGCCGCTCGCCTGCTGCTCAAGGCCGCAGGCGTCCAGAAGGGTTCCGGCGAGCCGCACAAGACCAAGGTCGCCACGGTGACCTGGGATCAGGTGCGCGAGATCGCCGAGACCAAGAAGGAAGACCTGAACGCCAACGACATCGAGCAGGCCGCGAAGATCATCGCCGGCACCGCCCGGTCGATGGGCATCACGGTCAAGTAGCTCGCTGACCCATGGGGTCGACGAGTAGCAGTACCCACAGAAGGCGTGGGAGGGCCAGCTCCGGCCCGCTGACCACGGCTCCAACACAACGATTGGAATGATCATGAGCAAGACGAGCAAGGCATACCGCGAAGCCGCCGAGAAGGTGGACCGCGACAATCTGTACACGCCGCTGGAGGCCACCAAGCTGGCCAAGGAGACGTCGTCGAAGAAGCAGGACGCGACCGTCGAGGTCGCCATCCGGCTCGGCGTCGACCCCCGCAAGGCAGATCAGATGGTGCGTGGCACCGTCAACCTGCCGCACGGCACCGGCAAGACCGCACGCGTCATCGTGTTCGCCGTCGGTGAGAAGGCCGAGGCCGCACTGGCCGCCGGCGCCGACGAGGTGGGCAGCGACGACCTGATCGAGAAGATCCAGGGCGGCTTCCTGGACTTCGACGCCGCGATCGCGACGCCGGACCAGATGGCGAAGGTCGGCAAGATCGCCCGCGTCCTGGGCCCGCGTGGCCTGATGCCCAACCCGAAGACCGGCACCGTGACGCCCGACGTCACCAAGGCCGTCAACGACATCAAGGGCGGCAAGATCAACTTCCGCGTCGACAAGCAGGCCAACCTGCACTTCGTGATCGGCAAGGCCTCGTTCGACGAGACCAAGCTGGCCGAGAACTACGGCGCCGCGCTCGAAGAGATCCTGCGCGCGAAGCCGTCGTCGTCGAAGGGTCGCTACCTGAAGAAGGTCGTCGTCTCGACGACCACCGGCCCCGGCATCCCGGTCGACCCGTCTATCACGCGCAACTTCGCCGAGACTGACCAGTAGGTCATCAACGGCTCTGATGCCCCCGCTCACGCCTCGGCGTGGCGGGGGCATCGTCGTTTGGGCGGCCGTGGGGGAGAATCGTCCGGTGACGTCGCGAGCCGCGTGGGCCCTCCTGTCCATCGGTGTCCTGTGCGCCACGACGATCTCCGTGCCGGCCGCCTCCGCCGAACCACCGCCGGTGTCACCACAGGCGCAGGCCGCGGGCCTCATCGACGTCAGGTCCGTGGTGCCCGACGCCCGCATCGACCTGCGCTACGCGACAGCCGACAACTTCGTCGGCATCCAGCTGTATCCGAGTGACGCCCGGTGCCTCGTGCACGAGTCGCTCGCGGATGGCCTCGCCGTGGCGGCACGGCAACTCCGCGCCCAGGGTCAGGTCCTGGTGTTCTGGGACTGCTACCGGCCGCACGACGTTCAGGTGCGGATGTTCGAGGCCGTGCCGAACCCGAACTGGGTCGCCCGCCCGACGGAGTCCGCGCGCAGCCACGAGGCCGGACGCTCGGTCGACGTGACGATGGCCGACGGACACTACGGCTGGCCGGCCGACATGGGCACGGGCTTTGACGACTTCACCCCGCGCAGCCTCGCCTACGCGACCGACGGCGTAACCGCCGCACAGCAGGCGAACCGCGCGGTGCTCCGAGACGCGATGGTGGCCGGCGGTTTCGCGGTGTACCCCGGTGAGTGGTGGCACTTCGACGGTCCAGGCGCCAAGGACCCGCGGCCGATTCTCGACGTGCCGGTGGCGTAGGGCTATCAAATACCCTGTGTCGTAACGTCTTAAGGGACACTGCTCCTTCGAGCTTACGTCCTGACTAGGTTTCACGTCCGTTGCGCTAATCGACCAAATGGCCAGCGGCTGAACAAGATCAGATACGTGTGGCGATCGTCGCGACGCCGGGCCGAATCTTTCGCGATGGCAGTCCCCGCAGTCGATTGATGCCAATCGACGCCGTCCGTTGATTCTCGCAAACATTCCGGGACGTCGATAGAACCTCCCGTCTCGGCAGGACAGATCGACGCCCAACCCATAGCATCAATTCAGCACAGGTTGCCCACCGTCGAAGTCGGGACGACCTGATCGCGGGGGAAATCCTTTGTTTGATCGGGAATTGACGGTTGGGGTGGGACTTGCCGAACTATGTCACGGGTGAGGCGCCGGTACCGGTGACGAGAGCCCAGCATCTGGTGCATGGCGACGAAGACCGCAGAATTCGTGCTCACAAGGCGGCGGGCGCGTTTTCAGCAACGATTGTTGCCACACTGACGGCTGTGCTGCTCATCGGCGACGCGCAGATCTCCGTGATCGTGGTGTGTTGTCTGTTCTCGACGATGGCATTCGTGATGAGCGTGTCGTTCCTGGTCACCCTCATGTACGCGAAGCGAGAAGGTGGGCGGGAGTTCGATCTGGAACTGGCCGAACCCGATGACCGAGACCGGGAATCCATCGCGGTTCTCATACCGGCGCGCCATGAAACCACGGTGCTGGCGTCCACGTTGCTCAATACGGCGTGGACGCAAAGGGACCACGCGAACCACCAGATCTTCGCGGTGATCAACGACGACGACCCGGACACGATGCGGGTGGCAGCCATCGCGGCGACCGCAATCAACGGCGGCATGTCCGCTGATAGAAGTCGGCACGAGCAGCAGTCCGAGATGTTCGCGGCGATCGCGGCCGACGATCTGACCGCCCATCTGGGAGACCTCCTTGCGGCGGTTCCGCCAGGGCCCGTCCAGGTCCTGGTCTATCCCTTGGGCAAGCGCCCGCCCAACAAGCCGCAGCAGCTGAACTTCGCCTTCTGGTACCTGCGGTCGCAATTCACCGTGTTCACGGTGCTCGACGCGGAAAGCCTTGCCGCCGAGGGACTTCTCCGCGCCGTGGATCGTGCCTTCCATGATCATCCCGACGTGGAGGTCATCCAGGGCGGAATCCAACTGATGGATCCGCTTCCGGACGGCCCGTGGTGGAGACGAACGCTGATGGGCGTCACGCGGTGGTACTCGTGGCACAACCTGCTGGAGTACACCCGCTGGTTCAGTTCTCAGATGCGCTACCAGTCCGACCGCGGTTTCATGCCGCTCGGAGGCAACACCGTCTTCCTCCGTCGGGAACTGCTGGTGAAGACGGATGCATGGCCGATGTCTCTCACCGAAGACTGTGAACTCGGCGTGCGGGCAACGGCCATCCACGGTGCGAAGACACTGAGCTTCTACGATCCGAAGCTGACGACACGTGAGGAGACCCCACCGAGCCTGCGCACGCTGATCAAGCAGCGGCGGCGCTGGAACATCGGTTTCATTCAGAGCTTCGTCGCCGGCAACTGGCGCGCTCTTCCGACCAGACGTCAGCGCTTCGTGGCGCTGTGGATCCTCAGCATGAGCTTCTTCCAGACGTTCTCACTCGCCATACTGCCCCTGACACTGCTCACCGTGTTCTGGATCAAGTCGCCAGCGCCGCTGGCGGTTGCGCTGTGCGTGCCCACCATTCCCGTGGTGCTCGGCATGGCGCTCCAGATGCTGTACCTGCACGACTACGGCAAAGCCTTCGATCGTCGGATCGGCTGGAACGTCTACGTCGTCTACGTCATCACGTTCCTGCCCTATCAGCTCGTGCTCTCGTTTGCGGCCGCGCAGGCGCTCCTCTGGTACTGGCGTGGACGTCTCGGCTGGGACAAGACCGAACACGTCGGCGATCACATGGATCTCGCCGCACCGGTCGCAATACCCCTTGCCGGCCGGATCGCTCGGACGACGTGATCCGCTAGATGGCAACCATTCTGGAAGTACGCGAGGGCCCCGGGGATGCCGCCCTGCCCCCTAGCCCGGCCGGCCGGACCTCTCGATTGGCACGGTGGCGGACACCTGCGATCTGCGCGGCGATCATCGTCACGTGTTCGATCGCTACGGCCTTCAACGTCTATGGCAACCCGGTCCGCTTCAAGGACGAGGGCGTGTACCTCGCCCAGGCCTGGGCGATTCCCAACCTCGGCGCTCTGGCGCACTACACGTACTGGTACGACCATCCGCCGCTCGGCTGGATACAGATGTCGTTGTGGGCAACGGTCACGGATGGGTGGGACCGCTGGAACGAGCAGAGCACCATGGCGGGGCGCGAGTTCATGATCGTGGCGCGAGTCGCGACGAGTCTCTTGATCTACGCGCTCGGCCGCCGGGTGGGCCTGCGCCGATCCTGGGCGGTCATCGCCGTGCTGGTGTTCCTGTTCAGCCCGCTGGCGATGTACTACGGCCGATTGACGTTGCTCGACAACGTGGCGATGCCGTGGGTACTCGCAAGCCTGGTGCTGGCGTGGTCGCCGAGGCGAGCGTGGGGTGCCGGTGTGGGCTCCGCGCTGTGCTTTGCCGTTGCGGTTCTGACCAAGGAGACGCTGCTCCTACTGGCACCCGCGATCGTGCTGGCAATCTGGTCCAATTATCGCCGCTCGAACAACCGTCAGTTCGTCTGGGTTGCCTTCGGTCTCGTCCTCGCCATGTCTGCGGCCCTGTACCCGCTGTACGCCCTCATCAAGAGTGAGCTGACGCCGGGCGCCGGACACGTCAGCCTGCTCGGTGCCCTCGACTGGCAGTTGAGTGCGCGCAAGGGCAGCGGCAGCGTGTTCGACGCATCAAGCGATGCAAGGACATTGGTCGACAGCTGGCTAGCGCTGGATGCCTGGCTTCCGGTCGGCGGACTCGTCGCGGCAGCGTTGCTCGTCGGAGATCGTCGACTCCGTCCCATCGTATTGGCCCTGGCAATCCAGTCGGCGATGCTGCTGCGCCAGGGTTACCTGCCTTCGATGTACGTCGTGGCGATGCTCCCGTTCTGTGCACTAGCAGTGGCGGGACTGTGCGACAGGATGTGGACGCGAACCGCCGACGGCCCGGCGACCGTTCCCCTGCGATCCGACGGACGTCGACGTCAGCGCTGGCGACCCGCAGCGGCCGTTGCCGGATCGTTGGCCGTCGTGGTCTTCTGGTGCGTCGCCATCACCGTGGCCGGAAGCGGGTGGAGTAACACCCTCGAGTACCAGTGGACGGTGGACGCCGACGCATCGCAGCGCCAGGTGACCGCCTGGCTGCGGGACAACGTCCCCCACGACGCCAACGTCGTCGCCGAAGGCGAGATGTGGCTCGATCTGCACAACGCCGGTTTCGATGGACACGGCAACATCTGGGTCTACAAGGTCGACAGCGACCCCGAAGTCACCCAACGACTCGGCAGCTGGCAGGCCATCGACTACCTGGCTTTGTCCCGCGTCACCCTGGTGTCCGAGTCCAAGGCGACGATGCCCATGGTGTTCGAAGCACTGGATCACGCGGAGCCCGTCGCCGAATTCGGGTCGGCCAACGACGCCGTCGTCATCATGAGAGTCGACCCGTGACTCGGACAGTGGTCGTGATCCCGACGTACAACGAGATCGACAACGTGGCTCTCATCGTGGATCGCACGACGTCCACGAACCCAGACGTCCACGTACTCGTCGTGGACGACGACAGCCCCGACGGCACCGGTGCCGCCGCGGATCGAATCGCTCTGCGCCTGTCGCAGGTTCACGTCCTGCACCGTTCAGCCAAGGAGGGGTTGGGCGCGGCGTACCTCGCGGGATTCGCCTGGGCGCTGGACCAGGGTTTCGACGTGGTGGTCGAGATGGATGCGGACGGAAGTCACGCTCCGGAGCAACTCGAGGGCCTCTTGACCGCCATCTCTCGCGGAGCCCACGTCGCGATCGGCTCTCGGTACGTGGCAGGAGGGGCAACGGTCAATTGGCCGCGACGACGTCGGATGCTCTCGAAGACCGCCAACGCATACGCCCGCCTCGCGCTGGGTGCCCCGATCAACGACATCACCTCGGGTTACCGCGCCTACCGTAGTGAGGTCTTGGCCGACATCGACTTCGCGGACGTCCACTCCCGGGGCTACGGCTTCCAGGTCGAGATGGCCTGGCGCGCAATTCGACTCGGAGGCGTCGTCGTCGAAGTGCCGATCACCTTCGTCGAACGACGGCTAGGGGCTTCGAAGATGGACATCGGCACCATCTGGGAGGCCGTCACCAACATCGCACGATGGGGGGTGCAGCATCGCTTCGGGATCACCCGCGAGACCGGCCGAGACAGGAAGGCATCGAGGTGATGGCTCGCGAGTGGCTACGCGACGTGGTCTCGTCGCCGGACTGGTGGTCGTGGTGTTCGTCGCGGTGGTCACCGCATGGCGGCTACACGCGGACGGTGCGAAAGAGTCACCGCCCGACAGTGGCATCGCCGGGGTCGCCACGGAACACGGGCGCAGCTTCCTACGCGAGTACCTGGCATCCGACGGCCGCGTCGTCCGCATCGACGAGGGCGGCGACGTCGTAAGTGAGGGACAGGCCTACGGGATGCTCATCGCTGCAGCCATCGACGACGAACCCAACTTTCGCCTGATCTGGTCGTGGACACAGACCAATCTCTTGCGGTCCGACGGCCTCTTGGCCTGGCGTTGGTACGAGGGCGGTGTGACGGACGCCAACAGCGCAAGTGACGCAGATCTAGATGCGGCCCGCGCACTCATCCTGGCCGGCGACAGATTCGGGGCGCCCGACCTGACGTCCCACGGCAGACGTCTCGCGGCAGCGGTGCTCGACGGCGAGACGAGACCGGGTGGGGACGGGTACGTCATGGTCGCGGGCAACTGGGCCACGGCCCACCCGCAGCAAGTGAACGCGAGTTACTTCAGCCCGCGGGCCGAGCAGGAGCTTGCCCGTTTCGACGCACGGTGGAGCACCGTCTCGACGGGGAACCGTGGCGTCATCGAGAGATTGATTCAGCAGGCGCCACTGCCGCCCGACTGGGCGGAGTTGAACGGAGACGCGATCAGTGCCGTCGGGCACGGATCGGCACCGGTCCAGTTCGGCCTGGACGCTGCGCGGGTTCCGATCCGGCTCGCCGAATCATGCGCCCACGAAGACCGCGAACTCGCCGCTGCCATGCGCATCCCGCTCTCCGTGCAACCGTCAGCCGTGGGGATCCGTCATCTCGACGGTTCCGCCGCGGTCGAATGGAAGCATCCCATCGCACTCGTCGCACGGGCCGCCGTCTTGCTTGCTGCTGGAGACGGTCCAGGTTCCGCAAGGGCGCTCGATGAATCGGCAGCTCTGCAGGCGCGCTATCCCAGCTACTACGGAGCGGCTTGGGTCGCTTTGGGCGACCTGATGTTGCGGTCGTCGGCGCTGGGCGAATGTCCGCGTGCCTAACGTTCGTGCTGCCCGCCTCGTCGCCGAAACTCACAGGAACGGGTTTGCGAAACCAGCAACCGATCAAGGCACGGCTGTGTGATCGTTCTACGCATGCGTAAAGCGTTGAGGGCTGGCTACCTCGCCACCCTTTCCCTCCTTGGTGCCGTGGTCCTGCTGATCGGATCGGCCTTCTCGGCCGCTCTCGCCTTCGGAGCCATCGGCCTGATCGTCCAGGGCACCGGCACCCCCAACGCAAACATCGTCAACAACTACCTCGAGAACGCCCGCAACCGGTACCTGCAGGGCACCGCGTGCACGAACGCGTTCAACTGCGGGACGGTGGCAGAGGGCGTGCCCGACCCCACGCTCCAGGGGATCAACTACCCGGCGTCCTTCTTCCCGCTGTCCTTCATCCCCGGCTGGTGCCGGTCCGGCCCGGACGGCTGCGACAAGTGGGACGTCTCCGTCGGCAAGGGCGCCGTGGGCCTACAGGAGCAACTGGACTACGCCCTCACGCAGACCTCCGACGACATCGTCGTCTTCGGCTACTCGCAGGGCGGGGCAGTCGTCTCCAACGTCCTCAACGACTACATCAAGGCGATCCCGGTCGACGCGCAGAAGAAGCGCATCCAGATCGTCACCATCGGCGGCATCGAGACACCGGACGGCGGCCTGTGGTCGCGGCTCAGCCCGCTCGGTTTCATCCCCTATTTCGACATCACGTTCGGGCCGCCCATGACGCCGGACCCCCTCGTCAAGCAGACCGTGATGTCCTTCCACTTCGACCCGGTGGGTGACGCACCGCGCTACTTCGGCAATCCCTTCGCGCTGCTCAACGCCGTCGCCGCGCTCGAGACGGTGCACGGCTTCTACCTGACGCCGAACGGCAACGGCCCGACCGAGACCCTGCCCTACGGGTACACCCCCGAGACGCTGCCCGCCGCGATCGCCTGCAACGTCGGCGTGAACTGCCGGGTGGACTCCTATGGCAACCAGTACGTCGTCATTCAGGCGACGTCGCTGCCGATCGCCGACTTCATCTACGGGTCCGTGCCGTCGGGACTGCGGCCGCTGATCAAGCCGGTCCTCGAACTCGTCGCCCCGGCGTACCGCGTACTGGCCGAACTCGGCTACGACTACAGCGGCGACCCGAGTGTCGCCACGCCCCTGTCGATCCTGCCGTTCAACCCGCTCACCTTCAATCCCGTGAAGGTCGGCCTGGACCTCGTGGGCGCCGTGGGCCAGGGCGTCAACAACGCACTCGGTGGCGGCACCAGCCTGTCCCCGCTGAACCCGCCCGAGGGTGCAGTCGCGCCGAACCTGCCGCTGCAGCCCGTGCAGGGCAACCAGGCGGCCGGTGAATCACCAACGGCAACAACCGGATCGGCCCGTGCGGCCCGGTCATCCGATTCCGTCGCCGAAACCACGACGTCGCTCGCCGACGTCGGGAACCCAACGGCGACGCTGCAGGCCAAGAAGCCGTTGACGAACGTCATCAGGCAGTCGATGCAGGCTACCGTTGGGCGCAGTGGCCTCTCGGTGCCCGGCGATGCGGGCCAGGAGATAGGCGGTCTGCGTGGCTCCGGCACCGAGGACGCGGCCGTGCCGAACGGCCTGAATACGGTAGCGGGTAAGCAATCCGAACCGGCGACTTCACAGCCCCTGAAGGCCGCGACCAACGACGGCACCCCAGGGCAAGCCGCGGCCTGACGATCCCCGTACGAGAACGGCCCCGCACTCGAGAGTGCGGGGCCGTTTCACGTCGTCACCGTCAGGCGACGGCGCCGGGCTTCAGGTAGGTGACCAGGCTGACGTCGATGGACTCGTCGACGAAGTAGAACTGGGCGCCGGTCAGGTACTTCATGTAGCGGTCGTAGTTCTCGGTGCCCGCCGCGGCGATGGCCTCGTCCTTATGCGCCTCGAGGCGGCCGGCCCAGATGCCGAGGGTCTTGATGTAGTGGTTGCGCAGCGACAGCGCCGACGGGACCGTGAAGCCGGCCTTCTCGCCGCGCTCGACCATCATGTCGGTGGACGGAAGCCGACCGCCGGGAAAGATCTCGGTGATCATGAACTTGATGAAGCGGGCCATCTCGAACGTCAGCTTCTTACCGCGAGCCTGCAGGTCGTCCGGGTGGTAGCCGACGCTGCTCTGGAGGGTCATGCGGCCGTCGTCGGGCATCACGTCATAGCACATCTTGAAGAAGTCGTCGTAACGGTCGAAGCCGAAGTGCTCGAACGCCTCGATCGACACGATGCGGTCGACGGAGCTGCCGAACTGCTCCCAGCCCTCGAGGCGCACGTCGAACTTGCGGCCGCTGTCGATCTTGCCCAGCAGCTCGTTGCAGTAGGCCTGCTGGTTCTTGGACAGCGTGAGGCCGATGACGTTGACGTCGTACTTCTCCATCGCGCGCTGCAACGTCAGACCCCAGCCGCAGCCGACCTCGAGCAGGGTCATGCCCGGCTTCAGGTCGAGCGCCTCGAGGTGCTGGTCGACGTTCGCGATCTGGGCCTCGGAGAGCGTCGCCTCGGGCCGGGTGAAGTACGCGCAGCTGTACTTGCGGGTCGGATCCTGGAAGACGCCGAAGAAGTCATCAGACAGGTCGTAGTGCGCCTGGATGTCCTCGAAGTGAGGCGTCATGTCCTTGATGCCGGTTGAGTTTTCGGGCATGAGTTCCTACTGGCCTTCCTGGTGGCAGCCGCAAACGCGACCGAACACTTGTGAATCTCGCTGTGATCGCACCCTACGGGTCGGAACCCCTAGTGATGCGCAACTAGCGCCATACGATAGTCGCGCCCGGTGTTCAGCCCTAATTCGCGTGACGTCCAGTTACTGGTGTGACGGCTGCTTCACGCACGTGAACTGGTTGACGTCGATGTAGCCCCTGCGGAACATGTCGGCGCACCCGACGAGGTACTTCATGTACCGGTCGTACACCTCGACGGACTGGATGGCGATCGCCTCGTCCCGGCGCGCCTCCAGCGCCTCGGCCCACAGGTCGAGCGTGCGCGCGTAGTGCAACTGCAGTGACTGCACGCGCGTCACGGCGAAGCCGGCGTCCGACGCGTGCCGCTCGGCGTCCTCGATGGAGGGGAGCTGGCCGCCGGGGAAGATCTCCCGGGCGATGAACAGCGTGAAGCGGGCGACGTCCATGCTCAGCGGGATCCCGCGTGCCTTGACCTCGTCCATCATCAGCCGGGTGATGGTGTGCAGCAGCATCACGCCGTCGTCGGGCAGCACGCGGTGGGCCATCTCGAAGAACGGCACCCACCGGTCGGCGCCGAAGTGCTCGAACGCCCCGATCGACACGATGCGGTCGACGGGCTCGTCGAACTGCTCCCAGCCCTGCAGCAGGACCCGCTTGGTGCGGGCCCCCGCCGCGGCGTCGAAACGGGCCTGGACGTGCGCGAACTGGTTCTCCGACAGCGTCAGGCCGACGACGTTCACGTCGTACTTCTCCGCCGCCCGGAGCAGTGTCGCGCCCCACCCGCAGCCGACGTCGAGCAACGTCATCCCGGGTTGCAGGTCGAGCTTGCCGAGCGACAGGTCGATCTTCGCGAGCTGGGCCTCCTCGAGCGTCATGTCGTCGCGCTCGAAGTACGCGCAGCTGTACGTCTGCGTCGGGTCGAGGAACAGCCGGTAGAAGTCGTCAGACAGGTCGTAATGCGTCTGGACGTCGGCAAAGTGGGGCGTCAAGTCGGTCATGGGTGGACACCGCCTTCCGTTCTGGCACCGACACCCCAGGAGGCTGGGGGATCCGGATCGATCATCGGTGCGTTGGGGGTCAGGCTACCCAAGAGGCGGTTGCTCACCCGCATCGCGGCTACTTGACGAGTGTGAACTGGCAGACGTCGATGTACCCCTCGTGGAAGCCCTTCGCGCAACCGGTGAGGTAGTGCATGTACCTGTCGTACATCTCCTCGGACTGCACGGCGATCGCCTCGTCCCTGTGTGCCTCGAGGGCAGCGGACCAGGTATCGAGGGTCCGGGCGTAGTGCTTCTGAAGCGACTGGGTGCGGGTCAACTCGAAGCCGCCGCGGGTCGCGAACTCGGCAGCCATCTCGGTGGTCGGCAGGTAGCCGCCCGGGAAGATGTCGGTGAGGATGAACTTCACGAACTTTGCGATCGAGATCGTCAGCGGCAGGCCGGCGGCCGTCATCTGCGGCAGCGTCAGCGCAGTGATGGTGTGCAGCAGCATGACTCCGTCGTTCGGCAGCGCCTTGTAGGACGCGGCGAAGAAGTCGTCCCAGCGATCCTTGCCGAAGTGCTCGAACGCACCGATCGAGACGATGCGATCAACCGGCTCGTCGAACTGCTCCCAACCCTGCAGCAGAACGCGCTTCGATCGCGGGCTGTCCACCGCGGCGAACTGCTCCTCGACGTGTGCGGCCTGGTTCTTGCTGAGGGTGAGTCCGACGACGTTGACGTCGTACTTCTCGATGGCGCGCAGCATGGTCGAACCCCAGCCGCAGCCGACGTCGAGAAGCGTCATGCCGGGCTCGAGGCCCAGCTTGCCCAGTGCGAGATCGACTTTGGCGAGCTGCGCCTCTTCCAGCGTCATGTCGTCGCGCTCGAAGTACGCGCAGCTGTAGGTCTGGCTCGGATCGAGGAAAAGCCGGAAGAACTCGTCGGAGAGGTCGTAGTGTGCCTGTACGTCTTCGAAATGCGGCTTCAGGCCGCCCTTACGGGTGCTCTTGGTCATGTCCCTGGTGCCTTTCTGGCAGTTCAGTGGGCCGGGAGGATCGGCGATGACCCGTCAGAGCCCCTGCTGCGGTCCTTGGTGACTCTACGCCGAGCCCCTGACCGCCACTAATTGCTGAATTTCAGCCGGCTTCGGCGAACGTCTTGCGAAGTTCGGCAACGATCGGGTCCCACAGCGGTTCCGGCAGCTCGTGACCCATGCCGTCGAACAGCACCAGCCGCGCATTCGGGATGGCCTTGGCGATGGCCTTGCCGCCCGACGGACGCATCAGCTTGTCGGCCTTGCCGTGGATGACCACGGTCGGCGCGGTGATCTGGCGGTCGTAGTGCAGCAGGCTGCCGCTGCCGGTGATCGCGTTGAACTGCCGCGCGATGCCCTGCGGGTAGTGCGCCCGGTCGTAGAACGCGATCGCGTCGGCCCGCAGCCGGTCGTCGCTCGCCGGGTAGCCGGGGCTGCCGATGATCCGGGTGACCCTGATCGAGTTCTCGATGATGACGTCTCGCGGCGAGTCCGGCGACGGGCCCGTGACGACCGCCAGCAACTGCTGCGGCCCGGGCGGCGGCAGGCACGGCTGATTGTTCGACGAGAAGATGATGCCGAGGCCCCGCGTCCGGTTGGCGTGCCGCGCAGCGAACACCTGCGCGATCATGCCGCCCATCGACGCGCCGACGACGTGCGCCCAGTCGATCCCGAGGTGGTCGAGCAGCGCGGCGGCGTCGTCGGCCATGTTCTCCAGCCGGTACACCGACGGGCTGCGCACGCCCAGGAAGGACCGCACCATGTTGCCCACCTGCGAGCCCCGGGTGCGCCGACCGTCGACCCGGCCGGAGAGGCCGACGTCGCGGTTGTCGAAGCGGATGACGCGCAACCCGTCGTCGACCAGCTTCTGACAGAACTCCTCGCGCCAGAAGACCAGCTGCGCACCGAGTCCCATGATCAGCAGGACGGCGGGATCGTTCTCGTCGCCCATGTCCTCGTAGTGGATCGTCAGGCCCTGGGTGGCCGGGGCGTCGCCCTCACGGATGTCCACGCGCTCAGACCTCCAACTCGTCGGGATCGTGTTCCTTGTGCTCGCGACTCACGTCGACCATGAAGTTGGCGAAGTAGCCGGTGAGCTGCGGGTCGCTCATCATCTGCCACGACGGCGCGAGCAGCTTCATGTAGCGCTCCACGTAGAGGAACTGCTTGCCGATCAACACCAGCTCGCGCGGCAGCTTCACGTCGTAGGCGTCGGCCAGCGCCGAGAGCTGCTTGCCGATCTCGGCGTATCCGAGGTCGCCGAGCGACTTGGTGGTCAGCGGCGTGGCGAACTTCTCGAGGTCGCGGGCGGCTTCGGCCTCGGGCTTCATGGTGCCGACCGCGCCCATCAGGACGACGATCTTGCCAGCCGCGGCGTGGTCCTTCGTGACCAGCAGCGCGTAGACGAGTTCGCGTAGCAGCCAACGGGTTCGGGGATCGACGCGACCCATGATGCCGAAGTCGAAGAAGACGATCTTGCCGTCGTCGTCGACGTACAGGTTGCCGGCGTGCAGGTCGCCGTGGAACAGGCCGTGCTTCAGCCCGCCCTCGAACACGCTGAACAGCAGCGCCTTGACCAACTCGGTGCCGTCGAAGCCCTTCTTGCGGATGGTCGCGACGTCGTCGATGCGGGTGCCCTGGATGCGCTCCATCGTGAGCACGCGCTCGCTGGTGAGATTCCAGTAGACCTGCGCCACCCGAATGTTCTTGCCCAGCGGCGAGGCGTGCATGTGCGCCACCCACGCGTCCATCGACTGCGCCTCGAGCCGGAAGTCGAGTTCCTCGGCGAGGTTGTCGGCGAAGTCGGCCACCACGTCCTGGGCCGACAGCCGCTGACCGATCTTCGCGAGTTCGACCAGCCGCGCCCCGCGCTTGAGGATCTGCAGGTCGGCGGCGACCCGGCGGCGGATGCCCGGCCGCTGAATCTTGACCACGACCTCCTCGCCGGAGTGCAGCGTCGCGTAGTGCACCTGCGCGATCGACGCCGACGCGAACGGCTCGTCGTCGAAGTGCTTGAAGAGGTTCGCCGGGTCGTCGCCCAACTCCTCCTTGAACAGTGCGTGGACCTGATCCTTGTCCGCCGGCGGCACGCGGTCGAGCAGACTGCGGAACTCGCGGCTCAACCCCTCGCCGAACGCGCCGGGGCTCGAGGCGATGATCTGGCCCAGCTTCACGTACGTCGGCCCCAGATCGGAGAACGTCTGGGGGATCTGCTTCACGATCTTCTGCTGTAGGGAACCGCGGCCGACCAGGTTGCTGACGACCCGCGCGCCGGTCCGGGTGAGCTGCCACCCGGTGGCGCCGACGCGGGCAGCCTCGACGGGCAGGGGCACCCGGTCCAGCTTCGCTCCCTCGCGGTGCTTCGTCGTTGTCATGACTGCAGTCTCTCAAAACTGTCGAAGAGGCGGAAAATTCGTGTGCACCACGTCACATCTGCGGCGCCTCGGTTGGCGCGAAACGGCATTCCCTGTTGCGGAGGGCGCTGGTTGACGACAGGGAATGCCGTTTCGGCGCGAATATCGGGCGCTCGCGGTCGCGGGGGCGAGGGGGCGGCGTCAGGCGAACTCGTGCTCCACCTGGGCGCGGCTGCGGGCCGGGTCGCTGCCCAGCACGTAGCCCGGCAGCGTATGCGGCGCCAGGTCCGGGTCGATCCCTCCGGCGACCCGGGCCTGCGCCTCGCGAAACTCGGGGATGGGCCCCGCCGCGGCGCCCAGTCCGTTGATGACGGCCCACACCCCGGTGCGACGGGCAGTGCGCTCGACGACGTTCGGCGAGCGGTGGCCTATCAACTGCATGGCCCAGGTGGGCATGGTGTCGCGGATGGCCCAGTCGACAACGCTCTCCGGCAACGGCAGGTGGTGGCCGGTCGCCATGGCGGCGCCGTGGGTGAGCGCAAGTTTCGGCAGGTAGGACTTCAGGCAGTCGTGGGTGTCGGCCTTGGTGGTCGGCAGGTCGGTGCCGCCGAGCGCGTGACCCACGCGGACGAACTCGCCGTAGTAGCGGTCCAGCTTGCGGCCCCGCAGTGGCCGCGGGTGATACATCTCGTGCGCGGTGGCCAACCCCCACACGACCGTCGCGTAGTTCCAGCGCAGCCAGTCCGGATCGTCGGCGTCGTAGCGCGCGCCGTCGGGCCGCACGCCCTTGATGGTGTGGTGCATCGCGCGGACCGTCTGTGCGAGCCGCTCGGCGGTGTCGGTGGATCCGTAGGCCGTGCCGATGAAGAACGCGATGGAGTGGCCGAGACGGACGGCCAGGCCCTTCGGATCGATGCGCGGCGGGGCGGCGGGGTCCTCGGATTGCTCGACGAGGCGCGAGTGGTGCACGCCCATCCAGTAGATCGACGGGTCGAGGCGTTCCAGGTACGCCGCGCACTGGAGCCCGAAGATCAGCGACGGCATGTGCGAGTGCACGTGCCACGTCGCGCTGTCGGGTCCGAACCAGCCCGGATCGCCCGCCGGCCCCGCGAACTCCATGCCGCGGAAGTAGTTCCTGCGGACGGTGCGATCGAAGTGACCCTGCAGCGACTGCTCGACCATCTGATGCGGCAACAACATGGCGTTCCCCAATTCTGGCTACGGTTGTTGTCACTTTAGCAACGATCTGGCTACGTGTGTAGCCAGAAGTGGCGTCGATCGTCGTACGCTTCTCCCATGTCGACTCCGACGCGGTGGGCGGGCGTCCCGCTGGTGGACCGTCGCGCCGAGCGCAGAGCGCTACTCGTCGAGGCGGCGTTCGCGCTCTTCGGCGACGGTGGAGAGGCCGCGGTGTCGGTGCGCTCCGTGTGCCGGGAGTGCGGTCTGAACACGCGCTACTTCTACGAGAGCTTCGCCGACGTCCACGAACTGCTCGGCGCCGCCTACGACGTGACCGTCAGGGGCCTCGGCGAGGCCGTCGACGCCGCGGTCGCCGCGTCGGACGGCAGCCCACGCGGCACGTCCCGGGCGGGCATGGTGGCGGTGCTGACGTTCAGCTCCACCGATCGGCGCCGCGGCCGACTGCTGTTCACCGACGCCCCCGCCAACCCCGTGCTGGCCGAGCGCCGGGCGGCCACCCAGGCCGTCCTGTTCCAACTCGTCGTCGACGAGGACGCCCGCCTGCACCCCGACGTCGACCCCGTTTCGGCGCGCGTCGGTGCGGCGCTGTTCACCGGCGCGATGAGCCAACTGGTCGAACAGTGGCTCGCGGGCCGGCTCGGCGACGACGTCGACGCGGTGGTCGACCACGCGCTGGCGCGCATCCTCGGCTAGGTGCCGACGAAGTTCTCCGCGAGCGCCTCGACCACCGGCCGCCACACCGGTTCGGGCAGATCGTGGCCCATGCCGTCCACCACGACGAAGCGTGCGCCGTCGATGATCCGGGCGAGGTTGCGGCCGTTGCGGATTCGCACCATGGGATCCTTCGAGCCGTGCACGACCACCGTCGGAGCGGTGATCCGCCTGGCGTAGCGGACCAGGCTGCCGGTGCCGAGGATCGCGTCGAACTGCCGGAGGCTGCCCTGCGGGTAGTCGCTGCGCGCGGTGAGGCTTTCGACGCGCTCGCGCAGCTGGTCGTCGGTGGGCAGGAAGTTGGGGCCGTTGATGATTGCGATGTTGCGCACCTCGGTGGCGACCCTGGCCTCGCGCGGCGCGTCGCGGCCCGGCGCGTCGAAGGCCAATCTGATGACGCGCCAACGCGGTAGCGACGAGAACGCCGTGCTGGGGCTGGTCATCACCAGCCCCAGCGAGCGGACCCGCTCGGGATGGCTGCCCGCCAGGATCTGCGCGATCATGCCGCCCATCGACGCGCCGATCACGTGCGCGGCGTCGATGCCCAGGTGGTCGAGCAGACCGCGGACGTCCTCGGCCATGTCGACGAGCGTGTACGGCACGGGGCTGCCACGCCCCACCGCGTACCGGGCGACGCGTGCGTAGACCGAGCCGTCGGCGCGTCGTCCCGTCAGCTTGGTCGACAGTCCGATATCGCGGTGGTCGAACCGGATGACGCGGAAGCCTCTGCGCACCAACAGGTCACAGAAGCCGTCCGGCCACATCGGGAGTTGCGCACCGACACCCATGACGAGCACCACCGCGGGCCGGCTGGGGTCGCCGAGGTCCTCGTAGTAGAGGTCGACGGGGTCGGCCGGGTCCCCGCAGCGGGCAGTGCCGGTCCGGACGAGCATCAGACCTTTCTACCCGCTGACGGGTTGCTTGCCCCACGGCGTCAGCCACGGCGTGGGTTCCCAGTCCTCGATGCCCGCCAGCAGTTCGTAGAGGGTGGCGCCGTCGATGGTCTCGCGGACGATGTCGCCCTGGCCGGCGTGGCGGGCCAACTCCTCGATCACGTGGAAGAGCACCCAGCGCACCGACCAGGCGCCGACGTTCTTCGGAAACCACGGCACCCCGGGCGGAACCGGCACGGGCGCCGCGAGATCCGTCGTCTCGATCAGCCTGATGGTCTCGGCGTTCTGAGCGTCGAACGCCGCCAGCACGTCGGCGAGGGTCTCGTCGTCGCGCATCACGAACTCGTCGCCGTAGTCCGAACTCTGCTCGTTCATCGGCCGCTGGTCGCCCGCGGTGAGTTCGGGTGCGGCGGCGACGCGCTCCATCCAGCCGTGCTGACAGTTGGTGACGTGCTTGATCAGTCCGCCGATCGACAGCGCGCTGACCGACGGTGCGCTGCGCGCCTGCTCGTCGGTGAGGCCGAACGCCAGCGCGTGGAACGCGTACTGCTGCGCGGCGACGTACTCCTTGAGGCCCTCGCGTTCGTCGGTGATGGGTGGGGGCATGGCAGGCATCTCAGTGTCCCTTCGTGGTGTGGGCGTACAGGTCGCGGAGCAGAGAGATCTCGGCTCCATGGTGGATCACCTCGCGGTTGATGTGCAGGACGAGCGTCGACATGGACTCCCGAGCCCACGGGCCCTCGGCCGGTCCGACAGGCCTGGCGAGATCGGCGTCGTCGAGGCCGCACACGCCGGCTAACCAGCCCGCGTACGCGTCGTCGAGTTGCCGCAGGGCCGTGTCGGCGTCGACGGCGTAGTCCCACGTCTCGTAATCGGCGGGCGGACCGCCGAAGTGGGAGTGCACGCGCACCGCCAGCACTCCGACGATGACGTGGGCCAGGCGCCACGCGATGGTGGTGAACGGCGGCGGCGTCGGCTCGGGGTACGCGAAGTCGATCGCGCCGCTCCGGTGAACGGTCCAGCAGTCCGGCACCGGCTCGAAGAAGTACTCGTCGTCGGTGAGACCGTCGAGGCGCGGCCGCAGTGCGCCCCGCCAGTGGAAGTCGAGCTGTTCGGCCAGGTGCGCCGAGAGGTCGTTGGTCATGGGACGACCCTCGCATTCGCTTAGGACTGATTCGGTCCTAAGAGTGCGCAAGACTGTGGACGTGTCCGAAACGACGAGTCGCGTCCTCCACCTGCTCGGCCTGCTGCAGTCCCGCCGCGTGTGGTCGGGGCAGGAACTCGCCGAGCGGCTCGGCGTCACGGGCCGCAGCGTGCGCCGCGACGTCGACCGCCTGCGCGACCTCGGCTACCCCGTGCACGCCAGCAAGGGGCACGGCGGCGGCTACCAACTGGGCGCGGGGGCTGCGCTGCCGCCGCTGCTGCTCGACCCGGAGGAAGCCGTCGCGATGGCCGTCTGCCTGCGGGTCGCCGCCGGTGGCAGCGTCGCCGGCGTGGGGGAGTCGGCGCTGCGCGCGCTGTCCAAGCTCGACCAGGTGATGCCGGCACGGCTGCGCTCCCAGGTGTCGGCGGTGCACGACGCGACCGTGACACTGACGTCCGGCGGGCAGGACACCCCCGTCGAACCCGACGTGCTGATGACCCTCGCGCGGGCCAGCCGTGACCACGAACACGTGACGGCGGTGTACGTGGACGTCCGGGGCAACCGGACCGAGAGGCGCCTCGAGCCGTACCAGCTGGTCACGACCGGCCGGCGCTGGTACCTGATGGCGTTCGACCGCGACAAGCAGGACTGGCGGAGCCTGCGACTGGACCGGATGACCGACGTTCGGGCGGTCGGCACCACGTTCCTGCCGCGCGAGGCGCCCGATGCGGCCACCTACGTGCGGCGGTCGATCAGCTCGTCGGCCTACCCCTACGTCGCACGGATCCGGTATCAGGCGCCGATGGACGTGATCGCCGGTGTCTTCTCGGCGGCATCGGTGGAGATCGAGGCCGACGGGGAGGATGCCTGCATCGTCACCACCGGTGCCAGCGATCCGATGCGGATGGTGCCGTGGCTTGCCATGCCCGGTGTGGACTTCGAGGTCTTGGAACCGGACGAGGTGGCCGCCGCGGTCGCGACGGTGGCCGAACGGTTGGCCCGCGCCGTGCGCTAGGTGCGGTGGCGACGGGTGTGCGCGGCGGTACGGAGCCGGAGGCGCAGCAACAGCAATCCGCGGTGCGCTTCGAAGCCGAGCGACAGCGGATCGCGACGCCGGGGCGTCCGTCGGGGTGTCGTGTCGTGGTCGTTCACAGTTCCTCCACTGTGACAGATTTCCGACCACCCGGCACGCGGGCGCGGGGGCACGTCATCGGTCCGTGACGTGAATTACGGGCCAACGGGGGCGGGCTCACGGGGGGACCTGGAGGTGTCACTATCCTCGCGGATGTTGGCATTGTCGCCACTGGCACGGGGCAGGTGTGCACCCGACACTGGGAGGGACCGCCCGGCGAGGGCACCGAACGCACCGATGGGATCCGACTTGACCGATCTGATGAAGGCCGTCGTACTCGCCCGCTTCGGAGGCGTGGATGCCTTCGAGCTACGTGACGTCCCCGTGCCGGACGTCGGCCCCCGCCAGGTCCGGGTGCGCGTCCACGCGACCGCCGTCAACCCGCTCGACTTTCAGATCCGTCGCGGCGACTATCCGGATCAGGTGCCGCTGCCGGCGATCATCGGGCACGACGTCTCCGGCGTCGTCGAGGACGTCGGCACGCACGTGACCGAGTTCCGCGCCGGCGACGCGGTGTACTACACGCCCCGGATCTTCGGCGGTCCCGGCTCGTACGCCGAGCAGCACGTCGTCGACGTCGACCTCATCGGCCGCAAGCCGGAGAACGTCAGTCACCTGGAGGCGGCGAGCCTGACGCTCGTCGGCGGAACGGTGTGGGAGTCCCTGGTGACCCGGGCCCGGCTGGCCGTGGGGGAGACGATCCTCATTCATGGCGGCGCGGGTGGCGTCGGCACGATCGCGATCCAGATCGCACGGGCGATCGGCGCACAGGTGATCACCACCGCGAGGTCCGGCGACCACGAGTTCGTGCGCTCCCTCGGCGCAGACGAGGCGATCGACCACACGTCGACCGACTACGTCGACGCCGTGGCCGAGACGACGCGGGGCAGGGGGGTCGACGTCGTCTTCGACACGATCGGTGGGGAGGCGCTCACGCGAAGCCCGTTGACGCTGGCCGACTCCGGACGCGTCGTCAGCATCGTCGACATCGCGCAGCCGCAGAACCTCATCGAGGCGTGGGGTAGGAACGCCGCCTACCACTTCGTCTTCACGCGGCAGAACCAAGGGAAGCTGGACGCGCTCACCACGCTGGTGGAACGCGGTCTGGTGAAGCCGGTCATCGGCGCGACCCTTCCGCTGGCTCGCATGGGCGAAGCGCACGAGCTGCTGGAGAACCGGCGGTCGTACGCCCTTCGCGGCAAGGTCGCGATCGACGTCCTGGGCGACACCGTCTCGCTCCCCGCTCGCATCTCGTAGCCGGTCAGCTCCGCCCGGAGAACGTGGCCCGGTACTCGGAGGGGGACACGTCGAGGAGACGTCGGAAGTGCAGCCGCAGGTTCGAACCGGTGCCCAGGCCGACCTGGTCCGCGATGCGGTCGACCGACAGCTTCGTGCTCTCCAGGAGTTCGCGTGCGGTGTCGACACGCGCGCGGAGGATCCACTGCAGCGGCGTACTGCCGGTCTCGTCGGCGAAGCGGCGCAGGAACGTTCGGGGCGACATCTTGGCGTGCTCGGCGAGTTCGGCGATCGTGAGCTGTCGGTCCAGCCGCGACATGGCCCACTCGCGCGTCGCGGCGAGGGTCTCGCCGTGGGCTGCCGAGCTCGCCTTCGGCAGGTACTGCGCCTGGCCGCCGGTCCGATAGGGGGCGGTGACGAGTCCGCGGGCGATCTCGGTCGCCGCGCTCACGCCGAGGTCACGTCGAACGATGTGCAGACACAGGTCGAGACCGGCCGCAGCCCCCGCCGAGGTGAGGATGGACCCCTCGTCGACGAAGAGCACGTTCGGCTCGACCGTTATCCGCGGATACCGTTCCGCGAGCGCCTCCGCCGCATCCCAGTGCGTCGTCGCCCGCAAGCCATCGAGGAGGCCGGCGTCCGCGAGGGCGAAGGCGCCGTAGCAGATCGACGCGATGCGGGCGCCACGCGCTTCGGCGCCCCGGAGCGCGTCGCCCACCTCCCCCGGAATCGGCCGACCAGCCGGCGCGTACCCCGGGACGACGACGGTGTCCGCGTCGGCCAGCGCCTCCAGGCCGCGCGGGACCGCGTAGCCGAAGCTCCCATGGGACGGCACGGTTCCGGCGGTGACCCCGCAGGCCGACACCTCGTAGCCGAATCCCGTCTCGGGGTGGAACACCTCCGCCGGGATCCCGACGTCCAGCGGCAGTGCCCCGTCGAGTACGAGGACCACCACCCGATGCGGTCGCTGCATCACCCGACTCCGATCCGGCCGACGCGTGTCGACCGCGTCGTCATTCTTGCACCCATGGGCATTACCGCCATCCGGTACTGGCGAGCAGACGTGAACTCCCCCGTTTGCGGCCAATTGAGGGGAGTTCACGTCTGCTCGCGGGATGGGCCGGAGTGCGAGCGGGAGAGGGGCGGCGAACGTACAGTGCGGTCATGGTCGACGAAGTGGCACAGAGCATCTCCGCGGAGTCGACCGAACTGTTCGTGGGGCCGGAGACCGCTCTGCGACAGGTGGTGCGCGTGCGCGTGCCCGGCGGCGTCGACGTCTCCGGGATGGTGCTCGAGGGCGATGGCCTCGAGGTGTCGGGTGACGTCGTCACCGGCGCCGGTGTCCTCGAGGTGCCGGTTCGCGTGACCGATCCGACGCCGGGCCGCACGCGTCCCGCGCGGGTGACTGTCGACGGGCGCGTGGCCGAATTCCCGTTCTTCGACGCCGAACCCGGCTGGACGATGCACATGATCAGCCACTTCCACTACGACCCCGTGTGGTGGAACACCCAGGCCGCCTACACCAGCGTCTGGACCGAGGACCCGCCCGGTCGCTGCCGGCAGACCAACGGCTTCGACCTGGTGGCCGCGCACCTCGAGATGGCCCGCCGCGAACCCGAGTACAAGTTCGTCCTCGCCGAGGTCGACTACCTCAAGCCGTACTGGGATGCGGTCCCGGCCGACCGCGCCGACCTGCGTCGGCTGATCGCCGAGGGGCGCGTCGAGGTGATGGGCGGCACCTACAACGAGCCGAACACCAACCTCACCAGCCCCGAGACGGCCATTCGTAACTTCGTCCACGGCATCGGTTTTCAGCGCGACGTGATGGGCGCGGCTCCGGAGACCGCGTGGCAGCTCGACGTCTTCGGACACGACCCGCAGTTCCCCGGCATGGCGGCCGATGCCGGCCTGACGTCGAGTTCGTGGGCACGCGGACCGCACCACCAGTGGGGCCCGATGGCGGGCGACGGCGACCCCGAGCGGATGCAGTTCGCCAGCGAGTTCGAGTGGACCGCGCCGTCGGGACGCGGCCTGCTCACCCACTACATGCCCGCGCACTACGCGGCGGGCTGGTGGATGGACTCCGCGGCGTCGCTGGCCGAGGCGGAGGCCGCCACCTACGACCTGTTCACCGGGTTGAAGAAGGTCGCGCTGACGCGCAACGTGCTGCTGCCCGTCGGCACCGACTACACCCCGCCGAACAAGTGGGTCACCGAGATCCACCGGGACTGGAACGGCCGCTACACCTGGCCGCGCTTCACGTGCGCGCTGCCGAGCGAGTTCTTCGCCGCCGTCCGGACCGAACTCGACGGGCGCGGTGCCGCGCCCGCCCCGCAGACCCGGGACATGAACCCGATCTATACCGGCAAGGACGTCTCCTACGTCGACACCAAGCAGGCCAACCGCGCCGCCGAGAACGCGGTGCTCGAGGCGGAGCGCTTCGCGGTGTTCGCGGGTCTGCTTGCGGGCGCGCACTACCCGCACGCCGCACTCGCCAAGGCGTGGGTGCAGTTGGCGTACGGCGCGCACCACGACGCCATCACCGGATCCGAGTCCGACCAGGTGTACCTCGACCTGCTGACCAGCTGGCGGGACGCGTGGGAACTCGGTCGCGCCGGCCGCGACGGCGCGCTGGGCCTGCTGTCCAGCGCTGTCGACGGCGACGTCGTGGTGTGGAACCCGCTGGCGCACAACCGCACCGACGTCGTGACGGTCCACCTCGACGACGCCTTCGCCGGCGTGGTGACGGACGGCGACGGTACCGACCTGCCGACCCTGATCGAGCACGGTGGCCACACCGTGAGCTGGCTCGCCCGCGACGTCCCGTCACTGGGCTGGCGCGCCTTCCGGCTGCGAACCGGCGCGGCAGCACAGTGGGAGCCGCTGCCGGGCACAGACATCGGCAACGAGCACTACCGGCTGCGAGCCGACCCCGAGCGTGGCGGCGGTGTCACGTCCCTGGTGGCGACCGGCCGCGAACTCATCGCCGAGGGTCGGGTGGGCAACGAACTCGCGGTGTACGAGGAGTACCCCGCCCACCCCGACGCCGGTGAAGGACCCTGGCACCTGCTGCCCAAGGGACCGGTGGTGTGCTCGTCGGACCACCCCGCCGAGGTCACCGCCGCGCGGTGCGCGCTGGGCGAGCGTCTGACCGTCCGCGGTCGCATCGGCGAACTGCTCAGGTACACACAGACGTTGACGCTGTGGCGCGGCGTCGACCGGGTCGACTGCCGGACGACGATCGACGAGTTCACCGGCGAGGACCGGCTGCTGCGGCTGCGCTGGCCCTGCCCGATCCCGGGCGCCATGCCCGTCAGCGAGGTCGGTGACGCCGTGATCGGCCGCGGCTTCGGGCTGCTGCACGAGGGGGACCACCGCCGCGCCGTCGACACCGCCGCGCACCCGCACACCCTGGACAACCCCGCCTACGGCTGGTTCGGCTCGTCGTCGGCGGTGCGGGTATGCGTCCAGGATGCGGTCAGGGCCATCTCGGTGGCCGAGGTGGTGACGCCGCCGGGGGAGGACGCGTCGCCCGCCGTGCGGGATCTCGCCGTCGCGCTGGTCCGCGCCGGCGTCACGGCGACCTGCTCCAGCGCCGACAGACCCCGCTACGGCCACCTCGCCGTCGACTCCAACCTGCCCGACGCCCGCATCGCCGTCGGCGGACCCGACGCCAACGCGTTCACCGCGGCCGTCCTCGCGGCGGCGGATCCGGCCTACGCGTCGGAGCTCCGACGCCAGCTCGACGCGAACGGCGCTGCCCGCGTGTGGGTTCCGTCCGGCAGACCACTCGCCGACCGGTGGGTGCCCGACGCCGACCTGCGCGACGTCGCGGCGCTGCCGGTCCTGATCCTCGCAGCCGCTGCGGGCACCGGCGCCGCGGTGGCACCCGTCGTCGAGGACCTCGTCGATGCCGAGATCGTCGTCGAGCAGTCCGCGCCGCACGGCATCGACGAGTTCGATGCGCGCACGATCGCCGTCCTCAACCGCGGCGTCCCGAGTTTCGCCGTCGACGCCGACGGAACGCTGCACACCTCGCTGATGCGGTCCTGCACCGGCTGGCCGTCCGGCACCTGGATCGACCCGCCGCGCCGTACCGCGCCCGACGGCTCGAACTTTCAGCTGCAGCACTGGACGCACGCCTTCGACTACGCGGTGATCGCCGCGGACGGCGACTGGCGGGACGCCGACCTGCCCGCCCGCAGTGCGGAGTACTCGCATCCGCTCCTGGCCGTCGCGGGCAGTCACGGCGGCAGCGGGTTGCCGCCGTGGGGCTCCCTGCTGGGTGTCGAACCCGCGCGACGCGTTGCCCTGGGGGCATGCAAGGTGGCGGGGAACCCGATCGCGCACGGCAGCGCCGCGCACGTGGAGGCCGCCGACGGCATCGCCATCCGGCTGGTCGAAACCCACGGCCGGGCTGCGGTGGTGACGGTGCACTCCGGCTTGCGGTCGGTACCGCTCGACGATCGACTGGACCTGCTCGAGCAGCCCACCGACCGCGCCGACGGCGACCGGCTGCACGGCTATGAGATCGCCACCGTGCGCGCGACGCTGAACCTGCCTCCGGTCACGGGCGCGTCGACCGAGGCGCTCGGACCGGAAGCCGAAGTCGCACAACCCCTGTACGCCCGCTACTGGCTGCACAACCGGGGTCCCGCTCCGATGGGCGGACTGCCCGCGGTCGCCTACCTGCACCCGCACCGCGTCGCAGTGTCGCCCGGTGCGCCGGTCGACCTGCGGCTCACGGCCGCCAGCGACTGCACCGACGCGACGCTGCACGGCCGGGTCCGTGTCGTCTGCCCGCCCGGCTGGTCGGCGTCCCCCGACGAGCTGCCGTTCCTCCTGCCCGCGGGCGACCACCTGGAGGCCGCGGTGACGATCGGCGTGCCCGCCGACGCCGCGCCCGGCCACTACCCGGTACGCGCCGAACTGTGCGTCACGGGCAACGAGGACATCCCCGCGTCCTGGAGGCAGATGGTCGAGGACGTCTGCGTCGTCACCGTCGGCGAGACGACCGATGAGATGCTGCGCCTGACCGGCGAACCCGAGCCCGTCGAGGTCGCCGCGGGCCACTCCGCGGCGCTGCGCGTCACCGTCGCGACCGATGCCGCCGCCGACCTGTCCCTCGAGGCGCACCTGATCAGTCCCTGGGGCACGTGGGGCTGGATCGGGCCGGCCGCCGTCGGCGCGGAACTCCCCGCCCGCGGTAGCGCCGACCTCGTGTTCGACGTGTCGCCGCCCGCCTGGGTGGAACCCGGCGAGTGGTGGGCGCTGGTCCGCGTCGCGTGCGCCGGACACCTGATCTACACGCCCGCGGTCAGGGTGACGGTGCGATGAGCGACGTCGTAGCCACCGTCGCCGGCACGTCCGTCTCGACCGCCGAGGTCGACCGTCGCGAGACCGAGTTGCGGGCCTCGGTGCTCGCGTCGGCGCTGCCCCGGCCGGGCACCAGCGAGGGGCGCCAGCTGCGACGCTGGCTCACCCAACTGCTTGTCACCGAGCGCGTCGTCGCGCGGGAGGCGGCCGAGCGCGGCGTCGACGACGTCGGCGCACCGACCGAGGACGACCTGCTGCCCGACACCCCCGCACGCCTCGAGATCGGCAGCGTCGCGGCGTACGTGTTACGAGAGCCGTTGGCCCGCAACCTGTTCGAGCACGTCACCGCCCACGTCGAGGTGTCCGAGGACGCCGTCGCCGCCTACCACGTTCGCAATCCGCACAGATTCGTCGAGCCCGTGACCGTCGCCGGCGGCTGGCACCGGCCCGCCCCACCGCCGAGTCTCGACGCCGTGCGCACCGTCATCGCGGCGCACCTGCTGGCGTCCGCCCGGCGCCGTGCCTTCCGGCTGTGGCTCGACGCCCGGCGAGCCGACCTCGTCGACCTCGCACCCGGCTACGAGCATCCCGGCGATCCCCGCCAGCCCGACAACACCCATCGGCACTGATGAGCACCCTCGCCGTCGACGTCGGCGGCACCAAGATCGCCGTCGGCCTCGTCGACTCCGACGGCACGCTGGTGCACCGGGCGCAACGGCCGACACCCGACACCGACGCCGAGGCGGTGTGGGCCGTCACCGAGGCACTGATCCGCGAGGCGCTGCGCGAGGCGGACGGCACGGTCGATGGCGTCGGCATCTCGTCGGCCGGGCCGATCGACCTGCCGGGCGGCACGGTCAGCCCCATCAACATCACCGCGTGGCAGCGGTTTCCGATCGTCGAGCGGGTGCGCGCCGTCACCGGAGTCCTCGTCAGGCTGGGCGGCGACGGACTCTGCATGGCGCTCGGCGAGCGGTGGCGCGGTGCGGCCATCGGCGCGGAGTTCCTGCTCGGGATGGTGGTCTCCACCGGCATCGGCGGGGGACTGGTGCTCGACGGAGCGCCCTACGACGGCCGGACCGGAAACGCGGGCCACGTCGGACACGTCGTCGTCGACCCCGACGGCGGACCGTGCACGTGCGGTGGCCGCGGGTGCGCCGAGACCGTCGCATCCGGCCCGCACCTCGCCCGGTGGGCCCGGGCCAACGGGTGGGACGCCCCGCCCGAGGCCGATGCCAAGGAACTCGCCGACGCCGCCAACGCCGGTGACGCCGTCGCGCTGCGCGCGTTCCGGCGCGGCGGGACCGCCGTGGCGGCCATGATCGCGTCGGTCGCCGCGGTCTGCGACCTCGACCTCGTCGTGATCGGCGGCGGGGTCGCGAAGTCGGGTCCACTGCTGTTCGACCCGCTGCACGAGGCGCTGCGCACCTACGCCGGGCTGTCCTTCATCCGGGACCTACGGGTGGTGACCGCCGAACTCGGCGGCGATGCCGGCCTCGTCGGGGCCGCTGCCCTGGCGCGTTTTGGCTGATCGGTCGCCGATCCGCTACTCTGGCCAGGTTCCACCGAAGACCGTAGGTCACCGAGAAATCGGTTGAAGGGTCCGGACTCGTCCGGGCGGCCCACGCAGGAGGACGAGGTAGACGTATTCATGCGCGCCCCGACCTGTCTGTGTCGGGGCGCTCTTTCGTTTCCAGGCTCCTCCGCCCCTCGAGGCCGCCGGTTGGTGGACGTCCACCAATCACGAGGAGGCAAGCATGGCCAACGCTGACAAGGCCACCGCGGTCGCCGACATCGCCGAGAAGTTCAAGGAGGCGACGGCCACCGTCGTCACCGAGTACCGCGGCCTGACGGTGTCCAATCTTGCCGAGCTGCGTAGGTCGCTGGGTAACTCCACGACCTACACCGTCGCCAAGAACACCTTGGTGAAGCGTGCGGCAACCGAGGCCGGAGTCGATGGCCTCGACGAGCTGTTCACCGGACCGACCGCGATCGCGTTCATCTCCGGCGAGCCGGTCGACGCCGCCAAGGCGATCAAGAAGTTCGCCAAGGATCACAAGGCCCTGGTCATCAAGGGCGGCTACATGGACGGTCGCGCGCTGACCGTCTCCGAGGTCGAGCGCATCGCCGATCTCGAGTCGCGCGAGGTGCTGCTGTCCAAGCTGGCCGGCGCCATGAAGGCCAAGCAGTCGCAGGCCGCGGCGCTGTTCGTCGCGCCCGCGTCCCAGATCGCCCGTCTGGCCGCAGCTCTGCAAGAGAAGAAGGCCGGGTCGGAATCCTCCGCCCCCGCCGAGTAGTTCCCCACACCATCACAAGCACCACACAAGTAAGGAAGGACCATTCACATGGCCAAGCTCAGCACCGATGATCTGCTCGACGCCTTCAAGGAAATGACCCTGCTCGAGCTCTCCGAGTTCGTGAAGCAGTTCGAGGAGACCTTCGACGTCACCGCGGCCGCCCCCGTGGCCGTCGCCGCCGCCGGCCCCGCCGGTGCGCCCGCCGAGGCCGCCGAGGAGCAGTCGGAGTTCGACGTCATCCTCGAGGGTGCCGGCGAGAAGAAGATCGGCGTCATCAAGGTCGTCCGCGAGATCGTGTCCGGCCTGGGCCTCAAGGAGGCCAAGGACCTCGTCGACAGCGCCCCCAAGGCACTGCTCGAGAAGGTCAACAAGGACGCCGCCGAGGACGCCAAGGCCAAGCTCGAGGCCGCCGGCGCATCGGTCACCGTCAAGTAGTTCCGCTTTGGTCGGCGCGAGCCGACCGAGCAGCACGTCGGCGAGAGCCGCAGCACTGTGGGGTCGATCTGGCAAACGGATCGGCCCCACAGTCGCGTTCGGGGGGCCGGATGGGGATGGCGGCGGAAAAGTGCCCGCGACTTTGCCCGTAGGCTCCCGCGACTTTGCCCGTAGGCTACAGTGACTCAAGCCACAGGCAGGTGCCGTGTGGTGTAGGTATTTGGCGGAAGGGTCGCACGCGTGGGCATCGGTATTCAGGTTGAGGGTCTCACCAAGTCCTTCGGGTCCCAGCGAATCTGGGAGGACGTCACCTTCGACATCCCCGCGGGCGAAGTGAGCGTTCTCCTGGGTCCGTCCGGTACCGGCAAGTCGGTGTTCCTGAAGTCCCTGATCGGCCTGCTGCGCCCCGAGCGCGGCAAGATCATCGTCGACGGCACCAACATCATCGAGTGCTCCGCCAAGGAGCTCTACGAGATCCGCACGCTGTTCGGCGTCATGTTCCAGGACGGCGCGCTCTTCGGCTCCATGAGCCTCTACGACAACACCGCGTTCCCGCTTCGTGAGCACACGAAGAAGAAGGAATCCGAGATCCGTCAGATCGTGATGGAGAAGCTCGACCTGGTCGGTCTGACCGGTGACGAGACGAAGTTCCCGGGCGAGATCTCCGGCGGTATGCGCAAGCGCGCCGGGCTGGCCCGCTCGCTGGTGCTGGACCCGCAGATCATCCTCTGCGACGAGCCGGACTCCGGTCTGGACCCCGTGCGTACGGCGTACCTGTCGCAGCTGTTGATCGACATCAATGCCCAGATCGACTGCACCATCCTGATCGTCACGCACAACATCAACATCGCCCGCACCGTGCCCGACAACATGGGCATGCTGTTCCGCAAGCACCTGGTGATGTTCGGTCCCCGCGAGGTGCTCCTGACCTCCGACGAGCCCGTCGTGCGCCAATTCCTCAACGGTCGCCGTCTCGGCCCCATCGGCATGTCCGAGGAGAAGGACGAGTCCACGATGGCCGAGGAGCAGGCGCTCGCCGACGCCGGTCACCACGACGGTGGCGTCGAGGAGATCGAGGGCGTGCCGCCGCAGATCCAGGCCACCCCCGGCATGCCGGAGCGTCAGGCCGTCGGCCGCCGTCAGTCTCGCGTGCGCGACATCCTGCACACCCTGCCGCCCGCGGCGCAGGAAGCCATCCGCGCCGACCTCGACGGGACCAACCAGCATCCGTCGAACGGGTCCAACGGGTCGAATGGGTCGAACGACACCACCACCCGTCACCGCCAGGAGGACGAGGCTCCCACCGCGGCGATCCCGGTCCAGCGCGAGGCCTGACCGCCCCGCACATGGCCGACGCCGATCCATCGGCGGCGCTGACGCGCGTGCGCGCGCTGCTGGTGCCTCCCGCCACGCTCGTCGACGGATACCTCGACGTGATGGGCGAGGAACGGGTGCCACCGTCGACGGCGCAGCGGGTGATGAACTCGACGCTGCTGCCACTCATCTACGAGCGCCTCTGGCGTCCCGTGCTGTTCTTCGGCTTCACCGCGCGCAACACGGCCGACGAGGACCGGCTCAAGCGCCGCCTGCTCGCGCTGTCGCCCGGTGACGCCGTGCTCGACGTCGCGTGCGGCCCCGGCAACACCACCCGCAGCCTGGTCGGCGACGTCGGCGCCGACGGCCTGGTGGTCGGCATGGACAGCTCCGCCACGATGCTCGCCCAGGCGGTCCGGGACACGCCGCCCGGGACGCCGCTGGGCTACGTCCGGGGCGACGGGGCTCGACTTCCGTTCGCCGACAACAGCTTCGACGCGGTCAGCTGCTACGGCGCGCTCTATCTGATGGACGACCCGTTCGGGTCGCTGCGCGAGATGCTGCGCGTGCTCAAGCCAGGCGGACGGATCGCGGTGCTGACGACGTGTGCGCGCGGACCGGCGCCGGTGCGACGACTGGAGGTCGCGGCGTCGAGGCTGGCGCCGTTGCGACTGTTCGACGTCGACGAGGTCAGTGACGTGATGCGGGCAGCGGGCCTCGTGGACGTCACGTGCCGGGTGACCGCCGCGTCGCAGACGGTCAGCGGCCGCCGCCCCGGTGCAGCGATCTGATGTCCGATTCCTTACGTTCGCGACAATTTCCGGCCGACCGAGGTGTTCGGCCGGTTAGGGTCCGGCGGTGACCTCGACGAGACTCGTCCGCGGGCTGTGGATTGCACTGGCGGGCTCGTGCATCGCACTCGGCGCCGGCAGCGGCGTTGCCGCCGCCGACACCGACGAAGGAGCGCAACCGTCGTCCGCCCAGTCGGCTCAGTCCGGTCTGTCGGGACAGTCGGCCCCGTCGACCCAGGATTCGCAGCCGGCGTCGACCGGTCCGTCGACCGGTCCGTCGACGGGGACGGCAGGCGCCGCGGGCAGCTCGGGTCCGAGTAATCCCGCCACGCGCATCGGCAGCCCGGCGACCACCACGAGTGCCACCCGGGTCACGATTCGACGCGGTGCGACCTCTGCAACCGACGGACCGTCGAGCGGACTGTCGACGGCCGGGTCGACCGCCGGCTTCGCGTCGCCCGGCCAGAGTTCCACGACCGTTCCGGCTCGGCAGCCGTCGCTCGCCGTGGCGGGTTCGGGCCTCGTGTCGGAGCCCATCGGCCGCGCCGAGCCCTCGGCAGCCGAGAACGACGGGCCGTCGGCGCCAACTCCGGTCGTGCAGACCGTTGCCTCGACCACCCGTGACTCGTCGGCCTCCGGCCAGTCCGCGCGCCCAACCCCCGGACCGGTGGCGACGGTGGTGACCAGCTTGCTGTCTGCCTTCGGACTGGCAGCGCCGGAGCCACCCGCACCGACGCCCGTCGTCGGCGTGCCGGCGCAGGCGATGCCGGGCACGTCGTCGGTCGGCATCGTCAGTGGCGTCAAGGTCGGCAGCTCGAGCCTCGACGTCCCGGTCGGTGCGTCCACCTACTCCGCCGCGGCCGACTGGTACTTCCCGACCCAGCCCGACGGCACCGTCCGCGCGCAGGGCGTGATGCTTCTGCAGCACGGCTTCCTGGGGTCGAAGTCCTGGTATTCGGCCCTTGCCCAGGATCTGGCGCAGCAGACGAACAGCATCGTGGTGGTGCCGAACATCCCGTCGTTCCCGTTCTTCACGTGCGAGGGATGCACGCTGAGCGCCGTCCCGATGCAGCGAGGCGTCGCCGCGCTCTTCGCGGATCCGAATCGGGTGGCGCTGACCCAGAGCGCCGCGGCCGCAGGCTACGAGGGCGTGCTGCCCGAGAAGTTCGTCCTGACCGGGCACTCCGCGGGCGGCGGGCTGGCGGCCGCTGCGGGCGGCTTCTACACCGCTGCGGTCTCGTCGGCGGACGACGATCTGCTGGGCGTGATCATGTACGACGGCGTCTCGTCGAACGGCACGTTCGCGACCGCGTTGGCCAACCTGGACGCGCGCGGCACACCCGTCTACCAGATCGCGGCTCCGCCACAGTCGTGGAATGCCAACGGGCGGACCAGCACCGACCTGGTGGCGCTGCGGCCGGATCAGTTCGTCGGCGTCGTGCTCGCGAACGGCTCGCACGTCGACTCCCTGATCGGCGGTGTGCCGATCATCGACTTCTTCAGCCAGCTCTTCATCAAGCCGTCGCCCCCGGGGAACACGCAGGCCGTCTACACGCTGGCGAACGGCTGGATCAACGACCTCTACGCGGGCAACGGCCCCACCGATCCGCAGTACGGCATCTACGGCGCGCCCGATCAGTACCTCGTCCTCGGTCAGACCGCCGCCGTGGTCCTCGCCCCGCCGCCGATCGTCGACGTGGACCGTTATCTCGGCACCTGGTATGAGGTGGGCAGCATCAAGCAGTTCTTCTCCCTGGGTCTGGTCAACACCACGGCCGTCTACGGCCTCAACCCGGACGGGTCGATCAGCGTCGAGAACTCCGGGAACTACTTCGTCGACGGCGGTCCGCAGTCGCGGATCGTCGGCGCCGCGCTCCCCGTCGACGCCACCAACAACGCGCTGAACGTCGCATTCTTCGGGCCGGCCTCGGCCACTCCGCCGGGCAACTACTCGATCGTCGACCTCGCACCCGACTACAGCTGGGCCATCGTGACCGATCCCGGGCGCTCCACCGGCTTTCTGCTCACCCGCACCCCGACGATCAGCGATGCGCTCTACCAGGAACTGCTGAACAGGGCGTCGGTCAAGGGCATCGACACCGCACGGCTCACCCGCACGCCCCAGCCCGCGGCCGCACGGACGCCGATCTCCTTCTGACGCGTCAGATCCGGCCGGTGTCCACCCCGAGTTCGAGCAGGCGCGCCCGGTAGCGGTCGACGCTGCGCAGCTTCACGTCCTCGTAGCCGCGGACCAGGTCGGCGGCCTCGGCGATCGCGACGGCTCGGTCGTAGGTCGCCGCGCTCAGACCGCCCGTCGTCTCCTCGATCAGCGAACGGTAGTGCGCCAGCAGCGTCCGCTCCAGGCGCCGCATCCGCGTGTGACCGAACGGGTCCAGGGCCGTGCCGCGCAGCCGCCTGCCGTGCTTCAGGAGTCGCAGGGCCACGTGCGACTTCGGGCCGAAGCCCACCTTGCGGTCGCGGCCGAGCGCCTTGAGGGTCGGAGGGTGCAGCCGGTAGGTGAGGTCGGTCCCGCCGGGCACCTCGGCACGCACGGTGTCGAGGAAGGCGGGGTCGGTCAGCAGTCGGGCGACCTCGTACTCGTCCTTATAGGCGGTCAATTTGAACAGCCCGCGTGCCACGGCCTCGCCGTAGGCGGTGTCCTCGCCGACGAGCCGTTCGGCGGCCCAGGCGGACTCGACGGTCGCGACGTACTCCGCGGCGATCCGCGGACCCTGGTAGGCGATGAGTTCCGCCGCGCGTCGCCGCACCAGGTCGGCGGTCTCGCCGGTGAGCGTTGAGGCGCGCAGAAGCGGATGGTCGGGGTCGAGCATGGCGGGCCTGGCGACGGGCGGCGTGACCGCCGCGGCGAACGCGGTCGGATGGGCGACCGCGACGCGGCCCCACTCGAACGCGGCCTGATTCGCCGTGACCGCGGCACCGTTGAACGCGATGGCGTCCAGGACGTGCTGCCGCGGGATCGGCAGGGCACCGGCCTGATACGCCGCGCCGACGAGCAGGAAGTTGGCCACCATGGTGTTGCCGAACAGCGTCTGAGCCGCCGCGAGCGCGTCCATGGTGACGACGTTCCTCGACGACGCCGCGAGCCGGTCCAGCAGCCGGCCGGCGTCGGGATGGGTGACCGATGGGTCGTACACCATCTCGCCGGTCGGGGTGCGGCTGGTCGAGGCGATGGTCGTGGTGCGGTCGGCGCCCGCGACCGCAGCGTTCTTCGCGTCGGCGGCGGTCAGCAGGTCGAACGCCAGAACGCAGTCGGCGGCGACGGCGCCGATCCGGTTGGAGGTCGGCGTTTGTGTCCGGCTGATCCGCAGGTGCGACGTGACCGGTCCGGCCTTCTGGCTCAGCCCCGTCTGGTCCAGACCCTGCACGTGCAGACCGGCCCGCAGCGCCGCCGTGCCCAGCACTTGGTTCACCGTCACGATGCCGGTGCCGCCGATTCCGGCGAGGAAGACGTTGAACGACCCCCCGACCGTCGGCAGTTCGGGTTCGGCGACGGCGGGCGGTGACGGCGTCTTCGTCGTCGAGGCGACGGGATCTTCAGGGATCTCGACGGTGACGAACGACGGGCACTCTCCGTCGAGGCAGCTGTAGTCGGTGTTGCAGCCGGTCTGGTCGATGCGGGTCTTGCGGCCGAACTCCGTGTCGACCGGCTGCACCGACAGGCAGTTCGACTTCACGCCGCAGTCACCGCATCCCTCGCAGACGGCTTCGTTGATGACGACGCGCGTGCGGCGCACCGGCAGCTCGCCGCGCTTGCGCTTGCGTCGGGCGTCCGCGGCGCAGTGCTGGTCGTAGATGAGCACGGTGACGCCCGGGACGTCCCGCAGCAGGCGTTGCGCCTCGTCGAGCCGGTCGCGGTGCCAGACAGCCGTTCCCGCGGCGAGCCGGGCACCGGTGTGGCGTTCCGGTTCGTCGGCGCAGACGATGATCCGCGCGACGCCCTCCGCGGCGAGCTTGTGGGTGAGTGCGGGGACCGACAGCCCGCCCTGGGCGTCCTGGGCGCCCGTCATCGCCACGGCGCCGTTGAACAGCAGCTTGTAGGTGATGTTCACCCCCGCCGCGATGCATGCCTGGAGGGCGAGCTGCCCGGAGTGGAAGTAGGTGCCGTCGCCGACGTTCTGGAAGACGTGCGAGACGTCGGTGAAGGGAGCCTGCCCGATCCACTGGGCGCCCTCGCCACCCATCTGGGTCAGTCCGGTGACCTGGGAGTCGGTGCGGCCCGACATCGTCACGAGAGTGTGGCATCCGATGCCTCCTCCGGCCAGCGATCCGGCGGGCACGGCCGTCGACCGGTTGTGCGGGCAGCCGGAGCAGAAGTACGGCGTCCGCGTTGTCGGCAGGACCTCGAGCGGTATCGGCCCGCGGGCGGGGGAGGCCAGCTCGACCCGGCCGCGCAGGGTCCGGCGCAGCGGCGCGAGCAGCCGGGCCGCGGTCAGCTCGCCGTCTGCCGGGATCAGCGGCCGCCCGTCGTGGTCGCGCTTGCCCAGGACGTCCGGGGTCGACGCCGTGCCGTACAGGGCGTCCCTGACCTGTGATTCGACGAACGCGGTCTTGTCCTCCACCACGAGAACGGTCTCGACGCCGCGCGCGAGGTCGCGAACCCTGTTCTCGCCCAGGGGAAAGGGCATGCCGACGCGCAGGATGCGGATACCGGCCCGGTGCAGTGCCGCCTCGTCGAGTCCGAGGTCGGAGAGCGCGCCGCGCACCGCGTCGTAGGCGGGGCCGACGGCGACGATCCCGAGCCAGGCGTCGGGGGTGTCCACCTCGATGCGGTCGAGGTCGTTGGCGTCGGTGAACGCCCGCACCATGTCCCATCGCGGACCGTAGAGGTCGGCTTCGGCCAGCAGGCTGTCGGGCGGCGCGCCCATCAGGCGCTGCCGGTACGTCCAGGGCGTGCCCTGCCAGTCGATCCGGGGCACGGTGATCGACAGGCCCCGGACGTCGGCGTCGAACGTCCAGAGGCCGTCCGCGACGTCGGCCACCAGTTTCATCGCGACGGTGCAGCCGGAGGCCCGCGACAGCGCGACGGCGTGCAGACCGAACGCGACGATCTCCTCGGCGTTGCGCGGGGACACGATGGGCATGTTCAGAGCCGCCAACGAGCGTTCGCTGGCCGCGGGCACCGTGGAGGACTTCGCGGCGGGGTCGTCACCGACGATCGCCAGGACACCGCCCTTCGGGTGGGTGCCGTAGGTCGACATGTGCCGCATGACGTCGCCCGCACGGTCCAGCCCGGGGCCCTTGCCGTACCAGACGCCGACGACGCCGTCGTGCGTCCGGGAGCCCGACGGTAGTTCGAGCTGGCTGCCCCAGACCGACGTCGCGGCGAGTTCCTCGTTGAGGCCGGGGACCAGCCGCACGTCGTGCTCGGAGCGCAGCCACGGGACGCCGGCGAGCAGGGTGTCGAGGCCGGCGAGCGGGCTGCCCTGGTAGCCGGACACGAACGTCGCCGACCGGATGCCCTGCCTGCGGTCGCGGTCGTGCTGCTCGACGAGCAGTCGCGCGATCGCCTGGACGCCGGTCAGCAGGACGGGGCCGGAATCGACCCGGTACCGGTCGTCGGGATGGGCGGGCGCGGCCGGCGCCATCCGGGTGTCGTCGACGGTGCTCACGTGTCCGGACCTCGCATCCTGCAGCGTGGAGCTGCATATCTCGATGCCTCAAGGGTCGGCCTGATGGCGAATGTGTTCAACTGCGGGACCGACAACTATGCAATGTGGTCAGATGGTGATGTCCATCACGTTACGAGGTGACCGCATTGCTCAACATCGACCGGCTCGACGCCCGACTCCTGTCCGCACTGTCGCGCGACGCGCGAATCGGCATCGGTGAACTGGCGTCCTCGCTCGGCATCGCGCGCAACACCGTGCAGGCCCGGCTGCGCAGGCTCACCGACACCAAGGTGCTGCGCGGCTACCGGCCGGAGATCGACCTGGCCGCCGTCGGCATCGCCGTGCAGGCGTTCGTCGCCCTCGAGATCCACCAGAGCGAACTCCAGGCGATCGCGCACACGCTCGGTGACATCCCGGAGGTCCTCGAGGTGCACGCGACCACCGGGCGGGAGGACCTGCTGGTGCGGGTGGCCACCTCCACCCACGCGGAACTGCAGCGACTGGTCGAGCACATCGTCTCCCTGCGGGGCGTCACCCACTCGAGCACCACGCTGGCGCTGACCACGCCGCTGCCCTACCGCATCGACCCGCTCCTGCAGGCGCTGACCGAGCGATCGGGATGGGGCCGGGCGACGCCGGCCCCCGAGGCCTGAGCGCTTCGTCGAAGTCGACGCGACAGGCCCTGCCGGAAGTTAGCCTCGGGTCGTCGAGGGGGTATCGCGGATGACTGATCGGGTGGCGCGGTGGTTGGGCGCGGGCGTTCTCGTTGCGGGGCTGATGACGGGCGCGGTCGTCGGGGCGGGCAGTGCGATCGCCACTCCGGACCCGACCGCGGACGGAGTGACGTCGTCGCCCGGAGTCGATGCTCCGACCAGTGTCGGGGTGTCGGGGAAGTCCGAAGACCAAGCGTCACAATCCGATTCCCAGCCAGCGAGCGTCGTCGGCAACGGCCGCGAGGGCGCCGAGTCGACCCGGGGTCTCTCCGGGATCACGCGCGAGCGCGAAACCTCGACGCCCCTCACCAAGCCGGACGATCGTCGGCCCTTAGGCAACACGGCATTGGACGACACCGTGACCGACGACACGATGACCGATGCCGACACGACGGCGAAGGCGTGGCTCTCGGAGGACGTGTCCCCGGGCGTCGTCGCCGATCCCGTGGACGCACCGACCGACGGCCTGGAGCGGACCGCCGTGCAGCGCGGCGTCCGCCCGGCGCCCGTGGTGACGCAGGCGAGGCAGCCGGTCGACGCGACGGTCGCCGTGGTGCACGGGTCCTCTCTCGACACCCCGTCCGCCGCCGCCGACGTCGCTGCGCCCGTCCCGACCATCAGCACCGTCGCTCACAGCACCGTCGCTCACAGCACCGCCGGCGAGTCAGCCGCCGTCGACCGGCCCGCCCCCGTGACGGACGCGGGCACGATGCAGGTCGGTCGGGTGCAATCCACCCCGGCGCCGCAACCGGGGCTGCCGACGCCGGCGAACGTCGTCGGGACGCTGTTCTTCGCGGTGTTCGACTTCTTCAACCGACTGATCGAGGGCCCACCCACGGTCCCCGCGGGCAGCAACCTGCGCGCAGGCCGCTCGACGCTCCCACTCGACTGCGGCGACGGCTACACCGCCGACGCGGACTGGTACTTCCCGACCAGCGGGCAACCCGACAAGCTCATCTACTTCCAGCACGGCTTCGGGGCGCGCGCGAGCTTCTACAACCTGACCGCGGCGGAACTGGCCGAGCGGAACAACGCGATCGTCGTCGCGCCGTCGATCACGGGGAACTTCTTCGCCTGCGACGGCTGCAGTCTCGACGGTGACCAGATGCACGCCGCGGTCGCGAAGCTGTTCCTCGGCGATCCCGGCACGGGCCGGCGCACCGCGCTGGCGGCCAGTGCCGCCGCGGCCGGTTACGAGGGCACGCTGCCCGACGACTTCGTCATCGCCGGGCACTCCGAGGGCGGGCAGCTGGCGGCGGGGTCGGCCGGGTACTTCGCCGACTACGCCTCCGCGGACCGGCGAGACGATCTGCTCGGCGTGCTGCTGTTCGACACGTCGGCGACCGGTGGCGCGCTCGAGCGGGCGTTGCCGAAGCTGGTCGGGATCCCGGTCCTCCACATCGCCGGGGAGCCGGCCGCCCTCAATACGTTCGGCGACGCCAACGTGGTGCTCGAGGCGCTGCGACCGGGTCAGTTCAACGGTGTGCGGCTGGTCGGAGGCATGCACTCGGATGCGTTCCGGAGCACGGCGGTGTTCGGGCTCGCCCAGGTCATCGTGTCGCTGGCCACCGGTTTTTCGACCCCCGAGAACGTCGAGGCCGTGCAGGTGCTGGCCCAGGGGTGGATCACCGACTGGTTCGAGGGCACCCGCACCGACCGGTTCTACGGCGAACCGGGGTCGACGATCCCCGTGGCCACCGCTGCCGGCGTCGCGTATGCCGAGGTGCTGCCGGTCGCGCCGGTGCAGCTGTCGTTCTTCGACCAGATCGCCAACGGCTTCTTCGGCGTGCTCGAGAGCCTGTCGTCGAACAAGCCCAGCGCAGTGAGCCCCGAGGCCATGCTGAGCGATTACGCCGGAGGAAACTCTTCGCGACACTCCACAGCCATAACGGCTCTATCCCTTGACGGACGGCAGAGAACGGGCCAATCTGTTGGGCAGCAATGATTGACCAGGATGAAGAGCAGTGCCTAGCCGCCAGCCAGCGCCTAGTCCGCCGCCGCATGCGCTAGTTGAGGAATACTCCGTCCTGCGCTACTGTTGGACGTTGCGCTGGCTGCATCCTGCCCACCTCACTCGCACTCACCGTGCCCCTGGTCTGAGTTCTACTCAGTGATCTAGGCGCGTGCCGTGCCTCGGGGAGGTCTGGTGAAGCCGGCCGAACCGATGCAGATATAGCGGCCGCGGTCCCGGGTCCCGGGCACCAACAGTCGCATGAGGTGCTGGAAGGACGCATCTTGGCTTCTCGCCAGATCAATTCAGTAGGTACCAACTCCGTTCCCGGAGCACCCAACCGAGTCTCCTTCGCGAAGCTCCGCGAGCCTCTCGAGGTTCCGGGGCTTCTCGACGTTCAGACTGACTCGTTCGAGTGGCTCATCGGATCCGAGGGTTGGCGGGCGAAGGCCATCGAGCGTGGCGAGCCCAACCCCAAGGGCGGACTCGAAGAGGTTCTCGAAGAGCTGTCCCCGATCGAGGACTTCGCCGGGAACCTGTCGCTCACCTTCTCCGACCCGCGCTTCGACGAGGTCAAGGCCTCCGTCGACGACTGCAAGGAGAAGGACCAGACCTACGCGGCACCCCTGTTCGTCACCGCTGAGTTCATGAACAGCGAGAGCGGCGAGATCAAGAGCCAGACGGTCTTCATGGGTGACTTCCCGATGATGACCGAGAAGGGCACCTTCATCATCAACGGCACCGAGCGTGTCGTGGTGAGCCAGCTGGTCCGTTCGCCGGGCGTGTACTTCGACAAGTCGAAGGACAAGGCCACCGAGAACGACCTCACCAGCGTGAAGGTCATCCCCGGCCGTGGCGCATGGCTCGAGTTCGACGTCGACAAGCGCGCCACCGTCGGCGTCCGCATCGACCGCAAGCGTCGCCAGCCGGTCACCGTGCTGCTGAAGGCGCTCGGCTGGACCAGCGAGCAGATCACCGAGCGCTTCGGCTTCTCCGAGATCATGATGTCCACCCTCGAGAAGGACAGCACCGCCGGTCCCGACGAGGCACTGCTGGACATCTACCGGAAGCTGCGCCCGGGCGAGCCGCCGACCAAGGAGTCCGCGCAGACCCTGCTGGAGAACCTGTTCTTCAAGGAGAAGCGCTACGACCTCGCCCGCGTCGGCCGCTACAAGGTCAACAAGAAGCTCGGTCTGAACCCCGGCGTCCCGATCACCAGCTCCACGCTGACGCCCGAGGACATCGCCGCCACGATCGAGTACCTGGTCCGTCTGCACGAGGTCAACTCCGAGCAGGCCGCCTACATGACCGCCCCCGGCGGCGTGGAGGTCCCGGTCGAGGTGGACGACATCGACCACTTCGGCAACCGTCGTCTGCGCACCGTGGGCGAGCTCATCCAGAACCAGATCCGCGTGGGCCTGTCCCGCATGGAGCGCGTGGTTCGCGAGCGCATGACCACCCAGGACGTCGAGGCGATCACCCCGCAGACCCTGATCAACATCCGTCCCGTCGTGGCGGCGATCAAGGAGTTCTTCGGGACGTCGCAGCTGAGCCAGTTCATGGACCAGAACAACCCGCTGTCGGGTCTGACCCACAAGCGCCGCCTGTCGGCGCTGGGCCCCGGTGGTCTGTCCCGTGAGCGCGCCGGCCTCGAGGTTCGTGACGTGCACTCGAGCCACTACGGCCGCATGTGCCCGATCGAGACGCCGGAAGGCCCGAACATCGGCCTGATCGGCTCGCTGTCGGTCTACGCGCGGGTCAACCCGTTCGGCTTCATCGAGACGCCGTACCGCAAGGTCGTCGACGGTGTCGTCACCGACGAGATCCTGCACCTCACCGCCGACGAGGAGGACCGCTACGTCGTAGCGCAGGCCAACTCGCCGATCGACGACACGGGTCGCTTCACCGAGGAGCGCATCCTGGTCCGTCGTAAGGGCGGCGAGGTCGAGAACGTCACGCCGGCCGAGGTCGACTTCATGGACGTCTCACCGCGCCAGATGGTGTCGGTCGCGACCGCGATGATCCCGTTCCTCGAGCACGACGACGCCAACCGTGCCCTGATGGGTGCCAACATGCAGCGCCAGGCGGTTCCGCTGGTGCGCAGCGAGGCACCGCTCGTCGGCACCGGCATGGAACTGCGTGCCGCGATCGACGCCGGTGACGTTGTCGTCTCCAGCAAGTCCGGTGTGGTGGAAGAGGTTTCGGCCGACTACATCACCGTGATGGCCGACGATGGCAGCCGGCACACCTACCGGATGCGCAAGTTCGCCCGCTCCAACCACGGCACGTGCGCCAACCAGCGCCCGATCGTGGACGCCGGGCAGCGCGTCGAGTCCGGCCAGGTGCTGGCCGACGGTCCCTGCACCGAGAACGGCGAGATGGCGCTGGGCAAGAACCTGCTCGTCGCGATCATGCCGTGGGAGGGCCACAACTACGAGGACGCGATCATCCTCTCGCAGCGCCTGGTGGAGGAGGACGTGCTCACGTCCATCCACATCGAGGAGCACGAGATCGATGCCCGCGACACCAAGTTGGGCGCCGAGGAGATCACCCGGGACATCCCGAACGTCTCCGACGAGGTGCTGGCCGATCTCGACGAGCGCGGCATCATCCGCATCGGCGCCGAGGTCCGTGACGGCGACATCCTGGTCGGCAAGGTCACGCCCAAGGGCGAGACGGAGCTGACCCCCGAGGAGCGCCTGCTGCGCGCCATCTTCGGCGAGAAGGCGCGCGAAGTGCGCGACACCTCGCTGAAGGTTCCGCACGGCGAGTCCGGCAAGGTCATCGGCGTCCGCGTGTTCTCACGCGAGGACGACGACGAGCTGCCCGCCGGCGTCAACGAGCTGGTCCGCGTTTACGTGGCCCAGAAGCGCAAGATCTCCGACGGCGACAAGCTCGCCGGACGCCACGGCAACAAGGGCGTCATCGGCAAGATCCTGCCGATCGAGGACATGCCGTTCATGCCGGACGGCACGCCGGTCGACATCATCCTGAACACGCACGGTGTGCCGCGACGGATGAACATCGGCCAGATCCTCGAGACGCACCTCGGTTGGGTGGCCAAGGCCGGCTGGAACATCGACGTCGCACAGGGAACTCCGGAGTGGGCCAAGAACCTGCCCGAGAACCTCCTGACGTCGGAGCCGGACAGCATCGTCTCCACGCCCGTGTTCGACGGTGCGCGCGAGGGTGAGCTGGAGGGCCTGCTGGGCTCGACGCTGCCCAACCGCGACGGCGACGTCATGGTCAACGCCGAGGGCAAGTCGGAGCTGTTCGACGGACGCAGTGGTGAACCGTTCCCGTACCCGGTGACGGTCGGCTACATGTACATCCTGAAGCTGCACCACTTGGTCGACGACAAGATCCACGCCCGCTCCACCGGTCCGTACTCGATGATCACGCAGCAGCCGCTGGGTGGTAAGGCGCAGTTCGGTGGTCAGCGATTCGGTGAGATGGAGTGCTGGGCCATGCAGGCCTACGGCGCGGCGTACACGCTGCAGGAGCTCTTGACGATCAAGTCCGACGACACCGTCGGTCGCGTCAAGGTCTACGAGGCGATCGTCAAGGGCGAGAACATCCCCGAGCCGGGCATCCCCGAGTCGTTCAAGGTGCTGCTCAAGGAGCTGCAGTCGCTCTGCCTCAACGTCGAGGTGCTCTCCAGCGAGGGCACTGCGATCGAGATGCGCGACACCGACGACGAGGACCTGGAACGCGCTGCCGCGAACCTGGGAATCAACCTGTCTCGCAACGAGTCACCGTCGGTCGAGGACCTTGCTTAAGCGCCTCCGGCCAGCCGTCATTAGTAATTTGATCCAAAATCCCGCAAGGGGAAAGGGAGTTACGTGCTAGACGTCAACTTCTTCGATGAACTCCGCATCGGTCTCGCGACCGCGGACGACATCCGCAACTGGTCCTTCGGCGAGGTCAAGAAGCCGGAGACCATCAACTACCGCACGCTCAAGCCCGAGAAGGACGGACTCTTCTGCGAGAAGATCTTCGGCCCCACCCGGGACTGGGAGTGCTACTGCGGCAAGTACAAGCGCGTCCGCTTCAAGGGCATCGTCTGTGAGCGCTGCGGCGTCGAGGTGACTCGCGCCAAGGTGCGTCGTGAGCGGATGGGCCACATCGAGCTGGCCGCACCCGTCACGCACATCTGGTACTTCAAGGGCGTTCCGTCGCGTCTGGGCTACCTGCTCGACCTGGCCCCGAAGGATCTCGAGAAGATCATCTACTTCGCGGCCTACGTCATCGTCGGCGTCGACACCGAGATGCGGCACAACGAGCTGTCGACCCTCGAGGCCGAGATGGTCGTCGAGAAGAAGGCCGTCGAGGACCAGCGTGATCTGGACCTCGCCGAGCGTTCGCAGAAGCTCGAGAACGACCTCGCGGAGCTGGAGAAGGAGGGCGCCAAGTCCGACGTCCGCCGCAAGGTCCGTGACAGTGGCGAGCGCGAGATGCGTCAACTGCGCGACCGCACTCAGCGCGAGCTGGACCGGCTCGACGAGATCTGGACGACGTTCACCAAGCTGGCCGTCAAGCAGCTCATCGTCGACGAGGTGCTCTACCGCGAGCTGCAGGATCGCTACGGCGAGTACTTCACCGGCGCCATGGGTGCGGAGTCGATCAAGAAGCTCATCGAGAACTTCGACATCGACGCCGAGGCGGAGTCGCTGCGCGACACCATCAAGAACGGCAAGGGCCAGAAGAAGCTTCGCGCCCTCAAGCGTCTGAAGGTCGTCGCCGCGTTCCAGATGAACGCCAACTCCCCGATGGGCATGGTGCTCGACGCCGTCCCGGTGATCCCGCCGGAGCTGCGCCCGATGGTCCAGCTGGACGGTGGCCGCTTCGCGACCTCCGATCTCAACGACCTGTACCGCCGCGTCATCAACCGGAACAACCGTCTCAAGAGGCTGATCGACCTCGGTGCCCCCGAGATCATCGTCAACAACGAGAAGCGGATGCTGCAGGAGTCGGTCGACGCACTGTTCGACAACGGCCGCCGCGGCCGTCCGGTCACCGGACCGGGCAACCGCCCGCTCAAGTCGCTGTCCGATCTGCTGAAGGGCAAGCAGGGCCGGTTCCGTCAGAACCTGCTCGGCAAGCGCGTCGACTACTCGGGCCGCTCGGTCATCGTCGTCGGCCCGCAGCTCAAGCTGCACCAGTGCGGTCTGCCGAAGCTGATGGCACTCGAGCTGTTCAAGCCGTTCGTGATGAAGCGTCTCGTCGACCTGAACCACGCGCAGAACATCAAGAGCGCCAAGCGCATGGTCGAGCGTCAGCGTCCCCAGGTGTGGGATGTCCTCGAAGAGGTCATTTCCGAGCACCCGGTGCTGCTGAACCGCGCACCAACGCTGCACCGTCTGGGCATCCAGGCCTTCGAGCCGCAGCTGGTGGAGGGCAAGGCCATCCAGCTGCACCCGCTGGTCTGTGAGGCGTTCAACGCCGACTTCGACGGCGACCAGATGGCCGTGCACCTTCCGCTGTCGGCGGAGGCGCAGGCCGAGGCACGCATCCTGATGCTGTCCTCGAACAACATCCTGTCGCCGGCGTCGGGCAAGCCCCTCGCCATGCCGCGTCTGGACATGGTGACCGGTCTGTACTTCCTCACCACCGAGATCCCCGGCGACAAGGGCGAATACAAGCCCGCCGCCAAGGATCAGCCGGAGGAGGGCGTCTTCAGCTCGGCCGCCGAGGCACAGATGGCCGTCGATCTCGGCACGCTGTCCGTGCGCGCGAAGATCAAGGTGCGTCTGACCCACCTGCGTCCGCCGGCCGCACGCGAAGCCGAGCTGTTCGGCGACGCGGGCTGGAAGTTCGGCGATGCGTGGATGGCTCACACCACCCTCGGTCGCGTGCTGTTCAACGAGCTGCTGCCCCGCGGGTACGCGTTCGTCGACGAGCAGATGCACAAGAAGGTCCAGGCCCGGATCATCAACGACCTGGCCGAGCGCTACCCGATGATCGTCGTGGCGCAGACCGTCGACAAGCTCAAGGACGCCGGCTTCCACTGGGCCACGCGTTCGGGTGTCACCGTGTCGATGGCGGACGTTCTGGTGCCGCCGGAGAAGGAGAACATCCTCGAGCGGCACGAGCAGGAAGCCGAACGGATCGAGAAGCAGTACCAGCGCGGTGGTCTGAACAAGGACGAGCGCAACGGCGAACTGGTGAAGATTTGGCAGCGGGCCACCGAAGAGGTCGGCAAGGCCCTGGAGGAGTACTACCCCGAGGACAACCCGATCATCACGATCGTGAAGTCCGGCGCCACGGGCAACCTGACCCAGACCCGCACGCTCGCGGGCATGAAGGGTCTGGTCACCAACCCCAAGGGTGAGTTCATCCCGCGTCCGATCAAGTCCTCGTTCCGCGAGGGCCTGACGGTTCTGGAGTACTTCATCAACACGCACGGTGCCCGTAAGGGTCTGGCCGACACCGCACTTCGTACGGCGGACTCGGGTTACCTGACCCGTCGTCTGGTGGACGTCAGCCAGGACGTCATCGTCCGCGAGGACGACTGCGACACCGAGCGCGGCATCGCCGTCACGCTCGCCGAGGTGGACACCACGACCGGCGCCCTCATTCGGGATCCGCACGTGGAGACCGCGGCGTTCGCCCGCACGTTGGCCAGCGATGCGGTCGACGCGAACGGCAACGTCGTCGTCCAGCGTGGACACGACCTCGGCGATCCGGCGATCGACGAACTGCTGGCGGCGGGCATCTCGCAGGTGCGGGTGCGCTCGGTGCTGACGTGTGCAAGCCCCAGTGGCGTGTGCGCGATGTGCTACGGACGTTCGATGGCGACCGGCAAGCTGGTCGACATCGGCGAGGCCGTCGGCATCGTCGCCGCACAGTCCATCGGTGAGCCCGGCACGCAGCTGACGATGCGTACCTTCCACCAGGGTGGCGTCACGGGTGGTGCCGACATCGTCGGTGGTCTGCCCCGCGTCCAGGAACTGTTCGAGGCCCGCGTGCCGCGCAACACTGCGCCGATCGCGGACCTGTCCGGACGGGTCCGCCTGGAGGAGAGCGAGAAGTTCTACAAGATCACGATCGTGCCGGACGACGGTAGCGAAGAAGTGGTCTACGACAAGATCTCTCGTCGCCAGCGCCTGAAGTCGTTCAAGCACGACGACGGCGAGGAGCGTCTGCTCTCCGACAACGATCACGTCGTGGTCGGCCAGCAGCTCATGGAGGGCTCGGCCAACCCGCACGAGGTTCTGCGCGTGCAGGGTCAGCGGAGCGTCCAGCAGCACCTCGTCAACGAGGTGCAGGACGTCTACCGTGCCCAGGGCGTGTCGATCCACGACAAGCACATCGAGGTCATCGTTCGGCAGATGCTGCGTCGCGTCACGATCATCGATTCGGGTTCGACGGAGTTCCTACCCGGCTCGCTGACCGAGCGTGCGGAGTTCGAGTCCGCCAACCGTCGCGTCGTCGCGGAGGGTGGCGAACCCGCCGCCGGCCGTCCGGTGCTGATGGGCATCACGAAGGCGTCGCTCGCGACCGATTCGTGGCTGTCGGCGGCGTCGTTCCAGGAGACCACGCGTGTCTTGACCGATGCGGCGATCAACTGCCGCAGCGACAAGCTGCTGGGTCTGAAGGAGAACGTGATCATCGGCAAGCTGATCCCGGCCGGTACCGGCATCAACCGGTACCGCGACATCCAGGTGCAGCCCACCGAGGAAGCCCGCGCTGCGGCGTACACGATCCCGTCCTACGAGGATCAGTACTACAGCCCGGACTTCGGCCAGAGTTCTGGTCAGGCCGTGCCGCTGGACGACTACGGATTCAGCGACTACCGCTAGTCAGCACGACGAGTTGGGCCCCCACCCTCGGGTGGGGGCCCCTCTCGTTGTGTGGGGGGTTGCGGGTTGCCTTCTCTCGGCGAGCCACCTCCCCCGGCGAGCAGACGTGAACTCCCCTCGATACCCCTCATCCAGGGAAGTTGACGTCTGCTCGCCGGTCATTGTGGTGAGTTATCCACAGGTGGTCCGGCAAGGGCTGTCGGTGAGCAGCCTGGCGCGGCACTCTCGTGGCATGTTCATCCACGACCTGATCGCGGACGCCGGCGGGGCGGCGACGACGGCTCAGCTGCTGACGCTGATGTCGCGCAAGACCATCGACACTCACGTCCGCACAGGACTGATCCGGCGGGTCTGCCGCGGGGTCTATTCGCTGACGGAACCAGACGTTGAGGTCCGGCTTACGGCGCTGACCCTGGCGACGGGCCACGCCCTGGTGCCGTGCCTCGGTACCGCCGCCAACATCTGGGGCTTCGACACCGAACGTGATCGACGCCTTCACGTCCTCGACCCAGGGATCCGAATGCGTCCGAGTATCGAGGTGATGGTTCACCAGCGGGCCGGCGCACCGCTTCGACGGGTGAACACGCGACTGGTCACCGCGCCGGCATGGACGGCCGTAGAGGTCGCGCGCACGTTACGTCGGCCGCGCGCACTCGCCACGTTGGACGCGGCACTGCGGGTGGGCGTGTCGAGGGACGAACTCACTGCTGCGCTCGAGGAGCAAGGGGGACGGCGTGGGATCGTCGCCGTACGAGAACTTCTGCAATACGCGGACGGTCGAGCGGAATCGCCGATGGAAAGTGAAGCCAGGCTGGTGTTCATCGACCACGGGTTGCCGCTCCCCGAACTGCAATACGAGATCGTCGACCACTGCGGCGACCTATGGCGAGTGGACTTCGCCTGGGAGGACGCGAAACTCGTTGCCGAATACGACTCGATGGAGTGGCATGCGAATCCACTTGCATGGAAGCGTGACCGCCTCAAGGTGGAGCGGTTGAAGGAACGCGGGTGGACCACTGTTCCGATCGTCGTGGACGACGTCCGCGTACATCCGTGGGAACTGGCTAGTTGTACCGAGTCATGAGGTTGGTGTCAGCCGGCTGATCGGTGGGAGGCCGTCGAGTGCGCTGTGACGTCGTCGAGTGTTGTAGTACTCGAGCCACGGTGCAAGGGCTGCGGCACGGTCGGTGTTGCTGGTGAAGACCTGGCGGTAGGCCCATTCGGTTTGCAGCGTGCGGTTGAGCCGTTCGACCTTGCCGTTCTGCCATGGGCAGTGCGGTTTGATGAAGATCTGGCGGGTTCCCATCTCGGCGCACACCTCGCGAAGTGAGTAGCGGTAGGCCCAGGCGTTGTCGGTCATGAGGCAGTCGATCGTGGGGATGCCCTTAGTGCGGAAGTAGGCTGCCGCACGGCTCAGGAACGCTGCGGACGTCAATCCCTTCTCGTCGGCTAGGACCTCGGAGTACGCCAGCCGCGAGTAATCATCGACGAGTGAGTGCACGAAGTCGAACCCGTTGCCTCGCTTGCGTTCTCGATCCGGTGCGCACCCTCGACCATGAGCACGCCACCCGCCGCCGTCGGGTATGCGGCCCAACTTCTTCACGTCCATGTGCACCAGCTCACCGGGCCGTGTGCGTTCATAGCGCACCGCGGTCAGCTTCGAGGCGCGGATGAGGTCACCGGTCATCGGGTCACACATCGCCAGGTGCGGGACGTCGTGACGGGCCAGGACCCGTGACACCGTGCGTGCCGGCACGCACAGTTCGGCGCCGATGCCATCGGGGCCCATCCGCTGAGCCCGACGCAACGCGACGATCTGGGCCTCCACTGCGTTGGGCGTGCGAGTGGGGGTCGTGTGCGGCCGCGAGGACCGATCGTGCAGTCCGGCCTCGCCCTCGGCGTCGAACCTGTCGATCCACTTGTGCACGCATTGGCGCGAAATACCCATCGACGACGCGATGTGGGCTTTGTTCCAGCCCGCATGGAACCGCTCGACGATCAACAGTCGGCCTAGGTAGGTCGTGCGGGCATTACGGTGGGACACGAGAACCTCCGGATAGGTGATGGGCCTTCGACAAGCCACACCCCACCCGGAGGTTCTCCCTACATCAAGCCGACACGCCTGACACCAACGTCATGTCCCGGTACAGCTAGTCGGATCGACAACCTCCTGCGGCAACGCAAAGGGATTCAACCTCGGTGAGCAGACGTGAACTCCCCTCGATGGCTGCGAAAGAGGGGAGTTCACGTCTGCTCGCGGGAGAAGGGGGCCGACCCTAATAGGCGAGCTGGTTGACCGCCGCGGAGAACACGCGGGGGAGGGCGGCGGCGGCGGGGACGAGGCGCGATCGCACCGGCGGGTGGGCGGTCGCCGCGACCAGCCCGGCCGTCAGCATGCGGTAACGACGGGTGAGCCCTCGCCAGCGGCGGTCGTAGTCGGCGGTCCGACCTCCGACGACGCAGTCCACCAACGCCTCCGCCGCCCCGAACGCCAGGCCCATGCCCTCCCCGGTCAACGCGTCGATGTAGCCGGCGGCGTCGCCGACCAGCATCACCCGGCCCGCCACCCGCGACCTGGCGCCCTGCCGCAGCGGGCCCGCGGCGCGGTCGGGCCCGTGCTCCAACCCGTCGATCCGCTCGCGTAGTTCGCTGAACGCCGACAGGTGCCGGTCGAACCCGCCGCGGCTCGAGGACAGGACGGCCACCCCCACGCAATCCGCGGCGACGGGGGTCACGTAGGCCTCGGCGCCGGCTGCCCAGTGCACCTCCACCGAGTCGGTCCACGGCGCTACCCGAACGTGCCGACGGATGCCCCAGCGACGGGGTCCGCCGGTCGGTCGGTCGAGTCCGAGTCCACGGCGGATCGGGGAGTGCAGTCCGTCGGCCGCCGCCAGGTACCGTGCCCGAAACCGTCCGGCCGCAACGCCGTCGGCGTCCTGGGTGACGTCACCGACGTCGCCCGACTCGAACTTCACGCCCGCCTCCCGCGCGGCATCGGACATCGCCGCGTGCAGCGTCGTGCGCCGGACCCCGCGGCCCGAGCCCGCGCGGAACGCGGCGTCGACGCGACGGTCCCCGGACACGTAGGTGATGCCCCGCAGCGGCCTGCCCTCGACGGCGACGCCGAGACGGTCCAGGTGTGCCAGGGTGTGCGGCATCATGCCCTCGCCGCACGCCTTATCCAGCGTTCCCGGCCGCTTCTCGACGACGATCACCTCGAGACCCGCCCGCGCCGCGTACAGCGACGTCGCGAGGCCCGCCGGACCGCCGCCGACGACCAGCAGGTCGATCACGACAGGCTCGCCAGCGCGCGGTTCTCCACCCGGATCCGCGTCCGCAGCAGCAGCGCGTTCAGCACCGTGAACGCCACGGCCGTCAGCCACGCCGAGTGCACCAGCGGTAGTGCGATGCCCTCGACGACGACGGCGACGTAGTTGGGGTGCGGGATCCACCGGTACGGGCCACCGGTCACCCGCGGCGCGCCGGGTACGACGACCACGCGGGTGTTCCACTGCGGGCCGAGAGTCGTGATGCACCACCACCTCAGCACCTGCGCGGCGCCGACGACGGCCAGCATCGGCCAGCCGAGCGCGGGCAGGAAGGGCCGGTCGAGCAGCAGCGGTTCGACCACGCATCCGACGAGGAGTGCGACGTGCAGGGCCACCATCGCCGGGTAGTGCCCGAGGCCGACCTCGGTGCCGCCGCGCGCCGTCGTCCACGCCAGATTGCGTTTCGAGACGACGAGTTCGGCGACGCGTTCGACGGCGATGACGGCGATGAATGCGAGATACCAGGCCATCGGTCAGCTCCACCGCAGCAGGACGAGTTCGGAGCAGAAGCCGGGACCCATCGCCATCATCAGCCCGGGACTGCCCGCGGGCGGGCGCTTGGCCATCGTGTCGCGCAGCACGTGCAGCACCGATGCCGACGACAGGTTGCCCACCTCGGCGAGCGAGCGCCACGTCAGCTCCAGGGCATCGTCGGGGAGGCCGAGTGTCGCGGTGATCGCTTCGATCACCTTGGGGCCGCCGGGATGGCTGACCCACGCTCCGACGTCGTCGATGGTCAGGTCGTGTGACGCGAGGAACCCGGTGACGTCGTCGCCGAGATAGCGCTCGACGACGCTTGGCACGTCCGGTGAGAGCACGAGGCGGAAGCCGCTCGCGTCGACGTCCCAACCCATGGTGCGCTGCGAGTCGGGGTAGAGGTGGCTGCGCGAGTCGAGCACCTCGGGGCCGGATGCGCCGATGGCCTCGGCGCGGCGATCGCCGACGGCCACCACGGCCGCGGCCCCGTCGCCGAACAGGCTGGAACCCACGACGGTCGCCATGGACGGGTCCGTCTTTGGTACCAGGGAACACAATTCGACGGCGAGCAGGACGGCGACGCCGTCCGGTGCACCGCGGAGGTGGTCGTGCAGGCGCGCGATGCCGGCGGCGCCGGCGACGCAGCCGAGGCCGAACATCGGCACGCGCTTCACGTCGGGGCGGAGCCCGATGAGGCCGGCGATGCGCGCGTCGAGGGTCGGCACGGCCAGCCCTGTCACGGTCGTGGTGTAGATGACGTCGACGTCGGCGGGGTGCAGCCCGGCGTCCTCCAGCGCGCCCAGCACAGCCGCGGCGCCCAGCCGGACGGCGTGCGCGATGAACACGTCGTTGGCGCTACCGAAGTCGGTCAGGCCGGCGTAGTCCTCGAGTGGCAGCACCATGTGCCTGCTGTCGACCTTGGCGCTGCGGTGCAGCTTGCGGATGGCGTCGGCGTGCGCGCCGTAGCCCGGCATGGCGAGCAGGGTGTCGGTCACCTCGTCCTGGGTGTAGCGGTTGGGCGGCAGTTCGCCTCTGACACTTGCGATGACGCTCATCGATCACTCCTTCACCGTGGTTGCCGAGGTCACGTCGTCGTGAACTCCGTGGAAGCGAGGCCCGTCGGGACCGTCGCCGTGGTCGAGCCCGAACCGGGCGTGGAGTCGGACCAGTGGCCGCGGCGCCCACCAGTTCCACTCGCCCATCAGGTGCATGAACGCCGGCATCAGCGCCATCCGGATGAGGGTGGCGTCGGCGAGGACGGCCAGGGTCAGTCCGAGCCCGAACATCCGCATGAACGACACCTCCGCGGCGATCAGCGCCGCGAACGAGATCGACATGATGACCGCGGCCGCGGTGACGACGCGACCGGTGCGGGCGATGCCGAGCGCGACCGCCTCGTCGCTCCTGGCGTGCGCCGATCCCGTCGAGGTCGACGAGAGCCAGTACTCGCGGATGCGGGACACCAGGAACACCTCGTAGTCCATCGACAGCCCGAAGGCGATGCAGAACAACAGGACCGGGATGTTGGCGACCAGCGTCCCGGTGCTCGTCGTGCCGAGGCCGGCGAGGTGGCCGTCCTGGAAGATCCACACCATCGCACCGAACGCCGCGGTCAGCGACAAGGTGTTGAGCACCAACGCCTTCAGCGGGATGACGACGCTGCCGGTGAGCAGGAACAGCAGCACGAACATCACCACGGCGATGAGCCCGAGGACCACGGGTAGCCGCGACGTGATGGCGTCGACGCTGTCGGCGTTGACCTGGGCCGTGCCGGTGAGGAGGGCCGCGCGACCGCCGGGACCCGCGACCTCGTGGATCGCGTCGAGCTGATCCTGGGACTCGTCGGAGAACAGTGGGGCCGTGCTGGTGACGGTCAGAAAGGCACTGCCGTCGGTGATGGTCGGAGGTGAGACGTCGGCGACGGCGGGCACCCGGGACAGGTCGGCTGCATAGCGGTCGAACTCGGCCGGTGTCAGGCTGGAAGCGTCGGGGACGACGACGGTGACGGCGGTGGCCGAGTTGCTCGAGAAGTTCTCGCGCAGTTGATCGCCCACCTGGTGGGCCGACGCGGTGGAGGGCAAGACGCGATCGTCGGGGAAGCCCCACGTGACCCCGAGGAACGGCGCGCCGAGGAGCAGCATCGCCGCGACGACCGCGAGGCCGATCGGGATGGAGCGACGGGAGACCACCGTCGTCCAGCGGTAGAGGAAGGTCCGTTCGATCGGTTGCCGTGCGGCCTTCTTCCTGCCGAGCAACCGGCGAACGTCGTACGCGTCCAACCGGTCTCCGATGAGCGCCAGCGCCGCCGGTGTGACGATCAGCGCGGCCGCGGCGGCGAACGCCACGGTGGCGACGCCCGCGTAGGCGAACGACTTGAGGAAGTGCATCGGGAACACTGCCATCATCGCCATCGACAGGGCGACGATGGTGGCCGAGAACAGCACGGTCCGACCCGCCGTCGTCATCATGCGCAGCAGCGCCGCGTCGCGGGTGGCGCCGTCGGCGAGTTCGTCGCGGTAGCGGCTGATCATCAGGAGCGTGTAGTCGATGGCCAATGCCAAACCCAGTGCGGCGCTGAGGTTGAGCGCGAAGATGGAGACGTCGGTGACGAGCGCGACGCCGCGGAGCACGGCCATCGCGCCGATCACGGAGACGGCTCCGACGGCGACCGGCACCGCCGCCGTCAGCAGACCCCCGAAGACGAGGACGAGGACGACGAACGACAGTGGGATCGCGAGTGACTCCATGACGAGCAGGTCGTGCTGGGACTGCGCGGTGATCTGTGCGTTGACCATCGCCGAGCCGCCCGCCCGCACGCTGACGCCGTTGCGGTCGCCGGCCAGCTGGTCGGCGAGATCCTGCGCGTACGTCGGTGAACGGCTTTCGCCGCCCGTGATGCCCGCGACGATCAGACCGGACCGGCCGTCGGTGCTGACCAATTCCGCCGTCGCGGGTGGCGGCGCAGTCCACGCGGAGGTGACGGTGGCGACGTGAGGGGAGCGCTCGAGTTCGTCGACGATGCGGGTCGCGACTCCCGTCGCGCTGCGGTAGCCGCCGGGGGCGGTGACCACGAGGAGGAGTTGGGCACTGCCCTGGCCGAATCGGTCGACGAGCAGCTGCGAGGCCTGCGCCGATTCGGAGGTGGGGTCCTCGAAACCGCACGCGCAGAGCTTGGTCACGACGGGCAGGCCGACGATGCCGGCGGCGACGGTGAGCAGCGCGGCGAGCACGAGGAAGCGTCGCGGCGCTGCCATCGCGTGCTCGCCGATGCGCTGCAGGAGGGGCAGCCTGCTCTCGGTGCTTCGATTCACGGCCGGCTCCTCCTGCGGTGCGCCATGTCAACAAGTGATGACTTAGGACGCTAGGGGACGCCGAGAGCTATGTCAACAGGTGGTGACATGGTGGCCGCGGTGCTGTCCGGCGTCGGACAGTCGCCCTAGACTGGCACCGTGTTGATCGGTTCGCATGTGCGCGGTGACGACCCCCTGTCCGCAGCCTCCGCGGAGGGTGCGGACGCGGTCCAGTTCTTCCTCGGTGATCCGCAGAGCTGGAAGAAGCCCAAGCCGCGCGAGGACGCCGATGTGCTGAAGGCCGCGTCGGTCCCGCTGTACGTGCACGCCCCGTATCTGATCAACGTCGCGTCGGCCAACAATCGGGTCCGCATCCCGTCGCGCAAGATCCTGCAGGACACCTGCGACGCGGCATCGGCGATCGACGCCACCGCCGTGATCGTGCACGGCGGGCACGCCGACGACAAGGACATGGAGGCGGGGTTCGAGCGCTGGGTGAAGGCGCTCGACTACCTCGAGACCGACGTGCCCGTGTACCTCGAGAACACCGCCGGCGGTGACCACGCGATGGCCCGCCACTTCGACACGATCGCGCGCCTGTGGGACCGCATCGGGGACATGGGCATCGGGTTCTGCCTCGACACCTGCCACGCGTGGGCGGCGGGCGAGGCGCTCGTCGACGCCGTCGAGCGGATCAAGACCATCACCGGCCGGATCGACCTCGTGCACTGCAACGACTCGCGCGACGCCGCGGGGTCGGGCGCCGACCGGCACGCCAACTTCGGCACCGGGCAGATCGACCCCGAGCTGCTGGTGGCCGTGGTGCGGGCAGCGGATGCGCCGGTGATCTGCGAGACGTCCGACGAGGGCCGCAAGGACGACATCGCCTTCCTGCGCGACCACGTCGGCTGAGGACGCTCTCAGAGGTGAACGCGGTGCGGCGGGCAGGCGGCCGGACGGTTAACTAGGCTGATCGAGGGAACGGCGATGGTTGGCGTCGCGCACCCGGTCCCCACACGGGGACCCGCCGACGCCGTTCCCGTCCCGAAAGGCTCATGTGTCTGCGATTGCCGACGACGCGACGATCACCCCGATCAGCGCCGACGACCGCCCCACGGTGCGCGACCGGCGGCTGCGGATACTGCGGTGGGTCGCCGTCGGGGCGTGGGCCGTCGTCATCGTCCATCGCACCGTGACCGAGGGCTTCGCCTTCAACCGAGAGCTGCTGCTCGTCTATATCGCGACCGGGCTGCTCGCGGGCAGCATCGGTCAGGGCCGCCGCATGCTGTACGTCATCCGGGACTGGCTGCCGTTCGCGCTCGTGCTGGTCGCCTACGACCTGAGCCGGGGTGCGGCCACCCTGATCGGCAGGCCGACCCTGTGGCACTGGCAGGCCGACCTCGACCGGCTGCTCTTCTTCGGGACCATGCCGACGGTGTGGCTGCAGGAACACCTCAAGATGCCGGCCGCGCCGTGGTGGGAAGTCGTCATCAGCACCGTCTACATGTCGTTCTTCATCCTCCCGTACGTCGTCGCGGCAGTGCTGTGGCTGCGCAACCGGGAAGAGTGGAAGGCGTTCGTGAAGCTGTTCGTCGGACTCTCGTTCGCGGCGCTCGTCGTCTACGCGCTGATTCCGGCCGCGCCACCGTGGGCGGCGGCCCGGTGCACCGCGGACGACGTGGCCGGTGGCCCGTCTGGGCCGCAGTGCATGTTCCGCTCGGCGCGGGGAGTGCCGGACGGCGGGATCCTGGGCGCCATGCAGAGTTCGCAGGACGGCGCCAACGGGTGGATCGAGCGCATCGTCACCCGCGGCTGGGGCAACCTCAACCTGCACAGCGCGGCCGCGCTCATCGACCAGGGGCAGGCCAGCGTCAACCTGGTCGCCGCGATCCCCTCGCTGCACGCCGGCATGACCGCCGCAATAGCCGCGTTCCTGTGGCACCGGGTCAACGCCATGTGGCGTCCCCTGCTCGTCGCCTACGTCCTCGTCATGGCATTCACGCTGGTGTACACCGCGGAGCACTACGTCGTCGACATCCTGCTCGGGTGGGCGTTCGCCGCCGTGGTGATGGTCGGAATCAACCGGTTCGACGCGTGGCGCAGCCGTCGTTCACGCGCCCGTGACGTAGACCTTCCGGAGGGTCTCGGTGACGGTCCAGACCGTCCGCGCGCCCGTCGCCAGCCGGACGACGTCGCCGGCGCGCAGGTCCAGGCTCGGGCTGTCGTCGGCGAACGCCACGGTGGCTGACCCGGACAGGACGACGAAGACCTCCTCCGCCTCGACGTCGCTCATGGTGCCCGGCGTCATCTCCCACACGCCGACCTCCACGCCGTCGATCTCGGTCAGCGTCTGCGATGCCGTCGTCGGCTCGCCTGCCAGGGTCTGATCCGGCGGAACCCCCTCGTGCTCGAGAGTCATCGACGCTGCAGGCACGGCGGTGTTGGCGTTCATGGGTCGAGTATGGAGCCGACGCGGCCGTGTTACGCATCTTGTGCAGCTGTCGGAAAAATGTAACAGTGGGCCATGGCCGATACGCACGTCGTCACCAACCAGGTTCCGCTGCTGGAGGATTACAACCCGGCGACCTCCGCCGTCCTGACCGAGGCGTTGATCCGCGAGGGCGGTGAGTGGGGCCTCGACGAGGTCACCGAACTCGGTGCGCTGTCCGGGAGCCGTCGGGCGCAGCGCTGGGGTGAACTCGCCGACCGCAACCGCCCGGTGCTGCACACCCACGACCGGTACGGCCACCGCATCGACGAGGTGGAGTACGACCCGGCGTACCACGAACTGATGACGGTGGCGGTGGGACACGGACTGCACGCGGCTCCGTGGGCCGACGACCGCCCGGGCGCCCACGTGGTGCGCGCCGCGAAGACGTCGGTGTGGACTCCCGAACCCGGCCACGTCTGCCCGATCTCGATGACGTACGCCGTGGTGCCCGCGCTGCGTGCGAACCCCGAGCTGGCGGTTCAGTACGAGCCGTTGCTGACCAGCCGGGTGTACGACCCGGAACTCAAGGTGCCCACCACCAAGGCGGGGCTGACCGCGGGCATGTCGATGACGGAGAAGCAGGGCGGTTCCGACGTCCGCGCCGGCACCACCGAGGCGACGCCCAACGGCGACGGGACCTATTCGCTGCGCGGCCACAAGTGGTTCACGTCCGCGCCGATGTGCGACGTGTTCCTGGTGCTGGCGCAAGCTCCCGGGGGACTGTCGTGCTTCTTCCTGCCGCGCGTCCTGCCGGACGGCACGCGCAACCGGATGTTCCTGCAGCGCCTCAAGGACAAGCTCGGCAACCACGCGAACGCCTCCAGTGAGGTCGAGTACGATGGCGCGACGGCGTGGCTCGTCGGCGAGGAGGGCCGCGGCGTCGCGACGATCATCGAGATGGTCAACCTCACTCGGCTGGACTGCACGCTCGGCAGCGCCACTAGCATGCGTACCGGGCTCGCGCGCGCCATCCACCACGCCCAGCATCGAAAGGCGTTCGGCGCGTACCTGATCGATCAGCCGCTGATGCGCAACGTGCTCGCCGACCTCGCGATCGAAGCGGAGGCCGCGACCATGCTGGCGATGCGGATGGCCGGTGCCACCGACCACGCGGTGCGCGGCGACGAGCGCGAGACGCTGCTGCGGCGCATCGGTCTGGCCGCCGCGAAGTACTGGGTCTGCAAGCGTGCGACTCCCCACGCCGCCGAGGCGATGGAGTGCCTGGGCGGCAACGGCTACGTCGAGGAGTCCGGCATGCCGCGGCTCTACCGCGAGGCTCCGCTGATGGGCATCTGGGAGGGCTCGGGCAACGTCAGCGCACTGGACACGTTGCGCGCCATGGCAACCCGTCCGGAGTGCATCGAGGTGCTGTTCGACGAATTGGGCCGGACCGCCGGGCACGACCCGCGGCTGGACGCTCACGTCGGGGCGCTGCGCCCGCAGCTCGACGATCTCGAGACCATTCAGTACCGCGGCCGCAAGATCGCCGAGGACATCTCGCTGGCGCTGCAGGGCTCGCTGCTGGTGCGGCACGGTCACCCGGCGGTCGCGGAGGCCTTCCTCGCCAGCAGGCTCGGCGGGCAGTGGGGCGGTGCGTTCGGCACGCTGCCGACTGGGCTCGACCTGTCGCCGATCATCGAGCGTGCGTTGGTGAAGGGATGACCGTCTTTCGGCGAGCGTGCGCGAACTCCCGCTCGGGACCCGCGTGTCGTCCGCAGACACGCACGCTCGCGGGAGAGGTCGGGGTCGGTCGATGACGCACGCGATCAGGCCCGTCGACTTCGACGACCTCAAGACGATGACCTACGAGGTCACCGACCGGGTCGCGCGGATCACGTTCAACCGCCCGGAGAAGGGCAACGCAATCGTCGCGGACACGCCGCTGGAGCTGTCGGCGCTCGTCGAGCGCGCCGACCTCGACCCGCGGGTGCACGTCATCCTGGTCTCGGGCCGCGGCGAGGGGTTCTGCGCCGGGTTCGACCTGTCGGCCTACGCGGAGGGATCGTCGTCGGCGGGGAACGGCAACCCGTACCGCGACACCGTGCTCTCGGGCAGGACGCAGGGCGTCAACCATCTGCCCGACCAGCCGTGGGACCCGATGATCGACTACCAGATGATGAGCCGGTTCGTCCGCGGCTTCTCGAGCCTCATGCACTGCGACAAGCCGACGGTCGCCAAGATCCACGGCTACTGCGTGGCGGGCGGCACCGACATCGCGCTGCACGCCGACCAGGTGATCATCGCCGCGGACGCGAAGATCGGCTACCCGCCCATGCGCGTGTGGGGCGTCCCGGCCGCAGGCCTGTGGGCACACCGCCTCGGCGATCAGCGCGCCAAACGCCTTCTCTTCACCGGTGATTGCCTCTCGGGCGCCCAAGCCGCGGAGTGGGGGCTCGCGGTGGAGGCGCCCGACGCCGCCGACCTCGACGAGCGCACGGAACGGCTGGTCGACCGCATCGCCGCGATGCCCGTCAACCAGCTCATCATGGCGAAGCTGGCGTTGAACACCGCACTGATGCAGCAGGGCGTCGCGACCAGTCGCATGGTGAGCACCGTGTTCGACGGCGTGGCCCGACACACTCCCGAGGGCCACGACTTCGTCGCGCAGGCACGCGACCACGGCTTCCGCCAGGCCGTGCGCAACCGCGACGAGCCCTACGGTGACGCGGGCCGTCAGACGTCCGGGGTCTGATGAAACGCACCGGGCCGGAGCGGATGACCGCACGGTCGGTGGTCCTCAGCGTGCTGCTCGGTGCTCACCCCGCATGGGCGTCGGCCGGTGATCTCATCGCCCTGACGAGCGACTTCGGCATCCGCGAACCCACGCTGCGGGTGGCGCTGACCCGGATGGTGGGGGCGGGCGACCTGGTCCGGTCCGCCGACGGGTACCGGCTCTCGGAGCGCCTGCTCGCCCGCCAACGCAGGCAGGACGACGCGCTGGAACCCCGCGCGATCGGTTGGGACGGCGAGTGGACGACGCTCGTGGTGACCAGCGTCGGGATCGACGCGCGGACGCGCGCGACGCTGCGGCAGACGCTGTTCGAGAAGCGCTTCGGCGAGCTCCGCGAGGGCGTGTGGATGCGGCCGGCAAACCTCGACGTCGACCTCGCGGGTCCGCTGCGAACGCGGGTGCGGGTGCTCGCAGCGCGCGACGCCGACCCGGCCGACCTCGTCGCCCGGCTGTGGGACCTGCCGTCGTGGTCCCGCACCGGTACCGCGCTTCTCGACGAGATGCGTTCCGCCACGTCGGTTCCCGGGCGCTTCGCTGCCGCCGCCGCCATGGTGCGGCACATCCTCACCGACCCAGTGCTACCCGACGAACTGCTGCCCGAGGGCTGGCCCGGCGCCGAGCTGCGGGCGGCCTACCACGACTTCGCCGCCGAATTGGTGGCGCGACGCGACGACACCCGAGTGATGGAGACGAAGTGACCGGAGAACCTGGCAGGGGCGGCGTACGGGTCGAGCGCAACGGCGCGGTGACCACCATCGTGATGAACCGGCCGGGCGCGCGCAACGCCGTCAATGGACCCGCGGCCGCCGAGTTGTTCGCCGCGTTCGAGGAGTTCGACCGGGAAGAGTCGGCGTCGGTGGCGGTGCTGTGGGGCGACAACGGAACGTTCTGCGCGGGAGCCGATCTCAAGGCGTTCGGCACACCGGACGTGAACCCCGCGCACCGCACCGGGCCGGGTCCGATGGGGCCGACGCGGATGGTGCTGTCCAAGCCGGTGATCGCCGCGGTCAGCGGCTTCGCCGTCGCGGGTGGCCTGGAACTCGCGCTGTGGTGCGACCTGCGGGTGATGGAGGAGGACGCGACGTTCGGGGTGTTCTGCCGCCGCTGGGGCGTACCGCTGATCGATGGCGGCACCGTCCGCCTGCCACGCCTGATCGGACACAGCCGAGCGATGGACCTCATCCTCACCGGTCGTGCGGTCGATGCCCGCGAGGCCCTCGACATCGGCCTCGCGAACCGCGTCGTCCCGACGGGCGAGTCCCGTAGCGCCGCCGAGGCGCTCGCCGCGGAACTCGCTGCGCTGCCGCAGCTCTGCATGCGCGCCGACCGGCTGTCGATGATGGGGCAGTGGGGCATGTCGGAGGCCGAGGCGATCGACGTCGAGTTCGCGAGCCTGTCGCGGGTCTCGTCGGAGTCACTGGCCGGTGCGCGCCGGTTCGCCGACGGTGCGGGCCGGCACGGCACGCGGGCCTGAAGCGAGAGCCTGAAGCGAGGGCCGTCACCGAAACTGCCGTGAGATAGCCGAATCCGCCCGGATCGCGATCCCCCAGCAGGCTCGACGGATAAGGGGCGAGGGGACTAGCCCTTCGAGACCTTGTTGCCCGATCCGGTGTCGTTGATCTTCGGGTCGCCGTCGCGGTAGGTGACGGTGTTGTTGAGGCCGACGACGCTGAGGCTGTCGCCCACCGTCTCGAGGGTCACCTTGTTGTCGGCGCCGCCGATGTTGACGCTCGAGCACGTGCCCTTGATGGTCAACGTGTTGTTGGAGCCGCCGACGTTGAGCGACTTGCCGTCTGCGCAGTCGATGTCGGCGGTGGTGCCGAACGAGCCGTAGTTGATCGTGTTCCCGATCTCGACCTGCGCGCCCGACGAACCCGCGGTGGCGGTGGGGTCATTGGAATCGCTGCTGTTCGATCCACATCCGGCGAGGACAAGGGCAACGCCGATGGCCGCGATCGAGATCCGGGAGTACGCGGGCATGAGTTCCCTCGCTTCGTCGTTCATCTTCGTCACCTTCTGCGCGCCAGGTCGACGCGCCGCCAGACTACGCGGGAACGCGGTCGATGCGATTGGTCATGCCGAGTTCGCGGCCGCGGTCGATCACCGCCGGATCACCCGACTTGTAGTACACGGTCTGATCGGATCCGTAGACGGTGATGTCGTTCACGACGTTGTCGGCCACGATCACGTTGGACGATCCCTGCACCGCGATGGCCCAGCAGGATCCCTTGACGGTGAGGTAGTTGCCGGTGCCCATCACCATCAGCGTCGACTCGTTGCAGTCGAGAGTCTGGTTGATGCCCTGGCCGGTGATGTGGGTGTCACCGTTCTTCGCCGCGGCGGTCGGCGTCCCGACGAGCAGTGCGACTGGCAGCAGCACCGCCAGCGAACCGCACAGCGTCCTGATCGTCATGGTGCACCCCTTGCCGTCCACGTGAGTCTCCGCAGCCTACGTCGCCGGACCGCCGCCGCGGCAACACTTCGGCGATCCACCTCTGCCGCGACCGGATGGCCTGACCGCCGCCACGGCCAGAGGTTAGAGTCATTCGTCAACGCACCCCGCGGACGGCATGCGCAGTAGAGGAATCGAGACGGACATGGCAGCTCGTTCGGAGGCGGTCTCCGCGGGCGGTCGACCGAAGGCGCCGGCGCGCACGACGAAGCTCAGCCGGGACGCCATCGTCAACGCGGCACTCACCTTCCTGGATCGCGAGGGATGGGACTCGCTCACCATCAACGCGCTCGCCACCCAGCTGGGGACCAAGGGCCCGTCGCTCTACAACCACGTGCAAAGCCTCGACGACCTGCGCAGAACCGTCCGGATGCGGGTCATCGGCGACATCATCGGCATGTTGAACACGGTCGGCGACGGACGCACCCGCGACGACGCCGTCGTCTCCATGGCCAGTGCCTACCGCAGCTACGCCCACCACCACCCAGGCCGCTACTCGGCCTTCACCCGCATGCCGCTGGGCGGCGACGACCCCGAGTACACCGCGGCCACGCGGGCCGCCGCGGGGCCGGTCATCGCGGTGCTCGGGTCCTACGGCCTCGACGGTGAGAACGCGTTCTATTCCGCCCTGGAGTTCTGGTCGGCGCTGCACGGTTTCGTGCTGCTGGAGATGACGGGCGTGATGGACGACATCGACACCGATGCCGTCTTCACCGACATGGTGCTGCGCCTGGCCGCCGGCATGGAGCGTCGCTGAGTCCCACCGGCGCGTCAGACGGGACCGAGGCCGTGCCTGACGGCATACTTGGACCAGCCTGGCCCCCGCCACCGAGCCGCTATCGGGCCGGCTCCCGAAACGGCCCTCACCACCTGCGACGATGGCGCTTTGACCTGTGTAGCCGCGGGCAGGTATTGTGGTTCTTCGTGCCTGGCGTGGGCACCTGCAGATCCAAGATCGCGCGCAGGTGGACTACGAGCCGGGCCAATCCGCATGTCCACGATGCATCGGCCAGGCCGATGTCCGGGCGCGTGCGACACGCCCGGTCGCGGGGTAAGCGAGCGGGAGAAAACCGCAGTTCGACGACTTATCTAGACCACAGCGACAGATCAGAGCAACACAGAAAGCCGGTACATGCCAACCATCAACCAGCTGGTCCGCAAGGGCCGCCGCGACAAGATCGCCAAGGTCAAGACCGCGGCCCTCAAGGGCAGCCCGCAGCGCCGCGGTGTGTGCACTCGCGTATACACCACCACTCCGAAGAAGCCGAACTCGGCACTTCGCAAGGTGGCGCGCGTGAAGCTCACCAGCGCGGTCGAGGTCACCGCCTACATCCCGGGCGAGGGACACAACCTGCAGGAGCACTCGATGGTGCTGGTTCGTGGCGGTCGCGTGAAGGACCTGCCCGGCGTGCGGTACAAGATCATCCGCGGCTCGCTCGACACCCAGGGTGTCAAGTCCCGCAAGCAGGCCCGTAGCAAGTACGGCGCCAAGAAGGAGAAGAGCTAATGCCACGCAAGGGGCCCGCGCCGAAGCGCCCGCTGGTCAACGACCCGGTCTACGGATCGCAGCTCGTCACCCAGCTGGTGAACAAGGTTCTGCTGGACGGGAAGAAATCGCTCGCCGAACGCATTGTCTATGGTGCGCTCGAACAGGCTCGCGAGAAGACCGGCACCGACCCCGTGGTCACGCTGAAGCGCGCCATGGACAACGTCAAGCCGGCCCTCGAGGTCCGCAGCCGTCGCGTCGGTGGTGCCACCTACCAGGTGCCCGTCGAGGTCCGGCCCGAGCGTTCGACCACCCTCGCCCTGCGCTGGTTGGTCGGTTTCTCCAAGCAGCGCCGCGAGAAGACGATGGTCGAGCGCCTGGCGAACGAACTCCTGGATGCCAGCAATGGCCTGGGTGCCGCCGTCAAGCGTCGCGAGGACGTCCACAAGATGGCCGAGGCGAACCGGGCCTTCGCGCACTACCGCTGGTGACCAAGCCGTCCCGGCTACGACGTAGGACGTCGCAGACCGCGGGCGCACCGCAACACCCGACGAGCAAGCGAAAGAGTGGGACTTAGCCGTGGCACAGGACGTGCTCACCGACCTCACCAAGGTCCGCAACATCGGCATCATGGCGCACATCGATGCCGGCAAGACGACGACGACCGAGCGAATCCTCTACTACACCGGTATCAGCTACAAGATCGGTGAGGTTCACGACGGCGCAGCGACGATGGACTGGATGGAGCAGGAGCAGGAGCGGGGTATCACCATCACCTCCGCTGCCACCACCTGCTTCTGGAATGGCAACCAGATCAACATCATCGACACCCCCGGACACGTCGACTTCACCGTCGAGGTCGAGCGCTCCCTGCGCGTCCTCGACGGCGCCGTCGCCGTCTTCGACGGCAAGGAGGGCGTCGAGCCCCAGTCCGAGCAGGTCTGGCGTCAGGCCGACAAGTACGACGTGCCGCGCATCTGCTTCGTCAACAAGATGGACAAGCTGGGCGCCGACTTCTACTTCTCGATCCAGACGATGAAGGACCGCCTCGGCGCGAACGTCATCCCGATCCAGCTGCCGATCGGCTCCGAGGGCGACTTCGAGGGCATCATCGACCTGGTCGAGATGAACGCCAAGGTGTGGCGCGGCGAGACCAAGCTCGGTGAGACCTACGAGACCATCGAGATCCCGGCCGATCTCCAGGAGAAGGCCGACGAGTACCGCAACAGCCTGCTCGAGGCCGTCGCCGAGACCGACGACGCCCTCATGGAGAAGTACTTCGGTGGCGAGGAACTCACGATCGACGAGATCAAGGGTGCCATCCGCAAGTTGACGGTCAGCTCCGAGGCGTACCCGGTGCTGTGTGGCAGCGCGTTCAAGAACAAGGGCGTCCAGCCCATGCTCGACGCCGTCATCGACTACCTCCCCACGCCGCTGGACGTCGCGGCCGCCGTCGGGCACGCGCCCGGCAAGGAGGACGTCGAGGTCGTCCGCAAGCCGAACACCGACGAGCCGTTCTCCGGCCTCGCGTTCAAGGTTGCGACGCACCCGTTCTTCGGCAAGCTGACCTACGTCCGCGTCTACTCGGGACAGGTCGAGTCCGGCAGCCAGGTCATCAACGCGACCAAGGGCAAGAAGGAGCGTCTGGGCAAGCTGTTCCAGATGCACTCCAACAAGGAGAACCCGGTCGAGCGCGCGTCCGCCGGTCACATCTACGCCGTGATCGGGCTGAAGGACACCACCACCGGTGACACCCTCAGCGATCCCCAGCAGCAGGTCGTGCTGGAGTCGATGACCTTCCCGGACCCCGTCATCGAGGTCGCCATCGAGCCCAAGACGAAGAGCGACCAGGAGAAGCTGTCCCTGGCGATCCAGAAGCTCGCCGAGGAAGACCCGACGTTCAAGGTCCACCAGGACGACGAGACCGGCCAGACCGTCATCGGCGGCATGGGCGAACTCCACCTCGACATCCTCGTCGACCGCATGCGTCGCGAGTTCAAGGTCGAGGCCAACGTCGGCAAGCCGCAGGTCGCCTACAAGGAGACCATCAAGCGGGCCGTCGAGAAGGTCGAGTTCACCCACAAGAAGCAGACGGGTGGCTCCGGCCAGTTCGCGAAGGTCCTCGTCAGCATCGAACCGTTCTCCGGCGAGGACGGCGCGACCTACGAGTTCGAGAACAAGGTCACCGGTGGCCGCATCCCGCGCGAGTACATCCCGTCGGTGGATGCCGGTGCGCAGGACGCCATGCAGTACGGCGTCCTGGCCGGCTACCCGCTGGTCAACCTGAAGCTGACCCTGATCGACGGCGCGTACCACGACGTCGACTCCTCGGAGATGGCCTTCAAGATCGCCGGTTCGCAGGTCCTGAAGAAGGCTGCCGCCCAGGCGCAGCCCGTCATCCTGGAGCCGGTCATGGCCGTCGAGGTCACCACACCCGAGGATTACATGGGTGAAGTGATCGGCGACCTGAACTCCCGCCGTGGCCAGATCCAGGCCATGGAGGAGCGCAGCGGTGCGCGCGTCGTCAAGGCGACGGTGCCGCTGTCCGAGATGTTCGGCTACGTCGGCGACCTCCGGTCGAAGACCCAGGGCCGGGCGAACTACTCCATGGTGTTCGCCTCGTACGCTGAAGTTCCGGCGAACGTGTCGAAGGAGATCATCGCGAAGGCAACGGGTCAGTAAGCCCCGCGGAGGTTGCCGGCCGCAAGCCGGTAGCGTCGCAGACCACACAACTGAACACGGAATCATCCAGAGCAACTGCTTAACCAAGGCACCAACTAGTCCAGGAGGACACAGAAGTGGCGAAGGCGAAGTTCGAGCGGACGAAGCCGCACGTCAACATCGGGACCATCGGTCACGTTGACCACGGCAAGACGACGCTTACGGCAGCAATCACGAAGGTGCTGCACGACAAGTATCCCGATTTGAACGAGTCGCGCGCATTCGACCAGATCGACAATGCGCCCGAGGAACGTGCGCGTGGCATCACGATCAACATCTCCCACGTGGAGTACCAGACCGACAAGCGTCACTACGCGCACGTCGACGCACCCGGTCACGCGGACTACATCAAGAACATGATCACCGGTGCCGCCCAGATGGACGGTGCAATCCTGGTGGTCGCCGCGACCGACGGCCCGATGCCGCAGACGCGTGAGCACGTGCTGCTGGCTCGTCAGGTCGGCGTGCCCTACATCCTGGTGGCGCTGAACAAGTCGGACATGGTCGACGACGAAGAACTGCTGGAGCTCGTCGAGCTCGAGGTCCGCGAACTGCTGGCCGCTCAGGAGTTCGACGAGGACGCCCCGGTCATCCAGGTGTCGGCGCTCAAGGCGCTCGAGGGTGACCCGAAGTGGGTCGAGTCCGTCGAGAAGCTCATGGAGGCCGTCGACGAGTCCATCCCGGACCCGGTTCGCGAGACCGACAAGCCGTTCCTGATGCCCGTCGAGGACGTCTTCACGATCACCGGCCGTGGCACCGTCGTCACCGGTCGCGTCGAGCGTGGCGTGATCAACGTGAACGAGGAAGTGGAGATCGTCGGCATCAAGACGACGACCACGAAGACCACCGTCACCGGTGTCGAGATGTTCCGCAAGCTGCTCGACCAGGGTCAGGCCGGCGACAACGTCGGTCTGCTGGTTCGTGGCATCAAGCGCGAGGACGTCGAGCGCGGCCAGGTCGTCGTGAAGCCCGGCACCACCACGCCGCACACCGAGTTCGACGGCAGCGTCTACATCCTGTCGAAGGACGAGGGTGGTCGTCACACGCCGTTCTTCAACAACTACCGCCCGCAGTTCTACTTCCGTACGACGGACGTGACCGGCGTCGTGACCCTCCCCGAGGGCACCGAGATGGTGATGCCCGGTGACAACACCGACATCTCCGTCAAGCTGATCCAGCCCGTCGCCATGGACGAGGGTCTGCGTTTCGCGATTCGCGAGGGTGGCCGTACCGTCGGCGCCGGCCGTGTCACCAAGATCCACAAGTAAGTCGGATCTGACCTAGCACCGCACGAGCGGCGCTCACCTTCGGGTGGGCGCCGCTTTTGCGTTCTCCACGCCGAGTACGGGATACGCTGCGCACACCAAACGCAGTGGAGAGGACGGCGTGGGCGATACCTCGGAGGATGTCGGCGTTGCGGCCCGGTTCACCGTGCACGCGTTCACCGACGTCGGATTGCGGCGCCGACGCAACGAGGACGCCGTCCTCGTCGGCGGCTGGTCGTGCCAGACCCACGACGGCTCCCTCGTGACGATGAGCTTCATGCCCGCACCGCCCTTCGTCTGCGCGGTCGCCGACGGGATGGGCGGCCACGCGGGCGGCGACATCGCGAGCCGCGTTGCGCTGAACGTCATCTCGGCCAACCACCGTGAGTGGCGCAGCGACGAGGACGTCTCCGACGCGCTGCTCGACGTCAACGACCAGGTTCGCGGTGTGGGGGTGGAGACCGACCTGCTGGGCCTCGGCACCACGGTCGCGGGCCTGTGCTTCCTGGCCGACGCGGTCGTCGCGTTCAACGTGGGAGACAGCCGGATCTACACGGTCGTCGACGGCCACGCCGTCCAGCTGTCGGTCGACGACTCGGTCTTCGACACCAACGGCAGGCCCACCAACATCGTCACCCAGTCGCTGGGACAGCAGACCCCGGTGCGACCGCACCTGGTCCGGCTTCCGCTGCGGGATGCCCGCTATCTGCTGTGTTCCGACGGTGTCAGCGGTTTCATGACCGACGACGAACTGCGGGAGGCGGTCGGGTCCGACGACGTCGGCGACTGGTGCACGCGGATCATCGACACCGTCCGAGCCAACGGAGCAGAGGACAACTTCACCTTCGTGATCGTCGACGTCGCACCGGAGCAGTCGTCCTAGCGGGTCCTGCGATCTTGGGATCGGTAAGGGGCCCGGAGCGATAGCGTCGCCCGTGACCGACTCGATCGAGGAGCGTGGGGCGATGGTGTGGCGATACGTCAAGGCGCAGCTGATGGTGCTGCTGTGCGGCGGGCTGGTCGGCCCGATCTTCCTCGCGGTGTTCTTCGCGACGGGCGAGGACAGGCTGATGAAGTGGATGTTCTGGGTGGGCCTGCTCGTCACCGCGCTCGACGTCCTGATCGCGTTGGCACTGGCGAACTACGGTGCCAGGGCCGCCGCCAAGACGACGATGCTGGAGGCCAGCGGCGTGCTCGCGCTGGCGCAGGTCACCGGGATGACCGAGACCGGTACGCGAATCAACGACCAGCCGCTCGTCAAGCTCTCCCTGCACGTCGAGGGTCCCGGTCTCGTGCCGTTCGACACCCAGGACTCGGTGCTCGCCTCGGTGACCCGCCTGCCGCTGATCACCGGTCGCAAGCTCGTCCTCCTGGTGGACCCGCAGACCAACTCCTACCAGATCGACTGGAACAGAAGCGCTCTGGTGAACGGCATGATGCCCGCTCAGTTCACCCTCGCGGAGGACAACCGGACCTACGACCTCTCCGGCCAGGCCGGGCCGCTGATGGAGATCATGACGATCCTCAAGGCCAACGGCGTGCCGCTGAACGGGACCATCGACATCCGCTCCAACCCCGCGGTGCGCCAGCAGGTCATGAACGTCGTGCGCCGCGCGGCGGCCCGGCAGGCCCCACCTCAGGCGCAGATGGCCGCCACGGCCCCGCCGCCGGGCAACCCCTACGCCGCACCGTCCGTGTCGACCTCGCAGCGGTTGCAGGAACTCGAGACGTTGCGGGCGACCGGCGCGATCTCCGAGAGCGAGTACGCCGCCAAGCGCCAGCAGATCATCTCCGACCTGTAGCAAGCAGGCCGGGCGGCGATACTAGAACACGTTCCAGTTCGGCTGCTAGCCTGAGCGCGGACTCGTGAAAGGACCGGCAATGACGGCATCGAACGCACCCCTCGAGGGACGCGTGGCATTCATCACGGGCGCGGCCCGCGGGCAGGGCCGGGCGCACGCGGTGCGTCTGGCGCAGGAGGGTGCCGACATCATCGCGATCGACGTGTGCGCCCCGGTCTCGGACACCGTCACCTACCCGCACGCGACGCCGGAGGATCTCGCCCAGACGGTCAGCGCCGTCGAGGCCGTCGGGCGCAAGGTGCTGGCCCGCGAGGTCGACATCCGCGACCTCGCCGCTCAGCAGAAGGTGGTCGCCGACGGCATCGAGCAGTTCGGCCGCCTCGACATCGTCGTCGCCAACGCCGGAATCCTCAGCTGGGGACGGATGTTCGAGATGTCCGAGGAGCAGTGGGACAGCGTCATCGACGTCAATCTCAACGGCACCTGGCGCACCATCCGCGCTGCCGTGCCCGCGATGATCGAGGCCGACAACGGTGGCTCGATCATCATCGTCAGCTCGTCGGCCGGCACCAAGGCCACACCGGGCAACGGCCACTACTCGGCCTCCAAGCACGGGCTCGTCGCCATCACCAACGCGCTCGCCATCGAGGTGGGGGAGTACGGCATCCGGGTCAACTCCATCCACCCCTACTCGATCGGCACGCCGATGGTCGAGCCCGAGGCGATGATGGAGGTGTTCACGAAGTATCCGCAGTTCCTGCACAGCTTCTCGCCGATGCCGTACCAGCCGAAGAACCACGACGGCAAGAGGGGGCTCAAGGAGTTCATGACTCCCGAGGAGGTCTCCGACGTCGTCTCCTGGCTCGCCGGCGACGGCTCGATGACGATCTCGGGATCCCAGATCGCGATCGATCGCGGGACCGCCAAGTACTAGCTGGGCAGCACCAGCACCGGCACGGGACTGTGCCGGACGATCTTCGTGCCCTTGGAGCCCAGGAAGACCCGGGCGATCGCACCCTGCGGTGAGGTGCCGAGGGCCAGCAGTTCGCCGTCGAGCCACTCCGCGGCGTCGAGCGCCTGGTCCCATCCGTTGCCGGTGACGACCTGGAGGTCGACGTCGGCGCTCACGAGGCCGCTGGTCTTCAACTCCGCCAGCGCATCCCGGGCCTGGGCGGCCCAGGAGTCCAGCAGCAGATCCTCGGCGTGGAAGCCGGCCGCAGGTGGGTACATCGTGCGGCCGCGGACCGCGAACGTGACCACCCGCAGCGGGATGGCGAGTTCCGCGGCGAAGGCGGCCACGCGTTCCACGACGTGCCGGGACTCCGGCGTCCCCGGGTAGGCGCACGTGATCCTGCTGAGCCCGTGCGACTTCGAGCCCCGGTAGCCGCGCGGGCTGATCGCGAGCGGTACCGGCGACGAGTGCAGCAGGCGGTCAGCGGTCGAGCCGATCACCACCTGTCCCAGGCTGCCGTCGGCCGCCGACCCGAGCACCAGGGCCTGTGCCTCGAGGTCGCGCACGGCCTCGACGAGACCGCCCGACGCGGAGCGGTGCGCGTACTTGTGGAAGCTGACCTCGAGCGGTGCGCCCATCGACTCGATGCACTCGCGCGCCTGGGCAGCCGAGTCCGCCGCCAGTCGGTCGGCGTACTGCGCGTACTCGGCATCGATGCGGGCCTGTGACGGGGTGGTCCACGGCTTGGGTACGACGGTCACGACCGCGAGTGCCGCGTGCAACGTCCGTGCGGCCTCCACGCCCAGGTTCAGCGCCGACCGCCCGCCCTTGCCCGCCAGGTAGCCGACGATGACTGTCACGGCTTGTCCTCCGTCGGCGGCGTGACGACGTCGACGCCCGGCGCCGCCGATTCGATGACGCCGTCACCGCCGTCGTTGAGCGCGCTGTGGTGCCGGCCCCACACCACGTAGAAGATGAGCGCCACTGCGACCCACGCACCGAACGCGAGCCACGTGTACCAGTGCAGGAAGTACAGGATGTACAGGCACGCGAGCACCGAGAGGACGGGTGTGACGGGGTAGCCCGGAACCTTGAAGCCGCGCGGCAGATCGGGTTCGCGGACGCGCAGGATGATCACGCCGATCGACACCACGATGAACGCGGTCAGCGTGCCGATCGAGACCATGTCGATGAGGTAGTCCAGCGGGACGAAACCGGCCAGCAGGGCCACGATCACCGACACGATGACCGTGTTGTTCACCGGAGTCATGCTGCGCGGGTTGACCTTCGCGAAGATCGACGGCAGCAGGCCGTCGCGACCCATCGCGAACAGGATGCGGGTCTGACCGTAGAGCGTCACCAGGGTGACCGAGAAGATCGAGATGACCGCGCCCGCCGCCAGGACCGTGCCGAAGTAGTTCGCTCCGGTCACCGCGTCCAGGATCAGTGCGAGACCGGCGTCCTGGCCCTCGAACAGCTCCCACTTCTGCGCCCCCAGTGCGGCGATCGACACCATGACGTAGAACGCGGTCACGGTCAGCAGCGCGGCGATCAGGGCGCGTGGCATGGTCTTCTGCGGGTCCTTCACCTCGTCGCCCGCCGTCGACACCGCATCGAGGCCGATGTAGGAGAAGAAGATGACGCCCGCCGCGGCGCTCACGCCGGCAGCGCCGAACGGCGCGAAGTTGGCGAAGTTGTCGGCGTTGAAGGCGGTGACGGCGACGCCGATGAACATCGCCAGGACGCCCAGCTTGATGATGACCATCACCGTGTTGACGGCGGCGGACTCGCTGGCGCCCCGGATCAGCAGCAGTGCGCACAGCGCCACCAGCACCATGGCGGGAAGGTTGACGATGCCGGGTGTGTCGTCCCACGGCGCGGCGATGATGGCCTGCGGGAGTTGCACGTGGAAGAGGTTGTCCAGCAGCACGTTGAGGTACGAACTCCAGCCGACGGCGACCGCCGCGGTGGACACGCCGTACTCCAGCAGCAGACACGCTGCGACGCCCATCGCGACGAACTCGCCGAGTGTGGTGTACGCGTAGGAGTAGGTGGAGCCCGAAACCGGTACCGCCGAGGCCATCTCCGCGTAGCAGATGGCCGCGAGGCCCGCTGCGAGGCCGGCGATCAGGAACGACAGCACGGTCGCCGGGCCCGCCTCGGGAACCGCGTCGGCCAGGACGAAGAAGATGCCCGTGCCGACGGTCGCTCCGACACCGAACATCGTGAGCTGGAACGTGCCGATCGTCCGCTTCAGGCCCGCGGACGCACCGTGGGCCACCGCGGCGCCGACGATCGGCCTCCGTCGGAGGAACTGCTCCTTGATGGGAATCGTCGGCGTTGGCATGTTGCCTCCCGGCACGCGCAGTGTTGGTAGAGGTGAAACCTAACGCGATTCCGCCAATACGGCAGCGAAACCATTCACCGCCCAGTCGATCTCTTCCTCGGTGATGACGATGGGTGGGGCGAAGCGCAGCGTGGAGCCGTGGGTGTCCTTGACGAGGACCCCGCGCGCGGCGAGCCGCGTGCTGACCTGCTTGCCGGTCCCGATGGCCGGGTCGACGTCGACGCCCGCCCACAGGCCGAGACCGCGCACCTCGAGGACGCCGTGCCCCACCAGCTCGCGCAGCCGGGCGTGCAGGTGGTCGCCGAGTTGCCCTGCGCGCAGCTGATATTCGCCGCGCTCGAGCATCGCGACCACCGTCGTGCCGACCGCTGCGGCCAGCGGGTTGCCGCCGAACGTGGAGCCGTGCTCGCCGGGGTGCAGCACACCGAGCACGTCGCGGTCGGCCACCACCGCCGACAGCGGCACCACGCCACCACCGAGGGCCTTGCCGAGCAGGTAGACGTCGGGCACCACGTCCCAGTGGTCGCAGGCGAAGGTGCGCCCGGTCCGCGCGAGACCAGACTGGATCTCGTCGGCGATCATCAGCACGTCGAGTTCGGTACACAGCGCGCGCACCCGGGGCAGGAAGTCCGGCGGCGGGACGACGATGCCCGCCTCGCCCTGGATGGGCTCGAGCAGCACCGCGACCGTGTGGTCGTCGATGGCCGCGGCGAGCGCGTCCGCGTCCCCGAAGGGCACCGACCGGAAGCCCGGCGTGTACGGGCCGAAGCCGCGCCGGGCGGTCTCGTCGTCGGAGAAGCTGATGATGGTGGTGGTCCGGCCGTGGAAGTTGTTCCGGGCCACGACGATGTTGCCCTCGCCGGCGGGCACGCCCTTCACGTCGGTGCCCCACTTGCGGGCCACCTTGAGCGCGCTCTCGACGGCCTCCGCGCCGCTGTTCATGGGCAGCACCATGTCCTTGCCGCACAGCCTGGCGAGCGCGGCGCAGAACGGTCCGAGTCGGTCGGAGTGGAAGGCCCGGCTGACGAGCGTGACCGCGTCGAGTTGGGCGTGCGCGGCGGCCGTCACCTCGGGGTTGCGGTGCCCGAAGTTCACCGCGGAGTACGCGGCGAGGCAGTCGAGGTAGCGACGCCCCTCGACGTCGGTGATCCACGCGCCCTCGGCGGACTCGGCCACGACCGGCAGCGGCGAGTAGTTGTGCGCGGCATGGCGGTCGTCCAGCGCGATCGCTGCTGCGGTCACCGGTCCGGGCTCGATGCCCGGCCCGTGGTCCGGGACGTGGGTCACGGTCTCGAGAATGGTCACGGGTACACCTCCAGCGTGCAGCACTTGACGGATCCGCCTCCCTTGAAGAGTTCGGACAGGTCGACGCCGATCGGCTCGAAGCCAGCGTCGGAGAGTTGCCCCGCGAGGCCGGTGGCGGCGGCGGGCAGGACGACGTGCAGGCCGTCGGACACGACGTTGAGGCCGAGTACGTAGGCGTCGGCGCTCGCCACCTCGATGGCGTCGGGGAACGCCGTCCTGATTCGGCGGCGGGCCTCGTCGCCGAACGCGGGCGGGTAGTAGGCGATGGTCGTGTCGTCGAGGACCGCCAGCGCCGTGTCGAGGTGGTAGAAGCGCGGATCGATCAGCTCCAGGCTGACGACCGGCATGCCGACGGCGTCGGCGATCTCCTCGTGTGCGGCCAGCTCGGTGCGAAAGCCGTAGCCCGCCAACACCATCGATCCCACCACCAGCAGGTCGCCCTGGCCCTCGTTGACGTGCCGGGTGCGGACGGGCGCGTAGCCGCGGCCGACCATCCACGCGTCGTAGGCGTCGGCCTCGCCGGCTCGCTGCGGGTAGGCGAACCGGGCGACGACCGCCGTCCCGCCCACGACGAGACCTCCGTTCGCGGCGTACACCATGTCGGGCAGTCCGCTGACCGGTTCCACGAGGTCGACGGTGTGGCCCAGCGACTCGTACGTCCGGCGCAGGACGTCCCACTGCGCCACGGCCAGGTCCGCGTCCACCGGCGTCGAGACGTCCATCCACGGGTTGATCGCGTACTCGACCGCGAAGTGGACCGGCGGCGTCATCGCGTAGTGGCGCAGGCGGGCGGTCCTGGTCCGCACTGGAGCCGCGGCGACATCGGAGATCGTCATGCCTGAACGATATGGAGTGGCTTCGGCGCAATCAATCACCACGCGTTGCGCGTCCATGATCGATCCGTTGCAGCAGCGGTACGATGACGGCGATCTGTTGCGCCGAACGCCGAGGAGAGTCGAATGGACCGGTTGGACGAGACCGACGAGGCGATCCTGGCCGCCCTGACCGAGCACGCGCGGGCCACCTTCGCCGAGATCGGGGAGCGGGTGAACCTGTCCGCGCCCGCGGTCAAGCGGCGGGTCGACCGGATGCTGGACAGCGGCGTCATCCGCGGCTTCACCACGGTGGTCGACCGCAACGCGGTCGGCTGGGGGACCGAGGCCTACGTGCAGGTCTACTGCCACGGCACCATCGCCCCGACCGAGTTGCGTCGCGCCTGGGTCGACATCCCCGAGGTGGTCAGCGCGGCAACGGTCACCGGCACCTCGGACGCGATCCTGCACGTGCTGGCCCGCGACATGCGCCATCTCGAGGAGGCGCTCGAACGCATCCGTGCCAGTGCGGACATCGAGCGCAGCGAGAGCATCGTGGTGCTGTCGAACATCATCGAGCGCGCCCGATCCTGAGCGGGCCGACTCGGGGTACCGCCCGACGCCGAGGGCCGATCGTGTAAGAAAGCCCACGTGGGTAACAGTGGAGGCATCGTCATCGTGGGCGGCGGTCTGGCCGCGGCGCGCACCGCGGAACAACTGCGTCGCGCCGAGTACACCGGCCCCATCACGCTCGTCAGCGACGAGGAACACCTGCCGTATGACCGGCCGCCGCTCTCCAAGGAGGTGCTGCGCGCCGAGGCCGACGACGTCACGCTCAAGCCCGCCGAGTTCTACGCCGAGAAGGACATCACCCTGCGACTCGGCTCGGGCGCCACGTCGCTGGACACCGCCGCGCAGACCGTGACGCTCGCGAACGGCGACGTGATCGACTACGAGGAACTCGTCATCGCCACGGGCCTTACGCCCAAACGGATTCCGTCGCTCCCCGACCTCTCGGGCATCTTCGTCCTGCGCACCCTCGACGAGAGTCTCGCGCTGCGCGCACACGCCGGGTCGATCTCGCGCGCGGTGATCATCGGCGCGGGCTTCATCGGCTGTGAGGTGGCGGCGAGCCTGCGCACGATGGGCGCCGAGGTGACGATCGTCGAACCGCAGCCCGCTCCGCTGGCGTCGGTGCTGGGTACTCGGATCGGTGACCTGGTCGCACGCCTGCACCGCGCCGAGGGCGTGGACGTGCGCTGCGGGGTCGGCGTCGAGGGCGTCACCGGCACCGACCGCGTGGAGAAGGTCCGGCTCAACGACGGCACCGAACTGGACGCCGACGCCGTGGTGGTGGGCATCGGCTCGCGGCCGTCCACGGACTGGCTCGAGGGCAGCGGCGTCGAGGTCGACAACGGCGTCGTCTGCGACGTGCACGGCCGCACCTCGGCCCCCAACGTGTGGGCCATCGGCGACGTGGCCTCCTGGCAGGACGCCTCCGGACATCAGGTGCGCGTGGAACATTGGAGCAATGTGGCCGAGCAGGCCCGCGTCATCGTGCCCGCCATGCTGGGTGGTGACGCCCCCGACGTCGTCGTGGTGCCCTACTTCTGGAGCGACCAGTTCGACGTCAAGATCCAGTGCCTGGGTGAACCCGAGGCGGACGACGTCGTGCACGTCGTCGAGGACGACGGCCGCAAGTTCCTGGCCTACTACGAGCGGGACGGTGCCGTGGTGGGCGTGGTCGGTGGCGGCATGCCCGGCAAGGTCATGAAGGCCCGCGCCAAGATCGCCAAGGGCGCGCCGATCGCCGAGGTCCTGCCCGCCTAGACCTCACCGAGGTAGAAGCGCGAACCCTGGTCGTCGATGCACAGCGCGGACATGCCGTAGGACTGCCGCGACGGCTCCTCGAGTACGGTGCCACCCGCTGCGCGGACCCGCTCGACGGCTGCCTCGACGTCGGGCACGGTCCACATCGGAACGACGACGCTGCGGTCGAAGCCGCCCGCGATGCCGGCCATCGGATGGGTGCCCTCGACCTCCCAGCCGTCGTCCACGCGGCCCCGCTGGAAGGTCCAGTTCAGCGTGCGGGAGTAGAACTCCCGGAACGACGACGAGTCCGGCACCTGGTAGGTGAGGTACGAGACCTCGCCCGGCCCACTGCCGTTGAGCGCAGGGCGGGGCGTGCCCGGCGCGGGCCGGACGACCGCGAACGGCGCGCCGGAGGGGTCGGTCGCGTCCAGCACGGTGCCGACGTCGAATTCCGTCGTCCGCCCGACCCGGCCGCCGGCATCGACGATCGCCCGGCGTGCACCGTCGAGGTCGGACACGGCGTAGCAGCACAGCATCGTCGGATCACCCGCCACGGAGAACAGACCGATCCGCTGCGTGGCATTGGTGACCTCGCGGGTGTCGGGGTCGACCGTCCAGCCGAGGACCTGACCGTAGAAGGCGGCGGCACGATCGGCGTCGGGCGTCCACACGGACACGAACCCCACGTCGCCGTGCTGGATCGGTACGGGGGCGCCCGCCTGCGGGCCGCTGAGCATCCAGCGGTGCCCGAAGGGATCGACGATGGTCGCGGTCCGCGAACCGTGCGCCTCGTACGGTTCGCGTTCCACCGTGGCGCCGCGCTCGTCGGCTCGCCGCAGGGCGGCGTCGGTATCGGGCACCGCGAGCATCAGGCTCACCGATACCGCCCGGGTCGCCGGGGCGGTCAGGCCGCTCTCCGGGAACTCGTCGGCGAGGTAGAACACCCCGCCGGACAGTGCGAGCTCGGCGTGACCGATCCGGCCGTCGTCCATCGTGATGGGGTCGCCGATCCGGGTCGCCCCCAGCGCGTCGACGTACCAGTCGATCGCGGCGCGGGCGTCGGCCACGGTCAGGTAGGGCAGCATCGCCGCTCGCGGGACGGTCGCCGTGGCGCTCCCGGTGAGTTCGGCGAGTGCGGTGTCGGTTCCACTCATGTCGACGTCTCCTGTTCGATTCGGTAGTGACAGAGCCGATTCCAGTCGCGCGCGCAGGCGCGCGGCGAAGTCGGGATCGGGATGGACCGGAAGGTCACCGCCGTGTAGCACGGCGAGCGGGTCGTGTCCGTCGTTCATCACGCCCCTCCTTCCGGGTATTCGTTCCTGAATGCGCGACGCGCCCGCACCAGCAGCGCCTCGGTGGCGTGCACGGTGCGTCCGATCAGCTCGGCGCACTCGGGCACCGAGTGGTCGTCCATGTACCGCAGCGCCAGCACGGTGCGGTGGTGCTCGGGCAGCCGGGCCAGCACGCTCTCGGCCACGATCCGGTCGAGTTCGGCGTCCCAGTCGTCGCCCGGAACGGGTTCGGGCACCTCGGCGACCGGGACGGTGAACCGATCGCTGCGTCGCCGGTAGTGGTCGGCGAGCTTGTGCCGTGCCACGCCGATCAGCCACGGCACCGTGATCGTCGGCGGACTGGTCTTCCTCGCGGCGTCCATCGCCGCCAGGAAGGTCTCCGAGGTCAGGTCCTCGGCCGTGGAGCGATCACCGCAGCGCCGCACGAAGTAGCCGTACACCGACGGCAGTGCCTCGTCGTACAGCGCCAGCAGGTCCCGCGGGGCGTCCGAACGCCCCGGCGAGAACTCCGATTCGCCGCTCACACCCCCATCGTCGCCGCCGGGGCCCGAACTCCGACGCCCCAATCGGAAATTCACCCCTCGAGGTGGCTGAGACCCTCGTCGACGGTGTCGAAGGCGGCGCCCAACGCGGCGGGCAGCGACGCCGACTCGTCACCCAGCCAGACGCCGTACGCGGACAGCGCGACGCCGAGCATCGTCCACGCCACCGTCTGCGGGACGAGGCCCGCCGGATCGGCCCCGACCCGGCGCGCCACGAACGCGGCGATCACCGAGCGCCAGCCGCCGTACATCGTCATGGAGTGCGCCTGCAGCGCGTCGGTCTCCAGGATGACGCGCATCCGCTGCCGGTGCCGTGCGGTCTCGGCGGCGTCGAACTCGTTGAACGCCAACAGCGTCGACCGCAGGGCGGTGCCCACGGGCACGTCGGCGGGGACGGCGTCGAGCAGGTCGCGCATGTGGTCGAGGTGTGAGTCGAAGTCACCCCACGGGATCGCGTTCTTCGACGGGTAGTACCGGAACAGGGTGCGGCGCGCGATGCCGGCGGCCTGCGCGACGTCGTCGACGCTGACCTCGTCGAATCCGCGGTCGGCGAACAACTCCAGCGCGACGTTGGCGATGTGGTCCTGGGTGGTCGAGCGGCGCCTGCCCACGCGAGGCGCGACGTCACCGGCGACGGGGTGCCGTCGCGGGTGCGGACTCGCCATCGATTCACCCTTCCGTTTCGGCACTCGATGCCATATTCTTGCGACCTGGGTCACAATCGTCGAGACCCACGACGCGAAAGGTACACATCATGGAGCAGGCTCAGCAGGCACCCGTGGAAATCGACACCCAGGACGAACTCGTCACCGAGAGCCTCGTCGAAGAGGTGTCGATCGACGGCATGTGCGGGGTCTACTGACCGTGCCGGCGCCCGCCACCGACGGTGCGGCGGCGTTCGACCCCGACCTCGGTTGGCGGCTGCACCATCAGGTGTCGGTCCGGCCGGAACCGTTCGGTGCGCTGCTGTACCACTTCGGCACCCGCAAGCTCTCGTTCCTCAAGAACCGCACGATCGTCGACGTCGTCGACGCACTCGGCGATCACCCCGACGCCAGATCCGCGCTGCGTGCGGCCGGCGTCGACGTCGACGCGCAGGCGCCGTACGTCCACGCCCTCGGTGTCCTGGTGAAGTCCAACATGCTGGTACGCAAGGAGATCCGATGACCACGATGCAGCCCGTCCCGCGGCTCGTCGACCAGTTCGAGCGTGGCCTCGACGCGCCGATCTGCCTGACGTGGGAACTGACCTACGCCTGCAACCTGTCGTGCGTGCACTGCCTGTCCGCGTCGGGGAAGCGCGATCCGCGCGAACTGACCACCGAGCAGTGCAAGGCCGTCATCGACGAACTCGAGCGCATGCAGGTGTTCTACGTCAACATCGGCGGCGGGGAACCGACTGTGCGGTCGGACTTCTGGGAGCTGGTGGACTACGCGACCGAGCATCACGTCGGCGTGAAGTTCTCGACCAACGGCGTGCGCATCACCCCCGAGGTGGCGGCAAAGCTGGCGGCCAGCGACTACGTGGACGTCCAGATCTCGCTCGACGGCGCCACCGCCGAGGTCAACGACGAGGTGCGCGGTCCTGGCTCCTTCGCGATGGCGATCCGGGCGCTGGAGAACCTGGCCGAGGCCGGCTTCCGGGACGCGAAGATCTCCGTGGTCGTGACCCGCCACAACGTCGACCAGCTCGACGACTTCAAGGCGCTCGCCGACTCCTACGGGGCGACGCTGCGCATCACCCGGCTGCGTCCCTCCGGTCGCGGTGCCGACGTGTGGGACGAGCTGCACCCCACGGCCGCCCAGCAGGTCCAGCTGTACGACTGGCTGGTGGCCCGCGGCGAGGGCGTGCTCACCGGCGACTCGTTCTTCCACCTGTCCGGCCTCGGCGAGCCCGGTGCGTTGGCGGGGCTGAACCTGTGCGGTGCCGGTCGCGTGGTGTGCCTGATCGACCCGATCGGCGACGTCTACGCATGCCCCTTCGCGATCCACGACAAGTTCCTCGCCGGAAACATACTGACGAGCAACGGATTTCAGGACGTCTGGCAGAACTCTCAGCTGTTCACGGAGCTGCGCGAGCCGCAGTCCGCGGGCGCCTGCACGGGCTGCGGCCACTACGACGCGTGCCGTGGCGGGTGCATGGCCGCCAAGTTCTTCACCGGCCTGCCGCTGGACGGACCCGATCCCGAGTGCGTAGAGGGCTTCGGCGAGCCCGCGCTGGCCCTGGAGCGCGACAAGCCCAAGCCCAGCGGCGACCACTCGCGCACCGGCGGCCGCAAGGGTCCGATCCCGCTCAAGCTGCTCACCGTCCCCCCGAAGAAGTTCTGCAACGAAAGTCCCGTCTGACATGGCTCGTGACATCTGGTTCGAAACCGTCTCCATCGCGCAGGAGCGTGCGCGCAAGCGGCTGCCCAAGTCCGCCTACTCGTCGCTGATCTCCGCGAGCGAGAAGGGACTGACGGTCGCCGACAACGTCGAGGCCTTCGGTGAGATCGGCTTCGCGCCGCACGTGATCGGTGCGCACGACAAGCGGGATCTCTCGACGACCGTGATGGGACAGGACGTTTCGCTGCCGGTGCTGATCTCGCCGACCGGCGTGCAGGCCGTGCACCCCGACGGCGAGGTCGCCGTCGCACGCGCTGCCGCCGCCAGGGGTACCGCGATGGGGCTCTCGTCCTTCGCGAGCAAGCCCATCGAAGAGGTCATCGCCGCCAACCCGAAGCTGTTCTTCCAGATCTACTGGCTCGGGGATCGCGATGCGATCACCGCCCGCGTCGAGCGCGCTCGCGCCGCCGGTGCGGTGGGCCTCATCCTCACCACCGACTGGAGCTTCTCGCACGGCCGGGACTGGGGCAGCCCCAAGATTCCCGAGAAGATGGACCTCAAGACCATCGTCAAGATGAGCCCCGAGGTCGTCACCAAGCCGCGCTGGTTCCTGCAGTGGGCCAAGACCATGCGTCCGCCCACCCTCGCGGTGCCCAACCAGGGCGCCAAGGGCGAACCCGGACCGCCGTTCTTCCAGGCCTACGGCGAGTGGATGGGCACCCCGCCTCCCACCTGGGAGGACGTCGCGTGGCTGCGCGAGATGTGGGGCGGTCCGTTCATGCTGAAGGGCGTGATCCGGGTCGACGACGCGAAACGTGCCGTGGACGCGGGTGTTTCGGCGATCTCGGTGTCCAATCACGGCGGCAACAACCTGGACGGCACGCCGGCGTCGATCCGTGCGCTTCCCGCGATCGCCGAGGCGGTCGGTGAGCAGGTCGAGGTGTTGCTGGACGGCGGCATCCGCCGCGGCAGCGACGTGGTCAAGGCCCTCGCACTGGGTGCCCGCGCCGTCATGATCGGCCGCGCGTACCTGTGGGGTCTCGCCGCCGAGGGGCAGCCCGGCGTCGAGAACGTGCTCGACCTGATGGAGGGCGGCATCGCCTCGGCGCTGCGTGGGTTGGGCAAGGCGTCGGTGCACGACCTGTGCCCCGACGACGTGCTGGTACCCGCCGGCTTCACCAGGACGCTCGGCGTGCCCACCGAACGTCCCGAGGGCGCCGACGACTGATCCCGGCCAGGGCACGAACGGCCTGGGCCCCCTGGTGCGGACGTGGCTGACGGTACGGACGTGAAGGAATCGGCGCCGCTGGAGTGGTCGTCGGCGTCGAATACCGGGCAAACACCAACAACTGGCGCACGGCAGGTGAATTCGGCCTACCATCGGCGGGTGGCATACCCCAGTGAGCTTGGGATCTCGACGTCGAGACAGCTCCGCGACCTGGCTCCCGCCGTGGTCGTCCCCGTCGGCTCCATCGAGCAGCACGGGCCACACCTTCCCCTGGACACCGACACCCGCATCGCCACCGCCGTGTCCCGGACGGTCGCCGGACGACTCCCGGGCGACTGGACCCTGGCCCCCGCCGTGAGCTACGGCGCGAGCGGTGAGCACGAGGGGTTTGCGGGGACGGTGTCCATCGGGACGTCGGCCCTGCACCTGCTGCTCGTCGAGTTCGGCCGGTCCGCGTGCCGGTGGGCATCGCGCGTGGTCTTCGTCAACGGCCACGGCGGCAACGTCGAGGCGCTGGCCGACGCCACGTCGCTGCTTCGGCATGAGGGACGCGACGTGGCGTGGACGTCGTGCACCGTCCGTGGCGGTGACGCCCACGCCGGACGCACCGAAACGTCCCTACTGCTGCACCTTTCGCCGGAGGACGTGCGCCTCGACGAGTGCGTGGCCGGCAATGCCGCACCGCTGGCCGAGTTGCTCCCCACGATGCGCCGCGGCGGGGTCGCCGCGGTCAGCCCGGTCGGGGTCCTGGGTGACCCCACCACGGCGACGGCCGAGGAGGGCCTGGCCGTGTTCGCCGAGATGGTGGACGCAGCCACCCGTCGCATCGCCGCCTGGGCGCCGGACCACCGCGGGATGCTCGCGTGACGGGGCCGAGGCTGCCCGACGGGTTCGCGGTTCAGGTCGACCGTCGGGTGAGGGTGCTCGGGGAGGGTGCGGCGCTGCTCGGCGGGTCGCCGACGCGGTTGCTACGCCTGGCGCCCGCGGCTCAGACCATGCTGCGCGGCGGCCGGCTGGAGGTCTGCGACGCCCAGAGTGCGCAGCTCGCGCGCACCCTGCTCGATGCCACCGTGGCACATCCGCGACCCGCGACGGGTCCCTCGCACCGTGACGTCACCGTCGTTATCCCCGTGCGCGACAACGTCTCCGGCGTGCAGCGGCTCATCCGATCACTTCGGGGCATGTGCGTGATCGTGGTGGACGACGGCTCGGCCGTCCCGATCCGGATGCAGGACTTCGACGGCCCGCCATGCGAGGTGAGGGTGCTGCGGCACGCCCAGAGCCGGGGTCCCGCCGCCGCCCGCAACACCGGTCTCGCGGCGTGCACCACCGAGTTGATCGCCTTCCTCGACTCCGACGTGGTGCCACGTCGCGGCTGGCTAGAGGCGCTGCTCGGACACTTCTGCGACCCAGCGATCGCCATGGTCGCGCCGCGCATCGTCGCACTGCACGAACCGGACAACCTGGTGGCCAGGTACGAGGCAGTCCGCTCGTCGCTGGATCTCGGACAGCGCGAGGCGCCGGTCGTTCCGTTCGGCCAGGTGTCCTACGTGCCCAGTGCTGCCATCATCTGCCGCAGGAGTTCGCTGCTCGAGGTGGGCGGGTTCGACGAGACACTGGAGTCCGGGGAGGACGTCGACCTCTGCTGGAGGTTCATCGAGGCCGGTGACCGGTTGCGCTATGAGCCCATCGCGCTCGTCGGGCACGACCACCGGACGGATCTGCGGGACTGGTTCCTGCGCAAGGCGTTCTACGGGTCGTCCGCCGCGCCCCTGTCGGTGCGGCACCCGGGCAAGACCGCGCCGCTGGTGATATCGGGCTGGACGCTGCTGGTGTGGGTCCTGTTGGCGATGGGCTCCGGGTTCGGCTACCTCGCGTCGACGGCGGTGGCAGTGCTGACCGGACGCCGGATCGCGAAGTCGCTCAGCTCGGTGGACACCGAGCCCCGAGAGGTCGCCGCCGTCGCGGCGCACGGCCTGTGGGCCGCCGCGCTGCAGCTGGCGTCCGCGATATGCCGGCACTACTGGCCGGTGGCGCTGCTCGCCGCCGTGCTATTCAAACGCTGCCGCCAGGTGGTCCTTGTGGCAGCCGTCGTCGACGGCGTCGTCGACTGGGCGACGCGGCACGCGAACGCCGAGGACGACTCGCACCGGGTCGGCCTGCTCGGCTACCTCCTGCTCAAGCGACTCGACGACATCGCCTACGGTCTCGGCCTGTGGACCGGTGTCGTGCGCGAACGCCACCTCGGCGCGCTGAAGCCGCAGATCCGGACGTGAGCCGGCGGCCCACGCACGCCGACGTCCTGATCGTCGGTGCGGGAAGCGCTGGATGCGTTCTGGCCGAACGGCTCTCCGCAGACCCGGACCGGTCGGTGGTGGTCGTCGAATCCGGTCCCGGACCCGGCGATCCCCGGGTGTCGGCGCAGATCGACGACGGCCTGCGGCTGCCGATCGGCCCCGCCAGTTCCGTCGTGCGGCACTACCGGACGACGCTGACCCAGGACCCGCCGCGGGCGGCCATGCTGGTGCGCGGAGCCGTGGTGGGCGGCTCGGGTGCCGTCAACGGCGGCTACTTCTGTCGCGGGCTGCCCGCGGACTTCGACGGGTGGGACGTGCCCGGCTGGAGCTGGTCGGACGTCCTCCCGCACTTCCGCGCCGTCGAGACCGACCGTGACTTCGGCGGTCCGCTGCACGGCGGCGACGGTCCGATGACCATTCGCCGGGTCACCCACTTCGAAGAGGGCGCAAGGGCTTTCATCGAGGCGACCCGTCGGCACGGGTTCCCGTGGATCGAGGACCTCAACGGCTCGACCGCCGAGGACGCCGTCGGGACCGGAGTCGGGGCGGTACCGCTCAACATCGACGACGGGACCCGGGTGGGCCCGGGTGGCGCGTTCCTGGGCCGCGCCGCCGGCCGGGGCAACCTCGCCGTCCTCGACCGCACCCGGGTCACCCGGGTGCGCTTCGACGGTGGCCGTGCGACCGGTGTCGAGTGCGTCGGTCCCGAGGGTGCCCGGCTGCTGACCGCCGATCGAATCGTGCTGTCCGCCGGGGCAATCGGATCGGCGCACCTGCTGCTGCTGTCCGGCGTGGGGCCGGCGGGCATGCTGGCTGCCGCCGGCGTGCCGGTGACGGTGGACCTCCCGGTCGGGACCGGGTTCGCCGACCACCCCGAACTCGTACTCCCCGTCGATTGGCCCGCCGCACCCGGCCGGCCACCACTCGAGGCGGTCCTCGTCACCGACGACGTGGAGATCAGGCCGTACACCTGTGGGTTCGGCGCGATGACGGGTGGGCCGGGCGACGATCCGGAGGACCGGCCGCACCTCGGTGTGACGCTGGTTCGACCCCGCGCCAGGGGCGTCCTGAGCCTGGTCTCGGCGGACCCCGACGTCGCGCCGCTACTCGAGCACCGCTACGACGGCGAGCCCGCCGACGTCGCCGCGCTCGAGGCGGGAGCCGACCTGGCCCACGACCTCGCGGGCACGGGTTACGAAGCGCGACAGTCGTTCTGGTCGACGTCCCAGCACCTGTGCGGGTCGGTGCCGATGGGGACCGACGGCACCTCGGCGCTCGACGAGAGGTGTCGGGTCCGCGGGGTCGACGGGCTGTGGGTGGTCGACGGGTCGATCATGCCGAGCATCACCAGCCGCGGTCCGCACGCGACGATCGTGATGATCGGGCACCGGGCCGCGGAGTTCGTCGGCGAGTGACCGGGCCGCTACGGTGCGCGGTGCCGACCGGAGGGGTCCGCCCGTCGGTCGCGAGTCAGCGCGCGAACAGGGCGCAACTGCCTGCCATCGCGTCCCGGCGCCCACAGGCCGATCAGCACGGCGGCCACGGTGATGACCGTGGCGAGCACCAGTAGCGACGAGTTCATGGACTCGAGGAACGCGGACCGGGCGGTCTCGGCGAGCCGCGCACCCGAGGGGCCCAACCGGTCGGCGACCGCCAGCGCCTGGGCGAGCGAGTCCATCGCCGGGGCGCGCACCTGTTCGGGGAGGTCGGTCAGGCGGGGGCCGAGCAGGGTGCCGTACCGCGCGGCCAGGATCGATCCCGCCACCGCGATGCCCAGTGCCGCGCCGATCTCCCGGGTCGCGTCGTTGACCGCCGACGCGACGCCCTGCTTCTCGTCGGGCACCGCACCCATCACCGCCGACGTCGTTGGTGCGGTGCACAATCCGATGCCGGTGCTCATCACCAGCAGCGGCCACGCCAGCTGCAGGTAGGAGGAGTCGATCTCGAGCAGACGCATCGACATCAGCCCCGCGGCGATCAGGATCAGGCCCACCGTCAGCACGAGGCGCAGCCCCAGGCGCGGCAGATACCAGTTGTTCGTCGCACTGAGCACCAGCACCGGCCCGATCAGTGGTGCGATGGCCAGTGCGGTGGTCAGCGCGCTGTAGCCCATCACCAGCTGGATGTACTGGATGACGACGAAGAAGAAGCCGAAGTTGGCGAAGAACAGCAGGGTGATGCCGACGGCCCCGGTGGCGAAGTCCGGCTTGCCGAACAGCCGAACGTCCAGCAGGGGGTGTGGCCGGCGGAGTTCGACCATCGCGAACGCCCCGGCCATGGCGACGCCCGCGAGCATGCAGCCGTAGACCAGCGGATCGCCCCACCCGCGCACCGGCGCCTCCACGACGCCGAATACGAAGATCGCGACCGCCCCGCCGATCAGCACTGCGCCACGCCAGTCGAGCGGGGTGGCGTTCTCGTCACGCGACGAGGACACCGTGAGCGTCAACGCGAACAGCACGGCCGCGGCGCCGCCGAACGACCAGAAGATGGACTGCCACTCGAAGTACTTGAGCAGCAGCCCCGATCCGAGGAAGCCCAGCACCGCTCCGGACCCGACGACGCCCGCCCAGATGCCGACGGCCTTGTTTCGCTCGGACTTCGGGTAGGCGGCGGTCAGCAGCGAGAGCGTGGCCGGCATGACGAACGCCGCACCCGCACCCGCGACGGCTCGCGCCACGATGATCTGCAGCGGACTGTCGAAGACGATGGGGGCGAACGACGCGACGGCGAAGATCGCCAGCCCGATCTGGAGGGCGCCGCGACGGCCGTAGCGGTCGCCGATGGCACCGGCGGGCAGCAGCAGACACGCGAGGACCAGGGTGTAGCCGTCGACCACCCACGTCAGTTGCGTCTGCGTGGCCGACGTGTCGACGGCGATGTCGCCCAGGGCGGTGTTGAGGGCGATCATCGAGGACACGACGATGCTGACGTCGAGGCAGGCGACGATCAGGAGCCACAGTCGCGAGCGCGACGTCAGGGCGGCCATCGCGGCGTCGGTAGGCTGATCTTGCCGGGGGAGGGTGTCGGCCACGAGAGTCTCCGTCCGACAGATGCGTTATTTTCAAGACAGCTGGTCTCGATACGAGACTAACAGTCTTGTTTCTCGCGTGGAGGTGAACGACACCGGTGACCGCAGGGCGTACCGACCCCCGACCCGCCCGCTCGCGGGCGCGCCTCCTCGACGCTGCCACGGCGCTACTCAGTGCCGGCGGTCCCAGCGCCGTGACGGTCGACGCGGTCACGCGCGCCTCCAACGTCGCCCGCGCCACCCTCTACCGGCACTTCCCGAGCGGTAACGACCTACTGGCAGCGGCCTTCCACGCCCTGATCCCGCCCGCGCCGATCCCCGCCGACGACGGGTCACTGCGCGATCGACTCGTCTCGGCCGTCCGTGCGCAGGCGGAGTTGATCGCCGAGGTGCCCGTGAGCCTGGCCGCGATGTCGTGGCTCGCGCTCGGGGGCGACCTCGAGCAGCTGCCGTGGGGGGCGGCCAAGAGGTCGGCGGAGAGCCTGGAGGTCCGGACCCTGCGCGAGCGGGTGGCCGAACTCTACGCAGCGCCGTTCGACGCGATCTTCGACAGCGCCGAGGCGCAGGCACAGCTCGGCGAGGTGGACCGCACGCGCGCCGCAGCGCTGCTGCTGGGCCCGATCGTGCTGGGCAAGCTCAGCACGTTGCCCGACTTCGACTACCGCGAGATCGCCGAGGTGGCCGTCGACGGCTACCTCGCCACCCACTCGCGGCGGGACGAAACTACCTGAGCGAGTAGCGGATCGGCAGGTGCTTGAGCCCGCCGACGAACGTCGTCGCACTCAGCTCGGGCGTGCCGGCCAGCTCGATCGAGTCCCACCGCGACACCAGCTCGGTGAAGAGGCTGTTCATCTCCATCCGCGCCAGGGCGGCTCCCAGGCAGAAGTGCACCCCGTAGCCGAAGGCCACGTGTTTGTTCGGGTCGCGCCCGACGTCGAAGCGGAACGGATCGTCGAAGATCTCCTCGTCGCGGTTGCCCGACACGTAGGCCAGGTAGACCGAGTCGCCCTTGGCGATGTCGACCCCGCGGACGGTCGTGTCCGCGGTCGCGGTGCGCATGAACTCCTTGACCGGCGTCGACCACCGGATCATCTCCTCGACCGCGGTGCCCATCAGGCTCGGGTCCGCGCGCAATCGGTCGAGTTCGCCCGGGTTCTCGATCAGCGCGTGCAGTCCGCCGGAGATGGCGTCCTTCGTGGTGTCGTGGCCGGCGGCGGCCACGATGACGTAGTACGACATGGTGTCGACCTCCGACATCGGCTCGCCGTCGATGCGCCCGTTGGCGATCGCGGACGCGAGGTCGCCGGTGGGCTTTTCGCGCCGCGCGGCGGTCAGTTGGGCGAAGTAGCCGAAGAAGTCGAGCAGGACCGCCATTTGCTCCTCGGGCGTGGTGCCGCGCTTGTACTCGTCGTCGTCCCCGCCGAACATCTCCTGGGTCAGCATGTGCATGCGGCCGTAGTCCTCCTCGGGCAGGCCGAGTAGCGACATGATCACGTACAGCGGGAACTGGACGGCGACGTCGGTGACGAAGTCGCATTCCGGGCCCATGTCGCGCATCTGGTCGACGTAGCGCTTCGCGAGTTCGTCGACGCGCACCTTGAGGTCGCGCATCGCCTTCGGCCGGAACCAGTCGGAGCCGATCGCCCGCACCTTGCGGTGGTGCGGATCGTCCATGTGGATCAGCGTGCGCAAGCCCATCCCGGCGTCGAGCTGCGCCTTGGCGTAGTCGTCGGCCGCCGCGGTCGACAGCAGCGGCCGCGGCTCGCTGATGAACAGCTCGTTGTCCCGCTCGATCGCCATGATGTCGGCATGCTTGGTGATCGCCCAGAACGGGCGATACGGCGGATTATCCACCCAGGCAACCGGATTGTTTGCGCGCAGGTGGGTGAGTGCGGTGTGCAGCCGGGCGTCGTCGGCATAGGCGGTGGGGTCGGCCAAGACCTTGGCCGCGTCGTCCATGGTGGGCGTGCTCATGGCAGTTCCTCGCTCGCGGGCTCGCTAATTGACGGGTGTCAACGGAGTTTAGGGGGAGAGCGAGGTCGCGGTGGCCGGATTGCCCGGATCGTCACCGGTTCCCACTAGGCTCGGCGGTCGTGGCCCACCCGACGACGCGGCGAATCGGCCGGGGCGTCATCACGCTGCTGGCCGTCCTGGTCCTGATCATCGGCTGCGGAGGTGGCGCGGACACCGCGCCGAGCCCGCCCGCCGCTCCCGCGGACCCGGCGGTGGTGTCGACCGCGACCGGTGCCGTCCGCGGCGTCGTCGCACCGGACCACCGCTTCTTCGGCGGGCTGCCCTACGCCGCGCCGCCCACCGGGCCGCTGCGCTTCGAGCCACCCGCACCGCCCGCGTCGTGGGGCGGCGTACGCGACGCGACCCGGCTCGGCCCGCGCTGCATCCAGGACATCGGCGACCTCGAGATGGGCAGGCAGACCGACGAGGACTGCCTGCGCCTCAACGTCTGGACGCCGCCCGTGTCGAACGAGAAGCGCCCGGTCATGGTGTGGATCCACGGCGGCGCCTTCATCAACGGCAGCAGTGGGATCTACGACTCCCGGTGGATGACCACCCGCGGCGACGTCGTCGTCGTCACCATCAACTACCGGCTCGGCGCGCTCGGCTTCCTCGCGCACCCGGCGCTCGGTGCGCCCGGTGCGGTGGGCAACTACGGCCTGGCCGACCAGCAGGCGGCGCTGCGCTGGGTGCGGGACAACATCGAGGAGTTCGGGGGCGACCCCGACCGGGTCACCATCGCCGGGGAGTCGGCCGGTGGCATGTCGGTGTGCGACCACCTCGTCGCCCCCGGATCGCGAGACCTGTTCCGCGGCGCGATCATCCAGAGCGGCCCGTGCCAGGCGCAGCTGCCGCTGGCCCGGGCCGAGCGGATCAGCGTCGACTACGCCCGTGACGTCGGCTGCGCCGACCCCGCAACGGCGGCAGCCTGCCTACGCGCGCTGCCGGTGAATCGGCTGCGGGATCCGGTCGACTACTTCCGGATCGGCGACGACGCCCTCAGCGGACCGGTCACTGGGACGTCCGTCCTGCCCGTCGACCCGATGGTGGCCTTCGCCGCGGGCGACGCTGCGCGCGTGCCGGTCCTGATCGGCAGCAACCGCGACGAGTTCACTCTGTTCATGGCGTTGCAGTACCTACGGGGTCAGCCCCTGCCGGCGAGCGACTACCCCAGGGTGCTGGCACAGACGTTCGGCGCCGACGCCGCGGCGGTCGGTGACCGCTACCCGCTGGACCGGTACGGCGGCAGTGCGCCGCTGGCGTACTCGGCGGCCGTGACCGACGGCGAGTTCACCTGTGTCGACGAGCGGATCGTCGGCGACCTCGGCCGCGACGCTCCCGTGCACGCCTACGAGTTCACCGACCGGGACCCGCCGATGCCCGCGCCGTTCCGCACCCTGCCGTTCCCCGTCGGCGCCAGCCATTCACTGGAGCTGCGGTACCTGTTCGACGTCGGCGGTGCACCGGCCCTCACCCCGCCGCAGCAGGTGCTGAGCGACCATATGATCGACTACTGGAGCGCGTTTGTCCGGACCGGTTCGCCCGAGGTGGACGGCTTGCCCGCGTGGCCGGAGGCGAAGGACGGCCGGCGGCTGTCGCTGGCGCCGGACGCCGTCCGGGTCACCGACGACTTCGCCCGTGTACATCAGTGCGACTTCTGGGCCGATCTGCGTCGCTGAGCCGAGCCCTGGGGCAACGAGTCGAGTGTCGTCGACCTGGCCTAATGGACGCTCAATGGCGCTCGCCTGGGTCTCGCGTCAGTGATACTGACCCCAACGCGTCGGGAGCTGCCTGCCGTAGCTAACGATGGAGATCTCTGTGAGTGCTTTGTGGCATGTCGGTCGTGTGGGCGGGTTGGCTGTCGCGCTGGGTGTCGGCGGAATGATCGGCGCTCCGCTGATCGCCTTTGCTGATTCGGGTGCGGACGGGTCCGGCGCCGAGCGGATGACGCTGTCGACGGGGCCCTCGGCTCCGGTGTCGTGTGACCCGTTGTGCCTGGTGGTGACGGGTGCGAACTCGGCTTCTGCCGTGGCGCCCAGGCCTCTGACGGCGTCCCATCCTCTGTTCGCCGCGTTCGTCGGATCGGCCGCGACGCAACCCGACCCGATCGCGGCGTTCATCCGCAACTTCATCGGTAACGGTGCTGACGCGGCAGCGGACTGTGCGGGACCGGCATGCGACGGGGGCAGCGGTGGGCTGCTGATGGGTAACGGTGGCCGGGGTGCCAACGGCGGTAGCGGTGGCAACGCGGGATGGCTGGGAGCCGGCGGTGACGGCGGTGACGCGGTCGCAGGCACCGGCCTGGCCGGCGGCGACGGCGGCCGCGGTGGGTTGTTCATCGGCAATGGCGGCGCGGGAGGCGCCGGTGGCGCGGGCGCCGAGGGCTCGGCCGGCTCCGCGGGTCAGGCGGGAGGGCCCGGCACCGGCGGAGGTGCGGGCGGACGCGGCGGCGCCGGCGGGTCGCTCATCGGCAGCGGTGGACGTGGTGGCGCCGGCGGCATCGGTGGCGCGGGAGGCAGTGGCGGCTCCGGTGGCGATGCGTCGTCCACCAACGCCCGCGGCGACGGGCTAGCCGGGCAGGACGGCGGCAGCGGCGGTGCTGGTGGCGTTGGTGGCAACGCAGGCGCAGGCGGCAGCTCGGGACTCCTCGGCTCGGTGGGCGCCGCCGGACTCAACGGTGACGGCGGTCGGGGTGGCGACGCGGGCAGCGGCGGTGCCGGTGGAGACGGCGCCAAGGGCGCCAAGGGCGAGGAGGGCAACGACGGCATCTTCACGGGCGCCCAGGGCGGCAAGGGGGACATCGGCGGCACGGGCGGCAACGGCGGAAACGGTGGCAACGGCGGTGCCGCGGGGGATGCGGGCAAGGGTGGTGCTGCCGGCACGGGCGGCATCGGAGGCCAGGTCGGCGGCGACGGGCTGACCGGAGTTCGAGGCAACGGCGGAGACGCCGGCGACGGTGGCGAGGGTGGTGACGGTGGCAACGGTGCCAACGGCGCCAACCTGGACAGCGGCGACAAAGATTCTCCTGCGTACGACGGTGGCAACGGCGGCAATGCCGGCCCCGGCGGTCGTCCCGGAATCGCCGGTAGCGGCGCCATTGCCGGACAGCCCGGCGTTCAGGGCTTGAGCGGTGTCGGCGGGAACGGCGGCAACGGCGGAAGCAACACCAGCTCTTCCGGCCAGCCGATGGGCGGCAATGGCGGCATGGGCGGCGCCGGCGACATGGGCGGAGGGAACGGCGGCGATGGCGGCCGCGTGACAACCAGTTCCTCCTTCCAACCGCAAGGAGGAAGAGGCGGTAAGGGCGGCTCCAGCACAGTCGGGACCGGTGGCAGGGGCGGCACCGGCGGTGGCATCTCGGTCACCGATGGCGCTGGCTTCGATCAGTTCGCAGGTGACGGAGGAGCCGGCGGCGACAGCGTGTCGGGCAACGGCGGCGTCGGTGGCACGGGTGGCGGCACCTACAACCAGTCCGTCAACCAGAGCAGCTCCGCCTACACGATCGCAGGCAACGGTGGGACGGGCGGTACGAGCGAGACCGGTATCGGCGGTAACGGAGGTATGGGCGGCAGCACCGGCGGAAATGTGACCGGAGTCCAGAACACACCTGGCCGCGGCGGAGCCGGCGGTGTCGGCGGAGCCAGTGACGGGCAGCCAGGACGAAATGGGTCGTAGGGGTTTCTGGTCCCGATCCGCACCCGAACTACTGGATTCTTGACGACACCCAGGTGGTGATGTCGGCATGCACGACCTCCACGCCGTTGCGGTCGGTGACGCTGACGGGCACGACGACGTCGACGCCCTCGGTGATGCCGTCGAAGTCGGGCGGGGCCAGTTCGGCGCGCGCCCGCAGCGACGTGGTCGCCTTGGCGAGGTACCGAACGGTCATCGCCTTCGGGATCCAGCGGTGGGTCGTGGGCACCGTCGCCTCCATCAGCATCCCCATCGCCATCTCCGCGGCGTTGCAGGACGCGATGGCATGGACGGTGTGCAGGTGGTTGTGGATCATCGGCCACTTCGGAATCGTCACCTCGGCCAGTCCCGGCTCCATCCGGACGACGTGCGGCAGGACCGCGGCGAAGTACGGGACGCGTGCCATGGCGGCGAGGGAGAACAGTCGGCTGCCGATGGGCTTGGTCGACAGGCTCTGCCAGGCGCGGTAGGTGGGGGAGCTGCTCATCGCGCAGACCTTACTCCCGAGTAAGTTCTGAGTGGTCGGCCGCGTGTCGGGCGCCCCTCAGCGGCCTTGCCCGGGGATTTGGTGCCCGCCCGCATCTGAGGCATACTGTTCGGGTTGCCTTCAGCCGGGACGGTGCCCTTCGGGCCTGCCCGGTGGCGGCATGCGACCAGTGCCCTTAGGGGCACGTCCGGTCCCAACCTCGAGCGTGACGAAATCAGTCGCAATCGAGTATGCGCGAGGGCGACACACCCGACCGCGGGGGTCGGTGAACCAGAGATACGTAAACAGCGGCGGCACAGCCAGCGCGCGCATCGCAGGGAGACCTGCGGGCATGCGCACGAATATCAGAGGTCTTTCACGCCCAGGGCGTGGAAGCCAGTTAGTAGTGAGGTAGGAGAAGCGTGGCGGGAAACAAGATCCGCATCAGGCTGAAGGCCTACGACCACGAGGCGATCGACGCCTCGGCGCGCAAGATCGTCGAGACGGTCACCCGCACGGGTGCCAGCGTGGTCGGCCCGGTGCCGCTGCCGACGGAGAAGAACATCTACTGCGTCATCCGGTCCCCGCACAAGTACAAGGACTCGCGGGAGCACTTCGAGATGCGTACGCACAAGCGCCTCATCGACATCCTCGACCCGACGCCGAAGACCGTTGACGCACTCATGCGCATCGATCTGCCGGCGAGCGTCGACGTCAACATTCAGTAGGAGATCCAGAAACCATGGCACGCAAAGGAATTCTGGGCACCAAGCTGGGCATGACGCAGGTGTTCGACGAGAACAACAAGGTCGTTCCTGTCACGGTCGTCAAGGCCGGCCCCAACGTGGTGACCCGCATCCGTACCCCCGAGCGCGACGGCTACAGCGCCGTCCAACTCGCCTACGGTGAGATCAGCCCCCGCAAGGTGACCAAGCCGGTCACCGGTCAGTACGCCGCCGCGGGTGTCAACCCGCGCCGCCACCTCGCCGAGTTCCGGCTCGAGGACGAGGCTGCGGCCGCCGAGTACGAGGTCGGCCAGGAGCTGACCGCCGAGATCTTCGTCGACGGCGCATTCGTCGACGTGACCGGCACCAGCAAGGGCAAGGGCTTCGCGGGCACCATGAAGCGTCACGGCTTCAAGGGTCAGGGCGCCAGCCACGGCGCGCAGGCCGTGCACCGTCGCCCGGGCTCGATCGGTGGGTGTTCCACCCCCGGTCGCGTCTTCAAGGGCACGCGCATGTCCGGCCGCATGGGCAGCGACCGCATCACCACGCAGAACCTGAAGGTGCACAAGGTCGACGCGGAGAACGGCGTCATCCTGATCAAGGGCGCCATCCCCGGCCGCAATGGCGGACTCGTCGTGGTTCGCTCCGCGATCAAACGAGGTGAGAAGTAATGGCATCGACAAAGATCGACGTACGTACGCCGGACGGCAAGACCGACGGCAGCGTCGAGCTGCCCGCCGAACTGTTCGACGTCGAGCCCAACATGGCGCTCATGCACCAGGTCGTCATCGCGCAGCTGGCCGCCAAGCGCCAGGGCACGCACTCGACCAAGACGCGCGCCGAGGTCTCCGGCGGTGGCAAGAAGCCGTACCGCCAGAAGGGCACCGGCCGCGCCCGTCAGGGTTCGACCCGTGCACCGCAGTTCACCGGCGGTGGCGTCGTGCACGGCCCGAAGCCGCGTGACTACAGCCAGCGGACCCCGAAGAAGATGATCGCCGCCGCCCTGCGCAGCGCGCTCTCGGACCGGGCCCGCAACGAGCGGATCCACGCCGTGACCGAACTGATCAGCGGGCAGACCCCGTCGACCAAGGCCGTCAAGACGTTCCTGGGCACGCTCAGCGACCGCCGCAAGGTGCTCGTCGTCATCGGCCGCAGCGACGAGGTCGGCGCGAAGAGCGTGCGCAATCTGCCTGGCGTGCACGTCATCTCGCCGGACCAGCTCAACACGTACGACGTCCTGGACGCCGACGACGTGGTGTTCAGCGTCGAGGCGCTCAACGCCTTCGTCTCGGCGAACGCCAAGAAGGAAGAGGAGGCATCGGCCTGATGGCGAACGTCACCGATCCCCGCGACATCATCCTGGCCCCGGTCATCTCCGAGAAGAGCTACGGCCTGATCGAGGACAACGTGTACACGTTCATCGTGCACCCCGACTCGAACAAGACGCAGATCAAGATCGCCGTCGAGAAGATCTTCGCCGTCAAGGTCGATTCCGTGAACACGGCCAACCGTCCGGGCAAGCGCAAGCGCACCCGCACCGGTTACGGCCAGCGGAAGGGCACCAAGCGCGCCATCGTCACCTTGGCCGCCGGCAGCAAGCCGATCGATCTGTTCGGAGCACCGGCCTGATCGGCCGGGGGCTAGAGATTAGAGAGATTTAGAAGCAATGGCTATTCGCAAGTACAAGCCGACGACCCCCGGTCGCCGCGGTTCGAGCGTCTCCGACTTCGCCGAGATCACCAGGACCACCCCGGAGAAGTCGCTGATCCGCCCGCTGCACAGCACCGGCGGTCGTAATGCGCACGGTCGCATCACCACCCGGCACAAGGGTGGCGGCCACAAGCGCGCCTACCGCGTCATCGACTTCCGTCGCCACGACAAGGACGGCGTCGACGCCAAGGTCGCGCACATCGAGTACGACCCCAACCGCACCGCGAACATCGCGCTGCTGCACTACCTGGACGGCGAGAAGCGCTACATCATCGCCCCCGAGGGACTGCGTCAGGGCACGGTCGTGGAGTCGGGCGCCAACGCCGACATCAAGCCCGGCAACAACCTTCCGCTGCGCAACATCCCCGCCGGCACCGTGATCCACGCCGTCGAGTTGCGTCCCGGCGGCGGTGCCAAGCTCGGTCGCTCGGCCGGCGTCAGCATCCAGCTGCTCGGCAAGGAAGGCGCCTACGCCACGCTGCGCATGCCCAGTGGTGAGATCCGCCGCGTCGACGTGCGCTGCCGCGCCACCGTCGGCGAGGTCGGCAACGCCGAACAGGCGAACATCAACTGGGGCAAGGCCGGCCGCATGCGATGGAAGGGCAAGCGCCCGACCGTCCGTGGTGTCGTGATGAACCCGGTCGACCACCCGCACGGTGGCGGCGAGGGCAAGACCTCCGGAGGCCGGCACCCGGTCAGCCCGTGGGGCAAGCCCGAAGGTCGTACCCGCAAGAACAAGCCGAGCGACAAGCTCATCGTCCGCCGCCGTCGCACCGGCAAGAACAAGCGCTAGGAGTATCCAGCGATGCCACGGAGTCTCAAGAAGGGACCGTTCGTCGACGACCATCTTCTGAAGAAGGTCGACGTACAGAACGACAAGAACACGAAGCAGGTCATCAAGACCTGGTCGCGTCGTTCCACCATCATCCCCGACTTCATCGGTCACACCTTCGCCGTCCACGACGGTCGCAAGCACGTGCCGGTGTTCGTCACCGAGTCGATGGTCGGGCACAAGCTGGGCGAGTTCGCCCCGACGCGCACCTTCAAGGGTCACATCAAGGACGACCGGAAGAGCAAGCGGCGATGAGCACTGTTACCGAATTCCCGTCCGCGACGGCGAAGGCGCGCTTCGTGCGCGTCTCGGCGTCGAAGGCCCGCCGGGTCATCGACCTGGTCCGCGGCAAGTCCGTCGCCGAGGCGCTGGACATCCTCCGCTGGGCGCCCCAGGGGGCCAGCGAGCCGGTGGCCAAGGTGATCGCCAGTGCCGCGGCCAACGCCCAGAACAACGACGGCCTCGACCCGTCGACGCTCGTCGTCGCCGCGGCCTACGCCGACGAGGGCCCGACCGCCAAGCGCATCCGACCGCGCGCCCAGGGGCGTGCCTACCGGATCCGCAAGCGCACCAGCCACATCACGGTGATCGTGGAGAGCCGGCCGCCCCGCGAGGGTGGCAGCAGCCGCGGCGCCTCGGCATCCGCCGCTCGCGCACGCCGCGCTCAGGGCAGCAAGGCAGCCGCCACTGCTCCGTCCAAGAAGGCGTCCGCCAAGAAGGCCGAAACAAAGGCCGATTCCAAGGCCGGTTCAACGACTACCGAAGCGTCTGACGCGAAGGGAGGCTCGAAGTAGTGGGCCAAAAGATCAACCCCCACGGCTTCCGCCTCGGCATCACCACCGACTGGAAGTCCCGGTGGTACGCCGACAAGCAGTACGCGGACTACGTCAAGGAAGACGTCGCCATCCGCAAGCTGCTGGCCACGGGCCTCGAGCGCGCCGGCATCGCCGACGTCGAGATCGAGCGCACCCGTGACCGGGTCCGCGTCGACATCCACACCGCGCGTCCCGGCATCGTGATCGGTCGCCGCGGCACCGAGGCCGACCGCATCCGCACCGACCTGGAGAAGCTGACCAAGAAGCAGGTCCAGCTCAACATCCTCGAGGTGAAGAGCCCGGAGTCGGTCGCGCAGCTCGTCGCCCAGGGCGTCGCCGAGCAGCTCAGCAACCGCGTCGCGTTCCGCCGTGCCATGCGCAAGGCGATCCAGTCCGCGATGCGTCAGCCGAACGTCAAGGGCATCCGAGTGCAGTGCTCGGGCCGCCTCGGCGGTGCGGAGATGAGCCGCTCGGAGTTCTACCGCGAAGGTCGCGTGCCGCTGCACACCCTGCGTGCCGACATCGACTACGGCCTCTACGAGGCCAAGACCACCTTCGGCCGCATCGGCGTGAAGGTGTGGATCTACAAGGGCGACATCGTCGGTGGCAAGCGTGAGTTGGCCGCCGCCGCGCCGGCAGGTGCCGATCGTCCGCGTCGTGAGCGTCCCACCGGTGCCACCCGTCCGCGCCGCAGTGGCGCCTCGGGCACCACGGCGACGAGCACCGAGGCCGGTCGTGCGGCCACCGAAGAGGCGCCCGCCACCGACGCTGTGGTTGCCGAGGCACCCGCAGCCGAGAGCACTACGGAGAGCTAGTCATGCTGATTCCCCGCAAGGTCAAGCACCGCAAGCAGCACCATCCACAGCAGCGTGGCATCGCCAGTGGCGGTACGTCGGTGAGCTTCGGTGACTACGGCATCCAGGCCCTCGGCCATGCCTACATCACCAACCGGCAGATCGAGTCCGCTCGTATCGCCATCAACCGGCACATCAAGCGTGGCGGCAAGGTGTGGATCAACATCTTCCCGGATCGCCCGCTGACCAAGAAGCCCGCCGAGACCCGCATGGGTTCCGGCAAGGGTTCGCCGGAGTGGTGGGTCGCCAACGTCAAGCCGGGCCGCGTGCTCTTCGAACTGAGCTACCCCGACGAGAAGATCGCCCGCGAAGCCTTGACCCGCGCGATCCACAAGTTGCCGATCAAGGCCCGCATCGTGACCAGAGAGGAGCAGTTCTGATGGCAGTGGGAACTTCGCCTGGTGACCTGCGCGAGCTGACCGACGACGAGCTGAACGAAAAGCTGCGTGAGTCGAAGGAAGAGCTGTTCAACCTTCGGTTCCAGATGGCCACCGGCCAGTTGTCGAACAATCGTCGACTGCGTGTCGTGCGACAGGAAATTGCGCGCGTCTACACGGTGCTGCGTGAACGTGAGTTGGGTCTGGCCGCCGGACCCGGAGGTGAGGATTCGTAATGGCTGACACCAAGAATGAGGCCACCAACAAGGAGGCCGGCCCCAAGCACACGCCGCGCACCGAGACGGTCCGCGGTCGTCGCAAGACCCGCATCGGCTACGTGGTGAGCGACAAGATGCAGAAGACCATCGTCGTCGAACTCGAAGACCGCAAGAGCCACCCGCTCTACGGCAAGATCATCCGGACCACCACGAAGGTCAAGGCGCACGACGAGGACGGCGTCGCCGGCGTCGGCGATCGCGTCTCCCTGATGGAGACCCGGCCCCTGTCGGCCACCAAGCGGTGGCGTCTCGTCGAGGTCCTCGAAAAGGCCAAGTAGCACACCGACCTTTGCAGAAGGTCGCAGACGCGGAGCCCCCGCACGCCACGAGCGTGCGGGGGCTTTCGTGTTCTCCGGGGTCGTCGGCGCCGACACGGGAGACGGATGCCGCGAAGCCAATAATGATCTTGCATCGTCAATTAACATCCGGGGCGTGAGGGCACAGCTTCCGACCGTTTGCCGAGCAATGTCGATCGTCTGCGCCGGCGCGGTGGTGGGGATGCTTCCCGCGATCGCTCCGCCGGCCCTCGCGGCGCCGGGTGACGTCGGCCTCGCGGCGGACGCACCGACGGTGCGGCTCGCCGCCGTCGGCGTCGAGGGCGATCTCGAGATGTACGGCCTGCAGGGCACGCAGACCCTGACCTTCCCGGTGCCCGCCGGCCTGGCCCCCGCCGCACTCGACGCCGTCGTCGAGTTGCCGCCGAACGTCCGCGCCGGCGTCCTCACCGTGACTCAGGGCAGCAGCACCGTCTCACGCGTCGAGTTGCCCGCCGACCGCACGCCCATCTCGATCCCGCTCGTCGGCGCCCAGATCGAGGGCAACGCCGTCACGGTCCTGCTGCGCAGTCAGCTGCTGCCGCCCGAGGGGTACTGCCTGTCGAACAGCGACTCGCCGCTGCGGCTTTCGCAGCCGGCGGTCGCGTTCGTCGGTCGCGAGCAGCCTCCGGCCGTGGTCGCCGACTTCCTCCCGCCGGTGCTGCAGAAGCTCACGCTGTTCGTCCCGCAGCAGCCGTCCCAGGCCGAGTCCGACGCCGCGGTGCGTCTCACCACCGCGGTCGTCGCCCGGTACGGGCAGCAGAGCACCGACGTCGACGTCGTCGCCCTCCCCGGTGACTCCACGTCGCCGACCGGCCCGTCGCAACCGTTCGAACGCCAGATCGTCATCCGCGAGGGACCCGCTGCGGGGGTGACGCTGGAGGGTGAGGGCGTTCCCTCGCTGCTCATCACCGGCGGCGGGAACGACCTGACCAATCAGTCGCGTCTGCTGAGCAGCAACCTCTCGCAGCTTGCGCTGGCGTCCAAGGCCATAGCCGGTCCCATCAAGTCGAGCCCACAGCTACCCGGTAACGAGACGACCATCCGTCAGCTCGGCCAGCCCGGCGTGAACGCCACCGCGCTCGAACCGCAGGTGTCGATCGGCCTGGACCAGACTCGGTTGGGTCGGCCGGTCCAGGACGTGCGCGTCCACCTCAAGGGCGCCTACACGCCGCTGCCCGCCAGCGTCGGGGGACGGGTCGTCGCCTCGGTCGGCGGTCAGGCCGTCGACCGCTGGCCCATCGAGGCCTCCGGCGCGATCGACCGCTGGGTGACCGTCCCCAACGACCTGCTGACCCGGTACACCAACCTCGACGTCGCGATCGACCTCAGCGGAAACACCGGACGCTGCGGGGAGTTCCAACCCGTGAAGCTCACCATCGACGGCGCCACCACCGTGCAGAGCGCCGCCGCGACGACCCCGGTGCCGGGCGGCTTCCAGAGCCTGCCGCAGGCGCTGATGCCGCGGACCACCATCGGGATCGGGACCGACGCGTTCGCCGACACCGCCCGCGCGGTGACCCTGATGGAGGGGCTGCAGCGGCTGTCGAACCTGCCGCTCGACACCACGGTGGTGCCGTTCGACGAGGCCGCGGGTGCGCCCGGGCCCGCCCTGCTGATCTCCGCCGACGGTTGGTCGGACGACCGTCTCGCGCTCCCGGTCGCGACCAGGGGTTCCGCCGAACTGGCCGTCCAACCCGTCGGCGGCGGCGACCCGACCACCCTGACCCTCGATCCAGGCCTGCGGTTCGGCTCGCTGCAGACGGTCTTCGACGGGTCCAGGACCGTCGTGGTCGCCACGTCCAACGGGGCCGCGGACCAGCTCGACTCGCTGCTCGCGTATCTGGACGCGGACCCGCGGCGCTGGGCGAACCTGGACGGCGACGCACTGATCGCCGTCGCCGACCGTGCGCCCGTGAGCTTCGACGCCGCCACCCCCGAGGCGGACCGACAGCTCGTCGCGACGGGCGCCAACCCGACGGTGCTGGTGGCCATGGGCGCCGGCCTGGCCGCCGTGGTGGCGCTCCTCGCCTGGCTCGTCCTGCGCCGCAGGCGCAGTGCCTAGGCGACGGCGATGACGACGACCATCAGCGCGGAGGTCACCGAGCCCGCGAAGGAACCCGGCCCCTTCGCCGCGTTCCTGCTCCGTCCGTCGACCCGTGTCGCGCTGCGGTGGCTGGTGATCGTGGTGCTGACGCTGATCGCGTTCTGGCCGTCATTGATCAGCCTGTACGACACGACCCGAGGCGCAGGACTCAACGGCTACGTGTGGATGGTGCCGCTCGCCGGGATCCTCGCGGCACAGGGCGTCGCGCGCAGGCCGCGCACGGAACTTCCCATCCACGACCGCCAGACCGACGTCATCGTCGGCGTCATGGGACTCGTCTTCGCCGTACTGCTGTGCGGTGTCCTGATGCGGCGCTACGGCATGTGGTTCCACCTGTTGCGCTTCGACCTGCTCGGCATGTGGGTGTTCGTGATCAGCTCGGCGATACTCCTGTTCGGGCTGCGCCCGGTGGGCCGCTTCCTCGGCGTCTGGGTCCTGATGCTGATGGTGTTCACCCTGCCGTACCAGGTCATGGTCATCGTGCTCGGCGGGAGCAGATTCGCCGCGGGGGCGGGCACGCTCATCATCGCGGGGGCGGCGACGGCCATCGCCGTGGGTCGGACCTCCCGACGGGCGTGGATCGGGGCGGCGGCGGCCTGGACCATCGGTCTCGCGATCCTGCTGGTGATGAACTTCTTCTTCGACTCGGCGCCGGTCTTCCTCTATCAGATCGTCCCGTCGCTGACCGCCATCGTCCTGGTCGCGACGGCGATGTTCCTGATGGCCCGCCGCGGCGGATCCAAGCGCCCACTGGACCGCAAGGTCGAACCGCTGGCCGCCAAGCAGGTGCTGTCGGTGCTGCCGGTTCTCGTCGTGGTCACCGTCGTCCTCACGCTGGTGAAGCTCCCCGCCCAGGGCAGCCCGCCGGTCCAGCAGTTCGACGCGCTGCAGATCACCGGGCCGCTGGCCGCACCCGCCGGGTGGGAATCCACCGGCGCCGAGGAGTACCCGTGGGTCAAGCGACTCCACGGCAAGGCCGCCATGCTGACCCGGGAGCGCATGGTCGCCGACGTCGGAAACCCCCGGTGGGACAAGCTGAGTCGACCGCGCACGGTGGTGGTCGACAACGTCTACACCAACCGGGCGTTCTCGTTCTTCGTCTACCCCGCCAAGGTGCTCTACGACGTCACCGCGACCCGACTGAGCCAGGTGCGGCGCGTCGACCTCGGCTACGGCGTTACGGGTGAGCTGATCTCGGGCGTCGACGACAAGCTGCTCGTCACGTGGAACATGCTGCAGTGGACGTGGCGAAACGCCGACCGCGCGCAACGCGTGCTCGTCTTCACCGTCGACAACCACGAGGACGACGCGCCGTTCCCGCAACCCTCGGGTGCGCTGCTGTCCACGCTCAACACCCTCGTCACCGTGCTGTTCCGTGGCAATTCCGCGGTCGACGACACCAACCCCGAGTTCAAGGACGCCGAACTGCTGACGGTGTTCGGCCGCGGTCTGGTCGCCGCGCAGCTGCAACCCCTCGGGCTCGCGCCGTGACCTACGCCGTCGACTCGCTCACCGAGGCCGAGCAGGACCGCGCGCTGCACCGGTCGATCAACGCGCTGCGCGACGACGACCCCCTGCGGTCGGCGGCCATCCCGATCATGGGGTGGCAGAAGGCCGCGGTCGGGATCGCCCTCGCCGTCGTCATCGGGTTCGGCATCTGGTCGCCCATGGGCACGGTCGTCGTGCTGATCGGCATCTGCACCCTCGGCTACGTATGCACGATGGCCGACCGCGTGTACGTCTTCCGTCGGGGACTGGAGTCGCGGCCCATCGTCGTCACCGACGAGCAGGCCCGGGCCATCCCCGACGCGGACCTGCCGCCGTACACGATCCTGGTGCCCGCCTACAACGAGCCCGAGGTCGTCGACGACCTGATCAACGCCATGGCGGCGCTCGAATATCCCAGGGAGAAGCTGCAGGTCCTCCTGCTCCTCGAGGCCGACGACGACGTCACGATCCGGGCCGCGCGACGCTGCAAGGAAGCCGCCGCGATCACGATCCTGCTGGTGCCGCCCGCCGAACCGCGCACCAAACCGAAGGCGTGCAACTACGGACTGCACTTCGCCACCGGCGAGATCATCACGATCTACGACGCCGAGGACCTGCCCGAGCCCCTGCAGCTGCGACGGGTGGTCGCCGCGTTCGCCGAACTGCCCGATGACGTCGCGTGCATCCAGGCGAAACTGGCGTACCACAACGGTGGCCAGAATCTGCTGACCGGCTGGTTCACCGCGGAATACGGGCTGTGGTTCGGCTACCTGCTACCCGGGCTCATGAGCACCGAGTCGCCGATCCCGTTGGGCGGCACCTCCAATCACCTCAAGCACCCGGTCCTGGACAAGATCGGGTCGTGGGATCCGTACAACGTCACCGAGGACGCCGACCTCGGGCTGCGGATCGCCGGGTCGGGCTACCGCACCGCGGTCCTCGAATCGGTGACGCTGGAGGAGGCCAACAGCGATCCGATCAACTGGATCCGGCAGCGGTCGCGCTGGTACAAGGGCTACCTGCAGACGTGGCTGGTGCACATGCGGCGGCCGCGGGAACTGGTGCGGACCATCGGGTGGCGCAGCTTCATCCGGTTCAACCTGGTGCTGGCGGGCACGCCGATCATCGCGGTGCTGAACCTGGCGTTCTGGCTGATCACCGCGAGCTGGTTCCTCGGCCAGCCCGAGGTGATCGGCGCCGTCTTCCCCTGGTACATCTACTTTCCCGCGCTCGTCGCACTCATCTTCGGGAACTTCGCGACGCTGTACATGAACCTGATCTCCATCCGCGAGGACGACCGGCCCGACCTGCTGGTCGCGGCGCTGACCGTGCCGCTGTTCTGGCTGATGATGAGCATCGCCGCCGCGAAGGGGACCTACCAGCTGATCCGTCAGCCGTCGTACTGGGAGAAGACGTTCCACGGTCTGTCCGAGCGGCCCGACGACGAGGACGACGAACCGACGTGACGCGCCTGTCGGACCGCCGGCTCAAGACGCTGGCCTATGTCGGGACGCTCGCGGTGTACCTGGCGGTCGGCTACTGGCTGCAGGTGCGGCACGGCTTCATCCTCGGCGACTCGCTGTCCCGGGTGTCCGCGGCGCAGAGCGTGTTGTTCAGCCGCGACCCGCATCTCGCCGCCATCGGGTTCATCTTCACCCCGCTCACCGCGATGCTTCAGATCCCGCCGATCACCCTCAGCCCGCTGTGGCCCGCGCTGGCCGACAGGGCATTCGCCGGATCGATCATGTCGGCGGTGTTCATGTCCGGCGCCGTGGTGCAGGTGATGTCGATGGGCACCGACCGCGGCCTGCCGCGCGGCTACGTGGTGGCCATCACCGCGCTGTTCGCATTGAACCCGATGATCGTCTTCTACGGGTCCAACGGCATGAGCGAGGCGCCGTTCCTGTTCTTCGTCACCTGGGCCGTGCGCCGCCTGATCTCGTGGATGATCGACGACGACGTGCACCACCTCATCGCCGCCGGCGGCGTCGCGATGGGCCTGTCCTACCTGACCCGCTACGACGCGGTGGCGTGCATCTTCGCCGCGGGCATCGTCGTCGGCATCACGACCTACCGGCGTGCGACGGCCGAGCCGCGGCGGAAGCGGGCCATCCTCAACCTGCTGCTCGTCAGCGGTCCGGGGCTCGCGGCGTTCCTCGGGTGGGCGGTGACCAGCTGGCTCATCACCGGAGAGCTGTTCGCGCAGTTCACTTCTCAGTACGGCAATTCGGCCATCCTCGCGCAGACCGGTCAACCGGTCGACGACTTCGGCGGCGGCCTGGTGTTCGCCGCGACCTGCATCACGCTGCTGGCGCCGACGCTGATCCCGCTGGCCGTGTGGGCCGGCGTCGTCCGCCTCCGCCGGCCCTACTGGCCGACGCTTGTGGTGCCGCTCGCACTCTTCGGCGCGGTGCTGGCCTTCCAGACCTACAGCTACGCATCCGGTTCGACGTTCGGATTCCTGCGCTTCTACATCGCGGCGATCCCGATGGGTGCGTGCCTGGCGATGCTGGCGGTGCCCGAGCGCGGCTTCGCCCGGCCCAAGCGGCGCGGGAAGTACTCGCCGCCGACGGTCGACCCCGTTCCGGCGCGACGGCCCTGGTTGGCATACGGCTGCGCCGCGCTGGTCTTCGCGGTGACGGTCCCGGCGGCCGCCTACGCGATGACGTTGCCCAGGTTCGCGCCACAGGAGTACGCGCTCGCGGCGGTGCTGGCGCCGGACGTCGGCGGGTTGTCCGACCGCAGTGCCGTGGAGCGGCGCATCGCGGCGAGCTTCTCCACCGAGCGCGAGATCGCCCGTTACCTCGACGGGCTCGACCTGCCGGAGTCCTCGGTGATCGTCGACACCGTGTACGGCTTCGCGGTGGTCGCGGCCTCGACGAAGCCGAAGACCTTCGTGGTGCCGTCCGACCCCGACTTCACCGAGCTGCTCAACGATCCGGTGGGGGAGGGCGTGCGGTACCTGCTGGCGGTCCCACCCGAGGGGCGTGGGCAGTCGGATGCGCTCAACACGCGCTACCCCACGCTGTACGAGACGGGCGCCGACGTCGCCACCCTCGAACTCGAGATCCCCAACGACGGCGACAGTCAACCCACCTGGCGCCTGTACCGCGTCAACGAGCCGGGGACGGACCCCGGCGCGGGCTGACCCACCGCCGCGATGCGCGAATCGCCGACCCGTGGCCGTGGGCTCGCTAGAGTGGTCGTCTCACCAGCGCCAATGGAGGCCCGATGAACGCCGTACGCATCGTCGCAGCGGCAATGGCCGTCGCGGCGGCGCTCGCGACATCGGCGTGCGTGCGCACCGACGACGGCGTCTCGGTGGCGGCCCCGCCCGGAACCTCGGTGGAGGAGGAGGCGGTGACCGCGGCCCCGACCCGATCGGAGGCCGATCCGACGACGTCGGCGACGGGAACGCCCGGCGCGCCCGGCATCCTCGAGACCAGCCGCGCACCGGTGCCGGCCGGCACGGTCACGTGCACCCCGGATCCCCGGCCGCCCGCCGGGTTCGTCGCGGCCATCGACGACGCGACCGCGCCGCAGATCGTCCTCGCCGTCCCCGAGGGGTGGACTTCCACCGAGGGCACCGACGCCGTCGCCGGCACGCTGGCCGGACCGAAGGGCATGACCGCCACCATCACGATCGCGCCCACCGACCTCGGCGCCGACGCAGCGTTCCGCCGCTACGCCGACGAGGTGATGGCGAAGTCGTCGATCAGCAGCGTCAGCGTCCTGCCCGGCGAACTATGCGACTACAGCGGGCAGAAGCTCATGGGCGCCTGGTCGAACTCCCCGCAGAACGCCGTCTCCTTCTACGACCGCCTCGCGCACGTGTGGACCAACACCGCGGACTACCTGGTCGTCGTGCACGTCGAGGCGCCGGCGGGCGTCGACGAACTGGACGCCGCCAGTGACGTACTGACCGGCGACTTCGAGGTCCGGATCCCCTGAGCGTCGACGTGCCGAGTGACCTGGTCGACCTGCCCGGCGGCGTGCTGCGGATGGGGTCGACGCGCTTCTATCCCGACGAGTCGCCCGTCCACGAGGTCACGGTGCGGGGGTTCGCCATCGAGCGTCATCCGGTCACCAACGCCCAGTTCGCGGCCTTCGTCGCCGACACCGGGTACGTCACCGTGGCGGAGCGGCCGCTCGACCCTCTCTCGTATCCCGGTGTGCCAGAACGTGATTTGATCCCGGGCTCGCTGGTGTTCCGGCCGTCGGAGGGCCCCGTCGACCTCGCCGACTGGCGGCAGTGGTGGGACTGGTCGCCGGGCGCCCAGTGGCGGCTCCCGTTCGGCCCCGACGGTGGCGTCGACGTTCGAGACCGCGCGGACCACCCCGTGGTGCAGGTGGCGTACCCGGACGCCGCGGCGTACGCGAGCTGGGCTGGTCGCCGCCTGCCGACCGAGGCGGAGTGGGAGTACGCGGCCGGCGGCGGCACCGGCACCGTCTACGCGTGGGGGGACGAGGTGGCGCCGGGGGGCGTGCTGATGGCCAACACCTGGCAGGGCCGGTTCCCGTACCGCAACGACGGTGCGCTCGGATGGACGGGAACGTCACCGGTGGGGACGTTTCCGCCGAACGCGTTCGGCCTGCTCGACATGATCGGGAACGTGTGGGAGTGGACGACGACTCTGTACTCGGGAGGGCACCGGCGGGCAGGAGCGGAGGGTTGTTGCACTCCGAGTCACGAGCCGGATCCCTCGGTGAGCCAGACGCTGAAGGGTGGCTCGCACCTGTGCGCGCCGGAGTACTGCCATCGCTATCGACCCGCCGCCCGCTCAGCGCAGTCGCAGGACAGCGCCACCACGCACATCGGTTTCCGCTGCGTCGTAGGCTGATCTGCGGCACCGAGCGTGCGTAGTGTCGGGTCCGCGACCGGCGTGTCGCCCGCAGACACGCACGCTCGCCGGTGGGGCCGCCGAAGGGGTTGAGCAGCGATTTGGTTCGATGCGCGGGCTCACCTAGTATGTAGGGGTTGCCTTGGGCAGACCTCGGCTGACCACTGGATGTAGCACTTCGCAGTATCGCTCATCCGAAGCCAGCCCTGCGTGCTCTTGAGACGACGAAGATCGCGTACGTCGAGTTGCTTCGTGCTGCTCACCGTGCGTCAAGCGTGTTAGTAATCGAGGAGATCGAGTGATTCAGCAGGAATCGCGGGTGAAGATCGCCGACAACACGGGCGCCAAGGAGATCTTGTGCATCCGGGTGCTCGGTGGGTCGGGTCGGCGCTACGCCGGCATCGGCGACATCATCGTGGCGACCGTCAAGGACGCCATCCCCGGTGGCAACGTCAAGAAGGGCGACGTCGTCAAGGCGGTCATCGTCCGCACCGTCAAGGAACGTCGCCGTGCCGATGGCAGCTACATCAAGTTCGACGAGAACGCGGCCGTCATCATCAAGCCCGACAACGACCCGCGCGGCACTCGCATCTTCGGGCCGGTCGGTCGCGAGCTGCGCGAGAAGAAGTTCATGAAGATCGTCTCGCTGGCCCCGGAGGTGCTGTAAATGAAGGTGCACAAGGGCGACACCGTTCTGGTCGTCGCGGGCAAGGACAAGGGCGCGAAGGGCAAGGTCCTGGTGGCCTACCCCGACCGTGAGAAGGTCCTCGTCGAGGGCGTCAACCGGATCAAGAAGCACACCGCCGTGTCGCAGAACGAGCGTGGCGCGTCCTCGGGCGGCATCGTGACGCAGGAAGCCCCCGTCCACGTGAGCAACGTGATGGTGGTCGACTCCGACGGCAACCCCACCCGGATCGGCTACCGCCGTGACGAAGAGACCGGCAAGAACGTCCGGGTGTCGAAGAAGAACGGCAAGGACATCTGAAGATGACTACCGCAGAAACCACCGAGAAGACCATGCCGCGGCTCAAGCAGCGCTACCGCGACGAGATCAAGAACTCCCTCAACGAGCAGTTCAACTACGCCAACGTCATGCAGATCCCCGGCGTGGTCAAGGTCGTCGTGAACATGGGCGTCGGCGACGCCGCCCGTGACGCGAAGCTGATCAACGGCGCCGTCACCGACCTCGCGCTCATCACCGGCCAGAAGCCGGAGATCCGCAAGGCCCGCAAGTCGATCGCGCAGTTCAAGCTTCGCGAGGGCATGCCGATCGGTGCCCGCGTCACGCTGCGCAACGACCGCATGTGGGAGTTCCTGGATCGCCTGGTGTCGATCGCGCTCCCGCGTATCCGCGACTTCCGCGGCCTGTCGCCCAAGCAGTTCGACGGCAACGGCAACTACACGTTCGGGCTCAACGAGCAGTCCGTGTTCCACGAGATCGACGTGGACAGCATCGATCGTCCGCGTGGCATGGACATCACGGTCGTCACCTCGGCGACGAACGACGACGAAGGCCGCGCGCTGCTGCGTGCGCTCGGCTTCCCGTTCAAGGAGAACTGAGCATGGCAAAGAAGGCTCTGGTCAACAAGGCCAACAAGAAGCCCAAGTTCAAGGTGCGGGGTTACACCCGGTGCAACCGGTGCGGTCGTCCGCACGCGGTCTTCCGCAAGTTCGGCCTGTGCCGAATCTGCCTGCGGGAGATGGCACATGCCGGCGAACTGCCGGGCGTGCAGAAGTCCAGCTGGTAACTCCAGCTCCAGCGATACCGCCGGCGCGACCTGCGCGGGCAAGGCCAAAAGACCATTTAGAACAGCATTGCGGCAGGCCCCACAGACACACTGAGGGAACCGCCGCGAGGAAGGTGAGCCGGTTGTCATGACGATGACTGACCCGATTGCAGACTTCTTGACACGTCTGCGCAACGCCAACTCGGCGTTCCACGACGAGGTGACGTTGCCCCACAGCAAGATCAAGGCGAACATGGCCGAGATCCTGAAGTCCGAGGGCTACATCACCGACTTTCACACCGAGGACGCCCGCGTGGGCAAGGCCCTCGTGGTGCAGTTGAAGTACGGCCCGAGCCGGGAACGGAGCATCGCCGGCCTGCGCCGCGTCTCCAAGCCCGGTCTCCGGGTGTACGCGAAGTCCACCAACCTGCCCCGGGTGCTGGGTGGCCTGGGCGTGGCGATCATCTCCACGTCCTCGGGTCTACTCACCGACCGTCAGGCAGCTCGACAAGGCGTGGGCGGCGAAGTCCTCGCCTACGTCTGGTAGGGGAAGAAGACATGTCGCGCATTGGAAAGCAGCCGGTCCTGGTTCCGTCCGGGGTCGACGTCACGATCGAGGGACAGCACGTCTCGGTCAAGGGCCCCAAGGGCACGCTGGATCTCGCCGTCGCAGAACCGATCTCGGTCGAGCGCAGCGATGACGGCGCCATCGTGGTGGCACGACCCGACGACGAGCGGCGCAACCGCTCGCTGCACGGGTTGTCGCGCACGCTGGTCGCCAACCTCATCACCGGTGTGACCGAGGGTTACACCACGAAGATGGAGATCTTCGGCGTGGGCTACCGCGTCGTGCTCAAGGGCAACACCCTCGAGTTCGCGCTCGGATACAGCCATCCCGTCGTGATCGAGGCTCCGGAGGGCATCACCTTCGCGGTGGAGACGCCCACGAAGTTCTCGATCACCGGAATCGACAAGCAGAAGGTCGGTCAGATCTCGGCGAACATCCGTCGCCTGCGCCGCCCGGACCCGTACAAGGGCAAGGGCGTTCGCTACGAGGGTGAGCAGATCCGCCGCAAGGTCGGAAAGACAGGTAAGTAGACATGGCTGCTAACACAGATACCGAGAAGCGGAAGCCGGTCGGGCAGAACATCTCCCAGACCCGTCGGGTCGCCCGCATCCGCAGGCACGCCCGGCTGCGCAAGAAGGTCGCCGGCACCGACACGACGCCGCGCCTGGTGGTCAACCGCTCCTCGCGGCACATCCACGTGCAGCTCGTCGACGACCTGCAGGGCGTGACCCTGGCCGCAGCGTCGTCCATCGAGGCCGACGTGCGTGCGGTCGACGGTGACAAGAAGGCCCACAGCGTGCGGGTCGGACAGCTCATCGCCGAGCGCGCCAAGGCCGCGGGCATCGAGACCGTGGTCTTCGACCGCGGTGGCTACACCTACGGCGGACGCATCGCCGCGCTGGCTGACGCCGCGCGAGAAGGCGGGCTCAAGTTCTAGATGAAGACTCTCAGTGAAGTAAACGGAAGGACTGCATGATGGCCGAGCAGGCAACTGGTGCCGGCGCCGGTCCGGCTACGTCCGATAACCGGGGCGGTGTGTCCGACAACCGTGGCGGCGGCGGCGGCGGCCGCGACGGTCGCGGCGACAACCGGGGTCGTCGTGACGACCGCGGTGGGCGCGGCGGACGTGACGGCGGCGACAAGAGCAACTACCTCGAGCGCGTGGTCGCGATCAACCGCGTGTCGAAGGTCGTCAAGGGTGGTCGGCGCTTCAGCTTCACCGCGCTCGTCATCGTCGGTGACGGCAAGGGCATGGTCGGAGTCGGCTACGGCAAGGCCAAGGAAGTTCCGGCCGCCATCGCCAAGGGCGTCGAGGAGGCTCGCAAGGGCTTCTTCCGCGTGCCGCTCATCGGCGGGACCATCGTCCACCCGGTGCAGGGCGAGGCCGCTGCAGGCGTCGTGATGCTCCGTCCGGCCAGCCCCGGTACCGGCGTCATCGCCGGCGGTGCTGCCCGCGCGGTGCTGGAATGCGCCGGCGTGCACGACATCCTGGCCAAGTCGCTCGGTAGCGACAACGCGATCAACGTCGTGCACGCGACGGTCGCCGCGCTCAAGATGATTCAGCGGCCCGAAGAGGTCGCAGCCCGTCGCGGACTGTCCATCGAGGACGTCGCCCCGGCGAGCATGCTGAAGGCCCGCCGCGAGGCAGACGCGCTCGCAGCGTCGGCCGCACGTGAAGGAAGCGCATAGCCATGGCCGAACTGAAGATCACGCAGACGCGTGGCACCGTCGGTGCCCGCTGGAAGCAGCGCGAGAGCCTGCGCAGCCTCGGCTTGCGGAAGATCCGCCAGACCGTGGTCCGCGAGGACAACGCGCAGACCCGCGGCCTGCTGGCCGTGGTGAACCACCTCGTAGAAGTTGAGGAGGCGTAGCTCGTGAGCGATGTCATCAAGCTGCACGACCTGAAGCCCGCCGCCGGGTCCAAGACGAAGAAGCAGCGTCTCGGCCGCGGTGAGGGCTCCAAGGGCAAGACCGCCGGTCGCGGCACCAAGGGCACGAAGGCCCGCAAGAACGTCCCCGTGACGTTCGAAGGTGGCCAGATGCCGATCCACATGCGGCTGCCGAAGCTCAAGGGCTTCAAGAACCGTTTCCGTACCGAGTACGAGGTGGTGAACGTCGCCGACATCGAGCGGCTGTTCCCCAAGGGCGGCACCATCGGCATCGACGATCTGGTGTCCTCGGGAGCCGTTCGCAAGAACAAGCTCGTGAAGGTGCTGGGCGACGGCAACCTGACCGCCAAGGTCGACGTCACCGCCCACAAGTTCAGTGGCAGTGCCCGCGAGAAGATCACGGCCGCAGGCGGATCGGCGACCGAGGCCTGACCCCGGCCTCCTTCGTAGATCCATCGCGCGTGTAGGGCCCCCGCTTCGGCGGGGGCCCTTTTCGTGCCGCGCCCCCGCCGAGTGGCCACGTGCGTGGCGGCGGCGGCCGGCAAACGCGCGACGACTGGCCACTCGGCGCCGTCGGTAGGCTTTCGTCATGTTCAGCCTCCTGTCCGGCATCCCGGGAACCGACGACCTCCGCGCACTCGGCCGCAAGGTCGACACCGCCCGCCACCACGGGGTGCCCACTGGCTGCGTCCTGGAACTCGACCTGCAGTCCGTGCCCAACGAGACCGGCGGCTTCGACCCGCTGGCCCTGCTGTCGGGCGGCCGGCCGATCCTGCTGCGCGAAGCCGTCGCCGCCATCCACCGTGCCGCGAAGGACGAGCGGGTGTCCGGGTTGATCGCCCGCGTGCAGGTCGCCGCCGCCGCGGCGGGACCGGTTCAGGAGCTGCGTGACGCCATCGAGGCGTTCAGCGCGCAGAAGCCGTCGCTGGCGTGGGCCGAGACCTACCCCGGGACGATGTCGTACTACCTCGCATCGGCGTTCCGCGAGGTGTGGATGCAGCCGTCGGGCACGGTCGGGCTGGTCGGGTTCGCGACCAGCGCGCTGTTCCTGCGCGACGCACTCGACAAGGCTGGCGTGCAGGCGCAGTTCGTGGCCAAGGGCGAGTACAAGTCCGCGGCGAACACCTTCACCCAGACCGGGTACACCGACGCCCACCGCGAGGCGGACTCGCGCCTGATCGAGAGCCTGCGCGGCCAGGTGTTCGAGGCGATCGCCCGGTCCCGGCACCTCGAGGTCGCGGACGTCGACGCGCTGGCCGACGCGGCACCGCTGCTGCGGGAGGCAGCAGTCGACGGCAGGCTCGTCGACCGGATCGGATTCCGCGACGAGGCGTACGCGCGCATCGGTGAACTCGCCGACGCCGACGATCCCGACGCCACGCCGCGGCTGTACCTGTCGCGGTACGCCCGTGCGCAGCGCCCGTCGACGCCGTCGCTGCCCGGGCTCGTGTCGAAGTCCAAGCCGACCGTCGCCGTCGTCACCCTGCACGGTCCCATCGTCAGCGGCCGCGGTGGTCCCGGGCTGTCGCCGTTCGGCACGTCGAGCGCCGGTGGCGACACCATCGCCGCCGCACTGCGGCAGGCGGGCGCCGACGACTCGGTGTCCGCTGTCGTCCTGCGCGTCGACAGCCCCGGCGGTTCGGTCACCGGGTCGGAGACCATCTGGCGCGAGGTCGAGCGGCTCCGCACGGCCGGCAAGCCCGTGGTCGCCTCGATGGGCGCGGTCGCCGCGTCGGGCGGCTACTACGTGTCGATGGCCGCCGACGCCATCGTCGCCAACGCCGGCACCATCACCGGTTCGATCGGCGTGGTCACCGGCAAGCTGGTGGCCCGCGACCTCAAGGAGCGCCTCGGCGTCGGCTCGGACTCGGTGCGCACCAACGCGAACGCCGACGCCTGGTCGCCCAACGCGCCCTTCACCGACGATCAGCACGCGCAGGTGCAGGCCGAGGCCGACCTGTTCTACGCCGACTTCGTCGAGCGGGTCGCCGCCGGTCGCGGCATGTCGGTGCAGGAGGTCGACGCCGTCGCGCGGGGACGGGTGTGGACGGGTGCCGACGCGAAGGACCGTGGGCTGGTCGACGAACTCGGTGGCCTGCGGACCGCCGTGAACCGGGCGAAGGTGCTCGCCGGCTTCGACGCGGACGCCGAGGTGAAGGTCGTCGCGCTGCCCGGATCGTCGGTCCTGGACGTGCTGCGGCCCAAGGCGTCGTCGCAACCGGCGGCGGCGTCATTGCCGGATGCGGTGGGCGCGCTGCTGGGCCGGTCGATCGCGGGGGCGTGGGCCCAGACCGAGCGGTCGCTGACCGGGGCGACCGCCCTGTGGCTGGGCGACTACCGGTTCTAGGAGCCCAGGGTCGCGCGGATGTAGCTCAGGTCCCCGAACGCGGCCATCAGACCATCCTCCGGGAACTCGAAACCGTTGGCCGCGTGGGCCTCGCGCGCCGGTGACGCCGTCACCGCCCAGCCCCTGTCGGTCAGGTACCGGACGACGTCGTTGCGCTCGCCGCCGTACACCAGGCTGCTCATCTCGATGTCGGAGCCGAGGTCCTTCATCCGGTCGGTGAGTTCCTTGGAGCGCGTGTCGACGAACGACTCGACGTCGTCGACCTGTTCGGTCGCCAGGCTGCTGCCGGGTGCCGACAGCTCGGTGATGAGGTCGAACAACCGGTCCTGAGCGTCACCCGGCAGGTAGATCAGCAGCCCCTCGGCGCTCCACGCCGTGGGCTGACTCGGGTCGAAGCCGCTGTCGCGCAATGCCTTCGGCCAGTCCTCGCGCAGGTCGATGGCGACGGTGCGGTGCGTCGCAGTGGGGGTGGCACCGAGACCGGCCAGCGTCGACTTCTTGAACTCGATCACCTCGGGCTGGTCCACTTCGTAGACGACCGTGCCGTCGGGCCAGGGGAGCCGGAAGCCGCGCGCGTCGAGCCCGGCCGCAAGGATGACGGCCTGCCGCACCCCGCTCGCCGCGGCGTCGAGAAACATCTGGTCGAACCACCGGGTCCGCACCGCCATGCTCTCGGCGGCCAGGCGCGCGGTGAATCGGGGGTCGACGTCCTCGAACCGGAGGTCGCCGTCGAGCATCCGGGTGAAGAAGTCGACGCCGACCGCCCGCACCAACGGCTCGGCGTGCGGATCGTCGATCAGCTCTTCGCGGTGGCTCAGCGCGCGTTGCGCGGCCACCATCGTCGCGGTGGCGCCCACGCTCGACGCCAGATCCCACGAGTCTCCATCGGTGCGTGCCATCGTCGTACTCCGTTCAGCTCAGGGTTGCGGTCAGGTAGCCGGAGTTGGCGCCGAAGGACGCCAACTCGTCGTCGGGGCGGGTGAAGCCGTTGGAGGCGTACGCCTCGTCGACCGTGCGCACGGACACGCCCCAACCGTGCCCGGCGAGGTAGTCGGCTGCGCTGTTGCGCTCACCGAGATAGAACAGCTGCGCCAGGTCGATGTCGGAACCGAGGCGCTTGGTCCGTTCGGTCAGTTTCTCCGCCCAGTCGTCGGGCAGACCGGCGAGGTCCATGTGCTCGGTGGCGAGCCGGCTGCCCGGCGCCGAGAGAGCGGTGATCTCGTCGAACAGCCGGTCCTGCGCCTCGGGCGGCAGGTACGGCAGCAGGCCCTCGGCGATCCAGGCGGTCGGCAGGCTCGGGTCGAATCCGGCGTCGCGCAGGGCGGCGGGCCAGTCCTCGCGCAGGTCGATCGGGACGGTGTGGTGCCGGGCGCCGGGTTCGGCGCCGAGCCCGGACAGGGTGCGCGTCTTGAACTCGATGACCTCGGGCTGGTCGACCTCGAACACCACGGCGCCCGCCGGCCAGGGCAGCCGGTAGGCGCGGGTGTCCAGACCCGACGCGAGGATGACCGCCTGCAGGACACCGTCACGCGACGCGTTGACGAAGAACTCGTCGAAGAAGCGCGTGCGGACGGCCATCTGCTCCTGCATCGCGCGGCGGTTCAGCAGGGGATCGTCCTCGTCGAGCGACTCCCCGTCGGCGACCCGGATGAAGTGGTCGATGCCGACGGCGCGCACCAGCGGTTCGGCCCACGGGTCGGCGAGAAGGGCGTCGGGACCCTTGGAGGCGGCGGCGCGGGAGGCCGCGACGGCCGTCGCGGTGGCGCCCACGCTCGAGGCGAGGTCCAAGGTGTCGCCGTCGTGGCGTCCGGTCGTGGCGGTCATGTCGTGCTCCTCGGTGTTCGCGGTGACGTGGTCAGGCCCTGGTGGCGATGATCGCCGTGGAGTTGGCCATGGCGGCGAACAGGTCGCCGCCGACGAAGGTGCGCCCGTAGTGGGCGAAGACCTCGGCGCGGGTGCGTGCGGTCGTGGTCCAGCCGTGGCCGGTGAGGTAGTCGACGACGGGCGTGCGTTCGCCCCCGTAGAAGAGGTTGCCGAGGTCGACGGTGAAACCGTGGTCGCGCCACACGTCGTTCATGGCGCTCGCCCGGTCGGCCAGGCCGGCGCCGCCGTCCGGGTGGTACTCGGTGGCCAGGGCGCTGCCCGGGGCCGACAGGTCCGTGACGTCGTCGAAGAGCCGGTCCTGGGCCTCGGGCGGCAGGTAGACCAAAAGGCCCTCGGCGCTCCATGCCGTCGGGACGTCGGGGTCGAAGCCGGCGTCCCGCAGGGCAGCGGGCCAGTCGTCGCGCAGGTCGACCGCCACGGTGCGCAGGTCGCAGGACGGAACCGCGCCGAGGTCGGCCATCGTGGCGGACTTGGCCTCGATCACCCGGGGCTGATCGATCTCGAAGACCGTGGTGCCGTCCGGCCAGTCGAGGCGGTAAGCCCGGGAGTCGAGACCGGAGGCCAGGATGACGGCCTGCCGGGTCCCGGCCCGGCACTCGTCGAGGAAGAAGTCGTCGAAGAAGCGGGTCCGGACGGCCATGATCCCGGTCATCAGCGATGCGGCACCCCCGTCGTCCGCGTCGCCCGTGGTGATCTCACCGTCGACCAGCCTGGTGAAGAAGTCGATGCCGACCGCACGCACCAGGGGCTCCGCGAAGGGGTCCTGGATGAGGGGATCGGGTTCCTTCGAGGCCAGTGCCCGTGCGGCGGCCACCATGGTGGCGGTGGCGCCGACGCTGGACCCGAGGTCCCAGCTGTCGGCGTCGGAACGGGTCACCGGAGCCCACCGAGGATCGGGCCGCTGAGTTCGGTGATGGCGACTGACTCCACCGCGCACACTCCATGTACTTAGCCGATGTAACGAACGTGGCCGACTGTACGCTGCGAAACTGGGAGGCGGTTGCGAGCGCGCAGCGGATTCGGGCCGGGGGGATCGCAACTGTTACTCTCGTAGACTGTTTGACACGCGATGTCGCAGGCTGTCGGCTTGCGGCGAGATCGCGCAGGACATAACCCAAACGCGCTGGTCGGACCAGCCACATTTGCATGCCGCGGCACGGACTCGGCTGCGCAGGAGGAAGAGTGCTTTCGGCTTTCATCTCATCGCTGCGGACGGCCGACCTCAGACGCAAGATCCTCTTCACTCTGGGAATCGTCATTCTGTACCGGGCCGGCGCGACGCTGCCGTCCCCAGGCGTGAACTACCCCAACGTGCAGAAGTGCATCGAGCAGGTCCAAGGTGGCGACTCGGCGCAGATCTACTCGCTGATCAACTTGTTCTCCGGCGGCGCACTGCTGCAGCTGTCGGTGTTCGCGGTGGGCGTCATGCCCTACATCACCGCGAGCATCATCGTGCAGCTGCTCACCGTGGTGATCCCGCGCTTCGAGCAGCTACGCAAGGAGGGCCAGTCCGGTCAGGCCAAGATGACGCAGTACACGCGTTATCTTGCGGTCGCGCTGGCACTGCTGCAGGGCACGTCCATCGTGGCTCTCGCCGCCAACGGCGGACTGCTGCAGGGCTGCAGCCTCGACATCATCCAGGACTCGTCGATCTTCTCGCTGGCCGTCATCGTGCTGGTGCTGACCGCCGGCGCCTCGCTGGTCATGTGGATGGGTGAACTCGTCACCGAGCGCGGCATCGGCAACGGCATGTCGCTGCTGATCTTCGCCGGCATCGCCGCCCGCATTCCCGCCGAGGGCCAGCTCATCCTCGAGAGCCGCGGCGGCGTGGTCTTCGCGCTCGTCGCGTTCGCGGCGCTCATGATCATCATCGCGGTCGTCTTCGTCGAGCAGGGTCAACGCCGCATCCCGGTGCAGTACGCCAAGCGCATGGTCGGCCGCAAGATGTACGGCGGCACCTCGACGTACCTGCCACTGAAGGTCAACCAGGCGGGCGTCATCCCCGTGATCTTCGCGTCGTCGCTGATCTACGTGCCGCAGCTCGTCACCCAGCTGATCCGCAGCGGTAGCCCCGACACGAGTTGGTGGGACCGGTTCGTCGCGAACTACCTGACGAACCCCGCCAGCCCGGTCTACATCGCCCTCTACTTCGGCCTGATCGTGTTCTTCACGTACTTCTACGTGTCGATCACCTTCAACCCCGACGAGCGTGCCGACGAGATGAAGAAGTTCGGTGGCTTCATTCCCGGCATCCGTCCCGGCAGGCCCACCGCGGACTACCTGCGCTACGTGTTGAGCCGCATCACGCTGCCCGGCTCGATCTACCTCGGCGTCGTCGCCGTCCTGCCCAACCTCTTCCTCGAGATGGGCAACTCGGGATCCGTACAGAACCTGCCGTTCGGTGGCACCGCGGTGCTCATCATGGTGGGCGTCGGCCTGGACACGGTGAAGCAGATCGAGAGCCAGCTGATGCAGCGCAACTACGAAGGGTTCCTGAAGTGAGAATCGTCCTGTTGGGGCCGCCGGGCGCGGGCAAGGGCACGCAGGCCGAGAAGCTGGCCGAGAAGCTCGGCGTGCCGCACATCTCGACCGGCGACCTGTTCCGGCACAACATCACGAACGAGACCGAGCTGGGACTCGAGGCCAAGAAGTACCTCGACGCCGGTGACCTGGTGCCCGCGACGCTCACGAACGCGCTGGTCGACGACCGGCTGGACGACGCCGACGCCGCCTCGGGGTTCATCCTCGACGGCTACCCGCGGTCGGTCGAGCAGGCCGAGGCGCTGGGCGACATCCTCGCCAAGCGCGACCTCAAGCTCGATGCCGTGCTGGAGTTCCGGGTCTCCGAGGACGAGCTGCTCAGCCGTCTCAAGAGCCGTGGCCGCGCCGACGACACCGACGAGGTCATCCTCAACCGGATGAAGGTCTACCGCGACGAGACGGCACCGCTGCTCGACCACTACTCCGCCGAACTCAAGACCGTCGACGCGATCGGCAGTCTCGACGAAGTGTTCGCCCGCGCCCTGCAGGCGCTCGGAAGGTAGTCGATGATCGGCCTGTCCGGACTGCGGGGGCGCAAGGTCGTCGCGCAACGTTCCGACGGTGAACTCGACGCGATGGCCGCGGCGGGCGCTCTCGTCGCCGCCGCGCTGAAGGCGGTACGGACCGTCGCGTCGCCCGGGATGTCCACCCTGGAACTCGACGCCGTCGCCGAAGCCGTCATCCGCGACGGTGGCGGGATCCCCTCGTTCCTCGGCTACCACGGATTCCCCGCCAGCATCTGCTCCTCGGTCAACGACCGCGTGGTCCACGGCATCCCCTCCGACGACGACGTCCTCGCCGTCGGCGACCTGGTGTCCATCGACTGCGGCGCCATCCTCGACGGCTGGCACGGTGACTCCGCGTTCACGTTCGGCGTCGGGGAACTGATCCCGGCCGATGCGGCGCTGTCCGAGGCCACCCGTCTGTCGATGGAGGCGGGCATCGCCGCGATGATCCCCGGCAACCGCCTGACCGACGTCTCACACGCCATCGAGGCCGGCACCCACGCCGCCGAGGCGGCGCACGGCCGCAGGTACGGCATCGTCTCCGGCTACGGCGGCCACGGCATCGGCCGCGAGATGCACATGGACCCGTTCCTGCCCAACGAGGGTGCTCCCGGCCGCGGGCCGCACCTGGCGCCGGGCTCGGTGCTCGCCATCGAGCCGATGCTGACCCTGGGTACCACCCGCACCGAGGTCCTCGACGACGAGTGGACCGTCGTCACCGCGGACGGCTCCCGCGCCGCGCACTGGGAGCACACGGTCGCCGTCACCGAGGACGGCCCACGCATCCTGACGCTGCCCACCTGACCGTGGCGCGCCACCACCGTCCGGACGCTGAGCCCGATCCGATCGCACTGGCGCGGGCGAACTGGGAGCGGGCCGGCTGGGGTGACGTCGCGGACGGCATGGTCGCGGTGACGTCGGTGATGCGGGCCCACCAAATCCTGCTGGCCCGGGTGGAGACGGCGCTGCGGCCCTACGATCTGAGCTTCTCGCGGTTCGAGCTGCTGCGGCTCCTGGCGTTCTCCCACACCGGCGCGCTTCCGATCACGAAGGCCTCCGACCGCCTCCAGGTCCACGTCACCAGCGTCACGCACGCCATCCGGCGGCTCGAGGCCGACGGCCTGGTCGAGCGCACCCCGCACCCGACCGACGGCCGCACCACACTGGTGCGGCTGACGGATCTCGGTCGCTCGACGGTGGAGGACGCGACGGTGACGCTCAACCAGGAGGTGTTCGCCGACATCGGGATCTCCGACGAGTCGTCGCGGATGCTGGCCGCGGCCATCGAGTCGCTGCGCCACCACGTCGGCGACTTCTGAGCGTTCGGTGCGCCCACAGTAGGCTCCACCCATGAACATGCGCGTCTGCCTGGTGGTGACGGCGGCTCTGTTCGCCGCGGGCTGCACCACCACGACGTCCGGCGAGGCGACGGCACCGACCGGCGTCGTCGCCTACTCGACGTCGGAGCGGCCGAGTCCCACCCGGACGACGCGGACCTCGCCGCCGTCGACGACCGTTGCCTCGCAACCGATCCCGCCGGAGGCGTTCGACGAGATCCGCGCGCAGGGCGTCGTGGGCAGCGACGACCAGATCGGTCAGGTCATCGACCTGGCCTGCATCATGGCCGAGGGTAGCTTCAACGATTCGGTGCAGGACGTGGTGGACGTGCTGCAGCAGATGGGCAGTGAGCTCGAGGATTCCCAGCTCGACGTGCTGGTCAGGGTGGCGCTGCGCTACTCCTGTCCGGAGAGCGCCGCGAAGCTGGGCGCCTGAGCGGTCAGTCGGCCGACGGTGACGGCAGGGGGATGGTTGCCGTCACGGTTGTTCCAGAGCCGGGCCGGGAGCGGATGTTGAGCCTGCCGCCGACGATCTCGGCGCGCTCGGACATCGAGAGCAGTCCGTAACCACCCATCTCGTCGCCGCCGAGCGGGTTTTCGAACCGGTCGAATCCCCGTCCGTTGTCCTCGATCTCGAGCCGCGCGACGTCGTCGTTGATGGAGAACGTCAGGCGCGCGTTGGTCGCCTCGGCGTGCTTGACGACGTTCTGCAGGCACTCCTGGGCGATGCGGTAGAGCGCCAGTTCGACGTGATCGGGCAGGCGGGTGTCGGCCAGCTCCACGTCGACGATGACCTGGGGGATGGACCGCGCGAGGCTCGCCAGCCCGCCCGCGAGGCCGAGGTCGTCGAGCACCGGTGGCCGCAGGCCGCTGATCGCCGCGCGGGCCTCGCCGAGGGTGAGTGCGACGAGTTCGCGTGCGAGAGCGATCTGTTCGGCTGCGGTCTCGACGTCGTCGCCGACCGCCCGGCTGGCGGCGTCCAGCCGGTAGGACAGCGTCACGAGGCGCTGGCTGATCCCGTCGTGGATGTCCCCGGCGAGCCTCCGCCGCTCGATCTCCTGGGCCTGGATCACCTGCTCGACGAAGTTCTCGTGCGCGCGTTCCCGGGCGACGAGCTGACGGTGCAGGCGGGCCTGATGCATCGCGCCGGCGATCAGCCTGCCGATGACCAGCAGCAGTTCGACGTCGCGCCTGGTGAATTCGCGTCGCTCGACGGTGTGCACGTTGAGGACGCCGACCAGGCCGCCCGGATCGGTCTCCATCGGCACCGACACCATCGACGTGAAGTCGGAGCCGCGCAGCGACTCGAAGGGCTTGTAGCGCGGGTCGGATTCCTTGTCGTGGATGATCACCACGGGCTCGCGGTGGCTGGCCACCCAGCCCGACACCCCCTGCCCCAGCGGCAGGCGGATCTTGCCGGCCTGGCTGTCGAACGGCGGCGTGGCGCCGGTCAGGGTCAGCGAGCGATCGGTGTCGTCGAGGACGTGCACGAAGCAGACGTCGGTGCCGGTGGCGGCGGTGATCATCCGGGCTGCGGCCGCGGCGAGGGGTTCGACGCCCGGTCCGCTCGACGCGGCCTGGATCAGCTCGCGCAGCAGCGCCAGTTCTCGGTCGGCGGTGAGGACCTCGGCGCTGGTCACTGGTAAATGCCCTCGCGCAGGGCCGTGGCGGCGGCGCTGGTACGGTCGCTGACGCCGAGCTTGCGGTAGATCGACCGCAGGTGCGTCTTGACGGTCTCGTCGCCGATCACGAGCTTGCCCGCGATGCCCTTGTTGGACAGGCCGTTGACGACGCACGCCAAGATCTCGCTCTCGCGCTGCGTCAGCCCCTGCCTGGCGCCGGGCCAGAACTCGTCGCGCTGCAGGCGGGCCGCGGTATCGACGGCGCGGGCCGCCATCACGGGGTCGATCGCCGTCTCACCACGGTGCACGAACTCGAGTTGCCGCACCAGCTCGTCGCTGCTGATGCTCTTGAGCAGGTAGCCGGACGCACCGACCCGTAGCGCCTGGAAGAGGTACTGCTCGTCGTCGTAGACCGACAGCATCACGACCTTGCGGCCGGGGTTCCTGGTCCGCAACTCCGCGCAGAGGTCCAGTCCGCTGGCGCCCTGCATGCGGACGTCGCACAGCACGATGTCGGGGTCCAGGTCGTCCACGACCGGCAGCGCCCGTTCGGCGCCGACCGCCTGACCGACCACCCGGACCCGATCGCCGAACGTGGTGAGCATCGCCTTGAGACCCTCGATGACCATCTCGTGGTCGTCGACCAGCACGAGCCGGACCGGATCGGGCGTCATGGGACTCACCATAGGGCTCGCCGACGCCGCGTTCGGTCAAGTCGGCAGACGCGCCTCGCTACCCCAATCCCCCGGATGGGGGAGGACGGCAGGTGTGACGTAGGCCACGCTGATGGCCATGTCGGTTGAGTGTGCGATGCGGTCGTTCTGGTGGGATGCCGGCCGCCCCGCCGACGCCGCGACCGAGGCGCTGGGCGCCGTGGTCTTCGACCTCGACGGTGCACTGGCCGACCTCGAACGGCAGGGCCAGCGGGCCGCGTTCAACGCCGCGTTCGCCGAGCACGGCCTCGACATCGCGTGGTCGGAGGCGGAGTACGCCCGCCTCGTGTGCATCGCCGACGAGCAGCGGCGCATCGCCTCGGAACTCCGTCGGCGGGGATACGGCAGGGTGAGCGCCGAGATCGCCGCACACGTCCACCGCACCAAGGACGACCTGTTCGAGGCCGCCGTACTCGGAGGGGACGTCACACCCCGCGCCGGCCTCGACGACCTGGTCAACAGCCTCTACTTCGCGGGCATACCGGTCGCGGTGGTCAGCCGTGGCGCCCGGTCGTGGGTGATGCCGCTGGTGCGGCAGTTGATCGGCGACGGCATCGCCGAGACCGTGGTGACCCCCGACGACCTGTGCACCGTCGCCGCCGAACCGGACCTGCACGGGCAGGTGCTGTGGGAACTGGGCATCGGGCCGGAGAGCGCGCTGGCGGTGGCGGGCACCGGGCGCGGGTTCCGCGCGGCGCGGTCGGCGAAGCTGACCACCATGGTGGTGACCACGGATTACTCGGCGGGTGCCGACTATGCGGGAGCGGTCGAGGTGCGCACGGGGTACGACGGGCTGCTCGTCGGTGGCTGCGAGCTGATGCACCGGCGCGCGCAGCTCACCCGCTAGCCCTCGCGCAGCATCTCGATGACGGCGCTGAAGTCCTTGCCGGCGTTGTCCTCGTTGAATCTGGCGTAGATCTCGGCGGCGTGCGTGCCGAGCGGCGCGGTGGAGCCGGTCGACTCCACCGCGGCCATCGCCAAGCCGAGGTCCTTGTTCATCAGTGCGGTCGCGAAGCCGGGCCGGAAGTCGTCGTTGGCGGGCGATGTCGGAACCGGGCCGGGTACCGGGCAGTTCGTGTGCACCGACCAGCAGTTGCCGGTGGCGCCGGTGATGACGTCGAACAGCGACTGCGCGGGCAGTCCCAGCTTCTCGGCCAGCACGAAGGCCTCGCCGATCGCGATCTGCTGTACCGCCAGCACCATGTTGTTGCACAGCTTGGCGGCCTGGCCAGCACCCGACGCGCCGCAGTGGATGATCTTGCCCGCCATCGGATCCAGCACCGGCCGGGCCCGTTCGACGGCGGAGTCGTCGCCGCCGACCATGAACGCCAGCGTGCCTGCCGTCGCGCCCTTGATCCCACCGGAGACGGGCGCGTCGATCTGCTCGAAGCCGGCGGCGGCCGCGTCGTCGTGGATGCGACGGGCGTCGTCGACCGAGATGGTCGACGTGTCGATGAACAGCGCGCCCGGGGTCGCGGCGGGCAGGGCCTCGGCGTAGGCCGACGTCACGATGCCGCCGTTGGGCAGTGACGTGATGACGACGTCGGCACCGGCGACCGCCTCGGCGCCACTGCCGAACGTCTTGGCGCCCTTGCCCTCTGCCGCCTGCGCGAGCGCCGTCACGGGGTCGAAGCCCCGCACGGTGTGTCCGGCGGCGACCAGGTTGGCGGCCATCGGCCCGCCCATGTTGCCCAGTCCCAGGAATGCGATCGTCGACATCGATGTCTCCAGCCGTTGTTAGGACGCGCGGGCGCGGGCCGCCTCGGCCCGTCCGATCACCACGCGCATGATTTCGTTGGTTCCCTCGAGGATGCGGTGCACCCGCAGATCGCGGACGATCTTCTCGAGCCCGTACTCCGTCAGGTACCCGTACCCGCCGTGCAGTTGCAGCGCCTGATCGGCGACCGCGAAGCAGGAATCGGTGACGTAGCGTTTGGCCATGGCGCACAGCTCGACCTTGTCGGGATGGTCGGCGTCGAGCGCGGATGCCGCCTTCCACAACAGGTTTCGCGACGCCTCGAGCAAGGTCGCCATGTCGGCCAGCGTGAAGCGGATGGTCGGCTCGTCGAGCAGTGACCCGCCGAACGCCTCGCGGTCGCGGACGTAGGCGGCGGCCTTGTCGTAGGCGGCCTGCGCGCCGCCCAGCGAGCAGGCGGCGATGTTGATCCGGCCGCCGTTGAGGCCGCTCATCGCGATGCCGAAGCCGGTGCCCTCGCCCTCGGGACCGCCGAGCATCGCGTCGGCGGGGATGCGGGCGCCGTCGAAGACCACCTGCGCGGTGGGTTGGGCGTTCCAGCCCATCTTGTACTCTTCGGCACCGAAACCGACTCCGGGCGTGTCTTTCTCGACGACGAAGGCCGAGATTCCGCGGGGCCCGTCGCCGCCGGTGCGTGCCATCACGACGTAGACGTCGGAGACGCCCGCGCCGGAGATGAACTGCTTGACCCCGTCGAGGACGTAGAAGTCGCCGTCCCGGACGGCGCGGGTGCGCAACGCGCTCGCGTCGGAACCCGCACCCGGCTCGGTCAGGCAGTAGCTGGCGATCAGCTCCATCGACGCGAGCTTGGGCACCAGCGTCTTGCGCTGCTCGTCGGTGCCGAAGCTGTCGACCATCCACGTGCACATGTTGTGGATCGACAGGAAGGCGGCCACGGTGGGATCGGCCACCGACAGCTGTTCGAAGATCCGCACGCCGTCGAGACGGGTCAGGCCGCTGCCGCCGGCGTCCTCCCGGCAGTAGATGGCCGCCATGCCGAGTTCGGCGGCAGCGCGCAGCACGTCGGTGGGGAAGTGCTTGGTGGCATCCCAGTCCAGCGCGTGCGGCGCAATGCGCTTGATGGCGAACTCGGCCGCGGTCTCCGAGATGACCCTCGCGTCGTCGTCGAGCCCGAAGTAGTTGTCCACGGACCTATTTCATCGTGGGGATGGAGAACTCGGCCCCATCCTTGATGCCCGAGGGCCAGCGCTGCGTGACGGTCTTGGTCTTGGTGTAGAACAGCACCGAGTGCGGTCCGTGCTGGTTGAGGTCACCGAAGCCTGACCGCTTCCAGCCACCGAAGGTGTGGTACGCCACGGGAACCGGGATCGGCACGTTGACCCCGACCATGCCGACCTGGACGCGGGCGACGAAGTCCCGGGCGGCGTCGCCGTCACGGGTGAAGATCGCGACGCCATTGCCGTATTCGTGCTCGGACGGCAGAGCCAGCGCTTCGTCGTAGTCCTTGGCGCGCACGATGCACAGCACCGGGCCGAAGATCTCGTCGGTGTAGATGCTCATGTCGGTGGTGACGTGATCGAAGAGGGTGGGGCCGATGAAGTAGCCACCCTCGAGGCTCTGGTCGTCGAAGGTCAGATCGTCGCTACCGCGCTCGCGGCCGTCGACCACGATGTCCGCGCCCGCCTCGACGCCCGCGTCGATGTAGCTGCGCACGCGGTTGAGCGCCGCCTCGGTGACCAGCGGGCCGTAAGTGGCCTTCGGGTCGAGGCTGTGGCCGACCCGCAACTCGTTCACGCGGTCGGTCAGCTTAGCGCGCAACCGGTTTGCGGTCTCCTCGCCCACGGGAACCGCGACGCTGATGGCCATGCAGCGCTCGCCGGCGCTGCCGTAGCCCGCGCCGATGAGGGCGTCGACGGCCTGGTCGAGGTCGGCGTCCGGGAGGATCACCATGTGGTTCTTGGCGCCGCCGAAGCACTGTGCGCGCTTGCCGTTCGAGGCGGCGGTCGTGTAGATGTACTGCGCGATGTCGGAGCTGCCGACGAAGCCGACGGCCTGGATGTCGGGGTGGTTGAGGATGGCGTCGACGGCCTCCTTGTCACCCTGCACGACCTGGAAGACGCCCTTGGGCAGGCCCGCCTCCTCGAACAACTCGGCCAGCCGCACCGGGACCGACGGGTCACGCTCGGAGGGCTTGAGGATGAACGCGTTGCCACATGCGAGTGCCGGTCCGGCCTTCCACAGCGGGATCATCGCGGGGAAGTTGAAGGGGGTGATCCCGGCGACGACGCCGAGCGGCTGGCGCAGCGAGTAGACGTCGATCCCGGTGCCCGCGCCCTCGGTGTACTCGCCCTTGAGCAGGTGCGGGATGCCGATCGCGAACTCGATGACCTCTACGCCGCGCTGGATGTCGCCGTGCGCGTCCTCGACGGTCTTGCCGTGCTCGATGGACAGCAGCTCGGCCAGTTCCTGCTTGTGCTGGCCGATCAGGTCCACGAACTTCATGAACACGCGAGCCCGGCGCTGCGGGTTCCACGCCGCCCACTCCTTCTGCGCCTCGACGGCGACCGCGACGGCCGCATCGACATCGGCGTTCGAGGCGAGCACCACCTGTGCCTGCACCTCGCCGGTGCTGGGGTTGAACACGTCGGCGGTCCGGGTGGACGAACCGTCGGTCCGCTGGCCGTTGATGTAGTGCTGGACGTGGGTGGTCTTCTGTGTGGTGGTCATGGTGGAACCCTCTCGACGGCGACGTCTCCTCGGAGATACTAGGAAATCCTAGTAATTCGTCGTGGGTGTCCGCAAGGTAGTCCGCTGAGCGAACTCGTGGCACGGCGAGGTGTAGGCGACAACGAAGACATTCGTCGGAATCGTCGTGGACGCGACCGTTCGCCCGGCCGGGGCCCTAGGTTCGAATCGGCGACGGCGGGTGAAAGGTTGCTTGGTCGCCCGAGTCGCCGTCCACACGATGAGTTCGGTGGGCGCAGACGGTCACCATTCACATGACCAATCCGACCTTTACGGGGCTCCAGTGCGTCGCCGTGCCCGTCACCGATCAGGACCGGTCCAAGGCCCTGTTCGAGGACTGTGGATTCACCACCACGATCGACGCCGAGCTGCAGCCCGGCTTCCGCTGGGTCGAACTCGCGTCACCTGCAGGCGGCGCCGGGATCGCTCTCGTTCGGGTCGGCGACGACCTACCGGCCGGGATCGATACCGGCATTCGACTGTTGACGCCGGACGCCCGTGCCGCCCACGCGGCGTTGGCCGAGAAGGGGCTCGAGGTGGGCGATCTCCTCGACTGGGAGACGGCCCCGCTCATGTTCAGCTTCCGTGACACCGACGGCAACCGCTTCTACGTCACCGAGCGTGCGTGAACTCCGGTTCTTCTGCGGCGTGTCGCCCGCAGACACGCTCGCTCGCCGGGGGAAGTAACCCCTACCAGACGCGCACGTAGTCGATGAGCATGTCCGCCGGGTAGGTGCCGCCGCGGGGATCGCCACCGCCGGAGCCGGCCACCGCGAGGTCGAGCACCGGTGACAGCGTGAAGCCCGGATCGTTGAACTGCCAGTCGGGCAGCGAGTCCGCCGCGACGGTGAAGTACGGCTGCGCGCCGTCCACGTAGTCCTTCCAGAAGCGCATGCCCGCGTCGTCCCACGTGACGCGCCAGGTGTGCCAGGCATTGTCGACGGAGATCGTCTGGCTGACGTGCTCGCCGCCGTTGAGCTTGGCGTGCACGGCCGTGCCCGGTGCCCAGCTGCCGTTGCCGTACCACTCCATGATGTCGACCTCGCCGCCGTTGACGGGGTTGTCGTTGGAGAGGTACCAGGCCGGCCAGGCGCCCGGCGTCAGGCAGTTGAGCTTGATGCGCGACTCCCACGTGTGGCCGATGCCGCCGTAGAACGTGCTGAACACCTTGCCGCTGAAGTACGTCGGTCCGTCCTTCGCCGCGTGGAACACCAGGTTCGAGTTGCCGTCGACGTACACGTTGCGGCGGTCGTTGCGGTACTGGCCGACGTTGCCGGGCTGCTCCCAGAACGTGGGGTCCTCCATCGACTCGCGCGCCTTCGCGACGAGCCACTTCGACGGGTCGGGTGCCGACCCCGCCGGACCGTCGAACTCGTCTTGGAACACGTACTTCCGTGCGGCAGGTGCGGCAGGTGCGGCGGAGGCGGTGGGCAGGGGAACGGTGGCCGCGAGCAGGCCCATTCCCGTCAGCGACAGCAGGCGACGACGATCGATGTCAGGCACGACTCGTCATGCAAGTCCCATCGGCCGCCGTAAGCAACCGGCGTCTGCGTGCGGACGCACCGGCCGAGCCGGCGTCACGCCTCCCAGCAGCACCGATGCGCCAGCTGTGAGTGTGCTGGCAATCCGCCGGATCAGTGCAGGCCGTCGGTGAACGTCCGAGCCTCGTCCCACGTGGGCAGCAGCTCGGCGGCCCGGACGTCGGCCAGCAGTGGCGCCGCGGCGTCGCGGTCGGAGAGCGCGACGTCCGAGATCGGCCAGTCGACGGCGATCGCCGGATCGGTGGCACGAATGGCGAACTCGCGGTCGGGCTGGTACCCCGAGGAGCACATGTAGGCGACCGTCGACTCGTCCTCCATGGCGAGGAAACCGTGCGCGAGCCCCTCGGACAGGTAGACCGAGCGGCGGTCCTGATCGTCGAGCAGGACGGAGTCCCACTGTCCGAAGGTCGGCGAGCCGACCCGGACGTCGACGACGACGTCGAACACCGCGCCGCGCAGACACGTCACGTACTTGGCCTGGCCCGGCGGCAGCCGGGAGAAGTGCAGGCCGCGAAGCACACCGGCCGCGGACACCGACACGTTGGCCTGGTGCAGATCCAGGCGGTGGCCGGTCATCTCGGTGAACTCGCGGTCGGTGAACCACTCGTAGAAGACGCCGCGAGAATCGGGATGGACGACCGGCGTGATCACCCAGGCACCGGGGATCCGCATCTCGCGGAACGTCACCGGCCACGCTCCGCGTAGGTGGCCTCGACGCCGTCCTTCATGGACCGCCACCAGGATTCGTTGGCCCGGTACCAGTCGATGGTCTCGGCCAGGCCGGTCTCGAAGTCGGTGTGCTTGGGCGCCCAGTGCAGTTCCTCGCGCAGCGGCGTGGAATCGATGGCGTATCTCGCGTCGTGCCCGGCGCGGTCGGGGACGTGGTCGAAGTCGTCCTCGTCACGTCCCATCAGTCGCAGGACGTCCTTCAGCACCGAGAGGTTGTCCCGTTCACCGTCGGCGCCGATCAGGTAGGTCCGACCGATCGTGCCGCGTTCGAGCACGAGCCAGACGGCGCGATTGTGGTCCTCGACGTGGATCCAGTCCCGCACGTTCGTGCCCGCACCGTAGAGCTTGGGTCGCCGTCCGGTCAGGACGTTGGTGATCTGCCGCGGGATGAACTTCTCGACGTGCTGGAACGGTCCGTAGTTGTTGGAACAGTTCGAGATCGTCGCCGCCACGCCGTACGAGCGGACCCACGCGCGGACCAGCATGTCGGAGGCGGCCTTGGTGGCCGAGTACGGACTCGACGGGTTGTACGGCGTCGACTCGGTGAAGCGGTCCTGACCGTCCAGCTCGAGGTCGCCGTACACCTCGTCGGTCGAGACGTGGTGCAGCCGGACCCCGTGCCTGCGCACCGCCTCCAGCACGGTGAACGTGCCGATGACGTTCGACCGGAGGAAGGGCTCGGGCTCGGCGAGTGCGTTGTCGACGTGCGTCTCGGCCGCGAAGTGCACGACGGCGTCCGCCTCGCCGACGAGACGATCGACGAGGGCGGCGTCGGCGACGTCACCCTCGACCACCCGGACGTCGGCGGCCACGGTGGCCAGCGACTCCCTACTGCCCGCGTAGGTCAGCGCGTCGAGCACCGTCACGTCGGCGTCCGGACGCTCTCGGACCGCCGCGTGGACGAAGTTCGCGCCGATGAAACCGGCGCCCCCGGTGACCAGCAGCCGCATGGTCGCCTAGTCGTTCAGGCCCAGCGCCCCGGCGAGTTCGGTGAGCGTCGGGATCAGCCGGTCCTCACCGCCGAGCACCTGGATCGTCACGTGATCGGCGCCCGAGCCGAGGTGCTCGTTCAGGCGGGCCGCCACGGCCTCCGGCGTGCCGTGCGCGACCACGGCGTCGATCAGCTTGTCGCTGCCCGGTTTCACCAGGTCCTCGTCGGTGAAGCCGAGCCGCTTCCAGTTGTTCAGGTAGTTGCTGAGGTTCAGGTAGAAATCGACGGCACCGCGGCCGACCTCTCGGGCCTCGTCGACGTCGGTGGTCAGGACCACCTTGTGCTCCGGCGCCAGGTACACCGAGTTGCCCAGGATGTTGCGCGCCTGACCGGTGTGCTCGGGGGTCGTCAGGTACGGGTGGGCGCCCGCGCTGCGGCGTGCCGACAGTTTCAGCACCTGCGGCCCGAGTGCCGCGATGACGCGCCGGCTGGTCGGCACCTTCGCGGCGTCGAGCGCGTCGAGGTACTCGACCAGCACGTCGTAGGGCTTGCGGTACTCCTCGGTGTGCTCGGGATGGCCGATGCCCACGCCGAGCAGGAACCGGCCGGGGTAGGCGGCCTCGACGCGGTGGTAGGCCTCGGCGACCTCCTCGGCCTTGGCCGTCCAGACGTTGACGATGCCGGTGGCGACCTGCAGCGTCTCGGTCGCCTCGAGCAGAGGTTCGACGAAGTTCAGGTCACCCGCGGGGGAGCCACCGACCCAGACCGCGCCGTAGCCCAGCTTCTCGATCTCGGCTGCGTGCTCGGGCTTCGGTGCTCCGAACGTCCACACGCCGTAGCGGCCGAGGTCTGGCTTGAGGGATACCGATTCGGTCATGTGTCTGTCCTTCGGGGTCAGCGCAGGCCCAACGGCCCGGCGAGTTCGGTGAGCGCCGGGACAAGCTTGTCAGGTGCGGTGAGGACCTGAACCGGCACGTGGTTCGCGCCCGCCTCGAGGTGCTGCTTCAGGCGTGCGGCGACGTCCTCGCCTGCGCCGTGGGCGACGACCGCGTCGACCAGTGCGTCGCTGCCGGGCGTGGCGACGTCGGCATCGGTGAAACCGAGTCGCTTCCAGTTGTTCACGTAGTTCGCCAGACCGAGGTAGACCGCCAGTGCCTTGCGGCCGACCTCGCGGGCCTTCGCCGCGTCGGTGGTCAGCACCACCTTGTGCTCCGGGGCGATGAAGGCATCCGGGCCGACGAGTTCGCGCGCCTGGGCGGTGTGCTCGGGCGTCGTCAGGTAGGGGTGAGCCCCTGCGCTGCGGCGAGCGGACAGCTTGAGGACCTGCGGGCCGAGCGCGGCGACGACGCGCCGGTCCTTCGGGACGCCGTACCGGTCGAGTTCGTCGAGGTACTCGGTGAGTGCGTCGTAGGGCTTCTTGTACTCCGTGTGCGCCTCGGGGTGACCGACGCCGATGCCGAGCAGGAACCGGCCCGGGTACTCCTTCTCGATGCGGTGGAACGACTCGGCGACGGGGCCTGCGGCGGCGGTCCAGATGTTCACGATGCCGGTGGCCAGCTGGAGCGTCTCGGTGGCCGCCAGGATCGGGCCGACCCAGTCCAGTTCCGCGGGCGGCGATCCGCCGGCCCAGAGGGCGCCGTAGCCCAGGGCCTCGATGTCCCTGAACTGCTGGGGCGCGAACGCCCGGAACTGCTCGTAGTGGCCGAAGACGCCGAAACTGCCGAGGTTGGGTGTGCTCATGGTCGGGTCAACCCGTGCCCGGACGGTGGCTATTCCGTACCGGCGGCGGACAGTTCGCCGGGCGTCGGCGTGATCGGCGCGGGCGCCTGCAGCGGCAGCGTCACGATGAACCGGGTGTCGCCCGGCTTGCTCTGCACCGACATGTTGCCGTGGTGCTTCTCGACGACGATGCGCCACGCCAGGTCCAGGCCGAGTCCGGTGCCCTCGCCGAACGGCTTGGTGGTGAAGAACGGCGTGAAGATGCGGTCGATGACGTCCTCGGGGATGCCGGGACCGTCGTCGCAGATCTCGACGCGGATCATGTCCTCGTTCTCCCGGGCGGTGCGGATCGTCAGCGTGCCGTGGCCGTTCATCGCCTGGATCGCGTTGTCGATCAGGTTGGTCCACACCTGATTGAGATCGCCTGGGTAGCAGAGCAATTCGGGCAGAGACCGATCGGTGTCCTTGACCAGGGTGATGGGCCTGCCCTTGCCCTGATGGCCGATCTGGTCGCCGAACATCATGATGGTGCTGCGCAGGAGTTCGTGGACGTCCGCGTTGTGATAGGCGCCGCGATCCATCTGCGAGTACTGCTTGGCGCCCGCCAGCAGCGCCGAGATGCGCTTGCTGGCCTCGGCGATCTCGTTCATCCGCAACTCGGTGTCGATCGTGTACTTCAGCCAGCCCAGTGCGCCCTGCAGCGAGGCCGTGGCGTCCACCTCGTCGACCGAGGCGAGGATGCGCTCGAGCCAGTCGGTGTCGAGCCCGGCGTCGACGAAGGTGGGCGCGTAGTCCCAGGCGCCGACGATCTCGTGGTCCTCGAGCCAGTCGCCGATCGCGTCCTCGCGGTCGGAGGACTCCAGTGCGGTCAGCTCGACGGACTTGACCTTCGCCACCTGCTCGGCGACCTCGTCCTGGATGCTGACCAGGACGCGCAGCGCCTCGGGGGTGAACTTCCCGTTGGCGAGCATTGCGAGCTTGTGCCGCATCTTGCCGACCGTCTCGCGCAGGTCCGACGTCGCCCGCGCGGTCGCCGCCGCCGGATTGTTGAGCTGGTGGGTCAGCCCCGCGGTGATCGTGCCCAGCGCCAGCAGCTTCTCGCGCTGGCCGATGATCTGGCTCTGTCGGCGACCGCCCACCAGATGACCCTCTAGCAGGTGCACGGCCATGGGGAACTGGGTCCGCATGAACTCGGCGAAGTCGTTCGAGTCGAGCACGAAGCACCGCGACGGCTTCGTCAGCCGCACCGACGCCTGGTAACTCTGCTCCTCGCCGGGTATGTAGGCCGACCACGCCCCGAAGTACACGCCGCGCTGCGAGGTCTGGTTGGTCTGGATGTCGACGCCGCCCGACCGCTTCGACATGATCAACTCACCGTCGATCAACACGTAGAAGCACGTGGCGGGTTCGCCTTCCTGGCTCAGGGGGCCCGCCGGGAAGGTGTGGATGCTCCCGGCCTCGCACAGTATCTCCAACTGTTCGTCGGAGAGGTCTTCGAAGAGGAACAGCGTCCGCAATTCGTCCCGGACGCACTCTTCACCGTTCTGCGAGCCCATGCGACTTCCCTTCAGATCCCGAGGTCACGCTTCCGCCAGGTACCGGTGCACCAGCATCACTGCCATCGATCCTTCGCCGACGGCCGCCGCCACGCGCTTGGCGGAATCGGATCTCACGTCTCCTGCAACAAACACACCGGGCACACTTGTTTCCAGGTGATGAGGGGGACGATCCCGATGGCTCCAACCGATCTTGTCCTTCAGGTCCGGCCCGGCCAGGATGAACCCGCGGTCGTCGAGGGCGAGGACACCGTCGAGCCACTTCGTCCTGGGTGTCGCCCCGATGAAGCAGCACATCCGTCCGGCACGAACGGTCGACTGCTCGCCCGACTTCTTGTCCACGAGGACCAGCCCGGCGAGGTGATCGTCTTCGCCGATCGTGTCGACCACCTCGGTGCAGGTCAGAACGTTGATCTTGTCGTTGTTCTCGATCTGCTCGATGAGGTAGTGCGACATCGATGCTTCCAGCGACGGTCCGCGCACCAGCATCGTGACCGACTTCGCGGTCTTGGACATGAACATCGCGGCCTGGCCCGCCGAGTTGGCGCCGCCGACGATGTAGACGTCCTCGTCGCGACATTCCTCGGCGTCGGACACCGAGGCGCCGTAGTAGACGCCCCGTCCGACGTAGTTGCAGCCATCGGGGTCGTCGGGGTTGCTCCAACACCCCACGACCTTCAGCTCCTGGTACTCGACGCCGGTCGCCAGGATCACCGAGCGGGCACCGATGGTGCTGCCGTCCTCGAACTCGATGGTCGGTGCCGTATCGCCGACGTGCAGCTTCACGACGTCACGCGTGGTGATCACCTCGGCGCCGAACCGCTCCGCCTGCCGTCGCGCGGAATTGGTCAGCTCGGCGCCCGAGACGCCGATCGGGAAGCCCAGGTAGTTCTCGATGCGCGAGCTGCGACCGGCCTGACCGCCGGTGGTGGCCTTCTCGATGAGCACCGTCTCGAGCCCCTCGGACGCGCCGTACACCGCCGAGGCGAGACCGGCGGGCCCGCCGCCGATGACGGCCAGGTCGTACATGGGCAACGAGGGCTCGGTGGACAGGCCCAGTAGTTCCGCGAGCTGGCCGTCGGTGGGTTCGACGAGTGCCTCACCCTTGTCGGTGATCACCACGGGAAGAGTCCGGCCGTCGAGTCCAGCGGCTTCGAGCAGTTGCTCGCCCTTGGGTTCGTCGGCCATGAACGCGGAGAAGGGGAACTGGTTTCGCGACAGGAACTGGCGCACCTCCCAGGACCGCTGATTCCAGCGATGGCCGATCACCTTGGTCCCGGACAACCCCCGGTCACCGATCGCCCGCCACTCCTCCAGCAGGCCGTCGATCACCGGGTAGAGCTTCTCCTCCGGCGGATCCCACGGCTTGAGCAGGTAGTGGTCCAGGTCGACCACGTTGATCGCATCGATCGCCGCGTGGGTGTCGGCGTAGGCGGTGAGCAGCACGCGCTTGGCCAACGGGAAGACGTCCATGGCCTTCTCGAGGAACTCGATGCCACTCATCTGGGGCATGCGGTAGTCGGCGACGAAGACCGCCACCGTCTCGCCGCGCAGCTTCAATTCCTTCAGGGTGTCGAGCGCGTCGGCGCCCGACTCGGCACGGACGATGCGGTATCGCTCGCCGTAGTGACGGCGCAGGTCACGCGCCACCGCACGCGAGACGGCGGGGTCGTCGTCGACGGTGAGGATCGCAGGCCTGCGGTGCTGGTGCTCGGGTCCACTCATCACGCATCATTATGCGCCGTGAGTCCAGCCGATATCGGCTCAGGCCTGCGGTTCAGCCGACAGTGGAAACCGACTCGACGGGGTCCCTAGGCTGCCGGGCATGACGAAACTCGAGTTCTCCGACTCCGTGCTGATCGCGACCACACCCGAGCAGGTCTACGGCCTGGTGTCCGACGTCACCCGGATCGGCGAGTGGAGCCCGATCTGCAAGGCGTGCTGGTGGGACGACGAGCAGGCGGGTCCGGCGGTCGGTGCGTGGTTCACCGGCCGCAACGAGACGCCGGACCGGACCTGGGAGACCCGCAGCCGGGTGGTCGCCGCCGAGCCCGGCCGCGAGTTCGCCTGGGAGGTCAACGAGGGCTGGGTCCGCTGGGGCTTCCGGCTCGAAGCCGAGGGCGACGGCACGCGGCTGACGCAGGACTGGGCGTTCCTGCCCAAGGGGATCGCCGGCTTCGGGGAGCGGTTCGGCGAGGATGCCGAGGCGCAGATCGCGCTGCGCAGCGAGCAGGCGCTGAGCGGCATCCCCGTGACCCTCGCCGCGATCAAGGCGACGGCCGAGGGCGCCTAGGCCTGTCCGTTGGGCGTCGCCGGTTCCTGCGTACGGTTCAGCATCGCGGCGACGTCGATGCCGGAGGTCTTGAGCGCCTCGACGATCTTCGCCACGGCCAGCGGGCTGACGCCGAGGATGCCCCCGACCGCGTCCTGGGTGTCGCCGGCGCCGCCGATGATCGACAGCCGGTCGATCTCGGCCAGCGGAGCCGACGCCGCCTCGGTGGCCTTGACGACGGAGTTCAGCACGTCGGGCAGCATCAGCATGCGGGCGGCGTCGGCGGTGTAGCTGTTCAGCGCCGCGGCGATCTCCTTCTTGCCGGTGGCCTCGGCCACCAGCTTCGCCTCGATGCCCGCGGCCTCGGCGAGCTGCTCGACGCGCAGTGCGTCGGCGAGTTCCTTCTTGCCCGCGGCCTCGGCGACGAGCTTGGCCTGCAGGCTGTCGGCCTCGGCCTGCTTCTCGACGCGCAGCGCGTCGGCGGCCGCCTTGCGGGCGTCGGCCTCGGCCTGGCCGGCGCGGATGGCGGACTCGGCCTGGGCCTCGGCGGCCAGGATCGCGGAACGGCGCTGACCCTCGGCACGGGCGATGTCGGCCTGGCGCTGGGCCTCGGCGGGGGCGATGACGTCGGCCTGCAGGGCGGCGGTGGCCTGCTCGCTGCGCCGCTGCTCCACCTCGATGCGGGCGGTCACGCGAGCGGCTTCGGCCTGCTCGGTGGCGATGCCGACGTCCTTCTGCGCGCGGGCGTTGGCCAGCGGCCCCGCCATGTCGGCCTGGGCGTTCTCGGCCTCGGTCTGCGCGCGCAACCGGGCGAGTTCGACGTCGCGCTTCTGGTTGGCCGACGCGATCGCGGTGTCGGCCTCGGCCTGCGCCACCGACCCGGCCTGCCGGGCCTTCGCCGACTGGATCTGCGCGTCCCGCTCGGCCTCCGCGGTACCGATGGCGGCGTCGCGCTTCACCTCGGCGATGCGGCGCTGCCCGAGTGACTCGAGGTAGGCGTTGCGGTCGGAGATGCCGGCGATCTTGAGGACGTCGACCTCCATGCCGATGCGCGCGAGGTCGCCGCCGGCCTCCTCGACCACGCTGCGGGCGAGGGTGTCGCGGTTGGAGTTGAGGTCCTCGACGGTCATCGTGGCGGTGATGCCGCGCAGGCTGCCCGCCAGGATCTCGTTGATCTGACGCTGCAACTCGTTGAGGTCGGAGGTCAGGAAGCGCTGCACCGCGGTCTGCACCGCTTCCTCGGACGATCCGATGCGGACCAGGCCGACGGCCTCGACGTTGACCGGAACGCCGTTGTTGGACAACGCATTCTGCAGGTTGATGCTGACGTTGAACGGTTCCAGGCTCATGATGTCGACGCGTTCGATGCCGGGCACCCGGAACCGCGCGCCGCCGCGGACCACCTTCGGCGTGCCGCGTCCGGTGAAGACGGCGACCTCGTTGGGCGGCACCTTGATGTAGTTCTTCACGTAGACGATGGGCAGTGCGACGAACAGCAGCAGGGCCGCGATCACGGCGACCGCGACGATCAGCAGGAAAGACATACGTCAAAACCCTTCGTTGTGGGGGAGTTCGGAGTCGGGGACGGCGACCACGCGCACGGCGTCGCCGTCGAGGTCGGAGACGTAGATGCGCGTGGATTTCGCCAGTGCTGAGGGTTCGTCGCTGACGGCGCGGGACCGCACGCGATTGCCGTCGGCGTCGACGAAGGAGACCTCACCCCAGCCGTCCGGCGGGATCTCGAGGGTGACGGTGCCGAGCAGGCCGACGTACGACGACCGGCTGCGATGGGAGTTGGACTGCTGCCGCCGCAGGTAGGGCAGTGCGACACCCTGCAGCAGTCCGAGCAGGACGGCGGCGCTCGCTGCGGCGACGATGGCCGCGGGTACCGTGCCGAGTCCCGCCCAGGTGCTGACGAGGCCGCCCGTGCCCGCGCCGAGCACGGCCGCGGACAGGCTGGTGAGGCTCAGGAAGGGCATGCCGTCGCCCGTGGCGTGGCCGATGCCGTGCCCGCCGCCGACGTCGACCTCGGTCAGCAGCAGCGATGCGAGCACCGCAATCGCCCCGACGACGAATGCCACCAGGTAGACCGCGGTCACCCGTCCCCCTCCCCATGTGTTTCGAGCAGGCCCGTAACGTGTCGATGACACCCCCGGACGGACCAACTGATCTAGATCCTTCCACCTCCCGGCCACCCGCGGTGACGCGATTTTGGGAGGACGCCGGTGGCGAGTACCATGGATCAACGGTGCGGCTTCCGCGCCGACTTCTTGCGTGCACGGTCTCGGACTGCCAGGGAATTCTCCCGATCCGGCTCACGTTTTCAAGTCGGAATGAGGGCTGTGCCGATGGGCGCAACCCACTACGAAACCAACAGCAAGGATCGCCAAAAGAGTATGGCCAAGAAAGACGGTGCCATCGAGGTCGAGGGCCGCGTTGTCGAGCCTCTGCCCAATGCGATGTTCCGCATTGAGCTGGAGAACGGACACAAGGTACTCGCCCACATCAGCGGCAAGATGCGGCAGCACTACATCCGCATCCTGCCCGAGGACCGCGTCGTCGTGGAGCTCTCTCCATACGACCTGTCCCGGGGCCGCATCGTGTACCGATACAAGTAACCCGCGTCCCACCCCCCAAGACCACGACACGTGACGTGCGTTCGCGCGCGACACCGCTAGACCACGAAGGATCGACACAGCCGTGAAGGTGAACCCGAGCGTCAAGCCGATCTGCGACAAGTGCAGGGTGATCCGCCGGCATGGGCGGGTCATGGTGATCTGCTCCGATCCCCGTCACAAGCAGCGGCAGGGCTGAGCGTCAGCTCAGTTCCGAACCACCACAACTGAATGCAGACCTCCCAGTACCACTGAGCGAATTGGTCGCTCTGCACGTCCGGCACGGAGGCCGGATCCCCCAACTAGCTCGACACGGGGGGAACGGACTGGGAACAGACCTCCGCATAGAAAAGGAAACACACCCCTGTGGCACGTCTACTGGGCGTAGATCTCCCGCGTGACAAGCGCATGGAGATCGCGCTGACCTACATCTACGGCATCGGCCGTACCCGCTCCCAGGAGATCCTGGAGGGGACCGGCATCAGCCGGGACCTGCGCACTAAGGACCTGACCGACGATCAGGTCACGCAGCTGCGTGACTTCATCGAGGGCAACCCCGACATCAAGGTCGAGGGCGATCTCCGCCGCGAGGTCCAGGCCGACATCCGCCGCAAGATCGAGATCGGCTGCTACCAGGGTCTGCGGCATCGTCGCGGTCTTCCCGTTCGCGGCCAGCGCACCAAGACCAACGCACGCACCCGCAAGGGTCCGAAGCGCACCATTGCCGGCAAGAAGAAGGCCAGGTAACCCCGATGGCAACCGCGAAGAAGACAGGCGGCCCCAAGAAGGGCCAGAAGACGCGCCGCAAGGAAAAGAAGAACGTCCCGCACGGCGCCGCTCACATCAAGAGCACCTTCAACAACACGATCGTGTCGATCACCGACCCGCAGGGCAACGTCATCGCCTGGGCGTCGTCGGGTCACGTGGGCTTCAAGGGCTCGCGCAAGTCGACGCCGTTCGCCGCTCAGCTCGCCGCCGAGAACGCTGCCCGCAAGGCGCAGGAGCACGGCGTCAAGAAGGTCGACGTATTCGTGAAGGGCCCGGGTTCGGGTCGTGAGACCGCCATCCGCTCGCTGCAGGCCGCAGGCCTCGAAGTGGGTGCGATCTCCGACGTCACGCCGCAGCCGCACAACGGCTGCCGTCCGCCCAAGCGGCGCCGGGTCTAGGGAAGAGGATTTAGAGAATGGCTCGTTATACCGGACCCGTCACCCGCAAGTCGCGCCGCCTCGGCGTCGACCTCGTCGGTGGAGATCAGTCCTTCGAGAAGCGCCCCTACCCGCCCGGCCAGCACGGTCGCGCGCGGATCAAGGAGAGCGAGTACCGCCAGCAGCTGCAGGAGAAGCAGAAGGCCCGCTTCAGCTACGGCGTCATGGAGAAGCAGTTCCGTCGCTACTACGAAGAGGCCAACCGGCAGCCCGGCAAGACCGGTGACAACCTGCTGCGCATCCTCGAGAGCCGGCTCGACAACGTCGTGTACCGCGCCGGGCTCGCCCGCACGCGTCGCATGGCCCGTCAGCTGGTCAGCCACGGCCACTTCACCGTCAACGGCGTGAAGGTCGACATCCCCAGCTACCGCGTCTCGCAGTACGACATCATCGACATCAAGGAGCGGTCGCTCAACACGCTGCCCTTCGAGCTGTCGCGTCAGACCGCGGGCGATCGCCCGATCCCGGGCTGGCTGCAGGTCGTCGGCGAGCGTCAGCGCATCCTCGTCCACCAGCTGCCCGAGCGGGCCCAGATCGACATCCCGCTCACCGAGCAGCTCATCGTCGAGCTCTACTCCAAGTAGGGCTGCCTCCTGTGGGGCCGACCGGCCTCGCAGGTTTCTGGAGCCGCTCCGGCGGCGACCAGGCATCAAGGACCGGCATCAAATAGCGGATGTCGAGAAGGAGATAACGAAACACCATGCTGATTTCACAGCGCCCCACACTGTCCGAGGAGAGCTTGGCCGAGGACCGGTCCAAGTTCGTCATCGAGCCCCTGGAGCCCGGTTTCGGGTACACCCTGGGCAACTCGCTTCGGCGCACGCTGCTGTCGTCCATCCCGGGCGCGGCGGTCACCAGCATCCGCATCGACGGCGTGCTGCACGAGTTCACCACCGTGCCGGGGGTGAAGGAAGACGTCACCGACATCATCCTGAACCTCAAGAGCCTGGTCGTGTCCTCGGAGGAGGACGAGCCCGTCACCATGTACCTGCGCAAGCAGGGCCCCGGTGCGGTCACCGCCGGTGACATCGTGCCGCCGGCCGGCGTGACGGTGCACAACCCGGACATGCACATCGCGACGCTGAACGACAAGGGCAAGCTCGAGGTCGAACTCGTCGTCGAGCGTGGCCGTGGCTACGTGCCCGCCGTCCAGAACAAGGCGTCCGGCGCCGAGATCGGCCGCATCCCGGTCGACTCGATCTACTCGCCGGTGCTCAAGGTGACCTACAAGGTCGAGGCCACCCGCGTCGAGCAGCGCACCGACTTCGACAAGCTGATCCTCGACGTCGAGACCAAGAACTCGATCACCCCGCGTGACGCGCTGGCCTCGGCCGGCAAGACGCTGGTGGAACTGTTCGGTCTGGCACGGGAACTCAACGTCGAGGCCGAGGGCATCGAGATCGGGCCGTCGCCGGCCGAGGCAGATCACATCGCCTCGTTCGCGCTGCCGATCGACGATCTGGAACTCACCGTCCGGTCGTACAACTGCCTCAAGCGCGAAGGCGTGCACACCGTCGGCGAGCTGGTGTCGCGCACGGAGTCCGATCTGCTGGACATCCGCAACTTCGGTCAGAAGTCCATCGACGAGGTCAAGATCAAGCTGCATCAGCTCGGTCTCTCGCTGAAGGACAGCCCGGCCACGTTCGATCCGTCCGAGGTCGCCGGCTACGACGTCGCCACGGGCACCTGGAACAGCGATGCCGGCTACGACCTGGACGACACCCAGGACTTCGCCGAGACCGAACAGCTCTAACCCGCTTCACCCGCTCGAGAAACCGTCCCGGCCCTACCTGATACGGGGGTCGGCCACATGAGGAGACAGTCGCAATGCCCAAGCCCACAAAGGGACCCCGCCTCGGCGGGTCGTCTTCGCACCAGAAGGCGCTGCTGGCCAACCTGGCCACGTCGCTCTTCGAGCACGGCCGCATCAAGACGACCGAGCCCAAGGCGCGGGCATTGCGCCCGTACGCGGAGAAGCTGATCACCCACGCCAAGAAGGGCACGCTGCACAACCGGCGTGAGGTGATGAAGAAGATCCGCGACAAGGACGTCGTGCACGTGCTGTTCGCCGAGATCGGCCCGTTCTTCGCCGACCGCGAGGGTGGCTACACGCGAATCGTCAAGGTGGAGGCACGCAAGGGCGACAACGCCCCGATGGCCGTCATCGAGCTGGTTCGCGAGAAGACCGTGACCAACGAGGCGAACCGCGCACGCCGCGCGGACGCGTCGCAGAAGGTCGCGGCGGCCGCCGCACCGCAGGCCGCCGTCGAGCCCGAGGCCACCGACGGCCCGACGGCCGACGAGGCCGAGGAGACCACGACCGACGAGGCACCCGAGGCTTCGGCCGACGACGCCACGACGGACGAGGCTTCGACGGACGAGAAGGCCGACGACGCCAAGTAGTCAACCGATGATCATGCCCGCCACCGACTCCGGTGGCGGGCATGCTCATTTTCCCGTCGCTCCGCTCGCCCCGGCTCGTCTCCGCCTGGACGTCTCCTACGACGGCACCGACTTCGCGGGCTGGGCCACCCAGACCGATCAGCGCACCGTGGCGGGCCTGATCGACGACGCACTGTCGACCGTGTTTCGCGTGCCGCTGGTGACGCGTGCCGCGGGCCGCACCGACACCGGCGTCCACGCGACGGGTCAGGTGGCGCACGTCGACGTCCCGGCCGACGCGATCCCGCTGGCCTACCCGCGCACCCGTCGCGACGGCGACAGCGAATTCCTCCCGCTCGTACGCAGGCTGGCCAAGCTCCTGACCCCCGACGTCCGGGTGCGGGACGTGGTTCGGGCGCCGGACGGGTTCGACGCCCGCTTCTCTGCGCTACGCCGCCACTACGAGTACCGGCTGTCCACCGCACCGTACGGGGTGGACCCCGTCGACGCCCGCTTCGTGACACCGTGGAACCGCGCGCTCAACCTCGACGCCATGCGCGAGGCCTCACGGGAGTTACTGGGGCTCAACGACTTCGCGGCCTTCTGCCGACCGCGCGAAGGTGCGACGACCATCCGCGAGCTACAGCGACTGGACTGGGTGTCCGACGGTGACCTGATCACCGCACACGTCACCGCCGACGCGTTCTGCTGGTCGATGGTCCGCTCGGTCGTCGGCGCCCTGTTGGCAGTCGGGGAGGGCCGCCTCGATCCGGCGTGGTGCGCGGGTCTGCTGGGCGAGACCACCAGGTCGAGCGCGTTCGCGGTCGCGCCGGCGCGCGGCCTGACGCTGGTGGCGGTGGACTATCCCTCGGACGCCGAACTCGTCGCCCGCAACGAGGTCACGCGCGACGTGCGGCGCTAGTTCAGGTCAGACCCGTACCGCGGCGAAGTCCGCGGCCTCGTTGACCATGCCGGCGTCGATGTACGCCTTGGCCGCATGATCCGACCAGTTCTTCTCCCACGTATTGGGGTCCGCCGGATTGCAGATCGGGTCGGCGCCGTGGCACATCTCGATGGTGCGCTCGCGGTACAGAGGGTTGAACGAGCCGAGCGGACCGGCCCACGCGCTGCCGTTCCCGAACAGCGCGATGGCGGCGACGTGTTGATCGGCGCCGGGCGGCATCGGGCTGTCGAACTTGAGGACGGAGAACGGCAGCGCTACCGCAACATCGGTGACGGCCGCGCCGAGCGAATAGCCACCGAGCACGATCCTGGTTTCGGGGCAGCTGTTCATCGTGCTCAATATCCGGGCGTTCATGTCGTTGGCGCCGACGTCGATCTGATTGTCGGCGGGATAGCGGACCGCGTACATGTTGACGCTCTTGCCCGACTTGGCGCGCAGCGCGCTGACGAACGCGTTGCCTATCAGTCCTGGTCCCGCGGGCTCGAGCCGGCCGCGCGCGAAGATGACCTCGACGTCGGAGCAGGCGGCCGACGCCGTCGGGGCCGTGCCGGGTGCGACGACACTGGGCAGGCTGAGCAGTCCGCCGGCCACCAGGGTGGCGGAGAGGGCGGCGATGACGTGGCGACGGATCACGAAGCCGATGCTAGCCGAACGCTGCGATTTCGCTGTGAGTCCCGAGCTACAGCAGGCCGGCGATGAAGTTGGCCGCGGCGTCGGTCGGCCCACCGGCGTACGCGCGGTGGGCGGCGACGTTCTCGCCGGGGCCACACACGGGGTCGCCGCCATTGCAGAGGTCGATGGACCGGCCGCCCCACACCGGGCTCGAGGTGATGGGCAGGCCGAGCTTGGACGACGGGTTGCCGAACGCGGCGATGCCCGCGACGAAGTCCGGGGTGTTCGGGGGGAGCGGGTTGTTGAACCCGATCGCGGGGATCGGCACGGCGGCGATGACGTCCATCACCGCGGCCCCCTGCGAGTAGCCGCCCAGCACCAGGCGGGTGCCGGGGCAGGCGCCCATCATGTACTGGATGTGGCCGCTGGCGTCGTTGGCGCCGTTGGCCGCGGCGAGGAAGTCGTAGCTCGCGGGGTAGTTCACCGCGTACGCGCCGACCGACCGGCCGCCGACCTTGCCGCGCAGGTCGTCGACGAACGACCCGCCCACCAGGCCCAGTCCCGGTGCCTCGTTGGTGCCGCGCGCGAAGACGACCTCGATGTCCGGGCAGTCCTGGGCCGACGCCGTGGCCATCGGCGCGATTAGCGCAGCACCTGCGGTCAGTGTCAGTGCGGCGACGGTGACCAGGCAGCGTCGAACAAGATCAAAGGGCACGCCGAATGGTAACACTTAAGTGGGCTAAACAAGTCCTGCGACGTAGGTGGCTGCCTGGTCGGGCATGCCCGCGCTGACGTAGTCGCTGTGCGCGAAGGGGTTGCGGCCGCGCGAGCAGATCGGGTCACCGTCGGTGCAGAGGTCGATGGCGCGCCCGCTGAACACCGAGCTGGTGATGGGGATGCTGAACTTCGTCGACGGATTGCCGAACACGGCGACCGCCGCGATGCTCGAGTCGTAGGCCGCGGGCAGGGGTGGCGCCGACCCGATGTCGCCGATCTTGTTGCCCAGCGGCGGGATGCCGGCGAGCATGTCGACGGCAGCCGCGCCCTGGGAGTAGCCGCCCAGGACCAGACGCGTGTCGGGGCAGCTCGCGGACATCGACTCGATGCGGGCTGCGGCGTCGTTGGCGCCCTCGGCTGCGGTGAGGAAGTCGTAGCTGGCGGGGTACACGACGCCGTAGGACCCGACCGTGCGACCGCCGAGTTGGGGCGTCAGCGCATCGACGAAGGCCTGGCCGACCCGTCCGATGCCGGGAGGCTCACCCGTTCCGCGCGCAAAGATCACCTCGACGTCGGTGCAGGCGGGGGGCTCCGCGACGGCGGGCGCCGCGGTGAAGATAGCGGCCGAGGAGGCAACCGCGGAAACGATCGCGGCCAGCCGGAACGTCATCGTGCGTGTGATCACCGGCCAATCTTCACATACCTCCGTCAGCTGGGACGAATGCTTTGCCCTGGCTGCTGGGCGGGGGTTTCCGGCCACGTCGCCTCGGCGACCGCTTCGGTCCTGTCGCCCTGGCGGGCCAGTGCGAGACCCACGAGGACGACGGCGCCTCCGACGGCCTGGATCGGCGACACGGCCTGGCCCAGCAGGACCCACGCCGCCAGGACCGCGAACAGCACCTCGGCGAGTCCGACCAGGGAGGCGAAGCGCGGCCGCAGGCGGGAGATCCCGATGATCCCCAGCGTGTAGGCGATGGCGGTCGGAACGACGGCGAGCAGTGCCACCGGCACCAGCCACGACGTGGTCCACCCCGCGATGACCGCGGAATTCGCGGTGAAGGTCAGCGGCATGATGCCGGTCATCCCGAGCAGCGCGACCGTGACGGCGCCGACCACCAGGCCGGCTGCGGCCAGGGTGATCGGATGCACACCGGCGTCGTCGCCGGATGCGTCGCCGCTGCCCACCCGGTCCGACAGCACGAAGTAGCAGGCCGCGCACACGGCGGCGGCCAGCCCCCAGCCGACGCCGACGAGGTTCACGTGTGCTCCGGCGAACACGTCGAGGACCAGCATGATGCCGAAGATGGCCAGCGCGACGCCCGCCAGGACGAGGTTGCCCGGCCTGCGCCGCGTCGTCACCCACAGGTAGCCCACGACCAACAGCGGAGCGGTGTACTCGAGCAGCAGCGCCACCGCGACGGACAGGTGCGCGACGGCGTTGTAATAGAAGAGCTGCGCCCCGGCGATCGGGACGATGCCGTAGGCGACGACGATCCCGGCGTGCCGCGTGGCCTCGCGGACCCAGTCCGGCCGCATGATGGTGGCGACGACCGCCATCACCACGGCGCCGCCCGCCAGGCGAGCGGTGACCGCGGCGGTCGGCGACCAGCCAGCGTCCATCAGCGCCTTGGCAAGGGGGCCGGACATGCCGAACGCCAGGGCCGAGGCGAGGGCGAACAGGAGTCCCGTGCGGAAGTGGTCGACCGCGGGTTCGCGGTCCAGGCTCGTTGCGGTCATGTGCCACCTCCAGATGCGTCGTGACGGTGATGTCAGGAGTAAAATCGTCGTTGGTCATGACGGTATCGCCGAAGGGAGTCATGAGTCAAATGATTTTCAGTCATGACACGGAACTCACGCTGAAGGCGGCGTGTGTGCTGATCAACACCGATCGCGTCGACGGCGAGCGGCTCGACGGCATGCCCGCGCTCGACGAGTACCTCGACGGCTTCGGCTGGACCGGGCGCCGCGACGGAGACGACGGGGAACTCGACTCCGTCCGGCGCCTGCGCGAGCGGCTCGGCGGCATCTGGTCGGTCGCCGGTGACGAGGAGCGCACCGTCGGTCAGGTCAACGCCCTGCTGAGCGACACCCGTGCCTCACCCTGGCTGACCCGCCACCCCGAGATGCCCGAGTGGCACCTCCACCTGGCGTCCATACACGACCCGCTGTGGCAGCGGATGGGTGCGGAGATGGCGATGGCGCTGGCCGACCTGATCCGCGTCGGCGAGCTGCGGCGGCTGAAGGTCTGCGCGGCATCCGACTGCGAAGCGGTGCTCGTCGACCTGTCCCGCAACCGCTCCCGAATGTTCTGTGACACCGGCAACTGCGGCAACCGCCAGCACGTCGCGGCGTATCGCGAGCGGTTGCGCGAGGAATCAGTGTCCGACGGGGGTGCCGACGCCGGTTAGGTTCTAAGCCGGGGGTGCCATGGCTCGTCGAACGTCGACCTGGATACAGGTCAGTGCACAGCGGCTGCGGCTGCGCCGCATGGAACACGCGCTGGTGCGCAGAGACGTTGCGCTGCATGACGACCCGCTGCGATCGCAGTCGCTGGCGATGGTCGTCGGGGCGCTGGTGGCAGTGGTCGTCGTCGCCGCGTGCGCCGCCGTCGCGTTCCTTCGCCCGCGCGGCGATCTCGGGTCGACCCAGGTCGTCGTCGCTCGCGAGACCGGGGCGATGTACGTCCGCATCGACGACGTCTGGCATCCGACGCCCAACCTGGCGTCGGCTCGGCTGATCGTGCGGGCCGCGGCCGTCCCGACACTGGTGGACCAGCGGGCGCTGGACGGCGTCCGCCGGGGTCCCGCCGTCGGGATCGTCGGTGCACCAGCGACTCTGGATGCCGACCCGCCGCCGGACACCTGGACCGTATGCGACGGCCGGGACACGCTGGTGGCCGCCGATCGTGGTCTGTCGCCTGCCGATCGGTTCGATCCGGGCCGCAGCGTCCTCGTCACTCCGCGCGGTGAGAGCGCCGCGCTGACCTTCCTGCTGTTCGACGGCCGTCGCGCCCGGGTCGACCTGCGCAACCCCGCAGTGGTGCGGGCCCTGCGACTCGACGGCATCTCGCCGCAACCGGTGTCGCGGGCCCTGCTCGACACCGTGCCCGAGGTGGCCCCGATCGTGGTCCCGGGCATCGACGGCGCCGGCAGCGTCGGACCGATGGGCGCCACCGTCGGATCCGTCGTCCAGGTGGTGGGAGCCGCGGCCGCGGACCTCTACGTCGTGCTCGCCGATGGCGTCCAACGCATCGGCGAGGTCGCCGCCGACCTGATCGGAATCACCTATGCCGGAACGGCACTGGGCGTACCCACCGTCTCGCCCGCGGCCATCGCCGCCACGCGCCTGGTGGACAGGCTGCAGGTCGATCATCTACCCGACCGTGCCAGGACACCCGCCACCGGAGGCGTGGTCTGCGTGCGCTGGCGGGCAGGGGTGCCGGACGTGTCGACGCAGCCCGTGGTGTCAGTGGGAGCGCACCTCGACGTCGGCGACGCGGTCACGCTGGCGCAGGCCGACGGCGCCGGACCGCGGATCGACCGCGTCGCACTGCCGGCGGGACGCGCCTCCTACGTCCACGCCGCACGGATCCTCGGGGACGAGGCGGCAGGTCCGAGGTACCTCGTCGCGGACGACGGCGTGGTGTACGGAGTCCACGACGACACCGCCGCGACGGCGCTTGGGCTGACCGAACCGCCGGCCGGCGCGCCGTGGCCGATCCTGGCCTGGCTACCGCGTGGACCCGAACTCAGCATCGCGGGTGCCGGCGCCGTCCGCGACGGACTCGCGGCGCCGGCGCCGTAACGGGTTGCGCGCCAGCCCCGTCAGCGCGGTCAGCGCCCCGCCCACCGCGATGCACGCCGCCGCACCCCAGAAGGCGACTGCCCGCCCGTCGCGGCCGGCCGAAGCGGGACCGGGCCGTCGGTCCGCGGTCCTCGGCGACGCCGGGGTCGGCACCGCGCCACCATCGCTGAGTGCGGCCATGACGTCCACCACCCCGTGCCCCACCAGCGGATCCCACCCCGCGGTCGGCCGCACCGCGGCCTCCTCGATGCGGCGCATCACCTGCCGGGCGGTCAGTTCCGGTGACCGTGCCCGAATGAGGGCGGCGACGGCGGCCACGACCGGTGCGGCATAGCTCGTCCCCGACACCGGGCCGTCGTCGCGGACGCCGTCCCCGGCGGGGTCGAGGGAGAGGACGTCCTCTCCCGGCGCGGCCACGTCGACCCATGGGCCCCCGAGCGTGAATGCGGACGGACGCCCGGCGCCGTCCACCGACCCGACCGTCAGGACGTACTCGTCGTACCAGGAGGGGCTGGCCACCACCGCGACGTCGTCCCAGTCCGGTGCTCCGCCCCGCACGGGGTTCTGCGGGCCGCACTCGGCACCGGTGTTGCCCGCTGCCACGACCACGACGACGTTCTTGACGTCGACGGCATAGGCGAGGGCCGCGCCCAACGCCCGGTCGTCGAGCGGTTCCGACGCGGGCGTGCATGCCACGGTCGACACGTTGATCACGGTGGCGCCGGCATCCGCCGCCATCCGAACCGCCTGGGCCAGCGTCCGGACGTCGCCCACCCCGGTGCCGTCGCCGTCGGTGCGACGGAACTCGACGCTCGACTGCCGGATCGCGAGGATGCCTGCGTCCGGTGCGATTCCGGCGAAGTGATCTGTCGGGGACGCGGCGATGATGCCCGCGACCATGGTGCCGTGACCGTCGCAGTCCTGGGTGCCGTCACCCGTTGCGACGTAGTCCCCACCCGGGGTCAGGCGGGGGAGTAGCCGGTGGCGAGCCACGCCGGTGTCGATGACGGCGACCGTCTGCCCGGCGCCGCGGCTGAGGTTCCAGAGGGCCGCCAGCGTGGTGCGGTCGATCTGCGCGCGACCTCCCCGGGAGGTCCCCGGCGCGGTCTCGCACGCACCCACCTGCTCGGTGGGCCCGGGCGGTGCCGGTGGCGCGGGACTCGGCAACGCGGATGCGTCGACCCGTGGCGGTGCCACCGCAGCCGCCTCCGGTGCCACCCCCACGGCGGCGACGAGTGCGGCCGTGATCGCCAGCGGCGCCCAGCGCGTGGTCACGACAGGTGCCAGCCGCGTGCTGCGGCGTAGAGGCCGCCGACCCAGCAGGCGGTCGGGATGACTGCCGCGATGGCGACGTAGTCGATTCCGTCGACGCAGCGCGCGACGACCGGGCTGACGTCCCGGGTCGTGGTGCCGGCCAGGCCGACCGCCGCGACGAGTGCCGCCGCCCAGGACGCGGCCTCGGGGAACGCCGTGACGGTCACCATCAAACCCGTTGTTGCACAAACCAGCCCGCCGATCGACAGAGCCGCCACGCGGATCGGGTCGACGTGTACGCGACTGCGCAGGACGAGCACCACCGCAAGCACGCAGGCCAGCGCGAGCGTGCGTCCGTCGGGCGTCGTCAGCGCTGCGACCGCTGCACCCACCGCGACGCCGGCGCTGGACCCGGCGACGAGCCCGTCGAGAAGCGTGTGCCCCCGCACCCCCGGGACCGGTCCGGCGGCGAGGACCGCCAGTCGCCCGGAGAGGCCGAGCACGCCGAGCGATGCGGTCGCCAACACCGCACCCGCTGTGGCCCCGGAATACGGCCACACCGTCGCCACCGCCGAGGCGATCGCCGTCAGGGCCGAGAACGACGCCGCGGCTACGAGCGCCGGCGACGTGCCGCACCACCGAAGTAACAGTGCCGCAGTGGTTCCCGATGCGGCGAAGGCGACCATCAGGTTGCCCGACACCGCGCCGACTGGCACGGCGAGGTATCCCACGGCGGCCCACCCCGTCACCGCCGCCAGGTGCATCGCGGTCCCGCGCCCGGTCAGGGACCGGTACGTCGCGCCCAGCGCGAGCACGGCGGCCACCGCCACGTGCCCCCAGCCGGGATCGGCGGCGGATCCGGCCCAGCACAGTGCGAGGACCGCGACGATCACGGCGCCGTGCGCGACGCCGACGCGCCCGACGGGTGCGGGCGCCTGTGTCGTCACCGCGAGCGCGGAGTCCCACGGCAGCCGTCGCGGCATCCTGGGCACGTCGGAGACCAGCAGCAGGGCATCCCCGTCCCGAACACCACTCTGCGCCAGCGTCATGTCACCGTCGAGTGGATCTCCCGACATGCGCAGCAACCGCCACCGCACCGGGTCGTACGACGCGGGTGCGCCGGCCAGGGCGACGACGTCGGGCAACAGGCCCGCGACCGGACGGGCCGCCGGCAACACGACGTCGACGACGGTGTCGTCGACGTGAATGGACAACAGGCACAGCGGCATCGGATCTCCCCCGGGATGCGTGGATGCTCTCGATCCCGACGCTAACCCACGTCCGCACCCGTGAAACGCACCAAAGACGGTGGAACCAGGAGCGTCTCCAGCGCGTCCAAACAGGTGATGAGGTCACCATCGGAACCCTTGTACGTCACCGTCGATCCGCCGCCGACGGTGCCTCGCGACGCCTCGACGAGCCCCATGGCGCGGGTGCTCCCAGTGGTGATGCTGATCGCGGCGGGAGGCATGGCGCTGCTGTACTTCGGTTCCGGCACGGGTGGCCGGGGTCCGACGATGCTGTTGTTTCCCGTGATGATGATGGTGTCGGTACTGGGATCCTTCGCGTACGGCATGCGGGGCGCGCGGCGGGCCGCCGACCTCGACGCGGCACGACGGCGCTATCTGCGCTATCTGGACTCGCTCGACGAGATGGTGGCGAGAGAAGCTGCCGACCAACACCGTTCGATGCACGCCGACCATCCCGAGCCCGCCGCGCTGTGGACCGTGGTGGGTGCCCAGCGGGCCTGGGAACGAAGGCGTTCGGATCCGAACTTCGGGCACGTGCGCATCGGCGTCGGGCCGGCACCGTCCACCACCAGGCTGGTCGCACCCACCACCGATTCCGGCGAGGACGTCGATCCGTACTCGAGCGCCGTCGCCGCGCAGCTGATCGAACACGGGTCGATGCTCGAGGACCTGCCGATCGTGTTGGACGTCACCGCCCATCCGGTGATCGCGGTCGACGGTGACGTCGAGACCGCCCGTGCGACGGCGCGCGCCCTGATCTGCCAGCTGGCCGTCCACCACCATCCCGACGACGTCCGCGTCGTTGCTGCCGTTGACGATTCGACGGCGGCGGCATGGGACTGGCTCAAGTGGCTGCCGCACCACCGGGACGAGAACCGGATCGACGCCGCGGGTCCGGTTCGGATGGCCCATCGCCGGGTCCGCGCAGCCCCACCCGCGGGCGCCGCCCACGTCGTCGTGATCCGTGACGGCGGTGAGGTGACCGCAGTGGGGCCCGGCGCCACGGTCCTGACGGTCGGATCACCGGGTTCCCTCGCAGTCGCGCACCGGATCGCGGTACCTGGTCTCGACGCGGTGACCGACGCCATGACCGAGGCGGAGTCGGAGGCGTGCGCCCGCCGGATCGCCTCGATCGACCGGGGATACGGGGGCCGTCGCCTCGACCACCGGTGGGCGGACCTCGTCGGGATCGGAGACCCCGGATCGGTCGACGTCGTCCGCACCTGGTCGCCCCGCACCCGGTCGGCGCGGCTGCGCGTCCCCGTTGGAACCGACGGGGAGGGCGATCCCGTCGAACTCGACCTGAAGGAGGCTGCGCACGGCGGAATGGGGCCGCACGGGTTGTGCATCGGCGCAACGGGTTCAGGCAAGTCCGAACTGCTGAGGACGCTGGCGCTCGGTCTGGTGGCGACCCACTCGCCGGACGCACTGAACCTCGCACTCATCGACTTCAAGGGCGGGGCGACCTTTCGCGGCTTCGAGAGATTGCGGCACGTCGCCGCGGTGATCACCAACCTGTCCGACGAGGCGCACCTCGTGACCCGCATGCGCGACGCGCTCGCCGGCGAGATGACGCGCCGCCAGGAACTGCTCCGCGCTGCCGGCGGTTTCGCGGGCGTCGCCGACTACGACCGGGCGCGAGCGTCGGGCACGGCGCTGCCTCCGCTGCCGGCGCTGCTGATCGTCGTCGACGAGTTCTCCGAACTGCTCGCCCAACAGCCGGACCTGGCCGAGTTGTTCGTCGCGATCGGTCGCCTCGGGCGTTCGCTCGGCATGCACCTGCTGCTGGCCAGCCAGCGACTCGACGAGGGGCGGTTGCGCGGCCTGGAGTCGCACCTCTCCTACCGGATCGCCCTGAAGACGTTCTCGCCTGCGGAATCCCGCGCGGTACTCGGCACGTCGGACGCCCATGAGTTGCCGGGCAGCCCCGGCGCCGCCTACCTCAAGACCGCCGACGGACGGTTGACGAGGTTCACCGCCGCCTACGTGTCGGCCGCCGCTGCCCGCGCGACGCCGGTGCCGGGGGACCACGGCATCGACGCGCCCGTCCCGTTCGTGGGCCGGCGGGTCGGGATGCTGCGGACCGAGCAGGCGCCCACCTCGAATCTCAGCACCCTCGACGTGGTCGTCGACCGACTGGCCGGTCGTGGACGTCCCGCACACCTCGTGTGGTCGCCACCTCTGACGGTGTCGCCGACGGTGCGGGAGGTGCTCGACGCCGTACCCGGGTCAGCGCCGCTGTCGGTCCCGATCGGCGTGGTGGATCGGCCGTTCCATCAGCGCCGGGACACCCTGGTCGCCGACCTGTCGGGTACCGGCGGCAACGTCGCGGTCGTCGGTGGCCCGCGGGCGGGGAAGTCGACGGCCCTGCAGACGCTGGTTCAGGCCCTGGCCGAGACCCACTCGCCCGACCAGGTTCAGATCTACGGCCTCGACTTCGGCGGGGGCAGTCTCGGTATGACGGAGAGGCTCCCGCACGTCGGCGCCGTCGCTCGGGGCCACGACGCGGAACTGGCACGTCGCATCCTCGCCCGTGTCACCGCGCTGGTTCGCGAGCGGGAGGCGGCCCGACGCCGTACCGGTGTGGCGGGCGACGCCGAGCCGCACGTCTTCCTGGTGGTCGACGGGTGGGCCGCCGCTCGCCGCGACCTCGACGGCGTGGACGAGACCGTCACCGCGCTCGCCGGGCAGGGCCTCGCGGTCGGCGTGCACGTGGTCCTCTCCGCCGCGAGGTGGGCTGATCTGCGGCCCGCCCTCAAGGACCAGCTGGGGACCCGGATCGAGCTGCGGCTGGGGGATCCCGTCGAGTCCGAGATGGACCGCGCCAAGGCCCGGATGCTCGCCGGCCGTCCGGCGGGCCGCGGAATCACCCGTGACGGAAACGAATTCGCGATCGCCGTCCCGGACCTCGACGATGCCACCGCGCGCGCCATCGCGTCGCGCCACGGCGGTCCGTGCGCACCCGCCGTCGGCACGTTGCCGGCCCGGGTGGACGCCGACTCGTTGCCGCGACCGACCGCCACGGTCGTCCCGCTCGGCGTCGGGGACGAGGAACTCTCCGCCGAGATGGTCGACTTCGGGGCGCAGCCGCACCTCCTAATCCTGGGTGACAACGGCTGCGGGAAGACCTCCGTCCTACGGACGGTGTGCCGCAGCGTGACGGAGGCCGGTCCCGCACACCTGGTGATCGTCGACCCGCGGCGGACGCTGCTCGCCGCGGTTCCGGACGAGCACGTGACCTACGCCGCGACGGCCGACGCCGCCCGCGCCCGCCTCACCGACCTGGCCGCGGTGCTCCGCGACCGCCTCCCCGGTCCGGACGTCACCCAGCGACAACTGCGCGAGCGGTCGTGGTGGACCGGCCCGCAGGCGTGGCTGGTGGTCGACGACTACGACCTCGTCTCCGAGGCGGCGGGTGGCAATCCCCTCGTGGTGCTGGCGGATCTCCTACCGCACGCCGGCGACGTCGGCCTGCACGTCGTCCTCGCCAGGCGCTCCGGTGGAGCGGCGCGGGCGATGTTCGACCCGGTGCTCGGGCGGCTGCGGGATCTCGGCGCGATGGGTCTGGTGATGAGCGCGCGGCCGGACGACGGGCCGCTGTTCGGATCGCTGCGCCCTACGCCGCAGCTGCCCGGGCGCGGCACGCTGATCCGGCGCGGCCTCGGCGACCTCCTGGTTCAGGTCGCCTGGACCGAGCCGTGACGACCGTCGTCCTGGTAGGTCCGACGGACGTTCGCGGTCCGGGGGCGGTCGAGCCCGAGGCCGCGGCCGAAGCGCTGGCATGCCTGGACGACGAGTTCGCGCTCGTCGACGAGCAGGTTGTCCGTGTCGACGACCTGTGGACTGACGTGCTGGGCGCGGCGGCCGGACCCTCCGCGAGAGCGGTCGTCGTGGTCGTTCCGTCCTGGTGGTCGCAGCACAGGGTTGAGCGCGTCGAGGGGGCGGGACGGCGAGCGGGTCTGAAGCTGGCGCTGCGGCAGCGCTCGGAGGTGCTGTGGCGCAATGGCACTCACGTCGTCGAGGTCGGACCCGAGCTGGTCGCCGTCCACGCGTCCGACCGGAGCACGGTCCTCCTGCCCCGAACGGGATCGCCGTCGCACCTGGTGGACGACGTATGCGAGCACCTCGTCGGGTCGGCTGCGGTACTCGTCGACGACCCCACCCGATCGGTGGGCCCGGCGGTGGCGCAGCGGCTACGGACGAGGATGGTGGACGTCACCGTCGTCGACGACGAGGCGGTGCGACAAGGCTGCGGTTCACGCCGACGTGGCATTCGTCTTCCGCTCGTCGGACCGCGCGGTGCGGTCGTGGCGGCAGCGAGTCTGATGATCGTGGCGCTGTGCGGAGCCGCCGTGTGGCACGGCCCGCGCGGCGACGCGCCGCCGTCGACGACGTGGCTCGTCGAGGGGCGGGTGACCGTCGAGGTACCCGCGGACTGGACCGCAGAGCGCACTCTGGACGGCCCGGGATCGGCTCGCGTGCAGATCGTTTCACCGAGCGGTCAGGTGATGCACCTGACGCAGTCGCCGATTCCGATGGGGCAGGCGCGTGACGTCGCCGCGGAGGTGGTGCGCACCGCGTTGGCGGCACGGCAGGAGGGTGTGTTCGTCGACTTCGAGCCGGCGGCGGACGTGGCGGGTGTGGCGGCGATGACGTACCGCGAGACACGACCCGGCCGCCGCGTCGACTGGACCCTCGTGCTGGACGGTGGCGTCAGGATCGCGATCGGGTGTCAGGAGACCGACACGGTTGCCGCCCCCGTCGCGGACTGCCACCGTGCCGTACGGACCGCTCGCGAGATCGGATGAGATTCGTTCGTGGGCAATGGAACCGATTCACGGTCCGCTGCGTCCTAACCAGTAGACACCGAAGAGAAGGAGAACCTCGTGACCAACCCCACCGGTGGTGCGCTCACCACCGACTTCGACGTGATGGCGTCGGTGGCCGGCCAGATCGACACCCGCAACGAGGAGGTGCGCGCGATGCTCGGGTCGTTCATCGGTCAGATGTCCAGCGTGCCGCCGTCGGTGTGGGGAGGCGCCGCCGCGAGCCGGTTCGCCGGTGTCGTGGAGAGGTGGAACGCGGAGTCGATGAAGCTGCACACCGCGCTGGGCCGTATCGCGGAAACCATGCGCCACAACGAATCGACCCTGCGCGACGCCGCCGAGGCGCACGCGCAGGGCATCTCGACCGTCGCCGCGTCGCTCTGAGCGACGAGTCACCCAACCACCCGAATGGAGCACCCGTGGATCCGGTTCTGTCATACGACTTCAACGAGATCGAGTACACCGTCCGCCAGCAGATCCACGCCACGTCGGCCCGGTTCAACGCTGCGCTGGACGACCTGCGCGCCCAGATCGCCCCGCTGACCGCCGTGTGGAACCGCGAGGCCGCGGAGGCGTACCGCGTCGAGCAGGCCAGGTGGGACCAGTCGGCGGCGGCGCTGAACGACATCCTGTTCCGGCTGGGCAACGCCGTCCGCGACGGTGCCGACGACGTCGCCGCGACGGACCGTCGCGCCGCGGCCGCGTGGGGGATGTAGCGGCCCACCAGACTCTGTGCGGCCCCGCGAGGGAGGAGAGGACCGAGCGGGGCCGCATAGACATGCGCTCAGAACGGTGGTGGTGGTTCGGGTTCGCGCATGCGGTTCTCGAGGAATGTTTCCTCGTAGGTGTAGTCCTCTTCGCAGCGGTGCAGGGGTGGCGGGTTGATCCGCCGTTCCCGGTTCGCGTGGCGTTCGGCGAGGATGTCGGCGGCCTGCTGCTTGTCGCGGGTCTGACGCCGGCGCGGCATCATCGCCGTCCGGTCACCACCGGACTCCCCGCCAGCGTTGGCGGGGGTGGCGGGTCCGGTCGGGACGCTCAGCGCGGGGAACACCTCCCCACTACCCGGGGAGGTGGGGTAGCACTCCCCGGCCGGGGACGTCCACAGCACCGTCCCATCCGGTGACTGCTCGTCACGCCACCCCCAGAACGTCTTGCACAAATGGTGCAACCGGCACAGACACTTCAGGTTCGACGCATGCGTGCCCCCACCGGCCGACCACGGCACCGTGTGGTCGACGTCGCAGTCAAACGCCGCCACCTCACACCCGGGGAACCGGCACGTCAGGTCCCGCGCCCGCACGAAGTCCGCCAACCCCCGCGACGGCCGATACCCACACTCCGGTTCCGCCGCCGTCCCGGGGTGCAGGACCGGGCGCAGCCGGGAGTCCCGGGCCAACTCCGCGACGACCTCCGGCGGGATCACCCCCTCATACCCCGCGGTGACCGCGACCCCGCGCCGATCCCCGTCCAGGGCGGCCTGGTCGGCGACGACGTGGATGACGACCGCACTGGTCACCCCGGTGCCGCCGGCGGGGCAGTCGTCGCGGCGGCAGTGGCACGCCATCCGGGCCGCCCCCACCGCCAGCGCGGCCATCGCATCCGCGCGCCGCTGCGCGAACGTCCGCGGATCGTCGCCGCACACCGTGTTCGCCAACTCGGTCAGCCGCGCCGACACCGCCGCCGCGTCGGTGGCGTACACCGTCGCGGTGACGTAGGCCAGGCCGTGTTCGATGCCCTCGATCGTCACCCCACGGTCGGCGACGCGGTGTTCGCGGCGCCGGACCGCGTCGAGGTCGACCTCGGCGACGATCGCGTCGATCCGGGCATCCAGCGCGGTCCGGTTCAACCGACCCCAGCGTGGTGCCCGCTTCGCCAAAATCACGTCCACCCCGACCAAGATCTCGTCGTCGAGGATCAGCCCGGTCCGGAACGCCGCCGCCCGGAACGTGGCTTCGTCGACGTCGCCGGCGAGGAACCGTTCCCCCAGCAGCGGCAACTGCTCCCGTAGCGCCCGGGCGTAGCGGACGTGGGCCCCGGCCTGGCCGCGGCTGACGCCGAGGGCGGCGGCGATCTCCACCGTCGCCGCGCCGGTCGCATCCACCCACCACTCCTCGGTGTCCTCACCACCCTCGGCCAACCGCAACTGCATGAAGTCCGCGATCGCCACCAGCCGCTGCGCGGCGGCCTGGGCCTCCGTGCGCGCCGCCGACCCCATCCGCTGCAACAGCAGCGCCGCGGGATCGGATGACTCGAACATGTGTTCGATTCTACAGGACGAGACCGACACGTGCATGTGTGATGTCTCAGGACATAGGTGACAGTTCTGCATCAGGACTTCGGTGACAGTTGATGTGTCAGGACTTCGGTGACGGTCTGTCGGTTTTGGGGCGTAGGCCCCGTGGTCGACCGTTGCCGACGTATCGAATACCGGGTGCGGGTCGGGTGTGCTCGGCGAGGACTTCGCCCTGAAGGTCGGTGATGATGACCTGGTCGTCGACGGTGACGACGAGGACCTGCTCGAAGGCGCGTTGTGCGTCGACTCGGTAGGTGACCGTGTCCAGATGAATGGTCCCCGCAGTGCTGATCGTTCTGGCACGGGTGTTGGCGGGCAGGTTCGGTGGTGGCGGAGTGCGGGGCCTGCGGTAGGCGCTCGGAACGGGCGCTGGGTAGATCGGCCGGTCCGGCTGGGGACGGGGCGGATCGGCGTGGGGGGTGGCGTCCCACGCCGTCTGCGGGGTGATGCGACCGGGCAGGCCCTGGTGGGGGCGTTCGGTGTTGTAGAGGTGGTCGAATGCGTCGACCTGGGCTTGGAGTTCGGCCAGCGATCCGGCGAGCGGTTGCTTGTCGAGGTAGCGGAACAGGGTCTGATGGAAGCGTTCGTTCTTGCCCTGGGTGGTCGGCTTGTAGGGCTTGCCGGTGATGGTCTGCACGCCTAGGGCGCCCACATGACTGACGAGTCGGCCGAGGTGTCCGCGCCGGGACGGGTTGAGCGCGGCCCCGTTGTCGGACAACAGTCGTTGGGGTACACCACGATCGGCGACGGCCTTGTCGAACACTGCGATGGCGGCCTGGGCCGTCTCAGACCACGCCACGTGGGAGGCGACCGCGTAGCGGGAGTGGTCGTCGATGAGCTGGAAGATCACGCACGTGCGCCCGCCGCTGAGGACGTACTCGGTCGCGTCGAGTTGCCAGCACGCATTCGGTGCCGGGTAGACGAACCGTCGCCACGCCGAACGGGGCTTTTTCTTCGGCTCGAGCCGAGCCACGCCGGCCTCCCGGAAGATCCGCGCCAGCGCCGCCGTGGACGGCACCTGCGGCAGGCCCATCGCGTGCATCTTGTCGTGCACACTGATCGGCCCGTGATCCAGTCCGGAGGCCTCCAGGGCAGCACGTACCGCCACTGCCTGCGCCTTGACCTCATCACTCAACCTCGACGGACTCGACTTCGGTCGTCGTGTCCTCGGTTGCAGCACCGCGGCCTGCCCGTCGGCTATCGCGCGTTGACGTAACGCGTAGAACGACTTTCTTGAGATACCGTGCTCGGCGCAGAACGTCGAGACCGCACCCCGCGGCGCGTCATCGGGCCACTGCGAGATCGCCAGCCGGACGCGAGGATCGATGGGTTCATTGACAGCCACCCCGGCAGCCTCGGTGCAGAAGTGTCACCACCAAGACCAACCGAAACGTCACCGATGTCCTGATGCAGAACTGTCACCCATGTCCTAAGAGATGACAACCGACACGTGCATGGGAATCGGGCGCATCATGGCACGGTGGCCCGATCCCCGAAGAACGGTGCGAATCCGGATCCGGAGACGCATCAGGCGCTCGCCCGGTGGGCCGCCGAGTGCGCCGAGCGGGCCCTGCCGATCTTCGAGAACGCTCGTCCCGGCGACCTTCGGCCGCGCTCGGCGATCGACACGCTGCGCGCCTGGATCAGAGGCGAGGTGCCCATGACCTCGTGTCGCACCGCGGCGTTCGCGGCCCATGCCGCTGCCCGCGAAGCCGAACGTGCCGGTGCGCCCGCGGCCGTCGCCGCCGCTCGCGCGGCAGGCCAGGCGGCGGCGGTGGCGCACATGGCCGGTCACGCCCGGCACGCTGCGGACTATGCGACCAAGGCGGGCGCCCCCGTCGCGACGGAATCGCCAGGCCGCCCGACCTTCTGCGATAGGGTGGCAGAACGTGACGTGGCCTGCGAAAACAGGGCCATGCGCCAGGAGCGTGATAGCCGGTGAGTACGTCGAGGAGCAAGGGCAGCCGGGCCCTCCGACAGGTGGAGGCCCCCTCGCCCGACTCCAGCGTGCGCGCAGCACACGAGCGCTTCGTCGCCGGTGAGATCGACGCCAGCTACCTGGACTCCGTACCGCTGCGCAAGGTGGTCGCCGAGAGTTGGCAGCGCAGCCTCGCGATCGGCGTCGACCCCGACAGGGGTGGCCTCGAGCAGGCAACCCCCCGCACCCTCGACGACCTCCGCGCCAGCCACCCGCTCGCTCCCGCGCTGCCCGTCATCCGCCGACTGCTGGTCCAGGACGCCCTCGACGCCGGGGTCGTGGTGGCGGTGACCGCGGCCGACGGCACCCTGCTGTGGGTGGAGGGCGACACCGTCGCGCTGCGCAAGGCCGAGGCCATGAACTTCGTCGCCGGCACCGACTGGAGCGAGCGGCGTGCGGGAACCAACGCGCCCGGCACGGCCCTGGCGCTCGACCGCGAACTGCAGATTCACGGCACCGAGCACTTCTCGCGCATCGTGCAGCCGTGGAGCTGTACCGCGGTCCCGGTGCACGATCCCAGCACCGGCGTCATGCTCGGCGCGATCGACCTCACCGGCGGGACCGAGGTCGCCACGCGACAGACGCTCGCACTGGTGCGCGCCACCGCCGTCGCCGTCGAGAACCATCTCGCGCTGCTCGCCCTGACGCGGCCCATCGCACCCGTCGCCGTCGGACCGCGGCTCACGGTCCTCGGTGGCGACCGGCCGCGGTGGACCGTCACCGACCGCGACGGCCGCCCCAACGCCAGCACGCTGACCGGCAGGCACGCCGAGATCCTCGTACTCCTGAGCCGCCACCCCGAGGGCGTCAGCGCCGACCACCTCGCAATGATGTTGCACGACAACGACCTCGACGCCGTCACCATCCGCGCCGAGATGTCGCGGCTGCGCCGGGTCATCGGGGCCGACCACGTGGCGTCGCGGCCCTACCGGCTGCTCGCTCCCATCGACTCCGACCTCGGTGAGGTCTTCGACGCCCTGCGCCGCGGGGACGTCGCCGCCGCCGTCAACGGCTACGCCGGTGAACTGCTGCCGCAATCGGTGGCGCCGGCGATCGCGCGGCTGCGCACCGAACTGTCCACCGCGCTGCGATCCGCGGTGCTCTCGACCGGCAGCCTCACGCTGCTGCGGCGCTGGCTCGAACTGCCCGAGGGCCGCGACGATCGCGACGGCTGGCGCATCCTGCACGACACGGCACCCGACTCGGTGCAGCGCGCCAACGCACACGGCCACCTCGTCGGGCTGGACCTCGACATCGGCTGACGCGGCTGCTCCATTGCAACCATGCTGCAACGGTGCCGACCGTACCGTGAGTGACGGAGGACACACAGGATCCGACACCTGGGTCCACACATCTCGCACTCAACGCCAGGAGAACCAATGACCGAGTATGCCCGCCCGGGTGCCGACGGCGCCCTCATGTCGTTCCAGAGCCGCTACGAGAACTACATCGGCGGCGAGTGGGTCGCACCCACGAAGGGCCAGTATTTCGAGAACCCGACCCCGGTGACGGGGCAGACGTTCTGCGAGGTGGCCCGATCCGACGCGTCCGACGTCGACAAGGCGCTGGACGCCGCGCACGCCGCCGCGCCGGCCTGGGGCAAGACGTCGCCCGCCGAGCGAGCGGTCGTCCTCAACAAGATCGCCGACCGCATCGAGGAGAACCTCGAGTCGATCGCACTGGCCGAGTCGTGGGACAACGGCAAGCCGATCCGCGAGACGCTCAACGCCGACATCCCCCTCGCCGTCGACCACTTCCGTTACTTCGCGGGATGCATTCGCGCGCAGGAGGGTTCGCTGTCGCAGGTCGACGAGGACACCGTCGCCTACCACTTCCACGAGCCACTGGGCGTCGTCGGCCAGATCATCCCGTGGAACTTCCCGATCCTGATGGCCGTCTGGAAGCTCGCACCGGCGCTGGCCGCAGGCAACTGCGTGGTGCTCAAGCCCGCCGAGCAGACCCCCGCGTCGATCCTCTACCTGGTGTCGCTGATCGGCGACCTGCTCCCGGCCGGCGTGCTCAACGTGATCAACGGTTTCGGCGTCGAGACCGGCAAGCCGCTGGCCTCGAGCAACCGCATCGCCAAGATCGCGTTCACCGGTGAGACGACCACCGGCCGGTTGATCATGCAGTACGCGTCGCAGAACCTGATCCCGGTCACGCTGGAACTGGGTGGCAAGAGCCCCAACATCTTCTTCTCCGACGTCATGGCCGCCGCCGACGACTACCAGGACAAGGCGCTCGAGGGCTTCACGATGTTCGCCCTGAACCAGGGAGAGGTGTGCACGTGCCCGTCCCGCAGCCTGATCCAGGCCGACATCTACGACGAGTTCTTGGCGCTGGCGGCGATCCGCACCAAGGCCGTCCGTCAGGGCGACCCGCTGAACACCGAGACGATGATCGGCGCGCAGGCGTCCAACGATCAGCTCGAGAAGATCCTGTCCTACATCGAGATCGGCAAGTCCGAGGGCGCGCAGGTCGTCACCGGCGGCGAGCGCGCCGAACTCGGTGGCGACCTCAACGGCGGCTACTACGTCGCGCCGACTATCTTCACCGGCAACAACAAGATGCGCGTGTTCCAGGAGGAGATCTTCGGGCCCGTCGTCGCGGTCACCTCGTTCACCGACTACGCCGACGCCATGTCGATCGCCAACGACACGCTCTACGGTCTCGGCGCCGGCGTGTGGAGCCGTGACGGCAACACCGCCTACCGCGCGGGCCGCGACATCCAGGCCGGCCGCGTGTGGACCAACTGCTACCACCAGTACCCGGCGCACGCCGCGTTCGGCGGCTACAAGCAGTCCGGCATCGGCCGCGAGAACCACAAGATGATGCTCGACCACTACCAGCAGACCAAGAACCTGCTGGTCAGCTACAGCAACAAGGCTCAGGGCTTCTTCTAACCAGCAGTCCGAGGGTGCCCCGGTGCGACGTTCGCGCCGGGGCATTTTCGCGTTCGGCGAGCGTCGGTGACGCTTCAATGGTTCAATAAAATACCTTTGAAAGTGCTGGGAACCGGCTGAACGCCGGGCGCCGAACGAACCGAACGAGGGAGTCCCCGATGGCAGCCAGCGGACGGCGCAGCGCCGCCGAACACGTGGAGAGCGACGAGTACCTGAACCGCCGCCAGCTGAAAACCGGCAGCGCCGGTTGGCTGCTCCTGGCGGGCCTCGGCGTCAGCTACGTCATCTCCGGGGACTACTCGGGCTGGAACTTCGGGCTCGAGCAGGGCGGCTTCGGCGGCCTCGCCATCGCCGCCGTCCTGATCGCCGGGATGTACCTCGCGCTGGTGCTGGGCATGGCCGAACTCTCCTCGGCCCTGCCCGCCGCGGGCGGCGGCTACACGTTCGCCCGACGCGCACTCGGCCCCTGGGGCGGATTCGCTACGGGCACGGCCATTCTCATCGAGTACGCGATCGCACCCGCCGCCATCGCGACGTTCATCGGCGCGTACGTCGAGTCCCTCGGCCTGTTCGGGATCACCAACGGGTGGTGGATCTACCTGGCCGCCTACGCCCTGTTCATCGGCATCCACCTGTCCGGTGTCGGCGAGGCGCTGAAGGTGATGTTCGTGATCACCGCGATCGCGCTGGTGGGCCTGCTGGTGTTCGCGATCGCCGCGATCGGGCAGTTCGACCTGGCCAACCTCACCAACATCGCCGTGAGCGAGACTGCGACGGGCGCATCGGAGTTCCTCCCCAACGGGTACTTCGGCATCTGGGCCGCCATCCCGTTCGCCATCTGGTTCTTCCTCGCGATCGAGGGGGTGCCGCTGGCCGCCGAGGAGGCCGCCGACCCCAAGCGCAACGTGCCCCGCGGCATCATCGCCGCGATGGCCGTCCTGCTGGTCACCTGCGTGACGGTCCTGGTCCTCACCACCGGAGCCGGTGGTGCGCAGGAGATGTCGGCGTCCGGCAACCCCCTGGTGGAGGCGCTCGGCGACGGCACCGCGGCCACGGTGGTCAACTACATCGGCCTGGCCGGCCTCATCGCGAGCTTCTTCTCGATCATCTACGCCTACTCGCGGCAACTGTTCGCGCTGTCCCGGGCGGGCTACCTGCCCAAGGCGCTGTCGGTGACCAACAAGCGCAAGGCCCCGACGCTGGCGCTGGTCGTGCCCGGCGTCATCGGCTTCCTGCTGTCGCTGACCGGTCAGGGCGACCTGCTGCTCAACATGGCGGTGTTCGGCGCCGCACTGAGCTACGTGCTGATGATGATCAGCCACATCGTGCTGCGCCGCCGCGAGCCCGACATGCCGCGGCCCTACCGCACCCCGGGCGGGGCGGTGACCACCGGCTTCGCGCTCGTCGTCGCCGCGCTCGCCGTCATCGCCACCTTCCTGGTGAACCCCGTCGCCGCCGGCTGGTGCCTGGCCGTGTTCGCCGCGTTCATGGTGTACTTCGCCGTGTACAGCAGGCACAAGCTGGTGGCCAACTCGCCCGACGAGGAGTTCGCGATGCTCGCGGCCGCCGAGAACGACGTGAAGTGACCTTCCGCCAACACCTTTCGGGCGTCACATACGAGTTCGACGGTCTCGTCGAGCTGATGGCCAAGGCCACCCCGCTGCGCTCGGGCGACCAGCTCGCCGGCTGCGCGGCCGAGCACGACGCCGAGCGTGCCGCGGCGGCGTGGGTGCTCGCGGACCTGCCGCTGACGACGTTCCTCGAGGACCTGGTGGTGCCGTACGAGACCGACGAGGTCACCCGGCTGATCATCGACGGCCACGACCGCGAGGCGTTCGCGCCGATCCGCTCGCTCACGGTGGGCGGGCTGCGGGACTGGCTGATGGACGCCGCCTCCCGCGACGACGGGGCGGACCGCATCGCCGGGATCTCCCGCGGCGTGACGCCGGAGATGGCGGCCGCCGTCTCCAAGATCATGCGCAACCAGGACCTCATCGCGGTCGGCGCGGCCACGCACGTGTCCGCGGCCTTCCGGACCACGGTGGGCGCCCCCGGCACCCTGGCGACGCGGCTGCAGCCCAACCACCCGACCGACGACCCCCGCGGCATCGCCGCCGCGGTCCTCGACGGACTGCTGCTCGGCTGCGGGGATGCCGTCATCGGCATCAACCCCGCCACCGACTCTCCGCACGCGACCGCCGACCTGCTGCACCTGCTCGACTCGATCCGGGCGCGCTACGACATCCCGGCCCAGTCCTGCGTGCTGTCCCACATCACCACCACCATCGGGCTCATCGAGGACGGCGTGCCCGTCGACCTCGTCTTCCAGTCGATCGCAGGCACCCAGGGCGCGAACTCCGCGTTCGGGGTCGACATGGCGCTGCTGCGGGAGGGCAACGCCGCCGCCCGATCGCTGCACCGCGGCACCGTCGGCGACAACGTCATGTACCTCGAGACCGGGCAGGGCTCGGCACTGAGTTCGGGGACGCACCTCGGCACCGGCGGCAAGCCGGTCGACCAGCAGACGCTGGAGACCCGCGCCTACGCCGTGGCGAGGGAGCTCGAACCGCTGCTGGTCAACACCGTCGTCGGGTTCATCGGCCCGGAGTACCTGTACGACGGCAGGCAGATCATCCGCGCCGGCCTCGAGGACCACTTCTGCGGCAAGCTGCTCGGCCTGCCGATGGGCGTCGACGTCTGCTACACGAACCACGCGGAGGCCGACCAGAACGACATGGACACGCTGCTGACCCTGCTGGGCGCCGCCGGCGTCGCATTCGTCATCACCGTCCCCGGTGCCGACGACGTCATGCTCGGGTATCAGAGCCTGTCGTTCCACGACGTGCTGGTGGCGCGACAAACGCTCGGGCTGCGGCCCGCGCCGGAGTTCGAGGCGTGGCTGCGCACCGTCGGGATGGTTGACGACGCGGGCCGGCTGACGCCGTTCGACGTCAGCAGCTCACCGCTGCGGTCCCTGACGGCGGCTCAGCCGTGACGACCGCCAAACCGCCTGCGGAACAGCAGTTCTGGGACGAGCTGCGCAAGACCACCCAGGCCAGGATCGGGTTGGGCCGCGCGGGCAACGCGCTGCCCAGCCGCGAGGTCCTCGCACTCGCCGCCGCCCACGCCGCGGCCCGTGACGCCGTCCACGTCCCGCTCGACGTGGCCGGCCTCGCCGCCGAGGTCGCCGACGTCGGCATCGGCGGGCCGGTGGTGATCACCAGCCGCGCGACCTCGCGCGAGGAGTACCTGCGCCGCCCCGACCTCGGCAGGCTCCCGGCCGAGGTGACGGACCTACCCGAGACGCCCGCGGACGTCGGGTTCGTCCTCGCCGACGGTTTGTCGCCCACGGCGTTGCGCACCCACGGCGCCGCGCTGTTGGCCGCACTCGTCGCGCGCCTCGGCGATCGGCACGAGCTGGCGCCGCCGGTGATCGCGACGCAGGCCCGCGTCGGCCTCGGCGACCACGTCGCCGCTGCCGCCGGGTACCGCACCGTCCTGGTGATCATCGGGGAACGGCCCGGCCTTTCCGTCGCCGACAGCCTCGGCATCTACCTGACCCACCTGCCCCGGGTCGGCAGGCCGGACGCCGACCGGAACTGCGTCTCCAACATCCACCCGCCGGGGGGACTCGACTACGACGAGGCCGCGCGGATCGCCGCGAGCCTGGTCGCCGGGGCGATCGCCCTCGGGCGTTCGGGCGTCGACCTGAAGGACACGTCGCGCGGTGTCGCACTCGATGGGCACGGCTCGCCTCGGGAGGTGGGCTCGCCCGGTACGTTGTGGCCTACCGACTGAGCGGAGGAGCGGCCACCATGGGCGAGTTCGTCATGGCGATCGACCAGGGCACCACCAGCACCCGGGCGATGATCTTCGACCACGCCGGCCGCGAAGTGGGCCGCCACCAACTCGAGCACGAGCAGATCCTGCCCAAAGCCGGTTGGGTCGAACACAACCCGGTCGAGATCTGGGAGCGCACCACGTCGGTGCTGCAGTCTGCGCTGATCGAGACCAAGCTGTCGTCGTCGGACCTCGTCGCGCTCGGCATCACCAACCAGCGCGAGACGGCACTGGTGTGGAACCGCAAGACGGGCAGGCCGTACTACAACGCCATCGTCTGGCAGGACACCCGCACCGACCGGATCGCCTCGGCGCTCGACCGCGACGGCCGCGGCGACGTGATCCGGCAGAAGGCGGGGCTGCCGCCGGCGACGTACTTCTCCGCAGGCAAGGTCCAGTGGATCCTGGAGAACGTCGACGGCGTCCGCGAGGACGCCGAGCGCGGCGACGCCATCTTCGGCACCTGCGACACGTGGGTGCTGTGGAACCTGACCGGCGGCCCGCGCGGGGGAGTGCACGTCACCGACGTCACCAACGCCAGCCGCACGATGCTGATGAACCTCGAGACCCTCGACTGGGACGACGAACTGCTGTCGTTCTTCGACATCCCGCGCCAGATGCTGCCGACCATCGCCTCGTCGTCCTCACCCGAGCCGTACGGCACGACGGTGGCGGGCAGCCCGCTGCAGAACGAGGTGCCACTGACCGGCATCCTCGGCGACCAGCAGGCCGCGATGGTCGGGCAGGTGTGTCTCGCGGCGGGCGAGGCCAAGAACACCTACGGCACAGGCAACTTCCTGCTGCTCAACACCGGTGAGAAGATCGTCCGCTCCGAACACGGTCTGCTGACCACCGTCTGTTACCGGTTCGGTGACGCGAAACCCGTGTACGCACTGGAGGGTTCGATCGCGGTGACGGGATCCGCCGTGCAGTGGTTGCGCGACCAGCTCGGCGTCATCAGCGGCGCCTCGCAGAGCGAATCGCTGGCCCGCCAGGTGGAGGACAACGGCGGTGTCTACTTCGTACCCGCCTTCTCCGGACTGTTCGCGCCGTACTGGCGCAGCGACGCCCGCGGCGCGATCGTCGGCCTGTCCCGCTACAACACCAACGCCCATCTGGCCCGCGCGACGCTGGAGTCGATCTGCTACCAGAGCCGCGACGTCGTGGATGCGATGGAGGCCGACTCGGGCGTGCACCTCGAGGTGCTCAAGGTCGACGGCGGCATCACCGCCAACGACCTGTGCATGCAGATCCAGGCCGACGTGCTGGGCGTCGACGTCGTGAAGCCCGTCGTCGCCGAGACGACGGCGCTCGGCGCGGCGTACGCCGCCGGGCTCGCCGTCGGCTTCTGGTCGGACCCCGAGGAACTGCGCGACAACTGGCAGGAAGACAAGCGCTGGACGCCGACGTGGAGCGAGGACCAGCGCGCCGACGGCTACCGCGGGTGGACCAAGGCCGTGCAGCGCACGCTCGACTGGGTCGACGTCGACTGATGCGCACCCTTCGGGTCATCGGCATCGGCCCCGGCGACCCCCGCCAGGTCACGGTGCAGGCCATCGAGGCCATGAACGGCGTGGACGCGTTCCTGGTGCTCGACAAGTCGTCGGATCGAAAGAACCCAGCGGTGAAGCAGTCGCTGGTCGGCATACGGCGGGAGATCGTCGACCACTACGTCGAGGGCGGCGCGGCGCGGTTCGTCGAGGTCGACGATCCGCCGCGCGATCGCGACCCAGCCGACTACGAGGCCGAGGTACGCCGCTGGCACCTCGCTCGCGCCGAACGGATCGAGCGGGCGCTGCTCGACGAGACCGGCGACGACGGCGTCGCCGGCATCCTGGTGTGGGGCGACCCGGCCCTCTACGACAGCACGCTGCGCATCGTCGACGACATCCGCGCGCGCGGCATCCTCGACCTCGCCGTCGAGGTGATCCCCGGCGTCACCAGTGCGTCCGCGCTGACCGCCGCGCACCGCATCCTCGCCAACCGCATCGGCGAACCCATCCACGTCACCACCGGCCGCCGCCTGCCGGACACGCCGCCCGGCGCCGACTCCAACCAGATCGTCATGCTCGACGCCGACTGCACGTTCCGCCGCACCGCCGCCCCCACCGACCAGATCTGGTGGGGCGCATACCTCGGCACGCCCGACGAGATCCTGATCGCCGGCACGGTCGGCGAGGTCGGCGACGAGATCGCCCGGGTGCGCGAGGAGGCCCGCGCGCGGATCGGCTGGATCATGGACATCTACCTGGTGCGGACCGCGGACAGCGCGTGAGCGGGGCGCTGCTGATCGGCGGCACCACGTCCGACGCCGGCAAGAGCGTCGTCGTCGCGGGGCTGTGCCGCTCGCTGGCGCGCCGTGGAATGTCGGTGGCGCCGTTCAAGGCGCAGAACATGTCCAACAACTCCGTCGTCACGATCGACGGCGGTGAGATCGGCCGCGCGCAGGCCATGCAGGCGCTGGCATGCGGCTTGGAACCTGACACCCGGTTCAACCCCGTCCTGCTCAAGCCGGGCGGCGACGGACGGTCGCAGGTCGTGGTCCGGGGCCGGGCCGACGGGTACGTGGGCGCGAAGGACTATCACGTGCGCCGCGCCGCGCTGGCGGGCATCGTCGCCGACGAACTGCGCAGTCTCCGAGCGAGTTTCGACGTGGTCGTCTGCGAGGGGGCGGGCTCGGTGGCCGAGACCAACCTGCGCGCGTCGGACATCGCGAACATGGGCCTCGCCGCGGCCGCCGACCTGCCGGTCCTCGTCGTCGGCGACATCGACCGCGGCGGCGTGATCGCGCACATGGTCGGCACGCTGGCGGTCCTCGGCCCCGACGACCAACGCCGGGTAGCCGGCTTCGTGATCAACAAGTTCCGCGGCGACCGGGGCATCCTGGCTCCGGGCGTCGACGACGTCGAACGGTGGACCGGGCGGCCCGTGCTCGGCGTGCTGCCCTACACCGAGGGGCTATGGCTGGACGCCGAGGACTCGCTGGCCTCGCCGATCGGCCGGGTGGTCGGCGTGCCGACGCCCGCGATCGGCACCCAGCGGCTGTCGGTCGCCGTGATCCGGCTGCCCCGCATCTCGAATTCCACCGACGTCGAGGCCCTGGCCTGCGAGCCCGGCGTCGACGTCCGCTGGGTCGACGACATCGCGAGTGTCCGCACCGCCGACCTGGTGGTGCTGCCCGGCACCAAGGCGACGGTGAGCGACCTGGCGTGGCTGCGGACCCGCGGGCTGGCCGACGCGCTCACCGAGCGGGCCGCCGCGAAGGGGCCGATCCTGGGCATCTGCGGCGGATACCAGATGCTGGGCCGCTCGATCGACGACGACGTCGAGTCCGGCGCGGGCACGGTGCCGGGCCTCGGGCTGCTGGCGCTGCACGTGCGGTTCGCCGCAGACAAGACGCTACGACGGTGCGCGGGAACCGCACTCGGTCATCGCGTGACCGGCTACGAGATCCACCACGGCCGGGCCGTGGCATCCGACGACCCGGCCTGGGTCACCGACGACGAGACCGGCCCCGAGGGCAGCGTGCGGGGCAGCGTCCGCGGGACGCACTGGCACGGCATGCTCGGTAACGACGCGCTGCGCGCCGGGTTGCTCGCCGAGGTCGCCGCCGCCACCGGACGAACCGGATTCACTGCTGGGCGAACGGATTTCGAAGCCGCCCGGTCGGCGCAGATCGATCTGCTCGCCGATGTCCTCGACGAATGGCTGGACATGGCCGCCGTCGACGCGCTGATCGCCGGTGGAGTGCCGACCGACCTGCCGACGATGGCGCCGCTAGGTTTCGTCTGACGCTGCCGCGGCGTCGACGAAGCGACGCACCGAGTCGGGCTGACCCGCGGGGTGCGTGTGCAGGTACGCGGCGTGCACCCGTCCGTGCACCGCACCGTCGCGGACCACCCGGTCGCCGACGCTGAACGCCCACGCAGGCTCGTAGTCCTGGGCGAAGTCGACTGCAGTGCGGTGGAATTCGTGCCCCGAGGCGCGACCACCCACCTCGTGCATCGACGAGTCGGCGACGGCCACCGCGTCGCGATACCCCAGCACCAGGCGTTCGGTGAAGTGCGCCCGGCCGGCCAGCACGCCGCACATCGGATGCCCGTCGAGTTCGTCGACCAGGTACGTGAGTCCGGCGCACTCGGCGTGGACGGGTCGCACGCCCGCGGCGGCGAGGTCGCGGATGCCGCGCCTCGCGGCCACGTTGGCGGACAACTCCGCCGGGTACTGCTCCGGGAAGCCGCCCGGCAGCACCACCCCGGCGGTGTCATCGGGCAACCCGTCGGTCAGCGGATCGAACTCGACGACGGCGGCACCCGCTGCCTCGAGCAGCTCCCGGTGCTCGGCGTAGCTGAAGTTGAACGCCCGGCCCGCGGCCAGCGCGACCACCGGACGGCCGACGGTCGGGCCACCGACCTCGTCGGCGGGGTTCCACGGCGCGACGGTCACGTGCGAGCGGGCCAGCGAGGCGACCGCGCCGACGTCGACGTGGCGGGCCACCAACTCGGTCATCGCGTCCACCGCGGAGTCGGCGCTCGCGCCGTGCTCGACGGCGGTGATCAGGCCGAGGTGCCGCGACGGCACGGCGAGCGTCTCGTCACGCGGGATGGCGCCCAGGACCGGCATCCCGATCTGCTCGCACGCCTGGCGCAGTACACCTTCGTGGCGCGGCGAGCCGACACGGTTGAGGATCACGCCGCCGATTCGGATCGCCGTGTCGAACGTCGAGAAGCCGTGCAGCAGCGCGGCGATGCTCTGGCTCTGCCCCCGCGCGTCCACGACCAGCACCACCGGTGCGCCCAGAAGGCCTGCGACATGGGCGGTGGACCCGATCGCCGGGGCCTGGCGGTGCGGGTCGATTCGGCCGTCGAACAGGCCCATGACGCCCTCGACGACCGCGATGTCGGAATCGGCGCTGCCGTGCCGGTAGAGCGGGCCGATCCGCGGCTCGCCGACCAGCACCGGGTCGAGGTTGCGCCCGGGCCTGCCCGCCGCGAGACCGTGGTAGCCGGGGTCGATGAAGTCGGGTCCGACCTTGAACGGCGCGACCCGGTGACCTGCGCGGCGGAGGGCACCGATCAGACCCGTCGCGACGGTGGTCTTGCCGCTGCCGGAGGACGGCGCGGCGATCACCACGGCGGGGGTGCTGGTCACGAGGTGAAGTCTGCCAGAGTTGCGTTTTGACCTGCGCGGACGGCCCCGGGTAAGCTCCCACGTTGGCGTGCAGCACCCCGGGACCTCGGGTCACCGCCGGTCGCCGAGACCGTCCCCGCTGCACACACGCCAGACCGGCCCCCGGTATCCGCCGGGATCGAAACCCGAGTGAGAACTCGACTAAGAAGGGTAAGCGCTGTGCCTACGTACACGCCGAAGGCAGGTGACACCACCCACGAGTGGTACGTCATCGATGCCAAGGACGTGGTGCTCGGCCGGCTCGCCGTCGAAGCAGCCAAGCTGCTCCGCGGCAAGCACAAGCCGACGTTCACGCCGAATGTCGACGGTGGCGACTTCGTCATCATCATCAACGCCGAGAAGATCGCGATCGGCGGCGACAAGCTCACCAAGAAGTTCGCCTACAGCCACTCGGGTTACCCCGGCGGTCTGCGCAAGCGCACCATCGGCGAGCTGCTGATCAAGCACCCCACCCGCGTCGTCGAGAACGCGATCATCGGGATGCTCCCGCACAACAAGCTGAGCCGCCAGGTTCAGAAGAAGCTCAAGGTGTACGCGGGTCCGAACCACCCGCACGCCGCGCAGCAGCCGATTCCGTTCGAGATCAAGCAGGTGGCCCAGTGACTGAAGTGACCGACACCGAGGTGACGGAAGCCCCGGAGCCCACCGAGGCGCCCGAGGTGACCGAGACCGTCGCCGCCGAGACGACCGAGGCGACCGAGACCGAGGCGACCGAGGAGCCGGCTCCCCGCGAGCCCATCTACATCGACCGCCCGATCCAGACCGTCGGCCGCCGCAAGGAGGCCGTGGTCCGCGTGCGCCTGGTGCCCGGCACCGGCCAGTTCCACCTGGACGGCCGCAGCCTCGAGGCGTACTTCCCGAACAAGGTGCACCAGCAGCTCATCAAGGCGCCGCTGGTGCTCGTCGACCGGGTCGAATCGGTCGACATCTTCGCCCACCTCGATGGTGGTGGCCCCTCCGGCCAGGCCGGCGCCCTGCGTCTGGCCATCGCGCGTGCACTGATCATCGTGCAGCCCGAGGATCGTCCGGCGCTCAAGAAGGCCGGCTTCCTCACGCGTGACCCCCGCGCCATCGAGCGCAAGAAGTACGGTCTGAAGAAGGCCCGCAAGGCGCCTCAGTACAGCAAGCGCTGATCTGCGGATCGACGTTCGTCCCCCGAGCAGTGTGTCGCAGGCCCCTCGTGGCTCTGCGGCACACTGCTCGCGGTGTTTCTCCGGCCTTCTTCCAGGAGCGAGATAGAACATGGGTCGTCTGTTCGGTACCGATGGCGTGCGCGGCGTCGCCAATCAGGACCTGACCGCGGAGTTGGCGCTGGCGATCGCGTCGGCCGCGGCAAGGCTCGGGACGACGAGCCGCTCCCGTCGCATCGCCGTCGTCGGCCGCGATCCCCGCGCCAGCGGTGAGATGCTCGAGGCCGCCGTGATCGCCGGCCTCACCAGCGAGGGCGTCGACGCGTTGCGCGTCGGGGTGCTGCCGACGCCGGCCGTGGCCCACCTGACGCACGCCTACGACGCCGAGTTCGGCGTGATGATCTCCGCCTCGCACAACCCGATGCCGGACAACGGCATCAAGATCTTCGGCCGCGGCGGGCAGAAGCTCGACGACGCCGCCGAGGACCGCATCGAGGACCTCGTCCGCACCGGGCCCGGCAGCCGGCCCCTCGGCGCGGGCATCGGTCGCGTGCTCGACGCGCGCGACGCCCTCGACCGGTACCTCTGCCACGCCGCCACGGCCGTCACCACACCCGCCGACGGACTCACCGTCGTCGTCGACTGCGCGCACGGCGCCGCGTCGATCGCCGCACCGCTGGCCTACCGGGCCGCGGGTGCCACCGTCATCGCCATCAACGCCGAGCCCACCGGCTACAACATCAACGACGCCTGCGGATCCACCCACCTCGACGTCCTCCAGCGCGCGGTCCTCGAACACGGCGCGGACCTCGGCCTCGCACACGACGGCGACGCCGATCGGTGCCTCGCCGTCGACTCGGCGGGCAACGTCGTCGACGGCGACGCGATCATGGTCGTGATCGCCCTCGCCATGCACGAGGCCGGCCAACTGGTCTCCGACACGCTGGTCGCCACCGTCATGAGCAACCTCGGCCTGCACCTCGCGATGCGCGAGGCGGGCATCGCGGTCCGCGTCACCGGCGTCGGTGACCGCTACGTGCTCGAGGAGTTGCGCAACGGCGGGTACGCGCTCGGCGGCGAGCAGTCCGGCCACATCGTGATCCCCAGCTTCGGCACCACCGGCGACGGCATCGTGACCGGCCTGCGGCTGATGTCGCGGATCGCGCAGACCGGGATCCCGCTGACCGAACTCGCGCAGCCCATGCGGACGCTGCCGCAGGTGCTCATCAACGTCGCCGTCGCCGACAAGGCCACCGTCGCCGACGCGCCGTCGGTCCGAACCGCCGTCGCCGACGCGGAGGCCGAACTGGGCGACACGGGCCGGATCCTGTTGCGGCCGTCCGGCACCGAGCAGGTGGTCCGCGTGATGGTCGAAGCCGCCGACGAGGACACCGCACGACTCCTCGCGGCCAGGGTCGCAGAGCAGGTCAGCGCCCAGGGCTGATCCGACGGAACCGATCGGGCCGCCGCTGCGTCAAACCCCTACATGGGACAACTCGATGCTGCCCGGGTCGACGTCGCAGTGCTGCGCGACGTGGCCCGCGGCTACGACGCCGTCGCCGAGGCCGTGACCGGAGCCCGGTCGCACCTCGCCGGCCTGACCTTCGACGGAGCCGTCGCGGGGCGGTCACACTCGGCGCGGGGTGACGCGCTGCGCCGGGCGATCGACGGGATCGACGCCACGATGCGGCGCTGGGCCGAGACCGCCGCCGAGACCGCGACGGCACTGCGGACGTCGGCGGACGACTACGTGCGCACCGACGACGACGCAGCGCGCAGGCTGGTGTGACGGTGGCGGACGTGGCGGCGCGACTCGCGCAGGGATTCCCCGCGGTGGAGAACACCACCGCCTACGTGTCGGCGTGCCGCTCGCTCGGATTCACGGGAGTGACCGACGACGCGTTGCGCGAGCAGTACGGCACCGAGGACGGCCTCGATCTCGTTGCGCTGCAATCGGACTCCGATGCGTTGACCCGGGCGGCCGCGGCGGCCGACGACGCGGCACGGCTCCAGGCGTCGCTGACGGCGCGGCTGGCGGGGGCCTGGTCGGGGACGGGCGGCACGTCGGCGCACGACGTCCTGCTCCGGCAGGCGGCGGCGGCGGACGCGACCAGCGGCGCCCTGCACGACGCAGCGGCGGCCACGTCGACGCTGCGGGACAGCCTGTGGGCGGCGGTCGACGCCAAGGTCGACGCCGTGCTCGACGTCGACGACCGGCCCGCGGCCGAGCGCGGTGAATGGCTCGACGCGGCCCGCACCGTGACGTCCGGTGGTGGTGACCTCGCCGCGGCCAGCGAACTGGTCGACCAGCGGGTGAAGCCGTTCGTGGACAACGACATCGGCGCGGAGTTGCTGACCGAGATGCGCGCGTCGTTCGACCGGGTGACGTCGGCCTTCGACGAGGCGATCGCCCGTCTCGAGGGATGTCCCTCGGTGCCCTTCGACCCGCCCGCGGGTGGCACCGTTCCGGCGGCCGCGACGGCTGCGGCTCCAGCGCCCGCACCTGCCGTGCCACCGATGGATCCCGTTGCGCCCGTTGCGCCCGTCGCGCCGCCGGTCCCAGCTCCGGCCGCGCTCGGTGGCATGGGAGAGGGCGGCATGCCGTCGCTCGGGTCGGGGATGACGGGACTCTCCGGTCTGTCCGGGTTCGGTCAGCAGCTCGCGGATCTGATCGGCGGGTTCACCGGCGGTGGACTGCAAGACGACCCGGGATTAGGCCTCGGGGAGGAGTTCGACGACCAGTTCGATGACGAGGAGCCGGATCTCGACGAGGAGGACGAGCCCGAGGACGAACCCGCCGAGGAGCTCGAGCCCGTGGACGAACCCGCCGAGGACCCAGTCGCCGAGGACCCACCCGCCGCAGAGCCGCCCGTCGATGAGCCACCCGCCGAGGTCCTGCCGCCACCGCCCGCCGTGACGGAACCACCGCCACCGCCGCCTCCGTTACCGCCCGCGGTGCCCGAGGCGTTGCCCGCGGAGAAGACGGCATGCGAGATCGCGGCCGAGGAACTACCCAGCGTCGGCGAATGAGCACGGCCCACGACGCAAGCGTGGGGCCTACGTACCGATCGTCGACGAGATCGGTACGCAGACCCCACGGTCGACGTTGGTGGTGTGAGACCTAGCGGCCGCTGGACTGTCGTCCGGCGCTCTGGTGTCCGCCGCCGTGGCGGCTGCCACCCTGGCGACTGCCACCGCGCGACGATCCGGACGCCGAGGGCGCGCGACCGCGACCCGAACCGCCGGAGCCGCCGCCACGCGGGCCGCGCGACCGGCGGGGACGATCGGAGGAGGGCTGCATCCCGCGCTGCTCGTCGGTCTCGGGTGCGGTGAGGGCGATGGCGCCGCTGAAGCTGCGCTCGCCGGGCGAGATCTCCTGCAGGACCGGGTGATCGGCGCCGCTGAACCTTGTGATGGTCGGCGTGACGCCGGCCTTGCGGGTGAGGCTGCGCACGTCGGAGACCTGCTCGCTGAGCATCAGCGTCACCACGGTGCCGTCGGCGCCCGCGCGGGCGGTACGGCCCGAGCGGTGCAGGTAGGCCTTGTGCTCGACCGGCGGGTCGGCGTGCACGACGAGGTTGACGTCGTCGACGTGGATGCCGCGGGCGGCGATGTCGGTGGCGACGAGCACGGCGGCGGTGCCGTCGGAGAACGCCGCGAGGTTGCGCGTACGGGCGTTCTGCGACAGGTTGCCGTGCAGCTCGACCGCGGGGACGCCGCGCGAGTTGAGCTTGCGCGCAAGGCCCTTCGCGCCGTACTTGGTACGAGCGAACACGATGGTGCGGCCCGGCGACGCGGCCAGGTCGGTGATGACCTCGAAGCGCGACGCGCTGTCCACGTGCAGCACGTGGTGGACCATGGCGCTGACGGGCGACTGCTCGGAGTCGACGCTGTGCACGATCGGGTCGTGCAGGTAGCGCTTCACCAGCACGTCGACGCCGCCGTCGAGGGTGGCGGAGAAGAGCAGGCGCTGGCCGTTCTTCGGCGTCTTGTCCATCAGGCGCTTGACCGGGGGGAGGAAGCCGAGGTCGGCCATGTGGTCGGCCTCGTCGAGCACGGTGATCTCCACCGCGGACAGGTCGGCGTGGCGCGATTGGACGTGGTCCTCGAGGCGGCCGGGGCACGCGATGACGACGTCGACGCCCCTGCGGAGCTTGTCGATCTGGGGCTGTGCGCCGACGCCACCGAACACGATGACCGAGTTGAGGCCGGTCGCCGCGGCCAGCGGAGCGAGCGCCGCCTCGATCTGGGAGACGAGTTCGCGGGTGGGGGCGAGGATCAGCGCGCGGGGCTTGCCGGGCTTGCGGGGTGCCGGGTTGGCGGCGAGGCGGGCGACCAGCGGCAGCAGGAAGGCGTAGGTCTTGCCCGAGCCGGTGCGGCCGCGGCCGAGGACGTCACGGCCCGCGAGCGAATCGGGAAGCGTCGCAGCCTGAATCGGGAACGCCTCCTCGATGCCTGCGGCGGTGAGGGTGTTGACGACGGCCGTGGGCAGGCCGAATTCACTGAAAGTTGACATGGTGGTGAAGAAACTCCGAAAGTCGAGTGGTCGTTCTGCCCGGCGCGGGTGTTCCCGCGGCGCCAAGGGCTGGTCTCGGTGTGAACGAACGAGAGGCGGCAAAAGGCAGAACTGACGATGCCGCTGGGGACACTCTATCGGAACCCGTGCGCCGTCCCCAATTAGGAGACGCGCATCACCCCGGGGGTGACTATTTCGCGAGCGAGACCAGTTCCTCGACGAATCGGCGCTGTTCGGCGGCGTCGACGCCCATCGGGTGCACCAGCAGCGTCGTCACGCCCGCCTCGGCGTACGCGGCCAGGCGTTCGGCGACGAAGCCACGCGGACCGATCAGCGACACGTTGCGGACGAGGTCGTCGGGCACGGCGTCGATGGCCTCGGCCTTGTTGCCCGCCAGGTACAGGTCCTGGATGCGGTCGGCGACCTCGCCGAAGCCGTAGCGGGTGGCGAGGCTGTGATAGAAGTTCTTCCCGCGCGCACCCATGCCGCCGATGTACAGCGCCAGTTGGGGTTTCGCCCACGCCAGCCGATCCTCGACGTCGTCGCCGATGGCCAGTGTCGCCGACACGATCACGTCGAGCGGCCCCAGGTCGGGGTCGCGCTTGGCTGCGCCGGCGCGAAGCGACTCGCCCCACACCGAATCCGCCCTCTCGGGGTAGAAGAACACCGGCTGCCAACCCTCGGCGATCTCGGCGGTCAGCTCGACGTTCTTCGGCCCGAGGGCGGCGATGGTGATCGGAATCCGTTCGCGCACCGGATGATTGATGAGGTGCAGTGACTTGCCCAGCCCGGTGCCACGCTCTGCGGGCAGCGGCACCTGGTAGTGCTTGCCCGAGTAGGAGAGGTTCTCACGCCGCCACACCTGCCGGCAGATGTCGACGACCTCGCGGGTCCGCCCGATCGGCGCGTCGAACGGAACGCCGTGGAAGCCCTCCACGACCTGCGGGCCGGACGTCCCGAGCCCGAGGTGGAAGCGGCCGTCGGACACGTAGTCCAGGCCTGCCGCCGTCATCGCCATCAGTGCGGGGGTGCGGGTGTAGATCGGCACCACTCCGGTGCCCAGCTCGATGGTCGACGTCTTCGCGGCCAGGTACCCGAGCTGGCTGACGGCGTCGTAGGAGTAGGCCTCCGCAACCAGGGCGATGTCCACGCCGATCTTCTCGAATTCGACGACCTCTTCGGCGGCCTCCCGGAAGCCGTCGGCGTAACTCAGGAAGATTCCGGTGCGCATCATGGCTTTATACCCGGCCTACGGTTTGAGGAGTGCGACGACCTTGTTCTCGATGTCGACGGCGTCGTCGGCGAACGGATCGAGCACCTCGGTCTTCGGTAGCGCGGCTTCGCCGTCGGCGAACTCGCGATAGGTCTTGTCGTCGGCTAGTTCGGCGAGCAGGTAGCCCGTGAGCAGCGCGCGGACGATCTTCTGCGTGCCCTTGTCGGCTCCGGGCATCTTGATCAGGCGCGCAAGCCGCCGTCCCTCGACGATGCCGCCCGCCGTCACGTCCTTGACCGCGCGCAGCGTCGCCGGACGCCACACCCGCGCCAGCTCGACCGCGTTCGACCGCAGCGACATGGGATCGCCGGGGTCGGCGAGGATGAGCCCGGGCACCCGCAGGCTCGATGCGGGCTGCACCGCAGGCGGGCTGCTGACCGATGGGAAGAGGGCGGCGACGGCCTTGAGCCGGTTCGGCATGCCCGCCGCGGCGAACACGGCCGCGGACCCGCCGAAACCGTGTCCGACCACGCCCAGCTTGGTGGGGTGGACGCTGATCTGGCCGGTGCCGAGCCGGACCCCGGACACGATGTCGAGGGTGGAGCCGAGGTCGAACGCCAGGTTGAGCACCGACGGCGCGATGCTGCGCTCGGTGTTGGGGGCGGCGGCGACGATCCCCCAGGACGCGAGGTGCTCCAGCAGGCCGTCGTAGCGGTGCGCGCTCGCCAGCCAGTCGTGCCCGAAGGCGATGGCGGGCAGGTTGAGCCCGGACTCCGGCGTGTACACGGTCCCGGGCAGGCCGGCGAATGCCAGGTCACCGCGCAATACGCGGTGCGGGCCGCGCCGGGTCAAGGAAGCGAACAGCTTCTTGGTCTTGGCCACGCCTTGAACCTATCCCACGACCGACGAGTCGGGCACGAGGCCACTACTGCACTATTCTCGACGTCGTGTGCGGAATCGTCGGTTACGTCGGACAGCGTCCTGCCCGCGGCATCGTCGTCGACGCGCTGCGTCGGATGGAGTACCGCGGCTACGACTCCTCGGGCATCGCCCTGCTGGACGGACACGGCGGACTGACGGTTCGGCGCCGGGCCGGTCGGCTCGCGAACCTGGAGACCGCCCTCGACGAGACCGACGCCGACGTGCTGGTGGGAAGCGCCGGGATGGGCCACACCCGGTGGGCCACCCACGGCAGGCCCACCGATCGCAACGCGCATCCGCACCGCGACGCCGCGGGGAAGATCGCGGTGGTCCACAACGGCATCATCGAGAACTACGCCACCCTGCGCGCCGAGCTGGAGACCGCGGGCATCGAGTTCGCCAGCGACACCGACACCGAGGTCGCCGTGCACCTGGTGTCCCACGAGTACCGCAGCGGTGAGCACGCGGGCGACTTCCCGGCCTCGGTGTTGGCCGTGCTCCGCAGGCTGGAGGGTCACTTCACGCTGGTGTTCGCCAACGCCGACGATCCCGGCACCATCGTGGCGGCGCGTCGGTCCACGCCGCTGGTGGTCGGCGTCGGCGACGGCGAGATGTTCATCGGCTCCGACGTCGCGGCGTTCATCGAGCACACCCGCGAGGCCGTCGAACTCGGCCAGGACCAGGCCGTCGTCATCACGGCCGACGGCTACCGCATCACCGACTTCGCCGGCGACGACGCGTCGGACCGCGCTCGCCCGTTCCACATCGACTGGGACCTGTCGGCCGCCGAGAAGGGCGGCTACGACTACTTCATGCTCAAGGAGATCGCCGAGCAGCCGACCGCCGTCGCCGATACTCTGCTCGGACACTTCGTCGACGGCCGCATCGTCCTCGACGAGCAGCGCCTCTCCGACCAGGAGCTCCGGGAGGTCGACAAGGTCTTCATCGTCGCGTGCGGCACGGCGTACCACTCCGGCCTGCTGGCCAAGTACGCCATCGAGCACTGGACGAGGCTCCCCGTCGAGGTCGAGCTGGCCAGCGAGTTCCGCTACCGCGATCCGGTGCTCGACCGCAGCACGCTGGTCATCGCCATCTCGCAGTCGGGCGAGACCGCCGACACCCTCGAGGCGGTCCGGCACGCCAAGGACCAGAAGGCCAAGGTGCTGGCCGTCTGCAACACCAACGGGTCGCAGATCCCCCGTGAGGCCGACGCCGTGCTCTACACCCGCGCGGGGCCGGAGATCGGCGTCGCGTCGACCAAGACGTTCCTGGCGCAGGTCGCCGCCAACTACCTCGTCGGCCTCGCGCTGGCGCAGGCCCGCGGCACCAAGTACCCCGACGAGGTGGAACGCGAGTACCTGGCACTCGAGGCCATGAGCGACCAGGTCGCCCGGGTGCTGTCGTGCATGGAACCCGTCACCGAGCTGGCGAGGAAGTTCGCGTCGTCGTCGACGGTGCTGTTCCTGGGCCGCCACGTCGGCTACCCGGTGGCACTCGAGGGCGCGCTGAAGCTCAAGGAACTGGCCTACATGCATGCCGAGGGGTTCGCGGCCGGCGAACTGAAGCACGGACCGATCGCGCTGATCGAGGACGACGTGCCGGTCATCGTGGTCATGCCGTCACCGAAGAACGCCGCGGTCCTGCACAGCAAGCTGCTCAGCAACATCCGCGAGATCCAGGCTCGCGGCGCGATCACCATCGTGATCGCCGAGGAGGGTGACGACACGGTCCGTCCGCACGCCGACCACCTCATCGAGATCCCCGCGGTGTCGACGCTGCTGCAACCGCTGCTCTCGACCATCCCGATGCAGGTCTTCGCCGCGGGCGTCGCGCGTGCCCGCGGGTACGACGTCGACAAGCCGCGCAACCTCGCCAAGTCGGTCACCGTCGAGTAGGCACTGCGTGACCGGCGTCGGGCACTTCCGCAGCGACGCCGCGCGCAGGCACTTCGCCTCCGCCTACGAGGCGGCGATGGCGGCGCTGCCCGAACGCCGGACACTCGACGTGCCGACGGCCTTCGGGGAGGCCAGGGTCCACCGGTTCGGCGACGGCGCCGGTCGCCCCGTGGTCATGTTGCCCGGCCGCAACGCCTCGACACCGATGTGGGCCGCGAATCTGCCAGGGCTCTTGAGCCACCGGACCGTCTACTGCGTGGACCTGATCGGGGAACCGGGACTGTCGGTGCAGCGCCGTCCGATCACCGATGCCCGGGACCAGGCGCGCTGGCTCGACGACGTGCTCGCAGGCCTGCGTCTCGACTCGGCCCATCTGCTCGGGGTGTCGTTCGGCGGTTGGTCGGCCACCAACCTCGCGGTGCGCCACCCTCGCCGGGTGGCATCGCTGACGTTGCTCGACCCGGTGCTGACGTTCGCGCCCATCCCGGTGCGGACCATGCTGGCGGTGCTGCCGATGAGCGTGCCACACGCTCCGGAGTGGCTGCGGCGCAGCGTCCTTCGGTGGATCGCGGGCGGCGCGGACGTCGACGGTTCGGACCCGGTGGCTCGTCTCGTCGACGCCGGGTCCATCGACTACGTCCTGCGCCAGCCCCACCCGACGAGGTTCACCGCCGATGAATTGCGCGGCATCGACGTTCCGGTGCTGGCGCTGTTCGCCGGTCGCAGCGTCATCCACGACGCACGCCGGGCAGCCGGCGCGGCGCGAGAGACGTTGCGGCACGGCCACGTCGAACTGTGGGACGACGCGTCGCATGCGATCAACGGCGAGTTCCCCGAGCGAATCGCCGATCGTGCCCGCCGGTTCTGGGACGAGGTGGACGGCTAGAGGTGCTCCGCGAGGAACGGGCGGACCAGCGCCACGACCTCGTCGAGTCGGCTCTCCAGCAGGAAGTGGCCCCCGTCGAGCAGGTGGACCTCGGCGTCCGGGAGGTCCCGGGTGAACGCGCGGGCGCCGTCGGGCCCGAAGATCTGGTCGTGGCGTCCCCACGCCGCCAGCAACGGCACCCGAGACGTGCGGAAGTACTCGTGCACCGTGGGATACAACTCCACGTTGCTGACGTAGTCGGCGAACAGCGCGAGCTGCGCGTCGACCCGCTCCGGCGTCGAGGCCACCGAGTGCAGGGCCGTCGCCCACGCGTCGGGATCGACGACGGTCGGGTCCGAGACGCCGTGCGTGAACTGCCATTCGAGCCCGTCGGGACTGATCAGTCCCCGCAGCGGCTCGGCGTTCGCAGCGCTGCGGTCCCGCCCGTAGGCGAACAGCGGCTCCATGGCATCGCCGACGAAGCCCTCGACGTAGGCGTTGCCGTTCTGCGTCACGACGGCCGCGATGCGCTCGGGGTGACGCAGGGCCAGCCGCCATCCGACCGGGGCGCCGTAGTCCTGCACGTAGAGCGCGTAGCGGTCGAGGCCCAGGTGGTCGAGCAGGGCGTCGACGTGGTCGGCCAGCGCGTCGAAGGTGTACTCGAAGTCGTCGGCCACCGGGACGTCGGAGTGCCCGAAGCCGGGATAGTCCGGCGCGATGACGCGGTAGCGGTCGGCGAGCGCGGGAATCAGGTTGCGGTACATGTGCGAACTGGCTGGCGTGCCGTGCAGCAGCACCACCGCGGGGGCGTTCACGGGCCCCGACTCCCGGTAGAAGAGCCGGCGGCCGAGGACCTCTGCGTAGCGGTGGTGGGTGACCATGTCTAACTCCTTCATCGGATTGTGACGGTTAGGCACAGTCAAGCGACGTCGACCTAACCTGTCAAGTGTTATATGATGGTTAGATGAACGTCGGCGAGGGCGAGACGGTGCTGCTCGACCTGCTGAACACGACGCCGGTCGTCGACGATCGGCCGACCGACGTGCTGACCGGGGAGTGGCTGCGGTCGCACGGCGCGTCCGGACGTCGCCTCGCGGACGTGCGTCGGTTGCGTGACGACCTGCAGCGGGTGGTCCGCGGCGGCGATCCGGCGGTCGTCCTGACGCAGTACCTCGACGGCGTCACCCAGACCCCGGCGATCGTCGACGGTGCCGTCGAATGGCGGCTCGACGCCGACTGGGCGGCACGCGTCGTGCTCGCCTGGGGCGAATTGCAGGCGAGCATGCCCGGACGCCTCCGGCCGTGCGCCAACGGCGAGTGTCACCTGTTCCTCCTGGACCGCAGCCGGGCGGGCACCGCGCGGTGGTGCTCGATGGAGGTGTGCGGCAACCGGATGAAGGCGCGGAGGCACTACGGGCGGGCGAAGGGCTGAGGTTTTCCCGGGCGTCCATCGGGCATGCGAGCCGTGTCAGCATCCGCCTTTCGAGCGAAGGAGCATCATGGTCGCCTCCACCAATCGCAAGCGCGTCGAGGACGCCCTCAACGACGCGGACTTCCCCGCCGACAAGGACCGGCTGCTCGCCGTTGCCGACCGCAACGGGGCAGACCAGGACACTCTCGGTGCGCTCCGGGCGATACCGCCCGAGGAGTACGGCAACATCGGCGAGGTGCTCGCCTCCGTCACCCATGACGACGGCCCGTCCGCGGCCGAGAAGGCTCGGGCCGGAACCCTCCCCGATCACCCCGGGCGGGCCCAGGGCGAGAAGGACGTCCCGCCGGTCAACCCGATCGTCGAAGAACTCGGCGAGAATCGCAAGGCCTGAGCGCGCGCTGTGAGTTTCCCCGACGTTCTCCTGCGGCAGCCGTCGGCATGGAATCCTGAACTCGATGCGCCACTACCACTCCGCTGACGCGATCCGGAACGCCGAGGCTCCGCTGCTGGCGTCGCTGCCCGAGGGCGGCCTGATGCGCCGGGCGGCGTACGGGTTGGCGGTTGCGATCGCCCGGGAACTCGGCACCGTCGCCGGTCGGCGGATCTGCGCGGTCGTCGGCTCCGGCGACAACGGTGGTGACGCCCTGTGGGCCGCGACGTTCCTGCGGCGTCGCGGCGCCGCCGTCACCGCCGTCCTGCTGAACCCCGACCGCGCGCACGCCGGCGGTCTGGCCGCCTTCCGTGCGGCCGGCGGTCGCATCGTCGAGACCGTGCCCTGCGCAACGGATCTGGTGATCGACGGTGTGGTCGGCATCTCCGCCTCGGGGTCGCTGCGGCCTGGGGCTGCCGAGTTGTTCGCCGACGTGGACGACCGTCGCATCCCGGTGGTGGCGGTCGACCTGCCCAGCGGGCTGGACGTCCACACCGGTGCCGCCGACGGTCCGCACGTGCACGCAGCCCTCACCGTCACGTTCGGCGGTCTCAAACCCGTTCATGCGCTGGGTGACTGCGGTCGCGTCGAGCTGGTCGACATCGGACTCGACCTGCCCGGGTCCGACGTCCGCGCACTCGACGCCCCCGACGTCGAGACACGCTGGCCCAAGCCCGGTCCGCACGACGACAAGTACACCCAGGGCGTCACCGGCGTCATGGCCGGATCGGCGACGTACCCGGGTGCGGCGATCCTGTGCACCGGTGCCGCCGTCGCGGCGACCTCGGGCATGGTCCGATACGCCGGAACCGCTGCGGCCGAGGTCGTCTCGCACTGGCCGGAGGTCATCGCCACGTCCTCGGCACACGCTGCGGGCCGGGTGCAGGCGTGGGTGGTCGGACCGGGTCTCGGCACCGACGAGGCCGGCGCCGCGGCGCTGAGCTTCGCCCTCGGCACCGACCTGCCGGTGATCGTCGACGCCGACGGCCTGACGATCCTCGCCGCCCATCCGGACCTCGTGGCCGGGCGTTCCGCGCCGACCGTCCTCACCCCGCACGCCGGGGAGTTCGCCCGGCTCGCGGGCCACCCCCCGGGTGACGACCGGGTGGCCGCGACTCGCCGCCTCGCCGCCGCCTTCGGCGCGACGGTCCTGCTCAAGGGCAACGTCACGGTGATCGCCGAACCCGGGTCGGGCGCCGTCTACGTCAACGACGCCGGTCAGTCGTGGGCCGCCACCGCCGGGTCGGGCGACGTGCTGTCCGGCATCGTCGGCGCCCTGCTCGCCTCCGGCCTGCCTCCCGGCGAGGCCGCCGCGTCGGCGGCCTTCGTGCACGCGCGCGCCGCCGGACTCGCCGCCGCCGATCCCGGACCGGCGTCGGCACCGGTGTCCGCATCGAGGATCCTCGACCACGTCCGTGCGTCGATCGCCGCGCTCTAACCCACCCCAGGAGACCGTCACCCATGTCGTCACGCAGGCACCGCCACACCTCGTCGATCGCCCCCGCCTACACCGGGCGACTGTCGACCGCGCCGGTGCCATCGCTGCGCCTCCCGGACGAGCCGATGGACCCTCAGGCGGCCTACCGGTACATCCACGACGAACTGATGCTGGACGGCAGCTCACGGCTCAACCTCGCGACGTTCGTGACGACGTGGATGGACCCCGAGGCCGAGAAGTTGATGGCCGAGACGTTCGACAAGAACATGATCGACAAGGACGAGTACCCGGCGACGGCGGCCATCGAGCAGCGGTGCGTCTCGATGGTCGCAGACCTCTTCCACGCCGAGGGCCTGCGCGACGACGACCCCGCCAGCGCGATCGGCGTGTCGACGGTGGGCTCCAGTGAGGCCGTGATGCTCGCCGGTCTGGCGATGAGCTGGCGGTGGCGTCAGAAGGTGGGGAAGGACTGGCGCACGCGCACCCCGAACCTGGTGATGGGCTCGAACGTGCAGGTCGTGTGGGAGAAGTTCTGTCGCTACTTCGACGTCGAGCCGATCTACCTCCCGATGGAGGAGGGCCGGTACGTCATCACCCCCGAGCAGGTCCGCGCGGCGGTCGACGAGGACACGATCGGCGTGGTCGCGATCCTGGGCACCACCTACACCGGGGAACTCGAACCCATCGCCGAGATCTGCGCGGTCCTCGACGAGATCGCCGCGGCCGGCGGGGTGGACGTGCCGGTCCACGTCGACGCCGCCAGCGGTGGCTTCGTCGTCCCGTTCCTGCACCCCGAGGTCTCGTGGGACTTCCGGCTGCCGCGGGTGGTGTCGATCAACGTCAGCGGTCACAAGTACGGCCTGACCTACCCGGGCATCGGGTTCGTGGTGTGGCGCAACGCCGAGCACCTGCCCGACGAACTGGTCTTCCGGGTGAACTACCTCGGCGGTGACATGCCGACGTTCACGCTCAACTTCTCCAAGGGCGGCAACCAGGTCATCGGCCAGTACTACAACTTCCTGCGCCTCGGCCGCGCCGGGTACTCCCAGGTCATGCACAGCCTGTCCGACACCGCCCGCTGGCTCGGCGACCAGCTGAGGAACAGCGAGCACTTCGAGCTGATCTCGGACGGCTCGGCGATCCCGGTCGTGAGCTTCCGCCTCAAGGGGGACCGCGCCTATACGGAGTTCGACGTCTCGCATGCGCTGCGGTCGTTCGGCTGGCAGGTGCCGGCCTACACGATGCCCGACGACGCATCCGACGTGACGGTGCTGCGGGTCGTGGTGCGGGAGGGCTTCTCCGCCGATCTCGCACGTGCGCTGCGCGACGACACGCTCACCGTCCTCAAGACCCTCGACGAACTGAAGCCCAACGGGCACTTCGACGAGGTGCAGCCCTTCGCGCACTAGCTGCGGCGGGCATCCGGCCGGCCTCTGGGATACTCGAGGGCGACCATGCAGATCACCGACGTCACCACCCACGCCGCCACCGCGGTCGTCGACCTCGACGCCATCGCGCACAACGTCGCGCTGCTCGTCGAGCACGCCGGGTCCGCGGGCGTGATGGCGGTCGTCAAGGCCGACGGCTACGGCCACGGCGCGCTACCCGTCGCCCGCACGGCGCTGTCGGCCGGGGCCACCGAGATCGGGGTGGCCACGCTCGACGAGGCGCTGACGCTGCGCCGCGACGGGTTCACGGGCCCGCTGCTGGCCTGGCTGCACGCGCCCGGCGTCGACTTCGGACCCGCCCTGGTGGCCGACGTGCAGGTGGCGGTCTCCTCGCCGCGCCAGCTCGCCGACGTCCTCGACGCCGTCGAGCGGACCGGCACCGCCGCGACGCTGACCGTCAAGGTCGACACCGGGCTGAGCCGCAACGGGGCAAGCGGTGCCGAATTCGCCGACATGCTGCCGGAACTCGCCCGTGTTGCAGCCTCGGGCGCGGTCCGGCTCCGCGGCATCATGTCCCACCTGGCGTGCGGGGACGACCCCGACAGCGGCGTCAACGACCGCCAGGCACACCGGTTCCGTGACATGCGCGCCCAGGCGGCCGCGGCGGGCGTCGCCTTCGAGATCGCGCACCTGGCCAACTCGCCCGCCGCCATGACCCGGCCGGACCTGGCGTTCGACCTGGTGCGGCCCGGCATCGCCGTGTACGGCCAGACGCCCATCCCGGCGCGCGGCGACATGGGGCTGATCCCGGCCATGACCTTGACCTGCCCGGTCGCCAAGGTGCGGTCGATCGAGGCGGGCGACGGCGTGTCCTACGGCCACACCTGGATCGCCGACCGCGACACCACCGTGGCGCTGATCCCGATCGGGTACGCCGACGGCGTGTTCCGCAGCCTCGGCGGCCGGTTCGACGTTCAGATCAACGGGCGGCGCAGGCCCAGCGTCGGCAGGGTCTGCATGGACCAGTTCGTCGTCGACCTCGGACCCGACGGCGGCGACGTCCGCGAGGGCGACGACGCCATCCTGTTCGGGTCCGGCGCTCGCGGCGAACCCACCGCACAGGACTGGGCGGAGACCCTCGGCACGATCAACTACGAGATCGTGACGAGTCCGCGGGGGCGGGTCGGCCGCGTCTACACCGGCGGTGCCGCGATCGGCCCGGCCCGGTGAGCCGGGCCCGCAAGGCGAGCTGGCTGGCAGGTCTCGCCGGGCTCTCGGCGGTCGGTGGGCTCGCGGGTTCCACGGTGGCCAAGTCGCTGACCCGCCGCGTGACCGAGGACGACCTGCACCGCGACGAGGACTTCGAACTGCTCGACGCGGACCGCAGCTGCGTGGTGACCACCGCCGACGGCGTCCCGCTGGCCGTCCGCGAGGTCGGTCCCGAGGACGCACCGCTGACGGTCGTCTTCGCGCACGGTTTCTGTCTACGGATGGGCGCGTTCCACTTTCAGCGCGCCCGGCTCTCCGAGCAGTGGGGCACCCAGGTCCGGATGGTGTTCTACGACCAGCGCGGACACGGGCGGTCCGGTGATGCCGCGCCCGCGACCTACACGGTGCCGCAGCTGGGTCAGGACCTCGAGGCCGTGCTCGCCGTCATGGCCCCGCGGGGCCCGGTGGTGCTGGTCGGTCACTCGATGGGCGGCATGACGGTGCTGTCACACGCCCGCCAGTTCCCGAAGCACTACAAGACCCGCATCGTCGGCGTGGCACTCATCTCCACGGCGGCCGAGGGTGTTTCGCGCTCGCCGCTGGGCGAGATCCTGCGCAACCCCGCGCTGGAGGCCGTGCGCTTCGCGGTCAGGTACGCCCCGAAGACGGTGCACCGCACCCGCGGTGCCGCCCGATCGGTGATCGGTCCGATCCTGCGCGCGGCGTCCTATGGCGACGAGAGGGTCAGTCCCAGCGTGGTGGCCTTCTCCGAGAGAATGATGCACGACACCCCCATCCCGACGATCGTCGGCTTCCTCCACGCGCTCGAGGTGCACGACGAGACCGAGGCGCTGACCACCCTGGCCAAGGTTCCGGCGCTGGTGGTGTGTGGCGACCGCGACCTGCTCACCCCGAGCGAGTACTCCGCGGCGATGGCGGCCGCGCTGCCGAAGTCCGAACTCGTGATCGTCGGTGGCGCAGGACATCTGGTTCAGCTGGAACAGCCCGAGATCGTTGACGATGCGCTCGTCCGCCTCGTCGAACGGGCCACGCCGTCCAAGCTCGTCGCGCTGACCCGGCGCCTGCGGGAGCGGGCCCGCCACCGTGGCTGACGTTCGTGCCGAGGGCACGGCCGAACTGCCCACCGCCGACGACACCCTGGCGCTGGGTGCCCGGCTGGGGGCCGACCTGCGCGCCGGCGACGTCGTGGTCCTGTCCGGGCCGCTCGGTGCGGGAAAGACCGTGCTGGCCAAGGGGATCGCCCGTGCGATGGACGTCGAGGGTGCGGTGACCTCGCCGACGTTCGTCCTGGCACGGGTGCACCCCGCCCGGCAGGCGGGGCGGCCGGCGCTGATCCACGTCGACGTCTACCGGCTGCTCGACGGGCACGCCGGCGTCGACGCCGACCTGCTCGGCGAACTGGACTCCCTAGACCTCGACACCGACCTCGACGACGCCGTCGTCGTGGTCGAGTGGGGTGAGGGGCTGGCCGAAAGGCTGTCCGACCGCCACCTCGACGTCCGCCTCGAACGAGGCGGCGAGACCGACGTCCGCACCGCGGTGTGGCGATGGAACGAGAACCCGTGAGCACCCTGGTCCTGACCATCGACACCGCCTCACCCGCGGTCACTGCGGGCGTGGTGCGCGTCGACGGTACCGACGTCGTCGTGCTGGCCGAGTACGTCACCGTCGACGCCCGCGCGCACGCCGAGCAGCTCACCCCGAACGTGTTGCGCGCCATGGTGAAAGCAGGCACGGCGATGCCCGACCTGGATGCCGTGGTCGTCGGGTGCGGACCGGGACCCTTCACCGGGCTGCGGGTCGGCATGGCGACCGCCGCGGCGTACGCGCACGCCCTCGACGTCCCCGTCCACGGGGTGTGCAGCCTCGACGCGATCGGCATCGACACCGCAGGCGAGGTGCTCGTCGTCACCGATGCTCGGCGCCGCGAGGTGTATTGGGCGCGCTACCGCGACGGCGTCCGCGTCGACGGGCCCGCCGTGTCCGCACCGACGGACGTGCCGACCGGTGCCGCCGCCGTCGCCGGCTCCCCGGAGCACGCCGCGCTGTTCGACCTGCCCCGGCTCGACCCCACGTATCCGACGTCGTCGGGTCTGGTTCGCGCCGTGGACCTCTCGCGACCGCCCGAGCCGCTGGTGCCGCTCTACCTGCGTCGGCCCGACGCCAAGCCTCGCAGCGAGCAGCGACCGTGACGGCGCCCGCCGACGTCGTCTACGACGGGTTGCGCATCGGGGACGCCGACCGCTGCGCCGAGCTGGAGGCGCAGCTGTTCCCCGGCGACGATCCGTGGCCCGCCGTCGCCTTCGTCCGCGAACTCGAGTCGCGGCACAACCACTACGTCGCCGCCCGGGTGGACGGCACCCTGGTCGGATACGCCGGCATCACGAGGCTCGGCCGTACGCCGCCGTTCGAGTACGAGATCCACACGATCGGCGTCGACGGCGCGTTCCAGGGCCGGGGAATCGGACGCCGTCTGCTCGACCTGATCCTCGAGATCGCCGACGGCGCAACGGTGTTCCTCGAGGTCCGCACCGACAACGCCGCGGCGATCGGACTGTACGAGAGCGTAGGGTTCGCCCGGGTGGGCCTGCGCAAGAGGTACTACCGGGTGAGCGGGGCCGACGCCTACACGATGCGGCTGGACCCGAGGGAGAAGCGGTCGTGACGATCATCCTGGCCATCGAGAGTTCCTGCGACGAGACGGGCGTCGGCATCTGCGACCTCGCCGCCGACGGCACGGTGACCCTGCTCGCCGACGAGGTGGCCTCCAGCGTCGACGAGCACGTGCGCTTCGGCGGCGTCGTCCCCGAGATCGCGTCGCGCGCGCACCTCGAGGCGCTCGGGCCCACGATGCGCCGTGCACTCGACGTGGCGGGGGTGGCGCGGCCGGACGTGGTGGCCGCGACCATCGGCCCCGGCCTCGCGGGAGCGTTGCTCGTCGGGGTGGCGGCCGCCAAGGCCTACGCCGCGGCGTGGGACGTGCCGTTCTACGCGGTCAACCACCTGGGCGGGCACCTAGCCGCCGACGTCTACGAGCACGGACCGCTGCCCGAGAGCATCGGGCTGCTGGTGTCGGGCGGGCACACCCACCTGCTGCACGTCCGGTCGCTCGGCGAGCCCATCGAGGAGTTGGGCAGCACCGTCGACGACGCCGCGGGCGAGGCGTACGACAAGGTGGCCAGACTCCTGGGGCTCGGCTACCCGGGCGGCAAGCCGCTCGACGACCTGGCCCGCACCGGCAACCGGGACGCGATCGCGTTCCCCCGCGGGATGACCGGGCCGCGCGACCACCCGTACGCGTTCAGCTTCAGCGGGCTCAAGACCGCCGTCGCCCGCCACGTCGAGCGCGATCCCGACGCCGCGACCGCCGACGTCGCCGCCGGCTTCCAGGAGGCGGTGGCCGACGTGCTGACGCGCAAGGCACTGCGTGCGGCCGCCGACCTGGACGTCTCCACGCTGCTGATCGCCGGGGGAGTGGCGGCCAACTCGCGCCTGCGGGAACTCGCCGAGGAACGCTGCGCCGCCGCAGGGGTGACCCTGCGCGTGCCGAAGCCGCGGCTGTGCACCGACAACGGCGCGATGATCGCGTCGTTCGCCGCCCACCTGATCGCCGCCGGAGCGGCGCCGTCGCCACTCGACGTGGCCAGCGACCCCGGTCTGCCGGTGCTCGTCGGTCAGGTCGCCTGACCCGCCGGAACCGTCCACGCACGGCCCAGCCTTGAGTGCTAGCACTCGCGTGTATAGAGTGCTAGGTGGCAGGCGGCCAACCCCCCTGTTCCGGCTCCCGCGACGACGGCGCAATGGGCACGGACGCATGCCGAACACCTTGTATTCGACACATGTCCGGGCACTCCGGACACATCACCCGAACTAGTGGAGGGCTCCATCGTGGCGAGCGTCAACATCAAGCCACTCGAGGACAAGATCCTCGTACAGGCCAACGAGGCCGAGACGACCACCGCTTCCGGCCTGGTCATCCCCGACACGGCCAAGGAGAAGCCGCAGGAAGGCACCGTCGTCGCAGTTGGCCCCGGCCGCTGGGACGAGGATGGCGAGAAGCGCATCCCCCTGGACGTCGCCGAGGGCGACACCGTGATCTACAGCAAGTACGGCGGCACCGAGATCAAGTACGGCGGCGAGGAGTACCTGATCCTCTCTGCGCGTGACGTGCTGGCTGTCGTCAACAAGTAAGCACTCGTGTTCCGCCCCGGACCTCCCCGCATTCGACGGGTGACGTCCGGGGCGGCATGCGTTCCACTGTCTTTCAAGCAGGAAGAACATTCATGAGCAAGCAGATTGAGTTCAACGAGACTGCGCGCCGGGCCATGGAGGCGGGTGTCGACAAGCTCGCCGACGCGGTACGCGTCACGCTCGGTCCGCGCGGCCGGCACGTCGTGTTGGCCAAGGCCTTCGGCGGTCCGGTCGTGACCAACGACGGCGTCACCATCGCCCGCGAGATCGACGTCGAGGATCCCTTCGAGAACCTCGGCGCCCAGCTGGTCAAGTCCGTCGCCACCAAGACCAACGACGTGGCCGGTGACGGCACCACCACGGCGACCGTCCTGGCCCAGGCGATCATCAAGGCGGGGCTGCGCAACATCGCCGCCGGCGCCAACCCGATCGCATTCGGCGCAGGCATCTCCAAGGCCGCCGACGCGGTGTCCGAGGCGCTGCTGGCCGCGGCCACCCCGGTGAAGGACGAGAATTCCATCGCGCAGGTCGCCACCGTCTCCTCGCGCGACGCGGAGGTCGGCAAGCTGGTCGGCGAGGCGATGACCAAGGTCGGTGCCGACGGCGTCGTCACCATCGAGGAGTCCTCCACGCTGAACACCGAGCTCGAGGTCACCGAGGGCGTCGGCTTCGACAAGGGATTCACGTCGGCGTACTTCATCACCGACTTCGATTCGCAGGAAGCGGTCCTCGAGGACGCGCTGGTACTCCTGCACCGGGACAAGATCAGCTCGCTGCCGGACCTCCTTCCCCTCCTGGAGAAGGTCGCCGAGTCGGGCAAGCCGCTGCTGATCATCGCCGAGGACGTCGAGGGCGAGGCGCTGTCCACCCTGGTGGTCAACGCCATCCGCAAGACGCTCAAGGCCGTTGCGGTCAAGGCGCCGTTCTTCGGTGACCGTCGCAAGGCGTTCCTGGACGACCTCGCGGTCGTCACCGGCGGTCAGGTGGTGAACCCCGACGTGGGTCTGCTGCTGCGCGAGGTCGGCCTGGACGTGCTCGGCACGGCCCGACGCGTCGTGGTCAACAAGGACAGCACCGTGATCGTCGACGGCGGCGGCGCCGACGACGCGATCGAGGGTCGCAAGTCGCAGCTGCGCAGCGAGATCGAGAACACGGATTCCGACTGGGATCGCGAGAAGCTCGAGGAGCGTCTGGCCAAGCTGGCCGGCGGCGTCGCCGTCATCAAGGTCGGCGCAGCCACCGAGACGGACCTCAAGAAGCGCAAGGAAGCCGTCGAGGACGCCGTCTCGGCGGCCAAGGCGGCCGTCGAGGAGGGCATCGTCACCGGTGGTGGCGCAGCCCTCGTCCAGGCCCGCTCGGCCCTCGACGGTCTGCGCTCGACGGTCACCGGCGACGAGGCACTCGGCGTCGAGGTGTTCGCCTCGGCGCTGTCGTCACCGCTGTACTGGATCGCCACCAACGCCGGTCTCGACGGCGCGGTCGTCGTGAACAAGGTCGCCGAACTGCCGGCGGGTCAGGGCTTCAACGCCGCGACCCTGTCGTACGGCGACCTGCTCGCCGACGGCATCGTCGACCCCGTGAAGGTGACCCGTTCGGCGGTGCTCAACGCAGCGTCCGTCGCACGGATGATCCTCACCACGGAGACCGCCATCGTCGAGAAGCCTGCCGAGTCCGAGGACGACGGACACGGCCACGGGCATCACGGACACGCCCACTAGGAACGGCTCGCGAGATGCGCCCCCGGCCCACCGGCCGGGGGCGTTTCTCGTACCCGAGAAGTCATTGCCCACGGTATGCACGCGAGCGCATAATCGGGGCAGGGGGATGAATCGGGGGATTCGACGATGATGCGAGACCTGGACACCATCGCAGCCGAACTGCGGATGTTGACCGCAGACGGCCACGACGCCGACCGGCTCGTCGACGATCTGCTGGACGAGTGGAACGGATCACGGGCCGTCCTGCACTCCTACGGGCTGCAGTTCTGGCCGGACTGACCCGGGCCGGTGGGGAAGTGGTCCGGCAGTTCGATCCACCCCGCGGGCACCTCGACGTTGAGCGCGAGGTTCACGAACCGGCCGACCGCCGCGGTCGCCGCGCGGATCGGACACCACTGCAGCGTGTAGGGCACGTACTGCGGCGGCGACAGCGCCACCAGGGGGCTCGAGAAGTCCGGTCCCGCACTGGCGGCCGTCGTGAGGATCCACTGGACGTCGGCCTGTTCGGGCCACCGGCGCGCCGAGAAGTCGATGTCGGTGAGTTCGACGGTCGGCGGCGCGACCCCGGCGGCCTCCAACACCTGCCGGAGCGCCATCGGGCTCGCGGGGTACAGGTCCGCGCTTCGCAGGCCCAGCGGCTCGTCGCGCAGGTCGTGCAGGCTGACCGACTCGCATCCGGCGAGCCGGTGCTCGGCCCGCACGCCGACGATCAGCGGTTCGGCGCAGAAGACCTCGCTGATGATGCCGGGCGGATCGGGCACCAGGCCGCAGGTGATCGTCACGTCCACCTCGCCGTCGGGGATGGCCCGCTGCAGATCCGGCAGCCACATCCGGCGCACGGACAGCTCGACGTCCGGTGCCTCGCGAGCCAGCGCGGCGGCGAGATGCGGCGCGAGGGTGGGCGCCACGGACGGCGTGATGCCGAGCCGCACCCTGCCCGCGTCCCCGCCGGCGATCCGGCGCACCGCGGCACCGGCTCCGGCCACGTCCTCGAGGATGTCCCTGGCGCGGCCCAGCAACTCGACCCCCGCCTCCGTCAGTGCCACCCGACGGGTGGTCCGGGTGAACAGCGGTGTGCCCAGGTCGCGTTCCAGCCGGCGGATCAGATCGCTCAGCGTCGGCTGGCCGATGTGCATCTTCTCGGCGGCGCGCTTGAAGTGCAGCTCGTCGGCGACGGCCACGAAGGCTTCCAGTTGACGCAACTCCACACCGGTGATGGTAGGTCCGCGGACGCCGATTGATCGGCTCGCGCGATCGCCGCGTTCGGGTTTCTCCCCTTTATCCGGCGCCACGCACCCCGCACTGTGGACGAATGCCCGCCTTCAGCACCCGCTATCACACCGTGGAAATCGACGGCCTCGACGTCTTCTACCGGGAGGCGGGTGACCCCGCCAACCCGACACTGCTTCTGCTGCATGGCTTCCCGTCGAGTTCGCACATGTTCCGCAATCTCATGGCAGCCCTGTCGGACGACTATCACCTGATCGCTCCCGACCACGTCGGCTTCGGTCAGTCGGCGATGCCGTCGGTCGAGGAGTTCACCTACAGCTTCGACCGGCTGACCGAGATCACCGAGAAGTTGATCGCGCACCTGGGCCTCGAGCGCTTCGCGATCTACATCCACGACTACGGCGCCCCGATCGGACTGCGCATCGCCACCGCGAGACCGGAACGGATCACCGGGATCGTCTCGCAGAGCGGCAACGCGTACATGGAGGGCTTCACGCCGTTCTGGGACGTCCTGTTCGCCCATGCCGCGGACCGCGCCGCGAACGAGCAGGAGGTGCGCGGATACCTGACCCTGGCCAAGACCCACTGGCAGTACACCCATGGCGTACCCGCTGACCGGCTGGACCGCATCGCGCCCGAGACGTGGCTCACCGACCAGGCAGGCCTGGATCGCCCGGGCAACGACGCCATCCAGCTGCAGCTGTTCTGGGACTACCAGTTCAACCTCGGCGGCTACCCCGGGTTCCAGGAGTACTTCCGGACCCACCAGCCGCCCCTGCTCGTCACCTGGGGGAAGAACGACGAGATCTTCGGCGCCGCAGGGGCGGAGGCCTTCAAGCGCGATCTCCCCGACGGGGAGTACCACCTGCTCGACGCCGGCCACTTCGCCCTGGAGACCCACGGCGAGGAGATCAGCGGCTACGTCCGGGAATTCATGGGAAGGCTCTGATGCTGGAGGAGGCATGAGTAGGCGCTACCCGGCGATCGCGTTCACCGACGACGTCCAGGCGGTCCAGCGGGAGCGCGGCAGCGAGCGCGTCTACGCGCGCAAGCGTCTCGCCGGTGCGGCCGCCACCGAGCCGGATCCACTGACCGAGGACGAGGCCGAGTTCCTCGCCGAGCGCGACGGCATGTACCTCGCCACGGTGAGCGAGACGGGATGGCCCTACGTGCAATTTCGCGGCGGCCCAGCGGGTTTCGTGCGAGTGCTCGACGAGCACACGCTGGCGTGGGCGGACTTCCGTGGCAACCTGCAGTACATCAGCGTGGGCAACGTCGGCGGAAACGACCGAGTCGCGATCATCGCCATGGACCAGGCTCGGCGCCGTCGGCTCAAGGTCTTCGGGCACGCCCGGATCGTCACGGCGGAGGACGACCCGGACCTGATCGCGGCGCTGGCCGATCCCGGCTACGACGCGGTGGTGGAGCGCGCCGTCGTCGTCACCGTCGACGCCTACGACTGGAACTGCCCGCAGCACATCACGCCTCGGTTCACCCTCGCCGAACTCGAACCGATGCTCGTCGACGTCCGGCGCCGGCTGTCGGACCTCGAGGCCGAGAACGCCGAACTCAAGGCCGAACTCCGCGCGACCCGGTGACCCGTCGGCCGCGCGCCGCTAGGTTGCCCGTATGACTCGATGCCGGACTCCACTAGGTCGCTCGCTGGTGGCGGTGGCGCTGCTGACGCTGCTGATGGCGTGTTCGGGATCGCCGCGCGAGGACGGTCCGGTCGCCGCGGGTGGCGGCACGGCTGACGGCGTCAGCGCGCCGGCCCCGCTGAACGGCCCACCGGAGGCGCCCAAGGTGGCCCGCGACGTCGTCAAGACCGCATCCCTGACGATCACCGTCGCCGACGTGTCGGCGGCAGCCGACGAGGCAGCCGTCGAGGTGGAGAAGGCAGGCGGTCGCGTCGACAGTCGCTCGGAGGACGCCGGCTCGGGCCAGGGTCGTGCGCACACCGCGGTGGTGCTGCGCGCCCCGGTCGCGAAACTGGACGGCCTGGTTCGGACGCTGAAGGGGCTCGGCGAGGTGCAGACGGCGGACACCACGGCCGAGGACGTCACCGCTCAGCGCGTCGACCTGGATGCCCGGATCACGGCGCTTCAGACCTCGGTCGAGCGCCTGCTGGCGATCATGCGCGACGCACGCGATCCCGACGCGCTGATCAAGGCCGAGGATGCACTGTCACAGCGGCAGGCGGACCTCGACAGCCTTCGGGCGCAGCGTGATCAACTCGGCGATCAGATCGCGTACAGCACCGTCGACGTCACGTTCGTCGCCGAGCGCATCGGCGGACCCGCGCCCAAGCAGTACGACGGCTTCCTGGGGCAGGTCGAGCGCGGGTGGGACGGCTTGGTCTCCGTCGTCGGGCAGTTGGTCCTGCTCGTCGGACTGCTGCTGCCCTGGTTGGGCGTGCTGGCCGTGGTGGGCGGCATCGGGTACGTCGTGGTCCGGTTCGTGCTGTCACGCCGGTCCTGATGCCGCCCCTCCGACGGCGGGTGGATCAGGCGCTGCGGCGGATTCCCCGCTTCAGCAGCATCTCGCGCTCGGACTCGCTCAGGCCTCCCCAGATCCCGTACGGCTCGCCGACGGCGAGGGCGTGGGTGCGGCACTGGGTGATGACGGGACAGCTGCGGCACATCTCCTTGGCGCGCATCTCGCGCTGCGCGCGAGCCCTTCCGCGCTCACCGTCGGGATGGAAGAACATCGAGGAGTCGACACCCCGGCAAAGACCGTCCATTTGCCAGTCCCAGATGTCCGCGTTGGGTCCGGGTAGTTGTTGCGGCTGAGGCATTGGAAAATCCCCTCTCCACGCGAGCTTCCGCGTCACGCGATGTCGCGTTGAGTCGTGAACCGTTCCGAGTGCAAGTCGCCGCTGACTTCTCGTGGTCACAACGTAAGAGGGCGCTGGAAATGGCGTCAATAGCCCGCACCCTTGCTCAGGGGCATAGCGGCTGCTCGGGAATTTACATCGTGTTAATCATCGGGACCCACACGCAACGCGAGCTGTGGTGGGCAAAGGCGCACGTCCCGACGCCGACCCCTGTTTCCGCTGCTCGCGGCGAAGACCGTTGGCACGCTTGGCCGATCCGCCCCGGTCCAGTTGACGTGAACGTAACGTCGACACCATCAACTGTTAACCGATGTTGAATTGGCGACACTTTGGCCCGTCTCGGTCGTTGATAGCGTGCCTTCTCGATGGACATCGAGGCCGACGATCTGGCGCAATCGGCGTTCGGCGCGCGGCCCGACCGATGGCCGCTGCCGCCCGCGGCGACACCCGCCGAGCTGTGGCACCGCGCCGTCGCGGCAGGCGGGCAGGGCAGGTACGCCAGCGCGTTCGCCGACCTCGAGACCCTGGTCCGCGTCGCCGCGGGCGGCCCGTTTGCCTCGCTCGCCCACAGCACACACGCGTCGTTCCTCCGCCAACTCGGAGACCACGACGCCGCGCGGCCGTGGGACGGCCGCGCGTGGGCGCTCGCGGACGGCCACCCCGAGGCCGCAGCCGACGCGCTCGTCGGTCTCGCGGCGGACGCCCTCGGGACGGGCCGCTTCGAACTCTCCGCGGACCTGCTGCATCGGGCCGCCCAGATCACCGCGGACGCCGCGCCGCGCATCCCGGTCCGGCTGGCGTGGGTGTCGGCGGAGTTGGCGATGTTCACCGGCGACGGAACGGCCGCCGTGCGCCACGCACGACGCGCTGTCGACCTGGCGGGGGCGATCGGTTCGGCGCGACACGCCGTGAAGTCCGAGGTCGTGCTGGCCGCCGCACTGTGTTCCCGCGGTGACGTCGAGGCCTGCAGGCAGGTGGCCGACGCCGCGCTGGACGCTGCCCAGGCGTTGGCATTGATACCTCTGACCTGGGCTTTGGCGTGCCTGCTGGCCGACGTCGGCAGCGCGGCACTGACCCCGTCGGCCGTCACCGCGCTGCGGGACCGGAGCGCCGCTACCGTGAGAGTCGGCGGCGGCGTGTGGTCGGTCCGCTGATTCTGCCCGTCTCCGACGGATCATTAGTCTTTGTCTGACACACCTGCCTGGGTTCCGCCCCATCCGTAACGCTGGAGATATCGCGCACGATGACAATTTCGGGAGAAGGTCTCGATGCCGTCGTTGCTCAAGCGGTGGCCGGCGATCGAGATGCGCTCCGGGAAGTGCTGGAGACCATCCGCCCGATCATCGTCCGGTATGTCCGGGCGAGGGTCGGAACCGCGGACCGAAGTGGTCTATCAGCAGACGACGTGGCTCAGGAGGTGTGCTTGGCCGCCATCACGGCGCTGCCGCGCTACAGGGATCAGGGACGACCGTTCCTGGCCTTCGTCTATGGCATCGCCGCACACAAGGTTGCTGACGCCCACCGCGCCGCTGGGCGCAACAAGTCCGACGCCACCGACACCCTGCCCGAGCGGGCGTCGAGCGCACTCGGTCCCGAACAGCTGGCCATCGACGCGGATTCCGCGGCGCGGATGAAGAAGCTGCTCGAGATCCTGCCGGAGAAGCAGCGCGAGATCATCATCCTGCGCGTCGTCGTCGGCATGAGCGCCGAGGAGACCGCCGAGGCCGTCGGCAGCACCGCCGGTGCGGTGCGCGTGGCCCAGCACCGTGCGCTGGCGCGGCTCAAGAACGAAGTCATGGCGACGGGACACGACCATGCCTGATCAGGGTCGCTGGACCTCCAACGGTGGAGATCCCAGCCTCAACGACATCAACCGGGTCGACCGGTTCATCGAGGCGCTGAGCGCCAACCAGCCGGTCTACTCCACCGATCCCGCGGAGGCGGAACTCGCGTTCCTGATGGCGGACTGGCGCGACGGCGTGCGGGACACCCCGGTGTCGGCCGTCGTCACCGAACGCGACGCGGCGAGGGCACTCGACGCGGCGCGCGCCCCGCGCCGACCGAACCGGCTGTCCCTCGCGGTCATCGGTTCCGCGGCCGCGGCGGTGCTGTGCGCCGGCGGTTTCGGCGTGGCGGTCTACGGCGCCTCGCCCGGCGACGGGCTGTACGGCATGCGGACCATGATCTTCGGCGAGCAGCAGACCACACGGGACGACCAGGTGGTCCTCGCGGCCCAGCAGGAGTTGGCCCAGGTCCAGCAGTTGGTCGACGAGGGGCAGTGGGAACAGGCACAGGACAGACTGGCAGCGCTGTCGACCACCGTGCAGAGCGTCGAGACGGTCGAGCAGAAGTCCGACCTCATCGAGCAGTACAACGCCCTGACCTACAAGGTCGTCGAACAGGATCCGGCTGCGACACTGCCGCCGGTGGGCGATCCGGCGCCGGTGCTGCTCCCGGATTCGCCGCTGACGTTGCTCCCGGTGCCGGTCGTCACCCAGACGACCGAGACCACCGCGACGACGACGGAGACGACCTCGACGTCGACCGTGCCGTCCGAGACGACCTCCGGGACGACGACCACCGGCACCACGACGTCGGTGACCGACATCCCCGGCCCGGAACTGGCGACCACCACGCCGTCGGACCCGGCGGCCAGCCCGACGTCGCCGACCAGCGCATCGCCGACCACCACGTCGCCACCGGTGACGACGACGACGGCGGTGCCCACGACGACTGCGGTACCCACGACCACCACGACGACCGTGCCGTCGACCACCACGACGGTGTCACCCACCACGACCGTGCCGCCGACCACCACGACGACGACCGTGCAGGCGACGACGACCACCCGTCAGCAGGCGCCCGTCGAGGCCCCGGTCAGTCAATCGCCGGTCACGCCGTCACAGCCACGGACGACGGCGGTCGAGCAGACGCCGATCACCACGACACTGATCGTGCCGGGTGCCGCGGGGTGAGTGCGTTACGCCGTCAGCGATAGCCGTCGGAGTCCGACGACGTCGCCTCGTTGAGTGAGGCATCCGCGTAGCCGCGGCAGTAGTCCCAGGTGACGTAGGCGTCGGGTTCGGGATCGTAGGCGGGTTCGTGCGGACGCACGGTGCCGTCGACGAGCAGCTGCAACAGGTTGGCACGCAGCATGTCCCAGTCGTGATAGTGGTCCTGCTGGCATTCGTCGCAACAGACGACGAGGCCGCGGATTCCCTTGTGCGCCAACAGCGCTTCGTACACGGCTAGATCGGCGAGATCGGCCTCGACCGCGATGCGCTCCTGGGAGTCCAGCGGCTGCCCGGGCTCGATCGCGTCGAGAGCCGCCGACGGGTCGCATGGGTCGTCGGCGAACGGATCGGGCGGCAAACCAGGCGGCAGGTGGTCACGCACGGCTCCACAGTACGCAAGCCCTCGGGTTTCGCGCCAGCCGTTCCGGGACTGCGGTGCGGTGTGTCGGGCGTCGTTTGCGGAGGTGATTCCCAGCTCACCGCGGAGCGTGAACCCGATGACGTCGGCCGGTCCCGATAAGATGGTCGATCATCGTCTCAACGCGTCGCGCCCCCTGGGAGGCCACCCCCCATGTCTATCGCTGAAAGCAGCCTTCCCCTGTCCGTTCCGGTGTCCACCGGCGGCGACGACCCCACCAAGGTCGCGATGCTCGGACTCACCTTCGACGACGTGCTGCTGCTGCCCGCCGCGTCCGACGTCGTCCCGGCCAACGCCGACACCTCCAGCCAGCTGACCAAGCGCATCCGGCTGCGGGTGCCGCTGGTCAGCTCCGCGATGGACACCGTCACCGAGTCCCGGATGGCCATCGCCATGGCACGTGCCGGCGGGATGGGCGTGTTGCACCGCAACCTCCCGGTCGCCGAGCAGGCCGGCCAGGTGGAGACCGTCAAGCGGTCCGAGGCCGGTATGGTCACCAACCCCGTCACCTGCTCCCCGGAGCACACGCTCGCCCAGGTCGACGCGATGTGTGCCCGGTTCCGCATCTCGGGCCTGCCCGTCGTCGACGCCCAGGGCTCGCTGGTCGGCATCATCACCAACCGCGACATGCGCTTCGAGGTCGACACCGACAAGCCCGTCGCGGAGGTGATGACCAAGGCCCCGCTGATCACCGCGCAGGAGGGCGTGTCCGCGGAGGCCGCGCTGGGTCTGCTGCGCCGCCACAAGATCGAGAAGCTGCCCATCGTCGACGGGCACGGCAAGCTCACCGGGCTGATCACCGTCAAGGACTTCGTCAAGACCGAGCAGTTCCCGCTGGCCACCAAGGACAGTGACGGCCGCCTGCTGGTGGGCGCGGCGGTCGGCGTCGGCGGCGACGCCCGGGAACGCGCGATGACGCTGGTCGACGCCGGCGTGGACGTCGTGATCGTCGACACCGCGCACGCCCACAACCGCGGCGTGCTCGACATGGTCAACTGGGTCAAGACGATGGTCGGTGACCGGGTCGACGTCGTCGGCGGCAACGTCGCCACCCGTGCCGCGGCGCTGGCGCTGGTCGAGGCCGGTGCCGACGCGGTCAAGGTGGGCGTCGGCCCAGGCTCCATCTGCACGACCCGCGTGGTCGCGGGCGTCGGTGCTCCGCAGATCACCGCCATCCTCGAGGCCGTGGCGGCGTGCTCGCCCCACGGCGTCCCGGTGATCGCCGACGGCGGGCTGCAGTACTCCGGCGACATCGCCAAGGCGCTGGCCGCGGGCGCGTCGACCGCGATGCTCGGCTCACTGCTGGCGGGCACCGCCGAGGCGCCCGGCGATCTGGTCTTCGTCAACGGCAAGCAGTTCAAGAGCTACCGCGGCATGGGCTCGCTGGGCGCCATGCAGGGCCGCGGTACGCAGAAGAGCTTCTCCAAGGACCGCTACTTCCAGGACGACGTCCTCAGCGAGGACAAGCTGGTGCCCGAGGGCATCGAGGGACGGGTGCCGTTCCGCGGTCCGCTGTCCACGGTGGTCCACCAGCTGACGGGTGGACTGCGCGCGGCGATGGGGTACACCGGATCCGCCACCATCGAGCACCTGCAGCAGGCGCAGTTCGTCCAGATCACCGCGGCGGGCCTCAAGGAGAGTCACCCGCACGACATCACGATGACGGTCGAAGCGCCGAACTACTACGCCCGTTAGGGCTGGGGGACACACGAGTCATGCGTGACATGGTCGAAATCGGCATGGGCAGAACCGCCCGCCGCACCTACGAACTCGGCGAGATCAACATCGTCCCGTCCCGCAGGACGCGGTCGTCCCAGGACGTGTCGACGTCCTGGCAACTCGACGCCTACCGCTTCGAGATCCCGGTGGTCGCGCATCCCACCGACTCGCTGGTGTCGCCGGAGTTCGCGATCGAGCTGGGCCGCCTCGGCGGGCTCGGCGTCCTCAACGGCGAGGGATTGATCGGCAGGCACGCCGACGTCGAGGCCAAGGTCGCGCAGGTGGTCGAGGCGGCGAACAAGGACCCGGAGCCGTCGGCCGCCGTCCGGCTGCTGCAGGAACTGCACGCCGCCCCGATCGACCCGGACCTGCTGGGCGCCGCGGTGTCCCGGATCCGGGACGCGGGGGTCACCACCGCCGTGCGCGTCAGCCCGCAGAACGCCCAGGCGCTGACGCCGGTGCTCGTCGCGGCAGGCATCGACCTCCTTGTCATCCAGGGCACGATCATCTCCGCCGAACGCGTCGCCACCGACGGCGAACCGCTGAACCTCAAGACGTTCATCTCCGAACTCGACGTCCCCGTCGTCGCGGGCGGCGTACTGGATCACCGCACCGCGCTGCACCTGATGCGGACCGGTGCCGCCGGCGTGATCGTGGGCTACGGGTCGACGTGGGGCGCCACCACCAGCAGCGAGGTCCTCGGCATCAGCGTGCCGATGGCGACCGCGATCGCCGACGCCGCGGCCGCGCGTCGCGAGTACCTCGACGAGACCGGCGGCCGGTACGTCCACGTGCTGGCCGACGGCGACATCCACACCTCGGGTGACCTCGCGAAGGCGATCGCGTGCGGCGCCGACGCCGTCGTCCTGGGCACCCCGCTCACCGCGGCGAAGGAGGCACTCGGCGACGGCTGGTTCTGGCCGTCGGCGGCAGCGCACCCATCTTTGCCGCGTGGTGCCCTCCTGCAGGTTGCCGTCGGCGAGCGGCCGTCACTCGAGCAGGTGCTGTCCGGCCCGTCGGACGACCCGTTCGGCTCGCTGAACCTCGTCGGGGGTCTGCGCCGAGCGATGGCCAAGGCCGGCTACTGCGATCTCAAGGAGTTCCAGAAGGTCGGCCTGACCGTCGGCAGCTAGGGACGCCGACGCTTTACAAGTTAGGGTCGCCTGTCTAGCAAGCTACCCGTCGGTAAGTTCATAATGGGCTCATGGATCCTGACTACGACGTCCTGATCGTCGGCTCCGGTTTCGGTGGCAGCGTCAGCGCGCTGCGCCTCACCGAGAAGGGCTACCGCGTCGGCGTGCTCGAGGCCGGCAGGCGGTTTGCCGACACCGACATGGCGAAGACATCCTGGAACCTGCGCAAGTTCCTGTGGGCGCCGCAGTTCGGCATGTACGGCATCCAGCGCATCCACCTGCTGCGCAACGTCATGATCCTGGCGGGCGCGGGCGTGGGCGGCGGATCGCTGAACTACGCGAACACCCTCTACGTGCCGTCGGACCCGTTCTTCAAGGACGCGCAGTGGCGTGACATCACCGACTGGCGCGAGGAGTTGATGCCGCACTACGAGCAGGCCAAGCGCATGCTCGGCGTCGTCACCAACCCCACCTTCACCGACGCCGACCGGATCATGAAGGAGGTCGCCGACGACATGGGCGTCGGGCACACCTTCGTGCCGACCCCCGTCGGCGTGTTCTTCGGCCCCGACGGCGAGAAGACGCCGGGCAAGCGCGTCCCCGATCCGTACTTCGGCGGCGCCGGTCCCGAGCGCACCGGCTGCATCGAGTGCGGCTCGTGCATGACGGGATGCCGCTACGGCGCCAAGAACACGCTGCTCAAGAACTACCTCGGCCTCGCCGAATCCGGTGGCGCGGACGTCATCCCGATGACCACGGTCACCGACCTCGAGCCGCAGGCCGACGGGTCGTGGAAGGTGCACACCATGCGCACCGGCCGCTGGGTGCGTCGGAAGAAGACCACCTACACGGCGTCCCAGGTGATCGTCGCCGGCGGCACCTACGGCACGCAGAAGCTGCTGTTCAAGCTGCGCGACACCGGGCGACTGCCCGAACTGTCCGACAAGCTGGGCGTGCTCACCCGCACCAACTCGGAGTCGATCGTCGGTGCGGGCCGCCTGCGGGTCAAGGACGACCTCGACCTGACCCACGGCGTCGCCATCACCTCCTCGATCCACCCGACCGAGGACACCCACATCGAGCCGTGCCGGTACGGCAAGGGCTCCAACGCGATGGGACTGCTGCAGACGCTGATGACCGACGGCGTGCTGCCCGACGGCACGGGCGTGCCACGGTGGAAGCAGCTGATTCAGGCGGCCAAGGCCGATCCGCGGGGCACCCTGCGTCTGCTCAACCCGCGGCGGTGGAGTGAGCGCACGATGATCGCGCTCGTCATGCAGAACCTCGACAACTCGATCACGACCTACACCAAGCGCAACAGGTTCGGTGTCCGGCGCTACCTGAGCAAGCAGGGCCACGGCGAGCCCAACCCCACGTGGATCCCCGCGGGCAACGAGGTCACCCGGCGCATCGCCGAGAAGATCGACGGCGTGGCGGGCGGTACGTGGGGCGAGCTGTTCAACATCCCGCTGACCGCACACTTCCTCGGCGGTGCGGCCATCGGCAGCGACGCCGAGCACGGCGTGATCGACCCGTACCAGCGGGTGTACAACTACCCGACCATGTACGTCGTCGACGGTGCCTCGGTGTCGGCGAACCTCGGGGTGAACCCGTCGCTCACCATCACCGCGCAGGCCGAGCGCGCAGCGGCGCTGTGGCCCAACAAGGGCCAGGAGGACCTCCGGCCCGCTCAGGGCGAGCCCTACCGCCGGCTCGCTCCCATCGAGCCGGAGCGTCCGGTGGTCCCCGCCAACGCCCCCGCGGCGCTGCGCTGGTTGCCGATCGAGCCGGTCAGGTCCACCGGCTGACGCCACTAGACTGGGCGGGTGAATTCCCCCGCTCCGCGTCCCGTGCTGGTGGTCGACTTCGGTGCCCAGTACGCGCAGCTCATCGCACGCCGCGTCCGCGAGGCGCGGGTCTTCTCCGAGGTGATCCCGCACGACACCAGCATCGAGGAGATCCGGGCGAAGGACCCGCAGGCGATCGTCCTGTCCGGCGGCCCGGCGAGCGTGTATGCCGAGGGCGCACCGCAACTGGACCCGGCGGTCTTCGACCTCGGCGTCCCGGTGTTCGGCATCTGCTACGGGTTCCAGGCGATGGCGCAGGTCCTCGGCGGCACCGTCGCCCACACCGGCACCAGCGAGTACGGCCGCACCGAACTGTCGGTCACCGGCGGGTCACTGCACTCGGATCTGCCCGAGACGCAACCGGTCTGGATGAGCCACGGTGACGCGGTCACCGCGGCGCCGGACGGCTTCGAGGTCGTCGCCACCAGCGCGGGGGCGCCCGTCGCCGGGTTCGAGAACCGCGAGCGCCGACTGGCGGGCGTGCAGTACCACCCCGAGGTGATGCACTCCCCGCACGGGCAGCAGATCCTCAGCCGCTTCCTGCACGACTTCGCGGGCATCGGCGCCACGTGGACCGCCGCCAACATCGCCGAGGCGCTCATCGAGCAGGTGCGCGCCCAGGTCGGCGACGGCCGGGCCATCTGCGGCCTCTCCGGCGGCGTGGACTCGGCCGTGGCGGCGGCGCTGGTGCAGCGCGCGATCGGGGATCGGCTGACGTGCGTGTTCGTCGACCACGGCCTGCTGCGGGCCGGCGAGCGCGGACAGGTGCAGCGCGACTTCGTGGCGTCGACCGGCGCCAACCTCGTCACCGTGGACGTGGCCGACCGCTTCCTCGAGGCACTGTCCGGGGTCACCAATCCCGAGGGCAAGCGCAAGATCATCGGCCGAGAGTTCATCCGGGCGTTCGAGGGGGCGGTGCGCGACATCGTCACCGACGGCGGCGGCGAGGTCGACTTCCTGGTGCAGGGGACCCTCTATCCGGACGTCGTCGAGTCCGGCGGCGGATCCGGCACGGCGAACATCAAGAGCCACCACAACGTGGGCGGACTGCCCGACGACCTGACGTTCGGGCTCGTCGAACCGCTGCGGCTGCTGTTCAAGGACGAGGTGCGCGCGGTGGGCCGCGAACTCGGACTGCCCGAGGAGATCGTTGGGCGGCAACCCTTCCCGGGACCCGGGCTGGGCATCCGGATCGTCGGCGAGGTCACCGCGGAGCGGCTGGACACCCTGCGCCGGGCGGACTCCATTGCCCGCGAGGAGCTGACGGCGGCCGGGCTGGACAACCAGATCTGGCAGTGCCCGGTGGTGCTGCTGGCCGACGTGCGGTCGGTGGGCGTGCAGGGCGACGGCCGGACCTACGGCCACCCCATCGTCCTGCGGCCGGTGTCCAGCGAGGACGCCATGACGGCCGACTGGACGCGGGTGCCCTACGAAGTCCTGGAACGGATCTCGACGCGCATCACCAACGAGGTGCGCGAGGTCAACCGCGTGGTCCTGGACGTGACGAGCAAGCCGCCGGGCACCATCGAGTGGGAGTGACGTCAGCTCTCGACGTCGGCCTCCGCTTCCTTGGCGATGTACGCGCCGAGGATCTGACTGACGGCCGACTCGATCGTCGTCTCGATCGAGAACGCGAGCGTGGCGGTCACCGCGCTGACCGCCTGCGTGCGGAACCGGATCAGCATCGTGATCAGCTCCGCCATCTCGGTGTCGGGCGGAAGTGACTCACCCGGCTTGATGCGATCGACGACGTGCTCGACGCCGGCCTGCACCAGCAGGCCGCTGATCTGATCGACCAGCGGCGCGATCTGCTCGTGCAGGTCGACCAGCTTGTCGGTCGCGACGCCGTACTCGCGTATCTCGTTGAAGATCTCGATCAGCTTGGGCCGCACCACCGTGACGCGATCGGGGTCCTCGTCGTCGCGCCGGATCACGCCGTTGCCGAGCATCCGTTCGAAGGAAGCATCGTCGTCGACCAGCCGGCGCGCGTCGGCCTCGGGCATCCGCTCGGGGCGCTCGGTGGCCCAGCTGCCGGCGATCGCCGACTCGAGGCCCAGCATGTCGCCGATGTCCTTGCCCTGCTCCCAGGCGGACAGCATCTCGTGCACGTGCGCGATGTTGTAGCCCCGGTCGAGCATCGAGGTGATCAACCGCAGCCGGGTCAGGTGGGTGTCGTTGAACAGCGCGATGCGGCCGACACGCAGCGGGGGATGGAGCAGCCCGCGGTCCCGATACACCCGGATGTTGCGGGTGGTCGTTCCCGCGAGTCGCGCCAGCTCCTCGATGCGGTACTCGCCCGCCGCCTCCACGCCGTGCGGTGAGACGGCGGCATCGAACAGTTGCGAGACCGCCGTCTCGATCACGTCGCGCGATCCGCGCCGGATCTGCCGTGGCGCCCGACGCAGGTTGGTCAGGATCGTCGAGAACGTCCCTGCCTGCTGCTTGGGCTGCCGTGCCGACACGTCAGGCCGACGACGTGACCGCACGCAGGCGATGGGAACCCGCGTCGCGGGCCACCGCCTCGTAATCGGTGAATCGGAAGTCGCGCATCTGTCGAAGATACTGTGTCGCGAATCCCGGATACATCGACGCGTTGAAACCGTCGGCGGTCAGGTACCAGCTGTTGCAGCCGCTCATCCACGTCGTCTTGGTCAGCCGCTTCTGCAGCACCTCGTTGTGCCGCTGCTGTACGTCCGCCCGCACGTCGAGGAAGCGCAGGTCGTTGCGCAGAATCGTGGTGATTCCCGCGACGGCGTAGTCGATCTGGCCCTCGACGAAGACGAGCAGTGAGTTGTGACCCGGCCCGGAGTTCGGTCCCGTCATGATGAAGAGGTTCGGGTAGCCGTGGGCGTTGATGCTCTTGTATGCCTGCGCCCCACCGGACCACTCCTGCGCCATCGATCGTCCGCCGACGCCGGTGACCGGGAACGGCGGACCGGTGAGGTGCACGTCGTATCCCGTCGCGAAGACGATCGCGTCGAGGTGGTGCTCGATGCCGTCGCTGGTGCGGATGCCGACCGGGCTGATCCGCGCGATCGGCCAGTCGATCAGCTTGCAGTTGTCGCGTTGCAGCGCCGGGTAGTAGTCACTGGAGACGAGCATCCGCTTGCACCCCGGGGTGAAGTCCGGCGTGAGCTGTCGACGCAACCACGGATCCTTCACCTGACGGTGCAGGTGCGCCTTGCTCAGACGCTTCACCAGCCCGGTCAGCGGTGAGTTCCACACCAGCGCGGTGGCGGTGGCCTCGTGGCCCCAGTACAGCGCCTGCCGTGCGACGCGTTGCACCGCGGGCACCTTCGCGAAGGCGGTCTGTGCGACCTCCGGCGTGGCGACGTCGAGGCGCGGCATCACCCACCCGGGCGTGCGTTGGAACACCTTGACGAAGCCGGCCTTCTTGACCAGTTCGGGGACGATCTGCACCGCGCTGGCGCCGGTGCCGATCACGGCGACCCGCTTGCCGGTGAAGTCGTAGTCGTGATCCCAGTTGGCGCTGTGGATCTTGTGGCCCTCGTAGGACTCGAGGCCGCGGATCTCCGGCCACCGGTGATCGGACAGCGGACCCGAGGCGAGCACGACCGAGCGGGCGCGGAATCGCTTGCGGCCGGTTGTCTTCACCGTCCACGTGCCCTCGGCCTCGTCGAACTCCAGGCCGTCGACCTCGACGCCGAACTGGATGCGGCGCCGCAGGTCGAACCTGTCGACCATGTCCTCGATGTGGGTGCGGATCTCGCCGGCCGGGGAGTAGGCGCGCGACCAGGTCGGGTTCGCGACGAACGAGAAGGAGTACAGCAGCGACGGGATGTCGCACGCCGCACCGGGATAGGTGTTGTCGCGCCACGTACCGCCGACCTGATCGTCGCGCTCGAGGATGACGAAGTCGTCGACGCCGGCCTGGGTCAGCTTGATGGCGGTGCCGATGCCGGTGAAGCCGGTGCCGACGATCAGGGTGTCGTAGACGCGGGTGCCCACCGTCATGCCGCCGGCTCGTGGGTGAGTTCCTTGAACCACGTGGGGATGGGCTTGAGCAGCTTCTTCGGGTAGTAGTCCGACGCCCACACCATCGGGTTGGCCACCCAGTGGTAGGGGTTGTTCGGCTTGACGACCATGCGGGAGTGCAGCTTCAGCAGCTGGTAGGTGGGCACCCGCCAGGTGGTCTCGCCACGCTCGCCGAGCGTCTTGAACCGCTTCATCGCGTTGTACAGCTTCTCGGGCTGCAGGCCCATGTCGACGATGTTGTTGCGCATCCGGTTGAGCAGCGGGACGTACATGATGATGCCCAGGATGAGCGCGGGGGAGGCGATGTTGCCGACGAATTGAACGAGCAACCGGCGGGCGTCGGCCTGACCGATGAGGTTCAGCACCTCGAAGTCGACGGCGATGTGCCGTGACTCATCGTTGTTGATCTTCTCGAAGACCTGGTGGCACACCGGGTCGTGCACCTCCTCGAGGAGGAACTTCAGCAGCGCGCCGTCGAGGGCGACCTCGAGCATCGGGATGACCGTGCCAAGGATCGACAGCGACATGCCGTCGGCGTAGGTGTCGAGCCAGTCGATCGCCAGCCGGATGTTCACGTTGGGTTCCGGCATCTCGCCGTCGTCGAGCATGCCCCACCGCTTCATCAGTGCCAGTTCGGCGTTCGCGTGGCGCTGCTCCTCGGCGTGGAAGTACCGGTAGATCTCGGCCAGTGCCGGCGTCGGCGCCTTCTTGGCCATCGCGGCGAACCCACGGGCGCCCACGTTCTCGATCCAGCACAGATCGGCCATGAAGGCCTTGAGCTTGGGGCGCATCTCGTCGGTGATCTTCTCGGCACCCGGCGCGTCCCAGTCGATGTCGGCGAGGGCCCACTGCTTGTCCTTGATCTTCGCCAGCATCACGTCCATGTCCATGGCCACTGTGCTCTCCTAAGAAGTCGTCATGCGGGTGGTGAAGCCGACGGCGCGGGTGTACGCCGTCGGAGTGAATCGCTTGATGCCCCAGCCGATTCGGGCGTCGGGCTGCGGCATGCAGTAGAGGCCGCCGCGGTCGTGGGTGTCCAGGCACGTCCGGGCCACCCGTTCGGGGGAGAAACCGGTCCAACGCATCAGCGTGTCGGCGAGCTGGGTCGACCCCTCGGTGATCCGGCCCGCGCCCACGATGTTGGTCTTCACGAAGGTCGGGCACAGGGCGGTGACGCCGATGCCGGTGCCCGACAGCTCCGCCGCCAGCGTCTCCGACAGCGACAGCACGCCGGCCTTGCTGACGTTGTAGGCGGCCATGCCGGGTGCGGCTCCGAACGCGGCCGCCGAGGCGACGTTGATGATGCCTCGCGGCCGGTCGTCGGTGCGGGCGGCGTCGCGCAGGATCGGCGTGAAGACGTGGCAGCCGTGGATCGGGCCCCACAGGTTGATGCCGAGCACCCAGTTCCAGTCGTCGAGATCCGACTCGCCGATCGCGGTGCCTCCCGCGCCGACGCCGGCGTTGTTGACGACGAGGGTGGGTGCGCCGCCGAAGAACGACTGCGCCTCCTTGGCCAGCTGCGCGACGTCGTCGATGGAGGTGACGTCGCAGCGGACCGACGTGGCCTCGCCGCCCTTGGCCACGATGGCGTCGGCGGTGGCCGTGGCCGAGGCTTCGTCGAGGTCGCTGCACACCACCCGCCCGCCGCGACGGGCGAGTTCGGCGGCGAAGGCGGCACCGATGCCGCTGCCGGCCCCGGTGATGACGGCGTCGGCGTCGCGGCTGCGCTTGACGGAGCCGAGGATTCCGAAGGGGTTCATCCCGCTGCCCTCTCGCCGGTGACGCGCCACGCGTCGGCGATGAAGCCCGCGACCCTGCGCATCGCGGGGACGGCGTCGGGGGCGAGGCGCGGCAGTGCCTGGAATACGTGCACCTGGTCGGGCCAGACCTCGAGGTCGCAGTCACCACCGGCGGCGGTGACGTCGGCGGCGAGCCGGCGGGCGTCGGTGACGAGCATCTCCCCGCCACCCGCCTGGATCAGCGTCGGCGGCATGACCCGGCCGCCCGCCACGTCCAGCGTCAGGCGCGGGTCCGCGAGATCGTGGTCGCCGCAGTACAACCCGATCAGCTTGGCGGCGTCGGCGGCGCGGATCGCGGGGTCACGGCGCAGCTCCTCCCGGCTGCGCGAGAGCCCGAAGGTGAGGTCGATCAGCGGCGAGAACAGGGCGAGGCCCGCGGGGTGCGCGACGTCGTGCTGCAGCAGCAGGTCCACCGCGAGGTGCCCACCCGCGGAATCGCCTGCGATGACCATGTTCTCGGGCGCCAGGCCACATTCGCCCTGCAGGTAGTCCCAGCCCGCCCGGACGTCGATCGAGGCGGCGGGGAAGCGGTGCCGCGGCGCCAGTCGGTAGTCGACGACGAACACCGGCAGGCCGGTCAGGCGTGACAGCCACGCGGTCAGTCGGCGATGCGTGCGCGGCGAGCACAGCGCGAAGCCACTGCCGTGCAGGAAGTAGACGGCCCGGTCGGTCGAGCCCTCGACGCCGTTGCCGTACACCCACTCGCCCTTCACCCGCCTGCCGTCCGGCAGCGTCACGTCGACGGGGTCGACGCGGGTGCCGGCCAGCGACGGGCCGAAGGCATCCATGATCCGGGCGATGATCTGGCGCGACGCCCACAGGCCCCATGCGCGTTCGGGGGGCAGGACGGCGCTGATCTGACGCAGTGTCAGACCGCTGACCGTGGCGGCGCCACGTGATCTCAGGGAACCGCGGGCGGGCACATGGGTGTGCTCGACGGCCGGGTTGGCGGGCATTCGGACCTCCGTTGGTCGAAGCGTCCGATGAGTACACCAGCAATGGTGACATTAGTCAATGTCACCATTTGGCACGAGGAGGGCCGCGTCACGGCCAGCGCGACCTACCGCGCGGGGTCGCCCCGCCAGGTGAAGCTGTTGACGAACTTGCCCATGTCGAGGGCGATCTGGAGGTTGGCCGCCGAGGGCTTGCCGGAGCCGAACTCGGGGCCGAAGGCGTGGTACGGCCCGTGCGCAGCGGCGATGAGCGCCAGGTCGTTCTTCACCGCGACCATGACCAGCACGCGCATCCGCGAGTAGCTCGCGGTGGCGCCCTGCGGCCAATGGTCCGCAGCGACACCGAATCCCGGCTGGTACCCCACCATCGCGTTCGGGATCTCGTAGGCGGTCTTGGTGTCGGGGATGCTCTCGCGGATCAGGTCGTAGGCGATGTCCCGCGGCGGACGTCCCAGCGCCGGTCTGCTGAACAGCTGCAGCGTTCCCCCGTCCCCTGCCAGCAGGTCTGCGTTGATGCCGTCGGAGTCCTTCGTGACGTTGTAGGCGGCGCCCTCGGCGGGATAGGCGACCGTGAACGAGCCGTCGGCGGCGGTGAACCGCGGGTTGATCGTGACGGGCTCGCCGAAGGGCGGGGTGCCGCAGTCCGGCGGACAGACGTAGCGCGCGGTCGGCGTGTCGAGCGCCCCGGACACCGCGACGAGGCCGGCGGCGATCAGGGCGATCGCCAGCACCCAGACCACCACCAGGTGCCGGTGGCTCGTATCCCGTTGCTCGGGAACGTCGTACGTGCCGGAAAAGTAGGTGTGGCCCGGTGCGATGGTCGTCACGATGACTCCGCTCCGTCGACGTGGAGGACTGGCCGGTGCTCCCGGCGCGCCTGACGCGACGAGCGGGAGGCGGCCCGCGTCGCCGCCCCGCACGCCACGCAGAACGGCATGTCGGGCACGACGTGTCGGCACTGCGGACACAGGATCGGCGAGTCCTGATCGACGTCGTCGTGCGCCTCGTGCAGGAGCGCGAGGTGCAGGCCGACCCGCAGGACCAGCAGCGCCAGGCCGGCAATGGCGAGGTGTACGCCCAACTGCACCCACTGGGGGACGCGCGCGATGTCGACGAGGCCGAGGCCGGCGTAGAGGGCGATGACGACGAAGCCCATCACGAACAGCGCCAGGCGAACGTAGTTGCGGTGCTGGTTCTTCTTGTTGGGCGGCCTCTCGAACCACAGTGCGGCGCCGAGGAGGCCGCCGACGCAGGCCGCGGTGAGCGGTACCGCGATGCCGCGGATGCCCGCCTCGACCATCAGTCCGTCCATCGGCCGGCCGCGGGCGATCATGCCCGCGCTGAACTGCGGAGCCAGCCTGGTGAGCGTCGCCGCCGCGGTGAACATCAGGGCGCCCAGGGCTCCGATTGCGAAGCCGTCCAACGATTCCTGGTCACCGCGCCTCGTGAAGCGGATGACCACGGCGGGCACCAGCATCAGCAGCATGCCGCCGATGGGTACGCCGAGGCCCTCCCGAAGGACCCGGGAGGCGGCGACCCCGGCGCCCAGCGGTACGTCGTAGGCGTTCGAGACCATCTCGCCGGTGATCAGCACCCACCCCACGCCGATCCCGATCCCGACCGTCGCCGTCGCGACCAGCGTCACCGACGGGATGTCGCGGTGGACGTCGGCCTCCTGCAGGTAGATCAGGAAGATCAGCGGCAGCCCCAGGGCAGCCACGGTGACCAGGGCGGCGGGAAGCCGGAAGACGGTCGTGGCCAGCAGCGCGGCCAGGATGAGGCCCAGCCCGACCAGGAAGGGCACCCGGGAGCGTGGCGACAGGTGGGGGAACAGCGTGCTGACGATGTTCGGCATCAACAGGTGTTCACCCGGTGCGGCGCTGAAGGACTTGCGCCGCAACCATCCCGGGCCCGTGTGCGCCGCGTCGCCGAGATGACCGCCGCACAGCCCGCAGTACTCGCCCGCGGGCACGTCGAGTTGGCAGACGCCGCACTCCATCAGCGGGCGGTCGGGTCCGGTGGTGGTGTCGTCGGTGCTCATCGGGATGCTCTCTGCAGGACGAGGATGTTGCGGACCAGGTTGTCGACGTCCGGTGTGCCCAGGCCGGTGACGAGGTCGTATCCCGGTCCCGCGGTGTCGACGGCGTTGCCGCCCAGTGTCACGTCGCGGAAGGCGGGCAGCGGTGCGCCCGCGGCGATGCGGTACAGCACCGGGTTGACCTCGCCGATCAGGCGGCCGCCGTTGGCCAGCAGGTATTGGTTCATCACCGCGGTCATCGCCGACCAGATGGGCGCCGACTGCGACGTCCCGCCACCCACCACGAGGTCGCCGTTCAGGACGATCTTCACGCCGGTGAACGGGTCGGCCACCGCGGCGATGTCCGGCGTCATCCGCTTGTCGCCGTGCCGGTCCGGGTCGACGTCGCCGAGGATGCCCTGCTGCCACGGTGGCGCGTCGAACAGGGTTGACACCCCGCCGCCGGTGCCCTGGGACAGCGGTACGTCGAACCACGCCTGTTCGGAGAGCCAACGGCCGGTGGCATCGGTCGACAGGGTGGTGCCACCGACGCTCGTCATCTCGGGCAGCGATGCGACGGAGTCCAGTCCGACGTCGTCGGGTCCCGGCGGCGAATCCCAGTCGTCGCCGCCCTTGCACTCCAGGCCGGCGAGGTCGCCGCTGGCGTTGAACGAGCTGGTGCCGTTGAGGTGGGCGTCGACGAGTGCCGAGCGGACCGGCTGCAGATCGGCGGCGGTGAGGAGCTTGTCGCAGCCCCACCCGATCGAGAAGCTCCACACCGCGCCCGGGAAGCGGCGGTTGGTGTCCTCGAGCATCTGGCCGATCTTCACGTACCCGCCCTCGCCCTCCACGGTGGGCCGGGCGTTGACGACGACCTTGGTCGCGTCGGGCGCAATGGCATGTGCCACTTCGAGATCCATGGTGAGTTCACCGCGGGCCTCGCCGGGCGATCCGCCCACGACGACGGGGGTGAACCTCGGCAACCCGAACGTCGTCGCGAAGGTGTCCAGATCCTCCTGCTTGAAGCCGTCGAAGGCGTAGATGACGATCGTCTGGCCCTTGCCGGTGAAGCCGGCCCGGGTCAGCGGGGTGACGTTGTAGGTGTTGAGCAGGGCCGTCGGGTCGAGTCCGCGGTCCGGCACGTCCAGGGGCACGATGTCGGGTCGCGACATCCCATGCGGGGTGTAGCTGAGGATCCGTCCCCACTCGGTGACCTCGCCGTGCAGGACGTCCGGGACCAGCGGCTGCTGAGGTGAGGCGTAGAACTCCTGGCCGCGTTGACCGCGGTAGTCGTGCACCTCGACGTCGAGGGCCTCGGCCACTTCCGAGGGTGCGCCGTCGACGATGGCCCACGAGTCGCCCTCTCGCCAGCGCACCGAGAGTCCATGCGTGCGAGCCCACTCGGTGAGCGTCGCGGGACGTCGGGGCGCCGTCAGGGCAGCGGTGAGTTGCACGTGGTCGCCGCGCGCGGGGCCGAGATCGGTCGACGCCGCGAGCAGGAGTGCGAACGGGCCGTCGATGTCACCGGGTCCCGTTGCAGTCGGGGACGTCCGGATGTCGGATGCGACCAGGAGCACGGCCGCGGCGACGACGATCAGCAGCCAGCGACCTGGACGGTCACGTCGGGGAGTCATGCGGGTGCCAGGCCTGCAGGACCCCGGAGACGCTCGTGACCACGAGCGCTCCCGGGGACCGCGTGGCGTCAGTTGTCGCCAGGAAGGGCCGTCGGCGCGGGAGGCGCCTTGACCGGAGGCGTGAACAGGTTCCCGCCCGTGGGGTTGATCGACTTCTCGGTGGGCGACACGGACGGCGCCGTGGTGCTCGTGGTGGTCGACGTTTCGGGCGCCTTTTCCTCGTCGGTGCCACAGGCCGCGGTCAGTCCGACCATTGCGACGATTGCGGTACCGCCAACGGCTGCCGCGATGCGACGAGCCATACGACGATTCGACTTCATGATGCTGTCCTTACCATCCCCGAGTAATGAACATGTGATCTTCGGCGAACCGCGGACGATTCCGCACGTCCCGTCACCAGCCCGAGTCGTACACCGGCCCCATTCCGAAGTGGGTTCCGATGATCGAACTCTAGCTCACCAGGCCCGATCGCCGCAGGAACTCGTGATCTTGAACGGGGCGAACCCGTGGACGTCTCATCCGCCCCCGACCGCTTGACGGTGTCAGTGGGTGAGTGTTTACTCGTCGTATCGAACAAGTGTTCGATTGAACGCATGATTCGGATGGTGCGGGAGGTACTGCAGTGACTCGCCTCGCAAGCCTGCGCGACCACCCGTCCGACCGTGCTGAGCAGGTAGAACAGCTTCGTCGCAAGATGGCGGCGATGTCGGGGAGGGTGGCGTCCCGGGGTGGTTCGGTGCAGCCTACCCCTGGGGTCCAGGACGGGCTCCTGCCGACCTCGGAGAATTTGCTGCCGATGCCGGAATCGCTGGCCGATCTGCTACCTGGCGCGTTGCCCAGGGGAGCTGTGGCGGTGGTGTCCGGGGCTCGTTCGCTGATGCTCGGCGTGGTGGCCTCGGTGACGTCGGAGGGTGGCCACGTGGCCATCGTCGGCATGCCCGACGTCGGCCTGTTGGCCGCCGTCGAGATGGGTGCGGACCTCAGTCGGCTCGCCGTCGTACCGGACCCGGGTGCCGATCCCGTCGAGGTGGCGGCGGTCCTGATGGACGGTCTGGATCTGGTGGTGCTGAACCTGGGCGGACGATCGGTGGCGCCCACCCGTGCACGGGCGGTGACGGCCAGGGCCCGGCAGAAGCAGTGCACCCTCCTGGTGGCGGGTGGGGACTGGCCGGGTGCGTCGGCCAGGCTGGAGGCGAAGGTCTCCGGCTACGAGGTGACGGGTGCGGGGTCCGGGCCGCCGGTACCGGGGTGTGGCCGGATCGCCCACGTCCGGTTGGCCCTGCGGGGTCGCGCCAGGTCCAGTGATCCGGTGCGGGCCGTGGGTGGCTGACGTGACCCGCCGGGTGCTGGCCATCTGGTGTATGGACTGGCCGGCCGTCGCGGCGGCCGCGGCGGCGGGTCTGCCGGCCACCGCGCCGGTGGCGGTGACGCTGGCCAACCGCGTGGTGGCCTGCTCGGCGGCGGCGCGCGCCACGGGGGTGCGCCGTGGCCTGCGACGCCGGGAGGCTCAGGCGCGCTGTCCCTCCCTGCACGTCGTGGCCGCCGACCCGGCCCGCGACGCGCGCCACTTCGAGCGGGTGACCGCCGCCGTGGACGAGGTGGTGCCGCGTGCGGAGGTGCTGCGGCCCGGGTTGCTGGTGCTGTCCGTGCGCGGCGCGGCCCGGTACTTCGGATCGGAGCAGGCGGCGGCGGAGCGCCTGGTCGACGCCGTGGCCGCCGCCGGTGCGGAGTGCCAGGTCGGCATCGCAGACCACCTGCCCACCGCGGTGTTCGCCGCCCGCGCCGGTCGCATCGTCGAGCCGGGGGAGGACGCCCGGTTCCTCTCCCCGCTGTCCATCCGCCAGTTGGCCGCCGAGCCCAGCCTGGCCGAGCCGGGCCGCGACGAACTGGTGGACCTGCTGTGGCGCATGGGCATCCGCACGGTCGGCCGGTTCGCCGCCCTGTCGAGGACCGACGTGACGTCCCGGTTCGGGGTGGACGCGACGGTCGCTCACCGGTTCGCCCGTGGGGAGTCGTCGCGGGGGCCGTCCGGTCGGGAACCCCCGGCCGACCTCGACGCCGTCCTCGACTGCGATCCGCCGATCGACCGGGTCGACGCGGCGGCGTTCGCCGGACGGTCGCTGGCCGCCGAACTGCACCGCACGCTGGAGGCCACGGGCATCGGGTGCACCCGGCTGGCCATCCACGCGGTCACCGCCAACGGCGAGGAGCTGCAACGCGTCTGGCGGTGCGCCGAGCCGCTGACCGAGGACGCCACCGCAGACCGCGTGCGCTGGCAGTTGGACGGCTGGCTCAACCGGCGCATGCAGGACCGTCCGACCGCGCCGATCACCCTGCTGCGGCTGCATCCGGTGGAGGTGGTGTCGGCCTCGGCGCTGCAGCTGCCGCTGTGGGGTTCGTCGGGTGACGAGGACCGGCTACGGGCCCGCCGCGCGCTGGTGCGGGTGCAGGGTCTGCTGGGTCCCGACGCGGTGCGCGTCCCGGTGCTCAGCGGTGGGCGGGGGCCCGCCGAACGCATCACGTTCACCCCGCTGGGGGACGAGCCGGTGCCGCGCGCCGACCCGGCGCAGCCGTGGCCGGGCAGGCTACCGGAGCCGTCGCCCACGGTGCTGCTCGACGATCCGGTGGAACTGCTCGACGTCGACGACAACCCGGTGCGGGTGACCGGCCGCGGGCTGCTCTCCGCGGATCCGGCGCGGCTGCGGGTCTCCGCGGCGCTGCCCGCCGACCGGGCCGCGGCGGGCACGCTCAGTTGGTGGGCAGGGCCGTGGCCGGTCGACGAGAGATGGTGGGATCCGGAGCATTCCGCCACGGGGCGCACGGCCCGCATGCAGGTGCTGCTCGACGGTTCGGCCCGGTCGAGCGCCGGGTGCGCGATGCTGCTGTGCTACCGGCAGCGGCGGTGGTACCTGGAGGGCATCTACGAGTAGTCATCGGTTGTGCACAATTCAATTGTGGGCTACCGTCGGATTCATGGCCGCACTGGGGATCGACGATCACCTCTGCTTCGCGCTGTACACCGCATCGCGAGCCATGACGGCCGCCTACCGGCCGGTCCTGACCGAGATGAACCTCACCTACCCGCAGTACCTGGTCCTGCTGGTGCTGTGGGAGGAGGGCACGGTCGGCGTGGGCCGCCTCGGCGAGCGGCTCCAGCTGGACTCCGGCACGCTGTCGCCGCTGCTGAAGCGACTGGAGGCCAACGGGTACGTGAGCCGTCGGCGGTCGACCAGCGACGAGCGGCTCGTCGACGTCGCCCTCACTCCGGCCGGCTGTCGGCTGGAGGGCCGGGCGCAGTGCATTCCGGAGCAGTTGTTCGCCGCCACCGGCATGACCGAACGCGACGCCGCGGATCTCCGCGATGCGGTCCGCCGCCTCAACGATGCGCTCAGTGCGTCCGCACGGCGCACACCAGAAGAAGGGACACCAGAATGAAGACGCTCTACACCGCAGAGGCGCTGGCCACCGGCGACGGTCGCGACGGCCACGGCCGCTCCTCCGACGGCCGGCTCGACTTCGACCTGGCCTCGCCCACCGAACTCGGCGGCAGTGGCGACGGCACCAATCCCGAGCAGCTCTTCGCGGTCGGCTACGCGGCCTGCTTCCACTCCGCGCTGCGGCTCGTCGCCCGGCAGGACAAGGCCGACGTCACGGATTCATCGGTCGGCGCGCGGGTGTCGCTCGGCCAGATCGACGGCGGCGGCTTCGGTCTCGCGGTCGAACTCGAGGTCACGCTGCCGAACCTCGATCACGACACGGCGCAGCAGCTGGCCGAGAAGGCGCACCAGGTGTGCCCCTACTCGAATGCCACGCGAGGCAACATCGAGGTCACGCTCACCGTCTCCGACGACTGAGGCCCATCAGGCCAGCGTCGCGGCGAACGGCCCGACCCGGGCGATGAAGCGCTCGAAGAACACGCCTGGGTCGACGTCGATCCCGACGCGTGCGTTGAGGTGGCGGCCCCAGTGCCCGGTCCAGTCGGGCACCGTCATGCCGCGGGTCAGCGTGCCGGTGAGTTCGACGTCGACGGTCGCCTGCCGGTAGCGGACCAGGTCGGGATCGAGGGCGACGGCCGCGGCCAGCGGGTCGTGCAGGTGCGCGATGTAGCCCTCGCCCTGGTCGAAGTGGAACTCGAAGTAGAACCGCATCGCGTCCTCGAGCACCCGGATCAGTGGATTCGCCGCCGCCGACCGCGTGCCTCGGTCGTCCAGCACGCTCATCGGCGTCGTCGACGAATTGGCAGCTGCGGCAAGCCTGCTGAGCGTCGACGGCGTCATCACGGCGTTCTCGGTCAGGTTCAGGCCGAGCACGATCGGCAGGTGGGCCGGCGGCTCCAGTCCCCACGCCGCGCCCCACACCGAGAAGACCTCGGCGGCGGCCTCGGGATCGACGTTGACGTTCCACTCCGCCACCGGGGTGGTGTTGCCCCGGTAACCGAACGCCCCGCCCATGATCACCAGCCGCCGCAGCAGCCGGGGCAGGGCGGGTTCCAGCCGCAGCGCCAAGGCCAGGTTGGTCAGCGGACCGACCGCCAGCCCGACGAGTTCGCCCGGGTACTCGCGGGCCGCGCGCACCCAGGCCTGTGCGGCGTCGTAGTCGGTGAGCGTCCCGCCGCCGACGGGCAGCTGCGCGTAGCCGATGCCCTCCGGGCCGTGGGTGTCCTCGGCGGTGCGCAGCGGGATCGCCAGCGGCCGCTGCGACCCCTTGGACACCGGGATCTCGCTCGTCCCGCACAGCTCGAGGAGTCCGAGGTTGTTGGCGCACACCTGATCGACGGGGACGTTGCCCGCGGTCGAGGCGATGCCGACGACGCGCGCATCGGCGCTCGCGAACAGGTAGGCCAGGGCCATCGCGTCGTCCACGCCGGTGTCGACGTCGGCGAAGACGGGGATCACCGCATCAGCCGCTGTCACGCCGCCCACGATAGGGCTCGACCACCTACCAGTGCACGCCAGGGACGAGCCGGACGGCGCGCATGACCGGCCCGGGCACCCGCACGCTCGGGACGCCGGATCGGGCGGGCCGGCGTGGCTTGCGGGCCTCCTCGGCGGTCGCGATCCCGCGCGCCGCGGGTGAATCGGGGTAGCCGAGGTACAGCTGGTGCAGGATGCGCCGGGACAGCCGCGGTGCGAAGTAGGTGCCCAGGTCGGCGAGCGTCCCCATCGGCGTGTCGATGCGTGACGGCTTCTCGACGAGACCGCGCACCACCATCGCGGCGGCGTGCTCGGGGGTGATGGCCGGAATCGGGTTCAGCTGTCGCGACGGCGCGATCATCGGCGTCTTCACCAGCGGCATGTGGATGCTGGTGAACGTCACGTGATCCGACAGGGTCTCGGTGCCCACCACGTCGGCGAAGGCGTCGAGCGCGGCCTTGGTGGGGACGTAGGCGCTGTACTTCGGGCTGTTGGCCTGGACGCCCGCGCTCGACACGTTGACGACGTGCCCGAACCGGCGCTCCCGCCAGTGCGGGAGCAGCGCAAGCACCATGCGCACCGACCCGAAGTAGTTGACCGCCATGACGCGTTCGTAGTCGTGCAGACGGTCGGTGGACGCGCTGACCGAACGCCGGATCGAGCGGCCCGCGTTGTTGACGAGGTAGTCGACGTGGCCGAACCGGCCGAGGATGTCCTTCACGGTGTGCTCGACCGACGCCGAGTCGGTGACGTCGCACGTGAATGCGTATGCGCTGCCGCCGTTCTCGCGGATCTCGGTGACCAGGTCGTCGAGGGCGTCGGCGCTGCGGGCGAGCGCGAACACCGTCCCGCCGCGTTCGGCGACCGCGACCGCCGAGGCCCGGCCGATGCCGCTCGAGGCGCCGGTGATCACGACGTGCCTGCCCACCAGGGCGCCGGCCGGGTCGTCGCGCCGGGCGCGGTCGGGGTCGAGGTGCTCGGCCCAGTAGCGCCAGAGCTTCGGCGCGTACGTCGAGAAGGCCGGGACCTCGATCCCCGTGCCGCGCAACGCGTCCGCGGTGTTGTCGGCGCTGAACTCCGGCGCGAGGTCGACGACGTCGAGGATCTCGGCCGGGATGCCCAGCTGGGTGGCGGCCATGTTGCGCAGCACCTTCACCCGACCGGTGGCCTTGATGAGCGGCGTCGCGGCGCCGCGCGGCAGTGTGGCGCGCAGCGGCGGCAGACCCGCCGCCCTGGCGACACCGCGGTAGATGCCGCGCAACCCGGTCGACGTCGGCGCGGTGAGGTGGAACGTCTGGCCATCGCGGCCGGCGACGTGCATCAGGTGCACCATCGCGTCGACCACGTAGTCCACCGGGACGACGTTGGTGCGGCCGGCGTCGGGCAGCGCGATCGGCGTCAGCGACGGCAGTCTGGAGAGCCGGTTGAGGATCGGGAAGAAGTAGTACGGGCCGTCGATCTTGTCCATCTCGCCGGTGCGGGAGTCGCCGACGACGACGGCGGGCCGGTACACCCGGAAGCGGAGGCCGGGTGCCGAGCGCACCAGCATCTCGGCCTCGAACTTCGTCTGGTGGTACGGCGTCGGGAGGTTCTGGGCGACGTCGAAGTCTTCCTCGGTATAGACGCCGCGGAAGTCGCCCGCGACGGCGATCGACGACACGTGATGCAGGGTGGCGTCGAGGCGGCGGGCGAGGTCGACCACCGCACGGGTGCCGTCGACGTTGGCGACGCGCTGGGCGGCGTCGTCGGCGGTGATGTCGTAGATCGCCGCGCAGTGCACCACGTGGTCGACGTCGCCGAGGTCGGTGATCGTCTGCTCGCTCAGGCCCAGGTCGGGTGCGGCGAGGTCGCCCACCAGCGGGGTCACGCCCGGACCCCACCGCTCGGCGAGCCGCTCGAACCGGGACAGCGACTCGCGGCGCACCAGCACGACCACGTCGGCGGGGCCGTCCTCGGGCGTGGGACGCGACAGGATCTCGGTGACGACACGGCGACCAATGAACCCGGTACCGCCGGTAACGACATAGCGCATGCGAGTCATGGTCACCCTCCCCCGGGCATACGTCAACCGGCTATCGTCCGACACGACTTCCGTCCCGACCCGTCGCTCACCCAGGAGACCGCCATGCCGATCAATCCCGACGCCATCGGAGCCACGACCGAGCCGCAGCCCTACGAGTGGACCGACCGCGACACGCTGCTCTACGCGCTGGGCGTCGGCGCGGGCGTCGGGGACCTCGCCTTCACCACCGAGAACAGCCACGACATCCCCCAGCAGGTGCTGCCCACGTACGCCGTCATCGCCTGCCCCGCGTGGGGCGCGGTCGGCGAGGTCGGCTCGTTCAACTTCGGCATGCTCCTGCACGGCAGCCAGCAGATCCGGCTGCACGCGCCCCTGCCGCCGGCCGGGACATTGAACGTGCACTCCGAGGTCGTCGACATCCAGGACAAGGGCGAGGGCAAGAACGCCATCCTCGTGTTCAAGGGCGTCGGCACCGACCCGGAGACCGGCGACGTCGTCGCAGAGACGGTGTCCACGGCCGTGATCCGCGGCGAGGGCGGCTTCGGCGGTCGGCCCGGTGAGCGTGCGCCGGCACCCGAGTTCCCGGATCGCGAGCCCGACGCGACGGTGGCTCTGCCCACCACCGAGGATCAGCCGCTGATCTACCGGCTGTCCGGCGATCGCAATCCGCTGCACAGCGATCCCTGGTTCGCGCAGAACCTCGCGGGCTTTCCGCGACCGATCCTGCACGGGCTCTGCACCTATGGCGTCGCGGGCCGCGTCCTCGTCGCCGAACTCGGAGGCGGCGACGCCACCAGGATCCGTGCGGTCGGCGCGCGATTCACCTCCCCGGTGTTCCCGGGCGAGACGTTGACGACGTCGGTGTGGCGCACCGAGCCCGGCCACGCCGTGTACCGCACCGAGGCGGCCGAGGCCGACGGCTCCAATGCCCGCGTCGTGCTCGACGACGGCACCGCCGAGTACGTCGACTGATCCGGCTACCCTCCGAGGGAAGGGGGGAGCATGAGCAACAGGTGGAGTGACGTCTCGAAGGCGCCGACGCTGCCGTCGGGCGGCGCGCCGGCGTCCGGGCTGACCGCGGCGGACCTGTTCCGACCGCAGGTGGCGCCGTCGACGACGCTGGACGAGAAGTTGCGCCGCGCCTACTTCTGGCTGGTGAACAAGGCGGTCATCTCGCCGTTCTACGACGTCGAATTCGGTTCGGACACAGCGGTTTCGTACCCGCTGGGCGACGCCGGTGCGCAGCTGACGCTGCCCAGGGAGCCGGCGTACTCGTCCAACGTCCTCGTCCCGCTGCTCGCGTTCGCCGTCGGCGGACGGTGTCTCCTGATCGGCGGCCCGGGCCGGGGCAAGACCACGCTCGCGGTGCTGATGGGGGTGCTGGCCGGTGCCGAGCCCGCCGACGTCAGACGTCACGTGCAGCAGGGCCAACCGCAGCTGACGGTGAGCGACCTGGTGGGCATCCCCCTGCCGCGCGACCTCGTGGCGGCGGGCAGCCTGGCCGAGATCACGATCGCGTGGAAGAGCTGGCTGGGTGGTCGCGTCAAGATCGTCGACGAGTACAACCGCATCCCGACCAAGACGCAGTCGGCCCTGCTGACGATGGTGGCCGAGGGTTACGTCGAGAGCCACGACCAGATGCACACGACGGCGCCGGAGCACGGCGTGCAGAGCTGGTACTTCACGGCCAACGACGACGGCGGCGGCGGCACCTTCCCGGTGATCCAGGCGCTCAAGGACCGGATGGACGTCACCGTCCAGGCATTCGGCTTCAACAGCCGTTTCCTGGACGAGCTGGTGGCGCGCGTCGAGGCGGGCGACCGACCGGAGGACAACGTTCCGGCCGAACTCGTGTTCTCGACGGCCGAGCAGGTGTCGATGGTCGACGCGATACGCGCAGTGCCGGTCCCCGCCGCGGTGCGTCGGCGGCTGGAGTTCTTCGTCGGCCAGTTCGAGTTCGTGCAGCACGGCGGGCGGCGGTTCGAGTACCGCACCAAGGACGTCGTGGCCACCTCCGGCCTCGACGTCGGCCAGGTCATCGACGCCAACTCCGGTGCCGACCTCCAGGTGGATCTGGGCGCGCAGACCCTGAACGGGGTCTCGGTCCGGACACTGCAGACACTGGTCCTCTACGCCAAGGCGCTGGCGTGGTTCCGCGGCAACGACGTCGTGACGCTCGAGGACGTGCGGGCCATGGTGCCGTTCGCGCTGCGCGGCAAGCTGCTGCCCAACCTCACGCATCCTCGTTTCGACACCGGTGCAGACGCGGAGCTGACGTCCGATCAGGCCAGCTGGCTCATCGACCTGTTCGATGCCGCGGGTCGGCAGTTCGTCGCGCTGGGGATCGACCAGGACGACCCCGTGGGCCGGCTGCTCGCCGAATTCAACGGCGGGCTGGACGGTTTGGGGGTGCTCGACGTGTCCCGTCGGATCACGACCATCGAGGCTCGGATCGCGACGATCTCGGCGGTCGGCAAGATCTACGGCCGCGACTTCGACGACCTCGTGGCGTTGAAGTACCTGTACCAGCGTTACTCGAACTACCTGCACTGGCTCGAGGGCGGTCGACGGTGATCGCACGCGCACACCACTCGGTGAACGAGGGCGACGTGCGCTCCGAGCCGGAACTGCCCAGCGTGCCGGACCTGGATCTGGCGTCGTCGGTCGACAACGTGGCGCACTTCGGCGGCGATCCGCGCCGGTACGCCCTGGCCGTGGCGGCTGCGCTGCGCGCGGCGCCCGACCTGGCCCGGTCGAGGGACGCGATGTTCGCGGTGACGTCGGTGGCAGCGTGGCGCGCGGGGGTACTGGGGATCCGCGCCGACGCGTTGGCTCGCCTTCCGCAGCTCTCGCCGGACGCGGGCGGCGCCATGCTCGGCCTGCCGCCGGACGCGTTGTGGGCGTTCGGTTCCGGCCAGGCCTTCGACCGGTTCTACTGGCCGCTGCGGGCGGTCGACTCCTGGCAGCCGTTTGCCCGGCTCGGCGGGTTCACCGGTCTGGGCGGCGTGTGGACGTTCCCGCCGACCGCGCCGGTGGCGGAGGGTCCCGGCCGCTGGACGGTGGCGGTCGGGCCGGTGCGTTGGCGGATCGAGGCCGATCTGTTCGGTCACGCGCTCGACCCCGTCGGTCCGGTGGTGCCCGACCCGCCGTCTGCGAGCGAGCGGTACACCGCGCAGGTGGTCGTCCGTCCGACGTCGTTCCTCGCCGACGTCGTGCCATGGCGGCCGACGTGACGGGCCGTCCGCCCGACGATGCCGAACGGCTGGAATGGGTTCGCGCCCTTGACCTCTGGGGTGTTCAGGTGCACGTCCCCGAGATGGTGCGGGACGCGCGCATGGGGGCCTTCGCCTGGTTCTCCTTTCCGCCGTCGGTGCACGTCGACCTCGACGAACTCGCCCGTCAGGGCGCCCAGGGCCACCTGTTCAGCGTCTTCGCGCACGAGATCGGCCACCACGTGTTGTCGCCGAGCACCCGCGTCGGGTCGTTCACGCTGCTGCACCAGATGGCCCGGGCGATCACGGCGAGCGATCCGCGTCGATCATTACCGGTGGCGTCGACGGCCGCGCTGCTGTCCAACCTGTGGTCGGACATGCTGATCAACGAACGCGTGGCGCGGATGCAACGCCGCGTCGATCCCGTCGGCGAACCGGACATGATCGCGATGTGGCGGACGCTGACCAGGGATCGCGAGGGTGCGCGCGCGTCCGGTTCGGCGTGGTGGGTGATCCTGCGGGCCTACGAGATGTTGTGGTCGCTGCCCTCGGGGTCGTTGTGCGCCAGAGAAGTCCCCGAGGGACCGGCCGCCGCGGTCGAGGCCGCAAGGCGGCGCCAGGACGTCGATCCCGACGCCATCGACGTGTCCTCGGTCAGGGAGCGGGATCGGGACAAGGCACGCGCTCACCACGCCGCGGCGCTACGCGTACGCGCGGTCGAGGACGAGTTGATCCTGGGTCAGGCCGTTCGGCCCGACGTCGACGCCGGTCTCCTGGCCGACGCGGTGCGCACCTTCGGTGCGGATCCGGTGAGCGGAGCGTTGAGCTTCGGGATGATCCTGGCGCCGTACCTCGTCATCGAGGCCATCGTGTCGGGCGCGACGTCGGGGACGCCGCCCGGCGGGCTCGCGGGCGGGGGGTGCATCGAGGAACCGGGCGAGGTGCCCACCGCGGCTGAACTGGCCGAGGTGCTCGGGGATCCGCGGCTGTCGGAGCCGCCGGTCCACCCGGCGATGGAGTCGGTCGATGCCGAAGATGACTCGGGCGCACAGTCGTACGGCGTGGCGGAGACGCTCGCCCTGTTCTCCGGCGCAGATCCGCTCGCGGTCCTGCTCGCCTGGTACGAATCCGAGGCGCGGCGGTGGATCCGACCGCTGACCCAGCGGGGCCGGCCGCCCGCCGCGAACGCCATCCCCGGGCCGCTGGCGGTCTGGGAACTCGGCGACGACCTGACCGATCTGGACTGGTCCGCCTCTCTCGCAGCGAGTCCCACCGTCGTCCCGGGGGTGACGACGCGCCGCCGGACCGAGTTGCCCGACGAGCCGGCCGAGACGCGCGACTGGGTGGCGCTGGACCTCTACGTCGATTCCTCGGGCTCGATGGTCCGCCCGAGCAGGGGATCGCCGGCCGTGCTCGCCGGGACGATCCTGACGTTGTCGGTCCTCAAGGGGGGCGGCCGGGTACGGGTGACGTCGTGGTCGGGTCCCGGGCAGGTGGCGGGCGGCAGCGTGTTCACCCGCGACCGCCTCGAGGTCATGCGGCAGCTGACGACGTTCTTCGGCGGTGGGACGACGTTCCCGCTGGATCTGCTCGCCGCGAGATACCCGCCCGAGGACCGTGGCCGCAGCGGCGAACGCCGGCACCTCGTGGTGCTCTCCGACGACGGCCTCTCGTCGTTCTTCGGCACGGGCCAGGAGGCCTACGCGGGCGTGGCGGCGCGAGTCCGGCGGGTCGTGGACACGGCGACCCTGCTGGTCGAGGATCGGTCCCGTTCCATGGCGCTACCGGCGGCCGAGGCCGGTTACGACGTGGGTTACCTCGACGACATGGCGAGCGCTCCCAGGGTCTGCGCCGACCTCGCGGCACGGATCGCGGGTCATCATGGCTGACGGCCTCGGCGATCGGCCCGATCCCGCTGCGGTGCTGGCCAATTGGCTGGCCGAGAACCTCGACGAGGAGGCCGTCTGGACGGGCCTTCGGGAGGGGCCGTCGGTGGACGAGGTCGCGGCACGGCTGAGTACGACACCGCAGTCCTTCCTGGTCGACACGGTGAACGTCGTCGCCCTCGCAGGCGACGTGTTCGATGGAGCGCGGGTCGTCGAGGCGGCGGAACGGATCAGACGACGGGGTACGCCGCAGTCCGTTCTCGGTGCTGCCGTGGGCCTGTGGTTGTTCGCGAGCCAGGAACTCGTCGGGCCGTTCAGCGTGCCGCTTCGGGACGACCACGCCGCGGACGCCGTGCTGGCGCTCGCGTTCCGCGTGGCGTCGCTGGTCGAGCCGCGCCGGTGGCTCACCGACGCCGAGCGCCGCGACGAGGCGGTCCGCACGTTCCTGCTGTGGAACGGACTGCTGCCACGCGGCGAGGACTCCGCGCAGGCACGATCGATCCACGAGATGCGCGACTCGGTGCGGCGAGAAAGCGCCCTCGCCCAGGCGGTGGCCGACCACGCACACCGCATGGAGGTCCAACGTCGTCTCGCCGACGCCAAGGCCGAGGAGGCGGCGGCCCGGTACAACCATGAGTGACGACCCGTTGGAGCTGCCCGACTACGTGCCCGGCGCGCGGATGGCGCTCACCGACGAGCAACGATGGCCGGGTCTGTCCGAGTCCGGGCGGTCGCGTCTCTTCGACTTCGAGCGCCATCGGTCGGCTCCCCCCTGGCGACACCGGACCGGCCACCGTCTCGATCGGGCTCAGCAGGAAGCGGCCACCCGTCAACTGCCGCTCGACGATTGGTTACCGCGGCACCTCGAGCTGGCCGCGTCGCTATGCGCGTATCGGCGCTGGCCTCGTCCGCTGCGCACGCTGGCCGACTTCCCGCTGATCAGCCGGGAGGACCTGGTCGACGACATCGCGGCCTTCGTCCCGTCCGGGGTCGACCTGGACAGGATGCTGCACGGGACGAGTTCGGGCAGTACCGGTGCGGCGCTGGTGATGCCGGACGACCCCGATGAGTTGGCGCGCGGCTTCCACTGGTTGCGGGGCCTCGTCGGTGAGCACTGGTCTCCCAGTCCCGCGCGGCTGGCGTTGGCCCAGGTGGTGTTTCAGCGCCAGGCGTTCACGTACGCGTCCGTCGTTCCCGCCTTCGGGGAGGCGCTGATGGCGCGGCTCAACCTTCATCCCGACTCATGGCCGGGACGAGCCGAACAGCGCGACGAGTTTTTGCGCTACGCCGACCCGCAGGTCATCAGCGGGTCGCCGACCTCGTTGGAGGTGCTGCTGGAGCCTGCGCTGGTGGGCGCGCTGCGTCCCCTCGGGCTGATCTCCGGTGCGACCTCGCTGACGGCGTCGCTGCGACACGCCCTCGAAACCGCTTACGGGTGCGCGGTTCTCGACGTCTACGGGCTGCACGAGACCCGGCCGATCGCCGTCAGCGCCGACGGCGGACCGTTCGAGGTCGCGCAACGTCGGGTGCACGTCGAGGTGCTGGACGACGACGGCTCACCCACGCCCGCCGGCGAGAGCGGCGAGGTCGTGGTGACCAGTGGCGAGAACGCCTATCTGCCACTGGTTCGCTACCGCACCGGCGACCGTGCTCGCCTGGTCACGCACCGGGGACGTCCGGCGCTCGCCGACCTCGAAGGCCGTGCGCCGACCACATTCGTGGCCGCGTCCGGTGCGACGGTGCCATGCGTGGACCTCACCCAGCAGTTGCAGGCGGCGGGTGCCCGCGGGTGGACCGTCACGCAGCGCGAGGACGGGCAGACGTCGGCGGTGATCGCGTCGGGTGACCGCGCGCGGGTGGCCGAATGCCTCGAACTCCTGCTCGGCCGTCCCGTCGAGGTCATTCGCGTGGCATCGCTCGCCGACCTCGGGCCGGGCAAGCCGCGCCGCTACCAGTCGTCGGCCGGGAACGCCTAGTCGTTCGTCGGCGCGCGCCGCAGCCGAACGGTCCTCCACCGGTCAGACGTCGACTACGTCCCTGTCTCGCAACCAATCCGGGCACGCACTGTTCTGCACCGGGCTGCCAAGGTAACCGATGCGCCGGCGGCCGCGACCCCGGGAACGGCTAGTTGTTCGTCGGTGGTGGTTGGAAGGGTGTGTACCACCACCATTGGGCGCGTTCGCCGAGTGGTCCGCGGCAGGGCGGCACGTCCGGCGGTGCAGTGGTGGGTGGTCGGGCCAGTGATGCGCCGGTGAGTTCGCGGCCGTCGGCGTCGGTGACGACGAGGTGGTCGGCGGGTCCGGTGATGGTGATGGCGCCGCGGTGGTGGTGGCGGTGGTGGAACGGGCACAGCAGGACCAGGTTCGATGGTTCGGTGGGCCCGCCGTCTTCCCAGTGGACGATGTGGTGGGCGTGCAGGCCGCGGGTGGCGCCGCAGCCGGGGACCACGCAACCTCGGTCGCGGTGTTCGAGGACGCGGCGTAGCCGGCGGTCGACGGTGCGGGTGGTGCGGCCGGATCCGATGACGCGGCCGTGGCGTTGGAACCAGACTTCGCAGGTGGCGTCGCAGGTGAGGTAGCGGCGTTCGTCGTCGGCCAGCAGTGGGCCCAGGTGCAGTGCGGCGACGGGTTTGTCGGCGTCGACGTGGACGACGACGGTGGTGCGTTGTCCGTGGGGTCGGCGGGCCACCTCGGTGTCCCAGCCCGCGTCGACCAGGCTGGTGAACGCGTCGACGCCGTCGGGGAAGGTCTCGTCGTCGCCGTGCTGGTCGGCCTTCCAGTCCGCGATGAGCGCGTCGAGGTGGGATTGGTGGGCGGCTTCGAATTTCGCGGCGTCGAGGCGGGGGAGTCGGATCTTCCAGGTGGCGTAGTCCTCGCCGGGTCCGACGGTCTTGGTGATGAAGCTGGTGGGTTGCGGCGACGGGGTGGGGTCGGGTCGCGGTTCGAGTTTGACCGCTTTGCGCAACTGGTTGACGGTGGCCACTTCGGCGAGGTCGGCGTAGTGGTCGTCGGAGCCGTTGGCGGCGCGTTCGGCGATGACGCCGACCTGGTCGAGGGACAGTCGGCCTTCCCGGAGGCCGTCGGTGCAGCGGGGGAAGTCGTCGGCGCGTTGGGCGACGGCGACGACGGTCTCGGCGTTGCGGGCGGAGATGCCGGTCTTCCAGGCGACCAGGGCGGCGATGGAGCGGCAGCCGGTGGATCCCCAGAGTCCGTCGCGGTCGATTTCGGCGATGATGTCGACGAGTCGGCCGTCGATGGCGTTGCGCTGTCCGGTCAGTTCGGCGATCTCCTCGAAGAATGCGTCGAGTCGGTCCACGGGGCGTCGCTCATCGGCCAAAGTGGCTGCGGCGGTGGACATGACACCATTATCGCACCGGGGTCCGACAAGCCCGATCCGCTACCAGGTCTGCTCGGCCGACCGCACCAGGATCTCGTTGACGGCGACGCGGCGGTCCCGGGTGACCATGAAGACCACGGCCTCGGCGACGTCGGACGGCAGCAGCGGGACCATGCCCTCCGTGCGCCGAGCCGTGGCTTCGCGGTCGGCGTCGGGCAGGTGGTCGGTGATCTCGGTCTGCACGGTGCCGGGTTCCACCAGGCCGACGCGGACCCGCGCGCCGAGGACTTCCTGGCGCAACGACTCGGAGAACGCGCCGATCCCGAACTTCGTCAACGAGTAGACCGCGGTGCCCGGTCTGGCGACGCGGCCTCCCGTCGAGCTGATGTTGACGACGTCGGCGACCCGGCGAGGTGACTCCCCTGCGGCGGAGATCAGGTGCGGTAGGGCGGCGCGCGTGACGTACAGCAGTCCGTTGACGTTGATCGACAGCATGTGCTCCCAGTCGGAGGGGTCGGCCTCGGCGGCCGGGCCGATGCGCATCACCCCGGCGTTGTTCACCACGACGTCTAACCGGCCCAGCCGCTGGACCGTGAATTCCACTGCGGCGAGGGCCTGTTCGCGGTCGGACACGTCGGCCTCGATGGTGACGGCACGCCCGCCCGCGGTCGTGATCCTCGCCTCGAGGTCGGACAGTCGGTCCCGCCGCCGAGCGACCAGGGCGACCGTCGCACCCTCGTCGGCCAGGGCGAGCGCGGTCGCCTCGCCGATCCCGCTGCTGGCGCCGGTCACGAGCGACACCGTGTCGCGTAGTCGTCCGGTCACGACACCATGATGCCCCGTCAGCGCACGGCGCGCTCCAGGGCGTCCAACGACTGCCCCAGGAACGACTCGGGAAACGGTGGCAGCCTGCCGATCTCGTCGCGCAGAGACTGTGGAGTCCCGCTCCAGTCGTAGGTGATCGTGACGTCGGTGCCCGCGGCGCTGGGCACCAGGTCGTAACGCCAGACCCACCCTCCCGGGTCGTGGTCGCCGGCATCGGTGAGCTGGCCCGGCAGCCAGGCGATGGTGCGGTCCGGTACGAATTCGGTGACCACGTTGTGCATCACGTAGTGGCCGCCGGCCTTGTCCATGAACATGTTGACGGCGAACATCTGACCGGTCTCGGTGAGCGGTGCGGTGTCGACCGCGTCGAGCACCCAGTCGTTGGGCTCGGTGTCCCGGTGGCGCTTCGGATCGGCCAGCAGGGCGAAGATCGTCGCCGGTGGGGCGGCGATGGTCCTGGTGACGGCCCAGCGTTCGTCGGTGCTCACGCGCTCGATCCGTTCCGGCCCGCGGCCCCGTATGCCCGTGCGACGTCGGGGGAGTCGAGCCACTTCGAGTAGGTCGGCGACTGCGGCCACCCCTGCGGCGAGTCCTGCCACTCCTCCTGGCGCCCCCACGGCAGCAGGTCGATCAGGGCGAAGGTGTGGCTGAGCTGTTCGGTGCCGCGGCCGTTGGTGTGCCACGTCCGGTACACGTCATCGCCGTCGCGCAGGAACACGTTGACGGCGAAGCCCTCGCCCGGACCGGCGCCGACGTCGGCGCCGAACGAACTCTCCGACGACGAGTACCACTGCATGCGGTTGCCGACCCTGTCGCGGTATGCCAGCGCCTCCTCGATGGGTCCGTTCGTCAGGATCACGAACCGGGCATCGTAGGAGTCCAGGAACTCCAATCTGGTGAACTGCGAGGTGAATCCGGTGCACCCGCCGCACTGCCATTCCGCACCGTCGGACCACATGTGGTTGTAGACGATCAGCTGGCTGCGCCCCTCGAACACCTCGGCCAGCGTGACCGGCCCGTCCTCGCCGATCAGCGTGTACTCGGGCATCCGAACCATCGGCAGCCGTCTGCGTTCGGCGGCGATGGCGTCGAGTTCACGGGTGGCCGCCTTCTCACGGCGGCGCAGGTCGTCGAGCGCGGACTGCCACGTCGCCTGGTCGACCACCGGCGGCTTGGCGGTCATGGTTTCCTCGGTCACGGATGCCTCCTCGAGAGTCACGGGTGCTGCTCGACGTGTTGACCACGCGCCGGCCGGAAACTCATCGCGGCGGGTCGACGGGGACGCCGTTCCAGTCGAGCAGCGTCCACCCGTCGTGCGGGTTGCCGCGGACGATCACTCGCCCGGTGTTCGGCAGCGATTGCGTCTCGGCGAGTTCCAGTGGCGGGTCGACCGTGTTCATCAGGGTCCAGATCGCGATGGCCGCGCCGTGGGAGAAGGCGACGGGATTCTGCTCGCCGCTGCGGTAGACGGTGTCCACGGCCTCGTCGAAGCGGGCGTCGAACTCGTTGCCGTCGATCGAACCCGGGATGCGTGCGGATCGGTCGCCGGTCAGCCACGCGCGGAGCGGCCCCAGGTAGCCCTCGCCGGCATCCTTCTCGGGCCGGCCCTCGAGATCGCCCGCCTCGATCTCGCGCAGCCCCGGCAGGACGACGACGTCGCGATGGATGTCGTCGGCGAACGGCTGGGCCGTCTGCTGCGTGCGGATCATTGTGGAGGCGTAGACGCCGTCGTGCGGCGTCGTGGCCAGCTCGGCGGCGACGTCCTCGGCCTGCACCTCGCCCTTCGGCGTAAGCGACGGACCGGGCACCGACGTGTCGATGAGGCCGCTGGCGTTGCCCGCGGACTCCGCATGCCGCACGAAGGTGATGGTGACGTCGCGGTCGGCCCACGCCGGCGCGCTCGTCACGCCCGCAGTCAGGACCAGGGCAGCCAACGCGGCGACCACGCGGTTGGGGGACGACACCCGAACCAGTCTGGTGCATGGGTGGGGACATGTGAAGCCCTCCCCGTTTCGGGGAGGGCCTCGGGCGAATCGTTCGCGACTTCAGATGCATCGCAACCACTTTCGCCTGCGGTGCATCTCGTGACTCGAGCCTATCCGCCGCGGGTCGGGGTGTCGACGTACTCATCGGGAACGCATATGTTCACTCCATGGGCAAGGTCGTCGTGACGAACTGGGTCACGCTGGACGGGGTGATGCAGGCGCCGGGGCGGCCCGACGAGGACACCCGCGACGGCTTCGGCGCAGGCGGCTGGGCCACGCCCTTCGCCGACCCGGTGGTCGGCGCGACGATGGGCGAGCGCATGTCGGCCGACTTCGCGTGGCTGTTCGGACGGCGCACCTACGAGGACCTGCTCGCGTCCTGGAACGACCAGGGTGGGCCGTTCCAGGACGCGCTCAACGGCACCCGCAAGTACGTCGCCTCGGCCGACGCCGGCACCGATCTGCGCTGGCCGAACTCGGAGTTGCTGCACGGCGACGTGCCCGCCGAGGTCGCCGCCCTGAAGCGGCGCTCGGAGGCCAACCTGGTGATCATGGGCAGTGGCGTGCTGATCGCCTCGCTGGCGGCGGCGAACCTGATCGACGAGTACGTGCTGATGATCGCGCCGATCGTGGTGGGCCGGGGTCGGCGCCTGTTCGACGAGGGCGCACGCGCCTCGCTGACCCTGCTCGACTGCACGTCGACGAGCACCGGTGTCGTGATCGCGACGTACTCGACCTAGCCGTCGAACGGATGTTCGACTAGATTCGAGGGGTGGGCTGGAACGACGGGCCGTCGACGTGGACGGAGATGAACCGCGTCCTCACCAGCAAGCCCAGGCGCGCCGGCCTGCCGATGGCCGAGCCGACGGGTGACGGTGGCGACAGTCCGGCCTGGTCACGCAAGCGCGGCGCCTACGAGCCGGTGGGGGAGAAGCGGCAGAACTCGTCGGTGCGGTACGCCGAATTGCACACCCACTCCGCGTACAGCTTCCTCGACGGCGCGAGCACGCCCGAGGAGCTGGTGGAGGAGGCTGCCCGGCTGGACCTGCGAGCGATCGCACTGACCGATCACGACGGGCTGTACGGCGTCGTCCGGTTCGCCGAGGCGGCCAAGGAGCTCGACGTGTCGACGGTGTTCGGCGCCGAGTTGTCGCTGGGCAACGTGCCCCGCACCGAGGATCCCGACCCGCCCGGGCCACACCTGCTGGTCCTGGCCCGCGGGCCCGAGGGGTACCGCAGGCTGTCCCGGGAGATCGCGAAAGCCCACCTGGCCGGCGGCGAGAAGGGCAAGCCGCGCTACGACTACGACACCCTGTCCGAGGCCGCGGGTGGCCACTGGCACGTCCTCACCGGATGCCGCAAGGGACACGTGCGGCAGGCCCTCGCGACGGGTGGGCCGGACGCCGCCGATGCGGCGCTCGCCGATCTGGTGGACAGGTTCGGCGCGGATCGCGTCAGCGTCGAACTCAACCGGCACGGCCACCCGCTCGACGACGAACAGAACGCCGTCCTGGCGGGGCTCGCGCCGCGCTTCGGGGTGAACGTCGTCGCCACCACCGCCGCGCACTTCGCCGAGCCGTCGCGCGGCAGGCTGGCCATGGCGATGGGAGCCATCCGGGCGCGCAACTCGATGGACGAGGCGGCCGGCTGGCTGGCACCGCTGGGTGGCGCGCACCTGCGGTCGGGTGAGGAGATGGCCCGACTGTTCTCGCACTGCCCCGACATCGTCTCCGCTGCAGCCGATCTCGGTGAGCAATGTTCCTTCGCGTTGACGTTGATCGCACCCCAGCTGCCGCCCTTCGCCGTGCCCGAGGGACACACCGAGGACAGCTGGCTGCGGCAGCGCACCATGACGGGCGCCGAGCGGCGGTACGGGCCTCGGGAGCGGGCGCCCCAGGCGTACGCGCAGATCGAGCACGAGCTGAAGGTCATCGCCCGGTTGAACTTCCCGGGTTACTTCCTGGTGGTCGACGACATCACGCGGTTCTGTCGGGAGAGCGGCATCCTCTGTCAGGGTCGGGGGTCGGCGGCCAACTCGGCGGTCTGCTACGCCCTCGGCGTCACGAACGTCGACCCGGTGGCCAACGGCCTGCTCTTCGAACGGTTCCTGTCGCCGGCGCGCGACGGGCCACCGGACATCGACATCGACATCGAGTCGGATCTGCGGGAGCAGGCCATCCAGTACGTCTACGACCGCTACGGCCGTGACTACGCCGCGCAGGTGGCCAACGTCATCACCTATCGCGGCCGCAGCGCGGTCCGCGACATGGCCCGCGCGCTCGGCTACTCCCAGGGGCAGCAGGACGCGTGGAGCAAGCACATCAGCCGGTGGAACGGGCTGCCCGATTCGCCCGACGTCGAGGACATCCCCGAGTCGGTGATCGATCTGGCGCTGCAGGTGAAGAACCTGCCCCGGCACATGGGCATCCACTCCGGCGGCATGGTGATCTGCGATCGCCCCATCGCCGACGTGTGCCCGGTCGAATGGGCGCGGATGGCGAACCGCAGCGTCCTGCAGTGGGACAAGGATGACTGTGCCGCAATCGGTTTGGTGAAGTTCGACATGCTCGGACTCGGCATGCTCTCGGCGCTGCACTACTGCATCGACCTGGTCGCCGAGCACAAGGGCATCGAGGTCGACCTGTCGCAGCTGGACCTGTCCGAACCGGCCGTCTACGAGATGCTGCAGCGCGCCGACTCGGTCGGGGTGTTCCAGGTCGAGTCGCGCGCGCAGATGGCGACCCTGCCCAGGCTGAAGCCACGGCTGTTCTACGACCTGGTGGTCGAGGTCGCGCTGATCCGGCCGGGACCCATCCAGGGCGGGTCGGTGCATCCGTACATCAAGCGGCGCAACGGCGAGGAGGAGGTCACCTACGACCACCCGTCGATGGAACCCGCGCTGCACAAGACGCTGGGGGTGCCGCTGTTCCAGGAGCAGCTGATGCAGCTGGCCGTCGATTGCGCAGGGTTCTCCGGCGCCGAGGCCGATCAGCTGCGCAGGGCGATGGGCTCCAAGCGGTCGACCGAGAAGATGCGCAGGCTGCGCGACCGGTTCTACGACGGCATGCGCACCAAGCACGGCATCACCGGTCCGGTGGCCGACCGGATCTACGAGAAGCTGGAGGCGTTCGCGAACTTCGGTTTCCCCGAGAGCCATTCGCTGAGCTTCGCGTCGCTGGTGTTCTACTCGTCGTGGTTCAAGCTGCACCATCCGGCCGTGTTCTGCGCCGCCCTGCTGCGGGCGCAACCGATGGGTTTCTACTCGCCGCAGTCGCTGGTGGCCGACGCCCGGCGGCACGGCGTCGTGGTGCGCGGGCCCGACGTCAACGCCAGCCTCGCGCACCCGACGCTGGAGAACGCCGGGCTGGACGTGCGGATGGGGCTGGGCAGCGTCCGTCACATCGGCACCGAGCTGGCCCAGCAGATCGTCGACGACCGAAATGCCAATGGGCCGTTCACGTCTCTGGTCGACCTGACCGGACGGGTCCAGCTGTCCGTGCCCCAGACCGAGGCGCTGGCCACCGGGGGCGCGCTGGGATGCTTCGGCATCGATCGCCGCGAGGCGCTGTGGGCGGCGGGGGCGGCGGCCAGTCAGCGCGCGGACCGGTTGCCCGGCGTCGGATCGTCGTCGCACGTGCCGTCGCTGCCCGGCATGACACATCTGGAGCTGACGGCGGCCGACGTGTGGGCCACCGGCGTCTCGCCCGACAGCCACCCCGTCCAGTTCCTGCGCGAACGGCTGGAGGAGATGGGCGTCGTCCCCGCCGACCGGCTGCTGTCGGTGCCCGACGGCACCCGGGTGCTGGTCGCGGGCGCCGTGACGCATCGGCAGCGCCCGGCCACCGCGCAGGGCGTGACGTTCCTGAACCTCGAGGACGAGACCGGCATGGTCAACGTGGTGTGCTCGCGGGGGGTGTGGGCGCGGCAACGCCGACTCGCGCAGACGGCCTCGGCACTGATCATCCGCGGCATCGTGCAGAACGCGACGGGCGCGGTCACCGTGGTGGCCGACCAGTTGCGTCCCGTCGACCTGCGGGTGATGTCGAGGTCCCGCGACTTCCAGTAGGTCCGATTCGCCGACTGTGGGCCTCGTGCACGCGGTTTCATCCAATTGCGTACACAGCACCCACACTCGGCGGCTGATCAGCGTCCCAGCGCGCGAATGTAGTCTCCGAGAATGACTTCCTCGCAGCCGCTGGACCTCACCGTCGACGAACTCCTGACCACCACCCGGTCGGTGCGCAAGCGTCTCGACCTGGAGCGTCCGGTCCCGCGCGAGATCATCACCGAGTGCCTCGAACTGGCACTTCAGGCGCCGACGGGCTCCAACACCCAGGGCTGGCAGTTCGTGTTCGTCGACGACCCGGAGAAGAAGAAGGCGATCGCCGACATCTACCGCACCAACGCCACGCCGTACCTCGACGCCGAGAAGCCCACGTACGGCGACAGCCGCGACGAGCGCACGCCGCTGGTCATCGACTCCGCCAAGTACCTCAACGACCACCTGCACGAGGTGCCGGCCATGATGATCCCCTGCCTCGAGGGTCGCCCGGACGGCGCGTCCGCCAGCCAGAGCGCCGGATACTGGGGTTCGCTCCTGCCCGCGGCGTGGAGCTTCATGCTGGCGCTGCGCTCACGCGGCCTCGGCTCGGCGTGGACCACGCTGCACCTGGTCGGCGACGGCGAGAAGCAGGCCGCCGAGATCCTCGGGATCCCCTTCGACAAGTACGCCCAGGGTGGGCTGTTCCCGATCGCCTACACCAAGGGCACCGACTTCAAGAAGGCCAAGCGCCTGCCCGCCGAGCAGCTCAGCCACTGGAACACCTGGTAGTCACACCGCGCCGGTGAAGCCCTGCTGTCGCCACGCCTCGTAGGCCGCGACGGCCGCGGCGTTCGACAGGTTCAGCGACCGCCTGCCGTCGAGCATGGGGATGCGGACCCGCTCGGTGACGTGCGGGTCGGCCAGCGTCTCCGGGAGGAGTCCCGTGGGCTCGGGCCCGAACATCAGGACGTCGCCGGGTTCGTACCGGACCGAGGCGAACGACGTCGTGGCATGCGCCGTGAACGCGAACACCCGCGCGGGCATCAGTCGCGCCCACGCGGCGTCGAGGTCGGCGTGCACGGTCACCGACGCGAGGTCGTGGTAATCGAGTCCGGCCCGGCGCAGCTTCGGCTCCGAGAGGTCGAAGCCGAGCGGCTCGACCAGATGCAGCTCGCATCCGGTTGCGGCCACCATGCGGATGGCGTTGCCGGTATTCGGCGCGATGCGCGGCGACACGAACAGCACGTTGAACATCGGACGATGATGCACGGACCCGTGTGTCCGCTCTGCACACGAACTGGCAACGGGCCGGTCACGAACTCTGCCGCCCGCCTGACAATTGTGGAAACGGCTGGTGATCGCTGTCATACTCACAGACATTGCCGGGCGGATGGCGCCTGCCCCTCGAGAGGGCGAAGAGCTTCGGGAAGTCACATGAGCGACACGCGATCACACGGCCGACCGGCCCGCACCACGGCCGGTTCGTGATGACGTCGGCTGTGCGTGATCCCGCATCGGGCGGACCGGCGAAACGCCCCCCGCGATGGTCGATCAGCAACTGGCCGGTCGGGTGGAAGGTCTTCGCGATCGTCCTGGTGCCGCTGCTCCTGGCCGGCGCCTTCGGCGGGTTGCGGATCCAGTCCGGCTGGAGCGAGGCGAACGGTCTCCGGTTGGCCGCCGACCGCGCCGACATGGTGCCCGCGATCTCCGACTACACGGGCGCGCTCGAAGCCGCCCTGCTCGCCAATTCGACCGGGGGAGACGCGCAGTCGGCGATCACCGCGTTCGACGGCGCCAAGGGGGACCTCCGCAGTCAGCTCGAGGCCACCGACGTCGTGCCGGACGTCGCCGACGGGGTGACCTCACTGCTCGACGACGGGCAGGCGCTGCTCGATCAGGTCGCGGCCAACGGCATCGGTCTCCGCGACCGCGTCACCACCTACGCGCCCATCCTGCTCACCGCCGAGGACGCCGTGAACGGGTCTGTCCGCGTCGACGACGAACGCATCCGCGCCGAGACGCTCGGGCTGTCCCGGGCGATGGGCGCGCGCGGCCAGATGATGATGCAGCAGCTGCTGGTCAACCTGGGCGGCGACATCCCCGAACCCGAACTGCGCACGTCGATGATCACGCTGGCGGGCACCGAGCCGTCGACGCTGTTCGGCATGGCCCAGGTGCTCGGCGTCGGCTCACCCGACGCGGAACGCCTCCAGGCCGAGATGGTCAAGCGGATGGCGCTGATGTCGGACCCCGCCGTGCCGCTGGTCGCCAACCCCGAGATGACCGAGTCGATCCGGGCGACCAACGACATCGCACTGCAGGTGATCGACCGGTCCACCTCGGCCGTCACGACCGCTGTGGGCGACGAGGCCGCGACGCAGCGCAGCGCGGCCATCCGCGACTCCGTGATCGTCGGCGCCGCCCTGCTGATCGCCCTGCTCCTGGTGGCCCTGGTGGCGCGCACCCTGGTCCGCCCGCTGCGGCGACTGCGCGACGGTGCCCTGAGGGTCGCGCACGAGGACCTGGCGCGCGAACTCGAACGGCTGCGCGCGGGTGAGGATCCCGGCGCCCTGCAGCCGCTGCCGGTGTACACCACCGAGGAGATCGGACAGGTCGCGCACGCCGTCGACGAGCTGCACGAGCAGGCGCTGATGCTGGCCGGCGAGCAGTCGCGACTACAGGTCCAGGTCGGCGACATGTTCGAGACGCTGTCCCGCCGGAGCCGGTCGCTGGTCGATCAGCAGCTCTCGCTCATCGACCGGTTGGAGCGCAACGAGGACGATCCGGAACGCCTGCAGAGCCTGTTCCGCCTCGACCACCTCGCCGCCCGGATGCGTCGCAACGGCGCCAACCTCCTGGTGCTCTCCGGCGCCCAGGTGCCCCGCGACCAGGTCGAGCCGGTGCCCGTCGCCGCACTGATCGACGCCGCCGCCTCGGAGGTCGAGGACTACACGCGCATCGTCACCTCCGAGGTGCCCGAGAGCGAGGTGGTCGGCGAGGTGGCCGGTGACCTCGTGCACCTGCTGGCCGAGCTGCTCGACAACGCGCTGCGCTACTCACCGCCGAACTCCCAGGTGCGGGTGTCGGCCGTGCACACCGGCAACGGCGGGCTCGTGCTCGAGGTCGGCGACGCGGGGCTCGGGATGACCGAGGCGGACCTGCGCGTCGCGAACACCCGCCTGCAGTCCGGCGGCGAGGTCAACCCGTACACCGCACGTCACATGGGGCTCTTCGTGGTCGGCAGGCTCGCCGCCCAGCACGGTCTCGTGGTCCGGCTGCGCAGCACCATCGCCGGCGACCAGAGTTCGGGCACGACGGCCGGGGTGTACGTGCCCGCCGAACTGCTGCTGCGCGGTGGGGTGCCCGTCGCGGCCGAGCCATCCGACCACGGCGCGGTGACCGAGAACATCCCCGTGCAGGCCCCGCCCCGCATGGCGCCGCCGCTCCCCTCGGCGCCACCCGACCCCGACCCCGTCGAGCGGCCCACCGCCGAGGCGGTCCCGGTGTCCTTCCTGCCGCAGCGCAGCCCCGGTGCGAGCGGGATCTCCGACATCCCGTCCGGCCCGCCCGGCTTCACCGAACTCGCGCCCGTCGCCAGGCGCGAGCAGCGGCGGCCCGAGCAGGACGACTGGCCCGAGGACACGTGGCCCGAGGAGTACGTCCCTGCCCGGTCGGCGCCCTACGTCGAGCCGCCGCGGCAGGCTCCAACCGACACCTCGGCGTTCTTCGCCTCACGGGGTCAGGCCGCCGAGAGGCACGACGAGGTCGACGTGCCGCCGGCCGAGCCCGCGGCCCGGGCACCCGACGAGGGCGACGGCAGCATCTTCTCGACGATGCTGTCCGAGTGGCTGATCGACGATCCCAACGACCTGGCCCAAAGCACCGACCTCGACTGGCAGACCGTGTGGGACAAGGGCTGGTCCGCCGCGGCGGCCGCCGAGCAGGCACCCGTCGCCGAGCACACCGAGGAGGGGCTGCCGGTGCGACAGCCTGGTGCTCGACTGGTGCCCGGAGCCGCCGACGATCAGGACGATCGCCCCGACGGGCCGACGAACGGCTTCGGCAACGGCGCCGCCCATCCGATCGACCACCCGCAGCCCGCACGCGATCCCGAGGCCGTCCGCGCGAGCATGAGCAGCCACTTCGGCGGCGTGCACGCCGGGCGTAGCCGCGTCCGCGAGAGCAGGGAGACAGACCGCGAATGACCCGTCCCGTCCCGCGTGAATCGCTCGACTGGCTGGTGGCCAGATTCGCCGACGAGGTGTCCGGTGTATCGCACGCCATCCTGGTGTCGGCCGACGGACTGCTGATGGCGTCCAGCGCGCACATGCCGGGGGAGCGGGCCGACCAACTGGCGGCGGTGTCGTCCGGGCTGGCGAGCCTGTCGGCGGGCGCGGCGCAGCTGTTCGACGGCGGGTACGTCCTGCAGTCGGTCGTCGAGATGGAGAACGGCTACCTCCTGCTGATGCGGGTCGGCGACGGGTCACACCTCGCGACGCTCGCGACCAGGTCGTGCGACATCGGTCAGATCGGTTACGAGATGGCGATCCTGGTCGAGCGGGTCGGCACCGTCATCCAGTCGGCGCGGCGCACCGCGCAGCGATCGTGAGCCGGCGTGGATTCATGGGAGCCCAGGGAACCGCAGCCTGAGGCGAGCCTGGTCCGGCCCTACGTCCTGACCGCCGGGCGCACCAGCCCGCGCGTCGACCTACCGCTCGAGGCGCCCGTCGAGACCGTCGACGCCGGGACGGACACGCACCGTCAGGTCAACGACGTCAGCGCCAGAATTCTCCGTCTCGCGACCGACGGCCCGTCCGTCGCGGAGATCGCGGCGCGTCTCTCGATTCCCCTCGGTGTCGCGCGCGTGCTCATCGGAGATCTCGTGGTGCAGGGGTATCTTCGGGTGCACGCGACGCTGTCCGACACGGCGACCACGGACGAACGACGAGAACTCATAGGGAGGACGCTGCGTGGCCTACGGGCACTCTGAGCCCCAGCGCTCCTCGGCTACGAAGATCGTCATCTCCGGCGGCTTCGGCGCCGGCAAGACGACCTTCGTGGGCGCCGTCTCGGAGATCATGCCGCTGCGCACGGAGGCCATCGTCACCACGGCCTCGTCCGGGCTCGACGGCCTCGACGCGACGCCGGACAAGAACACCACCACCGTCGCGATGGACTTCGGCCGCATCACCCTCGCCGACGACCTGGTGCTCTACCTGTTCGGGACGCCCGGGCAGCGGCGCTTCTGGTTCATGTGGGACGACCTGGTCCGCGGCGCCATCGGAGCGATCATCCTCGTCGACGTCCGCCGTCTGCAGGACAGCTTCGCCGCCGTCGACTTCTTCGAGGCCCGCGGACTGCCGTTCATCGTGGCGGTCAACGAGTTCGACGACGCCCCGCGTCACCCCGGGTTCGCCGTGCGAAAGGCGCTCGCGCTACCCGACCACGTTCCCGTCGTGGGAGTGGACGCTCGGGACCGGCAGTCGGCGCGGGCCGCTCTGATCACCGTCGCCGAGTACGCACTGACGAGCCTGACGGCGTCATCGCACTGACGTGGCGGATTCCCATGCCGACGACGTGTGGGTCGACCGCGAGTTCGTCGGGCACGACTTCCGCGGCGAGGACCTGAGCCGGATCCGCACCGAGCGGGTCGTCTTCACCGACTGCGACTTCGGCGGTGTCGACCTCACCGAGTCGGAGCACCTGGGCTCGGCGTTCCGCAACTGCGACTTCCGTCGGGCCTCGCTGCTGCACGGCGTGTTTCGGCAGTGCTCCCTGCTGGGGTCGGTCTTCACGGACACCCGGTTCCGCCCCATCACGCTGGCCGAGGTCGATCTGAGCCTGACCGTGCTCGGTGGCTGCGACCTCCAGAAGGTGGACCTCAGCGACTGCCGGCTGCGCGAGGCGAGCCTCGTGGGCGCCGACCTCCGCAAGGCGGTGCTGCGCCGCGCCGACCTCACCGGTGCCCGCACGCAGGACGCGAAGTTCGAGGAGGCCGACCTGCGCGGCGCGCGCGTCGACGCCACGTTCTGGACGACGGCGAAGATCCGCGGCGCCAAGGTCGACGTCGACCAGGCGATCGCCTACGCCGTGGCGCACGCGCTGGTCATCGGCGACTGACTAGCCGGACTTGAGCCGGATCTTGAACCGCACGAAGCACAGATAGAAGATCGACAGGCCGCCCAGCATCGCCATGTCGAGGATCCAGGCGCCCGAGTCGTGCTTCCAGTGGGAGTCGTCGGGCATGATCGGCGGCTTCACCATGTCGGTGACCCCCACCGTCGACGCGGTCGCGGCGAACCCCCAGCGAGCGGGCGTCACCCACGACATCTGGTCGAGCGGGGCCCGGCCCGTGACCGGGATCAGGCCGCCGGAGAACACCAGCTGAGACATGACCGCCACGACGAGCAGCGGCATGATCTGGTCGCTGGTCCTCGCCAGCGCCGACAGGGCCAGACCGACCGTGGCCGCGCAGATGGTGGTCGCGGCCATGCCGAGGTACAGCTCGAACGCCGCAGCCGTCTCACTACTGCCCAGCACCACGGCGCCGTTCTTGGGCAACCCGACGCCGATCAGCGTGATCGCCGTGACGATGCCGGATTGCACGAGCGCGAACACCGAGTAGATGGAGACCTTCGCCAGCAGGTAGGCGGAGGTGGACAGACCCACCGCCTGTTCGCGCAGGAAGATCGCCCGCTCGCCGATGAGGTCGCGGACGGTCAGCGCGGTGCCCATGAAGATGGCGCCGACGTTGAGCAGCACCAGGACCTGGCCCGGCTGGTTGGGCGCGTCGCCCACCGGTGAGGGTTGCCCGAAGCCGGTGCTGCCGGGGACCGACAGCGACAGCACGCCCATGATGAACGGGAGCACCGCCAGGAAGATGAAGTAACCCCGGTCGGAGACGATGAGCCGCATCTGCCGTCGCGCGATCGTCCAGAACTGGCGCATCACGCTGGTGGCGGCGGGACTGCCGAGGTCGGCGGGTTGCTCCGCCGGTGGCGCGGGCGGCGGCGGACCGTTGATCTCCAGGTAGCGCCTGCTGGCCGCGTCGGGATCGCCGGCGACCGTGCTGAAGATGTCGGCCCAGTTGGTGGTGCCCAGCTGCGCGCCGATCTGGTCGGGCGGGCCACAGAACGCCGTCTTGCCGCCCGGCGCGAGGAGCAGCACCTGGTCGCACACGTCGAGGTAGGTCAGCGAGTGCGTGACGACGAGGACCACGCGGCCCGCGTCGGCGAGCTGGCGCAGCATCGTCATGACCTGGCGGTCGAGCGCGGGATCCAGACCCGAGGTCGGCTCGTCGAGGATCAGCAGCGATGGGCCGGTGAGGAGTTCGAGTGCGACCGACGCGCGCTTGCGCTGGCCGCCGGAGAGCTTGTCGACGCGGGTCTCGAGGTGCTTGGTCATCTCGAGTTCCTCGAGGACCTGCATGACGACGTGCTCGCGGTCCTCCTTGGTGGTGTCCGGGGGGAGCCGGAGTTCCGCGGCGTACATCAGGGCCTGCTTGACCGTGAGCTGGCCGTGCACCACGTCGTCCTGCGGCACCATGCCGATTCGGGAGCGGAGCGAGGCGTACTCGGAGTGGATGTCGTGACCCTCGAAGGTCACGGTGCCGCTGGTGGGGTGGGTGTAGCCGGCGACGAGCTTCGCGAACGTCGACTTGCCCGCACCGGACGGACCGATCACCGCGGTCAGCGTGCCCGTGCGCGCGGCCAGCGAGATGTTGTTCAGCAGCGTCTTGTTGCCCTCGATGGTCCACGTGACGCCGTTGACCTCGAGGCCGCCGGTCTTCGTCGCCGCGGCCTCGGTCTGGGTGCGGCGGGCCAGGCTGCCGCCGGAGAAGACGAGGTCGACGTTGCCGATCGTGACCACGTCGCCGTCGCGCAGCAGCGCCGCCTCGACGCGGGTGCCGTTGACGAACGTGCCGTTGATGCTGCGGTTGTCGACGATCTCGGTGCCCGCGGGTGTGAGCACCAGGCTGGCGTGGTGGCGACCGGCCAGCACGTCGGGGATGACGATGTCGTTGTCGGTCGCGCGACCGATCTTGACCGACCCCGCGGGCGCGTCGGGTGCGCGTCCCGGCCGCAGGATCTTCATCATGCTCGTGGCGAGGTTGCCCTCGCTCTGCCGCGGCGCGGCAGTGGGACCGAGTCGGGTGACCGGCTCCGCCGACGGTCCCGAGATGGGCTGCGACGGCTGCGGCGCGTACCGCTGCTGCTGCGCGCTCGGGTATCCCTGCGGCGCACCGGGATAGCCGGTCTGCGGTCCACTGGGGTAGGCCCGGCCGCCGCTGGGTGGCGGTGCGGCCGACGGCCCCGACGGGTAGCGCGGCTGCTGTCCCGAGGGGTATCCGCCGCGCGGCGGAGGCATGGTCCCGGGTGGCATGGTCCCGGGTGGCTGCGTCGGCCAGGAGGCGCTCGGCCGGCCTGCGACGGGCACCGCGGCGGTCGGCGGTGGTGAGCCGACCGCGCCCTGGTGTCGGCCGACCTCGAAGGACAGCCGGGGGCCGTCGGGATTGCCGATGTTGAGACTGAGGCCGTCGGTGATGTCGACGACGGGGACGCGCTGGCCGTTGACGTAGATCCCGTTGAGGGAGCCGTTGTCGATCGCCAGCCAGCGCCCCTGGTCGAATCTGAGGAGCAGGTGCGCCCGAGAGGTCAGCGGGTGGGCGATGCGGATGTCGGCCCGCAGGTCACGGCCGATCACCACGTCGTTGCCGGCCGCGAAGGTCCGGGCCGACCCGTCGTGGCGAACTGTCAGGGCGGGCGGGGCTGGTCGCGTCATCGGAACCGACTCTATCGGTTGGGGCGTCGTCTCCGTCCGGCCCTCGCCGCGGGTGTCGGGGTGGATCTCAGCCGGGCATGCCCGTCACCACGCAGTGGGTGTGGGTGTAGATGGTGGCCATGCACTTGTTGCAGTGCGTGCACGCCGACCTGACCGAGCGGGCCTCTCCGTCGTCGGCGATGCGGTTGATCAGGTCGGGCTCGGCGAGCAGGGCGCGTCCCATCGCGACGAAGTCGAATCCCTCGGCCATCGCCAGGTCCATCGTCTCGCGGTTGGTGATGCCGCCGAGCAGGATCAGCGGCATCGTCAGTTCGGCGCGGAACCGGCGCGCCTTGTCCAGCAGGAACGCCTCGCGGTAGGGGTACTCGCGGAAGAACTTCTTCCCGGTCATCCGGATGCCCCAGCTCAGCGGGGGCTTGAAGGCGCCGGCGAACTCCTTGATCGGGGCGTCGCCGTGGAAGAGGTACAGCGGGTTGACCAGCGAGCTGCCCGCGGTCAGTTCCAGTGCGTCGAGTCCGCCGTCCTCCTCGAGCCACTTCGCGGTCTGGATGGACTCGTCCATCGGAATTCCGGCGCGGACCCCGTCGGTCATGTTCAGTTTTGCGGTGACGGCGATCTGGTCGCCCACCGCGTCCCGGACGGCGCGCACGACGCCGCGGGCGACCTTGGCCCGGTTCTCCAGCGACCCGCCGAACTCGTCCTTGCGTCGGTTGAGCAGTGGACTGAGGAAGGAACTGGCGAGGTAGTTGTGGCCCAGGTGCACCTCGACGGCGTCGAAGCCGGAGTCGACGGCCAGCCGGGCGGCGTTGGCGTGGGCCCTGGTCACCTCGGCGATGTCGTCGCGGGTGGCCTTCCTCGCGAAGCGCATCGACAACGGGTTGAAGAACCGCACCGGCGCGAGGGCAGGCGCCTTGTTGGTCCGGGCGTTGGCGACGGGACCGGCATGCCCGATCTGAGCGCTGATCGCCGCGCCCTCGGCGTGGATCGCGTCGGTCAGGCGGCGCAGGCCGGGCACGGCCTCGGGCCGCATCCAGATCTGCCATCCGTCGGTGCGTCCGCCCGGCGCCACCGCGCAGTAGGCGACGGTCGTCATGCCCACGCCACCCGCGGCGGGAAGCCGGTGATAGTTGATCAGGTCGTCGGTGACCAGTGCGTTCGGGGTGGCTGCCTCGAAGGTCGCGGCCTTGATGATGCGGTTGCGCAGCGTCACCGGACCCAGCCGGGCTGGGCTGAAGACATCGGTGAACACATTGGGCTGAGTGTTCATTCACCGGAGCCTGCCACAATGGCCCCGTGGGAGCGATCACTCTGGACGGCAAGGCCACGCGCGACGAGATCTTCGAGGATCTGAAGACGAGGGTCGCGGCCCTCACCAAGGCTGGGCGTACCCCCGGCCTGGGCACGGTCCTGGTCGGCGACGACCCCGGATCGCACGCCTACGTGCGGGGCAAGCACGCCGACTGCGCGAAGGTCGGCATCACCTCGATCCGGCGCGACCTGCCCGCCGACATCAGCCAGTCGATGCTCGAGGAGACGATCGACGAGCTGAACGCCAACCCGGAGTGCACCGGGTACATCGTGCAGCTCCCGCTGCCGAAGCACCTGGACGAGAACGCCGCCCTCGAACGCATCGACCCCGCCAAGGACGCCGACGGCCTCCATCCCACCAACCTGGGCCGGCTGGTGCTCAACGAGCCCGCCGCGCTGCCGTGCACCCCGCGCGGCATCGTTCACCTGCTTCGCCGCTACGAGGTGGAGATCGCCGGCGCCCACGTCGTGGTCATCGGCCGCGGCGTCACGGTGGGCCGCCCGATGGGCCTGCTGCTGACGCGTCGTTCCGAGAACGCGACGGTCACGCTGTGCCACACCGCGACTCGCCACCTGCCGCAGCTCACCCTCGAGGCCGACATCGTCATCGCCGCCGCGGGCGTCCCGCACATGGTCACCGCCGAGATGGTCAAGCGCGGCGCCGCCGTCGTCGACGTCGGGGTGAGCCGCGACGACGCCGGGAAGCTCGTCGGCGACGTGGCGCCCGACGTGTGGGACGTCGCCGGGCACGTGTCGCCGAACCCGGGCGGGGTCGGACCGCTGACCCGGGCGTTCCTGCTCACGAACGTCGTCGAAGCCGACGAGGCGAAAGTGCTTTGACGCCAAGAGAGTTCGTCCGCAAGGTGGTCGCCGGGCAGTGGCCGATCCTGACGGTCGGACTGTTCTTCGTGGCGGCGTTCGTCCTGGTGGTCGCGGGATACTGGCGCCGTGGTGCGCTCGTCCTCGCGATCGGCGTGGGGGTCGCCGCGGCGATGCGACTCGCCCTCTCCGAGGACCGGGCGGGACTCCTGGTCGTGCGCTCGCGGACCATCGACTTCGCCACCACCGCCTCGGTGAGCGCCGCGATGCTCTACATCGCGTGGACGATCGACCCGTTGGGGACGAGCTAGCCGCTCGATGTTGCCCGACGGGCAATTTTGCATGGTGTGCAAGATCAGGCGTACGGTGGCGGCATGTCCGGACTCCGCGAACGCAAGAAGGCCGACACCCGCCGTGCGCTGAGTGACGCCGCGCTCGAGCTGGCCTTCGAGCACGGCTTCGACGGCGTCACCCGGGAGGCGATCGCGAGCCTGGCGGGCGTGTCGCTGCGCACCTTCAACAACTACTTCGCCGGCAAGTACGAGGCCCTGACCTACCGGATCACCGAGCGCATGCAGCGTGGCATCGCGGCGTTCCGCGCCCGCCCCGTCGACGAGCCCCTGTGGACGTCGATCACCGAGGCGCTGGTCGGGACCATCGAGGAGGATCTGGGCACGCCCGACCATCCCGAGGCCTTCGCCGATCGCGCCGAACTCGCCGAGATCCGCACGCTCCTGCTGACCCCCGAAGTCCGCAACGCGATCCCGCAGCACCACTTCGACGACTGGGTCGACGCCATCGCCGAGCGGACCGGCACCGACGCCGAGCACGACGTCTACCCCCGGCTGGTCGCCGCCGTCCTCCGGGCGGTCGGCGACGTCGCGATGGAGGCCTACGCGAAGTCCGAACCGCCCATTCCCTATTCGACGATCCTGCGCGACGCGCTGGCCACCGTCGGCGCGGGACTGCCCGAACCCCACCACGGAAGGACCGCGCCATGACCGACGCATCCGTCGTCATCTCCGGAGCCGGACCCAACGGCCTGCTGCTCGCCTGCGAACTCGCACTCGCCGGGGTCCGTCCCGTCGTGCTGGAGCGTGCGCCCGGGCCCAGCGACGAACCCAAGGCCAACGGCCTCGTCGGGCAGGTGATCCGCCAGCTGGACATGCGCGGCCTGTACCCGGCGTTCAGCGGCGCACCCACTCCGCCGGAGCCGGCCGCCGGATGGATCTTCGCCGGGATGACCCTCGACTTCACCGGGCTGGCGAGCAATCCGATGCACGCGCTGATGATCTCGCAACCGGACGTGACGCGGCTGCTCGCGCACCGCGCCGCCGACCTCGGCGTCGACGTCCGGTGGGGGCACGAACTCCTCGACATGACACCGGGTACCGACGGCGTCACGACGCGGGTGGCGGCGGGGGACCGCGAGTACCGACTCGACGCCGACTGGCTCGTCGGTGCCGACGGTGGCCGCAGTCCGGTGCGCAAGGCGGCGGGCATCGGGTTCCCCGGGAGCACGACTCCGATGATCGCGCGGATCGCCAACGTGGGACTGCCCGACGGCGTGCTGGGCTCGGACGGCAGCATCGACGTACCGGGATTCGGGCGCATACCGTTCGGCCACAACCGATTCGACGACGGCGGCGTCATCCTGTTCGCCAGGCAACCCGGCCGCACCATGCTGGGCACCATCGAGTTCGTCGACGTCGTGGGCCACTTCGCCGACGACCTCACCATCGACGAACTCCGGCACAGCCTGCGGCGGGTACTCGGCGTGGACGTCCCGATCACCGCGCCCGACTACCCGGGCCCGCACGTGCTTCGCCGCATCGCCGGGCAGAACACCCGCCAGGCCGAGAGGTACCGGGCCGGACGCGTCCTGCTCGTCGGCGACGCCGCGCACGTGCACTCCGCGATGGGTGGGCCCGGACTCAACCTCGGCATGCAGGACGTGTTCAACCTCGGCTGGAAACTGGCCGCGGTCGCCGACGGCAGGATGCCCGCGGACCTGCTCGACACCTACGAGTCCGAACGCTTCCCGGTCGGCGAGCGGGTGATGATGCACTCCCGCGCGCAGCTGGCGCTCATGTCGCCGGGGCCCGAAGTCGCCTCCCTGCGAACGTTGTTCGGCGAGCTACTCGGCGAGTCCGAGGTGCGGGAGCACATGGCCGGCCTGCTCGCGGGTGCCGACGTCCGCTACGACATGGGCGGAGCAGACCACCCGTTGACGGGATACCTGGTCCCCGACCTCGCCCTCGACGACGGCCGCCGGGTGCTCGACCTGCTGCACGCCGGCCGGCCGGTGCTGCTCGACCGCACCGGCGATTTCGGCGGACCCGCGACCGACGTCGACGTGGTGCGGGGCCGGCTCCGGCCGAACGGGTTGGCGGGCATGCTGATTAGGCCGGACGGATACGTGGCGTGGGCGGCCGACGAGATGGACGACGCCGCTCGCCGCGGGCTGGAGGAGGCGTCGAGCCGGTGGTGCGGGCGCGAACTCAGCTCAGCGTCGCCCGCACGCACACCGTGACGTACGGCAGCGCGAGTCCCGACGTGTTCACCAGTGCCGGATGCGTCGCGAGCAGATCCCGCACCCGCTCCAGCGTGCGGGTGCGCACCTCGTCCGGCGAAGTGATGCAGTAGCTGCGTGACGCGACGAGGTCGATGAGCGCCTGCGGCGTCACGTAACTCGTCCACTCGACCTGGCGTCGCTCGAGGTCGGCGAACGGCTCGGGCAACGTCACCGTCTGCGTGAACGGGTCGACCTCGTGACCGATGATGCGGCCCAGATCCTTGACCCAGCCGAGGCGTTCGTCGCGGTTGTTCCACACCAGGCCCAGCCGTCCGCCCGGTCGCAGCACGCGCGCCACCTCGCTGATGGCGCGGCCCGGATCGAACCAGTGCCAGGCCTGAGCCACCAGCACCGAGTCGACGCTGTCGTCCGGCAGCGGGATGTCCTCGGCCGTACCGAGCAGCGCGGGGGTGCCCGGCAGTGAACCCTTCAGCACCTCGAGCATCTCGGGGATCGGGTCGACGGCGGTCACGTCGAGGCCGCGCTCCACCAGGCGCGCAGTCAGCTTGCCGGTGCCCGCACCGAGGTCGAGCACGCTGCGGGCGCCCGTCGGCAGCAGCCAGTCGATGGCGTCCGGCGGATACGAGGGCCTGCCGCGTTCGTAGGCCGACGCGGCCGAACCGAACGACAGCGACTTCTCCTGTCGCGACACGTGATCTGCGGTCAACGCGGGGCCTTCTCGGACGCCAGCTCCAGGGTCCGCCGGATCAGGGCGCCGACGACGTCGGTCTCCACGAGGAAGCCGTCGTGCCCGTACTCCGACTCCACCACGTTGAGTTCGGTGCACCCCGGGAGCAGGTCGGCGAGTTCCTGCTGCAGCCGCAGCGGATACAGCCGGTCCGACGTGATGCCGCCGACGACGACCGGGACGTCGCATCCGGCGAGCGCGGGCCGCACTCCGCCGCGGCCCCGTCCGACGTCGTGACTGCTCAGCGCATCGGTGAGCGTGACGTAGGTGCCCGCATCGAATCGCGCCGCGAGCTTGCCGCCCTGGTGTTCGAGGTAGCTCTGCACGGCGTATCGCCCACCGCCGGTAACAGATTCGCCGTCCTGGGCGTCGTTGCCGAACCGGTCGTCCAGCTCCTGTTCGCCCCGGTAGGTCAGGTGGGCGAATCGCCGGGCGATCTCGATGCCGGCGTTCGGTGCCCGTCCCGTGCCGTGGTAGTCGCCGTTCTGCCAGTTCGGGTCGGCCTTGATCGCCGACACCTGGGTGCTCTGCGTACCGATCTGATCGGCGGTCGCCCGTGCGCCCACCGCCAGGATCAGTGCGGCGCGGACGGTGTCGGGATGGCCGACGATCCACTCCAGCGCGCGGGCGCCACCCATCGATCCGCCCACGACGGCCGCGACGCGGGTGATGCCGAGCGCCGCGAGGGCCGCCAGGTCCGCGTCGACCTGGTCGCGCACCGTGATGGCGGGGAAGCGCGACCCCCACGGGCGTCCGTCGGCCGCAACGGAACTCGGGCCCGTCGAGCCTCGGCATCCGCCGAGTACGTTGGTCGCGATCGCGCACCAGCGGTCGGTGTCGATCGGCGCGCCGGGGCCGGCGACGCCGTCCCACCAGCCGGGGGTCGGATGGTCGGGGCCCGCGGGGCCGGTGATGTGCGAGTCGCCGGTGAGGGCGTGCAGGACGACGACGACGTTGTCCCGCGTCGGGGACAACTCGCCCCACCGCTGGACGGCGATCGAGACGTCGTCGAGGACGACCCCGCTCTCCAGCGTCAGCGTGCCGACGTCGACCACGCCGACCTCGCCCTCAGGGGGCAGTTCGGCGGTGGCGGGCACGGAGTACGAGGTGCGTTCGGCGAGCGTCACACCGACGCCACCGTGTGCGAGGAGCCGGCGAACACCCGCGCTGCGGCGAAGCCCTGCTCCAGGTCGGCGAGGATGTCGGCGATGCCCTCGATGCCGACGGCCAGCCGCACCAGGCCGGGCGTGACGCCGGTGGCGAGCTGCTCCTCGGGACTCAGCTGGGCGTGCGTGGTCGAGGCGGGGTGGATCACCAGGGAGCGCACGTCACCGATGTTGGCGACGTGGCTGTGCAGGCTCAGCGCGTTGACGAAGGCCTTGCCGGCCTCGGCGCCACCGGTCAGCTCGAAGGCCAGCACGGCGCCGGTGCCCCTGGGCGCCAGCTCCCGGCCCACCTCGTACCAGGGCGAGCTGGGCAGCCCGGCGTAGTTCACCGACGTCACCTCGTCGCGGCCCTCGAGGAACTCGGCGACCTGCTGGGCGTTCTGGACGTGCCGCTCCATGCGCAGGCTCAACGTCTCCAGGCCCTGCGAGACGAGGAACGCGTTGAACGGCGCGGCCGACGAGCCGAGGTCGCGCAGCAGTTGCACGCGCGCCTTGATCGCGTATGCGGGCGGGCCGAGTTCGCTGAACACGACACCGTGATAACTCGGATCGGGGGTGGTGAAACCCGGATGGCGGCCCCGGGTCCAGTCGAAGTTGCCGCTGTCGACGATGACGCCTGCGATCGCCGTGCCGTGACCGCCGAGGTACTTGGTGGCCGAGTGCACGACGATGTCGGCGCCGTGTTCGATGGGCCGGATCAGGTAGGGCGTCGGGATCGTGTTGTCGACGATGAGCGGGACGCCGCTGTCGTGGGCCACGCCGGCGACACCCGGGATGTTCAGCACGTCGATCTGCGGGTTGGAGATGGTCTCGGCGAAGAACGCCTTCGTGTTGGGCCGGACGGCCGCGCGCCACGACTCGAGGTCGTCGGGGTCCTCGACGAAGCTGACCTCGATGCCGAGCTTGGGCAGCGAGTAGTGGAACAGGTTGTACGTGCCGCCGTAGAGGCGCGGGCTGGACACGATGTGATCGCCGACCGAGGCGAGGTTGAGGATCGCGAAGGTCTCGGCGGCCTGCCCCGACGACAGGAGGAGCGCGGCGACGCCGCCCTCGAGGGCGGCGATGCGCTGCTCGACGGCGTCCTGGGTCGGGTTGCCGATGCGGGTGTAGATGTTGCCCGGCTCCTGCAGACCGAACAGCGCCGCGGCGTGCGCGACGTCGTCGAACACGTACGACGTGGTCTGGTAGATCGGGAGGGCGCGGGCGTTGGTCGCGACGTCGGGGGTCTGACCCGCGTGGACCTGCTTGGTCTCGAACGCCCAGAGTGCGGTGGGGTCGTCTTCGGGTGCGGTCATGGTGGTGCTCCTACGGGGTGGGGAAGTCGGATGCCGGAGGCACGGCAGGTACCGCGCCCGTGGGATTCACGAACGACGACACATGATGAGCCTCCGGGTGTCCCTGTCTCTCGGGGCCCGTGGTGCGGACCCGCGCTTGCCGTGCAGCCAGAATCAGCTACTCAACCTGGTCAATCACCCGGGGCACCCCACCGCGGTTGGAGGGTTGCCGGCCAGCGAGCCGGGGCTTGACGCTGGCACTCATGACCGATACGAAGCCTAACTCACCACCGCGTATGGGTGCCACCGGGTTGTCGGCCGACGTGCGGGGTAACGAACGCGGGGGAGCCGTCGCCCCACGGGCGTCGGACGCGTAGGTTCGTAACCGACGCGATACAGGTGGCCGCGGGTCGAAGCCGATGCGGGGCTGCGCAGAAACATCCGACCACGACGCCGGGAGAGTGCCTCACATGAGTGCCGAGCAGCCAACGATCATCTACACGCTGACCGACGAGGCGCCGCTGCTCGCGACGTACGCCTTCCTACCGGTGATCCGAGCGTTCGCCGACGCGGCGGGCATCGAGGTCAAGAGTTCCGACATCTCGGTGGCGGCCCGCATCCTCGCCGAGTTCAGCGACCTCCTACCCGAGGATCAGCGCGTCCCCAACAACCTGGCCGAGCTGGGCAAGCTGACCCAGGACCCCGACACCAACATCATCAAGCTGCCGAACATCAGCGCCTCGGTGCCGCAGCTGCTGGCCGCCATCAAGGAACTGAAGTCCAAGGGTTACGCGCTGCCGGACTACCCGGGCGAGCCGAAGACCGACGAAGAGCGCGAGATCAAGGCCCGCTACGCAACCTGTCTGGGCAGCGCCGTGAATCCAGTTCTGCGCGAGGGCAACTCGGACCGCCGGGCACCCAAGGCGGTCAAGGAGTACGCGCGCAAGCATCCGCACAGCATGGGGGCCTGGTCGCAGGCGTCGCGCACCCACGTGGCGACCATGCGGCACGGTGACTTCTACCACGGTGAGAAGTCGATGACGCTGGACAAGGCGCACTCGGTGCGCATGGAGCTGGTCACCACCGGTGGCGAGACCATCGTGCTCAAGCCCGAGGTGAAGCTCGACGAGGGCGACGTCATCGACAGCATGTTCATGAGCAAGAAGGCCCTCTGCGACTTCTACGAGGAGCAGATGGAGGACGCCTACAAGACCGGCGTCATGTTCTCGCTGCACGTCAAGGCGACGATGATGAAGGTCAGCCACCCCATCGTCTTCGGCCACGCGGTGAAGGTCTTCTACAAGGACGCGTTCGCCAAGCACCAGAAGCTGTTCGACGAGCTGGGCGTCAACGTCAACAACGGCCTGTCCGACCTCTACGACAAGATCGAGTCGCTGCCCGCGTCGCAGCACGAGGAGATCGTCCGCGACCTGCACGCCTGCCACGAGCACCGTCCCGAGCTGGCGATGGTGGACTCGGCGAAGGGCATCTCGAACTTCCACTCGCCCAGTGACGTGATCGTCGACGCCTCGATGCCGGCGATGATCCGCCTCGGAGGGAAGATGTACGGCGCCGACGGCCGCACCAAGGACACCAAGGCCGTCAACCCGGAGTCCACGTTCTCGCGGATCTACCAGGAGATCATCAACTTCTGCAAGACCAACGGCCAGTTCGACCCGACGACCATGGGCACCGTGCCGAACGTCGGTCTGATGGCGCAGAAGGCCGAGGAGTACGGCAGCCACGACAAGACGTTCGAGATCCCGCAGGACGGCGTCGCGAACATCGTCGACAACGACACCGACGAGGTGCTGCTCAGCCAGAACGTCGAGACCGGCGACATCTGGCGCATGCCGATCGTCAAGGACGCACCGATCCGCGACTGGGTGAAGCTCGCCGTCAACCGGGCCCGCGACTCCGGCATGCCGGTGGTGTTCTGGCTGGACTCGGAGCGGCCGCACGAGAACGAGATCCGCAAGAAGGTCGCGAAGTACCTGCCCGACCACGACACCGAGGGCCTCGACATCGAGGTCATGTCGCAGGTGCGCGCCATGCGCCACACGATCGAGCGTGCCAGCCGAGGCCAGGACACGATCGCCGCGACCGGCAACATCCTGCGTGACTACCTGACCGACCTGTTCCCGATCCTGGAGCTGGGCACCAGCGCGAAGATGCTGTCGATCGTGCCGCTGATGGCCGGTGGTGGACTGTACGAGACCGGCGCGGGTGGCTCGGCGCCGAAGCACGTCAGCCAACTGGTCGAGGAGAACCACCTGCGGTGGGACTCGCTCGGCGAGTTCCTGGCGCTGGCGGTCAGCCTCGAGGACCTGGGCAACAAGACCGGTGACGAGCGGTCCAAGATCCTGGCCCGCACTCTCGACGCCGCGACCGGAAAGTTGTTGAACGAGAACAAGAATCCGTCGCGCAAGACCGGCGAACTCGACAACCGGGGCAGCCAGTTCTACCTCGCGATGTACTGGGCGCAGGAACTCGCCGCGCAGACCGACGACACGGGCCTCGCGGAGCACTTCGCGCCGCTGGCCAAGACGCTGGCCGAGAACGAGGAGACGATCGTCTCCGAAATGAACGCCGTCCAGGGCAAGCACGCCGAGATCGGCGGCTACTACTACCCGGATCCCGAGAAGGTCGCCGAGGTCATGCGGCCGAGCAAGACCTTCAACGAGGCGTTGGAGTCGGCCCGCTCGTAGCGGTCAGCCGGCGGGCGGTGCCTGCCGCTGCGGCTCGGTGTTGGCGTCGATGAAATCCGCGATCAGCTCGGTGACGCGTCCCGGTGCCTCGAGCATCGGGATGTGTCCGAGGCCCTCGAGGCGGGTGACCCGGGTGTTGCGCGGAAGGTTGTCGACGAGGTACCTGTTGCCGCGGGGGGTGGGGAAGACCCGGTCCTTCTCGCAGAGCACCAGCTGGGTGGGTGCTGCGACGTCGGCCAGCTCCAGCAGGCCGGGCAGACGCAGGGTCTTCACCAACAGCTGGAAGTACGCCGTGCAGTGCGTCGCGTCGTCGACGAGGGCGACGAGGTCGGGGTGGCTGGGTCCGTCGGCCGGTCCGCTGACGGCGAGGGTGGCGATGCGTCGGCCGCCGGGGAAGTCCAGGATCCGCGGGCCGATCAACCTCGCCGCCGCCAGGGCGGGTCCACCGAGCAGGAACTTCAGCACGGTTTCGTACTTGGTCAGCGAGTGCTGGCCCCATCCGCCGGCGGGCGCAATGGCGGTCAGCGTGCGGGCGCGGCCACGGCGCTCCAGTTCGAAGGCCACCCAGCCGCCCAGTGAGTTGCCGACGACGTGCGCAGTGTCCCAGCCCAAGTCGTCCATGCGACGTTCGACGTCGTCGACGAGCGCTGCGGTGTCCAGGAGCCAGTTCCCGGAACGCCGGCCACCGTTGTGGCCGGGCATGGTCGGGGCGAACGCCTCGAAGCGACCGGTGTCGGCGAGCTGGTCGGCGACCGTGCGCCACACGTTCTGCGAGCAGAGGAACGGGTGGAGCATCACGATCGGCTCACCCTCGCCGACGTGGATGGGTTCGCGTTCTGGCATGCCGCGACACTAAAGGTGATACCGCCGGTACCGCAAGGCGGACTCGCGCCTGGAGGACGTGCGTCCCGGGGCCGTCATCATTCGTTGACGGTTGCGGCCGCGGTGGTGCCTTGGGAGGGGTGTGCGGTGCCGCGGGAAGGCGGTGTGTTTCCCGGGGCCGTCATCATTCGTTGACGGTTGCGGCCGCGGTGGTGCCTCGAGACGGGCGTGCGGTCCCGCGGGAAGGTGGTGTGTTTCCCGGGGCCGTCATCATTCGTTGACGGGTGCGGCCGCGGTGGTGCCTTGGGAGGGGTGTGCGGTGGCGCGGGAAGGTGGTGTGTTTCCCGGGGCCGTCATCATTCGTTGACGGTTGCGGCCGCAGTGGTGCCTTGGGAGGGTGTGCGGTGCCGCGAACGTGTCGGACGCGCGCGAGATGATCCCCGCAATCGCAATCGCAATCGCAATCGCAATCGCAATCGATCGTCGACGCAGCGCGAGGGAGGGCCTATGACAGACGAGCCGTGGTGGAGGAACGACCCGACCATTCAGGCCGCCACCCGTGCAGCCCTCGAAGAACTGGAGCGGGAACCGACTCGCGAACACGCCAATGATGGGCCCGATCCCGTGGTGACCGAGCTGTTCACCGGTGCGGCCAAGCTCGAACTCGCCGCCGCGCGCGACGATCGCCGGGGGCGGCGCTGCGGTACGTGGACGCGATCCGGGGCGCTCGCGCCGCGGGTTTCTCCTGGGGCGAGATCGGCGAGCTGCTCGGGGAGTCCAAGCAGTCGCTGCACCGCCGCTTCGGTGCCGTCGACTAACGCTCACTAAGCTGCCGCGCGAGATGAATTCGATGATCGTGAGCACCATCAACGTCAACGGGATCCGCGCCGCGGTCAAGGAACGGTCCGCGGACAACCTGGGCCTGCACCCGTGGCTGACGACGACCTGCGCCGACGTCGTCTGTCTGCAGGAGACGCGAGCCGACGACGAACAGCTCGCCGAGGCGCTCGCGCCCGCGCTCGCCGACGGCTGGCACCTCGCCTCGGCGGACCCGCACCTCAAGGGGCGCAACGGTGTCGCCGTCCTCAGTCGGCACCCGATCACCCGCACGCGGATCGGACCCGGCGACGACGAGTTCGCCTCGCACGGACGCTACCTGGAGGTCGACACCGGCGGCCTCACCGTCGCGAGCGTCTACTTCCCGACGGGCGAGGCCGGAACCGAGCGCCAACTCGAGAAGGAACGGTTCATGTCCTCAGTCGCGGAACGGATGGCCGAGCTACGGCACGACGGACGCGACGCGGTCGTCTGCGGCGACTGGAACATCGGACACACCGAACTCGACATCAAGGCCTGGAAGGCCAACCAGAAGAAGGCGGGCTTCCTCCCCAGCGAGCGGCAGTGGCTCACCGACCTCCTCGCGACCGGGTGGGTCGACGTCGTGCGCGTGCTGCACCCGGAGGTGCCCGGCCCCTACAGCTGGTGGTCGTGGCGCGGGAAGGCGTTCGACAACGACGCCGGCTGGCGCATCGACTATCAGCTGGCCAACCGGGCACTGGCCGACCGCGTGGTGTCCGCCCGGGTCGAGCGCGCCGAGGCCTACGCCCTGCGCTGGTCGGACCACGCCCCGGTGACCGTCGAATACGGCTGAGCCCGCAGCCTCCGAACTCAACAACCCACGCGATTCGGCGTGCCGAGTGCCTCCGGAGCGGTCGCCAGCGCCTCGTCGACGAGCGCGAACACGCGTGGGTCCCACGTGAGCGCGCTCGTCTCGGGCATCGCCTTGAGGCTGGCGACGTAGATGCTGTGCGCGTCGTCGACCGTGGCGCAGCGACGATGCGGTAGCACCGCGTCGTCGACGTCCATCGCAAGCGCGCTGCGCAGTGCGACGATGCCGTCGTTGGGCCACACGGCCGGGTCGACCGGGCCGGGCCGTGCGAAGGCGTCACCGCCGACCAGGACGACGGGTATCCCGTCCAGCACCCCGGCCTGCGCTGCGTTCCAGCCCTGCGGTCCCATCAGGTAGGCCCGGCTGACCTCGCGGCCCGAACCGGACACCCGGCGCACCACTTCGTCGCGGAAGCCCTCCATCGACTGCTCGCAGAACTGGTCGCCGAGACAGGCGTCGAGGCCGATCGTGTCGCCCGCATAGTCCGAGAGGAACGAGCCCTGCCACGGCGTGCCGAGCGTCGTCAGCGACCGGATGCGCATCGGAGCGCCGGTCGACTGCAGCACCTTGATGGCTGCCCGCGAGTACAAGCCGCCCATGGAGTGCGCGACGAGGTCGATCTGATCGACGCCCCGCTCGGTGTCCAGGTAGTTCAGGAAGCGGGCGAGGTGCTCACCGGCGGTGTCGATGCTGCCGGTGGAGTCGACGGTCATGATCTCCGGCAGCGTGATCGGACAGTCCCCGAAGGGGCCGAACCCGGTCTGATCCGTCACTCGGCCTCGGCCCGCCATGGCCGGCGAGGTGTAGACCTCGTGGCCCTGGTCGACGAGGTGGCGGCGGATCGCGGTGTCGGTGTTCCCGGCCGCCAGCCCCGACGCGCAGCCGGCGTCGGGCGTGGTGAACGGGCTGGTGGCGGCGCCGCCGGACACGATCACGACGGCGTGCGCGCGATCCGCCGGTGCCGAACCCGCGGGAGGGGCCGCGCTCACGGTGACGCCGAGGAGCGCAATGGACAAGCCTGCCAGGATCTTCCGCATCGCGCGCCTCTCGGTTGTCCGGCGATGCTAGCTCCGTGGCAGCCCGTGTCGTGGCGCATCGCCTGGCGGGTGGAAGAATCGCCCCATCATGAGCACTCAGCCCGTCGTCTTCTCCGGCGTCCAGCCCACCTCCGATTCGCTGCACCTCGGCAACGCGCTCGGCGCCGTCAAGCAGTGGGTGGGCCTGCAGGACGACTACGACACCTACTTCTGCGTCGTCGACCTGCACGCCATCACCGTCGCGCAGGACCCCGCGACGCTGCGCCGGCGCACGCTGGTGACCGCCGCGCAGTACCTCGCGCTCGGCATCGATCCCGCCCGCTCGACGATCCTAGTGCAGAGCCACGTTCCCGCACACGCCGAATTGGCCTGGGTACTCGGCTGTTTCACCGGTTTCGGCCAGGCGTCGCGGATGACGCAGTTCAAGGACAAGTCGCAGAAGGAAGGCGCCGACGCCACCACGGTCGGGCTCTTCACCTACCCGGTGCTGATGGCCGCCGACGTCCTGCTCTACGACACCAACCAGGTGCCGGTCGGCGAGGACCAGCGTCAGCACCTCGAACTCGCCCGTGACGTCGCGCAGCGGTTCAACGCCCGCTTCCCGGACACCTTCGTCGTACCCGAGCCGATGATCCAGAAGGCGACCGCCAAGATCTACGACCTGCAGGACCCGACCGCCAAGATGAGCAAGTCCGCCGCGACCGACGCCGGTCTGATCAGCCTGCTCGACGACCCGAAGAAGACGGCGAAGAAGATCCGTTCGGCGGTCACCGACAGCGAGCGCGAGATCCGGTTCGACCCGGTGGCCAAGCCCGGCGTGTCCAACCTGCTGACCATCCAGTCCGCCGTCTCCGGGACCGACGTCCAGACCTTGGTCGACGGGTACGCCGGCCGCGGCTACGGCGACCTCAAGGCCGACACCGCGGAGGCCGTCGTCGACTACGTCTCGCCGATCAAGACCCGCGTCGACGAGATGCTCGCCGACCCGGCCGAACTCGAGGCCGTCCTCGCCGCGGGCGCCGACCGGGCAAACGAGGTGACGGCGACGACGCTCCAACGGGTCTACGACCGGTTAGGGTTCCTGCAGCGCCGCCGATAGTCCGCGAACGCCTCCTCAGACGTCAAGGAGACCGGGATGACCGACGACACGGCCGAACCCGGCGTGCTGGACCGCTTGCGAGCGCGTTTCGGGTGGCTCGACCGCACACTGCGCGCACAGGGTCGCTACCAGGACTGCAAGGGCGACTTCTTCGCGGCCGGCATCACGTACTTCACGGTGTTCGCGATCTTCCCGTTGGCGATGGTGTCGTTCGCGGCGGCCGGCTTCGTCCTGGCGAACGACGCGAGCCTGCTGGCCCAGGCGGAGGACAAGATCCGCGGCGCCGTGTCGGGCGACCTCGGCAACCAGCTCGTCGAACTGATGGACTCGGCGATCAAGTCCCGCACCTCGGTCGGCGTGATCGGACTCGCCACGGCGGCGTGGGCGGGGCTGGGCTGGATGGCGAACCTGCGCGAGGCGCTGTCGGAGATGTGGCTGCAGCGGCGTGAACCGGGCAACTTCGTCGCGACCAAGCTGTCGGATCTGCTGGCGCTGGTGTCGACGTTCGTGGCGCTCGTCGTGACCATCGCGCTGACGGCGGTGAGCAATTCGGGTCTGCTGCGCCGCATTCAGGCGCTGCTCGGACTGCAGGACGTGCCGGGGGCGGGGGTCGCGCTGTTCGTCGGATCGCTGCTGCTGTCGCTGTGCGTCTCGTGGCTGCTGTTCACGTGGATCATCGCCCGGTTGCCGCGGGAGTCGGTGAGCTTCCGCAGCTCGATCCGGGCCGGTCTGCTGGCGGCCGTCGCGTTCGAGATCTTCAAGCAGGTGGCGTCGGTGTATCTGTCGTCGGTGACGAACGGTCCGGCGGGCGCGACGTTCGGGCCGGTGCTCGGTCTGATGGTGTTCGCCTACGTCACCGCGCGGCTGATCCTGTTCTCGACGGCGTGGGCGGCCACGTCGTCGGAGAACCTCGCCGCCGCACCGGTCGAACCGCCGGAGGTGGGCGCTCAGATCACCACCAGGGTGCAGGTCCGCGAGGGCCTCGCTCCGGCCGCGGCCGTCACCGCCGCGGCGGCGGGTGCGCTCGGCGCGCTTGGGCTCTCCCGACTGTTCAAGCGGCGCTGAGGAATGCGCTAGGAGATCTTCCGCCGATTCAGCGACCGCGCGGACATGATGAGCGCGAACACGATCAGCGAGCCGACGACGCCCACGCCGACGCGGACGGGGGTGGCGTCCTCCGGGGGGAGCGCCGACGCCAGGTCCTGGGCGGCGTCGAGCGCCGACAGCGGCGCGGGGTTCTTCGCGGTCAGTGAGGGATCGGGGTCGATGAGCGAGCCGATCTTGGTGCCCGGCGGCGTCGAGAAGCCGTAGTCGAGCAGACGCGCGGCCTGTTCCCACGGGGCGATCGGCTGCCGGGTTCCGCGCAGCAGCACCGCCACGAGCCTGCGGCCGTCGCGGTCGGCGGCGCCGACGAACGTCTGCCCGGCGTCGTCCGTGTAGCCGGTCTTGCCGCCGAGCGCGCCGGGATAATTGGTGAGCAGCTTGTTGTCGTTCTCGAGTTCGTACTCCGGTAACTCGTACGTCTTGGTGGCGACGATGTCGCTGAAGATGGCGTTCTGCCAGGCATACCGGTAGAACAGGCCGATGTCGTAGGCCGACGTGCTCATGCCCGGACCATCGAGTCCCGACGGGGTTGCCGCACGGGTGTCGCGGCCACCGAGCTTGCCGGCCAGGTCGTTGATCTTGGCCAGCGCGCTGTCCATGCCGCCCAGCTGTCCGGCGAGGGCGTGCGCCGCGTCGTTGCCCGAGTGCATGAGCAGACCGTGCAGCAGGTCGTTGACGGTGTACACGCTGCCGTCCTTGACGCCGATCTTGGTGCCCTCGGCGGCGGCGTCGTCGGGGGTGCCCACCACCTGCTTGTTGATCGGCAGGTCCTTGATCGACTGCATGGCGACGAGCACCTTGATGATGCTGGCGGGCCGGTGCCGGCCGTGCGGGTCGCGGGCGGCGATGACGTCGCCGCTGTCGAGGTCGGCGACCAGCCAAGCCTCCGCCGAGACGTCCTCGGGCACCGGTGGCGTGCCGGGCGCGGTGATGATCCCGCAGCCGGACATCGCGTCACCGCCGAGCGGGGCCGCGGGCACCGGGAGCGGTTCGGGTGGGGGACCCGCGGTCGGGACCTCCGAGTCGTCGACGGCGGGTGGCGTCACCACGCGGTAGGGGCAGGGATCGGGGTCGGCGCCCGCGAGGGGTGCGCCGACGAACGCGGGCGCGGCGACGAACGTCAGGGCCGCGGCCAGGCTGAGCAGGCGGCGCGACATCGATCCGTTGGTACCCATCGTCTGAGCAGATTAAGAGATCGAGCGGCCGATCTCCGGGAGGCACGCTGTGACGGGTGGGACCAATGTGTTGGATGGGGCGGTCCGCTCGGGTCCGCTGTGCCCAACGTGCGAACATGGCGAGAAATTCGGCGAATTCCCGCCGTACTCGCACGTACGACGGGGTCGGGGTAGCGCCGCGTGAAGGGGTCGGGCGAGCTACAGCTCGACGTAGGCCAGCGCGGGGAACTCGATGGTCGACATCCACAGGCGGCCCGCCGACTCGACGACGCCGGTGACACCGCCGAAGTCCGGCCGCGTCGTCCGGACGCCGCCGACCACGGCGCCGGTGTCGGCGTCGAAGCCCACGACCCACACCTCGGGGACGACCTTGGGTTGCAGTCGCTTGGGTAGTCGCCAGATGATCTGCCGGATCCACGGCGCCCGCGGCATCAGTCCCTCGGCCGACGGGTTGACCGGCGTGACGAACGCCGTCCAGATCCGCCCGTCGGACCCGGTCGAGATGTTGTCCGGCATCGCGGGCAGGTGCACCGCCAGCGGGGTGACGGTGCCGGCGCGGTCACCGCTCAGCCAGTACTTCGACAGCCTGCGACCCATCGTCTCGGCGAACACCAACGCCGACTCGTCCGCCGTGACCGTCAGGCCGTTCGCGAAGTACAGCCCGTCGAGGACGGTGGTGACCGTGCCGTCGGTGGTGAGCCGGAACAGGCTGCCGGTACTCCGCGCCTCGAGGATCGCCCCGAGGAAGTGCTCGAAGTGGAAGTCACTGGTGGACTCGGTGAAGTAGATGGTGCCGTCGGCGGTCTCGGTCACGTTGCTGCAGAACCGAAGTGGCCGACCGTCCACCTCCGCGACCAATGCCTCGAGCCGGCCGCTCGCCGGGTCGAGCGCCAGCAGACCCCGGTGGCTGTCGCACACCAGCACCCGGCCGTCACGCGTGACGTGCAGGCCCAGCGGCCGGCCACCGGTGTCGGCGACGACAACGGGGTTCGTCCCGTCGGGCGAGGCCCGCACGATGCGCCCGTCGACGAGTCCCGTCCACAGCCGTCCCTCGGCGTCGACGACGACGTCCTCCGGCCCGTCCCCGGGCATCGGGACGACCGTGACCGGCCGTTCGGGTTGCGCGGGAAGCGGATCGACCGGTGGCGGCTGCCAGCGGACCGGGTGGATGCGTGGCTTCGACGCCAACTACATCATCTCGCTGGCGCGGCCGAGGACGTCGCTCAGGATGTCGTAGATCGCGTCGAATTCGCGCTGCCCGCAGATCAGCGGCGGCGCGAGCTGGACCACTGGGTCGCCGCGGTCGTCGGCGCGGCAGTACAGCCCCGCCTCGAACAGGGCCGGCGTCAGGAAGCCGCGCAGCAGCCGCTCGCACTCGTCGTCGTCGAAGGTCTCCTTGGTGGCCTTGTCCTTGACGAGTTCGATTCCGTAGAAGTACCCCTCGCCGCGCACGTCGCCGACGATGGGCAGCTCGAGCAGCTTCTCCAGCGTCGACCGGAACGCCGGGGCGTTCTCCTTGACGCGGTCGTTGAGGCCCTCGCGCTCGAAGATGTCGAGGTTGGCCAGCGCCACGGCCGACGACACGGGGTGTCCGCCGAAGGTGTAGCCGTGCCCGAACACCGTCTGGCCGTCGTTGAACGGCTCGAACAGCCGGTCGCTGGCGATCATCGCGCCGATGGGCGAGTAGCCGGACGTCAATCCCTTGGCGCACGTGATGATGTCGGGCGTGTAGCCGAAGTCGTTGCACGCGAACATGGATCCGATGCGGCCGTAGGCGCAGATGACCTCGTCGGAGACCAGCAGCACGTCGTACTCGTCGCAGATCTCGCGGACCCGCTCGAAGTATCCCGGCGGCGGCGGGAAGCAGCCGCCCGCGTTCTGCACCGGCTCCAGGAACACCGCGGCGACGGTGTCGGGTCCCTCGAATTCGATCGCCTCGGCGATCCGGTCGGCGCAGTACCGGCCGAACGCCTTCGGGTCCTGGCTGAACATCTCGGGAGCGCGGTAGAAGTTCGTGTTCGGGACGCGGAAGCCGCCGGGGGTCGGCGGGTCGAACGGCGCCTTGAACGTCGGGATGCCGGTGATGGCCAGCGCGCCCTGCGGTGTGCCGTGGTAGGCGATCGACCGCGACATCACCTTGTACTTGCCTGGCTTGCCGGTCAGCTTGAAGTACTGCTTGGCCAGCTTCCACGCACTCTCGACGGCCTCGCCGCCACCGGTGGTGAAGAAGACGCGGTTCAGGTCGCCCGGGGTGTATCCGGCGAGCCGCTCGGCCAGCTCGATGGCCGGGGGAGTGGCGAAGGACCACAGCGGGAAGAAGGCCAGCGACTCGGCCTGCTTGGCCGCGGCCTCGGCCAGTTCGGCGCGGCCATGTCCGGCCTGCACCACGAACAGCCCGGACAGGCCGTCGATGTACTTGTTGCCCTCGCTGTCCCAGATGTTGACGCCCTCGCCCCGGGTGATGATCGTCGGGGTGATGCCCTCGCCGTGGCGGGCGAAGTGGCCCCACAGGTGGCGGTTGGCCTTGGCGCCCAGCTCGCTGGACGTGGCGGTGTCGGTTTCGGAAATGATCGTCATCTAGTGCCCCAATTGTATTGCTGTTTAACGAGTTTGAGATAGACCAGTGTTTCGGTGGATATCACTCCCGGCACGGCGCGGATCTTGGTGTTGAGGAGGTCGAGCAGGTCGCCGTCGTCCTCGCAGACGACTTCCACGATGGCGTCGAACGAGCCTGCGGTGAGCACCACGTAGTCGACGGACTCGAGGGCGGCCAGTTTCTCGGCGACCTTCGTGGTGTCGCCGGTACAGCGGATGCCGATCATCGCCTGGCGGGCGAAGCCGAGCTGCATGGGGTCGGTGACGGCGACGATCTGCATCACGCCGGCGTCGACCATGCGCTGCACGCGCTGCCGTACGGCTGCCTCCGACAGCCCGACGGCCTTGCCTATGCCCGCGTACGAGCGGCGGCCGTCCTGCTGCAGCTTCTCGATGATGGCCTTGGACAACTCGTCGAGCTGGTAGGCCGCCCCGGGGCGAATTCGCAGCGAGACGGCAGGCGTTCCGGCCTGGGCGTCGGGCGTGACCATGCTCACGATTGTGCACGGAATCCGTCACCACAAGCAACCAGACCGACGAAATCACTCGTTGGACGTCGCCCCGAAAGCGGGAATGGGTGGTCTCGTCCCTAGCCGACGGGGTCGGCCACCCGCTAGCGTGAACACCATGGCTGAGACGGTGTCGGGGACGTATGTGGGTGGCAGACCGGTGGCGACGGGCGGCGAACCGTTCGCCGTCATCAACCCGGCGAACGGCGCCGTTGTCACCGAATACGCGCTCGCGACGCCTGCCGACGTGGACGCCGCGGTGACGTCCGCCCGCTCCGCGGTGGGCGAGTGGTCCACCGCCACCCCGGCCGATCGCTCGGCGGTGCTGGCCAAGCTCGCAGCGTTGGCCGGCGCCGCCGCCGACGAGTTGGTCGCCGAGGAGGTCTCCCAGACCGGCAAGCCCGTACGCCTGGCCCGTGAGTTCGACGTCCCCGGCAGCGTCGACAACATCGACTTCTTCGCGGGCGCCGCACGGCACCTGGAGGGCAAGGCGACCGCCGAGTACTCCCCGGATCACACGTCGAGCATCCGCCGCGAGGCGATCGGCGTCGTCGCCACCATCACGCCGTGGAACTACCCGCTGCAGATGGCGGTGTGGAAGGTGTTGCCCGCGTTGGCCGCAGGCTGCTCGGTGGTCATCAAGCCGGCCGAGATCACGCCGCTCACGACGCTGACGCTGGCGAGGCTCGCGACCGAGGCGGGGCTGCCCGACGGCGTGCTCAACGTGGTCACCGGCGCCGGACACGACGTCGGCACCGCGCTCGCCGGTCACGCGGACGTCGACCTGGTGACGTTCACCGGCTCGACGCCGGTGGGCCGCAAGGTGATGGCCGCCGCGGCGACGCACGGCCACCGCACCCAGCTCGAACTGGGCGGCAAGGCGCCGTTCGTCGTGTTCGACGACGCGGACCTCGACGCCGCCATCCAGGGCGCCGTGGCGGCGTCGCTGATCAACACCGGGCAGGACTGCACGGCCGCCACGCGGGCGATCGTCGCCCGGTCGCTGTACGACGACTTCGTCGCCGGCGTCGGCGAATTGATGGCCAAGATCGTCGTCGGCGACCCGCAGGACCCGGACACCGATCTCGGCCCGCTGATCACGATGGCGCACCGCGACAAGGTCGCGGGCATGGTCTCGCGTGCGACCGGCGAGGGCGGCCGGATCGTGACGGGCGGCAGCGCGCCGGACCTGCCCGGCTCCTTCTACCGGCCCACCCTGATCGCCGACGTCGACGAACGCTCGGAGATCTACCGCGACGAGGTCTTCGGCCCCGTGCTCGTCGCTCGCCCGTTCACCGACGACGACGACGCCATCCGGCAGGCCAACGACACCCAGTACGGTCTGGCCGCGTCGGCGTGGACCCGCGACGTCTACCGCGCGCAGCGGGCGTCGCGCGAGATCCACGCCGGCTGCGTGTGGATCAACGACCACATCCCGATCATCAGCGAAATGCCGCACGGTGGCGTCGGCGCCTCGGGCTTCGGCAAGGACATGAGCGACTACTCCTTCGAGGAGTACCTCACGATCAAGCACGTGATGAGCGACATCACCGCGGTGGCCGAGAAGGATTGGCACCGGATCATCTTCAGTAAGCGATGACCACCCTCGTCCCACGTGACATCGCCGACGACGAGTGGCGCGACGTACCCCTGCTGACCGCCACCAGCTTCGGGTCGACGTGGCACCCGGAGACGTTCGCGGCGTGGCGCACCGCGATGCCGCCGCGCAGTTCGGTCGTGGTCGTCGACGACGGCGACCTGGTGGGCCAGGCGCACTACCTGGACTTCGAACTGACGGTTCCCGGGGGAGCGGTGCTGCCGACCGCGGGCATCACGTGGGTGGGGGTGGCGCCGACGCATCGGCGCCGCGGCCTGCTGCGCGCGATGTACACCGACCTGCACGACCGCTTCGCCGAGAACGGTTATCCGCTCGCCGCGCTGACGGCCACTGAGGGCGGCATCTACGGCCGCTTCGGCTACGGTCCCGCGACCGTCGACACCGAATTCAGCCTGGACCGGCGCTTCGCCCGCTTCCACCGGGACGCACCCGATCCCGGCGGCGTCCGGATCGTCCGTCCGCGCGAGCATCGCGACGACCTCGCCGCCATCTACGACCGCTACCGGCGCATCACGCCGGGCGGACTGGCCCGTCCCACGCCGCTGTGGGACGACCTGCTCGCCGACTGGGAGGACTCACGTGGTGGTGGCACGCCGTGGTTCTGCTTCCTGCACGACGACGGGTACCTCCTGTACCGGTTGTTCCGCGGATCGTCGAGAACCGTTCGGGTGGAGGAGTTCACGGCCGTCACACCCGAGGCGCACGCCGCGCTGTGGCGCGCGCTGATCGGTCTGGACCTCGTCGAGACCATCACCGTCACCAGCCATCCGGGCGACCCGCTGCCCTACCTGCTCGACGATCCCCGGCTGGTTCGGACCACGGGCTCGGAGGACGGTCTGTGGCTGCGGTTGATGGACGTCCCAGCCGCGCTGACGGCCCGGACCTATGCGGCCGACCTCGACACCGTCCTCGACGTCGGTGACGGATTCCGCTCCGACGGTGGGCGTTTCGCACTGTCCATCCGGTCGGGTCGCGCCGAGTGCACGCCCACCGACGCGCCGGCCGAGTTCACCCTCGGCCTGGACGTGTTGGGGAGCCTGTACCTGGGTGGCCACTCGGCGGCGCTGATGGCGGCGGCCAACCGCATTCGCGGCGGTGATGTGACACGCCTGGACGCCGCGTTCCGGAGCGACGTGCCGGCGCGGCTGGGCTTTCACTTCTGATGCACGTCGTCGCCATCGGTGCGGGCGCGTGGGGTCTGCCCGCCGCCGCAGAACTCGCACGGCGCGGTCACCGCGTCACGCTCGTCGACCGTCATGGGGCGTTCAACCAGGTGGCGTCCTCGTCGGGTCCCACCCGGCTGTGGCGGCTCGCCGACCCCGATCCCGGACGCGTGCGGCTGGCCCGCCGGGGAGTGGAGTCGATGCGCCGGCTGTCCGAACGTGCCGACGAAGCCGTGTTCCTCACCCGCGGCCTGCTGTGGCGCGACGACCTCTCGCTGCCGGCGCTGACGTCGACGATGCGGCAGGAGGCGGTTCCGCACGAGGTGGTGGCCGCCGCCGACGTCGGCCGGTTCTTCGCCGGCCTGCGCGACGACGGTCGGGACGCGGTGTGGCAACCCGAGGCCGGCGTCGTGCTCGCGGACGTGTCACTGCGCGCGCAGCTGCGGGTCTTCGAAAGCCACGGCGGCGCAATGGTCGTCGAGCGGGTCGTCACGGCTCTCGAGGTCACGCCCACCGGGGTCCGGGTCGACTTCGGCGATGGGGGTGCGATCGACGCCGACGCCGCGGTGGTGGCGGCCGGCCCCGGGGCTGCGCCGCTGCTCGAGACCCTCGGGGTGGACGTCGCGCTGCATCCCTACCTCGAGCAGGTCGTCCACTTCGGCGATCCGGCGCGGCCGTCGACGACCGACGATCATCCGTGCCTGTTCGACGGTCCCTCGGGTGACCGGCCCGGCATCTACGCCATGCCGTCGCCGGGAGTCGGATACAAGGTGGGCCTCGACACCCCGCTGCGGGATCACCGATCCGACGACGACGACCGGACGCCGGATGCCTGTCGTACCAGCGTCATTCGTGACCGGGTGCGCTCCGACCTGCGGTCGGTCGTGCCGACCGTGCTCGACGAGCAGATCTGTTCGTGGACCGACTCGCCGGACGGCCGGTTCGTCGTCGACCGTCTCGACGGCGGCATCGTCTACGCCTGCGGGGACTGCGGTGAGGGGTTCAAGTACTCGGCGCTGATGGGCGAGATCCTCGCCGACCTCGTCGAGGACCGCACACCGGACGACGACGTGCGGGCCTTCTCGATGGCGCGCTTCGCGTCGGGCATGCCGGAGCGTGTGGGGCCGCACGTCCTCGGCCGGCACTGAGGGGCTGTCATTGGGCGGCCGGAAGGTGGAGGGCCCCCGTCACTGTCAGCCGTAGGTCCTGATTCGGCGCTGCGGCTACGGCCCGCCGCGCTCGAAGACGTCACCGCAGGGCAGGCTGCCGCGTGTTGGTCATCTTCGCCTCCCAGGCCTCAACCCGCGTTCCCTTGGCCTTTTGCGCGTCTGGACCTCGTAACCCCCGGGGCGACCAGGTCGTCGAGCATCGCGTTGACGGCCACGCGTGCCCGGTCCCCACTCCAATCCTCTGGATCCTTGACCGTCGATACGAAGAAACCGCGTGACACCAGGAAGAGAACGTCGGCCAGCCATGGAGGCGCATCGATCGCGGACTCTTCGATCGTCGCGACGATCGATGCGTGATCGTCGTGAGCCTCGTCGACCAACGCTCCCCACTGGTCGCTATCGGGTTCTTCCTTGGCCAGAATCTCGTGCCACAGCCGTCGGGCTGCGTCGTCGTAGTCCTCTGTATCGAGAGTCCAATCCATCAGGGCACGAAGACGATCCATCCCCGACTTTCGGTCGAGGACCTCCGCCACCGCCGCGTCCCACCCGGACCGGACATGGGACACCGCGTTCACCAGCAGCGCAGATCGACTGGGAACGTACTTGGTGACGACCGTCGTCGACCGACCCATTCGGGCGGCCACGGCTCGGATCGTGACGGAACCCGGGCCCTCCTCACGCGCTATCTCGAGGGTGGCTTCGGCGATCTCGGTGAGACGTGCGCTCGTATCGATTTCGGGCGGCATCCTGCGACCTTAGCCCTTCCGCTTGACGAGACAACACTGTTGTACAACAGTGTTGTCTATCGTGACGAAGGCAACGCTTCGTTTCGAGCGTTTCGTCCGGTGTCGCAAGCATGGGTCCAAGGAGGAGCCGCTCACGTGAGTGAATTGCAGATCGCCCGAACCGCCGCCGAACCCGTCGGCGAGAGCGCGACTGAGTACAAGGTTCCGATGCGAGACGGCACCGTCCTCGCAACGGACGTGTACCTGCCTGCCGACGTCGCCCATGCGCCGACGGTGCTCGTCCGGTTGCCCTACGACAAGAACAGTCGATACGTGTTCTTCGACAGGATCGCTCGACGATTCACCGACCGCGGCTACGCGATGGTCGTGCAGGACGTGCGTGGGAAGTTTCGGTCGCAAGGGCCGACGGAGCCATTCGAGCACGAAGTCGACGACGGCTACGACACCATCGACTGGATAGTCGCTCAAGGCTGGAGCGACGGCGCGGTCGGCATGTTCGGGGACTCCTACTACGGCTTCACGCAGTGGGCCGCCGTGGTCTCCGCCCACCCAGCGCTCAAGGCGATCGTCCCGCGGGTGACGACCTACGAGTTGGACTCGGTGAATCGAGATGGCCTTGGCGGCTTCGGCAAGCCCGTCCCGTGGATGGAAGCCGCCTACTACCTCGCCACTCACTGGGTCGACCACGAGGCCTACGAGTACGACCCAAACTACGACAACCGCCCCCTGACCGACGCGTTCGAGGAGGCCTTCGAGGCCATCGGCGCCCGATCCTCGTCGTTCGACGCGCAGACCCCGGTGACCCGGGCGGACAAAGGACCGTTCGACCACGCGCATCCCCGCGACGCCAAACCCGTCCCCGTCCTGCAGACCGTCGGCTGGTTCGACAATTTGATGATCCCTCAGATGCGCGACGTGATGGAACTGGAATCGCTTCCCCACTGGGCGGCAGTGCAATACATCGAGGCCGGCTCCTTCGATCACGAGAATTACGTCCTCGACCTCGCACCCGTAGGAGACGCGGACGATCACGGCGTCGACGACGACGCGTTGGAGCGGATGCTCGACCTCTACACGTCGCAGGCACTGGACTTCCTGGACGTCTTCGTGCGGGGACTGAAATCACCAGACACTCTCCCGAAGGTTCGATGGGAACTCGGCCACGTCGGATGGCAGACGTCGTCGCAGTGGCCGCCTCCGGGAGCGACCACGCGGAGCTTCGACCTCACCGGGTTGAGCAACGCGGCCGGTGCGACCCCGGGCGGTCGCCTGGTCGACGCCGGCGCAGGCGAGGCGGGAGAGGTCCAGTGGGGCTTCGATCCGGACAACCTGGTTCCGTCGGCAGTCAAGAACTCCTTTGCCTTCCTCTTCGACTATCCAGACGAAAGTGCGACGGGCGACCGCGGCGACGTGCTGACGTTCACCAGTGAGCGACTCACCGAACCACTCGACCTGGCCGGCCCGATCGAGGTCGACGCCCGTGTGTCCAGCACGGCTCCCACCGCCGACGTGTTCGTCAAGCTCCTCGACGTCGCCCCGGATGGCAGCGCGCACATGATCGTTCGTGGGCAGGTTCAACTCGACGACGCCAAGAACGTTTCTCGGGCGCACGTCAACCTGGGCCACACCGGCTACCGGGTGCGTCCGAATCACGCTCTTCGCGTACATATCTCGTCGAGTGATTTCCCGCTGTTCGTCCGCAGCTCCGGCACCGACGAGAACCGGTGGACGGTTGTCGAGCCCCAGGCTTCCCAACAGACGCTGCACGTCTCGGCCGAGTGGCCGGCACGCCTGATCGTAACCGCACTACCGGAGGAACGTAACGATGCTTCGTAAGACGACTGCCTTGCTCACCGTCACCGCCGCGGCAATCTTCGTGGCAGGTTGCGGCGGCGCCGAAGACTCTGGTCAGAACACCAAGGCGATGGAGGCGCCCACGGATGCTTCGGCCACGACGCCGCCAGGCAAGGGCCCCGTCGACTCGATCAACTGGGCGCTCTCCACCGGCGAGCCCACGACGCTCGACCCGGTCAAGACGGGCGACTACTCGCCCAACACGGTGCTGATGAACGTGTGCGAGCCACTGCTGCGGATGAACGCCGACTACAGCACGTCTCCCGGCCTCGCCGAGAGTTGGACACAGACTCCGACGAGCGTCGTCTACAAGCTGAGGCCCGGGGTGAAGTTCTCCAACGGCAAGCCCATGACGGCCGAGGACGTCGCAGGCAGCCTGAAGCGCAACATGGACCCGGCGACGGAGCCGATCAACGGTGACTTCTTCACCTCGGTGAAGTCGATCGACGCGACCGGCCCGCTCGAGGTGACGGTGACGATGAACAAGCCGGACATCCTCTTCGCGGAGGGCATGTCGACCGAGTTCGGCGACATCGTCGACGTGGCCGACGCGGCCGCCGCCGGCGCCAGCTACGGCACCGCGAGCCACCCGCCGATCTGCACCGGACCATACAAGGTGGCCAGCTGGAATGCCGGCTCGAGCATCACACTCCAGGCGCGCGACGACTACTGGGATCCCAAGCTCCAGCCGATGGTCAAGACGGTCAACTTCAAGTTCCTCGAAGACACCTCCACCCTGACCAGCGCGCTGTTGTCCGGCGAGATCGACGGCACGTACGAGGCACCGTCGACGAGCTTCGACACGCTCCGAAAGACCGACGCGGGAAAGCTCTACCTCGGCCCGAGCACCCAGGTGTTCAACCTGAGTCCCGCGAACCCCGAAACGCCGATGGCCACGACGGAACTCGCGCAGGCACTGGACAAGGCGATCGACCGCGCGGCGATCGTCAAGAACGTATGGCACGGCGCAGGAACGCCCAACCGGGCGGTCATCCCACCCTCGTCCTTCGGAAAGGGCCCGGGGGCGGCCGTGTTCCAGAAGGCCTACGACGCGCTACCGGACAACTCCAGGCCCGACCTTGAAGGCGCAAAGGCACTCATCGAAAAGGTCGGCGCACCAACCAAGACCATGACCTTGGCGCTCCCCGCCGGCGATCAGTCGCAGCTGCAGATCGCCACGTTCGTCCAGGCGTCCGCGAAGTCGATCGGGCTCAACTTCGACCTCAAGCAGATGCCCGCTACCGAGTTCTCGAGCTTGTTCTACGACGCCTCCAAGCGCAAGGACGTCGACCTCGTGCTCAGCGCGGGCTACGTCGAGGTTCCGGACCCGCTGTCGTACGCGATCCTGCTGTTCCCCAAGGATGCGCTGTTCAACTGGACCGGCTTCGACAACCCCCAGGTGGACGCGAACATCGCGAAGTCTCGCGAGGAGACCGATCCGGCGGCATCGGCTCGTGCATACGTCGACGCGCAGGCTATCTGGGAGGCGCAAAAGCAGCGCGTCCCGATCGGCACGCCGTACGAGCGTTTGTTCTTGAACAAGCGGATTACCGGTGCACCAGCCTCATTCGCCTACATCAACATGCCGTGGGCGGCGATGATCGGGGCTTCGTAGGTTGACCATCGTCCGCTTCGTCCTCAGACGGATCGTGGCGCTGGTGCTGACCCTCGTCGTCGCCAGCGTGGTGATCTACGGGCTGCTGTTCATCTCTCCCGGCGACCCGGCAACCCTGCTCGTCGGCGGCGGCAAGCCCAACCCGGACGTCGTCGCGCGGATCCACCAGGAATACCACTTGGACGACCCGTTCTTCTCCCAGTACGGGCGTTGGGCGACTGACATCCTGCGCGGTGATCTTGGGCGCTCACTCGCCTACCGGGACGACGTCTCGCATCTGCTGTCGGGGCGGATCCCAAACACATTGCTGCTCGTGGTCTTCGCCGGTGTGCTGATCGTGGTCTTCGGCATCGGTGGCGGCGTGCTCGCCGGTCTGCGCGGCGGTCGGGTCGAGACGGCGGTGACCGTCGGCAGTTCGGTGGCGATGGCCTTTCCGACCTTCGTCGTCGCGGTATTCCTCATCGCCATCTTCTCGACCCAGCTCTCCTGGTTCCCGGTGTTCGGTGCCGGCGAGGGGCTCGGCGACAAGCTCTGGCACCTGACACTGCCAGCGATTTCGTTGGCACTGGCCTACATCGCGTGGGTGGCACGGGTGACGCAGGTATCGGTGCGGGGCGAGCTCGGCGCCGAACACGTCGACGCCGCCCGCAGTCGTGGGTTGCCCAATCGGTGGATCGTCCGACGCCACGTGCTGCGTAACGCTTCCCCACCGATCCTGGCGGTGTCGGGCTTGATGATTGCGGGCTTACTTGCGGGAACGGCGGTGGCCGAGAAGGCATTTGGCATCGATGGGATCGGCTCGCTGCTGGTGGACAGCGCCGCCAAGCAGGACCTCGCCGTGGTGCAAATTCTGTCACTACTGATGGTCGCCGCGTTCGTGATGGTCAACACCGTGGTCGACGTCGTCAACGTCGCGCTCGATCCCCGCCAGGCTGTGAAGGGACGCGACTGATGAGCGCCATTGCCTTCGCCGGTTCCACGCGAGTCCGGCGTGTCACGGGACGGCTGGGCTCCGCCAACCTCGCGGTGACCGTGGCGGCCGTGATCGGCGTGCTGTTCGTCGTGCTGGCCATCTTCGGCCCGCTCGTCGCGCCCCACGATCCGACCGAACTCGACCAACTCAACATCTTCGCCAGCCCCTCGCCCGCCCATCTGCTCGGAACCGACGACACCGGCCGCGACCTGTTGTCCCGGCTCATCTGTGGAGCACGTCCGAGCCTCGTCGCCCCGGCCGTGGTGATGGTGCTGGCCGGAGTGGTCGGCACGCTGCTGGCCGTGTCCGCCGCATGGTTCGGTGGATGGTGGGACGCGATTGTGGCGCGCTTCCTGGACCTGCTGTTCGGCTTCCCTGGATTGATTCTCGCGATCGTCGCCGCGGCCGTCTTCGGTAGCGGCCTCGTCGCGCCGGTGATCGCCCTGGCGATCGCCAATGTTCCCTACGTGGCCCGCATCCTGCGCCCGGCCGCGTTGCGCGAGCGCAACCTCCCCTACATCGAGGCGCTCGTCGTGCAGGGCCAGTCGCCGTGGCGAATATGCCTACGCCACCTCGTGCCGAACCTCGCGCCACTCATCGTCACCCAGATCGTCGTCGGCTACGGCTACGCAATGCTCGACATCGCGGCGATTTCCTTCCTGGGGCTCGGCCTTCAGCCGCCCAGCCCAGAATGGGGACTCATGGTCGCCAACGGCAAACCGGCAATCGTGGATGGTCACCCCGCTCAGTCGCTCTACGCCGCGCTGACGATCGTGCTTGCGGTGGTGGCCTTCAACGTGATCGGGGAACGTGTGTCGCAGCGGCTCCTCGCGCAGGGGGCACGATGACGACACCGTTGCTCGAGGTCGACTCGCTCAGCGTCACACTCCCCGTCGATGGCCGTCCCCAGACGGTCGTGAGCGACGTGTCGTTCTCGGTGGGAGCCGGCGAGGCGCTCGGCCTGGTTGGCGAATCCGGATCGGGAAAGTCGATGACCGCGCGAGCGATCATGCGACTTCTTCCGAAGGGCGCGTCGACCCTGGGAGACGTTCGGTTCGACGGCACGTCGGTTCCCGACATGAGCGCCAAGTCCCTACGCGAGTGGCGCTCGATGCGGGTGGCAATGGTGTTCCAGGACCCGCGAGCGCACATCAACCCGGTCCGCCCGATCGGCGACTTCCTGTGCGAGGTCCTCGTCGCCAACCGCAAGGTCGGGCGCAAGCAAGCCGAGCGGCGCGCCGTGGAAGCTCTTCGCACCGTGCACGTCGCCGACGCCGAGCGGCGGCTGCGCCAGTACTCCTATGAATTCTCCGGCGGTCTCCTGCAGCGGGTGATGATCGCCGCGGCGCTCATCACCGAGCCGCAACTGCTGCTCGCCGACGAGCCGACGACCGCGCTTGACGTGACCACGCAGGAAGAGGTGATGGCGATCATCGACGAGCTACGCCGCGACAGGCAAATGAGCATGGTCTTCATCACGCACGACCTGGAATTGGCTGCCGCAGTGTGCGACCGAACGGCGGTCATGTACGCCGGGCGGCTGGTCGAAGAACGAGCTTCGGACAGACTCCACCGCGACGGTGCCCATCCCTACACGCGCGCGCTTCTCGGTGCCCGTCCCAGCCTCGACGTCGATGGTGAACGGGGAACGCTCGCAGCGATCCCCGGCAGGCCACTGGCAGGCTACGAGGCACCCGACGGCTGCGCCTTCGCTGACCGCTGTCCGTATTGCCATCCCGTGTGCCGCTCGGAGCGACCCGAGCTCACACCAGTTCACAACGGCCTCGCAGCGTGCCATTTCGCCGAACGGATCGCCGACGGCACCGTGTTGGAGGGGCTGCCTCGTGCCTGAGACTCTGCTTGCGGTCGACGGGTTACGAAAGCTCTTCGGGCACCACGTCGCGGTTACCGGCGCCTCGTTCTCGGTGGCGGCGGGTGGCTCGCTGGCCATCGTCGGCGAGTCCGGCTCCGGTAAGACGACTGTCGCCCGCATGATCGCCGGGCTCGAACGCCCAAGCGCGGGCACCATCACCGTCGAGGGCGTCGACCGTCCCAGTGGCCGGGTGTCGACGACACTGCGTCGCCGGTGGGCGCGGCAAATCCAGATCGTGTTCCAAGACCCGTATGGGTCGCTCGACAGGCGTCAGAGCGCGCGCGACTCGCTGCGAGAGATTTTCTCGCTACACGACTCGGACCTCGACGATCGCGGCGTCACCGCGCGAATCGAGCACCTGCTCGAGCAAGTCGGTCTGGGCACCCGCCAAGCTGACGCGTCGCCGCGCGACCTGTCGGGTGGGCAGCGTCAGCGCGTCGCCATCGCCCGCGCGCTTGCCGCCGATCCTCGGCTCCTCATCCTCGACGAAGCCGTCGCGGCCCTCGACGTGTCCATTCAGGCGCAGATCCTCAACCTGCTTGCGCAGATCCGCCGCGACTCGGGCACGGCATTCCTCTTCATCACACACGACTTGGCCGTCGCCCGGCACGTCGCCGACGACGTGATCGTCATGCACCGCGGCGAGATCGTGGAGCGAGGCCCGATCGACGACGTACTACGGACGCCCAGCGAGGACTACACGAGGAAACTCATCGCGTCAGTCCCCCGACCCGGGTGGAAGCCGCGGCGGGGAGAGGCGGTGATCGGCTGATTCGGCAGGGTCACCCAGGCCGGCGGCAAGTGTGCGCGCGTGATCCAGGTCTGCGAAGTCGAGGGTATAGCTGATGATGAGGGCGTACTTCCGCCAATCCGACGCGACCTCCGGTTCTGACTGCCCGAGGGGGTCGACGGGATCGGCGTTCCTAACGAGCGCCGACCTCGCCACTCGCGGCCTCGTCGTCGTCGTAATAATCGTCGGCCTCGATCCAATCATCGAGTCGACGCCGGTATCTGGTGACGAACGGGACGATGCCGCGGGGTACCGCGACGATCATCACGAGGAGGATCAACCCGAGCACGATGAGGCGCGCATCCGGCCAGGTCTGCAGGCGCGCCTGCACGAAGGCCATGATCACGGTGCCGACGATCGGGCCCATGACGGTGCCCAGACCACCGACGACCAGCATGGTCACCAGCAGCGTCATCGGTGCTAGTCCCATGAGCGTCGGTGAGACGACGCTGAACGCGAAGGCGTACAGCGCTCCCGCGACACCGGCGAAGAATCCGGACACGCCGAACGCCACCATCTGCAGGACCCGCGGGCTGATTCCCCGTGCGGCCGCGAGGGTCGGGTTGTCGCGCAGGGCGATCAGTCCACTCCCCAGCGGCGAACGCATGATGGCGAAGACGACGAGCCCCGTGGCGATCGCCACGCCGATCGCGATCCAGTAGTACACGCGGTCCCGGGTCAGCGCGTCCAGTGAGTCAGAGCCGAACCCCTCGAAGCCGGACAGTCCGTACGTCCCGCCGGTGAGACCGCTCCCGTCCGCGACGATCAGCAGGCGTACCACCTCGCCGAAGCCAAAGGTCATGAGCGCCACGTAGATCCCGCGCAACCGGAGGGCGGGCAGCGACAGCACCACCGACACCGCCATCGAGACGATCCCGCCGAGCATGATCGACAGGACCGCGGGAAGACCGGTGTGCAGGCTGAGCAGCGCGGCGACGTAGGCGCCGATCGCGTAGATGGCGAGTTGGCCGAAGTGCCAGACGCCCGAGAAACCGAGCACGAGGTTCCAGCTCTGGTTCAGCGTCAACCACACGGCGCCGAGGATCGCCACCGACAGCCAACTCCGGTCGGGAACCACGAAGGGCAGGACGATGGCCAGGAGGAGCGCGGCGCTCAGGGCGATCCAGCGTGGCCGTGGCCACCCCATGTCGCGCGCCGACCACCGGCGGTCCCGGTCGGCCGCCGGTCGGCTCGACGTCTCCGTGGTCACAGCCGTGCCTCCTGCGGCTTGCCGTCGATCCCCCAGGGGCGCACCAGGAGAACGACGAGGATGAACGCGTACAGGACGGGCAACGCGAAGGTCGAACTCCAGTAGATCGACACGGCGGCCTGGACGAAACCGGTGATGTACGCCGCGATGATCGTGCCGCGGATGCTGCCGAGGCCGGCGAAGATCGCCACGATCATCGCCTGCAGCAGGGGCAGGTCGCCGGCGTTCGGATACACGAAGTACACGGGCGCCAGCAGGACGCCGGCGATACCCGCCAGCGCCGCCGCGAGGCCGATCGTGATGACGTAGACGCGCGCAGCCGGGATGCCCATCAACCGGGCCGCGTCGAGGTTCTGCGCGACCGCCGTGATCGCCAGCCCGTACCGCGAGCGCGCGAGGAACGCACCCAACCCGACGAGGGCCACGACGGCGACGCCGGCCATCAGGATGGAGTGGTACGTGATGGACACTCCTGCAAGCAGATCGAGACGGCCAGACACCAGTTCGGGGAACGGCTTCTGCCGCGGGCCGAACACGGCGAGCACCACGCTCTGGACGATGGTGGCGATCGCGAAGGTCGAGATGAACGCCGTCATCTCGAAGTCGACGCCGAGCCGTCCCACCAGTGGTCGCACGCCGGCGTAGTAGGTGACTACGCCGAGGACGAACGCGGCGCCGGCTGCGAACAGCAGCGAAGACCACACCGGGAGGCCCCAGTCGGCCACGACGACGTAGGCGGCCATGCCGCCCACCATCACCATCACCCCCTGCGCCATGTTCAGTACGCGCAGCGTGCCGTAGACGAGGCTCATCCCGATCGTGATCAGCGCGAGAATCGATCCCTGGACGATGGTGCTGACCAAGGTCTGCAGTGCGAGGTTCACGACTCCAGCCCCAGATACGTGGCAGCGACGGCGGGATCGCGCAAGACCTCGTCGACGGTGCCCGCGGCGCGTACCGAGCCGTTTTCGATCAGTGTCAGCCGGTCGGCGATGTCGCGGACGCGGGAGAAGTTCTCCTCGACCAGCAGGATGGTGAGCCCGGTGGCGTGGATGCGGGAGATCTGCGCGTACACCTCGTCGACGAGCACGGGTGCGAGGCCGAGGCTGGGTTCGTCGATCATCAGCACCTTTGCGTCGGCCATCAGTCCCCGGCCCAGCGCGAGCATGCGACGCTCCCCGCCGGACAACGTGCGGGCCCGTTGGGCGGAACGTTCGGCGAGCCGAGGAAAGACGTCGTAGACGCCGTCGAGGCGGCGGTTGCGCGCCGCCCGGCCCTCCCGGCAGAGGAACGCGCCGAGCATCAGGTTCTCCAGCACGGTCATGTCCGGGAACAGCAGGTCGCCCTGCGGGATGTGCACCAGACCCCGGCCGGTGATGCGTTCGGGTGTCATTCGGGTGATGGACTCGCCCGCAAGGGAAACGGTGCCGGCCCGCGCGGGCACCAGTCCGCTGACCGACCGCAGCAGGGTGGTCTTGCCGTGGCCGTTGGGCCCGATGACGACGGAGAACTCGCCGGGCCGAACACTGAGGTCGACGTCGTACAGCACCGTGGTCGCGTCGTAGCCGGCGCAGAGGCCCGCGACCTCGAGGAGCGCGTCAGTCATCGTCCGCCCCGGTGGTCGTCATGGACTCGCCGAGGTACACGCGCACGACGTCCTCGTGAGCGACCACCTCCTGCGGTGTGCCCTCGAACAGCACGGTGCCCTGATTGAGGATCAGGACGCGGTCCGACAGCGTCATGAGCGCCCGCATGACGTGTTCGATCAGCACGATCGTCACGCCTCGGTCCCTGATCCGGCCGAGCAGGTCGATCAGTTCGTCGATCTCGTTCGGCGTGAGTCCGCCGAAGGGCTCGTCGAGGAACAACATGGCGGGGTCGGTCGCGAGCGCCGACGCAATCATCAGACGCTTCTTGTCGAACGCCGGCAGTGGACCGGCCTCTAACCTCGCCTGCGCCGACAGGCCCACGAAGTCCAATTCCGCCCACGCGGTGGCGAGGGTCTTGCGATCCTTCCGCAGGGCGCTCACCCAATTCCCGCCCGCGCCGAACTGCGCACCCACCACGGCGTTGGACAGAACGGTCTGGGTGTCGAACACCGCGGGGTGCTGGAACGTCCTGGCGATGCCGAGGTGGCAGATCTGCTTGACGCTGGCGTGGGTGATGGCCTCCCCACGGAACCGTATCTCGCCTCCATCGGAGCGGACCAGCCCCGTCACGAGGTCGAAGAACGTCGTCTTGCCTGCCCCGTTGGGCCCGGCGATGCCGAAGATCTGCCCCGGTCGAACGGTGATGGACACCTGGTCCACGGCGACCAGGCCCCCGAATCATTTGGTGACGGAATCGGTTTCGAAGAGCGCGGCGGTCATCGCCGTGCCATCCAGGGCGGGAGGGCGAATCGGCCCTCGGTATACGGATCCGGGGACAGCAGCACCTGCTTCCCTTCCTGGATCTGGTAGGTGAGGTGAGGCATCGCCAGGCTGGGGTCCTTGACCTTGTCCGGGTACGGCACCGCGGTCAGTTCGGTCGGGTCGAAGGCGTAGGTGCCCACGACCCCACGGAAGACCGTCGCCTTGAGGAACTGGTTGACCCTCGCGAAGTCGTCCGGGTTGCCGCCCTGGGCCGCGGCGCGGGCCCACAGCCGTACCGCGTCGTACTGGGCGCCCGACTGACTCAATCCCGCTGGGGCGCCGTACTTCTTCTGGTACCTGTCGCGGAAGTCGGAGCCGATCGGGTCGGGCAACGTCCCGATCGTCGTCGACCACAGCACGCCGTTCGCGGCGCTCTTGGCCAGGTCGAGGTACTCCGGGACGCTGGGGCCGTACTGCTGGTAGAGCAATGAGGGCGTCGGTGCACCGGCGAACTGCGTCGCGAAGCTGGCGAGGTCACCGGCGAGGTAGTCGGTGATGAAGATGAGGCCCGGCGGGTTGGCGCGGATCCGCGCCAACTGCGGTCCCCAGTCGGCATTGGGTGCGGTGACCTCGTCGTAGAAGGTGATGTCCCAGCCGAGTTTTCGCAGCCCCTCCTGAAATACCCTCGCGATCGACACGCTGTAGGAGTCGTTGCTGGCGATGACTGCCGCGGTGTTCGACGTCGGCGTCCAGGACCCATTGCCGATCCACTCCTGCATCAACTGGATGAACCCGTTGGCGTACCAGACCTCGGTGGGGCACACCTGGTAGATGTTGGTGATCCCGTTCTCGACGACGAAGTCGGTGTTGTCCTGCAACGTGTTCGCGTGCAACATCGGTACGCCGGCGTCACCGTAGATCTGGTACTCGGCGGAGGTCGTCGTGGTGTACCCGCTGAACACCGCCGAGACCCTCTCCTGGGAGACGAGCCGCTGGGCGGCCTGGATGAAGTTCTCCGGTGCCTGATCCGAGATGTCTGCGACCACCAGCTCGACGGGCCGTCCCGCGACACCACCAGCGCCGTTCACGTCGTCCAGCGCCATCTCCGCACCGCGCACCATCTCCTGCCCGTCGCCGGAATAGGGTCCGGTGATCGGCGCGACACTTCCAATCTTGATGGGAGTGCCGTCCGCGCTGCCCGCGCCGTTTGCGGGCCCGGACGGCTTGGCGGCCCAGGCGGTTCCGCCACCGATGACGACGCCGCCGAGCCCCGCAATCCCGAGACCGTTGACGAACCTGCGTCGGGGGACCCCGCGTGGCCGCGGTGGAGATGGGGTGTCCGGCATGTATCCGCTCCTCGGTCACGGCGCGCTGGTCGAGCGTGACTAGCAGTACAGCCACCGTCCGCCGTTGACACATCCGTCATCTGACGGACGCCCGGCGGCACACCGCGTCGGGCTCGTCAGGGGTTGGCGCCGGTCGAACACCAGGCGGGCATCCGGAACCGCGAGGACGACCCGAACGGCTCCGGTGCCAGCGCGTGATGGGTGCCGCCTTGGATCTGGTAGACCATGTGCGCCTGACCCATGGAGGCGTCGGGTGTCAGGTCCGGGTACGACAGGGTCGATTGGCTGGTGTCCCCGAAGTAGTAGACGCCGTTGACACCGCGATGCGGCCAGCGCCGCAGATAGCGCACGACGTCGCCGGTGTCGGGGGTCGCGGTGGCGCACCACGCCGCCGCCAACAGATTCACCTGGTCGTAGGCCGCCCCGGCCTGTGACCAGCCCGGTGCCCGGCCGAAACGCGCCGCGTACTGATTCCGGAAGCGTCGTCCGAGTATGTCGTCGTAGGTCCCGGTGGTGGTCGACCAGATGACGCCGTCGGCGGCAGCGCCGACCGAGTCCTGGAAGCGTGGGATCGACGGACCGTAGATGCAGTAGACGAGTGACTGCAGCCCCTCCGCTACGAAGGCCTGCTGGAAGGCGGCCACCTCCTGGTCCAGGAAGTGCGTCACCATCACGACTTCCGGATCGGCCGCGGCGATCCGACGCGCGACCTTGACCCAGTCGGTCGAGGGCACCGGGACGCGGATCAGGTCGACGAGCGACCAGTTGGTCTGGCCCGCGACGGCCAGGAAGTGCTCGTTGGTCACTCGGGTACTCGTGGTGGCGGCCTCGACGCTGACGATGCGTCGCGACCTCGGCCGCCAGACCTCGGCCGACTCCAGCTCGGTGAGGAGTCGGATCAGCCCCACCCCGTAGAACGTCTCCGAGGCGCACGTCTGGAACACGGCGCCGTAGCGGCTGGGGTCGGCCTCGGCCTGTTCGACCTGTGCGGCGAACGTCGCCGTGTGCAGGAACGGCTTTCCGTAGTCGGCGATGACGTCGATCACCGCGGAGTTCTCCGCACTGGCGTAGCTCGTGGTGATCGCATCGGCCTCCAGTGCGAACAGCCGTTGGGCACCCCGCTCGACGCTGGCCCAGTCGAACAGGTCGACCTCGGCGGTGACGAGTTCGACGCGCCGTCCGGCGATGCCGCCGGTCGCGTTGATCTCCTCGACGGCGAGGGTGGCGCCGTGGCGCACCTCGACGCCGTCCGCCGCAGCCGCACCGGTGGGGATCAGCGATCCCACCACCAGGGGCCGCTTGCGCGGGTAGGCCGGCCGCAACGGGGGAGCCGGCGAGCGGGGTACCGCGGTCACGATCGACTCGAGTTCCACCACGCCGATGCCATGGGTGCCGTCGACGCCGCCCGGGATCGGCAGGCGAAGCAGGCCGGAGTCGACGGCCAGGGCTGCGAGGCCGCCGCGGGTGCCCTGATCCAGCTTGGTCAGGAGACGTTCGATCTGCGTCGACACGGTGCGGGCGCTGGTGCCCAACCGCGCCGCGATGCCGACGTTCGTCAGCCCGAGGGCGAGCAGGGTGAGGACGTCGACCTCGCGCAGCGTGATGCCCCGGGGCATCTCGACCTCGGCGACCCGCACGGCGACGCGTTCGCCCGTGCGCAGGCTGGTTCCGTCGGGCCTGGACTGCTGACGGATTAGGTGTACGGCCAACCACCTGTCGTCACTGCGCCACAGGAACCGCAGGGAGTCGCGGGCCGTGGCGAAGAAGGCCTCGGCGTACTCGACGACCCGGGGAGGCACCGCGGGGTGGGTGGGGTGCGTTCGCGCGCCCGGCTCGATGGTCAGCTCGGCTACGACCCTGGACATCGGACTCCCTCGGCGCGGATGCGACGACACGCGATAGGCGACGATGCTACGCCCAGGCCTGGGCGTACTCCCTGCACAACCATTGCCCCTCGCAGGGGTTTCCAATTGAGACGTGGGCACGCCGCGCCGCCGGTTCGAAGATCGCCCCGGTCGCGGTGGTCCACTGATCGAGCGGGTGTACACCGGGGTCCGGATGGCAGCAGATGCCCGCCGGACTGCCCGCGTGGTCGGCCAGCACGCGCTTCCAGTCCTCGACCCCGCCGCCGGCGCATTCGCGGGCCAGCCGGCGTACCCGCTGCAGCCGGAACAGTGAGTCGGCCATGAGCATCGTCCCCACGTCGTCGACCGTGCCCGCCGGTGCGACCGAGAAGTGGTTGGCGTGCAACAGCAGTCCGTCGTCGTCGGGCACCGCCCAGGCCATGTCGGCGTAGCCGCCGGGCCGGGTCTCGGCGTCGACCACCAGCCCCTCGCCGGTGCCGAGGAGGTAGTTCGCCGAGGACGAGCGGTGCACGGACTGCAACAGGGTGGCCGCCTCGGTGGGCGTGCGGCAGTCCAGCAGGGCCCGGAGCATGACGTGGTAAGGCACGCCGGGAGAGCCCGTGTCGGCCGCCGTGACGAGTGCGTTGGTGGCCAGCGCGAGGCCGCAGGAGTTCATGCCGAGCTTGGCCAGCAGCCCTGCCTCGACGACCGTCATGAAAGATGGACCGTCGTCGCGACTCGACTCGACGAGCACCACGGTGTCGGCGGAGAACACCAGCCAGTCCCACGTCTGACCGATCAGCTGTTCGCCGTCGGCGGTGCGTGCCGCGAACGAGGTGCACTCCAGCATCGGCGGCAGCGCCGCTCCCGCCGCGCGCACCTTGGCGGCGAAGAGGATCTCGGTGCGCAGGTTCATGGCAAGCACGTCGGTGAACTCGAGACCGGCGCCCTCGGCGATGCCCCTCATCTCCTCGAGGGAATCGGGGTGGAACCGCTCGATCGGAGCGACGAAGGGGGTCGCTTCCTCGCCGACCCGATCCCAGTCCCAGGTCGCGAAGTGGGCGTAGACCCCAGCGTAGGCATCACGGGTCTGCCGCACGCGCGAGGCGGCCTGCTCGCCGTACTGGCGTCCCCGTTCGCGGGCGGTGCCCGAGACCGTGATGATCGGAAGTTCGCGAGCGCTCATGAGACGAGATACCCTCCGTCGACTGCCATTTCGATGCCGGTGACGTATGAGGACTGCGACCCGGCCAGGAACATGCACGCGGCCGCGACCTCGTCCGCACGGCCCAGTCTGCCCATCGGCAGCGCGGCGAGGAAGTCCGCGGTCGCCTCGGCGTTCTGGAGAAGAGTCGTCATCGCGGTGTCGATGACGCCCGGCATGACGCCGTTGACACGGATCCCCGAACGTCCCCACTCGACGGCCAGTTGGCGGATCAGGGCACTGACCGCGCCCTTGCTGGCGGAGTACGCGGCACTGGGCTCGACCGCGTCACCGCGCAGCGCTGCCACCGACCCGAGCAGCACCACCGAGCCGCCGGTGCCCGCCTGGATCATGCTGTCCGCGATCGCCCGGGCCACGACGAAGCTCCCGCGGGCGTTGACGGTCAACGACTCGTCCCAGTCGCGCTCGGCGACGGACGTCGCTGGGCGGACCCGGTAGATCCCGGCGGCGTGCACGACGGCGTCCGGAGCCCGTCCCCAATGCGAGGTGATGACGTCCACGGTCGTTGCCGCCGAATCGAACTCAGCGACGTCTACGTGGTACCGCCCACCGGCGACGTCGAGTCCGTCGTACTCGCGGTCTAGCCTGGCCACCGTCCAGCCGTCGGCCTCGGCGCGATCGGCGACCGCGGCACCGATGCCCGACGCGGCGCCCGTCACGACGATGTGACCGGTCAACTCACCACGATCCCACCGTTGACGCCGATGGTCTGACCGGTGACGTAGGAGGCGTCATCGGCGAGCAACCACACCACGGCACCCGCGACGTCGGCACCGGTGCCGTGCCGGCCGACCGGCACCTCGGCTCGCAGCCGGTCCTGCATCTCGTGGTCGTCGATCCCCGCCGCGCGGGCCTGCAATGCGATCTCCTCCCGGTGCATGCGGGTCAGCATGTACCCCGGGGCGACGGTGTTCACGGTGATGCCCCGGGGGCCCAATTCCATTGCCAGGCAATGAGACAGCGCGTGTACGGCGGCCTTGGACATGATGTAGGCGCTACCCCCGACGACGGGACGCTGGGCGTAGACCGAGCCGATGTTGACGATGCGGCCCGAGCCCTGCGCCGTGAAGTGCGGGATGACGGCCTGGCACAGCCGCACCACGCCGAGCAGGTTGACGTCGAGGGTGTGCTGGACGTCGTCGATCGCGATCTCGTCGAGGTTGCCGCCCGGGCCCCCGATGCCCGCGTTGTTGATCAGGGCGTCGATGCGCCCGAACGACGCCATCGCCGAGCGCACCAACGCCTCCGCGGTCCGGGGATCCGAGACGTCGGCCACCGCGGTGCGCACGCGACCGTCGAAGGTGCCCGGTCCGAAACGGTCGTCGACGTCGGCGTTCAGGTCGGTGGCGAGCACGCACCACCCGTCGGACAGCAGCCGCAGCGCGATGCCGTTGCCCAGACCGGTGGCCGCGCCGGTGACGATGGCGCACTTCGGTGGCGCGATGTCGGTCACGTGACCCGCCTGGCGACGTCGCGGGCCGGCGCGATCCAGGCGCCCGTCGCGCGCAGCTCGCCGAGGAGCCGGTCGAGGAGTGCCAGCCGGGATGGGCGGCCGATGAACTGCGGGTGCATCGTGACCATGAAGTGCGCGCCCAGGTCGGCGATGCCGGTCATCTCGTCGTGCCAGAGGGTGTAGACCTCGTCGACGGTGCGGATGGTCTTCGCCCAGTCCGTGCCCGAGAACCAGAAGTGCGGCGCATCGTCGAGCAGCCACGACACCGGGACCTCGACGACGCCGCCGGGATGTCGGTAGGGGTGGATGTCGTCCATGAGGTTGGACGAGTACTCGAAACCGTGCTCACCGAGCAGTCTCAGCGTGTGGGGACTGAAATCCCAGGAGGGCGAACGATATCCGACCACCTCGGCGCCGAGCCCGCGCAACGTGTCGAGTCCCCGCACGAGTTCGCGCTCCTCCTCGTCGGCCGTCAGGTTCGTCGGCGAACGATGGGTGTACCCGTGGTGGCCGACCTCGTGCCCGGCGGCCAGGATCTCCCGGATCCGGTCGGGGTGCCGGTCGGCGTCGCCTCCGCAGACGAAGAAGGTCGCCCGGACCTCGTGGCGCGCGAGCAACTCGAGGATCAGCGGGACCGCGACCTTCGCCGCGTACGTGCCCTGGGACAGCACGCCGGGACGTTCGGCGTTCGCGGGATCCTCGCCGATCCACACCTCTTCGGCGTCGAAGTCGAACGTGAGACTCGCCGCGTACCGTGCGCCGCCGGGCCAGTCGCCCTGGAGTGTGCCTGCCACCCTCGTGATTGTGGTCGGCCTCCGGTGGGTCGGCATCCGCAATCTGACGTAGTGGTCGTCCGTCGATTGACGCATGACGCCGCACGCGTCGGTGGCTGTACTGGCACCCGACACCTGCACCGGAACGAGGGGGAGACCGTGGAGCCATCCAGCTGGACGGTGAGCATCGACGCCGGGGGCACGTTCACCGACGCCGTCGCCCGGTCCGCCGACGGGCGCGTGCTCGTCGCGAAGGTGGCCTCGACCCCCGACGACCCGTCCCGGGGTCTGGCGAACGCGGTCTCGAGCCTCGTGATGCGCGGCATGCCCGTCGCCGACGTCGCCCTTCTGTGCCACGGCACCACCGTGGCGACCAACGCCGTCCTGACCGGGAATCTGGCGTCGGTGGCGCTGGTGACCACTCGCGGTTTCCGGGACGTCATGGGGTACCGGCAGTCCAGTCGTCCGAGCGTCTACAGCCTCGTGCCGGACAGGCCCGTCGAACTCGTCGAGCGACGAGCGCGCCTCGAGGTCGACGAACGTCTCACCAGCACGGGGCAGGTGCTGACGCCACTCACCGACTGCGAGATCGCGCGCGTGGTCGCCGAGGTCCGGGGCCTCGACGTCCAGGCCGTCGCGGTCAGCCTGCTGTTCAGCTACCTGGACGACACCCACGAGCGTCGGCTCGGCGACGCGCTGCGCAGCGCGCTGCCGGGCGTGCCGGTGACGCTGTCCAGCGAGGTGGCGCGGGAGTTCCGGGAGTATCCGCGTACGGCGACCACCGTGCTCAACGCGGCGCTGCGACCGGTGATCGGCGGGTACATGCTGCGCGCCGCCGACGCCCTCGAGGGAGTCGGGGTCGAAGCCTCGTTCCTGGTGATGCAGTCGAACGGCGGCAGCGTGCCCGCCGCCCGCGCGGACGACGCGGCACACCGTCTGGTGCTGTCCGGGCCGGCGGGCGGGGTCGCCGGTCTGGTGGCGACAGCCGAGCGGCACGGCCTCGACGACGTCATCAGCCTGGACATGGGCGGTACGTCGACCGACGTGTGCCTGGTTCGCAACCGTCGGATCCCCTTCACCACATCGCAGGTGGTCAGCGATCACGTGCTGCTGGCGCCGACGGTGGACATCCACACGATCGGCGCGGGCGGCGGCAGCGTCGCATGGACGGATCGCACCGGTCGGCTCCGTGTCGGTCCGCAGTCGGCGAAGGCCGAGCCAGGGCCGGCGAGCTACCTGCGCGGCGGCGTCGAACCGACCATCACGGACGCTCACGTCGTGTTGGGCACCCTGGGCACCGACGAATTGGCGGACGCCCTGGTGCTCGACCGCGGTGCGGCGTGCACGGCCGTCGACCGCATCGCGCGGGAGCTTCGGCTGTCGACGGAGGAGGCGGCAGAGGCGATCCTGGCGATCGGGCTCGCCCACATGGTGCGGGCCGTTCGCAAGGTCAGCGTCGAACGCGGGCTGGATCCGCGGCAGTTCACGCTGGTGCCGTTCGGCGGCGCGGGCCCGCTGCACGCAGGGCTCCTGCTGCGTCATCTGGGTCTGCGTTCCGTCCTGGTGCCGAGCTGGCCGGGTCTGTTCTCCGCCGACGGTCTGCTGGTGGCCGGCTTGCGGCTCGACGACTCCCAGACCCTGCTGGCGAGGTTCGACGACGGTTCGGTGCCCCGGATCGCCGAATGGTTCGAGACGGCGGCCCACGCCGCCACCGATCAGCTGCGTCGCGACGGCGTGCCCGGTGACGAGATCACGGTGACGGCGTCGGTGGACTGCCGCTACCTGGGGCAGGGTTACGAACTGAACGTCGGGCTGTCGGGCTGGGGTGCCGACGAACTCCGGACCATCCCGGAGTCGTTCCACGCCGCTCACGCGGAGCGCTACGGGCATGCCAACCGCGACGAGCCGGTGGATCTGGTGACCGTGCGGATCGCGGCGGTGGGGTCCTACGCGCGCGTCGAATCCGCAGTCGACTCGAAGACGGGATCCGGCGACGTCGGGCGCGCGTTGGTCACGCACCGTGACGTTCGCATCCCGGGCTTCGAACCGGCGCGCGTACCGATCTACGAACGGACCCGATTGCGTGCCGACGACGTCGTCGACGGTCCGGTGATCATCCGGCAGATGGACTCGACGACCGTCGTCCTCGATGGCCAACGGGTGCAGGTACTCGACGGTGGCGACATGCTCGTCACCGAGGACGGGAGCGGCGAATGACCGCCAACGACCATCGCGTGGACACCGTCACCTTCGAGGTCGCGGCGGCTGCGTTGCAGTCGGCCGCCGAAGAGATGGGCAACGTCCTCAAGCGGTCCAGTTACAGCCCGATCATCCGCGACATGGACGACTTCTCCTGCGCCGTGTTCACCGCGGACGGGGAGTTGGTGGCCCAGGCCGACTACATACCGGCGCAGCTGGGCGCGATGTCGCTGGTCGTCAAGGCGATCATCGAACGCTGGCGGGCCCGGATCGGCGATGGTGACGCGTTCATCTCGAATCATCCGTACCTGGGTGCGATGCACCTTCCCGACGTCAACGTCATCACCCCGGTCTTCGTCGCCGGCGTGCTGGTGGCGTGGGCCGGTACCGCGGCCCACCACATCGACGTCGGTGGGGTGAACCCCGGCAGCGAGGGGCCGGAGCTGGAGGACATCTTCGGAGAGGGACTGGTGCTGCCGCCGGTCCGGTTGGCCATCGGCGGTGCCGAGAACGAGGACTTGATCGCGGTCATCACGGAGAACATTCGGGACCCTCGTAGCACGATCAGTGACCTGCGCGCGCAGCGGGCGGCGTGCGCGCTGGGCGGTGAGCGGATCGCCGAGCTGGCCGAGATGTACGGGATGGCGGCTGTTCTCGAGGTCATGTCACGGATGCTCGACTCGGTGGAACTCGGGGTTCGGACGGCTCTCCTGAGCCTGCCCGACGGGACGGGTGAGGCCGAGGGGCATCTCGACGACGACGGCCGTGGCGGCGTCCCGACGCGCATCCACGTCCGGGTCGCGAAGGTCGGCGACCGACTGGCCATCGATCTGTCGGGCTGCGACCAGCAGGTCGCGGGCGCGATGAACGTGCCGTGGGCCAGCACCCGCGCCGGGATCGTCTATGCCGTCCGGGCGGCGGTGGCACCGGAACTCGGGGCGAACGACGGACTGCTGCGCGCCGTCGACGTCGAGGCTCCGCGGGGATCGGTCCTCAACCCCGTGTCGCCGGCCGCGGTCTCGGTGCGGCACAACACGTGTCAGAGATTCGCCGACACCCTCATCCGGGCGATGGCCCAGATGTGGCCTCAGACCGCCGTGGGGAGCAGTACCGTCAGCTTCTTCTGCTGCAACGTCGGCTCGGTCAGCCCGCTGACCGGCCTGCCGTCGGTGATGGCCGACGTGGTGGGCGGGGGGACCGGGGCGACGGCCTTCGGCGACGGCCTCGACGGAGTCGACACCTACATGTCGAACGTCGGGGTCATGCCGACCGAGGTGGTCGAGACGAACTACAGCGTTCGGGTCCTGAAGTCCGAGTTCATCCCGGGATCACAGGGTTTGGGAGAGTTCAACGGCGGACTCGGTCTGCGGCGCGAGTACCAGATCATCGACGTGCCGCAGCGCGTCACCTTCTACTCCGAGCAGACCCATCCGGATTTCGCGCCCAAGGGAGCGCGTGGTGGGGGTGACGCCCGGTCCACCAGGGTGACCGTCGTGGGTCCGGATGGCACCAAGGTCGAGGGGCTGGGCAGCAAGGCGTCACTGACCCTGCAGCCAGGCACCGTGCTCAGGGTCGAGACGGCCGGTGGTGGCGGGTACGGGAACCCGGACGATCGCGAGGAATTCGCTCGCGACCACGATGTTCGAAACGAACGACTCTGACCGCGTATGTCACAGTGGTCGGGTGAAGTACGGGCCGGGCTGGGAACCGCGGGCCGTCGACTGGTCGTCGACGCGCGGCCGGATCCTGCTGTCGGCGTCGGTGCTGTTCGCCCAGCGGGGATACTTCGGTACGTCGACGCGTGACATCGCCGAGGCGGTCGCGATCCGTCAGCCCTCGCTGTTCCACCACTTCCAGGCGAAGCACGAGATCTTCCGTGCGCTGGTCGAACTCGACCTCGGCCCATCGATCGACCGGATGAACCAGCGCCTCGCCGAAGAGTCGAACTGGGCCGAGAAGCTGCACCTGGCAATCGCCTGGGACGTTCACGAGTTCCTGGTCCAGCCGTTCGACGCGCGCGGCCTGTACCAGGATGCGGTGCTCGGTCTCGCCGAGTTCGAGGCCGAGCGCGAGGCCATCGCGCTGTTCCACCGACAGGTCGAGAGCGTCGTCGACGGCGGCCATCGCGCAGGTGAATTCGTGTCCTTCGAGCCGAGTTTCGTGCAACGGGCGATCAACGGCGTGCTGTTCGAGACGCTCCGGGAGCAGGGTGGCCCGTCCGGGCGGGTCCGGCGCGAGCGTCCGCTGCAGGCGGCGGACTTCGTCGTGCGGTCCCTCCTCGTGGACCAGGTCCGGCTGGCCGACGTCCGCGAGGCGACCCGGGGGCGCCTCGGCGATCTCGAATCGAGCACCCTCGCCTGACGGTCGTTCGTGACGACTGGGTAAAACGTGTTACGAGTTCCGTCAATCGGTTCCCCTGCGCCCGACGGTGCCCTATCGTCCGATAGGGAAGTACCGCTGATCTCTGGAGGAACGATGAAGACGACGTTGATCGCCGGCCTGGCCGGCGTTGCACTCTTCGGCCTGGTGGGTTGTTCGTCGTCGTCGGAGGAGGCCGCACCGAGTCCCACGGGTCCGGCGAAGGTGTCGCCACCGGCGATCCTCGAGGCCAACACGCTGACCATCTGCGCACCCAATGACGGCACGCCCCCGAACGTCTACCACGACGAGTCGGGCAAGCTGGTCGGCAGCGAGGTGGATCTGGGCGAGGCGCTCGCCGCCCAGATGGGCCTGACGGCGAAGTTCCACGAATCTTCCTTTGCCACCGTGATTCCCACGCTGCAGGCCAAGCAGTGCGACGTGATCATGGCGCAGCTGTACATCAAGCCCGAACGCGAGGCGGTCGTCGACTTCGTGCCCTACGTCCTCTCCGGCACCGGCATCGCCGTCTCGGAGGACAAGCCCGCCGACATCACCGGCCTCGACGACACCCTGTGCGGCAAGAAGGTCGTGCTCGCGGTCGCCACCACCGCGGAGTCGCTGGCCCAGGAGCAGTCGGAGAAGTGCACGGCCGCGGGCAAGCCCCCGGTCGACATCACCCGCAGCAACCAGGCCGACGTGTCGATCCAGCAGGTGCAGAACGGCCAGGTCGACGCCTACATGGACACGGCGGAGACACTCGGTTACTACGCCACCAAGACCGGCGCGAAGATCACGCCGGTCGGCCAACCGTTCGGCACCATTCAGATCGGTGCGGCCACGCTGAAGAACGACACGGCGCTGCACGACGCGATCGGGCAGGCGCTCGGCGAGCTGGAGTCCAACGGCACCTACGCCAAGATCCTCGACGAGTGGGGCATGGGCGACCTCTCCATCGCCAAGTGACCGCCTGAGCCCATCGAAAGGACGTACCGTGCAATTCGACTGGGCATTCTTCTGGAAGTCGCTCTTCACCCCGAGTGACACGTTCCTCGACGGCCTCGTCCTCACGATCGCCATCTCGGTGATCGCGATGGTCCTGGCCACGCTCGTCGGCCTGGCCATCGCGCTCATGCGGCGGTCGCGGTTCGCCGTCGTCCGCTGGTGCGCCGGTTTCTACATCTGGGTGATCAGGGGGACGCCGCTGCTGGTGCAGCTGGTCATCATCTACACCGGGCTCGCGGCCATCGGGCTCTACCAGTTCCACGACGCGTCGGTGCTCGGGCTCTCGGTCAAGGCCGCCGTGCAGGCCGCGATCATCGGCCTGACGATCAACGAGAGCGCCTTCATCGCCGAGATCATCCGCGCTGGGCTGGATTCCGTGCCGAAGGGACAGTTCGAGGCGGCGGCGTCGCTGGGCATGACGCCGACACGGCTGATGCGGTTCATCATCGTCCCGCAGTCCCTGCGCGTGATGGTGCCTCCGATGGGCAACTCGTTCAACGGCATGATGAAGACCACGTCGGTGCTGTCGGTGATCGGCGTGAGCGAGATGTTCCTCGTCACGCAGCAGATCAGCTCGGCCACCTTCCACACCTTCGAAATCTTCATCGTCGCAGCCATCTACTATCTCGCGCTGACCACGGTGTGGACGTTCATCCAGGCCGCGATCGAGAATCGGCTGACCCGTCAGCTCGGCATCGAGCAGCGGGTCACGATCACCCAGCGGCTGCTGGGCGCGCGCCGCGCCACCGGCCCCGTCACCGCGACCCTGCAGCCGCACGGGTAGAGGAGAAGCCATGAGCGTCAACGACGTACGTACGTCCGACGACCCGCCCGTCGTGTCGGTCCGCAATGCGTGCTGCACGCTCGGCGGTCGGCGCGTGCTCAACGACGTCAACCTCGACGTCGCACGCGGCCAGGTCGTCGTGCTCATCGGCCCGTCGGGCGCGGGCAAGACCACGCTGCTGCGATCGCTGAACCACCTCGAGTCACTGGACTCCGGCGAGGTCCTGATCGGCGGCGTGTCGATCGCGCACCGCGAGATCGGGTCGGACCGGAAGGTGGGCGTCGCCGAGCTGGCCCGGCGCCGACGGGAGATCGGCTTCGTCTTCCAGCACTTCAACCTCTTCCCCCACATGACGGCCCTGGAGAACGTGTGGAACGGCCCGGTCCGGGTCCTCGGCCAGCCGAAGGCGAAGGCGCGCGAGGACGCCAGGGCACTGCTGGACCGAGTGGGCCTGGGGGACAAGGGCGAATCCCGGCCCAGTCAACTGTCCGGTGGCCAGCAACAGCGCGTGGCCATCGCCCGCGCGCTGGCCATGCGTCCGAAGGTGATGCTCTTCGACGAACCCACCAGTGCGCTCGACGTCGAGATGGTGGGCGAGGTCCTCGAGGTCATGCGCGAGTTGGCGCGAGAGCAGATGACGATGGTGGCCGTGACCCACGAGATGCGCTTCGCCCGCGAGGTCGCCGACCGCATCGTCGTCATGGACGGTGGCCGCATCATCGAGGACTCACCGCCCAGCGAACTCTTCGCCAGCCCGAAGAACGAACGCACCCGGGCATTCCTGTCGACGATCCACTGACACCACCTCCTGAGGGGAGCAGATAACCCGTGCCCACGTCACGCCCCGGTGCCTTCACCGGCGCGATAGCCACACCGCACGTCGCCGCCACCGATGCCGCCGTCGCAATCCTGCGCGACGGGGGCAGTGCCGTCGACGCCGCGATCGCCGCGGCCGCCGTCCTCACGGTGGTGTACCCGCACAACGTGGCGCTCGGCGGCGACCTGATCGCCCTCGTCCGTACCCCCGACGGCGAGGTGCGCTGCATCAACGCCTCGGGCTGGTCGGGTGCCGCCACCGACGTGGCCGCAATGCAGGACCGGCACGGTGCGGCCCTGCCCGACCGCGGTGCCGACACCGTCACCGTCCCCGGTGGCATCCGCGGGTGGGAGGCGTTGCGCGAGTTCGGGAGTCGACTGCCCTGGGCGCGGCTGCTCGCACCGGCCGAGCGGGTGGCCCGCGACGGGGCGCCCGTGGCCGCGTCGCTCCACGCGCACCTCGCCGACCCGGAGAACGCCGACCTGCACGGCCTCGAGGACTTCGACCGCGTGTTCCGTCCCGGCGGACGGCTGCTGCAACGAGGCGAGACGTTCCGGCAGCCCGAGCTGGCGGCGACCTTCGCCGCCCTGGCCCGCGGTGGTCCGGACGAGTTCTACGCCGGTGCCCTCGCCGACCGCACCGTGGAGTTCCTGCGGTCCCGCGGTTCGGTCCTGGACGCCGCCGACTTCGCCGACTTCGCGCCGGAGGTGACCGACCCCATCTCGATCGACTTCGGCGGACTGACCGTGCACACCAGCCCGCCGAACACGCACGGCTTCGCGATGCTGCGTGCGCTGAGAGCGCTCGACGAACTCGGCACCGAGTCCCCGCTGGGCGCCGGGATCGGCACGCTGATGCGAGTGTTCCACCACGCCAACCGACTTCGGACCGACTTCGTCGCCGATCCGCGCGTGAGTCCGGTCGACGTCGACGCCCTGATCTACGGCGACCTGCGCGCCGCCACGTCACTGATGGACGTGACGGCATCCGTGGGATCGGTGCCGGGCGGTGACACCGTGGGCGTCGCCGCCGCCGACGGCGACGGCACGGCGGTCTCGCTGATCCAGAGCGTCTACCACGCCTTCGGTTCGGGACTGATCGACCCGGCGACCGGCATCCTGTTCCACGACCGGGGGACGAGCTTCTCGCTGCAGTCCGAGTCGCCGAACCTGTTGGCGCCGCGGAAGCGCCCATTGCACACGCTCATGCCGATGCTCGTCACCGACGACGGCGACCTCCGCTACGTGCTGGCGACGATGGGCGGGCAGGGGCAGCCGCAGATCCTGACCCAGGTGTTCCTGCGCATGGTGGCCGGCGCCTCCGCCGCCGATGCGGTCGCCGCTCCCCGCGCGGTCGTGGGCCGGCAGGTGGTCGGTGCGACGGGGGACTCCGTCGTCGTCGAGGCGGACGCGGACCGGGTGGCGCTCGACGCGCTGCACGACTCCGGCCTCTCGGTCCGGGAGGTTCCGCGACACACCGAGGGCCTCGGTCAGGCGAACGTGGTGGCCGTCGACGCGAGCGGCGCGTTCACCGCCGCAGCCGATCCCCGCGCCGATGGCTCGGGCACCGTCGTGCAGTACGCGCGGCCCGAAAGAGGGACGGCGGCTGGGTGATCCGCCATCTGCACGTGTTGCTGATGATGGCGCTCACCGCGGTCACCGGTGCGCTCGACGCCGTCGGCTACCTCGGCCTGGACCGGGTGTTCACCGGCAACATGACCGGCAACGTCGTGATCCTCGGCATGGGCATCGCCGCCGAGGAGGGCCTCCCCGTCGCCGGTCCGCTGATCGCGCTGATCGGCTACGTGCTGGGAGCCGCGATCGTCGGTGGGGTGATCCGGGGCCGCACTCGGGCGTGGACGCCGGTGGTGACGGTGACCGTCTGCGTGAACTCGGTGGTGCTCGCCGCCGTCGCGACGGCGCTGCTGCTCGTCCCCGTGCCGGGTCAGTCGCTGGGCGGCATCGCTGCGGCCGCGACCATCGCGCTCGTGATGGGCTCGCAGGCGTCGATCGCCCGGTTCCTCGCGGTGACCGACATGACGACCGTGGTGGTCACTTCGACGATCACGTCCTACGCCAGCGAGACACTCTTCAAGGGCGGACTGGTCTGGTTTACCCACCGCCGGCTGTGGGCCGTCGTCGCCATCTTCGGCGGCGCGCTGGCGGGCGGGCTGATGATGAAGCTGCACATCTGTGTTCCGGTGTACGTGGCGGCCGCGGTGACGCTCGCCTGCGGAGTGCTGGGGCACGTCCTGTGGGAGCGCGCACGCGATTGATCCGCCGTACTATTCCGGGATCACCAGGGCGTGTCTGGCTTCCCAGCCGAACGACACCCGCGCTCCTGGATCGCGAGGCTCCTCACCGTCGTACAGCAGCGCCGTGATCCGCCCGAGCCGCTCGGATTCGACCACCACGCTGCGGCTGTTGCCAAGGAAGGTCGATTCGACTATTGCACCGGAGCCGACTAATTGAACGTCGCTTCTGGGCGCGGGGTCGCCTTGGTGCCACACCCACACCCGTTCGGGTCGCACGATCACGACGAGGTGAGCGTCACCGCCGTGCACGTCCTGACCACACCGGGCTCGAAAGCCGGCATTGCCCGCCACGTCCACTGTCGCAGTGTCACCGGTGCCCGATGTCATCCCGGCCGGCCATTGATTGACCTCACCGACGAAGTTGGCGACGAAGGAGTCGCGAGGCGCGGTGTAGACCTCCTCCGGTGAGCCGATCTGTCGCATCTCGCCGTGGTTCATCACCACGACGCGATCCGACATGGTGAACGCCTCCTCTTGGTCATGGGTGACGTACAGCGTGGTGATGTTGGTTTCCCGCTGCACGCGCCGGATCTCCCGTCCGAGTTGCTGACGCAACCGGCGGTCGAGCGCACCGAGGGGTTCGTCGAGCAGGAGCACCTTCGGCACCGAGGAGATCGCGCGGCCCACCGCCACTCTTTGCTGCTGTCCACCACTGAGTTGATCGGGCCGACGATCGGCCAGCGCGGTGAGTTCGACCAGCTCGAGTACCTCGGCGACGCGCTCGGTGGCGTCGCAATCCGCAGTTTTGCGCACGTCGTGGGGGAACCGGATGTTCTCCCTGGCGGTGAGATGCGGGAAGAGCGCGTAGTTCTGGAAGACCAAGCCAATCTCGCGCTTCTGCGGGGGCAGCCTGGTGATGTCGCGCTTGTCGATCGTGATCGTGCCGGAGGTGGGTTCGATCAGGCCCGCAAGGATGTGCAGAAGTGAACTCTTGCCCGATCCGCTCGGACCCAGCAGCGTGACGAACTCCCCGGGACGGACGTCCAGAGACACGCTGTCCAGTGCCGTGACGCCCTCGTACTCGTGGTGCAAGTTCCGGATCTCGATGAATGCCTCGTCGGTGGGCGTGAACTCGGCGGTGTGAAGTCGCGCGGTCATCTCGGTTCCTTCGCAGGTTCGGGGCTCGTAGGTGCAGACGTCGCGGCACGGCGGGACCGTACGACCTGAATGAGGAGGAAGGCGGCGCCGAGGATGAGGACGAGGAGCATGAGCATCGCTCCAATGGCGGCGATCACCGGGCTCGATCCGCTCTTGAGCGAGGCGTAGAAGTTGACCGGCAACGTCTTGTCAAAACTGGTCTGGAAGAGGGCGACGACGGCCTCGTCCCAGGAGCTGATGAACGCTAGCAGCGCAGCTCCGGTGATGGCCGGGATGACCGTGGGGATCACCACCTTTCGTAGTGCGTAGACGCGGCTCGCACCCATGGTCCATGCCGCCTTCTCAAGGCTCGGGTCGACGTTGTTGAGCGCCGCGGCGACCACGAGATAGGTGAAGGGAAGTGCGAGTACGGTTTCGACCAGCACCAGTCCCCACCACGTGCCGAGTGCGCCGATACGGTTCTGCACGTCGAAGGTGCCGATGGCGAGCAGGATCACGGGGACGATCACGGGCAGGTAGACGATGCTGACGAGCGTGGACTGCACGCGGGGACGGCCGTCCAGCGTGCGGATCCACCGGGCGATGAAGACGGCCAGGATCACGGCGAGGACGGCCACGGCGAGTCCCACCGTGACGCTCTTCTGCAGTGCAGCGGTCCACATTGGGTCGGTCAGTGCAAGGTGATACCAGTCGAGAGTGAAGCCGCGCGGCGGCCACGCGATCGTCGCGTCAACACCCCATGACAGCGGGAAGACGAACGCGATGGGCGCGAAGAGGAACGCGATCACCAGAACGGTGACCGACCACAAACCGACCTTGGCCGGCCCGAAGGGCATCGCGGCCTGTCGCGACACGCCCTTGGCAGACGTCATCGAGATGCCGGACCCTGCGGTCAGACCGGTCATTCGGCCCGCGGCGGCGAAGCCGATGCAGGTGGCCACCAGGAGGACCACGCCGAACGCGCTGGCGGGGCCCCACCGGTAGTTCTGCACCTGCGTGGCGATGTAGGTGGAGATCGTGACGTCCTGCGGCCCACCGAGAATGGCGGGGGTGAGGAAGAAGCCGGTCGCGATGATGAAGTTGAGCAGCAGCGCCCCGACGATCGACGCGCGGATCAGCGGCAGGTACACCGACGTGAAGGCCTGCCGACTGCTGCACCCGAGTGACTTGGCCGCCCGCGTCAGGTTCGGGTCGACGCCACTCATGGCGGCGAACAGCACCAGGATCATGTACGGCAGCAGGTAGTTCACCATGCCGATGACGGTGCCGGTCGCGTTGAACAGAAGCGGTTGACGTCCGACACCGATGGCCTCCAGGACGCCGTTGACGGGACCGTTGGACGACAACAGTTCCAGGAAGGCGAACAGGCGCACCAGGATCGAGACCCAGAAGGGGAGCAGCACCATCATGAACAGGGCCGTGGACATGGACCGCTGTAGGCGTGACATGAGGTACGCGGTGGGGAATGCCAGGAGGAACGTGACCACAGTGGACACGGCCGCGGTGATCACGGTGTTGACCAGTACGTCACGCAGCAGCGCATCGGCGAACAGGCTGACGTAGTTGTCCAGTGTGAAGTCCGCGGGGCGGTAGGACACGGAACCGTCCGCGCTGAGGCTGCGTAGCGCGATGCTGACGAGCGGCCAGAAGAAGAACACTCCGTACAGGGCGGCCAGGACTGCCAGTGACACGACGGTGGCGACTGAGCCGTGCGATCGAAACCGGTTTCTGGACAACGTCGTTCGCGGTTCAGTCGGCTCGCGAGGTGGCTCCGATCCGGCGTCTGGGGGAGCGGCCGTGGCAGTTCTCACATTTTCCTCTTGACGTGGGCCAGATTAAAGATACAGTTCGATCGGTTAAAACAACCTTGCCCAAAGGAGCGGTCATGTCAAGAGCGAAGATCAGGCGAACGGCGTCGGCCGTGACCGTGGCCATCTTCGGCGCCGCCGCCATCGCGTGCGGCAATTCCCAAGCGCCGGAACGAGCCGCGGGGGCCTTCGATCCCGCGGTGTTTCCTGAATCGACCTTTCAGGGCCTGTCCGGGTCGTTGACCTGGTACGACTCTTCGGGAGGTCTGACGACTGATGCCAAGAACGAAACCGTGTGGAAGGACTTCACCGCGCTGACGGGTCTGCCGGCGCAAGCCGAGTTCACCGACGGCACGTCGACGAAGTTCCGCGCAGCGGCGGAGGCTGGGAACGTGCCGTGGAACCTCATCGAGTTCGGTACCGGCGGCGAGTACTTCCAAGCTGCCAACGCCGGACTGCTCGAACCGATCGATACCAGCATCGTCCCGGTCGAGGACATGGACGGCGCCAGCGTCGACCAGTTCGGCATCCGGGTCGAGGACAACGCCTCCGTGCTGGTCTGGAACACCAAGGCCCTCGGTGGCAAGAAGCCGACTTCGTCCGCAGATTTGTTCAACACCAAGGATTTCCCAGGGAAGCGCTGCCTGTACAAGTACCCGGTGAGCGGCGGGACACTGGAGGTCGCGTTGCTCGCAGACGGGGTCGCGCCGCAGGACGTCTATCCACTCGACGTCGACCGAGCGCTCGCCAAGCTCGGCACCATCAAGGACGACATCGTGTGGTGGGAGTCCGGTTCGACGGTGCTGCAGTTGCTCAACAACGGTGAGTGCGCCATGGGAATGGTGTGGACCGGGCGGATCTACGACGCGATCGTCAAGCAGAAGCTCCCGTTGGAGTTCACCTGGAACGGCGGACTGACCACGGCGGCGTACTTCGCGGTGCCCAAGGGTGCACCGAGCGCGAAGGTGGGCCAGGCGGCGATGGCGATGTGGCTCCTCGATCGGGAGGGGCAGATCGGATTCGTCAACCGCACGACCTACACCACGGCGATCAAGGACCTGAGCGCCTCTGCGTACGACCCGCAGGTTCAGCCCTACGTCGTGTCGAAGCAGAACACCGACGGTGCCGGCACGGTGAGCGAGGACGCGAAGTACTACGCCGAGAACCTCGATCCGGTGTCGAATGCGTTGGCCGCGTTTCAGTCCAGGTAATCAGTCTCAATTTGAGAGGGAGAAGCATGCATCGTCTCGTGGAGGCGCCCGACGGCCGGTACGACGTAGCCATCCTGGGTGGCGGCTTCGCCGGCGCGACGGCGTCTCGCCGGCTGACGCAGGCCGGCCTGCGGGTGCTGATCGTCGAAGCGCGTGACCGGCTCGCCGGTCGGATGTGGTCGCAGGACGACTTCTTCGACGGTCACGCCGTCGAGTGGGGTGGGGCATTCATGCTCGACCGTCCGAGCTATCCGCTGACCTGGCGGGAGATCGATCGGCACGGGCTCGCGCTCGAGTGGGGATCGCTCGAGGACACGACGCTGATCTGGTTGTCGGGCGGTCAACGACGGGTCGGATCGATGCCGGTGCCAGTGGACGAGCTGGCGTCACTCGAACGCCTCGTCGTCAGACTTTCGCAGCTGGCGTCGCGCATCGACACCCAGCGGCCCCTCGAGGAGCAGGACGTCGCCGACCTAGACGTGCCGTGGCCCATGCTGCTCGAGGACCTGGCACTGGGGCCGCACACGCGGGAACTGTTCGCAGCGCACATCGTGACGCTGGCCGGCGATGCGTGGAACGTGCCGTCGGCGCTTCCGTTGCTGCACGGCATCGCCCAGAGCGGGTCGGTGATGGCGGCCACTTTCTTCGCCGCGCCCTACGACACACCCATGGCTCGCACGCTCGGTCCGCAACTCGCCGGCGGAACGGGCGCACTGCACGCGGCCGTGATGAGCGACTCGAGCGCTGACGTGCTCTTGAACACCAGGGTCTCGGCGGTCACCGGCGACGGAGACGCGGTCCGGGTGCAGACGAGCGCCGGTGAGATCACTGTCGACGCGGCGGTGTGTGCGTTGCCGATCGGGGTGCTCTCGAGCGTGCACTTCACGCCGGCGGTCTCGCCGGAACTGCGTCTGCTAGCCGATCAGGGCGTGGCGGCCCAAGCGGACAAGGCGACCGTGTTCGTCCACGATTGCCCAGAACCCTTCTACGCGCACGGCATCCCCCCGGAGGGTGGCTTCGCGACGGCGTCGACCACGTTCCACGATGGCGACAGGGCCATCGTCGTCGGATTCACCTCCGAGCCGGGCATTCTCGACCTTACCGACCACGCTGCCGTGGAGAAGGCGCTGCGGCAGTACGTACCCGGCATCACGGTCGACGCCGTAGCGTGGCACGACTGGGCGGGCGACGACTTCTCCCGCGGAACGTGGAGCTATCTGAGGCCAGGGCAGACGTCCGTACGACCCGCGGCGAGACATCCGCTCGGACGGGTCACGTTCGCGGGCTCGGACTACGACTCCCGACTGGGTGTGGAGGGCGCGCTGCACACCGGTGGTCTGGCCGCGGAAGAGGTCTTGGACATACTCGGTCACTGAGCCGATCCGGCACTACTGACCCGGGCCCCGACACGAGAAATGGTTGTTCGCCGATGGCGGTACCGCAGACCTCGGACATTCTGCGCGAGGTGATCTTCAGCCCGCTTGAACACGGTGGTCGAACGCAGCAGATCTTCGATCGGTTGCGCAACGCGGTGGCACTCGACGTGTTCAAGGACGGTGAACAACTGCCTCCGGAGACGGAACTCGCCGGCCAGCTGGGGGTGTCCCCGGTGACCCTGCGTGATGCGCTGGGCCTCATGCGTGAAGCAGGTCTGGTTGAGACCAGGCGTGGCCGCACGGGCGGCAGCTTCGTCCGCCGGGACGGTTACGACCCGCTTGCGCACGGTCTTTCACAGCTCGAGGGCATGTCGCTGGTGGACCTGCGAGATCTGGCGGACTGGCGGATCTCGCTCGCCGAGGCTGCCGCCTCGCTCAGCGCAGAGCGGGCGTCCGACGACGAGGTCGACGTCATGGCGAACCACGTCCTGGGTTTTCAGCGGGCACGGGACTCGGCGGCGGCGCGACGAAACGAGGGGCGGTTGTATATCGCGATGGCGGCCGCCTCCCAATCCGTGCGCCTGACCAGAGCGACGGTCGCCTGCGTGATCGACTACGGCCCGTTGCTGTCGGTCGCCTACAAGAACGTCACGTGCCGTAGGGCGGTCGTTCGGCGACACCAAGCGCTGCTGGGCGCCATCGGCGACGGTGACCGCGTGCACGCCGGTCGTGCGGTGCGCCAGGCGGGCGTCGAGGTGGCACTCGAATTGGCAAGACGGAAGACCGGTACGAAGGTGGCGAAGTGAATACGAGTCGTCGTGGCACCGCGGACGCGGCAATCAAGGTCTTGACCGCGTCGGTGGCGCGACGGATCGACGCGGTGGTCGAGGTCCTGACCGACGTTGCGGCCGGCGTACCCCCTGCGGCCTCCGACTTCGACTACTTTGCCGCCGTGACGAGGGAATTGCTGATGCGCGAGGCGACGCGCAGCTCTCTTGCCGGCGCCGGATACGCCGTGGAGTACGCCGATCCGGTCCGCGCTCCGGCGATGGTGTGGTGGGTTCGCCGGGGTGGATCCATTGCGGAGAGAACGCACAGCGTCGACCCGGAGTCAGAAAGCTTCTACGACTACGCGGCGCTGCGCTGGTTCACGGCGGCCAAGGACACCGGGGCGCCGACCCTGTCCGGTCCGTTCATCGACACCTGGGGAGCCGACGACTACACGGTAACGGTGTCCTTACCGGTGTCCAATGACTCCACCCTGCTGGGTGTGATCGCCGTGGACGTCGACGTGCGTCGCTTCATCGAGTCCCTGACCGCCGAGATGGCCGAGATCTCCGCGCCCCTGGCGCTCGTCAACGAATCGGACCGCGTCGTCGTCTCGACGGAGCCCTCACTGAGCACCGGGCTACCGATCCGGCCGCGCGCTGCGCGTGACGAACCCGACCTCCCGTCGACGAGACGCTATCCGGTGTCGGGCTACGGATGGTCGGTCGTGCGGTTCGGTCGATGACACTTGCCAGTAAAACAACTGAACTATAGGATTTACTGGCCGGGTGCCGGCGTGTGCGTGAACCGCAACGTCGGTCGCTCGAATCACATTCTCGTGGAGGCGAAATGAGTACCACCCCATCGGTGATCGTGGTCGGCGGTGGCGTTCTCGGGCTGTCTACCGCGTTGGAACTCGTTCGTCGCGGTGTCGGTGACGTGCACGTGATCGAGCGCTCCCATCCGGGTGAGGGCTCCTCGGGACGTTCCGTCGGGATGGTGGAGACGCAGTACTTCCGAGCCGACGACATCGAGGCGCGGGTCTACGGGCGGCGGTACTACGACTCCGTCTCAGCAGAGCACGGTCTGCAGTTCTCCGCGTGCGGGTACCTGCGCCTCGGCTCATCCCGGACCGATCTCGAAACGTTCGAGAAGAGCGTCGACGTGCAACGCGGCTTCGGCGTGACGGACGCCTACGTCCTCTCGGCCGATGAGATCGCCGGCAGGTGGCCGCAACTCGTCACCGACGATCGGGTCGGAGGCCTGTTCGGCGCATCCGACGGCCATATCGACGGTTATGAGTTCTGCACGATCGCGGCCCGACTGATCACCAGCGGAGGTGGTCGCGTGTCGGTGAACAACGAACTCCTGGGCGCGACACTCGGATCCGACGGACGCTGGAGCCTCGACACCACCAGGGGCAGGTTCGAGGCCGATGTGGTGGTCAACGCCGCCGGCGCCTGGGCCGCTCGGGTGGGAGACCTGCTCGGCGCGCCCGCACCGCTGCACCCGCAACTGCACGGCGCCGTCACCATGGATCTGCGCAATCCGGTGGAACCGCTCCTCCCGTTCGTGATGGACTACGTGCCGGACTCCGGGACCGATGGCGTCTACTTCCGGTCGGAGCGCGCCGGTCAGTTGATCGCGGGCCTGCACACCGACGAGGGTGTCCACGAGCCGGTGTCACCCGACGTCAAGCTCAGACGAGTCGGTGACGACGAGATCGAGCGCGTCTTGACGTTGATGGCCGAAAGACTGCACGTGGTCGACGATCTGAGCGTCAGCGGCAGTTGGCAGGGCATCTACCCGATGAGCCCGGATCATCGGCCCGTCGTCGGGCGTCATCCCGACCAACCCACGGTCGTCTGCGCACTGGGGACGGGTGGATCTGGGATCCAACTCGCGCCCGCGGTCGGGCTCGTCGCGGCAGAGGCCGTCCTCGAGGCACGACCGACCTTCGCGTGGAGCCGGACGTGGGCTCCCGACCGCTTGACCGCTGATACGCCACCCCGACCCATCTCCTGAGAGGCCCCCTCATGACAACGCTGAACTACGGAAGTACCTCGCTGGAGCCGGGACTCGACCGGGACTTCGAGCGGGCCTTGGCCGCCAGTCGCGCCGGGGTCGACACCCCACTCGGCCACGTCGTCGGCGGCGGTGACCGCCACGAGGGAGACGTGTTCGAGCGGCGGGATCCCGCGGACCCCGGCAGGGTGGTGGCTCGAGCACACGCTGCCGGCAAGGAGGTCGTCGACGACGCGGTGGCCGCGGGACGGGCCGCAGCCAGGGGCTGGCGGGCACTGCCGTTCTCGGAGCGGGTGACGGCGTTGCGTGCGGCCAAGTCTCGATTCGTCGACAACGCGGTGGACGTGGCGGCCACGATCTCCGCGGAGACCGGAAAGTCTCGCATCGAGGCCCTTGCGGAGGCGCAGGAGTCGGCGGACCTCATCGAGCACTACTGCGCCCAGATGGAGTCCCGCGACGGCTTCGTGACACCCCTGCGGCCGACCGCGACGGACACGACGACCGACGTACTGCGGCCCTACGGGGTGTTCGCCGTGCTGGCACCCTTCAACTTTCCCGTCGCGCTGGCGGTCAACATGGCAGCGGCTGCGCTGGTGACCGGGAACACGGTCGTGCTCAAGCCATCCGACAAGACTCCTCGGTCGACGGCCCTCGCGGCGCAGCTGTTGGCGGCGTCGCTTCCCGACGGCGTCCTCAACGTGATCCAGGGCGGCGCCGACACCGGACGGATGCTCACCGCGGCCGACGTGGACGGCGTGGCGTTCACGGGGTCCGCGGCGGTGGGGTGGGGTCTGATTCGTACGCTGTCCGCCGGCGCCTACGCCAAACCGGTCCTCGCCGAGATGGGTGGCAGCAATCCGGCCATCGTGATGGCGACGGCCGACCTGGACGACGCGGTGGAGGGAATCGTCCGGTCGGCATTCGGGTTCTCGGGGCAGAAGTGCAGCGCGACCAGGCGTGTGGTGGTCGACCGGTCGGTACACGACGACCTGGTCGCTCGCCTGGCCTCCCGGATCGAGCAGATCGTCGTCGGGGATCCTGCGTCGTCCGACGTGTTCGTCGGGCCCGTGATCGACGAACACGTTGCGGCCCGGGTCCACTCGGAGCTGGCAACGGCGCGCGCCGACGGCGCCACGATCATCAGCACGCCGTGCCCGGATGGGCCCGGTCACTTCGTGTCGCCCACCGTCGTCACCGGTCTACCGCGCGGCCATCGCCAGACACGGGACGAGTTGTTCGCGCCCGTCGTCACGGTCACCGCCGTGAACGGGATCGATGAGGCGCTGGCCGAGGCGAACGCCGTCGACTACGGACTCTCGGCCGGGATCTTCAGCGGCGTCACCGAGGAGGTCGACCGATTCCTCGACGAGATCCACGCGGGTGTCGTCTACGTCAATCGACGCGAGGGTGCCACCACCGGTGCGTGGCCCGGTCTGCAGTCCTTCTGCGGGTGGAAGGCGAGCGGTTCCTCGGGCAAGGGCGGTCTGGGGCCGTGGTACCTGCCCGGCTTCATGCGGGAGCAGAGTCGCACCATCAGCTCGGCCCGATGACCCTCGCCGACGAGGTCTTCGAACGGGCGGCACGAGTCATCCCCGGCGGCAACACCCGCTCGACGCTGTTCGTGACACCCCACCCCCCGTACGCCGCCGTGGGTGACGGGGCGACCGTCGTCGACACGGCGGGCCACCGGACCATCGACTGCAACAACAACTACACCGCGCTGATCCACGGCCATGCGGACCCGGAGATCCTCGCCGTCACGGCCGAGGCGGCAGTCAAGGGCACCGCCTTCGGCCTCCCGACGACCTACGAGGTCGACCTCGCGGAGCTGCTCGTGGCGCGGACGGGATTGCAGCAGTGGCGGTTCTGCAATTCGGGTACCGAGGCGGTGATGATGCTGATCCGCGGCGCGCGGGCGCACACCGGTCGTGACCTGGTCGTCCGGTTCGAGGGCAGTTACCACGGCACCTACGATGGCGTCGTGCCGGTGGACGCACCCGGCGTACCCAGGAGTGTCGCCGAGGCGTCGATCGTGCTGCCGCAGAACGACGTGTCGGCACTGGAGGGGGCCATGAGCCGGTACGGCGACCGCGTCGCCGTCGTGCTCCTCGACCTGATGCCCAATCGCGCCGGTCTGACTCCGGTGTCGACTGAGTTCGCCTCTGCCGCAGCGAGGTTGGCCACCGACTTCGGCGCGCTGCTGGCGATCGACGAGGTCATCTCCTTCCGGCTCGGTGTCGGTGGCCTACACCAGACGTACGGAGTCGTCCCGGATCTGGTGTCGCTCGGCAAGATCATCGGCGGCGGATACCCGGTCGGGGCCGTCGGCGGACGCGCGGAGGTGCTGGCGGCGTTCAGCCCCCTCGGGGACGGTCCGGTGTCGTGGGGCGGCACGTTCAGTGCGAATCCCATCACCATGGCCGCAGGGCTGAGCGCCATGAGCAGGTACGGCGAGGCCGATGTCGCGGCACTCAACGCCAGGGGTGACGACCTACGTATGTTGCTCGTGGACGCGGGGATCCGCGTCAATGGACGCGGGTCCCTCCTGCGCCTGATGGTCGACGACCCGACGTCGACGTGGTGGCAGCTCTACGAGGCCGGTGTACTCGCCGGCACCAACGGCCTGCTGGCACTGTCCACCGTCATGACCGACGAGGACGTGGACCTCGTGGCGCGCCGCGTCGTCGCCACCCTCGGCCGACACACGTCCTGAGGCGCCGAGCGCAGCGAGACCAGTGGGGCAATTTTTGCCCCACCGGTCTCGCAGCAGCAACAACCTAGGCGATGCGGATCAGCTTCTTGTTGACGAACTCGTCGATCCCGAAGCGTCCCAGCTCGCGGCCGAAGCCGGACCGCTTCACCCCGCCGAACGGCAGCTCGACGCCCTCGGCGCCGACGGCGTTGACGAACACCATGCCCGCCTCGATCTTGTCGGCGACGCGCTTGGCCTGCTCGTCGTCGGTGGTGTAGACGTAGGAGCCCAGGCCGAACGGGGTGTCGTTGGCCAGCTCGACCGCCTGGTCCTCGTCGGCCACCTTGAACACCGTCGCCACGGGACCGAACAGCTCCTCGCGGTAGCTCGGCGAGTCGGGGGAGACGCCGGTCAGCACGCCCGGCGGGAAGAACGCGCCGTTGCGCTGACCGTCGGACACCAGGGTCGCGCCGTCGTCGACGGCCCGCTTCACCTGCTCGTCGAGCCGGTCGGCCGCGCCCACGGAGGACAGCGGTGCGAGACCGTCTGCCTTCTGCAGCACCTTCTTCGTGAACCGGTCCAGGAAGTCGTCGTAGATGTCCTCGGCGACGATGATGCGCTTGGCCGCGTTGCACGCCTGCCCGGTGTTCTCGAAGCGGCCGTCGATCGCCGCGTCGACGGTCTCGTCGAGATCGTCGGCGGACAGCACGATGAACGGGTCGGAGCCGCCGAGTTCGAGCACCACCTTCTTGAGGTTGCGTCCCGCGATCTCTGCGACCGCGGCACCGGCCCGCTCCGAGCCGGTCAGCGAAACCCCTTGCACGCGTGGGTCGGCGATGACCTCGGCGATCTGCTCGTTGGTCGCGTACACGTTGACGTAGGCCCCTTCGGGGTAGCCGGCGTCGGTGAAGATCTGCTGCAGCGCAGCCGAGGACTCGGGGCACTGCGGCGCGTGCTTGAGCACGATCGTGTTGCCCAGCACCAGGTTGGGCCCGGCGAACCGCGCGACCTGGTAGTAGGGGTAGTTCCACGGCATGATGCCGAGCAGCACGCCCACCGAGCCACGGCGGATCAGCGCCGAGCCCTCGCCCTCGAGCAGGTCGATCGGCTCGTCGGCGAGGAACTTCTCGGCGTGGTCGGCGTAGTACTCGTAGATGGCAGCGCTGAACTCGACCTCGCCGATGGACTGGTCGAGCGGCTTGCCCATCTCGCGCTGGATGATCTTGGCGAGTTCTTCCTTGCGCTCGGTGTGCAATTCGGCCACCTTGCGGATCAGCGCGGCGCGCTCGGCGATCGTCGACGGGCGCGACCACTCGCGGTGCGCCTTCGCGGCCGCGGCGACGGCCTGTTCGATCTGCTCGTCGGTGGCGGTCGGGTACTCCTTGATCAACTCGCCCGTCGATGGGTCGACCACCGCGTACAGGGACGTGCTCATTGCGAATTCACTCCTCGTGTCGTTACGGACGGGCCGCGCGCGGCGCCCCGTCCCTCCTGTCTACTCGCCCTTGGGGATGACGATGACCGGGACGTCGACGCCGGCGAGGATTCTCGCCGCCGTCGATCCCAGAAAGATTCGTCGCGGTGCGGCGAATCTGCTGGATCCGACGACGAGTAGGTCGCCGTCGTCCCAGTTGAGCTTCTTGAGTGCGGATTCGAGCGTCATGCCGTCGGCGACGAGCGACTCGATCTCCGGTGCATCGGGCAGCGCTCGCCCGGCCAGCACGAGGTTCTCCTCGGCGGCGGTCACCTGCAGTTGGCGGACGGCTCGCGCACTCTCGGCCTCGGCCAGGTTCTCCGCCGACACCAGCGACAGCATGCGGATGCCGATCCCGCCCGCACTGGCGAGTGTGATCGCGAACGGGAGGGGATTGTCGTCGCCCGGTCGCGTGGGCACCGCGGCGGTCACCGAGGCGAAGGCCTCGTCGGGGTCGTCGGCGTACCCGCGCGGTGCGAGCGCGACGGGGATGGGCGAGGAGTGCAGCAGCGCGCCGGTGACCGGGCCGACGGTGTGGCCGCCGAAGAAGCCGTCGCGGGCACCGCCGACGACGATCAGGTCGGAGGACTTCTCCTCGGCGAACCCGATGAGCGACTCGGCGAACGACTCGCCGACGGTGACGGTGCCGGCCGCGGTCACGCCCGATGCCTGCAACGTCGACACCGCTTGCGCCGCCCAGGTATTGCCGCGTTCGACGAGCAGGTTCTGGTACTCGGCGCGGCCCGGGTGGCCGTCGGGGAGTTCCTCGCGGACCACCAGCAGGACGTCCACGGTCGCGTCGAAGGTCTCGGCCAGCGCCGTCGCCAGGGCGACGCCGTCGTCGCCGGTCGGGGTGGCCAGGTAGCCAACGGTCAGGTGCATGGTCTCTCCCAAGAGATCAGTAGGTGTCCGGGACCTTGACCTCGGTCGAGGCGTTGAGCGTCTCGCCACGGAAGAACCGCTTGGTACCGAACGCGAAGCACGCGAGCATCAGCGGGATGCCCAGCACCAGCATGCCGACGCCGAGGACGAACACGCCGCCGATCGGTCCGAAGGCGGTGTAGCCGTAGTCGGGCGCCATCATGTCGTAGGCGCTCTTGCCGAACGCCAACGTCATCGCGATGGCACCCAGCAGCGGGAAGATGCCGCGGAAGAACAGGTTTCGGACCGACGTGAAGAGCGTCCTGCGGAAGTACCACACGCAGGCGTAGGCGGTGACGCCGTAGTAGAACGCGACGGCCAAGCCAAGGGACGCCACCGAGTCGGCGAGCGCGTTCTCCGAGAGGAACGTCAGCACCAGGTAGAAGAACAGTGCGGCACAACCCATCACGATCGTGCCGAACGCCGGCGTCATGTACTTGGGGTGCACGCTCGCGAACCGCTTCGGCAGCGCCTCGTAGACCGCCATCGACAGCGTGCCGCGGGCGGTCGGCAGGATCGTGGTCTGTGTCGACGACAGCGCCGACACCGACACCGTCAGCAGCAGCAGCGAGGCCAGGATGGGCCCGGCGACGGGCTTGCCGAGCACCGTCAGCACGTCGTCGGTGTTGTTCGGGTTGTTGAGTCCGATGCCGACCTCGCCGAAGCCGGCGAACGACTGGACGGCGTAGGCGACCAGGACGTAGGTGCACACCAGGATCAGCGTGGTGATGACCGCGGCGATGCCGGGCGTCTTGCCGGGATCCTTGGTCTCCTCGCCGACGGCGAGACAGGCGTCCCAGCCCCAGTAGATGAAGATGCAGAGGATGATCGCGGCGGCGATCGAGGACATGTCCAGGCCCGACGGCCACAGCCACGACAGCTGCGGCGAGACGGCCTGCGCCCCAGCGGTACCGGTGAACACGCGGACCAGCGCGATGATGCTGGCGACGATCAGCACGCCGAACTGAATGGCGATGAGGACGTTCTGCATCTTCTCCGACACGGCGACGCCGCGGGCGCTCACCAGCGTCATCGAGATGATGAAGAACGACCCGAGCAGGACCTTCGCCAACAGGCTCTCGGCCAGGTCGTCCTGGCCGAGGAACTTGAACAGGTAGATGGCAGCCACTTCGGCGACGTTGGCCAGCACGATGATCGCGGACACCGCCAGACCCCAGCCGCCGATCCACCCGATCCACGGCCCGAAGGCCTTCGTGCCCCAGGTGAACGTCGTGCCGCAGTCCGGCGTGTCCTGCGACAGCTCCTTGTAGGCGAACGCCACGAGGAGCATCGGGATGAACGCCAGGAGGAACATCGAGGGTGCCTTCTCGCCGACCGCGAGCACGACGTAGCCCAGCGTCGCCGCGAGGCTGTAGGCGGGTGCCACGGCGGCGAGGCCGATGACGACGTTGCCGACGAGACCGAGTGCCCCCGCCTGCAGACCCTTGCCGTTGACGGCCGCGAGCGGCGGCGCAGGCGGTTCAGCGATTGCCATGGTGGCTGAATATACGGTTACGTCCGTTTCGGCGGGTGGATACCACTGATTTGTTTTCTCAGAGGTAACCCAGCAACTGATTCCGTTGATTGGCGGGTTTGCTGGTTCCGCTATCGTGCGCCTGCCGCGTGCAGGACGGCGATCGTGGCGGACACCTCCTTCGCGCGATACGCGTGGTGCCTCTGCGCGTCGGCCCACCACGCGACAAGGGCGTCGAGGCCCGGCTGCGGATCGGCGCCCAGCTCGGCCAGCGCCGCGACGGTGCCGGGCAGCAGCTGGCGGGCGGCGACCTCGATCGGCCGGGTGCCGTCGGCCGCAGCGGCGTCGACTGCGGCGCCGGCGCCGGCGAGTGCCCGGACCAGCTGCGGGCCGACGTGGTCGGACCGGTCGTCGAGGCAGTGCATCGGCGTCGCGCCGTCGGAGTCGCGCGGCGACGGGTCCACCCCACGTGCCAGGGCCGCGTCGAGCGCGACGGTCCGTCCGAGCCGGACCATCTCGTGCAGGATCGTCGTCGTCCGCTCCCCACGCGCCGTCACGTCGACGACGCGGCCGGCGTCGGCACCGGCGTCGACGAGGAGGACCGCGGCCTCGGGCCGAAGGGCGCGCACGGCGTACCAGAGCGGTGTCCCGCCGCACGGATCGAGCGGATCGGGGTCGTCGCCCCGGTCGAGCAGGTCGGCCACCGACGGGCCACCGCGTTCGGAGCGACGGAACAGCTCGAGTGCGTCGGGCTCGAGCGGGGTCAGCCACGGTGGCGGGTCCGCGCCGAGGGCCGAGACGACCCGCAGTGCGCCGAGCCGACGTTCGCCGAGGTCGTACCACGGCCACGGGCCGAGTCCCTTGGCGAGGAAGTCCGCCACCGGCAGCCGCTCCTCGGCGCGGATGATCCGCCCGCCGTCGTCGAGGTCCGATCGGAAGGTCAGCGTCGCCGGCGTCCCGTCCGCGTCGTCGACGAAGACCGCGACCGCGGCGTAGCCCTCCTGATACTCGACGAGTCCTACCATGCGTCCATGATGACCGTCGCCGCGATCGTGCTGGGGGTGATCGTCGCGGCGGCCGGCGCCGTCCTGCTCGCCGGCGACCGCAAGGGCGCCGATCCCGCGATCAGGTGGGAGGGGATGGCCGCGACGGGTCTGATGTTCGCCGTCGTCGGCGGGCCGTTCTGGATCGCGCAGGGCGTCTGCACGCTGTTGGCCACGCTTGACGGGGCGACGTGGTGGCTGTGGGCGTGGTGGCTCGTCGCCCCGACCGCGGGCATGGCCGTCCGGCGGTTACTACCCTGGTGAGGTGACCATGGGGGTCGACGAGTTCGAGCGGTGGCGGTCCCACCTGCTCGCCGTCGCGTACCGACTGACGGGCACGTTCGCCGATGCCGAGGACGCCGTGCAGGACGCGTGGCTGCGATGGCACGGTATGGGCGGCGACGGCCGCGACGGCATCACCAACCCGGGCGCCTGGCTCACCACCGTGGTCAGCCGGATCGGTCTGGACCGGCTGAAGTCCGCCGCACACCGCCGCGAGACGTACGTGGGGGAGTGGCTGCCCGAACCGGTCGTCACGTCGCTGGACGGATCGGATCCGCTCGCCGCGGTCGTCTCCGCCGAGGACGCGCGGTTCGCAGCCATGGTGGTGCTCGAACGGCTGACGCCGGACCAGCGGGTGGCGTTCGTGCTGCACGACGGGTTCGCCGTACCGTTCTCCGAGATCGCCGGGGTGCTCGGCACCACCGCGGCGGCCGCACGCCAGTTGGCGTCCCGGGCCCGCCGCACCGTGGTCGACGCGGCACCGCCCGCCCGCGACCCCTCCCACGCCGAGACCGTCTCGAAGCTGTTGGCTGCCATGGCAACCGGCGACGTCGGCGCGGTCGTGGCGCTGCTACACCCCGACGTCACGTTCACCGGCGACTCGAACCGGATGGCCCCCACGGCGGCTCGTGTCATCCACGGATCGGAGAAGGTGGCCCGATTCGTCATGTCACTCGTCGCCCGCTACGGCCCGGCGATGTTCGAGGTGGGCCGGCCGGCGCTCGTCAACGGGGACCTCGGGATGTACAACGAACGGGCGCACACCGACGGCGAGTGGACGGAGTTGCAACCGCACATCCAGGCCCTCACCGTGCGCGACGGCCTCGTGACCGCGATCTGGGACGTCGCGAACCCGGAGAAGTTCAGCGCGTCCCCGCTGGCGGCGCATCGGCCGGCCACGGCACCCGGCAGGCGTCGCCCGCGCTGAAACCCTGTTCGGCGATCCCCAGCGCGGTGTTCATGCGCGCGCGCATGTTCTCGACACCGATCTGATAGGTCAGTTCGATCACGCCGCCCTCGCCGAACCGTTGGCGGAGGTCGGCCACCTGGTCGTCGGTGACGGAGTGCGGGTCGGTGGTCATCGCGTCGGCGTAGGCGATGGCCGCACGCTCGTCGTCGGTGAACAGCGGGGAGGTCGCGTACTCGTCGACGTGCTGGAGGCGGTCGACGTCGAGGCCGTCGAGCCGGATGAGCATGGCGCCGAAGTCGACGCACCAGGAGCAGCCGACGGTGCGCGCGGTCCGGTAGACCGCGAGTTCACGGACGTTGGCGGGCAGGTCCGTCGACGCCCGCTCGACCATCCCCTCGTGGACCGCGGCGGCGACCATCAGCCCCCGGTGGTGCGCGTAGATCGCGAACGGCTCGGGCACCTCGCCGAACCGGCGCTTGGCGTACCACCACAGCAGCCGGGTGAGCGGCGAGGCCTTGGTGCGGGACAGGGGTTCCAGTCGTGGCGTCATACCGGTCCGACGACGCAGCCGCCCAACGTGTGACGGGGCTCTGCGGTTCTCTCGGCGAGCACCTCTCTCGGCGAGCGTGCGTGTCTGCGGGCAACACGCCGGTCGCGATCCCAAGTTCGCGCACGCTCGCGGAACGCTCGCGCGCCGAAATCGAGTAGTCCTACGGATGCAGCCGCCGTGCAGCCGCGCAATTCTCGACGGATGGACCTCGAACTGCACTCAGATACGTCGACGGAGGACTCACGCGGCGTGGCGGCGAACATGCTGGCGCTCGGCGCGTTGGCATCGATGGCCATCGCCTACCTGCAGATGTTCACCGTCCTCGGCGGCACCCACTATGCGTCGAAATTCGAGAACGGCGAACTGCCCGCCGGCGTCGACGGATCGGCCGGTGAACTGGCTGCGGGTTCGAGCATCGTCGCAGCGGTGCTCGCTCTCGTCGCGATCGCGGCTGCACTCAGCCGCCGCGTGACCAAGACGGTCGGCGTCGCGGCGGTGCTGGTCGTGCTCGCGGCGGGACCGTACGCGATCCTCGAATTCATCACGTGGCAGCTCGCCTTCTGAGGAAAGCGGCGAGCGTGCAAAAACTCGGGTTCGCACCCGGCGTGTCGCCTGCAGACACGCACGCTCGCCGGAGGAGGCCGAGGTACCGACTACCGCGCGAAGAGCAGCGCGCGCTTCACTTCCTGGATCGCCTTGGTGACCTGGATGCCACGCGGGCACGACTCGGTGCAGTTGAACGTCGTGCGGCAGCGCCACACCCCGTCGACCTCGTTGAGGATGTCGAGTCGCTCGGCGGCGGCCTCGTCACGGCTGTCGAAGATGAACCGGTGCGCGTTGACGATCGCGGCGGGGCCGAAGTACGAGCCCTCGCTCCAGAACACCGGGCAGCTCGTCGTGCAGCACGCGCAGAGGATGCACTTGGTGGTGTCGTCGAAGCGGGCGCGGTCGGTCTGGCTCTGCACGCGTTCGCGCGTCGGCTCGTTGCCGCTGGTGATCAGGAACGGCTTCACCGCGCGGTACGCGTCGAAGAAGGGCTCCATGTCGACCACGAGGTCCTTCTCCACCGGCAGCCCGCGAATCGGCTCGATCGTGATGGTGAGCTGCTTGCCCTCCTTCTTGGGCAGCAGGTCGCGCATCAGCACCTTGCACGCCAACCGGTTCACACCGTTGATGCGCATGGCGTCGGACCCGCAGACGCCATGTGCGCACGACCGGCGGAACGTCAGCGTGCCGTCGAGGTACCACTTCGCGTAGTGCAGCAGGTTGAGCAGCCGGTCGGTCGGCAGGCAGGGCACGCGGAAGCTCTGGAAGCCCGCGCCGTCCGGGTCGTCGGGGTTGAACCGCGCGATCTTCAGCGTGACCATCACCGCGCCCTCGGGCACGGGCGGCTCCGCCTGATCGACCTTGTCGGGAGCTTCCAAGACAGGGGCCATGTGGGTCAGTACTTCCGTTCCATCGGCTCGTATCGGGTCTGGACCACGGGCTTGTAGTCCAGCCGGATGTCGGACAGGAGGTCGGTGGCGCCGTCGGAGTCGCTCTTCTCGTCGATCACCTTGTACGCCATGGTGTGACGCATGTAGTTGGTGTCGTCGCGGTTCGGGTAGTCCTCGCGGGCGTGACCGCCGCGCGACTCCTTGCGGTTCAGCGCACCGGCGACGGTGACCTCGGCCAGCTCCAGCAGGAAGCCCAGCTCGATGGCCTCGAGCAGGTCGCTGTTGTAGCGCTTACCCTTGTCCTGCACGGTGATTCGCGCGTACCGCTCCTTGAGCGAGTGGATGTCGGTCATCGCCTGCTTGAGGGTCTCCTCGGTGCGGAACACCGCGGCGTTGTTGTCCATCGACTGCTGCAGTGCGCCGCGGATGTCGGCGACGCGCTCGTTGCCGTGCTCGGAGAGGATGTCGCCCACCCAGGACGTCACCATGTTGGCGGGCGTCTCCGGCATGTCGACGAAGTCGTGCCCCGCCGCGTAGTTGGCGGCGGCGATGCCCGCGCGCCTGCCGAACACGTTGATGTCGAGCAGCGAGTTGGTGCCCAACCGGTTGGAGCCGTGCACCGAGACGCACGCACACTCACCGGCGGCGTACAGACCGGGCACCACCGAGTTGTTGTCGCGCAGCACCTGGCCGTGCACCGTGGTGGGGATGCCACCCATGACGTAGTGACACGTCGGGTACACCGGCACAAGCTCGGTGACCGGGTCGACGCCCAGGTAGGTGCGGGCGAACTCGGTGATGTCGGGCAGCTTCGCCTCGAGCACGTCGGCACCGAGGTGACGCACGTCGATGTAGACGTAGTCCTTGTTCGGCCCGGCACCGCGGCCCTCGAGGACCTCGAGCACCATCGAGCGGGCCACGATGTCGCGCGGCGCGAGGTCGACGATCGTCGGCGCGTAGCGCTCCATGAACCGTTCGCCGTCGGCGTTGAGCAGTCGACCGCCCTCGCCGCGCACGGCCTCGGAGATCAGGATGCCCAGGCCGGCGAGACCCGTCGGGTGGAACTGGTGGAACTCCATGTCCTCCAACGGAAGTCCCTTGCGGAACACGATGCCCAGGCCGTCGCCGGTCAGGGTGTGCGCGTTGGAGGTGGTCTTGTACATCCGGCCCGACCCGCCGGTGGCGAAGACGATCGCCTTGGCGTGGAAGACGTGGATGTCGCCGGTCGCCAGCTCGTAGGCGACGATGCCCGTGGCGACGGGTCCACCCGGCGTCTCGGACAGGACGAGGTCCAGGGCGTAGAACTCGTTGAAGAACTCGACGTCGTGCTTGACGCAGTTTTGGTAGAGCGTCTGCAGGATCATGTGACCGGTGCGGTCCGCGGCGTAGCAGGCGCGCCGGACGGGGGCCTTGCCGTGGTCACGGGTGTGCCCGCCGAAGCGGCGCTGGTCGATGCGGCCCTCGGGCGTCCGGTTGAACGGCATGCCCATCTTCTCGAGGTCGTAGACCGCGTCGATGGCTTCCTTGCACATGATCTCAACCGCGTCCTGGTCGGCGAGGTAGTCGCCGCCCTTGACGGTGTCGAAGGTGTGCCACTCCCAGTTGTCGTCTTCGACGTTGGCCAGCGCGGCGCACATGCCGCCCTGGGCTGCGCCGGTGTGGCTACGCGTGGGGTACAGCTTCGTCAGCACGGCGGTGCGGGCCCGGGGGCCCGCCTCTACGGCCGCGCGCATCCCAGCGCCGCCCGCACCCACGATGACGACGTCGTAGCGGTGTTCGATCAACATGTTCTCGACTCCATCCGTTGCATTTCCGTCGTCCCGCTAGGCGATGTTCGCGTCGAACGTCAACAGCACGTAGGTGCCGAGCACCAGCGTGAAGATCATCGACAGCGCCAGCAGGCTGTTCAGCCAGAACTTCGTCGAATCCTTGCGCGTGTAGTCGGCGATGATCGTGCGCATCCCGTTGCCGCCGTGCAGCTGCGCCAGCCACAGCAGCAGCAGGTCCCAGGTCTGCCAGAACGGGGAGGCCCAGCGCTCGGCGACGTAGTTGAAGTCGATCCGGTACACGCCGTTCTCCCACATCAACATGATGAAGAGGTGGCCGAGCGCCAGGAACACCAGCACCAGGCCGGAGAACCGCATGAACAGCCAGGTGTACTTCTCGAAGTTCGGCATCGCGCCGCGCTTGCGCGGCGCGCGCGGGTTGTCCAGTCCGGCCGGGCGGTCGAAGCTCCGCTGCATCACCGGTGCCGCGCCGCCCCGCTCGCTGACGTGGTCGTAGGGGTTCTCCGCCGAGGCGCTTCCTCGCGTCGTCGCGCTCACAGGAAACGCTCCGCCATGTGCATGCCGATCACTCCGAGCGAGCCGATGATGCCCGCGATCCAGATGGCGAGGACGACCCACAGCATCTTGCGCTGATACTTCGGCCCGTGCTGCCAGAAGTCGATGAGGATGACGCGGACGCCGTTGAGTGCGTGGTAGAGCACCGCGACGACGAGGCCGGCCTCCATCAGACCGATGATCGGCGTCTTGTACGTCTCGATGATCTGGTTGTAGGCCTCGGGGCTGACCCGGACGAGGGCGGTGTCGAGGACGTGCACGAAGAGGAAGAAGAAGATCGTCGCGCCGGTGATCCGGTGCAGCACCCACGACCACATGCCGGGGTCACCTCGGTACAGCGTCCTGCGCTTCCGCGGCGACGAACGCGGTGCCTCCAGGGAGGTATCCGCGGTTGTTGCTGTGCTCATTCCCGACCTCCAACGCCTTCGGTGGACGTGTGGGCTGCGCGGCGGCCGATCGGGTGCTTCAATCGGCTGCGTTACCAGCCCTTACCTGCTCGCGACTCTAATCCCAAAAGTCCTTCTCTTAGAACTAGCGTGGAAGCCCGGATAGTCCTGGCGGAGTCCGAGTTAGGGTTGCCTATCTGGCCGTTCAGCACGCGAGACGGGGGCTTCGGAATGGATTCAGAACACGGCCGGCGCGAGGCCGCCGGCACACGGATCGACTGGAACGCGTTGCGGGACAAGGCCGTTGCAGTCGCAAGGACCGCCTATGCGCCCTACTCGCACTTTCCGGTGGGTGCGGCCGGCCTGACCGACGACGGCCGGACCGTGGTCGGGTGCAATGTGGAGAATGTCTCATATGGCTTGGGTCTCTGCGCCGAGTGTTCGGTGGTCTGCGGCCTGCACTCCGGTGGTGGTGGCCGGCTGGTCGCACTCGCCTGCGTCGACGCCGTCGGGACCGCGCTCATGCCGTGCGGGCGCTGCCGCCAACTGCTGCTCGAGCACGGGGGTCCGGACATGCTGATCGACCACCCCGCCGGCCCGCGGCCACTGCGTGAACTGCTGCCCGACGCGTTCGGGCCCGACGACCTCGAGCGGGTCCTGGGACAAGATCAAAAGCCATGACGGAGTTCGCGTTCGAGTCACACGATGCGCCGACGGTCATCCGCACCAAGCGCGACGGCGGCATCCTCTCCGACGCCCAGATCGACTGGGTGATGGACGGCTACACCCGCGGCGTGGTGCACGACGCGCAGATGTCGGCGTTGCTGATGGCGATCTTCCTGAAGGGCATGAGCACCGCCGAGATCACCCGCTGGACGGCCGCGATGGTCGGGTCCGGCGTGCGGTTCGACTTCGACGACCTACGCCGTGACGGCACGCCGCTGGCCCTGGTCGACAAGCACTCCACCGGCGGTGTGGGGGACAAGATCACCATCCCGCTGGTCCCCGTCGTGATGGCCTGCGGCGCGGCGGTCCCCCAGGCCGCCGGGCGGGGTCTCGGACATACGGGAGGCACGCTGGACAAGCTCGAGTCGATCGAGGGCTTCACCGCCGAGATCTCCAAAGCCCAAATTCGGCAACAACTTCAGGACATCGGCGCCGCGATCTTCGCCGCCGGCGACCTCGCCCCGGCCGACCGGAAGATCTACGCGTTGCGTGACGTGACCGCCACCACCGAGTCACTGCCGCTGATCGCGAGTTCGGTGATGAGCAAGAAGCTGGCCGAGGGCGCCCGGTCGCTGGTGCTCGACTCGAAGGTCGGTAGGGGCGCCTTCCTGAAGACCGAGGCCGAGTCGCGCGAACTGGCCCGCACGATGGTCGACCTCGGCAACGCCTACGGCGTGCCGACGCGGGCGCTGCTCACCGATATGAACCGCCCCCTCGGCAACACGGTGGGCAATGCGGTCGAGGTCGCCGAGTCGCTCGACGTGCTGGCCGGCGGTGGTCCCGCCGACGTGGTGGAACTGACGCTGGCGCTGGCCCGCGAGATGCTCGACGTCGCCGGCGTCGACGGCGTCGATCCGGCCGCCACCCTCGCCGACGGTACGGCGATGGACTGCTTCCGCGCGCTGGTGTCCGCGCAGGGCGGCGACCTGGCCCGCCCGCTGCCGACGGCCGCGCACTCCGAGACGCTCACCGCCACCCACGGTGGGACCATGGGAGACATCGACGCGATGGCGGTGGGTCTAGCGGTGTGGCGGCTCGGTGCGGGCCGTTCGGCGCCGGGCGCTCGGGTGCAGTTCGGAGCGGGAGTGCGCGTCCACCGCAGGCCCGGCGAACCCGTCGCCCCGGGAGAGGCGCTGTTCACCTTGTACACCGATACTCCCGAACGGTTCGGCGGCGCCGTCGCCGAACTCGACGGCGGCTTCAGCGTCATCGCCGCCGGCGAACCGGCCCCCGAGGTCGGCCCCCTCATCATCGATCGGATCACCTCGTGACCACACCACTGACTCTCGAGACCATCGCCAAGGCGCCCAAGGCGCTGCTGCACGACCACCTCGACGGCGGCCTGCGCCCGGCCACCGTGATCGACCTCGCCTCCGAGATCGGCTACGACGATCTGCCCGCCACCGACGTCGACGAACTCGCGACGTGGTTCCGCACCCGGGCGCACAGCGGATCGCTGGTCCGCTACCTCGAACCGTTCGCGCACACCGTCGGCGTGATGCAGACCGCCGAGGCGCTGCACCGGGTCGCCCGGGAGGCCGCCGAGGACCTCGCCGCCGACGCCGTGGTGTACGCCGAGATCCGGTTCGCCCCCGAGCTGCACATCGACCGCGGTCTCTCGCTCGACGCCGTCGTCGATGCGGTGCTCGCCGGCTTCGCCGACGGAGAGCGGGCCGCAGCCGCCGAGGGTCGGCCGATCACCGTGCGCTGCCTGGTCACCGCCATGCGGCATGCGGCGCGGTCACGCGAGATCGCCGAACTCGCCGTCAGGTTCCGCGACAGGGGAGTCGTCGGCTTCGACATCGCCGGGGCGGAGGCCGGCTACCCTCCCACGCGTCACCTCGATGCCTTCGAGTACATGCGAGGCAACAACGCGCGGTTCACCATTCACGCGGGAGAGGCCTTCGGCCTGCCGTCTATCCACGAGGCCATCGCCTTCTGCGGGGCCGACCGGTTGGGCCACGGCGTGCGGATCGTCGACGACGTGACCGAGCACCCGGACGGTACGGTCGAGCTGGGCCGGCTCGCGTCGCTGCTGCGCGACAAGCGGATCCCGCTGGAGATGTGCCCGAGCAGCAACGTGCAGACCGGCGCGGCGCCGAGCATCGCCGAGCACCCCTTCGACCGGCTGGCCCGGCTGCGCTTCCGCGTCACCGTCAACACCGACAACCGGTTGATGAGCGACACCACGATGAGCCACGAGATGCTCCACCTGGTCGAGGCGTTCGGCTACGGCTGGACCGATCTGCAGCGCTTCACGATCAACGCGATGAAGTCGGCCTTCATCCCCTTCGACGAGCGCCTGGCGATCATCGACGACGTGATCAAGCCCCGTTACGCGGTACTCGTCGGCTGACCGAGGACGTCGCGTAGGCGGTCGGCGAAGACGTGGGATCCGCCCATGAAGCCGCCGTGGTCGCCGGGGAACTCCGCCAACTCGGCGCCGATGGCCTCCGCGGTCGCACGCGAGGTCGGCGTCGTCAGCAGCCCGCCCGAGTCGACGCCCAAGCCGATCACCACGCGCGTCGACGTGGACCGAAACGCCTCGGCGTCGGGCACGTACTGCGTCGTCGATGACAGGTCGTGCAGAAAGAATCTCGCCGACTCGGCGGCCTGGTCGCCGGTGGGTTCCGGAGCGCCCTGAGCGCCGGGGCCGTCGCCGTCGGGGAGGTCGAACCCGGCGTTCGCCATGAAGTGTCCCCACGCGGCCTGGAACCCGTCGCGGTGGTAGGTCGCGATGACCGCCTCGGTGGCTGCGCGCTGCTCGGCGGCGTCGGGGAGCAACTCCGTCAGCGGCGGCTCGTGCGCGACGAGGGTGCGGACCGTGCCGGGGTGACGGGTGACCAGCGCCAGACCGGTGACGGCGCCGCCGCTGCTGCCGAACAGGTCGACCGGACCGCCGCCCATGGCGTCGATGATCGCTGCGACGTCGTCGGCTCGGATGTCCGGCGTGGACGGGCCGTCCGGATCGTCCATCGGACTGCCCGCATAGCCGCGCGGGTCGTAGGTGACCACGGTGTGGTCGGTGGCCATGGCGTCCGCGATGGCGGCGAACTCGGCCGCGGCCATCGGGGAGCCGACGAGGAACAGCAGCGGTCCCGCGCCGCGCACCTCGTAGTGCAGGCGTGCGCCGGGGACGTCGATCGAGCGGGAGACGAGGCCGTCAGTAATGGTCATGCCGGTGCAGACCCATGGCGGGCCGGGAACTCATCGCGAGCGACGCCTACTCGGCGCGCAGCCGCGACTCGACGAAGTTCTCCAGCTGCTCCCACTGTGCGACGGCCTTGGCGTACGGCCCGGTGGGCTTCGACACGGAACTCGGGTCCAACGCGTAGGAGACGAACCGGCCCAGCGGCTGATCGGCGTCCAGCGCCGCGTCGACCGTGGTGTCCTCGGCGTAGTCGCTGACGTCGCGCAGCAGTTCGACGACGAGTTCGAGCTGTTCGCGGTCGATGGTGTCGGGTCCGTCGGCGATGTCGTCGGCGAGACCAGTGAGCACGTACACGTTGTCGTCGGTCACCGCGATCTCCAGGGAGCCGTCGGTGGCGGCGGTGCGGACGTCGTCGTAGGTGGCGAGTTCGGACAGATCGCTCTCGTGCTCGTCGGCGAGGTACCGGGCGAGGGCCCGTTCCGAGCCGAACACGCTGATGCGGCCGTTGCGGCCGAGGAAGCGGGGCTCGTCGTCCAGGTAGCAGCGCAGCGTGTAATAGGTGCCGCCGCGGCTCATGATCCGGATGGGGTCGATGCCGACCTGGGTCCAGAAGTCCTCGTCGCCGCCGAGCACCTTGTCCTGGGCGTGCGCCGCGAGTTCGTCCTCTTCCTCGTCGGTGTCGACGACGTCGTCGATCACCGGCTCGTCCTCTTCTTCGCGCTCGGGGGCGGGCTCGGCGAGTTCGGCCTCGGCCTTCTCGGCGGCCGTGGTGTCGACGTCGGGCGTGGTGACCAGCTCGTCGATGGCGTCGAGTACCGACTCCCAGCCGCGGCCGATGACCGTGCCGATCTCGGCCCAGCGCTTCTTGCCCGGCCGTCCCTCGAAGGCCTCGATGCCGCCGCCGAGCGAGCCGAGGACGGGATTGCCGTTGAAGAACTTCGCCACCGCCACCAGGTCGCACACCGAACCGAGCGACTGCACGATCGACAGCGAGCGCAGCAGCGACCTGACGGACGCCTCGGTCGGCTTCTCGGCGGCGGTGTCGATGACGCCGATCAGGTCGTAGAGGTGGTCCTCGTCCGGGTCGCACAGGTGCGCGTTGGCCTCGGTCAGCGCCGGCCAGGCGGGGTGATCGGTGAGATCGTTGTCCGTGTCGGTGCGGACGAACGCGACGAGGTCGGCGACCGTCTCGAACGCGTAGAGATCCTCGTCCTTACCCAGGAACCCCTGCCATTCGTCGTCGGCGTCTCGCCACGACGGAGCCCACAGTGTGTACAGGTCGCCCTTGGTCAGCCCGAGCCGAACCGGCACGATTTCCGCAGCCATGCGGCACAGCCTAACGACGCCGCTCGTGCAGGGGTCACGGCCTCCGCGGCTGGCGCTCTCCCGGAGCGTTCGGATCGGGGCGGTTCACCGACGCCATCCACCCCGCGACACTGACCAGGAGGAGGTACGCGCCGGCGCCGAAGCGGTAGTTCGTGCCGAGGATCATGACGGTGCTCCCATGGTCGAGGTTCGGGTGCGGTGTACCTCGCCATCGTCGTCAGCAAACCTGAGAGAACGGCTAACGACGACCTTCGGGCATACTGCTCAGGTGGGCTGCAGCCAATTGCCGTCGAGCGCCTCGATGCGGTCGACGTTGTCCTCCGCCCAAGCGCGTAAGGCGCCGAGCGGTCCCGAGACGTCGACGCCGAGATCGGTCAGCTCGTACTCCACCCGCGGGGGCACCTCCGCGTAGATCGTGCGCGTCACCAACGATGCGGCCTCGAGTCGCCGCAGGGTCTGGGTGAGCATCTTCGCGCCGACTCCGGGCAGCGCGGTCTGCACCGCGGTGAAGCGCATCGGCCCGTGGTCGTCGAGGAGACCGATGATCAGAGCCGACCACTTGTTCGCCAGCAGGTCGAGCAGCGCCCGGCACGGGCAGGTCGCGGAGTAGACGTCGTGATGGTCGTGTCGACCGTTCGGGCATGGCCGTGCCATGTCGTCTCCTTCGAACCCGTGACCAGTAATGCTTTCGTTCGGATCGTAGTGGCCGCGTCAGCTGCACGGCTTCCCGCGAGGGAAGCAACCGTCCTTGCGGGACACCGGCATCGCGGGCATAGCATCCGATCGCGGTCGGGGTCTCCGACCGACGACCCGTGGCACCGCACGAGATACAGGACGAGACGACATGACCACGATGACCGCGGTCGGCTCCCATGCCGGCCTGCCGATCGATTCCCCGGACGCGCTGCAGGATGTCGAGGTCCCGATCCCCGAGCTTCGGCCGCGGGACGTCCTCGTCCGAGTGGAGGCCGTCTCGGTGAATCCCGTCGACGTGAAGCGGCGCACCGGCATGCGGCCGTCCTCGGAACCGACCATCCTCGGCTTCGACGCGGCGGGTGTCGTGCACGCGGTCGGCTCGGAGGCCACGATGTTCGAGGTCGGCGACGAGGTCTGGTACGCCGGTGACGTCACCCGCCAGGGAAGCAACGGCGAGTTCCACGCCGTCGACGAGCGGATCGTCGCACGCAAGCCGGCGTCGCTGGGCTTCGTCGAGGCGGCCGCGCTCCCGCTCACCACGATCACCGCGTGGGAGACGCTGTCCGAGCGCTTTTGCATGACGAGCGAGACGACCGGCGACCTGCTGGTGTTGGGGGCCGCGGGCGGTGTCGGGTCCGTCCTGATTCAGCTGGCCAAGCGACGCACGGGCGTGCGGGTGATCGGCACGGCCAGCCGCGACGCCTCGCGTGCGTGGGCGCTCGACATGGGTGCCGACGCGGTCGTCGACCATCACCACCTTCGCGACCAGACCCTCGAGGTCGCGCCCGACGGCGTCGACTACGTGTTCTCGCCGCACTCGGCGGGCAACGTCGACGTCTACGCCGACATCGTCCGGCCCTTCGGCCACGTCACCGCGATCGACGAGCCCGAGGGTCTGGAGCTGGTGGCGCTCAAGGCGAAGAGCATCGCGTGGCACTGGGAGCTGATGTTCACCCGGTCGATGTTCGGCGTCGACATGGAGGCTCAGGGCCGCATGCTCGCCGATGCGGCGGCGATGGTCGACGCCGGAGACCTGCGGACCACGCTCACCACCGCCATCGCAGGCTTCGACGCCAAGGGGTTGCGCGAGGCGCACCGGCTCGTCGAGTCGGGCCGGATGGTCGGCAAGGTGGTCGTGCACCGCTGATCGTCACTCAGGCCGTCGGGCGCCAGAAGCCTTGAAATCCCTGTCCCGCGTTGGTCGTTCGGATGGGGGAGAGCTTGACGGGGTCACCCGCTTCGACCATCAGGCCGTCTCCGGCGACCATCGCGACGTGGCCGTCCCACACGGCGAGGTCACCCGGACGGAGGTCGTCGCGGCTGACGGCGGCCCCGATGTCCTGTTCCTGCGCGAGCCGTGGCAGATCCAATCCGGCCTGCCCGTACGCCCACTGGGTGAGTCCGCTGCAGTCGAGGCCGACGCCGGGTGTCGTGCCACCCCAGTCGTAGGGCACGCCGAGTTGGGTCAGCGCGTGCCGGACGGCGCTGGCGGCGACGGCGTTGGGCGCGGACGCGGTGGCGCCGTCGGGAAGGGTGACGGTCGTGTCGCTGCCGAAGGAGTCGGGACTCGGTGTGGGCCGGCGCGTACCGCTAGGGCTCCCTCGACCGCCGGCGGTGTGCGCGGCCGGTACCGCGCTCCCCGCCGACGAGCGCAGGCCCGACGCCGCGGCCGACGTGAGCGGTGCCGCCGCCGCGACGCCCGAACCGAGGCCGGACCACGGGGACGAGCCGGTCGGGCCGCCGGCCGCCGGGGTGGTCGATCCCGTCGATTCGACGGTCGCCGCCCGCGCGTCGAGTTCGCCGGTGAGGTCGCTCAGCACCGACCGGGCCTCGTCCTGGGCTCTGCGTGCGTGCTCGACGAGTTCGGCCATCTCGCCGGGATCGTCGGGGTCGGTCGCCAACGCCCGAGCCTCGAACTCCTCGATGATCGCGTCGATGCGTGCCCGCGCGCGGACCACGGCGTCGGAGGCCGCGGTCGCCGCCGCCCCCAGCCGTTCCGCGCGTTCGCCCAGGGCGTCGATCGCCGCGACGGTGGCGAGGGTGACGTCGCGGGCGGCGTCGGCGGCGGCGCCCGTCCACCGCACGCCGGTGGAGGCGGCGGAGACGTCCCGGGAGATCGTGGCCAGCCCGGTCCGCACCGCGTCGAGTGCCGGGCCGAGGCCGTCGGCGCCCGTGCCGATCATCGCGCGCATCTCGTGCAGCGGCGCCGAGAGGGCCGACGCCATCGTGCCGGGCACCGTCAGACCCCGAGGGATCCGACGGTCCGGCCGGCCCGCTGATCGGCGTCGTCGTAGGACGTCGCGGTCGCCGTCGCGGCGCTCGAGCCGTCGTTCAGACGGGTCGACAGAGCGCTGGCGGAATCGGCGTCGCGCCCGACGGCCTCGACCAGTGCCGTGAGGAAGCGCGCCCCGATCGGGCCGAAGGCCTCCGGCTGCGGGGTGAGCGCGCTCAGTCGGGCCGCGACGTCCTGAAGGTCGGCGGCGTGGCGGGCGTGGGCCGTGGCGAGTTCGCGAAGCGCGGGAATGTCAGCGTGCACGTCGTTAGGACGCGGGTCGGACGCGATCGGTTCCATTAGGGTTCGTGCGCATGGACGTCCGGGTCATCGATCACCCTCTGGCCGCTGCGCGACTCACCACGCTGCGTGACGAGCGGACCGACAATGCCGGGTTTCGCGCGGCACTGCGGGATCTGACGCTGATGCTCGTCTACGAGGCGACCCGGGATGCCGCGTCGGCCACGATGTCGGTACGCACGCCGCTGACGGACACGACCGGTTCGCGGCTGGCCGCGCCGCCACTGCTGGTGCCGGTGCTGCGGGCGGGGCTCGGCATGGTGGACCAGGCGCACGCGCTGATCCCGGAGGCTCGGGTGGGCTTCGTCGGCGTGGCACGCGACGAGACGACCGCACAGCCGACGCCGTACCTCGAGTCGCTGCCCGACGACCTGAGTTCGCAGCCCGTGATGGTGCTCGACCCGATGCTGGCGACGGGTGGGTCGATGGCCTACACCCTGGGACTGCTGAAGGCCCGTCGGGCGGTCGACATCACGGCGGTGTGCGTGGTGTGTGCGCCGGAGGGCATCGCGGCGCTGGAGCGGGTGGTGCCGGACCTGAAGCTCGTCACGGCGTCGATCGACGACGGGCTGAACGACGTCGCCTACATCGTGCCCGGGCTCGGCGACGCCGGCGATCGGCAATTCGGGCCGCGCTGAGCGGATTTGGTTGGCCGTGTACGGGACCCGTCCTGGGAGGCGAGGTGGCGTGCGACCATCGTGTGCATGACTGGTATTCGATCGCGCGCTGCGGTCACGGGGTTCGCCATCGTCGCCGGACTATTCGGGATGGCGGCTCCGGCCGACGCGGCGCCTCGATCGGACGATGGAAATTGCTTCGTGGAGCCGTATCTCGCGTCCTGCGAGGGTGGTCCGTTCGGTATCCCGACGAGTCCCGCCGATCCGCAGTGCGCGATGTCGCCGGCGGACGCGGTGTGCTCCGGCGGCCCGTTCGCCCCACCGACGCCGCCGCCCGTGGGCAGCGGCCTTCCGGGGAGCATCAACGCCGACGGGACCGCCGCGGGCAGCCCGCCGCCCCCGCCGCCGATGATCGGCGGGATGGGCGGGATCGGTACGCCCGGCATGATCTGAGGGGCCTGACGTCAGCCCGTGTGTCGAGATAGCGCTGGCGCGGGGAAAGTGCGAGTGGGGGTGACGCTGAGCGCTCACTCGACGGCGGGCGCACCCCACACGCATCACCAACCGCGAACGGCCTCGACCATCGCGGCGAGCAGTCCTTCGGCCTCGGCGGTGGCGGCGGCCACGTCGTCGCGGGGCGCGAGCCGAACTTCGAGGTAGGACTTCAACTTCGGCTCGGTACCGGACGGCCGGACCACGACGCGCACCGACGTGACGGCGTCGCCCCCTGATAGAACCAGCGCGTCGGTCTGCTGCTGCCCGCTCCGCTGCGCCAGGTCGTCGACCGTCAGCGCATGGCCCATGAGTTCGGCGGGCGGGGACTCGCGCAGCCGCGCCATGACCGACCGCGCCTCGTCGACGTCGTCGAACCGCCGGGAGACCGCGCCGGTCGCGTGCACGCCGTGCCGACGGAACAGCATCGCCAGCGCATCGGGCACTGTGCCGCCGTCCCGACGCAGCGCGGCGACCAGATCGCACGCCAGCACCGCCGCGGTGATGCCGTCCTTGTCCCGCACCGCCGACGGGTCCACACAGTGCCCGATCGCCTCTTCGTAGGCGTAGACCAGGGTCTTGCCGGGCAGGTCCGAGTCTGCCCGGGCCAGCCACTTGAAACCGGTGAGCGTCTCGACGTGCGTCGCGCGGTGCGCAGCGGCGATCGCCGCCAGCATGCGCGACGACACCACCGTGCTCGCCACCACGCAGTTCGCCGCCATGCCCGATCCCAGTTGAGACAGCACGTAATCGCCGAGCAGCCAACCGGTTTCGTCGCCGGACAGCATCCGCCAGCCGGTGTCGGTCGGGATGCCCACCGCGCACCGGTCGGCGTCGGGGTCCAGGGCGATCGCGACGTCGGCGTCCTTGTCGGCGGCCAGCGCGAGCAGCAGGTCGGTGGCTCCCGGCTCCTCGGGATTTGGAAAGGAGACGGTGGGGAAGTCCGGGTCGGGCGCGAACTGCTCCGCCACCACGTGCACGTCGCGGATGCCCGCCTCGTGCAGCACCTGCAACGCGACCTCGCCCCCGACGCCGTGCATCGCCGTCAACGCCACCCTGACGTCACCGTCGGTGCGCCGCACCGTCGCCGCGCGTCGGACGTAGGAGTGGATCAGCTCGGTGCCGACGGGGTCGACCTCCGCACGGTCGACGGCCACGGGGGCGCGGGCCATCGCGGTCTCGATCTCGCGGTCGGTCGGGCCGACGATCTGCATGCCACCTTCGCCGAACACCTTGTACCCGTTGTCCGCCGCGGGATTGTGCGACGCCGTGATCTGGACGCCGGCCACGGCGCTCCGCTCGCGAACGGCGTAGGCGAGCACCGGCGTCGGGGCGGGATCAGGTAGCAGTACGACCGAGAAACCGTGACCGGCAAGCACTTCCGCGGTCGCGATGGCGAAGTCGTCGGACTGGTGCCGGGCATCGCGGCCGACGATCACCGTCGATCCGCCGAGACCGCGGTCGCGCAACACTGTGCCCAGCCCCCAGGTCGCCCGCGTCACGGTCTCGACGTTCATGCCGCCTGGTCCGTCCCGCATGGGGCCGCGCAGTCCTGCGGTGCCGAACACCAGGGGCTCGTCGGTCATGGACTCATTGTGCGGTGTCGGCATCGGCCAGCTTGCGGAGCACCGGCGCGACGAGCATCAGCAGGTTGGCCTCGAGATCGGTCAGGGTGCGTGCCATCGCGTCCTGCAGCCATGCGTCCCGCTCGGCGCGGTCGGCGGCGAGCAGCGTGCGGCCCTCGTCGGTGAGTTCCACGAGCTGGCGTCGCCGATCCTGGGAGTCCGCTCGGCGGGAGATGAGTCCCCGGGTCTCGAGTTCGTTCAGCCCGTCGGTCAGCGACTGCACCCGCACGCCCAGCCTCGCCGCCAGTTCGGCGGGCGTGGTGACGCCCAGCCGGCTGGCATCGCCGAGGGTCTGCATCTGGCTGAGGGTGAGGCCGTTGTCCGATCGGTGTCTGCGCAGCTGGCGGGTGAGGGCCACGACCGATTCCCGCAGTTCGGTCGCCGACGGTGTCTCCATGATGCCAAGTTTAGACTTGGTATTACTGGAAAGTGAACAGCGGACACGCGGATTGCGATCGTGAAATGCGAAGTGCATACTTGGCTTCATGCTGAGATGGGCGTTGTTGGCGGCGGTCACGGTCGCCGTGACCGTGCCGCTCACACTGGTCGGCGTGCCGTCCGCGGCGCTCTTCGCGGCGCTGCTGGTCGGCATCGTGCTGGCCATGACGTCGCTGGCCCCGAAGGCCGTTCCCCGCACGGCCGGCCTCGCCGCCCAGGGAGTCCTCGGCATCTACATCGGCACGATGGTCCACCGCGATGCCATCGACGCGCTCGGGCCGGACTGGGCCATCGTGCTCGGCGTGGCCGTCGCCACGTTGGCGCTGAGCATCGTCGCCGGCGCACTGCTCGGTCTGCACCGCGACGTGACCCCGCTGACCGGGGCGCTCGCCCTCGTCGCGGGCGGCGCGTCGGGGCTCGTCGCCATCGCCCGCGAACTCGGTGGTGACGACCGAGTGGTCGCCGTCGTCCAGTACCTGCGGGTGGCGCTCATCACCGCGTCGATGCCGCTCGTGGTCACGTTCGTCTACCACGCCGAGAAGACCGCCGACGCCGCGCCGCCGGCCCAAACCGACGCGCTGCCCTGGTATCTCAGCATCGGGCTGATGGCCGTCATCGTCCTGGTCGGAGCGACGGTCGGTCGGCTCGTCCGACTTCCCGGCGCCGGACTGCTGGGCCCGATGGCCATCACGATCGCCCTGGAACTGACCGGCACGTCACTCGGCCTCGCGGTGCCGCTGGTGCTGGTACAGGTGGGCTACGCCGTGATCGGGTGGCAGGCGGGGGTGTCCTTCACCCGGGAGTCGATCCGGTCGATCGGCCGCGCCCTACCCGCCGCGCTCGGCCTCATCGTCTTCCTCAACGTGGCCTGCGCCGGGCTCGGCGTCCTGCTGGCCCACGTCTCCGGCATCAGCCTGCTGGAGGGCTACCTCTCCACCAGCCCGGGCGGCATCTACGCCGTCCTCGCCACGGCGGTGGAGACGGGCTCCAACGTCACGTTCATCGTCGCGGCGCAGGTCGTGCGCGTCCTGCTGATGCTGTTCGCAGCACCCCTGCTGGCACGCGGCCTCGTCGCCGCCACCCGGCGGCTGCGCTACAGCCCGGCGACCACCTCGGAGAGCAGGGAACCCATCCGCGTCGCCGACTGACGTCCCGCCTCGAGGACCTCGTCGTGCGACAGCGGCAGGCCCGTCATGCCTGCCGCGAGGTTGGTCACCAGAGACACGCCCAGCACCTCGGCACCCGCGGCGCGGGCGGCGATCGTCTCGTGCACCGTCGACATTCCGACGAGGTCCGCGCCGAGGGTGCGCAGGGCGCGGATCTCGGCGGGCGTCTCGTAGTGCGGCCCCGGCAAACCGGCGTACACGCCGTCGGTCAACGTCGGATCCACGCCGCGGGCCAGCGCCCGCAGCCGCGGCGAGTACGCGTCGACCATGTCCACGAACTGCGCGCCGACCAGCGGGGACCGGGCCGTCAGATTGAGGTGGTCGCCGATCAGGACCGGCTGCCCGACGGTGTACTCCGAGCGCAGGCCACCGGCCGCGTTGGTCAGCACCACCGCTGACGCACCGGCCGCACACGCCGTGCGCACCGGGTGGACGACGTGGCGCAGGTCGTGTCCCTCGTAGGCGTGAATGCGGCCGAGCAGCACCAGGACTCGCGTGTCGCCGAGCGTCAGGGCCCGCACCTCGCCGCCGTGGCCCGCCGCGCTGGGAGGGGTGAAGCCGGGCAGATCCGCCATCGGAACCACCGCCTGCGCGTCGCCGAGGGCGTCGGCCGCGGGCGCCCAGCCCGAACCGAGCACGACGGCCACGTCGAAGGCATCCACACCCGTCCGCCGCAGCAGTTCCTCGGCGGCTGCCGCCGCTGCGTCCGAGGGGGATCGATGGTCGCTCACAGCCAGGGAGCCTAACCGGCACCGCGACCATCCGAAGCGCGGTGAGATACTGCGAGTCATGTCCACTGCCAGCGCGTCGACGATCGTGGAGGAGACCGTCCGGCACCGTCGCAGTGACCTCGTCGAGCTGTCGCACTCGATCCACGCCGAACCCGAACTCGCCTTCGCGGAGTACCGCAGCTGCGCGAAGGCCCAGGCGCTGGTCGCGGAGCGCGGTTTCGAGATCACGGCCGCCGCGGGTGGCCTGGACACCGCGTTCCGCGCCGAGTTCGGCGACGGAGCGCTGGTCATCGGGGTCTGCGCCGAATACGACGCGCTTCCCGAGATCGGGCACGCCTGCGGGCACAACGTCATCGCGGCATCGGCGGTCGGCACCGCGCTCGCGCTCGCGGACGTCGCCGGACAGCTGGGCATCAAGGTCGTCCTGCTCGGCACACCCGCCGAGGAGGCGGGCGGCGGGAAGGTGCTGATGATGAACGCGGGCGTGTTCGACGACGTCGCCGCGTCGGTAATGCTGCACCCCGGCCCGCTCGACATCGCCCGCGCCCGTTCGCTGGCGCTGTCGCAGGTCCTGGTCACCTACCTCGGCAGGGAGGCGCACGCCGCCGTCGCGCCGTACCTCGGCCTCAACGCCGCCGACGCGATCACCGTGGCGCAGGTCGCGATCGGCCTGCTGCGACAGCAGATGGCCCCGGGTCAGATGGCCCACGGCATCGTCACCGTCGGCGGCCAGGCCACCAACGTCATCCCCGGCCGTGCGGAGATGGCGTACACGATGCGCGCCAACGACGCGGAGTCCCTGCGCGAACTGGAGGGCCGGATCACCGACTGCTTCCTCGCCGGCGCGATCGCCACCGGCTGCGAGCACCGGATCGAGCCCACCGAGCCCGCGTACCACGAACTCAACCCCGACCGATGGCTCGCCGACGTCTTCCGCGAGGAGATGGTGCGGGTGGGCCGCAGCCCCGTCGGCGCGGACGTCGAGGCGGCGTTCCCGCTGGGTAGCACGGACATGGGGAACGTGACGCAGATCCTTCCCGGCATCCACCCGATCGTCGGTATCGACGCGGGCGGCGCATCGGTGCACCAGCCCGCCTTCGCCGCGGCCGCCGCCGGCCCCAGCGCCGACGAGGCCGTGATCGAGGGTGCCGTCATGCTGGCCCGCACGGTGGTCCGGTTGGCCGAATCGCCGGTCGAGCGCGAACGCGTGCTGGCTCGGCAGGAACGACGGGCGGCGTCATGAGTCTCAGCGGATACGTCGACGCGTGGTTGGCCGAGCACGAGGGCGATCTGATCGCCTGGCGCAGACACATCCACGCCAACCCCGAGCTGGGCCGCCAGGAATTCGGGACGACGCAGTTCGTCGCCTCGCGCCTCGCCGACGCCGGCCTCAACCCCAAGGTGCTGCCCGGTGGCACCGGTCTCACGTGCGACTTCGGCCCCGAGGGCGGACCGCGGGTGGCGTTGCGCGCCGACATGGACGCGCTGCCGATGGCCGAGCGCACCGATCTCCCGTTCGCGTCCGCGGTACCCGGGGTGGCACACGCCTGCGGTCACGACGGTCACACGTCGGTCCTGCTGGGCACCGCGCTGGCACTGGCGTCCGCGCCGGAGCTGCCCATCGGCGTCCGGCTGATCTTCCAGCCCGCCGAGGAACTGATGCCCGGCGGCGCCATCGACGCGGTCGCCGCCGGTGCGCTGATCGGCGTCACGCGGATCTTCGCGCTGCACTGCGACCCTCGGCTCGCGGTCGGCAAGGTGGCCACCATCGCCGGACCGATCACCTCGGCCGCCGACCAGATCGAGATCACGCTGCAGTCGCCCGGCGGGCACACGTCCCGGCCGCACCTGACGGGCGACCTGGTGTACGCGCTCGGCACGCTGATCACGGGCGTGCCCGGCGTGCTGTCCCGCCGCGCCGACCCGCGCAACAGCACGGTCATGGTGTGGGGCGCGGTGAACGCAGGCGTCGCCGCCAACGCGATCCCGCAGTCGGGGTCGGTGGCGGGCACCATCCGCACCGCCAGCCGCGAGGCCTGGGTGGGCATGGAGGACCTCGTCGGCGAGATCGTCGCGTCGCTGCTCGCGCCGCTGCAGGTGCAGTATGCGGTGAACTACCGCCGCGGCGTCCCGCCCGTGGTCAACGAGGAGGTCTCGACGCGCATCCTCACCCACGCCATCGAGGACGTCGGCCCGGATGCGCTCGCCGACACCCGGCAGTCCGGTGGCGGGGAGGACTTCTCCTGGTACCTCGAGGAGGTGCCGGGTGCGATGGCACGGCTCGGGGTGTGGTCCGGTCAGGGCCCGCAGTTGGACCTGCACCAGCCGACGTTCGACCTCGACGAGCGGGCGCTGGCCGTGGGCGTGCGTGTCCTCGCGAACATCGTGGAGCGCAGCGCAGCGGTCTGAGCGCGGCGTTCAGAGTTGCGTGCCGGGCCCGACGTTGCTCGACGGACGGGTCCGTAGGTCGCGGACGTACGCCTCGGGTGCGCCTGCGATCTCAGCGGCCTCGGCCATGACGCCGAGGTAGCGCGCCGACGGGATGCCGCCCTCCCACGCGTCGACGACGTAGAGCCAGGCCAGCACGGGGTCGGTGCTGTCGGTGTCGGACGACAGGCGGTGCACCCGGCAGCGGATCTTCTTGTGGAAGCCGAGTTCGGAACCCTCCCAGCGGTCGAGGTTCTCCTCGTCCTCCCGTGTCATGTCGTAGAGCACGACGAACACCTTGGAGTCGGGATCCTCGACGAGGGTGGCGAGCGCGCCCTCCCAGCCGATGTCCGCGCCGCCGAACGTCAACCGCCAGCCGTTCAGCCAGCCGGTACCCGCCACCGGCGAATGCGGGGCGCGCTGAAGCATCTGCTCCGGATGCATGTTCGATCCGTAAGCGGCGTAGAGCGGCACGGGGGCAAGCCTAAGGGTTGACGGGCATGGGGGTGGCGACACGGGGTTAGATGGTGACCGTGGTTACCCGCATCGCGATCATCGGTGGTGGCCCCGCCGGCTACGAAGCAGCACTCGTCGCGGCGGCCCGCGGCCCCGAGGTCGCGCAGGTCACCGTCGTCGACTCCGACGGCATCGGCGGCGCGTGCGTGCTGTGGGACTGCGTGCCGTCGAAGACGTTCATCGCCTCGACCGGCGTGCGCACCGAACTGCGGCGCGCGAACGGTCTCGGCTTCGACATGGACATCGACGACGCGAAGATCTCCCTGTCGCAGATCCACAACCGGGTGAAGACGCTGGCCCGGTCGCAGTCGGCCGACATCGGGTCGAACCTGCTGCGCGACGGCGTCACCGTGGTCCAGGGTCGCGGTGAACTGGTCGACGACGTGCCGGGCATGGCGCACCATCGCGTCAGGGTGACCACGCCCGACGGAAAGGTGGGCACGCTCAAGGCCGACGTCGTGCTGATCGCGACGGGTGCGAGTCCGCGGGTGCTGCCCAACGCCCGCCCGGACGGCGAGCGCATCCTCAACTGGCGGCAGCTCTACGACCTGACGGAACTGCCCGAGCACCTCATCATCGTGGGGTCCGGCGTGACCGGCGCCGAGTTCTGCAGCGCGTACACCGAACTGGGCGTGAAGGTGACCGTGGTCGCCAGCCGCGACCAGATCCTGCCGCACGAGGACTCCGACGCCGCGGCCGTACTGGAGGAGGCGTTCGCCGAACGTGGCGTGCGCCTGGTGAAGAACGCGCGCGCCGATTCGGTGACCCGGACGGCGGACGGCGTGAAGGTGGCCATCGCCGACGGCCGCACCGTCGAGGGCAGCCACGCCCTGATGACGGTCGGGTCGGTGCCGAACACCAGCGGCCTGGGCCTCGAACGCGTCGGCATCGAACTCAAGCCCGGCAACTACATCGGGGTGGATCGCGTCTCACGTACCGCCGCGTCCGGCATCTACGCCGCCGGCGACTGCACCGGCCTGCTCCCGCTCGCATCGGTCGCGGCCATGCAGGGCCGCATCGCGATGTACCACGCGCTCGGCGAGGGCGTCTCGCCGATCCGGCTGCGCACCGTCGCCGCGGCGGTGTTCACCCGCCCCGAGATCGCCGCCGTCGGGGTGCCCCAGACCAAGATCGACGACGGCACCGTGCCCGCGCGGACGCTGATGCTGCCGCTGACCACGAACGCGCGAGCGAAGATGTCGCTGCTGCGGCGTGGTTTCGTGAAGATCTTCTGCCGGCCCGCCACCGGCGTCGTGATCGGCGGTGTCGTGGTCGCGCCGATCGCCTCGGAACTGATCCTGCCGATCGCGCTGGCGGTGCAGAACAACCTGTCGGTGACCGATCTGGCACAGACGCTGTCGGTGTATCCGTCGCTGTCGGGGTCGACGGTCGAGACGGCCCGCCGCTTGATGACGCACGACGACTTGGACTGATGCGGCTAGCCTGGTGGTGTCGTACTGACGAGTAACTAGGAGCCTCTCACGTGAGCGAAGCTTGCGAGCGAACCACAGGCACGGGCGATTCGATCCCAGGTCCGGGTAACGGGCAAACCTTCCTCGGTCCCGAGCAGCGCGCACGCGCCTGGGACCGGTTGGGCAGCGAGCAGTTCGACGTCGTCGTCATCGGTGGCGGGGTGGTGGGCGCCGGAGCGGCCCTGGACGCCGCGACCCGCGGCCTGAAGGTCGCGCTCGTCGAGGCACGCGACTTCGCGTCGGGCACGTCGAGCCGCAGCTCCAAGATGTTCCACGGCGGGCTGCGCTACCTCGAGCAGCTGGAGTTCGGTCTGGTCCGCGAGGCCCTGCACGAGCGCGAGCTGTCCCTGACGACGCTCGCGCCGCACCTGGTGAAGCCGCTGCCGTTCCTGTTCCCCCTGACGAAGCGGCTGTGGGAGCGGCCCTACATCGCCGCCGGCATCTTCCTCTACGACCAGCTCGGCGGCGCGAAGTCGGTTCCCGCTCAGAAGCACCTGCTCAAGGGCGGCGCCCTGCGCTTGGCGCCCGGGCTCAAGCGCAACTCGCTGATCGGCGGCATCCGCTACTACGACACCGTCGTCGACGACGCCCGGCACACCATGATGGTGGCGCGCACCGCGGGTCACTACGGCGCCGTGGTGCGCACATCGACGCAGGTGGTGTCGCTGCTGCGCGAAGGTGACCGGGTCACCGGTGTCCGCGTGCGCGACTCCGAGAACGGCGCGGTCACCACCGTGCGCGGACACGTCGTCGTCAACGCGACCGGGGTGTGGACCGACGAGATCCAGGCACTGTCCAAGCAGCGCGGGCGGTTCCGGGTGCGTGCGTCGAAGGGCGTGCACATCGTGGTGCCGCGGGACCGGATCGTCAGCGAGGTCGCGATCATCCTGCGCACCGAGAAGTCGGTGCTGTTCATCATCCCGTGGGGCACGCACTGGATCATCGGGACCACCGACACCGACTGGAATCTCGACCTGGCCCACCCCGCCGCGACGAAGGCGGACATCGACTACATCCTCGGCACCGTCAACACGGTGCTGGCCACGCCGCTGTCGCACGACGACATCGACGGCGTCTACGCGGGACTGCGACCGCTGCTGGCGGGGGAGAGCGAGGAGACCTCGAAGCTGTCGCGCGAACACGCCGTCGCGACGCCCTCGCCCGGACTGGTCGCGATCGCAGGCGGCAAGTACACGACCTACCGCGTCATGGGCGAGGACGCGATCGACGCAGCGGCGGAGTTCGTGCCGACGCGCGTCGCCCCCTCGATCACCGAGAAGGTGCCCCTGATGGGCGCCGACGGCTACTTCGCCCTGATCAATCAGACCGAGCACGTCGGGGCGCACTACGGCCTGCACCCCTACCGCGTGCGCCACCTGCTGGACCGGTACGGCTCGCTGATCGGCGAGGTACTGGCCATGGCCGAGGGCAAGCCGGACCTACTGACGCCGATCACCGAGGCGCCGGTGTACCTCAAGGTCGAGGCCTACTACGCCGCGGCCGCCGAGGGCGCGTTGCACCTCGAGGACATCCTGGCGCGGCGGATGCGCATCTCGATCGAGTACCCGCACCGCGGCGTCGACTGCGCCCGAGAGGTCGCCGACGTGGTCGCGCCGGTCCTGGGGTGGAGCGCCGAGGACGTCGACCGCGAGGTGGAGACCTACCTCGCGCGCGTCGACGCCGAGGTGAAGTCGCAGCAGGAACCCGACGACCAGGCAGCCGACGCGTTGCGGGCCGCCGCGCCCGAGGCGCGCGCCGAGATCCTGGAACCGGTGCCGCTGACGTGAGCCGCGGGCGGGCTCGAGCACCGCTGCCCGTGCGCGACGGCCTGGGGCCGGCGCGGGTGCGGGTGCACGGCGGCCTGCTGGTCGACGAGTTCGAGCGTCGGTTCTCCTCGGGCGCCAAAGTGCGTGCGGGCGAGGTGTTCTCGGTCGGCGGCGAGGTGCTCGACGAGACCACCGTGTTGCCCGCCGGTGCGTTCGTCTACCTGTATCGCGACCTGCCCGACGAGGTCGAGGTCCCGTTCGACCTGCCGATCCTGCACCGTGACGACGACGTCGTGGTGGTCGACAAGCCGCACTTCCTGGCGACGATGCCCAGGGGTGCCCACGTCGTGCAGACCGCGCTGGTGCGGTTGCGCCGTTCCCTCGACCTGCCCGAGTTGAGCCCGGCACACCGGCTGGACCGGCTCACCGCCGGCGTGCTGCTGTTCACGGCGCGCCGCGAGGTGCGCGGCGCCTACCAGACGATGTTCGCCCGCGGCGAGGTGCGCAAGACCTACCTGGCGCGGGCGGGGGTGGATCCCGCGCGCGAGTTCCCGATCACGCTGCGTAGCCGGATCCGCAAGGAGCGCAGCATCTTGCAGGCGTTCGAGGAAAGCGGGGAGCCGAACGCGGAGACCCGGGTCGAGCACCTCGGCGACGGGTTGTACCGGCTGACCCCCACCACGGGACGCACACACCAACTCCGGCTGCACATGGCGTCCATCGGCCTGCCGATCAACGGTGACCCGCTCTATCCGGACGTCGCCGACGTGGAGGTGGGCGACTTCTCGCGGCCGCTGCGGCTGCTGGCACAGCGACTCGAGTTCCGCGATCCGACGACGGGGGAGCCGCGCGCCTTCACGACGTCCAGGTCGATCTAGATCGACGAATCACGCGTGCGGAGCCCGTCGTGCGCGCAGGATGATCGGGTGAATGCGAAGCAGGCAGTGGTCGCGTGCGCCGTCGGCGCGTTCTTCGCCGCGGGACTGGCCGTGGCCCAGGCTCCCGATGCCGACGCCATCTGCGGGTCGATCGGTGGTCGCCACGTGGACGTCAGCGGGTGCTCGGACCCGCTCTACGAACTGAACGACGCTCTCGCGCCGCCACCTCCGCCGCTGCCCAACGTGAGCGTGTGTGCGGGCTTCGGGCGCAGGGTCACCGTCAGCGGCTGCGTGTGAGCCGGCTGGACCCCACCCCGGAGCAGCTCGCGGCACTGGCCGCCCGGCCTGCGGACGAGCCGGTGGTGATGGTGAACCTGCTGACCTTCCACGTCGACGGTGGCCGTGAGCGCTACCTGCGCTACGCCCGGGAGGTGGTCCCGCACATCCAGCGGGTCGGTGCGACCGTGCGGTACGCAGGCACCTCGCCGGCGACGGTCATCGGGCACGGCGAGCGGCCGGGGTGGGACGCGATCCTGGTGGTCGAATACCCCTCTCCCGCCGCGTTTCTCGACATGGTGGCGGGCCCCGGTTACGCCGACGTCCACGAACACCGCTCGGCTGCGCTGGAGTACGGCGACCTGGTGGCGACGTCGGTCTGGTCGCTGACCGACTGACGGCGCACGTGGTCTACTGACCCGATGGATCGCACCTCCTTCGACCGCCTCTTCGACATGACCGACCGCACCGTCGTGGTGACCGGCGGTACCCGGGGCATCGGCCTCGCGCTGGCGGAGGGCTTCGTCCTCGCCGGCGCACGCGTCGTCGTCGCCAGCCGCAAGGCCGACTCCTGCGAGGAGGCCGCCGCGCACCTGCGCGCACTCGGCGGGCAGGCGATCGGCGTGCCGACGCACGCCGGCAGCGTCGACGACCTCGGGGCGCTCGTGGATCGCACCGTCGCGGAGTTCGGTGGTCTCGACGTGCTGGTGAACAACGCCGCCAACGCGCTCGCGCAGCCCATCGGCGACATGACGACCGAGGCGTGGACCAAGTCGCACGACGTGAACGTGCGCGGTCCGGTGTTCCTCGTGCAGAAGGCATTGCCGCACCTCAGGCGCAGCGAGCATGCCGCCGTCCTCAACATGGTGTCGGTGGGGGCGTTCAACTTCGCGCCGACGATGTCGATGTACGCGGCGGGGAAGGCCGCGATGATGGCGTTCACCAGGGCGATGGCCGCCGAGTTCGTCGCAGACGGCATCCGCGTCAACGCCATCGCGCCAGGGCCGGTCGACACCGACATGATGCGCAACAACCCGCAGCAGGCGATCGACCACATGGTGGGCGGAACGCTCGTCAAGCGCCTCGCCACAGCGGACGAGATGGTGGGCGCGGCACTGCTGTTGTGTTCGGACGCAGGCAGTTACATGACGGGAACGGTCATCATCGTCGACGGCGGCGGGACCCCGCGCTAGGGCTTCCTGCGGTCGGCGAAGGCCGCGGCGGCCGCGCGCAACTCACCGCTGGTCGATGCCAGGATCTGGCTCCGGTTCTCCACCTGCAGTGCGGCATCGAGGCCGGGCGCGTCCAGATTGGCCCACAGCACCTGCTTGGTGGACTCGAGGCCGAACTTGCCGTAGCCGCACAGCGTCTCGGCGATGGCGAGGGCGTCGTCGACCACCGATCCCTCGGAGACGCGTGACACCAGGCCCAGTCGCAGGGCCTCGGGGGCGTCGACGGTGCGGGCGGTCAGGATCAGGTCGAACGCCTGCCCGGCGCCGACGATGCGGGGCAGCGTGTAGCTGACCCCGATGTCACACCCGCCGAGGCCGAGCTTGATGAACTGGGTGCAGAACTGGGCGGAGTCGGATGCCACGCGGATGTCCGATGCGAGCGCCAGTGCGAAACCGCCGCCGTAGGCGGGGCCGTTGACCGCTGCGATCACGGTCTGTCGGAGACGGCTCAGCTTGAGTACCAGTTCGGCGATGCGCTCCTGCCACCGCATGCTCGACCGCGGGAACTCCAGTCCGGCCGTCGCGTCCTCGGGGAACGGCTCGGTGAGGTCGAGCCCGGAACAGAACCCGCGTCCCGCGCCGGTCAGCACCACGACGCGGCACTCGTCGTCGGCGCGCAGGTCGTCCAGCACCCTGTGCAGATCCTCGACGAGGCCGTGATCGAGGGCATTCAGCCTGTCGGGCCGGTCGAGGGTGACCAGCAGGACGTCGGGCCGAGGGCGGGTGAGGTGGAGGTTCGCCATCTCGCGACCCTATTGCGGCTCAACCGGCGTTGCTGTCCCACCCCGAGATGCCGACGACGATCAGGCGTAGTTGCCGGACGGCCGTCGCCCGGATGTCCTCGAGCGCGGCGGCATCGTGCGCGTCGTCGACGGATTCCGCGATCGAGATCATCGCGTTGACGAACAGCGTCGACAGGATGTTGAGGTCCTCGCTGCTCCAGGTGTTCAGCCCGGGGAAGCGGGCCAGGTCGATGGCGAGTTCGGAGGTGATCAGCCGGATCTCGGTGCGGATGGCGTAGCGCAGGACGGTGACCCCGCTGTTGCGCTCGCGGCCGATGAACCGCCAATGCTCGCGCCGCTCGTTGACGCCCGCGATGAGGATGTCGACCGACGACTCGATGACCCGGTTCGGGTCGAGCTTGCCGGCGCGCGCGCCGCGCAGCATGTCGCGCAGGGCGCGGAACGACTCGTCGATGAGCACGAGTCCCAGGGCGTCCATGGATTCGAAGTGCCGGTAGAACGCGGCCGGCACGATCCCGGCCTCACGCGTCACCTCTCGGAGGCTCAGTGCGCTGAAGCTGCGTTCCTCGAGGAGTCGTAGCGCACCGGCGATGATGGCCCGGCGGGTGGCTTCCTTGCGTTCTTCACGCGAGGCGCCGTCCCGCGGAACGCGCGACGAGTGTGATTTAGGAGTACGACTGTTCACCGGTTGTGAACCCTACCACAACCTGCAGAAAGCTCTTGCGATCTGCGCCGATGAAGCGCACGGTATACACATGTTCACTCAAACCCCGAAGCTGCGCCTCCGCGATCGAGTGCTGCGCTCATCGCTGGTGGACCTCCTGACCGGACCGCACGGCGTCGACCGCTACACCGAGCTGGTGGAACCCACCTGGACCCTCGGCGATGCCCGTGCCAAGGTCGTGCACGTCCGGCGCGACACACCGCGCAGCGTCACCCTGACGCTCGAACCGAACGCCGTGTTCACCGCCGGCCCGCCGCTGCGTGCCGGCCAGCACGTCAACCTCACCGTCGAGGTCGACGGCCGCAGGCAGACCCGCTGCTATTCGCCGGCGAGCGGCGAGAACCGCCGGCTCATCGAGCTGACCGTCGGCGTGCACGACGGCGGCGTCGTCTCCGAGCACCTCTACCGCAACGCTCAGCCCGGCATGGTCGTCGGGCTCGAGGGTTCCGGCGGGGACTTCGTACTCCCGGCGGTGCGGCCCAAGCGCATCCTCTTCGTCTCCGGCGGTAGCGGCATCACCCCGGTGATGTCGATGCTCCGCACGCTGATCGCCGAGGGGCACGCCGAGCAGGCCGGGGCCGAGATCGCGTTCGTGCACTACGCGCGCTCGGCGGACGAGGCGTGCTACCGCGAGGAGCTGGCCACGCTGCACGGCGTGCGGGTGCTGCACGGCTACACCCGCAGCGTCGACCCGGGCGATCTCGTCGGCCGCTTCGGCGCCGAGCATCTGGCTGCGGCGATGGATTCGCCCGACGCAGTCTTCGTCTGCGGGCCGACCGCACTGGTCGACGCCGTCCGGGAAATCTGCCCCGACGCGCTGTGGGAGAGCTTCGTGCCCCCGGTGTTCACCGTGGACGTCGAGGCGTCCGGTGGGCAGGTCACGTTCGCCGACAGCGACGTCGACGTCACCGACGACGGCCGCTCGCTGCTCGAGCAGGCCGAGTCCGCGGGCCTCACCCCCCAGAGCGGGTGCCGGATGGGCATCTGCCACACCTGCACCCGCCGCAAGACCAGTGGTGCCGTCCGCAATCTCATCACCGGCGCCGTGTCGACGACCGACGAGGAGGACGTGCAGATCTGCGTCACCGCTCCCGTCGGTGACGTCGAAGTCGCCCTCTAATCACGCTTTCCGACCACCGAAGAACCTACGAGAAAGGATCAGCCATGACTGCCATGCTCGACAGGACCACCGGCAAGACCACCGAGAACGAGACCGAAGCGACCACCCCCGAGGTCACCCGCAGGGGCGGCGTCAGCAAGACCGTGAACGGCGAGACCGTCAGCCTCACCCCCGAGCAGGTCGAGGCGTTCGGCAAGGAACTCGACGCGATCCGCGAACGCGTCATCGACGACCTCGGTGAGCGCGACCTGACCTACATCCGCAACGTCATCAAGGCCCAGCGTGGCCTCGAGGCCGGTGGCCGCGCCCTGCTGTGGGCCGGCGTGCTGCCGCCCGCGTGGCTGGCAGGCACCGCGATGCTCGCCGTGTCGAAGATCCTCGACAACATGGAGATCGGGCACAACATCATGCACGGCCAGTACGACTGGACCGGCGACCCGGCACTCGCGAGCCGCAACTTCGAGTGGGACTCGGCCTGCCCGAGCGACCAGTGGCGGCACTCGCACAACTACATGCACCACACCTACACCAACATCGTCGGCATGGACCGCGACGTGGGCTACGGCATCCTGCGCATGAGCGAGGACCAGAAGTGGGCGCCGTACTACCGCGGCAACCCGATCTACGCGTTCCTGCTGATGGTGTTCTTCCAGTACGGCGTGGCCCTGCACGAACTGGAGACCGAGCGCATCCGCTCCGGTGAGATCTCGATCGTCGACAAGCGCGAGATCGCCGCGGGCATCTGGAACAAGGTCAAGCGGCAGACGCTGAAGGACTACGTGGCGTTCCCGCTGCTGTCCGGCCCGTTCGCGCCGTTCACCTTCGCCGGCAACGCCACCGCCAACCTGATCCGCAACGTGTGGTCCTACGCGATCATCTTCTGCGGACACTTCCCCGAGGGCGTGCAGGAGTTCTCGGTCGAGGAGACCAAGAGCGAGTCCCGCGGACAGTGGTACTTCCGCCAGCTGCTCGGCTCGGCGAACCTGACCGGCGGCAAGCTCTTCCACCTGATGAGCGGCAACCTGTCGTTCCAGATCGAGCACCACCTGTTCCCGGACATCCCGGCCCACCGGCACGCCGAGCTGGCGCCCGAGGTCCAGGAGATCTGCGAGCGGTACGGCCTGCCCTACAACAAGGGTCCGCTGCCCAAGCAGTTCGCCACGGTCGTGAACAAGATCTTCAAGCTGGCCCGCAAGCCGTTCTGAGTCTCGAGCGGCGACACAACGGTTGTTGACGTTTTCCGGCGACATTCCATCAACAACCGTAGTTTCGGCCAAGTCTGAATCAGGTCTGACAGACCGGACACCAGAAGGAGATCCGCTCGCTGCCGGTGACTTCCGCCCGGTCCGACAGCACCGTCGTCCCGCAGCGTCGACACGGACGCCCGACCCGGCCGTAGATCCACAGATCGCGGCCGGGTCTGGTGTCTCCGGTCGTGGTGCGGTTGACCCGGGAACGGTTGAGCCACAGCATGTCCCGCGCGCGCTGGACCATCCGCAGCGGATCCTTCAGCTCGCCCACCGGCGTGGTCGGCAGCCGCCCCATGACGAAGCACAATTCGTTGGCATAGACGTTGCCGACCCCGGCCATCACGCGCTGGTCGAGCAGCGCCTCGGCGAGGGGACGCTCGGGATCGGTCACCAGGTTCGTCGAGGCCACTTGGGGTTCCCAGTCCGGTCCGAGCAGGTCGGGGCCCAGGTGCGCGACGACCTCCATGTCGTGGTCGCGCTCGAGGATCTCCAGCACGCCGAGGTCGACGCCCGCGGCACGCGAGTCGGACGTCTCCAGCAGGATGCGAACCTTGTACTCGGGCACCCGGCGGATCTGACCACCCAGCAGCCAGGCGCCGTCCATCTTCAGGTGGGAGTGGATGCTCGCGTCCCCGGCCCGGATGAAGAGGTGCTTGCCGCGGCTGAGCACCTCGTCGACGACGCAGCCGGTGAGGTCGACGGTCGCGAACTTCGGCACGCGCACGTCGCAGCGGGTCAACGTCTTGCCCTCGAGCGCCTCGCGCAACTTCGTCGCGGTGCGGTAGACGGTGTCGCCTTCCGGCATTGCGCCTCCGTTCGTCTCAAACCTTCGGTAGAACGCTACATGCGCGGCTGCGGCGGCATTCCAGCCGAATGGGCGGCATGGTCTGACGTGTCGCCAGTCCTCCTGCGCAGGAGTAGATCTGGGCGCCGTCCGGCCCCGTGCGCGTCGCCCAGGATGCGTGGTCGTCACGCCACGCCGGTACGCGCCTACTGAAATTGACATCTCGGTGCGATTCTGGCAAATATGAACGACTGTTGACTAGGCATCGTTTCTCCATCGAATCCTCCTCGAAGTTGCCTCGTAGATGGTTACACTTCGCCGTCGCGTGAGGGTGGTGCGCGACGTTCACGCATTGAGGGGAAAAATGGGCAAACATCGTCAAGGATCACGTCGGGGGATTCTCCGGCCCTGGATCACCGTCGGTGTGGCGCTCGAGGTGGCCGGCGCGGTTGCGATCACCTGCGCCGTGAACCCGACCATCGCCGAGGTGGGGCTCGCCGCCAGCCACGCGATCTTCGTGGACGGCACCAAGTCGCCGATCCTCAGTGACCTCGACGATCCGGCCGACCGCATGCGGGACAGCTTCGCCGGACGGTACGACTTCCCCGGGGATGACCCCGAGTTCGTCCGCTACCCCGGGACCGTCGGCTTGGCGAGCGTCCTGACCGACGGTTTCGGCGCCCCGACGTTCGACGCGTCCGAGCAGGTGGCGGTCGACGACCTGGTCCAGCGGGTTAAGGCGAACCAGACCGGTGGCGATCGGACCGCCACGACGTACCTCGTCGGTTACTCGCAGGGTGCCGGTGCGGTGGTCCGCGCCGTCGCCGACCTCGAGAACGCCGAAGACTCGAACTACGACGCCGCTCACGTCGTCGTCGTCCTCGCGGCCAACCCGCGGCGCAACGACGGCGGTGTGCTGACGCGGTTTCCCGCCTTCACGCTTCCGCTGATCGGCGCCACCTTCGGGGTGGGGACCGATCCGTCCCAGACCAGGATCATCCAGGTCACCAAGCAGTACGACGGCGTCGCCGACGCCCCTCTCTACGTCTTGAACGTGGTGGCGGACCTCAACGCCGTCCTGGGGTTCGTCTATCTCCACGGTGGTTACTACCGGGACGTCGACATCGATCCGGAGAACCCGCCGGCCGATGCGCTCGTGACGACGCACTCGGACGGCCGTGTCACCGACATCCTGTTGCGCAACAAGCCCGGCGACCTTCCGCTCACTCGTCCGCTGCTCGACCTCGGCGTGCCACGCGACGTGGTCCTCGCGATGGATCCCGCGCTTCGCGCCATCATCGAAAGCGGTTACGACCGGCCGGCGAACGGCTCCGTGACGTCGGATCGACCGGTCCCCTTCAAGCTGCTTCCCAGCGCGGGCGACGTCGCGCGAAACACCCGATCGGTGGCGGAGGGCGACGAGCCGGCGTCACCGGCACCCACCGCGCCGCAGTCCTCGCCCGTGGCCGAACCGACGCCGGCAACTGCCGACGCGTCCGGTCGCGCCGCGAAGGCGCCCACGACGACCGTCGCGGACGGCGAGCACGGGGCAGTTGCCGGGTCGAACCCGAGGAAGTTCACGCCGCCCCGATCCGCGCCGGGAGGGTGGAAGCCCGGCATGCTGCTCCGCGGAGTCCGCGACGCCGTCACCACCGCGTTCACCCCGCGGTCCACCACGGCGGACTCCCCGTCACCGTCTGCGCCGGCCGATCCGGTCGCGCCGAGTGCGACCGTCGGCAGCAGCCCCGAGAAGGACTCGGCCACGACCGCCGCGGCGTCGTAGTCCCTAGGGACCCGGCTGGACCGACCGCAGCACCCGCTCGGCCTCGTCGACGATGCGGCCCACGAGTGGTGTCGCGGGCTCGATCTCGCGGATGAGGTCGACGGCCTCACCCGCCCACACGGGGTGGTAGTCGGGATCCCCGCGCTCGACGCCCGCCGCGTATTCGGCCTTCGCCGCCGCGTCGTCCCGCAGCTCGTCCTCGCGGTCGTGCCACGCGTCGGTGAAGCGGTTGCGCAGCGTGCGTGCGGTGAACCGGTGCGGCCACGGCGAATCCCGGACGACGTCGAGCACCCGGTCGCGGGTCGTGTCGGCGGCGGACGCGGCGATGATGGCCTTCGACTCCAGGGGTCCGACGAGCGCCTCGTGGGTGGCCTCGAAGCGAGTGCCGATCATCGCCCCCGCCGCGCCGAGGGCGAGGGCGGCCGCCACCCCGCGCCCGTCGGCGATCCCGCCGGCCGCCACCACGGGCGTCGCGCCCGCGGCGTCGACGACTGCGGGCACGAACGCCATGGTGCCGCGGCCCTCGCCGTGACCGCCGGCCTCGGCGCCCTGGGCCACTACGGCGTCGGCACCGAGGTCGAGGGCGCGACGGGCGTCGTCGAGTGTGGTGACCTGGACGAGCAGCGGGATTCCCGACGCGCGGACGGCGGCGGCGAACGGCGTGGGGTCGCCGAACGACAGCATGATGGCGGCAGGCCGGCGGGCGATCACCTCGTCCAGTGTCGCGGCGTCGACGGACCACGCCAGAAGGCCCACGCCCCAGGGCTTCTCGGTACCGGCGTCGGCCACGTCGCACTCGCGCCTGAGCCATTCGGCGTCGCCACTGCCGATCATGCCGAGGCCGCCGCCCTCGGAGACGGCTGCGGCCAGTGCACCACCGGAGACGCCGCCCATCGGGGCGAGCACGATCGGGTGATCGACGCCCAGGAGTGTCGTCAGTGCGGTGTGCAGAGCCATGTCAGCACTGTAGGCAGACGGCTCAGGCGGGAATCGAGGACAGTCCTCGCGCCGCCTCCTGGTGACGGTGCTGGCGCTCCACCACGGCGAAGTAGAACGCGTACGCGAACGCGCAACTGGTGAAGAGACTCGAGACGAAGAACAGCCATGGCCGGTTGATCCCGCGGCGACGCCCGTCCCAGATCGTGAACAGCGGAAGCAGGATGACGTTGATGATCGTGTAGTCCTGGCTCGCCGACGCGGCGGCGGGGTTGTCGTAACCCAGCACGATGAACTGCTGCCAGCTGCCCGGCCCCCAGAAGGGGTTGCCGCCCGCCACGGCGTACTCCGCGACGAACTGGTGGTTGAAGTAGTAGCCGAGGCCGATCGACGCCACGCCGATCACGTACAGCGCGATCTCCATCGCGGAGAACGTCGGTCCGCCCGCCGGCCGGGCGAAGATCTGCGGGTTGGCCCGAACGATCCAGGCGATGACGGCGATGCCGAGAACCAGATGGACGATGAGCGAGATCACCAGGCCAGTATGGAACGGTTCCCGCCTCGTTTTGTCACTTTTGCCGTTTCGACGTGGCGGTCAGATGCCCTTGATCCGCACCGACTCGTCAGTCCATGGGAGCGACGAGGGCTCGCCCGTGCATCTCGAGATCGGTGACCTTCGTCGCACCCGTCCGATCAACGAAGCCGCAGGCCCCGCGGTGTGCGCGCAAAACCTGCTGCCACCAACGCATCACCGACCAACGCGAGTGCTGGATCGTTGGTCGAGTCCAGGACCGGCATCCCGTTGACCTTCTCGACCAGCAGCGCCTGCAGGCGACCGGAGCCGACGAGCCCCACCAACGCGGTCGCGGCTGCGGTGAGGGCCTCGGTGTCCTCGGAGTACGACAGCAAGGTGCGGCCCCCACGCTCGAGGAACCACACCAGCTCTCCGTCCACCAGCACGACCAGCGCGCCCGCCTTGCGGCCGGGCCGATGGGTGCCGTCGGCCGGCCAGGGGAGTGCGGCTCCATAGGGGTTCGCCGGGTCGGCCGCCGCGAGGACGACGGCGTCGTAGGCGCGGGTGCCCGAGTCGACGTCGTCGAGGTAGGTGCGCAACCGGTCGACCGTCGACGCCACTGCGAACTGCGCGCCACCCAGCGACTCGACGAAGTACCCCCGCTGACAGCGGCCGGCCTCCTCGAACGCGCTGAGCACCTTGTAGAGCATCGCGAATCCGCCGGGCACGCCCTCTGCGGACCCCTTGGTCAGGACGCCGTAGCGGCTCAGCAGCAGATCGGCCTGGAAGTGCGTCCGGATCGTGGAGTCGGGTTCGGCGGCGGGCAATGCCGACCACCGTCCCGCGACCGTGGTGTCGGTGGTCCTGGTCTGTGCATGGGCGACGCTGTAGCGGCTGAGCCTCGGCGCCCGCTGTTGCTTCTGCCGGTGTGCGCCACCGCCACGGCGCCGGCTGCCGCCCGAGAGCACGGCCCGCACGGGCGCGAAGGTGTCCCCGGTGACCCAGCCTGCCCAGACCAGTTCCCAGAGCGCCTTCTTGACCGCGTCGTCGGCGGCGCCGAGTTGACGGAAGAAGTACGCGCCACCGTTGCCGAGCGTCGCCATGATCTCGCGGTGGGTGTCGGTGAAGTCGATCTCCGCGGGCGCGGCCAGGCTGAGTGGCGCCGAGTCCGCGGTGTGGAAGGCGATCCAGCCGTCCGAGCCGGCGATCGGTCCGGCGCCGGACCACGTCACCTCGCCGGTCGCCAGCAGCTCGTCGAGCATCGCGGGCTGGTAGTCCCGTACTCGCGGGCCGAATACCAAGGGTTCGATGGCCGACGCGGGGATGGGCACGCCCGACAACTGGTCGATGACGCCGGCGAGTCCGTCGACGCCCGAGTTCCGGGTCGACCCGACCTGCTGCCACGCGGGCAGGAATCTCGCGTAGGCCGCGGTGCTGACGGGCTCGACCTGCGCCCGCAGGACGGCCAGCGACCGCCGCCGCAGGATCTTGAGAACGTCGGAGTCGCACCACTGTTCACCGATCGGGTCGGTGTACTCGCCCTTCACCAGCTTGCCGTCGACCGCCATCCGGCCCAGCACGTCGGCGGTCACCCGCAGGCCCAGCCCGAACCGGGCCGCGGCCTCGGCCGTGGTGAACGGGCCGCGGGTGCGCGCGTAGCGGCCGAGCAACTCGCCGAGCGGATCTCGGACGGATTCGGTGAAGCTCAAGGGGATGCCGACGGGCACGCCGACGCCGACGCCGTCGCGCAGCAGGCCCATGTCCTCGATCGCCACCCACCACGTCTCGCCGGCGAACGACACCGTCAGTGCCCGGCGGGCGGCGTGCAGCGCTTCGAGCCATCCGTTGACGTCGGACGCCGTGGAACGCGCCGCGACCTCGGCCGCGGTCAGCGGGCCGAGGAGGCGCAGGAGGTCCGCGACGCCCTCGGCGTCCCGCGCCTGACGATCCTCGGCGAGGTGCTGCAGCTGCCGGTGCGTCGACTCGATGACGGCCGGGTCGAGCAGCTCGCGGAGTTCGACGCGCCCGAGCAGCTCGGAGAGCAGCACACTGTCGAGTGACAGTGCGGCGGCACGTCGTTCGGCCAGCGGGCTGTCGCCCTCGTACATGAACGCGCCGACGTAGCCGAACAACAGGGAGGCGGCGAAGGGTGACGGCGTCGACGTCTCGACCTCGAGCACCCGGATGCGGCGCGAGGCGATGCGATTCATCAGTTCGATCAGCGTCGGCACGTCGTAGACGTCCTGCAGGCACTCGCGGACGGTCTCCAGCACGATCGGGAAGTCCGGGTACTTGCGCGCCACGTCGAGCAATTGGGCCGCACGCTGGCGCTGGTGCCACAGCGGCGAGCGCTTGCCGGGATGGCGGCGCGGCAGCAGCAGGGCGCGGGCGGCGCACTCGCGGAACCTCGAGGCGAACAGTGCCGAGCCGCCGACCTCGGCGGTGACGATCGGTTCGATCTCGTCGGCGTCGAACACGAACAGTTCGGCGCCGGGGGCGGCGTCCTCGGTGTCGGGGAGCCGCACGATGATGCCGTCGTCGGACGCGGTCGGCTTCTCGTCGATGCCGTAGCGCTCCCGCAGGCGGCGCCCCACCGCGAGCGCGAGCGGACCGTGCACCCGAAGGCCGTAGGGGGAGTGCAGGATCACGCGCCAATCGCCGAGTTCGTCGCGGAACCTCTCGACGAGGAATGTGCTGTCGGTGGGCACGGTGCCCGTGGCCTCGCGCTGTTCGCCGAGGAGCTGGAACAGGTTGTCGGTCGCGAACTCGTTGAAACCCATGGTCGCGCAGCGCTCGTCGAACTTCTCGCGGTTCAGACCGGCGAGCTGACCGGTGAACTCGCCGATGGCCGCGCCGAGTTCGGCGGGCCGCCCGACGCCGTCGCCACGCCAGTAGGGCAGGCGCGCGGGCTGCCCGGGAGCGGGGACGACGAGGACGCGGTCGTGGGTGATCTCCGTGATCCGCCAGCTGGTGGCGCCCAGGGAGATGACGTCTCCGGGCCTGGACTCGTACACCATCTCCTCGTCGAGTTCACCGACGCGAGAGGGTTTCTCGGTGTCGGCGTTCGTCGCGAGGTAGACCGTGAACAGGCCGCGGTCGGGGATGGCGCCGCCGGAGGTGACGGCGAGCCGCTGCGCGCCGGGCCGCGCGGTCAGCGTGCCGGCGTCGCGGTCATACACCAAACGCGGTCGCAGCTCGGCGAACTCGGTGGACGGGTACTTGCCGCTCAACAGGTCGAGCGTGGCCTCGAAGGCGCTGCGCGGCAACGTGGCGAACGGCGCGCTGCGGCGGACGACCTCGAACCAGCGGTCGGCGTCGATCGGCTCCAGCGACGCCGCGGCGATGGTGTGCTGGGCGAGGATGTCGAGGGGGTTGGCGGGCACCCGCATGGTCTCGATCTCGCCGGTGAGCATGCGCTGCACCGTGACTGCGCAGTCGATCAGGTCGGTGCGGTGCTTGGGGAACAGGACGCCGCGCGAGACCTCGCCAACCTGGTGGCCCGCGCGGCCCACGCGCTGCAGGCCGCTGGCCACCGATGGCGGCGCCTCCACCTGGATGACCAGGTCGACCGAACCCATGTCGATGCCGAGTTCGAGGCTCGACGTCGCGACGACGGCCCGCAACCGGCCCGACTTGAGGTCGTCCTCGACGATCGCGCGCTGCTCCTTGCTGACCGACCCGTGGTGGGCCTTGGCCAGCAGCGGCTCGGCACCCGAGGCCTGGCCGCTGGCCATCACGTGGGCGGGCGCACCGCCGGCGACCTTCGGGTTCTTCTCCTCGGAGGGTGCGGCGCCGGTGCGTTCGGCGTAGATCTCGTTGATCCGCGACGTCAACCGTTCGGCGAGGCGGCGGGAGTTGGTGAACACGATCGAGCTGCGGTGCGACTCGATCAGGTCAACGATGCGCTCCTCGACGTCCGGCCAAATCGTGTTGTTCTCGAGGTTCGCCATGTCGGGCACGGGCACCTGGACGGAGAGGTCCCAGGACTTGCCGGATGCCGGGGCGACGATCGACGTGGGGGCGGCGCCGGACAGGAACCGGGCGACGTCCTCGGGTGGGCGGACGGTGGCGGACAACCCGATGCGCTGGGCAGGGGTGTCGAGGAGCTGGTCGAGCCGCTCGAGGGACAGCGCGAGGTGGGCGCCGCGCTTGGTGCCCGCGACCGCGTGCACCTCGTCGACGATCACGGTGGTGACGTCGGTCAGCGACTCCCGCGCCGCCGACGTCAACATCAGGAAGAGCGACTCCGGCGTCGTGATCAGGATGTCCGGCGGCGTGCGGACCAACTCTCGACGCTGGGCGGGCGACGTGTCGCCCGAACGCACGCCGACCGTGATCCTCGGAACCGGTGAGCCGAGTCGCTCGGCCACGCGGGTGATGCCGGTGAGCGGAGTCGACAGGTTCCGTTCGACGTCGACGGCCAGCGCCTTCAGCGGCGACACGTAGAGCACCCGGGTGCCGGGCTTCGGTTCTCCCGTGGCGGGCGGTTCCGCGGCGGCGAGGCGGTCGATCGCCCAGAGGAACGCGGCCAGGGTCTTGCCCGACCCGGTGGGGGCGATGACCAGCGTGTTGTCGCCGCCGGCGATGGCCGCCCACGCCTGGGCCTGCGCGGCCGTGGGCTCGACGAAGGTACCCGCGAACCAGTCCCTGGTCACGGCGCTGAACTGCGCCAGGGGGTCGGTCACGGCAGTCATGAGTCCATGGTGCCTCGCCCCACCGACACGCGGTGCGCGGTTCGCGTCAGCGAGCGGGGTCGTCGACCGCCTCGGCCAGCGCGGTGGGGATGCCCGGCATCCGTGAGATGGCGTCGAGCAGGGCGTGCGCGCAGGAATCGGCGACGCGGTCGCCGTCGATCGTCGGGTCCATCACCCGCTGCCGACACAGCTCGAAGGTGTAGGCCAGCCAGCCGTAGACCACGACCCGGAGGTCCCGCGCGATCGTGGCATCCAAGTCGGATCCGACGGCCTTGGTGATGCGCGAGATGATCCGGTTCGCCTGCCGGTCGTTGTCGACGTCGTCGATCCCGCGCAGCACCGGATCCGACCGCCCCATGCCCATGTACGCCGCCCACGCGCCGTGCGGATTCGCGTCGTCGTAGTAGACGTAGGCGAGCACCCCCGCCCGCAGTTGGTCGAACAGGCTGTCCCCGGGTCGCGGTGGCGTGTTCGTCGCCTCGAAGAGCCGTTCGCCCTCGGCGCGTACGACCGCGGCGAAGAACGCCCGCTTGTCGGGGAAGTAGTGGTACATCAGCGCGCGCGATACCCCGGCCCGCTCTGCGATCTCGTCGATGCGGACCTCGTCGTAGGGACGCTTGCCGAAGACCTCGACGCCCAGGGCGAGGAGTTCGTTGCGGCGGTCACCGGGGGAGAGCCGCCTGCGAGCCGGTTCAGCCATGATCCCGATCCTATGGAGCGGCGGTCGCAGCCTTCCGATCGGTAGCGACCGGCACCGATCCACCGGCTTGGCGGCACCGAATTCGGGGTAAACGCGGTGACCCCGTCCGTCGAGTCGCAGTCCGCTCGGCGTCCGCAGGGTCCCTTCTGAACGAGTGCAGTGGAGGATCCCATGTCAGCAGTGGAGGCGTGTGACGACGTTCCGACGACTCGCGACGCCGCGGCCGGCATCGTGCGGCAGCAGTGGATCACCGAGGAACTGGTCGGGATCAACGAGCGCCGAGCCGTCATCGAGCAGGCCAAGGGCATGTTGATGTTCGTGTACGGCATCGACGCCGACGAGGCGTTCACGTTCCTGCGCAATCAGTCCCAGAACCACAACGTCAAGGTGAACCTCCTGGCCGAACAGATCGTCAAGGACCTGGTCGAGTCGACGCGGACGAGAAGGCGACCCGACACCGCGCCCGCGTCCATGGGACTGATCGACACCGCCCACGACCGCATCCGGCACGGCGCGGAACGGCACCTGGACGGGGAGTGCAAGACCGGCATCCCCATGACGGAGCTGGGAGTCGTTCCCGAGTAACCCCGACTGCTGCTCGCATACGGGCAGAATGACGACCATGCACGCAACGGTTCTGGGCACGGGCGCCATGGGCGCGGGGATGGCGCGATCACTTCTGCGAGAGGGGATCGAGGTCACCGTGTGGAACCGCACCACCGAGCGGTCGGAGCCGCTGGCCGACGACGGTGCCGTCGTCGCCCTCGACCCGACCGCGGCGGTGGCGGAGGCCGACGTCGTGGTGGCGATGCTGTTCGACGCGGACGCGACGCTCGACACGATGGCCAAGGTGCTGCCGGCGATGAAGGAGGGCGCCGTCTTCGTGCAGTGCGCCACGGTGGGACTCGAGGGCGCCGCGCGGACCGCGTCGGTCGCGGCGGAGCACGGCGTCGCGTTCCTCGACTGCCCGGTGCTGGGCACCAAGGCGCCCGCCGAGCAGGGCAAGCTGGTGGTGCTCGCATCGGGTGACCCCGCGCTGCGCGACCGCGTGCAGCCGGCGTTCGACGCGATGGGGTCCAAGACGATCTGGGTGGGTACCGAACTCGGTCTCGGATCGAAGCTCAAACTGGTGTGCAACGCATGGATCGGTGCGCTCGCCGCAGCCATCGGCCAGTCCTTTGCCCTCGCGAAGGGCCTTGGCCTGGACCAGCAGTTGATGCTCGACGCCTTCGATGGATCCGCAGCCGGTTCCCCTTACCTGCAGGCGAAGGGCACGGCGATCATCGAGTCGTCGTACGCACCGCAGTTCAGCGTCGACGGTGTCCGCAAGGACACGGGACTGATCAGGGACGCGATCGCCTCGTCGGGACTGTCGACGGTCCTCGTCGACGGCGTTCTCGCCGCCTTCGACGCAGCCAGCGAGGCCGGGCACGGCGAGGAGGACATGGCCGCGGTCTACTTCGGCTACTGATCGCCGCGACGAGAGGAGGATCGGGACCATGTCACCCGTACCCGAGGCGCCGACGGGCCACTTCCATCCCGACGACGGCGATCCGGTACCGGTGGCGCTGGCCGGCTTCGCACGGGCCAACCGCCGGTTCGTCGAGGTGCACGAGTCACCGGCCTTCCTCACCGCCCGCCACCGCAACCCCCGACGCGTCGTCGGCCTGGTCTCCGGCGGCGGTTCCGGACACGAGCCGTTGCACGCCGGGTTCCTCGGCGAGGGGATGCTTGACGCGGTGGCGCCCGGCAAGGTCTTCGCCTCACCGCACAACCGGCAGGTCCTGGAGGCCAGTAGGCACGCCGCGGGAGATGGCGGCGTGCTGCACGTCGTCAAGAACTACACCGGGGATCGGATCAACTTCGGCATCGCCGCCGAACGTCTCCGGCTCGAGGGGATCGAGGTGCGTCGCGTCCTCGTCGACGACGATCTGGCCACCGAGAGCGCCGACACCGCGACGGGTCGCCGTGGGACCGCAGCGACGGTCGTCGTCGAGAAGATCCTGGGCGCCGCAGCCGACGACGGCGCCGGCATCGACGACCTCGCGGAACTCGGCGCCCGCGTCGCGGCGGCGAGCAGGAGCATCGCGGTCGCGTCCCGGGCGCAGACCACGGGGGCCGACGGAACACCCGCGTTCGACGTCGCAGCACACGAACTCGAGTACGGCGTGGGGATCCACGGCGAACGAGCCTCGGCCACGATCACCCGGCCGACCACGCCGGAGTTGGTGCGGCGCATGACCGACCAGGTCCTCGACGCGTTGCCGCCCGGCGGAGACGTGATCCTCGTCGTCAATGGACTGGGCGCGGTCACCCTCCTGGAACTCAACGTGATCTTCGAGTACGCGGCGCGGGAAGTCGAGACGCGCGGCGGCCGGGTGGTGGGCGAACTCGTCGGCACGTACGTTCCCGCACTGGACATGCGCGGCTTCTCGGTCACGATGACACGCACCGACGGGGAACTCCTGTCGCTCTGGGACGCCCCGGCCTTCACCCCGTCCTTCCCGAACCGATCGGTGGGCACGTCGACCGATGGGAACGTGCGATGAGCGTCGACGACATTCAGCGCGACATCGTGACCGGGTTCGCCGACGCGGTTTCGGCGGCGCACGACCAGCTCACCCGACTCGACCAGCACAGCGGCGACGGGGACTTCGGCGACAACCTCTGGGGCGGCATGGTTGTCGCCGCTGAGCGACTCGTGGACACCACGGAGTCACCGCTGGCGGTCCTGGGTGCGGTGTTCCTCGACGAGGTGGGCGGCACCTCCGGTCCGCTACTCGGTCTGCTGTTCACCGAGATCGCGGTGGCGGTCGCAGACGATCCCGGATCGGCAGACGCGTGGGCAGACGGCCTTGGTGCCGGACTGGCGGCGATCGTGCGGGTGGGGGAGGCGGCCACCGGCGACCGGACCCTGGTCGACGCCCTGGCCCCCGCGGCCGAAACCCTCAGCGCAACGGGCGACTTCGCGTCGGCCGCAGAGTCGGCGGCACGGGGGGCGCGGGCGACCGCGTCGATGCGGGCCCGTATGGGCAGGGCCAGCTACGTCGGCGACCGAGCGAAGGGCGAGCCCGATCCGGGTGCTGTCGGTGTCGCCCTGTTCCTGTGGGTGGTGGCCACGGTGCTCACCGGGTCGTCGGTGATGCCGCCGCTGGACTGCGGACTCGAGGATCTCGGGCTGGGTCGCTGACGGAACCTACGGCGTGGCGCAGTGGTCAGGGACTAGTCGTGCGCGCCAGGACCACGTTGTCCTTCACCAAGTTCGAGGTCCAGATGAATTGCGCTCCGGCACCGACGAACTGTCCACGGAAGTTCTGGTACGCGGAATAGGACACTCCCACCTGGGCCTCGCTGTAGAGCCTGGCGGTGGGCCAGTCCGAGTCGTCGAATGCGGCAGCGTCCCAGCCGGTGGGGACCGGATAGTGCAGTGCGAAGCAACGATCGGCGCATCCCGACGGGCCCGCGGCAGAGCTGTCGTGCACGTTCCCGCGCTCGACGACGTCCGCCGGATCGGACAGCGGTGCGATCGAGAACGTCTGCGCGCGCCAGCTGTCGTTGGTGACGGTTCCGTCGCTGAAGCTCGCGACGAAACCCGCATCCCCCGCATGCCACGGATCCGCGCCCAGCCGCTCGGTCCCCAGCCCGGCGTTCTCCTCCCAGTCGACCAGCTTGACGGCATAACTGATCGGTCGCTTGGCGCGGAAGCGGACGATGGTGGAGTTGAAGGGCGTGTACGGCACGGGGTCGACGCCGACCAGCGTGCCGTTGACGAACAGCTCGAAGTAGTTGTCGCCAAACAGGTATCCGGTAATCACGTCACCGTCCGCGTCGACCTCCGTGATCGGCAACGCCGCCACGTCGACGTCCGATGGGCCAGCCGGCCGCACGCCCGTGCATTCGTTGTAGAGGTCGTCGAGACGGGGCCCGTCACCGAACCGCACGTCCGCGGGGGTAGTCCACGTCCGCCCGTCGCTCGAGGCGATCTGCCCCACCGGCGCGTTCCGTGCATCCGGTACCGCCGGACAGTCGAACACGGTCGGCTCGAGAACGTCGGCAAATCCCTGCGTGACCGACCGTTCCGTCCGTTGGCGATCCAGGTCCACACCGTCGGTCGAGCACCCGGCGAGTGTCATCGCCACCACCACGCCGATGCGCAGTGAGGGACCGGGGCTACGCGGTGTCGGCACGCCACCAGTGTGCCCGCGAGCGCCGGCCGCTCGTTCTCACGGCTACCAGGTGAAGGCGCGAGGAGGGCCCGAGAGGCCCGCCTTCGCGGTCACGGCCATGTCGTCCAGGATCTCGACGTCGCCGGCTTCGAGACCGTCGAGGGCCAGGCGCACCACGTCTGCCGGGTCCAGCACGGCCCCGTCGGGAAATGTCGCGCCCGTGCGCTCGGCGTAGTCGAGGAGCGTCTCGGTCCCCACCAGTCCTGGCACCAACGCAGCCACGAGCGTTCCCTGGTCGGCCAATTCGACGCGCACCCCGTTGGTCAGGCCCCATTCGGCGGACTTCGCGGCGGCGTAGGCGCTGTTGCCGGCGACGGTGTTCCACGCCGCGACCGACAGGACGTTCAGGATCGCGCCGCCGCCGTTGCGGGCGAGGATGGGGGCGAAGGCCCGGATCATCGCCAGGGCGCCGTAGTAGTTGGAGTCCATCACCGCCCGGATCGCGTCCATGTCACCGGTGACGAGGTTGCTGCCCGCGGTGAACGCGGCGTTGTTGATCAGGACGTCGACGTCGCCGGCGGACCGCGCCACCTCGTCGACCGACGCCTGGTCGGTGATGTCGAGGCGCAGGACCTTCGCCCCGGGCACGTCGACGAGTTCGGGCCGCCGCGCGGTGGCGTAGACCGTCGCCCCGCGTTCGATCAGTTGCGTCGCGAAGTGGTGGCCCATACCGCGATTGGTGCCGGTGACGAGCGCCGTCGAGCCGTCGAGTTTCATTCGTCCTCCAGTGCGTGGCCTCAAAGTGACCGTGCGGTCACGTTCGATTCCCAGCGTGGCACGACGTGACCGATCGGTCAACTTGGTAGGGTGAGACGTGTCGTCTTCCCAGCAGCCCCGTCGGGCGGACGCGACGCGCAACTACGAGTCACTCCTCGCCGCGGCCGAGGAGGAGTTCGCCGAACGCGGTCACTCCGCCTCCATCGCCGACATCGCGCGCCGGGCGGGCGTTGCGAAGGCGACGGTGTTCCGTCACTTCGCCACCAAGGAAGACTTGATCGCGTCGATCGTCGTCGGCCACATCGCCGCGCTCGCCGCGGCAGCGCGCGACCTAGTCGACGCCGTGGATCCCGGGGCGGCTCTCCTGGAATTCCTGACCGTGGCCGCCGACCAACGTCGGCGGCACGACCTGACGTTCCTGCAGTCGGTGACCGGGGACGACACGCGGGTGGCCGACGTCCGCGACGAACTGTGGCGGCATCTCGCCGTTCTCGTTCGGAAGGCGCAGGCGGCGGGCGCCATTCGGCCCGACATCACCGAGGCCGACGTCTTTCTGCTGATGTGCGCGCCGATCCATGCGGTCGAGAGCCTGCCGGATCCGCCACCGGATCTGTGGCGCCGGTATCTCGGCCTTATCTTCGACGGGCTACGGCCCGACGGCGCGAGGCCGCTGCCCGAGTCGGCACCCGTTCTGTCCTGATCCCGCCCATGCCGTCGACCCATCTGCGGCACACTGGCGCCATGATTCAGGGCTTCTCACACATCGGCATCTGCGTGACCGACCTCGACCGTTCGATCGGCTTCTACACCGAGGTGTTCGGCTTCGCGAAGCTGTACCAGCTCGACTTCGAGAACGACGAGGTCGCGGCGACCATGGAGCAGAGCGGCACGTTCCGCTCGGCGATGCTGATCCGCGACGACATCCGGATCGAGCTGCTGCAGTGGGTCGACGTCCCGACGACCGGGTCGGGGGAGCGCAAGCCCATGACCGAACTCGGCTTCACCCATCTGTCGTTCCGCGTCGAGGACGTGGACGGCCTGACCGATGCCATTCTCGCGGCGGGCGGATCGTTCCTGGAGTCGACGCGCACCGTCCTGGGCGACGTCGAGGACCCGGCGTCGGGCCGGTTCGTCTACCTGACCGACCCCGACGGCACCCGCATCGAACTCATGCAGAACGTGCCCGATCTGTCCGGTATCAGCGCCGCCGACATCGCCGCGTCCGCCACCGGTTAGCGAGGATCTCCCGCGTTCTGGACCACGAGGTCCGAGCGGTGGGCCGGAACACTTCGAGCGCGCCCTCCGCCGCCGCCGCTGTTGATCTTCGGACTGCGATATGACGCGCCTGTTTCGTCCGCACGGCCCGCCGGATGAGGCACACCATCTTCTCTTGACAGAAAGTGATTCTGGACGATACGGTTCAGTTCGCGAATCTTCATGCACCTCTGACGCCCTGGATAGGACTCGTTCATGCAAAGTCGAACAACTCGTCGCGTTGCTGCGGGCCTCGGTGTCGCCGCCTTCATCTCGATGGGCGCGCTGACCGCCTGCGGTGAGAGCGAAACGCCCAGCCCGTCCAGCACGACACCGACGACGACCAGCGCGCCGGCGGTCACGCCCACCGAGAAGAGCATCAACCCCACCGGTGGCAACCTCTTCACCCCGGGCGTCAAGGCGCCGCCGGCGCCCACCGCCATTCCCGGCACTCACGACTGATCGTCGATCTCACCTCATCACGGAATAGGACGACTTCATGCACAGTCGAACCACTCGTCGCGTTGCCGCCGGTCTCGGCGTCGCAGCCTTCATCTCGATGGGCGCGCTGACCGCTTGCGGTGAGAGCGAATCGCCCAGCCCGTCCAGCACGACACCGACGACGACCAGCGCGCCGTCGGTCACGCCCACCGAGAAGAGCGTCAACCCCACCGGTGGCAACCTCTTCACTCCTGGCGTGAAGGCGCCGCCGGCGCCCGGTGGCGTTCCCGGCACCAATCACACCGGATAGCACTACCTTTCGCGTCAAAGAGGCGGGCCCGTCATGTCGACTGGCCCGCCTCTTTGGCGTTCTGGGGGAGGTCAGTACGCCTGGTCGACTTCGGCGGGACGGAACGAGGCGATGTGGGCGATCGCGGAGTCGATCGCGGTCTGCATGAGCCGCGGGTCGTGGGCTGTTTGAGACAGCAGGTAACCGCCCTCGACTGCCGCCAGCAGGCCGGTGGCCAAGGTCGGTCCGTCGATCTCGGCTGCCAAGACTCCGTTGTCCCTCATGCGCTCCAGTGCCGTCGCGAGCAGTTCCCGCCATTCGGCGAAGTGCGCGGCCAACGACATTCGCGCCTTATCGTCACCATCCGACAGTTCCGCGGCGAGCGAGCCGAGTTCGCATCCCCACAGACCGCGGCGCAGCGTGCAACGCTGAACCATGGCGTCACGCCACTGCTGCAGCCCCCTGAAGGAATCGACCTTCTCCAGTCGCAGACGCTGCCACGACAGGATCTCGTCGGCGCGCACGGAGATGACGTCGTAGACCAACTCCGTCTTGTCCTGAAAGTGTTGGTAGAACTGCGATTTGCTCGTCGCGCTGGAGGCGAGCACCTCGTCGATCGTGGTCGCCGCCACACCTCGCACATGCATCAATTCGGCTGCAGCCATGACTATCCGGTTCCGCGTGGCCATGCCCCGCGAGGTCAGCTTCGGCCGCGTCATGTCATCTGATGGATGCGGCATGCGTCAACTGTAGCCCCCTCGTTGGACGAGGAAGTCCAATACCTGCGATCGGGCGGTGCGTCGTGTGAGGAAGCGAGCGCTCAGATCTTGCCGCCGGGGAAGATGGTTTTGACGGCCTGCGTCATGTTCTCTCGAGCCGCTGCCGCGCCGGTGGGGTCCTGCGAGCCGATCACCATGACGTAGCGGCGGTCGGGTCCGATCACGCCGGTGGTCACGTGCAACTGGTTGCCGCCGTTCCAGCAGCAGAACCAGCCCTGCTTGACCGCGACCTGTTCGGCGTAGAGGCCATCGGGGATGCCGAATCGCTGTGGGTAGCCGTCGTTGCCGTTGGGCGTGGACTGTGCGAGGTTGCCGATGATGACGTTGGCCTGTGCGGGGGGCAGTCCGCCGGTGCCGTCGAGCAGCATGTCGTAGTAGCGGACGAGATCACTCGCAGTGCTGGTGGTGACGTCCCAGTGTCCATTCGAGGGCGCCGTCGTGCCGCCCAATCCATAGCGGGCCTTGACCCGTGCAATGACGGCGTTGCCACCGCTGCGGTCCCAGAAGTTCTGCGCCGCACTGTCGTCGGAGGACCGCAGCATGACGTCGAGCGACTTGCGATCGGCCGGTGACAGGGTCGTCTTTCCCTCCGACTCCTGCAGCAGCAGGTCGTCGGCGATGAACAGCTTGACGACGGACGCGATGGGGAACGGCTTGTTGGAGCCGTTGGTGACGAGCTGGCCGGTATCGCGGTCGAGGATGGCGATCTCGAGGTCGTCGCCGGAAGCGGCCGCGTCGGCGGTCGCCTGCCGGACGCGGGCGTCGAGCCCTTCGAACGAGGTAGTCGGTATGGCAGGGGCTGCAGGTGGCGGCGGCGCAAGCGAGGCAGGTGCTGGGACGATCGGGGCCTGCGGCGCGGTGTCCGCAGCCGGTGGAGTGCCCCAGACCTGCGCCTCGCAGCCGCAGGTGAGCAGTGCCGCCGCGCAGACGACCGCCATTCTCGTCTTCGCCCGTTCCGGCAGCCGCCGACTCATGTGTCTCCTCCGAGCAGATCGTGACCACGGGATTCCGGTGCCATCACCGGTTACCCCAGCTTAAAGGCCTCAACCACGCAGTACGGGGGTGACGTGGCCTCGGTGGGTGCCATCGATGCCGGCACGGGTCGGCCGTGACGGTGGCACGGTGCTCGTCACCGCAGGTCGGGGAGCCGCCGTGGACGCGGTGGGTGTCACGGCGTCAGGGAATCCCTGGCCAGGAGCGCGTCGTAGATGGCGGGGCGGATGGCGATGGCATCGGGCAGGACTGGGGCCATGGCGCTTCGGCACGCGGGCATCGCCGTGCCGCCCCGGCGCGTCAAGAAGGGATCGACCTCGAATCGGGGGATGATACGGAAGTGACTGCTGATGCGAATGTGACCGAAGGGCCGACTCAGGTCGAGACGCCGGATGAACAGCCCGACACGTCGACCGCCGGCAAGCAGGCTCCGGAGACTGCGGCCGCCGCGGCCCCGGGGCGGTCGTGGTCCATGCCGAAGGCGCCCGTCGACCGCAAACAGGTGGACGACTTCGGTCGCAAGATCGGGGGAGGGCTGATCACCGTCGGGACCTCCATCGCCCGGGCGGTCGCCGGACTCCTGCGCTTCGGTGCCCGCACGGTCGCGCGGGCGTGGCGGGCGATCGAGGGCGTGCCTGCCGCCGTGCGGACACTCGCCGTGGCGGCCGGCCTCGTGCTGGTCGGCGTCGCCGGGTCGGTCGCGCTGGCCGGCGCCCCCGGATTGATCTGCGCCATCGTGGTGGTGCCGACCTGCTCCGTGGTCCTCGGAGCACTCGGGCACCGCTGGTTGTCCGGCCACGGTCTCGCGGCATCGTCGGCCACGGCGCCGCAGACCACTGCTCGCGAGACCGCCGATCTCGAGCGGTCGGTCACCTACGTCGACAAGAAGCTGACCGTCGCGCTCAACTCGCTGGGTTCCGATCGACACCAGCAGGCCGTCATCGCCCTGTTCCAGGCGAAGACCGCCGTCGAACTCGCCCTGGGCACCGAGCAGGACGCCGAGACGCGCGACGACGCGCCCGTTCACGTCGACGCCCACCGGCTGCGCCCGCGCATTCAACCGGGCCCGAATTCATCGCTCTCGCAGCACGGTTCGCTGGCGGCTTCGTGACCGGGCAGGTGGTGACGGGGCAGGTGGCGCTGGTGGAGGACGACTACACGCTCGTCGTCAACCGGGGCACGGAATCCGGGGTCGTCCCGGGCATGATCTTCGCCGTGCGTTCCGGTTCAGGACCGGTGATCACCGACCCCGAATCGGGTAGGGAACTCGGCAGGTTGAGCCGAGAGAAGCTCCGCGTGCGCGTCTTCGACGTGCAGCCGCTGTTCGCCCGCGCCCACACGTTCGTCGACACCAACGACTTCCACGGGCTGCTCGGACTCCCGTTCTTCGATCGACCACGCGAGGACGTCGTGATGGTGGACGTCGGTGACGGTGTCGAACTCGTCGTGGCGGAGCAGGATCGCATCACCGGCACGGGCGGCTGAGCGGAGGTGGTGCGGCGTATGCGAGCGCTTCACCGAGGTAGTGCGTCGACGATGCCGGCCACGGCGTCGACGACGTCGATTAGTGGGCGGTCGGTCTCGACCTCGTGGGTGGCCGCCTGCCTCAACAACGGCTCCACGTCGGCGATGTCGGCAAGTACGCGAGCGCGCTCGAGGACGGACTTGCCGAAGGGGTTGTTCGTTCGTCGGTCGATCCGCGACAGCACGACGTCGATGGGCGCACTCAGGAGAACGACTGCGTCGAACTGGCCGTAGAAGCGGCCCTGGTTCACCACCGTGCCCCCGACGATGAGCGGGAGACCACGCGGTCGGGCCAACAGTTCGTCGATCGCAGGCTCGCGCCACATGGGCTCACCATCGACGACGTCGATCCAGCCGTCGTCGTCGGTATCGACGGTCGCACAACCCCGACGGGACAATTCGGTCAGCACGGTCGACTTGCCCACACCGGACATCCCCGTCACGAGGACCGCTGGATGTGCCGCCATGATCACCATTCAACCGGCTCGCTACCTCATCGACGAACGCGCTCCCGTGCGGGGCGTCGGCCGAGCAGGATCAGCGGACCGTCACGCGCGCACGGCGGGCGGCAGGTCGGGGAAGGCGTCGGTGTCCAGGCCCAGCGTGCCGGAGCAGGTCAGCGGTCGCACCTGGAGGAAGCATCCGATCCGGTGGGTCTCGGCGGCGCGGGCGTGTTGCATGGCGTGTGCATGGCCTCCCGGTGCGTAGGCGTAGTCGCGGGCCAGCTTGACGGTCTGCCACAGGCTCAGCGAGGTGTGCTCGAAGGGAAGCTGGGACGAGATGTCCACGCTTCCGCGATGACCCGGATGGAAGGCCGCCCGCGAAGCGGCATGCACGTTGTTCCGCACGAACCCCGCGAGGTGCTTGGGCTTGACGATGGCATGGACGACCACCACCAGTGGCTCGTCCGACGACATCGGATCACTGCCCTCGGCTGACGGGTTCCAACCGTGCCAGTCATGATGTGGTTGCTCCAGGCGTACGCGGGCCACCTCGCCGTCGAGACTGAACCGCCCTGGCGCCTGCACGGCCATCGCGAGCGGTCCCCGGAACGCAGCCAGCGCCGACTCCGGGGAATCCCAGGCGGCGATCAGGGCACGCCCGGGCTGGACGACGGATCGTGGGCTGAGCGAGTGAGTGGCATGGTTGGAGTGATTGACCGTCACCGACCGCAAGCCGGCGATGGGCTGCCGCAGAACGGATTTGACGCTCCTGCTCCATGCCCACGGGCCTCGCGGTGGGTGGTCGTACACGTCGATGGTGAGGTAGTCGGCCGGGGGCGGCATGCGGTGTCTCCTTCGCGTCGTCGTGGTCAGGGGGCCTCGAGGCCGAGGTCAGTCGGCGAGGAACCGCAGTGCATCGGCGACGAAGGTCTCGTGATGCTGGAACACGCCGCCGTGACCGGAGTGCGGATAGATGGTCAACTGGGCGTTGGGAAGCCGGCGTGCCATGTCGGCGGAGTGGGCGCTGTCGACCATGAGGTCGTGGTCGCCGTTGGCGACGAAGACCGGTTGCGTGATGACCGAGAGGTCGTCGGGCCGACACCGACCTGCGTGCCGGATGGCCCGGATCTGGGCGATTCTGGCTTGGTTCGAGATCGCCTCGTCGCGGTCGTGACGTCGTTCCGCGAGTCGCCCGAGGTACTCCGATGCGGCTCGCTTGCCGTCGGGTGTGCGCGGGAAGAAGAGGAAGTTCCTGGGATCGCTACGCGTGAGGGCGGCCTTCGCGTAAGCGCCACCCACGATGGTGGCCATCTTGTCGATGCCGCCACCCCCGCGAGGACCGGTGCCCGCCAATATCATTCGGCGAACCAGTTCCGGAGCCTGGAGCGCGACCATCTGGGCTACGCCGCCGCCGAGGGAGAAGCCGAACAGGTCCACCCGTCGGAGACCCAGGGCACGGATGAAGGCGATCGCGTCGGTGCCCATCTGCTCGACCGTGGCCGGCACCGATCCGCCGGTGCCACCGACACCGCGGTTGTCGAACGCGATGACGCGGTGCCGGGCCGCGATGCCGTCGACGACGCGCGGATCCCAGTCGTCGAGTACCGCGGTCAGGTGGTGCAGGAAGACCACGGGAACGTCGGTTCCGGTTCCGGTGCCGAGTTAGCGGTACGCGAAGTCGACGCCGCCGACGTCGATGGTCGAGGTCGGTGCGTCGCGCCAGGTGGTCATGTCGTGCCCTTCGGTTGGGGTATCGGAGGTGTCGCGGCGGTCGCCCGCCTGTCGAGTTCGGCGAGTGCGGCCTGAGTGCGTGGGTCGCGTACCAGGCGGGGATCCAGTGCCGCCGAGACGATCCCGCGCAGGGCGGAGACCGGCTGCCATCGTCGAGGCGCCATGACGCGCGGGGCGCGACGTGCGAGACCGTCGGCGAGTGCCGTCGCCGCGGACGCGGGCGGTAGACGTTTGAGCAGCGGCCTCGGCAGGGCCGCGAGGAGGTCGTCGACGAGGGGATCGTCGTCGACGCCGTGCTTGATCATGTCGGTGTCGATGAGGGAGAAGTAGGCGACCGTCGTCGAGACGCCGTGCGCGGCGAGTTCGACGCGCAGCCCGCGGCCGAGTTGCTCGACGGCAGCCTTGCTCATCGCATAGGGGATGGTGCCCATGCCGTTGAGGAACGCGAACACCGAACTGATCAGGACGAACTGCCCGCCGTGGGCGATGACCTGTTCCATGGTCGCCTGCACGGTGTTGACGACGCCGGTGACGTTGACCGCGAGAACGGATTCCAGTGACGAGGCCGGTGTGGTGCGTAGCGTGGCGGCGCGGGACAGGATGCCGGCGTTGGCGATCGCCACGTCCACCCGTCCGAAACGATCGACGACCTCGGCGACGGCGAGATCGAGCGTCGATCGCACCCGGACGTCGGCAACCACACCGAAGGCCGACTGCGGCGACATGCGGGCGGCGATGGTCGGGGTCTCGGGACCGATGTCGACGATGGCCACCTTGGCGCCCCGGCGTAGGAGTTCTCGGGCGATGCCGCCCGTGCCGCCGGTGATGAGGACGACCTTCCCGCCGACGTCGTAGGACTGCCGTGTCATCGGATGCTCCCCACGTTGGCGTATGAACGTAATATTATGACCGTAAGCTAATGCGATACGCTGAGTCAACAACGGCTCGAGAGATCACGACGGAAGGGTGCCGAAGGTGGCGAGATACGACGCGGAGCACAAGGCCCACACTCGCCGGCGAATCATCGAGACCGCGGGGCGACGAGTCAAACAGGACGGCATCGACGGTTCCGGGGTCGCCGCACTGATGGCCGACGCGGGACTGACGAACGGGGCGTTCTACGCGCACTTCGAGTCCAAGGACGACCTCGTCGCTCACGTGGTCGCCGACCAACTCGACGCTCAACGCGCCGCCCTCGCGTCGCTACCGGAGGGCAGGGCGGCGCTGCAGACGTTCATCCGCGAGTACCTGTCCCCGGGCCATCGCGACGACCCCGCCGGCGGGTGCCCCAGCGCCGCGCTCCTCGACGAGATCGGTCGGTGCGGCGACGGAGTCCGCGAGTCCTACACCGCAGGAACGACGTCCATCGTCGAGGTGATCGCCACGCACCTCTCGCCTGAGCACCCCTCCGATGCGCGACGCACCGCGCTGGGGCTCTTCACGATCCTCGTCGGCACCATGCAACTCGCCCGTGCCGTCTCGGACCGCGAGTTCTCCGACGTCGTGCTCGGTGCCGGCATCTCGAACGCCCAACTCCTTCTCGACGCCGCGATCACCACCGAAGGGACCATCACGTGAAGGCATTCGTCGTCACCCGCTACGGCAAGGACGGGGTCCGTGCCGCCGACGTCGCGCCGCCGACGGCCGGGAGCGGGGACGTGATCGTCAAAGTCGGTGCTGTCAGCGTCAACCCGCTCGACAGCATGGTTCGCGACGGCGAGTTCAAACAACTCCTCAAGTACGAGCCGCCGTTCGTGCTCGGACACGACGTGGCGGGTGTGGTGACCCACGTCGGCGCCGACGTCCGTGGCTTCGCGATCGGTGACGCCGTGTTCGCGCGGCCGCGCGACCTGCGCATCGGAACCTTCGCCGAGTACATCGCCATCGACGAAGACGACGTCGCACTCAAGCCGTCCACCATGTCGGTGCAGGAGGCGGCCGCCGTCCCGCTGGTCGCCCTGGCGGCCTGGCAGATGCTGGTCGAGCGAGCCGACATTCAGCCGGGGCAGAAGGTGCTCGTGCACGGCGGAACCGGTGGGCTGGGGTCCACGGTCATTCAGCTCGCCAAGCACCTCGGGGCTCGCGTCGCCACGACCGCGAGTGGGAGCAAGGCGCACCTCGCCCGCGATCTCGGAGCCGACGTCGTCATCGACTATCGCACCGAGGACTTCGGCGAGCGGTTGTCGGGATACGACCTCGTCGTGGACTCCCGGGGCGGTGAGACCCTGCTCCGATCGCTCGCGGTGCTCAAGCCGGGAGGGTTGGCGCTCGGTGTCACCGGTCCACCCGATGCCGGGTTCGCCAGACAAGTCGGCGCGCCTGCACCGTTCGAGTTCGTGCTGTCGTTCCTGAGCCGCAAGGTCCGCAGAGCGGCCAAGAAGCTCGGCGTGCGCTACGAGTTCTTCTTCATGCACGCCAGTGGCGCCCAGTTGCGCGACCTCGCGGCGCTGTACGACGCAGGCGTGCTGCGGCCCGTGATCGACACGACCTTCGCCTTTGACCAGACCCTGGAGGCGATCGCGTTCGCCGAGAGCGGCAAGGCCAAAGCAGGCAAGGTCGTGGTCACACTCGACTGATCGCCTCGCGGGCCCGGCTGTGCGCGCCGAGTGTGTGGGTCGTGTGACGGCGTTCTCGGCGGATGCATTCACGACCCGCACACTCGGCGGCCAGAGTGAGCTGGCAGGCCTCGTCGGTCAGCCTTGCGGTTGGAGGCTGCGGACCGTGCTCTTGACGAACCTCCGCAGGACGGACTCTCGCTCGGGGCCGATGTCCCGGTACGAGGTGAGCAGGGCGTAAAGACCGACGAGGAAGAATGCAGCGCCGTCGTAGCAGTCGGTGTCGTCGTAGAGTTCGCCGCGATGTCGCGAGCGTTCGATCTCGGCGGCGAGGAGCACGAACGTCTGGTGCTGGGCCCACTGCTCTTCCTCGGGGCGGGTGGGAGAGAAGTAGAGCCCGACGACATCGCGAAACAGTTTTGCGCCCCAGCGGCTTTCCAGTTCGAGGACGAGCCGGACGGTCTCGTGCAGCACTGCGGGCAGATCGTGCGGGCCATCGAGGAACCTGCTGAGTTCAGCCGCGAGCCGGGCCTCGTCGATTCGCAGGAGTTCGAGGAGCACGTGCTCCTTGGTCGGGAAGTGGAAGTAGAAGGTACTTCGGGACACTCCTGCTGCCTCGACGATTGCGTTGATGTCAGCCGAGTGGGTGCCGGTCCGCTGGAACTCCACCACTGCGGCGTCGAGAACGCGCGCACGGGTACGAAGCCGCTGAGCCTCACGCCCCTGGGATCTGTCGCGCACGTCATCATTGTGCCTCTTGCCTGGCGGACACTGACGTGTGTCACCGAGATGAGTCGTCTTCGCGTGGGCATCAGCGGGGTGGACTTCGGCGAATAGGACTCTGATGATGGCGTTCTGCCGAGGATCCAGGGCCGCGACGAATCGTTAGGACGTCAATTCATTGTCATTTGTCAGTGAACGTGTTAGACCTAGTCGGCATCATCGACGAGGCCCCGTGACGACGACGTGGAAGGGATCTGCGAGTGGCGGTAATCCAGCAGGACCGGCGGGGGTCGATGGCGACGAAGGGGCAACGAATCCTGCTGTGGACTGCGCCGCCAGCCATGGCGCTGTTCGCCCTCGGCTTTCTGACGTTCCCCATCTTCGTGCCGCCCCTTTCCCCGACGATGACTCCGGCGGAGGTCGCAGCGTTCTTCGCGGAGCACAACACGGGAATCCTCGGCGTGGTCATCCTGGCCAACCTGCTGGCCGGGTCGCTGGTCCCGTTGTTCGCCGTCGCGGCGGTACAGATGTCCCGCATCCGCACGTCGAGCAGCGTCTTCACCTACGCCTACGTCATGTGCGTCGGAGTGGGCACCACCGCCTTCATCCTCGCCGACTACTGCTGGGGCGTCGCCGCGTTCAGGCCCGATCGAGATCCGGAACTCATCAGCCTGCTCAACGACATGGCGTGGTTCTTCTTCGTCGCCCCGGTCGGCACCATCGTCGTGCAGAACCTGTGCCTCGCCGTCAGCACCTACCTCGACGAGCGGCCGGATCCCATCTTTCCGCGCTGGTATGCGCACTTCAACGTGGTCACCGCCGTCCTGCTCATTCCCAGCGCCTTCTCGATCCTGGTCACTTCCGGGCCGCTCGCGTGGGACGGCAGCGTGTCCTTCACCCTGCGGATGGTCGTGCTGGCGAGCTACCTGGTGGTGACGTTCCTGGTGCTCCTGCGCGCGGTCGATCGTCAGGGCGACGAGCAGGCGGACCTGGCGTGAGCGACGGCACCGTCACGGCGCCGGCGGCCGCAGGTCCCGAGCCGACACGTAGGAACCGCAAACTCGATCAGTGGATCGCCTTCTGGACCGTTCCGTTCTTCTTCACCGTGTTCGCAATCGTGTTCATTCCCCTGAGTGGGATGATGCCGCCGTCGTCGCCGAACGCACCCTCCGGGCAGATCCTCGACTTCATGCACTCGCGCGACCTCCTGATCGCGTGCGCACTCCTCGTGCTCACCTTCGGCTTGGCGCCGTTGTCGAACGCCGTCTATCTCATTCACGTGAAACGGATGTCGGTGAGCCCCGTTCTGCGGTACTCGATCATGGTCGGCGCCATGACCGGCGCGATCGTGGGCATGTTGTTCCCGATGTTCTGTTTCGGTCTCGGCGCATTCCGGCCCGGATACAGTGCCTCGACGCTCGCGATGCTCTACGACTTCGGGTACCTGGCGTTCATCGGCTCGCTCGGGTGCTTCTGCGTGATGTGGATGGCCTTCGGGCTCGCCATCATCCTCGACGACAACGGCGTCCTGCCCAAATGGCTGGGCTACTACACCGTCTGGCAGTACGTCACCGAACTCATGGCCGCACCCGTCTGGATCTCCAAGACCGGCCCGTTCGCCTGGAACGGGCTGCTGACCTTCTGGTTCGCGATCGTGCTCTATGGATCGTGGCAGGTCATCGTCTACGTCTGCATCTTCCGGTCCATCAGGAACCAGCCCGACGACGAACTCGAGAACCGCTGGCCCGTCGAAGGATCGGTGGTGCGGCCGTGACCGGGCTCGCTGCGGACGCTGCCAGCGGGGACGTTCGGGCGGATCGACGTGCCGGCGCCGGCGATCACGTCCCCGGTGAATCCAGCATGTGGTTCTTCGTCATCGGCGACCTGATCATCTTCGGCGTGTACTTCGTGGCCTATGTGTACTACCGCGGACAGGACACCGACCTCTTCCTTCGGAGTCAGGCACGGCTGAACCTGGACATCGGTGTGGTCAACACGCTCGTGCTGCTCACCAGCTCGCTCCTGGTCGCTCTCGGCGTGACGGCCGTTCGCACCGGGAGGACGGCAGATGCGTTGCGGCTCATCACCGCTGCGCTGGTCTGCGGTGCCGCCTTCCCGGTGCTCAAGGCGTTCGAATACGTCCCGGAGATCGTCAGAGGGATGACCCCGGGGACGAACCTGTTCTTCACGTTCTACTTCGTGATGACGGGTCTGCACCTGTGCCACGTGCTGCTGGGCCTCGTTATCCTCTCCTTCGTCGTCCGCAGCCTGCGGACGTCGTCCACGCCCAAGACGTCGTTCGTCGAGACGGCCGCGACCTACTGGCACATGGTCGACGTCCTGTGGCTCATCCTGTTCGCGCTCCTCTACGTGATGAGGTGATGCCGGTGTCCACCTACACCCGACGTCGGTTGACGATCGTGTGGGCGGTGCTCCTAGTGATCACCGCCGCATCGTGGCTGACCGCTCGAGGGGGCGGGTCCGAGCACGTCGTCAACCCCGTCGTCACCGTCGTCGTAGTCGCAATCGCCGCGGTCAAGGCGCATCTGGTGATCTGGCACTTCATGGACGTGCGAACGGCGCCGCGATGGTTGAAGGCGTGCACGGGCACCTGGACCGTCGCGATCTTCGCCCTCCTTCTCGGCTTCTACTGGGCGGCTGCGTGATTCGGCCGCTCGCCGGTCTGGCAACGGTGCTGGCGCTGGTGACCGTGGTGGTGATCGCGATCGGATTGTTCCAAGGTGGCTTCGGAACGACGGTCCCGGTGACTGTGATCTCCGACCGTGCAGGCCTCGTGATGAACCCCGCGGCGAAGGTCAAGATGCGGGGGGTCCAGGTCGGCCAGGTCGAGTCGATCGAGAACCGGCCGGACGGCACGGCGGTCCTCAAACTGGCCATGGATCCCGCACAGCTCAAGGACATCCCGGGCAACGTGACGGTCGACATCGCGTCGTCGACCGTGTTCGGCGCCAAGTCCGTCGAACTGGTGGCGCCGCCCGATCCCTCGTCGGTCCCCCTGGCGAGCGGTCAGCAACTCGGCGTGCAACGCGTCACCGTCGAGACGAACACCCTGTTCCAGCAGCTCACCTCGGTGCTCAAGGCCGTCGACCCGGTGAAGCTCAACGAGACCCTCGGTGCACTCTCGGGTGCGCTCAAGGGCCGCGGCGAGAAGCTGGGCCAGACGGTCACCGACTTCTCGGCGCTGCTCGACAAGCTGAATCCCAGCCTGGGCAACATCAATCGTGACCTCGAGGTCGTGCCGGTCGCCATCAGCGGCTACGCCGACACCGCCCCCGAACTGCTCAACGTGCTCGACAGCACCACGAAGGTCGGCGACACCCTGGTCGACCAGGAGCAGAACCTCGACGGATTCCTGGTCAGCGCAATCGGTTTGGCCGACGTCGGCAACGACGTCGTGGGGGAGAGCCGCCAACCGCTGACCGACCTGCTGCGCATGCTGGTGCCGACGCTGTCGACCGCCAGCCAGTACCAGGAGAACCTCCGCTGTGGCATCCAGGGCCTGGCGCCGTTCTCCAGGACCGTCCCGGCAGCGAAGCCCGGTGTCGACATTACGGCCGGCTTCACCCTCGGCATCGAGCGTTACCGCTACCCGCAGGATCTCCCGAAGGTGGCCGCGAAGAGCGGACCGTCCTGCAAGGACCAGATGCTGCCGCTCGTGCCCAACAACAAGCGCCCGCCGTTCCTGGTCGCCGACGTCGGCGCCAACCCGTGGAGCTACGGCAACCAGGGCGTGCTGCTCAACTCCGACGGTCTCAAGCGGGCTCTGTTCGGCGACATCGACGGTCCGCCCCGCAACAGCGCCCAGACCGGCATGCCGGGCTGATCCCCGACGTCCTCGACCCGTGCGCGCCGAGTGTGTGGGTCGTGCGACGGCGTTCTCGGCGGATGCATTCAGAACCCCCACACTCGACGCCGGAGGTCAGCCCCCGAGGCCCGCCTGGTAGCGCCGCATGCCGGACAGCCAGCGGTCGTAGTCGGCGCCCTTCTGGCGGTACATGTCGAGCACCGCCGGATGCGGCAGCACGAGGAACGTGCCGTCGCGGACCGCCGCCACGGTGAGTTCCGCGACGCGCTCGGGACCCATCACCTCGCCGGCGTTGCGCACCGCCGCGGCGGCCATGCGGGCCTGGGGATCGGCGGAGTCGGTGATGCCCGACAGCAGCGGCGTCTCGACGCCCATCGGGCAGACGCACGACACGCCGATACCCTTGTCGCCGTAAGTGATCGAGAGCCACTCCGCGAACCCGACGGCGGCGTGCTTGGTCACCGAGTACCCGGCCGCGCCTACCTGGGTGAGCAGTCCGGCCGCGGACGCGACGCCGACGAAGTACCCGCTGCCCCGGGCTTCCCACTCCGGGACGAGCGCCTTGGCGGCCCGGACGTGCGCACGCAGGTTGACGTCGAGGATCAGGTCCCAGTCGGCCTCGTCGTCGCCGAGACCGGACGCGCCGATGATGCCGGCATTGGCGACGTAGACGTCGACCGGTCCGAACGCGTCGCGCGCCGCGTCGAGCAGTCGGGTGATGCCGTCGGTGGAGGCGGCGTCCCCGACCACCGCCACGGCCGCGCCGCCGTCGGTGGTGATGGCCTCGACGGTGGCGGCGGCGCCGTCGGCCGAGAGGTCGCCGACCACCACCGAGGAACCCGCTGCGGCGAACTCGCGGGCCAGCGTCCGGCCGATGCCGGATCCCGCGCCGGTGATGACGGTGACAGTGCCCTCGATCTGCATGAGGTCATTGTCACCGACCGGCCAGTTGCTCCCGCAGGGCCCGCTTGAGAATCTTCCCGTAGCTGTTCTTCGGCAGCTCGTCGACGAACTCGTAGCGCTTGGGCCGCTTGAACCGGGCGATCCGCGCCAGCAGGTGTTCGTCGAGGTCCGCGGCCTCGACGTCGCCCACGATGAACGCCACCACGACCTCCCCCCACTCCTCGTCCGGGGCCCCCACGACGCAGGCCTCCGCGACGTCGGGGTGGGTGATGAGCACCTCTTCGACCTCGCGGGGGTAGATGTTGCTGCCGCCGCTGATCACCACGTCCTTCGACCGGTCCCGCAGCGTCAGACGGCCGTGCTCGTCGAACGAGCCCATGTCGCCGGTCCGTAGCCACCCGCCGCGCAGCGTCGCAGCCGTCGCATCGGGGTTGTTCCAATAGCCGGACATGACGACGTCACCGCGACAGACGATCTCGCCGATCACGCCGAGCTCGGTGGGCGAGCCGTCGTCGTCGACCACCGCGACGTCCACCCCGGACCGGGCGTACCCGACCGAGCCGAGCGCCGCGTCGTCGGCGTCGAGGTGGTCGGCGCGCCGCAGGCCCGTGATGGTCATCGGTGCCTCGCCCTGGCCGTACAGCTGCACGAACACCTGACCGAACGCGGCCATCGCCTTCTTCAGGCCGTCGACGTACATCGGGCCGCCGCCGTAGACGATGGTCCGCAGATTCGCCGGACACGACCGTCCCGTGGCGACCAACCGGGCCACCATGGTCGGGGCGAGGAAGCTGCTGCAGCCGGGATGCTGCTCGCACAGGTCGAGGAACTCGTCGGCCTCGAAGGCGGCCGACTCGGGAACTACCTGTCGTGCGCCGCGCAGGACGTAGGGCGCGATGTAGAGACCCGAGCCGTGTGACATCGGGGCGCCGTGGACGAGGCTGCAGTCCGCGTCGGGGTCGTCGAAGTCGGCGAGGTGCGACACCGTCATCGCCATCAGGTTGCGGTGCGAGAGCATCGCACCCTTGGAGCGCCCGGTGGTGCCGCTGGTGTAGAACAGCCAGGCCAGCTCGGCGGGGTCGGTGTGCCGCGGTGGCGCCAGCGGTTCCACGGCCAACCGTCCGCGGTACGCCGCAGCGTCGACCGCCTCCACGGTGACCCCGGTGGCCGGCGCGAGGGACGCGGCGATCTTCGGCGACGCGAACACGATCGACGCGCCGGCGTCGTCGAGGATCTCGGCCATCTCCAGCGCGTGCAGCTTGAAGTTGATCGGGACGACGACGCACTCGGCGGCCCACGCCGCGAACATCAGCTCCACGATCTCCGGGCGGTTCTCGCTGGCCACTGCGATCCGCGAGCCCGAGGGCAGATCGGAACGTAGCGACGCCGCGAGACGTAGTGCACGGTCGCGCAACTCGGACCACGTGTGCACCTGGCGGGTTCCGACGAACACCGCGCCGCGGTCGCCGTGCCGCGCGGCGGTCTGATCGAGGACGCCGAACAGGTTCAACGAGCGACCCATTCGGACGACAGTGCGAAGTCGGACAGGTACTTCGTCGAACTCCAGCCACCGTCCACGACGATCGTCTGGCCGTTGATGAAACCGGCTCCCGGAGAACAGAGGAAGGCGATGGTGCTCGCGACGTCCTCGATGCGGCCGAGCCGGGGGAACGGCGTCATCTCGGTGTTGATCTTGCGGAACCGCTCGTCGGTGAGGCGGTGCTCCACCATCGGCGTGATGGTGACCCCGGGTGCGACGGCGTTGCATCGGATTCCGAGCGGCCCGTACTGGCAGGCGATGTGCGACGTGAGCGCGGTCAGCCCACCCTTGGCGGCCGAGTAGGCGCCACCGCGCAGACCGCCCACGACCGCGAACGTCGACGTCACGTTGACGATGCCGGACCCGTCGCGCATGTGCGGGATGACGTCGCGCGCCAGCCGGAACGGTGCACGGAGCATGATGCCCAGGAACTGGTCGAGGGACTCGTCGTCGGTCTCGTGCAACGGTTTCGGGCTGCCGACGCCCGCGTTGTTGACCAGGAAGTCGATCCGCCCCCAGTGTCCGACGGCGGCGTCGACGACGCGTGCGGGACCGTCGTCGGCGGTGAGGTCGACGGCCACCGTGGCGACCAGGTCCGGGTCGGCGCCCGCCTCGCGAGCGGCCGTCGACCACTCCGCGAGCCTGGCCTCGTCACGGCCGGTGCCCAGCACCGCCATGCCCGACTCGGCGAGCTTCACGGCGGTCCCGAAGCCGATCCCGCTGCTGGCCCCGGTCACGATGGCAACCCGTGTGTCACTCACTGGACGTCGATCTCCCCACTCGTGTGCGCTTCGTCCAAGGCCGTCCGTATCCGGTGCTTGAGGACCTTGCCCGCGTCGTTCTTCGGCAGCGACTCCCAGATCGCCACGCGCTCGGGCACCTTGAACCTCGCAACGCCCTGCCCCAGCAGGAAGTCGCTGAGGTCGTCCACGCAGGGTCGTGCGCTGCCGACGGGCACGATCACCGCGCAGGCCCGTTCGCCGGTCCGGGCGTCGGGCATGCCGACGACCGCCACCTCGGCGATGCCGAGGTGGCCGATGAGGATGTCCTCGACCTCCTTGGGGGAGATGTTCTCGCCGTTGCGGATGATGAGGTCCTTCGCGCGGCCGGTGACGACGAGCGCGTCGTCCGCCCATCGGCCGATGTCGCCGGTGCAGAAGTAGCCGTCGGCGTCGAACGCGTCGGCCTCGTCCTCGGAATGCAGGTAACCCGCGAGCATCTGGGCGCCGCGCACGCGGATCTCGCCGGTCTGGCCGCCCATCCCGCCGGGGTCCCGGGCCACCAGCCACACGTCGGCGATGCCCGGCCGGCCGTCGGTGTCGGCGGCGGCGGCGGGATCGGCCAGCGCCCCGACGGTGGTCACCGGCACCTCGGTGGAACCGTAGACGCGCGATACCCGGGCCCGGTCGAAGTAGGCGGTGGCCCGGCGGATCAGCGACGGCGGCACCGAGGCCCCGCCGCAGATGAACACCTTCAGGTCCGGGAGTCGGGTGTCGGCGCGTTCGGCCGCGGCGAGCAGCTGCTCGAGGAAGGGCGTGGCGCCGGCCATGTGGGTGCACCGGTGCTCGCCCATCAGCGCGATCGCGGCATCCGGATCCCACTGCTGCATCAGGACCGCGGTGGAGCCCAGCAGCAGCGGGCACTCGAACGCGTAGATCGACCCGCCGACGTGGGCGATGGGCGACGGCACCAGGAACCTGTCGCCCGGGTCGACGAGCCAGTGCTCGCGGATCTGCGAGATGAGCGCGTGGATCGAATTGTGCGTGTGCAGAACGCCCTTCGGACGTCCCGTGGTCCCGGAGGTGTACATGATCATGCGCACGGCGTCGGGATCGACCGGGACCTCGGGATCGGCGGCACCCGCGGCCACGAGGTCGTCGTAGCGGACGTGTGGCCCGGCATCGCCGCGCACCACCACGACCACCGGCGGCGGCTCGATCTCGTCGACGACGCGGGTCAGCATCCCCGCGTAGTCGTGCCCACGGAACGTCTCCGGCACGAAGATCATCCGGCTGTCCGCGTCGCTCAGGATGAAGCGCAGTTCGTGGTCTCGCAGCGACGGCAGGATCGGATTGACGACCATGCCTGCCAGGGTGGCCGCGAGGTAGACCACGGCGGCCTCGCACCAGTTGGGCAGCATGAACGACACCACGCTGCCGGTCGGCATCCTGTCGAGCAGGGCCGCGGCCAACGCGCCTGCGCGGCCGTACAGCTCGCGACAGGTGAGGTGCACGGCGCCATCGATCAGCACCACTCGATCCGGCGTCTCGCGGGCCGCGTGGCGCAGGGTGTTCCCGAGCGTGTCCGTCACCCAGAGACCGGCGGACCGGGCCTCATCGGCGCGCGTCTCGTCCCATCGGATCGACCGTCCGGCAACGGTTCTGCGAGTACTGCCCATGGTCGTCCTCAGCCCTTCACGCGACGCATGGTCATCGAGTAGCGGAACCGCGACGACGGGTGTGTGTTGACGGTGACCTGGGCGATCTGACCGTCCGAGGTCGTGTACGTGCGCCGCATCTCGAGCGCGGCGGTGCACTCGTCGACCTGCAGCTGTTCGGCCAGCCGAGGGGACGCCGTCACCGCGGCGATCTCCTGATGCACCTCGACCACGCTGACCCCGAACAGATCCTCGATCAGCGGGAAGATGGGGCCCGTGTGGCGCTGCAGCAGTCTGCCCACCGCGGCGAACGAGCGGTGCACATAGTATTCGGTGCGACAGATGGGCACCTCCCCGTCCTCGGCGCGGCGCGTGCCGCGTACCGCGAGCCACTGCGTGCCGACGGGCAGGCCGGTGTGGGCGGCGAGGTCCACGTCGACCGTCACCATCGCGTTCGACTCGATGTCGAAGCGGGCACCCGCTGCGAACGCCAGCAGGTCGTCGATCGACATGACCTCTTGCGCATAGGAGTTCGATGCCGCACGCGCAACCACCATCGTGCCCGCGCGGGGCCGCGACGACACCAGGTTGTCGTCGCGTAGCCGGCGCAGCGCTTCGCGCACGGTGTACCGGCTGACCTCGAACCGCTCGCACAGTTCGTGCTCCGTGGGCAACTGGGTGCCGACGGGATACACGCCGTCGACGATGTCCTTGCGCAGGGCGCGCGCCACCTGCAGGTAGCGGTGGTCGGCAGCCGTGCCGACGTCGGTGCTCGTCACGTGCGCCGCAGCGTCAGCACGCTGCCCTCCCCGTCGGCCGAGACGTACAGCGTGCCATCGGGTCCCGCGGCGATGCCTGCGAACGGACCCTGCGGGCCGGAGAACGGCGGCATGCCCCGCAGCGGCTTGGGGTCGACGCCGGGCGGCGCACCGATCGGCAGGCCGGCGGCGATGGTCGTCCGGCCGCCGGTCTCGAGATCGACGGCGATGACCGCCTTCTGGCCGGCGTCGACGACGTACAGAGTGCCGGCCACGACGAGCAGGCCGTGGGGGCGGACGAGCCCGTCGACGACGGTCTCGGTGCCCGACGCGGTGACCCGCACGACGCGGCCGGTCTCGCCGACCAGCAGGTCGCCCGCCGCGGTGACGACGACGCCGACGGGCTCGGACAGGCCCGACGCGAGCACGCCGACGGTGCCCGCCCGATTCACCGACAGCACCCGGCCCGTGCCCTGCTCGACCGCCACGACGTCGTCGCCGCGGACGGCGACACCGTACAGCTGATCGAAGCCGTCTGCGAGATAATCGGTTTCGCCACTCCCCGGCCGGTATCGCGCGATCTGACCGCCGGAGGTGGTGACGACGAACTCGCCGGGACCCGACGGCACCAGGCCGCGCAGGAAGCCGGGGTAACCCGGGGAGAACAGCATGCCCACCGTCTGCAGCGAACCGTCAGGTTCGACCGCGTAGAAGTAGGTGCCGTCGGCCACGTACACCCGGCCGTCACCGCCAACGGCGAGGTCGAGCGGCCAGTTCAGTCCGCCGGGCAGTGTCGTGCGGGTGTCACCGCCACCGAGGATCTCGGTGATCTCGCCGGTGAAGTTCGAGACGAACAACCGGCCGTCGACCAGGGTGCAGTTGTCCAGGCCGGGGGAGAGTTGCGCCAGCAGGGTCTGATCGCCGGTACGCGGATCGATCCGCAGCACCTGCCCGCTCGCGACCTGTGTCGAGACGATGAACCCGTCGGCGTCGAACTTGACCGAGTCGGGAACCCCCAGCCCGCTCGCCACCGTCTGCGGCCGGGCGTCGTCGGCGAACGGATCGATGCGCCAGATCTCATTGGCGCCCATGACGGGGAAGTACAGCAGTCCGTCCGGCCCGACCTCCATGGCGTTGGGTGACGGGACGTCCTCCAGTAGCACCCGCGGTGGACCGCCGGCGAGGTCGAACTCCATCAGGCGGCCACCCTCGCGGCACTCGCCGATGAACAGCCGATCCCGGTGGAAGGTGATGCCGTTGGCCGAGGGCACGTCGTCGCGCAGGACTCGGGTGGTCCCGGAGGTGTCGCGCAGGCTGACCCTGCCGTCCATCACCTCGGTGGCGACGAGGTTGCCGCGGGAGTCGAAGGCGACGTCGTCGGGCGCCACGATGTCGCCGCCCTTCGCGCTGATGGTCTCCACCGCGCCCGTCGAGACGTCGAGCGCACTGATCTGGCTGCCCGTCACCTGCGCGACGTACACGCGGCCGTCGGGTCCGGTACGTAGGCCATTCGCGCCGAAAAGGCGGCTGGGGGCGGTCAACCGGTCCAGCCGCCACCCCGTCGCCACCTCGGGCGGGGTCGCCGACCAGTGGCGACTCGGGGAATCCCGCTGGACGGAGGGGGAGCCGGTGGTCGTCATCGAACGGACCATAGCAAGCCCGACTGGTCCAGACAATAAGACCGACACGATGTGGCACGGCCCTTGACGTGCGGCTCAACATAGGAGAATCATGCTCTCCAAATGGTGCACAGGACTGCAATGTCCGGACAATTGGGCACCGAGCGGGCGGCCGGGGCTCCGGATCGCCGCAACCGAGGAATGGGAGAAAGCCGACCGTGGCCGTGAAGGTGTACGAGCGAATCCTGCAGTTGTTCGAGGCCGAGGGGATCAACACCCTCTTCGGCATCCCCGACCCGAACTTCGTGCACATGTTCCACGCCGCCGAGGAACGCGGCTGGACGGTCGTCGCGCCGCACCACGAGGAGAACGCCGGGTTCATGGCCGAGGCGGTGTCGCGGATGACGGGCCGGCCCGGCCTCGCCATCGGCACGCTCGGCCCGGGACTGGCGAACCTCTCCGGCGCCATCATGTGCGCGAAGGTCGAGAACTCGCCGGTGATCTTCCTGGGTGGCCAGCGCGCCCGCATCACCGAGCAGCGCGTCCGCCGCGGGCGCATCCAGTTCGTCTCGCAGGCACCGCTCCTCGCGCCGTCGGTGAAGTACTCCGCGAGCATCGAGTACGCGGACCAGACCGACGAGATCGTCCGGCACGCCCTGCGCGTCTCGCAGACCGGGACCCCCGGACCGGCGTACATCGAATACCCCTCACACGTCATCCTCGAAGAACTCGACGTCCCCGCGCCGCTGCCGCCCGACGCCTACCGGTTGGTCAACCAGGGCGCCAGCGCGCAGTCCATCGAGAAGGCCGTCGAACTCGTCCGCAAGGCCCGCCAGCCGATCCTCCTCGTCGGCCACGCCGTGCACACGTCGCGGGCCGGCGAGTCCGTCGAGGCGCTGGCGAAGCTCATGAACTGCCCGGTGATCCAGACCTCCGGCGGCACGTCCTTCATCCGGGGCCTCGAGGACCGCACCTTCCCCTACGGCTTCTCGCCGTCCGCCGTGGACGCCGTCGTGAAGTCCGACCTCGTGATCGCCATCGGCACCGAACTCGGCGAGCCCGTCCACTACGGCCGCGGCAGGCATTGGCTGGACAACGAGGCCAACCGCAAGTGGATCAGCGTCGAACTCGACCCGACCGCCATCGGCGTCAACCGTCGCATCGACGTCCCGCTGGTCGGCGACCTGCGCGCGATCGTCCCGCAGCTCGTCGACGCACTGAAGGACTCGCCGCGGCAGCCCTCGGCGGAACTGGCCGGCTGGATCGCCGACGACGCCGCCCGCATCGCCGACCTCGCCGAGAGTGCCCCCGGCGGAACGCCGTTGCACACCGCCCGGTTCGTCGTCGAGGCGACCAAGGCGTTCCCCGAGGACGGCATCATGGTCCGCGACGGCGGTGCCACGGTGATCTTCCAGTGGACCTACTCCCAGGCCAAGCCGCACGACGTGGTGTGGAATCAGAACTTCGGCCACATCGGCACCGGCCTGCCCTACGCGGTGGGCGCCTCGGTGGCCGACGGACGCAAGCGCCCGGTCATGCTGCTCACCAGCGACTCGTCCTTCATGTTCGCGATCGCCGAATTGGAAACCGCCGCGCGGCTGGACCTCCCACTGGTATGCGTGGTCGGTGTGGACCACCAGTGGGGCCTCGAGGTCGGCGTCTACAAGCGGACGTTCGGCCAGGGGTCGCTCGAGACCGGCGTGCACTGGAGCAAGGACGTGCGGTTCGACAAGATCGCCGAGGGCTTCGGCTGCCGCGGCGAGTACGTCGACAGGGCCGAGGATCTCGGGCCTGCGATCGAGCGCGCGTTCGCGAGCGGCAAGGTCACGGTGATCCACGTACCGATCGACCCGAAGGTCAACTCGGAGGAGATGCCGAGCTACGACGAGTTCCGGACCTGGTACGCGGAAGGGACGCAATAGACATGCGCGAGTATCTGCAGTTCTACGTCGATGGCCAGTGGGTCGATCCGGTGGACCGTCAGACCGTCGACGTCGAGAACCCCGCGACCGAGGAGGTGGCCGGCCGCATCTCGCTCGGTTCCGCCGCCGACGTCGACCGGGCCGTCATCGCCGCCCGCCGCGCGTTCGGCACGTGGTCGGTCACCGCCCGCGAGGAACGCCTCGAGGTGCTCAACGCCATCCTCGCCGAGTACCAGGCGCGCGCAGACGATCTCGCCGAGGCCGTCACCGAGGAGATGGGCGCCCCGGCCGGGTTGGCCGCCGGTCCGCAGGTCGGCCTGGGTCTCGGACACCTGACCACGGCGATCGACTCGCTGACGACGTTCCCGTTCACGGAGGACCGCGGTGGCCTGACGATCGTCAAGGAGCCCATCGGCGTCTGCGGCCTCATCACGCCCTGGAACTGGCCGCTCAACCAGATCTCGGTCAAGGTGTTCCCGGCTCTGGCCACCGGGTGCACGGCGATCCTCAAGCCGTCGGAGGTCGCACCCTTCTCGGCGCAGGTGTTCGCGGAGATCCTGCACGCCGCAGGCGTCCCCGCCGGTGTCTTCAACATGATCCAGGGTGACGGACCGGGCGTCGGCATCCCACTGTCCAGTCATCCGGGCATCGACATGGTCTCGTTCACCGGGTCCACCCGGGCGGGCATCGAGGTCGCGCGTCACGCGGCGCCGACGGTCAAGCGGGTGGCGCAGGAACTCGGCGGCAAGAGCCCGAACGTCGTGCTCGACGACGACGCGTTCACCGACGGCGTCACCTCGGGCGTGGTCACGATGATGGGCAACTCGGGGCAGACCTGTAGTGCACCGTCGCGGATGCTGGTGCCCAACGCCCGGATGGCCGAGGCCAAGGAGGTCGCCGCGGCAGCCGCCGCCGGCATCACCGTCGGCGACCCCCACGGTGGCTTCGACCTCGGACCCGTCGTCTCGGGCACGCAGTTCGAGAAGATCCAGTCGCTGATCCGCAAGGGCATCGAGGAGGGCGCCACCCTGGTCGCCGGCGGGACCGGGCGGCCCGACGGACTCGAGACCGGCCACTACGTCAAGCCCACGGTGTTCGCGGACGTGACCCCCGACATGACCATCGCCCGCGAGGAGATCTTCGGGCCGGTCCTGGTGATCCTCGGCTACGACGACCTCGACCATGCGATCGCGATCGCCAACGACACCGACTACGGTCTGGCCGGCTACGTGTCGGGAGAGGACATCGACACGGCGCGCTCCGTGGCGGGACGCATCCGCGCCGGGTGGGTTGCCATCAACGGCGGCTTCGACTTCCGTTCCGCCTTCGGCGGCTACAAGCAGAGCGGCAACGGCCGCGAATGGGGTGACATCGGCTTCCACGAATACCTGGAGACCAAGTCCATCATGACGCCGGCCGGGTGACGGTGCCCGATCTGATCGACCTCGGCGGCCGCATCGTCGTCGTCTCCGGTGCGGGTGGCGGTGGCATCGGCACCGCGGTGACGGCGATGGCCGCGCGCGCGGGCGCCACCGTCATCGCCGTGAGCAGGCGCCAGGACAACCTCGACGAGCACATCGGACCGCTCGTCGAGCAGGGGCTGGCCGTCATTCCCGTCGCCGCCGACGCATCGACGGACGACGGCATCGCGACGGTGCTCGACCGGGTCCGCAGGACCGACGGTCGGCTGTACGGACTGGTGAACGTCGCCGGTGGCGCCGGACCCGACACCTGGATGCCGTCGACCCGCGTGACCCGCGAGGACTGGCGGGCGCTGTTCGCCGCCAACCTCGAAACAACCTTCTTCTTCAGCCGTGCGGTCGCGGCGGAGCTGATCGCCGGTGGCGCACCGGGTTCCATCGTGTCCGTCTCCTCGATCAGCGGGATGAACACCGCACCGTTCCACATTGCGTACGGCACCGCGAAGGCCGCCATCGTCGCGATGACCAGGACCATGGCCGTCGAACTCGCGACGTCCGGCATCCGGGTCAACGCGGTGGCTCCCGGCGTGACCGAGACCGCCGCGTCGGCCACCTACGTCGACGCCGACCCGGACCGCGACCGCACCGCGATCGCCATGGGTCGCCGTGGCACCCCGGAGGAGCAGGCCGGCGCCATCCTGTTCCTGCTGTCGGACCTGTCCGGATACGTGACGGGGCAGACCCTGCTCGTCGACGGCGGCCTGAACCTCAAGTGGACCCATCTCGGCGCCGACAACACCTCGCTGTTCCTCAAGGATCAGTCCTTCCGCGACGCGATCAGCCGGCCCTGAAAGGAAGATCACGTGACCCACACCGAAGCCGATCTCGACGCGACGATCGAGGTCGAGGCAGAATCCGACGGCTCCACGGGCGAGATCGCCGAGGACCTGTCGGATCCCATGACCATCCCCGTGGAGGCCTACGTCTCGCCGGACTATGCCCGCGCGGAGCGAGACAAGCTGTGGCGCAAGGTGTGGCAACAGGTCGGCCGCGTCGAGGAGATCCCCGAGGTGGGCAGTTACCTCACCTACGACGTCCTCGACGACTCGATCATCGTGGTGCGGACGGGACCGAACGAGTTCTCTGCGCATCACAACGTGTGCATGCACCGCGGCCGCAAGCTCGTCGACACCCCCGACGGTGGCAAGAACGCCGTCGGCCGGGCGCGAAAGTCCTTCGTGTGCGGATTCCACGGCTGGACCTACGGCCTCGACGGCGCCTGCACCCACATCCGCGAACAAGACGACTGGAAGGGCACGCTGTCGGCGCGCAACACGCATCTGGCCCCCGTCCAGGTCGACACCTGGGGCGGTTGGCTGTTCGTGAACATGGACCCCGACTGCGAATCGCTGGCGGACTACCTGATGCCCGCCGCCAAGATCCTCGACCCGTTCGGGTTGGAGAACATGCGCTACAAGTGGCGCAAGTGGCTCTACTTCGACTGCAACTGGAAAGTCGCGATGGAGGCCTTCAACGAGACCTACCACGTGTTCACGACGCACCCGGAGTTCAACCGGTTCGGCGAGTTCAAGGGGTGGGCGAAGGCGCAGGGGCGACACAGCAACATCGGCTACGACGCGCCGAAGGGCATGGAGGAGACCAAGTCCAAGATCCGCCTCGGCACCGGCGACGACCCGCGCGTCTCCACCGCCGAGATGCAGATGTACACCTGGGAGCAGACCAACGCGACGACCACCACCACGCTGGTGAACGCCGCGAAGCGGCTCGTCGACGAGCTGCCCGAGGGCACGCCCGCGGACAAGGTGCTGCAGCACTGGCTGGCCTCGGCGCGCCGCGACGACGAGGAGCGCGGCGTCATCTGGCCGACGATCCCGCCGGACATCCTCGGCCAGAGCGGCACCGCATGGCAGCTGTTCCCGAACCTGCAGATCGGTCAGGGTCTCACCAGCGCGCTGTGTTACAGCGCGCGTCCCGACCCCAGCTACGACCCCGACAAGTGCATCTTCGAGGTCGCCGTCTACGAGCTGTACCCGAAGGGTGAAGAGCCGCAGACGGAATGGCAGTACACGCCGAAGGACTCGCCGAACTGGCTGTCGGTGCTGCCGCAGGACTTCTCCAACATGGCCGCGGTGCAGCAGGGCATGAAGTCGGCCGGCTTCCCCGGCACGATGCCCAACCCGTACCGGGAGCGCAGCACCGTGAATTTGCACACCCAGCTGTCGAAATACATGGGCACCGGAGCCCCCCGAGAATTGGGAGAAGCGTGACGACCTGTGGGCCGACCGACGTCCCGACCGACGTCGACATCACCGCCCTGCGTGAGAAGTACGCCGCAGAGCGGGCCAAGCGGGTGCGGCCCGAGGGTGCCTCGCAGTACCTGGAACTCGAGGGCGACTTCGCCGACTTCTACGAGGTCGATCCGTATACGACGGTGACCGAGCGCGACCCGATCGTCGAGGACGCCGACGTCGTCGTCCTCGGTGGCGGCTTCGCCGGGCTGCTCGCCGGCGCCTACCTGAAGAAGGCCGGCGTGGAGGGGATCCGCGTCATCGAGATGGCCGGCGACTTCGGCGGCGTCTGGTACTGGAACCGCTTCCCCGGAGTGCAGTGTGACAACGACGCCTACTGCTACGTCCCGCTGCTCGAGGAACTCGACTTCATGCCGTCGAAGAAGTTCGCCGACGGTGCCGAGATCCTCCAGCACTGCCGCAACATCGGCAAGCACTTCGGGCTGTACGACGGCGCACTGTTCTCCACCCAGGTGCGCGAGCTACGGTGGGAGGACGGAGGAGAGCGCTGGCAGATCAGCACCGACCGCGGCGACGAGATCCGGGCCCGCTTCGTGGTCATGGCGCAGGGCTCCTACAACCGCCCCAAGCTACCCGGCATCCCCGGGATCAAGGACTTCACGGGCCACGTCTTCCACTCCGCACGATGGGACTACGACTACACCGGTGGTGACGCGGACGGCGGACTGGTCGAGCTGGCCGACAAGCGGGTGGCGCTCGTCGGCACCGGCGCCACCGGTATCCAGCTGGTGCCGCACCTCGCCCGGGATGCCCAACAGCTCTTGGTGTTCCAGCGGACACCGTCGTCGGTGGATCAGCGCACCAACCCGCCCACCGATCGCGATTGGGCCGCGTCGCTCAAGCCGGGCTGGCAGGAGGAGCGCAAGCGGAACTTCCACAACTGGTCCCCGTTCGTCGGCGTGGTGTTCGGTGAGCCGGACCTGGTGTGTGACTTCTGGACCGAACTCGGCCGCAACCTCACCAATCGGATCGCCGGACTCGACGATCCCTCCACGGTGACGATCGAGCAGATCATGGCGTTCCGGGAGGAGGAGGACTACAAGATCATGGAGCGGCTCCGGCGCCGCGTCGCCGAGATCGTCACCGACCCCGAGACCGCCGAGGCGCTGAAGCCCTACTACCGCTTCATGTGCAAGCGGCCGACGTCCAGCGAGCAGTACCTGGCCTCGTTCAACCGCCCCAACGTGACGCTCGTCGACGTGTCGGCGACCAAGGGCGTGGAGCGGCTGACGGAGAAGGGCATCGTCGCCGACGGCGTCGAGTACGAGGTCGACTGCGTCATCTTCGCGAGCGGGTTCGAGATCTCCACCGAGATCAGCCGCAGGTACGCCATCGACTCGATCACGGGCCGAGATGGCCTGTCGCTCTTCGACCACTGGAAGGACGACTACAAGACCCTGCACGGGATGACCAGCCGCGGCTTCCCCAACCAGTTCCACATGGGCTTCATTCAGGGCGGGGTGTCGGCGAACACGACGGCGATGTTCGAACAGCAGGCCAAGCACATCGCCTACGTCGTCGCCGAGGCGCAGAGCCGCGGCGTCACCACGGTGGAGCCCAGCCAGGACGGCCAGGCGGCGTGGGTGTCGACCGTGCGCGAGCTGTCGATCGACAACTCGGCATTCGAACTGTCCTGCACCCCCGGTTATTACAACAACGAGGGCCGTGGCGGCGCCGAGGGCAACGGGTCGTTCCTCGGTGACTTCTACTCGCCGGGCTTCTACGCGTTCGACGAGCTGCTGCAGGCCTGGCGCGACACGGGCGACCTGGAGGGGCTGGAGCTGGCCGGTGAGGAACCGTCCGCCTGACATGGCCGACCTCAGATTCGACGGCCGCGTCGCCGTCGTCACCGGCGGCGGCCGCGGATTGGGCCGCGAGTACGCGCTGCTGCTGGCGTCCCGCGGAGCCATGGTCGTCGTCAACGACGTCGGGGGCAGCCTCACGGGTGAGGGGGTCGACGACGGCCCCGCCCAGCAGGTGGTCGACGAAATCCTCGCCGCCGGAGGCGCCGCCGTCGCCTCGACCGACTCGGTCGCCACGGCCGACGGGGGAGAGGCCGTCGTCGGCACCGCGCTCGACCGCTACGGCCGCATCGACGTCCTGATCCACAACGCGGGAAACGTCCGCCGCGGTTCGCTGAAGGACATGTCGTACGCCGACTTCGACGCCGTACTCGACGTGCACCTGCGCGGCGCATTCCACGTCGTGCGTCCTGCGTTCCCGGTGATGTGCGCGGCGGGCTACGGTCGGGTGGTGCTGACGTCGTCGATCGGGGGACTCTACGGCAACCACGGCGTCGCCAACTACGCCGCCGCCAAGGCCGGGATCATCGGGCTCACGAACGTGGTGGCGCTCGAAGGCGCGGCCGAGGGCGTCACCTGCAACGCGATCGTGCCCGGGGCCGTGACGAGAATGGCTGCGGGACTGGACACGTCGACGTACCCACCGATGGACCCCGCACTCGTCGCACCGACCGTCGGGTGGCTGGCCCACGAGTCGTGTGCCGTCTCGGGCGAGATCTACGTGGCCATCGCGGGCCGGGTGGCGCGCGCCTTCGTCGCGGAGACGCCCGGCGTCTACCGGCCGTCGTGGTCGATCGAGGACGTCGCCGAGGCCGCCGACGCGATCCGCGACGACACGGTGCCGCTGGTGTTCGCCCCCGTTCCGGACGGGCACACCGATCACATCCGGTACAGCTTCGGCGCCTCGCAGACGAGCGCGCCGTGACCGGGCCGCTGGCGGGCATCCGCGTCGTCGACCTCACCGCCGTGGTGATGGGCCCGTACTGCACGCAGATCATGGCCGACATGGGTGCCGACGTCGTCAAGGTCGAGCCGCCCGACGGCGACAACGCCCGCTACATCTCGGTGGGACCGGCACCCGGCATGAGCGGGGTGTTCGTCAACGTCAACCGTGGGAAGCGCAGCGTCGTCCTCGATCTCGTCACCGACGAGGGTCGGGCCGCGCTGCGCGGGCTCGTCGCCGAGGCCGACGTCTTCATCCACTCGATGCGCGCCCGGGCGATCGCCAAGCTCGGCTTCGGCTACGACGACGTCGCCGCCATCAACCCGAACGTCGTCTACACCAACTGCTACGGATACAGCCGACGTGGCCCCGAAGCCGACCGTCCCGCCTACGACGACGTGATCCAGGCGCAGTCCGGCGTCGCCGCCGTCCAGCAGATGCTGACCGGCGAGACGACGTACATGGGCACCATCGTGGCGGACAAGGTCGCGGGGCTGACCGCGCTGTACGCGACGATGATGGCGCTGTTCCACCGCGAGCGCACCGGTGAGGGGCAGGAGGTGGAGGTGAGCATGTACGAGACGATGGCGTCGTTCATGCTCGTCGAACACGCCAACGGCGCCATGTTCACGCCCCCGCTCGGCCCCGCGGTCTACCCGCGGACGGTCGCGCGCAACCGGAAGCCGTACCCCACCAAGGACGGTCACGTCGCGGTGCTGATCTACAACGACAAACATTGGAAGGCGTTCGTCGACCGCGTCAGACCGCCGTGGATCGCCCAGTACGGCGAGGCCTTCGCGACCCTCGAGCAGCGGGCCAAGCAGATCGACGTGATGTACGCCCTGATCGCCGAGACGCTGCTGCAGCGCACCACCGCCGAATGGCTCGAACTGTTCCGCGAGCTGGAGATCCCCGCCGCCCCCATCCAGACGCCCGACGAACTCTTCGACGACCCCCACCTAGAGGCGGTCGGCCTGTTCGAGACCGTCGATAGTCCCTACGGTCCGATCCGCTTTCCCGGTGTGCCGACCTGGTTCTCGCGTACGCCGGGCCACGTGGCCGGGCCCGCACCCGAACTCGGTGCGGACACCGCCGAGGTGCTCGCCGAGGTCGAGGCGCTGAGTGAGCGGCAGCGCGGCACCGTGGTCGGGAACGTCCGGGACGCCCCGCCCGAGGGCCGGCCCGCCGCCGGGCCGTGACCCCCTAGACGGTCCGCGCCAACCGGTCGGCCAGCAGCGCGGCGAACCGAGCCGGATCGTCCAGCGAGCCGCCCTCGGCGAGAAGTGCCGTGCCGTAGAGCAACTCGGCGGTCTCGGAGAGTCCGTCCTTGTCCTCGGAGTCGGTCAGTGCCTGTCGCAGACCCGTGACGAGCGGATGGTCGGGGTTGAGTTCGAGGATGCGCTTGCCGACCGGCACCTCCTGCCCGGACGCGCGGTACATCCGCGCCAGCTGCGGGGTGATGCCGAAGGTGTCGGTGATCAGGCACGCCGGTGACGAGGTCAACCGGGTCGACAGCCGCACCTCCTTGACGTGCTCGTCGAGCGTCTCCTTCAGCCACGTCAGCAGGTCGGCGAAGTCGCCCTGGTCGGCGGTGTCCTCCTCGGTGGTACCGAGATCGACCTCACCCTTGGCCACCGACTGCAGCGCATGACCGTCGAACTCCGGGACCGACTCGACCCACACCTCGTCGACCGGATCGGTCAGCAGGAGCACCTCGTACCCCTTGGCCTTGAACGCCTCCAGGTGCGGTGAGCGTTCGAGCAGCTGACGTGACTCGCCTGTCGCATAGAAGATCTGCTCCTGGCCGTCCTTCATCCGCGTGACGTAGTCGGCCAGCGTGGTGGACTCGGTCTCGCTGGCGGTCGACGCGAACGAGGACAGCCGCAGCACGGCGTCGCGGTTGTCGCCGTCGGAGATCAGGCCCTCCTTGAACACCCGGCCGAACTGGGTCCAGAACGTGGTGTAGTCGTCCGCACGGTTCGCCTGCAGGTCCTTCAGCGTGGACAGCACCTTCTTGGTGAGGCTGCGGCGGATCACCTTGATCTGGCGGTCCTGCTGGAGGATCTCGCGGGACACGTTGAGCGACATGTCCTGTGCGTCCACGACGCCCTTGACGAACCGCAGGTAGTCGGGCACCAGCTCGTCGCAGTCGCCCATGATGAACACGCGCTTGACGTAGAGCTGAACGCCGGCGCGGCCGTCCCGGTTGAACAGGTCGAACGGCGCCTGCGACGGGATGAACAGCAGCGCCTGGTACTCGAACGTGCCCTCGGCGCGCATCGCGATGACCTCGAGCGGCTCGTCCCAGGCGTGCGCGACGTGCTTGTAGAACTGCGCGTACTCCTCGTCGGAGACCTCGCTCTTCGGCTTGGCCCACAGCGCCGTACGCGAGTTGATGGTCTCGGTCTCCGACGTGACGGTCGGTTCGCCACCCTCCTCCTCCGCCGGGACCGTCTTCTCGACGTCCATCCGGATCGGCCAGGAGATGAAGTCCGAGTACTTCTTGACCAGCTCGCGGATCTTCCACTGCGAGGTGTAGTCGTGCAGTTCGTCGTCGGCGTCCGCGGGCTTGAGGTGCAGCGTCACCGACGTGCCCTGCGGTGCGTCGTCGACCTCGGCGATGGTGTAGCTGCCGTCACCGCTGGATTCCCAACGCGTGCCCGAGGTCTCGCCCGCCTTGCGGGTCAGGAGTTCGACGGCGTCGGCGACCATGAACGTCGAGTAGAAGCCGATGCCGAACTGACCGATCAACTGTTCGGCATCGCCGGGCTGCGCGGCCAGCTTCTGGCGTAGCTCCGCGGTGCCCGACTTGGCGAGGGTGCCGATCAGGTCGACCACCTCGTCGCGGCTCATGCCGATGCCGTTGTCCCGGACGGTCAGCGTGCGGGCTTCGGCATCGATGGCGATCTCGACGTGCAGATCCGACGTGTCGACGTCGAGGTCCTTGTCGCGGAACGCCTCGAGGCGAAGCTTGTCCAGGGCGTCGGAGGCATTCGAGATCAACTCCCGTAGGAACGAGTCCTTGTTGGAGTAGATGGAATGGATCATCAGCTGCAGCAGCTGACGGGCCTCGGCCTGGAATTCGCGTGTTTCGACCTGCTCGCTCACGGCGCCGATGATAATCCTTCGCGTCGCTCAGCCGAACGTCACGCCCTGTGCGAGCGGTAGCTCGGAGGAGTAGTTGACGGTGTTGGTGGCGCGTCGCATGTAGGCCTTCCACGAGTCCGACCCCGACTCGCGACCGCCGCCGGTCTGCTTCTCGCCGCCGAACGCTCCGCCGATCTCGGCGCCCGAGGTGCCGATGTTGACGTTCGCGATGCCGCAGTCCGAGCCGTCGGCGGCCATGAAGCGCTCCGCCTCGCGCATGTCGGTGGTGAAGATCGCCGACGAGAGACCCTGCGGCACCGCATTGTTGAGCGCGATCGCCTCGTCGAGGTCGTCGTAGGTGAGCACGTACAGGATCGGGGCGAAGGTCTCGTCGTGGACCACGGCGGTCTGACCCGGCATCCGGACGACGGCGGGCCGGACGTAGTAGGCGCCCTCGCCGAGGTCGACCCGCTCACCGCCCGTCACCTCGCCGCCGTCGGCACGGGCACGGTCGAGAGCCGCCACCATGTCGCGGTGGGACCGCTCGTGGATCAGCGGACCCACCAGCGTGCCGTCGGCCGAGGGATCGCCGACCGGCAGGCTGCGGTACGCGCTCGCGACCCGCTCGATCACGGTGTCGACCACCGAGCGGTGCGCGATCACCCGTCGCATCGTCGTGCAGCGCTGCCCCGCTGTTCCCGCGGCGGAGAACACGATGCCGCGCACGGCGAGATCCAGGTCGGCCGACGGCGTCACGATCGCGGCGTTGTTGCCGCCGAGCTCGAGCAGCGCCTTGCCGAACCGTGCCGCGACGCGCGGGCCGACCTGCCGGCCCATCCGCACCGATCCGGTCGCGCTCACGAGCGCGACCCGCGGGTCGTCGACGAGCAGCTCGCCGATCTCTCGGGCACCCTGCACCAGCCGGCTGACGTCGCGGGGTGCGCCGACGTCGTCGGCGGCCCGCTCGATGAGCGCTTGGCAGGCGACCGCGGTCAACGGCGTCAGCTCCGAGGGCTTCCACACGACGGTGTTGCCGCACACCAGCGCGACCGCGGTGTTCCACGCCCACACCGCGACCGGGAAGTTGAACGCCGTGATTACGCCGACGACCCCGAGCGGGTGCCACGTCTCCATGAGGCGGTGGCCGGGCCGCTCGGAGGCGATGGTCTTGCCGTACAGCTGGCGCGACAGGCCGACGGCGAACTGGCAGATGTCGATCATCTCCTGCACCTCGCCGAGCGCCTCCGAGGTGATCTTGCCCGCCTCGGCGGTGACGATGGTGGCCAGATCGGCCTTGTGCTCCACCAGCAGTTCACCGAGCCGGGACACCAGCGCACCCCGGACGGGTGCGGGGGTCACCCGCCAGGTCTGAAAGGCGCGTGCCGCATCCGTGATCGCCGCGTCGGCGTCCTCGCGCGTCGACTCGGGAACGGCGAACAGGACGTCGCCGGTGACGGGGGTGCTTGCGGGGAGGCCCGGTCCGCCCGGCTCGCCCAGCGCGGTGTGCGCGCCGATCGCCTGTAGAGCCGCGCGGACTCGGTCCCGCAGGTCGTCGGCGGTGGGAAGGGTGCTCGTGTGCATGCTCGTCATGGTGTCGCCTTCTGGGTGGTGTCGTGGGCAGTGGGGTCGTTCGGGTCCGTCGGGTCTTCAGGTCTCACGAGGATCGGTGGCCGCGATAGTCTCCGGCCATGACGGATGCGGCCGACGACCTCGACGAGATCGACCGGATCCTGGCGCGCGCGCTGGTGGCGGACGGCCGGGCCACGCTGGCGCAGCTGGCGGCGTGTGCAGGGCTGTCGGTGTCGGCGGTGCAGTCCCGCGTGCGCAGACTCGAGGCCCGTGGAGTGGTGACCGGGTACCGCGCGCGGATCGATCCCGAGGCGGTCGGCAACATGCTGTCGGCGTTCGTCGCCATCACCCCTCTCGATCCGTCGCAACCCGATGACGCGCCGGCACGCCTCGAACACATCGATGCGATCGAGTCGTGCCACTCCGTGGCGGGGGACGAGAGCTACGTCCTGCTGGTACGCGTCCCGACCGCACGCGCGCTGGAGGATCTGCTGCAGCAGATCCGCACGGCGGCGAACGTCCGCACCCGGAGCACGATCATCCTACAAACTTTTTACGACGGACGCGACTTCGTACCGTAGGAATTCCTGTCCGCAGGGTGGTAAGCCGTAAATTTTGCGTTAGGATGGCGCCATGACCGCTGTCCTTCCCTCCCGTGTCCACTCGGCCGGCGACGACGTGCGCCCCGACCAGGTGCACGACGTGCTGCGCCGCAGCATCCTGGCCGACGGCCTGGACTTCGTCCTCGACGTCGAGCAGTCCGCCGGGTCCTACCTCGTCGACGCCCGCACCGGCGAGCGCTTCCTCGACATGTTCACGTTCTTCGCGTCGTCGGCACTGGGCATGAATCACCCCGCGCTGGCCGACGACGCCGACTTCCGCGCCGAACTCGCCGCGGCAGCGGTCAACAAGCCCAGCAACTCCGACGTGTACAGCGTGCCGATGGCCCGCTTCGTCGACGCCTTCCGCCGGGTCCTTGGCGACCCGGCCCTGCCGCACCTCTTCTTCGTCGACGGCGGGGCGCTCGCCGTGGAGAACGCGCTCAAGGTCGCCTTCGACTGGAAGAGCCGGCTCAACGAGTCCGCGGGCCGCAGTGGCGAACTCGGCACGAAGGTGCTACACCTGCGCGGCGCGTTCCATGGCCGCAGCGGATACACGCTCTCGCTGACCAACACCGACCCCAACAAGGTGGCGCGGTTCCCGAAGTTCGACTGGCCCCGCATCGACGCGCCGTACCTGCGGCCCGGTCTGGACGACGAGGGCATGGCGGCACTGGAGGCCGAGTCGCTCCGTCAGGCGCGGGCGGCCTTCGAGGCGCACCCGCACGACGTCGCCTGCTTCCTCGCCGAGCCCATCCAGGGCGAGGGCGGCGACCGGCACTTCCGGCCCGAGTTCTTCGCCGCGATGCGCGACCTGTGCGACGAGTTCGACGCCCTCCTGATCCTCGACGAGGTGCAGACGGGCTGCGGCATGACCGGAACGCCCTGGGCCTACCAGCAATTGGGCGCACGTCCCGACATCGTGGCCTTCGGCAAGAAGACCCAGGTGTGCGGTGTGATGGCCGGCGGTCGCGTCGACGAGGTGGCGGACAACGTGTTCGCCGTCAGCTCGCGGATCAACTCGACGTGGGGCGGAAACCTCACCGACATGGTGCGAGCCCGCCGCATCCTCGAGGTGATCGAGGCCGACGGACTGCTGGCCCACGCGGCGCAGGCCGGGAGTCACCTGCTGCGTCGTCTCGAGCAGCTCGCGGCCGAGTTCCCCGAGCTGGTGCTCGCGCCACGTGGCCGCGGCCTCATGTGCGCGTTCAGCATGCCGACGGCCGCGCAACGCGACGAGCTGGTGGCCGAGCTGTGGGATGCGCGCGTCATCATGCTGGCCAGTGGCACCGACAGCGTCCGCTTCCGGCCTGCGCTGACCGTCGGCCGGGGCGACCTCGACGCCGCCGTCGACGCGGTCCGCGACGTGCTGGCTCAGATGCGCTGATCCCCGACGGTCAGCCCCCGGATGGTGGACGCCAGCCGGGGGAGGTCGTCGCCGCCGACGAGCACGCACCCGTGCAGCTCGGCGAGGCGGCGCGCGGCGGGCGTGAATCCGTGGTTGGTGACGACCATCGTCCGCGTGCAGTCCTGCATCGGGGCGCCGGCGACCACCTCCTGCACCGCGCCTGCGCCGACGGGACGGCCCTGGCGCTTGCACTGGATGGCCAGCCGGTGCGGCCGCGTCCCGACGATCAGGTCCACGCCCCAGTCGCCCGACAGCGGCGTCATGATCACCGGCACGCCGCAGGTGCGCGCTATCCGGGCGACGTGGTCCTCGAAGTCCGTGCCACTCATCTCGGCCTTGTCGGCGGCGGGGTGCTCCCGCGGGCTCGGGGTCGCCACGCCGCGCAGCAGTCCGCGAAGGAAGGCGGGCAACGCCGGCGCGAGCAGCGCCGCCGCGGCGATCCAACCGACGCCGAGTCCGTAGCACCAGGCGGCGATCGCGGCGACGACTCCCGTTGCGGCATAGCACTTCAGCCGCGCGGATCGTGTCACGGACGCATCGTAGGCCGACGGTCGGACAGTGCAACCCCGGGGTTGCGCGACGCTCAGGTCGTGTGCAACCATAGAGTTGCACCTCACTTCGACGAAGGAGACCACCGTGGGGACACTCGAGATCACCAAGACCATCGACATCGACGCATCCGTCGAGAAGGTCTGGGCCACGCTGACCGAGCCGGCGCTCATCGCGCAGTGGTTCGGCGACCGCTGCGAATTCGACGCCACGCCCGGCGGGACCGGCGTGTTCGGCTGGACCGAACACGGTGCCGAGAGTCGGGTCGTCGTCGAGCACGTCGACCGCCCCAAGACCCTCGTCTACCGGTGGGCGCACGTGCCAGGGGCCGAGCCCGCGCCGGGCAACTCCACCGTCGTCCGCTTCGACCTCGCCGAGACTGCAACGGGCACCAGGCTGACGCTGCTCGAGACGGGCTTCGAGGAACTCTCCGATCCCGCGGGAAAGCTCGCCGACAACACCGGCGGGTGGGACGCCGAACTCGCCGAGTTGGTGGCGTTCGTCGAGTCCCGATGAGCGGCGCCCACGCCGGCGAGCTGCCCACCGCCCTGGCGGCCCTTGCCGACGAGACCCGGTGGCGGATCCTCACCGAGGTCGGGCGAGCCGACCTCTCCGCGAGCGCGTTGGCCGACCGGCTGCCGGTGAGCAGGCAGGCCATCGCCAAACACCTCGCCGTGCTGTCCGAGGCGGGGCTCGTCGAATCCGTCCGGTCGGGACGGGAGGTGCGCTTCCGGGCACTGGGGGCGCGGCTCAGCGCCCTCGCGCGCGATCTCGAATCCCTTGGGCGACAGTGGGATCAGCGACTGTCGATGATCAAGCAGATCGCTGAGACGTCTGAGTGACCCCGGCGTGACGTTCGACACGCGGCGGCGCCGGCGGGTTTGGCGCCCGGTGCACTGGGCATACGGATCCGAATGTGGCCGAAGACAGATGACGCCGGTGCCCGTCGGCGAAGCGCGGTTCCCGCGGTTCACGGGCCGGAGTCATCACACCGGGTGGTCAGCGGCCAATGGGTGAACTGATGGTTAGCTGGAGTTCCGCCGGGGGTAGTCTCGCCTGGAGATCAGCAGGAGGGCGCGTGACGGACGTGGATGACCAGGTCGAATTCAAGGTGGCCGCCAAGTTGGAGAACCTGGCCGTGGTTCGCACCCTCGTCTCGGCCGTGGGCACCTTCGAGGACCTGGACTCCGACACCGTCGCGGACCTTCGCCTCGCCGTCGACGAGGCGTGCACCCGACTCATCCGTTCCGCGGTGCCCGGTGCCAGCCTGACGGTGATCGTGCGCCCGCTGCTCGACGAGGTCGTCATCGACGCCTCCACCTCGTGTACGACGGCCGAGATCATGGAACCCGGTAGCTTCAGCTGGCACGTCCTCAGCTCGTTGACCGACGAGGTGAAGACCTACCAGGACGGTCAGGGGACCGGCGACGGACAGGTCGTCGGCATTTCGATGTCGACGAGACGTGTGAGTTCTCTGCGGTGACGACGCCCCCTTCCCAGGGTTCACCGGCACGGTCGAACTCTGAGTACGCGGACGTCATCGACATGTTCCGCGAATTGGCCACGCTCCCCGAGGGGGAACGGGCGTTCGTCAGGCAACGCGACCGCATCGTCGAACGCTGTCTCCCGTTGGCCGACCACATCGCCCGCCGCTTCGATGGCCGCGGCGAACCGCGTGACGACCTCGTCCAGGTCGCGCGCGTCGGACTCGTCAACGCCGTCATCCGGTTCAACGTCGACGCCGGCTCCGACTTCGTCTCCTTCGCGGTGCCCACCATCATGGGCGAGGTACGGCGCCACTTTCGTGACAACAGCTGGTCGGTCAAGGTCCCGCGCCGGCTCAAGGAGCTGCACCTGCGGCTCGGGGCCGCGACCGCCGAGCTGTCCCAAACCCTCGGCAGGGCACCGACTCCCAGCGAACTGGCCGCCGAACTCGAGATGGACCGCGAGGAGATCGTCGAGGGTCTGATCGCCGGCAGCTCCTACAACACCATGTCGATCGACGGCGGCGGCAGCGGGTCCGAGGAGGCCCCGGCCATCGCCGACACCCTGGGCGACGCCGACGCCAACCTCGACCGGATCGAGAACCGGGAAGCCCTGCGGCCGTTGCTCGAATCGCTCCCGGAGCGGGAACGCACCGTGCTGGTGCTCAGGTTCTTCGAGTCTCTGACACAGACACAGATCGCCGAGCGCGTCGGCATCTCGCAGATGCACGTCTCGCGACTGCTCGCGAAGTCGCTGGCGCAGCTGCGCGACCAGATGGAGTGACCCGCTCCGCCGTCGGCATCGTGCTCGCCGCGGGCGCTGGCACGCGCTACGGTCAGCCGAAAGTGCTCGCCGACGACGGGAATTGGCTTCGTTGGGCGGTGAACGCTCTCGTCGATGGTGGATGTGACGACGTCGTGGTCGTCCTCGGCGCCGCAGTGGTCTCCGTACCGTTCATCGCTCGCGCCGTGGTGGCGACCGACTGGGCCGACGGCACGAGCGCGTCGGTGCGCGCCGGCTTGAACGCCGCCGCAGGTGCGTCGGTGGCGGTACTGCACACCGTCGACACCCCGGACGTCGGCGCCGACGTCGTGGCACGCGTCCTCGCGTCGGCGACCGAGACGGGTTTGGCCCGGGCGACGTACGGCGGACGCCCCGGACATCCCGTCGTCGTCTCGGCCGAGCACTGGCAGGCCTTGACCGCGACGCTGCACGGCGACGAGGGTGCCCGCGCGTTCCTGTCCGGACGCGCGGACGTGATCGCCGTCGAGTGCGGGGATCTGGCGACCGGCGAGGACGTCGACGAGCGCTAACGCGAGGGGTGTCGGGTGCGCGAGCGCTAGAGCACTCCGAGGGCCTCCACGGCCGCACGCTCGTCGAGGAGTTCGGCCACCGACACGTCGATGCGGGCGCGGGAGAAGTCGTTGATCTCGAGGCCCTCGACCACCTGCCACCGACCGTCGACGGCGCGCACCGGCAGCGAGGTGACCACGCCCTCGGGGATGCCGTAGACCCCGGGTGAGGGCAGTGCCACCGAGGTCCAGTCGTCGGCGTCGGTGCCGTCGACCCAGTCCCGGACGTGATCGATGGCGGCGTTGGCGGCCGACGCCGCCGACGAGGTGCCCCGCGCCTCGATGATGGCGGTCCCGCGTCTGGCCACCGTCGGGATGAAATCGCCCGTCAGCCAATCGGTGTCGGCGGCGAACTCGGCTCCGGGCCGGCCGGCCACGATGGCGTGGAAGACGTCGGGATACATCGTGGGGGAGTGGTTGCCCCACACCGTCAGCCGCGAGACGTCGGTGACGTGGACGCCGGCGTGCGCCGCCAGCGCGGCGACCGCGCGGTTGTGGTCCAGGCGCGTGAGCGCGGTGAACCGCTCGGCAGGGATGTCGGGGGCGTTCGCCGACGCGACGAGGGCGTTCGTGTTGGCGGGGTTCCCGACGACGACGACGCGGACGTCGTCGCCCGCGCCGGCGTTGAGTGCCCTGCCTGCCTCGGCGAAGATCGCGGCGTTCGCGGCGAGGAGGTCGGCGCGCTCCATGCCCTTGCCGCGCGGCTTCGCGCCGACGAGCAGCGCGACGTCGACGCCGTCGAACGCACGTACCGGATCGTCGTGGATCTCGACGTCGGCGAGCAGGTCGAAGGCGCTGTCGACGAGTTCCATCACCACGCCTTCGGCGGCGCGCACCGCCGACGGCAGCTCCAGCAGCCGCAGCGTCACCGGGACGCCGCGGCCCAGCAGCGCGCCCGCACCGATGCGGAACAGGGCGGCGTAACCGATCTGGCCGGCGGCGCCGGTGACGGTGACGACATTCGGGCGGGTGGAACTCGGTGGGATGAGATTCGGGCGGGCGGAACTCACGTCCACACCCGCAGGTTGAGCACCTCGGAGGCGTAGCGACGGACGGTGTCCTCGCTCATCGCGGCGGCGTCCTCGTGGCCGGGCCGGGAGCGGCTCTGCATCCGCGACGTTCGGGGGTCGAGGGTCACCTCGGCGAGCAGTTCGCCGGTGCTCGGCTCGCAGACGGCCCACGTGTACATGGTGTCGTCGGCCCAGCCGTCCTCGGCGTCGTGCACGTAGTCGAGGTCCGTCTCGCCGAGGTCGGCGAGCGCGGGCCTGTCGTCGACCCGGTCGTCGTAGCGCAGCCCCCGCAGGTACCACGTGCCGTTGTTGATCTCGACGGGTTGCACGTTCCGAGTGTCCCATGTGGCCGGTGGCGACGGCCGGGCTGCGTCCTGCCGGCGCGCGGTGCACGTCTCACGCCGGCGGCAGTTACGCGCGTCGAGCGTCCGGAAAGTCCTCGTAATGATCGGTGGGAAGGCGATTTCAGTTCAGCAAATTGATCTTGCGAATAGTTTGCCACCAATGCGGACGTTGGCGCATCAACGCAGGCCTCGGCACTCGACATGGTCAGCAACGTTGGCTCGACGCAGGGCCATGCGTCGTTGGCGAATAAGTGCCGCTGACAGCAGTTGTCCGACGCTGGATGCCGCTCGTCAGCTAAGCGAATCTAAACATTCCGTTCGCAAATTCTTCGTTATTGACATGCGCGTCCTTTTGGGTGTCAGGTAACAGGGACAGCTAGCAAATGCGGGGGCTGATCGGAGGCCGATGGTGTCTTGTTCACACGGCCCTGCGCACGCGGGGCTGCCCGGTTCGCGAGAACTTCGTGGTTCGTCGGGTCGTCGTATCGGCACGCTCGCGTTGATGATGGCCGCGGGTGCTGCCATCGCTGGTTTGACCGGCACGGCGCACGCCGAGACCGGTAGCGGAGGCACGGGTCCATCGTCGGGCGAATCGAGTCCCAGTTCGCCGGGTTCGTCGGGTGCCGGCTCAGCCAGCAAGCCGGCCGCCGGGCTCGGAGGACCGCACGGCACCCACGGCGCAGATACGACTCCATCCGCCGGTGGTGCCGGCCTCGACACCCGCTCTCCGTCGGGGACGGCTGCAGCAGCGACTTCTGGGGGCGCCGACCGTGGACCTGTTCCGTCTGCCGGGTCGGCGAGTGGCCGCAGCAACTCGCCGAGCTCCCGAACTGCGGCTCGCACGACGACGGACTCGGCCGTGCGGCCCAAGAACACCCTGCGTTCGACACCGCGCCCACCAGCGAGCGAAGCCGGACCGATGAGCCAAACGGGCCTCACTCCGCAGACCCAGTCCCGGGTGGCCACAACGGCGACGCCTTCGGCCAACTACGCCCCGATCGCGCGATCGGCCGCCGTCGACCCCGTCGCCAAGCCGGCGGTGACACCTGTCGCCAGGACGTCACCAACCCGTCCGACCGCTGCGCCGGTCACCACTGCGTTGACGGCGACCAAGCCGGTGCCACCGCCCACCGCCCCCACTGCTCCGACGAATGCGCTCGCGGTGTTGACTGCCGCCACTGCGCCCGTCGGCTCGCGTCAGTCCGCACAATTGGTGTCGACGACGACGTCCACGTCCACCGGAGCGCCGCCGACGTCGGGCACCGCGAACGTCGCCGCGGCGGCGACCACCGCCACCGCCACCGTCCTTCCCGGGCAACTGAGGTCCGGCGGGACGATCCCCGTCGGCGCCGGACCCACCGGCATCGTCGTCCACGGCAACCGCATCTACACGGCCAACACGGCGGGCAATTCCATCACCGCAATCGACGGCGCCTCCGGTGCCGCACTCGCGACGATTCCGGTCGGAAGGGCGCCGACGGCCCTGGCGGTCAGCGCGGCGGGCGACGTGTTGTACGTCACCAACAGCGGTGACAACACCGTCACGGCGATGAACACCACGAACGGCGCCATCCTGTCCACCATGGCGGCCGGCTACACGCCGCAGGGCATCGCGATCACCCCCGCGGGCCGGCTCTACGTCAGCAACACCGCCGTCAACACGGTCACCGTCCTGAATCCGACGTCCGGTCAGACGGTGGCGACGGTGAACGTGGGAACGGCTCCCGTCGGCGTCACCGCCAGTCCGGACGGATCCCGGGTCTACGTCGCGAACCGCGGCCAGAACACGGTGTCAGTGCTGAACACCACGACCAACTCCGTCGTCGGGACGTACGCGGTGGGCTCGATGCCGCAGGCCATCGCTGTCAACGCCGCCGGGACTCGGTTGTACGTGACCAACAGCGGGAGCGACGACGTCACGGTCCTGGATGCCGGCAGCGGCGCGACGCTGGCCACGATCGCCGTCCGCGACCAACCCTTCGGCATCGCTCTCAGCAAGGACGGCACACTCGCCTACGTCGCCAACAGCGACTCGTCCGTCTCGGTGATCGACACCGCGACGAACACGAAGGTCGTGGGAACCCTGCGCACCGAGACGGCGACCGGCAGCATGGTCGCCGTCAGCTCGGACGGAAAGACGCTGTACACCACCTTCTCGGGTGGCGCGACCGTGAGGACGGCGTCGTACGTCCCCGTCGCGGCGCTACCGCCGGCGAATCCGGGCACGGCAGCCGGGCCGGTCTTCCTCGACTTCAGCGGACCCGCGGGCACCCTCGCCGACCCGTCGGTCTTCAGCTACCAGCTCGGCGCCGGAGGCGCGACGGGCGAGCAGCACGTCTACACGAACTCCCCGGCCAACGCCTCGCTCGACGGGCAGGGGAATCTCGTGATCCGCGCGATCAAGGAACCGGTCGTCGTCCCGGGCTACGGCACGTTCGACTACAGCAGCGCCTACCTGACCACTCAGGACAAGTTGGAGTTCACCTACGGCACGGTCTCGGCGCGCATCAAGTTCCCCGCGCAGCAGGGCGTCCTTCCGGCGTTCTGGATGCTCGGATCCGACATCCAGTCGGTGGGTTGGCCGACGGGTGGGGAACTCGACATCATGGAGGTCACGCCCGGCATGTCGGGATCGTCGATCCACAGCGCCGCGGGAAGTTACTCGGTGGGGACGACCCAGCAGTTGGCCGGCGACTTCCACGAGTACTGGATGCGCTGGGAGCCGAACAAGATCACCACCGGCATCGACGGAACGACGCTGGCGACGTTCACCCCCGACTCACTGCCTCCGGGCGCGCCGTGGACCTTCAACGACCGTTCGATGTACGTGATTCTCAACGTCGCCGTCGGATCGCCCTTCGGTCAGCCCGACGCGACGACCCAGTTCCCGGCCGACATGGTCGTGGACTGGTTCCGCTATCAGCCGCTCGCGACGACGACGATGGTGTAACCGCCTACTCGGCGGCGGCGTCGCCCTTGATCTCGGCGATGACGGTGCCCTGCGTGACGGCGGCGCCGGCTTCGACCGCGAGTCCGGTGATGACCCCGTCCTTGTGGGCGGTGACCGGGTTCTCCATCTTCATGGCCTCGAGGACGACGACGAGGTCACCCGCGGCGACCTGCTGGCCCTCCTCGACGGCGACCTTGACCACGGTGCCCTGCATGGGCGCGGTGACGGAGTCGCCGGACGCCGCGGCACCACCCTTCGCGCCGCGCTTGCGCGGCTTGGGCTTCTTGCGGATCGCGCCGGGTGCGGCGCCGCCGCCACCGCCCAGTGCCAGGTCACCGGGAAGCGACACCTCGAGGCGACGCCCACCGACCTCGACGACGACGGTCTGGCGCGGGATGGTGTCTTCCTCCTCGAGCGGAGTGCCGCCCGCGAAGGGCTCGACCTTGTTGTCCCACTCGGTCTCGATCCAGCGGGTGTGGACGGTGAAGCCGTTCTCGTCGCCGATGAAGGCGGGGTCGGACACCACCGCGCGGTGGAACGGGATGACCGTGGCCAGGCCCTCGACGGTGAACTCGTCGAGCGCGCGACGCGACCGGGCGAGTGCCTCCTCGCGGGTGGCGCCGCTGACGATCAGCTTGGCCAGCATCGAGTCGAACTGGCCGCCGATGACGGAGCCCGTCTCGACACCGGAGTCCAGGCGGACGCCGGGGCCGGTGGGCGGCACGAAGTTGGTGACCGGGCCGGGAGCGGGCAGGAACCCGCGGCCGGCGTCCTCGCCGTTGATGCGGAACTCGAACGAGTGGCCGCGCGGTGTCGGGTCCTCGGTGATGTCGAGGGCCTCGCCGTTGGCGATCTTGAACTGCTGCAGCACGAGGTCGATGCCCGCGGTCTCCTCGGTGACCGGATGTTCCACCTGCAGGCGGGTGTTCACCTCGAGGAACGAGATGAGGCCGTCCTGGCCGACGAGGTACTCGACGGTGCCTGCGCCGTAGTAGCCGGCCTCCTTGCAGATCCGCTTGGCGGACTCGTGGATCTCCTTGCGCTGCGCGTCGGTCAGGAACGGCGCGGGTGCCTCCTCGACCAGCTTCTGGAAGCGGCGCTGCAGCGAGCAGTCGCGGGTACCCGCGACGATGACGTTGCCGTGCGTGTCGGCGATCACCTGGGCCTCGACGTGACGCGGCTTGTCCAGGTAGCGCTCGACGAAGCACTCGCCGCGGCCGAAGGCCGAGACGGCCTCACGGGTGGCCGAGTCGAACAGCTCGGGGATCTCCTCGAGGGTGCGGGCCACCTTCATGCCGCGCCCGCCACCGCCGAAGGCGGCCTTGATGGCGATCGGCAGGCCGTATTCCTTGGCGAAGGCCAGGATCTCGTCGGCGTCCTTCACCGGATCCGACGTGCCGGGTACCAGTGGGGCTTCCGCGCGCGCGGCGATGTGGCGAGCCGTGACCTTGTCGCCGAGGTCTCGGATGGACTGCGGGCTAGGTCCGATCCAGATGAGACCCGCGTCGATCACGGCCTGCGCGAAGTCGGCGTTCTCGCTGAGGAAGCCGTACCCGGGGTGAACGGCGTTGGCGCCGGACTTCTCCGCGGCCTCGAGCAACTTCTCGAACACCAGATAGGACTCGGCCGAGGTCTGGCCGCCCAGGGCGAAGGCCTCGTCGGCGAGGCGGACGTGCGGCGCGTCGGCGTCGGGGTCGGCGTAGACCGCCACACTCTCGAGACCCGCGTCGCGAGCGGCCCGGATGACGCGAACTGCGATCTCTCCACGGTTGGCGACGAGCACCTTGCTGATCTTCGAGTTCGCGTGACTCACCACTGCGCCTCCTGACGGCGGGTCGAATTCCGCGCATCCTCGCGGATGCGCTCTCGGCAGTTTAGGAGACGGCGCCTCGTGACTGGAGGGGCGGGTGGATACGGCCTCGGGAGACGTGGGTCACCGACGTCGTGGCATTGCGCAGACGGATGGACTCGACCTTTGTCGCAGCCGTGCTGACGGCGTCAGTCGGGGATTTGCCACGGTTGACGACTGGTCATCCCCTTATTGACGCCAAATACAATTTTTGGCCGAGGGTCAGCAACCAGCACATAAGTGGACATACGGAGGTCTTAGGGGGTCTGAACGGCAGGCATGAGCAGTTTTGAGACGCATCTCACTGCCTAAATGGCAATTATCGGTTGTTATGTCGGAAGTACACCCGTTGTCACGCGCACACTCGGTATATTCTGCTGAAGAATTTGCTAACGTCGGGGAGTTCCCAGTCGGCCCGAGCGGAACCGAAGAGTGAGTGAGGCTTCGAGGTGAGCGTAGTCGAGCACGCCTTCAACGTTGCGGCAAACGCCGTGCCGTCCGAGCGGACCCCCCGTGTCTGGCACCGCAAGTACGCCCGCCGGCTCATCGTCGTCGACGCGGCGGCCGTCGTCGTCGCCGTGGCGATCGCGCAGTGGGTGCGATTCGGGTTCCTGCCGGAAACCGACGGCAACTATCAGACCGCCGACTACACGGCCGTGTCGATCATCGTCGCCGTCTGCTGGTTGACCGCGATGTCGATCTTCCGAACCCGCTCGCCCCGGATCATCGGCGAAGGGCTCGAGGAGTATCGGCGCGTCTGGCTGGCGACCATCTCCGCGTTCGGTGCCATCGCGATCGTGGCGATGGTCTCCAAGCACGACATCGCACGGGGGTACCTGATCATCGCCCTGCCCGTGGGAGCCATCACGCTCCTCGCGGGCCGCTGGATCGCCCGGCAGATCGTGGCGTCCGCACGGGCCAGGTACGGAAAGTGCATCACCCGGGTGCTCGTCGTCGGCAACCCACGCGTCATCGGAGACCTCGCCCGATCCCTCGCACGGGACAACAACTGCGAGTACGAGGTGGTCGGTGCGTGCGTTCCCGGCGGCTTCTCGCAACGCGCGATCGACATCCCCGGCGTCCGCTCGGTCCCCATCTGCGGCGACGAGTCGGACATCCTGCTGGCGATCGAGGCCACCAACAGTCACGCCGTCGCGCTGACGGCGACCGAGCGACTCGACGGCCGGGCGATCCGCGACATCTCGTGGCAACTCGAGAAACTCGACGTCGACCTCATGGTCGCTCCGGGCGTGGTGGACGTCGCCGGCCCGCGGCTCACCATGCGTGCCGTGGCGGGACTGCCGCTGATCCACGTGGAGAAGCCTCAGTACGACGGCGCGAAGCGCTTCGAGAAACGTCTCTTCGACGTCGTCTTCGCCAGTGCCGTGCTGTTCTGTCTCTCGCCGATACTGCTGCTGGTCGCCGCGGCGATCAAGATGACGAGCAAGGGTCCCGTGTTCTACCGCTCGGAGCGGATCGGCATGGACGGCGAGCCCTTCCAGATGATCAAGTTCCGGACGATGGTGCCGGACGCCGACGAGTTGAGGGACGCGCTGGCCGCGCAGAACGAGAGCGACGGCGGCGTCCTGTTCAAGATCCGGAGTGATCCACGCGTCACCCCGGTGGGACGGATCCTGCGGAAGTACAGCATCGACGAGATCCCGCAGTTCATCAACGTGCTCAAGAACGACATGAGCGTCGTCGGGCCACGGCCCCCGTTGGCCAGCGAGGTCACGACGTACGACGACTACGTCAAGAGGCGTCTGCTGGTGCGGCCGGGAATCACCGGTCTGTGGCAGGTCAGCGGCCGGTCAGATCTGTCCTGGGAGGACACGGTTCGACTGGATCTGTTCTACGTCGAGAACTGGTCCTTCGTCGACGACCTCATCATCTCCGCGAAGACGGTGCGCGCCATGATCAGCGGCGACGGTGCCTACTGAGCCAGGCGGCGCTTGATCCGGGTCAGCATCGCCGACATGCCCCGCAGCCGCAGTGGACTGATGAGGGCACCCAGTCCGAGTTCCGAGTAGAAGTCGTCGGGCACGGCGAGGATCTCGTCGGCAGACCTCTCGTCGAGGCCGGTGGCCAGGATCGAGGCGAATCCGCGGGTGGTGGGCGCTTCGGCAGGGGCGCTGAAGTACAGCCGGACGTGGTCGCGGTCGTCCGCGTCGACGTGCAGGAACAGCGGCGACTGGCACTCCGGCACCGGCTCCATCGCCGCCTCTTCGAGATCGTCTGGGAGTGGCGGCAATTCGTTCGCGAACTCGAGCAGCAGCGTCAGCTTGTCCTGACCCTGCATCTCGGCGAACTCGGAGACGACCTCGGCCAGGGCCGGGGGCATGGGAGAGGGCGCGGTCACGGCGCCTCGCCGGGTTCGTCACCGACCGCGACAGGAACGCGAACCGCGTTGCCCCACTCGGTCCACGAGCCGTCGTAGTTGCGGACGCCGGGCAGGCCGAGCAGGTGGGTCAGCACGAACCACGTATGGCTCGAGCGCTCACCGATGCGGCAGTACACCACCGTCTCGTCCTCGGGGGTGAGGAAGCCGTACAGCTCGTCGAGTTCGGCGCGTGGGCGGAACCTGCCGTCGTCGTTCGCGGCCTTGGCCCACGGGATGGACCGGGCGGTGGGGATGTGGCCACCGCGCAGCGCGCCCTCCTCGGGGTAGTCGGGCATGTGGGTGCGCTCACCGGTGTACTCCATGGGCGAGCGGACGTCGATCAGAGGCTGGCGACCCAGCGCACCGAGGACGTCGTCCTTGTAGGCGCGGATCGCGGAGTCCTCGCGCTCGACGACCGGGTAGCCCGAGGTGGCCGTCGACGGCACGTCGAGCGTGGTGTCGCGGCCGTCGGTCACCCACAGGTTGCGACCACCGTCGAGCAGTCGGACGTCGGGGTGGCCGAACAACGTGAACACCCACAGGGCGTAGGCGGCCCACCAGTTGCTCTTGTCTCCGTAGATGACGACCGTGTCGTCGCGGCTGATGCCCTTGCGATCCATCAGCGCCGCGAACTGAGCGCCGTCGATGTAGTCGCGCACGTTCGGGTCGTTGAGGTCGACGTGCCAGTCGATCTTGACTGCGCCCGGGATGTGCCCGGTGTCGTAGAGCAGGACGTCCTCGTCGGACTCGACGATCGCGAGTCCCTTGCGGCCGAGATTGCTCGCCAGCCAGTCGGCGGTGACGAGGCGCTCGGGGTGGGCGTACTCGGCCAGGGCGGGGCTGGGATCTGCGGGCAACGGCATGTCGCGAGCCTACCGTCGCGGTGCGGATCGGCGTGGCGCAGCCGACCTCACGTCGGGTCGTCAACCACGTCCGCGAGTGACGACCCCACCCGGTGCAGCAATCGGCGCAGTAGCGGGAGGCTGAGGCCGATGACGTTCGACGGGTCGCCGACGATGCCGTCGATGAACCAGCCGCTCCTGCCGTCGAGAGTGAAGGCACCCGCCACGCCCAGCGGCTCGCCGCTCGCGACGTAGGCGTCGAGTTCCGCATCCGTGGGCCTGCCGAAGTGAATGGTGGTGTCGCCGCACTCGATCGCCCGGTCCGCGACGACGCCGCCCACGATCCGGAGCACGGCATGCCCGGTGTGCAGGACACCGTCGCGGCCCGCCATCGACGTCCACTGCCGACGGGCGACGTCCGCGGTACCCGGCTTGCCGTGCATGCGTCCGTCGAGCGAGAGCATGGAATCGCAGCCGACGACGATGCAGTCCTCCGTCAGACCGACCGGCAGTGACCCGGTCACCGCCTCGGCCTTCGCCACGGCGAGCGCACACACCAATTCCGCCGGACTCACGCCGTCGGGGAGGCCGGCGGCGACCGCGTCCTCGTCGACGTTCGAGACGACCACCAGGGGTTCGACGCCCGCGCGACGCAGGACGCCGAGCCGGCCCGCCGACGCGGATCCCAGGACGAGGCGGGTCATCGCCGCATGTGCGTCCGTTCCAGCAGTGTGACCAACTGCCAGCTGAACACCGTGTACCGCAACTTGTCGACCGGGTGGCCCCAGGGGTTCAGTTCCTGCGGGCCCGGTTCGGCGGGTCCGCCGCGGGCGCCGCCGAGCACCGTCACCAGCGCGGCCAATTCCTCGACCGTCGGATTGCCCTTCTCGACGCGGAACACCGCGACCGAGTCGTCGACCGGCGCGTCGATCGTCATGTCGCGCGGGTCGCTCAGTTCGGTGATGTCGATGTCCTGGGACACGTGTCCGTCCTCCCGGTGGGTCCTTCGAGCGTGATCGGCGGCGGGGTTACAGCGGGATGTTGCCGTGCTTCTTCGGCGGCATCTGAATCACCTTGCGCTGCAGCAGCCGAAGCGAGGTTGCGATGTACCCGCGGGTGTGCGACGGCGGAATCACCGCGTCGACGTAGCCGCGCTCGGCTGCGATGTACGGGTTCACCAGCGTGTCCTCGTAGTCCTGCTGCAGCTGCAACCGCAGCGCGTCGACGTCCTCGCCGTCGGCGGCAGCCTGCTTCAGCTGCTGCCGGTAGACGAAGCCGACCGCGCCCGAGGCGCCCATGACCGCGATCTGCGCCGTCGGCCACGCCACCACGACGTCGGCGCCCATGTCCTTGGACCCCATCACGCAGTAGGCGCCGCCGTACGCCTTGCGGGTGATCACGGTGACCTTCGCGACGGTGGCCTCGCCGTAGGCGTAGAGCAGCTTCGCGCCGCGCCGGATGATCCCGTTGTATTCCTGGTCGGTGCCCGGCAGGAAACCCGGGACGTCGACGAGCAGCACGATGGGGATGTTGAAGCAGTCGCAGGTCCGGATGAACCGCGCGGCCTTCTCCGAGGCGTTGATGTCGAGGCATCCTGCGAACTGCGTGGGCTGGTTGGCGACGATGCCGACCGATCGTCCGTCGATGCGGCCGAAGCCGACCAGGATGTTGCCCGCATAGTCGGCCTGCACCTCGAGGAATTCGTCGTCGTCGAGGATCCGCGTGATGACCTGGTGCATGTCGTACGGCTGGTTCGGCGAGTCGGGGATGAGGGTGTCGAGTTCGATGTCCTCGTCGGTCAGGCTGTCCTCGATGGCGCCAGGGTGCGGCGGGGAGACCAGACGTGGCGGCTCGGCGTAGTTGTTCGGCGGCAGGAAGCTGAGGAGGTCGCGCACGTAGTCGAACGCGTCCTGCTCGCCCGAGGCCACGTAGTGCGCGGTACCCGACTTGGCCATGTGGGTGTGCGCGCCGCCCAACTCCTCCATGGTCACGTCTTCTCCCGTGACCGTCTTGATGACGTCGGGTCCGGTGATGAACATCTGGCTGGTCTTGTCGACCATCACGACGAAGTCGGTGAGGGCGGGGGAGTACACGTGGCCACCCGCGGCGGCACCCATGATCAGCGAGATCTGTGGGATGACGCCCGACGCGAGGATGTTGTTGCGGAAGATCTTGCTGTACAGGCCAAGTGAGACGACACCCTCCTGGATCCGGGCGCCCGCTCCGTCGTTGATCCCGACGAGAGGTCGGCCCGTCTTGATCGCGAGTTCCTGGACCTTGACGATCTTCTCGCCGTAGACCTCGCCGAGGCTGCCGCCGAACACGGTCGCGTCCTGGCTGAAGATGCAGACGTCGCGCCCGTCGATGGTGCCGTAGCCCGTGACCACGCCGTCGCCGACCGGTCGGTTCTGCTCCATCCCGAAGTTCGTGCTGCGGTGTCTCGCCAACGCGTCGAGTTCGACGAAGGAGCCCTCGTCGAGGAGGGCCTGGATGCGCTCCCGGGCGGTCAGCTTGCCCTTGGCGTGCACCTTCTCGACGGCGGCCTCACCGACCGGGTGCAGCGCCTGCTCCGTGCGATTGCGGAGGTCGGTGAGCTTGCCCGCGGTGGTGTGGATGTCGGTCTCGGCTCCAGCGGTCGGTTCCGTAACGCTCGTCATGGTCATGGATAGTATCGGCGCGCCGCAGGGTTCCCACATCTCCCCGGTGGTGCGGGCCGTACGCGCCGCCGACGATCCTTCGATCCCGACAGGAGACCACCCGTGCCCACAGCCGGTCGGACCCCCCTCGACGTCACTGAGCTACGGGAGCGGATCCTCGCCTCGGTCCCCGCGAGTCGGATCGACGTGGTCGCCGAAACCGGCTCGACGAACGCCGATCTGATGGGCCGCGCCGCCCGGGGGGAGGACGTCGTCGGCGCCGTGTTGATCGCGGAGAACCAGACGGCCGGCCGGGGCCGGAACGGGCGGGTGTGGTCGTCGGTGCCGGGCGCGCAGGTGATCGTGTCCATCGCCGTCGATGCCGCCGACGTGCCCGTCGGCTCGTGGGGGTGGGTGCCGCTGGTGACGGGACTGGCGGTCGTCGACGCGGTGCGCGAGGTCACCGGCGTCGAGGCCGGCCTCAAGTGGCCCAACGACGTGCTCGCGGCATCCGACGGGCGCAAGCTGGCCGGAATCCTCGCCGAGGTCGCACCGTCGCCGTCGACCATCGTGGTCGGCGTCGGCCTCAACGTCTCCTACGACGCCGACGAACTGCCCGATCCCAATGCCACCTCCTTGACGCTCCAAGGAGCGGCCGACGTCGACCGGGCCGGCCTGATCGTCGAGTTGCTCGGCGAACTCGTCCGCCGCGTGGACGGGCTGCGGTCGGCCGGGGGTGCCGACGCCGACCTGGTGGCTGAGTACGCGTCGCGCAGCCTTACCGTCTCGGCCCGCGTGCGAGTGACCCTCCCCGGCGATCGCACGGTCGTCGGCATGGCCACCGGCATCGACCCACAGGGTCGACTGCACGTCGACACCGAAACGGGGGTGATCACCATATCCGCAGGTGACGTGGTTCATCTGCGGCCAGTCTGAGCGCCGGTCGCTCTGGCCCGGCGCGGCGCTCGAACGGTGCGGCGAGCAGCGCGTCCCCGACGGCGGACCCGGGTGGCTCAACCCGTGCGCAAGCCGTCCGACGGAGACGCGAGGCGCCGCCTCACCGCTCCTTCGGCAACATTTGCCGGACGCGGCCGTGGATGTCGGCGGTTCTACTCAGCTAAGGCGATAACTTGGCTTACATTACGACGACTCGCGCTGAGCCAGAATCGAAGGAGCGCTATGACAGCGGCTGTGACTGCGGCGTTCCGTCTTCTGGGATCGCTCGTCCTGTGCGTCGCCATGGCGTCGTCGTCGGCCCTTCCCGTGGCATGGTCCGAGCCCGCGCCGGAGCCTGTCGTCGAGGCGCCGGCGGCCGGCACCACTCCTGCGATCGCCTGGCGGCAACTGGGCCTCGCCGACCGCATCCAGATGCTCGGCTACAACCTGCCGACCGACATCGCGGTTCCCGTGCCGCAGGGTGTGCTGCCGACTGTGCTGACGGGCCAGGTCGGCTCGGTGGTGGACGTCGGTCCGGGCGGCCGGGTGGACGTCCTCGACGTCCGTGGCACCTTCCTCGGCAGCATTCCGCTCCCCGTGGGGCCGGTCACGGCGCCCTTCGCCGTCGACATCGCCGCCGCACAGGTGGTCGGTGGGATCGCCGGACTGAGCTTCCTTCTACGTGTGGACAGTTCCCCGACGACCGCGTGCGTTCCCCCGCCGGCCGTCACCCTCAGTGAACTCTCCACGGCGTTCTCGGGCCCGACCCCCAACCCGCGCACCGTCGCCGACTTCCTACCGGGCTACCTCGACCAGATCGTCATCCGCGTCGGCCCGACGCCGAACGAGGATCAGCAGCAGGCCGCGTTGGACCTCGTGGCACAGCTCACCAAGCTCTACCGCCCGATGCCGGTGCGGATCGACGTCGACACATCTCCGGACGCGGTGCCGCCGGCCGAGTCCCGGCGGGTGATCGACGTCCGCGGCGACGGTGCGCCCGGGATGACCGTGGAGAATCCGGACACCCCCGAGGCCGTCCTCGCCATCACGGGCAGTGGTGACGACTTGAAGCGACAGGTGGCGCTGTTCGCCGATCGCCGCTTCGAGCTGGCGCAGACGACGTCCGTCTCGGTGGCGTCGTCGACCGACGCGCAGCCCAAGTCGACCGACACCAGGACGTTCGGCCAACTGGGCATGACCGGTCAGGTGTCCGTCCTCGGTGCCACGACGCTGTTCACCGGCTTCGATCCCGGCTCGTTCGGGGTCGGGAAGGTGGGCCGTGCGCGGATCCACCTGCTGGCCGACTACTCGCCGATCACCGGAGGAGAGGGCTCGGTGCTGGTCCGGGCCGGATCGACGGTCATCGGCGCCAAGGCGCTGGACGACTCGGGCAGACTCGACCTGAACATGGACGTCCCCTCCGAGGCGATCAGTTCCACCGTCGCGTTGGCGATGGAGGTCCGCTACACGCCACGCGAGGGCTGTGCGCCGGTGTTCGACCGGATCACCTTCGCGCTGAATCCTCAGTCGACGGTGTCGGTCACGGCGGGAAGCAACGACCAAGCCGGGTTCCCCGTCCTCCCCATGTCGTTCCTACCGGACTTCGACGTCTCCGTGGACAGCCCCGATCACCTTCGCTTCGCCGCCCAGGCCGTCAACCTCCTGGCGCAACAGACCGGTGCGATTCTCCGACCGCATGTGACGACCCTCGATCAGGCCGTATCCGATGGGGACACCGGACTCCTCGTGGTGGCCGGTGGTGACGAACTTCGGCGGGTCAACCTGACCCCGCCGCTGCTGCCAGGCCAGAACGACTCGTTCACCACCGACGGCACACCGGTGACCGGCGTGGACGGAGCGGGCCCGCTCGGAGTCGTCCAGACGTTCTCGGAGAACCGGCGCACCATCCTGGCGGTGACCGGTACCGGCGACTGGGCACTGGTGGATCGCAGCTTCGACTTCATCCGTGGGCTCACCGGGCGGTGGGCATCGCTGACCGGCGACGTCGTGGCGACCGGCGGGGCGGGCGAGACGGTGAATCTCACAGTCGGCGCTGACACCCAGTCGATGAGTGACGTCGACGATCCTGCGGCGGAGGCTGCGGTGGACGGCGGCAGCTGGCGGGTCGAGGGGCTCATCGCCGCCGGTGCGCTCGTGCTGCTGGCCGTGGCGGTGGGATTGTTCGTGCTCATCCGGCGCCGTGGGTCGTCGCGGTAGGACGACCGTTGGCTACCTGGTGGGGCCCGTCCGCGAGGCTCTGATCCGGGGACGCTTGACCCTTTCGGACACGTGCGCGGCGGCAAGCGCCGCGGCACAACCGACGGTGTAGTACAGCAAACGGTCGGTGAGCTGGTTCTCGATGGCTCCGATCGCGAGCCAGGCGACGATCGAGATCACCAGGAACGGCGCGACCGCCACGCCGTGGCGACCCGCGCGCCAGCAGGAGAACAGGGCGCAGAACCAGTAGGTGAACATCCCTGCGGCCAACACCAACCCACCGGCCGACAGGATCTGCAGATAGATGTTGTGAGCCTCCACGATGTGTTCTATTCCGATTCCGAAGAATGGATATCGCGAGATGTCCTCAAGTGCTTGGAGGGTGACCATTCTGCGTTCGGTGTCGCCGCCGGTATTCACGTTGGTTCCACCGAATCGCAGCAGTTCGCCGAGGAAGCCGAGGACGAGTTGTTGAAGTATGAAGAATCCGCCGAGTATCCCCGCAACCGCGATTCCGGCCAACAACCCCAGGACCCGCTTCTTGTGCGGGGACACCAGGATCGCGGCGAGGACGGCCAATGGCAGGACGGCCTGCGTACCCCGGGACCCGGTGGCCAGTGCACCGCCGAAGAGGATGACCAGGGCGATGGTCGGCAGCCAGTGATGTCGGGCCTGGTTCATGAAGTGGACGGCGAAGGGCGCCGCGATGACGCACGTGATGCCCAGGGAGTTCGGGTGCACCGTCAGGCCAGGTTGACGGCGGTTGTTGCTGTCGTAGCCGATGGATTGTGCGATGTGGGTCAAGGCGGTGAGATCGGTGAGTGCCACCATCGCCGAGACGCAGACTCCCGCCAGGAAGCACGCGAGTATCCACGTCACCACCCGGGCGTCGAGCGCCGAGCACGCCACGGCGGCCAGCGGCACCGCCACGAGGGCGATGATCCAGTAGAGGGCCTTGACGAGGCTGTCCGGCGTGATGAAGGGCGGCTGGTACCGCGCACCGAAGACGGCGTCCGGAATGGGGACGACGGACAGCGCGAGCAAGCACGCCAACAAAGCGACGACCGGAGCGAACAGCCACCACGGAATGCGGAAACGCAAGTCCCCGAAAACCACCAGCACCCCGATGACGCCCAGCGACATCACGAGGAACATGTCGGCCAGCTGCAGGCCGGCAATCATGAAACCGCCCCACGTGGCAGTGAATGACGCCACCAGGAACGACGCGATCGCCGCCTTGGGCACCCAAGCGGGCAGCCGGACCGCACCGACGACGTCGCCGGGCAACGGCCGTAGCGTCGTCAGAGGCTCCGATGTCATGGTTCGGTCATCAACTCCCGCCACGTCGGTGACCTCCGCACCGTTGTGGCGCGTGATCCGCCAGCTACCATGTAACCTGCAGGCTAAGTCAGCTTACGGCACGTCAGCGAAGCGCATCGGCCAACACGGGGAACACGATCGAAGGAAGGCACCATGCCGACCATGCAGCGAATGTCCACCCGGGACGCGATCACCGTTTTGTCGCGCGGCTGGTGGATCATCCTCGGGACCGCGCTCGTGTTCGGCCTGATCGCCCTGGTCGTGTCGCTGATCCAGAAGCCCGTCTACGAGGCCAGTACGACGATGTACGTCACGGCCGGCAGCATCGAGAACCGCGTCACGCCCTACGAGGACGTGATGGGCTCGCAGAACCGTGTGAACTCGTACGCCAAGCTGGTGTTCTCCGACTCCGTGCTCGAACCCGCCGTCAAGGCGGCGGGACTCGACATGCCGGTCGATCAGGCCCGCGACGTCGTGGGCGCCGAGACGGTCCCCGACACGGTCCTGCTGACGATCACGGCGCGCGACGCGAGCCCCGAGGTGGCTCGGCGGCTCGCCAACGCGGTCGCCGACTCGATGGCCGACAGGGTGTCGGCTCTCGAGACCCCAAGCGGGGGAGGCCAACCCTCGGCGCGCCTGACGGCGCTGAGCCCTGCCACCGTGGCCGACGACCCGGTCTCGCCGCTGTTGTTGATCAACACCGTGCTGGCGACCGTCATCGGCCTCTTCGCGGGAATCGTCCTCGCCCTGGGCCGCGAGCGACTGAACAATTCCGTACGCGACGACGCGGACGTCGAGCGGCAGGCGGGCACCCGCACCCTCGCCAAGCTGCCGCATGATCGGCTCTTCGGGGAGACATCCACGCTGGACTTCGGTGCGGCGGCAAGTCCTGCCGCAGCGGCGTTCCGGCACCTTCGCACGGGGCTGTCCGTCGCTCACTCGGAGCGCGCCCTCTCCACGATCTTGGTGACGAGTCCCCGCAAGGGTGACGGGAAGTCCACGGTCGCAGTCAATTTGGCGGCGGCGTTCGCCGAGGGCGGCAACTCGGTCGTCCTGGTCGATGCGAACCTGCGGCAGCCGGGCGTCGGAGTCCGCACCGCGACGAGCGACGCGCGGGGACTGACGAGCGCGATCACCGGCCGGGCGCCACTCTCGGCGATCCTCCAGGTGGCTCAGTTCGACGGCTTGAACGTCCTGACCGCCGGGAAGCTGGGCCGAAGCAATCCTGCCGACCTGCTGTCGTCACCGGCGTGCGGCACACTCTTTCAGGAACTGAGGCAGTCGTTCGACTACGTCATCGTCGACGCCGCGTCTCTGCTCGAGGGCCCGGACGCCGAGGCTGCGGCGCGTTGGGTGGACGGCGTCCTGCTGGTGGCCCGGCCGAAGCGCTCGAAGATCTCGGATCTCCACGACTGCATGGACCACTTGGAGAACATCAACGTCGACGTGATCGGCGTGGTGTTGAACGAGGGTCACGCCACCGACCGGCGGGACGCCACCCCGGCCGCTCCGCAGTCGGATGGGCCGGCAACGACGCCGGTCAAGCACGCCGCATCGCCGTACGCTGCCACGCGCGACACACCCGCGCTCTGACGCGGCGGCTACTCCGCCGGATGTGTCCGCCCGAACAGCATGTCGGCCTGAACGGCTCGGCCCTGGTCGTCGCTCACCGTGCCGTAGACGCAGATCAGGTGAAAGCCGTGCTCTCGCAGCCACACGATGACGTCGTCCGCCTTGGCCTGACCCTCGTACAGTTCGACGAACGAGCCCTCGGCGCACACGTAGGCGAAGTCGGGGAGGAACTCCGCGCAGCCCCGCAGTGCCTCGAGTTCGAAGCCCTGGACGTCGAGCTTGAGCATGGCCGGTGACTGGATCGACGCCCGGTCGATCAGGTCGGGCAGTGTGCTGACCCGCACCTCCTCGGTCCGTACCTCGGCGGTGCCCTTGAACATGTCGGACTGGGTCGACGTGATGGGCAGCAGGGACGACGAATCGTCCTGTCCCGACACGTGCATCGTGGCTTCCCCGCCCACCGGCCCGAGGGCCGTCTGATGCAGGGTCACCCGGTCGTGGCCCGCGAAGGTGCGTCGGAATCGTTCCGCAGGCCCGGCCAGCGGTTCGATGGCGATGATCGAGGCCCCGGGGAAGTGCTGTAGCGCGAACAACGAGAACTGTCCCCGGTTCGCTCCGACGTCGATCACGGTACGAAGGTCGAGATCACCCAGGACCCTGGTGTGCTCGACCGCCGCTGCGACGCGGTGACGCAAGAGCGCCGAACGGAACGTCGGCACCCGAAGGATTGCCGCCAGCTTGACGATGCGCTTCACGCGTGGTCCGCCTTCCCGATCGCCGCGGCGATCGTCCTCGCGCACACCAGGCCGGCGTGTCGCGCCTCGAAGTTGTCGACGAAGCAGGAGCGCGCTCGCTCCCGAACGTCGTTGCGCTGGGCGTCCGACAATGCCGCCCAGCCGTCCAGCAGTTCCCGCGCACCCGCTTCGGTGTCGGGCGCGACGAAACCCGCCCCTGCACCGACGATCTCGCGCCAGATGTTCACCTTGTCGGTGATCAGGACGGGCAGCGCGCACGCAAGTGCTTCCGCGAGCACGATCCCGAAGTTCTCCGAGTGCGAGGTGAGTGCGAATACGTCGGCGGCCCGGTAGGCCCCCCACTTCACGTCGCCGGTGATCATCCCCGCCCACGTCACGCGCTCCGCGATGCCCAGCGCGTCGACGAGTTCGACGAGTGTCGCCATCGTGCCGTCGGAGTCCGGGCCGGCGAGCACCAGGTGCGCGTGCGGCTCGGATCGACTCGATTCCGCGAACGCCCGGATGAGGAGGTCACAGCCCTTCTTGGGGTGCAACCGGCTGAGGAACAACGTGATCCGGCGTCCGCGGAGATGGGGATGCGCGGCGTAGAACGCGGCGACCTGCCGGTCCGCGTCACCGGGCGGTTCGGCGATGCCGAGATTCACGATGGCCTCGGTGGCCCGATACGGCGTGAACGCGGTTGCCGCAAGGCGTCGCTCCTCGTCGCACGTGTACAGCACCGCCCGGGCGTCGCGCAGCACCCTGCGCTCGATCAGCTTCCAGTACAGCGACTTCTTCGCATGCTTGCGCGGGTATCGTTCGGCGAACCACGGGTCGAGGGCGCCGTGGACGAAGACGAAGTACGGCACACCCTGCCGCCGGCACACCGACCGCACTGCCACACTCTGGTACTGCCAGATGCCGTGGACGATGACGGCGTCGTAGTCGTCGACGTGCGTTCGGAGCCAGTCGACCAAACCGTGGTTGTACCGGTAACCCGCCATGCGGAAGCCGAGGGCCACCGGATTGCCGGGGACGTCGGCCAGCCATGGAGAGCTGGGTTCGTCCAAGGTCACCACGTCGACGTCGAAGCCGTTGGCGCCGAGCGCCGAGGTCAGTTGGTTCACGACGACCGGAGGCCCGCCGTATTCCGGATCGAGCGTGCCCGTCACCTGGAGGAGACGCAGTGTCGCCCTGGGCCCGTCGATCACGCCGACCCGTCCGGTGGTCGGCGCCGCCCGGCTCCCCGAACCAGGTCGCGACACCACTGGTCGTATTGCGCGATGGCGTGGTCGGCGCCCAGCACGCGGTGTGCGTAGTCCTGGCCGGCCGACCCCATCGCACGGCAGGCCGGCGGGTCGTCGACCAGTCGCAGGAGTGCGTCGATCAGGGCGGCGGGGTCGCCGGCCGGAACCACGACACCGGCACCGGCTCTGTCGACCTCCTGTGCGGTGACGCCACCGGGATCGGTCGACGCGAGGACCGGACGCCCGGCGGCGAAGTAGGACGTCAACTTGCTGGGCACGGCCATCTCTCCGACGCCGGGTCGCTCGTTGAGCAGGAGTACGTCGGCGGCGGCGAGGACGTCGCGGTAGACGTCCTCGTCCACCGACTCCATGAACTCGATGCGGGCGACCTCCGTCGCCCTCTCGACCAGCGCGGGGCGCTGGTTGCCGTCGCCGAGCATGATGAACCGGACGCGGAGTTCGCGGGTGTCGGCGACCTTGGCGGCGTCGACGACGTTCTCCAGACCCTGCTTGACGCCCATGTTGCCGCTGTGCAGGACGATGCAGTCGTCTGGTGACCAGCCGAGCCGTGACCGGAGTGCCGCTACGTCGGTCGACGGGTCACGCGCTTCGACGTGGGTCCAGTTCCTGATGACCCGGACCCGATCACGAGGAACGCCCATGTCGGTTGTGGCGGCGGCGAACCTGTCGTGGATGACCGAGACCCCGGTTGCGGCTCGCAGAATGGATGCTTCGAACTTCGTTGCAGCGTCGGCCATTCCGCCACTCATCGCGCCGGTCTCGACCACGCCGCGGCCGTACAGGTCCTGCACGATGACCCCGACCGGGGTGCCGGAGGCGCGCGCCCTCGCCACCACCATGCCGCTCGCGATGAGTGACGGGCTCATCGTCAGGACGACGTCGGGCCGGCCCCAGCGCGCCGCCACCGCCTTGCCGCCGAAGGCGGATTCGAAGGCCAGGCGATGCTTGAGACTCGGATTGCTCGGAACGTAGGACGGCAGGCGTCGCACCGTGACCCCGTTCTCGCTGCGGGTGGTCCCGACGAGATGACGATGCTCCTCGGCGACGTGTCGGTGCGGGTAGTGCGGCGGGGCGGTGAGGACGGTGACCTCGTGCCCGTTCGCCACCAGACCTTCCGCGAGGGCCGTCGTGTACGGCGCTATCCCGGTGTGCTCGGGGAAGTAGTTGACGCTGCAGACGCAGATTCGCATGCGACCCTCCGGCACGCTCACCGGAGGTGTCATCGTCTGATGACGGCGACGTTGTCGCGGAACCATGCCACCGTAGACGTGATGCCATCCCGCAGTGGGACGGTCGACGTCCAGCCCGTGTCGGTGAGCAGTGACGTGTCGAGCACCTTGCGCGGTGTTCCGTCGGGCTTGGTGCGGTCCCATTCCGTCCGTCCCCGGAATCCGGTGGCGTCGGCCACCATCTCGGCGATCTCGGCGATCGTGTGATCCCTACCGGTGCCGACGTTCACGTGCCCGGCGGCGTCGTAGTGCTCGAGGAGGTGCAGGCAGGCGGATGCGCAGTCGTCGACGTGCAGCAGTTCCCGTCGCGGACTCCCGGTGCCCCAGTTGGTCACCACGTCGAGATCCGCATCGACCGCCTCCGAGTACCGACGGATGAGGGCGGGCAGCAGATGTGACTGTTCGTAGGTGAAGTTGTCCCCGGGTCCGTAGAGGTTGGTGGGCATCGCCGAGATCCAGTGCAGCCCATGCTGTCTGCGGACTGCCTGTACCTGGAGGATGCCCGCGATCTTCGCGATGGCGTACGCGTCGTTGGTCGACTCGAGTGGGCCGGTCAGCAGCGCGTCCTCGGTGATGGGTTGCGGAGCGAACTTCGGGTAGATGCAGGACGAGCCGAGGAAGAGCAGACGTGGAACCCGAACCTCGGCAGCAGCATCCATGAGATTGACCTGGATCTGCAGGTTCTCCGAGAGGAAGTCGGCCGGGTAGGTGTCGTTCGCCCCGATCCCACCGACCTTGGCCGCCGCGACGACGACGGCGCTCGGGCGGACGTCGCGCATGAACTCGAAGACCGCGTCCCGGTGCGCGAGGTCGAGTTCACTGCGCGACCGTACGACCAGGTCGTCGAATCCGGCTGCCTCGAGGGCCCGGACCAGCGCCGAGCCCACCAGGCCGCCGTGTCCGGCGACGAAGGTGGGCGCAGCGCGGTCCAGTGCGTAGGGCGGGGGGTTCATGCGCTCACGCCGACGGCCAGCCCGCGACCAGCGGCTGGTCGATCCACGGTCGGCCCTCGCATTCCTGGGCGGTGACGTCGGCCGCCACCATCAGACGCGCGAGATCGGCGCTGTGGGTCTTCGCCTGCCAGCCCAGGGCCCGCTCCGCCTTGCCGGCGTCCCCGATCAGCGCGTCGACTTCCGTTGGGCGAAGGTAACGTTCGTCGAACACCACGTGGTCTTCCCAATCGAGGCCGACGTGTGAGAAGGATGCCTCCACGAATTCGCGCACGGTGAAGCCGCGCCCGGTCGCGAGGACGTAGTCGTCGGCGACGTCGCTCTGCAGCATCATCCACATGCCCTCGACGTACTCGGGCGCGTAACCCCAGTCGCGGACCGCGTCGAGGTTGCCGAGGTAGAGCTTGTCCTGCACCCCGGCCTTGATGCGCGCGACCGCTCGGGTGATCTTTCGGGTCACGAAAGTCTCGCCTCGGCGCGGTGATTCGTGGTTGAACAGGATGCCGTTCACGGCGAACATGCCATACGCTTCGCGGTAGTTCCGGGTTGCCCAGTACGAGTACACCTTTGCGGCGCCGTAGGGCGACCTGGGGTAGAAGGGCGTGTCCTCGTCCTGCGGCGGCGGCGACGCACCGAACATCTCCGACGAGGAGGCCTGATAGAACCGGCAGTCGAGTCCCGAGAGCCGCACGGCCTCGAGCAGTCGCATGGAACCCATGCCCGTGGTGTCGCCGGTGTGCACCGGCTCGTCGAAGCTCACCCGGACGTGGGACTGCGCCGCCAGGTTGTACACCTCGGCCGGCTTGATCGTGGTCAGCAAGGTCACGAGCCGTGCGCCGTCGGTCAGGTCGCCGTAGTGCAGGAACAGCCGGGCGTCGGGTTCGTGCGGATCGACGTAGAGATGATCGATTCGCGAGGTGTTGAAGCTGGACGACCGGCGAACCAGACCATGGACCTCGTAGCCCTTGGACAACAGCAGTTCGGCCAGATAGGAGCCGTCCTGCCCTGTGATCCCGGTGATGAGTGCGCGCTTGCCTGCCGGTTCGGTCACGTGCGGAGGTCCTTCGCTCGGGGCTTGAGGTGTCGGACGGTCGCGGACCCGCCGCCGACGATCTCTCGGCGATGGACCTCGGCAAACGATTCAGCGCAACCAGCGATGATGTGTTTGCGGGGCAACTATAAACCATCTTACGGAGCATGCCGTCCCAACGGCGTTTCCCGACCGCCCGACCGTTGCCACGCGTGGTCGGTGACGAGGTGGGCCGGCGGTGCGCCCGCGCGCAGAGCCGGTCTCGGGTCTCGCTCGGGGCCCGGCTCTAGTCGAGTTGGAACTTCGCGTCGTCGAACTCCATCACCGGGGTGTTGTAGGAGTCGCGATCCCACCATTCGAAGTCGGTGACCTCGCGAATGAACCGCGCGGGCACCCCGGCGTAGAGGCCGGACTCGGGCAGGTCCTCGCGTCGTTTGGCCTTGGTCAGCAGGGACCGGGCAGCCAATACCGACCGCGGGGGCAGCTCCGAGTCCATCAGCAGCGTGCAGCCGGTACCCGTCATCGCGTTCTCGCCGAGGACGATCCGGCCGACCTTCGTGCGGTTCTCCATCAGGTCGATCTCGTGACTCTGGAAGATGCTCCTGATCCCGCCGATGCCCGCGCGTGCGCGCAGGATCACCTGGCCGGAGCAGTCGAAGTAGTGCCGGTTGGTGACGGTGCTCAGGTCACCCATGATGAATTTGCCGACCAGCGGGCTGAACAACTGGTAGTCGGCTGCCGCGGTGAACTGGTTGAAGTTGCCAATGAACGCCTTGGCTCCGACGTCGACGGTAGACAGATTCCGGAAGACGTTGAACGTCGCGATGGCCGATTCGTCGCCGATGGTGAATCGTCCGCAACCGATGACGATGCTCGGTCCGAGCGACACGTCGCGCCCGATCTGGTTGCCGAGGCGCCGCAGAGCCCAGGTCTTGATGTCGCTGTTGGGGAGCATCCACAGCAACAGCGACAGCCACTTGTTCGGCCGGACGTTGGGCAGATGGTGATTCGTCAAGAGAGACCGTCCCGAGCCAGATGGGTTGACCGCCAAACCCTAGCGCACCCTCGATCAGCCGTAAGGGCCATTGGCGCGCCGTCGGGCATGCGTTCGCGGGCAACGCGTCGGGTGAACGCTCCAAGGTAGGTTTGCGACATGCGTAGATGGTCGATCGGGGTTGCGGTGGCCGCCGTTGCCGTGTTGTCGATCGGCCTCGCCGTGCAGGCGCCGACTTCCGCAGCGCTCGAGGCGCCGAGCGCCGGATACGGATTCAGCCAGTACGGCGGCGACGTCAGGCTCAGTCAGCAGACCCTCGACCGCGAACTCGACGCCGTGGCCAAGACCAATGCGACCTGGCTGAGGGTGGTCGTGGACTGGTTTCGTGTCGAGCCGGTGGAAGGTCTCTACGACTGGAGCTACATCGACGGCGTCGTGAATTCGGCTCGCGCCCACGGTCTGAAGGTGTTGATGATGGTCGCCTTCGCCCCGGACTGGGCGCGGGCGCCCGGCACGTCGTGGAGCGCGCCGCCGCAGAACGCGGCCGACTTCGGCGACTTCGCAACGGCGGCGGTCGGCCGGTACGGCACTCGAGTCTCCAGCTGGGAGATCTGGAACGAGCCGAACTCCTCCGATTACTTCGGTTCCACCGGTGACGCCGCGGCGAAGTACACCGACCTGCTCAAGGCCGCCTACACCGCGATCAAGAAGGTTCAGCCCGGCGCGACGATCGTTTCGGCCGGGATGAGCCGTACCGGCGAAATCCCACCCGCGACGTTCCTGTCGCAGATGTACGCCAGCGGCGCGAAGGGATACTTCGATGCGACGGCGATGCACCCCTACGTGTCACCGGGAGGGTTGGACGCGGACTCGTATGGCGGATGGTCCGCGGTCGGGCAGATGCACGGGGTCATGGCCGCCGAAGGGGACGGCGCCAAACAGATCTGGATGACCGAACTCGGCGCACCGACCATGCCCGCGCCGGACGGGGTGACCCAGGACGAGCAGGCGAAGCAGATCACCGACGTCCTTGCCGCTGCTGCTGCCACCGGGTACAGCGGACCCGCCTTCATCTTCACCATCCGCGACGGCGACGGCATGGCAGCCGACCCGGAGGGCAACTACGGCGCGCTGCTGACCAACGACTGGCAGCCGAAGGTCGCCGCGCGGGTTCTTTCGAGGTAGGTGGTCACCCGACGTCGCGGCTCTCGGCCCAGACGTCGGTGAAGCCGGCCCGCGAATCCGTCATGGCGTTGTCCGCGTACACCTCGAAGGTCGCGAACGAGCCGGCCCACTCGGCGATCCGGGGATCCCTGATGACTCTGTGTTCGCCGTCGGGCAGGGTGACGTCCACGCGTTCGCCCTCGATGACGACCTGGGTCTCGTGTTCCGTCGTGCCGTCCTGCGCGAGCGGGACGTCGAACTGCTCGTAGCCCAGCGTCTGGAGGCCGGTCCCCGGTCCGCCGCCGGCGGGCCACACCCCGAAGCTCCAGAATTTGGGAGTGATGTTCAGGTGTACCGAGAAGGGCAGATTCAGACCGTTTCTGGAGACCACCAGCGCCATCGCACCCTGTGATCCGCCCCGAGGCGCGAACGTCCACCGGGCGCCGATCCTGGTGATCGGTCCACCCAGGTCGGCGGAGGTGTAATAACCGGCGGCACGGCCGGGGCCCGACGGGTCGTTGGTCAGCCGTCCCCCCGCAATCCTGAGCTGGGCTCCTGGATCGCTCGGCGGGTCTGCCGCGAGTGTCGCCGGACCGGGCCCGAACGTCGGCGGGGGCGGGCCGTCCGCGAGGCCCGCCATGCTCAGCCGCGCTTCGCCGATCAGAGGTGGTTCCGCCACGCTCTGCCGGTTGCAGCCAACAGCCACCGCAATGACGAGGAGCAGGGACAGCGCTGCCAGCAGCCGGTGCGGAGTCAGCACGGTCGGTCTGATCGGCAGCCGTGAATTGCGAGACGTCATGGTCTGGTCATGGTCGCACGGGCGGGACTCACCGACCCAGCAGCAACGAGTCGCCGCCTTGCATTTTCGCCGTTCTCGGCGTCCAGCGTCGGCCTGGAACGCGCCGACGACGAGACCGTCGACCAATCTGGGGCTTCGAAAGACGTTCTGAGCGTGGGGTTGTGAGGAGCGGTGTCCTCGTCCGATGACGGCCACCGCCACCACGGCGTAGCCTGACCATCGGTCCTGACCGAAATTCGCGGACCCGCCCGGCAATGCAAGTCGACGACGAAGTGGGAATGACGATGGTGCAGTCGACGCTGCGAGTGCTCGCCGCGATCGCCGTGACGGTGCTCGCGGCCCTCGCGCTGTACTTCGTCTTCCTGCACGGGAAGGATCCCACGGACCCACGCGTGCAGTCCGCGGCCGCCGGACACCTCGTGTCGAGCGACCCACATGGGTGACCAGCCGCTGAGTCGCCGGGTCCGGGTGGTGTCGGGCACCCTCGACCAGATCTTCTCCAGCGCGAGCAACGGCCTCATCACCTTCGCGATCGCGGTCGTGTCGACGCCGCAGACCTTCGGCGACATCGCGCTGATGATGATGGCGCTCGTCGCGGTGATGGGCACCATGCGGGGCGCGATCGGGACGCCCCTGCTACTGAAGGCGGATCAGACCAGCGCCCAGATCAGGCGGGAGGGCTCGTTCGCGTTGGTCGCCGGGGTCGTCGTCGGCCTGATCCTGGCGCTGTTCATGCTGACCTATGGTCGGACGGTCGGCCTGCCGGCCGTCCTGCTCGCCGTCTCGGCGCCGTTCGTCCTGTGTCAGGACATGCTGCGATACGTCGCGATCGCCGAGGGGCGGCCACACGTCGCGGCCCTGTGGGACGGCATCTGGTGTCTCGGGACGGTCGGATTGCTCGTCGCAACCTGGTTGGACGTCGTGACGGTCCCGTACGTCCTCGGGGGATGGGGTGGGCTCGCCCTCGCCGCCTTCGTCGGGATGGCGGTGAGTCTCCGGGTCGTCCCACGGGTCCGCGGCATCGTGACGTGGGCCGCAGCCGGGTGGCAGCATAGGGTCAGATACGGAATCGACGCCGGCATCGAACAGGTCACCGTGTTCCTCGTCCTGACGATCGTCGCGGCGATGCTGGGTTCTGCCGCCACCGCGGCGTTGCGCGGCGCAACGGTGTTGCTGGCCCCGCTGGCGATCCTCGCGTCGGCGTTCCAGCTGATCGTCATCTCGGAGAGCACGCGGAGTTCGTCCCAGCCAAGGGTCGTGTGGCAGGGCATCGTGCGTTTCGCCCTGGTGATGGTCTACGTCAACGTCGTGGCGGGCCTGCTGCTCTGGTCGCTGCCGGTGCACCTCGGCGCCTACCTGCTCGGCGAGTCGTTCGCACCGGCGCAGCAGGTGCTGCCCATCGTGGTGGTGGAGTACGGCGCGGTCATGCTGTCGCTCGGGCTGGGAATCTTCCTCAAGACGTTCAACCGGAGTACCGACGCGATCGTGTTCAAGATCGGCACGATGGTGGCCACGCTCGTCGTCTCCCTGGGCGCCGCCGTGCTCTTCCCCAGCGCGACCGGGGTCGCCGTGGGACTGGCGGTCGGCACGATCCTCGGGGGCACAGTCGGGCTTGCGATCATCGCGCCGTGGCAGGCGCGCGCTCGCGCCGAGTCGGTGGACATCGCGGCGGCGGCACCGAGGGTCTAGCCGGGCGAGGAATCACTTCTGCCGGTGTCCTCGTGCGGGTGCCTGCCACGCTCTACAGTCGCGTCATGCCCTACCCGGACAACGTCTTGGCCGCCGACGAGCGCGTGGTGCTGCACCGGCACCCGCACTGGAAGCGCCTGATCGGCCCGATCCTGGTGTTGCTGCTCGTCACCGCGGCGGCCGCCTTCGGCGCGGCCGTCGTCAATCAGACGGACTGGGAGCCCACCGCCACCAACATCGTGATGATCGTCATCGGCGTGGTGTGGGCGATCATCGTGGGGTGGCTGGTCCTATGGCCATTTCTGAACTGGCGGACAACGCATTTCGTCATCACCGACCGTCGGGTGATGTTCCGCCACGGATTGCTGACCCGGCAGGGCATCGACATCCCGCTGGCGCGGATCAACAGCGTCGAGTTCCGGCACGGTCTGCTCGACCGAATGCTGCGCACCGGCACGCTGATCATCGAGTCAGCGGCGCAGGACCCACTGGAGTTTCACGACATCCCGCGCGTCGAGCAGGTGCACTCCCTGCTCTATCACGAAGTCTTCGACACCCTCGGTTCCGAGGAGTCGCCGAGCTGAGCGGCGCGACGGCGTGAGCCGATCGGGGTGATCGTCCCGGCGTCCGGGGCGGCCGGATCGGGGGTGGGCGTGATGCCCTGACCCGCGCTGCGACCGACGCCGTGGTGGCTCTCGTAGTCGTCTTCGAGTGCCTCGGCGATGCCACCCGCGGTCATGGTGGCCTCGACGGCCTTATCCGGGTTGCGGCCGAACTCGTCGGGGAACACCCAGCGCCGGAACGCCCAGAACCGGAACGCCATCTGCAGCAGGTTGCCGATGATGTACGCCGAGATGAAGTCGGCGATGTTCTCCATCGTGAGCGACACCTCGGGCACGCGCAGACCCAGCACGTAGCTGGACACCCACAGCGGGGCCATGCTGAGCAGCACTCCCACGCCGCTGACGCCGAAGAACAGCAGCGCTTCGTGGTGCCGCTCGCGGCCGCCGCGATCGCGGAAGCTCCATTCGCGATTCAGGATGTACGACGCGATGACCGCCACGATGCCGGCGATGATCTTCGCCGTGACGGGCTTGGGCTCGAGGATCGTCAGCTTGAGCGTGAAGAAGATCGACGAGTCGATCACGAACGTGGAGGCGCCGACTATCGCGAACTTGATCAGTTCGTGATGCCGCTCAGCGAAGGGCCGAACCGCGCGGGGAAGCCGCGCAATGGTGGCATCAGCGAAGGACACGAGAGCCGAGTCTACGGAAATAGGGCCCCTGACGCGTACCCGTGCAGGTCGCAGCCGGTGCGGACGGGTGCTGCGGGCGTGACACCATGACGGCATGAGCGGCGACGGGTTCCGGCCTCCGGTGGTGGCGATGGTAGGCGGTGGACAGCTGGCCAGGATGACGCATCAGGCGGCGATCGAACTCGGTCAGACCCTGCGCGTGCTGGCCGCCTCGGCAGGGGATCCCGCGGCTCAGGTCACCCCCGACGTCATCGTCGGTGCCCATACCGACATCGACGCGCTGCGCCGCGCCGCCGAGGGCGCCTCGGCGCTCACCTTCGACCACGAGCACGTGCCGACCGCGCTGCTCGACGAGCTGGTCCGCGAGGGCGTCAACGTCGCGCCGCCGCCCGGGGCCCTGGTGCACGCGCAGGACAAGCTGGTGATGCGCCGCCGGTTGCAGGCGCTGGGCGCACCCATCCCGCGGTTCGTCGAGGTGACCCGTCCGTCGGACGTCGACGAGTTCGCCGCCGAGGTCGGCGGGCCCGTCGTCGTCAAGGCCGCGCGCGGCGGCTACGACGGACGCGGGGTGACGCTCGCCAAGGACGTGGCCGAGGCGCGGGCGGTCGCCGAGCGCTACCTCGCCGACGGTGCCCCCGTGCTGATCGAGGAGCGCGTGCACATGGTTCGCGAGTTGTCGGCACTGGTCGCACGCTCGCCGTTCGGTCAGGGTGCGGCGTGGCCGGTGGTGGAGACGGTGCAGCGCGACGGGATCTGCGTCGAAGTGCTCGCGCCGGCTCCCGGCCTGAGTCGGGACCTGGGCGTCGCTGCGGAGCGGCTGGGGCTGCGGCTCGCGCAGGAACTGGGGGTGGTGGGCGTGCTGGCCGTCGAACTTTTCGAGACTGCGACCGGCGAGCTGCTGGTCAACGAGCTGGCGATGCGCCCCCACAACTCCGGCCACTGGACCATGGACGGCGCCGGCACCAGCCAGTTCGAGCAGCACCTGCGGGCGGTGCTGGACTACCCGCTCGGGACGACGGGTCAGATCGCGCCGGTGACGGTGATGGCCAACGTGCTGGGCGGTTCCCGAACGCCGGAGATGAGCATGGACGAGCGGCTGCACCACCTCTTCGGCCGCCTGCCCGAGGCGCGTGTGCACCTCTACGGCAAGGGGGAGCGCCCGGGCCGCAAGATCGGGCACGTCAACGTGCTCGGGGCGCCGGGCGGGTCGCTCGACGACGCCACTTACGTGGCGGACGTCCGGGAGCGTGCCGTGCGGGCGGCACACTGGTTGGCCACTGCGGAATGGACGGATGGATGGTCGGGACATGAGTGACGACGAACGGACCGCGCGCCCACGCGTCGGCGTGATCATGGGCAGCGACAGTGACTGGTCGGTGATGGAGGACGCGGTCACCGCCCTCGTCGAGTTCGAGGTGCCGTTCGAGGTGGGCGTCGTGTCCGCACACCGGACGCCCGGTCGCATGTTGGACTACGCGCGCACCGCCGCAGGCCGGGGCATCGAGGTCGTCATCGCGGGGGCCGGCGGCGCGGCGCACCTCCCCGGCATGGTCGCTTCGGCGACCCCTCTGCCGGTGATCGGCGTGCCGGTGCCGCTCGCGCGGCTCGACGGGCTCGACTCGCTGCTGTCGATCGTGCAGATGCCCGCGGGTGTTCCCGTGGCGACCGTGTCGATCGGCGGGGCGCGCAACGCCGGCCTGCTGGCCGTGCGGATCCTGGGGTCCGCGGACGTCGAACTCCGGGAACGGATGGAACGGTTCCAGGGCGACCTCGAGGCGACGGTCCTCCGGAAGGATGCGGCGCTGCGCGACCGGTTGCTCGGCGACGTCGCGAACCCGGGTAAAGTTACCGGTGAGTAGCGAGGAGTCTCACCATGTCGATCGGTAACCCGTCCTTTGACGTCTTCAAGTTGTCCGACGAGCACCACGAACTGCGTTCGGTGCTTCGTGATCTGTGCGAGAAGGAGATCGCGCCGTACGCGGCCGATGTCGATGAGAAGGCGCGGTACACCGACGAGGCGCTGAAGGCGCTCAACTCGTCGGGCTTCTCCGCCATCCACATCCCCGAGGAGTACGGCGGCCAAGGCGGCGACTCGATCACGGCCTGCATCGTGATCGAGGAGGTGGCGCGGGTGTGTGCGTCGTCGTCGCTGATCCCGATCTGCAACAAGCTCGGCACGATGGGCATGCTCCTGCGCGGCTCCGAGGAGATCAAGAAGCAGGTCCTTCCGTCGATCGGCGCCGGCGAGGCCACCGCCTCGTACGCCCTCTCCGAGCGGGAGGCCGGTAGCGATGCGGCGGCGATGCGCACCCGTGCGAAGGCAGACGGCGACGACTGGGTGCTCAACGGCTCCAAGTGCTGGATCTCGAACGGCGGCAAGTCGACCTGGTACACGGTGATGGCGGTGACCGATCCCGACAAGGGTGCCAACGGCATCTCCGCGTTCGTGGTGCACGCCGACGACCCCGGGTTCAGCGTCGGGCCCAAGGAACGCAAGATGGGCATCAAGGGCTCACCCACCACCGACCTCTACTTCGAGGACTGCCGCATCCCGGGCGACCGGATCATCGGCGAGCCCGGCACCGGCTTCAAGACCGCCTTGGCCACGCTGGACCACACCCGCCCGACCATCGGCGCGCAGGCCGTCGGCATCGCGCAGGGCGCACTGGATGCGGCGATCACCTACACCAAGGAACGCAAGCAGTTCGGCAAGTCCATCAGCGACTTCCAGAACACCCAGTTCATGCTCGCCGACATGGCGATGAAGATCGAGGCCGCCCGGCTGATGGTCTACAGCGCCGCGGCGCGTGCCGAGCGCGGTGAGCCCGACCTCGGCTTCATCTCCTCGGCGTCGAAGTGCTTTGCCTCCGACGTCGCGATGGAGGTCACGACCAACGCGGTGCAGCTGTTCGGTGGCTACGGATACACCGTCGACTTCCCGGTCGAGCGCTTCATGCGGGACGCGAAGATCACCCAGATCTACGAAGGCACCAATCAGATTCAGCGCGTCGTCATGTCGCGCTCGCTGCTGAAGTAGGCGCCATCGGAGTCCCGCGGTGCTGACCTACTTCGCGGACGTCGCGAACACGCCCGCGGGACTCCTCTACGGACTCGTCGCGCTCATCGCACTCGCCGCGTCGGCGGCGTGGTGCGCGATCGCGCCTCGCCCTTTGTCGCTGGGGGTGCTGCTGACGTCTGCGGTGGTCTGGCCGCTGACGAACGGTCCGCTGGAGGGGCCGGTGCTGTGGACGCTCAGCGCCGACCACGGGATCACCGTCTCGGACCTGCTGTCGGTGGCGGCCGTGGCACTCGCCGCGGTCGAGTTCCGGCGGATGCGGCACCTCCGCGAGACCGCGCCTGCCGCCGAGGGGCCGGAGTAGGGCTCAGATCTCGGCGCTGATCTTCTCGGTCTGCCTGCGCCGATCCTGGGCGGCGGGATCGGGATTGGCCACCTGGACCAGCGATCCGCCGGAGGCGAACACCGCGAGCAGGTGATCGACGACGGCGTCGGCGCTGTCCCAGTCCGTCGTCGACAGCACTCGGTCGCCTGCCGTCAGACCCCGCGCCCCAGCGGCGGATTCGGCTGCCGCCAGGGTGTCGGCGACGCTGCGGCCGGCCAGGGCGGGACCCGGGTTCGGCTCGGCGGCGATCTGATCGCCGTGCACCCGCACCGAGGTGGCGTAGTCGGTGATGCCCACCGGGAGGTCGGGAACCGGCTTGCCGAACGGGTCGAGGGACAGCGCCACCACCTCACCCATCGGGACCACCGCGGTGTCGGCCTCGTCGAGGCGCGCCATCGTGGTGCAGGCGACGTCGCAGTCTGTCCGCCAATCCGAGTGACCGACAACCGCTTCCGCGCCGATGTACCAGATGCCCAGGAGGACGCCCGCGGTCTGCCAGTGCGCGGGCAGCAGCACGGCGACACGGCTGCCGGGTCCCGCTCCCAGCTCGTCGCGCAGCAGGTTGCCGGTCTTGGCGGCCCAGTTCGCCAGCGTCACCGCGGACAGTTCGATCCGTTCGCCGGTGGCGTCGTCGTAGTAGGTGATCGCGGGTGCGGTAGGGCTCGTCCTCAGCCGGGGCTCGAGGAGAGCCCCACTGACGGTGCTCAGTTCACGCATGCGGGGTCGTTCGATCCTGCGGTGATGATCGGCGACAGCAGCGGTGCGGTGGTGCCGTCCTCGGTGGCCGCCGGAGCGACGGCGTCACCCGAGGCGACGTCGGTGTTCAGGCCGATCGTCGACGGATCCTCGCTACCGAGGCCGGATCCGGGGCCGGTGTAGTCCGCTCCCAGGACCACGCGCACGGTCCCCGGCGCCAGCGAGGCCTCCGCGACGACCGGCAGGCTGCCGAGTTCCTTGGCGATCGCCTGCGCACCGAGGTCGTCGACCGTGGCGGCCTGGACCTGGCTCTCGTCCACGTGTGTCGCATCGCTGTTGCCGATGTTGCCCGCGGCGAATCCCTTGCCGGTCAACACCTCCGACACCGAGGCGGCGAGGCCGTTGATGTCGGTGTCGTTCACGACGTCGGCGGTGGTCTTGTCCGGCGAGTACGCCAACTGCTCGGTCTTGCCCTCGTCCTGGTCCTGGAGCAGCCCGGCCACCCACTCCTGCACCTGCGTGGGATCGACGCGCACGACGCTCTGCATCCCGTCGTCGCTCCAGCCGTCCTCCTGCAGCACGGGGATCGTCGCGAACGCGACGTTGCCCGCCGCGAGGTTCTGCAGCTGGTTGATGAAGTCCATGATGTCCCAGCCGTCGGAGAGCACCACCGACCGCTGCACCGCGTCCTGCAACCGGTTCAGCGTCGCGGGGCTCGACAGCGTCTTGCTCGAGATCACCTGGTGAGCAAGCGACGCCATCACGGACTGCTGGCGGACGACGCGGTCGAGGTCGCCGCGGGGGAGGTCGTGGCGCTGCCGGACGAAGCTCAGGGCCTGCGGCCCGTCCAGCTTCTGCCAGCCGGCGGGGAAGTCCGCACCCGACAGCGGTTCGTAGACGGGCTCCTTGAGGCACACGTCGACGCCGCCCAGTGCATCGGTGATGAGGGAGAACCCCAGCAGGCCGATCTCGGCGTAATGGTCGACGGTGACGCCGGTGAGGTCGGCGACCGTCTCGATCAGCGCCTCACGGCCCCTCTCGACGGCCTTGGGTTCGGCGACGGCCGGGTCCTCGCCCTCGACCTCGACGAGCTGCTTCATCTCCTCGAGCTTGACCGCGCCGAACACGCCGTTGATCTTGGTCTTGCCGAAACCCGGTGCTTGCACGTACGAGTCGCGCGGGATGGAGATCGCCGTCGCGGACTTCCCGTTGTTGGGGATGCGCACCAGGATGATGGTGTCGGTGTTGGTCGCGACGTCGTCGCCCGCGCGCAACGTCGCCAACTCCTCGGCCGACAGCGGGTTGCCGTGTGCGTCGGTGCGGCTGTCCATGCCGACCAGCAGGACGTCGATGGCACCGTCCTCGCCGCCACCGCCCAGCGACTCGGCGCTGATGTGGTTGATGCCGGATTCGAACGACCGGATCTTTCCCCACGCGACCCCGGTGCCGACGACGACCAGCAGCGCCGCGATGACGGCGACGGACCGGGTGAGACGAGCGGGCATCCGCCCAGGTTACTGGCGAGATGCCCTCCGCCCGGGTAGCGCGCGTCGGCGTGCCAGACTCGACAGATGTCCGACCGCATGGTGATCCTGGGGGCCGGGGGCCTACTCGGAACCGTTCTGGCTGCTCAGGCCGCTTCCGGAGGCCGCGAGGTGGTGGCACTGGGGTCGGCCGAGTGCGACATCACCGACGCCGACGCCCCGGAACGTCACATTTCGTCCGGGGACGTCGTGGTGAACTGCGCGGCCTACACCCGGGTCGACGATGCCGAACGCGAACCCGATCGCGCCCGTGCGGTGAACGAGACGGGTCCACGCAACGTCGCGCGGGCGTGCGCCGGCGTCGGTGCGCGCCTGATCCACGTGTCGACCGACTACGTGTTCGACGGTGACTTCCGCGGCGCGGAGCCCAGGCCGTACGAGATCGACGACGAGACGAGGCCGCTGTCGGTGTACGGCCGCACCAAGCTCGCGGGTGAGACCGCGGTGCTGTCCGAACTGCCCACCGCCACGGTGGTCCGCACCTCCTGGATCTTCACCGGCGGGGACGGCTCGGACTTCGTGTCGGTGATGCGGCGCAAGGCCGCCGAGGGTGCGACGGTCGACGTGGTGGCCGATCAGATCGGCTCGCCGACGTGGGTCGAGGACCTGGTGACCGCGCTGCTGCAGGTGGCCGACACCGGGATCGCCGCCCCGATCCTGCACGCTCCGAACGGCGGTACCGCCAGCCGCTTCGAACAGGCCCGCACCGTATACGAACTCGTCGGCGCCGACCCGGAGCTCGTCCGTCCCGTCGGCACCGATCGGCATCCGAGGCCCGCGCCGCGCCCCCCGTACTCGGCGCTGTCGGCACGGCGTTCGGCCGAGGCGGGTCTGACCCCCCTGCGGCCATGGCGGGACGCGCTCGCGGCAGCGGTGAACGCCGGTGGCGCGACACCGGGCGCCGGATCGCTACCCTCTACGCCGTGAGCGACGATCCCGATCGCGTGAGCGACGAGTTGGTGGTCGTCACGGTGACCTACTCGCCGGGCACGCACCTCGACCGGTTCCTGGCGACGCTGCCGCACGCCACGGAGCGGCCCGTCACCGTCGTGATGGCCGACAACGGATCCACCGACGGATCACCCGAGGCGGCTGCCGAGACCCATCCCAACGTCCACCTGCTGCGCACCGGTGCCAACCTCGGCTACGGCGGTGCCGTGAACCGGGCCGTCGCCCACTACCTGCACGATCCGTCGTACTCCGGGGACGCCGAATACTTCATCGTCGCCAACCCCGACGTGCAGTGGGGACCGAACAGCATCGACGCGATGCTCGAGGCCGCACGTCGGTGGCCACGGGCGGGCGCACTCGGCCCCCTGATCCGCGATCCCGACGGGTCGGTGTACCCGTCGGCGCGCCACCAGCCGAGTCTGGTCCGCGGTGGCATGCACGCCGTCGTCGGTCCGTTCTGGAAGAACAATCCGTGGACCGCGGCCTACCGGCAGGACCGCCTCGAGCCCAGCGAACGTCCCGTCGGCTGGCTGTCCGGGTCGTGCCTGCTGCTGCGGCGCTCCGCGTTCGACGAGGTGAACGGTTTCGACGACCGGTACTTCATGTACATGGAAGACGTGGACCTGGGAGATCGTCTGGGTCGGGCGGGTTGGCTGAACGTCTACGTGCCGTCCGCCGAGATCCTGCACGACAAGGGACACGCGACGGGACGCGATCCCGCCCGCAACTTGGCCGCCCATCACGTCAGCACCTACACTTTCCTCGCCGATCGGCATCCTCGCTGGTGGCACGCGCCGCTGAGGTGGAGCATCAGGTCGGCACTGGCCGTGCGCGCCGGCCTGGTGGTGGGCAGCTCTCGACGCAAGCAGGCGAAAGGACGGCGCTGACCATGGCACACGCAGTGGACCCGGCACGGACGGATGCGGTGATCCTGGTCGGTGGGCAGGGCACGCGCCTACGCCCCCTGACGCTGTCGGCCCCCAAGCCGATGCTGCCGACGGCCGGTCTGCCGTTCCTGACGCACCTGCTGAGCCGCATCGCCGACGCGGGCATCACCCACGTCGTCCTGGGCACCTCCTACAAGGCAGGCGTCTTCGAGGACGAGTTCGGCGACGGCTCCGCACTCGGACTCGACATCGAGTACGTCTTCGAGGAGGAGGCGCGCGGCACCGGCGGCGGCATCGCGAACGTGGCGCCCAAGCTGCGGTACGACACCGCGCTGGTGTTCAACGGCGACGTGCTCTCCGGCGCCGACCTCGGTGCGCTGCTGGCCAGTCACCACGAACGCGAGGCCGACCTGACCCTGCACCTGGTGCGCGTCGGCGATCCGCGCGCCTTCGGGTGCGTTCCCACCGATCCCGACGGCGGCGTGACGGCGTTCCTCGAGAAGACCCAGGACCCGCCGACGGATCAGATCAACGCCGGGTGTTACGTCTTCAACCGCGCCGTGATCGACAGGATCCCGACGGGACGCGCGGTGTCGGTCGAGCGCGAGGTGTTCCCCGCACTGCTGGCCGACGGTCTGAAGGTGTGCGGGTACGTCGACGCCACCTACTGGCGCGACATGGGTACGCCGGACGACTTCGTCCGCGGCTCGGCGGACCTCGTCCGCGGCATCGCACCGTCGCCGGCGCTCAAGGGGCACCGCGGCGAGGAACTGGTCCACGAGGGCGCGTCGGTGGCGCCCGGTGCGCTGCTCATCGGCGGCACGGTGGTCGGACGCGGAGCCGAGATCGGGCCCGGTGCCCGGCTCGACGGTGCGGTGATCTTCGACGGCGCACGGATCGAGGCGGGTGCCGTCATCGAGCGGTCCATCATCGGGTTCGGCGCGCGCATCGGCCCGCGGGCACTGATCCGCGACGGCGTCATCGGCGACGGCGCCAACATCGGTGCGCGATGCGAACTCCTGCGCGGCGCGCGGGTGTGGCCGGGCGTCACCATCCCCGACGGCGGGATCCGCTACTCCACCGACGTCTGAGTCTGCACCGCAGGCGATTCCGATCGACTCCGAGCCGCACGGGCCAGTTGCCGCAACCCGAAGTCCGCGTCGTCGGGCAGTGCGTCGAGCGGCCACCAGCGCAGGTCCAGAGATTCGTCGCTGCGGGCGATGTCGGCGTCCTCGGGTGCGCGGACGACGAACTGGACGTCCAGGTGGTGCGTGGGCGTGCCGCCGGAGCAGGTGAGGGCGTGGACGTGGAGCGCCGCGGGCACGGGATCGATGGCCAGTCCGGCGATGCCGGACTCCTCGGTGGCTTCGCGCAGCGCGGCGGCGACGATGTCGGGATCTGTGTCCTCGCAATGGCCGCCCAGCTGTACCCACCGGCCGACGCGTGGGTGCAGGGTGAGCAGCGTGCGGGTTCCGCCGTGGTCCAGCACGAGCGCCGACGCGGTCACGTGCCCAGGGGCGCAGGACCTGCGACACGCATCGGGGCGGGCCAACACGAACGCGAGCAGCGCGTAGCGCAGTGAATCCTGCGCGGGGTCCGGTGCGGTCCAGCCGCGCAGCGCGTCGACGACGGAGTCGTGCAGCGTCACCGGATCACGAGCAGGTCGTCGGTGGGCACCGGCGGCCGCGGCCCCGCGGGATCCTCGGGGTGGCCGATGGCAATGGCGCCCAGGGGTTCCCAATCCTCGGGCAGGTCGAGTTCGGCGCGCACCAGGTCGGGGGCGAAGATCGTGGATCCGATCCAGCAGCTGCCCACGTCCCGGACGGCGAGGGCGACCAGCATCGCCTGTACCGCAGCGCCCGCCGCGACGGTGAACATCGTGTGTTCGGCGGCGGTCCGCTCCGCGTCGGGATAGGCGTGCGCGCCGTCGGGCACCATGATCGGGACGACGAGTTCGGGCGCGTCGTAGAGGATCTGGCCCCGTGCGACGCGTCGGTCGACGGACTCCTCGGACCGGCCGTCGGCGAGGAGGTCGGCTCGCCACTTCTGCTGCATCGCGTCGAGCAGACGCCGTCGGCGTTCGTGGTCGCGCACCCACACGAACCGCACGGGCCGGGTGTGATGCGGCGCCGGTGCGGTCAGTGCCTCGCCGACCGCCGCCTCGACGACGGCGGGGTCGACGGGGTTGGGGGTGAATCGCCGCACGGACCGTCGGAGCAGCTGGGCCTGCGAGCGGCCCAGCGCGATGGCCTCGGCCGCACCGAGCCAGAAGAGGTCGTCCTCGCCCGTGCGGACGAGGGAATGACCGTTTGATCCGTCGTCGACGGGGCTCAGGCCGCGGACGACCGCGACCGGGATCGCGGTGAGCTTGCCCTTGACGAGATCGGCGGCGGCGGCGATCTCGTCGGCGACGGCGACCTCGGTCACGACGAGTTCGTTCCCGTGGACGTCGTGGGCCCCCGCATAGCCGTGCAGCACGGCCAGTCCGGCCGCCCCGATGGCCACGTCCGTCTGCCCGTTGCGCCAGGCACGCCCCATGGTGTCGGTGACGACGATCGCCACGGTGACGCCGAGAAGTTCGCGCAACCGGACGCGCAGCGCGGCGGCGCTGCCGTCTGGATCGACGGGGAGCAGTGCGAGTTCGCCGGAGTCGACGTTGGAGCCGTCGACGCCGGCGGCCGCCTGCACGAGGCCGATGGCGTTCTCGGTGATGAGGGTCCGGCCCTTGCGCGCCAGCACCCGCACCGCCTCGTCGTCGATCAACTTGCGGCGCAGCGTGTCCCGCTCGTCGGGATCGGTCGGCGCGGTGACGATGCGGCCCTCGCTCTTGGAGAGCACCTTGCTGGTGACCACGACGACGTCGCCGTCGCGCAGCCAGGGGGCCGCCCCGGCGAGCGCCGCGGCGACGTCGTCGCCCGGACGAAACTCAGGAAGGCCGGGGACGGGCAGGATCTCGATCGAGCCGGCCGAGCCGTGTTCGACGTTCACGTCGGCAGGCCCGCCACGTCGAGGCCCGCGCGCACCATCTCCGCGGTGGCCTCGGGATCCGACATCAGGAGCGGTACCGCCCGCACGGTCACCCCGTCGACGACGGCCTCGTCACCCTCGTCGATCAGCCAGGCGTCCAGGATGCCGACGCCGCTGCGCGCGCCGTAGTGCGCGCCGACGGCCTGCGAGCTGGTCTCGACGCCGATCACCGACAGGCATTCGTCGGCCATGCCGCGCAGCGCACGGCCGGCGACGATGGGGGAGTAGCCGACCACGGGTGCCGTGGTCGATCGCAGCGCCGCGCGGACGCCGGGCACGGCGAGGATGGCGCCGATGCTCACCACGGGGTTGGAGGGGGCGAGCAGCACCACGTCGGCCTCGGCGATCGCCTCGGCCACACCGGGTGCGGCGGACGCCTTCTCCGCGCCCACGAACGCGAAGCCGTGGGTCGGGATCTTGGCGCGGTAGCGCACCCACCACTCCTGGAAGTGGATCGCCCGGCGGTCGTCGTCACCGCCCTCGTCGGGAACGGTTACCACGACGTGGGTTTCGCTGCGGTCGTCGCTGGCGGGGATCAATCGTGCGCCGGGCTGCCAGCGCGCACACAGCGCCTCGGTGACCGCGGAGAGCGGGTAGCCGGCGCGCAACATCTGGCTGCGGACCAGGTGGGTCGCCAGGTCCTTGTCGCCGAGACCGAACCAGTCGGGTTGCACGCCATAGGCCTCGAGTTCGGCCTTCGCGTTCCACGTCTCGTCCCGGTGCCCCCAGCCGCGTTCCGGGTCGATGCCACCGCCTAGGGTGTACATACACGTGTCGAGGTCCGGACAGATGCGCACCCCGTGCATCCAGGCGTCGTCGCCGACGTTGACCACCGCGGTCACGTCGTGGTCGCCTGGCAAACGGCCCGAGGCGGCTCCGCTGAACTGACCGAGCCCCAGCAACCGTTGAACCCCGAGCAGAAAGCGGGCTCCGCCCACTCCGCCGACCAGAACTGTCACCTTCACGTTCACCGACACTAGGCCGTCGTGCTGCGGCGGTGGGCCCCGAGTCGGGGTGTGTGACCGACACGCCGGATAACCGACGCGCCGTATTTCGGTAACGAGGTGATATGAAATCTGGCCCTAGCGCTTGACCGGTGCAGCTAACCCGTGTCTAATCACATCAGTGTCATTTCGCGGTTGGCCGGCCGGTTCCGGTGTCGCAGACCGAGATTCGATCACTTGTTCGAATTGAATCGGCCGCACGATCAGGGGTGGGGCCTCCGTGATCTATTACGAGACCAGGTGAGGAGGCGGATATGTCTTATGAGAGTGCCGATTTCGGCAGCGTCGCACCGTTCGACGGACGGATGCTCGGCTCAGTCGGCAGCACACCGCACACCAACACGGGGCCGGCCCAGCTCGTCACGCCGGGACGTCCCCAGTTGAGTTTGGTGCCGGAGCGCAGTGCCCTCGACGGGTCCTTCGACGAGGAGGACCAGTGGCAGGAGCGCGGTCTGTGCGCTCAGACCGATCCGGAGGCGTTCTTCCCCGAGAAGGGCGGCTCGACCCGCGAGGCCAAGCGCATCTGCCAGGGCTGCGAGGTCCGCGATCGCTGCCTCGAGTACGCGCTGGCCAACGACGAGCGCTTCGGCATCTGGGGCGGGCTGTCGGAGCGGGAGCGCCGCCGCCTCAAGCGCGGGATCATCTGACCCCTCGGCGGCCTCGCGCCGCCGCGCTCAGTCGTCGTCGATCGTCGGGTCGATGACGGAAGGCTCGACGCCCAGGAACGTCGCCACCTGAGCCACCAGAACCTCGTGCAACAGATCGGCCAGGTCGTCGACGTCCTTGGCCCGCCGCTCGAGTGGCTTGCGGAACAACACGATTCGCGCCCGAGTGGAATTGCCACGAACGTCCACCCCAGCCGGGATCAACCTCGCCAGCGCGATGGGGCCGTCGGCCACCACCTCGGGCGGCCACTGCACGCTGTCGGGATCCTTCGGCGATATCCGGGGGATCTCGTCGACCGCGACGTCCAGCGTCGACAAGCGGTCCTGCCACCGCCGCTCGATCGGCTCGTAGGCCTCGAGCACCGCCATGTCGAAGCGCTCCGCCCTGCTGCGCCACCCCGGCACGGTCGGCGGGAGCAGCGGTCCACGCATGCCCCGGCCTCGACGTGACCCCCACGGACGCTGCTCGGGCATCGTTGGATCGTAACGGTTGGGGATCGGCGGACCACCTGCTGCGCGTGTCGGCCGCACGCGGGGTCGGTGCGCGATAACCTTCCGTCCGTGAACGCTCCCCGACGCTGCTGCAGGCCTGGGTGCCCGCACTACGCCGTGGCGACGCTGACCTTCGTCTACTCGGACTCCACCGCGGTCGTGGGTCCGCTGGCCACCGTGTCCGAGCCCCACTCGTGGGACCTGTGCGTGCTGCACGCGGGCCGCATCACCGCGCCCCGCGGGTGGGAGTTGGTCCGGCACGCCGGTCCGCTGCCGTCGCACACCGACGACGACGATCTGGTGGCGCTCGCCGACGCCGTCCGTGAGGCCCGCGACGGGATACGGCCGGCGGCCGCCATGACCGCGGGCTTCTCCGACCCCGGCACCGGAGTCCAGGGTGCGGCGCTGATGGCGCCGCCCGCTACCCGGCCCGACCAGAACGGCCGTCGACGCGGCCACCTGCGCGTCCTGCCCGACCCGTCCGATTAGGAGGCCCGGGTTTCGGGCGGTCGAACGAGTCGACCGGCACCACCAGGATTGGCGAGCCGATAGGCTGGGGATAACAGCATTCCCGGGTGGGGGTGCCCGGCCGTCACGCGAAGCGAGGAGTCTCCATGTCTCGGACCGCAGCGGCCGTCCACCGGGTGATCAAGGCCTATGACGTGCGGGGGCTCGTCGGAGAGCAGATCGACGAGGCGTTCGTCCGCGACGTCGGCGGTGCCTTCGCCCGCCTCGTCCGCGACGAGACCAGCCCCGGCCCGAGCCAGGTGGTCATCGGATACGACATGAGGGAGAGTTCGCCCTCTCTCGCCTCGGCGTTCGCCGACGGTGTCGTCGCCCAGGGCCTCGACGTGGTCCGCATCGGTCTCGCCTCGACCGACCAGCTGTACTTCGCATCCGGCGTGCTCGACTGTCCCGGTGCGATGTTCACCGCGAGCCACAACCCGGCCGCCTACAACGGCATCAAGCTGTGCCGGGCGGGCGCCAAGCCCGTCGGCAAGGACACCGGTCTGACCGCCATCAGCGACGAGGTGATCGCGGGCGTTCCCACCTTCGACGGCACCCCGGGCACGATCACCGACCGAGACGTGCTGAGCGAGTACGGCGACTTCCTGCGATCGCTGGTCGACCTCGGGGCGTCACGCCCCCTGCGGGTCGCCGTGGACGCGGGCAACGGGATGGGCGGCCACACCTCCCCGGCCGTCCTGGGCGCGATCCCCGGCATCACGCTGCTGCCGCTGTTCTTCGAACTCGACGGCACCTTCCCGAATCACGAGGCCAACCCGCTGGACCCGGCCAACCTCGTCGACCTGCAGGCGTACGTGCTGGCCACCGGCGCCGACGTCGGCCTCGCCTTCGACGGGGACGCCGACCGCTGCTTCGTCGTCGACGAGCAGGGCAAGCCGGTCACGCCGTCGGCCGTGACGGCCCTGGTGGCCGGCCGCGAACTCGGCCGTGAGATCGGGGCGACGGTGATCCACAACCTCATCACCTCGCGGGCCGTCCCCGAACTCATCGTCGAGCGTGGTGGCACCGCGCTCCGGTCGCGCGTCGGCCACTCCTACATCAAGGCCCTGATGGCCGAGACGGGCGCGATCTTCGGCGGCGAGCACTCCGCCCACTACTACTTCCGCGACTTCTGGGGTGCCGATTCGGGCATGCTGGCCGCGCTGCACGTGCTCGCGGCGCTCGGCGAGCAGGGCCGGCCCCTGTCGGCGGTGATGGCGGACTATCAGCGCTACGAGGAGTCCGGCGAGATCAACTTCACCGTGTCCGACGCCGCCGCGTGCGTCGACGCCGTGCTCGCGTCCTTCGACGGGAAGATCCAGTCGATCGACCACCTCGACGGCGTGACCGTCGACCTCGGCGAGGGCGCCTGGTTCAACCTCCGCACGTCGAACACCGAGCCACTGCTCCGGCTGAACGTCGAGGCCCGTACGGCTGCCGAGGTCGCGACGATCGTCGAGCACGTCGGTGCCCGGATATCGGCACCCGAGGGAGCGGGTGAGCCCGTCCCATGAGCCTCGATCCACGAACGGGCGCGGCGACCGTCGACCTGGACGACGCCGACGGTCTGCTGGACGCCGACCGCGAGGGCCTGCTGCGCGGGGCCTCGATGGCCGGTGCTCAGATGCGTTCCACCGCAGCCGCTTTCGACGAGGGCGTGTTCGAGCCGCTGCGATCCGGCCAGCCGCCGCGCACCGTGGTGTGGGTGGCCGGGAACGGTACCGCCGAGGCCGCTGGCGCACTTCTCGTCGCAGCCCTCGGGAGTTCGACCGTGGCACCGATCGTCACCGCGTCCGAGGTGCCGCCCTGGATCGGGGCCCTCGACGTCATCGTCGTCGCGGGCGACGACGCGGCCGACCCCGCCCTAGTGTCCGCCGTCGCGTCCGGCGTCCGGCGCGGTGCGCGGGTGCTGGTCGTGGCGCCCGAGGAGGGGCCGTTGCGCGACGCCGCCGCCGGCCGTGCGGTGACCCTGCCGCCGCGTCTGCGGGTGCCCGACGACTTCGGCCTGACCCGCTACCTCTCCGCAGGCCTCCTCATCCTGCACGTCGTCGATCCCGGGATGGTCGTCGACCTCGCCGCACTGGCCGACGAACTCGACGCCGAGACGCTGCGCAACAGCGCGTCCCGAGACCTGTTCACCAATCCGGCGAAGGTGCTCGCCGACCGGTTCTCGGCTCCCTCGGTGGTCCTCGCCGGTCACGACGCGTCGACGTCGGCGATGGCCCGCCACGCCGCGTCGGTGCTGTTGCGCGTGGCGCAGAAACCGGCTGCGGCGGTGACGCTGGCCGACACCATGGTGGCGCTGCGGCGCGGATTGACCCGCGTGCCGGATGATCTCGGATCGTCCATCTTCCACGACGAGGAGTTCGACGGTCCCCTGCCGGCGCGGGTCCGAACTATCGTGCTCACCACCGACGAGGAGCGTCCGGCCGTGCTCGGCCGGCTGAGCGGCTATGACGACGTCACCACGGTCAGCGCCGGTGACGTCGGCGAGGTGACCGTGCCGACACCCGGTGGCCGTCTGGAGCAGCAGCTGGCGATGCTGGCGGTTCGGTTGGAGATGGCGGCCGTCTACCTGCGACTGGTTCGAGGGTAGGACGTGGACCTCCTCCAGGGCGCCGTGCGCACGTACGCATGGGGATCGCGCACCGCGATCGCCGAGTTCACCGGAAGGCCCAGTCCGACCGCGCATCCCGAGGCCGAGCTGTGGCTGGGAGCGCATCCCGGTGATCCCGCGCACCTCGCCGGCGACGGTCGTTCACTGCTCGACGAGATCGCCGACGATCCGGAGGGGCAACTCGGCACCGGCGCGCGGCAGCGGTTCGGTGACGCCCTGCCCTTCCTGGCCAAGGTGCTCGCCGCCGACGAACCCCTGTCGCTGCAGGCACATCCGAGCGCGAGCCAGGCGGCGGAGGGCTTCGCCCGCGAGGACCGCCTCGGGATCCCCGTCAGCGCGCATACGCGCAACTATCGCGACCGCAGCCACAAGCCGGAGCTGATCGTGGCGCTCGGCCAGTTCGAGGCGCTGGCAGGTTTCCAACCCGCTGCCCGCAGCGTCGAGTTCATGCGCGCGCTGGCCGTGCCCGCACTCGAGCAGTTCATCGGCCTGCTGTCCGGGACGGCCGACGCCGACGGTCTGCGCGCGTTGTTCACCACGTGGATCACCGCGCCGCAGCCGGATCTGGACGTGCTGGTGCCCGCCGTCCTCGACGGTGCGATCGCCTACATCCGCTCGGGGGAGAAGACGTTCGCCGCGGAGTCCAAGACGCTGCTCGAACTCGGTGAGCTGTATCCGGGCGACGCCGGCGTGCTGGCGGCGATGCTATTGAACCGGATCAGTCTCGCCCCGGGGGAGGCCATCTACCTACCCGCGGGCAACCTGCACTCCTACCTGCACGGCATGGGCTTCGAGGTGATGGCGAACTCCGACAACGTGCTTCGCGGCGGCCTCACGCCCAAGCACGTCGACGTGCCCGAACTCCTGCGGGTGCTCGACTTCACCCCGACGGCCGACGCGACGATCGCGCCGCGCACGGTCGGCGATGGCCTCGAACTCGTATACGACACGCCCACACCGGAATTCGCGGTCTCGGTGCTGAGCCTCGACGGCGAGCACCTCGGTCATCAGGTCGATGCCCCCGCCCGCTACGACGGCCCGCAGGTGCTGCTGTGCACCGAGGGTTCGGTGCAGGTGCACGCGAAGTCCGCCGTGCTCAACCTCGAGCGCGGTGCCGCGGCGTGGGTGGCGGCCGACGACGGTCCGATCCGGCTGGTGGCGGAGCGACCGAGCAGGTTGTTCCGCGCCACCGTCGGGGTCTAGAGCGATACCCGCTCGCGGTCCGGGGCGGAGCGTCGGGCCCGCCGCTTCTCGGCGATGAGCAGGCCCATGTTGTGCTTGATGGTCCGTCCGAGCGTGCGGGCGTCGGGAACCATGTACAGGCTGTCGAGCAGGCTGAAGCGGCGCAGGAACCACTCGGCCAGATCGGCCTCGGTCTCCGCCGCACCGAGGAACTGATCGAAGAGGTTGCCCACCTTGACGTACCACCACGGCACCTTGTCCGCGGTGGCGTTGTGCAGCGCCAGATCGCCGACCGCGTTCATCGTCCACACCGGCCACGTCGTCTTCTTGGTCGCGCGCGACAGCTGGCCCGCGATGTCGGAGTGTCCCGACTCGAGCACGGCACGGAGATTTCCCGCTTGGATCGACGTCATCGTCATGCCCTGGCCGTAGGTGGGATTGAAGCTCACCACGGCGTCACCGAAGGGGATGATGCCCGAGGGGAACCGGGTCATCTGGTCGTACCGTCGCCACCGGCTGGTGGGGTACTTGTGGAAGGCCATCTCGCCGACCGGCGTCCCACTGCGCAGCGCAGCGCTCAGGTGCTCGGGCAGGAGTTCGTCGGCGAGACGATGGATCTCGTCGAGGTTCTGCGGCGGTGTGACCTTGCCGGTCCCGAACGTCGTGACGCTCCAGTTGCCGTCTTCGTAGAGCAGCATGCCGAGGCCGACGGGATGGTCGTGCGATGCCCCGGCGACGACGACCTTCTCCTTGATGATGCCCTCGGGGATGTGCACCTGATGGGTGGCGTAGTCGATGCCGACGTCGACGGTGTCCTCGGTGGGGCGGCCGTAGCCCCACTGTTCCAGCCACACCGGCAGCCGGGTGCCGCGGCCGGTCGCGTCGACGACGAGGTCCGCGTCGACGGCGCTGGACGGGTCACCGGCTTCCAGCAGCACGCCGGTCACGCGTTCCCGCGCCGCGTCGAAGACGGGCTCGGCGACGCTGGTGCGGACCAGCTCGACGTTGGGGATGGTCAGCGCGCGCTTGCGGATCTGCCACTCGAGATGCGGGCGAGACGGCACGTAGGCGGTGAACTCGCGCTTCAACGTCGTCTTGGTGCCGAGTACGTGGCCGGCAGCGCCGAAGTGGATGCAGTCGGGGCGGTTCGCCAGCTTGGGCACGCCCGCGGCCACCATGTCGTCGAGCAGACCGGGGAACAGTCCCTCGAACTCGGCCGCACCGCGTGCCATCAGGAGGTGCACGTGCCTGCCCTGCGGGACGGCCGTGCGATTGGCCGGACCGTCGGGCAACTCGTCGCGCTCGTAGACGGTCACACGGTCGAAGTGGTCCGACAGCACCCGGGCGGCGCACAGGCCTGCCAGGCTCGCTCCGATGACTATCGCGTGTTGGCCCATGGTGTGGTTGTTCCGCATCGCTCGAAACTACTAGGTATGGTCCCGCAGACACGAACCCTCGGAGGCCCCCAGATATGACGGATCGATGGCGAATCAAGTCGGTGGAACAGTCGATCGCCGACACCGACGAACCGGACACGCGCCTTCGCAAGGACCTCACGTGGCGTGACCTGACGGTCTTCGGCGTATCGGTCGTGATCGGCGCCGGCATCTTCACGATCACCGCCTCGACGGCGGGGAACCTGACCGGTCCGGCGATCTCCATCTCGTTCGTGATCGCTGCCATCACCTGCGGCCTGGCGGCCATCTGCTACGCCGAGTTCGCCTCCACCGTGCCCGTGGCGGGAAGCGCCTACACGTTCTCGTATGCGACGTTCGGGGAGTTCACCGCCTGGATCATCGGATGGGACCTGATCCTCGAATTCGCGGTGGCCGCCGCCGTCGTCGCCAAGGGCTGGTCGTCGTATCTGGGCACCGTCTTCGGTTTCTCCGGCGGAACAGTGGAATTGGGCCCCATCGACCTCGACTGGGGCGCGCTGCTGATCATTGCGGTGCTGAGTCTGCTGTTGGCCCGCGGGACGAAGTTGTCGTCGAACTTCAGCGCCGTGATCACCGCCATCAAGGTGACCGTGGTGCTCCTCGTCATCGTCGTGGGGACGTTCTACGTGAAGGCGGCGAACTACTCGCCGTTCATCCCACCCGCCGAGGCGGGGGAGTCCACTGGCTCCGGCGTCGAACAGTCCGTCTTCTCGCTGCTCACCGGCGCCGAGGGCAGCACCTACGGCTGGTACGGCCTGCTCGCGGGCGCGTCGATCGTGTTCTTCGCGTTCATCGGCTTCGACATCGTGGCCACCACCGCCGAGGAGACCAAGAACCCGCAGCGCGACGTGCCCCGCGGCATCCTCTACTCGCTGGGCATCGTGACCGTGCTGTACGTCGCGGTGACGGTTGTGCTCTCGGGCATGGTGTCCTACACCGAGCTGAAGACCGGCCCCGACGGGCAGGCCAACCTCGCGTCGGCGTTCTCCGCCAACGGCGTCGACTGGGCGGCCACGCTGATCTCGATCGGTGCGCTGGCCGGTCTCACCACCGTCGTGATGGTGCTGCTGCTGGGACAGATCCGCGTGCTGTTCGCGATGTCCCGTGACGGTCTGATGCCACGCCGGCTCGCGAAGACCAGCGAGCGGGGAACGCCGGTGCGCATCACCGTCGTCGTCGGCATCGTGGTCGCGCTCGCCGCGTCGGTGTTCCCGATCGACCGTCTCGAGGAGATGGTCAACGTCGGGACGCTCTTCGCCTTCGTGCTGGTCTCCGCCGGCGTCATCGTCCTGCGCCGGACCCGACCCGACCTGGAGCGCGGCTTCCGGGCACCGCTGGTTCCGCTGCTGCCGATCCTCTCGATCATCGCGTGCGTCTGGTTGATGCTGAACCTCACCGGCCTCACGTGGATCCGGTTCGGCGTCTGGATGCTGGTCGGCGTCGCCATCTATCTGCTGTACGGGCGTAGGCACTCGATGCTCGCCCGGCGCGAGGCCGCCGAGACCACGACCTAGCGCCTCCCCGCCACACCCTCCACGCCGAGACTGCTGGGAGGTTGCCTTCCACGACCGGATGGCGACCTCACAGCAGTCTCGGCGCCGTTGTGACTGGTGTTGGTTTACAAAAGATGCTCTGCTGTCTAGACAGCGGACATTTCAGCCCGTATAGTCAACCGCAGGCAGTGACGGCACTCACATGGAGGTGAACTGGTCATGACCACGCAATCCGAGGCATCGACTCCGGTCGATCAGTGGCGCGACAAGAAGCGCTACCTGTGGCTGATGGGGCTGATCGTCCCGACCGCGGTACTGGTGATGCTCCCGATCGTGTGGGCGCTCAACCAGCTCGGCTGGCACGCGGCGGCGCAGGTGCCGTTCTGGATCGGCCCGATCCTCGTCTACGTCGTGCTGCCGCTGCTGGACCGGAAGTTCGGACCCGACGGCGAGAACCCGCCCGACGAGGTCGTCGCGCGTCTGGAGAACGACCGCTACTACCGCTACTGCACCTACAGCTTCATCCCGTTCCAGTACCTGACGGTCGTGCTGGGCGCCTACCTGTTCACGGCGTCGGACCTCGGCTGGCTCGGCTTCGACGGCTCGCTGGCGTGGCCGGCCAAGATCGGGCTGGCACTGTCGGTGGGCATGATGGGCGGCGTCGGCATCAACACTGCCCACGAACTCGGCCACAAGAAGGACTCGCTCGAACGCTGGCTGAGCAAGATCACGCTCGCCCAGACCTGTTACGGACACTTCTTCATCGAGCACAACCGCGGACATCACGTCCGCGTCGCCACCCCGGAGGATCCGGCGTCTGCCCGCTTCGGGGAGACGTTCTGGGAGTTCCTGCCGCGCAGCGTGTGGGGCAGCCTGAAGTCGTCCTGGGAACTCGAGGCGCAGCGGATGCGGCGGTTGGACCGGAGTCCGTGGCACCCGTCCAACGACGTGCTGAACGCCTGGGCGATGTCGGTGGTGCTCTACGGCACCCTGATCGCGGTCTTCGGCCTCGCGCTGATCCCGTACGTCGTGATCTCGGCGGTGTTCGGCTTCGCGTTGCTCGAGACCGTCAACTACCTCGAGCACTACGGCCTGCTGCGGCAGAAGACGGCGAGCGGTCGCTACGAGCGGTGCGCACCGCAGCACAGCTGGAACTCCGACCACCTCGTGACCAACCTGTTCCTCTACCACCTGCAGCGGCACAGCGATCACCACGCCAACCCGACGCGTCGCTACCAGACGCTGCGGAGCATGGACGGTGCGCCGAACCTGCCCAGTGGCTACGCCTCGATGATCGGCCTCACCTACTTCCCGCCGCTGTGGCGCAGGGTGATGGACCACCGCGTGCTGGCGCACTACGACGGCGACATCAGCCGCGTCAACGTGCACCCGCGGGTGCGGGACAAGGTGCTGGCCAAGTACGGACAGGGGGCCTGACCGTGACCGCCTACCGCTGCCCCGGCTGCGACTACGTGTACGACGAGGCCAAAGGCGAACCGCGCGAGGGCTTTCCGGCCGGAACGCCGTGGGGCGAGGTGCCCGACGACTGGTGCTGCCCGGACTGTGCGGTCCGGGAGAAGATCGACTTCGAAGAGACGGGAGTGTCGGCATGAGCGACTGGAAGCTGTTCGTGTGCGTGCAGTGCGGATTCGAATACGACGAGGAGAAGGGCTGGCCCGAGGACGGCATCGCCCCGGGCACGCGGTGGGACGACATCCCCGACGACTGGAGTTGCCCCGACTGCGGTGCGGCCAAGTCGGACTTCGAGATGGTCGAGGTCGCGCGGCCGTGACGTTGGCCACGGGACCGGACCACGGCCTGGTCCGCCCGTGGCGGCGGGAACTCGATAGGGTCGCGCCTGTGAGCCAGCCTCGAGAGCCCCGTGCGGACGCCAAGCGCGTCTCGTACGCCGAGGCGTCCCGGGTGCTGCTGCGCGACTCGATCCTGGACGGCATGCGCGATCTGCTGATGACCCGCGACTGGTCGTCGATCACGCTGTCGGACGTCGCGAAGTCCGCGGGCATCAGCAGGCAGACCATCTACAACGAGTTCGGATCGCGGCAGGGCCTCGCCGAGGGGTATGCCCTGCGGCTGTCGGATCGCCTGGTGGACGCGGTGGACAGGGCGATCGACGGGAACGTCGGCAACATCCACGCCGCGTTCCTCGAGGGCTTCCGGGCCTTCTTCCTCGAGTCCGCGTCCGACCCGCTGGTCATCTCGCTGCTGACCGGCGCCGCCAAGCCCGACCTGCTCCAGATCATCACCACCGACAGCGCGCCGATCATCAGCAGGTGCTCGCAGCGGCTGACGACGACCTTCACCCAGAGCTGGGTGCGCGCCAGCGACGAGGACTCCGGCGTACTCGCCCGGGCGATCGTGCGACTGGCGATGAGCTACGTCTCGATGCCCCCGGAAGCCGATCACGACGTGGCCCGTGACCTGGCCAGATTGATGACGCCCTTCGCCGAGCGCTACGGTGTCATGGACATCCCTTAGCCGGCAGAGCGCTTTGAGCCGCCTGTCCCGCGAGCCCGCAGGCCGAGGTTGTCTGCCGGCTGTCGCCGTTGCACGCTTCCGCGCGCCCACGGCACGACTCACGAGTATCACCACTCACGACTGCAAGGGAACCAATACATGACTGCACCAGAACTGACCGTCGACGTCCGCAACGGCATCGACTACAAGGTCGCCGACCTCTCGCTCGCCGAGTTCGGCCGCAAGGAGATCCGCCTGGCCGAGCACGAGATGCCCGGCCTGATGGCGCTGCGTCGCGAATACGCCGACGTCGCACCCCTGAAGGGCGCCCGGGTGTCGGGCTCGCTGCACATGACCGTGCAGACGGCCGTGCTGATCGAGACTTTGGTGAGCCTCGGCGCCGAGGTGCGCTGGGCGTCCTGCAACATCTTCTCGACCCAGGACCACGCCGCCGCCGCGACCGTCGTCGGCCCGCACGGCACCCCCGAGGAGCCCAAGGGCGTCCCGGTGTTCGCGTGGAAGGGCGAGAGCCTCGAGGACTACTGGTGGTGCGCCGACCAGATGCTGACGTGGCCGAATGAGCCCGCCAACATGATCCTCGACGACGGTGGCGACGCCACCATGCTGGTGCTGCGCGGCGCCGAGTTCGAGAAGGCCGGCGTCGTGCCGCCCGAGGACGACGAGCACTCCGACGAGTACAAGGTGTTCCTGAACCTGCTGCGCCGCTCGATCGAAGCCGACGACACCAAGTGGACCAAGGTCGCGGCGTCGGTCAAGGGCGTCACCGAGGAGACCACCACCGGTGTCCTGCGCCTGTACCAGTTCGCCGCCGCAGGCGAGCTCGCGTTCCCGGCCATCAACGTCAACGACTCGGTCACCAAGAGCAAGTTCGACAACAAGTACGGCACCCGCCACTCGCTGATCGACGGCATCAACCGTGGCACCGACGTCCTCATCGGCGGCAAGGCCGCGCTGGTGTGTGGCTACGGCGACGTCGGCAAGGGCTGCGCCGAGGCGCTCAAGGCGCAGGGTGCCCGCGTCGCGGTCACCGAGATCGACCCGATCAACGCGCTGCAGGCGCTCATGGACGGCTTCGAGGTCAAGACCGTCGAAGAGGCCATCGGCTGGGCCGACATCGTCATCACCGCCACCGGCAACCAGGGCATCATCACCCTCGACCACATGCGGAAGATGAAGCACCAGGCGATCCTCGGCAACATCGGACACTTCGACGACGAGATCGAGATGGCCCGCCTGGAGCGCGACAAGGACATCCGTCGGATCAACATCAAGCCGCAGGTCGACGAGTTCATCTTCCCCGATGGCCACTCGATCATCGTGCTGAGCGAGGGTCGTCTGCTGAACCTGGGCAACGCGACCGGCCACCCCTCGTTCGTGATGAGCAACAGCTTCTCGAATCAGGTCATCGCCCAGATCGAGCTGTGGACCAAGAACGACGAGTACGACAACGAGGTCTACCGCCTCGCCAAGCACCTCGACGAGAAGGTCGCCAAGATCCACGTCGAGGCACTCGGCGGATCGCTGACCAAGCTCACCAAGGAGCAGGCCGAGTACATCGGCGTCGACGTCGACGGCCCGTACAAGCCCGAGCACTACCGCTACTGATCGACCGACCACGACGACCCCCGGTGCGCTTCGCGTGCCGGGGGTCGTTGGCGTCTGGCGCCTGATGCGACTTCGACGACGGAATTCGTAGCGGCAAATTTGCCGCTACGCGTCTCTTGGACAAGCACTTTCACGGTCAAGCCGACGAGCGAGGTGCTTAGCGCGTACGGATTCCGTACCCAATGTTATGGTCCGCATCATGATTCGGGTAATGGCGTTCTTGCTGGCAGCGCTGCTCGTCGGAGGCCTCGGCGTCGCGCCCGCGGCGTACGCCGAACCCGATCCGACGAACGACGTGCGCGACCCCAAGTACAACGAGGACGAGTATCTCGCCTTCTACACGCCGCCGGAGCCGCTGCCGCCGGGCGTGCCAGGTGACCTCATCCGCACGGAGCCGTCGCGCCTGGTGCTGGAACCGTCCGGTCAGCTGGGCGCGATCGTGGCCACGGGAACCCGAATCATGTACCGCAGCATCGACGCTCGCGGAAAACCCATGGCGGTCACCGGAACCTACTTCGAACCGGACAACGACTGGCCGGGTCAGGGCCCACGGCCACTGATCGTCTACGGCCCCGGAACGCAGGGCCAGGGCGACCAGTGTGCGCCGTCGCGGCAGTTCAACCAGGGCATCCACTTCTCGCCGTATCTCGACATCGCGTTCAACTACGAGGAGTTGTTCGTCGCGACGATGGTGGCGCGCGGGTTCGCCATCGTGATGACCGACTACCAGGGGCTCGGCACGCCGGGCCTGCACACCTACGTCAACCGGGTGGCGCAGGGCAACGCCATGATCGATGCGGGCCGGGCGGCGATGCGCCTGCCCGACACGTCGTTGGATCCGCAGGGGCCCGTGGCCTTCTGGGGTTACTCGCAGGGTGGAGGAGCTGCGGCCTCGGCCGCGGAACTGGCGCCGTCCTACGCGCCGGATCTGCACGTCGTGGGCACGTACGCCGGTGCGCCACCCGCCGACCTCAAGGAACTGTTCCCCTACGCCGACGGCAGCGCGCTGGTGGGGGTCGTCGGTTACGCACTCAACTCGGTCATGACCAGCTATCCCGAGTTCGCCGACGTGATCCGGTCGAAGATGACCCCGCGCGGCCTCGACATGCTGAACAAGGTTCAGGATCAGTGCATTGCGGAGACCCTGGCCAAGTTCACGTTCCGGCACCTTCAGCCGTACTTCAACGTCGACATCCAGGCGACCGTCGAGGAAGAACCCTTCAAGTCACTGTTCGACGTGCAGAAGCTCGGCAGGTTCAGGCCCTCGGCGCCGTCCCTCATCCTGAGCAACCGGTTCGACTCACTGGTGCCGTGGACCGCGGCCAACCAGCTGGGGCGGGACTGGTGCGCCCAGGGTGCCGACGTCCAGTTCTGGACCAACGAGCAGCCGCCGTTCCTGAACAAGGCGGCGGTCAACCACGCGCTGCCGATGCTGGTGGACGGCGAGCGCGCCATGCAGTGGATCGCCGACCGGTTCAACGGCCTGCCGACGACGCCCAACTGCGGCGAGTTCTAGGCGGGCGCGCTCCGCAGGATCAGGTCGACGGCTGCGTCGATGACGTCGTCGTCGGGCAGTGCGCCGAACATCATCGTCGGGCACGCGACGACCCCGGAGAGCATCGAGATGGCCGCTTCGAGTCCCGGTCCCTCGAAGACCCGCCCCAGCATCTCGCGGATGGGACGCTGACCGCCGCCGTTGATGCGGTCCCGGATCTGGGCCATCTCCTCGACCGACGCCCACTGGGCCATCACGGACAGGATCTGGTCGAGCCGGAAGTCGATCACCGCCTGGCGGAAGATGCGCAGTTCGCCGACGAGGTCTGTGCGCAGGTCGCCCGTGGGCTCCTGGTGGGGGAAGTCGCCGATCGCGTCGAGGGCCAGCGCGATCAGCTCCACCCGCGCGGGCCAGTGCGTGTACAGCGTGGTCTTCGAGTAGCCGGCGATCTCCGCGACGTGGGCGTGCGTCAGCGCGTCCGCACCCTCGGAGGTCAGCACCTGCAGTGCCGCGCGGGAGACGTCGGCCCGGGTCCGTGCGACGCGAGCGTCCTGCACGGTCTCCGCAGGTTCGGACCGGTCGGGAGGTGTCACGAGATCACCCCCTCGCCGTCGTGCACCAAGCGCAGAAGAAGTTATCTAATGAACGCGTCGTTCAATTATGACAGAAAAGTTCAGAAATGAACGTTTGGCCCGGTATTGGACGGGGGAATCAGGCGGCGAGATGGGGGCCATGCCGTTCCGGCCCGCGTCGAAACCCGTCGGAATCACCGGAAGGCCACACCAATGTCCGCAGTACTCTTCGGCTCGATCAGCACCCTCGCCGACACCTCTGAGCTGCAACGCCGCGCGTTCAACGAGGCATTCGCCGCGCACGGGCTGGACTGGGAGTGGTCCCGCGACGACTACGTCTCGATGCTCGGATCCAACGGCGGCGCCCAGCGCGTCGCGGACTTCGCAGAGAGCCGCGGCGAGGACGTCGACGCCAAGGCCGTGCACGCCACGAAGTCCGAGATCTTCCAGAAGATCTGCGCGGACGAGGAACTGACCCCGCGCCCCGGCGTCGTTCAGACCATGGAGCGGGCCAAGCAGGACGGGCACAAGCTCGGGCTCGTCACGACGACCCTGCCCACCAACGTCTCGTCGCTGCTCGCCGCCCTGCAGCGTCAGATGAACGTCGACGCGTTCGACATCGTCGTCGACCTCTCGACGGTGCAGGAGTCCAAGCCCTCGCCGGCCTCCTACCTCTACGCGCTGGAACAGCTCGGTGAGGACGCCTCGGGCGCCGTGGCGATCGAGGACAACGTCGGCGGAGTGAAGGCGGCCGTCGACGCCGGCGTCACGTGCATCGCGTTCCCCAACCAGAACACGACCGGCGGCGACTTCAGCGCGGCCGCCGAGACCGTCGACGCCCTCGACGCCGACCGCGTCGCCGAGCTGACCCGCGCCTGATCGCGGCCGACCCCACCAACCAGGAGACACGATGAGCAACATGCAGGCCCAGGTCACCAGTGAGGACCGTGCGTTCCACGTCGAGGGCTACGAGAAGATCGAGTACGACCTGATCTACGTCGACGGCATCTTCGAGCCGACCCAGACCGAACTCGCGGACAGCTACCGCCCGTACGGGCGCGCGCTGATGGTCGTCGACGAGAGCGTCTACGAGATCTACGGCGAGAAGATCCATGCGTACTTCGACCATCACGGCATCACGCTGACGGTGGTCCCCGTGCAGATCCGGGAAACCGCCAAGTCGCTGGAGACGTTCGAGCGCATCGTGGGCGAGTTCGACGCCTACGGTCTGGTGCGGACGGAGCCGGTACTGGTCGTCGGTGGCGGATTGACCACCGACGTCGCAGGATTCGCCTGCGCCAGCTACCGGAGGAACACCCCGTACATCCGCATCCCGACCACGCTGATCGGCCTGATCGACGCCAGTGTGTCGATCAAGGTGGCCGTGAACTACGGCAAGCACAAGAACCGCCTGGGTGCCTACCACGCGTCGCAGAAGGTGTTCCTGGACTTCTCGTTCCTCGGCACGCTGCCCGAGGACCAGGTCCGCAACGGCATGGCCGAACTCATCAAGATCTCGGTCGTCGGCAACGAGGAGATCTTCAACCTCCTCGAGTCGCACGGACCGGATCTGCTGCGCACCCGGTTCGGTCACCTCGACGGCTCGGACGAGTTGCGCCAGGTCGCGCACCGGCTCACGTACGCGGCCATCGCGACCATGCTCGACCTCGAGGCGCCCAACCTGCACGAGATCGACCTCGACCGGGTGATCGCATTCGGTCACACGTGGAGTCCCACATTGGAACTCACGCCGCCGGCGCCGTTCTTCCACGGTCATGCCATCAACATCGACATGGCGTTGTCGACCACATTGGCCGAGCAGCGCGGACTGCTGTCGGCGTCCGATCGCGACCGGGTCCTCGGCGTGATGAGCGCGCTGGGTCTGGCGCTCGACAGCGACTACCTGACTGCCGATCTGCTGGCCAGCGCCACCGACTCGATCCTCAAGACCCGCGACGGCATGCTGCGGGCAGCGGTCCCGGATCCGATCGGCTCGTGCCGCTTCCTCAACGACGTCACCGTCGACGAACTCGCGGACACCCTGACGCTGCACAAGAAGTTGTGTCTCGAGTTCGAGCGGGGCGGCGAGGGAGTCGACATGTTCACACCCGTCGCCGCCCATGACTGACGACATTCCCCAGCGGACCCTGCCCGCTCTGCCGCGCGCCGTCACCCCGACGACCATCCTGGCCGCCGAGTTGACCGACGCCTGCGCCGAACTCGAGGCGTGGGGCGGTGCGCCGCACGGCGTGTTGGACAGGATGCGGCGAGCGCGTGACCTCGCCGGTGGTCTCGACCCCTACGTCGAGCGCTGCACCACCGGCGAGTCGCCGGCCCTGGCGCGACTGGCCCAGCGGACGCGTGAGACCGATTGGGCCAAGGCGTCATCCGGGACGTTGGAGCAGGAGATGCTGTCCGGCCACGTCGAAGGACGGGTGCTGGACTTCCTGATCCGCATGTCGGGAGCCCGGCGGGTGCTCGAGGTGGGCATGTTCACCGGCTACTCCGCCCTGGCGATGGCGGAGGCGCTGCCCGACGGCGGCACGGTGGTGGCGTGTGAGGTCGATCGCGGCGTGGCGGACTTCGCCAGGACGTGCTTCGACGATTCTCCGGCGGGGGACCGGATCACGATCGAGGTCGGCCCGGCGACGGACACCCTGCGCCGCTTGGCCGCCGACGGTGCGGACCCGTTCGACTTCGTCTTCGTCGACGCGGACAAGGCCGGCTACCTGGGCTACCTCGACCAGCTGCTGGACGGTCCACTGCTGAGCGACGGTGCGGTCATCGCCGTGGACAACACGTTGATGCAGGGCCAGCCCTACACCGGAGTCGGAGTGACGACGAACGGGGCGGCGATCGCCTCCTTCAACGACGCCGTCGCCGCCGACGCCCGCGTCGAGCAGGTGATGCTGCCACTGCGCGACGGCCTCACGCTGATCCGGCGCGTCGTGGCGTGAACACGAGGACGCTGGCCGCCCTGGCGGGGTTGGCCGTCACGGCGCCGCTGAACCTCGCGGTCGTCGTGGTCACCCTTGCCACCGGTCCGCGAAAGCCGGCGCACGCGGACGCCGCCGAGTCGCCGCGGACGATTCTGATCAGCGGCGGCAAGATGACCAAGGCGCTGCAACTCGCACGGTCGTTCCACACCGCGGGGCACCGAGTGGTCCTGGTCGAATCGGCGAAGTACCGACTCACCGGACACCGGTTCTCCCGGGCGGTCGACGCCTTCCACGTGGTGCCCGAACCGACGGCACCGGGATACGCGGAGGCACTGCTCGAGGTCGTTCGGCGCGAGTCGGTGGACGTCTTCGTTCCCGTGTCGAGTCCCGCTTCGAGCGTGCCCGAGGCGGAGGCGCGCACCCTCCTCGACGGCGTCTGCGAGACCATTCACGTCGGTCCGGACATGGTGCGGACCCTCGACGACAAGACGGAGTTCTCCCGTGCAGCAGAGGAACTCGGCTTGCGCGTGCCCGACTCCCGGCGCATCACCGACGTCCGGCAGATCGAGGAGTTCGACTTCCCCGAGGGCCGCAAGTACATCCTCAAGCGCGTCGCCTACAACCCCGTCGGCAGGATGGACCTGACGCCGCTCACGCGCGAGACCCCGGAGCGCAATCTCGCCTTCGCCCGTGGGCTGCACATCACCGAGGCCGACCCCTGGATCCTGCAGGAGTTCGTCGAGGGGCAGGAGTACTGCACGCACGGCACCGTCCGCGGCGGCAAGCTCCAGGTGTACGCGTGCTGCGAGTCGTCGGCCTTCCAGATCAACTACGCGAACGTCGACAAGCCCGAGATCGAGGAGTGGGTCCGGCGTTTCGTCGAGGGGCTCGACATCACCGGTCAGGCGTCGTTCGACTTCATCGAGGCGGCGGACGGTCACGCCTACGCCATCGAGTGCAACCCGCGCACGCACTCGGCGATCACGATGTTCTACGACCACCCGGACGTGGCGGCGGCCTACCTCGACGACGGCCACCCCATGATCGTGCCGACTCCGTCGTCCCGGCCGACCTACTGGCTCTACCACGAACTGTGGCGCCTGGTCAAACAGCCGAACCGTCGGCACCGCCTCGCGACGATCGCCACGGGAACGGACGCCATCTTCACCCGGTGGGATCCGGTGCCGTTCTTCGCCGTCCACCATCTGCAGATTCCGTCGCTGCTGTGGAAGAACCTCCGCCGCGGCGGTACGTGGACGCGGATCGACTTCAACATCGGCAAGCTCGTCGAACCGGGAGGCGACTGACGTGGCGCTGACCCTCCTGCACCTCGTCGGATCGCCCGTCGACGACTTCCACGCCGAACTGTCCCGGCTGTACGCCGCCGGGTGCCTCGATGCGCTGACCGGCTACGAGTCGCACGTGGCCTACGTCGCGCCGGGCGGAGGCTGGCGGTTCCCGGTCGAACTCACCGAGGCCGCCGTGGCCGCGGCGCCCGAGACGTCGCCTGCCGACGCCATCGCCCACGTCGCATCGCTGGGAGTGGACGTGATAGTGCCCCAGATGTTCTGTCTGCCGGGGATGACCGCCTACCGGTCGCTGTTCGACGTCCTCGGCATCCCGTATGTAGGGAACCCCGCCGAGGTCATGGCCACCGCTGCCGACAAGGCAAAGACGCGAGCCATCGTCGCGGCCGCCGGGGTCGCCGTGCCCGAGGGCCGGGTGGTGTACGACGACGCACCGGTCGAGGTGTCGCTGCCCGTGGTGGTGAAGCCCGTCGGATCGGACAACTCCGTCGGCGTCTCGCTCGTGCGCTACGCCGCCGAGTACGGCGATGCGGTGCGGGCGGCACTCGAGCACGGCGGGGCGGCGCTGGTGGAGTCCTACGTCGAACTCGGCCGGGAAGTGCGCTGCGGCATCGTCGTCCGTGATGGCGAGCTGGTGTGCCTGCCGCTGGAGGAGTACGCCGTCGACGCCGAGTCGAAGCCGATCCGCGGCCGGGACGACAAGCTTGCTCGCACCGGGGACGGCGACCTCTACCTGGTGGCCAAGGAGACCACGCGCGCATGGATCGTGCCCACCGACGACCCGATGACCGAGCGCGTCTGGGCGGCGGCCCGTCGCAGCCACGAGGCTCTGGGCTGCCGGCACTACAGCCTGTTCGACTTCCGGATCGACCCCGACGGCATGCCCTGGTTCCTGGAGGCCGGACCGTACTGCTCCTTCGCGCCCACCAGCGTGATCGCCGTGATGGCCGCCGCCGCAGGGGTGCCCGTCACCGACCTGTTCGCCGACGCCGTCGCGGAACTACACCTCGAGGGGACTCAGCCATGAACGTGACCGCCCTGACGCCCGTCGGCGCCCTCGTCGACGACGTCCGCGTCGACGAACTCGACGGACCCACCGTGCATCTGCTGCAGCAGGCGCTCGGTGAGCACGGTGTGGTGATCATGCGCGAGCAATACGCCGACGACACCCGCTTCCTGCGGTTCCTGCGGAGCTTCGGCGAATTGATGTTCACCACCGGTGAGACGCCGGTGCCGGGTTTCGACGACCTCAACGTGATCAGCAACGTCGGTCGGACCACGCCACCGAGGTCGACGTTCCACGTCGACACGAGCTACGTCCGAATCCCGCCCGCCTACACGGCATTACGCGCGGTCGAGGTGCCCGAGAGCGGCGGTCAGACGCTGTTCTCGAATCAGTACCGGGCCTATGACACGCTCCCGGAGGATATGCGCCTCGACCTCGCCGACCGCACCGTCGAGCACGTCGTCACCGGACTGGATCTCGGCGACGACGACGAGACGTCGGCCGTGCACCCGCTGTTCCGCGTCCATCCCGTCACCGGGCGCACCGCGCTGTTCCTGACGACGCCGAAGCGGTGTGCGTCGGTGAGTGGGATGTCCTCGGAGCAGGCCGAGGAGTTGGTGCGCTGGCTGTTCGAGCACTCGACCCGCGAGGACAACGTGACCCGGCACGCCTGGGCGCCAGGGGATGTCGTCATGTGGGACAACCGGTGCGTCATGCACCAGGCGGACCACTCGGGCGTCGTGGGAGATCGGGTCATGCACCGGGGGATGGTGGCCGACGTCGCGTGAGCGGTGGTTCGCTGACCCTGTACGGGCCCGCGCTTGCTTCCGCTTCGCATAGGGTCGACCTCCATGGGGGCGGCAAGACGCACGGGGAACGATGACATGGCGATGGTGAGTGTGAGGTGAGTTCGCTTCTGCCCAACGACGACGCGTACCACCGGGTCAAGCGGATCCGGCAGGGCGTGGGACGACTCGAACCAATCTTCGATGATTTCGTGGACCGCTTCGAGAGGCGGTTCGGCTTCGCGCCACTATCGCTGACGACCGATGCTCTGAAGCCTTCTGTCAAGCGCGCATCGGCACCACGACTCGGTGTCGTCCTGGAGAGAACCGAGCAGTACCGCTCCTTCCTCGAAGCCGGGCGTGGGTACGACCCCACCAAGCAGCGGTTGATTGCGCAGATGTTCGTCGGGGCTCTCGTGGGGGTGGACCTGCTGTCGGTATTCGGGATGCCAGGGAAGTACGTCGGTTCCGAAGACTTCGCCGGTGAGATCTTCGTTCACTTCTCGGACTTCGAGAGGCTCGCAAAGATCGAGACACACTCGTCCCTCACCCCTGCCGAACTCGAACACTTCACTGCCTCTCTCGGCCTGGGTGACCAGTTGTGGTGCATCCGAAGTCTCTGGGGTCCACCGGTTGTATTCGTACACACCGCAACTCAGGCCGTCGCGTTGCAGGCGTCGGCTGTGCCCGAGCGTTGGGCGGATGAGTACTTCTCGCTGGTCACGTCGCACGACGAGTTTGGCTACCTAGGCCGAAGCGAGATCACAATTGCCGTCGACAGCAAGGAGAACTTCGACCGCAACTATGCAAGCAATTGGTACTACTACTTCAAGTGATGTACGGAGGGCGCCCGACGAAGGTGACGTGGACGAACATCCCGCGCTTTGGGGTCTCGGTCGCATCGATCTTGGTGGCGGCTCGGCCGTACCGATAAGGCAGATCCCTTGCTTGCGTCGTTCCACCTGGGGAGCGTCGGGTAAGAAGGTGGGCGCCGTCGTTCGATTGTCGGTCGCATTACTGCACGAAACCTCGGGCAGTGAATCAGTGGGTGACGTCACCGTGCGGGTGGTCAGTCGGCAGACTGCTACCGCCAATTCCACGCCACGCATCGCCCTATCTCGCGCAGTGCGTCGGCCGATAAGCCGGGGTGCATTGCCCGATACCGCGACATGACGTCGTTCACGCCCTGCACCAATGTCTTGTCACCCCACTCGATCGGCATTGCGTTGGCCTCCTGCACGAGGTGGAGGACGGCGGCGGCCAGCTTCCTGCCCTCTACGCCGCCATGGACGGCGATCAATCTGGCGGAGTCGACGTGCGGCACGGCGGTATGAGTCATCGCCTCGACGACGGCGTCACTCAGGTCGTTTTCGTCCACGTCGAACTCCGTCCTCGCACGAAAATGATTGCCTGTGAGTGTCTTTCATGTTGCTTCACCGGTTCCGCTCACATCGCACCGGTCGATCTCGGGCAATCCGGTGTCCGGGTAGTCCCGCCGGACCAGTTCGGCCAGGGCGCCGAGAGCGGACTCGTCGGCTGGCCCGAGCACCAGCGCATCGACGACGAAGTAGCGGCTCACGTCGATCTTGTAGGGGCCTTCACTGAACATCACCTTGAGAATCTTCGAGCCGTCCGTCGACTCGTACAGCGTGTAGTCCCACGCCCGACTCGCCATGCGTCTCACCGGCCCCGCTACCGCATCAGGAACGTGAAGTAGTTGCCCAGGCACGTCAGTGCGGGGGGACTCAGTTCCGGGTGACGCGCATGCATTTCGGCCTCGACGTGGTCACCGGCGTCCTGAAGCGACATCTCCGACCAGTCGGGATGGAGCGCCATCACCTCCTCGAGCATGCGGCGCACGACGTGCCTGGCGGCAGCGGCGTTCTCGGCGAAGTGGGCGTCGAACACCGTGTCGTTGCGTCCCGGATAGTGCTCGAGGTAGAGCACGACGGCCTCGCTGACGTCGACGTCGTCCGGCGTCACCGGAAGCGCCTGTCGGCCGATGCGCCCTCCAGGGCGGACATCTGCCCGCAGGACCGGCCGACCGCGTACGAGATCTGGCCGCGGTCGTTGCCCAACCAGAAACTGACCGCCGGCCCCGTGATCCGCACCGTGGCGTTTCCATCGGTGCTGGAGTCGGTGATCGTGTACCGAGGGTTCAGGTAGAGGAACTCCAGCTCGTCGTACAGGAACGCCAGCAGGGTCTTCACGGGTCCTCCTAGATGCCTGGGTAGCAGGTTACGGCCGCCCGATCGGCGGTGGTCGCGCCAGTTACTGTCGACGGCGTGCTCATCGCGATCGAAGGCGTCGACGGCGCGGGCAAGCGCACGCTGACCGACGGACTCCGCTCGTCGCTGGAGGCCGGCGGCAAGAGCGTCACCACGCTGGCGTTCCCGCGCTATCACCGGTCGGTCCACGCCGACGTCGCCGCCGAGGCGCTGCACGGCGGCCACGGCGACCTCGCCGACTCGGTGTACGCGATGGCGATGCTGTTCGCGCTCGACCGGGCCGACGCACGCGACGAGATCGCCCGGCTCGGCACGGACCACGACGTCGTCATCCTCGACCGCTACGTCGCCTCGAACGCCGCCTACAGCGCGGCGCGCCTGCACCAGGAGGTGGACGGCGAGGTCGTCGAGTGGGTGCGGGCGCTGGAGTTCGACCGCTTCGCGATGCCCGCTCCCGACTGGCAGGTGCTGCTCGCCGTGCCGACCGAGCTGGCCGCCGAGCGTGCGACCCGCCGCGCCGAGATGGACGCCGACCGCGCCCGCGACGCCTACGAGCGGGACGACGGTCTGCAGCGCCGCACCAGCGCCGCGTACGCCGCTCTCGCCGAACGGGACTGGTCCGGGCGGTGGCTCCGAGTGGGTCCGGACGTCGTCGCGGCCGATCTCGCCGCCGTGATCATGAACTGACAGTCCGGCAAAACTCCGGTGTGGTAACCGGGGATTGTCGCCTCCTGGTGTCACCATGGTCACCATGAGGCAAAGGATTCTGGTCGTCGACGACGATCCATCGCTGGCCGAGATGCTGACCATCGTCCTGCGGGGCGAGGGATTCGACACCGCGGTGATCGGTGACGGCAGCCAGGCGCTCACCGCGGTGCGCGAACTGCGCCCGGATCTGGTGCTCCTGGACCTCATGCTGCCCGGCATGAACGGCATCGACGTGTGCCGTGTGCTGCGTGCCGACTCCGGCGTCCCCATCGTGATGCTGACCGCCAAGACCGACACGGTCGACGTGGTGCTCGGCCTGGAGTCCGGCGCCGACGACTACGTCATGAAGCCGTTCAAGCAGAAGGAACTCGTCGCGCGCGTACGGGCCCGACTGCGTCGCAACGACGACGGCCCCGCGGAGATGCTGTCGATCGCCGACATCGAGATCGACGTGCCCGCGCACAAGGTCACCCGCGCCGGCGAGCAGATCTCGCTCACCCCGCTCGAGTTCGACCTGCTGGTGGCGTTGGCGCGCAAACCGCGCCAGGTGTTTACTCGGGATGTGCTCCTCGAGCAGGTCTGGGGCTACCGGCACCCCGCTGACACCCGGCTGGTGAACGTCCACGTGCAGAGGCTGCGCGCCAAGGTCGAGCAGGATCCGGAGAACCCGCAGGTGGTGCTCACCGTTCGAGGAGTGGGATACAAGGCCGGACCTCCGTGACCCCCGCGGCACGGCGAGCGCCCTGATGTTCGGCTCCAAGCGCATTCGCGGCGGCTGGGGCCAGGGACCACTGCTCCGCGGTCTCGGGGTGCTTAGCCGCACGATCGGTTTCGCGTGGCGTCGCTCCCTGCAGCTGCGGGTGGTGACGCTGACGCTCGGCCTGTCGCTGGCTGTCATCATGGTGCTCGGCTTCGTGCTCACCAGCCAGATCACCGACCGCATCCTCGACGTCAAGGTCCACGCGGCGACCGAGGAGATCGACCGGGCCCGCACCACGGTGAGCGGCATCGTCGGCGGTGAGGAGACCCGCTCGCTCGACAGCAGCCTGCAACTGGCCCGCAACACCCTGATCGACCGCAAGGCCGACTCCGGCGCGGGGCTGGCGGGCGCATTCGACGCGGTCCTCGTCGTCCCCGGTGACGGTCCCCGCGCGGCGACGGCCGCCGGGCCCGTCGGCCAGGTCCCCGACACCCTGCGCGACTTCGTCAAGGCCGGTCAGGTCAGCTACCAGTACGCCACCGTGCGCGCCGACGGCTTCAACGGGCCGGCGCTGGTGGTCGGCAGTCCGACGTCGTCGTCGGTCACCAATCTCGAGCTGTACCTCATCTTTCCGCTGAACAACGAGGAGAGCACGATCGCGCTGGTGCGCGGCACGATGGCCACCGGAGGCATCGTGCTGCTCGGCCTGCTCGCCGCCATCGCGCTGCTCGTCGCGCGGCAGATCGTCCTTCCCGTGCGCTCGGCGTCGCGGATCGCCGAGCGCTTCGCCGAGGGACACCTCACCGAACGCATGCCCGTGCGCGGCGAGGACGACATGGCGCGGCTCGCGGTGTCGTTCAACGACATGGCCGAGAGCCTGTCCCGCCAGATCACCCAGCTCGAGGAGTTCGGCAACCTGCAGCGCCGCTTCACCTCCGACGTCAGCCACGAACTGCGCACGCCGCTGACGACCGTGCGGATGGCGGCCGACCTCATCTACGACCACAGCGACGACCTCGAACCCGCGCTGCGCCGCTCCACCGAACTCATGGTCAGCGAACTCGACCGCTTCGAGTCCCTGCTGAGCGACCTGCTGGAGATCTCCCGTCACGACGCGGGCGTCGCCGAGCTGTCCGTCGAGTCGGTGGACCTGCGGTCGACGGTCGAGAGCGCGCTCGAGGACGTCGGCCACCTCACCAAGGACGCCGACGTCGACCTCATCGTCGACCTCCCCGGTGAGCAGGTGATCGGCGAGGTCGATCCGCGGCGCGTCGAGCGCATCCTGCGCAACCTCATCGCGAACGCCATCGACCACGCCGAGCACAAGCCCGTGCGCATCCGGATGGCCGCCGACGACGACACCGTCGCGGTCACCGTGCGCGACTACGGCGTCGGGCTGCGCCCCGGCGAGGAGAAGCTGGTGTTCAGCCGCTTCTGGCGCTCCGACCCCTCCCGCGTGCGCCGCTCCGGCGGCACCGGTCTGGGACTGGCGATCAGCATCGAGGACGCCCGTCTGCACCAGGGCCGGCTCGAGGCCTGGGGTGAGCCGGGCAAGGGGGCGTGCTTCCGCCTGACCCTGCCGCTGGTGCGCGGGCACAAGGTGACCGCCAGCCCGCTGCCGCTCAAGCCCAGCGGCCAGGACCGGCCGCCGCGTCTGCCGGCCCGCGAACCGCAGTCGGCGGGGGAGCGGACGTGAGGCGCGTCGTCGCCCTCATCGCGTCGCTACTGCTCGCCACGAGCCTCGCCGGATGCGCCGGGGTGCCGAGTTCGTCGGCCCCGCAGGCGATCGGCACGGTCGACCGGCCCGCCCCGCCGAGCTTGCCGACGCCGACGCCGGGCATGGACCCCGACATCCTGCTGCGCGAATTCCTCAAGGCCACGGCCGATCCCGCGAACCGCCACCTGGCCGCCCGGCAGTTCCTCACCGAGTCGGCGTCCGGGGCGTGGGACGACGCGGGCAGCGCGCTGCTGATCGACCGCGTCGTGTTCGTCGAGACCCGCGGGCCCGACCGGGTGACGGTGACGATGAAGGCCGACATCCTCGGCTCGCTGTCCGACATGGGCGTGTTCGAGACCGGTGAGGGCGCGCTGCCCGACCCGGGTCCCATCGAACTGGTCAAGACTCCCGGCGGGTGGCGCATCGACAAGCTGCCCAACGGCGTCTTCCTGGACTGGCAGCAGTTCCAGGCCACCTACAAGCGCAACACCCTCTACTTCGTCGACCCGACCGGCAAGACCGTGGTGCCCGATCCGCGCTACGTCGCGGTGTCCGACCCCGACCTGCTCGCCACCGAACTGGTCACCAAGCTGGTGTCGGGCCCGCGTCCGGAGATGGCGAACACCGTCCGCAACCTGCTGGGCCCGCCCCTGCGGCTGCGCAACCCCGTGACCCGGGCCGACGGCGGCAAGACCGGCGTGGGCCGCGGTTACGGCGGTGCGCGCGTCGACCTGGAGAATCTGTCGACCACCGATCCGCACAGCCGCACACTGCTTGCGGCGCAGGTGATCTGGACCCTGTCGCGGGCGGGGGTCAACGGGCCGTACGTCATCAACGCCGACGGCGCGGCGCTCGACGACCGCTTCGCCGACGGGTGGAGCACGTCCGACGTCGCGGCCACCGACCCGGGCGCGGATCCCGGTGCCGCCGCGGGCCTGCACGCTCTGCTGGGCGGCTCGCTGGTGTCACTCGACGGGCAGCGCGCCCCGCGGGTCGCCGGGGCGTTCGGGCAGCTGCCCGGTCAGACGTCGGCGGCGCTGTCACGTAGCGGACAGGAGGTCGCCTCGATCGTCACGCTGCGGCCCGGGGCGCCGGACATGGCGTCCTCGCTGTGGGTGGGTCCGCTCGGGGCCGAGGCGTCGCAGGCCATCGACGGTCGCACGCTCACCCGGCCCAGCTGGTCGCTCGACGACGCGATCTGGGTGGCGGTCGACGGCAACAACGTGGTGCGGGTCATCCAGGAGGCGGCGTCGGGGCAGCCCGCGCGGATCCCGGTCGACGCCGCCGCCGTGGCTGCGCGCTTCCCGGGACCGATAGCCGACATGCAACTGTCCCGCGACGGCACCCGCGCCGCGATGGTCGTCGAGGGGAAGGTCATCCTCGCCAGCGTCGACCAGACCCAGGGCGGGCAGTTCGCGCTGACCTACCCGCGGCGGCTGGGCTTCGGCCTCGGCGACACCGCGATCTCCCTGGCCTGGCGCACCGGTGACGACATCGTGGTGTCCCGCACGGACTCCGCGCACCCGGTCTCCTACGTCAACCTCGACGGCGTGAACTCCGACGGGCCGAGCCGCAACCTGCTGGCACCGGTGTCGACGGTGGCGGCGAACCCGTCGACGGTCTACGTCGCCGACCAGCGCGGCGTGCTGCAGCTGTCCGGCGCCGCCGCCGAGGGCGACCCGGTGTGGGCCGAGGTGCGGCCGCTGATGGTCGCGGGCGCCATCCCGGTGCTGCCGGGCTAAGGCGCCCACCGCCGAACGTTGGTCACCGTCACGGTTCTGCGCGAAAAGCGTTGCACGAGTGCTCACTCGCGGTGAGCACGCCTCCGAGACTCAGGACCCCATCAACCGGTTCACGTGGCCGATCAGGTCGGGGTAGCGCAACATGTGCGCGCCACCGTTGATGTCGAGCACCTCGCCGGTGATCCAGGATGCCCTGTCCGACGCCAGGAAGGTCACCGCGTCGGCGACGTCCTCGGGGGTGCCCGCCCGGCCCAGCACGGTGTTGCCGATGTAGTCGTCGACCACGCCGGGCACCATCGCCGCACCCTCGGTGAGCGGGGTGTGGACGAAGCCGGGCGCGATGGCGTTGACCCGGATGCCACGGGCGGCCAGCTCCATCGCGGCCACCTGCGTCAGCATCGACAGGCCGGCCTTGGCCGAGCAGTAGGCGCTCATGCCCGCCGCGGGCTGGCGGCCGTTGAGCGACGAGATCCACAGCAGCGCACCGCCGTCCCGCAGGTGCCTACCCGCGTACTTCGCCACGATCAGCGAGCCGGTGAGGCATACGTCGAGCACGGCGCGGAACTGGTCCACCGGCATGTCGACGATCAGGCTCATGTTGGAGAACCCCGCGGTGGTGACGACCACGTCGAGGTCGCCTGCGCCGTCGAACAGCGCGGCCACCGAGTCCTCGTCGGTGACGTCGACGGTGGCCGACCCATGGGGCTCGCCGAGTTCCGCCGCCCGGGCGGCGACACCGTCGGCGTTGACGTCGGCGAGGACGATCCGGTAGCCGTCGGCGGCCAGTGCCTTCGCCGACGCCCATCCGATTCCCGAGGCGCCGCCGATGACGAGTGCGGTGCGAGGGTCTGTCACGGTGCCTCCTGGTGATGGGCTCGTATTTCGGTCAGGTGCCGGTGTAGGTGGCCTTGCCGGGTCCCACCTCGAGGAAGCTGACCACGGCTCGGCGCAGGTCGTCGGTCTCGAACAGGGCGCCGGACACGTCGGGGGTGACGGTGTCGGCGTGCCGCACGCCGCCCGAGCGCCAGGCGGCGATGATCTCCTTGGTCGCCGCGTGCGCCTTCGTGGGCCCGGCCGCCAGCCGGGCCACCAGCGCACGGGCCGCGGCGTCGACGTCGTCGTGGACGGCGTTGACGACGCCCCAGTCGGCGAGCGTCGCCGCGTCGTACGTGTCGCCGGTCATCACCAGTTCGCGTGCCCGTCCCGAGCCGGCGCGCTCGGCGAGGCGCTGCGGTCCACCCATCGACGGGGTGAGCCCGACGACCGTCTCCACCAAACCGAACTTCGCGCGCGGAGCGGCGAGGATGATGTCGCAGGCCAGCGCGATCTCGAACGCCGCGGTCAGCGTGAGTCCGTGGGCGGCGAACACCACCGGACACGGCAGCGCCTCGAGCGGATCGATGATGCCGGCGAACAGCCGGCGCCACAGGTCGGCGCCCTGGGCTGCGGAGAGGCCCTGGAAGACGTGGACGTCGACGCCCGCGGAGTTCACCTTGCCCTCCGCGCGCAGCAGCAGCGCCCGTGGCGGATCGGCGGCCAGTTCGGCGACGTGGGCGATCAACGCGTCGAACATCGACTGGTCGAACAGGTTCAGGGGGCCGTGGTCGAAGGTCAGGACCGCGACGCCGGAGCCGTCGTCGGAACGCTCCAGCGAAAGGGGGGCATCGGGCACGTCCGTCAGGGTGCCACACGGACGGTCGACCGGTGATCGCGTCCCGGGCCGTCGGTAGATTGGGAGTCCAGAAGCACACGTCGGCAAGGAGTCAGGCCATGAAGCGCACGCTGTTCGACGAGGATCACGACGCCTTCCGTGAGTCGGTGCGCGGGTTCGTCACCCGCACCATCGAGCCGGCCGAGGAGAAGATGATCGAGCAGCGCTACGTCGATCGGGACAGCTGGCTGGAGGCGGGACGCAACGGCTACCTCGGCCTCGAGGTGCCCGAGGAGTACGGCGGCAGTGGCGCCGACGACTACCGCTTCAACGCCATCCTCAACGAGGAACTCGCGCGGTCCAGCGCGGCCGTCGCGTCGGCGTTCAGCATCCAGTTCGACATCGTCGCGCCCTACCTGGTGAAGCTGACCACAGAGGAGCAGCGCCAGGAGTGGCTGCCGAGGTTCTGCTCGGGTGAGTTGATCACCGCGATCGCGATGACGGAGCCGTCGGGCGGGTCGGACCTCGCGGCGCTCAAGACGACCGCGGTCAAGGACGGCGACGACTACGTCATCAACGGCTCGAAGACGTTCATCACCAACGGAACCCAGGCCGACCTCATCGTCGTCGCCACCCGCACGTCGCCGGAGAAGAAGGCCAGGGGCATCACGCTGTTCGCCGTCGAGGCAGACGACGAAGGCTTCTCCCGCGGACGCAAGCTGGACAAGGTCGGGCAGCCCGAGGCCGACACCGCCGAACTGTTCTTCGAGGACGTCCGGGTGCCGGCGGCGCGGATGATCGGCGAACTCGACGGTGGGTTCATCCACATGATGACGCTGCTGCCCCAGGAGCGGATCAGCGGTGCGGTGCAGAACCTGGCTCATGCCCGGCGCTCGCTGGACGACACGCTGCAGTACGCCCAGGAGCGCAAGGCGTTCGGGCAGCAGATCGGCTCCCTGCAGTGGAACAAGTTCCTGCTGGCCGAGTTGGTCACCAAACTCGATGTGGCACAGGCGTTCATCGACAACTGCGTGGCGGCGCACACCCTCGGGGAACTCTCGGCCATCGATGCGGCGAAGGCCAAGTGGTGGAGTTCGCAGGTGCAGAACGAGATCCTCGACCACTGCGTGCAGCTGCACGGCGGCTACGGCTACATGAACGAGTACCGGGTCGCGCGAGCGTGGAAGGACGCGCGCGTCACGAAGATCTGGGCCGGTTCCAACGAGATCATGAAGGAACTGATCGGACGCGACCTCGGCCTGTAGCGCTCCGTTCCACGGCGGACCGGCGGACATGTCGGACCCCTCCGACAGACTCGGGGGCGTGCTCGCCGACCTCGTCCTGCCGCTGGAGTGCGGGGGCTGTGGCGTGCCCGGGACCCGCTGGTGTGACGCCTGCGCACAGTCGGTCGGCACCCGCGCGGACGAGCCGGTCCTGGTCACCCCGCGGCTGGATCCGGGCGTGCCGGTGTTCTCGCTGGGCCGCTACGCCGGTGCCCGCAGACAGGCCATCGTCGGGGTCAAGGAACGTGGCCGGGCCGACCTCGTCGTCCCGCTCGGTGCCGCGCTCCGGGCCGGGCTGACCCGGCTGCTCGCCTGGGGCGTGGTGACGGCCCCGCTGACGCTGGTGCCTGCGCCGACGCGCGCGACCGCGGCACGACGTCGCGGTGGTGACCCGGTGGCGAGGATCGCGCGGGTGGCCGAGCGCCCCGGAGTGGACGTCGTCGAGGCGCTGCGCATGCGTGCGTTCACGCGCGACTCGGTGGGGCTCTCGGCCGACGCCCGACAGCGCAACGTCGCGGGCCGGGTCCGGTTGCGCAGGTCCGTCCGCGGCGAGGTGGTGCTGATCGACGACGTCGTGACCACCGGCGCCACAGCCTGCGAGTCGGTGGACGTCCTGCATGCCGCCGGCGCCCACGTCACCGCGATCCTGGTGATCGCGCACGCGTGACTACACGCCACCGGTGCGCGTCAGATGAAGATCTCGAAACACGTTCGCGAAATGTGTGGCACTGGCAGGTGAACTCGGACTACCGTCGGGTCAACCACCCGTGAGTGCCTCACGGCGGCGCCGCTCTAGACCGACGCCACATCGCCTGACCGCGGTAGGAGGTGAGTTCTCGACACCTTGCGCCGGTGGGCGGAGATTTCCAGATCGACCGTCGGCGCGTTTTTCGACCAGCCGGCACGCGCAGGCGTGCGATGCGAAGAGAAACGAGATGCCAAGTATGTCAGTCAATTCCGTACAAGCTTCATCCTCGACCATGGTCGTCGACGACGACCAGACCGCACCCACTCCCCACGCCGAGGTCGTCGTCAAGGGCCGCAACGTCGAAGTCCCCGATCACTTCCGCACCCACGTGTCGGAGAAGCTCGCACGTCTCGAGCGCTTCGACCGCACCATCTACCTCTTCGACGTCGAACTCGACCACGAACGGAACCGACGCCAGCGTAAGAACTGTCAGCACGTCGAGATCACCGCCCGGGGCCGCGGGCCCGTCGTCCGCGGTGAGGCGTGCGCGGAGAGCTTCTACGCCGCCCTGGAGGCCGCCGTCTCCAAGCTCGAGAACAGACTCCGTCGCAGCAAGGATCGGCGCAAGATCCACTACGGCGAGAAGACGCCCGTGTCGGTGGCCGAGGCCACCAAGACCGTCGACCCCGACGCCTTCCTCCCGCCGCAGCCGTCCGAACCTCGGGTCCTCGACGGTGACGGGTCGGACCAGGAGCACGAACCCGGCCACATCGTCCGGACCAAGGAGCACCCGGCCAACCCCATGAGCGTCGACGACGCCCTCTACGAGATGGAACTCGTCGGGCACGACTTCTTCCTCTTCCACGACTCCGACAGCGACAAGCCGACCGTCGTGTACCGGCGGCACGCCTACGACTACGGGATCATCCGGCTGTCCTGACCCGAGGACCTGCCACGAAGGGCCCCCCATCCCCGCGGGATGGGGGGCTTTCGTAGCAACAGCGCTGGTGCGCTGGGACCGGACCGCGCGGCGAGTCGCCTACGATGGATGACGCTTGAAGGTCCATCAACCCGCAGGGGATAGTTCTGTGCTGACGAAGTTGCTCCGAATCGGCGAAGGCCGCATGGTCAAGCGTCTCAAGAAGGTCGCCGAATACGTCAACTCGTTGGGCGCCGACATCGAGAAGCTGTCCGACGAGGAACTGCGGGCGAAGACCGACGAGTTCAAGAAGCGCCTCGCCGACGGCGCAGAACTCGACGATCTGATGCCGGAGGCGTTCGCGGTGGCCCGTGAGGCGGCGTGGCGGGTGCTCGGCCAGCGCCCCTTCGACGTGCAGATCATGGGTGGCGCGGCCCTGCACTTCGGCAACGTCGCGGAGATGAAGACCGGTGAGGGCAAGACCCTGACCAGCGTCCTGCCCGCCTACCTCAATGCGCTCAGCGGCAAGGGCGTGCACATCGTCACCGTCAACGACTACCTCGCGCGACGCGACCGGGAGTCCATGGGCCGCGTGCACCGGTTCCTCGGCCTGGACGTCGGCGTGATCCTGTCGCAGATGACGCCGGACGAGCGCCGCGTCGCGTACGCCGCCGACATCACCTACGGCACGAACAACGAGTTCGGCTTCGACTACCTGCGCGACAACATGGCGCACTCCACCGAGGACATGGTGCAGCGCGGCCACAACTTCGCCGTCGTCGACGAGGTCGACTCGATCCTCATCGACGAGGCCCGCACGCCGCTCATCATCTCCGGCCCGGCCGACGGCGCCTCGAACTGGTACCTCGAGTTCGCCCGGCTCGCGCCGCTGCTGAAGAAGGACGAGCACTACGAGGTCGACATCCGCAAGCGCACCATCGGCGTGCACGAGGCGGGCGTCGAACTGGTCGAGGACCAGCTCGGCATCGACAACCTCTACGAAGCCGCCAACTCGCCGCTGGTCAGCTACCTCAACAACGCCATCAAGGCCAAGGAACTGTTCCAGCGCGACAAGGACTACATCGTGCGCGACGGCGACGTGCTCATCGTCGACGAGTTCACCGGCCGCGTCCTGCTGGGACGCCGGTACAACGAGGGCATGCACCAGGCCATCGAGGCCAAGGAGCACGTCGAGATCAAGGCCGAGAACCAGACGCTCGCCACCATCACGCTGCAGAACTACTTCCGGCTCTACGACCGGCTGTCGGGCATGACCGGCACCGCGCAGACCGAAGCCGCCGAGTTGCACGAGATCTACGGCCTCGGCGTGGTGAGCATCCCCACCAACAAGCCGATGATCCGCACCGACCAGTCCGACCTGATCTACAAGACCGAGGAAGCCAAGTACATCGCCGTCGTCGACGACGTCAGCGAGCGCTACGAGAAGGGTCAGCCGGTCCTGATCGGCACCACCAGCGTGGAGCGGTCGGAGTACCTGTCGAAGCAGTTCACCAAGCGCCGCATCCCGCACAACGTGCTGAACGCCAAGTTCCACGAGCAGGAGGCGAACATCATCGCCGAGGCGGGCCGCCGCTCGGCGATCACCGTCGCCACCAACATGGCCGGCCGCGGTACCGACATCGTCCTCGGCGGCAACGTCGACTTCCTCGCCGACCGGCGGCTGCGCGACCGCGGCCTCGACCCCATCGAGACGCCCGAGGAGTACGAGGCGGCCTGGGACGACATCGTCGCGCAGGTCAAGGAGGAGTCGAGCAGGGAAGCCGAGCAGGTGATCGAGGCGGGCGGGCTGTACGTCCTCGGCACCGAGCGCCACGAGTCGCGTCGCATCGACAACCAGCTGCGCGGTCGCTCGGGCCGCCAGGGCGATCCCGGCGAATCCCGCTTCTACCTCTCGCTCGGTGACGAGCTGATGCGCCGGTTCAACGGCGAGACGCTGGAGTCGCTGCTCAACCGGCTGAACCTGCCGGACGACGTGCCGATCGAGGCCAAGATGGTGTCCCGCGCCATCAAGAGCGCGCAGACGCAGGTCGAGCAGCAGAACTTCGAGATCCGCAAGCAGGTGCTCAAGTACGACGAGGTGATGAACCAGCAGCGCAAGGTGGTCTACGCCGAGCGCCGTCTGCTCCTCGAGGGCGAGAACGTCCAGGAGCAGGCACAGAAGATGCTCGTCGACGTCATCAACGCCTACGTCGACGGCGCGACCGCCGAGGGCTACTCCGAGGACTGGGACCTCGAGAAGCTGTGGGAGGGCCTCAAGGTGCTCTACCCGGTCGGCATCGACCACCACGACCTGATCGACTCGGGTGCCGTGGGGGAGCCGGGCGAGCTGACCCGCGAGGAGCTGCGCGACGCGCTGCTCGATGACGCGAAGCGGGCGTACGCCGAGCGCGAGAAGTCGCTCCAGGAGATCGGCGGCGAGACCGCGATGCGCTACCTCGAGCGCAGCGTGCTGCTGTCCACGATCGACCGGAAGTGGCGCGAGCACCTCTACGAGATGGACTACCTCAAGGAGGGCATCGGGCTGCGGGCCATGGCCCAGCGCGATCCGCTCGTCGAGTACCAGCGCGAGGGCTACGACATGTTCATGGCCATGCTCGACGGTCTGAAGGAGGAGTCGGTCGGCCTGCTGTTCAACGCGCAGGTCCAGGCTGCGCAGGATCCGGCCAGCCGGGTTGCCCCGGTTTCGGCGCCTGCCGGTCTGGCGCAGTTCGCTGCGAACGCCGCAGCCCAGGCCCAGCAGTCGGGGCAGGGTGGCGCCGTCGCGACCGAGGAGCCGCCGCAGGAAGCACCCGCGCTGCGGGTCAAGGGCATCGACGAGGACGATTCCCGGCCGATGACCTACGTCGGTCCCAACGAGGACGGTTCGGCGGAGGTTCAGCGCCAGGGCGGCGGACGGCACGCCGCGGTGCCGGGCGGCGGTACCCGCAAGGAGCGACGGGACGCGGCGCGCAAGCAGAACCGTGGCGGCCCGAAGGCGCGACGCGGCTGAGCCGCGAATCAGGCGGAAGCGGCTGGTCAGCCGATCTGGAGTGCGACCAGCTGCCACCGGCCGTTGACGACCTCCACTCGTGCGGCGATCGCGCGGACCCGGGTGCCCCGGGTGTAGGTGGCGAACACCTCGGCCGCCGCCGGCTCCTCCGGCCCGGCGTCCAGCGTGCGCAGCCGAACGCGTCGCAGCACGGCCGCGCCGTCGGCCGCCGGATTGCGCGACAGCACGGCGACGGTGTCGATCAGGCTGGGCCGCAACGAGTTCCGCAGTTGAGCGATCGGTCTGCGCCGGTCGACCACTTCGAGCACGCAGCGCAGCGCCGTGTCGGCGAAGACGGCGGCAGCACGCGGCGCGGGTGGCTCGCGCAGCGGACGGTCCGCCGGCGCCAGGGGTCGCGGCGTGTGCCGGTGCAGCGCGGCAGGCGAGGGTGACGGACACGGCGGCGTCGACGCGCCGACGGGCGGCGGTTCGTAGTCGACGACGGGCGAGATGAGGGACGGACGGGTGGTGGCGGTCCGGGCCATGGGCAGTCTCCAGCGGTGGGTAGGGGTGAGCCGTCTGCTGGAGAGGTGCAGATGATCCATGATCCCACGACGGGACGACGTCTCCGAGCACCCGTCATGCGGTCTCCTAGCTTCGGCGGTTACCGTGACGGGATCAGTGGAAGGGTCCCGGCGTCGTGCGGGCCCTCCGTCAGAGGTCGTCTGCGTGACGTCGATCGAGGAGAGGTGGCGACGTCATGGTGACCAGGTTGTCGGCGGCCGACGCGTCCTTCTATCACCTGGAGAACTCGTCGACCCCGATGTACGTGGGGACGCTGTCGATCCTGCGCAGGCCGCGCAGCGGTCTGAGTTACGAGACGCTGTTGGCCGCCGTCGAGCAGCGGCTGCCGCAGATTCCGCGGTACCGCCAGAAGGTTCGCGAGGTCTCGTTCGGGCTGGCCCGGCCGGTGTGGGTCGACGACCGCGAGTTCGACATCACGTATCACATCCGGCGGTCGGCACTTCCGTCCCCGGGCAGCGACGCGCAACTGCACGACCTGGTCGCCCGCCTCGGCTCGCGTCCGCTGGACAAGTCACGCCCGCTCTGGGAGATGTACCTCGTCGAGGGGCTGACCAAGAACCGCATCGCGATCTACACCAAGTCCCATCAGGCCCTCGTCAACGGCATGACGGCGCTGGAGATCGGGCACGTCATCGCCGACCGGACGCAGAAACCGCCGGAGTTCGGCGAGGACATCTGGATCCCCGGCCGGGAGCCCGGTGACGCGCAGCTGCTGCTGGGCGCGCTCGGCGAGTGGGTGACCAGGCCCACCGCGCAGCTGGCGGCGGTCCGGTCGACGCTGACCGACGCGGTCACCAACACCGGTCAGCTCGTCGACGTGGCGCGGCGGATGGCCGACGTGGCCCGCACGGTGGCCCGGGGAACGGCGCCCAGCAGTCCGCTCAACGCCACGGTGTCGCGCAACCGCCGGATCACGGTGGCGGGCCACGACCTCGACGACTACCGCACGCTGCGCGCCCGGTACGACTGCGACGTCAACGACGTGGTGCTCGCGGTGGTCGCGGGTGCGCTGCGCTACTGGCTGATGTCGCGTGGCGAGCCGGTGACCACGACGTCGACGGTCCGTGCGATGGCGCCGATGTCGGTGTACCCCGACGGCGAGCTGGACGTGACCGGACCGGGTCAGGCCATCAGCGAGGTCTCGCCATTCCTAGTCGACCTGCCGGTGGGGGAGGGCAACGCCGTCGTCCGGCTGTCCCAGATCGCGCACGCCACCGAGTCCGCGTCGACCGCCGCGAGCCTGGTCGACGCGAGGACGATCGTCACGCTGTCGGGCTTCGCGCCGCCGACGTTGCACGCCATGGGGATTCGCGTGGCGACGAGTTTCTCGGCGCGACTGTTCAACCTGCTGATCACCAACGTCCCGGGCGCGCAGAAGCAGATGTTCGTGGCGGGCACCAAGCTCCTCGAGACGTACGCCGTGCCGCCGCTGCTGCACAACCAGACCATGGCGATCGGGGTGACGTCGTACAACGGGATGCTCTACTTCGGCATCAACGCCGACCGCGACGCGATGAGCGACGTCGACGTGCTGCCCGGCCTACTGCGCGAATCGCTCGACGAACTGCTGGACTCAGCCCGCTGAGCGGTGCCTCGGGACGATCATCACCGGCACGGGGGCGTGTCTGAGGATCTTCGAGGCCGCCGAGCCGAGGAAGACCCGCGCCACCGGGCCTGCGGCGCCCGACCCCAGTAGCAGCACGTCCCCCTCCTGCCAGGTGACCGACTCGACGGCCTCCCGCCAGTCGTGGCCGCTGCCGACCGACACGTCGACGTCGGGTAGCGCGATCCGCTCGCGGACGTCCTCGAGTTGCCTGGAGATGTCGTCGAACGTGCGGCGCGTCCACTGCCGGACGACGAGGTCCTCGGCGGACTGCTCGATCGCTCCGGCGAACATCCGGACCGGCCGCACGGTGAACGAGGCGATCCGCAGCGAGGCCGACCACCGTCCGGCCAGTTCCGCCGCAGCGGGGATGAGTCCGTTGACGTCGGCCTCGTCGCCGTAGGCGGCGGTGAGCCTGCGAATCGGGTCCGACCCCGGCGCGTAGCCGCGGGGGGCGATGGCGACGGGCACCGATGCGGTATGGACGAGACGCTCGGTGACGCTACCCAGTCCCACCCGGCCGAGCAGACCGGACGACGACGATCCGACGACCACCAGGTCGGCGTCGTGCGCCTCGACGAGTTCGGTGAGGCCCACCGGGATCGAGGTCGAGTGGTGGACGACGACGGGGATGTCGAGGCCCGCGGGGAACTGGTGGACGACGGCGTCGAGCGAGGCCTTCGCCTGCGCCGACACGTAGCGCAGGTACTCGGCCTCGATCGGGTCGTCCTGGCGTGCCGGCGACCGCTCGATGATCGCGGTGGCGATGACCTTCTCGCCCGTCGTCCGGGCGATCTGCGCGGCGAGGTTCAGCGGCGCGCTGCCCTGGCGGCTCGAGCTGAATCCCGCGATGATCGTCATGTGTCCGCCTTCAGGTGCGGGCCGGCGTGGCGACGACGTGGGTGACCGGCACGTCGTACTCGGCGCGTGCGCGGTCGACGACGTCGAAGCGCTGCCACACCGATTCCTCCGCGGGGAGCGTCGAGATGACGATCTGGTCCGGGTGGAACTCCGCGACGGCGGCGGCCAGCGCGCGCAGCGGCCGGGCGTCGCCGATCTCCCCGTTCGCCTCGAAGTCCTCCGAGCGCAGCGTCCTCAAGGTGCTGTCGAGCCGGTCCTGCGCGACCTTGCGGGTCGTCTCGCGCAGGTCCAGTGGGCCCCGAGCCGCGGTGCCTGCCTCGATGGGGCTGGCCGGCACGACCACGTGGTAGGTGGCCGAGTTGTCGGCGTCGATGCGCCGCAGTTCGTCCAGCAGCTCCCGGGACTCGACCGTCTGGTTCGCCAGCACCAGTACGCGGTGCGGGGGATCCGTGGCGGTGGCGCCGGCGACCTCGGGCTTGCGGTTGATGAACCACCGATTCGCGAGGTAGACCAGCACCACGACGGCCCAAGACAGCAGGCTCAGCAGCAGCTGGGACCGCACGTCGGCCTGGATGCCCATCTGCACCAGGATCGCCACGATCGCGACGGCGGTGATGATCGACAGCACCGGGAAGAGCCACATCTTGACCTTCAGGTCGCCGTCGTTCGCGCGGTAGCGGAGCACGATCTGCGAGATGGCGATGAGCAGGTAGACGAACAGGATGATCGCGCCGCTGGAGTTCAGCAGGAACGCGAAGATGGTGTCCGGCGAGACGGCCGCGGCGATCACGCACAGGAAGCCGATGATCGACGACGTCAGGATCGCGGCGGCGGGGACGCCGCGCCGGGTGACCTCGACCAGCCGCGCGGGAGCCTCCCGGCGGGCGGCGAGCACGAACAGCATGCGCGACGCCGTGTACATGCCGGAGTTGAGGCAACTCAGCACGGCGGTGAGCACGACGGCGTTCATGATGTCGTCGGCGTAGGGGATGCCCATCTCGGTGAACGCCGCCACGAACGGCGACGCCGCCACGGCGTCGTCGTTCCAGGGCAGGATCGTCACCAGCAGGAACGCCGAGCCGACGAAGAAGATCGCGATGCGGACGATGACCGAGTTCGCGGCCTTGGCGACCGCCCGCTCCGGGTCCGACGACTCGGCGGCGGCGATGGTGGCGATCTCGGCGCCGACCATCGAGAAGATGACCGTCACGACGCCGACGGTTATCGCCATGGCGCCGAATGGGAAGAACCCGCCGTTGTCGGTCAGGTTGGAGAAGTCCATCGCCTTGTCGGGCCAGAGTCCGAGCACGAAGCAGGCGCCGAGCCCGATGAAGGCGATGATGGCGGCCACCTTGATGCCGGCGAACCAGAACTCGAACTCGCCGAACGACGACACCGAGAACAGGTTCGTCGCGGTCATCAGGACCATGAGGATCAGCGCGGACAGCCACAGTGGTACGTCGATCCAGTACTGGATGATCTTCGCTCCGGCGATTGCCTCGAATCCGACGACGATGACCCAGAAGTACCAGTAGAGCCAGCCGACGGAGAAGCCGGCCCAATTGCCCAGCGCGGTGCGGGCGTAGTCGGCGAACGAGCCGGTCGACGGGTTGGCCACCGCCATCTCGGCGAGCATGCGCATGACCATGATGATCAGCACGCCGGCCAGCGCGTAGGTGATGAAGGCGCCCGGTCCGGTGTCGCCGATGACGACGCCGGAGCCGACGAACAGGCCGGCGCCGATGACGCCGCCGATGGCGATCATGGTGAGTTGGCGCTGTGAGAGCGCCTTCTGCAGTTCGGGTGTGACGCTCATGTGGTTCCCTCCGACGACGTGTGGCCCTGCACGCGGTCGGAGTGACGCACCCGACCGTCCCGTCACGAGTTCCTCTCCAGGTGGCGGGGCTGCCGCGACCGGAGCTTGACGTGGTGAACCCTAGGCCGATCCACCGGTCGCGGAGGCGGATTGGGAATCACGCCCGTTACCCTCGCGATGTGCGCGTCTACATCCCGGTGACTCTGGCCATGCTCGCGGCGTTGGTCTCCGATCAGACGATGCACGCGCGCAGCGGTACCGCCTTCGCCGTGACGCCGACGCTGCGGGAGTCCTACGCCGAGGGTGACGACGACGAGCTGGCCGAGGTGGCGCTGCGGGAGGCCGCGATGGCGTCGATCCGTCTGCTCGCCGTGGAGGGACCCGATCCGTCGCTGCCCACCCGGCGGGCGGTCCTCGTCGCCGACGTGGACGGCGTCACGCTGCGCCCCGACCTCGACGACGCGGTGGTGCGGCTGACCGGGCCGGTGGCGATGTCCGACGTGGTCGCGGCCTACGTGGACAACGCCGACGCCGAGGCCGCGGTCGCGGCGGCGATGGAGGTCATCGACGACGCCGACCTGGGCGACGAGGACGCCGAGCTGACGGTGGGGGACGCGCAGGACCACGACCTGGCCTGGTACGCGACGCAGGAACTACCATTCCTGATCGACCTGCTGTGAGCTGTGAGCCGGCGCTCAACGCTGGCTACGCAACCGTAGGTTACGGTACCGTAGGTTCACTGCGTGGTACCGATGCCGGACCACCCCCACAGTCGAGCGGGAGCCTGTCGTGGCCAAGAACACCATCAAGATCTCGGCCAACGTAGCCGACACCGTCAAGCCGGAGATCGCCGGCGCCCGGGAGCGTCCGGGCTGGCACGCGCTGCGCACGATCGCCGGCAAGATCACCACGCCACTGCTCCCCGACGACTACCTCAAGCTCGCCAACCCGCTGTGGTCGGCCCGCGAGCTGCGCGGTCGCGTCGTCGAGGTCCGGCGCGAGACCGTGGACTCCGCGACGCTCGTCATCAAGCCCGGCTGGGGCTTCTCCTTCGACTACGAGCCGGGCCAGTACGTCGGCATCGGCGTGCTCGTCGACGGCCGGTGGCGCTGGCGGTCCTACTCTCTGACGTCAACGCCCGTGGTGGGCGCCACGAAGGCCGGTCGCGGCTCGCGCACCATCACGATCACCGTCAAGGCAATGCCCGAGGGGTTCCTCTCGACCCACCTCGTCGGAGGCGTCGCGCCCGGCACCGTCGTCCGGCTGGCGGCGCCGCAGGGCAACTTCACGATGCCCGACCCCGCACCCGCCTCCGTGCTGTTCCTGACGGCCGGTTCGGGCATCACCCCGGTGATGTCGATGCTGCGGACGCTCGCCCGGCGCGATCAGATCGGCGACGTCGTCCACGTGCACTCCGCACCGACGGTCGCCGACGCGATGTTCGGCCGCGAACTCGCCGCACTGTCCGACGCCCACGAGGGATACCGCCCGACCCTGCGCGCGACGCGGACCGACGGGCGCCTCGACCTCTCCCGGCTGGCCGACGTCGTGCCCGACTGGCGGGAGCGCCAGACGTGGGCGTGCGGACCCGAGGCCATGCTCGACGACGCGGAACGGGTCTGGCGGGCCGCCGGCGTCGCCGACCGGCTGCACCTCGAGCGCTTCGCGGTGTCCAAGGCGGCCGCGCACGGTACCGGTGGCACGGTGACCTTCGAACGTGCGGGCAAGACGGTCGGCGTGGACGCCGCCACGTCGCTGATGGACGCCGGTGAGAGCGTCGGCATCCGGATGCCGTTCGGCTGCCGGATGGGCATCTGCCAGTCCTGCGTCGTCAGCCTCGTCGAGGGTCACGTGCGCGATCTGCGGACGGGCGTCGAACACGAGCCCGGGAGCCGGATTCAGACGTGCATCTCGGCGGCGTCCGGGGACTGCACGCTCGACGTTTAAGGTTTACTGACTGGTAACCTACGGCGTCGTAGGTTACGCTAGCGTAGGTAGAGGAAGGAGGCCCAACGATGGCTATTACGGACGTACCGGAATTCACACACTTGACCGACACGGACATCGAGAACCTCGGACGCGAGCTCGATGCCATCCGACAGGACATCGAGGACTCCCGCGGAGAGCGCGACGCGCGCTACATCCGCCGCACGATCGCCGCTCAGCGCGCGCTGGAGGTGGCGGGCCGCCTGATGCTGACCGCCGGCTCGCGCCGCTCCGCCTGGTGGGCGGGCACCGCCACCCTGGGCGTGGCCAAGATCATCGAGAACATGGAGATCGGCCACAACGTCATGCACGGCCAGTGGGACTGGATGAACGATCCGGAGATCCACTCGTCGACGTGGGAGTGGGACATGAGCGGGGCGTCGAAGCACTGGCGCTTCACCCACAACTTCATGCATCACAAGTACACGAACATCCTCGGCATGGACGACGACGTGGGCTACGGCGTCATCCGCGTGACCCGCGACGCCAAGTGGAAGCCGTTCAACCTGTACGGCAACCTGCTCTTCAACACCCTGCTGGCCATCGGCTTCGAGTGGGGCGTGGGACTGCAGCACCTGGAACTGGGCAAGATCTCCAAGGGCCGCGACGACCGCAAGGCGACGATGGACCGCATCAAGGAGTTCGGTGTCAAGGCCGGCCATCAGCTCGCCAAGGACTACGTGCTGTTCCCGGCGCTGACGTCGCTGTCGCCCGGCGCCAGGTTCTGGTCGACCGTCCGCGCCAACGCGATCGCCAACGTCATCCGCAACGTGTGGGCCAACGCCGTGATCTTCTGCGGCCACTTCCCGGACGGCGCGGAGAAGTTCACCAAGACCGACATGGTGGGCGAGTCCAAGGGTCAGTGGTACCTGCGTCAGATGCTCGGTAGCGCCAACTTCGATGGCGGACCGGCTCTGCGCTTCATGAGCGGCAACCTGAGCAACCAGATCGAGCATCACCTGTACCCGGACCTGCCCAGCAACCGGCTGCACGAGATCTCGATCCGCGTACGGGAGATCTGCGACAAGTACGACCTGCCCTACACCACCGGAAACTTCCTGGTGCAGTACGGCAAGACGTGGCGCACGATCGCCAAGCTGTCGCTGCCGGACCGGTTCCTGACCGACACCCGCGACGATGCGCCCGAGACGCGCAGCGAGCGGATGTTCGACGAACTGGACCCCAGCGAGCGTCGCGGACTCAAGTCCTCGATCGCCGCGGTGCGTGCCCGCCGTCGCGACAAGCGTGCGGTGGCTCGCACCCTGCGCGCCGCCTGACCAGCTCGACGACTCCATAGCTCAACGCGAAACTGCGGGGAGATCGCGATTCGAATCGAATCGTCGATCTCCCCGCAGTTTCGGCGTTGGAGGCGGTGTCGGTCAGTCGGGGATCATGTCGAACGTGTCGGGGTTGGGACCAGTGCGGCCGTCCTCGCCCTTGTCGAGTTCGGTGAGCGCGTCGACGTCGTCGGGGCTCAGCTCGAAGTCGAAGATGTCGAAGTTCTCCTGAATGCGCTTGGGCGTCACCGACTTCGGGAAGATGACGTCACCGCGCTGAATGTGCCAGCGCAGCACGACCTGTGCCGGCGACTTGCCGGTCGCCTTCGCGATGCCCTCGACCACCTGGTCGTCGAGCACCTTGCCCTGGGCGATCGGCGACCACGCCTCGGTCACGATGTCGTGCGAGGCACCGTAGGCGCGGACGTCGGCGTTGACGAAGTACGGGTGCACCTCGATCTGGTTCACCGCGGGCACCGTGTCGGTCTCGGCGGCCAGCCGCTCGAGGTGGGGTACCTGGAAGTTGGACACGCCGATGCTGCGGGCCCGGCCGTCGGCCTTGAACCCCTCCAGCGCCTTCCACGTCGACACGAAGTCGCCGTCGTACTTGGTGGGCAGCGGCCAGTGGATCAGGAACAGGTCGACGTAGTCGTAGCCCAGCTTCGACAGCGTCTCGTCGAACGCCGCGCGCGCCTTGTCCGGCTCGTGGAAGCCGTTGTTCAGCTTGCTGGTGATGAAGACGTCGGCGCGGTCGACACCCGCATCGCGGATGCCCTGTCCGACGCCGGCCTCGTTGCCGTACATCTGCGCGGTGTCGATGTGCCGGTAGCCGATGTCGAGGGCGGCCTTCACCGCTCCGGCGGTCTCGTCGGGGTCGATTTGGTAGACGCCAAGTCCCAGCTGCGGGATCGAGGCGCCATCGTTGAGGTTGATGCTCGGTACTGTGCTCACCGCGGGAGCGTGCCCGGTGCGAGGCCGGTGCAAACGGATCAGCCGGTGACGGTCCCGACCCGCCTGGCCAGGACGAAGTCCGCTCAGCCCGCCCGCATCGCCGCCAGCAGTCGGCGGGTCGCGAGCACCCGGTCCGCCGCGGCACCGGTCAGCGAGTCCAGCGCGCACTCCGGGTCGGCCGGCGGTCCGAGGTGGCCGCAGCCGCGAGGGCAGTCCTGGATGGTCTCGGCGAGGTCGGAGAACGCGAGCATGACGTCGTCGGGCGCGATGTGGGCGAGGCCGAACGAGCGGACGCCCGGCGTATCGACCACCCACCCGGATCCCGCCAGTGGCAGTGCCACCGACTGGGTCGACGTGTGCTTGCCCTTGCCCACGCCCGACACCACCCCGACCGCCCGGTGCTGGTCCGGCAGCAGGCGGTTCACCAGTGTCGACTTGCCGACGCCGGAGTGCCCGAGCAGCACCGTGACCCGTCCCGCCAGGACGGCGGCGACGGCGTCGAGCGCGCCACCGTGGCCGGTCGCGACGACCGTCAGGTCGAGACCGGCGAATTGCTCGGCGAAGGGTTCGGGCGGCGCGAGGTCGGTCTTGGTCAGGCAGAGGATCGGCGTCAGTCCGCCGGCGTAGGCGGCGATCAGGGCCCGCTCGACGAAGCCGGTCCGCGGCGGTGGATCGGCCAGTGCCACCACGACGAGCAGTTGGTCGGCGTTGGCGACGACCACCCGCTCGGTCGGGTCGGTGTCGTCGGCGGTGCGCCGCAACACCGTTCGCCGTTCGCCCCGCCGCACGATGCGGGCCAAGGTGTCGGGCTTGCCGGACAGGTCACCGACGATGTCGACCTCGTCGCCGACGACGATCGGGGTGCGGCCCAGTTCGCGGGCGCGCATCGTGGTGACCACGCGGTTCGGGTCGCCACCCAGCGCGCACCCCCATCGGCCGCGGTCGACGGTGACCACCATCGCCTGCTCGGCGTCGGCGTGCCGCGGTCGGGTCTTGGTGCGCGGCCGCGACCCCCGGCCCGAGCGCACCCGGACGTCCGACTCGTCCAACTCCCGTCCGCTCAAGGTGTTTCGATCACCTCTCGCCCAGCATGTCGGCCCACATGCCGGGGAAGTCGGGCAGTGTCTTCGCCGTGGTGCCGATGTCGCGGACCTCGACGCCGGGCGTCCGCAGGCCGACGATGGCGCCGGCCGTGGCCATCCGGTGATCGGCATAGGACAGCCACTCGCCACCGTGCAGCGGCCCCGCGACGATCGACAGTCCGTCCGCGGTCTCCTCGCAGCGCCCGCCGAGGCGGTTGATCTCGGCTGTCAGCGCGGCCAGCCGGTCGGTCTCGTGGCCGCGCAGGTGGGCGATGCCCCGCAGCCGGGAGGTGGCGCCCGGTGCGGCCAGCGCGGCGATCGCGGCGACCGTCGGAGCCAGCTCTCCGATCTCCCGCAGGTCGGCGTCGAAGCCGTCGAAGCCGTCCGGTCCGGACACCTCGAGGTGGTCGTCGTGGCGGGTGACGGTCGCGCCGATCGTCTCGAGCAGCCCGATCACGGCGTCGACCGGTTGCACGCTGTCGACGGGCCAGCCGGTGATGCGCACGCGGCCGCCGGTCACCAGCGCGGCCGCCAGGAACGGCACCGAGTTGGAGACGTCGGGCTCGATGGCCCAGTGCCGGGCCGCGATGGGTCCGGGAGAGACGTGCCAGCGGTTGCCGCGCTCGTCGTCGACGTCGACGCCCGCCGTGCGCAGCATCGACACGGTCATCGCGACGTGCGGCGCCGACGGGACCGCCTCGCCGGTGTGCACCACGGTCAGGCCGTCTCGGAACGTGGCCCCGGACAACAGGAGTCCCGACACGAACTGCGACGACGCCGACGCGTCGATCTCCACCGCGCCGCCCGCGACCCAACCGCCGCCGCGGACCTCGAAGGGCAGGACGTCGCCGACGACGGCCACGCCGATCCCGCGCAGTGCGTCCAGCAGCGGCGCGATGGGACGGGACCGGGCCTGCTCGTCACCGTCGAACGTCACCGACTGCCCACCGAGCGCGGCCAGGGGTGGCACGAAGCGCAGCACCGTGCCGGCCAGGCCGCAGTCGACGGTGGCGCCCGGCGCGGGGTCGATCCCGCCGCTGACGGTCAGCTCGGTGCCCGCACCGTCGACGGTGACGCCGAGGGTCGCGAGCGCGCCGATCATGAGGTCGGTGTCGCGGCTGCGCAGGGCGCCCGACACGGTCGAGGTGCCCTGGGCGGTGGCGAGTGCGGCGAGGACCAGTGCCCGGTTGGTCTGGGACTTGGATCCAGGGACGGTGACGGTCGCCGAAACGGGGGTGGTCGCCGTCGGTGCGGGCCAGGTCGTCACGGTCACCATCCTGCCCTGTCCGGGTTCTCTGCCACCATGGAGTACATGTGCGGGCGATTCGCGGTGACCACCGATCCGGCGCTTCTCGCGGAGAAGATCAAGGCGATCGACGAGACCACCGGGGCGTCTACGGCCAAGGACCTGACCGGACCCAACTACAACGTCGCACCGACCACCACCATCAGCACCGTGGTCGCCCGGCACACCGACCCCGACGACGAGGCGACGCGCCGTATCCGGCCGATGCGGTGGGGCCTGGTCCCGCCGTGGGCCAAGGCCACCGCCGACGGCACACCGGACACCAAGGGGCCGCTGCTCATCAACGCCCGGTCGGAGAAGATCACCACGTCGCCCGCGTTCCGGTCCTCGGCCAAGGCCAAGCGGTGCCTGGTGCCCATGGACGGCTGGTACGAGTGGCAGCCGAACGCCGACACGCCCGACGGGAAGAAGGCCGCCAAGACGCCGTTCTTCATGCACGCCTCCGACGGCGAGCCGCTCTTCATGGCCGGCTTGTGGTCGACGTGGCGCCCCAAGGACGCACCCAGGGACAGCCCGCCGCTGCTGAGCGCCACCATCATCACCACCGACTCCGCAGGTCCGCTGACGCCCATCCACGACCGGATGCCACTGACCATCAGCGCGGCCGACTGGGACCGCTGGCTCGATCCGGACGCGCCGGTCGACGAGGGGCTGCTGCGTGGGCACGGCGACCTCGACCGCATCGAGATCCGCGAGGTGTCGCGGTTGGTCAACAGCGTGCGCAACAACGGTCCCGAACTGATCGCGCCCGCCGAGCCCCAGCCCGAGCAGGGCACCCTGCTGTGACGGCGCCGGGTCCGCTCGACTCGGCCGCCGTCGTCGACGCCATGGCCGCCGATCTGCGGAGCGCCGACTACACCACCGACGGCGTCGCCGGGCTGCTCGGCGCCGACGCCAACGCGGCGTTCAGCCGCGGCCTGTGGTGGTCGGCGCTGCGCGCCACCGAGGCCGCCGCACCGGACCGGCAGCGGCTCGCCACGCTGGTCCGCCTGTTCCTGCTCGGTGCCGACGTCCCGACCGACCGCGTGGAACGCGCCATGCCGACGGCAGGCATCGACGCCCTGCTCGCCGGTGGCGTGGTCGAGGCCGGCGGTCCGGCCACCCTGCGGGCCGCGCTCGACGTCCGGCCGCACGGCGGGGCGCGTGACTTCCTGGTCGTGTCCGACCTGGACGCCGCCGTGCGCCCGGGTGCGGTCCGCCACGACCACGTCCTCGGCATCGGCGGCGCGTCGGTGTCGCTGGCCCACGCCGTGATCCGCTCACCGGTGGGCCGGGCGCTGGACCTCGGCACCGGCTGCGGCATCCAGGCCCTGCACCTCGACGGTCACTGCGAGGAGATCGTCGGCACCGACACCAACGAGCGGGCGCTGCGCGTCGCCGCCGCGACCGCGCGGCTCAACGGCATGTCATGGGACCTGCGCCAGGGCAGTCTGTTCGAGCCGGTTGCCGGCGAGCGCTTCGACCTCATCGTGTCCAACCCGCCGTTCGTGGTGGGCGTCGGCGCGCTGGACTACCAGTACCGGGACTCGGGCATGGCGGGGGATGCGTTGTGCCGCACCATCGTCGAGCAGGTCGCGGACCACCTGGAGCCGGGCGGCACCGCGCAGGTGATGGCCAACTGGATCGTGCACGACGGCCACGACTGGCGGCTACGGGTACGGGAGTGGCTGGCGGACAGCGGGTTGCACGCCTGGGTGGTGCAGCGCGAGTTCGCCGATCCCATCAGCTACGTGTCGCTGTGGACGTCGGATGCGGGGGAGCCACCGGCGGAGGCCGCACGCCGCGGCGGGCAGTGGCTGGACTGGTTCGACGCCGAGGGAATCGCGGGCATCGGCATGGGCATGATCACCGTCCGCGCCCCAGGCGTCGGGGAGAGCCGACCCGCCGACCAGGTGTTCGAGGAGATCACCGGTGCGGGCGAGGCGCTCACCGGCCCCGAGGTGGCGGCCTTCTTCGCCCGCCGCGAATACCTGCACGACACCGACGACGACCGGCTGCTGGCGACGCGGCTGTCCACGGCGCCGGTGTTCCTCGAGGAGCAGTTCCTCCCCGGTCCCGACGGCTGGCAGACCATCGGCGCCGCGGTACGTCGCCCCGGCGGGCCCGCCGCGGTCATCGGCGTCGACGAGGTGTCCCGCGCGCTGCTCGCCGGATGTCGGGGCGAGGTACCGCTGGGCACGCTGATCGACCTGTTGGCGACCTTCCACGACGTCGACGCCTCGGCACTCGCCACCGCGGCGATCCCGGTGGTACGCGAGGCGATCGGACGCGGGATCCTCTACGAGGCGCGGTGATTCACTCCCGCAGCGTCGCCGACACGACCACGTAGGGCGCATCGAACGAGACGGCGCCGCCCACGGAATGGGGGAGCAGGGCCACGCGGAACGCGTCGATCAGTTCGTCGCGGCGGGCGTCCTCCAGGCGCCGGAAGACGTCGACGTGCATCGGTGACTCGTCGGTGAGGAACCGCAGGGCGTCGTCCATCGAGTCGAAGCGCCACGCGAGCGAACCGTCCTCGACCTCGACGTCGTCGAAGTGCGCCGCGAGTCGCCGGGACGCCGTCGCCCGGTCACCCCACTGGTCGGGGGTGAAGTCGCGCGGTGGCGGTGCGCCGAGGACCGCGACTATGGGGTCGAACAACGGATTCTCGTCGTTGCGTACCCACGCCGAGAAGGCGAACGTCGCGCCCGGCGCGAGGACCCGGACCGTCTCGGCGAGCAGGCGTTCGGGTTCGACGAAGATGATGCCCATGTTGGACACCGCGACGTCGAACGCCGCCTCGGGCAGGCCGGTGTCGGCGGCGTCCGCGGTCACCCACGTCACGGACAGCTGCGCGGCCTCGGCCGCGTCCCGTCCCTGGGCGAGGAGTTCGGGCGTCAGGTCGACGCCGGTGACCCGCGCGCCGCGCGCGGCCGCCGCCAGCGCGGCACTACCCGTGCCGCACGCCAGGTCGACGACCGACGCGCCGTCGAGGGGGACGCGGCGTCCGGCGCGCTCGACCGTCTCTACTGCGATGCCCGAGATGCGTTGCGCCACCGACTCGTAACGGCCACCGGCCCACACCGTCGGGTCGGGCACCGGATCAGCCCTGGTATCCGGGCGGGTTGGGGGTGTCGACCCACAGGTCGACGCCGAGTTCGGAGCCGGGGACGCAGTCGTACACGGACAGATCGGTGACGCCCGATTCGAGCAGCACGTCCTCGCAGAGCAGGCTGTGCCCGGTGTAGGACGACGGCTTGGTGAGGATGGCGTACGCCGCGTCGGAGTACACCGAGGGCTTGCGCGCGCGTCCCATCGCCTCGTCGCCGCCGAGCAGGTTCTGCACCGCGGCGGTGGCGACCAGGGTGCGCGGCCACAGGGTGTTCGACGCGATACCGGCCTCGCGGAGTTCCTCGGCGATACCCAACGCGCACAACGTCATTCCAAACTTCGCCATCATGTAGGCCGTGGGCTTGAGCCACTCCGACTCCAGCCGGATCGGCGGGGACAGCGTCAGCACGTGCGGGTTCTCGCGGCCCTTCATGTGCGGGATGCAGGCCTGCGAGACGGTGTAGGTGCCGCGGACCTGGATGCCGTTCATCAGGTCGAAGCGCTTGAGGGGGACCTCCTCGATGGACCCGAGGTTGATCGCCGAGGCGTTGTTCACGCAGACGTCGATGCCGCCGAACGCCTCCACGGCCTTGGCGACGGCGTCGGTGACCGAGTTCTCGTCGCGGATGTCCCCGACGATCGGGAGGGCGTGGCCGCCGGCGTCCTCGATCTCCTTGGCGGCGGTGTAGATGGTGCCCTCGAGTTTGGGGTGCGGTTCGGCGGTCTTGGCGACCAGCGCGACGTTGGCGCCGTCGGCGGCGGCACGCTTGGCGATGGCCAACCCGATGCCGCGGCTCGCGCCGGAGATGAACATGGTCTTGCCGGACAGGGAGGAAGGTGCCATGCCGACACCCTAGGACGCGGGCGCGGAGAGGACGTCGGCGATCACCGCATCCGTCATCGCGACGAGGTCGGCGGGGGCGAGCGCGACGTCGAGGCCCCGCTTGCCCGCACTGCACAGCACGCGGTCCCACCCCATCGCGGACGCGTCGACGACGGTGGGCAGGCGCCGACGCTGGCCCAGCGGCGAGATGCCGCCGACGACGTACCCCGTCGAGCGTTGGGCGGCAGCCGGGTCGGCCATCTCCGCCCTGGGCGTCCCCAGCGCGGCCGCGGCCGCCTTGAGCGACAGGCGGGACGGCACCGGGAGCACGGCCACGCCGAGTCCCGAGGGCAGTGCGATCACCAGCGTCTTGAGGATCTGCTCGGCCACCACGCCGACCGTCGACGCGAGTTGGGCGACGGCCTCGGCGCCGAAGGACTCCGCGCGGGGGTCGTGGCGGTAGTGCAGCACCTCGTGGGGAACGCCCGCGGCGACCAGCGCGGCGATGGCCGGTGTGGCTGCGCGTGGCACGTGGCCGACCCTAGCCGCCGCGGGAACAGAGTCCGCGGAGGCGCTGTTGTTGGGTGCGACGCCGGACACAGAGAGATGGGTGCTGGCACCCATGCCCCCGTGTCGGGTGCAGCAACTAGGATCGAGTGAAAGGGGACCCTGGTGCCGACGGTCTGCTTGGAACGTCCGGTCGACGTGCCGGATCCGTTCGGCGCCGCGATAGAAGGGACGGTGTCCACCGAGATGACCGACTCGAGCGTGTCAGCGGCGGAAGCGCCCACACCAGCCAGATCCGACGAGACGGACGCCGAATTGACGGCCCGTTTCGAGCGCGACGCGATCCCGCTGCTCGACCAGCTGTACGGCGGAGCCCTGCGCATGACCCGCAATCCCGCGGACGCCGAGGACCTCCTGCAGGAGACGATGGTCAAGGCGTACGCAGGCTTCCGGTCGTTCCGCGAGGGCACCAACCTCAAGGCGTGGCTGTACCGGATCCTGACCAACACCTACATCAACAGCTACCGCAAGAAGCAGCGTCAGCCGGCTGAGTATCCCACCGAGGAGATCACCGACTGGCAGCTCGCCGCCAACGCGGAGCACACGTCGACCGGTCTGCGGTCGGCGGAGGTCGAGGCGCTGGAGTCGCTGCCCGACACCGAGATCAAGGCCGCGTTGCAGGCGCTGCCCGAGGAGTTCCGGATGGCGGTCTACTACGCCGACGTCGAGGGCTTCCCGTACAAGGAGATCGCAGAGATCATGGAAACCCCGATCGGCACGGTCATGTCGCGACTGCACCGAGGGCGCAAGCAATTGCGCGAACTCCTCGCCGACGTCGCCCGTGAGCGTGGTTTCACTCGTGGCAACAACAAGCTCGACATGCCGGAGGGAGTCACGTCATGAGCAATCAGTTCGAACGGCCCGAGGGCCACGACTTCGAGCCCCCGCTGGGGCCGGTCGACCCCGAGCACCCGGAGTGCGCCTCGGTCATCGCCGAGGTGTGGACGCTGCTCGATGGTGAATGCACGGTGGAGACGCGCGACAAGCTGCGTCACCACCTCGAGGAATGCCCCACCTGCCTCCGCCAGTACGGCGTCGAGGAGCGGGTGAAGCGGCTCGTCGCCACCAAGTGCAGCGGCGAGAAGGTGCCCGAGTCGCTGCGTCAGCGGCTGCGCATCGAGATCAGCCGCACGACGATCATCCGGGGCTAGACACGAAGACGGCGGCCCATCGGGCCGCCGTCGGGGTCACGCGAAGATCAGGCGTTGGGTCGCTTGCCGTGATTGGCCTTCGAGTGCTTGCGGTCACGCTTCTTGCGGCCACGCTTGGCCATTAGGGTCCTCCATAGACGTCGTGTGAATCGGTTGCTCACCTCAGTGTCTCATGATCACACCGGCGAGTTCCAATGCGTTGGGATGCGGGCCGTGTGGTTCGATGGACCGACAGTGACAAGCGTTGTGACGAGCGGAGTGAAGATGGCCGAGGACGTTCGCGCCGAGATCGTGGCCAGTGTGCTCGAGGTCGTGGTGAGCGAGGGCGATCAGATCGGCGAGGGCGACACCCTCGTCCTGCTCGAGTCGATGAAGATGGAGATCCCGGTGATCGCCGAGGTCGCCGGCACCGTCTCGTCGGTCAACGTGTCCGTCGGCGACGTCATCCAGGCCGGCGATCTCATCGCCGTCATCAGCTAGGCCCCCGGCCCAGGAGTTTCGTCGTGTCGACACTCGGTGACCTGCTCGCCGAGCACACGATGCTGCCCGGCAGCGCCGTCGACCACCTCCACGCCGTGGTCGGCGAGTGGCAGTTGCTGGCCGACCTGTCCTTCGCCGACTACCTGATGTGGGTGCGCCGCGAGGACGCCGGGTTGGTGTGCGTCGCGCAGGTGCGGCCGAATACCGCTCCGACGGTCCTGCTGGCGGACGCCGTCGGCACCACGAACGAAGCCGACGAGATGCCCGTCGTCACCGGGGCGTTCCTCTCGGGCCACATCGGTCGGGAGAGCGACGCCTCGACCCCTCCGGCGAACGAGGGCAGCTGGCTGAACGTGGAGGCGGTACCGGTCCGCGAGGGCAATCGGGTCGTCGCCGTGCTGACCCACCAGACGGCGCTGGCCGATCAGCGCAAGGCCAGTCCGCTGGAGCGGGCGTACCTGGACTGCGCGCGCAACCTGCTGCACATGCTCTCCGAGGGCACGTTCCCCAACGTCGGGGACGTCGCGATGTCCCGGTCCAGCCCGCGGGTGGGCGACGGGTTCATCCGCCTCGACGGCGAGGGCGTCGTGGCCTTCGCCAGCCCGAACGCGATCTCGGCGTACCACCGCATGGGGCTGGCCGCCGAACTGGAGGGCCACAACCTGGTCAGCGTCACCCGCCCGTTGATCTCCGACCCGTTCGAGGCGCAGGAACTCACCACGCACGTGCGGGACTCGCTCGACGGTGGATCCAGCATGCGGATGGAGGTCGACGCCGGTGGTGCGGCGGTCTTGCTGCGGACGTTGCCGCTCATCGTGCATGGGGCCGCGGCGGGTGCTGCCGTCCTGATCCGCGACGTCACCGAGGTGAAGCGCCGCGACCGGGCCCTGCTGTCCAAGGACGCGACCATCCGCGAGATCCACCACCGGGTGAAGAACAACCTGCAGACCGTTGCGGCGCTGCTGCGCCTGCAGGCGCGCCGGACCAACAACGCCGAGGGCCGCGAGGCGCTGATCGAATCCGTGCGACGCGTCTCGTCCATCGCGCTGGTGCACGACGCGCTGTCGATGTCCGTCGACGAAGAGGTCAACCTCGACGCCGTGGTCGACCGGATCGTGCCGATCATGAACGACGTCGCCTCCGTCGACACACCCATCCGCATCGTCCGCGACGGCGACCTCGGGGTGCTCGACGCCGACCGCGCCACCGCGCTGGTGATGGTCATCACCGAACTCGTGCAGAACGCGATCGAGCACGCCTTCGACGGCGCCAGTGGGCAGGGGTGCGTGACGATTCGCGCCGAACGGTCCGCCCGCTGGCTCGACGTCGTGATCCAGGACGACGGCCACGGTCTGCCACCGGGTTTCAGCCTGGAGAAGTCAGACCGGCTGGGATTGCAGATCGTGCGGACGCTGGTGGGCGCCGAACTCGACGGGTCACTGGGCATGCACGACGGTGCCGGGGGCGGAACGGAAGTGGTGCTGCGAGTCCCGATCGGCCGCCGCCGACTGGCACAGTGACGCCGCTAACACCTTGCTGCACACACGAATACGGCCCCGGTGTGATACCGGGGCCGTATTGACGTGTCGTCGTGGGTTATACGCCCGTACGAGCCTTCGTCCGCGCGTTGCGACGCTTGAGTGCGCGCCGTTCGTCCTCGCTCATGCCGCCCCACACGCCGGCGTCCTGGCCGGAATCCAGTGCCCACGTGAGGCACTCGGTGGTTACCGGGCAGCGGTTGCAGACGAGCTTCGCGTCGGCGATCTGGGCGAGCGCCGGACCGCTGTTTCCTACCGGGAAGAACAGTTCCGGATCCTCGTCACGACAGATCGCCTTGTGCCGCCAATCCATGGCTTCCAACTCCTAGTCAGGTCATTTGCAACGTGCGCCACAAAGACGCACTAGCTTTTCTTCGGCTGTTAACGCGTGCACACGAATGTTTCCGCACTGTTGCCAACGATGCTTCCACAGGCTGAACAGATGTCAATAGAACTTCGTTAACACGTGTGCAATGTCACTGGCGGACCGGGTTACCGGACCCCTCAACCGTTTGTACTACACTCAGCTCACGTGCGCCCTCATTCTGGGGCTTTGATAGCAAAGTCACAGCTCAGGCAGCTTTGCCGGGGGTGCCACGACTCGCAGGGCATCCGGCACCGACGTGAACGTCATCGTCTCGCGCAGTCCGACGTAATCCCCGTCGATCTGGCAGGCCACCGGCGTGCTCGCGGTCACCCGGATCCAGCTGAGGTCGTCGTCGCGCACCAGGTGGTCGGCCTCGATCTTCGGCTTGCGTGACCACATCCGTCGCACCAGACCCAGATTGGCCCAGACGTTCATGCTGGTGATGGCGAAGACCCCGAGACCGGAGTCGAACGTCGTGTCCGGGTTGGTCCAGATCGGCCGCGTGTTGGCGTACGTCCAGGGACTGGCGTTCGATACGAAGGCGAAGTGCACGTCGGGCACGGGGTCGCGGTCCGGCATGTGCAGTTCGAGGGTGGGCTCCCGGCGCGCGCTCGCGAGCATCTCCCGCACGGCGACACGGATGTAGCGGCTGGCCGTCACCTTGCGGCCGCGTTCGCGCTGCTCCTCCACGGCGGCGACGACCGCACCGTCGACGCCCATGCCCGCGGTGAACACCGCCCAGCGCTCGCCGCAGTCCATCAGTCCGATGCGCCGCCACGGCGCCCCGCCACGCCTCGCGCTCACCAGGTCGATGAGCTGGTTGGTGGCGTCGATCGGATCCGGGCTGATGCCCAGGGCGCGGGCGAACACGTTGGCCGCCCCGCCCGGCACGATGCCGACGGCGGGTGCGTTGCGGTCGGGTTCTGCCCGGTTCGGCCCGGACTCGCCGAGGATGCCGTTGACGACCTCGTTCACGGTCCCGTCGCCGCCGTGCACGATCACCATGTCGAAGCGGTCCCGGGTGGCGTCGCGGGCGATCTCGATGGCGTGGCCACGATGATCGGTGTGCGCGACGGTGAGGGTGACCCGGCTCTCCAGCGCGTGCGCGAGCAGGTCACGCCCGGCCGCCGTCGTCGAAGTGGCATTCGGATTGACGATCAGCACGGCACGCACGGGTCTCGAGCCTAATCGGCCCGGCGGGCTGACTACGCTGGCCGTCGTGGTGACCTCGTGATCGTTCCGTCTCCGGCGACCGTGCGGCAGGCCGGCGGCCTGGTCGCGCTCGAGGGCGTCGCGCTGGTGGGCATGGCCGTGGCGGAGGTCGTCCTGTACTTCCGCGGGTCGGGGTCGATCGCGGGGTTCAACGGCCTGGGCACGGCGCTGTGGTTCGCGGTGATGGGATCGGCCGTGCTCGCCGCGGCGTGGGCGCTGTGGACGGGCCGCCGGTGGGGCCGCGGCCTCGCGGTGTTCGCGCAGCTGCTCCTGCTGCCCGTGGCGTACTACATGGCCGTCGGGTCGGGGCAGTGGTCGCTCGGCATCCCCGTCGCCGTCGTGGCGGCGGCGACGCTGGTGCTGCTGTTCAGCCGGTCGGCGCTGGAGTGGCTGTCCTACGACCCGGCGAGTGCCGACAACTCCGGTCCCGAGACGCGATAGGTGATCCACTCGGACTGCTGCTTGCCGCCGACCGCGTCGTAGAGCGCGATGGCGTCGACGTTCCAGTCGAGCACCGCCCACTCCAGACGCGTGTATCCGGCGGCGGTGCACTCGCGCGCCAGGGTCGCCAGAAGTCCACGCGCCACTCCGTGCCGTCGGTACTCCGGGCGCACGAAGAGGTCCTCGAGGTACACGCCGGCCACGCCCTCCCACGTCGAGAACGTGCGGTACCACAGCGCACAACCCGCCGGCAGGCCGTCGACCTCGGCGACGTGCGCCCACGCGACCGGCTCACCGCCGAACAGCGCTGTCGTCAACTGTGATTCGGTCACGTGACAGTGCTCGGAGGCCTTCTCGAACGCCGCCAGCTCGCGGATCATCGCGACGAGTTCTGCCTCGTCGCCGGGCCGTGCCGGCCTGATCGTCGTGGTCATCGTGCAACCCCCAGTGCCTTCTCGATGGTGGTGAACTTCGTGCTGGTCTCGGCGACCTCGTCGTCGGCGTCGGACTCCGCGACGATGCCGCCTCCCGCGCGGGCGTCGGCCGTGCGCCGGTCCGCGGACAGCTCGGCGCAGCGGATCGACACGACCCACCTCCCGTCGCCGCGGGAGTCGCACCACCCGACGGCGCCCGCATAGAACCCGCGGTCCCCCTCGAGTGCGGTGATGAGGTCGGCGGCGGCCGCCGCGGGCACTCCGCCCACCGCCGGGGTGGGGTGCAGTGACGTGGCGAGATCCAGTGCGGTGACCGAGGTGTCACGGATGAGTCCGCTGATCGTGGTGCTCAGGTGCCACACCGCGGCGGTGCTGCTCAGTTCCGGTTCGGCGGCGATCCGCAGGTCGGTGCAGAGTGGACCCAGCGCGTCGCGCATCTGGTCCACCACCAGTTGGTGTTCGTGGCGGTTCTTCGCCGACGCGGCGAGGGCCCGGCCGTTGGCCTCGTCGACGGCCGGGTCCGCGGAGCGGGGGGCCGATCCGGCGAAGGGGCGGCAGGTCACCACCTCGCCGCGACGCGCCACCAGGAGTTCCGGACTCGCGCCGATCAGGGCCGTACCGGCGTGCGCACCACCGGCCGGGCTCAGGTCGACGAAGTACGTTGTCGCGGAACGGTCTTCGGCGAGCCGGTGAAGGACGGTGTCGACGTCGAGGGGTTCGTCGGCGATGAGGCGCAGCGCGCGGGCCAGCACCACCTTGCGCAGCCCGGAGTGCGGGTCGTTGAGCACGCGCAGCGCCTCGCAGATCCGCGTGCGGTGCACCTCGGGCGACGGGATCTCCCGGTCCACCCGCACGCGGGGCAGGGTTCGCCCAGCGGTCGGGGGCGGCCCATCGACGAAGCGCACCTCGTGTGGCCGCAGGAGTGCGGCCGGTCTGGTGAGGTCGAAGGGCAACGCGCCCACCACGATCGGCGTGGTGCCGGCGGCGAGCGCGGCGCGCGCATCGGTCAGCGACGGGTAGGCGGTGTGGACGCCGTCCGCGACGACGGACCCGTCGGGCCCGGCGAGGACGAACGACCGCTCGCTCATCCGGCGGGCAGGCAGGGATTCGAGTGGCCGGTCAGCCCGAGTGCGGTGATCTGACGGATGCCGTGTTCGAAGCCGCAGACGGCGATCGAGGCGGCCGCCATCGACACCCGGATGCCCTCGGGCACGGGCAGTTGCACCCACCTGGCGAGCATGGCCCGCGAGAAGTGGCCGTGGCCGACGAACACGACGTCGCGCGACGCCATGTGCGACAGCGCCGTCTCCACGGCGCGGTCCGCCCGGATGCCCACGGCGTCGACGTCCTCGCCGCCCGGACAGCCGTGGGTCCACACCAGCCAGTCGGGCACCCGCTCGCGGATCTCGGGCGTCGTCAACCCCTCGTAGTCCCCGTAGTCCCACTCGGCGAGCAGCGGGGTCACCTCGTCGACGCGAAGTCCCGCCAGCTCGGCCGTCGCCAGCGCGCGGTGCCGCGGGCTGCTGATGACCAACGGGTCACTGAGCTGCAGTTCGGCAACGGCTTCGGCGGCCAGCGCGGCCTGCTCGCGTCCGACGTCGGTCAGTTCGACGTCGGTGCGTCCGGTGTGCCGCCCCGTGCGCGACCATTCGGTCTCCCCGTGCCGTAGGAGCAACAGGCGGTGCCGTTCGACAGTCACACCGCGATTGTGCCGCACGCCCGCTTCCGGGGCCCGCGTGCTTGGATGGTGGCGTGACGCGGGTACTCGCAGTCGCCAATCAAAAGGGCGGCGTGGCCAAGACGACGACGGTGGCGTCGTTGGGCGCGGCGATGACGGAGCAGGGTCGGCGGGTGCTGCTCGTCGACCTCGACCCGCAGGGCTCGCTCACGTTCTCACTGGGGCACGACCCCGACCAGCTCGCCGTGTCGATCCACGAGGTGCTGCTGGGCGACGTGGAGCCCGACGCGGCGCTGGTGACGACGCCCGAGGGCATGACGCTGCTTCCCGCCAACATCGACCTGGCGGGCGCCGAGGCCATGCTCCTCATGCGCGCCGGCCGCGAGTACGCCCTCAAGCGTGCGCTGGCCAAGATCTCCTCGGACTTCGACGTCGTGGTCATCGACTGCCCGCCGTCGCTCGGCGTGCTGACGCTCAACGGTCTGACCGCGGCCGACGAGGTGATCGTGCCGTTGCAGTGCGAGACGCTCGCGCACCGCGGCGTGGGTCAGTTCCTCCGCACGGTCACCGACGTCCAGCAGATCACGAACGCCGACCTCGTCCTCCTCGGCGCGCTGCCCACGCTCTACGACTCGCGCACCACCCACAGTCGCGACGTCGTCTTCGACGTCGCCGACCGCTACCAGCTGCCGGTGCTGGCCCCGCCGATTCCCCGTACGGTCCGGTTCGCCGAGGCGAGCGCGTCCGGATCGTCGGTGTTGGCGGGGCGGAAGAACAAGGGTGCCAACGCTTATCGCGAACTGGCCGAGGGGTTGCTCAAGCACTGGAAGTCGGGCAAGGCGTTGCCCACGTTCACTCCCGAGGTCTGACGCCGGGGTCTACGGGCCCAGCGCCACCAGGGAGTCGCCGCGCTGCTCGATCACCGTCGAGCCCGCGACCGCGGGAACCACGGGCACCTGGCCGGGGGAGCGGCTCAGTGCGATGTGGCGGTCGCCGACGCCGGTGCGGGTGTCGAAGACGTCGTAGCCACCGGTGACCGGAACCAGCAGCTTGCCCGCCATGACGACGCCCGGCCCGACCGGGGACTTGCCCTCGGCGGCGTTGACCGTGAACCGGTAGCGCAACTCGTTGGCGTCGAACACCATCACGCCGTCCCCGGTCCACCAGGTGACGAGGTCACCGGACGCCGACGCGGTCGCATCCGGTGCCGGCCCGGTCGTCAGCGGGGTGCTGGAGATGGTGGTCCCGGTGTCGTCGACGACGTTCACCGTCGGCTTCGGCGTGGGCAGGTACACCGCGACGGTCGTGTCGGACACCGCGATGACCCGGGCATCGGACGTCGCGGCCACCCCGGGCAGGTCGACGAACTTCGTCTCGGGCTGGTCTTCCTCGTCGGACGGCTTGAGCAGTGTCAGGCGCAGGTCCGGCTCGTCGGGACACGCCTCCATGACCGCCACCATCGCCGTGCTGGAGGCAGCGGAGGTGAACCGGCACAGGGGTTGTGCGGGAACGCCAGGTTTGATGCGCGCGTCCAGCCTCCCGTAGCTGATCATCCGGATCATGTCGGAGCGCCAGAGTTCCAGCCGGTTCTCGCCGACCGACAGCACGGTGGCGCCGTCGCCCGACAACCGCACGGCGGGGTCGGCGTAGGCGCTGCGCGTCGCATCACGCCGGCCGGTCTTGCCGTCGATCGTCGTGACCTGCCCGCATCCGCGCGCGTCCGGGTAGACCGCGACGGCGTTCTGGTACACCGACGTGACGCCACACAGCTCGACGTCGCGTGAGTAGCTCCACAGCACGTTGCCCGTCACCGGATCGCGCCCGTCGACGACGGTGCCGTCGCCGGTGACCACGCTGCCGCCGGCGAGAACCGGGCGTCGGGTCGCGGGGCTGCCCGCCGCCCAGAGCTGGCGCAGCGTGTCGGGCACCGCGGTCGCCGCCTTGAGGGTCGGAACCGGAGTGGCGGCGGGGCGGCTGATCGTCGCGCGGGCGTCACTGGTCCACCAGATCAACGCCGCGGTCACGGCGATGGTGACCGCGATCGCGACGGCGACCATCACGTCGCCGCGGGTGCGGCGCTCGGGCTGGATCATCGAGCCGCGTCGGCCGGTCTAGCCGGAGGTGGTCGGTGCCGTGGCGTTGCTGCGACGGCGACGGCGCCGGCGGGCACCCGACCGGCCGGCCGACTCGCCGTCCGGGGAGGTCTCCGTGGTGGCCGCGTCCTGCGTCGGTGCGTCGGTCGACTCGACGTGGCCGCCGCCGCCCTGGCCGCCGCCGCGGGTGCGCTGCCGGGTGCGGTCGCGGTTTCGGGCCGGACGCTCTCCGTTGGCGTCGGCGCGACGCGGGGCACGGTCGCGGGGCTCGCGCTTCGGCTTGTCGGTGGTGCGGGTCGCCTTGCCCACGGAGCCGGTGGCCTCGGCGGGGATCTTCATCTCCTCGTAGAGGTGCGCTGAGCTGGAGTACGTCTCGACGGGGTCGGGGTTGTCGAGCCCGAGCGCCTTGTCGATCATCGTCCAGCGGGGCAGCTCGTCCCAGTCGACCAGCGTGACGGCGATGCCGGTCTTGCCCGCGCGACCGGTGCGGCCGATGCGGTGCACGTAGGCCTGCTCGTCCTCGGGGATCTGGTAGTTGATCACGTGGGTGATGTCGTCGATGTCGATGCCGCGGGCGGCGACGTCGGTGGCGACCAGCACGTCGACGTCACCGTTGCGGAAGGACTTGAGTGCCTTCTCGCGTGCGCCCTGGCCGAGGTCGCCGTGCACGGCGCCGACCTTGAAGCCGCGCTCGGCGAGTTCGTCGGCGACCTTCTGGGCGGTGCGCTTGGTGCGGGTGAAGATCATCGTGGCGCCGCGGCCCTCGGCCTGCAGGATCCGGCTGACCATCTCGACCTTGTCCAGCGCGTGGGCGCGGTAGGCGAACTGCTCGGTGGTGTCGTGGGTCTGCGACGACGCCGCGGACTCCGCGCGGATGTGCGTCGGCTGCGTCATGAACGTGCGGGCCAGGGTGATGATCGGGTCCGGCATGGTGGCCGAGAACAGCATCGCCTGACGGACGTCGGGGATCTGGCGCAGGATGCGCTCGATGTCGGGCAGGAAGCCCAGGTCGAGCATCTCGTCGGCCTCGTCGAGCACCAGCATGGACAGGCCGCCGAGCTGCAGGTGGCCCTGCTGGGCGAGGTCGAGCAGCCGGCCGGGGGTGCCGATGACGACGTCGACGCCCTTCTGCAGGGCCTCGATCTGCGCCTCGTAGGGGCGGCCGCCGTAGATGGAGGTGACGGAGAGCTTGCGGTCGCCCGCGCGCAGGTACTTCGCGGCGCCGGCGATGTCCTCGTAGACCTGCAGGCACAGTTCGCGGGTGGGGACGACGACCAGCGCGCGCGGGATGCCGCTCAGTTCGCGGTCGGCGTCGGTGGTGATGCGCTGCAGCATCGGCACGCCGAAGGCGAGCGTCTTGCCCATGCCGGTACGGGCCTGACCGATGAGGTCGTCGCCCGCCAGTGCCATCGGCATGGTGAGTTCCTGGATGGCGAAGGGGTGTTCCTTGCCGTCCTCGGCGAGGGCCCGGACGATCTCGTCGCGGACGCCCAGGTCGGCGAAGGAGATCTTCGCGGGTTCCGGCTCGACGATCGCCGTGATCTCGGTGATCTCGGTGATCTCGGTGGTCGGATCGGTGGTGGTGTCGGTGTTCTCGTGGGATTCGGTCATGCGCGGTCGGGTGCCTTTCGGGGTCGATCCTCGTGGTCATCGCGGATGTTCACGCGCGCACGAGTTTCGACGAAGAAGCACCGGGGCCCAGGCCTCATAGGTAAGGCAGGCCGACTACGTGCACGCACATTGTCTCTGGTCGCGGCTGCCTCGTGAACGATGAGACAGGCCGACCAGCACCCATGGTACCCCGGTCCGGTTCGCCACCGGTCAAGCCGTGGCGCGAAGACTAGAGTCGACCCATGACTCCGACCCAGCCGGCGGCCACCCCGCAGCAGGCCGCAGACCCGGCAGCCCAGGGGGTGTCGACGGTCCACCCCGGGGTTCACGAACTATTCGCACTGCTCGCCTACGGCGAGGTGGCGGCCTTCTACCGGCTGACCGACGAGGCACGGATGGCGCCCAACCTCGCGGGCCGGATCAACATGGCGAGCATGGCCGCGGCCGAGATGAACCACTACGACGTCCTGCGCGAGGCGCTCGAACGCCGCGGCGTCGACGTGGTGCGCGCGATGAGCCGCTACGCCCCGGCGCTGGAGAACTATCACCGGCTCACCACGCCGAGCACCTGGCTCGAGGCGCTGGTCAAGACCTACATCGGCGATGCCCTCGCCGCGGACTTCTACCTCGAGATCGCCGGTGCGCTACCGGCCGACGCCGCCGACGTGGTGCGCGCCGTGCTGTCGGAGACCGGCCATTCGCAGTTCGTGGTCGCCGAGGTCAAGGCCGCCGTCACGGCCAGCGACAAGCAACGCCACCGGCTGGCCCTCTGGTCGCGACGTCTCCTCGGCGAGGCCATCACCCAAGCGCAGTTCGTACTCGCCGATCACGACGAACTGGTCGACCTGGTGATGTCGAGCGGCGAGGGCATCGGCCAGCTCACCGAGTTCTTCGACCGTCTGCAGCGCACGCACGCGCGGCGGGTCGCCGAACTCGGCCTCGGCTGAGGCCGAGCCGAGCCCTAGCGGGTGCAGGTCGTGATGATCGAGTTGCCGTTCTGGGCGGCCAGCGCGACCCCCGCGGCGTCGGTGATCGAGCAGTTCAGCTGACCCGTGACGCTGGTCGCGGTCACGGAGCTGAGCGTGACGCCCGGGTCGAGGACCACCGTCTTGCGCCACGGCAGCGCGACGTTGAGGTCGGTCTGCAGGGCGCCCTGGGCGTCGGTGTAGATCACGGTCACCAGGTCGATCAGTGCGCGGGTGCCCGAGACCGTGTAGGTCACCGTGTTGGCGGCGGCCGCCGGTGGCACGGGCACGGCGGCGACCGGTGGCGGGGCGACCGACGCCGACGGGGTCGGCGCGACGGTCGTGACCGTCTCCGGGGGTAGCGAGGCGACGGGCGGCGCGGGTGTGGACCTGACGGTCGGCGGCGCGGTCCTGGTCGCGGAGGGCTCGCTCGTCAGCGGCGGGTTCACGGTGGCGGACACCGATCCGCTGTCGCCACCGCCGAGGATGACCACGGTGCACAGCACCGCGACGAGCAGGATGGCGGCTGCCACGCCGGCGACCCACACCCACCGGCGGTCGATCGGCTCGTAGTACTCGTAGATCTCGTCGTCGCCCTCGTCGTCGGCCATCGGGTAGTCCACGGCGTCGTCGCGTGTGGCGTCGCGCGCGTCGTAGCGGTCCCGGTCGGCGGTGGCGTGGCGATAGGGGTAGCGCGGTTCGTCGTCGAGCACCTGGTGGCCGGACCTGCCCGCGGCGTAGGACCCCGCGTACCGCCGCGCCCGTGACGTGTCGTGCTCACTCCCGCCGCGGTGATCGCCGTAGTCGCCCAGGTCGCCGTAGTCGCCGCCACGGTCGCCGCGACCCCCGCCGTAGGGCCGGTCGGGCTGCCACGACTCCGCGCGCTGCGGACGTGACGACGTGGACGAATACGGACGGTAATCCCTGCTCATGTCGCTTCCCGTGGTCGGTGAACTCTGTGTTCGCCTGATGCTATCGAGACGGATGTGACGCCTGAGGCTGACGCGCAGGGCCCGAGGTCACGGTCGGGACTCGGTCGGGTGTCACCGCGGCTGCGGCCCGTCGACGGGGTTCCGGGCCGCCCTCGGCCGCCTGGTGTTCGCGCTGCGCGTAGCGACCGGCGCGTCGGGAGGACTACGCGTCCACTAGCCTTCAGAAGACAACAGGCGTTTCGACGAAGGGGTTCAGCGGTGGAGGTCAAGATCGGTGTTGCCGACAGCCCGCGCGAGTTGGTGTTCAGTAGCGCGCAGGTGCCCAGTGAGGTGGAGCAGGCAGTGTCCGACGCGCTGAGCCAGGAGTCGAAGGTGCTGGCCCTGACCGATGAGAAGGGCCGGCGCTTCCTCGTCCAGTCCTCGCGGATCACCTACGTCGAGATCGGTGCCTCGGACTCGCGCCGGGTCGGTTTCGGAGTCGGCACCGTCGGCGCCGAGGCGGTCAAGAACGCGTAAGCGGCACGTGTGACAAGCCGCCCCAGGCGAACTGCACGGTGCCTGCGACCGCCGCTTCCTTGGAGATCGGCCGCTCGGCGTTGAGCCAGTAGCGGGCGCTGTCCACGCTGACGGCGACCAGGCCGACGGCGATCATCCGGGCGCGGTGCGCCTCCAGTCCGGAGTCGCTGCTGATCAGCTCGAACACCGCGTCGGTGCACGACTCGGTGGCCAGGCGCACCTGCGAGGCGACCTGCGGTTCGCTGACGTAGTCGTTCTCGAAGATGAGCCGGTAGCCCTGGCCGTCGTGCTCGATGAAGTCGAAGAATGCGCCGACGGCGGCGTGCAGGCGTAGGCGGTTGTCGGTCGTGGTGCGCAGCGCTTGACGGACACCGGACACCAGGTTGTCGACGTGCCGTTGCAGCACAGCCAGGTACAGCTCGAGCTTCGACGAGAAGTGTTGATAGAGAACCGGTTTGCTGACGCCTGCGCGCTCGGCGATCTCGTCCATGCCAGCGGCGTGGTAGCCGCGGTCGACGAAGATCTCACTGGCCGCGATGAGCAGCTGGCCACGACGTTCGTCGCGGGGCAGACGGTTGCCGCGCCGATTTCCGCCCGCCGGCCGCGCGGAGGCGCCGCCACCGCTGCCCGGTTGTGCGCCTCTCCTCCCGGCGGCGAGATCGCTCATCAAGTCCTCAATCTGGCTCGCCGGAGACGTGCCTGGTGATCGCAGTAGGGCTGGACTTTCGCCCAGTTGGTCATCGAAACGACACTACTACCCCCTCCGGAGAGGGGGCGCGATCTGCGACCGGGTGCCGCGCGGGTGGCGCGCCGGGATCGCCCCGGCGCCGCACTGTGCCATCCTGGTTCGGTGACCTACGACCCGGGGCGGCGCGCGGGCGAGCGCAGCGACGGGGGATGGAACCGAGGCGAGCGCAGCGACGGGGAATGGCACGGAGGCGACCCCGGCGACGGCGGTCACCGCGGTGGCGGTCGCGTCCCCGTGCTGCGCAACGAGTGGCGTGAGCCGCTGCGCGCCCAACGCGACCCCGTGGCAGGCGATTCGGGACGGCCGCGCTCCAACCGCGACGAGCACCAGCGCCTCCGCAAGCAGACGTGGCTGGGCCGGTTCGTCTCGACCTATGGCTGGCGCGCCTACGCCATCCCGATCCTCGCCGTGCTGACCGTGGTCGTCGTGGTCCAGACCGTCACCGCACCGATCCCGGCCGACGACGCCGACGCGGGTCCCGTCCAGGGGCCGCCGACCTTCAACGCGGCGAGCACCGCGATCATCGGCGCGCCGCCCAAGGGCCTGACCCAGTTCGACGCGAACCTGCCGACCGGGATCCTGCCCGACGGTGGTCCGTTCACCGAGGCGGGCGCCAAGACCTGGCACGTCGTCCCCGGCACGTCGCCGAAGGTGGGCGCGGGCACCACCAAGACGTTCACATACACCGTCGAGGTGGAGGACGGCGTCGACACCGCGTCGATCGGGGGTGACGAGGCGTTCGCCCGCATGGTGAGCGAGACCCTCGCCAACCCCAAGAGTTGGACCCATAATCCGCAGTTCGCGTTTCAGCGAACCGACGACCCGGCCGTCACGCCGGACTTCCGGGTGTCGCTGACGTCGCCGCTCACCGTGCGGGAGGGGTGTGGCTACGACATCCCCCTCGAGGCGTCCTGTTACAACCCGGCCTACTCGACCGACCAGGCCCGCGTCTTCGTCAACGAGGCCCGCTGGGTGCGCGGGGCGGTGCCGTTCCAGGGTGACATCGGCTCGTACCGGCAGTACCTCGTCAACCACGAGGTCGGCCATGCCATCGGCTACCAGCGCCACGAGCCGTGCGCCGAGAACGGCGCGCTCGCGCCGATCATGATGCAGCAGACGTTCTCGACCAACAACGACGACGACGCGAGGTTCGACCCGGAGTCCGTGCAGGCCGACGGCAAGACCTGCCGCTTCAACCCCTGGCCCTACCCGATCGCCTAATCCCGGGGTTCCCTTCTCCGGCGAGCGTGCGAGTCTGCGGGCGACACGCCGAGCCCGATCCGGAGTTCGCGCACTGTCGCGCCAGCCACGGGCACCTCACACCTGCCCGCGGGAAGCTTCCCGCCGGGATTACCGTTGAATGAGTGCCCGGTGTGACTGAGCAGCCCGATTCAGTCGCCCAGCCGTCGAGTCGAGGAGCGTGCCGGTGTCGCCGTTACCCCCGCTGGTGGAACCAGCCACGAGCCTGACGCGTGACGAGGTCGCGCGCTACAGCCGCCACCTGATCATCCCGGACCTCGGGGTGGACGGGCAGAAGCGGCTCAAGAACGCGCGGGTGCTGGTCATCGGCGCCGGCGGCCTCGGGTCGCCCACCCTGCTGTACCTCGCCGCCGCAGGCGTGGGGACCATCGGCATCGTCGAGTTCGACGTCGTCGACGAGTCCAACCTGCAGCGCCAGATCATCCACGGTCAGTCCGACATCGGCCGGTCCAAGGCGCAGAGCGCGCGGGACTCGGTCAAGGAGGTCAACCCGCTCGTCGAGGTGATCCTGCACGAGGTGCGCCTGGAGCCGGAGAACGCCGTCGAGATCTTCGAGCAGTACGACCTGATCCTGGACGGCACCGACAACTTCGCGACCCGCTACCTGGTGAACGACGCCGCCGTGCTGGCGGGCAAGCCCTACGTCTGGGGCTCGATCTACCGCTTCGAGGGCCAAGTGTCGGTGTTCTGGGAGGACGCCCCCGACGGTCTTGGCCTCAACTACCGCGACCTCTACCCGGAGCCCCCGCCGCCGGGGATGGTGCCGTCGTGCGCCGAGGGCGGCGTGCTCGGCATCCTGTGCGCGTCCATCGCTTCGGTGATGGGCACCGAGGCGATCAAGCTGCTGACGGGCATCGGCGATCCGCTGCTGGGCCGTCTCATGGTGTACGACGCGCTGGACATGACCTACCGGACCATCAAGATCCGCAAGGATCCGGAGACGCCGAAGATCACCGAACTGATCGACTACGAGGCGTTCTGCGGGGTGGTCTCCGAGGCCGCCGCGGAGGCCGCCGTCGACGCGACGGTGACGCCGCGCGAGCTGCGCGACATGATCGACTCGGGCCGGAAGGTCGCCCTGATCGACGTCCGCGAACCCGTCGAGTGGGAGATCAACCACATCGACGGCGCGGAGCTGATTCCGAAGTCGACGTTGGAGGCCGGCGACGGCCTGGCACGGCTGCCGCAGGATCGCGTCCCAGTGCTCTACTGCAAGACGGGTGTTCGATCCGCCGAAGCGCTGGCCGCGGTGAAGAAGGCCGGCTTCTCCGATGCGATGCACCTGCAGGGCGGAATCGTGGCATGGGCTCGACAACTCGAACCCGACATGGTGATGTACTGACCGCTCGATGGCCGGTCCACGGCTTAGGCTGTGGCCGTGACTGTCGACGGCCCGCCTGATCACGTCCTGGCGGCGTTCGGCCTCACGGGGCTTCGACCGGTGGAACTCGGTTGGGGCGCCGACGGTGGCTGGCGCTGCGGTGAGGTCGTGCTGTCCGTCGTCGCCGACCCCGCCCGCGCGGCCTGGTCGGCCAAGGTGCGCGAGACGCTGTTCGTCGACGGCGTGCGCCTGGCCCGCCCGGTGCGCTCCACCGACGGACGGTACGTCGTCGCGGGATGGCGGGCCGACACGTTCGTCGCCGGATCGCCGGAACCGCGCCACGACGAGGTGGTCTCGGCGGCGGTGCGCCTGCACGAGGCGACCGCGAAACTAGAACGGCCGCGCTTCCTGACCCAGCCGCCCGCCGTGCCGTGGACCGAGGTCGACGTCTTCGTCGCCGCCGACCGGGCGGCGTGGGAGGACCGGCCGCTGCACTCGCTGCCGCCCGAAGCGCGCGTGGCGCCCGGTTCGGCCGACGGTCAGCGGTCCATCGACCTCGTCAACCAGCTTGCGGGGCTACGCAAGCCGACCCGTGCACCCAGCCAACTCGTCAACGGCGACCTCTACGGCACGGTGCTGTTCGCGGGCACGGCCGCACCCGGCATCACCGACATCACGCCCTACTGGCGGCCCGCGACGTGGGCGGCGGGGGTGGTGGTGGTCGACGCGCTGGCATGGGGTGACGCCGACGACGGTCTGGTCGAGCGCTGGTCGTCGCTCCCGGAGTGGCCGCAAATGCTGTTGCGCGCGTTGATGTTCCGCCTCGCCGTGCATGCGCTCCACCCGCGGTCGACGGCGGCGGTCTTCCCCGGACTGGCCCGCACCGCGGCGCTGGTGCGTCTCGTCCTCTAGGTCAGAACGCGTGCCGCACGTCGGCCAGCGGCACCCGACCGTCCGTCGCCAGCACTCCTTCGGCGCGCAACCGCTCGAGCTGTCGGGTGGCCAGGTGCGGTGCGGGCTTGCCCGACGCGGTGATGACCCGGTGCCACGGCAGGTCCGAGGAGTCGGTGCGCATGATCCATCCGACGATGCGCGGGCTCGATAGGCCTGCGGCGGCGGCGATGTCGCCGTACGTCGCGACCCGTCCCGCGGGGATCGTGGCGACCAGGGCGCGCACCGCCTCGACCTGCTCGTCGGTGATGGGCGCCACGGTCAGGACGCGTGGTCGCGGATCAGCGCGGCGGTCTCGGCGGGCTTGGCCAGCGGCACCATGTGGTCGCAATCCCATTCCAGCAGGGCGAAGTCCGATCCCAGGCCGGCGCGCAGCGACTCGATCAGTTCGTCGGACGCGTACGGCGGTGACGTGCGGGTCGCGCGCACCAGCGTGGTGCGGGTGCCGTCGCGCGGCACCGGGACCGGCCGGGTGAGTTCACTCCAGTAGGACAGCATGGCCGGGATCTCCAGGCGCCAGCCGACTCTGCCGTTCGGTAGCTCGACCAGGTGTTCGTCGAGTTCGCGTTCCACCTCGCCCGCGTCCACCTCTGCCCAGGATCCGTTGACCTTCTCCTGGCGGGCCTCCTCGCGGTCGGTGTAGTCGGGCGAGCCGTACATGTCGTCGGCGATCTCGCGCATCCAGCCGCCGTCCAGGCCCACCGCAGGGTCGAGCAGCACCAGGCCGTCGATCAGATCCGGCCGCGCCGCAGCGAGATTGAGCGCCACCGCACCGCCGAACGAGTGCCCGACCACCACGACCGGGGCTCCGCCCTCGGCGTCGAGGAGTCCGGCGAGTGCGGCGACGTTCGCCTCGATCGTCCACGGCGCGTCCCACGAGGATCGTCCGTGCCCCAGCAGGTCGGGCGCGACGATCGGGAACTCGGCGAGGTGGTCGTCGGCGAGCGACGCCCACCGGCGGCCGTGCCCGGTGAGGCCGTGGACGAGCAGGATGCGGGCGGGTCCGTCCGGGCCGTACCGGTGGACGTGCAGCGGCGAGGTCACCCCTCGATGCTGCCAGCCCCTCGTCCGACGAACCTGTCGGACCCCCGTGGTGTCATCGTGTGGTGCCCAGCTCCCACACCGCGATGTCGCCCGAGTCGCTGACCGATCCCGGTCTGCGTGGCACCGTGCGCGTCCTGGGGGGTCCCGGGGTCGGCAAGAGTTCGCTCCTGGTGGAGACCGCGGTCGCGCACGTCACGGCGGGCACCGAGCCGGAATCCGTTCTGCTGCTGACGGGTTCCGCCACGCTCGGCGGCCGCGCCCGTGCCGCGGTGACGGCGGCCCTGCTCGGCGGCGCCGGGCCGACCGCGGTGCGCGAACCGCTGGTCCGCACGGTCCACTCCTACGCGTTCGCCGTGCTGCGCCTCGCCGCGCAGCGCAACGGCGACCCGCCGCCCCGACTGGTGACGAGCGCCGAGCAGGACGGCATCATCCGCGAGATGCTCGCCGGCGACGTCGAGGACGGGGCGGCGGCGTCGGTCGACTGGCCACCGTCGCTGCGGCCCGCCCTCGGTACCGTCGGGTTCGCCACCGAACTGCGCGACCTGCTGGCCCGCTGCACCGAGCGCGGGATCGATCCCGCGGCACTACAACGACTCGGTCGCCGCGTGGGTCGTCCGGAGTGGCTCGCGGCCGGGCAGTTCGCCCAGTCCTACGAGCAGATCATGCTGCTCCGTTCCGCGGTCGGCATGGCGGCGCCGCAGGCGACCGTTCCCGCGCTCGGTGCCGCAGAGCTGGTCGGCGCCGCGCTCGACGCCTTCGCCGCCGATCCCGACCTGCTCGCCGCCGAGCGCAGTCGCATCCGGCTGCTGCTGGTCGACGACGCGCAGCACCTCGATCCGCAGGCGGCCCTGCTCGTCCGCGTCCTCGCCGCGGGCGCCGACCTCACCGTCATCGCCGGTGACCCCAATCAGTCGGTGTTCGGATACCGCGGGGCGGACCCGGCACTGCTCGAGATCGGCTCGGACCCGGCCGTCGTGCTCACCGAGTCCCATCGCTGCGCACCGGCGGTCGCCCGTGCGGTCGCGGGCATCGCCGGTCGGTTGCCGGGCGCCGACGTCGGCAGGGCCCTGACGGCCGCCGACGAACGGGACGGTTCCGTCACCGTGCGCATCGCCGCGACGTCGCACGCCGAGTCGAACGTCATCGCCGACGCCCTGCGCCGCGCGCACCTCGTCGACGGGGTCCCGTGGTCGCAGATGGCGGTCATCGTGCGATCGGTGCCCCGCGCCGGCACGGCACTGGCACGGACCCTGACGGCGGCAGGCGTCCCGGTGGATCAACCACCGTTCTCGGCACCGCCTGCGGAGCATCCGACGGTGGCGGGCCTGCTCGGGGTGCTCGGTGCGGTCGCCGACGCCCTCGACGGCGACACGGCCGTCGCCCTCCTCACCGGACCGATCGGCGGGGTGGACCCGGTGACGCTGCGGCAGCTGCGTCGCGCGCTGCGACGCGCCGACGGCAGCACCCCGCCACGCGAGTTCACGGACCTGCTGCTCGACGCCCTCGACGGCCGGGGCCCCGACCTGCCGGACACCCTGGGGCGCCCCGTGCGTCGGGTCCGCAACGTGCTCGCCGCGGCGCGGCGCAGCCACCGTGGCGGTCAGGATCCGCGGTTCGTGCTGTGGCAGGCCTGGCACAAGTGCGGGCTGCAGCGACGCTGGACGGCCGCCGTCGAGCGCGGCGGTGCGGGTGGCACGCAGGCGGGTCGCGACCTGGACGCCGTCACCGCCCTGTTCGACGTCGCCGAGCAGTACGTCACGCGGACCACTGGCGCCTCGGTCGGCGGCCTGGTCGACCACGTACGCGCCATCACGCTGCCCGCCCCGACGCGCGGCGACGTCGGCCGGACCGAGACGGTCAGCGTGCTCAGTGCACACGCCGCGCTCGGCCGGGAGTGGGAGTTCGTGGTGATCGCCGGACTGCAGGAAGGGTTGTGGCCCAACACCGTTCCACGTGGTGGCGTCCTGGGCACGCAGCGGCTCGTCGACGTCCTCGACGGCGTGATCGACGGGCCGGACGCTCCGGTCTCGACCGCGGCGCCCCTGCTCGCCGAGGAACGCCGGCTGCTGGTCGCCGCGCTGGGGAGGGCGCGCAGCCACGTCCTGGTCACCGCGGTCGACAGCGACGAGGGCGACGAGGCGATGCTGCCGTCGACGTTCTGCGAGGAACTCGCGGCGCTGGCCACCGCGCACCCGGACGCCGACGCCGAGCCGGTGCGGGCGCCGCGCGTCCTGGCGCCGTCCGCTCTCGTCGGTCGCCTGCGTGCCGTGGTGTGTGCGCCGGCCGAGGCCGTCGATCCGGACTCTCGCGCCCGGGCCGCCACGCAGCTGGCCAGACTGGCTGCGGCGGGGGTGCCCGGTGCGGACCCGGCCCAGTGGCACGCGACCACTGAGACGTCGACGGCGGCGCCGCTGTGGGACGCCGACGGACACGTCGTCACGCTGTCACCGTCGACCCTGCAGACACTGACGGACTGCCCGCTGCGCTGGCTGCTGGAACGGCACGGCGGTCAGGACGGCCGCGACGTACGGTCGGCGCTCGGGACGGTCGTGCACGCCCTGGTGTCGGACTCGAACACGTCCGAGGAGCAGATGCTGCGCGAACTCGACACGCTCTGGTCCTCGCTGCCGTTCGACGCCGAGTGGTACTCGGCGAACGAGCTGGTCCGGCACCAGTCGATGCTGTCGGCGTTCGCCCAGTGGCGCGACCGGACGCGCGGCGAACTCACCGAGGTCAGCACCGAGATCGACGTCGACGGCGTGGTGGCCGCCGCCGACGAGGCCGGCCCCGGCGTGCGGATCCGTGGTCGCGTCGACCGGCTGGAGCGCGACGCGGAGGACCGGCTGGTCGTGGTCGACGTCAAGACCGGCAAGAGCCCGGTGACCAAGGACGACGCGCAGCGCCACGCCCAGCTCGCGGCGTATCAGCTGGCCGTCTCCGAAGGCGTTCTGCCACAGGGTGATCAGGCCGGTGGTGGCCGGCTGGTCTACCTCGGCAAGATCGGCACGGCAGGCCCGACGGAACGCGAGCAGGGGCCGATGACCGAGGATGGCCGGGTGACGTGGCAGGAGTCGGTCCGGGACGCGGCCGCGGCGACCCGGGGTCCGGAGTTCGTCGCCCGGGTCAACGACGGCTGTGCGCACTGCCCGGTGAGTGCGATGTGCCCCGCCCGGGCCGCCGTGGAGGGACGCCGGTGACGACGCCGCCGCGCTTCAGCCCCGCCGAGCTGGCCGAGGCGCTGGGCGTATTCGCCCCCACCGACGAGCAGGCCGCGGTCATCGCGGCGCCACCGGGTCCACTCGTCGTCATCGCGGGTGCGGGTGCGGGCAAGACCGAGACCATGGCCGCGCGGGTGGTGTGGCTGGTCGCCAACGGTTATGCGACGCCCGGGCAGGTGCTGGGCCTGACGTTCACGCGCAAGGCCGCCGGTCAGCTGCTGCGCCGCGTCCGGACCAGGTTGGCCCGGCTGGCCGGGGTCGGCCTGGGCCCCGGGGGCGACGAGAACGCCACCATCGGCACCTATCACGCCTTCGCGGGAACGCTGCTGCGCGAGCACGGCCTGCTCCTGCCGGTCGAGCCCACCACCCGGCTGATCAGCGAGACCGAGCTGTGGCAGCTGGCCTTCCAGGTGGTGTGCGACCATCCGGGTCCGCTCGAGACGGAGAGGACGCCTGCAGCGATCACGGACATGGTCCTGCGGCTGTCGGGTCAGCTCGCCGAGCACCTCGTCGACACCGATCAGCTCCGCGACACCCACCTCGAGCTGGAGCGGCTGGTGCTGACGCTGCCGCCCGGCCCACGGCAGCGCGACACCGGGCCCAACCAGTCGCTGCGCAAGATGATCGCGTCGCAGGCCGAACGTGCCGACCTCATCCCGCTGATCGACGCGCTGCACGCTCGGATGCGTGCGGAGAACGTCATGGACTTCGGGATGCAGATGTCGGCGGCGGCCCGGCTCGCCGCGGCCTTCCCGAAGGTGGGCGCGGAGTTGAGGTCTCGCTACCGCGTCGTGCTGCTCGACGAGTACCAGGACACCGGCCACGCCCAGCGCGTCGCGCTGTCCGCGCTGTTCGGCGGTGGCGTCGACGACGGGCTGGCACTGACCGCCGTCGGCGATCCCATCCAGTCGATCTACGGCTGGCGCGGTGCGTCGGCCACGAACCTGCCGCGGTTCACCACGGACTTCCCGTACGCCGACGGCACACCCGCACCCACCCTCGAGTTGCGGACCAGTTGGCGCAATCCACCGAGCGCCCTGCACCTCGCCAACGCGGTCTCGGCGGAGGCGCGCCGACGGTCGGTCGAGGTGCGCGAACTGCTGCCCAGGCCCGACGCCGCGCCCGGGACCATCCGTTGCGCGCTGCACCCGGACGTCACCGTCGAACGCGAGTGGGTGGCCGACCAGGTGGCGCAGCGGTATCACGCCGCGCGAGCGGCGGGCGACGAGATCCCCACGGCGGCGGTGCTGGTGCGGCGCAACGCCGACGCGGTGCCGATGGCCGACGCGCTGACCGGTCGCGGCGTGCCGGTGGAGGTCGTCGGACTGGCCGGTCTGCTGGCCATTCCCGAGGTGGCCGACGTGGTCGCGATGCTGCGGTTGGCCGCCGATCCGGCCTCGGGTGCGGCGGCGGTGCGCGTGCTGACCGGCCCGCGCTGGCGACTGGGGGCGGCCGACCTCACCGCGCTGTGGCGGCGGGCCCGCGATCTCGACGGGCAGGACCGCGGCGGCGACCGCGGCTCCCTGCGGGCGATCGCGGCATCGGCGGCTCCCGACGCGGATGCCGCCTGCCTCGCCGACGCCATCTCCGACCCCGGCCCTCCCGCTCGGTACTCCGCCGAGGGCGCGCGTCGCATCGCCGCGCTCAGCCGCGAGCTGACCGCGCTGCGCGCACAGTTGCACCATCCCCTGCCCGAGCTGATCGCCGAGGTCCGCCGGACGATGGGCGTCGACGCGGAGGTTCGTGCGGCGCAACCCGTCTCGGCGGGATGGACCGGAGCGGAGCACCTCGACGCGTTCGCCGACGTGGTCGCCGACTTCGCGGTGCGCCCCGCCGGTACCGTCGGCGCCCTGCTGGCCTACCTGGACGCGGCCGAGGACCGGGAGAACGGTCTCGCGCCCGCCGACGTCGTGGTGTCCCGCGACCGCGTGCAGATCCTCACCGTGCACGCCGCCAAGGGTCTCGAGTGGCAGGTCGTCGCGGTGCCGCACCTGTCCGGTCGCGTGTTCCCGTCGACCGCGATGGCGCGCACGTGGCTGAGCGACGCGGGTGACCTGCCACCGCTGCTGCGCGGTGACCGGGCAACGCTGTCCGAGCACGGCGTGCCGGTACTGGACACCTCCGACGTCAACGACCGAAAGGCGCTGTCGGACAAGATCGATCAGCACAAGCGGACGCTGGATCAGCGCCGCAGGGACGAGGAGCGGCGGCTGCTCTACGTGGCGCTCACCCGTGCCGAGGACACCCTGCTGCTGTCCGGCCACCACTGGGGTGCCACGGAGTCCAAGTCGCGCGGGCCCTCGGAATTCCTGCTCGAGATCAAGGACGTGATCGACCGGGCGGAGGCCGACGGCCGGCCGTGCGGCGCCGTCGGACCGTGGGCCCCCGAGCCCGCGGACGGGGATCCGAACCCGTTGCGCGACGAGGTCGTCGCACGACAGTGGCCGGTGGCACGGGTCGGCGCCGCCGCGATCGACCTGGGAGCCGAGCTGGTGGCCCGCGCGCTCGCGGGCGACGTGGCCCCGGCCGGCGAGCCCGTTCCCGACGGGGAATTCGCCGAGGACGTCGCGGGGTGGGAGGTGGAGGTCGACGCGCTGCTCGCGGAACGGGAGAAGTCGGCGCACCGCCCGCCACTCGCGCTGCCCTCGCACCTGTCGGTCAGCGCGCTGGTCGACGTCGGGCGCGACCCCGCTGGCGCGGCCCGGCGGCTGCAGCGCCGGTTGCCGTCCCGCCCGGATCCGCACGCGCTGCTGGGTACCGCGTTCCACGACTGGGTGCAGCGGTTCTTCCACGCGGAGCGGCTGTTCGACCTCGAGGACCTGCCGGGCGCAGTCGACGGCGAACTGGGCCTGGCCGAGGCGGAGAAACTGGCGGAACTGCAGGCCGCGTTCGCGGTGTCGACGTGGGCATCGCGCACCCCCGTCGACGTCGAGGTGCCGTTCGACATGGTGCTCGGCGGGACCGTGGTGCGTGGCCGCATCGATGCGGTGTTCGCCGACGACGACGGTGGGTTCACCGTGGTCGACTGGAAGACCGGTGACCCCCCGGGCGCTGAGGAAGATCTGCGGCACAACGCCGTTCAGCTCGCGGTGTACCGATTGGCGTGGGCGGCGACGCAGGGGGTGGAGCCGTCGTCGGTCCGGGCGGCGTTCCACTTCGTGCGCAGTGGTGAGACCGTCACGCCCTCCGACCTGCCGGGCGCCGACGACCTCGCGTCGCTGCTGTACGTGCCGTGAGCGGGGCGCCGGGCGGCGCTACGCCGGCGCGGCGCCGGTCACCGCGCGCCGAGCGATGTCGGTGACGGCGAGCAGGCGCTCGCGTGGAACGCCGTCGCGCGCTCGGCCGGCCAATCCGTTGAGCAGGACGACGAGGAACTCGGCGAGGGCGTCGGGATCGACGTCGGCCGGCAGGTCGCCGTCCCGGGCGGCCCGGTCGAGCCGGTCCGCGATCAGGGCACGCCCCTCGTCCCTCCGATCGCCCAGCGAGGGGTCGGCGTTGATGAGGCAGCCGAGCGGATGGTCGGGGTCGGTGTACTCGGCTACCGCGCCCTCGAGCATCCGCGCGACGACCTCGCGCGCGGTCGGAGCCGAGATCGCCTGGGCCACGGGTGCATTCGGCCGCTGCGCGTACTGCGTGACGGCCTCGTCGAAGAGTTCGCGCTTCCCGCCGAAGGTTCCGTAGAGGCTGGGGGAGGAGATGCCCATGGCCGCCGTGAGCTGGCTGACCGATGTGCGGTCGTATCCGCCGCGCTGCCAGAAGAGGTTCATCGCGTCGTGCAGCGCGGTCGCTCGGTCGAACTCCCGGGGTCTGGCCATGCCCCATCCTACGGTCGGTGCAGGTCGCCAAACGTCCTGTTACGCTGCGCGAAGAGTTTCATAACGACCGTAACAAAACCAACCGCCGCCGCGTCGGCGAGGAGGAGGAACCGTGACACACGCCATCATCGGTGCCGGCAACATCGGATCCGCCGTCGCCCGCAGGTTCGTCGCCGCAGGCCTTCCGGTCGCCGTCGCGGCGGGTCGCGGCCCGGCGGCGGTCGCGCCGCTGGCCGAGGAACTGGGTCCGCTCGTCACGGCGGCGGAGGTGCACGACGCCCTCGCCGCCGACATCGTCATCCTGGCGGTGCCGTTCGAGGCCGTCCGCGGCGTCGTCGATCAGGTGCCGGACTGGGGTGGGCGCATCGTCGTCGACGCCACCAATGCGATTGACTATCAGACCTTCTCGCCGGCGGACCTGGGCGGCCGCCCGTCGTCCGATCTCGTCGCGGACTGGGCCGTCAACGCACGGGTGGTCAAGTCGTTCGGGTCCACCTGGGCCAGGGTCCTCGCCCGCGACCCCGAGGTCGGCGGCGGACGGCGGGTGCTGTTCGTCTCCGGTGACCACCAGGACGCCAACGCGGAGGTGGCTTCGCTCATCGAAGCGCTCGGGTTCGCGGCCATCGATCTGGGCCGTAGCGACGCGGGCGGTCTGCTCCAGCAGTTCGGCGGCCCGCTGACCACACTGAGCCTGATCTCACAGCCGATCGGCGGCGCCACCCCCGCGGAGATGGACGTCGTCGACCGCTGAGCGTCAGCGCGGCGCGGTGCGGTAGACCTTCAGCGCACGCGTGATCATCGGCACCTGCAACGGCAGGCGCGCGATCGCGCCGATGCGTGCGGGCCACCCCTTGTTCCACAGCACCCGCACGGAGTTGATGTTCGCCGGGAAGACGGCCACGTACAGCGCGATCGCGGCCAGCGCGCCGAGGCGACGGGTGCGCGGGACGAGCAGCAGGGCGCCGGTCGCGACCTCCGCGACACCGGAGGCGTGCGTGTAGAACCGCGCGTCGCCGGGCAGTTCGGCCGGAACGATGGTGTCGAAAGGCTTGGGCGCCACGAAGTGCAGCGCACCCATGCCGATCAACATCGCGCCCATGCGCTGCGCGGTGGCCTGGCTGGAGGAGTCGCCGACGGATGGCGAGAAGGAGGTCATGGTTACATTGTGCTGTGCCGCCCCTTCCGCGAATGATTGGCCCTCGTGGCCAGGGGTAAATTGCGTCGCCGCCTGCAGAGGCTCGAGCAGGAGAATCTGACCGCGCGCCACGACGCTGCGCTCGGCGAGGTCATCACGATCCCCGAGGACTTCATCAGTCCCGCGCGCCGGATCGCGATGCGCGTGGTCTGGGCGCTGGGGGCGCTGTTCGCCGCGGTCATGATCGTCTACTTCGACCGGCACGGTTATCGCGACATCGAGGCCACCCCCGACCAGAACAACCCCTTGTCGTTCCTGGACTGCCTCTACTACGCCACGGTGTCACTGTCGACTACCGGCTACGGCGACATCACCCCGGTCACGGAATCGGCCCGGCTCGTCAACGTCCTGGTCATCACACCACTGCGGGTCGCGTTCCTGATCGTGCTCATCGGCACGACGGTCGAGACGCTGACCACGCAGTCACGGCAGGCGTTGAAGATTCAGCGTTGGAGGAAGAGCGTGCGCAATCACACCATCGTGGTCGGCTACGGCACGAAGGGCAGGACCGCGGTCACCGCGATGGTCAGCGACGGGGTGGCACCCGGCAGCATCGTCGTCGTCGAACAGGACGACCTGGCACTGGAGCGCGCGAAGTCCGCGGGTCTGGTGACGGTGCGAGGCGACGGGACCAAGGGCGACGCGCTGCGCCTGGCGAGCGTGCAGCACGCGGAGACCATCATCGTCGCGGCCAATAAGGACTCCGACGCCGTGCTGGTGACGCTGACCGCCCGCGAACTCGCGCCGAACGCCAAGATCATCGCCGCCGTCCGGGAGTCCGAGAACAAGCACCTGCTGACGCAGTCCGGCGCGAACACCACGGTCGTGACGTCGGAGACGGCGGGCCGACTGCTGGGCGTCGCGAAGCGGACCCCGAGCGTCGTCGAGGTCATGGAGGACCTGCTGACGCCGGATGCGGGCTACGCCATCGCCGAGCGGTCCGTCACGGCCAAGGAGGTCGGCTCGTCGCCGCGGCACATGAAGGACATCGTGCTGGGCGTGGTCCGCAACGGCGAACTGCTGCGCATCGACAAGCCGGCCGCCGACGCCGTCGAACTCGGCGACAAACTCCTGATCGTCAAGACCGCAGCGGACTCGGAGGACTGACCCCGCGATGACCGACTTCGCCCTGCGCAACGTCCCGCTGCTGTCCCGCGTGGGCGCCGACCGCGCCGACCTCCTCCGCACCGACGTCGACGCGGCCGTCGCCGCCTGGCCCGAGGCGCTGCTGCTCCGGGTGGACCGACGCAACCAGGTCCTGATCTCCGGTGGCCGCGTCGTGCTGTCCTCGGCGGCGAAGTACGCCGACGGGCCCGACGAGAACTCGGTGTTCCTGGGTCGCCTCGAGGACGGCAGACACGTCTGGGGGGTCCGTGCCGCACTCGAGGCGCCGGAGGACCCGACCGCCGAGACCGAGGTGCTCGACCTGCGTCGCGCCGGCGAGGTGTTCGACGACGTCAGCGCGCAGCTGGTGTCCACCGCGACCGCGCTGTTGAACTGGCACGACCACGCGCGCTTCAGCCCCGGCGACGGATCGCCCACCAAGGCGATCAAGAGCGGGTGGGCGCGCATCAACCCGGGCAACGGCCAGGAGGAGTACCCGCGCATCGACCCGGCCGTCATCTGCCTGGTGCACGACGGCCACGACCGCGCGGTGCTGGCCCGCCAGACGGTGTGGCCGGAGCGGCTGTTCTCGCTCCTCGCCGGCTTCGTCGAGGCGGGCGAGTCGTTCGAGGCCTGCGTGGTGCGTGAGATCGCCGAGGAGGTGGGGCTCGCGGTCAGCGACGTGCGCTACCTGGGCAGCCAGCCGTGGCCGTTCCCTCGGTCGCTGATGGTCGGGTTCCACGCGGTCGCCGATCCGGAGCAGCCGTTCTCGTTCAACGACGGCGAGATCGCCGAGGCGGCGTGGTTCACCCGGGCCGAGGTCCGCGAGGCGCTCGAGCATGGTGACTGGAGCAGCGACTCACCGTCGCGGCTGCTGCTGCCGGGATCCATCTCGATCGCCCGGGAGATCATCGAGTCCTGGGCGGCCCTGGACTGATCCGGGGGAGCGGCGGGCCGGCCTAGGCGCCGAGCTTCGCCTTGACCTGCTTCGCGCTGGGGTTGGTCAGTGTCGACCCGTCGGCGAACTTGACCGTCGGCACCACGTGGTTGCCGTTGTTGACCGATCCGACGAATTCGGCGGCGGCCGGGTCGGCTTCGATGTCCACCTCGGTCCAGGTGATGCCCTCGGACTTCAGTGCCATCTTCAGGCGCGAGCAGAACCCGCACCAGGACGTCGTGTACATGGTCAGACCAGTGGAAGCGCTCATGAGGAGTTCAACGTAGCGGACGCCCGAATGATGCCGCGCGGTCGCCGACTGCCGCCAGGCTCCGGTCGCACTGCCGCCAGGCTCCGGTGCGATTGTCACGAGGCACTGACAAGATGGACGCCATGGCAAGCCAGGGTTCCGGGGCGCCCGCGGGTGCGCTCCTCGAGGACCTCGACTCCGAACAGCGGGAGGCCGTCCAGGCTCCGCGCGGCCCGGTCTGCGTCCTCGCGGGCGCCGGCACCGGCAAGACCCGCACGATCACGCGCCGCATCGCCCACCTCGTGGCGGCCGGGCACGTCGCGCCGAGCCAGGTCCTCGCGGTCACGTTCACCTCGCGCGCGGCGGGAGAGATGCGCGTCCGGCTGCGCTCGCTCGACCAGCAGGCCGGCGGGGTGGGGACGGGCATCGTCCAGGCCATGACGTTCCACGCCGCCGCACGGCGCCAGCTGCAGTACTTCTGGCCGCGTCTGGTGGGTGACACGGGGTGGGAACTGCTCGACAGCAAGTTCGCCGTGGTCGCGCAGGCCGCCAACCGACAGTCGGTCAAGGCCAGCACCGACGACGTCCGCGATCTCGCCGGTGAGATCGAGTGGGCGAAGGCCTCGCTCATCAGCCCGGAGGCGTACCCCGCCGAGGTCGCTCGGGTGGGACGGGACATCCCGCTCGACGCGGCGAAGGTCGCCGCGGTCTATGCGGGATACGAGACGCTCAAGGCGCGTCGCGAGGGCACCACGCTGCTCGACTTCGACGACCTGCTGCTGCACACCGCCGCGGCCATCGAGAACGACGCGGCCGTCGCCCAGGAATTCCGCGACCGCTACCGCTGCTTCGTCGTCGACGAGTACCAGGACGTCACGCCGCTGCAGCAGCGCGTGCTCGACGCGTGGCTGGGGGAGCGCGACGACCTGACGGTGGTGGGTGACGCGAACCAGACCATCTACTCGTTCACCGGGGCCACGCCCAATCACCTGCTGGACTTCTCGCGGCGGTTCCCCGACGCGACCGTGGTGCGGCTCGAGCGCGACTACCGGTCGACCCCGCAGGTGGTGTCGCTCGCGAACCGGGTCATCGGTGCTGCGCGGGGGCGCATGGCGGGCAGCCGGCTGCACCTGGTCGGTCAGCGTCCGCCGGGTCCCGAGCCGTCGTTCGCCGAGCACACCGACGAGGTGGCCGAGGCCACCGCGGTGGCCAAGAGCATCAAGAAGCTGATCCAGGGCGGCACCGCGCCGTCGGAGATCGCCGTGCTCTACCGCATCAACGCGCAGTCCGAGGTCTACGAGGAGGCGCTCACCGAGGCCGGCGTGGCCTTCCAGGTGCGCGGCGGCGAGGGGTTCTTCAGCAGGCAGGAGGTCAGGCAGGCGCTGCTGGCACTGCAGCGTGCCGCCGAACGCGGCGCCGAGGTCACCGGTGCCGAGCTGGCGTCCGGGGTCCGCGACCTCCTCGAACCGCTGGGCCTGACGGTAGAGGCGCCGACGGGCACCAAGGCGCGGGAGCGCTGGGAGGCGCTGACCGCGCTCGCGGAACTCGTCGACGAGGACGTCGCGCAGCGTCCTGACCTCGACCTGCGCACGCTGGTGGCCGAACTGCGTCAGCGGGCCGACTCCCGGCACCCACCGGTGGTGCAGGGCGTCACCCTCGCCTCGCTGCACGCGGCGAAGGGCCTGGAGTGGGACGCGGTCTTCCTGGTCGGTCTCGCCGACGGCACGCTGCCGATCTCGCACGCCCTGTCCAAGGGTGCCGAGAGTGAGGCCGTCGAGGAGGAGCGCCGACTGTTCTACGTCGGGATCACCCGTGCGCGAATGCATTTGAGCCTGAGCTGGGCGCTGGCACGGGCGCCGGGAGGCAGGCAGGGGCGTCGACCGTCGCGGTTCCTGAACGGCGTCGCCCCGCAGTCGCCCGCCGACGCCGGCCCGGGTAGGGCGCGCAAGCAGCGCGGGCCGGCGCCGCGGTGCCGCGTCTGCAACGGCCCACTGACCACGCCGGCGTCGATCATGTTGCGCCGCTGCGAAACTTGTCCGTCGGACCTCGACGAGGACTTGCTCGCGGGTCTCAAGGAGTGGCGCCTGCGCATCGCGAAGGAGATGAGCGTGCCCGCCTACGTCGTCTTCACCGACAACACCCTGATCGCCATCGCCGAGACGCTGCCGACCGACGACGCCGCGCTCGTCGCGATCCCCGGCATCGGTGCCCGCAAGCTGGAGCAGTTCGGGCCCGACGTCCTCGAACTCGTCCGAGGCCGCTCGTAGGCACCGGGCCAAAGCTGCCAACTCTGGTCGAGATCGCGCCAAACCCGCAGGTCAGAAAATAGCTTGTGGCGATTTCGTGTTAGCGTCTAGCCTCGTACACGTCCGCAGGGGCACACTGTATCCGGCACACACGAGAGGAGGTCGCGAGATGATCAGCAATCCGTTCAACGGCGTAGTCATCCCCGCCGGCGTCCTCGGCGTGTCGTGGGCACCCCACGTTCACGCCCATGCCGCCGCCGCGGCCTTCGCCGTCGCCGCGCCCGCATCCATGCGCAAGCGCCGGGCCGCTACGGCGACTCTCGCGTCCGTGAATCGGGGCTCCAGCTAGGAAGCCCACGACATGCCTGATGGCCACGGACCCGAGACCGGATCCGTGGCCATAGTTTTCGGACGAGACCGAAGACGACTGGTCGAAGGATCCATCTACGACAGATGACCCGAGAACTACGACCAGGAAGCAGGAGAGTCATGTCGGACCGGACATGCCGCGAGAGGCTGACGGTGCCCTGTCACGACGGAGAGCCGGACCTGTGGTTCGCCGAGAACCCCAGTGAACTGGAGCAGGCAAAGGCGCTGTGCACGGACTGCCCGATCAGGCGGGAGTGCCTGTCGTCGGCGCTGGAACGTCAAGAGCCCTGGGGAGTGTGGGGCGGCGAGATCCTCGATCGTGGCACCGTGGTCGCGCGCAAGCGTCCCCGTGGCCGCCCGAGGAAGAACCCGCAGGCAAGCCCTGCGGCAGCATGACGCAACGTGCCGCCTGACGAGACGTCAGGCGGCACGTCGTGCGTCAGGTTCCGGGTGCGAAACCTGGAATCAGTTCGGTGGCAAGCGCTTTGGTGGGGATGTGCGCGTCGAGCTGACACGAGATCGCCACGTTGGAGGCGATGACGCGCATCGGGATGGCGAGCCGCGCCGGGATGTCCATCTGCCGCGCGGCCTTGATCTGATCGACCGAGAGGTCCATGTTGCGGGCGGCCATCTTCTGCAACCACTTGCGTGAGTAGTGGAAGACGTCGACCTCGAGGGGCTCGACGTACTGGCGCAGCATGTCGTCGACTTCCCGTCCGGAGACCTTCTCGCCGCGCTGGATGAACCCGACCTGCTCCATCGCGGGGAGGAGCTTGTCGTAGTCCTTCTCCATCGCGTACCGGACGACGTGGCCCAGTTCGACGGGGATGCCGCCGGGAAGCGGTGCCACGGCGCCGAAGTCGAGGACGCCCATCTTCCCCTCGGGCAGCAGCATGAAGTTCCCGGGGTGCGCGTCGCCGTGCATCATCTCGAGCCGGCGCGGTGCGTCGTAGGTCAGTTCGAAGAGGCGGGTGCCCATCAGGTCGCGCTGCTCGACGGTGCCTTCGCGGATGATCTTCGCCAGCGGGATGCCCTCCATCCACTCGGCGATCACGACCTTGGGAGCGCTCGCGACGATTGCGGGCACCACGAAGTGCGGGTGGTCGCGGTAGGCCTTGGCGAAGGCACGCTGGTTGTCGGCTTCGAGGCGATAGTCGAGTTCCATCTCGGTGCGCTCGATGAGTTCGTCGACCACGCCCTGGACGTCGGCGCCGGGGGAGAGCTGCCGGAACACCGACACCATGCGCTTCATCGTCTTGAGGTCGGCGCGCAGCGCTTCGTCGGCGCCGGGGTACTGGATCTTGACCGCGACCTCGCGGCCGTCGGACCACACGGCCTTGTGCACCTGGCCGATGCTCGCCGACGCCACGGGCTCGTCGTCGAACGACGAGAACCGGCTGCGCCACTTGGTGCCCAGCTGTGCGGCGAGTACGCGGTGCACCTTGTCGGCGGGCAGCGGCGGCGCGTCCTTCTGCAGCTTGGTCAGGGCCTCGCGGTAGGGCTCGCCGAACTGTTCGGGGACGGCGGCCTCCATGACCGACAGCGCCTGGCCGACCTTCATCGCGCCGCCCTTGAGTTCACCGAGGACGGTGAACAGCTGCTGGGCAGCCTTCTCCATCAGTTCGGCGTTCACCTCGTCCCTCGACGAGCCGGTGAGTCGTTTGCCGAGACCCAGCGCGGCACGTCCCGCGATGCCTGCGGGAAGTGACGCGAGCTTGACGTTGCGCGCGGCACGGCCACGCTTGATGTCTGCCACGTCCCCATTGTCCACGACGAGCCTGTCAACGCCTCTGTGACGTCTGGAACACCGGCTCTCAGCAGTCGCAGCGCGGATGCCGCGACCACCGCCGACTGGTCGTCGATCCGGTTGCCACGTCGAACTCCCACGTGGTGTCCAGCGTCGGCGGTGGCGCCGCCTGAGCGCCCACCTCGCCCGTCGCGCGCACCGCGGTGATCACGCGGTCCACCTGGTGCAGGGCGAGCGCGGCGGTTGCCAGCACCGTCGCCCGGTCGGCGGTGCCGACGGCGTGGCGCAGTTGGGCGGCCACCGCCGGCCACGCCTCGTCGCGGTCGCTGCGGTGCAGATCGGCGCACTGCAGACAACTCGTCCTACCGGGCAGGACGAGGGGGCCGATCAGCCCGGTGCCGTCCCGCACCCGCACGGCGAGGTGCGGGACCCTGGCGTCGTGGAGGTCGCGGACCACCTGGGGGTCGGTGACCAGGAAGTCGGTCAGGACGACGAGGTCGGTGTTCTCGGACTTGACCCCGGCGTGGCTGAAGCTGCTGTGCCGCACCCGGGTTCCCGAGCAGCGCAGCGCTCCGGCGAGCAGGTCGGACAGCGGGCCGCGGCCGTGGATGCGGACCGACGCGGACCGGACGTGCGGGGCGGTGGTGCGCACCAGCTCGTGCCGGGTGAGCGACGCGAGGAGATCGTCGACGTCGCCGGCGTCCTCGGCGCCCCGGTTCAGGGCCAGTGCCACGAGGTCGGACGACGTGATGCCGGACTGCATCCGGCGGAGGACGTCGGCCAGTGCGGACGCGGACAGTCCGGCGGGCGGGCGGACCAGGATGGCCCGGCGCGGGTCCCACCCCACCTGCACGGTGTGGTCGGGCCGCATCAGGACGGGCATCGCCGGGTCGAGCGTGTAGCGCAGCACCCGCCGACTCAATCACGGTCGGCGCGAGGCGCGCTCTACTTATCCACAGGGGGGTCCTCTGGACCGCCCAGCTCCTTCTCGAGGTCGGCGATCGCCTGATCGATCCCGCTGGTGTCGCCGCCGAGGACGCGGTCGATGAACCCGGCGGGCTCGTCGAGGTCGTCGGCACCGGGGAGCAGGTCGGGGTGCTGCCACACGCCGTCACGGGCGTCGGCGCCCACGGCCTCGGTGAGCTTCTCCCACAGGGCGGCGGCCTCGCGAAGTTTGCGGGGCCGCAGTTCGAGTCCGACCAGCGTGGCGAAGGTCTGCTCGGCGGGACCGCCGGTGGCGCGTCGCCGACGCAGGGTCTCGCTGAGCGCGGAGGTGCCGGGGATCCGGTCGCCCAGCGCCGCGGTCACCACCGTCTGAACCCACCCCTCGACCAGCGCCAGCAGTGTCTCGAGGCGCTCGAGGGCTACGACCTGTTCGGGGGAGGCCTTCGGCTCGAACATGCCCTGACTGAGCAGTTCCTCCATCTTCGAGGGGTCGGTGAGGGCGGACGGGTCGATGCCGCGCGCGAGGTCCTCGATGCCGCTGGTGTCGACCTTCATGCCCTTGGCGAACGCCTCGACGGCGCTGAGCAATTGGCTCGACAGCCACGGCACGTGGCTGAACAGCCGGTGGTGGGCGGCTTCGCGCGCGGCCAGGAACGTCATGATCTCGCTGCGCGGCTGTTCGAGTCCCTCCGCGAGCGCCTCGATCGCGTCGGGCATCAGGGCGGCGACGCCCTTGGGTCCCAGCGGCAACCCGATGTCGGTGGAGGTCAGCACCTCCTTGGACAGCGTGCCGAGGGCCTGACCGAGTTGGGAGCCGAACGCCATCCCGCCCATCTGCGACATCATCGCCAGCAGTGGCCCGGCCATGGCCCGTGCCTCCTCGGGCAGCGTCTGGGTCCAGACCGCGGAGATCTGTTCGGCCACGGGGTCGCACAGCCGCTTCCACGTGCCGAGGGTGTTGTCGATCCAGTCGCTCGGCGTCCACGCGACCGACTGCGTGGTGCCCGCGGGCAGCGGGGTGACTCCGTCGAGCCACGTCTCGGCGAGCCGGACGGCGTCGGAGATCGCGGTGCTGGTCTGCTCCGGGATGGGCTTGACGAACCCGATCGAGTTCGACGCCAGCTGGCGGGCCAGGTCGTAGTTCACCGGGCCGGACTGCGCGCCGCCACCCATGACGTTGCCTGCGCCGCTGAACATCTCGCCCAGCTTGGAGAAGATCTGGCCGAGGTCGCCCATGTCGAATCCCGCGCCACCGAAGCCGAACGGATCCTGCGGGCTGTTCGGGTCGCGATCCTTCTTGCGCTTGTCGGGGTCGTTGTCGTCGTCTCCGCGGTCATGGGAGGAGAAGCCGAAGGGCAGGTCAGACATAGCTCAACGGTACCCACCGGGGCCGGCCCGCGTGGGGCTGCGGGTCACGCCACGAGTGAACTCGTGCACCGTCGACCTCGGCCGGCGAGGCGCTGGGGGAGGTTCGGGCCCGGCGAGCCCTAGTGTGGGCAGCGTGATTGGCGGGTTGAACAGGCGGCTTCTGACCGTGCTGGTGGCGTTGGTGCCCATCGTGGCGTTCGGGTTGCTGCTGTCGGCGGTCCCCGTGCCGTTCGTCGCGCTCGGCCCCGGCCCGACGTTCGACACCCTCGGCGAGGTGGAGGGCAAGCAGGTCGTCGACATCGAGGGCACCGAGGTGCAGAAGACGTCGGGGCACCTGAACATGACGACCGTCTCGCAGAGCGACGGGATCTCGCTGGGTCAGGCGATGGTGCTGTGGCTGTCCGGACGCGACCAGCTGGTGCCGCGCGCGCTGGTCTACCCGCCCGACAAGTCCAAGGACGAGATCGACGAGGGCAACACGAAGGACTTCCAGAGTTCGGAGGACAACGCCGAGTACGCCGCGCTGTCGTTCCTCAAGTACCCGGCGGCGGTCACCGTGGAGTCGGTGACCGACCCCGGTCCGTCGGCGGGGAAGCTGAAGACCGGTGACGCCATCGACATGGTGAACGACAAGCCCGTCGCCAACCTCGAGGAGTTCACCGCGCTGCTGAAGGCGACGAAGCCGGGCGACCAGATCGTCATCGACTACCGCCGCAAGGGCGGTGACCTGGGCACCACGACGGTCACCCTGGGCGACAACCCCGACCGCGACTACGGGTTCCTGGGCACCGGCGTGCGTGATGCGCCGTGGGCCGACTTCACGATCGACTTCAACCTGGCCAACATCGGCGGGCCGTCGGCCGGCCTGATGTTCAGCCTCGCCGTGATCGACAAGCTGACCACCGGAGACCTCAACGGCGGGAAGTTCGTGGCGGGCACCGGCACGATCACCGCCGACGGCAAGGTCGGCCCGATCGGCGGCATCACCCACAAGATGTTGGCGGCGCACGAGGCCGGAGCGACGGTCTTCATGGTCCCGGCCGAGAACTGCGCCGAGGCGAAGACCGCGCACGAGGACGGGCTCACCATGATCAAGGTGAACACTCTGACCGACGCCGTCGAGTCGTTGAAGTCGTATTCCGCCGACGGCGAAGCTCCCACTTGCTGAGAACTCCCTTCGCGACCTTTGCGTAAGGTTGGGGCCACGCCGCGTGGTCCCTCGCTGTCGGGGGGCCCGCGACCGATCTGCCAGTGACTGGCACCCGAGAGTGGAGTAGACGAGTGGGGATGCGGCCCGCGGCAAGAATGCCGAAGCTGACGCGACGTAACCGGATCCTGGTGGGCCTTGCGCTCGCCATCGTGCTGCTGTTGTTGATCGGCCCCCGATTCGTCGACACGTACGTCGACTGGCTGTGGTTCGGCGAGCTCGGTTACCGCTCGGTGTTCACCACCGTCCTGGTGACCCGCATAGTGGTCTTCCTGGTCGCCGCCCTCGCGATCGGCGCCATCGTGTTCGGGGCGTTGACGCTCGCGTACCGGACCCGCCCGGTGTTCGTGCCGTCGGTGGGCCCGAACGATCCGGTGGCCCGCTACCGCACCGCGGTGATGACGCGGATGAAGCTGTTCACCATCGGCGTCCCGGCCTTCATCGGCCTGCTGTCGGGCATCGTCGCGCAGACGTACTGGGTGCGCGTCCAGATGTTCCTGCACGGCGGTGAATTCGGCGTGGCCGACCCGCAGTTCGGCATGGACCTCGGCTTCTACGCGTTCGACCTCCCGTTCTACCGGCTGGTGCTGAGCTACCTCTTCGTCGCGGTGTTCCTCGCGTTCATCGCGAACCTGCTGGGCCACTACCTCTTCGGCGGTATCCGGCTGGCCGGCCGGACGGGTGCGCTGAGCAAGGCGGCGCGCATCCAGCTCATCTCGCTGGGCGGCACGCTGATCCTGCTCAAGGCGTTCGCCTACTGGCTCGACCGCTACGAGCTGCTGAGCAACACCCGCGGTGGCAAGCCGTTCACCGGCGCCGGGTACACCGACATCAACGCGGTGCTGCCCGCCAAGCTCATCTTGCTGGCGATCGCCGTCATCTGCGCTGCCGCGGTGTTCTCCGCGATCTTCCTGCGGGATCTCCGCATTCCCGCGATCGGCGTCGTCCTGCTCCTGCTGTCGTCGCTCATCATCGGCGCCGGCTGGCCGCTGATCGTCGAGCAGTTCAGCGTCAAACCCAATGCCGCGCAGAAGGAATCGGAGTACATCAGCCGGAGCATCACCGCCACCCGCCAGGCGTACGGCTTGACCGACCAGACGGTGACCTACCGCGACTACAGCGGCAACTCCCAGGCGACGGCCCAGCAGGTGGCGGCCGACCGGGCCACCACGTCGAACATCCGGCTGCTGGACCCGACGATCGTCGGCCCCGCCTTCACGCAGTTCCAGCAGGGCAAGAACTTCTACTTCTTCCCCGATCAGCTGTCCATCGACCGCTACCAGGGCCCCGACGGAAACCTGCGCGACTACGTCGTCGCGGCGCGCGAGCTGAACCCGGACCGCCTGATCGACAACCAGCGGGACTGGATCAACCGTCACACCGTCTACACCCACGGCAACGGCTTCATCGCCTCGCCGGCCAACACGGTGCGCGGCGTGGCCAACGACCCGAACCAGAACGGTGGCTACCCCGAGTTCCTGGCCAGCGTGGTCGGTGCCAACGGCGAGGTCGTCTCGCCCGGGCCCGCGCCGCTGGACCAGCCGCGGATCTACTACGGCCCGGTCATCGCCAACACGGCCGAGGACTACGCGATCGTCGGCCGCAACGGCGACGACCGCGAGTACGACGTCGAGACCAACACCGAGACGAAGAACTACACCTACGGCGGCACCGGCGGCGTCCCGGTGGGCGACTGGCTGTCCCGTAGCGTCTTCGCCGCGAAGTACGCCGAGCGGAACTTCCTGTTCTCGAACGTGATCGGCGAGAACAGCAAGATCCTGTTCAACCGCGACCCCGCCCAGCGCGTGAACGCGGTCGCGCCCTGGCTGACGACCGACAACGGGGCCTACCCGGCGATCGTCAACAAGCGCATCGTGTGGATCGTCGACGGCTACACCACGCTCGACAACTACCCGTACTCCGAGCTGACCTCGCTGTCGTCGGCCACCGCCGACTCCAACGAGGTGGCGCTGAACCGGCTCGCACCCGACAAGCAGGTGTCCTACATCCGCAACTCGGTGAAGGCCACCGTCGACGCGTACGACGGCACGGTCTCGCTGTACCAGCAGGACGAGAACGATCCGGTGCTGAAGGCCTGGATGGCCGTCTTCCCGGACACCGTCAAGCCCAAGTCCGAGATCACCCCGGAGCTGCAGGAGCACCTGCGCTACCCGGAGGACCTGTTCAAGGTGCAGCGCGCGCTGCTGGCCAAGTACCACGTGAACGACCCGGTGACGTTCTTCTCGACGTCGGACTTCTGGGACGTTCCGCTGGACCCGAACCCGACGGCCAGCAGCTACCAGCCGCCGTACTACATCGTGGCCAAGGACATCGCGCAGAACGACAACTCTGCGTCGTTCCAGCTGACGAGCGCGATGAACAGATTCCGGCGTGACTTCCTCGCCGCGTACATCAGCGCGAGTTCGGATCCCGCCACGTACGGCAAGATCACCGTGCTCACGATCCCGGGTCAGGTCAACGGGCCGAAACTGGCGTTCAACGCGATCAGTACCGACACCGCGGTCAGCCAGGACCTCGGTGTGATCGGCAGGGACAACCAGAACCGGATCAGGTGGGGCAATCTGCTGACCCTGCCGGTGAGCAACGGCGGTCTGCTCTACGTCGCGCCGGTGTACGCCTCGCCGGGCGCGAGTGACGCGGCGTCGTCCTACCCGCGTCTGATCCGTGTCGCGATGCTCTACAACGACCGGGTCGGCTACGGGCCGACGGTGCGTGACGCCCTCGACGAGCTGTTCGGGCCGGGTGCGGGCGCCACCGCCACCGGGCCTGCGCCGACCGTCGGTCAGCCGGGCAACGGGACGCCGCCGGCTGCGCAGCCGCAGCAGGGCAGTGTCACGCCGCCTGCCTCGCCGCCGCCGGGTCAGGGCAGGGCGCCGGAGGTTCCGACGCCTGCCGCGGTGCCGCCAGGTGGACCGGTGCAGCTGTCACAGGCGAAGGCCGCGGCGCTGCAGGAGGTCAACAGCGCGCTGGACTCCATCCAGACGGCTCAGCAGAGCGGCAACTTCGCGCAGTACGGCGAGGCGCTCCAGCGCCTCGACGATGCGATGGCGAGGTACCGCGACGCGGGCTGACGCCTGACTGACGCGATGTCCCCCGATCCCTGGATCGGGGGACATCGTGCTGTCGGGGCCCGCCGTGCCAAGCGGACGCCAAGTGACGTCGATGATCCTTTCGCCCGACGGCACTGCTGAAAGGACCACCGATGACCATGACCCGCGACGTCGACACCCTGGACGAGCTGCGGGACGCCGTTCCCGCACCGGTCGCACTGCCGGGCGAACGGGTCTACGACCGCGCGACGCCGTGGAACGTCGCGGTGCCGGTGCGTCCGGCAGCCGTGGTGTTCGCGACGTCGGCGGCGGACGTGGCGACCGTGATGCGGTTCGCCGCCGCCCGCGGCCTCCGGGTGGCCGTGCAGGCCACCGGACACGGTGCGACGGCCGTCGGCGACGACACCGTCCTGATCCTGACGAAGGGGCTGTCGGGATGCGTGATCGACGTCGTGGAACGCACCGCGCGGGTGGGCGCGGGCGCCACGTGGCAGCAGGTGATCGACGCCGCCGCGTCGCAGGGTCTGGCGCCGCCGTGCGGGTCCGCTCCCGGGGTGGGGGTGGTCGGCTACCTCACCGGGGGTGGCATCGGCCCGCTGGTGCGCACGGTGGGGCTCTCGTCGGACCACGTCCGGGCCGTCGAACTGGTCACCGGCGGCGGCGAGGTGCTGCGGGTGACGCCCGACGAGCACCCCGAGTTGTTCTGGGGCGTGAGGGGTGGGAAGTCACTGCTCGGTGTCGTCACCTCGATCGAGTTCGACCTGCTGCTGATCGACGAATTCTACGGTGGCGCAATGTACTTCGATGGTGTCGATGCCGCGGCCGTGCTGCACGCCTGGCGGTCCTGGAGTGCGGCCCTGCCCGAGACCGTCAACACGTCGATCGCGATCCAGCAGTTGCCGCCACTGCCCGGCGTGCCAGCGCCGCTCGCGGGCCGCATGACGGTGGCGGTGCGTTACGTCGCGGTCGGCCAGGCTGCGAACCGCGGCGCTCGCGTAGACGCCGAGGCCGCCGAGCGGCTGCTGGCACCGATCCGTGCGGCGGCCACGCCGATCCTCGACTCCGTCGGCGTGCATCCGCATGCGGCCATCGGCATGGTGCACGCCGATCCGGTGGACCCGATGCCGGTCGGTGAGGACCACGCGCTGCTGGCCGATCTACCGGCCGAGGCCGTCGACGCGATCCTGGCCGCCGCGGGTCCGGGGTCCGGGTCGCCACAGACGATCGTGGAGCTGCGCCTGATCGGTGGGGCGCTGGCACGTGATCCTCGTCACCGCAGCGCATTCTGCCACCGGAATGCGGCCTATTCGCTGTCGACGATCGGCGTGCTGGCCCCTCCGGTCGCCGAGGCGGTGTCCCCGCACGCCGCGGCTCTCGTGTCAGCGCTCGGTTCCTGGTGCACGGGTGGTCAGATGCCCAATTTCGCGCAATCGCGCGCCCCGGAGCGGCTCTCCCGGAGCTACGACCAGGACACCCTGCACCGGCTGCTGGCGCTCGCGGCTCGGCACGATCCCGCCGGTGTACTGGCCTGAGCAGCCGATTTGGTTTTAGCCCAACGGCTTAGGTAACCTTGCGTTCACCCGACGCGGGGTGGAGCAGCTCGGTAGCTCGCTGGGCTCATAACCCAGAGGTCGCAGGTTCGAATCCTGTCCCCGCTACCAGGTAGAACGGCCCCCGGAGATCACTCCGGGGGCCGTTTTCATTAGGTTTGTGAACGCATTTGTGAACGTTAGCTTGGCTAATTGCGCAGCCGGAGGTCGCCCTAGCTGTCGTCGGTGTAGCGCGGCACCACACAGCTGCGGCTCATGATCAAGCTGCGACGCTTTTCTCTCGGAGTAGAGCGGTTCCGCCGTATCGCCATAAGACCTCTAGTAGGCGCTGGCGCCTCGTTCGTGAGGTCGCCGGGAACCGCGCCCGCCGGAGGACAACGGTGGGTCGACGATGTCGCCGGGAGGTGAGAGAACTAGTCGTCTATCCACGCTTCGGGTATCAGTGCTTCGCCATTCCGCCAGTTGTCAATGACGGCATCCTGGAACCAATCATCTGCCAGGTTGGCATGGTCGCAGACTATAATTTGCAACTCACCGCCAAGCTCACCCACCACGTCTCGCATCAGGGTGAACTGACGCCGCACGGCCTCCCAATCCGCGTTCTCGTCGTTGGCGGCGTCTACGACTTCTTCGGGGAAAAAGGCTTGCGTGGGTTGATCAAACATCAAGAAACGCGGTACGGGTCGACTCTGAGTAACGAACCAGCGATGTAACGCCAAGTGTGCCACCAAATGATAGCCAACCCAGTTCTCGGCGCTTCCCATGCGCTGCAACGGCACTCGCCTGTTTGGTTCCTGCACGGCCACTGTCAGTTGAACTGGATCGAGGCGTACGAAATACCGAGACCCCTCCAGCTCCAGGAATCTTGCATATTCGGTCATTACCGCCGAGATGGCATCCATAGTTGACCGCAATGCAGCCTCAGGGTTGTCTTGGTCGTAGAGTTCTTCCAACCGAGCTAATTGCCCTCGGGCTCTCCTTTCAGAACTTCGTAATTCGCCTATGCTTTGGTCGATTTCGACTCCGCGATCAAGTTCCTGGGTAACCCGTCCTTGCAGGAAAGCGACCCGTTCTCGTAGCTCTCTGCCGGCTGCAACTGCAGCTTCTTGCTGAGCTATCGCCTCTAACTCGACCGCATTTTCACGCAAAGCCGTGAGCATCGGGTTTCTTGCTGCGCGTAATTGCTCAATTACAGAGCCTCGCCGAGTCTGCGATCCCCGCGAGTCATTCAAACGACGCTGCAGCTCTTCGAATAGGAGCCGGAGGTCGGTGATCGTCTCATCCGGCTCAACGAGTGTCTGATCGCATAGGGGACATGACACAGCCTGCTCGTCCTTGCCGGAGCCCTTCGGCAGCATCAAATCGAGCGCGCGGAGTCGGTCTAGCTGAATTCCCGCTTCGACTCCTGAGCTTGACTGCTCAGTCTGAAGCCTCGTCAGCACCTCGATCTGATCGTCTAACTCGCGCAGACGGACGCGAGTGAGGCGATTCTCCTCATGGATTTCGATCTGGCGATCCGAGAGTGGCTCGCCTTCGGCGTCGGTGTCGTCAGGCCTGAACTGGAGGATCTGGTTCAAGACGTCGGCCGTCTGATCAGGCGTGATTACTTGATCGTCGCGGAGGACGCGCAGACTTACTGCGGAACGCACGAGGGCAGACACTCTTCTATCGCGCTCGTGCACGTCCTCGTTGGCTCGCCGCAGCGCTCCTTGTAGTCGTTGCAAATTTCTTCTAGCTGCAACGAGTTGCCTATAAAGCGCAGCTTGCTCTGGGCTGGACGATCCCACGAAGTAGGGCAACGTCTCGCGGATCGTCACACGTAGGTCATCATCGACCTGCCGATGAAACAGAATATCCTGACTGGCTATCTCACTTTGTTTCTGAAAACAATAAAACAAAGCCTGGCGAATGGAAACATCGAAAGATGATCGCAAGGAACCATCGCCATGTTCGATTGTAAAATGTTCTATGCCAAGTCTTTCGGACAAACTATCACGCAGAACGTCAGTGTCCGCATTGACCATCAGATCGTTAAAATTGGGCGGGCCGAGGGATGCGTCACCCACCGTGATCATTGCGCGATTTGTGCTCGCGGATTCTGGATTCGGACGGCAGAGTAATATTCTTTCGTCACTTCTTTCAACGAGAAGATAGTACCAAGAAACGTAGGTGCTAATGCCGACAGGTATTGTATTTGAGTTTCGGCCTAAGCAGAACTCCACTATGTCTAGTAGGGCTGACTTTCCAGTCTTCGACTTCCCCGTTAAAATGTTCAGCTTTCCAGGCTTGAAAAATACGTCTCGCCTCTCGCCGTCATGACTGAACACGCCGAGTGAAATTATTTGCACGTTATTTGCCTATTCCGAGTAATTCGAGAGCGAAGGCTGTCTGGATTCCGTTGAACCAGCGCCCGCATATCCGTGCGGCTCTTGTTGAAGTAGCCAACTCTTCCGGCCAGGCCGCAGTCGGATTGCGTGGTTTGGCGAGAGCGACGAGGTTGGTGCCGACGAGGCCGAGGCGACCTACGCGGAGGCCCCGCCGAATAGCGCGTTTCGTCGGCTCAGCCATGACGGCGACCCGGTGATCCATGTCAGCAGTCAGTTGCGGATGGGCCACTGCCCACGCAGCTAGAGTCAAGCGGGAATCTCGCGGCAACTCCTGGCGAGTCGGGGGATGCAACGTGAGGGGCAGGATCAAGAAGGCGGCGGGCCAAGGAAGGCCTTCGCTGCCATGCTGACTCTTGAACCAGCAAGCATTTACAAGCAATTCGGTCGCAAACGCTGAGTTGAAAAGGGCGATGGCTTCTGGGAGGCGCCGCGGCGAAGCCGTGGAACTGTATTCAGCTTGTGGCATCGACTAGCATTTCCTCTAATTTCTGCTGGAACTCCGGGTGCCAACCAATCTGCACGCTGAGTTCGCCGTCCGCTAACGCATGGAACATCCCACGATTGAACCATGACTCTTCAAAACGCTCACGGAGTCGCGCTCTCGACTCTCGTGCCAAATCATCGAGTATTTCCTGGCCCACGACGTCTTTATCAAGCCTGCCCTCTCTGATCATGGCCGCCTTTCGGCGATCAAAGACTTGCTCCCACTCGTCGTGTAACCGGAACGCAAATCTATCAATCTCTAATTCAGAAACCAGCTGATAGCGCAACCAAAATGATCGCTGCGTGTATGAGCGATGGTAGTCACGGATAGCTTTCCAAAGTCGCGTCTCATCAAGCGCAATCCATAGCAGCTGTCTAACGAAGCAACGAGTTTCGTAGCCTTCGGTGTCTGGTCGGCCGATAAGCAGAATTGCAGGGTCGACCGGCAACGTATCTGATTTCAGTTGATCGACGCAATCAGCCACTGCGTTCAGCAAATCGTGGCCGGTGACGGCTTCGAGCGATCCCGCCAACAAATCGATAGCTACGCCGGTCCACCACCCTTTGAGCAGCTCAATGAACACCTCAGTGTTTCGCGGCGCGGAATAGCGGAAAGCCTTAGTTAATGCATCGTTCAATTGAGGCGCGCGCGGCGACGCGTCCTCAATAACGATGCGGTCGACGAGATTCTCACGCTCTGATTCGTCGAGATCAATAAACCGTTGCCGCCAAGATGCCGTTGTCTTATTGTCCGACGCCTTCGCAGCGGCGAGCAGAGCGGCGATTGTGTTGTCGACGTCTCGTCCAGTGCCTGGGCGAAGACCGGCGAGGTCCGAGTTGTCACCGACCTGCGCCGTTGTTACAAGTCGGAGTACCACGTTCAAATCGCTCGGCACGTCCATCCATACATTTAGCGATCGCCACAGATCCACGCTATTGATAGACAGGACTGCAGGTGTGCCGACGTGATGCTTGAGCTGAAGAAGGTCGACCGGGGACCCTTCCAAGTCGAACTGAATGTCGTCAAGGCCTTCGAGTCGCAGTTCGAATGCCGGATCTTCGGCGGCGCGCACTGCCAGTTCGACCAGCGCCCATAAGCATTGATGCACATAGCCCAGCGCCTGGCCGGCGACGCCATGACTCGCAGTGGCCATCGCTATTTTCCCCGTTGCAACACGTTCGCTTGCCCCCCGGTTAGTGCGGTCTTGCGAGTACGTTATCTTGCTGCTCTACCGCTGGGCCTTGAACTGTTACATCACGACGTCGGCGGGCGGGCATCGAGGCCATGGTGTGTGGGCTGGGGTGAGGGGCACCGGCCCTGCGTGCGCCCGATCGGTTCAACACATCGCGCAACAGCTCCGAACTCAGGACCAGTGTGACTCATGGGGCCGGCTCCTAAGCTCGGCCGCCACACGTGATCTCCGCCAAGCCGACAAGCTCATAGAACGCTGATCTGCCACCGCAGAAAGCTTTCGCCCATGAACCCGGGGTGCGCATGTAGTTCGGTACCGACTGGCGTCTACGTCCGCGCTCGGCGATCCCGTCGTCATTCAGATCGCGGTTATTGCCCTAGTCACCCTTCAATCAAAAACGCCGCGACCTGCTCCGCAGCGTCTCGATCATCGTTCTTGAGCACATGCGCATAGGTCTGCAGGAAGAATCCGACGTCTGCGTGCCCGATGCGTTCGCTCACGATCTTGGGACTGACGCCAGCCTTCAGAGCGGCGGTCGCGTACGAGTGCCGAAGATCGTGGAAGGTGATTCGTTCGAGCCCGGCGGCAGCCGCCAAGCGGTCGAACCTCTGACGGATGGAATCGGGGTGCGGCGGTCGGCCGTCTTGGAACGTGAAGACGTAGTTCCCGGGGTGATAGTCCGTCCCGAAGAATGCCCGCTCTTCATCTTGGAGCTCACGCCACTGCTCCAGTGCCGCAGCGGTAGTTCGGTCAATCGCGATAGTTTGATCTGCGTTGCGCGTCTTTCCGCCGGCCTTATCTCGCGCGTGCCCGCCAACGACCACTCGGTTGTCGTGCACTGTGATCTCGCGAGCGTCCAGGTCGACGTCATGCCATCTGAGGCCACAGATCTGCCCGCGACGGATTCCGGTGGTGAGTTCTAGAAGAAAGAGCGCGGCGAATCGATCGTGGCTGACCGCCCGAAGAAACTTCTGTATCTGCTCCGGGTTCCACACAGTGCGCCGAGCCCGGGAACGCTTAGGCGGCCTCACGTTCGCTGCTGGGTTGTGAGCCTTGTACTTCCAGGCGACGGCATCGACCAACGCTCGGTGGATCATGGCGTGAATGTTTCGAACAGTCTTTGGTGCTAGCCCGGGATCCACCCTTCTCGGTACGATTCCTGCTTTGTACCGACGGACAGCGGCACGGGCGGCGTGAATCGTTGTGCCACAGGCCTCGGCGACTTCACGGGGTGCCGGCGACTCTCCGTCGACCACATGGCTCAGCCAATAGCGATACATCTCGTAGTTTCGGTCTTGCTTGATCCGGCCTTCGGTAAGGAGTTTGGCGTACAGCTTCAGCAGTTGTGGCTCATCGAGCTGCTGGAGCTTCTCTGCCCCGATGTGCGGCACAACGTAGCTCCTCGCGTAGTCCTTCCAGTTCTGCCACGTTGTGGCATCCATTGATGCCTCAACGGCGACGAACCATTCCGCGAAGAATTGAGCAACCGTGCGGGTAGAGGGTCGCACCACGCGACCCTGATCCGCTTCCCGCATTGCATCGCGACACGCTTTCCATGCCTCCTTCTCAGTCGGAAATCCGCCCTTCGAGATCGTGGGATATTCGCCGGTGGAAGCATCTCTTTCAGGCGCTCGGAAACGGTATGTCCATGTCCGCCCACGCTGATAGACGGCTCCCTTCACGAGGCGATCAACTCACGCAGTTCTGCAGTGACGATGTAGACGCGTCCTCCCAGCCTGCGCACAGGAAGCTCGCCAGATGCAGCGAGTCGGTAAGCAGCAGCGCGGCTAATTCCCAGAATGCTGGCCGCGCGGGGGACCGCGAGGAGCAGCGGAAGATGATCAAATACGTTTGACTCCATTTGATTTCACCTCCCCTCAGCCGTCGTTGAATTGTCTCTAGACACTGACAGCTTCTGAGGGCTGCACCGCGGGCAGAACTCCGCTGCTTCTGTGCCGTCCGCCTGTGTGACTGTGATCGTGCGCGACAAGGGGTCTTCGCACTCGCCGCACCACGGCCTCTTTCGCCGGACGGAGAAGGTCGGTGGGGTTGGCAGCTCTGATAGCCGCGACGCGAGAACGGCAGCGGGATTACGGACTCCCTCAGGCCGGGATGAAAGGTGGGCCAACAACGTTTGCGATGTCCAGCCCGCCGCGAAAGCCTCCTCGATTGCCGGTGACAGTCTTCTCGCGTCTCTCCTGCTAATTCGCCACGGCGTGGGAAGAGACTCCAGCACGGAGGCCGATGATGGTTCGGGTGGTGGTTCTATTGAAGGGTTCAAGGGGTCCGCGAATTGGACCTCCGGCGGTCCGGGAGGTGAACCGTCTCGGTCTGGAGATTGGACGGTCCCGGTCGCGTTGGCGGACTGAGGGAGTCCGACATCAAGACTGGGGCGCGAGTGCGTCGCATCGGGAACTTTGAGGAGGTAGTGACTTGGGCGTCTGGCTCCGGATTTGTGGTACTGAGCAACTCGCACAACGAGCCCGGCCTCTTCCAGCTTGCTGAGCGCCTTTAGGACCGTGCTTCGCGCAGCACAAGATTCCGACACGAGCGTACCTAGGGACGGGTAGCAGGAGAGGCTCTGGTCTGCGCGGTTCGCTAGCAGCATGAGGATAAGACGCTCGATAGGAGTCTCGACCTCGATACTTATTGACCAGTTGAGTGCTTTCCAACTCATCTATCGCCCCTACTTACCAACATCATTGCGTCGATCATTCGGTTTCCACACTCTCTCGAACGGCTAAAGGCGAACGCTCGGACGGACGTCGTGCACGCTCGCTCCGGCTGTCACGAGCTGTAGCAATCTCGGTTAACCGGAACGTAGTTGAACGGATGAAACGGCGTCCACTACGTTGGGCAACTTAGTCAGATTTCAATGCCTGTCGTCATCCCGCCCGGACAAAAGGCGATCTGGAACGGTGCGGGGCGCTACGCCGCGACCGGCCATGTCGTCTGCGCAAGGGGGCATCAGAAACATCCACGCAGGGACCGCGGGTATGCGTCCTCTGTGGTCTATCCGTGCGAGCCTGGCAACCCGAAACTAGTTTTGCAGCAGCATGGTTGATCACTAGTTGAGTGCTAGTTGACCCCTAGTTGGCGACTCGTTGTGCACTGGTGAAGCATTCATTAGTCCATGAACGTATGCGTCTCTGACAGTCGGCCGGGGGCGACCAGTGCTGTTGTTAGGTAATACCTTTGGATTGGTGGTCAATCACCGCGCTGTACCGGTAGCCTGGGGGTGTGTACCGCACCACGTCGGCTGCAGGCTTTGGGCGATGGCAGTTGAGCCCCGTCGAACGCGCGCGCCTCGTCGTTGTGGCCACGGTGACAATGGGTCCGATTGGCTTCTCCGAAGTCACGGAGGCATGTTGTGAACGATGAACTGAGTCAGGCAAATAACCGCGGATTCGAGCTCGGCAGGAGACATGCCGCACTTGCGGATGTCATTGGACAAGCAGCACTCTGGGCAAGATCTTTCGGGGTTTCAACCGCCGAGGTCCTACCTGATGGGTCGGTGTTTATGACATACCCGCTCACGCAGCATGCTGACTACCTCATGGAGCTTTGGAGGCTTCTTGGGGGCGCGTGCGTCAACCTGGCCTCCTCTTTCGAAGGCCGCATGAGCGCCCAGGATGTGTCAGTAACGCCACCCAGTTACGGGGCTGCGATCCAGTCACCGACATACGTGATCGGCGCAGACTTCGTACACGTCCTTCAATCAAGAAGCGCGCATCGCTCGACTTTGCAGGATCTTTGGCGAAATGAAGTGACAAACGCAGCAATGTATCTCAGTGTTTGCGGTATTCGCACTGACGGGCTGGAGCGGTATGCCTCGATCTCACAAGCGCTCTTCGACGACGCTTCGACAGTGGTTCGTGAAGCCTACGCACACTCGGTGGCGGTCACCTATGGGCGGATTTGGGCTCGTGCTTCCCAGGCCAATGAGGGACGGGTACTCATGGCATGGATGAAGGCACTGGCTGACGGAGGGTTCAGCTACGAGGAGTGCGTCGTGGAACTGCGCGACCTAAAAGTTGCATCGCCGGAGGCGGTGTCCTGTTGCCTCAATAGCAAGAGTGCTTGGCTGCAAGAAGAATGAGCGTCCTGATTCTGGCGGGCATTCCTAATACGGAGTTCGATGTCCGAGTTCCGTTTTTTGATTTCAGATATCAAGGATGGTGTTGTGTGCGCTGCAGGTAAGGACATCGGAGTTGGTCGGAGCGTCCCTGGTCGAAAGTCTGTCGATATTTTGCTCTCGGTGCCTGAAGAATTGAAAGAGCGCATGGTCAACACCATCGCGTGGACGCGGCCCCATACCGGCATCAGTACTCAACAACAGTTCATCCGCAAGGCAATGGCTGATCTATGTGACCAGCTCGAACGTGATTACAACGGCAGCAGAACATTTGAACCACCCGTAGTTCTCGACGAGTGAAGGCATTCCTCGCAGACTCGGCGGCCTGGCTCCCTCGTAGGTGCGCGGCGAGCTCGCCGCAGTCGACGACCTCGGCGGGTCAGTCCGTCGTTTGTCCCCTGCGAGTCGTAGGCAGTGGGAATTTCGTCCGTTAGTGTCTGACCGCGGTGGGCCGTAGCGAGCGCGGATCTCCTCCTCGCTGAGCGTGCTGTCTGCTTCTGACTCCTGCAGCGATCCTCACAGGTCTGCCTCATTGATGGGCCAGTCATCGACGTCGAGTGCAGCGCTTATGTCCTCGTCGGCCGGGTCAGGCTCTTCCCACACCGCGGCTTCGGTAGGGGGTAGCGGCTCGTCGAAGTCATCTGGGATAGCGAGGTCGGGCAGTTGACCGAAGCGGCGCGGGGGAGTTGGGGGCAGAGGAAGCTCTGATCCAGCGTCACCGTCCTCGCTTGTCATCCCTCCAGGATAGGGAAGTTGGGACATCCGGCGCGGGAACGGACGGGCTCATCGTGGTGGGCGACGCACTCAGGCGCTCGCTTCTGGCTTTCGCCTCGTTGTCGTCGAACTTCGATTCCACTCGCGAGGTTTCTCTGCTCGAATCTCGACCACTTCAGGCACACCCTCCACCAGCGCTGATTTGTCGAGTGTTACCTATAGGCAACAGAACTGCGGAAATTTGCTCTTTCGAATGTGCCCTCGGCGGTGGCCCGGTGTCACTCGCTCGCGATACCGTCGTGTCATGACCATGAGGGGCCGGTGGCGTCACCGCACCGGGATCACCGCCGCGAGGGCGGCGTTCGTGGTCGCAATAGGTGCAGTGGTGACCAGCGGCCTGGCCCTCACTCATCCGGTCGAACCGAGCCAGCACACGGTGAACGTGGTTCCCTCGCCGCCACCCACCTACAGCAGCAGCGACACCGCGGCCGCGAAGGCGGCGGCCTGCTCGGAGTGGGATCGGGCGGCACGGTCGACGGCGTTGGCGAGCAGGTCCAGCGCCGAGGCGCTGGAGCAGAGCTGGACAAGCCCGGAGAGCCTCGCCGCGCTGGCCACGGAGAAACGTACCGGTATGGCCGCGGTTTCGTACCTGCGTACGCAACTGTCTGACGCCACACCAGCTTCAACGGCGAAGCCTCTGCGTGCCTGGATGACAACGAGAATCGACATGCTTCACGCGCTAAATTTGCGGCACTGGGACGAGGCCGATCACGAACAAGAACGCAGTAATGAACTGATCGATGTCATCACGTCCGAGTGCGGGTTGCGCTGATGCCGGCTGTCGGAGGGTCTGCGGGATCGTATGGACGGCTGATCGTTACGCCAGATATGGAGCCACCGGACGCGACGCACTGGGACACCCAGGAGCAGACCTACCGGGCTGGTGCCGCGGCGTGGGACGGAATCCACCAGAAAATCGTGACTGACAACGCGGAGTTTCGCGATGCCGCGGATTCGCAGGGCTTCGACGAGGCGCACCGGGCGGGCGCGGTGTTGGCCGAGGAAGCCAAGACGATCGCCGAATGGCACGAGAAGTGCGCCAACAAGTGCGCCGATATCGCCACGGTGCTACGCGATACGCGCTCAGGACAGGAGCAGCTCGTCCGCGAAGCGGACGCCAAAATCGCGAGCGCGAAGCTTCCAGGCGAAGCCCAGGCCCTGGTGACCCATTACCAGGGCATAGCCCGATACCAAACCGAGGCGGGAGTAACCGCCGCAGTGGCCTCCCACACCGCCTTCAAGGCAAGCACCGAAAACACAAGGGCACTAGATCTTTTAACGAAGTGGGGCGATGTTTCCACCGCTCCACCAGTCCAGCCCGTCGACCATACGTCGCCCGGCATTGAACAGGACGAAAGCCCCTACAGCGACACCGAAAAGCGGGAAGCCGGGGCCGACGCACCCGAGCCTGTGGCCGACGCGCCGACAGATCCGGCAGGTACGTCAACCACTCAGCCTGGAGTTGGTCCCGGCAGCAAGTCGGCCGCAGGTGACGAGGGGATCAAGGCCGCGACCGGACCGGCGACGCAGCCGACGCCTGGCGTGACTTCTTCACCGGCGGCCTTAGCGCTCGGCGGTGGCGGTATGCCGTCGATGGGCGGCATGGGTGGCGGCGGGATGGGTTCCGGTGGGGTTCCGAAGATGCCCGGCGGTCTGGGAAGTGGCGGCATGCCGGGGATGGGGTCTAACCCGCTGAGTGGCGGTGTCGGTCAGATGCCCGGCGCAGCAAGTGGTGTGCCGAACTCAGGAGCCGTGTCAGGTGCGGGCAGCGCGTCGCCGTTGTCGTCGGCATTCATCCACGGAATGGCGACGACAACGGCGGGGATGGGCGGCGAAATACCGTCTGCACCACCTTCAGCCCCAGCGAGTCCGTCACCGGCCCTATCGGCCGGTGGTGGGCAGGCGGCAGCCCCGGTGTCGGCGGCCCCCGGCGGGGGCGTCTCGCCGGCCGCGGTGCAGCCAGGCATGGTGTCGCCCGCCGCCCCGGCTGCCGCACTTACCGGCGCGGGGACCGGCGGCGGTGGTGCGCCAATGATGCTGCCGCCGGGTTCGATGGGACCCCCAGCAGGTGCGCCGCCTCCGGCACCGACCGGGCCGGCGGGCTCCCTTAGCTCAACCAATGCCCCGCCAGCGCCCGCCCCGTCCGCAGCGAGTGCGGCTGCGGGCCCGACTCTGATTCCGGCCGGCGTGGTCGCTGCGGGCCAGACTGCAGCCGCACGGGAGCGCCGCGAGTCCGCAGACGCAGCGGCGGCAAAAGAGCTGGTCTGGAAACTGCAGCATGCCGCCTACATGGCGCGCAATCCCGCGGCAGGGTGGGCTGTCGGGGTGTTCCGCTCCCCGAGCGGCACCGAGACGGTCATCACCTCCAATGACGGGTCCAGCTACATCCCGGCTGGCGTGTTCGTTCCGCGCTCGGTACGGGTACTTTCCACAGATCCGTTGCTGGACTATGAATTTCGGCAGCGTTGGTTCGGCTGGGGCGATCCCGCACGGGTCCTCGTCGAGTACGCCCAGATGCGCGCCCAGTGGGGCTGGAAGCTGGTCGCCGCAGCCACCACGGCGGGGGTCAGCGTCTTGCGTGATGCCGGGGTGGAGCATCCGCCGTCGTGCTCGGGAGACACCAACCCGCTGCTACAACAAGGCGTCGAGATGCCCGCCCCCGTGCTCGACGACATGCATGTGCACCGGCTGGCGGTGCTGTGGCCCGAGGTGTATCCGCGGCTGCTACGCATCATGGACGCCGACCCAATTTTTCAAGACCGGATCGTCTCGGCGGTGACCGCGGCGATGATCAACGCAGCAACAACCCAGGCCCAAGTCATCGATGGCGGTATTGACGAAGCGTTACGCCTGGTCTGGGCGATCCGCGGCGGTGACCGCGAGCCATCCCTGCAGCAGTGGGCGGACTACGATAAGGCGGCCAAGGCCCTCAACGTCATGACCGCGATGCGCCGACCGGCTTTCGCCACCAGTACCGGCGCGGTCGCCGATCCCAGCGACACCACCGAAGAGCTGGCCGGCTACCGGGCGCACTGGATGGTTGCGCGTACCGCCGAGCACATCGGCGGGTGGTCCAGGCGCCCGCTGCCGCTACCCGACATGTGCTACGCCGCAGCCGCTACCGGCGATCCTGACCTGCGCGACATGATCGTCAAGGCCCTTGTCAGCGTTGAAGAGGACCTCCAATACGAGGCTCCTCGATGACGACTCCAGAGGGTGCGGACGGCGCGGGCTGGAGAGTCGAGCTGGAGCGCTGGCATGCCGAGCTGGCCAATACCATCGACCGAGCATCTCTGTGGGCACGGGAGTTTCATGTGTCCACCGGGGACGGCCGCTGGGGCGATACCTCGGCACCGCCGAGCTATCCACTGCTCGGGTACGCCCACCGGCTGGAACAGATCGGTGCGACGCTGAAGATGTTGTGCGCGAACGCCTCTCTCGACCCGCCAGTCTTGAGTTGGGATCGCACCACGCTGAAAGCGCCGCCGAGGATCCGGATACCTGGGCGCGACCCCGATTGGCGAGAGGCCGGCTACACCGAGGGCGGCCAATATCTCCTCTACATCCGGCCCAGCGGCCCTAATCCCGATATCGTTACTGCACAACAGTCTTGGCGCACTGCATTAGGGTTCGCCGCTCCGTCGGTGCTGGAACGCGAGTTCGGGATACCGCAGCTCGCTACCTACGCGGAGCAGGCTCAAGGGCTGTTCGACATAGCCCATGACACGGTGCGTGCGGCTTTCCGTGACAGCGTGGCCGCCACCTTCGGCCGGATATGGGCCACGTGGCCCACTACGGGGGACAGTGCCCGTCCGCTGATGATGTGGATGACAGAGCTTACGCAGTTCGGCTGTTCAGCCGAGGAGTGCGAGGCCGTGCTCCGCGGTATCGAGGTGTTCGACCCACAGGCCGTGGCGCACTGCCGCGCGGCCCACGAATGGTGGTACCCGGAAACAGCCTGACCGCTGGGGTTATGCGGCGGTGATGGCGTGTCCGTCAGTCGATGTCGAGGCCGTGTCCGCGGTCGCGATTCCTGCCCCGATCGCGTGTGGGTCCGGTGGTGAGGGTTCGCCAGCTGCGGGCAGCGATGGCGAGGTGTTCATCGGCGGCGGCGGCGAGCCTGGGATTGTCGATGCCCGCTGCGGGACGGGTGTTTTCCGCCCAGGGGAGGGTGAGTCCGTCGAGGAGTCGGCGGGCGCTGCCGGGCTGTCCGTTGTCGATCAGCAGGAGGCGGCCGTGTGCGGGGACCAGGGCGGTGGCCACCGCCGCAAGGGCGTCGGGGTCGGCGGCCGCGGCGTCCTCAACGACGATGACCGGTCCGCGCCGAGTTGGTTCGTGGATGGTGATCTGCTCGGCGAGGTGGTTGAGGCTGAGCCGGTCGGGCTGTGGGGTCGCGGTGACGCGGACGTGGTGGCGGTTGGAGTCGTTGGCCGCTGTGTGGATCGCTTCGGCGAGGTCGGGGGTGTAGCGCTCGGCCGCCACGGTGGCCACGACGTAGGGCACCGACAGCGCGACCGCGGCGGGGTCGGTGCGTGGCCGCGGGAGGGTGAGCGGGTCGGCGTTGCGCCAGGCGGCGGCCAGGACTTCGACGAGCGCACGCTCGGCGGCATGCATGCTTGCGTGCACGCCTTTGTCCTGGGTGGTGGCGTGGTCGACGACGTGCCGATCGGGGAGAGCCGTGTTGGGGGACAGTGCGTCGGCCAGCCGCCACCACAGCGCCGCGGCGGGCATCTCATCGGGCAGCGGTCCTCGCTGGGCCGCCGCGGTGATCGCAGCGCGAATGTCGTTGCCGCGGGCGGCATTGGTGAGGTGGGCGGCCAGTGTGGGCCAGTAGGCGTCGGCGCGGATGCGGGGGTCAATCTCGTCGAGAAGGTCGTTGAAGCGGGTGGGGTCGGCGCTGTCGCGCTCGATCGCGTCGGTGCCGTGGCGTTGCAGCAGGTCTTGGATTGCGCGGGTGGCCACCGGGTATTGGGGCGGGCCGGTGAGGCGGGTGTCGGCGTCGTCGACCCCGGTGGCGGCCCGGAACACGGCGACTTCTGCGGCCAGAGCAGGGCTGGCCGTAACCAGGGGCTGCGCCCAGCTCGGCGCGGTGTCGGGGGTCCAGGCGCGGGCTCGTTCGCGGATCTGCGCCGCCAGCTCCTCGACAAGGCTCTCGCGGCGGCGCAGGTAGTCGCTCCATTGCTGGTCGCCGGCCAGAGGGTCGGGGATGGCGGGCAGCCAGCGCAGCGGCCCGCAGTCGCGGCCGGCAGAACCGGTGGGGTCGATGCGGTAATCCAGCACCGCGGCCGCGTCAGCGGCATCGTCGAGGCCGCCTCGAGCGTGGGCGGCAGCCAACAGTTCGCCGGGATCGGCACCGGAGAGCGCCCGGATGGCGAGGCGACGACGCAGCACCGGCCACGCTGCGCAGGTACTGAGATCGGTATGCACTGATTCAGCGAGGGCGTCAAGACGGGCGCGGGCACCCGCGCCGAGCTGGTGCTCGGCCGCAGCGCCGAGGGCGTCGGTGAACATGTCGGCGGCCGCGGCCAGTCTGCGGGTCGGGTCGGCGGCCTGGCGGGCGGCCGTGGTGGCCGAGACCTGGCCGCCGTCGCGGGCCACGATCCGGGACAGGACGTCCACGGCGGTGTCAGGGTGGGTGGCCTTGGGGGCCAGGATGCGGTGCGGGTCAGTTTCGGCGGTCGAGAGGTACAGGTGGTTTTCGCCGCGGCCGCGCGTGAGAGCGACGTAGAGCTGTTGGCGGGTCAGGTGCTCAGCACCCACCACGTGGCAGCTGTGCCCGGAGGTGGAGCCCTGGGCGCCGTTGATGGTGGCGGCATAGCCGAGGGTGACGTGTTCGGTGACGTAGTCCGCCGGCAGGGTGATCTCACGCCCGGTGCCTCGATGGCGAACCCGTAGCGCCCCGTCGCGGGCGACATCGAGGATCTCGAAGGTGTAGCCGTTGCGAACGTAATCGGTGACCGACAGGGGCAGCCAGCGGGCGTTTCGGCGAGTGCGGATGACGTCGCCGACGCTGGCACGGAGTTGATCGGCGAGCAGAATCTCACGACCTGGCCGCCAGGTCGGGTCAGCCTCGATGAGGGCGGCCAGACGTGCAGTGCGGGCGCGGGCGTTGAGGTCGTCGACGATCGCGTTGGTGGGTCCCAACAGCAGGCTGTCGCGCCCGGCGTTGCGGTCGGCCAGCCACGCCGAAAACGCGGTATCCGCCGCGGATTGTTCGGTGCCGACGTGAATGCGCCCAAAGTCGATGTAGAAGCCGATCCCGGCCGGATCGCCGCCGCGCAGCGCCAGAGACGCCGCGGCCTCGGCGCGGGAGTGAAACCGCACGACTTCCGACAGCGTCAGCGCCCCGGTCTCGGTGGCGATGTCGCGCAACACCCCGCCAGCCGAGATCGACGCCAACTGGCAGTCATCAGCAACCAACCGCACACTCGCGCCCTTGCGCTGCGCGTCAGCGATCATCGCGTCCAGACCCGCGGTCGACGCCATGCCGGCCTCATCAACGATGATCAACGTCTCCGGTCCGATGTCGTTGAACCACTGCGGTGTTCCGAACGTCGCAGCGTTGTCCGGATCAGCGCAGTGGACGTACTTGTCGAGGGTGTCGGTGGTCGCGCCCAAATCCTCCCCGAGCACGATCGCCGCTGCCGCGGTCGGGGCCAATCCGAGGACATGTCCACCCGAGCTGCGCCACGCATGCGCCAGCGCGGCCATGGCCGTGGTCTTGCCCGCCCCGGCGGGCGCCAGCGCCAATGCGACGCGGCCTCCGCTGGTGGCCATCTGCTCGACGAGCGCGGCCTGACCGGGGTTAAGTGGCTTGCCGCGGGCGGCCGAATCGGCCAGCGCGATATCGACCTCGGAGGTAGTGGCGACGCGGCCGTCGCAGCGTGCGACAGCGGCCAGGATGCGCTGCTCTGCGGCGAGAACTTCGCGGCTGGTGTAGATCGCCACGCCGTGGCGGCTGTAGACGCTTGAACCGTCGCGGCGACGCAATGCGACAGGCTCACCCAACTCGCCGTCCTCGACACGGGCGTGAGGCACCGAGAACGCCTCAGAAAGTGCGGTGTCGGTGAGCCGTTCGACAAGCTGCGACACGTGTGCGACACCCTCGTTCCGCACGACCCGAAGGGCTTCGGCGCGCACGTGGTGGGCCTGCCAGGTCGCGCGCGATTCGGACACGGTGGCGATGATTGCGACAGCACGCGACGCCACCCAATCCGCGGTGATTTCCGGTGCCTTCTGGACGCGCCGGGGGCCCAAAACTGTGGCCAGCATGCGTTCCAATCCATCGTGGCCGAGGACCTCGATAGCTTGGTTGCGCCAGGTGGCGCGCTGCTCTGCGAAAGAGCGCGGTTCGTGCTTGGCTTCGCGCGATTCCAGCGTCGCTTGTTGAGCCAATGCGAGGGATTCGATGGTGGTGGGTTCGCGGCCGTGATTGTGCTGGAACTGCTTGGCCAGCTCGGCGGTGCGGGCCTTGATCGCGATGCCACGACTCGACCAACGCATCATCAATTCCGCTGACATTCCAACGATCTCGCGCACGGGTCGTTTACCCCGTCCACGGGACGCCTCGGCGAAGTCCACACCGAGCCGGTCGATGGTGTGAACTTCCATGCGGGTGTTGTACATCTCCGAAGCCGCCACGATGAGCCGGTGCAGCGGTTGACCATCCAGAGCGAGCCAACGGCGCACCCCATTTTGGTCGAGGTAAGACACCTTGTTGGCGATCGCGACATGGGTGTGTAGATCGGGGTCCCCGGCACGTGAATCGCGATGGGTGAACACCGCGGCGATGAGCCCTTCGGTGTCGACTTGTGCGACACCGTTGGTGCCGGTACGGGTGAAGGCGGCGTTGTCTTGCAGCCACTCCAACACGTCGGCCACCGCGGCTTCGTGAGCGGCCTCGATCTGCTCGGCAATCTCTCGCGGGGCAATCGCCCACAGCGCGGAAATCGACTTTACCGGAGAGAACGTCAAGTCATAGCCGGCCACCGCTGTAGTGCGTGCCCTGGTGGCCCGCGCGACGAACCCTGACAGCTCCCGTTCATCGGCCGGGTCACGGCCAAACTGCTCAGCGAACATCTCCCGAGCCACCTGTGTACGGATGCCTGCCCGCACGTCATCGTCGATAGTGGCGTTGCCCGCCAGACCGGCCCCGATGTTGTGAGCGCGGAACGCTTTCCCGACACGACGGGTGAACTCCGACGAGGGCTCCTCCCGCACAGGGTATTTACGGCCTAACTGCGCGGCCGCCGTCGCGGGTTGAACGCGCAATCGCGGGGACAGATGGGCAAAAATCTTGTCGGCGTTGGGGTGCCAACCCAGCCCAAACAAGGCCTTCATTTGCTCCTCGGTGACCACCGACCCGCCTTCGACGGCCCACACCTGTTGGCGCACTTCGCCGCTAACCTCACGGGCTCCTGTGTCGGCCAACGCGGCCAGGCCGCGGCCCATCCAGCGGCCCGGCGATTCGCCCTTGGCCGAGTAATAGTCAGCCAGGCTGGAGCGGCCCCGCTCGGTGCTGTCGGCGGCAGCGACCTGCCGCACCAGGTACAGGTAGCCGTCCCCGGCGGTCAGCTTGTGCATCGACATCAACGCCGCATGCACCCCCTGGCCCGCATGAGCCCGAAAGTACGGAGCCAGCCGCAGAATAAACCACCACCAGAAGCAACATTCCAACCGCCGTTACCAAACCGTGACCTTCATGCAAGAGGTGTGTGGTCGGTCGGTGGGCCGTGGCACGGGGGTGGGAGGCGGTGAGCTGAAGGGGCGCAGCGGTGGTGGTGAGGGAACGGGCTGGACGGAGGGTGAGCGGAGTGCGGTGCTGCGGAAGAAGTGGCGACGAAACAAACTGGTGGTGGCCGAATGTGGCTGTGGTGGTGGCACGCCCGGCCCGGACGGCTTTAGTGTCCCGGTCATGACAGCAGCAGGAGCGTCCAAGTTGGAAGCCCGGCGACGGGCCGTGGAAGCGAACCGGCGCGCCAACGCAGCGCGCGCTGCGCGAGACAAGGCGAACATCAAAGACGCCACCACCTTCATTCACGAGGTCGCCAAGATCGCCGAAGTCGAGGCGTGGAAGAAGGAGCGACTGGCCCAGCTGCGCGAGCAGGTCGACGCCGAAGCAGCCACGAAGGTGGCCACTCATCGAGCCGAGGCCGGCGCGGCAGTCGCACGGATGCATGACCGCGGTGAGACGTTGACGACCATCGCCGCGCGCACCGACATGGGGATCGGGATCGTGCGGACCATGTTGCGACACGCCCCAAAGACCGAACAGCTCTCGCCCGCAGTGGTTCGTTTGCATTAGGTGGCGGCGGTGAGGCGACCTCTCCGCCGGCGGGCCAGGGCGGCGGAGATCCCGACTTTCCCGAGGCGGCCTCGGCGTCAGGACGGTGAGCCAGGCCGTGACGGGGCGCGGGACCGGGTGCACAGGGGACGTGGCCACCTGGGCGGGGTGGGGGCGCCAGCCCGCTGTTGCGCGGTGGCGTGCCGAGCGTGCCGGTGTCCGAGCCGCGGCGACGGGTGACCGCGGTCAGCTCGATGCCGCGGGTGCACGATTGGCCACCGCGGTGTTGCTGGCCGCGGAGGCCGCGCAGTGTGTCAGTGCTCGGCCGTAGGGTCGAAGTTCATGCGAAGCGAGGGCCAGCTGACCGTTGACCGGCGGTTGCACGCCGCTGAGATCGCTCGGTTCGACGGCCACGTCGTGTGCGGGCCAACGGCTTCGGACTGCAACATTTGGACAGGCGCGATCGGCGCCGATGTCTACGGCCGGTTCTACCTCACGCGCGACGGGGTGGGGTTCTGCGTTCGGCCGCACCGCTACGCGCTAGCCAATTGCCGGCGGCAGCGTGGCTGCCGGGGGACTGAGTCTGCATGAATGCGACGACCCGGTGTGCGTGAAGATCGCAGCCGACTCACCCGCAGCAGCATGTCGTGGTGGGTTCCCACGGCGACACCATGGGAGCGAATGGCGCGGATGAGTCGCGGTAGTGGATGCCATGCCGTACGGCGCCGCGACAGCCATGGTGTGCGGCGCGATCGGTCGGTGGCGCACGTGAGGCGGTGCGCCATGGTGGGGCGCCGCGGCGGTGCAGGCGGCGATGCTTGGCGACCAGCCCATGCTGTGGTGAGCGCAGCGTCACGCTGGCCATGCCTGATTGAGGTGCCGGTGAAGGCGCGGTGTGCAGAGTCGTACCGACCGTGGCGGGTGCTGTCGCACGGCCGCTCTGACCGGACCCGGTGAGCGCGCCACCGGTGCGCTCAGCCGCGCTGCAGGAGCGCGGCTTAGCGAGGCGGCGACAGAGTAGTTAAGTCGAACCGCACGGGCAGGACGCTGACGCTGGCGGTGCGGGCGCCAGCAGATGCGATGCTGGCCGACCGGTTCGCGGTGACCGTGGCCGTTGACGTACTTCATGACCTGGTGCGGGGACAGGTCGCCGGGTTCGGCAATGCGGTCGTAGTGGTAAATGCGGTCATAGTGGAAAATCCCGCCGATAGCGCGGCCCACCGCAGGGGGCCAGACACGTGGAGCGGCTAAGCCCACACGGTGGCGCGTCGACCAGTAACTTCTGGGCCAAGGGTGTAGCTGGCGCGTCGTAAGCGGTGCCGGCGGCCGGTAAGGGGGCACACGTGGCGATTCCGTCGAGGTGGGATTTGGCTGCGCACATGCGCTCAACGCGACGGCAGCTGCGCGACCACAATCGCAAGGAAACTTGGACCGTGAAAGGTCTCTGGGTCGAGGTGCGTCAATTCCGCGAGAACGGCCACAAGGACTGTGATCCAGTAGTTGCTGGCGCGCTGCAGCGCTTGATCGACAGCGGTGCGCAGCGGACTTACTGGTCGTTGCAGGCTATGTATCAAGCCGAAGACCTCGCCGAGGGCCGGTCCCCGTCGCAGGGTCGTGAATTGGTGCGGTTCTACGACGAGATGTTCAATAGCGGCCAACTCTTTTTGACGGAGCTGTGGGAGCAGGTCCGGTTGGCTGATCCGCCTAGGTCGCAGCCTTCGCGTCCGCCGCGACCGGACCGGACACCGGGCGACGACGTCGCTTGGCTCGCCGATCTGACCGTGCCCGACGGCGTGGAGGTTCCACCCAACCTCGAGTTCACCAAGTCGTGGCGCCTCTACAACGCGGGGTCGGTGCCCTGGATCGGGCGACGACTGGTGCGCCTCGGACCGGCGACGAGCTACGGTCTGGTGCGGTCGCGACCGTGGGTGTCGATAGCCGACACTGAGCCCGATCACACCGTCGACATCTCGGTCACAGTCCGAGCACCCACCGTGGAAACCTCGCACTGCGAGCCGCGCTGGAAGATAGCCGACAGCAACGGCGTTCACTCTTTTCCTGATCTCAACTACGGCATCGGGATGATCGTCGTCGTCGTCGAAGGATCACCGCCACCGGACATGGCGGTGCCGGGAGCCGTCGAGGCCGGTGAGCGCAAACTGGCCCGCCTGCGCGCCGATCGTTCTAGGTCTCGATAGAACGACCTGCCTGCTTCTTGACTAGGTCGCATGTCCGTTGGAAAGGAATGCGAGCCGTGAACGCTTTCACCCAGATCGCAGTCGTGTTGGCCTGCTGCTTCGGCGCGTACCTGCTGCTGCTGGCAGTGGTTGTTCTGCGCACGGGAAGTACTGATGGTCTGGTCGCCGTTGCTGCGGCCGTGCACAGCTTCATCGGCGCAATCGTCGCGCTGATCAAGCGTTGGCCCGTCGAACCCATCGTGGCCACTCGACAGGGTTCGGGGCGCGCCGACGATGGGCAGTCGACCACAACCGGCGACCGATAGTGCCGGTGGTGCTCGCGGTTCAAGACGCCCGCGTGCGGACGCGTTGGCGCGGCGGCCAACCTGCTGAACTAGTTGCGCATGTTGGCAAACGGAAGCCGCCCGTGGTGCGCGCGGAACTGCGCGATCATCTCAGTTTCGATCGCGGCGGAGGCGGCCTCGTCGGTGGTGCGCCAGCCCACCAGCAGGTCGGCGTGGTCGACAAGCTGCCAGATGCGACGTCCGCCGGTGTGTCCGACCGGTTCGCCGGCACCGTGGCGGCGGAATTCGTCGAGTCGCTTGCGCAGGCCCCGGCGGCCGCTGACGCCAGCGTTGGCCTTGCCGATGTACACGATGCGGGTCCCAGGCACCCACAACGTCTGCAGCTCGGCGAGGGGCACCGTGGGGTCCTTGCCCTTGAAGTGGCCAGCAGGGGAAGCATCGAGGAAAACCGGGGGATCGTCGGTTGGCCGTACCACCACGTAGACGCCGGGACTAGCGGGCACGTCCGCGGTGGGCAGGGCGGCGAACGGCACGAAGCCGGTGAAACCGCTCAGGTCGACGGGCTCGGACATGCGTTCATAGTTCCACCGTCGATGGCAGCGAGGTCGCCGGTGGCCGACATGTCGTCGGTGGCATTGACCGTCGCAGCACGGCGGCTCATGCGCTGCCGGCGGCGAGGTGCAGATCGGCATTGCCAACCCTTCCGGTGAGTTGGTTGGCGCGTGCACTCCATGGCCGAGGTGGTCAGCAACTATGGTTCAAGAGGGTTCTCCAGCGAGGGAGGCGGCATCCGAGGGGGTTGGCTGTGACGTTTGACCGCGGTCAACGGGTCCGTGTTCAGGCGGCCGGTGTTCCCGAGTTCGCGACGATCCGTTTCGCCATTCCAGGCGAGCCTGATGGTTCGTGGGATTTGATCCTGGTCGACGACGAGGACCGCCGGCATGAGATCAACCTCGCCGCCAACGACACCACCACCGTGCGCACACTCGTCAGCGATGGACACGGGGATTCGGCGCGAGTGCTGGCAGCCATGTGGACGCAGTGGATGGACGCCGCGGCGACTAACGCGGAGTCGAGCGCGATGGCGTCGATGCCCCTCAAGCCCTACGCTCATCAGACCACCGCGGTGTATGGGGCGATGCTGCCGCAGCCGCAGCTGAGGTTTCTGCTCGCCGACGAACCCGGCACGGGTAAGACGATCATGGCCGGGCTGTATCTGCGCGAGATGCAGCGCCTCGGCTTGGTGAAGCGCGCGTTGATCGTCTGCCCCGCCAACTTGGCCTCAAAGTGGGTCGACGACTTCTCCCGTCTGCTCGGCGGTGGCCTGCGCCAGATCACGTCCGCGACGGTGCGTGAGGACGCACTGAACTCCAACGATTTGTGGGTTGTCTCGCTGGAACTGGCGGCGGTCAATCCGGCCGTTCAGGACGCACTGCGCCCCGACAAGGCCGGCTGGGATCTGGTGGTGTTCGACGAGGCGCACCGGTTGACTCCCACCGCGGCTGGATTCCATCAAGTGGGTCGGCTGCTGGCGAAGAACACCCCGCGAGCGCTGCTGATGACCGCCACCCCGCACCGCGGCAAGGAATGGCTGTTCCGGCACCTCCTGCACTTGGTCGACCCAGGTATCTACCCCGACCCCGGCAGCGATCCGAACGTCGCCCTGTCGGCGCTTCGGCCCGGCCCCATCCACTTCCTTCGCCGGATGAAGGAAGATCTGGTCGACTACGACGGTAAGACGCGGCTGTTCAAGGGGCGGTCCGCCGCAAATCACAGCGTCGCCCTCAGCCAGGTCGAGTACGCCTACTACCAAGCCGCGCTGGACATGGTGGAGCAGTTCTTCCCGCAGACCGCGCAACCGCTGGCTCGGATGGTGTACGGAAAGCGGGCCGCGTCGAGCCTGTATGCATTGGCCGAGACGTTACGGCGACGTTCGGCTCACATGGGCGAAATGAGCGAGGTCGAGGCTGCCTTGATGGCCGAGCTCAGCACCGATAGCGATGAGTCTGCAATCGACGAGGCCAAGGTGGTACACACTGCCTCAACGTCTACGCGTGCGGAGCGCACGGCGATCAAGGCCTTGGCCGACCGGATCGACGCCACCCTCTCTGATTCCGCATGGCTGCCATCGAAGTGGCGGCGCCTGACGGAGGACTGCTTGTCCAAGCACTCGATCCTTCCGGGCAACGGTGAGCAGGCCGTGGTGTTCACCGAGTACGCCGATTCGGCGCAGTGGATCTCCGACCGGCTTAACGCCGACGGTTACACGGCGAAGATGTATTCGGGTCGGCAGAGCAAGCCCGACCGCGATGAGGTCCGAAAAGCGTTCATGCGTGGAGACTTTCAGGTGATCGTCACCACCGATGCCGGCAATGAGGGTATCGACCTACAGGCTGCGCACGTCCTGGTGAACTACGACATCCCTTGGTCGCTCGTGCGGTTGGAGCAGCGGATGGGTCGCATCCACCGGGTGGGACAGCTCCGCGAGGTCTACCTGTACAACCTGGTGGCCACCGACACCCGCGAAGGGGAGACGCTGCTGCGTCTACTCGACAACTTCGTCACCGCGGCCAATGAGTTGCACGGGCAGATGTTCGACAGCCTCTCAGCGGTCGCCGAGATCACCGGCGTGGATTACGACCGCTGGCTGACTGACCTGTACGGCAACGACGAGGCAAAGAAGCAGACCGCGATCGACGCCGCTCGGGCGGTACAGGCGCAGGAGCTGACCCGTGTGGCCCGCCAGGTGCGCGACAACGAGCGCCGGCTGGCCAGCCAGGTCGATGCCGTGGCGGCGCTGACACTGTTGCAACGAGATCTGTTCGCGCGCATCAACCCCGCGATCGTGGAGGCATACCTGGATCGGCTGTCGGCGGCCGGGGTGCTGCAGGCCGCGCCCACCGCGGCGGGTCCGGGATTTCGTCGACTGTCGTTGGCCGGACAATCTCTGCCGCCATCGCTGGGGGGTGGCACCGACGCACACATCGCCACCAGCGGGGACGCTGTGCGCGCCGCTGAAGGCAGCATCGACGTGGGGGACACCGTCACCCTGGGACCGGGAGAGCCGGCGTTCACGGATCTGATCGCTCTGGCCGACCACGCCCTGGCCGAAGACCTCTACCAGTCGGGTGCGGCCGCCGACCCAAGCAGCCTGACACCGTATGACCTCTACGCCTACGAGGCGACCATGACCGAGAGCGACGGCAAGCGAGCCAGTGTGTGGGCGACGCTGGTCAAGGTCGATGACAGCGGCAACGCCCGCGCGGTGCGGTGGGAAACTTTGGCCAATCTGGTACCGACCGAGACTGCCGGCACGGCAGCCCATCCCGCGCGCGAGGGGCGCGCTCAGGAGGTGGCGAGGGCGGTGGCCGACACTACGGTGACCGAACACCGGAAGGTGCGGACCGACTGGTTCGGGCAGGCACGGCGGGACCTGAACAATCTCCCGTTGAATCTGACCGAGGGCATTGAGGACCGTGACACTCGGGTGGCTCTTCGTCGGCAGTTCCAGGTGCAGACATCGGCGCGGATCGCGGACTTGGAGCGCCTCACCGACGTGCAGTTGACCGACCCGAAGTTGGTGGGCCGGATCCGGGTGGTGGCGGCCGCCGACGCCAGTACGCAGGCGGAAATCGACGCGGAGATGGTGTCGATGAGTCACGTGCGTCAACTGCTCGTCGATGACGGCTGGGTAGTCGAGGACGTGCACACCGAAGGACGCGGCTACGACCTGGAAGCTCGTCGCAACAGCCAGATCCGGCACGTCGAGGTCAAGGGAGTGCTGGACAGCGCGGCCAGCAATGGAATTCGGATGACGGGCAACGAAGTGCTCATCGCCACCCAGCATCGCCGCAACTACTGGCTCTACGTCGTCGATCAGTGCGCCGACGGGGTAGGCCGGTTCTTCGGCGCCTACGAGGACCCCGCCACCTTGTTCTCCACCGACATGACTGGGGACGCGATCTTCCGCGTACCGGGCAGCAGCCTGAAGAACGCACCGGGAAGCAATCTATGACCCGCATGATTGAGCGCTGGTTTCCGAGCGCCGAGGTCTCGGCCAACAGCGATCGCGGCTGGGGATCAGGCAACAGCGAAATATCGCTGTTCATGTGGTTCGCCAAGCGCCCAACGGCACAGGCCAAGGCCGCCACCATCTGCTCACTGTTGAAATGGCCAGACGACCCCGACGAGCAAAAACGCCTGCAAGACCTGGTGTGCAGAGCGATGAAGGGCCGGTACGCCGAGTGGAGCGAGCTGCGGCAGGAGATCGCGGCATCCAATCCAAACGGCGCGAGCACCCTCGACCCCTTCTCCGGGCGCGGCATGATTCCACTGGAATCCGCCCGCCTCGGAGTAACGGCGCACGCCATCGACTACAGCCCCGTCGCGGTTTTAGCCAGCTACCTCCTCACGTGTGCACCGTTCACCGACTGGACCGCCGAACCGCCGCTACCGTTCGGTGAGGAAAGCGGCGAGTTGCCCACCTCACCGGCGGACCGACTGTTGAGCGATCTGCAAACAGTTTTCAATGAGCTTGGTTTGCGCCATGCCGAAGCGATGAGCCCGTGGTACCCGCGCTATGAGGACGCGTTGCCGTGGGGCTATCTGTGGGCGGTCACCATCCCGTGTCAGGAATGCGGGCGCCGTTTCCCGTTGATTGGGTCCTACGAGCTGATAGCCGCCCGAGGGGACCGACCGGCCGCGTCGTTCCACATCGCCGCCGAGCGTTCATCGGGCCACTGGGAGGCCGTCGTCTCCGAAGGCAAGCCCACTCGAACACCAACGCTGTCCAACGCCATCGTCAACGGCCGCAAGGTCGCTGGCAAGAGCGCCATCTGTGTCTTCTGCGGACACCCGCACCCTCTCGCGGTGCACCGCCGGCTGCTTCAGGAGAAGCAAGGTGTTGATGCTCTTGTTCTGGCCGCCGACATCGACCATCGCGGGCAGAAGACCTTCCGCCGACCCACCACTGAGGAGATCGAAGCAGCACGCCACGCATCCGAGGCGCTAGCCAGCGAACCGGCCTTCAGCCCGTTCCTACCGGCCGTGCCCAACGAGGGAATAGCGCCGGGGAACAACAACATCATCGGGCCGAGCATCTACGGCGCCAAGACCTACGGCGACTTCATGGTGGACCGCCAAACCCTCTCGTACGTGAAGCTCGCCCGTCTGATCAACGACCTCGGCGCCGAGCTGCACGCGACAGGCCTGTCCCACCAGTACGTCAAGACCATCACCGGCTACGCCACCGCGGTTGTGGTCAAGAAACTCCGGCGATCGACCCGCGGCGCGCGATTTCAGACCAGCGGGGGAGCCCGCGTCGGGGACCTGTTCGTCAACGAGGGCTCAATCACGTTCTCGCACGACTTCTTCGAGGCTGGCATCGGCGACGGCCCCGGGACCTGGGCGTCGATCTCGGACAACGTGCTGGCCGCCTGCCGCAACCTGTTTGCTGACATGCGCGGGGTCCCGACGACGGTGCAGCGCGGCAGCGCAACCGCGCTACCGGACGGACCGAAAGAGTTCAGCGCTGTTGTGACCGACCCTCCGTACGACCAGATGATCGCCTACGCCGACGCGTCGGACCTGTTCTACACCTGGCTCAAACGCTGCCTGCACGCGACGTGGCCCGAATTAGCGGTCACCACCGATGATTACGGTTGCCAGGAGAAGAGCAACGAGATCATCGTTAAGCGGGTACGCGGCGAGGCTCCCGACGAACACCGGACGCGCGAGCACTACGACGCTCTAATCAGCCAAGCATTCGCGGAGATGCGCCGCGTCGTGCGCGACGACGGTGTGGTGACGATTGTCTTCGGTCACGGAGAACCCGAGGTCTGGCAGCGACTCCTGGGCTCAATCGAGCGGGCTGGTCTCGTCATGACGGGTTCCTGGCCGGCGAACACCGAGTCCGGCGGCCAACAGGGCAAAGCCAACATTGAAACCACCCTCACAATGGCCTGCCGGCCTGCTCCACCTCAGCGACCGAACGGCCGTAAGGGCACCGTCGAAGCAGAGATCAAGGCTGAAATCAAACGGCGCTACGTCGACTGGGAGCGCTGGGGCCTGGCGCCCGCCGACATGCTCATGGCCGCAGCAGGGCCTGCGATGGAGGTCGTCGGACGGTTCAGCCAGGTACTCGACGCCCGTGGAAACGCGGTCGACATCTACACGTTCCTACCGCTGGCCCGCGCGGCGGTGCAGGACGCAATGGCAGTGGAAATTAACCATCAACCGCTCGACGCGTTTGACGCGCGCACCCGATTCGCGTTGTGGTGGATCCGCCTCTACGGCCGCCAAATTCAGGCTAAGTCCGAGCTTCGATGGCAGACTCTTGCCTCCGGCATGGACATCACACAGGTTCGCGACCTCGTGGGGGAAGAGAGTGGGGGAGTTCGGTTCGTCTTCGCCAAGGATCACTCCGCGCGGATCGACCATGAGGCCGCCTCGATCGACGTTGCACTGACTTTGGCGTACGTCTCGGAGGATGGGCTCGATGCGATGGGCCAGGTGCTGTTGGATGCCGGACGTGGCGCCGACGATGTTCAGCTCTGGGCGGCGGTGCAATTCCTGGCCGATCGCCTACCCGACAACGACGTCGATTCGATCGCGTTCCATCGCGTGCTCCGCACCCGCAACGCCATCGGGGACGCTGCGAGCGCGGCCGCAGCAACAAAGACCGAAGCCTCTGTGACGCAAAGCCTTCAAGACGCTCAGCTGAAGTTGATGTGATGCCCACGCCAGCGGCTAGATGCCCCGCCGAACTGTCAACGCCAAGCCAGGAGGACCCACGATGACGACCCCGGTGACTCCATGGTGGAAGGCGCTCAAGATCCGTCAGGAGATCCTGTCGACATCGGGACAAATCGACGACGTTCAGATGTCATTGTTCGCCGCAGTCCACGGTGCAGGCGCCACGCGGCCGCCTTACGCAGACGCCGGCTATTACGGCGACATCACCCACCCCACTGAGCGTTTGGTGGATCTCCTCACCGAGATCGCCATCCGCATCGGCGGCGGCGACGACTACTTGAAGGCCCGCGCGGTCACCCGTCTCGATCAGGGCATGGGCGGTGGCAAGTCCCACGCGTGCATCGGGGCGTTCCATCTGGCCGCGCACCCTGACGCCCTACTGGGCACGGAGTTGGGCAAGCAAGTGGCCGCGCGGGCGAAGGCCAAGACCGGTCGACCGCTGGCCCAGGATCTGCGCGGTCCGCACGTCGTGGTGCTGCCGTGCGACAACATGACGCCGGGGGCCTCGGTCCAGGAGTACGACGGGCCGGCGGTCAACCTCTACGAACGGTTTCTGTGGCGGCTGTTCTCGAAGGATTACTCGCTTTTCGAGCGGTATCAACCGTTTTGGAGTGACAAACACAAGATCGCCGAAGCGATCCGGGCGGTGAACCGGCCGGTTCTGATCATCGTGGACGAGGTGCTCGACTACATCGGCAACGGGCTGGACGGCGCCAACAAACCTGACCTCGCTGCGCAGGACATCGCGTTCCTGCGGGCGCTCCTCGATGTCGTCAACGACGTTCCCAACGTGGCGATGCTGATGGTGATGATCGCCTCCGACGCCGACCAGACCGCCCTGTCGAAGGCCGCCCAGGAACGTCGCGACGACCTCAACCGTCTATTGGAACGCAACGGCTTCCCCGCAACGGTCACCGAGGTGGGCGACTTCGCCGACATCCTGAGGCGGCGCCTGTTCGACTCGGAGCCAGCCGCTGAGGTGGTGGCAGCCACCGCAGCGCAGTACGAAGCTGTGTTCGCCGACAAGGGGTGGAGCAAGAACGTCTGGGACACCATCGGGGCCACCTGGCGCGACCGCTGGACCGAGGAAGTCGCCGCCTGCTACCCATTTCATCCGATGCTGATGTCGCTAGCCAAAGACGAGTGGAGCAAGGTCACCGGCTTCCAGCGCGTGCGATCGACGATCCGGATCTTCGCCGCGACCGTCTACGCGCAGCAGGAGCGCGGCAAGGCCGGCGAATGGGTGCCCACCCTCATTGGTCCCGGTGACTTCCCACTGGCCGATTCCGCAGTGCGCGAGGCGATCCTGGGGAGCGGGCTTGTCGAGGATGAACGCACGATCGCCAACTATCGCAGCCTCGCCGAAATCGAGGTCGTCAACCATGCCGGCGACAGCGGCACCGCCCGGCGCCAGGACCTCAATCGCGAGGAGCTGTTGTGGAGTGAAGCGAACCCGCGCGCCGCTGAGCGCGCCGCCACCTTCATCTTCATGGCCAGCATCGTCGGAACCCTTCGACCAGGCAGGGGCCGAGGCGCCAGCGCACCGGAAGTCAAAGCGGCCACCAACATTCCGAACGTTGCCTACACGATCACCGACGCCGACGCGGTGGTCGCAGAACTCGTCGACGTCGACCGCGGACTCAGCGCACTCGACATCATCCCCGGCCAAGGCAACAACAAGCCGGCGCGCTACTTCCTCTCGACCCGGCTCACGCATCGGATGCTGGTCAACAACATTCGCCGCACCATCACCGAGTCTGAGCGTGACGCCGTACTCGTCGATTTCGCACAGCGGCTCGCCAGTACCGGCCCGTTCCGTGAACTCAGATTCGTCGCCGCCGACGCCACACGCACCCCAGCCGAAGTGCTGTCCACTGCTGGCCTGGACACCGCCTTCACCACGCGCCTGGTTGTGCTGGATCCAGCCCAGTTTAGTCTCCGCAATGGCGCCGAGGCCGCCACCTTGGGGGCGTTGCACGCGGCCACCGGGTTAGGCCAGGGGCCAGAGCAGTTGCCGGTGCAGTGGGCTAGCAGCGCGGTGTTCGCCGTGGTAAACACTCAGCGACGCGGCCTCGCGCGCAGTGTGGCCGCCGAGTACCTGGCTCGAAGCAAGGCGCTAGCAGCCCCCGAGGTACAGGCCGACGACGAGTTGAAAGCGACTGGCACCAAGGAACTTGCCGCGGCGAAGGAACAACTTGAGAAGGCATTGAAACGGGCTTATCAGCACGTCGCATACGTCGCCCAACCAGACCCCGACGGCGAGCGGTACCTTGACCAACTCACTTTCGATGACGACACCCTCACCGCTCTCAACGGCACCATCGTGTGGAAGGGACTCGCAGATCGGGACAAGGTGTTCGACGCCGGCCAGTTCGGCTCCCACGCCCTGATGCACAACCTGCGCGAGCAGGACTACGGCAAGACGCTGTCCGACATCCGCGCCGCGTTTTACAGCGCTCCGCGTCTGCCGCTGCTCTACGAGAGCGACCGTGACCTCCAGCAGGCCATATACGACGCGGTGAGCCAGGGGCTGTTGCGGATCGTTGATGCGGCCAGCACCGCGGTCGAAGTGACCACACCTGGTCAGGTGAACCTGACGAGTACAGCGCTAAGAATCGCCGCACCCAGTCCTACACCCGCCTCCGAAGGCGACGGCGTCCCTGCCCATGGCGGCCAGGGGGAGGCCGACACTAGAGGCTTAGGAACGACAACAGCAGCGACCGGCACGACTCGCGGTGGTGCGGCGGCTACGGCAGCCGGCACCGGGTCGAGTGCCGGTGCGGCCGTAGGCGGCGGTGGTCAGGCCACTCCGGCGGCTTCCGCCGATCGACAGGTGGCGTTCTCGTTCACCAGTAACCTGCTGGCGGGCGCCGAAACGTCCGACGGATTCGCCGCCCTCTTCCGAGCGTTCTACATGGCGCTCGACGAGCGCCAGATCAGCTATCTACAGGGCACGCTGCAACTCGTCGCCGACTCCTCGGTCGTCGACCAGATCAAGCCGATACTGGCCGAACTGGGCATCACGGCGACAATCAAGGAGATCTGAGGCGCAGGGCCTCGCGCTGACGCGCGCCTCGGAACCATGCTTAGAAAGGGATGACAGCTGTGGCTCACCTAATCCCTGAGGCGCTCCCGACAACCGCCGACATGTCCGAACGGCTCGTCTTCGAGGCTTTCAGCCAGCTGGGGGAGACTTGGACCGTCATGTGGGATGTGCCCGTCGGACAGTTCGGACGACCGAAGGCCGGCCTCAGACAAATCGATTTCCTTCTCCTCAACGACCACCTCGGAGTGCTGATCGTGGAGGTAAAGGGTGGCGCCGTCAAGGCAGAGGAGGGGGAGTGGTTCACCCAGCCTCGCGGTTCGACGAAATGGAAGAAGCTCCAACAGTCTCCGTTCAAGCAGGCGGCCGACCAGCGCTACACGCTCCAGCGATACCTTACCAACCACCTGCACATCGACAGGCGCTCCTTCGCCCATGCAGTCGCTCTTCCCGCCACCAAGGTCGACGGCTCGCTGGGCCCAGATGCGCCACGGGAACTGATCCTCGACGTCACCGATCTTCGTCATCCAGCTGCGGCACTCCGCCGCGTACGCGAGCACTGGGGAGAATGTCCGGCGTTGTCGGCCGGCGCCGTCGAGGCGATCGTTGCGAAGTTGAGGCCGTCCTTCACCATGACCGTCGTCGCGGCAGCGTCTGCCGCGGAAGCGGCCGAGGGCATCGAGCGCGAGACGCGGCGCCAGACCGAGATGGTGGAAAGCCAAGTCCGCGCTTACAAGGCGCTGCTTTCCTCGGATCGTGTTGTTGTGCTCGGCGGCGCGGGAACGGGCAAGACGGTCATCGCGGCGAAGCTTGCACGCCAACTGAGCTCCACCGGCAGCCGAACTTTGCTGCTGTGCCACCGCGCAGGCGTGCACGCCTTTCTTTCGAACCTTCTTGGTCAGCGGTCTCCGCAACGCGCCTTCGATGGCGACTCCGACCAGGCCCTGCACGTCAGCGCATGGTCCCGGCTGGTGAACGGCGTTGCGGCCCGACTTGGCGGGTCGTCGATCAGCGCAGCATCATCCAATCTCGCCGACTGGCTTCTGGAGTACCGAGACAGCCTTGCGGAGCCCTTCGACGCGTTGGTCATCGACGAAGGCCAAGAGTTTACGCACGACCAGATCGAGGCACTGTCGTGGCTGCTCAAGGATCCCGACCGCAGTCCGCTCTACATCTTCGCAGATCCCTTCCAGCACAGCGGAATCTTCACCACCAGTACCACGGACCGGCGGAACAAGAACGTCACGTATCAGTGGATGCCACCTATCGGGGCATCGCCGGTGATGCTAACGACGAATTGCCGAAACAGCAGCCAGATAGCCGAGGTAGCAGCGCGGTTTTATCCCGACACCACCCCCACGCCGATCGTCGATGGCCCAGCTCCCACCTTCCACACAGTGGAGGGGACACGGGTGCTCGCGGAGACATTCCAGCTAGTGAAGCGCCTGCTGGAGCGCGACGGATTCCAGGCCAACCAGTTACTGGTCGTGCCGATCGACGCGGAGCGTCGCGACGTCGAGCAGGCTGCCAAGAAGGCTGGCATCTCCGTGGTCGCAATTGATCAAGTCCATCGCTTTCCGCTGACTCCCAAAGATCTTCGGGTTGCGTGGGGTAACGCCGATGACGTGCAAGGATTGGAGGCCGACGTCGCGGTGGTTGCGTACCGGCACCGCCAGGACGCGGATGTGGACGAATTGATGCGCTGGCTACCGCGAGAGATCTACATCGCCACCTCTCGCGGCCGGACCACGCTGCACTTCGTCACCGACCTCGAGGAGACCGACGTGTTGGCGATGGGCGCCAAACACGCCTCCGCGCAGGAGGACCGGGCCTCAGAGATCGAGAAGGCGGCCAGCGATGGCAACCCTTGACTGGACGATCACGTTCGTCGGGACGGGATCACTCTTCGGTGCGCCGCACCGGGCCTTTCCCTCGACGCTGATCACTACGTCCAACTTCGCGTACCTGGTCGACTGTGGGGACGGGACTGTGTCACGACTTCGGCAAATCGACAAAGTCAACATCGATCTCGTCGTCATCACCGAGATCGGCAGTTCCGAGATGGGCGGCGTGCTCACCCTCGGCGAGACGAGTCGGCGATCCACGCGCCGACCGCTGCCCATCGTTGGACCACCGGGACTATTGGCAGCGCTGGAAAGCTTGGCGGTTCTCTCTCACTTCTCGACGGCCGAGATGTTCGACGTCACCGAGGCAGAGCCCAACACAGTCCTACACGAACACCACCAGCAATACCTCGAAGCGGTCCCCGTCGCGGTCAACACCAACGAGATCGCATATGCCTACATGCTCTTCGAGACGCCGAAGGTGGGACGGGTAGATGCGGAGAAGGCTGCCCGGCTCGGCATCAAGGGGGCGGACTTCTCGGCCCTGGTAAGGGGCGAGTCGGTGCGCGGTGTGCGGCCGAAGGACGTCATTGGACCGCCCCGCCCCGGACGCCGTGTGGTCATCGCGGGACGGGGCCGTCCGACCCAAGAGCTGCGCGCAGCACTCCAGAACAGTGACGTCGCCATTCTGAGCGCCCCCTTCACCGACGACCGGCTCGAAGTCGCAGAGGACACTGGCTATCTCACGGGATGGGAAGCCGCCAAACTCGCCCGCGACGAGAACGTCCGTCTGTGCGCTCTGCAACGCCTGGGCCCGTTCTCGCCACCCTGGTATCAACTGCAGGAGGCTGGGCAGTTCTTCGACCGTTTGGTGGGGCCCGAGGACGGCAGCATCATCCGCGTACCCCTGCCCGAGAACGGCCGACCGCAGTTTCGGAGGGCCGTGGCGCCATCACGCCGTAGACAGGACGGCGCACGCTAAATGCTCTGTGAAAGTGACGGGAAGACCCGCGATCAAAGTGAGGTCGGGGGTGGTGACACGGACTTCGCCGAAAGCCAGCGTGCTGGCGAACTGCGGTCGATTCGGCTGCACATCCGCGACGGCTTGCACAAGCAGGCCCTAAAGCAGCTTGACGAACGGGGCGCAGCGCAAGAGCTCGTGCGCCAGCAGTACACCCACCGCTACCCGTTCGAGCTCCTCCAGAACGCAGATGACGCAGCGCGTGATAGTGGCAAGCGCGGAAGGGCCCGGTTCGTCCTTACCCAGACTGCCCTGCTCGTCGCCGACAACGGAACCGGCTTCGGCGACGAGCAGGTGGCCGCGATCTGCTCGCTCGGGCGCTCGTCCAAGGGGCCGGGCAAGTCGATCGGTCACAAGGGACTTGGCTTCAAGTCCGTCGGCGAAGTCACCACACGCCCACAGATCGTGTCGCCACACACCAAGTTCCAGTTCGATGCCGACCGACTTCGAAATGACTTGGAAGCAGAATTTGGAGCCCTTTCTCCTAAGCAGCGGCTTCCGGTTTACGCGTTTCCCTATCCGATTGAGCCCGACGACCTTGGCGATGATGCTGCTGCGGTGTCCGCGTTGCAGGAAGACGGATACACCACCATCATCCGACTTCCCTTCCAGGACAGCGTCACTCGCGAGGACGTCGCCGATAATCTACTCGCCAACCTGAATCCTCGACTCTTGCTGTTCCTGCCGTTCATCGACCACTTGGAGGTGCGTGGCACCGACCGTGACTTCTGGGCGGACGTCGCTCGCGAGCCCGGCGACGATGTCGATCGCGTGCTCATGATGACCGGCGACGGTTCGGAGGAGTGGCTCGTCTATCGAGGGTCAACCACGCCCGACCCGTCAGCGCTAAAGGCGTTGGGTGACGAATGGGCCGAACTCACTGAGGCTAGGTTCGCGGTCGCCGTGCCCCTCGACCCTAACGAGGCGCGTGCACTTCCGCGCACAGACGAGACGTTTCCTCTGCACGTCTACTTCCCAACAGAGGAACTGCCTGGCCTGCACGTCGCCGTGCATGCCGAATGGGTGCTGACCATGGACCGGCGGCGCATCTCGTCGACGCCGGAGGCCACCCTGTTCAACGAGCAACTCATGGAGGCGGTCGCTGAGTTCGCCGCCTCGACGGTATCCGTCGACCTGGTGAATCGCTGCGATCGCTCGCTCGAAAGTATTCGGCCGTTGGTGCCGGGGCAGGTCACCGACGTAGACGGTGCAGCCAAAACCCTTGGTGAGCATTGGCGCAGGTATCTAGCCTCGGTGGCGTTCCTCCCGCTCGCCGACGACGAGTCGCTGTGCACGCCGGCCGAGGTCGTCTTGCTGCCCGACTCCATTCCCGATTACGAGGAGGCCCAGCGATACTTCGCGTTGCCTGCCGAGCATACGCTGCGGGCAGACGTCGAAAGCGACCAACAAATCAGGCATTTCCTGTTGACGTCAGCCGATGTCGACACGATGACGGACGAGGATCTTCTCTCTCACCTCGGAGAGTTGAACGCTGCCGCAGCGCCCGACTTCTACTCGTTCCTGATCAACTGGCGAAGCGCGAACTACTTCTTGGTCGACAAGCTCAAGGCCGTGCCATGCGTCCTCACCACGGGCGGTCAATTCCTCGCTCCTGCAGAGCATTCGATCTTTTTTCCGCGCCACGATGAGTCGGTGCCAGACGACATTCCGGTGCCGATTGCCGCGCTGACAGATTTGACTGGCGTGGACCGTCTGCTGAGGGACCTCGACGTACGGAGCTTCGAGTGGCGCGACCTCATTCGCGATTACCTAATTAAGATCCTCGCTGACCCCGACGCGCCCGAGAACGAGCGAGCAAGGGCAATGGGAGGGTTACGCGCCTACCAGGCGGCCCGCCGCGACCCCGAGGAGGTGGGCCCCGCCAACCTGGGGCGTGTGCTAATCCTAGCGACGAGCGTCGACGGTGCCCGCACTGCGCTTCGGCGGGCGGACCGGGTGTACTTCGGCCGAGACTGGACGCGCACGGACGACCTCGAGCGCATCTATGGAAGTTTCGGCCAGTCGGAGTTTCTTGCGGTTGCCGCGCCGGCCGATCCGACCACGCGAGATAAAGAACGAGACTTCTACCGAATGCTTGGGGTCGTCGACCATCCGCGACTCATTTCGTCCGGTAGCGCTTCGCTACGTCTCGATGCGGGAAACAACCCACACCGCAGGACGAGCGTCGCCCTCTACAACGAATGGCTGCAGGCAGTCGGTGCCAGAGGCTGTCAGCAGGACCACGACAGTACACACCAGCGACTCACTCTCAACTTTCACGTGGACAGGTTGGAAGCGATCGTCGCTGCCCAAGACCCCCACATCAACCTCGTGCTCTGGAACCAATTGGCGCGCAACTGGAGCAAGATATACGAGGACGCGATGGTCGCTCAGCTTCGATGCGATCACCGATTCCACAGCGGCGATCGCGTTCGGTCCACCGAGTCGCTTTTCGCCTACACCTTGCAGTCTCGCCCATGGGTGCCCGTGGCCATCGACAACAGCGCGCACGTGGCGCTTCCGCACGAAGCATGGTACGAGACCTCACCACCGCCAGCGAGGATCCGTTCGCGAATACCGCTCATCAGTCGGCAGATGCACGATATGCGGGGCGGCCCCGCGCTAGTGAATGAACTGGGCCTTATCGACACGAGCCGACCCACCGTCGATGATCTCCTGCACCTTCTGGAGGGCGTCGCCGCAGAAGCCGATGACATCGGTGCGACGAATCAGGCGGTCGAGGCTGCGGCGAGGTGGATACAACGCGGGATCGATGACATGCTCGGAGCAGACACCGATCCACACCCGTGCCCGAATGACGTGCGAGTGTTGGCGATCTACAACAATATTACGGTTTTCGCAAGCCAGCCGCCGTACGCCGACGACACGCTCTTGCGAGACACCTGGCAGCGGATCGAGCCAATTCTGCTTGCCGACAACGACAGTGGACGCCTGAAAAGATTCCTCGGCCTGACTAGGCTTGACAGTGAGGTCGAAGTTTTCCCGTCGCCGCTCAACATCCGGCGCGACCAACTCCTAGCTGGGGTCGTTCGACGCATCGACGACGCTAAGCCGTACATCGTGGCGGTCATCGGCTCCGAGAACTCACGAATGCAGCCGAGCGCGGCGCAGGCGCTACGCCACCTCCAAGTGATCGTGTGTGAGCACCTCGTACTCCAGTACCGACACAGCGGCAAGGTCGTGGAGCGAACCGATGCCACCTGCTTCATTGCGACATCAGAATCAGAGCATCGCCAGTCGACCGGCACTGCGTACATTGAAGTCGATCGCGATGCCGCACAACCCGATTGGTTCGCACTGGGCAGTCAGCTCGCTCAGCATCTCGGCGTGGGTGGCCATGCTGACGCGGTGACGATGTTGTTGAAGCTAGATGCTGATGATCGAGACCGGATGATGGCGAACCGGAACATTACGGTCGAGGCTTTGGAACGAGCGCGTAAACGTCTAGATATGCCGGCCGATGACGAACGGCCCTCGGCCAGCATCCTCGATGGGTACCTGGCACGACCACAGCACGACTTGACCCGGGAGTCATACGCAACGGTGCCGTCACCGGCGATGCAGTCCGACGCGTTGCCCGTCGCAGGCGATGCGGCGCCCCGTGACGCATCGGCGGATTCCCCTTCGCCAGCGGCCGAGGGCGCCGGTCAACCTCCCGACGTCGATTTCGCCTCCGTCACGGTCTCCGACGCGATTCCATCGATTGTTGCGGCTCCCCACGACGGGCACAACAACCGGATGCCGTCCATAGTTCTCGGAGCCACGTCGTCTGCGCCATCGGTTGCGACTGAATCCGAGAAACGCCGTGTGGGACGGCGGGGGGAGGGCATCGTCTTCCGCATGGAGCGCGACCGGGTGGAGGCGCGCGGGTCGAACCCCGATATCGTCGTGTGGCAATCGCGAGAGGACGAACTCGCCCCCGTCGACATTCTGAGTGTCGACGAACAGGGCGAGATCATTTATATCGAGGTTAAGTCAACGGTCGTCTCCGACCCAACCGAACCTTTCTACATTTCCGACGCTGAACTGGTAGCGGCAGGTTTTCACGGCAGCCGTTACTACATCTACCGCGTGACGGATGTCGACAGCGCAAGTCCACGGATCACTCGCTGGCGGAACCCAATTGAACTCATCAACAACGGCCTTGGCCGACTCCTCCTTGGGACGGCACAGATGAAGCTAGGTCTCGAACTCCCCTCTGGTGGCGGCTGAGCAGCCCGCCCCTAGCGGCGTCCCACAGATGATCATGGTCGCGGCCTGCTCGAGCAGATTGCCCAGCTAGCATCGGTATGCGCCGAACCCAGATGGGCCAGGGTCGCCCCCGACCCGCGTCCTTGCGGGCGACCTGCACAGCGACCGCACTGGAGGCAGCGTGATCGCGCTCATTGGAAATCCACAGTTGTCATCGCTGAAATTCCTTACCTGTGCGCAGGTCGGTGACAGTGTTAGGTGGTGGTTCGCCTTATGGTTGTGGCTGCGTGGTGGTCGCGGAGGCGGTAGGACTCGCCGTCGAGGTTGATGAGGTTAAGGGCCAGTGGATGTGAACGGATTTGTGAACGAAACCGTGCGCAACGCGGGCGACCGCATCGACACGGCGTAACACGCGAGACACCAAATTGCCCTCGACCTGCATGTTCGCGACGTAACGGGAACCGCGCGACCGCAACCGGCCGGCTCATAACCCAGAGGTCGCAGGTTCGAATCCTGTCCCCGCTACTAGATAAAACGGCTCCCGGAGATCTCTCCGGGAGCCGTTTTCATGGCACTTGTGAACGGATTTGTGAACGTCACGTCTCGTGAACGCCGTCCGCGGCGGGATTCGACGACCTACGCTGTCCAGGTAAGCAGAGCCAAGGCACCTTTCTATTGCTTCGTCCCGTTGGCGTCGCGGTCGCCTTAGTGGCACAACCGCGTCGCTACCGCGACGAGTAGTAGTGAGCATCGCGGTCAGCGCGAACTACGGCGGCGATAAGTTTGCTGTCGCTATATGCAACCTCGGCTGGATCGGCTTTACGCTGCCGCCTGGGTTCGGGGAATCCGCACCTCAAATCTCAAAGGGCAAGTGTTCGTTTGTTTATCGGTGGCCGGCGCCGCGATTGCCGCAGTTGCTGTCGGAGGTGCGCAATCCCGTCGCCGTCGCGGTCGCCGGCGGACCAGTAGTCTGCGTCGCCTTCTGGAATGTCCCAGCGGCCATCCTGATGCGCGGCGGCGCAGTTCTGGTACAGCCGGGCTGCGATTGCCGCTGGAGCAGTGTGGCAACCATCCTTGTGTCGCCGCCGTCGCCGTCGCCGTCGCAGATTCCGATTTCGCAGCCGTCCGGCAGATCTGTTGCTAGTCGAGGAACGGCAGCCCCGCCGCGCCGTGAGTGCGTCGACCGCGAATCGAATGGGAACAGGGGCGGACCGCACCCGACGACCCTTGTGTCCTCCAACGCAGCACTGGTCAGCAGGCGGGCCACTCGCAACCGCCGTCATCGACACCTACGACCGTCCATGCCGATTGGCGAAGCGGCGTCGAGGAACTGTCTGCATCGGAGTGGCACGGACACCCACGAGGGAACGAGTCCGATCCGTTGACCGGGACCGAATCCCCCTTCGCCACAGTGCAATCCAGGTCTAAGTTGCTGTCATCGATCGCCGAGCCGTCGAGCAGTCTAGGTGACTGCAGTCTGGCCGGAATTCGTCAGACACCAAGGCGCGCTGGTGGCCCATGGTCCCGTGCGGAAGTTTGTCAGTCGTTCATTGCCTGAAATCTCGGCAGTTCCAAATTCATTGTTGACAACATGTCAAAAACTGAGCACACTTCGTAAAATATGAGCTTGATTACGGACGCGCTGACCATTGCGGCCCGCCCGAACGGATCGTCCACAGGTCTAACTCGTCAGGAAGCGAATCACTAGTGACCGACCAGCCTCCGCCGCGCTCGGCAACCGCCGAGCCGTTGCCGTCATACGAGCGCGGCGCACAGTCACCGCCCCTGTTGGAATCGACGATCGGAGCCGATCTCGCTGCCACTACGTCTGCGTGCGGTGGAAACTACGCGTTGGTCGACGTCGCCTCCGGTCGGCGTTGGACCTACACCGAGTTCCGCACGTCGGTTCGGAGGCTTGCCGCCGGTCTGCTAGCGGCGGGGATCCGCACTGGCGATCGAGTCGGCATCTGGGCGCCCAACGTTCCCGAATGGACGATGACGCAGTACGCGACCGCCGAGATCGGCGCCATCCTGGTCACCATCAACCCGGCCTACCGGGTCCATGAACTCGAACACGTTCTCAATCAGGCCAGTGTGCGCATGGTGATCAGCGCGGCATCCTTCAAGACCTCGGATTACGCCGCCATGCTCGACGAGGTGCGACCTCGATGTGAACACCTCGAAGAGGTCGTCGTGATCGGTGGAGCACGATGGAACGTTCTCGCCGCCAGCACGATCGACGACGTGGACCTGGACGCTGCCGCAGCAGGGCTGTCGAACACCGACCCGATCAACATCCAGTACACCTCGGGAACGACGGGAGCGCCCAAGGGCGCCACGCTGACTCACCGAAACATACTCAACAACGGTTACCTGGTCGGTGAACTTCTCGGCTACACCAATGCAGATCGAATCTGCATACCGGTGCCGTTCTATCACTGCTTCGGCATGGTGATGGGCAATCTCGCGGCAACGAGTCATGGCGCGACGATGGTCATTCCCAGCCCCGGATTCGAACCGGCCGCAGTACTCAATGCCGTTGCTGAGCAACGTTGCACTTCGCTTTACGGAGTGCCCACGATGTTCATCGCCGAACTCGCCGCAGCCACCTTCGACGAGGTCGATCTGAGCAGCCTTCGCACCGGCATCATGGCCGGATCTCCCTGTCCCGCAGAGGTCATGCGCCAGGTGATCGATCGGATGCACATGGGCGAGATCGCGATCTGCTACGGCATGACCGAGACCTCGCCGGTGTCCACCCAAACCCGCGCCGACGATTCGCTGAGCCAGCGCACAACCACCGTCGGACCGGTCGGCCCCCACCTCGAGATCAAGGTCGTCGATCCCGATACGGGGGCGATGGTGCCCCGCGGTGTCAACGGGGAGCTGTGCACGCGTGGCTATTCCGTGATGCTCGGCTACTGGAACCAGCCCGATGAGACCGCCGAGGTCATCGACCCCGACGGCTGGATACACACCGGAGACATCGGTGTGATGGACGCCGACGGGTACGTGGCGATCACCGGCCGCATCAAGGACATGGTGATTCGAGGTGGGGAGAACGTGTACCCGCGTGAGATCGAGGAATTCCTCTACACCCACCCCGACATCCTCGATGCCCAGGTGATCGGAGTTCCCGACGAGCGCTACGGCGAGGAACTCATGGCCTGGATTTGGCTCCGTGCCGGAGTCGCAGCGCTGTCGGAGCACGACATACGCACGTACTGCACCGGAGCGCTCGCCCACTACAAGATCCCGCGCTACGTCCGAATCGTCGAGGAGTTTCCCATGACCGTCACCGGGAAGATTCGCAAGGTGGACATACGCGAACAGTCACGAATCATATTGTCCAAGAGTACGTCTGAATGAATACAAACCCACTGATCCGTCCGCCCGCCGCCTCGGCTGCCACGAAGGGAAACACCACGACATGAAGGCACTGCAGTTCATTGGATCCGGCACACCACTGACTCCGGTCGACCTCCCGGAGCCAACCCCAGGCCCGGGCTGGGTCGTCGTCGACGTGCACGCCGCCGGTTTGTGTCATTCGGACCTGCACATCCTGCATGGCCCCGGGGCGGATTGGGTAGCGAAGAAGCCGATCGTACTCGGGCACGAAGTCGCCGGCACGGTCACCGAAATCGGCGAGGACGTCACCGGTTTCGAGATCGGCGATCGCGTCGGAATCGCCTGCATCGCCCATCCGCTCGAAGCGGGACTGGCCTACGCGCCGGGCCTCGCCGTCGACGGCGGGTACGCCGAGCAGACGCTCGCCCACGCCTCGACACTCGTCCCAATTCCCGACAACGTGTCCTTCGCCCAAGCCGCCATCGCCACCGACTCCGTCGCGACCTCCTATCACGCCGTCCGCACCAGTGCGGGCGTGCAGAGGGGCCAGACGGTGGGCATCATCGGGTTGGGCGGACTTGGCCTGAACGGTGTTCGAGTCGCCCATCTTCAAGGTGCCACGGTATACGGAGTAGACGTCAACCCCTCGACATTCCCCACCGCAAGACAGATGGGGGCGAAGGAATGCTTTTCCTCGATCGCCGATCTGCAGGCTCTTCAGCCCGACGTCATCATCGACTTCGCAGGCGCCGGCTCCACCACCGCAGCTGCCGTCGAGGCGGTCCGGGCCGGTGGACGCGTGGTCGTGATCGGCCTAGAGGCAGGGACCGCCGAGATCAAACTCACGCACATGGTGTTGATGTCGGTCCAACTGCATGGCTCCCTGGGGGCCAGCAAGCAAGACCTCGTCGAGGTCTACGACCTCATCTCCTCCGGAGACCTGGATCCTGCGATCGAGGAGGTCGCCTTCGACGACGTCCCCGACGCGCTGGACCGGCTGCACCGCGGGGAAGTCGCCGGCCGGTTGGTTGCCAACCCGCACCGCTGACCACTACCCGCCTCAATCACACACTGTCCCTGGATGAAAGAACACCCATGACCTTTACCTTGCCCGTGTCCGGAATACCCGTTGACGTCGACTTCGACCCCGCGCAGATTCGTGAGCGCTACGCGGAGGAACGTGCCAAGCGGATGCGCGAGGAGTCCCCGGCCCAATTCCAAGGATTGTCCGACGTCCGTGAACTCGACGGTTCCGCCGACCCGTACACCGACGTCACGGCTCGTGAGCCGCTGGCCGTGGACGTCGAGGTGGCGGTCCTCGGCGGCGGTTTCGGCGGTCTGCTGGCCGGGGCGTACCTGACTCGGGAGGGCGTCACCGACTTCCGCATCGTCGAACAGGGCGGTGACTTCGGCGGAACCTGGTACTGGAATCGCTATCCCGGGGTGCAGTGCGACGTCGAGTCGTACATCTACATGCCGCTTCTGGAGGAGACGGGATACATCCCCACCAAGCGTTATGCAGACGGGGCCGAGATCTTCGAGCACGCCCAACGCATCGGCAGGCACTTCGACCTGTACCGCGCAGCGCTGTTCCACACTGCGGTCACCGCCGTCAACTGGCGGCAGGATCTCGAGCGGTGGGAGGTGCGAACCGACCGCGGCGACACCCTGAGCGCCCGCTTCGTCGTCCGCGCCAATGGGCCGTTGAACAAGCCGCAGCTGCCAAAGGTCAACGGAATCAAGGACTTTCAGGGAACCATCTTCCACACTAGCCGGTGGGACTACGACTACACCGGTGGTGGTCCGGACGGAAACCTCGAAGGGCTCCGGGACAAGCGGGTTGCCATCGTGGGTACAGGCGCCACCGCGGTCCAGGCCGTCCCGTTCGTCGCTGCAGATGCCGAGCAGCTCTTCGTGATTCAGCGGACTCCCAGCAACGTCGGCGTGCGCGGTAACAGGCCGACCGACCCCGAGTGGGCGTCGAGTCTGAAGCCCGGCTGGCAAGGGGAACGCCACCGCAACTTCTTGGCGCACTGCAACGGAGAACGCGCCGAGCAGAATCTCGTCGACGATGTTTGGACCCGGGTGTTCGTCGACATGCCCGGTCAACACCTCGTCGAGGCACCGGTGGACACGCTGGAACTTCACGACCAGATCGTGCTCACCGAGGCCGCCGACATGACGATGATGCAGGAGATCCACCGACGCATCGACTCGGTCGTGTCCGACCCAGCCACCGCCGAGGCCCTCAAACCCTGGTACGGATTCGTCTGCAAGAGGCCATGTTGCAACGACGGCTACCTCGAAGCGTTCAACAATCCGTCGGTGACGCTGGTGTCGGCACCCGGCGGCGTCGATGCCATTACCCCGACCGGGCTGATCGCCAACGGCACGCACTACGAGCTCGACTGCATCGTCTTCGCCACTGGATTCGAAACCGGAAGCGTGTCCTCGGATCGATACGGTTACGACATCGTGGGACGCGACGGACTGTCGCTGCGCGAGCACTTCGCCGACGGGGCCAAGACCCTCCACGGCTTCTTCACCCGCGGATTCCCCAACTTCGTTGAAGTGGGACTCAGCCAGAACGCCTACGTCGTGAACTTCACCTACATGCTCGATCGAAAGGCCCGCCACGCCGCACGGATGATCGCCCACGCCGCCCGGCACGACGTGGGCGTCGTAGAGCCCACCCAAGCCGCTCAGGACGAGTGGGTCGAAGCCACTCGCAACTCCGGCTTGGCGCGGCAGTTCTACCTCGCGGGCTGCACGCCGGGCTACTACAACGGCCAGGGTGACATCGGAAAGGCCTTCTTCAACGACGTCTACACGGGCAGCGAGATCGACTTCTGGGACATGATCGAAAACTGGTGGCAAGAGAAGACATTCGAGGGTTTGGTACTCACCGACCGTCAGATCAGCCAGGTCCCGTAGAGGGGATCGCCCACCGGCTAGAATTTGCGCCATGTCGAGTAAGCCGAGCCGGGCCGCTAAAGGGGCCGCGGCGGTCGCCGGTGACCGCCGCGCCCCAAGCAAGGGCGAGCGGCAACGTCAGGTCATTTTGACCACGTTGGCCGAGTTACTCGAGACACGCCCCATCGGCGAACTCACCGTCAACGAAATAGCCTCGGCAGCAGCTGTTCTCCGGTCGGGCTATTACTTCTACTTCGATTCCAAGTTCGCCCCGCTCGCGGTATTGGCGGCCGACATCTGGTCGGAGTTCGAGGAACGCGCTAGGTCCTTCGTCCGTTTTGACACTGAGACCGTCGAACAGTACCTCGACCGCGTGCAGGCGGCGACAGCCGAAGAATGGCGCACCCACTCGGCGGTCCTGATCGCCTCAGTCCAGGCCATCCCCGAAGACGAGCAGCTGGCCACCATGATGCGCGCTCGCAATCAGCACCTGGCCGACGTCCTGACGGCCCAGGTTCTCAAGGACCGGGAGCAAGGCCTGGCGGCCCCCGCCTCACCCGACGTACCAGGACTCGTGGCTGCCCTGCTCGAGATGACGATGCACATGCTGTACCAAGACCGGCTCGCGAAGTGCCCGCCGGAACAGACCGAGCGATCGATGTCTGCAGTGCGGGCCATCTGGCTCGCTTCCGTGTGGGGTCGGTCGCAGGCGATAGTGACATCGTGAGGCTTCAAGGCGGTTCGGTGCCAAAAATGTGAGAGTCCACTCCGAATGCTTGACCGGCGACGTCTTTGCCTCCAAGCGCTGCGACTGCGGTGCCCAGCTGGATCTGGCGCTAGAGATGATCGCCGCCGAAGGACGAGGGGTGGTGGTCTACCTGCGCGGCCACGAGGGACGGGGCATCGGCCTGGTGGAGAAGATACGGGCCTATCGCCTACAGGACGGCGGTCTGGATACGGTGGACGCCAATCTTCAGCTCGGCCATCCCGCTGACGCGCGCGACTATCGCGTTGGCGTGCAAATATTGTCGGACATCGGGGTGGGCGCGATGAGACTACTGACCAACAATCCCGCCAAGCGTCAAGCGATCGAAGCTCACGGACTCGTCATCGACGAATACGTCCCTTTGTTAATGCGGCCGACTGCAGAGAACATTCACTAGTTGCGCACGAAGCAGAATCGCATGGGACACCACCGGCTCACCCGCGACCCGCTACCAGGCTCGTCGGTGGGCTAAGCCCTCCCGCCGTTCATGTCCGTCCGGCGGTCGCTACGGGCCGCGATGATGCCGAACGGCCCGCGATGGAACTCGCCGTCGCGCAGGGAACACGTCGTGATCCTCGCAGATGAAAGCAGGATGTCGTGAACAGCGTTTTAGAGACGCTTGCCGTTGCAATGCGGAGGGCGGGAGGGGGTCTTGGGCCAGCGGCAGTTAAGTCGGAGAAGTGCCGTGTCTTCGGAAAAATGCTGTTGATCTTGCTCTGTCGTGGTCCTAAGAGCGATTCTCGTGCCGAGTGATCAAGTGCATCGAATGAGTTCTGACCAGGGGCCGGCCACGCATCGGCTTGCGCTGGCGCCTGGCCTGGACCAGGTTTCGACACGGTGAAGTGACCGCGCCGAACTGGTTGCTGCCATCACACGTGCCAGTTCCAGATGGACATGTCGCCCTTGGGGTAGTTCATGCAGACGTCGGTGGCCTTGGCGACGACGCCCTTGTTGTTGAAGAACAGCTTGGCCCAGTTGCCCCAGTGCGTCGCCACGTTCTCGTAGTAGACGTTGGTGGCGGTGTCCTCGGTGTACTGGCGGCGGGCGACGGGATCGAGGGAGAAGAACCAGTGGATGCGGTCGAAGTCCTGCTGCTGGACGTCGGCGGGGCGGTTGCTCCGGTCGATCACATACCACTCGAAGTACACCGGGCTGGTGTCGCGCGCGGCCGCCATGTACTGCTCGGTGTCGCACGTGGTGATGATCATCCGGTGTGGGATGGGAAAGTCGTCGCTGGCATCGGCTGAGGCGATCCCGGACGTGGACAGGGCGCTGGTCAAGGTCGCCGCGGCGACACCGAATCGGATTGCCTTGTGGGTCATGACTTTGTCGTCATCCTGTTCGGCTCAGGACCCCGCCATGGCGGCGTGGGCGAGGATCGGGCTGTTGTCTGGGCAGTAGTGGTTCAGGGCGGCGCTGAGGAATTGCCAGTTCTGTTCGGTGGCGTTGTTGCTGTCGAGGGTGTTGCCGAGGAACTTGGCCGAGTCGAACGCGTCGTGGTCGACGTTGTCGTTCAGCCGTTTGCAGACCAGTTTGCCAATCCAGGCGTTGTAGTCCTTTTGCCCGTAGATGCCGTAGGTGTGCAATTCCTGGGAGAAGTCGGTGTCGGGGTCGGCAGCCGCGGGCGCGGCCAAACCGACTGCGGCACCGATGATCAGGGCGGCGACGGTGTACTTCATGACAGCGACTCCTCAGGCTTCTCGTGGTTTGGGGCCGGCTAGGGAGAGGGCACCGGACGTTGACGCACCGGTACCGGCCACCAGAACCACTTGCCCAGCAGTGCGGCGATCGACGGCGTGATGAACGACCGCACGATCAGTGTGTCGAACAACAGACCAAGAGCGATGGTCGTGCCGATTTGCCCGAGGATCACCAGGTCGCTGAAGATGAACGCCCCCATCGTGGCCGCGAACACCAGTCCGGCGGCGGTGACAATGCGGCCGGTACCCGCCATCGACCGGATGATGCCGGTGTTGAGGCCTGCGTGGATCTCCTCCTTGAACCGTGAGACCAGTAGCAGGTTGTAGTCCGCACCCACGGCCAGCAGTAGGACGACGGCCAGCGGTATCACGACCCAGAACAGGCGGATCCCGAAGACGTATTGCCACACCAGGACAGCCAGTCCGACCGACGCCCCCAGGGACAGTGCGACGGTGCCGACGATGACGAGGGCGGCGACGATGCTGCGGGTCGCAAACATCATGATCAGCAGGATCAGAGCTATTGCGGCCAGCGCGGAGATCAGCAGGTCGTACTTCATCCCCTCCTGGAGGTCCTTGTTGGTGGAGCCGAGTCCGGCGACGTAGATCTTGGCGTCGGACATCGGGGTGGCCTTGAGTGCATCGAAGACCGCGTCCTTCATGGCGTCGATATGCGGGATCGCCTGGGGGTCTGCCGGATTGCCCTGGTGGGTCACGATGAACCTGGCGGCCTTGCCATCGGGGGAAAGGAACAACTTGAGTCCGCGCTTGAAGTCGGCGTTGTCGAAGGCTTCCGGGGGGAGGTAGAACGAGTCGTCGTTCTTGGCCTCGTCAAATGCCTGACCCATGGCGGTGGCGTTCTTGAGCGCCTCTTCGCTCTGGGCATTGATGCCGCCGGTGGTCGCATGGTTCGTCAGGGTGAGATCGCGGTTGCGTTCCTGAATGGCGATCTGTGGTGGCAACAGGGCAACCAGTTGCGGTTGCAATGCGTCGAGCTTGTCAAGGCTTGCGGTGATGTTGGTGAACTTGTCGGACAGCTCGGAGATTCCGTCCACTGAGTCGAACACCGACCGAAAAGCCTGGCACATTGGGATGTCGAAACAGTGCGGCTCCCAGTAGAAGTAGTTGCGCAGCGGGCGGAAGGCGTCGTCGAAGTCGGCCAGCTTGTCGCGCAGACTGTTCACCGTGGCGACGGTGTCGTGGAAGGCCTCGGTCTGCTCGTGGGTGGCCTGGGCGCTCTGCTGCTGCAGCGCTAGTTGCTGGTTGAGCACGTTGATCGTGTTGTCGATCTCCTGGGCCTGTGTGAGCATGTCGTCGGCGCGGTCCTTCTGGTAGCCGAGATTCATGATTTGGCTCGCGCTTGTCGCACTGATTTGGAACGGAATGGAAGTGTGCGTGATCGGTGTGCCGAGTGGTCGCGTAATCGACTGCACCAGAGCAACACCTGGTGTGTGCAGCACCGCTTTGGCGGCGCGCTCCAGAATCAGCATGTCTGCCGGATTGCGCATGTCGTGATCGGTTTCGATCATCAGCAGTTCGGGGTTGATTCGAGCCTGGCTGAAATGCCTTTCGGCGGCCTGCATCCCGACGACACCGGGTGCGTCCCCCGGCATGTACGGCCGGTTGTCGAAGCTGGTCTGGTAGCCGGGCAGGGCGAGCGCACCGATTAATGCGATCCCACACGTCAGCACCAGGATCGGTCCGGGCCAGCGCACGATGGCGGTGCCGATCCGGCGCCAGCCCCTGGCGCGCAGCTTGCCCTTGGGTTCCATCAGCCCAAAGCGGCTGGCGGTCAACAACACTGCTGGGCTCAGCGTCAGCGCGGCCGCTAAAGTGACGACGACACCGATGGCGGCGGGGATGCCTAGGGTCTGGAAGTAGGGCAGCCGGGTGAACGCCATGCACGCGACCGCGCCGGCGATGGTCAGCCCTGAACCGACCATGACGTGGACGGTGCCGCGCCACATGTCGTAGTAGGCCGGGATCCTTTCCAGCCCGTTGCTGCGAGCCTCCTGGTACCGGCCGACGACGAAGATGGCGTAGTCGGTCCCCGCGGCGATGGCAAGCAACGTCAGAATGTTGGTCGCATAGGTGGACAGGCCGATGAGCCCGGAGTGGGCGAGCATTGCGACGACGCCACGGGCGGCGGCGAGTTCGATGGCGACCGTGACCAAGACGATGAGCATGGTGATCAGGGAGCGGTAGACGAACAGCAGCATGATCGCGATGACCAAGAAGGTGATCGCGGTGACCTCGTTGGTACCCGCGCTGCCCACCTCGAAGTTGTCGGTCTGAAGCGGTGCCGCGCCGGTCACGTAGGCCTTGATGCCGGGAGGGGGAGGCGTGTCGGCGACGATCTTGCGCACGGCGTCTACGGATTCGTTTGACTGGGCTTCGCCCTGGTTCCCGCGTAGATAGATCTGGGTCAGGGCGGCCTTGCCGTCCTTGCTTTGCGAGCCGCCCGCGGTGAGTGGGTCGCCCCAAAAATCCTGGACGTGCTCGATGTGTTCGGGGTCTTTCTTGAGCTTCGCCACCAGGCTGTCGTAGAACTCGTGCGCCTGCTGGCCCAGGGGCTGGTCGCCCTCGATCACGACCATTGCTGCGCTGTCGGAGTCGAATTCACCGAAAACCTGGCCGATATGCCGCATGGCGAGAATGCTGGGCGCGTCCGCGGCGTTCAGACCGATCGAGCGCTCGGCGCCGACGACCTCGAGTTGGGGCACGAGGGTGTTGGACAACGCTGCGATGGCAATCCACAGGAGCATGATCGGCACCGACAAGGTGCGGATGAGCCGGGCCGGCAGTGGGGCCTTGACGTTGGTGTCGACCTGGTGCCGACTCATGCCGTCTTGTCCAAGCATGCGATGTATCCGTTCACGTTGTCGGAAGACCTTTCGTCTTTGACGGTCCCGTTGACGGTGATGCGGCACCTGATGGTGTCGCCGTCGCCTTGGGCCCGCAGGTCGGCGTAGAGCGTCGGGTCGTCAGTGGTCAGCGTCTGCGACCAGGGCAGCGGAGCGTCGGCTACGCGCTGGGGCTGGGCATGGACGTCCAAGTAGTTGATGGTCGCGACGGACCCGGGCGAGCCGAACACCTCGAACAGAACTGTCTTGGGGTTGTAATCGGTGTTCTCCAGCGCGGCAGAACCGGTTCGCGTGATCTCGGTGTCTGAGCCGAAGATGCCGTGCAACCGGTAGACGGCGACTGCCGACAACGCCACGACGACCGCCAGTACTACCGACATCCAGGAACGACCAAGCATGCGGATTGCGCGACTCACCTGCAACTACTCTCGTTTGCCCCGATGTTGAAGGCCCCTTGGGGTGACTCGCCTACCCGGCGCATCCCGACCGCCACGGTGCGATGGGGTTCCGCGCGAGTCGAGAGAACGTAACAGTTCCAAAATGGAACGTCAACGTTCCTTTGGGGAAGTGCGGCGTACATCTAGGCTGTATGTGATGAAGTCCGCGCCGCAAGCCCTGTCCCACGCTCAGGCGCGCACGCGCTCGGCAATCATCGAAGCGACAGTCTCAGTGCTCGCTGCCAATCGGACCGCGTCGTTGCCGGTGATCGCCGAGGCCGCCGGTGTGGGCCGGACGACCGTGCACCGGTACTTCCCCGACCGCGATCACCTCATCCGAGAAGTAGCCGTCGATTCCATTGCAGTGGTTCGTCAGCTTGGCGTGCGGGCCGACACCACCCACGGCACCGCGGTCGACGCATTGCATCGCCTGCTCGCGGCCTACTTCTCCGAAAGTGACCGGATCGTATTTCTCTTCAAGGACCCGGCGGTGTTGCAAAACGTTCCTCCAGATGAGCAACCCGACGACGACTTCGTCATGGACCTCATCCGGCGAGGTCAGGTCGAGGGCAACCTGACGTCCGACCTGAGTGCAGTGTGGATTCAGCACGCGCTCCTTGCACTCGTATTGCAAGGGTGCGAAGACGTGAGCACCGGGGAGCTCCCCGCTCACACCGCCGTGACAACGATCCTGCGAACATTCCTCCGAGGGGCGTCGGCGTAGGAGCCACCATGCCGGCGATCAGAATTGGTGATGGAGAGGGACTGTGGAAATAACGGTGTTATCGGCCTGACACGCTGAGCGATGCTCGGCGAGAAAGGTGCCGTGATGACGACACTGGATGATGTGGCCGAGAAGAAGCAGGTGGAACGGTCCGCGGAGCAGAAGGCTGCCGTCGAGCTGGTCCGGCTGGCCCAGGAACGGGGCCTGTCCATGACGGGGCCCGATGGGCTGCTCAAGAAGCCGCACGAACACCTCGGCTATGAGAAACACGATCCGCCAGAAAGCGGGCACCGGCAACGTCCGCAACGGCACCCGATCCAAGACCGTGTTGACCGACACCACCGTCCCGGTGGAGATCGACGGCCACGGGATCGGGGCACGACGTTCGAGCCGCAGATCGTCAGGAAAAGCCAGCGTAGGCTCTCCGGGGTTGATGAGGTCGTGCTGTCGTTGTACGCCAAAGGTTTTATGAAAGTCGAGATTTAAGCACACTTCGCCGAGATCTACGGTGCTTCGTGTCCAAGGAGACGATCAGCCGGATCGCCGACAAGGTGATCGAGGAGAGGAACGAGTGGACGGTACGGCCACTCGATCAAACCTACGCCGCGATCTTCATCGATGCGATCTCCGGTGATGGTCCGCGACGGCCAGGTCGCCAACCGCCCCTTCTACGCCGCCATCGAAGTGACGCTGGGCGGGGAACGCGACATCCTCGGCCTGTGGGCCGGCGCCGGTGGAGAGGGCACCAAGTTCTGGATGAGCGTGCTCACCGATCTGCGCAACCGCGGCGTGAAGGACACGTTCTTCGTCGTCTGAGACGGACTCAAGGGACTGCCCGAGGTGGTCGGCAACGTCTGGCTCCAAGCGATCGTGCAGGCCTGCATCATTCACCTGCTGCGCAACACATTTCGGCTCACATCCCCAAGTACCGGGACGAGATCAAGCGGGACGTAAAACCGATTCCCGGCAGCCGAAACCTACTGATGAAAACCGCCGGAAACACCTCGGGGCAGCGATCGCTTTTTGGACGTGAGCCACTGGAACCCTTTGATGGTCGAATAATGCCGATGGGCTGAGCCAGTTCGATGCGGGGTTGCTCTCCACCCAGTGTCCCAAGATGCTTCTGAACAGGCGGGACGGACGTGGATAGGCGAGACACCAAAAGCTGCTCGACGTGCATGAATGAGAAGTAGTAAGACACCCGTTCACCCCAACGGCCTCCCTGGGGGTCAAGCGGTCGCAGCGTCTGGGGCAGCGAGGTGGATGTGAACGGAATTGTGAACGAAACCGTGCGCGACAGGGGCGACTGCTTCGATAAGGCGTGACATGCGAGACATTAGATCGCTCGCGACCTGCACGTTCGCGACGTCGTTGGAACCCCCGAATCCTCACCGGCTGGCTCATAACCCAGAGGTCGCAGGTTCGAATCCTGTCCCCGCTACTAGGTGGAACGGCCCTCGGAGAATCTCCGGGGGCCGTTTCTCATGTCTGCCGGTCACGGACGTGATCATCATCGTGATCGCCAGGGTCGTGGGAACCAGACGTCGTGATCTCGATCTTCAATGTGTGGGCGCCGATCGGTGCGGCACCGACTGGGCGTCGATCGTCGAAATTCGAGGTCGGTGCGCGCCGGTTCATCAGCGCCCGTACCGTGCGACACCACCTGAGCAAGGTGTTCACGAACTCGGTGTCACCTCGCGCAGCCAGCTCGATCGTGTGATGCTGACGGGACCGTTGAGCTGACCCAGGAACGGATGACTGGCCGAATGCACTGTCCGATGGCGGATCCCTCGATGCCGCGCCGCGATGATGGCAGGCAGCTCGTGACGCGGGGTGGAGTTGCGAGGCGGATCGGACGTGAGTCAGCGAGGAGTCGTGACCATTGAGGGTCGAGTAGAGGTGCCGCCGGATCAACGACGCTCCCATGCCCGACGACGGCACGCGCGTGTTGGTGGACGGTCGTGGCCCCGTGGTGTGAGCAAGGCCCGCACTCCCATGCCCGCTGCCGCGCTGGCGCACCTGAGCGAACTCACCACCCGACGCCCACTGACCTTGCTCACTGCCACCAAGGATCCGGATCTCAGTGAGGCGGCAGTCCTCCGTCGGCTTCTGATGCGGGACCAATCTGCGAGCTGACTCGCCGCGCCCGCGAGAACGTCAAGCACTCACATCTCAACGAAGTCTGGAGACGAACGATGTCACGACAACCGCTTTCGCCCGGTGACGATGTGGGGCGCGGAGCGCCGGGAAGTCCCGCGGTGGGACGGGGACCCAATCGCGGTGGTCCGTTCTCACAGAGCGATGATCACGCCCCCTCCGCAGGATGGGGTGCAGCGCGCAGTGTCGGTCGCGTGCTCGCGGCGGGGCGGGCCCCCATCAAGGGCCCGCACGCCGTCCTCAAGATGAACCACGAGAACGGTGGTTTCGATTGTCCGGGCTGTGCCTGGCCCGATGACCGCAACGGCCTCCACCTCGACATCTGCGAGAACGGCATCAAACACGTCACCTGGGAGATGACGCGCAAACGAGTGGATCGTGCGTTCTTCGCCTCCCACACCGTCACCGAACTCTCCGGGTGGAGCGACTTCGCACTGGAGGATCAGGGCCGACTGACCGAGCCGATGAGTTACGACCCCGCCACCGACACCTACGTACCCATCACGTGGAGTGACGCGTTCGCTCTCGTCGGGTCGACGCTGCGCGGGCTGGACAGCCCGCACCGGGCGTCGTTCTATACGTCGGGACGACTGTCCAACGAGGCGACGTTCCTGTATCAGCTGTGGGTGCGTGAGTTCGGCACGAACAACCTGCCCGACTGCTCGAACATGTGTCACGAGGCGTCTGGCCGAGCGTTGCAGGCGGCGATCGGCACCGGCAAGGGCACCTGCGACATCGACGATTGGGAGCGGGCCGACCTGCTCATCGTGATGGCGGTCAACGCCGCCTCGAACGCGCCGCGGATGCTGACGGCGCTGGCGGAGGCCAACCGGCGCGGCGCGCAGATCGTGCACGTCAACCCGCTGATCGAGGCAGCGTCGCGACGCACCATCGTTCCGCACGAAATCGGCACCATGGCAACGTTTCACGCGACCAAGACCGGAACGATGAACGTGCAACCCCGTATCGGCGGGGATCTGGCGTTGCTACGTGGGGTCGCCAAGGCGGTGCTGGAGCGCGCGGCGACCGACCCCGATGCGATCGATCACCAGTTCATCAGGAACCACACGGCAGACTTCGATTCATACCGCGAGCACGTGGCGGCGACACCGTGGGATCAGCTCGTCGAGCAGTCCGCGGTGCCCGAGCACGAGATACGTGATTTGGCCGACCGGTATCTGGCGGCGAGCCGGACGGTGATCAGCTGGTGTCTGGGTTTGACTCAGCAGGAGCACGGTGTCGACACCGTGCGTGAGATCGTCAATCTGCTTCTGCTGCGCGGCAACATCGGCCGCGAGGGCGCTGGGCCGTCACCGATCCGGGGTCACAGCAACGTTCAGGGAAACCGCACCTGCGGTATCGACAACCATCCCACGCCGGCCTTCCTCGATCGACTCGACGAGGTGTGCGGCATCGATTCTCCGCGTGAGCACGGCCTCGACACGGTGGCGACCATCGCGGCCATGCGCGCCGGTGAGGTGAAGGTGTTCGTCAGCCTGGGCGGCAACTTCGCCATGGCGGCGCCGGACACCGAGGCCACCTTCGAGGCGTTGCGCAACACGGACCTGACGGTGCAGGTGAGCACGAAGCTCAACCGGAGCCATCTCGTGCACGGTCGGGCAGCGTTGATACTGCCGTGTCTGGGCCGGACCGAGAAGGACGTCCGTGGCGGGGGAGAGCAGGGTGTGAGTGTCGAGGACTCGATGAGCATGGTTCATCTGTCCTACGGGATGCGTAAACCCGCGTCGCCGCAACTGTTGTCGGAGTGCGCCATCCTCGCGGGCATGGGTCGCGCGACGCTGCCGGAGTCGGCAACACCGTGGGAGTCCTACATCGAGGACTACGACAGGATCCGCGACACAATGTCGGCGGTCCTGGACGGGTTCGAGGACTTCAACAGACGGGTTCGGATGCCGTTGGGGTTCCGCATCCGTCAACCCGCCAGGGAGCGGGTCTTTCTCACCGAATCGGGGCGGGCGGAGTTCTGGGCGTCGCCGCTGCCCGACGTGGTGCCGCCGGCGGGGAAGCTGATGCTGTCGACGGTGCGATCGCACGATCAGTGGAACACGACCATATATTCCGACGACGACCGCTACCGCGGGGTGAAGAACCTCCGCACCCTGCTGTTCATGAACGTGGACGACATGGCGGAGCGGGGGCTCGAGCCATTCGACCTCATCGACATCACCAGCTTCGCCCGGGACGGCAGCACCCGCACGGTCTGGGGCTATCGGGTCGTCGAGTACGACATTCCGGTCGGCAACGTGAGCGGCTACATGCCCGAGTTGAACGTGTTGTGCGGGATCGGCGATATAAGTAGCCAGAGTGATCAGCCGTTGATGAAACACCAGATCGTGTCGGTCGTCCCGGCGGAGGCCGCGCGACGGTGACGGTGTGCCCATGCGGCAGATCGTTGAGTTGGTTCGACCACTGTCGCAGGCGAAATGGGTCATCTTCTACTCCTTCGCCGAGGGCGCCGAGGGCGGTCCGTACTACGACGCGCACGACATCGGTCGCATGCAGCACCCCCTGACGCTTCTGGCCTACGAGATGAACGGGCGAGCCTCTCAACGAACTGCATGGAGCGCCGCTGCGGTTGCGCAACGAACGCGAACTCGGGTTCAAGCAGGTGAAGTGGATCGAGGCGATCGAATTCGTCGACTCCTTCTCGCACTTGGGTGCAGGGCAAGGTGGCTACAACGAGGATCACGAGTTCTACGGCTATCGCGAGCCGATCTGACCCGTTGAGTTCCTGGTTGTCCCAGGGAACCCGGGGTTTCTGTCCGGGTTCGTGGTTCGCGGCGTCGGTCGACGCGTCCGAAGGGAGTCCGAACGTGGCCTTGGACCGGCGCCGAGCGCACGATCGAACTCGTCGGCACGGGTGTCCGTCCCCGAGCCGTTCGCCCTGCCGTCAGTGCGGTACCGGCCCCTCGACTCCCGGCGGGCACGGGGAGGGAAGGGTGAAGCCGTAGCACCATCCCGGCGGAATGGGCGGCGGCGGCTGGAACCCCTGACCCGGCGGAGGTCCAGGAGGATTCGGGCCGTCTCAGATGTTCTGCGCGACGTTCCCCTGCCCGCGATAGACCATCCAGTACTCGTGGCAGATTCCCTCGTCCCAGCGCACCGGGTTGACCCGCTTGTTTCCAGTTTCTACCGGCGGATCTCCCGGGCACCATTGGAACGGGCCGCTCGGAGGGACCTCGGCCTGGGCCACGCCCGTGGACAGGCCCGTCGACAGTCCGAGTCCCGTCATGGCGACGGCGGCGGACAATACTGCTCCGGCGATCATTCGCTTGCGCTGGTGGGTGGTCATGACGTCCCCTCTGGCGTCGCGCCGCGGTCCGGCGTCGTTGCCGCAACTAGATCGGGAGGCACGCGCTACCGATCCCAGGAATGGCCGTTCTCGCGCCGCCGAACCGTCCGCACCGCCTCCACCGGACGGCTCAGTTCGACCGGGATCTCGTCTTCTTGGCGCGCTCCGGTCGAAAGCGGTACCGCGCGAGCGCTTCCGGTGGCCGAGCGAGGCCGGGGCCCCCGTCGCGGAGCCAATCGGAGATGTCGGTCTCCGTGTGCGTGTCGAGGACGTACCCGAGCCACGCCGGTCGGCCGCCGGCACGATGGCCGGGCGCCGACGGAGAGACCACGACGACGTTCGAGCGCTCGCACGGTCCGAGGCAGTCGCTCGTGCGCAGATTGCCGATTCCCTCGACCAGGTCACGCAGGCGAGCCAGTCTGGCCTCGTGGTCGATCGTCGGGTGCTTCTTCACCGTGCCGCAGCACCATCCGCGGCACACGGTGACCGTCGGCTTGGATCGGTTCAGTGCCACGTCGTGATCCCGTCGTTCACGACGACGTCGGGTTCCGCCCATTACGAACTCGAACGGGCGGTTCGGACTGCACCTCACACATGGCCATGGCGTGACTTCCCTCCGGAGATTCGGCGTCCCCAAACGTGAACATCGGACACGCGCGGCCCAGTGTCTGACTCACACCCCAAGCGGAGTGCTCACAGTGGCGCGACCGTTCCGGATTCTCACCGGATTCCCGTCACCGCACGTACCTCGACACTAGGACGGCCGAAAGCCCAGGTCAATCACGGCGACTGGGGGCCGACACCGGTGGAGTGAGATGGTGGACGTACTGGGTGAACCCGCCACCCCTCCACCTGAGCCGTACCGCACACCGAGAGGACCTCCCGACATGTCACGAACCCACCGCATCGCCGTCATTCCCGGCGACGGCATCGGCACCGAAGTCGTGCCTCAAGGGCTGCGCGTGCTGGACGCGGCCGCCCGCGCCTTCGATCTGACTTTCGAGTTCGAGCACTTCGACCACTCCAGCGCTGACTACTACGTCCAGCACGGGAAGATGCTGCCGGACAACTGGTTCGACGAGCTGCGTGGCTTCGACGCCATCTACTTCGGTGCCGTCGGGTGGCCCGACGTGGTTCCCGACCACGTATCGCTGTGGGGGAGTCTGCTGCAGTTTCGTCGCGCCTTCGACCAGTACGTGAATCTCCGGCCCGTCCGGTTGATGCCCGGTGTTCGCAGCCCGCTGGCCGGACGCGAGCCGGGTGACGTCGACTTCTACGTCGTTCGGGAGAACACCGAGGGTGAGTACTCCAGTGTCGGCGGGAAGATGTTCGAGGGCACCGACCGCGAGATCGTCATGCAGGAGACCCTCATGACCCGCACCGGCGTCGATCGGATCCTCAAGTTCGCCTTCGACTTGGCGGCGACCCGGCCCAAGAAGCACCTGACCTCGGCCACCAAGAGCAACGGCATCTCCATCTCCATGCCGTACTGGGACGAGCGCGTTCGGGCGATGGCGGCCGACTACCCCGACATCGCCGTGGACAAGTACCACATCGACATCCTCGCGGCGAACTTCGTCATGCACCCCGACTGGTTCGACGTCGTCGTCGCCTCGAACCTGTTCGGCGACATCCTCTCCGACCTCGGACCCGCGTGCACCGGCACCATCGGCATCGCCCCCAGCGCGAACATCAACCCGGAGCGCACCTTCCCGAGCTTGTTCGAACCCGTGCACGGATCCGCTCCGGACATCGCGGGCAAGGGGCTCGCGAACCCGATCGGCCAGATCTGGTGTGCCTCGATGATGTTGGAGCACCTCGGGGAACCCGACGCCGCCGCGGCGGTTTTCACCGCCGTCGAAGCCGTCCTGGCCCGAGGCGGCGACACGCTGACCCCGGACATGGGCGGCACCGCCACCACCGAGACCCTCGGTGCGGCGGTCGCCGACGCCGTGGCGGCGCCCTGAGGTCAGCTCCGCGGCGACAGCCCCAGCGCCGGAGCCAAAGTCGTCAACGCCGGTAGCGGATCCGCGGTGCCGATGACCTGGATGGCGACGTGGTCGGCGCCGGCCTCGCGGTGTCGGCGAAGGCGGTTCGCGATCTCGTCGACGGTGCCGTAGGCGATGACGGCATCGACGAGTGCGTCGCTGCCGGGCTTGACGATGTCGTCGTCCTCGAACCCGATCCGCTTCCAGCTGTTCCGATAGTTGGCCAGGCCGAGATACAGGTCGAGTGCCGCACGGCCCGCTGCGCGGGACTCGGCGGCGTCGTCGGACAGCACGATCTTCTGCTCCGGTGCCAGGAAGGCGTTGACTCCCATCAGCTCTCGCGCCCGGGCGGTGTGCTCGGGGGTGGTGAGATACGGGTGCGCGCCTGCGCCTCGCCGTGCGGACAGCTTGAGTACCCCGTCGCCGAGTGCGGCGAGGATGCGGCGCTCCGCGGGCACACCGTGTCGGTCCAAGTCGTCGAGATAGGCGTTCAGTGCGTCGAAGGGCTTCTCCCACTGGGTGATGGCCTCGCGGTGGCCAGCGCCGATGCCGAGCACGAACCGTCCGGGGTAGTCGCGGTCGAGGCGGTGATACGCCTCTGCCGCGCGTTCAGCGGGTGTGTTCCAGATGTTGATGATTCCGGTGGCGGCCTTCAACGTGGTGGTGCGGTCGAAGATCAGGTCCACCCAGGACAGGTCGTCGGGGGCCACACTGCTGACCCACACCGCGCCGTAGCCCAATCGTTCGACTTCCGCGGCGACCTCCGGGGTGACGGGAGCGGTCGTCCAGACGCCGAACGTCCCGAGGTCGGGTACGGCGGGCTCGTCGGGTGGTACTGCCTGGCTAGAGACGTGAGATTGCATGAGTTCCGTTCTGTTCGAGAGTGTTCGAGGTCGACGTTCCCTCACGTGTAGAGGACGCGACTCAGTCGGACGCCGTAGTCCTCGTCGGGATTGGTTCCGTCGGCGCCGAAGCGCTCCGCGATGGCGGCCATGGCTATGTCGCGGCGCTTGGGCGATCTCGCGGCGTCGGCGGCCGCAAGAGCGGCGGGCACCTCGGCGCTGGTCAGGTCGGTGCAGTAGGCCGGCGCTCCCGGCTGCTGGCGCCACGACTGGTCGAGCGTCCCGGCGTCGACACCGTCGAAGCCCGTGTCCTCGACCAGCGCGATCCCGACGGCGCGAGACCGGGGGTCGTCGGCCGCGACCGGGATGGCGATCCGACCCGGACGTCCGGCAGGCATGCCCTTGTTGGCCAGGGATCCCGATCCGATGGCGTTCCACGCCTTCACCACCGGTCGACCGAGTCGCTCGGCTACCCAGAGGCTTTCGACTTGTCCGTCCTCGATCGCCCGGATCTGAGAGTCCCGGGTCGGGTAGTAGTTCGACGTGTCGATGACGACGGTGGTCGGCGACGCCTCACCCACGATCGGTGCGATGTCGGGGACGCGGTTGAGCGGAACGGAGAGGATGACGACGTCGACGTCCGTGACCGCCTCGGTTGCCGGCACTGCGCGCGCCCCCGTCTCCAGGACCTCGGCACCGATGGTCTCCGGGCCGCGCGAGTTGGCCACCTTGACGTCGTGTCCGGCGGCGGCGAGCTTCTGGCTCAGCGTCGTGCCGATGTGGCCGACGCCGATGATTCCGATCTTCATGGTTCTTCCCTTCGTGTGTGTGGCCTAGTCGGCCGGCGGGTGAGCGAGCGCCTCGAGCGTGCGACGGAGGTCGTCGATGCCCTCGTCGTCGAGTTGGCACGCCGACTTGATCTGGTCGGTGATGCCCCGAATCTCGGGTTCGAGCGCGCGGCCACGATCGGTCAGGTCGACGAACACCCGCCGTTCGTCGGCGGCATCCCTGGTCCGAGTGACCATTCCGAGGGCTTCGAGTCGCTTGACCAGCGGCGTGATGGTGCCCGTGTCCATGTCGAGGCGGGCGCCCAGAGCGCCCACCGGCAGCGGTGCGCCGTCCAGTAGCGCGAGGACGACGAGGTATTGCGGAAACGTCAGGCCGAGCGGTTCGAGGAACGGCTTGTGCTGACGAACCATCCGGTTGGCGGCGCCGTACAACGCGAACGACAGCTGCTGACCCAGATGACCGCGAGACGTCTGCGACATGGTGCGCCCGCTTCCCTAGTGAACTATCGGCTTACGCTCAAGACACTAGCACGCTAGATAAATCCCGCCACTGAGGTAGGGTTCGATCGCCGAGACGCGCTCGGTTCGGTGATGGCGGACGGGGCGGTGATGCGGTCGTGAGTGCTCGGTTCGAGGTGCTCGACTGGTCCGAAACCCGGATGGGCGTCATCAGCCTGCGCAGACGGCTCGACCCGACCGTGAACGCCGACGTGTACGAGGTCAAGCTCGGTGACGAGTTCCTGATGTCCAGCTTGTTCACCGCGGCCGAGGTGGAACTGGCGCGCCTCGGGCTGGCGCAGGCGGTCGATGCCGACCTCGACGTCGTCGTCGGGGGACTGGGGTTGGGCTACACGGCGCAGGCGGCGCTCGAGGACACTCGCCTGCGCTCACTGCTGGTCGTCGAAGCCCTCGAGGAGGTCATCGGCTGGCACCGGCGCGCATTGCTGCCCGACACCGCCGAGCTGGCGTCGGACCCGCGTGTCCGACTACGCCAAGGCGACTTCTTCGAATTGGCCACCAGCACCGAGGGTTTCGACCCGGAGACGCCAGGGCGTCGTTTCGACGCAGTCCTCCTAGACATCGACCACACTCCGCGCCACGTCCTCGATCCGAGCCATGCCGGGTTCTACACCGCGTCCGGACTGAGGCGGCTCGCCCGCCACCTCAAGCCGGGCGGTGTCTTCGCGCTGTGGTCCGACGATCCGCCCGACGCCGACTTCGAGGCGGTCCTCGCCGGGGTCTTCGATCGATCCGAGGCGTCGGTCGTCCGATTCGCGAATCCGTTGACGGGCGGCCACTCGACGAACACGGTCTACGTCGCGAGGTGACGGCAACCGCCGTCACCGGCGGCGTGCGCTACGAACCGCCGGCTTCGTTGGCGTCACCGGGGTGGGGCACGTTGTCGTCGTCGACGTAGGCCGCGTGCTCGGTGTCGACGCCGTCGTGGTCGCGGGGCCCCTCGTTGGGGCCGGCCGACTCGACCGCGTCTGCGGCGTCACTGGGCATGCTCATCGTCGTGTCCTCCTCGTCGACCCGCCGGGCTCATCCCGCCGGGTGTGCGTCGATGTGCGGATGCCCCGTCTTGGCCGTGCCGAACCGTCGAGCGGGATGTGTGTCTGCCGGGAGGCCCGGTGCCGGCTCAGTCCTGCTTCGGCGACGATTGGGCCGAGGTGAGGTAGCGGTCCAGCGTGTCCCGGCTGCCGGACAGGTGCCGGATGCGCTCGTCGAGCCGATCCCTCTCGTGGACAAGCGCTTCCAGGATCTCGGGGCACGGGTCGATGGTCGGCTCGCTGCCGTGCGCGCAGGGCAGGATCCGGCGAATGGTGTCTGTGGGGAGGCCTGCGTCGAGGAGGCCGCGGATCTGGGCCACCGTGGTCAGGGCGTCCGGGCGGTATCGGCGGTACCCGTTGTCGGCGCGGATGGGGTCCAGCAACCCCTGCTGCTCGTAGTAGCGCAGCATCCGCGGAGAGGCGCCCGACCGCTGCGACAGCTCGCCGATGGAGATGGCCGCGGCCGCTGGGGTTGACCTTGACATAGATGTCAGACTTTAGCATTCGCGGCATGGAGAAGAATTGGTCCAGCCCGCCCACCTTGCGCCCATTCGCCGCGAACGGCCGTGGCACGGCATGAAGCTGAGCGTCGCGTTGTCCAACGACGAGAGCGCCATCGGCCCCGAGTCGATCGTCGGGCAAGCGCGCCTGGCGGAGGAACTCGGATACGCCGGGGTGTGGGTGCCCGATCATCTTCTGCCGCCCGAGCCGTACGGCGACGTCTACGGGGGCGTGTACGAGGCGCTGATGCTGCTGTCCCATATTGCCGCGGTGACGAGCCGGGTCACGCTGGGGACGACGGTGATCATCGCGCCGCTGCGGGAGCCGGTCCTGCTCGCCAAGCAGCTCGCCACGCTGGAGCGTCTGGCACCCGGACGGGTTGTGTTCGGTGTCGGCGTCGGGTGGGACGCGAGCGAGTTCGACGCGGTCGGTGTTCCGTTCTCTCAGCGGGGCGCCCGCACCGACGAGACGATCGACCTCGTTCGAACGCTGCACCGAGGTGAGACGCCACGGGAGAACCAGTTCTTCGGGTCGGCCGCCGGTGTCTTCGAGCCGCGTCCCACGGCGCCGCTTCCCATCATGGTCGGTGGTATGACCGGACCCGCGTTCCGAAGGGCTGCGCGCGTCGCCGACCGCTGGCAAGCGTTCGGACTGAGTCCGCAGGAGTTCCGTACCCGGCGCGAGGACTTGGATCGGTTGTCGGCGCCGCGACGGATCTCGGCGGGCATCATGCTCTCCCGGGAGGACAGCGCTAGGAGCGTCGCGGATCTCGTCGACTTCCTGCACGACTACGAGGAAGCGGGGGCCGACGAGGTGACGATCCACTTCGGGCCCAGCGCCCAGACGTCCGCGCCCATGACCGAACTCGTGGATCGCTGGGGTGCCCGTCACTCGGCGTGAACCGACCTAGCTCCCGTACAGATGAAGCGCGCGTGCGGCTTCCGTGGCGACGTGTCCGCTCAGGGATGCGATGGGTGGACCGCCGCGCTGATGGATGACGTTCGCGAGGACGACGACGTAGGTGTCCGATCCCGGATCCATCCACAGCGTGACACCCGTGAACCCCGTGTGGCCGAAGCTGCCCACGGGGAAGATGGCGCCGCGCGGTCTGGAGTGCGGGGTGTCGATGTCCCAGCCGAAACCGCGCAGGTCCTGTCCCGGGATGGCCGGGTAGTCCGCGGCCAGCAGGGGATCGGTGGCGTTCGAGGCGCTTTCGGTCGCTTCGTTCGCCGCCTGCACCTGATCGGCATCGTGCCCCGGTTGCTGCGGGGTCGTCATCGTCTGTGCGCCGGCCTGAGTCAGCGGAAAGGTGGTCGGGCGGTTGGCGAGTCGATCGAGGAGCGCCTGCGCGAAGATGCCCACGTCGTGCACGGTCGTGAACACACCGGCGCTTCCGGCTACCCCGCCCATCCGGCGTGCCGTCGGGTCGTGCACGGTGCCCCGCAGCGGGTTGCCGAAATCTGGGTTGATGCCGGGAGTGTCCTCGTCGATGGCGGTCGGTGCGATGCGCGCGAGGAGGTCGGTGCTCCAGGATCCGTCCGGGCAACCGTCTGCTGCCGGCCCTCGCGGATCGAGTGCGATCGCGGTTCCCCGTAGCCGGTGTGGGCCGCATGCCTTGGTGGCGGGGAGGTAGTGGGTGTCCGCCATTCCCAGCGGTTCGAAGACCTCGCGCTGCACGTAGACGTCTTCCGGCTCGCCGGTGATCTTCTCCAGCAGCGCGCCGAGGATGATGAAGTTGATGTCGGAGTAGTGGAAGCCCTCGCCGGGTTCGAACACCACCCACGCGCCGAGCGCGCGGCGGACGCCATCGTCCTTGTCCGCCTTCGTCAAACCCCAGGGACCGTCGAGGCTGAGATCTCCGGCGATGCCCGAGGTGTGAGTGAGCAACATGCGCAGCGTCACCCGGGCTCGCCGCGGATCACCGGTCGGGTTGAAGTCGGGGAAGTACGCCTGCACCGGTTCGTCGACACGCACCCTGCCCTGCTCGACCAACTGCATGATCGCCGTCGTGGTGGCGAGGCTCTTCGTCAGCGAGGCGATGTCGAAGATGGTGTCCTCGGTCATCGGCTCCGCGGGGGCGGGCGCGCCGTCGAGACCCGGCTCGCCGCCGAGCTTGCGCGATCCGAACGCCTGCCGAAAGACGACCTTGTCCGCGTGTCCGACCTGCACCACCGCACCGGGCAGTCGGCCGGCCGCGATCGCCGCGTCGACGAGACGTGACACGGGGGAGAAGTCGCCCGTGGGTGTCACCTCGGCGACGGTCGGCACCGGCGCCGCGCTCGTCGACGAGGTCGTCGTCGACGTCCCAGAGGCCAGGGGAAGCGGCGCGGGCCGCCCGCACGCCATCGCAGTGGCGAGCATGCACAGGGCGACGCCCACGGCTCGGAGCCGGGCGACGCGACTGCGGGACGTCCTCACCGAACCGACCGTAGTCGGGTGAGGCAGCGAGCAGCTAGTTGTCGCTTGTCGGTGGTGGTTCGAAGGGTGTGTACCACCACCATTGGGCTCGTTCGCCGAGCGGTCCCGGACACGGTGGGACGTCCGGTGGTGGGGTGGTGGGTGGTCGGGCCAGTGATGCGCCGGTCATCGCTTCGCCGGTCGCGTCAATGACGACGAGGTGCTCGGCGGGTCCGGTGAGGGTGATGCCGCCGCTGTGGTGCAGCCGGTGGTGAAAGGGGCACAGCAGTACCAGGTTCGATGGTTCGGTGGGGCCGCCGTCCTCCCAGTGGACGAGGTGGTGGGCGTGCAGGCCTCGGGTGGCGCCGCAGCCGGGGACCACGCAGCCCCGGTCGCGGTGCTCGAGAACCCGGCGTAGCCGTCGGCTGACGGTGCGGGTGGTCCGTCCGGCGCCGATGGGCTGGCCGTGGCGTTGAAACCAGACTTCGCAGGTGGCGTCGCAGAGCAGTTCGCGGCGCTCGTCGTCACTGAGCAGCGGGCCCAGGTGTAGTGCGGCGGCGGGCTTGTCGACGTCGACGTGGACGACGACGGTGGTGCGTTGTCCGTGCGGGCGGCGTGCGACGTCGGTGTCCCAGCCTGCCTCGACGAGGGACATGAACGCATCGATGGTGGTCGGCATCGGTGGAGCCTGATCGCCCGTCCGGGGGTTGTTCTCGCGGTCGCGCTTCCAGTCGGTGATCAGGGCATCGAGGTGGGATTGCACGCCCGCCTCGAATTTTGCGGCGTCGAGGCGGGGCAGTCGGATCTTCCAGGTGACGTGGTCCTCGCCGGGGATGTCGGTCTTGACGAACGCCGGTGGTGGTTCGGGCTTCGGTCCCGGGTCGGGTCGGGGTTCGAGCTTGACCGCGGTGCGCAGTTGGGTGACGGTGGCGACGGCGGCGAGGTCGGCGTAGTGGTCGTCGGAGCCGTCGGCGGCGCGTTCGGCGATGACGCCGACCTGGTCGAGGGACAGCCGGCCCTCGCGCAGTCCTGCCATGCAGCGGGGGAACTCCTCGACACGCTGGGCGATGGCGACGACGGTGTCGGCGTTGCGGGGGGCGATGCCGGTCTTCCAGGCGACGAGGGCGGAGATGGAGCGGCAGCCGGTGGCGCCCCAGAGGTGGTCGCCGTCGATCTCGGCGATGATGTCGACGATGCGTCCGTCGATGGCGTTGCGCTGCCCGGTCAGCTCGGACAACTCGCCGAACAACGCGTCCAGATGCTCGGCCGGTGAGGCCGTCGAGACCAAAGGCGTTGCCGTGCTGGACATGAACCAATTATCGCAGAGGGGTCCGACAACCACATTCGATCGGAGATCGGGGGAATCACCCGGCCGGCGTCACGTCCGCCCCGGAGCCCTTGATCGACGCCTTGGCGCGCTTCTCTGCCCGAACGGCGCGGGTACCTCGCACGAACCCGGTCGCCGAGACTGCGGCCGCCATCAGTGCCGTCTCGCCGCCGATGAACGGGTGAAAGCCGACGCCCGCGCCGCCACGGCCCTTCACCGGGATGTCGGCGACCTCGGTGACCTTCCAGCCCTTCTCGGAGACCGACAGGATGGCTTCGCCGTTCCCACACGTGAGCGGTAGGGCCGCGATGACCTCGTCGCCGTCGGCCGCCAACTTCACGCCCGCCACGCCGTTGCCTGCGGCACCCTGCGGATTGACGGCCGCGGGGTCGATGCGCAACACCTTCCCACGCCGGGTCACCAGCGCCAGGTGGGAGCCCGGCGCGAGGACCCCGGACCGCAGCAGACCGGTGATGTCGGGGGCGACCGGGATGTCGCGGATCTTGTACGGGAGGCCGCCGCCGTTGGTGAACTTCACCCGGCCGTCGGTCCACACCGCCCAGCCCAGGCCGGCGGTCAGCAGCTCGCCGTGGCTGTCGGAGAACACGCCCCGGTCGTCGAGACGCCACGCGGCGTTGACCTTTCGTTCGCGGGCGCCGTCCTCGTCGCTGCTCGACACGGTCGGCGTGGCCTCGGAGTCCAGCACGGTGCGACGGTCGAACTCGGGCCCCTTGAACAGCTTCGCGGTCTCGACCAGTTCGTCGTCGATCACCGAACGACGCGCCTCGGGGTTGGACACCAGCTCGGTGAGTTCGAGGAACTCCGCGTCTAGCTTCTCCGCCTCGGCCTGCAGCTCGATGACGTCGAGTCGGGTCAAGCGCCGGAGTTGCAGCGCCAGAACGTAATCGGCTTGTACGGCGTCGATGGTGAAGCGGTCCTGCAGTCCCTGGCGGGCCTCGTCGACCGTGTCGGATCCGCGGATCACCGCCACCGCGGCGTCGATGTCGAGGTGGATCGTCATGAGGCCGGCGACCAGATGGCGACGCGCCGTGACCTTCTCCAGCCGATGCTCGCTGCGGCGCAGCACCACCGAGTCACGCAGATGCAGGAACGCCGAGATCAGTTCGCGCACCGACCACCAGCGCGGCACCCGGTCCTCGTCGAGCGCGACCAGGCTGGCGGCGAACGAGGACTCCAGCGGCGTGAGGGCGAGCAGCTGGTCACGGATCTGCTCGGCGCTGTGACCGCGCTTGGCGGTCACCACGATGCGCAGGCCGTTGCGCCGGTCGGTCAGGTCCGACATGTCGGCGACGCCGGACAGTTCGCCGGACTCGACCAGCGCCCGGATCCGTTCCTGCACGGTGTTGCTCGCCACTCCGGGTGGCAGCTCGGTGACGATGACGTTCTTGCCGTCGACCGAGACGGTGCCGCGCACGGTGAACAGCCCCCGGCCGGTGGTGATGTACTCGCGGAGCCCGGCCGTGCCGACCACGGTGGCGCCGCATCCCCAGTCGGGGCCGGGGATGAGCTTCACCAACCGGTCGTCGGTCATGTTCGGCGTCTTCAGCAGCGCCCGGCAGGCGGCCATGATCTCGCGCGGGTTGTGCGCGGGCACCTTGGTGGCCCACCCCTCGGCGATGCCGACGGCGCCGTTGCACAGCAGCACGGGCCACCGTGCGGGCAGCACCGTCGGTTCGACCCACTCACCGTCGAAGGTCGAGACCATCGGCACGGCATGGTCTTCGAGTTCGGCGGTCAGCGCGGCGCCCGGTGCAGACAGTCGCATCTCGGTGTAGCGGTCGGCGGCGGGGATGTCGCCCTGGATGCGGGGAAAGGCGCCCTGTCCGTCGATGACCTTGACGCGCTGGAACTCGGCGGCCATCAGCGCGGCCGCCCCGTACATCGATGCTCCGCCGTGGGGGTGCAGGTTGCCGGTGACGGCCGAGCACACCTTGGACGACTTCTGCGGCTTGTTGCCGGGCAGCAGCCGGGACTCGTGCATCTGGTACAGCAGTCGGCGCTGCCCGGGCTTGAGGCCGTCGAAGGCAGACGGGATGGCGCGGTCGCTGACGCTGTAGAGCGCGAACGTCAGCTGGTAGTGGTTCCAGTAGTCGTCGGCGCTCTGGTCGAGAACCAGATCCGGGTTCTGGTCGGGAACGTCGAGGGTGGCGGTCATGCCGTTCTCCTAATCGAGGTCGAGAGCGGCGGTGTCGACGCGGGACGCGACGTCGGCCATCCACGTGCGCCGGCCCTCGGGCGGCCCGCCGAACAGGGTGTGGTGCAACTTCGGATCGCCATCGTCGAGATGCACCCGAATCACGGTGCGGCGCTCGGGATCCAGCACGGTGTTCCAGAAGTCGTCCGCGTCCATCTCGCCGAGACCCTTGTTGCGCTGCACCTCCACCTTGCGCTTCGAAGTGGCCTTCATCTGGGCCACGGCGGCATCGCGCTCGGACTCGTCCTGACAGTAGATCCGCTGCTGACCGTCCTTGACCACGAACAGCGGTGGCAGGGTCACGTAGACCATCCCGGCCTTGACGAGGGGTCGGTAGAAGTCGAGGAACATCGAGATGAGGCTCGAGTTGATGTTGCCGCCGTCGGGGTCGGCGTCAGAGGCGAACAGGATCCGGTCGTACCGGCAGGACTCCGGATCGCAGTTGTCGCGCACTCCGCAGCCCAGGATGCGTTCGATCGAGTCGAACTCGTCCTTGACCCGCGCTTTGTTGACGGTGAAGCCATAGACGTTGGGCGGCTTGCCCTTCAGCGGGAAGGCGGCCTGGAAGGTGGCGTCGCGCGCCGCCTTGATCGTGCCCAGCGCCGAGTCGCCCTCGCACAGGAACAGCTCGGCACCCGAACCGCGGCCGCTCTCCCGGCTGGGCAGCAGCTTGGGAGGCAGCGACAGATTGGTCCCGAGCCCCTTGGCCTTGGACGCCGCCCGGGAACGGGCCTTGGCGCCCTCGGCGCTGCGCCGCGCCCGTGCCGACTCCAGAGCCATCTTGGTCCACGTCGACACGGTCTCGGAGTTGCCGGGGTTGGCCGCCCAGATGGTGACGCTGCGCGCGACGTCCGGAGCCATCGCGACGTTCAACGACCGCGACGACACCGCGGTCTTGGCCTGTGAGTCCCAGGACACGTCGGGTGCCCGGGTGTCCACCGCGAGCGCGGTCACGGCCGCGAAGTCCTGAGCCTCCGGACCGTCCTCGCCCTTGGCCAGCCCGAGGTCGCGTATTCGGGACGCGCGGTCGGCGAGCGCCTCGGACAGGCCCTTCACGGCCGCGGTCAGATGCGATCCGCCGCCGGGGGTGCGCACGGTGTTGCAGAACGCGGCGACGGTGGCCGGCTCGGCGGGGCCTGCGGTCAGGGACCAGCGGAACGGCGTGGGCCCGCGGCCGGTGGTGTACTCGCCGCGGCCCTCCACCACCGCACGCACGCCGGGCACGGGGGTGCCCGCGGCGACGCACATGAGATCCAGCAGTGTCTCGCTGCCCCAGGGGCCGCCGAACGGTTCGAGCAGCTCGGGCCGGACCGCGTCGCCGGGCCAGCCCTCGTCGGCGACGACGAGGTGCACCCCGGGGGACATCCGTGCCGCCGCGTGCGCCCGCAGGAGCACCTCGTTGACGTCGACCGTCGAGTCCGGCACCACGGCCGCGTCGAACAGGATGCGCACGGTCGTGCCGTGCGCGTCGGGTTGGCGTTTGCCGGACCCGCGCAACTTCTGGGTGTCGGCGCGGGTGAACGGCGCGTCGGCGTCGAAGTCCTTGCCGTCGAATACCCCGGGGTAGCCGCCGCCGAAGCTCTGCAGGTAGGTCTTCCCGGCCCGGCGCACCGTCACGTCGGTGCGCGCGGAGATGAAGACCGCCGCCGCGGCGCCGATCCCGTTGAGACCGGCGCCCGTGCTGGTCGCGTCGGCGTGAGCGTCGAACTTGCCGCCCGCCCGCGCGGTGCCCAGTGTCTTGACGATGCCGTTCTTGCCATTCACCGGGTCGGAGTCGACGGGCAGGCCACGGCCGTCGTCGGCGACGCTGACCGATCCGTCGGCGTGCAGCGTGATGGTGACGGTCGACCCGCCGTGGCTGGGGTCGGCGACCTCTTCGATCGCGTTGTCGACGATCTCGCGAAGTGCCGTGTTCAGAACGTCCAGGCCGAGGTTGACCGCCGGCCGCAGGCGCGTGTGCTGGACGTCGTCGAGTTCGGTGATGTCGGCGGCGGTGTAACTCACGAATCGCCCCTTCCATCGGTCATGTGTGTGCCGCTGGAATCGTAGACGGCTCCTCGGACATCATCGCGCAGCCGCGGCGGCCCATGAGCAGACTCACACGGCCCTCGCCGTCGACCATGCCGTCAGCGCAGGTACCGCCCGGTGACGCTGTCCGGCGACAGGGCGATCTCCGCCGGGGTGCCGGTCGCGACGATGGTCCCGCCGGCCGCGCCGCCGCCGGGCCCCATGTCGACGACGTAGTCGGCGTTGGCGATCACGTCGAGGTCGTGCTCGATGACGACGACGGTGGCGCCCTTTGCGCCGAGGCGGTCGATGACGCCGAGCAGGACGCGGACGTCGAGGGGGTGCAGACCGACGCTGGGCTCGTCCAGGACGAACAGTGCATCGGACTGCTTGCGTCCGAGTTCGGTTGCGAGCTTGAGCCGCTGTGCCTCACCGCCGGACAGCGCGGGCGTGTCCTCGCCGAGCACGAGGTAGCCGAGCCCGAGGTCGACGAGGGTCTGGAGCTTCCGGTGCACCTTCGGCAGGTCCGCGGTGACCTCGATCGCCTGCGTCACGGTGAGTCCGAGGAGGTCGGGTAGTGCGAGGCCGTCACCGGTGCCGCGCCGTAGGTCCCGCGCGGCTGGGGCGTACCGGGTGCCGTCGCAGTCGGGGCAGGGGATGTCGACGTCGGGCAGGAACTGGACGTCGAGCGAGATCTCTCCGGTGCCCTCGCAGCGCGGGCAGCGCAGGGAGCCGGTGTTGTAGGAGAAGTCCGAGGCGGTCAGACCGCGGCGCCGCGACTCGTCGAGGGCGGCGTAGGCGCGGCGCAGGTCGTCGAGGACGCCGCTGTAGGTGGCGACCGTGGACCGCACGTTGGTGCCGATGGGGCTGGCGTCGACGACGTCGACCCGCGTGATGCCCGACGGCTCCACCGTCTCGACGTGTGCCGGCGGCGTCTCGCCGGCCGCCGCGGCCCGCAATGCCGGCACCAGGCTCTCCAGCACCAGGGTGGTCTTGCCCGACCCGGACACCCCGGTGACGGCGGTGAGCCGGCCCTTGGGGATCTGCACGTCGAGCGCGTGCACCGTGTGCAGCGGACGGGTGACGAGGCGGATCGTGCCGTGGTCGAACACCGTCTGCGACTCCACGGTGGCGCGCACCCGGATCGGCTCGGTGCCGTCGAGGAAACCGGCGATCAACGACGACGGGTCGGCCACCAGATCGTCGAGCGTCCCCTGAGCGAGCACGGTGCCGCCCTCGCTACCGGAGCCGGGTCCGATCTCGATGAACCAGTCGGCTTCCCGCAGGACCTGGACGTCGTGGTCGACCAGCACGACGGAGTTCCCGTCGCGCAGGAGGTCGCGGATGACGCCGTTGAGGCCGTCGATGTTGGACGGGTGCAGGCCGATCGACGGTTCGTCGAGGACGTAGAGCACGCCGGTCGTCTGATTGCGGACCGCGCGGGAGAGTGCCACCCGCTGCCGCTCGCCGGTGGACAGCGTGGAGCCGGGTCGGTCGAGACCGAGGTACCCGAGGCCGAGCTCGACGAGCCGCTGCGCCATCTCGAGGAGTTGCGCGACGATCGCGGACGCCATCGTGCGCATGTCGGGGGGTAGGGTCTCGACGACCGTTGGCGCCCAGGCGATCACGTCGTCGAGCATCATCGCGGTCGCCTCGGCGAGGTTGATCCCGCGGACGCGCGGGGCCAGCGCACGTTCGCTGAGGCGGGTGCCGTGGCAGGTCGGGCAGGTGCCGGTGTGGATGAACTTGTTCACCCGGTTGAGGCCACCCTCGTTGGCGGCCTTGTCGAGCGCCTCCTGAACGGCCAGGCGCGCGTTGCGGTAGGTGAAGTCGACCTCGAACAGCTTGCCGCTCTTGGACGGCAGGGTGATGCGGTGCTTCTCCGCGGGGCCGTGCAGGACGACGTCGCGTTCGTCGTCGGTGAGGTCGCGGTACGGCACGTCGGTGCGCACGCCGAGTTCGCCCACCATCTGTGGCATCACGGTCAGCCCCATCATCTTCCACGGTGCCACCGCACCATCGGCGATGCTCCGCGAGGGGTCCGGCACCAGGAGGTCGTCGTCGATCTCCCGTACGACGCCGAGTCCACCGCAGGTGGGGCACGCCCCGTCGGAGTTGAAGGCCAGCGCCTCGGCGCCCGGCGGGGTGAACGTGACGCCGCAGACTCCGCAGGTGAGATCCAGGCCCGCGGCGACGTCGATGGTCGGATCCTGGCGGTGCCCATTGGGGCAGAGGTGCTCGGCGAGGCGGGAGAACAGCAGTCGCAGGACGTTGAGGAGTTCGGTCGAGGTGCCGAACGTGCTGCGGGCGCCGGGGACGGCGGGTCGCTGCCGCAGGGCGAGTGCGGCGGGGACGTGCCGCACGCTGTCGACGGTGGCCTTCGTGGCGTGCGACATCCTGCGGCGGGTGTAGGTCGAGAGTGCCTCGACGTAGCGACGGGATCCCTCCGCGTACAGGACCCCCATCGCCAGCGAGGACTTCCCCGACCCGGAAACGCCTGCGATGGCGACCATCTGGTTGAGGGGCACGTCGACGTCGACGTTCGCGAGGTTGTGCACGCACGCGCCACGTACCTCGATCGTCGTGGGTACGGGCGGTCTCGGCTTCCGCGCGGGCATCGCACGCCCCTCTCGTGTCGGGTGGGCGGCCGGTCCGCTCACCGCGACCGGATAGACGCTACCGACCCGCTGCGACGGCCACCGTGCTCTCCGCGCTGTAGAAGCTCAGGGCGTCGGGCCCCCACTCCCTCGGTCCCGATCCGGAGTCCTTGAGGCCGCCGAACGGGACGTGGGCCTCGACCCCGGTCGTGGGCACGTTGACGGCGAGCGTGCCTGCGCGAACGGATGCGAGGAACGCCTCGGTGGTGTGCAGGGAGTCGCTGAACAGGGCTGCGCTCAGCCCGTAGGGAGTGCCGTTGGCGATGGTGATGGCGTCCTCGAAGTCGTCGAACGGCAGCACCGTGACGCACGGCCCGAACACCTCGTCGCGGGCGATGTCGTCGCCGGGGTCGACCCCCGTGACGATCGCCGGTCGGACGAAGTAGCCGCCCGACGGGTCGCCGGGTAGCCGTCCGCCGCGGAAGACGTCCGCGCCCGCGGCCTCGGCGGCCGCCAGGCTCCGCTCGTAGGACTGCTGGGCGGGGAGCGAGACGATGGGCCCCATCCGGGTGTCGGGATCGGAGCCCGGGCCGACGACGACGTCCAGTGCGCCGGCGCGGAGCGCGTCGACGACGTCGTCGTGGAGTGCCCTCGCGACGACGAGCCGCCCCGTCGCGGTGCACTTCTGGCCGGTCCCGCCGAATGCTCCCTCGAGTACCGCGGCCACCACGCGTTCGACGTCGGCGTCGGCGGCGGCGACGAGCGGATTGTTCCCGCCCTTCTCGACCTGCGCCCGCTTGCCGCCTCGGGCGGCGGCCACCTCGACCAGCGCACCGACCCTGCTGGAGCCGGTGAACGTGACGGCGTCGATCCCCGGATGGGAGACCAGGTACTCGCCGAGCCCGGCGGACGTCCCGGTGAGGTAGGCCAGGACGTCGGTCGGAAGGCCCGCGTCGAGCAGGGCCGTCACGACGTGCGCACCCGTCATCGGGGTCAGAGGGGACGGCTTCCAGACGACGCCGTCGCCCGCCATCAGTGCGGCGGCGATCTTTCCGCTGGAGACGAAGGCCGGGAAGTTGAACGGGGTGATCGCCGCGACCACGCCGAGTGGACGCTGCTGGGTCGTCAGCGTCACGCCGGGTCGCTGGGATCTGAACACCTGCCCGCATTCGCGGTCGGCGGACGACGCGACGTAGGCGAACACGTCTGCGGCCCTGAGCACTTCGCCGCGGGCCTCGGCGACCGGCTTGCCCTCCTCTGCGGAGAGGTCGTCGCCGATGGCCGAGGCGCGCTCTCGCAGGAGTCCCGCGGCGCGGTCGAGGACGCCGCGGCGTTCGTGGGCGCCGAGCCGTCCCCAGGTCGTCGGCGCGTCGGCGACGGCCCGCACGGCGTGGTCGACGTCCTCGGCGTCGGACTCGGGGAACGAGGCCACGACGGTCGCCGTGTGCGCGGGGTCCTCCCGGTCGTACCGGGCGCCGGACCGACTGTCGCGCCAGCCGTCGCTGAAGTTCATTCCGTCCATCGTGGTCCCGTCATCGTCGGCCGGTCAGGTCGTCCCAGAGGGCGGATTCGCCGCCCCGCAACGCGAGTGTGGTCAGGAGGGTCCGCGCCTGGCTGCGGTGCCGGGCGCGGTCGCGCCGCGACCAGATGGCCGTGGTGTGGCGGTGCAGCGGGTACTCGGCGGTGATCCCCATGGCGCCGTGGAGTTGGTGGGCGGTGCGGGCCACGACGGTGGCGCACTGGGCGACGACGAGGCGTGCGGAGGCCAGGCGGTGCGCACGGTGGTCCGCGTCCGAGAGATCGACCCGCACCAGGGCTGCCTCGCCGAGCCGCATCTGCACGGCCATGTCGGCCAGTCGCGCGGCAACCGCGGGGAGTGCGACCAGCGGGCGACCGAACTGCTGACGCTGCTTGACCCACGTCCGGGTGAGGTCCAGGGCGGCGCGGGCATGCGCCAGCATCTCCTCGAGTTCCAGCTGTTCCCAGAGTGATCGGCCGTATCCACCGTCGAAGCGGATGCACGGCGACCCGTCCAGCGTCACCGCCATCAGCGATTCGCCGGCGACGGAACCGGCCGAGGGCGTCGTCCGCACCCCTGGTCCGGTCAGTTCGACCACGAGGGCATCCTCGTCGCGGAAGAGCACGAGGTGGTCGGCACCGGAGTCGGGGACGTCCTCGAGCGTTCCGGACAGCGTTCCGCCGGTTGCGACGAGTGTCGCGGGTGCGTGCGCCAGTGCCCCGTACCCGGTCCGGGGTTCTCCGTCGGCTCGAACGTGTGCTCCGACGGAGGCGTCGACCAGGGGAGTGAGGACGCCCGCGGCGGCGAAGGCGCGCACGACCGTGACGAGGTCCTCGACGTCGCCTCCGGACCCGCCCCGGTCCTCGTCGATGCCGACCCGGTCGAGGCCGAGTTCGCGCATCTGGGCCCAGGGCGCCGGGTCGTTCGCGGTCAGGTCCCGGGCGAGGTGCCGGAGTTCCTCGGTGGAGTCACTCACGCGCGGGCCTCCTGCTTCGCGATGATCGACAGCAGCACGTCCTGGGCGCCGCCGCGGATGTCGAACGCCGGTGACGCCAGCAGGCCGTCTCCGAACGCCGAAGCAGCGGAGACGATTCCGGCTCCTCGGCTCCGGAAGGCCGCTTCGACGACCTCGCGCTCGAACAGGTTGCCCAGGTACTTGAGCGATGCGGCCGCCTGGATCGGCGCTTCACCCTCGTCGAGCGCCCGGGCGATGTCGTGGCACAACTGACGGAGCGCGCCCAGGCGTGCGATCAGGTCTCCGAGTTCGGGGACGTCGCCACCGTCCTGGCCGTCGAGCAGCGTCCGCATGACGACGTACGACGACAGGACCCGCTCCGGGCCGCCTCGCTCGAAGGACAACTGCTCGGTGACCTGCCGCCAGCCGTCACCCTCGGTGCCCAGCAGCCTGTCAGCGGGAACGAATGCCTCGGTGAAGACCACTTCGTTGAAGTGGTGCTGTCCTGCGAGATCGTGTATCGGGTCGACGGTGATGCCGGGCTCGTGCATGTCGACGATGAACTCGCTGAGTCCCTGATGCTTGCGCTCCCCGTCCGAGGTGCGGGCGAGAACGTATGCGTGCGTGGCATGGTGGGCGTGGCTCGTCCACGTCTTGCGCCCGGTGATGACCCAGCCGCCCTCGGTCCTGCGAGCGGACGTCGTGACCGCGGCCAGGTCGGAACCCGCTTCGGGTTCGCTCATCCCGAGGCAGAACACGTGCTCACCCGCGACGATCCCCGGTAGCAGTTCATCCCGGAGTCGGTCCGATCCGTAGCGCAGGATGGCCGGGCCGATCTGTCGGTCTCCCATCCAGTGCGCGGCGACGGGTGCCCCGGCGCGCAGGAGTTCCTCGGTGACGGCGAGGCGCGCCACGTTGCCCAGTCCCCGGCCGCCGTAGGCGCGCGGCCAGCTGATCCCGAGCAGGTGCCTGCGGCCGAGTTCGCGGGAGAACTCCGCGTCGAAGGACCGCAGCCACGCATCGGACCGCGGGGTGTAGCGACCGGCTGCCAGCCATTCGTCGGTCAGGTCGCGAACCTCTTGGCGCAGAGCGTGTTCGGTGTTCGGTGTGGTGGTCATCAGCGGCCCTCGTAGACGGCGGTGCGTTTCTCGGCGTAGGCGTCGAACGCCTCGCGCGAGTCGCGCATCGAGGTGATCACGGCGAAGTGCGAGGAGATGAGGTCCAGGGCGGCCGGCAGGTCCTGGGAGGCGCCCTGGCGGACGGCCCGCTTGATGGTCTGCACCGCGATCGGTGGCTGGGCGGCCACGCGGCGGGCCAACGAGATGGCATGGTCGAGCACGGGTTCGTCGTCGACGACGTACTCCACCAGCCCGATGTCGGCGGCGGTGGCGGCATCGACGAAGTCGCCGGTCCACAGCAGTCGCAGCGCGGTGGAACGCCCGACGAGCCGCGGCAGCAGCCAGCAGCCGCCGTTGCCGGGGACGAGCCCCACCTTGACGTAGGCCTCGCTGAATCGCGCGCTCGGAGAGGCGAATCGCACGTCGCAGTAGAGCGCCAGGTCCATCCCCGCGCCGACGGCCGGACCGTCCACCGCCGCGATCACCGGTTTGTCGAGACGTTCGAGGGCGAGCGCCACGCGATGGACGTTGCGCGTCAGGTAGTGCTTCTCCTCCAGGGGTGACCGGTGCTGGTGGTCGAACTCGCCGAGGTCGACCCCCGAGCAGAAGCTGCCCCCCGCCCCGGTGATGACGACCGCACGCACCCGCTCGTCCTCGCGGGCCGAGTCGAGGCGGTCCGCGCAGTCGTTGATCATCGGCAGGGTGAACGCGTTGCGCCGGTCGGGTCGGTTCAGCGTGATCGTCGCGACGTGTTCGTCGACGGTGTAGTCGAGATCGCTCACGGCGTCGCCTCCCGGACCATGCCGGTCTGATGTGTCGACCGGGCGTCGAGCATCTCGGCGATCCCGTCCTCGGAGACGCCGATCTCGCGCAGCACCGCGACGGTGTGCTCGCCGTAGAGCGGGGCGATTCCGCTGCGGGGGTCCGGCGCGCCCATCTCGGCGGGCTGGCGGGGGAGGCGGAGTGGCCCCTCGGTCGGGTGGTCGATGGAGCGGAAGAAGCCGGTGGCCGCGAGGTGCGGATCCTCGAAGAGGTCGGTGACGGTGTTGACCGGACCCGTGGCGATGTCCGCCTCGCCGAGCAGCTCCTCCCACGCGGCGGTGGTGCGGCCGGCCATCTCCTCGTCGAGTAGTTGATAGAGGAAGGCGGTGTTGATCGTCCTCTCCCGGATGGTGCGGAACCGGGGGTCGTCGGCCAGTTCCGGTTTGCCGATGGCGACGAAGAACTTTCGCCACTGGGCGTCGGTGTAGATCATGACCGCCATCGATCCGTCGAGGGTCTTGAACGGGCGCCGGTACGGTGACTCCGTCCTGGCATAACCGGGATTCCCGACGGGGGGATCGAACGCCCAGCCGCCCTGCTGCTCGAGCAGCAGGAACGACGTCAGCGTCTCGAACATCGGGATCTCCAGCGCCGTCCCGACACCGGTGGCGTCACGGCCGTGCAGGGCCGCCAGAATGGCCGCGGCGCCCATGACCCCGACGGTCTTGTCGGCGATGGCCGATCGGATGTACTCGGGGTCGCCGTGGAGTCCCTGCACCGCCGCGAAGCCGGACGCCGCCTGGATCACGTCGTCGTAGGCGGGCCGGTGCTCGTACGGGCCACCGCTGCCGAATCCGCGGAAGGCGCAGTAGACGACCCTGGGATTGGCCTCGAGGACCTCGCGCGGCCCGAATCCGCAGCGGTCCGCGGCGGCCGAGCGCGAGTTGTGCACGAACACGTCGGCGTGCCGGGCCAGCCGGGTGACGACGTCGCGTCCATGGGACGACTTCAGGTCGACGGCCAGGCTGCGCTTGCCCTGGTTGGCGTTGAGGAACACCGGCCCCATCCCGGACTCGCGGTGGTCGCCGATGAACCGCAGCACGTCCCCGCCGGGTGCCTCGACCTTGATGACGTCGGCGCCCCAGTGCGCGAGCAGCATCGTGCTGTACGGGCCCATGAAGGTGGTGCTCAGGTCGACGACCCTGACCCCGTCGAGGGGGCGGGGGCCGGTGCGCGAACTCATACGACTCCTCCGCGGGCGATGACCGCCTCGGTCAGCGGGCTGGGGTCCAGGGTCACGGGGATCTCGATGCAGGACGGCAGTCCGGAGGCGATGGCGTCGGCGAGGGCACCGGGCAGGTCGGCGAGGTCCTCGATGCGCCGGCCATGGCCGCCCAGCGCGGTGATCACCTGATCGAACCGCGTGGGGCTGAGGTCGGAGGCCAGCAGGTAGTCGTCTCCGAACAGGCCGCGCTGCAGGTTGCGCTCGAGTCCCCACGACTGGTTGTGCCCGACGATCGCGACGAACGGGAGGTGCTGCCGGAGAGCGGCTTCGAACTCGATCAGGTAGTACCCGAAGCTCCCGTCGCCGGTCACGAGCACGACCGGCCGGTCCGGATGGGCGCGCTTGGCCCCGATCGCGAAGGGAGTCCCGGCGCCGCAGGTCGACATCGGGCCGAGGCGGATCCACTGCCCGGGGCCCAGTGCCGCCATGGCGCCGCGGCACCATTGCACGAAGTCTCCGCCGTCGAAGACCAGCGTGGTGTCCTCCCCGATGGCCTCGCGCAGGGCGAGGGCGACGGCATGCGGATGGTGCGGCGCCGCAGCGGAACTCGCGGGTGGATCGGGCATCGGGGCGATTCGAGTGAGGTCGTCGAGCCAGCGACCGTCCCATTCGCGGCCCTCGGCGGCGGTGGCGAGGCCGTCGACGAACCGTGCGACGTCGGTCTCCACGACGTACTGCCGGGGCCGGTTCTCGTCGGTGGCGGCGCCGGGGCTGCGCACGTCGATCAGGGTCGCGTCGGCGCCGATGGCGTCAGGGCTGCCGAAGCGCAGCCGGAAGTCCAGCCGCCTGCCCAGCAGGACGACGACGTCGGCGTCGGCGATCCTGGCCGCCGCCTTGTTGAGTGAGGCATCGGCGTAGCCGAGGGAGCAGGGGTGGGCGTCGGGCACGATGCCGCGCGCGGAGTCCAGGGTGAACAGCGGCAGGGGAGCGGCGTCGAGCAGCCGGGTCAACGCGTCGGAGGCACCGGCCATGTACGCGCCCGCGCCGGCGATGAGCACCGGGCGGCGTGCGTCGGCCAGGAGCGAGATCACCTGCGCCACCGTGTCGGTGTCGACAGTGCCCGAATCGGGCGAGGCGACGGCGCCGTGGCCGTCGATCCCCTCGGCGGACTCGCCCATGACGTCCGACGGGAGGCTGAGGTGGGTCGCGCCTGTCGTGCCGGACAGCGCCTGGAGGATCGCCGTGTCGACGAGTTCCGGGATGCGGTCGACGCGGTCGACCATGGCCGCGAACTTGCACAGTGGCGCTGCGACGGCCACCTGGTCGATCTCCTGCTGTGCTCCCTTGCCCGACAGGGCGAGGTCGGCCTGCCCGCTCAGCAGGAGGACGGGGCTGTCGCTGGAGTGCGCGGTGATCAGCCCGGTCAGCGCGTTCGTGTGAGCGGGCCCGCCGGTCACCAGTGCCACCCCGAGCCGTCGGCCGGCGCGGGCGTAGGCGTCGGCAGCCATGACGACGCTCGCCTCGGTGCGGAGGTCGATCAACTCGATGCCGTTGTCGCTCAGGCCTTCGTAGATGGTGAGGGTGTGATTCCCGCACAGGGTGAAGACGGTCGTGACGCCATGGGCAACGAGTCGCTCGGCGAGTAGGTGTCCGCCATGCCGTCGTGACACGAGTCCTCCAGATTCAGGAACAATATTGGAGCCAATATTGGCTTCGATGGATGGGGATGTCAAGGAGTCGAGGTCACGCGGTTGCCACCACCGGAAACGGCAATATTGCATAATCGATCCGGCAGCAAAGTGCGCCCGACGCGAGGAGGCGAGCATGGAATCCGAGGTGACGGCGAGTGGGGCGGTGTCGCGCGCGGTCGACGGCCTTCGCGCGATGCTGATGTCGATGCAGATCATGCCGGGACAGCCGATCCGGCAGGAGGCCCTCGCGGCGCGACTCGGCATCAGCAGGGCGCCGATCCGCGAAGCGCTCGGAATCCTCAAGAGCGAAGGCGTTCTCGACTACGAGCGCAACGTCGGCTACACCGTGAAGCGACTCACCAAGGCCGAACTCGAGCAGGCGTACCGCATCCGTCGCGTCCTCGAGACCGACATCGTGCTGGACCTGCCCGCTCCGAGTCCGGAGATGCTCGACGAGTTGGAGCGGCTGAACCAGCGGATCGCCGACGCCGGCGCGGTCAACGACCTGGCTGCGGTGCGCACCCTCAACCACGAGTTCCACTTCCTGCTCTACTCGTCGTCGGGGCTCGACCTCATCGTCGGCGAACTGCGCCGCATGTGGGCGTTCACCGACGCGTACCGGTCGCTGTACCTGTACGACCAGTCCGCCAGGGCGCGCACCGTGCACGAACACGCCGGGATCATCGCTGCCCTCCGCGCCGGGGACCTGCCCCTAACGGCCACGCTCCTGGACGCACACCGTGCCAAGGTGCCCGAGTACCTCGCCCCGTTCCTGGACGCCCAGGCGGCAACCGGTCTGTAGTTCGGGCGGCAGGCGACGGGCATCGGTGGGCATCCCGGTCCGTCAGATCGTGACGACGTCGTCGATCGACCAGTCCCGCAGTGCCTTCGGTGCGAACGAGAGGCCGAACCCCGGTAGGTCGGTGAGTCGCACCCGTCCGCCGGAGACGCGGGGCGCATCCTCGAACAGGTCGTCCCACCAGGCAGGTATGTACTCGACGAGTCCCGCGTTGGGCAGGGCCGACATCACGTGCGCACTGACCTCCGTGAAGGTGTGCGACGACACCTGCTGACGGTGGGCGTCGGCGAACGTGGCGACATCGAAGAAGCCGGTGGGTCCGCCCACGCGCATGATGTCGGGCATCAGGACGTCGGCAGCACGTGCCTCGACGAGCGGACGGAACCCATCGACGCCGTAGATCGTCTCGCCCGTGGCGATGGGAAGCACCAGTTCCCTGGCCAATTCAGCGGAGCCGGCCACGTCGAGGGCGTCGACCGGCTCCTCGTACCAGGCCGCCCCCAGTCGTTCGAACTCCCGACCCGCGGCCAGCGCGTCCGCCGTACGCCACGCCTGGTTGGCGTCCACCATCACCGAGAGTCGTTCTCCCACGGCGCCGATGAGTCGTTCGAAGCGGCGGACGTCCTCGCGCCAGTCCTCGAAGCCGATCTTGATCTTGTAGTGCTCGAAGCCGTCGGCGATCAGCGCCTCGGCCTCGTCGATCAGGTCCTCGACGGGGGAGGAGATCCACCCGCCGGTGGCGTACACGGTGAGTGCGTCGCGGTCTCCGCCCCACAGCCGGAACAGCGGCATGCCGGCGCGCTTGCCCTGCAGGTCCCACAGGGCGACGTCGATGGCACTCTGCGCCAGCGTGCTGATCCCGGCGGTGCCCACGAAGTTCTGTGCGGCCGTCATCTTGCGGTTCAGGCTGCGGATGGCGCGTGAATCCTCGCCGCGGATGAGTTCCGCCAGCCCGTGAATGGTGTGACGAACCGCCCGCGCCTGGTGCACGTTGAACGTGAAGGCGTAGCCGAATCCGACGAGGCCGTCGGCCTCGATCTCGACGAGCACGTTGTGCACGGAGCTGATGCGATGTATCGCGGTATGCAGTTCACGCCCCAGCGGCACGGACACGTGGTGGGTGGTGATGCGGTCGATCTTCATGGGAGTTCCCTTCCAGGTGTGCGCGAGAGGAGGAATCCACCGCGGGCGAGGTCGTCTTCGGAGATCTCGGTGAACCGGATGCGTACCCGGTCCGGCTGGGTCGCCAGATGGGTGACGGCGGCCGCTGTGACGGCCGCCGCGAAGTCCTGGCGCTGATCGATGGTGCGGCCGGGGAGTATCTCCACGGTGATGAACGGCATCGGGTCCCCTTCGAATCGTGCGGCGGTCATCCGAGGTACGCCCGCTGCAGGACGTCACCGGAGGCGAGTTCGGATGCGGCGCCGGAGAAGGTCACGCGGCCCTGGGTGAGCACGTAGGCACGGTCACTGACCGCGAGCACCTTGTCGACGAGTTGCTCGACGATGACGACTCCCACGCCCCGGTCGCGCAGTGAACCGGCGACGTCGAGGATGCGATCCACGAGGACCGGTGCCAGGCCGGCGGACGGCTCGTCGAGCATCAGGACGTCCGGCCGGCGGACCAGCCCCTGGGCGATCACCAGCATCTGCTGCTGTCCGCCGCTGAGCCGGCCCGCCTTCTCCTGGCGTTTGGCGGCGATCTCGGGGAAGACCTCCCACGCCTCGGCGATGGACGCGGTGCGAGCGGCGCGGTCGATCCCGTAGCCGGCCAGGTGCAGGTTGTCCTCGACGCTGAGCGCGGGGAAGACCCGGTGCCCCTCCGGAACGTAGAGCAGTCCGCGCTTGACGATCGCCCGCGGCTTCTTGCGCGTGACGTCCTGACCGTTGAGGCTCACCGTCCCCGCGGTGACGTCGCGCAGCAGGCCCGCGGCACACGACAGCAGCGTGGTCTTGCCGGCGCCGTTCGCACCGACCAGCGCCACGATCTCGCCCCGGTGGACGTCGAAGTCGACGCCGGTGAGCACTCCGAGCTTGCCGTATCCGGCGCTGAGGCCGGACACCGCCAGCAGCGGGCGTTCGGTCGTGGGGTCAGGAGCCGAGGTAGGCATGGATCACCTCTTCGTGTCGTCGGATGTCGTCGGGCCGTCCCGCGGCGAGGACCCCGCCGAGGTCGAGCACGGTCACCGAATCGCAGACGTCGAAGACCAGGTCGGTGTGGTGTTCGACGAGCAGCACGGCCACGCCCTGCGCCGCAATCGATTCGATCAGGTTGCCCAGTGACGCGATCTCCTCGACCGACAGACCCGCGGCGGGCTCGTCGAGCAGTAGCAGTCGCGGCTGGGCGACCAGGGCGCGCGCGATCTCGAGGAAGCGGAGCTGGCTGTGTGACAGGAGTTCCGCGCGGAAGGTCGACTGGGCGCTCAGGCCCACCACGTCGAGTGCGGCCTGGGCACGCTCCCGCAGTCGCGCCTCTCGACCACCGCCGCCGATGCCGGTCATCGAGGTGGCGAACGACGTGCGGGCGCCGTGGTACCCGCCCAGCATCACGTTCTCCAGCACGGTGAGATCGCCTGCGACGCGGGGGCTCTGAAAGCACCTGGCCAGACCGAGTGCCGCGCGCCGCTGCACGCGCATGTCGTTGACCGTCGTGCCGTCGATCCGGACGGTCCCCTCGTCGATCGGGTAGTAGCCGCAGACGACGTTCAGCAGGGTCGTCTTGCCGCTGCCGTTGGGCCCGATCAGCCCGACGATCTGGCCCGGCGCGACCTCGAGGTCCACCCCGCGCAGCGCCTGGACCCCGCCGAAGGCCTTCTCGACCCCGCTGACGGACAGCACACGAGCCGACTCGTCGGTCGTCCCGCGATCGCCGAGCACGTCGCCGAGGCGGTCGAGGTCTCCCTTCGCCCAGGGGGGTACGCGGCGGCGTCCGACGCGGTCCTTGATCGAGGTGACCAGCCCGCCGAGCCCGTTGGGAAGGGCAAGGACGACGGCGAGCAACAGTGCCGCGTAGAGGAACGCCGACCATTCCGCCAGGGGCGCAGCCAGTTCCGGGAGCAGCGTCAGCACCACCGTCGCCACCAGCGGCGCCGCGATGCGGCCCGGACCGCCCAGGAGGACGGCGACGAAGAACATCATCGAGAGGTCGAACACGAACGCGTCGGGTGTCACGTAGGACTGCAGCGACGCGTAGAGGGCGCCGGCGAGGCCGGCCAGCGCGCCGCTGAGAGTGAACACGTAGAGCTTCAGCCGGAAGATCGGCACGCCCGAACTCTCGGCGGCGACCTCCGCGTCCCGGATGGCGATGAGGCCGCGGCCGTCGTTGGTCCGCGCGATCCGCCAGGTGACGTACGTCGCGCCGGCGGCAAGGGCGAGGACGAACCAGTAGAAGCCGGTCTCGGTGCCGAGCGGCCCGTCGAACAGGGGAGCGGCGATGCCGAGGCCGCCACCCGTCACGCCATCCCAGACGACCGCGAGCTGCGGCACGATCGTCGCGAAGCCGAGAGTGGCCATCGCGAAGTAGAAGCGCTTGAGCCGCAACGAGGGCAGCCCGATGAGCAGCCCTGCCGCGGTGCCGACCACCATCGCGGCGACGAGGCTCAGGAACGGGTTCCAGCCGAGCGTCGTGTAGGTGGCACAACCGGTGTAGGCCCCGACGGCCAGCAGGCCGACGTGGCCGATGGCCATCTGGCCGGCGTGGCCGACCACGAGGTTCAACCCGGACACCAGGATCCAGTACACGGCGGCGAGCGCCGCGATGTGGACCCAGTACAGGTTGGGCGAGACGAACGGCAGGAGCACGAGGGCGAGGACGACGATGGGAATCGTCAACCGCGCGAGGGGTTTGCGCGAGTGCGCGGTCGTGGTCGCCGTGGGAGGTGGGGTGTGCGCCGTGGTCGTCATACTCGTCGAGGCTCCGCATGTCCGAAGATGCCGTTGGGAAGGATCAAGAGCGCGACGACCAGGGTGAGGAGCGCCGCGGTTCCGCGGTAGCTACCACCGAGGAAGTAGTTGGCCAGCTGTTCGACCACGCCGAGGGCGAGGCCGCCGACCACGGCCCCGAGGTTGTTGCCGAGGCCACCGATGGCGATGGCCACGAAGCCGCTGAACGCGAAGGCCACCCCGATGGAGAAGAAGGCGAAGGTCAGCTGGCCCGCCATGAAGCCGGCCAGGGCGCCCACCACGCCGGCGAGCATGTACACGCCCACCCGGATCGAGGTGTGGGGGAGGCCGAGAGCCCTTGCCGCGTAGGGGTCCTGGGATATCGCGAGGAACGCCCGCCCCGTGAGTGTCCTGTTGTTCAGCAGCGCCAGGAGCCCGACCACCACGGCCAGGGTGACGACCGGAAGCCAGTACTTCTGGTCGACCCAGCCGTTGCCGCCCTCGAAGAGTCTGGGGAACGGTCGGGGTTCGGTGCCCCACCACAGGCCCACCGCCTCTTCGATGATGAGGCTGAGTGCCAGGGTACTCAGGACGTACATGTGCGTGTCGATGCGCGACAGCACCGGGCGCACCGCGATGAACTCGGTCAGCAGGCCGGCCGCGGCGCCGATGAGCAGCGCGCCGGCGAGGGCCACGACGACGGGAAGGCCGGCCTGGCCGATGAAGAAGGCGCCGAACACCGCGCCTAGCATCCCGAACGTGCCCGACGTGAAGCTGATGACCCGCGACGTGTTGTACATCAGGTTGTAGCTGACGCCGATCAGCGCGTACACCGCACCGGTCGCCAAACCCGCGGTCAGCAGGAGACCGAGCATGGGAAACCACCCTTCCTGGACGAGGTGCCGGGCGCCGTCGCCCCCGGTCGTGCCGTGGCGCTCACGTGTATCCGGGAGCGAGCGTGAAGGTGCCTTCGTCGAACGAACTCGCCTCGTTCATCACGACGGACTCGAGCGGGAACCCGTTGCGGTTGTCCGGACCCCACGTGTAGTCGCCGAATACGCCGGGCAGATCCGCAGTGGCGTCGAGCGCCTCCTCGATGGCGTCCGGATCGGTGGATCCGGCCGTGATGACGGCGTGCTTGATGGTCTGCACCGAGTCGTACCCCAGCGCCACCCACCACAGCGTGTAGGTGATCGATTCCCCGAGCACCTCGGTGCCCGCCGACGCGATGAACTCCGTCGTGCGCGCGGGGAGTCGGCCGGAGGAGTCACGGCTCATGGAGCGGTAGCCCACCGCGAAGACGTTGGACCAGTTGGCCTTGTCGCTCAACAGCTTGCCCGTGTCGCCGGACGCCAGCGCCGGGTGACCGGCGATCGGCACGTCCCATCCGAGCGCGGCTCGCGCGTTGATCAGGCGACCGCCGAGCCCGGCGGCAGCCGACCAGATCATCACGCCCTCCGCGCCGGCGGACCTGGCCTTGGCCACGTCGGAGGTGACGTCGGTCTGGTTGACGTCGATCAGGCCGCGGTAGACGACCGAGCCGCCGGCGTTCTCGACCAGGTCGACGGCCTGGTTCACCGTGTCGGTGCCGTATCCGGTGGTGTCGCCGAAGATCGCCACCTTCTTGATGCCGAGTCGACCCACCAGGTAGTCGGTGGCGGCCTGGACCCACTGCTCGTTGGTGGGGATCGTGCGGTAGGCCAGCGGGAACTTCTCCGGGTCGGTGAGCGAGTCGACCGTGCCGATGATGATGTTCGTGGTGTCGCGCTTGGCGATCACGGGGACGGCGGGCAACGCCTCGCCGGAGTTCACGGGACCGATGATGAAGTCGACCTCGTCCTTGAGCGTCAGCTCGTTCGACATGTTGACCGCCTTGGTGGGATCGCCTCCCGTGTCCCGCACGATGAGGTCGATCCTGCGACCGTCGATCCCGCCCTCGGCGTTGATCTGGTCGACTGCGTACCGCACGCCGCGGTTCTCCGCGATGGCTGCCGCCGACAGCGGACCGCTGAGCGAGGATAGCCACCCGATCTTGATGTCGCCGCCGTCGTCGGTCCGTCGTTCCGTTGCGGCACAACCAGATACGGCGATGACGCACACCGCCATGCCGAGCGCGACGAGTCGACTCCAGCCGCTCCGACCTCGGACCACGGTGCCCTCCCCAGCAAGACATCACTTTGACTCCGAAATTGGAGCCAATGTTGACGACCCTAACAGCCGGGTGTGTGACGGGCAACACTTCTCCGCAGGCCGGGCTCGGGGAATGCTTCGACATCGAAGCGAGTTGATACGAAGTGAACTGCTTCGAGGTCGAAGCACCAGAACGAGGAGGACGATCGTGAAGGCTTTGTTCTACCGCAGCTACGGCGACAGTGAGGTCCTGGAGTACGGCGACGCGCCGCGTCCGGTTCCCGGTTCCGGCCAGGTTCTGGTGAAGGTGGCAGCCACCTCCTTCAACCCGGTCGACGCGGGCATCCGCGGCGGTTACCTGTCCTCGGTGTACGCCATCGACTTCCCGCACGTTCCGGGCGTCGACGTCGCGGGCACGATCGCCGAACTGGGCGAGGGGGTGACGGGCTGGACCGTCGGCGACGCGGTCGTGGCGATGCTGTCGCTGGATGCCGACGGAGCCGCCGCGGAGTACGCACTCGCAGACGCCGGGTCGCTGGCCACCGCGCCGGCGTCGGTGGATCTGGCCGATGCCGCCGCACTGCCGGTGGTGGGCCTCACCGCCTGGCAATCCCTGTTCGAGATCGCGAACCTGACTGCGGGACAGACGATCCTGATCAACGGAGCCTCGGGCGCGGTCGGTGGCCATGCCGTCCAACTGGCCAAGCAGGTCGGAGCGGTCGTCACCGCGACGGCGAAGCCGCACGACGCCGACCGGCTCCGTGGGTACGGCGCCGATCGGATCGTCGACCACCTCGACTACGGTCGGGCGCCGCTGGAGGTCGAGGGCGCTCCGTTCGACGTGGTGCTCAACCTCGTCGGCACGACCGACGAGCAGACCGAGGCGCTCATCGGCGTCGTCGCGGACGGCGGGGTCCACGTCGGCACCATGGCCGCCGGGCCGGAGAACCCGGGCCGCGGGATCCGCACGCAACGGGTCTTCGTCCGCAGCGACGCCGCGCAACTGGCAGGCCTCGTCGGCCGGGTCGACGACGGGACGTTGCGCATCGACGTCGCCGAGCGCCGCCCGATCGCCACGGCGGCAGCGGTGCACGACGCGTCCGACGCCGGCCGCCTGCACGGCAAGGTGGTGCTCGTTCCCGTCGGCGAGTAGGAGTCGCTCGGAGGGTAGTGCTTCGACGGTGAAGCACTACACTGCGGCGCATGGCCGACGCCCTCAAGCCCGAGCAGATGCGGACCTACTTCGCCTTGACGGAGGCGGTGAGCCTGCTGCAGTACGAGGTGCGCAAGCAGCTGCAGGCCGAGGGTGGACTGAGCTACGTCCAGTTCGAGATCCTGGCGAAACTCGTTGATGCCGAGGGCCGATCACTGACCATGACCGATCTGGCCGACGGGGTCGTCTACAGCCGCTCCGGTCTGACCCACCAGGCCGGACTCCTGGAACGGGACGGCCTGATCAGCCGCCGCGCGAGTCCCGACGATCAGCGCGCCACGGTCGTCGACATCACGAAGGCGGGCCGCGCCCGCGTCGCCGACGTGCTCCCGGGGCACGTCGACGTCGTGCGCGAATTGCTGTTCGACTCGCTCTCGGATCGGGACGTGCGCACTCTCGGCGACGTCATGAGCCGGGCGCGTGATCACATGCGTGCCAGGCCACCGCGCTCCGCGGCCCCGCGCAGGCGCGCTCGTTAGCGCAGGTTCGGCTGGTCCTTCGTCAGGTGCACCAGCCAGTCGCGATCGGTACGAATGAGCGCGTAGCGCAACGTGTTCCGTTCACCGTGCAGGTCGAAGACCAGGCGGCGGTCGTTGCGGTCGACGAGTTGCCACCAGCCGTGGTCGGCGATGTCCTTGTCCGCGTCGGTGTAGATCGCGTGCTCGAGGTCGTGATCGTCGACCGCGACCGCGAGCCGGTCGTGCCGGGAGTCGACCGGCAGGCCCTTGGGTACCGCCCAGGACCGCAGGACGCCGTCCTCCTCGAGCCGAAGGTCGAAGTGCGGTCGAGGCTTTCGGTGTTCGTGGAGGACGAAGACGGGTCGAGCCGGCACGTGGGTCAGTTCCCGGCGCGGAGCAGCGCGACGTCCGACACCATCCGGATGTGGTCGGCCATCGCGCGACCCGCCTCGACGGGGTCCTGCCGGCGCACGGCCTCGGCGATGCGGCGGTGGCCTTCCAGGGAGGCCTTCGGCCGCTCGGACTGCGACAGCGATTCGATGCGCGTCTCGCGCACCAGTTCGGCGATCTCGCCCATCAGCCGTGCCAGGAGGGGGGAGTGCGCGGCGGCGGTGATGGCGGCGTGGAAGTGTTCGTCACCCGATACCCCGCGCTCGCCGCCGGTGATCTCGAGTTCCATGATCGCCAGCGCGTCGTCGATCGCGGCCATCTCGGCGTCGCTTCGGCGCGCGGCGGCGAGTTCGGCGAGCTTTACCTCGAGAGCCTCGCGCGCCTCGATGACCTCAGGCAGTCGATCGGCGTGCTCGCGGAGCGCCCGGATCGCGGCGTCGCCGACGGGTCGACGGATCAGGACCGCACCGTCGCCATGGCGCACCGACAGGATGCCCTGCACCTCGAGGGCCACCAGTGCCTGGCTCAGCGACGCGCGGCTAACACCCAGCTGGGCGGCCAGTTCACGCTCCGGAGGCAGCCGTTCGCCGGCCTGCATGTCGCCGTCGGCCATGTGCTTGCACAGCTGCTCGACGATCACCTCGTACAGCCGGGGTCGAGCCACCGGGCGAATTTGCTCAGCCACTGAGTCACTCACTCTCTTTGCCTTCGGACCGAGAATAGCCGTTCCCAGGAACATGACAGAAGACACAGTCGAGGGTTGACAGTGACCGGGTTCACTGTTTCACTCCTAGTGACTCAGTGGCTAGGCCAATTGGCCAGACCCGCACCACAGGTTGGAGAAGGCGATGCCCGTTGAAGTGATCCCGATCCTGGCGCTGGTCGTCATGTTCATCGCCGCGACGGTGTTGCCCGTCAATATGGGTGCCCTCGGATTCGTCGCGGCGTTCTTCGTCGGCACGATCTGGGTCGGCATGGACTCCGACCAGATCATCGGCGGATTCCCGAGCAGCCTGTTCCTCACGCTGGTCGGAATCACGTACCTCTTCGCGATCGCCCAGAACAACGGGACCGTCGACCTGCTGGTGCGCGGGGCGGTCCGGCTGGTCCGCGGCCGCGTCGCCCTCATCCCGTGGGTGATGTTCGGGGTCACCGGCGTCCTGACGTCGATCGGGGCGCTGGGCCCCGCCGCGGTGGCCATCGTCGCCCCGATCGCCCTCGGCTTCGCCGCGCGGTACGACATCAAGCCCCTGCTGATGGGCATGATGGTGGTGCACGGCGCGCAGGCAGGCGGCTTCTCGCCGATCAGCATCTACGGCGTCACCGTCAACAACATCGCCTCCGGTGCCGGCCTCGAGAACAGCCCGCTGGCCCTCTTTCTGGGCAGCCTCTTCTTCAACGCCGCGATCGGCGTCCTGCTCTTCACGTTCCTCGGTGGGCGCGACCTCATCGGCCGCAGCGTGCACGACCACGACGACGTCCGTCCCGAGGACGACACCGGCGCGGTGGGTGGCGGCAAGTCCCCGGCGACGGTCATGCGCGGCTTCGGCACGACCACCACCAAGGCCCGCTCGCAGGCCGTGACCGCCGAAAAGGCGCCGCCGCTGGCCGTCGCGGTCAAGGCCATCACCTTCGAGCAGATCCTCACTCTCGTCGGCCTCGCCTCGCTGGCCGTGTTCTCGCTGATCCTCGACCTGGACGTCGGGTTCGTGTCGATGACGATCGCGGTGATCCTGGCGCTCGCCTCACCGAAGGCGCAGAAGGGTGCGATCAATCAGATCAGCTGGTCGACGGTGCTTCTCATCGGTGGCGTGCTGACCTTCGTCGGCGTCCTGCAGGAGGCCGGCACCGTCGAGTGGGTCGGCAACGGAGTCGCGGCACTGGGTGCGCCGCTGCTGGTCGCACTGCTGCTCTGCTACATCGGCGCCATCGTGTCCGCGTTCGCGTCCTCGACGGCGATCCTGGGCGCCACCATCCCGCTCGCGGTCCCGTTCCTGATGGCCGGCGAGGTGGGTGCCGTCGGCGTGATCGTGGCACTGGCGATCGCCTCCACGATCGTCGACGTCAGCCCGTTCTCGACCAACGGCGCACTGGTGCTGGCCAACGCCCAGGGCATCGACCGGGACGTGTTCTACAAGCAGATCCTCAAGTACAGCGCGCTAGTGGTGGCGATCGGACCGCTCATCGCCTGGGCCGTCCTCGTGGTGCCCGGCTTGCTCTGACGATCTGAGGAACGCCGGGAGGCGGCGGTGCGCGAGGTCGGCGCGCCGCCGCCTCCCGGCGTCGTCGTGCGCCTCGGCGACCCATCCTGACCTGCGCCGACACCCGTTGACAGGGTTCCGGTCGCCATGGTCCAATGAATTGGCTAGTCCACTAGGTCACCAATCCACGGGAGGCGCACGATGTCGCTGGAACTGAACACGACGGGCAGGACCGGTCCGCTGCGCGGCACCGTGGTGGTCGACCTGACCCGCGCCCTCGCAGGCCCGCACGCGGCGATGATGCTCGGCGACCTCGGAGCCGACGTGATCAAGGTGGAGAGCCCCAAGGGTGGGGACGACACCCGCGCCTGGGGTCCGCCGTTCGTCGAGCCCGTCGGCGCCGACCGCGAATCCACCTACTTCCTGTCGGCGAATCGCAACAAGCGGTCGATCGCGCTGGACCTCAAGACCGACGACGGGCGCCAGGCCCTCGAGGACATGGTCAGGAAGGCCGACGTCCTGCTCGAGAACTTCCGCACCGGCGTCCTCGACCGGCTCGGCTTCTCGCCGGAGCGACTGTCCGAGTTGAACCCCCGCCTGGTGATCCTGTCGATCAGCGGCTTCGGCCACGACGGCCCGGAGGGTGGCCGGTCCGGTTACGACCAGATCGCCCAGGGCGAGGCCGGCCTGATGTCGTTCACCGGATCCGGTCCCGACGACGTACAGCGCGTCGGCGTCCCGATCGCCGACCTGCTCGCCGGCATGTACGGGGCGTTCGGCGTGCTCGCGGCACTCCGCGACCGCGATCGCACGGGGCGCGGCTCCGTGGTGCGGACCTCCCTGCTCGCCAGCGTCGTCGGCGTGCACGCGTTTCAAGGCACGAAGTGGACCGTTGCTGGCGAGGTCGGCGAGGCGCAGGGCAACCACCACCCGTCCATCTGCCCGTACGGGCTGTTCCCGACCGCCGATGGCGCCGTGCAGATCTCGGTGGGCAGCGAGGGGCTCTGGCACCGGTTCTGCGAGGGCTTCGGCGTCGATCCCGACACCGAGGGCATCGCCACGAACCCGCAACGGGTCGCCAATCAGGCCGGCGTCATCGCGCTCGTCTCCGAACTGTTCGCCGCGCACGATACGGCGTCGCTGCTGACGCTGCTCGACGAGATCGGCGTTCCCGCGGGCAAGGTCCGCAACGTCCAGGAGGTCTACGAGTGGGAGCAGACCCGTTCTCAGGGCCTGCTGATCGACGTCGACCACGAGACGCTGGGGACCGTCACGCTGCCCGGCCCGCCGCTGCGTTTCTTCGACGCCGACGGCACCGAGGTCACCGAGACCGCGCACCTGGCCCCGCCCGTCCTCGGCGCGGACGAGGACCTCGTCCGCGCCTGGCTGAAGGAAGCCGTCTGATGCGCCGGCTGTCCGCGCGCGACCTGCTCGACGTGCTGGCCGACGTCGACAGCTTCGTCAGCTGGGACGCGCCGGCCGGCGAGTTCGCGGTCGACGACGCGTATGCCGGCGAGCTGGCGGCGGCGCGCGCCAAGACCGGCCTCGACGAGTCGGTGATCACGGGCGCCATCACGATCCGCGGGCGCAAGGTCGCGATCCTGCTGAGCGAATTCGCCTTCCTCGCAGGCTCGATCGGCGTCGCGGCGGGGGAGCGGCTGGTCACGGCGATCCACCGGGCGACCGCGGAGGGGCTGCCACTGCTGGCCCTGCCGACGTCCGGGGGAACGCGGATGCAGGAGGGAACGGTCGCGTTCCTGCAGATGGTCAGGATCACCGCCGCCATCACCCTGCACAAGGCCGCCCACCTGCCCTACATCGTCTACCTCCGGCACCCCACGACCGGTGGGGTGTTCGCGTCGTGGGGATCGCTCGGGCACCTCACCGTCGCCGAACCCGAGGCGCTCGTCGGGTTCCTCGGCCCGCGCGTGTACGAGGCGCTGTACGACGATCGCTTCCCCGCCGGGGTGCAGACGTCGGAGAACCTGCAGGCGCACGGGCTGATCGACGCGGTCCGGCCGCCGGAACAGCTCGGCGAGATCGTCGACCGGGCCTTGCGGATCATGACCGATCAACCCCGGCGCTGCGGGTTGCCGGCCGACACCCCGGACCGGGTGATCGACGACGTCCCGGCGTGGACCTCGGTGCTGGCGTCGCGCCGCCCCGATCGGCCCGGCGTACGCGAGCTGCTGTTCAACGCCGCATCAGACGTGTTGCCGCTCAACGGAACCGGTCAGGGCGAGTCCGACCCCGGTCTGATCCTGGCGCTGGTCCGCTTCGGCGACATGCCGTGCGTGCTGCTCGGACAGGACCGGCACGGACAGACGCCGCGTACGCCGCTCGGCCCCGCGGCGCTGCGCGAGGCGCGGCGTGGGATGCGACTGGCCGAAGACCTCCGGCTGCCGCTGGTCACCGTCATCGACACCGCCGGTGCGGCACTGTCGAAAGACGCCGAGGAGGGCGGACTGGCCGGCGAGATCGCTCGCTGCATCGCCGACATGGTCGACCTCGACACCCCGACGGTGTCGGTGCTGCTGGGGCAGGGCACCGGAGGCGGCGCACTGGCGCTGGTCCCGGCCGACCGCGTCCTCGCCGCGCAGCACGCGTGGCTCTCGCCGCTGCCGCCGGAGGGAGCGAGTGCGATCGTCCACCGCGACGTCGACCACGCTCCGGACATGGCCGAGCGACAGGGGATCCGGTCACTCGACCTGCGTCGCGACGGGATCGTCGACCTGATCATCCCCGAATCACCCGACGCCGCGGACGAGCCCCGACGGTTCTGCGAACGCGTGGGGACCGCACTGCACCGCGAGTTGAGCGGTCTGATCGACCAGGATGCGGAGATGCGCAGGATCGCCCGCGGCAAGCGGTTCAACCGGGTGGGACGCTCAGCCGGGCAGTAACGGGTCGAGCAGCGCCAACTCCGCGCTGCTCACCCAGGACGGGTTGGCCTGCTGCGGGGAGCGGAACACCTCCATGGCGCCCAGCCCCGGCACCGTCGTCAATTCCGCGGCGAGCACCGGGTCGGCGAACAGTGGGACGCGGACCGGGACGTGCAGGCGACCGTCGTCGCCCGTCGTGGGAGCCGCGATGACGTGACCGGATCCCCAGATGCCGCGCCGCGGATGCGCCGACACCCAGAACAGGACCCGCTGGCCGGGGCGCAGCAGCCGGGACCGGTAGTTGTCGGCCACGCACCACGACGGCTTCGTCTCGCCCGCGGCGAGCATGGGCTCGAGCGGCGTCCGCGTCGGGTTGCACTTGATCACCCATGCCCCCAGCGCGTCGAGGGTGATCATCGGAGTATCGCTAGCTCAGCTAGGTTTTCGCACATCACGGTTGGGTAACCGCACCGTGCACGGCGAGCGGCGGAGGTGGCAACATGCACCTTTCCGGATCGGCGACTGCACTGCCTGGTCGGGGCTGCAACAGAGGAAGATTGGCATGATTCACACGGTTGAGGAGCAAACCAGCAGCGGAATGGTGGGGATGGCCTCCCGCCCATGGCGACGGGATCTTGAACCGTCGGCACTGTCGTTCGCGTCACTTCTCGATCCGTCCCGGTCGTCGATCTGCCCCGCGTGCGGCTATCCCAGCGCCGGCATGTGCGCGGCGTGCAAGCAGATCACGCAGATGTCGGTGGGCGCCTGAGTCAGGTCCGGTTCACCGCGTCGGCCAGCGCGGCGAGCGTGTCGGCCGACGTGTGCTCGGGGCGCCACCCGAGGTGCTCCTTGGCCTTGCTGGTGTCCATCACCACCGACGCGCGTCCGGCGTGCAGCCACTCCAGCGCGAACGGCACGAACGGGAGCCGTGCGATCACCTCGGACGTGGCCACGGCCGCGAGGTGCGGCACCTTGACCGGCCGGGCGCCGAACGCCTCCCCGACGTCGGACATGGACAGCAGGCCGTCGCCGGCGATGTTGTAGGCACCCGCCGGGGCGGACGTGGTCGTGACGGCCAGGGCGATGGCGGCCGCGACGTCGTCGTGATGGACGAGTTGCAGGGGTGTGCCCGGATCGGGGAACGGCGGCTTGGGCAGCGGCAACGCCCGGGTGATGCGACGGACGCCGTCCGGCAGTCGGTTCCAGGGCATGGCGTCGGCCAGGGCGGTCGCCTTCGGTCCGGCGACGATGCAGGGCCGCAGCACGAAGACCTCGAGCGAGGAGCCCGCGGTCGCGTCGGCCAGCGTCGCCTCGCACGCCGCCTTCTGCTCGGAGTAGTAGTGCTCGGCGGAGCCCCGCACGGGGACGTCCTCGGTGATCGGGCTCGGGTTGTCCGGGTGGTAGCCGTAGGCGGCGACCGAGGAGGTGTAGACCATCCGCCGGGGGCGTTGCGCGGCGGCGGTCGCCTCGAAGACGTTGCGGGTGCCCTCCAGGTTGATCCGGGCGCTCTCGTCCCTCGATCCCATGATGATGAATGCGAGGTGGACCACCACGTCGGCGTCGGCGACGAGCCCGTCCACGGCGTCGCGGTCGAGGATGTCGCCTTGCCGGTAGACCGTCTTGGTCCAGCCCCGCGCGGCGGGGTCGAACGGTCGGCGCGCCATGCCGATGATCGTCGTGACCTCGGGGTGCTGTTCCAGGGCCTCGATGGTCGAGATGCCGATCTCTCCGGTGGGTCCCGTGACGGCGACGGTCAGTGACATGGCGTCGTTGTTCCCTGTCCGTGACCGGCGAAAACGTCACCTGGCTATCGTCGTAGCGTGCACCTCGAGGAACTGCAGTGGTTCGTCGTCCTCGCCGAGACCGAGCACGTCACCGAGGCCGCCGCGGAACTGGGGATCAGCCAACCGACGCTGTCGCGGGCGTTGGCCCGGTTCGAGGAGCAGGCGGGGACGCCGCTGTTCGACCGGGTCAACCGGCGGCTCCGGCTCAACCCGTACGGACGGATCATGGTCGAGCACGCCCGCCGCAGCCTCGCCGAGATGCAGTCGGCCACCGAGCGCATCGCCGCGCTGCGCGACCCCGACACCGGGCGGGTTCGCCTCGCCTTCCTGCACTCGCTGGCCAACTGGTATGTGCCAGAACAGCTCCGACGGTTCCGGGAAGCCGCGCCGGGCATCGGTTTCGACCTGTTCCAGGGGCCGGCACACGAGATCACCGAACGCGTGCTGACCGGACGGGCCGACGTCGCGATCACCTCGCCGCGGCCCGCAGGGTCAGGGTTCACCTGGCATCGGCTGTACGCGGAGCGGCTGTGTCTGGCCGTGCCGCGTGGCCACCGGCTGGCGTCCCGGGCTCGGGTGCGGATGTCCGCGGCGGCGGGCGAGCCGTTCGTCGCACTCGAGCAGCCCTTCGGCCTGCGGTTGCTCACCGACGCACTGTGGGCCGAGGACGGGATCGAGCCGGAGATCGTCTTCGAGGCCACGGAGATCCCGACCATGGAGGGTCTGGTGGCGGCGGGGTTCGGCGTCGCGGTGGTGCCGCTCCCGCGCGAGGGCACGGAGGCGACGGCGAAGGTGGTGCACGTTCCGCTGACCAACGTCGGAGCGCGACGCGAGGTCGGACTGGTGTGGGACCGGGACCGGACGCCGTCGCCGCCGACGGAACGTTTCACGATCTTTCTCCGAGAGTCGTCGCCTCAGCAGTAATGATGTGCCAGACGTATCGATTCGACGTGTGTCATGCATTGGACACATCGAGAATGCGTTCCTAACCTGATTCGAGTGTCCATCGACAACTCGCTCGACCGGTCCTGGACGGGTCACGCCAAGGGCTCGGCTGCCTACGGTCGGCTGCTCGCGGCCCTGTTCTGCGCGGGCGTCGCGACCTTCGCCCAGCTGTACTCGCCGCAGGCCGTCCTCCCACTGATCTCGGCCGACCTGGGCGTCGGCGCCGCTCACGCCGCGCTGATGATCTCGGCGTCGACCATCGGGCTGGCAGTCGGCGTGATCCCGTGGTCGATGATCGCCGACCGCGTCGGCCGGGTCCGTGCGATCTCGACGTCGGTCACCACCGCGACGGCGGTCGGGCTCCTCATCCCGTTCGCACCCAGCTACGAGCTGCTGCTGGCCGGACGGTTCGTCGAGGGTCTGTTCGTCGGTGGCGTGCCGGCGATCGCCGTCGCCTACCTGACCGAGGAGGTCAACCCCGTGCACGCCGCTCGGGCGGCCGGGACGTTCGTGGCGGGTACCACGATCGGCGGGCTGCTCGGCCGGCTGGTGGCCAGCCCGGTCGCCGAGGTCGCGGGCTGGCGCATAGGCGTCTTCACCGTCGCGGTGGTCTGCGGCCTCGCCGCGCTCAGCTTCGTCAGGCTCGCACCCGAGCCGCGCGGCTTCACGCCGCGCAACCGGCGTGCTGCCAACCCGGAGGGCAGCCTGGCCCACCGCCTGGCGGCCAACCTGCGCTCGCCACGTCAGCTGGCCCTGTTCGCCCAGGCGTTCCTGCTCATGGGCGGGTTCGTCGCGCTCTACAACTTCCTGGGCTTCCGGCTCGCCGGTGCGCCGTTCGGGCTGGCGCCGTCGGTGATCAGCCTGGTGTTCCTGGCCTACCTGGCGGGCACGTGGGCGTCATCGCGCGCCGGGGCCGAGGCATCGCGCTTCGGGCGCAAGCGAATCCTGCTCGGATCGATCGCGACGTTGGCGGTGGGTGTCTCGATCACGTTGAGCGACAACCTGATCGCCGTCCTCGTCGGTCTGGTGATCGCCACGGCGGGATTCTTCGGAGCGCACTCGATCGCCGCGGGCTGGACGGGACAGTCGGCACCTGCGGGCAGGGCCCAGGCGTCGTCGCTCTACAACCTCTTCTACTACGGCGGATCCAGCGCCATCGGCTGGGTCGGCGGCGTGGCGTTCGACGCGCGCGGATGGACCGCCGTCGCATCGACGATCCTGGTGCTCACCGCGGTGGCCGCCGTCATCGCCGCCGTGGTGCTGCGCGACGACGCCGGGAGCCGCTAACGCACCCGGACGACGACCTTGCCCCGGGCCGAGCGGTCCTCGAGCGAGGCGATGGCCTCGCCGGCCCGTTCGAGTGGATAGACCACCGGCTGGGGCACGGTGACCAGGCCCGCGGCCAGTAGCGGCTCGATCTCGGCCCACTGCTCCTGCAGATAGCCGGGATGCGTTGCCGCCCATGCTCCCCAGCCGACGCCGACGGTGTCGACGTTGTTGAGCAGCAGCCGGTTGACCTTGACGGTGGGGATGTCCCCGCCGGTGAAGCCGATCACCAGCAGGCGCCCGCCGGGAGCCAGCGACCGCAGGGAGTCGGTGAACCGGTCACCGCCCACGGGGTCGACGACGACGTCCACGCCGCGTCCTCCGGTCAACTCCTTGACGTCGTCCTTGAAGCGTTCGGCGAGAACGACGTCCGTCGCGCCCGCGGCGCGGGCGACGGCCACCTTGTCCTCGGTGCTCACCACGGCGATCATCCGGGAGGCTCCCCAGGCGGCGGCCAGGCGCAGCGTCGACGTGCCGATGCCGCCGGCCGCGCCGTGGACCAGCAGGGTCTCCCCGGGCGCGAGTCGGCCACGGGTGCGCAGTGCGCAGTGCACCGTCAGGTCGTTGAAGAGCAGTCCCGCGCCGGCCCCGAAGGACACCGAACCCGGCAGCCGGAACACCCGATCCGGCGGCAGCACCACGACTTCGGCCATTCCGCCGGACAGCATCGTCAGGCCGGCGACGCGGTCACCGGTCGAGACGTGCGCACCCGCCGGTGCACTGCGCACGACGCCGGCCACCTCGGCGCCGGGCGTGTACGGCAACTCCGGCGCGTGCTGATACTGGCCGCGCGTCTGCAGCGCATCCGGGAACGCGACGCCCGCGGCGTGCACGTCGATGACGACGCCATCCCCGGTCGGCTCGTCGATGTCCACGAGTTCCGCGGCGTGCGGACCCTCCAGTCGGGCTACTTGAATGGCACGCATCCAGACCATTTAACATCCCCGGGTGATCGAAGCCCGCGCCGCGGTCCTGCTCGACGAGGGATCCCAGCCACGACTGACCGACGTCCAGATCCGGGGTCCGATCCGTGACGAGGTGCTCGTCCGCATCGACGCCGTCGGCATCTGCCACACCGACGTCAGCCTCGCCGCGAGGTGGCCGGCGAAGCGGATGCCGATGACCTTCGGGCACGAGGGTGCGGGCACCGTCGTCGCCACGGGACCCGACTCGCGCCGCCGCGGCGGTGAGCAGGTGGTGCTGACGTTCGACAGCTGCGGCTCGTGCGGCGCCTGCGCGTCCGGCGCACCCGCCTACTGCGACCACGCCACCACGCTGAACATGCGGGGCGACCGCGGCGACGAGGCCAGCGCACTGCGCCTGGACGGACACCCCATCCGCGGCGGCTTCTTCGGACAGTCCAGCTTCGCCACCCACGCTCTCGCCAGGTCGGCCAACGCCATCCCGATCGGGGAGTCGATCGACCCCGCGCTCGCGGCACCGCTGGGATGCAGCGTGCAGACCGGCGTCGGCACGGTGCTCAACGCGCTCGCGGCGGGCGCCGACGACACCGTGGTGGTGTTCGGCGCGGGTGGTGTGGGCCTCTCGGCGGTGATGGGTGCGCGGATCGCCGGCTGCCGAGCCGTCGTCGCAGTGGATCCGGTGGCCGAACGCCGTTCGCTGGCAACGCGATTGGGTGCCACCACCGTGGTCGACCCGGCCGACGGCGACGTCGCGGCCGCGGTCGTCGAGGCGACCGGTGGTGGTGCGTCGCTCGCGGTGGACACCACGGCGGTGCCGGACGTCCTCGCCGGTGCGTGCGCCGCGCTGCGGGCCGGCGGCACGCTGGCCCTGGTCGGACTCGGCGCGCTGATGGCGCCGCTGCCCGTCGGCCTCATCATGGCCCGTGGACTGCGGGTGCGCGGCGTGGTCGAGGGTGACAGCGATCCCCATGCGTTCATCCCGCGACTGGCCGATCTGGTCCGCAGCGGCGACCTGCCCGTGGGCGAGGTGGTCACGCGGTTCGCCTTCGACGACTTCGATGCCGCGTGGTCGGCGGCGACGTCCGGGGGCGCGGTGAAGCCGGTTCTCGTGATGCCCCGCCAGGACGCCATCTCTTGACACGCGTCAACTAGACGTAGTTAGACTTCTCCCGCGCACGGCAAGGCTGCCGTGGCGGATGGGAGGTCCCGGTGAGCCCTCGACTGCGGCCCTACGCGCCCGCCACCGAGCTGCCGGCGGGCAAGACGCTGATGGTGCACTCCTCGGACCACACCCGCATCCACACCGAGGTGTTCGGACCGGCGGACGGCTACCCGATCGTGCTGGCCCACGGCATCACCTGCGCCATCCGGGTGTGGGCCAACCAGATCGCGGACCTGTCCCGAGACCATCGCGTCATCGCCTACGACCACCGCGGGCACGGCCGCAGCGGCGTGCCGAAGCGGCGCGGCTACGGCCTCGACTTCCTCGCCGCGGACCTCGACGCCGTCCTCGACGCCACGCTGGCACCGGGGGAGAAGGCGGTGATCGCCGGACACTCGATGGGCGGCATCGCCATCCAGGCGTGGTCGCAGCGCTACCCCGCGCGGGTGCGGCAGTGCGCCGACGCCGTGGCGCTCATCAACACCACCTCGGGCGAACTCCTGCGCAACGTGCAGCTCCTGCCGGTACCCGAGCGGCTGGCGGCCGGCCGCGTCCGCGCCGGCGGTCTGCTGCTGAAGCGACTGGGCTCCGCGCCGCTGGTGCCGGGCTCCATCGCGCAGACGCGGCGGATGGTGTCCACGCTGGCCGTCGGTCGAGACGCGGACCCGGCGATCGGCGACTTCGTCTTCGACCTGTTCGCCAAGACCCCGCCCGCGGGCCGCGGAGGCTGGGCCCGGGTGCTCGTAGACGCCATGGGCGACAACCACATCGGGCTCACCAACCTGACCGTCCCGACGCTGGTGATCGGCAGCCGCGGCGACCGGCTGCTGCCCATCGCGGCCGCGCGCCGCATCGCCGCCAACGCGCCCAACCTGACGTCGTTCGTCGAACTGAGCGGCGGACACTGCGCGATCCTCGAACGTCCCGCCGCGGTCAACGCGCACCTGCGCGGCCTGGTCGAATCCATCCGCGAGGAGCGGCTCACCTCCTAGCGGGCCAGGTGCTCGGCCACCTCGGCCGCGGCCCGTCGGCCGGAGCGCACGGCGCCGTCGAGGAAGCCCGTCCACACGTCGGCCGTCTCGGTGCCTGCCCAGAAGACGCCGTCGACCGGCGTGTGCAGCGCCCGGCCGTAGCGCGTCCACGAACCGGGCGGCACCGCGGCGGTGGGCCCGCCGGGGGCGAACTCCTCGGTGCCCCAGCAGTGGTCCACGTAGTCGATCGGCGTCGCCGCCTGCCGGCCGAAGAGGTCGACGAAGCACGACAGGGCACGGTCGCGGCGCCGCTCGGCGGGCAACGGGTCGAAGGTGCGGGCGTCGGTGAAGCCGAGCAGGACCCCCGGGCCGTCGGCGGGACTGACGTCGAAGGTGATGAACACCGGGCCCTCGTCGGACAGCGCCTGGCCGGAATGGCCGTCAGCGCGCCAGAACGGCGTCTCGTAGGCGGCGTAGGCCTTGCTGAGCCTGCCCAGCGGCCAGTGCTCGGCCAGGCGCGCGTGCTCGTCGGGCAGCGGCGGGTCGAACGCGATGTCGGCACGGTGCTCCGGCGGGACGGCGACGACGACCGCACGTGCGGACGTCGGCCCCGCGTCGGTGTGCACCACGACGCCGTCGCCGCTGCGTTCGATGCGGGTCACCACGGCCTCGGTGCGGACGCGGTCGCCCAGCTGCTCGGCCATCCGCAGGGCGATCGACTGGGTGCCGTCGGGGAAGTGGTCCTGCTGCGCTCCGCCCTGGACGTCGAGCATCGGGCCGATCCCGCCCGCGGCCTTCACGTACCGCACCGCGTGGAGCATCGACACCTCGTCGGGTTCGCAGCCCCACGTCACGCGAGACATGATCGCCATCAGGTCGCGGGTGGAGGCGCCGGCGTGCACCGACCGCAGCCACCCGTCGAGCGTTCTGGCGTCCAGTCGCTCGGCGAGCGGCGAGGTCCACGGCCGGGCCACCGGGACCTGACGGCTGAGCCGCTCGAACCGCCACTGGATCCTGGAGACGTCGAGCAGCTCGAGGATCGACAACTTCGGGATGGTGCTGCGGTACGACCGCACCCGCCCGCGCCACCGGATCAGGTTCTTGCCGCGGCTGTACGTGGGCGTCGTCGGGCACCCCAGTTCGGCGGCGAGGCCGAGGACGGCGTCCTGGCTGGGGCCCACGAAGGTGCCGCCCAGGTCGATCGGCACGCCGGCGATCGTGGTCGTGTGCGAGCGCCCGCCCACCCGGTCGCGCCCCTCAAGCACCACGACGTCGAGGCCGCGCCGGTCCAGCTCGCGCGCCGTGCTCAGACCTGCGAACCCCGCCCCCACCACCACTACGTCCACCACCGGACCAGTCTGACGACTCCGACGCGTCCGGGTGCGCGTACCACGGTCTTTTCGCACCGATTTCCCACGGGACGGAACCGACCACCTAGGGTGGTGGTACGCAGCGGGACCAGTACCTGGTCCATCGGCACACCAAAGGAGGGTCGCCGTGGGTGACACCGACGCGGACTACTCAGACGTCCTGATCATCGGCGCCGGGATCTCCGGCATCGGAGCGGCCTACCGCATCCGGGAACGCAACCCGAAGTCGTCGTTCACGATTCTGGAACGCCGTCAGCGCATCGGCGGAACGTGGGACCTGTTCCGCTACCCGGGCATCCGGTCGGACAGCGACATCTTCACGCTGAGCTTCCCGTACGAGCCGTGGACCCGGCGGGAGAACGTCGCCGACGGCGCCGACATCCGCGAGTACCTGACGACGACGGCGCGCAAGCACGGCATCGACGAGCACATCCGCTTCAACACCCACGTGGAGTCGGCCGAGTGGGACTCCGGCACGGACACCTGGACGGTGCGCGCCCAGGAGGACGGGGTGGAGAAGCTCTACCGCGGCCGCTTCCTGTTCTTCGGCACCGGCTACTACAACTACGACGACCCGTACACGCCCGAGTTCCCCGGCATCGAACGGTTCGGTGGGAACGTCGTCCACCCGCAGTTCTGGCCCGAGGACCTCGACCACTCGGGTAAGCGGGTCGTCGTGATCGGCAGCGGTGCGACCTCGATCAGCCTGATCCCGGCGCTCGCGAAGACCGCCGCACACGTGACGATGCTGCAGCGTTCGCCGACGTACATGATGTCCATGGCGCGCATCGACCCGATGGTCGACGCCATCCGGAAGCTGCTGCCGCGGAAGGTGTCCCACTCGGTGGTGCGCTTCCGCAACGCGCTGTTCCACGTTTTGTCGTACTTCATGTTCCGCAAGGCGCCGCGCTTCGGCCGGTGGCTGGTCCGGAACCGCACGATCGCCGCGCTGCCGAAGGGCTACGACGTCGACACCCACTTCAAGCCGAGGTACGACCCGTGGGATCAGCGCATGTGCCTGATCCTCGACCACGATCTGTTCAACCAGATCGGCGAGGGCCGCGCCGAGATCGTCACCGACCACGTCGACCACTTCGACGAGACGGGGATCGTGCTGACGTCTGGTCGCCGGCTCGACGCCGACGTGGTGGTGACGGCGACCGGTCTGCAGCTGCAGGCGCTCGGCGGCATCAAGATCGTCGTGGACGGCCGGGACGTCGACCCCACCGACCGGTTCGTCTACAAGGAGTACCTGCTCGAGGACGTCCCGAACATGGCGTGGTGCATCGGGTACACCAACGCGTCGTGGACGCTGCGCGCCGACATGACGGCCCGCGCCGTCGCGAAGCTGTTGGCCTACATGGACTCTCACGGGTACACGCACGCCTACCCGCACCTCGGCGACACGCCAGTGGAGGAGAAGCCGACGTTCGACCTCGACGCCGGCTACATCAAGCGTGCCCCGCACGCCCTGCCCCGGTCGGGCAGCAAGAGGCCGTGGCACGTCCGGCACAACTACGTGCTCGACATCGTCGACCACCGGTTCGACCGCATCGAGGAGTCGATGGTGTTCGGGCGGGCAGCAGATCAGGTCACGGCACCGCCGCGGGCCGAGAGCCGGACGGCCTGACACTCAGTCGGTCAGCGCGATCCGGGTGACCTCGGAGAGGTGACCCGCCTCGTCGGGCTGCTCGAATACCACCTCGGCGCTGCGACCGTCGACGTTCAGTGCGGCCAGGGTGTTGCCGAACAGTGGCCCGCTGAGGTTCCGCCACGAGAACGGCAGGTCGGGGGACCCGTTGCGACGGGCCCACCGTCGCGTCACGCGGGCGGCGCGCTGAGACCAGGCCAGCTTGAAGACCGGCTTGACGAAGAACGGCACGTAGTTGTGCACCGGCGAGCACACCAGCTGGTGAACGCGGGTGCCCGGCATGTTCGCACGCGCGGCGTAGCTGTGGTGGACGTCGCCGGAGAGCACCGAGATGCTGGCCAGCTCGTTCGTCTGTCGTGACGCCGCCCGCGCGATGAGGTCGCTGAGCCGGAGGAACGACTGCAGGAACGCCGCCCAGTGCTCGAAGTCGGCGGCCTGACGGATCGTCTCGCCCAGCCGGCCGCGCAGGCCCGGCCGGTTCGCAGCGGCCTCGTTGACGGTCTGCGCGTCGCCGATCGCCGGGGGCAGCAGCCAGGGCAGCGACGAGCCGAGGATCAGGTGGTCGATGTCGGCCGGTCGGTCCTCGATCTGCTCCTCGAGCCACGCGAACTCGCGGTCGCCGAGCATCTTGCGATCACCGGAGTCCAGGATGCGGGCGTTGCGCGAGTCGACCATGATCAGCCTGCTGCGGCCCAGGTCCCACCGGTAGCTGAAGCGAAGGCCCTTGTCGCCGTCGACTTCCGCGTCGGCCCGGTCGGCGAGGTCGCTGAGGTGCGACCAGGTGTCGCCCTCGGCGGCGAGCACCTTCTGGTAGTCCGGGTCGGTCAGCAGTTCCGCCGGGGCCAGGTTCCCCAGGTGCTGGTAGACCCAGTACGACGCGAGGCCCGCCCGGATGCGGTCGCGCCACCACGGCTTCTCGTTGACCTCGGCCCGCCACGCCGCGGAGGTGTTCCAGTCGTCGCGGATGTCGTGGTCGTCGAAGATCATCGCCGTCGGGAGCGTCGACATGATCCAGCGGATCTCGGGATCGCCCCACGTGTGCCGGTACAGACCCTCGTACTCGCCGAAGCTGACCACCTCGTCGGGCGGGCGGTGGCCCTTGTTCCGGCCCGACCGGCGGCCCGCCAGGTGCTGGCGGGCCTGCGGCGTGAGTTCGTCGGCGTAGACCTGATCGCCGAGCAGGATCAGCGCGTCCGGCCACTCCTCGACCGGCAGACGGGGCAACCGGGCGGCGTAGCAGTCCAGGGCGTCGTCGCCGAGCTTGGCGTCGAGCTTCTCGTCGCCGGTCTTCGGGTAGCGGCAGGAGCCGAAGATCAGCCGAAGGCGGTCGGCGCTGCGGGGTCCGCGAGTCTTGATGACGCTCGGCGGGAAGGACGAGTCGGCCTCGGGCCACACCTTCGCACCGTCGACGTGCACCTCGTACTCGGTCACCGAGTCCTCGGTCAGGCCCTCCACCGGCACCATCGCGTAGTGGAAGCCCTGCACCTCGAACGTGGGCGCCGAGCAACCGAGCACCTCGACGGTGGCGGGCCGTTCCGTTTGCACCCAGATCATCGCCGAGGTGGGGCCGACGTGGCGGAGGACTGGGCCGAGCACGAGTGTCACTCGACCAGAGTAGGGCGTCGAATCCTGCCACGCGCCGCACAATCACTGCCACCGGAAATTCTTTCCCTGACCTGCCGGTTATGACCATCAGAACGCTCAGCCAGAGCGAGTAGAGGGAAAGAGGTAGACCATGAAGAAGCTCGGATTCGCCGGCACCATCGCCGCAGGTTTCGCCGCCGCCACGTTCGCTCTGGCCGCGCCCGCCTCCGCCGGTATCGACCACCACACCTGGGTGCACGACATCCAGCAGCAGGCCAGCGTCGGCTCTCCCCAGTCGACCGTGGGCAACGGCCGCTAAGCACTCAATTTCCGGAGGGGCACCCGCTACGGCGGGTGCCCCTTCGTCGTGTGCGGGGCTGTTGCGCCGAACTGGAGAGTCACGTCGCCGTGCCGGCGCGATCGCGACGCTGGCTTCCGTCTCGGCGGGGTGGCGCCTCGCGTGGATCGTCGTTGAGACTGCGCGTGGGGCTGCGATCCGGACCTCGCCACGACCCTCCACGCAGTCTCACCGCGGCGGGTTCGGAGCGTGGGCCTTACGTACGTAATCCGACCTCATTCGTGTACGCACGCCCCGGCCGGCACGAGAGTTGCTTTCGGTAGACGTCCACTCGCACTTCTCCGCCATTACGCGACTCTCGCGGGAGGTCAGGCGGCGGGGAACCCCCAAGTAGCCCGGAGGTGCGCCGAGAGCGCACACATGGCTGCCAACCGGCGCGCGTAACGACCACCAGCGCCATCTCGGCGAGCCGCACGCATGCGGCGGTCCCAGCTAGTCCGCGACCGACAGCCAGTCCGCGAACCCCGACGGGTCGTGACGGCCAAGCGCGCCGTGCTCGAAGAGCCCCCACCCCTCGACGGGCGCACGATCGCCTTCGGTGCACAGCGCCCGCCCGACGTGGTCGATGACGCCGAACCCGGTCCGCCCGACGATCGCCGGGTCGGTCATGTCGTAGGTCAGTCGCTCGGTGAACTTCTCGCCGCGCCACATGCCGTGGGTCCAGTCCGCGTCGCCGCCGTAGCCGCCGCCCACGTGCAGGGGCACCGGCAGCTTGGACTCGACGTCGAAGCGCACGGGAGTGCCGTCGCCCGCGGTCGCGTCGATCGTCGCGCCGGTGGGGATGCGGGTGCCCGGACGGTAGTGGATCTTGATCCGCGGCCAGCCCAACTGCTCGATGCGGCCGTCCTTCCAGATGCGCGTGCAGTCGTTGAGCGACCGGAAGCCGCTCGGCTCCTCCTGGATGATGAGGACGATCGAGAAGTCGTCGAACGCCATGGGCACGTAAAGCCACCACATGCCTTCGAACGGCGGGTCGGCCGGTCGCCCCGCGGGCTCGGACTCGCCGACCGGACGGATGCCCCACGACCGGTCGCGCGACCCGATCCACGTGTCCGGGTCGACGGTGATCTCCTGCCCGTCGATCGCCAGATGTCCACTCCACGTTCCCAGTTGCGCGAAGCGCTGGGCGTCGAGGGTGACGCGGGTGCCGGTGCGCAGGACGTGCCGCTGCTCCTGCACGACGTCGAACAGTCCGTTCCACGTCAGATCGGCGGCGATGCCCTCGGTCTCGTCGAGCACGATCCGCAGCCGGTGCAGCGGCTCGTCGACCTCGACGCGATAGTCGACGACGTTCTGGTTCAGCCGGTCGCCGTCGATGCCGTCGGACAGGTGAACCGCGGTCTGCTCGTCGCCGCGCCTGATCATTAAGAACGCGTCCTTCACCCCGAGGTTGGGGTAGTAGCCGATGCCGGTGATGACGAAGAGGTCGCCGGTGCGGTCGTGGGCGTTGAAGTAGGACCGGTCGTAGAAGTTGCGGTCCGACGAGCCGGGCCACGCGATCGGCTGGGGGAGTTGGTGAACGGGGAATTCGTCCATGGGGCCGAGCATCAGTGGTCTCCGATCAGTCGCTTCAGCAGCGGCAGGTGATAGAACGTCGACTCCAAGTCCTGCGGTGGGTCCATCTCGCCGAAGTGCACCCGCCGCGCGGTGGTGCGCATGAACACGCAACACCAGATCACCCCGGAGTACACGTAGAACCACGTCAGGTCGCCCAGCGTCGCGCCGGTCAGCGACTCGTAGGTGGCGCGGACGTCGTCCTCGCGCAGCACGTCGGGCAGTCCGGGTAGCCCGGCCAGGCCGGCCAGCTCCTGGAACACCATGTGGGCGAACACGATCCACGACACGTCGAGTTCGCGCGGGCCGACGGTCGCCATCTCCCAGTCGAGGACGGCCACGGGCCGGAAGTCCTGGTAGAGCACGTTGCCGATCCGTGAGTCGCCCCAGGCGAGGACCGGTGTCGAGGCGGCGACGTCGTCGGGGAAGTTGTCCTCGAGCCACGCCAGCGCGCGCTCGACGGTAGGTGCCCTGCCGATGTCGGGCACCGCGAACCCGTACCAGTCCTTAAGCCAGCCGAAGTGTCTGCGCAGCGCATTGTCCCCGGGCGGGTCGACGTCGGTGAGGAAGCCGAACAGCTCGGCCGCGTCGGGGATCGAGTGCAGCTTCGCCAGCACCTCGACCGTCGCGTCCTGCAGTTCCCGCTGCTCGCCGGCGGTGGCGTCGAAGAACCAGTTGTCGCCGAACGTGTAGGGCATGACGTCGGGCGGCACGACGCCGTCGACCAGATCCATCAGGAAGAACGGCGTGCCCAGGACGGCACCGACGTCGTCGATCCACCGCACGCGCGGCACGGGGACGTCGGTCAGTTCGCCGACCTGCCGCATGACCTCGAACTGGTGGTCGAGGCGGTAGGTGGGAAAGACGGGGACGTCCTCGGCGGTCGGTGCGACCCGTGCGACCCAGCGCTGTTCGACCGCCCGACCCTCGTCGTGCCACCGACCGGTGAGGACGATCGTCTCCGAGGACATCCCATTGGAGTCGATGCCGCTCTCCACGGTCACCTCCGGTGTGACTCCGCCGGGCATGACGCTGCTCAGCCACGTCGACAGCAGTGCGGGCAGCGTGGCGGTGTCGCGGGAGGAGTGCTGCAGGCGGCTGACGTCTTCGACAGCCCGTTCGTTCGCCACGGGACGCCCTCTCGAGATTACGATACGGTGAGTAGCGTTATGAAAGCAGACCCGTCCACGGATGTCGAGACCCCGACTGCGGGCAGGCCACGCGACCCGCGCATCGACGTTGCCATACTCGAGGCCACCGCGGACCTACTCGTCGAAATCGGTTATGGCGCCCTGACGATGGCCGCCGTCGCCGAGCGTGCGGGCACCACCAAGACCGCGCTGTACCGCCGCTGGTCCAGCAAGGCCGAGCTGGTGCACGAGGCGGCGTTCCCCACGGCGCCGACCGCACTCGGCACGCCGGAGGGCGACATCGAAGGCGACGTCCGGGCGATGATCGCGGCCACCCGGGACGTCTTCGTCACCCCCGTCGTGCGTGCGGCGCTGCCGGGGCTCATCGCCGACATGGCCGCGGACCCCGACCTCAACGCCCGCGTGGTGAGCCGTTTCGTCGGCCTCTTCGACCTCGTCCGCGCCCGGCTGGAGCACGCGATCGCGCACGGCGAGGTGCATCCGGACGTGGATCCCGCGCGCCTGATCGAGATCGTGGGCGGCGCAACGCTTCTTCGCATCCTGCTGGACCCCGGGGGGCCGCTGGACGACGCCTGGGTCGACCAGACCGCCGCCATCATCAGTCACGGCGTGAAAATGTGACCAGTACCGTTGAGGGCATGTACGTGCAGCTGACCGTGAACGACGAAGACGGGGTGCCAGAGGTCTACTCCACCCCACCCTGGACCGACGACGCCGACGGCCGCGCCGAGACCGCCCGGGTGGTCGTCGACCCCGTGGGCAGACCCGACGGCGACCGGGCGGGGGTGCTGCTGACCATGACGATCGGCGAGGCCCTCGTCCTGGGACGCCGGATCGTCGAGGTCGCCGAGCAGGCGGCGGAGGGTCAGTTCAGCCGGCGCGGTACGCAGTGGCGTCGCGAGGTTCAGAACCGCAAGCGCCGCGAGGCCTGGAACGTGCTCATGGCCGGCTCCGACGACGACCCGAGCGCCGACTAGGCCAGGGCACCCAACAGCTGGTTGAACGCCTCCGTCATCGACGGGTGGGTGTAGATCTCGTCGCGAAGCGCCGACGCCGTAATGCCGTGCCGCATCGCGAGGGCGACGGTGTTGATGACCTCGTGCGAGTCGTACGACAGCAGTGCGGCGCCGAGGATCTCGTCGGTCTCGGCGTCGACGACGGCCTTCATCATCCCCCCGGCTTGGTGGACGATGCGGGCGCGCGGCACCGTGGCCATCTTCGCGACCGGCAGGCTCGCCACCCGCACGTCAAGGCCCGCCGCCCGCGCCTCGCGCTCGGTGAGGCCCACCCGGGACAGCGGCGGAGTCATGAACAGCGTGTACGGCACCGCCCGCCGATCGGCCGTGCTGCGCGACCCGCTGCCCGCCACCTGGTCGAGCACGATGCGGTGGTCGTCGAGGGAGACGTAGGTGAACTGCGGCCCGCCGTTGACGTCGCCCACCGCGAAGACGTGCGGCTGGCTGGTGCGCAGGTACTCGTCGACCTCGATCGAACCGTCTGCGCGCGTGACGATCCCGGCGTTGGAGAGTCCGAGGTCGGCCGTGACGGGGTGTCTGCCGAGTGCGACCAGGATGAGGTCGGCCGCCACGGTGGCGGCGCTGCCGTCCACCTCGTAGTGCACCGTGGCGCCGTCGACGGCGGTGACCGAGGCCGAGGTGACCACCGTGACTCCGGCTTCGGTCAGTAGATCCGCTGCGCACGTGGCGACGTCGTCGTCCTCCCGGCCGAGGATGGCGTGGTGGCGCTCGAGCACGGTGACCTCGGCGCCGTACCCGGCGTACATGGCGGCGAATTCGAGTCCCACGTATCCGCCGCCGAGGACCACCAGACGTCGTGGCAGGTCCTCCGTCGAGAGCATCTCGGTGCTCGTGACCGCGCGCGGGTTGTCCCGCAGGCCGGGTACGTCCGGCCACGTCGGCTCGGATCCGGTGCCGACGACGATGGTCCGACCGGTCACCGTCACCTCGCCGTCGTCGGTGCGCACGACGACGGTGTGCGGGTCGACGAAGGACGCGGCGCCGGTGAGGACGTCGACACCGGGGATGGTGTCGAGCATGGCGAAGTTCTGTGCGCGCAGGTCCGTCGTCAGCGCGGCGGTGGCCTGGACGGCTGCGGTGTAGGCGGCCGGATCCGGTGCGTCCGTGTTCAACTCCTCGGCGGCGAACACCATCGACTTGGTGGGAACGCATCCGATGTTGATGCACGTGCCGCCGTACATCAGAGCGGACCGCTCGACCATCACGACGCGCCTACCCTGCTTGCCGAGCGTGGCGGCAAGGGTCTTGCCGCCCTTGCCGAATCCGATGACGACGAGGTCCGCCTCGATGGTGGTCACAGCGCTACCTCCGGGTTGATCTGGGCCCTGTTGCTCGACGCAACGTCGCGACGGCGCTGTTCCAATCCCGCGAAGTCGGTGTCGTGCGTACCGGCGATCTCATTTTCCGCGGCCAGCGCGGGTTCCGTCACCGTGGCCGCGCCACGGACGTAGATCTCCTTGAGGCCCGCCATGGTGGCGCCGGGCACTTCGGCGACGCGGCCGGCGAGTTCGAGCGCACGGTCCAGAAGCCGGCCGTGCGGAACGACTTCGGTGACGAGGCCGATTCGTTCGGCACGCGCCGCGTCGACCACCTCGCCGGTCATGGACAGCCGGCGGGCCATCGCCGAGCCGACCACCTGAGGCAGCCGGGCGGTCATTCCGCCGCCGGGCAGGATGCCCACCCGCGCATGGGTGTCGGCGAATACCGCCCGCTCCGAGGCGATCAGGAAGTCGCAGCCGAGCGCCATCTCGAGACCGCCGGTGAAGGTGGCCCCGTTGATGGCGCCGACGACCGGCGTGCGCATCTCGGCGACGGTGGTGATGCAATTCTGGGTCGTGAACTCCGCGAAATACGCGGAACCGTCGCGTGAGGCCTCCTTGAGGTCGACGCCCGCGCAGAAGGCCGGGTCGGTGCCGGTGAGCACGACGGCCCGCACCGATTCGTCGGCGTCCGCGGCGGTGAGTGCGTCGTGGAGGATTCGAATGAGGTCACGGCTCAGGGCATTTCGCGATTCGGGCCGGTTGAGGGTGAGGACCCGGACCGCGTCGCGATCGGTCACGATCACCAGATCGCTCATGGTGGGCAGGTTAGCGCACGAACCGGCTCGCGTCGTTCGCCAGGTCGAGGAGCGGCTGCGGTAGCGCGCCGAGTGCGAGGGTGATGGCAGCAGACAGCGTCACGGTGGCGACGCTCAGCGAGCTGGGGACCACCACCGTCGGTGCGTCCTCGGGTGGGTCGGTGAAGAACATCAGCACGATGAGCCGCACGTAGAAGTAGGCGGCGACGGCGCTGGCGCAGACGCCGACGATGACCAGCGGGGTGGCGCCACCCTCGGCGGCGGCCTTGAACACCGCGAACTTGCTGACGAAACCACTCGTCAGCGGAATGCCGGCGAAGGCGAGCAGGAACAGCGAGAAGACCACGCCCACCAGGGGATGTCGCCGACCCAGGCCCGCCCAGCGGGACATGTCGGTCTCCTCCAGGCCGTCGGCGCCGCGGACGACGCTGACGACGGCGAAGGCGCCCAGGGTGCTGAAGCCGTAGGCGGCGAGGTAGAACAGCGTCGCCGACAGGCCGGTCTCGTTGAGGGCGATGACGCCGGTCAGGATGAAGCCGGCGTGGGCGACCGACGAGTACGCCAGCATCCGCTTCACGTCGCTCTGCGACACCGCGGTGATGGTGCCGACGACCATCGTCAGGATCGCGATGGCCCACATCAGCGGCCGCCAGTCGTCCTCGAGGCCCGGCAGGGCGACGTAGAAGATCCGCAGGGTGGCCCCGAACGCGGCGATCTTGGTGGCGGCGGCCATGAACGCCGTCACCGGGGTGGGCGCGCCCTGGTAGACGTCCGGTATCCACGAGTGGAACGGCACCGCACCGACCTTGAACAGGACGCCCACCGAGAGCAGCGCGACGCCGACGAGTGCCATCGTGGTGTTGCCCGCGCCTCTGGCGACCGCATCGTCGATGCCGCCGAGGCTGAGACCGCCCGAGTAGCCGTACAGCAGCGCGATGCCGTAGAGGAAGAACGCCGACGAGAATGCGCCCAGCAGGAAGTACTTGAGCGCGGCCTCCTGCGACATCAGTCGCCGGTGCCGAGCCAGACCGCACATCAGGTATAGCGGCAGCGAGAACACCTCGAGCGCGATGAACATCGTCAGCAGGTCCTCGGACGCGCCGAAGAGCATCATCCCGGCGACGGCGAACATCGTGAGCGGGAAGACCTCGGTCTGTGCGATGCCTGCCTTGGTGGCGAGTTTCTCGGCGACGCTGCCCGGTACGGCCGACGCCTGGGGGGTGAACGCGTCCAGTCCGCTGGCGCCCTGCTCCGCGCCGACCTCCGAGGCGATGCGACGTTCTGCCATCAGGAGGGTGCCGAGGACGCCGATCACCAGGATCGTGCCCTGCAGGAACAGTGCGGGCTTGTCGATCGCGACGGATCCCATCACCGCGGTCCGGCCGGCTGACTCGCCGAGGTCGAGCCATTCCTTGCCGACGGTCACCAGTGCGGCGACCTGGGCGCCGAGTGCGACCGTCAGTTGGACGGCGTACCGCCTGCGTCGGGGGAGGAACGCCTCGACCAGCACGCCGACGATCGCCGCGCCGAGCACGATCAGCATCGGGGAGAGCAGGCCGTACTCGACGGTCGGCGGGGCCAGGTTCATCGGGCGGGTCCTTCCTGCGCCACGCGGGGTGCGGGATCCTGCTGGCCGATGGTCGTCAGGGTGTGCCCGACCGCGGGGTCGATGAGGTCCAGGACCGGCTTCGGATACACGCCCAGCACCAGCAGCAGTGCGATCAGCGGAGTGACCACGACGAGTTCCCGGGGCACCAGGTCATGCAGCTTCTCGTTGCCGTCGGTCACCGGTCCGGTCATCATCCTCTGGTAGGCCCACAGGATGTAGATGGCCGACAGCACGAGCGCCAGCGCGGCGAAGACCGCGAACACGGGGTAGACGGTGAACGTCCCGATCAGGACCAGGAACTCGCTGACGAACGGGGCCAGCCCGGGCAGCGACAGGGTGGCCAGACCGGCGACCAGGAACGTGCCGGCGAGGACCGGCGCCACCTTCTGCACGCCGCCGTAGGCGGCTATCGCGCGGGAGCCCCTGCGCGACACCAGGAACCCGGCGATCAGGAACAGCGCAGCGGTCGATATGCCGTGGTTGACCATGTACAGCGTGGATCCGGACTGGCCCTGGCTGGTCATCACGAAGATGCCGAGGATGATGAACCCGAAGTGCGAGATCGACGTGTAGGCGATCAGCCGCATGACGTCGGTCTGGCCGATCGCGACGACCGCCCCGTAGACGATGCCGATCACGGCGAGGGTGATGACCAACGGCCGGAACGTCATCGACGCGTCGGGGAACAGCTGCAGGCAGTACCGCAGCATGCCGAACGTGCCCACCTTGTCGACCACCGCCATCATCAGCACCGCGGTGGCGGGCGTCGACTCGACGGCGGCGTCGGGCAGCCAGCGGTGGAACGGCCAGAGCGGCGCCTTGACGGCGAACGCGAACATGAAGCCGAGGAAGAGGGCGTTGAGCACGGCCGGGCTGATGTTCAGCGAGCCGTCGGCGACCGCGGCGACGATCGCACGGAAGTCGAAGGTGCCCGCCGGGAACGCGTCGCCGCTCGCCGTGGCGACGTAGAGGCCGATGACCGCCGCGAGCATGATCAGTCCGCCGAAGAGGTTGTACAGCAGGAACTTCACGGCTGCTCGCGACCGGCCCTGCGCGGTGCCGCCGCCGAACCCACCGATGAGGAAGTACATCGGGATGAGCATTGCCTCGAAGAAGACGTAGAACAGCAGCACGTCCAGCGCGGTCAGGGAGATCAGCACCATGCCCTCGACGGCGAGCGTCAGAGCCACGTACGTGTGCGCGGACCGCGACCGATCGCCGGCGTCGTTCCAGCCGGCGACGATCAGCAGCGGCACGAGCACTGCCGTCAGGACGACCAGCGCCAGCGCGATGCCGTCGACGCCGAGGATGTAGCCCGTCCCGAACGAGGGGATCCATTCGTGGTCCTCGACGAACTGGTACTGGGCGCCGCCGGGCTCGAACCGGACGGCCAGCAGCACCGCCACCGCGAGGACGGCCAGCGAGACCGCGAGCGCCGCGTACTTCGCGAGATGCGCTGCAGCCGAGGGCAGGAGGATCACGACGACCGCACCGAGCATCGGGACGGCCCACAGGATGGTCAGCCAGGGAGTCACCACACCCGCACCGCCAGGATCGCGGCGATGACGAGCGCGGCGCCGCCGAGCATCGACAGCGCGTAACTGCGGGCGAAGCCGGTCTGGAACTGTCGCAGGCGTTCCGACGTGCCCCCGACGAGGGTTCCGAGACCGCGGGAGACGCCGTCGATGCCGTCGTCGTCGATCTCGATCAGCCCGGCCGTGATCCGCTGTCCCGGCCGCATCAGGAACTCCTCGTTGGCGGCGTCACCGTAGAGGTCGCGTCGGGCGGCGACGGTCAGGGCCGAGACGTCCAGCGGCGCGGTCTCCGGGACCGCCCTGGTGGCGTACATCCGGTACGCGATTGCGACGCCGACGGCGATCACGGCCATCGTGATCGTGGTCATGACCCAGGCAGGGACGACGTGATGGGCCTCGTAACCGCCGACGACCGGTTCTAGCCAGTGCTCGAGCGTGCCGCCGATCGCGAGCAGCGCTCCCGCACCGACTGATCCGACGGCCAGCACGATCATCGGCCCGGTCATGACGGCAGGCGACTCGTGCGGATGACTGTCTGGCGCCCATCGCTTCTCCCCGAAGAACGTCATGATCATCACCCGGGTCATGTAGAACGCCGTGATGCCGGCGCCGAGGAGTGCCGCCCCGCCGAGCAGGATTCCCCTGACACCGCCCGCGGCGAAGGCGGTTTCGATGATCGGGTCCTTGGAGAAGAACCCCGACAGCGGTGGCACGCCGATGATCGCGAGGTAGCCCAGGCCGAACGTGACGAACGTGAGCGGCATGTACTTTCGCAGCCCGCCGTAGCGCCGCATGTCGGTCTCGTCGTCCATGCCGTGCATCACCGACCCGGCGCCGAGGAAGAGTCCCGCCTTGAAGAAGCCGTGCGTCAGCAGGTGCATGATCGCGATGGCGTAGCCGGCGGGTCCCAGTCCCGCCGCGAGCACCATGTAGCCGATCTGCGACATCGTCGACGCCGCGAGGGCCTTCTTGATGTCGTCCTTCGCGCAGCCGATCACGGCGCCGAAGAGCAGGGTGACCGCGCCGACCACCACGACCCCGGTCCGTGCCTCGGGGGCGAGGTCGTAGACGGGTCCGGACCGGACGATCAGGTACACCCCGGCGGTCACCATGGTGGCGGCGTGGATCAGCGCCGACACCGGCGTGGGGCCCTCCATCGCGTCGCCGAGCCACGACTGCAGCGGCACCTGCGCGGACTTGCCGCACGCCGCGAGCAGCAGGAGCAGACCGAGGGCGTTGAGCGCGCCGGAGGACATCTGCCCGGCGGCGTCGAAGACTGCTGCGTAGGAGACGGTTCCGGTCTGGGCGAACATCACCATCAGCGCGAGCGCGAGGCCGATGTCGCCGACCCTGTTGACGACGAACGCCTTCTTGGCCGCGGCCGCCGCGGACGGCTTGTAGGACCAGAAGCCGATCAGCAGGTAGGACGCGAGGCCGACGCCCTCCCACCCGACATACAGGCCCAGGTAGTTGTCGGCGAGTACCAGGAGCAGCATCGCGGCGACGAAGAGGTTGAGGTAGGCGAAGAAGCGTCTGCGCTCGGGGTCGTGTGCCATGTACCCGATCGAGTACACGTGGATCAGCGATCCCACGCCGGTGATCAGCAGGACGAAGCACACCGACAGCTGGTCGAGTTGCAGGCCGAAGTCCACCCGCAGCGACGCCACCGGCACCCAGGAGAACAGCGTCTCGCCGATGACGCGGTCCTCGGCGCTGCGGCCGAGCAGGTCGAGCCACAGCACGACGCCGACTGCGAAGGACGCGAGGGCCGTCGCCGTGCCGAGCAGGTGACCCCAGGCGTTGGTCGCGCGACCGCCCAGGAGGAGGACCGCCGCACCCGCCAGGGGCAGCGCGATCAGGAGCCACACCGGAAGTATCATGGCCGCCTAGTGCCTCAGCAGATTCGCGCCGTCGACCGAGGCCGACCGCCGGGCACGGAAGATGGTCATGATGATCGCGAGCCCGACCACGACCTCGCAGGCGGCGACCACCATGGTGAAGAACGCGACGACCTGTCCGTCGAGGTGGCCGTGCATCCGCGAGAAGGTCACGAATGCGAGGTTCGCTGCGTTGAGCATCAGCTCGACGCACATGAACATGACGATCGCGTTGCGCCGCAGCAGGACTCCGGCGGCACCGATCGTGAACAGCAGCGCGGACAGGTACAGGTAGTTGTCGGGGTTCACCGGTCACCTCGGCGTGGTGCCAGGATCGCGCTGATCGACAGCTCCGAGTCCGACCCGTCGGGGAGCCGCGCGGGTACGTCGACCGCGTTGTGCCGCGCGAAGACACCCGGGTTGGGCATCGGCGTCGGGTGGCCTCCCTCGGCGAAGCGCTCGATGGCGAGTTCCCGTTGGGTCTTCCGGCGGTCTATGCGCTCGCGGTGCGCGAGCACCATCGCCCCGAGCGCGGCCGTGATGAGCAGGGCGCTGGTGAGTTCGAACGCCCAGACGTAGCGGACGAAGATCAGTGCGGCGAGACCCTCGACGTTGCCGCCCGCGTTGGCCTGCTCGAGACCGGTGAAGCCCGCCGCGGAGACGTTGCCGACGCCCGCGATCAACAGCAGGCCGAAGGCGCTGCCCGCCGCGATCGCCGCGAAGCGCTGTCCGCGAATGGTTTCCACCAGCGAGTCCGACGAGTCCACGCCGATGAGCATCAGCACGAACAGGAAGAGCATCATGACCGCGCCCGTATAGACGACGATCTGCACGACCCCCAGGAACACCGCATCCTGGGCGATGTAGAGCACGGCGAGGATGATCATGGTGCAGGCCAGGAAGATCGCGGAGTAGACCGCCTTGGGGGCGGCGACCACGCCGACCGCGGCGACGACCGCAAGGGTGCCGAGCGTCCAGAACAGCACGGCCTCGCCGGTCGAGGTGCGGAACGCCGCGTCGGCGGCGAGTACCGCGAGTTCCGGCGTCACAGCAGGGATTCCTTGGGCTGGATCGTCAGGCGAAATGCGCCGACGTTGCCGCGGTAGTAGTCCTCGTCGGTGCTGCCCTCGAGCATGGCGTGCGGTGGCGCCGTCATGTCCGGGGTCAGCGGGGCGAGCAGCTTGTCCTTGCCGTAGATCAGGTCGGAGCGGTTGTCGTCGGCCATCTCGTAGTCGTTGGTCATCGTCAGCGCCCGGGTCGGGCACGCCTCGAGGCACAGCCCGCACCCGATGCAGCGCAGATAGTTGATCTGGTACACCCGGCCGTAGCGCTCACCGGGGGAGAACCTCTCGGCCTCGGTGTTGCTGGCGCCCTCGACGAAGATCGCATCGGCGGGGCAGGCCCAGGCGCACAGCTCGCAGCCGATGCACTTCTCCAGGCCGTCCTCGTAGCGGTTGAGCTGGTGGCGGCCGTGATAGCGCTGTGCCGTCGGTCCGGGCTCCTCCGGGTACTGCTCCGTGATGGGCTTCTTGAACATCGCCTTGAACGTGACGCCGAATCCTGCGATCGCATCGATGAACTTAGGCATTGCGAGCGGCCTCCTTCACGGGCATCGGGGGAGTCGGGAACGCACCCGAGTCGGGTGCGGGCCCCGGATCGAGCCGGATTCGCCTGCGGCGCAGCGATCTCGACAGGTAGACGAGCAGGCCGACGCCCACGACCGCGCTGGCGATCACCAGCACGACCGCCATCGCGCCGTACCCCTCGGTGCGCAGCGTCCGGACGATGGCGACGGTCATGATCCACGCCAGCGAGATGGGGATCAGGACTTTCCAGCCGAGCCCCATGAACTGGTCGTAGCGCATCCGCGGCAACGTGGCACGCAGCCACATGAACAGGAAGAGGAACGCCCACACCTTGGCGATGAACCACAGCAGCGGCCACCACCCGCTGTTGGCGCCGTCGATCATGCTGATCGGCCAGGGTGCTTGCCAGCCACCGAGGAACAGCGTGGTGGCCAGTGCGGAGACGGTCGTCATGTTCACGTACTCCGCGAGCATGAACATCGCGAACTTGAGTGACGAGTACTCGGTGTGGAACCCGCCGACCAGTTCGCCCTCGGCCTCGGGGAGGTCGAACGGTGCCCGGTTGGTCTCGCCGACCATCGAGGTGACGTAGATGAGGAACGACGGCAGGAGCAGGAAGACGTACCAGAGGTGCTGCTGCTTGGCGACGATCTCCGAGGTCGACATGGTGCCCGAGTACAGGAAGACCGCGGCGAAGGACAGCGCCATCGCGATCTCGTAGGACACGACCTGGGCGCTGGACCGGAGCCCACCCAGCAGTGGGTAGGTCGATCCGGATGCCCACCCGGCCAACACGATTCCGTACACGCCGATCGACGTGACGGCCAGCACGTAGAGCACGGCGACCGGCAGGTCGGTCAGTTGCAGCGGAGTCTGATGGCCGAAGACGCTGACCATGCCGCCCAGGGGTATGACCGCGAACGCCATGACCGCCGGAACCACCGAGATGACGGGCGCCAGCAGGTAGATCGGCTTGTCCACCCCGGCGGGGATCAGACCCTCCTTGAGCGCCAGCTTCACGCCGTCGGCGAGACTCTGCAGCAGGCCGAACGGTCCGACGCGGTTGGGGCCGTACCGCATTTGCATGCGGCCCAGGATCTTTCGCTCGACCAGGATCGCGACCAGTACCGTCAGCAGGCAGAACACGAAGACGCCCAGCGACTTGCCGAGCACCAGCCACCACGGGTCGTGACCGAACGACGAGAGGTCGGGATAGATCACGGCTGCTCACCCGCCCGTGCGATCGCGACGACCGAGCCGACCTCCGCGGGTACGGCGCCGAGCGGCGCCCACACGACGCCGTCGGGCATGTCGGTGATCGCCAGCGGCAGCGCGACCGCGGTGCCGACGGTGACGAGATCGCCGTCGGCGGCGCCGATTCCCGCCGCCGTCGCCGGGGACAGCCGGGCGACGACGGGTCGCGCCGTGCCCGCGAGGTGCGGCTCGCCGTCCTGCAGCCTGCCCTGAAGCGATCCCTGGTTGAGCAGCATGCGCCAGCCGGTCAGCACGGCGGTCCCGGACTCGGGCTCGTGCAGGCCGGCGGACGGTACGTCGGGGACCGCGACCGGAGCGCCCTCCCAGGCGCCGAGGCCGGTGATCTCGGCGCGTGCGGTCGCGGCGTCGGACAGGGCGAGGTCGATGCCCACCTCGTCGGCCAGCGCGGCGAGGACGCGCATGTCGGCGGTGGCCTCCGGCGGCAACGCGGGCTCGAACGGCCGCAGCCGCCCCTCCCACGTCAGGAACGAGCCGGCCTTCTCGGCCACCGGTGCGACGGGGAACACGACGTCGGCTCGGTCGGTCACCGCGCTCTGCCGGATCTCGAGACTCACCACGAACGGCGCGGCGTCCACGGCCGCGAGTGCGGCCGCCGGGTCGGGCAGGTCGGCCAGGTCGACGCCGCCGATCAGCAGCGCGGCGAGGGTGCCGTCGGCCGCGCCCGCGACGATGCCCGCGGTGTCGCGCCCCGGGGTCGCGGGCAGGTCGTCGACGTGCCAGCCGGCCGCCACCTCGGCGCGCGCCGCGGCATCGTCGACCGGCCTGCCGCCGGGCAGCAGGTTGGGCATCGCGCCGGCCTCCACCGCGCCGCGATCGCCTGCGCGGCGGGGGATCCAGCCGACCCGTGCGCCCGTGGCGTTCGCGAGTCGCAGGACGGCCGAGTACGCGCCGGGGGAGGTGGCGAGCCGCTCGCCGACCAGGATCACCGTTCCGGGCACCACGTCGGCGGCCGCGGCGTCGAGTGCGGCGGCCTCACCGCCGGGCGGCGTGGCGATGAGCGTCCCACCCATCTTCTCCAGACCGCGGGTCGCGAACGGCGCGATGGAGGTGACCCTCAGCCCGCGCTTGCGAGCGGCCTTGCGCAGCCGCAGGAAGACGATCGGCGACTCCTCCTCGGGCTCGAGGCCGACGAGCAGCACGGCAGCAGCGGATTCCAGATCGGTGTAGGTGACCGACATGGTCCGGCCGGCGACCGCGGCGGCGAGGAAGGCCGCCTCCTCGTCGGAGTGTGCGCGGCTGCGGAAGTCGACGTCGTTGGTGCCGAGCACGATCCGGGCGAACTTGGCGTACGCGTAGGCGTCCTCCAACGTGCTGCGCCCACCGACCAGCACGCCGGTCCGGGCGCCGGCGGCGGTGAGCCCGCGGACCGCGATCGCGACCGCTTCCGACCACGACGCCGGTCGCTGACGGCCGTCGGCGTCGCGCACCAGCGGCGTGGCGATGCGGTCGCCCTGGCGGGCATAGGTGAACGCCCACCGGCCCTTGTCGCAGTTCCACTCCTCGTTGACTTCGGGGTCGTCACCGGCGAGGCGGCGCAACACCTTTCCGCGCCGATGATCGGTGCGCTGGGCGCAACCCGACGCGCAGTGCTCGCACACGCTCGGCGACGACACCAGGTCGAACGGCCGGGCGCGGAAGCGGTACGCCGTGCCGGTGAGCGCGCCGACTGGGCAGATCTGCACGGTGTTGCCGGAGAAGTACGAGTCGAATGGTGTGTCGGTGGCGATGCCGACCTGTTGCAGCGCACCGCGTTCCAGCAGCTCGATGAACGGGTCGCCGGCGATCTGGTTGGAGAACCGGGTGCACCGGGCGCACAGGACGCACCTCTCGCGGTCGAGCAGCACCTGCGTTGACAGGTTGATCGGTTTGGGAAAGGTGCGCTTCACGTCGGTGAAGCGGGTATCGGCGCGGCCGTTGGACATCGCCTGGTTCTGCAGCGGGCACTCGCCGCCCTTGTCGCACACCGGGCAGTCCAGTGGGTGGTTGATGAGCAGCAGTTCCATCACGCCGTGCTGGGCCTTGTCGGCTACCTCGGAGGTGAGTTGCGTGCGCACCACCATGTCGGGGGTGACGGTCGTGGTGCACGACGCCAGTGGCTTGCGCTGACCCTCCACGTCGACGAGGCACTGCCGGCACGCGCCCACCGGCTCGAGCAGCGGGTGGTCGCAGAAGCGGGGAATCTGGATGCCCATCAGCTCGGCGGCGCGGATCACCAGGGTGCCCTTCGGCACGCTGATCTGATGGTCGTCGATGACCAGCGACACCATCTCGACGTCGGTGGCCGGCGGCTGCGCGGCGCGGGCCTTGTCCTCGGCGGTCGTCATGAGCCCCTCACCCCTTTCCCGCGAGCAGACGTAAACGTGCGTCTTTCGTCGGCGTGTCGCGCACATTTGTGTCTGCTCGCCGGGGGAGGTGTCGCCGGGGAGATCAGCGCGCTCATGACAGGGCCCCTTCCGGCGTGGCGAGCATCGACGCGTACGGGTCGAACGGGCAGCCGCCGTCGAGGTGTGCGAGGTACTCGTCGCGGAAGTACTTGATGGACGAAATGATTGGGCTCGCGGCGCCGTCCCCCAGCGCGCAGAACGACTTGCCGAGAATCGCATCGGACACGTCGAGCAGCTTGTCGATGTCGGCCTCGTCGGCGTCCCCGGCCTCGATGCGGGCGTAGATCTGCGTCAGCCAGTACGTGCCCTCGCGACACGGGGTGCACTTGCCGCAGGACTCGTGGGCGTAGAACTGCGTCCAGCGCCGGACCGCTCGCACCACGCAGGTGGTCTCGTCGAAGATCTGCAGCGCCTTGGTGCCGAGCATGGAGCCGGCCTTGCCGACGCCCTCGTAGTCGAGTGGCACGTCGAGGTGTTCGGCCGTGAGCAGCGGCGTCGACGAGCCGCCCGGGGTCCAGAACTTCAGTTCGTGGCCGGCCCGGACGCCGCCGGCGTAGTCGAGCAGCTCGCGCAGCGTGACGCCCAGCGGGGCCTCGTACTGGCCGGGCCGGGTGACGTGGCCGGACAGCGAGTAGAGCGTGAAGCCGGGCGACTTCTCGGTGCCCATCGACTTGAACCAGTCGACGCCGCCGCGGATCACGGCGGGGACGCTCGCGATCGACTCGACGTTGTTGACCACCGTGGGACACGCGTACAGGCCGGCGACGGCGGGGAAGGGCGGCCGCAACCGGGGTTGCCCGCGGCGGCCCTCGAGTGAGTCGAGCAGCGCGGTCTCCTCGCCGCAGATGTAGGCGCCCGCCCCGGCGTGCACCACCAGGTCGAGGTCGAAGCCGGACCCGAGGACGTCGGCGCCGAGATAGCCGGCGTCGTAGGCCTCGGAGACGGCGGCCTGCAGGCGCCGCAGCACGGGCACCACCTCGCCGCGGACGTAGATGAACGCGTGCCGCGCGCGGATCGCGTACGCGGCGATGATTGCGCCCTCCACGAGCACGTGCGGCGTCGCCATCATCAGCGGCATGTCCTTGCACGTGCCGGGTTCCGACTCGTCGGCGTTGATCACCAGGTACTTGGGCTTGGCGCCCGGCCCGTCGCTGCCCTGCGGGATGAACGACCACTTCTGTCCGGTGGGGAAGCCGGCGCCACCGCGGCCGCGTAGCCCGGACTCCTTGACCAGGGCGATTAGGTCGTCGGGCGCCATGGCCAGGGCCTTCTCGAGCGCCTGATACCCGTCGTGCCCGCGGTAGGACTCCAGCGTCCACGACGACGGCTGGTCCCAGTAACTGCTGAGCACGGGGGCGAGGGTCATCGGGCCGCCCCGTTCGTCGGCGGGACGTCGGCGGACGGTGCGGGGGCGGGTTCGTCGCGCAGCGCCTCCTGGGTCATCCGTTCGTCGTCGGGACCGTCCGCAGTGGGTCCGGTCTGGCCGGGCGTGGGGGCGCTCATCCCGCGCTCGCGCGCCACCATCAGACCCGCGAGGGTGGCGTCGCCGGGTGCGCCGTCGTTGGCGCCGGGACGCTCGTCGGAGAAGCCGGCGAGGATGCGGGCGGTCTCGCGGAACGTGCACAGCGTCGCACCGCGGGTGGGGGTGACGGGCTCACCGGCCCGCAGCTCGTCGACGAGAGTCCTTGCCGAGCCGGGGGTCTGCTGGTCGAAGAACTCCCAGTTGACCATCAGGACGGGCGCGTAGTCGCAGGCGGCGTTGCACTCGAGATGCTCGAGGGTGACCTTTCCGTCGGCCGTGGTCTCGCCCGCGTGCACGCCGAGGTGGTCTTCCAGGGTCTCGAGGATCACGTCCCCGCCCATGATCGCGCACAGCGTGTTCGTGCAGACCCCCACCAGGTAGTCCCCGGTGGGCGTGCGCCGGTACATCGAGTAGAACGTCGCGACCGCGGTGACCTCTGCCGGGCTCAGATCCAGTTGCTCTGCGCAGAAGGCGATCCCGGCCGGAGTCAGGTAGCCGTCCTGGGACTGGACCAGGTGCAGCAGCGGCAGCAGCGCCGAACGCGACTGCGGGTACTTGGCGACGACGACGGCGGCGTCCTCGGCCAGCCGGGTCGCCACGTCGGGCGGATAGGCGTGGTCGCCCCGGGCGATCGGGGGACCCGGTTCGTCGGGTCGCTGTCCCAACCGCAGTTCGACGAGTGTCATCTGTCCACACCGCCCATCACCGGATCGATCGACGCGACCGCCGCGATCGCATCGGCCACCATTCCGCCCTCGCACATCGCCGCCACGGCTTGCAGATTCGTGAACGACGGGTCGCGGTAGTGCACCCGGAAGGGGCGGGTCCCGCCGTCGCTCACCATGTGCACGCCGAGTTCGCCGCGGGGCGACTCGACGGCGGTGTACACCTGACCGGCGGGCACGCGGATGCCCTCGGTCACCAGCTTGAAGTGGTGGATGAGGGCCTCCATGGACCCGCCCATGATCTTGGCGATGTGCTCGGGTGAGTTGCCGAGGCCGTCGGGCCCGATCTTCAGATCGGCGGGCCAGGCCAATTTCTTGTCGGTGATCATCACCGGGCCGGGCCGGAGCTTGTCGAGGCACTGTTCGACGATCCTGATCGACTCGCGCATCTCCCGGACGCGGATCATGTAGCGGCCGTAGGCGTCGCACTCATCGGTGGTGATGACGTCGAACTCGTAGTCCTCGTATCCGCAGTAGGGCTGCGCGCGGCGCAGGTCGTGGGGGAGTCCGGTGGAGCGCAGGACCGGGCCGGTGATGCCGAGCGCCATGCAGCCGGTGAGGTCCAGGTAGCCGACCCCGACGGTCCGTGCCTTCCAGATGTAGTTCTCGTTGAGCAGGTTCTCCATGTCGCGCAACCGGATCGGCAGCAGGTCGAGCAGCTCGCGCAGCTGGGGAAGTGCCTCCTCGGGCAGGTCGGCCGCTAGCCCACCGGGCCGGATGTAGGCGTGGTTCATGCGCAGGCCGGTGATGGTCTCGAAGACCGACAGGATCAGTTCACGTTCCCGGAAGCCGAAGAACATCGCCGACATCGAACCGAGTTCCATGCCGCCGGTGGCCAGCGCCACGAGGTGGCTGGAGATCCGATTGAGTTCCATCATCATCACGCGGATGACGCTGGCCCGTTCGGGGACGTCGTCGGTGACGCCGAGCAGCTTCTCGACGCCGAGGCAGTAGACCGTCTCGTTGAAGAACGGCGACAGGTAGTCCATCCGGGTCACGAACGTGACCCCCTGCGTCCACGTGCGGTACTCGAGGTTCTTCTCGATGCCTGTGTGCAGATAGCCGATGCCACAGCGGGCCTCGGTGATGGTCTCGCCCTCGATCTCGAGGATCAGCCGGAGCACGCCGTGCGTCGACGGGTGCTGCGGACCCATGTTGACGACGATGCGCTCGCCGGCCACCGAGGCGTCGCGAGCGGCGGCGACCACCTCGTCCCAGTCCTGGCCACCGACGGTGACCAGGACGTCGCGGTCCACGTCGTAATCGGTCATCAGTTGTACGACCTCCGCTGGTCGGGTGGGGGAATCGAGGCGCCGTGGTACTCGACCGGGATGCCGCCCAGCGGGTAGTCCTTCCGCTGCGGGTGGCCCACCCAGTCGTCGGGCATCTCGATCCTGGTCAGCGCCGGGTGCCCGTCGAACAGGATGCCGAAGAAGTCGTACGTCTCGCGTTCGTGCCAATCGGTGGTCGGGTAGACCGAATACAGCGACGGCACATGCGGATCCGCGTCCGGTGCGACGACCTCGAGCCGCACCCGGCGGTTGTGGGTGATGGAGTTCAGCGCGTAGACGGCGTGGAGTTCGCGACCGACGTCGGCGGGATAGTGCACCCCGGACACGCCGAGGCACAGCTCGAAGCGCAGCGCGGGGTCGTCGCGCAGCACGCGGGCGACGGTGACGAGGTGCTCGCGGCGGACGTCAAGGGTCAGTTCGTCGCGGAACACCACCACCCGTTCGACGGCGGTCGCGAAGACGTCGTCGCCGAGGGCCGAGGCCAACAGGTCCACCACGTCGTCGAAGTAGCCGCCGTAGGGCCGCGGCGTGCTCCCCGGGAGAGTGACCTCGCGGACCAGGCGTCCGTAGCCGGAGGTGTCGCCGGTGCCGGTCACGCCGAACATGCCACGGCGCGTTCCGATCACCTCGTGCCCGTTGGGGTCGCCTGCGACGTCGGTCATGGGCGCAGCAGTCCGGTGAACTCGATGGTCGGCCGCGAGGCGAGCGCCGCTGCCTCCGTGGCGGCGATGGCCTCGGCGCGGTTGACGCCCAGCGGCATCTCCTGAATCTTGGCGTGCAGCATCAAGATCGCGTTGAGCAGCATCTCCGGCCTCGGCGGACAGCCGGGCAGATAGATGTCGACCGGCACCACGTGGTCGACGCCCTGTACGACGGCGTAGTTGTTGAACATGCCGCCCGACGACGCACAGACTCCCATCGCCAGAACCCATTTGGGTTCGGCCATCTGGTCGTAGACCTGCCGCAGAACCGGTGCCATCTTCTGGCTCACCCGGCCGGCGACGATCATCAGGTCGGCCTGCCGCGGCGTCGCCGAGAAGCGCTCCATGCCGAAGCGGGCGATGTCGAACCGCGGTCCCGCAGTCGCCATCATCTCGATCGCACAGCAGGCCAGGCCGAAGGTGGCCGGCCACAGCGAGCCCTTGCGGACGTAGCCCGCAACCTTCTCCACGGTCGACAGCAAGATGCCGCCGGGCAGTTTCTCCTCTAGTCCCATGACAACCCTCCACGTCGCCACACGTAGGCGTAGGCGACGAATACCGTGAGCATGAACAGCAACATCTCGATCACGGCAAACAGCCCGAGCGAGTCGAACGACACGGCCCACGGGTAGAGGAACACGATCTCGATGTCGAAGACGATGAACAGCATGGCCGTCAGGTAGTACTTCACCGGGAAGCGCTGACCGGTCGCCTCGCTGTTCACCCCGCCGGGTTCCATCGGCTCGATGCCGCACTCGTACGCCTCGAGTTTGGCGCGGTTGTAGCGCCGCGGACCGATCAGGACCGCGATGCCGACCGAGCCGACCGCGAAGAGGGCAGCGATCGCCCCGATCACCAGAATGGGTACGTATGCGTTCATACCGCCGCGTCGCTCCCTCGTTGGGCTGTCGATGTGAGCTACGACACAGCTTAGTCAGGTTAACGGAGTGCCCGACGCGTTTTGGATAGGATCAGATTTGCGTGTCGACGGGTCGGCCTACGTCGCCTCACACGCGAAGTTGCCACGCGCGCAGATCAATTCGTGCAGGTCACGTCACCAGGGTGCGTACCAGCCCGGCGACCGCCTCGCACAGCCGGATCGGGTCGATGGGGTGCGGCACAGCCGCCTCCGCCCGGGACCAGTTGGCCAGCCAGGCATCGTCCGGCCTGCCCGTGAGCACCAGTATCGGCGGACACACCGCCACCTCGTCCTTGAGCTGCTTGGCCAGCCCCATCCCACCCGCGGGGCTCGCCTCGCCGTCGAGGATCGCGATGTCGATGCCCCCGCCGTCGATGGTGCTGACCACCACCGGCGCGGTTGCGACGTCGAGATAGGTCAGCTCGGGCAGGTCCGGGTGGACACGTGTGCCGAGCGCCGACCGCACCTGATCACGCACGAGGGCGTTGTCGCTGTAGACGAGGATCCGGATGCTGGGGGGCACCTCGCCGATGCTACGACTGCGGCACCCGTGCCGCGGCGGTTCGGCGCTGCTGCACGGTCTGCTGACCCCACGCGCGGTCGTCGTCGAGTTCGAGGTCGGCGGCGATCGCGCGCAGAGCATTCTCGATGCGGCGTAACGACTGAGCGCGGCTGCTGGTGTTCCGCTGGGACGGATGCGGCGCAGCGAGCACCTTGTACAGCCTTCCTGGCGGCTCCCCTGTGATGGCGAGCATGAAGCCCGACAGCGCGGCGGAGCCGAGGGTGAGCACGATCTGAAGACGATGGGTGAGGGCGAGGACCTCGCGCAGCCGGTGTGCCCCGTCCTCGACGTCTGCGCGCCGCGCGGCGCGCGGCGCGCCCAGTTCGTCGCGGAGCGCCGCAGGGACTACGTTCCACTTCAGGCAATCCGCGCGACGAATCCCGGCCTCCTCGATCAGGTTGCCGAGTAGACGGTTGCTGGAGTCTGAATTGTCCAGAGAGCAGAAGTTGGAGCCTGACGGACCGACGGTGCGGGGTGCCGGCGACTCCATCAAGATCAGTACCTTGGCTCCCGTGCCGCCGTCATCCGGGTCGAACCACGGAATGGATCGATCGGCACCCCTCGATCGCCAGCTACGCACCAAGTCGTTGAGCGGGGCGACGTTCGGCGTGTCGAGGCGGCGACGCTTGTCGCTGACGAGGGATTCGTCCACGGGCGTCAGTGATCGGATCGTTGACTCGAATGGGTGGACTTGGTGACGGAGGCGATGTGAGCCAGCAGGTCGCGCACTGCGCCCGCCGGTGGAGTGCGGGCCCCGGTCCAGATCGCGCGTAACGGGCGGTGCAGGTCGATCGCGCTCACCGGTACCGCATGCAGCCTGCCGAGCGCGAGGTCGTCGGCCACGGAGAGTCGGCTCATCACGGCCGGCCCGGCGCCCGCGAGTACGGCCGCGCGCACCGCGGCAGCCGTCGACAACTCCAGTACGGGCGGTTCGGTCATGCCGTCGCAGCCGGCCCCCACGATTGCCGCGGTGAGGAAGTCCCTCGTGCCCGAGCCGGGTTCGCGGGTCACCAGGGCTGCCCGGCACAACTCGTCGGGCCCGATTGGTCGTGTCCTGCGTGCCCAAGGGTGGTCACGCGGTACGACGAGGACGAGTTCGTCGTGGGCGACGATGCGACCACGCAGGCCCCGTGGTGAACCCGGGCTCTCGACGAAGCCCACGTCGGCGGCGCCCTCGCGCACCGCAGCAATGACGTGTTCGCTGTTCTGGGCGGTCAGGATCACCTCGGGCGAGTTCGCGGCACGCCGGACCTTGGCAGTTCGCAAGGTGACCAGCCATCGCGGCATGAGGAGTTCGGCGATGGTGAGACTCGCATGGACTCGGACATTGTTCTTGCTGTCTGCTCGCAGAGTCGCAAGTCCGGCGTCTACCTCACGGGCCACACCGAGTAGGCGATCGGCCCACTGGGCGGTGACCACGCCGGCTGGGGTCAGCCCCGACCCGGTCCGGCTGCGGCGCACCAACCGGACGCCGGTCTGATTCTCCATGGCGACGACGCGTGCGGATACGGCTTGCTGCGACAGGCCCAGTTCACGCCCGGCGGCGCTGAGGCTTCCGGTCCGGGCAATGGCCAGCAGGACCTCCAGCGAGACCAGGTCGAGCATGCGCGTACTGAGTCGCTCCACAACCAGATCCTAACGCGCCACAACATTTGGTTGTGGCAATAGCGCTTGTTTGCGGGACAGGGGCGGTAGACGATTGGCGAAGGACGCGAAACTCGACGGAAGGTGGCTGCCATGGGTGCAACCGAATCAGGTGTGGTGAAACCGGTCTCATCCGATCTGATGGAAGACGCCGGTACGGGCCTGGACTACGGCACCCGGCCCGACCGGATGCCGGGAATGCTCACTCCAGTCGATCGATTCTTCGTTCGGAGTCACTCGCCGACACCGAGCATCGACGTCGCCGGGTGGGCACTGCACATTGGGGGCGACGCGGCGGGCAAGCCCGCGTCCGTTGGCTACGACGAACTGTGCCATCGGTTCCCACAGGTCTCGATCGAGCGGACGCTCGAGTGCGCGGGTAATCGCCGCGTGCTGTTCGGCGAGGAGTTGGGCACCACCTTCGACGGTACGCAGTGGGGTCGTGGTGCCATCAGCTCGGCGGAGTGGACCGGCGTGCGTCTGCGCGACCTGCTCGCCGGTGTGGGCGTGGCCGCCGATGCGGTCGACGTACTCGCGGTGTCCCTCGACTCGGCGGGCGCTCGGCGCCCCCTCCCCATCGCCAAGGCCATGGCCGATGACACCATCGTCGCGACGGCGATGAACGGCGAGACGCTCCCGCCCGATCACGGCTTCCCGGCGAGGCTCGTGGTCTCGGGCTGGCTGGGTGCCGCGAGCATCAAGTGGCTCGGGCGGCTCGAGGTGTCGCGTGAACGGATCTTCGTACCGTGGAACACCGACGACTACGTGCTGATCGGCCCCGGCCACGAGGCGGACGGGCCGGGTCGCGGTTCCGTCATCACGGCACTCGGTGTGTCCAGCCTGATCGAACTCCCGTGGCCCGCGCGGCTGAGCCCCGGACCGCAGGTGATCCGGGGGCGTGCCTTCGCAGGCGAGAACTCAGTCGCCGCGGTCGACTACCGCGTCGACGGCGGTCCGTGGCACGCGGCCGACATCACGTCCGCGGCCACGCCCGGCTTGTGGGCGCGATGGGAGTTCGCGTGGAACGCGGAACCTGGCGACCACGTCATCAGCGTGCGTGCGGCAGATTCGTCGAACAACGTTCAACCAGAACACACGTCGTTCAACGAACTCGGGTACATGCACGAGTCGGTGCTCCAGCATCCGGTGCACGTCTCCTCGGCCCCGTGACCGACCCAGTCGACGACGAGCCGGACTACCGGTTCTCGCTCGCGAACGAACGCACCTTCCTGGCGTGGATCCGGACCGCGCTCGCACTGATCGCCGGCGGTGTCGCCCTCGTTCAACTGTTGCCACGCTTCGGGATTCACGGGGTTCGGCATGGACTCAGCATCGTTCTGGTGGCATCCGGAGGACTGTTGGCGCTGTCGTCGGTGCAACGCTGGCGGCGGGTCCAGCAGGCGATGCGTCGCGGGGAGGATCTCCCGACCAACCGGATGCCCGTCGCCATCGGGGTCGCGCTCGTGGCACTGACCGTCGTGCTCCTCGTCCTCCTCGTCGTGACGCCCCCCGGCGGCAGCTGACGATGAGACGAGTGGCGGACAGGCCCGGTCTGCAGCCCGAGCGCACGGCGCTGTCCTGGGAGCGGACGTCGCTGGGCTTCCTCGCGATCGGCGCACTCGTGTTGCTCCGGCACGCCGAACTGGCACTGCCGGGTCGGTTCGTCGTGGCGGCGCTGGCGTTCGCCCTGGCGCTGGCGGTGATCGTCGTCGGACGGCGCCGGGCCGCCCGGCGGCGCATCGCCGTCCTCTGCGTGGGATGGGCGACGGTCGCTCTCGCCGGCGCGGTGTGCGTGCTGGTGTGGTGGTCGACGTGAGAGGTCAACGCTGCTGCATCAGGGGCGCCATGTCGGCCGGGTCGAAGTACTCGTCGATCCGGGTGATCGCACCGTCCCCGTCCACCTTGATCACGATGCAGACCCGCAGGGCGATCGACGCCCCGCCGGTGCCGTCGGCGTGAAGGACGTGCTGCTGCACGAACCCGCCGTCGAATACTTGGCGATCGAGGATCACGTAACGACGGGTCGCGGTGACGTTCAGGAACCAGCGGATCACCTTCAGCGCACCGACCCGATCGTTGTCGCCGGCGTCCCCGCTGTGCCACACGGCGACATCGTCGGCCCACATGGCGTCGATGGCCGGGTAGTCGCCCGCCTCGATCGCTGCGAAGAGCCGGTCGGCCACCGCCAGCGGTCCGGTCACGAGGCGCCCTCCGAGTCGTCGTATCCCGGGTGCGCGACGGCGAGGCGCCGGGTGACGAGCCTCCGCAGCACCGGTTCGACGTCGGCACCGCGGTCGTCGAGGTCGCCGCGCCGGATGGCGGCGGCGAGGTCCGCCTCGTCCGCGTAACCGAAGAGGTCCGGCGGCGTAGCGGCGTCGAGCAGTTCGCGTTCCACGGTCCGTAGCGCATTGACGGCGACCCGGGCGTGGAAGTTGACCGCCCCGCTCGTCGCCTCCCGGACGTCGGTGTCGAGGAACTCCGCGACCGCGGCGATGAGTTCGGCGGCGGTGGGTCTGCCGTACGGGGACGTCACGGTGCCTCCTTCAGCAGGGTGAGCAGGTCGTACTCGGTCTCACAGACCCGTCGGCCGATCGCGGCGAGCTCCACCGACCGGGTCTGGCCCGACAGGTGCCGCTCGGCCTGGTAGCGGCAGATGACGCCCCAGCGCAGCGTCGACAGCACCAGCCACCAGTGCATGGCGGCAGGGTCCAGGTCGACGCCCGCCGCCGCCTCGTAGGCGCGGAGCAGCTCGTCGACGCTGCCGAGGCCACCCGCGCCGAGTGACCGGGGCGCCCCGAAGCGCCACGCTCGGATGCAGAACCAGGCGAGGTCCTCGTACACCTCGCCGGCGTGGGTCAGCTCCCAGTCCAGGACCGCCGCGAGGCGGGCGGGCCGTGCGTCGGTGTCGACGATCAGGTTGCCCATCCGGAAGTCGCCGTGCACCAGCACGTGCGGTGCGGCGGGCGGGCGGTTCGCCGCGAGCCACCGGAAGGCCCACTCGAACGTCGCGGTGGTGTCGCCCATCTCGTCGAGTTGGGCGTGCCACTCCTCGAGCGGCTCGGATGCCGGCAGGCCGATGCCGGACGGGTCGGCGCGGTGGATGGCGGCCATCGCCCGGGCGCACTCGTCGAGCAGGGCGGCCCGGGAGGCGTCGTCGATGGCGCGCTGAATTCTTCGCACGATCGTCTCGCCCGAGATGAAGTCGCAGACGAGGAACGGGTTGCCCAGCGCCGCAGGCGAATCCCGAGCGACCAGGACGTGCGGCACCGGCGCGCCCGTCGCCGCGGCCCGGGTGAGCGCCGCCGCCTCGAGTTCCATGCCCGCGTGGATCTCGTCTGGCGGACCGATCCGCAGGATCAGCGGTCGCGTCCCCCCTTCGGTGACGGCCTCGAACGCCCACGTCGCCCGGCTCGCCCCGCCGGTGAGCACACGCAGCTCCTCGACCCGCACGTCGCCCAGCTGCGGAGCCAGCACCCCGGTGAGCCCGGATGCGAGGTCGTCGGTCACGTCCGGGTGCCGCCGAACTTCAGCATCCGCTGTGCGACCCTGCGGATCTGGATCTCCTCGGCACCCTCGGTGATCCGGTACCGGCGGTGGTGGCGGTAGATGTGCTCGAACGGTTCGTGCCTGCTGTAGCCGAGGCCGCCGTGGATCTGCATGGCGCGGTCGGCGGCCTCGCACACCAGGCGGTTGGCGCGGTAGTTGGCCATCGACACCTTGTCGCTGACCTCCATGTGATGGTTGCGGTCTAGGTGCCACGCGGCGTAGTACACCAGCAGCCGCACCATCTGCGCCTCCGTCTGCAGTTCGGCCAGCGGCCATTGCACGGCCTGGTTCACCGACAGTGGTTTCCCGAACACCACCCGTTCGCTGGCGTAGTGCGCGGCGCGGTCGATGCAGTACTGGGCCGCACCCAGGCTGCTCGCCGCCTGCCGAATCCTGTTCTCGTGCAGAAACGTCTGGCCCACGTCCAGCCCGTGGTCCACCTCGCCCAGCACGGCGTCGGCGGGCACCCGGACGTCGGTGAGTTCGACCTCGGCGTGATCGGTGGGCATGTTGAACGTCCACCAGTAGAACGGCACGGTGAAGCCCGGGCTGTCGGTGGGAACCAGGAACGCCGTGATGCCGCGGGCCTGCCCCGCCTCGCCGGAGGTTCGTGCGAAGACGAGGTCGTGGGTGGCGCGGTGGACCCCGGTGTTCCAGCGCTTGGTGCCGTTGATCACCCAGCCGTCGCCGTCGGCCGCGGCGGTGGTCTCGAGCCACGTGGCGTCGGACCCGTGCGCGGGCTCCGACAGTCCGAAGGCCATCGAGCGTTCGCCGGTGAGCAGCGCTTCACCCCACTCCTTCTTCTGGGCGTCGGTGCCGAAGCGGTCCATCATGATGACCTGGGGGAAGTTCCCGACGATGGACGACTCGTCCTGCAGGTCGTTGTGCAGCCCGAGACCCCTGTGCGCCAGGTGCTCCCGGATGACCGCCATGTCGAGGTTGGTGCCGTCCCTGCCGCCGAACCGGGCGGGCAGGCCGTACCGCAGCCAGCCCGCGGCGTCGGCTCGTCGGCGCATCTCGTCGAGCAGGTCCTCCCACGCGCGCTGCGGGATGCCGTCGTTCTCCCAGTCGGTGCGCGCGTACTCGCGGCGCTTGTCGAAGTACTGCACGTGCTGGGCCTCGAGCGGCGCGATCTCCGCCTCGATGAAGGCGTCCATTTCCGCGAGCAGACCGGGAAGGTGTTCGGGCAGAGCGAAGTCCACGGTGGTTCTCTCCTCAGTTGCCGTACAGGGTCTTGCGCCAGATGGTCGAGAGCGTGGTGATGGCGTCGGCGTCGCCGACGTCCAGGCCCAGTCCTGACGGGCGCAGCGACACCACGGTGAAGTTCTCGAACAGCAGCGCTATCGCCGCTCCGGTGAGCAGGGGATCGACGTCGGCGGCGTAGCCCTGCTCGCGCGCCCGGCGGACCGTTGCCGCCACCATGTCGATGCCGAACCGCCGGAACTCGTTCTGCACGTCCGCGAACCTGGGTCTGGTGTCGGCGAGCTGATTGACGGCGATCATGATCCCGATGTTCTGGGAGAACATGTTCCAGTAGCCGGTCACCACGGCGGTGAAGAACCCGGTGTCCTCCGGCGACTCGGGCAGGTGCACGGTGAGCCCCGACGGCATCACCACGTCGTGCAGGAACGACTCGGCCAGCGAGTACAGCAGGTCTTCCTTGTCGGTGTAGTAGCGGTAGAACGCGGCCGACGACTTGCCTGCAGCAGACGTGATGTCGGCCAGTGTCGTGCCGTGGAAGCCGCGTTCGGCGAAGAGCTTCCGTGCGGCGCGTTCGATTCCCTCACGGGTCTGGCGGCCCTTCGCGGTGAGCGTGTCCGCGGATTGCACCGGCGGGCGGGAGCGTAGCGACCTGGGGGATGTCACCGCGGTCTCAGCCCAGGATCCGGTCGCCCGCGCGCAGCAGCGCACTGGGCAGGTCGTGCCCCACGACGGACCGCGCGACACCCGCGGCGTGGATGGCGGCCTCGAGGTCGAGGTCGGTGTGGACGTCGGAGTCGCGCAGGAGGTAGACGAGGTCTTCGGTGGCGATGTTGCCGCTGGCGCCCGGTGCGAACGGGCAGCCGCCGAGGCCGCCGACCGACGCGTCCAACCGGGTGACGCCCGCGGTGACCGCGGCCCAGGCGCTGGCCAGCCCGGCGCCGCGGGTGTCGTGGAAGTGCGCGCCGAGCGGCAGGTCGGCGACGATGGGTCGCAACGCCTCGACGAGCCGGGTGACCCGGCCCGGGGTGGTGGTGCCGATCGTGTCGGCGATGGCGATCCGGTCGGCACCCACTTCCACTGCGGCCGAGGCGATGTCGAGGACGCGGGCGGGATCGGTCGGACCGTCGAACGGGCAGTCCCACGCCGTCGCGATGATCACCTCGATCGTGGCGCCGCCCTCGTGGGCGATCCGTGCGATGTCGGCGATGAGGTGGGTCGAGTCCGACGTGGACCGGCCGACGTTGGCCTGGCTGTGACCGTCGGCCGCGGACACCACGTATTCGAGCGAGGTGAGTCCTGCCGCGATGGCGCGCGCGGCACCCCCGGGTCCGGCGACGAGTGCGGAAAACTCGACGTCGTGCGCGTCGCGGAGACGGGGTAGCTCGGCGGCGAGTTCGGCGGCGTCGGCCAGGGCGGGCACCTTCGACGGCGAGACGAAGGCGGTGACCTCGATTTCGCGAACTCCGGTGGCGAGGACGGCGTCGAGCAGGTCGAGCTTGGCCGACAGCGGGATCGGGGCCTCGATCTGCAGGCCGTCGCGCAGCGACACCTCCCGGATCGTGACGTGCGGGATCACAGCACTCCCTCCGCTGCCAGCTCGGCCAACTCGTCGGCGGACCTGCCGAGCAGCTCGCCGTACACCTCGGCGTTGTGCTGCCCCGGTGTGCTCGACCCGGCGGACCGGATGGTGCCGGGCGTCTCGGACAGCACGGGTATGACGCCAGGGCCCTTCACGTTTCGCCCGATCCGCTCGTCCCAGTGGTCGGCGATCATGCCCCGCGACAACAGCTGTGGGTCGGCGACGACCTCGGCGACCGTGTTGATCGGACCGCTGATGACGCCTGCGGCGGACAGCGTCGCGATGACGTCGTCGGGCCGGCGTGCGGCGGCCCACTCGCCGATGAGCCGGTCGAGTTCGTCCTGGTTGCGGCCGCGGTTCACGTGGTCGACGAAGCGCGGGTCGGTGGCCAGCTCGGGGCGATCCATCGCGGCGCACAGCCGGCGGAAGACCGTGTCCTGGTTGGCGGCGATGACCACCCAGCTGCCGTCGGCGGTCTGATAGATGTTGGACGGCGCGATGCCCTCGAGCCGTGTGCCGGACGGGCCGCGGACGACTCCGCCGACGTCGTAGTCGGGGATGGTCGACTCCTGGACCGCCAGGCACGCTTCGGTGAGCGCGGCGTCGACGACCTGCCCCTCGCCGGTGACGCTGCGCCGGTACAGCGCGGCCAGCGCGCCCTGGGCGGCGAACATGCCTGCCAGGGAGTCGCCCAGCGACAGCGCCAGCCGCGGCGGTGGACCGCCGGGAAAGCCGTTCATGTGCCGAAGCCCGCTCGCGGCCTCGGCGACCGACGCGTAGCCGGCCTTGCTCGACTCGGGACCGGTCTGCCCGTATCCGGACACCCGGACCAGGATGATGCCCCGGTTGCGTTCGCGCAGAACGTCGTAGCCGAGATCCCACTTCTCCAGCGTGCCGGGCCGAAAGTTCTCGACGATCACGTCGGACTGCTCGACGAGGTCGAGGAACAGCTCCCGGCCGCGGGCCTCGCGCAGGTTCAGCGTGACCGCCTTCTTGTTGCGCGCGTGCACGGTCCAGAAGAAGTGGTGGCCGTCCAGTTCGGCCTGGCCCCAGGTGCGCAGCGGGTCGGGCGCACCGGGCGGCTCGATCTTGACGACCTCGGCGCCCATGTCGCCCAGGAGGCGACCGGCGAACGGCCCCGAGATGAGCGTGCCGACCTCGATGACCCGGATCCCGTCGAGCGGACCGGTGACATTTCCCGGGTCGCTTCGCTGGAGCCGCGCTTGCGCGGACGGCCCGCCGGTGACCGTCACGTCGACAGCCCGTGCCGGTGCAACCAGTCCGTGCACACCCCGACGGCCTGGCGCAGCGTGTCCCGCTGGTCGGGGCCGGCGTAGTAGTGGTTCGCCCCGGGGATCTCGTGCAGTTCCTTGTCGGGGTGCCCGATGGCCTCGAACAGCCGGCGGGTGTGGCTGGGCGTGCAGGCGTCGTCGGCGAGGTTGCCGATCACCAGGGTGGGCACCGCGATGTCCGGTCCGCAGTCCACGGCGTCACCGCGGGCGTCGTCGTAACTCCACTGCGACAGCCAGCTCCGCAGCGTGCAGAACCGGGCCAGCCCGACGGGCGAGTTGTTCACCACTGCAGGATCGCCCAGATAGCAGGTGCCCGGGGTGCGTTCGTTGGGATCGACCGCCGGATCGAGCCAGCGCGGGTCGGCCATCGTGCCGTGCACGACGAACGCGAACTCCTCGTCGGGGCGACCCGAAGCCTTCAGGGCTGCCAGCTTGTCCTTCACCCACGCGGTGATCCGCCGGTTGCGGGCGATCTGCGCCGCCCGATAGCGCTCGAGGAACTCCGCCGTGTAGGGCGGCTGGTTGGGGTTGGCGGGGTCGTAGAGGTCGAGTTCGGGGTCGCGACGGGACGGGTCGGCCTCGTCGAGGATGGAGGCGTCCAGCCACTCGGTCATGGTGCCGTGCCTGCTGACGTGCGCGGCGAGCAGCATGATGGCGTCGGCGGGAACGAGTCCCAGCGTGGTGAGGTCGGGGCCGTCGCCCGACGGGCTGGACGTGATCGTCGGGTGCTGCGCCTGCTGCTGATAGAACACCGACAGCGACCCGCCTCCGCTCCACCCGGCGAGGACGACCTTCGAGTAGCCGAGCCGGTCCTTGGCGTCCCTGATGCACTCGCCGAGGTCCTCGACGACCTTCTCCATCAGCAACGCGGAGTCGGTGCCCCGGAACCGGCTGTTGCAGTAGATGACGTGGTGTCCCGCGCGGGCGAGCCCGTTGATCATCGGCAGGTAGGCGCCGCCGCCGATCGGGTGCATGAACACCAGCACCGTGTCGCTCGGCCTGTCCGGCTTCAGGAGGTAGCTCTCCAGGACGACGAGTTCGGCGACGCCGCCGTAGACATCGCGCACGCCCGAGGTGTTCTGGAAGGCAACGAGATAGGGGATGCGCTGGTACGAGTGCTTCGTCGGTGCGCTCACGAATGCTGGCCCAGGTCGTTCGCCAAGATCTCCGGCGACGGGATCAGCCGGCGTCGGGTGTCCACGGCGATCACCGTCCAGTCGACGCGGTCGTACTCGTCGAACTTGCGGCGGGCCCGCTCGCGCGCCTTCTCGGGTGCCCCGTGGTGAACCCCTTGCGGCGCATGGGAGACGAGGCCGGGTGGCATCGGTATGCCGTACAGGGCGCCGCTGTGGAAGAACGCGATTTCGTCGAAGTCGACGTTGCGGTGGTACCACGGCGTGCGCTCGGTGCCCGGCACGCTCTCCGCGCGCTTGGGCAGGAAGTTCATGATGTAGACGCCGGTCGCCTGCATGAAGAGGTGCACCGTGGGGGGCAGGTGCACGCTGTCGGAGGTGACGACGTTGTAGTCGGCGATGTTGAACGTGAATGGGAAGTTGTCACCGCGCCAGCCCTCGACGTCGAGCGGATGGTGTTGGTAGTACAGCGATGTCGGGCCCCCGTCGTGGATCAGGCGCACCTCGTACTCGCCGTCGACCACGGGTCCGTCGCCGTCGTCGATGGGCTGCGGCTCGGGGACCTCGACCTGAGACGGGTCGAAGGGGAAGTGCCGGCCGAGCGTGCCCGCCGGCGGAACGCGGAACTCGTCGGTGGCCTGCACCATCAGCCACGTGGACGCGCCGTCGTCGGGGATCTGGCGCCAGGTGCACGCCTTCGGGACGTACACCCAGTCGCCTTCGCGGTAGCGCAGCGGTCCGAACTCGGTCTCCAGAGTCCCGGATCCGCTGTGCACGAACGACAGTAGGTCGCCGTCGACGTAGCGGACGAAGAACGGCATGGGCTCGCTGCGCCGCGACAGGAGGACCTGGCAGTCGAGGTTGGAGAACATCAGCAGTGGCCCACCGTGGGCGTCGGTGCCGTCGCTGGGCTTCAGTTCGGAGGACAGCACGTCGACGGGCCGCAGCGGACCCGCCGAGCGGTAGGCGGTGGGGTCGTTGCGCCGGTACATGTTGGCGGTGCGTCCGACGAAGCCCGACCGGCCCAGCTCGTCGTCCTTGAGCCCGTCGAGATCGGCGTGCAACCGCTTGGGCGTGACGCCCTTGCGCAGGTGGACGAACGACTCCATCACCATCTCCTTCGGATCAGAACTGAAAGTGACATTAGTTTCACTTCTTGACGCGTGTCAACGGTTCGGCCGCGGAACTCGGTTCACACCATCGCCGTCCGCGGGATCGTCATGCCGAGGGCGAGCGCGCCTGCCAACTCCCGGCTGGTGTCGTAGTCGAACACCACGTGTCCGGACAGCACGTCGACGTCGCGCTTGAAGCGCTGCAGCGGGCTGTCCAGGAAGTGCACGCTGGCGCCCGACGCCTCGAAGAGCATGGCGATCACCGCGCGGGACTCGTGCACGACGTGTGCCGCCGCGAGACGCGCATCTCCGCGAACCGTGCGGGGCACCGCGTCGCCGGTGGTCACGATCGCCTCGATCTCGCCGACGGTGGCGTCGAGCAATCCGTGCAGTGCCCGCAGCCGCACCCGTGCCTCGGCGAGTCGGGCCTGCGCAATCGGCTTGTCTCGCTGCATCTTTCCTTCGTAGGCGAGCACGCGCTGGCCCACGCGTTCGGCGTACAGATCGGCCACGCGTTCGGCGCTGCCGAGGGCGGGCATGGCCGCGAGCAGGGCCAGTGCGGGCACCATCGGCCAGCGGTAGGTGGGGGAGTCGTGTAGTCCGGCGCCGGGTGCGGTGCCGCCGTAGATGTCGGCGACCTTCACCAGCCTGTGCTCGGGGACGAAGGCATCGGTGACGGACACGTCGTGGGATCCCGTGGCGCGCATGCCGTCGGTGTGCCAGACGTCGTCGATCGTGGCCTCGGACGCGGGCAGGAGAGCCAGGGCCGGCCATGGGGCGTCGTCGGGTCCGCACAGCGCGCCGACGATGAGCCAGTTGCCGTGCGTCACGCCGGTCGCCCACGACCACCGGCCCGTGAGGCGGACGCCGCCGTCCGCGGGCAGGCCACGGCCCGTGGGCGCCAGCGGTGCCGGGGCGAGGAACGGCCGGGTGGCGAAGGCCTCCTCCTGGGCCTGCTCGCCAAACAGCGCCAGCATCCAGTTGTGCAGGGCGTAGAAGCCGATGGCCCACGCGCTCGAGGTGCAGCCGTGCGCCATCCGGCGGACGGGATCGAGCAGTTCGGGAAACGCCGCCTCCTCGCCGCCGAAGCGCTTGGGCACCAGCAGCTCGGTGAACCCGGTCGCGGTCAGCTCGTCGACGGTGGCGTCGGGCAGGTGCCGGAGGTCCTCGGCGTCGCGGCCGCGTTCGGCGAGGCGGGTGATGAACTCATCGGTGATGACGCTGTCCATGCCCAGGAAGCTACCATACCTTTTGGTATGGACCCGGCACGGGTCAGCGCGCCAGCATCAGCTCGAGGAAGCGGTCGATGCGCGCGGCGTCCTGAGCGGGGGGCACCGGACCGGACAGGTGGAGGAACCCGATTCCCGCGGCGAACGTCGCGTCGGCGCGCAGACCGGCCTCGTCGGCGTCGAAGCCGTACGCGACGAAGGCGCGCCGCACCGCGCGGAGCACCCGGCGGTCCGCGTCGCGCACGCTGGCCGCCACCGCGTCGTCGGATCGGGCCCACTCCCGCATCGCACGTTCCAGCATCCAGTGCCGGGGACTGACGAGCGACGTCATCATGCGGGACAGTTGCTCACGGGGCGCCACGCCGGTCATGTCGTCGAAGTCACGCCTGTCCCCGTCGCGCAGCGTGCCCCAGGCGTCGATGAGCGCCGCGCGGTAGGCGGGCATGCCGTCGAAGTGCCAGTAGAAGCTGCCCTTGGTAACCCCGAGGTGCGAGCAGAGAACGTCGACCTTGAGGGCCTTGATGCCCTGCTCAGCGAGGACGGCGAAGCCGGCGCGAACCCAGTCGTCCACGCCGAGGCGGGTCGCGTGGCCGTCGTCGGTACCGCTGCGCGAAGTGGCCATGAACGGCAGCCTACGGTCGTCGGAAGTCGCCGAAACGATGCCATTCTGACGTCTCCGTAACCCGCGTTGGACTTTCTAGTAGTGCGCGACACATGTTTTACTCACTGAGACACAACTGCATGCAAGAGGTCTGCTCGACGCCCCGGGGGTTCGTCGGGTGGGCATATCGCGGGGTCAGGTGCCGCCGTGGTGCTGGTGCGGTCAACGGATCGCAGAGTAAACGGTTACGTCGTAACCAGGAACTGAATGGAAATTATTTGATGTTCGTTGACAGAATCGGCGGCCGTTGGGCTCGCCGCTTGTTTGTGTCGGCCATGGCGGCGATGGTGCTGCCTGCGATGGTCGGCCTGACGGGTAGCAGCGCGACCGCGGGGGCGTTCTCACGTCCCGGTCTGCCTGTCGAGTATCTGATGGTGCCGTCGGCCGGAATGGGCCGCGACATCAAGGTCCAGTTCCAGAGCGGTGGACCCAACTCGCCCGCCGTCTACATGCTGGACGGCCTCCGTGCCCGCGATGACTTCAACGGCTGGGACATCGAGACCCAGGCCTTCGAGTGGTACTACGACTCGGGCCTGTCGATGGTCATGCCCGTCGGCGGACAGTCGAGCTTCTACGCCGACTGGTACGCACCCGCGCGCAACAAGGCCGGCCCGCCGGTCACCTACAAGTGGGAGACGTTCCTGACCCAGGAGCTGCCCGCCTACCTGGCCGCCAACAACGGCGTGAAGTCCACCGGTGGCGCCGCGATCGGTCTGTCGATGGCCGGTTCGGCATCGCTGACGCTGTCGATCTACCACCCGCAGCAGTTCATCTACGCCAGCTCGATGTCGGGCTTCCTGAACCCCTCCGAGGGCTGGTGGCCCTTCCTCATCGGTGTCTCGATGGGTGACGCGGGTGGCTTCAAGGCCGAGGACATGTGGGGACCGTCCAGCGATCCCGCGTGGAAGCGCAACGACCCGATGGTGAACATCAACCAGATCGTCGCCAACGGAACCCGCATCTGGATCTACTGCGGCAACGGCCAGCCCAACGAGCTCGGTGGCGGCGACGTCCCCGCGAAGTTCCTCGAGGGCCTGACCATCCGCACCAACCGGACGTTCCAGGAGCAGTACATCGCCGCAGGCGGCAAGAACGGCGTGTTCAACTTCCCGGACGCCGGCACGCACGCATGGTCCTACTGGGGCCAGCAGCTGCAGCAGATGAAGCCCGACCTGCAGCGCGTCCTGCTTGCCTGATCGAGTCTCAGCGGTGAGGTGACCGGGCGGCTCAGAAGCCGCCCGCCACCTTCACCACTGCTCGACCTGAATACCTACCGTCACGCACCTCGTCGATCACGGACACCACGTCCTTGACATCGACGAGGTGCGTGACGTTTTTCAGGTGTCGGGGCCGTAATTCGTCTCCGAGACGCCGCCACATCTCCCGACGCGCGGCGATCGGCAGCAGCACCGAGTCGATCCCCAGCAGGGCGACGTGGCGCAGGATGAACGGCATCACCGTCGTGTTGAGGGCGACGCCACCGGTGAGTCCGCTGGCCGCCACGGCACCGCCGTACGCGATCGTGCTCAGGACGTCGGCCAGCGTCGCGCCGCCGACGCAGTCCACCGCTCCGGCCCACCTGGTCTTGCCCAGCGGACGCGGCTTGGCGTCCGGGTCCTCGGGGAGGCGGCCGATCACGTCGGAGGCGCCGAGCGCGCGCAGATGATCGGCGGCCTCGGCCTTGCCCGTCGATGCGACGACGGAGTAGCCGGCGGCGGCGAGCAGGTCCACCGACACCGATCCGACGCCGCCCGTGGCGCCCGTGACGACGATCTGGCCGTCGTCCGGGGTGATGCCCCTGTCGATGAGTGCCTGGACGCTCAGCGCCGCCGTGAAGCCCGCCGTGCCGATCGCCATGGCGTGCTCGGCGCTCAGATCGCCCAGCGGAACCAGCTGGTCTGCCAGCAGGCGCGCGAATTCGGCGTAACCGCCGTGCTTTCCGGTGCCGATGTCGTAGCCATGGGCCAGCACCTGGTCGCCGACGGCGAAGTCGGCCGACCGAGACTCCACCACCTCGCCGGCCAGGTCGATGCCCGGCACGATCGGGTAGTCGCGGACGACTCCGCAATTCGGCGTCACGGCCAGGGCGTCCTTGTAGTTGACGCTCGAGAACGCCACCCTGATCGTGACGTCACCGGGTGGGAGGTCCGACGGGGAGAGGGTCTCGACGGAGCTTATGATCCGATCGCCGTCCTGTCGGGCGACGAGAGCGTTGAAGGAGTCCATGTACCGACGCTAGCGCGCCGGTGGATGGGCCTGCGTTACTTCAGTTCAGCCGACGACATCCCCAGCAGGCGGCGTGCGACGACGAGCTGCTGGATCTGCTGGGTGCCCTCGAAGATGTCGAGGATCTTCGAGTCACGGGCCCACTTCTCCAGCAGCGCCTCCTCGGAGTACCCGGCGGTGCCCGCGAGTTCGACGGTCTTCAGCGTGACGTCGCTGGCGACGCGGGCGGCCTTGGCCTTGCCCATCGACGCTTCCTTGGAGTTGGGGATCTTGTTGTCGGCCTGCCACGCGGAGCGCAGGGTCAGCAGGTAGCCGGACTCCCACTCGGACTCCATGCGGATGAACTCCGCGGCGGCAGCGCTCTGGGCGTGCGTCGGCTTGTCGTAGGAGATCTCGACACCGGCGTCGGTGAGGATCTTGCGGAGCTCCTCCAGCGCGGCGCGGGCGACGCCGACGGCCATCGCCGCAACGATCGGACGGGTGTTGTCGAACGTCTCCATGACGCCGCCGAAACCCTTGTCCACGTTGACTTCCGGGCTTCCCAGCAGGTTCTCCCTGGGGATGCGCGCGTTGTCGAAGCGAATGGCGGCGGTGTCGGACGCCTTGATGCCGAGCTTGTGCTCGAGCCGCTCGACCGTCACTCCCGGGTGGTCGCGGGGAACGATGAACGACTTGATCGCGGCGCGGCCGACCGTCTTGTCGAGCGTCGCCCAGACCACGATGTGCGTGGCGCGCGAGCCGGCCGTGACATAGATCTTCTCGCCGTTGATGACGTACTCGTCGCCATCGAGCTTGGCGGTCGTCGACACGGCTGCGGAGTCCGAGCCGAAGTCCGGCTCGGTGATCGCCATGGCGGCCCACACCTTGCCGAGCCGGGCGAGCTGCTCGTCGGTGGCCACGCCCGAGATCGCGGCGTTGCCCAGGCCCTGGAACGGCACGGACAGCAGCAGGGCGACATCACCCCAGCTGATCTCCAGTGCGTTCACCAGCGCAGACATGTTGGCGCCGTTGACGTTCTCCTTCGGGCCGTCCACGCCGCGGAACGCGTCGGCGCCGGCGAACGAGATGGTGTTGGCATCGGTCATGCCCTGGAAGAGTTCGGCGAGCGTGTCCAGCTCGATGGGATAGGCATGCTCGGACTGGTCGTACTTGCGTGAGATCGGCCGGAGCATCTCCGCCGCTCCCTCGTGGGCCATGTCGATGACGGCCTGGAGCTTCTTCGGCATTTCGAGATTGATTGCCATGACTGGGTTTCCGTTCGTGGGGTCTGTGATGCGGCCGGGGGGAGGACTTAGAGGACGACGACGCCTTCGGCGACGCCGAGGGCACGGAGGTCGCGGTACCAGCGCTCCACCGGGTGCTCCTTGGTGAAGCCGTGCCCGCCGAGGAGCTGAACCCCGTCCAGGCCGATCTGCATGCCCTTGTCGGTGGCGATTCGCTTGGCGAGCGCCGCTTCCCGGGCGAACGACAGACCCTGCTCGGCGCGCGAGGCGCCACGCCAGGTGACCAGGCGGAGGCCGTCGAGTTCGATGGCGATGTTGGCGCACATGAACGCGACGGCCTGCCTGCGTGCGATGGGCTCGCCGAAGGCCTCGCGCTCCTTCACGTACGGCACCACGTAGTCGAGGACGGCGTGTGACGTGCCGACTGCCAATGCGGCCCAACCCAATCGGGACAGCGCGATGGCCTCGGAGTAGTCGGACTCCGTCGCCTCGTCCTCGCCGAGCCGGTTGTGCAGCGGCACCGCGACGTCCTTGAGTTCGACGCGGCCCAGCGCCGCGGCGCGGATGCCCATGCTCGGGTCGGGGGTGACGGTCAGGCCCTCGGAGCCGGACTCGACGATGAACAGCGCGGGCTTGCCGTTGAGTTGCGCCGCGACGACGAAGAGTTCCGCGTCGGCGGCGGCCGGCACCAGCGACTTGACGCCGGTGAGACGGTAGCCGCCCGGGGTCCGTACCGCGGTCGTCCTGAGTGCGGTGGGGTCGAACAGAGCGTGAGGTTCGGTGATGACGACGCAGGCCTGGGGCACGTTCTCGCCCGCGAACGAGGGGAGGTAGGTGGCCTGCTGGTCGGCGCTGCCCCAGTGCGTCAGCGCCGAGGCCACGCCTGCGGGGGCGAGGATCGGCAGCGCGAGACCCATGTCGCCGTACGCCAGCGCCTCGGCCACCAGCGCGTTGGTGATCGTGCTGCGGTTCTCGGCGATGCCGTCGAAGTCCTCGGGGACGTGGATCGCGGTGATTCCGAGTTCCGTGGCCTTGGCGACCAGGTCGGGCGGGTAGGCGACGGCCGCGTCGGCGTCGTGCGCCGCAGGCCGCAGGATCTCCTCGGCGAACTCCTCGACGGTCTGGACGATCATCTTCTGGTCGTCGTCGGGGGTGAGGTCGAAGTAGTCGGCACCGCTCGGCTTGAGACGCGTGGGCGCCTTGCCGCCGGACTGGATTCGCTTGAACTGACGGGTCGACGCACCCAGCGCCGAGAACGCCGTCTTGACGCCATAGCGCAGGCCGTTGTTGAGCGGGCCCCGTAGGCCGTGACGGTCCAGGAATTCCTGGCCCACCAGCGGCGTGACGAGCGCGAGCCCGACCGACGTCGCGGTGCGCTTCGGCCTCTGCAGGCCGATGGCGCTCTCGTGGCCGGAGCGCTTGGGACGTTGCTTGGTTCCAGCCGCTGGAGAAGACGGTGTGGACGGAGAAGATTTGGTCATGTCGCAGCCTCGCGTCGTTGGGGCAGTGCAATCTGACCGTATCTTACTCCCGAGTAAGATAGATCGGACGTGTGAACCCCGTCACGAGGACGTCAGTGTTCGCGCAACCTCGTCAGGACCGCGTCGTGCAGCAGTCCGTTGGTGGCGACGGCACTTCCGCCGTGCGGTCCCGGTGCGCCCTCGAGGTTGGTGAACCGCCCGCCGGCCTCCCGCACCAGGACGTCGATCGCCGCCAGGTCCCAGAGCTTGACCTCCGGTTCGGCGACGACGTCCACCGCACCCTCGGCGAGCAGGCAGTAGGACCAGAAGTCGCCGTAGCCGCGGACCCGCCACACCTCGTCGGCCAGGTCGAGGAATCGCGACCGCCGCTCCTCCCACCCGATGAGGTCCGAGTAGGACAGGCTGGCGGACTCGACGTCGCCGACCGCCGACACCGAGATGGGCCGCGTCTCGCCCCGGAACGAGGAGAACGCCCCCGAGCCGTCGGCCGCCCACCAGCGCCGGGCGAGTGCGGGTGCGCTGACGACGCCGACCACCGGGACGCCGTCCTGGAGCAAAGCGATGAGCGTCGACCACACGGGCACACCGCGGACGAAGTTCTTGGTTCCGTCGATCGGGTCGAGCACCCATTGCCGGCCCTCGAAAACCGGTGTGCCGCCGTATTCTTCGCCCAGCAGCGCATCGCCGGGACGGTGTTCGGCGATCAGCTCGCGCAGCGCCTCTTCCGCCCCACGATCGGCGTCGGTGACCGGCGTCAGGTCCGGCTTGGTCTCGATCCGCAGGTCCAGCGCGCCGAAGCGGTCCAGCGTCAGCGCGTCGGCCGCATCGGCGAGGCGTAGCGCGAAGGCCAGATCATCGGAGGCGTCATCCGGGGCGTCGCCCGCAACCGTGCTCATGGCAAGCAGTCCTACCATGGCTGTGTGCTGGAATTCCTCGCGATAGTGGTGATCCTCGGCGTGCTCGCCATGATCATCGTGCCTCGACTGCGCAATCGCGGGCCCGGCGGCGCCGCAGGCGGCGGTGGTGGAGGCCGAGGAGGCGGTGGCGTGCACGGCACCCTGCTGGTCACCGGACTGAGCCCACGCCCCAACGAGGACGTCGGCGAGCACTTCGTCACCATCACCGGGGTCATCAACGGACCGACGGTCAACGAGCACGTCGTCTATCAACGCATGGCCGTCGACGTGAACAACTGGCCGACGATGGGTCAGCTCATCCCGGTCGTCTACTCGCCGAAGAATCCGGACAAGTGGAACTTCGCGCCCCCCGAGCAGCCCGAGCAGCCTCAACAGCCCGGGCCGATCGAGCCGCCGCCGCCCAGTTCGTACTAGGCGGCGACGCGGAACCTCACGACGTCCAGGTGCAGGAGGTTGGTGGTGATGCGTCCCGGTAGTGGTGGTGCGTGTGAGTGGTGGGTGGCGCCGGTGGGTGTGGTGAGTTCGGTTGTGTGCTGGCCGTTCTCGTCGTCAGTCGTCGTGGTGGTTCGCCAGCCGGGTGCTTCCTTGGCGTAGTTGCAGGCCTCGCAGAGGCCTTGGCCGTTGGTGGCGGTGGTGGGTCCGCCGCGGGCGGCGGGGGTGATGTGGTCGTGGTGGCGGATGGGGGCGTTGCAGTAGGGGGTGCGGCAGGTGTCGTCGCGCAGGTCGATGAACTTCCCGAGTGCGGTGGGAAACGTCCTGGCGCGGGACTCCATCGCAACCAGCGCGCCGGTGCTGGGGTGGCGGTAGAGCCGCCGTAGCGCGGCGGTGGAGCGGCGGTCGTCGATGGCATCTTTGATGAGGTGTCGGGCGACGGCGGCGGGGACGGGTCCGTGACCGGGAATCCACGCGGGTTCGGTGTCGCCGCCGAGCAGGGTCTCGTCGGTGATGACGAGGTCGACGGTGACCGGGACGGGAACGTCGGCGGGGCGCCCGGTGATGCGTTCGACGAGGGTGTCGGCCATGACCTGGCCGCGTCCCCGGCCGTCACCGCAGAGATCGGCCTCCCGCTTTAGCGCGGCGTAGACCGACACGCCCTGGGTGAGGGGGAGCAGGGCGGTGGCCCAGACCATGCCGTCGGCGGCGGGCCGGATCCAGAATCCGCGCTCGCCGGGTGCCTTCTTCGCGCGGTCGACGACGGCGTGCGGGTCGAGGCGGTAGGCGATCTTCTTGGCCTCGGCGGCGATCCGCGTGTCGCCCTTGCCCGCCAACGTCGTGAGGTCGCCGCACATCTCGGCGTCCAGCACACGACGGTCTTCGACGTCGAGGCACGCGGATTCGCGGACGATCAGGGTGCACCGCCACTCGGAGAGCACGCCCTGCTCCAGGGCGGCGAGGGTGCAGGGCATTTCGTGGATCAGGGCGCGGGCGAACCCGAGGTGGCGGCCGCCCGTGGTGGGGGAGTCGTGCCGGGCCAACGCGATCTCCGAGGCCAACCCCTTGCCGCGTTTGTGGGCGGGGACCCCGCGGTCGGCTTCGGCGGAACGCCGCATCCCGTCGAGGGCGGCGGTCATGCGGGCCTGCGCGGCGGCGGCGGTGCACTTGAACTTTTCCAGGGCTTCGATGCGCTCGATCAGGCCGGCCTCGTCCACTGTGGCGGGGTCGAAGTCCAGCATGTCGAACATGTGTTCGATTCTACATCGGACGTCAGACAAAACGGGTATGACGGTGACATGCCACAGCCCCTCCCCGCCGACCTGATCGACCTCCTTCGCAAGCCCAGCCCGTGCTTCGTCGCCACCCTGATGCCCGACGGCTCGCCCCAGCTCACAGAGACGTGGGTGACCACGGACGGCGAGAACGTCGTCCTCAACATCGTCGGCGGCATGCAGAAGCAGAAGAACTTCGAACGCGATCCGCGCGTCGCCGTCAACGTCGTCGACCCCGAGAACGTGTACCGCTTCTATGCCGTGCGCGGACGGGTCGTTTCGATGACCTCCGAGGGCGGCAGGGAGAACATCGACGAGATCTCACTGAAGTACCTCGGCACGCCCTACCCGAACTTCAGCGGCAATCCCGACGAGACCCGCATCATCGTCACGATCGAGGCCGATAAGGTGACGCCACCGATGCGTGGCTAGCGCCGACGAGCGTCAGCCGTGCCCGATCCGCAGCAGGTCGGCCAACTTGGTCAGCTTGACCCGCGGCCGGCCGAGCTTCTCGCCCGCAATCCGCTCGTGGTCGTCGATCAGCTTCCAGTGATCGCCGGTGACGACATGTGGCTGGCGCTCGACCAGCCACTCGGCGATCTTCTGGTCATGGTCCGGTCCGAGGTCGGCCAGTTCCCGCGACTCGAGGTCGCCGATCAGCGTGTCGACGGTGTCCTGCGAGTCGCGCTTGTTGCTACCGATGACTCCCGACGGGCCGCGCTTGATCCAGCCCACCACGTAGGCGTTGCGGGTGCCCTCGACGCGGCCATCGGTGTGCGGGATGGTTCCCGACCGCTCGTCGAACGGCATCCCGGGCGTCGCGACACCGCGATAACCCACTGCGCGGACCACCAGCTGGGCCGGTAGTTCCTCGCGTTCCCCACTGTCCTTGGCCACGACGCGCCCGCCGTCGTCGACGAGTTCGTTGCGGCCGAGCACGATCGCTTCGACCCGCCCGTCGCCCTTGATCTCGATCGGCGACGTCCGGAAGCGGAACACGATCCGTCGCGCAGCGCCTCGTGGTCCACGCTCGGCATAGCCGCGCAGCACCTTCACGTTCTGCCGGACGGTCTTGCCCGCGGCCTCGACCTGCTCGTCGGTGATGTCGGCGAAGTCCGCCGGGTCGACGACGACGTCCACGTCGGCCATCGCCTCGAGGTCGCCGAGCTCGCGTAGCTCCAGCGTCGTGAACGGCGCCTCCAGCGGCCCGCGCCGACCGACGACCACGACCTCCTCGATGCCCTTCGAGTGCAGCGAGTCCAGCGCGTGATCGGCGATGTCGGTCGCGGCCAGCAGGTCGGGATCGCTGACCAGGATGCGAGCGACGTCGAGCGCGACGTTGCCGTTGCCGATCACCACCGCGCGGCCCGACGACACGTCGGGCAGCATCTCCCCGAAGTGCGGATGCGCGTTGTACCAGCCCACGAAGTCGACGGCCGCAACACTGCCGGTCAGCTCCTCGCCCGGGATCCCGAGCGCGCGGTCGGCCTGCGCGCCGATCGCGTAGACCACCGCGTCGTAGCGGTCGGCAAGTTCGTCGGCCGTCACGTGCCTGCCGATCTGGACGTTGCCGAAGAACCGGAATCGCGGATCGGCCGAGATCTTCTCGAACTGCTTGCTGATCGTCTTGATCTTCGGATGGTCCGGCGCAACTCCGGAGCGGACCAGGCCCCACGGCGTGGGCAGCATCTCCAGCATGTCGACGCGGACGTCGCGTCGCGCCGGTCCCTCGGAGTCCGACGGAGAGTCCGCGTACTTCAGCAACGAGGCCGCCGCGAAGTAACCCGAAGGTCCCGAGCCGACGATTGCCACGTGAAACGGACGCATTGATCAGCTTTCTGTAGCCCCGACGCCAGGCGGCGCGCAAGGGGGCTGTCGCGTCGTCGCCAGGCAGGTTGCATCGCCGACTCTATCCCCGGATCCTCGGTCCGGGGGACAGGAGCGGGGGGTTTCGACACCACGGTCGGTACGCTGAACCACCGTGGATCCCGACCGCCAGACAGACATCGCCGCTCTCGACACCACGCTCACCACGGTGGAGCGGGTGCTCGACGTCGACGCTCTCCGCGGCCGCATCGACAAGCTCGAGCAGGAAGCGTCCGATCCGAAGCTCTGGGACGACCAATCCCGCGCGCAGAAGGTGACCAGCGAGCTGTCCCACGCGCAGAGTGAACTGCGGCGCGTGGAGGCTCTGCGGCAGCGCCTCGAGGACCTCCCGGTGCTCTACGAGATGGCATCGGAGGAGGAGGGTGCGGGCGGCCCCGAGGCGTTCGCCGAGGCCGACGAGGAACTGCGGCAGCTGCGCGAGGAGATCGAAGCGCTCGAGGTGCGCACGCTGCTGTCGGGGGAGTACGACGAGCGCGAGGCCGTCGTCACCATCCGCTCGGGAGCCGGTGGCGTCGACGCAGCCGACTGGGCCGAGATGCTCATGCGGATGTACATCCGGTGGGCGGAGAAGCACGACTACGGCGTCGAGGTCTTCGACACGTCCTACGCCGAGGAAGCGGGCATCAAGAGCGCGACGTTCGCGGTGCACGCGCCCTTCGCCTACGGCACGCTGTCGGTCGAGCAGGGCACCCACCGGCTGGTGCGCATCAGCCCGTTCGACAACCAGAGTCGACGGCAGACGTCGTTCGCCGACGTCGAGGTGCTGCCCGTCGTCGAGACGACCGATCACATCGAAATCCCCGAGGGCGACCTGCGGGTGGACGTCTACCGGTCCAGCGGGCCGGGCGGGCAGTCGGTCAACACGACCGACTCCGCGGTCCGTTTGACCCACGTGCCCACGGGTATCGTCGTGACCTGTCAGAACGAGAAGTCGCAGTTGCAGAACAAGGTCTCGGCGATGCGAGTTCTGCAGGCGAAGCTGTTGGAGCGCAAGCGTCTCGAAGAACGCGCCGAGATGGACGCGCTCAAGGGCGACGGCGGCAGTTCCTGGGGCAACCAGATGCGCTCCTACGTCCTGCAGCCCTATCAGATGGTGAAGGACCTCCGTACCGACTACGAAGTCGGCAACCCGTCCGCGGTGCTCGACGGCGACATCGACGGTTTCATCGAAGCTGGAATCCGTTGGCGTAATAGGAAAGATGACGAATAACACGACGTACCTCGCGTTCTCGTTCGCGCAGCGCTGGCACGACTTCTGGCGCAGCGGCATCGGCGAGTGGATCATCACGCGTGGGCTCAAGATCGCGATGCTGGTCATATTCGCGGTGCTGGCCGCCCGGTTCATCAGCTGGGCGGCGCAGAAGATCACGCGTCGCATCGACGCGGACTTCCAGGAGACCGATCAGCTGGTCCGCACCGAGAGCGCCAAACACCGCCAAGCCGTCGCGTCGGTCATCTCGTGGGTGTCGATCGCGGTGCTCTTCGTGGTCGTCGCGGTCGAGGTCACCGACGTCCTGGCCGTCCCGGTCGGATCTCTGGTCGCCCCCGCGGCCGTGCTCGGCGCGGCACTCGGCTTCGGCGCCCAGCGCGTCGTGCAGGACCTGCTGTCGGGGTTCTTCATCATCACCGAGAAGCAGTACGGCTTCGGTGACCTCGTCGCGTTGACCGTCGCCGGCATCGCCGCCCCGGCGGAGGGCACGGTCGAGGACGTCACCCTGCGCGTCACCAAGCTCCGGTCGACGGAGGGCGAGGTCTTCACCATCCCCAACGGTCAGATCGTGAAGACGATGAACCTCTCGAAGGACTGGGCCCGCGCGGTCATCGACATCCCCGTGCCCACCAGCGCGGACCTCACCAAGGTCGACGAGTTGCTGCACGGCGTCAGCGAGAAGGCCATGAAGGACGAGAGCATGAGCAAGCTGCTGCTCGACGCTCCCCAGGTGATGGGCGTGGAGAGCATCGAGGTCGACACGGTCAACCTGCGCATGGTCGCGCGCACGCTGCCCGGCAAGCAGTTCGAGGTCGGTCGCCGTCTGCGCCTGCTCGTGATCGCGGCGCTGATCCGCGCCGGCATCGTCACCTCGGCGGAGGCGGCTCCGGTGGTCAACACGATCCCCAGTCCGGCCAACGTCGGTACGTCCCGGGAGTCGCAGGGATCGGAGGGCCGGTCGTGAAGCGGCTGTGGAACTGGCTGACGCGCAAGCGTCCCGACCGCGGCTGGCCGGGCTACATCATCAACGGCCGGATCCGCACGTCGACGGCCGTGTTGATCTTCGCGTTCTTCGGCATCTCCTGGCTGCACAGCACCTATCAACCGGCCGCGCAGCCGCCTGCGGTACCGGAGACGGCGGTCGTGCCGCCCGGCTTCGTCCCGGACCCCGAGTACACCTGGGTGCCCCGAACGAATGTGGAGGAGCGGCCGCGTACCACCACGCGAACGCCGACCACCACGACCGAGACACCGACCACGACGCCGCCGACGACGACCGAGACCAGTCCCGACGACACGACGTCGGGGACCCCGACGTCGCCCACCACTCCGACGTCGCCGTCGAACGGCGCGCCGACGACGGTCGTCGATCCCGATGGTGCTGGACCTTTGCCGCCGACCACCATCGGGCCGTCGACCACCGTGGCACCCAACGCGCCGGGCCTGCCGTTCCCGTTGCCCGGCATCACGCTGCCGACCCCACAACCCCCTCGGTAGGCGGGGGCTCTCGTGGCGTCCGGCTACACTGGCGTGCCGTGATGATCACCCTCGACCACGTGAGCAAGCAGTACAAGTCCTCGGCCCGTCCGGCTCTCGACAACGTCTCGCTCAAGATCGACAAGGGTGAGTTCGTGTTCCTGATCGGTCCGTCCGGGTCTGGCAAGTCGACGTTCATGCGTCTGCTGCTCGCGGAGGACCATCCGAGCCAGGGCGACATCCGCGTCTCGAAGTTCCACGTGAACAAGCTGGCGAACCGGCACATCCCGAGCCTGCGTCAGGTCCTGGGATGCGTGTTCCAGGACTTCCGGCTCTTGCAGCAGAAGACGGTGTTCGAGAACGTCGCCTTCGCGCTGGAGGTGATCGGCAAGCGGTCCGACGTGATCAATCGCGTCGTGCCCGACGTACTCGAGATGGTGGGCCTGTCGGGGAAGGCGAACCGCCTTCCCACCGAACTCTCCGGCGGTGAGCAGCAGCGCGTGGCGATCGCCCGCGCGTTCGTCAACCGTCCGCTCGTGCTGCTGGCCGACGAGCCGACGGGAAACCTGGACCCCGAGACCAGCAAGGACATCATGGATCTGCTCGAACGGATCAACCGCACGGGAACGACGGTGCTGATGGCGACACACGACCATCACATCGTCGACTCGATGCGCCAGCGAGTCATCGAACTCGAACTGGGACGCCTGATCCGCGACGAACAACGCGGTGTCTACGGAATGGATCGCTAAGTGCGCTTCGGCTTTCTCCTGAACGAGGTCTTCACCGGACTTCGTCGCAACGTCACGATGACGGTCGCCATGATCTTGACGACCGCCATCTCGATCGGACTGTTCGGAGGTGGATTGCTCGTCGTCCGCCTCGCGGACAGTTCCCGCACCATCTACCTCGACCGGGTCGAGAGCCAGGTCTTCCTCACCAACGACGTGTCGGCGAACGACCCGACCTGTGACTCCGACCCCTGCCTCGCGCTGCGCAAGCAGATCGAGGAGCGCGACGACGTCAAGTCCGTGCGCTTCCTGAACCGCGACGAGGCCTACGACGACGCGATCAAGAAGTTCCCGCAGTACAAGGACGTCGCGGGCAAGGACGCCTTTCCCGCGTCGTTCATCGTGAAGCTCGACGATCCGGAACAGCATCAGGGTTTCGACGAGGCGCTCGTCGGGCAGCCCGGCGTCCTGAACGTGCTCAACCAGAAGGAACTCATCGACAGGCTGTTCGCGGTGCTGGACGGTCTGAGCAGCGCGGCGTTCGCGGTGGCACTGGTGCAGGCGGTCGGCGCGGTCCTGTTGATCGCGAACATGGTGCAAGTCGCCGCGTACACCCGAAGAACCGAGGTGGGCATCATGCGACTCGTCGGTGCCAGTCGCTGGTACACGCAGCTGCCGTTCCTCGTCGAGGCGATGCTCGCAGCGTTCCTGGGCGTCGTCATCGCGATCGCGGGGTTGATCGTCGTCCGGGCACTGTTCCTGGAGAAGGCGCTCGACCAGTTCTACCAAGCGAACCTCATCGCCAGGATCGACTACGCCGACATCCTCTACATCTCGCCGATCCTGCTGTTCGTCGGCGTCGCCATGGCCGGCGTGACCGGCTACGCCACCCTGCGCCTGTACGTACGGCGTTGACGTGGTCAACAAGAAGAAGGTCGACGAGCAGACCCGGCGCAACAACCAGGTCGTGGCGACCAACCGAAAGGCGCGGCACAACTACGCGATCCTCGAGACCTTCGAGGCGGGTGTCGCGCTCGTCGGCACCGAGGTGAAGGCCCTGCGTGACGGCACCGCGTCCCTTGCGGACGCGTTCGCCACCGTCGACGACGGCGAGATCTGGCTGCGCAACCTGCACATCCCGGAGTATCACCACGGCAGCTGGACCAACCACGCGCCGCGGCGGAACCGGAAGTTGCTGCTGCACCGCGGTGAGATCGACAACCTGATCGGCAAGATCCGCGACGGCAACCTCACGCTGGTGCCGCTGTCGCTGTACTTCACCGACGGCAAGGTCAAGGTCGAACTGGCCCTGGCGCGCGGCAAGCAGGCCCACGACAAGCGGCAGGACATGGCCAGGCGCGACGCCGAACGCGAGGTCACCCGCGAGTTGGGCCGACGCGTCAAGGGCATGCGCTGACCGGAATCCTGTTCGCCCTGCTGTCGGCCGCCGGCTACGGGGTGAGCGACTTCGTGGGCGGGATCGCCTCCCGCCGCGTGGCAGCCCTGCGCGTCGTCATCGTGTCCTACCCGGTGGCGATGGTGCTGCTGATCTTCCTCGCGCTCGGTTTCGGCGGCACGGTGACGACGCCCGCGGTGGTGTGGGGCGCTCTGTGCGGGGTCAGCCAGGCGTTCGGCGTCTGGTGGTTCTATGCCGCCCTCGGATCCGGCCCGATCTCGGTGGTCTCCCCGCTGACCGCGATCCTCGTCGCCGGGGTGCCCGTCGGCGTCGGCCTGGCACTGGGGGAGCGGCCCAGCGGCGTGGCGTACGCGGGGATCGGCGTCGCGCTGATCGCCGTGGCGCTGGTCAGCCGCGAGGCCAAGGGAGACGAGGATCGCCCACACCGCTTCACGAAGAAGGTCGCGTGGCTGACGGTCGGCGCGGGCCTGGCATTCGGCCTGAACTTCGTGCTGATCGACCAGGCGCCGGTCGAGGCGAGGCTGTGGCCGCTGGTCTTCGCGCGGGTGGCGGCGAGTCTGCTGGTCATCGGGATCGCGCTGGCGAGCGCCAACCTCGTCGTGCCCCGCGGCATCCCCCTGAAGCTGGCGCTGGCCGCCGGCGTGCTCGACACCATCGCCAACGTCGCGATGCTCCTCGCGCTGCAGGCGTCGCTGCTGTCGCTGACCGGCGTGCTCATCTCCCTGTATCCGGCGGCGACGGTCGCGTTGGCCATGGTCGTGCTCAAGGAGCGGGTCACTCGCTGGCAGGCGGGCGGGATGGTGCTCGCGCTCGCTGCCGTCGCGATGATCGCGGTCGGCTGATCTCCGGCGGACGGCGGCGTTACGGTGCTTGACGTGAACAGCCCATCGCGCCCGCTGACCCTGCTCGACAAGGACGAGGTCACCATGAGCCTCGGCGACGTCTGGGGTGGCATCGACGCCTTCATGGCCGACGTCCCGGAGGCGGGTTGGCTGACCGCGACGGCGCTGCCGGGGTGGTGCGTCCGGGACGTCGTGGCTCACGTCGTCGGGACCGAGTGCATGCTGCTCGGCCTCCCCACGCCAGACGTCGACGTGTCCGGGTTGGACCACGTCCGAAACCCGATCGGCGAACTGAACGAGTGCTGGGTCCGGCACCTTGCCGCGGACACGGGCGCGGACGTGCTGACCCGGTTCCGCGACGTGACGGCCCGCCGTCGTGAGGCGCTCGAGGCGATGAGCCGCGACGACTGGGACGCGCCGACGGCCACGCCCGCCGGCCCGGACACCTATGGCCGGTTCATGCGGATTCGGATCTTCGACTGTTGGATGCACGAGCACGACGTCCGCGACGCGCTGTCCATGCCCGCGTCCGCCGCGGAACTCGCGGGGACCACGAGCCGGTTCGCGCTCGACGAGGTGGCCGGCAGCATGGGCTTCGTGGTGGGCAAGCGCGCCGGGGCGCCGGACGGATCGCGGGTCGCTCTGGAGTTGACCGGTCCGCTCGAGCGCACCATCCGGGTGGCCGTCGACGGCCGCGCCGCGGTGGTCGACGACTTCGGTGGTGCGGAGCCGACCGCGACGATCACCCTGGACGGGCTGCAGTTCACCAGGCTCTGTGGCGGGCGGCCACGCGGGCCGGTGGACGTCGAGTACGGCGGCGACGTCGAGCTGGGTCGGCGCGTCGTGGCCAATCTCAACTACGTGATCTAGCTGGGAATACTTAATCGCTGGTTGTTGTCGTACTGATCGCTACAATGAACTTCTCGCCGAACGTCGGCGGGGTGCGAGGGGCTGAACGGTTTCGACTTCGCGCATCGATTCGAGGGAAGCGTGCCGGTGCAGGCAATCGACCACCGTAAGCGTCGTTGCAACCAATTAAGCGCCGATTCAAATCAGCGCGACTACGCCCTCGCTGCCTAAGCGACGGTGTGTCTGTCAGACCGGGAGCGCCCTCGGCCCGGACCCTGGCATCAGCTAGAGGGACAAACCCACGGGTTCGGTCGCGGAATCCATGGGGACACCAAACAGCGACTGGGATCGTCATCTCGTCTTGTTCGCGTGAACGAGAGATCCAAGTAGAGACATAGCGAACTGCGCACGGAGAAGCCTCGAGGGAATGCCGTAGGACCCGGGTTCGATTCCCGGCAGCTCCACAAGAGAAGAAGCTGGTCAGAGCACTAAAGCTCTGGCCAGTTTTTTTTCCATCAACATCTCATCAACATCGCGGTCTATAGTCGCCGCCATGGCATCACTGAGACCAGGCACCCGCAAGAGCGGGACCACCTACATCCAGGTCCTCTATCGACTCGACGGCAAGCAGACCTCGACCTCCTTCGAGGACCTCGTGACCGCCACGAAGTTCAAGGGCCTCGTCGAGAAGTTCGGACCCGAGCAGGCGCTGGCGGCTCTCGTCGCCGACTCGGAAGGCTCGACCACGACGGTGGCGGAGTGGATCGAACACCACATCGACCACCTGACCGGTCTGCGGAAGTCGACGCTCTGGGACTACCGGTCGTATTTGAATAAGGACATCGGACCGGCACTGGGTGACCTTCCGCTGACCGCGCTGACCCGTGAGCACGTGGCCAAGTGGACCCAGGATCTCGCCGCCGCCGGAGCCTCCGGCAAGACCATCAGCAACAAGCACGGCTTCTTGTCCTCGGCTCTCAACGCCGCCGTCAAAGACGGTCGCATCCCGAGCAACCCGGCGCTGGGCCAGCGCCTGCCGACGACCGAGCGAGCAGAAATGATCTGCCTCAGCCACGAAGACTTCGCCCGGTTGCTGGAGAACGTCAGCGGATACTGGCAGCCGATGGTGGAATTCCTCGTCGCCTCCGGTGCCCGGTGGGGCGAGGCAGCCGCCCTCAAGCCCTCGGACATCGACCTGGCCACCAACACGGTGAGAATCGTCAGGGCCTGGAAGCGGACCTACGACCGAGGCGGTTACGAGCTGGGACCACCGAAGACCAAGAAGTCGGTGCGCACCATCAACGTCCCGGCAGCCACCCTGGCCAAGCTCGACCTCCGAGGTGAGTGGGTCTTCCTGAACAAGGCCGGAACCTTCGTGAAGTCAAACGGGTTCCACGACCGGATCTGGTCCCCGGCGGTGGCCAAGACCTGGCCGTCGACCGACGCGGACGGCAAGCCGATCACCGACAAGTCGATCCCGATCCTCCGGCCCCGGATTCACGACCTCCGGCACACCTGTGCCTCCTGGCTGGTGCTGGCCGGGGTCCCGCTGCCGGTGGTCCAGCAGCACCTCGGTCACGAGTCGATCAACACCACCATCGGTCTGTACGCCCACATCGACCGCCGGTCCATGTCGGCAGCCGCCGATGCCATCGGTGCTGCTCTTGGCGCATAATCAATTCTAGCTGGCTATACAATATCGAAGTCCCGCAGTACATTTGGCCCTGCGGAGCGCCGCTTATGTGTTCTCTCAAGCTTTTTCGTGTCTGTTATCGTTGTTTCGAAGCCTGTTCTGCAGGATGTGCCGAAGGAGACCCCAAGGGTCTGATCAGTCCGATCAGAGGGGTCCTTCGTGTCCACGACCAATCTCACCTACTCCAGCGCCGACGCTGCCGACAAGATGGGCGCACCATCCGAACGGTGGCTGATCGAGAAGCTGCGTTCCGGTGTTTTCCCAGGCCGCAAGGTTGGGCGGCACTGGCGGATGACGGCAGAGGATATCGCTGATGCCCTCACAGCCTGCTCCAACGAAGTACGTCGCATTCCGGCGGAGGCGATGCCTTCGCCGTCGGGCCTGACACAAACGTCACGCAAGCGGGTGATGGGCCTGTGACCGTCGATACGCGTCGGGCCGTGTCGTGCTGCATGCCCTGCCGTGAGCAGGTGGACCGGGATCTGCTTGAGGACAACCTGGGCGAGTACGACCACCGCATAGGCGGCGGGCCTCACGCCCTCAGCGAGATCGAGGTGCTGGCGCAATGACCGAAACGGAGAACCGGTCCGATGCGAAAGACATCGGACCGGCCCGAGACACTCACGCGACCAACGGAGCTGAAAGCCAGGATACCCCCCTTCGGTATGGCCTGACTCTGCTCGACGACGACGAACGCCAGTTTGTTACAGACCTCGGCCCGCTTCGGTGCGCGGTCTGGACCAGCGGACCCCACAATGACGACAAGGCCGAGTTCTACCGGCCCCGCGGATGGCAAGCCGCCGACGATCTCTGGAACTCCGCCAGGTACGGGTCATTCAGCATGGGTGACTGCCTGTGCGCTAATACCGGCGGGCGCGTGATCGTGGTGGACGTGGACCCGCGCAACGGTGGCGACATCGACGCGGTGCGCCAGTGGCTCGGCGGTCTCAACGCGAGGATCTTCGCGGACGTCATCACGCCGTCGGGTGGCCGACACTTCTACATCGACGGGGCTTGGCGCGAGGACATCCACACCGTGCACGGCAAGCTTCCCGGCTTGCCGGGGGTGGACCTGCAAGCCAAGGGTGCCAACGTGTTTCTTCCCGGTACTCGACGCCCTAAGTACGACGGCAAGGGCTACGAGGTCGTGTTCAACGATTTGGCGAGCATGCGCATCGAGGGAGACGAGGCAGGCGCAGCCGCACTGGCCGCTTGGCTCGACGAACACCTGCCGAAGGCCGTGCCCGCCCTAGATGGCCAGCCGTGGGACGGGACACCTCCCGACGCCCGCCAGCGCGCCTACCTCAAAGCCGTGCTGACCAACTCCACCAAGGAGGTGGCCGAAGCCGCCGAGGGTTGCCGGAACGACACCCTGAATCGGGCCGCGTTCACGCTCGGTCAGTACGTGACGGGTGCGGGCCTGGACTGCGGACGCGCCGAAACCGCGCTACTGGAGGCGGCCGAGCGGTGCGGCCTGCCCCGCGACGAAGCGGAGACCACTGTCACCAGCGGCATGACCGCAGGCCTAGACAACCCGCGTGCGGTGCCCGAGCGTGACGGCACAGACCCGCGAGAGCCGTTCGGTACCAACCGCGAACGTGCCGTCTCGGAGTCCACAACGCCGCCGATCGGCACGCCGCTGGTCGACGGTGACGTTCTGCTGACCGAGTTGCTCGACACATTGCGGCGCTATGTGCGGTTCCCCGACGACAACTGCGCAGTGGCCGTGGCTTTGTGGGTAGCCGCGACCCATGCCATCGAGGCGTGGAACGCCGCACCCCGACTAGTGCTGAATAGTCCGCAGAAGCGGTGCGGAAAGTCCCGTGCGCTCGATGTCGTCAGCGGCATGTGCCACGCCCCGCTCATCACCGTCAACGCCTCGGTATCGGCGGTCTTCCGCTCACTCAACAGCGACCGCCCGCCCACGCTCATCATCGACGAGGCGGACACGATCTTCGGCAACAGGAGGAGCGCGGAGAACAACGAGGATCTGCGTGGCCTGCTCAACGCCGGCCATCAGCGCAACCGGCCAGCACTGCGCTGTGTCGGGCCGCAGTTGGTTCCTACGGAGTTCCCCACGTTCGCCATGGTGGCGTTGGCAGGCATCGGTGCCATGCCTGACACCATCACCGACCGTGCCATCAACATCACGATGCGTCGCCGCACCAGTGACGAGCGCGTAGCGCAGTTCCGGTGTCGCCGGGATGAACCGGTACTGCATCGGTTGCGGGACCGACTGGCTGTCTGGACACATGCCCACATCGACGAACTCACCGACGCCGTGCCCGACATGCCAGTTGAGGATCGCGCCGCCGACACCTGGGAGCCACTGGTGGCCGTTGCCGACATCGCCGGAGGCAACTGGCCCACCAAGGCGCGTGCGGCCTGCCTGGCCATGGTCGAGGGTGCCGACGACGCCGACCAGGCTCGTTCGTTGGACGTCAGGCTGCTCAGCGACATTCGGCAGATCTTCCTCGACAAGGCGGCGTCGTTTCTGCCCTCTGTCGACCTAGTGGATGCGTTGCGAAAGTTTCCCGATTCACCATGGAGGGAATTTGATTACACAACCAACAAACTGGCTCACCGCCTCGCGGCGTACGGGGTGAGGTCAGGTCACAACACCGAGAAGACCAAGCGTGGGTATCGGCAAGAGCACTTCCATGACGCCTTCTGTCGCTACCTGCGTCCGGACCCGTCCAGCCCGTCCGAAACGCATCAAGAACAGGACAGACGAGCGGACGGCCCGAAACACCCGGACACCTAGAGATGTCCGGGCATGCCTGAACCGTCCGGTCGTGTCTCCTGTTCAGAACAGTTTCGGACGGCCTGGACGCCTTCGGACGCCCCCGCGGGGACTTAGTACCACCGGAACGTAAAGCTTCTTGATTATGAGCCGCAGGCGGATTCAGCTTGCCTCTCCTGCGACATGGGCACCAGGCTGAATGCCGGTACGCTGGGGTCCGTTCACTCCACGCCAGCGGATCTACACGCGGGTGGTCTGATGCGCCGGTAGCGGGTCTCAAGCACCGGTATTAGGTCACGGAAGTTCAGCGGCAACGAATCTTCTACATGGTCAACGGCAGGCGCTCGGACGTTGCGAGGCAGGCCCGACGCTTTGGAGCCGCGTAGCGCGCACGCGGCTCCGAAAGGCGTTGCGCTGCAGACGGTCTGCAAACCATTTAGCGGGAAGAAAGAGAACGTAAGTACTCCCCAACAATTGCCAATTTTCCGGGTGGTACACAGCGAGGTCCGCTGAACCAACGTATGCCGCTGAACTGGCACCTTGTCGGAAGCATGCCGAGAACTGGTGTCGAAACGTTCAATTCGGCGCAGCATTAATCCAACGCCATCCCGACTATCGCCTGTCACGGCGTGTACGAAATGTCAATGGCCAAGTTGAAGTATCCGCTGGTGGCCAGATGAAAGTATCCACCCCGTGCGGTGATTCTTAGGTTGGTGTGGGTTGCTCCTTCCGGTGTTTGGCGTCTTTCATGCGGTAGGAGTCGCCGTCGGTGATGACGACGGTGGCGTGGTGCAGGAGTCGGTCGAGGATGCTGACGGCGGTGGTCTGCTCGGGCAGGAAGCGGCCCCATTGTTCGAAGGGCCAGTGCGAGCCGATGGCCAGGGATCGGCGTTCGTAGGCGCCGGCGACGAGGCGGAACAGCAGCTGGGTGCCGGTGTCGTCGAGCGGGGCGAAGCCGAGTTCGTCGAGGATGATCAGGTCGACTCGTAGTAGGGATTCGATGATCTTGCCGACGGTGTTGTCGGCCGTGCCGCGGTAGAGGGTTTCGATGAGGTCGGCGGCGGTGAAGTAGCGGACCTTGTGCCCGGCGTGGATCGCTGCGGTTCCTAGGCCGATCAGGGTGTGGGACTTGCCGGTGCCGGCTGGGCCGATGATCGCCAGGTTCTGTCGTGTCCGAATCCATTCCAGGCTCGACAGGTAGTCGAATACCTTTGGCTGGATCGAGGATGCGGCCACGTCGAAGCTCTCCAACGTCTTGGGCACGGGGAACGCGGCGGCCTTGAGGCGGTTGACGACGTTGGAGGCGTCGCGGGCCGCCAACTCGGTTTCGATGAGGGTGCGCAGGACTTCCTCGGGGGTCCAGCGTTGAGTCCTGGCGGTGATCAACACCTCCGGTGCGGTGCGCCGCACCGCGGCCAGCTTCAACCGCCGTAACCCGGCATCGAGGTCGGCGGCCAGTGGTGGAACCGACGGTGGTGCAACGGGTTCGGTGGCAGTCACCGGTGGCGGCTTGGTCATGAGATCACCTCCCCGTCGACTACGGCTGGTGTGATCTTGTAGGCGTCCAGGGAACGGGTCGGGGCGACCGGAAGATCCAGAATCAACGCCTCACCGGCCGGGCGTGGCTGCGGTGCGCCGGTCCCGGCGGCCAGGATCGAACGCACGTCGGCCGCCCGAAACCGGCGAAACGCTACCGCCCGGTGCAGTGCGGCGAGGAGGGCGTCGGTGCCGTGGGCAGCGCCGAGAGCCAGCAGGATCTCCAACTCCGAGCCCAGACGGGTATTGCCGATCGCCGCGGCGCCAATCAGGAACGCGCGCGCATCCTCACCGAGGCCGCAGAACTGTTTCTCGACGGTGGTCTTCGGGCGCGGCCCGCGGCTGGGTGCCGGCCTCGGGCCGTCGTAATGCTCGTCGAGTATCGACACACCACCAGGTGCGACGAGTTCGTGTTCGGCCACGATGACTCCGGTGGCGGGCTCGAGCAGGCACAGTGCGTCGTGGTCGACGACCACGGTCACCGTGGTGCCGATCAGCCTCATCGGCACCGAGTAGCGGGCCGACCCGTACCGGATGCAGGACAAGCGGTCGACCTTGCGTCTCACCGACGGCGCCCCGATCTGCAGACGCAACGATGGAAGTGGTTGCAGCAGATCACGTTCGACTACCAGCCGCTCATCGGGAATCGCACAGATCTCCGAATGGTTCGCGGCGTTCACTTCGGTGCACCACGCCTCGGCCGCAGCGTTGGCATCGCGCAGAGTGATCGGCTTCCCGGTGACCGCGGCCTCGGTCAACAAGGGCACGGCCAGATCGTCCTGGGCGTAACCACACAGACGTTCCACGACGCCCTTGACTGCGGATCGCTGGCATGGCAGAAATCCGGTGCGAACCCGTAATGGCCGGCCAACCGGACGTAGTCCGGGTGGGAACGACGACGTTGGCCACCACGCCGCCCTTGAGGCAGGCCATCCGATCGGCCAGCACCCTCGCCGGCACCCCGCCAGCGGCGGCCATGGTCTCGGCGATCAACGCCAACGTGGTCGAAGCCCGCTCATTGGTGGCGAAGCGCACGAAGCGCCACCGGGAGAACGCCAGCACCGCACAGAACAGGAACAACCCCGGTGCGGCTTGTGCCCAGTCGATCACGAGGTACTCACCCGGTTCCCACACCGCGGGACGACGTCCGCGATGATTGGTGCTGCGCCACAATGCTTTCGCTTCGGCAACGAGGCGGCGGAAGTTGCGGTCAGAACCCGTGTACCCGGCGGCTCGGGCCTTCGGGAGCAGCCGCTTGGCCGAGATCCGGCCATGCGACTTATCCACCCGTTCGGCCACCAGGTCGGCGACCGAATCGTAGTTGTGCGCCCGTTCGGCTCGCGGTGGCGGCGGCACACCGGCCTGGTCGGCCTCGAACTTGTCGACGATCTTCTTGACCGTCCGGTGGGTGGTGCCGCACTCGTCGGCGGCGGCTCGGTAGGACCCGAGCTGGTGGTAGGCAGAAATGACGTCCATGCGGTCCTTCGCAGACTTCAATGGAACTCCCCGGTGGTGATGGCGATTGGTTGGCGCCTTCACCGTCACCATCGGGGCCCGCAGTTCCTGATCGACACGACGAACACGGGGTGGATACTTTTACCTGGCCAAAAACGGATACCTCTACGTGGCCACCAGTGGGTACTTTTTCATGGCCACGGACACGAAATATGAGCGCAGACGACGAACTGAGTGTCAGTGCCAGATGAGATAGTGAGCGAGTGACAAACGAAGGGACGATCTATCGGATGTCCGGGATCGAGTACACCTACGACGAACTGATCGCGGCACTTGACGCGGAGGCCGCGACGCTGGACTCGGAACAGTGGGTGGGCGGCTGGGACGCTCATGAGTACCTGATCGACGCGCTCCTTGTGGGCACGATAGAGCGGGTGTGCCCGGACGACGGTGACGACTAGCCAGTAAGTCCGCGAGTGTTGTTCTGAATTGGGTGTGTCGGATCGTCGTTCGACCTTTTGAGAAGGCCTCGGTTACGTCGTCATCCGAGTTCGTATGAATCGTCGTCGGATACGCCCGGCTGGTCGACTCCCCACAGAGTCCATTGCGCAAGATGGCGGCGGAGCACGTTGTCGGGCGAATCGTTGGCGAGAGTGATGAAGAAGTACGGGTCATCGCCTGGGCGGAAGTGAACTTCGAATCCTTCGGCGTTACCAGCATCCAGATTCGCGATCGCTTCGTCGCCGTTGATGGCCGTTGCTTGTGTATGGAGTGCGTAAACATCACCGATGGTGAGTTCGCGTCCCGCTATCTCCACCGCGTATGGTCCAGCGGGCCAAACGATCGATTGTGGCCCAAGCAGCGGTGCCCGGACTTCGGGTGTATCCACTCCCGTCATTCCGAGCGTGAAGACACGGGCACGCGGCGACGCAACGATGTGGCCTTCGATGAGGAGTCTCGCTACGCGCAGCTTTACTCGGTCGCCGGGGCGTATTTCTTCGGGGATGTCGAAGAAGTGGTTGGTATGTCGCTGGACAACGTCGAGGTCGTACGCGAATTGCTCGATGGCGAGCAAATCGCCGTCGTAGTCGCTGGCGTTCCGGGCTTCGGTTTGAACTCTAGCGAGCAAGTCCCCGCCGATCGCGAACTCCAACCGGGTGGCAAAGCAGAGAACGCGCCGGGTCGAGAGCACATCCTCCACAACCGATGGTCGAACGTTTTCGTAGTTGAGTTTGAGATCGAGTCCTGGTGCAGGAAAATCGCCCCCTGCGTCCGGGGTCATTTCGATGTCGTGAGGTACTCGGAGTCGCACATCTAGATGGCCACCGCAGAAGGCCGCTTCGATGGACCCGCCGATGGCGCCGGGCGCTGCATGGGTGATCCGCCCCTCAAAGGTGGCGACTACCTCTTCGTCTTGAAAGGCCCGCACCTCCAGGCGTTTGCCAATCGCCGGGCCCGTAGGCGGAGAAACTAACTGGACCGCTCCCGGCGGGTAGTCACCTGCGATGAAATCCGGGCCACCGAACCGTACCGACCGAACGACGTCTCCGGGGATGCGCAAGGTGCCGGAAGGTGCATAACCGAACGTGCGCAGAAGCTCCTGTTGCAAATCGGCGTGGTCTTCGCCGAGCTGATTGAGTTCGACGGAAAACTCGATGGGGCTCCGGGTCGCCGCGTCGGGATGACGTGGGCTGATTGTTATGGAGGTAGCGTCGTCGGTGTTGGCGAAGCCGATCTTCCAGTCCAAGTCGGCGGAGTTGGCGAGTTGGCCTAGGCTCTTCACCCTGGCCGAGAGATCCGGCAGTCCACCGGTGAGAGCCGCGGTTTCCTGCCCGAAATCTCGCGCCATCTCCCGTAGCTCGCTTGTAGCGTTGCGCAGAGCCCAGCGTTCTATGTGAGGCGCTTCCGCTAGCCAAACGTCCAACTCGTCGCGGTCAATGACGGTGATCACCGGCGGCCTCTTGCCGCCGTTGAGATTTTTAACAAAGTTGTCTTCTGAGTTCGAACAGACTCGGGGCACAACTAGCGACCACTTAACTGGTTCGTGCTTCATTGCCCGTTTGAACGATCGGGTGATCTGTGTCCGGCGCGCACCCCATACGGATGAAAATCCCTCCGGGAAGTATTTGAGCTGCAAAATCCACAGTCGCCCCCCGTCGAGGTTTATCTCGATGTCGATTCCCTCATCTCCGCCAACGCCATTCACGGCTCGTACAGAATCGCCGAGGCGGTGTCGGACGATGGCTTCCACGACACGGTCGAACTTGGGCTGTCCCAATGTTCCCCAGTCGAACATGACCAGCGACGTTACGCGAAACGGTCCAAAGATGAACACGGTCACAGCTGAGACGCGCCGAGCCGGAATCGCTATCCGGGCGACGTAGACGGCTCGGTCTCGTTCCCAGTCGCTGACGCCATGTTGGAGATGGGGGGTGCTGCGCGTGTCGAATCACAGGTTACGGTGACGCTGGTGCGAGAGTCCTCCGCATGGACCTCTGGCCACTCCTCACGGAGGACCTGCTGTCGGGTACACACTCTGTGGAGCGTCAGTTGCGTCCACATACGACGGCGGTCGCCGTGAACTCACGGTCAATCGGTGATGTGCACGATGTCGTCACGAATCTCTGTACGCGGTGGGCCGGTGCGTATTTTCCACTTATACCAATCGATCCGGACGAAGCCGAGCTGGATAGCCGCTTTGCAGAGGTACTGCTCGGCAGCAGTATTGATGGCGTAGAGCCACGTGGCTTGATACCCGAACCAGTCAACGACAGCTTGTGCGATCGGTGGGGTGATGTCAGTCAGTATCTGATTCACCAGCTCAGTTTTCAAGCAGATAGACCCATCATTCAGACGTGTCGGAACATCCCTACAACTAACGCCTGGTTTGGCGCTTATCTTGTTCTATTCGGGGATGTCCCAGTTAACCCAGATGTCGATAAAAATCGGATTTACGGTCTTCGCGATGACCTCTCATTTACAGATTTCGGGACCATAAACGCGGTGAACGCCGCACCTTCGGTGCAAGACCTTCTATCTCGGTTGCGTATACACAACCGAATCTCCGCTGTTAATCTTACAAAGATCCGCTTACCGACCGCTATCGGCGCTGGATATAATAAGGGTCTCCAGTCGACATCTCGTTTCGACTGGGGGCAATCGTCGGCAGCATCGAAATATGGACCAAATATAGTGGTGGTCTATCGTCCCGAACGCGTTGACGACCTCTCACTGACGTGGAATCTGCGGGCTCGATTTGCTCATCCAAATAAGCTACCCCTTTGCATTCCACTGAATGATACGACTCGCAACGATATTAAGTTCTTGCGTGACTCTCTTGAGGCGAGACACTTCTTCGGATTCGAGGACAACTTCGCCGTAACTTCGTTTTCTATTCCTGCGGACGAACTGCGTAGCATATGTGAAGGGTTCAATGTTGACATTGTGGATCCGTGGGAATTGTTCGCTGAGGTATATGGAGGCTGCGTTGCCTCCACCGAAATGGTGCATTTCGAGAACGGCAGGGCCACGATAGCTTGCTTCTCGCCGACGGACATTGAATCGCTCGGACAGAGCTATTTGGGAACAAGTCACGCCACTTGGCTTACTTTGACGGCTACGATCGCTAGGAGACGCCTGCCGCCTAGTAAGACTATGAGGCGTAGCAGGTGGGGTGATCCTGGATACCTTCACGGCGATATCGTTCATGTAGGTAAACTCGATGAATTCCGCACTGTGCGTCACCCGTCGGGTATGGAAGTGCTTCGAGCCCTCTCCCTTGATCATTCAATGGTGGCACGGGTAAGCACCCCCGGCAAAGCAGCTGAAAACTTGATGCGAGCGGCTGGCGGTGAATTAACCATGTTTGCGTACCCAGGTGTGACGACACTATTCAACAAGCTGACACGTCGCGGACATTCGAGCCTAGTGAAGCGTCGCTTAAATCAGTTCCTCGAAGGAAGCAACATTGTCGCCGACTCCGATAAATATGATGTTTTAGCGTCTCGACTAGATGAGGCACTGGGCACGCCGGAAATCGACGAGGTTGCTTATCTGAATTTTAACGCCGTCGCTAGAGAACTTGGTATAGGTGTAAAGCCTACCGCCGCCTGGCTCGACTGGGCAGTCATTCATCGAATAGTCCTACGTGGCATTGAGGCGAGATGTAAGAATTGCAAACATGCGCAGTGGCGGCCGCTACAGGACGCCATACCCGACTTGATCTGCCATGGGTGCGGACTTGTAATCGATACCCCATTTGGTTCGCAGAAAATCGACTATCAGTACAGGGCTAGCGAAGTGCTCCTACGGGCGATGGAGCATGACACGCTGCCTTCGATATTGGCGATTAGGCACATCGTAGGCATGCTGGACAGTTCGCGAAGTGGCGCAATCTTCGGAGCTTATCCAGGGGTTGAGCTGCTAGAACCAAACGGGAAGTTAGTTTGTGCAGAGTTTGACACCGTCGTGATTCTCGCGTCTGGTAAATGGGTGGTTGGGGAATGCAAGACACGACAACGCGGCCTGACCGACAGCGAGCTAAGGAAACTCTGGGTCGCTGCAGATCGCGTTGGAGTTCCAACGACATTCGCTGCCACCCTAGACGCCGGCCATATTTGCGAGGAACCTTGGCGTAGGACAATGGACGATAATGGACGACCCCATTTCGGGTTAACCGCCAGCCACCTGTACGACTTGGCGCAATTCCCTCCGCTAGGGAATGACGATTTCTTCTCATGGCGCGACCGTGTCACAAGATTTCCACTCCTCCCGGACGCTGAGTTGACCGAGGAAGAATTCATGGCTAAAGGCTTTGAAAACTACCTGCTCGCCAGGACTGTTGACTCCGATCATCGGACGCGTGCGCACTGGGACGTCGCTGACTAGTGCCGTGCGCTGTCTCAAAAACGATCACATTCGAGACACCGCCTGGGCGGCAGCCAGTCTTAGCGTCCTACCAGTTCGCGGTGTCTCGGAAGTTCGTCTCAGATGTCTGTGTCTCAATAGTGTGTAAACTCATATTTATGAGACACTAAATGGGTGCCGCAAACTGCCACCGGAACCCGAATCGGATACACCCGCGTCTCCACCGTCGCTCAGACCCTCGATCAGCAGAACGAGGCACTGGCCGCCGCCGGTGCGACGAAGGTGTTCTCTGATGTGATGTCCGGTGCCCGCGATGACCGGCCCGGCCTTACGGATCTCATGGGTTACGTCCGTGAGGGTGACACGGTGGTGGTGTGGAAGCTGGACCGACTTGGCCGGAACATGCTGCACATCCTGCAGACTGTGAAGGCACTGACCGAGCGGGGAGTCACCCTGGTGTCCGTCACCGACGGCATCGACTCCGCTACCCCGGCGGGCCGGATGATGATCGGGGTCCTCGGCTCCCTCGCAGAGTACGAGCGCGAGCTGATCAAGGAGCGCACCGCGCTCAAGCGGGCGGCCTCGCGGACTAACGGCACCAAGTTCGGACGGCCCCGCAAGGTCGACGACGTCGAGCGCATCGCCACCGCGAGGCGCATGAAGGCCGACGGTTACACCGGCAGGGCCATCACCGAGTACCTCGGAGTAAGTCGGGCGACGCTGTACAGGTACTTAGACGAGACTCCAGCCTGATCACGCGAGCGGGGCTGCCGCCGTTCTCTGGTCGACTAATTCACGCAGCCGTCCAGCGTCGATCGGCGCACCGCCACTGAGTGCGTCACCGATCCTGACGTCGCCGACGGTGTCCCACACTGACACTCTGGCCAGGTGTAGCGCGTTGGAGGTCAGTGCGGCGAGGTCTTTGATCGCGTCGTAGAGGGCGCGTTGCTTCCAACGCGGAGCACCAGCCCCCTCTAATGCGCCGGCCTCTCCAGGCGGCCCGAACATCGACTCACACGAAGGGCTCGTCCAGCGTTTGCCCCACTTGCCAGCATCAAGGCACGCCTGCTCCTGGCGGACGCAAAAGTCGAAGTAAGCGTCATGCCAAGGCAATCGGGCGCTCCACGGCGCTTGAAGGGTCCTCAACCGGTACCGGTTGAAGTGCAACTCCTCATCGAGTTCCACGACGAGCCCGTCGACGAACGCCAAGTCCCACGCTCCAGGACGAAGAGCACGCACGGGCTCCTTCCCACCCAAGACCTGATACAGGTCGATCAGCTCGGCCCGTGCGTTCCCAGGCAGGACATCCAGCCTGGGTGCGGGCGGACCAGACGCCGCCGATTGCAGCCCGGCTCGATTCAATAGCTTCTGCAACGCCGCTGCGCGAGCACCCGTGCGGACCACCCGCCCATTCTGCCGCCATCCGCCCCTCTGAGGTAGGACAACCAGGCCCGTGAGGCACTGTTGGGCAGAAGCTCAACAACCAGCAGCGACGCCGCGCCGCTCCTCAATGACTGCCTCTCGTCACTAAGGCGGGGTAACTTCCACCTGTCTCGAAATCGGACATGGGGAGTGAATCGAGAACATGGCGCAGACCAATGCCAACCTGATCTGGAAAATTGCCGACCTGCTGCGGGGGCCGTACCAGCCCAACCAGTACGGCGACGTCATCCTGCCGTTCACCATCCTTCGCCGCCTCGACTGCATCCTGGAGCCGACCAAGGATGAAGTGCTCGCCGAGTACACGAAGATCTCGGCGACGAAGGTCGACCCTGCGGTGATGCTCAAGGCCAAGTTCAAACTGCCGTTCTACAACACCTCCCGCTGGACCTTCGCCGCACTGGTCGGGGATCCGGAGGGCGTCGCCGACAATGTCATCGACTACATCGAGCGGTTCTCACCCAACGTGCGCGACGTCTTCGACGGCTTTCGCATGGCCGACCTAATCGCCGATCTGGCCAAGTCGGACCGGCTGTATCTGATCGTTAAGGAGTTCGCCGCCGTCGACCTGCACCCGACCGTGGTTACGAACCACGACATGGGTTACATCTTCGAAGAACTCATCCGCAAGTTCGCTGAATCCAATAACGCACAGGCCGGTGATCACTTCACTCCCCGCGAGGTCATCGCGCTGATGGTCGACATTCTGTTCCACACCCAGGACGATGTCCTGACCAAGCCTGGCACCGTGCGGACCATCTACGACCCCGCTGCCGGGACCGGCGGCATGCTCTCCACCGCCTACGACCACCTCATCGAAATGAACCCGAAGGCCCGTCCCGTGCTCTACGGGCAGGACATCAACCCGCGCTCGTACGCCATGTGCAAGTCCGACATGATCATCAAGGGTCAGGACGTCGACAACATCTACCGTGGCGACACCCTGACTGACGACGGCTTCCGCACCAAGACCTTCGACTTCCTGCTCTCCAACCCCCCTTTTGGCGTGGCATGGAACACGCAACAGAAATCAGTCACCGACGAGTACGAGCAGCGCGGCTTCGCCGGACGATTCGGACCCGGCCTACCCCGCGTGTCGGACGGGTCACTGCTGTTCCTGCTGCACCTGATCTCCAAGATGCAGCCGGTCAAGAACGGCGAAGGAGGCAGCCGTCTGGCGATCGTGCTCAACGGGTCCCCGCTGTTCGCTGGCGGCGCAGGCTCGGGCGAGTCCAACATCCGCCAGTGGATCATCGAGAACGACCTACTCGACGCGATCATCGCGCTACCGACCGACATGTTCTACAACACCGGCATCAGCACCTACATCTGGATCTTGGACAACAACAAGCCCGCCAAACGCAAGGGCAAGATACAACTCATCAACGCCGTCGACATGTACGGCAAGATGCGCAAGTCGCTCGGCTCGAAGCGAAGAGAGTTACGCCCGAAGGACATCGAGCGGATCTGTGGTCTCTATGACAGCTTTCGCAACCAGGAAGCCACCGATGAGCACGAAGCCCACTCCAAGGTCTTCAAGGGCGAGGAATTTGGCTACTCGACCATCACCGTCGAACGCCCCCTGCAGCTCCGGTTCTCCCCCACCGAGGACAGGATCGAGGACGTCTTTGCGCAGAAGAGCGTCGATAAGCTCAAGGACGGAGAGAAGGCCGCGCTCCGCAAGGCCCTCACCACGCTGATCGGCTGGGAGTGGAAGGACCGCGACGAGTTTTTAACGGAACTCAAGGACGCGCTGCGCAAGGCCGGACTGGCCAAACCGGGTGCTCCGCTGGTGAAAGCGATCTGGTCGACTATCGGCGAGCACGACGACGATGCCGTCATCGTCACGGACGCCAAAGGCAACCCCGAACCCAACCCGACGCTTCGCGACACCGAGAACGTCCCATTGGCAGAGGACATCGAGGACTATTTCGCCCGCGAAGTAACACCCCATCTGCCGAATGCTTGGATCGACGAGGACAAGACCAAAGTTGGCTATGAGATCCCCTTCACCCGTCACTTCTACCGCTACGTTCCGCCCAGGCCGCTAAAAGAAATCCAGAGAGATCTCCGCATCCTCGTCAGCGAGATCCAGGCCATGCTTTCCGAGGTCGGCGCATGAACTGGGGTGACCCATACCCCGCGTACCAAGACACGGGTGTGCAATGGCTCCAACACATCCCCCAACAGTGGGCAGTCCGCAGTCCGAAAACTTTATTCGCACGTCATCGAGAACCCGCACACGAAGGAGACCGCCAACTCACCGCTTCACAAGCTGACGGGGTTGTATACCAAGACGAGTTCATGGAGGCGCGAGGGGCCAAGGTTGTACAGGTAATCGAAGGCCAGGCAGGGTTGAAACACGTCTCTGCTGGCGATTTTGTGATTAGTCTTCGCAGTTTTCAAGGTGGGATCGAGTGGAGTGCAGGATCAGGCAAGATCAGTCCCGCATACACGGTCCTTTCCCCGCGACGTGAAGTCGTAGAGCGGTACTTCGTCTACCTGCTGAAATCCCACGGCTTCATACAGGAGCTGCGCAGCACCTCCAATCAGCTGAGGGATGGCCAATCTTTGGGTTTGGACCATTTCTCGCAAGTGCCTCTTCCGCTCCCTCCGACGAACGAACAGGTCGCAATATCGCGGTTCCTGGACCGCGAGACCGCCAAAATAGATGCGCTTGTTGCCAAGCAGGAACAGCTCATCACCACCCTGCGAGAGGACCGCACCGCCACCATCACACACGCCGTCACCAAGGGCCTTGACCCTGATGTTGAGATGAAGGATTCCGGCGTCGAATGGCTCGACCACATTCCGAGTCATTGGGAAACGACCCGTCTCGGCTGGGTCGTCGACAGGATCGTCGACTGTGCCCACAGCACTCCGATCGCCCATCAGGAAGGCGAGTACACCGTTGTCCGTTCCGGCTCGATCAGAGATGGAAAGTACCGGCCTGAATACAGCTTCCAAACTAATCGGACCGTATACCTGGAACGGGTGGAGCGTGCCGTTCCTACTCCTGGAGACATATTCTTCACGCGCGAAGCACCCGCTGGAGAAGCTTGCGTAATTCCCGACCTTAGTAACTTATGCCTCGGTCAGCGGATGGTCCTCTTGAAGACCAACGACACGGTCTACCTGTCTGATCTGATTGTCCAGGCCATTTACTCGCGGTCAATCAGGGCGTACTTCGATGTTCAACTCAATGGTTCAACTGTCGGAAACCTCAAGATGGATCGCATTGCCAAGACCCCGTTGCCGTACCCACCGATCGATGAGCAGCGGCGCATCGTGGCATTCCTGAATGAGCGGTGCACGGAGATTGACGTCCTGATCGACAAAGCAAACGACGCAATCACGATGCTGCACGAATACCGTTCTGCGCTGATCACCGAAGCAGTGACCGGCAAGATCGACGTGCGGGGGGCGGTGGCCTAGTGGTGACACGGGCGCAGACAATCCAGATCTACCTGCCATCCGGGGACCCCGCCGGGATGCGGGTGGCCAACCTGACGACACGTACCGTCCGAGTGTTCGAGGTCCCACGCTCGCTGCTCCCGCAGTTCCTCCAGCGTGCAGAGTCCGCGCAGGTGGGCGTCTACTACCTGTTCGGCTCGAACGAGGATGAAGCGCCTCAGTGCTATATCGGCCAATCGGGGAGTGTTGGTGTGAGGCTGCAGCAGCACACTTCTGCCAAGGATTTTTGGACGAGAGCCATGGTGGCGGTATCACTAACCAACGAGTGGACCTCCACCCATGCGGCCTACCTCGAATGGTTGTCACTGGGGCGGGCTAGGGCCGCAGGGCGGTACAACTTGGTCAACGGCAACCAGGCATCGAATCCGTTCACCCCCGAGCCTCTTGAGGCTGATTGTCAGGAGTTCATCGACACCATCGCCGTGTTGTTAGCAACTCTGGGTGCGCCTGTGCTCGACACGGTCAAGCCCGCTATGTCGCTGCCGACGAAGACGAACAGCGGCGAGCCGGAGAGTCTGTTCTTCCGTGAGGCAGGGTGTGAGGCCACCGGGTTCCAGACCCCGGAAGGGCTGCTTATCCTTGCCGGGTCCAAGGGGCGTCCCGACACCCGCAAGTCCGCCCGGCCCGGCATCGCGGTGCAACGCGCAGCTCTGGAGGCAGAGGGCGTGATCAAGGTCGGCGAGCATGAACTGGTCTTCCTCAAAGATCACCTGTTCGGCTCTCCGTCAGCGGCAGGATGTGCTCTGGTGGGTGGCGAGAACAACGGACGGACGAGCTGGCGCAACGGGCAGGGGCAGTCCATTAGCGACCTGGAACAGCTCGCCATTGCACCGACGAGCACCGAGGCGCAGGCGCAATGACCCAGCAGCATCACGAGACCGCGTTCGAGTCCGAGATCTGCCAGTACCTGGCCGAGCACGGCTGGCTGTACTCGTCGACCGATGTCGGCTACGACCGTGAGCTGGCGCTGTTTCCCGAGGATGTGTTCGGGTGGCTGGCGGACGCACAGCCGGAGCAGTTGGCCAAGCGGGTCAGGCCAGACCTAACCGGGGAAGCTCTGACCAAGGCGCGGGCCGGGGTACTGGCAACGCTGGTGAAGCAGTTAGGTGCTGATCCCAAAGCCAACGGCGGCACGCTCTCGGTGCTGCGGCGGGGCTTCAAGGACCTCAACGCACAATTCTCGATGTGCCAGTTCCGCCCCAATACGTCGCTGAACGAGTCAACCGCCAAGCGGTACGACGCGGTGCGCCTGCGGGTGATGCGACAGGTGCACTACTCGACGCAGAACAACAACAGCATCGATCTGGTGTTCTTCGTCAACGGCATCCCGGTCGCGACGGCGGAGTTGAAGACCGACTTCACCCAGAACATCACCGACGCGGTGCTGCAGTACAAGAATCACCGGCTACCCAAAGGCGAACCGCTGCTGGCGTTCGGATCTCGGGCGGTCGTGCACTTCGCGGTGTCCAACAGCGAGGTGCAGATGACCACCAAGCTCGCGGGCAAGGACACGTACTTCCTGCCCTTCAACCGAGGCGACGACCATCACGCCGGGAACCCGCCGAACCCACACGGATCGCCGACGGCCTACCTGTGGCAAGAGATCCTGCAGCGCGACACCTGGCTGGACATCCTCGGACGCTTCCTCCACCTGCAGGTCACCGACAAAATCGATCCCGCATCGGACAAGAAGATCCGCACCCAAACGATGCTTTTTCCGCGCTACCACCAGTGGGACGCGGTGACCCGCCTCATCGAACGAGCCCGCACGCAGGGGGCAGGACACCGGTACCTGATCCAGCACTCCGCCGGATCGGGCAAGACGAACTCCATCTCCTGGCTGGCACATCGGCTGTCGGTGCTGCACGACGACGCCAACAAGCCGGTATTCGATTCCGTCATCGTCATCACCGACCGCAACGTACTCGATGCCCAACTACAGGGAGCGATCCGCCAGATCGACAAGACCCCGGGTGTCGTCGCGCACATCGACGGCCTGGGAGGGTCGAAATCCCAACTGTTGGCCGATGCGCTGACCGACGGGACGAAGATCATCATCGTCACCATCCAGACCTTCCCCTACGCCCTGGACCTCATTCAGGGACAGGCGTCGTTGAAGGGCAAGAGCTTCGCGATCATCGCCGACGAAGCCCACTCGTCGCAGGCCGGCGAGGCATCCAAGCGCCTGAAAGCGGCCCTGGCCGCCACCGAACTGGAGGATTTGGAGGACGGCGGCACGGTCGATGCCGAGGACGTCTTGGCGGCGGAGATCGCTGCACGGGCGGAGTCGAAGAACCTGTCGTTCTTCGCGTTCACCGCCACCCCGAAGGCCAAGACCCTGGAGCTATTTGGGCACAAGGGCATCAGCGGTAAGCCGCACCCGTTTCACCTGTATTCGATGCAGCAGGCCATCGAGGAAGGCTTCATCCTCGACGTGCTCAAGAACTACACCCCATACAAGACGGCATTCCGGCTCACCCACAACGGGCAGGCTTACGAATCAGAAGCCACCAGCACAGGCACCATCGCGATCACCGGCAGCGCCGACAGCGTCGACCTGGTGGACAAGTCGGCGGCGGTGAAGTCGGTGATGAACTGGGTGAAGCTGCATCCGACGAATATCTCCCAGAAGGTGCAGATCATCGTCGAGCACTTCCGCGCCAATGTTGGCTGGCGGCTCGACGGCAAGGCCAAGGCTATGGTCGTCACCTCGTCGCGCAAGGCGGCGGTGCGCTACAAGCTGGCGTTCGACAAGTACGTCGGCGAACAGGGTTATGACGACGTCGCGGCGCTGGTGGCGTTCTCCGGCGAGGTGACAGATGCCGACTCCGGTGTGGACAAGGTCACGGAGACCTCGATGAATGCGGGCTTGAAGGGCCGCGATCTGCGCGATGCGTTCGCCACCGACGAGTACCAGGTGATGTTGGTGGCGAACAAGTTCCAGACCGGCTTCGATCAACCGCTCCTGGTGGCGATGTACGTCGACAAGCGCCTGTCAGGTGTTGCGGCGGTGCAAACACTGTCGCGGCTCAACCGGGTGGCACCGGGCAAGGATCAGACCTTCGTCCTGGATTTCGCAAACGGTGCTGAGGAGATCGTCGAGGCGTTCGAGCCGTACTACGAGGCGACCACACTGGCAGACGTCACCGATCGCAATATCGTCCACGAGACCATGGCCAAGCTCGATGCCGCCGCGATCTACCAGGAATCCGAAGTGGAGGGTCTCGTCGCGGATTACCTGGCGCACAAGGGCAACAACGCGCTGACGAAGTGGGTGACTCCGGCCCGTGACCGCTTCCGGGACGGCGAACGCGCTGCCATCGAGGCCAACGACAAGACGGCGCTGGACGAACTCATCATGTTCCGAAAGGACGTCGGCACCTTCCTGCGGCAGTACGACTTCCTATCCCAGATCTTCAATTACGAAGACCTGTCTCTGGAGAAGCTGTCCATCTACCTGCGCCACCTGGCTCCCGTCATCACCGCCGAGCAACTCCAGCATGAGATAGATCTGTCCACCGTCGATTTCGACTACATCGCCCAACACGAGCAAGGCTCTACCTCAGGCAAGCTCGCCGGCGGTGTGCCGCTCGAACCGGCCAAGGAAGCCGGGACCGGTAGCGTCAAAGACGCGGAACTGGTCGCCCTTGCCGAGGTCATCGAGAAGATCAACGACTTGTTCTCCGGCGATCACCCGGATTCGAGTGTGAAGAACGTCGTCACCCACGTGAAGGAGCGGCTCGAAGAGAGCGAGACCCTGCAGCAGCAGGCGCAGCACAACACGCTTGCCCAGTTTTCGGCCAGCCCAGATTTGCACAGCGAGTTCATGACTGCGGTCATCGGGGCCATGGCCTCCTCAGAAGACCTCTCGACACAGATCATCAACAACGCCGACCTGTCGCAGAAACTGCTCGCCGAACTGGTGCCGATCATCTACAACGGCCTAAAGGCTTCCGCGTAAGTACCCGCGGCGGACCTCGAAATGAGGACGTGAGTCATAGCGCGTCAAGGTTTCCGTTAATCCTAAAGAGCGTGTATTCGAGGTCCTCGGCGGTGACACCCTGCCCAACCTCGTCTGCGCATTCATGCATGGCGCGCCTACGTAGGCGGCATAACGCACACCCCAGTCGCGTTGTCCTCCCGCCGCTTCGAGGCTGTTCCAGCCGAGCGCACCCAGGCTGTTCCACACACGCTTGTCCAGCACCAGGCAACATGTGTTGGGTCAAAGCGACGTCGCAGCCCATAGCCACTTAGTGAAAAACGCGGCTTAAAGTCCCGGCAGTGTCCAAGCGTTGTACGGATCAGCAACAGCTCCTCCCCGCGCCAGGAGTGTCGTCTTCTGCAGAACATCGTCACGGTTGGAGTGCGTGATCGCACGCAGAACCGGGTCTCGCATCCGACCGTTGGCGGTGCCACGTCCCCACACCAGCGTCGCGATGAGAAGCGTCAGCCGTCCGCTAGGGGAGTCGATGTCTTCGGCCAACGTGCGGATTTGGCGGCGTGAAACGGTATCTGGACCAATCGCTCCAAAGACCCCTATCGACAACCGTAGACCTGATCTCGGCACGGCTGAGCCAGGAACGCCAGGTGGATTCGATGTACCGAACGGACTGCCGATCGGCAGCTCCAGCGATGTCAATGGCATGTGCCGCCAGCGGCCCGAATGAGTTTGAAGCTATCGATGCCATTCGTCTCTTCTCGGTAGTCCACCCACATCCTGGTTCGAAAGTGTAGGTCTATCGACGGTTAATGGTCGTCAACAAATAGCCTTGCATGATGACAGCGATCCCGTTGACATCCATGATCGGTGACATCGACCCAGCCGAGTGCAAGCTGCACTGTGCCGTTTTCAACGGCAATGACCATCCCATCGACGTCTTAACGCGCTCATGGGACGAGTGGGTTAAGTGGAGCCGCTGGCGGCCCGCCCGCAACGAGTTCAACCGGCAGTTCATCTTCACGCTGGCGCGGGACCGAAACGACCCGGCGCTCTGGCTATTCGGCGGCGTCTTCGAGGTCAAGTCCCGTGGCGACAAGCCGAACGCGCATTCCTACAAGATCGTCTTGCGCGACGATCTGATGGGTCCGTACATCAAGCGGCTGTGGGTGAAGTTCCGCCCGACCGGTCGGGCCATCCGGCTCAACATGGACACCTACATCGACGACATCGAAGTGGTGTCCATCTCGAAGCTGCCCTACACCGGTGAGCCCTTCCCCGGTCACGACCGCATCAACCACAGCATCGGTGTTCTGGAGACTGCGGTAACTCAAGAGTGGAACGACTGGCGCGGGGCCTTGCAGTACATGAAGGGCGTCTACGTCATCCACGACGTCGAGACCGGTAAGGCCTACGTCGGCGCGGCGTATGGGGATACCGGGATCTGGGCCAGACTGCGCCAGTACGTCGATGGGCTGCACGGAAACAACGTCGCGCTCAAGGAGCTGGTCGGGCAGAAGGGCGCTGAGTACGCCCGGTCCAATCTTCGATTCGCGCTGCTGGAGTTCTGGTCTATGCGTACCCCGGATCAAGAGGTCCTGGACCGCGAGTCGTATTGGAAGGACGTTCTGCTCACCCGGCAGTTCGGCTTGAACAAGAACTAGACGACTCGCACCGTCCACACCGTTGATGCCATCAACACCCTTGGCGAATCCGCAGGTCACGCGGCGTGCTTTCGTGTGGTTTCCCGCCGTGACAGCTTGCATTTCTGCAGTTCAGCGCGAAATTCGTACCGGTTTCGATTCCCGGCAGCTCCACCGGAGACAAGCTGGTCAGGACGACATCGTCCTGACCAGCTTTTCGTTTCGGTCTGTCTAGTACCCCGGCCCGTAGGGCCCGAAGAAGTGGCAGCCGATCGGGTTGGTGGCGCAGTAGGACCCCGGCGCGGGGGGTGGGGGCGGCGGAGGCGGCGGCCCCTGCGGCGCCAACCCCGGGGGCGGCGAACCGATCCACATCCAGCTGTCCATCTGAATGCCGTTCATGGTTATGGGGACGTTGCCGACTGGAGGGCTGACGAACCAGTAGTCGTGGCAGGCGTTCATGTCCCAGCCGAACACCGCTCCGCCCATCGGTAGCGCCTGTCCGGGGCACCACGTTCCGGTGGGAGGCTGCGCAGCGGCGGAACCGGCGCCCAGTCCCAATCCGGCTGCCGCGACGGCGCCCGCGATCATCGCCCCGACGACGGTCTGCTTGATCCTGGTGGTGTTCATGCCGTGTCCTTCGTCCGTCGCGGCCCGTGTCCGGGTTGTCCGCCCAGAACTCAACTTGGTCGACGTCGCTACCGATCTCGTGTTCGTGGTCAGGACCGACGGCGAATCTGGACCGGCTCGACCGACCGCCCGACCGCGCAAGCAGTACCGTCGGACGAACAGGTGCAGCCGAACGCCCAGACGGAGGAACGCTCGATGACAACCGTTCAACCAGAAGAGATCGGCGCCGACGACGTCACCGCGGTGATGGACGGACCCGAGACCATCTACATCGCCACGGTCGTCAACCCCACGGGTGGCAACCAGATCATGACCGCGCACCGGACCTCGGACGGCGCCAACGCGCAGATCGAGGAGATGGCCCGCCTGTGGTCCACCGATCGCGACGCCCTGGACGCCGACGTCCTGCCGCTGCCGCTGATGCCATAGCGTCCGGAACGCCCACGACGAATCGTTATCCATTGCACTACGCATCGTGACCAGGAAACACCGCGCCGATTCGTAGCTCGGCGCCTGCGGTGACGCACCATTTCCTCAGTGGCTGAGACGAGCCCGGTTCGAGGAGGTTCACATGCGTCGATCGACCGCAGCACTGGCAGCGGTAGCCACCTGCCTGCTGACTGCCGGATGCGTGAGTACCGGCAACGCCGAGACGACGTCTCCCGGCCGAACTCTGATCCCCCGACCCCTCGTCGAGCGCGAGCTGTCCAGCTTGCTGCTCACCCCCGAGAAGATCGATGCCGCCATGGGCACGGTGGGGATGACGGCCACCGAGAGCCGGGACACGATGACGGACAGCTCGGCGATCATGGCGCCGCCGGAGTGCCTCCCGATCGACGGCGCGGCCGAGGCGGCCGTCTACGCGGACAGCGGGTTCTGGGCGACGCGCGATCAGAGCCTGAACAACGGCGACGGATTCACCCACTACCTGAAACAGGCGGTGGTGCTGTTCGGGACGCCGGAGAGCGCCGGCGCATTCTTCGACGCCTCCGCGGAGCGGTGGACGCTGTGTCAGGAGTACACGCACACGCAGAGCGGGTCGCAGTGGACGGTCGGGCAGGTCTCGAACGCCAAACCCACGCTGAGCGCGATCTCGACCATGAAGGACGCGAGTGCGCCCGGGTGGGCATGCGGTCGCGCACTCACGGTGGAGAACAACGTCGTCGTCGACGTCAACACGTGTAGCGCCGACCCCGCGGACTCGGCGCCGACAATCGCCCGGCTGATCGCCGACGACGTCAGATCGCGGTGGTGAGCCCGACCGTCACGGCAGCCGCGGGTCGATGAGGGTGACCCCGACGGGGGACGCGGTGCCGAACGACGGCAGGAGGCGAGCGCCCTCGCCGAGGCCGACGACGCGTTCGACCAGTGCGTCCGGGCGCAACGCTCCCGATTCGACGAGGTCGAGCATCGCCGGGTAGTCGACGCGAGCCATGCCGTGGCTGCCGAGAACGTCGATTTCCCAAGCGATCACGCGATCCATGGGCACCCTCGGGTGTCCGTCGACGCCTGGCAGCAACCCGATCTGCACGTGCCGCCCCCGACGGCGCAGGCTGTGGATCGCGTCGGCGCAGGTGGCCTCCGACCCGACCGCGTCCACCGCGACGTGGCTGCCGCCGCCGGTGAGGTCGTGCACGATCCTGACGACGTCGGTTCCGTCGGCGAGCACGACGTGTTCTGCGCCAAGACGTTTCGCCACGTCCAGGGCCGCGGGCGTGCGGTCCACCGCGACGACCCTCGCGCCTGCGGCAACCGCGATCTGGACGGCGCTCAACCCGACGCCGCCGGTACCGATCACGGTGACCCACTCACCGGCCTCGACGCGGGCCCGTGCGGTGAGTGCGCGGTAGGCGGTCGCGAATCGGCACCCGAGGCTCGCGGCCGCGGCATCGCCTATGCCCGCCGGAACCGCGACCAGGTTGGCGTCCGCCGCATGCAGCACGACGTGTTCGGCGAACGAACCCCAGTGGGTGAATCCCGGCTGGGTTTGGTTCGGGCAGACCTGGGCCTGCCCCGCGACGCACCACTCGCAGGTGCCGCACCCGCAGACGAACGGCGTGGTGACGCGATCGCCGACCGACCAGCGGCGTACGGCATCGCCCACGGCGGCGATCACGCCCACCAGTTCGTGGCCGGGGACGTGCGGCAGTGCGACGCCGTCGTCGTGGCCGGCCCACGCGTGCCAATCGCTGTGGCAGAGGCCGGTGGCGTGCACCTCCACCACGACGCCGCCGGGTGGGGGTGCCGGATCCGCGACCGGCCGCACGTCCACCGACCCGCCGAACTCGTCGAAGATCATCGCGCGCATCAGACCTTCTTACCCGCGACGGGCCGATGGACAGGTACTACTTGACTACTTGCCGATCTGGCGGGCGAGCGTCTCGCCGAAGCCGGTGATGATCTGGCTCGGCCGCTGCTGCTCACCCTGCTGTGCGCCGAGCACGATGATCGTGCCCGTCAGCACGGGCAGCGCCCACTGCAGGTAGCGCAGGTTCTGCTGCGCAGCCGCGACGTCGTCGGGGGTGGACGGCGCCGGGTCGGTCGCCCCCTCGATCGGGTGACCGTGGCCTTCGGCGGACTTGCGGCCGAGGACGCCGCTGAGAACCGTGGCGCCGAGTGCGGCGCCCGTGACGGCCAGCTTGATGACGGTGTTGGACCGGACACCGGCCTGATACCTCGCGCGATCGCGGTTGGCGGACAAGATCATTCCGTCGCCGACGAGGTGCGCGCCGATGGCCACCGCGTTGACCGGGTTCCACTTGCCCCACCCAGCGGCGGCGACGCCGGCACGATCCCGTGGGTCACGCACGGCGGCGGCTGCACCGTTGACACCGACGGCGCCCATCAGGCTGCCGCCGAACCAGGCTGCGGCACCGAGATCGTGCAGTGAACGGGCGACGGTATTGCGTGACGGCATGAGACTCCTCGTGGTCGGTTGACGATCGGGGGTGGGCTCAATCGAGCCCGCACCGGGATACACGCTTTGCGTCCGCCCAAACGGCATCGTCATCCCTTGCGTCACAACGATCTTGAAGGTGCCGACGGTTGCGTCAGTTTGTGCGCGTCGACTCGGGGTATGTCGGTTAAGTCGGCGGCTTCCAGACCTCGCGAGCCATCCGACGAGCCGGGTCGTGCGACCGCGCGACCGTGCCCGCCTGCGTTCGACGTCGGCCGGGACCTCAGATCACACACCGCACTCGAGGAGATCCATGTACCTGCACACACAGCAATTCATCAACGAAATAGCCGTGGACGAGCCCGATCCCGCCGCGGCGAACGCGCTACAGGAGGGCCTCGGCGGTCAGTTCGGCGAGATGCGCACCATGATGCAGTACCTGTTCCAGAGCATGAACTTCCGCGGTGACACGACCTCCAAGCCCTACAAGGACCTGATCCAGGGTGTGGGCACCGAGGAGATCAGCCACGTCGAGTTGATCGGCACCACCATCTCGCGGCTGTTGGACGGCTCGCCCGACTACAACGGCAAGAAGACCGATCCCGTCGATCAGCCGGGCGCCAAGGGTGCGACGCCGCTCAAGATCGCCCTGGATACCAGCAACATTCACCATTACCTGGTCGGCGCTCAGGGTGCGCTGCCCGTCGACTCCGCGGGCAATCCGTGGTCGGGTTCGTACGTGTACAACAGCGGCAATCTGGTGCTCGACCTGCTGTACAACCTGATGCTCGAGTCGACCGGCCGTCTGCAGAAGTGCCGGATCTACGAGATGACGGACAACAAGACGGCCCGCTCGACGATCGCCTATCTGATCGTCCGCGATCAGGCGCACGAGAACGCCTTCGCGAAGGCGCTGGAAAGCCTGGGCGTCAACTGGGGTGCGACCCTTCCCATCCCGAAGACGAATGCCGAGCAGTTCCCCGAGGTCAAGAAGTTGATCGACAAGGGACTGCAGAGCATCCAGTACACGTTCAGCGCTGACGATCAGAGTCAGGCCGCGAAGCTCTACCGAGGTGCCTCGCCGTCGAACGACGGCACCGAACTGAGTACGGCAGTCATGCCCGAGGGCTTCCCGATGACGATCGCTCCCGAGCGTCGCGAGGAGTTCGCACCCGGTCTGGACAAAGACCTGCTCGCACTCATCCAGGCGACCGCCGAAGTGGAGATCGCCGCGAACGAATGACGTCGAGGGGTGGACGGTGGAACGTCACCGTCCACCCCTAGTCCATCGCCGCCCCACCGTTGACCGAGGCGGTGGCCCCGGTGACGAAACCACTGTCGTCCCCGGCGTAGAACGCGACGACCCGGGCGACGTCGTCGGGTGTCGCGATCCGTCCGAGTGGCACGAGGGCGGCCTGCCGCGCCTGGTGATCCGGCCCGAATACGTCGGAGTGACGGGTCTCGCCCACCGGACCGGGCGAGACCACGTTCACGGTGATCCCATGCGGTCCCACCTCCTGAGCCACGAATCGCGCGAACTGCCCAAGAGCCGCCTTCGCCGTTCCGAGAGCGATCATCTTCTCGCGAGGCCGCTGGCTCAAACCCGTTCCGAGGTAGACGATTCGGCCGAACCGGCGCGCGATCATGCCGGGCAGCACGGCCTTCGTCAGCAGGAACGCCGCCTTCATCTCCTGGTCGAGTTTGCCGCCGAGTTCCTCCCACGTCATCTCGCCGAAGGTCTTGATGGCGTAGGGGATCAGCGCGTTGTGGATGAGGACGTCGACGGTGCCCCACTCGGCACCGACCACCGCCATCATGTGATCGACTGACTTCTCATCACGCACGTCGGCGCGAACGGCGAGCGCCTCGCCGCCCGCCGCAGCGATGGCGGCGACCACGGACTCGGCGTCGGAGACGCTGCTCGCGTAGTTGACGGCCACCCTCGCGCCGCGTGATGCCAGCAGTGTTGCCGTCGCTGCGCCTATGCCCCTGCTCGCGCCGGTCACCAGGACGACCCGGCCGCTCATGCCGGGCGACGCGTCAGTCCGAGACCACCTGCAACGGCACCGAGCGCCGCGATGTGCCCGTCGACCGAGCCGAGGCCCGCGTCCATCGTGTTGATGGACAGGTGGGTCGCTCCGGCCGATCGCCACAGTTCCGCCTCGGTCAGGACCCCGGTCAATCCGGCACTGGCCCAACCCGATCGGCCGTCCATCCCGACAGCACTGGGATCTCGCCCGGCGGCGATGGCTGCGGCGTCCACGACGTCCTTCGCGGCGTCGAGTTCGCGACCGGGTCCCATCTGCGGAAACCAGCCGTCTCCGATTCGACCCGCGCGCCGGTACGCGCGGGCGGAGGAGCCGCCGAACCAGATCGAAATGGGGCGCTGAACGGGCAGCGGAGAGAGCCCGGCGCCGGTGACGTGCTCGCTGGGGCCGTCGTGGGTGACCGACCCTTCGGTCCACAGCCGTCGTAGGAGCCCGACCTGTTCTTCGCTGCGGACGCCGCGGCCGGCGAAGTCCTTCCCCAGCGCCTCGTACTCGACCCAGTTCCATCCGATTCCGACGCCCAGGCGGAGCCGTCCGTTGCTCAACAGGTCCACCTCGGCGGCCTGCTTGGCCACCAGCACCGTCTGGCGCTGCGGCAGGATGATGATGCCGGTCACGAGTTCCAGATCGGTGAGCGCTGCAAGGAAGCCGAACAGCACGAACGGTTCGTGGAAGGTCGTGTGGACGTCGTAGGGCGCGGGCCAGTCCGGGTGGGCGGCCGGGTCGGCGCCGACGACGTGGTCATAGGTCATCACGTGGCGAAAACCGAACTCTGCCACGGCCTCGGCGTAGGCGCGGATCGCGCCGACGTCATCGCCGATCTCGGTCTGGGGGAACACCACGCCAACCTGCATGGTTGGCGGCGGCGCGGGGGTCTTGGTTCGTTCTGAAGCGGGGGCCATACCGGATGGACCGGACGGCAGTCCGATCCGTGACACCTACGGCTTGCGACCCCGTCGCGGGATGGGCGGGACGCCGGCGAGCAGGCCGCGCTGCGGTACCCCCATGATCGGCTCCGCTGTTGCGCCGAGTTCGGCGAGCACGTCGTTCGCGGCGAGCACACCGGACATCGACGATCGCTCCATCAGACCGGCGAGGTAGGGCAATTCGACGTAGTCACCGGCGACCCGTAGGCCGCGGGCGTCGGTGCGGACACCGGGCCGGGTGCCCGACGACCCGGGTGGGAACGCGGGCGCGGTCGCCTCGAGCCGGTCGGCGACGTGCAACACGGTCGCGTCCCGGGTCTCCGGCCACAGTTCGGCGAGTTCGCGTCGCATGGCCTCGGTGGCCTGGTCCTTGTCGCCGAGACGGCAGGAATACGAGTGCAATTCGACGACCGACCCGCCGGTGGTCCGCGCCCACTCCGCGCTGGGCTGCTCCAGGCGCGAGTACACCGCGATCGAGTCGAGGTTCGGCTGTCCGCTCACCGCGCTGAACGGTGCCCGCTCGGGCGCCACGTCGCGGTCGAACCAGTACCTGCTGACGGCGAACGGCGGTGCTACGCGCAGACTCTCGCAGCTGGCGGCCAACTTCGGTGCGGACGCGGCCAGCGCCGGTGAGGCTGCGACGAGGCTGCGTAGCGCTCCGGGATCGAGGGCGACGACGACGTCGCGGGCGGTGAACTCACCACCGTCGGTGGTGATTCGCCAGCCGTGACCGTCCGGGGACACGTCCTGCACGCGCGCGCCCATCCGGACGTCGGCGCCGAGGCTCTCCAGGTGCCGCTGCAACGGGTGCCACACCGCCGTCGCGTGGTCGGTGGACGGCACGTCGAAGCCGATTCCCTCGGGGTTGCCGAGGAAGTAGTAGTGGAACATCGCCACCAGTTCGGCGGCGGACAGTTCACCCTGGTTGCAGAAGAACGACCGGGCGAACGCCTCGAACAGCATGGTCCGGGTGCGCTGCGACATCCCGAGGTCGTCGAGGAACGTCGCGGCATCGACGTGGTCGAGTTGGGCGACCGTCGTCTCCCGGTCGTAGGCCAGAAGGGCTTGTCCCGCTTCGGGATTCGCGCCGACGAAGTCGGCACGGCCCAGGCTCTTCGACCGCAGCGCCAGCGCCAGCAGGTTCAGCGGCGGCGCGGCGGGCAGACCGGACAGGTCCTCGGGCGGCCACGTCGTCGAGATGACGGGGTAGCTCGCCACCGGTTCGAGGAACGACAGCTCCGGGTCGGCGCGGCGCAGGATGGACCGCCACGTGTAGTAGTGCCGGAAGAACGCGTGGAAGCCGTGCTCGATCAGCTGCTCGGACCCGTCGGGCAGCCGTTCCGGCCACGCGCCCAGGCGGCCGCCGAGGTAGTCGTTGGCCTCGAGCAGCGTCACGTGCACACCGCGTTCGGCGAGGATCACCGCGGCGCTGACCCCGGCGATGCCGCCGCCGACGACGACGGCCGCCGCGCCCGGCGCGACGTCGCGGGGCAGCAGGGGGTCGGGAGTGACGAGGTGGCGGGGCCGCATCCGGAACGGTGCGGCCCGGCTCAGGAGTGAGTCGCTCACGGGCGTTCCATGGAGGGATCGCGGTGGCGTCGGCGTAGAAGAGTGATGGCAAACGGTATCGCGACCGCTCCCATCAGGATTCCGCCGGTCACTGCCGACCCCGGCAGCCCGAAGAACACCAGGTGCGCCATGACCGAGGAGAAGTAGACCCAGAGGTACAGCGTCGCCGCCGGCGCCGACGGCCGGTCGTCGCGGGGGAGCGCGGCGTGCAGGATCGCCATCATGACGAGCGACACCAGCAGCCACCCGGCGTAGTTGGTCAGTGGGATGCCGGGGATGAGGGGGAGGCCGGGGGACGGGTGGAACCACGTCCAGTGGCCCGCCGCCACCATCTGCGGGTCGAGGAACACGTCCCACGCCGTCAGTGCGGCCGCGCCCAGCGCGACCACCGCGGGCCACCGCGAGGCCAGTGTGCGAGCGACCACCAGCGCGGGCCACGCCATCATGACCCAGGCGAGCGGCACCACGACGGGAACGCCGAGCAGTTCGGGGCCCAGCGAGCCGGTGTAGGCGTACTGCCCGAACGGCCACCCCGTCGCCACGCCGATCGACTCGGCGGCCAGGCCGCCACCGCCTGCGACGCCCACGAGGAGCGCCGCGCCCAGCACGCCATGGACCCGGAGGACGTCGGCCACCGCGGCGAGGAAGAACACGACGACGCTGGTGACGGTGATGCCGGTGCGTGCGCCATCGGGCATCAGCGGATACGCGATCTGGACCCCGATGGCAGCGGCGACGAGTACCCACGCCGGTTGCACGGTGCGCATCGACACCGCTGAGATCGCCACCGCCACGCACTCACCTCCACTGTCCGAGAGCCAGGTGACCGTCGGTCCGCGCGGTGTCTCGTGGCATCCGGGGTGGGGGCTCCGTAGAGTTTGCAGGTGCCCGCACCGCGCTTAGCCGAAACCTGGCGCGCGTTCGTCGTCACCGGTTCTGCGCTCGCGTGCCTGGGCACGGCGCACCAACTGGTCAACTCGAGGTTACTGCGGCGCCCGCCCAGCGACCCTCCGGGAGTAGCCGGCCCGGTCTCGCTGCTGGTGCCCGCCCGTGACGAAGCTCACCGCATCGAACCGACGGTGCGATCGCTGCTCGCGCAGCGCGGGCTGGTCGACGCCGAGATCCTGGTGCTCGACGACGGCTCCACCGACGGCACCGCCGACGTCGTGCGCGCCGTCGCGGGCCCCGACCCCCGACTGCGCGTGCTCACCGGCAGCGAGCCTCCCCGAGGTTCGCTGGGCAAGCCGCACGCGTGCGCGCAGCTGGCCGCGGCCGCCCGCGGCGAGGTGCTGGTCTTCGTCGACGCCGACGTCGTCCTGGCACCGGACGCGGTGGCCGCCGCGGTCGCCGTTCTTCGCGGCCCGCGTCCCCTCGATCTGCTCAGTCCGTGGCCGCGGCAGGTCGCCTCCGGGGCGTGGGGGCGGCTGATCCAGCCACTGCTGGCCTGGTCGTGGCTGACCACGCTGCCGGTGCGACTCGCCGAGCGATCGAGCCGGCCGTCGATGGCGATCGCCAACGGGCAGTTCCTGGTGATGGACGCCGACGCGCTAACCCGCGCCGGCGGGTGGGGGTCCGTCTCGGGGGCCGTGCTCGACGACATCTCGCTGGCCCGCGCGGTCCGCGCGTCCGGTGGCCGCACCGGCGTCGCCGACGGCTCGGCCATCGCCACCTGCCGGATGTACAGCACGGGCGCGGAGCTGCGTGACGGCTACCGGAAGTCGCTGTGGGCGGCGTTCGGGTCGCCCGTCGGCGCCGTCGCCGTCGGGTCCGCGCTGGCCGTCGTCTACGTCGTTCCCGCGGTGGCGGCGGTGACGGGTTCGCGGATAGGCGTCCTCGGCTACGCGGCGGCGGTGCTCGGGCGGATGTCGGTCGCGCAGTGGTCCGGGACGCCGGACGGCCGCGATGCCGTCGGCGACGCGGTCGCCCACCCGCTCTCGGTGCTGGTCCTCCTCGGGTTGCTGACGTCGTCGTGGCTGGGTCGGGTCCGCGGCTCGCTGCAGTGGAAGGGCCGTGCCGTATGAGCCGGGTCGTCGTGATCGGCGCCGGGCTGGGCGGATTGGCCGTGGCCGCTCGTCTCGCCGCGGCGGGCCACCGTGTCACCGTCTTCGAGGGCGCCCCCACCGTCGGCGGGAAGCTCGGCGTCCTCGAGCGCGACGGCTTCAGTTTCGACACCGGTCCGTCCCTGCTGACTCTGCCCGCCGTCCTCGAGCAGTTGTTCGCCGACACTGGCGATCCCGTCGACCTGTCGGTGACCGCGGTCGACCCCGCATGCGAGTACGTCTTCGCCGATGGGACGAGAATGGTTCTGCCACACGATCCCTCGCGGGTCCCGGCAGTTCTCGACGACGCGCTCGGCGGCGGCGCCGGTGCGGCGTGGCAGCGTCTGCACGATCGGTCGCGACGGCTGTGGGACCTCGTCGGGGAGCCGATCCTGCGCAACCCGGTATCGCTCGGCGGCATGGCCCGCATGAGTACCCGGCCCGCCGACCTGCGTGCGGTGGCACCGTGGCGCACCCTCGATCGGCTCGGCAGACGGATGCTGTCCGACCCGCGGTTGCGGACCTGGCTGAACCGGTACGCGACGTATTCGGGGTCCGATCCCCGCCGCACGCCCGCGGTGCTCGCCGTGACGTCCTTCGTCGAATTGGAGTTCGGCGCCTGGTACGTACCGGGAGGGATGCGCCGCATCGTCGAGGCCGTCGCCGCGCGATGCCGCGAACTCGGCGTCGACATCCGGACGGGCGCACCGGTCGACGCGGTGCTGACGTCCGGCGGCCGGGCTCGTGGCGTGCGGGTCGACGGCCGAGAGGTCGACGCCGACGTCGTGGTGAGCAACGCCGACGCGGCGGTCCTCTACGACCGGCTGCTGCCGCCGGGTACTGCCGGCGCGGTGCAGCGCAGGGCCAAGCGGACGCCGCGGTCGATGGCCGGTTTCGTGCTGCTCCTCGGCCTCGAGGGACGCGAACCCGGGGTGGCCCACCGGGTGTACTTCCCCGCCGACTACGACGCGGAGTTCGATGCGATCTTCGGCCGCACGCCGCGGCCGGTGCCCGACCCCACCGTGTACGTGAACGCCCCCGACGACCCGTCGCTGCGTCCCGACGACGACTCGGAGGGCTGGTTCGTGATGGTCAACGCGCCTGCCCACGACCCCGGGAGCGGCGTCGACTGGGACGAGCCGGGACTGCGGGAGCGCTACACCGAGCGGGTCCTCGACGTGTTGGCCGGCCGCGGCCTCGACGTCCGTGACCGGATCCGGTTCGTCGAGACCGTCACGCCCGCAGACCTGGAACGCCGTGCGGGTGCACCGGGGGGCGCGATCTACGGGACCGCCTCGCACGGACCGCGGGCCGCGCTGCTGCGCCCGGGCAATCGCAGCCCGGTGCCGGGCCTCTACCTGGTCGGCGGATCCGCCCATCCCGGCGGTGGCATCCCGCTGGTGCTGATGTCCGCGGAGATCGTCGCGAGACTCATCGGTCCGGCGGGGACTCGCTCCGAGGGAAGTGGGCCGGCATCGAGCGACGCACGCCGACCGTCAGCTGCGCCAGCCCGACGATCCCGATGGCGGTCCAGGTGACCGCGAACGTCATACCCCAACTCCACCCGACCACCGGCAGCCCCGCGGGGAGCGCCGCGGCGCCACCGGCTGCCATGATGACCACGATCAGCCGCGTCGGGCGTTCGGCCACCGTCACCGCGCCCACCCCGGGCATGCCGACACCCTGTGCGCGCGCACGGACGTACTCGAGGAGCCACATCAGCGTGAGCGCGGCGAGCACCCACGGCACCGGGGCTCCCACTTCGAACAGGATCGCCCCGAGCATCAGGTCGCCGAGGCGGTCGGCGACGGCGTCGACGACCGCTCCCAACGGCCGCGCCCGGCCCGTCCGCAGGGCGACCGCGCCGTCCAGACCGTCCAGCACGCCGGCCGCCAGCACGAGCGGGACTGCCAGCGCGGGCCATCCCGGTACCGCCACGGCGGCCCAGGCGCCCACCAGCACCAGCACCCCGCAGGCGGACAGGACGTCGGGCGGGATCCGCGCGATCGGGCCGGACGACAGGAACCGGACCATCCGCAGCCAACCCCGCACGACGCGGGACGGCCGAATGCCACCGTGCAGCGACGACCACGCCTCGTCCTCGGCACCGCCGCCAGGGCCGTCCGTCGTCATCACGCCAGCCTGCCAGGACGGTCGACGATGAGGGAGCGCGCGTCCGCGAGTCGCGCCCGCAGGCTCGCCTCCGAGCTGCAGAAGACCTTCCCGGGTAGCGACCTCGCCCTATGGGCCGCCGGAGCCACCTACTTCGGCGTCATCGGCCTGGTGCCGCTGGCGCTGGTGTCGCTGTGGGCGGCGGGCGCGCTGGTCGGACACGACGCCGTGCAGTCCGCACTCGAGTCGGCGATCCAGGGCCTGCCCGCCGGGCACGGCACCCCGGAGGCGCTGCGGACCCTGACGAGGGTGGCGCTGTCCATGTCGTGGCTGCAGGCGCTCGTCGTGCTCTTCCCCGCCAGCCTCTACGGCGAGGGGCTGCGTCGGGCCTTCGTACAGATGTCGGCGGGCCGGGACACGCTCACCGGGTGGCGTGGCCGGGCAGGCCTGCTGGGCGTCGCCGCGGTCGCACCGTTCCTCGTCCTCGCGGTGCTGTACTCCGCGCCGTACGTGGGCCCGCTGTACGCCGGCCAGGGCTGGTCGCTGGTGTGGGGCGTCTTCGTCGGTTTCCACGTCGTGTGGGTCGCGGTGTCACTGGCCCTACTCGGCGTGTTCGGGCTGATCGCACCGGGCCGCATCGGACGAAAGGCGTTGCTGTGGGGCTCGTTCGGGACCGGTGCGATACTCGCCGGCTTCCTGCAGGGCTTCCTGGTCTTCCTGGCGATCCCGATCGAGTGGTCCGCGCCGTTCGGCGGGCTGCCGATCGTGGGTGCGGTGTCGGCACTCGCGCTGTGGCTCTTCCTCATCCACATCCTGGTGCTGTGCGGCTATCGCGTCACGGTGGTGCTCGACCACCGGGACCGCGCCGACGGCTGAGCGCCGAATACGGCGAATCGCCGGTTGCGGCTGCACGGTCGGTGGCCGGGCCCTAGATTGGCGCAGACGGCCACCTACGTGCCGAACGACTCGAGGGTGCGGCTGTGATCGCGAACGTGACGAGGGCCATGCGCCTGGCGGGCATGCGACCCCTTCCGCGGTGGCCGGTGCGCAACCCCGTGGAGCTACGCGGCAAGCGCATCCTGCTGACCGGCGGCTCGTCGGGGATCGGCGTGGTCGCCGCACGGAAGCTGGCGGCCGAGGGTGCCTCGGTGATCGTCGTCGCCCGCCGCCGGGAGTTGCTCGACGAGGTGGTCGCGACCATCACCGCGGCGGGTGGGACCGCGCGGGCGGTTCAGGCCGACCTGACCGACCTGGACCGGATCGACGACCTCGTCGAGACGGTGGGACCCGTCGACGTCCTGATCAACAACGCTGCGAGGTCGATCCGCAGGCCGCTGCTGGAGTCGCTGGACCGGTGGCACGACGTCGAGCGCGTCATGGCGCTCAACTACTTCGCCCCGCTGCGCCTCATCCGCGGCGTGGCGCCCGGGATGATCGAGCGTGGCGACGGGCACATCGTCAACGTCGCCACCTGGCGGGTGCTGCCGGAGTCCTCCCCGATGTTCGCCGCCTACAACGCATCCAAGGCCGCGCTGAGCGCCGTCAGCCGCGTCATCGACACCGAGTGGGGCGACGCGGGCGTGCACTCGACGACCCTGTACTACCCCTTGGTCGCGACGCCGATGATCGCACCGACCCGGGCCTACGACGGCGTGCCCGCGCTCGGCGTCGACGAGGCCGCCGACTGGATGGTCACCGCGGTCCGCACCCGACCGATCCGCATCGCGCCACGCAAGGCGCTCGCGTTGCGCGCACTCGACGTCGTCGCGCCTCGCGCGCTGAACGCCGTGCTGGAACGAGAGACCAACCGGATGAACGCCCGGTCGACGACGGTTCGGCGATGAGTCGCTGGCTGGTCACCGCCATTCCGGCGTGGCTGCTGCTGGTCGGGCTCGTCATCGTCGTCGCGGGCGGGGCGGTTCTGGCGCAGACGGTGATCCGGCGTCGCCTCCCCGGACTCGCCGCGGGCGACCACAACGACGTCACCAAGTTCACCTACGGGTTCATCGGGTTCATCTACGCGTTCTTCATCGGGTTCGTCGTGTCCTCCATGTGGGGTCAGACGAACTCCGCCGACGCGAATGCACGTGCAGAGGGCGCCGTCGGCGTGCAGATGGCGAGGGCGGCGGACGTCTTCGACGCGGCCGATCGAGGGCGGATCCGCGCGAGCCTGCTCGCCTACGAGTCGGCGGCCATCGCCGAATGGCCCACCGCCCAGGTACCGTCGCCGAGCGCCGACGCCGCCCTCGCCGCGTTGTACGGCACCTACCGGCAGGTCTTGGCGTCGACCGACGTGCAGAAGGCCGTGCTCGCGACGTCCACGTCAAACCTCGACCAGATCAGTCAGGCACGCACGATCCGGGTGCTGACGGCACGCGAGGACACCGGGCCGCCCTGGCCGATCTGGGCCGTCATCTTCCTGTCGAGCGCGATGGTCCTCGGCACGGTGGTGATCTACGGCGTCGAGAGGGCGGCGCAGCACTACCCGATGGTGGCGATCGTCGGCGTCATCGTCGCGGCCAACTTCTTCCTCATCCTCTCGCTGTCCCACCCGTTCGTCGGCGCGGTGGCGACCTCGTCGGACCCGCTGAGCGAAGTGGTCTCGGTGCTCTCGCGTGGCTGAGCCGGGGTCGGCGGTCGCCCCCACCGGCCATCGCCCCGAGAATCTGCCGCTCGCAGCGCTTCTCACCACGACGGCCTTCTTCTGCGTCGCACTGGTGGGCACGCTGGCGAAGGTGTCGGGCCAGTACACCTCGACCGGCGTCCTGCTGCTGTTCCAGAATTCGATCTGCCTGCTGGTGATCGCTCCGATCGCGCTGCGCGGCCGCCGCACGTCCCTGCGCACCAATCGGATCGGATTGCACGTCCTGCGCGCCGCGATGGGGACCGCGTGCTGGTACGCCCTATTCCTCGCCATCGCCCGGATCCCGCTCGCCAACGCCACCCTGCTGACCTACAGCGCGCCGCTCTGGATGCCGTTGATCGCGTGGGTGGTCACCCGCCGGCGGGTGCCGATCCCGACGTGGCTCGGTGCGGGCATCGGCTTCCTCGGCGTCCTGTTCGTGCTGCAGCCGCAGACCCGGACCTTCGACGTCGGCGAACTGATCGCGCTGTCGGGCGCGCTGTTCCTCGCCGTCGCCATGATGTCGGTGCGGTGGCTGGGGGCGACGGAGCCCACCCTGCGGATCCTCTTCTACTACTTCCTGCTGTCGACGCTGATGTCCATCCCCATCGCCGTCCTCGACTGGGAACCGATCGCGGGCCCCGGCTACGCGTGGTTGATGGGACTCGGTGTGGCACAGATGCTCTCACAGGCGTTGATCGTCGTGGCGTATCGCTACGCCTCGGCGGAGAAGGTCGGACCGTTCATCTACTCGGTCATCGTCTTCACCGCGTTGATCGACTGGCTCGTCTGGGAGCACACACCCACCGCTAGCACCTACGTCGGGATGGCGCTGGTGATCGGTGGCGGACTGGTGGCGGTGCGGGCTCGGCGACCCGTCGCCTGACGCCGCTACGGGCTGGAGCTGATGGTCGAGCGCGGCACGGGCTGCGGCCCAGCCGCTGCCTCGTTCTCCGAGAGGCCGATGCACGCACCGCTGTCGCCCCCGGTGCACGGGATGCCGTCGATCTCGGGGATGTCGGGGTTCGCGGCGGTCGAGGTGAACCCCTGCGACGACGACGGCACGAGGAAGGGCGTGCAGGTCGTGGTGTAGACGTCCATCTCCTCGCCGCCCGTGCATGCCGCGAGCGGCGTTCCCGAACCCGTCACCGCGGGAACGGCGCCCGCGACGAGTGCCGCAACGGCGAAGCCGGCGGTGGCGAGGACGCGCTTGGCTGAGATCGACGTGAGCACCATGGGGTCGATTCTAGGTCCACGGGCGCGAAGGTCGGGTGACGACGGAGGCGACCGGACGGTCGAGGGGTTCGCCCGATGCGCTCGGAGCCGGGACCTCGAGGTGCGGCGGCGGGCTGAAGGCGCCCACCGCCATGCGGACGGCGGCCGCGAGCGCCTGCTCCCTGGCGCTGACCTCGTGCTCGGCGTGCAAGCTGTCACTCATTTCGTGCCCCCGTTGACGTCGACCCCGGAAACTCTCTCGGCAATCGTTGCTGAATCGTATCCTCGGGGTTCGACATTCGCCAGACGTTTCCCAAAACTAGTCGTGGAGGCGCTGGTCAGCGCACGTGACGTGCTCGGTCCGGGATGGGCAATCCTTTGCCAAATGTGGACGCTGGTGTGGAAGACGAGGTAGCGCGACTACTGCTCGCCGAGTCCCATCAGGTCGGTGACACCGTGATCACGGCCCGCGGTGTAGCCACCATCGACGGCGATGGCCTGCCCGCTGACGAAGCTGGCGTCGGACGACACCAGGAACGCGGCCACGGCGGCGATCTCGTCGGGGCGACCGAATCTGCGCAGTTTGTGCTCGTGCCGAAGGCCGTCGCGTGCGCCCTCCATGCCGGGCATCCCCACCACCGAGTCGAAGAGCGGCGTCTCGATGAAGCCAGGGCAGATGGCGTTGGCCCGTATCCCGCTCGGACCGTAGTCGATCGCCGCGTTCTTGGTGAGGAGGACGACGCCGCCCTTGGACGCGTTGTACGAGCTGCCGCCCGCCGTCCCCTCGAGGCCCTCCACACTCGAGAGGGTGACGATGGATCCGCGCTCGCCCGCGACCCGGTCCTGCGTGGTCATCTGTCGAAGGGCAGCACGTACGACGATGAACGTGCCCTTCAGGTTGACGTCGACCACGCGGTCCCACTCGTCGTCGGACAGCAGGTGGATGGGACCGCCGCCCGCCACGCCCGCGGAGTGCACCACGCCGTCGAGTCGGCCGACCGCTGCGACCACCGAAGCGACCGCGTCGGCGATCGCGTCGCCGTCGAGCACGTCGGCCCGGTGCAGGGTGAACCGGTCGTCACCGAGTCCCGCGGCCCCGTCCGGTTCGCGGTCGACGCCCACGACGGTGGCGCCCTCGGCGAGCAACCGCTCGGCCGTGGCCCTCCCGATGCCCGAGGCGACGCCCGTGACGAGAACTCCCTTGCCGGCCAATCCGTTCACACGACGTCCTCTCCCCGAGATGGGCGCGACGCTACCGGTGCAAACGTGGTGTGTGTTCCCGATCGGCCCCCTACGCTCGACACTGCCCCGCCCGCAGCGACAACGAACCGGAGCCCCTGGTGCCCCCTGACGTCAGACGAGCGTGCGCTCGTGCCGCCACGGCGATGACCCTCGTGCTCGGATTCGGCGCGGTCGGCGCTGCGACGGCGTCCGCCGGTCCGATCGGAAACGTGCCTGGGGCAATGGAGTTCGGCGGACTGCAGCGCACGTACCTGCTACACGCGCCCTCGGCTAGCCCGGCCGGCCTGGTCATCAACCTCCACGGCGCCGGGATGACGGGCGGTGAACAGGCCGCGGTCACGAACTACGACGCCGTCGGCGACCGGCACGGCTTCGCCGTGGTCTACCCGGACGGCATCGACTTCAGCTGGGCCGACGGGCGGGGCGCGTCGGTACCGGACCGGACGGGGGTCGACGACGTCGGCTTCCTGGTCGCGCTCGCGGAGCAGATCAGCCGCGACTACGGAATCGATCCCGGCCGGGTGTACGCGACGGGGATGTCGGCAGGCGGGTTCATGGCGAGCAGGCTCGCGTGCGACCGTGCCGACGTCGTCGCCGCCATCGCACCCGTCGCGGGGACGCTGGGAAGCGGCGTGCCCTGCGCGCCCTCCCGACCCGTGTCCGTCCTCGAGGTGCACGGCACCGCGGACCCGGTGGTGCCGTTCAACGGCGGACCCATGCTCGGCCGCGGCGGAGCCAGCGACGTCGTGTCCGCGCCGGAACTCGCCCGGCGGTGGGAGGTCATCGACGGGTGCCCGGGCGCACCCGTTCCGGACGGCTCCGGCGTCAACGGGCCCGGGGTGCAGCGGGTCACGGCGACCGGCTGCGCCGGGGGCACGTCGGTGTCGCTCGTCCAGATCGATGGAGGCGGCCACACGTGGCCGGGCAGCAGGTCGTCGCTGCCGATCGAGCAGGTCGGGATGACGTCGTCGGCGTTCGACGCCTCGGCGGCGAGCGGTCAGTTCTTCGCCGACCACGGCCGCTGACGCCCGTCACACACGACGGCAGGCCGGAGAGAACTCCGGCCTGCCGTGTGGATGGGTGAGACTAGCCCGCGTTGGCGCACCCGACGTTGGCGATGCAGAAGCTTGCGCCGCCCCGGTCGGCCTCGGCGTTGGCGCCCGGGACGCTCGCCGACGCCCCGTCGGGGCTCGTTACGACGCCCGCACCGGGAACCACGGCGGACGCGCCGCCGCGGTCGGCTTCGGCGTTGGCGCCGGGGACGCTCGCCGACGCCCCGTCGGGGCTCGTTACGACGCCCGCACCGGGAACCACGGCGGACGCGCCGCCGCCGTCGGCTTCGGCGTTGGCGCCGGGGACGTTGGCCTGCGCGCCGCCCGAATCGGCGGTCGCACCGGCACCCGGCACGACGGCGCCTGCACCGTCGGGACCGGCCACTGCACCGGCACCGGGCACGTTGGCGCCTGCGCCGTCTGGGCCTGCGGTCGCACATGCGGGACCGCTGCCCTCGACGCACGCGGGCGCGGGCTCAGCCATCGCCACGGGCACACCGAGAGGGGAGATGGCGAGGGCGGCAGCGGCCACACCTGCGAGAACGAATCGCTTGGAGACATCGGCGTTGAAGATCATGAAGGGTGACTACCACCCCGTCACGCACTCAAAACCTCGTGCGACGCCGTCCCTGGGGATCTGCCGGGTGTGACCCGAACTACAGGATGTCGACGATGTCGTTCTTCAACGCCTCGGCCTGCGTGCCGAACACGGCCTGGACGCTGTTGCCCACTTCCACCACGCCTGCGGCCCCGAGTCGCTTCAACTGCGCCTGATCCACCTTGTCCTTGTCCGCCACCTCCATGCGCAGACGGGTGATGCAGGCGTCGACGTTGACGAGGTTCTCCCGCCCACCGAACGCGGCGATCACCTGTTCGGCCCTGCTGTCCGCGGCAACGGCCTCCGACCCGGCGGCGGCGGGATCGTGGTCCGCCGAGACGGTGGTCGTCGGCTCACCGGCCTCGCCGAGATTCGCCTGCTCCTCGGCGTCGAACTCCGCCTCGGGCTCGCGTCCGGGGGTGCGCATGTTCCACTTCGTGATCGCGAAGCGGAACAGCAGGTAGTAGACGACGAAGAACACGACGCCCATGCCGATCAGCAGCGGGATGTTCTTCGCGGCGGGCGCCGTGCCGTAGAGCAGCAGGTCGATGAGGCCGGCCGAGAACGAGAACCCCAGGTGGATGTCGAGGAGATAGGCGATCGCCATCGACAGCCCGGTGAGCACGGCGTGCACCACGTACAGCGGGAACGCGACGAACATGAAGGCGAACTCGAGCGGCTCGGTGATGCCCGTCAGGAACGCCGTGAGCGCGGCCGCGGACAGGATGCCGACGGCGACCTTGCGCTGTTTCTTGTTCGCGACGTGGATCATCGCCAGCGCGGCGGCGGGCAGACCGAACATCAGGATCGGATAGAAGCCCGAGGTGAGCAGTCCGGCCGAGGTGTCGCCCGCGGCGAACCTGGTCAGCTCACCGGTGACGACGTTGCCGTCGGGGGTCTGGTAGTCGCCGTAGATGAACCAGACGTAGGAGTTCGGGATGTGGTGCAGGCCGAGCGGGATCAGCATCCGGTTGGCGAATCCGTAGACGAACGCCCCGAGCGCACCGGCGCCACCGATGAACTGGCCGAGGCCGGTCAGGCCCGCATCGAAGATGGGATAGAAGTAGCTCATCGCGAACGCGAGGAACAGACACGACAGCGACACCACGATCGGGACGAAGCGTCTACCACCGAAGAAGCCGAGATACGAGGGCAATTCGATGGTGTGGTAGCGGTCGTAGAGCCACGCGGTGAGCAGGCCGACGACGATGCCGGCGAACACGCTGTAGTTGATCTGCGCCTGGTCACCCGCCTTGTCCACCTCACCGGCGAGGACGATCGGCGACATCGTCTTGAACACCGCCTCGACCACCAGGTAGCCGACGACGGCCGACAGGGCCGTCGACCCGTCCGCCTTGCGGGCGAAACCGATGGCGACGCCGACGGCGAACAGCAGCGGAAGGTTTGCGAACAGCGCGTCACCGGCCGCGCTCATCGCCTTGAAGAACGGCCCGATGACGGGTGCCTCGATGCGACCGAGCAGGTCGGGCTGACCGAGCCGGAGCAGGATGCCGGCTGCGGGCAGCACGGCGATCGGCAGCATGAGGCTCTTGCCCAGGCGCTGCAACTGCGCGAACCCGGGGATCCGCATACCCGACTTCTTCTGTGTCTCCGAGGTTTTCGCGGTACCGCTCACGTCGTCCGACCCTCCTCTGCCGCAGCGACCGTCAGCCGCCGAACTCTGCGGAAGCTTAGACGAGAACCCGCGAACTCGGACTGACTTGACGACGCGCTCGTATGGTTGAGACACACGGACGAAGGAGCCAGCAGTGAGCATCACGTCAGTCCTCTCGCCGATCGCCGGGCGTGCGGTCGCCCTGCAGGACGTGCCCGATCCCGTCTTCAGCCAGGGCATGGTGGGGTACGGCGCCGCCGTCGACCCGCCACACCAGGTGGTCGAGGCGGTGGCCCCCGTGTCGGGCACCCTGCTCAAGCTCATGCCGCACGCCTTCGTGATCCTCACCGCGGACAAGGTGGGGGTGCTGGTACACCTCGGCCTCGACACCGTGGCCCTCGAGGGTGAGGGCTTCACGGCGCACGTGGCCCAGGGCGACGCCGTAGAGGCCGGGCAGCCGATGATCACCTACGACGTCCCGGCGATCGTGGCCAAGGGACTCAACCCCATCGTCCCGGTGGTAGTCATGGACGAACGGAAGGCGGACAACGTCGTCGCGTCGGAGGCGGTTCTCGAGGGGGCCGACGTCGACTCGGGCGCAACGCTCTTCACGGCGAACGCGTAGTGGAGGTCATCGTCCTGCCCGACGCCGGGCGGATCGGTGAGGTGGCGGCCGACGCGATCGGAGTGCTGCTCGACCGCAAGCCCGACGCCGTGCTGGGCCTGGCCACCGGGTCGTCGCCGCTGGCGATCTACGACGAGCTGGCGGCCCGCCACCGGGCGGGCGAGATGTCGTTCGCCCTTGCACGCGGCTTCACCCTCGACGAGTACGTGGGACTCCCGGCCGATCATCCGGAGCGCTACCGCAACGTCATCGACGCCGTCGTGGTCGCCAAGGTCGACTTCGCGCCGGGTGCCGTTCGGAGCCCCGACGGGCTGGCCGACGACATCCCCGCCGCGTGCGCCGCCTACGAGGACGCCATCGCCGAGGCGGGCGGCGTCGACCTGCAGATCCTGGGGATCGGCACCGACGGGCACATCGCGTTTAACGAGCCGGGATCCTCGCTCGCGTCGCGGACCCGGATCAAGACGCTGACGCGCCAGACCCGCCTGGACAACGCGCGGTTCTTCGGCGACGACGTCGATGCCGTACCGACGCACTGCCTCACGCAGGGGCTCGCCACGATCATGGCGGCGCGACACGTCGTGCTCGTCGCCAACGGTCGCAGCAAGGCCGAGGCCGTCCACCAGCTCGTGGAGGGTCCCGTGAGCGCGATGTGGCCGGCGACCATCCTGCAGCATCACCCGCACGTGACGGTGCTCCTGGACGACGCGGCGGCCCGCCGGCTGCAGCTCGTCGACTACTACCGGGAGACGTACCGTTCCAAGCCCGCGTGGCAAGGAATCTGAGTGCTGCTCGCTGCCGGCACCGTCGTCGCGGGCCTGGAGGTGTTGCGCCCCGGGTGGATCGAGGTGCGGGACGGCACCGTCGAGGCGGTCGGTGGGGGTCCGCCACCGCGCGCGGCGGACCACGAGCTCGGTGCCGCGACCGTCGTCCCCGGATTCGTGGACACCCACGTGCACGGGGGCGGTGGCGGCAACTTCTCGATCGCGTCGCGCGACGAGACGTCGACGGCCGTCGCACTGCACCGGGCGCATGGCACCACGGCGATCATCGCCTCACTCGTGACCGCCGGACCCGACGAATTGCTGCGCCAGGTCGGGCAATTGGCCCGTGACGTCGACCTCGACGGCATCCACCTCGAGGGCCCGTGGTTGTCCACGCTGCGGTGCGGCGCCCATCAGCCCGCGCTCATGCGCGACCCCGATCCGGGCGAGATCGACGGGATCCTCGACGCGGGTGCTGGGGCGGTCCGCATGGTGACCATCGCGCCCGAGCGGGACGGCGCACTGGCGGCGATCGCGCAGCTCGTCGACGCGGGAGTCGTTGCGGCGGTAGGGCACACCGAGGCCACGTACTCCCGCACCCGGGCTGCGATCGAGGCCGGCGCCACGGTGGGGACGCACCTGTTCAACGCGATGCGTCCCATCGACCGTCGCGAACCGGGACCGGTGGTCGCCCTGCTGGAGGACCCACGGGTCACCGTCGAGGTGATCGCCGACGGCGTGCACGTCGACCCGGCGATCTATCGGCACGTGACCCGCAGTTCCGGGCCCGACCGCGTCTCGCTGATCACCGACGCGATGGCCGCGACCGGCATGTCGGACGGCGTGTACCACCTGGGACCGCTGGCCGTCGACGTCGTCGACGGCGTCGCACGCGTGGCGGGCACCGACACCATCGCCGGGAGCACCGCGACGATGGACCGGGTGTTCCGGTTCGCCGTCGAGCACTGCGGGTTGCCCCGCGACGACGCGCTGCTGCTGGGCGTACGCCAGGCCTCGCTCAATCCGGCTCGTGCACTGGGCCTTCCGGTGGCCGCGCTGGCCCCCGGCGACGGTGCTGACCTCGTGGTGCTCGACGACGACCTCACCGTGGCGGGCGTGATGCGACGCGGCGAGTGGGTCGTCGCGCCATGACGCTGCGCACACCAACGACCACTGGAGGATGACATGCGCGCTCGAGACCTCGGCATCGTCGTCGGACGGTTCCCGACGGGTCCGCACAACGCCATCACCGACGTCGACGGCGTGCGCGTCGGGCACGTCACGCTGCACGCGGACGGTCCGCCCGCCGTGCACACCGGCGTCACCGTGGTCGTGCCACACGACGGCATCTGGGGCGAACCGGTCTTCGCCGGAGCCCACCGCCTCAACGGCAGCGGTGAGCTGACCGGCCTCGAGTGGATCCGCGAGTCGGGTGAACTCACGACCGCCATCGGGTTGACCAACACCCACAGCGTCGGCGTGGTGCGCGACGCCCTGGTCGCCGCGCAGATCGAGGCCCGCGGTGAGGGGATCTACTGGTCGCTGCCCGTCGTCGGCGAGACGTACGACGGCCTGCTCAACGACATCAACGGCCACCACGTCACCGCGGGCCACGTGCACGAGGCGCTGGCAGCCGCTGCCGGGGGTCCGGTGGAGGAGGGCGGCGTCGGCGGCGGCACCGGGATGATCTGCCACGAGTTCAAGGGCGGCATCGGTACGGCGTCACGCGTCACCGACACCTCTGCGGGCACGTACACCGTCGGAGTGCTGGTGCAGGCCAATCATGGCCGCCGCGAACACCTTCGCGTCAACGGCCGTCCGATCGGGGAACTGATCGGGCCCGACCGCGTGCCGCTGCCGGGCGTGCCGGCCGGCTACGAGCGCGGCTCGGGTTCCATCATCGTCGTCGTGGCGACCGACGCCCCGCTGCTGCCGCACCAGTGCGCCCGTCTCGCTCAGCGCGCTGCACTCGGAGTCGCGAACGTCGGCGGCAGGGGTGAGCAGTACAGCGGTGACCTGATGCTGGCGTTCGCGACGGGCAATCGGGGCATCCCGGCCTACGCGTGGCTCGAGGACGTGGACGCCGGAGCGCCGGAGGTTCCGCTGCGGATGGTTGCGCCGCAGCTGATGACGCGGTTGTTCGACCTGACCATCGAGGCGACCGAGGAGGCGATCGTGAACGCGATGGTCGCCGCCTCGACGATCACGGGGCGCAATGGGATGACCGTGCACGCCATTCCGCACGACCTGCTCGGGCAGGCGTTCGCGAACTGACCGACGTCAGGAGTCGAGCGCGTCCTCGACGCGTTGGACCTTCGCGGTGAGCTGGCCGGTGTAGCCGGCCCGGATGTCGGCCTTTAGTACCAGGCCCACCCGTGGCGACACCGCTGCGACGGCGTCGACGGCCTGCTTGACGACGGCCATCACCTCGTCCCACTCACCCTCGATGTTCGTGAACATCGCGTTGGTCTCGTTGGGGAGACCCGACGCGCGCACGATGCGCACCGCCTCGGCGACCGCTCGATGGACCCCGCCGTCGTCGGCGGCGGCGGACGGGGTGAGGCTGAAGGCGACGATCACGCCGTCCAGCGTGGCACACCGGGTGACTACGTGGAGCGTGACGTGGTCGCGGCGGCGAGGACGGCGTCGTTGACGGCGGTCGGCGTCAGGCCGACGACGAGCTTCTGTACGCGGCTGACGGTGTCGAGCAGATAGCGACGCTTCGGGCGCTTCGACGTCAGCGCGTGGTCGACGGCGGTGACCACCTTCTTGGGATCGGCGGCCAGCTTCTGCATCCTGCCGAGCATCTTGCGTGAGCCCGCGAGGTGGGGGCCGTACAGCTCGCGGTGCCGGGGGTCGAGCCCGTCCACCATGCGGTCGTGCTCGGTGAGCATGTCGCCCCACATGTCGGTGCGGATGGGCCCGGGCTCGATGAGCGATACGTGGATCTTCCACGGTCGCAGTTCCATTCGCAGTGCGTCGGCGAGCGACTCGACGGCGTACTTCGACGCGCAGTAGGCGCCCGTGCCGGGTGTGGTGATCAATCCGCTGACCGACGAGATGAACAGCACCCGTCCGCGGGCGGCGCGGATCTTCGGCAGCACGGCCTGCGTCACCGCGATCTGAGCGGTGACGTTGACGTCGAACTGGCGGGACAGGTCGTCGAGGTTCAACCCCTCCACCGGTCCGCCGACGAGGATGCCGGCGTTGTTGACCACGCCGTCGAGCGTCGCGGGGAGGTGGTCGGGAAGTGCGGCGATGGCTGCGCGGTCGGTGACGTCGAGGGGCACGGCGTGCACGTGCGGCATGGCGTCGAGTTCCCGCAGGGAGTCCTCGGAGCGCGCGGCGGCGTACACCTCCCAGCCACGGCGGCTGAGGTGCTCGGTGATCGCGAGGCCGATGCCCCGGCCTGCGCCGGTGACCAGTACGGAGGGCATGTGTTCCTTCTTTCGCCGAGCTTTCCCGTGGTAAACCGATTGGTGTACGAGGACGCTACACCGCGGGCGGCCGATTCGCCGCGATCAGTTCCTCGAGGTGGTGGGCCACCTGCGTCAGGGGAGTCGTCGAGTGGGCGGCGCGGCAGAGGATCACCGATCCCTCGAGTGCGGCGACGACCGTCGTCGACAGCGAGTCCGCCACGTCCTCGGCGATCCCGTCGCGCACCAGTCGTTCCGCGATCAGTCGGGACCATCCACGGAAGACGTCGGCGGCGGCCACCCTGGCGTCCGGGGACTCGTCGCCGCTGCACGCGGCGGCCGTGATGGGGCAGCCGCCCTCGAAGTCGCTGTCGACCAGGACGTCGCTCCACATGTGCGCGAAGGCGGCGACGGGGTTGGGCTCGTCGATGTACTCGCGCACCGTCCGGGTCATCTCGTCACCCGCGGATCGCGTTGCGGCGGCGACCAACTCGGCCTTGCCGCCGGGGAAGTTCAGATAGATCGACCGCCGGGTCACGCCGCTCGCGTCGAGGATCTGGGCGATGCCGGTCCCGGCCACCCCGTGGCGCTGCATGAGGGCGGCGGTGGCCGTGGTCAGTCGTTCCCGTACGCGCATGGTTGCAATATACCAATCGGTTTACTACGGTGGCGAGGACCGCTATACCAGTCGGTATACCTCGACGCCCGCCACCGGCGTCCGCACGTCCGAAAGGCGACATGACCACCCCACCCCAGCACACGACCCTGCACGAGCCGCTGACACTGCCCTGCGGGCAGGTGCTGCCCAACCGGATCATGAAGGCCGCGCTCAGCGAGGCGCTGGGGAACGCGGCTCACGCGCCGGACCACCGCCTGGAACGCCTCTACTCGACGTGGAGCGCCGGCGGTTACGGCCTGGTCGTCACGGGCAACGTCATGGTCGATCGCACCCAGTTGGGCGAGCCCGGCAACGTCGTCATCGAGGACGAGCGCGACCTCGATGCGCTGTCCCGCTGGGCGAAGGCCACCAAGGACGGCGGCGTCCCGATCTGGGTGCAACTCAACCACCCTGGACGGCAGTCGAATCCGTTGGCACTGGGGCACCGGCCGGTGGCACCCAGCGCCATCCCGCTCACCCTGCCGGGCTCGCCGACGCCCCGCGAGCTGACGTCGGCGGAGATCGAAGACGTGATCGAGCGCTTCGCGACGGCCGCCGCCGTGTGCGAGACCGCGGGCTTCGACGGCGTCCAGATCCACGGGGCCCACGGCTACCTGGTGGCTCAGTTCCTGTCGCCGCTGTCCAACCAGCGCGACGACGAATGGGGCGGCGACCCCGAGCGCCGCATGCGCTTCCTGATCGAGGTGGTGCGCCGCGTGCGGGCGCGCGTCTCGCCGGGCTTCGCCGTGGGTCTGAAGCTGAACTCGGCGGACTTCCAGCGCGGCGGCTTCACCGAGGACGAGTCGCGCGGCGTGCTCGCCGCACTCGCCGGGGAGGGGCTCGACCTCATCGAGGTCAGCGGCGGCGGTTACGAGACACCCGCGATGATGGGTGCGGCCGCGGACAGCACGAAGGCGCGTGAGGCGTACTTCCTGGAGTACGCGCGCACCGTGCGCGCGGTCGTCGGCGACGTCCCGATCGCGGTGACCGGTGGCTTCCGATCCCGCGCCGCGATGACCGAGGCGGTGGCCGGCGGAGAGTGCGACGTCATCGGGCTGGGCCGGCCCACGGTGACCACCACCGACGCCGCCGACGCCATCCTGACGGGACGCTCGGACCAGCTCGAGGTGCATCGGGTTCGCGCGGGCCTGCGCGGCGTCCTCGGCAAGGTGGTCGACCTCAAGTCGCTCGACGGGATCCTCGAACTCAGCTGGCACACCGACCAACTGCACCGCGTGGGCGCCGGTCTCGAACCCGACCTGGGGCGCGGCAAGATCGCCACCACCGTGGCGATGGTGCGGCGCAACGGCACCACGTCGTTCGGGCGCAAGCGCGGACTGTGACCCGCTACCGGTCGACGTAGGCGAGCAGGCGGGGATCGTCCGAGGTGAATCGGTCGACCTCCTCGCCGCCATCGCAGCGGAGCAGGGCGATCGTGACGCCGCGAGGCGTGCGTGCCACGACCTCCCAGGTGGCGCCCGCGTCCTCCCACCGGACGAGTTCCGCCAGGCGATCGCGGTCGTCGACGTCGGCCATGGTTCCACGATTGCACACCCGCGCGGGCCGACCGCTGTCGTAGGCTGCGGCCGTGGACCTGAGTTCGCGCGTCGCGGTCGGCGCAGTGTTCGTCTGGCTGGGGATGGTGCTGGCGATCTCGTTCCTGGAGGCGCCGTTGAAGTTCCGCGCGCCGGGAGTGACCACGCAGCTCGGCCTCGGCATCGGGCGGCTGGTGTTCCGCGCGCTGAACTTCTGCGAACTGGTGTTCGCGATCGTCATCGCCGCAACGCTGTTCACCCACGACACCTCCACGGGTGTCAGCGTGTCGATCACCACGGCCGTGGCGGCGCTGCTGATCCAGACGGTGCTGATCCGGCCGATGCTCGCCAAGCGGACGGCGTCGGTGTTGGCGGGTGAGGAGCGGGCCCGCTCGATCGCACACCTCGCCTATGTCGGGTTTGAGATCGTCAAGGTGGCGGCGCTGATCAGTGCCGGGATCGTGCTGCTCGGCGGTTAGGCCGAGCCGATGGTGTCGCCCGCGTAGGCTGACCCCCATCCCCTCCACCGACCACCCGCTCCGCGTCGCAGTCCTGTCTCCGATCGCCTGGCGGACGCCGCCCCGGCACTACGGGCCGTGGGAGCAGTTCGCCTCGCTGCTCACGGAGGGACTCGTGGCGGCGGGACATCACGTCACCCTGTTCGCCACCGCCGACTCGGTCACGACGGCCGAACTCCGGGCGACCTCACCGTGCGGCTGGTCCGAGGACCCGACGATCGACGCGAAGGTCGCCGAGTGTCTGCACATCGCCTCGCTGTTCGAGCGGGCAGCGGACTTCGACGTCATCCACAACGGGTTCGACTTCCTGCCCCTGACCTACGGCGACCTCGTCGCGACGCCCATGGTGACCACCATTCACGGCTTCTCCTCGGAGTGCATCGTGCCCGTCTACCAGCGCTATGACGCGACCTCGGCGTACGTGTCCATCAGCGACGCGGACCGTCACCCGAAGCTGCACTACGCCGCAACGATCCACCACGGCATCGACCTCGACGGGTTCGCCGCGCATCCCAACCCGGGCGAACACCTGCTGTACTTCGGGCGGATCCACCCCGACAAGGGCACCGCGCACGCGATCGAGGTGGCCCGACGATGCGGCCGCCGTCTCGACATCGCGGGAATCATCCAGGACGAGGACTACTTTCGCGCCGAGGTCGAACCGCATGTCGACGGCGATCGGGTGCGCTACCTCGGCTCGGTCGACGCCGCGGGCCGCGCCGAGGTGCTGGGCGGGGCCTGGGCGCTGCTCCACCTGATCGACTTCGACGAGCCGTTCGGCTACAGCGTCGTCGAGGCGATGGCCTGCGGGACGCCGGTGATCGCCTACGCGCGCGGGTCGATGCCCGAACTCGTCACCGACCGGGTCACCGGGTTCCTCGTGAACGACGTCGACGGGGCGGTGTCGGCGGTCGGTGACGTGGGCCGACTCGACCGCCGCGCCATTGCCGACCATGCGGCCGAGCGATTCGCCGTGGGCACCATGGTCGATCGCTATGTCACCGTGTATCGCAACGTGATCAGGAGTCGAATGTGACCGACCAGTGGTGGAAGACCGCCGTCGTCTACCAGATCTACCCGCGCAGCTTCGCGGACTCCGACGGTGACGGCATCGGCGACCTGGGCGGCATCACCGCACGCTTGGACCATCTGCGGGAGCTGGGCGTCGACGTGATCTGGCTGTCGCCGATCTACCGCTCACCGCAGGTCGACAACGGTTACGACATCAGCGATTACCGCGAGGTCGACCCCATGTTCGGCACCCTCGCCCAGTTCGACGACCTCCTCGCCGAGGTACACCGGCTGGGGATGAAGCTGATCATGGACCTGGTGGTCAACCACACGTCCGACGAGCACCCGTGGTTCGTCGAATCGCGGTCGTCCCGGGAGTCCGCCACGCGCGACTGGTACTTCTGGCGCGACGCCAGGGACGGTGCAGAACCGAACAACTGGGCCTCGCTGTTCTCCGGCTCGGCCTGGGCCTGGGACGAGGCCACCGGTCAGTACTACCTGCATCTCTTCGACCCCAAGCAGCCGGATCTGAACTGGGAGAACCCCGAGGTCCGAGAAGCCGTGCACGACATGATGTCCTGGTGGCTCGGCCGTGGCGTCGACGGCTTCCGCATGGACGTCGTCAACTTCATCTCCAAGCGCGACGGACTGCCCGATACGACGCCGGTGCCCGGGAAGCGGTTCGTGGGCGCCCTGGATCAGTTCGCCGACGGGCCGCACGTACACGAGTACCTCGCCGAGATGACCGCGACGGTGTTCGGCGGACGCGACGGTGAGTACGTCACGGTGGGCGAGATGCCCGGCGTCACCACCGATCAGGCCCGGCTCTACACCGATCCCGCACGGGCCGAACTGAATATGGTCTTCCAGTTCGAGCACATGTCCGTCGACCAGGATCCCGCAGACAAGTACGTCGACGCGGGGCTGAACCTGGTGGTGTTGAAGCGGTCGCTGCACCGGTGGCAGGCGGCGCTGGCCGACGTCGGGTGGAACAGCCTGTACTGGAACAACCACGACCAGCCGCGCGTGGTGTCCCGATTCGGCGACGACGACCCGGAGTACTGGGCGGCGTCGGCCAAGGCGCTCGGCACGGTGCTGCACGGCATGCGCGGCACCCCGTTCGTCTACCAGGGCGAGGAACTGGGGATGACGAACTACCCGTTCGCCTCCGACCGAGACTTCGTCGACCTCGAGGCACGGAACTACTACCGGACCGTCACCGACGACGGTGGCGACGGGGCGGCGGCGCTGACGGGTCTGGCGAGGTTCGGCCGCGACAACGCACGCACGCCCATGCAGTGGGATGCCGGACCGAACGCCGGCTTCACCGCCGGCACCCCCTGGCTACCGGTGAACCCCAACCACGACTGGCTGAACGCCGCCGCGCAGGTCGGGAGTCCGGATTCGGTGTTCGCCCACTACCGGTCGCTGATCGCGCTGCGGCACGAGCTGCCGGCGCTCGTCGACGGCGACTTCACGCCGATGCTGGAGGACGATCCGCACGTCTGGGCGTACGTCCGCGCCACCGCCGACGATGCGCTGCTGGTGATCGCGAACTGCGGACGCGAGCCCCGGACGGTGGACGTCGGCGCGGAGTGGGTGGGCGCCCGCCTGGTGCTGGGCAACGGAGCCGGCGCGACCGACGCGCTGGAGTCGGCGACGCTGGAACTCGGGGCGTGGGACGCCCTGATGTTCCTTCGGGCGACCTGAAGGTAGGGCAAGCTACCCTTACCTGGTCCGGTAGGCTCCGACGTCGAGATGACCGATATCGATGACGCCGTCCCCGTCCTCCCGCGTGAGCTGACGTCGGTGAGCGACGAGGTGCGTGCGGTCCCCGCGCCGAGGACGCCGGTGCTGGCCGAGCCGTACTCGTTCCGGCCCGCCGATCCGGTTGCCGACGCCGAACTCATCTCGGAGTGGATGAACCGCCCGCACCTGGCCGAGGCGTGGGAGTACGACAACCCGCCGGGGTGGTGGCGCAACTTCCTGCGCGCGCAACTCGCCGGCGAGTACTCGCGTCCGTTCGTCGGAAGCTTCAAGGGCCGGCAGATCGCCTACCTCGAGGTGTATCGCGCCGCCAAGGACTCCATCGCGCCGCGCTACGACAGCGATCCGCACGACCTTGGCGTGCACGCCGCTATCGCCGACGTGGCGTTCGTCAACAAGGGCTTCGCGCCGATCCTGCTGCCGCGGGTCATGGCGAGCCTGTTCGACCTCGAACCCCGTTGTCGCCGCATCATGTTCGACCCCGACCACCGCAACGCCGGCGCCCGCGCGGTCTGCGAGTGGGCCGGGTGCACGTTCCTCGGCGAGCACGACATGGCCAACCGCCGGATGGCGCTCTACGCGCTGCCCCGCACTCCGGAGGACGCGCCGAAGCCCCTCGGCTGAGTTCTTTCCGCGAGCAGACGTCAACTCCCCTGATCTGCGGCAAGTGAGGGGATTTCACTGGAGCCACGAAGTGGACTGCTCGGCGAGGAACGTGGGGGATTACGGGAGCTGCTCGAACTCCGCGTAGCCGTCGTAGTCGGGCTTCATCGCCGCGGCCACCAACTCCCACAGCACCTCGTCGGTGCCGCCGCCGACGCGGGCCAACTTCATGTCGCGCCACCACCGTCCGAGTGGCGTCTCGTCCACCAGGTAGCCCGACCCGCCGAAGATGTGCATGCACTCGTTGACCACCTCCTCGCCGAGGCGTGCGGCGCTGACCTTCATCGCGGCGGCGGTGCGCAGGTCGAGCTTCCCGGTCGCGGCGACGCCGTCCAGGGCGTAGCGCAGCATGTCCACCCGGGCCTGCAGGTCTGCCATGCGCAATCGGAGCGCCTGGTGCTCGTAGAGCGTGTGACCGAATTGGCGACGGGTCATCATGCGCGCCAGGGTGATCCCGAGGACGCGCTGAGCCGACGACGAGACCAGGCCGGCAACCGACATCCGTTCCTGCGCCAGGCCCCAGGAGATCGCCGCCAGGCCGATCCCGGCGCGAGCGACCAGTGCGTCGGCGGGTACCCAGGTGTCGATGTGCACGGCAGCGGTGTCGAGCGGTCCGGCACCGACCTTGCGGTAGGGCGTCTGGACCTCGCACTGCGCCAACGGGACGGCGATGACGACGACGCTGCCGTGCTTGCTGTTCGGGTCGTGGTCGACGCTGCGGGCCACGGCCATGACGTAGTCGGCGACGGGGGACAGCGACACGTACTTCTTGATGCCGGTCACATGGAAGCCGTCGCCCTCGGTGCGGACCTCCGTGCCGACGATCTGCAGATCGGACCCGCCGGACTGTTCGGAGGCCCCGATGCACAGCACGGCCTCGCCGCGGATGGCCCGTTCGGCGATGTCCCTGAGGTAGTCGGACTTGCCGAAGCGGCGCAGGATCGCGATCGCCGAGTCGTGCAGGCCCACGCCGACTCCGATGCCCGCCGATCCGAGGTGGCCGAGCTTGCGGGCCAGGGCGATCACCTTGGCCACGTCGGAGTTCTGCCGGCCCTCTGGCCACTTGGCCGCGAATACCCCACTGCTGCCAAGGTATTCGATCAGTTCGCGGGGGAAGTGTTCGGTCTCCTCGGCGTGCGCGGTCCACTTGACGACGCGGTCGTCGAAGACGCGGTCGAGCAGCTCGGTGTAGCCCTCGGTGGTCGTCATCGTCGAATTTCCTCCAAGTTTCGCTTGACCTCGAGGCGGCGAAGCTTGCCCGAGGACGTGCGCGGAAGCGTGCCGGGCTCGAGGAACACGACGTCGGCCGGGACCACGCCGCACTCGGATGCGATCAGCGCCACCACCTCGCTGCGGGCCGAGGGCTGGTCGGTGCCCTTGAACTCCGCGGCGATCAGCAGGCCGGGACGCGCCGTCGACTCGCCGGTTCCGATCGCGACGACCGCACCCTCGCGGACGCCGTCGACCCGGGCGGCGATGCGTTCGATCTCGGTGGGGAAGACGTTGCGGCCCGCGACGGTGATGAGTTCCTTGGCGCGGCCGCACACGACGAGGCGGCCGTCGACGAGATAGCCGACGTCGCCGGTGGGCAGCCACGCGGTCGGATCGACGGGGGCCTCGCCGACGTAGCCGGTCATCAACGACGTGCCGCGCACCTCGACGTCGCCGACCTCGCGGCCCAGCACCTCGGTATCGCGTGCGGAGTCGAGGTCGATGCGCACCTCCATGCCGGGGATCGCGTCGCCCAGGACGGCGAACCGGCGCGTCGCCTCGCCGCCGTCGGCCCGGACGGCCGGCTCGTCGACGTCGAGACCCGAGAACGGCCTGGGAACCGTAACGGCACAGGTAGATTCGGCGAGACCGTAGGAGGCCGCCAGTGCCTTCGGATCGAAGCCGAAGCGCGCCATCTCGGTGGCGAAGCGCCGGGTGCCGTCGCAGTCGACGGGTTCGCCACCGTTGAGGGCGAACCCGACGTGGCTCAGGTCGACGTCGTCGCCGACGATCTTGGCGTACTTGCCGATCACGTTGTAGGCCATGTTGGGCGCCGCGGTCATGGTGGCGCGGCTCTCGGTGAGCCAGGTCAGCCACCCGAACGGGTTGCCCGCGAATGCCGCGGTAGGCGCCTGCCAGAGTTCCGCTCCGGCAAGGGCGCTCGTCAGCACGAAGGCCAGCCCCATGTCGTGGTAGATCGGCAGCCAGCTGTGCGCGCGGCTGCGATGGTCGACGTCGACGTGCCGCATCAGGCCGCCGTAGTTCGCCAGCGCGGCGGCGGGAGAGATGCGGGCGGCCTTCGGCGTGCCGGTCGAGCCGGCCGTGCCCTGCAGGATGGCGACGTCTCCGCTGTCGGCGCCGCGGAAGGTCGTGGAGCGCCGGTCGTGGGCGACGCGTGCGACGTCGTGGACCACGATCGCCTCGTCGCGGTCACGCAGGAGGTCGAGTTGCGGACCGTGGCTGAACACCGTGGTCACCCCGAGCGCTCGGAACCGGGCGATGGTGTTGCGCGCCCACGCATCGGCGTCGGCGCCGCGAACGGGGCTCGGCAGGATCGACAGGGCGCTGCCCGCGAAGAACGTCCCGGGGATCGCGGCGAGGAACTCGACGTTCGGTTCGCCGACGAGACCGACGGCACCTGCTCCGTCGTCGGCGATGCGGTCGGCGACGTTCTCGGCGCGCGAGTGCACCTCGGCCCATGGATGGCGCTGCCACGCGTGGGTATCGGTGTCCAGTACCGCCAAGGCGTTCGGTGACGCCGTCATCGCCTCCGACAGAGCGGATGCGAGGACGTTCACGGGTTGCTGGGCGCCGCGGGCACCTTGGCGAGGATCGCGTCCTCGAGTTCACCCACGGTGTCGCAGCTGAGCAGATCCTCCTCGGTGAGGGCGACGCCGATCTTGTCCTCGATGGCGACCATGCCCACGGCGAACGCCACGGAATCGAGACCGACGTCGTCGATGAGGCGGGATTCCCGGGTGACGCGGCTGACGTCCACGTTCATGTCCTCGCGCAGGATCTCGCTGAGGGCGGCGCTGACCGACGCCGAGTGTGACCTCTCCATGGCCGGGGACAGTACACCGCCGAGTTAAGTGAGGCTAGGCTTACAAATGGCTGTCCCGGGCCGTTCGGAACCGGCCTCGGACACGGCGGTAAAGTCCTCGCGACGTGGTGACGGAACCCGCCCGAGACGAGGTGATCGTGAGCGGTGAGCCGGGGGACCAGCCGGATCCCGTCGACACGCACGCCGAACTCCCGTCCGACCCCGACGTCGCCGTCAGGCCGCCGCTGCATCTCCGGCCGTCGGCGTGGGCACTGGTGTTCTCCGGTGGCGTGGTCGGCACCGCGCTGCGGTACCTCGTCGAGGGGCTGCTGCCGCACGATGCGGCGGGATGGCCGTGGGCGACGTTCCTGATCAACCTCTGCGGCGCGTTCGTCCTTGGCGCACTCCTCGAGGGACTGGCACGGCTCGGCGACGACTCGGGCCGGCGGCAGCGCACGCGACTGATCGCGGGTACCGGGTTCTGCGGCGCGTTCACCACCTACAGCACCTTCGCCCTCGAGGTGGTGCTGCTCGGCCGCAACGGGCACGCCGGCATCGCGATCGGCTACGGCGTCGGCAGCGTCGTGGGCGGCGTCCTCGCCGCGTGGTGCGGAATCGTCCTCGCCGCGAGCGTTCGGGAGCGGACGGCGTGATCGCCCTGCTGACCTTCCTCGCCGGAGCCGTCGGTGCCGTGACCCGCTTCGGCCTCGACTCCGCGGTCAAGCGACGGTGGCAGTCACCGTTCCCGTGGGCCACGGTGGCCATCAACGTCTCCGGGTCGCTACTGCTCGGTGTCCTCGCAGGCATCGTGCTGTTCGACGGCGGGTCCCCGGTGTGGCAGACGGTGATCGGCACCGGATTCTGCGGTGGCTACACCACTTTCAGCACCGCGAGCTTCGAGACGGTCCGGCTGGTGCAGCAGGGTCGACGGCTGATGGCGTTGGTCAACGCGACGGTGTCGTTGCTGCTGGCAGTCGCGGCGTGCGCGGCAGGCCTCGCACTGGCGTGGGCGCTCTGAGCGTCACTTGCCGGCGCGCAGCAGGGCCTCGGCGGTGCGTCGGCCACTGACGAGCGCACCCTGGATGGACGCGGTGTCGCGGTGGTCGCCGCAGACCCAGCGGCCGTCCGGAAGGCGCACCGGCCGGCGCGCCGCCAGGGGCGGAGGCTGGGCGGGTAGAGCGCCCGGAATCACGTGACGGGTCAGCCGCTCCCACCGCTTGGCGTCGGTGCCGAGGATGTCGCCCGCATGACGGCGGACCACCGCCTCGTCGGGTTCGACGCCGTCCGCGCCGACGAGCGCTGAGGCGGCGATCAGGTGCCGCCCCGCCGGCGCATAGGTCGGCGCCGCCGCACTGATGACCGAGGTGTTCAGCACCGGCCCAGTCGGATGGGTGCGGCCGTCGACCCACAGCATCGGCGGGTCGGTCGGCGCCTCGTCGGCGGCCCACCAGTCGGTCACCACCGAGCGCATGCGCGGCTCGGGCAGCCCGGCCAGACCAGCGGCGGTCACCGGATCGGCGGCGATGACGACGTGCCGGGCCCGGATGGACCCGCCCGGGCTCTCGACCCGCCACTCGCCGCCGTCGCGCGACATCCCGACGACGTTGTGCTGCATGTCGATTCGCGCCTCGATCGGCTCGGCCAGCAGCCGGGGCAGGGCGTGCATGCCGCCGGCCGGGAGCGCGGGGACGCCGAAGACGAACATGCGCAGCAGCAACAGCACGAACGCATTCGAGGTCTCGCCGGAGTCCTCGAGGAGCACGCCCGCCAGGAAGCGGTCGATCACCCGGCGCAACTCGCCCCGCACGCCCGCCGCGTCCAGCGCATCGCGCATCGAGGTGTCGTTCGACGCGGCCTTGAGCGCTCTGGGCCGGAGAGCGGGCGTCGCCCACCGCGCGACCGACACGAGGTTGCGGGGCCCGAGACCGCCGCGAGCCAGCATCGCCGGCACCCGTGCGGGGGAGCGCAACGGGTGCACCCACACCGTCGACCCGCGGTCGCGGCGGACGGCCACCCCGGGCCCGAAGCCCTGCAGTCGCAGCGCGTCGACGTCGACGGCGCGGGGCAGTTCCGGGTAGGCGGGATTGAGTACCTGGAACCCATGGTCGCAGCGGAACCCGTCGACGAGGTCCGTGCGGACCCTGCCACCGACGTCGTCCGCCGCTTCCCACACCCGGACGTCGCTGCCGGCCGCCGCCAGCACGGCCGCGCATCGCAGGCCGGCCAGGCCGGCGCCGATCACCAGGACGTCGACGTCGTCAACACTCATTGCAGCCCATGGCTTCTGACCGCCCTCATCCGTTCGCGTCCCCGTCGATCGGGACGGCTACCCGACACGCTACCAACGGCGGCGTCGCCGCCCGTCGGATGATTGCGCGGCGCCCAGCGGTGATCGCTCGGCGAATTCTCGGCGACCGGGCAGTGCGGGTGGCCGAAGCAGAGCAGAATCGACGTCATGGCCAACCCACGCGCCGGGCAACCGGCTCAACCAGACGACCTCATCGACGTGGCTCAGGTGGTGACCGCCTACTACACGCTGGTGCCCGACCCCGAGGACGTGGATCAGCAGGTGGCCTTCGGGACGTCCGGACACCGCGGGTCGAGCCTCGACACGGCGTTCAACGAGTCGCACATCCTGGCGACCACGCAGGCGATCGTCGAGTACCGCGCGTCGCAGGGCACCACGGGACCGCTGTTCATCGGCCGGGACACCCATGCACTGTCGGAGCCGGCGTGGGCGTCGGCGCTCGAGGTGCTGGCCGCCAACGACGTCGTCGCGATGATCGACGCCGCCGACCGCTACACGCCCACCCCGGCCGTCAGTCACGCGATCCTGACCTTCAACAGGGGGCGGGACAGCGACCTGGCCGACGGGATCGTCGTCACGCCGTCGCACAACCCGCCGCGCGACGGCGGGTTCAAGTACAACCCGCCCAACGGCGGCCCGGCCGACACCGACGCCACCGGGGTGATCGCCAAGCGCGCCAACGAGATCCTGCGCGGCGGACTCGCGGACGTGAAGCGCATCCCGCTGACGCGTGCGCTGAACTCCGCCGAGCGTCACGACTACATGAACGCCTACGTCGCCGACCTCCCGAACGTCGTCGACATCCACGCGATCCGCGCCGAAGGCGTCCGCATCGGCGCCGACCCGCTCGGCGGCGCCAGCGTCGACTACTGGCAGGCCATCGCCGAGACCCACCAGCTCGACCTGACCGTGGTGAACCCGCTCGTCGACGCGACGTGGCGGTTCATGACCCTCGACACCGACGGCAAGATCCGGATGGACTGCAGTTCGCCCAATGCGATGGCGTCGCTCATCCACAAGATCGGCGACTACCAGATCGCCACCGGCAACGACGCCGACTCCGACCGGCACGGCATCGTCACCCCCGACAGCGGGCTGATGAACCCCAACCACTACCTCGCCGTCGCGATCGACTACCTGTACTCGAACCGTCCCGGCTGGCCCGGGTCGACGGCCGTCGGCAAGACCGCCGTGAGCAGCTCGATCATCGACCGGGTGGTGGCCGGCCTCGGCCGCAAGCTGGTCGAGGTGCCGGTCGGGTTCAAGTGGTTCGTCGACGGGTTGATCGGCGGCACCATCGGTTTCGGCGGTGAGGAGAGCGCCGGGGCATCGTTCCTGCGTACCGACGGATCGGTGTGGACCACCGACAAGGACGGCATCATCCTGGCGCTGCTGGCCTCGGAGATCCTCGCGAAGACCGGGTCGACGCCGTCGCAGCGGTACGCCGAGCTGGCCGAGAAGTACGGTGCGCCGACCTACGCCCGCGTCGACGCGCCCGCGAACCGCGAGCAGAAGGCACGGCTGGCCAAGCTGTCGGCCGAGCAGGTGAGTGCCACCGAGCTGGCCGGCGAGCAGATCACGGCCAAGCTGACCACCGCGCCCGGCAACGGTGCGCCGCTGGGCGGGTTGAAGGTGACGACGGAGAACGCGTGGTTCGCGGCGCGGCCGTCGGGCACCGAGGACGTCTACAAGATCTACGCCGAGTCGTTCAAGGGTCCCGAGCATCTGGCGGAGGTGCAGGAGGCCGCTCGCGAGGTGGTGAATACAGTCATAGCGTGAGTTCTGACGCGGAGGCCGACTGTCCCGCGCCCCTAAAGGAGAAGCTGCCCAGCGAAATCTGGGTGTTGATCTTCTGCAACGTGGTCGTCGCCCTCGGCTACGGCGTGGTGGCGCCCGTGCTGCCGCAGTACGCGCGCAACTTCGGCGTCAGCATCAGCGCCGCCACGTTCGTGATCACCGCATTCGCGCTGATGCGGCTGGTGGGCGCGCCGCCCGCGGGCATCCTGGTGCAGCGGTTCGGCGAGCGCCGGGTGTATGTCAGCGGGCTGCTGATCGTGGCGCTGTCGACCGGTGCGTGCGCGTTCGCGCAGACCTACTGGCAGCTGCTGCTGTTCCGTTCGCTCGGTGGACTGGGCTCGGCGATGTTCACCGTCTCGTCCCTCGGGCTGATGATCAGGATCTCCCCGCCCGGCGCCCGCGGTCGGGTGTCCGGCATGTTCACCTCAGCGTTCCTCGTCGGGTCGGTACTGGGGCCGGTGCTGGGCAGCCTCACCGCCGGACTGGGCCTGTCGATGCCGTTCGTGATCTATGGCGTCGCGCTGCTGATCGCGGCGGGCGTCGTGCTGATCATGCTGCGCACCTCGTCCCTGGCGACCCCGGGCGAGCTGACCGAGACGGCGCTGAGCGTGGGGGCAGCGCTGCGCAACCGCGCCTACCGGGCGGCGTTGGCCTCGAACTTCGCCACCGGCTGGTCGGCGTTCGGGCTGCGGGTCGCCCTCGTGCCCCTGTTCGTCGTGGAGGTGCTGCATCGCGGTGCCGGCGTCGCCGGGCTGGCGCTGGCGACGTTCGCGGTGGGCAACGTGTCCGTGGTGATCATCAGCGGGTGGCTGTCCGACCGGGTGGGTCGGCGGATACCGCTGCTGATCGGGCTGCCCGTGGCCGCGGCGACGACCGTCCTGGTCGGGTACACCGCGTCGCTGCCGCTGTTCCTGGCTGCCGCGTTCGTGACGGGTGCGGCGACCGGGATCTTCATCGCGCCGCAGCAGGCGGCCGTCGCGGACATCGTCGGCAGCAAGGCACGCGGTGGCACGGCCGTGGCGACGTTCCAGATGACGTCGGACTTCGGCGCCATCCTTGGCTCGCTCGCCGTCGGCCAGATCGCCCAGCACCTCTCCTACGGGGCGGCCTTCGCGTTCAGTGGCGCCATCCTGCTCGTGGCCGCCGTGTTCTGGGTGTTCGCACCCGAAACGCGCCCACGGCCCGGTGCGGAGCACACCGAGGCCCGCCCGCTGGGCCCGGACGCCGGCGGAGAGGTGCCCTGACCAGTGCTTTTGAGCCTCAGGCGGCCGGTGGTGTAACTTCGACAGGCACGACGAGGGGCTATGGCGCAGTTGGTAGCGCACCACACTGGCAGTGTGGGGGTCAGGGGTTCGAATCCCCTTAGCTCCACTCTTGAATGATTGGCGACCCGCCGTCGGCGGATCCGCTCTCGGATCACGCGGCGGGGTGTGTCACTCGCGAAGAGGCACGTTCCCGTCCTCGATCGACGAGCAGGCGCCGCAGGGTGCGTCGCCCCCGATACAGTCGCGACATCACGGTTCCGACCGGGACATCGAGGAGCGCCGCGACTTCCGCGTACCGAAACCCTTCGACGTCGACGTAGAAGATCGCCAGGCGTTGCCCTTCGGGCAGCGCACCGAGTGCGGCCCTGACGTCATCGTCGCCGAGCGCCTCGAGGGCCACCACTTCGGCAGATGCCGTCGTGACGGACGATTGCCGCCCCGCCGGGTTCGACTCCAGGCCGGTGAGCGGCTCGGTGAGCACCTCCACGGGCCGCCGCTGCATACTGCGGTACCGGTTGATCCACGTCGTGGTCATGATGCGCAGCAGCCAAGCTCTGATGTTCGTGCCAGGGGAGTACTGCCCAAAGCTGCGATAGGCCTTCATCATCGTCTCCTGGACGAGATCCTCTGCGTCAGCATGATTGCGGGTGCACCGCCACGCGACCCGATGCAGCTGCTCCAGCATCGGTAAGGCCTCTTCCACGAACCTGTCCCGTTGATCGTCGGAGCTGTCGACTCCAAGGGTGAGGGTCATGGCGTGTCTCCTTTGACTAGCGTCCAATTGCGTTTTGCAACTGCATGTTCGACGATTCCGAGAGCGCTCGCGTGATGTGCTGGATGGCAATGGTGGTAGGCGTCACGTCGCGCCCGTCATCACGACGAAAGCCGCCGCAGCAGGTGGGTTTCCTGCGTACGGCGGCTTCCGTCGAGTCGTCCGAATGGTTCCGGTTCGGGTGCGTTCCCGATCGCGGGTCAGTCCATGGACCAGGTGAAGTGGTAGTGGGCTTGCTCGAAGATGGTCTCCCCGTCATCGACCGGCGGGTAGATCCACTCGGTGTTGATCCGGTGCTTCAGAGCCTTCGCATCGCTGCCGGTCGCCTGGATCTTCCGATCCCAGCCGGTGGTGAGTACGGCCCCTGCCGGACCGAGATCCAGGCACGTCACATACGAATTCGGCGCGAAGGCAACCGGTTCGAGGCCCAACAGGTCGGCTGCGACGTTGTGGCCTGCGAACTTACCCGACGGGGTCGCGTACTGGCAGCTCTGCATGGCGAAGTGCCCATCCTCGACGAGCGCTGCCGCCGTGTCGCCTGCCGCGTAGACGTTGGGAGCCGTCGGGACACGCAGGTTCTCGTCGACGAACAGTCGCCCGATCGCATCTCGCTCACCCGGAATCATCTGAGTGAGGGGGCTGGCGAGCATTCCCACGGTCCACACCGTCGTGGACGCCGGGATGACCTCGCCGTCGGCGAGACGAACCTGTGCGCCCGTGACCTCGCTGACCGTAGCCCCGAGCCGAACCTCGATGCCCAACTCGTCCAAGGCCGAAGTGATGTACGGACGAGGTCCGGCCCCGAGCTGCGGACCGACCTCATCAGCCCGATCAACGAGGACAACCCGTGCACGCGCGTTCTTCGTGTCCGCCAACTCCCGCAGTCGTCCCATCAGCTCGGTGGCCACCTCGAGGCCGGTGAAACCCGCGCCGATGACGACAGCGTTGAAGGTTCCTTCATCAGTGGGCTGCTCAGGCAGCGCCCGAACGTGCTGTTCGAGTGCGTCGGCGGCCTCGATGGTGTCGACGTCGAAGAGGTATTCCCGTCCGGGCAGATCCGGAGTCATCACCTGGCTGCCGGCGGCAAGCACCAGTCGGTCGTATCGCAGGACTGTGGGTTCCCCGTCAACTTCGGCTATGACTTCGTTTGTCTCGGTGTCGATTCCGGTGACTCTTGCACGAATCCTCTCCACACCGATCGGCTTGAGCACGCGATCGAGTGATACCGACATCTGGCCTGGATCGCGCTCGTACAGGCGCGGTCGAATCACGAGATCGTCGCTGTCGCTCACGAGGGTGACCTGTGGGCGGTGTCCGTCAGTCCCGCTGTCACGTGCCACGCGCGCGGCTGCCGCGGCGCTCCACACTCCTGCGAATCCTCCGCCAATGACCAGAATGTTCATGATGATCCTCTGTCTCCTTTGTTGTTTGGAACGACGACGACGCCTCCGGGGAACTGCGAAGACCCAAGAGCATCGCCAGAATCGAGGTGATGTCACCACGCTGAGCACGGGCCGGGTGGAAAGACCCCGACACCCGCCAGCGGCCACTACGAGAGCACCTCGGGGGCCGTCGGCACGGTCAAGAGGGCGCGAAGCAGTGATCGGTTCATCCCAATGTGACGACATAGCTCGTCTTTTCGTGAGGCGCAGTGACCGCTGCCACATCCGCTGGAATGCGGTCGTCTTCGCGGCCTGGCGTGGTTCCGGATGCCTCAGTCGAGTTTGTTGGGGTACTTCATGACGCGTGCGACGGCCAGGGCGGCGTCGGCGCCGTAGCGGTCCTGGATGTCGGCGAGTGCGAGATCGAGCGCCTGGGCCGGTTTATCCGACCTCGCCGCATCCACGACTACACGCAGGCGCCGATCGGCGGACGTCATGTCCGGCAAGAAGGTGATTCACCGACTTGATCGCACCGGAAGGTCATCGGTAGCTACGGCGAAGGCTCGTGTGAGACCGGATTGCGAATAGGCCTCGGCGGTGAGCGCGAGGGCGATCTCATCGCTCGACGACCGAACCCGGCGCGGCCTGCGTGCTGGACGACGTCGAAGTCGTGGGGGCAGGCGGGTCGTGCTGATGAGACGGACCACAGGCAGTGGCCATCAGGCTGGTCAGGCCGAGGACCAGTAGATTCCTGGTGCAGCGCATCGTCATCCGACTCCCTCCGTCGTTTCGTCGTCGGTCGCACCCATCCAGGCCGACAACCTTCGTGACGAATCAGAGGGAGCAATTGTGAGGTGGGTTCAGCGGTGACCGGCGCGTCCTGAGGGGCGGGAGCGACCAGCCGTCATAGTCGATCGTGGTCGTCGCTGACAAGCCATTCGTCGAAACCGATGCGGCCGCGTAAGGCGCCCTCGTCGCCGCGAAGTATTCCCGAAGCTGATCCCCGCCAATACTTCCCAGGAAGGGACAGCTCAACAACCCGCCGTCTGGATCCGTCGAACGCCAGCATCCGCCGGACGAGCTGGGCGAGGCTCTCGTCATCGGGACCCGCGAGGTCGGTGGTGCGTCCGAGCGGCGCGCCTTCAGCGATCTCGACGAGTCGCCTGCCGACTTCGCGGGCTGCAACTGGTCGCACGAGAATCTTGGGTACGGCCACGAGGGGCCCGAGAGAGCCGCGGCGGATGACCTGTTCGGCGAACTCGTGGAATTGCGTGGCTCGCAACAACGACCACGGGACGAGCCCTGCACCGACGGCGCGCTCCTGGGCCAGTTTGCCGGCGTAGTAACCGACGTTCAGGGTGTCGATCCCGACGATCGACAAGGCGACGTGATGGGTGACGCCTGCCTCGCGCTCAGCGTGGCTCAGGTTCGCGGTCACGGCAGTGAAGAAGGTGGTTGACGTGGCGGCGCTCGTGGTCTCCGTGCTGGTGACATCCACGACGGCGTCTGCCCCGGCCATGGCGTGTACGAGCCCGGCGCCGTTCACGATGTCCTGGCCCGACGATCGCGACAGCGCCACGACCTCGTGGCCGCGGTACCTGGCCGCGCTGACGACATGACGACCCACGGTCCCGGTTGCCCCGGCAATGACCAGTCGCATCGAAACTCCTGTCTCCCTCGAGCATGCGGGCGGGTGTCCGCGGACAGCGGGTCGACACCGAATGCCCTGTGGTTCCTTCGCGTCGAAAACTACGTGGCGGTGCCGGCCTGGGACACCGCGTTGGTGTCTGCCTGTGTGGCGCGACGCGTCGGAAGGAGCAAGAGTGCCGACACCACGAGGATGGCGCTCAAGGTAATGGCGTTGAGGATCTGATCCCGCGGCTCGTACATGTGCAGCATCCGCATGTGAAAGATCCAGTGCAGCAGATTGAACACCGTCCAGGCGGCCCCGACAACGCGCACCAGTGTTGTGTTCGCGACCCAGATGAACGCCGCGATCGACAGCGTGACCAATCCCATGAACATGGCGCCGGTGTCAGTGGCGAAGTGCTCGTTGAACGGTCCCAACTGCGGTAGCCAGCTCAATCCCATGCCGGGGAAGGTGTCGTACCAATGACGGGGAAAGAAGTAGGCCCAGACACCGGTCACGAGACCGAAGAGCGACAGGACAACCAGCAGGATGCGTTGCACGGAGGGTTTCATACCTCGTATGACGTCGTAGGCGCTACGAACGTGAGGTCGGATCTCGGCAACGCCCCGGGTGGCCGGTCGACCCATGTCGTCAGAAACCGCCGTATGTTGCCGCCAGCCGTCTCAGATTGCGTCCGGACTCATGCCCGCGCAGGCTGCTTGAGGTGCCGTTCGGCCGGGTAAGTCCCTGACTCATGGAGCGTCAGGAGTTGTGTGCGCGCTACAGGCAACTGGTTCGACACGACTTGCCACGGCTTGGCCAGGCCGGCCGATGGGTGGTGACCAAGGATCACTGCTTCGGTCGGATTCTGCTCGACCACGCCGTCGGGAGCTGCTGGTACGAGGTGCTCGATCGGCGTCGCTCGCCGGCATTCGACCAACTCGACGACGAACGGCTTGCCGCTGCGGTTGCGCTCGCCGAGCGCATCGTGCGGGAAGGTGACCCGCTGCTGCGGCGCCTCAATACGCAGAGCCTGGCGTGGCGGGGCAAGCTGTGACCATCACGATTCTCGGCGACGTCTCGTCACGAGAGGATCAGGGAAATGGCGGGGTGACGACGCCATCGCCCATCGACGGCTGAAGGCCCACGCCTGACGTGTTCTGCAGCGTTCCCTGCGCGAGTGAACATTCCACCGACCAGGCGCCGGCCTGTGAACACATCGACTCCTGCGACGCTATCGACGAGGGGGACGGCGTGTACTTGCAGAGACCCTCGAGCCTGGCCGCGCCGAGGAACACCTCGGTCCCGGCCACGGGCTCGCTGCCGCTCTTCCGAAGCGCGCACGTGAGGTAGCCAAGTGTCAGCGCCTCCTGTTCCTGCCCGTTGCTGATGACGCCCGCTCGGTACAGGGTGTCCAGGTACGCGCCTTCGACGTCTCCCGGAGCGGGGCCGGCCATGGCCGACGGCGCAGTGAGCAGTCCGAGAGCGACGGTAGCAATGCCGGCCGCGGCTAGTGCACCAGCAGTTCGTGCCGTGACGGCATGGAATAGAGCGACGGTTTGCGCCATGGTGACTGCCCCCCAGTCGAGCCGCACGCCCACCCGTTTCCAGGCGATCGTCAGCAGGTTCTTAGCTTTGCCGGAACCCTAGCAAGGGTCAGTTCTGCCTGCAATGCCGGCGTTTTGCTCAGCCAATAGATGATTGCTATTGAAACCATCGACAACGGAGCGGCAGAATCGGCGGTCCCTACTTCAGCAGGGTGTGCGCAGCGATGGACTGCGCTCGCCACCCAGTTCACCGTCGTTGAGGACGTGCTGCACTCGCCGTCACCCGCGAACGCGGGACTCGGCGGCCAGGAGTCACGTCCGCAGGTAGGACGCTCCGTTGAGATCGACGACGGCACCCGAACACCATTCCGCGTCTGCCGACGCGAGATAGACCACGGCCGAGGCAATTTCGCGCGCAGTGCCCACCCGACCAAAGGGACTCTGTGCCCGAAGTCCCTCGCCCCTCGAGCCTGCCAGTGTCGTCTCCTGCCGCTCCGTCGCCACGAAGCCGGGAGCCACCGAGGTCACCGCGATCCCGTACGGAGCCAGGGCGATCGCCATCGATTGGCCGAACGCATGAACGGCTGCCTTGCTCGCCCCGTACGCGGGATGGGCGGGTTCACCGACGAATGCGCCGCGCGAACCGACGTTGACGATCCGTCCTCCGGCCTGCTGGTCGATCATCTGCCGGGCCGCCGCCCACGTCACGTTGGCCGTACCGAGCAGATTGACGTCGACGAAGCTACGCCAGCTGTCGATCCAGTCCGTGTAGTCCGCTGTCGCCACGTCGTGAACGGTCTCCGGTGTGGGTGCGATACCGGCATTGTTCACCACGACGTCGAGCGAACCGATCAGTTCGATGGCATCCGTCACGACCGCGCGTGCCTGTTCTGCATCACCCATGTCGCCGCGGACGATGACGTGACCGGTCCCCGGCAGGCCTGCGACGACGCGTTGCGCGCCTTCGGCATTCGACGAATAGTGTACCGCAACTCGGTCGCCGATCTCGGCGAATGCCTGGGCGATTGCCGCCCCGATTCCCGTCGATGCGCCGGTCACCAGGACTGATCGGCGACGCTCCTCGCGTCCGGCCGGTGATTCGTCCCTCACATGTCATCCGGGTGCAGCACGGCGTGCAGGAACTCGGCTGTCCGCTTTTCCTTGGGATGCGTGAATATCTGCTCCGGCGGGCCCGATTCGATGATGCTGCCCCTGTCCATGACGACTATTCGGTCGGCCACCTTTTGAGCGAACCGCATCTCGTGGGTCACGATGATCATCGTCATGCCCTGAACGGCGAGGTCGCGCATCACCTTGAGCACTTCGCCCACGAGTTCGGGGTCGAGGGCCGAGGTGGCTTCGTCGAAGAGCATCGCCTTGGGTCGCATGGCCAACGCTCTGGCGATCGCGACTCGCTGCTGCTGTCCTCCTGACAGTTGGTGCGGGTAGTTGTCGCAGCGCTCAGCGAGTCCCATCTGATCGAGTAGCTTGCGCGCCTGCGCTTCACACTCGTCTTCTGCGACCCCGTTGACCGACCGCGGCGCACACATCACGTTGCCCAGCGCCGTCAGGTGAGGAAACAGATTGAACCGTTGGAACACCATGCCGAGTTCGCGACGGGCATCTCGTATCCGTCGACGGTCCAGCTTCTCCCGCCGCCCATCGGTGGCACGCTGCAGACAGATGCCATCGACGATGATCTCTCCGTCGTCGATGGTCTCGAGGGCGTTCAACGTTCGAATGAGCGTCGTCTTCCCCGAGCCACTCGGTCCTATGACGGCCACGACTTCTCCGCGACCCACCTCGAGTGTCACGTCTCGGAGCACTTCGATGTCACCAAAGCTCTTCCGCAGGCCGCGAGCCGCGATCAGCGGAGTCTCATCGGTCGTGGTCATGACACTCCTGAGTTCATCGGGCACCGAATGCACAACGGGACCTCTTTCGTTCGGTGGGCTGGAGCGGGGTCCATTTCGGCTGTCAGGGCACGGGTTTGGCGGCCACGTGGTCACGTCGCGGACGGCGAGGACCCGAGGTCCGTGTGCTCAAGTCGAGTCTGCGCTCGAGGCGCAGCACCGCGCGGCTGGTGGGGTAGCTCAGGGCGAGGTAGAGCAGACCGATCACCAGATAGACCTGCATGTACTTGAAGGTCTCGGACCCGATCACCTGGCCGGTGAACAAAAGTTCGGACACGGATACCGTCGAGGCCAGTGCGCTGTCCTTGAATAGCGAAATCGCGTAGTTGCCCGTCGGCGGTATCGCGGAACGGAAGGCTTGGGGCAGGATGGTGTGACGCATCATCCCGACCCAGGTCATCGCAAGCGCCTCGGAGGCCTCCCACTGTCCCTTGTCCACCCCGAGGATCGCACCCCGAAAGACTTCGCTGAGGTATGCGCTGGTGTTGAGTCCCAACCCGATCACGGCTGCCACGACCGGAGACAGCCGGAGTCCGGCGGACGGGAGCGCGAAGTAGGCGAAGAACAGTTGCAGGATGAGCGGAGTTCCGCGCAGCACCTCCACGTAGATGGTCGCGGGGATGTAGACGAGCTTGCGGCGTGGCGACAGCCGTAACAAGGCGACGATCAACCCCAAGACCACCGCCAACACGAAGGCGCCGACGGTGATCTGCACCGTGAACACCAAGCCATGCATCAGGCGGGGCAGCCATGCGCCGAGTTCGTCGAGCGTAGGCATCAGCGCGATCCGTTGGCACTCTGAGTTGATTCAGCCGCGCGAACCCGGGCGCGGCGCTGTGCCACGTGCCCCATGAACTCGACCATCAACTGAGTCGTGAGGAATGCCGTCGACTTGTTCGCGCTGTCCATGAGGGGATTCAGCTCGACCATGTCGAGGCCACACACGTCGAACTCGTCCGCGATACCGCACATCCCGTCGCGGAGCTGGTCGTAAAGCAGTCCGGAGGGTTCCGGGGTACCGACCCCCGGGGCGAGCGTCATGTCGAGGACGTCGACGTCCACGCTGAGGTACACCGGTAGGTCGGGCTGCAGGGTGGGAAAGAGGCGGTCGTTTCCACCCGCCTGGTACTGCTTCGTCGTCAGCACGAAGTTGCCGTCGCGCACCGAGTCCAGGTAGTCCTCCTGCACTGAGCGGTAACTACGAATGCCCACCTGGGTCAGGCTGCGAACGGTGGCCAGCTCCTTGACCTTGCGGATGGGATTGCCGTGCGAGTGCTGCACCGAGTGAGAGTAGGGCTGGTAGTCGAGGTGCGCGTCGAAGTGCACCACCTGGAAGGGATGATCGAATGCTCGCGCGACCGAGAAGGTCGCGGCGTGGTCGCCACCGCCGATCAACGGCAGCGCCCCACCGGCGATGATCTGACGGACCGCTTCAGTTCCCTTGTCCCAGGTCAGATCTGGACGGGTGTAGATGACGTCGACGTCGCCGCAATCGACGATTCGCTTCTGCTCCATCTCCTCTTGCAGGTAGCGCTTGCCCTCGTCGATGTCCCAGAAGCCGGCGGTGGCGCCGGTGTTGCACGAGGCGAACCGCAGCGACATCTCGCGGATGCTCCGAGGCCCGAATCGGGAGCCCGGATACCAGCCAGTGCCCTCGTCACTCGGAAATCCCAGGAAGGCGAAGTCCGCGTCGAGATTGGCCAGATCCGTGACGATCGGTGACCGCAGGAAGACCGGAATGCCGGTGAAGGCGAGGTCGAGCCGATCTGGTTGCGTGCGGTTCGAGTCCATGGGCGCTCCTTCATTGGTGGTGGGGAGAGTGGCACTGCCGAACGACGGCCGATCGATCTACTTCGGGAGGAACTGGTCGATGGGCTTCAGTCCCCAATGGTCGAAGATCTTGGCGACGGTGCCGTCGGCGAGCATTGCCTCGTAGATGGGATTGAACGTCGAGGCAAAGGTCTTGTCCGCCTTGTTGGTGGCCAGGGCGTTTTGGCTCTTGTCCACCGTCGGCGACACGTAGTCGGGCGCAAGCTGGACTCCGAGCCCGGGGTTCTGTACCAACGCGTATGCCGCGAGGGACGCGTCGATGAGGGCACCGTCCACCCGGCCGGCCGTGATGTCCTGCATCACTTCGAAGATCGTCGAGTAGACCTTGACGTCGATGGCCTCCCCATTCGGGCAGCGCGCGCTGGCAGCCTTCAGATCCTCCACCCACGTCGTCCCCTTGTAGGTCGCCCCGACGCGTCCGCACAGGTCGGCGACGCTCTCGATCTTGTCGGGGTTGCCCTCGCGCACGACCAGTCCATCGGGGTTCACGAAGATGGTTCGGGTGAAACTGACCTGCTTCGCGCGCTCCTCGGTGGCGAAGATCGCGTCGCCTATGAGGTCGATCCGACTGCTGCTCACGGACGGGATGAGGCTGTCGAAGGGCATGGCCGTCGACTTGATGGTGGCATCGATGTCGGCGCGTTTGAGGAACTCTCGCAGAATGTCGGGAACGATTCCCACGGCTTCGCCCGAGTCGGAGACCGTCGACCAGGGCGCGTCGTTGGACGTGCCGATCGTCACCTGCTTGTTGGCCTTGATGTTGGCAATCAGGTCCTCTGGTGATCCACTGCTGGACGAGGAACACGCCGAGGTGGCGACGAGTCCGGCCACGGCCAGGGATGCGGACAACAGACGACCTACTCGGGGGTGTGCCTTCACGGCTGACTTCCTCTCTTCGGGACAATCGTGGCCAGGATGCACCTGGCGATCGACGAGGTCACGGCGACGGGACCGGAAGGTCTTGCAACATGATCTTGCAGCAAGATGCCATATGATGCAAGACTTGACGCGGAGTGCATGGACGTTCGGTCCGTGGAATCCAACACTCAATCGATGAGGATCGGAGGCAGTCACGATGACCACTCGCGTGATCTCGCTCAACACGGACATTGGGGAGGGCTTCGGTGCGTGGCAAATCGCCGACGATGCAGCCCTTTTGGGCATCGTGACCGACGCGAACCTCGCGTGTGGGTTCCACGCCTCGGACCCGGACATCATGCGCAGGACGTGCGAGGTCGCCGCCACTCGAAACATCACCGTGGGCGCCCAGGTGGGATTCGACGATCTCCGTGGCTTCGGCCGTCGCTTCATCGAAGTGGATCCCGCGACCATCACCAACGACGTCCTGTACCAACTGGGGGCCTTGAGCGCATTCACCGCCGTCGCGGGTCGGAAGACCGGGTATCTCAAGATTCACGGAGCGCTCTACCACGCCGCCGTGGCACGCCCCGAGTATGCAGATGCCGTCGTCGCCGCGATGACTCTCTACGACGCGACGATGCCTCTGATGTGTCAGCCTGGGACTTCGCTGTTCGACGCCGCCACGGCGGCCGGCTTGAGGACCATCGCCGAAGGCTACATCGACCGTGCCTATACGGCAGAGGGACTGCTCGTGCCACGGTCGATCGCCGGCTCGGTGATCACCGATCTCGACGAATGCGTGTCGCGAGCCTTGCAATTGGCCATGGAGAACCGCATCACGACGTTCGATGGGACGACCATCGAGGTCGCCGCTGACTCGCTGTGCATTCACTCGGATTCGCCGGGGGCGCCACGGCTGGCCCACGCCGTTCGCGAAGCATTGGAAGGTGCAGGGGTGGTCGTGGCTGCACTGGGCACGCGTGACAGCGCCTGATCGTAGGGACGGACCAGCACCGGCGCATCCCGCAACTGACAGGTTCCGGGTACGTCCCGTAGGTAGCGGTGCCATCCTGGTCGAGGTTGATCCGCCCGATGCGGTTCGGTCCCTTGCCAGTTGGGTGAACGGTCACCGGCTGCGACGGAGCCTTCGTGAAGTGATCCCCGCCGCGGAGACGCTATTCCTCTCGGGTGAACCATCGATCCTGCGTGCCATCGGATCCGAACTCCTCGCCCTCGGGACGATCGAGCCCTCCCCGGAGAGGGCAGGAGGCAGACGCGTCACTGTCGACGTCCGTTACGACGGCGCCGATCTGCGCGAAGTCGCCGGACGGCTTGGGCTCTCTCCCGACGATGTCGTCGACATGCACAGCAGCGCAGATCACGTCGTCGAGTTCTTCGGATTCGCTCCCGGACAAGCCTTCTTCGGAAGGCTTCCCGAGAGCCTGCAACTGCCCCGTCGAGCAACTCCGAGGACACTCGTGCCGTCAGGAGCGTTGGCGATCGCCAACGGCTTCACGGTGATCTATCCGGATCATTCACCGGGAGGATGGAATCTCATCGGCACGCGCCTTTCCGAGCCTCTCTGGGACATCCGAAAGACTCCACCCAACCAGCTGGAAGTGGGGGACGTGGTCCGCTTCAGGCCATGCCGATGATCGAAATCGTGCGCCCCGGCATGCAGGCGACCATCCAGGACCTCGGGCGTTGGGGGTTCGGGCATCTCGGCGTGCCGGAGGCTGGCGCGACGGACCCGAAGAGCTTGCGGCTGAGCAACCGGCTGGTGGGCAATCCCGAAGGTGCCGCGGCCATCGAGTTCCTGTTGGGCGGCCTCGCCGTCAGGTTCCACTGCCAGAGGGCGTTCGCAATCAGCGGAGCCCCGGTGGACCTGCGCATCAATGGACGCCCGGCCGAAGCCGGCCAATGGCAGCTTGCCAGGGATGGTGACCTCGTGGTGGCTGGTCGCGTTGGTCACGGACTGCGGAGCTATCTGGCCATTGCGGGCGGCATCGACGTGGCACCGGTACTCGGGAGTCGCTCGACCGACACGCTTTCCGGACTAGGGCCCGATGCGCTCGAACTCGGCGATCGCCTCGATCTGGGGTCGCCCGGTCCCCAGGCACCCGCAGTCGACGTGGTGATGTCCACGATCTCGAGGCCACCGGTCGAACTGCGCGTCGACTTTCACTGGGGGCCTCGTGACGACAGATTCACCAGCGCTGCTCGGCGAGCTCTGGTGGGGAGCACGTTCATGATCAGCCCCGAAGTGGACCGCATCGCAGCACGACTCGACGGACCCGCGTTGGAGTTCTCAGATCGCTCGGAACTCGCCACCGAGGGACTAGCACTCGGCTCGATTCAGGTGCCACCGTCCGGCCGTCCGATCATCCACCTTGCGAATCACCCTCCGACGGGAGGCTACGCGGTCATAGGCGTGGTGACGTCCGATGACGTGGCCACGCTGTCCCAGTGCCCGCCCGGCACACGGATCCGGTTTCGGCCGCTCGCGAGGACGGGCTCGCCGTTCTGACCTCGTTGCGAATTCTGGTGCCGCGCCCTATTCGGGAATGGCGCAGACGGCGCTGATTTCGATGTCGAAGCCGGGTAGATCCGACTGGACGATGGCGCGAGCGGGATAGGGGACGGTGACGAAATCGCGCCACAGGTCGTCGAATTCCGTCCGGTCCTCGGGATCGCGCAGGTACACCGTGACGCTCACCGCATGCTGCAGCGACGTGCCGGCGGCCACGGCGACGGCCTCGGTGTTCTGAAGGGCTTGTCGTGCCTGGACCTCGAACGAACTGTCGTTCAGGCGCGCGCCATCCGAGGTGCGTGGCGTCTGACCGGCGAGCCACACCAGTCCTTGGTGCCGGATGGCTTGACTGTACGAGCCGGCCGGCGGAGGCGCATCGCTGGTACGAATGGGTTCACGGGCGGTCACGTGCCGGGCTCCGTTTCTGTTGGAAGTGGTCGGTGATGCGCTCCTCGAATCCCGGTTCGGCATCGGTCCGCAGTTCGACCATTCTGACGACCAGCGCGTTCAATAGTGCCGTCGCGGCCACCGTCGAGTTGAAGAACGTCACGCTGTCGTGCCGGACGGTGAGCGTGTGCAGTTGCCGGGCGATGGGCAACGGCGCCAAGGCACTGTCGGTGACCACGACCGTCTGAGCGCCGACGTCGACCGCCCGCTCGATGGTGTCGATGGTTCGGTCGTCGTACACCGGAAAGGTGAAGGCGAGCAACGCATCGTCGGGTTCGATGAGAGCGACGTCGTCTGGCTGGGTGCCTCCGACGCCGTCGATGAGGCGGACGGAGCGGTGGACCTGTCGCATGTGGAACTCGGCGAGGAACGCGAGGCTGAACGATGTCCTGAATCCGCAGACGTGGATTCGCTGCGCCTTGACGAGCGCGTCCGCCGCCCCGGCGAGTCGCCCGAGATCGAGCGCGGCGATCGTTTGTTGCAGCGAGTTCAGGTCGACGCGGAGCGAGTCGGCGGCCTTGCCGGCGATCTGCCCCCGCGCGACGGGTTGTTCCTCCTCGGCGCGCGACTCCCACGCACGGCGGATGGCCGCCTGCATGTCGGGAAACCCGCGGTAGCCCATCTTCACCGCGAATCTGACGACCGTGGACTCGCTGACTTCCAGTTCCTCGGCGATGCGAAGCGCGGCGAGTGTGCCGGCCTTCTGAGAATTCGTCAGGCAGTATCGGGCCACCTTCTGCTGACTGACGCTGAGCTGGTTCTTCTTTCGCCGTATCCGTTCCGGAAGCGATTCGTCCTCGGGCATCCGACCATCCTCCATCCAGCGGTCCGGCACACGTGGCCCATTCGCGTCACGGCGCGACCGTCCGTCAGCCACTTGCATCATATCATCGCAAGATGCAAGATCTTGGATCATGACGGTGACCGGACTCGACCCCCGTCGTGCGCCCATCGTAGGGGTGTTCGACGCGGGCATCGGCGGATTGCCGCTTGCCGCCGCCATCAAGCGCACGCGGCCCGACGTCGGCGTCGTCTATCTCGCCGACTCCGCCCGACGGCCGTACGGTCCACAACCGCAGCGAGTAATTCGGCGGCACATGGAGGAGGTCAGCGAATTCTTCGACGAAGCGGGCGTCGATCTGTGGGCAGTGGCGTGCAACACCGCGAGCGTTGCGGTGCAGGACATCCCCGTCGGACGCGCACTGCGCATCGACATGGTCCAGGCCGTGCGTCGCGCCGCGATGAGCATTGGCCGGTCGCGAATCGGGTTGCTGGCGACGGCAAGCACCGTTGCGAGTGGTGTCCTGGTCGATGCGCTGCCGGAGTTCGACGTGACACAGGTGGCCACCGAGGATCTGCTGCGACTGGCCGAGGTCGGTTCGAATGACCGCGCCACCATTCAGAGACTGACTCGCGCGGCCATCGGTGTACTTCGCGAGAATGGCTGTGACTCAGCGGTCCTCGCGTGTACGGACTTCACGGCCATACTTCCCATGATGTCCGAGGTCTCAGCGTCGATGACTCTGGTCGATCCCCTCGATGCGGCGCTGGACCTGGTGCTGGAAGCGATCGCCGACTTCGGTGCGCGCCCGCACACCGACGCCAATGGCGCAGTGGATCGCCTCTGTCTGACCGGACCCCATCCCGTCGACGTGCCCGAGTACGCGCGCGATCGACTTGGTCTCGCCCTGCCACCACCCGAGATCGTCACCCTGCCCCAACCATCACCACACTAGGAGAATCGCGTGAGTGCACCAGAATTCACGGCCACGAGCCGTGTCCAGCGGCTACAGCTTCCCGAGCGGGCCGCGACGCACGACCGAGCCTTGCGCGAGCTGGAGCGTGAGCTTGAGTCCACCGCCGCGGGCGAGCCGTTCCTGGACATCACGTACGCAGACACACATCGGTTCCCACCGCCGGAGTGGGCACTTCCGGCCTTCACGAAGGCGGCGGCCGGCTCGGGCATGACGTACACCCCCTACCGCGGCGACCCCGACGTCCTCACCCAGGTGGCCGAGAACGTCTCGGGGCTACTCGGAGTGCGGGTCGACCCCCGTCGGGAGTTGATGGTCACCCCCGGCACCCAGGCCGGCCTCTACACCGCCATGGCGTCGCTCATCGAGCCGGGCGATCGCGTGGTGGTTCCCGATCCGGACTATCTGACGAGTGCTCGGTCGGTTCGCTACTTCGGTGGAGAAGTCGACGCCATACCCATGCGCTGGGAGGACGGTGACGCCGCGCTCGACCTAGAGGCGCTCGAGGCAGCCCTGGCCAAGAAGCCGAAGCTCGTCATGTTCTCTCACCCGAACAACCCCACGGGCGCGGTCTTCAGCAAGACGCATGTCGAGCAGATCGCTGCATTGCTCCGCGACAGTGACACCTTCGCGATCGTCGACGAGCTGTACTGCCGACTGGTGTACGACGGACGCACGTTCGCCCATCTGGCAGCGGAACCCGGGATGGAGGGTCGTGTTCTGACGACTCTCGGGCCGAGTAAGACCGAGAGCCTGAGCGGCTATCGGATCGGTGCGGCGGTCGGTCCCGCGGAAATCCTCAACAGCATGGAAGACGTCATGGGCATTGCCGCCCTTCGGTGCCCGGCCTACGCCCAGCACCTGCTTCCGCATTGGATTCGCGACGATCAGGCCTACGTCGACGAGCGCATCGGCGAGTACCAGTCACTTCGTGACGTGTCGGTGGCGGCGCTGAACGCTCTACCCGGCGTCAGCGTCACCCCGAGTGGCGGCTCGGCCTACCTCTACGTGAACACCGAGGGGATCAACGCCTCCGATCAGGAGATCGCACTGGCGCTGAAGAGTCGCGCGGGTCTCGTCGTCAACCCGGGCTACCAGTTCGGCGCGATCGGTGCGAACCACTTCCGTATCTGCTTCGCCCAAGACGAATCCGCGTGGAACGACGCCCTCGAACGGATGCAGGGCGTCCTCGCCTCGTTTGCGGTCCGCTGACACGAGGGAGCGTTCTGAATTCACCGCCGTTCACCGGCGAGGACGTCCGACCTTTTCTCGCGCCCGTGGAGATGGCACCGGTCGGTTCCGCGCGGTAGCTCGTCGTTTGTTCGCCCGACGACCGGGTACCGCGTCGTCGGAGGTCGCAGATGCTTCGAGGGTGCGCCACACGGGTGATCACCGCGCTGGTCACCGTCGTCGTCCTTGCGGGATCCGCGCGGACCGATGATTCCGCCGACGACGAATGCGGTTCGCTGCCATCGGGATTCTCGGCCAAGAAGGTCGATGTCGGTGACGCCGTCATGCACGCCGTGGTCGGCGGTGACGGACCCGCGGTGGTGCTGCTGCACGGCTTCCCCGAGACCTGGTACACGTGGCGTGGCGTCATGGCGGCGCTCGGTGAGACCCACCGCGTCATCGTGCCCGACCTGCTCGGTGTCGGGTGCTCGTCGCTCGCCTCGCGCTACGACGCCGACACCATGGCGAGGGCCGTGCACGACGTCATCCGGTCCGAAGGCGTCGACCGGGTCGCGGTGGTCGGACACGACACCGGCGGGTGGGTCGCCTACTCCTATGCCCGCCAATTTCGAGACGGCATCAGCCATCTCGTCTTGTCGGGCACTGCGATCCCCGGCTTCGGCCTCGAAGACCTGCTCGACTTCCGCACGCCCGGCCAGGGATTACCGCATCTGGCGTTCTTCCAGGTGCCCGACGTGCCCGAGATGCTGATCGCCGGGCGCGAACGGGAGTACTTCGGCGACTTCGTCACCAGTGACGCCATGCACCGGTCCGGCGTGATCGACGTCTACGCCCGGTCCTATGCCCGCCCCGGCCGGCTCACCGCCGCGCTCGGCCAGTATCGCGCCATCTACGACGACGCGACCGCCAACCGGCGAGGCGCCGCACCGACTCTCGACGTGCCGACGATGGCGCTGTCGGGCCCCGAGGGAGTGGCCCTCAGCGCCGACGGACTGCGCCGCGTCGCGCGGGACGTCACCGAAGTAGCCATTCCCGGCGCCGGCCACTACGTCCAAGAGGATGCGCCGGCCGAGGTGGCCGCCGCGCTGGCACGATTCATCCCTTGAGCCGGCCGTGACGGGGCCTCTCTCCTACGTGTTTGACCCCGCGAAATCTCGGGCAAACCGCGATATGCGAAGCACGATGATCCGTTCCACACTCGTCGCCGTCCCCGTCCTCGCCGTGTCCCTGCTCAGTGCGGGAACCGGGTCGGCGCAGCCCCTCAACTGCGTGAACGGCCAGTTCTGGGATCCCATCACCAACACCTGCCAGACGCCGCGCCCGGCGGATGACTGCGCGCCCGGTCAGTACTGGAACGCGCTGTCCAACGTGTGCCGACCGCTGGGGGAGTTGTAACCGCTCGCTAGCTGCTGCAGCCCGAGTCGAACCACCGGCGCGGGTTGGCCGGGCGTTCCTGGCGCGCCTCGCGAACTTCGACAGCGCAATATTGCCACTCGCGACAATAAGTGTTCGGCGTGTGGTTGGCTGGTGGAGTCGATGGTCGGGTCGACCCTCGAGTCAGGAGTCCACATGCGGCCATCGGGACGTCATCTTCGCGGGGTAGGGCTCGGGGTCATCGGCGTCAGCGCAATGTTCTTCGGCGGGATCTGCACGGCCGCGGCCGAGCCCGCGCCTGCCGTACCGCCGCCGAACTGCACGGCAGGCGACCTGGCGGTGGCGTCGGGGACAGTCGGGTCGGCCATGGGGGACTACCTGTTCAGCCACCCGGACGTCAACGACTTCTTCACCAGCCTTCGGGGGCAGCCGAACGAGGAGGTCCACGAACGTGTTTCGACGTATATGGATGCCCACCCGCAGGTGCAGACGGACATCAACGGCATCCGCCAGCCGCTGACCGACCTGCGGGCCCGGTGTGACCTCGCCGCCGGACCGCTGGGGTCGTAGATGACGCACTGGACGCGGTCGTGGACCGTGGCGGCAGCGAGCACCTTGGCGATCGCAGCCATCCCTGGCGTCATCCTCATCGTCCAGCCGACGGGTACTGCCGATGCAGACGTGTGCGTCGGCGCAGGGCGGCGCGTGCAGGTGAGCGGGTGCGCGAACATCGCCGACGCGGTCGCGCCCTACGTGCCACCGCCCGCCTATTACGCTCCGATGCCCTATGACCCACCGCCCCCGCCGAATGTGACTGGCTGCGTCAGCTACAACGGCAGGTGGGTCAACGCCAGCGGCTGCAACTAGCGACAACCTCGTACGCTCGACGAAGGAGTGGTGCATGAAGACATTGGCTGCAGTAGTGCTGATCGCGTCGGGAATGGCGGTGGCACCAGCGGTGTCCGCTCCCGTGGCTGCGGCTGACGTCTGCGCTGCCGCAGGCGGGCGCCACGTCTCGGTCGGTGGCTGTACCAACGTGGCAGGCGACGCCGCGGCCGTGGCCATCGCCTCACAGGACACTCCCTACGTTCCCAATGAGGTGCCCTGCTACACGGTGCAGGGCACTCCCTACTACACCCCTCCTGGCGAGCCCTGCTGACGACGGGGACGGGCGGTCTTCAGCCATCCTGCTCGGCCACCGTCCCTCGACCGGTCTATGCATTCGACGGCGGCGAGGCCCCGTCGACGTTCCCCCGGACCACGCGGCGCACCACGGCCAGCGCCCGCTCGACCACCGGAGACGCACCGTCCGCCAGACGTGCGACGACGAGGTCGATGCCGAGCGATGCCGGCTCGAGTGGGCGGTAGGTGACTCCGGCGACGTCGAGTTCGGCGGTCGGCGCGGGGACCACGGCGAGGCCGAGACCGGCCGCCACCAAGGTGACCAACGTGGAGGTCTCCGACGCCTCGTGTCGGATTCGTGGCGCGAAGCCGGCGTCGGCACAGATGGCGTAGAGCAATCCGCCCATGACCGAGCGCCCATGTCCCGCATGGCCGACCATGTCCTCGCCGCGAAGATCGGCGATGTCCAAGGTTGCCCGGCGCGCCAATGCATGTTCGGCCGGAAGCGCGACGATCAACCGGTCCCGTCGCAACGTCTCCCACCGGATGGCGGCATCGTCGACCGGTGGCCGGAGGAGGGCGAGGTCCACGTCGCCCGCACGAACGGCGTCGAGCTGGGCCGGGGCGAGCATCTCGCCGCGGATGTCGACCTCGACACGAGGCATCTCGTCGCGCAGCGCCCGCACCAGGCGAGGTAACACGGAGTACGTCGCCGATCCCACGCACCCGATGGTCAGGTGTCCTTCGACACCGGTACCGATGCGCCGCGCCTGATGCCCGGCATCGTCGACGGCGTCGAGAATGGCGATGGCCCGTGCCAGGTACGCATCCCCGGCGGCGGTCAGCTCGACCCGGCGGGTACTCCTGGTCAGCAGGCTCACGTCGAGTTCACGTTCCAGCTGGCGGATCTGTTGTGACAGTGGCGGTTGCGCGATGTGCAACCGCTCGGCGGCCCGACCGAAGTGCAACTCCTCGGCGACCGCGCGGAAGTAGCGAAGATGGCGTAGTTCCACCATTGGAACCTACAACATCTCAATCGCATCGATCCGTGTATTTCACAATGAACAATCGTCGATCTACGGTGGGGTGATGCGCACCGTCGTCTACTCCGATGCCTCCGAGGCCGTCGCCGGCATCGTGGACGGTGCCACCGTCCTGGTTGGTGGGTTCGGCATGGCGGGGATGCCGACCACGCTGATGGACGCCCTGATCGACCAGGGTGCGTCGAACCTGACGATCGTGAGCAACAACGCCGGCAACGGCGACACCGGCCTGGCCGCGCTACTGGCCGCAGGCCGGGTCGCCAAGGTCGTCTGTTCCTTTCCGCGGCAAGCGGATTCCTACGTCTTCGACCGCCTGTACCGATCGGGGCAGGTCGACCTCGAGGTGGTCCCGCAGGGCAACCTCGCCGAGCGGATGCGCGCGGCCGGCGCGGGGATCGGTGCGTTCTTCTGCCCGACCGCCGTCGGCACCCCATTGGCCGAGGGCAAGGAGACCCGAACCATCGACGGCAGGCAGTACGTCTTGGAGTACCCGATCCGCGGCGACGTCGCCCTGATCGGCGCCCACGTCGCCGACCGTGCGGGAAACCTGCTGTACCGCAAGACCGCACGCAACTTCGGGCCGGTGATGGCGACCGCCGCCGCCCTGACCATCGTGGAGGTGTCCAGAGTGGTGGACACGGGGGAGATCGACCCCGAGACCGTCGTCACCCCCGGCATCTTCGTCGACCGCGTGCTCGACCTGTCCGACTCCGAGAAGGTGGCCCCGTGAGCGACGTCTCCGCATCCGCGACGATCGAGCACCTCGACCGCGGCACCCTCGACAAGCGCGAGATCGCCGCCACCATCGCCCGCGACATCCCGGCGGGGTCCTACGTCAACCTCGGCATCGGGCAGCCGACCACCGTCGCCGATCACCTCGACCCGGCCGCCGGGGTGGTCCTGCATACCGAGAACGGGATGCTCGGCATGGGTGGCGCGGCGGTGGGCGACCAGATCGACCCGGACCTGACCAACGCCGGCAAGATTCCGGTCACCGAAACCCCCGGAGCATCCTACTTTCACCACGCCGACTCGTTCGCGATGATGCGCGGCGGGCACCTCGACGTCTGCGTCCTCGGTGCGTTTCAGGTCAGCCGGTACGGCGATCTCGCGAACTGGCACACCGGGGAAGCCGACGCGATCCCCGCCGTGGGCGGGGCCATGGACCTGGCCATCGGCGCCAAGCGCGTGTTCGTGATGATGAGCCTGTTCACCAAGGGCGGGACCGCCAAGCTCGTGCCGGAGTGCACCTACCCGCTGACCGGTCTGCGGTGCGTGACCCGGGTGTACACCGAATACGCGACCTTCGACATCGACGAAGACGGCGTGCGGGTGCGCGACACGTTCGGCATCAGCGTCGCGGAACTGTCCGAGCGGGTGGCCGTGGACCTGATGGGACCGCGACGGTCCTGAGCCGGATCGATCCCGCCGGCGCGATGTCGGCCACCTACCATCGCCATGACGGGACACTCTGCGGTGGGAAGGGGCGTCGACAGACGTGCGGAAGACTTGGGTGGCACTCGGGGGACTTGCTGGAGCCGCACTGATCGCGGCGGCGCTGCTGGTGCCCTCGACCCCTGCCGAGTCAGGGCCCGTCGTCGACGTGGAGACCGGGGCGCTGAGCGGCAGCGTCGACGACGGCGTCGAGAGCTGGAAGGGCATCCCGTTCGCAGCCGCTCCGGTCGGCGACCTCCGGTGGCGTGCACCACAACCGGCGGCGCGATGGGAGGGAACGCGGGATGCCCGCGACTACGGCAACGACTGCATGCAGCGGCCGGCGCCCAGCGATGCCGCGCCGCCCGGGACCGAACCGTCCGAGGACTGCCTCTACCTCAACGTCTGGCGGCCGGCCGGCGACACGGCCCGACCACGGCCGGTCGTCGTCTGGATCTACGGCGGCGGCTTCGTCAACGGCGGGTCCTCGCCGCCCACCTACACCGGTGCCGAGCTGGCCCGCCAGGGCGTGGTGGTCGCAAGCTTCAACTACCGGCTGGGACGCTTCGGGACCTTCGCGCACCCGCAGTTGACGAAGGAAGACGCCGATGGCGGACGGCTCGGCAACTACGGGATCATGGACCAGATCGCCGGACTCGAATGGGTCAAGCGGAACATCGCCGCCTTCGGAGGCGACCCGAACGACGTCACCGTCATGGGGGAGAGCGCGGGCGGCATGTCGATCAACATGCTGCTGACGTCACCGCTCGCGCAGGGGTTGATGCAGCGGGCGATCATCATGTCCGGTGGCGACGGCACCCAGCTGGAGCCGACGACCATCGGCGACGCGGAGCGGCTGGGACTGAACTTCGCGGAGACGCAGGGCATTTCGTCGCAGGATCCGGAGGCGCTGACGAAGCTTCGAGACGTGAGCGCAGAACGGATCCGCGGGGACCTCAGCATGGAACGCCTCTTCGACGAATCGCCGCGGGACTTCGCCAGCCCGTTCGTCGACGGGACCGTCATCGTCGACCAGCGCGCCGCCTACCGGGCGGGAGCCTTCACCCGGGTGCCCGTGATGATCGGCGCGACCAAAGACGACCTCGGCGGTCGGGACGGCTTCATGATCGCGGGAGCCCGCGACGTCGCCACCGTCCTCGCGCGGCAGGGCGTCCCGGTTTACTCCTACCGCTTCTCCTACGTTCCGGGATCGGTCGATCCGGAGGACGGCGCCCTGCACGCCACCGACATCCCGTTCTTCCTGAACACCGAGCGGATCCGCTACGGCGACGGCACGACGGCGAGCGACGAGGAGGTCGGGCGAACGGCCAGCGCCTACGTCGTCAACTTCGCCCGTACCGGCGACCCGAACGGGCCCGAGTTGCCGAAATGGCCCCGCTTCGACCCGGCCGCCGACGAGATCCTCGACTTCACGACCGGCGGTGACGCGGTCGCCGGCAAGGATCCGTGGGGGCCCTAGAAGCAGTCGGTGGTGAAGCCGGACGTCGCGATGAGCATGCCGTAGCCGGCCGTCGCCAGGGCGGTCACCACCGCGCACGACACCCACCGACGCGGGCCGAGGCGGTGCCGCCGCGCCACGAGTGACACGAGCACCGCAACGCCGAGCACGATCATCACGCCGCCGCCCCACTGAGAAACCAGCTGCGCCGTGCGGAATTCGGCATCGCGGGACGACCAGTCGTCGGCGTATACGCGATCGCACGAGTCCCCACCACCACGTGTCAGCGAGCGACTTCCCAGGAAGATGGCCGGCCACAGCAGTGGAGTCGCGGCGACGTACAGCCACGCCGGCAGGTCCGGGGGCATCGTGCGACGCGGTGTGGCCATCTCCGTGACCGTACCGACCGGACGCGGCGTCGCCTCACTTCTCCGAGTCGTAGCCGCTGGCCGTCCGTCTGAGGAGTAGCGGCATGCTTCCCGGTGTGGGGGAGGCGGATCTGGTCGAGGACGCGAACTGTAGGGCTAGTGCCGGTCGTTCGGGACCGCGCTCGCCGCGTCTGCCTCGACGTCGCGGACGAAGGCGAAATGCGCACCCGACGCGTCGAAGTCGGTGGCGACCCCGAATGCCGCGATGTGATCCTGGTCGGAGGTTCCCGGCCACGAGTGTTCGGCTCCCTTCACCGCCAGGAGGCGGACGGCGGGGTTGTCGAGCGCGTCGACGTACGTGGAGTCGACGACGTGATCGGTGTTGCTCGTCGTGCTCGCATCGGGACACCCCGCCGCGAGGGCCCAGCGGCGGACCGCCGACGGCACCGACTCGGACCATCGGGTGTCGGTGCCGCCACCGAACGAGTTGACCGTGTCCGCCAGCCCGTGAATCGCGAGAATGCGTGGCAGCGGACCGGCGTGCGGTTCGACGAAGCGAACACCTGCGACGAAGCACGCCGACGCGAATCGCCCCGTCGCTGCGGCAATGACGTGCGCTGCCAACCGTGCACCGCCGGAGTAGCCGCGCAGGTGCAGGCGGGTCGGGTCGGCCCCGTGGTGATCGATCAGGTCACTGACGATCGCATCGATGAACGCCACGTCGTCGGGGCCTCGGCGAGCGCTCGATTCGCCGGGCAGGGGACTCCCGGGGACGTTCCAGGCGAAACCCTCTGGGCGACCGTCGATCAACTGAAACGGAATGCTGGCCTGAGGCAGCACGACGACGGCGCCGGCCATCGCCCAGGACGATGCCGCGGTGACGCCCGCGTGTTCCTCGGCGCTGCTCCCACTGCCGTGGAGATCGATGATCACCGGCAGGTGGCCGACCGTCGAGCCGGGTGGGCGGATGACGAGGTAGCGGCGGAGTTCACCGTGCACCCGGATTTCGTGAGTCCTCAACTCCCGGAACTCATTCGGGTCGCGACGAGGGGCGTGCGCGCGGTCGTGCCCTCGTCGCCGCACTCGTCGGAATCCACCCGCGTCGTCAGTGTGCCGACGAAGGTGCCGTCGTCCCGGGGTTGGAAACTGAGGCGCTGGCTGTTCCACGCCCGCCCGATGACCGCACCGGTACTCGGGTCGGTGCACTCCTCTTGCCAGCGCGACGCCGCCATGTCGTTCCACGCGTCCCCGACGAGTCGCATCACCACCGGGTTGCCGTTCTCGAGTGGCACGCGTCGATCGTCGAGCGGGGTACCGGTCGCGATGCACTCGGTCTTGGTGCAGGTCGAGGAGAACGCGTACCAGTAGTCGGGCGCCACCTCGTCGAACTTCCACTGCACCTTGCCCGCGGAGCCACCGTCACCGTCGGAGAACGTCGTGTTCTTCCAGTCGTGGAAGACGCGGTACGTCCCGTCGAACACCGACACCGAGGGCGCGGCTGCCTGCGGAGGAGTCGGCGACGTCTGTGTCCCTTCGGCGCCGGATCCGGTGAGGCTGCGGTACCCGACCACCGCCGCGACGACGACCACCAGCAGGCTCGACGCCACCGCGGCCACGACGATCGTGCGCGGGCTCAATCGTCGGCGCCGGGCGACGTCCGGGTCGACGGCGGCGTCATCGGAGCGGTCCAACCCCCAAGCCCGCAGGGAGCGGGTCTCGACCACGCCGGCCGACCGCGTGGGGTCGTCCGGCCCGATCTCGTCCGCCATGGCGCGAGCCTACCCAGGCTCCGGGCGGTCGAGGCCGAACTCCTCGAGGTCCGAGACGATCAGACGGGTGCTGCGGCAGACGGTGCCGACAACAGTGCGTTGGCGGCGAAGTCGGCCGCCTGATCGGTCGCACCGTTGTCCTTGTACGCGCTGTGTGCGGCGCGGTTGAGGCCGCCGGGGTAGCAGACCGGGTCGCCGGGATTGCACAGCTGCAGGGTCTTGGCGGTGTAGGCGTTGCCGATCGCGATGGGGGGTGCGCTGTGGTCGACGAGGTTGAGGAACCACGGGTCCGGCGTTCCGAACAGCACGACCGCCGCCACGTGGTTGGCGATCTCGGGCGGCATCGGCCCGGTGAGGCCGGCGGGCAGGGTCACACCGGCGGGAACGCTGTCGGAGGTGGTGAACGCGGCCACCGCCGCACCCTGTGAGTAGCCACCGAGGACGATCTTGGTGTTCGGGCAGCTGGCGGCGGTCGCCTGAATCTGGTTCGAGGCGTCGGCGACGCCGTCGATGGCGTCCCCGAAGTCCAGGGACGCGGGGTAGTTGACGCCGTAGACGTCGACCGACTTGCCTCCGAGCCGCGAGGTGAGCGCGTCGACGAACGCCTGACCCGTGAGCCCCACGCCCGGTGCCTCGAAGGTACCGCGGGCGAACACGACCTCGACGTCGGAGCAGGCCGCGCCGGGGACTGCCGTCGCGTCGGGCGCGGCGGAGGCGAGCCCCATGGCCTGCGGTCCCATCAGCGCCGCCGCGGAGAGTGCGGCTGCGGCAAGCGGGCGGAGCATCCGCGAACGCGTCCTGGTGGGCGAAGAAGCGGTGTTCGTCATGATGGTTCCTTTCGAGGGGCTCAATCGGCTGCACCAAGAGTCCCGTGAACGGCCTGCCCGAACATCGACGCTGGCGTCACTCCCCACTACCAGCTAGCCGTAAGCCGACCCACAGCCCGCGATGAGTTCGTGGGTGCCCGCCGGTCCACCCATCGACAGACGACACGAGGAGTACGGCATGGGATTCATCGACATCGAGATGTTCGCGACGCTCGACCTCGTCGCGCAGGCCCCCGGTGGGCCGGACGAGGACCCGGACGGATTCGCGTTCGGTGGCTGGCAGGCGCCCCTGGTCGACGACGTCGCCGGTGCCCAGATCGGCGCGTCGTACGAGGGCACCGACGCGCTGCTGCTCGGCCGACGGACCTACGACATCTTCGCCGCCTACTGGCCCCACCAGGAGGGCGGCGACGACGACGCGATCGCGACGCTCTTCAACGGAATTCCGAAGTACGTGGCGTCGCGCTCACGGCCGGAACTCACCTGGGCGGGGTCCACGCTGCTGGGTGCGGATCTCGCTCGCGAGGTCCGAGACCTTCGCGACCGCCACCAGCAGGTGAAGGTCGTCGGGAGCCTGAACTTCGTGCAGACCCTGCTGCGCGAGAGGCTCTTCGACCGTCTTCACCTGTGGCTGCACCCGATCGTGCTGGGCTCGGGCAAGAAGGTCTTCGACGGCGGCGCGGTACCGACCAACGTCGCGCTCCTCGAACCGCCGGCCGTCAGCCCGAAGGGCGTGGTCCATCTGCGGTACGGCCTGGCCGACGGCATACCGGGGACGGGGGACATGGGCGCACCCGACCGCGGCGTCGAGTGATCGAGTCGCCGCATCCCGCAGGCCTGCCAGAAGGGGCATACTGAGGTACTGCCCGTACGAAAACCCTCCCAACTGTGGCAGAGGGAAGTAGACGTCATGGCAACCCGAGAACAACACGATGCTGCGATGCGAGCCGCGATGCACGACGTGGCGGACTCGCTCGTCGGTCAGCCGGACCTCGACGCCACGCTGGCGGCCGTGACCGCGGCGGCGGTCGACCTCATCGACGGCATCGACTTCGCGGACATCCTGATCATCACCGGCGACGACTTCCAGTCGTTGAATCCCACGGTGCCCGTGCTCGCCGAGTTGGATCAGCTGCAGAAGCAGTTCGGCGAGGGCCCGTGTCTGGACGCCGCCGCGGGGGACTCGATCGTGCGGTGCGCCGATCTCTCCGGCGACGACCGGTGGCCGCGGTTCGCCAAGGGCGCGGTCGGGCACGGCATCAACAGCATGCTGTCCTATCAGCTGTACACCCACGACAACGGCGCGGGCGCGCTCAACCTCTTCGGCCGGGACACCCACACCTTCGACGACAATTCGGAGTCGATCGGTGCCATGTTGGCGACCCAGGCGGCCATGGCGATCATCGCCGGCGAGCGGGAGACGCAATTCCAGTCCGCGCTGGCCGGCCGTGACCTGATCGGCCAGGCCAAGGGAATCATCATGGAACGGTTCAAGATCGACGCCGTCAGCGCGTTCGAGATGCTGCGGAAGCTGTCGCAGGACGGCAACGAGAAGCTGTCCCGCATCGCGGCGCGCGTCGTCGACACCACGGTCGAGTGAACCGTGCCCACTGACGCGAACGCCGACGCGGGCCGCCGTGCCCTGGAACTGCAGACGCGCAATGCCGAACTCGCCGCCGGCGAGACGGTCACCGAGCAGGACGTGCAGCGCGCGCGGGAACACGCACAGTCGTCCAGGACTCGCGCCGCGCGGGCCCACGACCAAGCGGCCGTGGGCCACGAACAAGCCGCATCGACGCATCGTGACGCTGCCCTGGTACACGATCAGGCCGCCGACGACGGTGTCGGCGACCTGGTGGCGCACCGCGCCGCGGCCGACAGGCATCGGGCCGCCGCGGACGACGACGAGTCGGAGGCCAGGCGCGCGCACTCGGAGGCCGTCGCCGAGGGGGCGGACGAGCAGTGACGAGGCGGCGCCTCAGTGCATGTGGCTGCCGCCGTTGATGTCCACGGTGGTGCCGGTCAGGTAGCTGGCGTCCTCGCTGGAGAGGAAGGTCATGACGGCTGCCACCTCCTCGGTGGTGGCGGTGCGTCCGACGGGGATGCCCGCGGCCAGGGCGGCCTCGGACTCATCGGTGGCCCCGACGCGGATGTTGGTGTCGACCGCGCCGGGCGTGACGGCGTTGACGGTGACGCCCGTGTCGGCGATCTCGCGGGCCAGTGCCTTGGTGAAACCGAGGATGGCGGCCTTCGCCGACGAGTAGGGCACCTTGCCGAACACGCCGCCTCCGCGTTGCGCGGACACCGACGACATGTTGACGATGCGCCCCCAGCCGTTGTCGATCATGTCCGGCAGGAACGCCTTGGTGACGAGGTAGGTGCCGGTGGCGTTGACGGCCATCACCTTGTTCCACAGGTCGAGGGTGGTCTCGAGAAACGGTACGGGGGAGGTGATTCCGGCGATGTTGGCCAATGCGCCGACCGGCGGCAGATTGCCCGACGCGACCTCGGCGGCGACGGCGGACTGTGCGGTGGTCACCGACTCCTCCGAGGTGACGTCGACTGCGTGACCGAAGGCGGGCACGGCGTACTGGTTGCCGATGTCGGAGGCGACCTTGGCGGACGCCTCGCCGTCGAGGTCGAGGATGACGACGGCCCAGCCCTCGCGCGCATATCGCTGCGCCAGGGTCATGCCGATGCCGCGATCGGAGGTGGCTCCGGTGATGACGGCGGTGCGCTGGGTGGTGGTGGACATGGTCGTGCTCCTTCGTGTCGTCAGATCAGGTGTGAGATGAGCCGGGCGGCGCGTGCCGTCGCGGCGGGTCGTTGGTCGTCGGTGACGTCGCGGGTCTCGAGTTCGAGGGAGAAGTGCCCGGCGTAGTCGGCGTGACGGAGCGTCTTGAGGCCATGGGCGAAGTCCACGTGGCCGTTGCCGACGGAGAGGTTGATGTTGCCCGGCACGGCGTCCCGGATGTGGACGTGGGCGATGTGCGGGCCGAGCTGGTCGACGAACTCGGCGGGATCGCCGCCGGACGCGACGACGTGGCTGAAGTCCATGACCTGGCGGACGGGGGTGTCGGTGAGGCGCAGGGACAGCCCTCGAGCGCGGTCGAGGTTCCAGGAGAGTCGATGGAAGTGCAGCGACTCCGTCCAGATCTCGATACCGGATTCGGCCGCGACGGCGGCAGCGGCGGCCAGTTCGGCGGCCACGAGGTCGAGGTCGGCGTCCAGCGTCGAGAGCGGTTCGTGGTCCAGTGCGCCGCAGGGCAGGACCACCGCCGGCGATCCCACTGCCACGGCGAGCGCGATCAGCGCGTCGAGATGCGTCCGGCGTGCGTCGCGCTCTGACTCCTCCAGCGGCCGGTTCAGGTCGCCCACGTCGGCGTTGATCGAGCGCACCGCCAGGCCGGAGGCGCGGACGGTGGCCGACACGGCGGCGACTGCGTCGTCGTCGAGGACGTAGGGCACGTGGTCGCAGACACCGGGCAGGGCGCCGAGGTCGATCTCGGTGAACCCCAGGTCGCCGATGGTGCGGAGGGCCTCGGAGAGGGCCAGATGCCGAAAGCTGATCGTCGAGCAACCCAGTCGGCTGTCGTAGTGCGGCATCAGCGATCTCCTCGGGCGGTGTGTGATGCAGCCCACCTTAGGCCGGTGCACTGTTGACAGTCAACCGATGACGGTCAACTTGTGTCGACTGTTGACAACGCGGTGTGGGCGTGGTCACACTAGGTGATGCAACGCACTGTTGACGGTCGACAGTGATCGAATCCAGACAGCTCAGCGCGAAGGGATGACCATCATGAGCGACGACGCTCTGTCGATGAGGGGTCCGGTGCACGGCACCAAGGACGCCAAGCGGGTAGCAGTGGGCTCCGGTGTCGGGGCCGTCATCGAGACATACGACTTCATCGGATTCGGGACCGCCGCAGCGCTGTACTTCGGCACCGCGTTCTTCCCGAACTCCAGCCCGCTGGCGGGCACCCTGCTGTCGTTCGCGACCCTGGGCGTTGGCTTCGTCGCCCGGCCCCTCGGCGGCATCATCGGAGGACACCTCGGCGACAAGGTCGGCCGCAAGCCGGTTCTGGTGGCGTCGCTGATCCTCATGGGCCTGGCCACGTTCGCCATCGGCCTTCTCCCGACGTATGCCACCGTCGGCGTGCTGGCACCGATACTGCTGGTGACCGTGCGCATCATCCAGGGCCTGGCCTTCGGCGCCGAGTGGGGTGGCGCCATCCTGATGAGCTACGAGCACGCCCCGTGGAAGAAGAAGGGCCGCTACACCGGCATCGTCCAGGCCGGCTTCCCGGTCGGCCTGCTCATCGCGAACCTGGTCTTCTTCTTCAGCATCCACCTCGGCGGCGACTGGGCGTGGCGGGTGCCGTTCCTCGCGAGCGCCGTCCTCGTCATCGTCGGGCTCATCATCCGGGCCAAGGTGCCGGAGTCGCCGGTGTTCGAGGACGTCAAGGCCTCGGGCGAGATCATCAAGTCGCCGATCGTCGAGGTCGTGAAGACCGACTGGCGGAACATCCTGCGCGGCATCGGCCTTCGCATCGCGGAGACCGCCGGCTACGCGGTGTCCATCACGTACATGCTGTCCTATCTGAAGAACGCCGAACTCGCGACCAGGTCCCAGACCATCGGCGCCCTCTGCGTCGCGGCCGCGATCGGCATCTTCGCCACCTTCGGCTGGGCCAGGCTGACCGACCGGATCGGCCGCCGCCCCCTGTACCTGTGGGTGTGTGCGCTCGGGATCCCGTTCGGCATAGCGATGTTCGTCGCGGTGAACACCGGCATGTTCATCCTCATCCTCGCGACGTTCGTCATCGCCTACGGCGTCTTCCAGAACGCGCTCGCCGGCTCCCAGGGTGGCTGGTTCCCCGAACTGTTCAACGCGAACACCCGCTCGTCCGGCGCCTCCCTGGCCTACCAGATCTCCGCCATCGCTTCGGGATTCACCCCCTTCATCACCACGCTGCTGTACGAGGCCTACGGCTGGTGGGGCCCGGCCCTGCTGTTCAGCGGATACATGGCGATCGGCCTCGTGGCCGCGATCCTGACCCGCGAGACGTGGGGTCCGCGGGAACGACTGCTGGCCGACCAGGCCACCGAGAAGACCCCGTCGACCCAAGAGGTGGCCGCCTGATGCCCGGGACGAACGCCACGCCGTCGACTACGCGCACCCAGCAGGTCGCCGACGCCGCCTACCGCATGCGCCACCACGCCCTGAACATGGGTGAGGCGCAAGGCCAGGGGTACATCGGGCAGGCCCTCGGCGCCGCCGACATGCTCGCCGCGGTCTACGCGGATCAACTGCGCTACCGCGCCGACGATCCGCACTGGACCGGACGGGACCGGTTCCTGCTCTCGACGGGCCACTACGCGATCGCACTGTATTCGGCGCTCGCCGAAGCCGGCATCATCGACGCCGCCGAACTCGACAGCTACGGTTCCGACGGGTCGCGGTTGCCGATGTCCGGGATGGCGAGTTACACACCGGGAATGGAGATCTCGGGCGGATCGCTGGGCCACGGCCTGACCGTCGCCGTCGGCATGGCGCTCGGACTCCGCCATCAGGGATCCGACGCCCGCGTCATCAACTTCCTGTCCGACGGGGAACTCGACGAGGGTTCCACGTGGGAGGCGGCCATGGGCGCGTCCCATCATCAGCTGGGACGCCTGATCGCCATGGTCGACATCAACGCGCTGCAGGCCGACGGGCCCACCGCCGGAGTGCTGCGCACGGAGCCGGTCGCCGACAAGTGGGCCGCCTGCGGATGGCACACCCAACGCGTCGACGGCAACGACGTCGGCGCACTGCTCGCCGCGTTCGACGAGGTGACCTCGGAACCCGTCGGTGCGCCGTCGGTCATCCTGTGCGACACCCGGGTCGGTCGCGGCGTACCGCTGCTCGAGAACCGGGAGAAGGCCCACTTCATGCGCATCGACGCCGACGAATGGCAGATCTGCCGCGACCAGCTCACCGCAGGCCACGAAGGAGTACTCGTATGACATCCGTCGTCCCGCTCAAGACGTCGGCGATGATCGCATCGTTCGCCGATCCCGGTCAGAAGACGACGCCCGCACCATTCGGGCACGCCCTGGTGAAGGCGGCGCAGGCCGACGAACGCATCGTCGGGCTGACGGCCGACCTCGGCAAGTACACCGACATGCACATCTTCGCCCGCGAATTCCCCGACCGGTTCTTCCAGATGGGCATGGCCGAACAGCTGCTCTTCGGCGCCGCGGCGGGGATGGCCGAGACCGGGCTGGTGCCGTTCGCGTCGACGTATTCGGTGTTCGCGGCGCGCCGCGCGTACGACTTCATCTGCCTCGACATCGCCGAGCCGAATCTCAACGTGAACGTCGTCGGCGGCCTGCCGGGCCTGACCACCGGTTACGGGCCGTCGCACCAGGCGACCGAGGACATGGCGATCTTCCGGGGCATGCCCAACCTGACGATCGTCGACCCGTGCGACTCGGTGGACATCGAGCAGGCGGTACCTCAGCTCGCGGAGCACCCCGGGCCGACCTACCTGCGGCTGCTGCGCGGCAACGTGCCGACGGTGCTCGACGAGTACGACTACACCTTCGAACTCGGCAAGGCCAAGGTGCTTCGCGACGGGGCGGACGTGGTGCTGATCTCGTCCGGTCTGATGACCATGCGCGCGTTGCAGGCGGCCGACGAGCTCAGCGCACACAACGTCGACGTCGCCGTCGTGCACACGCCGACCATCAAGCCCTTCGACGCCGAAACAGTAATGGCGCAGGTGGATTCAGACCGTCTCGTGCTGACGTGCGAGAACCACACCGTGGTCGGCGGTCTGTTCGAGACGGTGGCGTCGGCGGCGGTGCGTCGAGGGATCGCCAAGCAGATCACGCCGATCGGACTGCCCGACGAGTTCCTGGCCGCCGGGGCGTTGCCGACGTTGCACGAGCGGTACGGCCTGTCGACGCCGCAGATCGTCGCTACCGTCCTCGGTCGACTGTAAGGTTGGCTGTTGACAAGCAAGTGTTGACAGTCGAAGGGGCACCACATGTCGGTCGAACCGACGTCGCTGTTGCGGCTGGAGAAGACCAGTCTGCGTGAGCAGGCGCTGACCGCACTGCGGAAGGCGATCACGTCGGGTCAGATCCCGCCCAGCACGCACCTGGTGGAAACCGAACTGTCCGAGGCGCTTCAGATCAGCCGCGGCACGCTGCGGGAGGCCATGCGGCAGCTTCAGCAGGAGGGGCTGATCTCGGCCGGGGCCCGTGGTCGGCTGTCGGTGCGCCACCTCGACACCAAGGAGATCCGCGACGTCTTCCACGTCCGGGCAGCGCTGGAGTCGCTCGCCGCCCGCGAGCTGGCGGCGCGTCCGGACCGCACGGAGGCCGTCGCCACCCTGCGCAGCGCCGTGGACGACATGGACCGGTGGGCGGCGTCGAACCTCGAGGACCGGATCGAGGCCGACCTCCGGTTCCATCGCACGATGTGCCAACTCACCGGCAATCTGACTCTGCTGCACCAGTGGACGTCGCTGGAGGGCAGCATCCGGATGTCGATCATGTTCGCCGGCGTCGATCGCGCCATCAAGAACATGAACGCCAAGCGGCATCACGACATCGTCGACGCGATCGAGTCGGGTGACACCGCCAAGGCCGCAGAGGCGGTCATCGACCACATGGCCGGCGCGGCCGACACCCTGGTGACCGCCTGACACCGGCATCGTCGGGTCACGTCAACCGACGGTGGCACCGACCAGGTGTCCGACGACGTAGGTGACGGTGAGGGCGAGCGCACCGCCCATCACGTTGCGGGCGATCGCCCGTCCCCTCGGAGCGTTGCCCAGGGTCGCCGACACGGCGCCCGTGACCGCGAGCGCGAGCAGCACCGCGGCAATCGTCACCGGGACGCGCAGGCCGTGGGAGGGCAGCAGGATCGCCACCAGGGGAAGCGTCGCGCCGACGGTGAACGACAGCGCGGACGACAGCGCCGCCTGCCACGGGTTGGTTAGTTCGGCGGGGTCGATCCCGAGTTCGACGTCGACGTGGGCGGCGAAGGCATCGTGGTCGGTGAGTTCCTCCGCCACGGTCCGAGCGGTCGCCGCCGACAGTCCCTTCGCCTCGTACAGCGCCGCGAGTTCGTCGAGTTCGGCTGCGGGATACAGCTCGAGTTCCGCTTCCTCCTTGACGAGGAGGGCGCGCTCGGTGTCGCGCTGGGTGCTGACGGACACGTACTCGCCCAACGCCATCGAGACGGCCCCGGCGACCAGTCCTGCGATGCCTGCCATCAGGATCGGCCCGGTCGAGGCCGACGCCGCGGCGACTCCGACCACGATGCCCGCGGTCGACACGATGCCGTCATTGGCTCCGAGGACGCCCGCGCGCAGCCAGTTGAGCTTCGACGCCACCGAACCGGCATGCGGTTCGGCGGGGTGCGACGTCACGGACATGACGTGCACGGTAATCAGCCGGCCGCGGAAGTTCCAGGAAACCAAGGCTTGCCAAAGCATTCGGGCGAATAGCGGAATGTAACGGCCGTGCTCTCCACATCGCGGGTGGCGCAACGGCTTCGGATGCTGCGTGCAGTCCGACGGGCGTTACGTCGGCGTGCCGTTCGCGTCGCACGGCGCGTCGTGGCCGTCGTCGATGAGGTGCAGTGTCACCCGCATCTGCTCCGGCTGGATGCTGCCCGACCAGTCGTCGTAGGGACTGTCGAGGAAGGCCACCACCAGCAGGGCCGACGTGACCAGAGCCGACACGAACGCGATGGGGACCGCCTGGACGATCGGGCCCTCGCGGCGATCGGCCTGCACGCACATGTAGGAGAGGATGGCCGTGGCGCCGATGCCGAGGACGACCCACAGCGGCATCGGTACCGACGGTGCGGCCTCGGCGGCGCGGGCGCGGCGGCCGTCGCGGCGTTGCGCCTGCTGGTCGAACCACTGGCTATACGCCGCCTCCTGCTTCGCACTGGTCGGGTTCAGGCCCTCGAAGTCCGCCACCATCGTGTCGACCCAGCCCTGCACCACGGTGGACGACTCGCCGCGCGCCATGGCAGGCCACTCGTCGTGGACGACGGCGCGCGAGTAGCAGATGAGGTCACCGTGCAGGCGGGTCCCGGCGTGGCCCTCGAGGACGTCGGCGACGTTGTGCAACTCGGTGACGGAGATGGCCTCCATGCTGCCGCCGTCGCGTGCGCGCTGATAGTTCTGCAGCGCGTAGAAGATGGTGAACGCGAGCAGCACCGAGAACATCGTGCCGATCACCGTGAGAGCACCTGCGGCGCGGGTGCTGTCGATGAACCACCCGGAATCGGGTACGTGACGCCGCGCCCACAGCTTCACGACGACAGCGGCCGTCACCACGACGACGAGGACCGTCGCTGCCAGGAAAGTCAGCATGAAGCCCCCATCGCGAAGTACGGCGACCGACGTGAGCACCGCCCGATCATTGTGGGGCCACGACGCCCGATTCGTGCGGCAAAGGAACGCGTGACTCTCCAGGTCGCGCCGGGACCTCGGCGCTGCACGACGTCCTCGCCCAGGCGCTGACGCCCACCGATCGTTCGTCCGGCGGTGTTTGGTGGGCGGCTTCTCGGGGCACCTCGCCGACGGAAGCCGCGTCGCTCGGTCCCGTGAGCGCGCAATGGAGAAGGGGTTCCGATGCCCAAGAAGTCCAGTAGCACCTCGGCGAAGGTCCTGTACCGGCCGTTCGGCCTGGCCGGATCGATCGTGGGCGGCCTGCTGGCCGGCGCGATCTTCAAGCAGGTGTGGAAGCAGGCGGCGCCCGGACCCAAGGCGGATCCGCCGGGCCCGCTCGAGACGGAGTATCCGCTGCGCGAGATCCTGATCGCCGCGGCGATCCAGGGCGCCATCTACTCGGTGGTCAAGACCGTGATCGACCGGCAGGGCGCCCGGATGTTCGAGCGGGCGACGGGGGAGTGGCCCGGAAGCTAGGCCGCCCTGGCCGCAGCGCCATCGCGGCCGCCGAGCTCGCCGCCGAGTGTGAAACTCGCGACGGATCCGCCCCGCAGATCGTCGCCAGAGTCACTCTCGGCGCCGCTGGCCGCCCGACCGCGTCACTTGCGCGGCAGGCCCATGATCATCTGCGCGATGATGTTCAGCTGAATCTGCTTCGTGCCACCGCCGATGAGTTCGGCGGGGAGCCGCAGATAGGGCGCGACGACCGCGGGATCCGTCTTTTCCACCATGGCGAGCGGGCCGGCCAACTCCAGCGTGGCCTTGAACGTGCGCCGCAGCATGACGGCCGTCGCCACCTTGGCGATGCTCGAGGCCGGTCCCGCGGCGTCGCCGTCGATGAGGCGCAGCGTCTCGCGCACGCCCAGCGCCTTGATGGCGTTGGTGTACGCGTCCAGTTCGCCCAGTGCGCACAGCCCGGCGTCGCGGTCCGGCCCTGGCTGCCGTACGAGGTGTCGCAGGGCGACGGCCCGGTCGATGTTCACGTAACCGCCGATCGCGACCCGTTCGGACGCCATGGTGCTGATGGCGAGACCCCACCCGTCCGCGGGTCCGCCGAGCAGCATCCGGTCGGGGACGAAGACGTCGGTGAGGAAGACCTCGTTGAAGTGTGGTTCGCCGTCGGCGGTCTTGATGGGCTGTACCTCGATGCCATCGGCGCGCATGTCGACGACGAAGTACCCGATGCCCCTGTGCTTGGCCGCAACGGGATCGGTCCGGGCCAGTAGCGCACCGTAGTGCGCGTGCTGCGCCGACGACGTCCAGATCTTGTGGCCGTTGATCCGCCAGCCGCCGTCCACCTTGACCGCGCGGGTGCTCAGCGCCGCGAGGTCCGAACCCGCACCGGGCTCGCTGAACAGCTGACACCACCGTAGGTCGCCGCGCTGCGAGGGCGGGATGAGTTCCCGCTGAACGTCTTCCGAACCAGCGGTCAACAACGTCGGGAGGATCCACTCGGCGATGTTGAGGGACGGACGGACGAGTGCGGGCCGCTTCGCGAACTCGTCCTCGATGATCAACTGCCGCGCCGGGGTCGCTCCCACGCCCCACGGCGGTGGCCAGTGCGGCGCCAGCAACCCGGCGTCGGCGAGTAGGGAACGCTGTGGGCCCGTCGCGAGGTCCGGGTAGTCGCCCAGCGGACTTGGCACGTCGTTGCGCAGTTCGAGCGCGCGGTCGAGCACCTCGGCGACCTCGGCGCGGAAGCCCGCCTCGGCGTCGCCGAGTTTCAGCGACGTGTCCCGCACGTGGGTGCACCCGAGTTCGCCGAGCCGTCGCGACCACCGCGTCGTCGGGCCGATGGACGCGGCCAGGCTGATGGCGCGCCGCCAGTACAGGTGCAGGTCGTGCTCCCAGGTGAACCCGATGGCGCCGAACATGGTGAGCGCGTCCAGCAGGAGGTCGGGCGCCGGGGCGAGCGCCATGATCGCGGCCCCGGCCGCCGCCATGCTCCGCTGCTCGGGCGGTTCGTCCGTCGCGCGAATCGCATCCCAGGCGGCGGCGGTCGCGAGTTCGGTGTTCACCAGCAGCATCGCCGCTTCGTGCTGGAGGGCCTGGAACGTGCCGATGGGCTTGCCGAACTGTTCGCGGGTGCGCAGGTGGCTCGTCACGGCGTCCACGCACCAGCGCAGGGTGCCCGCGGCAGCGCACGCCGACAGCGCGGCGGCGACGTCCCACGCCGCGACGTCGTCGATGCCGTTGACCATCAACGCATTCGGTACGCGCAACTCGTCGAGGTAGACCGTCCCGACGTCGACGGTGAGGTCGGTTCCGCCCCGGGCCTCGACCGTCACCGCGTCGTCGCGCGGGTCGACGACGAACCACGCCGTCCCGCCCGTGTCCGTCTCCGCGGCTGCCAGCACGACGCCGGCGGCACGGGCGCCGAGGACGTCGCGCGACGCGCCGGTGACGAGCCACCCGTCGTCGCCGGCCGTGGCCCTCAGGTCGCCGTGCCCCGGGAGGATCGTGGCCGCGGTGACGCCCTCGGCCAGTCGGGCGGCTAGCGCCACGGCGGCGGGGTCATCTCCCGCCACGCCCGCGACGGCGCCGGTGATCACGGTCGGCAGCAGCGGCCCGGGCAACAACGCGGTCGCTGCGGCTTCGACGACGCAGGCCGCGTCGATCAGCTCACCGCCCTGCCCGCCGACCGAGTCGGGCAGGTGCACGGCGTGAAAGCCGAGTGCCACCAGTTCATCCCACCAGGCCGGGAGGTGGCCGTCGGCGATCGCGTCCAACGTCGCGCGGGTCTCGCCCACGCCGGCGTGCCGGTCGGCGAAGCGGGCGATGGCACCCTCGAGATCGCGTTGCTCCGGGGTGAGTCCGATCGGCATCCAGTCGCCCTCCTCGAGCCTGCGAGACGGACCGTCTCGCTACTGCGACCATACGGTCGGCTCGACCGCGCGCTCAGTCGAGCCCGTCGCGCAGCGGCGCCAGCAGCGCGGCGAGGCCGTACTCGAAGACCGCGTCGTAGTCGGTCGGGGACTGCAGCGCCTCGACGAGCGCCCGGTCGGGCCAGGTCTGGTCCCACAGCGACGGGTCCTCCTCGTCGTGCGTGTCGCCCCGCACCGCCGAGAACCGGATCACCGCCGACGAGATCACGTGCACCTGCACCGCGCGCAGGACCAGCGCCGCGCGTGTGCCGGTGACGCCGAGTTCGGCCAGCTGTGCCGCGAGTTCGCGCTGGATCGGCAGGAACAGCCGCGGCGTCCGGTCGCGTTCGTGGGCGATGCTGAGGACGTGCTGCTTCTCGATGAGCATCCGGCGTTGTGAACGGGCAAGGGCGGCAATGCGATCGACCGGGTCGCCAGCTTCGGTGGGGAGTGCGGCCATCTGGTCCAGCAGCTGGTCGACGAGTGCGTCGAAGAGTGCGTCGCGGCCGCCGACGTGCCAGTAGATGGACGTGACGGCCACGTCCAATTCCTCCGCGAGCCTGCGCATGGTGAAGGCTTCGACACCCTCGCGGTCGATCAGGCGCGCCGCCGTCTCGAGGACGAGGTCGGCGGTGACGCGTGAGCGCGGCGACCCGGTGGTCGCCGGATTCGTTTCGGCCATCGTCCCCTCCAATCCCGTCCGTGCGGCCTGTGACGCTATTACAGTGACGCCTGTAACGGCGTTACATCGACCATTCAGGCGCGACTGCAAGGGAGCATCCGTGTTCGACCTCAAGATCACCGGCGGCACCGTCGTCGACGGCACGGGCGGGGATCGCTTCACCGCCGACGTCGCGGTCAAGGACGGCAAGATCGTCGAGATCCGGCGCCGCGGCCCGGGCGACCCGGCCCTGGAGGGCGAGGCCGCCGAGACCATCGATGCGACGGGACGGATCGTCGCCCCGGGATTCGTCGACATCCACACCCACTACGACGGCCAGGTCAGCTGGGACAGCGTGCTCGAACCGTCGAGCAACCACGGCGTCACGACGGTCGTCGCCGGCAACTGCGGCGTCGGTTTCGCCCCCGTCCGCCCCGGTAGCGAGCAGTGGCTCATCGAACTCATGGAGGGCGTCGAGGACATCCCGGGGACCGCGCTGACCGAGGGCATCACCTGGGGCTGGGAGAGCTACGCCGAGTACCTCGACGTCATCGGGACGCGGGAACTCGCCGTCGACTTCGGCAGCCAGATCGCGCACGGCACGGTGCGTGCCTACGCGATGGGGGAGCGCGGCGCCCGCAACGAACCCGCGACACCCGACGACATCGAGGCGATGAGCCGGCTGGTCCGCGAGGCCGCGGAGGCCGGGGCGCTCGGCTTCTCGTCGTCGCGGACCCTCGCCCACCGTGCGATGGACGGCGAGCCGGTACCCGGCACGTTCGCCGCGGAGGACGAGTTGTTCGCGCTGGGCCGGGCCATGGCGGCGGGCGGTGCCGGGGTGTTCGAGCTGGCACCCCAGGGCGCGGCAGGCGAGGACATCGTCGCGCCGAAGAAGGAACTCGAGTGGATGCGGCGCCTCGGCGGGGAGATCGACTGCGCGCTCAGCTTCGCGCTCATCCAGGTCGATGCCGACCCCAACCTGTGGCGCGAGCAGCTGGAGATGTCGGCGGCCGCGCACGAGGCGGGCAGCCGGCTGCACCCGCAGGTCGCCGCGCGCCCGTTCGGCATGCTGCTCGGGTTCCCCGGCCATCACGCCTTCACTCACCGCCCGACCTATCGGCGGCTGGTGGCCGAGTGCACCCGCGAGGAGTTGGGCGCGCGGCTCGCCGAGCCCGCCGTCCGAGCGGCGATCCTCGCCGAGGACGACCTGCCCGTCGACCCGAACGTGTTGTTCGACGGCATGTTCGCGCTGGCGCAGTACTCCGCGGACCGGCTGTACGCCATGGGTGATCCGCCCGACTACGAGCCCACCGCGGAACGCACCGTGTCGGCGATCGCACGCGACCGCGGCCAGGATCCGCTGGCCACGATGTACGACCTGATGCTCGAGGCCGACGCAGGCGCGATGCTGATGCTGCCGATGTTCAACTACTCCAACGGCAATCACGACGCCATCCGCGAGATGATGACCCATCCCGCCGGCGTCCTGGGCCTGTCCGACGGCGGCGCGCACTGCAGCATGATCTGCGACGCCTCCTATCCCACGTTCCTGCTGACGCACTGGGCGCGCGACCGCCACCGCGGCGACAAGCTGCCCCTGGAGTACGTCGTCCGCAAGCAGTCTCGTGACACCGCCGAACTGTTCGGGCTGACCGACCGGGGCGTCGTCCAGGTCGGAAAGAAGGCCGATCTCAACGTGATCGACCTCGACGGCCTGACGCTGCACGCGCCGCGCATGGCCCACGACCTCCCCGCCGGCGGAAAGCGACTGGTGCAGGGCGCATCCGGATACGCGGCGACGATCGTGAGCGGAGTGGTCACGCGGCGCGACGACGTGGACACCGGGGCGCGGCCGGGTCGACTGGTCCGTGGGGCGCGCTGAGGGCGAAACCTACAACTGCGACACCCCGCCGTCCACGCTGAGTTCGGCGCCGGTCGTGTAGGTGGCGTCGAAGCCGAGGAACGCTATTGCAGTGGCGATCTCGGCGGGTTCACCCAGCCGCTGCATCGGGTTCTGGGCCTTCATCTGCTGCAGGAACTCGCGGGCGGCGTCGGGTGGCATCGACCGTTCGAGGATGCCCGTGTCGACGGGGCCGGGGGAGACGGCGTTGACGCGGATGCCCCGGTCGACGAGTTCGCGTGCGAACGTGCGCGTCAGGGATCGCAGTGCCGCCTTCGTCGCCGAGTAGACGCTCGTGGCCGCGATGCCCTTGACTCCGCTCACCGAGGTGACGAGCACCGCCGCGCTGCCGGGCGGCATCAGGGGCAGCAACCGCTGCAGCGTGAAGAAGGGTGCCTTGGTGTTGAGGTCGAACAGGTCGTCGTACTGGTTCTCGGTGGTGTCCTCGACGGACGCGCCCAGCGTCCCGCCTGCGTTGAGGACGAGCAGGTCGACGGCACCGAGATCGGCGGCCGCCCGCTCGACGAGTTCGTCGATCCCCGACACGGCGTCGCTGCGCACCACGATCGCGTCGGAACCGAGCGTGGCGCGCGCAGCGTCCAGCGACGCGGGGGTGCGGCCGGTGACCAGGACCGTCGCGCCGCCGTCGGCGAGAAGTGTGGCCGTGGCGAGGCCGATGCCGCTCGTCCCGCCGGTCACGACGACCCGCTTGCCCTCGTAGCGTCTCATCGAATCATGCTCTCTTCCATCAGTGTTCACAGTTGTGAGTCGCCACCGTCGACCACCAGCTCGATGCCGGCGACGAACGTCGCGTCGAAGGCGAGGAACGCCACCGCGGGGGCGAACTCGTCGGGGTGGCCGAAGCGCCCCATCGGGCTGCTCGCGGTGAACTCGGCCTTGAGGCGAGCCGCCCGTTCGGGGACCTCCTTCTCCAACTTGCCGGTGTCGATCGACCCCGGGCTGATCGCGTTGACCCGGATGTTCCGGGGCAGCAGCTCTCGGCTGAGTGTGCGGGCCATGGACCGCAGGGCCGCCTTGCTCGCCGAGTACACGCTGAGCCGGTCCCAACCGGTCTGGTTCGCCGTCGACGTCGTCAGGACGACGCAGCTGCCATCGGCGAGTACCGGGGCCAGCTTCTGCACGGTGAAGAACGGACCCTTCACGTTGATCGCGAACACGCGGTCGAAGGTCTGCTCGGTCACCTCGTCGAAGGGGTCGAAGCTCCCGATTCCCGCATTCACCACGAGGGCGTGCACGGTGCCGAACTCGGCTCGCACGCGGTCGGCCAGTGCGTCGACGTCCTCGAGCGAACTCGCGTCGCTCCGGACGGCGAGACCGCCGTCGCCGAGGCGCCGTGCGGCGTCGTCGAGCGTCTCGCGCGTGCGGCCCGTCACCAGCACCCGCGCTCCGCCGTCGACCAGATACCTCGCGGCCGCGAGTCCCAGACCGCTGCTGCCACCGGTGATCACGACGTTCTTGCCGTCGTAGCGCTTCGTCTCTCGCCGTATCGGCTCGGATTCCATGCTTCCGAGTCTCGGGCGACCCGACCGATCGTGTCCAAGACCCGTTCGGCACGACGTCATGCCGAATCGGAATGACGTCGGGCGCTCCGGAATACCGTCGACGGCGAGCCGGGTTGGACGGACGGTGAACGATCTCGGGGCAGACCTGGAACTGCGGCTGGTGCGGTACTTCACGGTCGTCGCCGAGCACGGCAACTTCGGCCGCGCCGCCACGGAGCTACGGGTGGCGCAACCGTCGCTGAGTCGCCAGATCCAGCGCCTCGAAGCCCGGCTCGGCGTCCGGCTGCTGGACCGCACCCCGCAGGGCACCCGCCTGACGTCGGCCGGTGCGGCCTTCCTGCCGGAGGCCCACGCGCTGCTGCGGGCAGCCCGCCGGGCGACGCAGACCGCCCGGGCGCACGCACCCGAGGGCAGCATCGTCATCGGCTTCGTCGAGGACCTCGTCGTCACGGCTGCGGTCCGCGAGCTTCGTCGACGCCATCCGCACGCGGACATCGGCACGCGACACCTGGATTGCGCCGACGCGGCGTCCTTCGCCGCGGGCACCGTGGACGTCCTGGTGGCCAGGGACCCGTTGCCCGTCCCGGGCGAGGGCGCCCTCGTCACGGTGCTGTACGAGGAGCCGCGGGTGCTGGTGATGCCGGTCGATCACCACCTGGCCACCCGCGCATCGGTGTCGCCGGCGGACTTCGCGGGCGAGGACTTCGTCTGCCCGCACGGCGGCGCCCGCGCGGTCTATCCGCTCGACGCCGAGGCCGGTCCGATCTCCGCCGGTCCGGCCGGTGAGAGCTTCGAGGACAGGCTCGAGCTGGTGGCGAGCGGCGGGGCGCTAGCCGTGCTGCCTGCTGGTGACCGGCGCAGCTCGCTGCGCACCGACCTCGCCAGCGTGCCGGTCGAGGGATTCCCCACCAGCAAGGTCATCGTCGCGACCCGGGCCGGCGACCCCAACCCGCTCGTCGTGGACTTCGTCACCGCTGCCCGCCGGCACCTGACCGGCACGCCGGTGACGTGACTCTGACGTCACCGTCAACGGGCCGCGTGCGTATTGGACAGATCGTCCAGTACTGATTATAAATGACATAACTCGGCGTCTAGGCACATGCGCCCGTTTCCTTTTCGACCCGCTCTCGTGGTCGATATCCTCGTCTTCAGAACGTTGCGGGAAGGACTTGCGCTTGAGCGTGGAACGACCGGACCTCCTGGTCCGTCTAGATGCTGCGGCGGAGGCGATCAGATCGCTGAACACGCTCCTCGCGGCCGAGGAGTCGCTGGACGACGTGCTCAAGAAGGTGGCCCTCAACGCCGTACGCGCGGTGTCCGACGCGGACGCGGTGTCCATCACCGAACTTCAGGACGAGCCCGTGCGCACCGCGGCGTCGACCGACGACGGCGTCGTGGCCCTGGACCAGGAGCAGTACGACTCCGGCCGCGGTCCCTGCCTGGAGGCCGCGAGGACCCGCCAACCCGTGCGGGTCACCATGCGGGCCGACGGCCAGCGGTGGCCCGAGTTCGTCGAGGCGGCCCGCGCGGCCGGGGTACACGCCACCCTGTCGATTCCGCTGATCGTGCCATCCCCGGCCAGCGGGGAGGACGAACTGGTCGGCTCGCTGAACGCCTACAGCAGGTCGACGGAGGCCTTCGACGTCATCGACGAGAAGATCATGGGCCTCTACACCGAGGCTGCCGCCCGCGCCATTGCGGAAGCGCACCGTTGGCAACGGCTCCGGGACACGGTGGAGCAGTTGGAGACCGCGCTGACGTCCCGCACGGAGATCGATCAGGCCAAGGGAGTGCTTCGCACGCTCTACGGCGGCACGGCCGACGATGCGTTCGCGCGCATGGTGGACCGGTCCCAGCGGGAGAACGTCAAGCTGCGTGACATCGCGCTACGGATCCTCGCCGAGGTCGACCGTCGAGGCGAGGACTAGAACCGCTGTCGGACAACTTCTCTCGTCGTCCGGCTCGTCCACGTTTTGCGAGACCGTCCCCGGGTAAGGGTTGCTTCAGGACGGCAGAAGTGACCGGTCACTCCGGCCGTTCAGGCCTCGCCGGCCGAGCAAGGTGCCGGCGGGGCCGCCCAGGTCAGTTCTTCGAACGGGCGTCGTGCGTCCAGTCCGAGGCGGTCACGTCGTCGAGCGTCACGAGCACTTCGACGTCGCCGCGGTGGTGCGGCAGAGCGGGCGACACCACGGTGCGGACCTCGTAGCCGTCGACGTGGCGCCACGACAGGGACCGTCCCGCCACGTCCGCCAAAGCCGAGGTGCTGCCGGGTGGGCAGGCGTCGGGCACCGCGAACAGGGTGCTCACCAGGCGGCCCACCGGATTGGAACGCAAGCCGATCATCGCGGCGAACGCCGGATTCGCGTACACGATCTGGCCGCCCGTACCGACGCCGAGCACCGGCGTCTGCAACTGGTCGAGCACCGCGCGCGCCGGGGTCACGTCCAGGTACTGCGCCGAGGCCGTTCCGTCACTCCACGTCGAAGTAGGCATGGAAGTGGAGACGGGCGCCAGCGGCGAAACCGAACCCCGACGCGCTGTGGCACCCCTCACACGGGTCACCGCATCGGCGCGTCGATGGCCTCCTGCATCCCGCGAGTGGCCAGTTCATCGGCCAATTCGTTGTCGGGGACGCCGGCGTGCCCCTTCACCCAGAACCACTCGACGTCGTGCTGGGCGCACGCCGCCTGCAGGCGCTGCCAGAGGTCCACGTTCTTCACCGGCTGCTTGGCGGCGGTCAGCCACCCGTTGCGCTCCCAGCCGAGGACCCACTTGGTGATCCCGTTCCGGACGTATGTGCTGTCGGTGTACAGGTGCACGACGACCGGCCTGGTGAGCGCCTCCAGCGCCATGATGGGTGCGGTCAGTTCCATCCGGTTGTTGCTGGTCGAACCGGGGTCGCCGCCACACATCTCGCGAACATGCTGACGCATGCGCAGCACCGCACCCCAGCCGCCCGGCCCGGGGTTCGGCCGGCAGCCGCCGTCGGTGTGGATGACCACCACGTCCTCTCCTGACTCGCCCATGACCGCTGAGGATAGGACCACCGTCGCCCGTCCCCGCGGGCGACGCGCGGGTCGCTACCGCTCCGGCTGCGCCGACATGAGCGCGGTCCGCACCGACATGCCGAGGTCCTCGTGCCGCAGCGTGGTGATGCGGCGTCCGGGCTGCACCGCGTCCTTCACCGGAGACGTCAGGTCGCCCAGCGAGTGCGCCGTCGCATCGATGTCGGACACCGTGTGGGTCAGACCCCACAGCGCTGACGGGCCGGTCGTCGACGACTCGGGAGACCCGACGACCTCGACGATCACCTCGCCGAGTCGGAAGAACACCTGCCGCATCGGGCGGCCCCCGAGGTGGGCGTCGCGTTCCCGGCGCGGATGGGTGCCGATCGTGGCCAGCGATGCGACGGTCCGGCCCAGGTCCGGGGTCAGCAGCACGACGTGATCGATCGCCAGGACCCCGTTGGGATGGATTTGGCCGGGGGCGGCGACCTCGGCCGCCGGGGTCGTCGGGATGCCGTCGACGTCGGTGACCTCGTCGGGCACTCCGCGCAGTGACCAGCCGACGAGTCCGGTCCCACGCTCGCGTCCGACCAACCGGACGCCGACGCCACCGATCCTGCAGACGGCGTCCGAGCCCACGTGGAAGCCGGCGTGAACCCACGCCTCCACCGGATCGGCCACCTCGAACCCGGCGACGGCGGGCGCGGTGCTCACCTCTTGTCCGACCACCGGAACACCCGCAGGCAGCAGAACAGGCCGACGACGCTCCACGTGGCGAGGACCAGGAAGATCCGGCCGTGCTCCCAGGTGCCCGCCGGCTCGAAGATCACCATCTCCGGGGGCAGGAGCACCGAGCGGAACCCCTGCGCCATCCACTTGACCGGGAAGACGGACCCGATGGCCAGCATCCAGGCCGGCAGCACCATCAGCGGCACGTACGTCCCGGACACGAACTGCAGACCCACCGCGGGCCCGTTCGTCATCACCGCCGCCGACACCGCATTGCTCGCGAAGTTGCTGATGAAGATGCCCAGTAGCGAACAGCTGGTGATGCCGAGGACGAACACCCACGTCAGCGTCCACCACCCGAGGAGGTCCGAGGGCAGCTGGAGCTTGAAGACGAAGACGCCGACCAGCAGCAGGATGATCGCCTCGGCCAGGCTCGCGATGGCCACCAGCGCGATCTTCCCGACGAAGTACGACGTGGCGGTCGCGGGCGTGCCACGCAGTCGCCGCAGCGCGCCGGTGTCCCGGTCGGCGGCGACGCTGATGCCCAGGTTGATGAACGACGTCGAGAGCACGCCGTAGGCGAGCATGCTCGCGGCGATCACGGCGCCGGTACTGGTGTCGGTGTTCGGCAGCTTCGCCGAGAAGATCGAGCCGAGCAGGATGCAGATGATCGCCGGCATCGAGAACGTGAGGACCAGCTGCTCGGGGCGCCGGTAGAACATCTTCAGTTCCGGGACGACGCGCGACAGTCCGATGCGCAACGGCGACGGCAGCGCGGACGCCGACGTCGACCCGCGGGCGCGGTGCCGAGCCGGGCTGGGCGCCTGGTCGGTGGCCATCACCGAGCGCCGATCAGATGCATGTACGCATCCTCGAGGGTCGGTCGCGTGACCGTCAGCTCGGCCAGCTCGACCCCGTTGGCCGAGCGTTGCCTGATCAGCTCGGTCGGGTGGGAGGTCACCTCGACGTGCACCCGGTCGCCCTCCATCCACCGGACGGTGGCGGCCGAGTTCGCGTGCGCCGTCAGTCGTTCCGGCGAGTCCACCGCCACCACGCGACCCTGGGCGATCACGGCGACGCGGTCGGCGAGCGCCGCGGCCTCCTCCAGGTAGTGGGTGGTCAGCACGATGGTCGTCCCGTCGCGGGCGAGCAACCTGATGAGGTCCCAGAACTGTCGGCGCGCCTCGGGGTCGAACCCCGTGGTCGGTTCGTCGAGGAACAGCAGCTCGGGCATGGCGATGATGCCGAGTGCGACGTCCAGCCTGCGCCGCTGCCCACCGGACAGCGTCCGCACCTTCGACGTCGACGTGGCCCCGAGACCGACCAGTTCGAGCACCTCGCCGGGATCGCGCACCTCGGCGTAGCACCCGGCGAACATGCGCACGGTCTCGGACACCGTCAGCATCCCGAAGTCGCTCGCCTCCTGCAGCACGATCCCGATCCTGGCCCGCCAGTTCCTGCCCGCGGCGCCGGGATCCTCTCCCAGGACGCGGACGTCACCCGAGTCGCGCTTCCGGTGGCCCTCGAGGATCTCGATCGTGGTCGACTTGCCCGCGCCGTTGGGGCCGAGGATCGCCACGACCTCGCCGTAGCCGACGTCGAGGTCGAGGTCCCGTACCGCGTGCAGGCGGCCGTACGTCTTGCACAGGCCGCGCACCCGAACGGCGTTCGACCGGTCTGCGTTGGTCAAGACCCGTCTGCCTCGAGTTCGGCCAGGAGCGCCCGCAATTCGTCGTCCGAGAGTTCGGCGACGAGCCGGTCGACGTCATCGGCGCCGTCCCCGGGCTGATTGGGGACGCTCGGTGCGTCGTCGGCGCGGGGGACGTCGAGTTCGGTCAGCACCCGGGCGGCCAGCGAGTTCACGCTCACACCCTTGAGTATCTCGAGTACCGGTATGTCGATGGCGAACATCGCGTTGATCCGTACCCGGAACTCCATCGCCATCAACGAGTCAAGTCCCACGCCGTCCAGGGTCTCGTCGGTCTCGACGTCGGTGACCGCGCAGTCGAAGATCGCCGCCACGCTCCTGCGGACCTGGTCGGTGACCACGCCGAGGCGCTCGGGCTCCGGGGTCGCGGCGAGCACGTCGAGCACCGACGAGCCGCCCTCGTCCGCCGTGACCGAACTCTCGAGGGCCTCGAGGTCGGAGAACATCGGCGGGAGCTGGCCGGCCAGGCCCATCTGGCGGGCCCGGCCCCAGTCGGCAGTGATGGCCACGACGGCAGGGATCTTCTGGTTGATCAGCCGGTCGAGGATGCGGTTGCCCGCGGCCGGGGTGATCAGTTCGATCCCGCGCTGCGCGTAGATCCGCTCTAGCTTGAGTTCCTCGACCATCCCCACCGACCACGGGCCCCACCCGATGGTCAGCGCGGGTAGGCCCCGGGCGCGGCGGTAGGACGCGAAGGCATCCAGGAACGCGTTCGCGGCGGCGTAGTTGCCCTGGCCGGGGGAGGCCACGACCGAGCCGGCCGATCCGAACATCACGAAGAACTGCAGGTCGTACCCGTCGAGGGCGCCGTGCAGCACCCGGGTCCCGGTGACCTTGGGGGCCATCACCCGCGCGAAGTCCTCCTCGGTCATGTTGACCAGCAGACGATCGTCGACGGTGCCCGCCGTGTGCACGATCCCGCGGATGGGCCGGCCGCCGTCGCGCTCGTGGTCGGCAAGCCACGACCGGACGGCCGCCGCGTCGGTGACGTCCACGCTGGCGCAGGTGACCTCGGCGCCGAGGCGTTCGATCCTCTGAATGGCCTCGACGGTGCGGAACTGCGGGTGCTCGCGGTCCAGGTTCGACCACTGCGCCCGCGGTGGCATCGCCCGCCGGCCGAGCAGAGTGATGTGCCGGGCGCCGCGGTCGGCCAGGTAGCCGGCCACGGTACGGCCGAGGGCGCCGGCGCCACCGGTGACGACGTAGGTGGCGTTGACGGCGAGCTTGGTGGGGAAGGGCTTCGTCAGACCCGTGCACGGGCGCAGTCGCGGTACCAGGGCCGCGTCGCCCCGGAACGCGATCTGGTCCTCGGTGTCGTCGTCGAGCACGTGCCGGCAGATTCGCTCGGCGGTGCGAGCACGGTCGTCCGCGTCGTCGACGTCGATCAGGCCGCCCCAGTTGCCCGCGAACTCCTGGTGACCGATGACGCGCCCCAGGCCCCAGAGTGCGGACCGGTCGGCGGCGAGGCTCTCGGTGCCGAGGGCGGGTTGCGCGTTCGCCGTCACGACGTGCAGTCGGGGGGTGACGGTGTCGAGTTCGGCCAGCGCACGGACCAGGTGCAGGATCGCGAAGACGCCGATCCGATGGGTGCGTTCGGTGTCGTCGGAACCAACGTCGGCGCCGACGTCGGCCGGGATGTCGAGGGCCCAGCAGTCGACGATGCCGGCGAGGTCACCGTCGATGGCCAGGTGCGCGTCCAGCAGCTCGCGCATCTGTGTAGGCCGGGCGGGATCGATCGCGTAACCCGAGGCGGTCTCGGTGAGTTCGTCGACCGTGCGGTGAGCGACCTCGTGCACGCGGTGGCCGCGATCCCGAAGGTTCTGCGCGACAACGGTTCCCAGCCCGTCGTCGTCGGTCAGCACCAGCCACGACCGGTCGGCCACAGTCGAGACGTCCACGGTCTCGGGGTCGGGCTCGGGCGCGGCGATCCACTGCATCTCGTACAGGCCCTTGTCGATCCGTTCGGTCGACATCGCCGACGAGGCGCTCAGGGACTGCACGGTGAACCCGTCGAACACCGCGAGCGGTTCGCCGAGGCCGTTGACGATCGTGATGTTGCTCTCGATCTCCTCGGCGGTGGCCGAGACGACCCGTACGTGCACGGTCATGCGCTTCTCGGCCGGGCCGTGGACGGCGCTGTGCCGGATCCGGGTCGGGAGGTAGGTGGCGCCGTCGGCGTCCGAGCCGGTGAACCTCGTCCCGAACAGCGTCTGAAAGGCACTGTCCATCAGTGCCGGATGGAAGTGGTAGTCGTCGAGTTCGTCGATGATGCCGCCGGGTACGGCGATGTCGGCGACCGCCCACTCGTCTCCGGCGGTGATGCCGGTGATGGCCTGGAAGGCGTCGCCGTAGTCGAACCCGATGTCCTGGGTGAGGGCGTAGAAGTCGTCGCCGGACATCGACGTGCCGGATTCGGCGGGCTCCGGCCCGCGGAGATGGGTGGGCGCCGTGGGGAGCGTGTTGAGTTCGGCCGTCGCGGTGAGCATCCAGGCGAAGTCGCCGTCACCCGTCGCGGTGAACGCCGCGAACTCCAGGGTGCCGCGTTCCTCGTTGAGCGTGGTCCGGACCAGCGGATCGCAGGCGTCCTCGATGAGCAGCGCCCGGTGCAGCACCAGATCGTCGACGCTGCACGGGGTTCCGTAGGTCTCGATGGCGGCGGCCATCGCCATCTCGACGAAGACCGCACCGGGGACGACGACGGTGCCCTGCACCCGGTGGTCGGCCAGGAAGCCGATGGTGGCGACGCTGAGTTCGCCCTCCCACGTCGGGTGGACGGCACGGACGGGCTGTCCGAGGAGTCGGTGCACCGGGTCGTAGTGCAGGTCCTCGGCCGCCTCCGGGGGTTCGTTCCAGAAGCGCCTCGACTGCCACGGGTAGGACGGCAACGCGAGCAGACGGGCGCCACCGCGGGGGTTGAGCGCGTCCCACGCCACGTCGACACCGCCGTTGTGCAGTGCGCCAACGCAATTGAGCAGCGTGCGATCGTCGTCGTCGTTGCGGCGCTGCGACGCCACGATGGACACCGGCCGCGTTCCGGCGATCTCCAGGAGGGACGACGCCAGCACGGGATGTGGCCCGAGTTCCACGAAGTGGGTGTAGCCGTCGTCGAGCATCCGGCGCGCGGCAGGTTCGAAGAGCACCGTGGCGCGGGTGTTCTGCCACCAGTAGGCGGCGCCGGCGGCGTACTCCGTCACCCGCTCGCCGGTCACCGTGGAGTACAGCGGGATCGTCGCCGTCGCCGACGTCAGTCCCTCGAACGCCTCGTACAGGTCGTCCTTCACCATGTCCATGTAGTGGGTGTGGTACGGCACCTTGACGGGGAGGTAGCGGTTGAACACCTCGAGATCGTCCAGCTGGCGGGCGATCTCGTCGAGGACGTCGCCGTCGCCGGCGATCGTCACCGCGAGCGGACTGTTGATCGCGGCGACCGACGCACGGTGGCCGAACTCGGCGACCGTCGCGGCATCGACGGTCTGGAGCAGCTTCTCGGCACTCAGGCCCACGGCGAGCATCCGGCCGAGATCGCTGGTGCGCTGCTGCAGCCTGCTCCTGTGGAAAATGACGTGCACGGCCTGTTCGAAGGTCAACAACCCGGCGAGGTAGTGGGCCGCCACCTCACCGGCGCTGTGGCCGACCACCGCGTCGGGGGTGATCCCGAACTCGGCGAGCTGGGCGGCCAAGGCGACCTGGACGGCGAAGTTGGCGGGCTGCGCGATCTCCGTGTCGCCCATGCGGGAGTCGGCCTCGTCGCGCCGGAGCTCCTCGAGCAGCGACCAGTCGGCGTGCCTCGACAGTTCGCGGTCGCACGCCGCGATGGTCTCGGCGAACGTCGGGTAGGCGTCGAGCAGGTCGCGGCACATCCGCCACCACTGCGGACCCATGCCGGTACACACGAAGGCAACCTTCGGTGCGCTGGTCGGCGTCCGGCCCGTCGAGATCAGGCCGCCGGCCGCGAGCGCCGCCAACTGTTCCCGCGCGTCGCCGAGATCGTCTGCGATGAGCGTCCGGCGGAAGGTGAGGTGCGAGCGCCGCTGGCTCAGGTTGTACCCGAGATCGGCCAGGGTGAGGTCGGCCTGGGCGTCGATGAACTCGGCGAGGTCGTGGGCGACGGCCGTGAGCGCATCCTCGCTGCGCGCCGAGATGGGCAGGACCGTCGGCGACGGCTGCCGCTGATCGGTCGGGACGGGCTGCGGTACCGCGACGGGGGGCTCGGCCAGCACGACGTGGGCGTTGGTGCCGCCGAAGCCGAAGGAGTTGACGCCCGCGATCCGTCGCTCGCCTGCGGGGAACGGGCGGCCGGTACGCGGGACGTCGACGTTCAGGTCGGCGAACACGCTCGTCGGGTTGTCGAAGTGCAGGTTGGCCGGGATGTGGCCGCGCTCGACCACGAGCGCCGCCTTGATCAGCCCGGCGACACCCGCGCCCGCCTCGAGGTGGCCGATGTTGGTCTTGACCGATCCGATCACCAGGGGTTCGGTGGTCGGCCGGTCCGCCGTCAGAGCGCCTGCGAGGGCACGCATCTCGATCGGATCACCCACCGGGGTGCCCGTACCGTGCGCCTCCACGTAGCCGACCTGCTCGGGGCTGACCCCGGCCCGATGCAGGGCGGTCGTGATGGCCGAGCGCTGAGCGTCCTCGCTCGGCACGGTGATGCCGTCGGTGTGGCCGTCCTGCGTGACCGCGGAGCCGAGAAGCTGCGCGTAGATCCGGTCCCCGTCGAGCAGGGCCTTGGCGAGTGGCTTGATGACGACGACGGCGCCACCCTCGCCGCGGGCGTACCCGTCGGCCGACTCGTCGAACGCCTTGCAGCGGCCGTCGGGACTGAGGAAACCGCTCTTCGACTCCGCGATGGCGGTGTTGGGGCCGACGATCACGTTCACCCCACCCGCGAGCGCCAGGTCGCACTCGCCGTTCCAGATGCTCTGCGCCGCCAGGTGAACCGCGACGAGCGAACTGGAGCAGGCCGTGTCGATCGACATGCTGGGCCCGCGCAGATCGAACGTATAGGAGATCCGGTTCGCCAGCATCGTCATCATCATTCCGGTGGCGGAATGGGTCTTGAAGCGAAAGCGGCTGGTGCGCCCCTGATTCTGCAGCAGCTGGTAGTCGAGCGTAAAGCCGCCGATGAACACGCCGACCTCGGCGCCCGCCAACGACTGTGCGGGGATGCCGCCGTCTTCGAGCGCCTCCCACGTGGTCTGCAGCAGCAGTCGCTGTTGCGGATCCAGCAGGTTCGCCTCGCGCGGTGAGATGCCGAAGAACTGGGCGTCGAACTGGTCGATCTCGGCGAGGTAGCCGCCGCGGCGGGTGACCATCTTGCCGGCCTTGGCGGGGTTCGAGTCGTAGAAACGCGCTGCGTCCCAGCGTGATTCGGGCACCGTCCGCGTGGCGTCGATCCCGCTCACGAGCAGGTTCCAGTAGTCTTCGGGCGAGCTGACGTCGCCGGGGAGGCGACATCCGATCCCGACGATCGCCAACGGCTCGCGGTTCGGTCGGTCCTGCGTGTCGGGCACCTTCATCCTCTTCTACACCGCATGGTTCTCATCCTGGGGCACGCCCGGTCGGGGGTCAGTGCGCCAGAGCGGTACTGAGCACCCAGTCCGTGCTGATCGGGTTCGTCGACTGCTCCTGGCGGTAGATCGACCGCAGGTCACGCACCAGGCCGTCCCGCTGCCAGGCCTGCACCTGTGCCATCACGCCGTCGTCCGAGTAGTTCGAGGACTTCTCGGCGAGGACCGTGTCGATCATCTGGCCGGCGACCTGGCGGAGGAGCCGGGCGTTCGCGTCGAACTCGTCGTCGAACCGCTCCGACTCGCCGATCATCGCGTGGTGCAGCGTCACCATGAAGTCGAGCGGCGAGTACAGGTCCACGAAGTCGACCGGAGATCCGGCGCCCTCGACGGCCGCCCATTCTCGGAAGAAGGCCTGCATCCGATTGCTGAGGTCGATGAGTCCCTGCAGGTGCGGGACGAACGCCGGATCGTCGGCGACCCGGGTGAACCGGTCATTGCTGTAGAGGAATCCGACGAAGCCCCAGTAGAAGGCGATGTCCCAGATCACCTTCGCCGACATCACGGTCGGCGATCCCATCAGCACGTACTGGTCGCGGTAGATGTTGAGCCACATGTCGGTCAGCGACCGGAAGAGGGAGTCGCTGATCGCCGATCGGGCGACGACCTCCTCGCCGTCGAGGTCTCGACCGATCATGTCGGTGAGCAGCCCGTTGCCGATCGCGACCAGGTCGAGGCCCGAGGAGTACAGCGGGTCGAGGAAGACGCCGGCGTCGCCGGTGACGCCCCACCGGTCACGACCGTCGAATGCCTTGGTCACCGTGTGGCTGTAGTGCTTCATCACCCGGAAGTCCATGATCAGGTCGTCGTACTTCGCGACCTCGGACGCGCACTGCGGCTCGTGCTCGGCGAGCCAGGCCTTGGCCTTGGCCAGCGTGTTGAATCCGTCGAACGCGTGGAAGGCGGGATCGGCGACGATGCCGACGCTGGTGGCCCCGGAGGCGAGGCGGATGAGCCACACCCAATAGCCCTCGCCCATCAGATGATTGGTGGAGAAGGAGCGGTCGCCCTCGTCGAGGCGCGCGTGCCAGGCCGGGTCGTCACTCCACTGCCCGACGTTGATCTCCGCGGCGACCCGGAACCACGCCGCGTTGCACGCATGTCCGTTGTCGCGTTTGAGGTTCAGCTCCCGCGGCAGCGTGCGGTTGCGGCCCGACGCGTCGACGACCCAGCGCGCCGTCGTCCGGGTGACGGCGTCGTCGCTCTGGATCGACAGGGTGTGCGGGGTGTCGTCGGAACCCACGTCGATCGACCGGACCCGACCGACCACCATGTCGACACCCGCTGCGACGCATCGGCGATGCAGTTCGTTCTCCAACCGGCCGCGGTCGATCTGGTAGGTCGTCTGCGACGTGAACGTCGAGCTGCCGAGTTCCACCCGCTGGGTGATGTCGGTGTTGCCCGCCCCGGAGAAGAACATCCGCAGGCCCATCTTGCGGATCTGGGAGTCCCGGAGATGGTCGGCCATGCCCAGCCGGTCCCGGAGGTAGTGAGCGGAGACCTCGACGGTGGATTCGCCGACCGTGTGGGTGATCTCGGCGACGGGGTGCGGAGTCGGTTCGACGATCAGCACCCGGGTGTCCGGGCGCGCGGATCGCAGTTCGAGGGCGAGGGTGAGGGCCGCGACGCCCCCTCCGACGATGCTGACGTCGTGGTCGGTGCCGGCGGACCCGGACCCGGCTGCGGACAGGCGGCTCTTGATCTTGCGCGCGAGCGCTTCCCGGGCCTCGGAACTGAGCTGCGACAGCTGCGATTGCACGTCCATGCAACACCCTTTCCCACGGCGGGTCGACGAAGTCGTTCAGTATTCGAACCTAACACGAAACGGGGCCTCTGCCAGCGACGACGGCAGCGCGACGGCACCGGCGAAGACGCTGTTCGGGGCGTTGACATAGGCCGGCCCTGCGGTTCGGGAAGGCTCGCGTCAATATTGTGACCGAACCCTTACGTCTGACCCTTCTCGACGTCGGAGGGCGCCGGATCCCGCTGGGGGACCGGCAGGTCGCCGTGGGCTTCCTCGGCCGGCGGCGGCACGGGCGGACGGTGCCGGCCGTAGACGAACTCGAAGATCGGCGAGGCCATCAGCGTGGTGACGATCGCGACGATGACGAGGATGGTGAACAGCGTCGGGGTGATGATCCCCGCCTGCAGGCCGATGTTGAGCAGGATGAGTTCGATCAGGCCGCGGGCGTTCATGAGTGCGCCGAGTGCGACGGACTCGCGCATCGGGACCTTGTTCAGCCGTGCGGCCACCGTGCACGCGACACCCTTTCCGGCGATGGACACCACAAGCAGACCCAGGGTCAGTGCCCACAGCGCCGGGGTGTCGACCAGCCCGATCTGGGTGTTCAGCCCGGAGTAGACGAAGAAAAGGGGCAGCAGGAACGTGGTGGTAATCGGCTCGACGGTGGCGGTGAAGCGCTTGGCGAAGAAGCCCGAGGGCATGGCCACGCCGAGCAGGAACGCCCCGAAGATCGCGTAGATCCCGATGACGTCGGTGATCCAGGCGCACAGCATCAGCAGGCCGAGCACGACGCTCAGGACCGGAGCGCTGATGCTCTGGGCGCGTTCGGTCATCGGGCCGAGCTTGCCGAGGACACGCCGGCCGATCGTCAGGACGATCAGGGTGTAGGCGATCCCGCCGCCGATCGCCAGCACGGCCGTGGACGGGTTCCCGCGGTTGAGGGCCAGGACCACGGCCAGGATGCACCAGGAAATGGCGTCGTCGGTGGCACCGCAGGCGAGCGCGAGGGTGCCCAGCGACGTCCCCGAGAGGCGCTTCTCGAAGATGATCCTGGCGAGCATGGGAAAAGCGGTGGTGGCGATCGATGCGCCGAGGAACAGCATCGCCATGACCAGCGTGACGTTCTCGCCGAAGAAGCTTCCGTCGGCCAGCAGCGGCGCAGCGATCAGCGCCCCCAGCGCGAGCGGGACGATGATGCCTGCCGCAGAGACGGCCGCAGCGGTGCCCGCGCGGTGCCTGATCAGGTCGACGTCGAAGTTCAGACCGATCAGGAACATGTAGAGCACCAGACCGATCTGCGCCATGGTGTAGAGCACCGTGTTCGCCTGTCCCGGCGGGAACATCCACTCCTGCGCCCCGGGCGCGAACAGGCCGAACAGCGACGGACCGAGGACGACGCCCGCGATCATCTCGCCGACGACCTGCGGCTGGCCGACGCGCCGCGCCAGGATGCCCACCACGCGGCACGTCGCCAGGATGACGGCCAGACTCAGGAAGAAGTGGATGGCGATCTCAGCGGGCATCGGTTCGTCTTCCCTGGTTCGGCGGGGCGGTCGACGGTCAGTGGCGACGCTACGAGTGGGACCCCGGCACCGGAGGACCGGCGGCGGGACCCGTCATGAAGATGACACACGCCGTCGCGTCGCCGGCAGCGGGTTCACACTGTCACGGAGACGTTCCCGACAGGAAAGAGCACCGGCCATGACCGCAGACCTCCCCGACAGCGCGCTCGAACTCCGGTCACTGGTGACCTCGGGCGGCACACTCGAACTGTCGCTGCACGAGGTGCCGGTGCCCGTTCCGGGCGACGACGAGGTGCTGGTCCGGGTGGAGGCGGCGCCCATCAACCCGTCGGATCTCGGGTTGCTGACCGCCGGCGCCGACATGGCGGCGGCGACGGTGGGCGGCTCGGCCGACCGCCCCGTCGTCTCGGCGCCGCTGCCCGAGGGTGCGCTCGACGGTCTTCGGGCGCGTCTCGACGCGTCGCTGCCCGTCGGGAACGAGGGGTCGGGCACGGTCGTGGCGGCGGGGTCGTCGGCCGGCGCCCAGGCGCTGCTCGGGAAGACGGTCGGCGTGGCGGGCGGCGCGATGTACTCGCAGTACCGGCTGGTGAACGTCGCGGCGTGCCTGCCCCTGCCCGACGGTGCGACGGCAAGGGAGGGGGCGTCGTCGTTCGTCAACCCGCTCACCGCTCTCGGCATGGTGGAAACCATGCGGCGCGAGGGGCATTCGGCTCTGGTGCACACCGCCGCGGCGTCGAACCTCGGTCAGATGCTGGTGAAGATCTGCCATGCCGACGACGTGCCGCTGGTCAACGTCGTCCGCAAGCCCGAGCAGGTCGAGCTGCTGCGGGACCTGGGCGCGACGCACGTCTGCGACACGTCCTCGCCGACGTTCCCGGCGGACCTGCGCGAGGCCCTGATCGCGACGTCGGCCACCCTCGCGTTCGACGCCATCGGCGGCGGCACCCTCGCCGGCGACATCCTCAACGGCATGGAGGAGGCCGCCGGCGCCAGTGCCGCCGAGTACTCGCGCTACGGGTCGACGGTGCACAAGCAGGTGTACGTCTACGGCGGCCTCGACACCGGACCGACGGTGCTGCACAGGCGGTTCGGCATGGCGTGGGGGATCGGCGGGTGGCTGCTCACCCCGTTCCTGCAGAACGCCGGCGGCGAGACGATCGCCCGGCTTCGGGCCCGGGTGGCCGACGAACTGACCACCACGTTCGCCAGCAGCTACACCCAGGAGGTGACGCTGCCGGGCATGCTCGCGCCCGAGGCGTTCACCGCCTACGTCAGACGTGCGACGGGGGAGAAGTTCCTCGTCACCCCGAACGGCTGACCGGTTGCCGGATCGGCAAGAACGTTTGCGGATCTGGGACGACGGGGGAATCGTCGTACCCATGACCAATTCATCTCCGACGACGGATCACGGTGCCGACTGGGACAAGCGCTACTCCAGCGAGGAACAGCTGTTCAGCGGGCAGCCGAACGGGGCGCTCGTCACCGAGGTCGCCACCCTTCGGCCGGGCCGCGCCCTCGACGTCGGGTGCGGCGAGGGTGGGGACGCGGTGTGGCTGGCCCACCGGGGGTGGTCCGTGACGGCGCTCGACGTGTCCCGGGTCGCACTGGACCGCGCCGCCCGCCGCGCCGGTGAGATGGCCTCGCGGATCGACTTCGTCCACGCCGGCCTCCTGGACGCCGACCTCGACCCCGGTTCGTTCGACCTGGTCACCGTCCACTATCCGGCTCTGCCCGCGACCCCGGGGCGCGAGGCCGAACGACTGCTTGCCGCGGCCGTGGTGCGGGGAGGAACCCTGCTCGTCGTGCACCACGCCGACGTCGACGCCGAAGCGGCGAAGGCCCACGGATTCGATCCGGCCGACTACGTCATGCCCGGCGACGTCATGTCGGTCCTCGACGACGACTGGCTCGTCGAGGTGGACGAGCGGCGCCCGCGCGACGTGCCCACCGGCGGCGGATCCGGGCACTCGCACGACCTGGTGCTGCGTGCGCGGCGGGTTCGGTAGTCGCGCGAGGAAACCTCGATCGAACGCAGTAGTCAATAACGGGTGCTGATCGGCACCGTCGGCGCGACAATCACTGACGGCCGGTCTTCGGTCATTCCTCGCGACCGACGATCGGACCGAACGATGACAGCGGAGAACGTAGCGGTACGCGCCGCTTCCACGCCGGCGGAACTCACTGGTCGCGTCGTCCGACCCGTAGACGACGACTACGCGGTGGCGCGCCGGTCGTGGAACGAGCTGTTCAGCCACCGACCGCGCGTGATCGTCTACGCGCAGACGACCCAGGACGTCGTCACGGCGCTCGCGTGGGCGCGGTGGCACGACGTCCCGGTGCGGGTGCGCAGCGGTGGGCACTGCCTGGAGGGCTGGTCCACCGTCGACGACGGCGTGGTGATCGACGTCAGCGAGATGAAGTCCGCCGCCATCGACCCGGCGGCGGGGACGGCCACCGTCGGCGCGGGGCTCAACCAGCTCGAGGCGGTGACCGCCCTGGGTGCCGCAGGCTTCGTGGCGCCGACCGGGACCGAGGGCAGCGTGGGTCTGGTCGGCGCCACGCTGGGCGGCGGCTTCGGCCTACTCACCCGCCCCTTCGGGATGGCGTCGGACAACCTGCTCGCCGCCGAGGTCGTCGTCGCGTCGGGAGACACGGGGGCCGAGGTGCTGGCGGTCGACGAGAACGATCACGCGGACCTGCTCTGGGCGCTCCGCGGGGCCGGCAACGGCAACTTCGGGATCGTCACCTCGCTGACCTACGCCATTCATCCCGTGGCACAGGCGATCTACGTGACGGCGAACTGGACGGGCCTCGGCGACCTCGTCGAGGTGTTCGACACCTGGCAGCGGTCGGCCCCCGGCGCCGACCGCCGGCTGACCAGTCAGCTCGAGATCCACGGGGACGCCATCTCCCTGATCGGCGTCCTGGTGTCGGATTCGGAGGCGGAGGCGCTCGAACTGTTGGCGCCCGTCCTGTCGATAGGAACCCCGGTCGTCACGGCCACCGCCGGGAGCTGGGCCGACACGTACGCGGGGTTCCAACTCCCGACGGAGGACGAGCCGGCCAACTGGAAGTTCACCTCCCAGTTCATGACTCAGCCGTTCCCGGTCGAGGCCATCGAGGTGGTGCGGTCGTTCATGACGACGGCGCCCACCGCCGACTGCAACTACTTCACCAACGCGTTCGGTGGAGCCGTCGTTGACGGTGAGCCGTCCGGCGGGTCGGTGTTCGCCCACCGCGACGCGCTGTTCTACGCCGAGCCGGGGGCGGGCTGGGGCGCCCGAGGGGCGGATCCGGGGCCGGACGGCGATGCGCTGACGGCGACGTGTCTGGCATGGGTCGCCGACTTCAGCCGTGCCCTCGCGCCGTTCGCGAACGGCGCCTACGTCAACGTCCCCAACGCGGACGCCGAGGATTGGGCGGAACAGTACTGGGGACGGGGTGTCGAGCGGCTGCGGCGAGTGAAGGCGGCGTACGACCCCGACGGTGTGTTCACCTATGCCCAGAGCGTCCCGCCGGCACGTGACCCCAGCAGCTAGCGCGTCGCCCGACGGCTGGTTCCTCCGGCGGGGACTGCCCGCGGTGCTGACGCCGCGGGCCCGCGCGCGCCACGTGACGTCACGATCGGCGCCGGCACTGGCGGCCTACGCCACCGTGACCGTCGCACTGCTGGTGGTCTACCTCGTGACGGGAACCAGCGAGCTGTACGTCGACGGCGCACCGACACCCGCCGAGCGAATCGTGTTGACGGTCATCGTCTTCTGCCTCCCGCTGGCCCTGCTCGCCGGGTGGATGGTCGCGCGGCTGGAGAGCCGACGGACACGGGTGGCGGTCGCGGCGTCCGCGGTCGCCGTCGCCGTCGTCGCGAGCGTGATCCAGGGCGGGCCGTCGCACCTGCTCGGCGTCGCCATCGTCGTCGCGATCGTGGTCGCCTCGACGGCGACGGGTGTGGGTGCCGTGCTGGGGTGGGCGGTGCGCCTCACGGTCGCGCAGGCCGCCGCGATGGGTGATCTCTTCCTGCGGTCCCTGCCGGTGGTGTTGCTGACGGTGGTCGTCTTCTTCAACACCTACGTCTGGCTGATGGCCGCCACGATCAGCCAGACGCGACTGTGGCTGGCGGTGCTCCTGCTGACCGCGGTGACGGCGGCCTTCGTCGTCTCGACGAGTGCGTCGCGGGTGCGGCCGATGTTGTCGTCGCTCGACGGCGCCGACGATTCCCACGACCTGTCCGGCACGCCCTTCGCGGGTGTCCCGGACCCGCCCACCGTCGCACCGCTCAACCGTGCCGAGCGCGTCAACGTCGTCGTGGTGCTGGCCGCGGCCCAGATGGCGCACCTGCTGATCGTCGCGGTGTGCACGTCGGCCATCTACTTCGCGCTGGGGTTGATCGTGCTGAGTCCCGCGGTGCTCCAGAAGTGGACCGGCAACGGATCCACCGATGGGACGGTGCTCGGCATGACGGTGCCCGTCCCGCAGTCACTGCTGAACATGACGCTGATCCTGTGCGCGTTGACGTTCATGTACGTCAGCGCCCGGTCGGTCGGCGACGACGAGTTCAAGCGCGACTTCCTGACACCGCTCATCGAGGACCTGCACGTCACGTTGATCGGCCGCAATCGGCATCACGGCGACACCGGCGGCGGCGGCAACTGACTCCGAGCGTGGACCCAGATCGGCCGCGTACCCTCGCGGACCCGTCCCGCCGGCGTCCTCGAGGAGAGCCATGCGCATCATCACCGTGGAGGAGCACTTCCACCACCCCGGGTCCGTCGGTCGGGTCATGGAGTTGTCCGGCCCCGCGCCCATCACGCCCGACGCCGGTTTCGGCGACTTCCTCGGGGACTTCGCCCCCGACCCGGAGGCGGCCGAGCAGCTCGGCGGCAGCCGACTGAAGCACATGGACGACGTGGGGATCGACGTGCAGGTCGTCTCGCACGGTGCGAACAGTCCCAGCGCCCTCGACCACCCCGAGGCGGTGACCCTGTGCCGTCGGGTCAACGACGATCTCGCACGGCAGATCTCCGAGCACCCGACGCGCTTCCGCGGTTTCGCGACGATACCGCTGCACGACCCCCGGGCTGCAGCCGATGAATTGCGCAGATGCGTCGGGGATCTGGGCTTCGTGGGCACGCTGGTGACGGGGACCTGCGGCGGCCTGTTCCTCGACGACGCACGCTTCGAACCGGTCCTGGCGGCGGCCGAGGCGGTCGACCTCCCCATCTACGTCCATCCGGGGATGCCGCAGGCGCCGGTGTCGACGGCCTACTACGCGGGTGCGTGGCCGGCAGCGGTGCAGATGCTGTTCTCCGGACCCGGCTTCGGCTGGCATGCCGAGGCGGGCATCCACGTGCTGCGGCTGATCCTCTCGGGCGCCCTGGACCGGCATCCGAACCTGAAGCTGCTCAGTGGCCACTGGGGTGAACTCGCGGCAGGCTGGCTGGACCGTTTCGACGAGGTGTTCGGCTGGGCGAAGGCGCTGGAGCGACCGGTGAGCGAGTACTACCGCCACAGCGTGTGGATCACGCCGTCGGGCATGTTCAGCCAAAACCAGCTCGACTACTACCTCGCCGAGGTCGGTGCCGACCGGATCATCTACTCCGAGGACTTCCCCTACGTCGTCCGCGACGACGTCTCGGAGTTCCTGAACCGCGCCGACGTCGACGACGACCAGCGCGAGGCGATCGCCCACCGCAACGCCGAGCGGGTCCTCCGCATCGAGCCGTAGCCGTCGGGGATCTCTCAGCCCGAGACCGGAAGTGGCCCCGCCAGTTTCGACGGCCGGCAGATCAGCACCACGACGACGGTCAGTGCGGCGGCGACGGCGAACGCCACCTGGACGTTGAACAGGTCGGCGGCGCCGCCGAGCACGGCCGCGGCAATTGGACGGGAGCCGACGAAACCGACGAGCCACAGCGCCATGATGCGGCCGCGCAGCTCCTCGGGCGCGCGCTCCTGCACCACCGTGCTCAGCCCGGTCATCGCCCACCCGAAGCCGAGCCCGGCCACCGCGAAGCCGGCCAGGGCGACGGCGGGCACCACGCCGGCCACCAGGACGGCGCTGCCCGCGGCGAGCCCGACCAGTCCGATCGAGGACACCTTCGCCGACGCCATGCGTCCGCGCATCAGCGCGAGCGTCCCCATGCCGACCGCGGCGCCGACGCCGAAGACCGCCGACAGCAGTCCGACCAGCCGGCTGTCACCGCCGAGCGAGTCGGCGAGCGAGGGCGCCAGCGTGATCGACGGGTCCGAGGCGATGCCGACGGTGGCGACCGCCACCAGCGCGAGCAGCAGTGGACGGTCGCGCCACACGTACAGAACGGCGGTGCGGACGCGGTAGTCCGTACTGGCGCGGCGCTCCGGCGGCGCGGGGAAGCGGACGGCGACGAGGAAGAGCGCGAAGATCAGGTGCAGGCCCGCCGCGGTGGCGAACGCGGCCGCCGCGCCGAGGTGCGCCGCGATGTAGGCGCCCGCCGCGGGCCCGACGATGCGGCCGATCGTCATGGGAATGCTGTTGAGCGCCATGGCCGTCGACAGCTCACCGTCACGGATCAGGTTCGGCACGATCGACTGCATCGCCGGCCCGCCCACCACGAAGCCGAGGCCGACGAGCAGCGAGCCGGTGAGGATGGGGACGGCAGTCGCCAGCCCCTCCAGGTCGGAGTCGACGAGGAGCCACGCCGCCACCAGTCCCGATCCCATGACGCACAGCGCTCTACCGAGCAGGATCTGCCGGGCCGGATCGCCGGTGTCGGCCCACTTGCCGCTGGTGGGGGTCAGGACGAGCTGCGGCCCGAACTGCACGACGCCGACGAGGCCCACCATGAGCGCCGAGTGGGTCGCGTCGTACATGACGATCGCGGCGACGATGCCGTGGGTCCACACGGCGACGACGGCGAACATCTTGCCCCAGAACAGCGCACCGAACACCGGGTCGAACATCAGGCCGAGTGCCCCGCGTGGCCGTGGCGGTGAGACGGCGCCGGTGCTCACCTGCACGACGCGCCCTCGAACCGCCACGTCAGGCGATCGGACGGGAAGTGCGGCATCGAATATGCATAGCACATAGATGTATCCGGCCCATCGCCACCGAGTCGTCACCGGGGGTATGAAGGGGTCAGGCGCCTACGCCTGACTCAGTGAGGAACCACCGCGAAGGAGACCCCGTGACCGTCCGCCGCATCCTCTGCTTCGGTGACTCGCTGACCTGGGGGTGGGTGCCGTCGGCCGACGGAGCGCCCACCGATCGCTTAGCACCGGACGTCCGGTGGACGGGGGTCCTCGCCGCGACGCTGGGCGGGGGCTTCGAGGTGATCGAGGAGGGGCTCAGCGCCCGCACCACCAACCTCGACGACCCCGCGGATCCCCGCCTCAACGGTGCCGCCTACCTGCCGTCGTGCCTGGCGAGTCACCTCCCGCTGGACCTGGTCGTCGTCATGCTCGGCACCAACGACACCAAGGCCTACTTCCGTCGGACGCCCACCGACATCGGCCTCGGCGCGAGCGTCCTGATCGGTCAGGTGCTCTCCAGTGGCGGCGGGGTGGGCACGTCGTATCCCGCACCGCGAGTCCTCCTGATGGCGCCGCCGCCACTGGCGGAGACGCCGCACCCGTGGTTTCAGCTGATCTTCGAGGGTGCTCAGGAGAAGTCGGCCCGCCTGGCGCACGTCTACGAGTCGCTCGCGTCCTTCATGAAGGTGCCGTTCTTCGATGCGGGATCGGTCATCGCCACCGGCGGCGTCGACGGCGTCCACTTCACCGAGCAGAACAACCGCGACCTCGGCATGGCCCTGGCGGACCGGATCAGGGCGGTCTTCGACGAGGACGTCTGAGCGCGTCTCGGCGCGGGTCGACGGTTGTACCCCAAGTACCCGGTACCTGCGGTACCGTTCGAAGGTCGGGACACGCCGATCGTCGAATGCGAAGGAGGTACCCATGAAGTTGTTCACCTGGATGACGAGCTGGCGTCGCAACATGGACGTCGGCGACGACACCGAGTACGTCGAGAAGTTGACCACTCTGTCCGAGGGCTCGGTGCGACGGAACTTCGACCCCTATACGGACATCGACTGGCACGCCATCGAATTGGCCGTCACCCGGGACGACCCGCGGTGGATCCTGCCGAAGACCGATCCGCTGGGCAGGCATCCCTGGTACCAGGGTCAGCCCGTGCAGCGGCAGATCGAGATCGGGATGTGGCGCCAGTCGAACGTGGCCAAGGTGGGTCTGCAGTTCGAGCTCATCCTGATCCGCGGCCTCACCAACTACGCGTTCTGGGTGCCCAACGGCTCACCCGAATACCGCTACTGCCTGCACGAGTCGGTCGAAGAGTGCAACCACACGATGATGTTCCAGGAGATGGTCAACGCCATCGGCATGGACGTCCCCGGGATGCCGCGGGTGCTGAAGTGGGCGGCGCCGTTCATCCCGCTCGTCGCCGGCCCGCTGCCCATCCCGTTCTTCTTCGGCGTCCTGGCCGGGGAGGAACCGATCGACCACACCCAGAAGAACGTGCTGCGCGAGGGCAAGAACCTGCACCCCATCATGGAACGCGTGATGGCGATCCACGTGGCCGAGGAGGCCCGGCACATCTCGTTCGCCCACGAGTACCTGCACAAGCGGGTGCCCGGCATGGGGCGGGTCAAGAAGTTCGCACTGTCGCTCTACGTGCCGGTGATCATGCGGCTGCTGTGTCAGGCGATCGTGGTGCCGCCCAGGAGCTTCTGGAAGGAGTACGACATTCCGAAGTCGGTCAAGAAGGACCTGTTCTTCGGTTCGTCGGAGTCCAAGTCGATGCTGCGGGACATGTTCGCCGACGTGCGGATGCTGTGCCACGACACCGGACTGATGAATCCCGTCGCCAAGTTCATCTGGCGGCTCTGCAGGATCGGTGGCCCGCCGAGCCGCTACCGCAGTGAGCCACAGCGGCAGCACGCCACTGCCGCGGCATAGCCGCTTCCGCACCGAGAACACCGCCACCCAGTCGCGATTCGCGACTGGGTGGCGTGCGTTCGGGCCTCAGACGGCGTGCGGCTCGGGCGTCACCGCGACGGGAGCGGGTCGCGTACGCGGCATCGCGACCACGGCCGCCGCAGTCGCCACGGCGGCCACCAGCACGCCGAGGAACACCGCGGCCGACCCCGACTGGATCAGAGCGGGGCCGAGCGAGGTGACGTCGCCCGCGCCGAAGATCGAGTTGGCGATGGCGCCGAAGATCGCGACGCCGACGGCACTGCCGAGGGAGCGGGCGAACATGTTGGTGCCCGTGACGATGCCGCGCTCGTTCCAGCCCACGCTCGCCTGAGCGGCGATGAGCGTCGGCACGGCGAGCAGGCCCATCCCGCCGCCGATCACGAAGCACGCCACGGCCACCGTCGCGACGTTCGGTCGGTGGGCGGTGGCGGCCAGCACGGAGGCTCCCGCGATGACCAGCACGGCGCCCAGCATCGAGGTCCGCTTGAACCCCCACCTCAGGTAGAACTTGCCGGCGATCGCCGCGGTCGCCGGCCAGCCCAGCGTCAGCGCCGCCAGCGCGAGACCGGCGACGATCGGCGTGACCCGAAGCGCACCCTCCAGGTAGGTCGGAACGTAGGACGTGAGGCCCATGAGGATGGCGCCGACGCCGAGGGCGACCACGGTCGTCGCGCACAGCAGTCGTCGCGAGAACACCCACATCGGCAGGATCGGTTCTCGGGCGCGACGTTCGACGACGAGGAAGGCGGCCAGCAAGACCGCGCCGACCGCGAACGCCGTGATGCTCGGCACGGACGTCCAGGCCCAGGTCTGGCCGCCGCCGAGGATGGCCAGCACCAGCGAGGTCATCGCCGCCGCCAGCAGTAGCGCGCCGGCGACGTCGACACTGCGATCCTCCCGCGTGACGTTCTCGGTGAAGTGCCGGTTGAACATCCACGCCGCGACGAGGCACAGCGGGATGTTGATGAGGAACACCCCGCGCCAGATGCCGAGCTGCGAGAAGGTGCCGCCCAGCATCGGCCCGACGACCGACGAGACCGCCCACACGCTCGCCAGGTAGCCCTGCACCCTCGCCCGCTCGGCCACCGTGTAGATGTCGCCGACGATGGTCATCGCAGTCGGTTGCACGGCACCGGCCCCGATCCCCTGAATCGCGCGAAAGGCGATAAGCGCAAGCATGTTCCACGCGACCGCGCACAGGATCGAGCCGAGGAGGAACACGCCGATGCCCAGTAGCAGGATCGACTTGCGGCCGAAGACGTCCGACAGCTTGGCGTAGATCGGCGTCGTGACGGCTTGGCCCAGCAGGTAGGCCGAGAACAGCCACGGGAACTGGTTGAAGCCACCGAGTTCACCGACGATGGAGGGGACCGCCGTGGCGAGGACCGTCGCGTCGATGGCCACCAGTCCGGTGCTCAGCATCACCGATATGAGCACCGGTCCGCGTTCGGACCGGAATCCGACCGCCTCGGTCGAGGTCGAGGTCACCGCCGCCTAGCCCCGGCCGTCGGGCTGGTCGTTGTTCTTCTGCGCACCCCAGCCGTGGACCCGGTCGACGGCGATCAGCGCGCTCACCCGCGGCCGCTTGCGGTCGGGGTACTCCTTGCCCTGGTAGTGCCGGGACAGCGCGTCGATGTCGGCGAGGCCCTCGTCGTCGTAGATCTCGGTGACGTGCCCGATGACCGTGACGTGGGTGTACCAGTCGTCACCGTCGATCACCGTGAGCGAGACGCGTGGGTCTCTGCGCAGGTGGTCGAGGCGCTTGCGTCCGACGTCCATGTTGACCAGCACCTGGTCGTCGCGCAGGAGGTACCAGGTGGCGGCCGACACCGGGTGCCCGTCCGTGCGGACGGTGGCGATGACCGCGGGATTCGGCTTCGACAGCATCGCCTTCGCGTCGTCGGTCAGCGGCGAGGACGTCGGGTCTGAAGAGTTCGTGGACATCGGAGGGGGATGCCCCGCGGCGGGGCGTTCGAAGCACGACGGCCGTGTGACGAATCCGGTGGTACACCGGATGGCGATGACTCCCATGGACGCCTCCTCCGCCGACACGTCTCTCCTTCCCCTCGATCAGCGTGCCGCCCTGGGTGGCGGGGCGTCGTTCTGGCGGACGAAGTCCGCGCCGGGCGTCGCGGCGGTGGCGATGTCGGACGGACCCCACGGCGTCCGCTACCAATCGGGTGCGGGTGACCACCTCGGCTTCGGTGCCAGCGACCCGGCCACGTGCTTCCCGCCGGCCGTCGGGTTGGCGCAGAGCTGGGACCCCGACCTGGCGCACCGCATCGGTGGGGCGCTCGCCGACGAGGCGCAGGCTGCCGGTCTCGGCGTCCTGCTCGGGCCGGGCATCAACGTCAAGCGCGACCCGCGCTGCGGGCGCAACTTCGAGTACTTCAGCGAGGACCCGCACCTGTCCGGGGTGCTCGCCGCGGCGTGGGTGCGTGGCCTGCAGTCCGGTGGGGTGGGGGCGTCGCTCAAGCACTTCGCGGTGAACAACCAGGAACACGACCGGATGCGTACGAGCGCCGAGGTGGACGAGCGGACACTGCACGAGATCTACCTCCGCGCCTTCGAGCGGGTGGTCCGCGATGCCCGGCCGTGGACGGTGATGTGCTCCTACAACCGGATCAACGGCGTCTATGCCTCGCAGAACCGGTGGCTGCTCACCGACGTGCTGCGCGACGCGTGGGGCTTCGACGGCCTGGTGGTCAGTGACTGGGGCGCCGTGGCCGACCGCGTGGCCGCCGTCGACGCCGGTCTGGATCTGCAGATGCCCGGTGACACCGCGGGCGACGATGCCGCGGTCGTGGCGGCCGTGTCCGACGGTCGGCTGACCGAGGCGGCGGTGACCCGAGCGGCGGACGCCGTCGCCCGACTGTCGGCCCGGGTCGCGGCGGGCCGGCGCGAGGTCACCGTCGACGTCGACGCCCACCACCGGCTCGCCCGCGAGGCGGCCGGCCGCAGCATCGTCCTGCTCAAGAACGACGACGCCCTGCTGCCGCTCGACCCGAGCCGCGACGTGGCCGTCCTCGGTCCGTTCGCCCGGTCGCCGCGCTTCCAGGGTGGCGGCAGCTCGCACGTGACCCCGACGCGGGTCGACTCACCGCTCGACGAGATCCGAGCCCGGATCGACGGGCGGGTCACGTTCGCCGAGGGGTTCCGCCTCCACGCCGACGGGTCGGCCGACGCCTCAGCCGACGACGGTGCCGCGCTGCGCGCCGAGGCCGTCCGCGTGGCGGGCGCCGCCGACGTGGCGGTGATCTTCGCGGGACTGGCGGCGAGCCAGGAGTCGGAGGGCTTCGATCGCGACGACATCGACCTGCCCGCCGACCAACTCGACCTGATCGCGGAAGTCGCTTCGGCACAACCCAACACCGTCGTCATTCTCTCGGCCGGCGGGGTGCTGCACCTCGCGCCGGTGCACGAGGCGGCCCGCGCGATCCTGGGTGGCGCGCTGCTCGGGCAGGCCGGGGGTGGTGGGATCGCCGACGTCCTCACCGGCGTGGTGAACCCGTCGGGCCGCCTCGCCGAGACGGTCCCGCTGCGACTTCAGGATGCGCCCAGCTACCCGCACTTCCCCGGCGAGCACTCGCGGGTGCGCTACGGCGAGGGGATCTTCGTCGGCTACCGGGGCTACGACGTCCGCGACCAGGACGTGCTCTACCCGTTCGGGCACGGGCTGTCCTACACGACGTTCGAGTACTCGGACATCGCGCTGTCCGCCGATCCGGACGGCGTCGACGCCGTCGTCACCGTGCGCAACACCGGGCGGCGCGCGGGTCGCGAGGTGGTTCAGATCTACGCCTCGGTTCCGGAGTCGTCCACGAGCCGGGCCCCACGCGAACTCGTCGGCTTCGGCTCCGTCGACCTCGCCGCCGGAGACAGTGCGACGGTGTCGGTGCGCGTCGAGCGTCGCGACCTGGCCTACTGGCACGACCGGCTGGACCGGTGGGTGGTCGAGGGCGGCACCTACCGGATCGCGGCAGGTGCGTCGAGCCGTGATCTCCGGATCGAGGCGGACGTCGAGATCGTCGGCGACTCGGTGCGCCAGGACTTCGACGCCGAGTCGACGATCGGTGAGCTGATGTCCGACCCGGTCGGCGCGAAGGTGCTCGAGGAGGTCCTCGCGTCGTTCGGGCCGCTGGGCGAGGACGGCGGCGAGTCGCTGGGCATCGACATGGTTCGCATGGCCGCATCGATCCCGATCGGCCGGGCGGTGCGCAGCTTCGGCGGAGGTGGTGTCTCCGCCGATGACGTTCAGGCGCTGCTGGATTCGATCAATTCTCGCCGCTGAGCAACGTACTCGCCGAGATCTGCGAGAGCGTCGTGCATCCGGTCGCTCGACGACGATCGGGCAGATCTCGCGTCGTTGCACGGCCCCTCGGGCGTGCGGGCGTCCCTCCTGAAGGTTTGGGCAACGCTGAGCGCCCGTTTCCGGTAACCCGAACTTCTGGTGTACCCAACCCAAAAGTACTGGCGCATAGCCATATTCGCGGCAGACGAGTTGCGGCGACACGGGGGTGGCGGCTATGGTGAGCGAAGCGAAGGGGAGTAGCCCCCAATCGGATGATCGACATACTGGCCACGCCCTCGGGCACCGGCCCGGTCATCCGAACCGGCCACGGCCGGTGGGCGAGACCTTCGGCCACGGACCGCGAGGTCGTCGGCCGGAGGTGATCACACTTCCGAGCGGCGCCCCGAGATCGAGGAGTCGACGTGCTCGCTGCTCTACTGCTGAGCTTCGGCGTCATATTCATCGCCGAACTCGGCGACAAGTCCCAGCTCATGGCGATGATGTTCGCGCTGCGCTACCGCTGGTGGGTCGTGCTCGGCGCCATCACGGTCGCGACCACCGCAGTCCACGTGCTGTCCGTGGCCATCGGGCACTTCGTGGGCGCCGCGCTGCCCACCGGACTGCTGGGGATCATCGCGGGACTCATGTTCGTCTTCTTCGGGCTCTGGACACTGCGCGGGGACTCGCTCACCGACGAGGAGCGGACCCGTGCGCAGCGCGCGAGCGCACCCGCCTTCTTCGTCGTGACGTCCGCCTTCATGCTCGCCGAACTCGGGGACAAGACCATGCTCGCCACGATCACGCTGGCGGCGGACAACGACTGGGTGGGCGTGTGGATCGGATCGACCCTCGGGATGGTCGCCGCGGACGGTCTGGCAATCCTGGTGGGCGCGGTGCTGGGCAAGCGACTGCCGGAGCGGACGATCCAGATCGGCGCCGCCGCGCTGTTCATCGCATTCGGCGTGGCGATGCTCGTCGAGGGTTCCGTTCCGACGGCTCCCGTCGCGGTCATCGTCGGGTCGGCCGTCGCGGCCGTGGCGGTGTTCGCGCTCGTCCTGCGCATCCTGCCGGCACGACTGCGGCCGGCGGTCCTGCGTGCCCAGCCCGACGCGGCGGCCGACCTGCCCGGCGATCGGACGTCGACGTCTGCGGGAACGTCGTAGTTCGACGACGCACGCGCGGAAAGCAGTGCAGCGAGAACCTGATTCGGCTCTGAACCGGAACGGGGCAACGGGCCGCTGTTCCCAGCGGCCCGTGTCGGCACCCGTCAGGTGGTCTTGAGGTAGCGGATGAGGAACACCGCCGACACGCCCCCCGCGACGACGGCGATCGCGCCCCAGAAGACGGTCGAGAAGATCAGCGAGCCGGACGAATACCCGACGCCCGAGAGCACGGACATCGAGTAGAACAGCCAGAAGACGCGGTACAGCGACCACAGCGCAGTGAGCCCGGCGGAGATGCCGATCAGCAGGCTCCGTGAGCGATCGACGCGGCTGACCTGCTCCTGGACACGAGTGAGAACGGTGTTCATCGGTTGCTTCCCTTCTTCGCGAGGCCCTGGTGGCGTCGGCACGGGATGAGTACATCCGGGCGTCGCGGCTACCGATCCCAAGATCCGTGGCGCCACCGACTGCGTCAACGTCGAGACACCGACCGAGATCCGGTGTACAGATTCCTGAAGTGTTGCTCCCGGCGCAGTGGGCGCGGGGACGACCCCACGACGGAGGAGCGCACGCGTGACCATCAGGACTGCCATCGGCGTGGCCATTGCAGCACTGGTCGTCGCCACGTCGGGCACCGTCGGTGAGGTGCCCAATTCGCACGCCGACGCCTATCCCACGGGGCCGGTGACCATGACGGCCGGTGCGAATCCGGGAAGCGGATTCGACCTCACGATCCGCTCCGTCGTCGACACCCTCCAGAGGGAGGGGCTCGTGAACGTGCCTCTGCCCGTTCAGAACAGGCCCGGAGCCACCGGCGCCGACTTCCTCGCCACGATGATCGACCAGTACCGCGGCGCCGACGACCAGGTATCGGTGACATCGCTGTCGATGATGCTCAACCAGTTGCGCGGCGTGTCGCCGTACGGATACCGCGACGTCACCATGATCGCCCGTCTGATGACGGAGTACTTCGTCGTGGTCGTCCCGGCGGGATCGCCCTTCGCGAATCTGACCGACCTGATGGCCGCCATCAGGTCCGACCCGTCGCGCGTCGCCGTCGCCGCTGCGGGTGACGACCACGCCCCGTTCGACCTCCTCGTCGCCGCAGCGGGTGCTGACCCCGCCTCGGTCGACTACGCCGACTTCGAGGGTGGCGGCGACCAGACCTCGGCGCTGCGCGACGGACGCGCAGCCGTGGCGATCTCCGGCGTCAGTGAATTCGTGGACCCGCTGAAGGCGGGAGACCTTCGGGCGCTGGGAGTGTTGGCCGAAGACCGGCTCCCCGGTCTCGACGCTCCGACGGCCAGGGAGCAGGGGCTGGACGTCACCCTCTCCAACTGGCGCGGTCTCTATGGGCCGCCCGGAATGCCTGCGGTCGCCGTCGCGTACTGGCAGCGGGTGCTCGGCGAGATGGTGCTCACGCCCACCTGGCGCGACATCGCCGAACGCAGTCAGTTCACCACCACCTTCATGGTCGGCGACGAATTCCAGACCTTCCTGGCCGAGACGCAGGCCGACGTGGCGGCCGCGATCGCGGAGGAGCGCCGCTGACGGTCAGCGCGGGCGGAACACGCCGGCGGTGGCCAGCGCCACCCGGCGGTGTGCGCGCTCCCTGTCGTCGCCGAAGCGATCGATGGCCCAGGAGATCGCGGTGACGAGTTCGAAGAGTTCGTCGGCCGTGACGGCCTCGGATGCCGTCCCGTCGCGTCGGGCACGGTCGAGGAAGTCGCCCGTGCGATTGGTGAGACGGGTGGCGACGCTCTGCACGGGGGAGGTCGAGTCCTCGATGGACGTGGCGATGCACGTGGGCAGGTCGTTCCAGATGCGCAGCTGCCACGCGAGACGGCCGAGCCACTCGCGCAGGGCGTCGTCCGCCGCCGTCGCGCGCTCGAGTTCCGCCGAGTCGTCGAGCAGTTCGCCGATGCTCGTCTCGATCACCGCGGCGAGGAGGTCATTGCGGGTGGGGAAGTTGCGATACAGAGTGGCGTTGCCGACGCCTGCGGCGGTGGCGATTCCGTCGATGGGTGCGTAAATGCCCTCGACCTCGAAGACCGCCTGAGCAGCGTGGAGGATCGCATCCCGGTTGCGTCGCGCGTCCGCCCGGAGGGGTCGCGCCGGTTGTGTGGTCACGGTCACACCTCCGCGCCTCGACAAAGTGGGGAGTGTCCCCACATACTCGAACTGGGGAGTTACCCCACTTAGGCTGAACCCTACCGCAGGAGTGACGATGGCAGAGCGACTCGATGGTCGGACGGTGCTCGTGACGGGCGCCAACGGCGGACTCGGCGACCAGTTCGTGCGACAGGCCCTCGAGCGTGGGGCTCGTCGGGTGTACGCCACCGCGCGGAACCCGAAGGTCTGGGGCGACGACCGCATCGTGCCGCTCGCGCTCGATCTGACCGACCGGGCCTCGGTGGCCGCAGTGGCGGAGGCCGCCACCGACGTGGACCTCGTCGTGAACAACGCCGCGATCGCTCCGGCCGACGACGCTTCGGTGCTCACGGGCGACGAGGACGTGGCGCGCCGCGTCTTCGAGACCAACTACTTCGGCAACCTGCGCGTCGCGAAGGCGTTCGCACCGGTGCTGGCCGCCAACGGCGGCGGCGGGTTGCTCAACGTGCTGTCCCTGGCCGCGTGGCTTCCGCTGCCCACGGTGTACGCCGCGTCCAAGGCGGCGATGTGGTCGGCGACCAATGCGCTGCGGGCGGAGCTGGCACCCGCCGGGACCGTGGTCACCGGCGTGATCGTGGGGATGATCGACACGCCCATGACGACCCGCTGGGACGTGCCGAAGGTCAGCGCCGAGAGTGTCGTGGGTCAGGCGTACGACGGTGTCGCCACCGGCGCATTCGAAGTCCTCGCCGACGACGACTCCCTCGACGTCAAGTCCCGCCTCAGTGACGGTTCGGAGGCCTTCAACGCCTACCTCGCCGTGAAGCTCGCCGGCTTCGACGCTGCCGCCACGGCGTAGCGGAATGCGCTGACCAGGTCCGGCGTTGGACATCGTGTAGCACCAGCAGATCGCTTGGCTTCACGATCACGAAGGACCTGTTTTCCCATGCGCGCCATAGTTCGACTCATGACCCCGCTGCTCGCGGCAGGAGCAGCCGCGGTAGCGATCGTCGCGGCTCCCGCCGCGGCCGCAACCCCGCTCTCCTGCGCCGACGTCGGTTCGGCCACCCAGTGCACCTCGCCGGGCAACAGCCAACTGACGGCCGTCGCCCCGCACGTGCAGATCTACCCGCAGTTCATCATCATTCACCGAAACCACCGCTAACCCGTTCCGCACGACCACTCCGGCCCGCCAGCGATCCGTCGCGGCGGGCCGGTTCGCGTGCGGGCCTAGCCGGTTCGGGAGTGGGGGAGCGCCCAGGCGCTGCCCTGCTCGCGGTCCAGCACGGTGAGGCTCTTGTTCTTGAGCCAGAACACGTAGACCGACAGGCTCACCGCGATCACCACGGTGACGTAGACGATGAACCAGCCGACGTTGCCGCCCGACTTCGCGCCCTGATATAGCAGCGGTGCGGTGCCGCCGAACGCCGAATTGGCCAGCGCGTAACCCAATCCGACGCCCAGCGCCCGAATCTCCGCGGGGAACAGCTCCGCCTTCACGATCGCGTTGACCGACGTGTATCCGGTCAGGATGACGTACCCGACCGCCGTCAGCGCGAACGCCACCAGCGGCGAATGGGTCTGCGGCAGGTACGTCAGGAGGACGTAGGTGTAGAGCACGCCGCCGATGCCGAAGAACACCAGTAGCGGCTTGCGGCCGACCCGGTCACTGAGCAGTCCGCCGAGGGGCTGCAGCAGCATCAAGAAGATCAGCCCCAGCAGGTTGATCCACGTACCCGTCAGCGCCTGGTCCTTGCCGAACGTCGACTTGACGATCGCCGGTGCGTTGATCGTGTACGTGTAGAACGCGACCGTGCCGCCCGCGGTGATCAGGAAGACCATCAGCAGTGGTCGCCAATGAACGGTGAACAGCGTCTTGAGCGAACCCGCCGCCTGATCCTTGCCGGCGCGGATGGCGTCGAGGTGCGACTCGCTCAGCGACTCGTCCATCGACCGGCGCAACCACAGCACGACGAGCGCGGCGATGCCGCCGATGAAGAAGCCGATACGCCAACCCCAGTCGGTGACGGCGTCGACGTCGAGCGCGCTGAGCGCGATCAGAAGCGTGAACTGCGCGAGGACGTGACCGCCGACGAGCGTGACGTACTGGAACGACGATAGGAAGCCCCGTCGGTTCGCGGTGGCTGCCTCGGACATGTACGTCGCCGACGTGCCGTACTCGCCGCCGGTCGCGAAGCCCTGCACGAGCCGCGCGGCGATCAGGACGATGGCCGCCCAGTATCCGATGACGTCACGGGTCGGCATGATCGCGACCAGGAAGGAACACGCGGACATGATCGTGATGCTCAGCATCAGGGCGGACTTGCGTCCGCGCCGGTCGGCGTAGCGGCCGAAGAACCACGAGCCGACCGGTCGCATGAGGAACGTGACCGCGAAGATCGCGTAGATGTAGAGCGTCGAGTTCTCGTCGTCCTGATCGAAGAACTGCGCCTCGAAGTACGTGGCGAAGACGGTGTAGACGTAGACGTCGTACCACTCGACCAGGTTGCCGGCCGATCCTCGTACGGTGTTCAGAACCGCCCGGCGCGTGGTCGTCGGCGCGCGAGTCGGACCGCTGGGCGCGAGGGGGCTTTCAGTCGCATCGGTCATCCGCGGAAGGATACGGAACCGTCGGCGCACCCGGGCCGGTTCTGTGTCGCGGCGCCGGAGATCGGAGCAGTCCCCGCGAACGTGACGTGGTTGCGACGGAGGACGTGTTTTCCCGCAGTGGCGTCACGCTGGTGGGTATCCTGCGGCATGGAACCTTCCCAGAGCACGACGCGCGAGGGCGCGCACATCAGTCGTGATGGTCGGTCGGCCCGGCGAACGCCGGCGGTCGCCGCCCTGTTCGCCGCCGCAGTGTTGCTCACGGGGTGCGCGGCCAGCGCGTCGGCACTCGGCGTGCACACCGCGCGCGTGACCATCGACGGGAAGGCGCTCGGCGAGCAACCGACGATCACGTGCAACCAGACCGGGTGGGTCTGGTTCATCGAGACCGAGGAGAAGTCCCCGGGATTCACCGCGCAGGTGCAGACCGGCGGCGAGGTGACCCCACTGTCGGTACAGCTCACCGGTCTCGACGGCTTCACCGGCGGGTTCTCGACCGCGACCTTCGGTAACGCGAAGGCCGAGATCCGCAACGACACGGTCACCATCTCGGGGTCCGCCGAGGGCACCTTCGACGACGGCACCTCGCGGACACCCGGAACCGCGAAGTTCGAGATCCGTACCAGCTGCTGAGGATTCGCGCCCGTCAGTCCTCGATGCGGAAGCCGACCTTCAGGGACACCTGAAAGTGCGCCACGGCGCCGTCCTCGATCTCGCCGCGCACCGACGCGACCTCGAACCAGTCGAGGTTGCGGGTGGTGCGTGCGGCGCGGCTGATCCCGTTGCGGATGGCGGTGTCGATCCCGTCGGGTGACGTGCCGACGATCTCGATGACGCGGTAGGTGTGCTCACTCATGTGCTGAGTCGATCACGTATGCGACGGCGGCGGGGCGGAAAAACTCGACGGGATTCTCAGCGGGGGTTCTTCTCCCCGGCCTCCACCGCGACGCCCAACCTGTTCTCCGCGGGTGCCACCGGGCACGTCGCATAGTCGGTGAACGAACACGGCAGGTTGGCCGCCCGGTTGAAGTCGAGGACGACGACGCCGTCGGGCTCGGGGGCGCTCACCGCCAGCGACCTGGCGGCCGGATAGGTGGTCACGCCGCTCGTGGCATCGGTGAACAGCACCTGCAGGCCGCCCTGCTTCCCGACGAACGCAACGAGCCGGTGGGTCGACCCGTCGACCTCGAAGTCGACGACGCCGACGGCACTGTGGTGGTGCTCGAGACCTTCGACGACCGCACCGGTCGTCACCGTCGACGGCTCCGCATACGGGGTGAACCTGCCCTCGACCCGCCACCGTTCGCTCGGCGGATAGGCGGGGATGCCCTCGAACGCGGCCAGCTGCGGCGACTCGGGGTCGTGCACCCGCAGGGCCACCGAACCGGTTCGGCGGATCACCTCGATGCGACGGCGACCGTCCTCGACGAGCAGTCCGGGTGCCCCCTCGACGGGTTCGAGCCGCGTCGTCCCCTCGATGCCCTCGACGTACACCGCGTCGGCGTCGGCGCGCCACCGACCCGGGAGGTCGGCGATGGTCTCGAAGTCCTCGGAGAGCCAGTGCAGGCCGGTGATGGCCACCCAGCCCAGAGGTTCGGCGTAGTAGCGTTCGCGCTCCTCGTGCCACTGCGCCCACTCGGCGGCGAAGTCCGTCCGATCGGTGATGGTCATCATCGGTCCCTTCAGTGCGGTTGTCCGGCAACCAGATTGGGTGGTGTCCCGCCTGCGACATAGGCGTCGATCTGGCGGCGGGCCACCTGCCATGCCCGCTCCCAGGCGCCCGCGGTGCTGCCCGCGACGTGCGGGGTGAGGATCAATCCGGGCGCGGACCACAGCGGATGGCCGGCCGGCAGAGGCTCTGGTTCGGTGACGTCGAGGGCGGCGCGCAATCGCCCGGAGACCAGTTCGGCGAGCAACGCCTCGGGATCGACCGCGCTGCCACGCCCCGCGTTCACCACGACGGCGCCGTCGCCCAGCTTGGCCAGGAACCCGGCGTCGACGAGGTGGCGCGTCTCGTCGCTGTCGGGCAGCATCGCGACCACGACGTCGGCAGTCGGCAGGAGCGCGTCGACTTCTCTGAGCGCGACGACACCCGGCCGTGCGCTCCGCCCGACCAGGGTCACCTCAGCCTCGAACGGCGCGAGCCTCGCGGCCAGGTTGGCGCCGAGATCACCAGCGCCCAGCACGACCACGCGCTTGTTGATCAGGGTCTCGGTGTGTCGTGGCCGCCAGACGCCCTCGGCCTGGTCCGCGGCGAACGTGGGCAGCTCGCGGTAGATCGCGAGCAGCACGGCGACCGTCCACTCGGCCGTCGAACCACCATGCGCGCCACGACCGTTGGACAGCATGACGCCGTCGGGAAGATGGCGGAGCCACTGCTCGTAGCCGGCGTTGAGGGTCTGCACCAGGCGCAGGTCGGTCAGCTCGGCGAACCTCGCCCCGATGGCGTCGGCGTGTTCGAAGCCGACGACCACCACCGGCGCGTCGACGTGGTCGGCGGGCCACGGCTCGCCGGGCTCGTAGCGGACCGCCTCGATCGTCGTCGAATCCGCCAGCGCCTCGAGACCCAGGTCGTCGGGTACCAGTACCTTCACGGTCGTCCTCCTTCCCCGGGCCCAACCACGCGGGCGCGCCGGGTATTTCGTCGGCCGTCAGACGTCGGAACTCTCCCGCCACAGGTCGATGCCGGAATCCGAGGCGTAACGGTCGATCTCGGTCAGTTCCTTCGGCGAGAACTCCAGGTTGTCGAGCGCGGCCAGGTTCTCCTTCAGCTGCGCGACGCTCGACGCCCCGATCAGCGTGGAGGTCACCGCGGGATCGCGCAGCACCCAGGCCAACGCGAGCTGCGCCAGGGACTGTCCGCGACGTTCGGCGATGCCCGCGAGCCCGCGAAGCCGACCGAGCACCTCGTCGGTGACCAGCTCGTCGTCGAAGGTGGGTCGGGCCGTCGCGCGGTCGACGTCGCCGGCCGGCTGCTCGAGGTAGCGGTTGGTCAACAGGCCCTGCGCGAGTGCGGTGAACGCGATGGCCCCCATGCCGGCCTTGCCGAGTTCGGCGGTGAGCCCGCCCTCGATCCACCGGTTCAGCAGGGAGTAGGACGGCTGGTGGATCACCAGCGGTGTCCCCAGCCGGCTCGCGATCGCCGCCGCCTCGGCTGTCTTGGCCGCCGAGTAGGACGAGATGCCCACGTAGCGGGCCTTGCCCGACCGCACGGCCGTGTCGAGTGCGCCGATGGTCTCCTCGAGGGGGGTCACCGGGTCGATGCGGTGCGAGTAGAAGACGTCGACGTAGTCCAGGCCGAGACGATCGAGCGAGGCATCAAGGCTCGCAAGCAGATACGCCCGTCCGCCGAGTTGTCCATAGGGGCCCGGCCACATGTCCCAGCCGGCCTTGGTGGAGATGATCAGTTCGTTGCGGTACGGCTTGAAGTCGCGTCGCAGCATCCGGCCGAAGTTCTCCTCGGCCGACCCGTAGGGCGGGCCGTAGTTGTTGGCCAGGTCGAAGTGCGTGATGCCGTGGTCGAAGGCATAGCGCAGGATCTCGCGCTGCCCGTCGAAGGGGCGGTTGTCGCCGAAGTTGTACCAGAGTCCCAGCGACATCGCGGGCAGCAGCAGGCCGGACGTGCCCACCCGGCGATAGGGCATCGCGTCGTAGCGGTCTCGCGCCGCCACCCAGGGGTCGTTGGTGAAGGGGACGTCTGCGATGGCGAGGTCTTCGGACATCACCCCATCGTATTCACCGGACCGCCGCGCGCCATGCCCTCACGGCTCGCCGTGCGCGCGGAACACGTCGATGGCCCGCACCGTCTTCAGCATCACGATCGGGATGTGGCGGGTCGTGGACGACTGGTAGGCGAGGTAGGGCGGGTAGAGATGGGTCATGTAGGACCAGACGGAGTGCCGCTCGTCGTCGACGGGTTCCCGCCACGTGGCCTCGAACGCCTGGGTGGCGATCTGAACGTCGATCGTCTCGCTGTCGAGGATGTTGAGGTACCACTGGGGATGGTCGTCGGCGCCGCCCTTGGACGCGACGATCACGATCTCCCCGGCGACGTTGCCGTAGATCAGCGGGGTGACTCGCGGTGTGCCGGACTTGCGCCCGGCGCACCGGATCAGGCAGTGGGTCGTCATCGCGTGCCCACCCACCGAACTGATGTCGACGACGTGCCCCTCGGCGCCACCGGATCGCAGGTAGGTGTTCAGGTGCTGCCGAGTCCAGTCGCCGACTTCGGCTCGGATGGCTGCGGCGTCGGCATCGGCCATTGCGGTGTCTCCTGATGGGTGGTCGGGGCCGTCAGGCCGGTGCGGGTGCGTCGTCGTCGGCGGTCAGCGGTCGGGCGATGGACTCGAGACTCTGCCCTTCGGCCTTGACGCCCAAGAAGATCTCGACGACGCCCGCGATGACCATCAGAGCACCCCCGAGGAAGTATCCGGGTGCGATCCCGGTGATGTCGCCACTTCCGGACGCGTTCTCGATCAGGACGCCGAACAGGAGCGGACCCGTGATGCCGCCGACCGCGGTGCCGATCGCATAGAAGAACGCGATGCAGAGCGCGCGTGTCTCCATCGGGAACACCTCGCTGGCAGTCAGATACGCCGAACTCGCTCCCGCCGAGGCGAAGAAGAAGATGATCGCGCCGAACAGCGTCAGGGTCACCGCGGTGACCGAGCCGAGGAAGAAGCCGACGACGGCGAGCAGGACACCGGACAGGATGTAGGTGCCCGCGATCATCCGGACCCGGCCCACGGTGTCGAACAACGGGCTCAGCGCCAACGCCCCGATGAAGTTGCTGGCGGCGAAGATCGCGATGTAGTAGCCGGTCTGCTCGACGCCGAAGAAGGTCGAAAGGGTGTCGCCGTAGGTGAAGTAGAAGGCGTTGTAGAGGAAGGCCTGGCCGACGAACAGGGCAAAGCACAGCACGGTCCGCCGGGGATACATTGTGAACACCGTCTTGGCGATGAGGGCGATGCCGATCGTCTTGCGCTGCCGGATCGTGATGGTGTCCGACACCTCCGCCAGAGGCCCCTTCTCGCGGGTGATGCCGTCCTCGATCTGGGCGACGATGCGCTCACCCTCGTCCTCCCGGCCGTGGATGAACAACCAGCGCGGGCTCTCGGGGACGTGGCGGCGCACCAGCAGAACGCCGACGCCGAGTATCGCCCCGAGACCGAACGCCAGTCGCCAGCCCCACTCGGCGTCGATCACCGTCGGGTCGAGCAGTGGAATGGTCAGCAGCGCACCACCCGCCGCGCCGATCCAGAAGGAGCCGTTGATGACGACGTCGACCCGGCCCCGGTACTGCGCGGGGATCAGTTCGTCGATGGCGGAGTTGATCGCGGCGTACTCCCCACCGATCCCCGCCCCGGTCAGGAACCGCGCCGCGAAGTACCACATGGGGTTCATCGAGAACGCGGTCAGCACGGTCGCGAAGATGTACACGCCGAGAGTGACGAGGAACAGCTTCTTGCGGCCGAAGCGGTCGGTGAGCTGGCCGAAGAACAGCGCGCCGACGCATGCGCCCGCCACGTACACCGCACCGGCGAGACCGATCTGCGAGCTGCTCAGCCCGAGTCCGGTGTCGGTCGACTTCAAGGCGTCCGACATCGACCCGACGATGGTCACCTCGAGGCCGTCGAGGATCCACACGGTGCCCAGGCCGATGACCACGAGCCAGTGCCATCGCGCCCACGGCAGCCGATCCATGCGCGCCGGGATGTCGGTCTCGATCCGACCGAGTTCGACTCCAGATGCCATCCCGACCTCCCCGGTGCGCGCCCGAGGTCCGGAGTGCCACCGGCAACCGTCGTTCAAACCCGTCCACGAGAGACTGTGGACCCACGGGCGGATCGACGTACGAGCGACGAACGGTGACGGGTGATGAACGCGAGCGGGTGGCGGCGCGGCGGCGACCACTACTACTGGCTGACCGCCTTCCTCGCCGCCCACGACCTGCAGAGGCGGACGTGCCGCGCCGTCGCGGCGAGCATCTTCGGTCTCGGTGCGATCGGTCCGATCCTCTCGCTCGGCGTGCTCGGGCCCGGCAGCGCCGCGGGGATGGTCGTCATGGCCGGGGTGTCGTCGTGCTGCGTCGTGATGGCGCTGCTGTGGCTGCGGCCGGGCTGGCCGAGCCGGCGCGTCTCGTGGGCCTGCGTGGTCGTGGGCACCGTGTGCATCGCGGCGTCGTCCATCGTCGTCCCGTCGCACTCCCTGGGCATCCTGGGTGTCACGACGTACGCGGTGCTCGGGTCCTTCGTCGTGGTGTTCCACTCGCTGCGACTGCTGATCTTCACGTGGACCGTCGGGGCGGGCGCGCTGGCGTACCTGGCGGTGCGCCTGGCCGAGGACGACGTGTCCATGGCGGTGGCCACGGTGCTGTTGATCGTCCTGGTGAACGTGTTCGCCGTCTTCGCCTGCCGCATGGTGGTCCGGCTGATCGCCAACGACACGCCCTACGGCGACCTCGAGCCGGTCACCGGCCTGCCCGGTCGGCACGCCTTCTTCGAGAGGGTGTCGGGTCTGATCGGGGCCCGCACCCGCGACGACGACCGCCAGCTCGTCGTCGTCGTGGTCAACCTCGACGGGTACTCGCTGATGGTGGACGTGCGGGGCCGGGCCGAGGCCGACGGCGCACGCGTCGGCGTCGCCAGGGCCCTCCGTGAGACCGCCCGCCGGGACGCGGTCATCGCACACCCCGGCGACGCCGAGTTCTGGGTCGCCGATCTGTTCACCACCCGCGACCCGCATCCGCTGGCCGAGCGCATCCGCGGAGCCGTCGCGAACTCGCGCTCGGGGTTGACCGCCAGCGTGGGCGTGGTGTGCACGCCACTCGAACCGCTGGCCGCGGTGCCCACCGACGACGTCGTCGAGGAACTGCTGAACATCGCCATCTCGGCCATGTTCGAGGCGCGCCGGGCCGGCGGAAACCAGACGCGCGACGCCATCGACCCCGCACTGACGGTGCTGGCCCCGCCCCGGGAGGACTGACCGGACGCGGGTCGCGCTGGTGCGCTGACCGGCGGGTTCCCATGGTGTGACGTACGAGACAGGGGTCCGGGCGTGCGTTATCGGCCGCCGGCCGCGTCCAACCAACATGACGAACAACAACGGACACGACTCGGCAGGATCCCTCGTGGGCGCGGGGCCCGTCGCCGGTGAGACGCTCAAGGACCGGACCAGCTGGCCGGGCTACGGGTTGATCGTCCTCAGCCTGTTCGCCCTCGCGTCGGGTCTGACGGCGCTGGCCACCGGCCACGGTGGTCCGGCCGCCGGGGCGCTCACCGTCGCGGTGATCGCCATGGTCGCGGGCATCGCCTGGACGGTGGTCCGGCACCGGCGGCTGTCCCTCCAGATCAGCACCGGGACCCCGGAACGTCCCGAGGACCTCGGCCCGGTCACCTAGGCGGCGTCGGCTCCGGCGCTGACGCGCGCGATAATCTCTGCCCGTGGTCCTCGAACACACCCCGTCGATCCCCGATGACGACGACGTCCCGGGCGAGATCGTCGTGCACGACGAACTGCCCTCGACCGACGGGGTGGCCGTCCAGCCCATCGACCAGGCCCTCCAGGGCGGCGCGCCGCAGCGCGTCGGCCGGTTCGAGTACCACTACGCCACCGACACGTGGACGTGGTCGGACACCGTCGCCCGGATGCATGGGTACGAGCCCGGCGAGGTCACGCCCACCACCGAACTCGTGCTAGGCCACAAGCACCCCGACGACCTGGCCAAGGTGAAGGGACTGCTCGTGCAGTCCGCCGCACCGTTCAGCAGCAGGCATCGCATCATCACCACGGGCGGCGACACCCGCAGCGTCGTCGTCGTCGGGGAGGCCGTCACCGGACCCGACGGTGAGACGACCGCGACGCGCGGCTTCTACATCGACATCACCGCCAGCGTCGACTCCGAGATCCAGCAGACCGTCAGCGAAGAACTCTCGGTGATCGTCGCCCATCGGGAGGTCATCGACCAGGCGAAGGGCATGCTTCAGCTGCTGTACGACCTGGATGCCGACGCCGCGTTCAGCGTGCTCCGGTGGCGGTCGCAGGAGACCAACGTCAAGCTCCTGGTCATCGCCGAGAAGCTCGTCGCGGAACTGCCCGGACTGCTGAAGGTGCCGGACGGCGCACGCGTTCCCGTCGACCACTACCTGATGACGCTGCAGACCCCGGACGAGCAGTAGGTCACTCGGGCGCGCCGAGCCGTCCCGATAGGCGGTCCCGCCGGTCGGCCGAGTCGGCGTCGAGGCCGACGATCTCGACCTCCTTGCCCCGGGCCCGGTACCTCGTCGTGACCGCATCCAGGGCGGCGACGGTCGAGGCGTCCCAGATGTGCGAGTCGGTCATGTCGATGACGACGTGGTGTGGGTCGCCGGTGTAGTCGAACTGGTAGACGAGATCGTTGCTCGAGGCGAAGAAGAGCGCGCCGGTAACTCGATAGACGACGGTGTCGTCGTCGGTCTCGGGTGTGTCGACCTTCTCGACGGTGACGAGGTGGGCGACGCGGCGGGCGAACAGGACCATCGCGGTGACGGATCCGACGATCACGCCGTAGGCGAGGTTGCTGGTGGCCACGGTCACCACCACGGTGGCGACCATCACCAGCGTCTCGCTGCGCGGCATTCTGCGCAGGGTGGACGGGTGCACGCTGTGCCAGTCGAAGGTGCCCACCGACACCATGATCATCACCGCGACGAGGGCCGCCATCGGGATGGTCCCGACGACGTCGCCGAGTCCCACCACCAGCCCCAGCAGGAAGAGCCCGGCCAGGAACGTCGAGATGCGGGTGCGTGCCCCCGACACCTTCACGTTGATCATCGTCTGGCCGATCATGGCGCACCCACCCATGCCGCCGAACAGCCCGGTGACGACGTTCGCGACACCCTGCCCCCACCCCTCGCGGGTCTTGTTGCTGTGGGTGTCGGTGATGTCGTCGACCAGCTTGGCGGTCATCAGGGACTCGAGCAGGCCGACCAGCGCCATGGCCAACGCATAGGGAGCGATGATCGCCAGCGTCGCGGCGGTGAGCGGAACCTGGGGGAGCAGCAACTGCGGGAGGCTGGACGGCAGCTCGCCCTCGTCGCCGACGTTGGGGACGTGCAAGTGGAAGATCACGACCACCGAGGTGAGGAGCACGATGGCGATCAGCGGGGCGGGTATCGCCGTGGTGAGCCTGGGCAGCAGGACCATCACCAGCAGCGCGGCGGCCACCAGCGGATAGACCAGCGCGGGGACGCCGATCAGGTAGGGCAGCTGCGAGGCGAAGATGAGGATCGCCAGCGCATTGACGAAACCCACCATGACGCTGCGGGGGACGAAGCGCATCAGTCGAGCCACGCCCGCGGCGCTCAGCGCGATCTGCAGTACACCCGCGAGGAGCACCGTGGCGATGAGGTAGTCGAGTCCGTGCTCGCGGACCAAGGGTGCGATCACCAGGGCGACGGCGCCGGTCGCCGCCGAGATCATGGCCGGCCGGCCTCCGGTGATGGCAATGGTCACCGCCATCGTGAAGGACGCGAACAGACCCACCCGCGGGTCGACGCCGGCGATGATCGAGAACGAGATGGCCTCCGGGATGAGCGCCAGTGCCACGACAAGCCCGGCCAGCACCTCGGTCTTCAACCGTCGGGGGGACCGCAGCGCGGCCAGCACCGACGTGCTCGGATCGCCGGCCTCCCGGATCACCGGTGCGGGCTGGGGGAGGGACACGACGCCGAGCGTAGTCAGTTCGTGCGTTCGCGCCCTTCGGCGGTGGCGCGCACGAGTGCATCGGTCAGCAGTTCGCGGACATGACCGTCACGACGGCTGCGTCGGTTCACCTATTCCGGCCGACGGTCTGCCCGTCGACCTGCGGCCGCGGTGAGCCACAGCGGCGCCACGTCGAGCACGCTCGATGCGGCGACCGGGGGACTGCACCAGTAGCCCTGGATGATGTCGCAGCCGTGCTCGGTGAGCCGGGCCGCGGTGGCCGCGTCCTCCACTCCCTCTGCGACGCAGGTCATCTCGAGTCGGTGCGCAAGGTCGATCATCGCGCACACGATCGCTTCCGCCCGCTCGTCGGTGAGCATCGGCGCGATGAACTCGCGATCGAGCTTCACCTCGTCGATCGGCAGCTCCCGCAGGTAGCTCAGCGCCGAGTAGCCGCTGCCGAAGTCGTCGATCGAGATGCGGATGTCCGACGCGCGCAACATGTCCAGCACCGTCCGCGCCCGCCGGGTGTTGCCGAGCAGGAAGTCCTCGGTGATCTCGACGGTCAGGCAGTCGCTGCTCAGCCCCCCGGAGTCGAGGATCCTCGTGATGCGGCCCGGCAGTTCCAGGTCGGTGAGCGACGGCGGGAACAGGTTGACCGCGAAGGGAACGTCGGTGCCCGCGGCACGCCACCCGCCGGCGTCGCGCGCCGCCTGGTCGATCACCGCCTCGGTGAGCGCGCCCATGAGTCCGTTCTGGCGGGCCAGCGGTAGGAAGTCGCCGGGCATCATCAACCCCCGGTCGGGGTGCTCCCACCGGACCAGTGCCTCGACGCCCTCCACGAGTCCGGTCGACACGGTGAACTTCGGCTGATACACCACGCTCAGTTCACCGCGGTCGATCGCGCGGCGCAGCTGCGCGAAGAGTTGCAGGCCCGCGGAACCGCTACGCCGGGTGGTGAAGTCGCGGTCGGTCGGAGGGTCCACCTCGCGCTGGTCGATCAGCTGCATGTCCGGGGTGAACGTCGCCACCCCGCCGTGCTGACTGCGCTTCGCCGCGTACATGGCCTGATCCGCCTGCTTCAGCAGGGTCTCCGCGGACGCGTCGGCGTCACCGTCGGTGATGCCCGCCACCCCCACGCTCGGTCGCATGAACACCTCGTGCCCGTCGACCGGGAACGGGTCGTCGAACGCGTCGAAGATGCGGTGCGCCATGACGAGTGGCCCGTCGGGGCCGTCCTCGAGCAGAACGGCGAACTCGTCGCCACCGACCCGGGCCACCGTGTCACCCGCTCGCACGCAGCCCACGATCCGCTCGGCCACCGCGTTGAGCAGAGCATCCCCGGCCGGATGTCCCAGGGAGTCGTTCACCAGCTTGAAGTCGTCGAGGTCCACCGACAGCACGGCGACGCGGCGACCGTCCCGGAGGCGAAGGGCCACCGCGTGACCGAGCCGGTCCTGGAACAGGGCCCGGTTCGCCAGCCTGGTCAGCGGGTCCCGGAAGGCCTGGTCGGCGACCGTCGCCAGGAGGCGCCGGTTCTCCTCGGCCATCAGGAACTGGCGGACCACCACGCCGATCACCAACAGCATGGACGCCACCACCAGCGTCGCGGAGCCCTCGCTCAGCACGATGCACACGATCGCGACGGGCAACGGCACGTAGGGCAGCCAGAAGGCCACCCGCGACGGTGCCCTCGCCAACCCGAATTCGATGTGGCTCGACCGTGATCCGAGCATGGCGGCAACTGCGAGCAGGAGCAGGCCCGCCGCCCACCCCACGTCGATGAGGCCGCCGCTGACGTAGTCGTCGTCCGCGTTGACGAGGACGAAGGTGCCGTCCGCCACCGCCATCACGCCCATGGCCAGGGTGAGGACGGTGACCACCGCGCGTTGGCCCGAGCGTGCCCGGGTGAGGATCAGCGCCGCCACCGTGAGCAGCACCAGATCGGCGATCGGGTAGGCCACCGACACGGCGAAGGCGAACAGCGAGTCGTCGCCCCGGTGGAACACGGCCTCGAGTCCCAGTGTCCAGAAGATGACGAACAGCGAGACGCCGACCATCAGGCCGTCGAGGAGCAGGCGTGGCTGCGATTGACCCACGGTGCCGATCGGGAGCAGTACCAGCGCCACGCACGCGGCGACCGGGAAGATCAGGTACCCGGCGTCGGCCGGCGACGGGAAGGGCGTAGTGCCGACGCCCAGCACGAGTTCGTAGTACGCCCACACCATGTCGCCGAAGAACCATGCCGTCAATGCCACCGTGAGCGCGGCCCAGGCCCTGCGCTGACGGCCACGGCATCGCCACGCGGTGACGGCCGCGAACGTCGCCGCCGTCACTCCGGCGGCCACCGATCCGACGTCGCTGACCGCCGCGACGGTCGAGGGGCCGCCCCAGCCGCCGATCAACCAGGCGGCGAACACGGCGAACGCCAGGCCGCAGACCGCGAGCGCGAGGTGCAGCCTCGATCGCGACATCCCGCCCCCTGCCCGTTCTGCGGTGCCCGTACCGACGGTGGCACGGGCGACTCACCCCACAGTACGTGCCACAGCAAACTTTGCGAGGGTCGGGTTGACGCGACCGTCAACGGCCGGCGGTGAACCGCCGCAGGAACTGGCGCGTGCGGTCCTCGACGGGGTCGGTCAACACCTGGGCGGCGGTCCCCGCTTCGACGATCCGGCCGCCGTCCAGGAAGCAGACGGTGTCGGCGACGTCGCGCGCGAACGCCATCTCGTGGGTCGCCATCACGATGGTGGCGCCGCCAGCCGCCAGCTCGCCGACGAGCGTCAGGACTTCACCGACGAGTTCGGGATCCAGGGCGCTGGTGATCTCGTCGAGCAGCAGCAACCGGGGCTCGTAGGCGAGTGCCCGGGCGATGGCCACCCGCTGCTGCTGCCCGCCGGACAGCTTGTCCGGGTAGGCGTCGGCGAGGTCGGCCAACCCGACCCGCGCCAGGAGTTCGCGGCCGCGGTCCTGCGCAGCCCGGCGGGCGGTGCCGTGCACCACCCGCGGTGCCAGCGCGACGTTGCCGAGCGCGGTCAGATGCGGGAAGAGGTTGAACGACTGGAACACCATGCCCATCGCCCGTCTCGCTCCGTCCGCGTCGATGCGGGGGTCGCTGATGTCCCGGCCGTCGAGCAGGATCTGACCGTCGTCGATCTCCTCGAGGAGGTCGATGCACCGCAGCAGCGTCGACTTCCCCGACCCCGACGCGCCGATCAGGACCACCACCTCGTGCTCGGACACGTCGAGGTCCACGCCGGCTAACACGGGTGTGCCGTGGTACGCCTTGGTGAGACCGCGGACCGAGAGGATCGGCGTCACATCGCCCCCTGCCGGACCGCCGAGCGCCGCGCCGCCCAGTCGGCCAGTCTCGCCGAGGGCACCGCGAGCGCCACGAACAGCAGTCCGGCTACGACGTAGGGCGTGAAGTTGTAGGTCGTGGCCGACTGGATCTGCGCGGCCCGTACGGCGTCCACGGCGCCGAGGACGGAGATCAGGCCGCAGTCCTTCTGCAGGGCGACGAAGTCGTTCAGCAGTGCGGGCGTCACCCGGCGGGTCGCCTGCGGCAGCACCACCAGCCGCATGGTGCGCCGATGGTTCAGGCCCAGCGACTTCGCGGCCGCCAGCTGGCTGGGGTGGACGGACTCGATGCCCGCACGGAACACCTCGGCGACGTACGCCGAGTAGACGAGGACGAGCGCGAGACCGCCGAGCACCACCGGACTCGTCGGCAGCCCCGTCAGGCGCAGACCCGGCAGACCGAACCCGACGAGGTAGAGGCAGATCAGCAACGGCAGTCCGCGGAACAGGTCGACGTACCCGGTTGCCAAGGCCCGCACCGGGAACCACACCGGTCCGCGCAGCGTCCGCAGTGCGGCCAGGCCCAGACCGATGGCGAGGACCAGGATCTGACACACCACCAGGACGCGGACGTTCAGCCACAGACCGTCCAGGAGGGCGGGCAGGCTGGCCCACCCGACCTGCAGATTGAGAAACGAGTCGCGGACCCGGGACCATCCCGGCGCCGACGTGACGGCGACGAGCAAGACCGCTGCGAACACCACCGTCGAGAGCAACGCGATCAGCGTGGACCGGCGTGCGCGCGACCGTCGGTACGCGGCCCGGTCGATGAGGACGGGGTCGACCGTCGTCACGACAGGACCGGTGCGTTGCCCGCCCCGGTGAGCCACACCTTCTGCAGCTTGAACAGCTCGCCGTCGTCGCCGAGGGTGTCGACGGCCTTGGACACGCACGGCGTCAGCGAGCTGCCCTTGTCGAGGACGATCCCGAACTGCTCCTCCTTCTCGGTGCCCGCGGGGAGCTGGCCCACGATGACGCCGCCCGGCAACTCGGCCTGCACCGCGAAGGCCGTCGGGAGGTCGACGACGAGCCCGTCGATCTGCCCGTTCGACAGTGCCGCCTTCCCGTCGTCGTTGTTGTTGAACACCGCGACGCCCGGATCGATGGCCTGGGCGGCGGTGTAGCTGGTGGTCCCCACCTGGGCGCCGAGCTTGAGGCCCTTCAGTCCGTCCAGCGTGGTCACTCCGGCCGCGGGGGACGACGCGATGGCGACGACGGCCTGGGTGACGTTGAAGTAGGGGGACGAGAAGTCCACGGCCTGCTTGCGTTCGTCGGTGATGGAGAACTCGTTGAGGTTCGCGTCGAACGTCTTCGGACCCGGTGCGATCGCGGCGTTGAACGGGACGCGCACCCACGTGACGTCCTCCTTGGCGTACCCCAGCCGGTCGGCGACCGCATAGGCGACGGCGGACTCGAAGCCCTTGCCGTTGGCCGGGTCGTCGTCGACGAACCAGGGCGCATAGGCGGGCTGGTCGGTGCCGAAGGTGATCCTGCCCGGAGTCAACGTGGCCAGCGAGTCCTTCGTGCAGTCCGCGGCGGTGGCGGGCTGGGACGGGCTGCTCGACGACGGTTCGTCCGCGGGGGCACAGCCGGCAGCGGTGAGGGTGGCCGCCGCCAGCAGGCACCAGAGTTCATTGCGCATGGGCGGCATCATCGCCTACCCGTGCGCCGGGCGCCACGGTTGGACTCAACCGGTCATCGGGTCTGGCGTGAACGCGACGATCGGGATCGTGCGGCTCCCGGCCAGTTCCTCGTACTGCGCGTAGGAGGGGATGAAGGTGGTGGCCAGGTCCCACAGCCGGTCCCGCTCGGGCCCGGACACCTCCCGTCCGACGAACGTGCCGGTATGTCCGCCGGCCGAGATCGTGACGGTGGGATGCGCGAGGACGTTGTAGTACCAGGCCGGATGCCGGGAGCTGCCGTAGTTGGACGCCACGACGACGGCACGGCCGCCGTCGGTGAAGTAGGTGAGCGGCGTGGTCCGTCGCGCACCCGTTCTGGCTCCCGTGGTGACGAGCAGCAGTTCGGGCGTGACCATCGCCGTGGACACCCGGCCCCTGCTGATCCGGAGCAACCGGCGATCGATGCGTGGTGCCACCCGTCGAGCGAGCCAGCGGCCGGGCTTGTTGCCCGTCAGGCGTGCGCCGTGGCGCAGCATCGGTGAACCGGCCGTCGGATCGACCTCGGGTATGCCCATCCGCCCGATGCTAGGTGACCCGCCCGCCTGGTTTGGCGGGTGCGTGCCGGGCAATGCCACGGGCATGGGCGACCACCTGGAACGCGAACGGAAGTGGAGCGTCGGCGCGGACTTTCGCCTGCCGGACGCCGGGGACCTCGCGGCGCATGGCGACGTGTCGACCGACACCGTCGACCTGACGAGCACCTACTACGACACGGCGGACGGCGACCTCCTGGCGCACGGCATCGTGATGCGGCGCCGCGACGGCGACGACGACACCGGGTGGCAGGTGAAGGTCCCCACCGGTGACGGGCGACTCGAACTGCACTGGCCGCTCGCCGACGAGCCACCCGGGGCGATGGTTCGGGCGCTCTGGGGCGTTGCGCTCGGCGGCGCGCTGACCGAGACCGCGACGATCCGGACCCGCCGGGATCGCCACCAGGTGACCTCGGAGGGGGTTCTCCGGTTCGAGATCGCCGACGACCACGTCCGTGCCTCGGTCGGCGACACTCTGCTGGCGTGGCGGGAGGTCGAGGTGGAACTGGGCCCCGACGTGACGGCCGTGCCGAAGAAGCTGCGCAAGCGACTGCGTGCCGCGGGAGCGGTCCCGTCCACGTACCCGTCCAAGCTGGCCCATGCGATCGGTGAATCGCCACCGGTCGGGCGCTCCGATGCGGGCGCGGCCCTCGCGGACTACGTGACCACGCAACTCGACCAGGTGATGCTCGGTGACGTGAACCTGCGCCGTGGCCTGGACCCCATCCACGACACCCGGGTCGCCATCCGGCGGTTGCGCAGCGTGATTCGCGTGTTCGGCGACGTCCTCGACCCGGCGGCCGCGGGCCTCGAACCCGAACTGAAGTGGTTCGCAGCACTTCTCGGCGAGGTGCGGGATCCGCAGGTCCAGCAGGAGCGCTTCATCGAGGCGCTCGACGACGTCCCCGACGAGTTGGTCCTCGGACCCGTGCGGTCGCGCATCCGCAGTGACCTCGCGGGTCTCGAGCTGCCTGCCCGCCGGGCGGTCGACGACGCGATGACGTCGGACCGGTACCGGTCGATGCTGGCGGCACTCCGGCACTGGCGCGACAGGTCACCCGTGCCCGTCGAGCCGTCGGCACGGGCGTTCCGCGCGTTGGCGCGCAAGGCGAGTCGCAAGGCCGATCGACGCCTTGCGACGGCGCTCGACGGCGACGACCCGGCCCTGCTGCATCGTGCACGCAAGGCCGCCAAGCGGGCCCGCTACGCCGCGGAGGCCGTGACGCCGATCGACTCGTCGGCCGCTCGAACGATGAAGCGCCACAAGGTGGTGCAATCGGTGCTCGGCGACCACCAGGACACGGTGGTGGCCAGGGAGCTGTTGCGCCGGATGGGTGCTGCCGCGGGCATCGCGCCGCGCGAGAACGGCTTCACCTTCGGCCTGCTGTACGCCCGTGAGGAACGCCTCGCCGCCGAATGCCGGGTCCGCGTCCGCGTCCGCCGGTGACCCTCACCCCATGGCGATGCGAATGTTCTTGATCTGCAGGAACTCGTTGAGCCCGTCGATGCCGCCGGTGCGGCCGAAGCCGCTCTGCTTGTAGCCGCCGTAGGGTCCCTGCGGCGAGATGTCGCTGAACGTGTTCACCCACACCGAGCCTGCCTCGAGTTCGCGCGCGACGCCGTGGGCGCGGCGGAGGTCCCGCGTGTGCACGAAGGCGTTGAGCCCGTAGGGCGTGTCGTTGGCGAGTCGGACGGCGTCGGCGTCGTCGTGGAACCGGATGATCGACACCACGGGGCCGAACGTCTCGATCTGTGCCAGGTCCGACGAGTTGTCCACGTCGGTGAGCACGGTCGGCTCCACGTAGAAGCCCTGCGCGAGATCCCCGCCGATGCGTCGGCCGCCGGTGAGCAACCGGCCGGTGCCCCGGTCGACGGCATCGTCGACGGTCCGCAGGATCCGGTCGACCGCACCCTGACTGATCACCGGTCCGAAGCCGACCCCGGGATCGAACGGGTCGCCGATCACGGCGGATTCGACCACCGCGACGAACTTCTCGACGAACGCGTCGTACACCGAGTCGTGGACCAGGAGGCGGCTGGCGCATGCGCAACTCTGCCCCGACTGCATCAGCGGACCCTGGTGGGCCGACAGCACCGCCGCCGTGTCGAGGTCGGCGTCGCCGAAGACGAGGTTCGCCGACTTGCCGCCGAGTTCTGCCACCACCGGCACGAGGTTGGTCGCCGCGGCGCGGATGACGCTGCGGGCGGTGGTGCCGCCACCGGTGAAGTGGACCTTGCGGATGCCCGGATGACGCACCAGCGCGTCCCCACCGTCGGCGCCGGCGGGAACCACGTTGACCAGGCCGGCGGGCAGTCCCGCCTCGAGACACAGCTCGCCGAAGCGGAGCGCCGCCAGGGGTGCCAGCTCGGATGGCTTGAACACGACGGCGTTGCCGGCCGCGAGGGCGGGCGCGACACAGCTGCCCGCCACCGCCAGCGCGCCGTTCCACGGTGCGATGACGGCGACCACGCCGTAGGGCTCGCGCTCGACGAGGTTGAGGTCGAACGAACCGTTGACCGGGGTGCTGGACCCGTGCGGCTTGTCCACGTATCCGGCGAAGTGGCGCAGGAAGCGTTCCAGCAGAACGGCGGTGCCCGCATACGACACCGGCACCCCGTAGTCGTGCACGTTGAGTGCGGCCAGCTCGTCGAGGTGGTCGTGCACCACGTCGGCGAGGTCGACGAGCAGGTCGCGACGCCGGTCGACGGTGAGCGAGACCCACTCGCGCTGGGCCGTCCACGCGGCCCGGACCGCGTGGTCGATCTCGACCTCCGAGGCCAGCGCGACCGTCGTATTCGGTTGTCCGGTCGCCGGATACACGTGCTGGTGAGCGGATCCCGCGGCGGTGACCGTGATCCGGTCGCCACCGATCAGCAGGCCCACCGGCCCGGCGGGCGGGGCAGGTCGAAGGTCGGTTCCGGAGGTCACGACGCCTCCTCGGCGTCGGCGGCGGCCTCGTCGAGCACCCGCCGCTTCTGCGCGCCGATCGCCTGGTTCAGGTGCGAGGCCTTCGGCCAGCCGTAGTAGGCGGCGAAGTGCAGTGCGAGTTCGTCCATCTCGTCGAACGACACGTCGCCGCTCTTCAGGGCGGCGTACACGTGCGACTGGATCGGCAGGTCGGCGTCCTGGAACGCCACGCACGCCACGGTGACGAGTCGTCGCTCCTTCATGCCGAGGTCCGGCCGCAGCCACATCTCGCCGAACACGAAGTTGAGGATGCCCGCCCCGGAGTACGGGTTGTCACGCACCGGCGCGAAGGGAATGCAGTTGATCTCCTTGAACGACTTCTCGCCGCCCTGCAGGCGCAACTCCGGATCGCTCGCCGTGCTCAGCGGCAGCAGCGGCACGGGATCCGGCGCGGGTGTACCGCCGTCGGCCGTGATCCGGGCCCACTGCTGGTCGACCACGATGTTGAACCGCGACGCCTTGGGCTACCCGGCGTAGACCGCGAAGTGCAGGACGGTCTCGCGCATCTCGACGATGCCGACGTCACCGCTCTTGAGTGCGGCGTACACGTGGTCCTCCAGCGGGCCGTCGGCGTCCGCGGCGGCGACGCAGGCCAGCGTCACGAAGCGGCGGTCCCGGCGGCTGAGCCCGGGGCGGGACCAGATCTCGGCGAAGACGAAGTCGATCAGCCCGTCCGCGATCAGCGGACCGGTGTCGTCCGGGGCGTCGACGGTCATCACCTCGGCGTAGTGCCGCAGCCCCGTCTGCCGTCGTTCCTGGGTGGTGGTCACGGACACTCCTATCTGATGGTGACGCCGGCGTCGACCTTGAACTGCATGCCGGTCACGTACCGCGACTCGTCGGAGACGAGGTAGAGCACCGCGTTGCTGACGTCGATGGGGTCGATCAGTTGGGTGGGCAGCGCGTTGCCGAACAACGGGGCGAGGTCGGTCCTGGTCTCGGCGAGCAGGGTGTGCATCGTCACCGGCGCCATGCCGGTCGCGACGCCGGTCGGGTGCACGGTGTTGACCCTGATGCTCTGCGCCGCAAGCTCGTTGGCCAGTGCCACGCTCATCCCGACGATGCCCTGCTTGGACGCGGTGTACGGGATGTGCAGCGGATTGCCCTTGATCGCGGCGGCGGAACTGATGTTGATCAGGCTGCCGCCGCCCTGCTCGAGCAGGAAGGGCAGCGCCGCCGCGCAGGTGTTCCAGGCGCCGATCAGGTTGACGTCGAGGACGAGTCGCCACTGCGCGGCGGTGGTCGTGTCCCAGGTGCCCGCCGTCAGCACGCCCGCGTTGGCCACCGCCGCATCGAGGCCGCCGAGTTCGGCTGCGCCCGAGGCGACGGCATCCTGCATCGCGACCTCGTCGCGCACGTCGACGACCGCGGTGACGGCGCGGCGGCCGAGTGCTCGGACGAGTTCCGCGGTCTCCTCGAGGTCCTCGACGGTCGCGAGCGGGTACTCGAGTTCGGGCATCGACGCGCAGACGTCGATCAGGACGACGTCGGCGCCCTCCTGCGCGAGGCGCACCGCATGGCTGCGCCCCATGCCCCGGGCTGCGCCGGTGACGACGACGCGCTTGCCCTCGACGCGGCCGGTCACAGCTTGTTGCAGAAGCCGGCGTCGACGGGGAACGTGACACCCGAGACGTACCTGCCCTCGTCGGAGACGAGGTAGGCGATGGCGGCGCTGACGTCCTCGGGCTCGAGCATCCCCACCGGCATCGGGTTCTGCAGGTGGGGTCCGCCGCCGTCGGGGAAGTTCTTCAGGAAGTCCTGCATCTGGGGGTTCGTCGCCATCATCGTGTTGACCGCCGTGGGATGCACGGTGTTCACGCGAATGCTCTGCGCGGCAAGCGCGTTGGCGAACGTCCGCATCAGGCCGACGATGCCGTGCTTGGACGCAGCGTAGGCCAGTCCGCCACCCTGGGTGCCACCGAAGCCCTTCAGTCCCGCCGTCGAACTGGTGAAGACGATCGATCCGCCGCGGTTGCCGGCGAGCAGGTGGGGGACCGCGGCCTTCGCGGTGTGGAAGGCGCCAACGAGGTTGACGTCGAGGACGTCGGTCCACTGCTCGAGTTCCTCCTCGATGGTCAACTCGCGGAAGGCCATCGTCGCGATCCCGGCGTTGGCGAGCACGATGTCGAGGCGACCGAAATGCTCGACGCCGGCGTCGAGTGCGGCCTTGAGGGAGTGGTAGTCGCGGACGTCCGCCACCGAGCCGAGCATCTTGCCGCCCTGGGCCTCGACGAGTGCGATCGTCTCCTCGAGTTCGTCGCGCGACGCCATCGGGTAGCCGTTGGAGCCGATGTCGGCGCAGATGTCGACGCCGATGACGTCGGCGCCGTCGGCTGCCAGCCGGACGGCGTGGCTGCGTCCCTGGCCACGCGCGACCCCGGTGATGAAGGCGACCTTGCCCTCGAGTGACCCCATCGTTCCTCGCTTCGTCGTCGTGCTCTCGTCACGGACGTGACCTGAGCAACACGGTTACTGCCGGTACAGTAACCTGGTTACCCGTGACGGGCAAGGGTGGGACGGCGATGAGTTCGACTGACCGCGAGGGCGACTCGCGATCCTCCGACGACCGCATCCTCGGCATCGTCGTGCGCATGCTCGAGACCGACGGCTACGACGCCGTCCAACTCCGCGAGGTCGCGAAGCGGTCCCGCACCTCGCTGGCGACGATCTACAAGCGCTACCCGACCCGCGACGACCTGATCCTCGCGGCACTGCAGGCGTGGCTCGACGAGAACCGCTATGCGAAGGTGTCCCGCCGCGAGCGGGCCCCGGACGAGACGGTGTACGAGGCGATGGCGGGGCTGTTCCGAACGATCTTCGAGCCGTGGGAGCGGCACCCCGAGATGCTGGTGGCCTACCATCGCGCGCGGTCGTCGACGACGGGAAGCGCACTGCTGCACCGCGGTCTCGACGTCGTCGTCCCCGCCGCCATGGACGCGCTGGCAGGCGTCGACGAGAGGTTCATCGCGGACCTGGACGCCGTCATCTCGAGCCTCGTCTACGGACTCCTCGGCCGGTTCGCGGCAGGCGAGATCGCGATCACCGACATCGTTCCCAGCCTGGAGCGGGCGATCTACTGGATGACCGCGGGCTACGACGCCTCGAAGTCGATGAACAACTCGGTGAGCCCGCGCAGCAGGAACGTCGGTTCGTAGGCGTAGCGCCGCGCGTCGATCGGCCCGTGCGACCGCTCACTGATGGTGATGTCGCGCATGCGGTCGAGCAGCCGGTGCACCGTGATGAGCCCCTCGACGCGAGCCAGGGGCGCGCCGGCGCACGTGTGGATCCCGCGACCGAACGCGATGTGTTCGCGGACGTTCCGCCGGTCGACGCGGAACTCGTGCGGATCCTCGAACTTGGCGGGATCCCGGTTCGCGGCGCCGAGGCACAGCATCAGGACGGTGCCCGCCGGGACGAGCACTCCGCCCAGGGTGGTGGTCCGTCGCGCCAACCGGAAGTCCACCTTCGTGGGGCTCTGCGTCCGCAGCGACTCCTCGATGAACGCCGGGATGAGGTCACGGTTCTCGCGCAGCGTGCGCTGGAACTCCGGTCGGTCACCGAGGGTCTGCACCGCGGCGCTCAGGAGCTTCGTGACGGTCTCCTGTCCCGCGGCGAACAGGAACGTCGCCGGACGCACGACCTCGATCGGCTCCGGTGTCGACCCGTCGGGGTAGGTGGCCGACGCCATGCCGCCCAGCACGTCGTTGCGCGGTTCCCGCCGTCGCTCGGCGATGTATCCGCTGAACTTGTCCTCCAGGTACTCCAGCGGATTGAGTCCGACGGGTGCGCCGTCGAGTGCGCCCACCTGATTGCCCGCCGGCTTGTCGGCGCCCAGCGCCCGGCGGAACTCCGCACGGTCGTCGGCCGGGACGCCGAGCAGGTCGGTGATGGCGAGGGTGGCGAACGGCCGGGCGTACTCCGACAGGAACTCGCACGTGCCGTTGTGGATGAACTCGTCGAGCTGGTCGTCGGCCAGCTGCCTCGTGAACTCCTCGTTCTCCTTGAGCCGGCGCGGCGTCAGCAACTTGCTCAGCAGCGACCGCGCACGTTCGTGCCGGGGTGGGTCCATCACCACCATGTGCTCGAAGATCGGGAACAGGTGGCGGTGCGCCTCGATCTGGGCGCTGATGTCGTCGCCCTCGGGTTCGAAGGGCAGGGGAGGGAAGGGGCCACCGATCGCATTGACCGCCGAGAAGGACTCGACGTCCTTGAACGCGGCCATGACCTCCGCGTAGCCCGTGACCGCGACGACGCCGTGATGCGGCTCCCTGAACACGGGGCCGCGGCTGCGCAGATTCTCGAAGTAGTCGTAGGGATCCTGCGCCACCGCGGCATCGGAGAAGTAGTCGACCAGGGCGAGGTCCGTCACGTCCATCCTTTCGGTCCGGCGTCGCGCTCCCGCGATCGTCGTTTGATCGATCGATCAAATCAAGCCTCGAACATGGAAGCACGCACCGCGGTCGCGGTCAAGGAGATGCGGGTGCGCACGCGCGGGCCCGGAGCGTGGACAATGTCGAGGATGGCCGCCACCCGCAAGCCGCGCGACAAGGACGTCGACGCGCGGACCCGTCTCATCGAGGCGACCGCGGCGCTCATGCGCGAGGAGGGGTACGCCGCCGCCACCTCGCGACGCGTCGCCGAGCGCGCCGGCGTGAGGTCCGCACTGGTCTACTACTACTTCGACACGATGGACGACCTGTTCGTCGCGGTCCTGCGCGCGGGTGCCGACGCCTCTCTGGCCCGGATGCGCGAGGCGCTGACCGCCGACGACCCGCTGCGCGCGCTCTGGGACGTCAACGCGGACTCGCGGCTGACGATCCTCAACACCGAGTTCACGGCATTGGCCAACCACCGCAAGCCGATCGGCGCGGAGCTGCGCGCCTACGCCGAACGCGTCCGGGACATCGAGACCGCGGCCGCGACGATCGGACTGCGGGCGCGAGGCGTCGACCTCGAGGCGTACCCGCCGGTCGTCGTCGCGATGGTGCTCGCGCAGCTGTCGCGAAGCGTGTGCGCCGAGAGTGCCATCGGCGTCACCGAGGGGCACGACGCGATGCTGGCCGTCGTCGACCGTCTCCTCGGCGCGCGGCACGACGCGGCCCCCGCCGGGGACGCCACGGCGCGCCGGCGCCGCTAGCGGCTACTTCAGCATGCTGCCCGCGTCGACCGTCACGGGAAGCCCGGTGACGTAGCGGGCCTCGTCGGAGGCCAGGAACAGCACCGCGTTGCTGATGTCCACCGGTTCCACCCACCCGACCGGCAGCACGTGCATCATCTGGGCGACGGGTGCGAGATCGTCGGGACCGGGGTTCTCCAGATCGGGGCGGAAGAGCTTCATCGTGCCCTCGTTCATGAACATCGGGGTGTTCACGTTCGTGGGATGGACCGAGTTCACCCGTATCGAGTGCTGCCCCAGCTCCACCGCGAAGGTGCGCATCAGGCCGACCACGCCGTGCTTCGCGGCGATGTAGTGCCCGGTGTGCGGGTAGGCCTTGAGGCCGCCCACGGAACTGGTCAGCACGATCGACCCACCGCGTCCGCCGGCCAGGAGGTGCGGAACCCCCGCCTTCACCGTCTTCCACACGCCGGACAGGTTGACGTCGATCATGTCCTGCCAGTCCTGCTCGCTGGTCTTGTCCAGGGTGTTGCCGCCGTTGCCGACGCCGGCGTTCGCCACGATGACGTCGAGCCTGCCGAGTTCCTCGACGCCGCCGTCCACGGCCGCCTTGAGGGCGGCGTAGTCACGGACGTCGACCTCCGCCGTCACGACTCGCCGCCCGAGGTCCTTCACCAGCCCGGCGGTCTCGGCGAGGTCGTCCGACGTGGCCGGCGGAATCGCGCTGCTGCTGCTGACCGGGCGGCACACGTCGACCGCGATGACGTCGGCACCCTCCTGCGCCAGGCGGACGGCGTGACTGCGGCCCTGTCCGCGTGCTGCGCCCGTGATGAACGCGACCTTGCCCTCGACCCGACCAGCCATTCGTCCCACCTCGCCTCGGGCGCCCGGAGCGGGCGCATTATTTGATCGATCGATCAGGAACAGTGGCAACGATCGCCGCCGTTGTCAAGGTCGACGGGCCCAATCGAGGTCGTCGTATGACGGATCGCGAACGCGTGCGCTCGAACGGGTTTCAGAATCGGGCGACGGTGTATCAGGTGGGCATGTCTCCAGATGCCTTCCCGATACCGCACGGGTGCGGGCGATGACCGAACCGCGGCGAATCGTCGTCACCGGCGCGTCGGGCAACGTCGGCGCCGGTGTGCTGCGCGCGCTGGCCCGCACCGTGCCCGACGCCGAGGTGGTCGGCGTCTGCCGGCGCCCACCGGCGAGCGGTGCACCCTACGAACGCGTGCGCTGGCACTCGGTCGACCTGTCGTCGCCGGACGCGGCCACCGCCCTGGCGCCGGCGATGCGTGATGCGGACGTGGTCATCCATCTGGCGCTCGCGATCCAGCCGCTGTACGACGAGGACTACCTGTACCGCGCGAACGTCCTTGGCTCCCAGGCCGTCCTGGACGCCATGGCGACCGCCGGTGTCCCGCAGCTGGTGTACGCGTCGAGCCTCGGCATCTATGCCGCCGGAGCCACGGGCCCCGTCACCGAGACCTGGTCGACCGCCGGACAATCCACCTCCACCTACAGCCGGCACAAGGTCATGGTGGAGGATTTGCTGGACCGCTTCGAGGCAGAGCGCCCCGACACCGTGGTGTCCAGGTTCCGGCCAACCGTGGTGGTGCAGCGGGAGGCGGCGTCGGAGATCCAGTCCCTCTACATCGGCCCGGTCATCCCGCGTGCGGCGCTGAAGCTGTTGCGCCGCAGGGTGCTTCCGGTGCTTCCCCTGCCCAGGGGGCTGAGCCTGCAGTTCGTCCACTCCGACGACGTCGGCGATGCCGTGGCGCGCATGATGCTTCGACGGGTGCGGGGATCGTTCAACGTGGCGGCCGACCCGCTCGACTCGGCAGCCCTCGCCGATCTGGTCGGCGGACGGCCCGTCGGCGTCGACCCCGGCCTGTTCCGTCGCGCAGTCGTTGCCCTGCATCGACTTCGGGTGGTGGCGGTCACGCCGGGCTGGTACGACGTGGCGACCAAGTCGCCGCTGATGGACACGACCAAGGCTCGACGCGAACTGGGTTGGACCCCTACCCGTTCGTCGACCGAGGCGGCGCGGGAACTCATCGACGGCCTCGCCGAAGGCGTCGTGGGAACCAGTGCGGCCATGGGATGGAAGGAGGACTCGATGACGTCACGAACCACGCTGGATTGGGTGCACGACGGGACACTGGCGCTCTGGGGCGCCTCGGCCGTCGTGGCCGCCGCACGTCGTCGTCGCCTGGGACCGCTCACGGCCGTCGCCGTGGCCGGGAACCTGGCGGCCGGTACGCCCGCGGCACTCGAGCGGGTGCGGCAGCGGCGCCGTGACCCGGTGGCACTGCTTGCACCGGCTGCCGTCGGCGCCGGCATCCTGGCGACGCTGCGAGGCGGGTGGGCGCCGGTGGCGGCCACCGTCGCGCTCGGTGGGCTCCGCGCGTCGGAGATCCGTCGCGGCGCTCGACAGGCGATCCAGTGATCATGCCTGTGCCAGTAAATGATTCGCGCGTCGTCGTGGTGACGGGCGCGTCCAGCGGCATCGGCCGCGAGACCGCGCTGCGCTTCGCGCGCGATCACGCCCGCATCGTGCTCGCGTCGAGGTCCGAGGGGCCACTGCGTGAGGTGGCCCGGGAATGTCGAGACGCCGGTGCCGCCGACGTCGTCCTTCAATCGACCGACATCGCCGAATCCAATCAGGTGCAGCGGCTGTTCGACATGGCGGTCGATCGGTACGGGCGGGTGGACGTCGCGGTGCAGTCTGCTGCGAACACGGCCTTCGGCAGGTTCGAGGACCTCCCGGCAGACGCCTTCGAGATGATCATCCGCACCAACCTGCTCGGGTCGGCCAACGTGGCGCGGTCGGCGCTCGCGGAGTTCCGCGCCAAGCGTGTCGGGCACCTGGTACTGGTCGGGTCCCTGCTGGGCACCGTCGCCGTGCCGAACCAATCAGCGTACGTCGCAAGCAAGTTCGCGATCAACGGGTTGGTGCGAGCGTTACGGCAGGAGAACGGGGACCTGCCGGGCGTGCGGGTGCACGGCATCTACCCCGGGCCGGTGGACACCCCGGTCTACGGGACGGCCGACAATTACCTGGGAAAGACCCCCGTCGTGCCACCCAGTTCCGTTTCCGCGGCGAGGATAGCGAGTTCGATCGTCCGCGCCACGAATCGTCGCCACTCCAGCGAGCGTCAGGTCGGGTGGTTCAACCGGCCCGCCATCGCCGCCTACCGGTACCTGCCGACGCTGTTCGACGCGCTCATCGAACCGTTTCTCCACCTCACCGCGTACACGTCCGAGGTCGGGGACCCCGAGCCGGAGCAGTCGGTGGCGGATCGCCGCTGACCCGCTACCGATCGGTGGGCGCTCGCAGTGCGTTGATGGCGTCCGGCGCCGTCGCGTATAAGGGTACGAACTGGTCGACCTGGGTGATCTTGATGGGCCGACTGGTGGCGGGTCCGTCGGCGGCCACGGCGAGACGGGTGTGTCCCTCGGCCTGCCGGTGCGCCTTCACCAGGACCTCGAGTCCCGCCGAGGCCAGAAAGTCCAGTTTCGTCAGGTCGATCAGCAGGGCCGCCGGGCGGGCCGCCAGCGCGCCGGCGACGGTCTCGGTCAGGTCCGGTGCGGACAGCATGTCGACGACACCCGACACCGCGATGACCGTGACGTCGTCAACGACGGAGACGTCGACGTGTGCACCGCGCACGTCGGACGGGTTATCGGAAGCCATCGCGCAGCACCTGCATTCTCGTCGCCCAGTGATCAGCGGAGGGCGACCGTCTGCACCCTGCGACGACAAATATCTCATACCGCGGGTAGCGCGTAGATCCAGCGGGGGCAATCGCCGTTGTCCGGGTGGCTGACGCCTCAGCCCAGGACGTCGCGGGCGGCCGAGAAGCGCAGGTAGACCGACGTTCCGTCGAGGCGTCCGTCGATCGTCACGTCGTCGGCCAGCGCGTTCATCAACGTGATGCCCCGCCCGCGCAGCGCGGTGGACGTTCGCGGCGCCGGTTCGACCCAGGCCCCGTCGTCGGTGACGCACACGGTCAGCCTGGCCGCGTCGTGGTGGTAGGTGACCTCGACGCTCATCGATCCGGGATCACGCCGGTCCTGGTAGGCGTGGTCTGCGCAGTTCGACATCGCCTCGTCGGTTGCCAGCAGGATGTCGGCCCGCCGCTCCGCCGACACCGGGACCACGTCGTCGACCCAGTCACTCACGGCTGCGCGCAGCCGCGCCACTTCGACGGGCTCGGCGGGACCGCTGACCGTGATGGTCGGACTGTCCAACGTGTTCGTCTGCATGATGGCTGGTGGTTACCCACCGCGCGGGACGACTACTCCTGAAGCGCCGCGAGGCCGTCGTCGAGCGTCGGGTAGAGCGGCACGATCCGGTGTACGCCGGTGATCTCCATCGGGCGACTGGTGGCGGGTCCGTCGGCCACGACGATCATCCGCGTGGGTTCCGCGGAGCGGTGCGCCTGGATCAGAACCCGCAGGCCAGACGACGCCAGCAGGTCGACGTCGTCGAGTCGGACGACGACGGCGCGCGGCGCCTCGGCGAGTGCGGTCTCGATGTGTCGTGCGAGGTCCGGGGCCGTCAGGAGGTCCACGGTCCCCGACACGGACAGGATGGCCACGCCATCCGTGGTCGACGTCGACACGTCCAGTCCGCTGGCGCCCGAGCGGCGTTTGGAGGCCATTGGGGCCACCCCACAATTCTTCGTCGAGACAGGACCGGCGGGCGGCCTTCTGCACCCTGACGGCCGAGACGACGTCGCGCGTGGAGGGGACACCGCGTCGGCCGGTCGATGATATGCCGACCGCGCACCCGACGATTCCGCTAGGTGGTGTCGACTATGCCCCGCGCGATGGAGCGACCGTCCCGGGGCAGCCCGCGAACCGGTTCCGCCTCGTCAGAAGGGGTAGCACTGCGAGGTGAAGCCAACGACCTCCGCCGAGCGGGTATTCGACGTCCTCATCATCGGCGGCGGCAACGCCGGGATCAGCGCCGCGGCACGGCTGATCCGGCGCGGCATCGACGACGTGGCGGTGATCGAGTCGCAGGCCGTCCACACCTACCGGCCCCTCCTGTCGTACGTCGGAGGGGGTGCTGCGTCGATGCGCAGCGCCGAGCGCACCCAGCGCTCGGTGACGCCCCGCGGGTGCACGTGGCTTCGCGAACCCGCGGTTGCCGTGGACGCCGACGCCAGGACGGTCCGGTGCGCGGATGGACTGACCTACGGCTACCGGGACCTGATCCTCGCCGCTGGTCTCGTCCCGGACGAGGAGGCACTGCCCGGGACGTTCGCCGCCCTCGACCACGCCGGGGTGGCCAGCAACTACGTGGACCGGGCCGAGAAGACCTGGGAACTCGTCCGGACGATGCCCAGGGGTGGGCACGCCGTCTTCACCGTCCCCAGGCCCCCCGTGAGCTGTTCGGGGACCACGATCAAACCCGTGTTCCTCGCCGCGGCGCACTGGAAGCGCTCGGGTCTGCTGCCCGGCGTCACGATGACGCTGCTGATCGACCGGCCGTCGCTCCTGGGCGCTCCCGCGCTCGACGAGAGCCTGAACCGCTACCTGACGGACGTCGGCGTGCAGGTCTCCTACGACACCGCGGTCACCGCGCTACATCCCGAGCGCCGGGAGATCACCGTCACCGACGCGGACGGAACACGAGGCCCGATCCGGTACGACATGCTGCACCTCGTTCCGCCGTTCCGCGGACCCGAGTGGGTGACGGAGTCGCATCTCGAGGCGGCGGGCAGCCACGGTCTCGTCGACGTGGACTCGCGGACCTTCAGGCACCGGGTGCATCCGGACGTATGGGCGGTGGGGGACTGCGCGACGGTCGACACCGATCCGTCCGGCGGTGCCATTCGACGCCAGACCTCAATCCTCGTCGACAACCTGCTCGCCGCCCGCGGCGGCGCGACGTCGCTCACCGAGTACGACGGCTACACCGTCGCGCCGGTCACGACGGACCGCAGACACCTGGTGTTCGGTGAGTTCGATCGCAGCGGTGAGCCGGCGTCGTCATTGCCCGCCTTCATCGATCCGCTCAAGGCCCATGGGTTCACGTGGGCCCTCGACCGGTACGGGTTGCCGGTCACGTACTGGAACCTGATCCTCAAGGGCCTGGCGTGACCCAGGGGTTTGCCGACCCACGGACCGGGGCATCACGACGAGGCCCACTCGGCGTCACGGACGCGGCAGTGGTGCGGCGAAGTCCCGTCGCCGGCGCGTTCAGACAGGAGCGCGACCGGATCTCCGACGGGGCTTCGTTTCGGTCGAACCAGCTCCGATCAGCCGTTTGCGCAACGCATTTCGCGCCGGGTCACTCGGGCCAGCCGTTGCCGAGGATGACGTCGACGAAACTCTCCCGTACGAATGACTCGTCGTAGCGCTCGAGGACGTCGGCGTTGACGGTGCCGAACGTGCTGTCCGGACGGTGCCGAACCCCCTCGGTGAAGGCGTGCAGGATCCGGTCCTTGAACGCCGGGCGTGGGTGAGCCGCCGTGACGGCGTCCAGCAGTTCGACCGGCAGGTCGTCCCGGCCGATGCCGAGTACGTCGGTCTCGACGCCGGCGGTGACCAGCGCGACCTCGGGATCGAGGAACTCCGGTACCCCCGGGGTGGTGTGCAGCGCGATGCCGAGCCACACCTTGCGGGCGTCGGCCGCGCTGACGCCGTGCTCGAGCAGGAAGTCCCGCGCGGCGTTCGCCCCGTCGACCTCGAACCGGAGCGTGGACGTCGTGCGGAAGCGCTCGGTCAGACCCAGGTCGTGGAACATCGCGCCGACGTAGAGCAGTTCGAGGTCGGGGGTCAATCCGCGGCGGCGCCCCTGCAGCGCACCGAAGAGGAAGACCCGCCGGGAGTGGTCGAAGAGCAGATCGTCCTCGGCCTCGCGGACGAGGGCGGTCGTGGCGCGCACCAGGGGCGTGTCGGGGATGTCGATGCCGGCGATGCGGTTCGGGAGTGTGGCGGTCATGGTGGCTCCTTCAGTCGGGCGCGGCCTCGGTCGTCGAGGTGACTCCAGCGTGCGCGTCCCGCGACCAGGAATGCTGTGGCGGATCTGCCGTCCATCCCATGGATTCGGACACAATGGACCGATGGGAGCGGATCGGGGTTCGCGCGAGGTCGTCGTGATCGTGTTCGACGGCGTGAAACTGCTCGACGCGGTCGGACCCGCGGAGGTGTTCGCCGAAGCCAACCGGTTCGGGGCGGACTACCGCCTGCGGTTCGCGTCGGTCGACGGCCGGGACGTGACGACATCCATCGGGGCGACGTTCGCCGTCACCGACCGGATCTCGGCGATCCACGACGTCGACACCGTGCTCGTGGCGGGCGGGGACGGGTTGGTCGGACGCCCGATCGATCCCGACCTCGTCGATGCCGTCAGGGCGGTGGCGACGACCACGCGACGGTTGGCCTCGATCTGCACCGGCGCCTTCGTCCTCGCCCAGGCCGGCGTGCTCGACGGCCGCCGGGCCACCACGCACTGGCGGCATACCCGGTTGTTGGCGAAGGCCTTTCCCCTGACGACGGTCGAACCGGACGCGATCTTCGTCCAGGACGGCACCGTCTTCACCTCGGCAGGGGTGTCCGCGGGCATCGACCTCGCGCTGGCGCTGGTCGAGATGGACCACGGGAGCCCGCTGGTTCGCGACGTGGCCCGGTCGCTGGTGGTCTACCTGAAGCGGGCGGGCGGTCAATCGCAGTTCTCGGTCCTGGTCGAGGCCAGCCCGCCGCCACAGTCGGTGCTGAGCAGGGTCACCGACGCGATCACCGCCGACCCCGCGGGGGATCACGGGGTCAAGGTGCTGGCCGCGCATGCCGCCTTGAGCACGCGGCAGTTGACGAGGCTGTTCCACGCCGAATTGGGCACCACGCCGGCGCGTTACGTGGAGAGCGTGCGGGTCGACCTCGGTCGCGCCGCGCTCGACGCGGGGCACAGCGTGGGTGAGAGCGCGAGGCTGGCCGGCTTCGGGAGCCCGGAGACCTTCCGCCGGGTGTTCGTCAGCACGCTGGGGGTGTCGCCCAAGGCGTATCGCGACCGGTTCCGGACCGCCGCCGTGGGCTGAACCGCGCGGCTAGCAGGCGAGCGAGGCGATGCGGTCGGGGCAGGGATCCTCGGCGAGGGAGAAGGCGGTGCAGCGGCACCGCTCGTACGGGTGATCGTCGTGGGCGCCATCGGTGTCGCATTCGTGGCATCCGTGGCACTGCCCGGACAGGCTGTGCTCGGGGTTGCGGTGTCCGCACTCGCACATGGACTCGAGTTCGAGATCCAGGAGATCGTCGAACGAGGAGTCATGGGTCTGGCGTGAACTGCGAGGCATGGTGAGAACGTTAGCTGACCAAAGGTATGCCAGTCCACCTTAAAACGGGGAAATGGTCGGTTTTCCGTGTGACATGCCCAACACGGTCGCGATGCATGAAAAACCACACCACGTTTCACCTGGATCGATGCCGGTAATCACTGCACCCTCGGTCACTCTATGCCCGGAATCCGCCTCTCCCACACCGTGTTGGACCACTCGTCATGACTTCTTCATCCGTTCCCATCTCCTCCCCATCCTCGGATGCCGGCACGCTGTGGACACCCGCCCGCGTACTGGTCACCCGGTCGGCGGCAGAACTTCCCCTCGGCGCCGACATCGTCGCCCGCTGCGAGGCCGCCGGGGTCGCAGACATCGACGTCCTGTCCGGGGACCGCCTGCCACCCCTTCGCGCCGAGAACGACCGCGCCGCCTACGCCCTCGCCAAGCGCACCCTCGCGGTGGTCGTGGCACCGCCGAGCAAGCGTCGCCTCCAACCCATCCCGCCCAGTGCGGACTGGCGGATCGACCTCGCCCAGGGTTGCCCCGGACACTGCCAGTACTGCTACCTGGCCGGGTCCCTGAGTGGCCCGCCGATCACCCGGGTCTACGCGAACCTTCCCGAGATCCTGGCCGGGATGGACGAGCACGTCGGCAAGGGCACCATCACGTCGGGCACGGCCGAGAGGTCGGACGAGGGAACGACGTTCGAGGCCTCCTGCTACACGGATCCGCTGGCGCTCGAGCACCTGACGGGTTCGCTGTCGACCACGATCAGCCACGTCGGGACGCACGACTGGGCCTCGCCGGTCGGACTGCGGTTCACCACCAAGTACGACGGCGTGGCCCCGCTGCTCGACCTGCCGCACGGGGGTCGCGCGCGGGTGCGGGTGTCCGTGAACGCCGACGAGGTCGCGTCCCGGTTCGAAGGAGGCACCGCCCGCCTGCCGCGGCGGATCGCAGCCCTGCGCAGCCTCGCGCTCGCCGGCTACCGGGTGGGCCTGACCATCGCGCCGATCATGCCGATCCCGCAGTGGCGGGAGGCGTACGGCCAGATGCTGCGCGACGTCGCCGGCGCGCTCGACGACGTCCCCGGCCTCGACCTGACCGTCGAGTGCATCACGCACCGGTTCACGGCGGCCAGCAAGGACGTGCTGGTCGGCTGGTACCCACGGACCAAGCTCGAGATGGACGAGGCGGCCCGCACGCGCAAGTTCGGCAAGTACGGCTCGGCGAAGTACGTCTACCCGAAGGACGTCATGGCCGATCTGCGTACCTGGTTCGCCGCCGAGCTGGAGTCGACGCTGCCCGCGGCACGCACGCTCTACTGGACGTAGCGGTCCCCGGCTACCTGCTGGGAAGCGGCTGCTCGGCCAGGAACTCCTCGGTCTCGCGGACCAGTTGCCGGACGTCGCTGCGCCACGCGTAGTAATAGAACGCGGCCGCCGCAAGTACGCCGCCGGCCACGGCGGACACCAGGATGATTCGGTTCGTCGACGTGTCGCCACCCCACTTCATCCTGACATCCTTCCACTCGCGTGGCGGTCGGACCGGCTTCCCGGGCCGATGTCATCAATGCAAAATATCTACGACCCGGTGCCCACGGGTTCGGGTTCACGGCCCGCCGGCGGTGGTGGCGAGGGCCACGCCGACGGGACGGGGCGGGGTCGGACGATCTGCGGCCACCAGAACCACTTGCCGAGCAGGGCGGCGATGGACGGCATCATCAGCGACCGGACCACCAGTGTGTCGAACAGCAGACCCAGGCCGATGGTCGTGCCGACCTGACCGATCACGGTCAGCGAGCTGACGGCCATCGACATCATCGTGAAGGCGAAGACCAGTCCGGCCGACGTGACCACCGAGCCCGTGCCACCCATCGACCGGATGATGCCGGTGTGCAGGCCGGCGTGGATCTCCTCCTTGAAGCGCGCGACGAGCAGCAGGTTGTAGTCCGCGCCCACGGCCAACAGGATGATCAACGACATCGGCAGGACCATCCAGTGCAGTTCGATCCCGATCAGGTGCTGCCAGATCAGCACCGACAACCCCAGGGACGCACCGAGCGAGATGGCGACGGTCGCGACGATCACCGCCGCCGCCACGATTGCGCGGGTGATGATCAACATGATGATGAAGATCAGCGCCATGGCCGCGATGCCCGCGATGATGAGGTCCCAATTGGCGCCGTCCGACATGTCCTTGAACGTCGCCGCGCTACCGGCGAGATAGATCCTCGAACCCTCCAGCGGCGTGCCCTTGATCGCCTCCTTCGCCGCGGTCTTGATCGCGTCGATGCGCTCGATGCCCTCCGGGGTCAAGGGGTCGCCCTCGTGGGAGACGATGAAGCGCACCGATTTCCCGTCCGGGGAGATGAAGTTCTTCATGCCGCGCTTGAAGTCTTCGTTGTCGAAGATCTCCGGCGGCAGGTAGAACGAGTCGTCGTTGCGGGCGTCGTCGAACGCCTCACCCATCGCCGTCGAGTTCTCCGACGCCGCTGCCTGCTGGTCCTGCTGACCCTTCTGGGTCGCGTACTGCGTCAGCATCATCTGCTTCATCGACTTCATCGTCGTGATCTGCTGAGGCATCAGGGCGGTCAGCTGCGGCATCAGGGCATCGAGCTTCTCCAGCTCCGGCACCAGCTCCTGCACGTCGTCGCTGGTGGTGTTGATGCCGTCGAGGGTGTCGAACACCGACCGGATCGACCAGCAGACCGGGATGTCGTAGCAGTGCGGTTCCCAGTAGAAGTAGCTGCGGATCGGCCGGAAGAAGTCGTCGAAGTTGGCGATGCTGTCCCGCAGTTCGCCGATGTCGACCGCCATGCCCTTGGTCTTGGCGACCATCTCGTGGGTGACGTCGGCCATCTGCTCGGTCAGCGCCGACATCTTCTCGAGCGTGCCGATCGTGGTGTCCATGTCCGCGGCCTGCTTCAGCATGTCGGCCGCACGGTCCTGGTTGTACTTCTCGTTCATCTTCTGCGTCGTGCCCTGCATCGAGATCTGGAACGGGATCGTCGAATGCTCGAGCGGCTTGCCCTCGGGACGGGTGATCGCTTGCACCTGGCTGATGCCCGGCGTCTTCACCACGGCCTTGGCGATCTTGTCGATGACCAGGAAGTCCGCCGAGTTGCGCAGATCGTGGTCGCTCTCGATGAGCAGCAGCTCGGGATTCATCCGGGCGGGGGAGAAGTGCCGCTCGGCCGCCGCGTACCCCGCGTTGGCGGGCATCGTCTCGGGCAGGTAGTTGCGGTCGTTGTAGTTGGTCCGGTACCCGGGCAGCACGATCAGGCCGATCAGCGCCAGTCCGATGGTGGCGACGAGGATGGGGCCGGGCCAGCGGGTGACGGCGGCGCCGACCTTGCGCCAGCCGCGGACCTTGAGGGCCCGCTTGGGCTCGAGGATCTTGCCGAACCGGCTGGCCACGGTGACCACCGCCGGGCCGAGGGACAGCGCGGCCAACACGCACGTCACCATGCCGATGGCGAGCGGGATGCCCATCGTGTTGAAGTAGGGCAGGTTCGTGAAGTGCAGGCAGAAGGTCGCGCCCGCGATGGTGAGACCGGAGCCGAGCACGACGTGGGCGGTGCCCTGAAACATCGTGTAGTAGGCCGATTCCCGGTCCTCGCCGGCGCTGCGTGCCTCCTGATATCGCCCGATCAGGAAGATCGCGTAGTCGGTGGCGGCCGCGATCGCGAGCGTCACCAGCAGGTTGGTCGCGAACGTCGAGAGTCCGATGATCTCGTGAAACCCCAGGAACGACACCACGCCGCGGGTCGCGAGCAGTTCGAGTACCACCATCACCAGCACGATCACCGTGGTGACGATCGACCGGTAGACCAGCAGGAGCATCACGATGATCACCGTGAAGGTGACCGCCTCGATGGTCCGCATGCTCTGGTCGCCGGCGGCGATCTGATCTGCCGCGAGTGCTCCGGCGCCGGTGACGTAGGCCGTGACGCCGTCGGGCGCGGGCACGCTGTCGACGATCTTCTGGACGGCCTCGACGGACTCGTTGGCCAGCGTCTCGCCCTGGTTGCCCCGCAGATAGATCTGCACGTAGGCGGCCTTGCCGTCCGAACTCTGCGAGCCGGACGCGGTCAGCGGATCACTCCACATGTCCTGGACGTGCTCGACGTGGGCGTCGTCGGCCTGCAGCTTGGCGACGATCTGGTCGTAGTACCTATGTGCAGAGTCGCCGAGGGCGTCCTGACCCTCCAGCACGACCATCGCCGAGCTGTTCGAGTCGAACTCCTCGAAGACCTCGCCGACGTGCTTCATGGCGATCATCGATGGCGCCGACTCGGGCGTCATCGAGACCGACCGCATCTTGCCGACCTCTTCGAGCTGCGGCACCGCGGTGTTCAGGACCGCGATGACCGCGACCCAGGCCAGGATGACCACGATCGCGAAGGACCGGATGGTCCGAGGGACGAAGGGCCGTGCCGCGTCGCGGGCGTTGGGGAAGCGGTCGGTGTCGACGTCCTTGGCGTGGTTGCTCATCGGGCGGTCACGTCACGCACGGTCGGGGTCGGGCGGAGCGTCGACGAGGGTCGTTCCCGTCGGGGGGCGCGTGGCATGAAGCCGCGTGTCACTGTGTCACCGTTCGTCGCGTTGGCACCGGGGATGCCGGTGTGAGCCGGCTCAGAACGGCGTCGGCATCGCGTAAGTGCGGCGTGCGACGGTCTGGCGCTGCTCGGCTGATTGAATAGTACGGCTAAACAGTGGGAGCGCAATCCGCTCGTCCATGATGCTGCCCACTGCGCGTCGCCACTGTGAGACGGGTTACACGTCCCGGCCGGCCGTCGACGTCCACCGTGGGCGGCGCCGGCCGCTTTACGTCGTCGCGCGAAGGTGTCACGGTACTCGGCATGGACGACCACGCCCGCCTGCTCGACGTCGAGGCCATCACCCGGCTCAAGGCCCGCTACTGCCGCCTCCTCGACACCAAGGACTGGGCGGGGTGGCGCAACCTGTTCACCGACGACTTCGTCAGCGACACCTCGAGTTCCGGTGGGAAGGTGATCGTCGGTGCCGACGAGTTCGTCGCCTTCACCCGCAGGAGTCTGCGGGCGCAGCCCACGGTCCACCAGGTGCACGCGCCCGAGATCGAGGTGACGTCGGCTACCACCGCCCGCGGGGTGTGGGCGCTGGAGGACGTGGTGCGGCTCGGGCCCGGCGTCAACCTGCGCGGCTACGGCCACTACAGCGAGACCTACGAGAAGGCCGACGGCACCTGGCGAATCTCGACCTCGACGCTCACCCGGCTCCGGATGGACTTCTTCAACGGCCTGGTCAGCGTGTACGTCTCCGACCGGATGAATCGCCTGCTGACCCGGGTGGCCGCACGCGTGACGACATAGGCCGTTGCGGGTACCCGACGGTGGACGAAGGAGGTCCACGGTGAACGGTTCCCCGGACACGGACGACGACGGCCGCGAGGACGAGCCGAAGGGCGGACGCCCCGGACCGGCAGACCACGGTCGCCAGGGCGGGATGGCCACGCGCGAGAACGCTCCCGAACTGACCGAGCCCGACGACTAGCTAGAAGGTCGCCCCGGCGGCTCGCCGCGAGGAGTACCAGCGGCGGCGCGGCGCCCGAACGGCGCCGGGGCGGTGGTCGAGCCGGCAGCGGATGCCGAAGTGATCCGACGGGAAGACCCGCGGCAGGTCCGGCGACACCGGCTCGGTCCCGAGCAGGTCGATCTCCGTGGCCGACCACGCGCCGCCCTTGACCAGGACGCGATCGAAGCGGACGTGGCGGTGCTTGTCCTTCATGTCGTAGCGCATGTGGTTGATCGTCGTGTCCTCCGTGTACCCCGGCTCCTTCGGGTGCAGCGACGGCCACACGTCCCGGTACGGCGCCACGATGCGACGGTCCTCCGCGTTGCGCATGTTGAAGTCGCCCAGGATCACCGCGTCGGGCGCCGGGCGCAGCAGCCCGAAGATGCGGCGCAACTGCCGGGCACGCAGGCGGTCGCGCCGCTTGCCGCTGTCGAGGTGCGCCGAGCACACGCGAAGCACCGATGCGCCGACGTCGACGTCCGCCACGAGGATCCCGCGCGACAGTTGCGTGGGCAGCGGGACGTACGTGACCGCCGTGACGGGCAGCCGGGTGAGGAGCACCATCCCGTAGTTCCCGGCGTCACCGCCGACGACCGACGCCGACCGGTAGTGCGCCCTGATCCAGGGCCGGCTCAGCAGCGTGGCCAGCGCCGCGGGCGTCACCTCCTGGAACACCATGACGTCGGGGCGGATCGGTTCGAGCAGGTCGGTGATCGCCCGGTGCCGCCGCGCGGCGTGGAAGTCGTCGAACCAGACGTTGTAGGTGGTGAGCGTCACGTGGTCGCACGGGTGGCCGCCGGTGGCGGGCAGGGGCGCGTCCACCCAGCGGTCGCGGTCGGGATCGAACGCCATCACCGGCACCCGTCTGCGTCTGCGCACCGCCCGATTGTCCGTCGACGGCGCGCAGGCCCGGCACTCAGCCCCGGGCGGGGGTCCCGATCGTCTGGTGTCGCGCGACGGCGAACGTCATCCCGCGGACGGAGTGGCGCGGCTCGACCGCGACGGCACGACCGCAGGTCGGGCACGTGGCCGCGGAGTTGGGCGGCGGGTCGGTGGCGAGTTCGAGGTGGCTACCTGGGCAGTCCGGCATGATCTGTGGTCCTCGCATCGTTGCGTACATCGTTCTCCCGATCCCGTACCCGCCTCGGACGTCACTTACGCCTCCGTCAGGCGACTGCCGTGCCAAGTCGTTCACGAGTCGCTCGCAAGCGGGCACGAGCAGGGTGTGTCCCGACGGAACACCCCTCGACGAAGGAGCCCCCGATGGCCGCCGACCACGCGACCCCCACCGACGTCCCGGACGTCCTCGGCATGCGCATCGCCCACCGGGTCATGCTGCGCGACCTCGACCGTACGACGGGTGTGGCGATGGCCATGGCCGACGGCGGAGTGCCGGTCACCCGCCGGCGGACCAGGGCGCTGGTTCGGTACCTGCGACTGATGGCCGAGTCGATCCACCATCACCATCGTGCCGAGGACGAGATCCTCTGGCCGGTCATCGATCAGCGGGCGGGCGCGCTCGTCGACCTGACCGCACTCTCGGACGACCACGCCGCGCTCGGCCCCAAGTTGGAGGTGCTGTCCGCCGCGGTGGACCGGTTCGCCGCCGACCCGTCTCCCCGTAGCGCCGCGGTCACGGCGGCCCGGCTGGTCGACGTCCGCGCGATGCTCGTCGAGCACGTCGCCGAGGAGGAGCGCGACACGTTCCCGGTCATCGAGTGCTACCTCTCGGTCGCCGACTGGCGCGACGTCGAGAACCGCATCCGACGGGCGGCGCGCATGACGTTCGAGCTGCCCCGCATCGCCGCCGCGGTCTCGTCCGCCGAACTGGCGCGCCTCAAGGAGGACGCCGGGCCGGTGATCGACGTCCTGCTGCTGCTCGTCAGGCCGGGCTACCGCCGGATGGAGAGGGCGATCTGGGGGTGAGGCCCGCCGTCGCCAATTGAGCCGTCACCGCGGCGTCGACCGACCTGGCGTCGCGCCGGTGCCGGGCGGCGTCGTCCGGGCGGCTGGTCGCCTCGGCGAGCAGCGCCAGCGCGTCGTCGACCACGCCGAACGCCACCGAGCCGGAGTCGATCCCCGCGACCCGGCCCGCCCACGGCAGCAACTCCCCGTAGGTGGTGGCGCAGGCCTCGACGTCGCCCAGGCGTGCCGCGGCGCGCGCGTGCAGCGCCATGCGTGCGAGCCAGTAGTAGTTGCGGCGCACGGGAGTTCGCGTCGACCACCGCGCCCGGGCCTCCTCGACCCGGCCGGCGTCCAGCAGGCAGAGCACCAGTGCCTCGTTCATCGCGTCGGGATGGACGTCGTGCAGCCCGACCATCACGTCGGCCAGACCGGACGTGTCGCCCCGGGCGAACGCGAGCACGAGCTCGAACACCAGGGCCGCCTCCGCCGCGCTCGACATGCCCGTCTCCGCCATCTGGCGCGCGAGTCGCCGGTACTCGGCGGCGGCGTCGTCGACGCGGCCGGCGAGGACGGCCAGCACCGCGCGGTACACCTCGACGACCTGGACCAGTGCGGCCAGCTGGCCGCTGGTCGACCGCTCGACCGCGAGGTCCGCCTGCCGGATCGCCTCCGTCAGGTCGGTGCGGGCCGACGCGCAGAGGAACAGCAGCCAGTGGGCGAGCGCCTCGTAGCCCAGCAGGCCGTGTTGCTGAGCGACGGACAGCAGTTCGGCGGCGAGCCCCTCCCGTTCGTCGGCCAGGTCGGGCCCGAGCGACAGGTAGACGCGGGCGTTCAGCGCGGCGCACAACGCCACGGGGTCGCCGTGGCGGCGGGCGATGATGACGGCCTCCCGGGACCAGGCCAGCACCTCGTCCATGCCGTACGCGGCGGCGTCGTTCTCCGTCTCGAAGACGAGCGCGACGAGCAGCCACACCCGGGTCACGGGGTCGACGTCCGGGTGCGCCGCGAGGGCATGGCGCAGCGGCTGCTCGATGCTGGCGGCGTCGGAACCGATGCCGGAGACGGTCCACGAGATCGGCGCCCGATACGCCGTCAACGCCGCGAGCAGCAGCTCGTCGTCGCCCGCGGCGGTCGCGACGGCGACCGCCCTGGCCCGCGCCGGCCGCGCCCGATCGGCGGCACCCGACTGGGCCGCCGCGCGGGTCAGCGCGACGAGCATGCCGACCAGTTCGCCGGCGGGCACGCCACCCGCTGCCAGGTCGGCCATCCGCACCGCGGACGACGCCAGCCCCATCGCCTCGGCGGGTGCGTTGAGTTCCAGCGCCTGCCGGGCCGCGGCGGCGGCGAGACCGGCCGCCTCGGCGGCGGTGGCCGGGGTCGCCGCGGCGAGGGCGTGATGGGCCAGGGCGGCGACGTCGGGGGACGGCAGTGCCCGCAGCTCGGTGAGTGCGGCTGCGTGCCAGCGGGCGCGGCGCAGTGCGGGGGTGTCGTCGTACAGAGTGTCGCGGACCAGGGCGTGGGTGAACCGCACCCGGCCGGGTCCCGGTTCGCCCAGTAGTCCGGCGAGCACGGCCGCCTCGAGACCGTCGAGCACCTCGTCCTCGTCGCGCCTCGCGACCTGCAGCAGCAGGTCGACGTCGAGTTCGCGCCCCAGGACCGCCGCCTGCTGGAGCACCGTGCGCGCCGATCCGGGGAGCCGGGACAGTCTGCGGCGCAGCACGTCCCGTACCCCGGCGGGCACCTCGGCGGCCGCCGCCGCGCGTCCCTCGGACGCGATGAGACGGGCGAACTCCGCCACGAACAGCGGGTTGCCGTCGGTCCGTTCGATGAGCCGGTCGACGACGTCGGGATCGAGCCCGGCCGTCCCCTCGGGCGTGTGTTCGGCCACCAGTGCCACCACGCCGGCCCGGCTGAGCCCGCCGAGTTCCAGACGCTCGGCGGTGACGGGTGCCAGAGCCGCCCACGTGGCCAGGAGGTCCGGGCCCGACTCGGTGCCACGGTGCGCGCCGAGGACGAGGACGGGTCGATCGGTGACGTCGTGGGCGAGACTGCGGAGCAGCTGCAGGGTGGCGCCGTCGGCGCGGTGCAGGTCGTCGAGGACCACCAGCAGCGGCCCGTCCGCGGTGGCCGCGCGCACCGCATCGCGCACGACGACCGCCAGCTCGAACGCCGTTCGCGGCGCCGGTGCGTCGCCGCCGAGGGACCGGACGACCTCCACCCAGGCCCAGGCCGGCGGCGCACCGTCCACCTCGGGGCAGCGTCCGCGGGCCACCGCCCACCCCCGCAGTGACAGCCGCTGGGCGGCGACGCCGGCGAGCGTCGTCTTGCCGCCGCCGGCCTCGGCGCCGATCCAGACCGTCCGCAGCCCGTCCACGGCGACGGTTGCGGCCGCCCCGTCGATCCGTGCCAACTCGTCGACGCGTCCGATCATGGTCGCGTGATGCCGAGAATCCCTCGGCGGCAACGCTTCCGGTGGCGAGGGTTCGGCGTGCCGCTCGACGGGCGCGCGGTGCAGCAGGACGTCGGAGTGGGCGAGGATGTCGGCCTCCACCGTGCGCAGCGCAGGACCGGGCTCGATGCCGAGTTCGTCGGCGAGGCGGCGGCGGGCGTCTCGCAGACGCGCCAGCGCATCGCTCTGTCGGCCCGCGCGGTACAGCGCTATCGACAGCAGCCGCACCGCCTCCTCGCGCAGGGGGTCGGCCTCGAGGTGGCGTTCGAGTTCCGGGATGAGGGCGCCGTGCCTGCCGAGGCCGAGGGCGACGTCGGCGTACTGCTCGAGCGCGGCACCGCGCAGACCGGCGAGGCGCACCGACTCGGCCACGGCCCAGTCCTCGTCGCCGAACTCCGGGAGCACTGGGCCGGTCCAGCAGTCCAGCGCATCGCGCAGGACGTCGGCCCGTGCGGCGGCGTCCGCGACGTCGGGGGCGGTGCGCAGCAGGGCCTCGAACCGCCATGCGTCGACGGCGTCGGTGGGAAGCCGCAGTGCGTACCCGGGCGGCGAACTGACGAGCACCGTGGCCGGGGCGCGACGGACGCGGCCGGGTTCGAGGGCGCGGCGCAGGTGCGAGACGTGCACCTGCAGGCCGCCGAGCGCCTTGGGTGGCGGTTCTCCGGCCCAGATGTCGTCGATGATCCGATCGGTCGACACGACCTGACCGCCGGCCAGCGCGAGACGAGCGAGGACGGCGCGCGTCTGCGGACCCCGGAGTTCGACGACGTCACCGTCGACGCGCACGGTCAACGGCCCGAACAGACTGATCCGGATGTCGGTCATGCGCTCGGCGCTACCGGGTGAGGGTGGCCTCGAAATCGGTGACGAGCACGTTCGCCACCTCGGTCAGCTTGATGTTCGTCTCCTGGGATGCCCGGACCAGGGTGCCGAAGGCCTGCAGGCCGGTGAGCCGGTCGCGGTGCATCAGGATCCCCTTGGCCTGGCCGATCAGGTCCCTGCTGGCGACGGCTCGCTGCAGCTGTTCCTGCGCGGCGGCGCCGGCCATCGCCACCGTGACGTGGCGGGCCAGGATCTCCCCGACGGCCAGATCGTCCTGGGAGAAGTGATTGGGCAGCGGGCCGTAGAGCGTCAGCACGCCGACCTCGCCCCCCTCGGCGAAGAGGCGGAACGACATCAGGCACTGCACGCCGACGCGGACGGCCGCACCGACGAACTCCGGCCACCGCTGCTCCTGGCCGAGGTCGGGAACGATGAACGCCCCCTCCTCGCCTGCGACGCTGATCGCGGGCCCCTCGCCGAGGCGGTCCTGCAACTCGTCGAGCGACCGGGCGACGTCGTCGGTCGGTGCCGCCGAGGTGACGCGCACCCCGTCGATCAGCGCCACGCCCGCCCAGCTGATGCCGTGGAGGATGTCCACGCTGGCCGCCACGACCGTCCGCAGCAAGGTGGCGGTGTCGGCGGCGTCCGCCTGCATCTGAACGGCGAGGTCGCCGAGGACCGAGGCCAGTTCGAGTGAGGAGCGTTGTTCCACGTTGGCCAGCTTACGGAGGACCGCCGACGGTACAAGGGGGCTGACGCCGTGGACGGGCCGCTCGACGGGCGGCGACCCACGCGCGGTGGTTACTCTCGGACTGATTCGGCAATACGTGGTCTGGCATGCAGCCGGAGCACCACTCGCGCATCGAACCGATGAAGGAGATCCATGTCTCAGGCGGCGGAGGAATCCGTCTCGGGTGATCAGTCGAACGAGCCGACCGACATCACCTATGACGAGCACCTGCACCCGGCCCGCCCGAGGTCGCTGCGCTATCGACCGCGCGTCAAGGCTCCCTTCAGTCGGCGCTCCCTCTCGCAGGACGGGCCGGCGACGGCGGAGAACCCCGCCTACGTGTCGTGGCTGCTGTCGCAGTCGATGCTCGCCGACGCCAACGAGATCAGCCAGCAGTTCTCCGGCCAGGGGTCGATGTGGCAGAACCCGTATGCCACGCCCAGTCCCCGCGGCGCGGTCGAGACGGCATCGGTGTGGTTCACGGCCTACCCGCTGTCACTGATCACGCCGTCCAACGACTCGTTCCTGAAGGCGATGGCGGACGAGGCGATGTGGAAGGCGTTCGCCGACATCGGCATCGACGGCGTGCACACCGGCCCGGTGAAGCGGGCAGGCGGCATCGCGGGCTGGGAACTGACCCCCAGCGTCGACGGTCACTTCGACCGGATCAGCACCCAGATCGACCCGGCGTTCGGCACCGAGGACGAGTTCCGCCAGATGTGCGGGACGGCGAACTGGTACGGCGGCACGATCATCGACGACATCGTGCCCGGGCACACCGGCAAGGGCGCCGACTTCCGCCTCGCCGAGATGAAGTACGCCGACTACCCCGGCATCTACCACATGGTGGAGATCGACCCGCTCGACTGGGATCACCTGCCCGACGTGCCGCCCGGTAGCGACTCGGTCAACATCGACCCGGCGACCGAGGAATGGCTGGACAAGGCCGGTTACATCATCGGGCGACTGCAGCGCGTGATCTTCTACGCGGAGGGCATCAAGGAGACCAACTGGAGCGTCACCCGGCCGGTGGTCGGCGTCGACGGCGTCGAGCGTCGCTGGGTGTACCTGCACTACTTCAAGGACGGGCAGCCGTCGATCAACTGGCTGGATCCGTCCTTCGCCGGCATGCGCCTGGTGATCGGCGACGCCCTGCACTCGCTCGCCGACCTCGGCACCGGCGGTCTTCGCCTCGACGCCAACGGGTTCCTGGGCGCCGAGAAGACCGCCGCGGAGGACAGCGTCGGCTGGTCGGAGGGCCACCCGCTCTCGGAGGCCGCGAACCACCTGATCGCCAGCATGGTCCGCAAGGTCGGCGGGTTCACCTTCCAGGAACTCAACCTGACGATCGACGACATCCGCGAGATCGGCGAGGCCGGGGCGGACCTGTCCTACGACTTCATCAACCGACCGGCCTACCAGCACGCGCTGGCCACCGCCGACACCGAGTTCCTCCGGCTGACGCTGCGCACCACGCTGGAACTCGGGGTGGACCCCGCCTCGCTGGTGCACGCCATGCAGAACCACGACGAACTCACCTACGAGCTGGTGCACTGGTCGAACGGGCACCGTGACGACGTCTACACCTACAAGGGCCAGGAGATCACCGGCGAGGCGCTCGGGGAGAGCGTCCGCAGTGACCTGACCGAGAAGCTGACCGGCGAGAACGCGCCGTACAATCTGGTGTTCACCACGAACGGAATCGCCTGCACCACGGCCACCGTCATCGCCGCCACGCTCGGGTTCCGCGAGCTGGACTCCATCTCGCACGACGACCTCGACCGGATCCGCCGGGCGCACCTGCTGCTGGTGATGTTCAACGCCCTGCAGCCCGGCGTCTTCGCGCTCTCGGGCTGGGACCTGTGCGGGATGCTGACGCTCGATCCCGCCGAGATCACCCAACTCCTGCGGGAGGGCGACACCCGCTGGATCCACAGGGCCGCACACGATCTGATGGGCACCAATCCCGGCGCCACCAGCTCGGCGGCAGGGATGCCGCGCGGCCGGAGCCTCTACGGCTCGCTACCCGAACAGCTGGCCGACGACACCAGTTTCGCCCGGCAGCTGCAGGCGATCCTGAAGGTCCGGTCGCACTTCGGGATCGCGACGAGCCGCCAGCTCGACATCCCCGAGGTGTCCCACCGGGGCATGCTGGTGCTCGTGCATCAGCTCGCCGACGAGGGCCGCTACCAGCTGACCGTCCTCAACTTCGCGAACGAGGACATCGCTGGCACGGTTCGCTCGGAGGCCATCCCGGCCGGGGCATCGGTGACGGACATGTTCACCGGCCACCCGGTGGCGACCGTCGACGACCTGAACAGCTTCGCCGTCGAGATGCCCGCCCACCACGGGATGTCGCTGCTGGTCGAGGTCAACGAGCCCGACGACGCGGACGAGTAGCCGCTCAGTCGAACAGCGAGAGGAACCGGCGGGAGGGATCGTCGGGTCCCAGGGTGCCGCGCGGGGTGTCCCGGGTGATCGGGTGGGAGTAGTCCATCGTCGACGGGTCGGTGACCCGGGACCAGTCCGTGACGATGGAGCGCTCGGTGAATCGCCATGTCCCCGAGCGCTTCTCGTACCGGTCCAGGTAGCGTCCGCCGACCGTGACGTCGACGTCGCGTCCGCCCGCGTCGAACGTGTGCACGGCGATGGTGTAGATCTCGCCCTCGGCCCGGTCGCCGTCGATCGCGAAGTTCGTCGTCGTGACGTTGTGGTGCATCTGCCGGATGACGGGCAGGGCAGCGGCGAGCCGATCGATGAACCCGCCGGCCGATCCGGTGGAGAAGCCGCCGTGGGAGTCCTCGGCGTCGCGGTGGTACAGGTCGGCCAGCCGGGCGAAGTCGCCGCGGTCCACGAGCCGGCAGTACCTGGTGACGAGGCGACGGAGCGCGAACTCGTCGAGCATCTTCTGCAGGTCGGCGTCAGCGGTCATGACCCTCACCGTAAACGCGCGTCGTCAGCCCGCAACGAGCGCGGCCACCTCCCGCGCGCAGCCCCAACTCAGGGTGATGCCGGAACCCCCGTGACCGTAGTTGTGCAGCACCCGCGCGCCCGAGCGCAGGGGCGTGTCCTCCTCGAGCCGGACGGTCGCCCGGGCCGGCCGTAGGCCGACCACCTGAGCCAGTATCCGAGCGTCGCGCAGGGCGGGGACGAGGTCGCGGCAGCGCGCGAGGATCGCTGCTCCGACGGCCTCGTCGACGGCCGTGTCCCACTGCTCCACGTCGAGCGTGCCGCCGAGGATGCAGTCGTCGGTGCGCGGGTGTACGTAGGCGCGGCCGCCGGGATGGTCCTCGTCCCGGACCGACAGTGTCAGACCGGGATTGGCGACCCGAACGACCTGTCCGCGCACCGGGTGCACCTCGAGGTCGTCCACCAGGTCGCGTGCGCCGAGCCCCGAGCAATTCACGACGACGTCGGCGCCGTCGGCGGCCTCGTCGAGGGTGCGCAGTCGTCGGCGGGTGAAGTCGCCCCCGAGGTCGCGCACCCGCGTCGTCAGCCAGGGCAGGTACACCGGCATCTCCGCCAGCGGGACCGCGTAGCGCAACCCGTGCGCGTAGCCGGGCGGCAACTCGTCGGAACGCGCGGCGCGCACGTTCCCCACGGCGGCCGCCCATGCCGGCTCGCCCGGCGGCCGCCGGTACAGGCTGAGGGACTCCCGCATGACGACCCCCGGCACCCGCCGTGCCGCCTGCTCGGCGAGGACGGCGAGGGTGTCCGCGCCCCAGTCGCGCACGCGTTCCCACGGGCCGACGTGCGTCGGGAACCACACCGCCGCGGCGATCGCCGACGTCGTCGACCCACTCGGTTCGGCGGCGACCACGCGAACCGAGTGTCCGGCGTCGAGAAGCGTGACGGCAGTGGTGAGTCCGCTGACACCGCTGCCGATCACCGTGATCCGCAGGCCGTCGGTCATGCCGCTGACGGTACGCCCCGGGCGGGTCGGGATCCTGGCGCGTCGGTGGCCCGGCCCGTCCGGCTTAGTTAAGTGAGCCTAAGTTAACCTACTCGGAACATCGGACGAGAGACAGGGGGACGGACGCATGGAGCGGACACCAGGAGGGTGGCGCCGGGTCACGATGTCGTGCGCGGCCGTGATGATCACCGTCGGCGCTCTGGTCGCCTGCGGATCCTCACAGCAGGACGCCGCCGGGCCGACGGGCACCGTCACCATAGAGCACAAGTTCGGTGAGACCAGGGTCCCCGCGAATCCGCAGCGCGTGGTCACGGTCGGCTGGACCGACCAGGACTTCGTGTTGCCCCTCGGCGTCGTCCCCGTCAGTACGCGCGAGTTCTCCGAGAACTACGACGACCTGCCCTGGGTCAAGAAGGCGACCGGGGGCAAGGAGTTACCCACCTGGGGCGCAGACGAAATCGACTTCGAGTCGATAGCAGCGCAGAAGCCCGATCTCATCTTCGCCATCTACGAATCCATCGACCAGGAGACCTACGACCGTCTGTCGCAGATCGCGCCGACGGTGATCCAATCCTCCGACTACGCCGACGAGGAGACGCCGTGGGACGTCCAACTCCTCACCACGGGCAAGGCATTGGGTAGGGAGTCCGAGGCCAGAGGTCTCGTGGACGGGGTGCAGGGCCGGATCGACGAGGCGAAGAAGGCGAATCCCGACTTCGACGGCAAGACCCTCGTGGTGGACTTCGGGCCCGAGAGCGGCGGACACTACCTGCTCGGCGAGAACGACCCTCGGCGTTCGCTCTTCACGGCGCTGGGCTTCGCGACCCAGGACGTGGTCGGTGACGTCAGCGAGGAGAAGTTGGGGCTGCTCGATCGGGACGTGCTGTTCGTCAACGGCGCCACCAAGGCCCAGATGCTCGCGTCGCCGGCGTTCGCGCGGTTGGGCGTGGTGCGTGACGACCGGACGCTGTACACGTCCTTCGCCTCGAACCTCAGTGATGCGCTCACCTACGCCGGTCCCGACAGCCTGACCTACGCGCTCGACGTCCTGACGCCGCAACTCGCCAACGCCCTCAACGGACGCCCGGTAGCGGACCTGTCGGACTCCTGAACGGCTACCTCCGCGCGAGGTGCGGTGAGGCGCGCGGCACGATCAGCGGCGTGCCCGTCTGCGGGTCGTCGATGATCTGACACCGCAGGCCGTATACCGACTCGACCAGGTCCTCGGTCACGACCGAGCCTGGGTCGCCCTGGGCCACGATGGCGCCGGACTTCATGACGATCACGTGATCGGCGTAGCGGCAGGCGTGGTTCAGGTCGTGCAGGACCGCCACGACGGTCCGGTCCTGCTCCCGGTTGAGCATGGCGAACAGGTCGAGCAGCTCGACCTGGTGCGCGATGTCGAGGTACGTGGTGGGTTCGTCCAGCAGGACCAGGGGCGTCTGCTGGGCGAGCACCACGGCGACCCAGACCCGTTGGCGCTGACCGCCGGACAACTCGTCCACCAGTCGCCCGGCGAGGTCGGTGACGCCGACGAACCGCATCGCCTCGGCCACGGCCGCGGCGTCGTCGGCGGACCACTGGCGCAGCACCTTCTGGTGCGGAAAGCGGCCGCGCGACACCAGGTCCGAGACGCTGATGCCCTCGGGTGCGATCGAGGTCTGGGGGAGCAGGCCCAGGCGCCGGGCCACCTCCTTGGTGTGCAGCGTGCCGATGTCGTGGCCGTCGAGAATCACCTGACCGTCCGACGGCTTGAGCAGCCGGGCCAGTCCGCGCAGCAGGGTCGACTTGCCGCACGCATTGGGGCCGACGATGGCGGTGACGCGGCCGTCGGGGATGTCGACCGAGAGGCCGTCGATGACGGCGGTGCCCTCGTAGCCGATGACGAGTCGCTCGGTGCGCAGGCGGGTTTCGGTCATCGTTTCCTCGATTGTGAGATCAGCAGGTAGATGAGGTACAGGCCGCCCAGCGACACCGTCACCGCACCCACCGGCAGTTCGCTTCCCCCGAACAGTCGTTGCGCGAGCACGTCGCTCACCAGTAGCAGGACGGCACCCATCGCCGCCGACGGGATCAACCCCACCCCGGGGCTCGCGGTGAGCCGCCGCGCGATCTGCGGCGCGGCCAGCGCGACGAAGGTGATCGGGCCCGCCGCGGCGCAGGCGAGCGCCACCAGTCCGACGCCGATCACCAGGTACGCCAGGCGCGCTCGGTCCGGGTGCACGCCGAGCGCCCCGGCGGCGTCGTCGCCCATCTGCAGCACCGGCAGCAGCGGGCCGAGGGCGACGAGGAGTGCCGTGGCGACCGCCAGGCACACCGTCATGGGCAGCACCTGGGCCCAGCCGAGGCCGTTGAGGCTGCCCTGCTGCCAGATGGCCGCCGTCACGGCGGTGTGGAAGTCGAGCTTGATGACGATCCACTGGTTGACCGAGTTGAGGACCGCGCCGACGGCGATGCCGACCACGATCAACCGGTAGCCCGCGAGACCGTTGCGGTACGACAGCGCGTAGACGACGACCGCGGTGACCAGACCGCCGATCAGCGCCCCCGCGGCGACCGCGTAGTACCCGCCGCCGACGCCGGCGATGACGACGAGGGCGCCGGTGTAGGCGCCGGAGTTGACGCCGATGATGTCGGGACTGCCCAGGGCGTTTCGGGTGAGCGCCTGGAAGATCGCCCCCGACACCCCGAGTGCGGCGCCGACGAGCAGGGCCATGAGCATGCGCGGCATGCGCCACTCCATGACGACCACCCGGTCGAATGACGTGTTGCTGCCGAGCAGGACGCCCAGCACGTCGCCGGGCGCGACCGTGTAGGTGCCGACGCCGATCGCCAGCACCGCGACGACGACCGCGCCGACGAGCAATGCGGCGACGACCAGGATCGCCCGCCACGACGCCCGCGCGGACACGCCGCCGATCCGGACGACGCACTGCCGCCTGCCGAAGTCGACGTGCGCGGGCCCGCCGGCCAGGTCGGTCGCCGTCACGACCGGTCCGCCCCGCGCTTGCGGATCAGCCAAATCAGCACGGGGGCGCCGATGAACGCGGTCACGATGCCCGCGGGTAGTTCGGACGGCCGGATCACCACGCGTCCGGCGATGTCGGCGGCGAGCAGCAGCGCGGGCGCGAACACGCAGGCGTAGGCCAGGATCCAGCGCCAGTCCGGCCCGGTCAGTCGACGGACCGCATGGGGCACCATCAGCCCGACGAACCCGATCGGCCCCGCACCGGCGGTGGCCGCTCCCGCCAGCAGGGTCACGGCGACCAGGCTGATCGCCTGGGTACGTGCGACGTTCCCGCCCATGCTCTTGGCGAGGTCGTCGCCGAGCGCGGTCACGTTGAGCGAGCGTGCGACGATCAGGCAGAGGACGGCGCCGACGACGATGAACGGGGCGATGGCCCCCGCGACCTCCAGTGAGCGCTCGTCGAGTGCGCCCGCGTCCCAGAAGCGCATGTTGTCGAAGGCCCGCGGGTTGCGCAGACGGACCGCGAACCCGATGCCGTCCATCACCGCGCCGACGGCGACCCCGGCCAGCAGCACGCGCACCGGCGTCACCGTGGCCCGTCCGGTCATGCCCACCAGGTAGACGAGCACCATCGCGAACAGGGCTCCTGCGAACGCGAACCAGATGTAGGTCCAGATGCCGGTCAGTCCGAGGAAGGTGATCGCGCAGACCACGAAGAGCGCTGCGCCGGAATTGATTCCGAGGATCTCCGAGTCGGCCAGCGGGTTGCGCCCGACCGCCTGGATGAGCGTGCCCGACAGGCCCAGCGCGAGCCCGACCAGGAGCGCGAGGACGGTACGGGGGATGCGCAAGTCGTGCACGATCCACTGATCGCCGACGTCTCGGTAGTCGGTCAGGGCCTGCCACACGGTCGGCAGGGAGACGGTCTCGGTGCCGATGGCCAGACTGGCCACGCACGCCAGCGCCAGGATCGCCGCGCCGACGAGGAGGCCGACGAGTCTGCCCCGCCCGGTGAGGTGTCGGGGTGGGGTGCGCGGCGGTGCCGAGGGGGGAGCCGGGGCCTGCGCCGTCACGTCACAGGCCGGCTTGTTCGAGGGCCTCGTCGAATTCCTCCGAGGCGACCTTGTCGCCCTTCCCCTCGGCGAGGGCGCGGGTGTAGACGGCGACGACCTCGTCCTCGACGTCGGCGAACCGCGCATCCCAGGTCTCGCTGTCGAACCGCCAGTATCCGGTGACGTCGAGTTGGTCGACCGTCCATCCCCGGCCGCGGAAGTGCTTGCGGACGGTGCGGGATTCGGCGGCCTCGCCGGCGAACCAGCAGTAGCCGTGGCCGTCCGGCAGCGCGAGGTCACGGACCAGCTCGGCGAGCCGGCTGGGAGCGTGACCGTTGCCGGTGCCGACGCTGGGGACGACGGTGACGTCCGGGTGCCGCGGCAGGTAGTCGAGGTCGTCGTCGCCGGCCACCTCGACCACTGCGATCGTCGGTGTGCCGGCGGGCAGTTCCTCGATGATCCGCGCGGTGGCGGGAAGCCCGGACAGGTCGGTGACGAGGAGCTGCCACGCGCTGTCGGCCGGTGGCCGGTACCAGGACCGGGCGTGATCGAGTCCGACCCGTTCACCGGGCGCCGTGGTGGAGGCCCACTGCGTGCCCGGCCCGCGTGCGTGCAGGACGACGTCGAGGTCGACCTGGTCGCCGCGGTGGGCCCGCACCGAGTAGTTGCGACCCTCCGACGACGGGTCGACGTCCGACGGTCCGTCCGGGGTCCCGGTGGGGAAGTAGACGCCCACCGCCGAGTCCCCGGCGACCTGCACGTCAAGGGCCTCGGGGTCGTCGATCCGGAGGCTGATGCGTCGTATTCGTGGACCGACCTGGGCCGCGCGAACCACGGTGGCGAACGAGAAGGACATCGATCTTAGGCTAGCCTAAGCCGGTGCGGGGGCTCCGATGGCCTCGAGGTGGCGCCGCTCCAGATCGGTGAAGTCGCCGGTGGTGATGCACCCGAACGTCGAGGCGTCGCGCGCGAACCGCTCGGCCGCGCCGGGGAGCGCGTCCGGCCCCTCGAGGCGGAACTGGCTCGGGGCGAGCGGTCCGAAGAGGAGTGCCCGTCGCAGATCGGGCCACCTCTCGAGATGGGGTTCGACGCCGGCGGCTCGGGCGAATCCGAGTGCGGCAGCATTCATCCGGGTCTTCTGCGGTGTGCCCCGTCGCGCGCGGCAGGTCGCCACCGCGGCACGCTGCTCGCCGACGTCGGGGGCCCGGACAGCCCCACCCCACGCGTAGGCGATCCACCGGGCCTGCAGCTCCAGCGGGACGAAGTAGCCGCCAGATTGGTCCCACATGCCCGCGAACGCCAGACCGGGCAGATCGGGATGGAACGTATACCGGTCGACGTCGAGGTGTTCGCCGTCGGCGCCGAGCACCTCCCGGACGTCCTCGCTCAGGAAGGGCAGCGTCGCCTCGAACCCGGTACCGAACAGGATGGCGTCGAAGTCCTCGGACCGGCCGTCGGAGAACCGCACGCTCCGTCCGGACACCGACGTCGGCCACGGTCGCACCGCGATGCGGCCCTCAGCCACCAGGGGCAGGTACTGCTGGCACAGCGTGACGCCGGCGACCGACGGCGACGGGTCTGGCGTGGGGGCGCCGTACTGGTCGGGGCTGCCGCCGGCCTCGAGGACGATCCGCAGGACCTGTGCGTCGACCTCGGCCGGCGGGAGCGTCTCCCCGGCGAGCACGCCGTACCGGGTGAACATCCGGTGATCCGACGGCACGCCCGCAGCGAACTTCGGCAGCACGTAGCGTTGCCGCCGCTGCGTGACGACCACGCGTTCCGCGCCGAGCACCGCGAGTTCCGACGCGATCTCCAGGGCGCTGATCGCGCCACCGACGACGAGTACGCGTGCCCCGCGGAACGGATCGGCTCCGCGGTAGTCGAACGTGGACGTCACACCGGCCCGGCCGGTGAAGGACGCCAGCCCGGGAATCGTTGGGCGGGTGGGTGACTGGAACCGTCCGCTCGCCACCACGACCCGCTCGACGTGATCGGTCCCGCCCGCGTGGTCGATCCGCCAGCCCGTGCCGTCTCGGCCGACGCGGTGCACCGGGCAGTCGAACCGGATGCGCTCGGTCAGCGCGAATGTCCTCGCGTAGCGCTCGAGATAGGTCAGGACGTCGCGGTTCGACGGGTGGACCGCGGGACCGTCGTGGTCGAGGTCGCTGAACGCGGTGAGGACGCTGCTGGTGTTGGTGTGCATGGTCGGCCACACCCCACTGCGGCCGGCGATCCCCGCCCACTGGCCGCCGAGCACCGGGCTGCGCTCGAAGATCGTCGGTTCGAACCCCTGGGCGGCGAGCCACCGTGCCGCCACGAGGCCGCCGGGGCCGGCGCCGATCACCGCCACGTCACGAGCCATCTGCGGACCCTTGCACGGCGTGGCCCCTCACGGCGCCGTTTGCCGCGACGCGCTCCGGTTCGACGAGAACGTAGCCGACCACGACTCCGATTCGACGGGTAGGGTCGGCCCCGCGATGAACCCACTCGCCGCCGCGCTCACCGCCGCTCTCGGTGCCAGCGACAACCACCTCGTCGTCCTCACCGACGGCACGTGGCAGCACCATCCGTGGCCCGAGGTGCTCGCCCGCGCGCAGAACGTCGCCGAACGCCTCCTGGACGACGGCGTCACGGGAGTCGGACTGGTCGGTGAACCCACCGTGGAGTTCGTCGCGACAGTGGTGGGCACCTTCCTCGCCGGCTCGGCGGTGTCGATCCTGCCCGGCCCCATCCGAGGCGCCGACGCGGACCAGTGGGCGCACGCGACCCTGGCGCGCTTCGACGGGATCGGCGTCCAGCGGGTGTGGAGCAACGGCGGGTACCTCGAGAAGCTCTCGACGGTGGGTGGCCGACCGGCGGTCGGCGCGCTGACCGACGTCGCCACCGCGCACCGCTCGGGCGGCTTCACGCCGCCCGAGGTCGACTCGCCCATCGCCATCCTGCAGGGCACGGCCGGCTCGACGGGAAGTCCACGCACCGTGCGACTGTCACCGGAGGCGGTGCTGGCGAACCTCACCGGCCTCAACACCCGCATCGGGGTGAGTACGTCGACCGTCGGATGCTCGTGGTTGCCGCTGTACCACGACATGGGTCTGAGCTTCCTGCTCTCGGGTGCGGTCGCGGGCACCGACGTCTGGCAGGCGCCGACCGCGGCGTTCCAGGCGTCGCCGTTCCGCTGGCTCACCTGGCTGACAGAGAGCGGCGCCACCGTCACGGCCGCGCCCAACATGGCCTACGGGATGATCGGCAAGTACTCGCGGCGCGTCACCGACGTCGACCTGAGCGCACTCGAGTTCGCGCTCAACGGCGGCGAACCCGTGGACTGCGACCTCACGGAGCGCTTCGCCACCGAGATGGCCCGCTTCGGCTTCTCGGCCGGCGCGCTGGCGCCGTCCTACGGTCTGGCCGAATCGACCTGCGCGGTAACGGTTCCCCGGCCCGGAACGGGCCTGCTGGTCGACGAGGCGGTGATCGGGACCGAGGACGGCGTCACGACCCGTCGGCAGGCGGTGCTCGGCGAGGCGATCCCCGGCACCAGCGTGCGCATCGAACCCACCGACGCCGTCACGTCGGGAGACCGCGAGCGCGAGATCGGCGAGGTGCTGATCCGTGGCTCGTCGATGATGTCCGGTTACGTCGGTGACGCGGTTCGGGATCCCGAGACCTGGTTCGCCACCGGGGATCTCGGTTACGTCGTCGACGGTGGGCTCGTCGTGTGCGGGCGCGCGAAGGAGATCATCACGATCGCCGGACGCAACGTCTTCCCTGCCGAGGTCGAACGCGTCGCCGCGACCGTCCCCGGGGTGCGGGAGGGCGCGGTCGTCGCCGTGGGCATCGGAGAGCGGTCGATCCGCCCGGGCCTGGCCGTGGTCGCCGAGTTCCGGGGACGCGACGAGGCGCAGGCGAGGGTCGACCTGATCGCCCAGGTGGCCTCCGAGTGCGGCGTGGTGCCCGCCGACGTGACGTTCGTGCGGCCCGGATCACTGCCACGCACGTCGTCGGGCAAGCTGCGCCGCCTCGAGGTTCGCCGGCACCTCGAGGAGTCACGCCCCTGACGCCGGCTAGGGCGGCGGCGGCGGCAGGATCAGTCCCGGCGGCGGAGGCGGCGTGCCGTCGTCCGGCGCGGGCGGAAGGTACTGCGCCAGACCGGGAGAGATCACGGTGCCGGGTGGCGGTGCCGTGCCCGGCAGCGGTTCGCCGAGCTGCTGCTGCGGCATCCGGCCGAGCAGCCCACCCCTGAGTCGCCCGTCGCGGTACAGGTCGACGTACCGACCCAGCCATTCCCGCTTGGAGACGTCGGCGTTCTCCTGGCCCGGTGCCACGTCGAACTGCTGGCCCTGGCCCGGCGCGGCAGGCACCTCGTTCTGCGGCAGCCCGTACGCGTTGTTGAACACGTTGAGGTTGGGCGATGCGCCCGGCCCGGCCCCCGGCGCCGACGGCACGGAGTTCAGGCCGAGCACCGAACTCCGGTCCAGTCCGGACAGATTCGGCGCCCCGAGCGCCCCGGGGACGCTCGGCTCACCGGTCTGACCGAGGACGCCGAGGCCGTTGGTCAGCGGTTGACCGATGATCGGCACGGTGGGGGCGGGGGGTGGTGCGGCGTCCCCGGGTGCCGGCCCGGGGTCGCCGGGTGCCGGTACGGGCGGCGGTGGCGGCTCCGCGGCGGCGGTGCCCGGGAGGGCGACCGCCGCCGCGCATGCCAGGGCGCCGAGCGCGAGCACCGTGGCTGCCGCGGTCCTGCTGCGGCAGAACGTGTTTCGCACGATCATGGGTGTGTCCCGGTCCTTCTCGGTCAGACCGACTTGGTCACGCCGTAGTAGGCGACGATGTCGTCGGTGTCGGTGGTCGAACTCGTCAGCGTGGCGTAGGAGCGCAGGAACGACTGTCCGACGCAGCCGTCGACCTTGACGTGGGTGTCCTTGAGGGTCACGCGAACCGGTGCGGTCTTGAACGTCTTCTTGTCCACGGCGATCTGGGTGACGGTGCCCGGCTTGGCGTGGATCTCGATGGTGCCCGAGATGGGGAACGTCACGCCGGTGGGGACGATGCCGCCGGTGATCGACGAGCCCGAGGTGCTGATGCCCGCCTGACCGATGAGGCGGACCTGTCCCAGTTCGATGCCGCAGCCGATCTGGTAGCCGGCCTCGAGGACGCCGCCGGCGAGCGTCGTGGTGCCGTTGCCGGTGACGGTCCCACCGAAGGTGCCACCCACCAGGTACTCGCGGGACGACACCGCGGTGGTCAGCGGCGCGATCGGCAGCTGGGTCTCGTTGCCTGCGACGACGGTGAGCGTCCAGCCGTCGGGCGTCGTGACGACCCCGGGCGGTGCGGAGGCGACGACACCGGTGTCGACCGGAGGTGCGGCGTCACCGACGGGATCGGCAGGCGGCTCCGCGAGGGCGATCGGGGAGGTGACGATCAGGGGAATGGCGATGCACGCAGTTGCTGCGGCGAGGGCATAGCGGTTCATGGGGTTCTCTCGTTCGAAGTCGGCTGGTGGTCAAACTGCTTTGGTGACACCGATGTAGGTGACGACGTCGTCGGTGTTGTCGGTGGAGGCGGTCAGCGTCGCGTACGAGCGGATGAAGGACTGGCCGGCGCACTGGTCGGTCTTGACCCGGACCCCGGTGATCGAGACGCGCGTGGACGAACCCTTGAACGACTTCTTGTCGAGCGCGACGCTCGTCACGGTGCCGGGCTTGAGGTACACCTTGCCCTGCAGGCTGACGCCGAAGCCGGCGGTCGCGTTGCCGGTGAACGGGATTCCGATGCCGGGGGTGAAGCTGGCACCCGGGTTGATCTCGACCTCGTCGGAGATGATGCCGCAGCCGATCTGCTCGCCGGCCTCCAGCGTGCCGCCGGTGAGCTTCGTCTTCCCGCCGCCGGTGATCTTGCCGGTGAACGTGCCCGCGATGAGGTACTCGCGTGACGAGATGGCGGTGGTGAGGGGAGCGACCGGCAGCTGGGTCTCGTTGGTGCCGACGACCTCGAGGTGCCAGCCATCGGGGGTGTCGAGGATTCCCGGCGCGGCCGACGGGACCGCGCCTTCCGGTGGGAGCGGGGCCGACACCGGGACGATCGCCGGGTCGGCCGGTGCCGGTGCGGGTTCGGAGAAGGCGAGGGGTGCGGTGCCGACCGAAGCCAGCACGCAGACTGCAGCGACGGTGGCGAAGCGAATGGACATAGGGCTGAGGACGCCTCTCGTGGTTCGAATCCGGCGGGGTCGACGGATGTGTCGCGAGGGAGCTTCCATGGCACGGGTTTCCGAACGGTGAACGGACGGCGAACGTTGGCAACCGCGTCGCGATCGAACGAGTGCGTGTCGCTGGTGGCGCAATTCCGTTCTGCGCGAATAAAACTCGGCCACAGGACATTCACAGCGCACGCCACCCCAATGGACCGCGGTGATCCACCGGACCATGGGTCGCCGTTCACCTACCGGACACGTCGTCACCCGACCGTAGGACTCCGAGTGCCGACCGTCGCATTCGCGTCAACCCCCAGGGAGAAGATGTGGCAACGTCCACCGCTGCAGGACGAGCGTCTACGGCAGCCCTGTGCGCCCTCGTGGCAGCGCTGACCCTTGCGCCGCTGGCCACCGCCGACCCCGAGGACGCGCCGGGCGGGCCGGTCGCCGTCGAATCGCAGACCTCCGCCGACGCCGACCCGGCAGCGGTGGCGGCGTGCGGGCAGTTCGCCGAGGTTCTCGACGCCACGTCCCACTACTACGGCGACTTCGCCGAGGAGATCGAGTCGTACTCGAATCCCGACTACAGCGATCCGGCCATCTCCAGCAGCAATCAGGTCGGCCGGACCGCCCTGCGCCAGGGCGCCAGTGTCGCCATGTCGAGCGCCAACACGCCGGGACTGTCGCCCGACATCGCCGCCCCGATGCGGTCGTGGTCCTGGGGTGCGACGAAGCTCCTGGTCAAGATGGCGGTGCGCACCAGCGGGGACGCGATGAACACGACGGCCACCGAGATGAACACCGACGCCGGGAACGTCCAGACGGCCTGCGCCGCGGCGGGAACCCATGCCTGACCGTCGCCTCGTCGCGCGTGTCGTGACGGTGGTGACCTGCCTCGTCGCCGTGCTGGCAGGCTGCTCGACCGAGAAGTCCGCTGCGACGACGGCTCCGCGGGTCGTCGAGGACTCCGATCTGGTCAACCTCCTCGTCGCCGCCGGCGACATCGGCACGGTGATGGGCGTGTCCACGTTGACGCCGCGCCCGGTGACGGACGTGATGAACGACGACCGGCACCTCCTGACCAACATGAACTGTCTCGGCGTCTGGCAGCCGGATCAGGCGGCCATCTACGGCGATCGGGGCACGGACGGCGGGTGGCGTGCCATGCGTCAGCAGGTGCTGCGCGAGCCCGACACCGACGACTGGTCGACGTCGGTGGCGCAATCCGTCGTGTCGTATCCGTCGGCGGATGCGGCGCGTAGGTTCTTCGAACAGTCCGCGGAGCGGTGGACGAACTGCACCAATCACCACGTCAACATCACGCTGAACGACAAGCCGCTACCGAAGTGGCTCAGCGGCGACCTCAGCCGCACCGACAACCAACTCGCCATGCCGATCGCCCGGGGGGACGGCGCGCAGAGTCGAGTGTGCCAGCACGTTCTGACCGTGCGATCCAACGTCGTGATCGACGTCGAGGCCTGCCGGCCACCCATACCCGTGATCACACAGGCGTCGGCGATCTCCGCGAAGATCGAGTCGGCCATCGCGGTCTGAGTCGTCAGCCGGTGCTGCGGCGCAACAGGTCTCGCGCATACTCCCGGACGGCCTGCTTGGCGATCTTCCCGTTGCTCGTCGTCGGCAGCGCATCGACGAACAGCACGTGCCTTGGCCGCTTGAACGGGGCGATCCGCGCGCGCACGTGGGCGATCAGGTCCTCCGCGGCCGGGTCGGAGCCGGGTCGGGCGACCACCACCGCGCAGATCGCCTCACCCCAGTAGTCGTCCGGAACGCCCACGACGGCAACGTGTTCGACGGCGTCGTGGATCGACAGCGCGTCCTCGACCTCGCGCGACGACACGTTCTCACCACCGGTGATGATGACGTCCTTGATGCGGTCCAGCACGACCAGGCGCCCCTCGTCGTCGATGCGGCCGACGTCGCCGGTCCGCAGCCAGCCGTCAGTGGTCGGCGGTCGGCCGCCGGGCCAGAGACCGACCGTCACCTGCGCGCCGCGGACGAGGATCTCGCCGACGTCGGTCCCGTCGATCCGCACCTCGACGCCGTCGTGGGGACGGCCCGCGCTCGCGAGTGCGGTGGCGTCGCCGTCGGCGCCGGCACGGTGCTCCGCAGGCCCGAGAAACGTGACGTTGCCCGCGGTCTCGGTCATCCCGTAGCCCTGATGGAAGTTCACGTCGAGCGTGCTCAGCGCCCGGCGCAGCAGATCGGCTGGGATGGCCGCGGATCCGTAGGCCACGTCGCGCAGGCTCGGTAGCCGGGCACCGGTCTCGTCGAGATGGGCCAGCAGCGCGTGGAGCATCGTCGGGGCCAGTGAGCAGGAGGTCACCCCGTGCGCCTGGACCGCCTCGACGAACGCGTCGGCGCGGAATGCGGGCATGGGCAGCACCGTCGACTGCGTCCGGTGCTGAACGAGCACGTTGTAGCCCGCGACGTGGCACATGGGGAACGGTAGGAGGTAGACGCCGCCGGAGCGCACCGATCTGCCGGCCACCGTGCCGGCCACCGCCGCGATGATCGAGCGGTGGGTGTGCAGCACGCCTTTCGGGATGCCGGTCGAGCCGCTCGTGAAGATCAGCCACGCCGGGTCGTCCGGCCTCGAGGGCACCTCCGTCCCGGGTGAGTACCGCTCGGCTGCAAGCCATTCCGCGGAATCGAAGGCGATGCGCGGAGCGACGGCCGGCAGGCACTCGAGGAACCGGCCGTCGCCGACGACCAGCGCGGGGCCGGTGGCCTCGAGCTGTGCGACCTGCTCGGGGACGCTCAGGCGCTGGTTGATCAGCACGAGCAGCCGGCCGCTGCGCGGCACGGCGTAGTAGAGCCGCGCGTACTCGGCGCCGTTGTCGGCGATCACGGCCACCCGGTCGCCGAGCCGGGTCCGCTCACACAGCCAGGCGGCCACCGAGGCGATCTGGCGGTCGAACTCGGCGAACGTGGTCACCGTGCCGTCCGGCGCGATGACGGCGGGCCGGTCGGGGACGTCGGCGGCCGCCGACGACACCAGTTCGTGCAGGAGCGTCGTCGCGGTCATCACGTCAGCGCGCCGTCACCCGGCGCCGGTAGGACGATGGTGTCTCGCCGCAGAACTGGGTGAAGCACCGCGTGAACGAGCTGATGCTCTCGAAGCCCACGGACGACGACGTGGCCTGCACCGACTGGTTGGGTCCGGCCAGCAGCGCCATCGCCCGCAGCATGCGTGCGTGCAGGAGGTAGGTGCGCCACGACAGGCCGACCTCGTCGGAGAACAGTCGGCGCAGGGTGCGTTCGGAGACCGCGACCGCGCGTGCCACGTCGTCGGCGGTGACCGAGTCGAGGTGGCTCTTGGTGTAGTCCAGCGCGGCCGCCACGATCGGGTGGTCGGACGTCGGAAGGCTCAGGGGCGCCTCGTGATCGAGCGCCTCGACGACGAGGGCCGCGAGGGTGCGGAAGAAGTCGTCGGCAGTTGCCTCGTCCAGGGTGGAGCCGTCGGTCCGGTCGATCGGCCAGCGCAGGGCGTAGACCATCATCTCGCGGATCAGCGGTGACACGGCGATGATGCGCGCCCTGGCCTCGGGGCCAGGGATGAGGTCGGGGGCGAACATGACCGCGACGGTCTTGACGTCGGGGTTCATCACGGCCTGGTGCTCGAGGCCGGCGGGGATCCAGGCCGCCTGCTGCGGTGGCAGCAGGTAGTGCGCGGAATCGGTCTCGACCTCGACGACGCCGTGCAGCGCGTACTCGATCTGGTGCACCTCGTGGGAGTGCCACCCCGTGATGAGGCCGTCGCCCTCGTAGAGGTAGCTACCCGCCATCGCGCGGCCACCCCGGCGCAGCTCGATGACCGGGCGTTCCGGTGCGGCGGCCGTGGCCGAAAGTGACAAACCTTTGTCCGAAGGTGCAGAGACGGTCACGGAATCCGAGGGTACTAGTTGAATCATGCAGACCGACGACCTGATCCTGGTGAGCATCGACGACCACGTGGTGGAACCCCCGGACATGTTCCTGAATCACGTCCCCGAGAAGTACAAGTCCGAGGCACCGATCGTCGTGACCGACGAGAAGGGCGTCGACCAGTGGATGTACCAGGGCAGGCCCCAGGGCGTCAGTGGACTGAACGCGGTGGTGTCGTGGCCGGCCGAGGAGTGGGGACGCGATCCCGCCGGGTTCGCCGAGATGCGTCCCGGCGTCTACGACGTGCACGCCCGCGTGCGCGACATGAGCCGCAACGGCATCCTCGCCTCGATGTGCTTCCCCACCTTCACCGGTTTCTCCGCCCGGCACCTCAACATGCACCGCGAGGACGTCACCCTCGTGATGGTGTCGGCCTACAACGACTGGCACATCGACGAGTGGGCGGGCAGCTATCCCGACCGGTTCATCCCGATCGCCGTGCTCCCGACGTGGAACCCCGAGGCCATGTGCGCCGAGATCCGGCGCGTCGCCGCCAAGGGGTGCCGCGCGGTGACGATGCCGGAACTTCCTCATCTGGAAGGACTTCCGAGCTACCACGACGACGAGTACTGGGGTCCCGTCTTCCGCACGCTGTCGGAGGAGAACGTGGTGATGTGCCTGCACATCGGCACCGGGTTCGGCGCGATCAGCATGGCGCCCAACGCCCCGATCGACAACCTGATCATCCTGGCGACCCAGGTGTCGGCGATGTGCGCCCAGGACCTGCTGTGGGGGCCGGCGATGCGCAACTACCCGGACCTGAAGTTCGCGTTCTCCGAGGGTGGCATCGGGTGGATCCCGTTCTACCTCGACCGCAGTGACCGGCACTACACCAACCAGAAGTGGCTACGCCGGGACTTCGGCGACAAGCTGCCCAGCGACGTCTTCCGCGAGCACTCGCTCGCCTGCTACGTCACCGACAAGACGTCGCTGCGGCTGCGCCACGAGATCGGCATCGACATCATCGCGTGGGAGTGCGACTACCCGCACTCGGACTGCTTCTGGCCGGATGCGCCCGAGCAGGTGCTGGCGGAACTCAACGGAGCGGGCGCCGACGACACCGACATCAACAAGATCACCTGGCAGAACTCGTGCCGGTTCTTCGACTGGGATCCGTTCAAGCACACGCCTCGTGAGCAGGCAACCGTCGGCGCGCTGCGCGCCACCGCCACCGACGTCGACGTGTCGATCAGGCCGCGCAAGGAGTGGGCGCGGCTCTACGAGGAGAAGCAGCTCACCGCGACGTAGGCGGCGGCCTAGTCGTTGGTCGGTGGTGGTTCGAAGGGTGTGTACCACCACCATTGGGCGCGTTCGCCGAGTGGTCCGCGGCAGGGCGGCACGTCGGGTGGGGGTGTGCTGGGTGCACGCGCCAGTGATGCGCTGCTCAGTTCTCGGCCGTCGGCGTCGGTGACGACGAGGTGGTCGGCGGGTCCGGTGATGGTGATGGCGCCGCGGTGGTGTTGGCGGTGGTGGAACGGGCACAGCAGGACCAGGTTCGAGGGTTCGGTGAGGCCGCCGTCCTCCCAGTGCACGAGGTGGTGGGCGTGCAGGCCGCGGGTCGATCCGCAGCCGGGGACCACGCAACTTCGGTCGCGGTGTTCGAGGACGCGACGCAGCCGCCGGTTGGCCGTCCGTATCGTCCGGCCCGATCCGATGACGCGGCCGTGGCGTTCGAACCACACCTCGCAGGTGGCGTCGCAGGTGAGGTAGCGGCGTTCGTCGTCGGCCAGCAGTGGGCCCAGGTGCAGTGCGGCGACGGGTTTGTCGGCGTCGACGTGGACGACGACGGTGGTGCGTTGTCCGTGGGGGCGGCGGGCCACCTCGGTGTCCCAGCCCGCCTCGACCAGGCTGGTGAACGCGTCGACGCCGTCGGGGAAGGTCTCGTCGTCGCCGTGCTGGTCGGCCTTCCAGTCCGCGATGAGCGCGTCGAGGTGGGATTGGTGGGCGGCTTCGAACTTCGAGGCGTCGAGGCGGGGGAGTCGGATCTTCCAGGTGGTGTAGTCCTCGCCGGGTCCGACGGTCTTGGTGATGAAGCTGGTGGGTTGCGGCGACGGGGTGGGGTCGGGTCGCGGTTCGAGTTTCACCGCTTTGCGCAACTGGTTGACGGTGGCGACTTCGGCCAGGTCGGCGTAGTGGTCGTCGGAGCCGTCGGCGGCGCGTTCGGCGATGACGCCGACCTGGTCGAGGGACAGTCGGCCTTCCCGGAGGCCGTCGGTGCAGCGGGGGAAGTCGTCGGCGCGTTGGGCGACGGCGACGACGGTCTCGGCGTTGCGGGCGGAGATGCCGGTCTTCCAGGCCACGAGGGCGGCGATGGAGCGGCAGCCGGTGGATCCCCAGAGTCCGTCGCGGTCGATTTCGGCGATGATGTCGACGAGTCGGCCGTCGATGGCGTTGCGTTGTCCGGTCAGTTCGGCGATCTCCTCGAAGAACGCGTCGAGTCGGTCCACGGGGCGTCGCTCATCGGCCAAAGTGGCTGCGGCGGTGGACATGACACCATTATCGCAGGGGGGTCCGACAAGCCCGGAGCACCAGCGAGCAGCGCCGCGGGAGTGCTTGTCGAGCTAGGCCCGCCCGCTGAGTTCACTGCTCGCGCGGCGCTCGACGAAGAGCGGCACGAAGTCTCGCACCGGCCGTCCGTCGAAGCGCGCGTACTGCGCCCTCACGACGTCCTCGACGGTCGTCGGCGGCACCTCGGCGAACTTGGATGCCAGGCGCTGAGCGAGTTGCTCGATGATCGCCTGTTCCTTCAAATCGATCACCTGATCATCGTGCTGCCAGTTCACCTCCGCGTCAACTAATGGTCATATTGGTCACCGTCGTCGCACGTCCAGCGACGTTTCTGGCAGGCGCTGACAGTGACGTGCCACGGCGGAGGCGACCGAGTGTGTCGTGGACCACGACGTGCACCGTCAGCGAATTACGTTTGCTCGCCGTCAATTACTCGGGGTGCAGGCCCAGTTCCTTCACCCGGTCCGACGTGCTCTTCGCGAGATCGGCGAGCAGGCCGGCGTCGGTGAGGTCCATCGGAGCGGAGTGCTTCCAGTCGTGGTGTGCGACCTCGGTCAGCGGCTTGAGCACGTGGTGGTCGCTGACCTCGATGGCCAGTTCCCGGCGGTGGTCGAAGCTGCCCGGCGACAGGTTGATGGATCCGACGATGGCACGCTCGTGGTCGGCCAGGATCATCTTGGCGTGCAACTTGAGGTGCTTGAGTTCGTGGATCTTGATGCCGACGTCGTCGAGGATGCGTAGGCCGCTCACGCCCTCCAGCAACTTATTGGGCTTGAGGTGGTGCGCGGTCCTGGCCATCACGTGGACCTTCACCCCGCGTCGCGCTGCCCGGACCAGTCGTTCGATGACCACGGGGTCCTGGTAGCGCTCGTTCTGGACGAACAGGGTCTTCTCGGCGCGGTCGATGAACTCGCAGATCCGGGTCCGGCCGTTGGTCGGACACCAGATGAGGTGGGCGTCGTGTCCCGGGTCGAAGGTCTCGCGGTGCCAGTCCGCCTCGAAGCAGTCGGTGATCTCGGAGACCTCTGCGACGCTGGGCGTCACGACGGCGTAATCCCTTGTCAGACTGAAGTTCTCGTCGGTCCAGTTCAGCGATTCGACGAAGGCGTGGGCATCGTCGATCACCATCGACTTCTCGTGGGTGAGGTCGAACGCGGGGTTGCTCTCCCGCACGTCGATGCCGTTCTCCAGCAGCGCGTCCCGTGCCGCGTCGTTGTCGGTCTCGCCGTCGCGGCGCTCCGGGTTGAGCATGACCTGGACGGTGACGCCGCGGCGATGGGCCGCCACGACCGCGTCGAGCAGTGGCCGATGGGAGAACGCGAACATCTTGATGCGCACCGAGCGGGTGGCCGCGTGGATGGCGTCGAGTACCGGACGGGCCGAGTCGTCGGGAAGGATGATCAGCGAGCGACTCATGAATCCTCGGCGTCGTATTGGATGCGGTGCAGCTCAGCATATCTGCCACCCAGTGCGAGGAGCGCGCCGTGCGTGCCCTCCTCGACCACCCGACCCTCCTCCAGGACCACGATCTTGTGTGACTCGCGGATCGTGCTCAGCCGGTGGGCGATGGTGATGACGGTCCGGCCCTTCATCAGCCGCCGCATCGCCGACATCACCAGGTGCTCGGACTCCGCGTCGAGTGCGGCGGTCGGCTCGTCGAGGATGAGGATGGGACTGTCGCGCAGGATGGCCCGGGCGATGCCGATGCGCTGCCGTTGGCCGCCCGACAGCGTCATGCCGCGCTCGCCGACCGCGCTGTCGTAGCCCTGCAGCATGTCGGAGATGAACTCGTGCGCGTTGGCGAGCTTGGCCGCCTCGACGATCTCGTCGTGGCTGGCATCGGGACGGCCGAAGGCGATGTTGTCGCGCACGGTGCCCCGGAACAGCACGGTGTCCTGCAGGACGTAGGCGATCTGCCTGCGCATCTCGTGCAGCTTGTAGTCGCGGACGTCGACGCCGTCGATGCGAACGGAGCCCACGCTGGGGTCGTAGAAGCGTGGGATGAGGCTGACCAGGCTCGACTTGCCGCTGCCGGTGTGGCCCACGATGCCGACCTGCTGTCCGGGTTCGACGTCGAAGCTCACGTCGCGCAGGACGGGCTTCTCGCCGTCGTAACTGAAGGCCACGCGATCGAAGCTCAGCGCGCCCTTCAGCGTGTCCGGGTCGACCGCGCCGACCTTCTCCTCGATCCCCGTCTCGGCGTCGAGCAGGGCGCTCACGCGCTCGACGCCGACCGACGCCATCGCGATGGTGTTGGTGAGCTTCGCGAGGTCCTGCACGGGCTTGAAGAAGGAGGCCAGGTAGCTGATGAATACCGTGAGCGTGCCCGCGGTCATGACGCCCGCGAGGATCAGCGCCGACCCGCGCCACAGCACCAGCGCGGTGCACACCGCCACCACGACCGCGACGACGGGCGACACCACGGACTTCACCCGGCGGGCGTTGAGCGCGGCGTCCACGGCGGCCTGTCCGGCGATCGCGAGCTGGCGCTCCTGCAGCTCCTCGCGGTCGAACGCCTTGACGACGCGGATCGACTGCAGGCCCTCCTCCGCGACGGCCACGATGTCCGACTCACGCTTGCGCACCTCGTGCGTCGCCGCCTTGACGGCCTTGCGGATGCGGGACACGAACAACAGCAGCAGCGGGGCGATGGCCAGTGCGACGAGGGTGAAGTCCCACTGCAGCCACAGCATCAGGGAGAGCATGCCGACGATGGTCAGCAGGTCGGTGGCGATGCCCAGCGTCGAGGCCGAGGCGAAGTCCTGGATGGTGTCGACGTCGTCGGTCAGCGTGCTCAGGATGGGCCCGACCCGGTGGGTGTCGAAGAAGTTGAGCGACAGCTGCTGGATGTGGTGATAGGCGCGGGTACGCAGGTCGTTGCCGATGCGCTGGCCGACGGTCTCGGTGAGGTAGTTGGCGATGTAGGTCGCGATGGCCGCGATGACGGCGATCACCACCAGCATGATGGCGGCCAGTCCGGCGACGTGCATCCGGCCCTCGCCGCCCAGCATCGGCTGCAGCAGCCCCTTGAGCCAGGGCGGCAGGGGACGGTCGCCCACCACGCTGTCGAGGACGATCTTCAACGGCCACGGCGCGGCCAGGCTCATCGCGATCTGGACGACGAGCACCGCGAAGATCCCCGCCACGGGCCAGGCGTAAGGGCGGATGAGTTCACGGATCAGTCGCACGGTGAACTGCCTTCGCTCTGGGTCCACGAGCCCGATCGGGCGAACACACAGTACAACGCGGGCCACCCGAATGCCGGGAATCGCCGACCGGCTCGCGCGACGTCGGACGGACACTCGTCGTTGGGCGACAGTTCGCCTGTCGCACTTACCATCCGCGGGTGCTCACACTCTCGACGCGCCCGCGGGCCAGGATCGCGACCCTGCTGGCGTGCGGACTGACGCTTCTCGCGGCCGCGCCGGCCCCCGTCGCGTCGGCCGCCTCGTTCGACTTCGGCGGCGCGGCGCGCACCTACGTCCTGCACGTGCCGGCCGGAGTGGAGCGGCCGTCGGCTCTGGTGGTCAACCTGCACGCAGCGGGCGCCAACGGCGGCGCACAGGCTGCGCTGACGCACTACGACGCGGTCGCCGACGCGCACGGCTTCGCCGTCGTCTACCCGGATGGCATCGACGCGAGCTGGGCCGACGGCCGCGGCGCGTCGGTGCCCGACCGGCAGCGGGTCGACGACGTCGGCTTCCTCTCCGCCCTGGTCGGCAGGCTGGTCACCGACCTCGGCATCGCCCCCGGCCGCGTCTTCGTCACCGGTCTGTCGGCCGGGGCATTCATGGCGAACCGGCTGGCATGCGACCGCGCCGACCTGTTCGCTGCCGTGGCCCCGGTGGCGGGAACGCTGGGCGCCGGTGTCCCGTGCAACCCGTCCCGACCGGTGTCGGTGTTCGAGACCCATGGCTCGGCCGACCCGATCGTGCCCTACGGGGGAGGCGGCATGACGGGCCGGGGAGGAACGAGTACGGTCCTCGGCGCGCCGACGATGGTGGACCGCTGGCGGCAGGTCGACGGCTGCCCACCACCCGTCGACGACACCTTGTTCGCGGTCGGGTACGGCACGCAGGTGCAGCGCTCCACGTCGGCGCCGTGCGCCGCCGGGACGGCGGTCGTCTTCAGCCGGGTCGACGGGGGCGGGCACACCTGGCCCGGGGCGCCGGCGGGACCCGGATCGGTCGGGCCGACCACGAACGCCTTCGACGCGTCGGAGGCATCGTGGCAGTTCTTCGACTCACACGGTCGCTGAGGGCGCCCCTACCCGGCCGGTTCGTACCGCAGCATCGTCACCCCGGCCTCGGGGTGATCGGTGAACACCGGCCGCACCGCCATCCCGACCCGGACGTCGTCGGGTGACGCGTTGACGATCTCGGTCGAGAAGTGCGGGCCCTCGTCCCACCGGACGACCGCGAGGATCTGCGGCACCGCGTCGACGAAGTGCGGCGACACCGGGCGGTGACTGACCGTGAACGTGTACAGCGTTCCGGCGCCGCTGATCTCGCGCCATTCGAGGTCGTCGGCGAGCGTGCCCGGCGCGAGCACGCGGGGATAGAAGACGTAGCGTCCCGCCGAGGGCGAGTATTGGATGCGAATCCGGCGCTCGGCCAACGCATCCCAGAACGGCTGGCTGGTCGGGGTCGGGACCGGCATCGGCCGGGTCATGGCGTTCATTGCTCAGTCACCCTCCAGGACCAGTGTCGTCTGCTCGGACAGGATGCCGCCGTTGCCGGAGACGAAGGCGCGGTGGCAGTCCGGTACCTGCGCGGCGGCGGCACGGCCCATGATCTGACGAGTGGCGTCGCACACGTGGTGCATGCCGCCCGCGGTGCCCGGCTGCCCGTATCCGAGTTGACCGCCCGCGGTGTTCATGGGGAAGTCGCCGCGGAACGTCAGGTCGTGGTCGGCGACGAAGCGTTGACCCTCGCCCTTGCGGCAGAAGCCGGCGTCCTCGAGGCTCAGCAGCGCGGTGATCGTGTAGCAGTCGTAGATCGACACCATGTCCATGTCGGTCGGCGCGAGGCCCGCCATGCCGAATGCCGAACCGGCCGCCTTGATCATCGGCGTCTGCAGGAGGTCCTCGGCGTAGGTCGGCGTCTTGTAGGGCACCCGCTCGCCGAAGCCCTTGATCCACACCGGCCGGTTGCGGCTGCGGCGAGCCAGGTCGGCGCTCGCCACCAGGACGGCTGCCCCGCCGAGCACGGGCATGACGATCTCCAGCATGTGCAGCGGGGAGGCGATGACGGGGCTGGCGAGTACGTCCTCGACGGTGAGCGGCACGTCCGAGAAGATGGCCCCCGGTGTGTGATTGGCGTTGACGCGCTGGTCGACGCTGATCTTCGCCATGGCCCGCTCGTCGTACCCGTAGGTCGCTGCGTAGAGCGTCGCGACCTGACCGTAGGGGCCGTTCTGCCCGAGATTGCCGTAGGGAATCTCGAACTCGGCCTGCGGTGAGCCGTACCGGTTGCTCGAGGCGCCGAAGTACAGCATGTCGCCGAAGTCCACGGGCTTGGACTCGCTCACCGGCGTGAGCGGGGTGGCGGGCACCACGCACAGCACGGCGTTGCAGATGCCCAGTTCGATCGCCGCGGCGGCGCGCCACACCATCGCGGCCGAGCTGGCCCCGCCGAGGTCGACGAGTTCGGCGAAGTTCGCTCGGATGCCGAGGTATTCGACGATCGTGGACGGAACGAAGATCTGCGACTCCTGCAGGTGGCCGGTGCAGATGCCGTCGACATCGGACGCATCGAGTCCCGCGTCGTCGAGCGTCGCCGCCGCGAGCCTGGCCCACTGTTCGAGGTTGAACTCGAGCGGACCGGTGGGACGCTTGGTGGCGGGCAGTTCCGTGTACCCGACGATCGCCGCCTCACCGCGTAGGCCCATGGCCGTCTCCCTTCGTCGTCGGCATCGTCATCGGATCGGGGCGGCCGCGCGGCGTACCCGGCAGGGCACGCCGTTGACCACCTGGGTGTTGCTCGGCACGTCGACGAGATCGGGCGGGTTGAGCAGGTTCGCGTTGACGCCCGGATGATCGTTCGCGACGGCCAACCGCGTACCGGACCGGCCGTGTCCCCACCCGTGCGGCAGGCTCACCACACCGGGCATCATCTCGTCGCCGACCTCGACGGCGACGCTGAGTTCGCCTTCGGTCGTGGAGATCTCGGCGACGTCGCCCGATCGCAGCCCGATGCGGTCCGCATCGGCCGAATGCATCAGCAGTGTGCAGCGCTCCCGGCCGCGCACCAGCCCCGGGACGTTGTGCAGCCAGGAGTTGTTGGAGCGCAGATGCCGTCGGCTGGTGAGGACGAGGTCCGGCGTGGGGCGGTCCATGCGGGCAACGAGTCGCGGCACGTCGTCGGCGAGGTGCGCATGGAAGAGTTCGACCGTGCCCGACGGCGTGGTCACGACCTCGGTGAGTCGGCCGCCGTCGAGTTCCTCGAGGCGCAGTCCGTCGGGATGGCGTCGCACCTCGGCCAGCGTCAGGCCATCCGGCCGCACACCGACGCCGTCACCCCAGGGGCCCAGGCGAATGCCGAGGTCGACGAGGCGCTCGGGACCGCGGCCGGACAGCTCGGCGAGCACCTCGAGGGGTTCGCGTCCGTGCAGGGGCGACTCCGGCCGCGCGCCGAGCATGGCGATCATGCCGCCCACGTAGAGGTCGTCGACGGCGTCGACGTCCACGTCGGGGACGGGCGTGCCGAACATCGACCCGGCCAGACGTACCAGGATCTCCCACTCCGCCGGACGGTCGGGCGGCGCCGCGAACACCGGGTCCGACCACTTCAGGCACGACGCCGTCGAGTACGCCCAGTAGAGGTCGTCGGAGTGCGGTCGCTCCAACGGGGAGAGACCGGGCAGCACCACGTGGGCATGCCGGGTCGTCTCGTTGAGCCAGTTGTCGATCGAGATCATGGCGTCGAGCCGTGGCAGGGCGTCCTCGAGCCGGCGGGACGCGGGCGCGGAGACGACCGGATTGCCCGCGACGGTGATCAATCCGCGGATGCGTCCGTCGCCGGGGGTGTCGATCTCCTCGGCGAGACAGCTGACGGGGAACTGGCCGAGCACCTCCGGGACACCGCGCACCCGGCTGCGGAACCGGCCGAAGGTCCAGCCCGGCTCGGTCTGGTCGGGCGGCTTGGCGAACATCTGCGACCAGGCGGCCGGACGGGGGAACACCGCACCGCCGCGGCGGTCGAGGGCACCGAGCGCGGTGTTGACCACGAACACCAGCCACGTGGACAGGGTGCCGAACTCCTGCGTGCATGCGCCGATCCGGCTGTACAGCACCGGGTTGCGGGCGTGGGCGAGGTCGTGCGCCAACCGGTGAATGGTGTCCGCACCGATGCCGGTCGCCTCGGCGACCCGCTCGGGGGTGAACGGTTCCGACAGCGCGATCACCTCGTCGAGTCCGGTCACCCGGTCGCGCAGGTGATCGGGACGGCGGACCCACCCGTTGGTGGCCAGGACCCGGAGGATCGCGAACAGCAGCAGCGCGTCGGTGCCGGGCCGGATCGGCACCCACTCCGAGGCGCGCGCCGCGGTACCGGTGCGCCGTGGATCCACGACGACCACGGTGCCGCGTCGGGTGATCTCCCGGATCGAACCCATCACGTCGGGCGCGGACAGCATGGACCCCTGGGACGCGGAGGGGTTGGCGCCCAGGATCATCAGGTGATCGGTGTGGGCGAGGTCGGGGATGGGGCCGTTCCACATGCCGCCGAAGAGCAGAGCGCTGACCACGTTGAGCGGCCACTGGTCCACCGTGCCGGGCGAGTAGTAGGCCTGCATGCCCGCTGCCTGACCGAAGCCGATCAGGGCGCCCACGTGCAGGCTCAGCCCGATGTTGTGGGCGACGGGGTTGCCGATGTACGTGGTCAGCGCGGAGGCGCCGTACCGGTCGAGGACGGGGCGCAGCACCCGCTCGCACTCCGCGAAGGCGTCGTCCCACGACACGGGCACGTGCTCGCCACGAGCATTGCGCACCAACGGTTCTCGCAGGCGGTCGGCGTCGTGGTGCACGGCGCCCAGCGACGCGCCCTTGGGGCACAGGTGGCCGCGCGACCAGACGTCGGCGGGGTTCGCGCGAACCGACGTCACGTCGGTGCCGGCGGTGTGGACGACGAGGCCGCACATCGCTTCACACAGGGGGCAGGTCACCTTGTGCTCGGCGGTCTCAGTCATCGTCCTCCGGAACGACGAGTGAGACCATCGTGGCCAGTCGCTCGGCCATGGCGCGGTAGTCGATCTCGCGGGACTGGGCCCGAAGTAGGGCGCCCCAGAACAGCGTCTCGAGGGTGTCCAGCACCTCGGGCCAGGCGCCGGTGCCCAGCGCCGCACCGAGGCGGCGGCGCACCTCGGCGGCGATCCTCGCCCGTGCCGCGGCGACGGCCGGATCGCCGGTCGACAGCAGGGCGGCGGTGCTGGCGTGGGCCAGGCCCGGCCGGTCCGCGAGGATCAACGCGACGGCGCTCAGCTGCGTTGCGACCCGGTCGGCGACGGGCGCAGAGGTGTCGACGGTCAGCGGGAGCGCCGTCACCTGCTGCAGGTACAGCTCGGCGAACACCGCGTCCATCGAGGGGAAGTGTGCGCGCACCGCGGTCTGCGCGACGCGCGCCCTGGCCGCAAGTTCGGGGACCGACACGTCGGGTCGCGCCGATTCGTCGAGCAGCTGCGCCGCAGCCCCGAGCACGCGCCGGTGCGTCGACGCGTGCCGTGCGTGCGGGTCTCGGATCCGAGTGACGTGGGCCACCCGTGAACTGGACATGTGTCCAAGTTATCCGAGCCGTAGTGCCATGGCAATGACCCCGCCAATCTGATTGATCGACCGCGGGTTAAGCGTGGTGGCGGCCACCGGTGAGTGGTCGCACCGGGGGATCGAGCGCGCGGGTGGCGGCGTGGTCGGACAACTGTCCAGCGCTACCGGGGCGCCGTGATCCGGGCATGGCGCGCGAGGTGCGCGTCGGTGCTGCCGAACTCGTACTGCATGGTGGTGAGGCGCTTGAAGTAGTGCCCGATCGCGAGTTCCTCGGTCATGCCCATGCCGCCGTGCAACTGCACCGCGCTCTGGCCGACGAAGCGGGCGGCACGGCCCACCGTCGCCTTCGCCGCGGACACGGCCCGCGCGCGGGTGGCCGCGTCGCCGTCGAGGTTGAGCACCGCGAGCTGCACCGCCGCCGCCGACTGCTCGACCTCCATGTACATGTCGACCATGCGGTGCTGAAGTACCTGAAAGGCGGCGATGGGCTGCCCGAACTGGTAACGCTGCTTGCAGTACTCGACCGTGTCCGCCAACACCTTTCGCATGCAGCCGACGGCCTCGGCACACACGGCGGCCGCCCCCTCGTCCCGCGCCTGCTCGATCGACGGCCACGCGCCGCCATCCTCGCCCAGGAGTGCGTCCGCGGGCACCCGCGCGCCCACGAGGTCGACGTCGGCGGCCCAGCGGTCGTCGACGGTGCGGTAGGGGTGCATCGTCAGCGCGCCGCCCACCGCGCCGCCCACCGCGTCGACGTCGAGCAGGAACGCCGACGGACCGGCGGCCGTCGTCGCGGTCACGATCAGGTAGTTGGACGTCGGCGCGCCGACGACCACGATCTTCGAGCCGTCGAGCACCCAGTCGTCCCCGTCGCGCACCGCGGTGGTCGCGGGCGTACGCCAGTCGTCTCCGGTCTCAGCCTCTGCCGCCGCGAGCACGACGACGGCGTCACCCGCCGCGATGCGCTCGAGCAGGGCGGCTGCGACGCCTCCGCCTGCGCGGCGCAGCAGTCCGGCGGCGACCACGGCGGTGTCCACGAACGGTTCCACCACGAGCGCGTGGCCCAGCGCCTCGGCGATGATCATCACCTCGACCGGACCACCACCGGTCCCGCCGACCTCCTCGGGCAGCGCTGCGCCCAGGAGGCCGAGGTCCTGGCCGAAGGCCCGCCAGATATCCGGCCGACCACCGGTCCTGGCGGCGACGCGGCTCGCGGCCAGGTCGTAGCGCGTCGCGAGGAATCTGGTCAGCCCGTCGCGCAGCAGCGTCTGTTCGGCCGTGAGGGTGAAGTCCACGAGATGTCCTCCCTAGAGTCCGAGAGCTGCCTTGGCGAGGATGTTGCGTTGAATCTCGTTGCTGCCCGCATAGATCGAGCCGGCGCGGTCGTTGAGGTAGCGCAGGGGAGCGACCGCCTGCCACGGCTCGCCGCTGACGTAACCGTCGGCCGGCGGCTCGAAGTCGGCGACGGGACCGCCCGGACACGTGGCGTGCGGCTGGTAGACCCGGCCGCGTGGACCTGCCGCCTCCATCGACAGCTCGGTGAGCACCTGGCTCAACTCGGTGCTGAGGACCTTCAGCATCGACGAGTCCGAGCCCGGATGGCCGCCACCCTCGAGCGCGGCCAGCACGCGGTACTCCAGGATCTCGAGGACGTCGGTGCGGATCCTGGCGTCGGCCAGTCGCCGGGCGAAGCCGGGGTCGTCGATCAGCCTGCCGCCCGACGGTCCGGGCTGGGTGGCCGCGGCCGTCGCCACCTCGTCGGCGACGACCTGCAGTGCCGGCGCGGTGGCCTCGCCGCCGCGCTCGAACTCGAGCAGGTACTTCGCGACCGTCCAGCCGTCGTCGATCCGGCCGATGACGTTATCCTGCGGGACGCGGACGTCGTCGAAGAACACCTGGTTCTGGATCTCCTCGCCCGAGGTCATCACCAGCGGACGGATCTCGATTCCCGGCGTGGTCATGTCGATCAGCAGGAACGTGATGCCCTGCTGTTTCTTCGCCGCGCGGGACGTGCGGACCAGGGCGAACATCCAGTTCGCTTCGCGGGCGTGGGTGGTCCAGATCTTGCTTCCGGTGCACACCAGGTCGTCGCCGTCGGCCACCGCCGCCATCGAGAGCGACGCCAGGTCCGATCCGGACTCGGGCTCGGAGTAGCCCTGGCAGAAGAACACCTCACCGGTGAGGATGCGCGGGAGGAAGTACTCCTTCTGCTCGGGCGTGCCGAAGGCGATGATCGCGTGCGCGACCATGCGGATGCCCATCGGGGACAGGGCCGGAGCCCCGGCGAGCGTCGACTCCCGGCTGAACACGTAGCGCTGGGTGAGGCTCCAGTCGCAGCCGCCGTGCTCGACGGGCCACGCCGGCGCCGCCCAGCCGCGCTCGTGCAGGATCGACTGCCACGCGAGCCCGGCGTCGTGATCGCTATAGACGCTGGTCATGAGGCGGCCGGCGCGTCGCAGCTCCGGGGTCAGCTTCTCGTCGAGGAAGGCCCGCACCTCGTCGCGGAACTCGAGGTCGGCCGGCGACCAGCTCAGGTCCATGTCGTCATCCCGTCGTCGCAGCACTGCTGTCGAGGACAGTAAACCGAGTCGGACGGGCGATGGTGCCCTACCGGGGATCTAGCCGGCGGGGCTTGCACCGTCCACGGTCGAGGACTCCGGTGTCCGGGGTGCGCGCAGGGACTGGCGGGCCAGGAACTCGCGGTAGTAGCCCAGGGAGTCCTCGGAGATCAACGCCGGCAGCATGACCGCCCACACCTTGCCGAACCGCACACGGAGGTCCGTGCTGTCGGCCAGCGCACTGCTGAGCAGCTCGGCGCCGAGAAGCGCGCCGATGATGGCGTTGCTCGCATCCTCCGGGTCGATGTCGTCCCGGAGGTCGCCCTCGGTGATCGCGCTGGTGGTCAGGCGCGTCATCTCGTCGAGCAGCGTCGCATAGGTCTGCTTCGCGGCGGGGTTGAAGCCGCCGAACGTGCGCAGCAGCCGCCCCGCAGCCTGGGCCACCCGGTCGGTGCCGAGGACGTCGGTCACGACGAAGAGGCCGTGCACGATGTTCTCCATCGCGGGTGAACTCGAGCGTCCCGCAGCCCGGAACGCATCGAGGACCGTCGTGGCGCCCTCCTCGATGATCGTGGTCGCGAGGGCTTCCTTGGAATCGAAGTGGTAGTACAGCGCGCCCTTGGTCAGCTCGGCGCGTTCGATAATGTCGGCCAAACCGGCTGCGGGATAACCGATCTCGTTGATGAGATCGATCGCGGAGTCGATGATCCTCCGACGGGTCGCCTCGGATCTTGCCTGGCGCACCACTTCGGCTACCTCCGTCGGTCGTCATCGCAATTGACGTGCGATTCGATTAGAACCGCAATCATAGTTCGTCGGCCCGGAACGGTACCGCATTCCTGATCGCGAGCGCGGTGCGGCGTCGGACGAAAGCCGTGAGGTAGTCGAGTCTGCGGGCGTCGACGAACCCTGGCATCACCAGCCGCCACATGGCCGCCAGGTCGTGCAGGTACGTCGTCGGATCGTCCAGGTCGCTCGCCTGCCGCAGGCCCATGTACAGCGAGACGACCAACTTGGCGACGTCGGTGTGGTCGACGTCGGTGTCGACGTCGCCCTCGGCGGCGGCACGACCGACCAACTCGGCGAATGACGTCACCCAGCTGGCCACCAGCCGGGCCTGGAGGCCGTCGAACCTGCCCAGTGCCTCGAGGAGGTTGAAGCCCGCACGGGCCATCTGCGACCCGATGTCGTCGACGGCGATGACGAAGCACATCTCCACCATGGACTCCAGCGCAGGCAGCGACTGGAAGTGCGGCTGGGCGAACAGGTCGGTGGCCTCGTCCGCCCGGTACTCGACGACCGCCGAGGCGAGTTCGTGCTTGGAGCGGAAGTGGAAGTACAGCGCACCCTTGGTCACGTGGGCGTCGTCGAGGATGTCGTCGAGGTTGACCTGGCTGTAGGCCTTGTTCGCGAACTGGTGGGCCGCGGATTGCAGTATCGACAGGCGAGTGCCGTCCGCCGGCCGGTCCGGCTCGGTGCGCACGTCCGGTGCGTCGGTCACGGCTCGGGCCCGGTCCGCTGGTGTCCGGCGGCGCGGGTCAGCGGGGCGCAGACCATGGCGCGTGGTGCCCTCATCACCGCTCCCCGATCCCGGGGCCGTTGCGCTCGTGGCCGGAAGACGGCACGCGCGACCCGGCCACGTCGACTCCTACCGACCCACTCCGACCGCCCCTGATTTTGCTACGAACCATCGGTCAATTCCGAGGAAGCGGTACATTCCAAAAGTATGTAAAGTACGGAACGTGATGACTCATGGTCTGATGCGTCGGGACGCCTTCGTCTCGGCCATCGACCTCCGGGACGACGTCGATGGACGCTCGCGATCGTCGCACCGGACCGGACGGCTCCCCGCGGGAGCCAACCGGTCGTTTTTGACGGACACGGCAAATCCGGACGCCACTACGACGAGAGGTCGTCGTGGCGTCGGACGTGGGCCGTTGACTGCACTGCGTCCGCCCTGTCTCCCTTCACGGCAACCCCGAGGTACATGACGCGCATGTGGGATCACGAGGTCGACCTAATCTCGATCGGCGCCGGAATCGGCGGACTCGCCGGGGCCGTCGCCACCGTCGACGCAGGTGACGAGGTTCTCGTCGTCGATGCCGCACCGGCCGTCGGCCGCGGCGATTCCGGCGTGGCGACGCGTCGGCGGGTGGGCTCGCGCCGGGGGTGGATGCACGCCGCGACCGCCGATCCCGAGACGGCGGAATACTTCGCTGGATTCGCGGAGTGGGTGCCGGAGTCCACCCTGGTCACGCCGGACGTGCCCGTCCCGATGCGCGTCGCGAGCCCCATGTCGAACGGAATCGCCGAACCGTTCCTCGGGCGACGACTGGCCGACTGGGCCGCCACCTGCCTCACCTCGCCCTACGGGATGCTCTACTCCAATGTCTTCGGTTGGGGCCGCACCACGATGCGCGCGTCCACCGGCGGGACCATCGAGGTCGTCCCCATCGGCACCGTGAACTGGGGTCAGGGCGCAGGTGCGTCCGCGCTGCGGAGCTGGTTGACCGACCGGGCACGCGACCTCGGCATCGAGGTCCTCACCGACTCGCCGCTGGATCGGCTCGTCTTCGAGGACCGCCGAGTGGTGGGGGCTGTCTTCCACACTCCGTCGGGGCCGCGCGCCGTGCGCGCCCGACGCGGCGTCACCGTGGCACCGGCCGACCAGGATTGGGAGGCGGCGGGCGACTGGGCGCCGCAGGACGGCGAGTCACGGCAGGTGTGCCTCGTCGGGCGCACCGCCAGCCGGTTCGGTCGGGTCGAACTCCTCACGACCGCGGGCGCATCTACCGCCGCCGTCCGCCCCGCGACGTGCCCGGCCACCCGGCAGTCGCTACGCACCGGCCTGCACGAGGCCCGCGCGCTGCGCTCAGGCCTCGGGCTCTGCCGGAAAGTGAACTGACACCCGGCCCTGCGCCAGCAGCGCCAGCATGTCCTCGCTCGACAGGGGCTGCGACAGCAGGAAGCCCTGCGCGCGTCGGCAGCCGTGGTGCAGCAGCGTCAACGCCGCCGCCTCGGTCTCGACGCCCTCGGCCACCAGTTGCAGTCCGAACGCGTCGGCGAGCGCGATGATCGCCCGCACGATCGCGAGGTCGTCCTGGCTCTTGCCGAGGTCGGTGACGAAGCTGCGGTCGACCTTCAACACGTCGACCGGTAGCGACTTCAGGTGCGAGAAGACGCTGTACCCGGTGCCGAAGTCGTCGATCGCGACGCGCACTCCGGCGTCCCGCAACCCGTTGAGGGTGATCGTCGTGGTCTCGAGGTCCTGGACGACGACGCTCTCGGTGATCTCCACGCAGACGGATCCGGGCGGCAGGTCGAACTCGGCCAGGATGCCCGCCACCGTCTCCACGAAGCCGGAGGTGACCAGCTGCACCGGTGAGACGTTCACCCGCAGTTCGACGTCGAGCCCCGCCACGGTGGACCGCCACCGCGCGAAGTCGGCGCACGCCGTCCGCAATACCCACCGGCCGAGTTCGCCTGCGAGATTGATCGATTCGGCCACCGCGATGAACGACGCGGGGGAGAGCAGCCCGCGGGTCGGATGCTCCCAGCGGACCAGCGCCTCGGTGGCCAGCACCCGTCCGGTGCGCATGTCGACCTCGGGCAGGTACCGCAGGAACAGCGCGCCGTTCTCGATGACGTTCTGCAGGTGCAACTCGATGTCGTTGCGGAACTCCGACTCGAGTGCCATCGCGTCGGTGGCCATCGCCACCTGGTTGCCGCCCTCGGCCTTGGCGGTCATCACGGCCTGGTCGGCCCGGCGCAGCAGTTCGTTGGTGGTGTCGCGGCCCGGCGTTCCGACGGCGACGCCGATGCTCACGGTGCGGTTCAGCATCTCGCCGTCGATCGCCACCCGTTCGCGCAGCACTCCCAGCAGGTGCGTGGCGAGTTCCTCCGCGTCGGCCGCCGAGGTCGGCTCCGCGGGCACCACGACGAACTCGTCGCCGCCGAGCCTGGCGATGAGGCTCGACCGCTTCGTGCCCTGCTGCAGGCGATCGGCGAGGACGCGGATGAACCAGTCGCCCGCGGTGTGGCCCAGGTAGTCGTTGATGGTCTTCAGCCGGTCGAGGTCGAAGAACAGGGTGGCCACCGGCCCGTCACTGCCCGGCGCGAGCCGCTTCTCCAGGTGATCGAGCAGTGCCCGGCGGTTGTACAGCCCGGTCAGGTCGTCGTGTTCGGCGAGGTGGCGCAACCTCTCCTCGGCCGCGACACGTGCCTGCACCTGCGCGAACAGCGAGCCGATCGCCTCGAGGGCGTTGAGTTCCTCGGGCCGCCACTCGCGGTCGCCGAACTTGACGAAGCCGATGATGCCGGTTGTGACGTCGCCGGACACCAGGGGAGCGGCCGCCATCGACGTCTGCGGGACGTTGCGCCCCTCTTCGATGCGGCGCTGGTAGTCCTGATTCTCCGGACGGAAGACGAGCGGCTTCTTGCCGTGCTCGGACTGGGCGAAGACGGGGTCGGCGTCGGCGAAGTACACCGTCCCCAGCGGGTCCGGGTCGGGCACGCCGGGTCGTTCGGGCCATTCGGCGACGAGGACCGACGCACGGATCGAATGGTCGTTGTACCGCAGGAAGCTGACGTCGACGTCGAAGTACTCGACCATCATCCCGAGCACGCCCCGCGCCACCGACTTCGACGTGGCGGCGCTCGACGCCATCAGATCGACGGCGACGTTGGTCACCAGTCGATCAAGGCTTACGCGCGGCGTCTGAGCGGACATCGAACTCAGAATATCGCTGGTCGTCGATATTGACGTGTCGCCGTCGGCTCCGGACCGATGTCGGGGGTGTGACGGCGAACCGCAGGATCAGCGCGGGCACCTCGTCGGCCAGCCCCGCGAGCTCGGCGAAGCGCCGTCGCAGATCCGCCAGCGCATCCACGTGGGTGGCCGACACCTCGCGGAGGTCGCCGTCGGAACGGGCGTACAGGAAGGCCGGTGAGATGGGTTGCACCGAGAGGTCGAACTCCTCGGCGGTGACCCACACTGCCTCGACCGCCGCGCCGCCCCGGGCGTAGTCCGACAGCCGGGCGCCGTCGACGGTGACGACGGCCAGGGCACTGCTCGACTGCACCCGCGACGAGGTGTCCGCGCCGAGGATCCGCCCGCCGTCCCAGGACGCCAGCGTCTCCATCACCTCCGGCCGCTTGAGGATGTCGAGGGCGAGCAGCGTCCCGGGGTCCAGCTCCAGGCTGCGGACGTCGATGCCGGACTGCAGGGAGTCGTTGCCGGGCCAGCGCAGCTCCGAGGCCATCTCGGCGTGCAGGGGAGGCGTGAGGTACCGGATCCTGTCGGCGGCGCCCAGGATCTCGGCGGCGGCGGCGATCTCCGCAGGCGACGACAGCATGCGCAGCCCCGCGCCCTCGCGGACGGCGGCGTCGGTGAGGGCGCCGACGATGGCACCGCTCAGCGCGGTGGCGTCGCCGCGGTGGCGGTTGGTCTCCCGCCGCAGCACGGCGGGGTACAGCCGCGCACGATCGGGATCGGTCCCCGGCTCCAGGGTGATCGTGGCCTTCAGCGGCCACCGCTCGTCGGGCTCGGAGTAGCGGACGCGGGCCACCACGTCGCCGGATGCGGCGGCGGCGACCTCGGCGTTGAACACGGCGGCGCCGACGGCCACCGCACTGCCACGGAAGCCGACGTCCATCGTCGAGGTCAGTTCAGGGGTCAGCACGATCTCGACGGTGTCGCCGTCGGCCTCGATGGCCCACGGCTGTGAATTGCCGCCCGACGGGGCCCTGTGGGCCGCTGCGACGATCGCGGCCAGCGGTGACGTCGGGGGAGCCGGCTCGGCCGGATCGGCGGGATCGTGCGTGACCACGACGACCGGCTCCTCGAGCCGGTCCAGCGCGGCGCCCGCGTCCAGACGCGCCCGCCCCGATCCGAGCGCGAGTCCGAGCCCGATGCGACGGACGGCCTCGGCGACGCCGCCCGCCCCGAGCGTGACGTCCCCGGCCAACTGCGGCCACGTCGCCAGCTCGTGACCCACCTCGAGCAGCGACGCCGCGGCACGGGCCGTGAGACCCGCGACGTCGACCAGACGCATCACCTGCGGCACCTTCTGCTGGCTGCTCAAGGTGGCCAATTCGGCAACGTCGACGTCCCCGAGCAGTCCGTGGAAGAGCGGTCGGTGCGGGTCGAGGTCGAACCGCTCGACGTCGATCAGGCCGCGGTCGCTGGTGGCCATCACGACCGGCAGCCGCCGGCGCCGCGACTCCTCGCGCACCAGCGCCTTGACGTCGAGCGAGTCGCACTCCTCCACGACGACGTCCATGCCGTCGAGGAACGCGTCGACGGTGTCGGCGGTGACTCCCGACGGCCACGGATGCACGGTCAGATAGGGGTCGAGTTCGGCGATCCGGCGCGCGGTGGCGACGGCCTTGTTGACCCCGAGGTCGAAGACGCTCGCGGGCACGCGATTCAGATTCGACAGTTCGAGTTCGTCGAAGTCGGCGAGACGCAACTCCCCGCACAGCCCCTCGGCCGCCAGCGTGTGCGCGATCACGTGTCCGGAGCTGAGCCCGATCACGCCGACCACGAGCGTGCCCAGGTGGTCCTGCTCCCCGGCGGTGATGAGGTTGCGGTTGCGGTCGAGCCGGAGCCGTCGAAACGATTGCGGGCCAAGGATCTTGACGATCGACCGACGCCACGGGTAGTACGCCCACCGCGGCGCCTCGCCGAGGAGTCCGGCGTCGTCGGTCATGTCCGCGATCGCAGCGTGCTGCGCCGCGAACGAGTCGAGCGCCTCGATGGTCGGGTCGGACCGAAGGCGGTCGAGCGCGGCGCCGTCCGCGTCGTCGGACGTGTCGAGCAGTACCGCGCTGAACCCCAGATCGTCGGAGCGTCGACTCACAGGGCGATCGCCGCCACCGTGGAGATCGCAGAGGTCTCCCGGATGATCTTCGACACCTGTTCGGGATCCGCGTAGTTGGCGAACGTCCGCCTGTCCCACCACATCATCTTCGTACGGTAGCGCTCATCCGGGTACGGAGCGGCAGGGATGTGGGCAACCACACCACCGGACGACCCCCACCGTTCGAGCACGTGGGGCGCCGACGTCGCCATGCAGAATTGGACCCCCATCAACTCCATGGCGTGGAAGCCGCTACGCGCCAGTGCGGTCGACACCGAACGGGCCCGATCGCGGGCGTCGGTCGTCCAGGCGGACTTCATCTCCAGGATGCCGAACGGGGTGCGGTCGTCGATCATCTTGCGCACCATGGGCAGACCCGGATGGCCCGCCCACTCCACGACGGCGTGGGAATCGTCGGCGCCGGTGAGCGGTCCCTTGGCCCGCACCCCACCGATGACGTGCCCCCCGTCGTCGACAATCGCCCAGAACATCGCCGTGTCCGCGCCGTCGCATATGGCCGCCACGTCGAGCGCGGCCTGCACGCCGTAACGCTGATAACTCCGCTCGGCGCCCGCGAGGTAGTCCGACCAGAGGGTCCGGTCGAGTTCGGGTGTCGACAACACCATCGTCGCCGAGGAATCGGAGTCCCACCAACTGATGTTCTCCGTCATCCGAAAGGATGCATAGTGCTCGAATTCCGCGCACGGAACGCTCATTTTTCGCCCCATTCTTAGAGCAGTCGGCGCCGATCTACGGCGCCTCTGGCTGCCGTCATTCGCATCGGTTCGAATGCGAACCGCAAACTCAGTATCGGGCCGTGCGATGCCCGTTTCCAAGCCATCGGGCGTGGTTACCGACCGGTTCTTTGCAGGTCACACGGCTAAGCGCGGAGAATGTGCACGACCGTCAAAACACTGCAATGCCGGTAACGGGCGTTGTCCCAGCGTATGAACCATCCCGGCAAAATTCGCGCGCGAAACAAACCAATTCCCCGCTTTTCAGCAAATGGGCGATTGTGTTCGGAACTCACAACGACTAGATGTATTACGGGCGGTGCGCGACGGCGCGACGCGATCGAGAGGAGCGGGTGTGAAGGTCTTCAAGGATCTGAATGAGTTTGCAGCGGCGCTGGGCAGCCAACTCGGGCCCACCGACTGGATGGAGATCAGCCAGGACCGCGTGAACCTGTTCGCCGACGCCACCGATGATCATCAGTGGATCCACGTCGACCCGGCGAGGGCCGCGGACGGCCCGTTCGGGGGCACGATCGCGCACGGGCTGCTGACGCTGTCGCTGCTGCCGCACTTCTCGCACGACCTCTATCGGGTGGAGGGCATCACGCTCGCCGTCAACTACGGCTACAACAAGGTCCGCTTCATCACGCCGGTCAAGGTCGGTGCGAGGATCCGGGCGCGCGGCGAGGTGACCGAGATCAAGCAGCTCGACGGCGCCGTGCAGGCGACCACCACGATCACCGTGGAGATCGAGGGCTCGGAGAAGCCGGCCGCGGTCGCGGAGTCGATCGTCCGCTACATCGCCTGAGCGTCAGCGTTCGCGCTGGGCCGCCCTGACCAGCCCGCCGCCGATGATGAGCCGCTGGATCTCGCTGGTGCCCTCGTAGAGGCGGAGCAATCGGACCTCGCGGTAGATGCGTTCGACCGGGACCCCGCGGATGTAGCCGGCGCCGCCGTGGACCTGCACGGCGAGGTCGGCGACCGTACCCACCATCTCGGTGCAGAACAGCTTCGCCGTCGACGGCGCGATGCGCCGGTCCTCACCGGAGAGCCACAGTCGAGCCGTCTCGCGGACGAGCGCGCGACCGGCCATCACGCCGGCCTGCTGGTCGGCGAGCATGGCCTGGACGAGCTGGAACTCACCGATCGGCGTGCCGCCCTGGGTGGCGGTCGCCGCGTAGCGGACCGACTCGTCCAGAGCGCGCTGGGCGGCGCCGACCGACAGCGCCGCGATGTGGATGCGTCCGCGCGCCAGCGACGTCATCGCCGCCCGGTAGCCGATGTCCACGGCACCACCGACGAGCGCGTCGTCGCCGACCCGCACCTCGTCGAACCCGACGTCGGCCGTCCAGGCGCCCTCCTGTCCCATCTTCGCGTCCTTGGGGCCGACCGTCACGCCGGGCGCGTCCGCGGGCACCAGGAAGACGGCGATGCCTTGGCCGTCGTCGTCGGCGGGACGGGTGCGGGCGAAGACGAGGAAGAGATCGGCGGTGGGCGCGTTGGTGATGTACTGCTTCTGCCCGCTGATCGACCATGCCACCTCGTCTCCGGAGCCGTCCCGCACGGCCTTGGTCCGCAATCCCGCCGGGTTCGAACCCGCGCCCGGCTCGGTGAGGGCGAAGGACGCGACCACGTCGCCCGAAGCGATGCCGTCGAGCCACCGCGCCTTCTGCGCGTCGGTGCCGAAGCCGACCAGGACCTGCCCGGCGATGCCGTTGTTGGTGCCAAACATCGACCGCAGGGCGAGAGTGGTGTAGCCGAACTCCATCGCCATCTCGACGTCCTGGGTGATGTTCAGGCCGAGTCCGCCCCACTCCTGCGGGATGGCGTAGCCGAACAGTCCCATCTTGCGAGCCTGCTCGCGGACGTCGTCGGGAACCCGGTCGTCGGCCATGATCTCCGACTCCCTCGGCACCACCACGTTCCGCACGAAGTCGCGGGTCGCGGACAGTACGTCGGCGAAGTCCTCGTCGCTGACGGTGTCGTCCGTCGTGTCGGCCATGTCGCCTCCAAGCTCCGGGTCGGGGGGTGAGGTGCGGTCGACGGAGATCATATTTTATGTTTGCCGTTGACCCGACTGAGAGGCTGGACAATCGATGGGACTGCTCGAGGGACGCACCGCCGTCGTCACCGGTGGCGCACAGGGGATCGGCTTCGCGATCGCCGAGCGCTACGTCGCCGAGGGGGCCCGAGTCGTCCTCGGCGACCTCGACCCCGACGCCACCGATGCCGCCGTGACCCGGCTCGGTGGACGCGACGTGGCCCGCGCCGTGCGGTGCGACGTCACGAACGCCGCCGAGGTCGAGGCACTGGTGGCCGCCGCGGTCGAGGCCTTCGGCAGCCTCGACGTCATGGTCAACAACGCGGGCATCACCCGCGACGCGACCATGCGCAAGATGACCGAGGAACAATTCGACCAGGTGATCTCGGTGCACCTCAAGGGATCCTGGAACGGCACCCGCAAGGCCGCCGACGTCATGCGCGAGCAGAAGAGCGGCGCGATCGTCAACATCTCGTCGATCTCCGGCAAGGTCGGACTCATCGGCCAGACCAACTACTCCGCGGCCAAGGCCGGCATCGTCGGCCTGACCAAGGCCGCGGCCAAGGAGGTCGCGCACCTCGGCGTGCGGATCAACGCGATCCAGCCCGGCCTGATCCGGTCCGCGATGACCGAGGCCATGCCGCAACGCATCTGGGACGCGAAGCTGGCCGAGATTCCCATGGCACGGGCGGGGGAGCCCAGCGAGGTCGCGTCGGTCGCGTTGTTCCTGGCGTCGGACCTGTCGTCGTACATGACCGGCACCGTGCTCGAGGTGACCGGCGGGAGGCACGTCTAGATGACCCGGGACGCCGTGATCTGCGAGCCGGTACGCACTCCCATCGGCCGCTACGGCGGCATGTTCACGCGCCTCACCGCCGTCGACCTCGGGGTCGCGGCGTTGCGTGGTCTGCTCGACCGCACGGGGATCGCACCGACCGACGTCGAGGACGTCGTCCTGGGACACTGCTACCCGAGCATGGAGGCGCCGGCGATCGGTCGGGTCGTCGCGCTCGACGCGGGTCTGCCGGTGACCGTGCCGGGCATGCAACTCGACCGGCGCTGCGGCTCGGGCCTGCAGGCGGTCGTTCAGGCGGCCATGCAGGTCTCGACCGGACAGAACGACCTCGTGGTGGCCGGTGGCGCCGAGTCGATGAGCAACGTGGTGTTCCACTCCACCGACATGCGCTGGGGCGGCGCCCGGGGCGGCGTGACCGTCCACGACGCACTGTCGCGTGGCCGCAGCACCGCGGGCGGGCGGGACCATCCCGTTCCCGGCGGCATGCTCGAGACCGCGGAGAACCTGCGCCGCCAGTACGGCATTCCGCGCGACGAGCAGGACGAGTTGGCCGTCCGGTCCCACCAGCGCGCGGTGGCTGCTCAGCGCGAGGGCAGGCTGGCCGAGCAGATCATCCCGGTCGCCGTCGGCGACACCGTCGTCGACGTCGACGAGCACCCGAGAGCCGACACCTCGGTGGAGGCGCTCGCGAAGTTGAAACCCGTTCTGCGCGCACAGGACCCGGATGCCACCGTCACCGCAGGCAACTCGAGCGGCCAGAACGACGCCGCGTCGATGTGCATCGTGACCACCGAGTCGAAGGCCGCCGAACTGGGGTTGACGCCGCTGGTGCGCCTCGTCTCCTGGGGCGTGGCGGGAGTGCCGCCGAACGTCATGGGCATCGGGCCGGTTCCCGCCACCGAGGCGGCGCTGGGCAAGGCCGGTCTGAGCCTCGCCGACATGGACCTGATCGAACTGAACGAGGCCTTCGCCGCCCAGGCGCTGGCCGTGACGCGGGAGTGGGGGTTCGCGCCATCCGACTTCGACCGCACCAACGTCGACGGATCCGGTATCTCGCTGGGGCACCCCGTGGGCGCGACGGGTGGCCGGATGCTGGCCACCCTGGCGCGCGAACTGCACCGGCGCGGCGGTCGGTACGGCCTGGAGACGATGTGCATCGGCGGCGGGCAGGGACTGGCCGCGGTGTTCGAGAGGGTGGGCACGGCATGACCAGACTTGCGCAGACCGTCGGCCTGACCGACGTGCAGACCGAGATCGTCTCGACGGTGCGGGACTTCGTCGATCGGGAGATCATCCCGAACGCGCAGGAACTGGAGCACGCCGACGCCTACCCGCAGGCCATCGTCGACGCGATGCGCGACATGGGGTTGTTCGGACTGATGATCCCGGAGGAGTACGGCGGGCTCGGCGAGTCGCTGCTGACCTACGCGCTGTGCGTGGAGGAACTCGCCCGCGGCTGGATGAGCGTGTCCGGCGTCATCAACACCCACTTCATCGTCGCCTACATGATCCGCCAGCACGGCACCGACGCCCAGAAGCAGCGCTTCCTGCCGCGGATGGCGACGGGCGAGGTTCGCGGCGCCTTCTCGATGTCGGAGCCCGAGCTGGGCTCCGACGTCGCCGCGATCCGCACCAGGGGTGTCCGCAACCCCGACGGCGGCTACGCCATCACCGGCCAGAAGATGTGGCTCACCAACGGCGCCAGCTCGAGTCTGGTTGCCGCTCTGGTGAAGACGGACGAGGGAGCGGAGAAACCGCACCGCAACCTGACCGCGTTCCTCGTCGAGAAGCCGACCGGTTTCGGCGAGGTCGCGCCCGGGCTGACGATTCCCGGGAAGCTCGACAAGCTCGGCTACAAGGGCATCGACACCACCGAGCTGATCTTCGACGGGTACGTCGCCGCGGACGACGACGTGCTCGGCAACGCGCCGGGGCGTGGCTTCGCGCAGATGATGGACGGCGTCGAGGTGGGCCGGGTCAACGTGGCGGCCCGCGCGTGCGGCGTCGCACTGCGGGCCTTCGAACTCGCCGTGCGGTACGCCCAGCAGCGCAGCACGTTCGGCAAGCCGATCGCCGACCACCAGGCCATCGCCTTCCAACTCGCCGAGATGGCGACCAAGGTCGAGGCGGCGCACCTGATGATGGTGAACGCCGCTCGGCTCAAGGACTCCGGCGAGCGCAACGACGTCGCGGCGGGCATGGCGAAGTACCTGGCCAGCGAGTTCTGTGCCGAGGTCACCCAGCAGAGCTTCCGGATACACGGCGGCTACGGCTACTCCAAGGAGTACGAGATCGAACGGCTGATGCGCGATGCGCCGTTCCTGCTGATCGGCGAGGGCACCAGCGAGATCCAGAAGACCATCATCAGCAGGAACCTGATCGATGAGTACCGACTCTGAACGCGGTTTCACGCCCCGCCCGCAGCTGTCGGACGACGTCGCCCGCTACGTGAGGCGGCGGATCTTCACCGGGGCGTTCCCTGCCGGCGAGTATCTGCGCCTCGACCAACTCGCCGCCGAACTGGGCATCAGCGTGACGCCGGTGCGCGAGGCCCTGCTCAACCTGCGCGCCGAGGGCCTGCTGGTCCAACATCCCCGACGCGGCTTCATGGTGCTCGAGGTGACCGCCCGCGACATCGTCGACGTGGCGTCGGTGCAGGCGTTCATCGGCGGCGAGCTGGCGGCGCGGGCGGCCGCGAACATCACCGACGAGCAGCTGGCCGACCTCGTCGCGATCCAGGACGATCTCGAATCTGCGTACGAGACCGATGATCTCGAGCGGACGGTGCGGCTCAACCACGACTTCCACCGCGCCGTCAACGTCGCCGCAGACTCGCCCAAGCTGACGCACGTGATGTCGGCCATCACGCGGTACGCGCCGGAGTCGGTGTTCCCGACCCTGGCCGGGTGGCCGAAGCAGTCGATCAGCGACCACCGACGGGTCATCGCCGCATTCGAGCGCCGCGACGCCGCCCGTGCGCGGACGGCGATGGCCGAGCACTTCACCGTCGGCGTCGCGCCACTGACCGACCACCTGATCGAACGCGGCGTGATCGCGCCCGACGCCTGTGCCGAGGCCTCGGGCGGGGCGTGAGCAACTCCCGTGCCCACTTGACGGGAGCGCAACAGTTACTGCTAGTTTTGTAACGTCGAGACGGAGCAGAGTCTCACCCTGTCGAAGCGAGGTCCGAAGACATGTCCACACCCGTCATCGTCGGTGCCGTCCGGACGGCCATCGGTCGGTCCTTCAAGGGCACGCTGGTCAACACCCCTCCGGAGACGCTGATCACCGCCGTCCTGCCCGAGGTCGTCCGCCGTTCCGGCATCGACCCCGCCGACATCGACGACCTCATCTTCGCCGAATCACACTATGGCGGTGGTGATCTCGCACGGTACGCGGCCACCGCCACCGGTCTGGAGCACGTCCCCGGCCAGTCGGTGAACCGCCACTGCGCCGGCAGCCTCACCGCGATCGGCAACGCCGCCGCCCAGATCGGCTCCGGCATGGAGCGCGCCCTCATCGCCGGCGGCGTGCAGTCGCTGTCGATGACACCCCTGGTGAACTGGCGCATCCCGGGACCCGAGCTGAAGTTCGAGGAGCGGTGGATGCCACCGACCCACGTCGAGACCCCGGACGCGCCCGCCAAGGACATGTCCATCACCGTCGGCTGGAACACCGCGCAGGCCGCCGGCATCTCGCGCCAGGAGATGGATGCGTGGGCCGCGCGGTCGCACCAGCGCGCCGTCGCCGCGCAGGACGGCGGGAAGTTCGACGAGGAGATCCTGCCGCTGAAGATCACCCAGTTCGACGGATCCATCACCGAATTCGCGGTCGACGAGCATCCGCGCCGGGACACCACCGTCGAGAAGCTCGCGGGGCTCAAGGTGCTGCACCCCGAGATCGAGGGCTTCTCGATCACAGCGGGCAACGCAAGCGGCACCAACGACGCCTGCGCGGCCGTCGCGCTGACCGAGCGGGACTACGCCGAGGGCGCCAACCTCGACGTGCTCGCGACGGTCAAGGCGTGGGCGTCGATCGGCGTGGCGCCCCGCGACACCGGTCTCGGCGGTGTCCGGGTCATCGGCAAGGTGCTCGAGCGCGCCGGCCTGTCGGCCTCCGACGTCACGCTGTGGGAGATCAACGAGGCATTCGCCTCGGTGCCCATCGCGGCGTGCAAGGAGTACGGCCTCGACGAGGAGCGGGTGAACTTCTCGGGCAGCGGATGCAGCCTCGGGCACCCGATCGCCGCGTCCGGCGCACGCATGGTCACGACGCTGGTCTACGAACTGCGCCGGCGCGGTGGCGGCATCGGAGTCGCGGCGATGTGTGCGGGCGGCGGCCAGGGCGGTGCGGTCGTCGTCGAGGTCTAGCCGACCTCCTTCGCGTCGAGTGTGGGCTCGTGTCATGGTCTTTCGCGTTTCGCGTGGCGGTAACCAACGTTCGCGAGAGGAACCTATAGTGGTGGGCACCGTGCAGGAGCACGAGCCGGCACGACATCCGTCCGGCAAGACCCACTCGGCGAAGGGGCCAGCGTGTCCGATGTAGTCCTCCGCGAGCGCCAGGGGCGCACGCTCGTCATCACGATCAACCGGCCCGAGGCGCGCAACGCGTTCAACCTCGCGGTCGCTCAGGGCCTCGCCGACGCGATGGACGAACTCGACGACACCCCGGAGCTGTCCGTCGCCATCGTGACCGGCGCCGGCGGCAACTTCTGCGCGGGCATGGATCTCAAGGCCTTCGTGGCGGGCGAGGTGCCGACCATCCCGGGACGCGGCATCGGCTTCACCGAGCGCCCGCCGCGCAAGCCGCTGATCGCAGCCGTCGAGGGCTACGCGCTCGCAGGCGGGACCGAGATCGTGCTCGCCACCGACCTCGTCGTGGCGGCGAAGGATGCCAAGTTCGGCATCCCCGAGGTGAAGCGCGGCCTGGTCGCCGCGGGTGGCGGGCTGCTCCGGCTGCCGCACCGCATTCCGTATCAGAAGGCGCTCGAACTGGCCCTCACCGGCGACAGCTTCACCGCCGAGGAGGCCTCGCAGTGGGGCTTCGTCAACGTGCTGACCGAATCCGGCGGTGCGCTCGACGGTGCGCTGGCCCTCGCCGACCGCATCACCGCCAACGGTCCGCTCGCGGTCGCGGTGACCAAGGAGATCATCGCCAAGTCGGCGGGCTGGTCCGAGGCCGAGATGTGGAAGAAGCAGGGCGAATTGGTGATGCCCGTCTTCTCCTCGAAGGACGCGATCGAGGGGGCGACGGCGTTCGCCGAGAAGCGCAAGCCCAACTGGACGGGTGCCTGACGGCCGGGTGTCCTCATCGCTGCTTGCGGATCCCACGAGCCATGGTCGTGGTTCTCGCCATGGGATGCAGAATCCACGACCCTGACGCGCACATTCGCGTAGCGCCGATCGCGTGGGCCCTCACGCCACCGCACGACTGCGCCAGAGGCTGCGATCCGCGCAGGACTACGGCCCTCGATTCGGTTCCACTGCCGGGTGAGCTCAGCTTTCCCCCGGTTCGTCAGCCCGCGGCGCGGGACGCGGCGTAGGCGGCGCTGCGGATCGTCTGAACGTCGTCGATGAATGCGGCGGCCCGACGCGCGTACGCGTGCAACGCCTCCTCGTCGGCGGCGGTGAAGGCGCCCGGGCGGCCGGAGTGCAGCGTGACGACTCCCAGCAGCCGGTCGTCGGTGGACATCGCAGCGGTGAGGATGGACCGGGCGCCCAGCCTGCCGGCCGCCGCCATCCACTCCGGGACCGGGGTGCCGTCGCCGGGCAGTTCGGCCCGGATCGTCGTACGACCGTTCCACGCCGAGCGGCAGGGGTTCTCGACGAAGTGGTCGTACAGCGCGTTGAGGCCTTCGGCGAGTGCGTCGGTACCGACGGAGGTGATCCGTCGTCCGCCGCGCGTGAGCAGGATGACGCCGCACCCGTCGCCGGCCCGACGGGTGGCCTGCGCGGCCACGAGCCGCAGAGCCTCGTCGACGCCACCTTCGGCCACGTTTCGGGTCACGACTCTCCCTTCTTGCGAAGAGTCGAGGGCTGCGACGCTCCGGCACGGGACCGGTACCCGGCGTCCCGGCCTGCAAACCAGGGGGCGACCGGTCAGCGCGCAGGCGCACCGTAGTCGCGGCGGATGCGGTCGCGCAGGGCGGTCAGGCCGGCATCGAGGGGAGGCTCGTCGCCGAACAGCATCCACCGGTGCACGATCCCGAGGCCCGCGGTGCTGACGTCGAGCGTGGCTGCGGCCACGTCGACGTCGGCCCGGACGGAGCCGTCGACGATCCCGGCGCGCAGGCCCGCCTCGACGGTGTCCGCTCCGCCCGCCAGCCAGGCCTGCATGCGGCTCCGCAGCGCGGAGGTCGCGGGCACGGCCTCGAAGGCCAACACGAACAGCGCACGGGTGAACACGGGATCCGCGAGGTACAGGTCGACGATCCGGTCGACGTGACGCAGCGCGACGCTCAGTCCGTCGGCGTCGCCGGCCGGCGCGGTGTTGGCCCGCGCGTCGTAGGCGTCGCGGAAGAGGGTGTCGAGGATGGCGTCCTTGCTCCCGTAGCGGGCGTGCACCATCGCCCGGCTGTACCCCGCCCGACGGCCGATCTCCGCGGCAGTCGTCGTCTCCCAACCCTTCTCGACGATCAGCGCGGCGGCTGCCTCGACGAGCCTGCGTGCGGACAGCTCGACGCGCTCGGGTTGGGTCAGCCCCTTGGCGGGGGAGGGCACCCTTGCATATTAGACGCTCGACAATTAACTTCGTGTCGGGACACTGGAGGTGGTGCGGTGACGCGGTCCGCCCGCGAGGTGGTGGAGGCCTACAACCTCGTGGTGTGGAACCAGCGGGACGTCGCACTCGCCGAGGAGTTGATGGGCGACACCGTGATTCGCCACGACGTCGGTTCGGTGCACACGTTGAGCCACGACGAGGCCGTGGCCCGGATCGTGAACCACCTGCAGATGTTCGAATCGATCCGGTTCGACCTTCGACTGGTGGTGGCCGGCGACGACGGCGAGCACGTCGCGATCGTGTACGAGTCACCGATGACGCTCGAGGACGGCACGGAGACGACGATCGGGAGCATGGAGGTCTTCCGCGTCGTCGACGGCCGGATCACCGAGGTCTGGAACTGTGGCTACAAGCAAGGAGTGTGGGCGTGAGGGTGCTCGACGAACTGGGCTACTACCTGCTTGCCGGCGCCGGGGGCGAGGGCCCCGCCACGCTGATGGACGAGGCCCGCCGCGGCGAGGAACTCGGCTTCGGGACGGGCTTCATCTCCGAGCGGTGGAACGTCAAGGAGGCGTCGTCGCTGACGGGTGCGGCGCTCGCCGTCACCTCCACCATGCGGATCGCCACGGCCGCAACGAATCACAACACGCGCCACCCGTTGATCACCGGGTCCTACGCCACCACGATGCACCGGCTCTCCGGCGGCCGCTTCACCCTCGGCATCGGCCGTGGCATCGCGGCGATGTACGACGCCTTCGGGGTGCCCGCCGTGACCACCGCGCAGATGGAGGACTTCGCCCGGGTCATGCGCAGGCTGTGGCACGGCGAGGTGATCATCGGCCACGACGGATCCCTGGGCACGTACCCGGTGCTGTTCCTCGACCGCGACTTCGACGAGGACATCCGGCTCGCGATCGTCGCGTTCGGACCGCAGACACTCTCCCTCGGCGGCCGGGAGTTCGACGACGTCATCCTGCACACCTACTTCACCCCCGAGACGCTCCAGCGCGCCGTCAGGACCGTCAAGGACGCCGCCGAGCGGGCCGGCCGCGACCCGGCGAGCGTGCGCGTGTGGTCGTGCTTCGCGACCGTCGGTGACCACCTGCCCGAGGACCTCCGGTTGAAGAAGACGGTCGCCCGCCTCGCCACCTACCTGCAGGGGTACGGCGACCTGCTGGTCACGACCAACGGCTGGGACCCGGCCGTGCTCCGGCGTTTCCGCGAGGACGCGGTCGTCACCTCCATCCCCGGGGGGATCGACCACGAGGCCAGCGCGGAGCAGATCGAGCACATCGCGACCCTGATCCCCGACGAGTGGCTCGAACCGTCTGCGACGGGTTCTGCGCAGCAGTGCGTCGAGCGGATACGCCAGGAGTTCGACCACGGCGCCGACGCCCTGATCATGCACGGCGCCACCCCCGACGAACTGGAACCCATCGTCGCGCAGTACCGCGCGACCGACGTCTGAGCCTCGCCCGCCGAACGGCCTTCTCTATGCTGGCGGAGGAGTTCGAACGGGGAGGACATCGTGCGCGACGACGGGACGAGCGATTCAGCCGGAGGGCCGGAGGGTACGGAGCCGGCTCCGCAGAGTCACAGCGCCGGTTCGATCCGCTGGCAGGACGCCGCCACCACCCGCCCGCGGCCGCCGACGGTCGCCGAGGCGCGCCAGCGGGACAAGGCGCAGAAGGCCCGGGAGGCGGCCGAACTCTTCGCCGAGGACCAGAGGCGCAGGCAGGAAGCCAGCTCGGCGTCCGGGCGCAAGCTCATGATGGGATCGATCGCCGTGATCGGCCTGGTCGGTGCAGTCGCCCTGGGCTACCACGTCCTCAACGACGACGACGAGGTCTCCGCGACGTGCGTGCGGGACGGCACCAACGAGGTCGTTCCCGAGCAGTACTGCTCGTCGGGCTCCGGGGGCGGCGGCGGGCTGTTCATCTTCGCGGGGTCGCCCTACCGCTACTACTACGGTGGCAACAACGGAGGCGTCGGCACCACGGCGAGGGGCGGCACCCTCGAACTGCCGAAGGGGGCCACCGGACGCACCTCCGCGGGACAGTCGATCTCGCGCGGCGGCGGCGCCGACTCCGGGTCGGTCACGCGCGGCGGCTTCGGGTCGAGCAGCGCGGGCGGGTCGGGCAGCTGACGTGAGGCGCGAACGCCATGCCCCGCGCGCCGACTGGCAGCGCATCGTCGGCGAGCAGGGCATGTGTTACGGCACGCCTGCTCGCGACTCCACCGGCGCCGAGCGCCCCTACTGGGACGAGTCGGTGCACTACGTCTTCGACATGGACGAGGTGCTGTCCATCGAGGCGTCGGTCGAGGTGCTGCACTCGATGTGCCTCGACGCGGTCGAGCACGTCGTCCTGACCGAGCGGTACCGCGAATTCGGGCTGCCCGAGTGGTCGTGGGAGCACGTCGAGAAGTCGTGGCGCCGGCGCGACCCGCACCTGTACGGCCGCTTCGACCTCCGCTACGACGGGCGCCGCCCACCGGTCCTGCTGGAGTACAACGCCGACACCCCGACCTCGCTGCTCGAGGCCGCGATCCTGCAGTGGCACTGGAAGACCGCGGTGTTCCCCGAGGACGACCAGTGGAACTCGCTCCACGAGAAGCTCGTCGCCCGCTGGGCGGAGATCCGCGACCTGCTGCCCGGCGCCGAGACGCACTTCACGTGGTCGTCGGCCGACCCCACCGGCGAGGACAACGTCACGCTGGCCTACATCCAGGAGTGTGCTGCCGAGGCCGGGCTGAGCACCGTCGGCCTCGCGATCGAGGACATCGGCTTCGACCGCGACCTGAACCGGTTCGTCGACCTCGAGGAGGCGCCCATCGCCTCCATCTTCAAGCTGTACCCGTGGGAGTGGCTCATCGACGACGACTTCGGCCGTCGCGCAGTCGAATCGCTGCCGCAGACCATGTGGGTGGAACCGATGTGGAAGACCCTGCTCAGTAACAAGGCCATCCTGGCCGTGCTGTGGGAGATGCATCCGGGTCACCCGAACCTGCTTCCCGCCTACGTGGACGATCCGCACGAACTCGTCGACTACGTGCGCAAGCCGAAGCTCGGCCGGGAGGGTGCGAACGTCACCATCGTGGCCGACGGGCACGAGACCCAGACCGGCGGCGTCTACGGCGAGGAGGGGTTCGTGTACCAACTCTTCGACCCGCTACCGCAGTTCGACGACATGCGGCCGGCGCTCGGCGCGTGGATCGTCGGCGACGAGTCCGCGGGCCTGGGCATCCGGGAGACCTCCGGGCTCGTCACCGACGACGGCGCCGCCTTCGTCCCGCACCGCATTCCGCTGTCCTGACCGAGAGGAATCCACCCGCCCCATGACCATCGTCGCGCTCGGAGAAGACTACTGGTCCGTCCTCGGCCACGGCGTGGCCGCGATTGCGCTGTACGCCATCGTCGGTCTCGCGCTCATCGTGCTCGGCTTCTTCGTGCTCGACTGGACGACGCCCGGGCCGCTACGCACCCTGGTCCAGGCGCGCCGCCCCAATGCCGCCGCCATCGCCGCGTCGGGGTTGGTGTCACTGTCGTTCGTGGTGGTGATGGCCATCTTCACCTCGTCGGGCGACCTACTCGACGGGCTGATCAAGACGCTGGTGTTCGGCGTGCTGGGCATTCTGGCGCAGGCGATCTCGGTGCGCGTCATCGAACTCGTCACCGGGATCGACATCGGTGCGGTGCTGGCCGCCGAGCGCTTCACCCCGGAGGTGCTCGTGGTCGTGGGCGCGCACGTCGGCATGGGCCTCATCACCGCCGCGGCGATCCTCTGAGAGGTCAGCAGCAGCGGGTCTGCGGGTTGGCCTCGGTCGCCGCGTGGCGCATGCGCCAGTACTCCCGCTCGGTGAGCACCGGCTCGCCCGGGTGGGCTCGGCCGCGGAACTCGACGTAGCGACGGTAGTGGTCGTCGCCCATCAGTGCTGCGGAGTACCCACTCAATGCGCGCCAGTACGAACCGATCTGGTCTGCGAGTCCGGTAGTGCGTCCCATTGCTTCTGCACCTCCTTCTCGGCTGCGGTGGTGAGTAGACCCGACGGCGCGTAGATCCGCGACGGCACGGGTTCGTCCTCGGACAGCGGTCCGGCGGTGCCGCGGATCGCGCGCAGCGCGACGATGACGCCGGCCACGAACACGATGGCGACCAGGACCGCGAACAGGATCGACAGGGTGCCCTGGATGAACGTGTTGCGGATGACGGCGTCGAGCTGGCCGGCGTCCTTGGCCGCGCCGAATGCCGTCTTGCCCGCGTCCTTGGCGTCGCGGTACTGGAAGTGCTGCGTCCAGTAGCCGACCTTCGGGTCGCCGGAGAAGATCTTCTGCCAGGACGCCGTCATCGTGACGATCAGGTCCCAGGCGAGCGGGAGGCCGGGGATCCACGCCCACTTGAGCAGGCCGCGCTTGATGATCACCACGGTGACGACGGTCAGGGCGATCGCGGCGAGCAACTGGTTGGCGATGCCGAACAGCGGGAAGAGGGTGTTGATGCCGCCGAGGGGATCGGTGACGCCCATCAGCAGGATGCTGCCCCACGCGGCCACCACGACGATGCTGCAAATCCATGCGCCCACACGCCAACTCGGGTTCTGCAGCTTCTTGAACGGGCCGCCGAGGTTGGCGAGGCCGTCGGACAGCATGAACCGCGCGACCCGGGTGCCCGCGTCGACGGTCGTGAGGATGAACAGCGCCTCGAACATGATCGCGAAGTGGTACCAGAACGCCTTGAGGCCGGTACCGCCGAACACCTGGTGCAGCACCTCGGACATGCCGAACGCCAGCGTGGGGGCGCCGCCGGTGCGCGAGACGATCGACTCCTCGCCGACGCTCGCCGCGGCGGCGTCGATCTCGGCGCCGGTGATCGGCGGACCCGACAGGCCGAGGCCGTTGACGTAGGCGGCCGCGGTCTCACCGGTCGTCCCCGTGGAGGCCGCGGGAGCGTTCATCGTGAAGTAGAGGTGCTGGTTGAGGATGGCCGCGGTGATGAGGGCCATGATCGCCACGAACGACTCGGTCAGCATGCCGCCGTAGCCGATGAGCCGCATCTGGCTCTCCTTCTCCAGCAGCTTCGGCGTGGTGCCCGAGGAGATGAGGGAGTGGAAGCCCGACAGTGCGCCGCAGGCGATCGTGATGAACAGGAACGGGAACAGCGAGCCGGCGAACACCGGCCCGGTGCCGCTCGACGCGAACGACGAGACCGCCGGTGCCTCCATGATGGGGCGGGCGAGCAGGATGCCGACCGCGAGCAGCGCGATGGTGCCGACCTTCATGAACGTCGACAGGTAGTCGCGCGGGGCGAGCAGCAGCCACACCGGCAGCACCGACGCGGCCAGGCCGTAGGCGATGATGCACCACGACAGCGTGACCTTCGACAGCGTGAACCAGTCGACGCCCCAGGCGGTCTCGGCGACCCAGCCGCCGGACACCACGGCGAGCAGCAGCAGGACGACGCCGATCAGCGACACCTCGGACACCCGGCCGGGCCGCAGGAACCTCAAGTAGAGCCCCATGAAGAGGGCGATCGGGATGGTCATCGAGATGGAGAAGACGCCCCACGGGCTCTCGGCGAGCGCGTTGACCACCACCAGCGCGAGCACGGCGAGCAGGATCACCATGATGACGAGCACGCCGACGATCGCGGCGACGCCACCGATCGTGCCTAGTTCGTCGCGCGCCATCTGGCCCAGGGAGCGGCCGCGGCGGCGCACCGAGATCGACAGCACCAGGTAGTCCTGCACGCAGCCCGCGACCAGCGCGCCGACGATGATCCAGATGGTGCCGGGCAGGTAGCCCATCTGCATGGCGAGGACCGGGCCCACCAGCGGCCCCGCGCCGGCGATGGCGGCGAAGTGATGGCCGAACAGCACCCGCCGGTCGGTGGGCATGTAGTCGGTGCCGTTCTCGAACACCTCTGCGGGCGTTGCATTCTCGTCCTTGGGCTGGACGATCTTCGTCTCGATCAGCCGGGCGTAGAAGCGGTAGCCGATCACGTAGGTGCAGATGGCCGCGATGACGAACCAGACCGCGTTGACGGTCTCACCGCGGAAGAACGCGATCATCGCCCAGGCGATGGCGCCCAGGAGGGCGATGACGCCGAAGATCACCTTGTGTCTGGTGGTGATGGGAGAGCGGTCGACGACGGCGACCGGCGGGAGGTCGGGGTCGGTGCGGACGTAGGTGACGTCGCCCTTCGTCTCCTCGGTGCGCGCGGACGCCGATGGTGTCGGGGGAGATGAGGATGGGGTCGAAGCCATGGTCCGATCCTGTCACCGTTCGCGGGGACGATTGGTGAGAACGCCCGCCTTTGGTGCGGCGCGTCGGGTCAGCGCTCGTAGAGCGCGCGCACCGTCTCCACGGTGTCGGCCTCGTCCGGGCGCTTGTCGTCGCGGTAGCGGACGACGCGGGCGAACCGCAGCGCCATTCCGGCCGGGTAGCGGGTGGACCCCTGCACCCCGTCCAGCGCGATCTCCACGACCTGCTCGGGCCGGACCGTGACCACGTACCCGTCCGTCGGACCGTCGGCCAACCCGAGGAACCGCTCCGTCTGCCAGGCCAGCATCTCGTCGGTCATGCCCTTGAACGTCTTGCCCAGCATCACGAACCCGCCGGTCCGGTCGTCCCGCGCGCCGAGGTGGATGTTCGAGAGCTTGCCCGTGCGTCGGCCCGACCCCCACTCGACGGCGAGCACCACCAGGTCGAGTGTGTGCACCGGCTTCACCTTCAGCCAGCCCGCCCCGCGTCGGCCCGCCTCGTACGGCGAGGTCGGCGACTTCGCCATCACGCCTTCGTGTCCGGCGGCGAGCGTGGCCGCCAGGAACTCCGCGGCCGCTCCCGCGTCGGCGGTGGCGAGCCGGTCCACCCGCTGGGACGCGGGGACGATCGAGTCGAGCACCTCCAACCGCTCGGTGACGGGCGCGTCGAGGAGGTCGGTGCCGTCGACGTGCAGCACGTCGAAGAAGAACACCGACAGCGGCTGCGTCGCGGCGTCCCGCGTGCCCCGGGACCCGAACCGCGACGCCGTCACCTGGAAGCGGTCCGGTCTGCCGTCGGGCCGCAGCGCGATGGCCTCGCCGTCGGCGATCAGCGTCCGCACCGGCAGGGCGAGGGTGGCGGCCACGACCTCGGGCAGCCGGTCGGTGACGTCGTCGAGGGTGCGCGTGTAGACCGACACCCGGTCGCCGTCCCGGTGGATCTGCACGCGGGCGCCGTCGAGCTTGGCCTCGAACACCGCCGTGCCGCCGAGCTTCTCGAGTGCCGCGGCGACACCCGTGGCGGTCTGCGCCAGCATCGGGCCGACGGGTCGCCCGACGACGAGCGTGAACTCGGCCAGCGCCGCCTCGCCCCCCGACAACGCCTGGGCGGCGACCGCGGGCAGATCGCCGCCGAGCATCGCCGCCCGGCGCACCACCGGGGCCGGTACGCCGGCAGCCTTGGCGACGGCGTCGACCATCACCCCGATCAGTGCGCCCTGGCGGAGTTCACCGCCGAGCAGACGGCGCAGAAAGGTCTGCTCGACGGCGGTGGCGGCGCCGAAGATCCCGGCCAGCAGTTCGGCGCGCCGGGTCTGCGACCCCTTGCCGGAGACGCCGCCGATCTCGCTGAACGTGGCGTCGACCTCGGCGACGGTCAGCGTGGGATCCGAGGCGGGTGCCGGCAGGGCGCGTAGCGCCGCCCAGCCCACGCCGATCTGACGCTGTGGCAGCTCACCCGAGAGCCAGGACACGATCACCGCGGCCAGCCGGGGATCCCCGTCGGTCGCCGCGAGCAGGTCGGCGATGCGGGCGGTCTTGGCGAGCCGGCCCGGGACCGCGCCCACGTCGGCGGAGGCGGTGGCGACGTCGACGAGCAGCACCGTGCCAGCCTGTCAGGTCACCGTGAACGAGACGTCGTGCCACCCGGTGGCGCCGTCGGGCAGCACGTCGGCGAGCTGGGAGGTCTGCACCGCACCGGTGTCGTCGGTGGCGCGCACGGAGATCCGGTGGTCGCCCGGCTGATCGGCCTGCCACGGGAAACTCCACAGCCGCCAGGTGTCCTTGGAGTACGAGGCGCCGAGCGTGGCGGGCTGCCACTGTCCCTCGCCGCCGTCCGGGCCGTCGATGCGCACCTCGACGGCCTTGACCCCGCGGCCCTGCGCCCAGGCCACGCCGCCGAAGGTGACCGCGCCGCGGGGGACGTCCTGTCCGCTGCGCGGCACGTCGATGCGGGACTGCGTCTTGATGGGGCCGCGCGCACCCCAGCCCAGCCGGGTCCAGTAGGCCTCGGCGCGATCGAAGCGCGTGAGTTCGAGGTCCACCACCCACTTGGTGGCGGACACGTAGCCGTACAGACCCGGCACGACCAGCCGCGCCGGGTAGCCGTGCTCGGTGGGCAGCGGGGCGCCGTTCATGGTGATGGCCAGCAGCGAGTCGCGGTCGTCGGTCATGGCCTCGACCGGGGATCCCGCGGTGAAGCCGTCGATGGACGTCGACAGCACCATGTCGGCCTCGGATCTGACCCCCGCCTTGGCCAGCAGGTCCCGCACCCGGTAGCCGGTCCAGGTGGCGTTCGAGATCAGGTCGCCGCCCACCGGGTTCGACACGCAGGTGAGCGTCACGACCTTCTCGACGACCTCGAACTGCGCGAGGTCGTCGAAGCGGAACGTGACGACGTCGTCCACCATGCCGTGGATGCGCAGCTTCCACTCCTCGCGGCTCAGCTGCGGGACCGACAGGGCGGTGTCGATGCGGTAGAAGTCGGCGCTCGGAGTGATGAACGGGGGCAGCGTGACGCCCGCCGGCTGCACGCCGGGGGGAATGGGCGGCGCCTTCGACAGCGGGGGAGGTGCGGCGAACGCGTTGCGATCGGCCGCCACAGACGAGCGCATCCGGGCCAGCACCGCGCCGGCGACGCCCGTCAGGGCACCGACGGTGAGGAAGCCGAGGGTCAGCAGCGACAACCGGCGTCCCGGGTCGGGGGGCGGGCCGGCCGCCGGGATGACGGTGCCGCCGCTGCGCGCCGACGGCGGCTTGGGCGGCGCGGGATCGGTGAAGCGTCCCGAGACCAGGAACCGCAGCACCGCGATGCCACACGCGGCGCCCACCAGCGCGGGAACGACGTCGACGAGGGTGGCGCCCGCGCGGGACATGACCGCCACCGCGCCGGCGATCCCGGCCAGTCCGATCGCGATGCTGCCGAGCGGCACCCGGCTGGTCTCGAAGCGGGCGGTGACGCCGGCGATCACGCCGATCACCAGCAGCACCGCGACGGTGAGCACCAGCTTGTCGGCGGTCCCGAACAGCTGGATCGCCGATTCCTTGACCGGGCCGGGCGTCAGGTCGATCACCGCCGAGCCGACGGCAGTCCGTGCGTCGGCACCGGGGCCGAACAGCACGGCAATGAGTTGGGTGACGCCGAGCGCGACCGCCGCAGCGGCCACGCCCGTCAACGCGCGGGGGCGGGAAGCCACATCGGCCATGCCCGCCAACGTACCCACTGGGCGCTCGGAAAGCCTTACCGTAGGGTGACGCTCGCCAGGGGCGTTACAGTCTGGCCTCAATCTGACACGTGGGAGAGCCGCATGGAAATCTCGGGGAAGAAGGCGATCGTCGTCGGAGGCGCATCCGGGTTCGGGAAGGCGACCGCCGAGTCGCTGGCTCAGCGCGGCGCCGACGTGGCGATCCTCGACCGCGGCGAGTCGAACGGCAAGGACGTCGCCTCGGCGATCGGCGGCAGCTTCCACGAGGTGGACGTCACCGACTTCGCCGGGACCGAGAGCGTCCTCGCGGCCGCCGTGGCGGACCTCGGCGCCCTGCACGTGATCGTGACCACCGCAGGCGGCGGCATCGGCGAGCGCACCATCACCAAGACCGGTCCGCACGACCTCGACAGCTTCCGGTCCTGCATCGACCTGAACCTGATCGGCACCTTCAACATCAGCAGGCTCGCCGCCTGGCAGATGAGCCAGCAGGAACCCGTCGACGACGAGGCGGAGGAGCGCGGCGTCATCATCAACACGGCGTCGATCGCCGCGTTCGAGGGCCAGATCGGACAGGTCGCCTACACCGCCTCCAAGGCCGCTATCGCGGGCATGTGTCTGACCATGGCCCGCGACCTCGGCAGCCTGGGCATCCGCGTCACCGCGATCGCGCCGAGCCTGTTCGCCACCGGCCTCACCCAGGGCATCCCCGACGAGTTCGCCAAGGCGCTCACCAAGGACGCCGCGTTCCCCAAGCGACTCGGCAAGCCGCAGGAGTACGCCAAGCTCGCGCTGGCGATCGTCGAGAATCCGATGCTGAACGGTCAGTGCATCCGCCTCGACGCCGGCCAGCGTTTCGCGCCGAAATAGCTCGACGAGCGCTTCGCGCCAGAATCAGTAAGGTGACTCCGGCGCGTTGAGCCGCGCTCGGTGTGGACGACCGCGCCGACGACGCAGGAGAAGAGGCCGTCCATGGCAACCGTCGCCACCAGAGTCATCGAGGCGTTGGCGCGCAGCGGCGTCCGGCACGTCTACGGCCTGCCCGGCGACAGCCTGAACGGCTTCACCGACGCGATCCGCCGGTCCGACGACGTGTCGTGGGAGCACGTTCGGCACGAGGAGACGGCAGCGTTCGCCGCGGCGTCGGACGCCGCACTGACGGGCAAGCTGGCGGTGTGCGCGGGCAGCTGTGGACCGGGCAACCTGCATCTGATCAACGGACTCTTCGACGCTCAGCGCAGCCGCGTGCCGGTCCTCGCGATCGCCGCGCACATCCCGCGCTCGGAGATCGGCTCGGGCTACTTCCAGGAGACCCACCCCCAGGACCTGTTCCGCGAGTGCAGCGTCTACTGCGAGCTGGTCAGCACCCCCGAGATGGCGCCGCGCATCCTCGAGATGGCGATGCGCGCCGCCGTCGAGGAGAACGGCGTCGCCGTCGTCGTCATCCCCGGCGAGGTGTTCCTGGCGCAGGCGGGAGAGTCGGGCTGGCTGAAGCACGCGATCGAGGCCACGCGGTCGGTCATCCGGCCCGACGACGAGTCGCTGCGCCGCGCCGCCGACATGCTCAACTCCGCGCAGAACGTCACGATCCTCGGCGGTGCCGGGGTGGCAGGCGCCCACGACGCGCTCGTCGAGCTGGCGGGCACGCTCAACGCCCCCGTCGTGCACGCGCTGCGCGGCAAGGAGTTCATCGAGTACGACAACCCGCACGACGTCGGCATGACGGGACTGCTCGGCTTCTCGTCGGGCTACAAGGCCATCAAGGAGGCCGACGTCCTGCTGATGCTCGGTACGGACTTTCCTTACCAGCAGTTCTATCCCGAGCACGCCCGCATCATCCAGGTCGACGTCCGCGGTGGTCACCTAGGCAGACGGACGCCGATCGACCTCGGTCTGGTGGGCACCGTCGCCGACACCCTCGCCGCCCTGAAGCCCCTGCTGGTTCAGAAGCCCGGCCGGGAGCACCTCGACCGCTCGCTGCGCCACTACCGCAAGACCAGGGCGAACCTGGACGCGCTGGCGGTCAACGATCGCGACAAGAGCCCCATCCGGCCGGAATACGTTGCCGGACTGGTCAACCGGCTGGCATCCGACGACGCCGTCTTCACCGTCGACGTCGGGTCACCCGTGGTGTGGGCGGCGCGCTACCTGAAGATGAACGGGACGCGGCGACTGGTCGGCTCGTTCAACCACGGCACCATGGCGTGCGCGCTGCCGCACGCGATCGGCGCGCAGACGGCCTACCCCGGGCGGCAGGTGGTGGCGTTCGCGGGTGACGGCGGCCTCGCGATGAGCTTCGGCGAACTCATCACGCTGATGCAGAACCGCCTGCCCGTGAAGCTCGTCGTGTTCAACAACTCGTCGCTCAACTTCGTCGAGCTGGAGATGAAGGCCGCGGGCATCGTGAACTTCGGCACCGAGCTGATCAACCCGGACTTCGCCGCGGTCGCCCAGGCCATGGGGATGTTCGGGCGACGCGTCGAGCGGGCAGGCGACCTCGAACAGGCCGTCACCGACGCCTTCGCCCACGACGGCCCCGCGGTCATCGACGTCGTCACCGCACGCCAGGAGCTGTCGATCCCGCCGGCGATCACCGTCGAGCAGGCGAAGGGGTTCTCGCTCTACGCCATCCGGACGATCCTCGCCGGCCGCGGCGACGAGCTGCTCGACCTCGTCACCACCAACGTGGCACGGCGGCTGCTGGACTGACGCGCGGCGGCGGGATGGCGCGTTTTCCCGCGCGAACACCGCTGTCGCCGCGACGATGTCTGCCATGGTCACCGACACGCGGACATCGATCGATCAGCACCCCATCGTCGACCTGGCGCGGGGCATGCGCGACCTCGTGCGTGCCGAGGCGGCCGACTGCGAGAGCCTGCGCACGCTGACGTCCACCGTCGTCGACGAGATGTGGTCGTCGGGACTGATGTCGTCGTTCAACCCGGTGCCCGCGGGCGGCCGAGAGCCCGGCTTCGCCGAGATGATCGACACCTGGATCGAAATGGCCTGGCAGGACGGCTCGTTCGGGTGGGTGGGCATCGCCAACCTGCCGTCGTCGTTCGCCGCGGCCACCTACCTTCCCGACGCCGGCTTCGACGAGGTGTTCACCGCCCACGGCAACCGCGTCACCATGGGCGGCCAGTTCTTCCCCAACGGTCAGGGCGTCGCGGTCGACGGCGGCTACCGGCTGACGGGCGCCTGGAGCTTCGGCTCGGGCACCGGACACGCCGAGTACGTCGCGGCCGGCTTCCTGCCGATGGACGACGGCGAGATGCGGTGGGCCGGCGAGGGCGTCCCCGACATGCGGGTGGCGGTGCTCCCGCGCCAGGACGTCGAGTTCAAGGACGGCTGGCACGTCCAGGGCCTCAAGGCGACGGGGTCCTACGACTACGCGGTCGACGACGTGTTCGTGCCCGAGCACCGCACGTTCGCACTCTTCGAGCGCGCACCGCGCCGCGGCACGTCACCGGCCACCCGGATGGGGATGATGCCCGTCACCGCGGCGGGCCACGCGTCCTGGGCACTCGGCGTGGCCAAGAGCATGCTCGACGACGTCGCCGACCTGGCCGCCACGAAGTTCCGGATGAGCGACATGGCGTCCCTGGCCAGCCGCCCCACGTTCCAGAGGGGACTGGCCCACCACGTCGCGGCCTGGCGCGCGGCGCGCCTGCTGGTGGTCGACGCGTTCACCACCGCGGAGTCGGCCGTGGCGGCCGGTGCGGACCTGACCCCGACGCTGCGGGCGGACATGCGCGTCGCCGCGGTGTACGCGACGGACGTGTCGCGCCAGTGCGCGGAGTGGGCGCACCTCGCGGCGGGCACCACGGCGATCCGCGAGGGCAGCCGGCTGGAACGCGCCTTCCGCGACCTCTACACCGGCACGCAGCACGCGTTCATCAGCGAGAAGATCGCCATCGACGCGGCGCAGATCTGGCTGGGCGTCGTCGACGACCAGTTCGGTCTCTGATGACGGCCGAGCTGCCCAGCCTCGACGAGGACGCCCGGCAGGCGGTGCAGCGCTGGGTGCACGAGCGCGGTCTCGGCGAGACGGTGTCCGACGTCGCACCGCTGACCGGAGGGACCCAGAACATCGTGGTGCACCTGCGGGTCGACGACAGGCCGATGGTGTTGCGTCGTCCGCCGCTGCACCCGCGGCCCACCAGCGACAAGACGATGCTGCGGGAGATCGCGGTGTTGCGCACGCTCGCGGGGTCCGCGGTGCCGCATCCGGGGTTCATCGCGGGATGCGACGACCTCGACGTGCTCGGCGTCGTGTTCTACCTGATGGAGGAGGTCGACGGATTCAACCCGGGGCAGGAGGTGGCACGCGCGTACGTCGACCATCCGGCGATGCGCCACGACGTCTGCCTGTCCTATGCGGCCAGTCTCGCCGAACTGGGGAACGTGGCCTGGGAGGGCAGCCCGCTCGCGGAACTCCGGCGGCCGGGATCCTTTCTCGCACGCCAGGTCCCGCAGTTCCTGGGTCTGCTGGAGAGCTACCGCCACGAGGGTTACGACCCCGCGTCGCTGCCCGGTGTCGACGACCTCGCCACCTGGTTGCGCGACGAACAACCCGAGGACGCGCAGCCGGGGATCATGCACGGCGACGCCCATCTGAACAACGTCCTACTGCGCCGGGACCGCGCCGAACTCGCGGCGTTCATCGACTGGGAGATGTGCACGGTCGGTGACCCGCTGCTGGACCTCGGCTGGATGCTGGTCTGCTGGCCGACCGGACCCGACACCATCAACGCGGGCGCCGAACTCGCGGCGCTCGGCGGCCTGGCCACCCGTGCCGAACTCCTCGAGGCCTACCGGACCGCGGGTGGCCGTCGCTCCGACCGGCTGGACTGGTACGTGGCGCTGGCGTGCTTCAAGCTCGGCATCGTCATCGAGGGCACCTGGTCGCGGTACCTGGCCGGCCGGGCGAGTCGGGAGGCGGGGGAGCGGCTGCACGAGTCGGCCGCCCACCTGATCGACCTCGGCGTTCGGGTGGCCAGGGGCCGGGACCCGTTCGCCGACGGTCAGCGGTAGGCGTCCAACCCCAGGTCGATCGCCAGCAGGATGCCGGCCACCGCGATCGCGATCCGCAGCGGCGTGGCGGGTGCCCGCCGCACGATGATCGGACCGAGCCGTGCACCGATCAGGCAACCGATGGCCATCGGGACCATGGCCGCCCAGTGCACGGGTGCGACCACCACGAAGACAAGGGCCGCAACGCCGTTCGAGACGCCGAGGACGACGTTCTTCACGGCGTTCGCGTGCGCGAGTGACTCCGCGCCCAGGCGGAGGAAGAGAGCCAGCAGCAGTACGCCCGCCGCGGCGCCGAAGAATCCGCCGTAGACGCCGATCGCGAGCACGGCCAGGCCGATCGGGACGCTGTGGACCGACCGGACGCCGTCGGGCTGGGCGCGACGCGGCAGGAGGATGACCACCGACGCCGTGACCAGCAGGACCGGCACCACCTTCTCGAAGCCCTCGGTGGGGATGGACAGGAGGAGCACGGCGCCGGCGACACCGCCGAGCGCCGCCATCGGCACCAGTCGCAGCAACGTGGCCCGCTGACCGACCAGCTCGGGCCGCGATCCCCACACCGAACCGACGCCGTTGAACACCAGGGCGACGGTGTTGGTCACGTTGGCCGCCACGGGAGGCAGGCCGACCAGGAGCAGGGCCGGATACGTGGCCACCGACGCCAGCCCTGCGATGCTGCCGGTCAGTCCGCCCGCGATGCCCGCGGTGAACAGCAGCGCCATCTCCCACCACCCGAGCGCCGCCATCGGCGATGAACCCTAGCCGTCCGCGAAGTCGCTTGCATGGCGGCCGGGGTGGGCCTACAGTCACGGACGTGCCGAAGCGACTCGTAGTAGTCACCCGCAGCGGGGTCTGATCCAGACCGACCCCTCGCTGTGGGTCGCTGCACCGTCGGTCGTTTTCCCTCTCCAGTAGAGAAGACCGGCACGTGCTCACCTCATCCTCGGCGCTCAGCGCCATCGCAGCACCCACCACCGCCCCCACCACGGCCATTGCGCCACGGACTGCGGGTGTCCTCCCGCGGGGCCTTCGCGAGGAAGCCGGATCGATGTCGTTCGACGCATTCCAGGAGACCTACGCACCGACCTCCGGTCCACTGCGGCTGGGCAACTGGGAGTGCACCGATGCCGAACGTCCGGGCGGCAGCCTCGGTCCGCAGGCCCGCAACTACCAGGCGACCATCGCCGTCGGCGACCGGATCGGCACCTCGACCGCCTCGGCCAGCGGGCCGATCGGGGCACTGACCGAGATGCTGCACGCGCGCGGGATCGCCGTCGAGGTCCGCGAATTCCACCAGCTGCCAGCCGACGGTGCGACCGCGACCTACGTGCGCGGCACCGACGGGTTCCACGAGAGCTGGGCCATGGGGCTGGCCGACGACGCGACCAGTTCGGCGCTGCGGGCGATCATCGCCTGCGCGAACCGGCTCTACGCCGACTGCACCTGATCGAGCGGTTTCAGCGCGAGCGTCGCCGCCACGCTGATCGCCGCCGTCGCGACGAGGTATCCGCACGCCAACCACGGTGAGCCGTCCGTCGCCGCGATCAGTGCGACGAGGATCAGCGGCGTCAGACCCGACGCGTAGACCCCCGACAGCTGATACACCGTCGAGAGCCCGGTGTAGCGGATGCGGGTGGGGAACAGCGACGCGTACAGCGTGCCCTGCGCGCCGTAGAACCAGGCGTGCACGACCCCGAACACCAGGATCATGCCCACCGCGTACGTGGTGAGCGTCCCGACGGAGAACAGCGCGAACACCGGGAACACCAGAATCCCGTAGGCGGCGATCCCGCTGGCGTACACGCGTTTCGGCCCGAAGCGGTCGGCCAGCAGACCCGACACCGGCAGCAGCGCCGCCATCAGCAGCGCCGCGACCGTCACCACCACCAGCGTCGGCACCTTGGCCAGGTGCAGGGTGCCGGTGGCGTAGGAGATGGCGAACACACCCCAGGTGTTGAACGCGGCACCCTCGCCCCAGCGCGACAGCATGCCGAGCACCGTCGACCGCAGCGCGGGCGGGCGGAACACCTCCCGCACCGGCACCGTCGACGTCTCGCCCGACTGGCGCACCTTTTCGAACTCGGGCGTCTCGGTGGCCTTGAGGCGGACGACGACACCGACGATCACGAGCGCGATGCTCCCCAGGAACGCGATCCGCCAGCCGTAGGCGAGGAACGCCTCGTCGCTCATCACCACCTGCAGCAGCGCGAACACCCCCGTGCCCAGCGCCAGACCGAGCGCGAGGCCGACCTGCGGGATGCTGCCGAAGAGGCCGCGGCGGTTGGGCGGGCTGTGCTCGACGGCGAGCAGGACCGCACCCGCCCACTCACCTCCCAGCGCGAAGCCCTGCACGATGCGCAGCACCAGCAGCAGGATCGGCGCGAGGATCCCGATCTGTGCTGCGGTGGGCAGCACGCCCATCAGCGCGGTGGCGCCTCCCATCAGCAACATGGTCGCCGCGAGGGTGCGCTTGCGGCCGATGCGGTCACCGATGTGCCCGAACACGAAGCCACCGATCGGGCGGACGACGAAGCCGACGGCGAAGGTCGCGAAGGACAGCAGCGTGCCGACCAGTGAACTCTCGTCGGGGAAGAACGCGCGGTTGAACACGAGGCTCGCCGCCGTGGCGTAGAGGAAGAAGTCGTACCACTCGATCGTGGTGCCCACGAGGCTCGCCAGCAGCGGCGTGCGGAGGTTCGCCGGTGGATCGGCCGCCGTTCCGGCGTCCGTCGAGGTGTCCGTTGGCGTCACGTGACTCCACATAGCCCTACCGTCGCGGTGAAGGCAAGACTCGTGCTCGTGGTGATCGAAAACCCCCGTTGCGATCCGACCGAGCGCAACCCGAGCGCCGACGGGCTCGGGCGCTGCACAATGAGCTGTTATGACGTCGGTGCGGACCTGGGGCAAGCGGCCCGGCACGGTGGTGCAGGAGGCGGTGCCGTTCAACGCCGAAGCGGCGGCGGCCGCGCTCGCCGACGAGGAGATCACGCCGGTCGACGTCTTCTACGCCCGCAACCACGGCCCCATCCCCGATGTGGCCGCGAACGACTGGCGGCTCGTGGTCGACGGACTGGTCGACGCGGAACTTGACCTGTCGCTCGACCGGTTGACCTCCGAGTTCGCCGAGCACGAGGTGACGGCCACGCTGCAGTGCGCGGGCAACCGGCGCGACGAGTTCGTCGCGATACGGCCGATCCCCGGCGAGGATCCGTGGGGACCGGGCGCCACCTCGACCGCTCGGTGGCACGGCGCCCGGCTGGCCGACGTGCTCGCGTCGGCGGGCGTCACCGACGCCGACGACCTGCACGTCGAGTTCACCGCCCCCGACGTCGCCGCGGACGCGTCACCCGCGCAGGCGTACGGCAGTTCGATCCCGCTGCGCAAGGCGCTGTCGCGGGAGGTGCTCCTGGCCTGGCGCATGAACGACGAACCGCTGCCCCGTCTGCACGGTGGGCCGGTGCGGGTCGTCGTGCCGGGGTTCATCGGCGCCCGCAGCGTCAAGTGGGTGCATCGGATCACGGTGCGGGACAGCCCGTCGGACAACTACTTTCAGGCGAGCGCCTACCGGCTGCTGCCCGCGGACGCCGATCCCGGCGCCGGCGCGGGCGAGGGCATCCCGCTGTCGAGCATCGGCCTGAACTCGGCGATCCTGTGTCCGGCCGACGGGGCGGTACTGCCGCCCGGTCCGGTCACGGTGAGCGGCTACGCACTAGGCGGCGACGACCGCGAGATCGCACGCGTCGACGTCTCGGCCGACGGTGGTGCGACGTGGCGGCCCGCCGAGCTGTCGGCATCCCGTGGTCCGTGGGCGTGGCGGTTCTGGTCGTTCACCGTCGACCTCGTCGACGGCACGGTCGACGTCGTGGCCAGGGCCTGGGACGACAGGGGTGGGCTGCAGTCGGAATCCACTGCGGCGCTGTGGAATCCGAAGGGGTACGCCAACTACTCCTGGCCGCGGCGCCGAATCGTGGTCGGCCGGTCCTGACCCGAGGGACCGGGAGGGCTCAGCCGCGCGGGCGCAGCGCCCACGCCCCGAAGCCCACCGCGGCGGCCGGGACGCCGATCATGGCGGCCGCGCTGGCCGGGGACACGCCGCCCCGGCCCAGGACGCCGGCCGCACCATCGGCGACGTCGCAGGCCATGCCGACGCGAGCCCAGGTCCGGCGCCGGTCACCGGAACTGGTCACCGTGCCGAGTCCGACTGCGAGGTCGCGCACGCCGAACAGCCGCCACAGGTAGCGGCCCTGCGCGTCGGGTGCGGGGAAGCCGAACAGCCGCGAGGTCAGCTCCGGGTTGGCCCACGCCAGTGCGCCGATCCCGATCCGCATGCCCGCCAGTGCGACGATGCCCGCGTCGGCCAGTCCCTCAGCCCGCGCCACGGTCAGCGCAGCGGGCGCAGGATGATGGGCATGCCGTCCATCGGGATGGGCATGCCGCCGTAGTCCCAGTGCGCCTTGTATCCCGGCCGGGCCAGCTCCAGGCGGTACTTGCGTAGCAGGCGGTGCATGACGGTCTTGATCTCGAGCTGGCCGAACACCATGCCGATGCACTTGTGGGCGCCGCCACCGAACGGCGCGAACGCGTACCGGTGCTGCTTGTGCTCGTTGCGCGGTTCGGCGAACCGCGCCGGGTCGAACTTCTCCGGGTCGGTCCACAGCTCCGGCAGGTGGTGGTTCATCGACGGCCAGGTGATCACCGAGGTGTTGGCCGGGATGTGGTAGCCGCAGAGGTCGGTGTCGCGCACCGTCATTCGCACGTTGAAGGGCAGCGGCGTCACCAGGCGCAGCGACTCGTTCATCACGAGGTCGAGTGTCTCGAGCTTCTCCAGCGCGTCGATGTCGAGCGGACCGTCGCCGAGGCGGTCGGACTCGTCGCGCACCCGGTCCTGCCACTCCGGGTTGGCGGCCAGGTTGTAGGCCATCGTCGTCAGCGTCGACGTCGAGGTGTCGTGCGCGGCCATCATCAGGAAGATCATGTGGTTGACGATGTCGGCGTCGGAGAAGGCGTTGCCGTCCTCGTCCGCGGTCTGACACAGCACGCTCAGCATGTCGGTGCCCTCGGTGCCGCGCTTCTCCTTCACGCGGGCGACGAAGTAGTCGTCGAGCACCTTGCGGGCCTGCAGCCCGCGCCACCACTTGAACGGCGGCACGGCCGTCCGGATGATCGCCCCGCCCGCACGGGTGGTCATCGTGAAGGCGTCGTTGACCTTGGTGACCAACTCCTTGTCGCCGCCGTGCTCGTGGCCCATGAACACCACCGACGCGATGTCGAGGGTCAGTTCCTTGACGGCGGGATAGAAGAGGAAGCGTGAGTCGTTGGCCACCCAGTCGTTGCTCACGACCTCGGAGGCCACCCGGTCGATGTGCTCCACGTAGCCGGTGAGCCGGCTGCGGATGAAGGCCTCCTGCATGATGCGCCGGTGGAACATGTGTTCCTCGAAGTCGAGCATCATCAGGCCGCGGTTGAAGAACGGGCCGATGACGGGATGCCAGCCCTGCTGCGAGTAGTCTTTGTTGCGGTTGGAGAACACCGTCTGCGTGGCGTCCGGACCCAGGGCGGTGACCGCGGGCAGCGCCGCCGAGTGCGTGTAGTGCACCGGGCCGTGCTTGCGATAGATGTCCAGTGCGAAGGCGGGGCCGCCCCGGAACGTCTCGATCATGTGGCCCAGCACCGGCAGGCCGGCGTCGCCCAGGACCGGCTTGAGGCCGCTGCCCGGGGGCGGCTCCGCCAGGGGGAACTGCTCCCACTCCTTGGCGCGCAGCCGCTTCTCGATGGCGCCCATCCCGGGGAAGTTGTTGATCGAGGGAGTGAGACGTCGTTTCGCCTCGCCGAGCAGGTACTCCGGGGTGTTGATGGTCGCCATGATTCTCCTGGGCTGAGTTCGTGTGGTCGATCTCACTCGAACGCCATCCTGCCGAGGCGACTTGACGCCTGTCAAGTTTGTCCCGGGCGTGCCACGGTGCAATGGTTGTCGACCATGAGCGTCGAACCGGTCCCCGCTGGCGGCGCCAGTCGTCGCAGTCGTGGTGACCGGCAGCGCGAGGCGATCATCAACGCCGTCCGCGAACTGCTCGAGGTCAAGTCGTTCGCCGACCTGTCGGTCAGCATGATCAGCGAGCGGGCCGGGGTGGCGCGGTCGGGGTTCTACTTCTACTTCGACTCCAAGTACGCGGTGCTCGCCGTCATCGTGGCCGAGGCCATGGACGAGTTGGAGACGCTCACCCACGACTACGCGCCGCGCGAGCCCGACGAGACGCCGGCCGAGTTCGCCAAGCGCATGGTCGGCAGTGCCGCCGCGGTGTTCGGCAGTCGCGACCCCGTCATGCGGGCGTTCACGCTGGCGCAGAACACCGACGGGCAGATCCGCGAGATCATGAACGACTTCGAGGACACCGTCATCGAGAAGATCGTCGGTCTCGTCCGGCAGGACTCCGGTGCCCGGCCCATCACCGACGACCTCCCGGCGCTGGTGCGCATGCTCACCGCGACGACGGCGATGACGCTGTCGCACGACACCGGCTTCGTCGGCCGCGACGCCGATCCGGTCCGGGCGGTCGACGTGGTCGAGCGACTGTGGCTGAACGCGCTGTGGGGTGGCCAGGACCGCTGAGGTCCGCCGGTAGGGTCACCCGCATGGCACAGCGCAACGGATATGCGGGCAAGAGGTGCTTCCTCACCGGAGCCGCCAGCGGCATCGGCCGGGCGACGGCGTTGCGACTGGCGGCCGAGGGTGCCGAACTGTTCCTCACCGATCGCAACGCGGAGGGTCTCGACGAGACCGTCGCGGACGCCCGTGCGCTGGGCGGAGTGGTGAGCGCCCATCGCGCGCTCGACGTCTCGGACTACGACCAGGTCGCCGCGTTCGCAGCCGACGTCCACGCCTCGCACCCGGCCATGGACGTCGTGATGAACATCGCCGGGGTCTCGGCATGGGGCACCGTCAGCACGCTCGAGCACCGGCACTGGGACACCATGGTGTCGGTCAACCTGATGGGGCCGATCCACGTCATCGAGTGCTTCGTCCCGCCGATGGTGGCGGCCAAGCGCGGCGGACACCTCGTCAACGTGTCGTCGGCGGCGGGCCTCGTCGCACTGCCCTGGCACGCCGCGTACAGCGCGAGCAAGTACGGACTGCGCGGCGTCAGCGAGGTCCTCCGGTTCGACCTGGCACGCCACCGCATCGGCGTGTCCCTGGTGGTGCCGGGAGCGGTCAAGACGCCGCTAGTGCAGACCGTCGAGATCGCCGGCGTCGATCGGGACCACCCGCAGGTGCGCAAGTGGGTCGACCGGTTCGGTGGGCACGCGGTGTCGCCGGAGCACGTCGCCGACCGCATCCTGCGCGGGGTCGCGCGCAACCGTTACCTGGTCTACACCTCGCCGGACATCCGCGCGCTCTACATGTTCAAGCGCGCGGCCTGGTGGCCCTACAGCGTGGCGATGCGGCGGGTCAACGTCATCTTCACCCGCGCCCTGCGGCCCTCGACGAAGTGATCCTCACCGGCGGCCCCACTCCCACGGCGGCGCCGTCAGGTTCGTCTGACCGCTGATCCGGGTCTCGCCCCAGTCCTTGTACAACTCGACCTCCGTCGCACCTGCCTCGGCGAGGTGGGCGCGCATGGGAGCCGAGTGCGTGACCACGACGACCTGGGTGCCGGTGGCGGCCGACCGGATCATCGCCGCGAGGGGCGCGACGAGATCGGGGTGCAGCGACGTCTCGGGCTCGTTGAGCACCATCAGCGACGGCGGTGACGGGCTCAGCAGCGCGGCGCCCCACAGCAGGAAACGCAGTGTGCCGTCGGAGAGTTCGGCGGTGCGCAGTGGCCGCAGCATGCCGCTCTGCCGCAGCGTCAGGTCGAACAGTCCGTCGGTGACGGACACCCCGAGCGTCGCGCCGTCGAAGGCATCGGCGACCGCGCGGGCGAGATCGTCGAAACCGGCCTCGACGATGGTCTGCACGGCGGCCGCGAGATCGGCGCCGTCGGCGGCGAGGACCGGGGTGCGGGTGCCCACCCGCGGCTGCCGGGCCGGGGCATCGGCGTCCACGCGAAAGCCGTCGTAGAACCGCCACCCGCGCAACCGGTCTCGCACCGCGGCGAGTTCGGGTAGAGCGCCGGCGTGAGCGTACTCGGCGAGCACGCTGCGGTGGGTCGGCAGCGCCCTCGTGAGTTCGTCGAAGCCGCGACCCGTGTCGGACGCCACCTCAGCGTATGCGGCGCCGCGCGACACCAGGGTCGCGCTCGGCCGAAGCCGCGGACCGGCGAACACCGCCTCGCGCTTGATCTCCGGATCGCGCGCGAAGAGTGAGCCCTTCCCCGCGTGCTGCGGCAGTCCGAGGTCGACGAGGTAGCCGAAGTCGTCTGCGGCATAGCCCATCTCGAGCGACACCGAGCGGGTCCTGGTGGTGCCCTCCGCGCGGCCGGTGCGGCGCGCACCGCCGAGATCCTCCGGTCCGGCCCACAGCACCGACTCGAGACCACCCTCGCGAGCGAGGGAGCCGACCACCTCATTGCGGGCGCAGTCGGCGAGCAGGCCCAGCGCCCGGTACACCGATGACTTGCCGGTGCCGTTGGCGCCCGTGACGACGGTCAGGCCCGACAGCGGCATCACGAACTCGCGCAGTGAGCGATAGCCGCGGACGGCGATGGTGTGCAGCACGTTCCGACGCTAACGCCCGGCACCGACGGCGTCGTCAGACATGGCGAGTTCCAGCCGCACGCCGAGTAGCCGCACCGGACGGTCGAGGTCGAACCGATCGAGCACGGCGAGCGCCGTCTCGACGATCGTCGGTTCGTCGACGCCGGGGGCGGGCAGCTTGCGGATCTTCGTCCTGGTGAAGAACGTCGCGGTGCGCATCGTGACCGCGACCCGGGTGACGACCCGGCCCTCGGCGACGACCTCGGCGAGCGTCTGGACGGCCAATCGCGTGACGGCTGCGGTCATCTCGGTGCGGTCGGTCAGGTCGGTGGGGAACGTGACCACGTGGCTGCGCGACCGCGGCACCCACGGCTGCGGGCTGACCGTCTCGTCGCCACCGCCCTTGGCCAGCAGCAGGACGCCGAGGCCGGTGGACGGTCCGAACGTCTCGGTGAGCAGTGTTGCGTCGGCTGCGGCGAGGTCGGCGACCGTGGTGATGCCCAGCCCGGCGAGACGCTTCGCCGTCTTGGGTCCGACGCCCCACAGCGCATCCACCCCGCGGTCGCCCATCAGCGTCATCCAATTCTCGTCGGTGAGGGTGAACACCCCGCCAGGCTTGCCGAACCCCGTCGCGACCTTGGCGCGCTGCTTGTTGTCGCTGATCCCGACCGAGCAGGACAGCCCGGTCTCGGCGGCGATCACCGACCGGATGCGCTCGGCGAGTGCGACGGGGTCCGCGACGTCGGCACCCAGGTACGCCTCGTCCCAGCCCCACACCTCGACGGGATGACCCAGATCGCGCAGCAGTCCCATCACCTGGTCGGAGGCCTCGTCGTAGGCCGCCGAGTCCGACGGCAGGAAGGTGGCGTCGGGGCACTTGCGGGCCGCTGCGCGCAGCGGCATCCCGGCGTGCACGCCGAACTCTCGCGCCTCGTAGGAGGCGCACGTCACGACCTTGCGGGGCTCGGTCGGGTCACCGCTCCCGCCGACGATGACCGGCAGGCCCACCAGGTCGGGGTGCCTGCGCAGTTCGACCGACGCCAGGAACTGGTCGAGGTCGACGTGCAGGATCCAGGCCATCGGCTCAGACGCCACAGAGCTTGTGGACGACGTCTTCCCACCCCCGGACCTGCTGCTCGAGGCTGCGGTCGAGGTCGGTCACCTGATGGGTGACGTACTCGGCGTCGAGCAGGGCGAGCAGGGCGTCGGTCTGGGCGTCGAGGTCGCCGGTGGTGCCCGCCGACGCGAGCAGCATCCGGACGTGGATCCGGTGCAGTGTCGACGGCGCGTTGAAGCGGGTCTGCGGGTCTCGGCCCGCGTCGCTGAGCAGTGCGCGGTGGTCCCAGACGAACGACAGGCGCTCGTGGCCGTAGGCGATGAGGCGGTCGATCGGCGGGGCGCCCGGTCCGAGCGGCGGCGGACCGAACATGAACGCGTGCTGCTGCTCCTTCTCGTCCTCGTCGAGCAGCACGATCATCAGCCCGGAACGGCTGCCGAAGCGGCGGAACAGCGTGCCCTTGCCGACGCCGGCGGCGGTGGCCACGTCGTCCATCGTCACCGAGGTGGTGCCGCGCTCGGTGATGAGACGGCGGGCCGCGTCGAGCAGCAGTGCGCGGTTGCGGGCGGCGTCACCCCGTTCGGACGGTGACGGGTCGGTGACCGGGAGCCCGACGAATCCGTCGGATCGATCGATGCCGGTCACACTCAAAGTTTAACTCAACGGGAATCAATCGGACCACGGTCCGGTTAAACTGTGCGAGCATCACGGGAACTCGAGGAAAGGGATGAAGATGTCGGACGTCAAGGTACTGGTCCTGCTGGGCAGCCTGCGCAAGGAGTCGGTCAATCGCCAGCTGGCCGAGCTGGCCACCGAGGTCGCACCCGAGGGCGTGACGCTGGAGCTGTTCGATCGCCTCGGTGAACTGCCCTTCTACAACGAGGACGAGGACGGCGACGACGTCGCCGAGCCGGTGCGCGCGCTGCGCGCCGTCGCCGCGGACGCCGACGCCACCCTGGTCGTCACCCCCGAGTACAACGGCAGCATCCCCGGCGTCTTGAAGAACGCCATCGACTGGCTGTCGCGCCCCTTCGGCAACAGCGCGCTCAAGGACAAGCCCGCCGTCGTCATCGGATCCTCGCTGGGGCAGTACGGCGGGGTGTGGGCGCACGACGAGACCCGTAAGTCGTTCGGCGTCGCGGGGCCGGCGGTCATCGAGGACGTGAAGCTCTCCATCCCGTCCGCCACCTTCGACGGCAAGCACCCGAGGGAGAACTCCGAGGTCGCGGGCAGTGTCCGCGAGGCCATCGAGAAGTTGGTCGCCGAGGTCGGTTGACCACGGTCTGAGCCGAGCCGCCGAGGGGCCCACGTCAGGGGCCCTCGGCGGCTTTGCTGTCTGCGGACGGGCGGCCCGGGACCGTCGGTGCGCGGTGGTAGACCTGTGCTCGTAGCGCGACACGGCGGGAATGTGACGTGCGACACGCCGGTGCGGCGGGGCCGGATCCGGTTACCACCTGGGAATTCCACGAATGTCGTTCAGAACATCTTGTATCCGTATCGATCGTCGGCCACTAGGTGTAGTGTTCTGCAGACCGACAGGCCCCAACGGTTCCCACCGCTTCAGAGGTCGGCCGGAGCGCACGAACCGGTAGTCAGCGGGCCTCGGCCCGGTGGATTCGTCGCCCCGCTCGCCCGTGGATCGACGGAATTTCCGAGGTCGTCTGCTCGCTGAAACTCAGTGGGAACCGGTAGCCAGTCAATCCGTACGTAGAGGAGTTGCACCAAGATGAGCGTCACCGTGTACACCAAGCCGGCATGCGTCCAGTGCAACGCCACCTACAAGGCTCTCGACAAGGCGGGCGTCGAGTACGACGTCATCGACATCAGCGTCGACCCCGAGGCCCGCGACTACGTCATGGCGCTGGGCTACCTGCAGGCGCCGGTCGTCGTCGCCGGCACCGAGCACTGGTCGGGCTTCCGTCCCGATCGCATCAAGACGCTCGCCGGTTCCATCGCGGTCACGGCCTAGAGGCACGGATAGCGGCGCGGGGAGGGAGGGAGCGCCATGACCAATCTGGTCTACTTCTCCAGCGTCTCGGAGAACACGCTCCGCTTCGTCGAGAAGCTGGAACTGCCCGCGATACGCATCCCGCTCCGTGAGCGCATCGAGGTCCACGAGCCCTACGTGCTGGTGCTGCCCACCTACGGCGGTGGACACGCGAACGGTCCCGATCCCGAAGCCGGGGGATACGTCCCCAAGCAGGTGATCGCCTTCCTCAACAACGAACACAACCGATCGCTGATCCGCGGCGTCATCGCCGCGGGCAACAGCAACTTCGGCGCCGAATTCGGCTATGCCGGCGACGTCGTCTCCCGCAAGTGCGGCGTTCCCTACCTGTACCGCTTCGAATTGATGGGCACCACCGACGACGTCTTCGCCGTCCGCGAGGGGCTCGCCGACTTCTGGAAGGACAAGACGTGTCACCAACCGTCACTGCAGAACCTGTGATCGCACCCCACGCACTGCCGGGGGAGACCGATTACCACGCGCTCAACGCGATGCTGAACCTGTACGACGACGACGGCAAGATCCAGTTCGACAAGGACCGGGAAGCCGCAAACCAGTACTTCCTGCAGCACGTCAACCAGAACACGGTGTTCTTCCACAACCAGGACGAGAAGCTCGACTACCTGGTCAAGGAGAACTACTACGAGCGCGAGGTGCTCGACCAGTACAGCCGCAACTTCGTGAAGACGCTGATCGACCGGGCGTTCGCCAAGAAGTTCCGCTTCCCGACGTTCCTCGGCGCGTTCAAGTACTACACCTCGTACACGCTGAAGACGTTCGACGGAAAGCGCTACCTCGAGCGCTTCGAGGACCGCGTCGTCATGGTCGCGCTGACGCTGGCCGCCGGTGACACGCTGCTCGCCGAGAGGCTCGTCGACGAGATCATCGACGGCCGGTTCCAGCCGGCCACCCCGACCTTCCTCAACTCGGGCAAGAAGCAGCGCGGCGAGCCCGTGTCGTGCTTCCTGCTGCGCATCGAGGACAACATGGAGTCCATCGGGCGCTCCATCAACTCGGCGCTGCAGCTGTCCAAGCGCGGCGGTGGAGTGGCGTTGCTGCTGAGCAACATTCGCGAGCACGGCGCGCCGATCAAGAACATCGAGAACCAGAGTTCGGGCGTCATCCCGATCATGAAGCTGCTCGAGGACTCGTTCTCCTATGCCAACCAGCTCGGTGCCCGCCAGGGTGCCGGTGCGGTGTACCTGCAGGCACACCACCCCGACATCTACCGGTTCCTCGACACCAAGCGCGAGAACGCCGACGAGAAGATCCGCATCAAGACGCTGTCGCTGGGCGTCGTGATCCCGGACATCACCTTCGAGCTGGCCAAGCGCAACGAGGACATGTACCTGTTCTCGCCGTACGACGTGGAGCGCGTCTACGGCGTGCCGTTCGCCGATATCTCGATCACCGAGAAGTACTACGAGATGGTCGACGACGCGCGGATCCGCAAGACGAAGATCAAGGCGCGCGAGTTCTTCCAGACGCTCGCGGAGCTGCAGTTCGAGTCGGGCTACCCGTACATCATGTACGAGGACACCGTGAACCGGTCGAATCCGATCGAGGGCAAGATCACCCACAGCAACCTGTGCTCGGAGATCCTGCAGGTGTCCACCCCGTCGCTGTTCAACGAGGACCTCAGCTACTCGAAGGTCGGCAAGGACATCTCCTGCAACCTCGGGTCGCTCAACATCGCCAAGGCGATGGACTCACCGGACTTCGCGCAGACGATCGAGACGTCGATCCGCGGGCTGACGGCGGTCAGCGACCAGACGCACATCTGGTCGGTGCCGTCGATCGAGCAGGGCAACAACGACTCTCACGCCATCGGGCTGGGGCAGATGAACCTGCACGGTTACCTGGCCCGCGAGCGGATCATGTACGGCTCCGACGAGGGCATCGACTTCACCAACATGTACTTCTACACGGTGCTGTACCACGCGCTGCGGGCGTCGAATCGCATCGCCATCGAGCGGGGCACGGCGTTCGGCGGTTTCGAGCGGTCCAAGTACAAGTCGGGCGAGTTCTTCGACAAGTACACCGACCAGACGTGGGAGCCGGCGACCGAGCGGGTGCGGGAACTGTTCGCCCAGGCGGACATTCGGATCCCGACGCAGGAGGACTGGAAGCGGTTGAAGGAGTCGGTGCAGACGCACGGCATCTACAACCAGAACCTGCAGGCCGTCCCGCCCACCGGTTCGATCTCCTACATCAACCACTCGACGTCGTCGATCCACCCGGTCGCGTCCAAGATCGAGATCCGCAAGGAAGGCAAGATCGGCCGCGTCTACTACCCGGCGCCGTACCTCACCAACGACAACCTGGAGTACTACCAGGATGCGTACGAGATCGGCTACGAGAAGATCATCGACACCTACGCCGCGGCCACCCAGCACGTGGACCAGGGTCTGTCGCTGACGCTGTTCTTCAAGGACACCGCGAGCACGCGCGACGTGAACAAGGCGCAGATCTACGCGTGGCGCAAGGGCATCAAGACGCTGTACTACATCCGCCTGCGCCAGATGGCGTTGGAGGGGACTGAGGTGGAGGGTTGCGTCAGCTGCATGTTATGACGCCCCGCCGCCGATCGTGAATCTGGCGACGCGACTCTCGCGAGTTGCGTCGCCATTTTCACGTTCGGGGCCGGCTCAGCTGTCGCGAGCGCGATCCTCCTGTTGCGCCTTGAGGCGGCGCTCCTCGCGGAGCACGGCCTGGTAGCTCTCGCGCTCCGCGACCAGCCACTCGGGCATCTCCTCGAGCAGCTGCGCGATCTGCCCGGTGGTGAGTGCCTCGGTCACTCCGCCGCGGGCGAGGCCGGCGATCGAGATGCTCAGCTTGGCCGCGACGAGGTTCTTGGGGTGCGGCCCGTCCTTGCGGAGGTCCTTGAGCCACTGCGGCGGGTCGGCCTGCAGCGCAGCGAGTTCGGAGCGGGTGATCGCGTTCTCCTGGAACTCCGCGGGCGTCGCCGGCAGGTACACGTCCAGCTTCTTCGCCGCCGTGGCGGGTTTCATGGACTGCGCGTTCGGCCTGCTCATGGCATGAGCCTATCGGTAGCCTGGGGCGGTGACCCCGTCCCGCCTCACCGTCGGATACGTCCCCGGCGTGACACCCGCGAAGTGGGCGCGGACCTGGGCGGAACGTCGTCCCGAGGCGCCCCTGCGTCTGTACTCCGTCGCCGCCGCGGACGCGGTCGATGCGGTGCGGGACGGCACCGTCGACGTCGCGCTGCTCCGGCCGCCGGGTGACGTGTCGGGGGTCGCGCTGATCGGTCTGTACGAGGAGACGACCGTCGTCGTCGTACCGGCGGACCACCTGCTCGGTGCCGCCGACGAGGTCGCCGTCGCGGACCTCGTCGACGAACCGATCCTGCTCCCGCTCGACGACGTCGTGGCCTGGCCGTCCGCTCCCGGCGTCCCCGTCGAGCATCGGCCCGAAAGCACACAGGCCGCAACGGAACTCGTGGCCGCGGGGATGGGCGTGCTCATCGTCCCGCAGTCGCTGGCGCGGCTGTACCACCGCAGGGACCTCGTGTACCGTCCGATCTCCGAGGCGCCCGGCTGTCCGGTCGCCCTCGCGATTCCCGAGGGCGAGCAGTCGGAACTGGTGGAGGAGTTCATCGGCGTCGTGCGCGGCCGCAAGCCCAGTTCGTCGCGAGGCCGCGCCGAGCCGGCGCCCAAGCGCACCGCACGCGAGAAGACCCTCGCGAAGCAGGCTGCGCGTGCCGCCGCGGGAAAGGTCGCGCGGGCACCGGGCCCGACCAAGCGCGGTCGACGCTGACCCGTGCGGTTTCGCCGCCACGAGCGCGGGTAGGCGGCCGACCATGGATACGGTGTCGCTGTCGGTGCTTGCCGACGACCAACTCGAGGCCGCGCGCGGCGCTCGTGCCGGGCGGTCCGCGCGCACGGTGTACGGCGGCCACGAGCACGAGCTGCGCCAGACCCTGATCGCGGTGGCCGAGGGCAAACGCCTCGACGACCACGAGAGCCCGGGCGAGGCGACGCTGCTGGTGCTGCGGGGTCGCGTGCGCGTTGCGGGTTCCGCGGATGACGCCGACGCCGTCGAGTGCGAGCAGGGTGACTTCCTGATCCTGCCGCTGGAGCGACACAACGTGGACGCGCTCGAGGACTCGGTGCTGCTGCTGACGGTCGTCACCGGGACCCGGCCGGCCATTCCCGGCTGACAGCGGGGCGGCCGTTCAGGCACCCGCGACGGCCTCCGCGCGCCGCACCCGGTCCAGTGCGGTAGGGGTCGCGCCCAACCACCATTGGGGGTCGGCGCAGCCCTCGGTGGCCGCACCGTCGGCGCTCATGAAGTGTCGTTCGTCGTAGCCGGGTCGGTCGAAGTCGCCGTGCATGGCGCGCACGACCCACTCGGCCCCGAAGGCGAACACCTCGGCGGCGACCCCGCCCAACGGGTGGAACTGGCCCTCGTAGACGCGCATCTCCTTGGGCGCGGTGATGCGCTCATAGGTGGCCAGCGCATCCTCCACCGGTGTGAGTTCGTCGAATTCGCCGATGCCGAGCAGGACCGGTCGAGTGATGTTCCGGACCAGGTCGCCGAGCGGCATGTGCGCCACGAGGTCGCGGTCGAAGGCTGACTCGTCCGTGTAACCGGCCATGTACATGTAATTCTTCTTGAAGGTGGGCTGCGCGGCATCGAAGATCGTCCGGAAGTCACCGGACACCGCTTCGAACGTGGCGGCCGCGCGCAGACGCGTGTCGGGGGAGGCGAGCGCTCGCAGCGCCCAGTAACCACTCATGCTGATGCCGAACATGCCGATTCGAGTCGAATCCACCTCGGGAAGGGCCGCGAGGTAGGTCGCATACGTGTCGATGGCGCGCTCGTAGTTGGTCAGTCCGACGGTCAGGCCGCCGGTCCGCGTCGCGCCCTGCCCGGGCCCCTCGATCGACAGCGCCACGACACCGCGGGAGGTGTAGTAGCGCTCGGCAGCCTGGATGTAGTCCTCCTTGATCATGTCCATGCCGGGCCCCAGGATCACGGCCGGCGCATCGACGACGTCACCGGCCGGTAGGTGTAGGAGTCCGAACAACGTCTTGCCGTCGAAGTCGAGTTCGACCCGTCGCACGGTGTCGTCGCGGAGTGCGGAGAGTCGGTCGACGCAGGCGTCGCAGCGTGTGCGGAACGCGGCCTTGCGGGGGTCGGCGTCGTCGTAGATCGAATACTGCGCCCGCCCGAACATGACGGCGGCGCGCAGGTAGAGGTCCGACGCGGTGCGCGCGAAGCCGTGCGCCTCGTGATGGCGCGCGCGTGTCTCGGCCTGCGCCGCAACGGTCGCCCAGGCCTTCGGCAGCATCGCGCCGCTGGCAACGCGTGCGAACACGTCGTCGAAGTCGGTCGTGTCGTGGCCGAGTTGCTCGAGGGTCGCCTTGCCTCCGGGGTGCAGCGCGTCGAAACCGCCCTGCGCCAGAGCGATGTCCAGAGACCAGGTCTGGTCGATGAAGCGCGTCGTCATGTCGACCTCCATTAGATAAGTACTTATTGATTAAGCACTTATGTAGAGTACGACCCATGAACGCCGAGCGGCAATACCGGCCAGCTGCAACATCTTCACCGGGCAGTCGTGGCGACTAGGCCCCGCGGCTCGGCGATCGGCGAACTCGCCGGCGCGGCATACGCGCTCAGTGCGGCTGATGCCCGTTTGCGGGGAAGGGCGACGCGCGACCCCGAGGCGCTGTCGTTGACGCACGCGCGCGCGCTCAAGAGTCTTGCCGATGGTCCGCTGACCGTCGGCGCGCTGGCTGAACGCGTCGAGACCACGAGTGCGGCGGTGACCCAGTTGGTCACGGGACTAGAGCGCGCGGGCTATGTGACGCGCGTGCGGGCGCTGTCCGGCGACCGACGGACCGCCACCGTCGCACTGACCAGCGCCGGCCGCGCCCGCCATGCCGAGCGTCAACGCCACCTCGATCGCGCACTCGCCCGGATCACCGCCGATCTCGACCTCGCGCAGGTGCGTACCGCGGCCACCGTGCTGACACGCCTCGTACATCTCTACGACGAGCTGTAGCCCTGGCAGTCCGCGGGTGATGCGCTGGTCAGCGCGCCATGCGTGGTCTGCCGGTCAAGGCGGTACCAGCGGGTACAGTAAACCCGTGCGTAGACCGTCCATGCCCCGTCCGGCGCCCCAGCCGGGGGTGAAGGTCGATGCGCGCAGCGAGCGGTGGCGCGAGCACCGCAAGAAGGTACGGGCGGAGATCGTCGACGCCGCATTCCGGGCGATCGATCGACTCGGACCCGAGGTCAGCCTGCGCGAGATCGCCGAAGAGGCGGGTACGGCCAAGCCGAAGATCTACCGCCACTTCACCGACAAGTCGGACCTCTTCCAGGCGATCGGCGAGCGCCTCCGCGACATGCTGTGGGCGGCGATCTTCCCACACATCGACATCGCGACCGACCCAGCGCGCGAGGTGATCCGCCGCAGCGTCGAGCAGTACGTGCTGATGGTGGATGAGCACCCCAACGTCTGCCGCTTCCTCATCCAGGGTCGCTTCGCCGAGCAGACCGAGTCGACCATGCGCGCGCTCAACGAGGGCCGCGAGGTCACGCTCGCCATGGCCACGATGTTCAACAATGAGCTGCGCGAGATGGAACTCGACGGCAACGCCATAGAACTGGCGGCCTACACGACCTTCGGGTCCGCCGCGGCGGCCACGGACTGGTGGCTCGGACCGCAGGTCGACAGCCCGCGCCGGATGCCCGCCGAGTCGTTCATCGGCTACATGACCACGATCATGCTCAGCTCGATCAACGGGACCTGCGAGCTGATCGGCATCAAGATCGACCCAGAGCTGCCGCTGCACGAGGGCGTCCAGCGGAGCGAATCCGTCGCCTGACGGCCGGTACCCACGGTCCCGGTATTCTCGGCGCATGACCGACACCGCCGAACGGTCGGGTGACGCTGCCGCCCACGCCGAGCCCGTGCGGACGCGCGCACTGATCATCGGCACCGGCTTCTCCGGACTCGGCATGGCCATCGCCCTGCAGCGTCAAGGCGTCGACTTCGTCATCCTCGAGAAGGCCGACGACATCGGCGGCACCTGGCGGGACAACACCTACCCCGGATGCGCGTGCGACATCCCGTCGCATATGTACTCGTTCTCCTTCGAGCCGAAGGCCGACTGGCAGCACATGTGGTCGCTGCAACCCGAGATCTTCGACTACCTCCGGGGTGTCGCCGACAAGTACGGCCTCCGCCGATACGTGCGATTCGGGGCTCGTGTCGAGCACGCCCGGTGGGACGAGGGCGAGTCGATGTGGCACGTCCACACCGCCGACGGTGACGAGTACCTGGCGCAGTTCCTGATCTCCGGTGCAGGCGCCCTGCACGTTCCGCTGACCCCAGAGTTCGAGGGGCTCGAGGACTTCGGCGGCGTCGCGTTCCACTCCGCCCGGTGGAACCACGACGTCGACATCACCCGCAAGCGCGTCGCGGTGATCGGCACGGGGGCCAGCGCCATCCAGCTGGTACCAGCCATCGTGGACGAGGTCGCCGAACTGCAGGTGTATCAGCGCACCCCACCGTGGGTGATGCCGCGGCCCAACAACGCTCTGCCGCAATGGCTTCGGCGGGTGTTCACCGACGTCCCCGGCACGAGGGCGTTGGCGAGGCTGGCCATCTACTGGGCCCACGAGGTGGTCGGCTTCGGCATGACCAAGCAACCCGGCCTGCTGCGGGTCGGACGGCTGCTGGGGCAGTGGAACATCCGGCGCAGCGTCAAGGACCGCGCTCTGCGCCGCGCGCTGACGCCGAGTTACCGGACGGGCTGCAAGCGAATCCTCAACTCGGACATCTACTATCCCGCCATCGCGAATCCGCGGACCGAGGTGATCACCGACCGCATCGTCCGATTCACCGCCGACGGCATCGTCACGGAGGACGGCCGCGAGCGTCCCGTCGACGTGGTCGTGTTCGCGACCGGCTTTCACGTGACGGACTCCTACACCTACGTACGCATCACGGGTCCTGACGGCGAGGAGTTGGTCGACCGCTGGACGCGCGAGGGAGTCCAGGCGCACCGGGGTATCGCCGTCGCCGGCATGCCGAACCTGTTCTTCCTGCTCGGCCCGAACACCGGCCTGGGCCACAACTCCGTCGTGTTCATGATCGAGTCGCAGATCCGCTACGTCGCGCAGGCCATCGCGGCCGTCGACGACGCGGGCGTCACGGCGATCAGCCCGCGTCGCAGCGCCCAGGACGACTTCAACCGCGACCTGCACGCCGACCTGGATCGGGCCGTGTGGAGCACCGGTGGATGCCGCAGTTACTACATGGACGAGCACGGTAGGAACCGCATCCTGTGGGGCGGCATGACGTGGCAGTACTGGCTGGCGACGCGCCGATTGCGCCGTTCGGAGTTCACCTTCAGCGGGCGGTGACGCGCCCGCGGATGCGACACGCCACCACAAGTTGTTGTGTTGCCCCGCGATGTCGGACACCAGGGGTAGTGTCGGGCTCATCCGGCCGAGAGGGCCGGGAGCAACTCTTCCGCAGGTGAAATGGGGTTCGTGGTGTCTGAGGGAATCAAGCTGATCGACCGCGTATCGGCCATCAACTGGAACCGCCTGCAGGACGACAAGGACGCCGAGGTCTGGGAACGGCTCACCGGCAACTTCTGGCTGCCCGAGAAGGTCCCGGTGTCCAACGACATCCCGTCCTGGGGCACGCTCAACGACCACGAGAAGCAGCTGACGATGCGCGTGTTCACGGGCCTGACGCTGCTCGACACGATCCAGGGCACCGTCGGCGCGGTCAGCCTGATCCCCGACGCGCTGACGCCGCACGAAGAGGCCGTCTACACCAACATCGCGTTCATGGAGTCGGTGCACGCCAAGAGCTACAGCAACATCTTCTCGACGCTGTGCTCGACGGTGGACATCGACGAGGCGTTCCGCTGGTCGGAGGAGAACCCCAACCTGCAGCGCAAGGCCGAGATCGTCATGAACTTCTACAAGGGCGACGATCCGCTCAAGCGCAAGGTCGCCTCGACGCTGCTCGAGAGCTTCCTGTTCTACTCGGGCTTCTACCTCCCGATGTACTGGAGCAGCCGCGCGAAGCTCACCAACACCGCCGACATGATCCGGTTGATCATCCGTGACGAAGCCGTGCACGGGTACTACATCGGCTACAAGTTCCAGAAGGGGCTGGCGCTCGCCGACGACGCCCGCAAGGCCGAACTCAAGGACTACACCTACGAGCTGCTGTTCGAGCTGTACGACAACGAGGTCGAGTACACCCAGGATCTATACGACGGGGTCGGTCTGACCGAGGACGTCAAGAAGTTCCTGCGCTACAACGCCAACAAGGCGTTGATGAACCTCGGCTACGAGGCGCTGTTCCCGAAGGACGAGACCGACGTGAACCCCGCCATCCTGTCGGCACTCTCGCCGAATGCAGACGAGAATCACGACTTCTTCTCCGGCTCGGGTTCGTCCTACGTGATCGGCAAGGCCGTGAACACCACGGACGAGGACTGGGACTTCTAGGAGTCGCTCGAATCTCCAAACGCACGGCCGACCGCTCGGGCCAATCCGGCCCGGCGGCGGTCGTGCGTCTTGCGTTGTTCCCGCGACGACGCAGTCACCTGGAGTGACGCCGGCGACCAACTGAGTGCGATCGCGGTGAGCATGGACAGCACGTCCATCGGATCCAGCGAGGGATCGACGTCACCCGCTGCCTGAGCGGACGCGATGAGCGCCGCCTTCTCGGCATCCCGTCCGCCGGGGAGCAGTTCGCCAACCGGGTTGCGCTCCAACCTCATCCACGCGGCCAGCCGCACCATGGCGGGCCGCTTGAGGCAGTTGTCGTACAGCGCGACGGCATACGCGGGTAGATCGCGGGCGTCCAACGGCACCTCGTCGACCAGCCACGCGATGTGGCTCTCGAAGACGGCGTCGAATAGACGGTCCTTGCTCCCGAAGTATTGATACAACTGCGCCTTGTTCGATCGGGCGGCCGACACGATCCTGTCCACCCGGGCGCCGGCGATCCCTCGTTCGGCGAACTCGATGGCAGCGGCGTCCATCAACCTTTGACGCGTCGCCTCGCCACGGGCGGTCGGTGCCGTCTCCATGCACGGAGTGTAAACCGACTGGTCGGTCTGCCGGGTCGTTCACGGCATGCTATAAACAGACTAGTTGGTTTATTAGAGGGAGTGACGATGGCGAGACGAATACGAGGACTGGCTGCGGCGGCAGCCGACCAGCCGTTGGAGCCGTGGGAGTTCGAGCGGCGCGACTTGCGGCCCGACGACGTCGCGGTGCGCATCGCCTACTGCGGTGTCTGCCATACCGATCTGCACGCCTGGCACGGAGAACCCAGCTACGGCAACCTCTTTCCGCTCGTTCCCGGCCACGAGTTCGTCGGCGAGGTCGCCGCGATCGGTGCCGACGTACGTGACTTCACCGTCGGCGACGCGGTTGCGGTCGGCAACATCGTCGACTCCTGCGGAGTGTGCGACATGTGCGTGGGCGGGCACGAGCAGTTCTGCGTCGAGTTTCCCACCCTGACCTATGGCGGCGTCGACAGCCGCGACGGTAGCACCACCTACGGCGGCTACTCGACGGAGTACGTGGTGACCGAGAAGTTCGTCTACCACCTTCCCGACGGTCTCGATCCCGCCGGCGTCGCGCCGCTGATGTGCGCCGGCGTGACGGTGTGGGAACCGCTGGAGCAGTGGAAGATCGGGCCGGGAACGTCGGTCGGCGTCGTCGGTCTGGGCGGCCTCGGCCATCTCGCCGTCAAGTTCGCCGTCGCCCTCGGCGCCGAGGTCGATCTCTTCACGACGTCACCCGGGAAGGCCGACGCCGCACGGCGGCTCGGTGTGCGCCGGGTGGTCGTGTCCACCGACGAGGACCAGATGGCGGAGGCCCGAGGCACGTACGACTTCATCATCGACACGGTGGCCGTGGCGCATGATCTGTCCGGGTACTCGCTCGCGTTGAGGTTCGGCGGCACGCTGTGCATGGTCGGCGCGCTGGACGAGACGTCGATCAATCCGCTGACGATGCTCGGCCGCAACCTCACCGTCGCAGGTGGCGGAGGGCGGCCGGCCACCCAGCGGATGCTCGAATTCTGCGGAAAGCACGGCATCACCGCCGACGTCGAGGTGCTGCCGGCGTCCGCCGTCGGTGACGCCTTCGACCGCCTGGCCCGCAACGACGTCGAGTTCCGCTTCAGCCTGGACATGACCGGGTTGTAGTGCGCAAACCGGGTGATCCGGTGACTGCTACTTGTATCTTGATAGTCACTGTCAGGTGACCTCGAGGAGCGACGATGGCCGAGCTGAACGAGCGCGAGAGCGAAGCCCTGCAGTCGTACCGGAGATACGTCCTGCAACGCGAGCGTTGCGTGACGGGGGAGGCGCCGTGGTCGACCATCGGCGCCTGGTTCACCGAGGACGCGGTCTTCATCGATCCGGCATGGGGTCGGGTCCAGGGTCGCGACGAGATCACCCGGTACCTCGACCACTCGATGGCCGGCTTCGGAGGATGGACCTTCCCCGAGGAGTGGACGATGGTCGACGGCGACCGGCTGGTGACCTACTGGTGGAACCGTCTACCCGGCCGCCGCGCCGACGGATCGGACTATCAGGCACCCGCGTTCTCCCTGCTCCACTACGCGGGTGACGGCCTCTTCGACTACGAGCTGGACGTGCTGAACATCGCCGAGATCGGCGAACTCATCGTCGAATCCGCGTGGATGCCGGGCCCGGGCATGTCCATCCCCGGTGCGCACCCCGACCGGAACATCACCCCGCCACGCCTCCCGTCGCCGTGAGCGTGGCGGGTCGGCCGCACCGCGTGACATAGACAGTGATCTTGACAGTCACTCTCACATGGGCTTTGAATGACCCATGGCGATTCGAGTGGTGCAGTGGGCGACGGGTGGGGTCGGCAAGGCGGCCATCGAGGCGGTGCTCGCTCACCCCGACCTCGAACTGGCGGGCGCGTGGGTGCACTCGGATGCCAAGAACGGCAAGGACGTCGGCGAACTCGTAGGCCTTGATCCGATCGGCGTCACCGCGACCACCAGCGCGGACGAGATACTCGCGCTCGACGCCGACTGCGTGGTCTACAGCCCACTCCTGCCCAACGAGGACGAGGTGGTCGCCCTTCTCCGATCCGGAAAGAACGTGGTCACTCCCGTGGGTTGGGTCTACCCCGACCTGGCGAACTGTGGCGCCATCCTCGACGCCTGTGCCGAGGGGCGCAGCACGTTGCACGGCACGGGAATCCATCCCGGCGGCATCACCGAGCGGTTCCCGCTGATGGTGTCTGCGCTGACAGCCGGGGTCACCCACGTGCGCTCCGAGGAGTTCAGCGACATCCGTACCTACAACGCGCCCGACGTCGTGCGGCACATCATGGGCTTCGGCGTGACGCCCGAGGAGGCGATGGCGGGTCCCATCGTCGGTCTGCTGGGCGCCGGCTTCAAGGCCTCGGTGCGGATGATCGTGACGGAGATGGGATTCGACGTCGACCCCGAACTCGACACGGTGCAGGAGGTCGCCGTCGCGACCGAACCGATCGACACGCCGGTCGGCATCATCGAGCCGGGTCAGGTGGCTGCTCGGAAGTTCCATTGGCGCGCGCTCGTGGACGGCACCCCGGTCGTGACCGCGAGCGTCAACTGGTTCATGGGCGAGGAGCACTTCGACCCCGCGTGGGGCTTCGGGCCGGAGGGCGAGCGATTCGAGATCGAGATCAGCGGTGAACCCGACGTCAAGCTCACCTTCAAGGGCCTGCAGCCCGACACCATCGAGGAGGGGCTGATCCGCAACCCCGGCATCGTGGTCACCGCCAATCACTGTGTCAGCGCGATCCCTTACGTGGTCGCGGCCGAGCCGGGCATCAAGACCTACCTCGACCTGCCCCTGCTGGCCGGCCGTGCGGCGCCGCAATTCGGGCGGGGTCGTACGACGTGATCCTCGACGACTTCCGACTCGACGGCCGCGTCGCGGTCGTCACCGGTGGCGGCCAGGGGATCGGTCGCGGCATCGCCATCGGACTCGCGGAGGCCGGCGCACGCGTCGTGGTCGGCGCGCGCACCAAGGCCGACCTCGACGAGGTGGTCGCTCAGATCGAAGCGGTCGGAGGCAGCGCGACGGCCGTCGTGACCGACGTCCTCGTCGACGAGGATCGGCGCCGCCTCGTGGAATCCGCTGTCGAGCAGTACGGCCGCCTCGACGTCCTGATCAACAACGCGGGCGGTACCGGCCCGCGGCCCGCGATGGCGACCTCGGAGCGGTTCTTCGACATGGCGATGAAGTTCAACGTGACCTCGCCGTTCCTGATGAGTCAGCTCGCCGCGCAGGCGATGGTGGACACCGCGGGCAGCGGCGCGATCGTCAACGTCTCCTCGCGTGCGTCCGACATGGTGCTCGGCGCATTCACTGCCTACGGAGCCGGTAAGGCCGCTCTCAATCAGATGACCCGGAACCTCGCCGGCGAGTTCGCGCCGCTGGTGCGGGTGAACGGGATCATCGTCGGCGGCGTCGCCACCCAGGGCCTCGAGGTCGTGCTGACCAACGACGAGTTGCGTGCCCAGTTCGTGGCCAACACCCCGATGGGCCGACCGGGGACCCCGCGGGACATCGCCTGTGCCGCCCTCTATTTGGCCTCACCGGCCTCGGCATGGGTGACCGGCAAGCTGCTCCACGTCGACGGTGGCTGCGAACGCCCCGCGATGGACGTGCCCGTTCCGCGGTTGCGGCCCAGTTCCTGACAGTGGTCAGGTGCGCCGACGCCGACGGGGGGTCGGACCCGCGAGTCCGCGACTGACCTGATCGAGGGCTTGCGCGGTGAGCGCGTGCAAGGACTCGCTCTGGCCGTACGTCAGCCACCACTCGTAGGCGTACTCGACGGCGGCGACGGCGCTGCGAACCAGGACGCCGGCCCGCATGTCTGATGCGACGTCCGCGTCCTTCAGGCGAGCCGCGACCGCGTCGATCAGTTCATCGGACTCGTCGCGGCTCAGCAGGGAGGCGCGGCGTAGTTCTACCGGGGCCGATGCCATTGCGCGCCGCCATAACTCGAGCGTTTCGTCATCGTCCACGAACTGCGATGTGCGGGCGAGGATGGCCGCAGCCAACGAGTCGGCGACGTCCTCGTCGACGGGCCGCATGCGGAAGTTGGCGACGATCCGAGCCCGTCCCCGCTCCGTCGCTCCCAGAAGGAGGTGGTCCTTGCTCGGGACGTGCCGGAAGAAAGTGCTCGGCGAGATGCCGACCTCGCCCGCGATCGCCTCAGTCGTGACGTTGTCGAAACCCTCTGCGGCGAAGAGTCGTAGCGCGGCCTGCTGGATCTCGGCTCGCAATGCGACGCGTTGCCGCTCGCGCAGCGGCAGTGGAGCGGGAGCAGCGTCTTTCGGGGTGATGGGCACGCTCACCTCGCTTCCGTCGGTCCGGCTCCCAGATGAGTCTTCTGATCACGAGAGTCTCTGTCAACGTGACAGCGAGAGCGACGGCCTTCGGCCTGCGGCCCGCTGGCTACGACGTCGCAAAGCTCACGCCGCGCGGCGGGTGGCGACGCGGAACCGGACGACGTCCGTGTACCGGAGGTCGGTGGTGATGCGTCCGGGTAGTGGTGGTGCGTGTGAGTGGTGGGTGGCGCCGGTGGGTGTGGTGAGTTCGGTTGTGTGCTGGCCGTTTTCGTCGGTCTGGGTGCTGGTGCGCCAGCCGGGTGCTTCCTTGGTGTAGTTGCAGGCTTCGCAGAGGCCTTGGCCGTTGGTGGCGGTGGTGGGGCCGCCGCGGGCGGCGGGGGTGATGTGGTCGTGGTGGCGGATGGGGGCGTTGCAGTACGGGGTGCGGCAGGTGTCGTCGCGCAGGTCGATGAACTTCCCCAGTGCGGTGGGGAAGTGGCGGGCGCGGGATTCCATCGCGACCAGTGCCCCGCTACTCGGGTGGCGGTAGAGCCGGCGTAGGGCGGCGGTGGAGCGCCGGTCGTCGATGGCGTCTTTGATCAAGTGTCGGGCGACGGCGGCGGGGACGGGTCCGTGGCCGGGAATCCAGGCGGGTTCGGTGTCCCCGCCGAGCAGGGTCTCGTCGGTGATGACCAGGTCGACGGTGACGGGGACGGGGACGTCGGCGGGGCGCCCGGTGATGCGTTCGACGAGGGTGTCGGCCATGACCTGACCACGTCCCCGGCCGTCACCACACATGTCGGCTTCGCGTTTGAGGGCGGCGTAGACCGACACGCCCTGGGTGAGGGGGAGCAGGGCGGTGGCCCAGACCATGCCGTCGGCGGCGGGCCGGATCCAGAACCCGCGCTCGCCGGGTGCCTTCTTCGCCCGGTCGACGACGGCGTGCGGGTCGAGGCGGTAGGCGATCTTCTTGGCCTCGGCGGCGATCCGCGTGTCGCCCTTGCCCGCCAACGCCGCCACATCGCCGCACATCTCTCGGTCCAGGGTGCGGCGGTCCTCGACGTCGAGGCAGGCGGATTCGCGAACGATGAGGGTGCACCGCCACTCCGACAGCGCGCCCTGCTCCAGGGCTGCGAGGGTGCAGGGCATTTCGTGGATCAGGGCGCGGGCGAATCCGAGGTGGCGGCCGCCCATGGTGGGGGAGTCGTGGCGGGCCAGTGCGATCTCCGAGGCCAACCCCTTGCCGCGTTTGTGGGCGGGGACGCCGCGGTCGGCTTCGGCGGAACGTCGCATGCCGTCGAGGGCGGCGGTCATGCGGGCCTGCGCGGCGGCGGCGGTGCACTTGAACTTTTCGAGGGCTTCGATGCGCTCGATCAGGCCGGCTTCGTCCACCGTGGTGGGGTCGAAGTCCCAGCATGTCGAACATGTGTTCGATTCTACATCGGAAGTCCGACACGCGCCCCCGCAACGACGACGCGGGCGAGGTTCCCGGAGGAACCCCGCCCGCACGGTAGTCGAGAGGACTAGATGGTCGAGTTGTCGATCACGAAGCGGTAGCGCACGTCGCTCGCGAGCATCCGCTCGTAGGCCTCGTTCACGTAGGACGCGTCGATGACCTCGATCTCCGGGGTGACGTCGTGCTCGGCGCAGAAGTCCAGCATCTCCTGGGTCTGCGCGATGCCGCCGATCAACGAACCCGAGAGGCTCCGGCGTCCGAAGATCAATGCGCCCGCGGGCACCGGCATCGGCTTCTCGGGCATGCCGAGTTCGACGAGCGTGCCGTCGAGCTTCAGCAGACCGAGGTAGTCGGACATGTCGAGGTTCGCCGACACGGTGTTGATGATGAGGTCGAACGATCCGCGCAGCTTCTTGAAGGTGTCGGTGTCGCTCGTCGCGTAGTACTCGGACGCGCCGAGGCGGAGGCCGTCCTCCATCTTCTTGAGCGACTGGCTCAGAACTGCGACCTCGGCGCCCAGCGCCTTGGCGATCTTGACCGCGAGGTGACCGAGGCCGCCGAGGCCGATCACGGCGACGCGCTTGCCCGGGCCCGCGCCCCAGTGGCGCAGCGGCGAGTAGGTGGTGATGCCTGCGCACAGCAGCGGCGCGGCCTTGTCCAGCGGGATCGAATCCGGGATGCGCATGACGTAGTTCTCGTCGACGACGATGGCGTCGCTGTAGCCGCCCTGGGTGGGCTTGCCGTCGCGGCCGATCGCGTTGTAGGTGCCAATCATGCCGGGGTTGGTGCAGTACTGCTCCTCGCCCGACTTGCAGTTGTCGCACTCGCGGCAGGAGTCGACGAAACAGCCGACGCCGACGTGGTCGCCGACGGCGTACTTGGTGACGTCGGAGCCCACCTCTGTGACGACGCCGGCGATCTCGTGGCCGGGGACGATCGGGTAGGTGACGTCGCCCCACTCACCGCTGACGGTGTGAAGGTCGGAGTGGCAGATGCCGGCGAACTTGATGTCGATGGCCACCTCGGCCGGTCCGACGTCGCGGCGCTCGACGGTGGTGCGCGTCAAGGGTGCGTCGGAGCCCCAGGGGGCGGTGGCGGCGTATGCGTTAACGGTCGTGGTCATGTCTTCTACGTGCCTCTTCGCTTCCATCTTCAAACGGGATCTTCGCCACACTGTTAGCGAAGGTAATGAAATAGGGCGCAGCATCGAGCCCCGTACGTCTTTCAACGGCAGGTTGCAGGCGTTTTAGTCCCGCAACCACATTCTCGCTCGTTCCTGCTGGTCGCGCGCGTCGGCGGCTACAAACCGGGCGCGCGCAGCGACGCGTTGAAACTCAGCTTCTCGTACGACACGAGTCCCGCCACGGTGTACGGATCGGCGGCGATGAGGTCGTCTGCGGTGTCAGAATCGACGTCACCGGTGATCAGGACGCCGCCGGTGCCCGTCTCCCGGCGCCCGGCGAGGATCAGCCGTCCCGCCGCGATCTCTTCTCCGATCCAGGCGACGTGCGCCGGCCGCGTCTGATCGACGACGTCGAGGGGCTGTAGATAGGTCAGCACGAGAGCGTGGAACACACCGCCACGCTAGCCCGGCACCACGAACCCGACCGAATACCTGTCACATGACAGACACACCCGTCGCGCGTTGTTAACGAGGCCCCCGGGATCGGTTACACGCGGGCAACCACGAAGGCCCGGGAAACCCGAAAACTATCGAGTGACAGAAATCGATTGCACGGGAAGCGGAGGTGTCGTGACCAGCGATGTGACCAGCCAGTCGGCGACCGCCACCACGGCGGGCGCCAAGGCTCATGCGCGCGCTCAGCACGGACTCGTCGCCGACGAGATGCGGCACGTGCCCGCGACGACGAGCCCGACCGTGCCGCCCGGTGTCCCGAGTGACGTGCTCACGTGGTCGGAAACGATTGCCGCAGGCGGCTATTCGACGGCCGTGCTGGCCCGCGGCACTCGAATTCGACTGACCGACGTCGACGGTGACGCCTGCGCCCACCTGATGCTGCACCGCGCCGACGCACCCCACGAACGGCTCAACGTCGCCGACACGGTCAAGGTCCCGTGGCAGGCGTACCTCGGCGCCGGACATCCGCTGCTCAGCGGCTTCGGCCGCGTGCTGGCGACCGTCGTGGCCGACACCTCCACCGCGCACGACGCCCTCGCCGGCACCACCACCCGGTCGGGCAACGAGGCCAGGTACGGCGCCGCGGAGCCGGAGTCACCCGCACCGGCGGGACGCGAACTCCTCCTGCTGGGCGCGCTCAAGCACGGCCTGGGACGACGCGACCTCCCCGGGACGGTGTCCTTCTTCAAGGGCGTCCGCGTCGACGCCGACGGGGCCCTGCGCTGGACCGGGTCCGCCGGACCGGGTGGCACGGTCGACCTCCTCCTGCACGTCGACGCCGTCGTCCTGCTCGCGAACACCGCCCACCCCCTGGATCCGCGACCGGAGTTCACCTGCTCACCGCTGCGGGTCCACGCCTGGCCCGCCCCCGCGGACCTCGACCAGCTGATTGCGGGTGACCTCGTCGGTCCGCTCGGGCCCGAACACCTTCAGGCCGTGGCGAACACCGACGCCGACCTCGCGGCCCGGGGCGCACTGTGACCGCGCTCGCCGAGGGGCCGGTGATGCTCGACGAGCACGTTGCCGCCCGCGCTCCGTGGTCGACCGTGGTGGTCGCCGGTGACGTGCTCACGATCGTCGACCTGCACGGCAACCAGGCGGTGGACTGCCTGCTCTACGCCGCGGCCGACACCTCGGTGCGCTACTCCGCGCAGGAGACGATCGCGCGGCAGGGCCGGATCGCGCTCACCACGGGCTCGGTGCTGCGTGCCGACACCGGCGAGGCGCTGATGACCGTCGTCGACGACGAGGTCGGCGTGCACGACACGCTCGGCGGCGCCTGCTCGAAGGAGTCGAACACGCTGCGCTACGGCCAGCACACCCGCGCTCAGCACGGCTGCATGGAGAACTTCCTCATCGAGGGTGCGAGACACGGTCTCGGCGCGCGCGACCTCGCGAGCAACATCAACTGGTTCATGAACGTCCCTGTCGACCCCGACGGCGCGCTCGGCATCGTCGACGGACTGTCCGGCCCCGGCAAGCGCGTCGCCCTGCGGGCCGACGTCGACACCCTGGTGCTGGTGTCGAACTGTCCACAGATCAACAACCCGTGCAACGCCTTCGATCCCACCCCCGTGCGCATGATCGTGACCCGACCGGGCGCGCCCACGTGACCGCGACGGTGCTCGTCGCCAACCGCGGCGAGATCGCCGTGCGGTTGGTGCGCGCCGCCCACGTGCTGGGGTTGCGGACGGTGGCGGTGTTCTCCGACGCCGACCGCGGCGCACCCCACGTCCGCCTCGCCGACGACGCCGTCCGGCTGGGTCCGGCCGCACCGAGCGAGAGCTACCTGCGCGCCGACGCCATCGTCGAGGCCGCCCTCGCGACCGGTGCCGACATGATCCACCCCGGCTACGGATTCCTCTCCGAGGACGCCGATTTCGCCGAGGCCGTCGAGCGCGCCGGCCTGACCTTCGTCGGTCCGACCGCACACCAGCTCCGCGTGTTCGGCACCAAGCACACCGCCCGCGCGGCGGCGATCGCCGCGGGCGTCCCGGTGTTCGCGGGTTCGGACCTGCTCGACGGCGCCGACGACGCCGTCGCCGCAGCGCACCTCATCGGCTATCCCGTGATGCTCAAGGCCACCGGCGGCGGCGGCGGCATCGGCATGCAGGTCTGCCGCTCGGCCGACGACCTGCGCGCCGCCTTCGACCGCGTCACGCGCCTCGCCGAGCGCAGTTTCGGTTCCGCCGGGGTGTTCGTCGAACGATTCGTCGAACGAGCCCGCCACGTCGAGGTGCAGATCTTCGGCGACGGGACCGGCCGCGTCGTCTCGCTCGGCGACCGCGACTGCTCACTGCAGCGCCGCAACCAGAAGGTGATCGAGGAAGCACCTGCACCCGCACTGCCCGACGGCGTTCGCGCGCAGCTGCATTCGTCGTCGCGCGCGCTGGCGGAGTCGGTCGCCTACCGTTCCGCGGGCACCGTCGAGTTCGTGTACGACGCGCGTCGCGGCGAGGCGTCGTTCCTGGAGGTCAACGCGCGGCTGCAGGTCGAGCACCCGGTGACCGAGGCCGTGACCGGCGTCGACCTCGCGGGCTGGATGTTCCGGCTCGCCTGCGGCGAGAGCGACCTGCTGGCCGGCCATCCCGGCGGTGCGGTCCCCGTCGTCGGCCACGCCGTCGAAGCTCGGATCTACGCCGAGGACCCGTCCCGCGACTACCGGCCGAGCACCGGCACGCTCACGGCGGTGACGTTACCGTCGGGCGACGCGGTGCGCGTCGACACGTGGGTGGAGGAGGGCACCGAGGTATCGGCGTCCTATGATCCGCTGCTCGCCAAGGTGATCACCGTGGGCGCCGACCGAGACGGGGCACTGGACGCCCTGGGTGACGCCCTGGACGAAACGGTGCTGCAGGGCATCGAGGTGAACGTCGGAATGCTGCGCGCCGCCATGAATCTGCCCGACGTGCGCGCGGTGACGCACAGCACGGCCACCCTCGCCGACGTCGTCGACCCGCGGCCGCGGATCACCGTGGAACGCCCCGGTCTGCTCACGACCGTCCAGGATTGGCCCGGCCGTATCGGCATGTGGGACGTCGGCGTCCCCCCCAGCGGGCCGATGGACGATCTGTCGTTCCGGCTCGGCAACCGTGCGCTGGGCAACCGCGAGGGCTCGCCGGGTCTGGAGTGCACGGCGTCGGGACCCTCGCTGCGCGTGACGCATCCGACCACGTTCTGCATCACCGGGGCTGACTGCGTCGTCACGGTGGACGGTGCGCCCGTGCCGATGTGGGAACCCATCGACGTCCCCGCGGGTGGACTGCTCGACGTCGGAGCCGCCGAGACGTCGGGCCTGCGGACCTACGTGCTGGTCGCGGGCGGCCTCGACGTGCCGAAGTATCTCGGCAGCGCATCGACGTTCACCCTCGGGCGCTTCGGCGGCCACGGCGGCCGTCAGCTCGTGGTCGGCGATGTCCTGCGCGCCGCAACGGATGTCGACGGGGGCCGCGCCGCCATCCCCGTCACGACGAGACCCGCGATGCCGTCGGAGTGGGAACTCGCCGTCACCGAGGGACCGCACGGCGCCCCGGAGTTCTTCACCCGCGCCGACGTGGAGACGCTCTACGACGCCCGCTACCGCGTGCACTTCAACTCCGCGCGCACCGGCGTGCGCCTCGAGGGTCCACGACCCGAATGGGCGCGACCCGACGGCGGAGAGGCGGGGCTGCACCCCTCCAACATCCACGACACCGCGTACTCGGTGGGCGCGCTCGACTTCACCGGCGACACACCGATCCTGCTCGGACCCGACGGACCGAGCCTCGGCGGCTTCACCTGCCCGGTCACCGTCGTCGGATCCGACCGGTGGAAGCTCGGACAGCTGCGTCCCGGCGACACGGTGCGGTTCGTGCCGATCCGCGCCGCCGACGCGCCGTCACGCAGCACCCTCGAAACATCCCGCGCCGCATCGCCGTTCGTACCGCGTTCCGGTGGCGACGGCGACGACGGCGTACTCGGTCGTCGGTCGAGCGCGGGTGCACCCGACGTCACCTACCGGCGCAACGGCGACGACAACGTGCTGATCGAGTACGGCGACATGGTGCTCGACCTCGCGCTGCGCGCCCGCGTGCACGCCCTGCACCAGCGGCTGCGTTCGGCGCTCGTCGACGGAACGGTCATGGGCATCCTCGATCTGACGCCCGGCATCCGCTCGCTGCAGGTGCACGTCGACCCGGACCGGTTGCCGATCCACCGGCTGCTCGGCCTGCTGTCGGACCTGGAGGACGAGCTTCCGGCCACGTCCGAATTGGTGGTCCCGAGCCGCTCGGTCCGGCTCCCGCTGTCCTGGGACGACCCGGCGACGCGCGAGGCCATCGCGCGGTACACCTCGGGCGTGCGCGACGACGCCCCGTGGTGCCCGTCGAACATCGAATTCATCCGGCGCATCAACGGTCTGGAGTCGCAGGCGGACGTGATGGACGTCGTGTTCGCCGCCGAGTACCTGACCCTCGGACTCGGGGACGTCTACCTCGGCGCCCCGGTGGCCACCCCGCTCGATCCGCGGCACCGCCTGGTCACCACCAAGTACAACCCGGCCCGCACGTGGACCGCGGAGAACTCGGTGGGGATCGGTGGCGCCTACCTGTGCATCTACGGCATGGAGGGGCCCGGCGGCTATCAGTTCGTCGGCCGCACCACTCAGGTATGGAGCCGCTACCGGCACAGCCCGCCGTTCGAGCCCGGGACGCCGTGGCTGCTGCGCTTCTTCGACCGCATCTCCTGGTACCCCGTGTCGGCCGAGGAGTTGCTGGACCTGCGAGCCGATCTCGCGGCGGGCCGGGGGTCGGTGGACGTCACCGACGGCACCTTCTCACTGGCCGACCACGAACGGTTCCTGGCCGCGAACGCGACGTCGATCGCGGAGTTCCGCGCTCGGCAGGGCGCGGCGTTCGGTGCCGAGCGTGCCGCCTGGGCCGCGGCAGGCGAGTTCGATCGCGCCGAACGTGCTCAGGCGCAGGCTGTTCCGATGACGTCCGACCTCGAACTCCGTGACGGTGAGCAGCGGGTGGACGCGCCGTTCGCGTCCAGCGTCTGGCGCGTCGACGTGGAGGTGGGCGACGACGTCGTGGCCGGGCAGCCACTGCTGGCATTGGAGGCCATGAAGATGGAGACCGTGCTGACCGCCCCGGCCGACGGCACGGTGGCGCGGGTCCTGGTCCGGGCGGGCAACCAGGTCGACCCGGGGGCGCCGCTGGTGGTCGTCGGACCGCCCACCGCCGAGGTCACCGGGATCCCCGCGTGAGCGCCGTCGACCGGGTGCGCGCCACCTACGCCGCGATCGACGCTGCGGACCGGCCGGAGATCTGGATCTTCCTGCGTCCGTTGGCCGACGCGCTCGTCGACGCGCAGGCAGTCGACGCCGCGGTTGCCGCCGGCGAGCACCGTCCGCTCGCCGGACTGACGTCCGCGGTGAAGAACAACGTCGACGTGGCAGGACTGCCCACCACCGCGGGCTGTCCCTCGTATGCCACGACGCCCGCGACCGCGGACGCCACCGCCGTCGATCGGCTGCGACGCGCGGGCGCGGTCGTCGTCGGCGCCACGAACCTCGACCAGTTCGCCACCGGTCTGGTGGGCACGCGTAGTCCCCATGGCGCCGTACGGGACGCCCGGCGTCCCGACCGCATCTCCGGCGGATCCAGCGCGGGATCCGCCGTGGCCGTAGCGCTCGGCCTCGTCGACGTCGCCATCGGGACCGACACCGCCGGATCGGGCCGCGTGCCCGCGGCACTGCAGGGCATCGTCGGCATCAAGCCGACGTACGGCGTCGTCTCCACCGACGGCGTCGTGCCCGCCTGCCGCTCGTACGACTGCGTGACGATCTTCGCGCGCGACCTGGACACCGCGGACGTGGCGATGGGAGTGATGGCCGGCGGCGCCGGCACCCGCCCGTTCCCTCCGACTGCGCCGCTGGCCGCGCCGGAGGTGCCGGTGGTCGCCGTCCCGCGCGACCTGCCCGCGCTCTCGGACACCTGGCGCGCCGCGTTCCGCACGGCCCGGGACAGGCTCGCCGACCGAGGAGCGACCCTGCGCGAGATCGACCTCGGCCCCTTCCTCGACGCCGCACGACTGCTCTACGACGGTGGACTGGTGGCCGAGAGACACGATGCCGTGGGCGAATTCGTCGACGGGCACCGCGACGACGTCGACCCGACGGTGGGTTCGATCATCGCGGCCGCAGGGGCGGTGTCCGCGACCACGCTGCTTCGCGATCGCCGCAGGCTCGCCGATCTCGCGGCCATCGCGCTCGCCCAACTCGACGGCTGCGACGCACTGCTGATCCCGACCACCACGGGACACCCCACCATCGCCGAGGTCGACGCCGACCCCATCGCCGCGAACTCCCGGCTCGGCGTCTACACCAACTTCTGCAACCTGATGGACCTCTGCGCGGTCGCCGTGCCGTCGAGCACCGCAGGCGACGACCAGTTCGGGGTGACGGTGGTGGCGCGCTCCGGAGCCGACGCCGTCGCGCTCGACGTCGCACGGCTGGTCACGGAACCCGTGCCGTCCGTGGCCGCGCCGGGGGCTGCGAGTGCCGCCGCCCCGCCCGCACCCTGGCCCACGCGCGCAGGCCATTCCGCGACCCTACTGATGGTGGTCGGGGCGCACCTGCGTGGTCAACCGCTGGCGTGGCAGCTCACCGATCGCGGCGCCCGATGGGTCGGGCCGGCACGCACCGCGCCCCTGTACCGGTTCGCCCGGCTCGACACGGCGCCACCCAAGCCGGGACTGATGCGGGTCGGGCCCGAGGACGGCACGTCGATCGGCGGCGAACTGTGGCTGGTCGGCACCGCAATGCTGGGCGAGTTCCTGGCCGCACTACCGTCCCCGATGGCACTGGGCCGGGTGACGCTCGAGGACGGCTCGGAGGTGGTCGGGTTCGGCTGCGCCCTCGACGCCTGGCGCGACGGGGCCGACATCTCGCACTTCGGGGACTGGCCCGCCTACCTGGCGGATCAGGCGTCGGACGCCTCGCGGGTGTAGCGCTCCACCTCGCGCAGGCTGCGCTCCCGCAGCGCGGGGGTGACGTCGTCGGGGATGCCGAGCACCCGCAGGCATGCGTCGGCCACGTGGATGGGCAACTCCGCGCGTTCGGGGCCGTTCGGCGCCGTCCACATGTTCACCAACGACTCGACGAGGCGGAACGGAAGATCCGCGGCCGCCTGATGCACGCCCGTCTGGTCGACCACCGCGCTGCTCAGCGCGAGGTAGTGCAGACGCAGGCGCTCACGGTCCGACCAGAAGGGCTCCAGTCCGGCGTCGCGCAGTTCCGGGAGCAGGTACAGCGCGCCGAGGTTCCACTGACCCGACAGCAGCTGGTCGCCGTCGAAGGTCGCCAGCGCGTGCAGGTGCTCGGCGGCGGTCAGGGCCGGCTCCGCACCGAGCAGCGTAGGAATGAATGCCATTGTGGGAGTGACGGTCTGGCTCAACAGGGCGCAGAGGATGTCGTCCTTGGTCTTGAAGTAGTGGTAGAGCGACGCCTGTCGGACCCCGACCGATTCCGCGATCGACCGCGTCGACGTGCGGGTGTATCCCAGCGTGGTGAACAATTCGCCTGCGGCGTCGAGGATCTCGTCGCGTGCGGTCGTGCCCGGGCGCCGCTGGGTGTGCAGTCTGGGACGCCCGGCCCGGGTCAGCGACATTCACCCATCGTGGACCATCGACGCCCCGATGGGAAAGCTCCCTCCTTTCTGTCACACGACAGAAACGCGCGATACGCATCGGTTACGTGGGTCGTCAATTGGTTACGCCAGCGACACCCACCGCGCCGTCGCCCCGGGAAAACTGTCAACTGACAGGCCAGCGGACGGCGTCGTTCAGCGCAGGCAACCGAACTCACCCCCGGGAGTGCTCGATGGGCATCGCCGTTTCCGCAGTCGACGCGCCCGCCGTGGCGGCCGCTGCGGTGCCGCCGATCTCCGATCCCGTGGCGACCGTCGCCGATCTGCGGGTCACGTTCCGCCGCGACGGTCGCGACGTCCACGCGCTGCGAGGGGTGTCGCTGGACGTGGCGCCGGGGGAGATCCTCGGCCTGGTCGGCGAATCGGGATCCGGCAAGAGCGTGCTGGGCTTCACGATGCTCGGCCTGCTGCCCTCGAGCGCCCGGGTGGACGGCACCGTGTCGGTGGTCGGCTCCGACATGGTGGACGGCGACGCCAAGGCGCAGCGCAAGGTCCGCCGCCTCGATCTGGGCGCGGTGTTCCAGGACCCGATGACATCGCTGAACCCGACCATGCGCATCGGCAGGCAGGTCGCCGAGGCGGCAGGCAGCGACGCCGAGGCGCTGCGTCTGCTCACCGCCGTCGGCATCCCCGACCCGAAGCGCCGGATGCGCGCCTTCCCGCACGAACTCTCCGGCGGGCTGCGCCAACGCGTGATGATCGCCATCGCCATCGCCGGCGATCCCGAACTGATCATCGCCGACGAGCCGACCACCGCCCTGGACGTCACGGTTCAGGCGCAGGTGCTCCGGTTGCTGCAGCGGCTGCGCGACGAGATCGGTTGCAGCATCGTGCTGATCACCCACGACCTCGGCGTCGCCGCCCAGATCTCCGATCGCATCGCCGTGCTCTACGCAGGGCGCATCGCCGAGATCGGCCCCACCGCCGAGGTCCTCGGTAGTTCCGCGCACCCCTACACCCACGGCCTCCTACGATCGCGGCTGACGCTGGACACGGCGCGCGATCGCAAGTTGGCCGCGCTCGCGGGGTCGGTCCCCAGCGCGGTGACCCCGCTACCCGGCTGCGCGTTCGTGCCGCGCTGCGCGCTCGCCACCGACGACTGCGCCACCGCGCCACCGGCACCCGTCCCGGTCGGGCCCGCCCGGGTCAGCGCCTGCATCCGCCCGCTGGACACGGTGGCCGATCGCCTCGGTGCGGCGTCGACCACGACGGACGAGCCCTACCCCGAGTCGAAGCGGGCCGAACAGCCGCCGTCGGTCGTCCTTCGGGACGTCACGAAGTCCTTCACGGTGGCCCGTCGCTGGCTCGACCGCTCGGGCACCGACGGCAAGCTGCAGGCCCTGCGCGGTGTGACGCTGCGGGTGGGACACGGCGAGTCGGTGGCGCTGGTCGGCGAGAGCGGATCGGGCAAGTCGACGCTGCTGCGGGTCATCGCCGGACTCGAAAAACCGACGTCGGGAACCGTCGAACTCGCCGCGGGCGAGCGCCCGCAGATGGTGTTCCAGGACGCCGGGGCCTCCCTCACCCCGTGGCTCTCGGTGGGCGAACTGATCGCCGAACGCCTGCGCCGCACGTCGATGTCGCGCAGCGAACGCAGGGCCGCCGTCATCGAGGTGCTCGAGCGGGTGGGGTTGCCCGCGGAGATCGCGAAGTCGCGCGCCGGCCAACTCTCCGGCGGTCAGCGCCAACGTGTCTCGCTGGCGCGGGCGACGGTGGTCCCGCCCTCGGTCCTGCTGTGCGACGAGCCGACCAGCGCGCTCGACGTCTCGCTCGCCGCGTCGGTGCTCAACCTGATCGGCGACCTCCGCCGCAGCCTCGACATGTCCGTCGTCTTCGTCACCCACGATCTCTCGGTGGCCCGCGTGGTCGCTGACCGCATCGCGGTGATGTACCTCGGCCGCATCGTGGAGGTCGGGCCCGCCGAGCGCGTGATCGGCGACCCCGCCCACCCGTACACGCAGGCCCTCGTCGACTCGATCCCCGACATCGGACGCGAATCCCGCATCCTGGCGGGCGAACCCGCCAGCCCACTGTCGCCCCCGGCCGGCTGCGCCTTCCACCCGCGCTGCCCGATCGCCGTCGACGCCTGCGGCGGTGCGGATCTCGACGTCCGGCTCGAAGGCATCCCGGCCAACCCGCACCAGGTGGCCTGCATCGAACGGAGGGCCGTCTAGATGGCGATTGCACTACCCGCCGCCCCCCTGCTGCGCCGCCGCGCGGGGCGACGCGTGCTGGCGCTGCCCGAGTCGACGTCCGCGTTAGTGAACTGGGTGGGCTTCTCGCTGGTGATCCTGGTGACGCTGATCGCCGTCGCGGTACCCCTGATCGCCCCCCACGACCCGCTGCTGCCCGTGGGCATGCCGCTGCAGGCGCCCGGCAAGGACGGCTTCCTGCTCGGATCCGACAGCATCGGCCGCGACATCCTGTCCCGTGTCCTCTACGGTGCGCGCTCCAGCTGGTTCGCCGCACTCGCGGTGGTGGCGATCGGTCTGCTGTTCGGCGGTCTCGTCGGGCTCGTCGCGGGCACCGTCGGCGGCTGGGTCGACACCGTGCTGATGCGCATCACCGACGCCTTCCTGTCCCTTCCCGCACCGGTTCTCGCGATCGCGGTGGTCGCCGCGCTCGGTCCGAGCTTCCTGCACACCCTGATCGCCGTGTCGATCGTCTGGTGGCCCTTCTACGCCCGGCTGGTGCGTGGCGAGATCGTTCGGCTGGCCGCCCGTCCCCACGTGGAGGCCGCCCGCCTGGCCGGCGTCAGCCGAACGCGGCTCGCCGGCCGGCACCTGCTCCCCGGTGCGGTGCCCAACGCCGTCGTCGCGGCGAGCCTAGACATCGGCACGCTGATCCTGACCCTGGCGGCCCTGTCGTTCCTCGGCCTCGGTGCCGCGGCACCCGCGCCGGAACTGGGCGCCGACTCCGCGCGCAACCTGAGCTACTTCCTGCAGCAGTGGTGGATCCCCGTGATGCCGGGTCTCGGCGTGCTGGTGCTCGCACTGATCGGGAACGTCGCGGGGGACTGCCTGCGGAATCTCATGAAGGGGAGCGGCCGATGAGCGCCTGCGCGAAGAGGAGAGGGCGGGCATGAAGACCTTCGTGGCGACCCGACTGGGCGCGATGCTGGCGATCCTCGTCGCACTCACGGGCGTGATGTTCGTCCTGCAGCACATCTCCCCGCTCGATCCGGTGAAGGCGCAGCTGGGCGCGCAGGCCTCCGCCGAGGCGGTCGCGGCGCGGCGGGAGGCCCTCGGCCTCAACGAGCCGATGCTCACCCAGTTCTGGAACTACCTGACCGGCGCCGTGAGCGGCGACCTGGGCACGTCGTACCGCACCCGGCACTCGGTGCTGAGCGACCTCGGCGACTTCTTCCCCGCCACATTGGAACTCGCGATGTTCGGACTGGCGATCGCGATCCTGCTGGCCGTCCTGCTCGCCTTCAGCACGACACTGCGGTGGCGCGGCGCGAGCATCCTGCGGGCGGTGCTGTTCACCGGATCGTCGGCGCCGATGTTCCTCCTCGGCATCCTCGGCCTGATCGTCTTCTACCAGCAGCTGGGCTGGGTGCCGGCCAACGGCCGCAGTGCGATCGCGGATCTCCCGGACGGACCGACGGGGCTGCTGACCGTCGACGGCCTGCTGCACTTCCGCTTCGACGTCGTGGCCGACGCGATCCACCACCTGCTGCTGCCGGGGTTCGTCATCGCGATCGGGCCGGCCGTGGCCATCGGACGGGTGCTGCGCAGCAGCCTGATCGGCGACATGGACAGCGACTACGCCCGCACCGCGCGGGCGAAGGGACTCTCGGAGGGCCGCATCATGGCGGGCCACATCCTGCGCAACTCGGTCGGTGCCGCCCTGTCGATGACGGGATTGCAGGTGGGCCTGATGTTCTCGGGCGTCCTCGTCGTCGAGCAGGTGTTCGGCTGGCCGGGCATCGGGCAGTACATCGCGCAGAGCATCCCCGTCGCCGACTTCCCGGCCATCGCCGGCGTCACGCTGATGCTCGGCGCCCTCTACGTGTTCATCAACACGGCGGTCGACCTGCTCCAGGCGGCCGCTGATGCACGCATCGCAGTCACAGGAGGATAAGTGCCGAAACAACCGCTCATCGTGGGCAACCCCGTTCTGGTGGTCGTCGACATGCAGGAAGCCGGTGACATGCCCGCCGAGGAGGTCGGCATCGAGCACATGCCGGGGTACGACGGACGAATCGAGCGGGCCCAGAGCCTGATCGAAGCGGCACGGGCTGCGGAACTGCCGATCGTGTTCTTCCAGGAGGTCCACCGGCCCAGCGGCATCGACTTCGGGCGTGAACTCGACGGCGTGGAGGGCGAACACTGCGTGGACGGGCGGCCCGGCACGCCGCTGCACCCGGCGCTGCTGCCGAAGTTCGACGGTCCGAACCACGAGTTCCACATCGTCAAGCGTCGCTACTCCGGTTTCATCGGAACAGAATTCGAGATCGTGCTGTCGGGTCTGAAGGCCTCGACGTTGATCCTCGTCGGCGGTCTCACCGACGTCTGCGTGCACTACACCTTCGCCGACGCACACCAGCGCGACTTCTACGTCCGCGTCGTGACCGACTGCGTGGGTGGCTCGACGCAGTACCGCCACGATGCGGCACTGGACGCGATGGAGTACCTGCAGACCGGTGCGATGCGGACCACCGACGAGATCCTCGAGGCGTTCCGGTCCCTCACCGCCCCCGTCCTCCAAGGAGCCACCCGATGATCCGTCGCCTCAGAACCCTCGCCGCGGCGGGGGCCGTCGCCGCGTTGGCGCTCACCGCCTGCGGTGGTGCGGATTCCGGCGGCGGCACGCCGAACGCCGCGCCGACCGACAAGGTGCTGCACGTGTCGTTCCTGCAGGACCCGGGACAGCCGCCGGACCCCGACATCTTCTACGCCGGCCAGGGGCTGCTGCTCACCACCAACCTCTACGAGGGGCTGCTGCAGTACAAGGGCGGCACCGAGAAACCCGAGATCGAGCCGCTGCTGGCCACCGAGTGGACCGAGTCACCCGATCACCGGGTGTTCACGTTCAAGCTGCGCCAGGGCGTCACCTTCCACGACGGCACGCCGTTCACCTCCGCGGCGATCAAGGCCTCCTTCGACCGTCGCGTGGCGGTCGACCAGGGCCCGGCCTACATGGTCAAGGACGTCGAATCGGTGACGACGCAGGGTGACTACGACGCGACCATCACCCTCAAGGCGCCCAACTCGGCGTTCCTCGACTACATCGCCTCGCCCTACGGTCCGCGGATGGTCAGCCCCGAGGGGCTGAAGAAGAACGCCGGCGGTGACAACGCGCAGGGGTACCTCACCAACCACGACCTCGGCACCGGTCCGTACACGCTGACCGCGGCCGAGGTGGGCTCGCGCTACGCGCTGGCGTCCTACCCGCAGTACTGGGGTGACAAGCCCTACTTCGAGAAGGTCGAGATCCCCGTGATCACCGACGTCTCCGCCCAGCAGTTGCAGTTCAACAACGGGCAGATCGCCGCGATCATGCACGACCTGCCGTCCTCTGCCGTCGAGCAGTACCTGAACGACGACAAGTTCGCGCACTACTCACTGCCGACGATGATGTCGAACTACCTGTACCTGAACCCGCACAAGGGGATGATGACCGACGTCGCCAAGCGCAACGCGGTGATGCAGGCCATCGACGTCGACGCCCTGGTCAAGCAGACCTACTTCGGCCGCGGCAAGAAGGCCGAGCAGGTCTACCCGCCGAACATGATGGCGGCGGAGTTCGCCAAGCAGAACGTCACCCACGATCCGTCGGTGCTGTCCGGACTCGCCGCGAGTCTGCCCGCGGACCAGAAGTCGATCACCATCGGCTACGACTCGTCCAACCCGGACAACCAGTTGATCAGCAACCTGATCCAGACCCAGCTCGCCGCAGCAGGTCTCACCGCCAAGGTGCAGAGCTACCCGACCTCGGAGATCTACGGCTGGATCGGCACCGACGGGCAGTCCGCGCCCGAGATCTTCTCCGCCACCGCGTGGCCGGATGCCCCGTCGCCCTACACCTGGGGGCACATCTCGTTCGACCCGGACGGCGGCCTCAACTACCTCGGCTGCTCGGCGCCACCCGTGACCGCCGCACTCGCCGAGGGATTGAACACCGGCGAGCCGCAACCCTTCTCGACCGCCGCGGAGGAAGCCACCAAGACCGGCTGCTGGCTCAACATGGCCGACGTCGACGACTTCGTCGTCGCCCAGCCGTGGCTGAAGGGCGTCGAGCAGGCCCACGTCGTCACCAACCCGAACTCGCTGCGGCTGTTCGAACTGTCGGCAGGCTGATGGCGACCCTGGTCCACCGCAGCGGCGTGCGCCGCATCGTCCTGCTCACCCTGGGGTGGGAGGACCTCCCGAAGGCGGTGTCGGTGCACGGTGCACCCGCCGGTGAGACGATGCGCGAGCCGGTCCCGGGCGTGCTGCTGCAGACCGACGGCGGGTGGGTACTGCTCGACACCGGATTCAACACCGCACTGATCCGCGACCCGTACCTCCGTCGGCGGTACTACCCGAGCGTGGAGTACCAGCCGGTGCTGCCCGGACCCGGGGAACCGATCGAGGAGTCGCTGGCCGAGATCGGCGTCGACGTCGACGACATCCACCTGGTCGCGGTGTCCCACCTGCACACCGACCACGCCGGCGGGCTCAAGCTGTTCGCCGGCAAGGTGCCCGTGCACGCGCAGCGCCGCGAACTCGAGTACGGCCTGTCGAATCACCCGGAACCGGAGAAGCACGCCATCTTCCGTGTGGACTTCGACGATCCGGCCATCGACTGGCAGCTCGCCGACGGCGAATCGGAGGTCGCGCCCGGCATCACGGCGGTACCGACCTACGGACACACCCCGGGCCACCAGAGCTTCGTGGTCCAGCTCGACGAGTCGGTGACCGGCGAGGACGGACCGGACGGCCCGGACGGCTACGTCTTCGCGTTCGACGCCGCCGACCTGACCGAGAACATCGAGCACGAGAGGGCGATCGGCGGATTCATCGACGTGCAACCCGAGGAGACGATCGAGCCGATCCGCAGGCTGAAGAAGCTGGCCGCCGACAAGGGCTACCCGCTGATCCCCGGCCACGACCCACACGTGTGGCCGGAGATGACCACCCACTTCCACGACCGGTTCGGGGCCTGAGTGGATCTGGTGCTGCGCGCCAGGCGCGTACTGCTCGACGGTGAGGTGCGGGCGGCGTCCGTCGCGGTCGCGGAGGGCGTCGTCGTCGAGATCGGGCCCCTCGACTCTCCACGCCTCGCCCACGTCGAGGTGGAACTGCCGGACGAGGTGGTGCTGCTGCCCGGCTTCGTCGACACCCACGTGCACGTCGACGATCCCGGCACCGACTGGGAGGGGTTCGCGACCGCCACCGCCGCCGCGGCGGCGGGCGGCATCACCACCCTGGTGGACATGCCGCTCGACTCGGTGCCTGTCACCACCACCGTCGCCGCGCTGGAGGCGAAACGCCGCTCCGCGCAGGGCAACTGCCACGTCGACGTCGCGTTCTGGGGCGGCGTGGTGCCCGGCAACGTCGGTGCCCTCGCGCCGCTGGCCGACGCGGGCGTGCGGGGCTTCAAGTGCTTCCTCACCGACTCGGGCAACCCGGACTTCCCCCGTCTGCGTCCGGGGGAGTTCCGCGCGGCGATGGCAGAGGTCGCCGATCTCGGGTCGGTCCTCCTGGTGCACGCCGAGAGTCACCGCGTGATCGAGGCGAGTCCACCGCCGAGAGGCACCGACTACGCGTCGTTCCTGCGGTCCCGACCGGACGCCGCCGAGGAGGACGCCGTCGCCCTCGTGATCGACGCGGCCCGGGACACCGGCGCACGGGTGCACGTCGTCCACGTCTCGAGCGCGAACGTATTGCCCGCGCTCGCGGCGGCCAAGCGCGCCGGGGTGTCGATCACCGCCGAGACCTGCCCGCACTATCTCGCCTTCACGGCCGAGGAGGTCCCCGACGGCGGCGTCGAGTACGCGGCGTGCCCACCCATCCGGACGGCGGCGAATCGCGACCTGCTGTGGGCCGGCCTGCGCGACGGCACCCTCGACCTGGTGGTGTCCGATCACTCGCCGTGCGCGCCGGACCTCAAGGGCGACGTTGACTTCGGCGCGGTGTTCGGCGGGATCAGCTCGCTGCAGGTGAGCCCGCGGGCGACGTGGACGGAGGCGTCGGCGCGCGGCGTCGGGCTGGCGGAGCTGAGCCGCTGGACCTCCGAGCGGCCCGCGGCCCTCGCCGGATTCACCGACCGCGGCCGGATCGCGGTGGGGATGCGCGCCGACCTCTGCGCCTTCGACCCCGACGCAGAGGAGACGGTGCACGCGGCGGCACTGCACCACCGGCATCCCGTCAGTCCGTACGACGGCGTCGTCCTGCGCGGCGCGGTGCACGGGACCTGGGTGGCGGGCGCAGCCGTGTACGCCCGGATGGGGCAACCGGCGGGGAGCGTGCCGTGACGGACGTGGACTTGGCGTCTCGAGCGTTGGGCGGCAGCGTGATCGCCGCGAGCGACGAGTCGTTCGGGGTCAAGGAGCGGCTGATCGATCCCGCCGAACCGGCGTTCGTGCCGGGTACCTACGACCTGCGCGGCGAGGTGGTCGACGGGTGGGAGACCCGCAGGCACGCCGGCGTCGACGGCGACTGGGCGATCATCAGGCTGGGCGCCCCGGGCCGGATCCGCTCGGTCGACGTCGACACCCGCTTCTTCTCCGGCAACCACCCGACGGCCTGCCGCGTCGACGCGTGCGTGCTCGCGCCGACGGCGGACGCGACGGCCACGGGTGTCGCGTGGACCGGTCTGGTCGACGAGACGGTGCTGAAGGCCGACTCACACAACGCGCTGACGGTGTCCGACCGACGACGGTGGACGCACGTGCGGCTGCGGCTCTCGTCCGACGGCGGCGTCGCACGGCTGCGCGTCCACGGCGAGGTGATCCCCGACCCCCGGGCGTGGGCCGACCTCACCGTCGAGGTGTCGGGCCTGGAGCAGGGCGGCCGCGTCGAATGGTGCAGCGACGGCTTCTACTCCGACGCGGGAGCGCTCATCGCGCCCGGCCGTCCGGCGAACATGGGCGACGGCTGGGAGACCCGGAGGCGCCGCGACGTCGGACCGGACACCCATGACGCGGTCCTGATCTCGTTCGCCGCCGCCGCCGACCTCCGGCGCATCGAGGTCGACACGTCCTACTTCGTGTTCAACGCCTCTCCGGAGGTCTCGGTCCTCGGCAGCAGGGGCGGCCCCGACGGCGACCACGGCTGGGCGCTGGTCCCGTTCGACGTCGACGTGCTGCCCCGCACGCGGCTGGCCACCGATGCGCGGCAGGTGTTCACCGTCGACGTGCGCGGCGTCACCGCCCTACGGGTGCAGGCCTACCCCGACGGCGGCATCGCGCGGATACGGGCGCTCGGCATCCCGACACCCGACGGGTGGACCCGGCTGCGCACGCGGTGGGAGGAGGCGTCGTGACGTCGGTCGTGGCTGCGGACTGCACCGGACTCTGGCGACGCACGCTGCTCGTCGGCGCCGACGGCTCCCGGGACACCAGCACCGGCGTGCGGTGGCTGCAGGGCCCGACGGCATACGTGGACTCGCGTGGTTTCGCGGGCAGGCTGCACCAGCGCGGTGACGTCTTCGAGTGGCACCGGGACGTCGAGATCGAGCCGCCGGGACCGCATCCCGACGCCGGTGCGATGCACTGGGACGGCGACGTCCTCGTCGAGACGGGGGTGCACGAGGACTACGTCGAGCACTGGCAGCGCGTCCCGGGTCCGACGACGCCGTGCGGCGCGATGTTCGTACGCGGCCCCGACGGCAGTCGCGGCCTGGTCGTGCGTTCCGGTCGGCTCTTCGGCTGGGCAGGAGGCGGGGCGGTCGTCATCGACGACGTCGGCAGCCCGCGCTGGGCCGATCTTCGCTTCGCGGACAACCAGATTCGGGCCAATGGCGTGCGCTGGATCATCGACGAGTACGAAGGGACGGTCAATCAATGAGCGGCGTAACCTCTTTCACCACGGTGCCGATCGTGGACATCAGCGGGCTCCGGTCGACCGACCGCGCAGAACGGGAGCGCGTGGCGGCGGAGATCGGCCGTGCGGCCCGCGAGGTGGGCTTCCTGTACGTCAGCGGCTCCGGCGTCGACGACGCGCTGTTCGATCGCATGCTCGATGCCACCACGGCGTTCTTCGCCCTCCCGCTGGAGGAGAAGATGCGCAGCTACATCGGGCTGTCGAGGTGCCACCGCGGGTACGTGCCGGTGGGCGAGGAGGGCGTCGAACACGGCACGCCCGACCTCAAGGAGGCGTTCGACACCGCGCTGGACCTGCCCGCCGACGACCCCGACCACCTCGCGGGCAATCCGATGCTCGGTCCCAACGCGTGGCCGGATCTGCCGGGGTTCGCCGACGCCGTCACCGCGTACTACGACGCCGTCCTCGAGGTGGGCGGGCGGCTGCTGTGGGCGTTCGCGGTCGCGCTCGGCGAGGACCCCGACGTGTTCTCCCGGCACGCCACCAAGACGCCCAGCCAACTGCGGCTCGTGCACTACCCCTACAACCCGGACGCCCAGGACGCCATCGGCATCGGCGCACACACCGACTACGAGTGCTTCACCCTGCTCAAGCCCACCGCACCCGGCCTGGAGGTGATGAACGGCGCAGGGGAGTGGATCGACGTCCCACCCGTCCCGGGGACGTTCGTGGTGAACATCGGCGACCTTCTCGAACTCTGGACCAACGGCACGTTCGTCGCCACCAGCCACCGCGTGCGCAAGGTGGTCGAGGAGCGGTACTCGTTCCCGCTGTTCTTCAACGTGGACTACGACACCGAGGTGAAGCCGCTGCCGCAATTCACCCCGCCCGGCGGATCGATCCGGCCGCCGCTGCGCGCGGGTGAACACCTCTTCGCGCAGACCGCGCAGTCGTTCGCCTACCTGCGCAGCCGCCTCGACAGCGGGGAACTGGTGCTGCCCGACGGGTCGCTGGGGCTCGGGCAGTTCGGTCAGCAGGCGCTGCACGAGGCGGCCGGCTGAGCCGGGCCCTAGTTGATCGGCGCGTTGAGCAGGCGGAGGTCGTCGAGGATCCCGCGGGCGGCGACGATGCCCTCGCCGGACTGCCACACCTCGTCGTTGACGACGAACACGCGGTTGTCGCGCGTCGCCGACAGACGCCGCCACGCGTCGCTGTCCAGCACCCGGGCCGCGCCGTCCCTGGCCGCGGGCGAGTCGAACGACACGTAGACGATGTCGCCCTCGGCCGCGGAGAAGTCCGCGCCACCCAGATCCGCGGTGCCCACCTCGAGGTAGGGCTTGTCGGTGAACCGCTGCCCGGGCGGTCGCTCCACCCCGACGGAACGCAGCACGCTGCCCGCGAAGTCGTCGACGCCGTAGATCCGCATGGTGTCCTCGCCGAGCCGCACCACCGAGGCCTGGTAGTGCGTGGCGTCGTTCTGCACCCCGGTGTCCTTGGCGTCGGACTCGAAGCCCTCGAGCAGTCGCGTGCCCGCGCCCGCTCGTCCGGTGGCCTCGGCGACGGTGCGTAAGGTGTCCTGCCATCCGGCGCCGGGCGGACCGCTGAACACGGTCGGTGCGATGCCCGACAGGGGACCGAAGTCCCGAGCCGAGAGCGCCTCGGAGCCGAGGATCAGATCCGGCTTCGCGGCGCGCACGGCGTCCAGGTCCGGGTCGGTGCGGGTCCCGGCAGCGGGGACGTCGTGGATCACCCGGCCGAGGTAGGACGGCTGGGTCTGGGCGCCGTCGGCCAGCGCGGCCGCGACGACGCGGGACTGCAGACCGAGCGCGCACAGGGCGTCGAGCTGGTCGCCGGACAGTACGACGATGCGCTGCGGGTCAGCGGCCACGTCCGTGGTGCCGGCGGCGTGCCGCACCTCCCGGCGCTCCGGGCCCTCGTCGACCGGCGCTGGCTCAGGCGCGCACGACTCGTCGGGACGGCGCAGGTTGCCCAGGACGTTGGCGCCGGCCACCTTCGTCGTGCTGGTGACGGGCGCGTCCCCCGGGATCGGGCCTGCTTGCTCGGAATCGCCGCCACATCCGCTCAGCGCGGTGGTCACGGTGGCCGCCAGCACTGCCGCGCCGGCGACGATCGGGCCCGGTCGGGGGCGTCGGAACGACACGCGTAAAACGTAACAGCCGGGTCGACCCACAGCCGCTTCCCAGCGGTCAGGGCGGTGGCGAGGCCACGACTGAGGGAAATACGACAGTTTGTAGGACCCCTGGCGCCAGACCCCCGGGAGAGGGTTACGATTCAACGGAGCACCCGGGGTCACCCGATCGACTTTCTTGGAGGATCTGTTGGTAGCCGAAGCGCCCCCGATCGGGGAACTCGAGGCACGGCGTCCGTTCCCGGCGCGCCTGGGTCCCAAGGGCAACCTGATCTACAAGCTGGTGACGACGACCGATCACAAGGTGATCGGCATCATGTACTGCGTCGCCTGCTTCATCTTCTTCTTCATCGGCGGGTTGATGGCGCTGTTCATGCGCACCGAACTCGCGCTGCCCGGCCTGCAGTTCCTGAGCAACGAGCAGTACAACCAGCTGTTCACCATGCACGGCACGGTGATGCTGCTGTTCTATGCGACGCCCATCGTGTTCGGCTTCGCGAACCTGGTACTGCCGCTGCAGATCGGCGCACCCGACGTCGCGTTCCCCCGGTTGAACGCGTTCTCGTTCTGGCTGTTCCTATTCGGCGCCCTGATCGCGATCGGCGGGTTCATCACCCCCGGCGGCGCCGCCGACTTCGGGTGGACCGCCTACTCACCGCTGACCGACGCGGTCCACTCACCCGGCGCGGGCGGTGACCTCTGGATCATGGGCCTGGCAGTCGGTGGTCTCGGCACCATCCTCGGTGGCGTGAACATGGTGACCACCGTGGTCTGCATGCGCGCCCCCGGCATGACGATGTTCCGGATGCCGATCTTCACCTGGAACATCCTGGTGACGTCGATCCTGGTGCTGCTGGCCTTCCCGCTGCTGACCGCCGCGCTGTTCGGCCTCGCCGCCGACCGCCACCTCGGTGCCCACGTCTACGACCCCGCCAACGGCGGCGTCCTGCTGTGGCAACACCTGTTCTGGTTCTTCGGCCACCCCGAGGTGTACATCATCGCGCTGCCGTTCTTCGGCATCGTCAGTGAGATCTTCCCGGTGTTCAGCCGCAAGCCGATCTTCGGCTACACGACGCTGATCTACGCGACGCTGGCCATCGCGGCGCTGTCGGTCGCGGTGTGGGCGCACCACATGTACGCCACCGGTGCGGTGCTGCTGCCGTTCTTCAGCTTCATGACCTTCCTCATCGCCGTGCCCACGGGTATCAAGTTCTTCAACTGGATAGGCACGATGTGGAAGGGGCAGTTGACGTTCGAGACACCGATGCTGTTCTCGGTCGGCTTCCTCGTCACGTTCCTGCTCGGTGGTCTGTCCGGCGTGCTGCTGGCCAGCCCCCCGCTGGACTTCCACGTCACGGACAGCTACTTCGTCATCGCGCACTTCCACTACGTGCTGTTCGGCACCATCGTGTTCGCCACGTACGCCGGCATCTACTTCTGGTTCCCCAAGATGACGGGCCGCCTGCTCGACGAGCGGCTGGGCAAGCTGCACTTCTGGCTGACGTTCATCGGCTTCCACACCACGTTCCTGGTCCAGCACTGGGTCGGTGACGAGGGCATGCCACGCCGCTACGCCGACTACCTGGCCTCGGACGGCTTCACGACCCTCAACGTCATCTCGACCGCGGGATCGTTCATCCTGGGCCTGTCGACGCTGCCGTTCGTGTGGAACGTCTTCAAGAGCTGGCGCTACGGCGAGCCCGTCGTGGTCGACGACCCGTGGGGTTACGGCAACTCCCTGGAGTGGGCGACCAGCTGCCCGCCGCCGCGGCACAACTTCTCCGAGCTGCCCCGAATCCGTTCGGAGCGTCCGGCATTCGAGCTGCACTACCCGCACATGGTGGAGCGGATGCGGGCCGAGGCCCACATCGGCGGCGGACCGCACCCGTCGGGCGGTGACGTCACCGAGTCCGACGACGTCAAGGTCCGCAGCTGAGTCGAGCGCGACTCGCTGGGGTGAACTCGTCGAAGGTGTCGGTTCTCATCACCGTCACCGGTGTCGATCAGCCGGGCGTCACGTCGGCACTGTTCGAGGTGCTGTCGCGTCACGACGTCGAACTGCTCAACGTCGAACAGGTGGTCGTCCGCGGTCGGCTGACGCTGGCCGTGCTCGTCGCGGGGGCCGCCGAGATCGCGGGCGGCGCGGCCCTGCGTGACGAGGTGAGCACGGCCATCCGCAGCGTCGGACTGGACGTCACCATCGAGCGCAGCGACGACCTCGCCGTGCTCCGCGAGCCGTCCACCCACAGCATCGTCGTGCTGGGCCGGCCGATCACCGCGGAGGGCTTCGGCGTGGTGGCCCGCGAGGTCGCCGCACTCGGCGTGAACATCGACACCATCCGGGGTGTGTCCGACTACCCGGTGACCGGTCTGGAACTGCGGGTGTCGGTGCCTCCGGGCGCCGCCTACGGACAGCTGCAGCAGGCGCTGGCACGCGTCGCGGTCGCCGAGAGCGTCGACATCGCGCTCGAGGACTACAGCCTGTCGCGTCGAGCCAAGCGCCTCATCGTGTTCGACGTCGACTCGACGCTCATCCAGGGTGAGGTCATCGAGATGCTCGCCGCACGAGTCGGTGCCGAGGCGGCCGTGGCCGAGGTGACCGAGGCGGCGATGCGCGGCGAACTCGACTTCGCCGAATCACTGCATCGCCGGGTGGCGACCCTCGCCGGTCTGCCCGCCGAGGTCCTCGACGACGTCGCCGACCAGATCGAGCTGACCGCGGGTGCGCGAACCACGATCCGGACGCTGCGCCGGCTCGGATACCACTGCGGCATCGTGTCCGGCGGGTTCCGCCAGGTGATCGAGCCGCTCGCCCACGAGCTGATGATGGACTACGTGGCCGCCAACGAACTCGAGATCGTCGACGGCAAGCTGACCGGCCGCGTGATCGGGCAGATCGTCGACCGGCCCGGAAAGGCGAAGGCGCTGCGCGACTTCGCTCAGCAGGTCGGTGTGCCGATGGAGCAGACCGTCGCCGTCGGGGACGGCGCCAACGACATCGACATGTTGGCCGCGGCCGGGCTCGGTGTGGCGTTCAACGCCAAGCCTGCGCTGCGCGAGGTGGCCGACGCGTCACTGAGCCACCCCTACCTGGACACGGTGCTGTTCCTGCTCGGGGTGACCCGCGGCGAGATCGAGGCCGCCGACGCCAGCGACGGCACCTACCGGCGCGTCGACATCCCCGAATAGGGGCCTACACCACCACCGCGCCGTAGTCGCCCGTGCCGGTCCCCGTCACCGAATACCAGGCGCGCGAAAGCATTTCGACGGCCTCGGTGAGGCGTTCCTCGGGCAGCGCGTAGGGCACCCGGATGAACCGCTCGAGCGTCCCGTCGACGCCGAACCGAGGGCCCGGCGGAATCTCCAGTCCCATCCGCGATGCCGCCGCCGACAGCGCCGAACTCATCGGGGCCGGCAACCGGATCCACAGCGACAGGCCGCCCGTCCCGGGCAAGGGCTGCCAATCCGGGAGCAGTTCGGTGAGCAGCGCGAGCAGCAGTGCCCGACGCCGCCGCAGGATGTCGCGTCGCTCCGGGAGGATCTCGTCGGCGTCGGCGAGGAGTTCCGCTGCGGCGAGCTGTTCCACGATCGGGGTGCCCATGTCGATGGACGGGCGGAGCGCGGCAATGGTGGCCAGTGTGCTGCGCTCGGCGCGGATCCACCCGATCCGCAGGCCGCCCCAGAACGACTTGGACATCGAGCCCACCGTCAGCACCAGGTCTCGCCGAGTCGTCATCGATGCGGCCAGCGGAGCGGGCACGGGCTGGTCGAGCCACATGTCGGTGATCGTCTCGTCGACGACCGTCCGGGTGCGGGTCTCGGCGATGACGCGGGACAGCTCGTGTCGTTCCGCCTCGGGCATGGCGAGCCCGGTGGGGTTCTGGTTGTCCGGGATCACGTACGCCAGGCTCGGCGCGAGCTGGCGCATGGCGGCCTCGATCGCCCCGATGTCCCAGCCGTCGCTGGTCACGGCGACGGGCACAGGACGCAGTCCGCGCGTCGCCATTGCCGACAACGCGCCGTGATACGTCGGCTGCTCGACGAGAACGCGGTCACCCGGCTGGGTGTACGTCGCCAGGATCAGGCCGATCGCGTGCAGCGCACCCGTCGTCACCAGGATCTCGTCGGGGTGCGTGGGAAGCCCACGCGCGCTGTACCTTTCGGCCAGCGCCGCGCGCAGCGGAGCCACCCCCGTCAGTTCGATGCCGAGGTCGTGCAGATACGGGGTCACCTGGTCGGCGGCGCGGGCGAAGGCCCGAGAAGCCGCCGCCACCGGTGCGGCGATCGTCGCCGCCGCGAGGTTGACCGTCGCCGGAACGGCCGGCGGGGCATCCGGGCGTGACACCGGCAGTGCGGTCGTGCTGCGCGCGCCCCGCCTGCCGTTGAGGTAGCCGTCGTCGCGCATCTGGGTGTACGCCGCGGTGACCGTGGTCCGCGACACCCGGAGCGCGTCGGCGAGGGTCCGCTCGCTCGGCAGTTGTGCGCCCACGGGCAGTCGGCCGTCGATGATCAGCAGGCGCAGCCCGTCGGACAGACCCTGGTAGGCGGGTCCGCTGGCCGCCGCGGTACGCCAGTTGCCCAGCTCGCGGACGAGGAGGTCCACGTCGAGCCGGCGGCCGTTCAGGTCCTCGATCATCAGGCCAGTTTCCTTGAACTGGCCCCATTCGGCAAGCAAATCGGCGTGTCTATAGAGGGCGAGGCGGCGGTTGGCCCTAACTGGCCCTCAAAGTGGGATGAAAGTGTGCCACTTATGGGCAACTGGCTATTGATGGCCGGCTCAACGGGGTCCACTATCGAGGCATGGCACACCAGTGGACCTCTCGGATGACTCACTCTGCCCGCAGGTTGGGCGGTGTCTTCCGCACCGCACCGCGCAAGGCCGGCTCGACCGGTTGGGCCGAGGACGCCGACGCGCGCCGGTCACGTGCCGACCTCGACGCCTTGCGCGCCCGATTCCCCGACTACTCGTGAGGCGCGGCATCGCACGGGGGTCCGCCCTGCTCGTCGGGCTCGCCGGCTACGGCTTCTCGATGGCGGTCATGGTCCAGGCCAACCTCGGCCTCGACCCGTGGGACGTCTTCCATCAGGGACTGGCCGAGCGCACCGGGATGACCCTCGGCACCGCGACCGCACTGGTCGGCGTCGTCGTCCTCCTCGCATGGATCCCGCTGCGCAACCGGCCGGGCATCGGCACCGTCGCCAACGTCGTCGTGATCGCCGTGGTCGTGGACCTGGGCGTCGCCGTGCTGCCCGCACCCGACGCGACGTGGATCCGGGTGGCGATGATGCTAGGCGCCGTCCTGCTCAACGCGATCAGCACGGTGCTCTACATCGGCGCCGGGCTGGGGCCGGGTCCGCGCGATGGACTGATGACCGGACTCGTCGCGAGGACCGGACTGTCGGTGCGGCTCGTCCGGACGTCGATCGAGGCGACGGTGCTGGCCGTCGGCTGGCTGCTCGGCGGCACCGTCGGCGTGGGCACCGTCGTCTACGCACTCGGCATCGGACCGCTCGTGCAACTGGTGCTGCGGGTGACGCCGCGGAGATGGCTCGCCGTCAGCGGATGGGCGTTCGTGCCATCCCGCCTGTCTACGATGGGCGAGTGCCCAGAGCCGGAGACGAGCCAGACGAGTCGGTCGACCCAGACCTGCTGATCGACTTCGCGAAAGTCACGCTGCGGCGCGGCGGCAAGACCCTGGTGGGACCCGTCACCTGGGCCGTGGAACTCGACGAGCGCTGGGTCGTCGTCGGCCCCAACGGCGCCGGCAAGACGTCGTTGCTGCGCATCGCCGCCGCCATGGAGCACCCCTCGTCCGGCACCGCGTACGTCCTCGGAGAGCGGCTGGGCCGCACCGACATGGCCGAACTCCGTGCGCGCGTCGGACTGAGCAGTTCGGCTCTGTCGCAACGGGTTCCCGATGACGAAGTGGTCCGCGACCTGGTGGTGTCGGCCGGCTACGCCGTGCTGGGCCGCTGGCGCGAGAAGTACGACGACGTCGACTACGAGCAGGCCGTCGACATGCTCGAGAGCATCGGCGCCGAACACCTCGCCGAACGCACCTACGGCACGCTGTCCGAGGGGGAGCGCAAGCGCGTGCTGATCGCCCGGTCGATGATGACCGACCCCGAACTGCTGCTGCTCGACGAACCCGCGGCCGGTCTCGACCTCGGCGGACGCGAGGAACTCGTCGCACGACTCGCCGACCTCGCCGCCGACCCCGACGCACCCGCCATGGTGCTGGTCACCCACCACGTCGAGGAGATCCCGCCGGGCTTCAGCCACTGCCTGCTGCTGTCGGAGGGAGCCGTCGTCGCGGCAGGCCTGCTCGACGACGTGTTGACGTCGGCCAACCTGTCGACGGCCTTCGGGCAGTCGATCGCACTCGACCTGATCGACGGACGCTACTTCGCCCGTCGGACCCGCACCCGCGCAGCGCACAGGAGGCGTGCATGACATCGAGCGAGCCCGATCCCCTGGTGCCCCGGCCCGCGTCCACGGTGATGCTCGTCCGGGACACCAGCGAGGGCATCGACGTGTTCCTGATGCGCAGGCACTCGGCGATGGACTTCGTCGCCGGGGTGATGGTGTTCCCCGGCGGCGGCGTCGACGAGCGGGACCGCGGGACCGGGACCGCCTGGTACGGGCCCGAGCCCGCCTGGTGGGCCGAACGCCTCGGCGTCGACGTGGACCTCGCCGAGGCACTGGTCTGCGCGGCCGCACGCGAGACGTTCGAGGAGTCCGGCGTGCTGTTCGCCGGCTCCGCCGACGACTCCGACGTCCTGGTCGACGACGCGTCGGTGTACCGCGAGCAACGGGCGGCACTGGCCAACAACTCGCTGTCGTTCGCCGACTTCCTGCGCGCCGAGAAGCTGGTGTTGCGGGCCGACCTCCTGCGCCCGTGGGCCAACTGGGTCACGCCGAAGGAGGAGCGCACCCGCCGCTACGACACGTACTTCTTCGTCGGCGCCATGCCGGAGGGCCAGCGCGCCGACGGGGACAACACGGAGACCGACCGCGCCTTCTGGTCGACCCCGCAGGCCGCGCTCGACGAGTTCGCCGAGGGTCGGTCGTTCCTGCTGCCGCCGACGTGGACGCAGCTCGACTCGCTCAACGGCCGGACCGTGGCAGAGGTGCTGGCCGTCGAACGCACGATCGTCGCCATCGAGCCCAGCCTCGCCGCCGACCAGGTGACGGGCAACTGGGAGATCGAGTTCTTCGACGGCGAGCGCTACAACGCGGCCCGCAACCGCCGCGGCCCGCAGGGCTACGCGGGCGCCCCGCCCCGATGACCGACGTCGTCGGAGAGTTCGTCGCCCTCCACGTCCACGACCGGATCGCCACGCTGACGCTGTCGCGTCCTCCCACGAACGCCCTCACCAGGCAGCTCAACCGCGAGATCGAAGCCGGGGCGCGCGCGCTCACCGGCCGCGACGACGTAACGTCGGTGATCCTCTACGGCGGCCACGAGGTGTTCTCGGCGGGCGCGGACCTGCCCGAACGTCGAACGCTGACCGCCGCCGAGGACCGGCTCGCCGACGAGGCCGCGGCGCGCGCCGTCGCCGCCGTCGCGGCGATCACCCGGCCCACCGTCGCCGCGCTGACCGGGTACGCCCTGGGTGGCGGCCTGACGCTGGCGCTGGCCGCGGACTGGCGCACCAGCGGCGACAACGTGCGCCTCGGCGCCACCGAGATCCTCGACGGCCTCGCCCCGACCGACGCCGCGACGGCCCGTCTGACCCGCGCGGTCGGCGAAAGCGCAGCCAAGGACCTGGTGTTCAGCGGCCGGTTCGTCGGCGCCGATGAGGCCCGCGCCATCGGCCTCGTCGACGAACTCGTCGCACCCGACCACGTCTACGACGCCGCGCTGCGGTGGGCGGGCAGGTTCGCCGATTCGCCCCCGGCGGCCCTGGCCGCTGCGAAGGCGACGTTCGCACTCGGCTGACCCCGCCCGTTAGGCTGCCCTTCATGAGTGTTGACCGCACCGCACCTGAGTCCAAGGTCGCCGCCGGGGCGGCTCCCGTGCCCAACCCGCACGCCACCGCCGAAGAGGTCGAGGCCGCGCGCCACGACACCAAGCTCGCCCAGGTGCTCTACCACGACTGGGAGGCGGAGAGCTACGACGACAAGTGGTCGATCAGCTACGACCAGCGCTGCATCGACTACGCACGCGGGCGGTTCGACGCGATCGTGCCCGACGAGATCCAGCGTGAACTGCCCTACGACCGCGCCCTGGAACTGGGCTGCGGCACCGGCTTCTTCCTGCTCAACCTCGTCCAGTCCGGAGTGGCGCGACGTGGCTCGGTGACCGACCTGTCCCCGGGAATGGTGAAGGTCGCGACCCGCAACGGCCAGTCGCTGGGACTCGACATCGACGGCAAGGTCGCCGACGCCGAGGGCATCCCCTACGACGACGACACCTTCGATCTGGTGGTGGGGCACGCGGTGCTGCATCACATCCCCGACGTGGAACTGTCCCTGCGCGAGGTGGTCCGGGTGCTCAAGCCGGGCGGCCGCTTCGTCTTCGCCGGCGAGCCGACCACCACGGGCAACGTCTACGCACGCAACCTGTCGACGCTGACGTGGCGTGTGGCGACCACCGTCACCAAGCTGCCGGGCCTCGAAGGCTGGCGCCGCCCGCAGGAGGAACTCGACGAGTCCTCCCGCGCCGCTGCGCTGGAGGCCGTCGTCGACCTGCACACCTTCGAGCCCAGCGACCTCGAGCGCATGGCCACGAACGCCGGTGCCGTCGACGTACGCACTGCCAGTGAGGAATTCACCGCGGCCATGCTGGGCTGGCCGGTGCGGACCTTCGAGGCATCCGTCCCGCCCGGTCGATTGGGCTGGGGCTGGGCGAGATTCGCGTTCAAGAGCTGGACCTCGCTGAGCTGGGTGGACGCCAACGTGTGGCGCCGCGTGGTGCCGAAGGGCTGGTTCTACAACGTGATGGTGACCGGGGTCAAGCCGCTGTCTTGAGTTCGGGACTGCGGTTCACCGCCGCCGACGTCGACTACCTCGGGGGCGACGACGGGCGCGACGCCCTCGCGGCCGTGGCGGCGCTGCTGCTGTCCGACGCCACCCGGATCGCCGACGTCGACACCGCGCGCAGGCGATTCGGCGACCGGGCTCCCGTCCTGATCGAGACCGTGCTGCTGCGCCGACGCGCCGCGGCCAAGTTCGCCGACCCCCGGGCCTGGCTCTTCACCGACGAGGCCCTGCAGCAGGCCACGCCGGAATCCGTTGCCGCACATCGTGCCCGGCGCCTGGCCGGTGCGGTGGTGCACGACGTGACGTGCTCGGTGGGCGCCGAACTCGCATCCCTGCGTTCGGTGGCGGCCCAGGTGGTGGGCAGCGACCTCGATCCCGTGCGGGTCGCGATGGCGCGTCACAACGTCGCGGGTGTCGACGTCCTCGTCGCCGACGCGCTCCGGCCCGTGACGCGTGGCACGGTCGTCGTCGCCGATCCTGCCAGGCGCGCCGGCGGACGCCGCCGGTTCGACCCGCGGGACTACACGCCGGCCCTCGACGCGCTGTTCGACGTGTACGCCGGCCGCGACGTCGTCGTGAAGTGCGCTCCCGGAATCGATTTCACGTCCCTGCCGAGGCTCGGGTTCGCGGGCGAGGTCGAGGTCACGTCGCTGGCGGGGAGCGTGCGCGAGGCATGCCTGTGGTCGGCAGGCCTCGCCGAACCCGGAGTGACGCGCCGCGCCACCGTGCTCGACCGTGACGAGACGCTGACCGACGCCGACGCCGACGACTGCGAGGTCGCTCCGGCGGGTCGCTGGATCGTCGACCCCGACGGTGCCGTCGTGCGTGCGGGGCTGGTGCGGCACTACGCCGCCCGGCACGGACTGTGGCAGCTCGACCCCGAGATCGCGTACCTCTCGGGTGACGAGCGTCCCGCCGGGGTGCGCGCCTTCGAGGTCCTCGAACAGATCGACTTCAACGAACGCCGTCTCCGGCAGGCGCTGTCGGCGAGGGAGGTCGGTGCGGTCGAGATCCTAGTCCGCGGCGTCGACGTCGACCCCGACGTGCTGCGCCGCAAGCTGAGGGTGCATGGGCCGCATCGGATCAGCGTCGTCATCACCAGGCTCGGTGCCGGCCGGGACAGCCGCGCGGTCGCCTACCTGTGCAGACCGACCCACTGATTCGCGCAGGTATGGTGGCGCCGTGCCGTCCCGCGTCGTCGAAGGGTCCCTCCACATGCGCCTGTCCGCACTCGCGTGCGCGGCCATGATCGTCGCCTCGACCGCCACGGCGGCGGTGGCGTCGGCATCGCCGCCGAAGTGCGCCGAACTCTCCGGAGTCCTCGACGCCGACCAGACCTGCCGGATTCAGGCGACCGATCCCGCGTACTCGCTCGACCTCGCCTACCCGGTCGACTATCCCGAGCAGCAGGCGGTGTTCGACTACGTCAAGCAGACGCGGGACGGCTTCCTCAACGTGGCGAAGGCGCCGGGGATGCACCTGACGCCCTACGAATTGGACACCACCGCGCGGGAGTTCAGCTCCGCAGTGCCCCCGCGCGGCACCCGGAGCCTGGTGCTCAAGACCTTCCAGGACGTCGGCGGCGCGCGTCCGCAGACCTTCTACCGGTCGTTCAGCTGGGACGAGGGGTACCGCAAGCCCATCACGATCGACACCCTGTTCCGCGAGGGCGCGGCGCCGTTCCCCGTGCTCCTGCCCATCGTGGCCGCGGAGTTGCAGAAGCAGTCCGGGCAGCCGGTGTCCATTCCGCCGTCGGTGGGGCTGGACCCGCAGAAGTACCAGAACTTCGCGATCCTCGACGACTCGCTGATCTTCTTCTTCGGGCAGGGCGAGATGCTCCCCGAATCGGCGGGCGCCGTCGAGGTCACCGTGCCCCGCGGGCCGATCGACGCGATGATCGCCTGACGTCAGGCCGGAGCGAACCCGTACACCCGGCCGTCGCTGGTGGCGGCGACGACCCGCCGATCGTGACCGATCGACACCCCCACCGGGAATCCGCCGGCGTTCGGTAACGGATGGGCCTCGAGGGTGCGGCCGTCGGCGGGATCGAACGCGACCAGCGTCATCCCCGATTCGCCCTCGCGCACCACGGCGTACGCGACGTCGTCGCCCGCGCGGCTCGACGAGGTCAGGGGTTCGACGTCGTCGCGGGTCCACGCCACTTCGCCGCGGTCGCCGTCGTCGCGGATCCCGGTGAGAGTCGCGTCGGGTCCGCCGCCGGCCACCACCAGGCCGTCCGGCGAGACGGACGGCGGCGTCTGCGGCTGGTACCCGAGGTCGACCGACCACCTCGCCGTGCCGTCCGAGGCATCGAGCGCCCACAGCCTGCGGTCGCGGCCGTTGACGTAGACGGTCGAGCCGTCCGCGGACAGCACGGGGCTCGCGATCGGCCCGCCGGTGACGGCGGTGCTCGTCCACTCGCGGGTCAGCAGCGGGGTCTGTCCCTCCCGGTACCGCAGGCCGACCAGCACGGGGGCCTGCGCGCCGGGCTCCCACAGTCCGATCACGATCATCCCCGTCTCGGCGGAGTAGCCCGGGGCCGCGGCGATCGGGCAGCGCGGCCGCGCGGGCTGGCAGTCGGCCAGACCGCGGTCGGCGTCGGTGGGATCGACGCCCTCGACCAGATCGATGGGCGTGCCGGAGATGGTGCCCTGGTGGGCGTCGAAGACCTGGACCTGGCCGAGGTGGGTCACGACCAGCAGCTGTCCCGGGGCGACGAAGCGCGGCGTCAGGGGCAGCCCGATCACCGGTTTGCGCCAGCGGATCCACTGCGTCACCGGGAACGACAGCATCGCACCGGGCTGACCGACGTAGAGGTTGTCGAAGCCGTCGAACAGCGGGCCGGACACACCGCCGCCCTGCCACAGCCGGGTGCACCAGCGCTGCCGGGCCTGGTTGTCGGACTCCCAGACCATCAGCGAGCATCCGCCCGCGGTCTGCCCGTTGGCGGCGAGGTAGTCGGCCGAGCCCAGCGCCACCTGTGCGCCGAGTTCACCCTTCACCGAGCGGATCCACTCCAGGCGAAGCGCGTTGGCGCCCGCGACCGGGCTGTAGCTGCTGTTGGAGGCGTCGCCGTACTGCGCGGGCCAGCCGTCGGACGCCTGGGGCCGAACCCACGCGTCGGTCGATCCGCACGCGGTGGCCGCCCACGTCAGAACCGCCACGGCCGAGGCGGCGACCATCCGGCGCAGGGTCGTTCGTGGGGCAGACATCGAGTCCCGAGACTAGTCGGACCCACTCGCGCGCTCGCGTAGGCTGTCCGGCCATGACGTCGATGTGGGGAGCGCCGATTCACGTCCGGTGGCGAGGATCGCGGTTGCGCGATCCCCGCCAGGCGCGCTTCCTCACCGCGGCGTCGCTGAAGTGGGTCCTGGCCAACAAGGCCTACACACCCTGGTACCTGGTGCGCTACTGGCGGCTGCTGAAGTTCAAGCTGGCCAACCCGCACATCATCACCCGCGGCATGGTCTTCCTCGGCAAGGGCGTGGAGATCGAGGCGACGCCGGAACTGGCGACGATGGAGATCGGCCGGTGGGTGCACATCGGCGACAAGAACACCATCCGGTGCCACGAGGGGTCGCTTCGCTTCGGCGACAAGGTGGTGCTCGGTCGCGACAACGTCATCAACACCTATCTCGACATCGAACTCGGTGACTCCGTGCTGATGGCCGACTGGTGCTACGTGTGCGACTTCGACCATCGGATGGACAGCGTCGAGATGCCGATCAAGGACCAGGGGATCATCAAGGGCCCGGTCCGCATCGGACCGGACACGTGGGTGGCGGCGAAGGTGACGGTGCTGCGGGGGACGTCGGTGGGACGGGGGTGCGTGCTCGGCGCCCATGCGGTGGTCAAGGGCGACATCCCGGACTTCTCCATCGCCGTCGGCGCACCGGCGAAGGTGGTCAAGAACCGCAAGCTGGCGTGGGAGACCTCGGCGGCCGAACGTGCCGAACTCGCCGCCGCGCTCGCCGACATCGAACGCAAGAAGGCCGCGCGCTAGTCCCGTCCCTTCCTCCGGCGAGCGTGCTCCCCGCAAGCGGGGTACCCCAGTCTGCGGGCGACTCGCCGGGTGGGGAGCTGAGTTCGCGCACGCTCGCGGCGGGGACTACCGGTCGGGGAGGGCGTGCTCGACGATCGGTCGTCGCCGATGTGGTTCGCGCTCCCGACGTTTCGCCGCCTCGTACACCTGGGCGGTCTCGGCGGCCACGGTGTGCCACTCGAAGTCCGACGTGAGGCGCTCCCGCGCGGCGACGGCACGGCGCTGGGCCGCGGCCGGGTCGTCGAGGACGGCGCGTACCGCCGACGCCAGAGCGGCGACGTCACGCGGCGGGAACGACAGACCGGTCTGGCCGTCGATCACCGCCTCGCCGAGGCCGCCGACGTCCGAGACCACCAACGGCGCACCGGTCGCGGCGGCCTCGAGCGCGACGATGCCGAAGGGTTCGTAGTGGCTGGGCAGGACCGCTGCGTCGGTGCCGTGCAGCAGTGTGACGAGTTGCCGATGGTCGACCTTGCCGACGAACGAGACGGCCTTGACCACCCTGTGCTTGCGCGCCTGCTCGACGAGCCAGTCCTCCTGCGTGCCGTCGCCGGCGATCGTGAGGGTGGTGCCGGGATGGGTGCGGCGGATGCGGGGGAGCGCGGCGATCGCCTCGTGGACGCCCTTCTCGTATTCGAGTCGGCCGAGGTAGAGCAGACGGGGCGGACCGCTCCGTGACCGACGGGGTGCGTAGGGCCACAGCGCGGCGTCGATGCCGTTGCGGATCACGCGGGTCTCGGTGAGACCGGGCCCGAACAATTCCTCGATCTCGTCGCTCATCGACGCCGAACACGTGATGAGGGAGTCGGATTCGTGCACCAGCCAGGACTCGGCGGCGTGCACCTGCCGGCTGATGGTGCCCGAGACCCAGCCCGAATGCCTGCCTGCCTCGGTGGCGTGGATGGTGGAGACGAGCGGCACGTCGTAGAACTCGGCCAGCGCGATCGCGGGATGGGCGACCAGCCAGTCGTGGGCGTGCACGACGTCGGGATGCCAGCGCCTGCCGTCGACCTTGATGCCGAGGCCCGCGCGCACCATCGCGTGCCCCATGGACAGCACCCACGGCATCATCTCGGTGCCGAAGTCGAACTCGTGCGGATCCTGCGCCGCGGCGATCACACGGACGCCCTCGACGACGTCGTCGGTCGACGGGTGGGTGCTGGGATCGGTGCCGGTGGGGCGGCGGGCCAGCACGACGACCTCGTGGCCGGCTTCGGCGAGCGCGGTGGCGAGGTGGTGGACGTGCCTGCCCAACCCGCCGACGACGACCGGCGGGTACTCCCACGACACCAGCAGGATTCTCATCGGGATGGTCTCCGGTACCGCGAGCGTGCGCGGAGTCGGGTTCTCGAGCGGCGTGTCGCCCGCAGACACGCACGCTCGCCGAAAGAGGAGGGCCCGCTCATCGGGGGAAGCGCCTGGCGTCGAGTGCACCGAACAGGCCGTCGGCGCGGTTCCAGCCGTCGGCCAGCCGCTCGGCGTGCTCGCGGCGGCCCGCGGCGAGCGCGTCGGCGATCTCACGGGTGGCGTGGGCGTGCAGGTGCGCGCGATAGCGGGCGTACTCGGCGGCGGTGTCCTTGCTGACCATGAACGGCCAGTCGCTCGACACGGTCAGCAGGGTCTCGCGCAGGATCTGGTCGGCGACGGCGTCGCGGGGCGACCAGGCCGAGCCCACCGCCGCCTGCGCCAGCGCCTTGTCGACGGTCGCGAGCGCGGTGTCGACGACCTCGGTGTTCAAAGCGACGAGGTCGGCGACCCGATCTCCGGACCACACCTGCCAGTCCTTGCCGGACCCCCACGAACTGGGCGGCAGGTCGACGGGCGCGCCGATGAAGCCGCCGTCGATGGCGTCGGACAGGGTGCCGACGGGCACACCCGCCTCGGGCAGGGCGCGCAGCACGCGTTCCAGCCAGACCGGGCCCTCGTACCACCAGTGGCCGAACAGTTCGGTGTCGAACGCCGCGACGACGTGCGCGGGCCTGCCGATGCGCTCGGACTCGGAGACTAGGCGTCGGCGCACGACCTCGACGAAGTCGGCGACGTGGGCGTCGATCGCCTGGTCGGCGCGCTCCGGGTCGTACGGCGCCTTGTCCTGCGACGGGACGTTGCGGCCGGTGACGCGTGCGGGTTTGAGCCCCGTCACGTGGTCGTAGGTGTGGAAGTCGCGGTAGGCCGCATGGCCGGGGTAGCCCGACTTCGGCGACCAGACCCGGTAACTCACCCGGAGGTCGCGGCCGAAGGCGATGACGTCGGTGCCCGAGACGGGCCGGCCGAGGGACGTGTCCCCGTGCAGCGACGGGCCGTCGACCATGAAGTGCGTCACACCCGCTGCGGCGTAGCCGTTCTCCATGCCGGGCGCGTAGGCGCACTCCGGTGCCCAGATGCCGCGCGGGGTGTGGGCGAACCGCGCGTGGGCGTCGGCCAGCCCCTCGCGCAGCGCGAACTCCCGCAGTCGAGGGTTGAGCAGTGGCTGGAACGGGTGGGACAGCGGTCCGCCGAGCAGTTCGATGGTCTCGGTGTCGATCAGCCCCCGCAGCAGCGGGCTCGCGCCGTGCCGCCAGGAGACCTCGAAGTCCTCCAGTGCCAGCCGTGCCTCGGCCTGCTCGCGAATGCCGAACGCGCGCAACGCCTCCGGCTCGGTGTAGCCGGTGTCGGCACCGGACCGGCGGGTGGCGGCCTCACGGCCGCGCAGCTCCCAGTTGGCCAGCCAGTGGTGCATTCCGGTCAGGCAGTAGGGGTCGTCGAGCTGCGCCGTCACGACCGGGGTCATGCCGAGCGTGACGAGGTGGCTGCGGTCCTCGGCGGCGAGCGTCTGCAGCACCCGCAGCAGCGGCAGGTACGCCGCCGCCCACGACTGGTAGAGCCACTCCTCGCCCACCGGCCAGCGGCCGTGATGGGCGAGCCACGGGAGATGGGTGTGCAGGACCAGGGTGAACATCCCGGGTGCCGGCACCGGCTGCTCAGTCACGGCGCACCGCGATCGCGACCAGGTCGAGACTGTCGTCGACGTCGCGGTCGGCGGCGTCGATCAGGTCGAAGTCGTCGGTGCCGATCGACGCCACGTCGGCGAGCAGGGCGTCGGACCAGGGAGCGTCGGCGAGCGCGCGCTCGATCTGCGCGTCGATGATCGAGCCGCCGTGGCGCGCGTCCAGTTCGCGCAACCGGTCGCCGTGGAAGACGCCGAGCATCGCCTCGATCTCGAAGCCGTTGGCGGTCAGCAGTTCGGTGAGTTCGGCGGCGTTCAGTTCGCGGGTGTGGAACGGGTTGATCGGGGTGTCGCGGCCGGGGGAGAAGGTGATGCGGTTGGGCGTCGACATCAGCAGTACGCCCGCCGGCCGCAGCACGCGCGCACACTCGGCCACGAATTGGCCTTGGTCCCACAGATGTTCGATGACCTGGAAGTTGACGACGACGTCCACCTCGCCGTCGTGCAGCGGCAGCTCGGCGAGGTTGCCCCGAACCATCTCCACGCGCGGGTAGCGGGCCCGCACGTGCGCAACGGCCGACTCGTCGTAGTCGAGTCCGACCACCCTGCGGGCCACGCCGGCGAGCAGGTCGGCTCCGTAGCCCTCGCCGCTGCCCGCCTCGAGGACGTCGAGTCCCGCGCAGCGTGCGGCGAGACGCTCGTAGACGACCTCGTGGCGGCGGAACCAGTAGTTCTCCTCGGCAAGTCCGGGCACGGTGCGTTCGCCGGTCAGCGGCAGCGCCGCCTCGGGCGACGACGCGGCCGGTGGCTGGTGGGGAGAAAACGCGCTCATTGGAAGGCAGGCTAACCCAGTGGTGGCGTTCGTCACGGGTTCACGATGGTCAGCCCAGCTCGGGGCTGGTCAAACGGCAAAGTTCGACAAGCTATGGTGAAGCTACGCGACTACCCAACTTACTTCTGAGTAATATGTTAATAGTCGCGAAATACGTGGTAACAGGCCGCAGGCCGGCCTCATCGAGGAGGACGAACCAGACTCATGGGAAACATCGTGGTCCTGATCAAGCAGGTCCCTGACTACGAGGATCGCAAGCTCGCCGACGACCACACGTTGGATCGTGCCGGCAGCGACGCGGTGCTCGACGAGATCAACGAGAAGGCCGTCGAGGTCGCTCTCCAGCTCAAGGAGAAGCACGCCGACGCCGGGTACAACGTGGTCGTGTTGACCGCGGGTCCCTCGGGCGCCGAGACGGCCATCCGCAAGGCGCTCTCCATGGGTGCCGACGAGGCCTACCACCTCTCCGACGAGAAGCTGCACGGCTCCGACATCGTGCAGACCTCGTACGCACTCGCCAGCGCCCTCGGACAGATCGAGGACGTTCAGCTCGTCGTCGCGGGCAACGAGTCCAGCGATGGCGTGGGCGGTTCGCTGCCCTCGATCCTGAGCTACTACCTCGGCGTCCCGCAGCTGACGCACATGCGCAGCATCGAGATCGCCGACGGCAAGATCACCGGTGAGCGCGAGACCGACGACGGTGTCTTCGAACTCGAGGCGACCCTGCCCGCCGTGGTCAGCGTCAGCGAGAAGATCGTCGAGGACGCCAGGTTCCCGTCCTTCAAGGGCATCATGGCCGCCAAGAAGAAGACCGTGACCCCGCTGACCCTCGACGCGATCGGCGTCGAGGACGGCATCGTGGGTGGCGACGTCTCGGAGTCCAAAGTGCAGAACGTCGCTCCGAAGCCGCCGAAGACCGCGGGCGAGAAGATCACCGACGAGGGCGAGGGTGGTCAGAAGATCGCCGAGTACCTCGTCGCGCAGAAGCTGGTCTAACGGATCGTCCCACCCCCCACTCACACGTCACCGAATCGACAAGAGGCAGACAGGCAATGGCTGAAGTACTCGTGCTCGTCGAGCACGCCGAAGGAAATCTCAAGACCATCACCAACGAGCTGATCACCGCGGCGCGCTCGCTGGGCGAACCGTCGGCGGTCGTCGTCGGCGCCCCCGGCACCGCGGACAAGCTCGCCGAGGGACTGAAGGCGTCGGGCGCGGCGAAGATCTACGTCGCCGAATCCGACACCGCGGACCAGTTCCTGGTCGTGCCGAAGGTCGCCGTGTTGGCCGCGCTGGCCGAGTCGGCCGGTCCGGCAGGCATTCTGGTGGCCTCCACCGCCGAGGGCAAGGAAGTGGCGGGACGGCTCGCCGCCGAGACCGGCTTCGGCGTCCTGTGGGACGTCGTCGGCGTCAAGGACGGCGGCATCGGCGTGCACTCCGTCTTCGGTGGTGCCTACACCGTCGAGGCGACCGCGGGTGAGACCCCGATCATCGCCCTGCGTCCCGGCGCGGTCGAGGCCGCTCCGGAGGCGGGCGCCGGCGAGCTGGTCACCGTCGAGGTCCCCGAGATCCCGGAGAACGCAACCAAGATCGTCTCCCGCCAGCCCGCGCAGAAGAGCGCGCGGCCGGAACTCACCGAGGCCAAGGTCGTCGTCGCCGGTGGTCGTGGCGTCGGCAGCAAGGACAACTTCTCGGTCGTCGAGGATCTCGCCGACGCACTCGGTGGCGCCGTGGGCGCCTCGCGTGCTGCGGTCGACTCCGGCTTCTACGAGGGCCAGTTCCAGGTCGGCCAGACCGGCAAGACCGTTGCGCCGCAGCTGTACATCGCCCTGGGCATCTCCGGCGCCATCCAGCACCGGGCCGGCATGCAGACGTCCAAGACGATCGTCGCGGTCAACAAGGACGAGGAGTCGCCGATCTTCGAGATCGCCGACCTCGGCATCGTGGGCGACCTGTTCAAGGTCACCCCGCAGCTGACCGACGCGGTCAAGGCTCGCAAGGGCTGACCCGACGGTCGACACGACACAGTGCGGAACCCCGGCGTCCCGTGACGCCGGGGTTTCGTGTCGTCTGGGTGCTTGCGCATGAGTGACCCGGCCACCCGGCTGTACGGCCGGGACGCGGAGATCGCCGCTCTCGATCACCTGCTGGTGACGGCGCGGTCCGGTGCCAGTGGAGTTCTCGTCGTGCACGGCGAGGCGGGCATCGGAAAGACCGCGCTCCTGGAGCACGTGATCGGCTCTGCGGCTGAGTGTCTGGTCCTACGCACCGTCGGGGTCGAGTCCGACATGGAACTGGCCTATGCCGGGCTGCAGCAGCTCTGCGCGCCCGTCCTCGACCGGGCGGTCGTCCTGCCGGAGCCGCAGCGCCAGGCCGTCGAGATCGCGTTCGGGCTGCGGTCGGGGGCGGCGCCCGACCGCTTCCTCGTCGGGCTGGCCGTGCTGGGTCTCCTCGCCGCGGCATCGGAGGACCGCCCCGTGCTGTGCGTCGTCGACGACGCCCAGTGGCTCGACCGTGCGTCGGCCCTGACGCTGAGCTTCGTGGCCCGCCGACTGCTCGCCGAGCGGGTGGGCGTGGTGTTCGCCCAGCGCGACCCGGTCACCGACCTGGCGGGCCTGCCCGACATCGCGGTCACGGGCCTCGCCGACGTCGACGCGCGCGCCCTGCTGGGCTCGGCCACGCTGGTGCGACTCGACGAGAGCGTGCGCGACCGGATCGTCACCGAGACCAACGGGAACCCGTTGGCGCTGTGGGAGCTTCCCCGCGACATGACTCCCGCCGAGCTGGCGGGCGGCTATCACCAACCCGGCACGGGAGCCGTCGTCGGTCAGGTCGAGGAACGCTTCCTCCGCAGGATCGCCGCCCTGCCCTACGTCACCCGCAGGCTGCTGGGGATCGCGGCGGTCGAGCCGGTCGGCGATCCCACCCTGCTGTTCGGCGCCGCCGACGCACTCGGCCTCGACGCCGCCGAGCTGACCTCGGCAGAGTCGGCCGGGCTCCTCGACGTGGACACCAGGGTGCGGTTCCGGCACCCGCTGGTGCGCGCCGCCGCCTACCGGTCGGCGACCGCCGACGAGCGCAGAGCCGCACACCGCGCGCTGGCGGAGGTGACCGACGCCGACCGCGACCCCGACCGCCGGGCCTGGCACCGCGCCCACGGCGCGGGCGAACCCGACGAGGCCATCGCGGCGGAGCTGGAACGATCGGCCGACCGCGCCCGCGTGCGTGGCGGGATCGCCGCTGCCGCAGCGTTCCTCACCCGTGCCACCGAACTGACGCCGGATCCCGCCACGCGCGGCGTACGGGCGCTCGCGGCGGCCGAGGCGAAGTCCGAGGCCGCGGCACCCGAGGCTGCCGAGGACCTGCTCGCGGCCGCCTCCCTCGGGCCCCTCGACGTGGTCGACCGGGCGCGGGTGGCTCGACTGCGCGCTCGGCTGACCTTTGCCCGCAGCCGTGGAATGGGCAGTGCGGCACTGCTCCTCGAGTCGGTGACGCGGTTCGTCGATACTGCGGAGGCAGTCCGCGGGACGGACGAGGCCCTCGCCACCGAGACCTACCTCGATGCCGTCGCCGCGGCGATGTACGTCGGTCGCGCGGGTGGCGGATTGCTCGCCGACACCGCCGTGGCGGCTGCCCGACTCACGACGGGAACCAGGCCCGGCGGCCTCCTCACCGATGCGTTGGTGACCCGGCTGGCGGGTCCCGGGCCGACGGCGCAGCGGGCGATGGCAGTGGCACTGGACGCGGTGCGCGCCGACACCTGGTCCTGGCAGGCCTTCCCCCTCGCGCACGAGGCGCTCGCGCACGAGGCGTGGGACGACGCCGCGTGGCACCGCATCGCCGTCGACGCGGTACGCATCGCCACCGAGTCCGGCGCCCTCGCCGTCCTGCCGTCGGCACTGGTGAGCCGGGCGGGGCTGCACCTGCAGGAGGGTGAGTTCGCGACGGCGGGCGCACTCGTCGCCGAGGCGGACGAGATCGCCCGCGCGACTGGTCATCTGCCCATCCGCTACCACGGGTTGGCGCTGGCCGCGTGGACCGGCGACGAGGCGGCCACCACCGCGCTCCTCGACGCGGCCACGCGCGACGGCGACGGTCGCGGCGAGGGCCGCATCGCCGGCCTCGTCGGATACACCTCGGCCGTGCTGTACAACGGGCTGGGCCGCTATCAGGTGGCCCTCGACGCGTCGATGCGCGCCCGCGAGTTCGACGACATCGGCCTGCTCGGCTGGACCCTCGTCGAACTGGTCGAAGCGGCGACCCGGGCCGGGCGTGACGCCACCGCCGCCGAGGGCCTGGAACTCCTCGGGGAGCGCACCGTCCCCGCGGGAACCGACTGGGCGCTGGGGATGCTGGCGCGCTCACGGGCGCTGCTCGGTGTCGGCGCCGAGGCCGAGGACGGATACCTGGAGGCCATCGACCGTCTCGGCCGTACCCGCATCGCGGTGCACCTGGCGCGCGCCCGGCTGCTCTACGGCGAGTGGCTGCGCCGGGAGAACCGCCGCACCGATGCGCGTGTCCAGCTGCGCGACGCACACCGGATGTTCACGGCGATGGGTGCCGGCGCCTTCGCGGACCGCGCCCGGCGGGAGCTGCTCGCCACCGGCGAGAAGGCGGCCAAGCGCTCGGCCGGTCCGGGTGAGGCCCTCACCGCGCAGGAACGTCAGATCGCCGAACTCGTCGCCGTCGGGCTGACCAATCCGGAGATCGGCGCCCAGCTGTTCATCAGCGCGCACACCGTGGAGTGGCACCTGCGCAAGGTGTTCGCCAAGCTGGCGATCCGCTCGCGTCGCGAGTTGCGCAGCCTCCGTCTGCCGTAGCCACCCGAAGGACTACGGACTCTCCGGGGTTCGAACCACGGGTTGGGGATGCGACCGTTCGGGGGTGACCTTCGAACCCGCCGCACGCGCCGTCGCCGGTGCGCGGGAGGCGCTCGAGGCGGTCCAGGCCGGCCCGGTGGTGCTGCCCGCGGTGGACGACGCGTGGATCGACGTGGCCTGCGACCACGGTGACGTCCGCGTGCGCCTGATCCGGCCGGCCGGTGCGACCGACGAGCTGCCGGTGGTGCTGTACGTGCACGGCGGTGGTTGGGTCGTGGGCGGTGCCGCCACCCACGACCGGTTGGTCCGGGAACTCGCGGTCGGCGCGCGGACGGCCGTCGCCTTCGTCGACTACGACCGCTCACCCGAGAGCCAGTACCCCGTCGCGATCGAACAGACCTACGCCGCCGCCCGCTGGATCACCCGCCACGGTGTCGAGCACGGACTGGACGCCGACCGGCTCGCCATCGCCGGGGACTGCGCCGGGGGCGCCGTCGCGGCCGCCGTGACGATCCTCGCCGGCCGCCGCGGCGACGTCGCGTTCGTCCACCAGTCCCTGTACTACCCGGTGACCGACGCGGGTCAGGACACGGTCAGCTATCGCGAGTTCACCGACGGGCCGCACCTCACGGCGGCGGCCATGGCGTGGTTCTGGGACTGCTACCTGCCCGAGGTGGCGATGCGCGCCGACGCCACCGCCTCACCCCTGCGGGCGACCGCCGACGACCTCGCGCGGGTCCCGCCGGCCCTGATCATCGTCGCCGAACACGACGTCCTTCGCGACGAGGGCGAGGCCTACGCCCGCGCACTCGTCGACGCCGGGGTACCGACCACCGTCGTCCGCGTCGCCGACGCGATCCACGACGTCATGATGCTCAACCCCGTCAGGGGAACCGTCGCCGCCGGCACGGCCATCGACCTGGCCATCACCACGATGAAAGAGGTACTGACATGACCGATTCACTGAAGATCACCGTCGTCGGAGCCACGGGTCTCGTCGGCTCCGCGGTGGTCGAACTGCTCACTGCCGCAGGCCACGACGTCGTCGCGGCATCCCGCAGCACGGGGGCCGACGTCGTCACCGGCGACGGCCTCGCCGAGGCACTGGCCGGTGCCCAGGTTCTGATCGACGTCGTCAATTCGCCGTCTTTCGAGGATGACCCGGTGCTGGAGTTCTTCACCGCCTCGTCGGCCAATCTGGTCGCCGCCGCGACGGAGGCCAGTGTGGGCCACTACGTGGCGCTGTCGATCGTCGGCGCCGATCTACTTCCCGACAGCGGCTACATGCGGGCGAAGGTCGTGCAGGAGAACACGATCGCCGGCTCCGGGCTCCCCCACACGATCGTGCGCGCTACGCAGTTCCACGAGTTCACCGAAGCGATCACGGGGGCCCTGGTGGTGGACGGTGAGGTGCGCGCACCGGACGCCAGGATCCAGCCGGTCGCGGCCGCGGACGTGTCCGCCGAGGTGGCCCGCGTCGCCGTCGCCGAGCCGGTCGACGGCACCGTCGACTTCGGTGGGCCGGAGAAGATGTCGTTCGCCGACATGGCCCGGGCGGTACTCGCCGCCCAGGGCGCCGACACCCCCGTCGTCGTCGACCCGACCGCCACCTACTTCGGCACCCGGGTGGGACAGGACAGCCTGGTCACCGGCGAGGACGCGACGCTGGCCCCCACCCGGTTCGCCGACTGGCTGGGCGCACGGTCGTGAGAGGCGAATTGACCGGTCCAGCTTCGTGACCGGTTCCACGCCGTTCGCCGACGGCGGCGGCGCAGCGACCCGACACCACCACCCACGACAGGAGGAGCAACCGTGCCCGTGTCCCAGGAACGCACCGACGCCCTGATGAAGGCGATGTCGGTGATCCAGAGCGTCACCCCGCCTTTCATCCCGACCGACGCCGAGGTGATGACCGCGATCATCGAATGGCCGCCCGGCGACCCCGGCGCCCCGCCGCACCGGCACCCGGCGGGTCCCGCGTTCGGGTACGTCCTCGAGGGCGAGATGCTCTTCGAACTCGAGGGTGAGGCGCCCCGCGTGATCACGGCCGGCGAGGCGTTCTGGGAGCCCGGCGGCGACGTCATTCACTATTCGGACGCCAACAACCGGACCGACTCGTGGCTTCGGTTCGTGGTGACCATGCTGTGCGTGCCCGGCCAGCAGATGCTGGTCATCGTCGACGACGACGAACTCGAGGCGCGCAAGGACCGGCGGGTCGGCTGAGCGGGACCGCACCCACTCGTCATCCAGCGTGCACCGACGCGTCACGCCGTCGTAGGCGTCCCGCCCGACTGCTCGGCGACCGTGCAACCCATGAGCACTGCATCATCCGTACTCATCGCCGCCGACGAGACTTCGTGCGCCGCCTCCGGGCCGTCCACACCGCGCTACACACTCCTGCTGTCCACCGACGACACCCTGATTGATGCCGCCCAACGGCTCCGGCACGAGGTGTTCGCCTCCGAGCCGGGCTTCACACTGGCGGACGACGGCGACCCGCAGCGCCGCGACGCCGACCGGTTCGACGAGTTCTGCGACCACCTGCTGGTCCGCGAGGACGGCTCCGGCGAACTGGTCGGGTGCTACCGCATGCTGCCCCCGCCCGGTGCCATCGCCGCCGGAGGGCTCTACACCGCAACGGAATTCGACGTCGCCGCACTGGACCCCATCCGTCCCGAGATGGTCGAGATGGGCCGTGCGGTGGTACGCAAAGACCACCGCAACGGCGGTGTCGTCCTGCTGATGTGGGCGGGCATCCTCGCCTACCTCGACCGCCAGGGCTACGACTACGTGACCGGCTGCGTGTCCGTGCCGGTGCAGGGCAGCCCCGAGGAGACCCCGGGAGCCCAGATCCGGGGCGTCCGCGACGTCGTCCGCAGGCGGCACGCCTCGCCGTACCAGGTACGGCCCTTCCGTCCGGTCGTGATCGACGGACGCGGCCTCGACGACGTCGAACCACCGTCCCGCGTCATGCTGCCGCCGCTGATGCGCGGATACCTGCGACTGGGCGCCCGCGTGTGCGGGGACCCCGCGCACGATCCGGAGTTCGGGGTCGGCGACTTCCCCGCACTGCTCGGCAAGCGGGAGGCCGACGTGCGCTACCTGAAGCGATTGCGCTCGGTGTCCGCCGTGAGCGACATGGCCGACGGAGCCACCCGGTGAGCAGCCACGGCACGATCGACACCCCCTGGCTGCCGCGGGCGTCGTGCAGTGCATCCTGCGTCGCCGCCGACCCGGCACGCGCCTCGCGTCCCACGATCGTGGCGGCGCGCACGACCCTCCGCGTGCTGTGCGCCGTGCTGATCTTCACCGCGGTGCCGCTGCTCGCGATCCCGATGCCCGGCAGGTCGCGCGTGCAGCGCGTGTACTGCCGCCTGATGCTGCGCTGCCTCGGCGTACGAATCACGCTGTCCGGCGGCCCCATTCGCAACCTGAGCGGGGTGCTGGTGGTCAGCGGCCACGTGTCCTGGGTCGACGTCTTCGTGATCGGCTCGGTGCTGCCCGGCTCGTTCGTCGCCCGCGCCGACCTGGCCGACTGGCCGGTGCTGGGGGTCGTCACCCGGCTGATGCGGATCATCCCGATCGACCGGGCGAACCTGCGCCGGCTGCCGGACGTCGTGCGCACCGTCGCCGACCGTCTGCGCGCGGGCCACACCGTCGTCGCCTTCCCGGAGGGCACCACCTGGTGCGGCGTCGGCTACGGCTCGTTCCGGCCCGCGATGTTCCAGGGCGCGATCGACGCGGGACGCCCCGTACAGCCACTGCGGCTGAGCTATCACCACCGCGACGGCGCCGCGTCGACCGTGCCCGCGTTCATCGGCGACGACAGCCTGCTCACGTCGATCCGTCGCGTGATCACCGCGCAGCGGACCGTCGCGCACGTGCGCGTGCAGTCCCTGCAGCTGCCCACCGGCCACCGCCGTGACCTCGCGCTGCGGTGCGAGGCGGAGGTCCGCGGCACCGGCGGCCCGGAGGCCGCACGCAGGCACTCCGCGGGGGGTCACGCACTGGTCGCCTAGGTGTGACCTGGCCTGCCGGTATCCTGGGTGGGTCATGACCGCCGTCTACCTGGATCACGCCGCCACCACCCCGATGCACCCCGCTGCGATCGAGGCCATGGCGGGCGCCCTGGCCACGGTCGGCAACGCATCGTCGCTGCACACCTCCGGTCGGGCGGCGCGACGCCGGATGGAGGAGGCGCGCGAGGCCCTGGCCGGCCTGCTCGGCGCCCGGCCGTCGGAGATCGTCTTCACCGCGGGCGGCACGGAGAGCGACAACCTCGCGGTCAAGGGCATCTACTGGGCCCGCCGGGACGCCGATCCGCGCCGCCGCCGCATCGTCACCACCCCGATCGAGCACCACGCCGTGCTCGACGCGGTGCAGTGGCTCGCCGACCACGAGGACGCCGAGGTCACCTGGCTGCCGGTGAACGCCGACGGGTCGGTGACCCCGGCCGCGTTGCGCGAGGCGCTGAACGGGCACGACGACGTGGCGCTGGTGTCCGTCATGTGGGCCAACAACGAGGTCGGCACGGTGATGCCGATCGCGGAACTCGCCGCGGTGGCCGCCGAGTTCGACGTCCCGATGCACAGCGACGCCGTGCAGGCCGTCGGTCAGATCCCCGTCGACTTCGCCGCGAGCGGCCTGTCGGCCATGAGCATCGCCGCGCACAAGTTCGGCGGCCCGATGGCCGTCGGTGCGCTCCTGCTGCGCCGCGACACCGCCTGCGTGCCGCTGTTGCACGGCGGCGGCCAGGAGCGCGACGTGCGATCGGGCACGCCCGACGTCGCCGGCGCGGTCTCGATGGCGGCTGCGGCCAAGGTCGCCGTGGAGGGCCTCGAGGCCTACCGCGCCCGCGTGTCGGGACTGCGCGACGCGCTGATCGACGGGGTCCTCGCCGCCATCGACGACGTCGTGGTCAACGGCGCGTCCGGCGACGACCGACTGCCCGGCAACACCCACTTCACGTTCCGCGGCTGCGAGGGCGACTCCCTGCTGATGCTGCTGGACGCCAAGGGAATCGAGTGTTCGACGGGTTCGGCGTGCACCGCGGGCGTCGCGCAACCGTCGCACGTCCTCACCGCGATGGGTGCCGACCCGGCCAGCGCGCGCGGATCCCTGCGGCTGTCGTTGGGGCACACCAGCGTGGAGGCCGACGTGGCCGCCGCGCTGGAGGTGCTGCCCGCGGCCGTCGAGCGTGCTCGTCAGGCCGCCCTCGCCAGCGCTGGGCACGGCTCCTGATGCGGGTCCTGGTCGCGATGAGCGGCGGCGTCGACTCCTCGGTCGCCGCCGCACGGATGGTCGACGCCGGCCACGAGGTGGTGGGCGTGCACCTCGCCCTTTCCACGACCCCCGGCACGCTGCGCACCGGTTCGCGTGGCTGCTGCTCGAAGGAGGACGCCGGCGACGCCCGTCGGGTCGCCGACATCCTCGACATCCCGTTCTACGTGTGGGACTTCGCCGAGCGCTTCGCCGAGGACGTCATCGACGACTTCGTCGACTCCTACGCCAGGGGCGAGACGCCCAACCCGTGCGTGCGCTGCAACGAGAAGATCAAGTTCTCCGCGCTGGCCGCACGCGCAGTCGCGCTCGGCTTCGACGTGCTGGCCACCGGCCACTACGCACGCCTGTCCGGGGGCCGGCTGCGGCGCGCCGTCGACGCCGACAAGGACCAGTCCTACGTGCTCGGGGTGTTGACGGCGGCTCAACTCGCACGTGCCGCGTTCCCGATCGGCGACACCGGCAAGCCCGAGATCCGCGCGGAGGCCGCCCGACGCGGGCTGGCCACCGCCGACAAGCCGGACAGCCACGACATCTGCTTCATCCCGTCAGGGGACACCCAGGCGTTCCTCGGCGCGCGCATCGGCGTGCGGCGCGGCGCGGTCGTCGACTCCGGTGGCACGGTGCTCGCCGAACACGACGGGGTGCACGGCTTCACGGTCGGTCAGCGCAAGGGCCTCGGCATCGCGGGCCCGGGACCCGACGGGGCCCCGCGCTACGTCACCAAGATCGACGCCGACACCCAGACGGTGCACGTCGGCGCCGCCGCCGACCTCGACGTCCGCCGTCTCGACGGCGACCGGCCGGTGTTCACCTCGGGCCGGCCCTTCGACGGTCCGGTCGAATGCGACGTGCAGGTGCGGGCGCACGGCGGCCTGGCCCCGGCCGTCGTCGAGGTCAGGGACGGTCGGCTGGTCGCCAACCTCCGCACGCCGCTGCGCGGGGTCGCCGCGGGTCAGACGATGGTCCTGTACCGCCCGGACCCCGACGGCGACGAGGTGCTGGCCAGCGCCACGATCGCGACGGTCGCCCGCTGACCATCGGTCTCAGCCCGGGACGTTGGCCACCATGTTGGACAGCACGATGTCGGGCACCGTCGACGGATAGCCGCAGAACGTGACCTCGACCATGACAGCCGACTTGACGCGGTAGTCCCGGCCGCAGCCGCCGGTGCGCGTCTGGAGCGAGTCGGCCGAGGCCGTCCAGTCGCCGACGAAGGCCGACCCCGACGGCGTCGCCCCGCACAGGTCCACCCGGCCCGTCAGGCCGTCGAAGGCGCGGCGGGCGGTCTCGGCGTCGCGGTAGCCGGCGGCGCCCTGGGAGATCAGCGCGCCCTTCGGTGGGTGCTGGTACGTCGTCTTGTGGAACTCCTCGACGTCCGGGCCGAACGTCTCGGTCTCGACGTAGTACCAGCGGCACGGCGGCGGTGCGGTGTCCGCCAGCACGTCGATGTCGACGGGCTGCTTGCCGTCCATCGAGGGGATGACGGTGAGGTCGTCGCCACCCCCGGTGATCGCCCGCATCCGAGCTTGCGCCAGCAGCACGGTGTCCACGTCGACCGGCGACCGCGAGTCGTCGTCGATGCCGGGCGCGGAGCGAACCGCCGAGCCCGAGATCGATTGCGTGCACGCGACGTTCGTCATCAGGACGAGCGCCGCGGCGAGGCAGAGCGCACGCCGGCAGACCATGGCGGGCATGGTCGAGGATAACGCGTTCTGCGGGCTCATCGAATAGTGTCGACGGCGTGGACGTCAACGCATGAGTGTGTTCGGGACGGCGACCGGCGTCGGCTCCTGGCCCGGCGTATCGGCGAGGGATGCGGCCGGGGTGGTCGTCGGCGAACTGACCGGTCTGACCCACCTGGTCGAGCTGCCCGCTCGCGGGGTCGGCGCGGACATGATCGGCCGAGCGGCGGCCCTGCTGGTCGACCTCCACGTCGACACCGTGCCTCGCGGCTACCGCATCGCGGCGGGCCGAAGTGCCGCGTCGCGACGCGCCATCAGCTTCCTCGACGAGGACGTCGACGCGCTCGAGGAGGCGTGGGAGAAAGCCGGCCTGCGCGGCAGCGGCCGACCCGTCAAGGTGCAGGCGTGCGGACCGATCACGTTGGCCGCGCAGATCGAACTCGGGGGCGGCCACCGGGCGATCACCGACCTCGGCGCGATCCGCGACATCGCCGCCTCGCTCGCCGAGGGGGTCAAGGTCCACCGTTCGGAGATCTCGCGCAGGCTCGAGACCGACGTCGTCGTGCAGTTCGACGAGCCCACCCTGCCCGCCGCGCTGGCCGGCCGGCTGACCGGCGTCACCAGCCTGTCGTCGGTTCGGGCGATCGACGAGACCTTCGCCGGTGGGCTGTTCGACCAGTGCGTCGAGACAGTCGGTGGCGACGTCGCACTGCACTGCTGTGCGGCGGACGTACCGTGGAAGTTGTTGCTGCAGAGCACGTTTGCCGCCGTCTCGTTCGACGCGGCCCGTCTCGTGGCCGCCGATCTGGACGGCATCGGCGAATGGGTCGAGTCCGGACGGACCGCGATGCTGGGCGTCGTGCCGACGACGGCACCCGACCGAACCCCGGCTCCCGAGGAGGTCGCGGCCGCGGCCGCATCCATCACCGACCGGCTGGGCTTCCCGCGTCGGGTCCTGCGGGAGCGGATCGGGATCACGCCGGCATGCGGTCTCGCGGCCGCCACCGTCGAGTGGGCACGCACGGCGACCGAGTTGACGCAGAAGGTCGCCGACGGCATCGCGGCCGATCCGGACTCCGCCTGACGGGGGTTCCGCGTCGGCCGGACCGGGGTATGCCGCCGACATGACGAACCTCCGCTTGATCGTGATCGGCAGTGGGCCCGCGGGAATCGGTGCCGCCGAGACCTACCGCAAGCACCAGCCGGACGCCCACATCCGCATCCTGACCGCCGACGACCGTGCGCCGTACGAGCGGCCGCCGCTGAGCAAGGACTTCCTGCGCGGCGACACCGACGACGTGGACCTCCATCCACGCGAGTGGTTTGACGAGCAGGCGATCGAACTGACCCTCGCGTCGCCGGTGAGCGACATCGACACCGCGCGACGCGTCGTGACCGCCGCGGGCGAGGAGTACGGCTACGACGCGCTCGTCATCACCTCCGGTGCCAGCCCCACCCCGCTCGACGTCCCCGGCGGGGAACGCGCCCTGCAACTCCGGTCGCTGTCCGACGCGACCCGGCTGCGCGACTCGGCCGGGTCCGCCACGTCGGCCGTGATCATCGGTGCCGGCTTCATCGGCTGCGAGGCAGCGGCGTCCCTCGCGATGCGCGGGCTGTCCGTCACGCTGGTGGCGCCCAGCGAGGTACCGCAGGAGAAGCGACTCGGCGCCGAGGCCGGCCGGCGGATCAAGGACCTCGTCGAAGCCACGGGGGCGACCTACCGCGGCGGTACCGGCGTCGCGTCGATCGACGGCGACACCGTTCGCCTGGAGGACGGCACGGCCATCACCGCGGACCTGATCCTGGCTGCGACGGGAGTGTCGCCCAACAGCGAGGTCGCCGAGAAGGCCGGAATCTCCGTCGAGGACTCACGCATCGTGGCCGACGCCGACGCCAGCACCAACGTCGAGCGCGTGTACGCGGCGGGCGACGTCACCAAGACGTTCAACGACGGCGCCGGGCGCGCGCTGGTCATCGAACACTGGCAGGACGCGGCGGACCAGGGCGAGGTCGCGGGCGCATCCGCCGCAGGCCAGCAGGCCCGATGGTCGGCCGTTCCCGGGTTCTGGACCGAGATCGGCGATGCCGCAGTCAAGTACCACGCATGGGGCGACGGCTACGACGACAGCCGGTTCGTGGAACGCGACGGCGGCTTCACCGTCTGGTACTCCTCGGCGGGCACGGCCGTGGGCGTCCTCACCTACAACGCGGACGACGACTACGACCGTGGCGAGGAACTCATCGGCGCGGGCAAGCCCGTCCCGGCGGGGGAGTGATCGCTACGCGGTGCGCAGATCCTTGCGCAGGATCTTGCCCGCGGCCGACTTCGGGATGGCGTCGATGAACGCGACCTGACGCACCTTCTTGTACGGCGCGACCTGTCCGGCGACGAACTCCATCACGGCCTCCTCCGTCAGATCGGCGGCGCCCTCCGAGGGTTGGACGACGACGAAGGCCTTCGGCACCTCCTCGCCGGAGTCGGCGTCACGCACGCCGATCACCGCCGCGTCGGCGATCTGGGGGTGTGACAGCAGCACGGCCTCGAGTTCGGCGGGCGGCACCTGGTAGCCCTTGTACTTGATCAGCTCCTTGAGGCGGTCGACGATGTAGACGCAGCCCGTCGAGTCCACCCGCGCGAGGTCGCCGGTGTGCAGGAACCCGTCGTCGTCGATGGTCTCCCTGGTCGCCGAGTCGTTGTTCAGGTAACCGGCCATCACGTTCGGGCCCTTGAACCAGAGTTCGCCGGTGTCGCTCAATCCCGATGCGGGAGGATCGATCTCGGTGCCGGTCTCGCCGTCGACGATCTTGCTGACCGAATTGGGGACCGTCCACCCGCAGGAACTCAACGGTGCCACCGAGCCCACCAGCTCCCGGCCGCCGTCGAACGGTGCGACGTGGCTGACGGGGCTCAGTTCGCTCATGCCGTAGCCCTGGATCACCGCGCACCCCAGCCGGTCGGCGACGGCGCGGCCGAGGTCCTCGTCCAGCGGTGCGGCGCCGGACATGATGCCGCGCAGGCTGGACAGGTCGTACCGCTCGACCAGGGGGTGCTTGGCCAGCGCCACCGCGACCGGCGGCGCGATGAAGGCATGGGTGCACCGGCGGTCGGCGATGTTCTGGAGGAATCCCTCGAGGTCGAAGCTGGGCATGATGACGAGTTGCGCCCGCGCGTGTACGGCGGCGTTGAGGAGCACGGTCATGCCGTAGATGTGGAAGAACGGCAGCACGGCGAGGATGCGATCGTCGGCGGCCATCCCCTGCAGGGGTCGGATCTGGGCGACGTTCGCCGTCAGGTTGGCGTGGGTGAGCATGACGCCCTTGGGGTTTCCGGTGGTCCCCGAGCTGTACGGCAGGACGGCCAGGTGTGCCTGCGGGTCGAACTCGACGTCCGGTGCCGGCAGCCCCGGGGCGAGCAGGTCCTCGGCGTTGGGATGACCGTCCGCGGCGGCGCCGGGGCCGTCGAGCACGAACACCCGGGAGGCGTCGAGGTCCACCGCCTCCGCGGCCTCGGCGGCCTGGGGGAGCAGCGCGGACACCGTGACGAGGACGGTGGCCTTCGAGTCGGTGAGCTGCTTGGCGATGTCCTTCGCGGTGAACAGGGCGTTGATGGTCGTCGCGGTCGCACCGGAGCGAAGGATGCCGTGGAAGGCGATGGCGAACGCAGAACTGTTGGGCGACAACAATCCGACCACGTCGCCCACGCCGACCCCGCGGTCGGCCAGAGCACCCGCGAAGGCGTCGATCTCGACGACCATCTCGCGGTAGGTCGTCTCGGCACCGGTCTTGGCGTCGACGAGTGCGACGCGGTCGGCGTCGTCGTCGGCGAGGTCGCCGAACAGGTAGTCGTACAGATTGGTCGTCGGGACGTGGACCTGGGGGAAGGGGCTCGCGAAACTCATCTCGCCTCCGATCGAACCATGCCGCGGTCGGCGCCGGGTCAGCGTTCGTCGAGTCGGACGATCAGCTTCTTCGACGCGACGAGGCGGAACGACGCGTCGACCAGCTCGCCGACCTCCTCCCAGTCGACCTCGGCCACGCTGAAGTCGAGGCCCAGCCACCCGTAGGGCCCGAGGTAGGCGGGATGGAACGTGCGCTCGTCCCGTTCGAGTGCCGTCCGGTCGGCGTCGTCGGCCTTGAACAGCAGACAGCTGGGAACGGTGACCATCTCACCCGACTCCCGGGTGCTGCCGCCGTAGATCGCGAACATCTTCGGGGCGCAGAACACGGGACGGCCGTGCGACACCTTCTCGAACGCCTCGGGGAAGCCCAGCGCGATCTCCCGGACCTCGGCGAGCCCGAAGTCGTCGTCGTGGAACATCTTCGGATGCGGCACGGAGCCAGTGTAGAACTCGTCGACGTTGGTTAGGGTAGCCTTCCCGACCCGGACGGCTTCCGCCGCCGCTCGTGCCGCGCTGATCCTCCGTGGTGCGGGTTTGGCGTCGGTGCGCTCGGTTAGCCTGCCGTGGTGAGCGCAACCGAGGGTGACCCCGTCCCGCCGGACGTCCGCCGCGCCTGGCAGGAACTGGCCGACGAGGTGCGCGGCCACCAGTTCCGGTACTACGTCAAGGACGCGCCGGTCATCTCCGACGGCGAGTTCGACGCGCTCCTCGGGAAGCTGACCGCGCTGGAGGAGGCCCACCCCGAACTGCGCGTCCCCGACTCGCCGACCCAGCTGGTCGGTGGCGCGGGCTTCGCGACCGAGTTCGGGGCGGCCGACCACCTCGAGCGAATGTTGAGTCTGGACAACGTCTTCGACTCCGACGAGCTGACCGCCTGGGCGGCCCGGCTGACCGGTGAGATCGGCGACGACCCGGAGTTCCTCTGCGAGCTGAAGATCGACGGCGTCGCGCTGGCGCTGGTGTACCGCGACGGCAAGCTCGAGCGCGCGGCCACCCGCGGTGACGGACGCACCGGTGAGGACGTCACGCTCAACGCCCGCACCATCTCCGACATCCCCGAGCGTCTCACCGCCGGCGGCGAGTACCCGGTGCCGCGCGTCCTCGAGGTCCGCGGCGAGGTCTTCTTCCGGGTCGCCGACTTCGAGGACCTCAACGCCGGGCTGGTCGCCGAGGGCAAGGCGCCGTTCGCCAACCCGCGCAACAGCGCCGCCGGCTCACTGCGGCAGAAGAACCCGGCCATCACCGCGCGCCGCCGACTGCACATGATCTGCCACGGCCTCGGCCGCACCGAGGGGTTCACGCCGGCCACGCTGCACGACGCCTACCTCGCCCTCAAGTCGTGGGGTCTGCCGGTGTCCGACCACACCACGCGGGTCACCGGCATCGCGGCGGCCGCCGAGCGGGTGACCTACTGGGGCGAACACCGCCACGACGTCGAGCACGAGATCGACGGCCTCGTGGTCAAGGTCGACGACGTCAACCTGCAGCGCCGCCTCGGCGCCACCTCGCGTGCCCCGCGGTGGGCGATCGCCTACAAGTACCCGCCCGAGGAGGCCACCACCAAGCTCCTCGACATCCGGGTCAACGTCGGCCGCACCGGCCGGGTCACGCCGTTCGCGTACATGGAACCGATCAAGGTGGCGGGCTCGACCGTCGGGCTGGCCACGCTGCACAACGCCTCGGAGGTCAAGCGCAAGGGCGTCCTGATCGGCGACACCGTCGTGATCCGCAAGGCGGGTGACGTCATCCCCGAGGTGCTCGGACCGGTGGTCGACGCCCGCGACGGTTCCGAGCGCGAGTTCGTCATGCCCACGGAGTGCCCGGAGTGCGGCACCACGCTCAAACCGGCGAAGGAGGGCGACGCCGACATCCGCTGCCCGAACGCCCGGTCCTGCCCGGCGCAATTGCGGGAGCGCGTGTTCCACGTCGCGGGACGCGGTGCGTTCGACATCGAGGGCCTCGGCTACGAGGCCGGCATCGCCCTGCTGCAGGCGGGCGTCATCACCGACGAGGGCGACCTGTTCACCCTGACCGAGGACGACCTGCTGCGCACCCAGCTGTTCACGACCCAGAAGGGCGAGCTGTCCGCCAACGGCAAGCGGCTACTGGCCAACCTCGGCAAGGCCAAGCAGCAGGCGCTGTGGCGGGTGCTCGTCGCACTGTCGATCCGCCACGTCGGTCCGACCGCGGCCCGCGCGCTCGCCGGCGAGTTCGGCAGCCTCGAGGCCATCGAGGAGGCGTCCGAGGAGCGGCTGGCCGGCGTCGAGGGGGTCGGTCCCACGATCGCGGCCGCCGTCGTCGAGTGGTTCACCGTCGACTGGCACCGGGCGATCGTCGAGAAGTGGCGCGCCGCCGGTGTACGCATGGCCGACGAGCGGGACGCCTCGATCGACCGCACGCTGGAGGGGCTGTCGATCGTCGTGACGGGGTCGCTGGCCGGCTACTCGCGCGACGAGGCCAAGGAGGCGATCCTGGTCCGCGGCGGCAAGGCGGCGGGATCGGTGTCCAAGAAGACGGCCTACGTGGTCGCCGGCGACGCGCCAGGGTCGAAGTACGACAAGGCGATCGAACTGGGGGTGCCGGTGCTCGACGAGGACGGCTTCCGCCGTCTGTTGGAGGAGGGGCCGGAGCCGGTCCCCGAGGAAACGGCCGCGGAATCCGGCGCCGAGCAAGCGGCCGGGGAGTAGCGCTACCGCAGGATCGTGGCGACGATGCCCGCGAGGTAGCCCAGGCGCGCGACTTCGGACGGCCGGAACGCGGGCCCGCCCGGCCGGCCGAGCACCACGGCGGTGAACGGGTCGCCGAGCGGTGCGGCGGCCAGCGCGGTGTCCATGTCGCGCCACACCTGAGGCAGCCACTCGGCATCGCCGTCGAGCGCCTCGGCGCGTTCGAGTGGCAGCCACGGCGCTGCGACCGCCTGGGTCTCGGGGGCACCGCCGCTGCTCGTGACGTGATGCAGCTGCGAGCCCTCGAGCCGGAGCACGGTGCACCAGCCAACCCGCAGCACCTTCGGCGCCTCGTCGGCGAGCACCTGCAGCTTGGCGGGGGTGGGCCCGGCGCCGGCGATGTGGTCGATCAACTCGAGTTCGCGGTGCGCCTCCAGCAGCCCCGTGTGCGGGCGCACGCTGTCGACGTACACGCCGCTGATGCGTTCGGCCGCGGTGATCAGGGAGTCCGGCATGGCGCCGGCCGGGAGTTCCACCACCAGGTCGTCGACGGCGTAGCCGGCCGCCCGCTCGACGACGTCGAGGGACAGGATGTCCGCGCCGACCGATCCGAGCGCCACCGCGAGCGAACCGAGCCGGCCCGGTCGGTCCTCGAGTTCGACCCGAAGTAGGTATGACGGCACGCGCACACTGTTTCACGGAGGGCGGGAGCGGAGCGACTCGGGAGATGTGACGGAGGGCGGGAGCGGAGCGACTCGGGAGAGTGGCGTTCGAGGCCGCCCACTAGTCTTCGTAGACGTGTCGCAGATATCCCGGGATGACGTCGCCCACCTGGCGCGTCTCGCCCGGCTCTCCCTGACCGACGGCGAACTGATGAGCTTCGCCGGCCAACTCGACGCCATCTTGGCCCACGTCGGCCAGATCCAGGCGGTCGACGTGACGGGGGTGGAGACGACGGACAATCCACTCAAGGAGTTGAACGTGACGCGGCCGGACACGGTGCTGCCGTCGCTGGCCCAGGACGAGGCGCTGGCGGCCGCGCCGAACGCGGTCGACGGCCGCTTCGCCGTCCCGCGGATCCTGGGGGAGTCGGAATGAGCGAGCCGACCCGCCTGGACGCGGCGACACTGGCCGGCCGGATCGCCGCGGGCGAGCTGTCCTCGGTCGAGGTCACCCAGGCCCACCTCGACCAGATCGCCGACACCGACGACCGGTACCACGCCTTCCTGCACGTCGGTTCGGACGAGGCGCTCGCCGCCGCGGAGCGCGTCGACGCCGCGGTCGCGGCAGGCGAGACGCTCCCGTCGGCGCTGGCCGGTGTGCCGCTGGCACTCAAGGACGTGTTCACCACCACCGACATGCCGACCACCTGCGGGTCGAAGATCCTCGAGGGCTGGCGTTCCCCGTACGACGCGACGGTGACCACCCGGTTGCGTGCCGCGGGCATCCCGATCCTCGGCAAGACGAACATGGACGAGTTCGCCATGGGCAGCTCGACGGAGAACTCGGCCTACGGGCCGACGCGCAATCCGTGGGACGTCGATCGCGTGCCCGGCGGGTCGGGCGGTGGCAGTGCCGCGGCGCTCGCCGCGTTTCAGGCGCCGCTCGCGATCGGGTCGGACACCGGCGGCTCGATCCGCCAGCCCGCGGCCCTGACCGCGACCGTCGGCGTCAAGCCCACCTACGGCACGGTGTCGCGCTACGGGCTCATCGCGTGCGCATCGTCGCTCGATCAGGGCGGGCCGTGCGCCCGGACCGTGCTCGACACCGCCCTGCTGCACGCGGTCATCGCCGGGCACGACGCGCGTGACTCCACGTCGGTGGACGCCGAGGTTCCCGACGTCGTGGGTGCCGCGCGCGCCGGCGCCACCGGAGACCTGAAGGGCGTCCGGGTGGGCGTCGTCAAGCAGCTGCGCAGTGGCGAGGGCTACCAGCAGGGGGTGCTGTCGTCGTTCACCGCCGCGGTCGACCAGCTGACGGCGCTCGGTGCCGAGGTCGTCGAGGTCGACTGCCCGCACTTCGACTACTCGATGGCGGCCTACTACCTGATCCTCCCCTCGGAGGTGTCGTCGAACCTGGCGCGCTTCGACGCGATGCGCTTCGGCCTGCGGGTCGGCGACGACGGGACGCACAGCGCCGAGGAGGTGATGGCGTTGACCCGCGCGGCCGGATTCGGCCCCGAGGTCAAGCGCCGCATCATGATCGGGACGTACGCCCTGTCGGCCGGCTACTACGACGCCTACTACAACCAGGCGCAGAAGGTCCGGACGCTGATCGCCCGCGACCTCGACAGGGCCTACGAGCAGGCCGACGTGCTGGTGTCCCCGGCGACGCCGACCACCGCGTTCCCCCTCGGCGAGAAGGTCGACGACCCGCTGGCGATGTACCTGTTCGACCTCTGCACGCTGCCGCTGAACCTGGCCGGCCACTGCGGGATGTCGGTCCCGTCGGGGCTGTCGGAGGACGACGGGCTGCCCGTCGGACTGCAGATCATGGCCCCCGCGCTGGCCGACGATCGGCTCTACCGCGTGGGCGCCGCCTACGAGGCGGCTCGCGGAACGCTGCCGACGGCGATCTGACGGGGGAGGATGGGCGCATGCGCATTGGAGTTCTCACCGGCGGCGGCGACTGTCCCGGCCTGAACGCGGTCATCCGCGCGGTCGTCCGGACCAGCAACGTCAGGTACGGCTCGACGGTCGTCGGCTTCCTCGACGGCTGGCGTGGACTGCTCGAAGACCGACGCATCCAGCTGGCCAACGACGACCGCAACGACCGGCTGCTCGGCAAGGGCGGCACCATCCTCGGCACCGCCCGGGTCAACCCCGACAAGCTGCGGGCCGGCCTCGACCAGATCAAGCAGACCCTCGAGGACAACGGGATCGACGTGCTCATCCCGATCGGCGGCGAGGGCACGCTCACCGCGGCGCACTGGCTGTCCGAGGAGAACGTGCCGGTGGTCGGCGTGCCCAAGACCATCGACAACGACATCGACTGCACCGACGTCACGTTCGGCCACGACACGGCCCTGCAGGTGGCCAGCGAGGCGATCGACCGCTTGCACAGCACCGCCGAGTCGCATCAGCGGGTGATGCTCGTCGAGGTGATGGGCCGCCACGCCGGCTGGATCGCGCTCAACGCCGGGTTGGCGTCGGGTGCGCACATGACGCTCATCCCGGAGCAGCCCTTCGACGTCGAAGAGGTCTGCCGACTGGTCAAGCAGCGGTTCGTCCGCGGCGACAGCCACTTCATCTGCGTGGTCGCCGAGGGAGCCAAACCGGCCGAGGGGTCGATGATGCTGCGCGACGGCGGCATCGACGAATTCGGTCACGTCCGGTTCACCGGCGTCGCCCACCAGCTGGGCGTCGAGATCGAGAAGCGGATCAAGAAGGAAGTGCGGACCACCGTGCTCGGTCACGTGCAGCGCGGCGGCACGCCCACCGCGTACGACCGCGTGCTCGCGACGCGGTTCGGCGTCAACGCCGCCGACGCCGCACACGCCGGCGAGTACGGCACGATGGTGTCGCTGCGCGGCCAGGACATCGGCCGGGTGCCGCTCGCCGACGCCGTGCGCCAGCTGAAGCTGGTGCCGCAGAGCCGCTACGACGACGCCGCGGAGTTCTTCGGCTGAGTTCTCCCCGCGAGCAGACGCCAACTCCCCTCATCACAGCCGGTTCAGGGGAGTTGACGTCTGCTCGCCGGGGACGATGACCCAATCACTAGGATCGAGATCATGACTGTCGCCTCCGCCGAGTTGCTCGACTACGACGACGTCGTCGCCCGGTACGACCCCGTCATGGGCATGGAGGTCCACGTCGAGCTGTCGACGGAGACCAAGATGTTCTGCGGCTGCGCCAACCGGTTCGGCGCCGAACCCAACACCCAGGTGTGCCCCACCTGCCTCGGACTGCCCGGCTCGCTGCCCGTGCTCAACCAGGCCGCCGTCGAGTCCGCGATCCGCATCGGGCTGGCGCTCAACTGCGACATCGCACCCTGGGGCCGGTTCGCGCGGAAGAACTACTTCTACCCCGATCAGCCCAAGAACTACCAGATCAGCCAGTACGACGAGCCGATCGCCATCGACGGTTACCTCGACGTCCCGCTGGAGGACGGCACCACGTGGCGCGTGGAGATCGAGCGCGCGCACATGGAGGAGGACACCGGCAAGCTGACCCACCTGGGCAGTGACACCGGCCGCATCGAGGGGGCGACGACGTCGCTGCTGGACTTCAACCGGGCGGGCGTGCCGCTCGTCGAGATCGTCACCCGGCCCATCGAGGGCACCGGCGAGCGGGCGCCGGAGATCGCGCGCGCCTACGTCACCGCGTTGCGAGACCTGTTGCGCGGCTTGGGTGTATCCGACGTTCGCATGGATCAGGGCTCGATGCGCTGCGACTCCAACCTCTCGCTGCGCCTCAAGGGCGTGACCGAGTTCGGCACGCGCACCGAGACCAAGAACGTGAACTCGCTGCGCAGCGTCGAGGTCGCCGTCCGCTACGAGATGCGCCGTCAGGCAGCGATTCTCGACGTGGGTGGCCACATCACGCAGGAGACCCGGCACTTCAACGAGGCCGGGTACACGACTGCGGGCCGCAGCAAGGAGACCGCGCAGGACTACCGGTACTTCCCCGAGCCCGACCTCGAGCCCGTCGCGCCGGAGGCCGACCTCGTCGAACGGCTGCGGGCCACCATCCCGGAGCTGCCGTGGTTGACCCGCAACCGGATTCAGCAGGACTGGGGCATCTCCGACGAGGTGATGCGCGACCTCGTCAACGCCGGTGCGGTCGAACTCGTCACGGCCACGGTCGCCCACGGTGCGTCGAGCGAGAACGCGCGCGCCTGGTGGGGGAACTTCCTGGTGCAGAAGGCGAACGAGGCCGGCGTCGAACTCGACGCGCTGGCCATCACGCCGGCCCAGGTGGCGGCGGTGATCGCGCTCGTCGAGGCCGGCACGCTGTCGAAGAAGCTGGCGCGCCAGGTCATCGAGGGCGTGCTCGCCGGTGAGGGTGAGCCCGACCAGGTCGTGGCCGACCGCGGCCTGGCGGTCGAGCGCGACGACTCGGTGATCAAGGCCGCCGTGGACGAGGCGCTGGCGGCCAACCCGGACGTCGCCGAGAAGATCCGCGGCGGCAAGGTGGCTGCCGCGGGCGCGATCGTGGGCGCGGTGATGAAGGCGACGAAGGGCCAGGCCGACGCCGCGCAGGTGCGCGACATGGTCATCGCGGCTTGCAGCTAGGACGGGTGCGCGTGTCGCTGCGGCCGCAGGACCTGGTCTACCGCCTGCTTCGGCAACCCCTGCGACTGCTGTCGCTGCGGTCCATCGTCATCGTCGGCCAGGTGGGCGTGATCATCCTGGTGCTGGTCCTGGGGGTGTGGGTCTGGACCGGCGTGACGAACGACCAGAACAGTCAGTTGGACCGCCGGCTCGACTCACTGAGCAGCCTCGGCGACGTCAACACCCTGATCCGCAGCGCCCAGCTGGACAGCCCCGGTGACGAGGCCGCGGAGGACGGGTTCTTCCGCACCGCCCGCATCGGTCCCACCACGGTGTCGATCCCGCCCGACGTCGTGCTGCCCGAACTGGCGCCCGGTTACGCCACCACCACCATCGACGGCGTCGAGTACCGCGTACGGACCATCTCCACGGGCATCGCCTCGATCGCGCTCGGCGCCTCGACGGCCGCCACCCAGGCGCGGATCGACTCGCTGCACTGGCGGGTGTTCTGGATCTGCTCGAGCGTCATCCTCGGCACCCTCCTGATCGGCTGGGTGATCTCGCTGATCATGGTCAACCCCTTCCGCATGCTGGCGCAGCAGGCCCGCGCGATCAACGCGCAGTCCAACCCCGACGAGGTCCAGGTGCGCGGGGTGTGGGAGGCGGTCGAGATCTCGGAGGCGGTCGAGGGCATGCTGGCGCGCATCGGCGACGAGCAGCAGCGCACGCGCGCCGCGCTGGAATCGGCACGCGACTTCGCGGCGGTCGCGTCCCACGAGCTGCGCACGCCGCTGACCGCGATGCGCACCAACCTCGAGGTGCTGTCCACGCTCGACCTGGGACCCGAACAGCGCACTGAGGTCATCGACGACGTGATGCGGACCCAGGGCCGCATCGAGGCGATGCTGACCGCACTCGAGCGGCTGGCACAGGGCGAGCTCACCACCGCCGATGACTTCGTGCCGGTCGACGTCACCGAGCTGCTGGACCGTGCCGCGCACGACGCGATGCGCAACTACCCGGGTCTGGACGTGTCGCTGGCGTCGTCCACGACGGTGCTGATGTTGGGGTTGCCCGCGGGGCTGCGGCTGGTGATCGACAACGCGATCGCGAACGCCGTCAAACACGGTGACGCGACCCAGGTCCGGCTCAGCGTGCTCAGTTCCGCGTCGGGTGTCGAGATCACGGTGGACGACGACGGTTCCGGCGTCCCCGAGGAGGAGCGCGCCGAGGTCTTCGGCCGATTCCACCGCGGCACCACGGCATCCCGGTCGGGATCGGGTCTCGGGCTCGCGCTGGTGGCGCAGCAGGCCGAGTTGCACGGTGGCACGGCGGTACTGGAGGTGAGTCCCATGGGCGGGACCCGACTCATGCTGCGGTTGCCGGGATCCGGCCCCTCTTAGGTCTTCTCGTCGCTGCTGCGGGGGAACCCGCCCTGCGGGAACAGCGGGAAGACCACGTCGTCGAAGTTGTCGGCGTCGCCCGCGGTCTTGTTGATGGTGGCGCCCCACACGTTTCCGTCCGGGGACAGCTGTAGCGCCCAGACATGACCGCGGGTGTCCTGGCGCAGCACCTCCGGCTCGCCCGTGACGGCGCCGGTGTCGGGAGCCATCCGGACGGCGACGGTCTGCTTGGTGTTGACGAGGTTGACGAGGACGGTGCCCTCCTGGGCCGCACACCCCGCGACGCCAGGCCGGGCCGGCCACGACCAGACGGTCGACACCTTGGAGTCCTTGGTGATGCGCTGCAACCGGTCTTCGTTGGCGGCACGGTCGGTGATGTAGAGCGAGCCGTCGGCCGGGTCGGTGCACATGCCGCCCGCGCCGCCGATGCCGCTGAGCGCGGTGGTCTCCGGCGCGGGGTTGACGGTGGTGGGCTGCTCGATCCGCAACAGCTTGCCCGCCAGCGACGCCGGGTCGGCGGCCTGCGCGGGGTTGCCCGCGTCGCCGGTGAGGACCATCAGCGTGGTGGGGCTGGTGAACTTGAGTGCGCCGGCGTTGTTGACGGGCCCCTTCGGGATGCCGGTGAGGATGGGCTTGGGGACGTCGCCGTCGGCGATCCGGATGACCCGGTTGTCGGTGGGCGTGCTGACGTAGGCGTACATCAGCCGGTCTTGCGCGTAGGTCGGGGACAGCACGATGTCGAGCAGCCCGCCGTCGCCCGTCGGGTCGACGGGAAGCACCAGCTTCACCTTGGGCTCGGCGTTGGTCGCCACTTCCTTGATGACACCGGTCAGTCGCTCGGCGACCAGAGCCGACTTGCTGTCGGGGCCCATGATCAGGCCGCTCGTCGTGTCGAGGCAGCCCTGCATGACGCCCGGCGCCGGGCACACCTTCTTGAACGGGGTGCCCGGTAGCGGTGGCGGCGGGGGAGGCGGTGTGCTCGAGGGCGGCTCGAACTGGGGCTCGGTGGTGAACGGCTCGGACTGCGCGGCGTCGAACCGCGCGCACCCCGGCACGATCAGCAGCGCGCCGCACAGCAGCACCAGCACACCCCGCATTGGCCGGCGCAGTCTCATGCGAGCCAGGTTACGGATCGTTCGGCGGTACGCGCCACGCCGGGGCGAGCGGAGCGAGCGGAGCGACGGGGGAGACGACCGGGCGCGCGCGTGTCACGGGTGTGCAACGGCGCCCGTTCAACCCGCGCCAATCCACGTCTCGGGGGTGAGGAGCACTTACGCTGGGTTTCGTGACCAGTACCTCACACGACCCGCGTGCCTGGCAACGGCCCGAAGACCGCGATGGTTCTGCCGTCCGGCCGGCGTCGGCGCGCCTGGTCGACCCGGAGGACGACGTGCCCACGAACACCTACACCGGCGAGGCCGCCACCACGGCGATCCCGCGCTACGACTCCACCCCGACGTCGCAGCCGGCCTACGGGCTACTCGGCGACCCGGAACCGCTGCCCTACGTACAGCCCAGTGGCCGGCACGACGGTCAGGCCGAGCCCGCCGAGGTGGGCTACGACCCGCTGACCGACGACCGGGTTCGCGCCGCGGGCAAGCGGGGCACGCAGGACCTCGGCCTCATGCTGATCCGCGTGGGGCTCGGCGCCCTGCTGATCGCGCACGGCCTGCAGAAGGCGCTCGGCCTGTGGGGCGGATCTGGTCTGGACGGGTTCCAGGAGTCGCTGGCGGACCTGGGCTACCAGCACTCGGGAATACTGACCTACGTCGGCGCCGGCGGCCAGATCGCCGCGGGCCTGCTGCTCGTGCTCGGGCTGTTCACGCCGCTGGCAGCGGCTGCCGCCGTGGCCTACCTGGTGAACGCGCTACTGGCGGCCGTCGTCGCGCAGCCCGAGTCCGGGTGGTTCCCCTTCTTCCTGCCCGACGGGCACGAGTACCAGGTCACGCTGCTGGTCGTCGCCGCCGCGCTGTGCCTGACCGGGCCGGGACGTTACGGCTTCGACGCGGGCCGCGGCTGGGCCCGCAGGCCGTTCGTCGGCTCGCTGGCCGCCCTGCTCCTCGGCATCGGTGCGGGCGTCGCGATCTGGGCGCTGCTCAACGGGATCAACCCGCTGGCCTGACGGGCCGCACGACGTCAGACGTAGGGGTTGGGGACCCGGCCGCCGCTCACCTCGGTCAGTTCCGGCAGCGTCACGAAGGTGACGGCGGGAAGCCGGAACTCGGACCCGTCCTTCAGGCGGGCGAGCGCCCAGGACTTCTTGTCGAAGCGCAGCCCGTCGATCTCGGTCCACGGGGCCGTGCGCGTGCTGAAGAAACCCCGGGCGGTCACGGTCTCGGCGTCGGCGACGGTCCGGTAGCGGAAGATGGCCACGGCCGCGATCAGCGGGATGACGAGGGTGGCCGTGAACCACCTGGGTTCGGCGAGGACCAGCGACATCTGCGCGAGGGTGAGGAACCCGACGGCGACCAGCGCCATCGGCGAGATGCGGATGACGGTCCGCGGGTCGGTGGGTTCGGTCGACCGCGATTTCATCCCTCCATCCTCCCATCGCGACGAATTTGACCTGCCACCCGAGCAGGGACTACCGTCGCGTGCATGCAAGGCATCGGCTTCCTCGTAGTAATTGGTTCGCGCGTTGGTGCGTAACCAGGCTGACTGACAGTCGGGAACTACGAGCACCGACGCGCACCCTCGTACAGCGAAAGCTGACGGGGGTTTTTTGTTGCCCCGGAACATCAGAAGACATACGGATCAGGACTGAAGAGGACACCGTGAGCGCACCAACCACGCGGCCGCCGGCACCGCACCAGGCGAACGACCCCACAGCGGCCGTCGTCGAGACCGAATCCCGGCCCGGCTCGACGACGTCGACCCCGCTGCCGACAACGCTTGGCCCGGAACGGATGACCGGCGCACAGGCCGTCATCCGCTCACTCGAGGAACTCGACGTCGACGTGATCTTCGGCATCCCCGGCGGTGCCGTGCTGCCCGTCTACGACCCGTTGTTCGACTCGGTCAAGCTGCGCCACGTGCTGGTCCGCCACGAGCAGGGCGCCGGGCACGCGGCGAGCGGGTACGCCCACGCCAACGGCAAGGTCGGCGTGATGATGGCGACGTCCGGTCCGGGTGCGACCAACCTGGTCACGCCGCTGGCCGACGCGCAGATGGACTCGATCCCCGTGGTCGCGATCACCGGACAGGTCGGCCGTGGACTGATCGGCACCGATGCGTTCCAGGAAGCCGACATCTCGGGCATCACGATGCCGATCACCAAGCACAACTTCCTGGTCCGCGACGGCGACGAGATCGCCCGGGTGCTCGCCGAGGCGTTCCACATCGCGAGTTCGGGGCGCCCCGGTGCCGTGCTGGTCGACATCCCCAAGGACATCCTGCAGGGGGAGTGCACGTTCGCCTGGCCGCCGGTGATGGACCTGCCGGGCTACAAGCCGAACACCAAGCCGCACAGCCGCCAGATCCGTGAGGCCGCCAAGCTCATCGCGGCCGCACACAAGCCGGTCCTCTACGTGGGTGGCGGCGTCATCCGCGGCGAGGCGAGCGAGCAGCTGCTCGAATTGGCCGAGCTGACCGGCATTCCCGTCGTCACCACCCTGATGGCGCGGGGCGCGTTCCCCGACAGCCACCGGCAGAACCTCGGCATGCCCGGCATGCACGGCACCGTCGCGGCGGTGGGCGCCCTGCAGAAGAGCGACCTGCTGATCGCGCTCGGCACCCGCTTCGACGATCGGGTGACCGGCCAGCTGTCGTCGTTCGCCCCGGACGCGAAGGTCATCCACGCCGACATCGATCCCGCGGAGATCGGCAAGAACCGCAACGCCGACGTGCCGATCGTGGGTGATGTCAAGAACGTCATCACAGAGCTGCTGGGTGCGCTGCGCAAGGACGGCGTGGACGGCCAGACGCTCGACATGGACGAGTGGTGGACGTACCTGAACGGCGTCCGGGACACCTACCCGCTCAGCTACGACCCGCAGAGCGACGGCAGCCTCAGCCCCGAGTACGTCATCGAGACGCTGAGCCGCATCGCCGGCCCGGAGGCCGTGTACGTCGCGGGCGTCGGCCAGCACCAGATGTGGGCCGCGCAGTTCGTCAAGTACGAGAAGCCGCGCACGTGGCTGAACTCCGGCGGTCTGGGCACCATGGGCTACGCGGTGCCCGCGGCGATGGGCGCCAAGTTCGCCCGCCCGGAGGCCGAGGTGTGGGCCATCGACGGCGACGGCTGCTTCCAGATGACCAATCAGGAACTCGCGACGTGCGCCGTCGAGGGTGCGCCGATCAAGGTCGCGCTCATCAACAACGGCAACCTGGGCATGGTCCGGCAGTGGCAGACGCTGTTCTACAAGGAGCGGTACAGCCAGACCAACCTCTCGACGCACAGCCACCGCATCCCGGACTTCGTGAAGCTCGCGGAGGCACTGGGCTGCGTCGGATTGCGGTGCGAGCGTGCCGAAGACGTCGAGGACGTGATCAATCAGGCGCGGGCGATCAACGACCGCCCCGTGGTGATCGACTTCATCGTCGGCGCCGACGCCCAGGTGTGGCCGATGGTCGCCGCGGGCACCGGCAACGACGAGATCATGGCGGCGCGTGACATCCGGCCGCTCTTCGACAACGTGGATCAGGTGTAGGGCATGACGACGACCATTCACACACTGTCGGTCCTCGTCGAGGACAAGCCGGGCGTGCTGGCCCGCGTCTCGTCGCTGTTCTCGCGGCGCGGGTTCAACATCCAGTCCCTCGCGGTCGGGGCCACCGAGCAGAAGCACCTCTCGCGCATGACGATCGTCGTCGCCGTCGAGGACTTCCCGCTCGAGCAGATCACCAAGCAGCTCAACAAGCTGATCAACGTGATCAAGATCGTCGAGCAGGACGAGGACAACTCGGTGTCGCGGGAACTCGCGCTGATCAAGGTGCGCGCCGACGCGGCCACCCGCGGACAGATCATCGAGACGGTGAACCTGTTCCGCGCCAAGGTGGTCGACGTGTCCGCCGAGTCCCTGGTGGTCGAGGCCACCGGCACCCCGGGCAAGTTGCAGGCACTGCTGAACCTGCTCGAGCCGTACGGCATTCGTGAGATCGCCCAGTCCGGCATGGTGACACTCGCCCGCGGTCCGCGCGGCATGGTCACCGCCAAGTAACTCTCCAGACCCAGACAAGAGAAGAGGAAATGACAAGTGGCAGTTGAGATGTACTACGACGACGACGCGGACCTGTCGATCATTCAGGGCCGCAAGGTCGGCGTCATCGGCTACGGCAGCCAGGGGCACGCGCACTCGCTGAGCCTGCGCGACTCCGGCGTGGACGTGAAGGTCGGCCTGCGCGAGGGCAGCAAGAGCCGCGAGAAGGTGACCGAGCAGGGCCTCGGCGTCGACACGCCCGAAGAGGTCGCCAAGTGGGCCGACGTCATCATGCTGCTCGCTCCCGACACGGCTCAGGCCGAGATCTTCACCAAGGAGATCGAGCCGCATCTCGAGGACGGCAACGCGCTGTTCTTCGGCCACGGCCTCAACATCCACTTCGACCTGATCAAGCCGGCCGCCAACGTGACCGTCGGCATGGTCGCCCCGAAGGGTCCCGGCCACCTGGTGCGCCGGCAGTTCGTCGACGGCAAGGGCGTTCCCGCCCTCATCGCCATCGACCAGGATCCCAAGGGTGAGGGCGAGGCGCTCGCGCTGTCCTACGCCAAGGGCATCGGCGGCACCCGTGCGGGCGTCATCAAGACGACGTTCAAGGAAGAGACCGAGACCGACCTCTTCGGCGAGCAGGCCGTGTTGTGCGGCGGCACCGAGGAGCTGGTGAAGGCCGGCTTCGAGATCATGGTCGAGGCGGGCTACGCCCCCGAGATGGCCTACTTCGAGGTGCTGCACGAACTGAAGCTGATCGTCGATCTCATGTACGAGGGCGGCATCGCTCGGATGAACTACTCCGTCTCCGACACCGCGGAGTTCGGCGGCTACATCTCCGGTCCGCGCGTCATCGACGCCGGCACCAAGGACCGGATGCGCGCCATCCTCAAGGACATTCAGGACGGCACCTTCGTCAAGCGGCTCGTCGCCAACGTCGAGGGCGGCAACAAGGAACTCGAGGACCTGCGCAAGCAGAACGCCGAGCACCCGATCGAGGTCACCGGCAAGAAGCTGCGCGACCTGATGAGCTGGGTCGACCGGCCGATCACCGAGACGGCCTAGTCACGCGATCGACGTCGGCGCACTCGGGAGTCAACACGCTCCCGAGTGCGCCGAACTCGTCGCCGAGATGCATGAGGTCGAGGCCATGGGGTATGTAGGAGGGGTGTCGATGACCGCTACCCGCGACGAATTGGTTGTTCTACTCGATGATTCGGGCCGCTCCATCGGCACCACGGACAAGTCGACCGTGCACCACGTGGACACCCCGCTGCACCTCGGCTTCTCCTGCTATCTCTTCGACGCTCGTGGCCGCGTGCTGCTGACCCGACGCGCGCTGGGCAAGCGCACCTGGCCGGGGGTGTGGACCAACTCCTTCTGCGGACATCCCGCGCCCGGAGAGGATCCCGCCGACGCCGTACGCCGGCGCGCCGTCGAGGAACTCGGCGTGGCCACGAGCGATCCGGTGTGCGTGCTGCCCGACTTCCGGTATCGCGCGGTCGCCGCGGACGGGACGGTGGAGAACGAGATCTGCCCCGTGTTCTGGGCCCGCGTCGAGGGGCCGGTGCGTCCGGTCGCCGACGAGATCATGGATCACCGCTGGGTCGACTGGGACGAGTTGACCGCAGCCGCCCGCCTCGGGTGGGCCATCAGTCCGTGGGCGGTGGAGCAGGTTCCGCTGCTGGCCGCCGCCGGCCTGCCGAGCCTGGTCGGCTAGGTCCCGGACGTCTTGCTGCGCAACGCGTACAGGCGTTCGGCGTAGACCAGATCGTCCTTCCACAGCCGCGCGGCAGTGTGACGCATGAGCGGCGTGATCAGCGGGGTGGCGCGCAGCGCGTACGCGAAGCCGGGCCGGTCGGAGTGCGCGACGACCGCTTCGATGACCGCGGTGCGCGGTCGGCCGTCCGGTCCGGGGCCCAGGGGGGTGGCGTGGGTCTCGACGACACTGCCGACACCCTCGCCCTCCACGATCCGCATGGTGATCGTCCGCGGTTCGGGGCTGGTGAACTCGGCGATCACGGGCACGCCCAGCCTGCCGAGACGGAACGTCACGGCGACAAGGAACCGGTCGAGCTCCTCCGGCACGTCGTCGTCGTCGACCGGCGGGCTGCTGAGGACGTCGAGGCGGGTGAACGAGTAGGGGTGGAACCACGATCCGTGCCACGGGTCCATCCGGTTGGCGATCACGTCGGACGGTTCACAGACGCCCACCAGATCCGCAACCGCCGAGATGTGCGGCAGGTCGGGGCGTTCCGGCAGGATCGGCGCGTCGGTGGGCTCCTCGCCGCCGACGCGGTCCAGTCGCACCCAGACCAGGACGCCGTCGTCGTGGGCCGGGTACGGGCGCCAGCCGTGCTCGCGTCCGCCGGACAGTCGCAACCCGTGCCAGGGGCAGACGAGCGCACCGCAGTCGATGGTGCCCGTCGAGAGGTCCGCGCCGAGGTGCGGACACGCGGCCGGGCCGACGTGCAGCGCCGAGCCCTCGCCGCGCCACGCCACCAGTTCGACCCCGGCGACCGTGCCGCTGAGGGGCTTTCGCGTCACTTGCGCGCTGCCTGCGAGGACGTACCAGTTGCCGCTGGGCCGTGCCTGCGATCGCCGCAGGGCCGACCGGATCAGTGCGGGGGACGCCTCGCCGTATGTCGGCCGCTGCCCGGCCCAGGGGAGCTTCGGCAGTACCTCGAACGGCGAAGCCTTCGCTGCGCGGGCCTTGATCTCCTGGAATGCACTCATGCCGAGGACCTTCCGTCACGCGGGCCGTTCACGACGGTGCCTCACCGAGGAAGGTGTGCACGACGTTCTTCTGCCAGCCGGGCATCGTCTCGCTCCGGACGCTGGTGAATCCGCTGTCACGCAGCCGCTGCTCGAATCGCGTCGCTCCGTCGAACTCGTTGACGCTGCGGCGGAGATAGCGGTACAGCCCGCCGTCGCCGGTGCGAAGACGACCGAACGGGATGATGATGGCGGTGCTGACGAGGTTCCACGTCACGGCGGCGACCTTCGAGTCGCGTACCGAGTACTCGTGGATGGCGAGCGTGGCGCCGGGCTGGAGGAGCCGCAGGAACTCGCGCAACTGTGCGTCCCTGTCGGCGACGTTGCGGATGAGGTACGCGGCGAAGATGCCGTCGAACCGACCGTCCACCCCGGCCTCGGCCAGGTTCTCGATGTAGCTGTGCACGAAGCGCACCGATGACGGCCACGACTTGGCGCGGGCTTCGACGAGCATGCCCTCCGAGCCGTCCACTCCGATGATCTCTGCCTCGGGCGCGGCGGCGAGCAGGGCCGCCGTCGACAGTCCGGTGCCGCAGCCGGCGTCCAGCAGGCGCAGGCCGCGCCCGCGGTCGGGGATGTTCATCCTGTCGGCGGACAGCCGGAGGTGCTCGTTGTAGCCGGGATTGGCACCCACCAGTCCGTCGTACGCGCGGGCGCCGGCGTCGAACGAGGCCGGGACGTCGTTGGTCGCTCTACTCACGTGGCATCTCTCCGTTCAGTACGGGTCCGCCGACACCCCCGGGAGGGAAGCGCCGCGATGACCATCGTCGTCCAGTATCCGGTCCCGCGGAACACCTCAGGCCCGCCCGCCTCGTGCCCGCGCCCACCACGCCTTCGTAAGGCCCGTGGCGGCCACGCCGAGGCGCCGCGGGTTCGACACGGTGGCCCGCTGCGTGAAGACCTCGAACTCGATCTCCTCGATGCGGTCCAGGATCTTCGAGTAGAGGTCGAGCGCGGCCGCGACGCACGGCCGGGACCGCGGGGCGAGCGTGTCGATGCCGCGACCGGCGAACGCGTAGATGCGCCGGGTGGCGGCGTGCTGCTCGGCCAATGCGTTGCGCACCCGGACGTCGGTTCGGCGATTCTCACGGCACCAGCTCAGCAGCTCGCGGTCCACGCCGTGCGCGGCGAGTTCGTCGGCGGGCAGGTACACGCGGCCCCGGCCGAGGTCCTCGTCGACGTCGCGCAGGAAGTTGGTGAGCTGGAACGCCGTCCCCAGTGCGGCGGCGTACTTCCCGGCCTCCTCGCGGGGCACGACGGTGCCCAGCACCGGCAGCAGCTGCAGACCGATCACCTCGGCCGAGCCGTACATGTAGCGGTCCAGCTGGGCACGGTCCGGGTAGTCGAACACCGTGAGGTCCATGCGCATCGAGCCGAGGAAGTCGTCGAAGTACTCCCAGGGGATGTCGTAGCGCCGTGCGGTGTGCACGACGGCCGTGAGCACCGGATCGTCGCTCTGTCCGTCGCCCTGACCGAGGTGGTTGAACAGCTTGGTGGCGAGCGACTGCAGGTGGTCGCCCCGCTCGGCGAGGGTGAGCGGGGACTCGACGTCGTCGAGGATGTCGTCGGCCTGCCGTGCGAAGCCGTACAGCGCGTGCACCGCGGGGCGCTGCTCCGGCGCCAGCAGACGGGTCGCCAGGAAGAACGTCCGCCCGTAGAGGGCGTTGATCTGCCGGCACTGCCGGTAGGCCTCGCGCAACTCCGGATCCCGCACCCCCGCGGCGTCCAGTTCCGACGAGATCATCCCCGGACCGCCTCGATGGCGGCGCGCCGGACCGGTTGCCCGGTGATGCGGTCCGCCGCAAGGCGTCCCGACATGATCGCGGTGGGCACGCCGACGCCGGGAACGGTGGACGACCCCGCGAGCACCACGTTGTCGACGCCGCGCACGGTGTTGGCGGGACGGAACGGCCCGGTCTGGCCGAAGTTGTGCGCGAGCGCGAAGGGCGTTCCGTCGATCATGCCCTGGCGGGCCCAGTCCGAGGGATCCACGACGTGCAGGATCTCGGCGTCCTCGCCGACACCGGGGAGGCGATCGCGCATCGTGTCGAGCATGCCCTCGACGTACTCCGAACCCGTTGCCGCCCAGTCGATCTTGCCCAGGGAGGTGTTCGGTGCCGGCGCCAGCACGTAGAGCAGGTCGCGACCCTCGGGCGCCAGGGTGGGATCGCTCGCGGTCGGCCGGGTGACCAGCAGCGAGGGGTCACCCATCACACGACCCTCGTCGATGATGTCGCGGAAGGTCTGGTCCCACGCGTCGCCGAACAGGATGTTGTGGTGTCCGGCCGTCTGGTCGTCGACCGCCTTGCAGCCCACGTGCGCGATCACCGCCGACGGTGCCGGTCGCAACTTCACGACGCGGCGCGGGGTGTGGCCCAGCATCCGGTAGGTCTGGGGCAGCTCCGTCGTCAGCACGAACGCGTCGCCGGTCACCCGCTCGCCGCCGTCGGTGACCGCCGCGCGGACGCGGCCACCGGACACGTCGAGCGAGTCGATCGTCGTGTCGTAACGGAATTCGACTCCGGCATCCGATGCGGCCGCGGCCATCGCGTCGGGCAGCGCGCGTACGCCGCCACGCGGGAAGTACACGCCCGCCACGGTGTCCATGTAGGCGATGACGGCGTACACGGCCAGCGCGCGCTGCGGCGGCACGCCCGCGTAGAGCGCCTGGAACGTGAAGACGCGCTTGAGGCGTTCGTCGGAGACGAACTTGCCGACCATGGTCTCCCAGCGCCGGAAGCCGCCCATCGCGGTGAGTCGCGCGAGCTGCGGTGTCAGCAGGGACAGGGGGGAGTCGAAGTTGGACCCGATGAAGCCGTCGAACTCTACCTCGTACAGCTTGGTGAGCCACTTGCGCATCTCGAGGTAGCCGTCGGCCTGACGCCGGTCGGCGAACCTCTCGATCTCCGTGGCCATCGCGTCGGCGTCACTGCGGACGACGAGGTGGCTGCCGTCGGCGAAGCGCGCGTGGTAGCCGGGGTCGACCTGGTCGAGTTCGAGCCGCTGCGCCATCGTCTCCCCGACGGCGGCGAACGCGTCGTCGATGATGTCGGGCATGGTGATGACGGTCGGTCCGGTGTCGATCTTGTAGCCGTTCACGTCGGCGCGGCCCACGCGGCCCCCGGGATGTGATCCGCGTTCGAGCACGGTGACCCGCCGGCCGCGGCCCGCGAGCTGCATCGCGGCGGACAGTCCCGACAGGCCTGCGCCCACCACGACGACGTGGTCGGTGGCGCCGGTGACGGTACGCATCAGGCGGCCCGATCCGTGCAGACGGCCACCATGTTGAGCAGGGCGGTCCGGGCGGCGTCGGGGATCTGGTCGGTGTCGATCCGGTCCAGTGCGCGGGTGATTCTCTCGTCGATCAACTGCTCGATCCATTCCGCCGCGCCGGTGGCGGCGATCAGGGTGCGCCAGCGTTCGACGTCACCATCGTGGAGTTCGTCGGCATCCATCAGCGCCGACATCTCGGCGCGGGTGGTGGTGTCGGCGAGCTGGTGTGCGGCGACGACCACGCTGGTCGCCTTCCGCTCCGACAGGTCCGAACCCGCCGGCTTTCCGGTGACGTCGGGGCTGCCGAAGACACCGAGTAGGTCGTCGCGCATCTGGAAGGCCTCGCCGAGGGCGTCGCCATATGCGCCGAGGCGGGTCATCACCCGCGGACTGCAGTCGGCCATCGCCCCGCCGACCTCGAGTGGCCGGCGCACGGTGTAGTTGCCGGACTTCCGGCGCGCGACTTCGAGCACGTGTTCGAGCGTAGGCAGTTCCGCGGCATCGTTGACCAGATCGGCGAACTGCCCGATGGCCAGTTCGGCACGCATGTGGTCGTAGCGGGGCCAGGCCCGCCGCAGGGCGTCGTCGCCCACGCCGCTCTCGCGCAGCATCTGCTCCGCCCAGACCAGGCAGAGGTCGCCCAGGAGCACCGCCGCCGAGTCGCCGAAGCGTTCCGGTGAGCCCGACAGTCCGCGGCCGCGGTGCCAGTCGGCGAATTGGACGTGCGCCGACGGTCGGCCTCGGCGCAGCGGCGACGCGTCCATCACGTCGTCCTGCAGGAGGGCGAACACGTGCAGCAGCTCGAGGCTGCCGGCCGCGGACAGTGCGGCCTCGTCGTCGTCGGCGCGGCACAGCCACCCGATGTACATGAAGGTCGAGCGCACGCACTTGCCGCTGTCCAGGAACCCGGCGAGCACGTCGCGCGTGACGTCGACGGTGGTGTCGACGAGGCCGGGAGCGCAGCGGGTCGCGAAGAATTCACCCACGTTGTCGAGGACGGCGTCGCGGAATGCGAGACGCCAGGTCTCGAAGTCGCTCTCCGTGACGAGGCCGAGCGTCGCGACGGGTGCGGTGGTCAGGGTGCGCGCTAGCGCGGTCCGGCTCGCCACGCTCATCGGTCTGCCGTTGCACGAATGGGCACGTCGCGGAACATACCCATCATTCGGTACGACAAGCGCCGAGGATGGGTGTGACGAACCGCACGGTGACACCCTCCGGCGACGCTGCTCTCTGCGGCGACGTCAGTTCCGCCCGTCCCCGTCGGTCCCCGGCGCGAGCGAGGGCATCCTCCTGACCCCGAACTCGCGTCGCAACACCGTGCGGGCGGCGTAGTAGCCGGCCATGCCGTGCACGCCACCGCCCGGTGGCGTCGCCGACGAGCAGAGGTAGGCACCGCGGATCGGCGTGCTCCACGGGTCGATCCGCGGCGTCGGGCCGGTCAGCGCGCTGACCATGTTGTTGCCGCCGACTCCGATGTCGCCTCCGACGAGGTTGGCGTCGTGGTCGGCGAGCCGGGCGGCGGGGATGCTGCGGACGCCGACCACCAGATCTCGGAATCCGGGCGCGAAGCGTTCGAAGATCCCGGTGACCGCCTCGGCGGCATCGAGGGTGGAGCCCGCGGGCACGTGAGCGTAGGTCCACAGCGGGCGGCGACCGGCGTCGTCGATCCGGGCGGGATCCGCCAGATGTGGCAGGGCGGCGAGCACCATCGGCCACTCGGCGTGCCTGCCGTGCGCGATCTCGGCCTCCGCGTGCGACATCTGCGCGCGCGTCCCGCCGAGGTGCAGCGTGGGCGCCGACGCCAGTCTGGGGTCGGTCCACGGGATCTCGCCGGACAGCACGAAGTCGACCTTCGCCACGCCCGGCCCGAACCGGTAGCGCTGCAACGCCTTCGAGTATCTCGGGGGAAGCGCGTCGCCGTAGATGCCGAGCAGGGCGGTGGGAGCCGTGTCGTAGAGGACCACGCCACCCGGTGGACGCGTCACCTCCTCGCCGATGACGAGTTCCCCACCGTGGGCGCGGAGATCGGCGATCAACGCATCCGGGATGGCCTGCGAGCCACCGACGGGGATCGGCCAGCCGACTGCGTGCGCGAGGGTCGACAGCATCAGGCCCGCACCCGATGACACCAGCGACGGCATCTGCGAGATCGTATGTGCCGCAACGCCACTGAATAGCGCTCGCGCATCCTCGCCGATCAGGGTGCGCCACAGCGGCGTGCCCTGGGCCAGCAGCCGGGGAGCGACCCGCAGCGCCGCGGGGATGGACGGGGGGATCGACCGCTTGTCCCCGAGCAGCAGACCCACCACGCCGTCGCAGTCCGCCGCCAGCGGGCCGAGCAGCCGCCGCCAGGAGGCGCCGTCGTCCAACTCGGCGCACGTCCGCTCGATGTCGCGGTAACCGATGGCCGCCGGCCGCCCGGGTAGGGGATTGCCGTAGGAGATCTCCGGCACCTCGAGGCGCACACCCCGGGCCCGCAGGTCGAATTCGGCGAAGAACGGCGAGGCCAGCGCCAGCGGATGCACCGCCGAGCAGATGTCGTGGCTGACGCCGGTGAACTCGGGATCGGGCAGTGTGCGGGCTCCACCGCCCGCGGTGGGCTGCGCCTCCACGACCCGTACCGACAATCCGGCGCGGGCGAGGACGACCGCGGCGCTGAGCCCGTTCGGTCCGCTGCCCACGACGGTGACGTCGACGTCCACGTGCACTCCTCCGTAGGGCGGCTTGGGACCTCCATTACAGCCCACTAGGCTGACCGCGTGAGTCTCCCCGTGGTGTTGATCGCCGACAAACTGGCCGAGTCCACCGTCGCCGCACTCGGCGACCAGGTAGAAGTCCGCTGGGTGGACGGCCCGGACCGGCCCAAGCTGCTCGCTGCCGTCCCCGAGGCCGACGCGCTGCTGGTGCGCTCGGCGACCACCGTGGACGCCGAGGTCCTCGCGGCCGCGCCGAAGCTGAAGATCGTCGCCCGCGCCGGTGTCGGTCTGGACAACGTGGACGTCGACGCGGCGACCGCGCGCGGCGTCCTGGTCGTCAACGCACCCACGTCCAACATCCACAGTGCCGCCGAACACGCGCTGGCGCTGCTGCTGTCGGCGGCGCGCCAGATCCCGGCCGCGGACGCCACGTTGCGCGCCCACACCTGGAAGCGCTCGTCCTTCTCGGGGACCGAGATCTTCGGCAAGACGGTCGGCGTCGTGGGCCTGGGCCGCATCGGCCAGCTCGTGGCCCAGCGGCTCGCCGCGTTCGGCGCCCACATCACCGCCTACGACCCGTACGTGTCGCAGGCGCGCGCCGCCCAACTCGGCATCGAACTGCTCACCCTCGACGAGCTGCTGGGCCGGGCCGACTTCATCTCGGTGCACCTGCCCAAGACCAAGGAGACGGCGGGGCTGATCGGCACCGACGCGCTCGCCAAGACCAAGCCGGGCGTGATCATCGTCAACGCCGCGCGCGGTGGCCTCATCGACGAGCAGGCCCTGGCCGACGCGATCACCAGCGGACACGTGCGCGGAGCCGGTCTCGACGTCTTCTCCACCGAACCCTGCACCGACAGCCCGCTGTTCGAGCTGCCGCAGGTCGTGGTGACCCCGCACCTCGGCGCGTCGACGGCCGAGGCGCAGGACCGGGCCGGCACCGACGTCGCGGCCAGCGTGCGTCTGGCGCTCGCGGGCGAGTTCGTGCCCGACGCGGTGAACGTCGGCGGCGGCGTGGTCGGTGAGGAGGTCGCGCCGTGGCTCGACCTGGTCCGCAAGCTCGGACTGCTGGTGGGCGCCCTGTCCGCCGAACTGCCCACCAACCTGTGCATCCAGGTCCGGGGCGAACTGGCCTCCGAGCAGGTCGAGGTGCTGCGCCTCTCCGCGCTGCGCGGCCTGTTCTCCGCCGTGATCGAGGATCAGGTCACCTTCGTGAACGCGCCCGCACTGGCCGCCGAGCGCGGCGTCGAGGCCACGATCGACACCGAGCCCGAGAGCCCCAACCACCGCAGCGTCGTCGACGTGCGTGCGGTCGCCGCCGACGGGACGACCGTCAACGTCGCGGGCACCCTGTCGGGACCGCAGCTCGTCGAGAAGATCGTCCAGGTCAACGGACGCAACCTCGACCTGCGGGCCGAAGGCGACAACCTGATCGTCAACTACGACGACAAGCCCGGTGCGCTCGGCAAGATCGGCACCCTGCTCGGCAGCGCCGGCGTGAACATCCTCGCCGCGCAGCTCAGCCAGGACGCCGACGGCGACGGAGCGACGATCATGCTGAGGCTGGACCGCGAGGTCCCCGCCGAGGTCCAGGAGGCGATCCGCAGCGACGTCGACGCGTCCACCCTGGAACTGGTGGATCTGTCGTGACGACGAAGCTGGCCGTGATCGCCGGCGACGGCATCGGTCCCGAGGTCATCGCCGAGGCGCTCAAGGTTCTCGACGTCGTCCTGCCCGGCGTCGAACGCACCGAGTACGACCTGGGCGCCCGTCGCTATCACGCGACGGGGGAGACGCTGCCCGACGGCATGGTCGAGGAACTCAAGGGCCACGACGCCATCCTGCTGGGTGCGATCGGCGACCCGTCCGTGCCCAGCGGTGTCCTGGAGCGTGGTCTGCTGCTCACGCTGCGCTTCGCCCTCGACCACCACGTGAACCTGCGTCCGTCCCGTCTTCTGCCCGGGGTCGAGAGCCCGCTGTCGGGAAACCCGTCGATCGACTTCGTCGTGGTGCGCGAGGGGACCGAGGGGCCCTACACCGGAACCGGTGGCGCGATCCGCGTGAACACGCCGCACGAGGTGGCCACCGAGGTCAGCCTCAACACGGCCTTCGGCGTGGAACGGGTCGTCCGTGACGCGTTCGCTCGGGCGGACAAACGTCGCAAGCACCTCACCCTCGTCCACAAGACCAACGTGCTGAGCTTCGCCGGCAGGCTGTGGTCGCGCATCGTCGAGGAGGTGGGGCGCGAGTACCCGGAGGTCGAGGTGGCCTACCAGCACGTCGACGCCGCGATGATCCACCTGGTGACCGACCCCGGACGGTTCGACGTGATCGTCACCGACAACTTGTTCGGCGACATCGTCACCGACCTCGCTGCGGCGGTGTCCGGCGGCATCGGACTCGCGGCCAGCGGCAACATCGACGCCACGCGGACCAACCCGTCGATGTTCGAGCCCGTCCACGGCAGTGCGCCCGACATCGCGGGCCAGGGCATCGCGGACCCGACCGCGGCCATCATGTCGGTGGCGCTGCTGCTCGAGCACCTCGGGGAGGACGCTGCGGCGGCCCGCGTCGATCGCGCCGTCGGCGAGCACCTCGCGACCCGCGGTGACCAGAAGCTGTCGACCTCGGCGGTGGGCGACCGGATCGTCGGCCTGCTCGGGAGCTGATCAGACCCGCTCGTGCACCGACTCGACGGTGTAGACGTGCGGGTCGAAGCCCTCCGCCACCTCCGCGGCGGCGCGCATGTGTATCTGCGCGGTCGGGTCGGACTGCATCGCGACGAACGCCTCCACGCTCCGCCACTGCGCGTAGTTGACCACCCGGGTGCCGTCGGTGCTGACGTGGATGTTGGCCGAGATGAAGCCGGGGACGAATTGCATGACCTTCTCGGTGGCGTCGACGAGCAGCGCGGCCAGCTCGTGGGCGCGGTCCGGTCGGACGGTGAAGACGTTGATCAGCGTGGCGTGCTCGGCGTGGGGCGTGATGGTGGTCATCTGTTCTCCTTTGTCAGGTTCCTTACTGTCGCACCGTAGCGCGATGTAAGGTTCCTGTCATGTCGAAGGATGGCGTCGAGTCCGGTGCGGGGTACCTGATCAAGCGCGTTCAACAGTCGCTGCGACGACACTGCGATGCCGCACTTCGGCCCACCGGCCTCACGATGGCGCAGTACACGGCGTTGCGGGCGCTGGCCGACCATCCCGACGCGTCGGCATCGGAACTGTCGCGACTGTGCTTCGTCACGCGCCAGTCGCTGCAGGACGTGCTCGCGGGGCTGCGCGCGGAGGGTCTGGTGCGCAACGCCGAACGTACGTCCGGGCGGGCCACGGCGCTGGCTCTGACGGATGGCGGGCGGTCGCGTCTCGCGGCGAGTCACGACGCGGTGCTACGCATCGAGGAGTCGATGGTCGACGGACTGGTCGATGGCGACCGCCGCCGGTTGGAAGATCTGCTGACCCGGTGTGCGAACAATCTCGAGGCAGGGCCCGTGTGAGCCGCCTTCGTGACGCCGTGACGCTGGAACACCAGTGCTGGTCGTTCGCCGTGGGTTCGACGTTCTTCGCCGTCGCGACGGTGCCCGGCCTGCCTACGTCAGCGACCCTGGCCAACGTGCTGTGCTTCGTCGGATCGTGGTTCTTCACCTGCGCCGCGTGGATCCAGCTGGTTCGGTCGTCCCCCGAGGGCACCGTCGAATGGTATTCGGCGGCAACGCAGTTCGGTGGGACGGTGCTGTTCAACGTGAGTACTGGAGCGGCCGTCTGGGCCCGTGCCGTGCTTCCCGAGCGAGGCCTGGTCTGGGCACCGGACGCGACGGGGTCCGCGGCGTTCCTGCTGAGCGGCGTCCTCGCCGTGGTCGTGGTGAACGCCGGCGTCGGGCGCTGGGCGCCGGGATGCGTCGAGTGGCAGTCGGGGTGGATCAACCTGGCCGGCTGTGTCGCCTTCGCGGTCAGTGCGGTGTCGGCGTTCGTCACGGCGGCCGGGGCTGCGGTCGACCCGGCCGTGGCCGCGGCGGGAACGTTCGTCGGTGCGCTGTGCTTTCTGGTGGCGGCGTTACTGCTGCTGCCCGCCGCGCGACGACTGTGACGACCAACACTGGTGAACGACTGTTTACAAGAACTCCGATCTCCGTTACCGTGGCTGGCGTCGACATGGCCGGAGCGGGACTACCAAGTGGGCCAGTTTTCGGTGGTGACCGTCGCCGCGGATGCCCGATTGGGGGCATGCAGTCTCGCGAGATGCCCTCTCCGGCCATGTCGATACCCCTTTTAGGCGGTCCCTCACGGCGCCGCACGGGGTCTCCTCGGTTTCGTGTGCTTAGCTGACGACATGGAACCCGGACGTCTCACACCCGTCGAGGAGACGTCGCTTCTCACGGTGTACGCGCGTGCACTGGACTTCGATCGACCACATCCGATCCTTGGTGACGAGGTCGCTCGGCGGGTCGTCGACCAGGTCGACTACGACTTCGCCGGGCTGGGCGTGCTGGGCAGCACGGAACGATTCGTCGCCCTGCGGGCCAAGATGCTCGACGACCGCATCGGCGCCTTCGTCGCCCGCCATCCCGACGCCGTGATCGTCGACCTGGGCGCCGGCCTGAGCAGCGCCGCGTCCCGAGTGGGTCCGCCGTCCACGGTGGACTGGTACAGCGTCGACCTCCCACGTGTCATCGCGCTGCGCAACGCGGTGCTCCAGGAACGGGCGTCCTCGCACTGCATCGCGGCGTCGCTGGCCGACGGCCGCTGGGTCGAGGCCATCCCATCCGGCAGGCCGACGTTCGTCGTGGCCGACGGACTCTTCGCCTTCCTGACCGAGTCGTCGTTCAGAGCCGTGGTCGACGGGATCGCCGAGCACTTCCACTCCGGCGTCCTCGCCTTCTACGACTACGGCAGGGTGTCGCGCCTGAGCCGTCTGCCGGGCAGGCTGCCCAGCAAGAAGCGCATGGCCCGCCTGCTCGCGGATGCCTGGGCATTCGACGGCTTCACCGACCCCCGCCATCTCGAGGGCTGGAACCCCCGACTCCGGCTCATCGAGGACGCCAGTGCCCTGCACGAACCCGAGATTGCCGCGTTTCCGTCGACGTGGCGAATGGCGGCAAGGATGTCGCGACGAATGCCAGCGATCGCCCGCAAGGCGCGCGTCCTGATGTACGCGTTCGGCGACGCAGATCTGTGAACTGGCTGAGCGATCACCGGGCGACGAGCGTCGTCCGACCCGTAGAGGGTAGGTTGTCCATGAGTAAACTGCGCTGACAACGGCTTTGTTTCGAAGAATCAACGAGAGGAACGGATGACGACGGCGACTGTGGAGGGGGTCCGGCTACCACCTGCACCGCCGATTCCGAAGATCATCCAGGGCATTGGCTTCCTCATAGCAAACTCAGGCATGTTTGCTGCCATGTCGCGCCGCTACGGCGAAGCATTCACCATCGAGATGCCGTTTCTCGGTCGGGCAGTGGTGATCAGCAACCCGGCGTTGGTCAAGGAACTCTTCTCGACGAGCCCCGGCATCGCGCAGCGGCCGGCGTCCGGCACGGGTTCGCTGGGCGAGGCCTTCGGCCCGGGGTCCACGTTCAGCCTGGCGGGCGACGAGCTGGTGGCCCGCCGCAAACTCCTGGTGCCGCCGTTCAACGGCAAGCGCATGCGGAGTTACGAGGACATCTTCGAGGCCGAGGTGATGCGCGAGATCGCCACCTGGCCCGAGGGCGAGGAGTTCGCCACCCTCGAGCCGATGCTGCGCCTCACGCTCGGGTCCATCCTGCGAGCCGTGTTCGGCGCGGAGGGACCCATCCTCGAGGAACTGCGCGAACTGCTGCCGCCGCTCGTGGTCCTCGCCGCGCAGGTGGTCGTCGCGCCGCAGGTGATGCGACGGAACCTCGGCCGGTGGAGTCCCGGTGGCCGCTTCCTCGCGCAGCGCCGGCGCTTCGACGAACTCGTCGCCGAGCTGATCGCGGATGCGCGGGCCGACCCGAACCTCGAGAATCGCAGCGACGTACTCGCGCTGCTGCTGCAGACACGCTATGACGACGGTGACGTGCTCTCCGACGAGTACATCGCCGACGAACTGCTGACGCTCGTCGCCTCCGGTCACGAGACCACCGCGTCGTCGTTGGCCTGGGCCATCGAAAGGCTCTGTCGCCATCCCGATCTGCTCGATCGACTGACCGAGGAGGTCGATCAGGGCGGTTCGGAACTGCGCGCGGCGACCATCCGCGAGGTCCAGCGCGTCCGGCCGGTGCTGGACGGCTCCATGAGGCGCGTCCAACAGCGGATGCAGCTGGGCGAGTGGGTCATCCCCGAGGGCACCACGGTCGTCTTCAGCATCCGACTCGCGCACGACTCCGACGACAACTTCGACGACGCCACGTCGTTCAACCCGGACCGGTTCCTGACCGGGTCGGCGTCACCTGCGGGCTGGATCCCGTTCGGGGGCGGCATCAACCGGTGCATCGGCGCAGCGTTCGCCCACATGGAAATGGACGTCGTCCTGCGCATCCTCCTGCGCGAGTTCCGTTTCAGCCCCACCACCGCTCCCGACGAGCGGCGCCACTGGCGTGGTGTCGCCACCGCTCCGGGGCGCGGTGGGCGCGCCAAGGTCTTCCGTCGTTCTCTTCAATCACCCGAGGCAGGTTCACCGCTCATGACCACCACCACCAACACCCCGCGCATCAAGCCGCTGGGCACGACGTCGCTGTTCAAGAAGGCGATGAGCAAGTACTGGTACCCGTTCCTGAGCCGCAGGTGGGACGCCGAGGACGTGCTGCTCATCAACTACGGCTACGAAGAGGACCCCCCGATGGGGCTGCCCCTCGAACCCACTGACGAGCCGCACCGCTACAGCGTCCAGCTCTACCACCAGACGGCCACCCAGGTGGACCTCACCGGCAAGAAGGTGCTCGAGGTCAGCTGCGGGCACGGAGGCGGCTCCTCCTACGTCATGCGGACCTTGAAGCCGGCGGCGTACACCGCACTCGACATCAACCCCGACGGCATCGCGTTCTGCCGCACGCGCCACCAGCTCCCCAACCTGGACTTCGTCCACGGTGACGCGCAGGACCTGCCGTTCGAGGACGCGAGCTACGACGCGATCCTGAACGTCGAGGCGTCGCACGGTTACCCGGACTTCCCGCGCTTCCTCAAGGAGGTCGAGCGCGTCCTCCGCCCGGGCGGTCACTTCCTGTACACCGACTTCCGCGGCAAGGACGAGTTCGCGGAGTGGGAGCGGGCGCTGGCCGAGTCCCCGCTGCGGGTGGAGTCCAAGAGGATCATCAACCCGCAGGTGCTGCGCGGACTCGACGGCAACTCCGATCGCTACCTGAAACTGGTCAACGGCAAGCTGCCCTTCGTCTTCCGGCCGTTCGGGCGTCTGTTCGCCGGGGTCCCGGGCTCGCTGATGTACCGGGAACTGGAGCGCGGCGGCCTCTCCTACCGGATCTACCACTTCGTCAAGGACTGACCGGTGGCCACGGCCACGACGGAACCGGTGCGGCTTCCGCCCACCGTTCCCGTGCCGAAGCTGGTGCAGGGACTCGCGCTGGTGGGCGCCCAGTGCGAGGTCATCGCCGCCGCCGGGCGGCGGTACGGCAACGCCTACACCTTCAACCTGCCGATCTGGGGCCCCACGGTGGTGATCAGCGATCCCGTCACCGTCAAGGACCTGTTCAGCACGGGCGCCGATCTGGCGGAGCGTCCCACCGACCTCGGTGAGGTGTTCGGCCCCGGTTCGACGTTCAGCCTGACCGGCGAGGCACAGCTGAAGCGCCGAAAGCTGGTGCTCCCGCCGTTCCACGGCAAGCGGGTGGTCAACTACGAGCGCATCATCGAAGAGGAGACGATGCGCGAGATCGCCTCCTGGCAGGACGGCGAGGAGTTCGCCCTCCTCGAACCGATGAACCGCATCACGCTCAACACGATCCTGCGCGCCGTGTTCGGCGCCGACGGACCCGAACTCGAGACGCTGCGCCGACTCGTGCCGCAGGCCATCACCATCGGATCTGCGCTGCACTTCCTCCCGAAGATCGCGCGTCGCGACTTCGGCAGGTGGAGTCCCGGTCCCAAGTTGGCTCGGATCCGTCGCGAGATCGACGAGGTCATCCACTCGCTCATCGCTACCGCGCGAGCCGACGCGGACGCGGGCAGCCGCACCGACGTGCTGGCCAAACTGCTCGACGCGCGCCACGACGACGGTTCGCCCATCGCCGACCAGGACATCGCCGACGAACTGCTGACCCTGCTCTCGGCGGGCCACGAGACCACGGGCTCGGAGTTGGCATGGGCCGTCGAGCGGCTGCGCCGACACCCTCGGTACCTCGACAGGCTCGTCGAGGAAGTCGATGCCGGGGGATCGGAACTGCGGCAGGCCACGATTCAGGAGGTGATGCGCACGCGGCCGGCACTGGACGCGACGATGCGCATCACCAAGCAGCGAATCCGGCTCGGGGAGTGGGTCATTCCCGAGAACACCCGCATCATCGTCAGCATCCAGCTGGCGAGCGCGCAAGAAGCCAGCTTCGTCGACGCCGGCGCCTTCAACCCCGATAGGTTCGTCGGCAACGCACCCAAGCCGTACGCGTGGATCCCCTTCGGCGGTGGTTCACACCGTTGCGTGGGCGCTGCACTGGCGACCGCGGAGATGGACGTCGTGCTGCGGGTGCTGCTGCGCGAGTTCACGTTCGAACCCACCGACGCTCGACCCGAGCGTCGGCTCAACCGCGGCGTGGCGATCGTTCCCGGTCGCGGCGGACGCGCGGTGGTGCATCGCCGAGCGCCTCTCGGACGTCGCGCGCTGCACGTCGTCGGCGCCGCATCGCGCCCCGAATCCACCGACACCCCCACCCCGAATTCCCTGGAGGACCGTTGACCACTCAAGCGAGCCGGCCGAACATCGCACACCGCATCGGCGGTTCGTCGGTGTTCAAGAAGTTCATGAACGGATACTGGTATCCGCTCCTGACGCGCAAGCTGCACGGCGACGACGTCGTCTTCCTCAACTACGGGTACGAGGAAGACCCGGCGATGGGCATCCCGCTCGACGCCGACGACGAGGACAACCGGTACTGGATCCAGATGTACCACGCCACCGCCACCCAGGTGGACCTCGCGGGCGAACGCGTGCTCGAGGTCAGCTGCGGCCACGGGGGAGGCGCCTCGTACCTGATGCGCACCCAGCGTCCCGCCTCCTACACGGGCCTCGACTTCAACGCCGAGGGCATCGAGTTCTGTGAACGCCGCCACCAGATGCCCGGCCTCGACTTCGTGCACGGCGACGCCGAGGACCTCCCGATGGCGGACGGCTCGATCGATGCGGTCGTCAACATCGAAGCCTCGCACGCCTACGGTCAGCTGCCCCGCTTCCTGACCGAGGTGGCCCGGGTGCTGCGCCCGGGTGGACACTTCCTGTACACCGACTTCCGTGGCCGTGACGAGGTCCCGGGGTGGGAGGCCACGCTGGCCGACGCGCCGTTGCGGCAGCTGGCGTGCCGTGAGATCAACGGTGACGTGGTGCGCGGCATGGAGCGCAACGCCGACCGGTCACTGGAGCTGATCCGACGGGTGCTCCCGAGCTTCCTGCGTCCGTTCGGCAAGCAGTTCGCCGGCGTGCCGGGCTCGGGTGTCTACCACGATCTGGAGACCGGCAAGATCTCCTACCGGATCTACCTGTTCACCAAGGACTGAGCGACGGAGGATGTCAGGGACGTAGGCCGCGCATGGTGACCTCGTCCCACATCCTGTCGCTCAACAGCCGCCGGGCGAGCACGGTGGCGTGCCCCGACGCGCCGACGACGTAGCGGGCCTTGGGATTCCGGGCGTCGATCGCCCTCATCACCGCCCGCGCGACCGTGTCGGCGCTGATCGTGACGGCTCGGTTCTCTGCGAGTGCGTGCGTGGTCTCCGCGTAGCGACGCTTGAAGTCGCGGTACGGATCGTCGGATCCGTCCGCGGGCCGTGCCCCGAGTTGCGCGGCGGAGAACCCGGTCCGCACACCCGTCGGTTCGAGCAGGACCACCCGCACCCCGAACGGCTTGACCTCGGCCGCCAACGCGAGCGACAACGCCTCGACGCCGTACTTCGTCATGTGATACACCCCGGCGCCGGGCGAGGTGAAGCGCCCGCCGGTGCTGCCGACGTTGACGATCCTGCCTCCGCCACGCGCCCGCATCGACGGGAGGACCGCCTGGCACAGGTGCAGCACCGCGAAGACGTTGGCCTCGAAGACGTCTCGGACGTCGGCGAGTGCAGCCTGCTCCAGCGGACTGGCCAGGCCGAACCCGGCCGAGTTGACGAGCACCTCCACGCCGCCGTGATCGGCGTCGATGGACTCCACGAGGCGGTCGACCGCGTCCTCGTCGGTGACGTCGAGCGAACGCGCGTCCAGGCCCCGCGCGGCGAGTCGTTCGAGTGCGTCGGGATTGCGGCCGGTGGCGATCACCCGGTACCCCCGCGCGTGCAGCCGGTGGGCGGTCGCCTCGCCGATGCCGCTCGTCGCACCGGTCACGAGGGCGATGCGCGTCGTCACAGGTGTCGTCCCGTCAGCCAGGAGTCGATGCGTTCGGCGGCGGCGAGCCATCCCGGTTCGAGCATCACGTCGTGCCCCAGCCCGGGCAGGAACTCGGCCTGGGTGCCGTAGGCGCGCGCCGTGGCCAGCACCTCGCCGCGCGACGTGGCGCCGTCGTGTTCTGCGCCCAGCACCAGCAGTGGGGTGCCGATCCGCGCGGGATCGGGCCGGGCCGCGGCGAAGCACTCGAAACCCGCACGCGTACTGGCCTCTTGGAGGCGGGATGCGTAGCGGTCGACCACGTCGGCCGGCGTGTCCGGTGAGAAGAACCGTTCCCTGGCGAGTTTCGGGGTGCTGACGTAGGGGAGTGATCTACCGGTCAGCGACAGCTTCGCGAAGTGCCACGGATGGCGGCGCAGCCAACGCACGGCCGAGCCACCGGAGCCCCGGGGCGGTATCGACCCCAGCAGGACGCCTGCCGGAGCGTCGTGCGACTCCAGGTACTTCTGGACGACGAGACCGCCCAGTGAGTGACCGATGATGACGGGGGGAGTCGGCATGCCATCGGCGACCTCGGCGACGTCGGAGACGAAGTCGTCGATCGAGCAGGCGCGCAGCGGTTTCGGCGACGTACTGGCACCGTGGCCACGCAGGCTCGGCGCGACGGCGCGGTATCCGGCGTCGGCGAAGAAGTCCAGGAAGTGCTCGTCCCAGCACCACGCCGCGTGCCACGCCCCGTGCACGAACAGCAGCGGGACCGGATGGCTGTCGGTGACGCTTCCCTTGTCGATGACCTCGAGCACGAGACGACCCGGCCGTCAGGCCAATTCGTAATCGCTCAGCGGGAACCGCTCCTGCTCCTTCATGGCGCGGCGGGCCGACGTCGGCCGGAACAGGGGGGCGTCGCCACTGTGGTTGAACCAGTAGGAACGCGACCCCGTGCACTGGCCGAGACGGAACACCGAGTCCTCGAGCAGTTCGTCCATCTGTTCCAGGAAGCGGGTGTTCGCCGCTTCGGTGACTTCGAAGACCGTCGCGTCGCGCCGCTGCAGTTCGCCGATCAGTCGTTCGATGTGGCGCATCTGGTACTCGACGGTGTTGAACCACGACAGGCCCACCCAGGCGTACGGGCTGGCCGAGGTGAGGAAGTTGGGGAAGCCCGGTACCGAGAGGCCCTCGTAGGCCTGGAACCGGTTGTCGCGCCACCACTTGCCGAGATTGCGGCCGTCACGGCCGATGACCTCGATCGCGGGGAGGTTGGACTCCCACACGTCGAACCCGGTGGCGAGGACCAGCGTGTCGACGAGGCGCTTGCGGCCGTCACGGGTGACGATGCCGTCGGGCTCCACCCGGTCGATGCCCTCGGTCTCGAGGTGCACGTGCCGCCGGCTGAACGCGCGGTAGTAGGTGTTTGACACCGTCGGCCGCTTGCAGCCGTAGTCGTAGTCGGGCGTCAGCTTGCGGCGCAACTCGCGGTCGCGGATCCAGATGAACTGGTTGAACTTGGACGAGTTCATCGCCGACCAGTTCACGATCTTGAAGTACCGGTACTTCCACATCGCGACCAGCATCATGACGTCCATGCCGTTGTCGGTGAACCACCGCAGGATGCGTTGCGAGCGTGGCCGCTTCGCGAAGAGGCGCTGGACCACGGACGGGAAGCCGAAGTCGAACTTGGGCAGCACCCAGGTGGGGGTGCGCTGATAGACAGTCAGCTCGTCGGCCACCTTGGCCAGCTCGGGGATCAGCTGCACGCCAGTGGATCCGGTCCCCACGATGGCGGCCCGACGTCCCTCGACGGAGTCCCCGTCCTGCCACTGTGCGGCATGCAGTACGCGGCCCTCGAACGAGTCGATCCCCGGAATGTCCGGCATGCGGGGCTGACAGAGGAAACCCGTTGCCGCGACGAGGAACTGCGCGCTCAACGTCTCGCCACCGGCGATGTTCACCCGCCACAGCCGGGCATCCTCATCCCACTGCGCACCCTCGACGGTCGTGTTGAAGCGCATCGAGCGACGCAGGTCGTACTTGTCCGCGACGTGCGTGGCGTAGCGCTTCAACTCGTGACCGGGCGGGAACAGCCGCGACCAGTACGGGTTCGGCTCGAACCGGTAGGAGTACGTGGTCGAGGGAACGTCGACGGTGAGACCTGGGTATCGATTGACGTGCCAGGTCCCACCGACGTCGTCCTCGCGGTCCAGGATGGCCACGTTCTCGAGGCCGAGCTGCTTCAGCTGGATGGCGACACCCATCCCGCCGAAGCCCGCCCCGATGATGATGGCGTCGAACTGTTCCACGCTCACGCGTCGTGTGACCCCTTAGTTGTCGCCCGACCCATGGCCGGACTTGTCGTTGGTGCGGGACTTGCCGGTGTCGCCACCCTTGCCGGCGTCGCCGCTCTTGCCCGCGGTTCCGGACTGGCCTGCGTTGCTCGCCGCCGATCCGGTGGTGCTGCCGGGCTTGCCGGTGGTGCTGCCGCCGGTGGTGCCGCTCGACGCGCCAGTGCCGCCGGTGGCGTTACTGGGCTTGCCGGTGGTGCCGCTGCCCGACGTACCGGCGTTGGGGCCGGTCTTGTCGTCGCCGCCCTTGTCCTTGGTCCCGTTCTTACCGAGGCCGAGCGAGTCGGCCACGGCAGAGCCCTGATTGCCGCCGATGGTCTTCTCGACCGCGTCGCGGAGACGGGAGGAGAAGGACCCGTTCGAACCGGTCCCGGTCGATCCCGTCGTCGTGGACGGAGTGGTCGGGATGGTCGGGGTGGTCGGGGTGGTGCCCTGGTCGGTCGACGTCGCCGGCTTGGGCGTCTGCCCGATGCCGACCGTGGACGTGCCGAGACCCGAGGACGACGCCACAGGCGTCGTCGGGGTCCCGGTGGTCTGGGTGCCCCCGGTGGTCTGCGGCGCGGTCGTGATGGATGCGACGTCGATTGCCTGAGCCGAAGGCGTCTGGCCCGAGGGCTTTTGCGTCGTCTCGGGTGTCTTCTCGGCGAGCGTTTCGTCGGTGGACTTGAGCGAACGCAGGGCGTCGAGTCCGCGCAGTTGCTCCGGGGTCGCGCCAGTGGTGTCGGTCGTCGTGGTGGGGTTCTCCACGGCCGGTGAGCCGTAGTCGCCGAAGAACTGTCCGAAGATCGTCTTCACGTCGTGCGCGACGATCTGGTCGAACCGCAGGTTCGTCTGCTGAGAACTGCCGATGCCGGCGTTGACGCTCTCCTCGGTGGACGGGACGGGCGTGGGGTCGCCCGGCGCGCCCTGCGAGTACTGCCAGGAGTGGTTGTCCAGCCAACCCTTGATCAGCGTGTTGCCCGGGTCCGCCTTCGACAGCGCGCCGACGATGCCCTCGGGCGTGATCTCGTTGGGCCACACGCAGTTCGGGCAGTACGACATGCCGGGAGCGAAGGGGTTGAAGGCCACGACGGCCGCCGCGAAGAGGTTCGTCACGGCCCGCCCGAGCTCCTGTCCCGTGGGGATCTGGATCGGGTTGCCGGCCGGGTCGGCCTGCAGGTGGTCGATGAACGCCTGATACCCGTCGGCGGTCACATCGGTGAGGTTCACGGTCTGACCGGCCCACGGCTGCAGATAGCTGCCGTCTTCGGCGGTGACGGTACCGGGGAGGTCGTAGGGCTTGCCGTTCTCGTCGACGTACGGGTTGGTCGGCACGTAGCCGCCGAAGCTCTGCTGCCCGGTGGCGGCGGGATCGTAGTAGTAGCCCTGGTAGAGCGCGCTGATCGGGACGGTGAAGAAGTTGTTGACGATCGGCAGCGGCTTCAGCCCGACGGTCGTGAGGAAGGCGTTCTCGGCGTCGAAGGGCACGAACGGGGCGCACACGGTGGTGCCACAGAGGCTGTTCGCCGGCAACTCGGTGATGGCGAGCGCGGTGAGCGTGTCGCCGACAGGCCCTGAGATGTAGGGGTTGGGCAGCAAGAGCATCGCGGGGCCCCGGTACTTCGGCGGATCGCCCGGGTCGGAGCCCCAGACGTTGGTCGCGTTCGAGACCCAGAAACTGCCGGTGAACAGGTAGGCCGCGGACGTGTAGTTGACGGCGTCGACCTCGTACTTGGGGATGTTGATGATGTCGATGGCGATGTTGATCGGGATGTTGAACGGGCTCGACGCCGCGGTGAGGATGATCCGGGTCGTCACGACCCGGGGTGCGTCGGTGGCCTTGACGGATACCGCGGCGGACGAGGCGACCGGGGCGGCGGCCACCGAACCCGTCGTGAGGCTGGCCGCGGCGACGATCGCGGCTCCCGCCGCGAGCAGGGGGTTGACCGATCGCTTGCCGGTGGTTCCGGTACCGGCGTCCACGGCGACTGCCGGGGCGCTGGGGCGGCGGTCAGCAGCGCGATCACGGCCCGCCGTCGGCGCGGTCCGGTTCTTGCGGTGCTTGCCGCCATTGGTACTAGACGCCATCGTCAACCCTCTCAATATTCCTTCGCGTTCCCGACCCGCTCAACCTAGCAGGGCAAACTATACGTCAGTTTGCAGTCCTGGCAAATTCTCTCACTGCGGTAAACCCGCTGACCAGTGGGTCAAAATAGGGCCTCAGCAAACTTTCAGGACACTATGACCGAACTACCGGCAAATCTGTCGCGTTGGTGACCGCGTGCCCGCGGGTGATCAGTCGGTAGCCCACGGCCGGTGGCCGAAGGAATCGAGGTGGGTGATGTCGCCCACCGGTCGGCGCGTCGTTGGTCCGTACCGCCCGCGTGGCCAGCCCAGGGGCACGACGGCGCACGGGGTGACCGACCGCGGCAGCCCGAGGATCCGTCGCGCAGACCCCTTGCTCCACAGGGGCAGGGTGATCAGCGAGGCGCCGAGACCCATCGCCCGCGCAGCCAGCAGCAGGTTTTGCACGCTGGGGTAGATCGAACCCCAGTAGCCGGACAGGGATGCGTGCGGCATGAGTCCGAACGGCACCCCGCCCTCGCGCAACGGCAACCGCAGGCATGCGACGACCAGGACCGGGATCTCGGTGAAGTGATCGACCTGCCACTGCACCGCTCGCGCCGTCTTGGCCATCGACTCGTCCCTCTTGACGATGCGCCGAAGAGCGGTCAGCCAGTACACCTTCCACGCCTGCCGGTACTTGCGCGCCAGTCGCGCCTTGACGCGGGGATCCCGGACGACCACGAACTCCCAGTTCTGACCGTTGGCGCCCGTGGGTGCGCGCAGAGCCAGTTCGATGCAGCGCAGCACCACCTCGTCGTCGACGGGATCGGGGAGGACCCGGCGGATCGCCCGCTGCGTCTCCATGGCCTCGTCCAGTGGCATGTCCAGGCGCGCAAGGGCATCGGCGGCGTCGGGCACGCGACCGTGCGGTCCCACGGGACGCGGCGACGAGATCGGTGCTTCACTCACGTCGCGCTCCGACTCTGGGGGTTGTCGGCGATCCATGCCGCCGTGAACGAGTTGAGGTCGGCGATGGCCTGACGCATCTGCGTCGCAAGGTACCCCTCGATCCTTCCGCCGACCACCGGCAACTTGAACGCCACGGTTCCGGCAAACGTTAGCCGGGAACCCACACCCTCGGCTGCCAGGAAAGCCGTGCCCGACCCCGTCAGGGGCGCACCCACCGCGCGGACGTCGATGTCGCCGGCGAACTCCCGAGGGCCGGTCGGTCGCCACCGTTCGTACCGGTGAATGGTGAGGTCGGCGGGGTAGAGCTTGCCCAGGACCCCCGGCAGTGCGTCTCGGCGGAGATCCTGGCTGGTGGTCACCGTGACGGAGCCGTCGTCGGCGCGATCGAACGTGTCCAGGACGATGCCGCCGCCGAACGCGGCGATGCGATCCAGCCAATACGTCCGTTGGCCAAAGGTATTGCCGACCTGTTCGACGGAGGCCTCCGACGTGAAGGAGGCGTCGATAGTCCGTGCCATGGGACCCGACGGTAGTCGCTCGCTGCCCTGTGTCGACAATCGTGATTGGTTGCCGAATTGACGCGACGGCGAATTACTAGTTGTTTGCTTGTGTCTGAGCCGACCACTGATCCAACAGTTGTGCTGCGAAAAGTCGCGCTTCGTCGAGTTGCTGAGGTTGCACGTTGGTGGGGGGAATGCGAACTCCGAGATACCGTTCGCGGTACTGCCCGGAACCGAGGAAGCTCGTCAGGGACAGCATCGAGCGCACCTGGCCGCCGGGGTAGGTGAAGTGAATCCCGCCGAGCATCCGGCCGCCCCGTTGCTCGCCCATCGTGCGTACCGCATCCATGTTCTCGCGCCAATACCGACGGCATACGACGAAAACAGCAAAGGATTTGCCGGAGAGGGTCGTCTTTGCCTCATCGGACTGGAGGAACGAGCGGATCGGCATGCTCGCGTCCTTCCACCAGGTGGGCGATCCGATGCACACGAGGTCGTAGTCGCCGGTCCTCACCTCGTCCGGTGTGCGGATCTCCCCGCTAACCTTTCGCGACTGCGCGGGCAGGACCGAGAACATGTCCCGCCAGACCCGTTTCATGGGAAATCGGCTGAAATTGTCCGCGAACCGGGGATCGGTGAATTCGATCGGCGCTGCGTCCACCTCGCACCCGCGCTCACGGAACACGTCACCCGCGGCCTCGAGTACGCCCCGGGATTGCCCGGTGAAGGAGTAATAGACCAGTAGGACGCGGGGCTTCGGCTGGGATTCGGTCGGGTCGTTCGAGACGTCAGTCACGTCGGGACCTCCTGGTGGTGCGCGCGGGAATCGGCGCGTGAAGGGCTGTCATTCCCGAAGATACGTCGCGGCACGAACCGGTCCCGCCGCGCCGAACGGAGGACGGCCTGCGGTGCGGCGGCGCCGCACGGCCTCCAGCAACCGCCTCTGCGATGCCCGCCGTGCGGTCACACCTGGAGGCGACGGCGGTTCACGGCTCGGGCGGACGGGTGCCGGGACGTGCCGTCGGTCGTCGTGGACGAGGCCATGACCGACGAGCGGCGGAGTTAGCTCGCCGGGCGGAAAAACAAAACCAAAGGGATGACAAATGTTTTGCTGACATTGCGAATTGGGTCGTGTAGAAGTTTGGATATTGCAGTCGTTTCCGCGGACTTTCTAAGGTGAGGTAAGCGCACATGAATGGTCGAGTCGACACCCTCAATCAGCGTTGCCCGCAGGCTCATCGCAAGGGTCGGGTTGCGAGTGCGATCGGCGCGATGGCGATTGCTGGCGCGATGGGAATGGCCGCAACCACCCCCGCCACCGCCGCCACCGCGTTGTTCGTGGGCGGAATTCTGGCGCCGAACGTGCCCGAGTTCATGATGAGCCAGGCGCTCGGTGGCCAATTCACCGGCACCGACGAGGCCTCCGGCACGCCGTGGGTGCGGCAGAGCGTGTTCTGGCCCGCCCAGGCGGGCCCGTTCCTGGGGGTGGTGACGCTGGACCAGTCGGTCGCGACGGGCACCGCGAACCTGGTCGCCCAGATCGCGGAGGCCCAGAAGAGCGGCACCGGGCCGGTCACCGTCGTCGGGACGTCCGCGGGCTCGCTGGTGGTCGACGAGGCGCTGCGGTACTTCAAGGAGCACCCGGATCTAGCGCCCGATCCGAACCTCGTGAACTTCATCGTCATCGGCGACGGCAGTCGCCAGGAGTCGTTCACCAACTCACCGATCTTCACCACGGTGAGTGGCTACACGTACAAGTCGCCCGTGGACACCCCCTACGACGTGACGGTCGTGAGTTACGAGTACGACGGCTTCGCCGACTTCCCCGACCGTCCGCTCAACCTGCTGGCGGTCGCCAACGCCGTTGCCGGAATGCTGGTGCTGCACACCGCCACCTTCTTCGCCGACATCTCCAAGCAGGCGCCCACGAGCGTGGTCACCGATCCCGACACCAACGGCACCACTACCCGGTACTTCCTCAAGCCACGGGAACTGCCGCTGGTCACGCTGCTCCCGTTCCTCGCGCCGATGCAGGACGACCTCAAGGCGATGATCGACGCCGGCTACAGCCGCAACGACGCCGTGGCGCCGTCCGACGACTCGAACGCCATGGCCACGGACTCGGCGGCCACGGACTCCGCGGCGGCCGCCACCGGCCAGCCCGTCCCGGATCCGGCGGCCATCCCGACACAGGACTCGGCCAGGCTCGTGTCCTCGTCGTCCGTCGGGGAGCAGCGCGCCGCGTTCTCCGCCGTCGAGTCGCCGGGTGCCGATTCGCCGGCCGGTGACACCGTCGACGCGTCGGCGACCGCAGGCGGTTCGCCATCGGTGGCCGGACTGGACGCCCGGACCTCAGCGGCCGGGTCGCCCACCACCGGATCGCTGACCGCCGGCAGGTCCGGCGTGACCTCGTCGTCGACCGGCGGCACCCAGGGCGCGGTCGGTGCGCCCCTCACCGCGCAGTCGACGCCATCGAGCACCTCGACGCGGCGCGGCACCGCGTCGTCCGCCACGGCGGGCCTGTCGGGTCGCGGTGACCAAGGGATCGGCCGCCCCGGACCGGGGAGTGCCACCCGTGGCGCGGGCGCACCCACCGGCGGCTCGGGCGGCGGCACGGCCGGTCTCTCCGGGAGCCCGGGCGCCGCCGGATCCGCAGGCGATGCCGGGACGCGCCGGACGGGCCAGGCGACTGGCAAGAGCGGGCTCAACGCATCCGGGTCGGCGAGCAAGGACGCGAAGGACGGGAGCGACCCGAAGGACGGCTAGCGTCGGGCCCGCCCATCGCCTCGCGGGCGCCGTTGGGCAGGGGCTTTCGGGCGCACTAGGCTTCGTGGCATGACGAGCAAGGTTTCCGTCGATCTCAGCGGCGCAGCGCAGACGATGCTGACGACGCTGTATCTCAAGGCACTCGACGCCGACTTCCGCCGGCCCGTGCTGGCCGACCGCTTCGCGAAGGCGGCCATCGACCGGATCGACTACGACTGGGCCGATCTCGGCATCACGCAGCGCTGGGCACCGCTGATCACCGTACGCACAGCGCAATACGACATCTGGGCCGCGCAATTCCTTGCCGCGCACCCGAATTCGACGGTCATCCATCTGGGCTGCGGCCTGGACGCCAGGGTGTTCCGGCTCGATCCCGGTCCGGACGTCGCGTGGTTCGACGTCGACTTCCCCGAGGTGATCGCCCTCCGCGAGCAGATCTATCCCACCCGCGCCGGGTACCAGCTCGTGGCGTCGTCGGCGACCGACCCGACCTGGCTGGACCAGATCCCCGCCGACCGTCCGGTGCTACTGCTCGCCGAGGGCATCAGCATGTACCTCACCGAGCACGACGGCGTGGCACTGCTGCAGCGCATCGTCGACCGCTTTCCCTCCGGTGAGCTGCAGATCGACTTCTACAACTGGTTCGGCATTCGAACGCAGAAGTCGCAGACGTTGATTCGCCGATCGGGTTCCACCCTCTACTGGGCGGTGAACGATCCCAGCGAGGTGCTGAACGCCGTGCGCGGCATCCGGTTGCTCGCCGCCACGACGCTCTTCGGCGCCAGCACCTTCGCGAAGGCGTCGAGGACCTTTCGCGCCATCAAACCGCTGCTCCGTCTCGCACCGCCGGTGCGCAACACGCTGCAGTACCACCGCTACGCGTTCGGTCCGGCCGCCCGGTAGGGCGTCAGCGGTGCAGTTGCAGCGCCGCGTCCCGCAGGATCGTCAGGACCTCGTCCACGGAGCGCTGGGCTTCCGGTGCGTACGTGTGGTGTTCGACGGCGAGGTTCTCGCCGAAGATGCCGACCGAGTACATGTCGACGACCGTCGAGGCGCGGTAGATCGTCGTACGCCAATCGGTCACGCTCAGCCCCGGTGGGGTGGGGAGCGGCGGCGTACGACCGAGGTTGGTCGACGACACGACGTCGGGTAGCCCGCGGGGACCATCGTCGTACTGCGGCTTGAAGTGCAGCATCGACGTCTGGACGACCCCGTCCGCGAGGTCTGTGGCGAAGTTGTCGGCGACGTCCCGGGCCAGGTCGACGATGTCGGTGCGGGAGTCGATGTGGGCCAGGTACGTGGCCATGCCCAGCGGGTCGGTGGCCTCCATGGCGCCCACCGGGGGTTCGACCAGACCGCGCAGATCCACCACGTACACATAGGGAATCGGGATCTCGGGCGTCCTGCGCAACCGCCACTCCGCCAGCAGGACGGCCGCCGAGACCAGCGGGTTGAGGAACAGCCGGTTGGCCATGCCGAACTCGAGCACGGCGTTCGTCTCGGCCGCGGTGAGCCGCCCCCGTCCCGTGGGCGCGGGGACCGGTCGCGTCGGCTGCTTGCTCGCCCCGGAGACCGCGGCGGGCGGCAGGTCGTAGGCGAACATCGCCGGCATGAAGCGCTCGAGACCCGAGCGTTGATTCTTCGCGATGCCACGGCGGTCGAGCACCGTCTCGAGCGGCTGCGGCGTCGGGGCCGTCCCGCCGGGACCGGTTCCGCCGGTGGCGACGGCATCGGCGTACCGGGAGAACAGTTCGAACAGCAGCGCCGCCTGGTGGTGCCCGTCGGCGAGGCTGTGATGGACGTACAGCGTGACCTCGGTGTGCCCGTCCACGGCCTTGACGGTGAGGTTGATCAGCGATGCACCGGGGTCGAGGAAGACGTCGTCCGAGTCGGCCGAGGCGATCCAGATCCCCTGGTGCATCAGGTCGTCGGTGACGATCGTGTGCCGGCCACCGGAATCCCGTTCGAGCCGCCCCGCCAGGACGGGGTGGGACTCCAGCAGGGCATCGAACGCCGCGGACATCGCCGCGGTGTCGAACGTACCCGTCAGGTCGAGCGTGATCGCCCCGTAGGTCATGCTCTGGGCGTACCACTCCTCGCTGGGTGCGAGTTTGCGAATCTCCGACGACGCGAACATCATCGAACCTCCAATCCATGGATCGTCGTGCGCGGCGGGATCATCCGCGCTTGCTGGCCCGACGGAAGCCGATCGCCAGGGGAAGTGCGCACAGCAGCAGGATGCCGGCCGACCAGCCGAGCATCTCGAGGAACGGCCGCATCACGGGACCGCCGATGGACAACCCGCGCATCGCCTCGATCGCACAGCTGACCGGCTGGTGCTCGACGACCGGCCGGATCCACTCCGGGTACTGGGCCAGGGGGACGAAGCCGGTGCTGAAGAACATCAGCACCGCCCAGATGCCCTCGCTGAGTTCGACCATGACGGTGCTCGCCGCGTACAGGGACAGCGCGATCACCGCTCCGGTGAAGGCCAGTCCCAGGATGGTGGGGATGAGTACCCACAGCACCGCGGGCCCGACGCCCTGCTGGAACCGGAAGCCCAGGCCCATGCCCACTCCCATGACGACCAGCGTCGTGAGGGTGATCCGGACGGCGTCGGCGGCGATCCGGGACAGCAGGCCGGCCGCCCGGTGCACGGGCAGCACCCAGAACCGCGCGAGCACACCGTCGGTCCGCTCGCGCATGAGGCTGATGCCGGTGACCATCGCCCCGGTCATCGCCCCCACCATGGCCATCAGGGGGACGCTTCCGTACAGCGCGGAGTCGCCCGTGACGGCCTTGATGTTGTCGCCCAGCACGATGTCCAGCGTGACGAGCAGGACGACGGGCATGACGAGCGACTCGACCAGGGTGGCGGTGTCGCGGATCCAGCGTCGCAGCACCCGGGCGGTCATCACCCAGGTGTGGGCGAAGAACCTGCGCGGTGAGTTCTCCCAGTGTCTGCGCAGCCGGTGCCTGCCGGACTGCCCCGCGTCGCTCCACGGGTCCGGAGGAATGACGTCGGCGTGGAGGCGGGCGTCGTGGATCGGTGTCACCGCGGCCATCAGTTCCGCCTCGTGGATGCGCGAGCGTGTAGGACCAGGGTCACCGCGATGAGGCCGACGATCCACGCCAGCGCGGGTCCCACGTTGGCCCACGTCACCGTTCCCGGGACGTCGGCACTGTCACCCGCGAGCGCACGCAGCGCGTAGACGAACTGCGAGACCGGCTGATTCCGCACGAAGGGTTGGATCCACTCGGGGAAGCGTTCGACCGGCTGCATGCCGACCGACAGCAGCCCGAAGAACAACTGCGGCACCAGCATCACCGGGACGGTGGCCTCCGGATTCTCGTTGCTGACGCCGATGAGGTCGCCGAGCAGGGACAGTGCCACGCCGACCAGCAGCATCAGCGCGCAGAAGCCGACGGTGTGCAGCCAGCCGCCGTAGAACCGGAAGCCGATGACGTAGCCGCACACCAGCGCGGTCGCCAGCGCGATCACGCAGCGGTACGTACTGGCCGACATGCGTGACGCGAGCGGCGTCAGCGAGCCGATGGCCATGGCCTTGAAGCGCTTGTTGATGCCCTCGACCGAGTCGGTGGCCGACCGGAAGGCCGCCGACACCGCGGCGAAGGCGACGGCCTGCAGCGCGATCAGGGGCATCAGGTATTGGCCGTAGCTCATACCGACCACGAACGCGCCCATGATGTTCTTGAGCGGGATGTAGTACCCGACGGTGAACATGATCGACGTGGCGATCTGCGTGAGGACTTCGCCGTTGCGCAGGGTGGGGGTGATGACCCGGATGGTCAGGACCCACCACTGCGTGGCGGTCGAGGTCGGCGGCCGATCACTGGTGGGGATCGCGTGGGACATCGCGTTCGACGTCGAGTCTGCCGCGCCCTCGGCGAGCCCGGCGGTGGCCGAGGTCACGAGACTTCCTTCTCCTGCGTCGGCCGCCCTGCGGCCGACTCGGGGAACCGGACGGTGTTGCCACTGGTGAGCGACAGGAAGACCTCGTCGAGCGACGGACGTCGCAGAGCGATGTCGGACAGTTCGATGCCGGCCGCGTTCAGCCGGTGCAGCGCTTGGGCCAGGGTGTTGGCGCCGTCCGGCGCGGGCATCGAGATCTTGTTCGACTCCGCGGTGAGCGCGGCCCGGTTGCGTGCCGGGAGCAGCGGGCCCAGCGCGGCGACGGTGGCCCGCATGTCGTTGGCGCTGCGCGGCACGATCTCGCAGTAGGTCGCCCCGGTCCGTTCCTTGAGTTGGTCGGCGGTGCCCTCGGCGATGATCGTGCCGTGGTCGATGACCACGATGCGGTCGCTGAGCTGATCGGCCTCCTCGAGGTACTGGGTCGTCAGCAGGGTGGCGATGCCGGCCGCCTTGAACGCCGACACCAGATCCCAGATCGCTTGCCGGCTGCGGGGATCGAGGCCCGTCGTCGGCTCGTCGAGAAAGACGACCTGCGGGCGCACCACCAGACCGCAGGCGATGTCGATGCGCCTGCGCATGCCGCCCGAGTACGTGCTGACCTTGCGCGTCGAGGCCTCGACGAGGTCGAACTGCTCGAGCAGGTCGTCCGCCCTCGACCGTGCGACGGCCTTGCGGAGCCCCTGCAGGCGGCCGAACATGATCAGGTTCTCCCGACCCGTGAGCATGTCGTCGAGGGCGACGTGCTGGCCGGTCAGCATGATCGACTGGCGCACTCCCGCCGGGTCCTTGGCGACGTCGTGACCGGCTACCACCGCCCGCCCGCCGGACGGCGTGGTCAACGTGGACAGCATGTCGACCGTGGTGGTCTTGCCCGCGCCGTTGGGCCCGAGCAGTGCGAGCACCTCGCCGCGCGCCACCTCGAAGCTGATCCCGCGAACGGCCTCCACCGTTCCGAATGTCTTGCGCAGTCCCTCTACGGTGACTGCCGCCGTCGTGTCACGCATGCAGTTCACTGCCGATGTCAGGTGAGGACAAGTCGATGAGCTCCAATTCGTCGCCGGCGTCGAAGCCGGCCTGGGCCATCACGTCGATGACGAGATCGGCGAGGGCGGTGGGGAAGTGCGCGGAGAGCGCCTCTACGACGGCGGGCTCGATCCGGCCGGTGTCGTACCACCAGTCGAGATGGAGCACCCCCGCGGAACGGAACGCCCGCAACTCCAGTGCGTGACCAAGACCCGGTGGTGCGTCCCGCACCGGCATCGCGGTGTCGGCGTCGAGGGCTACCGCGCTGTCCTCGGTGGGAGGCAGGTCGGGGATGGCGCCGGCGTGGGTGAACAGGACGTCGGCGGGACGCGTGGCCGCGAGCTGCCGTGCGGTGGGCGCGAACACGTAGCGCAGCAGCCCGTAGCCGATGCCGTAGTGCGGCACGGCCGTCAACCCGTCGCGCACGCCGTCGAGGAGTTCGCGCGCCTCCATGCGTCGGTCACACGAGAGCGCCATCGGGAAGGTCGTGGTGATCGAGCCGACGGTGCGACGCAGGTCGACGTCCGGCTTCAGCACCGACCGACCCTGACCTTCGACGTCGATGGTGGCGACCCCGTCCCCGAACTGGGACGCGAGGACGCGGCCGAGTGCGGCGAGCAGGACGTCACCCACGGGTATGCGCAGTTCGCGCCGCGCATCGTCGAGCCGTTCGGTGTCGAGGTCGGTGAGCACCGTCGAGATCCGGGCCAGGTCGTCGAGACCCGGCTTGCGGTCCGGTGCGCGTGCGACGTCGAGGGTGGCGCCCCCGGCGACACGCAGCCAGTAGTCGCGACTCTCGATCACGGCAGGGTGGGTGGCCAACGCGGCACAGCGCTGGGACCACTGCTCCCACGAGGTGGCCACGCGGGCCAGTTCGATCTCGTGGCCGGCGAGTCGCTGACCGAACGCGGTGAAGAGATCGCCGAGCAGGACGTCACGGGACGCGGCGTCACCGACCGTGCCGTGCAGGGACAGCACCAGGTGGCTCGACCCGTCGGACGGGTTCTGGACGAGGATGGCGTGCAACGGATCGGCGACGCCGTCGCCGGCACGGAGGTGCTCGTCGACGAGGTCCCGAACGGCCTGCCGCTCCTCGGGACTGCCCGGCGCCAGCCCCGCCGGCAGGGACGCGGTGGTCAGCGCGGTGAACTCTCCGGGCTCGACGACGCGCTGCTCCCACGTACCCGCTTGCTCGACCACCCGCACGCGGAGTGCGTCGTGGTGATCGACCACCGCGGCCAGGACGGCCCGGACGTGGTCGCTCGTCACGTGCGGTGCGAGGTTCAGCAGCAGAGGTATGCGCCACCGGTCCGGCTCGCGGAGTCCGTGCTCGAGGAACGCCACGACGTTCGGGGGGACCGGGGAATGACCGGAGTCGCCCGCGGTCTGCCTGGAGAGGCCACCCTCGTAGCGTGCGGTGAGCATCTTCGCGAGCCCACCGATCGTCTGGTTCTCGTAGACGTCCTGCGGCGTGAGGTCCAGGCCCTCGTTGGACGCGGTCATCGCCACGCTGATGGCGACCAGGGAGTCGCCACCGATGTCGAAGAAGTTGGCGCCCGCGTCGATGGTGCCGAGACCCAGGCACTGCGCCCAGATGCGCTGCAGCGTCGCCTCCATGTTGCCGACGCCGTCGACCGCGCCGGTGTGCGCGGCGGGCGCCGACGCGGGCGCGCCGCCGACGGTCGACCCGTTGCCCCAGGTGCCGGCACCGGCGTACTCGACCCAGTGGCGCTCACGCGCGAACGGGTACCCGGGCAGCGAGACCCGTTGCGGTGCGGTGTCTCCCGCCAGGGGAGACCAGTCGACCTCGACGTCCGCCGACCACAGCGCTCCCAATCCGAGCAGGAAGACGTCCCGGTCGTTCCTCTCCTGCGCGTGGTGGCGCATGAGACGCACCGCACGGTGATCGGGGGACCACCGGGTGTGGCGGGCCGCCGACGAGGTGAGGGTGCCGCTCGGACCCACCTCGACGACGACGCGAGAGGGGTGCGACAGCAGCACGTCCAGCTCGTCGGCGAATCGCACGGTGGACCGGATCTGGGTGGCCCAGGTGGCCGGATCGGTCGCCTCGGCGGCGGTCATCCAGGTCCCGGTGACGTTGGACAGCAACGGGATCCGGGGCTCGTTCAGCGTCAGGCGGGACATGAAGGCACGGAACTCGGGCACCACCCCGTCCATCAGCCGGGAGTGGAAGGCGTGCGACGTCCGGACCCGGCGCGCGGAGATGCCGACCTGGGTCAGTCGCTCCTGGAAGGAGCGGATCGCGTCCTCGCTGCCGGCGACCACGCAACTACCGGGGTCGTTGACGGTGGCGAGATCGACGTCGTCGCCGATGTATTCGGCGATCTCCGCGTGGGACCGCGCCACCGCGACCATGACGCCGCGGGGCGCGGCGTGCATCAGACGGGCCCGCAGCGAGACCGCCTTGATCGCGGTCGGCAGGTCGAACACTCCGGCGAGCGTGGCTGCGACGTACTCGCCGACGCTGTGCCCGGCCAGGGCGTCCGGTACCACGCCGTAGGACTCGAGCAGCTTGGCCAGCGCGTACTCCACGGAGAACAGCGCGGGCTGGGTGCGGTCGGTGCGCTCCAGGTTGGCCGCGGTGCCGTCGAAGACCTCCGCGCGGAGGTCGATGCCCAGTTCGGCGCCGAACCCTGCCGCGCACTCGTCGAAGTGGGCGGCGAACACCGGCTCGGAATCGTAGAGCCCACGTGCCATGCCGACGTGCTGTGCGCCCTGACCGGGGAACACGAAGGCCACCCGGTCCTCCTGGCCCTCGGTTCCCGACACTGCCTCGCCGACGAAGAAGTCGTCATGCTCGGCGCTTCCCAGAACCCGTGCTGCATCGGCTCGGTCGGCGACGACGGCCGCCATCCGCACGCGTTCCGTGCGGCGCTCGCGAAGGGTGTACGCCACGTCGGGCAGTGCGGGGGAGTCCCGTGGGTCGGACAGTTCGGCGGCGAGCGCGTGGCGCGCCTGGTCGATGCCGTCGGCGCTGCGCGCCGAGAGGAGCAGTACCGCGGGCTTGCCGGAGTCGCGGGCGGGAGGTGCCTGCGGCGCCTCTTCCAGCACGACGTGGACGTTGGTCCCGCCGACGCCGAACGAGCTGACACCGGCGCGGCGCGGACCGTCCCAGGTCCAGTCGCGCAGTTCGCCGGCGACCTGGAAGGGGCCGCGGTCGAGGTGAAGTTCCGGGTTGGGGCTCGTGTAGTGCAGGGTCGGGGGGATGGCCGCGTGCTCGAGGCACAGGACGGCCTTGATCAGACCGGCGATGCCCGATGCCACCTCGAGGTGGCCGATGTTGGACTTCACGGATCCGATGACGCAGGGCCCCTGGCGTGTCTCGGTGGACAGCTCGAAGGCCTGGCGCAGGCCCTCGATCTCGATGGGATCGCCGAGGGGAGTGCCCGTCCCGTGCGTCTCGACGTAGCTGATGGTGGAGGCGTCGACCTCGGCGATGGCGTGTGCCTCGGCGATGACCTCGGCCTGCCCGGCCGCATTGGGGGCGGCGTAGTTCATCTTCGTCGAACCGTCGTTGTTGATCGCGGAGCCACGGATGACCGCGCGGATGCGGTCGCCGTCCTCGAGTGCGGCCTGAAGCGGCTTGAGCACGACGATGGCGACGCCGCTGCCGAAGACGGTGCCGTCGGCGCGGACGTCGAACGGCCGGCAGTGACCGCTCGCCGACGCCATGGATCCCGGCTCGTGCCAGTACCCGACGTCGTGCGGTACGCGGATCGACGACGCGCCCGCAAGCGCGATCTCGGTCTCCCCGGACAGCAGGCTCTGGCAGGCCATGTGCACGGCGACCAACGACGAGGAACATGCCGTCTGAACCGAGATCGCCGGTCCGCGAAGGTCGAACTGGTGGGCCACCCGGGTGGTGAGGTAGTCCTTGTCGTTCTGCATCGACAGGTTGATCATGTCGAAGCTGGCGCCCTGGCCCATGATCCGGTGTGGATCGTGATGCGACATCAGGTTGTGCAGCAGGTAGCCGCTCGCCGAGCTGGTCCCGTAGACGCCGACGGTGCTCTCCAACGTCTTCGGGTCGAAACCGGCGTCCTCCAGTGCGTGCCACGCGCACTGCAGGAACTGCCGGTGCTGCGGGTCCATCATCCTGGCGGCCTGCGGCGTGAAGCCGAAGAATTCGGCGTCGAACTCGTCGATGCCCTTCATCAGCGGCGCGCGCCTGACGTAGGCGGGGTTGGCCAGTGCGGCCTCGGTGACGCCTGCAGCGACGAGGTCGCGCTCGGACACTCCGACGATGGACTCGACGCCGTCGCGCAGGTTGCGCCAGAACTCCGAGAGCGATTCGGCCCCGGGGAACTTGCCCGCCATGCCGACGACGGCGATCGCGTCGAGTGAGTCCAGTGACGAGGGCTCAGTGGTGCTACTCACCCGTGCTGTCCTGCCTTTCGCCGCGATGCGGCACGTTGACGGGCCGTGGCGCGCTTGTGCGCCCGGTTCCGCAGGTCGTTGGGTCGTTCGTCGGCCTCGGGCGCGCCGAGTCCGAGCTGGCCGACGAGGTCGGCCGCCACGTCGCGTGCGGTGGCTCCCTGCAGCAGGAGTGCGACGGAGGGTTCCACTCCGAAGTCTGCGCGTGCGGCGTTCCTGATCCGGACCGCCATGAGCGAATCCATCCCGAGTTCGATGAGCGGCTGTTGTTCGCCGACCGCGGAGTGGTCGGAGTAGCCCATGATCGCCGAGATGCGTTCGCGCAGGCGGGTCATCACGACGGCGGTGACCTCGGAGGGGTCGACGTCGCTCAGTGCCGCCGCCCCCGCCCAGTCGGAGCCGGCGTCGAGCGAGTCGAGTTCGGCGACCATGCCCGCGAAGTAGCCGAGATCGCGGATCTCGGGGAATGCCGCCGCGGCACGGTCGAGGCGCAGGCGCGCCACGCCGACCCGGCCGACGTCGGCGCCGACCAGGGCATCCATGGCCTCGAGTCCCTCGGCGGGACTGATCGGATCCAGCGCACCGAAGACCAGTGCCTGCGCGAGCCCGACCTCGGCCCACTGTCCCCAGTTGATGGTGGTGGCGGGCAGACCGTTCGCGCGCCGCCAGGCGACGAATGCGTCGAGCCAGGCGTTGGCGGACGCGTAGGCGGCCTGCCCCGGCGAACCGAAGAGCGACGCGACCGACGAGAAGGCGATCCACCAGTCCAGCGCATGGCTGGCCGTGGCCTCGTGCAGCCGCAGCGCGCCGGTGGCCTTGGGAGCCCACACCCGTTGCAGGTTCGGTCCGTTGAGCGCAGTCACCAGACCGTCGTCCAGGACGGCGGCGGCGTGCATGACGCCTCGCAGGGCCAACCCCGTCTGTTCGGCGGCCTCGACGAGCCGTTCGGCGGTACCCGCGGCGGCGATGTCGCCTGGGACGAAGACCACCTGGGCGCGGCTCTGCAGTTCTGCGAGGAGTTCGACCTGCTCGTCCGTCGGTCCGGAGCGGCCGTTGAGGACGACGCGACCCGCTCCGCGGTCGACCAGCCAGCGCGCGATCACGAGGCCGAGGCCACCAAGTCCGCCGGTGAGGACGTAGGCGCCCTCGGCCCTGACGCCGTGTGCGCCGGCACCGTCGACGGCGCCCAGCTCGGCCCGCGACAGCCGCTGCACGTGGCGCCGTCCGCCGCGGTAGGCGATCACGTCATCGCTTCCCGGGGTGAGCAGTTCGGTGGTGAGCGCCGCCGCTGCGTCCGGGCCGCCGGTGTCGAGGTCGACCAGGGTGGCGTGGACGTCGGGGTGTTCGTAGGCGATCACGCGGACCAGTCCGGTGAGCGCCGCGACGGCCGGATCGCCCTCCTCGCGGTCGGCGACGACGAGGGCGCGCTGGGTGGCGAGCCACAGCCGCGGGGAGGCGCCGTGCCAGCCGCCGACGGTCGCGCGCAGGGTGGCTGCGATCGACGAGATCGTGCCGCGGATGCGGTCGAGTGCGGCGTCCGACGCCGCCGTGCCGGACGGTCCGACGAAGACGACGACGCCACGCGGTGGCAGGTCGGGGTCGGCCGCGGTCCTGGCGAAGGCGTCGATCACGGCGGACTCGTCGGACAGGCGTTCGGTGATGACCCGTTGGCGCGGTCCGGCGAAGGCCGTCGCGAAGTCGGCTGCCGCCGTGTCGGACCCGTCCGACAGCAGCAACCAGCTGCCCGCGGGCGCAGCGTCGGCATCGCCGACGGCGTCGACGGGTGTCCACGTCGTGTCGAAGACCTTCTGCGACAACGGCAGTGGTACGGTGCGCCGCTCGACGAGGCGTAGGTACACCCCGGTCACCTCGGCCGTGGGGGTGCCCTCGGCGTCCATGATCACGAGGTGGCCGATCTTGCCGCCGTCGTCGGTGTCGGAACTGCTGAGTTCCGCCCGGCAGCGGGCGTGCCTGCCGGGGTCGCCGAAGACGCGCATGGTCGCGAACGCGACCGGGAGGTAGGTGGCCTCGGCGGCGTCGGCGGCGGACTGGGTCGGCATCGCTGCCGCCAACGTCTGCAGCGCCGCGTCGAGCAGGACGGGATGGATGCGGAAACCCCGACTGGCCGTGGCCTCGTCGGGCAGCTCGATGTCGGCTTCGGCGGACGTCCCCGGCGTGCGGACGATCCGGGTCAGCGCTGCGAAGGCGCGATTGTGCTGTGCCCCGGTGCGGCGCAGCGCGGTGTAGAAGTCGCTGACCGGGACCTCGGTGCCGCTGTCGCTCGGCGCGACGGGTGCCGTGGCGGGCGGGGCGGTGGTGCGCGAGACGTGCGCGACGGCGTGCCGTGTCCAGTTGTCCCGTGCCGACCGGGAGTGGATCTCGACGCGGATCGTGTCGTCGGCGCCGCGGGTGAGCTGTGTGGTCACCCGGGTCTCGGCGTCGAGTGGCAGCATCTGCTCGACGTCCAGTCTCTCGACCGTGATGGCGACCGGTTCGACGGCGAGGGCTTCGCACCCCGCGGCGAGGGCCATCTCGGCGAAGCCGGCTGCGGGCAGCACGGGACGGCCGTGTACCTGATGATCGGCGAGCCAGCCCAGGACGTCGGTGCCGACGTCGGCCTGCCACAGGTGATCCCGTCCGTTCGGCAACTCGACGTGCCTGCCGAGCAGGGGATGGGAGCCGGCCAGCGTGCGGTCGACGGACCCGCTGCCGAGCCAGTAGCGGCGGTGCTGCCACGGCGTGGGCGGGACGTCGGCGAAGTGGCCGTCGGGCTGGTCGGCGCCTGCCCCGTCGGACCTCTGCGGCGGAGCGACCAGCGACAGCTGAGCGTGGAACGTCAGGGTGTCGTGCTCGTTGCGGCGCAGGGTGCCGGTGGCCAACCGGTCGCCGCGCGAGGGCGCGGCGTCGAGGCACTCGGTGAGGGCGTGGGTGAGCACGGGGTGCGGGCTGACCTCGACGAAGGTGTCGTGGTCGGCGGCGGCGGCCGCCACCGACTGCGAGAACCGCACCGGGTTGCGCAGGTTGGCCACCCAGTACGCCGCGTCGAACGCGGGAGCGGTGTCACCGCCGGTGGTGGAGAGCACCGGGATCCGCGGTGTGCGCGGCGCCAGATCTGCCAGGGCCGAACGCAATTCGGACAGGATCGGGTCGACCGTCGGATGGTGGGACGCGACGTCGACCTCGACCGACCGGGCCAGCCTGTTGCGGGCCTGCACGGCAGTGATGATCGCATCGATCTGGTCAGGCGGACCGGCGACGACGGTCTGGTTCGGTGCCGCGTAGACGGCGAGGGTCACGTCGGGACGGTCGGCGATCAGGTCCTCGGTGGCCTTCGCGTCGAGTTCCAGGAGCGCCATGGCGCCCTGGCCGGCCAGTCGCGCCATCAGCCGCGACCGGGTGGCGATCACCTTCAGGCCCTCGGCCGGGGTCAGCGCGCCCGCGGTGACCGCTGCGGCGACCTCGCCCATCGAGTGCCCGATGACGGCGTCGGGTTCGACGCCGTGGCTGCGCCACAGCGCCGTGAGCGCGAGCTGCATCCCGACCAGGACGGGCTGGATGCGGTCGATGCCGGTGACCTGCTCACCGTCGCGAAGCACCTGCTGCAGCGAGAAGCCGGTCTGCTCGACGAAGTCGGGTTCGAGGGCGGCGACGGCGTCGGCGAAGGCGGGCTCGTCGGCCAGGAGTTGACGACCCATGCCGGCCCACTGCGAGCCCTGACCGGAGTACACGAAGACGGTGCGGTGCCGCTGGGCGCCGGTGTGGGCGGGCACGACCCCCGCGGCGGCCCGTCCGGCCGCCAGGGCCCGGAGCCCCTCGACCGCCTGGGCGCGGTTCAGAGCGCTGACCGACGCCGTGACGCGTTGGCGCGGCCGGTGATGGGTCAGGGTGTGTGCGACGTCGGGCAGGGCGACGCGGCTGCCGTCGCCGTCGACCCAGTCGGCGAGCGCCGCGGCCGTCGACGCGAGGCGTTCGGTCGTCTTGGCCGACACGATCAGCGTGGAGACGCCGTCGGTCGGGGCACCCGCGGGCGCGGGGTCGGGTCCCTGCTCGACCACGATGTGCGCGTTGGTCCCCCCGAGGCCGAAGGACGACACCGCGGCGCGCCGGGGGCCGTCGGTCTCCGGCCAGTCGGTGAGTTGGGTCGGGACGAACAGACGTGTGGCCGACGCGTCGATGGACGGGTTCCACTCGGTGAAGTGGAGGTTCGGCGGGATCTTGCCGCGATTGACGGCCAGCACCGACTTGATGAAGCCCGCGATGCCCGCGGCCGCCTCGAGGTGGCCGAAGTTGGTCTTGACCGCGCCGAGGGCGCACGGTGCGTCGCCCGTGCCGTACATGCTTGCGAGGGCGTCGAACTCGATGGGATCCCCGAGCGAGGTGCCGGTGCCGTGCGTCTCGACCATGTGGACCGAGCGTGCGGCCACGTCCGAGGAGCCCAGCGCGCGGGTGATGACGTCCTCCTGCGCCCCGGCGTTGGGGGCGGTCAACCCGTTGGACCGGCCGTCCTGGTTCACGGCGGAGCCGCGCACCACGGCCAGCACCTGGTCGCCGTCGCGGATGGCGTCGGTCAGCCGCTTGAGCACCACCATGCCCGCGCCCTCACCGCGGACGAAGCCGTCGGCGCCCGCGTCGAAGGAGTGGCAGCGGCCGCGGGGTGAGAGCATGCCCCACTTGGACAGCGCGAGTTGGGTTTCGGGGCGGAGGATGAGGTTCACGCCACCGGCGAGGGCGACGTCGGATTCCCTCAACCGCAGGCTCTGGCAGGCGAGGTGCACCGACACCAGCGACGAGGAGCAGGCGGTGTCGACGGCGATGGCGGGTCCGCGCAGCCCGAGCAGGTAGGCGACACGACCCACCGCGACGCTGTGCGCGTTGCCCGTCGCGCTGTAGGCGTCGATCGTGTCGGGGTTGGCGGCCGAGACGCCCTGGTACTCCGTGTAGTACACCCCGACCATGACGGCCGCCCGCGTGCCGCTGATCTTCTCGGGCGCGATGCCGGCGTGCTCGAGGGCTTCGTACGCCACCTCGAGGAGTACGCGCTGCTGTGGGTCCATCGCCTCGGCTTCGCGCGGCGAGATGCCGAAGAAGTCGGCGTCGAATCCCGCGACGTCGGGGAGGAAGCCGCCCCACTTCGACGACATCCGGCCCGGGGTCGCCGGGTCCGGGTCGTAGAACGCCTCCGCGTCCCAACGGTCGCCGGGGATCTCGCCGATCGCGTCGACGCCGTCGGCGAGGAGGTTCCAGTAGCCCTCCGGTCCGACTGCGCCACCGGGGAATCGGCAGCCGATGCCCACGACGGCCACCGGCTCCGCGGTGGCGATCCGCGACGCCTTGTCGAACCGATCGGCCAGCGTGGCCCGCTGATCGGCCGTCATGGCCGCGACTCTGTCGAACGTGGTGGTCATCAGATACTGCCTCTACTGGTTGCCCCTGCGGATTCCACGCTGTCGAACAGCGCGTCCAGCACGCTGCCCTCGGTGTCCGCCAGAAGGTCGTCGTTGGGTGCCGAGAGCGGTGCCGCACCGGTGGGATCCTCGGCGGGGCGGTCGTCCGACTGTGGTTGCGGTGCCACGCGCTTCGCGAGATATGCCGCGAGCGCCGCGATCGTCGGGTGGTTCCACAGCATCGTGGCCGACAGCTCGATGCCCACCAGCCGTTCGGCGTCCCGCCGGACCGACATGGCCATGACGGAGTTGAGCCCCAGTTCGGCGAAGGGTCGGTCCACCTCGAGTTCGGCTTCGGGGAGCCGGAGTTCGTGCGCGAGCACCGTGCGCAACTCCACCTGCAGGTGGTCGCGCAGCTCGTCCGGCGACATCGCCGACCAGTCCCGTTCCGGCAGTGCCGCATCGCCGGAGGTGGCCGAATCGTCGTCCAGCATCGGGACCATGGCGGCTTGGGCCAGGTCGAGGCCGCTGACGTACTCCCAGGCGGCGAAGGCCTCCGCCGGGTGCACCGGACGCGAGCCGACCCGCGCCAGTTCCGCGGCGACCAACTGGGCACCCTTGGCGAACCCGAGGTCCTGCCAGGCGACCCAGTCGAGGCTGACCGTGTGCCCGCCCAGGTGGTGCCGCGCCCGGGCGAGACAGTCCAGGTAGGCGTTCGCGGCGGCGTACGCGGCCTGGCCGGGCACGCCGAAGATCGCACCCGCGGACGCGGTGAAGTACAGGAAGTCGAGATCGGCGGGCGGGAACGCGTCGTGCAGCACCCGCGCGCCGGCGACCTTGGGCCACATCGTGGCTCGCACCCGTTCGTCGGTCGCCTCGGTGAGGAGCTGACTCTCGGTGACACCCGCGGCGTGGACGACGCCGCGGATCGGCGGCGCGCCTGCCGCGTCGCGCTGATCGAGCAGGGATCGGACCTCCTGCGCGGACCCGACGTCGAGCGTGACGGCGTCGACGGCGGCGCCCCGGCGTTCCAGGGCCCGGATGGCGGCGATGACGTCGCGCTGCGCGTCGGTGACGCCGTCGCCGTCCCACGTCCGACGCGGCGGCAGCGGCGTGCGACCGGCGAGGACCAGGCGTCGTGCACCGCGGTCGACGAGCCAGTCGGCGATGAGCAGGCCGAGCGCACCCATGCCGCCGGTGACGAGGTAGGACGCGTCGGGCCGGCACCGCAGTGGTTCGCGGACCGGATCGCCGGTCACCGGTGCGAGCGCGGGGGCGAACAGGGCGCCGTCGTGCGCCGCCAGAATGGACTTCGCGGCGACGGGCAGCAGCGCGGCCAGCGCGGCGGCGTGGTCGGCGACCTCCTGGTCGGCGGGCAGGTCGAGCAGACCACCCCAGAGTTCGGGTTGCTCGGCGCCGATGACTCCGGCCAGACCCCACAGCGCGCTCTGGGGGAGGACGGCGTCGGACGGGGCCTCGCGGACGCCGCGCGTGAGGATCCACAGCGTGGCGGGCTGGTCGTCGGGCCGCCGTGCGAGGTTCCCGACGAGATCGGCGAGTTCCGTGGTCAGGCGCGTCGCGGCGTCGACGTCGGATTCGCCGACGGCCGAACCGGCCACGTAGACGACGTAGCGGGCGGTGCCGACGTCACCCGCGGCGAAGCCGGCGCGGACCAGTCCGTCTCCCAGTGCACCAGCGGCGGCGACGTCGCCCACGATGGCGACCGCGCCTGCCGCCTCCGCGGAGGCCTTGACGTCGGCCCCCGCCCACGGCTGCCAGTCGATGGCGTGCACCAGCGCGTGGGGGTCACCGCCGCCGGTGTCGGCCGTCGCGTCGATGCTCGCGTACCGCAGACCGCGCACGTCGATGCAGACGGCGCCCTCCGGCGTGCGCACGACGACGTCGACGATCAGTTCGTCGTCGCTTCTCGTGCGTCGGAGGACCTCGATCGAGGCCCGTGCCGTCAGGCGGTCGTCGTGAACAGCAAGCGATTCCAGGCCGGCCGGCGCCATCATCCGCGGATTCGCGGCGTCCGCGAGGCGGGCGACGCTGATCCCGGCGTCGAGCAGTGCGGCGGCCGACGCCTCGGGCAGCTCGACCTGGGCGCGTGCTCCGTCCGGGGTGGACTCGCACGACGGTATCGACCACGGGAACGGGTGGCCTTCGACGTTCCACGTGCGCTGCAGTTCGGCGACCGACGCCGCGTCCCAGTTCGTGACGGCACCGGCGACGGCCCGATCGGTCGCGACCGCGGGCTCGTCGAGGGGTGGGGAGACACGGGCGCCGGCATGTCGGGTCCAGTGCTGAGAACCGGTGTCCGTCGCGGTCCGCGACGACACGGTGACCGATTCGCCGTCGGCGACCACCTGAACGATCCGCGGCTGATCCAGGACGATCGGGTAGTCGAACCGCACGTCGGCGAGCGCGGGCGTCCCGGTCTCGCGCGCCGCGAGCGACAGCGTCTGCAGGAGAATGGATGCCGGTACCAGCTCGACACCGTGGACGCGGTGCCCACCGGGGTACGGCGTCGCGTCCGGGTGCAGCCTGGCCTGCCAGAGCAGCGTGGGGGAGGTGCCCGAGACGCTGAACCGTTCCCCCATCAGGGTTCCCGGTGCCGGTGCCCGGTTCGTCGCCAACGCCTGTCCCTCGGTGGTGATCCAGTGCGAGGTGTGGTGCCAGGGGGTGGTGGGTAGCTCGGGATGCGGCTCCGCCGGATGGGGCGGCGCAGGGACGGCGACCGAGTTGAGGTTCGTGTGGAACGTCACCGTCTCGTCGGCGTCGCGCAGCAGCGTGGGCAGGATGGCATGCGTGCCGTCGGCGAGGGTGTCGGCGATGGCGTGGGTCAGCACCGGATGGGGGCTGATCTCCACGAACGAGCCGTGGTCCGACGCCGCCGCGGCGACGGCCTGCGTGAAGCGCACCGGGTTGCGCAGATTCTGCGCCCAGTAGTCCGCATCGAACAGCGTGCCGGAGGAGTCGGCGACCGCGTCACCCGTCGTGACGTAGACGGGGACGGTCGGCGTCCGCGGCGCGAGACCGGCCAGCTGAGAACGCAATTCGGGCAGGATGGAGTCCACCGTGCGATGGTGCGAGGCGACGTCGACCTCGACGCGGCGGGCCAGCCTGTCCGCGGCGCTGACCACGTCGACCACCGCGTCCACCTGCTCCGGCGGTCCGGCGATCACGGTTTGGCGCGGTGACGCGTACACGGCCACCGAGACGCCGGGATGGTCGGCGATGAGCGCCGTCACGGACTCGGCGTCCATCTCCAGCAGTGCCATGGCACCCTGCCCGGACAGCCGTGCCATGAGACGTGAGCGGGTGGCGATGACCCGGAGTCCGTCGGCGGGGCTCAGCGCACCGGCGACCACGGATGCGGCGACCTCGCCCATCGAGTGGCCGATGACCGCGTCGGGTTCGACGCCGTAGGAACGCCAGAGCGCGGCCAGCGCGAGTTGCACGCCCACCAGGACGGGTTGGATGCGGGCGATGCCCTGCAGCGGCGCGTCGGACTCGAGTGCCTCCCGCAGGGAGAACCCGACCTGGGTGACGAAGTCGGTGTCGAGTTCGGCGATCGCGGCCGCGAATGCCGGCTCGTCGGCGAGCAGTCGCCTGCCCATCCCGTGCCACTGCGAGCCCTGCCCGGAGAACACGAAGACCGTTCCGGGAGCGCGGGTTCGGTCCCGCAGCGAGGTCACGCCGTCGGCGGTCCCGCCGGCCGCCACGGCGCGCAGGCTCGCGACGGCTTGCCGGTGGTCGCGTGCGGTCACCGTGACGTACTTACCGTGCCGCGCCCGGTGGTGGTTGACGGTGTGGGCCACCTCCGACAGGGCGACGCCGCTGCCGGCGGTGGACATCCAGTCGGCCAGCGCCGCGGCCGAGGCCTCGACCCGAGCCGCGGTCTTGCCGGAGACGACGATGGTGCTGACGATGGGCTCGGGTTGCGGCGCAACGGGTTCGACCGTCGAGTGGGGCGCCTGCTCCACGACGAGGTGGGCATTGGTGCCGCTGACGCCGAACGACGAGACTCCCGCGCGACGCGGCCCGTCGTGAGCGGGCCACTCCATGCCGTCCGCGGCGATGGTGAACCGTGCCGCGCCCTCGCCCGCGCGCGGGGTGAGCTGCTCGAAGTTGAGGTGCCTGGGGATGTACCCGTTGTGCAGGCTGAGCACGGTCTTGATGAACCCGGCGACGCCGGCAGCCGACTCGAGGTGGCCGAGGTTGGTCTTGACCGAACCGAGGACGAGGGGTGCTGCGTCGCCACGGTCGGCGAACACCCCGCTGAGCGCGTCGAGTTCGATGGGATCGCCCAGCGCCGTTCCGGTGCCGTGCGCCTCGACGTAGTCGATGTCGGAGGGGGACAACCCGGAGGTGGCCAGCGCCTGGCGGATCAGCGCCTGCTGCGCGGGTCCGCTCGGCACGGTCTGGCCGCTGCTCGGTCCGTCCTGGTTGACCGCCGAGCCGCGGACGACGGCGAGCACGCGGTCACCGGCGGCGATGGCGTCGCCGAGCCGCTTCAGCACGACCACGCCGGCACCCTCGCTGCGCACGTACCCGTCGGCGTCGGCGTCGAACGACTTGCACTGGCCTCCGGGAGACAGCATTCCCCACTGCGAGCACGCAATGCTGTTGTCGGGAGTCAGGATCAGGTTGACGCCCGCGGCGAGAGCGGTGTCGCTCTCCCGCCTGCGCAGGCTCTCGCACGCGAGGTGAATCGAGACCAGCGACGAGGAGCAGGCGGTGTCCAGGACCATGGCGGGACCGTGCACGCCGAGGAAGTAGGCCAACCGGCCCGCCGCGAAGTTCGAGGCGTTGCCGAACGGGATGTGCGGATCGATGTCCTGGGGCGCCAGCTTGTTGGCGAAGGTCAGGGAGTAGTCGTTGGTGGTCATGCCGACGTAGATGCCGGTGCGCGATCCACGCAGGGTGTCCGGGTTCAGCCCGGCGTCCTCGATGGCCTCCCACGCGACCTCGAGGAACAGCCGCTGCTGCGGGTCCATCGCCGCGGCCTCCCGGCGCGACAGCCCGAAGAACTCGGCGTCGAACTCGGCCGGCTCCCACGAGGTCAGGAAGCCACCGTCCCGGGTGCAGATCGTGCCGGGGACGGAGCTGTCGGCGTTGAAGTACTCGTCGGCGTCCCAGCGCGACGCGGGGACGCGAACGACACCGCTCTCGCCGTTCTTCAACAGGTCCCAGTACCGGCCGGGCCCGTGGACCCCGCCGGGGAGTCGACATCCCAGGCCCACCACGGCGATCGGTTCGGTCTGGCCGTGTTCGGCGACCTCGAGACGCGCGGTCAGATCATCGATCGTGCGCAGTGCCTCGGTGATGATCGCGCGGCGATCCTGTGACGGGGCCGTCATCGAGAAGAGCCCAACCTTTCGGAGAGTAGCGCGAAGAGTTCGTCTTCGGACAGGTGGTCGTAGTCCCGGTCGTCGTCGCCGGCCGGGCCGGTCGTGTCGTCGCCGAATTCGGGCAGGGTGTCGGCGAGATGCCCGACGAGGGCCTCGACGGTGGGGTAGTCGAACACCACCGACGCCGGCACCGAGATGCCCAGGCTCGTGGTGAGCGCCCGTTGCAGCGTGACGCTCATGAGGGAGTCCATGCCGAAGTGGAAGAACCCGGCCTTCGGATCCAGCGAGTGCGGCGAATCAAGGCCCATCACCGTCGCGACGAGCGCGGTCACGTGCTGGGTCAGCAGCGCGCGCCTGCCCTCGGGCTCACGCTCCCGCAGCGACTGGCGGAAGTCGGTGCTGGGCACCGACACCGGACCGCCGCCACCGGACACGTCCGACACCGGGGCGTCCGCACCCGCGATCAGGTCGTCGATGACGTGCAGCGACGCACGCGTGCGGTAGGCGGTCGCCAGCAGATCCCAGTCGGCCGCCACCACGCACGACCGCACCGCGGCCGTCGGAGCGGTGACCGTGCTCAGCGCCGCGATCGCGACGTCGTCGCTCATGGGGATGAGGCCGGACGCCACGGTCACGTTCAGTTCCTCCGGGCTCTGATGGTCGGCCAGCGACTTCCAGAAGCCCCAGTTGACCGTCGTCGCAGGAAGACCCGCGGCGCGGCGGGCGTAGGCGAACGTGTCCAGGTAGGTGGTGGTCGCCGCGTAGTGCGCGAGCCACCGGGAACCGAGCAGGCCCGAGATCGACGAGAACAGCACGAACCGCTGCACCGCATGCGACAGCGAGAGTTCGTGCAGGAGCGCCAGCACGTCGAGCTTCGGACGGAACATCGCGGCGACGTGCTCGTCGGTCATGTCGGCCAGGGTGACCGGTCCGCCGCCGAACGCCGCGAGATAGATCCCACCGAGCGGCGGGAGGTCCGCGCCGAAGCGGTCGAACAGTGCCCGCATGTCGCCCTCGTCCGCGGCGTCCGCGGCGACGGTGATCAGCGTCGAGCCCTTCTCCGCCAGCGCCGCAGCCAGGTCGTCGAGTCGCTCCCCGGGATTGCGGGACACCGCGACGACGGTCGACGCCTTCATGTCGGCCAACTGCGCGATGAGGTATGGGCCGATGTTGCCGGTCGCCCCGATGACGAGGTGGCAGTGATCGCCGTCCAGGGGGATCGCGTCAGCCAGGTCGGGCGTGACACGACGCAGCCGCGGCACGTGCCGGGACCCGCCGCGATGGACGACCTGATCCTCTCCGTCGCTTCCGGTGGCCTCGGCCAGCACGATGCGCGCGATCTCCGGCGCCGAGGTGGTCGCCTCGACGTCGATGACGGCACCCCAGATCTCGGGGTGCTCGAGGGCCAGCGTGCGGCCGAGGCCCCACAGCACCGCCTGCGCGGGGTTGGCGGCGTCGCCCTCGGCGATCGGTTGGGCATCCCGGGTCAGCAGGAACAGCTTGGGCGGCAACATCAACCGTGTGATGGCCGTCGTCAGCGCCTTGGCCGAACCGAACAGGCGGTAGCCGGTCTCGGCGTCGAGGCCCGACGACGTGACGCCGGGCGCGTAGACCACGTGGCTGGTGCCGGCCAGGACGTCGACCAGGGTGGCCGGCTCGGCGTCCTCGAGAGCCGAGGGAGCCAGCGCGTTGACGTGGATCCGAGGGCCGAGCGCCGCGACGACCTCCGCCACCACGTCGTCGTCGCCGACGACTAGCCACGAGCCCACGGTCTGCGGCGCCGGCGTGGCCAGATCCTTCTGCGGCCAGGTCATCTCGCTGAACCACTCGGCGGGGACCCCGTCGGTGGCGGCGGCGGCGATGCGTCGTGGCGCGGCGACGCTGATCCAGTGGCGGCCGTGATGCCACGGAGTGGTCGGCAACAGCGGATGCGGCTCCGGCGGGTGCGGTGCGGTGGGTGACAGGGGACTCACCGTCGCCACGCCGAGATGGAAGTTGAGTGTGTCGTCCCCATCGCGGCGCAGGGTGCCGATGCTCAGGTGCGGATCTGACTCGAGCGTCTCGGCGACGGCCGAGGCGAGAATCGGGTGCGCGCTGATCTCGACGAAGGTGCCGTGGTCGCGCGCTGCCGCCACGACCGCGTCGGCGAAGAGAACGGGCCGGCGCACGTTCGCCGCCCAGTACTCGGCGTCGTGCACCGGTGCGCCCATCGGGTCCTGCACCGTCGAGAAGAACGGGATGGCAGGCGAATTCGGGCTGAGGCCGGCCAGTTGCGTCCGCAGTTCCGGCAGTACCTCGTCCATCAGTGCGGTGTGGGAGGCGACCTCCATGTTGACGCGCCGAGCGAACCGGTTCTGCGCGCTCACCGCGGCGATCACCGCGTCCACCTGGTCGGGCAGGCCCGCGATCACGGTCTGGTTCGGCGCCAGGCGACCGGCGATGCTCACGTCGGCGAAGTCGGCGATCGCGACCTCGGTGGCGTCGGAGTCGAGCTTGAGCAGCGCCACCGCTCCCTGCCCGGCGAGCCGGGACATCAGCCGGGAGCGGTGCGCGACGACGGTCAGGCCGTCGGCCACGCTCAGTGCTCCGGACACCACGGCGGCGCTGACCTCGCCCACCGAATGGCCGATCACGGCGTCGGGATGCACGCCGTAGGAGCGCCACAGCGCGGTGAGCGCCAACTGCAGTCCGACGAGCACGGGCTGCACCCGTGCGTCGCCGCGGACTTCTTCGCCCTCACTGAGCACCTGATGCAGCGAGAACCCGACCCGCTCGACGAACGTCGGCTCCAGCTCGGCGATCGCGGCGGCGAAGGCCGGCTCGTCCGCGAGGAGGCGGCGGCCCATCCCGGTCCAGTGCGAGCCCTGCCCGGAGTAGACGAACACGGTCCCCGAGCGCGTCGGACCGGCGCCCGGTTCCACGACGGTGTCGGCCGGCTCGCCGGCGGCGAGCGCCCGCAGTCCCGCGAGAGCCTGATCCCGGTCCCTGGCGCAGATCGACGCGACCCGGTTGGACGGATCGCGGTGGTGACGCAGTGTGTGGGCGATGTCGGCGAGTGGCACGCCCGCGCCTGCACCGGTCATCCAGTCGGCGAGTGCGGCTGCCGTCGTGGCCACCCGGGCATCGGTCTTGCCGAAGATCGGCAGCGTGGTGATCTCGGGGAGGTCGACCGCCGCACCGGCGACGCCGGCGGGGGCCTGCTCGAGCACGATGTGGGCGTTGGTGCCGCCGAAGCCGAAGGACGACACCCCGGCGCGACGGGCCCGGCCGTGGGTGGGCCAGTCCTGATGGGCCGCGGCGACCTGCAACCTGAGCTTGTCGAACGCGATGTGCGGGTTGGGGGTGTCGAAGTGGTGGTTGCCGGGGATCCGCGCGCGCTGGACGGAGAGCACCGTCTTGATGAACCCGGCGATGCCCGCGGCGGCCTCGAGGTGCCCGAGGTTGGACTTGACGGCTCCGATGAGCAGCGGTGCGTCGGCGGGGCGGCCGCGACCGAGGACGGTCCCGAGCGCACGGGCCTCGATCGGGTCTCCGAGGAAGGTTCCCGTGCCGTGCGCCTCGACGTAGTCCACGTCGCGCGGCGAGACACCGGCGTTCTCGTAGGCCCTGCGCAACACCGCCATCTGTGCCGCCGGATTGGGGGCCATCAGACCGTTGGACCTGCCGTCCTGGTTGACCGCGGACCCGCGGACGACGGCCAGCACGCGGTCACCGTCGCGCTGGGCGTCGGAGAGGCGTTTGAGCACGGCGACGCCGCACCCCTCGCCGCGCACGAAACCGTCGGCGGCGGCGTCGAAGGAGTGGCACGCACCCGTCGGCGACAGCGCTGCGGCCTGGTCGAAGCCGCGGAAGACGGCGGGCGACATCAGCAGGTTCACGCCGCCGGCGAGCGCGACGTCGGAGTCGCCCGTCCGCAGGCTCTGGCAGGCGAGGTGGATCGCGACCAACGAGGACGAACACGCCGTGTCGACGGTCAGTGAGGGCCCGCGCAGGTCGAGGAAGTAGGAGAGCCGGTTGGCGATGATGCTCAGCGCGCCGCCGGTGTTGTTCCACGCGTCGACGGTGGGAAGGTCCGCCGAGGCGAGGTACCCGTACTCGCTGACGCAGGCGCCGATGAAGACGCCGGTCTGGCTGTGGCGCAGCGTGTTCGGCGCGGTGCCCGCGTGTTCGAGTGCCTCCCAGGCGACTTCGAGCAGGAGCCGCTGCTGGGGATCCATCTTCGCCGCTTCACGCGGCATGATGTCGAAGAACTCCGCGTCGAAGGCGTCGACGTCGTCGAGGAACGACCCCCACTTGGTGGTGTCCTTCAACAGCGCGGCGACCTCGGCCGAGCCGTCGTCGAAGGGCGTCCACCGGTCCGCGGGGACCTCGGTGATGGCCGAACCGCCGTCGTCGAGGAATCGCCACAGGCCCTCGGGGCCGTCGATGCCGGCCGGGAAGCGGCAACCGAGCCCGATGACGGCGATGGGCTCGTCGATCGAGCCGCCGCCGCGCTGGGCCGCCGGTTCCAGCGACGGTTCCGGCTCCGGCTCGGTGAGGAACCGTGCCAGCGAGTTGATCGTGGGGTGTTCCCAGAACTCCACCGGCGACACTGCCCGGCCGATGCGTTCGGCGAGAACGCCCGAGAGCACCACCGAGTCCCTGGAGCCGACGCCGAGGTCGTTGAAGGACGCATTCGGGTCGACGTCGTCCGGGCTGCAGCCGATGGTGGTGACCAGATAGTCGGTCAGCCAGTGCCGGAGGTCGGCCGCGTCGAGGGCATCGGTCATTCGGAGAGGTCCAGGCGGCTGAACGCACCACGGCCGTAGTACTCGGCGCAGGACGCGCGACGCACCTTGCCGCTCGTCGTGATGGGCAGCGAACCGGGGCCGACCAGCATCACGTCGGACACGCGCACGCTGTGCACGCGCGAGATCGCCGACACCAGATCGCGCTTGATGCGGTCGAAGCGGCTCTGGATCTCCTCCTCGGTGTCACCCCGGCCCTTCACCTCGGCGACGACCACCAGCTGCTCGGTCTCGTTGCGGGTCACCGAGATCGCGACGGCGCGACCGCCGGTCAACTCCTGGACGGTGGCCTCGATGTCGTCCGGGTAGTGGTTGCGCCCGTCGACGATCAGCAGGTCCTTGATCCGTCCCACGATGAAGAGTTCGCCCTCGGACATCACGCCGAGATCTCCGGTGCGCAGCCACGGTCCGTGCGGCGTGTGGGGATTGGGCTCGGTGATCCGGCCGCCGAAGGTGTGGGACGTGGCCTCGGTGTTGCGCCAGTAGCCCGCGGCGACGTTGTCGCCGTGGACCCACATCTCGCCCAACATGCCGGCCTGCTTCTCGGCGTGGGTCTCGGGATCGACGATGCGCAGCATGCTGGCGCGCATCGGGCCGTAGGTGATCAATTCGGTTCCCGCGCCCTCGGACACGCGCTCGGCGTGCCCTGCGGAGAGCTTCTCGGGATCGAACCACGCGGTCTCGGGCACGCGCCCGGGGGCCAGCGATGCCACGTAAAGGGTGGCCTCGGCCAATCCGTAGGACGGCAGGAGCGCGCTGTCGGGCAGGCCGAAGCCAGTGAACCTGTCGTCGAACCGGCGGACCGTGGCGGCATGGATGCGTTCGCTGCCGCTGATGATGCCGAGTACGTCGGTCAGCTTGCGGCCGTCCATGTCCTCGTCGGTGGTGCGCTTGGCCGCGAGTTCGAAGGCGAAGTTCGGTGCCGCCGAGAAGGTCTTGGTGTTGTCGGCCAGCATCTGCACCCACCTCGCGGGCTTCTGCAGGAAGGCCATGGGCGAGATGACGTGAGCGTGCAGGCATCCGGCGACGGGCGCGAAGATTCCCAGCAGCAGGCCCATGTCGTGGTAGAAGGGCAGCCACGACACCGGCGAGGTGTCTGCAGGCGGGAAGCCGCCGTACTCCTCGAAGTAGTCGGAGAAGACCTGCTCCAGGTTGGCGACGATGTTGCGGTGGGTCACCATGACGCCTGCGGGGCGCCGGGTCGAGCCCGAGGTGTACTGCAGCAGCGCGATCTTGGTGCCGGCTAGTGCGGAGTCGGCCACGGCGGGCGGGGGCCCGTCGAGATCCAGGGCGTCGATCTCGATGACGGCGATGGGGGCCTGGGCCGGGTCCTCCCGTGCGTAGCTCGCGACGTCGTCCGAGACGGCCAGCGTGGTGAGGATGACTGCCGGGGCGCAGTCCTCGATGACGGCCGACACCCGTTCGTCGTGGCTGCCTCCCTGAGGTACCGACAGGGGTACGGCGACGCGGCCGGCCTCCATCGCGGCGAGGAAGCCGACGATGTAGTCGAGACCCTGGGGCGCGATGATCGCGACGCGGTCGCCGGGCGTTCCGTACCGCGCGATCTCCGCGGCGAGGACGCGTACCCGGCCGTACGCCTGCGACCACGTCAGCGTGTCGGAGGTGCCGTTCGGGTCGAACTCGTAATCGGTGAAGGTGAAGGCCGGGGCCGAGGGCTGCTGCTGGGCGTTCTGACGGAGCGCAGCTGGGATTGACGACGCGATCTCGGACATGTGTAAGACCCTTCCTACTGACTTTCCCACGTGTGGTCATCGGGTTCGCGGGCTACCGGTTTCTCGCCCGATGACGAGTTCGTAGCAAATTTCTAGTTCGAAACTAGCACTTCTGCGCAAATCATTCGATCCGGTGCCATGCAGCGCGGTCCCGGTGCGCGGTTGCCGAAGTGGTGCAGACGGGCCTGGTACACGCCTTACCTGGGGCGGGACGTTTGCTCATTCGGCACGCGGAGGACGTCATATGGGGTGCCCGAGGTCGACCGCGGCCATGCCTTCGCCCAGCAAAGCCGACCTACGCGGGGTCCGTGCGCCGAGCTGTGGCGGGCGTCACGTGCGCCGGGGTCGTCAAAGTGGCCGAATCTGCCGAAATACGACGTCAGAGACGTGTCATCTTCCTTACTGACGAGTAGGGTTTCAGCATCGTCAATTCGCGGGCCGACGGCCCCGAGAAACGTCTGGAACAGCCCTCACGCTGGCCACGACGGACCGTGACACGTCGTCGAGACGAAGCACACCCGACGTTGCACGAACCGGCGCGGAACGCGCGCACCTGGTGCCCGTCGAGGCACGCCGTCAGGCGGATCGGCGAGGCCCCGACCGGGGCCGATTCTCGCGTGGCAATCATCGAAATGTTGCTGCAGAAGTCACAGCAAATTCTCAATAACTTCACACGCAGGACGGCTCACGCCGGTGACCGCGAACGAACGAGGGTGGCGGCACGGGCGCTCGCAGAAGGGTCGTCGCCGCCCCGGTGGCGACGCACCGGGCAGCGCTCGACCGAGACACGAGAACGCACGGACGGGCGATGGTGCCAGGGGCGCCCGCGGTGACGGTGACGCGGTGGACTCCTGGTCCACGGCTCGACGTCAGGCTTGGACGGGGCTCTCGCCGAGGCCGGACCAGAGCTTGGCCTCGATGTCGTCGACCAGCGGGCGGAGCTGGTCGGTCAGGTAGAAGTGGTGGCCGGGGAACTCCCTCGCGGTGAACTCCGCAGTGGTGCGTTCCGCCCAGCCCGAGGCCTTGTCGAGGGTCGCGACGTCGTCCTCGTCGCCGACGAACGCGTAGATGGGGCACGACACCGTCGCGTCGGGCGGGCAGTCGTAGTTCGCGATCGCCTTGAGTCCCCGGAGCGTCGGCAGGATGTGCGCCGCGAAGTCCTCGTCCTGCAGGAACTCCGGGTTGACACCCGTGAACTCGGCGACGGCCGCGAGCAGGCTCTTGTCGTCATCTGTGACGTGTTCATAACCGACCTGGCCCGGCGCGGCACACGCGGACACGAAGAGCGCCGCGACGGGGTGGTGGACGCGTTCGAAGCGGCGCGCGACCTCGAACGCGACCAGCGCGCCCATGCTGTGACCGAAGAAGGCCACGCGCGCATCGCGGTCCAGCGCGGCCGACAACTTGCCCCACACCTGATCGGCGAGTTCGGTGATGCTCGCGAACGAGGCGAGGTCATGGCTGCCCCGGCGACTCGGGTACTGGACGGCGACACGTTTGACGTTGCTGGAGAACGACTTCGCGAACGGTACGTAGAACTGCGCCGACCCTCCAGCATGCGGGAAGATGTACAGCGTCGGCGGGTTCTCGGTCACGGCCTCACCGTACCGCTACGTCAGCGGGGTGGTTCCACGCCGCCGCGCGTGGTCGTCGTGGAGTCGGCGTCGACGGGGACCAGCGGTAGGGCCACGAGCGGTAGCAACGCGCAGAGCGCGAATGCCGCGGGGTAGCCGAACGCGGCGATCAGCACGCCGAACAGCGGCGGCACCACTCCGGTGGTGAACAGCTGGCTGGTGTTCTGCGTACCCAGCGCCCGGCCGCTCCAGAACGGACCCGAGATCTCGGCGATCGCGGTGAAGGCCAACCCGTTGTCGGACACCGTCACCACCGAGGCGACCACCAGGAGGGCTACGGCGACCGGCGAGTCGAACGCGTCGGTCACGGCCAGCAGCCCCATCGTCAACGCCGCAGCGACGGCGATCGTGCGTACCGGTCGCAGGCGCGAGCCCACCCGGTCCGACCAACGGCCGGCCGCCACTCGGCCGGCGGCACCGAGGACCTGTGCCGCCGTGACGAGTCCACCCGCCCCGGCTGCCGTCCAGCCGCGGTCGCTCATCAGCCACACCAGTGCGAAGGTCCACACCACCGACTGGGGAACGACGAGAAGCACTGAGACGGCGTGGATCCGCCACAGTGTCGACGATCCCCGGTAGGGGTTGGCCAGGTCCGCCGCCGGGGCCTCGGCCCGCGGTGGCCGGGGCGGGTCCAGGACTCCGACGAGGCTGACGACCGCGGCGGCTGCACACACGATCGCGGGGAAGAGCAGTGCCCCTCCGATGCCGTGCTGCTCGGCCAGTCGCGGAATCACCAACGCGCCGAGGCCGACTCCGAGTGGCTGTGCGGTCTGGCGGATGCCCATGACGAAACCGCGGCGGTGCGGTGGGAACCATCCGACCACCAGGCGGCCACTCGCGACGTTGCTGCTGGCGGCTGCCATTCCGCCGAGGAAGAGGAAGACGCCGATGGTCGTCAGTGAGTCCGCCGTCGCGGCGGCGAACCCTGCCGCCGCGGTCAGTGCCGAGCCGACGGTGAGCACGAATCGCTCGCCGAGCAGATCCACCACCCATCCCCAGGCGATGAGCGTGACGACCATGCCGAAACTCGGCAGCGAGGACATCAGGCCCGCCTGTGCCAGGTCGAGGCCCAGGTCGGTGTGCAGCGTCGGGATCAGGAAGGCCACACCGTTGATGAACACGTTCGCGAACAGGGTGGCGGTCAGTGCGATGGCCAACATCGACCATCGCCGCGCGGTGCCGATCTGAGCCGTGGGCATGCCTCCCATCGTGGCACGACCGTCTCACCTAGTGAATCTCGTTCCCGAATCGTGGGATTGCCGAATCGGCGGACCCATCGGACCGCGGCCCGCCGGGGCCACTAGGCTGGTCGAATGCGTCTAGGTCGAATCGCCAGTCCCGACGGTGTTGCCTTCGTCACCATCGAGGGTGACGTCTCCACTCCCGAGAACGCCGCGCGGGCCACGGTCCGCGAGATCGCCGAACACCCCTTCGGCACGCCGGAGTTCACCGGCCGGACGTGGCCGCTCGCCGACGTCCGGCTGCTCGCCCCGATCCTGGCCAGCAAGGTCATCTGCATGGGCAAGAACTACGCGGCCCACGCCGCCGAGATGGGCGGCGTCGCCCCGGAGGATCCGGTGATCTTCCTCAAGCCCAACACGGCGATCGTCGGCCCGCACGTCCCGATCCAACTGCCCGCCGACGCCCACCCCGTCCACCACGAGGGTGAACTGGCCGTCGTGATCGGGCGGCCGTGCAAGGACGTGTCCGCCGCGCGCGCGGCCGAGAACATCCTGGGCTACACCATCGCCAACGACGTCTCGGCCCGAGATCAGCAGAAGAAGGACGGGCAGTGGATGCGGGCCAAGGGCCACGACACGTTCTGTCCGGTCGGGCCGTGGATCGACACCGACGTCGACCCCTTCGATCTCGACCTGCGGACCGAGGTCAACGGCGAGGTGCGACAGCACAGCAGGACGTCGCTGATGATCCACGACGTGGGCGCGATCATCGAATGGGTGTCGGCGGTCATGACGCTGCTGCCGGGCGACCTGATCCTGACCGGCACACCCGAGGGCGTCGGCCCGATCGAAGACGGTGACACCGTGAGCATCACGATCGAGGGAATCGGCACCCTGTCCAATCCCGTTGTGCGCAAGGGCAAGTGATGAGTGCCGGAGATGTCAGGGTGCGGTTCTGCCCGTCGCCCACCGGCACGCCGCACGTCGGCCTCGTACGCACCGCGCTGTTCAACTGGGCCTACGCCCGGCACACCGGTGGGCAATTCGTCTTTCGCATCGAGGACACCGACGCCGCGCGGGACAGCGTCGAGAGCTATGCGGCCATCCTCGACGCGCTGCGATGGCTGGGCCTCGACTGGGACGAGGGTCCGGAGGTCGGTGGTCCGTACGAGCCGTACCGGCAGTCGCAGCGCGGCGAGATCTACCGCGACGTCATCGCCCGACTCGTCGACGCCGGCGAGGTGTACGAGGCGTACTCGACGCCCGAGGAGGTGGAGGCCCGTCACGTCGCGGCGGGCCGCAATCCGAAGCTGGGTTACGACAATCACGACCGCACGCTGACCGACGAACAGCGGACCGCCTTCGCCTCCGAGGGCCGTCGACCCGTACTGCGACTGCGGATGCCCGACGAGGACCTCGGCTGGACCGACCTGGTGCGCGGACCCGTGAGCTTTCCGGCAGGCTCGGTGCCCGACTTCGCCATCACCCGCGCCAGCGGAGATCCGCTGTACACCTTGGTCAATCCGGTCGACGACGCGCTGATGCGAATCACCCACGTCCTGCGTGGTGAGGACATCATGCCGTCGACGCCGCGTCAGATAGCGCTGTACCAGGCGCTGATCCGGATCGGGGTGGCTGAGCGCGTGCCCGAGTTCGCCCACCTGCCCAGCGTGCTGGGGGAGGGCAACAAGAAGCTCTCGAAGCGCGACCCTCAGTCCAATCTGTTCCTGCACCGTGACCGCGGCTTCCTCCCCGAGGGACTGCTGAACTACCTCGCGCTGCTGGGCTGGGGCATCGCCGACGACCACGACCTGTTCAGCCTCGACGAGATGGTGGCGGCATTCGACGTCCGCGACGTCAACTCCAATCCGGCGCGCTTCGACCAGAAGAAGGCCGACGCCATCAACGCCGAACACGTCCGGCGGCTGTCGGTGGAGGACTTCACCGCACGGTTGCGTGACTACTTCGTCGCCCACGGCCACGACACCGGACTGGACGACGCGGGCTTCGCCGAGGCGGCCGCCCTCGTCCAGACCCGCATCGTCGTGCTCGGCGACGCGTGGGATCTGCTGAAGTTCCTCGACGAGCGCTCGTTCGCGTTGGACGAGAAGGCCGCGGCGAAGGAACTCAAGCCCGACGCCGTGCCGGTCCTCGAGGCCGCCGTCGCAGCCCTCGAGGGCGTGCGGGACTGGGTCACCCCCCAGATCGAGGACGCGCTCAAGGCCGGGCTCATCGACGGATTGGAGCTGAAGCCGAGGAAGGCGTTCGGGCCGATCCGGGTGGCCGCCACCGGAGCGTCGATCAGCCCGCCGCTGTTCGAGTCGCTCGAACTGCTGGGCCGTGAGCGCAGCCTGATTAGGCTGCGCGCCGGCCGTGACCACGCCGCTGCGGCGGTATGACGGGTGCCGTGACGAGCGGCCTCAGAATCTTTGGTAGTCTGCTCGTCGGCCCGCGAACGGCGCGCAACGACGTACGTCGCAGCGTTCTCGACGCGGAACAGGCCCGTGACCAGCGGTGATGGGCAGCCAGTGGGGTATGGTGTAATTGGCAACACAGCGGTTTCTGGTACCGCCATTCTAGGTTCGAGTCCTGGTACCCCAGCCATTGCGGTGAACGTTCCCGTGCGCCGTGATGATTAGGTCGACATTCTCGCCTGAGATATGCTGACCGTCGCAGAAAGTTCTAGCCCCCGTCGTCTAGCGGCCTAGGACGCCGCCCTCTCACGGCGGTAGCGTGGGTTCGAATCCCATCGGGGGTACGCATCAGAGGCGCCTGATCCGTCACGACGGATCGGGCGCCCCTTGCGTTCCGGGGTGTATCGGCTTGGGCTCAGAGCCGCCGCGTCAGCGCGTCGGCCGCGGCGAGCAGGTCGGCAGCCCAGCGAGCGCCCGGTCTGCGGCCCATCCGGTCGATGGGCCCCGACACCGAGACGGCGGCGATGACGGTGCCGCGCCCGTCGCGCACCGGTGCCGAGACACTCGCCACACCCGACTCTCGTTCCGCGGCGCTTTGGGCCCATCCGCGCTTGCGCACCTCGGCGAGCGTGCGGTCGGTGAACATGGCGTGGGGGAGCACGGTCTGCTGGGTGGCCGCATCGCTGTAGGCCAGCAGGACCTTCGCCCCCGAGCCCGCGGTCATCGGCAGCCGGGTGCCCACCGGCACCGTGTCGCGCAGCCCCGCATGCGGTTCGAGTGCTGCTACGCAGACCCGCGACGTCCCCTCGCGGCGGTAGAGCTGAACGCTCTCACCGGTGATCTCCCGCAGCCTGGGGAGGACCGCCGTGCCCGCGGCCAGCAGCGGATCGTTGACGTGGCCCGCCAACTCGGTGAGTGCGGGTCCGAGCCGCCACCGCCCCTCGGTGTCGCGGGACAGCAGGCGGTGGACTTCGAGACCGGCGGCGAGCCGATGGGCCGTTGCGCGCGGCAGGCCCGTCCGCTCGCAGAGTTCGGCGAGGCCGCACGGCGACTCGGCCACCGAGTGCAGCACCCCCACGGCTTTGTCGAGGACCCCGATGCCGCTATCCTGTCTCACAGGGAGATACTAGCTTCCCGAATACTGAGATACCAGTGAGATACCCGCAGCGCCCTCTGCGGACCACTCGAAGGAACGAATGCCATGACAACGGACGTCACGACCACGAGCCCACGCACGATGGCGGAGAAGGTGTGGGCCGACCACGTCGTCGTCGCCGGATCCGGCGACGGGGCCGCCAGGGAACCCGACCTCATCTACATCGACCTGCACCTCGTCCACGAGGTCACCAGTCCGCAGGCGTTCGACGGTCTGCGGCTCGCCGGCCGCCCCGTGCGACGGCCCGATCTCACGATCGCCACGGAGGACCACAACGTCCCCACCGTCGACATCGACAAGCCGATCGCCGACCTGGTGTCGCGGACCCAGGTCGAGACGTTGCGGCGCAACTGCGCGGAATTCGGCATCCGGCTGCACCCGATGGGCGACGTCGAGCAGGGCATCGTGCACATCATCGGCCCGCAGTTGGGGCTGACGCAGCCCGGCACCACGGTGGTCTGCGGCGACAGTCACACGTCGACCCACGGCGCCTTCGGCGCACTGGCGATGGGCATCGGTACCTCCGAGGTCGAACACGTCCTTGCGACGCAGACGCTTCCGCTGCGGCCGTTCAAGACGATGGCGGTCAACGTCGACGGCGTGCTGCCCGAGGGCGTCAGCGCCAAGGACGTCATCCTGGCGGTGATCGCCAAGATCGGTACCGGCGGTGGCCAGGGGCACGTCATCGAATACCGCGGCAGTGCCATCGAATCGCTGTCGATGGAGGGCCGCATGACGATCTGCAACATGAGCATCGAGGCCGGGGCACGGGCGGGCATGGTCGCGCCGGACGAGACCACCTTCGCCTACCTGCGTGGCAGGCCCCATGCGCCCACCGGTGCCGACTGGGATGCCGCCGTCGAGGCCTGGAGCGCGTTGCGCACCGACGAGGGCGCGCAATTCGACACCGAGGTCTACCTCGACGCCGCCGAGCTGAGCCCCTTCGTGACGTGGGGGACGAACCCGGGGCAGGGCGTCCCGCTGGCCGGCTCGGTGCCCGACCCCCAGTCCCTGTTCGACGACGACGAGAAGCAGTCCGCCGAGAAGGCGTTGAGGTACATGGACTTAGCCGCCGGAACGCCGATGCGCGACGTCCCGGTCGACGCGGTGTTCGTGGGCTCCTGCACCAACGGCCGGATCGAGGATCTGAGGGTCGTGGCCGACATCCTGCAGGGCCGCAAGGTCGCCGACGGCGTCCGCATGCTGGTGGTCCCCGGCTCGATGCGGGTGCGCGCACAGGCCGAATCGGAGGGCCTCGGCGAGATCTTCACCGCCGCAGGCGCCGACTGGCGCCAGGCCGGATGTTCGATGTGCCTCGGCATGAACCCCGACCAGCTGGCCCCGGGCGAGCGATGCGCCTCGACGTCCAACCGCAACTTCGAGGGCAGGCAGGGCAAGGGCGGTCGCACGCACCTGGTCTCGCCGGCGGTCGCCGCGGCGACCGCGGTGCGGGGCACCCTGTCCTCACCGGCCGACCTTCCCGCCGCCGCGAATCGCTAGGAGTACCCCATGGATGCGTTCCACACCCACACCGGCATCGGCGTTCCGCTGCGGCTGTCCAACGTCGACACCGACCAGATCATCCCGGCCGTCTACCTCAAACGGGTCACCCGAACGGGTTTCGAGGACGGGCTGTTCGCCGCCTGGCGCAACGACCCGGCCTTCGTCCTGAACCTGGCGCCGTTCGACCGGGGCTCGGTCCTGGTCGCCGGTCCCGACTTCGGGACCGGGTCGTCCCGCGAGCACGCCGTCTGGGCGCTCATGGACTTCGGCTTCCGCGTCGTGATCTCGTCGCGCTTCGCGGACATCTTCCGCGGCAACGCGGGCAAGGCGGGGCTTTTGGCCGCCGAAGTGAATCACGATGATGTGGAACTGCTGTGGAAGTTGATCGAGCAGAATCCCGGGCTGGAACTGACTGTGAACCTTCGGGATCGGACGATCGCCGCAGGAACGGTCATGGTGCCGTTCACGATTGACGACTACACCGCCTGGCGCCTCATCGAGGGCCTCGACGATATAGGCCTTACGCTGCGGAAACAGGACGAAATCACGGCGTTCGAGGCCTCCCGGCCGAGCTGGAAGCCGCGCACCCTGAACGCCTGACGCGGCGTCGGAGACCGGCCGAAATCGGCTCTCCGCAACCAGTTCTAGGACTGGCGTACCACAGCCCATGTGGGGCAATCGGATTGCCGAATGAGGTCCCAGCAACGCCTGAAATTCGGCGTGGCTCTTGGATATCTGCAGCCCGAGGGTTTACCGTGGGCATTAGTCGGTCCAAGGCGGACCACTGGCTCCGGAGGTTTTGCATGAACAAGGCAGAGCTCATCGATGTCCTCACGGACAAGTTGGGCACCGACCGCCGGCAGGCAACTGCCGCGGTAGAAAACGTCGTCGACACGATCGTCCGTGCCGTCCACAAGGGCGACAGCGTGACGATCACCGGGTTCGGCGTGTTCGAACAGCGCCGCCGTGCGGCGCGTGTCGCACGCAACCCGCGCACCGGTGAGACCGTCAAGGTCAAGCCGACGTCGGTCCCGGCATTCCGGCCCGGCGCACAGTTCAAGGCGGTTGTGTCTGGCGCACAGAAGCTCCCGTCGGATGGCCCCGCCGTGAAGCGTGGCGCCACCGCCGCGCCGGCACGCAAGACCGCGGTCAAGAAGGCCGCCGTCAAGAAGGCCGCTCCGGCCAAGAAGGCAGCGACGCCCGCCAAGAAGGCAGCGACGCCGGCCAAGAAGGCAGCGACGCCGGCCAAGAAGGCACCCGCCGCCAAGAAGGCTGCGACGCCGGCGAAGAAGGCTGCCACGCCTGCCAAGAAGGCTGCGACGCCCGCGAAGAAGGTGTCGACTCCGGCCAAGAAGGCACCCGCCGCCAAGAAGGCTGCGACCCCGGCGAAGAAGGCTGCCACGCCTGCCAAGAAGGCTGCTGCACCGGCCGCCAAGAAGGCCGCCACCAAGGCTCCGGCCAAGAAGGCACCGGCTGCCAAGAAGGCGCCGGCCAAGAAGGGCCGCCGCTAGATCAGGAGTACTGCCCCGAGTCGGGGCAGCGGACGCGCCGCGGATCATCCGATCCGGGGCGCGTTTCCGTCTGTGGGGGGCGGCGGTCAGGCGAGGGCGAGCGGGCTGCCGATGTGGTCGGCGGCCACCAGCGCACCGTCGGCGACGGAGAGCACCCACGTGCTGCCCTTGCGGTTCCTGGACTTGTCGGGCTTCACGCCGTCGCGCTCGCACCACCAGGCGATGAGGTCGGGGATCACCTTGCCCTGCGTACAGATCACGGGCGTGCCGTCGGCCCGGGCGATCTCGGCGAACCGAGCCCGGCCCGCATCGTGGTCGGCGGCGTACGCCTCCTCGGTCAGCGTCGGCTCGTCGACGACCGGTACCCCGAGCTCCTCGGCCAACGGCTCCAGGGTCTGATGGCAGCGGGCACGGGGCGCCGCGTACAGGTCCGTCGCGCCGAACGCCAGGAGCAGACCCACCAGCGACTCGGCCTGTGCGCGCCCCTTCTTGTCGAGGGGCCGTGCGCGGTCGTCGCCCTTGTAACGGGACTTGCTGCCCGCGACCGCGTGTCGCACGACCAGGACCGTCTTGGTGTCGACGTCGTGCTTGGCCGTGTTCTTGGCGAAGCGACGCAGCACCTTCCGGTCGGCCGCGTACTGGAGCCGCTTCATCGCGGCCGGGACCGGCAGCCACAGAAGTTCGTCGACCTCGGAGTTGGGGGCGAACTCCCCACCTATCGCCCGCGCCGACCAGTACCGCACCAGCTTGGTGCCGTTGGCGATCGGATAGGCGACCGACGGCAGACGCCTGCCCAGTTCGGCGGCGAAGCCGGTTTCCTCGTGTACCTCGCGAACCGCGGCAACGGGTTCGGTCTCACCGGGATCGAGCTTGCCCTTGGGCAGTGACCAGTCGTCGTAGCGTGGCCGATGCACGATCGCGACCTCGACCGCGTCGTCGTCCCCGGCGCGCCACAACACCGCACCCGCGGCGAGCACCGTCTTGGCCGCACCGCCGGTCGCCGGACCCTTCTTCGACACGTCAACTCCTGCAGGTCATCTTCGCCGCCCGTGTGGCCGCGTCGGACGGACGGTGTCCTACGGGTGCCGGTGGCGCTCCATCAGCGATACCTGGTGGTCGCGAACCGTTTCTCCCGCGTGCGGCAACGCCGTCCAACGACCGTCGGCGCTCAGCTCCCAGCACCTGGTGGCGGGATCGAGGGCCGACTCGAAGACGTCGTTGAGTTGGCTGGCCAACCGTCGATCCTTGACCTGTGCCATCACCTCGACGCGGCGGTCGAGATTACGATGCATCATGTCGGCACTGCCGATCCAGACCTCGTCGATGGCGCGGAAGTGAATGATTCGCGAGTGTTCGAGGAAGCGGCCGAGAATCGAACGCACCACGATGTTCTCGCTGAAGCCCGGTGCTCCGGGTCGCAGCGCGCAGATCCCTCGCACCACCACCTCGACCGGCACGCCCGCCTGCGAGGCGCGATAGAGCGCGTCGATGACCTGCTCGTCGACCAGCGCGTTGGCCTTGACCCGGATCCGGGCGTCCGCGCCCTCGCGGTGGGCGGCGACCTCGCGGTCGATCCGCTCCACGATGCCCCGGCGCACGCCGTGCGGCGCGACCAGCAGATTGCGGTAGGACACCTTGCGCGAGTAGCCCGTCAGCGAGTTGAACAGGTCGGTCAGGTCGGCGCCGATGTCCGGGGAGGCGGTCAACAGGCCCACGTCCTCGTACAGCCGTGACGTCTTCGGGTTGTAGTTGCCCGTCCCGATGTGGCAGTACCGCCGGATCGCCGAACCCTCTCGCCGCACCACCAGGCACGTCTTGCAGTGCGTCTTGAGCCCGATGAGGCCGTAGACCACGTGCACGCCCGCCTGTTCCAGCGCACGCGCCCATTTGATGTTGGCCTGCTCGTCGAAGCGGGCCTTGATCTCGACGAGGGCCACCACCTGCTTGCCCGCCTCGGCCGCGTCGATCAACGCGCTGACGATCGGCGAGTCACCCGAAGTGCGGTACAGGGTCTGCTTGATGGCGAGCACGTTCGGATCGGCGGCGGCCTGTTCGATGAAGCGCTGCACCGTCGTCGAGAACGAGTCGTAGGGGTGGTGCACCAGGACGTCGCCGTCGCGCAGCGTGGAGAAGATGCTCTTGGGCGTCTCGCGCTCGCCGAAGGCCGGTGGCGTGGCGGGCACGAACGGTGGGTCCTTCAGCTCCGGACGGTCGACGCCGTAGATCTGCCACAGCGACGACAGGTCGAGCAGGCCCGGCACGTCGATGACGTCGCCGGGGTGGACGTCGAGCTCGCGCAGGAGCAGTTCGAGCATGTTCTCGGTCATGTCGCCGGCGATCTCGAGACGCACCGGCGAGCCGAACCGGCGTCGCGCCAACTCCCGCTCCAGGGCCTGCAGCAGATCCTCGTCGCGGTCTTCCTCGACCTCGAAGTCGGCGTTGCGGGTGATGCGGAAGGCGTGGTGTTCGACGATCTCCAGCCCCGGGAACAGGACCGTGAGGAAGGCGGAGATCAACTCCTCCATGGGGAGGAAGCGGGTCGCGCCGTCGTCGTCGCGGGGCGCCAGCTCGACGAAGCGGTCGACGTTGTCGGGCACCTTGATTCGGGCGAAGTGCTGCGTGCCGTCGTCGGGGAGCCGGATGGTGATCGCCAGGTTCAGGCTCAGCCCGCTCACGAAGGGGAACGGGTGGGCCGGATCGACGGCCAGTGGCGTGAGGACCGGGAACACCTGCTCGTGGAAGTAGGTGGAGAGCCGGTCGCGCTCGAGTTCGGAGAGTTCGCTCCACGTGACGATGACGATGCCCTGTTCGGCGAGGGCGGGGCGGACCAGTTCGCCGAAGACGGTGGCGTGCCGGGTCGCGATCTGCTGGGTGCGTTCGCCGATCCGGCGCAGCTGCTCGCGCGGCGACAGTCCGTCGGCGGAGCGCACCGACAACCCCATCTCGTCGCGTCGCTTCAGGCCGGCGACCCGGACCATGTAGAACTCGTCGAGGTTCGAGGCGAAGATCGCGAGGAATTTCGCGCGTTCGAGCAGCGGCAGCGAGGGATCGGCGGCGAGAGCCAGGACGCGGGCGTTGAAGTCGAGCCAGCTCAGCTCCCGGTTGAGGTACCTGTCGTCGGGCAGCGGCTCGGGCAGATCCGGGTCGGAGGACGTGGTGGTCGCGGGTGGAGACTCCGGCGCGGCGTTCGACGTCGTCCACTCGGCTTCGGTCGTTCGAGTCTCGGCTTCGGTCACCCGACGATCATCCCCCATCGCCGGACCCGGGGGCTAGGTGGCCGAGGTCAGCGATCGGCGCCCGGTACCTCCACGTCGGCCACCGTCCGCTTCGTGGTGGTGCCGACGCCGAGCTGCAGCGCGGCACCGAGGTCGTCGGGGGTGTCGATGTCGCAGCGCAGTCCGGGCCACTCGCGCAGCAGGGGTACTGCCCCCGAATCCTGGTGCCGCCGTGCGGATTCGATGCCGAACCTCGGTTCGAGGGGTGTGCCGAACGCGAACAGGGCGACCGTACCGCTGCCGTGCCGGTCCGCGACGAAGCTGCGTGGGTGCGCCCGGGCCGCGGACACCGCCTGTGCCAGCTCCCGGGACTGCAGGGCAGGCAGATCGCCCTGCAGCACCGCCACGTTCACCGACTGTTCACCTACCGCCGCCTCGGCTGCGGCCAGTGCCGCGTTGAGCGGATCGACGTGTCCGGCGGGGGTGGGGTCGACGAGTACGTGGGCGCCGAACCTGCGGGCGGTCTCGGCCGCCACCTCGTCGGGCGTCACGATGGTGATCGTGGCCACCGCGGGAACCGCCGAGGCCGCGGTGATCGTGTCGATCAGCATGGCCAGGACGAGCGCGGCGCGATCGCTCGCGGAGAAGGTCGGGGCGAGCCGCGTCTTGGCCGCCGACAGCCGCTTGACGGCAATGATCAGCGCGACGTCGGTCGACGTGCGGGCCGAGTTGCCGCTCATGGGTGCCATCCTGCCAGTAGGACCACGTGGCGCGCTCGGGCGACGGGCGCGGTGCGGCGTCGAGCGGTCACGCGAGGAGCAATGCTCCAGCAGGCTAGATTCATTCCCGTGGTGAACGCGGCCGTGATGGGTGCCGGTGCCTGGGGCACGGCGTTGGCGAAGGTGCTCGCGGACGCGGGCAACGACGTGACGCTGTGGACCCGCCGACCGGACCTGGCAGACGAGATCAACCGGACCCACCGCAACGTCGGGTACGTGGGTGACGCCGACCTGCCCGCGTCGATCCGCGCGACCAGCGATCCGGCCGAGGCGCTCGACGGCTCGTGCACGGTGTTGCTCGCCGTGCCGTCGCAGACCCTGCGCGCCAACCTCGAGGCGTGGGTGCCCCACCTCGACGGCGACGCGACGCTGGTCAACGTGGCCAAGGGGATCGAACTCAACACGCTGCTGCGGATGAGCCAGGTCATCGAACAGGTCTCGGGGGTCAACCCGTCCCGCATCGCGGTGGTGACGGGTCCCAACCTCGCCAGTGAGATCGTCGACGAACAGCCCGCGGCCACCGTCGTCGCGTGCTCGGACTCCGGTCGCGCCGTCGCGCTGCAGCGCGCCTTCTCCACCGGGTACTTCCGGCCGTACACGAACAGCGACGTCGTCGGCGCCGAGATCGGCGGGGCGTGCAAGAACGTCATCGCGCTCGCCTGCGGCATGGCCGCCGGCGTCGGCCTGGGCGAGAACACCGCCGCCGCCATCATCACCCGCGGGCTGGCCGAGATCATGCGGCTGGGAATCGCCCTGGGAGCCAAGGGCGCGACGCTCGCCGGACTGGCAGGCGTCGGTGACCTGGTGGCCACCTGCACCTCGCCGCATTCGCGCAACCGGGCCTTCGGTCAGCGGTTGGGCACCGGCAGCAGCATGGTGACCGCGCTCGCCGCGACGGGCGGGCACGTCGCCGAGGGAGTCACCTCGTCGCAGTCGGTGCTCGCACTCGCGTCGAGCTACGACGTCGAGATGCCCCTGACCGACGCCGTGCACCGGGTGTGCCACCGGGGGCTGTCGGTCGAATCCGCGGTGGCCCTGCTGCTCGGCCGCAGCACGAAGCCGGAGTAGTGGACGTGGACGGCCAGTACGGCGACTCCACCCGCAGCGTGAGGGCCGCGGGCTCCGCGGCCGAACCGGGCGCACCGGTCACGCCGCCGCCGGTGCCCGCGGCGGCCTACCACCTCTCGAGCGACGAGGACGCCGGCCTGGACACCTACGGCCGGGCGTCGAATCCCACCTGGCGGCAACTGGAGTCGGCGCTGGCCGACCTGGAGGGCGCCACGGCGGCGCTCGCGTTCGGCTCCGGGATGGCGGCCATCACCTCGACGCTGCGGGTCCTCGTCGGACCGGGCACGACCCTGCTGGTGCCGGCCGACGGGTACTACCAGGTGCGTCGCTACGCCGCCGAAAGGCTTGCGCCGCTTGGTGTCACGATCGTCGAGGCCGAGGCGCACGACATGTGCGCGGCCGCCGAGACCGCGGACGTGGTGATGGCCGAGTCACCGGTCAACCCCACCCTCGACGTCGTCGACCTGCACCGGCTCGCGACGGTCTGCCGTCGCCGGAGCGCGGTACTGGTGGTCGACAACACCACCCCGACGCCGTTCGGGCAGCGGCCGCTGTCGCTCGGCGCGGACCTCGTCGTGGCGAGCGCCACGAAGGCACTGTCCGGGCACAGCGACCTCCTGGCCGGCTACGTCGCGGGCAGCCGCGGCGACCTGATGGCCGCGGTCGAGCGCGAACGCCTGCTGTCCGGTGCGATCCTCGGGCCGCTGGAGGCGTGGCTCGCGCTGCGCAGCCTCGGCAGCGCGGGACTGCGCTTCGAACGGCAGTGCCAGAACGCGATGGCGGCGGCGCTGATGCTGCGCGCGCACCCCGCCGTCCGCTCGGTGCGCTACCCGGGCCTGCCCGACGATCCCGCCCACGACCTCGCGGCAGCGCAGATGAGGCGGTTCGGAGGGCTGCTCAGCATCGAACTCGCCGACGCCGCCGCCGTGCACGCGCTGGTCGAGCGCAGTGCGCTGCTGGTGGCCGCCACCAGCTTCGGCGGGATCCACACGTCGGTGGACCGCCGCGCCAGGTGGGGAGACCCGGTGTCCCCGGGCTTCGCGCGACTCTCGATGGGCATCGAGGACACCGACGACGTCCTGACCGACATCGAGCGTGCGCTCGCCGGATGACGGCGCCCCGGGACCGGGACGGTAGCCTCTGCAGGTTGTGACTGCCCGCATCCGCGTCGCCGTCGTCTACGGCGGACGCAGCTCTGAGCACGCGATCTCGTGCGTGTCCGCAGGCAGCATCCTGCGCAACCTCGACCCCGAGCGCTTCGAGGTGGTCGCCGTCGGCATCTCGCCGGAGGGGTCCTGGGTGCTGACCGACGGACGTCCGGAGACGCTCGCCATCACCGACGGGCGACTGCCCGCCGTGAGTGGCGACTCCGGCACCGAGTTGGCGTTGACCGCCGATCCCGCCCGGCGCGGCCAACTGCTGTCCCTGGGCCGCGGAGCGGGGGAGATGCTGGCCGCGGTCGACGTCGTGTTCCCCGTGCTGCACGGTCCCTACGGCGAGGACGGCACCATTCAGGGTCTGCTCGAACTCGCCGGGGTGCCCTACGTCGGTGCGGGCGTGCTGGCCAGCGCGGCCGGCATGGACAAGGAGTTCACGAAGAAGCTGCTCGCGGCCGAGGGACTGCCGATCGGGGATCAGGTCGTGCTGCGACCGGGTGAGCCGACCGTGACGCTCGAGGACCGTGAGCGGCTCGGGCTTCCGGCGTTCGTCAAACCCGCGCGCGGGGGATCGTCCATCGGGGTCAGCCGCGTCACCGCGTGGGACCAGCTGCCGCAGGCGATCGACAACGCCCGCAGGCACGACCCGAAGGTCATCGTCGAGGCCGCGGTGCCCGGACGCGAACTCGAGTGCGGCGTCCTGGAATTCCCGGACGGCTCGATCGAGGCCAGCACCGTCGGGGAGATCCGCGTGGCGGGCGTCCGCGGACGCGAGGACGGGTTCTACGACTTCGAGACCAAGTACCTCGACGACGCCGCCGAACTCGACGTCCCCGCCAAGGTCGACGACGGGATCGCCGACGAGATCCGCGGGCTGGCGGTCCGTGCCTTCCGCGCCATCGACGGTCAGGGTCTGGCCCGCGTCGACTTCTTCCTGACCGACGACGGCCCGGTGATCAACGAGATCAACACGATGCCGGGCTTCACCACCATCTCGATGTACCCGCGGATGTGGGCGGCGAGCGGCGTCGACTACCCGACGCTGCTGGCCACCATGGTGGAGACGGCGGTCGCCCGCGGCACGGGCCTGCGCTAGCGCGGCGGACCCGGGTTCGGCGGTACCGCGGGCATCGCCCGTGCGACGGCCGTCGAGATCTCCTGGATGGGTGTCGGGCCGGACCCGTCGGGCAGCGTGAGCGCGACGTAACTCGGCCGGTCCACCGTGATCCACGTGCTGCGGCCCGTGTCGGCGATCCGGAACCAGCTGACCTGGTCGACGACCTGAACGGGCGTGCCGGCGACGAAGTCCACCGGACGCTCGAGGCCGCAGCGCAGGATCACGGCGTCGTCGGGTCGGTCCTCGGCCTGCCACGCCGCGGCGCCCGCGGGCGCCGGATCGGCCAGCGTCGCACGGCGGTAGTCACCCAGGTCCGTCGGCAGCGCCTCGGCCAGCGCCCGGCACGCGTCGCCGTCGGCCTGCGGCGCGGGGATCGATGCGACGGCGACGGGACGCGGCCGATCGGGGGTGTGGCGCACCGCTGCGACGGCGAGGAGTCCCACGACGGCCAGCGCCGCGATCACCAGGGCCGCGATCAGCAGGCTGCGCGGCGGGCCGTCGGGTTCCGCATCGGTCACACGGGAGACTCTAGGGCCGGCTCGCCTCGGCGACGGGACAGGTCAGGGTGCGGGTGATCCCGGCCACCTGCTGCACGCTGGGGACGACCTCGGCCTTGAGGTCGTCGAGGCTGGTCGCGCCCACTCGCGCGACGACGTCGTACGGACCGGTGACGTACTCGGAGGAGAGGACGCCGGGCAACGTGGCGAGGTGCTCGGCGACGACCTCGGCGCGGCCCACCTCGGTCTGAATGAGCATGAAGGCCTCGACCACCCGGTGTGTCCTCCCTGTCGCCGCACCAGACTCCGCGCTGCATAGACTCTGCGCCGCAGGGCACAAAGGTACCGCAGGTCGCGTCGGTGTTCAGGGCACGAAAGCGGACGGGTGGCGAGGAGCACATCGACGATGGCGGACCGCGAGCGGCCGACGCTGGCAGGGCTCGGCGAATTCGCCGTCATCGAGGAATTGGTGGCCCGCCGGACCCAGACCCGCCTCGTCGAGGTCGGCCCCGGCGACGACGCCGCCGTCGTCCTGGCTCCCGACGGTCGGACCGTGGTGTCGACCGACATGCTGGTCGAGGGCAGGCACTTCCGGCTCGACTGGTCGACCCCGCACGACGTGGGTCGCAAGGCGATCGCCCAGAACGCCGCCGACGTCGAGGCGATGGGCGCCACGCCCACCGCGTACGTCGTCGGATTCGGTGCGCCCGGGGACACACCGGCCGACGCGGTGACGGCACTGTCCGACGGGATGTGGGCGGAGGCCGGGCGCACCGGGGCGGGCATCGTCGGCGGTGACCTGGTGGCAGCGCCGCAGTGGGTGGTCTCGGTGACCGTGCTCGGCGACCTGGCGGGGCGGGCGCCGGTCCTGCTCTCGGGAGCCCGCGTCGGTGACGTCGTGGCGGTGATCGGCGACCTCGGCACCTCGGCTGCGGGATATGCGTTGTGGCACGGTGAGATTCGAGGATTCGACGAGCTACATCGCAGGCACCTCGTGCCCGAGGTGCCCTACGGGTCCGGCCGCCTGGCCGCCGACGGCGGCGCCACCGCGATGACCGACGTGTCCGACGGCCTGGTCGCCGACCTGGGGCACGTGGCCGCCGCGTCCGGGGTGACCGTCGAGCTGTCCACGGCGGCGCTCCTGGCCGATCGCGACGTCGTCGCCGCGGCCGCCGAGGCCGCCGGCGCCGACCCGTGGGACTGGGTGCTCGGTGGGGGCGAGGATCACGCGCTGGTCGCCACGTTCCCCGCAGCGCCGCCCGCGGGATGGCGACGCATCGGGTCGGTCGTCGACGGCCCGGCCCGGGTGCTCGTCGACGGCGCGCAGTGGCGCGGCAGTGCCGGCTGGCAGTCGTACTGACCGTTCGGGGGTCCGATAGGTTGACCCACCATGGCCGCGCGTCCCCTCACCGAGATCGTGGAGGCGGGCTGGGCCCGCGCTCTGGAACCCGTCACCGAGCAGGTCGGTGCGATGGGGGAGTTCCTCCGCGCCGAGATCGCGGGCGGTGAACGGTATCTCCCCGCCGGCGACAACGTGTTGCGGGCCTTCACCTTTCCGTTCGACGAGGTGCGCGTCCTCATCGTCGGGCAGGACCCGTACCCGACACCGGGTCACGCCGTCGGTCTGAGCTTCTCCGTGGCGCCCGACGTGCGGCCGGTGCCCCGCAGCCTGGACAACATCTTCAAGGAGTACGCCAGCGATCTCGGCCATCCGCCGCCCAGCAGCGGCGACCTGACGCCGTGGTCGCAGCGCGGGGTCATGCTGCTGAACAGGGTGCTGACGGTCCGGCCGGGCGCGCCCGCGTCGCACCGCGGGAAGGGGTGGGAGGCGGTGACCGAACGCGCCATCCGCGCACTCGTCGAGCGACCGCAGCCGCTGGTGGCCGTGCTGTGGGGCCGCGACGCGGCGACGCTCAAGCCGATGCTCACAGGAGTTCGGTGCAGGACGATCGAATCCGTGCACCCGTCACCGCTGTCGGCGTCGCGCGGCTTCTTCGGGTCGCGGCCCTTCAGCCGGGCGAACGAGATGCTCGCCGAGCTGGGCGCCGAACCCGTCGACTGGAAACTGCCCTAGAAACGCCGAAACTGCGGGGAGATCGCGAATCGGCGAACCGACGCGACCTCACCGCAGTCTCGGTGAAGAGAGTGGGGGAAGTTAGCCCCGAACGACCTTGCCGGCCTTGATGCAGGACGTGCAGGCGTTGACGCGCTTCTTGTTGCCACCCGGGCGGTCCGCCGAGCGGACGACCTGGATGTTCGGATCCCAGCGGCGGCTGGTCCGGCGATGGGAGTGCGACACCGACTTGCCGAAGCCGGGGCCCTTTCCGCAGAGGTCGCAGACGGCAGCCATGTATGAAACTCCTCAATCAGTACTTGGGGCCAGCGACCGCGGCGCGGGTGACCCGACAACCCGACCAGAATACCGACAGCCACGGTTATCGCCAAAATGGCGTCCCCAGGTGTGATCGGCGCAGCTCGCTGTCGGGGTCGATGGCTAGGCTAGCGGCCACCGCGAACGGTTGGAGGTGGGATGGCTGCTGTGCTCGACGCGACCACCCTGCGGGCGTGGGCCCACGCCGCCGTCGACGGCCTCGCCGCCCACGCCGACGAGATCAACCGTCTCAACGTCTTCCCCGTCGCCGACGCCGATACCGGCACGAACATGCTGTTCACGATGCGTTCCGCCTGCGCGGGGGCTGATGCCGCCGACGTCGACTCGGACGTCGTGGCGGTGTCCGCGGCGCTGTTCGAGGGGGCCGTGAACGGTGCCCGGGGCAACTCCGGCGTCATCCTCTCCCAGATCCTGCGTGCCCTGGCCGAGGTCACGGCGCAGGCCGCGGACGAACGCGACGGTGTCCTCGGTGACGTCGGTGCCCGGGCGTTCGGCGCCGCGTTGCGGCACGCCGTGGGCCTGATCGCGGCGTCGGTCGGCGACGTGGTGCCCGGCACCATCGTCTCGGTGCTGCAGGCGGCGGCAGCGGCAGCGGAGTCGGCTGACTCAGACCTGGCCGTCACCGTCGCCGCCGCATCCGACGCGGCGGAGGCCGCCCTCGACCGCACTCGCGAGCAGCTCGACGTGCTGACCCGGGCCGGCGTCGTCGACGCGGGCGGGCGCGGACTGCTGGTGCTGCTCGACGCCCTGACGCTCACCCTCGTGGGCCGTGCACCGCAGCGCCGACGCCACGACCCGGCGGTCCTCGAGCGGCCGGCGCCGTCCGCGAGTCCGCCGCAGTTCGAGGTCATGTACCTGCTCGGCGGGTGCGACCCCGCGGCCGTGGAGACCCTGCGGGCGCGACTGGAACGGCTCGGTGACTCCGTCGTCATCGCCGCGGGCGGCGTCGGTACGCCCGAGGGTGCCGCCGACTACTCGGTGCACGTGCACGCCGACGACGCCGGTGCCGCCGTCGAAGCAGCACTCGAACTCGGCACGCTGCGGCGCATCCAGATCACCGCCCTCACCGCCGGTCGGGTGGCCGGCACCCCGGAGTCCGGGCGCGAGCGCGCCGTGGTCGCAGTCGTCGACGGTGACGGCGCGCGGGAGCTGTTCGCCGGCGAGGGCGCCGCGGTGGTGCGTCTCGACGGGAACGAGCCCGTCCGGGCCCAGCACCTCCTCGGCGCCGTGACCGACACCGGTGCCCGGCACGTGATGGTGCTGCCGAACGGGTACGTCGCGGCGGAGGAACTCGTCGCCGGGTGCACCGCGGCGATGGCGCGGGGCATCGACGTGGTGCCAGTGCCGACGCCGTCGATGGTCCAGGGCCTGGCGGCGCTGGCGGTGCACGATCCCGCGCGGTCGGCGGTCGACGACGGGTACACGATGGCGCGGGCGGCGGGCGGCGCGCGACACGGATCGGTGCGGGTCGCCACCGACCAGGCGCTCACGTGGGCGGGTGCGTGCAGGCCCGGCAACGGGCTCGGCATAGCGGGGGACGAGGTGCTGATCGTCGGCGCCGACGTCACCGCCGCCGGTGCCGGCCTGATCGACCTGCTGCTGCTGTCCGGCGGCGAACTGGTCACCGTGCTCACCGGTGAGGACGCGGAACCCGGTGTCGGAGAAGCGCTTCGCGAACACGTGCGACGGGAGCACCTCGGTGCCGAACTCGTCGCCTATCACACGGGTCACCGAGGTGACGTACTGCTGATCGGGGTGGAGTAGGGGTGGTCGCGCTCTCGGATTCGCTGATCCACGTGATCGGCGCCAAGTCGGCCACGCCGCTCGAGGAGCAGCTCGGCATCGTCACGGTCGACGACCTGCTGCGGCACTACCCGCGGACCTACAACCGGGCCACCCTGGCGCTCGAGGACGGCGACGTCGAACCGCCCGAGCTGGGCGAGCACGTCACCTTCATCGACGAGATCAAGAAGTCAGACCTCCGCCGCACCAAGCAGGGCAAGCAGTTCCTGGTCATCGCGCTGCGGCACCGGCCCGTCACCGCCACCTTCTTCAACGTCAACTACCTCAAGCGCACCCTGGTCGAGGGCACCCAGCTGATGGTGTCCGGCGAGGTGGGCTACTTCCGCGACAAGATGCAGTTGACGCACCCGGCGTTCCTCATCCTCGACGGCAACCGACCCGTCGGCGGGACCGCGTCGCTGTCGTCGATGGTGGCTGCGACGAGCACCGACGGCGACGTCAACCTCGACATCTTCAACCGCGACTTCTTCCCGATCTATAAGGCGACCAGCAAGGTCCAGAGCTGGGACGTGTACGCCTGCATCCGCCAGGTGCTCGCCGTGCTCGATCCGGTCGCCGAGACACTCCCGGCGGCCATCGTCGAACGCCATCACCTGATGTCGCAGGACGAGGCGCTGCGGGCGATCCACATGGCCGAGAAGGCCGAGGACCGCGACCGGGCACGGGAACGGCTCCGGTTCGACGAGGCGATGGGCCTGCAGTGGGCTCTGGTGGCGCGCCGCAACAGTGAGCTGAGCGTCGCGGCGCCGCCTGCGCCGCCGATCGCGGGTGGCATCGCCGACGCGTTGCGCGAGCAGCTTCCCTTCGACCTCACCGAGGGGCAGCGGACGGTGCTCGACGTGCTCCGGACGGAGGTCGCCGCGACCACCCCGATGCACCGCATGCTGCAGGGCGAGGTCGGGTCGGGCAAGACCATCGTCGCGCTGCTCGCGATGGCGCAGATGGTCGACGCCGGGTACCAGTGCGCTCTGCTCGCGCCGACGGAAGTGCTTGCCGCGCAACATGCCCGCTCGATTCGCGACGTGCTGGGCCCCCTGGCGAGGGCGGGCGAGTTCGACGGCGTCGAGCACGCGACCCGGGTGGCGCTGCTCACCGGGTCGATGACGACGCAGCAGAAGCGGCAGGTGCGTGACGAGATCGCCAGCGGGGAGGCCGGCATCGTCGTCGGCACCCACGCGCTGATCCAGAAGACCGTCGAGTTCCGCAACCTCGGCCTCGTCGTCGTCGACGAGCAGCACCGGTTCGGCGTCGACCAGCGAGACAAGTTGCGCGCCAAGGCAACCGGGTACGTCCCGCACCTGCTGGTGATGACCGCCACGCCCATCCCGAGGACCGTGGCGCTCACCGTGTACGGCGACCTCGCGACCTCCGAGTTGCGCGAACTGCCCCGCGGCAGGCAGCCGATCGCCACCAGCGCCATCTTCATCCGGGAGCAGAAGTCCTGGCTGCCGAGGGCGTGGCAGCGCATCCGCGAGGAGGTGGGCGCGGGCCGGCAGGCCTACGTCGTCGCCTCGCGCATCGACGAGTCCGACAAGGACGCCAAGGGGGACGACGCGGGACCACCGCCGGTGACGGTCATCGAGATGTACGAAGGGCTGCGCACCGGGGAACTCAGCGGGCTGCGGATGGGTCTCATGCACGGCAGGCTGTCCGGCGACGAGAAGGACGCCGTCATGACCGCGTTCCGCGCCGGGGAGATCGACGTCCTGGTGTGCACCACCGTGATCGAGGTCGGCGTCGACGTGCCGAACGCCACGGTGATGCTGGTGATGGACGCCGACCGGTTCGGCATCAGCCAGCTGCACCAGCTGCGCGGGCGGATCGGGCGGGGTGAGCACCCGAGCCTGTGCCTGCTGGCGACCAACCTCCCCGAGGGGTCCAAGGCCGGCGTCCGGCTCAAGGCCGTCGCGGCGACGCTCGACGGCTTCCGGCTCGCCGACCTCGACCTCGAGGAGCGGCGCGAGGGCGACGTGCTGGGCCTGTCGCAGAGCGGACGGCCCATCACGCTCAAACTGCTGTCGCTCAAGGACCACCGCGACGTCATCGAACTGGCCCGTGAGTACGCCGAGGCGATCTACGAGCACGGCGACGAGCGCGACGGCGCCGGTCTGGAGATCCTCGCGTCGCCGTTCGTCGTCGGCGAACGCGTGACCTACCTGGACAAGGCATGACGCGGACGTGGGCGCTCGCGGCCGCGGTCGTCGTGGCGGTGCTGGTGGCCATCCAGGTCACCACCTCGGGCCACGATCAGGCGCCCTACGTCGCGAGGGCCGACGTGCCGACCGTCGCCCCCGGTGTCGACGTCCTCGCCGGGGTCGTCGAGATCCCGACCCGGGTGCGCTCGCACGACTACCGGCGGGCGGCGTTCGGCGAGTCGTGGACCGACGACACCTCCGCGCCGGGCGGTCACAACGGCTGCGACACCAGGAACGACATCCTCGAACGCGACCTCGTCGACAAGACCTACGTGTCCATCAAGCGGTGCCCGAACGCCGTCGCGACGGGCATCCTGCACGACCCCTACACCAATGCGGTCATCGACTTCACCCGCGGCAACCAGGTCGGCGCAGCGGTGCAGATCGACCACCTGGTGCCGCTGGCACTGGCGTGGGACCTCGGTGCGCGCGACTGGCCGGACGACCTGCGGGTGCGGTTCGCCAACGACCCGTCGAACCTGATTGCCGTTCAGGGACGGGCGAATCAGGACAAGGGCGACTCCGAACCGGCGGACTGGATGCCGCCCAACCGGGTGTTCTGGTGTCAGTACTCGGTGCAGTTCGCCGACGTGTTGCGCGGCTACGGGCTGCCGATCGACCAGCGGTCGGCCGTCGCGCTGCGCGAGGGCGCCGCGACCTGCCCGGTGGGGTAGGGGGCATCCAGCACCACTCTTCACATGGTGACGGTCCGATGGTGTCGTCGGAGGTAGCGTTGGGCACCAAGGCTGGGGAAGCAGACGGGGGCGACGATCGGTGCGTCCGAGGTTCGACGACTGCGGTTGAGGGCACGATGAGACGGACCAATGGACGCGGGCTGTGATCACTAGGGACGGCGGTTGATCGTGGTGACACAGTGGTGGATCGAGTACTGGTGGATTCCGGTGACCGCCATCTCCGTCATGGCGCTGCTGGTCTTGGCGTGGGCACTGGCGCGGCGTGGGACGTTCGCCCGGACGTGGCCGAAGATCACGTTGGCGTTCGCCTGTGTGAGCATCCTGCTGATCCCGGGGATGCCGTCACCGGCGAGCTACTTCCTTGCGGTGATCGTGATCTGCAACATCGTGATCCTGTTCATGCGCTTGCTCGACGTCGAAAAGTCATCGTCAGCTCGGGAATCCGTGCGCCCGTCGAATCCCGCCGGCGCGACCGCGGAGTGACGGACCCACCCGCATCCACCACCTAGCGTGGGAACCGAGAACACCTCTTCGAACGATGGGACTGACGACGTGAACGTCATCGCGCGCACGATCGCGGCCACAATGCTGGCGCTCGCGCTGGGGATGTGGGGTGCCGCCGGCGCCGGAGCACACACCACGCTGGCCGGTTCGGACCCCGCCGACGGCGCGTCCCTGCCGACCGCGCCGCGCACCGTCACCCTGACGTTCAGCGAGGACATCAATCCCGCCTTCGCGAACATCGCCGTCAGCGCCGCCGACGGCGCCAACCGGGTGTCCGGGCCGGCGAAGGTCGACGGTCCCCGGCTGAGCGCCCCGGTGGACGCTGATTTGCCGGGCGGGGAGTACACGATCGGGTACCGCGTGGTGTCGGCCGACGGTCATCCCGTCACGGGGTCGATTCGGTTCACCGTCGCCGCCGCCCCGGGCGCGCCGACCGCGAGTGCGGCGCCCGCGCCGGCGCCGGAATCCGCGCCGGCCGACGAGACCGGCCCGCTCGGCGCCGATTCGACGACGTCCATCCTCGCCGCGGGGGCCGCTGGGCTCCTGCTGGCGGGAGGCATCGTGTTCTGGCAGTCCCGGAAGCGACGCGGCGGCGACGAGCCGCCGAACCCGTAGCCTTCGTGCTTGAGTTCGGAAGCGTCGGTTGCAACATTCAGCGCGCTACTGTCTCGATCGAGGTCCGAGTTCAACCGCCGCAGTCGCCCTTGGGTAGCTCTTCGCGGTGGTCGCCCACCCAGTTGGCGAGCTGGTCAAGTACTGCGGTTCCGGTCGCGAAGCTGCCATCTGACGGTTTTGCGGCGATCGCCACCCCCAACGAATCGGCTCCCGCGCCGAGGAGAGCGATTTGGCGCACCAGGTACACACCATCTGGTTCCGGTCCCCAGCCACCTTTCGCCGCGACACCCGCATCGCCGGCGAAGCCCCACTGCTGGTCGGGAGCAACGAGCTGCATTTGCGAGAGCACGGAATCTGCGCGGAGGCAGGGCAATTGACGAGCGAAGTGCGCGGCCTGCCGCAGTGCCGACGCGCGATGCCCCAGCCACCCCCCATCGTCCACCCCTGTCGTATTTCACTGCAGAATGCATCGAAGGTCGTGCCTCGATCAATAGCGGTGGAGGCATTCCTCCTCGGTCCCAAATAAACCGTCGCGGAACGCCTCGATACGCGTGAAACCGGCAGGAACAGTCGATCCGTCCACCGTGCTTGCGGCCAGCCCATTGGTGAGCAGACCGCCCACAGCCTCATCCATGTCGCCGGCGGCCAGCATGAGTAGCTGGCCGTTCGCAAGCTCGACCTGATCGGCCATTGCGCGCTGTGCGATGCCGGTCAGGCATGCCGTTCGTAACGCGGTGACCGGCGCGTCGAGTGGTTCACCCCTTGCGTGCTGGATGGAAAGCGCATACCGCGAGGTCACAAGAGAAAGCGCGGTGTTGTCACCTTGGGGAAGGACGTAATCGTTACGATCCGCTGCGATCGACATTTGTTGCAACGCAGGGAGGTCGACGGAGATGGTGTTGTTGGCCGGACAATATGACGCCGACGGACTCGTTGGAAACCCTGGACAATCTTGCAAAGTCATCGATAGGCCCGGCGGACTCATCGGGTGAAATATCACGTCCAGTAGCTCCATGAGAGTGAGGATCGTGTTCTGGTCTACTGCCATCTCACCCGGTTGGACGTTGCCACTTTCTTCTGTCCCGAGGACCATCGGGAGGTCTCCTCGACGCTGCTCAATCTCGTCAAGGTCGATGCCAGTACATGCGCCTGCGCCCGCGGTGAATCCCATTTGAAAAGCGCTTACGCGATCGAGTGCGGTTCCGTGCCCATCCTCCAGCTCGTCCGCCTCGTTGGCGGTCAAGACGCTGTCTCGCAAGGTAATCACTCCAGCAAGCACCCGGTTTAGCCCATCCCCGGTGCTCAGCTGAAACCGTGGTGAGTTGCCTTCTGCAACCCAGCGACTGTAGGCACCTGCGAAGCAGTCCGCCTGTTGTTCTTTGACTATCGTTTCGGTGAATACGCCCGCCAGGCCCGACCCGTACTGCACGGCGTGTCCGTACTCATGCGCTACTAATACCGCGATGGACGCGTCGCCGAAGTAGCTTTGTCCGGTGGGAACCAGAACCCCCCGGTCCCAAGCCAGCGTGTCCGCGAGAAAGCAATACATTGCGTTGACCTCGCCATAGCTCTCGGCCCCACAAATGTCTGGACCGTAGCGGTCATCCGAATCGTATGAAGCCAGCGATTCAACAGGTGCAAAAGATCCGTCGAAGGTGCGTGGATAGGCCGAGTTCCAAAACTGCTCGACGTCGTCGACAGCAGTGAGGACGAGCTGATCTGTAGGACTGCCGTCGGAATTCTGGGCATCGCGGCTCGTGGCGGGCGCGTCGCTGCGAAGTCCGCTCGGTCCCTGCGTGACTGGGAGACCGCCTGCGAGGAACGCGCGAGAAGAATCCTTCGCCGGAGGGCCCGGCGCAGTCGCCGTCGATGAGCATCCAACGACGCACAAGACAAGAGCAGCGAGGAGATGCCGTGAGGCCACGCTAGCCACGAATAGCCTCTATGGGTCCGTCGTAACTATGACGTGGATGCCGCACGCCCCGGTCCTGAGTGACCGGGTTCGAACCTGCGCTTTCGAACTCCCAGCGCCAACGTCGCCAGCGGACGACATCCCCACCGATTCGAAGGACTGGAAGGTGGAACTTGCAGGCTCAGCGGTCAATTGATCGAGCTTCATCTGACTGTTCAACACCGCATCAAGTCGGCTGGGTCAGTCGTAGTGTCCAGCCACTTCCCGTACGCGTCCCCACCTGCTGCACGAACCGCGCTGCACACTTGGGCGGTGGAAGACCCGGCCGTTCGATACACCGCATATATTGGATTGCCCTCGTCAGACGCTTGACGCAATGACGGACAACTCTGATCAGTTCGCAAGTACGACGCACCTGGATTCAAGTCCAGCAAGCGTTGGACACCCGATTCGTACATCCCAGGGGTGGTGACGTTTCCCAGCACCACGATTCCCTGCCCGTTGCAGTACGGAGAACTCATCACCGTACGAAGACCAAGGTCGCCGGGTGGCCTAGGGGCTGTGGCCGGGACGGGCCGAGCGGGCGGAATGGGTACGGGAAGGCCTGGCTGAGTGACGGTTACGGTGGGAGCGCTCTGCGTCACCGTTCGCGAGGGTCTTGAGGCTGGGAACTCTGGCTCGGGTGGAATCAAAGTCGGAACCGTTGAACTCGCCTCGGTGTCAGACGGGCCCGATTGCCCCAAGCGTGCGCCGATGAAGGCGACGAGTCCCACGGCAAGGAGCGCCGCCAAACCGGTAGCCACCATGAGTGCAGTGCGCGAGCGTTTTTCTCGATGAGGGATATCCGGGAGACGGGACTCAGGCTGCGGCGTCGGGATCGTCGGCGGAGATCGCGGAACGTCGTGTCCGACTTGGGTCGGTTCGTCGGAACTGTAATGCCCGGCGGCTCCGTCTCTACCGCTACGCAACGCGGCGGCAAAATCCCGGCAGGTGTTGAAACGGTCAAATGGCTCCTTCGCCATGGCTTTGGCGAGCGCCGAGTCATAGGCGGCCAGGTCCCCGCGCGTCCGTCCCAACGAGGACGTGGTGCCAACCGGAGGTTCTCCGGTGAACAGATGGTAGGCGGTGCACGCGAGGGCGTACTGATCCGCGCGGCCATCAAGAGTTCGCCCCAACAGTTGCTCAGGGGCTGCATACGCGACGGTTCCCACCGCCATGTTGGTTGCGGTGAGGCCCCTGTCTTCGTGGGCCGCGCGAGCGATTCCGAAGTCCGCAAGTAGCGTTCGACGCGCACCGCTTCGTTGATCAGCGATCAGAATGTTCGCGGGCTTGACGTCGCGATGAAGCATGTAGCTTTCATGGGCGTAGTCGAGCGCATCTGCGATCGCCTCGATTATCTCGATCACATCCCGTGGGGGCATACCGAGCGGATATCTCGATCGCAACAACTGGGCCGCGTCGGTACCTTCGACGTAGTCCATGGCGATCCAGAGCTGGCCGTCGTGCTCGCCGCGATCGTGGATGCCGACGATGTGGGGATGCCACAAAGACGCAGCGATATCGGCTTCGCGCGCGAAACGCTGCCGGTAGTCCGCATCGGCGCTTACGCCAGGAGGGAGGATCTTTAGCGCCTCCCGGCGTGGCAACCGTGGGTGCCGCACGAGATATACCTCGCCCATTCCCCCAGTTCCCAGTAAGCGCTCGATGGAATATCCGGCAAACTCCGCACCATCGGCAATGGGCATAAGGGTGATCGTACAAAAGCCAACGGCGTCCCGTTGCCCGAACCAACCCACCGTTTGCCGGCGCTCCCGTGCGGACGTTCCGTAGGGTGCCGAGGATGGATGTCCCTCCTACTCCCGGCGGTCGGCGCGAACTTATGAACCGCCGTCGCCTGTTGTGGCTCGCTGGCGCAGGCGGACTCGGGGCGGCTGCGGCAACTGTCGCGGAGCCACTCATGTCCGCCAAGCAGTCGGCTGTTCAAGCGGACGTCTCCGGCGCTTCCTCGACTTCAACGAATGCACCGCCAGCGGTTCCGCTAGACGTACCGCCGGCGCCGGCGTCTGAGGTGCCGCCGGTTTCGGCGGGCCCGTCCGGCGTGCTGCTCTGCCGTGAGTCTTGGGGCGCGAAGCCAGAACTCCCGGGCGGGGTTGCGCACTCGATCAGTCGGATGACGATTCACCACACTGGCGCCGTCCTAGGTGACAACAAGAATGCGCCCGGTCGTCTTCGCCAGCATCAGCGACTCCATCAAGGTGAACGCGGTTGGATCGACATCGCCTACCACGTCGGCGTCGACCGCAATGGCAACATTTACGAGTTGCGCCGACCCGAAATCGTGGGCGATACCGCAACGGAATACAACCCGACGGGGCACTTCTTGGTCTTGTGCGAGGGGGATTTCGACCAAGAGGTCGTCACCGAGGCGCAACTCGACAGCGCAGCGCTTGCCTTCGCGTGGGCCGCCCAAACGTACAAGATCTCCGACGACGTGGTGCGTGGACACCGAGACTTCGCCTCCACTGCCTGTCCAGGCGCAGACCTATACGCCCGCGTCCAGTCGGGCGATCTCCAAGGCCGCATCGAGAAGAACATCGCCGCCGGAACAGTCGACCTTCGTAGCGTATGCGGCCCGGAAGCCAAGGATGCCGTGGCGAAAATCGAGGCGGGGCTCTGAGGGCCAGCCTTTCGCAGCGCGCCGCACCGCGCCGCGTCAACGACGAGCCGCCGACGCCGTAGCGGCCTACGTCCCGGTGTAGGTCTCCGGGTCGGGACGGAAGCGGGTGCCGTCGTCGAGCCCGTTGAGCGCGGTCATGTGCTCGTCGGTCAGCTCGAAGTCGAAGACGTCGAAGTTCTCGGCGATGCGCTCCGCCTTCGAGGACCGGGAGATCACCACGTTGCCCAGTTGCACGTTCCAGCGGATCAGTGCCTGCGCCGGCGTCTTGCCGTACGCCTCGGCGACCGAGACCACGGTCGGGTTCTCGATCAGCCTGCCGACACCGAGCGGGCCGTAGGCCTCGGTGACGATGCCGTGCTCGGCGTGCACCTCCCGCAGCGCCGACTGGTTCAGCAGCGGGTGCAGCTCGATCTGGTTGACCGCGGGCACGAAGTAGGACAGGTCGATGACGTTGGACAGGTCCTCGGCGGTGAAGTTGGCGACGCCGATCGACTTGGTGCTGCCGACGTCGCGCTGCTTCATCAACCCGCCCCAGCTGTCCACGTACTTGTCCGGGTTACCCGCGGGCCAGTGGATCAGGTACAGGTCGACGTACTCGGTGCCGATCCGCTCCAGGCTCGCCTGGATGGCGTCCTGCGCCGCCCGGAAGCCCTGGTCCTCGGTGGCCAGCTTGGTCGTCAGGAAGATCTCGGCGCGGGGGATGCCCGACGCGGCGATCGCGCGTCCGACGGCCGCGTCGTTGCCGTAGGCCGTCGCCGTGTCGATGAGCCGGATGCCGATCTCGAGCGCGGTCGACACCGCGTGCTCGGCCTCCTTCTCGGATAGTTCGCCGACGCCGATGCCGAGTACCGGCATCGTGTTGTCGTCGTTGAGGCTCGCGTTGGGGATCGCCGCCGCCGAGGTCATGTCACCTACCCTGTGAAGTTGAACGTACGTGGATCGGGACCCAGTCGTGTGCCGTCCTCCAACGACGCGATGGACCCGAGGTCCTGCTCACTCAGCTCGAAGTCGAACACGTCGAAGTTACTCACGATCCGTTCGGGGTTCACCGATTTCGGAATGACGATGTTACCGATCTGGATGTGCCATCTGATCAGCACCTGCGCGGGCGTCTTGCCGTGCGCCTCGGCCAGGCCCGTGACGGTGGGGTGTTCGAGCAGCGAGCCCTGACCCAGCGGGCTCCACGCCTCGGTGGCCACGCCCATCGTCGCGTGGACGTCCCGCAGCTCGCGCTGGGGCAGGAGCGGGTGCAGCTCGATCTGGTTGACGGCGGGCACGATGCCCGTGGCGTCCACCAGGATTCGCAGGTGCTCGGGCTCGAAGTTGCTCACTCCGATGGAGGTGATGCGGCCCTGTGCCCGCAGTTCGGCGAACGCCGTGAACGTCTCCACGAAGGTGCTCTTGTCGGGCATCGGCCAGTGGATCAGGTACAGGTCCAGGCGGTCGATGCCCAGCTTGGACATGCTGGCGTCGAACGCCTTCATCGTCGCGTCGTAACCCTGGTCGGCGTTCCACAGCTTGGTCACCACGTAGACGTCGTCGCGGGGCAGACCCGAGGCGGCCAGCGCACGGCCCACCCCCTCCTCGTTGCCGTATGCGGCCGCCGTGTCGACGTGGCGGTACCCTGCGGCGAGTGCGGCGCCGACGGCGCGCTCGGTCTCGTCGGGCGGCGTCTGCCACACGCCCAGCCCCACCGCGGGGATGGACTTACCGTCGTTGAGTCGTATCGAGGGACTCGCAGGAGTGGAGGGTTCAGCCATGACCGAGAGTCTGCCAGCCGACAGTCCGGTCGCCGTCGAGGCACGGCGGATCGCCGACCCCGGCGCAGGCCGTCCGAGCCGACGGAAGCTGGCCACCATCAACCGGGCGAGCGCGGTGATGATGCCGCTGATCGCACGCATCCCCGACCCGGTCAAGCGCGCTCTCCTGCGCAACCGCCGCGTGACGCTCGACGGCAACACTCTCGACACCACCCTGCAGTTCGTCCTCGCGATCCAGAGGGCGTCGGGGACCAGTGGGCTGGTCGCCAGCGACGACGTCGCCGTCGCCCGCGAGCAGCTCGGCAAGATGTCGGCCACCATCGACGCCCGCATCTCGGTCGGCACCCGCGACCTCGAGCTGCCCGGCCCGGCCGGACCCATCCCGGCGCGCCACTACGTGCCCGACGGCGCGACCGGCGCGGCCCCCCTGCTGGTCTTCTTCCACGGTGGCGGTTTCGTCGTCGGTGACCTGGAGACCCACGACGGGCTGTGCCGCCTGATCTGCCGCGACGCCGGCGTGCACGTGCTGGCGATCGACTACCGGCTCGCCCCCGAACACAAGGCGCCCGCGGCGGGGGAGGACTGCTACGCCGCCTACCGCTGGGCCGTCGAGCACGCCGACGAGCTGGGCGTCGACGCGTCGCGCATCGCCGTCGGCGGCGACAGCGCCGGTGGGAACCTCGCGGCAATCGTGTCGATGATGGCGCGCGACGACGCGGACGTGCCGCTGCCCGCGTTGCAGCTGCTGCTCTACCCGGCCACCAACTTCGCCGCGGAGACCCGTTCGAAGACGCTGTTCTCCGAGGGGTTCTTCCTCACCAAGCCGCACATGGATTGGTTCCGGGACAACTACGTCGTCGGCGCCACCCTCGACCGCGACGACTGGCGGATCTCCCCGCTGCTGGCCGACGACCTCGCCGGCCTGCCGCCCGCGTTGGTGTTGACGGCGGGGTTCGACCCGCTGCGCGACGAGGGTGGGCAGTTCGCCGAGGCACTGGCCGCGGCGGGCGTCCCCGTCGACCACCGGGTGTACGGGTCGGTCGTGCACGCGTTCGCGAACTTCTTCCCGCTGGGCGGCGCCAGCGCCACCGCTACCGCCGACATGGTGTCGGCGCTGCGGGCACACCTGAGTCGCAGCTGAGAAGCAGAACGGGCCTGACGACCGGCGAGAAGTCGCCGGTACCCTGTCAACCGTGGCCAAGAAATCCAAGAAGACACCCAGCTACGACCTCAAGGCAGCCGACCGCAAGCGCAATCTGCTGATTCAGGTCGGGTTGACCGCGATCGTGGTGATCTTCGCGGTGGCCCTGGTCCTGGTGATCGTGACCAACGCGAAGGACAAGCCCGCCGCCGGTGAGGCGAAGGCCATCCGCGTCGCGTCGAGCAACGTGATCACCAACGAGGGCACCACCGACCCGAAGGTCGTGCTCGGCGTCTACGAGGACTTCCTCTGCCCGGTATGCGGCCGCTTCGAGCAGCAGTTCGGCCCCACGATCACCTCGCTGGTGACCAGTGGCGCCATGGCCGTCGACTACAACATGGTGGCCATCCTCGACCGTCCCGCCAACGACAACTACTCGTCGCGGGCCGGCGCCGCCGCCTACTGCGTCGCCGACGAGGACAAGACCCCGAACAAGGAGGTCTTCTCCCGGTTCCACGCGGCCCTGTACGCCCAGCAGCCCAGCGAGGTCGGGACCAACTTCCCCACCAACGCGCAGCTCATCGAGACGGCCCGGCAGGCCGGAGCGGCCGGAACGGTTCCGGAGTGCGTCAACAGCGGGCGCTACACCAACCTCGTCGAGGGCCTCGCCGGCGCGACGAGCGTGAATGCGACCCCGACGGTCCGGATCAACGGCGAGGACTACGAGTTCTCCACACCCGACGCGCTCGTCGCGAAGGTCAAGGAGATCGTCGGCGACGTGCCGGGAGCCACCCCGGTGCCCGCCGCCCCGCTGCCCGGCCAGGCGCCGGCCGCACCGTGACCGTTACCGCGCCCGACGCCACCCCGGTAGCCGATCGACCGGCGACCGGTGGCCCGGTGCGCGTGTCCCGCGCCAGCGCCATCTGGATCCTGATCGCCGGCGCGGTGGGCTTCACCGCGGCGTTCACCCTCACGGTCGAGAAGATCGAACTCCTGATCAACCCGGCCTACGTGCCGTCGTGCAGCATCAACCCGGTGCTGTCCTGCGGGTCGGTGATGGTCACCCCGCAGGCGGCGCTGTTCGGCTTCCCGAACCCGCTCATCGGCATCGCGTCGTTCGCGGTGGTCGTGGTCACCGGCGTCCTCGCCGTCACCAAAGTGTCCCTGCCCCAGTGGTATTGGGCCGGACTCGCCGTCGGATCGCTGCTGGGCGTCGTGTTCGTGCACTGGCTGATCTGGCAGAGCCTCTACGACATCGGCGCCCTGTGCCCGTACTGCATGGTCGTGTGGGCGGTGACGGTGCCGCTCTTCGTGGTGGTCTCCTCGATCGCCCTGCGGCCGCTGGCGGGCAATGCCGTCGCCCGCGTCGTCCACCAGTGGCGATGGTCGCTGGTCGCACTGTGGTTCACCGCGCTGATCCTGATGATCCTGGTCCGGTTCTGGAACTACTGGTCCACGCTGATCTAGGTCCGGGGCCGGGTGACGGCGGGTTAGGGTAGCCCGTGATTTCCAAGCTGCTCGTCGCCAACCGCGGAGAGATCGCCATCCGTGCGTTCCGGGCGGCCTACGAGATGGACATCGCGACGGTCGCGGTCTACGCCTACGAGGACCGCAACTCGTCGCACCGCCTGAAGGCCGACGAGTCCTATCAGATCGGCGAACTCGGTCATCCCGTGCGCGCCTACCTCTCGGTCGACGAGATCATCCGCGTGGCACGCCACTCCGGCGCGGACGCCGTCTATCCCGGCTACGGGTTCCTCTCGGAGAACCCGGAACTCGCGTCGGCGTGCGAGCAGGCCGGCATCAGGTTCGTGGGACCCGGCGCGCACGTCCTGGAACTGACCGGCAACAAGTCGCGAGCGATCGCGGCGGCACGGGACGCGGGCCTGCCGGTGCTGGCGTCGTCGGAGCCGTCGGCGTCGGTCGAGGACCTCGTGGCCGCATCGCAGTCGATGGACTTCCCGCTGTTCGTCAAGGCGGTGTCGGGCGGCGGCGGGCGCGGCATGCGCCGGGTCGCCGACCCCGACGGGCTGGCCGAGGCGATCGAGGCCGCGTCGCGGGAGGCGGAGTCGGCGTTCGGCGATCCGATGGTCTACCTCGAGCAGGCGGTGATCAACCCGCGGCACATCGAGGTCCAGATCCTGGCCGACGGCCGCGGTGAGGTGATCCACCTCTACGAGCGGGACTGCAGCGTCCAGCGTCGCCACCAGAAGGTGATCGAGCTGGCGCCGGCACCCAATCTGGATGGTGCGCTGCGTGATCGGATCTGTGCCGACGCCGTCGCATTCGCCCGCGGGATCGACTACTTCTGCGCGGGCACGGTGGAGTTCCTGCTCGACGAGCGCGGGCATCACGTGTTCATCGAGTGCAATCCGCGAATTCAGGTGGAGCACACGGTGACCGAGGAGATCACCGACGTCGACCTGGTGGGTTCGCAGCTGCGGATCGCGGCCGGTGAGTCGCTGGCCGACCTCGGCCTGAGTCAGGACGCGATCCGCATCCGCGGTGCCGCCCTCCAGTGCCGGATCACCACCGAGGACCCCGCGAACGGCTTCCGTCCCGACACCGGTCGGATCACCGGCTACCGCTCACCGGGCGGCGCGGGCATCCGGCTGGACGGCGGCACCACTCTCGGCGCCGAGATCGGCGCGCACTTCGACTCGATGATGGTGAAGCTGACGTGCCGGGGGCGCGACTTCTCGATCGCGTCCGCGCGGGCGAAGCGCGCGCTGGCGGAGTTCCGCATCCGCGGCGTGTCGACCAACATCCCGTTCCTGCAGGCCGTCATCGACGACCCCGACTTCCGGGCGGGCAGGGTCACCACGTCGTTCATCGACGACCGGCCCCAGCTGCTCACCGCGCACGCCTCCGCCGACCGCGGCACGAAGATCATCAACTACCTCGCCGACGTCACGGTCAACAAGCCCCACGGCGAGCGGCCGTCGACGGTGTACCCCTTCGACAAGCTCCCGGTGTGCGACCTGGCGGCCACCCCGCCGCCGGGCAGTAGGCAGCGTCTGACGACGCTGGGCCCAGAGGGCTTCGCCGAATGGCTGCGCGACTCACCGGCGGTCGGGGTGACCGACACGACGTTCCGCGACGCCCACCAGTCGCTGTTGGCCACCAGGGTGCGGACGAACGGCCTGCTGATGGTCGCGCCCCACATCGCCAGGCTCACCCCCGAGCTGCTGTCGATCGAATGCTGGGGCGGGGCCACCTACGACGTGGCGCTGCGGTTCCTCAAGGAGGATCCGTGGGAGCGGCTGGCGGCGCTGCGGGAGGCGATCCCCAACATCTGCCTGCAGATGCTGCTCCGCGGCCGCAACACCGTCGGCTACACCCCGTACCCGGAGTCGGTGACGAGTGCGTTCGTCGAGGAGGCCGCGCGCACCGGGGTGGACGTCTTCCGGATCTTCGACGCGCTGAACAACGTCGACTCGATGCGCCCGGCCATCGACGCCGTCCGCGAAACCGGTTCCACCGTGGCCGAAGTCGCGATGTCCTACACCGGCGACCTGTCGGATCCGGCCGAGACGCTCTACACGCTCGACTACTGGCTACGGCTGGCCGACGAGATCGTCACCGCCGGCGCACACGTGCTCGCAATCAAGGACATGGCCGGGCTGTTGCGACCTCCGGCGGCGGCGACTCTGGTCTCCGCCCTGCGCAGCAGGTTCGACCTCCCGGTGCACGTGCACACCCACGACACCCCCGGCGGACAGCTCGCCACCTACCTGGCCGCCTGGCGGGCCGGCGCGAGCGCTGTCGACGGCGCGGCGGCACCGCTGGCGGGCACCACCAGCCAGCCCGCACTGTCCTCGATCGTGGCGGCGGCCGCACACACCGAGTACGACACCGGCCTCGATCTCGCGGCGGTGTGCGACCTGGAGCCCTACTGGGAGGCGCTGCGGCGGGTCTACGCGCCGTTCGAGTCGGGGCTGCCCGCGCCGACGGGGCGGGTGTACACCCACGAGATCCCCGGCGGACAGCTGAGCAACCTGCGCACCCAGGCCGTGGCGCTGGGATTGGGCGACCGGTTCGAGGACGTCGAGAACGCCTACGCCGGTGCCGACCGCGTCCTGGGCCGGCTCGTGAAGGTGACCCCGTCATCGAAGGTGGTGGGCGACCTCGCACTGGCGCTCGTGGGCGCGGGCGCGACGGCCGACGAGTTCGCGGCCGACCCGGCCCGGTTCGACATCCCCGACTCGGTGATCGGATTCTTGCGCGGCGAACTCGGCGACCCGCCCGGCGGCTGGCCGGAACCGTTGCGCACCAAGGCACTCGAGGGCCGGGCCGAGGCCAAGCCCGTCCCGCAGTTGTCCGAGGCGGACGACGCGCTGCTGCGCGAGCCCGGCGTCACCCGGCAGGCGACGCTGAACCGACTGCTCTTCCCCGCCCCGACCCGCGAGTTCGAGGCGCACCGCGAGCAGTACGGCGACACCTCGACGCTGAGCGCGAACCAGTTCTTCTACGGCCTGCGGCACGGCGACGAGCACCGCGTCCAGCTCGAGCGCGGCGTCGAGCTGCTCATCGGGCTCGAGGCGATCTCCGATCCCGACGAGCGGGGCATGCGCACGGTGCTGTGCATCCTCAACGGGCAACTCCGGCCCGTCGTGGTGCGCGACCGCAGCGTGGCCGACACCGTTCCCGCCGCCGAGAAGGCCGACCGGTCCAACCCCGACCACGTCGCGGCCCCGTTCGCCGGCGTCGTGAGCGTCGCTGTGGCCGAAGGGGATTCGGTGGAGGCGGGGCAGACCATCGCCACCATAGAGGCGATGAAGATGGAGGCCGCGATCACCGCACCCAAGGCGGGCACGGTCGAGCGGGTGGCCGTCTCGGCGACCGAACAGGTCGAGGGTGGGGACCTGCTGGTGGTGGTCGGTCCGGCGGGCAGAAGCGAAGCGACCCGGGATTCGACCTGACCCGCATCATCGGCGGCCGATTCGGCGGCAGGCGAATCGTCGTCCCGCAGAGCCGTTCTGGGACCGGGACGCGACCCACCACCGACCGCGTCCGCGAATCGCTGTTCAACGTGCTGTCGGCGCGGATCGACTTCGACGGCGCGCACGTCCTCGACCTGTATGCGGGCTCGGGCGCACTCGGCCTGGAGGCGCTCTCCCGCGGCGCGACCACGGCGACGTTCGTGGAGGCGGACCGCAGGGCGGCCGACGTGATCGCGGCGAACGTCGCCGCACTGGGCGCCCATGGCGCATCGGTGCGACGGACGGCCGTCGACGCCGCACTCGCGGGCAGCGCGACACGTCCGTACGGGATCGTCTTCGCCGATCCGCCCTACGACGTCACGACGGGCGAGGTGGAGACCGTCCTCGCGACGCTGACGGCCGGGGGCTGGGTCGGAGACGGTGCCGTCGCGATCGTCGAACGGCCGACCTCGGCGGTACCCGTCACCTGGCCACCGGGCTGGGCGGCCTGGCCCGACCGACGGTACGGCGACACCCGCTTGGAGTTCGGCGAGTACGGCTTCGCGTAGCGTCCCGTCCCGGCGTAGCCTCTTCGGGCATGAGCGGCGCGGTATGCCCGGGTTCCTTCGACCCGGTGACCCTCGGCCACGTCGACGTGTTCGAGCGGGCCTGCGCCCAGTTCGACGAGATCGTCGTCGCCGTCCTGGTGAACCCCAACAAGAAGGGGTTGTTCACCGCCGACGAACGCATCGAACTCATTCGGGAGTCGACCCCGCACCTGGCGAACCTGCGCGTGGAGGCCGGGCAGGGCCTGGTCGTCGACTTCGCGAAGGCCAGGGGAATGACGGCGATCGTCAAGGGTCTGCGCAGCGGCACCGACTTCGAATACGAACTGCCGATGGCGCAGATGAACTCCCACGTCGCCGGGGTCGACACGTTCTTCATCGCCGCCGATCCCCGCTACTCGTTCGTGTCGTCGTCTCTGGCCAAGGAGGTCGCCGGGCTCGGCGGTGACGTCTCCGACCTGCTGCCGAAGCCCGTGAACGACAGGCTGCGGGCCAAGCTCAAGGGTTGAGATCCGTCCGGAGGGGAATCACGGGGGCATGCGTCGGCAGCCCCCGGCGCCCCACCACACCCACACCGGAGATCTCCCCATGGTCGAGACATTCGTCCAGTCCACCGACGACGTCGTCAGGTTCCTCAAGGATCAGCACAACCTGATCCGGGACATGTTCGAGGAGGTGTTCTCCGCGTCCACCACCCGGGCGCGGGAGACCGCCTTCACCGAACTGCGCCAGTTGCTGGTAGTGCACGAGACCTCCGAGGAGATGGTGGTGCACCCGGTGGTCCGGCGCGAGGTCGACGGCGGGGACCTCATCGTCGACGCCCGCCTCAAGGAGGAGCACGACGCCAAGGAGCACCTCTCGGCCCTGGACGCGATGGACGTCGGATCCGACGAGTTCATCGCCGACCTCGTCCTGTACCGCGGCGCGGTGATCGACCACGCCGAGCGTGAGGAGATCGAGGAGTTCGACAAACTGGAGCGGGAGGTCGACGCGGCCGACCTGAAGCGCATGGCGGCCGCGGTCGTGGCGGCGCAGACGATCGCGCCCACCCGGCCACACCCCGGCGTCGAATCCGCGAAGCGCAACTTCCTCGTCGGGCCCGTCGCGTCGGTGCTCGACCGAGCCAGGGACGCGATCGACTCCGTGCTGAAGTAGGTCCGCGCGCCTAACCACGGGCGACACACCGCCGTCGTTACGCAGTCACAGGAGTAACACCAGGCACACTGGTCTCAACAACTACGCCTGGAGGGTGTTGCCGTGTACCGAGTTTTCGAAGCGCTCGATGAGCTGGGGGCGATCGTCGAAGAGGCCCGCGGCGTGCCGATGACGGCAGGCTGCATGGTGCCGCGAGGCGACGTGCTCGAACTCCTCGACGACATCAAGGATGCGATCCCCGGCGAGCTGGACGACGCCCAGGACGTGCTCGACGCACGCGACGCGATGCTGCGCGACGCCAAGGAGCACGCCGACACGATGGTGGGGAACGCGACCGCAGAGGCGGATTCGCTGCTGAACCACTCGCGTGCCGAGGCCGACCGCTTGCTCGCCGACGCCAAGGCGCAGGCCGACCGCATGGTCGGTGAGGCACGTCAGCACAGCGAGCGCATGGTCGGCGACGCACGGTCGGAGGCGGAACGCGTTGCGGCCACCGCGAAGCGGGAGTACGAAGCGAGCACGGGCCGCGCGAAGGCCGAGGCCGACCGACTCATCGAGAGCGGAAACCTGGCCTACGAGAAGGCCGTACAGGAGGGCATCAAGGAGCAGCAGCGCCTGGTGGCCCAGACCGAAATCGTCCAGACCGCCACCATGGAGGCGACCAGGATGATCGACTCCGCCCACGCCGAGGCGGACCGGTTGCGCGGCGAGTGCGACATCTACGTCGACAGCAAGCTCGCAGAGTTCGAGGACTACCTCAACGGAACGTTGCGCTCCGTGGGTCGGGGCCGGCACCAGCTGCGCACCGCGGCCGGCACCCACGACTACGCCCAGCGTTAGTCGCACCGCCACGCCCGGCACCGACGCCCACCTAACGGTCGTAGACTGACGGCCATGGCAGGGACGAAGGGGCAGCATCCGCGGCCCGACCACCGATCCCCGTTCGTCGTCGACGTCTCACGTCTCGGCAGACGGCCCGGTTCGATGCACGAAATCCACGAGACCGTGCCTGCGCCGCACCGGATCGGCCTCGACCTGATCGCGATCGCCGACGGGGCGCCGGTCGAACTGGACCTGCGACTCGAGGCGGTGTCCGAGGGCGTCCTCGTCACCGGGACGGTGTCGGCGCCGACCGTGGGCGAGTGCGCGCGGTGTCTGGCACCGGTGACCGGGGACGTGGAGATCGACCTCACCGAACTCTTCGCCTATCCCGAGAGCGCGACCGAGGCCACCACCGAGACCGACGAGGTGGGACACGTCATCGACGACACCGTCGACCTCGACCAACCGATCGTCGACGCCGTCGGCCTGGCTCTGCCGTTCGCCCCGCTCTGCACCGACGACTGCCAGGGGCTGTGCCCCGACTGCGGCACCCGGCTCGCGGACGCCGAGGCCGACCACCATCACGACCAGATCGATCCGCGGTGGGCCAAGCTCGCCGCCATGCTGCCCACCGATTCCGACGCCCCGGGCGCAGATGGGGACCGCGCGTGACGGCGGATCGGACCCGGCTGCTCGACGCCCTCGGGATCGATCTCCCCGACGACAAGCTGACCATCGCCCTGACCCACCGCAGCTACTCGTTCGAGAACGGCGGGCTGCCCACCAACGAACGGCTCGAGTTCCTCGGTGACGCCGTCCTCGGACTGCTGATCGCCGACATCCTCATCGCGCGCCACCCCGACAGCCCCGAGGGCGAACTGGCGAAGCTGCGCAACAGCATCGTCAACACCCAGGCGCTCGCCACCGTCGGCCGCACGCTCGCGGACACGGGACTCGGGTCGTTCCTCCTGCTGGGACGCGGCGAGATCGTGACCGGCGGCGCCGACAAGGCGAGCATCCTGGCCGACGGCGTCGAGGCGCTCCTCGGTGCGGTCTACTCCGAACACGGCTTCGACGCCGCCCGCGCGGTGGTCCTACGACTGTTCGGCGACCTGCTCGACGCCGCGCCAGGCCTCGGTGCCGCTCTGGAGTGGAAGTCCAGCCTGCAGGAACTCACCGTCGCCCGCGGTCTCGGCGTACCCCGGTACGTCGTCGACTCCGACGGCCCCGACCACGACCGGGTGTTCACGGCGGTCGTGCTGGTCGACGGCGTGGAGTACGGCACCGGCATCGGCAGCACGAAGAAGGACGCCGAGATCAAGGCGGCGGCGCAGGCGTGGACGGCGCTCGACTCGGAGGTCGCGCAGATCCCGCCGCCGGTCGACGATGCCTGATTCGTCCGATGCCTGAACTCCCCGAGGTCGAGGTGGTCCGGCGCGGTCTCGACGCGCACGTCACCGGAAGGACGATCACCGCCGTCCGCGTGCATCACCTGCGCGCGGTCCGGCGTCACGAACCCGGACCCGCCGATCTCACCGCACGGCTGCTCGGCGCCGAGGTGCTCGGCACCGGTCGGCGGGGCAAGTTCCTGTGGCTGGTGCTCGGCGGCCCGGATCGGCCCGACGAGGCACTGGTGGTGCACCTCGGGATGAGCGGACAGATGCTGCTCGGCCCCATCGAGAAGACCGATCACCTGCGGATCGCGGCGCTGCTGGACGACGGGACGGCGCTCAGCTTCATCGACCAGCGCACCTTCGGCGGCTGGATGCTCGCCGACCTCGTCACCGTCGACGGCACCGACCTGCCCGAGCCGGTCGCGCACATCGCCCGAGACCCGCTCGATCCGGAGTTCGACCGCGACGCGGTGGTGAAGGTGTTGAAGCGCAAGCACTCCGAGATCAAGCGACAACTCCTCGACCAGACCGTGGTGTCCGGAATCGGCAACATCTACGCCGACGAGTCGCTGTGGCGGGCCAAGGTCAACGGCGCCCGGCTGGCCGAGACGCTGACCAAGCCCAAGCTCGCCGAGATCCTCGACCACGCCGCCGACGTCATGCGTGACGCGCTGAGCCAGGGCGGCACCTCGTTCGACTCGCTGTACGTCAACGTCAACGGCGAGTCCGGCTACTTCGACCGGTCGCTGGACGCCTACGGCCAGGAGGGCAAGCCCTGCCGGCGGTGCGGCACCGAGATGCGACGGGAGAAGTTCATGAACCGCTCGTCGTTCTACTGCCCGCGGTGCCAGCCCAGGCCACGTCAATCGGGGCCACGGAGTCGAGCCCGAGTCGGCGACGAATAGACCGCCGAGCGTGCGCGTTGTTCGCCTTGGACCCGGCGTGTCGCCCGCAGACGCGCACGCTCGCCGGATGACCAGAGAAGAGGAATCGTCATGACCGAACTGTGGGTCGAACGCACCGGGGTGCGGCGCTACACCGGGCGCAGCTCGCGCGGAGCCGAGGTACTCGTCGGGTCCGAGGACGTCGAGGGCGTCTTCACCCCGGGCGAGCTGCTGAAGATCGCCCTCGCCGCATGCAGCGGACTGTCCAGCGACCATCCGTTGCGCGCCCGGCTCGGCGACGACTACCAGACCACCATCCGGGTGTCCGGCGACGCGGACCGCGACCAGGAGCGCTATCCGCTGCTCGTGGAGGACCTCGAGGTCGACCTGTCCGCGCTCACCCCCGAGGAGGTCGCCAAGTTGACGACCATCGTCGAGCGGTCGATCGACAAGGTCTGCACGGTGGGCCGCACCCTTAAGAGCGGTACCGAGGTGCGGTTCGGGGTCACCGATGTCGGACGGGGCTGACCCGGACGGTTCGGTCCGCCTGACCGCCTGGGTGCACGGCCACGTGCAGGGCGTCGGCTTCCGCTGGTGGACCAGGGCGCGGGCACTCGAACTCGGCCTGACCGGCTTCGCCGCCAACAAGGCCGACGGGCGCGTGCACGTGGTGGCCCGGGGACCGCGATCTGCGTGCGAACGGCTGCTCGACCTGCTGCGGGGCGACACCACGCCGGGCCACGTCGACCGCGTCGTCGAGGACTGGACACCGCCGGGAGAGCCGTTCGAGGGCTTCGCCGAGAGGTAATCCGCAGGCGCCGGATCGTGACGGTGCCTGCCGGTAAGGTGGCACCCCATGCATCTGAAGAGTCTGACGCTGAAGGGCTTCAAGTCCTTCGCCTCGCCGACGACTCTGCGCTTCGAGCCCGGCATCACGTGCGTGGTGGGGCCGAACGGATCGGGCAAGTCCAACGTCGTCGACGCGCTGACGTGGGTGATGGGCGAGCAGGGCGCGAAGACCCTGCGCGGCGGGAAGATGGAGGACGTCATCTTCGCCGGCACGTCGTCGCGGGCGCCGCTGGGCCGCGCCGAGGTGACGCTGACGATCGACAACTCCGACAACGCCCTCCCGATCGAGTACTCCGAGGTCTCGATCACCCGCCGGATGTTCCGCGACGGCGCCGGTGAGTACGAGATCAACGGCAGCAGTTGCCGTTTGATGGACGTGCAGGAACTCCTGAGCGACTCCGGCATCGGTCGCGAGATGCACGTCATCGTCGGCCAGGGCAAGCTCTCGGAGATCCTCGAGTCCCGCCCCGAGGACCGGCGGGCCTTCATCGAGGAGGCCGCGGGCGTGCTGAAGCACCGCAAGCGCAAGGAGAAGGCGGTTCGCAAGCTCGACTCCATGTCGGCGAACCTCGCGCGCCTGACCGACCTCACCACCGAACTCCGGCGGCAGCTCAAGCCGCTCGGACGGCAGGCGGAGATGGCCCGCCGCGCCCAGACCATCCAGGCCGACCTGCGCGACGCAAGGCTGCGGCTGGCCGCCGACGACATCGTCACCCGCCAGACCGAGTTCGACGACACGAACCAGGCCGAGACGACGCTGCGCCGGGAGCACGACGAGATCACCACCCGACTGGAGGTGGCGAGCCTCGAACTGTCCACCCACGAGGCGGCGGTCAGCGGGCTCTCCGAACGGGCCGAGGCGGCCCAGCAGACGTGGTTCCGGCTCTCGGCGCTCGCCGAGCGGGTCAGTGCCACCGTCCGCATCGCCCGCGACCGCGCCCAGCTCCTCGACGCCGACGTCCAGACCTCGCAGGGCAGGGATCCCGACGAACTCGACGCGGAGGCCGAGGAGGTCGCCGACGAGGAGCGCGCACTCCTCGAAGACCTCGAGGAGTGCCGACTGCGACTCGAGACCGCCCGCGAGGAACTCGCCGAGCGCGAACAGACCGCCGCCGACGCCGAGCGGGCCCACATGGCCGCCGCCCGCGCGGAGGCGGACCGCCGGGAGGGCCTGGCCCGGCTGTCCGGCCAGGTCGACACCATGCGCACCCGCGTCGAGTCCACCGACGAGGGCATCGCCCGCCTCGCGGTGGGGATCGAGGACGCTGCCACCCGCACCGAACAGGCCAAGGCCGAATTCGAGACCGTCCAGAGCCGGGTGGGCGAACTGGATGCCGGGGAGGCCGGCCTCGACGAGAACCACGACCGCACGGTCGCCGCACTGCGCCTCGCCGACGAGCGCGTCTCGGAGCTGCAGGCCGCCGAGCGCGGTGCCGAGCGTCAGGTGGCGTCGCTGCGCGCCCGGATCGAGGCGCTGTCCGTCGGGCTGGACCGTCGGGACGGTGCCGCCTGGCTGCAGGACAACCACGGCGGCACGTGGCTGTTCGGTTCGGTCGCCAAGCTGGTCCGGGTGCGCGAGGGTTACGAGGCCGCGGTCGCCGCCGTGCTCGGCCCGGCCGCCGACGCCCTGGCCGCCGAGGACTTCGGCGCGGCGAGTTCCGCGGTCGCCGCGCTGAAGGAAGCCGACGGGGGACGGGCCGCCATCGTCCTGGGCGACTGGCCCGAGGACCTCGACGCCCACCGCGGCGCGCCGGTCGACCTTCCCCAGGGCGTGACGTGGGCGCTCGACCTCGTCGACGCGCCGGCCCGGCTGCGCGGCGCGCTCGTGGCGCTGCTCGGACAGGTCGTGGTGGTCGCCGACCTCGACGCGGCGCGCCGACTCGTGGCCGAGCGGCCCCGCCTGCGGGCGGTCACCGTCGACGGGGACCTGGTCGGCGCGGGCTGGATGAGCGGTGGGTCCGACCGCAAGATCAGCACCCTGGAGATCGCGTCCGACATCCAGAAGTCGACGAACGAACTGCGCGACGTCGAGCGTCAGGTGGGCGACCTCGCGGCGGCGCTGGCCGGGGCGCTCGGCGAGCAGCAGGCGCGCCAGGACGCCGCCGAGCATGCGCTGGCCGCGCTCAACGAGTCCGACGCCGCGATCTCGTCGATCTACGAGCAGCTGGGCAGGCTGGGCCAGGAGGCCCGCATCGCCGAGGAGGAGTGGCAGCGACTGCTCCGCCAGCGCGACGAACTCGAGACGGGTCGCGCGCAGACGGTCGAGGAACTGGCCGACCTCGAGGACCGGCTGCACAACGCGCAGCAGATGCCGACGATGGAGGAGGAGCCGGCCGACCGTCAGGCGTCGACGGTCGCCGTCGACGCAGCGCGTGCTGCCGAGGTCGAGGCGCGGCTGGCCGTGCGCACCGCCGAGGAGCGCGCCAATGCCGTTCGTGGACGGGCAGATTCGTTGCGCCGAGCCGCCGCCGCCGAACGCGAGGCCCGGGTGCGCGCCCAGCGCGCGCAGCAGGCCCGCGAGCACGCGTCCCGGGTGGCCGCGGTCGTCGAGGAGTCGGGCCGGCTGGTCGCCGCCCGGCTCGCCGAGGCGGTCGCCGTCGCCTCCCGCACCCGCGACCACCTGGCCGAGGAGCGCAAGGTCCGCGCGGAGGGGCTGACCCGGTCCCGCGCGGAGACCACCGAACTCGGTGCCCGCCTCACCGCCCTCACCGACGCGCTGCACCGCGACGAGGTCGCCAAGGCTCAGGCCGCACTGCGCATCGAGCAGCTCGAGGCCCAGGCACTCGAGCAGTTCGGCATGGCGGTCGCCGACCTGGTCGCCGAGTACGGCCCGCAGACCTCGCTGCCGCCGACCGAACTCGAGATGGCCGAGTACGAGCAGGCCCGCGAGCGCGGCGAACAGGTCACCGAGCCCGCGCCGATGCCGTTCGACCGGCCCACCCAGGAGCGGCGCGCCAAGAAGGCCGAGCGGGAACTCGCCGAACTCGGCAGGGTGAACCCGCTGGCGCTCGAGGAGTTCGCCGCGCTCGAGGAGCGCTACAACTTCCTGTCGACCCAGCTCGAGGACGTCAAGGCCGCCCGCAAGGACCTGCTCGACGTGATCGCCGACGTGGACGACCGCATCCTGCAGGTGTTCGCCGAGGCCTACGCCGACGTGGAGCGCGAGTTCACCGGCGTCTTCGCGTCGCTGTTCCCCGGCGGCGAGGGCCGGCTGCTGCTGACCAACCCCGACGACATGCTGACCACCGGCATCGAGGTGGAGGCCCGCCCGCCGGGCAAGAAGGTCAAGCGCCTGTCGCTGCTGTCCGGTGGCGAGAAGTCGCTGACCGCGGTCGCGATGCTGGTGGCGATCTTCCGGGCCCGGCCGTCGCCGTTCTACATCATGGACGAGGTCGAGGCCGCGCTCGACGACGTCAACCTGCGCAGGCTGCTCGGGCTGTTCGAGCAGCTGCGCGAGCGGTCGCAGCTCATCGTGATCACCCACCAGAAGCCGACGATGGAGATCGCGGACGCCCTGTACGGCGTGACGATGCAGGGAGACGGCATCACCCAGGTGATCTCGCAGCGGATGCGGGGTCACGAGCTGACCGCGGCCGGCGGCTGACACGGGCCGGGGGTCACCGGTGGTCGGCACGACCGGCGTCCCCTGAGACAATGACGCCGTGACCGAGATACTGCCCCTTGGCGTGTGGATCGCGATAGCGGTCGTCGCGATACTGCTCATCGTCGCCCTGGTCGTCGGACTGATCCGCTACCGGCGGCGGCGCATCAGCCTGTCGGCGCCCGACACGACCACCCAGCTGGACAAGTCGGGCGGCTACACCGCATCGACGGGGATCACGTTCAGCCAGTCCGCCCCCACCGCGCCCGCGGAGCGCCCCGCGCCGCCACGACGGCCGCGTCTCGACACCAGCGGTCTGCCCGCGGTGGGCGACGACGCCACCGTCCCGCGCGACGCACCGAAGCGGCCCATCGCCGACGTGCGGCTGCCCGACCCCGTCGAGGTCGAGCCCGAGCCGCCGGCCCCGGCCGAGCCCGTCGTCGCGACCCCCGAGGTCGCCGAGCCCGACGTAATCGAGCCCGACGTGGCCGAGCCCGACGTCGTCGAGCCCGAGACCGTCGAACCCGAGCCGCCCACCGAGCCCGCCGTCGACCTGTCGGGCATCGCGCCCGCCGAGGGGCGGCTCGAACGCCTGCGCGGCCGGCTCTCCAAGAGCCAGGGTGCGCTCGGCCGCAGCATGCTCGGCCTGTTGGGTGGCGGCGATCTCGACGAGGACTCCTGGGAGGCCGTCGAGGACGTCCTGCTGATCGCCGACCTCGGACCCGTCGTCACGCAGAACGTGGTCGCGGCGCTGCGGGTGCGGATGGCGAGCAGCACCGTGCGCACCGAGGCCGACGCCCGCGCGGTCCTGCGCGAGGTGCTGATCTCCGAGTTGTATCCCGAGATGGACCGCTCGATCAGGGCGCTGCCGCACGACGACAAGCCGTCGGTCCTGCTCGTCGTGGGCGTCAACGGCACCGGCAAGACCACCACCGTCGGCAAGCTGGCGCGTGTTCTCGTCGCCGACGGCAGGCGCGTCGTCCTCGGCGCGGCGGACACCTTCCGCGCCGCCGCGGCCGACCAGCTGCAGAGCTGGGCGTCACGGGTGGGCGCCGACGTGGTGCGCGGCCCCGAGGGCGCCGACCCCGCGTCGGTCGCGTTCGACGCCGTGGACCGCGGCATCGCCTCGGGTGCCGACGTGGTCGTCATCGACACCGCGGGCCGGTTGCACACCAAGACCGGCCTGATGGACGAGCTCGGCAAGGTCAAGCGCGTCGTCACCAAGCGCGCCGAGGTCGACGAGGTCCTGCTCGTGCTCGACGCGACGATCGGCCAGAACGGTCTGCCGCAGGCGCGGGTGTTCGCCGAGGTGGTGGACATCACCGGGGTGGTCCTGACCAAGCTGGACGGTACGGCGAAGGGCGGGATCGTGTTTCGCGTGCAGCAGGAACTCGGGGTTCCGGTCAAGCTCGTCGGGCTGGGCGAGGGCCCCGACGATCTGGCCCCGTTCGAGCCGGCCGCATTCGTCGACGCCCTGCTCGGATAGGTCGTCGAGCGCGCGGGTTGAACCACCGTCCGCCGAGTGGAAACACAGGTGTAACAGGTGGGGCCGATCCGTTCACGTCGGCGAAACACCGGTGATTCACCGATGAAACGACAGCGTCAGAGTCTCTTCGGGAGGCCGATTCACGTCGGCGCACTTCCCGAGGAGGTTCACACAAAGTGCTCTTAGCCTTACCTGACGAGATGTTCGCGCCATTCGGCGCGGGCGACGGCATGCTGAGTGCCGGCGATACGGCCTGGGTGCTCACCTCGGCCGCGTTGGTGCTGTTCATGACGCCGGGCCTGGCGTTCTTCTACGGCGGCCTGTCCCGCCAGAAGTCCGTCCTGAACATGATGATGATGTCGTTCGGGTCGATGGGCCTGGTCAGCGTCATCTACGTGCTGTGGGGCTACTCGATGTCCTTCTCCTCGACGCACACCGGCGAGAGCGACATCGCGGGAATCTTCGACAATCCCTTCTCGCTCTTCGGAGTCAGTCAGCTCCTCGAGACCAAGGAACTCGCCGACGGGCAGACGGGGTACGTCCTCGGCGGCTTCGGGTCCGTACCCGCGATCGTCTGGGTGGCCTTCCAGCTGACCTTCGCCGTGATCACCGTCGCACTGATCAGCGGATCGGTCGCCGAGCGCATGAAGTTCGGAACCTGGATGCTGTTCGGCGGCATCTGGGTGACGCTCGTGTACTTCCCACTGGCACACATGGTTTGGGGCGGTGGACTGCTCTCGGGTAGCGAGAAGGGCATCGCGGCCAAACTATTCGGCGTCGACGACGAGGGCACGGCTAACGTGCCGCCCATCGACTTCGCCGGTGGCACCGTGGTGCACATCAACGCCGGTATGGCGGGCCTCGTGCTCGCGCTGCTGCTGGGCAAGCGAGCGGGCTTCGGCAAGACGGCCTTCCGGCCGCACAACATCCCCTTCGTCATGCTGGGTGCCGCGATCCTGTGGTTCGGCTGGTTCGGCTTCAACGTGGGCTCGGAGGGTGCCGCCGACATGATCGCCGGACAGGTGTGGGTCAACACCACCGCGGCCACCGCGGCGGCGATGCTGTCCTGGTTGGTGGTGGAGCGCATCCGCGACGGCCACGCCACCAGCGTGGGCGCGGCGTCCGGCGTGGTCGCCGGCCTGGTGGCCATCACCCCGGCGTGTGGCGCGCTGACGCCGGTCGGCTCGCTGATCCTCGGTGCCGTCGCCGGTGTGCTGTCCGCACTGGCCATCGGGCTGAAATACAAGTTCGGGTACGACGATTCGCTCGACGTCGTGGGCGTCCACCTCGTCGCGGGCCTGTGGGGCACCATCGGCATCGGCTTCCTCGCCTACTCCGCCGACGGGTCACCGGGTCTGTTCTACGGGGGCGACTTCAAGCAACTCGTGGTGCAGATCGTCATCGCACTGTCTGCGGTGATCTTCACCGGCATCATGACCGTGATCATCGCCTTCATCGTCAAGCCGCTGGGTTGGCGGGTCGACCGGGAGGCCGAGGACACCGGCATCGATGAGACCGAGCATGCGGAAACTGCTTATGAACTCGCTTGATCGGGAACAATCGACTGTGTCTTTGGAAGGATCGACTAAATGAAGCTGATCACTGCGATCGTCAAGCCGTTCACGCTCGAGGACGTGAAGACCGGTCTGGAGCAGACCGGCATCCTCGGGATGACGGTCAGCGAGGTCCAGGGTTATGGACGTCAGAAGGGTCACACCGAGGTCTACCGAGGCGCGGAGTACTCCGTCGACTTCGTCCCGAAGGTTCGGGTCGAGGTCCTGGTGGACGACTCCGCCGTCGACAAGGTGGTGGACGTCATCGTCCAGGCGGCGCGCACCGGCAAGATCGGTGACGGCAAGGTCTGGGTCAGTTCCGTGGACACCGTCGTACGCGTGCGCACGGGTGAGCGGGGGACCGACGCCATCTGATGCATGGCTGAATCTCCAGCGCAGTCTCCCGGACGCGCACAGAGCGACAACCGACCGCACGTCCGGGGAAGGCCGAGATGACCAAGCAGACACCAGAACCCGCCGCCGGGGCCCCTCGTTGGGAGGCTCCGGCGGCGGGTTCGTCGCGTCCGGCGCACGATCTCGCCAAGGCGGCCGACCAGCTGCTGAACGGCGGCGCACACCGACTGGACTCGGCGGCGCTGCGCGACGCGTTGCTCGACCTGCACGAGTTCTGGCTGAGCACCAAGGCCACCGAGATCGGCATCACCCCGACCAGTGGCTTCGCCATCGTCGCGACGGGCGGACTGGGTCGCGGCGAGCTGCTGCCGTACTCGGACCTCGACCTCACCCTGATCCACGACGACATGCCGCGTGACGTCGTCACCCAGGTGGCCGAACTCCTCTGGTATCCGTTGTGGGACGCCAACATTCACATCGACCACAGCGTCCGCACCGTCCCCGAGGCGCTGCAGGTCGCCGGCGAGGACATCTCTGCGGGCCTGGCCATGCTGGACGCCAGACACATCGCAGGCGACGCGGACCTCTCGGCCCTGCTGGTTGGTGGCGCCCGCCGGCAGTGGCGCACCGGCATCGCCCCGCGGTTCGACGAACTCGTCGCCCATGCCGAGGCGCGGTGGCAGCGCAGCGGGCAGATCGCCCACCGGGCGGAGCCCGACCTGAAGAACGGCCGCGGCGGTCTGCGCGACGTGCAGCTGCTCAACGCGCTCGCGATCGCCCAGCTCGCCGACGTGTACCCCAGCACGCTGCTCGCCTCGCCCACCGGCACCCTCGGCGACGCCCACCTGGCCCTGCTCAACGTCCGGACCGAACTGCACCGGACGTCGCGGCGCGGACGGGAGATGCTGCTCGCCCAGTACGCCGACGAGATCGGCGCGGCGCTGCGCATCGGCGATCGCTTCGACCTCGCGCGCACGCTCTCCGATGCCGCGCGCACCATCAGCTACTACGTCGACGCCGGCCTGCGGACGGCGGCGAACGCGCTGCCGCGCCGGGGTTTCGCGGCGCTGCGCCGCCCGATCCGTCGCCCCCTCGACGAGGGCGTCGTCGAGTTCAACGGCGAGGTCATCCTCGCCAAGGGCGCCCGGCCCGCGCGCGACCCCGGCCTGATCCTGCGCGTCGCGGCCGCGTCGGCCACCACCGGGCTGCCGATGGCGTCGTCGACGCTCAGCAGGCTGTCCGAGGCCGCACCGGAACTGCGCACCCCGTGGCCGCGGCAGGCCCTCAAGGATCTGCTGGTGCTGCTGGCGGCGGGTCCCGCCACGGTGTCGACGATCGAGGCGCTCGACCGAACCGGACTGTGGGGCAGGCTCTTCCCCGAATGGGGCGCCGTCCGCGACCTGCCGCCCCGGGACGTCGTGCACATCTGGACGGTCGACCGGCATCTCGTCGAAACAGTCTCGCGTGCAAGCGCATTCACGACCCGGGTGTCACGGCCGGACCTCCTGGTGCTCGGGGCGCTCTGTCACGACATCGGCAAGGGACGCGGTGGGGACCACAGCGTGATCGGCGCGGACCTGGCCGTCCAGATCGGCACCCGGTTGGGTCTGTGGGACCACGACGTCGACCTGCTGTCCAAGGTCGTTCGCCACCATCTGCTGCTGCCGGAGACGGCAACCCGGCGCGACCTGGCCGATCCGGCCGTCATCTCCGCCGTCGCCGACGCCCTCGGCGGCGACTCGGTGCTCCTGGAACTGCTGCACGTGCTGGCCGAGGCCGACTCCCTGGCCACCGGGCCAGGGGTGTGGGGGGAGTGGAAGGCCTCGCTCATCGGCGACCTGGTCCGGCGGTGCCGCCTCGTCATGGCGGGCGAGCCGCTACCGCGGCCCGATCCCATCGATCCGCGCCACCTCGAACTCGCCGCCCAGGGTGGGGTGCACGTCGACCTGGTGGCCGCCGACGCCCACGTCTACCAGGTGACGATGATCGCCCCCGACCAGCGCGGGCTGCTGTCCAAGGCGGCGGGAATCCTCGCACTCGGCTCGCTGCGCGTGCACTCGGCGTCGGTCAACAGCCACGACGGCACCGCCATCAACACCTTCGTGGTGTCGCCCCGGTTCGGAGAGCCGCCGGGCGCCGAGCTGCTCCGCCAGCAGTTCATCCTCGCCCTCGCCGGCGACCTGGACGTCATCGCCGCACTCGAGCAGCGCGACGCCGACGCGGGGGCCACGCCCACCACGCGCGCGGGCGAGGTGCCCGCCGCCGTACCGGGCAATCCGGCGCTTGCCCCACCCCGGATCCTCTGGTTCGACGGTGCGGCCGACGAGTCGCCGACCCCGGATTTGGTGGTGCAGATCCGCAGCACCGACCGCGCCGGTCTACTGGCCCGTCTCACGGCGGTGATCGAGCGGGACGGCCTGGACATCGCGTGGGCCAAGGTCACCACGCTCGGATCGTCGGTCGTCGACGTGTTCGGGCTTGCCGTCCCCGCCGACCAGGACACCGACCCCGAGGCCGTCCTCGAGGCCAGGGACCGGCTGGAGCGGGAGATGTACGCGGTGCTGCCCATGCCGCCGCCCGTCAAGAAGCTGTCCGAGGCCGGCTGAGGGGCCGCACCCGGTTAGTCTGGTCGGGTGTTCGAATCGCTTTCCGACCGGTTGACCGGGGCGCTCTCTGGCCTACGTGGCAAGGGGCGCCTCACCGACGCCGACATCGACGCCACCGGCCGCGAGATCCGCCTCGCGCTGCTGGAAGCCGACGTCTCGCTGCCCGTCGTCCGAAACTTCATCGCCCGCATCAAGGAACGAGCGAAGGGCGCGGAGGTCTCCGGCGCGCTCAACCCCGCTCAGCAGGTCGTCAAGATCGTCAACGAGGAACTCGTCGGCATCCTCGGCGGCGAGACCCGCACGCTGCGGTTCGCCAAGACCCCGCCGACGGTCATCATGCTCGCGGGCCTGCAGGGCTCCGGCAAGACGACGCTGGCGGGCAAGCTCGCGAAGTGGCTCAAGGCGCACGGGCACACCCCGCTGCTGGTGGCGTGTGACCTGCAGCGCCCCGGCGCGGTGACCCAGCTCAAGATCGTCGGCGAGCGCGCGGGAGTGGCCGTGTTCGCGCCGCACCCGGGTGTCTCCCCGGGCGGCGAGACCATCGAGCAGATGGCCGCGGGAGACCCCGTGTCCGTCGCCGCCGCGGGCCTGGCCGAGGCGAAGGCCAAGCACTTCGACGTGGTCATCGTCGACACCGCCGGACGTCTCGGCATCGACGAGGAGCTGATGCGGCAGGCCGGCGCGATCCGCGACGCCGTCAACCCCGACGAGACGCTGTTCGTCCTCGACGCGATGATCGGCCAGGACGCCGTCACCACCGCCGACGCGTTCCGCGAGGGCGTCGGCTTCACCGGTGTGGTGCTGACCAAGCTGGACGGCGACGCCCGCGGTGGCGCGGCGCTGTCGGTGCGCGAGGTCACCGGCGTGCCGATCCTGTTCGCCTCCAGCGGTGAGAAGCTGGAGGACTTCGACGTCTTCCACCCCGACCGCATGGCCAGCCGCATCCTCGGCATGGGCGACGTGCTGTCCCTCATCGAGCAGGCCGAGCAGGTCTTCGATGCGGACCAGGCCGAGGCGGCCGCCGCCAAGATCGGCTCGGGTGAGCTGACGCTGGAGGACTTCCTCGAGCAGATGCTGGCGATCCGCAAGATGGGTCCCATCGGCAACCTGCTGGGCATGCTGCCGGGTGCGGGTCAGATGAAGGACGCGCTGGCCGCCGTCGACGACAGCCAACTCGACCGCGTGCAGGCCATCATCCGCGGCATGACGCCGCAAGAACGTGCCGATCCGAAGATCATCAACGCCTCCCGCCGGCTGCGCATCGCCAACGGGTCCGGCGTGGCGGTCTCGGAGGTCAATCAGCTCGTCGACCGGTTCTTCGAAGCCCGCAAGATGATGTCCCAGATGGCCGGCCAGATGGGAATGCCGTTCGGGCGCAAGGGATCGACGCGCAAGGCGGCGAAGGGCAAGAACAAGCAGGCGGGCAAGAAGAAGGGCAACCGGGGGCCCACGCCGCCGAAGGTCCAGAGCCCGCTGGGCGTCGGTGGCCTGCCCGCCGGCTTCCCCGACCTGTCGAACATGCCCAAGGGCCTCGACGAGTTGCCGCCGGGCCTGGCGGACTTCGACCTGTCGAAGCTGAAGTTTCCCGGCCAGAAGTAACCGGTGAGCCGGCTCCACGTCCGAGGCCGGGGGCTGCCCGATGGGGAGCCCGTGCAGTGGTGGGTCCACGAGGGCGTCCTGAGCGCCGAGCCGATCGCCGGTGCGGAGACGGTGTTCGGGGCCGACGGGGACGACGGGTGGGTCATCCCGGGCCTGGTCGACGCGCACTGTCACGTCGGACTGGGGCCCGGCGGGGCGGTCGAATTCGACGAGGCCGTCGCGCAGGCCGAGACCGAGCGCGACCGGGGTGCGCTGCTGCTGCGCGACGCCGGGTCGCCGGTGGACACCCGCAGCCTCGACGACCGCGACGACCTACCGCGCATCATCCGCGCCGGCAGGCACATCGCGCGGCCCAAGCGGTATCTTCCGGGCGTCCCCATCGACCTCGAGGACGAGTCGCAGCTCCCCGAGGCCGTGGCCCGGCAGGCCCGGTTCGGGGACGGCTGGGTGAAGCTGGTCGGCGACTGGATCGACCGCGAGGCGGGCGACCTCGCGCCGCTCTGGTCCGACGACGTCCTGCGGGCCGCGATCGACGCCGCGCACGCCGAGGGTGCGCGGGTGACGGCGCACGTGTTCGGCGAGGACGCCCTGCCCGGGTTGATCGGCGCGGGAATCGACTGCATCGAACACGGGACGGGCATCACCTCCGACGTCATCCCGCTGATGCTGGAGCACGGCACGGCGCTGGTGCCGACGCTCGTCAACATCGAGAACTTCCCCGGGATCGCCGACGGCGCCGCCAAGTACCCGACGTACGCCAAGCACATGCGGGACCTCTACGCGACCTGCCACCGGCGGGTCGCGGACGCGCACGACGCCGGCGTGCCCATCTTCGCCGGCACCGACGCGGGCGGGATGATCGCCCACGGCCGCATCGCCGACGAGGTGGCAGCCCTGCGCGGCGTGGGGCTGACCCCGACCGAGGCGCTCGGCGCGGCGTGCTGGGACGCCCGCGCGTGGCTCGGCCGACCCGCCCTGCAGCACGGCGGTCCGGCCGACCTGGTGTGCTACGCCGACGACCCCCGTACGCCCGGCGTGCTCGACCATCCGACCCTGATCATGTTGCGCGGCCGCGTGTTCGGGCCCTAGTACACGTCCCGCACGTAGCGATGGCCCTTGATGAGGTCGTTGACGTAGGCGTGGGCGGCGTCGGGACCGATGTGTCCGGCGACGACGTCGCGCAGGGTGGCGTCGACGTCCTTCGCCATCTGCTTCTCGTCCCCGCAGACGTAGACGTGCGCACCGTCCTCCAGCCAGGAGAACAGCTCGCCCGCGTGGTCGCGCATGCGGTGCTGGACGTAGGTCTTCGCGTCCCCGGGCGCACCGTCGCGCGAGAACGCGAGGTCCATTCGCGTGAGTGTCCCGTCCGCCGAGAACGACTCCAACTCATCGCCGTAGAGGAAGTCGGTGTCGCGTCGCCGATCGCCGAAGAACAGCCAGGATCGTCCGGATGCCCCCGTCGCCCGGCGTTCCTGCAGGAACGCGCGGAAGGGCGCGATGCCCGTGCCCGGGCCGATCATGACGATGGGCACGTCGGCGGCCGGCAGTCGGAAGTGGTGATTGGGCCGTAGGTGTACGCGTACGGTCTCGCCTCGCTCGGCGAGGAACGTCGACGCCACCCCACCGTGTCTGCGGTCGCCGGCGGCGTAGCGCACGGTGGCGACCGTCAGGTGGACGTGGTCGGGGTACACCAGAGCACTCGATGCGATGGAGTAGTCGCGGAACTGCAACGGCCGCAACGCCTCCACGACGACGTCGGCCGGCAGTCCGGCCCGGACCACGAGGTCGAGGACGTCCTCGCCGTGGCCGGCGACCCCCGCCACGTCCTGCAGCGCCCGTGACGGCGACCGGATCTCCAGGCGCTCGGCGAGAAGCACGCCCAGGGGCTCGTCGTAGCCGGGGACGGTGTCGTCGGGTCCGACGGCCATCGCGGTGAGCAGGAGGTCCACCAGTGCGGGATCGTTGGTCGCGTGGACGGCAAGGGAATCGCCTGCGTCGTAGGCGATCCCGAGCCCGGTCACGTCCACCTCGTAGTGGCGTACCTCCTTGTCGGAGCGCGGTGAGTTCAGCAGACGGTTGACGGCCAGTCGGGCGTCGACGGGCAGGTGTCGATCGCGGGCCGTCCTCTCGGGCTCGACGACGCCGCCCGAGGGTGCCGGACCGGACCGTGCCGCCTGCAGGTGCTTCACGACGTCGCCGGTGAACGCAGCGGCCGGCTCGTCGTAGAAGCCGTCGACGTCCACGCGATCGACCAGACGGGTGGCGCCGAGTGCCTCGAGTCGTTCGTCGATCAACTTGCCTGCGTTGCAGAACAAGTCGTAGGACGTGTCGCCGAGCGCCAGGACGGCGAAGCTCAGGTGCTCGAGGCGTCGGGCGTCAGCGGCGGAGAGTGCCTCCCAGAACAGCAGTGCGTTGTCGGGGAACTCGCCCTCGCCGAACGTCGAGCAGACGACGACGAAGTGCGTGGCGGCCTGCAGTTCGGCGAGGTCGACCTGGTTGAGTTCGACGGCCTCCGCCGCGATGCCGGCGGCGGTGGCGCCCTCGGCGAACGTCATGGCGGCATCCTCGGAGTTGCCCATGTCCGTGCCGAAGGCGACGATCAGTGACAGGTCGCGCTGGTCGGTCACGTGCGCCTCCTCGGTGGCTTGGTTAGGGTGACCTTAGTTCTGCGGCCACTGCGATGGGGGCCTCCCTTGCCGGCGGAGCGGCCCCTACGCTCGTCGGCATGCCGGACCGCGCCCACGTCGACTCCCATGACCCGCCCGCCGACATCGCGTCCGCGCGACGGGTGATCGACCTCAGCCACCCGATCCGTGCCGGTCTGATCACCTACCCCGGCCTGCCTGCGCCCGTCATCTCCCCACACCTCACCCGTGCGGACTCGCGCACCAGGTACGCGCCGGGCACCGAGTTCGCGATGGACGTCATCACGATGATCGGCAACACCGGCACCTATCTCGACTCGCCCTACCACCGCTACGCCGACGGCCCCGATCTCGCCGGCCTCGACCTCGCCACGCTCGTGGGCCTGCGTGCGGAGGTGTTTCATCTCACCGACGCCTGGGACGCGGCGCGGCGCGGCATCGGGGCCGAGACCTTCGCCGACCGCGACGTGCACGGCGCGGCGGTGCTCCTGCACACGGGGTGGGACCGCCTGTTCGGCACCGCGGCCTACGGCACCGGCGCTCCCTTTCTCACCGGTGAAGGCGCCAGGTACCTGATCGACGCCGGCGCGGTCCTGGTCGGCATCGACTCGGTGAACATCGACGACACCGAGTCCGGCGGCGAGCGGCCCGCCCACACCCTGCTGCTCGGCGCGGAGGTGCACGTCGTCGAGCACCTGACCAACCTGGGCGCGGTGCCGCCGCGAGGTGCCCGCTTCACCGCGGCGCCGCCGGCGGTCGAGGGTTTCGGCACGTTCCCGGTCCGGGCCTTCGCCGAGGTCGCCGTCAGCCCCGGCTGAAGCCCCAGTCGAGCAGGCTGACCGCCTGACCGTAGAGGTCGCCCGTGCCGTACATCTGCACCACGACGAGCCGTCGGTTCCCGCGCTGGGCGGCGCCGACATAGGTCTTGCGGGCGAGGTTCGTGAAACCCGTCTTGCCACCCAGATCGCCGGGGTAGCGAGTCAGCAGCTCGTTCTGGGCGGTGATCGTCTTGCCCGGGAACGGCGCGGACGGTTGGCGCAGGATCTGCGCGATCAGCGGATACGTCAGCGCCGCACGGAACATCGTCGCCAGGTCGAGCGGTGAGGTGATCGACTCCCAGCCGGGCCCGTCGAGGCCCGACGGCGACGAGGCCCGCGTGCTCCTGGCGCCCAGGCTCGCGGCCTTGCGGTTCATCGCCGCCACCGCGACGCGTTGGCCCCCCAGCATGTCGGCCAGCATGTTCGCGGCGTCGTTGCCCGACACCATCAGCAGCGCCTCGAGCAACTGCCGGGTGGTGTACGGCTGCCTGGGCGTCAACCCGACGCAGGAGCACTCGACCGTGCCGTGGGAGGCGTTGGCGCGGGCGAAGTCGCCGGGCCGGAGGTTGTCGAGCACCACCATCGCCAGCAGCACCTTGATCGTGCTCGCCGGCGCGTACGAGCCGTTCGGGTCCTTGGCCGCCAGGACGGCGCCGCTGTCGAGGTCGGCGACCAGCCAGGCCTTCGCGGGGCCGTCGGCGATCGCGGCTGCCGGTTCGATGGCGGGCTGCGCCGACGCCGACGTGGTGGGGGCGCAGACGGCGGCGGTCAGCGCGAGCGCCGTCGCCGCCACGAGACGCCGCCCGCGCTCGGTTCGGTCGCGGGACGGCACGGTCGCCGACGCTACGGTTCCCAGGACTCGGACAGCGCGCGATCAGGTCTCCGTCGCGTCTCGAGTCGCTAGAGGACGCCGATGCTCGACGACGGGTTCTGCGCGAAGCCCCAGTCCAGCAGGCTGGTGGCCTGATCCCAGTAGGTGGGTCCGCCCTCCTTGACCAGGCCGAACATCATCGCGACCACGAGGCGGCGACCGTCCCGCTGGGCTGCGCCGACGTAGGTCTTGCGTGCGACGTCGGTGAAGCCGGTCTTGCCGCCGAGCATGCCGGGGTAGCGGAAGAGCATCTCGTTCTGGTTGACCAGCGTCACCGGGCCGGCCTTGCCGGGGAACGGTGCGCTCGGCGAACCGGTGATGGCCGCGAACGCGGGGTTCTGCAACGCCGAGCGGAAGATGAGCGCGAGGTCGTGCGGCGTCGTGTAGCCGTCGATGCCCAGGCCGTTGAGCCCGGACGGCGAGCCGGCGCGCGTCGCGGTCGCGCCCAGCGCCGCCGCCTTGGCGTTCATCTTCGCCACGGCGGCGTCGGTGCCTCCCAGCATGTGGGCCAGCGTGTTCGCGGCGTCGTTGCCGGAGACCAGCAGCAGGCCGTCGAGCAGGTCCTGCGTCGTGTAGGTGCGGCCGGCCTCCACGCCGGCGCAGTTGCACTCCACGTCGGTGTCGTGCGCATCGGCGACCACCGTGGCGTCGAGCGGCAGCTCGTCGAGGGTCACCAGGGCCAGCAGCGTCTTGATCGTGCTCGCAGGCGCGTGCGTCACGTACTGGTCCCGACCAGCGAGGATCTGCCCGGTGTCCATGTCGGCGACGATCCACGCGGGAGCCGGCCCGTCCGGGATGGGGACGGCGCCGACGGGTGCCACGTCGACGTCGGCGTACGTCACCGGCGCCAGCACGAGGCCTATGCCGACAAGACAGCCGAGGAGCGCGGTCGCATACTTGCCCATGGGATCAGGAGCCTAACCCGACGATTCGCGTGTGACGAACGTCGTGTTTGGTGGAATCGATCTTCGGCTATTCGAGCGGCGCGGGTGACGATCTTGATGTTCGACGTCTGATTTCACTCAACCCCCGTCGCCCGACGACGAGAGGTGGACCAATTCATGTGCGGCATCGCCGGCGAGATCGCCAGAGGGCGCCCGGCCAATCTCGCGGCAGTGGCCGCCATGACCGACGCGATGGTCCCGCGCGGACCCGACAGCTCGGGAATGTGGGCATCCGATGGTGTCGCCATGGGGCACCGCAGACTCGCGATCATCGACCTGTCGAGCCACGGCCACCAGCCCATGCACGATCCGGACCTCGGTCTGACCGTCGCCTTCAACGGCTGCATCTACAACTACCCGGAACTGCGCCGCGAACTGCTCGGCAAGGGCTACCGCTTCTTCTCCCACAGCGACACCGAGGTGGTGCTCAAGGGGTACAAGGAGTGGGGCGAGAAGGTCGTCGACCACCTCTTCGGGATGTTCGCGTTCGCGGTGACCGAGACCGACAGCGGACGGGTTCTGCTGGCGCGCGACCGGCTCGGGATCAAACCGCTGTACTGGTCGGAGGTCGCCGACGGCAACGGCACCGGCGCCCTGCGCTTCGCCTCCTCGCTGCCCGCGTTGGTCGCCGCCGGTGGCGTTGACACCGACCTGGATCCCGTTGCGCTGCACCACTATCTGAGTTTCCACTCGGTGGTGCCGCCACCGCACACCATCCTCAAGGGCGTGCGCAAGCTGCCGCCCGGCACGCTGATGCGGATCGAACCCGACGGCTCGCGCAGCGAGAAGACCTACTGGGAGCCCGCCTTCGAGCGCTCGGCCGAACGGGCCGGCTGGTCCGAGCGCGACTGGCAGGACGCCATCCTCGCCTCGCTGCGCACCGCCGTCGAACGACGCCTGGTCGCCGACGTGCCCGTCGGCTGTCTGCTGTCCGGCGGCCTGGACTCCAGCCTCATCGTCGGGTTGCTCGCGGAGGCCGGCCAGCACGGCCTGCAGACCTTCTCCATCGGCTTCGAGGCCGCCGGTGGCGAGGAGGGCGACGAGTTCAAGTACTCCGACGTCATCGCCCGGCACTTCGACACCGACCACCATCAGATCCGGATCGACACCGCACGCATGCTGCCGTCGCTGACGGGTGCGATCGGGGCGATGGCCGAGCCCATGGTCAGCCACGATTGCGTCGCGTTCTACCTGCTGTCCGAGGAGGTCAGCAAGCACGTCAAGGTCGTCCAGTCCGGCCAGGGCGCCGACGAGATCTTCGCGGGCTACCACTGGTACCCGCCGATGGCCCACGCCCGCGACGACGATCCCGCCGACGCGCTGTCCCGCTACCGCACCGCGTTCTTCGACCGCGACCACGCCGCGGTCAACCGGCTGCTGCAGCCGCAGTGGCGTCTCGACGACGACGTATCGGGCGATTACGCGCTGCGGCACTTCTCGCATCCGGGGGCGGGGACGGCGACCGACCGCGCGCTGCGCCTGGACACCACGGTGATGCTCGTCGACGACCCGGTCAAGCGCGTCGACAACATGACCATGGCGTGGGGCCTCGAGGGACGCGTGCCGTTCCTGGACCACGAACTCGTCGAGTTGGCCGCCACCTGCCCGCCCGAGCTGAAGACTGCCTTCGACGGGAAGGGGGTGCTCAAGGAGGCCGCGCGCACGGTGATCCCGTCCGAGGTGATCGACCGGCCCAAGGGCTACTTCCCGGTGCCGGCGCTCAAGCACCTGGCCGGGCCCTACCTGGACCTGGTCCGCGACGCCCTGCACAGCCAGGCCGCGCGCTCACGGGATCTGTTCGCCACCGGGGCCGTCGACCAGATGCTCGCCGACCCGAACGGGAACCTCACGCCGCTACGCGGTAATCCACTGTGGCAGATCGGATTACTGGAGTTGTGGCTGGCCCGCCACGTCGACGGCGTGTCATGACCGTCGCGTCGCACGGCGACTCCGCGGACGGCGTGGTGCAGGACCTCGGATGGGGCAGGCTCGTCTTCGGGCAGACCTTCTCCGACCCCGACCAGTTCGGCAACGCCCTGCGCGCGGAGGCCAGTGGGCGGCGCGACATCGGGATGTACCTCGACGCCCCGCACGTCTTCGTCGCGCTGCACCCGCACGAGTTCTTCATCGACCCGAGCTTCACCTACCGGCTGGACTTCGGTCGGACCGGTGAGTTCCGACCCCCGGACGTCCCGGGACTGTCGGTGCGGACGGTCCAGAGCAAGGAGGACTGCGCGGCGATCAACCACATCTACGTCCAGTGCCGGATGGTTCCTGCCGACGTCGACCTGATGTGGAACAACGCCCACTCCGAGCCGCACATGATCTACCTCGTCGCCACCGACGACGAGACCGGTGCCGTCGTGGGCACGGTCACCGGGATCGACCACGCCGACCTGTTCGCCGACGAGGAGAACGGGTCGAGCCTGTGGTGCCTGGCCGTCGATCCGACGATCTCCCGGCCCGGTGTCGGCGGTCTGCTGGTCCGGTCACTCGTCGACGAGTTCGCGACGCGCGGCCGCTCCCAGATGGACCTGTCGGTGCTGCACGACAACTCCGGCGCGATCGCGCTCTACGAGCGGATGGGGTTCGAGCGGGTGCCCGCACTGGGCATCAAGCGCAAGAACGCCATCAACGAGAAGCTGTTCGCGCCGGTGCAGGAGGGGGAGGGGCTCGCCGAACTGAACCCCTACGCCCGCATCATCGCCGACGAGGCCATCATGCGCGGAATCGCCGTCGAGGTGCTCGACGGGAAGGGCGGCTACCTGCGCCTGACCCACGGTGGCACCAGCATCGTGACCCGAGAGTCGCTGTCGGAGTTGACCAATGCCGTCGCCATGAGCCGCTGCGACGACAAGCGGGTGGCCCGCAAGGTGGTGTCCGACGCGGGCATCCGGGTGCCGCTCGGGCGCACCGCGACGTTCGACGACGCAGACTACGAGTTCATGGCCGAGGTCGGCTCGGTGGTGGTCAAGCCGGCCCGAGGGGAGCAGGGCGCAGGCATCACCGTCGGCGTGAGCACGCCCGAGGACCTGGACCGCGCCCTGGCCTGGGCGGGCAAGCACTGCGCCGACGTGATCATCGAAGAGCGTTGCGAGGGTGAAGATCTGCGGCTCGTCGTCATCAACGGCAAGGTCATCGCCGCGGCCATCCGGCGGCCACCCGAGGTGGTCGGCAGCGGCAAGCACACCATCCGCCAGCTCGTCGAGGCACAGAGCCGGCGGCGGTCGGCCGCGACCCACGGCGAGTCGGTCATCCCCGTCGACGCGCTCACCGAGGACACCGTCCGAGACGGGGGATGGGAACTCGACGACGTACTGCCGTCCAACGAGCGCCTGGTCGTGCGGCACACCGCCAACCTGCACACCGGCGGCACCATCGTCGACGTCACCGACGACATCAACCCGCTGCTCGCCAAGGTGGCCGTGGACGCCGCCGACGCCATCGGGATCCCCGTCACCGGCATCGACCTGATGGTTCCCGCGGTGACGGGGGAGGAGTACGTCTTCATCGAGGCCAACGAGCGTCCGGGGCTCGCCAACCACGAACCTCGGCCCACCGCACAGGCTTTCGTCGATCTGCTGTTCCCGCGCACCGCCGCCACGCCGTGGGCGTGGCAACCCGGACCGGTGGAGCAGGACTGACCGGGCACGGGTAACGTCACCGACTCTGAGAAGAAGAGGGAGGCACCGTGCCCGATATCGCCGCCATGCCCGCGGACGACCGCGCGTGGATGGTCGACACACTGCTCGCGCTGCTGCAGACGCCCAGCCCGTCGGGACGGACCGACGCGGTGATGCAGCTGATCGGCGACATCCTCGACGAGATGGGCGTGCCGTTCACGCTCACCCGCCGCGGCGCGCTGAACGCGGAACTGCCCGGTGAGTCGGAGACCATCGACAGGGCGATCGTGGTGCACGCCGACACCATCGGCTGCATGGTGCGCGAGCTGAAGGACAACGGCCGCCTCGAGCTGATCCCCGTGGGCACGTTCTCCGCCCGCTTCGCCGCCGGCGCACGGGTGCGCATCTTCTCCGACGACCCCGAGTCGTTCATCACCGGAACGATCATGCCGCTCAAGGCTAGTGGGCACGCCTTCGGCGACGAGATCGACACGCAGCCGACCGACTGGGAGCACGTGGAGGTGCGGGTCGACCGCAAGGTGTCCTCGCGCGCCGACCTGGAGCAGCTGGGTCTGAACGTCGGCGACTTCGTCGCGTTCATCACCAGCCCCGAACTCACCGAGGACGGCTTCGTCGTCTCGCGCCACCTCGACGGCAAGGCGGGCGTGGCCGTCGCGCTGGCGCTCGCCAAGTCCGTCACCGAGAAGAAGGTGGTGCTGCCCCACCGCACCACGATCATGGTGACCATCACCGAGGAGGTCGGTCACGGCGCCAGCCACGGCCTGCCGCCCGACGTCGCCGAGCTGATCTCGGTCGACAACGCGGTGTGCGCGCCCGGGCAGCACTCCATCGAGGACGGCGTGACCATCCCGATGGCCGACCTGCACGGTCCGTTCGACTACCACCTCACCCGCAAGCTGTGCCGGATCGCCGACGAGCACGAGATCCCGTACGCGCGCGACGTCTTCCGCTACTACCGGTCCGATGCCGCCGCCGCCATCGAGGCGGGCGCCGGAACCCGCGCCGCGCTGGTCGGGTTCGGGCTCGACGGCAGCCACGGCTGGGAGCGGACGCACCTGGACTCGCTGGAGGCCACCTACAACCTGCTGCATTGCTGGATGCAGACGCCGCTGACGTTCGCCAAGTGGGACGCGCAGCCCACGGGCAAGCTGCGCGACTTCCCGTCGTCGCGGCAGCCGGCGCCCAGCGAGCAGTGGGTGCCGCTGTCCCGCGGCGACCACACCGAACCCGGCAACGCGTCGCTCGGCGAGCACTGGCCGCCGGCGGAGGGCCCGCAGGCCTAGCCGGGCGGGGGCGCCCGGCGGTACAACTGGTGGCGTGCTGAGCCTCGAAGAGATCTCCGACCGCCTCGAAATCCAGCAGTTGCTGGTCGACTACTCCACGGCGATCGACACGCGCCGGTTCGACGACCTCGACCGGGTGTTCACCCCGGACGCCTACATCGACTACCGCGCGATGGGTGGGATCGACGGGTCCTTCCCCGAGGTCAAGACGTGGCTCGCCGAGGTACTGCCGAACTTCCCGGCGTACTCGCACCTGATCGGCAACTTCGACGTCAAGGTCACCGGTGACACCGCCACGTCGCGGATCCTGTGCTTCAACCCGATGGTGCTTGGCGCTGACGGGCAGATCCTGTTCTGCGGGCTCTGGTACGACGACGAGTTCACCCGCACCGCCGACGGCTGGCGGATGACCCGTCGCGTCGAGACCAAGTGCTTCGACAAGGTCGTCTGAGGCAAGGTCGTCTGAGGGCCCGTCGCGCGATTTCCGTCCGGCCTGCACGTTCTGGCACAATGGGCGGCTGTCTGCCCCGCGACACCGTTCGATGCGCGATCCGCAAGCTCCTCGCTGGATCTCTGTCGATGCGCCGCGCGGCGGTCACACGCGCAGTGCAAAACCGGACCGGGCAACCTGCTCGAGTCGCTGAATTGCAAGCGCGGCAATCACAGGAGAAGTAGTTCGACATGGCTGTCAAGATCAAGCTCGCCCGCTTCGGCAAGATCCGCAACCCCCAGTACCGCATCTCGGTCGCCGACGCGCGCAACCGTCGCGACGGTCGCGCCATCGAGGTCATCGGCAAGTACCAGCCGAAGGAGGAGCCGAGCCTCATCGAGATCGACTCCGAGCGCGCCCAGTACTGGTTGAGCGTCGGCGCACAGCCCACCGAGCCCGTCCTCGCGCTGCTGAAGATCACCGGTGACTGGCAGAAGTTCAAGGGCCTGCCCGGTGCCGAGGGCACGCTGCGGGTCAAGGAGCCCAAGCCGTCGAAGCTGGACCTCTTCAACGCGGCCCTCGCCGCCGCCGACGACGCGCCGACCGGTGACGCCACCACGCCGAAGAAGAAGAAGGCACCGGCCAAGAAGGCCGACGCCGAGGCCGATGCACCCGTGACGGCAGGCGAGACGCCCGAGGCCGCCGCCGACGCCGCCGAGATCGCGCCTGCCGAGACCGACGCGCCCGCCGCCGAATGAGCACGGTCGTCGTCGACGCCGTCGAGCACCTGGTGCGCGGAATCGTCGACAACCCGGATGACGTCCGCGTCGACCTCGTGACCAACCGCCGTGGCCGGACCGTCGAGGTGCACGTGCATCCCGACGACCTGGGCAAGGTCATCGGTCGCGGTGGCCGTACCGCCACGGCGCTGCGCACGCTGGTCGCCGGCATCGGCGGCCGCGGCATCCGCGTCGACGTGGTCGACACCGACCAGTAGGTCCGGCAGCAGGAGAACGGTAGTGGACCTCGTCGTCGGACGGGTCGCGAAGGCACACGGCGTCACCGGTGAGGTCGTCGTCGACGTGCGCACCGACGATCCCGACTCGCGCTTCCGCCCCGGAAAGATCCTGCGCGGCAGGGTCGGTCGCGGTGGACCGGAGCGCGAGTTCGAGATCGAGTCGGTCCGCGACCATGCGGGCCGGCTGCTGGTGCGCTTCGACGGCGTGGCCGACCGCAACGCCGCCGACGCCCTGCGCGGCACGCTGTTCCTCGTCGACTCGGGCACCCTGCCGCCCATCGACGATCCCGACGAGTTCTACGACCACCAGCTCGAGGGTCTGCGGGTCGAGACCGTCGGCGGCGACGCCGTCGGGACGGTCGCCGAGGTGCTGCACACGGCCGCGGGGGAGCTGCTGTCGGTGACCACCGAGGCCGGCGCGGAGATCCTGGTGCCGTTCGTCGGCGCCATCGTGACGTCGGTGTCGCTGTTCGATCAGACGGTCGTCATCGATCCGCCCGACGGTCTGCTGAACATCGACGAGCTGTAGGACGACGTGCGGATCGACGTCGTCACCATCTTCCCGGACTACCTCGCACCGCTGCGACAGGCACTACCGGGCCGGGCGATCGAGTCTGGCCTGATCGAACTCGGCGTGCACGACCTGCGCCGCTGGACGCACGACGTGCACCGGTCGGTCGACGACTCGCCGTACGGTGGCGGCCCCGGCATGGTCATGAAGGCGCCGGTGTGGGGTGACGCCCTCGACGAGATCTGCACGGCGGACACGCTTCTCGTCGTCCCGACGCCCGCGGGTCGACCGTTCCGGCAGGCCGACGCCCAGCGGTGGGCCACCGAGGAGCACCTGGTCTTCGCGTGCGGCCGCTACGAGGGCATCGACCAGCGGGTCGCGGACGACGCCGCGCGTCGGATGCGGGTCGAGGAGGTGTCTATCGGCGACTACGTGCTCAACGGCGGCGAGGTCGCGGCGCTCGTCATGATCGAGGCCACCGTCCGCCTGCTGCCCGACGTCATCGGCAATCCCGCGTCGCACCAGGAGGACTCCCATTCCGAGGGGCTGCTCGAGGGCCCGAGCTACACCCGGCCGGTGAGCTGGCGCGACCTCGACGTGCCTGCCGTGCTGCTGTCCGGCGATCACGCCAAGGTGGCTGCCTGGCGGCACGAGCAGTCGCTGGAACGCACCCGTCGACGCAGGCCCGACCTCCTCGACTAGACGTGCCCCTGGGGGAACATCGTCTGCACCGCCCGGGTGATGGTGGCGCGCGCCTCGTCGGCGTCCGCGGGTTCCATCGAGCTGATCGCCATGACGTAGCGCCGGTCCGGACCGATGACGCCGGTGGACAGGTGCATCCAGTCGGAGCCCACGCAGCACATCCAGCCCTGCTTCACCGCCACGCGGTCACCGGGTAGCCCCTCGGGGATCCCGAAGCGCTGCGGGTAAACCCCGCCGGGCACCATGCCGTCCGGTGCCGTCGGGGTCGAGTTCGCCAGGTTGGACAGGATGATGCTGGCCTGTTCCGGCGGCAGTCCTCCCGTACCGGCCAGCATCATGTCGTAGTACCGCACCAGATCCGTGACGGTGCTGATGGTGTTGAACCACCGCCCGTTGTTCGGCGGACGGGTGGCGCCCAGGCCGTAGCGGGCGACCACCCGGTTGATGATCGCGCTGCCACCGCTGCGGTTCCAGAAGACCTCGGCGGCACTGTCGTCGGAGGACCGCAGCATCACGTCGAGCATCTGCCGGTCGGCGGGGGACAGTCGGGTCTGGCCCTTGGCCACCTGCAGCAGCAGGTCGTCGGCGATGAACAGCTTCACCACCGACGCGATCGCGATGGTCGACCCGTCCTCGTTGGTGACCAGCTGACCGGTGTTGCGGTCGAGGATCGCGACGCTGACGTCCGCGCCCTCCGCGGAGGCATCGGCGACGGCCTGCTGCTCGCGCTGCTCGAGGCCGGCGAAGGTGGGTGCGGGCTGATCCGGCGGCGCCTCCGGAAGGGGTGCCCTGTCGCCCAGCGGGGCGACGACGGTCAGCTGCGGCGGTGCACCCGGCGCCGGCGGCGCATCGCCGTAGGTCCGTGCCCCGCAGCCGGACACCAGGGTCAGCACGGCCGCCACGGCCGCTGCCGTGACCAGTGGTGACGTCGACTGCCGCGCAGACAAAGACCCTCCTCGAGCGATCGGATCAGGGGTGTTCGTCGTCGATGGACGGCTACCGGCACGCCCATGTCCGTACTTACTCAGACTAACCTCCGTGCGGAGGGCCCGCGTCGCGAGCGGACCCCGGCCCGTGCCGGTCACCTCGCCGTCGCCGACGCGATTTCGCCCGTCGGGGGGCGGTCTGGCACAATTGAGCAGTTGTCCGCGCAGGCCGGGTGGCTCGTGTTCGATTCGGGCTGGGCCTGCCGCGGGATACACCTCAAACGTACGCACAAGGATTGGCTCGGTGCTGCGTCGCGCTACGCGACCGCCGCATCAACGCCCACACGCTAAGGAAGAGTCTGTAGATGAACACGCTGGACTTCGTCGACCAGACGTCGCTACGCGACGACATTCCGACTTTCGGCCCCGGTGACACCGTCAACGTGCACGTGAAGGTCATCGAGGGCTCCAAGGAGCGCATCCAGGTCTTCAAGGGCGTCGTGCTGCGCCGCCAGGGCGGCGGAGTGCGCGAGACGTTCACCGTCCGCAAGGAGAGCTACGGCGTCGGCGTCGAGCGCACCTTCCCGGTGCACTCGCCCAACATCGACCACCTCGACGTCGTCACCCGCGGTGACGTGCGTCGCGCCAAGCTCTACTACCTCCGTGAGCTGCGCGGCAAGAAGGCCAAGATCAAGGAAAAGCGCTGACCCCGACGGGTGCTCTGGCACGGCGCGCGTCATCCGCGCGCCTGCACGGGTTCCTCGTCGTGATCACCTCCGTGATTACTCTGTTGGCGTGACCGGACCCGCCGACGCTCCCGACGCGCCAGAGACCGACGACGCGACCGAGCCGGATCCTCCGAAGAAGAAGCGCGGCGCCCTCCGGGAAGCGGCGATCCTCCTGACGATCGCCATCGTCCTGTACTACGTGATGCTCACGTTCATCGCGCGGCCGTACCTGATTCCCTCGGAGTCGATGGAACCGACGCTGCACGGATGCCCGGGCTGTGTCGGCGACCGCATCATGGTCGACAAGGTCTCCTACCACTTCGGCGCTCCGGAACCCGGCGACGTCGTCGTCTTCAAGGGTCCGCCGGCCTGGAACATCGGCTACAAGTCGATCCGGTCGGACAATCCCGCGGTCAAGGTGCTGCAGGACGCGCTGTCCTTCATCGGCTTCGTCCCGCCGGACGAGAACGACCTCGTCAAGCGCGTCATCGCGACCGGCGGCCAGACCGTCGAGTGCCGCGCGGACACCGGCCTGACGGTGAACGGCAAGAAGCTCGACGAGCCGTACCTCGACCCGACGACGATGATGGCCGACCCCGCGGTCTACCCCTGCCTCGGCAACGAGTTCGGGCCCGTGACGGTGCCCGATGGCAGGCTCTGGGTCATGGGCGACAACCGCACGCACTCGGCCGACTCCCGTGCGCACTGCACCAACCTTCCCGCCGACGCGCAGCGCGGGCTGCTGTGCACCGGCGATCCGATGTCGGGCACGGTTCCCGTCGACAACGTCATCGGAAAGGCGCGGTTCATCGCGTGGCCGCCGGGACGGTGGGGCGGCGTCTCCAGCGTGAATCCGCAGATCTCGCACTGACGTTCCCGTGGCTCTGACCTGGCCCCCGCGGACGGTGATCCGGAAGTCATCGGGTCTGCGCACGCTCGAATCCGCCCTGTATCGCGGCAATCTCGGCCCCGTCGCCGGTGTCGACGAAGTGGGCCGCGGCGCCTGCGCCGGACCCCTGGTGGTCGCGGCGTGCGTGCTCGGACCCAACCGGCTGGAGAGCCTCGCCGCCCTCGACGACTCGAAGAAGCTCACCGAGCGCGAGCGGGAGCGGCTCTTCCCGCTGATCCGCCGCTACGCGCTGGCCTACCACGTGGTGTTCATCCCCTCGACCGAGGTGGACCGGCGCGGCGTGCACGTCGCCAACATCGAGGGCATGCGCCGAGCGGTGGCGGGTCTGCCGGTGCGACCCGGGTACGTGCTGAGCGACGGCTTCCGGGTCCCCGGCCTGCCGATGCCGTCGCTGCCGGTGATCGGTGGTGACGCCGCGGCCGCCTGCATCGCCGCGGCGAGCGTGCTGGCCAAGGTGAGCCGCGACCGCCTGATGGTCGAGATGGAGAAGTCCCATCCCGGCTACGGGTTCGCGCTGCACAAGGGGTACTGCACGCCGACCCACACCGCGGCGCTGGCGGAGCTGGGCCCCTGCAGTGAGCACCGGTATTCGTTCGTCAACGTGCGCCGGGCTGGTTCCGGGGGCGAGCGGAGCGACGGCGAGAATTCGGGGTTGAACGAGGTGACGCTGCTCGACGGCGACCCCGGGTGGGACGAGGCGATGCCGGTCGCCAAGGAGCCGACGCAGCACGCCGAAACGAGCTGAGGGAAGATGGAAGCCCTACCGACCGAAGGACCACTGAACAGATGAGTGCCGAAGATCTCGAGAAGTACGAAACCGAGATGGAACTCTCGCTGTACCGCGAATACAAGGACATCGTGGGGCAGTTCAGCTACGTCGTCGAGACCGAGCGGCGGTTCTATCTCGCCAACAGCGTGGAGATGGTGCCCCGCAACGCCGACGGCGAGGTGTACTTCGAACTGCGGCTCGCCGACGCCTGGGTCTGGGACATGTACCGGCCCGCCCGGTTCGTCAAGCAGGTCCGGGTCATCACGTTCAAGGACGTGAACATCGAAGAGGTCGAGAAGCCAGAACTGCGCCTCCCCGAGTAGACGTGCGCGCACATCCCGAACGAGTCGCCGTCGTGACCGGCGCGAGCCGGGGCGCCGGGCTCGGCATCGCCACCGCACTGCTGAGGTCGGGTTGGCGGGTCTACCGGACGGGCCGCACGGTCGACGACGATGCCGGCGGGATTTCAGTCGCGGTGGACCACCGCGACGACGACCAGGTCGCCGCGCTGTTCGAGCGGGTCGCCGACGAGTCCGGGGCGCTGCACCTCCTGGTGAACAACGCCGCCGCAATCGACGACGAGCTGACCGGTGCGGCACCGTTCTGGGAGAAGCCACGCCACCTCGGTGACGTCCTGGACGTCGGGCTGCGATCGGCGTACGTGGCGTCCTGGCACGCGGCGCCCCTCATGGTGCGGGGCGAGCGCGGGCTGATCGCCTTCACGTCGTCCCCGGGATCGGTCTGCTACATGCACGGTCCCGCGTACGGAGCGCAGAAGGCGGGCGTCGACAAGATGGCCGCCGACATGGCCGTCGACTTCGCGGGCACGCCGGTCGCGACCGCCTCGATCTGGATGGGCATCCTGCTCACCGAGAAGTTCCGCCGCGCATTCGACGGACTCCCCGGCGCGTTGGCGCGCACCGCCGAGCACGCCGAGACCCCCGAGTTCACCGGGTACGTCATCGACGCCCTCTACCGCGACCCCGACCTGCTCGACCTGAGTGGTCGGACGCACGTCGGCGCCGAATTGGCGCAGCGCTACGGGATCACCGACGAGGGTGGGCGCCGGCCCCCGTCGCACCGCGACGCCCTCGGAGCCCCGCGCGAACCGTCGGCGGTCGTCGTCCGCTGACGCCGGCGGGCACCTGACACACTGGAGCGCATGCGCACCACACCGCAGTGCTGGCTGACCGACATGGACGGCGTCCTGGTCCGCGAGGACCACGCCCTGCCCGGAGCCGCCGAATTCCTGCAGACCCTCACCGAGAAGCAGCGACCGTTCCTGGTGCTCACCAACAACTCGATCTTCACCCCGCGTGACCTGGCGGCGCGGCTGGCCCGCTCGGGTCTGATCGTCCCCGAGGAGGCGATCTGGACGTCGGCGCTCGCCACCGCCGCCTTCCTGCACGACCAGTTGCCGGGCGGTTCCGCGTACGTGATCGGGGAGGCCGGCCTGACGACGGCGCTGCACCACGTCGGCTACACGCTGACCGACGTCGGCCCCGACTTCGTCGTGCTTGGCGAGACCCGCACGTATTCGTTCGAGGCCATCACCAAGGCGATCCGGCTCATTCTCGGCGGGGCCCGGTTCATCGCGACCAATCCCGACGTGAGCGGTCCGTCGGCGGAGGGGCCGCTGCCCGCGACGGGTTCGGTCGCCGCGCTCATCACCAAGGCCACGGGCCGCGAACCCTACTTCGTCGGCAAGCCCAATCCGATGATGTTCCGCAGCGCCCTCAACCGCATCGAGGCCCACTCCGAGGACACCGTGATGATCGGCGACCGCATGGACACCGACGTGGTGGCGGGCATCGAGGCGGGTCTCGAGACCATCCTGGTGCTCACCGGATCCACGACCCGCGACGACATCGAGCGCTATCCGTTCCGGCCCAGCCGCGTGTTCGACTCGATCGCCGACGTCGTCGCACTCGTCTGAACCGACGGGGGTGACCCCGCGCGCCGCCGCGCCCCATATCGTGATCGCATGACCGACCGACCCGATCCCGCCCGACCGCTGGCCGGCGTCCGGATCGTCGAGATCTCCAGCTTCGTCGCGGTGCCGCTGGCGGGCATGACGCTCGCGCAACTCGGCGCCGAGGTCGTCCGGATCGACCCGGTGGGCGGTGCCGCCGACTACCACCGGTGGCCGGTCACCGATGACGGCGTCAGCATCTACTGGGCCGGCCTCAACAAGGGCAAGCAGTCCGTCGCCGTCGACGTCCGCTCCGACGGCGGCCAGGACCTGATCCAGCGGCTCATCGCCGACGCGGGCGTCTTCATCACCAATGTCGTTGGTCGAGAATGGCATTCGTACGAGACGTTGGAGAGGCTGCGGCCGGACCTGATCCAGGTGGAGGTGTCCGGCCGCGCCGACGGGGGGACGGGCGTGGACTACACCGTCAACGCCGGCGTCGGGTTCCCCCTCGTCACGGGTCCGACCGCGCTGTCGGATCCGGTCAACCACGTCCTGCCCGCCTGGGACGTCGCCTGCGGCGTGTACGCCGCGCTCGCCGTCGCCACCGCCGTCCGGCACCGTGACGTCGCCGGCGCGGGTCAGCACGTGTCGATCCCGTTGGAGAACGTCGCGCTGGCCACCGCGGGCAACCTGAGCTTCCTCACCGAGGCGATGGTCACCGGTTCGGCCCGTGAGCGGATCGGGAACTCCATCTACGGCCAGTACGGTCAGCAGTTCACCAGCGCCGACGGTCGGTCGTTCATGGTCGTGGCGCTCACCGGGCGGCACTTCCGGGACCTGACCGAGCTGACCGGAACCACCAGGGCCGTTGCGGCACTGGGTGATTCGCTGGGTGCGAACTTCTCGGTCGAGGGAGATCGCTACCGGCACCGGGATGCGCTCACGGGGCTGTTCACCACGTGGTTCGTCGACCGGACGGCCGACGAGATCGCGACCGCGCTGAGGACGACGTCGATCCTGTGGGAGCGCTACCGGACGTTCGCCGAGGTCGCCACCGATCCCAAGGTCACCGACAACCCGCTGTTCAGCTTGCTGGACCAGCCCAGGGTCGGCACCTACCTCGCCCCAGGCCTGCCGCTGGCGATCGACGGCGAGTACCCCGCGGCGGTGCCGGCACCCGAACTGGGCGATCACACCGCGGCGGTGCTCCGGTCCCGCCTGGAGATGTCCGACGCCGAGGTCCGGGCGCTGATCGACGCGGGCACCGTGGCATGACGACACTCCTGACCCTCCTCGACGTGCGGCCCGGCCCCGGCGACGGCACCTGGATCGGACCGGCCAGCGGGCCGGAGGGCAAGCGCGCGTTCGGCGGCCAGTTCATGGCGCAGAGCCTCGCGGCCGCCACCCGCACCGTCGACGCGGCTAAACCCGTCACGACCATGCACCTGCAGTTCCTGCGCGGCGGCGAGGCGGGCGAGAGCGTCGACTACGCGGTCACCGCCGTGTACGACGGGCGGACCGTCGCCGCGCGCCGCGTCGACGCCACCCAGGCGGGCCGGCTCCTCACCACCGCCAGCGTGACGTTCGCCGCGCCGATGGCGGGTCCCGAGCACGGGACGGTGACGTTGCCCGGCGATCCGGAGACGCTGCCGCGCAGCGGTCCCGCAGGCCCGGCCCCGTCGATGCCGCTCGACGAGATCGACATCCGGATGGTCGACGACCGGTCGTCGGGGGAGTTCGTCCGGCGGATGTGGTGGCGGGTCACCGTGCCCGTGCCCGACGACGAGGCGCTGCACGCCGTGATCGCGGCCTACGTGTGCGACGTGTACATGATCGACCCCGCGCTCGCGGTGCACGGTCACTCGATGGCCGCGCGCACCCACCGCAGCGGCACCACCGACTCGTCCATCTGGTTCCACCGGGCGGTGCGGGCGGATCGGTGGAACCTGCTGGAGACCCGCTCACCGGCCGCCGCGCGTGGCCGCGGCGTCATCACCGGCAGTCTGATCGGCGCCGACGGGGTCATCGCCGCGACCCTGGCGCAGGAGGGGCTCATCGCCGAGCGGGAGCCGCGGCCGTCCTGACCGGCGCGTGCAGGCGCAGCCGGATCCAGCGGCGTGCCCACGTGACCAGCCGGGTGAGCAGGATGCCGACGACCACGGCGGCGATCACACCCGCCAGCGTGTGCTCGCCGAACAGCGGATACACCTGATAGTGGGTGAGATAGGTGAACAGCGACGCCTCGGCGATCAGGCCCGCGACGACGGTGCACGCCGACGGGCACCGGATCGCGGGCAACCAGATCAGCAGTGCGAGGCCGACGAACACCAGCGCCTCGCGGTTTGGGTTGCCGAAGTAGCCGACGACGCCGATCGCGAGCACCGCGGTCACGGCCAGCCGCTGCGATGCGGTGGTGGCCTTGGACGCGGCCCACCCGATCGCGAAGAACCAGAAGGCCAGCACCGTGAACCACGCGGCGCGGCCGAGGCCGAGGCCGAACACGTCCCAGCGCAACGCCATGCCCAGCGCCAGGAAGGCGACCGCGAAGCCGAATGGCCAGCGCCGTTCCATGCGGTCGCCCAGCGGGGACCAGCAGACCAGAGCCAGCGCCACGAGCACCCAGACGATCACCTCGACGAACCACAGCCGGCCGGCGGTCATGCTGTCGTCTGGCCCGAGGAACTTGTTGGCCAACAACAGGTTCGACGCGGTGTAGTCGTCGGTCACCAGGAGCGCGAACGCCACCCAGACGATCGACGGCACGGCGATCCACGCGATGGTGCTGCGTAGGTGGCGGGCGCGGGTGGCCCGCGGTAGCGGCACGAGGCAGAAGCGGCCGAAGTTGTACCCGGCCACGCCGAGCAGGATGTGCGCGCCACCCCACAGCACCCACAGTTCGGCGTGCGACCCCACCACCAGGACGATGGCCGCGGCGCGCAGGGCCACGCTGGTCTCGACCGTCGTGCCCCACCACCGTCTCGTCTTCTGGGTGGACTCCAGTTCGCGCAGCGGCAGCCGCTGCCAGTCGGCCGGGAGGTGTCCGAGCTCCTGTTCCAAGCGCACCGACATGGCGACGTAGGACAGCGAGTTGCCGCCGAGGTCGACGAAGCTCTGCCCGGGATCGATGTCTCCCGCGTCGATCTGCAGGACGTCGGCGAACAGCCCGCGCAGGTCGAGTGCGGCGTCCGAGGCGGGGGTGCGTTCGGCGGCCAGCTCCCGCAGTGAGCGGTAGTCGGGCTTGCCGGTGGGCAGCCGCGGGATCTCGTCCACGTCGACGACCCGGACCGCCGCACGGGGCAGCCCGGACGCCTCGGCGGCCGCACTCGCGACGTCGCAGCCGTCGGGCCGCTGCGCCGCGGCGACGAGCAGGAGCCCGTCGCCATCGGTGCAGATGGCGGTCACGTCGTCGGTGTGTAGCGCGGCCTCGACCCGCTGCAGATCGATCCGCAGGCCGTAGAGCTTGACGAAGCGGTCGCGACGCCCGACGACCTCGTAGAGGCCGTCCCCTCGCAGTCGTGCGATGTCGCCGGTCCGCAGTTCGTCGACGTCCCCGGCCAGCGCGAGATCGTCCAGGCCGTGCGCGTAGCCCATCATGACGTTCGGGCCGCGGTAGAACAGTTCGCCCGTGCCGTCGGGCATGCCGTCGACCGGTTCGATGCGGAACGTCCCGCCGGGGATGGGCACGCCGATCGACTCCGGGTGGTCGCGCGCGAGGCGCGGTGGCAGGTAGGCCATCCGCGCGGTGGCCTCCGTCGCGCCGTACATGACGAAGAAGTCGAAACCGGTCGCACCGGCGAGGTCTGCGAGCGAGCGCACCCGCTCGGGCGACAGTCGCCCGCCGGCCTGCGTGACGTAGCGCAGGTGGGGCAGCCCGCCGGACCGGCACGTGTCGTCGAACCCGATCCGGTCGAGGAGGTCGAAGGTGTGCGGCACCCCGGCGAACGTCGTCCCGCGGTGAGCGCGGAACAGTTCCCAGAACGCGTCGTCGACCACCGAGCGTTCGGTCAGGATGATCGCGGCGCCGCGGAGCAGGTGGCTGTGGATCACCGACAGGCCGTAGCAGTACGACATCGGCAGAGTCGTTGCGGCACGGTCACTTCGGCCGATGTCGAGGTACGTGGCGATGGACTCGGCGTTGGCGGCGAGGTTGAACCGCGACAGCCGCACCAGCTTCGGCGATCCCGTGCTCCCCGAGGTCGACAGCAGCAGCGCCAAGTCCGGGTGCAGGTCGTGGATGCCGCGGTGGCGGTGGGTGAGCACGCCGTCGCGGACGATCACGTCGGGCCGGTAGGCGTCGATGACGGCGGTGTGGTCGCCGCCGTCGGGCACCGGCAGCACGACGTGGTGGCCCGCCAGTGCCGCGAGGTAGGTCACCAGTGTCGTCAGGTCGTTGCGGGTCTCGAGCAGCACCAGCTTGCGTCGCGTGCCGAGTTCGCTTGCGCGAGCCGAGACCTCGTCGGCCAACGCGCGATAGGTCACCGTGCGGTCCTGCGTCAGGATCGCGGGGTCGTCGCCGTGGCACGCGAGGTGGTCGACGAGACGCTCGAACATCACGACTCGGCAGCCGTCCCCGACCCGTGGTGGGGTTGGTCGCCGAACACGACGGCGGACCCGGAGACGTGGATGCGGACCTTCGCGTCGACCCCGGGGGGCGAGACGCTGTGCTGCCGGACGGTGATGGGTGCGGCATCGGCACCGAGGTCGACGGTGAGCAGCACGTCGTGACCGCGGAACTCCGACGCCAGCACCGTGGCGATGCCGTCGCCGCGATCGTCGTCGGACACCGTGGTGGCATCGAGTTGCTCGGGCCGCAGCATGAGCGTGCCCGGTCCGTCGATCAGCCTGCCGCGCACGGGGAGTCGGCCCAGGGCGCTCTCGGCGACGCCATCGGTGACGCGGCAGGCCATCAGGACGCAGTCACCGAGGAACTCGGCGGTGAAGCGGTCGTTGGGTTCGCGGTACACGCCCTGCGGGGTCCCGACGCTGGTGAACCGTCCGTCGCGCATGACCGCCACCTGGTCGGCGATGGACAGCGCCTCCTCCTGATCGTGGGTGACGATGAGCGTGGTCACCCCCGCCTCGGAGAGCAGGGCCGCGACGGCCTTGCGCGTCGAGGCGCGCAGCCCGGTGTCCAGCGCGCTGAACGGCTCGTCGAGGAGCATCAGGACGGGTTGACGCGCCAGCGCCCGGGCGAGGGCGACGCGCTGCTGCTGCCCGCCGGACAGTTCGTGAGGGCGCCGGGCGGCGTAGGACGCGTCGAGCGAGACCGTGCCGAGCAGGTCGGCGACGCGGGTCTTGACGTCGCGGGTGCGCTTCGGGAGGCCGTAGGCGATGTTCTGGCCGACGGTCAGGTGGGGGAACAGCGCGCCGTCCTGGGCCACGTACCCGACGTCGCGCCGGTGCGCCGGGACGTTGGTGCCCGCCCCGACGACCTGGGTGCCGCCGATGGAGATCGTTCCGGCATCGGCCGTCTCGAAGCCCGCGACGAGGCGCAGCAGGGTGGTCTTGCCGCAGCCGGACGAGCCGACGACGGCGGTGATCGTGCCCGGCGCCATCGCGAGGTCGACGCCGTGCAGCACGGTGTGGGCGTCGAACGACTTGACCAGACCGGCCACCTCGAGGGCGGTGGCGGTCACAGCGCGGCCACCCGCGTCGACTGGCGGAACAGCACGACCGTCACCGGGATGGCCAGGACGATGAGCAGTAGCGCGTACGGCGCCGCGCCCGCGTAGGCCAGCTCGCTGGACAGCGACCAGAACCGCATTGCCAGGGTGTTGGTGCCGGTGGGGGCGAGCAGCAGGGTGGCGGTCAGTTCGGTGGCGACACCGACGAAGACCAGCGACGCACCGGCGGCGGCGGCGGGGGCGGTGAGCCGCAACGTGACCCGCAGGAAGCTGAGCGTGGGCGACACCCCCAGCGAGCGCGACGCCTCCTCCAGACCCGGCGGCACCTGCGCGAGACCCGACCGGATGTTCACCATCGCGCGCGGCATGAACATCAGCACGTAGGCGGCCAGCACCAGCGACACCGTCTGGTACAGCGGCGGCAGGTAGCGGATCGCGACCGTGACCAGCGCCAGGGCGGTGACGATGCCGGGCATCGAGCTGGTGACGAAGTTGGAGCCCTCCACGAAGCGCGCGAAGAACCCGCTGTAGCGCACGGCGACCCATGCGAACGGGAAGGCGAGCACCGTGGTCACCGCCGCGGCGGCGGCAGCCAGCGCCACCGTCTGCAGCACCGACGGCACGAGTTCGTCGGCGGTCCACACCGCCGCGCCGCCGATCCAGAGCCAGCGCAGCACCGTCCACACCGGCACCCCAAGCGACAGCACGGTGAGGGTGGCGAGGCCGGCGAGGGCGGGGACCGTCATCGCGCCCAGGCGGTGCGTGACCATCGAGCGTTGCGCACCGGAGCCGAGCCGGGCGTAGCGCGCGGTGCCCCGGACGCGGGCCTCGCCGACGAGCAGGACCAGGCACAGCAGGATGAGGATCCCCGCGAGCGTGCTGCCCGCGGCGCCGTTGAAGGTCGCCTGGAACTGCTCGAAGATCGCGGTGGTGAACGTCGAGAAGCGCAGCATCGCGAACGCGCCGTACTCGGCGAGCAGGTGCACGCCGATCAGCAGTCCGCCGCCGAGCACCGCGAGCCGCAGCTGGGGGAGCACGACGCGCCAGAACACCCCGGCCGGACTGGAACCCAGGGCGCGGGCGGACTCCTCGATCGCCGGATCCAGCCGGCGCAGCGTCGCCGCTGCGGGTACGTACACGAATGGGAAGTACGACAGCGTGGCGATCAGGACGCCGGCGCCGAAGCCGTGCAGGGTGGGGACGACGCTGACCCACGCGTAGCTGTTGACGAAGGCGGGCACGGCCAGTGGCGCGACGAACAGCGGCCGCCACACGGCTCGGCCCGGCACGTCGGATCGCTCCACCAGCCAGGCCGCCGCGATGCCGAGCACGACGCAGACGGGCACGGTCACCACGAGCAGTCCGACGGTGTTGACCAGCAGTTCCATCACCCGCGGCCGGGCGATCAGCTCGTAGACGCGCGCCGGTCCCAGGGACACCATCGAGAACACCACGTAGCCGATCGGCACGAATGTCGCCGCCACGAGGAGGGCGACGACCGCGATGACCAACGGTCCCGGTCGACTTCGGGAGGTGCGGCCGGCCGGCGATTCCGGGTCGGCCGGCACCGCGACGGTCGGCAGGACCTCGGTGGTGACCACCTCAGCCGCCCATCTAGAGCAGGCCCGCCTTCGTCATCAGGTCGGTGACCTTCTGCGAGTCCAGGTTCGACGGGTTCACGGCGGGTGCCTGCAGCTGGTCGAGCGGCACCAGCGCCGGGTTGGCGGGCACTCCGCTGGCGACCGGGTACTCGAACGACGTGCCGTTCTCCAGGACCTCCTGGCCGGCCTTGCTCGTGACGAACGTGAGGAACTTCTGGGCGTCGTCCTTCTTCTTGCTCGACTCCAGGATCCCGCCGCCGGAGATCGACACGAACGCACCCGGATCCTCGTTGCGGAAGTAGTGCAGCGCGGTGTTGCCGCTGATCTCCTTCGTCTCCGCCTGATCTCGGAACCAGTAGTAGTGGTAGATGATGCCGCCCTCGACCTGACCGTCGTTGACGGCGCGCAAGGTGGCGATGTTGTCGGAGTAGATCTCGGCACCCGACTTCATGCCCGCCAGCCACGCGCTGGTGGCCGGTTCGCCGGTGAGTTCGAGCATCGCCGCGACGATCGCCTGGAAGTCGGGCTTCACGGGAGGGGCTCCCCAGCGGCCCTTCCACTCGGGCTGCTCGAGATCCATGATCGACTTCGGCAGCTGCGCCTCGGTGAGCTTGGTCTTGTTGTAGGCGAACACCGTGGTGCGTGCGGCGACACCGGTCCACTTGCTGGTCGCGGGCCGGAACTGCGCGGGCACCTGCGCGATGGTGGCCTGGTCGACGTCGGCGAAGAGACCGGCCTTCTCGACAGCCGCCATGGCGGGGGAGTTCTCGGTGAGGAAGACGTCGGCGGGTGACGAGGAACCCTCGGCGATCAGCTGGTTGCCCAGCTCGGTGTCACCGCCCTGGCGGTAGGTCACCTTGATCCCGGTCTCCTTGGTGAAGGCGTCGATCCACTCCTTCGTCAGCGACTCGTGCTGCGCGTTGTAGATCAGCAGGCCGTCGTCCTCCTCGGACGACGAGCAGGCGGTGAGACCCGCCGCGAGTGCGACCGTGGCGAGGACGGCGGTGATGCGACTCCAGCGATTCCGACGAGGTGACAACGACCAGCCCTTCTTATGCCAGGTGAGGATTGCCTAACGAACATTACCCCGTCGGCCTGGGAGGCTCGGAGTCTCTCGGGTGAACCGTCCCGGGTCCGTCATCAGCCCGTCCGGATCCACCTCCGGCCCACTCGAGGTGCCGTCGGCGGCGTGCGCCCGGCTCGGTCCCGCCGAGTTTCCGGCCGATCTCGCGAGCACCCGTGTCCTGCTGTGTGGCGGACGCAGACGAGCGCTGACGATCGATGGGCCTGCCGACTACGCTCAGCGCGAAATCGACTGTGGCCGTGCGGCAGCCGCATCCGGCCGCGGGCGCGTGTCGGCGGGTCACGGAGTCGTCACGATTTCGTGAGCGAATCAGTCCACCTTCTTAGGCGCGGTGCCGTCGTCTCATGACCCGCTTAGGAAATAGGGCGGAATTGCGGCCAACGTCACCCGCTGAGCCGTAACACTTTCGGGTCGCTCGATTCGGGTCTTCGGTAGCGCGATTCCCTCGTCTCGGCGTGGGTACCTTGGCTGCCGGGCGGGGGGTCTGCCCAACCAGTAGAACCGAGGAATCACCTGATGACATCGAAGAACACCACCGTCCGCCGCGGACTCGCCGGCGTTCTGGCCACCTGCGCGCTGGGCGCGGGGGTCGGCGCCGTCGCCATGCCGACGGCCAGCGCCGCCCCGTGCGACGCGGCCGGTTACGCGAACACCACCAGCGGCGTGCTGAGCGCCGCGGGCGGCTACCTCGCCACGCATCCCGGCGCGAACGACGTCCTGACCCGGGCGGCGTCGCAGTCGGACGCCCAGGCGGAGGCATCCGTGCGGGCCTACTTCACCAACAACACCAACGAGTACTTCGACCTGCAGCGGATCGTCCAGCCGCTGAAGGACCTGCGCAGCCAGTGCGGCGTCACCGTGTCGCCGGCGCAGCTGTCGAAGCTCCTCGACGCGCTGTGAGCCGGTAGCGAGCGCAACCCCGCCGCCGCAGTCCCCCGGGGCTGCGGCGGCGGCCTCGTTTCGTGAGGGGCGCGTCCTCCGGGGGGCGCGTCCCCCGGCGAGCGTGCGTGTCTGCGGGCGACACGCCGATGGGAAACCGGAGTATCCGCCCGCTCGCGGTGGCGCGGGACGACGCGCGTGGCGCTGGCGGACGCCTGTGCTTGCCCCCTCGTACGTGCGAATACGGCGGGATTTCGGCGGTTTCGCCGCCACGGCCGCACGTTGGGCGCGGTGAGGCCATCGTCCTCGAGGCGATGCGGTCCACCACCCCGGCCATGCGCGCGCATGCCCTGTGGATGACGTCGCGTCTGGGGATGAACGGCGTCGCACCACGCCGACCTGTCCGGCCGACGGCTCATCGTCGGTGGCATGACGAAACCTCTGACCCGCGCCCAGCTCGGGGCGCTCGGCGAGCAATTGGCCGTGGATCACCTCACCGCCTTGGGGTGGAGCGTGCTGGCCCGCAACTGGCGGTGCCGCTGGGGTGAACTCGACGTCATCGCCTTCGAGCCGGCGGCGTCCGCGGTGGTCTTCGTGGAGGTGAAGACCCGCAGTGGCGACGGGTTCGGCGGGCTCGCGCAGGCCGTCACCCCGACCAAGGTGCGGCGGCTGCGCCGTCTCGCCGGACTGTGGCTCGCCGACCAGTCACGACACTGGTCGCAGATCCGCATCGACGTCGTCGGGGTCAAGGCGGCGCCGGGGACCGAGCCGGAACTCACCCACCTTCGGGGAGTCGGCTGATGGCACTCGGTCACGCCTTCTCGGTCGCGGTGCGCGGCCTCGAGGGCCACCTCGTCGAGATCGAAGCCGACATCACGTCGGGTCTGCCGGGCGTACACCTCGTGGGTCTGCCCGACACGGCTCTCCAGGAGTCACGCGACCGGGTGCGGGCCGCGGTGACCAACTGCGGGAACACGTGGCCGCAGGCGCGGCTCACCCTTGCGCTGTCACCGGCGACGTTGCCGAAGATGGGGTCGGTGTACGACATCGCCCTCGCGATGGCCGTCCTCTCCGCAGAACGCAAGACCCACTGGCCGCGGCTCGAGAAGACCGTGCTGATGGGCGAATTGGCGCTCGACGGTCGCGTCCGTCCCATCGCCGGGGTGCTGCCGGCGGTCCTCGCCGCCAAGAACGAGGGGATCCAGTCGATCGTCGTACCCATCGACAATCTGGCCGAGGCGTCCCTGGTCGACGGCGTGGACGTGTTCGGTGCCCGGGACCTACGCCAGCTGCAGGATTGGGTCGAGGGCAAGACGCGGCTCGCCGAGCGGATCGACTCGCCACCGGCCACCGTGGACGTGCCCGCCGACCTGTCCGACGTCGTCGGTCAGCCGCACGCCCGCTTCGCCGTGGAGGTGGCCGCCGCGGGCGCGCACCACCTGATGATGACCGGGCCGCCCGGCATCGGGAAGACGATGCTGGCGCAGCGCCTGCCCGGTCTGCTGCCGGACCTGTCGTCCGACGAGTCGCTCGAGGTGACGGCCATCCACTCGGTCGTCGGGCTGCTGTCCGGCAAGGCGCCGCTGATCACGCGCCCGCCGTTCGTCGCACCCCATCACACGTCGTCGGTGGCGGCGATGGTCGGCGGCGGGTCCGGCATGGCGCGTCCGGGAGCCGTCAGCCGGGCCCACCGCGGGGTCCTCTTCCTCGACGAGTGCGCGGAGATCGGCGTCGCCGTCCTCGAGGCGTTGCGAACGCCGCTGGAGGACGGGGAGATTCGACTCGCCAGACGGGACGGCGTCGCGCGCTACCCCGCCCGCTTCCAGCTCGCGCTGGCGGCGAACCTCTGCCCCTGCGCACCGGCGGATCCGCAGGACTGCATGTGCCCCGCGGCGACGAAGCGCCGCTACCTCGGCAAGCTCTCCGGGCCGCTGCTCGACCGCGTCGACCTCCGGGTGCAGATGCATCCGATCAAGTCCGGCGCGGTCGCGATGCAGGTGGCGGGGGAGTCGACGTCGGCGGTCCGCGCACGCGTCGCAGCCGCCCGAGAGGCAGCGGCCGCCCGGTGGTGCGAACACGGCTTCCGCACCAATGCCGAGGTGGGCGGGTCCCTGCTGAGGCGGCGATACAAGCCCGCCGCCGCGGCGATGAAGCCCTTGGTCACCGCGCTGGATCGTGGCCGGCTCAGCGTGCGGGGCATGGACAGGACACTGCGCGTCGCGTGGACGCTGGCCGACCTCCGCGGCCTCTCGGTTCCCGGCCTCGACCAGGTCAACGACGCGCTCAGCTTCCGCGACGCCGGAGCTGGGCTGTGACCGGGGATGGGATGACCGGCGCCGAAGCGAGAGCGTGGGCCTACCTCTCCCGGGTGGCGGAGCCGCCCTGCGCCCTGCTGGCGGCCTTGGTCGCGACGTTCGGGCCGGAGGACGCCGCCGAGAGGGTGCGCCGGGGCGAGGTCGCCGACGAGCTGGTGAAGCTCACGGTCGCTCGCCGCGACCTCGATTGCGCAGCAGAGGATCTCGAGACACTCGCCAAGCTGGGCGGTCGTCTGGTGACCTCCCAGTCCGCTGAGTGGCCGCACTACGCGCTCTCCACGTTGGCGGTGGCCGAGGAACGCCCCGCCTCCCAGAGTCAGCCACCGCTGGTGCTGTGGGCGATGGGACCCGAGAGGCTGGTCGATGTCGCCGAACGCGCGTGCGCGATCGTCGGAACGCGTGCAGCGACCTCCTACGGCGAGTACGTCGCCGGGGACTTCGCGGCGGGATTGGTGGAGCGCGACGTCGCGGTGGTGTCGGGCGGCGCGTACGGGATCGACGGGGTCGCACACCGGGCAGCCCTGGCCGCGGGCGGTGTCACGCTCGCCGTTCTCGCCTGCGGCATCGACGTCCCCTACCCGGCGGGGCACGCGGCGATGCTGCGGCGAATCGGACGCGAAGGACTGGTGGTCACCGAGTACCCACCGGGGGAGCGGCCTGCACGGTATCGGTTCCTGACCCGCAACCGATTGGTGGCGGCGTTGTCGGGCGCGACGGTCGTCGTCGAGGCGGGACTGCGTAGCGGCGCGGCGAGCACCGCCGCGTGGGCGAGGTCACTCAATCGACCCGTGTGCGCGGTGCCCGGGCCCATCACGTCCGCCTCGTCGGCGGGATGCCACGTCCTGCTGCGCGACGGCGCGAACCTCGTCACCCGGGCCGCGGACGTCGTCGAGTTCGTCGGCAGGATCGGCGAGCTGGGCATCGAGCCGCACCGCCCCACCGGTCCGCTGGACGACCTCACCAACGTCGAACGCCAGGTGTACGAGGCGCTTCCCGCGCGCGCAGCCCGGACCGCGGACCAGATCTCCGTCGCCGCCGGCGTCCCCGTCGAGCGCGTGTTCGGCCCGCTCGCCGCCCTCGAACTGGCCGGGCTGGTGGCCCGCAGGAACGGGCGGTGGCAGATCTCGCGCGATCTCACCCGGCTCGAAGGAGTGGCCGAGTGATATTCGGGCATGCACCGCCCGACGCCCGACCGCGGGCGAGCAGGGCAGGGGCCGGCACCGTAGACCGCCGCAGGTCCGTGGCCGCTCGTATAGTCGGTGACGTCGGAAAACGACATCGCGAGAGTGGAGGACACCGTGGGAGGCCGCCCAATCCATACGTTCGAGGTGGTGCGCAGTGAACAGCTGACGCCTCACATGATCCGGTTGGTGCTGGGCGGTAACGGCTTCGACACGTTCACGCCGAACGCCTACACCGACGCCTACGTGAAGCTCGTCATCGTGCGTGACGACGTCGACACCGACGCCCTCGAGCAGCCGCTGACCGTCGCCAGCTTCGACGCCCTGCCCCAGGAGCGCAGGCCCGTCGTCCGCACGTACACGGTGCGCAAGGTCGACGCCGAGCGCCGGGAGATCAGCATCGACTTCGTCGTCCACGGCGAGTTGGGGGTCGCAGGCCCGTGGGCCGCGGCCGCGAAGCCCGGCCAGCGCGCGTTCCTCATGGGACCCAGCGGCGCCTACGCGCCCGACGACGCCGCCGACTGGCACCTGCTCGCAGGCGACGAGGCCGGTCTGCCCGCGATCAGCGCTGCGATCGAGGCGATGCCGCCCACCGCCTGCGGTCAGGTGTTCATCGAGGTGAGCGGTCCCGACGACGAGGTGGAACTCAGCGCCCCGGAGGGCGTCAAGGTCCGCTGGCTGTACCGCGGCGGTCGTGCCGATTTGGTGCCGGAGGAGCAGGCGGGGGACAACGCACCCCTGGTCGCTGCGGTCAAGGAAGCGCAGTGGCTGCCCGGACAAGTGCAGGTGTTCATCCACGGCGAGGCCCAAGCCGTGATGCACAATCTGCGCCCCTACATCCGCAAGGAGCGCGGCGTCGACGCCAAGTGGACGTCGATCTCGGGCTACTGGCGCCGGGGCCGTAGCGAGGAGACCTTCCGCGAGTGGAAGGCCGAACTCGCCAAGGTCGAGGAGAAGGCCGGCTTCTGACCCGGACCTGGCGACTCCGTGGCCGTCCGTCGGCGCGGGCTGGCAGGCTGGTGGCATGGCGTTCGGTGACTACCAGCTAGAGATCTACCTGCAGGGCCTCTCCGGGGTCGTGCCGTCCCTGCCGATGGCGTTCGCCGAACTGGAGGCGAAGGCCCAGGCGGCGATGTCGCCGTCGGTCTGGTCCTACGTGGCCGGAGGGGCGGGGGACGAGCGGACGCAGCAGGTCAACGTGACGGCCTTCGAGCGGTGGGGTCTGATGCCCCGCATGTTCGCCGGGGCGACGGAACGCGACCTGTCCGTGGACCTGTTCGGCCTGTCGCTGCCCTCGCCGGTGTTCATGGCGCCGATCGGCGTCATCGGGATCTGCGATCGCGGCGGGCACGGCGACGTCCTCGCCGCCCGTGCGGCGGCGCGCACCGGCGTACCGCTGATGGTGTCGACGCTGACCTCGGATCCCCTCGAGGACGTCGCCGCCGAATTCGGGGACACCCCTGGGTTCTTCCAGCTGTACACGCCGAAGGATCGCGACCTGGCCGCGAGCCTGGTGCAGCGGGCGGAAGGCGCCGGCTACAAGGGAATCGTCGTCACCCTCGACACCTGGGTACCGGGTTGGCGGCCACGCGACCTGTCCACGTCGAACTTCCCGCAGCTGCGCGGACACTGCCTGTCGAACTACACCAGTGACCCGGTGTTCCGCTCACGGTTGGCGCAGTCGCCGGAGGAGAACCCGCAAGGTGCCGTCCTGCAATGGGTTTCGACGTTCGGCAACTCGCTGTCGTGGGACGACCTGCCCTGGCTCCGGTCGCTGACCACGCTCCCGCTGCTCGTCAAGGGCATCTGCCACCCCGACGACGCGCGGCGCGCCATCGACGGCGGCGTCGACGGCATCTACTGCTCCAACCACGGTGGCAGGCAGGCCAACGGCGGCATCCCCGCAATCGACTGTCTGCCCGGTGTCGTCGAGGCGGCCGACGGCGTCCCCGTCCTGTTCGACTCCGGCATCCGCAGCGGCGCCGACATCGTCAAGGCGCTCGCCCTCGGCGCCACCGCGGTCGGTGTCGGCCGGCCCTACGCCTACGCCATGGCGCTGGGCGGCACCGACGGCGTCGTGCACGTGCTGCGGTCGCTGCTGGCCGAGGCGGACCTGACGATGGGCATCGACGGGTACCCGTCGCTCGAGGACCTGACCGCCGACGCGCTGCGACGGGTGCTCTGACCCCCGGCCGCACGGCCGCGGTGGTATCGAATCGGTCACACCGGCGGCGGCCTGCCCGGCATCCGTCGCTCGCTCTGCCACGGTGGTCCGGTGGCGGCGTACGTGGAGGCGGTACTCGAGGAGTTCGACGAGTACCTCGCCCTGCAACGGGGTCGGTCGGAGCACACCCGCCGCGCGTACCTGGGTGACCTGAGATCGCTGTTCGGCTTCGTCGATCGGCGCATCCCGGACGGGAAGCCCCGGGACCTCACGCTGCCGCTGCTGCGGTCGTGGCTGTCGTCGCAAGCCGCGTCCGGTGCGGCGCGAACGACGTTGGCGCGCCGCACCTCCGCAGTCAAGACCTTCACGGCGTGGGCATCGCGGCAGGGGCTGATGGACGCCGACCCCGCGACCCGTCTCCAGGTCCCGAGGGCACACCGCACGCTGCCCGCGGTCCTTCGCCAGGACCAGGCACGCGACGCGATGGACGCCGCCGGCCTCGGAGCCGAACAGGGTGATCCGATGGCACTGCGGGACCGGCTGATCGTCGAGATGCTCTATGCCACGGGCATTCGCGTCAGCGAGCTGTGCGGACTGGACGTCGACGACGTGGACGCCTCCCGCCGCGTCGTGCGGGTCCTGGGCAAGGGGGACAAGCAGCGCACCGTCCCGTTCGGCGAGCCCGCCGGACGTGCCCTCGCCGCGTGGTCGACCGACGGCAGGCCCGCGCTCGCGACGCCCGCCTCCGGTCCCGCGCTGCTCCTCGGCGCCCGCGGCGGCCGCATCGACCCCCGGCAGGCCCGGACCGTGGTGCACCAGACGATGTCCGCGGTCGCCGGCGCCCCCGACATCGGCCCGCATGGGCTGCGGCACAGCGCCGCCACCCACCTGCTCGAAGGCGGCGCCGACCTCCGCGTGGTGCAGGAACTGCTCGGCCACTCGACGCTCGCCACCACGCAGCTGTACACCCACGTGACCGTCGCGCGGCTGCGCGCCGTGCACGATCAGGCGCACCCCCGGGCGTAGCGCAAACGCTCACGCCCGAAGCAGCGTCATCACCTTCGCGATGTCCGGCAACGCGGACGGCCGTCCCGGCAACTCGTCGAACACCGTCCAGTAGCTGATGCCGAAGCGGCGCTGGCGGTCGACGAGCGTCTCGGCCATCTCGTCGTGAGTGCCGAGCAGGACGAAAGGCGAATCCAGGATCTGCGCGGGCGTGAGTCCGCTGACGGTGGTGGCCAGTTCGGTCGCCGCCGCGGCACGGTCGACGGTCGGCACCACGAATTGGATGAGGGCCTGCAGTTCGATGGCCTCGAACCGGTCGCCGGCGGCCTGGCGCACCACGTCGATGCGGTCGGTCAACCCGCGATCGTCGAAGTGGCTCATCCGGACCTCGGTGGCGTCCCGACTGTGGGCGATGCCGGCGAAACCTGCGATGTCGGCCACCCGGCCCGCCAGCTGCAGAACACGATCTCCGTTGCCGCCCAACAGGAGTGGAACCGGTGACGTGGGCGGCGCGACCAGTTGGCCCGCGTCGGCATGCATCCGGTAGTGGTCACCGTCGACGTCGACCGACTCACCGGCCAGCAGGGCGCGAATGATTTCGACCGACTCGACGAGCCTGTCGACCCGCGTCGAACTCCACTCGAACGTCAGGCCCGCCGCGTCGTACTCCGACTTCATGTGACCGGCGCCCAGGCCGAGTTCGAACCGGCCGCCCGACACCGCCGCCAACGTCGCCGCCTCGCGGGCGACCTCGACGGGATGACGGAAGTCGTTGTTGAGCACCAGCGTCCCGGAGTGCATCCGCGTCGTCGCTGCCGCGGCGGCCGCGGCTCCGACGATGGGGGAGAGCGAGGGCACCAGGTGGTCGGCGAACGTCATGACGTCGACGCCGAGGTCCTCGACGGCCAGCGCGTAGTCCGCGAACTCGGGCCCCCGTGGCAGCGCGGTGGTCAGCCCGAAGCGCAGCGGTCGGGTGCGGTGCGATCGCGCGGCTGGGCTGTCCATGCGGGTGGTGTTCCCACCATGACGGGGTCGTCAATCACCTTCGGCGCGGTCACTCGTGCAGCGGCTTGAGCCGCACCGGGGTCGAGGCGAGCAGACCGAGCGGGTCGACGTACGCCGCCCGTGAGGACGGACCCCACATCGCACCCCAGTGGAGGCACGCCGTCGCACCGCATCCCGGGTGGCCGGCCATCAGTTCGCCGAGGAGACCTCCAGCCGCGACGAGAGTCCCGGCCCGAACCGACGCCCGTACCGGCTCGTAGCTGGTCCGCAGTCCGCCCGGGTGGGCGACGGACACGACCGGTCTGCCGCCGACCGGGCCGGCGAACGCCACCGTTCCCGCCGCCGCCGCGACCACCGGTTGCCCGGCGGCGCCGGCGAGGTCGACCCCGCGGTGGCCGGGTAGCCAGTCGGGGCTCGGTGCGTCGAAGACGCGCAGGACGGCGGGCCGGGGCCGCAGCGGCCAGTCGAGTCTGCCGTCGTCGGCCCTCGCCGGCGCCGAGAGCATCGCGCCGACGAGCACCAGCACCGCGAACCACCGCATACCGCCAGTTCAGCGTCCCGCCACCCCGCGCGCCAGCCCCGGTACCGCCGGTTGGGGACGACGGTGGCACTGTGGACGGACCGGACCGCCTTCGCGTGGCGAAAGCATGCATGTCAACGGTGTAAACTCATCTCCGCAGTTCGCTTCGGCGGACTGACTTCGCGCGCCTGTGCGCAGCCCCGTAGTGCCCCCGGTACTTCACGAGGCTGCAAACCGCATGCCGGACGGTCCCGACCCTGGTCGGGCCGGCACGCAGCAGACGCCAGGGTCCGGCATCACCCGATTCCGGACGTCAACCGATCAACCAGAGGACATGGCCACCATGGCTGTCGTAACCATGAAGCAGCTGCTCGACAGCGGCGCTCACTTCGGGCATCAGACCCGTCGTTGGAATCCCAAGATGAAGCGGTTCATCTTCACCGACCGCAACGGCATCTACATCATCGACCTGCAGCAGACGCTGACCTACATCGACTCGGCCTACGAGTTCGTGAAGGAGACCGTCGCCCACGGCGGAAGCGTCATGTTCGTCGGCACCAAGAAGCAGGCGCAGGAGTCCATCGCCGACGAGGCGACCCGCGTCGGCATGCCCTACGTGAACCAGCGCTGGCTGGGCGGCATGCTCACCAACTTCCAGACCGTGCACAAGCGCCTTCAGCGGATGAAGGAGCTCGAGGCCATGGAGCAGACCGGTGGCTTCGAGGGTCGCACCAAGAAGGAAATCCTGATGCTGACGCGCGAGAAGACCAAGCTCGAGCGCAGCCTCGGCGGTATCCGCGACATGGTGAAGGTTCCGTCGGCCATCTGGGTCGTCGACACCAACAAGGAGCACCTCGCCGTCAGCGAGGCGATCAAGCTGGGCATCCCGGTCATCGCCATCCTGGACACGAACTGCGATCCGGACCAGGTCGACTACCCGATCCCGGGCAACGACGACGCCATCCGGTCTGCCGCACTGCTCACCAAGGTGATCGCATCCGCGGTCGCCGAGGGTCTGAAGGCCCGATCCGGCGCAGGCGCGAGCGACAAGCCCGACGCCGAGGCCGTCGAGCCGCTCGCCGAGTGGGAGCAGGAACTGCTGGCCGGCGCGACCGCGTCAGCGCCGACTGCTCCTGCCGCCGCCGAGGCCGCACCCACCGAAACGACCACTGAATCCTCCTAGGAGAGTCGAGAATGGCGAACTACACCGCTGCCGACGTCAAGCGACTTCGGGAGCTGACCGGCGCTGGAATGATGGACTGCAAGAACGCGCTGGCCGAGTCCGACGGGGACTACGACAAGGCCGTCGAGGTGCTCCGCATCAAGGGCGCGAAGGACGTCGGCAAGCGCGCTGAGCGTGCGACCGCCGAGGGTCTCGTCGCGGCCAAGGACGGCGCGCTCGTCGAGCTGAACTCGGAGACCGACTTCGTCGCGAAGAACGCCGAGTTCCAGTCCGTCGCCGACCAGATCGTCACGGCGGCCGCAGCTGCCAAGGCGACCGACGTCGACGCACTGAAGGCGGCCAAGGCCGGCGACAAGACGGTCGAGGAACTCATCGCCGACCTGAGCGCCAAGATCGGCGAGAAGCTCGAACTGCGCCGTGCGGTCTACTTCGATGGACAGGTCGAGACCTACCTGCACAAGCGTTCCGCCGATCTGCCGCCCGCCGTGGGCGTGCTGGTCGAGTACACCGGCTCGGACAAGGGCGCCGCACACGCGGTGGCCCTGCAGATCGCCGCGCTCAAGGCCAAGTACCTGACGCGCGACGACGTGCCCGCCGATCTCGTCGCCAACGAGCGCCGGATCGCGGAGGAGACCGCCAAGGAGGAGGGCAAGCCGGAACAGGCTCTGCCCAAGATCGTGGAGGGTCGCGTCACCGGGTTCTACAAGGACGTCGTGCTGCTGGACCAGCCGTCGGTGTCCGACAGCAAGAAGTCGGTCAAGGCACTGCTCGACGAGGCAGGCGTGACCGTGACGCGGTTCGTCCGCTTCGAGGTCGGCCAGGCCTAGTCGGCATCTGCGCGGCGTCCACCGCGCATCGAAGGACCCCGTGCCCGCACTTTGGGCGCGGGGTCTTCTCGCATCTGCGTGCTCGACCGTCCGGTACGGATTGGTACCGTCGGCGCATGACCCAGATCTCCGCCTTCGGCGACGACGCACTCGGTGACCTCGACGCGGTGGGTGTCGCAGCCGCGATCACCGCGGGCTCGGTGTCCCGCCACGAGGTCGTCGAGGCGGCGATCGCGCGCGTGGAGAAGGTCAACCCCGTTCTCAACGGACTCGCCTACGCGGCGTTCGATCGGGCCCGCGCGCGCGGCTCGGCCGCCTTCCCATTCGGCGGCGCCTTCGACGGCGTGCCGACGTTCGTCAAGGACAACGTCGCGGTGGCGGGCATGCCGACGAGGGAGGGCACCGACGCCTGGGTGCCCCGGCCCGCGGTTTCCGACGGCGACTTCGCCCGCGCGTACCTCGCCACCGGTCTCGTCCCCCTGGGCAAGACCCAGCTGTCGGAGTTCGGCTTCAGCGCGTCGGCCGAGCATCCGAGACTCGGCCCGGTCCGCAACCCCTGGAACACCGACCACACCGCGGGTGCGTCGTCGTCCGGGTCGGGTGCGTTCGTGGCGGCGGGTGTCGTCCCCATCGCTCATGCCAACGACGGTGGCGGCTCGATCCGCATCCCCGCCTCGTGCAACGGACTGGTCGGGCTCAAGCCCACCCGCGGGCGGCTGCCGCAGGACGAGACGATGCGCGAGATGCCGATCCGCATCGTCGCCGACGGCGTCGTGACGCGCAGCGTGCGCGACACCGCTGCGCTCTACCGCGAGATGGAGAAGGCTTGGCGCAACCCGAGACTCGCGCCGATCGGCGACGTCACCGGCCCCGGGCGCACGCGCCTGCGCGTCGCCGTGTTCACCACGTCGGTGATCCGCGAGGCGGGTGCCGAGGTGCGGGATCGAACCTTGGCCACGGCCGAGCTGCTGGAGCGGATGGGCCACCACGTCGACCACCTCGACCGGCCACCGGTGCCGCAGTCCTTCATCGACGACTTTCTGCTGTACTGGTCGCTGCTGTCGTTCGCCCTGGTGCGCGGCGGCCGGAAGCGGTTCGGGCCGACCTTCGACCGCAGCAGACTGGACAACCTCACCCTAGGCCTGGACCGCCACGCGAGCCGCAACCTGCACCGGTTGCCGCTCGCGATCGCGCGGCTCTCGACGCTGGGCCGCCGCATGCGCCCGAAGGTGGCCGACTACGACGTGCTGCTCACGCCGACTCTGGCGGAGCCGCCGCCGCGCATCGGTCACCTGGACCCGACTGCCGACTACGCGCAGATCATCGACCGGCTGGTGGACTGGGTCGCGTTCACGCCGCTGCAGAACGTCACCGGCGACCCGGCGATCTCGCTGCCGCTCGGCGTGTCCACCGCGGGTCTTCCCATCGGCATGATGTTCACCGCACGGTGGGGGGAGGAGGCCACGCTGCTCGAGCTGGCCTACGAGCTGGAGGCGGCCGACGCGTTCCGCCTGCCGCAGCTCACCGGCTAGTTGTACCGAGTCATGAGGTTGGTGTCAGCCGGCTGATCGGTGGGAGGCCGTCGAGTGCGCTGTGACGTCGTCGAGTGTTGTAGTACTCGAGCCACGGTGCAAGGGCTGCGGCACGGTCGGTGTTGCTGGTGAAGACCTGGCGGTAGGCCCATTCGGTTTGCAGCGTGCGGTTGAGCCGTTCGACCTTGCCGTTCTGCCATGGGCAGTGCGGTTTGATGAAGATCTGGCGGGTTCCCATCTCGGCGCACACCTCGCGAAGTGAGTAGCGGTAGGCCCAGGCGTTGTCGGTCATGAGGCAGTCGATCGTGGGGATGCCCTTAGTGCGGAAGTAGGCTGCCGCACGGCTCAGGAACGCTGCGGACGTCAATCCCTTCTCGTCGGCTAGGACCTCGGAGTACGCCAGCCGCGAGTAATCATCGACGAGTGAGTGCACGAAGTCGAACCCGTTGCCTCGCTTGCGTTCTCGATCCGGTGCGCACCCTCGACCATGAGCACGCCACCCGCCGCCGTCGGGTATGCGGCCCAACTTCTTCACGTCCATGTGCACCAGCTCACCGGGCCGTGTGCGTTCATAGCGCACCGCGGTCAGCTTCGAGGCGCGGATGAGGTCACCGGTCATCGGGTCACACATCGCCAGGTGCGGGACGTCGTGACGGGCCAGGACCCGTGACACCGTGCGTGCCGGCACGCACAGTTCGGCGCCGATGCCATCGGGGCCCATCCGCTGAGCCCGACGCAACGCGACGATCTGGGCCTCCACTGCGTTGGGCGTGCGAGTGGGGGTCGTGTGCGGCCGCGAGGACCGATCGTGCAGTCCGGCCTCGCCCTCGGCGTCGAACCTGTCGATCCACTTGTGCACGCATTGGCGCGAAATACCCATCGACGACGCGATGTGGGCTTTGTTCCAGCCCGCATGGAACCGCTCGACGATCAACAGTCGGCCTAGGTAGGTCGTGCGGGCATTACGGTGGGACACGAGAACCTCCGGATAGGTGATGGGCCTTCGACAAGCCACACCCCACCCGGAGGTTCTCCCTACATCAAGCCGACACGCCTGACACCAACGTCATGTCCCGGTACAGCTAGTCGGCGTCGGGTGGCGCACACCCGCATCGACGTCGTTCGCGAACGGCGCGTACAGGATTCGTCGTGTGGACCAGGGCGTCGCCCGTGGTCGTGTGCGCTGGTCACGTGCTTCGGGCGACCCTGGATCGGGGCCAGTTTCATTGACGGCTCGGGATGGGGCGACGAAATCCGTTGTCCGACTGACACGATCCGGTAACCGGAGCCCGGTGTCGTTAACCTGCCGGATACCGGCGACGGCTTTCTGTGAAACACGTCAATTTCACGATTGCCCACGTGGAGACACCTACGCTCACCACCGGTCGGTCGCCGGACATCGCCGCCTCGGCGTCGGGAAGCACCGTCATGTGCCTCGTCCGGTTCGCGTTGGCGAACATCCGGCGGCGGCCCGAACGATTCACGCTGTCCGTTCTGGGCATTGCGCTGGCGATCGCGTGCGTGACGATCGTCCGGACCATCTCGGCCAGTTTCGCGATCACCGGGGCTGATTCGGTCACCGACGCCCTCGACGGGGCCCAGCTGTGGGCGGTGCCCGCCGCCGGCGTCCACTACGACTCCGACGTCGAGGCGCTCGTCGCCGACGGTCCCGCGCCTACGTTCGTACTACCCGACGGGTGGCGCACCGTCCGCACGCCGTCGGGTGTCACCGACGTCGACGGCACGCGCGTGTCGCTTCGCGGCAGCGACGACATCGCAAGTGGCGCAGTCGTCGTCAGTCCGTCGCTCGCGGATCGTCTGGGCGTGGCGACGGGCGACTCCCTCGTGATCGGCGGCCAGTCGTTGGTCGCGGATGTCACCGGCGGCGGGCACGGCGTCACCGTCTCGTCGAGCCTCGCGCAGGACGTCGTCGGCGCCAATGGATGGTGGACCGTCTTCGCGCCACCGGGTGAGGAGAACCGGCGCGACCTCGCGCAGCGCTTCGGTGCCGCGGTGGATCTGCCGACCACGGCGGACCCGTCGGTCCTGCCCGACCCGTCCGGGACCGGGCTCGTCTACGACACCGTGGGCGGCTCGGGTCCGCTCACGTTCGAGCAGAAGTTCTCGGCGCTGTTCTCCGGCAAGGTGACCAGTTCGACGCTGGGTCTGATCTCGATCATCGGCCTGGCGCTCGGCTTCGTCATCGCGCTGTCCTCGTTCCTGGCCGCGGTCGCCGAACGCAAGCGCGAGTTCGGGATCATGTCGAGCATCGGCCTGGCCGACGAGGTCCTCTACTTCTTCCTCGTCGAGTCGGCAATCACGTTCGTCGTCGCCTACCTGGTGGGCGTGCTCGGTGCGGGAGCGGCGGTCGCCCTGGTCATTCCGAGCATCGCCACGCCGCTGGCCTGGGCGCAGGCGGCGGGGATGGTGGCGGCCTTTTTGCCCGCGATGGCCATCGTCGGCGCCCTCGTGCCGGTGCACAAGCTGCTGCAGCAGAAGCCGGTCGACCTCCTGGGTGACCGATGAGCGCCTGCGCGAAGAGACGAGAACACCGATGAGCGCCTGCGCGAAGAGACGAGGACACCGATGAGCGCCTGCGCGAAGAGACGAGAACACCGATGAGCGCCTGCGCGAAGAGAATGGGACGTAAGTGACGTGCTGACCAAGGGACTGGCCTACGGGTGGCTGTCGGCGCGCCGCCGGCTCGGCGAGATGGTGCTGCCGGTCATCACGACCGCGACGGGCGCGTTCCTCGTCGTGATCGTGTTCGGGATGGCGGACGGCATCAGGGCGCAGTCGGCGTCGCTCGGCCACGCCGACGAGATCGGCAGGGCGGTCATGCTGATCGCCGTGACGGTGCTGCTCGTCGGCGTAGTCGAGGTCGCCGTCGCGACCACCCGTACCGTCGCGCACCGCACCAGGGAACTCGGGGTGCTGGGCGCCAACGGGATTCCCCGCAGACCGGTGATCGCCGCGCTGCTCGTCGAGCCGATGGTCGCCGCGATCCTCGGCGCCGTGGCGGGTGCCGCTCTCGCGGCGGTCGTGGGGATCGCACTCGGTGCACTGGGATTGGTGGCCACCGGCGTCTCGATGACCGGCCTGCTGGCCGGATCCGGCATCGCCGTCGCGGTGAGCATCGCCGCCGCGCTCGCCACCAGCATCCTGCCCACGTGGAACGCAGCGTCGCGGCCACCCATCCGATCACTCTCCACGGGAGGCTGACATGACCACCATCGACGACGCGGGCGAGATCACCGAGGCGATCCGTCCGACGCCCGTCTTCCACCCCGACGCCGACGCCGCACCCGTCATCGAGGTCTCCGACGTCTGGAAGCTGCACAAGCTTGGCGACGAGGTCGTCAAGGCACTCGTCGCGGCCGAACTGACTGTGGTGCCAGGTGAGTTCGTCTGCCTGATGGGCCCCAGCGGCAGCGGCAAGTCGACACTGCTCAACATCGTCGGCGGACTCGACCGTCCCACCAAGGGCGTCGTCAAGGTCGGCGGCCAGGACACCGCGCGGCTGTCGGAGAGCCAGTTCGCGGCGCTGCGGCACGACACCATCGGGTTCATCTTCCAGAGCTACAACCTGATCCCGTTCCTGTCCGCCGTCGAGAACGTCGAACTGCCACTGATGTTCGAGCCCTACGACCGCAAGGCGTTGCGCACGCGCGCCACCGAACTGCTCGAGCTGGTGGGCCTCGGCCACCGGATCAACCACCAGCCGACCAAGATGTCGGGCGGCGAGCAGCAGCGCACGGCGATCGCGCGGTCGCTGATCAGCAATCCGACGCTCGTGCTGGCCGACGAACCGACCGCGAACCTCGACCACCGCACCGGTGAGACGGTGGTCCGGATGCTGCGCGACCTGTGCTCCACGCTCGGCGTGACCGTCGTCGCGAGCACCCACGACCCCACGGTGGCCGACGAAGCGACCCGTGTCGTCCGCATGAAAGACGGACAGATCGTCAACTGACCACCCGTGATGCCCTGAAGGAGAACACGTGACGCAGAACGTCGAGGCGGCAACGCCTTCCACACCACCACCCGACCGCGACAAGCTCATGACCACCGAACTGGTCCCCGAGCAGATCCTGCCCAAGGTCATGAGCACGTTCGGCCTCACCGCCGCCTACGTGTTCATCATCTGCTGGGTCACCGGCTCCTCCATCATGGCCGCCGGTGGCTGGACCGCGATTCCCATGTGGGTGCTCGGCATCCTCACGTTCCTGGTGCCCGCCGGGATGGCCGTCGTCGAACTCGGCAATCTGTGGCCCGGGCAGGGCGGGGTGTACATCTGGGCGTACCGGACCATGGGGGAGACCTGGGGCTTCATCGGCGGTTACCTGTCGTGGGTGCCGGTCATCCTCAACGCGGCGTCCTCGCCGGCCGTCGTCCTGCAGTTCCTGCTGCTGGCCTTCCACACCGAGCTGGGCCTGACAACGAGCATCATCCTGCAGCTGGTGATCCTGTGGACGGTGATCGGGCTCGCGCTCGCGAAACTCGCGGCGAACCAGAAGATCATGAACGTCGTCTTCGTCGTCTACGGCGTGCTGACGCTGACGATCTTCGTCTGCGGTCTGCTCTTCGCAGTCGAGAACGGCTCGGCGACGCCCTTCAGCTGGGCCGAGGCCACCATCCCGAACTTCGCGGTGGCCGGCTTCCTCTACGGCACGGTGCTGCTGTACCTGCTCGGCGTGGAGACGCCCTACAACATGGGGGCGGAGTTCCTGTCGGTGCGACGCAGCGGCCCGCGGATGATCCTGTGGGGTTCGATTGCGCTGGTGGCGATCTACCTGCTGACCACGCTCGGCACGATGATGGCCCTGCCCAGTGACGAGATCGATCCGGTGACCGGCATCATCGGCATGCTGGACGTGGCCGGCTTCCCCGGTCTGATGGAGGTCGCCGCCGTCGTGCTCGCCGGCATCATCATCGTGGCGCTGATGACCTACCAGGTGGCGTACTCACGGCTCATCTTCGTGTCCGGGCTGGAGCGACACCTGCCGCGCATCTTCACCCATCTCAACCCGCGGACGCGAAACCCGGTGTCGGCCATCCTGATCCAGGGCGTTATCTCGTCGTTGATCCTGGTCGGTCTGTACTCGCAGAGCAGCATGGCCAACGTGACCATCTACCTGCAGGGCGGGCTGAGCACGGTCTGGCTGCTGTCGGGCTTCTTCTTCCTGATCCCGGTGGTCGTCGCCCGCAAGAAGTACGCCGACCGCTACGACACCGAGAAGTTCTGGCGCATCCCGGGCGGCATGGTCGGCGTGTGGCTGGTCGTGGTGGTCGGCTCGATCGGGACCGTCGGCGGCATCTACTACTCGTTCGTCACCCCGTGGATCGACGTTCCGCAGGCCACCTGGATGACGTGGGTGGGCAGCATCAGCCTGGGCATGTTCGCGCTCGGTCTGGTCGTCTACGTCTTCGGACGACGATCCGCGCACAAGGTAAGCCAAGAGGATTCGCTGGCGCATCTGGCGGTCTTCGATCTCAACAAGGACGCCAAGTCCGACACGGAAGCGGTGTAGCACGATGACGATGGAAGACACGGTTCTCGACACCACCGGCGCACCGGCGTCGCGGTACCCACTGGACCCACTCGACGGCGCCGAGATCGAGGCGGCTGCCGCGGTCGTCATGGCTTCGGAGTACGCCACGCCGACACTGAAGTTCGTGATGATCCACCTCGCCGAGCCGGCGAAAAACGCGGATCTCACCTACACCGGCTTCGACGTACCGCGGTGCGCGTTCGCCTCGATGTACGACGCGGAGGCGAAGTCGATCTACGAGGCCGTCGTCGACCTCGGCGCCCGCGTGATCGACTCCTGGAAGGCGATACCGGGTCGGTTCCCGTCCTACCTCGTCGAGCACATGACGGGCGTGGAGGAGAAGGTGCGGGAGGACCCGCGCTGGCAGGAGGCGATGCGCAAGCGCGGCGTCACCGACTTCGACCTCGCCATGATCGATCCCTGGCCCGCCGGGTACTACGGCGCACAGGACCACCACGACAACTCGCCGCTGGTGTGCCGTCCGCTGACGTTCATGCGGGCGGCGCCGTCCGAGCATGGTTACGCCCGGCCGGTCGAAGGGCTGATCGTGACGTTCGATCTCGACACGATGACGGTCGTCGACATCGAGGATCACGGGGTGGTGCCGCTTCCGCCCACGGCGGGCAACTACTCCGAGGCGTTCATGTTCGACCCGAACAACCGCCCGGCGTTCACCGAGTTCCGCACGGGGGTCAAACCGATCGAGATCACCCAGCCCGACGGTCCGAGCTTCACCGTCGACGGCTGGAACGTGCAGTGGCAGAAGTGGTCCCTGCGGATCGGCTTCAACCCGCGCGAGGGCATCACGCTGCACGAGGTGACCTACACCGACCGCGGCGAGACCCGCCCGATCCTCTACCGCGGGTCGCTGTCGGAGATGGTGGTGCCCTACGGGGACACCTCGCCCACGCACTGGAACAAGAACGTGTTCGACATGGGTGAGGTGGGGATGGGTTTCTCGGCCAACCCGCTGACGCTCGGCTGCGACTGCCTCGGCGAGATCCACTACTTCGACGGCACGGTGAACGACTCCAGCGGCAACGCCGTGACGATCCCGAACGCCATCTGCATGCACGAGGAGGACTTCGGCATCTCGTGGAAGCACACCGACTTCCGCACCGAGGAGGTCGAGGTGCGCCGCTCGCGTCGCCTCGTCGTGTCGATGATCTGCACCGTGGGCAACTACGAGTACGGGTTCTTCTGGTACTTCTACAACGACGCCTCGATCGAGGTCGAGATCAAGCTGTCCGGCGTCCTCACCACCGGCTCCATCGCCGAGGGGGAGGAGCCGAGGTGGGGCAAGATGGTGGCGCCCGGCATCTACGGCCCCAACCATCAGCACTTCTTCAACTTCCGGCTGGACATGAACGTCGACGGCCCGGGAAACAGTGTGTACGAAGTGGATTCGATCCCGGAGCCAGACCCGGAACTCAACCCGCACCACAACGCGTGGATCACCCGCGACACGCTGGTGGCGTCGGAGGCCGAGGGTGCGCGGGACTGGGAGTGGAAGACCGGACGCTACTGGAAGATCGCCAACCCCACGAAGAAGAACGAACTCGGCAGCCCGGTGGCCTACAAGTTGGTGCCCAAGGAGATCGTCCCGGTGATGGTGCAGGAGGGCTCCTACATCTACGACCGGGCGCGGTTCGTGCAGCACAACCTGTGGGTGACCAAGTACGACGAGGCCGAGAAGTTCGCGTCGGGCGACTACATGTACCAGTCGGCCGATGCCCAGGGTCTCCCCGAGTTCGTGGCCGACGACGCGCCGCTCGAGGACACCGACGTCGTGCTCTGGTACACCCTGGGCGCACACCACGTCGTCCGGCCCGAGGACTGGCCCGTGATGCCCTGCGCCTACACGGGTTTCCACCTCAAGCCGGTGGGCTTCTTCGACGGCAACCCCGCACTCGACCTACCGCCGTCGCCGCCCAAGGCGTGCCACGCGCACGGCGGCGGTCACCCGGTGGCCGAGCGGGCCCGGGAGTCGTGACCGGACGTCGCCGCGAGCGTGCGCAGAGTGGGGTTTCGCAGCGGTGTGTCGCCCGCAGACACGCACGCTCGCGGGGAAACGGTCGCGCCCACCTAGGCGAGGTCGGCGAGGAGCCGGCGTAGCGAGCGCTGCTCGCGGTCGTCGAGCGGGGCCAGCACCTTGGCCTCGGCGTCGCGCACTCCGCCGTCGATGGCCTCGAGCAGCGCCGTGCCCTCCCGGGTGAGTTCTGCGGGCAGTGACCGCCCCGACGCCACGGTCGTGGGTCGCGCGACGAGACCGCGCTCCTGCAGGACCCGGACGACCATGTTCATCGCCTGTGGGGAGACGTTGACGTCGCGGGCGAGTTGGGCGTTCGACAGTCCGGGCGAGTGCGACAGCATCCGCATGCAGATGTACTGCGGGAACGACAGTTCCAGTGGATCGAGGACGGTCGTCGTCACCTCCGAGCGCAGTGCGGTGGCAACCCGGTGCAGGAGGTAGCCCAGCGGCTGACCCTCGGACCCGTTCATGTCAACCATCTTGACACATATCAACTACATTGATATACCGGATGACATGACACGTCCCACTGATCAGATGTTCGACTCCGCCTACCGGGGGGAGGCCGACGGCATCGGATTCGGCGCCAAGCCGCCGTGGAGCATCGGCGAGCCGCAGCCCGAGATCGCCGCGCTGATCGACGCGGGGCGGTTCCACGGTGACGTCCTCGACGCCGGCTGCGGTGAGGCCGCCACGGCCCTGGCGCTCGCCGAACGGGGCGTCACGGTCGTCGGCCTGGACCAGTCGGCCACCGCCATCGACCTCGCGCGTGCCGAGGCGGCTCGCCGCGGCCTGACCACCGCGAGCTTCGACGTCGCCGACATCAGCGACTTCACCGGATACGACGGGCGATTCGGCACGATCGTGGACAGCACGCTGTTCCACTCGATGCCGGTCGAGCTGCGCGAGGGCTACCAGCGGTCCATCGTGCGGGCGGCCGCGCCGGGTGCGTCGTACGTCGTCCTGGTCTTCGACGGCACGACCATGCCGAAGGGCACGGTGAACGCCGTCACCGAGCAGGAGCTGCGGGACGCGGTCGCGCCGCACTGGACGATCGACGACATCCGTCCGGCCCGCATCCACGTCCAGGTGGCCACCAGCTTCGACGGGTTCAGGGAGTTCGCCGGCGACAGTCTGGAGGACCTGGGCGGCGGCCGCATGACAGTGGCGGCCTGGCTGCTGTCCGCCCACCTCGGCTGACACGCGGAACCGCCGCGACCCCTCCGCGCCCCCGGTCCAGCCGTTTGGCAGGATTGGGGGCGCCGTCGCGTGGAGAGCACCCGATGGCACCCCTGGTCGTCGAGGTGGTGCGGACCCGAAGGAGTCAGATGGCGGAGACGGTCCTGGCAGCCGACCCGGCCGGCGAATCCGGCTACTCCCGCGTGCTGCTCAAGCTGGGCGGGGAGATGTTCGGTGGCGGACAGGTGGGGCTCGATCCCGACGTCGTCGCGCTCGTCGCCCGCCAGATCGCCGAGGTGGTGCGCGACGGGGTGCAGGTCGCCGTCGTCATCGGTGGCGGAAACTTCTTCCGCGGCGCGCAGCTGCAGCAGCGCGGCATGGAGCGCAGCAGGTCCGACTACATGGGCATGCTCGGCACCGTGATGAACAGCCTCGCGCTGCAGGACTTCCTGCAGAAGGAGGGGATCGACACCCGCGTGCAGACGGCGATCACCATGGGGCAGGTCGCCGAGCCCTACATCCCCGGCCGCGCCCGCAGGCATCTCGAGAAGGGCCGCGTCGTCATCTTCGGGGCCGGCATGGGACTGCCCTACTTCTCGACCGACACCACCGCCGCGCAGCGCGCACTGGAGATCGGCGCCGACGTGGTCCTGATGGCCAAGGCCGTCGACGGCGTCTTCACCGCCGACCCGCGTACCGACCCTAACGCCGAGCTCCTGACCGCCATCACCCACCGCGAGGTCATCGACCGCGGACTGCAGGTCGCCGATTCGACGGCGTTCAGTCTGTGCATGGACAACAAGATGCCCATCCTGGTGTTCAACCTCCTGACGGACGGAAATATCGCCCGCGCGGTCGCAGGTGAGAAGATCGGGACACTGGTCACCACCTGACGACGGGCGGACGACCGGTGAAGCAGGCGACGGAAGAGCACGCCATGGACGAGCGGCAGCGACGGGAGAACACCCAGTGATCGACGAAACCCTCTTCGAGGCCGAGGAGAAGATGGACAAGGCCGTGTCGGTGGCGCGCGACGACCTGTCCGCCATCCGCACCGGCCGTGCCAATCCCGGCATGTTCAACCGCATCAAGATCGAGTACTACGGCTCGCTCACCCCGATCACCCAGCTGTCGAGCATCAACGTGCCGGAGGCCCGGCTCGTCGTCATCAAGCCCTACGAGGCCAACCAGCTGCGCGCCATCGAGGACGCCATCCGCAACTCCGACCTCGGCGTCAACCCCGGCAACGACGGCAACGTCATCCGGATCTCCATTCCCCAGCTGACCGAGGAGCGTCGCCGCGACCTCGTCAAGCAGGCCAAGGGCAAGGGCGAGGACGCCAAGGTGACGGTGCGCAACATCCGTCGCAAGGCGATGGAGGAGTTGGCCCGCATCAAGAAGGACGGCGAGGCCGGCGAGGACGAGGTGGGTCGCGCCGAGAAGGAGCTCGACAAGAGCACCGCCACCTACACCGCCCAGATCGACGACCTGGTCAAGCACAAAGAAGGCGAGCTGCTGGAGGTCTAGGCGCGCCGCCGACCTGCAGCGACCGACCCCGTGGCCACCGACACCGTTCCCGACGACGGGTCTCCCGAAGACCCGCCGATCCCCACCACCGAGAAGAAGCCCGGCCGAGCCGGTCGCGACCTACCGGCCGCGGTCGCGGTGGGGGCCTTCCTCGGGTTCGGCGTCATCGCGATCCTGGTGTGGGCGCCGCTCGGCTGGGTGCCCGTCGTCGCCGTCGCGATGGCCGTCGCGACGTTCGAAGTGGTGCGGCGCCTCCGCGAGGGCGGCTACTCGATCCCGATCATCCCGCTCATCGTCGGCGGGCAGGCGATCGTCTGGTTGACCTGGCCCTATGGCGAGGAGGGCGCGCTCGGCGCCTTCGGCGGCACCGTGGTCGTCTGCATGATCTGGCGGCTGCTGTCCGGCGGACTGAAGAAGGCCCCGGAGAACTATCTGCGCGACGTCACCGCGACGATCTTCCTGACCGCCTGGATACCGCTGTTCGGCGCGTTCGGCGTGCTGCTCGTCTACCCCGAGGACGGTGGGTGGCGCGTCCTGTGCCTGATGCTCGGCGTCGTCTTCTCCGACATCGGCGGCTATGCCGCGGGCGTCCTGTTCGGCAAGCACCCCATGGTCCCGGCGATCAGCCCCAAGAAGTCCTGGGAGGGCTTCGTGGGGTCACTGATCTTCGGCACCGCCGCATCGGTGTTCGCCGTCGCCGTCCTGCTCGACAAGCCGGCGTGGGTGGGCATCCCGCTGGGCCTCATGCTCGTCATCACCGGCACGCTCGGCGACCTCATCGAATCCCAGGTCAAGCGCGACCTGGGCATCAAGGACATGGGGACGCTGCTACCCGGTCACGGCGGGTTGATGGACCGCCTCGACTCCGTCTTGCCGTCCGCCGTCGCGACCTGGATCGTCCTCACGCTTCTTGCCTGAGCGCCTTCCCGACCCGGACCGCGCATTCAGCCAGCACGCCGCCGCGCCGAGCACCAGGCCCACGCCGACGCCCACGTCGACGCGCTCGCCGAGCATCACGTAGGACATCACCCCCGCCACCGCGGGGATGACGCAGAACAGCATCGCCACCGCCGACGCCCCGTGCAGGTTGATCGCCCGCACGTAGAGCGACACGCCCAGCACCGCGTTCAGCAGGACCACGCCGGTCACCGCGAAGGCGGCCTTGGTGACGTCGTGCACCTCGAAGGGGGTGGTGAGCGCCAGGGCCGACGCCGGCACGAACGCCACGACGTTCTGCAACGCCGTCGACGCGCGGAAGTCGACGTCGGAGCAGAACCGCTGCTGGTACACCCCGCCCGCGGCCAGGCCGAGCAGCGCGACGAGCAGCAGGAGCACGGCGGGGTCGACGCCGCCCTCCTCGATCAGCCTGCTGGCCGAGGCCGCGAGCACCGCCGCGACACCCAAGAGGAGTGCGACGATCCGCCCCCGGGTCAGCCGGTCACCCAGGAACGTCGCGGCGAGCAGCGCCGTGGCGACGGGATTCATGGCGATCAGCACCGCGCACAGGACGGCGGGCGCGCCGTGCTCGATCGCGAAGTACAGCGCGCAGAACTGCACGGCCTGCATGAGCAGCCCGGTGACGGCGACGTGGCCGAGCTTGCGCCCGCGCGGCAACTCCACCTTCGCGAGGACGGCCCAGGTGCCGAGGATCAGGCCCGCGAGACCGAACCGGAAGACCAGAACGGCCATCGGCGACATGGCGTGTACCGCCATGTTGCCGATCGGGTAGCCCAGCGCATAGAAGACGGTCACGACCGCGGCGGTGCGCAGCGGCATACGGGTGGGGGTCACCGGGCCATCGTCCGCGCCCGTTCGGCGAGCAGTCCAACGAATAACGGTGATCAGCTTCGATCACGACTCCTGATCGGTCTCCTCCGGCGTGCCGTGGATCACCCCCGCATCGTCCCTTCTTTGATCGTTTCTACTGATCGGAGTAGTTTGGCGGCATGAGTCAGGTGCTGGACATCGCGCCGCTGCGCAGTGTCGTGGCCGTCGCCGACTGTGGCGGATTTCACCGCGCCGCGGCCGTCCTGCACGTCACCCAGTCGGCGGTCAGCCAGCACGTGCGCCGGGTCGAGGCCGTCGTGGGCGGTCCGGTCGTCGAACGCTCCGGTCGAGGCGTCGCGTTCACCGAACTCGGCCACCGGGTCCTGACCCATGCCCGCACCATCCTCGCCGCGCACGACGCGGCGCTCTCCGACCTGGGCGCGGCCGAGGAGCGGGTGCTGCTGATCGGCGCCACCGAACACGGCGCCGACGTCATGCTCCCGGGACTCACCGCGGCACTGGGGGAGCGGCTCGGCGACTGGCGGCTGCGCTTCCGGCTGGACCGCAACGTGATGCTGGCCGACGCCATTGAGCACGGCGTGATCGACCTGGCCGTCATGCTCGACGGGTCCGGACTCGATCCGGCGAACGCGTCGGGCATGGTCGCGTTGAAGTGGATCAGCGGGCGCACCTTCTCCGTGCCTGCCGGCGAGCCGCTGCCGGTGGTGATGTTCTCGGAGCCGTGCACGCTGCGTGAGCCCACCTTCGCCGCACTCGATCGCCTCACCGTGCCCTACCGGATCGCCGCGGAGAGTTCGGACCTCTCCGGGCTGTTCGCCGCCGTCCGATCCGGGCTCGGGGTGGCCCTCCTGCCGATGATCGGCAGGCTGCCGGACGGCCTCTGCCCCGCGGAGGGGCTTCCCCCGAGCAACCGCGCCTCGGTGTTCGTCCGCGGACGCACCGGCGTCGACCCCGACGTGCTCGCCACCGTCGAACGCGCGGTGCGCGACGTCATGACCGAACAACGTTGATACTGGAAGAGACATGACACAGGACCTCGTCTTCGAAGCACCGCGCCGGGGGATGCCCCCGCGGCACTTCGCCGACCTCGACGCCGACGGCCACACCGCCGCCGTCACCGAGCTGGGCCTGCCGGCGTTCCGCGCCAAGCAGCTGTCCAACCAGTACTTCGGGCGCCTCATCGCCGATCCTCACGAGATGACCGACCTGCCTGCCGCGGTGCGCACGCAGGTGGCCGACGCGCTGTTCCCGGACCTGCTGAAGGTGGTGCGCGCGGTCCAGTGCGACGCCGGTGAGACGCGAAAGACGTTGTGGCGCGCGGGCGACAACGCAACGCTCGAGTCCGTGCTGATGCGCTATCCGCAGCGCAGCACCCTGTGCATCTCCTCGCAGGCGGGCTGCGGCATGGCGTGCCCGTTCTGTGCAACGGGGCAGGCCGGGCTGACGCGCAACCTGTCGACGGCCGAGATCCTCGAGCAGGTCCGCTCGGCGGCGGCGACGATGCGCGACGAACACGACGGCCGGCTGTCGAACATCGTGTTCATGGGGATGGGCGAACCGCTGGCCAACTACAACCGCGTGCTGGCCGCCGTCAAGCGCATCATCGCGCCGGCGCCGTACGGGTTCGGCATCTCCGCCCGCTCGGTGACCTTGTCGACGGTGGGGCTCGCGCCCGCGATCCGCAAGCTCGCCGACGAGCAGCTGGGCGTGACGCTGGCGCTGTCGTTGCACGCACCCGACGACGAACTGCGCGACACCCTGGTGCCGGTGAACAATCGGTGGAAGGTCGGCGAGGCGCTCGACGCCGCGAAGTACTACGCCGACGTCACCGGGCGTCGCGTGTCCATCGAGTACGCGCTGATCCGCGACGTCAACGACCAGTCGTGGCGGGCCGACCTGCTGGGCAAGAAGCTGCGCGCCACGCTCGGACCGCTCGCGCACGTCAACCTGATCCCGCTGAACCCGACCCCGGGCAGCGAGTGGGACGCCAGCCCCAAGCCCCAGGAGCGCGAGTTCGTCCGGCGGATCCGCGAGCGCGGGGTGTCGTGCACGGTGCGCGACACCCGTGGCCGCGAGATCGCCGCCGCCTGCGGGCAACTCGCCGCGGAGGGTTAGGGGTTGATCTCGCGAGATTGACGCCACCGTGCTCGCCACTCGCACTTCGTGACGGCTGCTTCAATCTCGCGCGTCAGCGGCCCGGACCGTTGACGAACCAGACGTTCTCCTCGCGAAGCCGCCGACTACGCCAGCCGTCCGACGTCCGCACCATCTCGTGGTGGTAATACCCGCCGCACGAGGATGTCTCGGTCATCCCGGGCAGCTGCATCGGGTTGAAGAACATCGCCCTGACGGTTGCCGTATCGCCGAGGACGTCGGCTTCGACGTTCGTCACGTAGTGCATGCTCCACGGGAGCAGTCCGACGTTCGACGCGAACCACGCGACCACCTCGTCGAGGGTTCCGACCACCGCACCCGCCGACGAGTAGTCGATGTGGGCGTCGGCGGTGAACACCGACCGGTAGAGGTCCCAGTCCTTGGTGTCTACGGCGCGCGCATACCGGTAGAGCAGTGCGGTGATCTCGGCATGGTCTGACGTCACTCCGGCATGCCGATCGTCTTGGCCTCCAGGTACTCCCGGTAACCCTCGTCGCCGTTGCGCCGACCCAGGCCGCTCTGCTTGGTGCCGCCGAACGGGCTGGTGATGCCGAAGTGGCTCTTGCCGTTGATGGTGACGTTGCCGGTGCGCATGCGGGTCGCGACGTCGAACGCCCGGTCGACGTCGCCGCCCGACACCTCGCCGGACAGGCCGTAGATCGAGTTGTTGGCGATGGCGACGGCCTCGTCGTCCGTGTCGTAGGGGGTCACCGTCAGAACCGGCCCGAAGATCTCCTCCTGCGCGACCTGGGAGTCCGGGTCGACGTCGGCGAGCAGGGTCGGCTGCACGTAGTAGCCGGTCGGCAGGTGCTCGGGGATGCCGCCGCCGGTGACCAGCCGGGCGCCGGAGTCGATGCCGGAGCGGATCAGCCCGAGCACCTTCTTGCGTTGGCCGTCGCTGATCTGCGGGCCCTGCATGTTCCCCGGATCCCATGGATCGCCGTACGGGAAGTTCTCCATGCTGCTCTTGAGGATCTCGACGCCCTCGTCGTACCTGCTGCGCGGCAACAGAATTCGGCTCGGAAGGATGCACGACTGGCCCGACATCACGCATGCCATCATCGCCGCCATCGGCAGAGCCGAGCCGAAGTCGGCGTCGTCGAGCACGACGTGCGCCGACTTGCCCCCCAGTTCCAGCAGTGTCTTCTTGACGGTGGGTGCACCCGCGGCCAGGATGGCCCGGCCCGTGGCGGTCGACCCGGTGAAGGTGATCATGTCGACCCTCGGGTCTCCCGACAGCGCGGCCCCGACCTCGTTGGCATTGGACACCACGACGTTGAAGACGCCGGCGGGGATGTCGGTCTCCTCGGCGACGATGCGGCCGTACTCGGTGCCCGACCACGGCGTGAGCTGAGCGGGCTTGAGCACGACCGTGTTTCCCGCCATCAGCGCGGGCACCGTCTCGGCGACGTTGAGGTAGAACGGCACGTTCCACGGCGTGATCGCGCCGACGACGCCGATCGCCTCGTAGTGGATCTTGCGTCGCGCCGGACCCATCTGGGTGGGGTGCACGCCGGTGTCGACGAGGTACTCGAACGCCCGACCGTGCTCGGCCCAGTGGGTGACCTCCTCGATGGGGCTCTCGATCTGCGATCCGCTGACCGTCACCGGGCAGCCGACCTCGGTGATCAGGATGCGGCGCAGTCGCTCCTTGTTGCGCTCGAACGCGTCGTGCAGCTGCACGAGGCAGTGGTGGCGGAAGTCGAGGTCGCGCGACCAGTCGGTCTCGTCGAACGCCCGACGGGCTGCCGCGACGGCCCGCGACACGTCCTCGACGGTGCCGTCGGTGGCCTGGCCGACGACCTGTTCGCTGGCGGGGTGGATGACGTCGAAGGTCGCGCCGCCGCCGGTATGCTGCAGCTCGCCGTCGATGAGCATGCGCTCGTCGCCGGCCAGGATCCCGGATTCACTCTGCACTGTCGTCATGACGGCTAGCTTTACAAATAGTCGACGAAGTGTCAGGGGTTTCGGCGAGCCCGTCAGTCTCGTGCCGGGGCCTTGATCCCGACCGCATGCCTGAGCTGGGCCAGGAACGCGTCGTCGTCGTCGGCGCGAACGATGTAGTGCGACACGGCGACCCGGGTGGCCGTCGCCGCCTTGACGCTGCGGTTGGGGCCCTGCAGCAGGCGTTCGAGGCGGGTTCTCATCACCGGGATCACGCGCGTCAGCTGGGCGATCACCACCTCGGGCTCGATGTCGATGACCCGCACGCCGGAGTAGGACTGCTGGAACTGCACGATGAAGCGCAGGGCGGCGTCCAGCTTCTCGTTGCCGCGCAGTCCGGCGGTCGCCGTGCTGAGGCCCGAGTCGAACATGTGCTGTTCGTAGGCCCCGAACGCGTCGAGCAGTTCCTCCTTCGACGCGAACCAGCGGTACAGCGTCGGCCGCGAGACCCCGGCCTGCATGGCGACGTCGGAGAGGCTGAGTTTGGTCTGGCCGCTGCGGGCGAGCACCTCGGTGGTGGCAGACAGGATGCGCCGACGCGTCGACGTGTCGTCGCCGAAGTCAGGGGTGGCCCGCTCGGCGGTCATCTGCGCACTCGCTTTCAGCGTCGGGACGTTTACGGACGCACTGGTGATCGTAAGGTATCCCGAGGTCACGACGGTGGCCGAACGGTGTGATGGCGAACCGGAGGGAGGGCAGACGTGTCCGGACCGCTCGACGGCATCAGGGTCGTCGAACTCGGCGTGTGGGTGGCAGCACCAGCGGCGGGCGGCATCCTCGCCGACTGGGGTGCCGACGTCGTCAAGATCGAGCCACCGCAGGGTGATCCCGCCCGCACGTTCGGTCGGATGCTGCAGATCGAGTCCGGCGTCAACCCGCCGTTCGAGATGGACAACCGATCCAAGCGCAGCATCGTCGCCGACCTCGGCAGCGACGACGGCAGGCAGGTCGCGATGGAATTGCTGGCGGACGCCGACGTCTTCGTGACCAACGTGCGTCCCGGCGCACTGGCGCGCCTCGGCTTCGACTTCGGCACGCTCGCCGAGCGCAACCCACGACTGGTCTACGGGCTGATCACCGGATACGGCGCCGAGGGGCCCGACGCCGACCGCGCGGCCTACGACGTCGCCGCCTTCTGGGCCCGTTCGGGGATCGCCGACCTGCTGACCCGGCCCGGTGACGTCCCGCCGTTCCAGCGCGGCGGCATGGGTGACCATTCGGCGGGCATGACGCTGGCGGCGGCGATCTGTGCCGCGCTCGTCGCCCGGCAGAAGACGGGGGAGGGACAGCTCGTCACGACGTCGCTGTACCGCCAGGGCGCGTACACGGTGAGCTTCGACCTCAACACGCTGCTGTTGACGGGTCAGCAGATCGCGATCGGCCGGCGCGAGACGATGGGCAACCCGTGCATGAACAACTACGCCACCGCCGACGGGCGGCGGTTCTGGATCGTGGGGCTGCAGGGCGACCGGCACTGGCCCGCGCTGTGCCGCGCGGTGGGACGGACCGACTGGCTCGACGACGACCGGTACGCCACCGCCAGGGCGCGCGCCGCCAACGCGGTCGAGCTGATCGCCGTACTCGACGCCGTCTTCGCCACCCGACCACTCGACGCGTGGGCTGAGGTCTTCGCGGGTGAACCCGACTTCTTCTGGTCCCCCGTGAACTCGCTCGACGACGTCCTGGCCGACGACCAGTTCCACGCCGCGGGCGGCATCGTCTACGTTCCCGACGGGGACGGCGGCAGCCAACCGATGGTGGCGACGCCCGTGGACTTCCACGGCACCCCGTGGGAACCGCGTTCGGGCGCACCGACTCTCGGCCAGCACACCGACGAGATCCGGGCGGAACTGGCCCGCCGCCGCGGTCGGCTCTGAGTCAGGGCCGCACGCCTCAGTGGTGGTGGTGGAGGGCGCCGGGCGCGGGCACGTCGACCAGCAGCGCGTCGACGCGGGAGTCCTTCGAGCCGGCCAGCCGCTCGGGGCGGGCGTCGATGCACGACAGCAGGAACAGCGTCCGGCCCTCCGATCCGCCCAGCGTGCAGGCGATCGCCGTACGACCGGCGACGTCGATGCGGTCGGTGACCTCGTGCCGCCCGCCGCCGGCGTCCACGATGCGGTCGAATCGCTGGGCCACCGTCATCGCCACCCACAGGCCGCCCTCGGCGTCGACGGTCAGGCCGTCCGGCGGACCCTCGAGGCCGTCGGCGAAGACGCGCCGGTCGGAGAGCCCTCCGTCGTCGTCGACGGTGAACGCGGTCAGGCGCCTCCCGGTGGACTCCGCGACGATCAGCGTGTGGCCGTCCGGGGTGATGGCCATGCCGTTGGGCAGGTCCAGCCGGTCGGCGACCACGGTGGCGGTGTCGTCGAGGTCGACGCGGACGATCACGCCGCCCTCGCGCGCCTGCGATCCCACGTAGGCCCGCCCTCGCTCGTCGATCACCATGTCGCCCAGGTCGGCGGGCACCAGCCCGGAGAGGTCGGCCACGGGCGTGACGTCGTCGCCGTCGTAGCGCAGCACCTGACGGTCCCGCGTCGAGACGATGAGCAGGGTGCCGTCGGGTCGGAAACCGAGGCCGGACGGCGCCCGGCCGGGCAGCGGCAGCGTCGTCATGGCGCCGGTGAGGTCGACGGTGTGGACTGCCTCGCCCAGCACGTCGGAGAACCACAGCATGCCCTCGAACCAGCGTGGGCCCTCGCCGAAGCGGAACCCGCCGCCGAGGCGAACGGGGTTCACCGGGTGGCCCGCGGCTGCGATACTTTACAAAACACCCCTCGAGTGTCACGTGCGGTCGATGGCACTGTCAACACCGGTGGCATCCGTCGCGGAGGCGGTCCCGCGGCGACCGTGCGCGAACTCAGGGGTGTGACCGGCGCGTCGCCCGCAGACCCTGGAGCCGCTTGCGGAACGCTCGCCGGGAAGGTCGCGAGAAAAGTCGCGCGAAATGAGGTACACAGACACCGGACGACGACGGTGGGAGATCGGGTGCGGCGGCTCAACGGTGTGGACGCGCTGCTGCTGTACAGCGAAGCCCCCGAGATCCACATGCACACCCTGAAGATCGGCATCGTCGACGTGTCGGGGATGGCCGGGGCGTTCAGCTTCGAGGTGTTCCGCCGCATCGCCGAGGCGCGACTGCAGGCGATGGCGCCGCTGCGCTACCAACTCGTCGACATCCCACTGCGCCTGCACCACCCGATGTGGACCGAGAACGTCGACATCGACTTCGACTACCACCTGCGTAGCGCCCGCGTGGCCGCACCGGGCGGCAGGCGTGAACTCGACGAGCTGATCGGTGAGATCGCCAGCACCCCGCTCGACCGGACCCGGCCGCTGTGGGAGATGTACGTCGCGGAGGGCCTGGCGTACAACAGGATTGCGATCATCCACAAGGTGCACCACGTCCTCGCCGACGGCGTCGCATCGGCGAACCAGATGGCCTGGGCCATCCAGCCGGACCCACCCGCACTGGCGACGCCACCGATTCAGACCGCCGACGCCGAACGCACGTGGGCGGGTCTGGTCAGGGCCGCGGGCCGCGACCACGCGCGCCAGATCGGACGACTGCCGGGTCTGGTCGTCGAGACCGGCAGGGGCGTCTCCCGCGTCCGTCGCCGGGCCCGCGAACGGGGCAGGCACCCCGAACTCGCGGCGAACTTCGCCCCGCCACCGTGCTTCATCAATCACGTGGTGTCACCGGTGCGCCGCTTCGCCACCGCCCCGCTCGCGCTGAGCGACGTCAAGGAGGTCGCGAAGGCGCTCGGCGTCACCATCAACGACGTGGTGCTCGCGACGGTCGCCGGCGCGCTGCGTGAACTCCTGCTGCGCTACGACGGCACCGCCGACGTCCCGTTGATCGCCGGGGTGCCGGTCAGCTACGGCCGGCCGGATCGTCTGGTGGGCAACGAGTTCAGCTACATGACGCCGTCGCTGGCCGTGCACGTCGCCGACCCGATCGAGCGGGTGCGGTTGACGGCGACGGCCACGCGGATCGCGAAGGAGAACCATCAGCTGCTGGGGCCGAGCCTTCTCCCGTCGTGGATGAACTACCTGCCACCGGCGGTCGCGCCGGAAGCGTTCCGCTGGCAGTCGAAGCGGATGGAGTCGAGCGCCATCATGAACCTCACCGTGTCGAACGTGCCGGGACCGCGGGAGCGGGGATCGATCGAGGGCGCGACCATCACCGAGATCTACTCGGTGGGTCCACTGGTCCTGGGCAGCGGCATGAACGTCACCGTCTGGAGCTACGTCGACCAGCTCAACGTCTCGGTGCTGACCGACGACCTGACGACCGACGACCCGCACGAGGTCACCGATGCGATGGTGCGGTCGTTCACCGAACTGCGGAAGGCGGCGGGCATCACGGGCGGGCTGACGCCGCTCGAGGCGGTGCTGCCCGCGGTCTGACGATTGCTAGCGGGAGAAGCCGCGCTTGCGCAGCCACTGGTAGCGGATGACGACGCCGAACACGACGACGGCGAAGAAGATCAGGAAGATGTCCTCGACCTTGCCGGTGTGGTTGCCGTGCAGCATGGCGAGCAGGAACAGGCCGACGACGATGCCGCCGATCTGCTGGATCCGCGGGTTCTCCTTGGACCAGCCCCAGTTCGCCGACGGCACGTCCTCGACGTCGACGCCGTTGTACCGCTCGACCTCGGTGTTGGCCACGGTTGCTCCTCATGGTCGGTGTTGACTTCGATTCTGACATACGACGGGCCGTCGTAGCGGCTGGGTTCGCCGGTCAGCGGATCTGTTCGTAGCGACGCAGCGCCTCGAGTCGCTCCGCCTTGTGGTCGACCATCGGCTCCGGGTAGTCGTCGGTGCCGTACTCGGGCACCCACTGCCGCACGTACGCCCCCTCGGGATCGAACTTGTCGCCCTGAGTATTGGGGTTGAAGACCCGGAAGAAGGGGGCGGCGTCGGTCCCGCAGCCCGCGGTCCACTGCCACCCGTGCTGGTTGTTGGCCATGTCGCCGTCGACGAGCTGGTCCAGGAACCAGCGCGCACCCCACTGCCACGGCAGGTGCAGATCCTTGACGAGGAACGACGCCGTGATCATCCGCACGCGGTTGTGCATGAAGCCGCTCTCGGAGAGCTGCCGCATCCCGGCGTCGACGATCGGGAACCCGGTGCGGCCCGCCTTCCACGTCTCGAACCGCTTCTCGGCCTCGGGGCCCTCGTCGACCTCGATGGCGTCGAACGACCTGTTCCAGTTCCACCACACGCTGTGCGGCCACTCGTTGAGGACGCCCGCGTAGAAGTCGCGGAACGCCAACTCGCGCAGGTACGCCTGGGCGCCCTCGCCGCTGCCGAGGTCGGCGGCCATGGTGCGCGGATGGATGGCGCCGAACTTGAGGTGCGCCGACATCCGGCTGATGCCGTCGACGTCCGGGCGGTTGCGGTCGTCGGCGTAGCCGGCGACGCGGTCGGCGATGAACTTCTTCCACGCCTTGCGAGCCGCGGTCTCGCCGGCGGGGATGTCGATCTCGGCGTCGACCGTCGGGATCTCCTCGTTCGTGACGCCCTTGACCGACGACGGATCGATCCACGACGCCGTCTTCGGACCTGTCTTGGCGGGTGTGCGCCAGCCGTGCTGCTTCCAGGCCGTGAAGAAGGGGCTGAAGACCTTGTAGGGGGTGCCGTCGTCCTTCGTGACCCGTCCGGGGGAGACGAGGTACGGCGATCCGGACGCCTCCAGCGGTATGCCGTCTCCGATCGCGGCGAGCGCCTCGCGCACCGCCGTGTCGCGCCGCACGCCGAACGGGGTGAAGTCCTCCGAGACGTGGACCGACGTGGCACCGATGCGGTTCGCGAGGTCGGGGATGCGGTCCTCGGGGCGGCCGGTGATGACGAGCAGCCTGCCGTCGAGTACGGCACGGAGGTCGGTCAGTGCGTCGTAGAGGTAGCGCAGCCGCCGCTGGCCGGAGGACTGGTGCAGCCGCGGGTCCATCACGAAGCAGGCGAGGACGTCACCGTCGGCGCCGTCGCCCTTGGCGGCCTCCAGTGCCGCGGGCAGGTCGTGCAGGCGCAGGTCCCGGCGGAACCACAGCAACGTGGGCATGGGAGTGATCGTGCCCCGATTCGGCTTTGGGGAAACACCGGCGGCGGTCGTCGACGCCGCCCGCACCGGCGACTTCTCGCAAGACGACACGAGGCGGCCCGGCCAATGGGCCGGACCGCCTCGCGTCGAGCGGGAGCTAGTTACATCATCGGCGGCATGAGAACCGTGTCGATGAGGTAGACGTTCGCGTTCGCCGTCTGCACGTTGCCGCAGACGAGGTTGGCGTCGTTGACCTTCAGCGCGTCGTAGACGCCGGTGACGTCGACGTCCTGGCCCTCGACGGTCTTGTTCATGCCGTCGAGATCGGCGGGAGTCACGCGTCCCGGAACGACGTGGTAGGTCAGGACCTTGGTCAGCAGCGGGGCGTCGGTCTTGAGCTTCTCGACCGTGGCGGCCGGGAGCTTCGCGAACGCCGCGTCGGTCGGGGCGAACACGGTGAACTCACCGCCGTTGAGGGTGTCGACGAGGTTGACGTCGGGGTTGAGCTTGCCGGAGACCGCCTTGGTCAGCATGGTCAGAACCGGGTTGTTCGATGCGGCCGTCGCGACGGGGTCCTTGGCCATGCCGGCCACGGAACCCGGTCCGCTGGGCACGGTCTCGACGTAACCGGCGCAGCCCGTGCCGAACGGGCCGGGAGGCGGCTCGGCGCCTGCGACACCCGTCGAGGTCAGGAGTCCAGCCGTGGCGAGCGCGGCGATCGATGCGCCGGTGAGGGCCTGCTTGGTCTTGGTGCCGATCTTCATGGGTGGAGCCTTTCGTTGAACGGGTGGAGCGTGTGGTGCGGGGGTCACGGACGGCGCCCGGATGCGAGCACGGGGATGGGTGCACCCGAGCGCCGTCCGCGAGATCACGGGGTCACGGGGACCCCGGAGGTCTTACTTGGCAGGCGGCATCAGAACGGTGTCGACCATGTACACGGTCGCGTTGGCGGTCTTGACGCCACCGCACACCAGGCCGGACTGGTCGAACTTGAGGGCTTCGCCCTCGCCGGTCACGGTGACCTCGCCACCCTCGACGGTCTTGTGCTTGCCCGCGACCTGCGAGGGGCTCAGCTGACCGGGGATGACGTGGTAGGTGAGGATGCTGCTCAGCAGCGGTGCATCGGTCTTCAGCTTCTCGAGGGTGGCCGGGTCGATCTTGGCGAACGCGTCGTCGGTCGGCGCGAGGACCGTGAACTCACCACCGTTGAGGGTGTCGACCAGGTTGACGCCCGGGTTCAGCTTGCCGGACACGGCCGACGTCAGGGTCTTGAGCATCGGGTTGTTGGAGGCGGCGGTCGCGACCGGGTCCATCGCCATGCCCGCAACGGAGCCGGGACCACTGGGAACCTGCTCGGCGTACGCGGCGCAGCTGGCGCCCACCAGGTCGGCGGCCGGATCGGCCATGGCGGAACTCGAGGGAGCGGCCGAGGAGGAACTGCTGCTGACGACGCTCGAGGAGACGCTGCTCGCGCTGCTGGAAGCGTCGGTGGCGGTCTCGCTCGAACACGCGGCGACGGTCAGGACCGCCACTGCGCTCAGGCCTGCGGCGGCGGCGGCCCTGCGATGAGCTCTGTTCATGTCGTGTGCACTCCAATGTGTCTGGGACGGCGGTGTCGCCGCCCAAGGTCGTTGACGCGTGGGATTCGGGGTGACGCGGGACACGGATGGGTCACGGCGCCGCGCGTCACATTCGCGTCACATTTCGGCCGGTCGTCCGGGCGCGGCACAATGGACGGGTGAGCACCGACCGTCTGCGCGTGCTGGTGCTGGGTAGCACCGGGTCCATCGGCACCCAGGCGCTGGAGGTGATCGCCGCGAACCCGGACCGCTTCGAGGTCGTGGGCCTCGCCGCGGGTGGCGGCAATGCCGACCTGCTCGACCGGCAGCGCGCCGAGACCGGCGTCACCGACGTCGCCGTCGCCGATCCCGCGGCGGCCGAGCGGATCGGCGACGTCACCCACGTCGGGCCGGACGCCGCGACGCGGCTGGTCGAGGACTGCGAGGCCGACGTCGTGCTCAACGCGCTCGTCGGCGCGCTGGGGCTACGACCGACGCTGGCCGCCCTCGCGTCGGGGGCGCGTCTCGCACTCGCCAACAAGGAGTCACTGGTCGCGGGCGGTCCGCTGGTGTTGAAGGCCGCCGCGCCCGGGCAGATCGTCCCGGTCGACTCGGAGCACTCGGCGCTGGCGCAGTGTCTGCGCGGCGGCACCGCCGACGAGGTCGCCCGCCTGGTGCTGACGGCGTCGGGCGGACCGTTTCGCGGGTGGTCGGCCGACGACCTCGAGTCCGTCACGCCCGAGCAGGCCGGCGCGCACCCCACCTGGGCGATGGGCCCCATGAACACGCTGAACTCGGCGTCGCTGGTCAACAAGGGCCTCGAACTGATCGAGACGAATCTCCTGTTCGGCATCCCGTACGACCGCATCGACGTCGTCGTCCACCCGCAGTCGATCGTGCACTCCATGGTCACGTTCTGCGACGGGTCGACCATCGCGCAGGCCAGCCCGCCCGACATGAGACTTCCCATCGCGCTGGCCCTGGGCTGGCCCGCCCGCGTCCCCGGCGCGGCGAGCGCCTGCGACTGGAGCACCGCGTCGACCTGGCACTTCGAGCCCGTCGACGACGCCGTGTTCCCGGCGATCGACCTGGCTCGGCACGCGGGAACCGGAGGCGGGTGCCTCACCGCGGTCTACAACGCCGCGAACGAGGAGGCCGCCGCCGCCTTCCTCGCCGGGCGGATCGGCTTCCCGGCGATCGTGCGGACCATCGGTGACGTGTTGCACGCCGCAGGTCAGTGGGCCGCGGAACCGGCTACCGTGGACGACGTACTCGACGCACAGGACTGGGCCCGCGACCGGGCACGCCGCGCCCTCGGCGCCCAGGCCGGCACCACACAGGAGGTTTTGGGAACCCGATGATGTTCGCAACGGGCATCGTGCTGTTCGCACTGGCCATCCTCGTCTCGGTGGCCCTGCACGAATGCGGTCACATGTGGGCCGCGCGGGCGACCGGCATGAAGGTGCGTCGCTACTTCGTCGGCTTCGGGCCCACCGTCTGGTCGACCATGCGGCCCAACCGGCTGGGCCAGACGGAGTACGGCATCAAGGCCGTCCCGCTCGGCGGCTTCTGCGACATCGCGGGCATGACCGCCGTCGAGGAACTCGCGCCCGAGGACACCCGGTACGCGATGTACCGGCAGAAGGTGTGGAAGCGCGTCGCCGTCCTGTTCGCCGGACCCGGCATGAACTTCATCATCGGGCTCGTCCTCATCTACGGCATCGCGATCGCCTGGGGCCTGCCCAACCTGAACCAGCCCACCAATGCGATGGTCGGCGAAACCGCTTGTGTCGCAAGCCAGGTCACGAAGGATCGGGTAGACGAGTGCGCGGGCCCCGGCCCTGCCGCGCTGGCGGGCATCCAGGCCGGTGACGTCGTCACCAGGGTCGGCGACACCGACGTCGCCAACTTCGACGAGTTGGTGGCCGCGGTGCGCAAGCTCGACGGCCCGACTGCGTTCACCGTCGAGCGCGACGAGAACGGCACCGCGCGCGAGTTCACCACCACCGTCGACGTCACGTCCACGCAGCGGTTCACGAGCAAGGACGCCGCCGAGCCCACCCGGGTCGGCGCCGTCGGCATCGCTCCCGCGACGTTCGGGCCGACGCAGTACAACCCGTTGTCTGCGGTGCCCGCGACGTTCGCGTTCACCGGCGACCTCGCGGTCGAGCTGGGCAAGTCGCTCGCCAAGATCCCCACCAAGATCGGTGCGCTGTTCGACGCCATCGGTGGCGGCGAGCGCGACAAGGAGACGCCGATCAGCGTGGTCGGCGCCAGCATCATCGGCGGGGACACCGTCGACCACGGCGTGTGGGTGATGTTCTGGTTCTTCCTGGCCCAGCTGAACTTCGTCCTCGGCGCGATCAACCTGCTGCCGCTGCTGCCGTTCGACGGCGGCCACATCGCGATCGCCACGTTCGAGAAGCTGCGGAACATGTTCCGCAGCGCGAGGGGGATGGTGGCCGCCGGACCGGTCAACTACCTCAAGTTGATGCCCGCCACCTACGTCATCCTCGTCGTGGTGGGCGCATACATGCTGTTGACGGTCACCGCCGACCTGGTCAACCCCATCAGGATCTTCCAGTAGGAGCTGCCGTGACCACGTCCATCGGATTGGGCATGCCGGCACCGCCGGCTCCCACCCTCGCGCCGCGCCGCAAGACCCGCCAGCTCATGGTGGGCGACGTCGGCGTCGGCAGCGACCACCCCATCGCCGTGCAGTCGATGTGCACCACCAAGACCCACGACATCAACGCGACGCTGCAGCAGATCGCCGAGCTGACGGCGTCGGGCTGCGACATCGTGCGGGTGGCCTGCCCCCGGCAGGAGGACGCCGATGCGCTGCCTGCCATCGCGAAGAAGGCGAACATCCCGGTGATCGCCGACATCCACTTCCAGCCGAAGTACATCTTCGCCGCGATCGACGCGGGGTGCGCGGCGGTCCGCGTCAACCCCGGCAACATCAAGGAGTTCGACGGCCGGGTCAAGGAGGTCGCCAAGGCGGCCGGAGCCGCGGGCATCCCCATCCGCATCGGCGTCAACGCCGGCTCGCTCGACCCCCGGCTGATGAAGAAGTACGGCAAGGCGACCCCGGAGGCGCTCGTCGAGTCGGCGCTGTGGGAGGCGTCGCTGTTCGAGGAGCACGGCTTCGGCGACATCAAGATCAGCGTCAAGCACAACGACCCGGTCATCATGGTCGCCGCCTACGAGATGCTCGCCGAGAAGTGCGACTACCCGCTGCACCTCGGCGTCACCGAGGCCGGTCCCGCCTTCCAGGGCACCATCAAGTCGGCCGTCGCGTTCGGTGCGCTGCTGTCCAAGGGCATCGGCGACACGATCCGCGTCTCGCTGTCCGCGCCGCCGGTCGAGGAGATCAAGGTCGGCAACCAGATCCTCGAGTCGCTGAACCTGCGCCCCCGCGGTCTCGAGATCGTGTCGTGCCCGTCCTGCGGGCGCGCCCAGGTCGACGTCTACACCCTCGCCAACGAGGTGAGCGCCGGCCTGGAGGGCATGGACGTCCCGCTCCGCGTGGCGGTCATGGGCTGCGTCGTCAATGGACCCGGCGAGGCGCGCGAGGCCGACCTCGGCGTCGCGTCCGGCAACGGCAAGGGCCAGATCTTCGTGCGCGGCGAGGTGATCAAGACCGTGCCCGAGTCGATGATCGTCGAGACGCTGATCGAGGAGGCCATGCGGATCGCCGAGGAATCGAACACCGGCTCGGGTCCGGAGGCAAGTGCCAGCGGTTCGCCGGTGGTGACCGTAAGCTGAAGAGGACCCTGTGAGCCGGGTCACCGCACGCCGCTGAACGTCGCACGTCCGTCGAAAGAAGCACCATGTCGGCTCCTCCGCTCTTCCGCCTCGCCGACGAGCGCCGCGTCACCGTGGTGCGCGACGCCGCAGCGGTGCGCCGGGTGTTCGCCGACGACCCGGTGGGTTCCTGCATGGTGGCGTCCCGCGTCGCCGACCACGGGGTGGATCCGACGGCCATCGGCGGCGAACTCTGGACCCGCCGGGAGCCGGGGGAATCGCTCTGCTTCGCCGGCGCGAACCTGATCCCGTTGCGCGGCAGCGCATCCGACGTCACCGCCTTCGCCGACAAGGCCATGAGTTCGCCGCGGCGGTGCTCGTCGCTGGTGGGGCACGCCGAGCTGGTGCTGCCCATGTGGGAACGGCTCGAGGGCGCGTGGGGAACGGCGCGGGACGTCCGCGACGACCAGCCGCTCATGGCGCTCGACCGCGACCCGCAGTGCGCGGTCGACGCGCACGTGCGACCCGTGCGGATGGACGAACTCGACGCCTACCTCGTCGCCGCCATCGACATGTTCATCGGAGAGGTCGGCATCGACCCCCGGCTCGGCGACGGCGGCCGCGGCTACCGCAGGCGTGTCGCCGGGCTGATCGCCGCCGGACGCGCATGGGCGCGGTTCGAACGCGGCGAGGTGGTGTTCAAGGCCGAGGTCGGCTCGCAATCACCCGACGTCGGACAGATCCAGGGCGTCTGGGTGCACCCCGACTGGCGCGGCCGCGGGATCGGCGCCGCCGGCACGGCCACCCTCGCCGGTGCGGTGGTCCGCGGCGGCCGCATCGCGAGCCTGTACGTCAACGCATTCAACGCCGTGGCCCGCGCCACTTACGACCGGATCGGCTTCCTTCAGGTCGGCACGTTCGCGACCGTCCTGCTCGACTGAGGTCTTCGGCTCGGCCCGGCCGCTCGAGTGTGAAACTGACGACGCGACACGCCGGTGAGGCGTCGCAGGATTCACTCTCGGCGGGCCGCACGGCGGACGACCGCGCGATCTCGCCCGGATCAACACCCGATCACGGACCGATCTCGACGACGCCGGTGCGCCTCCGCCCAAACCGTGAGTCACACTCTTAACATCAGCCTCAATGGCATCGCTAACCTCATTCGTATCACGGGCAGCCGCGTTGCTGACGGTCACCGTCCTCGCCGCTAGCGCGCTCGGAGCGTGCACGCCCAAGCCGCAGGGCCCCGAGCCCACCGCAGAGGCGTTCTTCGCCGCACTCGCGACGGGCGACACCGCCCGGGCCGCCGACCTCGCCGACAAGCCCGCCGACGCGCGCGCCGCGCTCAACGAGGCGTGGAAGGGGTTGCAGGCGACCGCACTCGACGCCCAGGTGATCGGCTCCCGCTACGCCGAGGACACCGGCAGCATCACCTACCGCTACACGTGGCACCTGCCCAAGGACCGCACGTGGACCTATGACGGCCAACTCAACATGGTCCGCGACGAGGGCCGCTGGGAGGTCCGGTGGAGCGCCGCGGGCCTGCACCCCAGCCTCGGCGAGCACCAGATGTTCGCCCTGCGGTCCGACCCGCCGCGACGGGCGTCGGTCAACGAGCACGGCGGCAGCGACGTCCTCGTCCCGGGTTACCGGTACGGCTACGGCCTCGATGCCAGGGCAGCCGCCGGCGACCTGATGGCCACCGCCACCGCCGTCGCGGACGCCCTGCGCCCGTTCGACCCCGCCATGGACGCGCAGCGGCTCGCGGAGACGGCCAGTTCGTCCACCCGGCCGCTGAACCTGGTCACCCTGAATCAGGCAGACCACGATCGCGTGCAGGCGTTGATCGGCAACCGGCCCGGCGTCGTCGTCACGCCGCAGCCCGACCTGATCGCGACCGACGACCGGTTCGCGCCGGCCATCATCGACCAGGTCAAGAAGTCGGTCACCGACCAGGTGAACGGCGAGGCCGGCTGGCGGATCGTCAGCATCAACCAGAACGGCGCCGAGGTCGACGTCCTCAACGAGGTCGCCGGTGCGCCCGCCCCGTCGATCACGATCAGCCTGGACCGAGCGGTCCAAAACGCTGCGCAGGACGCGGTGAACATGGTGGGCCGGAAGGCGATGATCGTCGCCATCAAGCCGTCGACGGGGGAGATCCTCGGCGTGGCGCAGAACGCGGCCGCGGACGCCGACGGTCCCACCGCGACCATGGGCCTCTACCCGCCGGGGTCCACGTTCAAGATCGTCACCGCCGGCGCCGCGATCGACCGCGACATGGCCACGCCCAACACACTTCTCGGCTGCCCCGGCCAGCTCGACATCGGCCACCGGACGGTGCCCAACTACGGGGGTTTCGACCTCGGCACCGTGCCGCTGTCGCGGGCCTTCGCCAGTTCCTGCAACACCACGTTCGCCGAACTGGCCAGCAAGATGCCCCCGCGGGGGCTGACCGCGGCCGCCGCCCAGTACGGCATCGGTCCGGACTACGTCGTCGACGGCATCACGACCGTCACCGGTTCGGTCCCTCCTACCGTGAACCTCGCCGAGCGCACCGAGGACGGCTTCGGCCAGGGCAAGGTGCTGGTGAGCCCGTTCGGCATGGCGCTCGTCGCCGCCACCGTGGCCGCGGGCAAGACGCCGGTGCCGCAGCTCATCGAAGGCCGGAACACGGCGATCGAGGATGCGGGAGCACCGATCTCGCCGAAGATGATCGACGGGCTCCGCCCGATGATGCGACTGGTCGTCACCAACGGCACCGCGAAGGACCTCAACGGCGTGGGCGACGTGCGGGGCAAGACCGGTGAGGCGGAGTTCGAGGGCGGCTCACACGCCTGGTTCGCCGGGTACCGGGGCGACCTGGCCTTCGCGGCGCTCATCGTGGGCGGCGGCAGTTCGGAGTACGCCGTGCGGATGACCAGGGACATGCTGAACGGCTTGCCGCCCGACTACCTCGCCTGAGCCGACCGGCACCGGACGCCCGGCGGTAACGTTGACGTCCTGATGAACGGGATGGACGCGAACGGGATGGATGGCGACGCCGCGCACATGCAGGTGGCCGTCGGCGCCGACGGGCTACGCATATCGGACGCCGACCGCAACGGGACGCTGCGCCGCCTCCACAACGCGGTGGCGCTGGGCCTCATCGACATCGACGAGTTCGAGGAGCGTTCGGCGGCCGTCGGTCGCGCCCGGCTGCAGTCCGAACTCGCCGCACTCGTCGGCGACCTTCCCGGCCCCGGGGCGATCGTGACCACGGCCACCGACCGCGTCGAACTGCGCGGCGTCCTGGGATCGCTGAAGCGCCACGGCGAATGGGTGGTCCCAACCCGGCTGGCGCTGGTGCGCCGCATGGGGTCGATCGACCTCGACCTCACCCGGGCGCGCTTCGCCGGCCCCATCGTCGTCATCGAACTCGACATGAAGTTCGGCTCGGTGGACATCCGGCTCCCCGAGGGCGCGAGCGCGTCGATCGACGATCTCGAGGTCATCGTCGGCAGCGCGCGCGACCACCGCAAGGACGCGCCCGCCGAGGGCAGGCCACACGTCGTGCTCACCGGGCGCAGCGTCTGCGGATCGGTCGACATCCGTGGCCCCCGCCGTGCGGGGATCGGCCGCCTGCGCCGCGGTTAACGGGGCGCGAGCACCGCGAACGTCAGCGTGGCCCGCGCCGCGAGCCGGTCGCGGCCGGCGTCGAACACGTCGACCGCGGTGACGATCAGGCGTCTCCCCGCCCGGACGACCGTGGCCTCGGCCCTGGCCGGCCCGTCGATGATCGGGGCGAGGAAGTGCACGTTCATGTCCGCGGTCGTGACGTCGCAGCCCGCGACGTCACCCGCGAGTCGTCCCGCGGCGATGTCGATGAGCGTGGCGACCAGCCCGCCCTGGATGGCGCCACGCACGTTGACGAGGTCGGGCCGGTTGTCCATCTCGATGACGAGTCGCTCGGCACCTTTCGCCAGGGACTGCTCCACGTCGCGCATGCCCAGCCGCCGCAGCAGGTGTTCCTGATCACTCACCGCCCGACGGTAACACCATTACCGCAGCTCGTGACCCGCTGGCGTCGGCGTCCGTCAGCAGACTGATTAGGCTGGTCGAATGGCTGTTCGCACCGCCCTCCGTTCCGGCGAGTTGTCCCCGACGCTGCACGTCCCCGCCTCCATCGACCGTCCCGAATACGCGTGGAAGTCGACCGTCCGCGAGGGCTCGGAGCCATGGGTGCAGTCACCCGACGTGATCGAGCGGATGCGCGTCGCCGGCCGCATCGCCGCCAACGCGCTGGCCGAGGCGGGCCGCGCCGTCGCACCCGGCGTCACCACGGACGCACTCGACCGCATCGCGCACGAGTACATGGTCGACCACGGCGCGTACCCGTCCACGCTGGGCTACAAGGGCTTCCCCAAGTCCTGCTGCACGTCGCTCAACGAGGTCATCTGCCACGGCATCCCCGACTCGACGGTCGTCGAGGACGGCGACATCGTCAACATCGACGTCACCGCGTTCATCGACGGCGTCCACGGTGACACCAATGCCACCTTCCTCGCCGGCGACGTGTCCGAGGAACACCGCCTCCTCGTCGAACGCACCCACGAGGCCACGATGCGCGCCATCAAGGCGGTCAAGCCCGGCCGGGCGCTGTCCGTCGTCGGCCGCGTCATCGAGTCGTACGCGAATCGGTTCGGCTACAACGTCGTTCGCGACTTCACCGGCCACGGCATCGGCACCACCTTCCACAACGGGCTCGTCGTCCTGCACTACGACCAGCCCGAGGTCGACACGATCCTCGAGCCCGGAATGACGTTCACCATCGAGCCGATGATCAATCTCGGCGCGCTGGACTACGAGATCTGGGACGACGGCTGGACCGTCGCGACGCGCGACAAGAAGTGGACCGCGCAGTTCGAGCACACCCTCGTGGTCACCGACGACGGCGCAGACGTCCTCACGCTGGCGGACTGACACCCGTGGGCGGCCCAGGCATCCGCGTGCTCGCACTGGTGGCCGCGGTCGCGGTGCTCGCCGGATGCGGGACCGCCGTCGAGGGGACGGCGACGTGGCCGGGCGCGCGACTCGACCGGGGCGTGCTGGGCGCGGCGGACTTCCCGCCCGGCGTCGGGTACGACGTCGTGGAGGACGCGCCCGCCGAGTCCGACGGTCCCGGTGGGCCACCGGCGATGCTGTCGGAGCCCCGCGGTTGCGCCAACGGACTGACCGAGGTCATCGCCGCGTCCGCCGAGCGCGGACCGGGCAGCGCGGTGCGATACGTGGTGACCTACGACGGGGCCCGCATCCTCGTCACGGTGCTGTCCTGGCCGCTCGATCTCGACGGCCTCGCCGCGGAGGCGGACCGCTGCGACGCCTTCGAGGCGTACTTCGACCCGACGTCGCCGGGCATACCGATGACGACGACCGCGTTGCCCACGCCGCGGCCCGACGCGCTGGCCTACCGCCAGACGATGCGGCTGGGTGGCGCCGAGAGCAGCGTCTACTTCTGGTTCGGCAACGTCGGAGCGTCGGCGGTCTTCGCGGTGGCGTTCCCGACGCCCAACCCGACGATCGGCGTCAAAGCCGAATTGCCGCAGACGTTTATGGACGTCGCCGTCACCCAGACCGACCGCTTGGGAGGCGCCTGACCGTCGGGTGCGAGAGCGGTGCGGAGCCCGGGAAATCGGCCCCCCACATGATCAATCCCTGTAGCGTTGGCTGATGCCTTCGTCAGTGCTCACCGTCGACGGGTTCGCCGCGACCGTCGACGTCTCCGGCCCCGAACAGGGGTCGGTGGTGGTGCTGCTCGGCGCGGCCAATCAGGGCCCGTCGGCCTACGAGGGCGTGTGTCAGCGCCTGCACACGGCCTCGCTCAAGACCATCGTCATCGCGCCCGATCCGCGGCTGTCGGCCAAGGTCGTGGTGAGCATCCTCGACGCGTTGGGCGTCCGCTGGGCGTTGCTCGTCGGCGACCGCATCGGCGGGGAACTCGCCTGGGAACTCGCGGCGACGCGGCTGGACCGCTTCATCGGTCTGGTGGTCGTCGACAGGGGACACCCGTGCGTCACCGATCAGGCCGGCATCGTCCGCGATGCGGACTGCCCGCCGGTCGAGGTCAACGTCACCGCCCTCGTCAGTTCGCCGGCGGCGAAGGCCGTGGCGCGGGCGAGTCAGCGCTTCGTCTACGGCGACTACCGACTGGTGGAATTGCTCGGCCGGCGTAACGCCCACGAGTCCACGGCGCAGTTGGCCGCCGAGATCGTGATGCGCACCAGTACCTGGTAGCGATTCACCGCCGAGCGCGGCGGGCCACCGACAGCGCGGCGGCGCCCTGGCCGATCAACAGCCAGAATCCAGACCTGGGCAGCACGGCCGCGCCGATGACGCCCATCGCCGTCAGCCCCGCACCGATGGGCACCACCGCTCCGTCGGTCGCCCGTGCACCACGAAGCGCAGCACCCACGGTCCCGATCGCCGCGCCCGACGTCAGGAACCACAGCGCCACCTCGCGCCGGTGCCGCTCGGCCGCCGGGAGGTCGGCGTTCTCCACCGCGTCCACGAGGCCGTCGCGCGCAATCCCCGCCAGCTGGCGGCGGTAGAGCCACGCCCCCAGCAGATCGTGCCCGATGCCCGTGGCGACGGCAGCCGTGCCGATGCGCGTCAATGCTCGGGATGGGTGAACTGCCATGGGAACTCCTCCGAGTTAGGCTCCATACGCCACCGTATGGAACTCGGACCATACGGTACCGTACGGGCCATGCCGACGAAAGGCCCATCGGGCACCGTCACCCGTGCCGACTGGGCGGCAGCGGCCCTGGTCGCACTGCGGGCGGGCGGGCCGTCGGCGGTGCGGGTGGAGGCCATCGCCCGCACGTTGGGCGTGTCGAAGGGATCGTTCTACTGGCACTTCGCCGACCGGCGCGAGCTGCTGGAGACGGCGATCGCGGCCTGGGAAGCAGAGAGCACCGAGGCGATCATCGCCGAATCCGAGCGTGGCGAGGACGCTGCGGACAAGTTGCGTCGCCTCGTGTCACGCGTGACGCGCAGCTTCGACGGTGACGTGGCCCCGGGCGAGCTGATGCTGTACCTCGAGGCCGAGCGCGAGGGCGTGCGGGAGTCGGTGGAACGGGTGGTGGACCGTCGGCTCGACTACGTGGCGGCCCTGCTGGTGGAACTGGGCCACGACGAGGCGGAGGCACAGCGCCGTGCGGCGCTCGCGATCACCGTCGTCGTGGGCGCCTATCAGCTCGTGATCGGCGCACCGGGTCCGATGTCGCGACGGTCGCTGTCGCACGGTGCATTCGCCGACACTCTGTTCGGTGCACTGACCCGGTGACCGTCGCTCACGCCCCGTCGACGACGACCTCTTCGCCGGACGCGGTGACCTCGACCTGCTTGATCGGACCGGTGAACCACTTCTTCACCGATGCGTGCCAGTACACGTAGAGCAGGATCAGCACGCCGCCGACGAGCAACGGGGTGTAGTTGACGAACTTCCACTCGAACGCGTCACCCCACGGCACGCCGCCCGACGACGTCGGGAACATGGCGATGATCGACGTCACGACGATCTCGATCACGGCGACCGGTGCCATCCAGCGATGGTGCCCGCGCAGGTTCCACTTGCCGACCGGGAAGTCGTCACCGGCACGCCAGCGCAGGTAGATCGGCACGGCGAAGCAGAGGTACAGGCCGACCACGCCGATGGACACCACCGCGAAGAACGCGACCGGGACGGGCGCGCCGTTGATGTCGACCTCGACGAGCGCGGGCAGCGTGATGATCATGGCCAGCACCGCCGTCACGATGACGCCGTTGGCCGGGATCTTGTTCTTGCTGACCTTGGACCACAGCTGGTGGCCCGGCACCGCACGGTCGCGGCTGAACGCGAAGAGCATGCGAGACGAGCTGGTCTGGCACGCCGTGGTGCAGAACAGCTGGCCGGCCGTCGAGATGAGCAGCACGACGCCGACCCACGGCGAGTCCATCGCCTGAGCGAAGATGCCCGCCACCGCGCCGCCACCCGCGGACACCGCGTCGGAGTCGTTGACGGCGAACAGGAACGTCAGCAGCAGGATCCAGCCACCGATCGCGGAGTAGAAGATCGACCGCCAGATGCCCTTGGCCGCACCGTCGGCCGCACTCTTGGTCTCCTCGGACAGGTGCGCCGAGGCGTCGTACCCGGTGATCGTGTACTGGGTCAGGATCGCCGAGATCGGCAACACCAGCAGGAGGAAGCCGATGCCGGAGGTCTCCCCGCCGAACATGCCGCTGTTGTTGATGGTCTTGGCGAACACGTCGCCGAAGCTGGCGTGCTGCTCGGGGACCAGCCACAGGATTCCGATGACCGCCGACGCGCCCGCGACGTGCCACCACACCGAGACGTTGTTGATGACGGCCAGCAGGTGCGACGAGAAGATGTTGACCGTCGCCGACAGCGCCAGGATGACGACGAAGATGATGAACGTCCTCGTCAGGCTGTAGCCCGCCAGCCACGTCTCGCTGAACGTGCCGAGGGTCAGGTCGAGGAACGTCGCGGCGCCGTAGGCCACCGACGCCAGGATCGCGATCAGGCCGATCAGGTTGAGCCAGCCCGTGTAGAAGCCGGCCTTGGGCCCGCCCAGTTTGGCTGCCCACCAGTAGATTCCGCCGGACGTCGGGAACGCGGACACCAGCTCGGACATGCAGAGCCCGATGATGAGGATGAAGATCGAGACGATCGGCCAGCCCCAGGCGATGGCGGCGGGGCCGCCGTTGTTCCAGCCCAGGCCGAAGGACGTGAAGCAGCCCGCCAGGATCGAGATGATCGAGAACGAGATGGCGAAGTTGCTGAATCCCGACCAGGACCGGTTCAGCTCCTGGGTGTAACCCAGCGACGCGAGGTGCTTCTCGTCGTCGTCCAGTAATTCGTGACCCTCTGGCACGGTGGTACTCCTTCTCCAGAGCGCTAGCTCATCGGGGCCGGTCCTTGACGCGGCTCACTGCCTAGGCAGAATAGGACCGCATTGGTCGGCTGTCCTACCTTTGGCGGTGACAGTCGTGTAAATCTGGAGGAGATTCGCCGGAGCGTCGGCGGTCCAATGGTTGAATTTCCGGCACGTCCGATGAGGGAGAGCCAATGACGCCCAGCACGAACCCCCGCCCCGGCATGCTCCCGCAAAGCGAGCTGGAGCGCTTGATCGCCGATGGCGAGGTGGACACCGTGATCGTGGGCTTCACCGACATGCAGGGCCGGCTCATCGGCAAACGCATCTCGGCACGGCTCTTCGTCGACGACGTCGCCGCCCACGGCGCCGAGTGCTGCAACTACCTGCTCGCCGTCGACGTCGACAACAACACCGTCGACGGGTACGCGATCTCGAGCTGGGAGACCGGATACGGCGACATGGTGATGACGCCGGACTTCTCGACGCTGCGGTTGCTGCCCTGGCAGCCCGCCACGGCGCTGGTCATGGCCGACCTGTCGTGGACCGACGGCACCCCCGTCCTGCAGGCGCCGCGCACCATCCTGCGGACCCAGCTCGACCGGCTCGCCGAGCGCGGCATGGGTGCCGTCGCCGCCACCGAACTCGAGTTCATGGTGTTCGACGACTCGTACCGCGACGCCTGGAAGGCCGACTACCGCCACCTGACCGCCGCCACCGACTACAACATCGACTACGCGATGCTGGCGTCGACGCGGATGGAGCCGCTGCTGCGCGACATCCGCCGCGGCATGGAGGGCGCGGGCATGTACTGCGAGGGCGTCAAGGGGGAGTGCAACCTCGGTCAGCAGGAGATCGGCTTCCGCTACGACGAGGCCCTGGTCACCTGCGACAACCACACGATCTACAAGAACGGCGCCAAGGAGATCGCCGACCAGCACGGCAAGAGCCTGACGTTCATGGCGAAGTTCGACGAGCGCGAGGGCAACAGCTGCCACATCCACATCTCGTTCCGCGGGGAGGACGGCTCCGCCGTGTTCGCCGACGAGGACGACGAACTGGGCATGTCGGCGATGTTCCGCAGCTTCATCGCGGGCCAACTCGCCACGCTGCGTGAGTTCAGCCTCTTCTACGCCCCGAACGTCAACTCCTACAAGCGGTTCGCCGACGGTAGCTTCGCGCCCACGGCCGTCGCGTGGGGGATGGACAACCGCACGTGCTCACTGCGCGTGGTCGGCCACGGACCCGGCATGCGCATGGAGTGCCGCGCGCCCGGCGGCGACGTCAACCAGTACCTCGCCGTCGCCGCGCTGATCGCCGGTGGACTGCACGGCATCGACCAGGGACTCGAGCTGCCGGAGATGACGCAGGGCAACGCGTACACCTCTGGCGCCGAGCGCCTTCCGACCTCGCTCGCCGAGGCGACCGAGCTGCTCGACGGCTCCACCATCGCGCGAGCGGCCTTCGGCGACGACGTGGTGGACCACTACCTCAACTACGCGCGCGTCGAACTCAAGGCCTTCGGCGCGGCCGTCACGGACTGGGAGAGGCGACGTGGCTTCGAGCGCCTCTGAGCGGCACGTCCGCCCGGTCGTCGGTCTGACCACCTATCTGCAGCAGGCCGCGACCGGCGTGTGGGACGTCAAGGCCAGCTTCCTGCCCGCCATCTACATCGAGGGCGTCACGCTCGCAGGGGGCATCGCCACCCTGCTGCCGCCGCAGCCGGTCGACGAGTCGATCGTCGAGCGCGTCCTCGACGGACTGGACGGGCTGGTCGTCACCGGCGGCAAGGACGTCGACCCCGCCGCCTACGGGCAGGCCGCCCACCCGACCACCGACGATCCCGCCCGCGACCGCGACGCGTGGGAGTTCGCGTTGCTCCGCGGCGCCCTGGCGCGACGCCTGCCGGTGCTCGGAATCTGCCGTGGCGCACAGGTTCTGAACGTGGCACTCGGTGGGACGCTGCACCAGCACCTGCCCGACGTGCTCGGGCACTCCCGGCACCAGGCGGGCAACGCCGTGTTCACCACCTCGTCGGTGCGCACCGTGCCGGGGACCAGGCTCGCCGAGCTGATCGGCGAGTCGTCGGACGCGCAGTGCTACCACCACCAGGCGATCGACCGGCTCGGCGACGGACTGGTCGTCTCCGCCCAGGACGGCGTCGACGGCGTGATCGAGGCGGTCGAACTCGATCGCGCCACGCACCCGGACACCTGGACGCTCGCCGTGCAGTGGCATCCCGAGGAGCGGCTCGACGATCTGAGGCTGTTCGCCGGCGTGGTGCACGCCGCGGCCGCATATGCAGGAGAAGGAGTTCGATGACAGGCACCACCAGCACGCTGATCAACCCGGCGACCGAGGAGGTGCTGCGCACCGTCGAGCAACTCGACGTCCCGGCCGTCGACGACGCCATCGCCCGCGCGGCGGCTGCCCAGAAGCGCTGGGCCAGACTCGCTCCCGCGGAGCGTGCCGCCGGGTTGCGGGCGTTCGCCGCGACGGTCGACGCGCACGTCGACGAACTCGCCGCGCTCGAGGTGGCCAACTCGGGACACCCCATCGGCAACGCGGAGTGGGAGGCGGGCCACGTCCGCGACGTCCTGCAGTTCTACTCGGGCAGCCCGGAACGGTTGTCCGGCCAGCAGATCCCGGTCGCCGGTGGGCTCGACGTGACCTTCCACGAACCGCTCGGGGTGGTCGGCGTCATCACGCCGTGGAACTTCCCGATGACGATCGCCGCCTGGGGATTCGCCCCGGCGTTGGCGGCGGGCAACGCGGTCGTGCTCAAGCCGGCCGAGTGGACACCCCTGACCACCATCCGGCTCGGCGAACTCGCCGTCGAGGCGGGTCTGGACCCGGACCTCTTCCAGGTGCTGCCCGGCCGCGGTTCGGTGGTCGGCGAGCGCTTCGTCACCCACGAGGGCGTCCGCAAGATCGTGTTCACCGGCTCCACCGAGGTCGGCACGCGTGTCATGGCGGGCGCGGCGGCGCAGGTCAAGCGCGTCACCCTCGAACTCGGCGGCAAGAGCGCGAACATCGTGTTCGACGACTGCGACCTGGAGCGGGCCGCGGCCACCGCGCCGTACGGGGTCTTCGACAACGCAGGCCAGGACTGCTGCGCTCGCAGCCGAATCTTGGTGCAGCGCAACGTGTACGACAGGTTCATGGAGCTGCTCGAGCCGGCGGTCAAGGGCGTCGTGGTCGGCGACCCGACCGAACGCGGCACCGAGATGGGTCCGCTGGTCGCCAAGCCGCACTGGGAGTCGGTGTCGTCCTACGTGCCGGATGACGCACCGGTCGCCTTCCGCGGATCGGCTCCCTCGGGTGCCGGCTACTGGTTCGCGCCGACGGTGCTCACCCCGGCGCGCACCGACCGCACCGTGACCGACGAGATCTTCGGTCCGGTCGTGACGGTGCTGCCCTTCGACGACGAGGCCGATGCCATCGCCCTGGCCAACGACACGCCCTACGGACTGTCCGGGTCCATCTGGAGTGAGAACCTGTCGCGCGCCATGCGGGTGTCCCGGGCGGTCGAGGCGGGCAACCTCAGCGTCAACTCGCACAGCTCGGTGCGCTACACCACGCCGTTCGGCGGCTTCAAGCAGTCCGGTCTGGGCCGGGAGCTGGGACCCGATGCACCGCTGCACTTCACCGAGACTAAGAACGTCTTCTTCGCCATCTCAGAGAGCACCTAGAAAGGACATGATGGATCTGACTCAGCGCCTTGCCGGCAAGGTGGCAGTCATCACCGGCGGCGCCAGCGGGATCGGCCTAGCGACGGCGAAGCGGATGCGCGCCGAGGGCGCCACCATCGTCATCGGTGACATCGACCCGACGGCGGGCAAGTCCGTCGCCGACGACCTCAACGGCACCTTCGTCGCCGTCGACGTGTCCGACCAGGTCGCGGTCGACGCGCTGTTCGACACCGCCGCCGACACCCACGGCTCGGTGGACATCGCCTTCAACAACGCGGGCATCAGTCCGCCGGAGGACGACCTGATCGAGAACACCGGGATCGACGCGTGGGACCGGGTGCAGGACATCAACCTCAAGTCGGTGTTCTTCTGCTGCAAGGCCGCACTGCGGCACATGGTGCCGGCGCAGAAGGGCTCGATCATCAACACCGCGTCGTTCGTGGCGGTGAACGGGTCGGCGACTTCGCAGATCTCGTACACCGCGTCCAAGGGCGGGGTGTTGGCGATGTCCCGCGAACTCGGAATCCAGTACGCGCGCCAGGGTATTCGCGTCAACGCGCTCTGCCCCGGCCCGGTGAACACCCCGCTGCTGCAGGAGCTGTTCGCCAAGGATCCCGAGCGGGCGGCCCGGCGGCTGGTGCACGTGCCGATGGGCCGGTTCGCGGAGCCCGAGGAGCTCGCCGCGGCGATCGCCTTCCTGGCCAGTGACGACGCCTCGTTCATCACCGGATCGACGTTCCTGGTCGACGGTGGCATCACCGGCCACTACGTGACACCGCTGTAGACGCCATGACCACCGCACCGGACCCGCAGCCGGCATCCGAGCGCCCCGACGCGAAGGCGCCGGCATCGGATCTGCTGCGTCCGGTGCGGTTGGGCAACGCGTTCGAGGACACCGTGGCGCGGCTGCTCGAGACCATCCGCCTCGGAGTGCTCGCGCCGGGGGAGTCGCTGCCCCCGGAACGGGTACTGGCGACGCGGCTCGGGGTCAGCCGCGACACGGTGCGCGAGGCCATCAAGTCGCTCGCCGACGCGGGCTACCTGGTGTCCCGGCGCGGCCGCTACGGCGGTACGTTCCTCGCCGAGGAGTTGCCGACACCACGCGCCGACGGCATCCGGTTCGACCGCGCCGACATCGACGACGCCCTGCGGCTGCGAGAGATCCTCGAGGTCGGCGCGGCGCGGATGGCCGCCAGCCGCACGCTGACCGCCACCGAGCGCGAGACCCTGTGGAGCAGGCTGTGCGACGTCCGCGGCGCCGCGCCGGAGGACTACCGCCGCCTGGACTCCCGGCTGCACCTCGCGATCGCCGAGGCGGCGGGCGCACCGTCGCTGGTGCCGCTGGTCGCGGCCAACCGGATGCGCATCAACGAACTGCTCGACCAGATTCCGCTGCTGTCGCTGAACATCGCCCACTCCGACGAGCAGCACGAGGCCATCGTGATGGCGATCCTCGCCGGTGACGGCGACGGGTCCGCCGAGGTGATGGCCGCGCACGTGTGGGGCTCGGCGGCGCTGCTGCACGGCTTCCTCGACTGACGACCCCTTCGGCGAGCGTGCGCTTTGTCGGGTCCGCAAGCGGCGTGTCGCCCGCAGACACGCACGCTCGCCGGAGGTCGGCAGCGGCTAGATTGCACGTCGTGGAGGACGAGTCGGCGGTGGAGCGGGCGGCGTCGGCGCTCGCCGACGTCGACACCGCCGGGTGGGCGCGGCGCTTCGACCTGCTGTCCGACCCGCACCGCCTCGAGATCCTGCTCGGGCTGCACCGTGCGCCCGGCATCCGCGTCGGTGACCTCGCGGCGGCGCTGCACCGCTCGGAGAACGCGGTGTCGCAGGCGCTGCGCGTGCTGCGCGAGCAGGGTTGGGTGACCAGCACCCGGCAGGGCAGATCGGTGACCTACCGGTTGGCCGACGAGACGGTGCACGACCTGTTGCACTGGATCGGCGCGCGCCACGGTTGAGCGCGGCGTTCTCGTCGAAAGCCGTCCGTCGGCGGCGGGTGTGCGCAACAGTCGTCGAGATGACCACTGCAGAGGATCGAGAGGCCGATCGGGCACTCAAGGCCCGGCACCGGGCACTCTGGGCGTCCGGTGACTACCCGGCTGTGGCATCGGAGCTGATTCCCGAGCTGGGCGGTGACCTGGTGCACGCGTGTGGGATCGGGGCCGGCGACCGCGTGCTCGACGTCGCCGCGGGCGCGGGCAACGCCGCCATCCCGGCGGCGGTGGCCGGTGCCGTGGTGACTGCGAGCGATCTGACGCCCGAACTCTTCGCCGCGGGCCGCACGGCGGCAGCCGCTCGCGGTGTCGACCTGGAGTGGACGGAGGCCGACGCGGAGGCGCTGCCGTTCGCGGACGACGCGTTCGACGTCGTGATGTCCTGTGTCGGCGTGATGTTCGCGCCGCACCATCGGGCCGCCGCCGACGAGATGGTGCGAGTGTGCCGCCCGGGCGGGACGATCGGGATGATCAACTGGACACCCGGCGGTTTCATCGGTCGACTGTTCGCCACGATCAAGCCGTACGCACCTCCGCCACCGGCGGGCGCGAGTCCGCCGCCACTGTGGGGCGACGAGGACCACGTGCGGGAACTGTTCGGCGATCGGGTGAGCGCCCTGACGATGCGTGCCAGGACGGTGCGACTCGATCACTGCGCCGACGCGCTGGAATTTCGTGAGTACTGGAAGCGCAACTACGGCCCGACCATCGCGGCCTACGGGTTCATCGCCGACGACGCGGACCGGGTGGCGGCACTGGATCGTGACTTCCTCGCCTTCCTCACCGAGTGGCAGCAGGACGACGGCGCCTGGGAGGCCGAGTATCTGGTGGTCACCGCGACCGCCCGCTGAACGCCTCCGACTGACATCTGTTCACGTGGACAGATGTCGAGGAGTGCGCCTACGCTCCACCGATGAGCGTCGAGTCCAGCACGGCGGCGTCGCCGACTGCCCGCTTCGACCGCGCCGACCTCCGGTCGATCGCCATGATGTCGGCCGTCGTGGTCGCGCTGCACGCGTTCGGCTGGGGTGTGCTGGTCTTCGGCGTCGCCCCGCAGCACATCACCCTCGGATCGGCTGGCGTCTTCGGCGTCGGACTCGGCGTCACGGCGTACCTGCTGGGGGTCCGGCACGCGTTCGACGCCGACCACATCGCCGTCATCGACAACACCACCCGCAAGCTCGTCGGGGAGGGCAGGCGCTCGGCGTCGGCGGGCTTCTGGTTCTCCCTGGGCCACTCCAGCGTCGTGTTCGCCTTGGCGCTGCTGCTGGCGCTCGGCGTCCGCGCGCTCGCCGGTCCGGTCTCCGACGAGGACTCCCCGATGTTGCAGACCCTCGGGCTGATCGGCTCGGTCGTCGCGGGCACGTTCCTCATCCTCATCGGCCTGACCAACCTGTTCGCCGTCGTCGGCATCGCGAAGGTGGTGGCGCGCATGCGTTCCGGTGACCTCGACGAGGACGAACTCGAGCGTCATCTGCACAACCGCGGCTTCCTCGCCCGCCTGCTCGGACGCGTGATGCGACGGGTGAGCAAGCCGTGGCACCTCTACCCGGTCGGGCTGCTGATGGGCCTGGGCTTCGACACCGCGACACAGGTCGCGCTGCTGGTCCTGGCCGCGGGCACCGCCGCGTTCACGCTGCCGTGGTACGCGATCCTGGTGCTGCCGGTCCTCTTCGCGGCGGGCATGAGCCTGTTCGACGCGCTCGACGGCGTCTTCATGTCCCGCGCCTACGGCTGGGCGTTCCTTCGACCCATCCGCAAGGTGTACTACAACCTCACCGTCACGGTGCTGTCGGTGTTCGTCGCACTCGTCATCGGCGTCATCGTGCTCGCCGGACTGCTCGCCGACCGTCTCGACGTCCAGACCGGCCCGCTCGCGGCCATCGGCTCGGCCGACCTGGAGGCCGTCGGGTTCATGATCGTCGGACTGTTCGTCGGCACCTGGCTGGTCGCGGTGGCCGTCTGGCGGTTCGGCCGCATCGAGCAGCGGTGGACCGGCACGCCGTAGGGTCCCCGCGTCAGACGATGCCCAGCAGGGCGTTCTCCACGATCTCCGAGAGCGCCGGGTGAATCCAGTACTGCCCCTTGGCTATCTCGGCCGCCGTCTGACCCAGGCTCATGCCCTGGATGAGCGGCTGGATGAGGGTGGACGCCTGGTACCCGAGCAGGTGCGCGCCGAGGAGTGTGCCGGTGGCACGGTCACCGATCACCTTGGCGATGCCGGTCTGGTCCTCCATCGCCCAGCCGTAGGCGGTGTCGCCGTAGCGCTGCACCTTGACCACGACGTCGTAGCCCTGGTCGCGGGCCTCGGCCTCGGTCAGCCCCACCATGGCGATCTGCGGGTCGGTGAACACCGCCGACGGCACGTACCGGTGGTCACTGCGCACCATGTCGGCGGTGTCGTCCCAGTCCCGCAGCAGGTTGTGCCGCACCACCCGCATCTCGTGGTTCGCGACGTGCTTGAGCTGCCAGGCCGACGACACGTCGCCGAGCGCATACACGCCGCGGGCCGTGGTGCGCTGGTACTCGTCGACCACCACCATTCCGCCGTCGGTGACCTCGATGCCGGCCAGGTGAGCATCGAGCTTGTCGCCGTTGGGGATTCGACCGGTGGCGACCAGCAGGACGTCGGCACTCAGTTCCTTGCCGTCGTCCAGTTCGAGGACGATCCGGTCGCCGTCGTGATGGGAGCCGACCACGTTCTCGTGGGTCCGCACGTCCCACTTCTGGGTGGCCAGATCGGTGTAGGTGTGGCAGATCGCCTCGTCGCAGTGGGTCAGCAGCCCGTCGCCACGTACCACGATCGTGATCCGCACGCCGAGTGCGGAGAACACGTGGGCGAACTCCGCGGCGACGAATCCGCCGCCGACGATCACCATGTGCTCGGGCAGTTCGGGCATCCGCATGACGGTGTCACTGGTCTCGTAGTGCACCCCGCACTCGAGGATGGCCGGCGGCACGTTGATGCGCGAGCCCGCGGCGAGCACCACCTGGTCGGAGGTGAACTCGTCGCCGTCGGCGGTGCGCAGCAGGTAGCGGCCGTCGTCCTGGGTCTGTCCGAATCTGGTGTGACTGCGGTAGACGTCGATGTTGGGCAGGCTGCTCTTGTAGGCCTCGCCGCTCGGGCCGATCGGGTCGATGCGCCCGAACACGCGGTCGACGATGTCGCGCCACCGGACGCCGTCGACGTGCGCGTCCACCCCGTATCGCGAACCGTGCCTGATGGTTTGGGCGACCTCGGCGGCGTAGACGAACATCTTGGTGGGGATGCAGCCGACGTTCAGGCAGGTTCCGCCGAAGATGCCCTCCTCGGCGATGGCGATCCGCATGTCGCCGTAACGCGGATCGAACGCGGTGTCGGGGATGCTGTTCCCGGATCCGGTGCCGATGATGGTCAGGTCGTAATGCTCCACGCGTGTCAGCCTCGTTCGGATCGGGTGGTGGTGGGCTCGGGGTCGGCCGTGGGGTCGGACGTGGCATCGGAGGTGGCCGACGGGACGAACCGGTCGAGCCAGCGGTCGAGTTCGCGGTAGGCGTCCCGGCGGGGTTCGGCCAGGGACAGGAAGACGTCGTGCTTGGCGTCGACGATCGGCGCGACGGTGGTGTGGTTGCCGACGCATCCCGCCCACCTCGCGATCTGCGCGACGTCGAGGACCGCGTCGCCGCGCTGGATCGCCTCGGGATCCGGGGCCTCGCGCACGCTGCGGTCGGATCGCAGGACCAGGTTCGGTACGCCGACGTCGAGGCCGCGATGCAGACGCGCGTGGCCGCGCCGGATCGCGTTGATCCAGCCGAAGGTGATGGGGAACCCGCCGAGGGGCTTCCAGTCGAGGTTGTAGTCGAATTCGCCGGCGTAGTCGCGGTGCAGGGTGGTGCCGTAGCCGCCGGGGGTGGGCTTGCGGACGACGGTCGTCTTGCGCCACCTGCCCAGCGCCATCAGCGCGGCCGAGGTCGGCGCCGTCCGCAGGATCGCCGGTCCGTGCAGGTCGAAGAACGGGCTGTTGAGCACGAGCCCACCGACGTTCGCGGCCGCCGTGTCGTCCTGGCTGCGCAACCGGTCGAGGAACAGCGTCGCGATCAGGCCGCCCGCCGAGTGGCCGTAGACGATCACCTGGGCACCGCCGGTGTCCGCGGCCACGACGTCGAGGGCGAGGCGGAGTTCGGCGTCGTAGCTCTCGAGATCGGTGGTGAAGTGCGGCGTCTGGTCCGCTCGTCGGGAGCGTCCGCACTTGTGCAGGTCCAGGGCGTAGAAGGCGAAGCCTCGCGCGGCGAAGCGGTCGGCCAGCTCGGTGTGGAAGAAGTAGTCGGTGTAACCGTGCAGCGCGACGATGGCCAGATCGGCGGGCCCGCCGGCGCCGCGACGCACCAGGGTCGCGACCAGATCACCCTCGCCGTCGGGGTCGGGCCCCAGCGGGAGGGTCTGCTGCCAGTAGTCGGGCAGGACGTCGGGCTCCCAGGTAGACGGTGACCCACTCACGGCGTCAACTCTAGGCCGGACCCGGTCGCGCCAGCGGCGAGGACCGCGGCGGTGCGGTGTTCTTCGTCACCAGGAACGAACGCGCCGTCCCCACCACGCCACTGCGCGGCGAGCGCGGGTCCGGGGGCCGGTCGCCCGCCCCGCCGGCCACCGGCGGTCCGGCGCCCGCGGCGCCAGACCGCTGACCTGCCCCAATTCGGACTCGCCGCCGGCAGCCCGGGGTCGGGCAGGCCGGGATCCGGCGTGGCTCGACGCCGTCGGGCGAGGCGACCGGTTCGCGCGTACGGACGGTGACCGGTCCCGCCGGCCGGCGTCCCCGGCGAACGGCACGTGCGCCGTCGCCGCGAGTCCGGGTACCCGATAACCTGGGGAGTGGTTAGCCGTGTGAGTCGGGTGCGCGAGTGCGAAGGACCAAAGTTCAGGTGACTGAGTCGAAGACAGTGAAGACCGACGTCGTCCTGGTGGGCGCGGGGATCATGAGCGCGACGCTGGGTGCCCTGCTGCACCTGATGGAGCCCGACTGGAACATCACGCTCATCGAGCGCCTCGACGGCGCGGCCGCCGAGAGCAGCGACCCGTGGAACAACGCTGGCACCGGGCACTCCGCACTGTGCGAGCTGAACTACACCCCGCAGCGCAGCGACGGCACGGTGGAGATCAGCAAGGCCGTCCACGTCAACGAGCAGTTCCAGGTGTCCCGCCAGTTCTGGTCCTACGCCGTGTCGAACGGCGTGCTGCCGGACGTGCGCAGCTTCCTCAACCCCATCCCGCACGTGAGCTTCGTGCACGGTGAGGGCAGCACCCGCTACCTGAAGGCGCGCTACGACGCGCTCGTCACCAACCCGCTCTTCGCGTCCATGGAGTACATCGACGACGAGGACGAGTTCGTCCGCAGGCTGCCGCTGATGGCGGCCGGCCGCAACTTCGCCGAACCCGTCGCCTTGAACTGGACCCAGGACGGCACCGACGTCGACTTCGGATCACTGTCGCGCCAGTTGATCGGCTACACCGCCCAGCGCGGCATGGAGACCCTGTTCGGGCACGAGGTCCGCGACCTGAAGAAGGAGTCCGACGGGACCTGGACCCTCAAGGTCACCAACCGTCGGACGGGGCTCAAGCGCAAGATCAACGCCAAATTCGTGTTCGTCGGAGCGGGCGGCGGCGCGCTGCCGCTGCTGCAGAAGTCGGGCATCAAGGAGGCCAAGGGGTTCGGCGGCTTCCCGGTCGGAGGGCAGTGGCTGCGCACCGGCAACCCGCTGCTGGCGGCCGACCACCAGGCGAAGGTCTACGGCGCGCCCCCGCTGGGCGCCCCGCCGATGTCGGTGCCGCACTTGGACACCCGCGTCATCAACGGCCGCTCCTACCTGCTGTTCGGCCCGTTCGCCGGCTGGTCGCCGAAGTTCCTCAAGCAGGGCAAGGTCACCGACCTCCCGTTCTCGGTCAAGCCCAACAACCTGGCCTCGATGCTCGGCGTCGGACTCACCGAGATGAGCCTGGTGAAGTACCTCGTCGGCCAGTTGCGACTCAGTGAGGCCGACCGCGTGGAGGCGTTGCGTGAATTCGCACCCAGCGCACGGGATTCCGATTGGGAACTCGACATCGCCGGCCAGCGCGTGCAGGTCATCCGGAAGAAGGGCGCCGGTGGCGTCCTGGAGTTCGGCACCACCGTGCTCGCCGCCGAGGACGGTTCGATCGCGGGCCTGCTCGGTGCGTCCCCCGGCGCATCGACCGCCGTGCCCGCCATGTTGGACGTCATGGAGCGGTGCTTCGCCGACCGGTACGCCTCGTGGCAGCCGAAGCTCAAGGAGATGGTGCCCTCGCTGGGCGTCGAACTGTCCAAGGAGCCGAAGCTGTTCGAGGAGGTCTGGGCGCACGGCACCGAGGTGCTCAAGCTCGACGAGCCCAAGGCGCAGCTCGCTGCGGCGGACGCCGTCACCTGACCGTGACGATCGCCTCACGACGCAGCTGGGCCAAGGATCTCGACGCGACGACGCTCTACGAACTGCTCAAACTCCGGGTCGAGGTGTTCGTCGTCGAACAGGCGACGCCGTACCCGGAACTCGACGGACGCGACCTGCTCGCCGAGACGCGGCACTTCTGGCTCGAGGACGCCGACGGCGTCGTCGTGTCGACGCTGCGGCTGATGGAGGAGCACCCCGGTGGGGAGAAGGTGTTCCGCATCGGCCGGGTGTGCACCAAGCGGACCGAACGCGGCCACGGCCACACCAGCCGGCTGATGCAGGCGGCACTCGCCGAGGTCGGCGACTACCCGTGCCGCATCGACGCGCAGACCTACCTCGAGGACATGTACGTCAAGCACGGCTTCGTCCGCAGCGGCGACGAGTTCCTCGACGACGGCATACCGCACGTCCCGATGCTCCGGAGCGGGTCGACCGGTGCCTGACGCCGGCTACCCGTTCAGCGCACTCGTCGGGCAGGACCGGCTCAAGCTCGCGCTGGTGCTGTGCGCGGTGCGCCCCGAGATCGGCGGCGTGCTGATCCGTGGGGAGAAGGGCACGGCCAAGTCGACGGCCGTCCGCGCCCTGACCGCCGTGCTGACGGCCATCGACGAGGACGCCCGACTTGTCGAGCTGCCGATCGGCGCCACCGAGGACCGCGTCGTCGGATCGCTGGACCTGCAGCGCGTCCTGCGCGACGGCGAACACGCCTTCTCGCCCGGCCTGCTGGCCCGCGCGCACGGCGGCGTCCTGTACGTCGACGAGGTCAACCTGCTGCACGACCACCTCGTCGACGTCCTGCTGGACGCCGCCGCGATGGGCCGCGTGCACGTCGAGCGCGACGGCGTCTCGCACAGTCACGACGCCCGCTTCATCCTCATCGGCACGATGAACCCCGAGGAGGGCGAGCTGCGTCCGCAGCTGCTGGACCGGTTCGGCCTCACCGTCGACGTCCGTGCCTCCCGCGAGGTCGACGTGCGGGTGGAGGTGATCCGGCGACGGTTGGCCTTCGAGGCCGACCCGAGCGGCTTCGCCGACCGCTACGTCGCCGACGACGACGACCTCGCGCGACGCATCGCCGCGGCGCGTGCCGCGGTCGCGGACGTCGTGCTGCCCGACGGCGAACTGCGCCGCATCGCAGCGCTGTGCGCGGCGTTCGACGTCGACGGGATGCGGGCCGACCTCGTCGTCGCGCGCACGGCCGTGGCGCATGCGGCGTGGCGCGGCGCGGGCACCGTGGCCGAGGAGGACATCCGCATCGCCGCGGAACTGGCACTGCCGCACCGTCGTCGGCGCGACCCGTTCGACGATCCGGGCCTGGACCCCGACCGCCTCGACGAGGCGCTGTCGGACGCGGCGGAGGCCGCCGGCGACGCAGGCCCGGATCCCGACGCCGAGACCGACGCCGGCTCCGAGACCGACGCCGAGCCCGAGCCCGATCCGCCCGGCGGCGGCGGTGGCGCCGCCGAACCGTCCAACGGCGATTCGGCGCAACAGAAGTCGGCCGCTCCGCCGGGAACCCGTCAGAACGCACCGCCGTCGGCGACGTTCCGGGCCAAGGCGCTGGTGGTACCGGGTGTCGGCGAGGGTGCGCCCGGCCGACGGTCCCGGGCACGCAACCGGACGGGCACCACCGTGGCCGCAACGGACGACCCGCAGACCGGGCACGGCGTCCACCTCTTCGGCACCCTGCTCGCGGCCGCCGGTCACCAGAGCGGGCGCGGCCGGCTCTCGGTGGTCGCCGATGACGTCCGGCGCTCGGTGCGGGAGGGCCGGGAGGGCAACCTCGTCGTGTTCCTCGTCGACGCCTCCGGATCGATGGCCGCCCGCGACAGGATGGCCGCAGTGGGCGGTGCGACGCTGTCGCTGCTCCGCGACGCCTATCAGCGACGGGACAAGGTGGCCGTCATCACCTTCCGCGGCGACAGGGCCGACGTCGTGCTCCCGCCGACCACGTCGGTGCACATCGCGAGCCGTCGTCTCGCGTCGTTTGACACCGGTGGCAAGACGCCGCTGGCGATGGGCCTGCTCAAGGCGCGCGACGTGGTGCTGCGGGAGCGGGCCCGGGACCGCGCCCGTCGCAGCCTCGTCGTCGTCCTCACCGACGGCCGTGCCACGGGCGGGCCGGATCCGTTGGGCCGCACCAGGACCGCCGCCGGCCTGCTCTCCGCGGAGAACGTCGCCGCGGTCGTGGTGGACTGCGAGACCTCCTACGTCCGGCTGAACCTGGCCGAGGACCTGGCCCGCCAGCTCGGGGCGCCCGCGGTCCGGCTCGCGGAGTTGCGTGCGGACGGACTGGCCCGACTGGTCAAGCACGAAGCAGCGTAGGACGAGACGGCTCAGGAGGAACCGCATGCCCCAGGGACGACCGGTCGCCGTACCCGCCGACGGACTGACCACCAGGGCGCGCCGCAACGCGCCGCTGCTGGCGGTGCACACCGGGCCCGGCAAGGGAAAGTCGACCGCGGCGTTCGGGATGGCGTTGCGCGCCTGGAATCAACGCTTCGACGTCGGGGTGTTCCAGTTCGTCAAGAGCGCCAAGTGGAAGGTGGGCGAGGAGTCGGCCTTCCGCGAACTGGGCAGACTGCACGACGAGCACGGCGTCGGCGGCGCGGTCGAGTGGCACAAGATGGGGTCGGGCTGGTCCTGGTCGCGCAAGCAGGGTGACGAGGTCGACCACGCCGCGGCGGCCGCGGACGGCTGGGCCGAGATCGCCCGGCGCCTGACCGACGAGCGGCACGACTTCTACGTGCTCGACGAGTTCACGTACCCGCTGAAGTGGGGATGGGTGGACGTGCACGAAGTCGTCGACGTCCTGGCCTCGCGGCCGGGGACCCAGCACGTCGTGATCACCGGCCGCGACGCACCCGCCGCACTGCTCGACGCCGCCGACCTGGTGACCGAGATGACCAAGGTCAAGCACCCGATGGACGCGGGCCGCAAGGGCCAGCGCGGCATCGAGTGGTGAACGCCACAATCGACGATCACGCGGGCCCGGCCGGCTTCGTGCGGACCTCGGAAACCTCTAGGCTCACCGGGTGACCGAGAACGCCTACCTCGTCGGGCTGCGACTGGCCGGTCGCAAGGTCGTCGTCATCGGTGGCGGAACCGTTGCGCAGCGCCGGCTACCCCTGCTGCTCGCCAACGGCGCCGACGTGCACGTGATCACCCGTGCCGCCACCCCGGCGGTCGAGGCCACCACCGGCATCACGCTCGAACTGCGCGACTACCGCGACGGTGACCTCGACGGCGCCTGGTACGCGATGGCCGCCACCGACGACCCGGACGTCAACGCCGCGATCGTCGCCGAGGCCGAGCGCAGGCGGGTGTTCTGCGTGCGCGCCGACATGGCGCAGGACGGCACCGCCGTCACGCCCGCCTCCTTCGAGTACGACGGCCTCTCGGTGGGCGTGCTGGCGGGTGGCGAACACCGCCGCTCGGCGGCCATCCGCTCGGCGATCAACGAGGCCCTGCAGAGCGGCGTGATCGCCGACTCCAATACCGAGTCGCTGCGAGGGGGAGTGGCCCTGGTCGGCGGCGGGCCCGGCGACCCGGAGCTGATCACCGTGCGCGGCCGCAGACTGCTCGCCCAGGCCGACGTCGTCGTGGCCGACCGCCTCGCGCCACCGGAGCTGCTCGCCGAGCTGGCCCCGGACGTCGAGGTGATCGACGCCGCCAAGATCCCCTACGGCCGCGCGATGGCGCAGGACGCCATCAACGCCGTCCTCGTCGAACGGGCCCGCGAGGGGAAGTTCGTCGTCCGCCTCAAGGGCGGCGATCCGTTCGTGTTCGCGCGCGGCTACGAAGAGGTCATCGCGTGCGCGGATGCGGGCATTCCGGTGACCGTCGTGCCCGGTGTGACCAGTGCCATAGCAGTTCCGGCTCTGGCAGGCGTCCCGGTGACGCATCGGGCGGTCAACCACGAGTTCGTGGTGGTCAGCGGCCATCTTGCGCCAGACCATGCCGAATCGTTAGTGAATTGGGATGCACTGGCCGCGCTGCAGGGCACGATCGTCCTGCTGATGGCCGTCGAGCGCATCGAATTGTTCGCCAAGGTGCTTCTCAAAGGCGGCCGACCAGCGGAAACGCCGGTGATCGTCGTCCAGCACGGCAGCACGCCCGCTCAGCGGACGCTGCGTACGACGCTCGTCGACGCCGCGGAACACGTCCGCGCGGAGGGCATCAGACCACCCGCGATCATCGTGATCGGGCCCGTGGCGGGCTTCGGCGCCTAAACGAATTCTAAGATTACTGTAAGGTAATCGAGCATGCCCGCTCTCAACGACGCGGAGCGCGCCGTTGCCGGCCGTAAGTCGCAGGACGCCGGCGACGAGGTGCTTCCCATGCCGATCACCCCGACGCAGATCACCCGAAGCAGTTGGTACCCAACGTGGTTGCCGTCACGCCGCTTCCTCGCCGCCGTCATCGCGATCGGCGGCATGCAGCTGCTCGCCACGATGGACAGCACCGTCGCGATCGTGGCGCTGCCCAAGATCCAGGACGAACTCAACCTCTCCGACGCCGGACGCAGCTGGGTCATCACGGCCTACGTGCTGACGTTCGGCGGCCTGATGCTCCTCGGTGGTCGCCTCGGTGACACCATCGGCCGCAAGCGCACCTTCATCGTCGGCGTCGCGGTGTTCACGCTCGCCTCAATCCTGTGCGGTGTCGCCTGGAACGAGAGTTCGCTCGTCGTCGCCCGTTTGCTGCAGGGCGTCGGTGCCGCCATCGCGTCGCCCACCGGCCTCGCCCTGATTGCCACGACCTTCCCCAAGGGCCCCGCACGCAACGCCGCCACCGCCGTCTTCGCGGCGATGACCGGCGTCGGATCCGTAATGGGCCTCGTCGTCGGCGGCGCGCTCACCGAGGTGTCCTGGCGCTGGGCGTTCCTGGTGAACGTGCCCATCGGCATCCTGATGATCTACCTCGCGCGCAAGACGCTGCGGGAGACCAATCGCGAGCGCATGAAGCTCGACGCGACCGGCGCGATCCTCGCGACACTCGCCTGTACCGCAGCGGTCTTCGGCTTCTCGATGGGGCCCGAGAAGGGCTGGTTGACACCGCTGACGCTCGGCTCCGGCCTCGCGGCCGTGCTGTGCTTCGGGGCGTTCGTCGTCGTCGAGCGCACCGCGGTCAACCCCGTCGTCCCGTTCAGCCTGTTTCGCGACCGCAACCGCGTCGCCACCTTCGCCGCGGTGTTCCTCGCCGGCGGCGTGATGTTCACGCTGACCGTCCTGATCGGCCTGTACGTGCAGGACATCATGGGGTACAGCGCTCTGCGCGCCGGTATCGGCTTCATCCCGTTCGTCGTCGCGCTGGGCATCGGTCTCGGACTGTCGTCGTTCCTCGCGTCGCGCTTCCCGCCGCGGATACTCGTGATCGCCGGTGGCGTCCTGGTGCTCGCCGCAATGCTCTACGGCTCCACGCTCAACGGCGACATCCCGTACTTCCCGAACCTGGTGTTGCCCATCACGATCGGCGGCTTCGGCATCGGCATGATCGTGGTGCCGCTGATGATCTCGGCCATCGCGGGCGTCGGGTTCGACGACATCGGACCCGTGTCGGCGATCGCGCTGATGCTGCAGAGCCTGGGCGGCCCGGTGGTGCTGGCGATCATCCAGGCCGTCATCACCTCGCGCACGCTGTACCTCGGCGGCACGACGGGACCGGTCAAGAACATGGACGCCGCGCAGCTGCACGCACTCGACCAGGGCTACACCTACGGCCTGTTGTGGGTGGCCGCGGTCGCGATCGTCGTCGGCGTCGTGGCGCTCTTCATCGGCTACACCGCCGAGCAGGTGGCCCACGCGCAGGAGGTCAAGGACGCGATCGACGCCGGGGAGCTGTAGCCCGCGCAGCGTCGAGGCCGTCCGCGACGGTCGCCAGTGCGTCGAGCACGGCACGCACCTCGGCGCTCGGTTCGGGACGGGTCACCGCCAGCGTGACCCGACCCAGCCACCCCGGATCGTCGACGAGGACCGTGACGACCCCAGCGGGCACGGACGCCGCGGCGAGTTCGGGAAGGACACACACGCCGAGTCCGGCCGCGACCATCCCCAGCCGGGATGGCCATCCCTTCGCGCGGTGTGCGATCACGGGTTCGCGCAGCGTCGGCCACGCCTCGAACTGCGGGTCCCCGGCAGCGCCGTCACCGACCACCCATCGTTCGGTGGCGAGTTCGCCGACGGGGACCGGTGTCGTCCGCGCGTGCTCGGCGAATCGATGGTCCGCCCACACCGCCACGCACAGGTCGGCCGTGGAGATCCGGCGGGTCGTCAGCCCGTCGAGGTCGTAGTGCGGCAGGCCCGAACCCGTCCCGATGACGGCCACGGCGAGGCGGTCTCGCCGCAGGTCGCGCAGGAGCGCCGGAGTCGACCCCTCGCTCAACGTGACGGATAGTCCCGGGTGATCCGCCCCCAGGTGGGCGATCGCCCGCGGCGCCAACACCGCTGCCGCACTGGGGAAGACGCCCATCCGCAGCGTGCCGGTCAGCTGGTCCGCGAGACCCTCGAGGTCGCGGCCCAGTGACTCCACGTCGGCCATGATGCGGGCGGCGTGGCCGACGACCGTGGTTCCCGCGGCGCTGAGGCGCACGCCCCGGGTCTCCCGGACGAACAGCGGCGCACCCGCGGCCGCCTCCATGGCGGCCACCTGCCGCGAGATCGCCGGTTGCGAGTAGCCCAGGGATCGCGCGGCCGCGGTGAACGAGCCGAGCAGGGCGATCTCGCGGCACACCCGAAGACCCGCGAGCGTCAGCTCGTCCAGGCGAGGCGCATGACCCATGCGCCGATCGTATGCCTTCGGGCCGAAACGGTCATGGCGCGAATGGATCAATCGGGGGCGGGCCGGCCGTTGCACACCCTGAACGACAATCCCGAAGGAGTCCCATGACCACCGACACGACACGGCACGACGCACCCCGCACCTGGTTCATCGCCGGCGCCTCCCGCGGCATCGGCCGGGAACTGACCGAACAACTGCTCGACGCGGGCCATCGCGTGGCCGCCACCGCCCGCGACGAGGCCGCTCTCGACGATCTGGCGGCCCGTCACGGCGAGCGCCTGTGGCGGCGGTCCCTCGACGTCACCGACACCGCCGGACTGCGCGCCACCGTGGACGAGGCCTTCGCCGAACACCAGCGCATCGACGTCGTCGTCGCGAACGCCGGCTACGGCGTGTTCGGCACCGCCGAGGACCTCTCCGACGACCACGTCGACCGGATGATTGCCACCAACCTCACCGCCTCCATTCAGTTGGCGCGCGCCGTCGTCCCGCACCTGCGCGCCCTCGGCGGTGGACACCTGATGCAGATGTCGAGCATGGGCGGCCACCTCGCATTTCCGGCGTTCTCGCTCTACCACGTGACCAAGTGGGGGATCGAGGGCTTCTACGAGGCGCTCACCCAGGAGGTCGCGCCGTTCGGCATCCGCACCACCCTCGTCGAACCCGGCGTCGTCCGCACCGGTTTCTTCGACGCGGCGACGCGGGTGCCGCTCAGCGAGCCCTACCGCGGCGGTCCCGCCGACACACCGCCGACGACGGTCGAGGAGATGGTCGACAGCCAGGAGCGGACCGCGGCCGCCATGATCCGTGCCGGTCACTCGGCGGATCCGCCGCGGCGGCTCGTCCTCGGGTCGGACGCGTGGCGCCTCGTGACCGACGCACTGCGGGGGCGACTCGCCGAACTCGAGCCGCAGCGCGACAACGCGGCGACGGCGGACATCGGCTAGCGCCCGCGCCGCACTGCGGTTCACGGCGTCCTTACTCATCGGTAGGGTGCCAGGCATGTCCGCCGAGCGCAGTACCGCGCCGCTGTCCTCGTCGGTGCTGGGCGTCGCGATCATCGCGATCACCGGCATGCAGCTGATGTCGACGCTGGACGGCACCATCGTCATCGTCGCCCTGCCCCGGATGCAGGCCGACCTCGACCTCAGCGACGCGGGCAAGAGCTGGGTCATCACCGCCTACGTCCTCGCGTTCGGCGGCCTGCTGCTGCTGGGCGGACGGATCGGCGACGCCATCGGTCACAAGCGGGCGTTCCTGTCCGGCGTCGGCGTGTTCACCCTCGCGTCGCTGGTCTGTGGTCTGGCGCAGGACGAGTACACCCTGGTCGCGGCGCGGGCGCTGCAGGGCGTGGGTGCGGCGGTGTCCGCTCCGACGGGGCTGGCGCTGATCGCCACCACCTATGCCGTGGGCGCAGCGCGCAACCAGGCGATGGCCGTCTCGGCGGGCATGCAGGCGATCGGGTCGGTGATGGGCCTGGTGCTGGGCGGGCTGTTCACCGTGATCTCGTGGCGGCTCGCGTTCCTCATCAACGTGCCCGTCGGCATCGTCATCATCGCCATCGCCGTGTTCAAGATCGCCGAGACCAATCACGAGCGGCTGAAACTCGACGTCACCGGCGCACTGCTGGCCACCCTCGGCTGCACGTCCGCGGTGCTGGTGTTCACCCAGGGCCCGCCGCGCGGCTGGGTCGACCCGTGGGTCATCGGCGCCGCCGTCGCCGCGATCGTGTTCTTCGTCTCGTTCTTCCTCGTCGAGCGCACCGCCGACAACCCGCTGGTGCCGTTCTCGGTGTTCAGCGACCGCAACCGGGTGGCGACGTTCACAGCCTGGTTCCTCGGCGGCGGCGTGCTGCTGACCGTCACCGTCATGGTGGGTCTGCTGGCGCAGGACGTGCTCGGCTATTCGGCGCTGCGGGCCGGCATCTGCTTCCTGCCGTTCGCGGTCGCCGTGGGCGTCGGCAACGTGCTCGCGACCAAGCTCGCGCCGATGTACGCACCGCGCTGGCTGATCATCGGTGGCGGCCTGTTCGTCCTCGCCGCCATGCTCTACGGCTCGACGCTGGACCGCACCATCCCGTACTTCCCGAACCTCTTCCTACCGATCGTGATCGGCGGGTTCGGCATCGGCATCATCTCGGTGGTCCTGCCACTGTGCGCGGTGGCGAAGGTGGGCCCCAGCGAGATCGGGCCCGTCTCGGCGATCACCCTGATGGTGCAGAACCTCGGCGGGCCACTCGTGCTGGTCGCCATCATGGCCGTCCAGCAGTCGCGCACGCTGTACCTCGGCGGCACCACCGGGCCGGTGAAGAACATGTCGCCCACCCAACTCGACGCCCTTGGGGAGGGCTACACGTACTCGCTGCTGTGGGTGGCGGGCGTCTCGATCCTGGTGGGCGTCGCCGCCTTCTGGATCGGGTTCTCCGCCAAGGACATCGCTCGCGCCCAGCACACCAAGGAGGCCGTGGAGGCAGGCGAGCTGTGACGTCGTCCGACGGCGCGGCGCTCACCCGCGGGCAGGTCGCCGAGGCCGTCGATCCGCTCGGCTGGCGGCTGATCCTGGGCGTGGTCACGACCCACGTTCCGGTCGGCTCGCTCGAGCACGCCGCCCGCGCCGCCACCCTCGCCGTCCGCGCCGCCGGCCCCGAGGGCGAGGGCCACCTCACCGCCGAACTGCTCGCCGATCGGCTGGTGCTGCGGTTGCACACCGTCGCCGCGGGTCGCGTCACGCCCCTCGACCTGTCGCTCGCGGGACGGATCACGGCCGCGCTGGCCGACGCGTCGCTGCACACCACCGCCGGTGACGCCGTCGCGCCGCAGACCATCGAGATCGCCATCGACGCGCTCGACGTCCCGCGTGTGCGGCTGTTCTGGCAGGCCGTCACCGGATACGTCGACGAGCCGCACCCGCCGGACCTGCCGCCCGGCGCGCTGCAGGACCCCCTGCGCCGCGGACCGACGATCTGGTTTCAGCAGATGGACGAGCCCAGACCCCAGCGCAACCGGATCCACCTCGACGTCGACGTGCCGCCGGAGCACGCCCGCGCGCGGATCGACGCCGCGCTCGCGGCAGGCGGGACGCTGCTCGACGACCGGGCCGCGCCGTCGTTCTGGGTGCTGGCCGATCCCGAGGGCAACGAGGCGTGCGTGTGCACGTGGCAGGGACGGGACTGACCGCGTACATGGCTAAGGTGGTCGCCTGTGATCACCCGCATGTCCGAGCTGTTCCTCCGCACGCTCCGCGACGACCCGGCAGACGCCGAGGTCCCCAGCCACAAACTGTTGATCCGCGCCGGTTACGTGCGTCCCGTCGGCCCCGGCCTGTACTCCTGGCTGCCACTCGGTCTGCGGGTCCTTCGCAAGATCGAACGGGTGATCCGCGAGGAGATGGCGGCGATCGGCGGCCAGGAGATCCTGCTGCCCGCACTGCTGCCACGCGCACCGTACGAGACGTCGAACCGCTGGAGCGAGTACGGCGACAACCTGTTCCGGCTCAAGGACCGCCGCGGCAACGACTACCTGCTGGGCCCCACCCACGAGGAGATCTTCGCGCTCACGGTGAAGGGGGAGTACAGCTCCTACAAGGACTTCCCGCTGCGGCTCTACCAGATCCAGACGAAGTACCGCGACGAGGCCCGGCCGCGGGCGGGCATCCTGCGCGGGCGCGAGTTCGTGATGAAGGACTCCTACTCCTTCGACGTCGACGACGCGGGACTCAAGGACGCCTACCACGCTCACCGTGAGGCGTACCAGAAGATCTTCGCCCGGCTGGGGGTGCGCTACGTCATCGTCTCGGCGGTGTCGGGGGCGATGGGCGGCAGCGCGTCCGAGGAGTTCCTTGCCGAGAGCGAGGTCGGCGAGGACACCTTCGTGCGGTGCGTCGAGTCCGGCTACGCCGCCAACGTCGAGGCCGTGATCACCCGGCCGCCGGCCGCGACGCCGATCGACGGTCTGCCCGACGCCGTGGTCCACGAGACGGGCAACACCCCGACCATCGCCACGCTGGTCGAGTGGGCCAACGGCGCCGGTCTACCCGAGTTCGAGGGACGCGACGTCACCGCCGCGGACACGCTCAAGAACGTGCTGATGAAGGTCCGCGTGCCCGGCGGCGAATGGGAACTGCTCGCCGTCGGCGTGCCCGGCGACCGCGAGGTCGACGACAAGCGCCTCGGCGCCGCGCTGGAGCCGGCCGAGTACGCGCTGCTCGACGACGCGGACTTCGCCGCCAACCCGTTCCTCCAGAAGGGCTACATCGGCCCGAAGGGGCTGCTGGCCAACGGCGTTCGCTATCTGGTCGACCCCCGAATCGTCGACGGCACGGCCTGGATCACCGGTGCCGACGAGAAGGGCAAGCACGTCGTGGGGCTGGTCGCGGGCCGCGACTTCACGCCCGACGGCACGATCGAGGCCGCCGAGGTGCGCGACGGCGACCCGTCCCCGGACGGCATGGGCCCGCTGGTGTCGGCGCGCGGCATCGAGATCGGCCACATCTTCCAGCTGGGCCGCAAGTACACCGACGCGTTCAGCGCCGACGTGCTGGGCGAGAACGGCAAGCCGGTGCGCCTGACCATGGGGTCCTACGGCGTCGGCGTCTCGCGCATGGTCGCGGTGATCGCCGAGCAGCAGCACGACGACATCGGACTCCGGTGGCCGTCGGAGGTCTCCCCGTTCGACGCCCACGTCGTCATCGCCAACAAGGACGAGGACGCCCGGACCGGCGCCACCGGCCTGGCCCGCGACCTCGACCGGCTGGGTCTCGAGATCCTGCTCGACGACCGCAAGTCCTCGCCCGGCGTCAAGTTCAAGGACGCCGAACTGCTGGGCGTGCCGTGGATCGTGGTGGTCGGCCGCGGCTGGGGCGACGGCGTGGTCGAGCTGCGCAACCGGTTCACCGGCGAGAACCGCGAGATCCCGGTCGACTCGGCGGCCACCGACATCGCCGCGGCGCTGGCAGCCGGCTAGACCTACTCGTTGCCGCCGGGGAAGGCGACGGTGATCGGCACGCCGAGTACGCGTCGCCAGGTCGCCGCGGTGACGGCGGCCTCGGTGAGTCCCGTGACGGCCAGCGTCCGGTCCTCGCCGGAGGTGGCCTGCTCCAGCACGGCCCGCCAGGCCACCGCGCTGTCCTCCTCCATGCGGACGGCGAGCGTCGCCGCCTCGGTGGGGTTCTCGACCGGCGTGGGGATCTGGTAGCCGGCCGCGGGCAGCGGCGGCGTCACGTTGCGGGCCTCGAGCAGGGCGATGCCGTCCTCGCGAAGCGCGCGGTGTGCCCGCATCGCCGAGGCGACGACGTCGTTGACGTCCGGCGTCGAATGCGCCGACACCAGCCCGTAGCCGTAGATCACGCCGTGCTCGGTGGCGACCGCGTCGTACAGCGCGCCGTCGGGCCCGTCCTCGGGACGCGCGGGATCGGGCGTGCGGCTGACCGACGTGGTCGGCGTCGAACTGCTGGAGGTCGTACGGGTGGTCGGGGGTACCGGTGTCGTCGGCGTGCCCGGCGTGGGGGAGGTCATGCGGTGACGCCCTCGAGTGCGACGGTCTGGGCGGCGGTGCACGACGCCGCGATCGAACCGAGCAGGCCCGCCGGATAGCCGGACTGTGCCGCGGCGTCCCGGGCGGCGTCGGTCGCCGACTGCGCGAGTGCGGCGACGACGGCCGAGGCGGTGGGCGGGGGAAGTGGCCCGCCGGTGGGGGTCGTGGTGGTCGTAGACGTCGAGGTGGCGGGCGGCGACCCGGTCGTCCGCGTGATCTCGTCGCTCAGGGCCTCGGCATGCGCCGTCCGTTCGGTCGCGACGGCCGACAGCGCGGCCGCGAGAGTCGGGTCGGCTGCGGATGCGGCGCCGGCCGCGAGCGAGGCGTCCGACCGGGCCCGCTCGAGCTGGGCGACCAGGGTGCTGACGTCCGGTGGCTCGCTGCGCGAACCGCAGGCCGCCGACGTGCTGCCCAGTACCGCGAGGGCCGCGGCTCCGATCAGGACGCGCCGCCTGCTGACGGACGGGAGGGCGGTCGGCACATCGACATCCTGCCATCCCGTCGTGACCGCCCCGGTGCCCGACGGTGGGTCGGTGCCCGCCGGATCGACGATCCACCCCCGCCGGCTGGCGTATCGTGGACACCCGGCCCGGGCTGCTGCCTGGGTCGTGTCCGTACAACTCAACACGAGGAGTCTCGCCGTGGCATCGGATGCCCCGCTACGGTCCGCCGGTCTGCCATCGCCGACCGAGGTGACGAGTCTGCTCGAGCCAGAGTTCGCCCGTGCGGGCTACGTCATCGAGGACGTCACCGTCGTGGCCTCGGCACGGCCGCAGCGCGTCGTCGTCGTCGCCGATCCGGACGACGAGCACGACGGACTCGACCTCGACTCGGTGGCCGAACTGGCCCGGTCGGCCTCGGCGCTGCTCGACGAACACGACTCCGCGTCCGCCGACGACACCCCCTACGATCTCGAGATCACCTCTCGTGGGGTCGACCGGCCACTGACCGCGCGGCGCCACTACCGCAGGGCCCAGGGCCGCAAGATCGAGTTCACGCTCACCGACGGCTCGCGCCTGGATGGTCGCCTCGGCGCACTGCACGGCGACGCGGTGGACGTCGTGGTCCCCGAGGGCGGTCGTGGCCGGCTCGGTGTTCGCAAGCTGCCGCTGGACCAAGTATCCAAAGCCGTCGTGCAGGTGGAGTTCTCACCGCCGAACCCGCACGAGATCGAACTGGCAGGCCAGTTCGGAGAGGAGCCGGGCCGATGAACATCGACATGGCCGCACTGCACGCCATCGAGGTCGACCGGGGGATCGCGGTCGACGAGCTGCTCGAGACCATCAAGACCGCGCTGCTCACCGCCTACCGCCACACCGAGGGGCACCAGGCCGACGCCCACATCGACATCGACCGGAAGACCGGCGTGGTGCGGGTGATGGCGCGCGAGACCGATGACGAGGGCACGTTGATCCAGGAATGGGACGACACCCCCGAGGGCTTCGGGCGCGTGGCGGCGACCACCGCGCGGCAGGTGATGCTGCAGCGGTTCCGCGACGCGGAGAACGAACGGATCTACGGCGAGTTCGCCGCCCGGGAGGGCGACATCGTCGCCGGCGTGGTGCAGCGCGACGCCCGGGAGAACGCGCGCGGCAACGTGGTGGTGCGGCTGGGCACCGAGGCGAAGGGGTCCGAGGGCACGATCCGGCCGGCCGAGCAGGCCCCCGGCGAGCGCTACGAACACGGCGACCGGGTGCGCTGCTACGTGATCGGCGTGACGCGCGGTGTCCGCGAGCCCCGCATCGAACTGTCCCGCACCCATCCGAATCTGGTGCGCAAGCTGTTCTCCCTCGAGGTCCCCGAGATCGCCGACGCGTCGGTCGAGATCGTCGCGGTGGCCCGTGAGGCGGGGCACCGGTCGAAGATCGCCGTCGCGTCCCGGATGCCGGGTCTCAACGCCAAGGGCGCGTGCATCGGGCCGATGGGCCAGCGCGTGCGCAACGTGATGAGTGAGCTGTCCGGCGAGAAGATCGACATCATCGACTACGACGAGGATCCGTCGCGCTTCGTCGCCAACGCGCTGTCGCCGGCGAAGGTGGTGTCGGTCACCGTCATCGACGAGGCGCTACGGGCCGCGCGGGTGATCGTGCCCGACTTCCAGCTGTCGCTGGCGATCGGCAAGGAGGGGCAGAACGCCCGCCTCGCCGCGCGTCTCACGGGCTGGCGCATCGACATCCGCAGCGACGCGCCGTCGGACTCGGACGGACCGTCGGCTCCCGGGGCTGCCCGCAGTGCCGCGCGGGACGGGTAGCCCCAGGCGATTCCGTGTCTGGCGCGGGTGAGGCTAGACTGAGACGTGATCCAGCGCGAGACCTCTGCCTCGACGCCGATCGGACGGCCCCAGGGCCCGATCCGGACGTGCATCGGGTGCCGGGGACGAGAGTTGGCCGTCGACTTGCTCCGTGTCACCGCCGAGTCGGACGGGAATGGCGAATACGTCCTGACCGTTGACTCAGCGGGTAATCTGCCCGGGCGGGGTGCGTGGTTGCATCCCGACCAGCAGTGTCTCGACACCGCGATCCGACGGCGAGCGTTCACCCGAGCGTTGCGCATCACCGGTCCGCCGGACACATCCGCGGTGGTCCAGCACTACGCCGTCGAGTTCGAGGGCGGCACGGAACGGTCCACCCGGCAACAGAACAGGTAGCGAAGAACATGAGCACACCGTGAAGTTCCGATGACCATGCGTCATAGCTAAACCCGAGGCGCGGCCACCCACCGCCGTGTCTCCAGACAGGAGATGTAGTGGCAGGCAAGGCCCGCGTGCACGAGTTGGCAAAGGAACTCGGTGTCACCAGCAAGGAAGTACTCGCTCGTCTGAGTGAGCAAGGCGAATTCGTCAAGTCGGCGTCCTCCACCGTGGAGGCCCCCGTCGCGCGCCGGCTACGTGAGGCGCTGGGCGGCGGCAAGCCCGCCAAGGCCCCGTCGGGCAACGGATCCGCAGCACCCGCGACACCCTCGTCGCCCAAGCCCGCAGCCCCCCGGCCCACCTCGGACGGCGCCGTCTCCACGGCCCCGAAGCCAGGTGGCCCCAAGCCGGCTGCGCCGGCACCGGCCACCGCAGCGGCGCCCCCGGCACCGCCCGCCGCCCCTCCGGCGGCTCCGCCCGCTCCCGCGGCACCTCCGGCAGCACCGGCCGCGCCCGCCGCACCTGCGGCAGCCGCACAGCCCGCCGCCGGCGAGGCCCCCCGCGCAGCAGGCCCGACCCCCGGTCCCCGGCCCGGTGCGCCCAAGCCCGCCGCGCGCACGCCGCGCGTCGGCAACAACCCCTTCTCGTCGCAGCAGCCGGTCGAACGGCCCGCTCCGCGTCCCGGCGCGGCAGGCCCCGGTGGGCCCCGTCCCGCAGCGGGCCCCGGTGGTCCGCGTCCCGGTGGCGGTCCCCGTCCCGGCGCGACGCCCGGCAACATGCCCCCGCGCCCGCCCGGCGCACGACCCGGTGCCATGGGTCGTCCCGGTGGTCCGCGTCCCGCTCCCGGCGGCCGTGGTCCCGGTGGCGGTGGCGGTCGCCCGGGTGGTCCTCCCGGTGCCGGCGGTGGCGGTAACTACCGCGGCGGCGGCGCCGGCGGTGGCGGCGGAGCCCCGGCTGGTGCCGGCGGCGGATTCCGCGGTCGTCCCGGCGGCGGTGGCGGCGGTGGTCGTCCCGGCCAGCGCGGCGGAGCTGCCGGTGCGTTCGGTCGTCCCGGCGGCGCGGTCCGTCGTGGCCGCAAGTCGAAGCGGGCAAAACGCGCCGAGTACGAGAACATGCAGGCACCGGTCGTCGGTGGCGTGCGGTTGCCACACGGCAACGGCGAGGTCATCCGGCTCGCCCGCGGCGCGTCCCTGGTGGACTTCGCCGACAAGATCAACGCCAACCCGGCCTCGCTGGTGCAGGCGCTGTTCAACCTCGGTGAGATGGTCACCGCCACGCAGTCGGTGGACGACTCGACGCTGGAGCTGCTCGGCGGCGAGATGAACTACGTCGTCCAGGTCGTGTCGCCGGAGGACGAGGACCGCGAGCTGCTGCAGTCGTTCGACCTCACCTACGGCGAGGACGAGGGCGGCGAGGACGACCTCGAGTTCCGTCCGCCGGTGGTCACCGTCATGGGTCACGTCGACCACGGCAAGACCCGCCTGCTGGACACGATCCGCAACGCCACCGTCCGCGAGGGCGAGGCCGGCGGCATCACCCAGCACATCGGCGCCTACCAGGTCCTCACCGAACTGGAGGGCAACGAGCGGCTCGTCACCTTCATCGACACCCCCGGCCACGAGGCGTTCACCGCCATGCGTGCCCGTGGTGCGAAGGCCACCGACATCGCGATCCTGGTGGTCGCGGCCGACGACGGCGTCATGCCGCAGACGGTGGAGGCCATCAACCACGCGCAGGCCGCCGACGTGCCGATCGTGGTCGCGGTCAACAAGATCGACAAGGAGGGCGCCGACCCGAGCAAGATCCGGGCACAGCTCACCGAGTACAACCTCGTCGCCGAGGAGTACGGCGGCGACACGATGTTCGTCGACATCTCGGCCAAGCAGGGCACCAACATCGACGCCCTGCTGGAAGCGGTGATCCTCACCGCCGACGCGTCGCTGGACCTCCGGGCCAACCCGGACATGGAGGCGCAGGGCGTGGCGATCGAGGCACACCTCGACCGTGGCCGCGGTCCCGTCGCCACCGTGCTCATCCAGCGCGGCACCCTGCGTGTCGGCGACTCGATCGTGGCGGGCGACGCCTACGGCCGCGTCCGTCGCATGGTCGACGAGCACGGCGAGGACGTCGCCGAGGCGCTGCCGTCCCGTCCCGTCCAGGTCATCGGCTTCACGTCGGTGCCCGGTGCGGGTGACAACCTGCTGGTCGTCGACGAGGACCGGATCGCCCGTCAGATCGCGGACCGCCGAAGTGCACGCAAGCGCAACGCGCTCGCCGCACGGACGCGCAAGCGCATCAGCCTGGACGACCTGGACGCCGCGCTGAAGGAGACCAGCCAGCTCAACCTGATCCTGAAGGGCGACAACTCCGGCACCGTGGAGGCGCTGGAGGAGGCCCTGCTCGGGATCGAGATCGACGACGAGGTGGAGCTGCGCGTCATCGACCGCGGTGTCGGTGGCGTCACCGAGACCAACGTCAACCTGGCGTCGGCCTCGAACGCGATCATCATCGGGTTCAACGTGCGCTCCGAGGGCAAGGCCACCGAGCTGGCCAACCGCGAAGGCGTGGACATCCGGTACTACTCGGTGATCTACCAGGCGATCGACGAGATCCAGAGTGCGCTGCGAGGCATGCTCAAGCCGATCTACGAGGAGAAGGAACTCGGCCGCGCCGAGATCCGCGCGATCTTCCGCAGTTCGAAGGTCGGCAACATCGCCGGTTGCCTCGTCACGTCGGGCATCATGCGGCGCAACGCCAAGGCGCGTCTGCTGCGTGACAACATCGTGGTCGCCGAGACCGTCACCATCTCGTCGCTGAAGCGCGAGAAGGACGATGCCACGGAGGTGCGCGACGGCTACGAATGTGGTCTGACGCTCACCTACAACGACATCAAGGAAGGCGACGTCATCGAGGCGTACGAACTCGTCGAGAAAGCACGTACCTGATGGTCGATGTCGGACGGGCCCGCAGGCTCTCCAAGCGCATCGGCACGGTCGTGGCCTCGGCCATCGAGTTCGAGATCAAGGATCCCCCGTTGGCCTTCGTGACCGTCACGGACACGAAGGTCACGGGAGACCTTCACGACGCGACGGTGTACTACACCGTCCGCGGCGAGACGCTGCAGGACGAACCCGACTATGCGGGTGCGGCGGCGGCCCTCGAGCGGGCGAGGGGGATCCTCCGGAGCAAGGTCGGTGCGGCCACCGGTGTGCGGTTCACCCCGACGCTGGCGTTCGTGCTCGACAAGGTGCCGGAGACTTCGGCGCACATGGAGGAACTCCTGGCCCGTGCGCGGGCCGCGGATGCGGACCTCGCGCGGATCCGCGAGGGGGCCACACCGGCCGGCGAGGCCGACCCGTACCGTGTGTCCGGGGGAGACGAATCGGACGGGGAGGCAGACGTGCTTGACCGAGAGATGTCCGCTGAGTTCGACCCCGAGGACGCCCGTGACCGCGATCGAACCGACGACTGAGTCGCCCGCTGCGGCGAACCGCGTCGACGCGCACGGGGCCGCGGCCCTCCTCGGGGCAGCCGCGAGCGTGGCCGTCGTCTGCCACGTCTTCCCCGACGCCGACACCATCGGCGCGGGGCTGGCGCTCGCGTTGGTCCTCGAGCGGTCCGGCAAGTCGGTCCAGGTGGCGTTCGCCGCACCCGCCGACCTGCCCGAATCCCTGCAGTCGCTGCCCGGTGGCCACCTCCTGGTGGCGCCGTCGGAGATGCGCGGTGATCCCGACCTCGTCGTGACCGTCGACATCCCGAGCGTGAACCGGCTCGGCGCCCTGGCCGGTCTGGCCGACGCCGACCGCGAGGTCCTGGTGATCGATCACCACGCCTCCAACCGGCTCTTCGGCACCGCCAACTACGTCGACTCGTCGGCCGACTCGACGACGATGATGGTCGCGGAGCTGCTCGACGCCTGGGACGAGCCGATCGACCGGCCCGTCGCGCACTGCCTCTACGCCGGTCTCACCACCGACACCGGGTCGTTCCGCTGGGCCTCGGCGCGGGCGCACCGCCTGGCCGCTCGGCTCGTCGAACTCGGCGTCGACAACGCGTCGATCAGTCGCACCCTCCTCGACACCCACCCGTTCTCCTGGCTCCCGCTGCTCTCTCGGGTGCTGGCGACGGCGTGCCTGGTGCCCGCCGCCGTCGGAGGCCTCGGCTTCGTCTACGCCGTCGTGCCCCACCGGGAGCTGGCCAACGCTCGGCCCGAGGAGGTGGAGAGCATCGTCGACATCGTGCGGACCACCTCCCAGGCCGAAGTGGCCGCGGTGCTCAAGGAGATCGAACCCGAGCAGTGGTCGGTGTCGATGCGCGCCAAGTCGGAAGTCGACCTCGCGGCGGTCGCCAGCGGCTTCGGCGGCGGAGGGCACCGTCTGGCCGCCGGCTTCTCGGCCACCGGGCCCGCGGACGACGTCGTCAAGGCGCTAACCCATGCCCTCGGCTGACCCGGGACTTGGCTGAGCCCGCCGACCTGCCGCCGGCGACGGGTCGCCGCATCGCCGGTCTCGCCTTCCCCGCGCTCGGCGTGCTGGCCGCAGAACCGCTCTACCTGCTGTTCGACCTCGCGGTGGTCGGTCGCCTCGGGGCGCTCGCCATCGCGGGTCTCGCCATCGGCGGCCTGGTGCTGTCGCTGGTGTCCTCGCAGCTGAACTTCCTCTCCTACGGGACGACGGCGCGCTCGGCGCGCTACTTCGGTGCGGGCGACCGCACGTCGGCCATCCGGGAGGGCGTGCAGGCCACCTGGCTCGCGGTGGGGATCGGGGTGGTCGTCGTCGCGGTGGTGCAGGTGGCGGCGACGCCGATCGTGACGGTCATCGCCGACGGTGGCGACATCGCCGCGGAGGCGCTGCCGTGGCTGCGGATCGCGATCTTCGGCGCCCCCGCCATCCTGATCTCGTTGGCGGGCAACGGCTGGATGCGCGGCGTGCAGGACACGGTGCGACCGCTGCGCTACGTCGTGACGGGGTTCGCGGTGTCGGCGGTCCTGTGCCCGCTGCTGGTGTACGGCTGGCTGGGCATGCCACGGCTCGAGCTGGCCGGGTCGGCGGTGGCCAACCTGGTCGGACAGTGGTGGGCGGCGCTGCTGTTCTGCCGCGCGCTGCTCGTGGAGCGGGTGCCCCGGCGCGTCGACGTCGGCATCCTGCGCGCCCAGGTGGTCATGGGCCGCGACCTTATGGTGCGCACGTTGGCCTTCCAGGCGTGCTTCGTCTCGGCCGCCGCGGTCGCCGCGCGCTTCGGTGCTGCCGCCGTCGCGGCACACCAGGTGGTGCTGCAGCTGTGGAGTTTCCTTGCGCTGGTACTTGATTCGCTGGCGATCGCGGCACAGTCCCTCGTCGGCGCGGCGCTGGGCGCGGGCCACCTGGCGCATGCGAAGTCGGTGGCGTGGCGGGTGACGGTGTTCTCCGCGCTGGCCGGGGTGCTGCTCGCCGCGTCGTTCGCGCTGGGCGCCACGGTGGTGCCGACGCTGTTCACCAGCGACCGTGCCGTCCTCGACGAGATCGGGGTGCCGTGGTGGTTCTTGGTCGCCCAGCTGCCCGTCGCGGGAGTCGTGTTCGCGCTCGACGGCGTGCTGCTCGGCGCGGGGGACGCGAAGTTCATGCGCAACGCCACGCTGGCCAGCGCGCTCGTCGGGTTCCTGCCGCTGATCTGGTTGTCGCTGGTGTTCGGCTGGGGGCTACTCGGGATCTGGTCCGGGCTCACCACGTTCATGGTGCTGCGCCTGGCGTTCGTCGGATGGCGCGCCGTCTCCGGCCGTTGGCTGGTGGCCGGCACCGCCTGAGGTGGTGAGCGCTCCTCCCGCGAGCGTGCTCCCCGCAAGCGGGGTGCCCCAGTCTGCGGGCGACACGCCGCGTCCGCACCTGACTCTGCGCACGCTCGCGGGTCCGATGCCTTCGGCAGGCAGGGAGTCACCGGGGCGGAGTGCCGGTGACCGCCACACAGCTCGTCGACTGGGAATCGTTCAATCCGTGACCCGTGACCATGTCCACCGCCGGCTACCGCTTCGACGTCAAGGTCGAGATCTTCGACGAAGACGTTCGGGCGAGCGATGCCGTGCTCCGCTCGAAACCGTACAGCGGCGCCAACAGGACCGGGTCCTGCCCAGCAAGCGCCCCTGACGTTCTCCGCGAGCGTGCGTGAAGTCGTCGTCGAGCCCGGCGTGTCGCCCGCAGACACGCACGCTCGCCGAAGAGGGGAGAGCGGCTCAGCGCACCTGCGCGCGACCCCGTTCGAACACGGCGGCCCGGCTCTCGGCCACGTCGTCGCCGCTGGTCTCGCGCATCCACCGGGTCGCCGACTGCGCCTCCAGCCACAGCCCGGCGCCGGTCTGCTCGTCGTCGATGCGGTGGTAGGACTCGAGCAGCGCTCGGACCGCCCGCGGGTTGTTGCCGACGATCGACGCGGCCACCCGGCGCGCGGCGGGCAGCAGATCGTCGTGCGGCACCACCTCGGTGACCAGCCCGGTACGCAGCGCCTCCTGGGCGGACAGGTAGTCGCCGGTCAGGCTCATCCGGCGGGCCATGCCGATGCCGACCTTCTGCGGCAGCCGCACGGACAGCCCCCAGGTCGGCAGCAGGCCGACGCGGGCGTGGGTGTCGGCGAACCGCGCGTGCTCGGAGGCGATCAGGATGTCGCAGTAGAGCGCCAGTTCGAGCCCACCGGTGACGGCGGCGCCGTTGATCGCGCCGATGACCGGCGTGCGCATCGAGGGCCACTTCGGCGAGATGTCGGGCAGCTGGGTGCTGCCACCGAGTTCCTTGAGGTCCAGACCCGCGCAGAACACCGGGTCCGCGCCGGTGAGGATCACCACGTCGACGTCGTCGTCGGCCTCCGCGTCGTGCAGCGCGGCGTAGAACGCGGTCCGCAGTTCCGACGACAGCGCGTTGCGCGCCTGCGGTCGGTTCAGCGTCAGCGTGCGCACGCGGTCGGTGGTGTCGATCAGCAGGACGTCGGTGGTGTCGGGCACGAGGCCACCGTAGCGACCTATCGTTGAGGCATGTGCCGGAACATCACCGAGCTGCGCGGCCTCGAACCCGCAGCCACCGACGAAGAGATCGAGGCGGCCGCACGGCAGTACGTCCGCAAGGTCAGCGGGATCACCCGCCCGACGGCGGCCAACGAAGACGTGTTCGAGGTCGCCGTCGCCGAGGTCACCGCGACCACCCTGCGCCTGCTCTCGGCGCTGCCGCCGCGCCGTCAGCCGCCCAAGACCGTGCCACCGCTGCGCCGGCCCGAGGTGCGCGCCCGCATCGAGGCCCGCGCGGCCAGGGTGGAGTGAGCACACCCGCGCTCAAGGAGTGGAGCGCCGCCGTCCACGCCATGCTCGACGGTCGGCAGACGGTCCTGCTGCGCAAGGGCGGCATCGGCGAGAAGCGCTTCGACCTGACGGCATCGGAGTTCGTGTTCTTCCCGACCATCGCGCACGGTCACGCCGAACGCGTGCGTCCGGAACACCGCGACCTGCTCGACGCGTCCGCCCCGGACAGTACGGAGGCCGCCGTCGTCGTTCGCGCGGGCGCGAGGGTCGTCGGCGCCGTTGCCGTCGAGCGCCCGGAGGGACTGGACGCGATCGCCGGTCACCACATCTGGACCAGCGAATCCGTGCGTGCCGACCGCCTCGACTTCCGGCCCCGACACCGACTCACCGTCCTCGTGGTCGCGGTGCGGCCACTCGTCACGCCGAGGACGCTGGTGCGCACGCCCGACTACGCCGGGTGCACCAGCTGGGTGGGCCTGCCGCTCGACCCTGAGTGGGGCGATCCCGTCGTCGACGACGCACGCCTGGCCGACGTCGCCGAGCAGGTCCGGTCGTCAGTCGGCTGAGGGACTGCCCACCGGCAGTACGAGGGTCGACAGCCCGCCCGCGCCGTGATGGACGGTGTGCGTGGCCGTCGCCATCCGCGTCCCGGTGGCGACGGGTTCGTCGGTGCCGAGGTTGCGCACGAAGCGAGGGTGGGAACCGCCGGCCACCAGCAGCCGGATCCGCGACCCGGCGGTGAACCGGTGGGCGACGTCGTCGAGTTCGAGGCGGACGGTGCCCGACGACGCGGAATCGCCTACCAGCCGCCGGAAGCCGTCGGTCACGTTGTGCGAGCGTCCCGCTGCGTCGACCTCGCTGACGCGGACGAAGACGTCGTTGTGGGGGTTGTCGCAGGAGTGCGCCAGTTCGACCACCGGGGTGCCGAGGACGTACAGGTCGTCGGTCAGTTCGGCGCCGGTGAACTCGGCGACGTCACTGCGGAGCGCCAGCGCACCGTCGTCGCGGTACCCGCCCTGCGGGGAGAGCAGCCGGCCGCCGATGGTCGGCGTGGGGTCGGACGGATCGAAGGTGAACGTCGAGGGAGCCGCCCCGTCGTCGGGCGCGGTGCCCGAGAGGCCATGTGCGGGAGTGAGATACAGCGTCTGCGCGGTGGTCGCCGGCGGCCAGTCGGGCAGGTCTATCCAGCCGCTGCGGTGCACGTGCGCGTGGACCCGCGCACGGGGCGTGGCGGGCCGGCCCGCGAGGTGTTCGTCGAGCCAGTTCAGCGATTCCCGGAGCACGATCGGCGCACCCTTGGTCATCACCTGGGCGTGCGTCCAGGACCCGACCGTGAGCGCGGTGGGCACCCCGCGGTCGCGCAGGTGTGCGTACTGGGCGAGGGTCTGTTCGAGGAACAGGTCCTGCCAGCCGCCGATCAGCAGCACCGGGACGTTCACCCGGTCGAGCGCGTCGCCCAGGCTTACCCGGTTCCAGAACTCCGGATCGCTATCGGGATCGGTGATCCACGACTCCCACCACGCCCCGCCGGAGCCGAGCAGGGTGCGGCCCGACTCGCCGATCGGGGCCTGTGTCGCCGTGCGTTTCACGACCGCGTTCGCGCGTGCCTGGCGCACGATCTGGCGGACCTGGCCCACCTCCTCCTGCCGCGACACCATGTCGCTCCAGCCGAGGAAGTCGTTGACGGTGAACGCGCCGGTACCCCAGGTGGCCCGGCTGAAGTCGTGCGGGCCCACGGTGATGATGGCGGCCGACAACTCCGGCGGCGGGTCCATCAGCAGCGCCCACTGCGTGAACCCGAGGTAGGACAACCCCATCGTCGCGAACGTGCCGGTGAACCACGGCTGATGGCGCAGCCACTCGACGGTGTCGGCGCCGTCGGCGACCTCGTCGACCATGGGGGAGAAGACGCCGCCCGATCCGTAAGTGCCACGCACGCTCTGGAACACGACGTGATAGCCGCGGGTGGCGTACACCGAGCCGAAGAAGGCGGCGAACGGGAAGCCGCGACCGTACGGCGCGCGGACCAGGATGGTGCCCGCGGGCGACGGCGTCAGCGGCTCGTAGTGGTCGGCGATCAGGTCCACGCCGTCGCGCATGGGCACGCGCACGCCGCGGTGGACCTCGAGACCCGTCGTGGGGGACGGGATGGACAGGGCGCGGGCGAGGACCCTGGCCGTCAGCGGCGGACGGCTCGTCGACGCGCTCGGAGTGGAGGACACGTCTGCAGGTTACGCACGCCGCGATCGCGGGCGCGGCTCAGAACGTGTAGTACGGAACCAGTTCGTTGGCGCGCTGCAGGTTGGTCTGCAGGCAGTCGACGTCATCGGCGGAGTACACCGGGGCGTAGAACAGCGACTGCTGCAGGACGCCGTAGCTGGTCTTGAAGGCGATCATGCACGTGATCCAGAACCGGCTATTGCGCTCGGTGGGCTTCATGATCCAGAACTGGGCGGCGCGGTGTCCCTGGACGTCGAGTTCGACGGCGTCGGCGGGCAGGGTCTGCTCGTAGGTTCGCCACACGAACGCCTCGACGGCCATCTGGTAGTTGCCCGCGTCGTAGTGGCAGCGCAACCCGTCCTCGGGGATCGGCGGGGTGAAGCCGATGCCGATCCGCTTGACGACGTCGAGGGGGATCTCGGCGCACGGATCGAACGGCTTGGGGTCGACGGTCTCGATGACCGGCCACTTGATCGTCGACGACACCCCACTGAGCGGCGCGGACGTCGACCGCAGATCGACCCGCTCGCCCGCCCCGCCGGTCAGCGGGTTGGTCTGAGCGACCACGACGACGGCGACCACCAGTGCGCACGCCGCGGACAGGACCCGCAGTCTGGCGGTCAGTCGCATTCGGTGCGCTCCTCGCGGTCGTGTGGCCCTCGATGGTTGGGCCTGCCGGGAGTGTACAAGTCCGTGACCCCGATCACGACGGTAAACGAGAACAGGTTCTAGTTGCCGGGTGAGGCCACCGCCGATGCGCAAGTAGGCTGGACGGTTGTGTCTGCGCCAACATCCAAAGATCGAGAATCCGTCTCGGAGCCGCCCCGTCGGCGACCCACGCTGTGGGCGGTCAGCGACCTGCACATCGGGCACATGGGCAACAAGCCGGTCACCGAGTCGCTGTATCCAGCCACGCCGGACGACTGGCTGATCGTCGCGGGCGACGTCGCCGAACGCACCGACGAGATCCGCTGGTCGCTCGACCTGCTGCGCAAGCGGTTCGCGAAGGTCATCTGGGTGCCCGGCAACCACGAGTTGTGGACCACCAACAAGGACCCGATGCAGATCTTCGGGCGCAGCCGCTACGACTACCTCGTCAACATGTGCGACGAGATGGGCATCGTGACCCCGGAGCATCCGTTCCCGGTGTGGGAGGCGGAGGGCGGCCCGGCGACGATCGTGCCGATGTTCCTGCTCTACGACTACAGCTTCCTGCCCGAGGGGACGGCGACCAAGGCGGAGGGGCTGGCCGTCGCGCGGGAGCGCAACGTCGTCGGCACCGACGAGTTCCTGCTCTCCGCGGAGCCGTATGCGACCCGCGACGCCTGGTGCCGGGATCGGGTCAGCGCCACCCGCAAGAAGCTCGAGGACCTCGACTGGATGACGCCGACCATCCTGGTCAACCACTTCCCGCTGGTGCGCGAACCCTGCGACGCGATGTTCTATCCCGAGTTCGCGATGTGGTGCGGCACGACGGCGACCGCCGACTGGCACACCCGGTACAACGCGATCTGCTCGGTGTACGGGCACCTGCACATCCCGCGCACCACCTGGTACGACGGCGTCCGGTTCGAAGAGGTGTCGGTCGGCTACCCGCGGGAGTGGCGGCGCCGCAAGCCGTATCGCTGGCTTCGGCAGATCCTGCCGGACCCGCAGTACCCGCCCGGCTACCTGAACGACTTCGGCGGGCACTTCGAGATCACCTCCGAGATGCGGGAGAGCGTCCAGAAGATGGAACAGAAGATCAAGGACCGGCGGTCCCGATGAGCGCGCTGCTGTCGGCGGTCCTGCCCGCCGGGGTGGCATCGGCCGAGCTGTACTCCGATCCGGACGGTCTGGTGCCGCTGCCGGAGGAGGAGGCGCTCATCCAGCGCGCGGTGGCCAAGCGTCGCAACGAGTTCGTCACCGTGAGGTACTGCGCACGTCAGGCGCTCGACGAACTCGGCGTGGCTCCGGTGCCGATCCTCAAGGGCGACAAGGGCGAACCGTGCTGGCCCGAGGGCGTGGTCGGCAGCCTCACGCACTGTGAGGGGTTTCGCGGCGCGGTGGTGGGACGTGCCACCGACGTCCGGTCGGTCGGCATCGACGCCGAACCGCACGGCGTGCTGCCGACGGGAGTGCTGGACGCCGTCAGCCTGCCCGCCGAGCGTCACGCGATCGCGGGCCTCGCCCGCGGACTGCACTGGGACCGAATCCTGTTCTGCGCCAAGGAGGCGACGTACAAGGCGTGGTTCCCGCTGACGCACCGCTGGCTCGGCTTCGAGGACGCGCACATCGCCTTCGAGGTCGACGGGTCGGGGTCGGCGGGCACGTTCGCGTCGCGCATCCTCGTCGACCCCGCGGCCGAACACGGCCCGCCGCTCGAGCTGCTGCGGGGCCGATGGTCGGTGCGCGACGGGCTCGTCCTCACGGCGATCGTGCTGTGACGGCGCCTCCTGCGCCGGGCATCGTCGTCGTCGACAAGCCCGGGGGGATGACGAGCCACGACGTCGTCGGGCGGTGCCGGCGCCTGTTCGGCACGCGCAAGGTCGGCCACGCGGGCACCCTCGATCCGATGGCGACCGGGGTGCTCGTCATCGGCATCGAACGTGCCACGAAGATCCTCGGACTCCTCACCGCCACCGACAAGTCCTACGCCGCCACCGTCCGGCTCGGCCAGTCCACGTCCACGGAAGACGCCGAAGGCGAACTGCTGCAGTCGATCCCGGCGGGCCACGTCACCGACGCCGCCATCGAAGACGCGGTCGCGGGCCTGCGCGGTGCCATCGACCAGGTGCCGTCGTCGGTCAGCGCGATCAAGGTCGACGGCGAGCGCGCCTACAAGCTGGCCCGGGAGGGCCGGTCGGTGGAACTGGCCGCCCGACCGGTGCGGATCTCGCGCTTCGACGTCGTGGCCGTCCGTCGCACCGGCGACCTCGTCGACGTCGACGTCGAGGTGGACTGCTCGTCGGGCACCTACGTGCGGGCCCTGGCGCGCGACGTCGGCGCCGCGCTCGGCGTGGGCGGCCACCTGACGGCCCTGCGCCGGACGCGGGTCGGGGGCTTCGGCCTCGACGTGGGACGCACCCTCGAGCAACTGGCCGACGAGCCGCGGCTGAGCCTGTCCCTGGACGAGGCGTGCCTGCTGGCGTTCCCGCGCCGGGAGTTGTCGGTGGAGGAGGCGGAGTCGGCCACGCACGGCAGGGCACTGGCGCCGGCCGGGATCGACGGAACGTACGCGGCCACCGCGCCCTCGGGTGACGTCGTGGCCCTGCTCGCCGACGACGGGGCGAAGACCACGTCGGTGGTGGTCATCCGGCCCGCGACGCTGTAGCCCTCAGGCGTACAGCTCCTCGAAGGTCCTGACCGAGCGCTCGATGTCACCCTTGACGGCGCGCGCGGCCCCCATCCCGATGGGCCCGAACAGGGGAGCCCCACCCAACTCGACCTTCACGCTGAACGCGCAGCCCTCCGCAGACGGCGACACCTTCATGGTGAGCGCGTACCTGGTGCCGCCCACGCCCTCGCCGGTGATCTCCAGCAGCTTCGGCGGATCGACCTTCTTGATGGTCCACGTGACGCGGTTGCGCATGCCCTTGGCGCCGGCGACGCCGACGATCTTCGTGCCGACCTCCAGGGTCTCCGGCAGGTCCGAGCGCCAGCCCTCGTGCATGGAGAGCCAGTCGCCGAGCGTCGACAGGTTCGACGCGTGTGCCCAGGCCTCGTCGGGGGACAACGCCAACTTCCGGGACAGCTCCAGTTTCGCCATGCACGGATAGTAGGGCCGCGCCGGCGTACGGCACCCCCGTCGTCGGAAGCCCCCGGTTACATGCCGTTCAGGAGGTAACCTGTCACGAACCCGCACGGGGAAGGGGGCCGCAGGTCAGCGCACGTGATGGCACGGAGGGGGCAGGCGCCCGGCGAACCCAGGCCGAGCGCAGCGCCGCCATGCGTCAGCGGCTGCTGGACGCCACCGTCGACTGTCTGGTGACCTACGGCTACGCCGGTACGACCACCCACCGCGTCGCCGAGGTGGCGGGCGTGACGCGCGGCGCGCAGATCCATCACTTCCGTGCCAAGGAGGACCTGGTGGTGGCGGCCATCGAGTATCTGGCGCAGCAGCGGGCGGAGAGCGTGGCCCGCGACCTGGCCGACGTACGCGAGAGCCCGGACCCCGCGGCCACGGTGCTCGACTTCCTGTGGGAGGCCCACCAGGGCCCGCTGTTCGTGGCGACCATCGAACTGTGGATCGCGGGCCGGACCGATCCGGTTCTCGCCGCTCAGATCCAGCGGGTCGAACCGGTCGTGAGCGGCGCGATGATCGCCGCCATCGGGCAGGTGCTCTCCGACCGTGCCGCCCGCAGGGACATGCGGCACGTGCTCTACACCGCGATGGACGCGCTGCGGGGCATCCTCATCGCGGACTTCGTGGACGACGACCCGGATCGCGCGCGTCGTCGGTGGGATCGGGCGAGCGCACGCTTCCGTCGCGACCTGCACGTCGCGCTCGCGGAACCCGAACCCCTCGCCGAGCCCGAACCCCTCGCCGAGCCCGCACCCCTCGTGGAGCGCGTCGAACTCCACCCCGAGGTTCGACCCGAGTCCGAACCCGATCCGCTTCCGGCCTGACCGGTTGCCACGCGGTCGGTGATCTAGCCGACGACCCAGATCGCTTCTGCCGCAGGGCTTCCGAGGTCCACCGTCGTGACGTCGTCGTCGTCGATCGACTCCGGCTTCTCGACCGCGACCGAGATCATCCCGGCGAAGTCGCGGCGCGCCAGTACCCGCAGGCGGGAGTCCAGGCTGATGCCGACGCTGTCGAAGTAGCGCAGCATCTCGGGGTCCGCGTCGGAGATCCGGGCGACGATGCCGGCGTCGCCGTCGTTGCACACCGAGAGCTGGCGCGCGGGCGGGGTCGGGACGTTGCCGTCGGCCGCCGGGATCGGGTCGCCGTGGGGGTCGCGGGTGGGGAAGCCGAGCTTGGCGTCGATGCGGTCGAGCATGCGGTCGGACACGGCGTGCTCGAGCACCTCGGCCTCGTCGTGCACCTCGTCCCAGCCGTACCCCAGCTCGTTGACGAGGAAGGTCTCCATCAGGCGGTGCCTGCGGACCATGCCCAGCGCGGCGCGTCGACCCGCGTCGGTCAGGGTGACGGCGCCGTACTTCTCGTGGTCGACCAGCCCCTGGTCGGCGAGCTTGCGGATCGACTCGGAGGCCGTGCTCGCCGACACCCCGATGCGCTCCGCCAGCATCTTGGTGCTGACCTTCTCGTGCGACCACTCCTGGGCGGTCCAGATGACCTTGAGGTAGTCCTGGGCGACCGACGACAGGTCGCGGGGGTTCTCGTCAGGACTCACGGTCATCGAGTTTAGGCATTCATCACCCCAACCGGGGATCCAGCGCGCCCGCGGGAGTCCGAGCGCCGTACGCTTGAGGTGTGCAGCGCTGGCGGGGTCAGGACGAGATCCCCACGGACTGGGGCCGATGTGTCGTCACCATCGGAGTGTTCGACGGGGTTCACCGCGGACACGCAGAGCTGATCAGCCATGCCGTGAAGGCGGCCCGGGCGCGTGACATCCCGGCGGTGCTGATGACGTTCGATCCGCACCCGATGGAGGTCGTCTTCCCGGGCAGCCATCCCGCCCAGCTGACGACCCTCACCCGGCGCGCTGAACTGGCAGAGGAACTCGGCGTCGACGTCTTCCTCGTCATGCCGTTCACCACCGACTTCATGAAGCTCACCCCCGAGCGCTACATCCACGAACTCCTGGTGGAGCGGCTGCACGTGGTGGAGGTGGTGGTCGGCGAGAACTTCACCTTCGGCAAGAAGGCCGCGGGCAACGTGGCGATGCTGCGCAAGGCGGGCGAGCGGTTCGGCTTCGCCGTCGAGGGCATCTCGCTGGTCGCCGAACACCACCGCGACGAGTCGGTCACCTTCTCGTCCACCTACATCCGGTCCTGCGTGGACGCCGGTGACATGGCCGCGGCCAGCGAGGCGCTGGGCCGGCCGCACCGCGTCGAGGGCGTGGTCGTCCGTGGCGACGGACGGGGCAGGGTGCTGGGCTTCCCGACGGCGAACGTCGCACCGCCGATGTACTCCGCCATCCCCGCCGACGGCGTCTACGCGGCCTGGTTCACGGTGCTGGGCCACGGCCCGGTCGTCGGCACTGTGACGCCGGGGGAGCGCTACCAGTCCGCGGTCTCGGTGGGCACCAACCCGACGTTCTCCGGACGGACCCGTACCGTCGAGGCCTTCGTCCTGGACAACGAGGCCGACCTCTACGGCCAGCACGTCGCCGTCGACTTCGTGTCAAGGGTGCGCGGGCAGGAGAAGTTCGACTCGGTAGACGAGCTGATCACCGCGATGGAGGGTGACGTGAGTCGGGCTCGGGCGATCCTCGCCGACAGCCTCTGAGCGGCCCGACGCGACGAATTCGCCTCGCGTCGCCGCCCTGTTAGACTCTCCGGCGACCCGGCACGCGCTGCAGTTCGCGGCGGCCGTGCGTAGAAATTCACCTTCGCGGACCAACAGATGGAGTAACTTCATGGCGCTCACCACCGAGCAGAAAAAAGAGATCCTCGGCCAGTACGGCCTGCACGACACCGATACGGGATCGCCCGAAGCCCAGGTCGCGATGCTGACCAAGCGCATCTCCGACCTCACCGAGCACCTGAAGACGCACAAGCACGACCACCACTCGCGTCGCGGCCTGCTGCTGCTCGTCGGCCGTCGCCGCCGCCTGCTCAAGTACGTCGCCGCCGTCGACGTCGCCCGCTACCGCTCGCTGATCGAGCGCCTCGGCCTGCGTCGCTGACGCTGGTGGTGCGCGGGCGTCTCCGCGCGGCCGTGGTCGTCGCCGCAGTGGCCGGCGCTCTGCTCACCGGCTGTTCGTCGGCGGCTGCCGCGGACATTCGGGTGGGTGACTGCCTGAAGGTGGGCGGCCCGCCCGACCGCCCCGAGGCGACCAGAGTCGAATGTGGCAGCACTGCATCGAACTTCCGTGTCATTGCGACCACGGAGAACACCGATGACTGCCCTTCCGACGCGGACTCGTACTACTCGACGAAGAGTTCGTTCAGCGGCGAGGGGAACACCATCTGCATGGACGTCGACTGGGTGGTCGGCGGCTGCATGAGCATCGACCCTGAGAACGACGCGGATCCCCTCCGGGTGGACTGCACGGACACCTCGGCGCCACACCGGCAGCGCGCCACGGAGATCCTGACCGACGTGGCCGACGCCGACCAGTGCGCCAGCGGCGTCGGCTACCCCTACGACCAACGTCAGTTCACGGTGTGCGTCGAGGACGTGCGCTGAGAGCAGGCCGAAGACCGCCACCTCGCGGGTCGGCGACCTGCCGCCATGTAACATGGACCTGTTTTGAGCCGTACGGCATCCGATCGGCTCGAGGCACGAAAGGTGCGTCTCGCGCACGACCGCGCGACCGTTCCAGTGCGTCACCCCGAGAGCCCGACCGCATGGGCGGTCTTCGGTAGTGGCTGCCGGATCTCCGAGATCCGGCCGCTTCGATCGACGGCCGTCACGAAGTCCAGCGGGTCCCTCGAGCGTGACGTCGCGAAACAGACGAACACGAATCAAAGAGGACGACATACGTATGTCAGCAGTAGAAATCGAAGACGGCGTCTACGAAGCCACCGCAGTCATCGACAACGGGAGCTTCGGCTCCCGCACCATCCGTTTCGAGACCGGTCGGCTGGCCAAGCAGGCCGCCGGCGCCGTCGTCGCCTACCTCGACGACGAGACCATGCTCCTGTCGGCCACCACGGCCGGCAAGTCGCCGAAGGACCACTTCGACTTCTTCCCGTTGACCATCGACGTCGAAGAGCGGATGTACGCCGCGGGACGCATCCCCGGCTCGTTCTTCCGCCGTGAGGGACGCCCCTCGACGGACGCGATCCTGACCTGCCGCCTGATCGACCGGCCGCTGCGCCCGACGTTCGTGTCGGGTCTGCGCAACGAGATCCAGGTCGTCGTCACCATCCTGAGCCTGGACCCCAAGGACCTGTACGACGTCCTGGCGATCAACGCGGCGTCGGCCTCGACCCAGATCTCGGGTCTGCCGTTCGCCGGCCCCGTCGGTGGCGTACGCGTGGCGCTCATCGACGGCCAGTGGGTCGCGTTCCCCACCGTCGAGCAGCTCGAGGGTGCCGTGTTCGACATGGTCGTCGCGGGTCGCAAGGCCGGTGACGACGTCGCGATCATGATGGTCGAGGCCGAGGCCACCGACCGGGTCATCGAGCTCGTCGCCGGTGGCGCCAAGGCTCCGACCGAGGCCGTCGTGGCCGAGGGGCTCGAGGCGGCCAAGCCGTTCATCGCGGCCCTGTGCGACGCGCAGGCCGAGCTGGCCGCCGCCGCCGGCAAGGAGACCGCCGACTACCCGCTGTTCCCCGACTACCAGGACGACGTGTTCTACGCGGTGTCCTCGGTCGCCACCGACGAGCTGTCGAAGGCACTGACGATCGCGGGCAAGGAAGAGCGCAACGACCGCACCGACGAGATCAAGGCCGAGGTGCTCTCACGTCTCGCCGACACCTACGCCGGACGCGAGAAGGAGATCGGCGCCGCGTACCGCTCGCTGACCAAGAAGCTGGTCCGCCAGCGCATCCTGACCGACCACTTCCGCATCGACGGTCGCGGCATCACCGACATCCGCGCGCTGTCGGCCGAGGTCGCCGTCATCCCGCGTGCGCACGGCAGTGCGATCTTCGAGCGCGGCGAGACCCAGATCATGGGCGTCACCACTCTCGACATGGTCAAGATGGCTCAGCAGATCGACTCGCTGGGGCCGGAGACGTCCAAGCGCTACATGCACCACTACAACTTCCCGCCGTACTCGACCGGTGAGACCGGTCGCGTCGGATCGCCCAAGCGCCGCGAGATCGGCCACGGTGCCCTGGCAGAGCGTGCGCTGATGCCGGTGCTGCCGTCCATCGAGGAGTTCCCCTACGCGATCCGGCAGGTGTCGGAGGCGCTCAGCTCGAACGGCTCCACGTCGATGGGCTCGGTGTGTGCGTCGACGCTGTCGCTGCTCAACGCCGGCGTGCCGCTCAAGGCTCCCGTCGCGGGCATCGCGATGGGCCTGGTGTCCGACGACGTCGAGGTCGACGGCAAGACGGAGCGTCGCTTCGTCACGCTGACCGACATCCTCGGCGCCGAGGACGCGTTCGGCGACATGGACTTCAAGTGCGCAGGCACGAAGGACTTCGTCACCGCGCTGCAGCTCGACACCAAGCTCGACGGCATCCCGTCCAGCGTGCTGGCCGGTGCCCTGGCGCAGGCCAAGGACGCCCGCATCACCATCCTCGAGGTCATGGCCGAGGCCATCGACGAGCCCGACGAGATGAGCCCGTACGCGCCGCGCATCACGACCATCAAGGTCCCGATCGACAAGATCGGCGAGGTCATCGGGCCGAAGGGCAAGATGATCAACTCGATCACCGAGGAGACCGGCGCGTCGATCTCCATCGAGGACGACGGCACGGTGTTCGTCGGTGCGAGCAACGGCGAGGCGGCGCAGGCGGCGATCGACAAGATCAACGCCATCGCCAACCCGCAGCTGCCCAAGACCGGCGAGCGGTTCCTCGGAACCGTGGTCAAGACGACGGACTTCGGTGCGTTCGTCTCGCTGCTGCCCGGTCGCGACGGCCTGGTCCACATCTCGAAGTTGGGCCGCGGCAAGCGGATCAACAAGGTCGAGGACGTGGTGAAGGTCGGCGACAAGCTCCGCGTCGAGATCGCCGACATCGACAACCGTGGCAAGATCTCGCTGGTGCTCGTCGCCGAGGACGAGGCCGCCGAGGCCCCGGCCAACGGCTCGTCCCCGGATGCGGCTGCAGCGCCTGCCGATGCCGCGACCGCGGACAGCTGACTCGGTACGGCGCACAACCCTCCCCGGAGGGTTGCGCGTCGTCACGGAGTACATCCCGGGTGTGCACTCGGCGTCGGTCGGCTTGTGGGTCGGCGTCGGGTCACGCGACGAGGGACGCAGCGTGGCCGGTGCCGCGCACTTCCTCGAACACCTGCTGTTCAAGTCGACGCCGACGCGGTCGGCGGTCGAGATCGCCCAGGCGGTCGACGCCGTCGGCGGTGAGCTGAACGCGTTCACCGCGCGCGAGCACACCTGCTACTACGCGCACGTGCTCGACGACGACCTCGAACTCGCGGTCGATCTGGTGGCCGACGTGGTGCTGCGTGGCAGGTGCGCCGCCGACGACGTCGAGGTCGAACGCGACGTCGTCCTCGAAGAGATCGCCATGCGTGACGACGATCCCGAGGACACCCTCGGCGACGTGTTCCTGTCGGCGATGTTCGGCGACCACCCGGTGGGGCGGCCGGTGATCGGCAGCGTCGAGTCGGTCGCCGACATGACTCGCGCGCAACTGCACTCGTTCCACGTCCGGCGCTATACGCCGGAACGCATGGTTCTCGCGGTGGCGGGCAACGTCGACCACGCGAAGGTCGTGCGCCTGGCCCGCAAGCACTTCGGGCAGCGGTTGGCGGCGGACACCGCGCCCACCCCGCCACGCAAGGGCACGGGCAGGATCACGACCGAGCCCACCCTGCAGCTGGTCAACCGGGACACCGAGCAGACCCACATGTTCCTCGGCGTGCGTACACCGGGCAGGCACTGGGACCACCGCTGGGCGCTCGCCGTGCTCAACGGTGCGCTCGGTGGCGGGCTGAGTTCGCGTCTGTTCCAACAGATCCGGGAGACCCGCGGGCTGGCGTACTCGGTGTACTCGACCATCGACACGTTCTCCGACGCGGGCGCGCTGTCGGTGTACGCCGGCTGCCTGCCGGAGCGGTTCGACGAGGTCGTCCGCGTCACCACCGAGGTGCTCGCCGACGTCGCGCGTGACGGCATCACCGAGGAGGAGTGCCGCATCGCGAAGGGCTCGCTGCGTGGCGGTCTGGTGCTCGGCCTCGAGGACTCCGCGTCGCGCATGCACCGGCTGGGTCGCAGCGAGATGAACTATGGCAGCCACCGATCCATCGCCGAGACGCTGGACCTGATCGACGCGGTGACCCTCGAGGAGGTCAACGGCATTGCCGGACAACTGCTCTCGCAGCCGTTCGGTGCCGCGGTACTGGGCCCGCACCGGTCGCGACGCTCACTGCCGAAGCCGCTGAAGTCCCTGGCGGTCTGATGCGGCGGCGCAGCCTGCTGATCGGCGCCGGTGCGCTCGCCGCGCTGGCGGCGTGCTCCGAGGCGCCCGCGCCGGCGGAGCCCGTCGCGCCACCGATGCCCCCGGTCGAGGACCGCATCGGTGCCCTCGAGCGCACGTACGGCGCGTACGTCGGCGTCTACGCGGAGAACCTCGACACGCAGACGTCGGTCGCGCACCGCGCGGACGACCCGTTCGCGATGTGCTCGACGTTCAAGGCGTACGCCGCGGGCCGGGTCCTGCAGAAGGCGGCGGCAGGCGAACTCAACCTCACCGATGCGGTGACGATCGAGCAGTCCGACATCCTGCCGAACTCTCCGATCACCGAGACCCGCGTCGGCCGGAACATGACGATCGAGGAGTTGTGCGTCGCCGCGGTCGAGCGCAGCGACAACGCCGCGGCCAACTGGCTGCTGCGCATCATCGGTGGTCCGTCACGCATCACCGACTTCGCGCGCACGCTCGGCGACGACCGGACCCGGCTCGACCGCTGGGAGCCGGAGTTGAACGCGGCGGTCCCTGGCGACCCGCGCGACACCAGCACACCACGCGCGATCGGGTCGGGCTTCCGCTCGATGCTGACCGGCGAGGCGTTGGCCGAGCCCGAGCGCCGCACGCTCGACCGATGGATGCGCGGCAACCAGACGTCCAGCATGCGTCCGGGCCTCGGACCCGGGTGGACGACCGCCGACAAGACCGGCAGCGGTGACTACGGGAGCACCAACGACGTCGGCATCGCCTACGGTCCGGATGGGCAGCGGCTGCTGCTGTCGTTCATGACGCGCACCCGGTCCGACGACCCGGACGCCGAGGCGATGCGCCCCCTCATCGGGGAACTGGCCACCCTGATCGTGCCGTACGTGACCGTCTAGCGCAGTCGCAGCGAGTCGTCGCGGCGCAGGACGAAGAAGTACGGATGGCGCAGGCCGCGCAGGTCCATTGCGCCCAGCACGGTCTGGTCGTCGAGCTGGCGGAACACGTCGTTGATGGGCAGCTGGTCGTACAGCATGGTCGCGGTGTCGACGCCGCGGTAGCGCGTGGTCCGCAGCCGGGCCTTCGGGGCGCGGGTGCTCAGCACGGGGTCCAGCACGTTGATCACGCCGCGCAGGTTCTGCTTCTTCAGCGCCGGGATCTTGGTGGCCACGCCCATGCCGCCGAAGGCCAGCAGCGGGTTGAGTGCCCACAGCGCGGCGCGATCCTTGGTCGGGAACAGCAGCGGGTGCACGGTCTCGGAGTCCACGAACTGCTTGCCCCACCAGCCGCTCGCCTCGAGCATCCCGTCCAGGGGGTGGCCGGTGGGCACCTCGTCACCGTGCCAGGTCCCGATCATGAACTCGGGCGTGACGGCGGACGACGCATCGAAGAGTGCCAGGGCGTCGGCGGTGGTGGTCGGCGCGGCGGGGAGCACGTCGGCGAGAGTCATGCGCCCACCGTACTTGACACCCGTCAAGAATGTCATCGCCCGGCCGGTGCACGAGTGCACCGACCGGGCGAGGGGGAAGAAGCTCGCGTCAGGCGAGCAGGCTCGCCGGATCCGTGAAGGGCAGCGCCAGATCCGAGGCGACCTGCTCCGACAGCAGGGCGCCCTCGTGCGTGGAGAGTCCCCGCGCCAACGCCGGGTCGGCCTGGCACGCCGCGCGCCAACCCTTGTCGGCGAGCTTGAGCACGTACGGCATGGTGGCGTTCGTCAGCGCGAAGGTGGACGTCCGCGGCACCGCGCCCGGCATGTTGGCGACGCAGTAGAAGACGGTGTCGTGCACCGCGAACGTCGGATCGTCGTGGGTGGTCGGACGCGAGTCCTCGAAGCAGCCACCCTGGTCGATCGCGATGTCGACCAGCACCGCGCCGGACTTCATCTGCGCCACGGTCGAATTGGTGACCAGCTTGGGCGCCTTGGCGCCGGGGACCAGGACCGCCCCGATCACGAGGTCGGCGGCCTTGACGGCGTCCTCGAGTTCGAGCGTCGAGGAGTAGCGGGTCTCGATGCTGCCGCCGTACTCGGCGTCGATCTTGCGCAGGGTGTTCACGTTGAGGTCGAAGACGGTGACGTGGGCACCCATGCCCTTGGCGACGGCTGCGGCGTTGTCGCCGGCCATGCCGCCTCCGATGACGACGACCTTGGCCGGCGCGACGCCGGGGACGCCGCCCATGAGGACGCCGCGGCCGCCGTGGGTGCGCATCAGGTGGTAGGCGCCGACCTGCGCGGCGAGTCGGCCCGCGACCTCGCTCATCGGTGCGAGCAACGGCAGGGCGCGGTCGGCGGTCTGCACGGTCTCGTAGGCGATGGAGGTGGTGCCGGACGTCATCAGGGCGTCGGTGCACGGCTTGGAGGCCGCCAGGTGCAGGTAGGTGAAGAGCGTCTGGCCGGTGCGCATGCGACCGTATTCGGCCTCGATGGGCTCCTTGACCTTCAGGAGGAGGTCGGCCTCGGCCCACACCTCGTCTGCCGTGTCGATCAGCTGCGCGCCGGCGGCCTTGAAGTCCTGGTCGGTGATCGCCGAGCCGGCACCGGCGCCGGCCTCGATCAGCACCTCGTGACCACGATTGCTCAGCTCGGCCACGCCTGCGGGCGTGATGGCGACTCGGTACTCGTTGTTCTTGATTTCGGCGGGGACTCCGACGCGCACGTTAGCTCCTTGATTGGCGTTGCGACTCCTCAAATTGTGAAGAAAGGGAAGAAAAGGCGCAATGGATGCGTCGATGATTCGATAAAGTCGCGTCGTGGTCATCAAATCATCGACATCGGCCGTCGACCGTGCCGTCGCCCCGAAGAATGTTCGAGCGGTCGACCTCGACGACGTGGACCGCCGCATCCTGACCGCGCTGCACGCCGACGCCCGGATCTCCAACAGCGCGCTCGCCGACCTCGTCGGCATCGCGGCGTCGACGTGCCACGGACGGGTGCGCCGCCTGCAGGAGGTGGGCGTCATCCGTGGTTTCCACGCGGACATCGACCCCTCGGCGATCGGTCTGTCGCTGCAGGCGATGATCTCGGTGAGTCTGCAGTCGAACGCCCGCGGCAAGATCGAGGGCTTCATCGAGCACATCCGGCGGCGGCCGCAGGTCATGGAGGTCTACTTCCTGGCGGGCGCCGACGACTTCATCCTGCACGTGGCCGCACGCGACACCGACGACCTGCGGTCCTTCGTGGTGCAGAACCTCAACTCGGACAGCGACGTGGCCGGTACCCAGACCTCGCTGATCTTCGAACACCTGCGCGGGGCCTCACCGCTGTGACCGACGAACTCAACGAGCTGTACGGCGTCCGGCCCGAGGAGTTCACCGCGCGGCGCAAGGAGCTGTCGACCGCGGCGAAGAAGCGCGGCGACACCGAGGCCGCCAAGGAGATCGCCGCCGCTCGACGTCCGACGACCGCGGCGTGGGTGGTGAACCGGCTCGTCCGCGCCGACGAGACCGCGGCGCCCCGGCTGGCGGACCTCAGCGAGGGGCTGCGGTCCGCGCACGCCGAGATGGACGGGCCCCGCGTCCGCGACCTGACGGCTCGGCAGCGAAAGCTGGTGCACGAGTTGGTCCGTGCCGCATTCGACGCGGCCGGTCTGGACGACCCCGCCGCGGCGCTGCGCGACGACGTGACCGACACGCTGCAGGCTGCGATCGCCGACCCCGACGTGGCCGCCAGGCTCGGTCGGCTCGAGAAGGCCGAACGATATTCGGGATTCGGCGGATTCGGGCCATCGACAGTCGAGCCGGTGTCGCGGGCGACGCCGAAGGCTTCCAAGCCTGTGCCTCAGCCTGAACCCGCCAAGCCCGCCGAGCCCGCCAAGCCTGCCGAGCCCGCCAAGCCCGCGGGGCCGTCAGCCGCCGACCGCCGCGCCGCTGCCAAGCGCGTCAAGGAGGCCACCCAGGAGGCGAAGGCTGCACGCTCGGACCATGACCGGTCGGACAAGGAGGCCGCCGAGCACCGCCGCATCGTGGCGACCGCTCGACGACGCTACGAGCGCCTGCTCGAGCAACTCAGCGAGGCCGAACACGAAGTCGACACCGCGACCGCCAGATTGGAGAGCGCGGAGGAGGCGGCGTCCGCCGCGGCCGACCGCCTCCAGGCAGCCGACGCCGAACTCGCCGAGGCCGAATCCGCTCGGGCCGAACTCGACGGGTGAGTCGTCGCTCAGGCTCTTCCAGTCCTCGAGTGTCCACTTACGTCACGGTCACGAGCCGGAAGGCGCACATAAGTGGACACTCGCTGAAGAAGGGGACGCTCAGGCGCGGACGAGTTCCGGGTGGAAGGCGGCGACCATGCGGCGGATGCCGTCCCGCCAGTCGACGGAAGTGCCGCCCACGAGTTCATTCATCAGCGTGACGTCCGTGGGTCCGCCGCGCAGCGCCTGATCGGACTCGACGAACTCCGGCTCGCGGCCGACGAGTTCGCCGATGAACGTGCACCACTCCTGCAGGCTCACCGTCTGCTCGCCGCACCAGTTGACCGTGGTCGCGGGAACCGATGCGGCGGCCAGCAGCTTCGGGACGGTGGCGATCACGTCGTCCTCGTGGATGGGGTTGTAGCGGGCCGGACCGCCGGGCGGCACCGGGATGGGGGTGCCCGCGAGCATCATCTCCATGTGGAAGAACGGCCAGCCGCCGTTGTCGCCGTAGGGCACGTTGAGCCGAGCGATGACGGTCGGAAGGTCCAGCGCGCGCGCCATCGTCCGCGCCACGACCTCGCCGGCGATCTTCGAGATCGAGTAGGTCGGGAGCATCGGCTTGTGGTTGTCGCCGAGGGCCGAGCGTTCGGTGCGGGGCTCGTCGTCGGGTGGGTCGTAGACGGCGGCCGACGAGCAGTGCAGCAACGCCTTCGCCTCCCGGCAGTGCGCCATGAGCAGGCCGACCGACTCGGCGTTCGCAGCCAGGTCCTTGTCCCATCGCCCGCTCTTCGCGACGGCGAGGTTGATCACGTAGTCGAAGTCGGCCGGTAGCGCGCTGAAGTCGCCCGCGGCGAGGTTGACCGTCTCGCAACGGATCCCGGCCTGCTGCAACGTCTCCCGCGCACGGTGGTCGGTGAACCGGGCGATTCCCCACACCTCGTTGTCGCGGGCGAGTGCGAGGGCGAGGGGAGCCGCCACCTGGCCGGTGGGCCCCGTGATCAGGATCTTGGCATCGTGCACGTAGGCGATGCTATGGCCTGTCCCGGTGGTAGACGGCGGTTCGCGAATGCCGACTCCGCGCCCACTAGGCTCGTCGCATGCGAGTCGGAGTGCTGGGCGCCAAGGGCAAGGTCGGGGCCACCATCGTCGACGGCGTCGAGTCCGCCGAAGACCTGGTGTTCACCGCGGGTGTCGACGCGGACGACTCGCTGCACGCGTTCGTCGACACCGACACCGCCGTGGTCGTCGACTTCACCCACCCGAGCGTCGTCATGGACAACCTGAAGTTCCTCGTCGATCACGGCATCCACGCCGTCGTCGGGACCACGGGGTTCACCGACGAGCGCATCGCCCAGGTGCGCGAGTGGCTCGAGGCGGCGCCCGGCGTGGCGGTGCTCATCGCCCCCAACTTCGCCATCGGGGCGGTGCTCTCGATGCAGTTCGCCAGGCAGGCGGCGCGCTTCTTCGAGTCGGTCGAGATCATCGAACTGCACCACCCGCAGAAGGCGGACGCGCCGTCGGGCACCGCGGCTCGCACCGCTCGACTCATCGCGGAGGCGCGAAAGGGGCTGCCGCCCAACCCGGATGCGACGAGCACCGGCATCGAGGGCGCTCGCGGCGCCGACGTCGACGGCGTTCCCGTGCACTCGGTGCGGCTCGCCGGCCTGGTCGCCCACCAGGAGGTGCTGTTCGGCACTCGGGGCGAGACGCTCACCATCCGGCACGACAGCCTGGACCGGACGTCGTTCGTACCCGGCGTCCTGCTCGCGGTGCGGCACGTCGCGAAACGGCCCGGCCTCACCGTCGGCATCGAGCCACTGCTCGACCTCTGAGCCCATGGCGACCTCCGACGGCGCACGCGCCCTGCGCATCCAGATCTTCATCGCGTTCATGTGTGTGGCGTTGCTCGTCTACTTCGTCCTGCTCGGACGTGCGGGGGTCCTGCTCGTCACCTCGGGCAAGCCGGCCGCGATCGGCCTGGGCGCCGCGATCTTCATCATGCCGTTCATCGGGCTGTGGGCGATGGTGGCCACGCTGCGCGCCGGGTTCACCCACCAGCGACTGGCACGCCAGATGCGCGAGGAGGGCCTGGAACTCGACGTCAGCGAGCTGCCGCGCAGACCGTCGGGGAGGATCGAGCGCGACGCGGCGGACGCCCTGTTCCAAGACGTCAAGGCCGAGGTCGAGGCGGCCCCCGACGACTGGCGTCGCTGGTACCGGCTGGCCCGCGCCTACGACTACGCCGGAGACCGCGGTCGGGCCAGGGAGACGATGAAGAAGACCGTCGAGATGGAGCGCACCGCGCGCGAGACGCCGCAGTGAACCGGACGCTGCTCGTCGTCCACCACACCCCGAGCCCGCACTGCCAGGAGATGCTCGAGGCGGTCGTCGCCGGCGCCACCGCGCCCGAGATCCAGGGTGTCGAGGTGATGCGCCGCCCCGCGCTCACCGTGTCGCCCGTCGACATGCTCGCCGCGGACGGGTACGTGCTGGGCACGCCGGTCAACCTCGGGTACCTCAGCGGCGCGCTCAAGCACGCCTTCGACCAGTCGTACTACCAGCTGCTCGACGCGGGTCGGGGGCGACCCTTCGGGGTCTACCTGCACGGCAACGAGGGAACCGAGGGCGCGGAGCGGGCCCTGACCGGCATCACCTCCGGGTTGGGCTGGGTCCGGGCGGCCGCCGACGTCGTCGTCTCCGGCAGGCCGAGCGCGGCCGACGTCGACGCGTGCTGGAACCTCGGCGCGACGGTCGCCGCCCAACTGATGGACTGAGCCGATGGGGGAACGCGCATGACCGCAGAACCGGGACGCCTGCAGGGCAAGTCGTCGGTGATCACCGGCGCGGCCATGGGCATCGGACGTGCGACCGCAGAACAGTTCGCGCGCGAGGGTGCCCGGCTGGTGCTGACCGACGTCCGACGGGAGCCGCTGCTCGCACTCGCCGACGGGCTCCGGGAACAGGGGGTCGAGGTCGAGACCGTCGTCGGGGACGTGTCGATCGAGGACGACGCGCGACGGATGATCGCCGCGGCCATCGACCGCTTCGGCCGCCTCGACGTGCTGGTCGCCAATGCCGGGATCATCTCCCTCGGCGACGCGATGGAGGTGACGGTTGCGGACTGGGACGAGATCATGGCCATCGACGGGCGCGGCATGTTCCTCACCTGCAAGTTCGCGATCGACGCGATGGTGACGACCGGGGGCGGCGCCATCGTCTGCCTCTCCTCGATCTCCGGCATGGCCGGGCAGAAGCGGCAGGCGGCCTACGGTCCCGCGAAGTTCGTCGCGACCGGCCTGACCATGCACCTCGCGGTCGAGTGGGCCGACCACGGCATCAGGGTGAACGCCGTCGCCCCCGGGACGATACGAACCGAGCGGGTCGTCCAGATGCAGGACGAGCCCGGCGGCGCCGACTACCTGGCTACGGTTCGGGCCCAGCACCCGATGGGTCGCCTCGGCGAGCCGGCCGAGGTCGCCCGCGCCATCGCGTTCCTCGCCTCGGAGGAGGCCTCGTTCATCACCGGTGCCGTCTTACCCGTCGACGGCGGCTTCCTCGCGCAGTAGCGCCCGTCGAGGACGCTGGTCTCCGCTACGGTCGAGTCTCGCCGCACTGACGGAGGAGCCGCATGCCTGGATTTGCCGAACTCGCCCTCGCCGGCGCGCCCATCGCCGGCGGCGCGCTGCTGGGCGTGGCCGCCGGGAACCTGCGTCCGCCGGACCTGCGCGGCACCATCAAGAAGGACATGGAACTCCTCGAGAGCCTGCCGCCCGAGCAGACCGAACGCCGGGCGGAACTGCAGCGGGTCATCGACCTCCGCATCGACGACATCATCGCCGGCATCGACAAGAGCCGGTCGATGCGCGAGATCGCGACGTCGTATCAGGGCAACTGGCGCGACATCGTGCTGTTCCTCTGCGGCATCCTGTTCACCATCGTGTGGTGGAACGTCCCGCACGGCCGCACCAACTGGCTGCTCATGTTCATCGTGATGATCCTGGCGTCGGTGGTGGCGGGGATCTACGCCAGTCGAGGCATCGTGCGCGCGCTACGCACGGTGAACCGCGCCCGCGACTAGTAGTGGTAGGTGTCCGACGGCGCGGCCACGTGACCTTCGTCGTCGCCGAACTCCGACTCGTGGATGCCGTAGGACTTGGCGAGTTCGAGGATCTTCGTCGCCCGCGCGATGCGGGGAAGGTCCGAGCCGTTGCGGATCTCGCCGCCATCGCGCTGGAACTCGGCGAAGAACTCCTTCGCCCAACTGATCTCCTCCTGGGACGGGGACAGGCCCTCGTTCACGGTGGAGCACTGATCGGGCGTCAGACAGATCTTGCCGGTCATGCCGAACTCGGCCGACACCGCGGTGGCCTCGCTGAGCTTCAGGGCGCTCGACCCGACCGTCGGCCCATCGATGGCGCTGGGCAGGTGCGCGGCCTTCGCCGCGATGGTGAAACGCGAACGGGCGTAGGCCAGCGTCGCCGGGTTCTCCCCGAAGCCGGTGTCGCGGCGGAAGTCACCGATGCCAAACGCCAGGCGGAACGTGCCCTTCGTGGCGGCGATCTCGGTGATGCGCTCCAGCCCGCGGGCGGTCTCGACGAGCGCGACGATCGGCACACCCGGGATGCGCTTCGCGGTCTCGGTGACGTGGTCGACCGACTCGACCATCGCCAGCATCACGCCGCCGATGGAGGTGCTCGCGAGCGTCTCCAGGTCGTCGGCCCACCACGGGGTGCCGAAGCCGTTGATCCGGACCCAGTCGGACTTGCCCTCGCCCAACCAGCGCGTGACGTTGTCACGGGCCGCCACCTTGTCCTTCGGCGCCACCGCGTCCTCGATGTCGAGGACCACGATGTCCGCGCGGGAGTGCGCCGCGGGCGCGAACCGCTCGTACTGCGCGCCGTTGACCAGCAGCCAGCTGCGGGCGAGCACGGGATCGATGCGGAAACCCGCGTCGTGAGCGTCGGATTCGGAGAACGTCTGGTCGTACACGCGCCAATCGTCGCCTACCGGGCCACGACGTGGCAAAACAGGTCGTCGAAACGCACTCAGCGCAACGCGGCGCCGAACACGCTCTCCATCGCGCGCCAATGCCGCTCGGCGGCGACCTCGTCGAACGGACCGTTGTCGGGGACGGCGAATCCGTGTGCGGCATCGTAGAACTCGATGGTGTGCTCGACGCCGGCAGCGGTGAGCGCCTTGTCCAGCGTCTCGGCCTGCTCGGGGGTGAACGACGCGTCGTCCGTGGCGCCGCCGACGTAGACCGTCGCGGAGATCGCGTCGGCGAACAGGTGCGGGCTGTCGGCGTCGTCGGTCACCAGACCGCCACCGTGGAACGACATGGCCGCGGCGACCCGGTCCGGGAGCCGTCCCGCGACGACGAGCGACGTGCGGCCGCCCATGCAGTAGCCGGTCGTGCCGAAGCTGGTGCCGCTCACCTCGGGCCGTGCCTCCAGGTAACCGAAGAACGCGCCGGCGTCGCTCGCCATGATCTGCGGGGTGATCTGCGCGATCATCCCGAACAGGCGCTTGCGCTCGTCCGTGTCGCTGAACACCGTCTCCATGTCGAACGGTGCCCAGTCGCCGTCGCGGTAGTAGACGTCGGGCACGAGGACCGCGTAGCCGAGTCCCGCCAGCTTCTCGGCCATGTCGACGAACGTCTGCCGGGTACCGCCGGCGTCCGGGTAGAGCACGACACCGGGCCACGGACCGTCGCCGTCCGGGGTGCTGAGGGTGACGGGGCAGGCCCCGTCGGGCGTGGTGATGACGTCGTTGATCGTCGGCATGCTGTCCGTTCTACTCCCCGGCCTCCGACGTAAGCTGATCGAGTGCCGAACGCCGCGCCGATTCCGACTCCGTACGAGGATCTCCTGAGGCTCGTCCTCGAGACCGGGACGCCCAAGGCGGACCGCACCGGTACCGGCACGCGCAGCCTGTTCGGTCACCAGCTGCGTTACGACCTCACCGCCGGCTTCCCGCTGATCACCACCAAGAAGGTGCATCTCAAGTCGGTGATCTACGAACTGCTGTGGTTCCTGCGCGGCGACTCCAACGTCGCCTGGCTGCAGGAGCACGGCGTCACGATCTGGGACGAATGGGCCAGCGACACCGGCGATCTCGGTCCCGTCTACGGCGTGCAGTGGCGCTCGTGGCCGACGCCGTCGGGTGAGCACATCGACCAGATCAGTGCCGCCCTCGACCTGATGAGGCGCGACCCCGACTCGCGGCGCAACATCGTCTCGGCATGGAACGTCGGCGAGATCCCCCGGATGGCGCTGCCGCCGTGCCACGCGTTCTTCCAGTTCTACGTCGCCGACGGGAAGCTGTCGTGCCAGCTCTACCAGCGCAGCGCCGATCTGTTCCTCGGCGTGCCGTTCAACATCGCCAGCTACGCGCTGCTGACGCACATGATGGCCGCACAGGCGGGACTCGCGGTCGGCGAGTTCGTCTGGACCGGCGGCGACTGCCACGTCTACGACAACCACGTCGACCAGGTGACGCTGCAGCTCAGCCGCGACCCTCGGCCCTATCCGAAACTCGTTCTCGCACAACGTGATTCGATCTTCGACTACACCTATGACGACGTGGCGATCGTGAACTACGACCCGCACCCGGGCATCAAGGCTCCGGTGGCCGTGTGAGCGGTGGGCGTGACGTGGGACTGATCTGGGCCCAGTCCACCTCCGGGGTGATCGGCCGCGACGGCGGCATTCCTTGGCGCTTGCCCGAGGACCAGGCGCGCTTCAAGGAGCTGACGCTCGGTCAGACCGTGGTCATGGGACGGCTGACCTGGGACTCGTTGCCGGCGACGGTGCGTCCGCTGCCGGGACGCAGGAACGTCGTGGTGACGCGGCAGGGTGACTTCGTGGCGGATGGAGCGACGGTGGTGGGGGACCTCGAGGCGGCGTTGACCGAACCCGACACCTGGGTGATCGGTGGGGCACGGATCTACGTGGCGGCGCTGCCACGGGCGACGCGGTGCGAAGTCACCGAGGTCGACGTCGACCTGCCCCGCGAGGACGACGACGCGGTGGCACCCGTGCTCGACGAACAGTGGGTGTGCACCGACGGCGACTGGCTGACCAGCGCCTCGGGCGTGCGGTACCGCTTCTCCAGCTACGTCAGGGCATGACGAGGCTCAGTGCCGACGCGGCGCGGCGCACCGCCGTCGCCGCGCAGGGCTTCGCCGAACCGAAGCCCTCGGGACCGGTGACCCGCGCGCACCTGCGCCGACTCGTGTCGCGCCTGCAGGTGCTGCAGCTGGACTCGGTGTCGGTGTCGGTCCGCGCGCACTACGCGCCGGTCTTCAGCCGCCTCGGCCCGTACGACCGCGACGTCCTGGACCGGGCGGCGTGGAGCCACAGCGTGCGGTCGCCGCGGCTGCTCGTCGAATACTGGGCGCACGAGGCCGCGCTGATGTCGGTCGACGACTGGCCGCTGATGCGATGGCGGATGCGGGAGTACGAGCACGGCCGGTGGGGCACCGAGATCGTCCGGAAGAACGCCAAACTCGCCGAGGACGTCGTCGCCGCCGTCACCGAACTCGGACCCGCGACGGCAGGGCAGATCGAGGCGCACCTGGAATCGGAACCGCGGGGGCGCAAGGGTCCGTGGTGGGACCGCAGCGACACCAAGTGGGTCGCCGAGGCGCTGTGGGCGTCCGGCGTGCTGACGACGGCGACCCGCGTCGGCTTCGCTCGGCACTACGACCTGACCGAACGGGTCCTCCCCGCAGAGGTGGTGGCGCGCGGGGTCGGCGACGACGAGGCGCTGCGCGAGTTGACGTTGCGCGCCGCCACCGCGCTGGGCCTGGCCACCGAGACCGACATCCGCGACTACTTCCGGCTGGGCGCCAAGCAGGCGAAGCCCGCCATCGCCGCGCTGGTCGCCGAGGGCGAACTCGAACCGGTCGAAGTGGACGGGTGGAGTGCACCGGCGTACCTGCGGGCAGGCCAGACGGTGGCGCGCCGCGACCGTGGCACGGCGCTGCTGTGCCCGTTCGACCCGCTCGTCTTCTTCCGGCCTCGGCTCGAGCGGCTGTTCGGCTTCCACTACCGCATCGAGATCTACACGCCGGCTCCGAAGCGGCAGTACGGGTACTACGTGTGGCCCTTCCTCCTCGACGGACGGCTGGTGGGTCGCGTCGACCTGAAGGCGGAGCGCCTGCGTGGCGAGTTGCACGTGGTGGGCGCCTTCGCCGAGCCGGGTCAGGACGCGATGCACGTCGCCGCGGCGCTGGCCGTCGAGTTGTGCTCGATGGCGTCGTGGCTCGGACTCGCCGACGTGGTGGTGGGGGAGCGCGGCGACCTGGTGGATGCGTTGCGGGTGGCGCTGTAGGCCTCAAATCCGCTTCGACACCTCGCCGTAGAGGTCCGGCCACGGCGGGCGGCGCAACATGGTGACGCCGAGAAGCGAGGTCGCGACGAGGCCGACGAGGATTCCCGCCAGTGCGATCCGGGTGTCGTCGGTCGCAGGCCGCCAGCTGGACCTGCCGTCCTTCACCACGAAGATGCCCACCGGATTCGACACCGGGATGACGACGGTGCCGTCGGCGGTCTCGTACTGCGGTCCGAAGGTGGCGTCGACGTCCCCGTCGACGGGGCGGCGAACGGGTCGAAGATTCATGGTCCCTGCATACCCGCTGTGCCGTGGCCGCGTCTCAGGCCAACGGAATGTCGTTGTCGCCCTTGGTGTCCTGATACCGGCGGGACAGCTCGTCGTAGCGGGCACGCAACCCGTCGGCCCGCTCGGCCAGCCGGCTGCGCAGTGGTTCGTCCTCGTCGTCGATCAGCGCGGTGATCGCACGAGCGGTCCAGAACGCGTTGCTCCGGCGGTAGCCCCCGGGCTCGAGGCCGAAGACCTCCTTGAGGATCACCAGGTCGTGCGGTATCTCGAAGCTGTCCCGGGAGTCGACGTGGCTGTAGAAGTAGTAGTAGTTGTCGAAGCCCGCCCAGGTGATGGCCGACATGCACAGGGTGCACGGCTCGTGCGTCGTCAGGAAGAGCAGCTCTGCCGCCGGCGGCCGGGTCGGGAGTTCGTAGAACGCGTTGAGCGTGCTGATCTCGCCGTGCAGCAGCGGGTTCCGGGTCTCGGCGTTGGTGCCGGCCACCACCAGCGACAGGTCCGACTTGCGCAGGATCGCCGCACCGAACACCTTGTTGCCGTCGGCGACGCCGCGTTCGGTGAGTGGCAGGACGTCGTCGGAGATGACGTCGAGCAGTCGGGACGCCAGGGACGGGCTCATGCCCGGAACCCTAGGCCGCTATCCCTTCGTCGTCTCGTCGGAGAACTGGGGCACCCCGCGGCCGCGCACCACGTTCACCCCGAACACGATCGCGCCGAGGACCAGCCACACCAGGCCGCCGATCTTCGCGAGCACGTCGGCGTTGAACAGCACGTAGGCGATGATCACGAAGCCCAGGACCGGCACCACCAGGTGCAGCAGGTAGTTCTTCGACTTCTGGCGCACCACGTAGTACCAGACCACCGACACGTGCAGCAGGCAGAAGCCGAACAGCGCGCCGAAGTTCACCAGCGAGGAGATCAGGCCGATCTGGCCGACGAAGAACAGCACCAGCACCAGGCTGATCGCGCTGACGAACAGCAGGGCGGCCATCGGCACCTGACGGCTGCTGATCTTCGACAGGAACGCCGGCAGCTGCCTGTCGCGGCTCATCGAGTACAGCAGGCGGCTGGTCGCGGCCTGGGCGGCCATCGCGTTGGCGAAGCCGACGGCCATCACGTTGACCGCGAAGAACGCGTTCATCCAGCCCGTGTTCGACGCCGCCTGGACGAGGGTGAAGAACGCGTTGCCCATCTCGTCGTCGCTGAAAGACTCCCGGCCGCCGGCGAGCAGGCTCGCCAGCCACGTCTGGGTGACGAACAGGGTCGCCACGACGAACAGCGCGATGATCATGGCCCGGCCCGCCGGGTTCTTCCGGCCGGTCGACTCCTCGGCGAGCGTCGAGATGCCGTCGAAGCCGAGGAAGCTCAGGACCGCGATGGACAGCGCGGCGGCCAGCAGGGGAGCGCTGACCGTCTCGGGGTTCCAGATCGGTGCGGTGCTCCAGCCGACGTTGGGCAGCGACTGGCCGTTGATGGCCCGGACCGCGATCACGACGAAGACGACGACGAACACCAGCTCGATGGCGAGGAACACCCGGTTGGCGATCTTCAGCGACCCGATGCCCGCCAGGTTGATGAGGGTGTTGACCACGACGAACACGACTGCCCACAGCCAGCGCGGCGTACCGGGGAACAGGCCGATCATCGACTCGGCAGCGAAGACGTAGAGCAGCGTCGGCACCAGCAGGTAGTCGAGCAGGATCGCCCATCCGGCGAAGAACCCGGCGCCGGGATGGATGCCGCGGCCCACGTAGGAGAACACCGAACCGGCCAGGGGGAACGACTTGGCCATCTGCGAGTAGGCCAGTGCGGTGAACACCATCGCCACCAGCCCGATCACGTAGACCAGCGGCACCATGCCCGACGCGCTGTTGTAAACGGTGCCGAAGATCGCCCACGGCGCGATGGGCACCATGAACACCAGGCCGTAGACCAGCAGGTCGAAGGTGGAGACCGAGCGCTTCAGTTCCTGTGTGTAGCCGAATGATTCGAGTTCGCGCTCGTTGGCCTTGATGTCGTCGGTGGCCTTGATGTCGGAGTCAGACATGGGTGGGTCCTGTCTCGTGCGTGGGTCGTGCGGGAGTGGTGGTGCGGGTCAGGCCTGGGCCGGGGCCGTGTCGTCGTGTGCGGGAGTGTCGTGTTCGGCGAGGAAGTCGGCGATGACCGCCCTGAACTCGTCGGGCTGCTCGAGGTGGGTGCAGTGGCTCGCGCCCGCGAAGACGTGGCTGCGGGCGCCGGGGATGCGCTCGGCGAAGGGCGCCCACGTCGCCGGGGTCGCCTCGTCGAACTCACCGGCGACCACCAGGGTCGGCGCGTCGACCCGGTCGAGGCGATCGACGATCGTCCAGGACCGCAGGGTGCCCAGGACGTGGAACTCGTTGGGCCCGTTCATCGTGTGGTAGACGGTCGGCTCCGCCTCCATCTGCTGCTCGCTGTCGACGAAGTCCCGGGGCATGGGCGTCACGCGGCACACGTGCCGCACGTAGAACTCCTGCGTCGCGGCGACGTACTCGGGGTCGGCGATGGTGCCCGCGGCCTCGTGGCGGTCCAGCGCGCGCTGGGTGTCCTCGGGCAGCTGGGCGCGCAGTTCCGCGGCGGCCGCCATCCACAGCGCCATCGACGCGGGGGAGTTGCAGATCGACAGCGAGGCGAGCCCGTCGGGTCGGCGGACCGCGATCTCCGCTCCGAGCATGCCGCCCCACGACTGGCCGAGCACGTGGTACCGGTCGATCCCCAGTGCGGCGCGGACGGCGTGGAACTCGTCGACGAACAGCTCCGGCGTCCAGAAGTCGGCCGGGGCCTGCGGCAGGTGGGTGCTCCTGCCGCACCCGAGCTGGTCGTAGTGGACGACCTGGCGGCCGGTCTGGTCGGCGAGTTCGGCGATGTTGCGCACGTAGTCGTGGGCCATGCCGGGTCCGCCGTGCAGCACGATGAGCGGCCACGCCCCGTCGACGGCGACGTCGGGAGTGGTGCTGCGGACCCAGGTTTCGTGGTCGCGGAACGGCACGGTGTGCTCGGTGACCTGCATGGCGATCAGCATGGACCCGTAAAGGTCTCCTTGCAAGACCAAAACAGACAATTAACATTCCGGTAGCGAGAGGAGGTGATGATCAGGACATGGCCGACGCCAGCACCGCGCCGCCGCCGAACCGGCACGGACTCCTCACCCGTCAGCTGATCATGCCGTCACGGGCCGACGAGATCACCGATCGCCTCGTCACCGCGATCGCGATCGGCGAATACCTGCCCGGAGCACGGCTGCCCGTCGAACGCGACCTCGCCGCGGCCCTCCGGGTCGGCCGGATGACGGTGCGCACGGCGCTGGCCCGACTGGTCGACCGCGGTCTGCTCGAGACGCGCCGAGGCCGTGGCGGAGGCTCCTACGTCGTCGACCAGTGGCCCGAGTCGTCGACCGCCGCGGTCGGCCGCACCCTCGTGATGCGGTTGGCCGAGCTGCGCGACCGCTGCGACGCGATCTGCCGAATGCACGGGGCGGTGTGTCGCGCTGCGGCCGAATCGCGGTCCGACGACGACGTGGCAGGTCTGCACGTCATGCTCGAGGACTACCGGAACGCCGCCAGCGGGCTGGCCGCACAGCAGGCCGACAGCAGGCTGCACCTCGCGATCATGGACGCCGCCCACAATGCCGTGCTCAAGCAGGTGCTGCTCGACCTGGAGTCCTCGGTCAGCATCGGCGCCCCCGCCCACGTGTGGGGGGAGCCGTCGACCATGCGCGACATGGAGTTGCGCTCGCTGCACGAGCACGTCGAACTCGTCGAGGCCATCGCCGCGGGCCGAGGCGACGACGCCGACGCACTGGCCCGCGCGCACGTCGCCATCGACTTCGAGAACATCTCCACCGCGATGCGGCGCGCGGGCGTGCTGATGGGATGACCGGACTCTGGGTACCGCCGCACCGGTCCGCCGACGGCAGCCGGGTAATCTCGACCCCGTGACCACCAGCGGATTCGACGCGCATGCACGGTTGGGCACCGTGCTGACTGCGATGGTGACGCCGTTCGGCCCGGACGGCTCCGTCGATCTGGCCGTCGCGAAGAAGGTCGCCACCCACCTGGTCGACGCCGGGTGCGACGGGCTGGTCGTCTCCGGGACCACCGGTGAGTCGCCGACCACCAGCGACGACGAGAAGATCGCACTGCTCGCCGCCGTGCTCGACGCCGTCGGCGACCGCGCCCGCGTCATCGCCGGTGCCGGCAGCTACGACACCGCGCACAGCGTGCACCTCGCCAAGGCCTGCGAGGGGGAGGGTGCCCACGGCCTGCTGGTCGTGACCCCCTACTACTCGCGGCCGCCGCAGGCCGGCCTGATCGCGCACTTCACCGCGGTCGCCGACGCCACCGCGCTGCCCAACGTCCTCTACGACATCCCGCCGCGGTCGGTCGTGCCCATCGAGTGGGACACCATCCGCACGCTGGCTGGGCACCCGAACATCGCGGCCATCAAGGACGCGAAGGGCGATCTGCACGGCGGCGCGATGATCATGGCCGAGACCGGCATCGCGTACTACTCGGGCGACGACGCGCTGAACCTGCCGTGGCTGGCGATGGGCGCGACGGGCTTCATCAGCGTGTGGGGTCACGTCGCGGCGAGCCAACTGCGCGGCATGTGGTCGGCGTTCGCCTCCGGCGACGTCGGCACCGCGCGGAAGTACCACGTCGCGCTCGGCAGACTGAACGACGCGCAGACCCGTCTGGGTGGCGTGACGATGGCGAAGGCAGGACTACGTCTCTTGGGCATCGACACCGGCAATCCCCGGCTCCCGCAGGTTCCCGCGACCGACTCTCAACTCGAGGAACTGGCCGCCGACCTGCGCGCCGCCTCGGTGCTGACGTGACGGCCCCCAGCGCACCGCTGACGCCGCCGGGGCCGTTGGCGCCGGGCGGGCTGCGCGTCACCGCGCTCGGCGGCATCGGCGAGATCGGCCGCAACATGACGCTCTTCGAGCATCTCGGCCGCCTGCTGATCGTCGACTGCGGGGTGCTGTTCCCCAACCACGACGAACCCGGCGTCGACCTGATCCTGCCGGACCTGCGCCTGGTCGAGGACCGTCTCGACGAGGTCGAGGCCGTGGTGATCACCCACGCGCACGAAGACCACATCGGCGCCATCCCGCACCTGCTCAAGCTGCGCCGCGACGTGCCGATCGTCGGCAGCAAGTTCACGCTGGCGCTGGTCGCGGAGAAGTGCCGCGAGCACCGCATCAAGCCGGTCATGATCGAGGTCGCCGAGGGCCAGCGCACCACGCACGGCGTCTTCGAGTGCGAATACTTCGCGGTCAACCACTCGATCCCCGGATGCCTGGCGATCGCCGTGCGTACCGGCGCGGGCACGGTCCTGGCGACCGGCGACATCAAGCTCGACCAGATGCCGCTGGACGGCAGGCCCACCGATCTTCCAGGTATGTCCCGCCTCGGCGGCGAGGGCGTCGACCTGTTCCTCTGCGACTCGACGAATGCCGAACACCCCGGTGTCAGCCCGTCGGAGAGCGAGATCGGCCCCACCCTGCACCGGCTGATCCGCGGCGCGGACGGACGGGTGATCGTGGCGTGCTTCGCATCCAACGTCGACCGGGTGCAGCAGATCGTCGACGCGGCGACGGCCCTGGGTCGCAAGGTCTCGTTCGTCGGCCGCTCCATGGTGCGCAACATGGGCATCGCGCGGGAGCTGGGCTACCTCACCGTCTCGCCCGACGACGTCATCGACATCGCGGCGGCCGAGATGATGCCCGCCGACCGGATCGTGCTGGTCACCACCGGCACCCAGGGCGAGCCGATGGCGGCGCTGTCCCGCATGTCGCGCGGCGAACACCGCAGCATCACGTTGACCGACGGCGACCTGATCATCCTGTCGTCGTCGCTCATCCCCGGCAACGAGGAGGCGGTGTACGGCGTCATCGACGCGCTGTCGAAGATCGGCGCCCGCGTCGTCACCAACGCCCAGGCGCGCGTGCACGTCACCGGCCACGCCTACGCCGGCGAACTGATGTTCCTCTACAACGGGGTCCGGCCCAGCAACGTCATGCCGGTGCACGGCACCTGGCGGCACCTGCGGGCGAACGCGAAACTCGCCGTGCTCAGCGGCGTACCCGAGAAGAACGTGATGCTGGCTGAGAACGGCGTCAGCGTCGACCTGGTCCACGGCGCCGTCTCCATCGCGGGCGCGGTCCCGGTGGGCAAGATGTTCGTCGACGGTCTCGTCACCGGGGACGTGGGCGACACCACGCTCGGCGAGAGGCTCACGCTCGCTTCGGGTTTCATCGCGATTACCCTCGCGGTGCGACGGGGGACCGGCAAGCTCGTCGGTCAGCCGCATCTGCACTCGCGTGGCTTCTCGGAGGATCCCAAGGCGCTCGAACCGGCGACCCGCAAGGTGGAGGAAGCCATGGAGTCCCTCACCAAGGAGCACGTCACCGATCCGGCGCGCATCGCCCAGGCGGTCCGTCGGGCGGTCGGCAAGTGGGTCGGCGAGGTCTACCGCAGGCAGCCGATGATCGTGCCGACGATCCTCGAAATCGACTGATCCGGTAGGTCCGACTCCACGTCGCGGCACGTGCTGCGACCGTAGAGTGGAGCCGTGTCCCGACAAGCATCGCAGCAGCCCGGTCCCACCACTCCCGACGTTCTCTTCGGGGTCGACGGCCTGCTCGACGACGAGGAACGGCAGATGCGCGACACCGTGCGCGCGCTGGTCAAGAGTCGCATCGCCCCCGAGGTCGCCGGGTGGTACGAGGCCGGCGAACTGCCGGTCCGGGATCTCGCCGTGGAACTCGGCCAGCTCGGCCTGCTCGGCATGCACCTCGAGGGGTACGGCTGCGCGGGGACGTCGGCGACCGCCTACGGCCTGGCCTGTCTCGAACTGGAGGCCGGCGACTCCGGCATCCGCTCCCTGGTCAGCGTGCAGGGATCGCTCGCGATGTTCGCGCTGCACGAGTTCGGCAGCGAAGAGCAGAAGCAGCAGTGGCTCCCCGAGATGGCAGAGGGGCGCAAGATCGGTTGCTTCGGGCTGACCGAGCCCGACTTCGGATCCGACCCCGCCGGCATGCGGACCCGTGCCACCCGGTCGGGGGACGACTGGATCCTCAACGGGTCGAAGATGTGGATCACCAACGGTTCGGTGGCCGACGTGGCGATCGTGTGGGCCCGCAGCGACGACGGCGTGCGCGGCTTCGCCGTCCCGACCGACACCCCAGGGTTCACCGCCAACACGATCAAGAACAAGATGTCGCTGCGCGCATCGGTCACCAGCGAACTGGTCCTGGAGGACGTCCGCCTCCAGGACAGCGCCCGCCTGCCCGGGGCGACCAGTTTGCGGGCACCGTTGAGCTGCCTCAACGAGGCGCGCTTCGGGATCGTCTTCGGCGCGGTGGGTGCGGCGCGGGACTGCCTCGAGACGGCGCTGGCCTACAGCCAGTCGCGCACGCAGTTCGATCGGCCCATCGGCGGGTTCCAGCTGACGCAGCAGAAGCTCGCCGACATGACGCTCGAGTACGGTAAGGCGTTCCTGCTGGCGCTGCACCTCGGTCGCACCAAGGACACCGTCGGCCTGCTGCCCGAACAGGTGAGCCTCGGCAAGCTCAACAACGTGCGCGAGGCCATCGAGATCGCGCGGACGTCGCGCACCATCCTCGGCGCCAGCGGCATCACCGGCGAGTACCCCGTGATGCGGCACGCCAACAACCTCGAGTCCGTGCTCACCTACGAGGGCACCGTGGAGATGCACACCCTGATGATCGGGCAGGCCCTCACCGGCACGCAGGCCTTCCGCTGAGCGGGCGGTAGGGCGCGCGACGTGGCCGAGTCGATCGACGAGTTCTTCACCGCGACCGTCGGCGCGCTGACTGCGCCGCGTGAACCGAATGTCGAACTGCTGCAGGGCTTCTCGCGCCGGCAGTACGAGGACGTCTTCGACGCGCAGCTCGGCAGCAGGCACCTCGACCTGGCCGCCCGCTGGCTGCGGTCGAAGGGCAGGGGCTTCTACACCATCGGATCGTCCGGTCACGAGAGTAACGCGGCGGTGGCCGCGGCGCTGCGGCCCACCGATCCCGCTCTGCTGCACTATCGTTCGGGCGGCTTCTTCCTGGCCCGCGCCCAGCAGGTCGCGGGCAGTGACGCCGTGCGCGACGTCCTGCTCGGACTCGTCGCAGCCACCGAGGAGCCGATCTCCGGTGGCCGGCACAAGGTCTTCGGTCGCCACGACCTGAACGTCATCCCGCAGACGTCGACCATTGCCTCGCACCTGCCGCGGGCGCTGGGCGTGGCGTTCTCGATCGCGCGGGCGCGCAAGCTCGGCGTCGACTCCCCGTGGCCCGGCGATGCGCTGGCGGTGTGCAGTTTCGGCGATGCATCGGCCAATCACTCGACCGCGGTGGGCGCCATCAACGCCGCCATGCACACCGCGTACCAGGGCCTGCCGATGCCACTGCTCCTGGTCTGCGAGGACAACGGGATCGGCATCAGCACCAGGACACCGCAGGGCTGGATCGCCCGGACCTACGCGAATCGCGAAGGGCTGCGCTACTTCTCCGTCGACGGCACCGACCCGGCGGCGGTCCTCCGGATCGCCGCTGAGGCGGCGGCATACGCGCGGACCCAGCGTCGGCCGGCGTTCCTGCACTTGGCCACGGTACGGCTGATGGGACACGCCGGCTCTGACTACGAGCCGTCCTACCGGACACCGGCCGAGATCACCGGCGACTACGGGCGCGACCCGCTGCTCGGCACCGCGCGGCTGCTGGTCGATGCGGGGGTGCTCACGCCGTCCGAGGTCCTCGATGCCTACGAGGCGAAGCGCGTTCGGGTCCTCGACATCGCCCGCGAGGTCGCCGAACTCCCGCAGCTCGACAGCGCCGAGGCCGTCATGGCACCCCTGCGGACGGCGTTCGACGAGGCGGTCGCCGCCACCGAGGCGAGCGCCCACGCCGCGCCGGACCGCGCCGAGACCGCGCCGATCACCTTGGCGCAGGCCATCAACGGGGCCCTGCACGAGGTGCTGGCCGAGTGCGGGGACACGCTGGTGTTCGGCGAGGACGTCGCTCGCAAGGGTGGGGTCTACGGCGTAACCCGCGGACTGCAACCCGCCTTCGGGACGGCGAGGGTCTTCGACACCCTGCTCGACGAGCAGTCGATCCTGGGACTCGCACTGGGGGCGGGTGTCTCGGGGATGCTGCCCATACCCGAGATCCAGTACCTGGCTTACCTGCACAACGCCGCCGACCAGATCCGCGGCGAGGGGTCGACGCTGCAGTTCTTCTCGAATCGTCAGTACCGCAACCCCATGGTGGTGCGGATCGCCGGCTACGGGTACCAGAAGGGCTTCGGCGGGCACTTCCACAACGACGACTCGATCACCGCGATCCGCGACATTCCCGGAGTGGTCGTTGCTTCGCCGTCGCGGCCCGACGACGCCGCGGCGATGCTGCGGTCCTGCGTCGTCGCCGCGCGTGCCGCCGGACTGGTCTGCGTGTACCTCGAGCCGATCGCGCTCTACCACACGCGCGATCTCCATTCCGACGGCGACGACGCCTGGCTGGCAGCCGATTCCGGTGGCGTCGTCCCGATCGGCCGGGCACGGACCTACGGCGACGGCGGCGATCTGACCATCCTCACGTTCGGCAACGGGGTGCCGATGAGCCTGCGGGCGGCCCGCACCCTCGCCGCCTGCGGCGTCGCAACCCGGGTGGTGGACCTCCGCTGGCTGGCCCCGTTGCCGGTCGGCGACATCCTCGAACAGGCCACGACGACGGGCCGGGTGCTGGTGGTCGACGAGACCAGGCGCAGCGGCGGCGTCAGCGAGGTCGTGCTCACGGCGCTGATCGACGGCGGGTTCACCGGCGCGATGGCGCGGGTCGCCAGCCACGACAGCTTCATCCCACTCGGCGACGCGGCGCTGCAGGTGCTCCTGTCGGAGGAGACGATCCTCGACGCCGCGCTCGAGATGGTGCGTGGCTCCTAGCGCTTGTTGACGTACCCGTCGTCGACGGGCAGGGCGACTCCCGAGATGTGCCTGCCCGAATCGGACACCAACCACGCCACGGCATCGGCGATGACCTCGGGCTCGACGGTCTCCATGTTCGCCGCGCTCGCCATGTTCAGCGAACCCTCCTCGGCGCCCGTCATCTCGCTGAGCCACTTGCGGGTGAACTCGTTGTCGATCATCGGCGTCCTGACCCCGGCCGGGTGCACCGAGTTGACCCGGATTCCCTGCGGCGTCAGCAGATTGGCGTAGGACCGCATCAGCCCGACGACGCCGTGCTTGGCCGCCGAGTAGCCGATGGAGCCGGCGAACGGCGAACCCAGGCCGACGAGTCCCATGACCGAGCTGATGAGGACGATCGCTCCGCCGTTGCCCGCCTTGAGCATCGGGCGCATCGCGACGTCGACGGTGTGATGGACGCCGGTGAGGTTGACGTCGATGACGTCGTGCCAGGCGTTCTCACCGGCCATCGGGGCGATGCCCGCGTTGGCGACGACGATGTCCAGACGTCCGCCGAGTTCCTCGACGCCCGCCCGCAGCGCGGTCTTGAGCGAATCGCGGTCGCGCACGTCGGCCTGGGTGGCCACGATGCGCGCACCGGTGTCCTCGACCAGCTTGACCGTCGCGGCCAGGTCGTCGGCCGTGGCCATCGGGTAGGGCACCGAGGCGATCTGATCGCAGAGGTCGACGGCGATGACGTCGGCGCCGTCGGATGCCAGACGCACCGCATGTGCGCGACCCTGACCGCGGGCGGCACCGGTGATGAAGGCGACCTTGCCCGTCAGCGGGCCGCTGGCGGCTGCCACGTCAGGGCCGCAGTCGACCCTTGGCGGGATCGCCTGCGACCACCGGCGCGAGCATCTTGATGTCGGGGGCACCGTCAAGGTGCTCGCCGATCGCGCCGAACAGCGCCCCGACCGCGGGTGCGGTGCTGTGGACCTTGAGCGCCTCTTCGTCGGCCCACTGCTCAACGAAGACGAAGGTGCCGTTGGCTTCGTGCAGCGAGTACAGCTCACAGCCGGGCTCGGAGTGCACCGCCTCGATCGCCGTCGTGCACGCCTCGCGCACCGCATCGACGGATTCGGGCTTGGCGGTCATGGTGGCGACGACGACTACGGGCATGCGTGCTCCTCATACTCTCCGGTGAGTGATCCGGCGCACACATTACTGCGCAGCGGATCTCAGCGGACGACCTCCCGTACTTCGGCGACACCGGTACCGCGCTGGTCGATCTCGGTGATCTCGTCGGCACCGACGAGGTAGAGCCGCGCGGTGGCCAGGTCGAGGAACAGCCCGACGACCGTCACGGTGCCCTGCGCGAGGTGCTCGGCCACCAGGGGATGGCGCTGCACGGCCCGCACCTGGACGGCGACGTTGACGACGCTCAGCTGGTCGGCCCCGGTGAAGCCGGCCTCCGCTGCCGCCTTCGCCACGGGGTCGTAGTCGCGGAACGCGGCGAGGCTCTCGGCCCCCAGCTCGAGCCAGCGACCGACGGAGCCCGTGGCGTCCCCGTGCATCAGGTCGTGCATGGCGTCGCAGCCGGAGTGGCCGCAGATCGCAATGGTCGACACCGACAGGCGCTCCACCGAATAGCTCAGCGCGGACTCCACCGACAGATCCCCGCCGACGAGGTTGCCGACGTTGCGCACGTTCAGCAGCTCACCGGGAGCGCTGTCGGTGATGAGGTTCGGCAGGATCCGGGCGTCGGCGCACGTCAGCAACATCGTGTGCGGATCGTGTTCGGCTGCAGCACCGTTGGCGTCGCCGCGCAGCAGCGGTGCCAGTCCGGTGCTGAAGCGGCCCACGCCGCCCGCGAACTGCGGGGGCAAGATCTGGCGCAGCGCAGAGATCACCCGCCGGCCCTCGGTGTCACGGCGTGGTGGCCGTGCGTGCGCAAATTCCATTCGGGCGGTGCCCGTCTCGGTCACGGTCACCTCGTCGCCGTTCGCGCGGCGCTGCCTGATCCACTCGTCGAGCGTGTCGAGCGCGGCGTGGTCGAGGTAGTCGACGTTGAGGTCGATCGAGGTCTCCGCACCCGGGGGAATGGTCGCCAGGGCGGCGGTCAGGCGGGGCAGCGCGAGGAAGCTGCACGAGCCGGTGATCGCGACGTGCCAGCGCGGCGGCCCGCCCGCCCCGATCCGGCTGGTCAGGTCCTCGGCGACGATCGACACCCGGACGATGCGCCAGGCGGCGATCGCGATGGCGAGGACGAGCCCGATGAGGACCCCTTCGAGCAGGTTCAGGAACACGACGGCGAGCAGCGTGACGCCGTAGATGATCAGTTCGCCCGTCCGCCGGGCGAGGTCGATGTGCGCGAGCTTCACCAGCTGCACGCCGATGACGATCAACAGGCCCGCCAGGGCGGCGTTGGGGATCATCTCGACGACGTTGACCAGGAAGACCGAGAACAGCAGGAGCCAGACGCCGTGCAGCGCCGCGGATGCCCGGGTCTTGGCCCCTGCGCTGACGTTTGCGGTGCTGCGGACGATGACGCCGGTGATCGGCAGTCCGCCGAGTAGGCCGGAGGACACGTTCGCCGTGCCCTGGCCGACGAGTTCTCGGTTGAAGTCGGTGCGTTCGCCGTCGTGCATCTTGTCGACGGCGCTGGCCGACAGCAGGCTCTCGACGCTGGCGATGAGCGCCACGGTGAGGACCGCCATGGCGATGGAACTCCACGAGCCCTGCGGCATCGACGGAAGACCGATGGCGTCGATCACCGATTCGTCGAGGACGATGCGGTCGGTGGTCAAGCCGGGCGAGTAGCTCGCGGCGGTCGCGACCACGATCGCGACCAGGGCTGCGGGCACGACACGGATGCCGGCGGGTACGAACCGCCACAGCAGCATGATCGCAATGACGATGCCGCCGATCAGCACCTCCGACCACTGTGGCGTGGCGATCTCGCCGGGTAGTGCGGTCAGGTTGGCCCAGGCGCTGCTGCGCGGTCCGCCGCCCAGGAGGACGTGGATCTGCTGCAGGGCGATGGTGATCCCGATGCCCGCGAGCATCGCATGCACCACGATGGGCGCGATGGCCAGTGCGGCGCGCGCGATGCGACTGAGGCCCAACAGGATCTGCAGGACGCCCGCCGCGGCGGTGATCGCGCAGGTCGCCTTCCAGCCGAACTGGGCGACGAGTTCGGCGACGACGACGGTCAGCCCTGCGGCGGGACCGCTGACCTGCAGCGGTGACCCACCGACGACGGCGCAGACGATGCCGCCGACGATCGCGGCGATGAGTCCCGCGACCACGGGGGCGCCGGAGGCCACCGCGATGCCGATCGACAGCGGCAGCGCCACCAGGAACACGACCAGTGAGGCGGGAACGTCGTAGCGAAAGACATTGTGTAACAAGGGCTTAACATGGCGGGATTCCGTCAGCTGGCTCACCGGTCCGACAGTAGCGGCGACGACGGATTCCGTCGTGTTACCGATCGGTGACGCTGCGCACGTTTGGCTCGTGCGCAGGTGGGGCGCCACGCCGGACCCCGACGCGTTTCGTTGCCCGATGGTTAGCCCTTTGTGACCTGTGTGGCTGATGGTGCAAATGGGTTCCCTGCGACTAGTCTTACCGGCATGGCAAGTAAGACCGTGAGCCGATCTGGATCGCGAAACCCCAGGTCAGGGGCGGGCGCACGGACTGCGGCTCGCCCGAAGAAACCAGCGGCGCCCCGTCGCAAGCCGGCCAAGCGCGCATCCGCCTCCGCCGGCGTGGGATCCGCAGGCGCCGCCGTGGGGCGTGGCGCGCGCGCCGGTTGGCTGATGCTGGCGAAGGGCGCGGGCAGCACGGCGCGCTCCATCGGCCGCGCCCGCGACCTCGAACCGGGACACCGTCGCGACGGAATCGCGCTCGCCCTCGTGGCGCTCGCCGTCGTCGTTGCCGCCAGCTCGTGGTTCGACGCTGCGCGTCCGGTCGGCGGCTGGATCGACACCGCGGTCCGCACCGTGATCGGCGCCGGGGTGGTCCTCGTCCCGATCGCACTCGCCGGCATCGCCGTCGTACTCATGCGAACCGAGCCGCAGCCCGACACCCGGCCGCGCCTGATCCTCGGCACCGCGATGATCGCGCTGCCCGTCCTCGGACTGTGGCACCTGTGGTCGGATTCGCCGTCGGACCCGTCCGACCGACGGGGCGCCGCCGGGTTCGTCGGATTCGCCATCGGGGGACCGCTGTCCGACGGCCTGACGCCCTGGATCGCCGCGCCGCTGCTGACGATGGCCGCACTCTTCGGCGTCCTGCTGCTCACCGGCACCACGATCCGCGAGGTTCCCTCGGCGCTGCGCGAACTGTTCGGCGCGGGTGAGCGCGACGACGACTACTACGACGACGACGAATTCGCCGACGAGGGCGACGGCCCCGAGGCTGCCGACGACTTCTCCGACGGCTACTACGACGACCCCGCCGGCTACCGCGGCGACGACACCGCCTGGCCGGGCGCCGCACCGGCGTCGGGAACCCCGCTCGACAACTATCCGCTCGACGACGAGGCGCCGACCACGCCCGAGCCGGCACCCGCGCCCGCCCGTCGCAAGAAGGTCCCGGCCGCCGCCGCTCCCGCGGCCCCCGCGCCCCCCGCGCCGAAGAAGCAGGAGACGCTGGTCCTCGACCGGGTCGTCGAAGGTCCCTACACGCTGCCGCCGCTCGACCTGCTCGTCGCGGGCGATCCGCCGAAGCGGCGCAGCGCCGCCAACGACCACATGATGGACTCGATCAACTCGGTCCTGGAACAGTTCAAGGTCGACGCGTCCGTCACCGGCTGCACCCGCGGACCGACCGTCACCCGCTACGAGGTCGAACTCGGCCCGGGCGTCAAGGTCGAGAAGATCACCGCCCTACAGCGGAACATCGCCTACGCCGTGGCCACCGAGAGCGTCCGCATGCTGGCGCCCATCCCCGGCAAGTCCGCCGTCGGCATCGAGGTGCCCAACACCGACCGCGAGATGGTCCGCCTGGCCGACGTCCTCACCGATCCGGTCACCCGCAGCGACCACCACCCGCTGGTGATCGGCCTGGGCAAGGACATCGAGGGCGAGATGATCTCGGCCAACCTCGCGAAGATGCCCCACCTGCTCGTCGCCGGCTCCACCGGTTCGGGCAAGTCGAGCTTCGTGAACTCAATGCTGGTCTCACTGCTGACCCGGGCGACGCCCGACGAGGTCAGGATGATCCTCATCGACCCCAAGATGGTCGAGCTGACGCCGTACGAGGGGATCCCGCACCTCATCACCCCGATCATCACCCAGCCGAAGAAGGCCGCGGCCGCCCTGACCTGGCTGGTCGAGGAGATGGAGCAGCGCTACCAGGACATGCAGGCGTCGCGGGTGCGCCACATCGACGTCTTCAACGAGAAGGTGCGCTCCGGCGAGATCACCACGCCGCTGGGCAGCGAGCGGGTGTACAAGCCGTACCCCTACATCCTCGCGATCGTCGACGAGCTGGCCGACCTGATGATGACGGCGCCCCGCGACGTCGAGGAGGCCATCGTGCGGATCACGCAGAAGGCGCGCGCCGCGGGCATCCACCTCGTGCTGGCCACGCAGCGGCCGTCGGTCGACGTCGTCACCGGCCTGATCAAGACCAACGTGCCGTCCCGGCTGGCGTTCGCCACCTCGTCGCTCACCGACAGCCGCGTCATCCTCGACCAGCCGGGCGCCGAGAAGCTCATCGGCATGGGCGACGGGCTGTTCCTGCCGATGGGCGCCAACAAGCCGACCCGTCTGCAGGGCGCCTACATCAGCGACGAGGAGATCCACGCCGTCGTCGAGGCAACCAAGTCGCAGGCCGAACCCGAGTTCATCGAGGGCGTCACCGCCGCGAAGCCGAGCGGCGAGCGCACCGACGTCGACCCCGACATCGGCGACGACATGGACGTCCTGCTGCAGGCCGTCGAACTCGTCGTGTCGTCCCAGTTCGGCTCGACGTCGATGCTGCAGCGCAAACTGCGGGTCGGCTTCGCCAAGGCGGGCCGCCTGATGGACCTGATGGAGACCCGTCAGATCGTCGGGCCCTCCGAGGGGTCCAAGGCCCGCGAGGTGCTGGTCAAGCCCGACGAGCTGGCCGGCACGCTGGCACTGATCCGCGGGGGCTCCGACGCCGTCGGCGGCGACGAGGAGCCGGACTTCTAGCTGGGCGTTTCTGCGCCGAACGTGACGCCACTGCGAGGTCTCCGCGAATTCCTCGCAGTGGCGTCACGTTCGTCCGCGCTGTCGGGGGTCCCGCCTCAGAGGTGCAGCAGCATCCGGGTGTTGCCCAGGGTGTTGGGCTTGACGTAGGAGAGGTCGAGGAACTCCGCCACGCCGATGTCGTAGGAACGACACATCTCCTCGTAGACCTCGGCCGTCACGGGGGTGCCGTCGATCTCCTCGAAGCCGTGCGTCCCGAAGAAGTCCGTCTCGAAGGTCAGCACGAAGATCCGCTCGAGCCGCAGTTCGCGCGCGACGTCGAGGAGGCGGTCCACGACGGCGTGCCCGACGCCCTTGCCGCGCACCTGCGGATGTGCCGCGACGGTGCGCACCTCGCCAAGGTCCGACCACAGCACGTGCAGGGCGCCGCACCCCATGACCTCGCCGTCGACCTCGGCCACCCAGAACTCCTGCACGGCCTCGTAGAGGGTGACGAGATTCTTCTCGAGCAGGATCCGGCCCGCGTAGATGTCGACGAGTTCCTTGATTCTGGGTACGTCGGACGTGCGGGCACGGCGGACCACCAACGCGTCGCTTTCGGGTACCTCGCTCACACGTGGAGGGTATCGGGCGCGGCAACGGATATTCTGTTGCGGTGCCGGGCCAGTCTGAGAGCAAACCAGTGGTTCCGCACGTCAGCGTCGTCAACGTGGCGAACATGCTCACCGGTCTGCGCATCGTCCTGGTGCCGGTGTTCCTCGTCGCACTGTTCGTCGGCGACGGACACGAAACGTTCTGGCGAGTGGTCGCTTTCATCGTCTTCACCGCCGCCGTCATCACCGACCGGCTCGACGGCGAGATCGCCCGCAGCTACGGCATGGTCACGGAATTCGGCAAGCTGGCCGACCCGATCGCCGACAAGGCGCTGATCGGCGCCGCTCTGATCGGTCTGTCGATGCTCGGCGACCTGCCGTGGTGGGTCACCGTGGTCATCCTGGCGCGCGAGGTCGCCGTCACGGTGCTGCGGCTGGCCGTCATCCGCCGCGGCGTCATCCCCGCGAGCCGAGGCGGCAAGCTCAAGACGCTCGTCCAGGCCGTCGCGATCGGTCTCTTCGTGCTGCCGCTGTCCGGCGCCTGGCTCGCCGCAGCGTGGGTCCTCATGATCGCGGCGGTCGTGCTGACTGTGCTCACCGGCCTGGACTACCTGCTGTCCGCGGTCAGGGGCGCCCGCGCGGTGTGACGTCGGATCCGTTCGGCCCCGCCGGGAACCAAATCGGCGCGCACGCGCGTTTGACTAGGTGATGACCGCCGAGCGATTCAAGCCGAAGGAGCCCCGATGACGGCATTGCTGCGTGAAGTGATCGGCGACGTGCTGCGTCAAGCCAGGACCGCTCAGGGGCGCACCCTGCGTGAGGTGTCCGATGATGCCCGCGTCAGCCTCGGATACCTGTCCGAGGTGGAGCGCGGCCGCAAGGAGGCCTCGAGTGAACTGCTCGGCGCCATCTGCACCGCCCTCGAAGTGCCGCTGTCGCGCGTCCTGACCGATGCGGGCCGGGTCCTCGAGCGCGAGGAACGGCCGGTCGCAGCTGCCGCCGGCGCCGCCATCGTCGACGTCTCCACCAAGGTCGTCATCCCGCACGCCGTCACCATGGCCGTCGCCTAGCGCCGGACCGGTACGCGCGCGACACCCCCGGAATTCAGCGGCAGGGGTGTGGTCGCCTGTGCGAAACCGATAGGTTGGCAGGTGACGCAGGCGCCCAGGCGACCCCTGACCGCGCAGGCACGAACGACAGACATCGACTCATAAGGCGGGAATGCACTCATGGCCAATCCTTTCGTCAAGGGCTGGAAGTACCTCATGGCGCTGTTCAGCTCCAAGGTCGACGAGTACGCGGACCCGAAGGTGCAGATCCAGCAGGCCATCGAGGACGCACAGCGTCAGCACCAGGCCCTGACGCAGCAGGCCGCACAGGTCATCGGCAACCAGCGCCAGCTGGAGATGCGGCTGAACCGTCAGCTCGCCGACATCGAGAAGCTTCAGGTCAACGTCCGGCAGGCCCTCACGCTGGCCGATCAGGCCGCCTCGACGGGCGACGCGGCCAAGGCGACCGAGTACACCAACGCCGCCGAGGCGTTCGCCGCTCAGCTCGTCACCGCCGAGCAGAGCGTCGAGGACCTCAAGGGGCTGCACGACCAGGCCCTGCAGGCTGCCGGCCAGGCCAAGAAGGCCGTCGAGCAGAACGCGATGATGCTGCAGCAGAAGATCGCCGAGCGCAGCAAGCTGCTCAGCCAGCTCGAGCAGGCCAAGATGCAGGAGCAGGTCAGCGCCTCGCTGCAGTCCATGGGCGAGCTGTCCGCTCCGGGCACCACCCCCAGCCTCGACGAGGTGCGGCAGAAGATCGAACGTCGCTACGCCAACGCGATGGGCGCCGCCGAACTGGCGCAGAACTCGGTGCAGGGCCGGATGCAGGAAGTCCAGCAGGCCAGCGTCCAGATGGCGGGCCATTCCCGGCTCGAGCAGATCCGGGCGTCGATGCGCGGCGACTCGCTCGGCACCGGCACCTCCGCCACCAACCCGGCGACGCCGGCGGTCAACCCGCCCGCCTCGACGCCGGAAAACCCACTGTCGCAATAAGTCTCGCGAAGGATCCGACGCCATGCCGAACGCTCGAAGCCGTACCTGGACCACGCTTCTGCAGCGCGGCGTGGACACCGCCGCGGAGTGGTCGGACGTGGCGGCACAGCGCCTCGGCGCTGCGGCGGACCCGCGCGCCAAGATGCTCCGCAAGAGGCGCTGGGCGTTGCGGGCGGGCGTGTTCTTCGCGTTCGCGACGGCCTTCTGGGTGGCGGTGACGCTCGTGCTGGCCTCGTGGAGCACGCCGGCGTGGGCGCTGCTGATCCCGAGTCCCATCGCGGTCGGCGCCGCCTTCCTGGCGACGCTGGCGTTCGCCCGCTACCGCTGGCTGAAGCGGGCGCCGCTACCCGCCGAGCGCCCGTCCCGCCGCCTCCCGCAGTGGGGGTCGGCGGCTCGGCAGCCGATGGCCACGCTCGCATCCGCCGAGCGCGGGTTGTTCTCGCTGCTGGGCGTGATGGAGCGGGGCCGCATGGTGCCGGCCGACGAGGTGCGCGAGATCACCGAGGCGGCCAACCAGACGTCCGCGGCGATGGCCGCGACCGCCAGGGAGGTCGTGTCCATGGAGCGTGCCATCGCGGCGTCCCCGCAGGCGCGGGCCCACCTGACCCCCACGATTCGCGCCTTCACCGGCCAGCTGCACGCCGGCGCCGCTCAGTACGAGGAGATGGTCACGGCCGCAGCGCGATTGGTGTCGGCCGCCAACAGCGGGTCGATGTCGACGTCGGCGATGTCGGCCGACCGCTACCGTCGTGAACTCGTGTCGGCGACCGATCGGCTCGCCGGGTGGGCGCACGCCTTCGACGAACTCGGCCACCTGCGCGGCGCCTGAGTCACATGCGCGGACGCAGTGCCGGGACGGCGATCCCGGCGAGGCCCCGCAGGAACGACTTCGTGAAGTCGAAGAAGTCGAAGTAGTCCCGCCACAGCGTGATCTCGCCGTCGCGGATCTCGAAGACGCCGCACACCCAGAACTGCATGCGCAGCGGACCCAGCACCAGTGCGTCGGTCCGCTCGTTGAGGACGGTGGAACCCTCGGCGACGTTGCGGTGGAACTTCACCTCGAACGCCATCCTGCCCTCCATGCCGCTCAGCAGCTTCACGACGCGGGCGCGGCCGTGGATCGTCGGGAGGCCGACGTTCTGGTAGGCGACGTCGTCGGCCAGCAGGGCGTCGGCCGTCTCGAAGTCCTGGTCGGACAGGGCGAAGAGGAACCTCTCCACGATGCGTGCGTTGGTGGCGTTGGTCGCGCCGGTCCCGTTGGCTGAAGCCGATGTCTGCTCGGTCATGGGAAGAACAGTAGTCACCAGGGCTGTGACAGGGTAGGCCGATGCACGTCGCGGTCGTGGCCGGTCCCGATCCGGGACATGCGTTCCCGGCCATCGCGCTGTGCCTGCGATTCCTCGCCGCGGGCGACCACCCCACGTTGCTGACCGGCAGGAAGTGGCTGGAGACGGCACGCTCGGCGGGCGTCGACGCCGTCGAACTCGCCGGGCTGGACGCGACCGACTCCGACGACGACACCGATGCGGGAGCCAAGATCCACCGCCGCGCCGCCACGATGGCGGCGCTCAACGAGCCGCTGCTGCGCGACCTCGCACCCGACCTGATCGTCTCCGACGTCATCACGGCCTGCGGCGGGATGGCGGCGGAGTTGATCGGCCTGCCCTGGGTGGAGCTGAGCCCCCATCCGCTGTACCGACCGTCGCGGGGACTGCCGCCGATCGGCAGCGGTCTGGCGCCCGGGACCGGCGTACGGGGCCGCCTCCGCGACGCCGTCATGCGCCGGCTGTCGGCGAGATCGGTCCGTCAGGGCCAGGAACAGCGCAGCACCGCGCGCGTCGGCATCGGGCTGCCCACCCGCGATCCGGGTCCGGCGCGACGGCTGATCGCCACGCTGCCCGCCCTGGAGGTGGACCGGCCGGACTGGCCCGCCGAGGCTGTCGTGGTCGGACCCCTGCACTTCGAGCCGACCGACGCGGTCCTCGACGTCCCCGCCGGCGATGGACCGGTGGTGCTGGTCGCACCGTCCACCGCGACGACCGGGACCGAGGGACTCGCGGAGTTGGCGCTGCGGACGCTGGTCCCGGGCCGGACGCTGCCCGTGGGAGCGCGGGTGGTGGTGTCCCGGCTGGGAGGCGCCGACGTTGAGGTGCCACCGTGGGCCGCGGTGGGGCTGGGCAGGCAGGACGAACTGCTGCGTCACGCGGATCTGGTGGTCTGCGGCGGCGGACACGGCATGGTGGCCAAGACGCTGCTGGCGGGCGTCCCGATGGTCGTCGTGCCCGGTGGGGGAGACCAGTGGGAAATCGCCAATCGCGTTGTGCGCCAGGGTAGTGCGGAGTTGATCCGGCCGCTGCGCGAGGAGGCCCTGGTGGCCGCGGTGCGCGACGTGCTGGCCGATCCGCGCTACCGGGACGCCGCGCGGCGCGCCGGAGCCGACGCCCACGCGGTCGACGATCCGGTACGGGTGTGCCACGACGCCCTCGGATCCGCTCGGTAGGTTGGTCGCGTGCGATTGACGGAATTCCACGAGCTGGTCTACGAACGGTTCGGTGAGATGCGAGGCGCCTCGCTGCTCGTCGACCACGTGCTGAGCGCGTTGGACGGGCGCACGCCCGCCCAGGCCATCGAGGCCGGCGTCGACCCGCGCGACGTCTGGCGCGCGCTGTGCGCGGACTTCGACGTGCCGCGCGACCAGTGGTGACGGCCGTCGCGAACTGACGTCGGCGGGTCCGACGGCGTGTCCACTTGTATCGAACACGTGTTCGTCTACTGTGGTGATCGTTCGAACGCGGGACTTGTCGGTGGCCTCCTCTAACGTCGCGGCCAACCGATCGGAAACCGATCGAGAACCCACCAGGACGGAGACACACCATGCCGCAAGCACCGGATCGCGAGAAGGCCCTAGAGCTGGCCCTCGCACAGATCGAGAAGAGTCACGGCAAGGGCTCGGTGATGCGCCTCGGCGAGGAGGTGCGCCAACCGATCTCGGTCATCCCGACCGGATCGATCGCCCTCGACGTCGCCCTCGGCATCGGCGGTCTGCCCCGCGGCCGCGTCGTCGAGATCTACGGCCCGGAGTCGTCGGGCAAGACCACCGTCGCCCTGCACGCCGTGGCCAACGCCCAGGCCGCGGGCGGCATCGCGGCGTTCATCGACGCCGAGCACGCGCTCGACCCCGACTACGCCAAGAAGCTGGGCGTCGACACCGACTCCCTGCTGGTCAGCCAGCCGGACACCGGTGAGCAGGCGCTGGAGATCGCCGACATGCTGATCCGGTCCGGCGCGCTCGACATCCTGGTCATCGACTCGGTGGCCGCACTCGTGCCCCGCGCCGAGATCGAGGGCGAGATGGGCGACAGCCACGTCGGTCTGCAGGCCCGCCTGATGAGCCAGGCGCTGCGCAAGATCACCGGCGCCCTGAGCAACTCGAACACGACGGCGATCTTCATCAACCAGCTGCGCGAGAAGATCGGCGTGATGTTCGGTTCGCCCGAGACCACCACGGGCGGCAAGGCGTTGAAGTTCTACGCCTCGGTGCGCCTCGACGTGCGTCGCATCGAGACCCTCAAGGACGGCACCGATGCGGTCGGCAACCGGACGCGCTGCAAGATCGTCAAGAACAAGATGGCGCCGCCGTTCAAGCAGGCCGAATTCGACATCCTGTACGGCAAGGGCATCTCGAAGGAGGGCTCGCTCATCGACATGGGTGTCGAGCATGGCTTCGTCCGCAAGTCCGGCTCCTGGTTCACCTACGAGGGCGAGCAGCTGGGGCAGGGCAAGGAGAACGCCCGCAACTTCTTGATGGAGAACCCCGAGACCGCCGCGGAGATCGAGAAGAAGATCAAGGAGAAGCTCGGCATCGGTGCCGTGTTGACCAACGACGCTTCCGATGACGTCCTTCCCGCTCCCGTCGACTTCTGATCCGGCGGACTCTCCGTCGCGCGACGAGCAGGCGCGGGCGATCTGCCTGCGCCTGCTCACCGTGCGGGCGCGCACCCGGGCCGAACTGGCGACCAAGCTCGCCACCCGCGGCTTCGCCGAGGAGGAGATCGCCCGTTCGCTCGACCGGCTCACCGACGTCGGGCTGATCGACGACGAGGACTTCGCCGAGCAGTGGGTGCGTTCCCGACAGGTCAACGCGGGCAAGGGAAGACGCGCCCTGGCTGCCGAATTGCGCACCAAGGGCGTCGACAAGGAGATCATCGAGGACGCCCTGTCGGGGATCGACGCCGACACCGAACGCACGCGTGCCGAGCAGTTGGTCGCCGACCGGCTCCGGCGCGAGAAGTTCGACGACGACGCGGCCGAGGCCAAGGTGATGCGGCGGCTGGTCGGGATGCTCGCGCGGCGCGGCTACGGGCAGTCGATGGCGCTCGACGTCGTCAAGGTCGCCCTGGCCGGCGAGCGCGAGCGGCGCCGGGTGTAGTCGCCCGGGTCAGTCGGCGGCGCAGTCGGTGTGAGGACCATCGCGCTGACTGGGATCGACGCTGCTTTCTCAGAGTGGGTCCAGGCGTGTCCGGAGCAGGCAGAACTCGTTCCCCTCGGGATCAGCCAATACGAACCAGCTCTCCTTACCCGTCTGGCCGATGTCGGCCGGGCGCGCCCCAAGGGCCAGAAGGCGTTCAAGTTCGGCTTCCTGGCTACAGTCCGTGGCGTTGACGTCGATGTGTAGCCGGGACTTGCCCTTTTCCGGTTCGTCCCGGCGGCTAAGGATGATCGTTGGCTGTGGGCCACCGAACCCTTCGCGCGGCCCGATTTCCACGGTGCCGTCATCCTCGCGACCAAGCACAACGAAGTCCAAGACCTCGCACCAGAACTTCGCGAGCACCTCGGGGTTGCGGCACCCAAGCACGAGTTCGCTGATACGGCATGCCATTAAGACACCTACTCTCAGTCGTGAAACCCTCGTGGGGAGCAACGACTTTGAACGCCATGGAGCCCACCGTTCGAGGACAAGCCCGGAATGTTACTGGGCGAGATTGCGCTGTGCGCGCGATTTCTTTCACGGGCCACCGTAGTGGGGTGCTTCAGCGCGGAGTGCAGCTGTTCCTGCACACCGTAATTTGATCCAATAGTCCTGCCAACTACTAGATTTCGGAGCATGCCTGACGTGACTATTCGGGCAGCGCGCGCCGACGAACACCGAGAAATCTCGGAACTCGCATTGCGCTCGAAGAGTTACTGGGGCTACAGCGAAGAGTTCCTCGATGCCTGCCGCGAGGAACTCACTTTCGATGCCGAGGCGTGCGCGTCGGGTATGGCGTGGGTGGCCCTGGACGGTCCCGCGATCGTCGGCGTCAGCGTCATCGAGGGTGCGCCTCCCATCGGGGAACTCGCGGGTCTCTTCGTCGATCTGCCAGCGATCGGCACCGGGTGTGGCCGGATGCTCTTGACCCACACCTTGCGCGCTGCACGAGAGTTCGGCTTCGTGGAGCTAGTACTGGACGCGGACCCAGGCGCTGAACTCTTCTACACGCGCTTTGGTGCAGAGCGAATCGGCACCTCACCCAGCGGCGTGCTTCCCGGGCGAGTGCTGCCGCACATGAAGTTCGTCTTGGACCAATCGTCGACTCCCGGGTTGTGACCCTGCCGCGGCTTGACACCGATCAACGAGAGTCTCTGTTCGTTTCCCCGACGTCCACTCCGACGGCGACAATGACTCTAGTGACGTCGCGTTGACGGTCTACACCGCCGACCCGGATTCGGCTGCGGCGGAGCGAATGACCGCATTAGCGCGCCACGCGGGCCTGGGCTGATGGGGCTCGCGCCGAGTCCGCCGCCACCAGTCCCCGGGTCACCACCTGACGGAGCACGACGACGCCTGCCGTCACGGCGATGGTCGCCCAGGAGGCGTCGGCGCTGAGCCGCAGCAGGCCGGCGGCGAGGAACAGGTCGAGCAGCACGTGCAGCGCGAGGATGGGTCGGCCGAACACCGCCAGCGTGACACCCGCCAGCAGGATCGCCGCCGCGGCCACCAGCCAGGAGACGGCGATCACGGCGACGCGGTGTCCACGGGTGGCGGCGCCGCCTTCTCCCGATCGATCGCGGACTGCTCCTGGGCGATCTCCTTGGCCAGGAAGTAGTTCAGCGCGGTGCGGATCGCTGCGATGGCGGCGAGCTTGCCGATCTCGTCGAACGACGGCGAGATCGCCGTCCGCAGCACGTCGGCGGCGAGCTGGAACTCCAGCCCCAGAGCCAGGAACCGGCCCAGCGTCAGCCGCACGGAGGAGAACCCGACGACGTCGCGGCGCGCCAGCACCATCACGAACCGCACGATGGCGACCAGCGCGCCGGTCACGATGACGATCGCACCGCACGCCTCGACGAGGCGCACCATCACGTCGACGGTGCCGCGCAGCATCGACTCGGGGAGTAGGTCGAAGGCGAGTGTCGTCGAGGTCATGTCGGCACTAGAGCGCCTTCGCGCCGGGCGCGCCCTCCTGCTCGACACCCTGGATCTCGAGCGGCGCGGGTCCACGCCGCGACCGCCGCAGACGACGCTCCAGCCGGGTCGCGAACGCGGACAGGGCGAAGTTGACGCCGATCATCAACAGGGCGATCACGATGAGTGCCGGCACGTAGTTCCCGTACGACGACCCCACGACGGTGCCCTGGCGGACCATCTCGACGAACGTGATCTGGTAGCCGATCGCCGTGTCCTTCAACACCACCACCATCTGGGACACCAGCACCGGAAGCATGGACGTGATGGCCTGCGGCAACATGATCGACCGCATCGTCTGACCCCACCGCAGACCCAGCGCCTCGGCCGCCTCCGACTGGCCCCGGGGCAGCGCGTTGACGCCCGCCCGCACGATCTCGGCAATGACGGCGCCGTTGTACAGCGTCAGGCCGGTGATCACGCCCGCCAGCGCCAGGTACTTCGACGGGAACACGTCGTAGAGGGCGAAGAGGAAGTAGGCGAAGATCATCATGATCAGCACGGGGATCGCGCGGAAGACCTCCACGATCACCGAGCACAGCCAGCGGATCGGGGTGTGGGTCGACAGCCGACCGACGCCCAGCACGAAGCCCAGGATCAGCGCCAGCACGATCGAGACGGCCGCCGCCGTCAAGGTGCCCTCGACACCCGGGAGGACGTAGGTCGTCCAGAGGTTCGAGGTGAGGAACGGTTCCCACTTCGCCGCGTCGAGTTGACCCCTGCTGTAGAGCCGCCAGCCGACCACCACGGCGACGAGGATCAGCACCAGGACGGTGAGCACGGTGATGACGATGTTCCGCATCCTGGCGCGCGGGCCGGGGGCGTCGAACAGGACACTCGTCACCGTTCACCTCTGTTCTTCGCGCAGGCGCTCATCACCGCGCCACGGCCAATCTCTTGCCCAGGTACCCGAACAGCAGGCCCAGTGGCAGCGTCAGCACCATGAACCCGAGCGCGAAGATCGTGCCGATCACCAGCAGCGCCGCGGTGTTCTCGATCATCTCCTTCATGAGCAGCGCAGCCTCGGCCACGCCGATCGCCGACGCGATCGTCGTGTTCTTCGTCAAAGCGATCAACACCGACCCCAGTGGGATGAGAACCGCGCGGAAAGCCTGCGGTAGCAGGATGATCCGAAGGTTCTGACTGAACGACAGCCCCAGTGAGCGGGCGGCCTCGGCCTGACCCAGCGGCACGGTGTTCACCCCGGAGCGGATGGTCTCACACACGAACGACGCGGTGTAGACCGTCAATCCGAGCACCGCGAGCCGGAAGTTGCTGTCCTCGATCGACGTCGTGGATTCCATGTCGACCAGCGAGATCCCCAGCGTCTGGGACAGGCCGAACGAGCAGAACAGGATGATCAGCGTCAAAGGCGTGTTGCGGACGACGTTGACGTAGGAGGTCCCCAGCCAGTTCAGCACCGGCACCGGTGACATCCGCATGGCGGCCAGCACCGTGCCGATGATCAACGCACCGACGGCCGAGAACACCGTCAACTGAACCGTCGTCCAGAACGCCTCGAAGATCTGGTCGCGGTACTCGGAGAAGACCTCCACGTGGGCTCCGCTGGTCCGGCGTCAGCTCGCTGGGCGCCGGTTCAGTTCTTGGCGATCGCCGGCGGTGCGGGCGTCGGGATCCCGGCCGGACCGAGGTTCTTCTCGAACGCGGCCTTCCAGGCGCCGTCGGCCTCCATCTTGGTCAGCGCGTCGTTGATCTTGGTCTGCAGCTCGGTGTCGTCCTTCTTCAGGCCGATGCCGTAGTTCTCCTCGGAGAACGGCTCACCGACGATCTTGAAGGCGCCCGGACTCTGCGCGGCGTAGCCCGCGAGGATGACCTCGTCGGTCGTCACCGCGTCGATCGCGCCGTTCTTCAGCGCCTCGATGCAGGCCGAGTAGGTGTCGTACTGCTGCAGCTGCACGCTGGGGAACTCGTCCTTGATCTTCTGCGCGGGCGTGGATCCCGAGACCGAGCACAGCTTCTTGTTGTTGGCGAGCGAGTCCTTGCCGGTGATGTCGGTGTTGTCGGCCTTGACGAGCAGACTCTGACCGGTGACCAGGTACGGGCCGGCGAACGACACCTTCTCCTTGCGCGCGTCGGTGATCGAGTAGGTGGCGACGACGTAGTCGACCTGACCGTTCTGGATCAACGTTTCGCGCTGGCTCGACGGCGACTCCTTGAACTCGATCTTGTCGGGCTCGTAGCCCAGTTCCTTCGCCACGTAGGTGGCGACGTCGACGTCGAACCCGCTGTAGGTGCCGTCGGGGTTCTTCATGCCGAGCCCCGGCTGGTCGAACTTGGTGCCGATCACGATCTTGCCCTCGTCGGAACCGCCACCGCCACCGCCACACGCGGTGAGCGACAGGGGGAGTGCGACGGCGACCGCCATGGTGGCGGCAACCTTGAATCGCAGGGAGAACGGCCTGTGGGAAGACACGGAGATGATTCCTTTCGACAGTGCTCAGTGGTTGAGGATCTTGCCGAGGAAGTCCTTGGCACGATCGGATCTCGGATTGTTGAAGAACTCTTCGGGTGCGGCGTCCTCGACGATGGCCCCGTCGGCCATGAAGACGACGCGGTGCGAGGCTCGGCGGGCGAACCCCATCTCGTGGGTGACGACGACCATCGTCATGCCGTCCGAGGCCAGCGACGACATCACCGCGAGAACCTCGTTGATCATCTCGGGGTCGAGCGCGCTGGTCGGTTCGTCGAACAGCATCACCTTGGGGTTCATGGCGAGCGACCGCGCGATCGCGACGCGCTGCTGCTGCCCCCCGGACAACTGCGCGGGGTACTTCTCGGCCTGGTTGGCCACCCCGACGCGTTCGAGCAGCGTCATCGCGTGCGTGCGCGCCTCGGCCCGGCCCAACTTGCGGACCTTCATCGGCGCGAGCGCGACGTTGTCGACGATGGTCTTGTGGGCGAACAGGTTGAACGACTGGAACACCATGCCGACCTCGGACCGCAGCTCGGCGAGCTTGCGTCCCTCGGCGGGCAGTGGGACGCCGTCGACGGCGATGCTGCCGGAGTCGATCGGCTCGAGGCGATTGATGGTGCGGCACAACGTCGACTTGCCCGATCCGGACGGGCCGAGGACGACGACGACCTGGCCTCGGGGGACCTCGAGATTGATGTCCTTCAACACGTGCAGTTCGCCGAAGTGCTTGTCGACGTGCTGCATCGAGATCATCGGCTGACTGATCGACGCCGGTTCGCTCATGAACCGCCCCGGTGCGGTCGGCGACCGATCGATTCCATGCGGACAGACCTTACCCAGGTAACGCCCAGACCGCCGAGGTCTAGGCAATCCGAGGAATTTGGTGTCGTCGGCGCCGCCGATACCATTGGGGAGTGACCTCCTCCATGACGCGCGACCCCTCGCCGGCGACCGGCGCCGTCGCTGCGAACGGGGTCGAGGACGCCCGGACCTACCAGGTCCGCACCTACGGCTGCCAGATGAACGTGCACGACTCCGAGCGTCTCGCCGGTCTGCTCGAGGAGGCCGGGTACCGGCGCGCCGCGGACGGGACGGACGCCGACGTCGTGGTCTTCAACACCTGCGCGGTACGGGAGAACGCCGACAACAAGCTGTACGGGAACCTGAGCCACCTCGCTCCGCGCAAGCAGTCCGACCCGCGCATGCAGATCGCCGTCGGCGGCTGCCTCGCGCAGAAGGACCGCGACGCGGTGCTCCGCAAGGCCCCGTGGGTGGATGTGGTGTTCGGCACGCACAACATCGGGTCACTGCCGGTGCTGCTGGAGCGGGCGCGGCACAATCGGGAGGCCCAGGTCGAGATCGCCGACGCGCTCCGGGAGTTCCCGTCCGCGCTGCCCGCCACCCGCGAATCGGCCTACGCCGCATGGGTGTCGGTCTCGGTGGGGTGCAACAACACCTGCACGTTCTGCATCGTGCCCGCGTTGCGCGGCAAGGAGGTGGATCGCAGCCCGTCGGACGTGCTCGCCGAGGTGCGGGCACTGGCCGAGCAGGGCGTGCTCGAGGTCACCCTGCTGGGCCAGAACGTGAACGCCTACGGGGTGTCCTTCGCCGACCCGGCCCTCGACCGCGACCGTGGCGCCTTCGCGAAGCTGCTCCGCGCCTGCGGCGACGTCGACGGGCTCGAGCGGGTACGGTTCACCTCGCCTCATCCCGCGGAGTTCACCGACGACGTGATCGAGGCCATGGCCGTCACGCCGAACGTGTGCCCCACGCTGCACATGCCGCTGCAGTCCGGATCCGACCGCGTGCTGAGGGCGATGCGCCGGTCCTACCGCGCCGAGCGCTACCTCGGCATCATCGACCGCGTGCGCGCGGCCATCCCTCGCGCCGCGATCACCACCGACGTCATCGTCGGCTTCCCCGGTGAGACGGAGGAGGACTTCGCCGCCACCCTCGAGGTCGTCGAGGAGGCCCGCTTCGCGAGTGCCTTCACCTTCCAGTACTCCAAGCGCCCGGGCACACCGGCCGCGGACCTACCCGATCAGCTGCCGAAAGCCGTTGTGCAGGAACGCTATCAGCGACTGGTCGATCTGCAGGAGCGGATCTCGCTCGAGGAGAACCGCGCACTCGTCGGCCGGGACGTCGAACTCCTCGTCGCCGCGGGCGAGGGACGAAAGGACGTCGCGACCGCCCGGATGTCCGGACGGGCCCGTGACGGTCGACTGGTGCACTTCGCACCGCACGGCCGCGACGTCCGCCCCGGCGACGTGGTCGTCACCACCGTGACCGCGGCCGCCCCGCACCACCTCACCGCAGACGCCACCCCGATCGCCCACCGGCGGACCAGGGCGGGAGACGCTCACGAAGCCGGTCGGCGCGTGACCACCAACGTCGGCCTCGGCATTCCAAGCATCGGAGTGCCGGCCGTCCAACCCATCGTGACGGGATGCAGCCTGTGACCGACCAACGTGGTCCCGGCGGCGCCGGGTCCTCCAACGGCGACTTCGACGACTTCAAGGGCGACCTCGAGGACGCCGAGCGCCGAGTGTCACGCGAGATCGACCCCGGCTCCCGGGCCCTGGTCGTCGCGATCCTCGTGTTCGTGCTCCTGCTGTCGTTCCTGCTGCCGCACACCGGTGGCGCACGCGGCTTCGACGCGCTGATCGGCAGCGACGCCGCCGTCCGCGAGGCGATCGCGCTGCCGTCGCGGGTGTTCACCTGGCTGGTCCTGGTGTTCGGCGTCGGTTTCTCCATGCTGGCCCTACTGACGCGGCGCTGGGCGCTGGCCTGGATCGCCGCCGCCGGGTCCGCCATCGCATGCCCGATCGGGATGCTGGCCGTGTGGTCCCGCCAGACCGTCTCCGACGGCCACCCGGGGCCGGCCTACGGCCTGGTCATCGCGTGGATCGCCGTCATCCTGCTGACGTTCCACTGGATCCGCGTCGTATGGTCGCGCACCGCCGTCCAGCTGGCGGCCGAGGAGGAGCGCCGCCGCATGGTGGCCCAGCAGCAGCGCCCGACCCTGCTCGACGAGGGCGACGCCGGCCGCCCCCCGACCGGCTAGCGCTTCTTGCCGAGCGCCTCGACCGCGGTCTCCGCCCACTGGCGCCACTGCGCCGCGCTGGCCCGGGCCTGCTCCGCGTCCTTCGCCCGGCCGGCCGCCTCGGCCTTCTCGGCCTGACGTTCGAACTGGTCGGCGCGCTCGCGGAACTGGTCGGCCCTGGCCTTCGCCTCGGGATCGGTCCACCCGGTCGACGCGGCGTCGCGCACCTTCTTCTCGATGTTGCGCAGACGGCGTTCGAGGTCGGCGTCGCGCTCACGCGGTGCCTTGCCGATCGCGTCCCACTTGTCGCCGATCGCCCGCAGTGCGGCGCGCGCGGCATCGACGTCGGTCACGTCGATCGCCTCGGCCTGGGCGAGCAGTGCCTCCTTGGCGGTGCCGTTGCCCGCGAACTCGGCGTCGCGTTCGGCGTTGACCGCGTTGCGGGCCTTGAAGAACTTGTCCTGCGCGCCCTTGAACCGCTTCCACAGCGCGTCGTCGACGTCCTTGGCCGTCCGGCCGGCCGCCTTCCACTGGACCAGCAGGTCGCGGAACGTCGCGCCGGTCGGGCCCCAGTCGGTCGAGTCGGCGAGGGCCTCGGCGCGCTCGCACAGCGCCTCCTTGGCCTGTCGGACGCCCGCCCGTTCGCGGTCGAGTTCGGCGAAGTGCGAGCCGCGGCGCCGGTTGAACGTCTCGCGAGCCGACGAGTACCGCTTCCAGAGCGCGTCGTCGGTCTTGCGGTCGAGACCGGTGATCGTCCGCCACTCGTCGAGGATCTCCCGCAGGCGATCGCCGGAGGCCTTCCACTGGGTGGACGAGGCGGCGATCTCTTCGGCCTCGACGGCGAGGGCCTCCTTGCGCGCGGTCTGCGCGGCACGGTGCTCGTCGCGGCGCTGCCGTTCCTCGGTCGCATGCGAGTCGGCCGTCTCGACGATGGCCGCCAGGCGCGCGGCGAGCGCGTCGACGTCGCCCAGGATCGACGCCGTGGCCAGCCCCTCGGCGAGCGTGCCCGCGGCTGCCTTGATCTTGCGCGCGTCGCCGGTGCCCGACGACAGGCGGTGCTCCATCAGCGCGACCTCGGTGTGCAGGTCGTCGTACCGGCGCCCGAAGTGCGCGTAGGCCGCTTCGGTGTCGCCTGCCTGCCACGACCCGATCTGCCGCTCACCGGATGCGGTGATCAGCCACACCGTGCCGTCGGGGTCCACCCGGCCGAAACGGTGCGGGTCCGCGGTCGGGGGGACCGTCGGCGCCGCTGGTGCTGCCGCGGCAGTCGGGCCGGGCCTCGGACCGGGCCGGGGTGGTCCGGGTCGGGGCGCGGGCTTGGGGGGTCCGCCTGACTCGCTGATCGTCATGTCGTCATCTCCGTGCACTCTGCGTGGGGACCCACGCTCCTGCCGCGCGACGCGGCGCCGATGTCTCGCCCGCTATTCAAACAGGTCGTGGGATGCCGTGCGCACGCCTTCGCACGAGCCGTTGCCTAGGCTCGACTTCTCGCGGGCCGGTGACCCGTGGTTCGCAGCAGGTCGAAGGCCAGGAGGACGACGGCGTTGGACGCGATTGGCATGAACCTGGTTGTGGACAGGGCCGACATCGCCGCGCTCCTGGCGCTCGCGGCCGCGTTCTTCATCGCGATCGGCGACGTGATCCACCAGCGGTCCGCCCACGACGTCACCGACGAGCCCGTCGGGCACCTGACGCTGTTCCTCCGGCTGCTTCGCGACCGGCAGTGGTGGCTGGGCAGCGGCGTGTCCGCCGCGGGGTTCGGCTGCCAGGCCGCGGCGCTCGGTCTCGGCTCGGTCCTGCTGGTCCAGGCGGTGATGGTGACCTCGCTGCTGTTCGCGCTGCCGATCAGCGCACGGGCGACCGGCCGGTCGGTGACCCGGTTCCAGTGGACGTGGGCGGCGCTGCTGGCGGTCGCGATCGGCGTCATCGTGACGATCGGCAACCCGACCGAGGGCCAGTCGCGCGGCGACGTCCAGACCTGGTCGATCGTGCTGGCGGTGATGGTCCCCGCGATGGTGGTCTGCGTCGTCGCCGCTCGGTTCCTGCACGGGTCGACGGGCGCGGTGCTGCTCGCACTGGTGTCGGGGGCGCTGTGGGGCGCGTTCGCCGTCCTGCTGAAGGGCGTGATGGACCGTCTCGACGACGGACTCCTGGAGCTGCTCAAGACCCCCGAGACGTACGCGGCGGTGGTGGTCGCCGTGCTGGGCACGGCGTGGCAGCAGTCGGCGTTCCGCGCCGGGGCCCTCACGGCGTCGCTGCCGACGATGACCGTCACCGAACCCGTCGTCGGATCGGTGCTCGGCGTCGTGATCCTCGGGGAGGCGCTGCGCCCCGGCGAGGCGGGCTGGGTGACCCTGTCGATCGCGTTCACGGTGATGGTGATCGCGACGGCGGCGCTGGCGCGCGGCGAGGCGGTCAACACCCAGGCGGCGGGTCTGGCGGGCTCCGGCGGCGCGGGCGCTGACTAGCGTGGGGACGTGCTGACCGCCGTCGCCGTCGTTCCCTCCGCGCCCGTGCTGGTGCCAGAACTGGCCACCGGGGCCGCCACGGAGGTGGCCGACCTGCGCGCCGCGGTGCTGCGGGCGGCCGCCGAACTCCCGGACCGATGGGTGGTGATCGGCGTCGCCGACGACGAGGCCGTCGTCGCCCCGACCGCCCGGGGCACCTTCGCCGGCTATGGCGTGGACGTCCCCGTCGCGCTCGGACCCGATCCCGACGGCGAGCCGAGCGAGCTGCCGCTCTGCGCGCTGATCGCCGGATGGGTTCGCGCAGAGGCGAATCCGCGTGCCGCGGCCGAGGTCCGCGCCTACGCTGCCGCTCTCGACCCCGACGCCGCGGTAGCCGCGGGACGGTTGCTGCGGGCCGAGGTCGACGCGACCACCGAGCCGGTGGGCGTGCTGGTCGTCGCCGACGGCGCCAACACCCTGACACCGTCCGCGCCCGGCGGACACGATCCCGACTCGATCGAAGTGCAGGCCGCCCTCGACGACGCGCTGGCCGCCGGCGACGCGGCCGGGCTGGCGGCCGCCGACGCGCACGTCGTCGGACGCGTCGCGCACCAGGTGCTGGCCGGGCTGCTCGGTGAGCGTGCGGCGTCGGCCACGGAGCTGTACCGCGGCGCGCCCTACGGGGTGGGGTACTTCGTGGGTGTGCTGAGGCCATGACGCGTCCGGTCGCAATCGTCGGGCCCACCGGCACCGGCAAGTCGGCGCTGGCGCTCGAGGTCGCCGAGCGGCTCGGCGGCGAGATCGTCAACGCCGATGCGATGCAGCTGTACCGCGGCATGGACATCGGCACCGCGAAGCTGCCCGTCGACGAGCGCCGCGGCGTGCCGCACCACCAGCTCGACGTCCTCGACGTCACCCAGACCGCGACCGTCGCGAACTACCAGCAGGCCGCCGCCGCCGACGTCGAGGCGATCGCCGCGCGCGGTGCGGTGCCCGTCGTGGTCGGCGGATCGATGCTGTACGTGCAATCGCTGCTCGACGAGTGGGCCTTCCCGGCGACCGATCCGGACGTACGGGCGCGCTGGGAGGCCCGGCTCGCCGAGGTCGGCGTCGCCGCGTTGCACGCCGATCTCGCACGCGCCGACCCGGGCGCCGCGGCCTCGATCCTGCCCACCGACGGCCGCCGCATCGTGCGCGCGCTGGAGGTCGTGGAGCTGACGGGTCTGCCCTTCGCGGCCAGCGCGCCCACGATCGGGGAGCCGCGCTGGGGCACGCTGATCGTCGGGGTGGACCGGGAGACCTCGGTGCTCGACGAGCGGCTCGCCCGACGCACGGACCTGATGTTCGACCAGGGCCTGGTCGGCGAGGTGGAGGCGCTGTGCGAGCAGGGCCTGCGCGAGGGCGTCACCGCCGCCCGTGCGCTGGGATACGCGCAGGTGCTCGAGGCGCTCGACGCCGGGGGGAGTGCCGCGGCGCTGACCGACGCCCGCGAGCGCACGTTCATCGGGACGCGACGGTACGTGCGGCGGCAGCGGTCGTGGTTCCGACGCGACCACCGCATCCTCTGGCTGGACGGTGCGGCCGAGGGGAACGCGGAGGCGGTGCTGGCGGCCGTCCGCGCAGGTTGACGCCTATCCTGATGGGATGAGGTTCGCGAAGGGGCACGGCACGCAGAACGACTTCGTCGTGCTGCCCGACCTCGACGCGCGGATCGACCTCGCCGCCGATTCGGTCGCCGCGCTGTGCGACCGCCGGCGCGGCCTCGGCGCGGACGGCGTCCTGCGCGTGACGCGCGCCGGTGCGGCGCTCAACGCCGGCGTGTTCGACCGCATCCCCGAGGGCGTGACCGCCGACGACTGGTACATGGACTACCGCAACGCCGACGGGTCGATCGCGCAGATGTGCGGCAACGGCGTCCGGGTGTTCACCCACTACCTGCGCGCCAGTGGTCTGGAGTCGCGCGACGAGTTCGTCGTCGGTTCGCTGGCCGGTCCTCGGCCGGTGGTCCTGCACCGCGTGGACGACGTGCACGCCGACGTCACCGTCGACATGGGCAAGGCCAACACCACCGGCACCGGCACCGCCGTGGTGGGCGGACGCACCTTCACCGGCACGGCCGTCGACGTGGGCAACCCGCACCTCGCCTGCGTCGACGAGACCCTCACGCTCGACGGACTGGCCGCGCTCGACGTCGCCGCGCCCGTCCGGTTCGACGCCGCACAGTTCCCCGACGGCGTGAACGTCGAGATCCTCACCGAGGAGCTGGACGGCGCCGTCGCCATGCGCGTCCACGAACGCGGCGTGGGCGAAACCCGTTCCTGCGGAACGGGAACCGTGGCGGCAGCCGTCGCCGCCCTCGAGCATCGAGGCGTCCAGACCGGGGCGCTGCTGGTCCGGATCCCCGGCGGCGAGGTGACCGTCACCGTCACCGATGCCACCAGTTTCCTGCGCGGTCCCTCGGTGCTCCTGGCACACGGGGACCTCGCGGAGGAATGGTGGCGCTCCCATCTGCGTTAATCGAGGTGCATGAACAGTGATCTCCGTGCGAACGTGTATTCGCCCATGACGTCCGATTTCTTCTCCAACTCCGTCCCGAGCACCGGTGAACTCGCGCTCGAGGACCGCGTCGCGCTGCGTCGCGTCGCGGGTCTGTCCACCGAACTCGCCGACGTGTCCGAGGTCGAGTACCGCCAGCTGCGCCTCGAGCGCGTCGTGCTGGTGGGCGTGTGGACCGACGGCAGCGCCGCCGACGCCGACGCCAGCCTCGCCGAACTGGCCGCGCTGGCCGAGACCGCGGGCTCCGAGGTGCTCGAGGGCCTCATCCAGCGCCGCGACAAGCCCGACCCGTCCACCTACATCGGGTCCGGCAAGGCCCAGGAACTGCGCGACGTCGTCGAGGCGACCGGCGCCGACACCGTCATCTGCGACGGCGAGCTGAGCCCCGCGCAGCTGAACGCGCTCGAGAAGGCCGTCAAGGTCAAGGTCATCGACCGCACCGCGCTGATCCTCGACATCTTCGCCCAGCACGCCACGTCCGCGGAGGGCAAGGCGCAGGTGGCCTTCGCGCAGATGGAGTACATGCTGCCGAGGCTGCGCGGCTGGGGTGAGTCGATGTCCCGCCAGGGCGGCGGTGCGGGTGGCAGCGGCGGCGGCGTGGGTACGCGCGGCCCCGGTGAGACCAAGATCGAGACCGACCGTCGCCGGATCCGCGAGCGGATGAGCAAGCTGCGCCGCGAGATCAAGGACATGAAGAAGATCCGCGACACCCAGCGCGGCGGACGCCGTCGCAGCGAGGTGCCGTCGGTCGCGATCGTCGGCTACACCAATGCCGGCAAGTCCAGCCTGCTGAACGCGCTGACCGGCGCGGGCGTCCTGGTGGAGAACGCACTGTTCGCCACACTCGAACCGACCACGCGCCGTGGGCACTTCGACGACGGCCGACCGTTCGTCCTCACCGACACCGTCGGCTTCGTCCGGCACCTCCCGACGCAGCTCGTCGAGGCGTTCCGCAGCACGCTGGAGGAGGTCGTCGACGCCGACCTGCTGGTGCACGTCATCGACGGGTCCGACACCAACCCGCTGGCCCAGATCAACGCGGTCCGCAAGGTGGTCAACGACGTCGTCGCCGACTACGACATCGCCCCGCCGCCGGAATTGGTGGTGGTCAACAAGACCGACGCCGCTTCTGGGCTGATCCTCGCCCAGTTGCGCTCGGCCCTGCCCGACGCGGTGTTCGTGTCGGCGCGCACCGGTGACGGCCTGGACCAGCTGCGCCGCCGGATGGGGGAGATGGTGATCGCCACCGACGAGGCCGTCGACGTGACCATCCCCTACGACCGGGGTGACCTGGTCGCCCGCATGCACGCCGACGGTCGCATCGAGGCCACCGAGCACACCCCTGACGGCACGCGCGTCAAGGCGCGGGTGCCCGCGGCGCTGGCGGCGAGCCTCGGCGACTTCGCGACCTACTGAGCGTCGGGCCGCCGGACGATCACCGGCGGCTCGTGCGCCCGGACGGGCGGCAGTGGGCGGTCGAACCGCTCGATCTGCACCAGCACGTGCGCGCCGGTGCACCCGTGGGCCAACTTCGACGTCCCGACGTCGGCGGTGAGCACGTTCGGGTTGCCGTGCACGCACAGCGAATTCGCGTCGGCCGGATCCTCGGGGTCGTACCAGGCGCCGGTCGACAGCTGCACCACGCCGGGACGCAGGCCGTCGTCCACCACGACCCCGGCCAGGCACGCGCCGCGGTCGTTGAACACCCGCACCACCTCGCCGTCGTCGACGCCGCGCGCGGCCGCATCGGTGGGGTGCATGCGGATGGGCTCGCGGCCCTGGACCTTCGAGGCCTGGCTGACCGCGCCGCCGTCGAGCTGACCGTGCAGCCGCGTCGCCGGCTGATTGGCCAGCAGGTGCAGCGGAAACTCCTGGGCGCGAGGACCACCGAGCCACTCGTCGGGCTCGAGCCACGCCGGGTGGCCCCTGCAGTCGTCGTAGCCGAACCCATCGATGTCATCCGAGAAGATCTCGATGCGACCGCTTGGCGTGTGCAGGCGGTGCGCGACGGGGTCGGCGCGGAAGTCGGCCAGCAGCGTGAGACCGGGTTCGGTGGGCAACCGCACCGATCCGGCCCGCCAGAACTCGTCGAACGGCGGCACCTCGAACGTCAGCCCGTACGACCAGGTCTGATACATGTGCTCGAGCCACTCGCGGGCCGTGCGTCCCTCGGTGAACGCCTCGCCGAACCCGAGGCGGTGGGCGAGCGCGGAGAAGGTGGCGTAGTCGTCGCGCGAGTCCGCGTGCGGTTCGGCGAGTGCGGGCATGGCCACCAGCAGCGGGTCGTTGTGCGAGCCGGAGTAGTCGTCGCGTTCGTAGGGCGTCGTGGACGGCACCACCACGTCGGCGTGCTTGGCCATCGCCGTCCAGTACGGGTCGTGCACCACGACGGTGTCGGGCCGGGCCATGGCGCGACGCAGGCGTCCGATGTCCTGATGGTGGTGGAAGGGGTTCCCGCCCGCCCAGTAGACCAGCCGGATGTCGGGGTAGGTGAGGCTCAACCCGTTGTAGTCGAACGGTTCGCCGGGATGAAGCAGCATGTCGCTGACCGCGGCGACGGGGATGAACGTCCGGACGGGGTTGGGGCCCTGGGGCAGCGAGGGGAGCCGGCAGCGCAGCGGTGGCAGGCCGGCCTCGTTCATCGAGCCGTAGCCGTGGCCGAATCCGCCTCCGGGAACGCCGATCTGGCCGAGCATGGCCGCCAGCGTCAGGCCCATCCACGGTGCCTGCTCGCCGTGCCGGGTGCGTTGCAGCGACCAGCTGATCGTCACCAGGGTGCGGCCCGCGGCCATCCGGCGGGCCAGTTCGGTCAGCTGGTCGGCGGGCAGCCCGCAGACGTCCTCGGCCCAGCGCGGCGACTTCGGGACGCCATCGTCGACGCCCAGTAGGTAGCGCTCGAACCTGTCGTACCCGGTGCAGTAGCGCTCCAGGAACGCCTTGTCGGCGAGGCCCTCGGTGGCCAGCACGTGCGCCATGGCCAGCATGACCGCCACGTCGGTGCCCGGCACCGGGGCCAGCCACTCGCAGTCGCCGTCGACGTCGTCGCGCAGCGGTGAGAACGACACGATGCGACCGCCGCGCTCGCGCAGCCGACGCAGGGCGTCCCGGGTCGGATGTGCCGTGGTGCCGCCGTCGTTGATGCCGGTGTTCTTCATCGGCACCCCGCCGAAGCACACCATCAGATCGGTGTGGGCGGCGATGACGTTCCAGTCGGTGGACCGCTTGAAGAGGTCGTCGTGGGTGCCGACGACCCTCGGCATGATGACGCCCGTGGCACCGAGGCTGTAGGAGTGCCGCGAGAAGGTGTAGCCGCCCAGGAGTTTCAGGAACCGGTGCACCTGGCTCTGCGCGTGGTGGAACCGGCCTGCGCTGGACCAGCCGTAGGACCCGCCGTAGATCGCCTCGTTGCCGTGGGTGTCGACGACGCGCCGCAGTTCGGTCGCGAGCAGCTCGGTCAGCTCGTCCCACGACACCGCGACGAACTCCTCGGCGCCGCGCCGGTCGCTCGGACCGGGCCCGTCCTCGAGCCAGCCGCGCCGCACCGCGGGGCCCTCGACCCGGGACCGGTGTCGCAGCGACCCGGGCAGATTGCCGAGTAGGGGAGACGGATCGGCGTCGCCCCGCATCGGGTGCACGGCCGCGATGTCGCCGTCGACGACGTCGGCGGTGAATGCGCCCCAGTGGGCGAGGCTGCCGGTCATGCGTCGATCCTAGGGGCCCGATTCTGCGGTACCACGGGTCTCAACCATCCGGTTGGGTGGTATATGGTCGAAGACACATCCCGTCCGTCGATCCGGAGGTTCTCCATGGCCGCGACCAGCCAGGTCATCAAGTTCGAGCGCACCCTGTTCGAAGCCGAGCACGACATGTTCCGCGAGTCGTTCCGATCCTTCCTCGATCGGCACGTCGCGCCGTTCCACGATCAGTGGGAGAAGGACAAGATCGTCGACCGCGGCGTGTGGCTCGAGGCGGGCAAGCAGGGCTTCCTCGGCATGGCGGTCCCCGAGGAGTACGGCGGCGGCGGCAACCCCGACTTCCGCTACAACGTCATCGTCACCGAGGAGTGCAGCGCCGGCCGGTTCAGCGGGCTGGGCTTCGCGCTGCAGAACGACATCATCGCGCCGTACCTGCTGCGGCTGGGCACCGAGGAGCAGAAGCAGCGCTGGCTGCCCGGGTTCTGCTCCGGCGAGCTGATCACCGCGATCGCCATGACCGAACCCGGCACCGGCTCCGACCTGCAGGGCATCACGACCCGCGCGGTCAAGCAGGAGGACGGCAGCTGGGTCCTCAACGGCTCGAAGACGTTCATCACGAACGGCATTCACGCCGACCTCGTCATCGTGGTGGCGTGCACCGACCCGGAGAAGGGTGCCCTGGGGTTCTCGCTGCTCGTGGTCGAGCGCGGCATGGAGGGCTTCGAACGCGGCCGCCACCTCGACAAGATCGGCCTCGACGCACAGGACACCGCCGAGCTGTCGTTCACCGACGTGCACGTTCCGGCCGAGAACCTGCTGGGTGACGAGGGTTCGGGCTTCGTGTACCTGATGGAGAACCTGCCGCAAGAGCGCATCAGCATCGCCGTCATGGCCGCGGCGGGCATGGAGGCCGTGCTCGAGCAGACGCTGCAGTACACCAAGGAGCGCAAGGCGTTCGGCAAGCCCATCGGCAGCTTCCAGAACACCCGCTTCTCGCTCGCCGAACTCTCGACCGAGGCCACCGTCGTCCGGATCATGGTCGACGAGTTCCTCGCGCTGCACCTCGAGGAGAAGTTGACGGCCGAGCAGGCCGCCATGGCGAAGTGGTACTCGACCGAGGCCCAGGTCCGGCTCAACGACCGCTGCCTGCAGATCCACGGCGGCTACGGATACATGCGCGAATACCCCGTGGCCAGGGCTTATCTCGATTCCCGGATCCAGACCATCTACGGCGGGACGACCGAGATCATGAAGGAGATCATCGGCCGGAGCCTCGGCGTCTAGCCGTCCGAGGCGCCCCGTGTGGCGAACTCTCGACGGGACCCGTGGCGCGACACTCGCCCGCGACCGCTCCGATATCCCTCAAGATGGACGTCGACTGACGCAAAGTTGACGCACACGCCACTTCGAGGGAACCGTGAGCGATCACGGGAGGGACTGATGACTGGGCTTCACACGTGGGTCGGCAGGTTCATGGGACGCGCGAGCGCCGCCGTGTTCATCGCGGCTGCGGTCGTCGCACTGGCGCCCATGGTGCCACTCGCGTCGGCCGCTCCGGACGGTGACGCCGACGTCGCCATGACGCAGGCGTGGGAGGCCGGCGGTGGCGCGACTGGTCCGCTCGGACCCAAGGACGGCGGCGTGTATCCCGTCGGCGCCGGCTTCGGGCAGAACTTCGCGGGCGGTCGCATCTTCTTCACCCCGGACACCGGCGCCAGGATCATGCAGGGCGCGATCCTCGACAAGTACCTCGCCCTCGGCGGTCCCGGCGACGGCGACCTCGGCTTCCCGAACATCGACGAGGGCCCGGGGCGCGCCCCCGGCAGCCGCAACACGACGTTCAGCGCCGCCGACAAGCCGGTGATCTTCTGGACGCCCGACACCGGCGCGCACGTCGTCCGGGGTGCCATCAACGCGGCATGGGACCGCCTCGGCGGATCCGCGGCCGTGCTCGGAGTCCCGACCGAGGACGAGGTCTACCGAGGCGACGTGGTGTCCCAGACGTTCACCGGTGGGGAGCTGTCGTGGAACCGGGTCACCAAGGCGTTCACCTCCACGCCGCCCGAACTGGCCGGACAACTCGACGGACTCGAGATCCCCGGGGACGCCACCTCCGCGATCGCCGCCGCGCGGCGCGCCGCGGGCGGACCGCTGGGACCCCTCGGCGCAGCGCAGGGGCCGCCGACGTCCGTGGGTGACGACGGCCTGGAGCAGACCTTCGCGGGCGGCAAGATCTTCTACAGTCCCGGCACCGGCGCCGCCGTCATCACCGGTCAGGTGCTCGCCAAGTACGAGAGCGTGGGCGGACCCGGCGGCGACCTCGGCTTCCCGACGGCCGACGAGGCGGACGGTGGCCTGGCGCCGGCAAGCCGCTTCGCGACCTTCGCCGCCGAGGACGAGCCGGTGATCTTCTGGACCCCCGACTTCGGCGCGATGATCGTGCGTGGGCCGATGAACGCGGCGTGGACGAAGCTCGGCGGAGCGGAGGGCGACCTCGGTGCGCCGACCGCCGATCAGACCGACGACGGCGACGTCGTCACCCAGACCTTCGCCAACGGCGCCATCTCGTGGAACCGGGCGTCGGGCGAATTCACCACCGAACCACCGGCCCTCGCATCTCAGCTGTCGGGCCTCGACGTGCCCGGCCAGAACGCGCCGCAGGCTCCCCAGACGTCGGCCGGCACCGACTCCGCCGACGATCAGAAGTGGTACCGGCAGTGGTGGTGGCTGCTCGCCGTCGTCCCCGTCCTCGTACTCGTCGGTGCCGTCGTGGCGGCCGTCGTGCTCAACCGCCGTCGCCGCGACGACCGGGAGCCGTTGAACACCTTCGACGACTACGACGAGTACGACGACGACGACGAAGACGACGGGGAGTTCGACTCGGGCCCGGTACCCGTCGGCGATCAACCCAGGGTGAATCAGCCGCCGTACGTGCCGCTGAGCGCCTGGGCGATGCCGAACGAGGAGGAGCGTCCCGCCGGTCCGGTGGACGCTCCCGACGCGGGTCGGGTTCCGGATGCCTTCGCCGACGACCAGGATGCGATCGACACCACGCCGACCCGGGTGGTCACCGCCGACGAACTCGCGAATGCCAATGCGGCATCGGACGATTCACCCCCGGAGCCGTCGGGCCTGGCCGCGTCGGTGATCGCTCCGACTCCGGAGCACGAACCCGAACCGGCGTCCCGGGAGGATCCGACGACGTCGGAGGACCTGACGGGCGGTCCGCCCAGCGGCCGGCACGCGGCGATCTCCAGGGACGCCACGTCGCCCTCGCAGACGTCGTTGCTGCTCGCCATGAACAATCCGTTCGACGCGCCCGACGGCTACCCCATCAAGGCCGACACCAGGACCGGTCTCTACTTCCTGCCGGAGTCCCCGGAGTACGACCGCGTGCGGGCCGAGATCTGGTTCGCCAGCGAGGAATTCGCCCTTACGAACGGATTCACTCGGGGCTGACCGCGGTCAGATCTTGCGGATGACGGTGACGACCTTGCCGAGGATGGCGGCGTCGTCGCCGGGGATCGGTTCGAACGCGGGGTTGTGCGGCAGCAGCCACACGTGACCGCGGGTCCGCTTGAACGTCTTGACCGTGGCCTCGCCGTCGATCATCGCGGCGACGATGTCCCCGTTGTCGGCGACGTTCTGCTGGCGGACGACCACCCAGTCACCGTCGCAGATGGCGGCGTCGATCATCGACTCGCCGACGACCTTGAGCAGGAACAGTGAACCCTCGCCGACCAGGACCTTGGGCAGGGGGAACACGTCCTCCACGGCCTCCTCGGCCAAGATCGGCCCGCCCGCGGCGATGCGGCCGAGGACGGGGACGAACGTCGGCTCGGGTAGTGCGTCGGAGCCCGCGACGTCGGTGGTGACCACGGGTGTCACGTGATCGTCGGCGCCCCGGACGTCCACTGCGCGTGGACGATTCGGGTCGCGCCGCAGGAACCCCTTCTTCTCCAGGGTGCGCAACTGGTGCGCCACCGACGACGTCGACGTCAGTCCGACCGCGTCGCCGATCTCGCGGATGCTCGGTGGATACCCACGCGTGGTGACCGACGAGCGGATCACGTCGAGGATGGTGCGCTGTCGTTCGGTGAGGTCGGCGTCACGACGCGGTTGTGTGCCGTTTCGGGTGTCGCTGCTGTCACTCATGGCGCCGAATCTAGTCCTCGCGGGACCGATAATCAAACATGTGTTCGACGCGTGTCGCGGCGGACGGGACGTGTCGGTGGCCCTCGATATGGTCTGCAACAGTTCGATCACATGTTCTAGTCATCGAACACCTGAGCGATTATAGTTCGAACACAAGAGCGAACGACGGCTCCGACTCGGCGACCACGGAAGGCCCTGACATGACCATCATCACCCGCGAACACCCCACCGAACTGGTCGCCCGCCCGGTGCGCCCGCGGCCCGACGCGCGGCGTGGCCCGCAGCGCCGCAGGCCGTCCGGCGAGCCGCTGCGCTACCGCGGCACCGGCGTCCTGATGTCGCGGGCGTCCCACCGGCGCAAGCCCATCACCCCGGCCACCACGGTGCTGCTGGCGCTGGTCGCGGCGGGCATCACGGTGTGGCTCGGGCTCGTCTCGCACTTCGGCGCCCCGGTCGAGGAGCCGGCCGCCGTTCCCGGTCAGCTGGCGGTGGTGCAGGTGCAGCTGGGGGAGTCGCTGCAGCAGCTCGCGCAGCGGGTGGCGCCCGACGCGCCCGTCGGCGCGATGGTGGCCGAGATCCGCGAACTCAACGAACTCGACTCCGTGGCAGTGGCTGCCGGGCAGACGCTGATCGCACCGGTCGGCTGACCGCGCCATGCGCATGCGCCACCAGACTCCCTGCCCCGCGGCGGTAGGCTCGTACCTGACCGGGACGTCCGGGCTGGTACGGGAAGGGGCGGAGATGCACTGTCCGTTCTGTCGTCATCCGGATTCGCGGGTGGTGGACTCCCGCGAGGCGGACGAGGGCCAGGCCATCCGCCGGCGACGGTCCTGCCCGGAGTGCGGCAAGCGCTTCACCACCGTCGAGACGGCCGTGCTGGCGGTCGTGAAGCGCAGTGGCGTCACCGAGCCGTTCAGTCGCGAGAAGGTCATGAAGGGTGTTCGGCGGGCTTGTCAGGGCCGCGACGTCGACGACGACGCCCTGAACCTGCTCGCGCAGAAGGTCGAGGACGCCGTGCGCGGCACCGGTTCGCCCGAGGTGCCCAGTAACGAGGTCGGGCTGGCCATCCTCGGTCCGCTGCGGGACCTCGACGAGGTCGCGTACCTGCGGTTCGCGTCCGTGTACCGGTCGTTCTCGTCGGCCGAGGACTTCGAGCGGGAGATCGAGGCGCTGCGCGCCCACCGCGAAGTGTCGTCGACGTCCTGACGCGGCGCTAGGCGATCCGTCGGGTCCCGTCGTCGACGACCCGACCGGCCACCCTGACCCACCCGTCGGAGCTCCACCACGTACGGATCTGGGATCCCCGTCCCTGCGTGATCGTCAGGTCGCGGCTGAGGTGGTCGGTGATGCGCACGGCGGCGGCGCCGGTCGCCTCGTCCTCGGGGACGCCCAGGTGGCTCGCGAACATCCGGGACCGGATGGTGCCGGACGACCGGTCCTCCCACGCCCACAGATAGTGCGAGACGTCCGAGTCGTACCCGTCGGGGTCGGCGGCGAGCACGTCGTCCACCGACGCCATGTCGTGGATGGCGAACTCCGGCGCCCAGGAGGGCCGCGCCGTGATGACCGTGAAGTCTCCGTCGGGAAGGTTCTCGTACGCCACCTGGACGATCCCGGCCGGCACCTGAAGGGTCTTGACGGGTGTGCCGCGTTCCCTCAGCCACCACGCCGCTCCGACGGTCGGGTGGCCGGCGAACGGCAATTCCACTGCGGGCGTGTAGATGTGCGCGGCGGCGGTCGCCGACTCCGCGGCGGGCAGCTCGACGAAGATCGTCTCGCTGTACCCGAGTTCGGTCGCGAGGGCCTGGCGGTCCGGCGGTGGGACCCGAGTGGCGTCGACGACCCCGAGAGGGTTGCCGAGGTCGCCCGACGGACTGGTGAACACCCGCAGCACGGTCACGTCGATGGCCATGCGGAGATGTTACGGCTCAGGTGGCGCTGCGCTCGTCGGCGCCCATCGCGTCGAGCACCGCGACGCGGGTGTCGATGGGGCCGCTGATGGTGCTCTCGCCCGTCCCGTCGCGCAGCAGATTGCGCAGCAGTTCCTGGTCGTACACCGCTGGCGTGGTGGTGTCGATGAACTTCTCGACCAGTTCGACGAACCGGTCCGGGTCGTCGTGGAAGGGGAAGTGTCCGGAGCCCTCGAAGATCTCGAGCTGCGAACCCGGCATCGCCGCGTGCGCCATCCGGCCGTGACCCACCGGGATCACGGAGTCGTGCGCGCCCCAGACGAGTTGCACGGGAACCGATTCGGTCAGGTAACAGCGGTCCAGCATGGTGACCACCTGACCGCGCCAGTCCACCACTGCCCGCAGGGTCCTGGCGAACGCGGACGACGCGGTGGGTTCGGGCAGGTCGGCCAGGATGCGCAACATGTTGGGGATGTCGCGTCCCACGGCGGTCTTGCCGAGCAGCAGGCCACCGATCCGTCCGGCGACCTGCACGGCCGGCAGGACCATCGGCAGGCGCAGCAGGGCCAGTGCCTCCGTGCCCATGGGCAGCGAGGCGATCCGCAGCGCGACGTTGACGTCCTTGGTCACGCCGCCCGCACCCACCAGGATCAACCGGTCGACGAGCTGCGGGAACTGGTAGGCGAACTGCATGGCCACCCCGCCGCCGAGTGAGTGACCGACCACCGTCACCTTCTCGACGTCCAGCACGCTGAGCAGGTCGCGCATGCCGTTGGCGTACGCCGCCACCGAGTAGTCGGCGCGCGGTTTGTCGGACTTGCCGTGGCCCAGCAGGTCCGGCGCGATGACCGTGAACCGTTGGGCCAGCTTGGCCTGCACCGTGCTCCAGGTCGTCGAGTTGTCCCCGATGCCGTGGATGAGGAGGATCGCGGGTCCCGAGCCCGCCACGCGGAACGCACGCCGGTAGCCGTGGATGGTCCGGTACTGCAGCGTGGGCGTGACCTCGCGCACCGTTCGCAGGTTGGGCTTGCGGTCCGTCATGGCCACTCCTCGCCGACTTCGTCATCGGGCCCCGGGGGTCAGGGCGCTGCGGTGCCGTCGTCCCCGTCGGAGGGTTCTTCACCGGCCTGCTCGGCGAGGAACTTCTCGAACTCGGCGCCGATCTCGTCGCCGCTCGGGAGGTCCTCGTCACGTGCCAGCAAAGACCGGTTTTCCTGTGCGGCGACGAACGCATCGTACTGTCGCTCCAGCGCCGCCACCACCTGAGCGACTTCTTCGCTCGATTCGACCTGCTCGCCGATCTTGGTGTGGACCTCGGCGCCCGCCTCGCTGAGCGCGGCCAAGGGCAGCTGCAGCGCCCCGGCGCGGGACACCTCTGCCAGCAACGCCTCCGCGGCCGGCGGGTAGTCGGTCTGCGCCAGGTAGTGCGGCACGTGGACGGTGAAGCCCATCGCCTCGTGACCGTGCTGCGACATCCGGTACTCGAGCAGGTTGGACACGCTGCCCGGGACCTGCACCTCGCCGACCCACGGTTCGTGGTCAACGATCAGGGACTTGTCGGTCGCGTGCGCCGTCATCGACACCGGCCGGGTGTGGGGCACCGCCATGGGGATGGTGCCCAGGCCGATGACCCTGCGCACGCCGAGGCGTTCGGAGAGCAGGCGCACCGCGGTGATGAACCGTTCCCACCGCAGGTCGGGTTCCAGGCCCGCCAACAGCAGGAACGGCGTGCCGACGCTGTCGTGCAGCGCGTAGAGGTTCAACTCCGGGGTGTCGTAGTGGGTGAAGTGGTCGGTCTTGAACGTCATCAGCGGCCGGCGGGACCGGTAGTCGAGCAGTTCGTCGATCGCGAACGACGCGACCAGTTCGGTGTCGAGGGTGTTCTTGAGGTGTGTCGCGGCCAGCTTGATGGCATGCCCGGCATCGGAGAATCCCTCGAGGGCGTGGATCAGCACCGGCCCGCGGCCGTCGGCCGAGGACAGCTGCGGAGCCGGAAACTCCAGCTCGTACATGCCGGTCTGCTCGGGCTGGTACTGCTGTTCTGGATTGTTCTCTGTCATCGCTCGCCTCCTCTCGTGGTCGGGTACGGCGTCGCCGTTGCCACCCGTTACCTCCAGTGTCCCGTACGTCGGGACTGCCGCCACGTCAGCCCCGGTCAAAGGTTCGAACGCCCGCGTACCGGCCGACATTCCGCTGCTCCTGCCGATACGGCGATCGTCGGGCAAGATCGGTCGGATGCGGACTCGATGGGTGGCGGTCGTCGCCCTGGCGTTGCTGACCGCGGCGTGCGTCGACCGAACCGAGGCGGGTCGGCCGACGGCCGCGGTGACCGATCCCGCGTCTGCCGCGTCGGCGTCGACCGAGACGGGCGCGTCGACGGTCGCCCCGGATCGCCGGGTCGGCGCGGTGTTCCTGGGTAGCGAGACGCTGCACACGTGTTCGGGATCGGTGCTCGACTCGGCCGGGGGCGACCTGATCCTCACCGCCGCGCACTGCATGGCCGACGGCGTCGACGCCTACTTCGTCCCCGGCTACACCGGTGACCTGCTGCCCGACGACGTGTGGCACGTCGACGCCGTCTATCTGGACCCGCGCTGGCTCGACGACCAGAACCCGTTGGCGGACTTCGCGATCGCCCGGGTCAGCCGCGACGGCGCGGGCTCGCTCGAGCAGGCGGTGGGCGGCGGTCTCGCGCTCGGCCTCGCGCCGGCGCCCGGGACCGACGTCGCGATCACGGGGTACGAGTTGGGCATCGGTGGGGGGCCGATCGGGTGCCGTACCGCCACAACCGCCGCCGACCAGGGCTTCCCGTCGCTGCCGTGTGCGGGGATGGCCGACGGGACAAGCGGGTCGCCCTGGGTGTCGGGTGACGCGGTCGTCGGGCTGACCGGCGGCCTGGACGGGGGCGGTTGCGAGGACGACGTGTCGTTCTCGCCGCCGTTCGACGTCGCGATCAGCGCTCTACTCCGACGTGCTGATCAGGGCGGTCCGGGCGACGATCCGCCGTCGGCGTTCGACAACGGCTGCTAGGCGCGGAACTGGCTGAGTGCGCGCAGCTTGTTCATGACGTCCAGCGCCGCGACCTTGTAGGCCTCGGAGAAGGTCGGATAGTTGAACACCGCGTCGACCAGGTACTCGACGGTGCCGCCGCAGCCCATCACCGCCTGGCCGATGTGGACCATCTCGGTGGCGTTGGTGCCGAAGATGTGGACGCCCAGCAGCCGCAGGTCCTCGGTGGACACCAGCAGCTTCAGCATCCCGTAGGAGTCCCCGGCGATCTGGCCCCTGGCGAGTTCGCGGTACCGGGACACGCCGACCTCGTAGGGCACGGAGTCCTTCGTCAGGTCGACCTCGGTGGCACCGACGTAGGACACCTCGGGAATCGAGTAGATGCCGATCGGCTGCAGTTCGGTCATGCCCTTGCAGGGCTCGCCGAACGCGTGGTACGCCGCCAGCCGGCCCTGGTCCATGGACGTCGCGGCCAGCGCGGGGAAGCCGATCACGTCGCCGACGGCGTAGATGTGGTCGACCTTGGTGCGGTAGTCGTCGTCGACGAAGATCCGTCCGCGCGCGTCGGCCTCGAGACCCGCGGCAGGCAGGTCGAGGTCCTCGGTCTGACCCTGCCGACCCGCGGAGTACATGACGGTCTCGGCCGGGATCTGCTTGCCGCTGGCGAGGGTGGTGACGGTGCCCGAGGCGCCGACGTCGACGGCGGTGACCTCCTCGCCGAAGCGGAACGTCACCGCGTAGTCGCGGAGGTGGAACTTCAGCGCCTCGATGATCTCCGGGTCGCAGAACTCGAGCATGTTGGCGCGCTTCTCGACGACGGTGACCTTGGTGCCCAGCGCGGCGAACATCGACGCGTACTCGATGCCGATCACGCCGGCGCCGACGACGACCATCGAGCCGGGGATCGACTTGAGGTCGAGGATGCCGTCGGAGTCCAGCACCCGCGACTCGTCGAACTCGACGCCCGCGGGCCGTAGGGGCTTGGTGCCCGTCGCGATCACGACGTGCCGCCCGGACACGGTGATGCTCTCGGCACGGCTGGGATCCTCGATCGTCAGCGAGTGGTCGTCGATGAAGCGGGCGTGGCCCACGTACAGCTCGACTCGGTTGCGCATCAGCTGCGACCGGACGACGTCGATCTCCTTGCCGATGACGTGCTGCGTACGGGCCAGCAGGTCGGCCGGGGTGATCTTCTCCTTGACGCGGTAACTCGCGCCGTACAGCTCGCGCTGGCTCATGCCGGTCAGGTAGACGACGGCCTCGCGCAGCGTCTTCGACGGAATGGTGCCCGTGTTCACGCAGACGCCGCCGAGCATCCGTCCGCGTTCGATGACGGCGACGGTCTTGCCGAGCTTGGCCGCGGCGATCGCGGCCTTCTGGCCGCCCGGTCCGGACCCGATGACGACGAGGTCGTAGTCCTGCGTGGAACCCATGGGTGTAGTCCTACGCCGGTTGGGTCGCTTCCGCATGGCGACGGCGTCACCAGTTCGTGAACTCGTGTCGGCCATCCCCAGAGGGAGATTCGTCCCCAGCGGCCGGCCGGGACGGGTCGCAGCGGCGCTGCGCGTCGGACGCGGCTGAGAACTTCGGCTCATGACGACCTCACCGAACCCCGACTTCCACCTCGACCACCCCGGCGCGCTCATCGCCGCCATCCCCGCCGTGCTCGGCTTCGTGCCGGAGAACTCGCTCGTCCTCGTCACCCTGGATGGCGGTGAACTCGGCGCGGTCATGCGGGTCGACCTGTCCGACGCCCTGATCGAGGGCATCGACTGCATGGCGGTCGCCGCCGCGAAGAACGGCCCCGATGCCGCCATCGCGGTGATCGTCGACGACGACGGCGCAGCCTGCCGGATGTGCGGCGACGAGCACGCCCTGCTCTCCGAGGCGCTGACCGAGGCCCTGGACGAGCGCGGCGTGACGCTGTGGGCCGCGCACGTCGTCGACCGGATCGCCGCCGGGGGACGGTGGCACTGCGCCGACGGCTGCGGCCGCAACGGACTGGTCGAAGATCCGTCGGCGACGCCCATGGCGGCCGCAGCGGTCCTCGACGGGCGTCGCCTCTATCAGCGGCGGTCCGATCTGCAGGAGGTGATCGCGATCGTCGACCCGGCCCGCACGGCGAGGTTGGCCGTCGTCATCGCCGCCGAGGCGGCCACCCGCGCGACGGGTGGTCCGGACGCCGACGGGCGCACGCGCGCCGACGCCGACGTCGTGATCCGGACGGCGCTCACGGAGCCGTCGTGCGAGCCGACGGACGCTCACCTCGCGCGGCTGGCGTGTGCACTCACCGATCCGCGGGTGCGGGACATGTCGTACGCACTCGCCGTGGGCAGCCACGCGGGGCAGGCGGAGGCGCTGTGGGCGATGTTGGCGCGGATACTGCCCGACCCCTGGCGAGCGGATGCGCTTGCGCTGCTGGCCTTCTCGGCCTATGCGCGGGGAGACGGCCCGCTGGCGGGCATAGCCCTCGAGGTCGCGTTGACCGGCAATCCCGACCACAACATGGCGGGGATGCTCGACGAGGCGCTGCACAACGCGATGCGTCCGAATCAGATCCGGGAGCTGGCTCTCAGCGGGTTCCGTGTCGCCACGCGGCTGGGGGTGGCGCTGCCGCCGCGCCGGACCTTCGGCAGTCGGGCCGGGTAGCGGTCAGACCTTCTCGACCTTGACGGCGTGTGCCATGTGATGGGGGAGTTCGACCTGCTCGTGGCCGGGGATGACGATGAGGACGCTGCCGTGCTCGCTGACCTGGACGGTCACGCGGGCATCGGGCACGACGCCCGCGTCCTTGAGCCGGCTGATCAGGCCCGCGTCGCCCTGCACGTGCTCGGTCAGCTGACGGACCCGGACGGCGACGGGGAAGCCGGTGGGCAGCTCGGTCAGCCGGACGAGGTTGGCGTCGTCGGCATTCGACATGGTGACGCCGAGTTCGGAGAGTCCCGGGATGGGATTGCCGAACGGCGAGGTCGTCGGGTTGTCGAGCACGCGCACCAGCCGGCGCTCGACGTCCTCGCTCATGACGTGCTCCCAGCGACAGGCCTCGGCGTGCACCTCTTCCCAGGGGAGTCCGATGACGTCGACCAGCAGCCGCTCGGCCAGCCGGTGCTTGCGCATCACCGACACCGCGAGCGCGCGGCCCTTGTCGGTGAGTTCCAGGTGCCGGTCACCGGCGACGTGCAGCAGCCCGTCGCGCTCCATCCGGGACACGGTCTGGCTCACGGTGGGACCGCTCTGCTCGAGCCGCTCCGCGATGCGCGCACGCAGCGGCACCACGCCCTCTTCCTCGAGGTCGTAGATGGTTCGCAGGTACATCTCGGTGGTGTCGATCAGATCGTTCATGGTGCCGCCCTCCGTCAGAAGCGAGTCTACCGGTGCAGGTGGCTGAACTGGGCTCCATCGCACCCTCGACACAGTGTGATGCCCGCCGCTGGGGGAGGCGGCGGGCATCACGAAGGGGTCGTGCTTGGCGGTCGGTCGTGCTCTTCGGTTGGTTCGGGACTAGCTGGCGTACGAGCGCAGGCGCTCGGCGCGGTCGCCGTGGCGCAGCTTGGCCATGACCTCGCGCTCGATCTGGCGGACGCGCTCGCGGGACAGACCGAACAGCTTTCCGATCTGGTCCAGCGTGCGGGGCTGACCGTCGTCGAGGCCGAAACGCAGTCGGATGACCTGCTGTTCGCGCTCGTCGAGCGTGGCCAGGACGTGCCGGATGTCGGTATGCAGCAGCTCGGAGATCACGGCGTTCTCGGCTGACATCGCCTCGGCGTCCTCGATGAAGTCGCCCAGCGGCGCCTCCTCGTCGCTACCGACCGGCATGTCCAGGCTCACCGGGTCACGGCTGTGCTCGAGCAGGTCGGCGATCTTCTCGGCGGGGATGCCCGATTCCTCGGCCAGCTCCTCGTCGGTCGCCTCGCGGCCGAGGTTCTGATGCATCTCGCGCTTGATGCGCGCCAACTTGTTCACCTGCTCGACGAGGTGGACGGGGAGCCGGATCGTCCTGCTCTGGTCGGCCATGCCGCGGGTGATGGCCTGACGGATCCACCACGTGGCGTAGGTCGAGAACTTGAATCCCTTGGCGTAGTCGAACTTCTCCATGGCGCGGATCAGTCCGAGGTTGCCCTCCTGGATCAGGTCCAGCAGCGGCATGCCGCGACCGGTGTAGCGCTTGGCCAGCGACACCACCAGACGGAGGTTGGCCTCGAGGAGGTGCCGGCGGGCGGCCTCCCCGTCCCGCACCACCGCGGCGAGGTCGCGCTTGCGTGCGTCGCCGAGCCGCTTCTTGGTCGCCAGGACGTGCTTGGCGTAGAGGCCGGCCTCGATGCGCTTGGCCAGTTCGACCTCGTCGGCGGCATTGAGCAGCGCGGTCTTGCCGATGCCGTTCAGGTACACGCGGACCAGGTCGGCGGCTGGGCTCTGGCTGTCCAGGTCGGAATCGATGCGGCTTGCGGTGGCAACCATTCAATGGCCTCCTGCTCGGCTGGAACTGTCATGAACTACAACGTCGTGGTAGTCCAAAGAGTTCCCAAAGTTCGCCGGTCTAACCCCACCTGACCTGCGGTTTCTCGACGTCGACCTGAGAATCGGCTAAGAAGTCGAGAAGTTTTCGCTCAGCGTGGAACGTCGTGCGGGGTTTCGGTCGGATCCGGCTCCGGTTCGGCGGCCAACGGGTACCGGTAGCCCTGCAGGGCCGGGCGTTCCGCGGTGGGGAAGAGCGGGATCTTGCGGCGCGAGTCGTAGCGCCGCGGCTCCTCCGCGGTGCGCGGCGGCCGGTCGTTGGCGATAAGCACCGCGATCCACGGCAGCGGGATGGAGGCCACCAGGATCGCCAGTGAGATCAGGCCGTTGTGCCAGATGCCGTAGGCCCCGGCAGCCAAGATGAGGGCGGGGATCCGGAAGGACATGATCTTGAGGTACTTCCGCACCCGCTCACGATGCTGCTCTTCGTAGGGAATTGCTGCGCGTGTGATGAGAACCGGGCGACCATCGTCGTCGAAACTCAGCTCCTGGCCGTGTTTCATATACTCCACTGTTCCACACCTGGGACATATCAAACTGTCCAGTTCCTTACCGAAGTATGGCCGGGCACAATGGACGCCATGGAGACCGAGACACTCGAACGCACGGACACCGACGAACGGGTCGACGACGGCACCGACGACGATGCGCCCAAGGTGTTCCACTACGTCAAGAAGAACAAGATCGCCGAGAGTGCGGTCATGGGAACCCATGTCGTCGCGCTGTGCGGCGAGGTGTTCCCGGTGACGAAGTCCGCGAAGCCCGGCTCGCCGGTGTGCGCCGACTGCAAGCGGATCTTCGAGACCCTCAAGACGTAACGGCGGGACCGTCCGTCGACGGGACGGGCGCGGGACCCTGAACCGGTGCCGTCTCCGCGGAGTCGCCGTTGCGGGTCTCGGAACGCTCCTCGAGCCACCCGCGCAGCCGGTGTGCGTGCGTGTTGGGGGCCGGCCACTCCTCCTGGATCGCGGCGTTCAGCTCGGCGCCCATCATGATGGCGAAGCCGAGGAAGAACGCGAACAGCAGGAAGGCGATCGGGGTGGCGAGCGCGCCGTAGGTGTAGCCGGTCGCCGTGATCCACGTCAGGTAGACCCGCAGCCCCAGTGTGGCGACCAGGAAGACGATCGCGGCCAGCACCGACCCGCACACCAGGCGGTGCGACGGCAGCGGCCGAGGCAGCGCCACCCGGTAGAGGACCGTGAACGTGACGACCAGCGCCAGGAACAGCACCGGGAAGTAGCCGTAGCGCAGCACGCTGTCCCAGCTCTCTGGGATGTACTCCGCGACCTTGAGGGGTCCCAGCGCCAGGAACGGTGCCGAGACGATGATGGCGCCCAGCATCACGATGTACAGGCCGAGCGCGTAAAAACGTTGGCGCACCGGATGTCTCAGGTCCGTCTGGTCGTGCGCCTCCACGACGGAGTCCACGAATGCCGAGATCGCCGACGACCCCGCCCACAGGGAGATGACGAAGCCGAGCGACACGACCTCGCCGCGGGCACCCGCGACGATGTCGTTGATGGTCGGTTCGATGATCTCGGTGACCACGTTGCCCGAGAACAGATTCCCCGCCGTCGAGATCAGCTGGTTCTCGATCGTCAGCAGTGTGTTGGGCCCGAACAGCGGCGCCACGTAGGCGAGGCTGCCGAGCATGCCCAACAGGAGAGGCGGCAGGGACAGTGCGCACCAGAAGGCAGCTTGAGCCGACTCCGAGAAGATGGAGTCGTCCCAACTCTTGGACAGGGTGCGCTTGAAGACCCGCCAGAGATGATGCCTGGACGGCTTCGCGCGAGGTGGCTGGTCACTCATGTTCAGACCAGCATCCACGACGCGAGGCCGTCACGCCGATCCGGTACCCGGCGCGTCGCTCAGGAGTCGATCGGGCTCATCTCGATCACCGCGGCCAGCTCGACGAGCTTGGCCTCGTGCTCGTTGGCGTGGTGCTGGCAGAACAACAGTTCTGCGCCCGATGGCAACACCGCCCTGACGCGAGCGGCAGCACCGCAACGGTCGCAGCGATCAGCCCGGGTCAGTTCAGGACTGGTCAGAGTTGCGTTCATGGCTCCTCCTCCAAAACTCGCGTAGGTCTACTGTGTCAGACGTTTTCGGTTCCGGCGTTGTTCCCTGGTGGTTCACCGGTGTGTCGTGTCTCACCTAGTACCCCGGTTGCCGCAACCGCACACTGGGCTGATGATCACACCCGGATCGTGGTTGGTTCACCTGTGCACCGTCGACGAGTGGGACCAGGCGCGTGTCGAGGGGGAGCGCAGGCCGCCGTCGCTGGCCGACGTCGGCTTCGTCCACCTGTCCGCGCCCGAGCAGGTGCACCTACCCGCCAACCGGCTGTACGCCGGCCGCTCGGACCTGCTGCTGCTGTGGTGCGACCCGACGCTGCTGGACGCACCGGTCCGGTGGGAGCCGGGGGTGCCGGAGGATCCGGCGTCCATGCGATTCCCGCACCTGTACGGCCCACTCCCGACGGCCGCCGTGATCGACGTCACACCCTATGTTCCCGGCGCGGACGGCCGATTCGCCGAGGTCGCTCGGTCCGACAGGTAGGCGTCCACCTCGATCTCGATCAGCAGGTCCGGGTCGATCAGCGCCGAGACCTCCACCATGGTGGCCACGGGTCGGATGGCGCCGAACACCTCGGCGTGGACGGCGGCGACCTCCCGCCACCGGGTGACGTCGGTGACGAACATGCGGGTGCGCACGACGTCGCCCAGCGACGCTCCGCACTCGTGCAGCGCGGACTCGATCCGGCGCAGCACCTCGCGGGTCTGCGCCGCCATGCCGTCGCCGGGTGCCGTCGTGCCGGCGACGGCGACGTGGGGCCCGACCCGGACGGCGCGCGAGTAGCCGACCTCGTCCTCGAACGATGATCCCGACGACACGTTCCTGCGATCTCCCGACACGAGGCGACGCTAGCGGGCACCTGGCGGCCCGCGGGCGAGGGTGACAGGAACGCGTCCGTGTGTAACGGCCAATGCCTAAACTGGCCGCATGGGAATCCTGTCCGGCTTCGCGCCGTGGATCGTCTACTGGGTCCTGGTCGGAAACGTCCCCTTCGTCGCCGCCGTCGTGACGGCACTGGCGGTGTCCGCGGTGGCGCTGGCGGTGAGCCGCGCACGGCGCCCACCGGGTGGCACGCTCGAAATCGGTTCGGTCGCAACGTTCCTCGTGCTGACGGTCGTCACGTTGACGGTCAGTCAGGGCTTCATGGAGCGTTGGATCCAGCCGCTGAGCACCGCGGGGATCCTGCTCGTCGCACTGGTCGGCGTGCTCGCCGGCCGGCCGTTCGTGCGGGAGATCGCCGAGGTCGACCAACCCAAGGAGGTGCTCAAGAGCGAGCTGTTCGGCGAGATCACCACACGGGTGACCTGGATCTGGGTGGCGGCGTTCGCGGGCATGACGGTGTCGTCGGCCATCCCGCCGATCGTCTACGGAGACGCCACCATCCTGGACACCCGGACGCCGCTGTCCTTCGTCTGCTACTGGGTGATCCCGTTCGCGCTCCTCGGTGCGGCGGTCCTGGCGGGCCGACTGCTCACCGATCGGATGGTCGCCGAGGCCACCAGTCCACACGTGGTGCGGCGCAGCACGTTCGTCGCGTTCAAGGAACTCGGCATCGACGAACTGCTGTATCTCGCGAAGGAGAAGGCCGACCGCGAGGTCGGAGCGGGCATGGAGGCCTACGCCGTCCAGGTGGGCGGCAAGGGCACACCGCTCACCGGCGACGAGTCGCGTGAGTCGTGGCCGGTGTCCTACAAGGTGCGCGAGCGCGCCTAGCGCCTAGTCCAGGTAGTCGCGCAGGACCTGCGAGCGGCTCGGGTGGCGCAGCTTCGACATGGTCTTGCTCTCGATCTGCCGGATGCGCTCGCGCGTCACGCCGTACACCTGACCGATCTCGTCGAGGGTGCGCGGCTGACCGTCGGTGAGGCCGAAGCGCAGCCGGACGACACCGGCCTCACGCTCGGACAGGGTCTCGAGTACCGACTGCAGCTGATCCTGCAGCAGCGTGAACGACACCGCGTCCACGGCCACGACGGCCTCGGAGTCCTCGATGAAGTCGCCGAGCTGGCTGTCGCCCTCGTCGCCGATGGTCTGGTCCAGCGAGATTGGCTCACGGGCGTACTGCTGGATCTCCAGCACCTTCTCCGGCGTGATGTCCATCTCCTTGGCGAGTTCCTCGGGCGTGGGCTCGCGGCCCAGGTCCTGCAGGAGTTCGCGCTGGATGCGGCCGAGCTTGTTGATGACCTCGACCATGTGCACGGGGATGCGGATGGTGCGGGCCTGGTCTGCCATGGCGCGGGTGATGGCCTGACGGATCCACCAGGTGGCGTACGTCGAGAACTTGTAGCCCTTGGTGTAGTCGAACTTCTCGACCGCGCGGATCAGACCCAGGTTGCCCTCCTGGATCAGGTCCAGGAACGCCATGCCGCGGCCCGTGTAGCGCTTGGCCAGCGAGACCACGAGGCGCAGGTTGGCCTCGAGCAGGTGGTTCTTCGCCCGATCGCCGTCACGCTGGATCCACTGGTAGTCACGTCGGACCTGGGTGGTGAGCTTCTCGCCCTTCTCGGCGAACTCGGCGAACTTCTGCGTCGCGTAGAGGCCGGCCTCGATGCGCTTGGCTAGTTCGACCTCCTCCTCGGCGTTAAGCAGCGCCACCTTGCCGATCTGCTTGAGGTAGGCGCGGACCGAGTCGGCGGAGGCCGTGAGTTCGGCGTCCTTGCGGGCCTGCCGCAGTGCCTCGGACTCCTCCTCGTCCCAGACGAAGTCGCCAGAGGCCTTGTCCTTCTCGGAGGGCTCGGAGATGTCGTCGTCGCCATCCTCGGTCTCGGCCTTGCCGGCCTCGGTCACCTTGGCGGTGGCCTTGTCGGTGGTGGCCGCACCCTCGACCACGACCTCGTCGTCGTCGATCTCCTCGAGTTCGATGTCGGCCTCGTCGATGTCCTCGGGGGCGCCGTCGAGTTCCTCGACGGGCGTCACGTCGTCGGTGCCGTCGACGTCGCCGTCACCCTTCTTCGCGCGGGTGGCGGGGCCGGCCTTCTTGGCGGCCGCCTTCTTCGCCGGTCCCTTGGCGGCGGCCGACTTCGTGGCGCGCTTCGCGGGGGCGGTGCCGTTCGCGGTCTTCGCGGCAGCCTTCTTGGCAGGAGCCTTCGCGGGCGCCTTGGCGGCCACCGGCTTCACCGGCTCCTCTGTTGCCGGACTTGCCTTCGTCGCTGCCACGGGCACCCCTTCGGTCGTGCGGAATCGGCGGCGTGGGCGTGCGCCACCGAAAAGTCTGTCGGCTGTCGAATGGTGGCGTCGATATCGATTGGGATACTCGCCGCTATCCGTCGTGCGGCCGCCGGTGACCATTGTAACGACAGAGTGGCCACCCGCCCTCCACGAGCGCGAATTGGTCGGTCGTGGCGGGCGGCCCTGCCCCGAGGCCGTCCTCCACCCGGCTCGTGGGCTCGAGACGGGCCCGACGTTTGCCGACGGCGTCGCCGCCGGCAGGCGCGGCCAGCGCGACGACCTGATTGATCTCGTTGGAACGGCCCCAAAGATTTTGTCGCCGTGCGGGTTCGATCAGGGAGTGGTGACGTCGACGTCCGAGGCCATGGCGGCGCCGACGATGCCGGCGGTGTTGAGCAGCGTTGCGGCGACGACGGGTGTGCGGTTCTTCAGCAGCGGAATCCACTTGTCGGCCTTGCGGCTGATGCCGCCACCGGCGATGAAGAGGTCGGGCCAGATCGCGTTCTCCACCGCCACCAGGACCTTCGTGACCTCCTGCGTCCAGCGCTCGTAGCTCCAGTCCTTGCGTTCCTTCACCGAGGACGCCGCGCGGTGCTCGGCTTCCTTGCCGCCCACCTCGAGGTGGCCGAACTCGGTGTTCGGGAGCAGGAGACCGTTGTGGATGACCGCGGAACCGATGCCCGTGCCGAACGTGAGCAGCACGATGACCCCGGTGTTGTCTCGTCCCGCGCCGAACTTCTCCTCGGCGAGACCGGCCGCGTCGGCATCGTTGAGGACCGTGACCTGCTGGCCGTCCAGCTCGGCGGAGATGACGTCGCGCGCGCTGGTGCCGATCCACGCCTTGTCGACGTTGGCGGCGGTGCGGACGATCCCGTCGGTCACCACGCCGGGGTAGGTCACCCCCAGGCCGCCGGTCCAGCCGAACTCGCGGACGACGGCCGCGACGGTCTTGGCCACGGCGTCGGGCGTCGAGGGCTGGGGCGTGTCGAGCTTGAACCGCTCGCCGATCAGCTGTCCGGTGTCGAGGTCGACGATGCCGCCCTTGACGCCGCTGCCTCCGACGTCGACACCGAACCCACGGTGCTCCGACGGTGCGGCGCCGGACTCGGTCGACGGGGTCTCGGTGGCGGTCATGAGCACTCCTGTGGTTAGTGGCCGGCAGGTGCGACGCGAGTCACAACACTAGTGGTTCGTCCCGTGCGATGTGGGCTGCCGCTCGACCGGATCCGGTTTTGTGCTGCGATGTCACGGTGACGGACATCGACACCGAACCGACCGAACTCCGCCGGGTTGCCGAGGATCTCGCAGCCGAGGCCGCCGACTACGTCCGTCGCCGCCGCGCCGAGGTCTTCGGCGCCGGCAGGGACGCCGAGACGGTCGGATCCGCCGTCCGGTCCAAGAGCAGCCCGACCGATCCGGTGACCATCGTCGACACCGAGACCGAGCGGCTGCTGCGCGAACGGCTCGCGGTACTGCGTCCGGGGGAGGACGTGCTCGGGGAGGAGGAGGGCGGCTCGACCCTCGGGCGCCCGGGCAGCCCGCTGTGGGTGCTCGACCCGATCGACGGGACGGTCAACTTCGTCTACGGCGTCGAGGCGTACGCGGTGTCGATCGGCGTCCAGGTCGACGGCGTGTCCGTGGCGGGCGCCGTCGCCAATGTCGCGACCGGTGAGGTCTTCTCGGCGGCGCGCGGCCAGGGTGCGTCGGCGCGGCGCGGAACGGAGGTCACGACGCTGCGCTGCACCGAGGTCGACGACCTGTCGCTGGCGCTGGTGGGAACCGGGTTCGCCTACGACCGGGAACGCCGGGAGCGGCAGGCGCACGTGATGGCGCGGTTGGTGCCGGCGATCAGGGACGTGCGGCGCATCGGGTCCTGCGCGCTCGACCTCTGCATGGTGGCCGCGGGCCGGTTGGACGCCTACTACGAGGACGGCGTCCACGTGTGGGACTGGGCGGCCGGCGCGCTGGTCGCCCAGGAGGCCGGCGCGGTCCTCGACCTTCCGTCGGTGGACGGCGACGGCGGCGACATGATCATCGCGTCCGCGCCGGGCGTCGCGACGCACCTGCGTGCCGCGCTGCGCGAGGCGGGCGCGCCGCTGGGGTAGCGGTCAGCAGGACGACGAGTGGATCTTCTCGAGCAGCGTCGCGTCGGGCGGTTGGGTGGCGTCCGGACGCAGGCTGGCGAGCATCGCGTCGATGTCGTCGTTGTGGTTCAGCTCGGAGTACTCGGTGCCGACGGCGAGGTCGACGGTGTCGTCGCCGCGCTGATCCTGGAACAGCTCGGTGCAGGGGGCGACGAGCCAGACCGCCGCCGCGGCGGCGCGGCCCGACGGCCCGAACCGGATCTGGCCCTGGCACTGCAGGCGGCTGTCGGCGTACACGGTGTCGTTCGCGGCGGTGGGCGGCGCGAAACCGAGATCGCGTAGGGCCCCCGCGACCTCGCCGGCCTGTCCGCCCTGTCCACTCGCGTTGAGGACCCGGATCTTGGTGTCCGCGAGCTTGGCGGGGACGACCTCGGACATCGTCGCCGCGGTGACCCGGTCGCCCAGCACCGGCTGATCACCGTTCGCCGGTGGCGGCGGTGCGTTGCACGCGACGACTTCCTGCACGTCGGTCGGCTGATTGAAGGCGACGACCCAGATCATCAGCGAGGCCACGGCGAGCACGGCGAGCAGCGCGAGACCGGGCACGTAGTTGCGTCGGCGGAAGGGCCGACCGTGCTTGTCGAAGGCGGTACCCGAGGTGATGTGCGCGACCACCCCTGCACCTTAGAGGCTCCCCGCGCCGCCGATCCGCACGCGACCGGTCGTCATGTGACGCAAATCACATCCAATCCGGAGGGCCTCCGGGCACGAATCATTTGGCGGACGCGTTCTGCGCTGGTACAAAGCTCTGTCGCAGCATTTTTGAGGGGAAGAGGTATATGGCCACCGACTACGACGCGCCACGGCGCACCGAGACCGATGACGTCTCCGAGGACTCCCTCGAAGAACTCAAGGCTCGGCGCAACGAAGCCCAGTCGGCGGCCGTCGACGTCGACGAATCCGAATCGGCCGAGTCCTTCGAACTGCCCGGCGCGGACCTGTCCGGCGAGGAACTGTCGGTGCGCGTCGTCCCGAAGCAGGCCGACGAGTTCACCTGCTCGAGCTGCTTCCTCGTGCACCACCGTAGCCGCCTGGCCAGCGAGAAGAACGGCCAGCTGATCTGCACCGACTGCGCCGCCTGACGGGGGTTCAGGCGTTCAGCGCCGCCAGGACGCGGTCCGGGCGGCGGCAACTGATCAACCAGTAGGGCGTCGGGTCGTCCGGATCGTCGAGGACGATCAGGATCATCGGCCCCACCCATGCCCGGTGCACGACGAACGCCGCCGGATCGAGCTGTCTGCCGAGCGCGGCGGACTTCGCGGACTTCGGTACTTCGGCGGAGCGGGCGATCACGCCGACGGGCAGGTGCGCGGCGCCCACCCACAGCTCGGTCTCACCGTGGGGGGCGGTGCCGGACACGACCCGGACGTCGACCCGGCCGAGCCACGTCAGCGCCGCGGCCGCGACGAGTCCCAGCACCACGAACGGAATCCACATCGGGATGGACTGGATGCCGAGGTTCACCTCGAAGGCGATGATGCCGGCCAGCGCGAACCCGGGCAGCCACCACCACCACGGCACCCGCAGGCGCTCGCGGTAGCGCACGGAATCGGCGGCGGCACGCGTCTCGGACACCCGGCCAAGAGTAATCTCGTGCAACGTGTCCACCTCTCTGGCGGTCGTGCGGCTCGATCCCGAGCTGCCGATGCCCGTCCGCGCCCATCACGGCGATGCCGGCGTGGACCTGTACAGCGCAGTCGACCTCCAGTTGGCGCCCGGACACCGCGCCCTGGTCCCCACGGGCATCGCGGTGGCGATCCCGCACGGCATGGTCGGCCTGGTGCATCCCCGCTCCGGGTTGGCCACCCGGGTGGGACTGTCGATCGTGAACAGCCCTGGCACGATCGACGCGGGCTATCGCGGTGAGATCAAGGTGGCACTGATCAATCTCGACCCTGAGGCAACCATCGCGATCACCCGCGGTGACCGCATTGCACAGCTGTTGGTGCAACGGGTCGAACTCCCCGAACTCGTCGAGGTCACGTCCTTCGATGAGGCAGGGTTGGCTGACACCACCCGTGGCGCAGGCGGTCACGGTTCCTCCGGCGGACACGAGAGTTTGTAAATGGCACTGGGCAGACGCAAGCACGGCAAGGACGAGGCCGACGAGGTTCGTCCCACGGACGCTCTTCCGGAGACGCCCGGCGGGGACGACCTCGACCACGATCTCGACGGCCGCGGCGACGACCTCGACGGCCCGTTCGACATCACCGACTTCGAGGACGCCGCGGTCGCGACCGTCGGTCGGCACGACCTCGGCTCGGTGCTCATCCCGGAGAACGACACCGCCGAAACCGTCTTCGAGGTCAACCAGCAGGGCGTGCCGTCCGCCGTGTGGATGGTGACGCCCAACGGGCGCTACAACGTCACGGCGTGGGCCGCACCCAAGACGGGCGGCCTGTGGCGCGAGGTCGTGACCGAGATCGCCGACTCGCTGCGCAACGACAACGCGCAGGTCTCCATCGAGGACGGTCCGTGGGGTCGCGAGGTCGTCGGCCACGTCACCAGCGGTCCGGAGCCCGTCGTCATGCGCTTCATCGGCGTGGACGGCTACCGCTGGATGGTGCGCGGCGCGGCGGTCGGTCCGCCCCACCTCGCCGACCAGATCGCCGCCGAGGTCCGCAGGGCCCTGGCCGACACCGTCATCCGTCGCGGTGACACCCCGCAGCCGGTGCGGGCGATGCTGCCCCTGCAGCTGTCCGACTCTCTGGTCAGCCGGCTGCGTGCGCGCGCCGAGCAGATGGTCGCCGACCAGGCTCAGCCCGTCACGCCGGATCCCATGGCACCGCCCGAGCCCGCGGCCCGCCGCAGCGAGCAGGGATCGGCGATGCAGCAGCTGCGGACCATCACCGGCGGCTAGCTTGCGGGCGACTCAGGCCTCGAGCAGCGCCGCAACGCACGCCGCGCCGAGAACGGCCGGGTCCGCGCCCATGCCGTCGAGCGTGACGGTGCGCAGTGCCGCACGGGGTGCGGCGGCCGCCCACTCCAGCGCCACCTCGATCGGGTGGACGGCGTCGTCGACGGCGGCGGCGACCCCCAGGGGCACGCTCAGGCGCCCGATGTCGGTCGTCGTCGGGGCCGCGTAGCCCGCAGCCTCCAGCATCGCGTCGGGCAGGTCGGGCCACTGACCGGCCCAGGACCGGGTCAGTTCGTCGGCCAGCCACCGCGGGCTCGACGCGCGCATGTCCGCGACCGTCGCGGCCAGTCCGTCCCGGCGCAACAGCGCCGCCGTGTGTCGCGCTGCCGCGGCCGCGGGTGCGGTCTCCGACGGTCCCGTCCACGCGGGTAGTGCGGCGAGGACCCCGATCGCGAGCGCGGGGTGGTCGAGTGCCCATGCGAGGGCCACCGCGGCGCCGATCGACACCCCGCCGACCACGATCGGACCCGTGCGCGCGGCCTCGTCGAGCGCGGCGACGTACCCCGCGATCAACCTCCTCGGATCGGGTGCGGGGGTGCTCACCGCGGCGCCCAGACCGTGCAGTGTGGGGGAGAACACACGGTAGGCGTAGTCGTCGTCGGAGCCGGTGCCGGGCAGGACGATCGCCGTCGTCCCACGCAGATCGAGGGCCATCCGTCGATGGTGCCCCGTGGGCGTCGCCCGGTGCCGCCGACACCCTGGAGGCGGCGTGGCAAATCCCCACCAAGAGGTCTACCGTGGCGATGGTTAGGGAGGATCCACGGTGGATCCGCCACAGTGTCAGGAGACACCATGGCCACGGCCGAAGGTTATCTGCGTCGACTCACCCGTCGGTTGACGGAGGATCCAGAACAGCTCGACGACGCCGAACTGTCCGACGAAGTCACCCACACCGGCGCCCAGAAGGCCATCGACTGTCGTCGCGGCCAGGAGGTCACGATGGTGGGGACGCTGCGATGCGTCGAGACGGCATCCAAGGGATGCGCCGGCGGTGTGCGCGCCGAGCTGTTCGACGGTACCGACGCGGTGATGCTCGTCTGGCTCGGCCAGCGTCGCATCCCCGGCATCGAGTCGGGACGCACGCTGCGGGTGCACGGTCGTCTGGGCACGCTGGAGAACGGCAGCAAGGCGATCTACAACCCGCACTACGAGATTCAGAAGTGACCCGGCCCGACCACGGGACGGAGGACACCGAGGCGGACGAAGCCAGCGAGCCCGCGAGCACGCTCAGCGCCCAGGCCGTCCTGGCCCAGATGGGCGGCATCAGCGGCCTGATCTACTCGACCCTTCCGGTGCTGGTGTTCGTGCCGGTGTCGTCGCTCTTCGGCCTGATGCCCGCGATCTTCGCCGCGCTCGGCATCGCGACGCTCATCCTCGTGTGGCGGCTGTTCCGCCGCGAGTCGCTCCAACCCGCCGTCTCGGGCTTCTTCGCCGTCGGGGTCAGCGCACTGATCGCCTACATCGTGGGCGAGTCCAAGGGCTACTTCCTGCTCGGCATCTGGTCGTCGCTGGTCTACGCCGGCGTGTTCACGCTGTCTGTGCTGATCCGCCGACCGCTGGTCGGGTACGTATGGGGCTGGGTGGGCGGCCACGACAAGGATTGGCGCGAGGTCCGCCGGGCCGTGCGCGCGTTCGACGTGGCGACGCTGTTCTGGGCAGTCGTGTTCGCGTCGCGGTTCATCGTGCAGAACCGTCTCTACGACGAGGACCAGACCGGTCTGCTGGGCGTCACCCGGATCGCGATGGGATGGCCGCTGACGGCCGTCGCCGCGCTGGTCACCTACCTGGCGATCCGCGCAGCGCAGCGCGCCCTGCGCGAGCGCGACGCCGCCCGCGACGCCACCTCCGCCGACGACGACCGGGAGCCGTCCGGCGCGCCCAACGCCCCGGGAGCCTCGCCCCTCGACTGACGGGCGGTACCCGATGCGCGCAGCACCCGACGCCGGGCGGGCGGTCATCGCCGTGTCCGTCCTCGCGTCGTTCGTCGCCTTCCTCGACGGCTCGGTGGTCAACCTGGCCCTGCCCGCCATCTCCGCCGACCTGGGCGGGGGACTCGTCCTGCAGCAGTGGGTGCTCGACGGCTACCTGCTCACCCTCGGCGCGCTGATCCTGGTCGCGGGAGCGATCTCCGACGAGTACGGCCGCTTGCGGGTCCTACGGGTGGGGCTGGCGGTGTTCGCCGTCGCGTCGGTGCTGTGCGCGGTGGCGCCCGCCGGCACGATCCTCGTCGCGGCGCGGTGCCTGCAGGGCGTGGGGGCGGCGTTCCTGGTGCCCAGTTCGCTGGCGATGATCAACGCCCACTTCACCGGCGCCGCTCAGGCGAGGGCGATCGGTACGTGGACGGCGTGGACCGGAACGGCGTTCGTCATCGGGCCACCGCTGGGCGGGATCCTGGTCGACGCGCTGAACTGGCGCTGGGTGTTCGGGATCAACGTGATCCCACTCGCGGTGACGCTGTTCCTCGTCACGCGCCTGCCGCCGGATCCGGTGCGGGTGGGAGCGGCCCGCCGGATCGACGTGGTGGGCGCCGTGCTGGGCGCCGTGGGTCTGGCGGGGACGGTGTTCGCGCTCATCGAACAGCAGCGGCTCGGCCTCGCCCATCCCGCTGTCGCGGCGAGCCTCGCCATCGGCCTGCTGTGCCTCGCGGCGTTCCCGTGGTGGGAGCACCGGACGTCGCACCCGATGATGCCGCTGGGGCTGTTCTCCCGGCGCAACTTCGCGGTCGGCAACCTCGCGACCGTGTTCTTCTACGCCGCGGTGTCGCTCGGGCTCCTCGTCGTCGCGCTGTTCCTGCAGGAGACCGTCGGCATGTCGGCGACGCTCGCCGGCCTGGCGACCCTGCCGGTGCCGGTGCTGTCGTTCCTCCTCGCGTCGCGCTTCGGGGGCCTGGCCGGCGTCCACGGACCGCGGGTGTTCATGGCGGTGGGTCCGCTCGTCGCGGCGCTCGGGTTCGTCCTCATGACGCGGGCGGGCGACCCGTTCGACTTCTGGACCCAGTTGCTGCCCGGCGTGGTCGTGTTCGGCCTCGGCCTGACGATCACGGTGTCGCCGCTGACCGCGGCGATCCTGGCCGCCGTCGACACCGGGCAGAGCGGCATCGGCTCGGCGGTCAACAACGCGGTGTCGCGCATCGCGGGACTCATCGCGGTGGCGATGATGAGCCTGATCGCGGGCGGAGCGCTCGACCTCGCGGGGTTCCATCGCGTCGTGCTGGTCGTGGCCGCGCTGTTCGCGCTGGCCGGAGTGGTCAGCGCCATCGGGATCCGCAACGTCGCCGGGATGGCGGACGTCCCGGCCGACGCGGCTGCCCACTGTCACGACCGGGCGACGCCGCCGCCCGCGTATCCGGCGCGACCGTGACCGGGTCAGGTGGCGGTGCGCAGGATCAGCTCGCGCAGCTGTTCCTCGACCTCGGCGACCGCGACGAACAGCAGTTCGTCGCCGCCCTCGAGCGGTTCGTCGTCCTCGGGCACGATGACCCGCGAGCCGCGCAGGATCGTCACCAGGGACGCGTCGCGGGGTAGCTCGAGGCGCTTGACGGCCTTGCCGCCCCACGGGGTGTCGTCGGGCAGCGTGATCTCGACGAGGTTGGCCTGCCCCTTGCGGAAGCTCATCAGCCGCACCAGGTCACCCACCGACACGGCCTCCTCGACGAGCGAGGCCAGCATGCGCGGGGTCGAGACGGCGACGTCGATGCCCCAGTTCTCGTCGAACAGCCACTCGTTGCGCGGGTCGTTGACGCGCGCCACGACGCGCGGCACCGCGAACTCGGTCTTGGCGAGCAGGCTGAGCACGACGTTGGCCTTGTCGTCACCGGTGGCGGCGATGACCACGTCGAATTCCTCGAGCTTCACCGACTCGAGCAGGCTCAGCTCGCACGCGTCGCCGAGGCGCCACTGCGCGGCGGGGATGGCGTCGACGTCGAGGTGGTCCGGGTTGCGCTCCAGCAGCGTCACGGAGTGGTTCTCGACGAGTTCGCGGGCGATGGAGCGGCCGACCGCGCCTGCTCCTGCGATGGCGACCTTCACGGCTTCCTCACTCGTCGTCGACGTCGGGGGAGGGCGCCAGGGCGGAGATCGCCATGGCCTCGGCGACGTGGCCGGAGATCGCGGCCAGGTACACCTGGTCACCGGCCTGGATCACGGTCTTCGCATCCGGCAGCAGCCCGCTGCCGAAACGGATCAGGAAGGCCACCCGGCCACCGGTCGCCGTCTCCAGCGCGGTGACCCGGTGCCCGGCCCAGTCCTCGTGCAGGGGGAGTTCGGTGACGCCGACGTTGCCGGACGGGTCCCGCCACTTGGTGGTCTCGGTCTCGCGGGTCAGCACGTTGAGCAGTCGGTCGGTGGTCCAGGGCACCGTCGCGACGGTAGGGATCCCGAGCCGCTCGTAGACCGCGGCACGCTTGGCGTCGTAGATGCGGGCGACGACGCGTTCGACGCCGAACGTCTCGCGGGCGACGCGGGCGGAGATGATGTTCGAGTTGTCACCCGAGGACACCGCGGCGAACGCGCCCGCCTCCTCGATCCCCGCGCGCAGCAGCACGTCCCGGTCGAAGCCCATCCCGAGCACCCGCTCGCCGGGGAACTCGGGGGACAGTCGGTGGAACGCCGTGCCGTCCCGGTCGATGACGGCCACCTCGTGGCCGATGCGGGCCAGGCCGTCGGACAACGATGCGCCCACCCGGCCGCATCCCATCACCACAACACGCACGCGTCGGTCCTTCCTGCGGGTATGCCAAGAAATCCGTGTGTTCACGCTGGGCACGAAGAACGCTACAGCCATTCGGACGACCCGCCACGCTTAGGCATACCCTTGGCACTCGTGTCCAAGCTCTCGACCGTCGCCCGCCGACTGGTCCTAGGAACGCCGTTCCGCAGCGACAAGCTCGCGCACACCCTGCTGCCCAAGCGCATCGCCCTTCCGGTGTTCGCCTCCGACGCCCTCTCGTCGGTCGCCTACGCCCCGGAGGAGATCTTCCTGGTGCTGTCGGTCGCGGGCGTCGCGGCGTACACGATGGCGCCGTGGATCGCGCTCGCCGTCGTCGCGGTCATGCTCGTCGTGATCGCGAGCTACCGGCAGAACGTGCACGCCTATCCGTCCGGTGGCGGTGACTACGAGGTCGTCACCACCAACCTCGGTGGCACCGCCGGCCTGACGGTGGCGAGCGCGCTGATGGTGGACTACGTACTGACGGTGGCGGTGTCGATGTCGTCGGCGATGTCCAACATCGGCTCGGCGGTGCCGTTCATCGCGCAGCACAAGGTGTGGTTCGCGGTGGTGCTGATCCTCATCCTCGCCTCGCTCAACCTGCGCGGCATCCGCGAGTCGGGCACGGCGTTCGCGATTCCCACCTACGCCTTCATGATCGGCATGTTCATCATGCTGGGCTGGGGCTTCTTCCAGATCTTCGCCCTCGACCAGCCGCTGAAGGCCGAGTCCGCCGACTTCGAGATGCACTCCGAGCACGGCGACGTGCTCGGGTTCGCGCTGATCTTCCTGGTCGCCCGGGCGTTCTCGTCGGGGTCCGCGGCGCTCACGGGCGTCGAGGCGATCAGCAACGGCGTCCCCGCGTTCCGCAAGCCGAAGTCCCGCAACGCGGCCACCACGCTGCTGCTGCTCGGCGGCATCTCCGTCACACTGCTCATGGGAATCACGCTGCTGGCCAAGGAGACCGGCGTACAGATCGCCGAGCGTCCGGCCGAACAGCTCGGCGGCGCACCCGTCGGCTATCAGCAGAAGACGTTGATCGCGCAGCTGGCCGACGCGGTGTTCCACGACTTCCCGCTGGGTCTGTTCCTCATCGCGTTCGTCACGGCCCTGATCCTGGGGCTGGCCGCCAACACCGCGTTCAACGGCTTCCCCGTGCTGGGTTCGATTCTGGCCCAGGACAGTTACCTGCCCCACCAGCTGCGCACCCGGGGCGACCGGCTGGCGTTCTCGAACGGCATCCTGTTCCTGGCGTTCGCCGCGATCGCCTTCGTGGTGGCCTTCCAGGCCGAGGTGACGGCCCTGCTGCAGCTCTACATCGTCGGGGTGTTCGTGTCGTTCACGTTCAGTCAGATCGGCATGGTGCGGCACTGGACCCGGCTGCTGGCCGTCGAGACCGACGGCGAGGAACGCGGTCGCATGCAACGGTCCCGGGTGATCAACACCATCGGCTGCGTGTGCACCGGCACCGTCCTGGTGATCGTCGTGGTCACCAAGTTCATGGCGGGGGCCTGGATCGCGATCCTGGTGATGGGCTTCTTCTTCGTGGTGATGCGGATGATCCACAAGCACTACGCCAGCGTCCGCACCGAACTGGCCGCGGCGGACGAGGAGGCGGGCGACGACGTCGTGCTGCCCAGCCGCAACCACGCCATCGTGCTGGTGTCCAACACGACGCTGCCCACCAAGCGTGCGCTCGCCTACGCCCGCGCGACCCGGCCCGACGAACTCGAGGCCATCCACGTCAGCATCGACGACGTCGAGGCGCGCGAACTCAAGACCCGGTGGGAGGCGTCCGACATCTCCCTGCCGCTCAAGATCGTGGCCTCGCCCTACCGGGACATCACCCGGCCGGTGCTGGACTACGTCAAGCGGATCACCCGCGACGCGCCGCGCACCGTCGTCACGATCTTCATCCCCGAGTACGTCGTCGGGCACTGGTGGGAGCAGGCGCTGCACAACCAGAGCGCGCTGCGCCTCAAGGGCCGCCTGCTGTTCGAACCGCAGGTCATGGTGACGTCGGTGCCCTATCAGCTGAACTCCTCGGAACGGCTCAAGGATCAGGAGCCGAAGTCGGCGCCGGGCGACGCGCGCCGGGGGTTCCTGGAATGAGCGACGTGACGCTGGAGGTCACCGTCGGCGACGCCGCGAACGGCGGCAGCTGCATCGCCCGCCACGACGGCCGGGTGATCTTCACGCGATACGCCCTGCCGGGGGAACGGGTCGTCGCCCGGGTGACCGACGAGCGCGCGAAGCTGTGGCACGCGTCGGCGATCGAGATCCTCGACCCGTCGCCCGACCGGGTGGACTCGCTGTGCCCGATCGCCGGCGTGGACGGGTCGGGGTGCTGCGACCTCGCGTTCGCCGATCCCGCGGCGGCACGGCGGATCAAGGGCGACGTCGTGGCCAACCAGCTGGGCAGGCTCGGCGGGTTCGAGTGGTCGGGCCCGGCCGAGGCGGTCGACGACGACGGCGCCACCGGGTGGCGCACCCGGGTGCGGCTGGACACGACGTCCGGCGGCAGGGCCGGCTTCCACCGCTACCACAGCGCCGAGCTGGTCACCGACCTGCGATGCGCGCAGCTACCCGACGGCATGCTGGACGGACTGGACGGCCCGCGGTGGCCCGCCGGGGCGGAACTGCACGTCGCCGTCGACGACGACGGCGTCCGCCACGTCGTCCAGACCGGCCCGAAGGCCAAGCGCGACAAGCCCTCTCCGACGCAGGTCGTCGAGGGACGCTACGAGGCGGTGCAGCGGGTGGGGAACCGCGAGTGGCACGTTCCGGTCACCGCGTTCTGGCAGGCCCACCGCGGCGCGGCCACGCTGTACAGCGACCTGGTCGCGAGGTACGCCCGGCTCGAACCCGGCATGACGGCGTGGGACCTGTACGGCGGCGCGGGTGTCTTCGCCGCGGTCATGGCCGACGCGGTGGGGGAGACGGGCAGCGTGCTCACCGTGGACACCTCACGCGGCTCGGCGCGCGCGGCGCGTGCCGCCTTGGCCGACGTCGGGTGGGTGCAGGTGGTCACCGAGTCGGTGCGTCGCGCGCTGTCCGCGCAACCCGACCGGGCGGACGTCGCCGTGCTCGATCCGCCGCGCACCGGCGCCGGGCGCGAGATCATCGAGCAGCTGGCGTCGGCCGGTGTGCCGCGCATCGTCCACATCGGTTGTGAGGCAGCGTCATTCGCACGGGACGTCGGCCTGTACCTGGCGAACGGCTACGAGGTCGAGGAGCTGCGCGTCTTCGACTCGTTCCCCCTGACCCACCACGTGGAGTGCGTCGCGGTGCTCAGTCGGGCGTGATGCCGTCGTCGCGGCGCTGGTAGACGTCGGGGATGCCGTCGAGGTCCGCGTCGCGCGTCTCCTCCTCGTGCACCGCGCGGTAGTGCCGATTGCGTAGCCGCAGCACGACCGCGGCGAGCAGCGCCGCGGTCAGTGAGCCCGCGAGCACGCCGATCTTCACGTGTTCGCCGCGGGCGGACTCCGGGCCGTACGCGAGTTCGCCGATCAGCAGCGAGACCGTGAACCCGATGCCCGCGAGCATCGCCATGCCGAACACGTCGATCCACTTCAGCGAGGCGTCCAACGACGCCCGGGTGACCGCCGAGAGGATGCGGGTGGTGCCGAAGATGCCGACGACCTTGCCCACCACCAACCCGAAGACGATGCCCAGCGCGACCGGATCGGCGAGGGCGGCGGTGAGGCCGCTCAGCCCGCCGATCGTCACGCCCGCGGCGAAGAACGCGAAGATCGGCACCGCCACGCCCGCCGACAGCGGACGGATGCGGTGCTCGAAGTGCTCGGCCAGCCCGGGTCCGGCATCCGGCCCGCCGGCACCCTCGCTGCGCAGCACGGGCACCGCGAATCCGAGCAGCACCCCGGCCACCGTCGCGTGGATCCCCGACTCGTGCACCAGCGCCCACGTGGCCAGCGCCAGCGGCACGAGCAGCCACCAGGACCGGATCCGCCGCTGCACGCACAGGGTGAACAGTGCGAGTGGGACGAGGGCCAGGCCGAGGGCGCGCACGTCGATGTCGTCGGTGTAGAACACCGCGATCACCGTGATGGCCAGCAGGTCGTCGACCACGGCCAGCGTCAGCAGGAACGTGCGCAGCGCCGACGGCAGGTGGGTCGAGATGACCGCCAGGACGGCGACGGCGAACGCGATGTCGGTGGCGGTGGGGATCGCCCACCCTCGGACGGCGCCGTCTCCGGCGGGCGCGGTGAAGGCCACGAAGATCAGCGCGGGAGCCACCATGCCGCCCACGGCGGCGGCGACGGGCAGCGCGGCGCGTCGCGGATCGCGCAGGTCGCCCGCCACGAACTCGCGCTTGAGCTCCAGGCCGACCACGAAGAAGAAGATGGCGAGCAGTCCGTCGGCGGCCCAGGTACCGAGGTCGAGGTCCAGGTGCAGCCCAAGCGCGTCGGTGCCCACGTGCAGCTCGCGCAGCGCGTGGTAGGACTCCGACAACGGTGAGTTGGCCCAGACCATCGCGATGACCGCACCGATGACGAGGAGCGTGCCGCCGACGGTCTCCTTGCGCAGGACGTCTGACACCCGGGACGTCTCGGCCCACGAACCGCGGCTGAGTAGCGCGGCAGTGAGGGGTCGGCGGGGCTTCGGCAAGAGGAGCACCTCGTTCGGTAGCGGTCGCGGGCAGGGGGAACCAACTCGCCGACCAGACTTCCCGGCACACCTGAGACGGAAGTCTAACGTCGCGGTCATCGGGGCGATCCGGCCGGGGTGCCCCTGACGTGCATCGATGCGCTCGCGCGAGGTTCAAACTGTGGCGGAGGTCAACGCGGCACACGGGGCCGTCATCAGGCATGGTGCGTAAACTGGCCTGATGTTGGAAACGGTCCGCGGCCCCGCCGATCTGCAACACCTGTCGCAGGCACAGCTGGACGACCTCGCCGTGGAGATCCGGGAATTCCTGATCCACAAGGTCGCTGCGACCGGCGGACATCTCGGCCCCAATCTCGGCGTGGTCGAACTGACGCTGGCCCTGCACCGCGTGTTCGACTCCCCGCACGACCCGATCATCTTCGACACCGGCCACCAGTCCTACGTCCACAAGATGCTCACCGGACGCTGCGGCGACTTCGACGACCTCCGCAAGAAGGACGGTCTGTCGGGCTATCCGTCGCGCGCCGAGAGCGAGCACGACTGGGTGGAGTCCAGCCACGCCAGCACCGCGCTGTCCTACGCGGACGGGCTGGCCAAGGCCTTCGAAATGAGCGGGCACCGCAACCGGCACGTCGTGGCCGTCGTCGGCGACGGTGCACTCACCGGTGGCATGTGCTGGGAGGCGCTGAACAACATCGCGGGGTCCAAGCGGCCCGTCGTGATCGTCGTCAACGACAACGGCCGCAGCTACGCGCCCACCATCGGCGGCTTCGCCGACCACCTCGCGGGCCTGCGCCTGCAGCCCGGCTACGAGAAGCTGCTGGAGAAGGGCCGCGACACCATGCGCGGCGTCCCGATCATCGGTGAGATCTGCTACCAGGGCATGCACAGCGTCAAGGCCGGCATCAAGGACGCGCTGTCCCCGCAGGTGATGTTCACCGACCTCGGCCTCAAGTACGTCGGCCCCATCGACGGCCACGACGAGCGGGCCGTGGAGGCAGCGCTGCGCCACGCGCGCGGGTTCAACGCGCCGGTGATCGTCCACGTCGTCACCCGCAAGGGCAAGGGCTTCGCACCCGCCGAGGCCGACGAGGCCGAGCAGATGCACGCCACGGGCATCATCGATCCGACCACCGGGCTGGCGACGTCGGTCGCCGCACCCACCTGGACGTCGGTCTTCTCCGACGAGCTGATCAAGCGGGCCGCCAAGCGCCGCGACGTCGTCGCCATCACGGCCGCCATGCCTGGGCCCACCGGTCTCAGTCCGTTCCGGGAGCGCTTCCCGGACCGCTTCTTCGACGTCGGCATCGCCGAGCAGCACGCTGTCACCTCCGCCGCCGGGCTCGCGATGGGCGGCATGCACCCGGTGGTCGCCATCTACTCGACGTTCCTCAACAGGGCCTTCGATCAGGTGATGATGGACGTTGCGCTGCACCGACTTCCGGTGACCCTGGTGCTCGACCGTGCCGGCGTGACCGGTCCCGACGGCGCGAGTCACAACGGCATCTGGGACATGTCGCTGCTCGGCATCGTGCCCGGCATGCGCGTCGCCGCACCACGCGACGCCGCCCGACTGCGGGAGGAACTCGTCGAAGCGCTCGACGTCAAGGACGGTCCCACCGCGGTGCGCTACCCGAAGGCCGCCGTGGGCGACGACATCCCGGCGGTCGAGAGGCGTTCGGGCGTCGACGTATTGGCCGAGCCGGCCGACGGACTGTCGAGCGACGTGCTGCTGGTCGCCGTGGGATCGTTCGCGTCGATGGGACTCTCCGTCGCCGAACGGCTGCGCAAGCAGGGCATCGGCGTGACCGTGGTCGATCCCCGGTGGGTGCTGCCGGTCTCCGGCGTCGTCGTCGAGATGGCGGTCTCGCACAAGCTGGTCGTCACGCTCGAGGACAACGGCGTGCACGGCGGCATCGGCTCGGCGGTGTCGTCGGCGCTGCGCAGCGCCGAGGTCGACGTGCCGTGCCGGGACGTCGCGATGCCGCAGGAGTTCCAGGACCACGCCTCGCGCAACGAGGTGCTGACGTCGGTCGGTCTCACCGACCAGCACGTCGCGCGCCAGGTCACCGGCTGGGTGGCCGCGCTGGCCAGCCAGGTAGGCGAGGCCGAGGTCAGCGGACGCGTCGACCAGTAGCCCGTCCGGCATAGGCTGCGACCATGGACGCCGAACTCGAACGCTGGAAGTCCGCGGGCCGGTACTTCGACTACCTCGGGTTCGAGGTCTTCTACCGCGTCGCCGGCAGGCCGGTCGGTGAGGCGCCGGTGCTGCTGCTGATCCACGGCTACCCGTTCAACTCGTTCGACTGGGCGTCCATCTGGGACGTGCTCCTCGAGAGGTTCACCGTCATCGCGCCCGACATGCTGGGCATGGGCTTCTCGGCCAAGCCGTCGACGTATCAGTACTCGGTGCACGACCACGCCGACGTGCACGAGGCGCTGCTGGCCCACCTCGACGTGTCCGCCTGCCACGTGCTGGCCCACGACCTCGGCGACTCGGTGGGCCAGGAACTATTGGCACGCCACGAGTTCGGCGACTGGTCGTACCGTCCCCTGGAGTTCGCGTCGATCACGTGGCTCAACGGCGGCATGTTCAACGAGGCCTACACCCCGCGTCTGGTGCAGAAGGTGCTCTCCCGCACGCCGCTGGGCGACGTGTTCGCCCGCGTGCAGGGTGGCTCGGTGTTCCGCCGGGTCATGGACCGCACCCTCGACGAACTGTTCGGCGTCGACACCAGGCCCTCGCCGCGGTTGCTCGAGCAGTTCCACCAGATCATGGACTACAACGACGGGGCAGCGGTCACCCACGTGGTCGGCCGGTTCGTCACCGACCGCTACGCCCACCGCAACCGCTGGGTGCGCGCGATGCGCGAGACCGACGTGCCGATGCGGCTGATCGACGGACCCGCCGACCCGAACTCCGGGGCGCACATGGCCCGCCGCTACGCCGAGGTGATCCCCGACGCCGACGTGGTGATGCTGGCCGACGGCATCGGGCACTGGCCGCAGATCGAGGCGCCCGAGGCGGTGCTCGAGCACTTCCTCGCCCACGTGGACCGCGTCCTCGCCGGCTGACTACCCGTCGGCGGGATCCTCGACGGCAGCGTCGGTGGCCGGGATGTCGGCGGTCGCCGTCAGCGCCGCCACGAGCACGGGACCGGTCAGCTCCCGCTGCCACGGGCGGGCGTGGGAGGCGATGAGGAAGTCGTCGACCGTCGTGGCGACGTCGGGCACCGGCTGCCAGTCCCAGCACAGCCTGCGGACGGTGTCGGGGGTCAACAGGTTCTCCGGCGGCACCGAGACCCGTTGCGACAGTTCGGTCAGGCCCGCCCGGGCGGCCTCCAGACGCGCTGCGGCCTCGGGCTTGCGGCGCGACCACCTGGCCGCCGGCGGCGGACCGTTCTGCGGTTCGGACGACGTCGGCAGGTCCTCGGAGGCTCGGGCCCGGGCGAGCGCGTCGAGCCACACCTGCGCGGTGCGACGCTGCCTGCCGCCGCCGAAGATCGGCAGCGCGGTCAACTTCGCCACGGTGTCGGGGTCCTCGGTGGCGGCGTTGACGATCGCCGAGTCGGGCAGGATGCGGCCGGGGGCGATGTCGCGGCGCTGCGCGATGCCGTCCCGGGTGCTCCACAGTTCGCGCACGGCGGCCAGCGCCCGCGGGTTGCGCACCTTGTGGATGCCCGACGTCTTGCGCCAGCGGTCGCGTCGCGTCGGTGTCGGGGCCAGCGTGCGCAGGTACTCGAATTCCTGTGCGGCCCAGTCGGTCTTGCCCTGCTCCTCGAGGACGGCGGCGACGGCGTCGCGAAGCTCCAGGAGCACCTCGACGTCGAGGGCGGCGTAGTTCAGCCACTCCGCCGGGAGCGGACGCTTCGACCAGTCCGCCGCACCGTGACCCTTCACCAGGTGCAGGCCGAGCAGGCGCTCCACCATCGCCGCGAGGTTCACCCGGTCGAAACCGGCCAGCCTGCCCGCGAGTTCGGTGTCGTAGAGGCGCGGCGGGGTCATGCCGATCTCGGCGAGGCACGGCAGATCCTGATCCGCGGCGTGCAGCACCCATTCGTCGTCGCCGAGCACGCGGGCGACGGGCGCCATGACCGCCAGGGCGTCGCCGCCGTGGTTAACGGGGTCGATCAGGACGCTGCCCGCGCCGGCGCGGCGGATCTGCACCAGGTAGGCGCGGTTCGAATACCGGAAGCCCGAGGCCCTTTCGGCGTCGATCGCGAACGGGCCGTGACCCGAGGCGAGGAACTCGGCGGCACGGGCGATGTCACTGGGGTAGATCGCCAGGGGTGGGACGCCGTCGGCGGGCGCCAGCAGGGGAGTGGCCTGGGGTTCAGGTTCGGCGTCTGCTGGGCCGTCTTCGGCCTCCGGTGACGGTGCGTCCGTCATCTCAGGCGCGGGTGCGAGAGTTCAGGTCCGTGACCCCCGCCGGGGGCAGGCCCGCAGCGTGCTCGAGCACCTCGCAGAAGGCCAGCACGTGCGGCCCGAGGATCAGGTCGGTCGCCGTCCACGACGCGCGCAGTTCGAGTTGGTGGGCGCGCGGCGGGCCGGAGATGTCGCCGTAGCGCACCGACGTCGTCGCCGTCACGGTGCCACCGAGTGCGGTGACGGCGTGGGCGTTGGTCTCGAGCGCGTCGGCCAGCCAGCTCCACGCGACCTCGGGCAGCAGCGGGTCGACGGCCTCCATCGAGTCGAGGTCGGCCTGGATGTAGGCCACCAGCCGCATGGTGCCGTCCCACGCCTCGGCGCCCTCGGGATCGTGCAGCAGGATCAGCCGGCCGAAGGCCTCGCCGCCCAGGGAGTCCTCGGACACGACGGCGGTCTCGGGGTGGCGCACCTCGGCGCCCAGGGCGTAGCTGAAGGGTGCGAGACGTTGCGGCGGGCGGATGGGCCCGAGTTCGATCTCCGGCCGCACGGTCGCGGTGTTCATCGCCGCAACCGCTTCGCGGAAGGGAGCCGGTTCGGCGGAGGTCACGGCAATTGACGCTAGCCGATCTCCCCTGGTGGCGGCGCAGGCGCGCCGTAGCGCCGCGGCATGGCAGCATGGATGGCGATGAATACCCGCCGTGACCTGCCCGACTCCCCGTATCTGGCTGCGGCCGGCGGCCGCAAGCCCACCCGAGTGCCGGTGTGGTTCATGCGGCAGGCCGGGCGTTCGCTGCCGGAGTACCGGGCCCTGCGCGCCAAGAACACCATGATGCAGGCCTGCTTCGACGCCGATCTGATCTGCGAGATCACCCTGCAGCCGGTGCGCAGGCACGGCGTCGACGCCGCGATCCTGTTCTCCGACATCGTCGTACCGCTGCGCGCCGCCGGGATCGACCTCGACATCGTGCCCGACGTGGGGCCGGTGATCGCACACCCCATCCGCACGGCCGCCGACGTCGCCGCGGTCCGCCCGCTGGATCCGGCGACCGTCGCGCCCGTCGCCGACGCCATCGGCATGCTCACCGGCGAACTCGGTGACGTGCCGCTGATCGGGTTCGCGGGCGCGCCGTTCACGCTGGCCTCCTACCTGGTCGAGGGCGGTCCGAGCCGCAACCACGAGCACACCAAGGCCATGATGCTCGGTGAGCCGCAGACCTGGCACGCGCTGATGACTGCGCTCACCGACGTGACGATCGGCTTCCTGCGGGCCCAGCTCGACGCGGGCGTCGACGCCATCCAGCTGTTCGACTCCTGGGCGGGGACGCTGTCGCTCGCCGACTACCGCAGCTTCGTGCTGCCGCACAGCACGCGGGTGTTCGACGCGCTCGCGGGTTATGGCGTCCCGATGACGCACTTCGGCGTCGGCACCGCGGAACTGCTCGGCGCGATGGGGGAGGCGGGCGCCTCCGTCGTCGGCGTCGACTGGCGCACCGCCCTGGTTGACGCCGTCCCGCGGGTGGGTCCCGGCAAGGCGCTGCAGGGCAACCTCGATCCGGTGGTTCTGCTCGCGGGCTGGCCCGCGGTCGAACGGGCGGTGCGGGCCGTCGTCGAGGACGGCAGGCGGGCCGTCGACGCCGGGGCCACCGGCCACGTGTTCAACCTGGGGCACGGCGTGCTGCCCGCCACCGATCCCGGCATCGTCACCGATGCAGTCGCGCTGGTGCACTCGTCGTGACCCCGCGCGCCTACTGCGTCGTGGGGGGCGGCATCTCGGGTCTGGTGGCCGCGTTCCGGCTGCGCCAGGCGGCCGGGCCCGACGCGTCGATCACGCTGTTCGACCCCGCCGACCGGCTCGGCGGCGTGCTGCGGACCGAGCGCGTCGGCGGCCAGCCCGTCGACGTCGGCGCCGAGGCGTTCATCGCGCGACGACCCGAGGTGTCCGCGCTGCTGGCCGAGCTGGGTCTGACGGCCAAGCAGGTCGGCACCACCGGTGTGCGGCCACTGATCTACGCGCGGGGGCGGCTGCACCAGATGCCGCCGGGCACGCTGCAGGGCATCCCGGCGAGCGCCGAGTCGGTGGCGGGCCTGGTCGACGACGCCACCGTCGCGCACGTCGCAGGCGAGCCCGGTCGTCCCCTGTCGTGGCGGCCGGGCGCCGACCCGTCCGTCGCCGAACTCGTCTCCGACCGGTTCGGCAGGCAGGTCGTGGAGCGGTCGGTCGATCCCCTGCTGGGTGGTGTCTACGCGGGCTCCGCGGCGACCATCGGTCTACGGTCGGCGCTGCCGACGCTCGCCGCGGCGCTGGACCGCGGCGCACCCAGCCTCACCGACGCCGTCCGGCAGTGCGTGCCCGCGCCCACGGGTGCGCCGGTGTTCGGCGCCGTCGACGGCGGCTACCAGGTGCTGATCGACGAACTGGCCCGCCGGGCCGGCTTCCGGTGGGCGCACGTCGGCGTGCGGCGCATCGACCGGTCGGCCGCGGGGTGGGACGTGCTCGACGACGACGGGGCCCGCTGGTACGCCGACGGCGTCGTGGTGGCGGTGCCCGCGCCGCGGCTGTCCCGCCTCGTCGAGGGCGTCGCACCGCGGACCGCCGCGGCGGCCGGGCGCATCGACGTCGCCTCCAGCGCGCTGGTGGTGCTGGCGCTGCCGGGCGGGACGCCGGTGCCGGAGCAGTCCGGCGTGCTGGTCGCCAGCGGAGAAGCGTTGCACGCCAAGGCCGTCACGCTGACCTCGCGCAAGTGGGGCAGGCGCGGCAACGCGGAGCTGCTGCGGCTGTCGTACGGCAAGTTCGGCGACGGCATCGCCCGCAACACCGGCGACGAGGAGCTGCTGGCGTGGGCTGCCGAGGACCTGCGCGACCTGTTCGGACTCCGCCAGGAACCCGTCGACTGCCGCGTACAGCGGTGGATCGATGCGCTGCCGCAGTACGGCCCGGGTCACCCCGCGCTGGTGGCCGAGCTGCGCGCGGGTCTACCGCCGACGCTGGCCGTGGCCGGAGGCTATCTCGACGGCATCGGCGTGCCGGCGTGTGTGGCGTCCGGCACCCGGGCGGCCGCTCGGTTGACCGGCTCGAGCGTGGCACGATGGGAGACATGGCGAAGCTCGACTACGACGCATTGAACTCGGTGACCCGCTACATGATGATCTCGGTGTTCGCGGTGCAGCCGGAGGCGTTGGAGGAGGAGCGGTCCGCGCTGGTCGACGAGATGGCGACCTTCCTCAAGCGTCAGGAGGAGGGCGACGTCGTGGTCCGCGGCCTGTACGACGTCGCGGGGTTCCGCGCCGACGCCGACTTCATGCTGTGGACGCACGCCGAGCGGGTGGAGGACCTGCAGGCCACCTACCGCGCGTTCCGGCAGACGACGCTGGGCCGCGCGAGCGATCCGGTGTGGAGCGTCGTCGCGCTGCACCGGCCCGCGGAGTTCAACAAGAGCCACGTGCCCGCGTTCATCGCGGGCGAGGAGCCCGGCGACTACGTCTGCGTCTACCCGTTCGTCCGTTCCCTGGACTGGTATCTGCTGCCCGACGACGAGCGGCGCAAGATGCTCGTCGAGCACGGCATGGCGGGCCGCGAGTACCCGGACGTGCGGGCCAACACCGTGCCGGCGTTCGCCCTCGGCGACTACGAGTGGATCCTGGCGTTCGAGGGCCCGGACCTCGGCCGCATCGTCGAGTTGATGTGGAAGCTGCGCTACACGGATGCCCGTCGCCACGTCCGCGAGGAGACACCGTTCTTCACCGGTCCGCGCCTGTCGGTCGAGGACCTGATCGCGCGCCTGCCGTAGCTCTTCACGCCGAGCACACGTCAACTCCCCTCTTCTGCCGTAGAGCAGGGGAGTTCACGTCTGCTCGCGGAACGGAGTTCGAGTTCAGCTTCCGGCCGGGACCAGCTTCAGCGAGATCGAGTTGATGCAGTACCGCTGGTCGGTCGGCGTCGGGTAGCCCTCGCCCTCGAAGACGTGCCCGAGGTGGCTGTGGCAGTTGGCGCAGATGACCTCGACGCGGTGCATGCCCAGCGAGTCGTCGGTCACCAGGATCACCGCGTCGGAGTCGGCCGGATCGAAGAACGACGGCCAGCCGCAGTGGGATTCGAACTTCTCGGTGCTGCGGAACAGTTCGGCGCCGCACGCCCGGCACTGGTACACGCCCTCGGTCTTCGAGTCGGTGTACTCGCCGGTGAAGGGCGGCTCGGTGGCCGCCTCGCGCAGCACCGCGAACTCGGCCGGGTTGAGCTTGGTGCGCCACTCGTCGTCGGTGAGCTGGATCTTCGGGCTGGTCATCCCTCAACGCTAGCGCGAGGGCGCGCGTCCGTCATCCACGGCGGATCGATGCCGTCCTCGAGCCGTCCGTCGGCCTTGGCGTCGAGGTAGCGGAAGTACAGCACGCTGAACACCACGATGAGCATCAGCGACCAGCCGTAGGTGATCTTCGAGTACTCGAGGAACCGGCCGGTGGTCGGCCAGTGGCCCAGCAGCCACCGGTCCATGGTCATGAAGCCATAGATCGCCAGCCACGCCACCCAGTTGCGGATCGTCGAGTTCGCGAGCACCACCGTCATGAGGAACGGGAACAGCATCATCGAGTAGTAGCCCTGACCCAGCGACAGCACCAGGAACGACGTGATGAGCAGCACGCCCGACGACGTCAGCATCCAGAACAGCGGGTCGCGTTCGCGGTAATAGCGGTACAGCAGCCACAGGGTCGCCACCGCGAGCAGACCGAACGCGATGCGCAGCAGCAGGATCAGCCACGCCGGCAGGCCGTAGTACACGCCGTTGCCCAGGATCGAGCTGTTGAAGTAGTCGCGGGTGGACAGGATGTAGGGGACGGTGCGGCTGACGAAGTTCATCGGGTCGGACACCAGCGGCCACGCCACGGCGTTGAACACCAGGGGCACGCCGATGGCCGTCACGAGTGGGCGCCATTGGCGGTTCAGGACGGGTATCAGCAGCAGCGGCGCCAGCGACGGTTTGACGACGAGCGTGAGGCCGATGGCGACGCCGGCCAGCCACTCGTGGTTGCGCTTGCCGTCCAGCAGCCACCGGAAGAACAGCACCTCGGCCAGCAGCATGCAGCCGTTGATGTTGGTGAACACCAAAGTGTTGGTGACGGACTCGGTGCAGAACATCGCCAGCAGCAGCGCCGGGGCGGCCACCGAGGCGAGACCGAACTTGAAGAGCCGCAACAGGAAGTAGGCGGCCAGCAGTATCGCGACGGTGTTGAAGAAGATGAACCAGTACCGCGACGCGTCCACGGGCAGGTAGCCGAACGGGGCCAGCAGCAGCGTGCCGCCGGGCGGGTACAGGTAGTGCGGGTCGACGTAGTCGAAGTGCTCGTTGTAGATGTCCCAGCCGCGCTTGAAGTTGACGACGGCCCGGTAGACGGGCCCGAAGTCGTCGGTGATGTAGCCGTTGGTGGCCAGCACGTAGCTGCGGTGGATGATCGACAGGATCGCGACGGGCCACAGTGCCGACCGCAGCACGGTCGCGGCGTCGGGCGCGGACGTGCGGGGTCGGAATGCACGCACCAGGGAGTCAGCTACCGCCACCAGCGCACCCTATAACGGTCCTCGCAGGCGGCCGGTCAGGCGGGGCAGTACGTGTCGGTGCTCGGCAGGTTGCCGCTCTGCAGGTACGCGAGCACCGGCCCGAGGGCGCACGGGGACGACGTCACCGCGCCGTGGCCGGTGCCCTGCCAGATGATGCGGCGGTTGGTGGCACCGCCGTTGATGACGGTCGCCGCGACGGCCGCGACGCCCTCGTTGCCGACGATGGGATCGTTCTGCACGCCCAGCAGCAGCACCGGGGTCTTGAGGTTCTGCGGTTCCTTGGGGGGCGTGCTGCTCGGCCAGTTCAGGCAGTCGACCATGTCGAGCGCGCCGACGCGGCCGAACTGCGGGTAGAGCCGGTCCCAGCCGACGACGAGTTCGCGCACCCGGTCCGGCGTCGGTCGGTTCAGCGCGTCGCTGCAGGAGTTCACGAACTGACCGTCGGTGTGGCGCAGCGTCTCGGCCTGGTTCACGAGGTCGTTGAGCGCGCCGGTGTTGCCGTCCCGGGCGGCGGCGAGCGCGCCGGCGAGGGCGGCCCGTGACCCGGACTGGTCGAAGGCGAGTGCGGTGGTGATGGCGTCGACGAGTGCGGACACCGACACGCCTCCCGGGCCCTGCCCGGCGCGGGCGGCGGCCAGCAGTGCGTCGACGGCGCCCTTGGGGTCCGGTCCGAGCGGGCAGCCGGTGGCCGTGCACTGCGCGGCGAAGGCGTCGAGGGCGGCCTGCTGGCCCTTGACCTTCTGCTCGGCTGCGGCCTCGGCGCCGATGGCCAGGGGCAGCGGAGAGTCGAGGATCAGGCGCGACACCTTGTTCGCGTGGGTGCCCGCGTACGCCAGGGCGACCTGGGCGCCGTTGCCGACGCCCAGCAGCGCCAGCGTCGGCACGTCCCAGGTACTGCGCAGGCGTTCGATGTCCTCGGCGGCGTGGACGGTGTCGTAGGCGGAGTCGCCCGGAGCGATGGTGTCGGTGCAGCTGGTGGTGGCGGTCTGCACGATGGCGCCGAGGTTGGCCACGGGGTCGTCGCCCGCCTCGAACTGGGCCTGGTCGAACATCTCCTGGCGGTCGAACAGGTCGCGGCAGTCCAGTTCGCCGGACATGCCGGTGCCGCGGCGGTCCACGGCGACGATCGGGTTGGTCTTCAGCACGTCGGTGCCGTTGCGCGCCAGCCACATCGGCAGTTCGACCGAGGACGGCAGGTCGGTGCCGGTGGTCATCACCAGCGGACCCGCGTCCGAGGGCGTTGCCACGGACTTGGCGCGGACGACGCCGATGGTGACGCTGCCGCTGGCACCGTTGATGGAGTCGAGGTCGGCGTCGTAGTCGGCGCAGTCCAGGCTGACGCCGGCGGGGGCGGGCACCTGCGCGTCGCGGAACACCCGGCTGGTGCAGTCCTGCCATGCCAGCTCGTTCTTCGGCGCCTCGACCGGCGGCGGGCCGGTCGGGGCCTGGGTGGTCTCCGGCTGTCCCTGCGGATTGGCCCCCGAGTTGGTGGCGAAGCGCGGGTTGGCGGCCAGGATCGGTGCGCACCCGGCCAGGACGACCGACGCGACGGTGGCGAGGCAGAGGGCCCGGATTGGCTGACGACGCCGACGCATGCTGACCACAGTAGCGATCGAGGGTGCCGGGTCCGGTCGACGCGGGATCAGTCGGCCTTCACGTACCGGGTGTACAGGTAGCCCTCGGCGTCGGTCAGCAGGTGGCTGCGCCGCATGCGGGTGTGGGCCTCCCCGGACCCGGTGGCGATGCGCCGCGCGTTGCCGCCGACGAGGATGGGGGCGATCGTCACACACAGTTCGTCGAGCAGGTCGAGTTCGATGAACAGGCTGAGCAGTGACGGTCCGCCCTCGGTGAGCACCCGGCGCAGTCCGCGACCGTCGAGGAGCTGGAGGACGCGCACGGGGTCGACGCGGTCGGCCTGTCGGCCGGAGGCGTCGATCACCTCGGCGCTGTCGCCGAACCGGCGGGTCGCGTCCTCGACGGTCTCACGACAGGTGAGGACCAGCGGCGGCACCTCGGAGCGGGTGAACAGCTTGGCGTCGTGCTCGAAGTCGGCGTGGTGGGTGACGACGGCGATGGGCGGCACCTCGGACTGGCCCCGGCTCTGCCTCTCGAGGCGCGCGGCCGCCGGCATCTGGGCGCCGGAGTAGTTCTCGATCCGGACCGTGGACGCTCCGACGAGGATGACGTCGGCCTCGCGCCGCATCCGGTGGAAGATGGCGCGGTCGCCGAGACCCGCGAGGCCACCCGACGTGCCGTCGTCGGTGGCGGCGCCGTCCAGGCTGGACAGCATGTTCGCGCGGACCCAGCACCGATCCAGCGGGTCGGGATAGGCGTAGAAGGCCGCCAGCCGACCGTCGTCGTCGGTGTCGAACGCGGAGCCGACGGCTCCCAGCTCTGTGAGCTCTGTCGCAGCCTCGCCCTCGGACACGTGGACAATTGCAACACGTCGATAGGGTGCCTGCATGCACGGGGCATCTCCTTCCACTTCATCCGGTACGACCGCGCACCTGGTGGATCGTCACCCGACCGTCACGCCCGAGCGGTTGGTCGCCCAGCTGGTGCCCCCGCCGACGTTCGCCGACGTCTCCTTCGACACCTACCGGCCCGACCCGGGGGAGCCGTCGCAGTCAGATGCCGTCCGGTCGTGCGAGCAGTTCTGCACCGAGGCCGCGCAGCGTCGGGCGGGCAAGAAGAAGCTGTTCGGCAAGCGTGAGGTGCTCCCGGGCGTCGGGGTGTACCTCGACGGCGGGTTCGGCGTCGGCAAGACCCACCTCCTGGCGTCGACGTACTACCGCCTGGTGGCCGCCGACGCCGGGCCGGCGGCGTTCGCGACCTTCGGCGAATTGACCCAGCTGGCAGGGGTATTCGGCTTCGTGGAGTGCATCGAGCTGCTGTCGGGCTACGTGGTGGTGTGCATCGACGAGTTCGAACTGGACGACCCGGGCAACACGACGTTGATCTCGCGGCTGCTGTCGGCGCTGGTGGAGCGCGGGGTGTCGATCGCCGCGACGTCGAACACGCTGCCCGAGCAACTCGGCGAGGGACGCTTCGCGGCGCAGGACTTCCTGCGCGAGATCAACACGCTGTCGCAGATCTTCACGACGGTGCGGATCGAGGGCCCCGACTATCGGCACCGCGACCTGCCACCCGCGCCGCAACCGCCCAGCGACGAGGACGTGCGGGCGCGGGCGGAGGGCGTGGAGGGCGCGACGCTCGACGACTTCGACGCGCTGTGCGCGCACCTCGCGACGATGCACCCATCGCGGTACAACGCGTTGATCGAGGGGGTGACCGAGGTGTTCGTCACCGGGGTCCACCCGATCGAGGATCAGAGCGTGGCGCTGCGGCTGGTGTCGCTGACCGACCGGCTGTACGACGCGGGCATCCCGATCGTGGCGTCGGGGTCCAAGCTCGACACCGTGTTCAGCGAGGAGATGCTCGCCGGCGGGTTCCGCAAGAAGTACCTGCGCGCGACGTCGCGACTGCTGGCACTGACGCACGCGGGCCAGGAGTAGTCAGAGCCTGCGCAGCATCACGTAGTCGTTCTCGACCGCGTCCCCGAGCTGGAACGTCTTGGTGCCGGTGATCAGGAAGCCGTGCTTGGAGTAGAAGCGTTGCGCGCGCTCGTTGTCCTGGTTGACGCCGAGCCACACCGCCGAATCGCCGCGTCCCTCGGACCGCTCGAGCGCCGCGGTCATCAGCGCCGCCGCGGCACCGGAGCCGTGGGAGTCGGGCAGGACGTACATCTTGGACAGTTCGCGCGCGGGCAGGATCGGCACGGCACGGCGGACGTGCTCGTCGTCCCCGACACCGTCGACGAGCATGGCGTAGCCGACGATCCCGTGCTCGGTGCGGGCGACGAGCACCTCGCGGGAGGGGTCGAAGAGGTACGCGGCGAACCGCTCCCGGGACAGGTTCGTCGCGATGAAGTCGGCGACGTTGGCGGGCGTCGCCGACGGCGGGCAGGCGAGTGGGAACGTGCGCGCGGCGACGTCGGCGAGTTCGCTCAGTTCGGCCGTGGCGGCCGCGGTGACCTGGACGGGCACGGGGATCAGGGCAGCGGCGAACCCGGCTGCCAGATGTTCCACTGGGCCAGGTGTTCACCGGTCTTGGGGTCGAGCAGCACCACGTTGGTGACGAGGTCGCGGTAGACCTGCCAGTAGACGGCGCCGTTGACGGTCGACCCGGCCGGCGCGTTCAACAGTGCGTACTGCAGGGCGTCGGGTGCGTCGGTTGCCTTGGGCGCGTACGCATCTCCGTAGGGGGTGACGCCGTTGAAGGCGAAGCCGAGGGACTGGGCGTAGGGCGCAGGCGTCTGGATGGTGTGCACGGTGACCCCGGCGCGCCACGGCCCACCCTCGTAGCGCCAGCGCGGGGAACCGGTGGGCGCGTAGCCGGGAGGGGGATCGGTGGGGAGGACGTCGTGCACGGTCACGTCGGCGACGATGCCGCGGTACTCGACGCGCAGGGTGTCGCCCAGGTTGCCGATCGGGTTGACGTCTGCGGCCGCGGGCGGTGCGACCGCGACGCCGAGCATGGCGAGCGTCGCGACGACGAGGGCGAGCATGCGCGTCGCCGCTTTCCGGGTGATTCCCCGCGTGCCGGTTCCACCAGTCATGTGACTCTTCGCTCCCGTCGTGTGCTGCCTCGCATGATGGCACACCGGGGTACGCCCGACGGTGGGTTCGACGGTCAGGAGACCCAGGGGCCGGAGCCGCCCACCTTGTCGATGCGGATGCGGGTCAGCAGTCCGTCGGGTGCTCCTGCGGGCGGGAAGTGCTCGCTGGACCCCAGCATCACCTCGGCCAGCTCGGTGAGCAGCTCGGGTGCGCCGCCCTCGGTGATGCGGGCGGTGCCCTGGATCGACAGGTACTGGCGCTGCCGGCCGGGTTCGTGCGGCGCGACGATGGTGACGGCGACGCGCGGGTCGCGACGGACGTTGCGGGTCTTCTGATATTCGGACAGGTGGGCGCTGACGAGTTCGTCGCCGTCCGGGGTCGATCGGAGCGCCACCCATACGAGCGAGACCTGGGGGCTGCCGTCGGGGTTGATGGTGACGAGGGTGGCGTCGACGCCGTCACCGATGAGCGCGCGTGCCGAGTCCGGGAGTGTCATGCGTCTATCTACCGGCAGTGCCCGCGGTCTATTCCCGCGGCGCGCCGGAGACGATCCGCAGCGCGTCGGTCAGTTCGGTCTCGGCCCGCCGACCGTCGACGCCGAGGCCGTGCAGGACGCCGTTGCCATCCTCGGATTCGAGCAGGGCGAGCAGGAGGTGCTCGGTTCCGACGAAGTCGTGTCCGAGTCGCAGCGCCTCTCGGAAGGTCAGTTCGAGGACCTTCTTGGCGGGCCCGTTGAACGGGATCAGCTCGTGGCGCTCACCGGTGGCTGGGGGGAGTTCGACGGCGTTGCGGACGCGATGGTGGTCGACGCCCTGGCTCGCCAGCAGCCTGATGGCCAGTGACTCGTCGTCGCCGAACAGTCCGAGCAGCAGGTGCCCGGGGGTGATCTCGACGTTCTCGGCCGCGCGAGCGACGGTCTGCGCCTCCACGATCGCGGCACGTGCCCTGGGGGTGAAGCGGGCGAACCCCTCGTTGGGGTCCATCGGCGTGGTGTCGGCCTTCGGGACGAAGCGCTTCTGCACCGCCTGCTTGGTCACGCCCATGCACGTGCCGATGTCGGTCCAGGACGCGCCCGACCGGCGCGCCTGGTCGACGAAGTGGCCGATGAGGTGGTCGGCGACGTCGCCGAGCGCCTGGCCGGCGATCACCGCGTCGGTGAGCTGCTCGAGCGGTTGGTCGTGGGCCTGGCGGATGGCGGTGATGAGGTCGTCGAGGCGGACGGGGTGGGTGATGTCGGGCGTGGCGGGCATGCGTCAACCGTATGTTGACGATGTGCTGTCGTCAACCGTGGGTTGACGATCAGGGGTTCATCCCCTGGGGTAGCCGCGGCGGACGGTGCGGTCGAGGATTCCGAGCGTGCCGCGCAGGGCGGTCTCGGAGATCACCGGGAAGATCCCCGCGTCACGCCAGTGCTGGTCGATGCCGCTCCAGTCGTAGAACGACGTCACCAGGGTGCCGTCGGCATCGGGCTCGAGGCGGTAGCCGTAGACGTGCCCGATCTGCGGCTTGATCTGACCCTCGATGGTCCAGGCGATCAGGGCGTCCTTCTCGTAGTCGGTGATCTTCACCGTCACGTCGTACTTGCCGAGCGGAAAGTCGTTCAGCGCTTCACGATCCATGTGCACGACGAAGCTGTCACCGCTCGCGGTGACGGGGTCGCCGTCGGCGCTCTGCAACATTCCGGTGGCGTCGATGGCCACGTGGCCCTGCGGGTCGCACAGCAGCGCGAAGACGTCGGCGGGTGGTGCGGCGATCGGGCGTTGGACTTCGATGCGGTCGGTCATGACCCGATGGTGTCAGGCCGCCGCCGACGGCGTCCTCCCTTTCGCCGTGACGGGGTCGTGAACGACCTTTCAGCAAATAGGTGCATGTGACGGTCACCTGTCGTACTCTTCGCTTCTCAGTTCATTGACAGGAGGCCGCCATGCGCGGAAAGTTCGTAGTCTCGGTGGCCGCAGTCGGGTTCGCGCTGGCGACCACCTTCGCGCCGCCGGCCCTCGCCGACGAGAACGACGAGATCTTCCTCAGCGTGCTCGACGACGAGGGGATCACCTACCCCTCGGCGGTCGACGCCGTGAAGGTCGGGATGGCGGTGTGCGACTACCTGCAAGAGGGCAACTCGTTGCTCGACGCCACCCAGGAAGTCTCCAACGAGACGAGCCTCAACATCGAGGACAGTGGCTTCTTCGTCGGTGCGGCGGCCGCGACGTACTGCCCGTCCGAGTCGCCGTAGCGAACATCGGGTTCGACGCAGCGCTCGAATGTGAAGACGACGTGACGATCTCGCGATGGTCGTCGTCTCGGCAGGACGGCGCTCCTGACTGCCAGTAGCCTTCACGGCATGCCGGCCGAATCGCCCACCTCACGTACGACCTTCGAGGAATCGTTGTCGGCGGCGCTCGCCCGCGGCGAGTGGCCCACCCAGATGGCGGGTCTGGGCCCTCTGGCGCGTTCGGCGATCGAGGCGGTGGCCCGGGAACACCCCGACGCCACCGTGCATCACATCGCGGAGGCCTACGACGCCTTCGGGCGCGAATCCGCCTGACGGGCGGCAAGGTTCACCGCGCGGCGCGCCAGGGGAGACATGAAAACGGCCCGGTGTGAACCGGGCCGTGTGAATCTTGGTGCGCGATACTGGGATTGAACCAGTGACCTCTTCCGTGTCAGGGAAGCGCTCTCCCGCTGAGCTAATCGCGCCGGGTGTTTCGAAATCATCGGAGGTGGAGACGGGAATCGAACCCGTGTGCACGGCTTTGCAGGCCGTTGCCTCACCACTCGGCCACTCCACCGCTGGGGTTGATGCCACTGCACCGATCGAGCGGACGACGGGATTCGAACCCGCGACCCCAACCTTGGCAAGGTTGTGCGCTACCAACTGCGCCACGTCCGCACGCTACGTCCGACTGCGTCGTCCGTTGCGAAGCACGACACTAGTCGATTGAACCGAGACCGCACAAATCCCCTCGTAGGAACCGTGTTCGGGGGCTCAGAAGACGTCGTAGAACTCGCGCGCGATCGCGAAGCCGTGCCCGGTCAGGCTGTCGCGGCACGTGATTGCGGATTCGGAGCTGTCGCACTGGAGCGCGCCCGCCGAGATCGACTCGCCGTAGGGCAGGGGCGCGCCGCCACCGAGGGTGGTGTCGCCGGCGCAGACGAAGGCAGGCGTGCCGCCCGGCGCCAGGGAGAGGCCCTGCCCGTAGTCGAACTCGCAGTCAGCGGGACGCGCCGGCGGAGTCCAGTCCCGCTCGGCGATGTCGCATCGGACGGCCGAGGGGTCGACGTAACAGCCGACGTTCCCGCTCGGTGAGGAGAACGCGATCAGCTCGTCGAGTGTCTCGTCGTCCTCGGCTGTGGGCACCGCGGTCGTGCCCGCCGGGGCCATGGTCGGTGCGGGCGCTGCCGGACGGTCGGCACACCCCGCCAGGGCGGCCAGCAGCGCGAGCGAAGCGACTGCACCGGCCCGACGCGCCATGGCGTGACGATACGACCGTCAACCGGCCTGGGGTCGGTCTTTCGATTCCCGGTCGCGCGGCGGCCCGTGTTAACCTTCGTCGTCCGTCGGACTAGTGTCGACGGAGTCCCCGGTCTCGTAGCTCAGGGGGAGAGCGTCCGCCTCACACGCGGAAGGTCGCTGGTTCGATCCCAGCCGGGACCACCACCTTCGCGTCTCCAGTCTCACGACGACGGCCCCCGCCTTGGCGGGGGCCGTCGTCGTCGGTGAGGGCCTCGTTCTGGCCGACGGACTCAGTCCAGGTTCGCCAACGCCTGACGCGCCGCGTCCAGCTCCGCCTCGAGCGCGGCGACCTTGGCTGCCTGCTGGGACCGTGCCTCGCCGATGATCGCGTCGATCGGTTCGGCGAGATCGTCGTGGAGTTCCCGGGCCGCCCGCGAGACGGCGGCTGCGGCCACCGCGACGTCGCGGGCCAGGAAAGTGCTGCCCTGCTTGAGCTGCGCGCGCCACTCGCCGTCGGCGGTGCCGGTGACGGTGAGGGTCAGCTCGACCGTCTTCGTCCTGGCGGCCGCCTTCTTGGCCGGCGCCTTCTTGTCGGCGGCGGGTGCCAGCGGCTCGGCGGGGGTGTTCGCGACGGGAGCGGTGGACGGCGCCTCTACCAGAGTGTCTACGGTCATGACACGATTAGAACACGTGTTCGACCATCCGGCAAAGGTCGGGGACTATCGGTGCGCCGCAGGCGCTTCCGACTCCTCGGGCTCGGGGACGAGCAGCACCGGGACGTCGGTGTGCGCGGCGACCGCCGAGGCGACGCTGCCCTCGAGGTGGCCGAGCAGCCCGGCGCGGCGGTGGGGCCCGAGGACGATCAGGCGGGCGTCGTGCTCGTCCGCGGCGGCGACGATGCCCCGCCACGTCGGCGTCGCCTCGACCGCCACGCTGGACGCCTCGAAGCCGGCGTCGCGAGCCAGTGCGGCGCCGTGCGCCGCGGTGCGCTCGGCGGCGCGCCGCACGTCGCTCGCCCGGTCGGCGTCGACGTGCTGATCGTCGACCGGGGTGAAGCCTAGGTCGACGGGCTGCCAGACGCAGACCACGATGGCGACGCTCTGCGGAACTCGACCTGCGGCCTCGGCGATCGCGTGTGCGGCGAGGTCCGATCCGTCGTAGGCCAACAGCACGGGCCCGGCGCCTGCGTGGACCGAACGATCCACTGAGGGGCCGGAATCCACGTGCGGGTGGTGCACGGGAGGTTCGACCGAGACGTTCGAGCGCAGCCGTGCCAGCAGCGGTGGCGAATACCAGGCCGGTTCGTCCCCGTCGAGGAACTCGTCGAGGTCCGGTGTCTGCGGTCGGGCGCCGCTGAGCGCGTAGACGGCGACGCCGAAGACGGCGCCCATGATCGCGAGGCCGAAGCCGACCCAGAGCGCGATCTCCGTTCCCTCGACGAGGTCGCTGGACACCCTGGTGGCGAAGTGGACGAAGATCGGCGCGACCATGAAGGCCGCGACCGCCCGCAGCAGTTCGATGATCGCGAAGACCCGCTGCAGGCTGTTGGACTTGAGCGAGAAGCCGGCGACGAACAGCGCGGGCGCCACCGTCGCACCGAGGGCGAGCCCCGTCAGCGTCGAACCCAGCAGCGCCAGAGGCTGATTCGCCGGGAGCGCGAACCGGAACACCACGATGCCCGCCGCAAGCAGGAACATCCCGACCAGCGGCAGGTAGTGGATCGCCCGACGGGAGATCACGAAGCCGAAGACGAACGCCATGATCACGGCGCCGCCGAGTTCGGGCAGGTAGAGCAGGCCGACGTGGACGGGGCTGTAGGTCTTCAGGAAGACGGCGGCGGTGAGGACGGTGGCCGCGACGGAGGCTGCTGCGGCGAACAGGGCCACGCCGACACCGGCGACCGGGATGGCGCTGGTCAGCATCGTCCGCACCGTCAGCAGCGGACGGCGGGCGCGGAACTGGTACACGATCAGCACCACGATCAGTGCGAGGCCGCCCAGCATCGGCACGGTGACCGCGAGGTCGGAGAAGTCGTGGCTCGTCAGCTGTGCGGCGCCGACGAACGCCGCGGTGCAGCCGACGGCCGCCAGGACGATCGCCGGCAGGTCGCGCGGTGCGTCACGGTCGGCGGGCGGCGCGTCCTCGAACGTCAGCACCGCCAGGACGAGCGCCACGACAGCGATGCCGGCGACGATCCAGAACAGCGGACGCCACGCGTTCGACTCCGCCTGCACGCCACCGATGAACGGCCCGAGCGCCACGGCGCCGAACACGCACATGTTCATGATGACCGCGGTGATCTTCAGCTTGTCGCGGGGGAAGCCGATCGTCAGTGGAGGCGCAGCGGCGATCAGCAGCATGCTCGTCGCGAGACCCTGCAGGATGTGCCCGGTGATGAACGCCGGCGCATTCGGCGCGGCTGCGGCGGTCACGGATCCGACGACCAGCACCGCGGCGTAGGACAGCAGCATGCGGCGCTGCGGCAGGTGCTGGGCGAACTGCACCGCGAGCACGGTGCCCACCGCGTAGGCGGCGTTGCCCAGGCCGGAACTCAACGTCATCGTCTGTTCGCTCATGTGCAGCGACTCGGTGATGATCGGTACCAGGGGGTCGACCGCAGCGGACAGCGCCAGGTAGGGGATCAGCGCGAAGGTGACCATGGCGGCGACCGCGGGGTAGCGGCCTGCGAGGGGGCCCTGGCGCATCAGAGGGGAGCTTTCAGGGTTTGGGACACGTGGAGCGGCAACACCGGTTCGGGCGCACCGATTCCCGGGCGCGACGTGGCGATCATCACCGTTTGAGCGACGTCACTTTCGTTTCGACGGGATGACGATCACCACGATGAGCGTGATGATCGAGAAGAAGAGGCCGAGCAGCCCCCAACCCAGAGCGCTACGGCCCTTCGTCCCGGCGACGATGGCGCAGATGACGGCGGCGATGACGCTGCCGATGGCGACGAAGATCCCCTTGATGCCCCGCAGGATGAATCCGGCGGCTTCGGGTTGCTGCGTGGCGGCGAGGACGACGTCGTGAATCATGGCCACGGGGTACCCACGAAAGACGAACGTGCGCTGGGAGTTACCTGTCAATCGCCGGAGCGGCGTCGACGAACACGGCCGAGTGCACCAGCAGGGCGGCTGCTGCGTCGACGCGTTCGCGCTCGGTCGTCACCAGGAGGTCCTGGCAGAGTCCGCGCAGCCCGGACACGACGAGCGTCGCGCCCACCGCCGCCTCGTCCGCGGGGAAGCCGGCGTCCCGGAACGCCGTGGTGATCGGATCCAGGACGACCTCGACCGCGCGTCGGCCGTAGGGGCCGTAGGTGTCGGGGGCGGTGGTCGACAGGGCGAGCACCTGCAGCAGGAGCCGCACGCGGTGGCGTTGTGCACCGCGGGTCAGTGCGTGCCACAGATCCGTCGAGGCCGCGGCCAGCCGTTCCGGGGTGTCGACGTTCGCGAAGATCTGCCCGACGTCGGGGCGGCTGAACTCCATGGCCGCGGCGATGAGTCCGCCGCGGTCGCCGAAGTAGTAGAGCAGCATGCGCTTGCTCGTCCCCACGGCCTCCGCCAGCGGGGCCAGGGACAGGTCGTCGATGCCCGTCCGCTCCAGATGGTCGACGATGGCGCGCAGCAGCTGCGCGCGCCTGTCGGGGTCGGGGGGTCGCGGCACGCCTTGACCGTACCGATCGGTACACGTACGGTCAATGGTGTGCCGATCGGTACACGAACGTCGATCATGGAGGCGCCAGCATGTCGCTACGGGTAGCAATCGTCGGTGCGGGAATCGGCGGCCTGACGGCCGCGATCGCATTGCGCCGACGAGGGATCGACGCCACGGTGTATGAGCAGGCACACGAACTGAAGGCGCTCGGCGCCGGAGTGGCCATCGCCACCAACGGATCTCGCGTCCTGACCGACCTCGGGCTGGGTGACGCCATCGAGGCCCTCGCCGGCCGCGTCAGGGGCTACGCCTACCGCACCTCGACGGGTGCGGCACTGCCGATCGACCCCGCCGCGCTGTCCCTCGGCGACCCGGAACGGACCTGGTTCCTGCACCGCGGCGAGTTCCAGACGGCATTGGCTCGGGCGCTGCCCGACGGCGCGCTTCAGATGGGCCGCCGGTGCGTCGGCGTCACCGAGACGCCGGAGGGCGCGCGGGTCGACTTCGCCGACGGCAGCGTCGTCGAGGCCGACGTGCTGGTCGGTGCCGACGGCATCCACTCGCGTCTGCAGGGCACGGTGACCGATCCCGCCGACCCCGTGTCGGAGGGCATCATGGCCTACCGCGGCCTGCTGCCCGCAGAGCGCGTCCGCGGCGTGGTCGACCTCGACGTCAGTGCCATGTGGCTCGGACCCCGCCAGAGCTTCCTGCTCTACCCGGTGTCGTCGGGGCGGCTGATGAACCTGGTGGCGTTCGTGCCGACGACCCTCGACGTCGAGGAGTCGTGGACCGCGCCCGGCGACGTCGCGGAACTCGCTCGCGCATACCAGGGTTGGGACGAGCGCGTGCTGCAGGTCATCGGAGCGATGGACGAGACGTTCCGGTGGGGGATCTACGACCGCGAGCCACTGGACCGCTGGTCCACCGGGCGCATCACCCTGCTCGGCGATTCCGCCCACGCGGTCACCCCGCACCTCGGTCAGGGCGCGAACCAGGCCGTCGAGGACGCGATCACCCTCGCCGCGACGCTGGCGGACGCGTCGACCGGCGACGTCCCGGACAGGCTCGCGCTGTACGAGTCGCTTCGCAGGGGCCGGACGCGGCTGGTGCGGAACCAGGCCCGCGAGGCCGGCCGGCTCTACCGGTCGACGGAGGTCTCGCCTGCCGAACAGGCCGAACGGCTCAGGGGGATCTACGACAGCATCCACATCAACGACCACGACGCCGAACACGTTGCGACGGAGGCGCTGTCACGCGTCGGTGCGAGCCGCTGACCGGTCAGCTCATCGACTCGAAGACGAACGTGCGCACGCTGCCCTCGACCTTCGCCGAACACATGGACAGCAGCGGATCGGTCATCTTCTCGGTGAGCACGACGTCGATCGGCCCCGACGGCCCGCGCAGTCGGACGCGGATGCGTCCCTCGTCGTGCACGACGTCGAGGGGTGAGAGGGCGTGGATCCGGTCCTCTCCGGTCGCCTCGCGCACGAAGTGCTGGGCGGCCTGCACCGCGTGCGGCAGCGAGGTGCGACCGCGTAGGAAGGCGTCGTTCACCCGGCCGTCGAAGTACAGCCGGACCAGGTCCGCCGAGTCGGCGGAGTCGACCCGGCCGTAGCAGAGCCCCTCTGGCAGCACCAGCATCGTCGCGGCGAACCGGTCACCGCCGAGATGCGAACACTCCCAGGTGATCTCGGGGTACTCGTCTGCGATCGCCGCACACGCCGCTCGTCCCCGCACCGCACAGCACTGGTCGTGCCTGCCGTGCGCGCAGATCGCGACCAGTGGATCCGGACTCGGCGCCCCGTCCGAGCCGTCCGGTGCGAGTCGGAGGTAGTCGTCCGGGCCGCTCACCTCACCGGTGTACAGCGCCTCCCGCCCCTCGTCGGAGTGGGCGATGAACCAGCGCCACCGCGGCGCGGCGGGACGCCGACCCGGTCGCCGGATGGCGGCGATGCGCATGCCCGCCGTCTCGAAGTGCCGTGCGATGGCGCGCCCGAGGTTGGGGTCGACGATGGCCGGTGAATCGAGGAGCGCGGAATGTCCCCAACCACCGCTCAATTCGAGCATCACCCACGAGTGGCCCGCGGACGCTGTGCCGTACATGGGGTCGTTGCGCAGCAGCGACTGGTCGCTGCACGGTGGTCGCCTCGCCGGGGTCATCCCTGGCTGGACCGGTCGGGCACGACGACGGCCTCGCGCAAGAGCCTGCGCAGCAGCACCGTTGCGTCCGCGGTGTCGAGCCCCGGCAGGGAGGCCGCGGCGGCGGCCGACCCGGAGTGCAGCGCACGAACGGCGGGGGCGCAGTACGCGGGAAATCGGATCGTCCGGTCCGGCAGTCGGAGCTCGACGCGCCCGCCGTGCTCCTCGACGACGGCGATCAGGCCGTGGCGCCACCGGAACGTCCCGAACGACACCTCGTCGATCGCGTCGAGCGTGGCCAGCGGACGGACGGCGACGGGTCGGGTGCGGTCGGCGTGGCGCCGGGACAGCCGCCCGGCGGCGCCTTCGCTCAACTCGGTGCCGTGGTCGCGCAGGACGTCGACGAGTTCCGCCATCACCTTCGAGGCGGTCGCGACCATCTCGTCGCGGTCGGTCAGGTCGATGCCCATCGGCAGGGACCTGCGGAGGTCGTCGACCGACGCCAGCGAGTCGACGACGGCGCGGATCACGTCGAGGCCCGTGACCGCGGACACCCCGATGGTCAGGTGGATCGAGGTGGCGTCCAGCGCCTCGGCGGAGTGCAGCCAACCGCGCGGGAGGTAGAGCGCGTCGCCCGCCGAGAGCACGGCGTCGATGATGGGATCCTCGGCGGCACGGGCTTCGATGGCCTCGCGGTGGTCGGTCCAGGGCTCGGACGGCAGCGGATCGTGGTGCACCGGCTCGTGGACGATCCAGCGCTTCTGCCCCGACACCTGCAGGACGAACACGTCGTGCACGTCGTAGTGGGGGTCGAAGCCGCGGCTGCCGCGCGGCGTGACGTAGGCGTTGGCCTGAACGGGGTGGCCGAGGTCGTCGACCATGCCTCGGACGAAGTCGATGACCGGCGGCCAGAGCCGGTGCAGTCCCTGCAGCACGATGGTCGATCCGGCCGCGAACTGTGCCAGGACGCCCGCGGAGTCCACCTGGTCCGGCATCTCTGCGCCGAACCCGGCCGGACCCAGATAGCAGTCGCGGGCCAGGAGCTGGCCGGCCTTGGCCATCCGGATGAACGGCGCGCGTACCCCGCGTTCGGCGATCAGTTCGTCGACCGCGGCGGGCGACAACAGATCGGCGAAGTCGCGGGGCAGCGCACCGGACCGGCTGAGCAGGGGCCTGCGGCCCCAGTGCTGCACCGCGAAGTCGCGAGGATCGGCGGCGATGCAGCGACTCAGCATGACGACAATTTAAGCGGTGCCGTCGGCGCCGCCGTCGTGGCCGTCGGGGTTGGAGCCGCCGTCGGCGGGGCCTTCGCCACCGGCCGAGCCGTCGGCGCCGCCGTCATGTCCGTCGGGGTTGGAGCCGCCGTCGGCGGGGCCTTCGCCACCGGCCGAGCCGTCGGCGCCGCCGTCGTGGCCGCCGGGGTTGGAGCCGCCGTCTGCCGGGCCTTCGCCGCCCGCGCCGGAGGTGGTGATGTCGTCGTCGTCCAGTGCCATGGTGCAATCCCTTCGTCGAGCTGCCAGGGGCAGCTTGGTGTGCACGGTGGTGGTCTGCGTGGGCTGCCACGAATGGCCGCAGCACTGTGCTCCGACGATTTGCCCACCAGGGCATCCCGTCAAACGTCGAACGGGTGGCGCGTGTGTGACGCCGACGCCGAAGATGGCGGTACCGGCGGTTCCGTGACGTCGGTTACGGAGTAGCTGTCCGTGGGCCGGTGTGTGGTTCACTCACACCATGTCCGTGCCTCTTCGTGCCCCGATGTGAACGGGTCGACCGTGCGCGCCGATCCGATCCTGACCCCTGGCGAGACCTGCTGGCGGGTCGACCGGGCCGACCAATTCGCCTGCATCATCGACGCGGCCGACTACTTCCGGCATGCGAAGGCGGCAATGCTGCGGGCCCAGCACCGAATCGTGCTCGTCGGCTGGGACTTCGACGCCAGGACGCCGTTCGAACGCGGCGCCGCAACACTTCCCGGCCCCAACCAGCTCGGCGCCTTCCTGCAGTGGATCGTGTGGAAGCGACCCGCCCTCGAGATCTACCTGCTGAAGTCCAACCTGAAGTTGCTGCCCGCCTTCGACGACTTCTGGTTCGGGGTCACGCCGGTCTCGCTGATGAACCGGATCAGCAGCAAGCGGTTGCACCTCGCGATCGACCCCGCCCACCCGGTGGGGTCGGTGCACCATCAGAAGATCGTCGTCGTGGACGACTCCTTCGCACTGTGCGGCGGCCTCGACTTCACGCTCGACCGGTGGGACACCCCCGAGCACGCCGACGACGACGACACCCGCAAGATCGCCGGCCGCACCCACGGCCCGCGGCACGAGGTGGGCCTCGGCGTCGACGGCGCCGCGGCGCGTGCCCTCGGTGAGCACGCCCGGGATCGCTGGGAGTGGGCCACCGGGCAGAAGCTCACCGAGATCGAGGCGCGGCACGTCGCGTGGCCGCGGGACCTGTCACCGACCCTGCCCGACGTCGACGTCGCGATCGCCCGCACCCTGCCGACCTTCGAGGACCGTGACGAGGTGCGCGAGGTCGAGGCACTGAACCTCGCCGCGATCGCGGCGGCCCGCGACACGATCTACCTCGAGAACCAGTACCTCGCCTCGCGCCGGCTCGCCGAGGCCCTGGCGGAGCGTCTCAAGGAGCCGGACGGGCCCGAGGTCGTGGTCGTCCTGCCCCGCAGCTCCGAGAGCCGGCTGGAGCAGGAATCGATGGACAGTGCCCGTCAGCTCCTGCTGCACCTGCTGTGGGAGGCCGACGAGCACGGCAGGTTCGGGGTCTACTGGCCGGTGACCGACGGCGGCACCCCGGTCTACGTCCACTCCAAGGTCATGGTGATCGACGACCGGTTGCTGCGCATCGGATCGTCCAACCTGAACAACCGGTCGATGGGCTTCGACAGCGAGTGCGACATCGCGCTCGAGGTGCCCACCGGCGGCGACCGGGCGGACGACGTCCGCCGCGAGATCACGACGCTGCGCGATCGCCTCGTCACCGAGCACCTCGGGGTGCCGGTCGAGGAATTTAGGGACGAACTGGCGCTGAACGGGTCGTTCCTGACCACCGTCGAGACGCTGCGCGGCAGTGGCCGGACCCTGCGGCCGTTCACGGGACGCACCGTCGCCGACGAGGGCAGTCCCCTCGCGGAGAACGACCTGATGGACCCCGATCACGTCCCGAAGTCGTTGACGCGCAGCTTCGCCCGGCTCATCGAGGGGCTGACCGAACGACGGTTCCGACCGGCGTCGGTGGGCGTGGAACTCGCCAAGGGCGGGCTCGAACCCGTCCCCGGCAGCGACGACGTGAAGCAGGCCGACGGCGACGAGGACGACGCCTAGCTCAGGACCCGAAGCTCAGCGTGACCCTGCCGCCGAAGGCGACCCCCGCCCCGGCGGGCGGGTCCTGGGCGACCACCCTCGCGCGACCGGCGTCGCCGCCCGGCACGTCCGGGCCGCGGTCCATGCCACCGGTCCAGCCCATGCTCTGCAGGCGTTGCTGAGCCTCGTCCCAGAACTGGTTCTTCAGGTCGGGCATCACGAACTGGTTGGCCAGCGAGACCTGAACCTGGATCACGCTGTCGACGGCGGCGACCTGACCCGCGGACGGGCTGGTGTCGACGACCTCGCCGGCCGGGAGCGGGCTGTCGACCGTCACCCGGAACGGGGACGTGAACCCGTCCGCACGCAGGATGTCCTCGGCGACCTCCGCGGGCCGGCGCTTGACGTCGGGCACCGGCTTGCTGTCGGGACCGCTGCCCACGACGATCTCGACCCGCGTCGTGTTGCCGGTCGACGATCCTGCGGGAGGGCTGGTGGACAGCACGCGATCCTTGAGTTCCGGCGCGGACTGGTCGGCGGTGCGGGTGAGGTTCTCGAAGCCGGCCTGACGCAACCGGCTCTCCGCGTCCTCCGGAGTCAGATTCTCAACGTCCGGGATCTGACTCTGCGGTGGCCCCGACGAGACGTTGACGACGATCTCGTCGCCGGTGGCGGCCTCGGCGTCGGCGGCGGGGCTGGTGTCGATCACCGTTCCGCTCGGGACGTTCGAGTCGGTCTGCTCCTGTGAACGGGTCTCGAAGCCGCGGCTGCGCAGCTCGGCCACGGCCGCGGCCTCCGTCCGGCCGCCGACGTCGGGCACCCGGAGGTCCTTCCCGCCGCCGAAGACGGTGATGGACACGGCGGCGATGACCGCCACGACCGAGAGCAGCGCGACGGCCACGATCGACCACCTGCGCGTCGACGAGCGTCGGGGCGGCGCGTCCGGTTGCCGGGTGGCGGGCTGCGTGTCGTGGTCGGCCGCCGGGTGCGGGTCACGCGGAGGCGGTGCCGCGGCATGGCGGCCGGTCGGCGTGGCGCGGGGCGGCGTGTCGCCGAGCGCCTTCGGGGCTTCGCCGCCGTGGACGCGGATCAGGTCCGACCGCATCTCCGCGGCGCTCTGGTAGCGCTCGTCGGGCTTCTTGGCGAGCGACTTGAGCACCACGGCGTCCAGTGCGGGGCTGATCCCGGCCTGCCGCCGCGACGGTGGGGTGGGCTCTACGCGGACGTGTTGGTAGGCCACCGAGATGGGGGAGTCGCCGATGAACGGAGGATCGCCGGTGAGCAGTTCGTAGAGGACGCACCCGAGCGAGTAGACGTCGGACCGGGCGTCGACCGTCTCGCCGCTGGCCTGCTCGGGGGACAGGTACTGCGCGGTGCCGATCACCGTCGCCGTCGCGGTCAGACTGTTGCCCGCGTCGGACAGCGCCCGGGCGATGCCGAAGTCCATCACCTTCACCGCGCCGGTCTTGCTGATCATGACGTTGGCGGGTTTGACGTCGCGGTGCACGATGCCGTGCTGGTGGCTGAAGTTCAGCGCCTGGCAGACGTCGGCGATGATCTCGATCGCCCGTCGGGGCGCCAGCGGGCCGTCGGTGCGGACGATGTCGCGCAGGGTCACGCCGTCGACGTACTCCATGACGATGTAGGGGAGCAGCCCGTGGCTGGTCTCCGCGTCCCCGGTGTCGTGGACGGCCACGATGGCGGGGTGGTTCAGCGCGGCGGCGTTCTTCGCCTCCCGCTTGAAGCGGAGCTGGAACTGCGGGTCGCGAGCGAGGTCCACGCGCAGCACCTTGACCGCGACGTCACGGTGAAGTCGGAGGTCGCGGGCGAGGTGCACCTCTGCCATGCCGCCCAACCCGATGATGTCTCCGAGTTCGTAGCGGTCGGACAGGCGTTGCGGGGTGCTCATCGGTCGTTCGTGGTGATGGGATCCTCCGCGGGCGGATGTTCGGCTGTCCCCCCTAGGATGGCCGATCACCGCTCGAAAGGTCCACTCCGCAGGTCAGGCAGCGAGCGTAGCCCGCGTCACCTGCCGGTTGCCATCGGTGTCCACGAAGGTCACGTCGACCGTGTCACCGGGCACCCGGCGGTCCAGGACGCTGGTCAGCGCCGACCCCGAGTCGACGGCCTGTCCGTCGACGCTGGTGATCAGGTCCCCGGGCCGCAGACCGGCCGCGTCGGCGGGGCCGCCGCGCAGCACCTCGCCCGCGATCACGCCGGTCCCGGGCCGGCCCGCCGCGGCGCTCACGCCGACGCCGAGCAGGGCGGGCGGCCCGATGTGCACGGTCGCCGTCGGCGCGCCGGACCTGATCTGCCCGGCGATCCCGATGGCGCGGTCGATCGGGATCGCAAACCCCTCACCGCCCGCCTGCATTTCGAAGGTCTGCGACGCGGCGGTCGTGATGCCGACCACGCGTCCGGCGTCGTCGACCAGCGGGCCGCCCGAGTCGCCGGCACGCACCGGCGCGCCGAACTCGACGAGGCCGGTGAGCTGTTCGGCGTTGCCGGTCAATTCGTCGCGGGCCGTGATCTCCCGCCCGAACCCCGTCACGGTGCCCTGCTCGCGCGTGACGGGACTGCCGGTCCCGTTCGCATTGCCCAGCGCGACGACGGACTCGCCCCGAGCGAGGTCGTTCACGCTGCCGATCGGGACGGCGCGAAGGTCACGGGCGCCGCGCAGCCGCAGCAGCGCGATGTCGTTGCTCCTGTCGTAGCCGGCCAGGTCCGCGTCGAAGCGACGCCCGTCGACCGTCGCGGTGATGGTCTCGGCACCCTGCACCACGTGGAAGTTGGTCAGCACCTCGCCGCCGGGGGACAGCACGATCCCGGTGCCCGCACCGAGGGCCCCCTGGAAGGGGATGGTGGTGTCGATGCGGGCGACGCCCGGCTCCACCTGGGTGTCGAGCAGCCCCTGGTCGACGGGTGCGGTGGGGACCTGGGTCGACGGTGCGGCGGTGGCCGACGGAGGCGCGGCCAGCGCCAGGACGCCGAGGAACGCGACGATCGGGGTGAGGATTCTGGGGGCGAACACCAGTCGCCTTTACCCCGGAGCGGGCTCCGCAAACACCTGACGGTCGGACGACGCTGCCATACAATCGCCGCAGATGCTGGGCAGTCGCTCAGCTTCGAGGAGGCCCCATGACCACCCCCACGGCCCGCGGCGCCGACGTGTACTACGACCCCTACGACACCGACATCGTCGCGGACCCATACCCCGTCTACGCGCGTCTGCGTGACGAGGCACCGATCTACCACAACGGGCGCTACGACTTCTGGGCGATCTCCCGGCACGCCGACGTCGAACGCGCACTGGCCGATTGGCAGACCTACTCCAACGACCGCAGTGACATCCTCGAGCTGATCAACTCCGACTTCGACATGCCCGAGGGCGTGATGATGTTCGAGGATCCGCCCGTGCACACGATGCTCCGCGGTCTGGTGTCTCGGGTGTTCACACCGCGCCGCATGGCGGCGATCGAGGACCAGATCCGGGCCTACTGCGTGCGCTGTCTCGACCCGCACGTCGGCACGGACGGCTTCGACGTGATCGCCGAACTGGCGGCGATGATGCCGATGCGGGTCATCGGAATGCTCCTCGGCATACCGGAAACGGAGCAGATCGCGGTGCGAGACGCCAACGACGCCGGCCTGCGCACCAAGCCCGGAGCGCCGATGCGGGTGTCGAACCCCGACGCGATCGCCGATGGTCGGATCTACGCGGAGTACGTCGAGTGGCGCTCCAAGAACCCCTCCGACGATCTGATGACCTCGCTGCTGAACGTCGAGTTCACCGACGGCGACGGCGTCACCCGGAAGCTGACCCGCGGGGAGGTGCTGCACTACACGCAGGTGGTCGCCGGTGCGGGCAACGAGACCACCGGCCGCCTGATCGGCTGGCTGGCGAAGGTGCTCGCGGACCATCCCGAGCAGCGCCGACTCGTCCACGAGGACCGCTCACTGCTCAACCGCGCCATCGACGAGACGCTGCGCTTCGAGCCCACGGGGCCGCACGTCGGCCGCTTCGTTGCCAGGGACGTCGTGTGCCACGGCCGGACCATTCCCGCCGGCAGTGCGGTCCTGCTGTTGTTCGGCGCCGCCAACCGCGACCCCCGCCGCTACGCCGACCCCGACGTCTTCGACCTTCGCCGCACCGACATCTCGCACCTGACGTTCGGCAAGGGAGTGCACTACTGCCTCGGCGCCAACCTCGCGCGTCTGGAGGGACGCGTCGCGCTCGACGAGATGCTGAACCGGTGGCCCGACTGGGGAATCGACGAGTCGACGGCCCGCCTCGCCCCGACGTCGACCGTGCGGGGCTGGGAACGGCTGCGCATCGTCCTGGGTTGACGGCTCGAACGAACGATCAGTCGACCCTGATCTCGCCCATCTCCGACCATCCCTCCGCGTCGATGGAGTGGCTGATGATCAGCGGCGTCGACGCCAGCACGTCGGGCGCTGCGGCGACGAACGTCTTGAAGTGCTCGCTGCCGACGTGCTCGCCACCGGCATCGCCGTCGCGAAACCCCTCGACGAGAACGTATTCCGAGGGATCGTCGATGCTGCGCGACCACTCGAAGAACAGGTTGCCCGGTTCGTTGCGGGTGGCTGCGGTGAAGTCGGCGACGACGTCGGGAAACGTCTCGACGAACTCCGGTTTCGGGGTCCACTTGACCACGATGAAGATCACGGCGCCCCCTAGGGGATCAGAATGGCGCGACCGCGGACGTTGCCGTTGTCGAGATCGGTGATGGCCGACTGGAAGTCGTCGAGTTGGTACTTCTGGGTGTGCAGGTTGACCTTGCCGCGGGCGGCAAGCGCCATGAGGTCGCACAGGTCGTTGTAGGAGCCGACGAGGTTGCCGATGAAGTTGATCTCATTGGAGACGACGTCGATGGTCGGGACGTCGATGTTCTCGCCGTAACCCACGACGTAGTAGTCGCCCGCCCCGCGCAACATCGCGACGCCCTCGGCGGTCGCGCCACCCTCGCCCACGAAGTCGACGACGGCCTCGGCGCCGTGGCCGCCGGTGAGGTCGAGCACCTGCTGCACCTGGGTTCCGTCGGCCATGACCCCGCAATCGGCGCCGATGGCCTCTGCGAGCTTCAGCGCCTCCGGGTTGCGGTCGACGACGATGAGTTCGGCGGGGGACAGCGACTTCATCACCTGGATTCCGATGTGCCCGAGGCCGCCTGCGCCGATCATGACCACACGGTCACGCGGGGTCAGCCGCTTGGCGGCCTTCGCGGCGGCGTGATAGGCGGTGAGACCCGCGTCGGCCAGCGCGGCGACGTCCGACGGTTCGAGCGAGTCGTCGATCTTCACCACGCTGCGCGCCGACGTCTTCAGGTATTCGGCGTACCCGCCGTTGGTGTCGATGCCTGGAAACTGATTCGCCTCACAGTGGACGTCGTCACCGGATCTGCACGCCCGGCACAGCCCGCAGGTGATCAGCGGGTGCACGATCACCTTGTCGCCCTCCACGACGTTCGTGACGGCCGAGCCGACGGCCTCCACCCAGCCGGCGTTCTCGTGTCCGATCGTGTACGGCAGCTCGACCTGGGACTTCTCCGCCCATTGCCCCTCCAGGATGTGCAGGTCGGTGCGGCAGACCCCGGCCCCGCCGATCTTCACCACGACGTCGAACGGGCCCGTCGGCGTCGGCTTCTCCACGTCGGCCATCTCGAGGTTCTGGTGATAGCCGACGACACGGACGGCCCTCATGGTGCTCATGGGTGGACTCCTTCGAGGATGGTGAGTGGGGTGAAAGTGGTTGGCAAGGCTGGTGTCTCGTCGCCGTAACGGGTGCCGAGCAGCCCCCGGCAGAAGTGCGCGTTGCCGTCGATGGAGATCCGCGTCGACCGGGCGCGGCGCAGAGCCAGTTCCGGGTCTTCGGGTGGACGCCCCTCGTGGTCGACGAGCACGGCCGAGTCGCCGCCGGTCGGCAGCCCCAGGGCTGCCCGGCGGTGCAGCAGTGCGCGGGACGCGTCGTCGGCCGGCAGGTCGGCCAGCGTGGCCGAGCCGATCGACTCGGACGGGAACCCGGCACGCAACAGCGCGGTCAGGCAGCGCTCCATCGCCGCGGTGTGGGCCTTGCGCCGGAACGTCTCCCGCAGTTCGTCGAGGCCGACGTCGGCCTCGTGACCGAACGTGCCGCGGTACCCGGCGTCTGCCGCCAAGCCCGCGTTGATGATCAACGAGTCGTGATGGTCGTCGAGTTCGACCGTCACGACGTGTGTCCAGTCGAGACCGTTGAGGACGTCCTTGGAGTCCGATGCCATCAGGTAGGCGAAGTTCGGGGAGCAGAACGACGTCGGCAGCCGTAGGTGCACCTTTACGTTGCCACCCGGCGACAGGGTCAGCGAGCGAACGAAGCCGAGCGAGGTGATCGGCTCGTCGAGTTCGGGATCCATCACCGTGGCGAGTGCTGCGAGGGCCGAGTCGTACCGCGTCGTCACGCGTCCACCAGATTGTCGGCGCCCCGTGGCCCGGTCTCGGTCTCCGCGGCGTCGGGGATCTGGAGTTCCGCCGGCACCGGGATGTCGTACATCTTCGCGGCGTTGAGGCCGAGCACCTTCTTCTTCTGGTCGGTGGTGATCGGTGCGTACTCGCCGAGGTCGTCGGGGATCTGGAAGTCGACGAAGGCCTCGACGAGCCACCTCGGCGTCCACAGCGCGTAATCGGACGAGAACTGGATGCGGTCCTCACCGATCCAGTACAGGAGTTCTCCCATGATCTGCGCGAAGTACTTCGGTCGGGTGTGGATGAACGGCATGGCGACGGCGAGACCGGCGTGCACGTTCGGTTCCTGCGTGGCGATCCAGCAGAAGTCCTCGAGTCGGGGCAGCCCGCAGTGCTCGACGACGAAGTTGAGGTCCGTGAAGTCGGACGCGACGTGGTCGACGTCGGCGACGTCGAAGGCATCGCGGTCCAGCGGCCGGATCGTGGGTCCCTTGTGCACGTGGATGTTTCGGATGCCCAGCTCGCGGCACGCCTCGAAGTAGCGGTACGCCCACGGGTCGTCGAGCTTGTAGCCGCGGGAGTCACCGTGCCATTCCGCGGTGTAGAGCTTGACGCCCTTGAGGTGGTACTTCTCGGCGTCGAGGCGCAGCTGATCGAGCCCCTGCTCACCGTTGCGGGGATCGAAGTGGTGGTTGTAGGTCAGCTTGTCCGGGTGCTTGGCGGCCAGCTCGGACGCCTCGTCGGTCTGGCCGAAGCCCTTGTAGTAGAACTCGCCGAGGTGGGCCGGCTGGAAGATCGCATGGTCGACGTAGCCGTCGGTGAAGAGGTCCTTCATCAGCCGTTCGCCGCCCTGGTACAGGTACTCGTCGTAGGTCCACAGCTCCGACTCCGGCGACAGGTTGCGGTGGTAGTCGTAGAAGCAGTCGATGAACTGCTTGCCGTGGATGTTGCGCTGATTCTCCGGTCGCGCGTCCCACAGGGCGATGTGGGCGTCGACGATGAAGTAGCTGGTGTCGTCCTTGCGGTACATGGGGCTGTCCTTCCCTGGTGTGACGGCTGTCACAACACTGAGGCGAGCCTAGGAGCGCGACGAGCCGGTGCCGAGGGCCGTGGCGTCTCAATCTGAGACGCTGCGGATGCACACCGCGGTGCGCGAGGGTGGCAGGATTTGTAACGTGGATCACAGGAGGTGCGCGTGACCGCCGGAGTCCCCGAACGCGTGGGGCTGCACCGTGCGCAGCGCCGCGAGTCCGGCGACGTCGCGGTCACCGCCGAGGCGGTGCCCCGTCGACTGCTGGCGTCATGGCAGCGCAGCGAGGAGTACGGGATCTCGCTGGACGCGGTCGAGCCGGTGTTCACGGGTACCGACGACCTCGGGTCGCTGTTCTTCGAATGTGGCAACGAGGTACTCGCCGATCTGCACCGGACGCTGGCGAACGAGCCGGTGAGCATGATGCTCACCGACGCCGAGGGCGTCGTGCTCTCCCGGCTCTCGGGTGACCGGTCACTGCTCGAGGCTCTGGACGACGTCCACCTGGCACCTGGGTTCGCCTATTCCGAGCGCGAGGTGGGCACCAACGGGCTCGGCCTCGCCCTGGCCGACCGGGTGCCGACGCTGGTTCGTGCCGAGCAGCACTACTCGATGAGTCTGTGCAGCTTCACCTGCGCCGCCGTCCCCGTCCTCGATCCACAGACCGGTCGTCTGGAGGGCAGTGTCAACCTCACCACCTGGTCGCGGTCGTCGAGCGACCTGCTGCTCGCGCTGGCTCGGTCGGCGGCCAGCAACACCAGCGCGTTGATGCTCGCCCGGACTAGCGGGCGGCCGCGCCGACAGCCGCCCCGGGGTCAGGTGTTCCGGGTCGAGGTACCGAGGCTGGAGCCGGGGTCAGGCACGTTGCACGACCTGTCCACGCAGTGGAACGACGTCGTAGCGGCCGCGGAGCGTGGGATGGCCTCCGGCGGAATCGTCGCTGCGGTGGGTGAACTCGGCTCCGGGCGGGCGACGTCGCTGGCGCAGGCCGCCCGCCACGTCCATCCGAGGGATCGCATCCTGTCCGCGACGGCGCCCGCACCGACCGACGTCCAGACGTGGTTGGGGCTGTGGACACCGGAACTCGGCAAGTCACACACCGCGGTCATCGTCCGCAACGTCGACATGCTGCCGACCTGGGTCGCCGAACGGCTGCGCGCACTGGTCCTTCGCGGCAGCACCGAGGCGGCGGTGCCGTTCGCGGTGACCGCGGAGCGCTTCGCGGACATCCCCCCGGCGCTGGCGGAACTCGTCGACACCGTGGTCGACGTACCGCCGCTGCGAGATCGGTGCGACGACGTGCTGCCGCTGGCGCTGCACGTCGCCCGCCGGGTGCGGGGCCGTGACGTCGACGTCACCCCGGCCGCGGCGAGGGCGCTGCGCAATCACGACTGGCCTGGCAACGTCGACGAGCTGACCCGCGTCGTCACGCACGCCGCGGGCCGGGCCGACGTGATCGACGTCGGCGGACTGCCTCCGGAGGTGTTGGCGGGCAGCACCCGACACCTGTCGCGGATCGAGGCATTCGAGCGCGGCGAGATCATCCGGGTCCTCGGACTGCAGGATTCGACGATGGCCGACGCCGCTCGCGAACTGGGGATGAGCCGCGCCACGCTCTACCGCAAGATCGCCCAGTACGACATCCACCAGTAGAGGCGTACCCGCGGACGGACGGGGTATGGGATCACGATGGCAAAGATCGGATACTTCCTGTCCTGTGAACAGTTCGGCCCGAAGGAATTGATCGACCAGGCGAAGCGCGCCGAGGCGGCGGGGTTCGAGGCCCTGTGGATCTCGGACCACTTCCATCCGTGGAACGACGAGCAGGGCCAAAGCCCCTTCGTGTGGGGTGTGATCGGTGCCTTGTCGGAGGTGACGTCGCTCCCCGTCACGACGGCCGTCACGTGCCCGACCATCCGCATCCACCCCGCGATCATCGCGCAGGCCGTGGCCACCGCCGCCGTGCAGCTCGACGGCCGGTTCGTCTTCGGCGTCGGCAGCGGCGAGGCGCTCAACGAACACGTCCTGGGCGACCCGTGGCCATCGGTCGGCGTGCGCCTCGAGATGCTCGAGGAGTCACTCGAGATCATCCGAAAGCTGCACGAGGGCAGGGAGATCAGCTACCACGGCCTGCACTACGAAGTGCAGGAGGCGCGCATCTACACGCTGCCGGAGCAGCCCGTCCCGATCTACGTGTCGGGCTTCGGAACCCAGGCAGCCGAACTCGCCGGGCGCATCGGCGACGGCTTCTGCACCACCATGCCCGACGCGGAGCTGATCAAGGCGTTCCGCGAGTCCGGTGGCGGGGACAAGCCGGTGCAGGCCGGCACGAAGGTGAGCTGGGACCGCGACGCGGACGCAGGCCTCGACGCGGCACATCGGCTGTGGGCCAACGAGAGCCTGCCGGGTCAGCTCGCGCAGATCCTGCCGCGGCCAAAGGACTTCGAGGACGCGATGAGCCTCGTGCCGCGCGAGAAGGTGGGCGAGTCGGTCACGTGCGGGCCGGACGCGGACGAGCACGCCCAGCAGATCCGCCCCTACCTGGAGGCGGGCGTCGACGAGGTGTACGTGCAGCAGATCGGGCCCGACATGGAGGGGTTCTTCGCCGCGTGGGAGAAGGACGTGCTGCCGCAGCTGCGAGGCTGACTCAGTCCTCGACGCCCCATACGAGACAGAACGTGTGGCCGGCCGGGTCCCGGAACACCCGGAACTTCTCGTCCACCTCGTCCCCGACGCCCTGGATGCGAGTCGCGCCGAGTGCCAGCACCTCTCGTTCGGCGGCGTCGGGGTCATCGACACGGACGTCGAGGTGGAACTGCTGCGAGCCTCGGGGGTCCGGGAACTCCGGCGGTCGGTGCTCGGGCGCCGTCTGGAACGCCAGGCGGGTGCCGGACGTCACGTCGAGCACCACCCAGTCGTCCTCGGACTCGGCGGAGTTGATCTCGCCGCCGAGGAGGCCGGCGTAGAACTCGGCGAGTGAGCTGGGGGCCGGGCAATCGAGGACGACGGTACGCAGTGATCCGATCATGGCTGCAGGACGCGGCGTGACGGCTGCGCCAGGCCCAGGTGGTCGCGCAGCGTCGTGCCGCTGTACTCGGTGCGAAACACGCCGCGCTCCTGCAGGAGCGGCACCACCTGATCGACGAAGGGGTCCAGTCCGGTCGGCGTCACGTGCGGCACCAGGATGAAACCGTCACTCGCGTCGGCCTGCACGAGGTGGTTGATCTCGTCGGCGATGGTGGCGGCCGAACCGATGAAGTTCTGCCTGCCGGTGACCTCGATGATGAGTTCACGTGTGGTCAGGTTCTCGGCTTCCGCCCGGGCGCGCCATTCGTTGGCGGTGGCGATCGGATCGCGGTGCATGCGGACGCTGGCCCGGCCCTTCGCGATGGTGTTCTCGCCGACGACGGGGTCGACGGTCGGCAGGGGCCCGTCGGGATCGTGGTCGGACAGGTCGCGGTTCCAGAGTTGCTCGAGGAACTTGATCGCCGTCGCGGGGGAGACCTGGGCGAGCCGGACGTCGTGGGCGATGTCGGCGGCTTCGGCATCGGTGTCGCCGAGGACGAACGTCGCCGCGGGCAGGATCAGCAGGTCGTCGTTGGCGCGGCCGTACGTGGCCAGCCGGCCCTTGACGTCGGCGAAGAACGCCTGCCCCTCGGCCAGGGTGCCATGCCTCGAGAAGATCGCGTCGGCGGCCGAGGCCGCGAACTCCCGACCGCGGTCGGAGTCGCCGGCCTGGAAGATCACCGGCCTGCCCTGCGGGCTGCGCGGTACGTCGAACCGGCCGCCGATGTCGAAGTGGTCGCCGGCGTAGGCGAACTCGCCGGCACGCGGGTCCGACAGGAAGCGCCCGGCGTCCTTATCGGCCACGATCTCGTCGCCGTGCCAGGAGTCGAACAGGACGTGTGCGGCCTCGAGGAAGCTCTCGGCGCGCGTGTAGCGCTGGTCTTCGGCGAGGTAGCCGCCGCGGCGGAAGTTCTCACCGGTGAACGCATCCCACGACGTGACGACGTTCCACGCGGCCCGGCCATCGGACAGGTGGTCGAGTGACGCGAACTGGCGGGCCACCTCGTAGGGCTCGTTGAACGTGGAGTTAATGGTGCCGGTCAGCCCGAGGCGCTCCGTCACCGCGGCCAGCGCGGCGAGCACCGTGAACGTGTCGGGTCGGCCGACGACGTCGAGGTCGTAGATCTGCCCGTTCTGCTCGCGCAGTCGCAGGCCCTCGGCGAGGAACATGAAGTCGAACTTGCCGCGCTCGGCGGTCTGGGCGAACCGGACGAACGAGTCGAATTCGATGTGGCTGCCGGAGGCGGGGTCACTCCACACGGTGGTGTTGTTGACGCCGGGGAAGTGCGCGGCGAGGTGAATCTGCTTGATCGGTTTGCTCATCGGTGCTTCCTGACGCTCAGGCGGTGGCATAGCGGTTGACGGGGCGGGGCAGTCCGAGCGCCTCGCGGAAGGTGCGGGCGGCGTAGCTGGTGCGGAAGGCGCCCCGCCGCTGCAGCTCGGGGACCAGCGCGTCGACGATCCGGGTCAGGTCGTCGGGCAGGACGGCGGGACGTAGTCGGAACCCGGCGAGGCCGGCGGCGTGCCACTCCTGCAGCAGGTCGGCCAGTCCGGCGGGGGTGCCCACGAACGTGTGTGCGTCGCTTCGATGCTCGACGCCGGCACGCTCGTCGAGCCGGTCACGGCGCGCGGCGGCCTCGGCGTCAGTGTCGGCGAGGACCACCTCCACGTCGGCGAACAGGCGCACCGGGTCGAGTCCGTCGGGCCGCAGCGCCGCGACGTCACCGACCCGCGTGATCGCCTCGGCCGTGTCGCGAGGGGTGACGAAGCCGACGTCGGCGCTGGTGACGACCAGCCCGTCCGCCGGGCCGCCGTGCGTGAGTGCGGCGACGACCGGCTGACCCTGCGGCGGTCGCGGCGTGATCGATGGTCCACGGACGGAGAAGTAGTCGCCTTCGAAGTCGATGTAGTGCAACCGGTTTCGGTCGACGTACCTGCCGGTGCCGACGTCGCGGATCACCGCGTCGTCCTCCCAGCTGTCCCAGAGCCTGCGGACCACCTCGACGTAGTCGGCGGCCTCGGCGAACAACTCGTCGACCGACGGGACGTCCCTACGGCCGAAGTGCCGCGCCGTCGCCGGACTGGGCGCGACCCGCACCCGCAGACCCGCTCGGCCGGAGCTGACGTAGTCGAGCGTCGCGATGGCCTTGGACAGGTGGAATGGCTCGGTGTGGGTGACGACCGCCGCCGGGAGGAAGCCGACGTGCCGCGTCAGCGGGGCGACGCGGGACGCGATCAGCACGGCGTCGAGCCGGCCCCCGACGCGATCGGTGCGGTCTGTGCGGTCGTCGGGAGTGGACCCGTCCTCCGACTGCAGCGCCAGCGCGTCCTCGATCGTCACGAAGTCCAGCAGGCCGCGTTCGGCCGCCGTGACGAGGTCGGTCCAGTACCTCGCGGTGAGCAGTTCGCGGGGGCGGGCGCCGGGCTCGCGCCATGACGCCGGGTGCCACCCGGTGCCGTCGAGGGCGACGGCGAGGTGCAGTGACTGTGCTTGTTGGGACGCTTCTCGGGACACTGAGGGTGCTCGCTTTCGTCGTGCGCGGTCCTCCTGACGAACCGTCGGCTGCCGTCGGTGATTCCGCTTCGTTGCCTCCGATTCGCTCCTCTCACCAGTCTGCGCCGTGGCGGCCGGCGGCGCAGTCGCTGGCGACCCCGGCCTGACCTGGGTCGACGTCCCGTCGGGCGTGGTCGGTCACCGTGCAGATGATGGCCACCCGACTTCTGCTCGCGTCGCGCGTAAGTCCGGGCGCTGGACTCGTGGCGAGTGGATGTCTTCTCCCCGTGTCCGCCCCGCGGCGACACTGACACCCATGACGGCATCGCACGCTCGGCCACGGCCGCTGGTCGAGGAGTGGGACTGGCAGTACGAGGGGGAGTGCCGGCGGCTGCCGCCCGAGGTGTTCTTCCCGGAGGACTCGGGTCGCGTCGGTCTGCGTGCCCGCGAGGAGCGGGCCAAGCAGATCTGCCGCTCCTGCCCGGTCGTGAACCTGTGCCGCGAGCACGCGCTGGCCGTCCGGGAGACGCACGGGGTGTGGGGTGCGATGTCCGCGCGTGACCGTGCGAAGGTGCTGACGGGTGGGTCGGACCCTCGAGTGTGAACGTGGCGACGCCCGATCAGCGTGTCGCGTCGTGGTTTTCACGCTCGGGCGGCTTCTCGGCGCGTGTCGGTCGCCTGCGGTAGAATCGAACATGTGTTCGAAACACTCTCGCCCGACGATCTGCTCACCGAGGTGGAGCAGTGCCGTCGGGAGGAGGCCGCGATCATCGGCAGGCGCATGGCCGCGGTCGCGGAGTTACTCGGGCATCGCACGCTGGAAGCCGAAGGCGTCGACGACGACCCGGGCTACGCCATGATCACCGGGTTCGCCCGCACGACGGCCGAAGTCGGCGCCGCACTCAACCTGCCGCCGTCGTCGGCGAGCGCCATCGTCTCGCACGCCGAGGCGCTCGATGCCCGGCTGCCCGAGGTTGCCGCCCTGCTCGCGGACGGCCGCATCGACTGGCCCACGTGCGAGGTGATCATCCGCCGGACTGAACTGGTCGACCCCGACGCGATGGTCGAGCTGGACCAGCGGCTCGCCACGAAGGTCTCCGGGTGGCCGTCGTGGTCGCGGCGGCGGGTCATCAACGCCGTCGACGCCGCGATCGCCCGCCTCGACCCCGGTGGGGCGAAGGAGCGGAGGGTGGCCGCCGACACCGACCGCTACCTGAGGGTGACGGCCAAGCCCAATGGCATGGCCGCGATCAGGGCGTCGATCCCGGCGCCGGCGGCGGCGATGTTCGACAAGCGGATCACCGACATGGCGGCCTCGGTGTGCGCGAACGATCCGCGAACCACGATGCAGCGCCGCGCAGACGCCATCGAGGCGCTCACCGACGGCCGCGAACTGGCGTGCACCTGCGGGCGGTCGGGCTGCCCCGTCGAACCGGCTGGATCCGAATCCCGGGGTAGGGCGCGGTTCGTCGTCAACGTGATCGCCGGCGAGGCGACGCTCAACGGCCGCAGCGAGGAGCCCGGGCACCTGGAGGGGTACGGCGTCATCGACGCCGAGCAGGTCCGCCAGATCGCCACCGGCGCGATCGTGCGGCCGGTGGGTCCGCCGCCGACGAGCGCGGAGGTCGCGGCGTCGCTGCGGTACCAGCCGTCCGCGGCGGTCGAGCGGTGGATCCGGTGCCGGGATCTGACGTGCCGGTTCCCCGGCTGCGACCGCCCGGCCTGGCGCGCCGACGTCGACCACACCGTCCCCTTCGACCACGACGATCCGTCAGCGGGTGGGCGCACGGTGCCAGGGAACCTCGGCTGCTACTGCCGTCAGCACCACCGGCTCAAGACCTTTCACGGCGGTCCCGACGGGTGGCGTGACGCCCAACTCGCCGACGGCACCATCGTGTGGACGTCGCCGACGGGGCGCCAGTACCGCAGTACGCCCGACGGTGCCGAGCTGTTCGACGGGATCGCCGCCGCCTGCGGCATGCCCAGGCCGCGCAAGCGCAACCGGCGGCGGGAGAAGGCCGCCCGCATCGCCGCGGCCCGCGACGGGATGCACGCCAAGCGGGCAGCCAACGAGCAGACGCTCGTGCTGAACCGGGCACGGTACGCCGAGATCGACATCCGCAAGTGGCGCAACGACATGCGTCGCACGCTGCTCAACCTCAAGGGCGGCCGACCGAGCGTCAGCCCGTGGTGCACCTGGGTCAACGACCCCCGCGAGGACGAACGCATCTCCGCCGATTGGCGGCCGCCCGAACGGGATCCGGACGAGACGCCGGAAGAGCCACCGTTCTGAGGCGGCCGCGACCGGTCTGGCCTACAGCTCCGCGTCGGCGACGTCGAACGCCGCGTCGAGGATGCGCAGACCCTCGGCCACCTCGTCGTCGGTGACGTTGCACGCGGGCACGGCGTGGATGCGGTTGAAGTTCGCGAACGGCAGCAGACCACCCGACTTGCAGGCGCCGATGACCGCGTTCATCGCGGGGCTCGAGCCGCCATAGGGTGCCAACGGTTCCCGCGTCTCCTGATCGGCCACGAGTTCGATCGCCCAGAACACGCCGAGGCCGCGGACCTCGCCGACGCAGCGGTGCTTGGCGGCCAGGTCGCGCAGACCGGGGCCGAGGACGTCGGTGCCGATGCGCTTGGCATTGGCCACCATGCCCTCGTCCTCCATCGCGTTGATCGTTGCGACGGCCGCCGCACACGCCAGCGGATGGCCGGAGTAGGTCAGGCCGCCCGGGTAGGCGCGGTCGTTGAACGTCGCGGCGATCTCTTCGCTGATCGCGACGCCGCCCAGTGGCACGTAGCCCGACGTGACGCCCTTCGCGAACGTGATGAGGTCCGGTGTCACGTCGAAGTTCTGGATCGCGAACCACTCACCGGTACGGCCGAAACCGGCCATCACCTCGTCGGCGATCATCACCATGCCGTACCTGTCGCAGATCTCCCGCACGCCGGCCATGTAGCCGGGCGGCGGGACCATGATGCCCGCGGTGCCGGGCACCGACTCGAGGATGATCGCGGCGAATGACGACGCGCCCTCGTGCTGGATCAGCCGGTCCAGGTACTCCAGCGCCCGCTCGGTTTCCTGCTGCTCGTTCTCCGCGTGGAACGAGCTGCGGTACAGGAACGGTCCGTTGAAGTGCACGACGCCGGCGCTGGCGTAGTCGTTGGGGTAGCGGCGCGGGTCGCCGGTCAGGTTGATCGCGGTGTCGGTGCCGCCGTGGTAGGAGCGGTAGCGCGACAGGACCTTGTACCGGCCGGTGTGCAGCCGGGCCATGCGCACGGCGTGCTCGACGGCGTCGGCGCCGCCGTTGGTGAAGAACACCCGGTTCAGGTCGCCCGGCGTGCGCTCGGCGATCAGGCGGGCGGCCTCCGAGCGAGCGTCGTTGGCGTGCTGCGGCGCCACCGTGCACAGCTTGGCGGCCTGCGCCTGGATCGCCGCGACCACCTTGGGGTGCTGGTGACCGATGTTGGTGAAGACCAGCTGGCCGGAGAAGTCGAGCAGCTTGTTGCCGTCGCCGTCCCACACGTAGGAGCCGTCCGACGCCACGATCGTCATCGGCTTGATCTGCCCCTGCGCCGACCACGAATGGAAGACGTGGGTCCGGTCGAGTTCGTAGGTGCGGGCGGCCTCGGCGCGCGCGTCCTCGACCGACAGGCCGTTGGGCAGGGTCGCGGTGTCCTGGGTGGTGGTGGTCATGGGTCCATCCTTCACTGTGGTCGGCGACGTCGGGCAACTAGTTCCGCGGCGAGCGTGCGCGAACTCAGGTACGAGTGCGGCGTGTCGCCCGCAGACACGCACGCTCGCCGAGGAGGGGCTCAGCCGAGGAGGGGGTCAGGCGTTCTCGGGGAACCCGAGGTTGATGCCGCCGTGGCTCGGGTCGAGCCAGCGCTGCGTGATCGCCTTCTGGCGGGTGAAGAACTGCACGCCGTCCATGCCGTGGGCGTGGCTGTCGCCGAACAGCGAGTTCTTCCAGCCGCCGAAGCTGTAGTACGCCATCGGGACGGGGATCGGCACGTTGATGCCGACCATGCCGACCTGGACCTCGTTCTGGAAGCGACGTGCCGCGCCGCCGTCGTTGGTGAAGATCGCCGTGCCGTTGCCGTAGGGGTTGGCGTTGATCAGCTCCATCGCCTCGTCGTAGGTCTCGACGCGCACGACCGACAGGACCGGTCCGAAGATCTCGTCGGTGTAGACGCTCATCTGCGGCGTCACCTGGTCGATCAGGGTGGGGCCCAGCCAGAAGCCGTCCTGCCCACCGTCGGCGCTGACCGTCCGGCCGTCGACGACGATCTTGGCACCGTCGTTCTCGCCGGCGTCGATGTAGGACGCCACCTTGTCTCGGTGCGCCTTCGTCACCAGCGGGCCCATGTCGGAGTCCTTCGTGCCGTCGCCGATCTTGAGCGGCGTGGTGCGCTCGGCGATCTTGGCGACGAGGTCGTCGGCGATCGGGCCGACGGCGACGCAGGCCGAGATCGCCATGCAGCGCTCACCGGCCGAGCCGAAGCCGGCGTTGACCATCGCGTCGGCGGCCAGGTCGAGGTCGGCGTCCGGCAGCACCACGGCGTGGTTCTTCGCGCCGCCGAGGGCCTGGACGCGCTTGCCCGCCGACGTGCCGGTGGCGTAGACGTACTGCGCGATCGGGGTCGAACCGACGAAGCTGACCGACTTGACCTTCGGGTTGGTTAGCAGCTCGTCGACGGCGGTCTTGTCGCCCTGCAGCACGTTGAAGACGCCCGCGGGCAATCCGGCCTCGGCCCACAGCGCGGCGATCCACAGCGACGCCGACGGATCCTTCTCCGACGGCTTCAGCACCACGGTGTTGCCCGTGGCGATCGCGATGGGGAAGAACCACATCGGGACCATCGCGGGGAAGTTGAACGGCGAGATGACGCCGACGACGCCCAGCGGCTGGCGGATCGAGTAGACGTCGACGTTGGTCGAGGCGTTCTCGGTGAAGCCACCCTTGAGCAGATGCGGGATGCCGCAGGCGAACTCGACGACCTCCTGGCCACGGCTCACCTCGCCGAGGGCGTCGGAGAGCACCTTGCCGTGCTCGGCGGTGATGAGCGCGGCCAGCTCGCCCTTGCGGGAGTTCAGCAGCTCGCGGAAGTTGAACAGGATCTGGGTGCGCTTGGCCAGGCTGGTGTCGCGCCACGCCGGGAAGGCGGCGGCGGCGGCGTCGATGACGGCCTGAGCATCGGCGACGCTAGCCAGCGACACGTCGCCGGTGACCTCACCCGTCGCGGGGTTGGTCACGGGAGCCGTCGCGCTGCTGTCGCCGGCGAAGGTCTCGTTGTTCAGCCAGTGGGAGATCGTGGGCATGGAGGCGTCCTTCGTGCGGGTGGTGGACCGGCCCAGCCGCGTTGCTGGTGGTGACACCGTCGATTCTCGCAGCCGGGCCGCTGAATGGACCGGTGCACACCGTCACCGATTCGCCGATTCCGTTTACACTGTGTCAATGGCTCTGACCGTGGCGGACGTCGTCGCGCTGCCGGTCGTCCGGCGCGGCGACCCCGAGGTGCTGAGCGACAGCCACTGGGGTGACGAGATCAGGTGGGTGCACGTCGGTGACGTCGCCGACCTGTCCGCGCTGCTGCAGGGCGGCGAGCTGCTCCTCAGCACCGGGGCCGCGCTTCGCCGTACGCCGCGGGTCTACCTCCAGAGCCTCGCGGACGCGGGGGCCCTCGGCGTCGTGGTCGAACTTGGTCCGTCGCTGCCCGCCGTCTCGGCGACCGTTGCGGCCATGGCGAAGGACCTCGACCTGGCACTGATCGCCCTGCACCGCGAGATCAAGTTCGTCGAGGTCACCGAGGCCGTCCACCGCCGCATCGTCGCCGCGCAGTACGAGGAGGTGACCTTCGACCGCCGCGTCCACGAGGTGTTCACCGAACTCAGCATGAAGCGCGCGTCGGTCACCGGCATCGTCGACGCCGCAGCACGGATGCTCGACGAACCCGTGGTCCTCGAGGACCTCGCGCACCAGGCGCTGGCCACGTCGGTCACCGGTCGCGCGGCGGCGGCACTCCTCGACGACTGGGAGGTCCGGTCCCGGCGTGCGACGACCGGTGGCGACGAGGACTGGCTGGTCACGTCGGTGGGACCGCGGGCCGAGGAGTGGGGCCGCCTGATCGTCCCCCGCCCGCCGGGCGACGCGGAGCGCGCGAGACGGGTGCTGGAACGCGCGGCCGCCGCACTCGCCCTGAACCGCATGATCGAACGCGACCGGTCCGGCCTGCATCAGCAGGCGCAGAGCGGGCTGATCGACGACGTCCTGCGCGGCCGCATCACCGACGGGCGCGAAGCGGCGGCGCGCGCGCACGCGCTAGGCCTGCGCAAGTCGACCAGGTACCTGCCGGTGACGGTCCGGGTCGACCGGCCGTCGGATGGAGCGGATCCCGTTGCGGCGCAACGTCGCAACGTCGATCTTCTGGACACCGTGGCCCACGTGGTCAACGCCGCCGGGCACACCGGGCTGTTCACCATCCGCCGCGACGGGGAGGTGGGAGCGGTCGTCACGCTGGCCGCGACGCGGGCCGGTGGCGACGAGCACGCGCTGACGGTGCTGGGCACCGACCTGCGCACCGAGATCCGGCGCGTGCACGCCGTGGCCGCGGTCACCGCCGTGGGTCCAGCGGCCGGCGACGTCGTCGACGCGGTCGAGGGTCTCGCCGAGGCCTCCCACGTCGCGGAGGTGGCTCTCGGCATGGGCGCCGACGCGCGGGCCTACTACCGGGCGTCCGACGTACGGTTGCGCGGCCTGCTCGCGCTGCTGCGCGACGACCCGCGGGTGCAGGGGTTCGCGGAGACCGAACTCGGTGCGCTGCTTCGCAGTTCGGACACTGCCGAGCCGAGCAACCTGACGGTGCTGCGCGAATACCTCGCCTCGGCGGGCAACAAGGCCGCGCTCGCGGGCCGCCTGCACGTCAGCAGGCCCGCCCTCTACAAGCGCCTCGCGACCATCGAACGCATCCTCGGCGTCGACCTCGACGACGCGGAGTCCCTGACCTCCCTGCACGTGGCGATGCTGGTGCACGACGCACGCCGCGGCGCGAGACCGCGAGCGGACGGGTAGCGGGATGTCTGCGGGCGTCTACCGCGCACCCCTGCGCTCGCGGCGCGACGACGTCCCGCTCGGCGAGTCCGTGGCGTGGGCGCGGCGGCGGGCGATCTGCGGATTCGGCGGCGTCCTCGTACCACCGCCCGACGACCTCGACGACGCCGTGACCCTCGCTCGCATCCAGTACGACGAGCGGCTCGCGCGCCGGATCGAGCGGTTCGCCGCAGTGCCCACCGGCGCCTACGCCTGGACCCGCGACGACGACGGCGCCATCTGGCTCGGCCGGCTCACCGGCCCGTGGCACTACGACGCGAGTCCGGCGGCGGCCGACGTCGACCTCGTCCACGTCCGCCGCTGCGACTGGCGTGCCGCGCCGGTGCCCGACCCGGTGGTGCCGCCGGCCGTGCACGCCACGTTCGCGCGCGGGGGACGCAACTTCCAGCGCATCCACGACGGCGACGTCGAGGCCCAGACCCGCCGCGCCTGGCACTGACAACGGTTACAGTCGAGGCTTCGACTGTAACGACCGACGACGGGGAGTGCCGACGTGATCAAGGTGATGCAGGGCGTACGGGTCCTCGAGGTCGCACAGTTCACCTTCGTCCCCGCGGCCGGCGCCATCCTGGCCGACTGGGGTGCCGACGTCATCAAGGTCGAGCACCCCGTCCGCGGCGACACCCAGCGTGGCTTCCTCTACATGGGCGGCATCCAGCTCGACCCCGACCGGCACCCGCTCATGGAGCACCCCAACCGCGGCAAGCGCAGCGTCGGCATCGACGTGTCCACGCCCGAGGGGCAGGAGGTGCTGTACGAGATCGCGAGGACGGCCGACGTGTTCCTCACCAACTACATGCCGCAGGCGCGGCAGAAGAACAAGTTCGACGTCGAGCACATCCGCGCCGTCAACCCCGACATCGTCTACGCCCGCGGGAGTGCCTACGGGGACAAGGGGCCCGAGCGTCTCGTCGGCGGATTCGACGGCACGGCGTTCTGGACGCGCAGCGGCGTCGGTCACGCCCTCACGCCAGAGGGCATCGGAGGCGCGCTCCCGCAGGGCATTCCGGCCTTCGGCGACTCGATCGGCGGCATGAACATCGCCGGCGGCATCTCCGCCGCGCTGTTCCATCGCGAGCGCACCGGCGAGACCTCCGAGGTCGACGTGTCGCTGCTCAGCACCGCGTGGTGGGCGGCCGGGGCCAGCGTCACCCAGGGGATGGAGACCGGCGAGACGATGCGCTCGACCCTGCCCACCGAGGTCGGTCCAACGGTCAACCCGTTCCTCGGCAACTACCTCACCTCCGACGGCGGCACCATCAACCTCTGCATCGTCAGCCCCACCGGGTACATCCGGGACGCCTTCGAGCACTTGGGGCTGCCCGAACTCGCCGACGACCCGCGGTTCAGCGATGTCATGCCCCTGATCGAGAATGCCTCGGCGGCAGCATCATTGATTGCCGACTCGATCCGGAGCAGGCCGTTCGACTACTGGCGACGGCACCTGAAGACGATGCGCGGGCAGTGGGCGCCGTTCCAGAGCCTGATCGACCTCGCCACCGACGAGCAGGCACTGGCCAACGACATGGTCGTCGAGGTGGAGGCCGGCGACGGCGGCGCGCCGTTCAGGGTGGTCCGCGGTCCCGTGCAGTTCAACCACGAGCCACTGGAGACCACCAGGGCGCCACAGGCGTCCGAGCACACCGAACTTGTGCTGATGGAGCTGGGCTTCGACTGGGACCGGATCGAGGCCCTCAAGGACTCCGGCGCGATCGCGTGACGCAGGGCCCCGCTGGGTAGGGTCGCGGACGTGACGACGAACTGGACTCCGAGCCGACTCGGCGACCTCACCGGCCAACGGATCATCGTGACGGGCGCGACCAACGGCGTCGGACTCGGGACGGCCCGCGCGCTGACCCAAGCCGGCGCGCACGTCATCCTGGCCGTCCGCAACACCGCCCTCGGCGAGCAGCGCGCCGCCGAGATGGGCGGATCGACGTCGGTGGTCGAACTCGACCTCGCGAACCTCGCGTCGGTCCGCTCGTTCGCCGAGAAGATCGACGACGACGTCGACGTCCTGATCAACAACGCGGGAGCGCTGTCGCAGTACCGGACCGAGACCGTCGACGGGTTCGAGACGACCATCGGCACGAACCTGCTCGGGCCGTTCGTGCTGACCAACCTCCTGTTCGGGCGGATCCGCTCGACGATCGTCAACGTCGGCTCCGACGCGCACCGATCGGCCACGCTGCGCATCGACGACCTGCACCTGCGGAACACCTCGTGGAACGTCATGGGCGCCTACGCGCGCTCGAAGCTGGCCGTCATGCTGTGGGGGCTCGAACTGGACCGTCGGCTGCGCGCCGCCGGCTCACCGGTCGTCGCCCAGCTCGTGCATCCCGGCTGGGTGGCATCGAACCTCTCGCACGTCTCGGACAAGCCCCTCATGTCGCTCGTGCACCGCGGCGTCCAGGCGGTGGGCGGCGTGTTGGCCAACGACATCGACCAGGGTGCCGCACCCACGCTGTACTGCCTCAGCGAGCCGATCCCGCCGGGCAGCTACGTCGGCGTGGACGGTCGGTTCGGGCTGCGCGGCGGCCCGGTGCTGATCGGACGGTCCGCCGTGGCGTGCGACTACGAACTCGCGGCGCGCCTGGTCGACGTCGCCGAGAAGGAAACCGGCTCAACGCTTCCCGTGTAGCGCCTCGGCGAGCAGCGTGGGGTCGTGCGCCGACACGATGAGCAGGTCCGGGTCGCGGCGGGCGTACAGCTCGGCGAGCCGGGCATGGTTGTCCCGCACCCGCCGGGCGTCCCACGCGATCAGCGACTCCGACACCCGCATGCCGCGCGGGATCGTGCCGACGCCGTCGATGGTGCCGCGGTAGTAGAACGCGTCCCCGGCGTGCAGGATCCACCGGTCGCCCGCGTCGACCGCCACGCACGCATGACCCGCGCTGTGCCCGGGCAGCGACACCAGCACGATGCCCGGCGCGATCTCGTCGAGTTCCTTGGCGGCGGCGAAGCCGCGCCACGCCTCGCCGTCGGGCTCGTGGGTGACGAGGTGGGGCCCGTGCGCCCACTGCTCGGGGCGGAACCGGAACCTCTCCCGACGGATCGGGTGCTGCGCACCCCGCACCTCGGCGGCGGTCACGTGGATCCGGGCGTCGGGGAAGTCGGCGAGGCCGCCGATGTGGTCGACGTCGAAGTGGGTCGTCACGACGTGACGCACGTCGTCGATGCGGAACCCGAGGCCCTCGACCTGCCGTGCCGCGGTCTCGGCGGCGTCGAACCGCGGCCGCAGCAGGTGGCGAACCGGCCCGATCCGCCGGGGATCGGCGCAGTCCCGCAGGCCGAACCCCGTGTCCACCAGGACGAGTCCGCCATCGGTCTCGACGAGCAGGACGTGGCAGACGACGTCGGCACCGGGTGCGTTCATGGTGCCGCAGTTCAGGTGGTGCACCCGCATGGCGTGTGGTGGTCCCTTCCGCCGGGCGGACGCGCGACGTCCCGCAACATACCGGTCGGGTCGGAGGCGTTCGCTGGACGCCGTGAGCCACCGGTGCTGAGGTGTACACCGTGGACACGCGCCGGAGACACCATGGAGTCCTCACCCGCAGCGCGATGGGACCCAGCGCCACCGAGGCGTTCATCATCATCGCGATCGCCACGATCCTGCTGACCCGCGGCTACCTTCGGTTGACCGGCTATCCGCAGATCGGCGGCGGCAACCTGCACATCGCCCATGCGCTGTGGGGCGGTGCGCTGATGATGCTGGCGCTCGTCATCGGCTGGATGACGCTCGGGCTGGGTGCGCGGATGCTCTGTGTCGTGTTGGGCGGCATCGGGTTCGGGCTGTTCCTCGACGAGGTCGGCAAGTTCGTCACCAAGGACAACGACTACTTCTACGGGCCGTCGGCCGAGATCATGTACGTGCTCGTGGTCGTCATCCTCGTCGGCGCGCGCATGGTCCGGGACGTGCGGCCGCTGAACGCCGTCGAGTGCCTCGCGTCGGCGGCCCTCATCGCGGCCGACGGCATCGCCAGGGGACTGGCGCACCGCCGTCGCGAGATCGGCGTGGTCCTCGTCGAACGCGCGCGCGACCTCGGCGCCGATGCCGACGACGTCGCGCGCGTGCACGACCTCCTGCTGTCGGCCGATCCGGCGTCCGACAGGGTGTACGCCGCGCAGCGCCGCGCGCTGGCGTTGATCCCCGGCTTCTTCCGCAGTCCGCGCTGGGTGCCGGTGGTCGGGTGGCTGCTGGTGCTCGGCTCGTTCCTGAGCGTCTCGCTCGGCACGCTCGGCGTCGCGATCGGCGGCTACTTCTACTCCGACGACCACCTGACCGTCAGCCTCGACGGATTCAACGTCCCCTCGGCGATCCTGCTCGTCAGCGCGGTCCTCACCCTCTGCCTGGCGTTGCCCGCGATGATCGGCCGCCGGCGCACCGACGGCGTGTGGCCGCTGCGCTGGCTGCGCAACGCAGCGCTGATCTTCACGCTGCTCAACGCCCTCGTCGACTTCGCCACGGAGGGCTTCGGAGCGCTGATCACCCTGTCGATCGGGCTGTTCGCGCTGGCGATCCTGTCCTACCGGCTCGACGTGGCGGTGCGTGCGGGCGTCGATCTCGACGGTGTGGATCCGGCGGTCACACCGCCCGCACGTAGCGTCGGCTCATCCAGCCCTGGATGAGCGACGTGACCGGCCCCGCCAGCCTGCTCCACCACGTCCCGTGCCGGGAGAACGCCGTCACCTCCGCATAGACCGCGTCGTCGGCGGCGTCGTACCGCACCGCGAACAGTTCCTCGCCGGTCTCCGCGTGGCCGCGCAGCGTGCCGTAGGCGTAGCCACGCCGGTCGGGCTCGTCGAGGACGTAGACCACCCGGCACGGCGCGCTCACCGGGCCGAGTCCGACGATCACCTCGGCGCCCACGTGGGCGACCTCCGACGTGGCCCGCACCCGCGCTCCCGCGCCCCGCAACATGCCCCACCGCAGCACCGCGTCGCCGGCCGCCTCGAACCGTTCCCGGCCGCGGCCGATCAACGCCGACTCGCGCACGTGGTGGTAGCCGCCGGGCAGCGGGCCCTTCGTCGCCCCGATCTCGGAGTAGGTGAAGGGCAGGTCCGCGAGGTCGCTGAGTCGCACCCGACCACCTTGCCATCGTCGACCGCCGACGCACCGAATACGGTTACCGCATGGACGCCGATCAGGACGGGGACGGCCGGACCCCGGTCGCCGTGGCCGGGGGCGGCTTCAACTCGCCGGTACCGACCCACCGCGGCGGACCCGACTACGGCCGGTTCGTCGAGGCCGTCCGCACCCTGCAGGACCTGACCCGCGGAGCGGACGCGCCCGACGACGTCGTCACCGCGGCCGCCGACGCCATCGAGCGCGTCAACCGGTTGCTGGCGCCCTTCGAGGCCGACGAGTGGCACGCACCGTCGGGACGCCGCATGGACCTGCCCAACCGCGGCAGCATCCTGTCCGTCCCGGTCGACCTCCGCGTCACCGAGGACGGCCGGATCAGCGGCACCGCGAGGTTCCGCCGCTTCCACCTCGGCCGCAACGGCGCGGTGCATGGCGGCTCGCTGGCGCACCTGTTCGACTCGCTGCTGGGCTTCACGGCCTTCAAGCTCAGCGACAGCACGAAGCAACGCACCGCCTACCTGCACGTCAACTACCGCAAGATCGCGCCGATCGACGAGGAGCTTCGGGTGGAGTCCAGGATCGACCGGATCGAGGGCCGCAAGATCTTCGTGGCAGGGCGACTGCTCGACGGCGACGACGTCCTGTGTGACGCGGAGGCACTGTTCGTGATGCTCAAACCGGGTCAGCCATGACCGAGGACCCAAAGGCCGAGGACGAGTCCGAGGACGGCAAGAAGCACCGCCTCTCCCAGCTGAAGCGGCGGTGGGGGCGATGGCGCGACCGCCTGCGGGACCGGCCGCGCGTCGACTTCTTCTACCGCATCGCCGTCGGCGTCGTCGGCCTGATCGTCCTCGGGTTGGGCATCCTCGCGATCCCGTACCCCGGACCCGGCTGGGCGATCGTCTTCGTCGGCCTCGGCATCCTGGCCACCGAGTTCGACTGGGCGCGCAAACTGCTGGCCTACGCCAAGGAGCGCTACGACCGGTTCATGGACTGGTTCCAGAGTCAGCCGGCGTGGGTGCAGGTGCTCGGCGGGTTGCTCACCGCGCTGTTCGTGGCCGCGACGCTGTGGTTGCTCGGCGCGCTGGACTGGGGCGCCGAACTCGTGGGCCTCGACCCCAACTGGTTCAACAGTCCCATCGGCTTCGGTGACTAGCCGGGCGAGCGAAGCGACGGGGTAAAAGGCCCAGCCCCCACCCCGATAGCATGGTCGCGGTCACCACCCCCCACGACCCGATGGAGATCCGCCGATGAGTGCCGCCGCCAGCACCGCCCCCGCAGCCCCGATCCGGGTGCCTGCCGGGACGACCGCGGCGTCGGCCGTGCGCGAGGCGGGGTTGCCCAGCCGCGGCGCCTCCGACGCGATCGTCGTCGTCCGCGACGCCGAGGGCCGGTTGCGCGACCTGTCCTGGACCCCCGACGTCGACATCGACGTCGAGCCCGTCGCCGCGGACACCGAGGACGGCCGCAGCGTCATCCGGCACTCCGCGGCCCACGTCCTGGCCCAGGCGGTGCAGAACCTCTTCCCGGAGGCGAAGCTCGGCATCGGCCCGCCGATCACCGACGGCTTCTACTACGACTTCGAGGTGCCTCGGGCGTTCACCCCGGAGGACCTCGCGGCGCTCGAGAAGAAGATGCGCCAGATCGTCAAGGACGGCCAGCTGTTCGACCGCCGGGTGTACGCGTCCAAGGACGCCGCCCGCGAGGAACTGGCCGACGAGCCGTTCAAGCTGGAACTCGTCGACGACAAGTCGGGGGACCCGGACGTGATGGAGGTGGGCGGCGACGAGCTGACCGCCTACGACAACCTCAATCCCCGTACCCGCGAACGCATCTGGGGCGACCTGTGCCGCGGGCCGCACATCCCCACCACCCGTTTCATCCCGGCCTTCAAGCTGACCCGCAGCTCGGCCGCCTACTGGCGCGGCAACCAGGCCAACGCCAGCCTGCAGCGCGTCTACGGCACAGCGTGGGAGTCGCAGGAGGCGCTCGACCACCACCTCGAGCTGATCGAGGAGGCGCAGCGCCGCGACCACCGCAAGCTCGGCGTCGAACTGGACCTGTTCAGCTTCCCCGACGAACTCGGCTCAGGCCTGCCGGTGTTCCACCCCAAGGGCGGCATCATCCGCCGCGAACTCGAGGACTACTCGCGCCGCGCGCACGAACGGGCGGGCTACGAGTTCGTCAACACCCCGCACATCACCAAGGAGCACCTCTACGTCACCTCGGGCCACCTCGAGTGGTACGCCGACGGCATGTTCCCCCCGATGCACATCGACGAGGAACTGAACGCCGACGGCACGGTCCGCAAGCCGGGCCAGAACTACTACCTCAAGCCGATGAACTGCCCGATGCACCACCTCATCTACCGGGCGCGCGGCCGTTCCTACCGCGAACTACCGCTGCGGCTGTTCGAGTTCGGGTCGGTGTACCGCTACGAGAAGTCCGGTGTCATCCACGGGCTGACCCGCGTACGGGGCATGACCCAGGACGACGCGCACATCTACTGCACCCGCGAGCAGATGCGCGACGAACTGACCTCGCTGCTGCGCTTCGTGCTGGACCTGCTCGCCGACTACGGCCTGAACGAGTACTACCTCGAGCTGTCGACCAAGGACCCCGTCAAGTACGTCGGCGACGACGACGTGTGGGACGAGGCGACCGACACGCTGCGCGAGGTCGCCGAGGCGTCCGGACTGGATCTGGTGCCCGACCCGGGCGGCGCCGCCTTCTACGGGCCGAAGATCTCGGTCCAGGTGAAGGACGCGCTGGGGCGGACCTGGCAGATGTCGACCATCCAGCTGGACTTCAACATGCCCGAGCGCTTCGAGCTGGAGTACACCGCGGCCGACGGCACCCGCCAGCGGCCGGTGCTGATCCACCGCGCGCTCTTCGGGTCGATCGAGCGGTTCTTCGGGGTGCTCACCGAGCACTACGCCGGTGCCTTCCCGGCGTGGCTGGCGCCGGTCCAGGTCGTCGGCATCCCGGTGTCCGACGCCCACGTCGACTACCTCTACGACGTGGTGGCCCAGCTCAAGGCGCGCGGCATCCGCGCCGAGGTGGACTCGAGCGACGACCGGATGGCGAAGAAGATCGTCAACCAGACCAACCAGAAGGTGCCGTTCATGCTGCTGGCGGGGGACCGCGACGTCGAGGCGGGTGCGGTCAGCTTCCGGTTCGGCGACCGCACGCAGATCAACGGGATCGGCCGGGACGAGGCCGTCGACGCCATCGCCGGGTGGGTCGCGCGCCGCGAGAACGCCGCGCCCACCGCCGATCTGCTCGAGGTGGGCAGTCCCACGTGAGCATTGCCGACGAGGGCTCGGACGAGCGGACCGTGATCGACCGCGGCGTCGGCGACGGCGACCACCTGCAGCGGCTGTGGACGCCGCACCGGATGAACTACATCGCCGACGCCATCAAGACCGGATCGGCGAAGTCGTCGGAGCCGTTCACCGACATCCCGACCATGACCGACGAGGACGGGCTCGTGGTGGCGCGCGGCGAGCACGTCTACGCGGTGCTCAACCTCTACCCGTACAACCCGGGACACCTCATGGTGGTGCCGTACCGCAGGGTCGCCGAACTGGAGAACCTCACCGACGCCGAGAGCGCCGAGCTGATGTCGTTCACCCAGAAGGCGATCCGCGTGATGAAGCGCGTCTCGCGGCCGCACGGCTTCAACGTCGGACTGAACCTTGGCACCTCGGCCGGCGGCTCGCTCGCCGAGCACCTGCACATGCACGTCGTACCGCGCTGGGGTGGCGACGCGAACTTCATCACGGTGATCGGCGGAGCCAAGGTGATCCCGCAGCTGCTGCGCGACACCCGTGAGCTGCTGGCGACGGAATGGGCCGCGCAGTCGTGAGCGACTTCTACCTCCTGACCCGGGCCGCCTACGCGAAGCTGAGCGGTCCCGTCGCGCGGGCCGCACTGCGCGTGGGCCTCACGCCGGACGGCATCACGATCATCGGCACCGCGGGCACCGTCATCGCCGCGCTCACGCTGTTCCCGCACGGCCAGCTCTGGTGGGGCGCGTTCACGGTCGCCGTGTTCGTCCTCGCCGACATGCTCGACGGCGCGATGGCCCGAGAACGCGGCTATGGCACCAGGTTCGGCGGCGTCCTCGACGCCACGTGCGACCGGGTCGCCGACGGCGCCATCTTCTGCGGGCTGCTGTGGTGGGCGGCCTTCACCATCCACGACACGCCGCTGGTGGTGGCCACCATGATCTGCCTGGTCACCTCGCAGGTCATCTCCTACGTCAAGGCGCGTGCCGAGGCGAACGGCCTGAGCGGTGACGGCGGCACCATCGAGCGTCCCGAGCGGCTGCTCATCGTGCTCATCGGCGCCGGGCTGTCCGGGGTGTCGTTCCTGCAAGTGCCCTGGCTGATCCACGTCGCGATGTGGGGCCTGGCCGTCGCAAGCCTGATCACGCTCGGGCAGCGGGTGCACTCGGTGCGCACGTCACCCGGTGCCGTCGAACCGCTGCGGTCTGCCGCGCCGCCGTCCGCGGGGGAGACGAGCGAGTCGTGATCGCCGACCAGCTGACCGACCTCGGATACGCCGCCGGTTGGCGACTGGTGCGGGCGCTGCCGGAGTTCGCCGCGCGCAACGCGTTCGACGCCGGTGCGCTGTACGCCGCGCGCGGTGGCGGGCCCGACCAGCTGCGCAAGAACCTGGCCAGGGTGGTGGGCGTTCCGCCCGCCGAGGTGCCGGACAGCCTCGTCCGCGCGTCGGTCGCCTCCTACGCCCGCTACTGGCGGGAGGCCTTCCGGCTGCCGTCGATGGATCTCGACGTCCTCGCCACGCGCCTCGACCAGGCGGTCCGCGGCGCGGACCACCTCACCGCCGCGCTCGAGGCGGGCAGGGGCGCCGTCATGGCGCTGCCGCACAGCGGGAACTGGGACATGGCCGGGGTGTGGCTGGTGCACGCACACGGCCGGTTCGCGACCGTCGCCGAGCGGCTCAAGCCCGAATCGCTGTACAACCGGTTCGTCGAGTACCGCGAGAGCCTCGGCTTCGAGGTGCTGCCGCTGACCGGGGGGAGCAGGCCGCCCTTCGAGGTGCTCGCGGAACGGCTGCGCGACAACGGCCTGGTGTGCCTGATGTCCGACCGCGACCTGACCCGCTCCGGCGTCGAGGTCGACTTCTTCGGCGAGAAGACCCGGCTGCCCGCCGGGCCGGCCCGCCTCGCGGTGGAGACCGGCGCGGCCCTGCTGCCGGTGCACACCTGGTACGAGGCCGACGTCACCGTCGTCGGATTCGACCCCGCGCTGGACACCTCGTCGGGCGACGTCCACGCGATCACCCAGGCCCTGGCCGACCGGTTCGCGACCAACATCGCCGCCCACCCCGCGGACTGGCACATGATGCAGCCGCAGTGGATCGCGGACCTGTCCCAGGAGCGCCGGTCCCGGCTCGCGGGTGAGCACGGCGGGTCCTGATGCGGATCGGCATGGTGTGCCCGTACTCGTTCGACGTGCCGGGCGGCGTGCAGGCACACGTGCTGCAGCTGGCCGAGGTCATGCGCGGCTACGGCCACGAGGTCAGCGTGCTCGCGCCGTCGTCGCCGGACGCCACCCTGCCCGACTACGTCGTCTCGGGCGGCAAGGCCGTTCCCATCCCCTACAACGGCTCGGTCGCGCGGCTGCGATTCGGCCCCGCCACCCACCGCCGGGTCAAGAAGTGGATCGTCGACGGCGAGTTCGACGTCCTGCACGTCCACGAACCGAACGCACCGAGCCTGTCGATGCTCGCGCTGATGATCGCCGAGGGACCGATCGTCGCGACGTTCCACACGTCGACCACCAAGTCGCTGACGCTGTCGGTGTTCCAGGGCATCCTGCGGCCCTGGCACGAGAAGATCGTCGGCCGCATCGCGGTGTCCGACCTGGCCCGGCGCTGGCAGATGGAGGCGCTGGGATCCGACGCCGTCCAGATCCCCAACGGCGTCGACGTCGCGTCGTTCGCGTCCGCGCCGCTACTCGACGGCTATCCGCGTCCGGGACGCTCCGTGCTGTTCCTCGGCCGGTTCGACGAACCGCGCAAGGGCATGAGCGTGCTGCTGGGCGCGCTGCCGGGACTGGTCGCGTCGTTACCCGACGTCGAGGTGCTGGTCGTCGGGCGGGGTGACGAGTCCGAACTGGCCGAGGAGGCCGGGCCGCTCGCGGGTCACCTCCGGTTCCTCGGCCTCGTCGACGACGCGGAGAAGGCCTCGGCCATGCGGAGCGTCGACGTGTACTGCGCCCCCAACACCGGCGGTGAGAGCTTCGGCATCGTCCTGGTCGAGGCGATGGCCGCGGGGACGCCCGTCGTGGCCAGCGACCTCGACGCGTTCCGCAGGGTGCTCGAGGAAGGCGCCGCGGGCCGGCTGGTCCCGGTCGACGACTCCGAGGCGCTGGCCACGGCACTGGTCGAGATGCTGCGCGACGACGCCGCACGCGCCCGCTACGTGGCCGCCGCGAGCGACGCCGTGCGGCGCTACGACTGGTCGGTGGTCGCCCGCCAGATCCAGCAGGTCTACGAGACGGTCGCGGGATCGGGCACGAAGGTGCGCGTCGCGGGTGCGACCACCCGGGAGAGCGCCCGCGGAGCGCGCCGGTGACCCTCGGCTGGCTGCTCGTCGCCGTCCTCGTCCTGCTCGCGGTGGTGCTGATCATCGGCGGGACCTGGGCGTTCCAGACCGCCAACCGGCTGGACCGCCTCCACGTCCGCTACGACCTGTCGTGGCAGGCCCTCGACGGCGCACTGGCCCGTCGGGCGGTCGTCGCACGGGCCGTCGCCACCGACGCCTACGCGGGCAGTCCGCCGGGTCACCGGCTCACCACCCTCGCCGCCGCCGCCGAACGCGCACCTCGGTCGGCGCGTGAGGACGCGGAGAACGAACTGTCCAACGAACTCGCGCAGGTCGACCCGGCGTCGCTGCCGCTGCCGCTGGTCGCCGAACTGGCCGACGCGGAGGCGCGGGTGCTGCTGGCCCGCCGCTTCCACAACGACGCCGTACGCGACACCCTCGCACTGCGTGAACGGCCGCTGGTGCGGGCGCTGCACCTCGGTGGCACCGCGGCGATGCCCACGTACTTCGAGATCTCCGAACGCGCCAACCGGAGCGTCGTCGGCCAGGTCGGCAAGCGCACGTCGGCGCGGGTGATCCTGCTCGACGAGGACGGGGAAGTCCTGCTGTTCCGCGGGTCCGATCCGGCCAACTCCTCCGGGACGGCCCCGCGCTGGTGGTTCACCGTGGGTGGCGCCGTGCAGCCCGGCGAGGCGCTGCCCGACGCGGCCGTGCGCGAACTGGCCGAGGAGACCGGCCTGGTCGCATCGCGCGACGACCTGGTCGGACCGGTGTGGCGGCGTGACGCGGTCTTCGACTTCAACGGCGCGGTGGTCCGCAGCGAGGAGCTGTTCTTCATCCTCCGCACCACGCGTTTCGAACCCGTCACCTCCGGTCACACGGCCCTGGAGCGGCGCTACATCCAGGCGCACCGGTGGTGCGACGAGGCCACCATTCGCTCCCTGGCGGCCGGTGGTGAGACCGTGTACCCGGTGCAGCTGGCCGACCGGCTGGCCGAGGCCGACCGGCTGGCCGCGGCGACGTCGAGCCCGGCCGGTCGCGAACTCGAGTCGATCCACTGAGCGCGATCCCGCTGCGGATCGGTGCGATTTGGCCCGGCCCCTAGACTGAATCAGAAGACATATGGAGGAGATTGCAGTGGAAATCGGCAGCGATCACGTGAACGGGTCCGCCAACGGGTCGGCCGGCGGCCAGACCGGAACCGCCCGCGTCAAGCGCGGCATGGCGGAGATGCTCAAGGGCGGCGTCATCATGGACGTCGTCACCGCCGAGCAGGCGCGCATCGCCGAGGCCGCGGGTGCCGTCGCCGTCATGGCGCTCGAGCGCGTCCCGGCCGACATCCGCGCCCAGGGCGGGGTGTCCCGGATGAGCGACCCCGACATGATCGAGGGCATCGTCGCCGCCGTCACGATCCCCGTCATGGCCAAGGTGCGCATCGGCCACTTCGTCGAGGCGCAGATCCTGCAGAGCCTCGGCGTCGACTACATCGACGAGTCCGAGGTGCTGACGCCGGCCGACTACGCCAACCACATCGACAAGTGGAAGTTCACCGTGCCGTTCGTGTGCGGCGCGACCAACCTCGGCGAGGCGCTGCGTCGCCTGACCGAGGGTGCGGCGATGATCCGCTCCAAGGGCGAGGCGGGCACCGGCGACGTGTCGAACGCGACCACCCACATGCGCAAGATCGGCGGCGAGATCCGCAGGCTCGGCTCGCTGTCCGAGGACGAATTGTTCGTCGCCGCAAAGGAACTGCAGGCTCCCTACGACCTGGTCGCCGAGGTCGCGCGGTCGGGCAAGCTGCCCGTGACGCTGTTCACGGCGGGTGGCATCGCCACCCCCGCGGACGCGGCCATGATGATGCAGCTCGGCGCCGAGGGCGTGTTCGTCGGCTCCGGCATCTTCAAGTCCGGCAACCCCGCGGAACGCGCCGCCGCGATCGTCAAGGCCACCACCTTCTACGACGATCCGGACATGCTCGCCAAGGTGTCCCGCGGGCTGGGCGAGGCGATGGTAGGCATCAACGTGGACGACATCCCGGTGCCGCACCGGCTGGCCGAACGCGGCTGGTAGCCACCCATGGCGATCGAAGAGATCCTCGATCTGGAACAGATCGAGATCAACATCTATCGCGGCGGCGTGTTCAGCCCGGAGTCCGGATTCCTGCAGCGCACGTTCGGCGGCCACGTCGCCGGGCAGTCGCTGGTGTCGGCCGTCCGCACGGTCGACCCGAAGTTCCAGGTGCACTCGCTGCACGGGTACTTCCTCAAGGGCGGGGACGCGCGGTCGCCGACGGTGTACAGCGTCGAGCGCATCCGCGACGGCGGGTCGTTCTGCACCCGCCGGGTCAGTGCCATCCAGCACGGCGAGACCATCTTCTCGATGTCCGCGTCGTTCCAGGCCGACCAGAGCGGCATCGAACACCAGGACGCGATGCCGACGGCGCCACCGCCGGACGACATCCCGGACTTCAAGTCGGCGAGCAAGGTCTTCGACGACGCCAGCTTCCGGCAGTTCGACGAGTGGGACGTCCGCATCGTGCCGCGCGAGCAGATGAGCTTCCTGCCCGGCAAGGCGTCCCAGCAGCAGGTGTGGTTCCGCCACCGCGACCCGCTGCCCGACGACCCGGTGCTGCACATCTGCGCGCTGGCGTACCTCAGCGACCTGACGCTGCTCGGCTCGGCGCAGGTCAACCATCCCGAGGAGCGCAAGCACCTGATGGTGGCCTCGCTCGACCACGCCATGTGGTTCATGCGTCCGTTCCGCGCCGACGAGTGGCTGCTCTACGACCAGTCCTCGCCGTCGGCGTGCGGGGGTCGCGCCCTCACCCAGGGCAAGCTGTTCAACCGGTACGGCGAGATGGTGGCCGCGGTCATGCAGGAAGGTCTGACCCGCTACCAGCGCAGCTTCACGCCGTCGGCCACGTGAGCGCCCCGCGCGTCGGCGTCCTCGCGCTGCAGGGGGACACCCGAGAGCACCTGGCCGCGCTGACCGAGGCCGGGGCGGACGCCGTCACCGTGCGGCGTGCCGCCGAACTCGACGCCGTCGACGCGCTGGTGATCCCCGGCGGGGAGTCGACCACGATGAGCCACCTGCTGCGCGAACTCGACCTGCTCGAACCGCTGCGCGAACGGCTACGCGATGGCCTGCCCGCCTACGGCTCGTGCGCGGGGATGATCCTGCTGGCCAGCGAGATCGTCGACGCCGGTGTGCCCGGCCGCGAGGCACTGCCGCTGGGCGGGCTCGACATCACCGTGCGGCGCAATGCGTTCGGCAGGCAGGTGGACTCGTTCGAGGAGGACATCCCGTTCTCCGGTCTCGACGGCACCGTGCACGCGGTGTTCATCCGGGCGCCATGGGTGGAGCGGGTCGGCGACGACGTCGAGGTGCTGGCGCGGGCCGCGGGCCATCCCGTCGCGGTCCGGCAGGGTCCGGTGTTCGCCACCGCGTTCCATCCCGAGATCACCGGCGACCGGCGGGTGCACCACCTGTTCGTCGACTCGCTCCGGCGCTAGCGCAGCGCTGCGTCGAGGTCGAGCCCGCGTGGGCGTGACGTCCGGATAGACTGGTCGATCAGACTTCGCAGTAGACACGCCGAACACAAGAAGAGGTACTAGCTGCATGAGCGGCCATTCCAAGTGGGCCACCACCAAGCATCAGAAGGCCGTCAAGGACGCGCGCCGCGGCAAGGAATTCGCCCGGCTGATCAAGAACATCGAGGTGGCGGCGCGAACCGGCGGTGGGGATCCGTCGGGCAACCCGACGCTGTTCGACGCCATCCAGAAGGCCAAGAAGACGTCGGTTCCCAACGACAACATCGAGCGCGCCCGCAAGCGTGGCGCCGGCGAGGAAGCCGGTGGTGCGGACTGGCAGACGATCATGTACGAGGGTTACGGCCCGAACGGCGTCGCCGTCCTCATCGAGTGCCTGACCGACAACAAGAACCGCGCGGCCGGTGAGGTGCGGGTCGCGATGACGCGCAACGGCGGCAACATGGCCGACCCGGGCTCGGTGTCGTACCTGTTCTCGCGCAAGGGCGTCGTGACGCTGGAGAAGAACGGCCTCACAGAGGACGATGTGCTGACCGCGGTCCTCGACGCCGGCGCGGAGGACGTCAACGACCTCGGCGAGATGTTCGAGGTCATCTCCGAGCCGACCGATCTGGTGGCCGTGCGCACCGCGCTGCAGGACGCCGGGATCGACTACGACTCGGCCGACGCCAGCTTCCAGCCGTCGGTGTCGGTGCCCGTCGACGTCGAGGGTGCGCGCAAGGTCTTCAAGCTGGTCGACGCGCTCGAGGACAGCGACGACGTGCAGGACGTGTGGACCAACGTCGACCTCTCCGACGACGTCGCCGCTCAGCTCGACGAGGACTGAACCGGGCTGGTCAGGAAGGCGCCGATCGCCTCCGCGGTCCGTTCCGGTTGATCCAGCATGATCAGCACCTTCGCGTCGTCGACGATGCGCAGGGTGCCGCCGGTCAGCCGGGCGAGCCGCTCCCCGTGTGCCAGGGGCATCACCCGGTTGCGGCTCCACAGCACCAGGACGTCACCGTCGAACTCGGCGAGCCGGTTGGTCGCACGGACGAGTTCATCCTCGTCAAACGAGGTGCGGCAGTAGTTCAGCAGATCGCGGCGTATCCGCTCGTCGGCCAGGCCGGGGTCGGTCCACGCGTTCATGACGGTCTGCGGGATCCTGCGGCGCGACATCATGCCGAACATGAAGAACCGGTCGCGTAGCCAGCCGATGCGCATCTGCTTCATGGCCAGCGCGAGGGTTCCGGTGGTGCGGCTGGCCACCCACGTCATCTTCCCGGGAAAGCCGGGTGGGAAGTTGGCGAAGGCCTCCGTCGGGCAGAGCACCATCCGGGCCACCCGTCGGTCGCGGCCGTAGTGGGTGAGGAACAGCGGTCCGCCCCAGTCGGTGACGACCAGGGTGACGTCGACCAGGTTCATCGCCTCGAGGAAGTCGGCGACGACGCCCACCATGCCGGGCATGGTCAGATCGGCGTCGGGACGCATCGCACGGCGATGCCCACCGAGCGGTAGCACCGGCAGCAGGTACCGGAACCCGTTGGGCAGCAGGGGGAGTGCGAGATCCCACTGGGCGTCGTTCATGAGCAACCCGTGCAGCAGGACGACCGGGGGGCCGGACGGGTCGCCCGCCTCCCGGTACTCGACGGTGCCCGCGGCGACGTCTACCGACTTCATCCGACCTCCATTAGAACGGTGATTCTAGAACGTATGCTCTAGTGTGAGGCTGGGAGGCAGAGATGGCAAGGTCCACCAGGGAATCGATCCTGACGGCGGCGGCCGAACTGATGCGGCACCGCGGGTATGCGGCAGTGGCGATGAAGGACCTGGCCGCGGCGTCCGGTGCGCCGATCGGATCGCTGTACCACCACTTCCCGGGCGGCAAGGTGCAGATCGCGCGCGAAGCCCTGGTCAATGCGGGCGCCGCCTACGGCATGCTCATCCCGACCCTCGTCGACCCGCACGACGACCTGGGGGAGGCCGTCGAGGCGCTGTTCGCCCAGGCCGCCGACGACATGGCGGCCACCGGCTACGCCAACATGTGCCCGGTGGCCAGCGTCGCCGCCGAGATCGCCGACACGGTCGACGAACTGCGGCAGGCGACGGCCGAGATCTTCGACGGCTGGCTGGACGGAGGCGCCGCCTACTTCACGAAGCGCGGTCTACCGCCGGCGCAGGCCCGCGACGTGACCGTGGCGCTCGTCGGCGCGCTCGAGGGCGCGTTCATCCTCGCCCGCACCCTGCGCAGCCGGGAGCCGCTGCTCGTCGCGGGACGAGTACTCGCGCCGGGCTACCGCGGCGTCGCGCTCGGGGCGCACGCCGCGGTGCCCGGGTAGGCGTCAGCCGCGACCGCGTCCGTTGGATGCCGCGTAGTCGTCGGCGGGCTCCTCGAACTGCCGCTCGTCGAACAGGCTGGCGCGCTCGTCGGCGTGCGGGCTGCCGGAGAACAGGCTCGCCCCCACGCGCGGGGTCTCGCCGTCGCCATGGCGACGGTGCACGGTTTCCGAGTCGGGGTCGTACTGGACCAGGCGCTGCATGGGCAGTGCTCCGCCGGTGCGGTGCAGCCAGTCGACGAGGCCCTCGCGCACCAGGCAGCGCAGGTCGAACAGTGCGCCCGCGTTGGGTGCGCTGACCACGATGCGCACGCGCACGACCCCGCCGATCGCGTTCGTCACCTGGAGCACGCCGCGGCGGCCGTCCCACTGGTCGCTCTGCGCCAGCAGGCGGTCCACCTCGGCGCGCATCTCGTGCAGCGGCACGCGGAAGTCGACGTCGAACTCGACGGTGCCCATGATCTCGGTCGCGTTGCGCGTCCAGTTCTCGAACGGCGTCGTCGTGAAGTACGTCGACGGCAGGACGAGGCGACGCTCGTCCCACAGCCGGACCACCACGTAGGTCAGGGTGATCTCCTCGATGCGGCCCCACCAGCGGGCCTCCTCGAGTTCGACGACGTCGCCGACGCGGACAGCGCCAGAGAAGGCGATCTGCATGCCGGCGAAGACGGCGCCGAGCGACGTCTGGGCCGCGAGGCCGGCGACGACGGACAGCACGCCGGCCGAGGCGAACAGGGTCGTGCCGATGTCGGAGAACGACGGGAACGTCATCAGGATCGCGGCGACGCCGAGGACGACCACGACGGCGATCGCGAGGCGCCGCAGCACCGTCACCTGCGTGCGGACCCGGCGCCACCGCCGGTCGGCATCGGTGATCTCGTCGTCACCGCCGGCGAAGCGGGCGATCGCGCGGCGTTCGGCGACCTGCACGAAGCTCACCATCAGCCAGGTCAGCGTGGCGATGTTCACGATCAACAGGGTGTGGTCGACCCAGCCGCGCCAGGGGTCGGCGTCGCTCGAGGTGCGTTGCACCGCGATGGACGCCGCGAACACGGTCAGCGTGGCCCGCACTGGGAGCCGGCTGAAGGTGGCGACGTCGTCGATGACGTCGGCACGCCGTCCGATGCGCCTCAACACCCAGGTGAGGACCACCCCCAGCAGATACGCGATCACGATCGCGCCTGCGACCCAGGCGAGTGTGACGGCGAGGTTGGTGGCGGACTCCAGTTCGGTGTCGTCTGGCATCGAGTGTTCTGACTCCCTGCTGCTCGGTGATGTGGGTGAGCCTTCGACGGTAGCGGCGATCGCCACTGCCGTCACACGGCTTACCGTGATCGCGGGGGTTCACGCGTGCTGTGGCGGATCGCACGATTCACGTGCGTGTCGTACTCCGCGCCGTCCGGGCGGGCCGTTAGGGTATCGAACAGCTGTTCTAGAACCCGAGGAGGCGTGGTGCGCGTGATGGGCGTGGACCCGGGCCTGACGCGCTGCGGTCTGTCGGTGATCGAGAGTGGCGGCGGGCGCAAGGTGACGGCCCTCGACGTCGACGTCGTGCGCACGCCGGCCGACCACCCACTGGCGCAACGACTGCTGGCGATCAGCGATACCGTCGAGCACTGGATGGACACCCACCTGCCCGACGTGGTCGCGATCGAACGGGTCTTCGCGAACAACAACGCCAACACCGCGATGGGCACGGCCCAGGCGGGCGGCGTCATCGCCCTGGCCGCGGCGAAGCGGGGCATCGACGTGCACTTCCACACGCCCAGCGAGGTGAAGGCCGCCGTCACCGGCAACGGCCGGGCGGACAAGGCGCAGGTGACCACGATGATCACGAAGATCCTTGCGTTGCAGGCCAAGCCGACGCCGGCCGACGCCGCCGACGCGCTGGCGTTGGCGATCTGTCACTGCTGGCGCGCCCCGATGATCGCCAAGATGGCCGAGGCGGAGGCGATGGCCGCCGAACAGAAGCGCAGGTACCAGGCCAAGCTCCGGGCGGTCAGGTGATCGCCTCGATCCGCGGTGAGGTGCTCGACATCGCGCTGGACCACGCCGTCATCGAGGCCGCGGGCGTCGGGTACCGGGTGATGACCACCCCGGCGACACTGTCGACGCTGCGGCGCGGCACCGAGGCGCGGCTGATCACGGCGATGATCGTGCGCGAGGACTCGATGACGCTGTTTGGCTTCGCCGACACCGAGTCGCGGAACCTGTTCACCACCCTGCTCGGCGTCTCCGGCGTCGGACCGAAGATCGCCCTGGCGACGCTGGCCGTCTACGACGCCCCGACGCTGCGGCAGGCACTCGGCGACGGCGACGTCACGGCGCTCACCCGGGTGCCGGGCATCGGCAAGCGCGGCGCCGAGCGCCTGGTCCTCGAACTCCGCGACAAGATCGGCCAGTCGGCGGCGAGCGGTGCCGCCGTCGTCGGCGGACACGCGGTCCGCGGCCCCGTGGTCGAGGCGCTCGTCGGTCTCGGCTTCGCGGCCAAGCAGGCCGAGGAGGCGACGGACAAGGTCCTCGCGACCGACCCCGACGCCACCACGCAGACCGTGCTGCGGGAGGCGCTGTCGATGCTGGGCAGGAAGTGATGGGCCGGTTCTCCGAGGACGTCGACGGGGACGGCGGCCCCGACGACGACCGGGACGTCTCGGCGGCGTTGACCGTCGGCGAGGGTGACGTCGACGCCAGCCTGCGGCCGAAGTCGCTCCGGGAGTTCATCGGACAGCCGCGGGTGCGCGAGCAGCTGCAACTGGTCCTGGAGGGCGCCAAGAATCGCGGCGGAACGCCCGACCACATCCTGCTGTCCGGGCCGCCCGGGCTGGGCAAGACCTCGCTCGCGATGATCATCGCCGGCGAACTCGGGTCGTCGCTGCGCGTCACCTCGGGGCCCGCCCTGGAACGCGCCGGGGACCTGGCCGCCATGCTGTCGAACCTCGTCGAGGGCGACGTGCTGTTCATCGACGAGATCCACCGCATCGCGCGTCCCGCCGAGGAGATGCTGTACCTCGCGATGGAGGACTTCCGCGTCGACGTCGTCGTCGGCAAGGGGCCGGGCGCCACGTCGATCCCGCTCGAGGTCGCGCCGTTCACGCTCGTCGGGGCCACCACGCGGTCCGGAGCGCTGACGGGCCCACTGCGGGACCGGTTCGGCTTCACCGCGCACATGGACTTCTACGAACCCTCCGAGCTGGAGCGGGTGCTGTCCCGGTCGGCCGGGATCCTGGGGATCGAGCTGGGTGGCGACGCGGGCTCGGAGATCGCCCGTCGGTCGCGCGGCACCCCACGCATCGCCAACCGGCTGCTGCGGCGCGTCCGGGACTACGCCGAGGTACGGGCGGACGGCATCATCACGCGCGACATCGCGAAGCTCGCGCTCGCGGTCTACGACGTCGACGAACTCGGGCTGGACCGCCTCGACCGCGCGGTGCTGTCGGCGCTCACGCGCAGCTTCGGTGGGGGACCGGTGGGCGTGTCCACGCTGGCGGTTGCCGTCGGGGAGGAGGCGACCACCGTCGAAGAGGTGTGTGAACCGTTCCTGGTGCGGGCGGGGATGATCGCCCGGACCCCACGCGGGCGGGTCGCCACGACGACGGCGTGGCGCCACCTCGGCCTCGTGCCGCCGACCGGGGTCAACGCGCTGGGCCAGCCCGACCTCTTCGAGTAAGTTGCCCCCATGGTGACTGCCGCTCTGGTGTTCGCGGCACTCGCCGCGGCGCTGCACGTGTACATCTTCGTGCTCGAATCGTTCCGGTGGACGGCGCCGCGCACCCGCGCGACGTTCGGCACCACCGCCGAGGAGGCGGAGACCACCAAGCTGATGGCCTACAACCAGGGGTTCTACAACCTCTTCTTGGCGGTCGTCACCGCCGTCGGCGTCGGGCTGATGATCTCGGGCGGGACCGCCGCGGGAGCGGCCCTGGTCTTCGCGGGCGCCGGGTCCATGTCGGCGGCGGCCGTCGTCCTGGTCCTGTCGGCGCGCGACAAGTTCCGGTCGGCGGCCATCCAGGGCACGCTGCCGTTCGTGGCCGTGGTCCTCCTGGGCATCGGGTCGACGCTCGGCGCAGCGGCGTAGTCGAACGTCGGCGCGACCATCGGGGGTGGCGGTTCGGTGGGGTGCGGGGTGCCGGCGACGTAGACCTGGTTGCCGCCCGCCCGCTTCGCGGTGTACATCGCGCGGTCGGAGGCCTCCACGAGCCCCTGCAGGAAGGCGCGGAGCCCTTCGGCCGGGATCCTGCTGAGGGTGACGGACGCGACGCCCACGCTGGCGGTGACGCGCCACGGCGTCTCCGAGATCTCGCGGCACAGCCGTTCGGCGAGCCCGATCGCGCTCTCCCTGTCGCCGACGACGCCCACGACGAACTCCTCGCCGCCGATCCGCGCGATCACCGAATCACCCCGGCGGGTGCGGCGCAGGATGTCGGCCACCTCGATCAGGGTCTGGTCTCCCGCGGCGTGCCCGGCGGTGTCGTTCACGCGCTTGAACGCGTCGAGGTCGATCATCAGCGTCGACAGCGCCAGCGAACGGCTGTCGACGGCCTCGATGGCCAACGTCCGCATCGAGCGGTAGAAGCCGCGGCGGTTCGGCAGCTCGGTGAGGGGGTCGGTGTCCGACCGGAGCGCGTCGACGCCCAGGAAGTGCGTGAGCACCTGCGCCGAGAACGGCACCGCGAGCACGCCGACTGACAGAACCAGCAATTTGCTGAGGGCACCCCAGGGATCCCCGTCGGCGATGAGCTGGGCTGCGCAGATCGACGCGGTCACCGACGCCACCGACAAGGTGAGCAACAACGCGCGGCTGGTGTGGAAGAACGCCACGTACCCCGCGACCGCGGCGAACGCCATGGTGGCGTGCAGGCCGGCGGTGGGGGTGGATTGCGCCAGGCACATCGCCGCCACGCCGGCGTTGGCCAGGAGCACGAAGGCCAGCGACTGGGTCCGGCTGGGCCAGGCAGTAGCCCAGGACACGGCCATGATCGCGAAGACGGCGGCCACGACGATCGAAAGTACGCGGGTCACAGTGCCTTGCGGTCCTACCGGGCTGTTCAACATCAGCAACGGCGCCGCTGCGAGCAGCAGCACGATGGTGGCCATCATGAAACGCGTGAAGCGCTGCAGGTTGCGAGCGGCGAGATAGGAGGAGAGCCAGTCGAAATGATCCGGCTGTCGCCACCAATGGCAAATCCGCTCCACTGCGATGGGCTCACATTCGTGGTAGTCGGCCCACACCGCGGTACGCGGGACGGGACGGATCAGCGTGGCCTCCGACTCCACCGGGAGCCCACGACGGGATACTACAAAATCTGAAAGCAGTTTGCTGGGGAAGTTGGGATCTTCCGCGCGTCAACCCGGCGACACGCGGTTGGGTCGGCCCGCTCGAGGGTACCCCCGACGCGACCAAGGAGGTCCCCGTGTCAGATCCCGTTACCCGCGCCCACGACACCCGCGTCCGTGGCGGACGCCTCACCATGCCGCGCAGTCGCGGCGCGCTGAGCGGCCTGCTCGTCATCCTGCTCGGTCTGTGGGGGGCGCTCGTCCCCTTCCTCGGACCCAACTTCGACTTCGCCTACAGCCTCGGTGCCGACTGGACCATCGGCCGCGGATGGCTCGAGGTGCTGCCCGGCGTCGTCGCCGTGGTCGGCGGCTTCCTGCTGCTGACGTCGCGCAACCGCGTCTCCGGGATGCTGGGCGGCTGGCTGGCGGTGGCCGCGGGCGCGTGGTTCGTCGTGGGCCGTGCCTTCGCCGGCCCGCTCGGGCTCGGCGACGTCGGCACCCCCGTCGCCGACACCGACACCAAGCGCGTGTGGCTCGAGCTGACCTACTTCTACGGACTCGGGGCCGTGCTCGTCTTCCTCGGCGCACTGGCCCTCGGACGCCTGTCGGTCCGCTCGGTGCGCGACGTGGAGTTCGCGAGTCGCCCCCTCGACACCACCGACGTGCGCACCACCGACGTGCGCACCACCGACGGCGCGGTGGTGGCCGACGGCACTCGCGACACCACCCTCGCCGGTCGGCCGCGCCGCCGGGGAGGGCTGCTCGGTCGCCTCCGCGGACGCCGCGGCGACCGCACGCTCGTCGACCGCTGACCGCTGTTCGTTCGGTCACACGGCGGCCCCGTGGGTCGCCGCCGTGGTCGTGGGTTGGGTAGACATCGAGGTGATCCGCATTCGCGACCACCGACGAGGAGCCTCCCGTGAGCACGGCCACGCTCATCCGTTCCGAGCCGCTCGCCGACGAGTACAGCCGTCGCTGCGTGACGGCTCTGCGCGCCGACGTCCTCGGCGCGCTCAGGCGGCCGAACGCCGCGATGACGGACATCGGAGCGCGCTCACCCATGCGCCTCGTCTGCGCGACGCTCGGTGTGCCGCGCCGGGATTGGGCCCGGCTGTCCCGACTGGCGTGGCAGGCCGACGCGCCGTCGACCGACGCGCTGAGTGCCTACGTCGACGTGATGATCGCCGACCGGTGCTGGCAGCCGGCCGACGACCTCCTGGCGGACCTCGTCATGGCGGACGTCCGCGGTGACGGCTTGACCGCGGACGAGATCCGGTCGATCGCCGTCGCGCTGCTGACGTCCTGACGACTCAGAGGTCGGCGAGCACCAGGGCCAGGACGTCGAGGCCCTCCTCGAGGAGTTCGTCGCTGATCGCCAGCGGCGGGAGGAATCGCAGGACGTTGCCGTACGTGCCACAGGAGAGGACGATCACGCCCGCCGCGTGAGCGCCCGCACACAGCTTCTTGGTCAGCTCCGCATCGGGTTCGAGGGTGCCCGGCTTGACCAGCTCGACGGCGATCATCGCGCCGCGCCCGCGGACCTCGCCGATCCGCTCGTCGTCGGCCTGCATCCGGCCGAGCCGGGCCTTCATCAGCCGCTCGATCGCCTGCGCGCGTTCGACCATGCCGTCGGCCTCGATCGTCTCGATGGTGGCCAGGGCCGCCGCGCACGCGATCGGGTTGCCGCCGTAGGTGCCGCCGAGCCCGCCGACGTGCGGGGAGTCCATGATCTCGGCCCTGCCGGTCACCGCCGACAGCGGCAGTCCGTCGGCGATCCCCTTGGCAGTGACGATCAGGTCCGGGTCGACGCCCTCGTGCTCGCAGGCGAACATCGCGCCGGTGCGGGCGAACCCGGTCTGGACCTCGTCGGCGATGAACACGACGCCGTTGCCGCGGCACCACTCGAGCAGCGCGGGCAGGAACCCCTCGGCAGGCACGATGAAGCCGCCCTCGCCCTGGATGGGTTCGATGATGATGGCGGCCAGGTTGTCGGCACCGACCTGCTTGTCGATGACGCTGATCGCGCGACGGGCGGCGAGTTCACCGTCGGTCGCCAGCTCCTTGCCGCCGAACTCCGCGTCGCGGAAGGGGTACGACAGCGGCGCCCGGTAGATCTCCGGGGCGAACGGTCCGAAGCCGTGCTTGTAGGGCATCGACTTCGCGGTCAGGGCCATCGTCAGGTTGGTCCGGCCGTGATAGGCGTGGTCGAAGGACACGACGGCCTGCTTGCGGGTGTAGGCCCGGGCGATCTTGACCGCGTTCTCGACGGCCTCGGAGCCCGAGTTGAACAGGGCGGAACGCGTGTCGCCCGCGACCGGCGTCAGGCGGTTGAGGTGCTCGCACACCGCGACGTAGCCCTCATAGGGCGTCACCATGAAGCAGGTGTGGGTGAACTCGGCGGCCTGCGCCGCGACGGCCTCGACGACCCGCGGCGAGGCGTTGCCGACGGTGGTGACGGCGATGCCCGAGCCGAGGTCGATCAGGCGGTTGCCGTCGACGTCCTCGACGATGCCGCCACCTGCCCGGGCGGCGTAGACGGCCATCGTGTTGCCGATGCCGCGGGCCACGGCGGTGGTCTTGCGCTCGATGAGGGCGGAGGACTTCGGGCCGGGGATGGCGGTGGCCAGGTAGCGGCTCTGTTCGAGGGTGCTCACGTCTGACTCCAGTTCGCAGCGCAGGTGGGGGATCGTCGTGACCCAGACTAGTCGCCGAGACTACGCACTCGACCGGAATCGTCGGGCGACGACGTGGTCGCTGCCGAGATGGACCGCGCCCGGCGGATTCCGGCGCGGTTTTCGTCGGCGGGGGGACCCCGGACGTGGCGGGCGGTCCGCCGGGACGTGCCGTGATGGCACACTAGGGGCTGACGAGGCGCCTCCGTGACCCCCGTGACAGGCACGTCCGGACGCCGACAACCGACACGAAAGAATCTTGCTGCAATGGATCTGGTCGTCTTCCTTCCCCTCCTCATCATCCTCGGCGCGTTCATGTTCTTCGCCTCCCGTCGGCAGAAGAAGGCCATGCAGGCCACGATCGACCTGCACGAGTCGCTCACCGTGGGCGACCGCGTGCACACCACCTCCGGCCTCGAGGCCACCATCACCGGCGTGAACGACGACAGCGTCGACCTGGAGATCGCTCCCGGCGTGGTGACCACCTGGATGAAGCTCGCCGTGCGCGACCGCATCGAGGCCGTCGACGAGGACGACGAGGACTACGAGGACGACACCGAGGTCGAGGACTACGAGGTCGGCTTCAACAGCGCAGGCGCATCGTCCGCCTCCGAGTCCCTGCCCATCGAGAAGAACAACCCCGACCAGGTCAAGTAGGACTGACAGCGGGGCACTCAGTTGGACCCCGTACCCTTTGCGGTTGCTCGACGTACGTACAGACCTGAGGAGATTCGAGGAACGTGGCATCGTCTTCCGCGCCGGTGCACCCGTACCGCTACCTGACGCTCTTCCTGGTCCTGCTGATCGGTGCCTATCTGCTGGTGTTCCTGACCGGGAACAAGCAGGCCGAGCCCAAGCTCGGCATCGACCTGCAGGGCGGGACCCGCGTGACCCTGACCGCCCGCACGCCCGACGGCTCGCCCCCCACGCGGGACGCGCTGATCCAGGCGCAGGAGATCATCGGCGACCGGGTCAACGGCCTGGGCGTCTCCGGGTCGGAGGTGGTGATCGACGGTGACAACCTGGTCATCACCGTCCCCGGCAACGACAGCAGCGAGGCACGCAACCTCGGTCAGACCGCCCGGCTCTACATCCGTCCCGTGATCCACGCGGTTCCCGCGGGTGCCCAGCAGGGCGCACCTCCCGGACAGGCGCCCGGGGGTGCACCCGGAATCCCCGGCCTGCCCGGCGGCGCTCCCGGCCAGGCCCCCGAGATCGCGGACCCCGAGCCGCCGGCCGGCGCGCCCGCTCCGGGTGCGCCCGCGCAGGGCGAACCGGCTCAGGGCGAGCCCGCTCCGGCCCCCGGGCCCGCACCCCAGCCGCGTCCCTACCCGGAGGAGCCGGCCCCCACGCCCACTCCCGCGCCGACGCCCACACCGGCTCCGGGCGGACCGGCCCCGTCGCCCACGCCCACTCCCGGTCCGTCGGCCAACGCCGACCCCCGTCAGCAGCTCGCGCAGCGCATCACCGACGAGAAGGCGCTGCGGCAGAGCGCCGATCAGCAGATCCAGCTGCTCGCCCTGCAGTTCCAGGCGACCCGCTGCAACGACACCGACGTGCTGGCCGGCAACGACGATCCCAACCTGCCGCTGGTGACCTGCTCGCAGGACAAGAAGACGGTGTACCTGCTCGACAAGTCGATCATCAGCGGCGAACAGATCGAGACGGCGTCGTCCGGCCTCGATACGCAGCGCAGCGAGTACGTGGTCGACCTGCAGTTCAAGGGTGACGCCACCACCATCTGGGGCGACTTCACCGCCGCCAACGTGGGCACCCAGACCGCCTTCACGCTCGACTCGCAGGTGGTCAGCGCCCCGCAGATCAACGAGCCCATCCCCGGTGGCCGCACACAGATCACCGGAAACTTCACCCAGGACTCGGCCCGCGAACTGGCCAACGTGCTCAAGTACGGCTCGCTGCCACTGTCGTTCGAGTCGTCCGAGGCCGAAACCGTCTCGGCCACACTGGGCTTGACGTCGCTGCGGGCCGGGTTGATCGCCGGCGCCATCGGTCTGGGACTGGTGCTGCTCTACGCGCTGCTCTACTACCGCGTGCTGGGCCTGCTGACCGCGCTCTCGCTGATCGCCTCCGGCGCCATGGTGTTCGCGATCCTGGTGCTGCTCGGCCGCTACATCAACTACACGCTCGACCTCGCCGGCATCGCCGGTCTGATCATCGGCATCGGTACCACCGCCGACTCGTTCGTCGTGTTCTTCGAGCGCATCAAGGACGAGATCCGCGAGGGCCGGTCCTTCCGGTCCGCGGTGCCACGCGGCTGGGCGCGCGCCCGCAAGACCATCCTGTCGGGCAACGCGGTCAGCTTCATCGCCGCGGCGGTGCTCTACGTCCTGGCCGTCGGCCAGGTGAAGGGCTTCGCCTTCACGCTGGGGTTGACCACCATCCTCGACGTCGTCGTCGTGTTCCTCGTGACGTGGCCGCTCGTCTACCTGTCGTCGAAGTCCGCGCGACTGACGAAGCCAGGACTGAACGGTCTCGGTGCCGTGCAGCAGATCGCCAAGGAGCGACGGGCTGCGGCGGCGTCGGCGGGAACGAGGTAGGGACATGGCACGCAACGACAAGAGCACCGGCGTCGACGCGACGTCGACCGGATCCGAACTCGGCACGGCGACCACCGCTCCGCAGCACGGCTTCTTCATCCGCCTGTACACGGGCACCGGCGCGTTCGACGTGGTCGGGAAGCGCAAGCTGTGGTTCGCCATCAGCGGCGGCATCGTCCTGGTCTGCCTCGCCAGCATCCTGATCCGCGGCTTCACCTTCGGCATCGACTTCGAGGGCGGCACCAAGGTGTCCATGCCCGCTCAGGGCGTCAACGGACAGGTGACCACCCAGCAGGTGGAGGACGTCTACGGCGAGGCGCTCGGGCAGGCCCCGGACTCGGTGGTCATCGTGGGCAGCGGCGCGTCGGCGACCGTCCAGATCCGCTCCGAGGCTCTCGACAACGACCAGACCGAGACGCTGCGCAGCGCGCTGTTCGACGAGTTCCAGCCCAAGGGCGGCGACGGCCAGCCCAGCAGGCAGTCGATCAGCGACTCCGCGGTGTCGGAGACCTGGGGCGGCCAGATCACCCAGAAGGCGCTCATCGCGCTGGTGGTGTTCCTCGTGCTCGTCACCATCTACATCACGCTGCGCTACGAGCGGTACATGGCGCTCTCGGCGCTGGCCGCGCTGGTCTTCGACCTCATCGTGACCGCCGGCGTGTACTCGATCGTCGGGTTCGAGGTGACACCGGCCACGGTGATCGGCCTGCTGACGATCCTCGGCTTCTCCCTCTACGACACCGTCATCGTGTTCGACAAGGTGGAGGAGAACACCCACGGGTTCGAACACACCACCCGCCGGACGTTCGCCGAGCAGGCCAACCTCGCGATCAACCAGACCTTCATGCGATCGATCAACACCAGCCTCATCTCGGTGCTGCCGATCCTGGCGCTGATCGTCGTCGCGGTGTGGTTGCTGGGTGTCGGGACGCTGCAGGATCTCGCGCTGGTGCAGCTGGTGGGCGTCATCATCGGCACCTACTCCTCGATCTACTTCGCGACGCCACTGCTGGTGACGCTGCGCGAGCGGACCGAGCTGGTGCGCAATCACACCCGGCGCGTGATGAACCGGCGTGCGGGGGCGGCCGCGAAGTCCGGTGTCGTCGACGACTCGGCCGACGACTCGCCCGACGGCGACGCCGACACCACGTCGGTGGCGGCCGCACCCGTCACGATCGCACCGGACAAGCCCGCGCCGGGAGCCAAGCCGTCCCGCCCGACGGGCCGGCCCTCCGGTAAGCGGACCACCAGGCGGTAGGTCTTCATGCCTGCCCGGTTCCGGCGAGCGGCGATCCTGGCGGCCACGCTGTCCCTGGTCGCGACGGCGACGGCGTCCTGTTCGGGCGGCACCGCGGACTCCATCGACTACGCGGTGGACGGTGCGCTCGTCACCTACAACACCAACACAGTGGTGGGCGCGGCGTCCGGTGGGCCGCAAGCGTTCTCGCGCGTGCTCACCGGCTTCAACTACCACGGCCCCGACGGGCAGGTGGTCGGCGACCGGGACTTCGGGTCGATCGCCGTGGTGGGCCGCAACCCGCAGGTCCTGGACTACCAGATCAACGACGCCGCGGTGTACTCGGACGGCAAGCCCATCACGTGCGACGACATGGTGCTGGCGTGGGCGGCGCAGTCGGGACGGTTCCCGGCGTTCGACGCGGCCAACCGCGCCGGCTACGCCGACATCGCGAGCATCGACTGCGCACCGGGCCAGAAGAAGGCGCGCGTCACCTTCGCCCAGGATCGCGCGTTCGTCGACTTCGGACAGCTGTTCGCCGCGACGTCGCTCATGCCAGCGCATGTGCTGGCCGACGAACTCGGACTCGGTGACGGCGGCATCGTCACCGCGGTCCGCGACGGCGACATCCCGACCACCGATCGCATCGCCGCCGCGTGGAACGAGACGTGGACCCTCGGACCCGACGTCGATCTCGCGAAGTTCCCGTCCTCGGGTCCCTACCGGCTGGAGTCGGTCACCGACGACGGCGCGGTCGTCCTGGTCGCCAACGACAAGTGGTGGGGCGCGAAGCCCGTCACCGACAGGATCACCGTCTGGCCTCGCGGCGCCGACATCCAGGACCGGGTCAACGAGGGTTTCTACGACGTCGTCGACGTCGCAGCGGGGTCGTCGGGCACGCTGACGCTGTCCGACGACTGGGAGCGCACCGACTCCGCGTCGGCGGGCATCGAGCAGATCATCTTCGGAGCCCAGGGTCCGCTCCTCGATCCCGCCGCCCGGCGGGCGCTGGCCCTCTGCACCCCGCGCGACGTGATCGCGCGCAACGCCGAGGTGCCGATCGCCAACAGCCGGCTGAACCCGGCCGCCGAGGACTCCATCACGGCCGCGGAGAGCGGGGGAGGCGCGGAGCAGTTCGTGGTCGCCGACGCCGTCGCCGCCCGTACGGCGCTCGGCAACCGCCCGCTGACCGTGCGCATGGGCTACCAGAGCCCGAACGCTCGCCTGGCCGCCATCGTCGGCACCATCGCGAAGTCCTGCGCACCGGCGGGCATCGTGGTGCAGGACGCCGCCGGTGACGCCGTGGGACCGCAGACGCTGCGGGACGGCCAGATCGACGCGCTGGTCGCCAGCACGGGCGGGTCCGTGGGCAGCGGGAGTACGGGATCGTCGGCGATGGACGCCTACGACCTGCACAGCGGCAACGGCAACAACCTGTCCGGCTACTCCAACGAACAGATCGACGGCATCATCGGCGCGCTGGCCGTGACCGCCGATCCGAAGGAGTCGGCGCGGTTGCTCGGCGACGGCAGCCAGGTGCTGTGGGACGGCATGCCGACCCTTCCGCTGTACCGCCAGCAGCGGATGCTGCTGGTATCGACCAAGATGGACGCCGTGAGCAGTAATCCGACCCGGTGGGGTGCAGGCTGGAACATGGACCGCTGGGTGCGCACGACGTGACCCCGCCACGCGACGGGTCGGAGGTCGCCCGCGTCATCGCCGACCTGATCCGGGAGGTACCCGACTTCCCCGAGCCCGGCATCCAGTTCAAGGACCTGACCCCGGTGCTGGCAGATGCGCACGGCCTGGCGACGATCACCGAGGCGCTGGCCGCGGTGGCCGACGGCTCGGACCTGGTGGCGGGGATCGACGCCCGCGGGTTCCTGCTCGGCGCCGCCGTCGCGACGAGACTCAAGACCGGGGTGCTGGCGGTCCGCAAGGGCGGAAAACTGCCACCGCCGGTGTTCAGCGAGTCCTACACCCTCGAATACGGCACCGCGGTGCTGGAGATCCCGGCCGACGGAATCGATCTCACCGGTAAACGCGTTCTCATCATCGACGACGTCCTCGCCACGGGCGGCACCGTCGACGCGGCGGTCCGCCTGCTGCAGCGTGCGGGTGCCATCGTGACGGGGGCTGCCGTCGTGCTGGAGTTGGCGGCGCTGGGCGGACGTGACCGCGTCGGATCGGTGCCGGTCACCAGCCTGTTCTTGGTCTGAGGGATATCCTCGACCATGCGCGCGACGAGGTCAGGAGGTGGTGGCGGTGGCTGAGGATTCCGCGCTGACCCAGACCCAGCCGATGCCGGTCATCCCGGCCGACGCCGCGGCCGAGCCGCCCAAGTCGACGACGAGCGCGTCGCGGCGCGTGCGCGCGCGGCTGGCGCGACGCATGACCGCGCAGCGCAGCACGGTGAACCCGGTGCTCGAACCGCTGGTGGCGGTGCACAAGGAGTTCTATCCCAAGGCCGACCTCGTGCTGCTGCAGCGGGCCTACGACGTCGCCGAGCAGCGGCACGCCGACCAGCTCCGCCGGTCCGGTGACCCGTACATCACCCATCCGCTGGCCGTGGCGAACATCCTGGCCGAACTCGGCATGGACACCACCACTCTGATCGCGGCGCTCCTGCACGACACCGTCGAGGACACCGGCTACACGCTGGAGGCGCTGACGGCGGAGTTCGGCACCGAGGTGGGGCACCTCGTCGACGGCGTCACGAAGCTGGACAAGGTGGCGCTCGGGTCGGCGGCCGAGGGCGAGACGATCCGCAAGATGATCATCGCGATGGCGCGGGATCCGCGCGTGCTGGTGATCAAGGTCGCCGACCGGTTGCACAACATGCGGACCATGCGGTTCCTGCCGCCCGAGAAGCAGGCCCGTAAGGCTCGCGAGACGCTGGAAGTGATTGCCCCGCTTGCCCACCGGCTCGGCATGGCGACGGTGAAGTGGGAACTCGAGGATCTGTCGTTCGCGATCCTGCATCCCAAGAAGTACGAGGAGATCGTGCGGTTGGTGGCCGACCGTGCGCCCTCGCGCGACACCTACCTGGCGAAGGTGCGGGCAGAGATCACCGCGTCGCTGAACGCGTCGAAGATCAGCGCGGTCGTCGAGGGACGGCCCAAGCACTACTGGTCGATCTACCAGAAGATGATCGTGAAGGGCCGCGACTTCGACGACATCCACGACCTGGTGGGCATGCGAATCCTGTGCGACGAGATCCGGGACTGCTACGCCGCCGTCGGCGTCGTGCACTCGCTGTGGCAGCCGATGGGCGGCCGCTTCAAGGACTACATCGCTCAGCCGCGGTACGGCGTCTACCAGTCGCTGCACACGACCGTCGTGGGTCCGGAGGGCAAGCCGCTCGAGGTGCAGATCCGCACCGAGGACATGCACAAGACCGCCGAGTTCGGCATCGCCGCGCACTGGCGGTACAAGGAGTCCAAGGGCCGCAACGGAGTGCCCGCGAGCCACGCCGCCGCCGAACTCGACGACATGGCGTGGATGCGCCAACTCCTCGACTGGCAGCGGGAGGCCGCCGACCCCGGCGAGTTCCTCGAGTCGCTGCGGTACGACCTCGCGGTGCAGGAGATCTTCGTGTTCACCCCGAAGGGCGACGTGGTCACGCTGCCCACCGGGTCCACGCCGGTCGACTTCGCCTACGCGGTGCACACCGAGGTGGGCCACCGCTGCATCGGCGCCCGCGTGAACGGCCGGTTGGTCGCGCTCGAGCGCAAGCTCGAGAACGGCGAGGCGGTCGAGGTGTTCACCTCGAAGGCGCCCACCGCGGGACCCTCGCGGGACTGGCAGACGTTCGTGGTGTCGCCGCGCGCGAAGGCCAAGATCCGGCAGTGGTTCGCCAAGGAGCGGCGCGAAGAGGCACTGGAATCCGGCAAGGACTCCATCGCCCGGGAGGTGCGCCGCGGCGGACTTCCGCTGCAGCGCCTGATGAACGCGGAGTCGATGGGCGCGCTCGCCCGCGAATTGCGCTACCTCGACGTGTCGGCGCTCTACACGGCCGTGGGCGAGGGGCACGTCTCCGCGCGCCACGTCGTGCAGCGGCTACTGGCCCAACTCGGCGGTGACGACGAGGCCGAGAACGAGATCGCCGAACGGTCGACGCCCGCCACTATGCCGGTGCGGCAGCGCACCAGCGACGACGTGGGCGTGTCCGTGCCCGGCGCGCCAGGGGTGCTGTGCAAGCTCGCCAAGTGCTGCACGCCGGTACCGGGCGACGTCATCATGGGCTTCGTGACCCGCGGCGGCGGAGTCAGCGTGCACCGCACCGACTGCACCAATGCCGAGTCGCTGCAACAGCAGTCGGAACGCATCATCGAGGTCAAGTGGGCGCCGTCGCCGTCGTCGGTGTTCCTCGTCGCCATTCAGGTGGAGGCGCTCGACCGGCACCGGCTGCTGTCGGACGTGACCCGCGTCCTGGCCGACGAGAAGGTCAACATCCTGTCGGCGTCGGTGACGACGTCCAACGACCGCGTGGCGATCAGCCGGTTCACCTTCGAGATGGGCGACCCGAAGCACCTCGGTCACGTGCTGAACGTGGTCCGCAACGTCGAGGGCGTCTACGACGTGTACCGGGTGACGTCGGCCGCCTGACGGCTCAGGCGACGCGCGCCGCGCGCCGCGTGCTGACGGTGCCGATCCCCGCGGCCGCGAGGCACGCCAGTGCCACCGCGCCGGCGAACCACGGGAACACCTCCGACAGCGGCCAGCGCGTCGCCGCCCAGCCGGCCACGATGGTTGGCACCGCCATCGCGGTGTAGGCCAGCAGGTAGTACGCCGACATCGTCTCGCCGCGCCGGTCCGCGGGCACCACGTGGGACAGGTGCCGCAGCGATCCGCCGAAGCCGAGGCCGAACGTCGCCCCCAGCAGCGCCGCGGCGGCGAGGACCAGCTGCCAGTGGTGGGTCGCGAGCGCGGGGATCGTGAGCAGCAGGGCGACGGCCATTCCGACGTCGCCGATGATGGCGGAGCGGTGGGCGGGGACCCGGGTGGCGAGCAGCTGCGCCATGGCCGCGGAGAAGGCCGTCGTACCGACCACCGCGCCGCCGAACACCAGGTTGTGCACGCCGGTCTGCTGCGAGGCGAGCGCCGGGTAGAGCGAGAGCAGGACGCCGAGCACCGACCAGGACGCGATGACGCCGAGCGCGGAGAACCAGAAGTCGCCGCGGATCTCCCGCGGCACGGCGGGCCGGGCGATCCGGATGGGCCCCGCGGCGCGGGTCAGGTGCGGCTCGCGCAGCGCGACGATGCCGATGCCGACGACGGCGCAGACCACGGCCACGACCGCGTACGGGGTGCGCATCGGATGGGGGACGTACTGGGCCAGTAGCGACGAGCCGAGGATCGCGACCGTCATCCCGATGTTGAAGCTCACCCCGCTGAGCTGACCCGACCGGACGCCGTGGTCGGGCCGCAGGTCGAGCAGGGCCGCCGCGCCCGCGACCACGATGGAGCCGACGGCGGCACCGTGGATCGCCCGGGCCACGATCAGCAGCGCCATGTTGTCCGCCACCAGGAAGACGCCCAGGCCGACGATCATCGCGGCGAGTGCGCCGAGGAGGACCGGCTTGCGGCCGACGACGTCGGAGATGCGGCCCGACACCAGCACCGCTCCGAGTGCGGCGACGGCGTAGACGGCGAACACGACGGTGGTGGCCAGCGGGGAGAGGTGCCAGACCTCCTCGTACATCCGGTAGAGCGGCGCGGGCAGGCCGGAGACACCGAGCGCGACGCCCGACAGCACCAGCAGCAGGGAGTACGCCCAGCGCTGCGTGTCGGCGGATGCCCGGTCCACGGGAGCTGCGGTCACCGTTCGACGGTACGCTGGGGTTTGATGATCATCAAACCGGTTGTGACCGACGGCACTGCGCCGGTCGGCACCGTTCAGCACGTCCTCGCGGCACTGTCCGACCCGGTGCGGCTCGAGATGGTCCGCAGGTTGATGAACGCGGGCGGCGGCCCCAGCCCGTGTGCCCGGCTCTACGACGGCATCAACAAGTCGACGGCGACCCACCACTTCAAGGCGCTGCGCGAGGCGGGCGTGATCGAGCGGCTCGTGCTCGACGGCCAGATCCACCAGCGGCTGCGACGTGACGAGGTCGAGGCGGCGGTGCCCGGCCTGCTGGACGCGGTGGTCACCGCGGCCAACCGCGAGGCGGCGGACCCGCCGAGCTAGGGGTCCATCCGGACGGACTCGATGGTCACCGGTTGGCGCGGGGCGCCGTCGTCGGAGCCGTCCGCGACTCCCGCGGCGGCGATGTCGTCCAGCTTCTGCAGGCCGATGTCGTCGATCGCGCCGAACACGGTGAACGCCGGCGGCAAGGTCGAGTCCTCGTACACCAGGTAGAACTGGCTGCCGTTGGTGCCCGGTCCCACGTTGGCCATCGCGAGCGTCCCGCGCGGGTAGACGACCGGCTGGTTGAGCGCGGGGTCGGTGATCCGGTACTGATTCGTCGGATATTCGTTGGGGAACCGGTAGCCCGGTCCGCCGCGTCCGGTGCCGGTCGGGTCGCCGCACTGCAGCAGGCCCTGCTGGGCCGAGGTCGCCAGCCGGTGGCACGTCGTGCCGTCGTAGAAACCCTGCTGGGCGAGGCTCACGAAGTTGTTCACCGTGCAGGGCGCCTGGGCGTTGTCGAGCAGCAGGCCGATGGGACCGTCGCTGGTGTCGATGGTGGCGGCCACGGTCGACGGGACGGTGGGCACCTGGCCCGTGCGCGGCGGCGTGGCCGGCTTGGCGGCCGGTTCGGTGGTCGCCGGGTACTGGCAGTTCGATCCGAGTGTCGCCGGCGGATCGAACGGCGGCAGTGCCGACGCGATCGCCTGCCCACCGGGTTGGCCGGGCTGACCGCGCCGGTTCGGATTCCAGTCGTCCACCGACCGGATGGCGAAGCTCGCCAGGAGGATCGTCGCGACGAGGACCAGCGCACCGAGGACCGTCACCACGTACCCGATGATCAGCCCGGCGACGGCCAGCCCGTGGCCGTCCTCACCCGTGCGCTTGATCTGGGACAGCGACATGTGACCGAACAGGATGCCCAGCGGAGCGAACAGGAAGGCACAGATCAGCGAGGCGACCGCCAGCCCGTTGGTGCCGCGTGGTGGAGGCGGGCCGTACCCGTATCCGTGCTCGTACCCGTTGTAGGTCACGTGTGCCGTGTGTCAGTCCAGAGCGATCGTCTTGATCTGGACCGGCTTGGCGGGCGCGCCGTCACCGGCACCGCCCGCGACACCGGCGGCGGCGATCTTGTCGAGGGTCGCCAGACCGGTGGGGTCGATGGTGCCGAACGCCGTGTAGTTCGGCGGCAACTGCGAGTCCTTGTAGACCAGGAAGAACTGGCTGCCGTTGGTACCAGGCCCGGCATTGGCCATGGCCAGCGTGCCGCGCGGGTAGATCACCGGCGACTGCAGCGCCGGGTCGTCCGGGCGGTACTGGTTGGTGGGGTACTCGTTGGCGAACTCGTAGCCGGGGCCACCGGTGCCCTTGCCGGTCGGATCGCCGCACTGCAGGACGGCCAGGCCGCCGGTCGTCAGGCGGTGGCACGGGGTGTCGTTGAAGTAGCCCTGCTGCGCCAGGCTGGCGAAGCTGTTGACCGTGCACGGCGCCTTGGCGTTGTCGAGCTGCAGGCCGACGTTGCCCTCGGTGGTGCTCATGCTGGCGCTGACCTGCGCCGGATCGGTCGGGACCTTGCCGGCGCGCGGCGGGTTGACCTTCTTGCTGGCGGGTCCGGCGGCCGGGTACTGGCAGTCGCCGCCGAGGTTGGCCGGTGCGGCGAACGGGGGAAGGCCGCCGCCGGTGGCGTCGGGCGCGGGCGGCGCCGACGTCGGTTCGGTCGTCTCGGTCGACGCCGACGCCGTGGTGCTGCCGGAGTCGCGGTTGGTGACGACCACGGTGGCGACCACGGCCCCGATCACGAGGACCGCGCCGAGGGCGGACCCGCCGATCGTCAGGAGACGCCGCCTCTTGGCCTGCGCTTCCCTGCGTTCCATCTGCCGTTCGAGCTTCCGCTTGGCCGTCGCTCGCCGCTGTTCGTTGGTCGGCACCGCCGCTGTCCTCCTGCTGATCGACTGGGCCGCCGGGTCGGCGACCGCGCTCGAAGTCGTGTCCGAGTGTGCCAGCAGTTGCTGAGCACGGGCTGTTCGACCCGCGGATCTCGCGTCGGCGACGGGGATGGGAAACTGGTCGGTGTGTTGATCGAGGCGTTCCCCGCGGGGTGGTTGCAGTGCAACTGCTACGTGCTCGCGTCCAAGCAGGGCGCCGACGCGATCGTCGTCGATCCGGGCCAGAAGGCCATGCCGCGGTTGCGCAAGATCCTCGACGAGAACCGGCTGACCCCGGCGGCGGTGCTGCTGACCCACGGCCACATCGACCACATGTGGTCGGCGCAGAAGGTCGCGGACACCTACGGCTGCCCCGTTTACGTCCATCCCGAGGATCGCGGCATGCTCACCGACCCGATCAAGGGCATGGGCCCGCGGCTGGCGCAGCTCGCCGTCGGCGTGCTGTTCGGCGAGCCGCGCCAGGTGGTCGAGCTGGACCGGGACGGGGACAAGATCGAGTTGGGGGGCATGACCGTGACGGTCGACCACACGCCGGGGCACACCAGGGGGTCGGTGACCTTCCGCATCCCGAACGGCCCCGTGGACGTCGCCCTCACCGGCGACACGCTGTTCAAGAAGTCGATCGGCCGCACCGACCTCGAGGGTGGCAGCGGACGCGACCTGTACCGCTCCATCGTCGACAAGCTCCTGGTGCTCGACGACGCCACCGTGGTCCTGCCGGGACACGGCCCGAAGACCACCATCGGCGCCGAGCGCCGAACCAACCCGTTCCTCGAAGGTCTGTAGATGACTGAGTTTCAGGCGCCCAAGGGCGTCCCGGATTACCTGCCGCCCGAGTCCGCCCGGTTCGTCGCCGTGCGCGACGGGCTGCTGCAGTCCGCCCGCCTCGCCGGCTACGGCTACGTCGAGCTGCCGGTGTTCGAGGACACCTCGCTGTTCGCGCGGGGCGTCGGCGAGTCCACCGACGTGGTCTCCAAGGAGATGTACACGTTCGCCGATCGCGGCGAGCGGTCGGTGACCCTGCGACCCGAGGGCACCGCTGGGGTGATGCGGGCGGTGATCGAGCACGGCGTCGACCGCGGCGCGCTGCCCGCCAAGCTCTGCTACTCGGGACCGTTCTTCCGCTACGAGCGGCCGCAGGCGGGACGCTACCGTCAGCTCCAGCAGGTGGGCGTCGAGGCCATCGGGGTCGATGATCCGGCCCTCGACGCCGAGGTGATCGCGGTCGCCGACGGCGGGTTCCGATCGCTCGGGCTGGACGGGTTCCGTCTGGAGATCACCTCACTGGGCGACGACAGCTGCCGGCCGCAGTACCGGGAACTGCTGCAGGAGTTCCTGTTCGGGCTCGATCTGGACGAGGACACCAGGCGGCGGGCGGAGATCAACCCGCTGCGCGTCCTCGACGACAAGCGGCCGCACGTCCGGGAGATGACCGCGGACGCGCCGCTGATGCTCGACCACCTGTCCGAGGTCGCCAAGGCTCACTTCGACACGGTGCTCGCACATCTCGACGCCCTGGGTGTGCCGTACGTGATCAACCCGCGGATGGTGCGCGGCCTCGACTACTACACGAAGACGACGTTCGAATTCGTCCACGACGGGCTCGGCGCCCAGTCCGGCATCGGCGGCGGCGGTCGCTACGACGGGCTGATGCGACAGCTCGGCGGACGCGACCTGTCGGGCATCGGGTTCGGGCTCGGCGTCGACCGCACCCTGCTCGCGCTGCAGGCCGAGGGCCGGACCGTCGGCCATACCAGTGCCGTCGACGTCTTCGCCGTGCCGCTCGGCGACGAGGCGAAGTTGGAGCTGGCAAAGCTCGCCGCCGCCCTGCGCGGGGCGGGGGTGCGCACCGACCTCGCCTACGGTGACCGCAGCATGAAGAGCGCGATGAAGGCGGCCGACCGCTCGGGTGCGGCCATCGCCCTCGTCGCCGGTGACCGTGACGTCGAGGCGGGCACGGTCGGGGTGAAGGACCTCGGCACCGGGGAGCAGGTCGACGTCGCCGCCGACGCGGTGGTGAGCCACGTGCTCGCCCGGATGGGCCGGGTCCGCCTGCTCTAGCTCGGCGGGCCGAACACCGCGGTCGTCAGCACCGCATCGAGGTCGCCGAGGCCGCCGTTGAACGGGTTGCCGCGCTTGATGATCCGCCTGCCCGCGGGGGTGCTCGCCACCAGCATCGGCGAACTCGAGGTCAGCTGTGTCTCCCGGTGGAACCGCACGTCGTCCAGCGCGCAGACCGCCATGCCGTCGGCGTCGACGAACTCCCGGCGGGCCCGGTCGAACACGGCGACGGGGCGGTAGGCGTCGAGCGAGGTGCGGTTCGCCCGTCGGATTCGCGTGATCGCACCCCAGAGCGCCGTCCCGAAGACGAGCCCGACGACCAGTGCCCCCGCGGAGACCGGCCAGGGCACGGTAGGAGTGCCCGCGGCGTCGAAGCCGAGCGTCGCGACGCCGAACAGGCCGAACACCGTCGCCAGGACGCCGAGCACGAACGCGAGCGTCGCCCACGATCCGGTGCGCCGGTCCACGACCACCACCAGCGGGCCGCGCTCGGCCACCACGAGGCCGCCGACGTCGGCGAGGACGCGCGGATCGCCCGGTGCGGTCATCCCCGAAGTGTGTCACCCCGGGGTCAGGATCGGGTGCGACGTCCGAACGTCATTCGCGACAGCATGCGGTCCCGCAACGTCACCGTGTGCAGCAGGATGATGCTCACGTGCGCGGCGATGACGACGACGAGCAGGTACGCCAGCACCGAATGCGCCTGTCGCAGAACGAAGAACAGGCCGTCGTCGAACGGGGCGATGCGGGGCAGTGCGAGGGCGCCGAACACCACGACCGGTCGACCAGCTGCCGACACCATGGCCCACCCCACCACCGGCTGGGCGAGGAGCAGCAGGTACATCACGCGCTCGAGGTTCGAGATGACCTTGCCCTCGACCCTGCCGACCGTCGGTGGCCAGTTCGGCGGCGTCGTGGTGAACCGGTTCACGATCCGGACGACCACGATGGCGAGGATGGTGATGCCGATCGTCATGTGCACAGCGACGAGCGCCGCGTACGAGCCGATCGAGTTCACCATGGTGAAGCCGATCAGCAGGCCGGCGAAGACCAAGACGGCGGTGGCCCAGTGCAGGATTCGCGACCGGACGGGGAATCTCGTGGTCACGGTGCCACCTGGTCGACCTGGACGGCGGATGGGGACTTCGGCTCGCCCGAGCGCGCCCGGTAGGACGCGGCGTACACCGCCGAGCGGGCACTGAGGATCGGGTCGTCCGACGGCTCGAGACCGTCGGGCAGCACCAGTGGGTCGAAGTTGACGTCGCGGGCATTGCCGGCGCGCTCGGTCTCCACGGTGTCGAGGGTCAGCGTGCCCGCCTGCACCACCCGCCGGTCCGGCGGCCAGGGCAGCGTCGGATCGACGGGGTCATCGCCGGTTCCGACGGTGAACCGCAGATCCCAGTGCAGCGCAGTGCTCTCCAGCTGTCGGACCAGGGCATCGAAGAGGACGTCGTCACCGCCCTTCCCGGCGGGGAGTGCAGCCTGGCGGGGGACCAGCGCCCACCGGACCGGGGTGCGCGTGCCCGACCCGTCGACCGCCCAGAACGTGTTGAGGCTCGAGAACGTGCTGTCGGCGAAGCCGGGTGTCGGCGGGTGGGCCTTGACGATCGCCGTCGCCGCAGCGGTCTCGGGGTGTGCGTCGAGGAACGCCGCCATCGTGGCGGGATCGGGCTTGCCGGTCGCGGGATCGGCCTTCGACGCGAGCAACTGGTCGAAGAAGCCCTGGGGCGAGTTCACGGTGAAAACGGGCAGATTCAGCATCGCGGTGCGCCACTGGTGGCGGCCCGGGAACCCGATGGCCAACCCGAGGCCGCGGACCGTACCGGCGGCGTCGACGGCGGCGGGGTTGCCGCCGCCCAGCGAGAAGCGCCCGACGACGGGGGACGTGCCGGCGCGCAACACCTCCGCGCTGGACAGTGCGCTCGCGTCGCCGGTGCTGTCGAAGCGTCCGCGGACGGCGACGCCCTTGGCGTGGTTGCGGCGGAAGCCGGGGTGGACGCCGAAGACCGACTGGAACCGGTCGATGAACGACTGCCGGGTCAGCGTGGTCGCTCCGCCGATCCAGTCGTTCGCGTAGGCGACGGCCCCGAGGTCGACGGCGAGGAACGCGCCGACCGCGCCGAGGCCGACCAGCAGGGAGCGTCGAGAGACGGGTGTACCGCGCCAGTGCATGCCGGCGGGTGGGGGCTGGTCCACGTTCGTTTTGTAACACGCCTGCCTCCCGGTTGCCTGTGAGCGCTCGTGGCAGCATCGGCGGCGTGCGGGTATTGGTGCAGCGGGTGACGTCGGCGCGCGTGCGGGTGGACGGCGCGGTGGTGGGCGAGATCACCCCCACGGGGCAGGGTCTGGTGGCGCTGGTCGGGGTCACACACACCGACGATGCGGCGCTCGCGGCGCGGATGGCCGAGAAGCTCTGGCGGTTGCGCATTCTCGACGGCGAGCGCAGCGCCGCCGACGAGAACGCACCGATCCTCGTGGTGAGCCAGTTCACGCTGTATGCCGACACGGCCAAGGGGCGCAGGCCATCCTGGAACGCCGCAGCCCCCGGTGCGACGGCAGAACCGCTGGTCGACGCGTTCGCCACGGCGCTGCGCGCGCTCGGCGCCGAGGTGGCGACCGGTCGGTTCGGCGCGGACATGCAGGTGGAACTCGTCAACGACGGTCCGGTCACGGTGCTGTTGGAACTGTGACGGAATCACCGGGGACCTAGCGGTGGTGCGGGCTGTAACGATCGGCTAACGTCCGCCGATGTGACGAACATGCGTACAGCGACTACCAAGATCCTGGCGGCCTGCGGTTCGATCGCGATGCTGGCGGGCGGCGCGCTGGCCGCCGGTCAGGGGACTGCCAATGCCGAACCCGCACACCAGATCACGTACACGCTCACCTCGCAGGGCCCCGGTGACTTCAACCTCTACTACGCGTTCGCGGCCCCGCCCAGTCTCGAGGCGTACCACGCGGATCCGGACGCGTTCGTGAAGAGCGAGAAGGTCGATCTGTCGCCCGGGACGCCATGGGTGTTCCAGACCACACTGGCCGATTCCCAGTGGGCGTTCCTCTCCGCGAGCGGCGCCGCCCATGCGGGGCAGGCCGACCCGAACGTGCGCTGCGAGATCGCCGTCGACGGTCAGGTGGTCGCGGACCAGACCGGGCCGTTCACCACGCAGTGCCAGCTGCGGTCCTGGAACTGATCCGCTAGCAGGCCCGCACGGGGTCGCTAGACACCCGCGTCGCACCGATCGCGACCGCCGCCGCGGAGAGCACCGCGGCCACGCCGAACGCGGCGGCGAAACCCGCTGCGCCGATGAGGAATCCGAGCAGTCCCGCACCGACTGCCTGCCCGAAGGTCAGCGCGACGAACAGCATCGCGGTACCGGCCGGCGACCGAGCCGGGTCGATCGCGGACGTCCAGGCGATCAGCGCCGACGTGCCCGCCGTGAATCCCCAGCCGAAGACCAGGCAGGCGACGAGGGTGACGCCCGGGATCTGCGGTGCGATCGCGAGAAGCGCCGTGCCACCGGTCATCAGCGAGCAGGTGAGCGCCCAGGCCCGGGGTGGGGTCAGCGTCGACACGGGCCGGGCGGTGGCGATCACCGCGGTGGCCCCGATGCCGAGCACGATCCACGTGACGACGGTGGAGCGCTCGGAGCCGGTGCCGACCTCGACGAGCAGGCTGCGTCCGTAGATCCAGACGGCACTCGACCCGGCGCCCATGACCAGGGCGGCCGCGAGTGGCCGCGCGTGCGCGCGGACCCACGCCGCCGACGCCGCCGCGGACCGCTCGTCGCGTTCCGCCGTCGGTCCGCGGTCCACGGCCAGTACGGCTGCGGCCAGGGCGATCGTCAGCACCCCGACCAGGATCCACGCCGTCCGCCACTCGGGGAGCAGCAGGAGTGCGAGCAGTCCGGCGACGACCAGTCCCGGTCCGGTGCCCCCGTTGACCATCGCCTGGGCGCTGTCGACCCGGCGCGCCTCGACGTTGCGCGCGACGATCGTCACCAGCGCGGGCGAGGCGAACCCGGCCCCGGCCGAGCCGACCACCGCGCAGATGCCGAACACGGCGACGTCCCCGGCGGCCGCCATTCCCCACACGCCGAGGCATGCCGCGGCCGTGGCGGCCAGGACGAGGGTGCGTGGCAACCGGCGACCGAGGACGAATCCGGTGCCCGCTGCAAGGCAGTACATCAGCGACGACCCCGACGAGATGGCGCCGGCGACCGTCGAGTCGAGACCGAGATCGCGCTGGATGTCCGGCAGGAACAGCCCGTACGTAAGCCGCACCAGGCCGTACATGGCGGCGATGAACGCCGTTCCGGCCACCACGACGGAGGACGGACGTAAACTCTCGAACGAAAACGATCGTTTCACTTCGCCGAGTCTAGGGTGTCCGCCATGCCGTTGCGCAAGAGTTCGGAGGACAAGCTGCTCGACGCCGTCGACGAGCTCGTCTTCACGCGCGGCATCGAGACGACGCCGGTGGACGCGGTGCTCGCGCGCGCAGGGGTGTCCGCAGCGACGCTGTACCGGGGCTTCCGCAGCAAGGAGGCCTTGATCGGCGCGGCCCTCGAGCGCCGCCACGGGCGGTGGCGGCAGGTGTGGGACGACGCCGTCGACAGGGCCGCCGACGACCGCCTGCGCCTGCTGGCGGTGTTCGACGCCCTCGACGACTTCGCGGGCCGCCCCGACGGCGCGCGGTGGTGCGCGTTCCTCGGTGCCGCCGCCGAACTCGCCGACCCGCCCGCCGAGATCGCCGATGCCCTGGTGCGCGACACCGAGCACATGCGCCGGACGCTGCGGGACCTCGCGGCGCGACTGCCGTGCGACGACCCCGACGACCTCGCCGAGGCGGTGCTGCTGGTGTTCTCCGGCGAACTCGCGATGCGGCTGCGGGATGCACGCCCTCGACGGTCGACGACCGGACGGCGGATCGCGGGCACCCTCGTCGACGCGGCGGTGGCCGGGCATTGACAACCCGTCGAACGTGCGTTCGAATGGGGTCGTGCGATGGGACGGGCAGGGGATCGAGGTCGACGACGGCGCGCTGCCCGGGCTCGCCCGGCTGGGGCTGGTCCGCTCGGTGCGGACGCCGCAGTTCGAGGGCATCACCTTCCACGAGGTGCTCTGCAAATCGGCGCTAAACAAGGTGCCGGACTCCACGAATCTCCCGTTCCGGTTCACCGTCAACGGCTATCGCGGGTGTAGTCACGCGTGCCGGTACTGCTTCGCCCGGCCCACCCACGAGTACCTCGACTTCGACCCGGGCGAGGACTTCGACACCCAGCTGGTGGTCAAGACCAACGTCGCCGAGGTGCTGCGGCGCGAGTTGCGCCGACCGTCGTGGCTGCGGGAGACCGTCGCTCTCGGCACCAACACCGACCCGTATCAGCGCGCCGAGGGGCGCTACGAGCTCATGCCGGGCATCCTGACCGCACTCGCCGAATCCGGCACGCCGATGTCGATCCTCACCAAGGGCACGCTGCTGCAGCGCGATCTGCCGCTCATCGCCGACGCCGCACGGTCCGTCGAGGTCGGCATCGCCGTCTCGCTCGCCGTCGCAGAACCCGAACTCCATCTCGCACTCGAGCCGGGGACGCCCACGCCGCGGGCCCGGCTCGCCATGATCCGCGCCATCCGGGACGCGGGCCTGCCCTGTCACGTGATGGTGGCCCCCGTGCTGCCGCACCTGACCGACGGCGTGGAGCAGCTCGATGCGCTGCTGACCGACATCGCCGCGGCGGGTGCCACGGGGGCGACGGTGTTTGGGCTGCACCTGCGGGGGTCGACGCGGGGGTGGTTCATGTCGTGGCTGGAGCGGACCCGACCGGACCTCGTCCCGAGCTATCGCGACCTCTACCGGCGCAGCGCGTACCTCCCGCAGGAGTATCGCGACGGGCTGAGGGAGAAGGCCGCGCCACTGCTGAGGCGACACGGGCTCACCGGCGGCGACCGGCCGTTCCGCTACGTCAGCGCGCCGCCACCCCCGCCGGTGGCCGCGGCGGAGCTACAGCCGACGCTGTTCTGAGGCGTCCGCGGAGGCGGCCAGGGAGCCCAGCAGCGCGAGTGCCTCGGCGCTGGCCGACCCCGCCGCGGCGTGGTAGACGACCAGTTCGCGGCCCGGGCTGGCCCGCACCTCGAACGCCTGCATGGTCAGCTCGATCGGTCCGACGTCGGGATGCAGGAAGTGCTTTCGCTGCAACGACTTCCCGCGTACCCGATGCTCGGCCCACAGGGCCGCGAAGTCCGGGCTCGCCGCGAGCATCTCGCTCAGGACCTCACGCACCCGGGGATGGCCCGGGTCGTGTCCGTAGCCGAGCCGGAACCCGGCGACCGCGCCCGCGGCGACCTCCGGCCAGTCGCGGTAGAAGGTGCGCGCAGCCGGGTCGGTGAACACGATCCGCAGCAGGTTGCGCGAGTGCCGCCACCCGCAGAACAGCGCGTCGGCGATGGGGTTGGAGGCCAGCACGTCGTAGGCGCGGTCGAAGACCATCGCCGGGTTGTCCGGCCAGGCCGCCATCAGCTCGGCGAGGTCGTCGCTCACCCCGTCGGCCGGCGACTCGCGTGCGACCGGCGTAGCCTCGGCGAGCCGGTAGAGGTAGGTGCGTGCGTCGTCGTCGAGCCGCAGCACGGCGGCCAGCGTCTCGAGCACCTGCGGGGACGGCCGACGCTCCCGGCCCTGCTCCAGCCGGGTGTAGTAGTCCATGCTGACGCCGGCGAGCATCGCCACCTCTTCGCGCCGCAGTCCCGGCACCCGGCGGTGCTCGCGCGGATACGTCTGCAGGCCGGCCTGGTCGGGGGTGACGCGGGCACGTCCGGCGCGTAGGAAGTCGCCGAGTTCGCTCGCCATGGGCCCACGGTACGACGCGCCCCGGCGACGTGCCTGGGTGTGCCGCACCCAGGCTCGGCCCGCCCTGTTCGCGGGACCCGCCGCGCGGTCAGCATGGAACCCGAGTCGCCACCCCCCGAACGAGAGGACACCCGACATGAACGAACACGACACCCCGGTCGCCCTGGTCACCGGCGCCAGCAGCGGCATCGGCCGCGCGGTCGCACACCGCATGGCCACCGACGGCTTCCACGTCCTGGCCGCCGCACGGCGGTCGGACATGCTGGCCGAACTGGCCCGGACCCGTCCCGGCATCGAGCCCGTCACCCTCGACGTCACCGACGCCGATGCCGTCCGCGTGGTGGTCGACGACGTCGTCTCCCGCCGGGGCCGCATCGACGTGCTGGTCGCCAACGCCGGCGTGATGCCGCTGTCGCGGCTGGACGCGGGGCTGATCGAGGAGTGGGACCGCATGGTCGACGTCAACGTCCGCGGGCTGCTGTACTCGATCGCGGCGGTGCTGCCGCACTTCACCCGCCAGGACCGCGGCCACGTCGTCACGATGGCCTCGATCGGCGCGCACGAGGTCAGCCCGACGGCGGCGGTGTACTGCGGCACCAAGTTCGCGGCGTGGGCGATCACCGAGGGCCTGCGCCAGGAGTCCGCTCCCGGTATCCGCGTCACCACGATCTCGCCGGGTGTCGTGGAATCCGAACTGGCAACTACGATCTCGGATCCGGTCGCGCAGGCGGTGATGGACGAGTACCGCCGTGACGCCATCGCACCCGAGGCCATCGCGGACGCGGTCGCCTACGCCGTCGGCCAACCCGAGGGAGTCGACGTCAGCGAGATGATCGTGCGGCCCACCCGGCAGCGCTGAGCGGGCCGGTCCCGGCGGGTTATGTTGCCTTCCGACACCGATCGCGAGGAGAGTTCATGACCGTCGTCCTGGTCCACGGAGTGCCCGAGACCGCCGCCGTGTGGGACCTGCTGGTCGAGCGCCTCGCCGCCGCGGGCGAGGCCGACGTACGCCGGCTGTCACCGCCCGGGTTCGGCGCCGACCTGCCCGACGGCTTCGACGCCTCGATGCACGGCTACCGGGACTGGCTGGCGGGCGAGTTGGAGGCGATCGGCGAACCCGTCGACCTCGTCGGCCACGACTGGGGTGGTGGTCACGTCCTCAACGTCGCGATGACCCGGCCGGATCTCATCCGGACGTGGGTGTCCGACGTCCCCGGGGTGTTCGACGCCGAGTACGCGTGGCACGACCTCGCCCAGCAGTGGCAGACCCCGGAGGTGGGGGAGGCCGTCGTGGCGGGGCTGGCGGCCATGCCGGTCGAGGACCGCACGGCGTTCCTCGAGGGTGCGGGCATGGTGGCGGGGATCGCCGAACGCGTCGCGCCGGGGATCGACGAGGCGATGGGCCGCGCGATCCTGACGCTGTACCGGTCGGCGGCCCAGCCGAAGGCCGCCCAGGCGGGCGGCGATCTCGAGAAGGCCGCCGCGCGGCCGGGTCTGGCGCTGCTGCCCACCGGCGACGAGTACGTCGGCACGGACGAGCAGAGGCGACGCGCCGCCACCCGTGCGGGCGCGCGGATCAAGGTGCTGGACGGCGTGGGTCACTGGTGGATGACGCAGGACCCGGCGGCCGGCGCGGCCGTGCTCGTCGACTTCTGGTCGGCACACCGCCCGACCTGACGAGGCCCGGCCCGACGCGCGCCTTGCGCCCGTCGGTACCGATGCGTACCGTGTTCGGTACTGCCGAGTACCGATGGAGGCCGAGCGACGTGGCGGAGACGACGACCGACCCGGTGCGGCTGCCGCCGTCGCCGCGCATACCGAAACTGCTGCAGGGCATCGGCTTCGTGGCCGCCCGTGAGCGCGCCGTGGCACGGCTCGCCCGCCGGCACGGTTCCGAGTTCGTGCTGAACCTGCCGATCTTCGGGTCCACGGTGGTGATCAGCGACCCAGCACTGGTCAAGGAGGTGTTCACCACGAACACCGACCTGATCGGCCGCGCGGGCACCCTCGGCGAGGTGCTCGGTCCCGGCTCGACCTTCAGCCTCGACGGGCGGGCCCACCGGGCGCGACGCAAACTGCTCGTCCCGCCGTTCCACGGCAAGCGCATGCAGGCGTACGAGTACATCATCGCCGAGGAGGTCCGGCGCGAGAGCGCGACCTGGGTCGAGGGCGAGGAGTTCGAGACACTGCCCTCGATGATGCGGATCACCCTGAACGCGATCCTGCGCGCGGTCTTCGGCGCCGACGGCGCTGCGCTGGAGGAGCTACGCGAACTGCTGCCGCCCATGGTGCTGCGGGCGTCGCGGCTCGCCGTCCTGCCGCCCGCGTTCCGGCGCGACCTCGGGCCGTGGAGCCCGTGGGGGCGGGTCGAGACCCTGCGCCGCCGGTACGACGCGGCGATCGCGCGGCTGATCGCCGACGCCCGCCGCGACCCCCACCTCTCCGAGCGTGGCGACGTTCTCGCGATGCTGCTGGCCGCCCGCTACGAGGACGGGTCGTCGATCACCGACGACCACGTCGCCGACGAACTGCTGACCCTGCTCGCCGCCGGGCACGAGACCACCGCGACCACCCTCGCGTGGGCCGTCGAGCGGATCACCCGGCACCCCCGCCTGCTCGCCCGCCTCACCGAGGAGGCCGACGCCGGCGGTTCGGAGCTGTTGCAGGCCACGATCTTCGAGGTGCAGCGCGTCCGTCCCGTCATCGACGGCTTCGCCCGCGTCACCAAGCAGCGGATCCGGCTGGGGGACTACGTGCTCCCCGCGCGCCAGGTCATCCTGGTGAGCATCTCGCTGGCGCACGCCGCCGAGCGCAGCTTCGCCGGCGCGGGTGCGTTCGACCCCGACAGGTTCGTCGGGAACCCACCCGAGAACCACTCGTGGATCCCGTTCGGCGGCGGCGTCCGCCGGTGCATCGGGGCCGCCTTCGCGAACATGGAGATGATGGTGACGCTGCAAACCCTGTTGCGGGAGTTCGAGTTCCGCGGCACCTACGCCGACGCCGAACCCGTGCGCTCCCGCGGCGTCGCGAGCGCTCCCGGGCGGGGTGGCCGTGCGGTCGTGCACCGGCGCCGGGTGACGCAGGACGTACCGCGGCCCGACGCGGCACGGGTGACGGCATGAGCGCCGGGGACGGCACCGTCACCGAGGAACTCGTCGACGTCGGCCGCGGGATCACGCTGTGCCACGACGGCTTCGGCGATCCCGCCGACCCGCCGGTGGTCCTGATCGCGGGGCTCGGTCAGCAGAAGCACACCTGGCCCGCGGAGTTCGCCGCCGAGCTGGCACGACGCGGGCACCGCGTCGTCAGGTTCGACAATCGCGACGTCGGGCGTTCGACGCACATGGACTTCCCGGCGCCGGGGCCCATCGCCACGCTGCGCGGTGGGAACCATCCCCGCCAGTACCACCTCGGCGACATGGCCCGCGACACCGTGGGCCTGCTGGACGCGCTCGGCCTCCGGGATGCGCACCTGGTCGGCGTGTCGATGGGCGGGATGATCGCCCAGACCGTGGCCGCGCACCATCCCGGTCGGGTCCGCACGTTGACGTCGATCATGTCGACCACCGGCGCCCCGCGGACCGGCAGGCCCGCACCGTCGACGTGGCTGCGGCTGGCCAGGTCCAAGCCGGCGCGCACGCGTCAGCAGGCCATCGACGGCGCCGTGGCGACGTTCCGCCACATCGGCTCGCACGGCTTCCCGTTCGACGCCCGGTGGGTGGCCGAGAAGGCCGGCGAGGCATGGGATCGCGATCCCACCGTCGGCGGCGTCAACCGGCAGCTCGCCGGCATCTTCGCGTCCGGGAACCGCACCGCCGAACTCGCCGCCATCGACGTGCCGACGCTGGTGATCCACGGCGACCGGGATCGGATGGTTCACCCGACGGGTGGGGCGGCGACCGCGCGAGCCATCCCCGGTGCCCGGCTCGAGACCATCGCCGGCATGGGTCACGACCTCCCGGTGGGGGCGTGGCCGCGGCTGCTCGACCTCGTCGGCGCACACGTCGCCGAGCCGGCGCGCTAGTTCTGGTTGCGCTTGACCTGATTGAAGGGGACGCCGCGGTCGGCGGCGGGCTCGCGCGGGAAGTCGAGGATGCGTTCGCCGATGATGTTGCGGGCGATCTCGGTGGTCCCGCCGCCGAGCGACGCGGTCTGCCGGGACGGATACCGCTCGCCGTAGCGGAACAGTCCGCGGCCGTCGTCGACGACCGCGCCGCTGCCCGCGATGGCCAGCGCCGTGTCGATCTCGAACTGGATGGTCTCGGCGTGGGTGATGCGAATGATGGAACCCGCTGCCGACGGCAGGGATCCGTCGAGGACGCCGTGGTACACGTGGTCCACCAGCTGCTCCTGCACCATCCGCCGCGCCAGCGCCCGGCCCGCCAGCTGCCGCATCCGCTCGCTGCCCGACTGTCCGGTGGCCTCGAGGAGTGCGACGTAGTCGACGGGTTGGTCGGTCTCGCCCTCGGCGCCGATGCCGCTCGAGAATTCCGACCCGCCGCCCACCGCGCGGCGTTCGTGGAACATCTGCCGGGACGCCACCGCCCAGCCGTCGTCGACCTCTCCGACCACCGCGTCGAGGGGGAGTTCGAGGTCGTCGAAGAACTCCTCGCAGAACTCGTTGCCGCCGTCGACCTGCGTGATCCGCCGCATCGTGATGCCGGGGCTGTCGATCGGGACGAGGAACATGGTGAGGCCCTCGTGCTTGGGGACGTTCCAGTCGGTGCGCGCCAGCAGCAGGCCGTAGTCGGCGGCGAACGCGCTGGTGCTCCAGGTCTTGGCGCCGTTGACGATCCACCTGTCGCCGCGCCGCTCGGCGCGGGTGATCACGCCGGCGAGGTCGGAGCCGCCGCTCGGCTCGCTGAGCAGCTGCACCAGGATCTCGTCGCCACGGATGGCCGCGGAGATCCGGTCGCGCTTCTGCTGCTCGCTGCCGGTGTCCAGGATGGTCGCCGCGCAGATCGTGAACGTGGGCGTATTGAGGATCAGCGGTAGCTCGTAGCCGCGCGAGACGTCGTCGAACGCCCGCTGGTAGGCGATCGGCAGGCCGAGGCCGCCGTACTCGACGGGGAAGCAGATACCCGCGAATCCGCCCGAGTACAAGAGCTTTTGGAGTTCGCGGGCGCGCTGCCAGGGGGCGTCGGCGCCGCGGTCGGCGTCGGGCGGGTTGGCCGGATCGACGCGGGGCATGTTCTCGGCGAGCCACGTCCGGGCGCGTTCGGCGAACTCGGCCACCGTCTCGGTGGTGTCTGCGGCGGGTGCCGCCACGGTCTCACTGGTCATGACGCGGCCGCCTTCTCGCTCAGCGCGTAGACGCGCAGGTCGTGTTCGTCGGGGGTGCCGAACATGGAGCGGTTCAGCGTGACCCGGCGCAGGAACAGGTGCAGATCGTGCTCCCAGGTGACCCCGATGCCGCCGTGCATCTGCACGCAGTGCTGGACCATGTCAGGGGCGTGCTCGCCGACGTAGGACTTGGCCACGCTGACCAGGAGGTCGGCGTCGGACGAGCGCGCACCCACGGCGGCAACGGCGGCCCGGGTGGTCGCCCGGCACGCCTCGAACCAGATCTTCATGTCGGCGTAGCGGTGCTTGAGGGCCTGGTAGGACGCCAACGGCCGGCCGAACGAGTGTCTGTCCCGGGCCCACTGAATGCTGAAGTCCAGCACCGTGTTCAGGATGCCGACCACCTCGGCGCACTGCAGCACCTGGGCGATCTGCGCCTGCCGTGCGATCAGCGCCGGCGTCTGCGCGGCGGAGCCGACGATCGCGTCGGCGCCGACCTCGACGCCGTCGAACGTGACCCGTGCGTAGCGCTTCACCAGGTCGAGTGAGTTCTGCGGCTCGACCGTCACGCCGTCCGCGTCCGCGGGGACGAGCACCTGCCCCGGCTCGCCGTCGACGGTGACGGTGACGAGGAAGGCGCCGCTCTCGGGACCGGCCTCGACGCGGTCCTTGACGCCGTCGACGCGGTAGCCGGCAGCGGTCGGCGTGGCGGTGACGGTGGACCTGCCCGGTGCCCAGCCGCGGCCGGGCTCGTACACGGCCCAGGACGCGACGAGGTCGCCGGACACCAGCGCCTCGATGGTGGCCGAGTGCGCGTCGGCGTTCTCCGCGTCGGCGAGGCCTGCGAGCACGGTGCTCACCGGATGCAGCGGGCCGGGCGCCACGGTGTGGCCGATCAGTTCGGCGATCAGCGCGAGGTCGGCGACGCCGTCACCGGAGACGCTGCCGCCGCCGAGGTCCTCGGGCACCAGCAGGCTCGCCCAGCCCAGCTCGGCGGCGCGCTGCCACCAATCGGGAGCGAACGACGTCCCTGCCGAGTGCAGCTCGCGTACCCGGGTGAGCGAGGCCTCCCTGTCCAGGAATGCCTGCGCCGTCGACGCGAAGAGGACCTGCTCCGGATTCGTGGTCATGATCAGGCTGCGCCTTCTTCGTGAGAGTCCCGTTTTCACTGGCGGTAATGACGTTACCACCCGGGTGACGGGTTGCGCGGGGTGTCAGGCGGACAGCGCGCGGATGCAGAAGTCGTAGATGTGCCTGCCCTCGAGCGGGGCGCCGTTCAACTCCGCGCCGAGCACGCGCAGCCGCATCGCACCCATCGTGGACTGCATGATCAGCGTGGCCGCCGACGCCACGTCGAGGTCGGCGGCGAAGGCGCCCTCGGCGATGCCACGGTCGATGATCTCGCCGATCAACACGTTCACCGGGGACAGCACCCGGGCGTACTCGGCGGGCACCGTCTCGGCCAGGTGGTCGTTGTAGAACGTCAGTCCCCGGTTGATGCTGTCCTGGGTGGTCGACGACGCCGGCGCGCAGATCCGGTCGATCAGGGTGCGCAGCGCGTCGGGTGCCGCGAGCGGCTCCGTCTCCGTGCGCCACCGCAGGGTCGACTCGGCCATGATCTTCTCGATCAGCGCCAGGAGCAGCTCGTCCTTGCTGGCGAAGTGCTGGTAGAAGGACCGGAGCGACGTCTTCGAGCGCTCGACGACCTGGAGCACCGTGAAGTCGGCCCGACCGGTTTCTCCGAGGATCGCCAGCGCGGACCGCATGAAGCGCGTCGCGCGCGACTCCTCCTCGACCGTCGGCTCGACGGGCTCAGCCGCTCCGCTCCGGGCCACGAGAATGACGTTACCGTTTCAGGGGAGTCTGTGGTGTGCTTGCGGCCGAGCGTCGCGTCCGCGACCGGAACCACTGCGCACGGGAAGGGTGCCCACACCATGACCACTCCGTCCGGGACCACACACGCCGAGACCACACACGCCGAGACCGCGCCGTGGACACTGGCGGATCTCCTCGACATCTTCGACGTCCAGCCCGACGGCACCGACCGGTTCACCGGCCGGACCGGCATCGTCGGCGCCGACGAGCGACAGGTCGTCGAGGGCACCCAGGTCCTCGGGCAGGCCATCGTGGCCGTGGCGAAGCGGTTCCCCGGCAAGTCGGTACGGGCGGTGTCGGCGGTGTTCTCCCGCGCGGTGCTCGTCGGCCCGCCCGTGGAGCTGTCGATCGACGTGATCGCGGAGGGGCGCACCACCGCGACCGCTGTCGTGTCGGCCAGTCAGAACGGCAGGCGGGCGATCACGGTCACGGTCTTCACCGACGTCCCGTCCGACGACGTGATCCGGCACCAGCTGCCGCGTCCGGCGGTCACCGCGCCCGCCGACGCCCACGACGCCGGCATGCCGATGGTGGGCAGGCAGGTGCGGCTGGTCGACGTCGTCGACGTCAACAGCCCCGACGAGGTCGGACCGCCGGAACTGCACGCCTGGCTGCACTACGACCCGGTGCCGGAACGCGACGACCTCGCCAAGGCGCTGGTCGCGTACTTCACCGGCCACCTCGGCATCTCGACGACCATGCGCGCGCACGAGGGGATCGGCACCAGTCAGGCGCACCTCACCGTGTCGACGGCGCCGATGACGATCGGCGTCAGCTTCCACGAGCCGTTCAGCTGGACCGACTGGCTGCTCTACACCCACGACAGCACCCAGGTCGGCGCGGGCATGTCCTACGTCCGCGGCACGGTGCACACCGAGGACGGGGAGCTGATCGCGTCGTTCACCCAGGACGCGATGATCCGTCCGCTGCGCACCACCGACACCTCCATCGACGCGGCCGCGCGACTCTAGGAGCACGCGGTGAGCCTGGTCGCCGGTCATGGTCCGCTGAGTTCGCGGCGCGCCGGATGGTTCGTCCCTCCCGTGGAGGGTTCGCCGACGTTCGTCGAGCCGCATCCGCGCCGGGTCCGAGGGATCCGGGACGGGGTGTCGGTGATCGACACCGAACGGGCGCTGCTGGTGCACCGCGAGGGCCGTCCGCTGAGCTACGCGTTCCCGGTCGACGCGGTGGGAGACGTTGCAGCGAAGCCGGTTGCGGAGGCGCCGGGGTACGTCGAGGTGCCGTGGGACGCGATGGAGGCCTGGACGGAGGAGGGTAGGCGCCTCGTCCACTACCCGCCGAATCCCTACCACCGGGTGGACTGCAGGCCGACGCGTCGCCGCCTGACGGTGACCGTCGCGGGCGTGACCCTCGTCGACACCGACGACACCGTCGTCGTCTTCGAGACCGCACTCGCACCACGCCTCTACGTCGACCCGAGGCACGTCCGGACCGACCTGCTGCGCGCCACGGACACCTCGAGCTACTGCAACTACAAGGGCGAGGCGACGTACTGGGCCGCGGTGGTCGGCGACCGCCGGGTGCCCGACGTCGGGTGGAGCTACCGCGACCCGCTGCCGGAGTCCGAGCAGATCCGCGGCTTCCTCAGCTTCGAGAGCCCCGAGGCGGACGTCGCCGCCGACCTGCCGGCTCAGACCTTGAGATAACCCTTGTCGGCGGGGATCTGCGCCGCGGTGATCAGTGACGACGAGTCGCCCGCCAGCCAGACCACGATGTCGGAGACCAGGTCCGGCGCGGCGAGCGAGTCGGTGGGCAGCGCGCCGGGGGAGAAGCTGTGGATGAAGGTCGGATGGTCGGCGAACATCTGGTACATCGACAGGTCGTTGGCCATGGGGGTGTCGGTGCCGTAGGGGTGCACCGAGTTGACCCGGATGCCGTACCCACCCAGTTCGACGGCGAGCGAGTTGGTGAGGCCGACGACGCCGAACTTCGAGGCGCTGTAGTGCCCGCAGCCGGGGACGGCCTTGATCCCGGCGGCGGAGCTGATGGTGACGATCGATCCGCCGTTGCCGGCCTCGATCATCGCGGGGACGGTGGCCTTGACGGTGTTCCACACGCCGGTGAGGTTGGTGTCGATGGTGTCCTGCCACTGCTGGGCCGAGATCTCCCACAGGCGGCCCCAGTTCAGCACCCCGGCGTTGGCCACGACCACGTCGAGGCGGCCGAACCGATCGACGGCGTCGGCGACGAGGCGCTGCTGGCCCTCGAGGTCGCGCACGTCTAGTTCCCTGGCGACGATCGTCCGGCCCTCGTCCTCGACCAGGCGGACGGTCTCGGCGAGGTCCTCCGCCGAGGCGGGTGCGTACCCGTTGTGCTCGGCGACGGGCCCGCACGCGTCGAGGGCGACGACGTCGGCGCCCGCCCTGGCGAGGCGCACGCAGTGCGAGCGGCCCTGTCCCCGTGCGGCACCGGTGACGTAGGCGACGCGGCCGGCCAGCGAGGTGTCACTCATGCCGTCTGCTCCCGAGAGAAGTGATAGTCGGTGAGGGGTGATCGTCGGGCGAATCGGCGTGCGGCGGTGATGGTCTGGGGCCGGTGGTAGACGGTCTCGCGCCGCGAGTTGACGAAGTAGGTGTTGAGGCCGGGGTTGCACTCGGTGAAGTAGAGGTGCGCGGTGCGCCCACGGCGGGCCATGAGGGCGTTCCAGCGGTTGAACGCATCGGGCGCGACTTCGGCGACGTGGTCGCCGCGGCGGCGGGTCTCGTCGATGACTCGCACCGCGTGCGCGGCGATCGTCTCGACGAAGTCCGGCCAGGCGAAGCCGACGAAGCCGTTGGGGCCGACGATCTCCCACCGGTTCGGCAGCCGGGGGTGGGCGGAGCCGGCGTAGCTCTGCAGGCCGTGCGCGCGGTAGTAGGCGGCGAGGTCGAATCCGTCGGAGCCCAGCACCGTTCCGGTGCGGTAGGTCTCGGGGTCGGTCCACAGCTCGTAGCCCGTGGCGAGGACGATCAGGTCCGCGGGATGCTCGCGGCCGTCGACGGTGCGGACGCCGTCGCGGGTGATCCGCTCGATCGGCGTGGTGACGAGATGGGTGGTCGGGTCGTTCAGCGCGGGCAGGAAGGCGCTCGAGATCACCGGCCGCTTCGCCATGATGCCGTACCGGGGCACGAGGGCGGCCCGCGTCGCGGGGTCGGCGACCACGGCGCGGAGCAGCAGCCGGTACAGCGCGCGGCAATACGCGTCGTACCACGGCATCACGCGCACCAGCACCCTCGACGGGAGACGGGAGAACACGTGCACGATGGGCGCGATCATCGCGACGTCCATCAGCAGGCGTCCGGCCGCGTTGACGCCGGCGACCACGCCGGGCAGGCGCAGGACGCGACGCATCAGCGGGGGGATGTCGAAGTCGACCTTCGGCAGGATCCACGCCGGCGTGCGCTGGTACACCTCGAGGCTGGCGGCCTCTCCGGAGAGCGCCGCGGCGATCTGCACACCGCTCGATCCGGTGCCGATCACCGCCACCCTCTTGCCGCGGGGGTCGTACGCGTCGTCCCAGGCGTTGGGGCGCAGTACCGTTCCGGCGAAGTCGGAGAGTCCGTCGACGTCCACGGTGTCCTTGGCGTTCACGTAGCCGCCCACCGAGCTGATCAGGAACCGGGCCGTCGTCCCGCCGCCGTCGGCGAACTCGAGGCGCCAGAGCCCGGCGGCGTCGTCCCAGTGCTGCCGGACCACCTCGGTGTTCGGCACCAGTAGCGGGTACAGGCCCAGCGTCGCCGCGGTGTCCCGCAGGTAGCGGTGGATCTCCGGCCCGGGTGCGAACAGCCTCGACCAGTCGGGGTTCGGCGCGAACGACAGCTGATACCAGAGCGTGGGGATGTCGACGGCGAGCCCGGGGTAGTGGTTGTCCCGCCACGTTCCGCCGAAGTCGTCGCCCCGCTCCAGGATCACGACGTCGTCGATGCCCCTGCGGCGCAGCAGGTGTGCGGCGGCGATGCCACCGGGCCCGGCGCCGATGATCGCCACCTCGTGGTCGGCGTCAGCCATGTCCACCTCCGGTCAGTCCCGTGACCGCGAACTCGGTCACGAATCGTCGTACGGCACGGGGGCTGTCGAGATTGACCCCCATCGGGGGAAGCAGCTCGAAGCTGAACAGGATCCGCACGATCCACTCGGCGGCGCGCCCCGGATCGATGCCCGGGGACACCTCGCCGTGCGACTGCGCCGCCTTGACGCGGGGCTTCCACAGCGCGACGGCGCGATTCGCGACGTCGTCACCGTCGTTGCGCAGCAGCAGGACCAGGATGCTCTCGTTGATGCCGCCCGCCATCGCGTGGTCCGACCGCTGCCGGTGGGCGCACACCAGCAGCGCCGCGGCGGCGATCTGGTCGACGAGCGTCGTCGCCCCCGACATCTCCTCGGCCATCCTGTCGACGAACGCCGACGCGAGATGGTCGAGGGCGACCCTGATCGCGTGGTCGCGGCTACCGAACGCGTTGTGGACCGTGCCCCGCGAGACTCCCGCGGCGTCGGCGACGGCGGTCAGCGTGAACTGGCGGGGGCCCAGCCGCCGCAGCGTGCCCGCGGTCGCGTCGAGCAGTGCCGGGGAGGTGGTCCGTCCGGACGCCGCGTCGCGCACTTGAACACATTAGCGACATGTGTTCAACGAGGTCAATGCCGACCGGGTCCGACGTCCCAGGCGTGGTGCACCACGTCGTGCAGGTGGTAGACCGCGATCGTCGCCACCGTGAACTCACTTCCGTTGCTGCGCAACCCCCGTCGTGACCACAGGCCGTCGCGGACCGAGGCGTAGACGTCGGCGACGCGGTGCGCGGCCGATGCGAGGTCCCGTGCGACGACGGCAGGCTCCTGTGACGCGTAGTCGTCGGCCACCGCGGTCGCGTCCTGATCCCAGTTGGGGAACACGGGGTCGTCCTCGGTGAGCATCAGCGTCACCCGGGTCTCGAAGACGCGGTGGACGTCGCGGACGTGACAGCCGTACTCCAGCACCGACCAGGTCGACGGCCGGGGCCGTGCCGCCGCGTCCGGCGCGGCCAACCGGCCGCTCCACTGGTCGGCGTCACGGCGGACGACCTCGGCCACCTCGGCGTAGCCCACCGTCGAGGCGTCGAAACCGCAGTCGGGACAGGGGCGTTCGAGGACCCAGGTCCAGTCCTTGGTGTCGGGCTGGATCGCGTCGTCGCCGCGGCCCACCGTCATCCCTGGTGCAGGTCCTGTGCGCTGAACGTGTCGCACGAGTCGGGCTGACCCGTCTGGTAGCCCTCGGTGAACCAGTACTGGCGGCCCGCCGACGATCCGTGCGTCCACGACTCTGGGCTGACCCGCCCGGTGGCCGACTCCTGGATGCGGTCGTCGCCGACCGAGGCCGCGGCGGACAGGGCGTCGGCGATGTCCTTCTCCGTGAGCGGCTCCAGGAAGGGCTCGCCGGTGCTCTCCTGCTTGGTGATGGCGGCGTAGTGGGCCCACACGCCGGCGTAGCAGTCCGCCTGCAGTTCGGTGCGCACGCCCCCGCCCTCGGGGCCGGTCGGGTCCTGCTGCGCACGGCCGAGGTCGCCCTTGAGGTCCTGGACGTGGTGGCCGAACTCGTGGGCCACCACGTACTCCTTGGCCAGCGGCCCACCGCTGGAGCCGAACTGGGTGGTCAACTCCTCGAAGAAGGCCGTGTCGAAGTAGGCGGTCTGGTCGCCCGGGCAGTAGAACGGCCCGACCTCGGTGGTGGCCGGCCCGCACGCCGTGCTCACGCTGCCGGTGAACAACTCGACCGACGGCCGCGTGTAGTCGGGCATCAGCTGGGCCCACACCGCGTCGACGGAGTTGCCGGTGGCCACCACGCGGCACTGGTCGATGGTGTTGGCGTCCTGCGCGGTCTTGCACTGGCTCAGGTCGAAGCCCGGGGTCTGCACGCCCTGCGAGTCGTACTCGCCGGTCCCGCCCTGCGGCAGTCCGACGGTGCCGGGATCGACGCCGAGGAACAGGGCGACCACCATGATGATGAGCCCGCCGACGCCGCCGCCGATCGCGATGCCACGGCCACCGCCACCGCCGCCACCACTCGACCTGGTGGTGCTGGTGTCGATCTGGATGCCCTCGTTGAAGGTCACTTCTCGCTCCGTCCCAGTTCACCGGTCGTTCACCGGCGTGGCGCCGGGGAGGCTGGGCGCCAGCCGCGTTCAGCTTCCCACACTACGATTCAGCCGTGGCCGCACAGCGCGAATCGACGGACTCGACCGTCGCGCACACCGGGTACGGCGCGCTGCGGGGGACCGTCGAGGGCGGCGTCGGCGTGTGGCGTGGCATCCCGTACGCCGAGCAGCCGCTCGGGTCGCGACGGTTCGCGGCGCCCGCCGAGCCGCGACCGTGGTCGGGGGTGCGCGACGCCATCGAGCACGGACCGCTGCCCCCGCAGGGCCGGTCGTTCGTGGGCGGCGGTCGAGACGACCCGAAGATCCGCGACGAGGCCTGTCTGACGCTGACGGTGTGGTCGCCGGACCCGCGCGGCAACCTGCCGGTGATGGTGTGGATCCCCGGTGGGGCGTTCGTCTACGGCGCGGGCCAGCTGCAGCTGTACAACGGGTCGCGGCTGGCGGCGAACGGCGACGTCGTGGTCGTCAACGTGACCTACCGGCTCGGCGTGTTCGGCGGGTTCGACCTCGGCGCCCTCGGCGACGGCTTCGACGACAACCTGTGCCTGCGGGACCAGTTGGCCGCGCTGGCCTGGGTGCGGGAGAACATCGCCGCGTTCGGCGGCGATCCCGACCGCGTCACCGTGTTCGGCGAATCCGCGGGTGCGACATCGGTTCTCGCGTTGCTCGCGAGTCCGGCCGCGCGGGGTCTGTTCACCCGTGCGATCGCGCAGAGCCCGGCGCTGCCGCTGATCGCCGACCGCGAGACCCGGGCCCGGCGCGCCCACGCCTTCCTCGACCGCCTCGGCGTCGGCGTCGACGAGGTCAAGGCGCTGCCGCAGCGCCGGCTGCGGCGGGCGGCGGGGGAGTTGCAGGCGCAGAGCGTCGACGACAGCCCGGTCCTGGCCTACGGCCTGACCCACGGGGTGGACCTGCTGCCGCACCATCCGATCGACGCCGCGCGGATGGGCGCCGTGTCCGACGTGCCGTTGATCGTCGGCACCAACACCCACGAGGCGTCGATGTTCGCGTGGGGCAAGCCCCCGATGCTGCCGACCACGCTGGCCGGCATCGACGCCTACTTCGCGCGCACCGCACCCGACGCCCAGCCCGGGGTGCTCGCGGCGTACCCGGCCTACCCCCGGCGCAGCGCACTGGTGGCGATCGGCGCGGACGCGATGTTCGGCGCGCCGACGTGGGCGTTCGCCGACGCCTACAGCGGTCGGGCTCCGACGCACGTGTACCGCTTCGACCACACCACGTGGACCCTGCGGGCCCTGGGTCTCGGCGCGACGCACGGCAGCGAGATCGTCCACGTGCAGCACAGCTACTCGTCCTACCTGGGCCGCAAGCTGCACCCACTCGGTCGGAGGGTCCTCCCGGCCGTGGGCCGGCGGATGCAGCGCACCTGGCTCGACTTCGCCAAGGGCAGGCTCGGCGTGCAGGAGGGCGGCGAGTGGCCGCTCTACGACGACCGGGACCGGCGCACCCGGGTCATCCGATCGACCAGGGACGACACCGTCGCCGACCCCGACCGGGTCCGGCGCGCGGCGTGGGAGGGCCTGTACTGACCCGCGGCGCCTAGCCCGGGCCGTCGCTCGCGGCGGCCAGCAGCGGCACCAGCACGTCGCCGATCGGGGTCGGCAACCCGTGTGCCGCGGCCCGGCGCACCACCACCGCGTTGCGGACGTCCCACTCGAGCGGTCTGCCCTGCTGGCGGTCGGTGAGGATCGACGTCGTCAGGTCCTCGGGCACCTGGGTGAACAGCGCCACCGTCTGGTCGATCACCTCGTCGCCGAGGTTCGCTCCCTCGGCGCGGGCCACCGCGAGGCATTCGGCGAGGTAGGCCCGGGCCAGGGTGGCCACGTCGTCGCGCCGGAAGGTGCCCGAGGTGCGGCCCGACAGCACCATCAACGCGCCGACGGCGTTGACGAGCAGCTTGTGCCATGCGGCGCTGACGAAGTCCGGGTCGGCCTCGACCGACATCCGCGGGCCGGCCAATCGCTCGACCAGGACGCGTCCCGCCGGCTCGTCGGGGACGACGAGCCGCACCGGGGTGCGCAGCCGCACCCATCCGTCGGGCTGCGTCTCCGCCGAGAACCACACCACGCACGGCACCACCGTCGCCTGCGGGCAGTACCGACCGACGCGCTCGACCTGCTCGACGCCGTTCTGCAGCGCACACACCACGGAGTCCGGGCCGCACAGCACCCGCAGCCACTCCGCCGCGGCCTCGGTCTGGGTGTCCTTGACCGCCAGCAGCACCACGTCGACGGGGCCGTCGACGCCGGCGGGATCGGTCAGCACCGGATGGGGGACGACCACGGGATCGCCGTCGTCGGGTCGCACCTCGGAGGTGGCGCGCGGCGTGCGCCCGCAGACCAGGACGTCGTGCCCCGCCTCGTGCAGGAGTGCCGCGACGGTAGTGCCGATGGCGCCGGGCCCGACGATGGCGATCCGGCTGGCGATCCGGCCGGCGATCCGGCCGGCGATGCTGGTCTCGATCACCGGCGCCAAGATACCGCTCCCGGCCCCCTCTAGACTGATCACTCGGCCCACCCCCCAGTTCCCGAGGAGTTTCAGTGTTGCGCAGTCATGCCGCCGGATCGTTGCGGTCCACCGACGCAGGGCAGACGGTGACGCTCGCCGGCTGGGTGGCGCGCCGGCGCGACCACGGGGGCGTCATCTTCATCGACCTGCGGGATGGCGCCGGCGGACAGGAGCGCAGCGACTCGGGGAGTGGGCAGAGCGTCGCCCAGGTGGTGTTCCGCGACGCCGGCGTCCTGGAGCAGGCACACCGGTTGCGCGCCGAGTTCTGCGTGGCCGTCACGGGTGTCGTCGAGGCCCGTCCGGAGGGAAACGCCAACTCCGACATCGCAACCGGTGAGATCGAGGTCAACGCGACCACTCTGACCGTGCTGGCAGAGAGCGCGCCGCTACCGTTCCAGCTCGACGAGACGCCCGGTGAGGAAGCCCGCCTGAAGTACCGCTACCTCGACCTCCGCCGCGAGGGTCCCGGTGCGGCCATCCGGCTGCGGTCGAAGGTCAACGCGGCGGCCCGCGACGTCCTCGGCGGGCACGACTTCATCGAGATCGAGACACCGACGCTGACCCGGTCGACGCCCGAGGGCGCACGCGACTTCCTGGTGCCCGCCCGCCTGCAGCCGGGGTCGTTCTACGCGCTGCCGCAGAGCCCGCAGCTGTTCAAGCAGCTGCTGATGGTCGCGGGCATGGAGCGGTACTACCAGATCGCGCGCTGCTACCGCGACGAGGACTTCCGCGCCGACCGGCAGCCCGAGTTCACCCAGCTCGACGTCGAGATGAGCTTCGTCGACGCCGACGACGTGATGGCCGTGTCCGAGGAGGTGCTCGCCTCGCTGTGGGCGCTGATCGGCTACACCCTGCCGACGCCCATTCCGCGCATGACCTACGACGAGGCGATGCGCCGCTTCGGGTCCGACAAGCCCGATCTGCGCTTCGGCGTCGAACTCGTCGACTGCACGGACTTCTTCTCCGACACCACGTTCCGCGTCTTCCAGGCGCCGCACGTCGGCGCCGTCGTGATGCCGGGTGGGGCGTCGCAGCCGCGCCGCACGCTGGACGGCTGGCAGGAGTTCGCCAAGCAGCGCGGTCACAAGGGACTGGCCTACGTGCTGGTCGCCGAGGACGGATCGCTGGGCGGCCCGGTCGCCAAGAACCTGACCGACGCCGAGCGCGACGGTCTGGCCGGTCACGTGGGCGCCGCACCCGGCGACTGCATCTTCTTCGCCGCCGGACCGACCAAGTCGGCGCGCGCGCTGCTCGGTGCGACCCGCATCGAGATCGCCAAGCGCCTGGACATGATCGATCCGAATGCGTGGGAGTTCGTCTGGATCGTGGACTGGCCGCTGTTCGAGGCCGCCGACGAGGCCACTGCGTCCGGCGACGTCGCCGTGGGGTCGGGTGCCTGGACGGCGGTGCACCACGCCTTCACCTCGCCGAAGCCCGAATCGGAGTCGACGTTCGACACCGATCCCGGCAGCGCACTCGCCAACGCCTACGACATCGTGTGCAACGGCAACGAGATCGGCGGCGGTTCGATCCGCATCCATCGCCGCGACGTCCAGGAACGCGTGTTCGCGATGATGGGCATCGACCACGACGAGGCGCAGGACAAGTTCGGCTTCCTGCTCGACGCGTTCACCTTCGGCGCCCCGCCGCACGGCGGCATCGCGTTCGGATGGGACCGCATCGTCGCGCTGCTCAGCGGCGTCGACTCCATCCGCGACGTCATCGCGTTCCCGAAGTCCGGCGGCGGCGTCGACCCGCTGACCGACGCGCCCGCCCCGATCACCCCGCAGCAGCGCAAGGAGTCGGGCATCGACGGCAAGCCGAAGGCCGACACCCCGGCCTAGCGGGAATACCCACCGACGACGGAGAGCTGAGTCACACATGGCAGAGATCGATAAGGCAAGACTCGTCTCCGACACCAAGGCGCTCGACGACTTCAACCGCAACGTCGTCGAGGAGTTCCGCGCCAACGGCGGGAAGGTGGGCGGGCCGTTCGAGGGCGGCGCGCTGCTGCTCCTGCACACCACCGGAGCCAAGTCGGGTCAGCCCCGGCTGTCGCCGCTGGCGTACCTCGAGATCGACGGCAAGATGATGATCATCGGCTCCTACGCCGGCGCGCCGAAGGATCCCGCGTGGGTGCACAACCTGCGTGCGAACCCGAGCGCACGCATCGAGGTGGGGACCGACGCCTTCGACGTCACCGCACGCGAACTGCCCGACGACGAGCGTGACGCGACCTACCCGAAGGTCATCGAGCAGGCGCCCGTGTTCGCCGAGTACCAGGCCAACACCACGCGCAGCATCCCCCTGTTCGAACTGGTCCGCGCCTCTTAGCTTCGTCGAGACCGCACTGAGGGCTGTGATCCGCGATGGATCACAGCCCTCAGCGCATTCTCGAGGTCAATTCCGGCCGGGCGCTCCCGGGGTGCCCTGCGGGCCGGCGTTGGAGCCGGGCAGGTTCTTGCCGGTCGGGGGCGACGGGGTGCTCTGCACCGACGGCGGTGTGGCCGAGGGTCCCGCGCTGACGGTGGAACTGGGGTTCGCGGAGCTGGCGCCACCGGTGCCACCCCCGCCCGTACCGCCGCCTGCGGTGCCGCCGCCACCGGACCCGCCGCCACCGCTCGTGGGGGACGGTGCCGTGGGACTGGGGGAGACGTTCACCGGCGGCGAGCTGGTCGGCGGGGCCACGGCCGGCGAGGTCGCCGGGGCGGTGCTGACGGCGGACGTGTCGGTGGGTGCGTCGGTGCTCTCGCCGCTGCTACAGCCGGCCAGCAAGGCGGCGGACGCGATGGCGGCCGAAGCCGTCATCAACGCCGCGCCCCTTGCATTCGAAATGAAGTTCACGATCGTTTGATAGCCATCGGCCACCGTCGCGAACCTCGCTGACCAGCCACGTCATGAATACGTAACGCGGACTTTCAGAGCCGTTCGATGATGGTGGCGTTGGCCATGCCGCCGCCTTCACACATCGTCTGCAGCGCGTAGCGTCCGCCGCGCTGGTGCAGCGCGTTGACCATCGTGGTCATGATCCGGGCGCCGCTGGCCCCCAACGGATGTCCGATGGCGATCGCACCGCCGTTGACGTTCGTCTTCGACAGGTCGGCGCCGGTGTCCTTGGCCCATGCCAGGACGACGGGGGCGAACGCCTCGTTGACCTCGAACAGGTCGATGTCGGACAGCGACAGGCCCGAGCGGGCGAGCACCTTTGCGGTGGCGGGGATGACGCCGGTGAGCATGTACAGCGGGTCCGAACCGACCACGGTCGTCGTGTGGATCCGTGCCAGCGGCGTGAGTCCGAGTTTGCGCGCGGTGGCGCCGCTGATGATCATCACCGCGGCGCTACCGTCCGAGAGCGGCGACGAGTTGCCGGGCGTGATCTCCCAGTTGATCTGGGGGAAGCGCGCCGCGTACCGCTCGCTGAAGAACGCCGGACGCAGACCGGCCAGTGTCTCGACAGACGTTCCGGGCCTGATGATCTCGTCGCTCGACAGGCCGGCGATCGGGGCGAGTTCGGCGTCGAACAGGCCCTCCTTGGTGGCGCGCGCGGCCTTCTCGTGGCTGCCCGCGGAGAACTCGTCGAGTTCGGTGCGCGAGAACCCCCACTTGGCCGCGATGAGTTCGGCGCTGATGCCCTGGGGCACGAGGCCGTCGGGGTAGCGGGCCGCCATGCCCGTGCCGAACGGGTCGCTGCCGGGTAGCACGCTGGATCCCATGAGCACCCGGGACATCGACTCGACGCCCGAGGCGATCACGACGTCGTAGGCGCCCGCGATCACGCCCTGGGCGGCGAAGGAGATGGCCTGCTGGCTGCTGCCGCACTGCCGGTCGATCGTGGTGCCGGGCACGCTCTCGGGAAAGCCGGCGCCGAGCAGGGCGTTGCGGGCGATGTTCACGGACTGGTCGCCGACCTGGGTGACCGCGCCGGCGATGACGTCGTCGACGAGGACCGGGTCGACGCCGGTCCGCTCGACCACCTCGCGCAGGCTGTGGGCGAGGAGGTCGACGGGGAGGACGTCGTGCAGTGCACCGTTCGCCTTTCCCTTGCCGACCGGGGTGCGTACCGCACCCACGATGACTGCGTCCCGATCCGAATACGATCCGGTCATGGTGTCCTCCTGAAACCTCATCGCTGAGTATTCTCGTATGTACCTAGATGTTGTATCACCTGGGTATAGTTAGAACAACTCAGAGTGAGGTTTGATTCCGTGAACGTGCTACAGGGTCCACTGGCCGACCGCGACTCGTGGTCGGCCATCGGCAGGTGCCCCGTCGAGAGGACGATGGCGCTGGTCGGCACCAAGTCCGCGATGCTCGTGATGCGCGAGGCGTACTACGGCACCACCCGCTTCGACGACTTCGCCAAGCGCGTCGGCGTGACCAAGGCCGCCATGTCGGCGAGGCTCGCCGAACTCGTCGAGATCGGCCTGCTGGAGAAGCGTCCCTACCGGGAGCCGGGGCAGCGCAGCCGCGACGAGTACGTGCTCACCGAGGAGGGCACCGACTTCATGCCGGTGGTGCTGGCGATGTTCGAGTGGGGACGCAAGCGCGGCGAGACCGACACGCGGCTGCGACTCACCCACCTCGGTTGCGGCGCGGATGCCACCGTTCAGATCCGTTGCAGCGCAGGGCACGACGTCGCGCCCGACGAAATCGGCGTCCGACTGCGGGGCCGCAAGACCTAATCGGCCCCGCCCGCTCAGGTGTGCGCGGGCGTGTTCGCGAACTGGTCGGTGATGGCCTGGCAGAACGCGTCCAGGTCCGCGGGCGACCGGCTGGTGATCAGGTTGCCGTCGATGCAGACCTGCTGATCGACGACGGTGGCGCCGGCGTTGCGCAGATCGGTCCGCACGCTCGGGTAGGACGTGAGCGTCCGGTCCCGCACCACGTCGGCCTCGACCAGCGTCCACGGTCCGTGGCAGATCGCGGCGACGGGCTTGCCCGAGCGCACGAAGTCGCGGACGAAGGCCACCGCCGACCCGTCCATCCGGAGCTTGTCCGGGTTGACCGTGCCGCCCGGCAGCACCAGCGCGTCGAACTCGTCGACCGAGGCGTCGGCGACCGTGCGGTCGACCGGGAACGTGCCCGCGTCGTCGAGGTCGTGGTCGCGCGCGGCGATCGCGCCGGTATCGATCGACAGCAGCTCGATGCTGCCGCCGGCGTCCTCGACGGCGGACCGGGGTCGCTCGAGTTCGACCCTCTCGACGCCGTCGGCGGCCAGGAAGGCGATCCTGCGGCCGTTCAATTCTCCTGCCATGAGGTCCTCCTCGTCGTGGGGTTGTCGTGGTCACCGACGGCTACCCAGGCGAATGCGGTCGAATCACCGTCGCGCCCGATAGCGTCGACGCGTGCTGCACTTGCGCGTCATCGCCCCGGCCGACCTGCGCGACGACGTGATCGAGGTGCTGCGTGGCGAGGTGGGCGTCGCGAACCTGCTCCTCCACCCCGGGGCGGCCCTCGAACCCGAGGGCGACGAGATCACCGCCGACATCGCCCGCGAGTGCGCCAACGACCTGATCCGGCGCCTCAAGGACCTCGACGTCCAGCACCGCGGGGCCATCACGCTCGAGATCCTCGACACCGTCCTGTCCACCCGCGCGCACCGCGCCGAGGACCGGGCGGAGGGCGACCCCGCGGACGCGGTGGTCTGGGACGAACTGATCGGCCGCACCCGGGAGGAGTCGACGCTCAGCGTGACCTTCGTGCTGTTCCTGACCCTCGCGTGTCTGCTCACCGCGATCGGCGTGGTGACCGACTCGACGGTCACGGTGGTGGGCGCCATGGTGCTCGGTCCCGAGTTCGGGCCGCTCGCGGCGCTCTCGGTGGCCCTGGTGCAGCGGCGGCTCAACCTGGCCCGCCGCGCCGCGCTGGCGCTGGTGGTGGGCTTCCCCATCGCGATGGGGATCACGGCGCTCGCCACCGCGAGTGCCGAGGCGGTGGGGTGGCTGACGCCCGACAGCGTCGCGAACGTCCACGAGGTGGACTTCATCTTCAAGGTCGGGCCGCTGTCCTTCGTCGTCGCGCTGCTGGCCGGTGCCGCGGGGATGCTGTCGCTGGTGTCGGCGCGGGCGACCGGTCTGGTGGGGGTGTTCATCTCCGTATACACGGTGACGGCAGCCGGTTTCGCGGTGGTCGCGGCCACCGTGGGTCAGTGGGACGTGGCGGCCAAGTCGGCGCTGCAGCTGGTGGTCAACCTCGTCGGCATCGTCATCGCCGGTGTGCTGGTCCTCGTCCTGCGGCCCAAGGGCCGATGGGTGCCGCATTCGGCCAAGGCCTAGCTCCGCGGTTCTGCGTGCGGGGGGTGCGTGTGGTGGGATCAGCGCTATGGGTATCAAGGTGGCGCTTGAGCACCGCACCAGTTACACGTTCGACCGACTGGTCGAGGTGTTTCCTCACGTCGTCCGCCTGCGCCCGGCACCACACTCCCGCACGCCCATCGAGGCGTACTCCCTCAATGTCGAGCCCGCCGACCACTTCGTCAACTGGCAGCAGGACGCGTTCGGCAACTTCATGGCGCGTCTGGTGTTCCCGACCCGCACCCGCAGCCTCACCATCACCGTCGGGCTGATCGCCGACCTCAAGGTCATCAACCCGTTCGACTTCTTCATCGAGGACTACGCCGAACACGTCGGCTTCACCTACCCGAGGGACCTCGCGGAGGACCTCAAGCCCTACCTGCGTCCCGTCGACGAGAACGAGGAGGGCTCGGGTCCGGGTGACCTGGCCTCCGAGTGGGTCAAGGACTTCCACGTCGCGACGGGTACCCGGACCATCGACTTCCTGGTGGCACTCAACCGGGCGGTCAACGCCGACGTCGGGTACAGCGTCCGCATGGAGGCCGGCGTGCAAACGCCCGACTTCACGCTGCGCAGCGGGATCGGCTCGTGCCGCGACTCCGCGTGGCTGATGGTGTCGATCCTGCGTCAGATGGGCCTGGCGGCACGGTTCGTCTCCGGCTACCTCGTCCAGCTCACCTCCGACGTGCCTGCCCTCGACGGACCGTCGGGTCCCGCCGCGGACTTCACCGATCTGCACGCGTGGACCGAGGTCTACATCCCCGGTGCCGGCTGGATCGGACTGGACCCCACGTCGGGGCTGTTCGCGGGGGAGGGACACATCCCTCTGTCGGCGACGCCGCAGCCGGCTTCGTCGGCGCCGATCACCGGTGCCACAAAGCGGGCCGAGACGACGCTCGACTTCGCCAACCTCGTCACCCGGGTGCACGAGGATCCGCGCGTCACGCTGCCGTACACGCCGACCGCGTGGGACGCGATCCAGGCGCTCGGCGCCAGGATCGACGAACGCCTCACCGACGGCGACGTCCGCCTCACCGTCGGCGGGGAACCGACGTTCGTCTCGGTCGACAACCAGGTCGACCCGGAGTGGACCACCGACGCCGACGGTCCGCACAAGCGCGAACGTGCCTCGGCGCTGGCGGCCCTGCTCAAGGAGCAGTGGGCGCCGCAGGGCCTCGTGCAGCGCAACCAGGGCAAGTGGTACCCCGGAGAGCCGTTGCCGCGCTGGCAGATCGGGCTCATGTGGCGCGCCGACGGCGAACCGCTGTGGCACGATCCGGCTCTGCTCGCCGACCCGTGGAGCGCCGGGGGAGCGGCGGCGGAGACCCCCGTGGACGCCGCGGGCCGTCTGCTCGAGGGGGTCGCCGCGTCGCTCGGCCTGCCCGACACCCAGGTCAGGCCCGCCTACGAGGACGCACTCGCGAGGCTGGCCAACGCGATTCGCACGCCGGAGGGCGAGCCCGTCTCCGCGTCGGACGACCTCGACCCGGCCGCCGACGGACCGGCCGCACGCGCCGCGCTCGTCGAGGCCCTCGACGACTCCGTCACCGAACCCGCCGCCTACGTCCTGCCCGTACACCGGCGCGAGGACGGTTCCGGGTGGGCGAGTGCCGACTGGCGCCTGCGCCGCGGCCGAATCGTGTTGCTGGAGGGCGACTCACCGGCCGGACTCCGCCTGCCGCTCAAGTCGATCAGCTGGGAGCCACCGCCGGTGACGCCCGAGGCCGACCCGCTCGCCGAGCGCGGCGCCCTCGAGTCGGACGACCAGGACGCGACCGTCGAGGAGGCCGAGGGCCTGCCGACCACGGCGATGGTCGCAGAGGTCCGAGACGGCGTGCTCTACGTGTTCCTGCCGCCCACCGAGGAACTGTCGGACTTCGTCGACCTCGTCGAGCGGATCGAGAAGGCCGCCGCGGCCATCGACTGCCCGCTTGTCGTGGAGGGCTACGGACCGCCGCCGGATCCCCGCCTCGTGTCGATGAGCGTCACCCCCGACCCCGGCGTCATCGAGGTCAACGTCGCACCCAGCAGGAGCTTCGCCGAGCAGCGCAACCAACTGGAGACGCTGTACGCCCAGGCCCGGCTGGCTCGGCTGTCCACCGAGTCGTTCGAGGTGGACGGTACCCACGGCGGCACCGGTGGAGGCAACCACATCACCCTCGGCGGCGTCACCCCCGCCGACTCCCCGATGCTGCGCCGGCCGGACCTGCTGGTGTCGATGCTCACGTATTGGCAACGCCACCCGGCACTTTCGTACCTGTTCGCCGGACGCTTCGTGGGCACCACCTCGCAGGCGCCACGCGTCGACGAGGGCCGCTCGGAGGCGCTCTACGAACTCGAGATCGCGTTCGCCGAGATCGCGCGTCAGACGGAGGAGGCGCTCGTCGACGACGAGTCGGGTGAGGGGTCCGGTCCGTGGATCACCGACCGCGCCCTGCGGCACCTGCTCACCGACATCACCGGGAACACCCACCGCGCCGAGTTCTGCATCGACAAGCTCTACAGCCCCGACAGCGCCCGCGGCAGGCTGGGCCTGCTGGAACTCCGTGGGTTCGAGATGCCGCCGCACTATCAGATGGCCATGGTGCAGTCGCTGCTCGTGCGGGCGCTGGTGGCGTGGTTCTGGGACCAGCCGCTGCGTGCACCCCTGATCCGGCACGGCGAGAACCTGCACGGCCGGTACCTGCTGCCGCACTTCATCATCCACGACATCGCCGACGTGGCGGCTGACCTGCGCGCCCACGGGATCAACTTCGACACCAGCTGGCTGGACCCGTTCACCGAGTTCCGCTTCCCGCGGATCGGCACCGCCGTCTTCGACGGGGTGGAGATCGAGCTGCGCGGCGCGATCGAACCGTGGAGCGTGCTCGGCGAGGAGTCGACGGCCGGTGGCACCGCACGCTACGTCGATTCGTCGATCGAGCGGATGCAGGTGCGGCTCATCGGCGCGGACCGGCACCGCTACGTCGTCACCTGCAACGGCCACCCGATCCCACTGCTTGCCACGGACAACTCGGACATCCAGGTCGGCGGCGTGCGCTACCGGGCCTGGCAGCCGCCGAGTGCGCTGCATCCCAGCATTACCGTCGACGGGCCGTTGCAGTTCGAGCTCGTCGACACCGCCACCGGTGTCTCGCGGGGCGGGTGCACCTATCACGTATCCCATCCCGGCGGCCGCTCCTACGAGGGACCACCGGTGAACGCGGTCGAGGCAGAGTCGCGACGGGGCAGGCGCTTCGAGGCGACCGGTTTCACGCCGGGTCACGTCGACATGGCCGACCTGCGCGAGAAGCAGGCGCGCCAGTCGACGGACGTGGGCGCGCCCGGCATCTTGGATCTGCGCCGGGTGCGTACCGTCTTGCGTTGATGGTGCTTCGAGCAAGCGGCCCACCAGAGCCGATGGCCGCTGCGGGCGGTGTGGCAGCGATCGGGGACGACGACGTCCTCGCGCGGTACCGCCACGCGCGGGCCCAGAGCGGGCTCTTCGACGTCCGCGACGGCCCGGTCGCCGGCTACGACGAGTTCGTCGACGAGGCGGGCGACGTGCGGCCGGCGTGGCGGGAACTCGCCGATTGCGTCACCGAACGCGGCCTCGGCGGTCTCGATCGACTGCGGTCGACGGTGCGGCGGCTGGTCGACAACGACGGCATCACCTACGTCCAGGTCGACCGCAACGGCGCGGTCCTGGGCAGCGCGAGCAGCCCTGGTGAGGATCCTCCGGCGCCCGGGCCCTGGCACCTCGACGCCCTGCCGTTGATCGTCTCCGCCGCGGACTGGGACGAGCTGGAGTCCGGACTGGTGCAGCGCTCCCGCATCCTCGACGCCGTGCTGGCCGACCTCTACGGCGCCCGCCGGTCGATCACCAGTGGGGTCCTGCCCGCGCAGCTGGTGTTCGCGCATCCCGGTTACGTCCGTGCCGCGCACGGCATCCAGGTTCCGGGCCGGCACCAGCTCTTCCTGCACGGGTGCGACGTCAGCCGTTCGGCCGGCGGCGACTTCACCGTCAACGCCGACTGGACCCAGGCGCCGTCGGGCGCCGGGTACGCGCTGGCCGACCGGCGCGTGGTCGCGCACGCGGTCCCCGACCTCTACGAGCGCGTAGGCCCGCGGCCCGCGTCGCCCTGGGCACAGGCCCTCCGGCTCGCGCTCATCGACGCCGCGCCGGAGTCCGCCGAAGAACCGGTCGTCGTGGTCCTCAGTCCCGGCATCCACTCCGAGACGGCATTCGATCAGGCCTACCTGGCGAGCGTGCTCGGGTTCCCGCTGGTCGAGAGTGCCGATCTGGTGGTGCGTGACGGCAAGCTGTGGATGCGGTCGCTCGGCACCCTCAAACGGGTCGACGTGGTGCTGCGACGGGTCGACGCGGACTTCGTCGACCCACTGGACCTGCGGGCCGACTCGCGCCTCGGCGTCGTCGGACTCGTCGAGGTGCTCCGCCGCGGCGCGGTGACCGTCGTCAACACCCTCGGCAGCGGTGTGCTGGAAAGCCCTGCGCTGCTGCGGTTCCTACCGGAACTGGCCGAACTCCTGCTGGGCGAGACGCCTGCGCTGCGCAGCGCCCAGGTCTACTGGGGCGGCATCGACGTCGAGCGCGCGCACCTGCTGACCCATCTGTCGTCGCTCGTCCTCAAGCGCGTGGATGGGGCGGATCCCATCGTCGGCCCCGCGCTCTCGGCGGCGCGTCTCGAGGCGCTCGCCGCCACCATCGCCGCGACACCGTGGCAGTGGGTGGGTCAGGAGCTGCCCGAGTTCTCCTCCGCGCCGACCGACGGTCAACCCGGCGGCGTCTCCGAGGGCCGGGTCGGCATGCGGCTGTTCACCGTCGCCCAGCGCGGCGGGTACGCGCCGATGATCGGCGGACTCGGCTACCTGGTGGCGTCCGGACACGCCGGGCACCTGGTGAACACCGTTGCCGCCAAGGACGTCTGGGTACGGACGCCGAACCGCGTGACGGCGGAGCGGACGCCCACGCCCGACCTGCCCGCGATGACGCCGAGCCCGACGCGCGCGATCAGCTCGCCGCGCGTGCTGTCCGACCTGTTCTGGCTGGGCCGCTACGCCGAACGTGCCGAGAGCACCGCACGTCTACTCGTCGTGACCCGTGAGCGCTACCACGAGTTCCGGTACCGCCGCGAGATGACGGGAAGCGAGTGCGTGCCCGTCCTGCTCACCGCTCTCGGGCAGATCACCGGAACCGACACGGGCGCCGACGGCGACGACGCCGAGATGGTGGCGACCGCGCCCACCACCCTGTGGTCCCTGACCGCCGACCGGAACCGCCCGGGCTCACTGGCGCAGTCCGTGGAGCGGCTCGGTTCGGTGTCGCGCGCCGTGCGCGACCAGATGTCCAACGACACGTGGATGGTGCTGGCCGCCGTCGAGCGCGCCGTCCTCAACCCCACCATGCTCAACCCCGGTGGGGGACCACCGGACTCGCAGACCGAGGGCGAGACGTACCTCGCTGCGGCACACAGTCAGACGCTGGCGGGAATGCTCGCGCTGTCGGGGGTCGCGGCCGAGTCGATGGTCCAGGACGTCGGTTGGACGGTGATGGACATCGGCAAGCGCATCGAGCGTGCCGTGTGGCTGACGGCGCTGCTCGGAGCGACGCTGGTCACGGTGCGCAGCGCGGGCGCCGAGCAGACCATCACCGAGTCGGCGCTGGTGGCGTGCGAATCGTCGATCAGTTACCGCCGGCGCACCCTGGGCAAGGTGAGCGTGTCCGCCGTGGCCGACCTCGTCCTGTTCGACGAGCAGAACCCGCGCTCGCTGGCCTACCAGTTCGAGCGGATCCGCCACGATCTGAAGGCGCTGCCGTCGTCGTCGGGATCGACCAGGCCGGAGCGACTGATCGACGAGATCGCCGGCCGGTTGCGCCGGACCGACCCCACCGACCTCGAGGACGTCACCGCCGACGGCCGGCGCGGCGAACTGGGCGACCTGCTGAACGGCTTGCAAGCCACCCTGCGCGAGCTGTCCCGCCTCATCACCGCGACGCACCTCTCGCTGCCCGGTGACATGCAGCCGCTGTGGGGACCCGACGAGCGACGGGTGATGCCGTGAGCAATGGCTTCGGCGACGGCCCGACGCCCGGGACGGGCCGCAGCTACGAGATCACCCACCGGACCACCTACGAGTACTCCGACGACGTCACCAGTTCCTACGGCAAGGGCTTTCTGACGCCCCGGGATTCGCGGCGGCAGCGCTGCCTCTTCCACGAACTCGTCATCGAGCCCGAGGCGGCCGACAGTTCCACCAGTCGCGACGGCTACGGCAACGTCTACTCGTACTTCCACGTCACCGAGCGCCACCGCCGCCTGTCGGTGACCAGCCACTCGGTGGTCGAGGTGGACCCTCCGCCGGCCGACGAGTACGCGGGCGGGTCGGCGAGGGCGCCGTGGGAGATCGCGCGTCCGGTGGGTCCGGACGGAGCCCTGGCCACGGAGTTCACCCTCGACCTGCGCGAACCGGAGATCACCGAGGAACTCCGGGCCTACGCCGCACCGAGCTTCGAACCGGGCAGGCCGCTGATCGACGTGCTGCGGGAACTCAACTCGAGGATCCACGCCGACTTCACCTACAGGTCGGGGTCGACCACCGTGTCGACGCGGGTGGCGGAGGTTTTGCAGGCCCGCGAAGGGGTATGCCAGGACTTCGCGCGGCTGGCCATCGCCTGTCTACGCTCCAACGGTCTGGCCGCCAGCTACGTCTCCGGATACCTCGCGACCGACCCACCCCCGGGAAGGGAACGCATGGTCGGCGTCGACGCCACACACGCCTGGGCTGCGGTCTGGACACCGCAGAATCATTGGCTCGGACTGGATCCGACCAACGATCAGATGGTCGACGAGCGGTACGTCGTCGTCGGCTTCGGTCGCGACTACGCCGACGTGCCGCCGCTGCGGGGCATCATCTACACCGACTCCACCAGCAGCAAGATCGACGTGTCGGTGGACGTCGCGCCATTCGAGGGTGGGTTGCTCCATGCGTGACTTCAACTGCCCCAACTGCGGTCAGCGGCTGGCCTTCGAGAACTCGGTGTGCCTGAACTGCGGCAGCGCGCTGGGCTTCTCCCTGAGCGACCGCGCCCTGCTGGTGATCGCCCCCGGCGAGGAGAGCGAGCACGCCGGTGCGGTCGACGCCAGCGAGTACCGGCTCTGCGCCAACCTGCATGCGGCGAAGTGCAACTGGTTGGTGAAGAAGGGCCCCGTCGCGCAATTGTGCGCATCGTGTGCGCTGACGCGGACCAGGCCCAACGACAACGACCCGAAGGCCATGGCGGCCTTCGCAAATGCCGAGCGGGCCAAGCGGCGGATGATCTTCGAGCTGACCGAGCTGAACCTGCCGATCGTGGGCCGCGACGAGGACCCCGACTTCGGCCTCGCGTTCGACCTGCTGTCCAGTGAGACCGAGAAGGTGTTCACCGGCCACGCGAACGGTGTCGTCACGCTCGACCTCGCCGAGGGCGACGACGTCCACCGCGAGCAGTTGCGGATCGCGATGGCCGAGCCCTACCGGACGCTGCTCGGGCACTTCCGCCACGAGATCGGCCACTACTACTTCTATCGCCTCATCAGTTCGTCGGCCGAGTACTCCGCGACGTTCCGGCAACTCTTCGGCGATCCGGACCTGGACTACCAGGAAGCCCTCGACCGCCACTACAGCGAAGGCGCGCCTCCCGGATGGCCGAAGGACTACGTGTCCTCCTATGCCACCATGCATCCGGCCGAGGACTGGGCGGAGACGTTTGCCCATTACCTCCACATCCGCGACACGCTGGACACCTCGGCGTCGTTCGGCTTCGCTCCCGCGGGAGCGACATTCGACCGACGAGTGTTGGGCCCGAGCGGTTTCGACACCATCATCGAGATGTGGCTACCTTTGTCCTGGGCCCTCAACATGGTGAACCGATCGATGGGCCGCGACGACCTGTATCCGTTCGTGCTGCCTGCCGCGGTGCTGGAGAAGATGCGCTTCATTCACACCGTGATCGACGCCCTGTCCTGAGCCATTGACCTGGGGCACCTCGTGGAGCAGCATTCCGCACCATGACTCGTACTCTGGGCATGCGCGTCGGCGCAGGTCTCTTCGCAGGTGCCGCGGCGCTATCCATGGCCGCGTGCGGCGATTCGACGATCACGCCCGAGGGCGCGGCGAAGTCGATCGTCGACCTGGTGTCGAAGCAGACCAAGTTCACGCCGGCCGACGTGACGTGCCCGAGCGGGGTCAAGGCCGAGGTCGGCGTCGAATTCGACTGCGGTTTCACGGGTCCGGAGAACACGCCCTACACCGCGCACATGAAGATCCTCAAGGTCGAGGGCGAGAACGTGACGTTCGACATCAACACCGAGCCGACCCCCTAGTCCAGGAGCCCACTCCGGCAACGTCCTTCGGTCACGCCTAGGTCACGCTCGCCGTGGCGACGCCCCGAGTCGGCGCCGCGCTTCCTAGGATCGCGTCCGTGAACGATCGATACGGCTCCGACGTCCTCGCGAGCGATCCGCACGCCACGCGTCGGCCGAAGTCCAAGGAACGCGCGGCCGAGACGGGTTTGGTCGTCGAGGACGTCGCGAGCGGATACGTCGGTGCGGTGATCGGGGTCGAGTACAACGCGATGACGCTGGAGGACCGGCACGGCCGACGCAAGAACTTCCCGCTCGGCCCGGGCTATCTCGTCGACGGCGTGCCCGCGATCCTCAACCCACCGATGCGCCGGAAGGCGCCTGCGGCACCGGCCAGGACGGCATCCGGATCGGTCGCGGTCGCCGGCGCGAGGGCCCGTACCGCCCTGGCGAGTCGCATCTACGTCGAGGGCCGCCACGACGCCGAACTCGTCGAGCAGGTCTGGGGCGACGACCTCCGCGTCGAGGGCGTCGTGGTCGAGTACCTCGGTGGCGTCGACGATCTGGTCGACGTCGTCTCGTCGTTCCGCCCGGGGCCGGGGCGCAGGCTGGGCGTGCTCGTCGACCACCTCGTCACCGGATCCAAGGAGGCACGCATCGCCGATGCGGTCGCCAAGGGCCCCGGTGGCGCGCACACGCTGGTGGTCGGTCATCCCTTCATCGACATCTGGCAGGCGGTCAAGCCGGCCCGGATCGGTGCGGCGGCGTGGCCGGTGGTGCCGCGGGGGACCGACTGGAAGCACGGGGTCTGCGATGCGCTCGGCTGGCCGCACGGCGATCAGGCCGACATCGCTCGCGCCTGGCAGAGGATCCGCGCGGGCGTGCGCTCGTGGACGGACCTGGAACCCGAACTGATCGGTCGCGTCGAGGAACTGATCGACTTCGTCACCCAACCCGCAGGATGATCCCCGACCGGACGGCGTGGTAAGCAGAACCCGTGTCCGACGGACTGTTCGACGACCCGGTCCCCGAGCCGAACCCGGGCGTCACCGCGTCCAGTCCGTTGGCCGTCCGGATGCGGCCCGCGGGCCTCGACGAGGTCGTCGGCCAGGACCACCTGCTCAAGCAGGGGTCGCCGCTGCGCCGTCTCGTCGAGGGATCAGGCGCGGCGTCGGTGATCCTGTACGGCCCACCCGGCACGGGGAAGACCACGCTGGCGTCACTGATCTCCGGCGCGACCGGTAGGCGCTTCGAGGCGCTGTCCGCCCTGACCGCGGGTGTCAAGGAGGTCCGGGCGGTCGTCGAGCAGGCCCGCGTGGCGCTGCTGCGCGGCCAGCAGACGGTGCTGTTCATCGACGAGGTGCACCGCTTCTCGAAGACCCAGCAGGACGCGCTGCTCGCCGCCGTCGAGAACCGCATCGTCCTCCTGGTCGCGGCCACGACGGAGAACCCGTCGTTCTCGGTGGTCGCCCCGCTGCTGTCCCGGTCGTTGATCCTGCAGCTCCAACCGCTGGGCGCGGACGCGGTGCGAAGTGTCGTGCGGCGCGCCATCGCCGATTCACGTGGGTTGGGCGGTCGGGTCGCCGTGGACGAGGACGCCGTCGAACTGCTGGTGTCGCTGGCCGCGGGCGATGCGCGCCGGGCGCTGACCGCGCTGGAGGTGGCGTCCGAGGCGGGCGATCACGTCACCGTGGAGGTCATCGAGCAATCACTGGACAAGGCGGCCGTCCGCTACGACCGCGACGGCGACCAGCACTACGACGTCGTCAGCGCGTTCATCAAGTCGATCCGCGGATCCGACGTCGACGCCGCGCTGCACTACCTGGCCCGGATGCTGACCGCGGGGGAGGACCCGAGGTTTATCGCGCGGCGGCTGATGATCCTCGCCAGCGAGGACGTCGGCATGGCCGACCCCACCGCCCTGCCCACCGCCGTCGCCGCCGCGCAGACGGTGCAGCTGATCGGTCTGCCCGAGGCGCAGCTGACGCTGGCCCACGCCACCGTGCACCTGGCGAGCGCACCGAAGTCGAACGCCGTCACCACTGCGCTGGCCGCCGCGATGGGCGACATCCGGGCGGGCAAGGCGGGTCTCGTCCCGCCGCATCTACGCGACGGGCACTACTCGGGGGCTGCGAAACTCGGCAACGCGCAGGGCTACTCGTATCCGCACGACGACCCCGACGGCGTCGTGGCGCAGCAGTACCCGCCCACCGAACTGGTGGGCGTGGACTACTACCGGCCGACCACCCACGGTGCCGAGCGCGAAATCGGCGGCCGGCTCGACAAGCTGCGCGCGATCATCCGCCGGCGGCGGGGCTAGACGAACGGACGCGGACACAACGAAACTGCGGGGAGATCGTGATCCCGGCCGGATTCACGATCTCCCCGCAGTCTCGATGGGGTGGGGTGGGGCCTAGCGGCGCAACGTACCGGTCCTGCGACGGCCCATCACCGCGGCCGCGATCGCGACGCCGATGGCCGCGATGACGACCTGGACCAGAAGCAGAATCCAGTCAATGGGTCCGCTCGTCCCCGTGGGAATCCCAAGCTTCGGGGCCAACCACGCGCCGATGAACGCCGCGACGATGCCGACGAGGATCGTGACCAAGAAGCCGATGGGCTGTCTGCCGGGGACGACGAGACGGCCCAGAACGCCTACCACGACGCCGATGAGAATCGTGATGATGATGCCTGTGGGAGTCATTGGTCTTCGCTTTCGCTCGAGAATTGAGTGGAAGAGAAATACCCTTGCGACGCGAAAATAAACGGCGGCGTCAAACCGAGTGCCGAACGTAGGCTCGCAAGGGTGCAGAGCGAGGTACTCGACGTAGACACCAGACGACGGCGAACGGTCGACCTCACCGACGAGGTGAGGTCGTTCTGCGCCGGTCGCGGCGACGGACTGTGCAACGTGTTCGTCCCGCACGCGACGGCCGGCGTCGCCATCCTCGAGACGGGGGCCGGGTCGGACGACGACCTGGTCGACACCCTCGAGCGACTCCTGCCGCGCGACGAGCGATACCGGCACTCGCACGGCTCCCCGGGGCACGGCGCCGATCACGTGCTGCCGGCGATCGTCGCGCCGTCGATCAGCGTGCCGGTCGCCGACGGCGAGCCCCTCCTGGGCACGTGGCAGAGCGTGGTGCTGGTCGACCTCAACCGGGACAACCCGCGACGTTCGGTCCGGCTCAGCTTCGTCAGCGGCTGACCTGCCCCGTCCGCCACCACGCGGGCTCGCGGACGGTGCCGGAGCCGGCCCGGGCCGACCGGTACTGTGATGCGGTCGAGAGGCATCGACGCAGATCCGCAGGACCCCCGAGGGGTCACCGGCCAGGCTCACGACCAGCTAAGGACGCAGCACGTGCAGACACACGAGATCAGGAAGCGCTTCCTCGATCACTTCGTGAAGGCGGGACACGCCGAGGTGCCCAGCGCATCGGTCATCCTCGACGACCCCAACCTGCTGTTCGTCAACGCGGGCATGGTCCAGTTCGTGCCGTTCTTTCTCGGCGCCAGGACGCCGCCGTGGGACCGTGCGGTCAGCGTGCAGAAGTGCATCCGCACCCCCGACATCGACGAGGTCGGCATCACGACCCGGCACAACACGTTCTTCCAGATGGCCGGCAACTTCTCGTTCGGCGACTACTTCAAGCGGGGCGCGATCGAGTTCGCGTGGACCCTGCTGACCAATCCGCAGGACCAGGGCGGCTACGGCTTCGACCCCGAGAAGCTATGGGCCACGGTATATCTCGACGACGACGAGGCCATCGCCCTGTGGCAGGAGGTCGCCGGGCTGCCACTGGAGCGCATCCAGCGTCGCGGCAAGGCCGACAACTACTGGTCGATGGGCATCCCCGGACCGTGCGGTCCGTCCTCGGAGATCTACGTCGACCGCGGACCGGAGTACGGCGTCGACGGCGGGCCGGAGGCCAACGAGGACCGCTACATAGAGATCTGGAATCTCGTCTTCATGCAGAACGAGCGCGGAGAGGGCACCTCGAAGGAGGACTTCGAGATCCTCGGCCCGCTTCCGCGCCAGAACATCGACACCGGCATGGGCGTGGAGCGGGTGGCGTGCCTGCTGCAGGGCGTCGACAACGTCTATGAGACCGACCTCGTCCGTCCCGTCATCGACCTCGTCGCGAGCATCGCGCCGCGCGGCTACGGGGCGGGCAACCACGACGACGACGTGCGGTACCGCGTCATTGCCGACCACGTCCGCACCGCGGCGATCATCATCGGCGACGGCATCAGCCCCGGCAACGACGGCCGCGGCTACGTCCTTCGCCGCCTCCTGCGCAGGGTGATCCGCTCGGCGAAGCTGCTCGGCATCGACACCCCGATCGTCGGCGACCTGATGGCCTGCGTCCGCGACGCGATGGGGCCGTCCTACCCCGAACTGGTCACCGACTTCGACCGCATCCAGCGGATCGCCGTCGCCGAGGAGACGGCGTTCAACCGCACGCTCACCTCGGGGTCGAAGCTGTTCTCCGATGCCGCCGGCGCCACCAGGACCGCCGGTTCGTCGGTGCTGTCCGGCACCGACGCCTTCACGCTGCACGACACCTACGGCTTCCCGATCGAGCTGACCCTCGAGATGGCCGCCGAGTCGGGTCTGTCGGTCGACGAGGAGGGGTTCCGCGGCCTCATGGCCGAGCAGCGTCAGCGCGCCAAGGCCGACGCCGCCGCGCGCAAGCACGCGCACGCCGACCTGAGCGCCTACCGCGAACTCGTCGACGCGGGACCGACCGAGTTCACCGGTTTCGACGAACTGACCTCGGAAGCCCGCATTCTCGGCATCTTCGTCGACGGACGTCGGGTGCCCGTGGTGGCCCATGGCGCCGAGGCGCAGGCCGCCGACCGCATCGAGCTGGTGCTCGACCGCACCCCGCTGTACGCCGAGTCCGGCGGTCAGATCGCCGACACCGGCACCATCTCGGGTACCGGTGCGAGCGGGGCGGCGCGGGCGGCGGTGGCCGACGTGCAGAAGATCGCCAAGACCATCTGGGTGCACCGGGTCACCGTCGAGTCCGGCGAGTTCGTCGAGGGCGACACCGTGACCGCGGCCGTCGACGCCAAGTGGCGCCACGGTGCCACGCAGGGCCACTCCGGCACCCACATGGTGCACGCCGCGCTGCGACAGGTGTTGGGCCCCAACGCGGTACAGGCGGGCTCGCTGAACCGGCCGGGTTACCTGCGCTTCGACTTCAACTGGCAGGGCGCGCTGTCCGACGACCAGAAGACCCGGATCGAAGAGGTCACCAACGAGGCCGTCGAGGCGGACTTTGCGGTGAACACCTTCAACACCGAACTCGAGACGGCCAAGGCGATGGGCGCGATGGCGCTGTTCGGCGAGAACTACCCCGACGAGGTGCGCGTCGTCGAGATCGGTGGCCCGTTCTCGATCGAGCTGTGCGGCGGCACCCACGTCCACAACTCCGCGCAGATCGGCCCCGTCACCATCCTCGGCGAGTCGTCGGTGGGTTCCGGCGTCCGGCGCGTCGAGGCCTACGTCGGGCTGGACTCGTTCAAGTACCTCGCCAAGGAGCGGGCGTTGATGGCGGGCCTCGCGTCCTCGCTCAAGGTGTCCTCCGACGAGGTGCCCGCGCGGGTCGCGAACCTCGTCGAACGGCTCCGCGCCGCCGAGAAGGAACTCGATCGCGCACGGCTGGCGTCGGCTCGCGCCGCGGCCGGAAACGCCGCCGCGGGAGCTGAGTCGGTCGGTAGGGTCCGTCTCGTGGCACAGCGCATGGCCGGCGGCATCTCGGCCGCCGACCTCCGCAGCCTCGTCGGCGACGTCCGCGGCAAACTCGGCTCCGATCCCGCAGTGGTCGCGCTCATCGCGGAGGGCGAGAACGACACCGTGCCGTACGTGGTCGCGGTCAACCCCGCCGCGCAGGACCTCGGGGTCAGCGCCAACGATCTGGTCAAGGTGCTCGGCTCGGCGGTCAACGGCCGCGGCGGCGGCAAGGCCGACCTGGCGCAGGGGTCCGGCAGCGGTGCGTCCGGCATCGACGCTGCACTGGCGGCCGTGCGCGCCGAGCTGGGCCGGAGCTGACTGGGTGACCGACGACCGCCAGCCCGATCGCCCCGGGGACTCCGACCCCGGACGCGGCCGACGGCTCGGCGTCGACGTCGGCACCGTGCGCATCGGCGTCGCGACGAGCGACCCCGACGGGATCCTCGCGACTCCCGTGGAGACGGTGCGACGGGACAAGGGCGACAAGCACATTCGGCGTATCGCCCGGATCGCCGACGAACTCGAGGTCGTGGAGGTGGTCGTCGGCCTCCCACGCACCCTGGCCGACCGGGCCGGCTCGTCGGCGCACGACGCGGTGGCGGTGGCGGACGCGCTCGCCGCGCGCCTCGCGCCCACCCCGGTGCGGCTGACCGACGAACGATTGACGACCGTGACCGCACAGCGCTCACTGCGTGACGCAGGGGTGCGGGCGAAGGGACAGAGGGCGATGATCGACCAAGCCGCCGCCGTGGGCATCCTGCAGAACTGGCTGGATCAGCGACGCCACCTGCTGACCCCGCGCGGGGGTGCCGCCGATGACTGACGACGGCGGGTACCGCGAGCAGGTCGAGGACTGGCCGCAGGAGCGTCCGCAGCCCGAGGCGGTGGGTGCGCCGCGGCGTGGGATGAGCCGCACCGAGCGCGCCAGGGCCGCCCGCAACAAGCGCAGACGCCGCAACGTCACCGCCTTCTCGGTCGCGGCGCTCGTCGTGGTCGTCGTCGGTGCGGTCTTCCTCGGGTCGCGACTGTGGCACGGCGTGTTCGGTACCGGTGACGACTACCAGGGCGGCGGCGTGCAGGACGTCGTCATCGAGGTGAACAGCGGCGACTCGACCACCGCCATCGGTCAGACGCTCGCGAACGCCACCGTGGTCGCCAACGCGTCGACGTTCGTGTCGGCCGCCTCCGGCAACTCGGCGATCTCCTCGATCCAGCCGGGGTTCTACAAGGTGCGCACCGAGATCCCCGCCGCCGACGCGGTCAAGCGGCTCGCCGACCCGGCGAGCCGCGTCGGCCGGCTGGTGATCCCCGAGGGCAGGCAACTCGACGACATCGCCGACGTGAAGACCAACGCGGTGACCGAGGGCATCTTCACCCTGATCTCGCAGGCCACCTGCGTGGACCTCGACGGCGGTCAGCGGTGCGTGTCGGCCGACGACCTCGAGAAGGCCGCGGCCACCGCGCTTCCCAGCGAGCTGTCCATCCCCGAGTGGGCCATGCAGCCGATCGTCGCGCTCGGCGCCGATCACCGCCGCATCGAGGGCCTCATCGCCCCCGGGACGTGGAACGTGAACCCGTCGGCGTCGGCTCCGGAGATCCTCTCGACGCTGGTCGCGTCGAGCGTCGCCACGTACGAGCAGAGCGGACTCCTCGACGCCGGGGTGGCGGGCAACCTGTCGCCCTACGAGATCCTCATCGTTGCCTCGCTGGTGCAGAAGGAGTCGCTGCCCGACGACTTCGCCAAGGTGGCACGCGTCATCTACAACCGCCTCAACGACCCGACGCACCGCAGGCTCGAGTTCGACTCGACGGTGAACTACGCGCTCGACCGCCAGGAGGTCGCGACCACCGACGTCGACCGCGGGCGGGTCACGCCGTGGAACACCTACGCCAGCGAGGGTCTGCCCGCGACGCCGATCTGTTCGCCCGGTCAGCCGGCGCTGGCGGCGGCGGAGAAGCCCGAGCCGGGCGACTGGCTGTTCTTCGTGACCGTCGACATGCAGGGCACCACCCTGTTCACCCGCGACTACCCGCAGCACCTCGCCAACATCGAGGTGGCCCGACGCAACGGCGTGCTGGACAGCGCCCGGTAGCCGGTCGATGTCTGCTCGCCGGGCTGCGGTCCTGGGCTCGCCGATCGCGCACTCGCGCTCACCGCAGCTGCACCTCGCCGCGTACCGGGCGCTGGGACTGACCGACTGGACCTACGACCGCATCGAGTGCCCGGCCCACGAACTGCCGGGTCTCGTGCACGGTTTCGGTCCCGAGTGGGTGGGCGTCTCGGTCACCATGCCCGGCAAGTTCGCCGCGCTGGCCGTCGCCGACGAGCGCACCGAGCGGGCCGAGCTGGTGGGTTCGGCGAACACGCTGGTGCGCACCGGAACCGGGTGGCTGGCCGACAACACCGACGTCGACGGGGTCGCGGGCGCACTGGGGACCGTGTCCGGGACGGCCGCCGTCATCGGTTCCGGCGGCACCGCCCCCGCCGCCGTCGCCGCATTCGCCGAACTCGGCGTGACCGAGGTCGTCGTCGTCTCACGCGACCGCGACCGCGCCACCCCGATCCTGTCGCTGGGGCACCGTCTCGGCGTGGCCGTCTCGTGGGTCGAACTCGGCACGCCGCTGCGCGAGGTGGACGTCGTGGTCAGCACCATTCCCGCCGACGTCGCCGCCCTGCACGCGCCCTCGATCGCGGGCGTGCCGCTGCTGCTCGACGCCATCTACGACCCGTGGCCGACCCCGCTCGCCGCGGCGGTCGAGGAGGCCGGCGGTCGCGTCACCGGTGGGCTGGAGATGCTGCTGCACCAGGCGTTCGCGCAGGTCGAGCGGTTCACCGGGATGCCTGCCCCCAAAGAGGTGATGAGAGCGGCACTCTCGGGGCCTTAGCCTTCGAGGATGGGGGTGGCCGGAGCGATCGCGGCGGCGTGCTGGCTGGTGGCGCTGACCGTGCACGACCTTCGATCGCGCCGGCTGCCGAACCTCCTGACGCTGCCCGGCGCCGCGGCCGCCCTGGTCCTCGCGACGGTCGACGGCCGGGGGACCGCCGCACTCGCGGGTGCGGCAGGCCTCGCCGCGCTCTACCTGGTGGTGCACCTGGCTGCACCCGCGGGCATGGGCGCCGGGGACGTCAAGCTGGCCCTCGGGGTGGGGGCCCTCAGCGGCTGGTGCGGCGCGGACGCGTGGACGATGGCCGCCCTCCTCGCGCCCGTGCTGACCGCCGTCGCCGGCCTCCTGCTGCGCCGCCGAGCGCTGCCGCACGGACCGTCGATGTGTCTGGCCACCGCGGGCGCGATCGCGCTGGCGCTGTAGCCGTACGAGGCGCGGTTTTCGCCCGGCCCCGCCCCGCGTGGGAGACTGGGACGCGTGTTGCGATGGACTACTGCGGGTGAGTCACACGGCCGAGCTCTGGTGGCCGTCGTCGAGGGCATGGTCGCTGGCGTCCACGTCACGTCCGACGACATCGCCGGTGAGCTGAAACGACGCAGGCTCGGCTACGGCCGCGGTGCGCGGATGAAGTTCGAGGCCGACGAGGTGACCATCCTCGCCGGCGTCCGGCACGGCGTCACGCTCGGCGGGCCGATCGCCATCCAGATCGGCAACACCGAGTGGCCCAAGTGGGAGACGGTGATGGCGCCCGATCCGGTGGACGCCGCCGATCTCGACGTCGCACGCAACGCCCCGCTCACGCGTCCCCGCCCCGGCCACGCCGACTACGCGGGCATGCTGAAGTACGGCTTCGACGACGCGCGCCCGGTGCTCGAACGGGCGAGCGCGCGCGAGACCGCGGCCCGCGTGGCCGCAGGCACCCTCGCGCGGGCCTTCCTGCGGCAGGCGCTCGGCGTGGAGGTGCTGTCCCACGTCGTCTCCATCGGGGCGTCCGCACCCTACGACGGCCCGCCCCCGCGGCCCGAAGACCTCGCCGCGATCGACGACAGCCCTGTGCGCGCCTACGACAAGGCCGCCGAGGAAGCCATGATCGTGGAGATCGAAGCCGCCAAGAAGGACGGCGACACCCTCGGCGGCGTCGTCGAGGTGGTGGCCGACGGGCTGCCCGTCGGTCTGGGCTCGTTCACCAGCGGCGACAGCCGGCTGGACAGCCAGCTCGCCGCCGCGGTGATGGGCATCCAGGCCATCAAGGGGGTGGAGATCGGCGACGGGTTCGAGACCGCTCGCCGCCGCGGCAGCGTCGCCCACGACGAGATCTATCCCGGCCCCGACGGCGTGCTGCGCTCCACCAACCGCGCCGGTGGCCTCGAGGGCGGCATGACCAACGGTCAGGCCGTGCGGGTGCGCGCCGCGATGAAGCCGATCTCGACGGTGCCGCGCGCCCTGGCCACCGTCGACATGACCACCGGCGACGAGGCCGTCGCCATCCATCAGCGCTCGGACGTGTGCGCCGTGCCCGCCGCGGGCGTCGTCGTCGAGACGATGGTCGCGCTGGTCCTCGCCCGCGCGACGCTGGAGAAGTTCGGTGGCGACTCGCTCACCGAGACGCGCCGCAACGTCGAGGGCTACCTCGCCGCGATCGCGGCGCGCGGCGCGGGCCGGCACGCCGATACCGCGGCGGCGCTGGGCTGATGGCGCCCCGGGCCGTTCTCGTGGGCATGCCCGGATCGGGCAAGTCCACGATCGGCCGTCGCCTGGCGAAGGCGCTCGGGGTGCCGCTGCTCGACACCGACGCCAAGATCGTGGAGACGACGGGCCGCACCATCGCCGAGATCTTCCTCGACGGGGAGCAGGAGTTCCGTCGCATCGAGGCCGACGTGGTGCGCACGGCGCTGGCCGAGCACGACGGCGTCCTCTCCCTCGGCGGCGGCGCGGTGACGTCTCCCGCCGTGCGCGAGGCGCTGGCGGGTCACACCGTGATCTACCTCGAGATCAACGTGTCCGAAGGCGTGCGTCGCACCTCCGGTGGTGGGCGGCCGCTGCTCGAGGGCGACGACCCGGACGCGCTGTACCGCGCGCTCATGGCGAAGCGGGTGCCGCTGTTCCGCCAGGTGGCCACCATGCGGGTCAACACCAACCGGCGCAACCCCGGTGCCGTCGTGCGCCACGTCGTGCACCGCCTGGACTGCATGGAGTCGTCGCAGCGGCGCCGCCGCAGGTCGGCCTGGCGTCGATTGCCCACCGTCCTCAACCCTGGTCCCACCAGCGAGTCGCCGCCGAGTCCCGCGGCGCTGGCCCGTCGAGCGGAAGCGCGCAATGACTGAACCCGTGACCGTCGACGTCCTGGTCGACCGGCCCTACCCCGTCGTCATCGGCACCGGACTGCTCGGTGACCTCGTGCGGGTGCTCGACGGCCGGCACAGGGTCGCCATCCTGCACCAGCCCACGCTCGCCGCGACGGCCGAGGCCGTCCGAAGTGCGTTGGCGGACAACGGGGTCGACGCCCACCGCGTCGAGATCCCGGACGCCGAGGAGGGCAAGGAACTCCCGGTCCTCGGCTTCATCTGGGAAGTGTTGGGGCGCATCGGCATCGGTCGCAGGGACGCCGTGGTGAGCCTCGGCGGGGGAGCGGCCACCGACGTCGCCGGCTTCGCCGCGGCGACGTGGCTGCGCGGAGTGGACGTAGTGCACGTCCCGACCACGCTGCTCGGCATGGTCGACGCCGCGGTCGGTGGCAAGACCGGGATCAACACCGACGCCGGCAAGAACCTCGTCGGCGCGTTCCATCAGCCGCTGGCGGTGCTGGTCGACCTGGCGACCCTGGAGACGTTGCCGCGCAACGAGATCATCGCGGGGATGGCCGAGATCGTGAAGGCCGGCTTCATCGCCGACCCGGTGATCCTCGACCTCATCGAGGCCGACCCGCAGGCGGCACTCGATCCGGCCGGAACAGTGCTGCCCGAACTGATCCGTCGCGCCATCGCGGTCAAGGCGGAGGTGGTCGCCGCCGACGAGAAGGAGTCCGCACTCCGCGAGATCCTGAACTACGGCCATACCCTCGCCCACGCCATCGAGCGCCGCGAACGCTACAAGTGGCGGCACGGTGCCGCGGTGTCGGTGGGCCTGGTGTTCGCGGCCGAACTGGGTCGCCTCGCGGGCCGGCTCGACGACGAGACGGCCGACCGGCACCGGACGGTCCTGACCTCGCTGGGCCTACCGATCGACTACGACGCCGACGCGCTGCCGCAGTTGCTGGAGTACATGGCGGGGGACAAGAAGAACCGCGCCGGGATGCTGCGCTTCGTCGTCCTCGACGGGCTGGCGAAGCCCGGCAGGCTCGAGGGGCCGGATCCTGCCCTCGTCGCAGCCGCGTACTCGGAGATCGGAACCCGCCAGTGACCACCGCCGCGACCGTCAACGTCATCAACGGCCCGAACCTCGGACGGCTCGGCCGCCGCCAACCCGCCGTGTACGGCACGACCACCCACGACGACCTCGTCGCCCTGATCGAGGGGGAGGCCGCCGAACTGGGGCTGACGGTGCGGGTGCGTCAGTCCGACAGCGAGGCCGACCTGCTCGGGTGGATCCACGACGCGGCGGATGCGGGCGAGGCCGTCATCCTCAACGCGGGAGCGCTCACCCACACCTCGATCGCATTGCGCGACGCGTGCGCGGAACTCACGGCGCCGCTCCTCGAGGTGCACATCTCGAACGTGCACGCCCGGGAGGAGTTCCGGCACCACTCCTACCTGAGTGCGGTGGCCACCGGCGTGCTGGTGGGCCTGGGCGTGCAGGGCTACCTGCTGGCCCTGCGGTACCTGGCCGCGGCCGCCTGAGTCGACCTCAGGGCTGCCGGTAGCCCTTGTCGGTGGTCGGCTCGGCGCCGGACTCCTCGGCCGTGCGGGGCTGCGTGACGGTGCTGGTGACCGACTCGGTGCGCGCGGACTCGACGCCCTCCCGCTCGTTCGCGTCCTCGGGGTAGTCACGGGCACCCACTGCGGCGAACACGTCGGTGTCGGCGCGCTCGTCGTCCTCGGTGCGGCGCTTGTACGGCGGAGCCTTGCGGTCGACGAGGAAGCGGCCCACCGCCACGCCCAGGATCGCGAACACGAACGTCACCAGCGCCGTGAACGCGGCGAAGGTGGTGAGTTCGTTGAGGATCGACTCCGCGTACAGGTTGTCGTAGAAGAGCGAGATGAACCACGACACGAAGCCGCTGACGACGCCGGCGAAGAGGCCGGCGAGCAGCCACGTCATCGCGAGGTCGCTGCGCCGGTCCGGGTCGGCCTGGGCGCGGGCGTCGCTGCGACCGTCGGAGAAACCCCAGATCAGGGCACCGATCGCGAACAGTACGACCAGCGCGATGCTGATCAGCAGTGCCTGCGTCTCGAACGCGTTGATCAGCGCACCTTGAAGCAATCGGACGACGACCATCAGCGCCGCGAACACCAGTCCGCGCAGCAACCACTTACTCATGAGGCGACAGCGTAGCGAGTAGCGTCATGCGCTGTGACGATTTCCCACCGCAGGGACCGGTTGCGTCGCCGTCTGGCCGCCGTCGACCTCGATGCGATGTTGGTGACGGACCTGGTCAACGTGCGTTACCTGTCCGGTTTCACCGGGTCGAACGCGGCGTTGCTGATTCGTGCCGACCACGACGTGCCGGTGCTGGCGACCGACGGCCGGTACGTGACGCAGGCGGCGGCGCAGGCCCCCGACGCCCAGCTCGTCATCGAACGGGCCTGCGGGCCGCACCTCGCGGGCCTCGCCGCCTCCGGTGGCGTGCGCAGGCTGGGCTTCGAGAGCCACGTCGTCACGGTCGACGGGTTCGCACTGCTGCAGAAGGCCGCCGGTGACGGCGTCGCGTTCGTCCGGGCAGCGGGCACCGTCGAATCCCTACGCGAGGTCAAGGACGCCGGCGAGGTCGCGCTGCTGCGCCTGGCCTGCGAGGCGGCCGACGCGGCCCTGGCCGACCTCGTCGCGGCGGGCGGGCTGCGCCCCGGGCGCACCGAGAAGGACGTGTCGCGCGACCTCGAATCCCGGATGCTCGATCACGGCGCGGACGGCGTGTCGTTCGAGACCATCGTCGCCGCGGGTGCGAACTCCGCGATCCCACACCACCGGCCGACCGACGCGACGCTCGCGGCGGGGGACTTCGTCAAGATCGACTTCGGCGCACTGGTCGCGGGGTACCACTCGGACATGACCCGCACGTTCGTGCTCGCGCCGGTCGCGCAGTGGCAGCAGGACCTCTACGGGCTGGTCGAGACCGCTCAACGCGCGGGCCGCGAGGCGCTGCGCGCGGGGGCGGTGCTCAGCGATGTCGACGGCGCGTCGCGGCAGGTCATCGCCGACGCCGGCCACGCCGAGAACTTCGGCCACGGCCTCGGGCACGGCGTCGGCCTGCAGATCCACGAAGCGCCGGGGATCAGCGCGTCGTCCGCCGGTACACTGCTTGCTGGCTCCGCGGTCACCGTGGAACCCGGTGTCTACCTGCCAGGCCGCGGCGGTGTCCGGATCGAGGACACGCTGGTGGTCGGCAGCCCGGACTCACCCACCGATACACCCGAACTACTCACCCGGTTCCCCAAGGAACTGGCGATCGTCTAACGAGCTAGGAGAACCACCCACCGTGGCATCGACCGCAGACTTCAAGAACGGGCTCGTCCTGCAGATCGAGGGCCAACTCTGGCAGATCACCGAGTTCCAGCACGTCAAGCCGGGCAAGGGCCCCGCCTTCGTGCGCACCAAGCTCAAGAACGTGCTGACGGGCAAGGTCGTCGACAAGACCTACAACGCGGGCGTGAAGGTGGAGACTGCGACGGTCGACCGCCGCGACGCCACCTACCTCTACCGCGACGGCAGCGACTTCGTCTTCATGGACTCCGAGGACTACGAACAGCACCCGCTCGCCGAGGCTCTGGTCGGCAGGCTCGCCGACTTCCTGCTCGAGGGCATGCCCGTGCAGATCGCCTTCCACGACGGGGTGCCGCTGTACCTCGAACTCCCCGTCACCGTCGAACTCCTCGTCGCCAGCACCGAACCGGGTCTGCAGGGCGACCGGTCGAGCGCGGGCACCAAGCCGGCCACCATGGAGACCGGCGCCGAGATCCAGGTGCCGCTGTTCATCAACACCGGCGACAAGCTCAAGGTCGACTCGCGTGACGGCAACTACCTGGGAAGGGTCAATGCCTGACCGTCCGGGTGAGCGAAGCGACGGGAGATCGAATCGATCGGACCGCAGCGATCATCAGGCCGGCCGGGGCGAGTGGAGCGACGACAAGGCCCGCCGTCCCGACCGCGGCAGGCACCAGGCGCGCAAGCGGGCCATCGACCTGCTGTTCGAGGCCGAGGCCCGGGGGATGACCGCGGCCGAGGTGGCCGAGGCGCAGTCGGGGTTCGCCGAGACGGACGCCGACATCTCGGCGCTCAACCCGTACACGCTGACCGTCGCGAACGGCGTGACCGAACACGCCGCCCACGTCGACGACCTGATCTCGGCCCATCTGCAGGGCTGGACGCTGGAGCGCCTGCCCGCCGTCGACCGCGCCATCCTGCGGGTCGCGGTGTGGGAGTTGCTGCACGCCGACGACGTTCCCGAGCCGGTGGCCGTGGACGAAGCCGTGGAACTGGCCAAGAAGCTGTCCACCGACGACTCCCCGGGGTTCGTCAACGGCGTCCTCGGGCAGGTCATGCTCGTCACGCCGCAGATCCGTGCGGCGGCCGCCGCCGTGCGCGGCGGTCCGTCCGAGCAGTAGCGGTGCCCGCGGCCTACGTCGCGGCCTACGTCGCGGCCACGAAGCGCGCGACGACCTCGCCGAGTTCCTCGCCGCGCTGCTCCTGCACGAAGTGCCCGGCGCCGCGGATCTCGTGGTGCGTCACGTCGCGGGCCCCCGGGACCCGGGTGCGGAACACGGTCTCCCAGCCGCGGGTGGCGGGGTCGCCGTCGGAGTAGGCGGTCAGGAACGGGCGCTCCCACTGCTCGAGGACGGCCATGGTGGCGCGGCCGATGGCCGCACCGGGGTCGTTGCGGGTCAGCGGTACCAGCGCGATCATCTGCCGCAGCCCGGCCGTGTAGGACCGGTCCGGGAACGGGGCGTCGTAGGCCGCGAGCACCGCGGGGTCGAGCGGGCCCGCCACCGCGTCGACGAAGAAGCTCGGCGTGATGTCGGGGGCGCGCTGGTAGTAGCTCACGTAGTCGAGGAGCGTCTCGGCATGCAGCACCTGATCGTCACCGACGCCGTGGTGCGGCCACGCGAGCAGGCCGGCGAGTGCGGGGTCGCAGGTGTGCAGGATCGTGTTCGTCGCGACCACGCGGGCGAACCGGTCCGGGTGCCGGGCCAGCACGCTCAGCCCCAGCGGCCCACCCCAGTCCTGCACCACGAGGGTGACGTCGCGCAGGTCGAGTCCGGTGACCAGACCGGTCAGCCACTCGACGTGCCGGGCGAAGGTGTAGTCCGTCGGCTCGGTGAGCTTGTCGGACCGGCCGTAGCCGACGTTGTCCGGCGCCACGACGCGGAGACCGGCGGCGGTCAGCACGGGGATCACGGTGCGGTACAGGTAGGACCAGGTCGGCTGGCCGTGCAACAGCAGCACCACGGGAGCGTCCGGTGGGCCCGCGTCCACGTAGTGCATGCGGAGCGGATCCACCCCGCGCGCGGTGACCTCGACGTAGTGCGGCTCGTGGTCGAAACCCGGGAGGCCGGCGAACCTCTCGTCGGGAGTCCTCAGCACGTTCACCGCGGCGACCCCGTCATTCCTCGAGCGCCTGATAGGTCCGGCGGACGAACCGGGGCTGCGCGGCCTGCATCTTCGCCATCGACGTGTTGCCCGCGACGGCTGCCGCGGCGGTGTCGGGGCTCAGGTCCGGCAGGTTCTGGATCAGGTAGATCATGATGCGGTCCACCGACGGATCGGCCTGCCACCACGTGCCGTAGGCACCGGGCCAGCTGAAGGTCCCGAGCCCACCGGGACCGTAGAGCTGGCGGGACTGGGCCGGGTCGGTGACCACCGACAGGTTCAGCCCGAAGCCGCGGCCGCGCCAGAACGGCATGCCCAGGAACGGGACCCGCTTCTGTTCGTCGGTCAACCGATTGGTGCGCATCGACGCGACCGACTCCGGCGACAGCACGCGGACGCCGTCGAGCGAGCCACCCGCCAGGAGCATGCGGGCGAACGCCAGGTAGTCGTCGGCCGTCGACCACAGCCCCGCACCGCCGGCGCAGAACGTGGGCAGCGTGACCGGAGCGGGCCCCATCGCGTCGTCCCGGAGCACCGGGTCACCGGCGCCTGCGGTCTCGAGCTTGTACATCGTGGCGGCGCGCCGCCGACCCTCGTGGGTCACGGCGAAGCCGGTGTCCGTCATGCCCAGGGGCCCGAAGATCCTGTCCGACAGCACCTCTGCGAGCGGCCTGCCCTCGATGCGCGACACCGCGATGCCCAGGACGTCGGTGGCGTGGCTGTAGGTCATCCGGTCGCCGGGCTGGTGTGCCAGGGGGAGCGCCGCCACCTCGGCCAGCCAGCGGTCCTGGTCCTGCCGGAACATCAGCTTCCCGTAGGCGCGGTTGAGCGGCGGGCCCACCGAGAACGCGTACGCCAGGCCGCTGCGGTGGGTCATCAGGTCGTCGAAGGTGATGGGCCGTCGCGCGGGGACCGTCCGGTCGAGCGGTCCGCTCGGGTCGGCCAGCACGCGGACGTCGGCCAGCTCGGGCAGCCACGGGGTCACCGGGTCGTCCAGCGCGAATCTGCCCTCCTCAACGAGCGCCATCGCGGCGGCGACGGTCACGGGCTTGGTCATCGACGCGATGCGGAAGATGGTGTCGCGTTGCATCGGGAGGCCGGCGCCGACGTCGCGGTGACCGAGTTCGTTGACCTGCAGGACGCGGCCCGCCTGCCACACCAGGGTGACGGCACCGGCGAGGAGGCCGGCGTCGATCACCTCCTGAATGGACGCCTGGTTCCCGTCGAGATTCACCCGCGCCAGCCTAGCGAGCGGTGCAGGGCGCGACGGTGTCCGAGGCCACTCTCGCCGATCGGGGGACGCCCCGCCGGTGGTGATAGAGTCCCGGCAGTTCGACGTCCTTTAACGATCCGTCCCGAGAGGCGGAGAAGGAGGTCCGGGTACACCCATGCCCACCTCGACCGGCGCTGCCGACGCAGACCGGGAGTTGATGTCCGCGGCGGACGTGAGCCGCACCATCTCCCGCATCGCACACCAGATCATCGAGAAGACCGCCCTGGGCGGTCCTGACGCCCCCCGCGTGGTCCTGCTCGGCATCCCCACCCGTGGCGTGACCCTGGCATCTCGGCTGGCGCACAACATCGCCGAGTTCTCCGGCGTGCCGGTTCAGGCGGGTGCCCTCGACGTGACGCTCTACCGCGACGACCTGATGTCCAAGCCACCGCGCGCGCTCGCCGTGACCACCATCCCGGACGGCGGCGTCGACGGCGCGATCGTGGTCCTCGTCGACGACGTGCTGTACTCCGGTCGCACCGTGCGCGCAGCCCTCGACGCCTTGCGCGACGTGGGGCGGCCGCGGGCCGTCCAACTCGCGGTCTTCGTCGACCGCGGCCACCGCGAACTGCCGATCCGCGCCGACTACGTCGGCAAGAACGTGCCGACCTCCCGTCACGACAACGTGAAGGTTCGTCTCGCCGAGCACGACGGCCACGAGGGCGTGACGATCGCGAGCACCGGAGGTCCCAACCGTGACTAGGCACCTGCTGTCCGTCGCCGACCTCGGCCGCGACGAGGCGACCGCGATCCTCGACGACGCCGACCGGTTCCGGGAGGCACTCGTCGGCCGCGAGGTGAAGAAGCTGCCGACGCTGCGTGGCCGCACCGTCATCACGATGTTCTACGAGAACTCGACCCGGACCCGGGTGTCGTTCGAGGTCGCCGGCAAGTGGATGAGCGCCGACGTCATCAACGTCAGTTCGTCGGGATCGTCGGTGGCCAAGGGGGAGTCGCTGCGCGACACCGCGCTGACGCTGCGCGCGGCGGGTGCGGACGCGCTGATCATCCGTCACCCGGCATCCGGTGCGGCCCAGCAGCTCTCGCAGTGGACGGCGGAACCCGACGGTGCGGGCCCGTCGATCATCAACGCGGGCGACGGGATGCACGAACACCCGACGCAGGCGCTGCTCGACGCCCTCACCATCCGCCAGCGCCTGGGCTCCATCGAGGGCAGGCGGGTCGTCATCGTCGGCGACGTCCTGCACAGTCGTGTCGCGCGGTCCAACGTGCTGCTGCTGGCGACGCTCGGCGCCGAGGTGGTCCTGGTCGCCCCGCCGACCCTGCTGCCCACCGGCGTCTCGACCTGGCCGGTGACCGTGTCGCACGACCTCGACGCGGAACTGCCCGGCGCGGACGTGGTGCTGATGCTGAGGGTGCAGGCCGAGCGCATGAACGGCGGGTTCTTCCCGTCCGCCCGGGAGTACTCGGTGCGCTACGGGCTGTCCGACCGGCGTCTCGCTCGGCTGTCGGACGACGTGGTGGTGCTGCATCCGGGTCCGATGCTGCGCGGCATGGAGATCGCGTCTTCGGTGGCCGATTCCTCGCAATCGGCGGTCCTGCAACAGGTCTCGAACGGAGTTCACGTGCGGATGGCGGTCCTGTTTCATCTCCTGGTGGGCAGCGGCGCGGAGGTGACCGCATGAGCCTTCTGATCAGGGGCGTCCGCCTCTACGGCGAGGGCGACCCCGTCGACGTGCTGGTCTCCGACGGCCAGATCGCCGAGATCGGACCGGACCTGACCGCGGCCGACGGCGCCGACGTCGTGGACGCCCACGGGCAGATCCTGCTGCCCGGCTTCGTCGACCTGCACACCCATCTGCGCGAGCCCGGCCGGGAGTACGCCGAGGACATCGAAACCGGTTCGGCCGCTGCGGCTCTGGGTGGGTACACCGCGGTGTTCGCGATGGCCAACACCGATCCCGTCGCCGACACCGCCGTCGTCACCGACCACGTCTGGCACCGCGGCCAGGAGGTCGGGCTCGTCGACGTGCACCCCGTCGGCGCGGTGACGGTGGGGCTGGGCGGCGAGCAGCTCACCGAGATGGGCCTCATGGCCGCCGGTGTCGGCAGGGTCCGGATGTTCTCCGACGACGGCATCTGCGTCGACGACCCGCTGGTGATGCGCCGCGCGCTGGAGTACGCCACGGGGCTCGGCGTGCTCATCGCCCAGCATGCCGAGGAGCCGAGGCTGACCGTCGGCGCCGTCGCCCACGAGGGTCCCAACGCCGCACGGCTCGGCCTGATGGGCTGGCCGCGCGCCGCCGAGGAGTCGATCGTGGTGCGCGACGCCCTGCTGGCCCGCGACGCCGGAGCCCGCGTGCACATCTGCCACGCATCCACCGCGGGCACGGTCGAACTGCTCAGATGGGCCAAGGAGCAGGGCATCTCGATCACCGCGGAGGTCACCCCACACCACCTGCTGCTCGACGACGCCCGCCTCGCGGACTACGACGGCCGCAACCGGGTGAACCCGCCGCTGCGGGAGGCCAGCGACGCCCTGGCGCTGCGGCAGGCACTCGCCGACGGTGTGATCGACTGCGTCGCCACCGATCACGCGCCACACGCCGACCACGAGAAGATGTGCGAATTCGCCTCGGCGCGACCGGGGATGCTGGGTCTGCAGACCGCGCTGTCCGTCGTGGCCGAGACGATGGTGGGCACCGGTCTGCTGACGTGGCGCGACGTCGCACGGGTGATGAGCGAGGCGCCCGCGGCCATCGTCGGTCTGCCCGACCAGGGCCGCCCGCTGGCGGTCGGCGAGCCGGCCAACCTCACCGTCGTCGATCCCGACGCCACGTGGACGGTCACGGGGTCGGCGCTGGCCAGCAGGTCGGACAACACGCCGTACGAGGCGATGACGCTGCCCGCCGTCGTCACGCTGACGACGTTGCGCGGCACGGTGACGGCGCGGGACGGCAAGGCGGTTCACCCGTGAACACGCCCACGCTGATCGCGTCGTTCGTCCTGGCCGCCGTGCTCGCGGTGCTCATCGCCTTCTTCATCCGGCAGATGATGCGAGGGTGGCTGCGCCGGGCGCAGCGTCAGGCCGAACTGATCGGCACGCTGCCTCCGATGCCGGACACCGTGGGCCCCGCGCTCATCCCCGCGACCCGCGGGCTCTACGTCGGCAGCACCCTCGCGCCCAGCTGGCAGGACCGGGTCGCGGTGGGCGATCTGGGTTTTCGGAGCAAGGCCGTCCTCACGCGCTACCCGGAGGGAATCATGCTGCAGCGCACGGGAGCCAGCCCGATCTGGATTCCCGACGAGTCCATCACCGCCATCCGCACCGAACGCGGCATCGCCGGCAAGGCCCTCACGCACGAGGGCGTCCTGGCCATCCGCTGGACACTGCCCTCGGGCACCGAGATCGACACCGGGTTCCGCAGCGACGACCGTCGCGAACTCGCCAACTGGGTACAGGAGGACGCGACATGAGCGAGCAGCGAAGCGGATCGCGCATTGAACCGCGCGGCCCGAAGGCACTGCTGGTACTCGACGACGGCCGGGTCTTCACCGGCACCGCGTTCGGCGCCGTCGGCCAGACGCTCGGCGAGGCGGTCTTCTCCACCGGCATGTCCGGCTACCAGGAGACGCTGACCGATCCGAGCTACTACGGCCAGATCGTGGTGGCCACGGCGCCCCAGATCGGCAACACCGGCTGGAATCACGAGGACGCCGAGAGTCGCGGCGACAAGATCTGGGTGTCCGGTTACGCGGTGCGCGACCCCTCGCCGCGCGCGTCCAACTGGCGCGCCACCGGCACCCTCGACGACGAACTCGCCCGCCAGGGCATCGTCGGCATCGCCGGCATCGACACCCGCGCGGTGGTGCGCCACCTGCGTACGGTCGGGTCGATGAAGGCGGGCGTCTTCAGCGGGGACGCTGCCGACGCACCCGTCGACGAACTGCTCGAGCGGGTACGCAACCAGCCGTCGATGCTGGGCGCCGACCTCGCCGGGGCGGTCAGCACCGACGCCGCCTACGTCGTGGACCCCGTTGGTGGACACCGGCTCACCGTCGCGGCGCTCGACCTCGGCATCAAGACCAACACGCCGCGCAACTTCTCCGACCGGGGGATCCGCACCCACGTCCTGCCGTCCAGTGCGACGTTCGAGCAGATCGCCGAGATCACACCCGACGGGTTCTTCCTGTCCAACGGTCCGGGCGACCCGGCCACGGCCGACCACGTCGTCGCCGTCACCCAGGAGGTGCTGAACGCGGGCATCCCGCTGTTCGGGATCTGCTTCGGCAACCAGTTGCTCGGCCGCGCATTGGGCCGCTCGACGTACAAGATGACGTTCGGCCACCGCGGCATCAACATCCCCGTGATGGACCACCTCACCGGACGCGTCGCCGTCACCGCACAGAACCACGGGTTCGCGCTCGAGGGCGAGGCCGGCGAGGAGTTCGACACGCCGTTCGGCCGCGCGGTGGTGAGCCACACCTGCGCCAACGACGGTGTGGTGGAGGGCATTCGGCTGCTCGACGGACGTGCGTTCTCGGTGCAGTACCACCCGGAGGCGGCCGCCGGGCCGCACGACGCGAACTACCTGTTCGACGACTTCGTCGAACTCATGGCAGGGGAGAAGAGCTAGATGCCACGCCGCACGGACCTCAGTCACGTCCTGGTCATCGGATCGGGTCCCATCGTCATCGGCCAGGCCGCCGAGTTCGACTACTCGGGCACGCAGGCCTGCCGGGTGCTGCGCGCCGAGGGCCTGCAGGTGACGCTGATCAACTCGAACCCGGCGTCGATCATGACCGACCCCGAGTACGCCGACAACACCTACGTCGAGCCGATCACCGCGGCCTTCGTCGAGAAGGTCATCGCCCAGCAAGCCGAGCGCGGCAACAAGATCGACGCGCTGCTCGCCACCCTCGGCGGCCAGACCGCGCTCAACACCGCCGTCGCCCTGGCGGAGAACGGCGCCCTCGAGCGCTACGACGTCGAGCTGATCGGTGCCGACTTCGAAGCCATCCAGCGCGGCGAGGACCGGCAGAAGTTCAAGGACATCGTCGCCAAGGTCGGCGGCGAGTCGGCCAAGTCGCGGGTCTGCTTCACCATGGACGAGGTCCGCGAGACCGTCGAGGACCTCGGGTTGCCGGTCGTCGTGCGACCGTCCTTCACGATGGGCGGCCTGGGCTCGGGCATGGCCTACTCGGCCGAGGACGTCGAACGGATGGCCGGGGACGGACTCACCGCCTCCCCGTCGGCGAACGTGCTCATCGAGGAATCCATCTACGGCTGGAAGGAGTTCGAACTCGAGTTGATGCGCGACGGCAAGGACAACGTCGTCGTCGTCTGTTCGATCGAGAACTTCGACCCGATGGGCGTGCACACCGGCGACTCGGTGACGGTCGCCCCGGCGATGACGCTGACCGACCGCGAGTACCAGACGATGCGCGACCTCGGCATCGCGATCCTGCGCGAGGTCGGCGTCGACACGGGTGGCTGCAACATCCAGTTCGCCATCGACCCCGCCGACGGACGCCTCATCGTCATCGAGATGAACCCGCGGGTGTCGCGGTCGAGCGCGTTGGCCTCCAAGGCGACCGGCTTCCCGATCGCGAAGATCGCCGCCAAGCTGGCGATCGGCTACACCCTCGACGAGATCGTCAACGACATCACCAAGGAGACGCCGGCCTGCTTCGAGCCGACGCTCGACTACGTGGTCGTGAAGGCGCCCCGCTTCGCGTTCGAGAAGTTTCCCGGCGCCGACCCGACGCTGACCACCACGATGAAGTCGGTCGGTGAGGCGATGTCACTGGGGCGCAACTTCATCGAGGCGCTCGGCAAGGTCATGCGGTCGCTGGAGGCGGGGCGCACCGGCTTCTGGACCAAGGCCGACCCCGACCTCACGGTCGAGGAGTTGTTGACCCGGCTGCGGACGCCCACCGACGGCAGGCTCTACGACATCGAGATGGCGCTGCGCTTGGGCGCCAGCGTCGAGACGGTCGCCGAGGCGTCCGGCGTCGACCCGTGGTTCGTCGACCAGATCAACGGCCTGGTGGCGCTGTGGACCGACCTGCGCGCCGCACCCGTCCTCGACGAGGAGCTGCTGAGGCGGGCCAAGCACAGCGGGCTGTCCGACCGCCAGATCGCCGCCCTGCGCGACGAGCTCGCCGGGGAGATGGGCGTCCGCGCGCTGCGCCAGCGCCTCGGCATCCACCCGGTGTACAAGACCGTCGACACGTGCGCCGCGGAGTTCGAGGCCAAGACGCCGTACCACTACAGCAGCTACGAACTCGACCCGTCGGCCGAGACCGAGGTGGCGCCGCAGACCGAGAAGCCCAAGGTGCTGATCCTGGGCTCCGGGCCCAACCGCATCGGCCAGGGCATCGAGTTCGACTACAGCTGCGTGCACGCCGCGACCACGCTCAGCGAGGCCGGCTTCGAGACCGTGATGATCAACTGCAATCCCGAGACGGTGTCGACCGACTACGACACCGCCGACCGGCTGTACTTCGAGCCCCTCACGTTCGAGGACGTCCTCGAGGTGTACCGGGCCGAGCAGATCTCCGGGGAGGGCGGTCCCGGCGTGGTCGGGGTGATCGTGCAGTTGGGCGGGCAGACGCCGCTCAGCCTCGCCGAGAAGCTCGAGCAGGCCGGCGTCCCGATCGTCGGCACGCCGCCGAAGGCGATCGACCTGGCCGAGGACCGGGGCGCGTTCGGCGAGGTGCTGAACAATGCGGGGCTGCCTGCGCCCCGGTTCGGCACGGCCACCAGCTTCGACCAGGCCCGCAAGATCGCCGCCGAGATCGGCTACCCGGTCCTCGTCCGGCCGTCCTACGTGCTCGGCGGACGCGGCATGGAGATCGTCTATGACGAGGAGACGCTCGAGGGCTACATCACCCGGGCCACCGAGTTGTCCCCCGAGCATCCGGTGCTCGTCGACCGGTTCCTCGAGGACGCCATCGAGATCGACGTCGACGCGCTGTGCGACGGCACGGAGGTCTACATCGGCGGCGTGATGGAGCACATCGAGGAGGCCGGCATCCACTCCGGCGACTCGGCCTGCGCGCTGCCGCCGGTGACCCTGGGCCGCCAGGACATCGAGTCGGTGCGGCGGGCCACCGAGGCCATCGCCCACGGCGTCGGCGTCATCGGCCTGCTCAACGTGCAGTACGCGCTGAAGGACGACGTCCTCTACGTCCTGGAGGCCAACCCGCGGGCCAGCCGCACGGTGCCGTTCGTGTCGAAGGCGACCGCGGTGCCGCTGGCCAAGGCGTGCGCACGGGTGATGCTCGGCGCGACGATCGCCCAACTCCGCGAGGAGGGCGTGCTGCTGCGCACCGGTGACGGTGCCAGCATCTCGCCGGGTGCACCCATCGCGGTCAAGGAGGCCGTGCTGCCCTTCAACCGGTTCCGCAAGACCGACGGGTCGCAGGTCGATTCGCTGCTCGGCCCGGAGATGAAGTCGACGGGCGAGGTCATGGGCATCGACCGCGACTTCGGCACCGCGTTCGCCAAGAGCCAGACCGCCGCCTACGGGTCGCTGCCGTCGAGCGGCACGGTGTTCGTGTCGGTGGCCAACCGCGACAAGCGGTCGCTGGTGTTCCCGGTGAAGCGGCTCGCCGACCTCGGCTTCCGCGTGCTGGCGACCGAGGGCACCGCGGAGATGCTGCGCCGCAACGGGATTCCGTGCGACGAGGTGCGCAAGCACTTCGAGGAGGCGACCCCCGACCGGCCGGCGATGTCGGCCGTCGAGGCGATCCGCGCCGGCGAGGTCGACATGGTCATCAACACCCCGTACGGCAACTCGGGACCACGCATCGACGGCTACGAGATCCGCTCGGCGGCGGTCGCGATGAACATCCCCTGCGTGACGACGGTGCAGGGTGCGTCGGCGGCGGTGCAGGGCATCGAGGCGGGCATCCGCGGCGACATCGGCGTCCGGTCGCTGCAGGAGCTGCACAGCTCACTCGGCGCCCAGCAGTGACGGCGTTCGGGACGCGGTTGGCCGCGGCGACCGCGGCGAGGGGGCCGCTGTGCCTCGGCATCGACCCGCATCCCGAGCTGCTCGCGGCGTGGGGGCTGACCGCCGACGCCCGCGGGCTGCGCGCGTTCAGCCAGGCGTGCATCGAGGCGTTCGCGGGCTTCGCCGTCGTCAAGCCGCAGGTCGCCTTCTTCGAGGCCTACGGCGCCGCGGGCTTCCTGGTGCTCGAGGAGACCATGGCCGCGCTGCGCCGCGACGGCGTGCTGGTGCTCGCCGACGCCAAGCGCGGCGACATCGGCACCACGATGGCCGCCTACGCGGCGGCCTGGGCCGGTGAGTCACCGCTGGCCTGCGATGCCGTCACCGCGTCGCCCTATCTCGGCTTCGGGTCACTGCGGCCGCTCCTCGACACCGCCGAGGCGAACGACCGCGGCGTCTTCGTGCTCGCCGCGACGTCCAACCCGGAGGGCGCGGAGGTGCAGCGCGCAGTGGAGGGCGGACGCACGGTGGCGCAGACCATCGTCGATCACGCCGGCGCGGAGAACGCGCGCACCGGCACGGGGTCCGTCGGCGTGGTGGTGGGCGCGACGCTGGCCGACGTCCCCGATCTGAGCGATCTCGGCGGACCCGTCCTGATCCCCGGGGTCGGTGCGCAGGGCGGGCGGCCCGAGTCGCTGGCACACCTCGGCGGAGCGGCCGCGGGAACGCTGCTGCCCGCCGTCTCGCGTGAGGTGCTCCGCGCGGGCCCCGACGTCGCCGCCCTGCGCACCGCCGGTGAGCGGATGCGTGACGCGGTGGCCTACCTGCGCCCCTGACGGACGGGATTCGTCACAGCGGGATCCAGGTGCCGAGGAACCAGAAACCCCAGCCTGCGCCGTTGCCCGCCTGCATGGGGGTGACCTGCTGGCCGTTCCAGTTGAACGGCTGATGGTCCCGACGGCCCTGATCGGGGCCGCGGTTCTGCCAACCGGCGGGGGCGCGGTTGGGACCCTGGTCCTGGCAGGTCGGGGCGCCCGGCGCGTTGCACGGCCTGCCCGGATCGGCCGACGCCGATCCGGCGCCGAGGAGGGCGCCGAGGCCGACTCCGAGTGCGATCGTCGATGCGCCCAGCGCTCGCGTGAAGGTCATGTCCTGGTCTCCATCTACTTCGGTGCGGCGCGAATTCGCCGCACGTCCGAGACGCTAGGAACGGCTCGTGGGAGATCCCCGTGGACGGGTTAGGCGGCAGCTGTGCGTCCGGTCTCGGGTCGGTCACCATCGAACGTCGCGGCGATCGCGACGGTGGTGCAGAACTCGGTGAGATGGGCGCGAGTTCTGCGTAGACGTCGTCGGGCCACCTCGTGCACGACGTTGGTGCAGATCTCGACGGAAGTGCGCGCGACCCGCCACGAGTGGTCGACGTGACCGGAGTAACGGCTGTTACGGACGTGGCGTTGGGCCGTGTCCGATCAAGGTCACGACACGCCCGACACGCGGTGACCAGCGAGAATTCTGAAAAGCGAGGTCGTGGGGACTCGCGTCGGCCGCGCCGGCGAACTCGCCGATCGACGCGATTGCCGGGCGGATCCTCGAAAACCCCAGATGAACAGGCATGTCGGCGGTTAGTGGGGGATGGGCACCGCGACGCCCGCGCTGCTCGCAATGACCCCACGTCGCCCGCTCGCGCGTTACACGCTGGAAAAACGGCTCCCCGAAGCGGGGGTGGGGTTAGCTTTCGTCAGCCAGCGTGGGTACGGTCGTCCACGCTGGCTGGTTCTACCAGTCAAGACACAACATTTGACGGCAAGAGACGGAGGAAACCGTGGCCCTTCCCCAGTTGACCGACGAGCAGCGCGCGGCAGCGTTGGAGAAGGCTGCTGCCGCACGTCGAGCACGAGCTGAGCTCAAAGATCGGCTCAAGCGCGGCGGCACCAACCTCAAGCAGGTCCTCAAGGACGCCGAGTCCGACGAGGTCTTGGGCAAGATGAAGGTCTCCGCACTTCTGGAGGCTCTGCCCAAGGTCGGCAAGGTCAAGGCGCAGGAGATCATGACCGAACTGGAGATCGCACCGACCCGCCGCCTGCGCGGCCTCGGCGATCGCCAGCGCAAGGCCCTCCTGGAGAAGTTCGACTTCACCAGCGACTAGGTACTACGTGTTCGTCGGCCGAGGGGCCGGACGGCCATGACACACGTCGTGGTGCTGTCCGGTCCCTCTGCTGTCGGCAAGTCCAGCGTCGTGCGATGTCTGCGCGAACGGCTTCCCGATTTGCACTTCAGCGTCTCCGCCACGACCAGGGCCCCGCGCCCCGGCGAGGTGGACGGCGTCGACTACGCGTTCGTCACCGCCGACCGGTTCCAGCAGCTGATCGACGATGGCGCCCTCCTCGAGTGGGCGGACATCCACGGCGGGCTGCACCGGTCGGGCACGCCGGCGGAGCCCGTGCGAGCCGCCGCCGCGGCAGGCCACCCCGTGCTGATCGAGGTCGACCTCGCCGGCGCCAGGGCGGTCAAGGCCGCGATGCCCGAGGCGATCTCGGTGTTCCTCGCGCCGCCGGACTGGCAGTCGCTCGAGCAGCGTCTCACCGGCCGGGGGACCGAGAGCGCGGAGGTCATGGCGCGCCGACTGGCCACCGCGCGGACCGAACTCGCAGCCCAGGACAGCTTCGACACGGTGGTCGTCAACGCACAATTGGAGTCCGCGTGCGCTGAATTGGTATCCTTGCTGGTGGGCCGTTGACGGTCCGGGTCCAAAAGGTGCCCGGAACTGCCAACCGAACACCCAGCCCAACGCAAAGACTTCAGGAGAATCCTTCGTGAGCACCCCTGTCGAGAGCCTCGACTCCGACGCCGCCAACTCGTACGACACGCCGCTGGGCATCACCAACCCGCCCATCGACGAGCTGCTGAGCCGCGCCTCCAGCAAGTACGCGCTGGTGATCTACGCGGCGAAGCGCGCTCGGCAGATCAACGACTACTACAACCAGCTCGGTGACGGCATCCTCGAGTACGTCGGACCGCTCGTCGAGCCCGGTCTGCAGGAGAAGCCGCTGTCGATCGCCATGCGCGAGATCCACGCCGACCTCCTCGAACACACCGAGGGCGGCGAGTAGCGGTCACCGGCGCGGTCGTGGGTGAACGAAGCGACGGGCGATCGGCGACGGTGACCGAGCGCAAGCGGGTCATCGTCGGGGTCGCAGGCGGCATCGCCGCGTACAAGGCGTGCACCCTCGTCCGGCAGCTCTCCGAGGCAGGCCACTCGGTCCGCGTCGTCCCCACCGAGTCGGCGTTGAACTTCGTCGGCGCCGCCACCTTCGAGGCGCTGTCAGGCCATCCGGTGCAGACCACGGTCTTCCAGCACGTCGACGAGGTGCTACACGTGCGCATCGGCCAGGAGGCCGACCTCGTCGTCGTCGCACCCGCCACGGCGGACCTGCTCGCGCGCGCCGCGGCGGGCCGGGCGGACGACCTGCTCACCGCCACGCTGCTCACGGCGCGCTGTCCGGTGCTCTTCGCGCCGGCCATGCACACCGAGATGTGGCATCACCCCGCGACCGTCGAGAACGTGGCGACGCTGCGCCGCCGCGGCGCGATCGTGCTCGAACCGGCCTCCGGGCGGCTCACCGGCGCCGACAGCGGTGCGGGCCGCCTCCCCGAGGCCGAGGAGATCAGCACCCTGGCCAATCTCCTGCTCGACCGTTCCGACGCGCTGCCGCACGACCTGACCGGGGTCAACGTGCTCGTCACCGCCGGCGGCACCCGTGAGCAGATCGACCCGGTGCGGTTCATCGGCAACCGGAGTTCCGGCAAGCAGGGCTACGCCGTCGCGCGGGTCGCCGCGCAACGCGGCGCCAACGTCACGCTCATCGCGGGCCACACCGTCGGCCTGATCGACCCGGCGGGCGTGGACGTCGTCCACATCGGCTCCGCCGACCAGCTGCACGACGCAGTGACCAAGCACGCACCCGAGGCGCACGTCCTCGTGATGGCGGCCGCCGTCGCCGACTTCCGGCCCTCCCACGTCGCGACCAGCAAGATCAAGAAGTCCCACGAACCGGGGCACACGACCGACGCGCCCGCCATCGAACTGACCCGGACCGACGACGTCCTCGCGGCCGCCGTGCGGGCACGGTCGGACGGTCAGCTGCCCAACATGCAGGCCATCGTCGGCTTCGCCGCCGAGACCGGCGACGCGAACGGCGACGTGCTGTTCCATGCGCGGGCAAAGCTTCAGCGCAAAGGATGCGATCTCCTGGTCGTCAATGCCGTCGGCGAGGGCCGCGCGTTCGAGGTCGACGACAACGACGGATGGCTGCTCGGCGCCGACGGCAACGAGGTCGCACTGGAGCACGGTTCGAAAACCCTCATGGCCAGCCGTATCGTGGACGCGATCGGGGCCTTCCTCCAGCGCCGTGACGGATGACTGACACCACCCGACGCGATGCGCACAAGGGTTGCGCTACGTAGTGCAGAGCGTTTTGCTGCACCGGGAACCACCACAGATTCGCAAGAACAAGCAATTGAAAGGGACTTAACCGTGAGTAAAGCTCGGCTGTTTACCAGCGAGTCGGTGACCGAGGGTCACCCCGACAAGATCTGTGACGCCATCAGCGACTCGGTGCTCGACTCGCTACTCGCTCAGGATCCCAAGTCCCGCGTAGCCGTCGAGACACTGGTCACCACCGGACAGGTGCACGTCGTCGGCGAGGTCACCACCACGGCGAAGGAAGCCTTCGCCGACATCACCAACACCGTCCGCCACCGCATCCTGGAGGTCGGCTACGACTCCTCGGACAAGGGCTTCGACGGCGCCACCTGCGGCGTCAACATCGGGATCGGCGCGCAGTCACCCGACATCGCCCAGGGCGTCGACACCGCCCACGAGACCCGCGTGGAGGGCGCAGGCGACCCGCTGGACGCCCAGGGCGCCGGCGACCAGGGCCTGATGTTCGGCTACGCCATCAAGGACACGCCGGAACTGATGCCGCTGCCGATCGCGATCGCGCACCGGCTGGCCCGCAGGCTCACCGAGGTGCGCAAGAACGGCACCCTCGACTACCTGCGGCCCGACGGCAAGACCCAGGTCACCGTCCAGTACGACGGCAACACCCCGGTCCGTCTGGACACGGTCGTGCTGTCGACCCAGCACGCCGAGGGCATCGACCTCGACGGCACGCTGAACCCGGACATCCGCGCGAAGGTCGTCGACACCGTGCTGGCGGACCTCGGTCACGACACCATGGACACCTCCGACTTCCGGCTGCTGGTCAACCCGACCGGCAAGTTCGTCCTCGGTGGCCCGATGGGTGACGCCGGCCTGACCGGCCGCAAGATCATCGTCGACACCTACGGCGGCTGGGCCCGTCACGGCGGCGGTGCCTTCTCCGGCAAGGACCCGTCGAAGGTCGACCGCTCGGCCGCGTACGCGATGCGCTGGGTGGCCAAGAACGTCGTCGCCGCGGGCCTCGCGGACCGCGTCGAGGTGCAGGTCGCCTACGCCATCGGCAAGGCGGCCCCGGTCGGTCTGTTCGTCGAGACGTTCGGATCCGAGACCGTCGACCCGGCCAAGATCGAGAAGGCCATCACCGAGGTCTTCGACCTGCGCCCGGGCGCGATCGTGCGCGATCTCGACCTGCTTCGCCCGATCTACGCGCCCACCGCGGCCTACGGCCACTTCGGTCGCACCGACGTGGACCTGCCCTGGGAGCGCACCGACAAGGCGGACGCACTCAAGAACGCCGTGTAACACCTGTCGGCGAGCAGACGTCAACTCCCCTGTTTCCCCGCGGAGCAGGGGAGTTCGCGTCTTGTCGCGGGGATGCGCGCCATCCAGCAGGATGGACGGATGGACCACGTGACGTTCGTACCGACGGTCGACCAGATGAACTACACGTTCGGCGGGGCCGATCCGGTGATGCGCATCAAGCCCGGGACGGCGCTGACGCTGTGGACCGAGGACGCCTACGGCGGGCGGATCAGGAGCCGCGACGACGTGGCGACCACCTCGCTCGACACCGAGGACCTCAACCCGCAGACCGGCCCGTTCTGGATCGAGGGTGCCCAGCCCGGTGACACGCTCGCCGTGCACCTCGTCGACCTCACACCGTCCCGCACGTGGGGCGCGTCGACACTGATCCCGTTCTTCGGCGGTCTCACCAGCATCCCGGCCAGCCCCACGCTGCAGGACCCGCTGCCCGAGCGCACGTACATCTACGACTACGACGCCGGCACCCACACGGTCGGTTTCTCCGCCCACGCCAGCGACTTCGAGCTGCGGCTGCCGGCCAACCCGATGCTCGGCACCGTCGGCGTTGCGCCCGCCCACCGCGAGGTCCGCACGTCGCTGGTGCCGGACTACTTCGGCGGCAACATGGACACTCCCGAGATGGCCGCGGGCGCAACGTGTTTCCTGCGCGTCAACGTCGAGGGCGCACTCTTCTCGCTCGGTGACGGACACTACCGGCAGGGTGAGGGCGAGTCGTGCGGCACCGCGGTGGAGGGTGCCATGAACGTCACGGCGATCGTCGACCTGGTGAAGGGCGGTGCGGGGCCGGCCTGGCCGCGTATCGAGTCCGACACGCACCTGATGTGCATCGGGTCGGGCCGACCGCTGGAGGAGGCGTGGCGCGCCGGCCAGGTGGAGATGATCGACTGGCTGGGCGAGCTGTACGGACTCGACCGCCTCGACGCCTACCAGTTGCTCAGCCAGATCTCGGAGGTGCCGATCGCGAACGTGGTCGACACCAACTACAGCGCCGTCACCAAGGTCGACAAGCGCCTGCTGCCCGCCGCATCGGCCTTCGGCGGCATGCACGACCGGATGCGCAGCGCCGCGCGTTCACTCGGCACCATCGGCTACTGACGAACGGACACCATGGAACTCGGACTGCACGGCAAGCGCTTCCTCGTCACCGGCGGGACCCGCGGCATCGGCAGGGCGGTGGTCGAGGGGCTGCTCGCCGAGGGCGCGGCCGTCGCGTACTGCGCCCGCAGCCAGGACGCGGTCACGGCGGCGCGGGACGAGCTTGCCGCCACCGGCTCCACCGTCGTCGGCACGGCGGTCGACGTCGGTGACGCCGGCGCACTCGCGGGATGGGTGGTGGCGAGCGCGGACGCACTGGGTGGCATCGACGGCGTCGTCGCCAACGTGAGTGCACTGGCCATCCCCGACAGCCAGGAGAACTGGCGCAATAGCTTCGACGTCGACCTGATGGGCACCGTGGGCCTGGTGGAGGCCGCGCTGCCGCACCTCCTCGAGGCCGACGCCGGGTCCATCGTGACGATCTCGAGTGTCTCTGGACGCGAGATCGACTTCGCCGCAGGGCCGTACGGCACCATGAAGGCCGCGATCGTCCACTACACGCAGGGTCTGGCGTACAACCTGGCCGGCAAGGGCGTACGCGCCAACACCGTCAGCCCGGGCAACACGTACTTCCCCGGTGGCGTCTGGGCGTCGATCGAGGAGAACGACCCCGACCTGTTCGCGACGGCGCTGGGCCTCAATCCGACGGGACGCATGGCCACCGCGCAGGAGGTCGCCAATGCCGTGGTGTTCCTCAGCAGCACGGCGGCAAGCTTCATCACCGGCACCAACCTGCTCGTCGACGGCGCGCTCACGCGCGGCGTCCAATTCTGATCAGGCGCTGAACTCGTAGTCCCGCAACGGGAATCGACGGCTCCGCAGGTACACCTCGAAGGTCGTGCCGGGCCGTAGCGGGACGTCGCCGTTGCGGTCGAAGTAGTAGCTGTTGGCCAGGCTGCAGCTGTCCTGCCAGAAGATCTGACGTCCCCGCTTGCGCATCATCTCCGCGAAGTAGCGGTCGTTGGCCTCCGTCGACACCTCGACGCGCGACGCCGCCCGGTCGCCGGCCTGCGTGAGGCAGCGGACGATGTGGTGGGTCTGCGCCTCGATCAGTGCGAAGTACGACGACCCCACGTAGCCGTACGGTCCCATGACGGAGAAGAAGTTCGGGAACCCCGGCACGCTGACGCCCTCGTAGGCCTGCATGCGGTTGCTCTCCCAGAAGTCCGCGAGGGCGAGTCCGCCGCTGCCCGTCACGTCGAACGTGACCGCGTCGACGTCCATCACCTTGAACCCCGTGGCGAGGATGAGCACGTCGACGTCGTGGGCGGCGCCGTCGGAGGTGACCACCCCGGACGCCGTGACGCGGTCGATCGGCTCGGTGACCAGCTCGACGTTGTCGCGGTTGTACGTCGAGAGGTAGGTGTTGTGGAACCCGGGCCGCTTGCACCCGACGGCGTAGCGGGGGGTCAGCTTGTCCCGCACCGCGGGATCGTGGACCTCGCGCTTGAGGAACGCCCGCCCCAGCTTCTCGGCGCGGTCGGCCAGGGGCAGGGTCGTGTAGTAGTGCGCGGAGATGGGGAAGGTCAGCTCGACGTAGGCCTGGCTGAGCAGACGGTGCACGGTCCGGCCGCCCGGGATGCGCATCGCCCAGCGGGCGACGGTCGGCAGTGGGACGTCGAACTTCGGCAGGCACCAGATGGGGGTGCGCTGGAACACGGTGAGGTGCTCGACGTTCGGCGCGATCTCGGGGATGACCTGAACCGCCGAGGCGCCGGTGCCGACGATGGCGACGCGCTTGCCGGTCAGGTCCTGGTCGTGGTCCCACCGTGCGGTGTGCATGGTGACGCCGGCGAAGTCCTCGACCCCCTTGATGTCGGGCGGCTTCGGCACGGTGAGCACTCCGCTGGCGTTGATCACGAACCGCGCGGTCAACGACTCGCCGGTCGCCAGCTCGATCCGCCACGTGCTGGTGTCGTCGTCGAACCGTGCCGCCGTCACCTGCGTGTCGAATCGGATCCGGTCGCGCAGGCCGTACTTCGCGACGCAGCGGTCGGCGTATCCCTTGAGCTCGCGGCCCTTGGCGTAGGTGCGGGACCAGTCGGCGCTCTGCTCGAACGAGAACTGGTAGGAGAACGACGGGATGTCCACGGCGATACCGGGATAGGTGTTCCAGTACCAGGTGCCGCCGGGCTCGGCGCCCGCCTCGAGGATGACGTAGTCGTGCAGACCCGCACGGTCCAGTGCGATGGCGGCGCCGATCCCCGAGAAGCCCGCCCCGATGACGACCACGTGGTGCTGCGGGGCGCTCACGCGACGACCCCCGGATGCAGGGCGGCCTTCAGCGCCGCGAGGCCGGAGTCGGTGGCGGCCGCCGCCACCGGGGAGGCCAGCGCGAGGCTGACGTACCCGTGCACCATGGTGGGCTCGTTGCTCAGCTGAACGGGAACGCCTGCGGCGGAGAGCATCTCCGCGTATCGGCCGCCGTCGTCGCGCAGCGGGTCGTGTTCGGCGGTGCCGATGAACGCCGGCGGCAGACCCGCCAGCTTCTCGGCGTTGGCCGGTGCGAAGTCGGTGGGCAGCGACCGCGGATCGTCGAGGTTCGTGCCCGGTGCGTACCAGGTCAGGAACGCGGCGATGACGTCAGGATCGAGGATCGGTGCGTCGGCGTTCTCCACGAACGACGGCAACGTCATGTCACCGACCACGCACGGGTACCAGAGCAGCTGGAACACCAGCGGGGGACCGCCGGCGTCGCGGGCGCGCAGCGCCATGACCGCCGACAGGTTGCCGCCCGCCGAGTCACCCGCGACCGCGATGCGCGTCGGGTCCCCGCCCAGCTCGACGGCGTGCTCGGCGACCCACCGAAGTGCCGCCCAGGCGTCGTCGACACCGGCGGGGAAGGGATGCTCCGGGGCCAGCCGGTAGTCGACCGACACGACGATGGCCTCGGCGCCGATGGCATGTGCCCTGGCCACGTGATCGTGGGTGTCGAGGTCGCCGATCGACCAGCCGCCGCCGTGGTAGAAGACGACGATCGGCAGGCCGTCGTGTCGATCGATCGGTGGCCAGTACACGCGGACGGGCACGTCGGTCACCGAGCCGTGGCCGACGGTCCGGTCCTCGATCCGCATGGGCGGCAACATCTCCGGTGGTGGCTTGACCGCACGGAACTTCTCCCGGGCCACCTCGACTCCGTCGTCGATGGTGAACTTCATCGGGACGAGGTCGAGGAGCGCCTTCAGCGCGGGATCGATGCCGGGCCGGGTCGAGAGGGTGTCCGCCATGTCGGTCACGTTAGCGCGGCCCGCAGGGCGGCGAGGGCGGTCCGGACGGCCTCGGTGGCGGCGGGAACGATGTCCGTGTACCCGAGGTAACCGTGCACCAGCGTCTGCGCGTTGTGCACCTCGACGGGCACACCCGCCGCGGCCAGCAGTTCGCCGTAGCGGATGCCGTCGTCGCGCAACGGGTCGTGGCCCGCGACCGCCACGTAGGCCGGGGGCAGTCCGGCGAAGGACTCCGCCCGCCCGGGGATCAGCGTCGACGGGGCGGTCGACAGGTCGACGTGCCCCGCGTACCACCGCGAGAAGCCCTTGACGCAGGAGGTGTCGAGGATCGGCGCGTGCGCGTTCTCGGTGAACGAGGGCAGCGACAGGTCCCACGTCGTCGCCGGATACCAGAGCAGCTGGAACCGCAGCGCCGGGCCGCCGGCGTCGCGGGCCAGTTGCGCCACCACCGCGGCCAGGTTGCCGCCCGCGGAGTCACCCGCGACCGCGATCCGGTTCGGGTCGGCGCCCAGTTCGGCGGCGTGCTCGGCCACCCACCGGGTGGCTGCCCAGACGTCGTCGACCGCGGCGGGGAAGGGGTGCTCGGGGGCCAGCCGGTAGTCGACGGCGACCACCACGGCCCCGGTGTGGACGGCGTGGTGGCGGGCGGTGCCGTCGTAGGTGTCGAGGTCGCCGACCACCCAGCCACCGCCGTGCAGGAACAGCACGATCGGTGGCGGATCGCCGAGCGGCTCCGCGGGCCAGTACAGCCGGATGGGGATCTCGCCCGCGGGCCCGTCGATGGTGCGGTCCTCGGTGCGCACCTCGGGGTGGACCTCGCCGCGGGGCAGGTCGCGGAAACGACTCCGCGCCGCCTCCGCGCCGCCGTCGACGGTCAACTGGAACGGAACGGCCTCGAGGACCTTCTCCAGGATGGGATCCAGACCCGGCCGTGCATCGCTATCCGACATGCCCCGACGGTACGCAGCCGGACCGGTCGGAGGCGGTGTGGGTTGCCACCTCCTAGTACGTTCGTGCAGTGGCGACGACGGCTGGGCGTGCGACGGGCAGCGCCGTCCGCGTCGCCTGGATCGCCGCGGCAGTGGTCGCGATCGCCTACGGCACGTTCCTCGTCGTGACGGCTGCGCACGAGCCGAGCGGCGCCGAACTCACCGGCCGGTTCGCCCTCCAGCCCGCGGCGAAGGCGCTGACGGCCGTGCTGCTCGCCGTGGCCGCGCTCGGGCATCCCGTCGCACGCGAACGTCGCCCGCTGGTGGCTGCGCTGGTGCTCTCGGCGACCGGCGACGTCCTGCTGGCGATGCCGTGGTGGGAACCGTCGTTCGTGCTCGGCCTGGCGGCGTTCCTGCTCGCGCACCTGTGCTTCCTCGCGGCGCTGCTGCCGCTCGTCCGGCGGACGACGCCGAGGGTCGTCGCATGCGGCGTCCTGATCGTCGTCTGCGTGGTGCTGCTGGCCTGGATGTGGCCGCCGCTCGTGGCGGCGGGCATGGCGCTGCCGGTGACGGTCTACATCGTGGTGCTCGGCGCGATGGCGTGCGCGGCGCTGCTCGCCGACCTGCCCACGCCGTGGACGGCGCTGGGCGCGGTGTGCTTCGCGGTGTCCGACGGGATGATCGGCGTCGGCCGGTTCATCCTCGGCGGCGAACAGCTCGCGGTGCCGATCTGGTGGGCGTACGCGGCGTCCATCCTGTTGATCACCGCGGGGTTCCTGTTCGGTCGGGCGCCCGAGGCGTCGGTGGCCGCTGCTACACCGGCGACGTGACGGTCACCCAGCGCCAGGCCCCGGAACACGAGCCGATCGCTCGCGTGCTGCCGATGCTGTCGGTGCCGCACCTCGACCGCGAGTTCGACTACCTCGTCACCGCGGAGCAGTCGAACGACGCGCAGCCCGGTGTGCGGGCGCGGGTGCGGTTCCACGGCAGGCTCGTCGACGCGTTCATCCTCGAGCGGCGGTCGGACACCGACCACGTCGGCAAGCTCGGCTGGCTCGACCGGGTGGTGTCGCCGGAGCCTGTGCTGACCGCCGACGTCCGGCGACTGGTCGAGGCGGTGGCGTCGCGCTACGCCGGCACCCGGCCCGACGTCCTGCGCCTCGCCGTGCCGCCCCGGCACGCGGCGGTCGAGAAGAAGGACCCGCCCGTGTTCTCCCCGCTGACGCCGATCGACGTGGATCCCGGTGCGTGGGCCACCTACCGCGGCGGTGCCGGGTTCCTCGGCGCCCTGGCGGAGGGTCGCGCCGCCCGCGCGGTGTGGCAGGCGCTGCCGGGGGAGCAGTGGGCGGACCGGTTGGCCGAGGCGGCGGCGGTGGTGGTGAACGCGGGACGCTCCGCCCTGGCCGTCGTTCCGGATCAGCGCGACGTCGACGCCGTGCACGCCGCGGCCGTCCGTCACGTCGACCCCGACCGGGTGGTCGCGCTGTCCGCGGGGCTCGGGCCCTCCGAGCGGTACCGGCGGTGGCTCGCGGTGCTGCGCGGCGGGGCGCGGTTCGTGATCGGCACCCGCAGTGCGGTGTTCGCGCCGGTGGCCGACCTGGGCCTGGTCGTCGTGTGGGACGACGGCGACGACTCGCTGGCCGAGCCGCGTGCCCCGTACCCGCACGCGAGGGAGGTCGCGATGCTGCGCGCCCACCAGATGCGCTGCGCCGCCCTGCTGGGCGGGTACGCCCGAACTGCCGAGGCGCAGGCGCTGGTGCGGTCGACGTGGGCGCACGACCTGGTCGCCACCCGCCCGGTGGTGCGCGCGCGGACCGCACGGGTCATCGCGATCGACGACAGCGCCTTCACACAGGAGCGCGACCCGGCCGCCCGCACCGCCCGGTTGCCGTCGATGGCGCTCGACGCGGCGCGCAAGGCACTCGCGGCGGACGCACCGGTGCTGATCCAGGTGCCGCGTCGCGGATACGTGCCCGCCCTGTCGTGCGGTCGGTGCCGCGCGATCGCCCGCTGCAGGCACTGCACCGGACCGCTGTCACTGCCCGACCGCGACACCACCGGTGCGGTGTGCCGGTGGTGCGGCAGGCACGAGGCCGCGCTGCGGTGCGCGCGCTGCGGCTCGGACTCGGTGCGGGCGGTGGTGGTCGGCGCGCGCCGCACCGCCGAGGAGATCGGGCGCGCGTTCCCGGGCGTCAGCGTGATGACGTCGAGCGGGGACGGCGTCCTGGCGACGGTGCCAGGGTCGGCCGCCCTGGTCGTCTCGACGCCGGGCGCCGAGCCGGTCGCCGACGGAGGGTACGGCGCCGCGCTGCTGCTGGACGGCTGGGCGTTGCTCGGCAGACAGGACCTGCGCGCCGCCGAGGACGCGCTGCGCCGGTGGATGGCGGCGACGGCGCTGGTCCGGCCCCAGTCCGACGGTGGGGTGGTGGCGGTGGTCGCCGAGTCGGCGATCCCGACTGTCCAGGCCCTGATCCGGTGGGACCCGGTGGCGCACGCCGAGTCCGAACTCGACGCCCGCTCCGAGGTCGGCCTGCCGCCGGCGGCGCACATGGCGGCGATCGACGGCACACCCGAGGCGGCGGCCGCGCTGATTGACGCGGCCACTCTCCCCGAGGCGGCCGAGGTGCTCGGCCCGGTCGACCTGCCGCCCGGGGCGCGCCGCCCGGCAGGCGAACCGACGGCCGGGCCGGTGATGCGGATGCTGGTGCGCGTCCCGCGCGACCGCGGCCTCGACCTGGCGGCGGCACTGCGCAGGGCCACCGGTTCGCTGAGTGCGCGGCACGACAACGAGCCAGTTCGCGTCCAGATCGACCCGTTGCACATAGGGTAGGTCTGCCCTCGTCGGGGGTGCGGCGCGAGTCGAACGGGAGGGTGACGTGCGACGGGTGTTCAAGTGGTTGATCTTGATCGCGCTGGTCGCGGTCGGTCTGCTCTGGCCGCTCACCTCGTCGGGCGCGTCGGGCGGGAGCACCGTCTCCGACCCCGTGGTCATCACCGACTACCGCGCGAACTTCACCGTGTCCGCCGACGGCGATCTCGACGCCGTCGAGACCATCACCGGTGACTTCCCGTCCGACCGGCACGGCATCTTCCGGTACTGGGACGTCGCCAACCTCAACGCCCCCGGTGCCCGGCAGCCCCCCGAGATCGCGTCGATCCTGCTGGACGGCGAACCCGTCCCGTACCGGATGCAGTCGGAGGGCGGCGGTCGATTCAGCGTGGCGAAGATCGGCGACGCCGACACCACGCTGGTGCCCGGCGCCCACACCTACGAACTCCGCTACTCGATCGCCGGGGTGCTCGATCCCGGTAGCACCGGCGAGAACCGTCGATTCGCCGCCGAGGTCGGTCGACCGACGTCGACGTCGACCTTCTTCTGGAACGTCATCGCGCCGTCGTGGAACAACCGCATCGACCGGGTCCGGGTGCGAGCCACCCTGCCCGGTCCGGTGACGGGGGCGCAGTGCTCGGTCGGCGTCGGCGTGGGCGCCGCGTGCACGGACCTCGTGGTCACGGGTGACACCGTCGAACTCACCGCCGTCGACCTCTCGCCGCGGACCCCGGTCACGCTGCGCGCCGGGGTCGACGTGCCGACGCCCCCGCGCGCCACCCTGCCGTGGTCGCAGCAGTGGGACCGGATCGCCGGCCAGTCCGTCATCGCCGTCGTGTGGGTGCTCGCGCTGACGGTGGCGGCGGGCGCGCTGGCCTACCTCTGGTACCGCACCACGGTGGAGCCGGAGCCCGGTTTCCCCGTGCAGTACGGCCCACCCGCCGGGCTCGGACCCGTCCAGACGGAATACGTCCGGACCGAGAGCGTCCCCAAGAACGGCCTGACCGCCACGCTGTTCCATCTCGCCGAGCGAAAGCTGGTCGAGCTACGGCAGGTGAACGAGGACCAGTGGAACGTCCGCGGCACCGCCGAGCGCCAGGCGTGGGCGGACGTCGACCCCGTCGCCGTCGCGGTGGGCTCGGCGCTCGGCGTGATGGGTCCCGGCCGGGAGTTCGAGGCGAAGAAGGCCGTCGGCGCGGGCAAGAAGCTGACGTCGGCCAAGAGCGAGATGGCCGCCGCGGTGAAGAAGTGGGCGGTCGACGAGGGACTGATCGTCGCGCGCAAGAAGGAACTCTGGGTGCGGTCGGCGAACGCGCTCGCACTGATCCTCGCGGTATGCGGATTCTGCCGGTGGGGCTTCCCGGCCACGATGTGGGGACTGCCGTTCGCCGCGGTGTTCGTCGTCACCGTCCGCTCGTGGGCGGACGGCGTGGGCACGCGGCGCACCGAGGCGGGCCGGCGGCTGTGGTCGCAGGCGGGCGGATTCCACCGGCTGCTGGCCACCGAGTCCGCGGAGACACGCTTCGACTTCGCCGCCCGCAAGGATCTGTACACCGCCTACGTGCCGTTCGCGGTCGCCGCGGGCACCGCGGCCCTGTGGGCGAAGAAGTACCGGGATGCGACCGGAGACGTTGCCCCGCAACCGGACTGGTACCACTCGTCGTCGACGTCGGGTTCCGGCTTCAGCGGCGGTTCGGGCGGCCCGGACTTCGACGGCTTCGAGTCGGCGCTGTCGTCGTCGATCGGCGCCTACACCGCGTCGCAGTCGTCGTCGAGCAGCAGCGGTGGCTCCAGCTCGAGCGGCGGTGGTGGCGGTGGCGGTGGCGGTGGCGGCGGAGGAGGAGGCTCGTGGTGACGTCGGTGCTGGTGCTGGTGTTGATCCTGGTGGTGCTCGTACTCGCCGGGTTCGTGCTGGGCTACAACAAGATCCGTGCGGCGGACGTCCGGGTGTCGGAGGCTCTGGCGGGCATCGACGTCGAACTCACCCGGCGGGCGTCGCTGATCCCCAGCCTCGTGCACGTCGTCGAGACGTTCGCAGTCCACGAGAAGGCCGTCCTCGACCACGTCACCGATGCGCGTGCCGCGCTGACGTCGGCGACGGGTGGCGGATCGGTCGCGCAGCGCAGCGCCGCCGAACGCGACCTCGACGACGCGCTCGGCCGCGTGCTGGCGCTCGGGCAGACGAACCCGCAGCTCGCGTCGTCGAACAACTTCCTCAACCTGCAGGACAACCTCGCCGACACCGAGGACAAGCTGGCGTTCGCACGGCAGTACTACAACGACGCCGTGGCCACGTTGAATAAGGTGGTCGGAACCATCCCGTGGTTGTTCGTCGCGCCGATCGCCGGCGTGCCCGAGCGGGAGTACTACCAGATCCCCCGATAGCCAGACCTCCCCGAGAGAAAGTCAGCCAGCAAGACCATGCGCATCGTCTTCGCGGGCACCCCCGAACCTGCCCTGCCCTCCCTGCGCCGCCTGCTCGAGTCACCCCGACACGAGGTGGTGGCCGTGCTCACCCGTCCCGACGCCGCGTCCGGGCGGCGCGGCAAGCCGTCGCCGTCCCCGGTGGCGGCGCTCGCCCTCGCCGAGGGGATCCCCGTCCTGCGACCCGACCGGCCCAACGGCGAGGAGTTCGTCGCCGAACTGGCCGCGCTCGCACCCGAGTGCTGCGCCGTGGTGGCCTACGGGGCCCTGCTGCGCGACGGACTGCTGGCCGTGCCCCCGGCGGGCTGGATCAACCTGCACTTCTCCCTGCTGCCCGCCTGGCGCGGCGCCGCGCCGGTGCAGGCCGCCATCGCCGCGGGCGACGAGGTCACCGGGGCGACGACGTTCCAGATCGAACCGAGCCTCGACTCCGGGCCGGTGTTCGGCACGGTCACCGAGACGGTCCGGCCGACCGACACCTCGGGCGACCTGCTCGAGCGGCTCTCGGTCTCGGGCGCGCTGCTGCTGGAGAGCACCCTCGACGGCATCGCCGACGGCTCGCTGACCGCGGTGCCGCAGCCCACCGACGGCGTGACCGTCGCGCCGAAGATCACCGTCGAGGAGGCGCGCGTGCGCTGGGACCTGCCCGCCCACCTGGTCGACCGGCGCATCCGCGCGATGACCCCGAACCCCGGCTCGTGGACCATGATCGGCGATCTGCGCGTCAAGCTGGGTCCCGTCACCATCTCGGGTCGAGACGCGTTGCCGCAGGGCAGGATTCAGGTGGACCGCGAGGGCGTGCACGTCGGCACCGCCTCGGTTCCCGTGACACTGGGCTGGATCCAGCCGCCCGGGAAGAAGCCCATGGTCGCCTCCGACTGGGCGCGCGGCGCCCGTCTCGACGAGACCGCGAGCGCGTCGTGAGCCGTCCCCGCGGCGGCGACCGGCCGCAGCAGGGGCGTCCGCGCCGGCCGCAGCCCCGCCGCACGCCGCTGGACCCGGCCCGTCGGGCGGCGTTCGACGTCGTCCGCGCGGTGTCCGAGCGCGACGCCTACGCCAACCTGACACTGCCCTCGCTGCTGCGCGAGCGCGGGATCACCGGGCGGGACGCCGCGTTCGCCACCGAACTCGCCTACGGCACGTGCCGCAGTCTCGGCCTGCTCGACGCCGTCATCGCCCGCGCTGCCAACCGCCCGGTCGACCAGATCGACGGCGTGCTGCTGGATCTGCTGCGGCTCGGCGCGTACCAGTTGCTGCGCACGCGGGTCGACGCGCACGCCGCGGTCGACACGACCGTCGAGCAGGCGGCCATCGAGTTCGATTCGCCGCGAGCGGGTTTCGTCAACGGCGTGCTACGGACCATCTCCGCCAGGGACGAGGCGGCCTGGGTGGCAGACCTGGCGCCCTCGGCGACCGCCGACCCCGTCGGGCACCTCGCGTTCACGCATTCCCATCCCCGCTGGATCGCGCAGGCCTTCGCGGATGCCCTCGGCGCCGACGCGGCCGAACTCGGCGACCTGCTGACGAGCGACGACACCCGGCCGGTGGTGCACCTGGCCGCCCGGCCGGGGGCGATGACCGCCGCGGAACTCGCCGCCGCCGTGGACGGCACGCCGGGACGGTACTCGCCGTACGCCGTCTACCTCCCCGGCGGCGATCCCGGCGGACTGGAGCCGCTGCGGGACGGCGCGGCCCAGGTGCAGGACGAGGGCAGCCAGCTCGTCGCCCGTGCGCTCGCGCTGGCGCCGGTCGACGGCGACGGCGGTCGCTGGCTGGACCTCTGCTCGGGCCCGGGCGGCAAGACCGCGCTGCTGGCCGCGATTGCGGGCGCCACCGGCGCGCGAGTGACCGCGGTCGAGCCGACACCGCACCGAGCCGACCTCGTCGAGCACAACGTGCGCGGCTTCGACGTCGACGTGCTTCGGGTCGACGGTCGCGACACCGGATTGCCCGCCAAATCGTTCGACCGGGTGCTCGTCGACGCACCCTGCACCGGCCTGGGCGCGCTGCGCCGGCGGCCCGAGGCGCGCTGGCGTCGGGTGCCGGGTGACGTGCCGCCGCTGGCGAAGCTGCAGCGCGAACTGCTGGCCTCGGCGATCGCGCTGACCAGGCCCGGCGGTGTCGTGCTCTACGCGACCTGCTCGCCGCACCTCGCGGAGACCGTCGGCGTGGTGGCCGACGCACTGCGCAGACATCCCGTGACCGCGCTGGACACCTGGCCGCTGTTCGATCCCGTGCCCGCCGGCGCCGGCCCGCACGTGCAGTTGTGGCCGCACCGGCACGGGACGGACGCCATGTTCGCCGCGGCCCTCCAAGTAGGGTGACCGCCATGGCAGGCCCCTTGGTAGCACCGTCCATCCTCGCCGCCGACTTCGCCCGTCTGGCCGAGGAGACCGCCGCCGTGCACGGCGCGGACTGGCTGCACGTCGACGTGATGGACAACCACTTCGTGCCGAACCTGACGCTGGGCCTGCCGGTCGTGGAGAGCCTGTTGAAGGTGACCGACATCCCGATGGACTGCCATCTGATGATCGACGACCCGGCCCGCTGGGCGCCGCCGTACGCGGAGGCCGGCGCCTACAACGTCACCTTCCACGCCGAGGCCACCGACGATCCCCGCGCCGTGGCGCGCGACATCCGCGCCGCGGGGGCGCGGGCCGGCCTCAGCGTCAAGCCCGGCACCCCGATCGAGCCCTACCTCGAGATCCTGCGTGACTTCGACACCCTGCTGGTGATGTCGGTCGAGCCCGGGTTCGGCGGCCAGAAGTTCATCCCCGACGTGCTGTCGAAGGTCGCGGCGGTGCGCAGGCTCGTCGACGCGGGTGAGCTGACGGTCGTGGTCGAGATCGACGGCGGCATCAACGCCGACACGATCGAGGCGGCCGCCGAGGCGGGCGTCGACTGCTTCGTCGCCGGGTCCGCCGTGTTCGGCGCCTCCGACCCCGCCGAGGCGGTGGCCGCGCTGCGCAGGCAGGCGGCGTCGGCGTCCGCGCACCTGTCGTGATGTCGCTCGAGGCCGCCATGCGGCGCGCCATCGAGCTCTCAGAGCGGGTCAAGGGCACCACGTATCCGAACCCGCCGGTGGGCGCGGTCATCCTCGACCGCGACGGCGAGGTCGCCGGCATCGGCGCCACCGAACCCGCGGGCGGGCCGCACGCCGAGGTGCTCGCGCTCCGGCGGGCGGGCGAGCGCGCGGTGGGTGGCACCGCCGTCGTCACGCTCGAACCATGCAACCACCACGGCCGCACACCGCCGTGCGTGGACGCGCTCCTCGCGGCGGGCGTGGCGGCCGTCCGGTACGCGGTCGAGGACCCGAATCCGGTGGCGGCGGGCGGCTCGACGCGGCTCGCCGAGCACGGCGTGTCGGCGGAGGCTGGACTGCTCGCCGATGACGTGGCCGGTGGCCCGCTGCGGGAGTGGCTGCACAAGCAGCGCACCGGCAGGCCACACGTCACCTGGAAGTACGCCGCCAGCATCGACGGCCGCAGCGCCGCCGCGGACGGCACCAGCCAGTGGATCACCGGCGAGGCCGCACGTGCCGACGTGCACCGGCGCCGTGCGGTGATCGACGCGATCGTGGTGGGCACCGGCACCGTGTTCGCCGACGACCCCGCCCTGACCGCCCGGCTGCCCGACGGCACCCTCGCGGACCGGCAACCGCTGCGGGTGGTGGTCGGCGAACGCGAGATCTCCTCCGAGGCGCGGGTGCTCAACGACGACTCGCGCACGATGGTGATCCGGACCCGCGACCCGCTCGAGGTGGTGCGGGCGCTCTCCGACCGCACCGACGTCCTGATCGAGGGCGGACCGACGCTCGCGGGTGCCTTCCTGCGCGCGGGAGCGATCGACAGGATCGTCGCCTACGTCGCGCCGATCCTGCTCGGCGGACCGGTCACGGCGGTCGACGACGTGGGCGTGCTGAGCATCGCGCAGGCCCGGCGGTGGCGGTTCGACGGCACCGAGCGCCTCGGCGCCGATCTGCGGCTGAGTTTGGTGCCTGCCTGATCTCACTTGGCGCCCAATGTGATTGGCGTCACCGCGAGCGCCGCGAGTTGGGTGACTCGTTACCCGTTCGAGACCCCGAAGCGGGGTCGTGGCCCCGATCGTCGTGCTCCACGCCCGTAGAATCGAAGACATGTTCGGGTCGCACGACCCGACCGCCCACATCGCGCCTCACCCGCGGCGTCTACGCCGGTGAGCACGAGCAAAGGACGAACCAGCATGACTGCACTGCAGGACTGGCTCACCCTCAAACCAGTCGATCACGGCATCCGGGACATGGTGTGCCGGCCGTTCCGCGCCGTGTTGAGCACTCCGGCCACCGCGGTCCGGCGCACCGGAACCGACGTGGCCGCGCCGCTGGAGTTCACGCTGCAGCGCCCGGGTCTCGAGCGCTGCTGAGCCGTTAGCTCCGGGCGCCGACGGGTTCGGACTCGGTGTCCGACTCCTCGGCGTGCTCGTGCTTGCCGGCGATCAACAGTCCGAGCGCCGCGCCGACCACGCACACGACCATCGTGATGAAGAAGATCTGCCCGTACTGCATGGTGTAGGCCGTCTTGACGTTGGCCGCGAGCTGCGCGCCGATCTCCACCAGGTTGGTGCCGGTGGGCTTGGGCAGCTCGGCGAGGTACTGGTTGAACTTGTAGAGGCCCCAGGCGCTCAGCGACGCCAGGCCGATGAGCATCCCGATCATCCGGGCCACCACCACGGCGGCGGACGCGATGCCGTGCTGGGCGCCCGGCACGGTCCGCAGCGTCGCCGACGTCAGGGGAGCGATCACCAGACCCAGACCGAGGCCGGCCAGCACCAGGTCGGTGTCGAACGTGGGCAGTGAGAAGATCCCGAAGTCGTGTCGTGCGGTCAGCACGTCGGCCGTCCAGTGCGACACCAGCCAGTAGCCGAACCCCGCGATGAGCAGGCCGACGAACGCGACGATGCGATCGCCGATGCGGGTGGCGATCCATCCGCCGAGGACCGCGCCGATCGGAAGTGCCCCCAGGAACCACAGCAGCAGCAGGACGGTCTCGTTCTGCTCCTTGCCGAGGACGCCCTGGCCGAACAGCTCGACGTTGACCAGCGTGACCATCAGCGCCGCACCGGTGCACAGTGACGCGCCGAGGGCGGCCAGGAACGGCCGGAACCTCACGCCTGCCGGATCGATCAGCCGGGTCTTGGCGAACTTCTCCCAGACGAAGAACGCGATGGTCGCGACCAGTGCCGCCCCGAGGACCGGCAGCCCCCAGCTGGGGAAGACCTGCTTGCCGTCGGGGGACGGGTTGTACATGCCGAAGACCATCAGCCCCAGCGCGATCGCCAGCAGCAGGCCGCCGACGACGTCGACCTTGGCCTTCGGCTCGTCGCTGTCGCGGGACGGCAGGCTGAAGTGGATCATCACCATGGCGATGGCGGCGAGCGGCACGTTGATCCAGAACACGTCACGCCACGAACTCAGCGCCCACACCACGGCGACGCCGTACAGCGGTCCGAGGACGGCGCCGAGTTCCTGTGCCGCGCCGATCCCGCCGAGCACGGTGGCCCTGCTGCGCGCGGACCACAGGTCGGCGGCCAGCGCCAGCGTCACCGGCAGCAGCGCGCCGCTGGCGGTGCCCTGGATGAACCGGCCGATGACCATCGTGAACAGGTCGTCCGACAGTGCGGTCACCACCGACCCGGCGGCGAAGCCGGCCAGGCTGACCTGGAGCATCAGCTTGCGGCCGAACCGGTCGGACGCCCGGCCGAGCAGCGGCATGGCCGCGATGTAGCCGAGCAGGTAGATCGTGATGATCGGGGTCACGCGCTGAATCTGATTCAGCGTGATCCCGATGTCGCGCATGATGTCGTTGATGATCGTGATGACGACGTAGGTGTCGAGCGCGCCCAGCAGGACGGCGAGCCCACCCGCGCTGATCGCGATGCGCCTGCTGGTCGACTTCGGCTTGGTGGCGCCGTGGGCCCCCGCCATCAGGCTGCGGGCTTGGTGACGGTGACGGTCTTGCCCCAATCGGTCAACGTCATCTGGACGCTGTTGCCCTCACTGGGATCGAGCTTGGCCTGCGCCAGCTGATGGTCGCCGTCCTCGGCGATCCACACGGTCGCCGGCACCGGTCCGGTGGCGCCGATCTGGACGAGGCCGTTGACGGCGTCCGGCGCCACGGTGCCGCTGATCTTCACGGCCTCGACGCCGCCCACGCTCTCGCGTCCCTCGGACTTGCCGTCGGAGAACTTGGCGAGCAGGTTGGCCAGGCCGACGTCCGGGTTGAGGATCTTCGACACGTCGTAGATGTCGCTCGCAGGGCCGAAGTTGGTGTAGTCGCTGCCACCGCTGAACGCGCCGTAGAGGTCGCCGTCGGCGACCACGAACGGAACGTCCTTGAGGGTCTGTCCGAACGCGTCGATGGTGGCCTTGCCCTGGGCCGCGACGACGGGGACGTTCGTCAGATCGCCGGTCAGGGCCTGGATGGGGAGTTCGGTGATCTTTCCGGAGACCGACAGCTCGAGGTGGACGCTCTGCTGGGCCTTGGTGGTGGCCGTGGACTCGGTCAGCAACGTCGCGGCCTCGGGCAGCGGGGCGTCGTTCGTCTTCTCGGACGAGGAACATCCGGCGACGAGCACGGTGGCGGTCAGGAGGGCGGTGAACGTGGAGAGGACGGCAAGCCGGGGGCGCGTCTGCATGCCTGCATCGTAGAGGGTCCGTACCGGTGGACGGACGCCCCGGGCACCCGGTAGAAGTGGGAACGTGCCGCACGAGCTGGAGTTTCGCCGGGTCAAGGTCGACGAGGGAGACGGGTCTCGGCTGGTCTCGGCGATGGTCGGCGAGATGCGGGAGCTGTACTGGGACGTCGGTCCCGCCGCCGGATCCGGCGGCCTCGACCTCGATGCAGCGGACATGCCGAAGGCCGGTCCCGCCGAACTCGGCCCGCCGCACGGCACGTTCCTGGTCGGATACCGCGACGGCGTGGCCGTGTGCGGCGGCGGGCTCAAGCGCCTGCCCGACGGCACCTGCGAGATCAAGCGGATGTACGTCGTCCCCGAGGAACGCGGACGCGGCATCGCCCGGGTGCTGCTGCACGCCCTGGAGGACGCCGCGCGCGACCTCGGCTACGCCGTCGCGCGGCTCGACACCGGTCCGCGCCAGGATCACGCGCGGGACCTGTACCTCGCCGAGGGGTACGTCGAGGTGGGCAACTTCAACGCCAACCCCGTGGCCACCTTCTTCGGCGAGAAGCGGCTCTGACTAGCCTGGACGGGGTGTTCACCGGAATCGTCGAAGAACTGGGTGAGGTCGTCGCCAAGGAGGACCTGGTGGACGCCGCCCGGTTCGTCATCCGCGGCCCGGTCGTCACCAGTGATGCTGGTCACGGCGACTCGATCGCCGTGAACGGCGTATGCCTGACCGTGGTGGAAGTCCTCCCCGACGGCGCGTTCTCCGCCGACGTCATGGCCGAGACCCTCGACCGTTCGAGCCTGGCCGGCGTCGGCGTCGGCAGCCGGGTGAACCTCGAGCGCGCCGCCGCCCTCAACAGCCGCCTCGGCGGGCACATCGTCCAGGGTCACGTCGACGGCACCGGGCAGGTGGTGGCCCGTACGCCCTCGGAGAACTGGGAGGTGGTGCGGATTTCCTTGCCCGACACGGTCTCCCGGTACGTGGTGGAGAAGGGGTCGATCACCGTCGACGGCATCTCCCTGACGGTGTCGGGGCTGGGGCCGGACTGGTTCGAGGTGTCGCTCATCCCCACCACCTTGCAGCTCACCACGCTCGGCGGCGCTCCGGTCGGAACCCCGGTCAACCTGGAGGTGGACGTCATCGCCAAGTACGTCGAGCGACTGCTCGGCGCGCGGGAGATCGGCTGATCCACCCACCGGTCGGTAGCGGGCAATAACTCGTGACCGTCGGTGGTTCATACTGAAGTCGAGTGAGATGGTCCCGGGCGTGCGCCCCTTCGAAGTAGGTGACTGAGATGACGAGGCTTGATTCCGTCGAACGGGCGATAGCCGACATTGCGGCGGGCAAGGCCGTCGTCGTCATCGACGACGAGGACCGGGAGAACGAGGGCGACCTCATCTTCGCCGCAGAGAAGGCCACGCCCGAGCTGGTGGCGTTCATGGTGCGCTACACCTCGGGCTACCTCTGTGTGCCGCTGTCCGGTGAGATCTGCGACCGGCTCGGCCTGCTGCCGATGTACGCGGTGAACCAGGACAAGCACCAGACGGCCTACACCGTGACGGTGGACGCGCGCAGGGGTGTCGGCACCGGCATCTCGGCGTCGGACCGCGCGACCACGATGCGCCTGCTGGCCGACCCGACGGTCGTCAGCGACGACTTCACGAAGCCCGGCCACGTCGTCCCGCTGCGCGCCAAGGACGGCGGCGTACTGCGCAGGCCGGGGCACACCGAGGCGGCCGTGGACCTGGCCCGGCTGGCGGGTCTGCAGCCCGCCGGGGCGATCTGCGAGATCGTCAGCCAGAAGGACGAGGGCTCGATGGCCCAGACCGACGAACTCCGGGTGTTCGCCGACGACCACGACCTCGCATTGATCTCGATCGCCGACCTCATCGAGTGGCGCCGCAAGCACGAACGCCACATCGAGCGGATCGCCGAGGCACGCATCCCCACCCGCTACGGCGAGTTCCGCGCCGTCGGCTACACGAGCATCTACGACGACGTCGAGCACGTGGCGCTGGTGCGCGGCGACATCCCCGGTCCCGACGGTGACGGTCACGACGTGCTGGTGCGGGTGCACTCCGAGTGCCTGACCGGCGACGTGTTCGGCTCGCGGCGCTGCGACTGCGGCCCGCAACTCGACGCCGCGTTGGCGATGGTGGCCCGGGAGGGCCGCGGCGTCGTGCTCTACATGCGCGGCCACGAGGGTCGCGGCATCGGCCTGCTGCACAAGCTGCAGGCGTATCAGCTGCAGGACGCCGGGGCCGACACCGTCGACGCCAACCTGAAGCTCGGCCTGCCCGCGGACGCCCGCGACTACGGCATCGGCGCGCAGATCCTCGTCGATCTCGGGATTCGCTCGATGCGGCTGCTCACGAACAACCCGGCCAAGCGGGTCGGGCTGGACGGCTACGGCCTGCACATCATCGAGCGCGTGCCGCTGCCGGTGCGCGCGAACTCGGAGAACATCCGCTACCTGATGACCAAGCGGGATCGCATGGGTCACGACCTGACCGGTCTCGACGACTACGCCGAATCGGTCGACATGGACGGCTACGACGAGGCCGTGTACCTGCTGGGCGATCGTCTGCCGCCGACCGCGGGCGAGTCGGGCGGCGGCAAGTGAGTGGCCACGGGGTCCCCGATCTGCCGGTCGTGGACGCGTCCGAACTGAGCCTGGCGATCGTCGCGAGCACCTGGCACGACCAGATCTGCAACGCGCTGCTCGACGGCGCCGTGCGCACCGCGAAGGACTGCGGCATCGCCGAGCCGACCATCGTCCGAGTCCTCGGCGCGATCGAGATCCCGGTGGTGGCGCAGGCGTTGGCGGCCAAGCACGATGCGGTCGTCGCGCTGGGCGTGGTGATCCGCGGTCAGACCCCGCACTTCGACTACGTGTGCGACGCCGTCACCCAGGGCCTCACCCGGGTGTCGCTCGACGAGTCGACCCCGGTGGCCAACGGCGTCCTCACCGTCAACGACGAGGCGCAGGCCATCGACCGGGCGGGACTTCCGGGCTCGTCCGAGGACAAGGGCGCCCAGGCCGCCGCCGCCGCGCTGTCGACGGCCCTGACGCTGCGCGATCTCGCCGCGTCGTGAGCGACGCCACGCGCTGGGACCTCGAGGTGCGCCCGCACCTCACGCCGTACTTCGCCTACGGCGCAGCGTTTCTCATCGCCGCCGCTCACATCGCGGTCGGCTTCCTGCTCAAGGTGGGGTCGAGCGGGGTCATCTTCCAGACCGCCGATCAGGTGGCGATCGCCGTGCTGGGCGTGATCATCGCCTGTCTGGTGCTGCTGTTCGCCCGGCCGCGGCTACGGGTCGGACCCGAGGGGATCGCGGTGCGAAACCTCGTCGTCGACAAGGTGATCCCGTGGGCGGACGTCGTGGACGTGTCGTTCCCGCAGGGCGCCCGCTGGGCCCGCGTCGACCTGCCCGACTACGAGTACGTGCCCGCCATGGCGATCCAGGCGGTCGACAAGGAACGCGCGGTCGACGCGATGGAACGGGTCCGCGCGCTGGTCGCGCGGTACCGCAGCGACGTCAGCTGACGGCCAGGCGCATCGTCACCTCGTCGGGCCGGCTCGCGGTCGGACCTCCCTCGTAGACGAACCCGAGCCCCTCGTACACCCCCATCGCAGCGGCGTTGGCCGACTCCACTCGCAACGTCACCGAACGGGCCCGTTCGCTCCGCGCCCAGCCCACCGCCGACGCCACCAGCTCCCGCCCCAGACCGCGCCGTCGCGCCGTCGGCTCCAGCCACAGCGAGTACAGGTAGACGGTGTCCGCGGTCTCCCGCTGCGCGCCGATGAGGCCGACCATGCGCTCGTCGACCACGGCGGCGAACTGGGCGTGCGAGCGCAGTCTGCGACGCCACCGCGCCGCGGTGAACGCCGCCTCCGTCCGGTACTGCAGGTCCTCGGTGCCGAGCGTGTCCCGCAGCGCGCGCAGCCGCAGCGTGGCGAAGGCACGCCAGTCGGTTTCGGCGAGTCGGATCACCGTCGTCGGGCTCACGACGTGCCTAGCCGACCATCGCGGGGGCGCTCGTCGCCATCGGCCGGCTCCGTTCGTCGTGTGCGATAGAATGCGCTGACAGTGACCGATTTTCGCAGGACCGCGCCGTACGTCGACGCGGCTCCGCCGCCGACGAGGGACGCGGTGTCCTCCGCCCCACCTGGGATACCCGAAATCGATACTCCGCTTCTCCCGGTCACGCAACTCATCACCCATCCCGGCACCAATCCCACGCTCACCCTGCCGGTCGTCCGCGGCACCCCGCCCGACGTCGACGCGGTCTGGCGCTACCTCGCCGAGCCCGCCGAGTTCTTCGGCGTGCCGATGCCCGGCCGGGCGGACCTCCGGACCGCGCTGACCGACGCCAACGCGACGGATCGGCACCGCGGCTCGGGCGTCCTCGCCGTCACGGTCACGTTGTTCGCCGTGGGTGGGGGGACGAGGACGCACGTCCGCGTCGACGCCGTCGAACCGTGGCGCCCGGCTCCGGTGCGGATCGCGGTCCTCGACGCCCCGGTCGGCGGGCTTGGCGCCTCGGCCCCGCACTGGCAGCGGATGGCGGCACGCACCACCAGCCTGGCCGCGTCGGACCGGCTGCACCGGTGGCTGGCCGACGACGGGTACTCCGACGCCGTCCCATCGGCGACCGATGGCACGCCCGTCCTCGGCGCGCTCGTGTTCGACACCCCGCGGGGCCCGGTGGGGCTCGACCGGTCCGAGCCCGCGTCGATCCTCGACCAGCTGGCCGGCGCCGGCCTCGTCCACGGCGTCACGCGGGTCGCGGAACGCCCCGCCGCCACCGCCGCCTGGTGGATCTCGCCGGGCTTCGAGACGCATCCCGTGGCGAGCGTCGGCGACACCCCGTACCAGTCCGCCGCACAGACGTTCCTGGAGCAGTCATGATCGACCGGTTCGACCCCGCCGCCTACCGTGCCCTGGGCATCGACGGCTACGAGTTCGCCGAAGGCAGGTTCACCGCGCAGTACACCTTGCGGGGGCAGGACCCGGCCGACGACGTCACCTTCGCCGAGGTCGTCGACTTCGGGCGAGAGCTGCCCGGACCCGTGGACGACCGGCTGCTGCGCCTGCTCGCCCTGACGTGTTCGCCGAGCTACTTCAAGGCCGCCGCGCCGGCCCGCATCGAGATCGACTTCCCCACTTCCGATTTCGAGAAGGACTACCTGCGCGAGCTGATCGCGGGTGGGCTCGGCGAGTTCGCATACACCAACGGGCTGCCCGCCGCGCTGACCCCCGAGGTGTCCGGACCGTCGGCCGACGGCGCGCCACCCCGCCCGCCGGACGCCTTCGACGCCACCGCCGAGCCGCTGGTGCCGGTGGGTGGCGGCAAGGACTCGGTGGTCACCATCGAGCTGCTCAAGCGCCACGGGTTCGATCCGATGCTGTTCAGCGTCAACGAGTTCGAGCCGATCGACCGGTGCATCGAGATCAGCGGTCTGGCCAGCACGCGGGTGCGGCGGACGATCTCGCGGACGCTCATCGAGGTCAACGCCCTCGGCGCACTCAACGGCCACGTTCCCGTCACGGCCATCAACAGCGTCGTCGGGCTGATCGTCGCCGACGCACTCGGCCTCGGTCCGGTCGTGTTCTCCAACGAGCGGTCGTCGAACGTCGGCAACGTGGAGTGGATGGGACGCGACGTCAACCACCAGTGGTCCAAGAGCATCGGCTACGAGACGCTGCTGCGGGACACGCTCGCCGGCCACGGCCTGAACCCCGACCGGTACTTCTCCCTGCTGCGCGCACTGTCGGAGTCGCAGATCGCCGACCGGTTCCGGGATTGTCCGCAGTACTTCGACGCGTTCATCAGCTGCAACCGTCCCTTCGCGCTCGATCCCGCCCGCCGCGCGGCATCATGGTGCGGGCACTGCCCGAAGTGCCTGTTCGTGTTCATCCTGATGGCGCCGCGCCTCGGACGGACGCGTCTCGAGGAGATCTTCGGCCGCGACCCGCTGGCCGACGACGGCAACCGGCCCGGCGTCGAGGACATCGTCGGGCTCGGTGCGCACAAGCCCTTCGAGTGCGTCGGCGAGTACTACGAGGCCGCCGAGGCCATGCTCGCGATCGTCGACGACCCGGCGTGGGACGGGCTGCCGATCGTCGAGGCAGTCCGGCCGCGCCGCGCCGAGCTCGCCGCCGTCGCGGGCACCGACGATCAGGGCGAGGGTGCCGTGAACTACGTGCCGGAGCGCTATGCGCCGGTGCTGGGCTGACACCACGCGATGATGGCCCGATGACCGAACCGCAACCCGATCTCGAGGGACGGGTGGTGGGCATCTGGGGCTTCGGCCGTGAGGGCATCTCGATGGCCCGAATGGCCTCTGCCGCAGGCGCATTGCGTGTCGAGGCCGTCGACGACGCCGGACGGCTGCCATACGAGACGCCGGAGGGGATCGACCGGCTCGTGGTGTACCGGGGCCCCGAACACCTCGCGCGACTGCACGAGTGCGACGTCGTCTTCGTCAGCCCGGGCATCCCATGGCACCAGCCGACGTTCGAGCAGCTGCGGGCGTCCGGCATCCGGATCTCCAGTGCCGCCGACTGGTTCGTCGCCAAGTTCGGCGCGCAGACCATCGGCGTGACCGGCACGAAGGGCAAGTCGACCACCGCGTCGTTCCTCGGTGGGCTGCTCAGGGGCCTCGGCGTCGACGCCGTGGTGGCCGGGAACATCGGCACTCCGCTGTCGGACCTGTCGCCCCGTCCTGGCGAGGTGGTGGTCGCGGAACTGTCCAGCCAGCAGGCGGCGCTGCTCGAGACCTCGCCGGCGGTGGCCGTCATCACCAATCTGTACGAGGACCACCTCGACTGGCACGGGGACACCGCCTCGTACTACGCGGCGAAGGCGAACGTGTTCCGGCACGGGGCCCGCTCGCTGGTGTGCACTCCCGACGTCGTCGCCCGCCTCGCGTCGATCGGGGTGACCGACCTCCCGCCGACGCTTCGCCTCGTCGACCCGGCCACCGTGCCGGACTTGCCGGGGGAGACGGTGATGTCGTTCGCGCACAACGCCGTCAACGCCGCGCTGGCCGTCGTCGCCGCGGCCGAGATGACGGGTCGCACCGTGGGCGACGACGTCGTGGTGGCCGCCGCGGCGGAGTTCGAGGGCCTGCCGCACCGCCTGCAGACCGTGCGCGTCACCGACGTGGACGGTCGCCCCGTCCGGTGGGTCGACGACACGCTCGCGACCACGGGGGAGAGCGTGGTGGCCGCCCTGCGGTCCACCCGTCCCGACGAGGTCGTCGCGCTGATCGTGGGAGGCATGGACCGTCACCTCGACTACGGCCAGGTGGACGACTACCTGACCGGCGGCGCGCGCCACGTGACGCTGGTGCAGTCGCCCAGCAACGGTGCCCGCATCGGCGCCGGGTTCGCCGCGGCCCACCCGGACCGGACCCACGTCGTCGGCAGCCTCGAGGAGGCGGTGCGGGTCGCTGCGGCGGTGCCCGGAGTCGACGTCGTGCTGCTGTCCCCGGGTGCCGCGAGTTACGACCTGTTCGCCAACTACGTCGCCAAGGGTGCCGCGTTCCGAACGTTCATCGACGCGCTCGGGTCCGCCACCGACGGCCCCCGGGGTGCCGTCCCACCCGCGAACTAACCTGGAACCCGTGCCCGATCCACAGACGTACCGACCCGCCGTCGGGTCCATCCCGGTCCAGCCGGGCGTCTATCGATTCCGGGATCCGCGCGGGCGCGTCATCTACGTCGGCAAGGCGAAGAGCCTGCGCAGCAGATTGAACTCCTACTTCTCCGACCTGTCGGCGCTGGCGCCCCGGACGCGGCAGATGGTGACCACCGCGGGCAGCGTCGAGTGGACGGTCGTCACCACCGAGGTCGAGGCGCTGCAGCTCGAGTACAACTGGATCAAGGAGTTCGATCCGCGGTTCAACATCCGGTACCGCGACGACAAGTCCTATCCGGTGCTCGCGGTCACGCTCAACGAGGAGTACCCGCGGCTGTTCGTCTACCGCGGGCCGCGGCGCAAGGGCGTCCGCTACTTCGGTCCGTACTCGCACGCCTGGGCGATCCGCGAGACGCTGGACCTGCTGCTGCGGGTGTTCCCGTCCCGCACCTGTTCGGCGGGAGTCTTCAAGCGGCACAGCCAGATCGGACGGCCCTGCCTGCTGGGCTACATCGACAAGTGCTCGGCGCCGTGCGTCGGCAAGGTGAGCGCCGCCGAGCACCGGGCCATCGTCGACGACTTCTGCGACTTCCTGGCAGGCAAGACCGACCGCCTCGTCCGCGACATGGAGAAGCAGATGGCGGCGGCGGCCGAGGACCTCGACTTCGAGCGGGCGGCTCGGCTGCGTGACGACGTGGGTGCGCTCAAGCGTGCGCTGGAGAAGCAGACCGTCGTGTTCGGCGACGGTACCGACGCCGACGTCGTGGCCTTCGCCGACGACGACCTCGAGGCGGCGGTCCAGGTGTTCCACGTCCGCGGCGGCCGGGTGCGCGGCCAGCGCGGCTGGGTGGTCGAGAAGTCTGGCGAGCCAGGCGAATCCGGTCAGGAGCACCTGGTCGAGCAGTTCCTCACGCAGTTCTACGGCGACCAGGCCGAGCTGGGCGGCTCGAGCGACGAGGCCTCGGCCGCGGTACCGCGGGAGGTACTGGTTCCCGTGCTGCCCGACAACGTCGAGGAGCTCTCCGACTGGTTGACGGCGCTGCGCGGGTCACGGGTGCGGGTGCGGGTCCCGGTGCGCGGCGACAAGCGGGCGCTGGCAGAGACGGTGCACCGCAACGCCAAGGAGTCGCTGGCGCAGCACAAGCTCAAGCGCGCGGGTGACTTCAACGCGAGATCCGCGGCGCTGCAGAACATCCAGGAGTTCCTCGGACTGTCGGACGCCCCGCTGCGCATCGAGTGCATCGACATCAGCCACGTGCAGGGCACCGACGTCGTGGCGTCGCTCGTCGTCTTCGAGGACGGGCTCCCACGCAAGTCGGACTACCGGCACTACGCGATCCGGGAGGCCGCCGGCGAGGGCCGCTCGGACGACGTGGCGTCGATCGCCGAGGTGACCCGCAGGCGCTTCCTGCGGCACGTCAGCGACGCCGATCGCCCCCTGATCGAGGAGGGTAGGGCCCGCCGGTTCGCCTACCCGCCGAACCTGTTCGTCGTCGACGGCGGCGCCCCGCAGGTCAACGCCGCCGCCGACGTCCTCGAGGAACTGGGCGTGACCGACGTCGCGGTCATCGGGTTGGCCAAGCGCCTGGAGGAGGTCTGGGTGCCCGCCGAGCCGGACCCGGTGATCATGCCGCGCAACAGCGAGGGGCTGTTCCTGCTGCAGCGCGTGCGCGACGAGGCGCACCGGTTCGCCATCACGTATCACCGCAGCAAGCGGTCCAAGCGCATGACGGCGTCGGCGCTCGACTCGGTCCGGGGGCTGGGCGAACACCGCCGCAAGGCCCTCGTCACGCACTTCGGGTCCGTGGCCCGACTGAAGGAGGCGACCGTCGACGAGATCACCTCGGTGCCGGGGATCGGCGTCGCGACCGCCAAGGCGGTACTCGAGGCCCTGGGCGTGGAGGACGTGGGTGTGACGACCGAGGGCGCCCCCGTCGCCGAACAGGACGCGGGCGAGACGCTGATCGACCATGATCGAAGCCGGGCATCGGGATGACGAGCGAGGACGTGCGAAGCGACGTGGTGGGGGAACCGGGGGACGGCATCGACGTCGTCCTCGTCACCGGGCTGTCCGGGGCGGGCCGCGGGACCGCCGCGAAGGTGCTCGAGGACATCGGCTGGTACGTCGCCGACAACCTGCCGCCCGAACTGATCGCGCGGATGGTCGAACTCGGGTTGGCCGCGGGGTCGCGGATCACCCGCCTCGCGGTGGTGATGGACGTCCGCTCGCGGGGCTTCACCGGCGACCTCGACTGGGTGCGCAGCGACCTGGCGACCCGCAACATCTCGCCGCGGGTGCTGTTCCTCGAGGCGTCCGACGACATCCTGGTCCGCCGCTACGAGCAGAACCGCCGCAGCCACCCGCTGCAGGGCAATCACACGCTGGCCGAGGGCATCGCGGCCGAGCGTTCGCTGCTCGCCCCGGTGCGGGCGGCGGCCGACCTGGTCATCGACACCTCGAAGCTCTCGGTGCACGACCTGCGGGCCAGCATCGAGCGCGCGTTCAGCAGCGAGGCGGTGGCACACACCAGCGTCACCGTCGAGTCGTTCGGCTACAAGTACGGGCTGCCGATGGACGCCGACACCGTCATGGACGTCCGCTTCCTGCCCAACCCGCACTGGGTGGACGAACTCCGTCGGCACACCGGACAGCATCCGGCGGTCCGCGACTACGTCCTGGGGCAACCCGGCGCGGAGGACTTCCTCGACACCTACCATCGCCTTCTGGGCGTCGTCATCGACGGATACCGGCGGGAGGGGAAGCGCTACATGACCGTCGCCATCGGCTGCACCGGCGGCAAGCACCGCAGCGTCGCCATCGCCGAAGCCCTGGCGGCCCGCCTCGACGGCGGGGGAGACGAGCTGACCGTGCGGGTGCTGCACCGGGACATGGGTCGCGAATGAGCGCACGCATCGTCGCACTCGGTGGCGGGCACGGCCTATACGCGACACTCTCGGCGGCGCGACGCATCACCCCGCACGTGACGGCGGTGGTGACGGTCGCCGACGACGGCGGGTCGTCCGGCCGGCTCCGCAACGAACTCGACGTCGTCCCCCCGGGCGACCTCCGAATGGCGTTGGCGGCGTTGGCCGCCGACAGCCCGCACGGACAGCTGTGGGCCACGATCATCCAGCACCGCTTCGGCGGCAGCGGGGCGCTCGCCGGACATCCCATCGGCAACCTGCTCCTCGCCGGGCTCAACGAGGTGCTCGCCGACCCCGTCGCGGCGCTCGACGAACTCGGCCGGGTCCTCGGCCTCAAGGGGCGGGTGCTCCCGATGTGCCCGATCGCGCTGCAGATCGAGGCCGACGTGGGCGGGCTCGAGTCCGACCCGCGGATGAGCCGCGTCATCCGCGGTCAGGTCGGCATCGCCACCACCGTGGGCAAGGTGCGCCGGGTCCGTCTCCTCCCGGGGAACCCACCCGCCACCCGGCAGGCCGTCGACGCGATCATGGCGGCGGACCTGGTGGTCCTCGGGCCGGGATCCTGGTTCACCAGCGTGATCCCGCACGTGCTGGTCCCGCAGCTGGCGGCGGCGCTGCAGGCGACGACCGCGCGGCGGGCCGTCGTCCTCAACCTCGTCTCCGAGCCCGGGGAGACCGCCGGTTTCTCCGCCGAGCGGCATCTGCACGTGCTGGCCCAGCACGCACCGGGCTTCACCGTGCACGACATCGTCGTCGACGCGGCGAGCGTGCCCAGCGAACGCGAACGCGAACAACTGCGGCGCACCGCAGGCACTCTCGACGCGTCGGTCGAGTTTGCTGACGTGTCGCGACCTGGTACACCATTACATGACCCGGCGCGTCTGGCCGCGGCTCTGGAACGGGTGCGACTGCGGGGGACCGAATCCAGACCCCCGGCGCACCAGCCGACGACCATCACGCCTGCCATCCGGTCGGTCGACGAGAGGTGACTATTCCGTGGCGATGACTGCCGAGGTCAAGGACGAGCTGAGCCGACTGGTGATCAACTCGGTGAGCGCACGGCGTGCCGAGGTGGCGTCGCTGCTGCGCTTCGCGGGCGGGCTGCACATCGTCGCCGGCCGCGTCGTGGTCGAGGCAGAGGTCGATCTCGGGATCATCGCCCGCCGGCTCCGCAAGGACATCCACGACCTGTACGGCTACAACGCCGTCGTCCACGTGCTGTCGGCGACCGGCATCCGCAAGAGCACGCGGTACGTCGTGCGGGTGGCCCAGGACGGTGAGGCGCTGGCACGCCAGACCGGGTTGCTCGATCTGCGCGGCCGTCCCGTGCGCGGGTTGCCCGCGCAGGTGGTCGGCGGCAGCGTCGGGGATGCCGAGGCGGCGTGGCGCGGTGCGTTCCTGGCGCACGGGTCGCTGACCGAACCGGGCCGATCGTCCGCGCTGGAGGTGAGCTGCCCGGGACCGGAGGCGGCGCTGGCACTGGTCGGCGCGGCGCGGCGGTTGGGCGTCAGCGCGAAGGCGCGCGAGGTGCGCGGCGCGGACCGGGTCGTGGTCCGCGACGGCGAGGCCATCGGCGCCCTGCTGACCCGGATGGGCGCCCAGGACACCCGGTTGACGTGGGAGGAGCGCCGGATGCGGCGCGAGGTGCGGGCCACCGCGAACCGACTGGCGAACTTCGACGACGCGAACCTGCGCAGGTCTGCGCGCGCCGCCGTCGCGGCCGCCGCGCGGGTGGAGCGGGCACTGCACATCCTGGGCGACACGGTGCCCGACCACCTGTCCAACGCGGGCCGGCTGCGGGTCGAGCACCGGCAGGCCTCACTCGAGGAACTGGGCAGGCTGGCGGACCCGCCGATGACGAAAGACGCGGTGGCGGGACGCATCCGGCGGCTGCTGTCGATGGCCGACCGCAAGGCGAAGCAGGACGGCATTCCCGACACGGAGTCGGCGGTCACCCCAGACCTGCTCGACGACGCCTGACACCGGTCGTCCCCGGCCACGGGGTGTCCTGACCAGGCTGCGCCATCGGTGCGGTCCGGCACTAGGCTGGTCGCGAGTTGACATCGATCGGTCCCCACCGACAAAGGAGAGATGCGTGACCATCCGGGTAGGCGTGAACGGCTTCGGTCGAATCGGGCGGAACTTCTTTCGGGCGCTCGACGCGCAGAAGGCCGCGGGCAACAACCAGGACATCGAGATCGTCGCGGTCAACGACCTGACGGACAACGCGACACTGGCGCACCTGCTGAAGTTCGACTCCATCCTCGGCCGCCTGCCCTACGAGGTGAGCCTCGAGGGCGAGGACACCATCGTCGTCGGCGACCACAAGATCAAGGCGCTGGCCGTCAAGGAGGGCCCGTCGGCACTGCCCTGGGGCGACCTGGGCGTCGACGTGGTCGTCGAGTCGACCGGCATCTTCACCAAGCGCGACAAGGCGCAGGGCCACCTCGACTCCGGCGCCAAGAAGGTCATCATCTCCGCGCCGGCCACCGACGAGGACATCACGATCGTGCTGGGCGTCAACGACGACAAGTACGACGGCAGCCAGAACATCATCTCCAACGCGTCGTGCACCACGAACTGCCTCGGCCCGCTGGCCAAGGTGCTCAACGACGAGTTCGGCATCGTCAAGGGCCTGATGACCACGATTCACGCGTACACGCAGGATCAGAACCTGCAGGACGGCCCGCACAGCGACCTGCGTCGCGCCCGCGCCGCAGCGATCAACATCGTGCCCACCTCGACCGGTGCCGCCAAGGCCATCGGACTGGTCCTCCCCGAATTGAAGGGCAAGCTCGACGGTTACGCGCTGCGCGTGCCGATCCCCACGGGCTCGGTCACCGACCTCACCGCGCACCTGTCGAAGTCGGCCAGCGCGGCGGACATCAACGCCGCGTTCAAGGCCGCCGCCGAGGGCAAGCTCAAGGGCATCCTCAAGTACTACGACGCCCCGATCGTGTCGAGCGACATCGTCACCGACCCGCACAGCTCGCTGTTCGACTCCGGTCTGACGAAGGTCATCGACGACCAGGCGAAGGTCGTGTCCTGGTACGACAACGAGTGGGGTTACTCGAACCGCCTCGTGGACCTGGTCGCGCTGGTGGGCAAGTCGCTGTAACGACGATGGCTGTCAAGACGCTCGAAGATCTGCTGGCCGACGGCGTCGAGGGTCGGGGCGTGCTGGTGCGCTCCGACCTGAACGTGCCGCTCGACGACGACGGGAACATCTCGGATCCGGGCCGCATCATCGCCTCGGTGCCGACGCTCCAGAAGCTCGCCGACGCCGGCGCGAAGGTCATCGTCACCGCTCACCTCGGGCGGCCGAAGGACGGGCCGGACCCGAAGTTCTCGCTGGCGCCGGTTGCGGCCGCGCTCGGCGAGAAGCTCGGTCGGCACGTCCAGCTGGCCGGTGACGTCGTGGGCACCGACGCGCTCGCGCGCGCCGAGGGCCTGACCGACGGCGACGTGCTGCTGCTGGAGAACATCCGGTTCGAGCCGCGCGAGACCAGCAAGGACGACGACGAGCGCCTCGCGCTGGCGAAGTCGCTCGTCGAACTCGTCGGCGACGACGGTGCGTTCGTGTCCGACGGCTTCGGCGTGGTGCACCGCAAGCAGGCGTCGGTGTACGACGTCGCGACGCTGCTGCCGCACTACGCGGGCACCCTGGTGGCGACCGAGGTCGAGGTGCTCGAGCAGCTGACCAGTTCGACGGAGCGGCCCTACGCGGTCGTGCTCGGCGGGTCGAAGGTGTCCGACAAGCTCGCGGTCATCGAGAACCTGGCGACCAAGGCCGACAGCATCGTCATCGGCGGCGGCATGTGCTTCACCTTCCTTGCAGCGCAGGGAGTTTCGGTGGGCAACTCGCTGCTGCAGGAGGAGATGATCGACACCTGCAAGAAGCTGCTCGAGGACTACGGCGACGTGATCCACCTCCCCGTCGACATCGTGGTGGCGAAGGAGTTCGCCGCCGACTCGCCGCCCAGCACGGTGTCCGCGACCGAGATCCCCGACGGCACGATGGGGCTCGACATCGGTCCCGAGTCGGTCAAGCGCTTCACCGCCCTGCTGTCGAACGCGAAGACGGTGTTCTGGAACGGCCCCATGGGCGTGTTCGAGTTCCCGGAGTTCGCGGCGGGCACCAAGGGCGTCGCGGAGGCGATCATCGGGGCCACTGCCAAGGGCGCGTTCAGCGTCGTCGGTGGCGGCGACTCGGCCGCGGCGGTCCGCCAGCTCGGTCTGCCCGAGGACGGCTTCTCGCACATCTCCACCGGCGGCGGCGCCTCGCTGGAGTACCTCGAGGGCAAGACGCTGCCCGGCATCCAGATCATCTCGTCCGCCAGTCCCTCGAGCTAGGAGCCCCTTCCGTGGCACGCACACCGCTCATCGCCGGCAACTGGAAGATGAACCTCAACCACTTCGAGGCCATCGCCCTGGTGCAGAAGATCGCATTCTCGTTGCCGGACAAGTACTTCGACCACGTCGACGTCACCGTCATCCCGCCGTTCACCGACCTGCGCAGCGTGCAGACGCTGGTGGACGGTGACAAGCTGCGCCTCACCTACGGCGCGCAGGACGTGTCCCAGCACGACTCCGGCGCCTACACCGGCGAGATCAGCGGCGCGTTCCTCGCGAAGCTCGGGTGCACGTTCGCGGTCGTCGGCCACTCGGAGCGCCGCACGTATCACGCCGAGGACGACGCCCTGGTGGCGGCGAAGGCGGCGGCGGCACTGAAGCACGGCTTGACGCCGATCGTGTGCATCGGCGAGGCGCTCGAGGTCCGTGAGGCCGGCGATCACGTCGCGTACAACGTCACCTCGCTGCGGGGGTCGCTGGCCGGTCTGTCGGCCGAACAGATCTCCCGCGTGGTCATCGCCTACGAGCCGGTGTGGGCCATCGGCACGGGTCGCGTCGCGAGTGCGGCCGACGCCCAGGAGGTGTGCGCGGCGATCCGGTCGGAGCTCGCCGAGTTGGCGTCCATCGACGTCGCCGCCTCGGTTCGGGTGCTCTACGGCGGTTCGGTGAACGCGAAGAACGTCGGCGAGATCGTCGGTCAGGACGACGTCGACGGTGCACTGGTCGGCGGTGCGTCGCTGGACGGCGAGCAGTTCGCGACGCTGTCGGCGATCGCCGCCGGCGGGCCGCTGCCCTGATCGCGCCGTCACCCGCTGCCCTGATCGCGCCGTCACCCGCTGGCAGGATCGGCGTCTCCGGCACGGTAGTCTGAACGCCATGTTCCTGGCTTTGCAGATCACCCTCATCGTCACCAGTCTGTTGACGGTGTTGCTGGTGTTGTTGCACCGCGCCAAGGGTGGTGGCCTGTCGACGTTGTTCGGCGGCGGCGTGCAGTCCAGCCTGTCGGGCTCGACCGTCGTCGAGAAGAACCTCGACCGCCTCACCTACTTCGTCGTCGGCATCTGGTTGGTGTCGATCATCGGCGTGGCGCTGCAGATCAAGTACGGCGTCGGCGTCTAACGCCCGCACCCCTCACCGGGAGCCGAACGGGCCGTCGCGGACGAAGCGGACGAACCCGTCGACGAACGCACGCGCCTCGTCCCGCGGCAGTGTGGCGAGGTAGTCGTCGAAGGCGTCGTCGAGACGCTCGCGCATGACTCCCACCTGCTGGGCGCCGCGCTCGGTGAGCGTCAGCAGCGTCGTCCTTCCGTCGCGCGGGTCCGGTTCGCGACGGAGCAACCCGGCCACCTCCAGGCGGTCGGCGTGCCTGCTGACGACGGACCGGTCGAGGCCGACGTCGGCGGCGAGTTCGGCGGCACTGCGGCTGCCGACACGGTCCAGCGCGCTGATCACCGGATAGGTCGCGGCGTCGATGGCGGCGTCGAGGTCGTGCGTCAGCAACCCGTACATCCGGGATCGGGTGGAGCGCTGCAGCACCTCGGCGAAGGCCGCGGCGAGCGTCGCGCCCAGGCGTGTCACCGGTGTCGGGGCGCGTCCGCCAGGACCGAGGCCACGCGCGGGTCGCGCACCGCGAGCACCTCGAAGAGCCCGATCGCGTCCAGTGCGGGCCTGGCGGCGCGGATCTCGGTCGCGATCGCCTCGAACTCGGCGGAGCCGTCCGCGGCCGCTCCGAGTGCCGTGGCGTTGGCGAGGAATGCGGCGACCGTGCCCTTGCGGACGGCGACGCCGCCGACCGTGGTGTGGTCGACGCCGTCGGCGAGGACGTCCTCTGGTGTGGTGATCGGGTCCCGTGCCACGTGCGTCCTCCTCGACTGGTGCGTGCATCGTGCACGCACGTCGACCGTACCATCACCGTGCACGGTGCACGCATTCGTCCGCGACCCTGCGAGGTCGCCATGCGGCACCTCGGCGGCCAGACGATAATCGAGCCATGGCCGACGCATCCGACACCGTCCTCGAACCGATCGGGTCCGTCCTGCGCACCCGGGTGGGACGTGAAGCGACCGAACCGATGCGCGACGACATCCGCCTGCTGGGGACGATCCTCGGTGACACCGTGCGCGAGCAGAGCGGTGACGAGGTGTTCGAACTCGTCGAGAACGCGCGCGTCGAATCGTTCCGGGTCCGTCGATCCGAGATCGAGCGCGTCGAGCTGGCGCGACTGTTCGACGGCATCGACGTCCACCAGGCGATTCCGGTCATCCGCGCGTTCACCCACTTCGCGCTGCTGGCCAACGTCGCGGAGGACATCCACCGCGAGCGGCGCCGCGCGGTGCACGTGGCGGCGGGGGAGCCGCCGCAGACGAGCAGCCTGGCGGCGACCTACCTCAAACTGGAGTCCGCCGACCTCGACTCCGCCACGGTCGCCGACGCGCTGTACGGCGCCCTGGTGTCGCCGGTGATCACCGCCCACCCGACGGAGACCCGGCGCCGCACCGTGTTCGACACGCAGCACCGGATCACCGAGCTGATGCGACGGCGCGCCCAGGGCCACGACAGCACCGACGACGGACGCAGCATCGAACTCGAACTGCGCCGGCACATCCTCACCCTGTGGCAGACCGCGCTGATCCGGCTGTCCCGCCTCAAGATCCAGGACGAGATCGAGACCGGCCTGCGCTACTACCCGTCGGCGTTCTTCGAGGTGATCCCGAAGGTGAACGCCGAGATCCGTACCGCGCTGCAGGCCCGCTGGCCCGACGCCCACGTGCTGGCCGAGCCGATCCTGCGGCCCGGCTCGTGGATCGGCGGCGACCGGGACGGCAACCCGAACGTGACGGCCGAGGTGGTGCGGCTCGCCACGGGCAGCGCCGCGTTCACCGCGCTGAACCACTACTTTGCGGAGATCAGCGCGCTCGAGGAGGAGCTGTCGATGTCGGCCCGGCTGGTGCGGGTCACCGACGACCTCGCCGCGCTGGCCGAGACCTGCGCCGAACCCGCACGCGCCGACGAGCCCTACCGGCGAGCGCTGCGCGCCGTCCACGCCCGCTTGACGGCGACGGCGCACCAGATCCTCGACCGACAGCCGGAGCGCACGCTCGACCTGGGTCTCGAGCGGTACGAGACGCCGGAGGACCTCCTCGCCGACCTCGACGTCGTGGACGGCTCGCTGCGCGCCAACGGCAGCGCGGTCGTCGCCGACGACCGCCTCGCCCGGTTGCGGGAAGCGGTGCACGTCTTCGGGTTCCACCTCTCCGGCCTCGACATGCGGCAGAACTCGGACGTCCACGAGGAGGTCGTCGCGGAGCTGCTGGCATGGGCGGGCGTGCATCCCGACTACGGTTCGCTGTCCGAGGACGAACGCGTCGAGCTGTTGATCGGCGAACTCGCCACCCGCCGCCCGCTCGTCGGCCCGGACGCCGATCTCTCCGAGTTGGCGCGCAAGGAGGTCGACATCGTCACCGCCGGCGCCCGCGCGGTGAAGGTGTTCGGGCCCAACGCCGTTCCGAACTACATCATCTCGATGTGCCAGTCGGTGTCCGACATGCTGGAGGCGGCGATCCTGCTGAAGGAGGCCGGGCTGATCAGCGTTCCCGGGGGAGCGTCGGGTGACCAACCGTATGCCCCCGTCGGCATCGTCCCGCTGTTCGAGACCATCGACGACCTGCAGCGCGGCTCGGCGATCCTCGAGGCGGTGCTGGACCTGCCGCTGTACCGCGCGCTCGTCACCGCCCGCGGGGAGCAGCAGGAGGTCATGCTCGGGTACTCGGACTCGAACAAGGACGGCGGCTACCTCGCGGCCAACTGGGCGCTCTACCGCGCCGAACTCGACCTGGTCGAGACCGCCCGCACGACCGGGATCAGGCTGCGGCTCTTCCACGGTCGCGGCGGCACCGTGGGACGCGGCGGCGGCCCGAGCTACGACGCCATCCTGGCGCAGCCGCCCGGCGCGGTGCGCGGGTCGCTGCGGATCACCGAGCAGGGCGAGATCATCGCGGCCAAGTACGCCGAGCCGAGGATCGCGCATCGCAACCTCGAGACGCTACTCGCCGCGACGCTCGAGTCGACGCTGCTCGACGTCGAAGGGCTCGGCGACACCGCCGAACCCGCCTACGAGGTGCTCGACGACCTGGCCGCCCGCGCCCAGCGTGCCTACGGTGCGCTGGTGCACGACACCGACGGCTTCGTCGAGTACTTCAAGGCCTCGACGCCGGTCAGCGAGATCGGCGCGCTGAACATCGGCAGCCGACCGGCGTCACGCAAGCCGACTGAGTCGATCTCCGACCTGCGCGCGATCCCCTGGGTGCTGGCGTGGAGTCAGTCCCGGGTGATGCTGCCCGGGTGGTACGGCACGGGGACTGCGGTCGAGGAGTGGCTCGACGCCGGACCCGAGACCCGTGACGAGAAGGTGGGCGTGCTCCGGGACCTCTACGAGCGCTGGCCGTTCTTCCGGACCGTGCTGTCCAACATGGCGCAGGTGATGGCCAAGGCCGACATGGGCCTCGCGGCGCGGTACTCCGAACTCGTCGAGGACGAGGCGTTGCGGCGCAGGGTGTTCGACCAGATCGTGGCGGAGTACCACCGGACCATCGCCGTGCACGAACTGATCACCGGCCAGGACGACCTCCTCGCCGACAACCCGTCGCTGGCGCGGTCGGTGTTCAACCGCTTCCCCTACCTGGAACCGCTGAACCACCTGCAGGTCGAATTGCTGCGCCGGTTCCGCGCCGGTGACGCCGAGGAGCTGGTGCAGCGCGGCATCCTGCTCACGATGAGCGGCTTGGCGACGGCGCTGCGGAACAGCGGCTAGCGCAGCAGTCGGGCGACGTCGTCGACCGCCGCGCGGATCGCGGCACCGAACGCGGGGCTGCCGGTGTGCCCGGCGTCGTCGATCAGCGCGAGCCGTCCCGACGGCCACCGCTTCGCCAGCTCCCATGCGGTCTGCGCGGGGCAGCTCAGGTCGAGCCTGCCGTGCACCATGCGGCCGGGTAGGTGCCCGATCGCGTCCATGCCGGCCAGCAGCTCGCCGTCGCGCAGCCAGGCATGGTGGCCGAAGTAGTGCGCGGCCAGCCGGACGAACGCGGTGCGGTCGAGACCCGTTCGGCGGGCGTAGTTCCCGGGTGACCCCGTCGACTCGTGGGCGATGACGGCGTCCTCCCAGGCGCACCAGTCGTGGGCGGCGCGTTCCCGGACGTCCGCGTCGGGGTCGGCGATCAGCCGGGCGTACGCGGCGATCAGGTCCGCACTCGAGTCCGAATGGGCGCCTGGCCCGGCGCCGGCGCGGAAGTCGTCCCACGCGTCGGGCACCAGTCGCCGCACTCCGCGGTAGAGCCAGTCGATCTCGCCGGGCGTCGACGTCGTCACGGCGACCAGCAGCAGCCCGGTCACCCGGTCGGGATGGCGCTGCGCGTAGGTCAGGGCGAGCGTCGACCCCCACGACGCCCCGTACACCAGCCATCGCTCGATGCCGAGGTGCTCGCGGAGACGTTCGACGTCGGCGACGAGATGCGGTGTGGTGTTCGCCTCGAGCGACACCGCGGGGTCGCCGACGTTGGGCAGACTCTCACCGCATCCCCGCTGATCGAACAGCACGGTACGGAACACCGCCGGGTCGAACGCCTTCCAGCCGCCGCGCGACCCACCCCCACCCGGCCCGCCGTGCAGGCACACCACCGGTATCCCGTCGGGGTTGCCCGCCTCGCCGAACCACACCGTTTGACCGTCTCCGACGTCGAGCATGCCCGTGCGTGCCACCTACGGTGCAGACCCGTGCAGCAGTCCGACCACCATGTCGGTGGGCATCACGTCGCCGAACGTGGTGTACACCGCGCACAGGGCGGCGTTGTGGTCGACGTCGGTGTCGGCGGCGTTGGCGTCGGTCACCAGGATGACGCGGTAGTTCAGCATCATGCCGTCGCGGGAGGTCGACTCACAGCACACGTCGGTCAGGCAGCCGGTGATGATCAGGGTGTCGATCCCGCGCTCGCGCAGATACGCGTCGAGCCCGCTGGAGCCCTGCACCAGTGCCGAGAACTTCGTCTTCTCGATGATCGGATCGCCGTCGAGGACGTCGAGTTCCGACCAGATGTGATGTCCCCGAGAACCTCTGGTGAGGGCCGTTCGCCGTGTGGCGCCTAGTTCGGGCGTGCACAGCTCGTAGAACGCCGACCAGTCCACCGGCTCGTCGTCGTCGTAGGTCATCTTGATCCAGATCACCGTGGCGCCGGCCGAACGTACGGCACGGGCCAGCCGGTTGACGTTCGGGACGATCTCCGGGGCCGTCGCGATGTTCACGAACCCGACGCCGGGGAGCATGAACGCGTTCTGCATGTCGATCACGATCAACGCCGTCTTCGCGGGATCGAGGTCGGTGAAGACGTGCTCGGCGCCGCGCTTGGCGATCACCCGATCGATGACCCACTGCGGAATGTCTATGGCGTGCACTGGTCTCCAGGGGTTCGGTCGGGAAAGTCGGCGGCGGTCGGTTCGATCGGTTCGCCGTGGGCGGTGCGCTCGGTGGCCGTCCGCCAGGCCGCGCGGTGGCGCATCAGTTCGTCGTGGGGCACCAGTCCGCTCATGGTGAGCAGGCCTTCGAGAGCGCCCAGCCAGTGCCGGTAGTCGACCCCGCCGCTGCGGTCGTCCTCGAGCTGCGCGGTGAGGGCGGCCGTCCACTGCGCGGCCGAGATGACTCCGGTGTCGCGCAGGATGCGCACCATGGCGAAGGTGCGGGCCTCCCACGGCTCGGCGAAGACGGCGGAGTCGGACACGTCAGGCCTGGTCCAGATAGGGCTCGAACGCGTTCACGGCCACCGTGGTGTCGGGCTCCGCATCCTCGCCCCAGAGTTCGGTGCCCTCGAACGACACGGTGTAGAGCCACTGCGGTTGCTCACCGTCACCACGAACGACGCTGTCGGGGAACACGTTCGGACGGTGCACGTCCTGGACGACGCCGACGTGACCGCGCACGTACCGCGGTAGCCTGGTGTGCCCGCGAGGGTGGAGGTTGCGCGCGCGGACGCGGTCTCCCGTCGCGAACCGTGGGGTCGAGGTCGCGGGCCGCACGTAGGTGCCCCGCGTGAGCACACGCCCGACGTCGTCCACGGTGAACGTCGTGCCCTGGCCCAACACCGCCGCACGCTCCGTCAGCAGGCGTTCCAGTTTGGCCAACCAGAGTTCGTAGTAGGTACTCGTCACGTACGTCAGCGGTGGCAACGACTCGATCGCGAAGCGGCCGACGTCGATGTTCCACACCCCACGCGCGCCCATCGCCGTGTTCAGGGCGTAGACGCGTCCTTCCCAATCCTGGTGGAAGACGGGCTCATCGGGTTCGACGTGTACCGCGCCGAACCCGTCCATGCCGCCGAGGTCGTGTACGCCGTCCATCAGGACACCGTGGGCAGTGCGGTGCCGATCATGGCGTCGCGACCGACGATCTGCGCGAGGCGTTCCTCGGACCAGCCGTCGGTGCCGGCCGGCCGCATCGGCAGAACCAGATAGCGGACCTCCGCCGTGGAGTCCCACACGCGCACCGTCGTCTCCGGCCCGAGTTCGACGCCCAACTCGGCCAGCACGGCGCGCGGCTCGCGCACGGCCCGAGAGCGGTAGGCGGGCGACTTGTACCAGACGGGCGGCAAGCCGAGTACGTCCCACGGATAGCAGGAGCAGAGCGTGCACACCACCAGGTTGTGCACGGCTTCGGTGTTCTCGACGACGATCAACTGGTCACCGACGCGTCCGGTGTGGGTGAACGGTGCCACCGCCGAAGCGGCGTCCGCGAGCAGCGCCCGTCGGTATCCGGGGTCGCTCCACGCCCGTGCCACGGCGCGTGCCCCGATGTGCGGCCCGATCGTGGTCTCGTGCGCCTCGACCAGCCGGTCGAGCGCTTCGGCCTCGACGTATCCGGCGGCGACGAGCGACGATTCGAGCGCCCGGACGCGGATGTCGACGTCGGACGACGAGGCGTCATCATGATCGGTCGACATGGTGGCACCCTAGGGCGCTGCGGTCACGCACGGGTGAAAACCCCGGGTTCAGCTTCTGACGTAGTGGATGGGGCAGGGATAGGCCGCGCGTGCCACCCCGCCGATCTGGGCGGCCACCGGTGCGGGATGCCCGGTCCAGCCCGAGGTCACGTCGTAGCGGCCCAGCAGTCGCGTCATCGCCGTGGTCATCGCCGACAGCGAGAACGGTCGTGCCGGGCAGGAGTGCCTGCCGTGACCGAAGGCGGTCACCAGCATCGGCGACGCGAGCGCGTCGGCCTCGGCCAGGCGGTGGCGGTGCCACCGGGCGGGATCCCACCGGTCCAGGCCCGGCGCGACGGAGGTGTTGAGCAGCGGCAGCAGCGTCGAGATCGTCCACCCGGCGGGCACGTCGACCACCACGTCGCCTGCATCGAACGTCACCGGTTCGAGCACCACCCGCGACATGATCGAGCGCTGCGCCATCCGGGTGCTCTCCAGCGCGCAGCTCCGGGCCCATTCGGCATCGCCCGCCGCGACGCGTGCGGCGTCGTCGGGGTGCTCGACGAGGTCGACCAGCGCCCAGCCCAGCGCAGCCATCAGGTTCGACATCGACGCGACGTGGATCAGCGCGACGTCCAGCGCGATGCCGCGGAGCCGGACGTCGTCGGGCTCGCCGGCCCAGGCGGCCACGATGCGTCCGAACAGCGACTCGGGCTGGACGCTCGAACGACGTTCGCGCAGAACGCCTTCGATCACGTCGACGACGTCGTCGAGGGCGGCGCGCTCGACGGCCTTCCCCGAGTCGGCGATCGCCGCCATGGCGTCCGGGTGTACGAAGGCGTCCGACCCGTCGAGCGCGTCGAACGCCACCACGAGCCGCTCGAGGGAACCGGGGTCCGCAGCGGCCGGGCCCGCCCATGACGCCAGCCCCATCCGGTGGCCGAGGCGGCGGGTCAGCGCGAACACGTCCACCGTCCCCGCGTCGCCCAGTTCGGCGAACGTGGCGTCGAGCGCGGCGTCGAGGTTGTCGAGGTAGGACGTCACGTCGTCGCGACGAAAGAGCGAACCCGGCAGCGTGCGGCGGCCCGCGAAGATCTCGTCAGGCAGCTTGCGGCGGAGCATCAGGTAGTCGGCGACGCCCTTGCTCGCGACCTCCTCGGGCAGCGCGTAGAACGACTCGACGCCGGTGGGGGAGAACGTGAACAGGTAGTGCTGCCCGCCGCTGTCGACGACGAAGGTGTCGCCGTGCCGCTCCCGGGCCGCGGCGATGGCCGCGACGCCGTCGGTGACCGCGACGTCCCACGGCAGGCCGACGCCCTCGGCCACCGGCACCCGGTCGTTCACAGACCGGTGGACCTCCGCACCGCGCTCAGTGCGCCACGCACGGCGTTCTCGGTCGCCGCCCAGGGGGCGACCACGGATTCGCCGAGCCCGACGATGCGCTCGACACGGTCCACGATGTGCTCGAGGCGCTCCACCACCGCGATGAGCCGGGGCGCCAGTTCGTCGATGCGGGTGATGGTGTCGTTGAACCGGGCCAGCGTCTCGTCGAGACCACTGGTGGTCTTGTCGAGGCCGGTGAGCGTGTCACCGAGGTCGGTGAGCAACGCGTCGACCTGCTCGACCGTGGCGTCCGCGTTGAGCGCGGCCTGCGTCAGAGTCTTGATGCGTTGCCGACCGCTGACCGGCCGACTGCGGCCGTCTCCCTTGTCTGCCATGCCGCTCAGTATGCGACGAGCTACAGGCGGGACGCGGCGGCTTCGTCGAGGAGCCACACGGTGGCCTCGCGGCCGACCGCGCCCGCTGCGGGCACGTCCTCGGGGCTCGCGCCCCCGATCGCGGAGGCGACGGCCTCGGCCTTCTCGTCACCGGACACCACCAGCCACACCTCGCGCGACAGCGTGACCGCGGGGAAGGTCATCGTGATCCGCAGCGGCGGCGGCTTGGGGGAGTCGGTCACGCCGACGACGAAGCGCTCGGCCTCCCGGGTCGCCTCGGTGTGCGGGAACAGCGAGTTGACGTGCCCCTCGCCGCCCATGCCGAGCAGGTGCACGTCGAACCGGGGCGCGGCGAGGCCCTCCTCGGCATGCGCTTTGAGCACCTGCTCGTAGGCCAGCGCGGCGGCGTAGATGTCGTCGCCGTACTCGCCGCCGCTCGGCGCCATCGCGTGCACGTTGGCCGCCGGGATGTCGACGCCGTCGAGCAGCGCCTCGCGGGCCTGCTTCTCGTTGCGCTCGTCGTCGTCGACCGGGACGAACCGCTCGTCGCCCCAGTAGACGTGGACCCTCGCCCAGTCGATCTCCCCGGACCGCTCGGCCACGCGTTTGAGCAGCTTGCCACCGGTGCCGCCGCCGGTCAGGGAGACGTGCGCGACGTCGCGCGCGTCGATCGCGGCGGTGATGGCGCCCACCAGGCGGTCGCCTGCCGCGGCGACCAGCGCGTCGGTGTCGGCGTACTTCTCGATCACGGTCTCAGACATAGGTCACCTCGGCCATCCCCAGGAGGGCGGCTTGATAGATCTCGTCGGCGTCGAGGCGGCGCATGTCCTCGGCCAGGCACTCGCGGGTCTCCCTGCGCGCCAACGGAACCAGGGAGTCGGGCTTGCCGGTCCGGGTCAGGGAGGCGGTGATGCCCTCCTGCGGCCGGCTCAGCGTGATGGTCTCGCTCGCCCGGACCAGTTCGACCTTCAGGTCACCGACGCCCCGGGTCACCGGTCCGTCGACGTTGCTGGCCAGCCAGCCGGCCAGGATGTCCAGCGCGGGTTCGTCCTTGAGGCCCGAGACGTGCGCCGACTCGACCTTCTCGAAGGGCCCCTGATCCAGGGTCGAGGTCAGCAGCGCCCGCCAGTACGTGATCCGGCTCCACGCGAGATCGGTGTCGCCCGGCGTGTAGCCGGCGAGGCGGCCCTTGATGGCGGCCAGCGGATCCTCCGCGTTCGTGGCGTCGGTGATGCGGCGCAAGGCCAACTGCCCCAGCGGATCCTGCGAGGGCACGGCGGGGGCGACGTCCGGCCACCACGTCACCACCGGGGTGTCTGGCAGCAGGAACGGCATGACGACGCTGCTGGCGTGGTTGGCCAGCGGGCCGGACAGGCGGAGCACGACGACCTCGTTCGCGCCGGCGTCGCTGCCCACCCGCAGCTGGGCGTCGAGCCTCGCGTCGGTCGCGAGCCGGTCGCCCGGGCTCACCACGATCACGCGGCACGGGTGTTCCCGGCTGGCGGCGTTGGCGGCCTCGATCGACTCCTCCAGCACCGCTTCGGTGTCCGGGGCGATGACGAGGGTGAGCACGCGACCCAGCGTGATCGCGCCGCCCTCTTCGCGCAGTGCCTGGATCTTCTTGTTGATGGCGCCGGTATCGGTGTCCGGCAGGTCGACTATCACGGTCTCCTCCAGGCCCGGCCGGTGCGGTTCATCATCTCGAACGCGGAATCCGGGCCCCAGCCGCCGGACTCGTACGGGTCGGGCTTGCCGTGTGAGGCCCAGTACTCCAGCGCGGGATCGAGGATCTTCCAGGCCAATTCGACCTCCGCGTTGACCGGGAACAGCGAGGGCTCACCGAGCAGCACGTCGAGGATCAGCCGCTCGTAGGCCTCGGGCGACTCCTCGGCGAACGCCGATCCGTAGGAGAAGTCCATGCTGACGTCGCGGACCTCCATGGCGTTGCCCGGCACCTTGGAACCGAAGCGCAGCGTGATGCCCTCGTCGGGCTGGACGCGGATGACGAGGGCGTTCTGGCCGAGTTCCTCGGTCATCGTCGCGTCGAAGGGCAGGTGCGGCGCACGCTTGAAGATCAGCGCGATCTCGGTGACCCTGCGTCCCAGACGCTTTCCCGTGCGCAGGTAGAACGGGACGCCCGCCCACCGGCGGGTGTCGACGTCGACGGTGATCGCGGCGAACGTCTCGGTGGTGGAGGTCGTGGAGAAGCCCTCCTCCTCGAGCAGTCCGACCACCCGCTCACCGCCCTGCCAGCCGGCCGTGTACTGGCCGCGAGAGGTGGTCTCGTCCAACGGTTCCGCCAGCGTGCTGGCCGAGAGCACCTTGATCTTCTCGGCCTGCAACTCGCTGGGGGAGAAGCTGACGGGCTCCTCCATCGCGGTCAGCGCCAACAACTGCAGCAGGTGGTTCTGGATGACGTCGCGGGCGGCGCCCACCCCGTCGTAGTAGCCGCCGCGACCACCCAGGCCGATGTCCTCGGCCATCGTGATCTGGACGCTGTCGACGTAGTGCGAGTTCCAGACCGGCTCGAACAACTCGTTGGCGAAGCGCAGGGCGAGGATGTTCTGCACCGTCTCCTTGCCGAGGTAGTGGTCGATGCGGAACACCGACGCCTCGGGGAAGACGCCGTTGACGACGCCGTTGAGCGCCTCTGCACTCTTCAGGTCGTGGCCGAACGGCTTCTCGATGACGACGCGCGACCAGCAGCCCTCGGGCTTGTCGGCCAGTCCGGACTTCGACAGCTGCTCGCACACCACCGGGAACGCGTTCGGCGGGATCGACAGGTAGAACGCATGATTGCCGCCCGTACCGCGTTCCTGGTCGAGTTTGTCCAGGGTGGCCTTGAGCCGCTCGAACGACGACTCGTCGTCGAACGTCCCCTGCACGAAGCGGATGCCCTCGGCCAACCGGTCCCAGACCTCTTGCCGGAACGGCGTTCTCGCGTGCTGCTTCACCGCGTCGTAGACGACCTTGCCGAAGTCCTCGTCGGCCCAGTCCCGGCGTGCGAACCCGATCAGCGCGAACGACGGCGGCAGCAGCCCGCGGTTCGCCAGGTCGTAGATCGCCGGCATGAGCTTCTTGCGTGCGAGGTCACCCGTCACGCCGAAGATCACGACGGCGCAGGGCCCCGCGATGCGCGGCATCCGCTTGTCGCGCTTGTCCCGAAGCGGGTTGACCCAGTCGGCCGGACGGCTCGCGCAGTCGCTCATCGCGGGCTCTTCGCGCAGGCGCTCATCGACGGTTAGGACTTCTTCTCGTCGAGCTGCTGCTTGGTGGCTTCCATCAGTTCGCTCCACGACTTGTCGAACTTCTCGACGCCCTCGTTCTCGAGCACCAGGAACACGTCGGTGAGGTCGATGCCCACGGACTCGAGCCCGTCGAACACCTTCTGCGCCTCGTCCGCGGTGCCGCTGACGGTGTCGCCCTTGATCTCGCCGTGGTCGGCGACGGCCTCGAGCGTCTTCTCGGGCATCGTGTTCACGGTGTCGGGCGCGACCAGTTCGGTGACGTAGAGCGTGTCGGAGTAGTCCTCGTTCTTCACCCCGGTGGACGCCCACAGCACGCGCTGCACCCGGGCGCCGTCACCCTTGAGGACGCCGAAGCGCTGACCGCTCTCGAACACCTTCTGGTAGGCGGCGTAGGCCAGGCGAGAGTTGGCGACGCCGGCCTTCCCGCGTAGCGCGAGCGCCTCGTCCGAGCCGATCGCCTCGAGCCGCTTGTCGATCTCGCTGTCCACGCGGGACACGAAGAACGATGCGACGGAATGGATCTTGGACAGGTCGTGGCCGGCTTCCTTCGCCTTCTCCAGCCCCGCGAGGTAGGCGTCCATGACGGCCTCGTGCCGCTCGACCGAGAAGATCAGCGTGACGTTGACCGAGATGCCCTCGGCGATCACCGCGGTGATCGCCGGCAGGCCCTCCTCCATCGCGGGGATCTTGATGAGCAGGTTGGGCCGGTCGACGATCTTCCACAGTTCGATCGCCTGGGCGATCGTCTTGTCGGCGTCGCGGGCCAGACGGGGATCCACCTCGATGGACACCCGGCCGTCTACGCCGCCGGACGCCTCGTAGGTCTTGGCGAAGACGTCGCACGCGTTGCGCACGTCGTCGGTGGTGACGGTGCGGATGGTGGCGTCGACGTCGGCGCCCCGCTCCGCGAGTTCGGCGATCTGCGCGTCGTAGGCGTCACCCTTGGACAGGGCGGCCTGGAAGATCGACGGGTTCGTGGTGACGCCGACGACGCTGCGCGTGTCGACGAGTTCCTGCAGGTTGCCCGACTCCAGTCGCTCACGCGACAGGTCGTCGAGCCATACGGATACTCCTGCGGCACTCAGCGCCGCGAGGTTCGGGTTCTGAGTCATGCGTCTTGCCTCAATCCGTTGATTAGTTGTCGATGGATCGTTCCGCCGCGGCCACCACTGCTTCAGGGGTGAAACCGAACTCGCGGAACAGCGTCTTGTCGTCTGCGGACTCGCCGAAGTGCTCGAGCGAGACGATTTCGCCGGTGTCGCCGACGAGCTTGTACCAGCTCTGCGCGACGGCCGCCTCGACGGCGACGCGAGCCGACACCTGCGGCGGGAGCACGCTGTCGCGGTACTCCTTGGGCTGGCTCTCGAACCACTCCACGCACGGCATCGACACCACGTAGGCGACGATGTCCTTCTCCGCCAACTGCTTCCGCGCCTCCACGGCGAGCTGCAGTTCCGACCCCGTGGCGATGATGATGACGTCCGCGTCGTCGGCCGGCGTGCCGCCGCCGAGGACGTACCCGCCCTTGGAGACGCCGTCGAAGTCGGTGCCCTCGAGCACCGGGACGGGCTGGCGGGTCAGGATCAGGCCCACCGGGCCGCTGCCGTTGCCGCGGGCGACGATGCTGCGCCACGCGTAGGCGGTCTCGTTGGGGTCACCCGGACGCACCACCGACAGGTTCGGGATGGCGCGCAGCGCGGCGAGGTGCTCGACCGGCTGGTGGGTGGGTCCGTCCTCGCCGAGCCCGATCGAGTCGTGCGTCCAGACGTAGATGGTGTCGATGTCCATCAGCGACGCCAGTCGCACCGCGGGCCGCATGTAGTCCGAGAACTGCAGGAACGTGCCGCCGAAGGCCCGGGTGGGTCCGTGCAGCACGATGCCCGACAGGATCGAGCCCATGGCGTGCTCGCGGATGCCGAAGTGCAGCACGCGGCCGTACCAGTCGGCCGTGAAGTCCTCCGTGGAGATCGACGGCGGACCGAACGACTTCACGTCCTTGATCGTGGTGTTGTTGCTGCCCGCGAGATCGGCCGAGCCGCCCCACAGCTCGGGCAGCTTCGGCGCCACGTCGTTGAGCACCTGTCCGAACGCGGCCCGGGTGGCGACCGGCTTGTCGCCCGGCGCCCACGTCGTGACGTCGGCGTCCCAGCCGTCGGGCAGTTCCTCGGCCGTCAGGCGATCGAGGAGCTTCTTGCGCTCGGGTTCGCGCTCGGCCCAGGCGTCGAACTCCGGCTGCCACTTCTCGTGGGCTTCGCGGCCACGGTCGACCAGCTTGCGGGTGTGCTCGATGACCTCGTCGCGCACCTCGAAGGTCTTCTCGGGATCGAAGCCGAGCACCTTCTTGGTGGCGGCCACCTCGTCGTCGCCGAGCGCGGAGCCGTGCACGCCACCGGTGTTCATCTTGGTGGGTGCGGGATACCCGATGATGGTGCGCACCGCGATGAACGACGGCTTGTCGGTGACCTTCTTGGCCTCCGCGATGGCGGCCTCGATGCCGGTGACGTTCTCGCCGCCCTCGACCTCCTGGACGTGCCAGCCGTACGCGCGGTAGCGGGCGGCGACGTCCTCGGACAGCGCGATGTTGGTGTCGTGCTCGATCGAGATCTGGTTCTTGTCGTAGAACACGATCAGGTTGCCGAGCTGCTGCGTGCCCGCGAGCGACGACGCCTCGCTGGTGACGCCCTCCTCCATGTCACCGTCGGAGGCGATGACGTAGATGAAGTGATCGAACGGGCTGGTGCCCGGAGCGGCGTCGGGGTCGAACAGACCGCGCTCGAAGCGCGCCGCCATCGCCATGCCGACCGCCGAGGCGAGACCCTGGCCGAGCGGGCCCGTCGTGATCTCGACGCCCTTGGTGTGCCGGAACTCCGGGTGGCCCGGGGTCTTCGACTTGTAGGTGCGCAGCGCCTCGATGTCGGACAGTTCGAGCCCGAAGCCGCCGAGGTAGAGCTGGATGTACAGCGTGAGGCTGCTGTGGCCACACGACAGGATGAACCTGTCGCGGCCCAGCCAGTGCACGTCGCTGGGGTCGTGCCGCAGCTGTCGTTGGAACAGCGTGTACGCCAGTGGCGCGAGACTCATCGCGGTGCCCGGATGGCCATTGCCGACCTTCTGCACGGCATCCGCGGCCAGTACGCGCACGGTGTCCACGGCGACGGAGTCGATGTCCGTCCAGTCGTCGGGATGATGGGGTTGGGTGAGTGCGGAAATTTCTTCCACGGTGGTCACGAACTCACTCCTCCAGGTAGGCAAGCCAGTCCCCACCACCCTAGTGCGCTCGGTCCCCGCGTCGCAGTCCGCGTGTGACATCCGCGACCGGAGGCGGTGTCGAGGCGGTGAACGGACCCTGGATTGCCGTCCCGGCACCGAAGCGGTCTACCATCGTCTGTAGTAGAAGCTGCGCGCCGCTGCCACGAAGAATGAGGAGTCAACTGCGTGAGCATTCGCGAGCGCGTAGCGCCCGGACGGATCCGCACGACCCTGTTGGCCTACGTCGGTCTGACGAAGCCCCGGGTCATCGAACTGCTGCTCGTCACGGCCATCCCCGCGATGCTGCTTGCCGAGCGTGGCACGGTGAACCCGCTGCTCATCCTGAACACCCTGATCGGCGGGATGCTCGCCGCCGCCGGTGCGAACACCTTGAACTGCGTGGCCGACGCCGACATCGACAAGGTCATGAAGCGCACCGCGTTGCGGCCCCTGGCCCGCGCCACCGTCCCGACCCGCAACGCCCTGATCTTCGGTCTGGTCCTGTCCGTCGGATCGTTCTTCTGGCTCTGGACCACGACCAACCTGCTGTCCGGCGTGTTGGCGATCGTGACGATCCTGTTCTACGTCTTCGTCTACACGCTCCTGCTGAAGCGGCGTACCTCGCAGAACGTCGTGTGGGGCGGGGCCGCGGGCTGCATGCCCGTGATGATCGGCTGGTCGGCCGTCACCGGGACCGTGCAGTGGCCCGCGCTGGTGATGTTCGCCATCATCTTCTTCTGGACGCCGCCGCACACCTGGGCGCTGGCGATGCGCTACAAGGACGACTACAAGGCCGCAGGCGTGCCGATGCTGCCGACCGTGGCCACCGAACTCCAGGTCACCAAGCAGATCCTGATCTACACGTGGCTGACGGTGTTCGCGACGCTGGGGCTGGCGCTGGCCACCGGCTGGCTGTACGCCGCGGTGGCGCTGCTGGCGGGCGTCTGGTTCCTGGTGATGGCGCATCAGCTCTACAGCGGGGTCAAGCGCGGTGAGCCCGTCAAGCCGCTGCGACTGTTCCTGCAGTCCAACAACTACCTCGCCGTCGTGTTCTGCGCGCTGGCCGTGGATTCGGCGCTCGCCCTGCCGACGCTGCTGCACCTGTAGCCGCTAGCTCGAGTCCCACCCCGCGCGTCGGCCCTGCTTGGTCTGACCGCGGCGCTTCTTCTCCGCGATCCTGCGCTCCTTCGATCCCCGGGTGGGCCGCGTCGCCCGCCGCGTCGGGGGCGGGGCGGCAGCGGCGTCACGCAGCAGCCGCGCCATGCGCTCGCGCGCCGCGGCCCTGTTCTGCAGCTGCGCGCGGTGCTCGCTCGCCGTCACGGTCAGTACCCCACCGGTCAGCCGGTTCCGCAGCGCGCACAGCATGCGGTGGCGCAGGTGGTGCGGGATCGACGGCGAGCCGGCCACGTCGAAGGACAGTTCCACCCGGCTGTCGGTGGTGTTGACGCCCTGCCCGCCTGGTCCCGAGGACCTCGAGAAGCGTTCGTGCAGCTCGGACGCCGGCACGGCCAGCGTCCGGCTCACGATCAGGTCGGCGGGCATTGCGTCACGGCACCAGCACCACGGAGCCGACGGTCTTGCGGCCCTGCAGGTCCGCGTGCGCCCGTGCGGCCTCCGCCAGCGGGTACTGCTCGCTGACCGTCACGTCGAGCGTCCCGGTGGCGATCGCATCGAGGAGTTCGCCCGCGCGCCAGGAGAACTCGTCGGCGGTGTAGGTGTAGTGCGCCAGCGTGGGCCGGGTCAGGAAGATCGATCCCGCGGCGTTCAGCCGCTGCGGGTCGAACGGCGGGACCGGACCGCTGGCCGCGCCGAACAGCGCGAGCGTGCCCCGGATCGCGAGGCTGGCGAGGCTCGCCTCGAAAGTCGAGGCGCCGACGCCGTCGTAGACCGCCGCGACCCCGACGCCACCGGTCAGTTCGCGGACCCTGGCGCCGAACTCGGCCGGATCGTCCGGGTAGTCCAGCACCTCGATGGCCCCCGCCTGGCGGGACAGGTCCGCCTTCTCCGGCGTCGACACCGTGGTGATGACCTTGACCGCCATGCTGGTGGCCCACTGGGTGAGGATCAGCCCCACGCCGCCCGCGCCCGCGTGCACCAGCACCACGTCGCCCTGCTGGACGGGGTAGACGGACTTGATCAGGTAGTGCGCCGTCATGCCCTTGAGCAGCGCCGACGCCGCGACCTCGGCGGGCACGGCGTCGGGCACGTAGGCGACGAAATCGGCGGCGGCCAGGCAGTACTCGGCGTAGGCGCCGACGGCCTGCGCGGTGACGACGCGGTCGCCCACGGACAGCGCCGCGACGTCCTCGCCGACCTCGGCGACGGTGCCGCACACCTCGGTGCCCACGACGAAGGGCAGTTCGCGCGGATACTGGCCCGACCGGAAGTAGGTGTCGATGAAGTTGACGCCGATCGCGTCGGCCTTGATCAGGACCTGACCCGGCCCGGGGGAGGGCGTGGGCTGCTCGACGTAGGAGAGGACTTCTGGCCCGCCGGTTTCGGCGACTTCGATGGCGTACATGACACCTATCATGCAGGCGTGAAACTCGCTCGGCCGGACCTACGGCATCCCTCGATCGTCCTTGCAGGTTGCAGCGCTCTGATCGAGGGTGACGGCGACGACGCCGGCCTCGTCGGCGCGCTCCGGGCGCGCGGTCTGCACGCCCGCTGGCTGGCGTGGGACGACCCCGATACCGAAACCGCCGACCTGGTGATCCTGCGGGCGACGTGGGACTACACCGAGCGGCTGAGCGACTTCCTGGCCTGGACGAGGCGGGTGCCCAACCTGCTCAACCCACCCGACGTGGTGGCGTGGAACAGCGACAAGCGGTACCTCGTCGACCTGGCCGCCGCGGGAGTGCCCACGGTGCCCAGCCGATTCTTCGCACCGGGGGAGACCGTCGAGGTGCCGGCCGGCGAGGTCGTGGTCAAGCCCGCCGTGGGCGCCGGCTCGGTCGGCGCTCAGCGCTTCGACGACGAGGCATCGGCCCGCGAGCACGCCGCCGGCCTGCACGCCGCGGGACGCACGGTGCTGGTGCAGCCCTACGATCCGCGCATCGAGGCCGGCGAGACGGCGCTGGTGTTCCTCGGCGGTGAGCAGTCCCACGCCTTCACGAAGGGCCCGCTGCTACCGGCTCCCGGCAGCGCCGCGGCATTGGACGAGTCCGGGACCTTCGCCGAGGAGGCGCTGACGCCTGCCGATCCCGACTTCGAACTGTGGGACGTCGGGTATGCCGCGTTGCGCGCGGCGGCCGACCGTCTCGGGGGCTCGGCGTCGGACTTCCTGTACGCGCGGGTCGACGTGATCGGGGATCGGACCGACCCACACCTGCTGGAACTCGAACTGGTTGAGCCGTCCCTGGGGTGGCGACAGCTCGACGACGAGGACCGTGGGCTACGGCAGCGAGAGTTCGCGCTCGCCGTCGAGTCGGCTCTCGACCGGTTGGGGCTTGGTCCGCTGTCGCATCGACGCCCATAGGGCCGCCGTCGCGGCGGTGCAGATCGCCGCGCCGGCCACGTGGACGGCGACCAGGACGGCGGGCACGCCGGCGAAGAACTGCACCGTCCCGACCATGCCCTGCAGGCAGACGAGGACGACCAGCACGACGAGGCGGATCGTCACCTGGCGCGGTGCCTTCACGGCCAGCAGCGCGAAGCCGAGACCGATCAGCAGACACAGGTAAGCGGTGACCAGGGCCGAGTGCCGGTATACCAGGGTGACGATGTCGAGGCCCAGACGGGGCACCGGTGCGTCGACGCTCTTGTCGCCCGCGTGCGGGCCGGCACCGGTCACCATCGTGCCGGCGATCAGCACCATCGACAGCGCCACTCCGCTGAGCATCGTCAACTGCCGCAGGGGCTTCGGGACGAGGCGCTCTGGCACGCCGTCGTCGGGCTCGCCGATCTTGGCGTACAGGAGCACCGCGAGCCACACCATGAGCATGGACACCAGCAGGTGGATGGCGACGGTCCACCAGAGCAGCCCGGTCAGGACGGTGATGCCGCCGATGACGGCCTGCAGGACTGTCGACGCGGGCATCAGCCAGGCGTAGACGAGCACCTCGCGACGGCGCCGCGCGCGTACCACCGCGAGGACCGCCAGGGCCGCGGTGAGGACGACGAGGAACGTGAGCAGCCGGTTGCCGAACTCGACGGCCTGGTGAATGCCGGGCACCTCGGCGTGGGGGACGGGGACGAAGCTGCCCGGAAAGCACTGCGGCCAGGTCGGGCACCCGAGGCCGGAGGCGGTGACGCGCACGATCGAACCGGTCACGGCGATGCCGCCCTGGGTGATCACGACGGCGAGGGCGATCAGGCGCTGCACCCGCAGGCTGGGCAGCGGCAGCACGTCGACGCACCTTCTGAACACGCGTCCGACGAGCACGCTTCGATGGTAGAGGAGATCTAACTACAGGCTGTAGTAGGGGGCGTCACTCGCACTGCCGCGGCGTCAGGTGAAGCGGAACCAGCGCAGCGCGCATAGCGCCGCAACCACGCCCCACGCCAGCAGCACCGCCACGTCGACCCACGAGACGGACTGGGCGAGTGCCTGCGCCAGCGCCTCGGTGAGCGCGCCCGACGGCGTGAGGCGGGCGACCCAGCTCAGCCCGCTGGAGACGATGCCGCCCTCCAGCGTCAGTGCGCCGAGGCCCGCGAAGACGAACCACAGCAGGTTAGCGAGGGCGAGGACGATCTCGGCACGCAGCGTGCCGCCCAGCAGGAGTCCCAGCGAGGCGAACGCGGCGGTGCCCAGTGCGATGACGACCCCGCCCAGGGCCAGCCCCGCCAGCGCCGGCCGCCACCCGAGCGCAAAGCCTATGGCGCCCAACAGCATCGACTGCAGGAACACCACCGTCACCACCGCCAGCGACTTGCCCGCGATGATGCCCCACACGGGCAGCGCGGTGGCGCCGAGCCGCTTCAATGCGCCGTAGCGCCGGTCGAAGGCCACCGCGATCGCCTGCCCGGTGAACGCGGTGGAGATGATCGCCAGCGCCATGATCGCGGGGACGAACGTCGCCGCCCGGTTCGGCCCGAAGTCGCCGAACGGCAGCAGGCTGAGGCCGATCAGCAGCGTGATCGGGATGAACATGGTCAGCAGCAACTGCTCGCCGTTGCGCAGCAGGAGCTTCAGTTCGAGCCCGAACTGGGCGACGAGCATCGACGGCACCGTCGCGGGCCGAGGGTCGGGGGCGAACGTCCCGGGTTCGAAGCGGTTCGTCACGAACGCAGCTCCCGCCCGGTGAGGTCGAGGAACACGTCCTCGAGGCTCCGCTGCTCCACCCGCATACCGGTGGCGAGGACGTCGAGGCGTGCGCACCACCCGGTCACCGTCGCGAGCACCTGCGGATCGACGTGACCCTCGACGAGGTACTCGCCGGGCGTCACCTCCACCGCCCGATAGTCCTCGGGCAGGGCGGTGATCAGCAGCGAGAGGTCGAGTTTCGGCGGCGCCGAGAACCGCAGCTGGTTCTCCGCGCCGCGCTGCATGAGTTCTGCGGGTGTGCCGGTCGCGACCGCGGCGCCATGGTCGATGATCGTCAACCGGTCGGCGAGCTGCTCGGCCTCGGTGAGCTGGTGGGTCGTCAGCACGATGGTGACGCCGTCACGGCGGAGCCCGTCGATGAGGTCCCACACCACGATTCGCGCGTGCGCATCCATTCCGGCGGTCGGCTCGTCGAGGAACACCAGTTCGGGTCGGCCGACGACGGCGCACGCGAGCGCCAGGCGCTGCTGCTGCCCGCCGGACAGCCGCCGGTACGTGGTACGCGCCGCCTCGGTCAGCCCCAGCACGTTCATCAGCCAGTCGGGGTCGAGGGGGTTCGCGGAGTAGGCGGCCACCAGGCGCAGCATCTCGCCGGCCCGCGCCGCGGGGTAGCCGCCGCCGCCCTGCAGCATGACGCCCATCCGCTCGCGCAGTCGCGCGTTGTCGGCCACCGGATCGAGGCCGAGGATCTCGACGCTGCCGGAGTCGGGCTTGAGGAAGCCCTCGCACATCTCGATGGTCGTGGTCTTGCCCGCGCCGTTGGGTCCGAGCAGGGCAAAGACCTCGGATTGATGGACCTCGAGGTCGAGTCCGTCGACCGCGACGTTCGATCCGTACCGCTTCGACACACCGCGCAGGAGCACGGGAGTCGCGGAACCGGAGGTCACGGAGATTCAGCGTAGGCGTCCGGTCGGGTGACCGGTGGTGGGGGAGGTTCGTCGGCCGTCGCCGCCGACTCTGGCGCGGGACGCCACGGCAGCCGGCGGTACGTGATCACGATCAGCAGCGCGACGATGAGTGCGCTGGCCAGCGTCGCGTCGATGATCTGGAACAGCGCGAACCGGTCGCCGTTGGCCGTGGGCCCGAAGATGCCCACCACCAGCGACAACACGATCGTCGTCCCGCGGAATCCGGGGCGCGTCGCCCACGTCGCGAGCGGGATGATGGCCCACAGCAGGTACCACGGCTGGACCACGGGGAACAGCAGGACGGTGGCGCCGAGTGCGACGCCGAGGCCACCGACCGGGTTGAGCCGGCCGCGCAGGACCGCCAGCAGCAGCCACGTGACCAGGATTGCGATGATCGTCACACCGATGGCGCGGGTCAGTCCCAGGACCGCGGTCGTGTGGTCGCCGAGTCCGAGCAGGATGCCCACCTGACCGGTGCCCAGCGCGACGAGCGTCGGCGGCGACATCCACGACCGCACCACGTTCGCGGTGCCGAGGGTGAACAGCCAGCCGAAGCCGAGCCCGCTGACCCACCCGACGACCGCCATGACGGCCACCGACACGGCGGCCAGGGAGAAGCCGGCGACGAGGAACGCCTTGACGGTGCCACCCCAGCGGCACGCCAGCGCCATCGCGACGAACCCGACCGCCAGCAGTGACGGCAGCTTGACCTGCGACGACAGCGCGATCAGCACGGTGCCGATCAGCAGCATCGCCATCGGCGTCCAGCGGACCCACTCCGCGCGCGACCGTGGCAGGTGCAGCGGGCGCGGGATGAGAGGCCCGGCGGCGTCGATCCCGCGCAGCGCGAACTCGGTGCCCGCGAGCATCAGGCCGAGCATCAGCGCCTCGTTGTGGATGCCCGCCACCAGGTGCATGAACAGCAGTGGGTTGCACGGGCCGAGCCACAGCGCGCTGACCTCGGCGACGCCGCAGCGCAACGCCAGCCGGGGCGTCGCCCACACGATGAGCCCGACGCCGAACAGCACCACCAGCCGGTGCAGCAGTACGGCTTCCACGATGTTGTCGCCGGTGATCTCCGAGATGCCGCGTCCGATCCACAGGAACAGCGGGCCGTAGGGCGCGGGCGTGTCCCGCCAGAGGCTGGGTACCGACAGCGTGAAGACGTGGTCGAGGCCGAGACCGGGGGCGGGCCCCACGACGTACGGGTCGAGCCCGTTGCGGGCGATCTGGCTCTGCGCCAGATAGGAGTAGACGTCCTTGCTGTACATCGGCGGCGCGATCAGCAGCGGCAGCGCCCATAGGATCACCGTGCGGTCGAGCTGCGCGCGCGACATCCGGCGCGGTCCGAGGGCGAAGCGGCCGAGCATCAGCCACGCCAGCGCCATGATGACCGCGCCCGTCGTGGTCATCGTCAGGGACACCGTCGCAATGCGCGAGGGCAGGTTCAGCAGACGGACGCCGAACGTCGGATCCTGCACGACGGGCCGTGCGCCTGCGCCCAGTGCACCGATCGCCATCAGGACCGTGCCGGTGGCGCCAAATACCCGGGTACGCCGCATCGAGGCGACCTCGGAGGCGATCAGCGGCGACCCGACGGTGACCTCGTCGGCGTGCCACCTGGCGACGGCCGAACTCAGCTGCTGCAGGCGGGCGGCCATCAGAGCACAATAACGGGCGGGTTATTCCCGACGGCCGGTGTGAGTATTCAGACGGGGCACTAAGGCTGACCTTGCTAGACCGCTTGTTCGAATTCCGTCACAATGGTGTTGTGGAAATCGGAACCAAGGGTGCGAGCGTGGACGGCGGCGTTGCCGTCGTGCCCACGACGCTGCCCTCGGGCGACGGACACACCCGAACCGCGATCATCCGGTTGCTCCTCGAGGGTCCCACCACGGCCGGTCTGATCGGTACGCGGCTGGGCATCTCCGCCGCAGGCGTCCGCCGGCATCTGGACGCGCTGATCGACGCGGGCGACGCCGAGTCGACCGCGGCCGCGAGCTGGCAGCACAGCGGCCGGGGCCGTCCCGCGAAGCGCTTCCGCCTGACCGCCGCGGGCCGCAACAAGCTCGACCACACGTACGACGATCTGGCCGCGGCCGCGATGCGGCAGCTGCGCGAGATCGGCGGCGACGACGCCGTCCGCACGTTCGCCCGGCGTCGCATCGACACGATCCTGGCGGGCGTCGGCGACATCGACGAGGCAGCCGGCGAGGGCGTCGCCCATGCCGCCGACCGTGTCGCCACGGCGCTGACCAACGCCGGGTACGCCACCACCACCGCGCCGGTCCCCGGCCCGGTCGGCGGGGTGCAGATCTGTCAGCACCACTGCCCGGTGTCGCACGTCGCCGAGGAGTTCCCGGAACTGTGCAACGCCGAGCGCGAGGCCTTCGCCGAGATTCTGGGCACCCACGTCCAGCGGCTCGCGACCATCGTCAACGGCGACTGCGCCTGCACCACCCACGTCCCCGTGGCCGCCACCCAGCAGCACCCGCACGACCCTCGGCACTCAGCCCCCGCCGAGGCGACATCCGATCGACAAGCAGCCACCAATCAGCAAGGAGCGTCGACATGACGACCACCCCCGAGGCACCACAGCTGACCCAGGACGAGGCCATCGCGTCGCTGGGCACCTACGGCTACGGCTGGTCGGACTCCGACGTCGCCGGCGCCAGCGCGCAGCGCGGCCTGTCCGAGGCCGTCGTGCGCGACATCTCGTCGAAGAAGAGCGAGCCCGAGTGGATGCTCGACATGCGCCTCAAGGCGCTGCGCACCTTCGGCAAGAAGCCGATGCCCAACTGGGGCTCCGACCTCGAGGGCATCTTCTTCGACAACATCAAGTACTTCGTTCGGTCCAGCGAGAAGCAGGCCGCCACGTGGGACGACCTGCCCGCCGACATCAAGAACACCTACGACCGGCTCGGCATCCCCGAGGCGGAGAAGCAGCGCCTGGTGTCCGGCGTGGCCGCACAGTACGAGTCCGAGGTCGTCTACCACTCGATCCGCGAGGACCTCGAGGCCCAGGGCGTCATCTTCCTCGACACCGACTCCGCGCTGAAGCAGCACCCGGAGCTGTTCCGCGAGTACTTCGGCACGGTGATCCCGGCCGGTGACAACAAGTTCTCCGCGCTCAACACGGCGGTGTGGTCGGGTGGCTCGTTCATCTACGTCCCCAAGGGCGTCCACGTCGACATCCCGCTGCAGGCCTACTTCCGGATCAACACCGAGAACATGGGCCAGTTCGAGCGCACGCTGATCATCGTCGACGAGGACGCCTACGTGCACTACGTCGAGGGCTGCACCGCGCCGATCTACAAGAGCGACTCGCTGCACTCCGCGGTCGTCGAGATCATCGTCAAGCCCGGTGGCCGCTGCCGCTACACGACCATCCAGAACTGGTCGAACAACGTCTACAACCTGGTCACCAAGCGGGCGCGCGCCGAGGCAGGCGCCACCATGGAGTGGGTCGACGGCAACATCGGCTCCAAGGTCACCATGAAGTACCCGGCCGTGTGGATGACCGGTGAGCACGCCAAGGGCGAGGTGCTCTCGGTCGCGTTCGCCGGCGAGGGCCAGCACCAGGACACCGGCGCGAAGATGCTGCACCTAGCACCGAACACGTCGTCCAACATCGTGTCGAAGTCCGTCGCGCGCGGCGGCGGCCGGGCGTCCTACCGCGGACTGGTCCAGGTCAACAAGGGCGCGCACGGATCCAAGTCGAGCGTGAAGTGCGATGCGCTGCTGGTCGATTCGATCAGCCGCAGTGACACCTACCCCTACGTCGACATCCGCGAGGACGACGTGACGATGGGACACGAGGCGACGGTCTCCAAGGTCAGCGAGGACCAGCTGTTCTATCTGATGAGCCGCGGCATGACCGAGGACGAGGCCATGGCCATGGTGGTCCGCGGCTTCGTCGAGCCCATCGCCAAGGAACTCCCGATGGAGTACGCGCTCGAGCTGAACCGGCTCATCGAGCTCCAGATGGAAGGGGCCGTCGGATAGTGACCCAGGATCTGACAGCTGCGGTCGAAGGGGCCGCGAAGCCCGGCTCGTCGTTGGCCGGCGCCAACAAGGGCGAGATGTTCTCCTCGTTCGACGTCGACGCCTTCGAGGTGCCCGGCGGCCGCGACGAACTGTGGCGGTTCACGCCGCTGAAGCGGCTGCGCGGCCTGCACGACGGGTCCGCTCCCGCCACGGGATCGGCGCTCGTCGAGGTCACCGAGCGTCCCGGCGTCACCATCGAGTCGGTGCGCCGCGGCGACGAACGTCTCGGGCAGGGCGGCGTGCCCGCCGACCGCGTTGCGGCGCAGGCATTCTCGTCGTTCGAGGCGGCGACCATCGTCACCGTCGGCCGCGAGGTCGAGGTGGCCGAGCCCATCGAGATCGTCGTCACCGGACCTGGTGAGGGCGCGGTGGCGTACGGCCACCTGCAGATCCGGCTCGAGGAGATGGCGCGGGCCATCGTCGTCGTCGACCTGCGCGGCAGCGGCACCTACGCCGACAACGTCGAGATCATCGTCGGCGACGCAGCGGGCCTCGGCGTCATCTGGATCGCCGACTGGGCCGACGACGCGGTGCACGTCAGTGCGCACCACGCAAAGCTCGGCCGCGACGCGGTCCTGGGCCACGTCAACGTGACCCTCGGCGGCAACGTCGTGCGCACCTCGGCGACCGTGCGGTACACCGGGCCCGGCGGCGACGCCAAGCTGCTCGGCACCTACTTCGCCGACGACGGTCAGCACTTCGAGTCGCGCCTGCTGGTCGATCACTCGCAGCCGAACTGCAAGTCCGACGTGTTGTACAAGGGTGCGCTGCAGGGTGATCCGGACTCGGACCTCCCCGACGCGCACACCGTGTGGGTGGGCGACGTCCTCATCCGCGCCGAGGCGACCGGCACCGACACCTACGAGGCGAACCGCAACCTGGTGCTCACCGACGGCGCGCGCGCCGACTCGGTGCCGAACCTGGAGATCGAGACCGGCGAGATCATCGGCGCCGGACACGCCAGCGCCACGGGCCGTTTCGACGACGAGCAACTGTTCTACCTGCGGGCCCGGGGCATCCCCGAGGCCCAGGCGCGTCGCCTGGTGGTGCGTGGCTTCTTCGGCGAGATCATCGCCAAGATCGCCGTGCCCGCGGTGCGCGAGCGCCTGACCGAAGCCATCGAACGAGAACTAGCGATCACCGAAGCGAGAAGCAACTGATGACCACACTCGAAGTCAAGGACCTGCACGCCTCCGTCGTCTCCGCCGAGGGCGGTGACGACGTCGAGATCCTCAAGGGCGTGAACCTCACCGTGAAGTCGGGCGAGACTCATGCGGTCATGGGTCCCAACGGATCCGGCAAGTCGACCCTGTCGTACGCGATCGCCGGCCACCCCAAGTACACCGTCACGTCGGGGTCGATCACGCTCGACGGCGAGGACGTCCTCGCCATGAGCATCGACGAGCGCGCCCGTGCGGGTCTGTTCCTGGCGATGCAGTACCCCGTCGAGGTGCCCGGGGTGTCGATGTCGAACTTCCTGCGCACGGCCGCCACGGCGGTCCGCGGCGAGGCCCCCAAGCTGCGGCACTGGGTCAAGGAGGTCAAGGGTGCGATGAGCGACCTCGACATCGACCCGACGTTCAGCGAGCGCAGCGTCAACGAGGGATTCTCCGGCGGCGAGAAGAAGCGCCACGAGATCCTGCAGCTGGGCCTGCTCAAGCCGAAGATCGCGATCCTCGACGAGACCGACTCCGGCCTCGACGTCGACGCCCTGCGCATCGTCAGCGAGGGTGTGAACCGCTACGCCGAGGCCGAGAACGCCGGCGTCCTGCTGATCACGCACTACACCCGGATCCTGCGCTACATCCGCCCGCAGTTCGTCCACGTGTTCTTCGACGGCCGCATCGTCACCTCCGGTGGCCCGGAACTCGCCGACGAGCTGGAGGAGAACGGCTACGAGCGCTTCACGCAGGCTGCGGCCACGGGAGCCTGACGTGACGGCCACACGGTCCTCGGATCTGGGCCTGGACCTGGCCGGCATCCGAGCGGACTTCCCGATCCTCGGCAGGGTGATGCGGGGCGGGCACCAGCTGGCCTACCTGGACTCCGGTGCCACCTCGCAGAAGCCGCTCGCCGTCCTTGACGCCGAACGCGACTTCCTCATCACCTCCAACGGTGCGGTGCACCGCGGTGCGCACCAGCTGATGGAGGAGTCGACCGACGCCTACGAACAGGGCCGTGAGGACATCGCCCGCTTCGTCGGTGCCGACTCCGACGAGCTGGTGTTCACCAAGAACGCCACCGAGGCGATCAACCTGGTGTCGTACGCGCTGGGGGACAAGCGGTTCGACGGAGCGGTCGGACCCGGCGACGTCATCGTCACGACCGAACTCGAGCACCACGCGAATCTGGTGCCGTGGCAGGAACTCGCGCGGCGCACGGGTGCGACGCTGCGGTGGTACTCGGTCACCACGGACGGACCCGATGCCGGGCGCATCGACCTGGACTCGTTGGACCTCGACGAGCACGTGAAGGTCGTGGCCTTCAGCCACCACTCGAACGTCACCGGTGCGATCGCGCCCGTCGCCGAGATCGTCTCCCGGGCGAAGGCCGTCGGTGCGCTGACGGTCCTGGACGCCTGCCAGTCGGTGCCGCACCAGCCCGTCGACTTCCACGCGCTCGACGTCGACTTCGCCGCATTCTCCGGCCACAAGATGTTGGGGCCCACCGGAATCGGCGTCCTGTACGGCCGACGTGCGCTGCTGAATGCGCTACCACCGTTCCTGACCGGCGGCTCGATGATCGAGACGGTGACCATGGAGGCCACCACCTACGCTCCTGCGCCGCAGCGCTTCGAGGCGGGCACGCCGATGACGTCGCAGGTCGTCGGCTTGGCGGCCGCCGCGCGGTATCTCGACCGCATCGGCATGCGGGCCGTGCACGAGCACGAACGCGAGCTGGTGGCGGCGACGCTCGCCGGGCTCGCCGAGGTCGACGGCGTCCGCATCGTGGGTCCGCTGAGCACAGAACTGCGCGGCTCACCGGTCAGCTTCGTCGTCGACGGGGTGCACGCCCACGACGTGGGCCAGGTGCTCGACGACGACGGGGTGGCCGTGCGGGTGGGTCACCACTGCGCGTGGCCGCTGCACCGCCGGTTCGGCGTCGCCGCGACCGCGAGGGCCTCGTTCGCGGTGTACAACACGCTCGACGAGGTCGACCGGTTGGTGGCGGGTGTGCGACGGGCGATCGAGTTCTTCGCGTGAGAATGGAGCAGATGTACCAGGAGGTGATCCTGGACCACTACAAGCACCCGCATCACCGTGGCCTGCGCGAGCCGTTCGGCGCCGAGGTGCAGCACGTCAACCCCACGTGCGGCGACGAGGTGACGCTGCGCGTCGCGCTGTCGGACGACGGCGAGACGGTGACCGACGTGTCCTACGACGGGCAGGGCTGCTCGATCAGCCAGGCGTCGACGTCGGTGCTGACCGACCAGGTGATCGGGCAGAGCGTCGGCGCCGCACTGAAGACGGTCGCCGCGTTCACCGAGATGATCTCCTCGCGCGGCAACGTCGAGGGCGACGAGGACGTGATCGGCGACGGCATCGCCTTCGCCGGGGTGGCGAAGTACCCGGCGCGCGTGAAGTGCGCGCTGCTGGGCTGGATGGCGTTCAAGGATGCACTGGCGCAGGCCAGCGACGATGTGGAGGAACGACGATGAGTGACACTGCAGCGGCAGATCCGGGCACCGGCGCGGCCGCACCCGACGAGGAGTTCATGGCGGACCTCGAGGAGGCCATGCGCGACGTCGTCGACCCCGAACTCGGCATCAACGTCGTCGACCTCGGCCTGGTCTACGGGTTGAACGTCGAGCAGGCGGACGCCGGCAAGGTGGCGCTGATCGACATGACGCTGACCTCAGCGGCGTGCCCGCTCACGGACGTGATCGAGGACCAGTCGCGGACCGCTCTCGTCGGAACCGGCCTCGTCAAGGACATCAAGATCAACTGGGTGTGGAACCCGCCGTGGGGCCCGGACAAGATCACCGAGGACGGTCGCGAGCAGTTGCGCGCCCTCGGGTTCACCGTCTGACCTGAGCTGCCGCTAGGCGGCGACGCGGAATCTCACGACGTCCATCAGCAGGATGTCCCCATTGATGCGCCCCGGTAGTGGTGGTGCGTGTGAGTGGTGTGTGGCGCCGGTGGGTGTGGTGAGTTCGGTTGTGTGCTGGCCGTTTTCATCGGTCTGGGTGGTGGTGTGCCAGCCGGGTGCTTCCTTGGCGTAGTTGCACGCTTCGCACAACCCCTGGCCGTTGGCAGCGGTGGTGGGGCCGCCGCGGGCGGCGGGGGTGATGTGGTCGTGGTGGCGGATGGCGGCGTTGCAGTACGGGGTGCGGCAGGTGTCGTCGCGGAACTCGATGAACTTCCCCAGGGCGGTGGGGAAGCGGCGGGCGCGGGATTCCATCGCGACCAGCGCGCCGCTACTCGGGTGGCGGTAGAGGCGGCGCAGTGTGGCGGTGGAGCGTCGATCGTCGACCGCGTCGCGGATCAAGTGCCGCGCGACGGCGGCGGGGACGGGTCCGTGGCCGGGAATCCAGGCGGGTTCGGTGTCGCCGCCGAGCAGGGTCTCGTCGGTGATGACGAGGTCGACGGTGACCGGGACGGGAACGTCGGCGGGGCGGCCGGTGATGCGTTCGACGAGGGTGTCGGCCATGACCTGACCGCGTCCTCGGCCGTCACCGCAGACGTCGGCTTCGCGTTTGAGCGCGGCGTAGACCGAGACGCCTTGGGTGAGGGGGAGTAGGGCGGTGGCCCAGACCATGCCGTCGGCGGCGGGCCGGATCCAGAATCCGCGCTCGCCGGGTGCCTTCTTCGCGCGGTCGACGACGGCGTGGGGGTCGAGTCGGTAGGCGATCTTCTTGGCCTCGGCGGCGATCCGCGTGTCGCCCTTGCCGGCCAGCGCGGCCAGGTCGCCGCACATTTCGGCGTCCAGGGTGCGGCGGTCTTCGACGTCGAGGTACGCGGATTCGCGCACGATGAGGGTGCACCGCCACTCGGAGAGGACGCCCTGTTCCAGGGCGGCGAGTGTGCAGGGCATTTCGTGGATGAGGGCGCGGGCGAACCCGAGGTGCCGCCCGCCCATGGTGGGGGAGTCGTGGCGGGCCAACGCGATCTCCGAGGCCAACCCCTTGCCGCGTTTGTGGGCGGGTACCCCGCGGTCGGCTTCGGCGGCACGCCGCATGCCGTCGAGGGCGGCGGTCATGCGGGCCTGCGCGGCGGCGGCGGTGCACTTCAACTTTTCGAGGGCTTCGATGCGCTCGATCAGGCCGGCCTCGTCCACTGTGGTGGGGTCGAAGTCCAGCATGTCGAACATGTGTTCGATTCTACACCGGACGTCAGACACTCAATCCGTTTTCGGCGGTCGCGGTTGAGCACGTTTTCGCCCCGGTCGCCGCTGCTGACGGGGGCGACCGACTGACACGCGCCGTGAACTTCGCGTGAAACGCCTGGCGTCACGCCTCCCGACGAGGTACAGATTTCACGTGCCTCGCATCTCCCTCCCGCGCGCCATGGCCGCTGCCGGCGGCTCCGTGCTGCTGCTCGCCGCGGGCGCGATCCTCGCGATGCCCGCGCCTCCGGTGGCCGCCGATGCGTGCCCACCGAACGCGACCAAGGACTACCGCACCGGCGTGTGCATGCCGGTGCCGCCGTCGGACGTGATCGAGGAGACCACGCCCGTCGGCGGCGGGCTGCCCGAGATCGACGGCGTGCCCTGCACCGGCCAGAACTCCTACGAGTGCATCGGGCTCGCCGAGGAGGCCGAGGCGGCGGGACCCACGGCGGGACCCACCCCGGGCCGGACGATGACGGAGAGCAACACCCCGTAGCGTCGACGTCATGTCGGACGCCGAACACGTCGCGAGGTACACCTCGACCCGCCGCCAGCTGCGCGGAGTCGCCGAGAGCCTGATCGCCGGCCCGCAGTACCGATCGGCGGGCACGATCCGCCTGGCCGTCCGCCCCGATGGATTCGCCGCCGCCGCGCTGCCACTGGCGGTACACGGCGCCGACTTCACCTGGCAGGACGGCAGCGCCGCGCTCGCCGGTCCGGTCGACGCCCTCGCCGCCGCCGCAGGTCTGGACTACGGCCCGCCCGCCGGCGTCTACGCCCTCCGCGACCCGATGCCGATCGACACCGTCCTGACGATCGACCCGATCGCCGCCGAGCTGGTCCACCGCAGCCTCTACGCCGGCGGCTTCGCCCTCACCCAGGTGCTGCCCGACGGACACCCGGTGCTGTGGCCCGAACACTTCGACGTCGCGTGCGCCGCCGACGAGGTGAACTACGGCGTCTCCGCGGGCGACGACACCCATCCGATGCCCTACGCCTACGTCGCACCGTGGAACTGGGCCACGGCGCCACGCGCCGGCGACTTCTGGAATGCGCCCTTCGGCGCGGCGTACACCTTGGACCTCACCCGCGACGTCGACGCGCTGGCCGCCGACATCGTCGGCTTCCTGACCGACGGCAGGTCACGCGTCACCACGGGCTGAGCATCCCGGCCGACCGTTTGAGCACGCGGAGGCCGTGGAACAACCCAGTTGACGACGACGTTAGGAAGAGTGTGAGCACGCAAGACATCACCGCAGCCAAGTTCAACGAGACCATCACCGACAACGAGATCGTGTTGGTCGACTTCTGGGCGGAGTGGTGCGGGCCGTGCAAGGCCTTCGCACCCACCTTCACCGCGTCGTCGGACAAGCATCCCGACGTCGTGCACGCCAAGGTCGACACCGAGGCCGAGCCGGGTCTCGCCCAGGCCGCCGAGATCCAGGCGATCCCGACCCTGATGGCGTTCAAGAAGGGCCACATGGTGTTCCGGCACTCCGGAATGCTGCCGGCCAAGGAACTCGACAACGTGATCGCCAAGATCAAGGAGTTCGACGTCGAGGCGGCCATCGCCGCCGATGCGGGCTCCGAGCAGTCCTAGCCGACAGCACCGGATCGGGGACCGGCACGCGATAGCGTGCACCCCGTGAGTGACTCGCTGGTCCTGATCGACCGCCCGCGGCCGCACGTCGCACTGGTGACGCTCAACCGTCCCGAGCGGATGAACTCCATGGCGTTCGACGTCATGATCCCGCTGAAGGCGGCGCTCGACGAGCTGACGCACGACAACTCCGTCCGTGCGGTCGTCCTGACCGGCGCCGGGCGGGGATTCTCGTCGGGAGCCGATCACAAGTCCGCTGGTTCGGTGCCCCACGTCGACGGGCTGACGCGGCCGACGTTCGCGCTGCGCTCCATGGAGTTGCTCGACGACGTGATTCTCGCCATACGCAAGTTGCACCAACCGGTGATCGCCGCGGTCAACGGCGCTGCCATCGGTGGCGGTCTGTGCCTCGCGCTGGCATGCGACATCCGGCTCGCCGCGCAGGGCGCCTACTTCCGCGCCGCGGGCATCAACAACGGGCTGACGGCCAGCGAACTCGGCCTGTCCTACCTGCTACCTCGGGCGATCGGGGCGTCTCGCGCCTTCGAGGTGATGCTGACCGGCAGGGACGTCGACGCCGACGAGGCCGAGCGTATCGGCTTGGTGTCGCGCACCGTGCCGGGCGAGGAGCTGCTGGAGGCCTGCTACGACGTCGCGGACCGCATCGCGGCGTTCTCCCGGCCGGGGATCGAGTTGACCAAGCGCACGCTCTGGAGTGGACTGGACGCCGGTAGCCTGGAAGGTCACATGCAGGCCGAGGGCCTGGGTCAACTCTACGTGCGACTTCTCACCGCCAACTTCGAGGAAGCAGTCGCGGCGCGCGCCGAGAAACGACCCGCCGTCTTCACCGACGACAAGTAACGACACCGACAGAGGGGCAGGCAGCAGCGTGATCACCGCAACGGACCTGGAGGTCCGCGCCGGCGCGCGTACGTTGCTGTCCATCGAGGGCCCGGCGCTGCGCATCCAGCCCGGCGATCGGATCGGTCTCGTCGGCCGCAACGGCGCAGGCAAGACCACGACGATGCGCATCCTCGCCGGCGAGGGGGAGCCCTACGCGGGCAAGATCGACCGCACCGGGGAGATCGGCTACCTGCCGCAGGATCCCCGCGAGGGCGACCTCGACATGCTGGCTCGCGACCGGGTGCTCTCGGCGCGCGGCCTGGACACGCTGCTGTCGGATCTGGAGAAGCAGCAGACGATCATGGCCGAGGTCGCCGACGACGCCGCCCGCGACAAGGCCGTGCGCCGCTACGGCGAACTCGAGGAGCGGTTCGCCTCCCTCGGCGGGTACGCCGCCGAGAGCGAAGCGGGTCGCATCTGCGCCAGCCTCGGACTGCCGGAGCGCGTGCTGACCCAGGCGCTGCGCACCCTGTCCGGTGGCCAGCGCCGTCGCGTCGAGTTGGCGCGCATCCTGTTCGCGGCCTCCGACACCGGCTCGGGCTCCGACACCACGCTCCTGCTCGACGAGCCCACCAACCACCTCGACGCCGACTCGATCGGGTGGCTGCGCTCGTTCCTCCAGAGTCACACCGGCGGACTGGTCGTCATCAGCCACGACGTCGACCTGCTGGCCGACGTCGTGAACCGGGTGTGGTTCCTCGACGCGGTGCGCGGTGAGGCCGACGTCTACAACATGGGCTGGCAGAAGTACCTCGACGCCCGTGCGACCGACGAGCAGCGTCGCCGTCGCGAACGCGCCAACGCCGAGAAGAAGGCGTCGGCACTGCGGACGCAGGCCGCCAAGATGGGCGCCAAGGCGACCAAAGCCGTTGCCGCACAGAACATGTTGCGGCGTGCCGAGCGGATGATCGCCGAACTCGACGACGAACGGGTGGCCGACAAGGTCGCCAAGATCAGGTTCCCCACGCCCGCGGTGTGCGGTCGAACCCCGCTGGTCGGCAAGGGGCTCACCAAGACCTACGGCTCCCTGGAGATCTTCACCGGGGTCGACCTGGCGATCGACAAGGGTTCACGGGTCGTCGTCCTCGGTCTCAACGGCGCCGGAAAGACGACGCTGCTGCGCATTCTGGCGGGGGTGGAGAAGCAGGACGCGGGCGCGATCGAGCCGGGGCACGGCCTCAAACTCGGCTACTTCGCGCAGGAGCACGACACCATCGACGGGCTCGCGTCGGTCTGGGAGAACATCCGGCACGCCGCGCCCGACACCGGCGAGCAGGAACTGCGCAGCCTGCTGGGTGCCTTCATGTTCAGTGGCCCGCAGCTCGACCAGCCCGCGGGCACGCTGTCGGGCGGTGAGAAGACGCGGTTGGCGCTGGCGGGCCTGGTGGCGTCGACGGCGAACGTCCTGCTACTCGACGAACCGACCAACAACCTGGACCCCGCATCGCGTGAGCAGGTGCTCGACGCGCTGCGCAGCTATCAGGGTGCGGTGGTGCTGGTGACCCACGATCCGGGTGCCGCCGAGGCGCTGGAACCGCAACGGGTGGTGCTCCTCCCCGACGGCACGGAGGACTTCTGGTCCGACGAGTACCGGGAACTCATCGAATTGGCCTGATCCGTCCTGCCGGGCACCGCGAAGTCGCCTGCTCGGAGGTGGATTGAGGCTCCATTGCCCCGGGTACCTATGGGGCAATGAGCGCCTTGGAGGTAGAGATGAGAGATGGAAGCAAGCCGCGCGATCAACTGCTCGGCGAACTCCGCAGCGAATACGAAAAGGGTGCGAGCATCCGCTCGCTGGTCGCGAGCACCGGCAGGTCGTACGGCTCCATCCACGCCATGCTCCGCGAGTCGGGCACCACGATGCGCAGCCGCGGCGGTCCCAACCACCGCGCCCGCGGCTAGATTCACGCCCCTCGAATCACTGCTGACGAACGGACGCCTCGACGAGGTTCAGCACCGCGCCGAGGCGTTCCGTGTCGTCACCCGAGGCCAAGCGGGCGACCAGGCCGTCCAGCACCAGGTCCAAATAGGTCTGCAACACCTCGCTGGGCACGTCGTCGCGTAGGCGCCCAGCCTCCTTCTGCATCGCCAATCGTTCCGCGGTCGCCGTCGACAACTCCGCCGACCGCTCGGCCCACCCCTGGTTGAAGACCGGATCGTTGCGCAGCTTGCGCGCGATCTCCAGCCGGGTGGCGAGCCAATCGAACTGCTCCGGCGCGGCAAGCATGTCCCGCATCACCTGCACCAGACCCTCGCGCGCGGCCACGTCGGCCATTCGTTCGGCGTCTTCGTGCGCCAACTCGAAGAACAAGGTGTCCTTGTCCTTGAAGTGGTGGAAGATGGCGCCGCGCGACAGCCCGATCGTCTGCTCGAGCCGCCGCACGGTCGCCTTGTCGTACCCGTACTCCGCAAAGCACGTCCTGGCGCCGTCGAGGATCTGACGGCGCCGGGCCGCGAGATGGTCGTCGGTCACCCGGGGCAATGAATCGCCTTGTCTACTCTTCCGATGCCTGGCTCAGTTCGCCTTCAGCATGTTCCGCAGCACGTACTGCAGGATGCCGCCGTTGCGGTAGTAGTCGGCCTCGCCGGGGGTGTCGATGCGGACGACCGCGTCGAACTCCACCGTGTCACCACCCGACTTGGTCGCCGTCACGTGCACCGTCTTGGGCGTCTTGCCCTCGTTGAGCGCCTCGATGCCGGTGATGTCGAACGTCTCGGTGCCGTCCAGCTTCAGCGACGCCGCCGACTCGCCGGCAGGGAACTGCAGCGGGATGACGCCCATGCCGATCAGGTTCGACCGGTGGATGCGCTCGAACGACTCGGTGATGACCGCGCGCACGCCCAGCAGCGACGTGCCCTTGGCCGCCCAGTCGCGTGACGATCCGGAGCCGTACTCCTTGCCGCCCAGCACGACCAGGGGAGTGCCCTGCTTGGCGTAGTTCTGCGCCGCGTCGTAGATGAACGCCTGCGGCGCGTCGTCGGAGGTGAAGTCGCGCGTGTAGCCGCCCGACACGTCGTCGAGCAGCTGGTTCTTCAGCCGGATGTTCGCGAACGTGCCGCGGATCATCACCTCGTGGTTGCCACGGCGTGACCCGTAGGAGTTGTAGTTCGCCTTGTCGACGCCGTGCTCGTCGAGGTACTGCGCCGCGGGCGTGCCCGCCTTGATGTTGCCCGCCGGCGAGATGTGGTCGGTGGTGACCGAATCTCCGAGCAGCGCGAGGACGCGAGCGCCGCTGATGTCGGTGACCGGCTGGGGTTCGGCGGGCATGCCGTCGAAGTACGGGGGCTTGCGCACGTAGGTCGACTTGGGGTCCCACTCGAACGTGTCGCCGCTCGGGGTGGGCAGGTTGCGCCACCGGTCGTCGCCCTTGAACACGTCGGCGTAGTTCTTGCGGAACATTTCCTGGTTGATCGACGAGGCGATCGTGTCGGTGATCTCCTGCTGCGTCGGCCAGATGTCCTTGAGGAACACCTCGTTGCCCTGCTCGTCGGTGCCGAGCGCGTCGTGTTCGAAGTCGAAGTCCATCGTGCCGGCCAGCGCGTAGGCGATGACGAGCGGCGGGGACGCCAGGTAGTTCATCTTGACGTCCGGGTTGATGCGGCCCTCGAAATTGCGGTTGCCGGACAGGACGGCGGTGACCGACAGGTCGTTCTCGTTGATGGCCGCCGAGATCTCGTCGGAGAGCGGCCCGCTGTTGCCGATGCACGTGGTGCAGCCGTAGCCGACCAGGAAGAAGCCGAGCTTCTCGAGGTACGGCCACACGCCGGCCTTGTCGTAGTAGTCGGTGACGACCTGCGAGCCCGGAGCCATGGTGGTCTTGACCCACGGCTTGGTGGTCAGGCCCTTCTCGACGGCCTTCTTCGCCAAGAGGGCGGCGCCCATCATGACCTCGGGGTTCGACGTGTTGGTGCACGACGTGATCGCGGCGATCGCCACGGCGCCGTGGTCCAGCACGAACTGGCCGCGCTCGTCGGAGCGCACCGTGACGGGCTTGGTCGGACGGCCCTCGGCGTTGACCGCCGCGGAGTGCAGCGGCACCGAACCCTCGTCGGCGAAGCTCAGGGTCGCCGGATCGCTGGCGGGGAAGGTCTCCTCGACGGCCTCGTCGAGCTTGGTCTCGGGAGCTGGGTTGCCGTTGGTGACGTAGTTGTGAATGTCCTTGCGGAAGGCCGACTTCGCGTCGTCGAGCGCGATGCGGTCCTGCGGGCGCTTCGGGCCGGCGATCGACGGCACCACGTCGGACAGGTCCAGTTCGAGGTACTCCGAGAACTTCGGCTCGCGGCTCGGGTCGTGCCACATGCCCTGCGCCTTGGCGTACGCCTCGACCAGTGCCAGCTGCTGCTCGTCGCGGCCGGTCATGCGGAGGTAGTCGATGGTCACCTCGTCGATCGGGAAGATCGCTGCGGTGGAACCGAATTCCGGGCTCATGTTGCCGAGGGTGGCGCGGTTGGCCAGCGGCACCTCGGACACGCCTTCGCCGTAGAACTCGACGAACTTGCCGACGACGCCGTGCTTGCGCAGCATCTCGGTGACGGTGAGGACGACGTCGGTCGCGGTGACGCCCGGGCGGCGCTCGCCACTGAGCTTGAAGCCGACGACGCGTGGGATGAGCATCGACACGGGCTGGCCCAGCATCGCGGCTTCCGCCTCGATGCCGCCGACGCCCCAGCCGAGCACGCCGAGGCCGTTCTCCATCGTCGTGTGGGAGTCGGTGCCCACGCAGGTGTCCGGGTACGCCACGCCGTCACGCGTCATCACGACGCTGGCGAGGTACTCGATGTTGACCTGGTGCACGATGCCGGTGCCCGGGGGGACGACCTTGAAGTCGTCGAAGGCGCCCTGGCCCCAGCGCAGGAACTGGTAGCGCTCGCCGTTGCGCTCGTACTCGATCTCGACGTTGCGCTCGAAGGCGTCGGCGGTGCCGAAGAGGTCGGCGATCACGGAGTGGTCGATCACCAGGTCGGCCGGCGCGAGCGGGTTGACCTTCTGCCGGTCGCCGCCCAGGTCGCCGACGGCCTCGCGCATGGTGGCCAGGTCGACGATGCACGGCACGCCGGTGAAGTCCTGCATGATGACGCGGGCCGGCGTGAACTGGATCTCGACGCTCGGGTCGGCGGAGGGATCCCAGCTCGCGATCGCCTCGATGTGTTCCTTGGTGATGTTGGCGCCGTCTTCGGTGCGAAGCAGGTTCTCCGCCAGCACCTTCAGGCTGTAGGGAAGCTTTTCGGTACCGGGTACCGCATCCAGTCGGTAGATCTCGTAGCTCTCGTCGCCGACCGTCAAGGTGTCGTGCGCGGAGAATGAATCAACTGAGTTGTTAATGGCCACCGTAACTCCCGTGTAGTCGTCGCCGCGACGGGGCTGTGTCGGCGGCGCTTCGATTTCCTACAGTACGCTTGTCCTTTTAAGCTTCCAAGGGCGGGGTCCAGTCTGGTCTCCGACAGCGCGTGTTGCCAGTCGATCGACCGCCCATCACGTAATCTCCCCGTCATGGGCGAGTGGAGCGACGGGGGATGGGCAGTGACCGGGCCTCACGTCATCCCGCAACTGCCGGCGTACATCCCGCCGGACGTGGACATGGTGGCCGTCAACGCCGCGGTCGGCGCCGACGGCGTGAGCGCCCCCGCGGCCGACGTTCCGGCACTCAAACAGGTCGTCGCCGAGGCGGAGTCCAAGGGCATCGACCTGAAGATCGTCGTCATCGCCACCAACCCGCCCATCGACACTCCGCTGCGCGACATCGCCACCGAGGTCGGTCAGGCTCATCCCGGCTCGACGGTGCTCGCACTCAGCCCGTCGTTCGCCGGCACCTACAGCACGCAGTTCGACAGGGTGACCCTCGAGGCCGGTCAGGACGTGGCCAAGGGTGGCAATCCGGTCCTGTCATCGCAGAACTTCGTCGGCGAACTCGGCGCATCGCACTTCCCGTGGACGGGATTCACGATCGTGCTCCTGGCCGGCGTCCTCGCGGCGGTGGCCGCGACGCGCGCGCTGCAGGTCCGCGCGAGGCGCGCGGTCAGCGCGCCGGGCGGGTCCAGCGACCCCGAGGGCTCCGCCGCACCCGTCGGCTGAGCCGAATTCGGCAGTACGGGAATTCGTTGATAACCGTTCGGTAACAACGGTTTCAATTACAAGTTTGTAGTTCGCTACGAACGTTTCATTGGCGCTTTTTGTGACGTACGGTGCAGAAGGTGCTTGGTGTTGCAGTAGTGCTCAATGTGGCTCGTGTGACCAAGGACCCGACGGACGCCACCATGCGTTCGCGCCGAGCCCGAGGAGACCGGAGTCCCATGAGACGCATCACGAGCGCCTCTGCGCACCGCCTGTGCGGCCGCGTCGGCGCGTGTTCTCTATCCTTCGCGTTCCTCGTCGCCACGGTGTTCAGCCACGGCCCGGGGATGGCCGTGGCTGACCCGGGCGGCTCGGACGGGATCGCCCCGCTTGTCGCCGCCGTCGCCAACGCCGACCAGAAGCTCCAGGACCTCGGGGCCGCGATCCAGACTCAGCAGGAGAGCGTCAACCAGGCGCTGGTCGGAGTACAGAACGCCCGTGACACCGCCGCGGCCGCGCAGCACGACGTCGAGGTCGGCCAGACCGGGGTCAAGGAAGCGAATGCGGCCATCGGCGCCGCGCAGAAGCGGTTCGACACCTTCGCCGCGTCCACGTACGTGAACGGACCGTCGGCCGCCTACGTCACGGCCTCCGATCCCGCGGACATCCTCACCACGGCATCGACCGGGCAGACGCTGTCGATGTCGTCGCAGCAGATCATGGCGGACCTGCAGCGGGCCAGGACCGAGCAGGTCAACCGCGAGTCGGCCGCCCGGATGGCCAAGCAGAAGGCCGACCAGGCCGTCGTCGACGCAGAGGCCAGCCAGGCCAACGCGGTCACCGCGCTGACCCAGGCGCAGCAGACCTTCAAGGAGCAGCAGGTGCAACTCGACCAGCTCGCCGCCGAGAGGTCCGCAGCCCAAGCGAAACTCGCCGCCGCACGGGAGTGGTCCGCACCGGTCGGCCCCGCCGCGCCGGCCCGCCCGCAGGCCGCCTCGACCGGAGCCGCCGCACCGGCCACCGACTGGGATCGGGTACCCGGCGCCGCCGCGCCCTCACAGGCCCCGGCCGGTGAGAAGTGGGCCACCGGTTGGGATCCCACGCTCCCGGCGATTCCGAGCGCATTCGTCAGTGGCGACCCGATCGCGATCATCAACGCGATCCTCGGGATCGCTCAGACCTCCACGCAGGCGACCCAGCAGATGGGTCGCACCTTCCTGCAGAAGCTCGGCATCCTGCCCACCCCGACCGGTCTGACCAACGGCGCCATCCCACGCGTCTACGGCCGTCAGGCCACCGAGTACGTGATCAGGCGCGGCATGGCCGTCATGGGCACGCCATACTCCTGGGGCGGTGGCAACGCCGCGGGCGCCAGCCGCGGAATCGACTCGGGCGCAGGCACGGTCGGCTTCGACTGCTCGGGGCTGATGCTGTACATGTTCGCCGGCGTCGGCATCAAGCTCGACCACTATTCCGGCTCCCAGTACAACGCCGGACGCAAGATCCCGTCCTCGCAAATGCGCCGTGGGGACATGCTGTTCTGGGGGCCCAACGCAAGCCAGCACGTCGCGATGTACCTCGGCGACGGCCAGATGCTCGAGGCGCCGTACACCGGGTCGACGGTCAAGATCTCGCCCGTCCGCACCAGTGGGATGACGCCCTACGCGACCCGACTCGTCGAATGGTGACCCACCTTGCTGCCTGAGCCGATCGCCCGCACCGTGAAGGCCGTGGTGCTGGTCCTGAGCGCCTGCGCGGTGGTGCTCGGCACCGCGATGCCCGCGTTGGCCGCGCCCGACGACGGCCAGTGGGATCCGACGCTGCCCAAGACGGTCAGTTCGGGCGCGCCCGGTGACCCCGTGGCCGCGGCCAACGCGGCGTTCGAAGTCAGCCAGATCGCGCTGCAGACCACCCAGAGCCTCGGGTCGCAGTTCCTGCAGACCATCGGACTCGCCCCGAAGCCCGCCGCAGGCGTATCGCCCGGGGCACGGGTCCGCGGGCCGGCGGCCATCGAGTACGTCATCCGGCGCGGAGGCTCTCAGATCGGCGTGCCCTACTCGTGGGGCGGCGGCGCGCTCAACGGCCCCAGTGCCGGTGTCGACTACGACGCCGGGAAGATCGGCTACGACTGCTCGGGCTTCACCCGGTACGCGTTCGCCGGCGTCGGCGTCCAGATCCCCAAGTACTCGGGCGACCAGTACAACACCGGCCGCAAGGTGCCGCAGTCGCAGGCGAAGCGCGGCGACCTGTTGTTCTGGGGGCCCGGCGGCAGCCAGCACGTGGCCATCTACCTCGGCGGCGGCAAGATGCTCGAGGCGTCCGGCAGCGGCGAGCAGGTCAAGGTCAGCCCCCTGCGCACCGCCGGACTGCAGCCGTATCTGGCCCGCATCATCGAGTCCTGACCCACCCTCGGGCGGGACGCGCCGCGACCGGCGACGTCGACGGAATCCGAAGTGCCTGGAATAGTTGACGAGAGCGCCCGCCGCCAGGCCGGGCGAGGTCGGCCCCATGGGCCCGACGCGAACTACGTTGGAGGATGCTTGATGACGTCACCGAGTGGGCCGACCCAGGGCGCCGGAGGCTTCCCCGGCCCCGGCCAGGCGCAGGGTTACCCCGGCGGTCCGCAGCAGACGCCGCCCGCGAGTTCCGGCCTGCAGGCCGAGGTGCACACGCTGGAGCGGGCGATCTTCGAGGTGAAGCGCATCATCGTCGGCCAGGACCAACTTCTCGAGCGCATGCTGGTCGGCCTGCTCGCCAAGGGACACGTCCTGCTCGAGGGCGTCCCTGGCGTCGCCAAGACCCTCGCCGTCGAGACGTTCGCCAAGGTCGTCGGCGGTAGCTTCGCGCGCATCCAGTTCACCCCCGACCTGGTGCCCACCGACATCGTCGGCACCCGGATCTACCGCGTGGGCAAGGAGGAGTTCGACACCGAGATCGGCCCGGTCATGGTGAACTTCCTCCTCGCCGACGAGATCAACCGCGCACCCGCCAAGGTCCAGTCCGCGCTGCTGGAGGTCATGGCCGAGCGCAAGGTGTCGATCGGCGGCAAGACGTTCCCGCTGCCCAACCCGTTCCTGGTCATGGCCACGCAGAACCCCATCGAGCAGGAGGGCGTCTACGCACTGCCCGAGGCGCAGCGCGACCGCTTCCTGTTCAAGCTGAACATCGACTACCCGTCGCCCGAGGAAGAGCGCGAGATCATCTACCGGATGGGCGTCACCCCGCCCACGCCGAAGCAGATCCTCAACCCCGACGACCTGCTGCGCCTGCAGGGCGTCGCGTCCGGCGTCTTCGTCCACCACGCCCTGGTCGACTACGTGGTCCGCATCGTCACCGCGACGCGCGAGCCGGAGAAGTTCGGCATGCCCGACGCCAAGGCGTGGATCGCGTACGGCGCGTCGCCCCGCGCGTCGCTGGGCATCATCGCCGCGTCGCGTGCGCTGGCCTTGATCCGCGGCCGTGACTACGTCATCCCCAACGACGTCGTCGAGATCATCCCGGACGTGTTGCGCCACCGCCTCGTGCTGACCTACGACGCGCTCGCCGACGAGGTGTCCGCGGAGACGGTCGTCAACCGGATCCTGCAGACTGTCGCCCTGCCCCAGGTGAACGCCATTCCGCAGCAAGGGCATTCGGTGGCGCCCGCTGCACCCGCCGCAGCGGCAGCGGCCAGCGGTCGGTGACCCGGCCCAAGACCCGGACGGTCGATCTACCGTCGCTGCAACGGGGTCAGATCCGCGACCCCGAGTTGTCGGCGGCGCTGCGCAAGCTCGAGTTGCAGGTGCGCCGCAAGCTCGACGGGGTGCTGCACGGCGACCACCAGGGGCTCATCCCGGGCCCGGGGTCCGAGCCGGGGGAGTCGCGGATCTACCAGCCCGGCGACGACGTCCGGCGGATGGACTGGTCGGTGACGGCCCGCACCACCACCCCGCACGTCCGTCAGATGATCGCGGACCGCGAGCTGGAGACGTGGCTGGTGGTCGACGTCTCGGCGAGCCTGGACTTCGGCACGGCGGGGTGCGAGAAGCGCGACCTGGCGGTGGCCGCGGCCGCGGCCGTCGCGTTCCTCAACAGCGGCGGCGGCAACCGGCTCGGTGCGGTGATCACCAACGGCGACACCACCAAGCGCATCCCCGCCCTGTCGGGCCGGATGCACGAGCACGAATTGCTCGCCGCCATCGCGACGATGCCCAAGGCGCCGGCCGGCGTCCGCGGCGACCTCGCCACGGCCATCGACGCGCTGCGCAGGCCGGAACGCCGGCGCGGCATGGCGGTGATCATCAGTGACTTCCTCGGTCCCATCAACTGGATGAAGCCGCTGCGCGCCATCGCCGGACGGCACGAGGTGCTCGGCATCGAGGTCATCGACCCGCGCGACGTCGAACTGCCCGACGTGGGCGAGGTGATCCTGCAGGACACCGAATCCGGTGTCACACGCGAGTTCACGATCGACGCGCAACTGCGTGAGGACTTCGCCAAGGCGGCCGAGGTGCAGCGAACCGAGGTGGCCCGCACGCTGCGGCGGTGCGACGCCCCACTGCTGACGCTGCGGACCGACCGCGACTGGATCGCCGATGTCGTCAGGTTCGTGGCGAACCGCCGGCTGGCGTTCAGGTAGATCGATCAGCGCGCGACGAGACTGAAATGACAAGCCGTACATGACTTTGCCGTTGCTCGGACCGATGAGCCTGTCGGGCTTCGAACACGCGTGGTACCTGCTGTTCCTGCTCGTGGTGCTCGCCGTGATCGGGCTCTACGTCGTGGTGCAGATGGCCCGGCAGAAGCGGATGCTGCGCTTCGCGAACATGGAACTGCTGGAGAGCATCGCTCCGAAGCGCTCCGCGCGATGGAAGCACGTGCCCGCGATCCTGCTGGTGGCCTCGATGGTGCTGTTCACCGTCGCGATGGCCGGTCCCACCAACGACGTCCGCATCCCGCGCAACCGGGCGGTCGTGATGCTGGTGATCGACGTGTCGCAGTCGATGCGCGCCACCGACGTCGCTCCCAGCCGTCTCATCGCGGCGCAGGAGGCGGCCAAGCAGTTCGCCGATCAGCTCACCCCGGGCATCAACCTCGGGCTGATCGCCTATGCGGGCACGGCGACGGTCCTCGTGGCGCCGACGACCAATCGCGCGGGCACCAAGGCCGCGATCGACAAGTTGCAGCTGGCCGACCGCACCGCGACGGGTGAGGGCATCTTCACTGCGCTGCAGGCCATCGCGACCGTCGGCGCCGTGATCGGCGGCGGCGACGAGGCCCCGCCCGCGCGGATCGTGCTGATGTCCGACGGCAAGGAGACCGTGCCCTCGAACCCCGACAACCCCAAGGGCGCCTACACCGCGGCCCGGACCGCCAAGGACCAGGGCGTGCCGGTCTCCACCGTGTCGTTCGGTACGCCCTACGGCACCGTCGACATCAACGACCAGAAGCAACCGGTCCCCGTCGACGACGCGATGCTGAAGAAGATCGCCGAACTCTCGGGCGGCAGCGCGTACACCGCGTCGAGCCTCGAACAGCTCAAGGGCGTCTTCACCACGCTGCAGGAGCAGATCGGCTTCGAGACTATGAAGGGCGACGCGAGTGTCGGCTGGTTGCGGCTCGGCTCGTTCGTCCTCGCGATGGCGGCGCTCGCCGCTCTGCTGCTCAACCGCAGACTGCCGGGTTGATTTCGGTCGCGGCCGGGCGAGGCGATAGGTTGAGCCGCATGCCGGAATTCGTATCCCGCTCGGTCCTCGTCACCGGTGGCAACCGCGGTATCGGCCTCGCGATCGCCCAGCGCCTCGCCGCCGACGGACACAAGGTGGCCATCACCCACCGCGGCTCCGGAGCGCCCGAGGGCCTGTTCGGCGTCGAGTGCGACGTCACCGACACCGCAGCCGTCGACCGTGCCTTCACCGAGGTCGAGGAGCATCAGGGCGCCGTCGAGGTCGTCGTGTCCAACGCGGGCATCTCCGCGGACGCGTTCCTCATCCGGATGACCGAGGAGCGGTTCGAGAAGGTCATCGACGCCAACCTGACCGGAGCGTTCCGGGTCGCGCAGCGCGCCTCGCGCAGCATGCAGCGCAAGCGGTTCGGGCGGATCATCTTCATCGGCTCGGTCTCCGGCACCTGGGGCATCGGCAACCAGGCCAACTACGCGGCGGCCAAGGCCGGTCTGATCGGCATGGCGCGCTCGATCTCGCGCGAACTGTCCAAGGCCGGCGTCACCGCCAACGTGGTGGCCCCCGGCTACATCGACACCGAGATGACCCGGTCGCTCGACGAGCGGATCCAGGCCGGCGCACTCGAGTTCATCCCCGCCAAGCGGGTCGGCTCCGCCGAGGACGTCGCGGGAGCGGTCAGCTTCCTCGCGTCCGAGGATGCCGGCTACATCGCCGGCGCCGTCATCCCGGTCGACGGCGGCATGGGCATGGGTCACTGAGCGTCTGCTCACAGGCATTCCCGGGCAACTCACGGCAAGAGGAGAAGGCACACATGGCAGGGCTACTCGAGGGCAAGCGCATCCTCGTCACGGGCATCATCACCGACGCCTCGATCGCGTTCCACATCGCCAAGGTGGCCCAGGAGGCCGGCGCCGAACTCGTCCTCACGGGATTCGACCGCCTGCGGCTGATCCAGCGGATCGCCGACCGGCTCCCCAACCCGGCGCCGCTGCTGGAACTGGACGTGCAGAACCCCGAGCACCTGGACTCGCTGGCGGGCCGCATCACCGAGGTCATCGGCGAGGGCAACAAGCTCGACGGCGTCGTGCACTCGATCGGCTTCATGCCGCAGACCGGCATGGGCGTCAACCCGTTCTTCGACGCGCCGTACGAGGACGTCGCGAAGGGCATCCACATCTCGGCGTACTCGTACGCGTCGCTGGCGAAGGCGACGCTGCCGGTGCTCAACCGCGGCGGCAGCATCGTCGGCATGGACTTCGATCCGACGCGCGCGATGCCCGCCTACAACTGGATGACCGTGGCCAAGAGCGCGCTCGAGTCGGTCAACCGGTTCGTCGCGCGTGAGGCGGGTCCGCACGGTGTGCGGTCCAATCTCGTTGCGGCGGGACCCATCCGGACCCTCGCGATGAGCGCCATCGTCGGCGGCGCGCTCGGCGCCGAGGCGGGCGACCAGATGCGGCTGCTCGAGGAGGGCTGGGATCAGCGGGCGCCGGTGGGCTGGGACATGAAGGACCCGACGCCCGTCGCGAGGACCGTCTGCGCCCTGATGTCCGACTGGCTGCCCGCGACGACGGGAACCGTCGTGTACGCCGACGGCGGCGCACACACGCAGTTGCTCTAGCGATGACCGACCCGAACTCGGCCGCGGACCCGGTGGGTCCGTTCGACGCCGTCCTGCTGCTGTCCTTCGGCGGGCCGGAGGGTCCCGAGCAGGTGCGGCCGTTCCTGGAGAACGTGACGCGCGGCCGGAACATCCCGCCCGAGCGGCTCGACGGCGTCGCCGAGCACTACATGCATTTCGGCGGCGTCTCGCCGATCAACCGGATCAACCGCGAGCTGATCGACCAACTGCGGGTCGAGCTGGACCGTCGCGGCCGGGACCTGCCGATCTACTTCGGCAACCGCAACTGGGAGCCCTACGTCGAGGACACCGTCGCTCGGATGCGCGACGACGGCGTCCGCAGGGCCGCGGTCTTCGCCACGTCCGCGTGGGGCGGCTACTCGAGCTGCACCCAGTACAACGAGGACATCGCACGGGCCAGGACGGCGGTCGGCGACGGCGCGCCGGACATGGTGAAGCTGCGGCACTACTTCGACCACCCGCTGTTCGTGGAGATGTTCGCCGACGGCGTCCGCGCGGCGGCAGCCGGCCTGCCCGAGCACCTGCGGGCCGGAGCCCGTCTGGTGTTCACCGCACACTCGGTGCCCACGGCCGCCGACGAGCGCCACGGTCCGCGGCTGTACAGCCGCGAGGTCACCTACGCCGCCAGCCTGGTCGCGGCAGCGGCGGGTTTCGACTCCTACGACCAGGTCTGGCAGTCGAGGTCCGGGCCGCCGCAGGTGCCGTGGCTGGAACCCGATGTGGGAGACCATCTCTCGGTGCTGGCGAAGGACGGCGTCACGGCGGTCATCGTCTGTCCCATCGGATTCGTGGCCGACCACATCGAGGTGGTGTGGGACCTCGACAACGAACTGCAGGAGCAGGCCGACGCCGAGGGAGTGGTGCTGGCCCGTGCCACGACGCCCAATGCCGACCCGCGCTTCGCCCAGCTGGCTGTGGACCTCATCGACGAGGTCGAGAACGCCGCGCCGCCGGAGCGGGTCACCGGACCCGACCAGGTACTGGGCTGCGCCTTCAGCCTGAACGGTCAGCTGTGCGCGGACTCGCCGCGCTGCGTCGCCGACGTACGGCCTGCGGTCAGGCCTGCCACGCCGAGTGCAGGATCGCGCTGACCGCTGCCAGCCGAGCGGACCGCACCACGCCGCCGAGCGGGCGCAGCGCGTCGTTCGCCAGCTGCATCTCCGACGACGACTGAAAGCCGATCGGCATCAGCCCGGCGCTGACCGTGATGATCGCGTCGACGTGCGCCGCCTGCTCGAGGACGCGCAGTGCCCGGGTGGGTGCGTGGTCGGGTGCCCGGTGCGGGCGGCCGGCCTCGAGGATCTGTTCGACCATGCCGCGCGGATCGTCGACGTCCGCAGTGGCGCCCGCGCGCAGCGTCGTCAAGGCGTCCGCCGCGGAACGGACGGCCGAACGCAGGTCGTGCTCGGCATGTCCGAGGTCCCAGTACTCCGGCACGGGTGCCGACGGCATCGAGTAGACGGTCCAGGACAGCGACGTCGGCTCGGCGTACTCCGAGTCGTCGTAGTCGGGATCGCCGTCGGCGTAGACGAAGTCGGGGACCAGTCCCACGGCGTCCCCGCCGATCCGGGACACCAGGATGGCCTCGCCCGCCTCGATCGCGTCGATCTGGAACTGGGTGCCCGCGGGCAGGCCTCGGACGTCGCCGGGCACGGGCACCGCCACCGACATGGCCGGTTCGCCCGTGGCCGGACCCGCTGCGGTACGCAGTGTCTGCAGCATCGACACCGCCCCGGCGTCCGTGAGGTCGGGCCACGGCAGACCGGTGCGGCCGGCGGCCACGGAATCGTAAGCGGTCACGGAATGCCTTGGCGCCCATAGGGACAACGCATCCAGAACGTCGTCGGGCGCGGCGAGGCCGGCGAGCCAGGCGTTGGCCCACACGGACAGGGAGACACTGGGACACCACATGATCACCGCAGTCTAATAGTTCCCCTCGTGTGTCGGCGGTCATGCGTAGGCTGTGAACATGCCCGTCTGGTTGATCTGGTTGATCGCCGCCATCGGTCTGGCCGGGGCAGAGGCGCTCACCGGCGATCTGTTCCTGCTGATGCTGAGCGGCGGTGCGCTGGCCGCGGTCGCATCGAGCCTGCTGGTCGACAACCTGGTCGTCGACGGTGTCGTGTTCCTCGTCGTGTCGGTCCTGCTGCTGGTGATGGTCCGGCCCGTGCTGCGGCGCAGGTTCGCCGCGGGGACGGGGCTGCCGGACCTGGCCAAGGCGCTGGAGGGCAAGAGCGCGCTGGTTCTCGAACCGGTCGGCCGGCACGCCGGCCAGGTGAAGCTGGACGGCGAGGTCTGGACGGCACGGCCGCTCAGCGACGACGACGTCTACCAACCTGGTGACCAGGTCACCGTCGTGCGCATCGACGGCGCGACCGCGGTCGTCTTCAAGTCCGTCTGAGATAAGGGGAAACCGCAATGGAAGGTGCCGTGGCCGGACTGGTCTTGGTCGTCGTGCTCGTATTGTTCGCCGTCATCGTCGTGGCGAAGTCGGTCAAGGTCATACCGCAGGCCGAGGCGGCGGTGATCGAGCGGCTGGGCCGGTACAGCAAGACGGTGTCGGGACAGCTGACGCTCCTGCTGCCGTTCGTCGACAAGATCCGGGCGCGGGTCGACCTCCGCGAGAGGGTGGTGAGCTTCCCGCCCCAGCCGGTGATCACCGAGGACAACCTGACGGTCAACATCGACACCGTCGTCTACTTCCAGGTGACGGAGCCGCGGGCGGCCGTCTACGCCATCAGCAACTACATCGTCGGCGTCGAGCAGCTGACCACCACCACACTGCGCAACGTGGTCGGCGGCATGACGCTCGAGCAGGCGCTGACCTCGCGCGACCAGATCAACGGCCAGCTGCGCGGCGTGCTCGACGAGGCCACCAACCGGTGGGGCCTGCGCGTCGCCCGCGTCGAACTGCGCAGCATCGACCCGCCGCCGTCCATCCAGGACTCGATGGAGAAGCAGATGCGCGCCGACCGCGAGAAGCGCGCCATGATCCTCACCGCCGAGGGCAACCGCGAGGCGTCGATCAAGCAGGCCGAGGGTCAGAAGCAGGCGCAGATCCTGTCGGCCGAGGGTGCCAAGCAGGCCGCAATCCTCGCCGCCGAGGCCGACCGGCAGTCCCGCATGCTGCGCGCCCAGGGCGAGCGGGCCGCCTCGTACCTGCAGGCGCAGGGCCAGGCCAAGGCCATCGAGAAGACGTTCGCGGCGATCAAGGCCGGCCGGCCCACGCCGGAGATGCTGGCCTACCAGTACCTGCAGACGCTGCCGCTCATGGCCAAGGGCGAGGCCAACAAGGTATGGCTGGTACCGAGCGACTTCGGTTCGGCCCTACAGGGATTCACGAAGATGCTGGGCGCTCCCGGCGAGGACGGCGTGTTCCGCTACACCCCGTCGCCGGTGGAGAACGACCTGCCCAAGCCGGAGGACGACACGGCCGAGGTCGCCGCCTGGTTCGACACCCAGACCGACCCGGAGATTGCGCGGGCCGTGGCGAAGGCCGAGGAGGAAGCGCGCAGGCCGGTCGCGGGCGTCGTCGACCCGCCGCCGCAGTACCTGCCGCTGTCCCAGCAGGCCCAGTCGCCTGCCGGTGACTACGGCTCGCAGGCGCAGCAACCGCGACACGGGTCATCCGACCAGTGAGCGGGTGGCCGTCGACCCGGACCTACGCCGCGTTGGCCGCGGTCCAGGCCGGCGACGCCGTCGCCTGCGCCATACCGGTCGCGGCGATCGAGAAGGCGTTCGACGACGTCGACCTGGCGCCCGAACTGCGGCCGCTCATCCCGTACGTGAAGACGGCGTCGGCGATCGGGCTGCTGTCGGTGTACCGCTTCCCCCGGCTCGCACGTCTCACGACGTTCATGCTGACGGTGTACTTCGTGCTGGCCGTGGCCTTCCACGTCCGGGCCAGGGACTGGAGTCCCGGCATGGTGGCGGCGTCGACGTTCCTCGGCCTCTACGGCGCGATGACGGTGCGGGGCCCCCAGCTCACGGTGTGACGACCGGCTCCGACGGGGTCTCGGGCGCCGGGGTGTCGTGTGCGCTCCTGCGATGGGAGCGCATCTCGTAGACCAGGCCCACCACCCCCAGGCTCGCCGTGCAGGCAGACACCAGGAACAGCAGCGGGCTGACGGTGCCGGTGAGAGCGTCGCCGAGGACCACGATGGCGGCGGTACCCGGGACGAGGCCCACGAAGGACGCGACGGCGAAGGGCAGCGGCCGGACCGCCGACGCTCCCGCCGCGTAGTTCAGTACGGAGAACGGCACCGCCGGGATCAGCCGCATCGACAGCACGGTCGGCCAGCCTCGCGCACGCAGGCGTGCGTCGACCATCTCGACCCGCGGGTGCGACACCAGGCGGTCGAGCTGCAGCCCGGCCGCCCGGACGAGGAACAGCGCGACGATCGCGCTGATCGTCGACGCCACGACGGCCAGCGAGACGCCGAGCAGCGGCCCGAACAGCAGGCCCGCCGACAGCGTGAACGCGGTGCGGGGGAACGGGAGGATAGTCACCACCACGTGGGCGAGGAAGAACGCCAGCGGGAACCACGGTCCTGCCGCCGTCGCCCAGTCCCGCATCTGTACGGCGGTCGGCAACGGCACGAAATACGCGACTGCGACCAGGATCACAATCGCGGCCACGATCGCGGCCAGCTTGCGCCGGGGGACCAGTGCCACGGTGGCGACGATCGAGCCCCGTACCGCACCCAACGTGCGGACAATCGCCTTCACGTCTGCCAAGGGTACGGGGCGAGGCGGACTCTCATCGGACGACGCGGCAGAGCTACCCGCCAGTAGCCTCGGGCCTGCCGGTTCGCGCCGTGACCACGATCATTTAGCCTGATGGACGGTTGTCAAGTCACACGCTGCATCAAGGTCGATAGCAGGGGAGTCCACGTGTCCGAACAGGTGTCCAGTTCGAAGCTCAGCATCGCTGAGGCGGACCGCGACCAGTGGCGCGCGGCGGTCGCCGGCGTGCTCGCCAAGAGCAGGCGCAAGGACCCCGCCGACTTCGGCGCGGAACCCGATCGGCTTCTCGACTCGGCCACCTACGAGGGCTTCCCGATCCGCCCGCTCTACACGATGCTCGACTCCCAGCCGGAGCCGCCGCTGCCCGGCCGATGGCCGTTCGTCCGCGGCGGCGACGCACTGCGCGACGTGAAGTCCGGATGGAAGGTGGCGGAGACCTTCCCGCTGCCCGGCCGGCCGGCTGCCGACGAGGGCAACGGCGCGGTGCTGAGCGCGCTGACCGAGGGGGTCAGCGCCCTGGTGCTGCGGATCGGGTCCGCGGGCGTGGCCGTCGAGGACGTCGACCGACTGCTCGAAGGCGTCTTCCTCGACCTGGTGCCCGTGGTGGTCGACGCGGGGTCCGACTACGTCGCTGCCGCGGACTCGGTGCTGGCCCTCGTGAGCGCGCTCGACGACGACGGCCGCTCCCGGCTCTCGATCGACCTCGGCGCCGATCCCCTGACCGCGGCGCTGACGGGCCGTCCCGCCCCCGGCTTGGACGACGTCGCGACGGTCGCGTCGCGGGCCGTCGGGTTCGACGGCGGCGTGCGCGCGGTCACCGTCGACGGACCCACGTTCCACGACCTGGGCGCGAGCGCGTCGTGGGAACTCGCCGCCTCGGTCGCCGCGGGGGTCTCGCATCTGCGGGCGCTGACCGAGCGCGGCATCGGAGTCGGAGATGCGGTGCGCCAGATCAGCTTCCGCTTCGCCGCCGACGACGACCAGTTCATGACCATCGCGAAACTGCGCGCCGCCCGCCAACTCTGGGCCAGGGTCGCCGAGGTGATCGGTGCGCCAGACGGCGGTGCGGCCACCATCCACGCGGTGACGTCGATGCCGATGATGACCCAGCGCGACTCCTGGGTGAACATGCTGCGCACCACGCTGGCGGCGTTCGCCGCCGGAGTCGGGGGCGCCGACACCGTCGGCGTCCTCACCTTCGACAGCGCGATCCCGGGCGGTCTGCCCGGGGTCGCGACGACGTTCGCGCGACGCATGGCCCGCAACACCCAGTTGCTCCTGCTCGAGGAGTCCCACGTGGGACGCGTCCTGGACCCCGCCGGCGGGTCCTGGTTCGTCGAGGACCTCACCCGGCGCCTCGCCGAGCAGGCGTGGACCCACTTCCGCGAGATCGAGGCCGAGGGAGGCTTCGCCGCCGCCGCCGACTTCGTGACCCGGCAGATCGGGGAGGTGCGCGAACGACGACGCGACGACGTCGCGCACCGCAGGACGGCCGTCACCGGCGTCAACGAGTATCCGAACCTCGGCGAAGCCGCACTGGCGCGCACGGACCTCCAGTCCCCGGCCGTGCGCTACGCCGCCGACTTCGAGGCGCTGCGCGACCGTTCCGACGCCCACCTGGCCGCCCGGGGCGCGCGGCCGACGGCGGTCCTGCTGCCGATCGGCCCGCTCGCCGAGCACAACGTTCGCACGACGTTCGCCGCGAACCTGCTCGCATCCGGCGGCATCGAGGCGGTGAACCCCGGCCAGGTGTCCGCCGACGACGTCGCCCGGGTGATCGCCGACGCCGGCGGCGCCACCGCGGTGGTCGTCTGCGGGACCGACGCGCGGTATGCCGACGAGGCATCGGGGGTGGTGGACGCCGCCCGCGCCGCCGGTGTCGCGCACGTGTACCTGGCAGGACCCGAGAAGGCCGTCGCAGCAGCCGAATCGACGCCCGACGACTACCTCACCGCCACGATCGACGCCGTCGAGGCGTTGTCCACCCTGCTCACCCGATTGGGGGCGTGACATGACCGCGCTGGAACCCGACACGACGATCGGCAGCTTCGCCGACGTCCCGTTCGACGGTGAGAAGGCCGGTGCGCCTTCGACTCCCGCAGCGGTCGAGGAGTACGTCGCCGCTGCCGCGGCAGCGCACGGCTACACCGCCGAGCAGCTCGACTGGGCGACGCCCGAGGGCATCGACGTCAAGCCGGTGTACATCGCAGCCGATCGCGACGCCGTGGTCGAGGAGGGCTATCCGCTCGACTCGTTCCCCGGTGCCGCGCCGTTCGTCCGCGGGCCCTACCCGACGATGTACGTCAACCAGCCGTGGACGATCCGGCAGTACGCCGGCTTCTCGACCGCGGCGGAGTCGAACGCCTTCTATCGTCGCAACCTCGCCGCGGGGCAGAAGGGCCTGTCGGTGGCCTTCGATCTCGCGACCCACCGTGGCTACGACTCGGACCACCCGCGGGTGCAGGGCGACGTCGGGATGGCCGGTGTCGCGATCGACTCGATCCTCGACATGCGGCAGCTCTTCGACGGCATCGACCTCTCGGCGGTGTCGGTCTCGATGACGATGAACGGTGCGGTGCTGCCGATCCTGGCGCTCTACGTCGCGGCCGCGGAGGAGCAGGGCGTGCCGCCGGAGAAGCTTGCGGGGACCATCCAGAACGACATCCTCAAGGAGTTCATGGTCCGCAACACCTACATCTATCCGCCCGAGGCGTCGATGCGGATCATCTCCGACATCTTCGGCTACACCAGCGTGAAGATGCCGAAGTACAACTCGATCTCCATCTCCGGCTACCACATCCAGGAAGCCGGGGCGACGGCCGACCTCGAACTGGGCTACACGCTCGCCGACGGCGTCGAGTACATCAAGGCCGGCCTCGCCGCCGGTCTGGACATCGATTCCTTCGCACCCCGGCTGAGCTTCTTCTGGGGCATCGGGATGAACTTCTTCATGGAGGTCGCGAAACTGCGTGCGGGCCGCCTGCTCTGGAGTGAACTGGTGGCGCAGTTCGAGCCGAAGAGCCAGAAGTCGCTGTCGCTGCGGACGCACTCCCAGACCTCGGGCTGGTCCCTGACCGCGCAGGACCCGTTCAACAACGTCGCCCGCACGTGCATCGAGGCGATGGCCGCCACGCAGGGACACACCCAGTCGCTGCACACCAACGCCCTCGACGAGGCGTTGGCCCTGCCGACGGACTTCTCCGCACGCATCGCCCGCAACACCCAGCTTCTCCTGCAGCAGGAGTCGGGCACCACGCGTCCCATCGATCCGTGGGGCGGGTCCTACTACGTCGAGGCGCTCACCCACCAGCTGGCGGAGAAGGCTAGGGCGCACATCCGCGAGGTCGCCGAGCACGGTGGCATGGCGCAGGCGATCGGCGAGGGGATCCCCAAGCTGCGCATCGAGGAGGCGGCGGCGCGGACGCAGGCGCGCATCGACTCCGGCGCCCAGACCGTGATCGGCATCAACAAGTACCAGGTCGACGAGGACCAGGCCGTCGAGGTCCTCAAGGTCGAGAACAGTCGCGTGCGGACCGAGCAGATCGCCAAGCTGGCTCAGCTGCGCGCCGACCGCGACGAGGCCGCCACCCAGGCGGCGCTGAACGAATTGACCAGAGCGGCAGCAGTTTCCGGCACGTCCAGGGCGGAGGGTCTCGCCGACAACCTGCTGGCGCTCGCGATCGACGCGGCGCGCGCCAAGGCGACCGTCGGAGAGATCTCCGACGCCCTGGAGAAGGTGTACGGACGCCATCAGGCCGAGATCCGCACCATCGCGGGGGTGTACCGAGACGAGGTGGGCAAGGTCAGCAACGTCGGCAAGGCAACGGAACTGGTCGAGAAGTTCGCGGAGGCCGACGGGCGCCGTCCCCGCATCCTGGTGGCGAAGATGGGACAGGACGGACACGACCGCGGCCAGAAGGTGATTGCGACGGCCTTCGCCGACATCGGCTTCGACGTCGACGTCGGCTCGCTGTTCTCCACGCCCGACGAAGTGGCCCGCCAAGCCGCCGACAACGACGTCCACGTGGTCGGGGTGTCCTCGCTCGCCGCGGGCCACCTCACGCTGGTGCCCGCGCTGCGCGACGCCCTCGCCGAGGTCGACCGACCCGACATCATGGTCGTCGTGGGCGGCGTCATCCCGCCGGGCGACTTCGACGCCCTCTACGAGGCCGGGGCCGCCGCCATCTTCCCGCCCGGCACCGTCATCGCCGACGCAGCCATCGGTCTGCTCCAGAAGCTGGCCGAGCGGTTGGGTTACGACCTCGGGTAGATGTCCACCGAAGGTACGTCGACCGACGGCGTGGACGATCTCGCCGGGGCCGTTCGCGGCGGCGACCGGTCCGCGCTCGCGCGCGCCATCACGCTGGTCGAGTCCACGCGTCCCGACCACCGCGACCGCGCGCAGGCGCTCCTGCTCGAGCTGACCCCCGAGGCCGGGGCCGCCCAGCACGTCGGCATCACCGGGGTCCCCGGCGTCGGGAAGTCGACGACCATCGAGGCCCTCGGCATGCATCTGATCGAGCGGGGGCACCGCGTCGCGGTCGTCGCGGTGGACCCGTCGTCGACCAGGACCGGGGGGTCGATCCTCGGTGACAAGACCCGGATGGCCCGCCTCGCGGTGCATCCCGATGCCTACATCCGGCCGTCGCCGACGTCCGGCACGCTCGGTGGGGTCGCCAGGGCCACCCGGGAAACCATCGTGCTCCTGGAGGCCGCCGGCTACGACGTGATCCTCGTCGAGACGGTGGGGGTTGGGCAGTCCGAGGTCGCGGTCGCCAACATGGTCGACACGTTCGTCTTCCTGACCCTGGCCCGCACCGGCGACCAGCTCCAGGGCATCAAGAAGGGCATCCTCGAACTGGCCGACGTCGTCGTCGTCAACAAGGCCGACGGCCCGCACGCCGTGGAGGCGAGATCGGCGGCGCGCGAACTCGCGGGCGCCATCCGGCTCATCCATCCGCGCGAGAGTCTCTGGCGGCCACCGGTTCTCACGATGAGCGCACTGACGGGCGATGGTCTCGCCGAGCTGTGGGACACCGTCCTCGACCATCGCCGGGTCCTGACCGAGGCGGGGGAGTTCGATGCGCGCCGACGCGCGCAGCAGGTGGAGTGGACGTGGTCGATGGTCCGCGACACCGTGCTCGACCGCGTGCTGACCCACCCCGACGTCAAGGCCATCCGCGCGGACGTCGAACGACAGGTACGCGACGGCGGGTTGACCCCCACGCTCGCCGCCCGGCGGATCCTGGACGCGGCGGGACCCTGACTTCGTCGTCCGCGTGCGGATCGGCAACGGATTCCAGGTCCGTGCCCGCCGCCTGGCTCACGGATCGGTAACGATTCGCTTCTTTGCCGGGCCCGGGTCGGTAGAGTCGAAGTGTGACCCACGCAACATTCGGGCAGCGCAACGTCGCGCTCCCGCACGGTGACCGAAGCGCGCTCCCACACGGGGTGCAAGGCGTCGCGGACGTCAATTTTGGTCGGGCCGTCAAGGCCTTCTCGCGGCTGTTCCCGCATCCCCGGCTCGGCGGTGGTGCGCTTGCCGTCTACCTCGACGGCGAACCCGTGGTGGACGTCTGGACGGGGTGGCAGGACCGGCGCGGCAAGCGGCACTGGAACGCAGACACCGGAGCCATGGTGTTCTCCGCGACCAAGGGCGCGGCCTCCACGGTGATCCACCGGCTCGCCGACCGCGGCCTCATCGACTACGACGCCCCGGTCGCCGACCACTGGCCCGCGTTCGCCGCAAACGGCAAGGGGCGCGTGACCGTCCGCGACCTGATGCGCCACCGCGCCGGGTTGTCGCACCTGAACCGCGTGACCAAGGCCGACCTGATGGACCACCTCCTGATGGAGGAGAAGATGGCCGCCGCGCCAATGGGGCTGCTGCGTGGCCGACCGGCGTACCACGCGATCACCTATGGCTGGTTGATGTCGGGTCTGGCCCGCGCCGTCACCGGTCGCGGCATGCGCGAGCTGTTCCGCACCGAACTGGCCGAGCCTCTCGGCACCGACGGGATCCATCTCGGTAGGCCGCCCGTCGGTGCGCCCACGCAGCCGGCCCGCATCGTCGGTCCGCAGAGCGCGCTGCAGAATCCGGTGTTCAACCTGGTGGCACCGCGCCTCGCGGGTCTCCCGGTGTCCGGTGGATTCGGGTCGCTGTACTTCCCGGGTATGAAGGCGACGGTGCAGGGCGACATCCCACTGCTCGACACCGAACTGCCCGCCGCCAACGGCGTCGCGACGGCGCGGGCGCTCGCCCGGATGTACGGCGCCATCGCCAATTCCGGTGAGGTGGGCGGGACGCGGTTCCTGTCGTCGGACCTCGTCGCTCAGCTGACGGGCCGGCGCAGTCTGCATCCCGACGGCAGCCTGTTCATCCCGATGTCCTTTCACCTGGGTTACCACGGACTGCCGCTGGGCGGCCTCCTGCCGGGCTTCGGCCACGTGGGGCTGGGCGGCTCGCTCGGCTGGGCCGACCCGGCGACGGGCCTGGCCTTCGGCTTCGTTCACAACCGTCTGCTGACCCCGATGGTGGCGAGCGATCAGGCCGGTTTCGTGGCGACCGCGGCACTGATCCGGCACGGCGTGGCCAGTGCCCGTCGGCACGGACACACGCCGATCACCCCCTTCGGTGCCGCCTTCGACGACCTCGAGAGGGCCGCGGGCTAGCGTTTCCCGAAACTGCGCGGACACGTACGGTGTCCGCGCTATTTCGTTGCAACGCACTTGTTCTGGGCTTGAACCGTCGTCTCGGTACGGTTTGCCACCCGTGATCCAACGATTCGTTTGAAGCCCCCGGCGTCGGCCACCGGCCCGCGGTCGAGGCGCCCCGTCGGCGTTGCCAAAAAGGCGTTCCAAGCGGCCGGTGCCTCGTGCCGGGCTATGTACCGACCAGATCCACTGGCGAAAACCAAGAACCCTCGTATCCAGGTCCCGGGTCGTACTTCCGGAGCGTCGTAATACTGTGGCAAACCAAAGACAGTCGGTGACATCGGTCCACCGCGTGCGGCAAAAGTCGACGAGACGACTGATTCATGTATCAGCTAAGTAATTTGCTATGAATTGCGATCACAAATAATTGTGTACGATCCCCAGATGGACGCGGACGTCAATTCTTCCGTGTTGACGCAGGTCAGACACGCCATGTGGTATGCGCCAGAAATTCTGGCGCCCGACGTGTAACCTTTCCGCCGAGCAAAGGCGCCAATAATTGCGCCCAAGTAGATTTGCCGCACGGATGGTTGAGTGGCAGGTTGGGTGCGTGACGTTTCGGGCGTAATCGGGGCGGTGACGACGAGGAATGGGGTAGCGGTGCAATCGTGCGGCTAATTGCGTCGTCGACGCCGGTGGGGCACACAGCATCGATTCGGGGTCGTGACACCGTCCGTGAAAGAGGTTGAGATTCGTGGTTGAGACACCGGTCGCTCCCGTCGCCGTCGTAGGCATGGCATGCCGGCTTCCTGGGGCGATCGATTCGCCGGCAGGCATGTGGGCGGCCCTGCTCCGTGGAGACGACACGGTCACCGAGGTGCCGCTGGACCGGTGGGACGCCGAGGAGTACTTCGACCCCGAGCCTGGCGTTCCCGGACGGTCCGTCTCCAAGTGGGGGGCGTTCCTCTCCGACGTCGCCGGCTTCGACGCCGACTTCTTCAACATCAGCGAGCGCGAGGCCACCGCGATCGACCCGCAGCACCGACTGCTCCTGGAGACCTCGTGGGAGGCCGTCGAGCACGCCGGCATCGACCCGGCGGCGCTGGCGGATTCACTGACCGGCGTCTTCATGGGCATGACCCACGCCGACTACCAGCTGCTGGCCGCGGACGCGCATGCGGTCGAAGGGCCCTACGGCTTCACCGGCAACAACTTCAGCCTCGCGTCGGGACGCATCGCCTACCACCTCGGCGTGCACGGACCCGCGTTCACCGTGGACTCGGCGTGCTCGTCGAGCCTGCTCGCCGTGCACATGGCGTGCCGCAGCCTCAACGACGGCGAGAGCGACCTCGCCCTGGCCGGCGGCGTGTCGATCATGCTGGAGCCACGCAAGATGTCGTCCGGCTCGGCGCAGGGGATGCTCTCGCCGACGGGCCGGTGCCATGCGTTCGACGTGAACGCCGACGGCTTCGTCAGCGGTGAGGGCGCGGCGGTCGTCCTGCTCAAGCGCCTCGACGACGCGCTGGCAGCGGGCGATCCGGTCCTCGCCGTCATCCGGGGCACCGCGGCCAACCAGGACGGGCGCACCGTCAACATCGCCGTGCCGTCCCGCACCGCGCAGGCCGTCGTCTACCGCGCGGCGCTCGCCGCAGGCGACGTCGACCCCGCCACGATCGGCATGGTCGAGGCGCACGGCACCGGAACGCCGGTGGGCGACCCGATCGAGTACGCGAGCCTCGCCGAGGTGTACGGCACGGCGGGCCCGTGCGCGCTCGGCTCCGCCAAGACCAACTTCGGCCACGGACAGTCCGCGTCGGGTGCGATCGGCCTGATCAAGGCCGTGCTCGCCCTGCAACACGGGACCGTGCCGAAGAACCTGCACCACACCGAGATGCCCGCCGAGATGGCCGCGATCGAGACCAACCTGTTCGTGCCCCGGGAGAACGCGCCGTGGCCCGTCACCGGTGGCCATCCTCGTCGCGCCGCGGTGTCGTCCTACGGGTTGTCCGGCACCAACGTGCACGCGGTCCTCGAGGCTGCGCCGGAGGGTCGGTCGACGCGCACCGTCGAGCCGACCGCGCGCCCGGATGCCGCGTCGGGCATCCGGCTGTTCCCGCTGTCCGCCACGTCGGCCGTCGAACTGCGCCGCACCGCCGGGCGGCTCGCGGACTGGGTCTCGGCACGCGAGACCGGACCCGACACCGAACTCGCCGATCTGGCGTACACGCTCGCGCGCCGTCGCGCGCACCGCCCGGTGCGCACGGTGGTCATGGCCGGTGACCGGGCCGAACTGATCGCCGCGCTGCGCGCCGTCGCCGATGGGGACGACCCCGTCGAACCCGCGGTGGCCACGGGCGACCGGGGACCCGTGTGGGTGTTCTCCGGCCAGGGCTCGCAGTGGGCGTCGATGGGTGCGGAACTGCTCTCGACCGAACCCGCGTTCGCCGCCGCCGTCGCCGAGATCGAACCGTTGATCGCCGCGGAGTCCGGCTTCTCCGTCACCGCGGCGATGTCCGACCCCGACGTGGTGACCGGCATCGGACGGGTTCAGCCGACGATCTTCGCGGTCCAGGTGGCGCTCGCCGCGGCGATGACGTCGTACGGCGTGACCCCGGGGGCCGTGATCGGGCACTCGATGGGCGAGGCAGCGGCAGCCGTCGTCTCCGGGGCGCTGTCCCTCGTCGACGGCGTGAAGGTCATCTGCCGCCGCTCCCGACTCATGGAGACGGTCGCCGGCTCGGGTGCCATGGCATCGGTCGAACTACCGGCCCAGCAGGTGCTCTCCGAACTCGCCGCACGTGGCGTCGCCGACGTCGTGCTGTCGGTCGTCGCGTCGCCGCAGTCCGCCGTCGTCGGCGGGGCCAAGGAAGCCATCCGGGCGCTCGTCGCCGAATGGGATGCGCGCGGCGTCATGGCCCGCGAGATCGCCGTCGACGTCGCGTCGCACACCCCGCAGGTCGACCCGATCCTCGACGACCTGACCGAGGCGCTCGAGGACCTCGAGCCGAGGGAGCCCGAGGTCCCGTACTACTCGGCCACGCTCTACGACCCGCGCGATCCCGCGGACTTCGACGCGTACTACTGGTCGGACAACCTGCGGCATGCGGTGCGCTTCTCCGCCGCCGTACAGGCCGCACTGGAGGACGGCTTCCGGGTGTTCGGCGAACTGTCCCCGCACCCGGTGCTCACCCACGCCGTGGACCAGAACGGTCGCGCCCTCGACGTGACACTGGCCGCCCTGGCGAGCGTGCGCCGCGAGCAGCGGCTCCCCAACGGGCTGCGCGACTTCGTCGCCGACCTGCACCGCGCGGGTGCCGCCCTCGACTACTCGGTGGCCTGGCCCGACGGCGACCTGGTCGATGCGCCGCTGCCCACGTGGACGCACGCCCACCTCATGCTGACCCGCGACGACCAGGGCCACAACGCGGCCACCGTCGCGGTGCACCCGCTGCTCGGCGCGCACGTCCGACTCCCCGAGGAGCCGGAACGCCACGTCTGGCAGTCCGAGGTCGGCACCGACGCGCAGCCGTGGCTCGGCGACCACCGGGTCCACGACGTGGCGGCCCTGCCCGGCGCCGCGTACTGCGAGATCGCCCTGGCCGCGGCACGTCAGGTCCTCGGCGACGCGTCCTCGGTGCACGACGTCGCGTTCGACCAGATGCTGCTCCTGGAGGAGCAGACGCCGCTGTCCGCGGTGGCGTCGACGACCCCCACCGGCGACGTCGAACTGGTGGTCAAGACCCACCGGGACGGCGAGGAGGTCCAGCGTGCGACCGCGGTACTGCGGCCCGCCGACGGTGCCGACGCGCCGGCGGCCTACGACGTCGACGCCCTGCTCGCGGCGCACCCGTCGACCGTGGAGGGTTCGGCTCTGCGCGACTTCTACGCCGCCCGCGGCATCGGCTACGGCGCCGCCTTCGGTGGTCTGACGGCCGCCCACGTCGCGGAGGGCCCGACCGCGTCGGTGCTCGCCGAGGTGTCGCTGCCCGGCTCGATCCGGTCCCAGCAGGGCGCGTTCACCGCCCATCCCGCGCTGCTCGACGCCTGCTTCCAGGCGGTCGGGGCGCACCCCGACCTGTTCTCGGACACCAGCGGTGCCCTGCTACTGCCGCTCGGCGTCCGCGAACTCCGGGCGTACTCGTCGACCCGCAACGCGCGCTACTGCTACGTGCGGCTGACCAGCACCCGACCCACCCAGGTCGAGGCCGACCTCGACGTCCTCGACGACGCGGGCGCGGTGCTGCTGACGGTCACCGGGCTGCGGCTCGGGACCGGCGTCTCGGAGGAGGGCCAGCGCGACCGGCGCCTCAACGAGCGTCTCCTGACCATCGACTGGCGCCGCCAGGAGGCCCCGGTGGCGGAGGTCGTCCGGGCGGCCACCTGGCTGGTGCTCGCGACGAGCGACGCCGACCCGTTCGCCGGTGAACTCGCCGACGTCCTCGCGGCCGGCGAGGTGGACGTCGCCACGCTCACCTGGCCCGTCGACGGTGACCACCGGGCGACCGAGGAACTGGTCCGGGGTGCCCTGGTCGCGCGCCAGCACACGGGCATCGTCCTCGTCGAGTCGCCCGGGGACGCCCGCGATCCGGTCGGCCGGGGTGCCGAGCACGTGCGCCACCTGGTCCGCATCGCCAAGGTGCTGCCCGACGTCCCCGGCGAATCGCCGCGGCTGTACGTCGTCACCCGGAACGCGCAGACGGTGCTCTCCGGCGAGGTGCCCGACCTCGCGCAGGGTGGCCTGCGCGGGCTGGTCCGCGTGATCGGCATGGAACACCCCTCGATCAGGCCCACCCAGATCGACGTCGACGACACCACCGGTGCCGACCTCGTCGGCGCGGAACTGCTGTCCGGCACCGACGAGGACGAGACGGCCTGGCGCGACGGCCAGTACTACACCGCGCGCCTCAACGTCACGCCGCTGCAGGCCGAGGAGCGGCACACCACCGTGGTCCATCCCGAGCGGGACGGGATGCGACTGCAGATCCGCACCCCGGGTGACCTGCAGTCCGCCGAACTGGTGGCGTATCGGCGCACGCCGCCCGGACCGGGACAGATCGAGGTCGCCGTGTCGGCGTCCAACCTGAACTTCGCCGACGTGCTCGTCGCCTACGGCCGATACCCCTCCTTCGAGGGTCGGCTGCCGCAGCTCGGCGCCGACTTCGCCGGCGTGGTGACCGCGGTCGGCGCCGGTGTCACCGGTCACGCGATCGGCGACCGGGTCGCGGGCATCTCGGCGACGGGCGCGTGGTGCACCTTCGTCACGTGCGACGCCAACCTGGCCGTCCGCATCCCGGACGACCTCCCCGACGCCACCGCCGCCGCGGTGCCCAGCGCACACGCCACCGCCTGGTACTCGCTGCACGACCTCGCGAGGATCGGCAAGGGCGACAAGGTCCTGATCCACTCCGCCACGGGTGGCGTCGGACAGGCCGCCGTGGCCATCGCCCAGGCGGCCGGAGCCGAGATCTTCGCCACCGCAGGCAGTCCCGAACGTCGGGCGATGCTGGCGGACATGGGCATCGAGCACGTCTACGACTCCCGCACGGTCGAGTTCGCCGACCAGATCCGCCGCGACACCGACGGCTACGGCGTGGACGTCGTGCTGAACTCGCTGCCCGGCGCCGCCCAGCAGGCGGGTCTGGAACTGCTGACCTTCGGCGGCCGCTTCGTCGAGATCGGCAAGCGGGACATCTACGGTGACACGAAGATGGGCCTGTTCCCGTTCCGCCGCAACCTGTCCTTCTACGCGGTCGACCTCGCACTGCTGATGCTGATCACGCCCGACACGCTGCGGAACCTGCTCGAGGTGGTCTACCGGCAGATCGCCGACGGCGTCCTGCCGCCGCCGCAGACAACGCACTACCCGCTGGCCAACGCCGCCAATGCGATTCGTGCCATGGGCGCGGCCGAACACACCGGCAAGCTGGTGCTCGACGTGCCCCGGGCGGGTCAGTACGCCGCCGTCGTGCCCGCCGACCAGGCACCCGCGTTCCGCTGGGATGGCGCCTACGTCGTCACCGGCGGCCTCGGCGGACTGGGACTGTTCCTGGCCGAGGGGATGGCCGCGGCCGGATGCGGCCGCATCGTCCTCAACGGACGGTCGGCTCCGTCGCCGGATGCGTTGCGCGCCATCGAGGGGATCCGGGCCACGGGCACCGAGGTCGAGGTCGAGTTGGGCGACGTGTCCACCGCGGCCACCGCGGGCCGGTTGGTCGGGGTGGCGACGGCGACGGGCCTACCGCTGCGCGGTGTGCTGCACGCCGCCGCCGTCATCGAGGACGCGACGCTGGGCAACATCACCGACGACCTGATCGACCGGGACTGGGCGCCGAAGGCGTTGGGGGCGTGGCGTCTGCACGAGGCGACCGCCACGGCGTCGCTGGACTGGTTCTGCCTGTTCTCCTCCGCGGCCGCGATGGTCGGGTCGCCGGGGCAGGGCGCGTACGCCGCGGCCAACAGCTGGCTCGACTCGTTCGCCCGGTGGCGCCGCGCGAACGGCAAGCCCGCACAGGTCGTCGCCTGGGGTGCGTGGGCCGAGATCGGTGCGGGTCAGGCCATGGCCGGCAACGACGGCATGGCCATCGACCCGGCCGACGGCGCCTACGCGTTCGACACGCTGATGCGGCACACGCGCGTCTACAGCGGGTACGCCCCCGTCGCCGGTGCGGCGTGGCTGACCGCCTTCGCTCAGACCACCCCGTTCGCGGAGGCGTTCGCCTCGATCGGGGCCGATCGGTCGGGCTCGAGCGAGTTCCTCGAGGAACTGCGCCTGCTGCCGCGCGAGGACTGGCCGGCGCGGATACGCCGGCTGATCTCCGAGGAGATGAGCCTGATCCTGCGGCGCTCGGTCGACGCGGACCGGCCGCTGTCGGAGTACGGCCTCGACTCGCTGGGCACGCTCGAACTGCGCACCCGGTTGGAGTCGGAGACCGGGGTGCGGATCGGATCCACGGACGTCACGACCGTGCGTGCTCTCGCCGAGCGGTTGAGCGAGACCATCGCCGCGGAGATGAACCTCGACGGCGAGACGGCAGCGGTGCCGTCATGACCATCCATTCGGCGCCGACGACGTCGCTCATCCAGACACGGCGGGCAGGGGACCTCTGAATGGTGGCGATCAAGGCGATCCACGACTGGACCGGAACGTCGGGCGACGTGGTGTCGTGGCACCCCTCGCCGGCGAGCCGTGCGAAGGTGGCCAAGGCCCCCGTCAGCCCGGTGCCCGTGAGTTATCAGCAGGCACAGCACATTCGGGGGTATCTGAGCCACCTCCAGGGTGGCACCGACATGGCCCGGCTGAACATCCCGGCGTGGGACATGCCCGGGCACTGTGACGTCCGCGCGATGACCCACGTCGTCAACGCCTACCTGCGCCGCCACGACACCTATCACAGCTGGTTCGAGATGGCCGACGACGAGGTCGTCCGGCACACCGTCGCCAATCCGCGCGACATCGCGTTCGTCCCCACCAAGCACGCCGAGATGACGGCGCCGCAGTGGCGCGAGCACGTGTTGAGTACCGCGAATCCGCTTCAGTGGGACTGCTTCTCGTTCGGCGTCATCCAGCGCGCCGACCACTTCACCTTCTACATCAGCATCGACCACGTGCACACCGACGCCATGTTCATGGGCATCGTGCTGATCGAGATCCACATGATGTACGCCGCGCTGGCCAACGGCGCGGCACCGATCCCGCTGCCGCCCGCCGGCAGCTACGACGACTACTGCGTGCGCCAGCACGACTTCCTGTCCGCGCTCTCCCTCGACTCGCCCGAGGTCCGGGAGTGGGTCCGGTTCGCGGAGTGCAACGACGGCACGATGCCGCACTTCCCCTTCCCCCTGGGTGATCCGCCGTGGTCGACCACGGGTGACCTGATCACGGTGCGGTTGATGGACCGGGACCAGTCGGAGCGCTTCGAGGCCGCGTGCACCGCGGCGGGAGCCCGCTTCATCGGCGGCGTGTTCGCCTGCGCGGCCATGGCGCAGCACGCTCTGACGGGCTCGGTCGACTACCACGTGATCACCCCGACGACGACGCGCCGGTCGCAGGCCGAGTTCCAGACCACGGGCTGGTTCACCGGGGTGGTGCCGATCTCGGTGGCGGTGGACCCCGACGCGTTCGGGGCGACCGCGCGTGCCGCACAGGAGTCCTTCGACGGCCGGATGCCGTTGGCGCACGTGCCCTTCGACCGCGTCGTCGAACTGGCGACCGAGGGTATGGGGCTGCGCACGCCCGAACCCGGGGTGCCGATGGTGTCGTTCCTCGACGCCGGCCTGCCTCCGCTGTCCGCGAGCATCATCGCCGAGTGGGAGCGCATGAACGGCATGGTGTTCAGCGACGCCCGCTCGGCCTACCAGATCGGTCTGTGGGTCAACCGTGGCGAGCGCGAGACCTCCGTGACGGTGGCGTTCCCCAACAATCCCGTCGCGCGGGAGTCGATCGACCGCTACCTCGCGGCGATGACCGCGGTGTACCTCGCCGTCGCCGACGGCGGCACGCCGGAGCGCGGTTACGTCGAGCTCTCGGACGGCATGCGACGCAACGCCGTTCGCGACCGTGGGGCGCTGGCGCCGGTGGCCGAGGGCTGACGGTGGGCGCAGCACCGGCGCGGCCGGGTTCCGACCACCTGCTCGAGTTCGTCGACCAGGCACTGTTCCTCGGGCTGCGCGCCACGGGTCAGGCCGCCGCCATGCAGATGGTCTGGGTGTACGACGGGCCGGTCGACGCCGAGCAGCTGCGGCGCTTCCACCGAGAGTTCGGCTACGGCCTGGCTGGCAGACTCATCGAGCCGTCGCCGCTGCCGTTCGGCCGGCACCGCTGGGTCTCGGCACTCGGTCCCGCGGCGCCGCTGCGGACCTGGGAGCCGCGACCCCGGGCGGAGTTGAGCGACTGGATCGACGAGCACTCGCAGCGTCCGATCGACCCCGAGCACGGGCCCGCCTGGCACATGGGCGTGCTGCCGCTGAGCGACGGCGGCACCGCCGTGAGCCTGGTCGGCTCGCACTGCATCGGCGATGGGGGCGCGGCGTTGCTCAGCGTCTTCGAGGCCGTTCACGGCACCAGGCGCGACCTGGGGTACCCGCCGCCGCTGTCGCGGACGATTCGCAAGGCGGTCCTCGCCGACCTCCGTCAGACCGTCGCCGACCTCCCCGAGCTCGGTCGCACGCTCGTCACCGCCGCGACGTTCCTGAACCGCAGACGCAAGGACCGGTCCCGACCGGCCGGCGCCGCGGCCCTGGCGTCCACCGTTCGCGACGACACCACCGTCGTCGTCCCCGTCGTGTCGGCGTTCGTCTCGCTGGCCGACTGGGACTCCCGCGCAGCCGAACTCGGCGGCAACAGCCACTCGATGCTGGCCGGCGTGTCCGCGCGCCTGGCCGTCCAGCAGGGCCGCCAGCTCGGTGACGACGGCACCGTCGGTCTCATCGTCCCGATCAACGACCGCACGCTCACCGACACCCGGGCCAACGCGGTCACGCTCGCCTACGTGCGGGTCGACCCGACCTACGTGACGAAGGATCTGACGGAGACGCGCGGTGCGATCCGGGAGGCGTTGCGCGTCATGCGCGAGCAGCCCGACGAGACGTTCGAACTGCTCGCCCTGACGCCGTTCGTCCCGAAGGTCGCAGTGCGCCGGTCCGCCGACCTCGCATTCGGGTTCACCGCGCAACCGGTGTCGTGCTCCAACCTCGGCGACCTCCCGATCGACGTCGCCCGCCCGGGTGGGACGACCGCGGACCAGGTGATGCTGCGCGGCGTCGACCAGCGGGTGTCCCGACGCGTCCTCGAGGAGCGCCAGGGCTTGCTGACGGTGGTCGGTGCGCGCCTCGACGGCACGGTGACCCTGACGATCGTCGGCTACCAGCCCGGCGCCGAGAACACGAAGGCCGTGCTGCGCGAACGCGTCACGGCCACCCTTGCGGAGTTCGGACTCGCCGGGGACGTGGTGTGACCCGGGACGGGCGGTGACGTCCACCGACCGCCTGGCCTACATCGACCAGGCCACCTTCCTGTCCTGGCAGGCGACGGGTCGTGCGCAACTCGCGCAGTACGTCTGGGTGTACGAGCGCGCCGTGAACCTGGCCGGTGTCGAGCGCTTTCACCGTGGCTTCGGACACGGGTTGGCGGGCAGGCTGATCGAGCCATCGGTGTTGCCGTTCGGCCGCCACCGCTGGGTGTCCGCCGCCGGTCCGCCGCGCGCACTGGACGTCGCCGATCCCCGCCCCCGGGCCGATCTCGGGGACTGGATCGACGAGCGGTCCCAGCTGCCGGTCGACCCCGTGGCCGGACCGGGCTGGCATCTCGGGGTACTGCCGATGACCGACGGCGCCACGGCGGTGAGCCTGGTGATGTCGCACTGCCTGCTCGACGGTGGCGCGTCACTGCGCACCATGGCGCGTGCGGTGCGGGGTGAGCGGTGCGACTTCGGATACGACGCACCGGGGTCGAGAACGCGTTGGCAGCGTGGCCGTTCCGACGCGCGCCAGACGGTCGCCGACCTTCCCGAGTTCGCGCGGACCGTGGCGCGTGCCGCCCGATTCGCCTACCGCAGGCGCGGTGAGATCTCCTCGTCGGGAGCGACGCGGCCCGCGTCGACGCAGACCCGCGGTGGCACGGTCGTGCTGCCGGCCGTGTCGGCCATCGTGGACGCCGCGGACTGGGAGGCCCGCGCCGCCGATCTCGGTGGCACCACGTACGCGCTGCTGCCCGGGTTCGGCGCACTGCTGGGGCGGCGGCTGGGCCGGGTGCGGGACGACGGCGCGGTCACTGCGCTGATCGCGGTCAGCGACCGCGCCGGGGACGACGACCAGCGGGGCAACGCCATGAAGATCGCCACCGCGATCATCGAACCGGCCTCGGTCACCACGGATCTCGGACCCACCCGGGCGGCGGTGCGCAAGGCCTTCGCCGAGGTGCGTGACGTCCCCGACGAGACCCACGCACTGCTGCCGATCACCCCGTTCGTACCGAGGCGGGCGGTGCGCCGCACCGCCGACGTCCTGTTCGGCGACCTGCCGGTGTCGTGCTCCAATCTCGGCGAGGTGCCGCCGGAGATGGCGCGGCCGGACGGGACCGAGGCGGACCACGTGCTGTTTCGCCCCGTCGACCAGAACGTCTCGCGCGACGCGGTCGAACGAGCGGGGGGCCAATTGGTCCTGGCGGCGGGGCGGGTGCTCGGCACGGTGTCGATCGGCGTCGTCGGTTACCAGGTCGGTGCCGCCAACACGCGGGAGTGGCTGGCCGATCGGGTGTGTCGAACCCTCGGGGAGTTGTCCCTCGAGGCGACTATCATCTAGCCGCGGCGGCCTCGAGGAGGTCGGCGACCCTCGTGGCCGCCTGCGCCGGAGAGGTCATGCGCGCGGCAGCGGCGCGGGCACGTTCCCGACACGCAGGCGTCAGCGCCGCACGCAGCGCCGTGGTCAGCGAGCGCTCGTTGGTGCTCGAGAAGCGTTGCGCCACACCGACGCCGAGGCGACTGACCCTGCCCGCCCAGACCGGCTGGTCGGCCGAGACCCACAGCACGACGGTCGGGACCCCCGAGCGCACCCCGGCGGCGACCGTGCCCGCGCCACCGTGGTGCACGACCGCACGGCAGCCGGGGAAGACCCGCGAGTGGTTCACCGCACCCACCAGGCGCACGTGGTCGTCGACGGCGGTGTCCGGCAGGTCCCACACGCCGGTGCTGACCACCGCCCGCTCGCCGAGATCGGCGCAGACGCGGGCGATCATGGCGATCGCGGCGGCGGGGTCGTCGACCGGCATGCTGCCGAAGCCGAAGTAGATCGGGGGAGTGCCGGCGGCCATCCACGCCAGCAGGTCGTCGTCGCCGGGCGTGGGCAGTTCCAGCGACAGGGACCCCACCAGGGGGCGGGTGCCGTGCCATTCCTCGGCGAGGCCGGGGAAGAACACGTCGTCGTACGCCTGGATCTCCAGGGCGCCGCCCTCGACGATGCGGCGGATGGCGCGCACCCGTGCCCGCGGCAGGCCCAACGCGTCGCGCTGGGCGTTCTCGGCCTGGCTCAGCACCTTCCAGTGCGCCCACTCGGCGGTCGACCATCCGGCGTGGAGCAGCGGTCGCGGCAGCCGCACGGGCAGCACCCTGGTGTTCTCCCGGCACGGGAAGTAGTGCAGCGCTGCCAGCGGTATCCGGGCGGCCTCGGCGACGTTGGCGGCGACCTCCTGATACGTCGTGCCGGTCAGGATCAGATCGGCGCCGTCGGCGAGGGCGGCCAGCGTCGCGCTCATCTCGGCCCACCCCTCGGTCGCGTAGTCGCGGCTGCGCCGCAGCAGGGTCACCGGGTTCTGCAGCTTCCACCAGTCCGTGAAGACGTCCGAGTCGAGCTGCTGCTGGGAATCCACGCCGTACGACGCCGCGGGGCCCAGGCCGATGCCGTCGACGAAGCCGACGAGGTTGGGGGGCACCGCGAGACGCACCCGGTGCCCGCGTCGCAGCAGCTCTCGCGCGGCGGCCGCGCACGGCTCCACGTCGCCCCGGGTGCCGTGCACGGCGACGACGACGGTCTTCGCCGGGGCCGGGATGTCAGACATGGGCCGGATCCGTCGGAAGGTACGAGAAGTCGTTGTTCTCGAACGACTTTCCGCAACCGATCGGGGGCACACACGATTACAACACGCGGGCACTCGGGGGTTGCCGACGGTGCTGGACGAGCACCGTCGGACGAGGGTGAGGCGACTGGGCACCGGTGTAACCTCACATGGTGTTGAGCCGCGCCGACATCCGTGGCGCATCCGTACACGGAGTGTTCGAATCGCTGGGGCGATTCGTGGTTCGGCGTCCGCTCACCATCATCGCGTCCTGGATCATCGTCCTCGGCGCACTCTTCGTCCTGATCGACCCGCTGTTCACCGTCGCGCAGAAGAATCCGCCGGACCTCGTGCCCAAGGGTTCGCCGGTGCTCGCGGCGGGCGAGCTGATGAAGACGGCGTTCAACGAGGCCGACGGCAGCAACCTGGTGATCGTCGTGCTCACCAACGAGGACGGTCTGACGCCCGCGGACGAGGACGTCTATCGCAAGCTGGTGGACAGCTTGCGCGCCGACACGGCGAACGTGAACTCCACGCAGGACTTCGTGTCGATCCCGGAACTCCGGGAGGCGATGACGAGCAAGGACGGCAAGGCCTGGACGCTGCCGGTCGGGCTGGTCGGGAACATGGGCACCAAGCCGGGGCAGGACGCCTACGACGACGCGCTGAAGGTGGTCAACGAGGCCACCGCGGGTTCCTCGCTGGAGGTCAACGTGGTCGGCGCGTCGGCGACGTTCGCCGACCTCAACAAGATCGGCGCCGAAGACCAGCTGATCATCGAGATCTCCACCGTCGTCACCATCTTCACGATCCTGGTGCTCGTCTACCGCAACCTGGTCGCGATGCTCATGCCGCTCATCACGATCGGCGTGTCGATGGGCGTGGCCCAGCAGGTCGTCGCCGGGCTCGGCGAACTCGGGCTGCCACTGGGCCCGCAGACGATCGTGCTGATGACCGGGATGATGATGGGCGCCGGCGTCGACTACGCGGTGTTCCTGTTCAGCCGATATCAGGAGTGCATCCGCAAGGGGATGTACACCGACGACGCGGTGGTCACCTCCATCGCCACCATCGGCGAGGTGATCACCGGCTCCGCGGCGACGGTGGCGCTGACGTTCATGGGCCTGTCGTTCACCAAGCTCGGCGTGTTCCTGACGGTCGGCCCGTCGCTCGCCGCGACCATCATGATCGCGGTCTTCGGCGCGCTGACGTTGCTGCCCGCGCTGATGGTGCTCGCCGGACGGCGCGGCTGGATCAAGCCGCGCAAGGACATCACGGGGCGGTTCTGGCGGCGTTCCGCCATCCACATCGTCCGCAGGCCCAAGGCCCACCTGGTCGCCAGCCTGGTCATCCTGCTCGGCCTCGCGGGCTGCGCGTCGCTCATCAAGTACAACTACGACGACCGCCGCAACCTCCCCGACAGCGCCGAGAGCAACAAGGGCTACGACGCCCTGACCGCGCACTTCCCGGTCAGCACCACGATGCAGCAGTTCATCCTGGTGCACGCGCCTGATCAGGACCTCCGGTCGCCGAAGGCGCTGGCGGACCTCGAGCAGATGGCGCTGCGGATCAGCCAGGTGCCCGGCATCGACGTCGTCCGCGGCATCACCCGCCCGACGGGCGAGATGCTCAACGAGGCCAAGTCCACCTACCAGGCGGGGGAGGTGGGGTCGAAGCTGGCCGACGCGTCCGGCCTGATCGCGACCAACGACGGCAACCTCAACCTGCTCGCCAGCGGCGCACACCAGCTCGCGGACGTGCACCAGCAGATCCGGGTCCAGGTCCTCGGTTCGCTGGGCTCCATCCGCGAGGTGGTGAGCGGCCTGATCGCCATCAAGGACGCCATGGGTGACGACGTCACCTTCGACGACCTCGAGAAGCAGGCCGGCGTGCTCGCCAACATGCGCTCCGTCGGCGACTCCCTCGGCGGCAGTCTCCAGCAGGTCACCGACGCCTACCGCTCGTCGAAGTCGATGCTGACGGTGCTCAACGGAAGCATGGCGTGCAACATCGACCCGGCGTGCGTGTCGTCGCGCGCCGAGCTGCAGCGCAGGGTGGACGGGTACGACGAGGCCGACATCGCCTACCTCGAGGCGCTCAGCCGCGGGCTGAAGGAGACCAAGGGCACCGACCGCATCGACAGCGTCATCCGGCAGGTCGGGTCGAACCTCGAGCGCGCCCTGGGCGGCCTGCAGTCACTGGGCATCGAGGATCAGGCCGATCTCGACCGCAAGCTCGGGGACCTGCGCGACAACGTCAACAAGCTGGCCGACTCGAGCAGGCAGCTCGCCGACGGCGTCCAGCTGCTCGTCGACCAGACGCGCAACATCGGCGGCGGTCTCGACCAGGCGTCCAGCTTCCTGCTCGCGATGAAGCGGGACGCCTCCGACCCGTCCATGTCCGGGTTCTACATCCCGCCGCAGATCCTCGACCAGAAGGAGTTCAAGAAGGCGGCGCAGCTCTTCGTGTCCGAGGACGGCCACACCGTCCGGTACCTGGTGCAGACGGCACTCAACCCGTTCGGCGTGGAGGCGATGGACCAGGTCGGCGACATCCTGGCCGCAGCCAACAGCGCACGCCCCAACACCAGCCTGGCCAACGCCGAGATCGACATGGTCGGCTTCTCGTCGGTGAACAACGACATCCGGACCTTCTACGACGCCGACCTGCGCTACATCATCGTGATGACGCTGATCGTGGTGTTCCTGATCCTGGCGCTGATCCTGCGCGCGATCGTGGCACCGATCTACCTGGTGCTCTCGGTCGTGCTGTCGTTCGTCTCCGCCATGGGTATCGGGGTGGTGTTCTTCCAGTTCATCCTGGGGCAGGACATCTACTGGAGCGTCGCGGGGATGGCCTTCCTCGTCCTGGTGGCGGTCGGCGCCGACTACAACCTGCTGCTGATCTCGCGCATCCGCGACGAGGCCAAGCTGGGCGTCCCGTCGGCGGTGATCAAGACCGTCGGGGCCACCGGCGGCGTCATCACCTCGGCCGGCCTGATCTTCGCGGCGTCGATGCTCGCGCTGACGGTCAGCAGCCTGGCCACCGTCGTGCAGCTGGGCTTCGTCATCGGGGTCGGCCTGCTGCTGGACACGTTCATCGTCCGGACCATCACGGTGCCCGCCGTCGCGGTGCTGATGGGCGACAAGAACTGGTGGCCGTCGAAGACCCCGCGGCAACTGCTGGCCGCCGCCCGGCAGGCGGCCGAGGCGCCCGGCGCGGACGCCGGTCGCGGACCCGCGGGCCACCCCGACGACGACGCGGACGAGACCGACGACGCCGACGGCTACGCACTCGCGGTGCGGAAGGCCAGCGCGGTCACCGCGGCCTGGCGCGACGAGGCGGACGACGAGCGGGACCGCTGAGGACGGGTCAGCCCGACTGCGCGGCCTTGCGGTAGCTGCGCATCGCCGACACGCCGACCACGACGGCGAGCACCACCATCCAGGCGAGCGTCCACGACAGCTCCCGGATCGCGAACCCGTCGCGCGCGAGCGCCTTCATCGATTCGATGGTCGACGACATCGGCTGGAAGCGGATGGCGGGGTAGAGCCAGTCGGGGATGACGTCGCGCGGAGCGACCGCGGAGTTGGCGAACACCGCACCCAGGGACACGGTGCTGAACCACGTCAGCACGGTGCGGCTGCGGAAGGACAGCGCCAGCACGATGACGAGCAGGGCGTACACCGTCACCCAGCAGACCGGGATGAGCACGAAGAGCACGGCCGCGGCGGGCCCGCCGCCGAACCGCAGCCCGAACAGCATGCCCACCAGGGTGATCACCACCGTGGCGACGAGCGTCCGCGCCGCCTCCGCCGTCAACGTCCCCAGCAGCGCGCTCGCACGGTGCACGGGCATCATCCAGAACCGGCTGAGCAGGCCGTTGTCGCGTTCGTCCGGGATCGCGAGGGCGGCGGCCAACGAACCGGCCATGCCGCCGGCGAGCGCGCACATCGCCACGACGACGTCGAGGTTGTCACTGCCGGTGAGGCGCTTCATCGACGTGCTCACCAGCATGTAGTAAATGAACAGCAGGATCGTCGGGAACAGCAGCGACTGCAGGGGGATCAGCGGGTCGCGCCGCCACTTGGTGAGCAGTCGTCCCGCGAAGATCGCACTCTGCTGAACCAGTGCGAAGCGCGGGGGAGAGACGTCGGTGGTCATCGCGTCCCCCGCTGCGAGCGCAGCGCGAGCACGCCCAGCCCGACGAGGAGACCGACGCACCACGCCAGGGTGACGGCGAGGTTCGGCGCGTCGACGTCGCCGCTGGCGAAGTTCCGCAGCGTGCCGGTGATCTGGGAAATCGGCTGGTGCTCGACGAAGGGCTGAACCCAGCCCGGGAACGACCCGACCGGCGCCATTCCCGTCGAGAGCAGGACCAGCAGCAGCTGCGGGATCAGCAGGAGCTGACTGGAGGTGTCCGACCGCTTCGCACGCGCGCCGATGGCGTCGGCACCGAGGGACAGCGCGAGCGTCAACGTCAGGGCCAGGAACACGAACGCCGCGCCCAGCAGGAACCCGCCCTCCATCCGGAAGCCGAACGCGTAGGCGACGGCGACAGTGGTGACGAGCGCCAGCACGCCGCGGATCACGCAGTAGGTCATGCGTGCCACCAGCGGCGCGTAGACCGAGATGGGCAGGGTCCGCAGGCGCGTGCCGAACTCGGAGGCCCGCTCGCCGGCCGCGATGTCGGTGGTGTTGAGGGCGCCGAACAGCATGGCCTGGACGACCACCGCGGGAAGGACGTACTGGGGGTAGGAGATGCCGCCGGTGTCGATGACCCCCCGCAGTGCGATGACGAACCCGATGAACGTCAGGACGGGCGCCAGCACGGCGAAGGCGACGTCGAGGGTCCGCACTCCGCTGCGGACCAATCGTTCGGTGAGGGCGAGGACTCCGGTCATACCGTCAGGGTCGGACCGGTGAGGTGCAGGAACACCTCGTCGAGCGACGGTTTCCGCAGGGAGATGTCCATCAGCTCGACGTCGAGTTCCTCGAGCCGGCGGAAGACCTCCCCGAGGGTGGTGACACCGTGCGGTGCGGGCACCGACACCGTGTTCGTGTCGGCGTCGACCTCGACGCCCTCGTACTTGCCGAGCACGGCGGCGACGCGCGCCAGGTCCTCGGGGTGCAGCGGGGTGACCTCGCAGTAGCTGAAGCCCATCCGGCGCTTGAGTTCGGCGGCGGTCCCGGAGGCGATCACGCGCCCGGCGTCGAGGATGACGATCGAGTCGCTGAGGACGTCGGCCTCCTCGAGGTACTGCGTCGTGAGGAGCACGGTGACGTCCTGGGCCGCGAGGTCGGACACCAGCGCCCACACGTCCCGGCGGCTGCGCGGGTCGAGTCCGGTCGTCGGCTCGTCGAGGAACAGCACGGCCGGCGGAACGATCAGCGAGACGGCGATGTCGATGCGGCGGCGCATGCCGCCCGAGTACGTGGCGACGCCACGGTCGGCCGCGTATCCGAGTTCGAACCGTTCGATCAGTTCGTCGGCACGCACCCGCGCCTGTTTGCGCCGCATGCCGCGCAGCCTGCCGAACAGGACGAGGTTCTCCCGACCGGTCAGCGAGGGGTCGAGCGCGGCGTCCTGACCCGTCACCCCGATGCTGGACCGCACCTTGCCGGGTTCTGCCACGACGTCGAAGCCCGCGACGAGAGCCCGGCCGCTGCTGGGCTCCAGCAACGTCGACAGGATCTTGACCATCGTGGTCTTGCCTGCGCCGTTGTGCCCCAGCAGGCCGCAGATCGAGCCCGTGGGAACGGAGAAGCTCACGTCCCGCAGCGCGGGCAACGGGCCGAACGCCTTGCCGACGCCCTCGACCTCGATCACGCGTTCACGATACCGTCGCGGCGGCCACGGGACGTCACGCGTCGAGGCGGACGAAGCGATCCTGCCGGTACTGCTCGACGCAGGCCTGGCGGCGGATCTTGCCGCTGGTGGTGATCGGAATGGACCCGCGCGCAACGAATACGAGGTCGGCGGCACTGATGCCGTGCGCCGTCGAGATCGCGGACGTGATCTCGCTCTTCGCGTCCGACAGTCTCTCCCGGGTCTCCTCGGGGGTGGCGCGTTCCTTCACCTCGACGATCGCCACCAGCTGTTCCTCGGTGTCGTCGTCGACCGAGATCGCGGCGACCCGGCCGCCCGAGACGGCCCCCACGGTCGCCTCGATGTCGTCGGGGTAGTGGTTGCGGCCCCGCACGATCAGCAGGTCCTTGATCCGGCCGATGATGAACAGTTCCTCACCGTCGACGAAGCCGAGATCGCCCGTGCGCAACCATCTTTCGCCCGACTCCGGCTGGTCCGCGAGGACCCCGCCGAAGGTGTGCGCGGTCTCCTCGGGCTTGTTCCAGTAGCCCGCGCACACGTTGTCGCCCCGCACCCAGATCTCACCGATGGTGGCGGCGGGCGTCTCGCGACGGGTCTCGGGGTCGACGACGAGGATGCGCGGTGAGCGCGGGACGCCGTAGCTGATGAGGCCGGTGCCCTCGGAGCTGCGCTCGGCCACGCCCGCGGTGAGCTTGTCGGTGTCGAAGGTGACGACGGCGGGCGGCGCGGTCGGGTCGTCGGTGGCGACGAACAGCGTGGCCTCGGCCAGCCCGAAGGAGGGCCTGATGACCTTCGGCTGAAAGCCGGCCTTCGCGAAGCGGGAGGTGAACCGCCTCACCGACACCGGCTGCACGCGTTCTGCGCCGCAGATCACGGCGAGCACGTCGCCGAGGTCGAGTCCCGCCAGGTCCTCGTCGGTGGTGCGGGCCGCGGCGAGGTCCAGTGCGAAGTTCGGTCCGGCGGTGAGGGCCCGGCTGCGCAGGGCCAGCTGCCGGATCCACCGGGCCGGGCGCTGCAGGAAGGCGATGGGGCTCATCAGCACGGAGTGCCAGCCACCCATGATGGGGGCGACGATTCCGAGGATGAGACCCATGTCGTGGTAGAAGGGCAGCCAGGACACGGTGGTGGTGCCGACGGGCGCCACCTTGCCGTACTCGCTCAGCAGCGCCCCGACCTGCTGCTCGAAGTTGGCGAACAGGTTGCGCTGGGAGACCATGACGCCGGCCGGAATCCGGGTCGAACCCGACGTGTACTGCAGGTATGCGGTGTCGGGCGGGGTCTCGCGCCGCGACGTCGAGCGGACGCGCACCGTGAGGTCGAGTTCGTCGATCACGACGACCGCGGGCGCCGGCCCACCGTCACGTGCCGCCGCGTAGGGCGTCACGGCGTCCACGGTGGTCGAGGTGGTGAGCAGCACGGTCGGCCGGGCGTCGCGGACGACGGCGGCGACGCGTTCGTCGTGGGCGCCGACCACCGGAGTCGAGAGCGGCACCGCGATCACTCCTGCCTCGAAGCACGCCAGGAAGCCCAGCACGTACGCCATGGACTGGGGGGCGAGGATCACCGCCCGATCGCCGATCTCGGCGTGTTCGCGGATCGCGGCGGCGAGTGCGACGACCTGGCGCTGGAGGAGCGCCCACGTCAGCGTCTCCTCGACGCCGTCGCGCTCGCGTTCGTAGTCGATGAACGTGAAGGCCGCGTCGTTGGGTTGCAGGCTGGCTCGTTCGCGAAGTAGCTCCGGAATCGACGAGTCGAGCACTGCTGAGTCCCCTTGCTGACGGCACGGATCGGTGGGCGCGAACTCCAGGAATCAAACCACGCGGTGAGGGGCATTCGAAATCGACTTCGGCGCAGGCGGTTAGCCGCGACGGGTGGCGACGATCATCGACGGGCGGCGGAGAACCACTTCGTCTTGATGCGCCAGGAGTGCGCCGACGTCAGCGCGAACCCCGCGCCGCACATGCATGCGAAGAACCACACCAGCGTGCCGTTCTCGACCGGCTGGAGGGAGGGCACGAACGACGTCACGATGCGGACGACGCAGGCCATGATGCCGCAGAACGACGCGAACAGATAGATGTTGGCCACCCGGCGCGACCGCGGGTCCTTGCGCAGCACCATCAGCGCACGCGAGCCGTAGCCCAGCAGATAGATGAGCGTGCCGCACAGCAGCACCCAGTAGGTGCCCAGCCAGAAGTCGGTCGGGAGTTCGAAGAAGTCGGCCTGGTAGGTGCGTGCGCCGTTGCCCAGCGAGAACACCGCGAGGAGCAGGGGGATGCACAGCGTCGCGGGCCGCTCGACGAACTGGCGGAAGGTCTTCTGCATCGAGTGGTCGTCCTGCAGCCGGCCCAGCGCGTTGTAGACGATCGCGGACGCCGCGACGATGTAGAGGTCGTGTCCGATGTAGTCCTCGAGGTTCCACTTGCCGGTCAGGGCGTGCAACCAGTGGCCGAGGGTCTCGGACGCGAACGGGGACATGAGGAGCACGGCTGCGCCCTGCAGGGCGATGTTGAGGGTGGCGGCCACTTCCCAGCGGCACGACCACGTGACCCGGCGGATCCACAGGCTCCACGCGATGCACGCCATGGTGATCGCGATGAGTATTGCCAGGGCCATTGTGCGTTCGCCTTCGACACGGAGTTCGTTCAGCAAAGACTACTGCTAAAGCGGCGGCGCGTCCTGCCGCGGAGTCAATTCGGACAACTTCGGCCGGCGGACGGTGCGCTGCTCGGTAGCTGGCTCCGTCGCGGTCGCCACCATCACGGGTGCGGACTCGAGGTAGCTCCACACCTCCTCGCGGCTCATGAGCCCGAACCGAACCTGCAGGTCGGGATAGCTGAGGCCGAAGCGGTCCGACACCTGTCGCAGTTCTTGCGCGTTGGGGTAGTCGGCTTCCTTGATGCGGCGGTAGTACGTGCTGCTGGACGTGCCGAGGGCGTCGTAGATCGCCTTGGCGTCGATGTCGCCGTCGAGCAGGTAGTCGAGCAGGGCCTTGAGCTGCCGGCCGTTCTCGTCCGTGCGTGGCATCGGTTCACCATAGCGGCACATCCCTGCTTTGGGCAGTGTGGTTCGTCACTCGGACGGATTGCTCGTTATTGACATGGCCGTCACAGTTCTGAGAGAGGTATCCCAATTCTGGGAATGACGCTGTAACTTGATCTCCATGATGTGCGCAAACCTGCAGCTGACCGATTTCGACGTCGACGGACGGCCCGCGCTCGGCGACCTGGCCGTGTACTCCGCGCCACTGTCCGACGTGCTGACGATGGAACTCGACGGTGCGGGCGCCGCGCTCGGTCTGACGGCCGAGGAGTTGCTCATCGCCGCGCTCGGCAGGGCCGTGCAGCGCTGCATCGGTGACGGCGTCGTCGCCGTGGACGTCGCAGGTCATGGCGCTGCCCTGCACCCCGTCTCGCTGAGCTGCGCCGGACCGGACGACCTGTCCGCCACCGACATGCTGTCCGGCGTGCACCACGCGGTAGCCGCACTGTCGCTCTACCGCGCCGTGCACGGCGTGCGCAGCCACGGCGACGCGGTCGCCGACGTGCTGTTCGCGCTCGACAAGGGCGACGCCGGATCCGCCGGCATGGGCCACGCGCTCGAGCTGCACGCCCACCGGCGTGACGGCGTGATGGTCCTCGACTGGTGGTACGACGCCAGGAGCTTCGAGGCCTACACCGTCGAGGAGATCGCCGAACAGTTTCCCTACGCGCTGATCGAACTCACCTCGGAGGCGTCGGCGCCCATCGTCGCGGGCGCCGAACTCGCGATGGCCTACTGACCACGCGAGCCGTGTGGCCGGCTCCGCCCGCCACCACCTAGAATCGACGACACGGCGCCGATCCGGCCATCACCGGGGAGCCTTCGGAAGAACGGTGCGCGCGAGCGCGCTCAGTAGAACCGGACGGGTGGGCCCGTCACAGCCTCTCGAGAGCGGCGTACCTGGTGCGCAAGCGGGGTGGTACCGCGGTGTCCGCGCAAACGCGCGGCGTCGTCCCCGTGCCGATGACCCTGGCACAGGAGACACGAGACGCCGTGAGCGCCTACCCCAAGCCGGCGAGTGGATCGCCCAGCTTCCCCGACCTCGAACTCGACGTCCTCGACTACTGGCAGCGTGACGGCACCTTCCGCGCCAGCATCGACCGGCGCGACGGCGCGCAGGAGTACGTCTTCTACGACGGGCCCCCGTTCGCCAACGGCCTGCCGCACTACGGGCACCTCCTCACCGGGTACGTGAAGGACATCGTGCCGCGCTACCAGACGATGCGCGGCCACAAGGTCGAGCGTCGCTTCGGCTGGGACACCCACGGTCTGCCCGCCGAACTCGAGGTGCAGCGTCAGCTGGGCATCACCGACAAGAGTCAGATCGAAGAGATGGGCATCGAGAAGTTCAACGACGCCTGTCGCGCATCGGTGCTGAAGTACACCGAGGAGTGGCGGAGCTACGTCACCCGTCAGGCCCGGTGGGTTGACTTCGACAACGACTACAAGACCCTCGACCTCGGGTTCATGGAGTCGGTGATCTGGGCCTTCAAGCAGCTGTGGGACAAGGGTCTGGCGTACCAGGGCAACCGCGTGCTGCCGTACTGCTGGAACGACGAGACGCCGCTGTCGAGCCACGAGCTGCGCATGGACGACGACGTCTACCAGAACAGGCAGGACCCGGCGCTGACCGTCGGCTTCCGCATCGAGGGCAACGGGCACGACCTCGACGGCGCGTACGTCCTGGTGTGGACCACGACCCCGTGGACCCTGCCCTCCAATCAGGCCGTCGCGGTCAACCCCGAGATCGACTACGTGGTCGTCGACGCCGACGGGCGACGGTTCGTGCTCGCGCAGTCCCGGCTGGCGTCCTACGCCCGTGAACTCGGCGAGGAGCCGACGGTGCTGGCGACCCTGTCCGGCCGCGACCTGCTCGGCCTGCGATACGTCCCCCCGTTCGCCTACTTCGTCGACGCCGACGAGGCGCGCAACGCCTTCCAGGTGCTGCCCGGCGACTTCGTCACCACCGACGACGGCACCGGCATCGTGCACATGGCGCCGGCCTACGGCGAGGACGACAAGACCACCGCCGACGCCGCGGACATCGTCGCGGTCACCCCCGTCGACGCCAAGGGCCGGTTCGACCGGACCGTCCCGGACTACGCGGGGCTGCAGGTCTTCGAGGCGAACCCCGAGATCATCCGCGACCTCAAGAACGGCACCGGTCCTGCCGCGGTCAACGCTCCGGTGCTGCTGCGGCACGAGACCTACGACCACTCCTACCCGCACTGCTGGCGCTGCCGGAACCCGCTCATCTACCGCGCCGTGTCGTCGTGGTTCGTGGCGGTCACCACCTTCCGCGACCGCATGGTCGAACTCAACCAGCAGATCACCTGGTACCCCGAGCACGTCAAGGACGGCCAGTTCGGCAAGTGGCTGTCGAACGCCAGGGACTGGTCGATCTCGCGGAACCGCTACTGGGGCACGCCGATCCCGGTGTGGACCTCCGACGATCCCGAGTACCCCCGCATCGACGTGTACGGCAGTCTCGACGAGCTCGAGCGGGACTTCGGGGTGCGGCCCGACAACCTGCACCGGCCCTTCATCGACGAACTCACCCGCCCGAACCCCGACGACCCGACCGGTCGTTCCACGATGCGCCGCATCGAGGACGTGCTGGACGTCTGGTTCGACTCGGGTTCGATGCCGTACGCCCAGGTGCACTACCCGTTCGAGAACGCCGAGTGGTTCCTCGGCGGCGATGCCCGTGACGGTCGGGCGGGGGAGGAGCCGCACTTTCCGGCCGACTTCATCGTCGAGTACATCGGGCAGACCCGCGGCTGGTTCTACATGATGCACGTGCTGGCCACCGCGCTGTTCGACCGTCCGGCGTTCAAGACGTGCGTCTCGCACGGCATCGTCCTGGGCAACGACGGCCAGAAGATGAGCAAGTCGCTGCGCAACTATCCGGACGTCAGCGAGGTGTTCGACCGCGACGGCTCCGACGCCATGCGCTGGTTCCTCATGGCGTCGCCGATCCTGCGGGGCGGCAACCTGATCGTCACCGAGCAGGGGATCCGCGACGGGGTGCGGCAGGTCATGCTCCCGTTCTGGAACGCCTACAGCTTCCTGACGCTGTACGCGTCCGAGAAGGGCACCTGGCGAACGGATTCCACGCACGTGCTCGACCGGTACGTGCTGGCGAAGCTCGCGGTGCTGCGCGACGACCTCACCGCGTCGCTCGACGTGTGCGACGTCTCCGGTGCCTGCGACCAGCTGCGGCAGTTCACCGAGGCGCTCACCAACTGGTACGTGCGCCGGTCGCGGTCGCGCTTCTGGGACGAGGACGCCGACGCCATCGACACGCTGCACACCGTCCTGGAGGTGACCGGACGGCTCGCGGCGCCGCTGCTGCCGCTGCTCTCCGAGGTGATCTGGCGCGGTGTCACCGGTGAGCGGTCGGTCCACCTGACGGACTGGCCGGAGGCCGGCTCGCTGCCCGCCGATCCCGACCTGGTCGTCACGATGGACCAGGTGCGCGCCGTGTGCTCGGCGGCGTCGTCGCTGCGCAAGGCCAACAAGCTGCGCGTCCGGTTGCCGTTGCCGAAACTCACCGTCGCGGTGGAGGACTCGGCTCGGCTGCGGCCGTTCGTGGACCTCATCGCCGACGAGTTGAACGTCAAGGCCGTCGACCTCACCGACGACGTCGCCGCCTACGGACGCTTCGAGATGACGGTGAACGCGAAGGTGGCGGGGCCGCGCATCGGTAGGGACGTGCAGGCCGCCATCAAGGCGGTCAAGGCGGGCGAGGGCGTCGTCAACCCCGACGGCACGTTGACCGCGGGGCCGGCCACGCTGCTGCCGACGGAGTACAGCTCCAAACTCGTTGCTGCGGAACCACTTCAGACGGCAGCACTGCCCGAGGGCGCGGGACTGGTCGTGCTCGACGGCACCGTCACCCCGGAACTGGAGGCGGAGGGCTGGGCGAAGGACCGGGTTCGCGAACTCCAGGACCTGCGCAAGGCCACCGGGCTCGACGTGTCCGACCGCATCACCGTCGTGATGTCGGTGCCGGCGGAGCGGGAGGCCTGGGCCCGTACCCACGCCGACCTGATCGCGGGCGAGATCCTCGCCGTCAGCTTCGAACTGGGTGAGGCCGGCGGCGGGACGGAGATCGGCGACGGCGTGACCGTCACGCTCGCCAAGGCCTGAGGGTCACTCGACGGTCGCGGACACCTGCATGTCGTCGAGCGTGCGGCGGAGCGAACTTCGCACCGCCGCATGGGTGTTCGCCCCACCGGGCACCCAGCTCGTGACGGTGATCGACACCATGGTGCCGATGCGCGTGCAGCCGAGGAACAGTAGGCCGCCCATCCGGTCCAGCACGTCCGTCGTCACCCCGGGCTCGATGAGCCGTGCCGCGAAGCGCTCGGCGTCGGTGCCGTCGGGGCGGTTCGCGTCGTCGGTGAACTGGCCGAGGTTCGAACATCCGACCGGGCTGCCGAGTTGCGCCACCATGCCCTCGAGTCGCCGCACCAGGAACGCGGGGGTCAGGGGAACCAGCGCCAGTGGGCCGAGGAGGTCGTTGGGCGCGACGGCGAGAGCGGTCAGCGCGTCCTTCACGTCACGGCGCAGATCGGTGAGGTCCGTCGTCACCGTCTCCGGGTCGACGGTGACGGATGCCTCGGTCAGGGCGTTGGCCCTGGTGTCGTCGGGACCGCGCTCGCTGACCGGCAGCGACAGCCTGACCAGACCGTCGTCGCCGACCCTGCCGAGGATCCCGGCGAGGCGGGCGCCCACCGCGGCGAACAGCGAATTGCTGGTCCCGTTGAGGGATCTCGCGCGCTCGTCCCAGTGCGACAGGTCGACGAACGCCGTCGCGTTGGGGGCCACGACCTTTCGGGACGCCCCGCGTCGCCGCGGTGGGGATCCGGACTTCACCGACGTGGCGAGACCGTCGCGTTCGGCGCGTGCCACCCGCACCGCCGCCCCGACGGCCCGGGCCATCTCGGGTAGGTCGCGCACGGTGCGGCGCCCGTCGTCGAGCATCGCGCGGCCACGCGTGCGCGACCCGGGCGCCGGATAGCCGAGGTCGCGCCGGACGCCGCGGACCGCGTCCAGGACCGCCAGGTTGATCGCCATCGCGTCGCCGATCGAGTGCGACACGACCAGCGTCACGCCGGCCCCGCCCTCGGTGAAGGGCTGTACGCCCAGGTGCCACGACGGCCCCAGCCGCGGATCGACGGGCACCCGCACCCGCTCGTCGGCCCACGCCCACACGTCGGCGCGGGCGCGGTCCCGGCTGGCGATCTCGAGCGCGTCGGGTGGCGGCGCGGTCACCCACCGATCGCGTCCGAAGGGTAGCGGTGACCGCTCGATACGCCGTCCGAGCAGTCCGACGCCGAGGTTGGCGTGGAACCGACGTAGCCCGTCGACGTCGACCGGGTGGTCGTACACCCAGGTGAACTGGATCACTGGACCCCGGCCGAGGGCCCGCAGCGCGAGGAACGAGCCCTGGTCGATGTACGCCAGCGTGTTGTCCACGCGGACATGCTATGTCGGCAGGTCAGCCCTGCGTGACACGCGCCGATTCGCCGCCGATGGTGACGGTGTCGCCGGGGTGGAGCTGACGGCCGCGCCGCACCTCGACGTCACCGTTGACGGTGACCTGCCCGTCGGCGATCGCCGACTTCGCGTCCGACCCGCTGTCGAGAAGCGATGCGAGCTTGAGGAACTGCCCGAGGCGGATGGAGTCGTCACCGATCGGGACGTCGTGGGCCATGGACGTCAGGTTAGCCGCATCGGTCCGGACGGCGGCCGCACTAGCATCTCGGTCATGGACGGCCGCTGGGTCCTGCACTTCGACATGGACGCGTTCTTCGCCTCCGTGGAGCAGTTGACGCGGCCCACGCTGCGCGGCCGGCCGGTCCTCGTCGGGGGTCTGGGTGGCCGCGGGGTCGTCGCCGGCGCCAGCTATCAGGCGCGCGTCTTCGGCGCCAAGTCGGCCATGCCCATGCACCAGGCCCGACGGCTGGTGGGGGCGTCGGCGGTGGTCCTCCCGCCGCGCGGCGTGGTCTACGGCGTCGCCAGCAATCGGGTACTCGACACGGTGCGGGCGATGGTGCCCGTGCTCGAACAGCTTTCGTTCGACGAGGCGTTCGGGGAGCCCGCCGAACTCGTCGGCGCCTCGGCGGGCGACGTCGAGCGGTTCTGCGAACTGCTGCGGGAGCGGGTCCGCGCGGAGACCGGTCTGGTGGCGTCGGTGGGGGCGGGGTCGGGCAAGCAGATCGCGAAGATCGCGTCGGGTCTGGCCAAGCCGGACGGCATCCGCGTCGTCGAGCGTGCCCAGGAGGAGACGCTGCTCGCCGGGCTCCCGGTGCGTCGGCTGTGGGGCATCGGACCCGTGGCCGAGGAGCGCCTGCACCGGTTGGGGATCGACACGATCGGCGCGCTCGCCGCCCTCACGCACGCCGAGGCGGCCGACGTGCTCGGCGGCACCGTCGGCCCAGCGCTGCACCGGTTGGCCCGCGGGATCGACGACCGCCCGGTCGCGGAGCGGGCGAGTTCGAAGCAGATCAGCGCCGAGTCGACGTTCGCCGTGGACCTGACGACGCTCGGGCAGGTCCGCGAGGCCATGGATCCGATCGGGGAGCACGCCCACGCGCGGCTGGGCCGCGACGGCCGCGGCGCGAGGACCGTCACGGTGAAGATGAAGAAGTCGGACATGAGCACGCTGACGAGGTCGGCCACCCTGCCGTACGCCACGACCGACGCGACCACGCTGATCACCGCGGCGCGACGTCTGCTGCTCGACCCCGTCGAGATCGGCCCGATCCGGCTCTTGGGGGTCGGCTTCTCGGGTCTGTCGGACGTTCAGCAGGAGTCCCTGTTTCCCGATCTGGAGCAGACGCTCGAAGCCGCCGACGGCGTTCCGTCGGCGCCCGAGGCGGCACCGACGGCCCCCACCGAGTCGCCGTGGCGGATCGGGGACGACGTCGTGCACGTCACCCGCGGGCACGGCTGGGTGCAGGGTGCGGGGCACGGCGTGATGACCATCCGCTTCGAGACCCGCAGCACCGGCCCGGGTGTGGCGCACACGCTTCCCGTCGACTCGGCGGAGGTGAGTCGAGCGAACCCGGTCGACAGCCTGGACTGGCCGGACTTCGTCGCCCGGATGACGGGTGACGGTCCACGCGACGAGACCTGACGTCCGGTCAGCCCCACGCCGAGAAGACGTCGTGCACGTCGGCGCCTGCCGACAGTGCCGCCATCAACAGCACCCGGGCCTGTGCGGGCCGGATCGTCGGCGCGGCGACCGCACCGGCGTCGGCCAGCGCCCGGCCGGGGCCGTACCGCGCCGAGACCCGCCCGCCGGGAACCCGCGTCGAGACGACGACCGCCACTCCGGCGTCGCGAGCCCGCCGCACGCCGTCGACGACCGCCGCGCCCGCATTGCCCGAGCCCATGGCCTCCAGCACGATGCCGCGCGCACCGGCCGCGACGTGGGCGTCGATCGCCACCGCGTCACTGCCCGCGTAGGCGGCCACCACGTCGACGCGTACCGACGGCGAGAGCGGACCGCCGAACCCGGGCCGGCGGCCGGGCCCGTCGATCGCGGCCCCCGACGCGGAGACCGTGCCGGCGACGTCCCCGACGAAGCCCGCGGCGGTCTTGGTCAGGCCCAGCGGTCGCCACACCGTGCCTCCCAGGCAGACCAGGACGCCGTCGACCCCGGGGGCACGGGCGACCGCCAGCGCGTCGCGCAGGTTGGCCGGACCGTCGGAGTCGGGCGCGTCGGCGGAGTGCATGGCGCCGGTGAGGACGACCGGGCCACCGGCGACACCCGCGAGGTCGAGCCACAGCGCGGTCTCCTCCATGGTGTCGGTGCCGTGGGTCACCACCACCCCGCCGGCGCCGCCGCGGAACGCGACGTCGACCGCGGTCACGATCGCGGCCCACTCGACGGGTCCCAGCTCGGAGCTGTCGACCGCGAGCAGGTCGACGACCTCGACGCCGTGACCGCCGTCCACGGCATCCAGCAGGTCGGCGCCGGTCCGTGTCGTGCGCGCGACGCCGTCGGCATCGGCGCTGGTGGCGATGGTCCCGCCGGTGGTGATCACGACGACCTTGCTCACGGGCCGTCCATTCCGGCGTGGGCTTCGTTCATGCGGCGATCATTCCGCACGCCGATGCTGGGATGATGGGGGAGTGACTGACGAATCAACGGGCTCGGTCGAGCCAGTGACCGCGGACGGGGCCACCGATCCGCGGTCGCCGCGACGCCGCATGCGCCTGCTGCTCTCGGTCGCGGCCGTGGTGCTCGCGCTCGACGTCGTGACCAAGGTGCTGGCCGTGCGGTTGCTCGTACCGGGACAGCCGGTGTCGATCATCGGTGACACCGTCACGTGGACGCTGGTGCGGAACTCCGGTGCGGCGTTCTCGATGGCCACCGGCTACACGTGGGTGCTCACGCTGGTTGCTGCGGGCGTGGTCGTCGGCATCGTCTGGATGGGTCGCCGCCTGGTCTCGCCGTGGTGGGCGCTGGGGTTGGGCATGATCCTCGGCGGCGCACTGGGCAACCTCGTCGACCGGTTCTTCCGGTCGCCGGGGCCGTTGCGCGGACACGTCGTCGACTTCCTCTCGATCGGCTGGTGGCCGGTGTTCAACGTGGCCGACCCGGCCGTCGTCGGCGGCGCGATCCTGCTGGTCGTGCTGTCGCTGTTCGGGTTCGACTTCGACGCCCCCGACAGGCACCGGGGCACCGACGACGCCCCGGCCACCGCAGACGCCCCCGCACCCGCCGAACCGGTGGACGCCGATCCGGCCGGCCGCCGCACGCCGGACGACTCCGAGACGTGACGAGCCGTTCCATGCCGGTTCCCGAGGGGCTGGCGGGCATGCGCGTCGACGCGGGACTGGCCAGGCTGCTCGGCCTGTCGCGGACGGTGATCGCGGGGATCGCCGAGGGCGGCGGGGTGGCGCTCGACGGCCAGGCCGCCGGCAAGAGCGACCGACTGGTGGCGGGGTCGTGGCTCGAGGTGACGCTGCCCGAGGAACCCGGCCCGCTGGAGAACCCCGCGGTCGACATCGAGGGCATGACGATCCTGTACTCCGACGACGACATCGTGGCGGTGGACAAGCCCGCCGGCGTCGCGGCACACGCCTCGGTGGGCTGGACGGGCCCGACCGTGCTCGGTGGCCTGGCCGCCGCGGGCTTCCGGATCACGACGTCGGGCGTGCACGAGCGCCAGGGCATCGTGCACCGGCTGGACGTCGGTACGTCGGGCGTCATGGTCGTCGCGCTGTCGGAGCGGGCCTACACGGTGCTCAAGCGTGCCTTCAAGCAGCGCACCGTCGACAAGCGCTATCACGCGCTCGTGCAGGGCCACCCCGATCCGTCGAGCGGGACCATCGACGCGCCCATCGGGCGGCACCGCGGTCACGACTGGAAGTTCGCCGTCACCGAGGGTGGCCGCGACAGCGTCACCCACTACGACACCGTCGAGGCGTTCGTGCGGGCCAGCCTGCTGGACGTCCACCTGGAAACCGGTCGTACGCACCAGATCCGGGTGCACTTCGCCGCCCTGCACCATCCGTGCTGCGGTGACCTCACCTACGGCGCCGACCCGACCCTGGCCGCGCGGCTCGGCCTGGAGCGGCAGTGGCTGCACGCCCGCTCGCTGGCGTTCGCCCATCCGGCGGACGGCCGCCGCGTCGAGATCACAAGCCCCTACCCCGCGGACCTCCAGCGCGCCTTGGACACGCTGCGTCACGAGTCGTGACGGAGGTCGCCGACCCGGCGCGCCACCGGTCCGGAGTTCTCTTCGGGGTGGGCGCCTTCACGTGGTGGGGGTTGTGCCCCGGGTTCTTCCCGCTGCTGCTGCCCGCCGGGTCGCTCGAGGTGCTGGCCCACCGGATCGTGTGGAGCGCGCTGTGCCTGGTGCTGGTGCTGCTGGTCGCCCGGCGGATCGGTGACCTGCGCCGGCTGCGGGCGCGCACCTGGCTGCAGCTGGCGGCGGCGTCCGCGCTGGTCTCGACCAACTGGGGCATCTACATCTATGCCGCCACGCACGGCCACGTCGTCGACGCGGCGCTCGGCTACTTCATCAACCCGCTGGTCACCGTAGCACTCGGCGTGCTGGTCCTGCGGGAGCGGATCGGCCGGTGGCAGCTGGTCGCGCTGGCGATCGCCGTCGTCGCCGTGGTGGTGCTGACGGCGGGGGTCGGCACGCCGCCGTACATCGCGGCCGGGCTGGCGGTGACCTTCGCGCTGTACGGCCTGGTGAAGAAGGTCGTCGACGCGGATCCGCGGGTCAGCGTCGCGGTGGAGACACTGCTGGCGCTGCCGATCGCGGGCGGCTACCTGGTGGCGCTCGAGGTGGTCGGGGACGGGCACTTCGTCGGATACGGCGCAGGCCACACCGTGCTGTTGGTGCTGGCGGGACCGGTGACGGCCATCCCGCTGCTGCTCTTCGCGGCCGCCGCCCAGCGCCTGCCGCTGGTCACCGTCGGGCTGCTGTTCTACCTGAACCCCGCACTGCAGATGGCGTGGGGCGTGCTGATCGGCCACGAGGCGATGCCACCCGCCCGCTGGATCGGCTTCGGCCTGATCTGGGTCGCGCTCGTCGTAATGACGTTCGGTGCGTTGCGTGGCAAGGCCGCGCGGGTCTCGGTCGCCGAACCCTAGCGGGCGCTCACCGGCGTTGCAGTCCCTCGGGCGCCGTGGTTGACCATTGGTCAGCTATGTCATACCTTTTGCTAGGGCGGGCATCCGAGCAGGCGCCGGTGAGGTCGGGGAACCATGTCGCAGATCGACGAACGCCCGCGCGCGCCCAGGCGGCGGGGGAGGCCGGTCGGGTCCGACGCGGTCGTGACGCGCGGCCGCATCCTGGACGCCGCGCGGCGGGTGATGAACCAGCGGGGGTACCCCGCGGCCACGTTCAAGGCGATCGCCGAGGAGGCCGATCTCAGCCGCCCGACGCTGCACTACTACTTCGGCTCGCGCGAGGAGATCTACGACGCGCTGGTGGCGGACGCCTCGGCCCTGATCGACGAGTGCGTCGCCGGCGCCGCCCGCTGCGACACCCTGGCCGAGTCGCTGGTGGCCCTCGTGAGAGCCATTCACGGCACCGACTTCCGCGACGCGTCGCACGTGGCGTTCCTGATCAGCGCTCGACTGGAGGCCAGCCGCAATCCGGAACTCGCCTTCGACCGTGGCGACGCGCTGCGCGCGCACCTCGTGTCCCTGGTGTCCGACGCGGTGCACCGCGGGGAGCTGAACGCGGGCACCGAGGTCTGGCCCGTCGCCGACATGCTGCACGCGGTGCTGTGGGGGGTCGGGATGTGCGGCGGCTTCCTCGACGAGCGGACCGACATCACCAGGGTGACCAGCCAACTCGCCGAGATCTTCTCGGGCGGACTGCTCACCGGACGCCCCGTCGACGAGATCTGACGAGACACGGTCTCGCGACACGCCGAGCGTCGTCGGAGGTCGGCCATAGACTGACGGGCCTATGAGCGGATCCTTCGTGCACCTGCACAACCACACCGAATATTCGATGCTCGACGGTGCGGCGAAGGTCAAGCACATGTTCGCCGAGGCCAAGCGCCTCGAGATGCCCGCGCTGGGCATGACGGACCACGGCAACATGTTCGGGGCCAGCGAGTTCTACAACGCGGCAAGGGATGCCGACGTCAAGCCGATCATCGGCGTCGAGGCCTACATCGCCCCGGCGTCGCGGTTCGAGACCAAGCGCGTGCAGTGGGGCGATCCCAGCCAGAAGAGCGACGACGTGTCCGGCAGCGGCGCGTACACGCACATGACGATGGTCGCGGAGAACGCGACCGGCCTGCGGAACCTCTTCAAGCTGTCCTCGCTGGCGTCCTTCGAGGGACAGCTCGGCAAGTGGTCGAGGATGGACGCCGAGATCATCGCCGAGTACTCGGCGGGGATCATCGCGACCACCGGCTGCCCCTCGGGGGAGGTGCAGACGCGGCTGCGTCTCGGGCAGCAGCGCGAGGCGCTCGAGGCGGCCGCCAAGTGGCGGGACATCTTCGGTGCGGAGAACTTCTTCCTCGAGCTGATGGACCACGGCATCGAGATCGAGCGCCGCGTCCGCGAGGGCCTGCTCGAGATCGGACGCCAGCTCGACATCCCGCCGCTGGCGACCAACGACTGCCACTACGTCACCAAGGAGGCCTCCCGCAACCACGAGGCCCTGCTGTGCGTCCAGACCGGCAAGACGCTGTCGGACCCCGCGCGGTTCAAGTTCGACGGCGACGGCTACTACATCAAGCCGGCGTCGGAGATGCGCGCGCTGTGGGACGCCGAGGTCCCGGGTGCCTGCGACTCGACGCTGCTGATCGCCGAGCGCGTGCAGTCCTACGCCGACGTGTGGGCGCCCAAGGACCGGATGCCCGTCTTCCCCGTGCCCGAGGGACACGATCAGGGCAGTTGGCTGCGGCACGAGGTCGCCGAGGGGCTGAAGCGGAGGTTCCCGGCCGGGGTGCCCGAGGAGTACACCGTCCGGGCCGACTACGAGATCAACGTCATCTGCGACAAGGGTTTCCCGGCGTACTTCCTCATCGTCGCCGACCTGATCAACTACGCCCGCTCGGTCGACATCCGGGTGGGTCCCGGCCGCGGGTCGGCCGCCGGATCGCTGGTGGCCTACTCGATGGGCATCACCAACATCGACCCGATCCCGCACGGTCTGCTGTTCGAGCGGTTCCTCAACCCGGAACGCCCGTCCGCGCCCGACATCGACATCGACTTCGACGATCGTCGCCGTGGCGAGATGCTGCGCTACGCCGCCAACAAGTGGGGCAGTGACCGCGTCGCGCAGGTCATCACGTTCGGCACCATCAAGACCAAGGCGGCGCTGAAGGACTCGGCCCGCGTCAACTACGGGCAGCCCGGCTTCGCGATCGCCGACCGCATCACCAAGGCCCTGCCGCCGCCGATCATGGCGAAGGACATCCCGCTGTCGGGCATCACCGACCCCACCCACGAGCGGTACAAGGAGGCCGCGGAGGTCCGAAGCCTCATCGACACCGACTCCGACGTCCGCACGATCTACGAGACCGCGCGTGGCCTGGAAGGCCTGGTCCGCAACGCCGGGGTGCACGCGTGCGCGGTCATCATGAGTTCCGAGCCGCTGATCGAGGCCATCCCGCTGTGGCGGCGCGCCCAGGACGGCGCGGTCATCACCGGCTGGGACTACCCGTCGTGCGAGGCCATCGGCCTGCTCAAGATGGACTTCCTCGGGCTGCGCAACCTCACGATCATCGGCGACTGCATCGAGAACATCAAGGCCAACCGGGGCATCGACCTGGATCTCGAGTCGTTGTCCCTCGACGATCCCGCCGCGTACGAATTGCTCTCCCGCGGTGACACTCTCGGCGTGTTCCAGCTCGACGGCGGTCCGATGCGCGACCTGCTGCGCCGGATGCAGCCCACCGAGTTCAACGACATCGTGGCCGTGCTGGCGCTGTACCGGCCCGGCCCGATGGGCATGAACGCCCACAACGACTACGCCGACCGCAAGAACGACCGGCAGGCGATCAAGCCGATCCACCCCGAACTCGAGGAACCACTCAAGGAGATCCTCTCCGAGACCTACGGCCTGATCGTCTACCAAGAGCAGATCATGCTGATCGCGCAGAAGGTCGCCTCGTACTCGATGGGCAAGGCCGACGCGCTGCGCAAGGCGATGGGCAAGAAGAAGCTCGAGGTCCTCGAGGCCGAGTACCAGGGCTTCAAGGAGGGCATGACGGCCAACGGCTTCTCCGAGAAGGCCGTGAAGGCGTTGTGGGACACCATCCTCCCGTTCGCCGGCTACGCCTTCAACAAGTCGCACGCCGCGGGCTACGGCCTGGTGTCCTACTGGACCGCCTACCTGAAGGCCAACTTCCCGGCCGAGTACATGGCGGGCCTGCTTACCTCCGTCGGCGACGACAAGGACAAGGCCGCGGTCTACCTGGCGGACTGCCGCCGGCTCGGCATCACGGTGTTGCCGCCGGACGTCAACGAGTCGGTGCTGAACTTCGCGTCGGTCGGCACGGACATCCGGTTCGGGCTGGGCGCCGTGCGCAACGTCGGGACCAACGTCGTGGCGTCGCTCATCAGCACCCGTGCCGAGAAAGGCAAGTACACCGACTTCTCCGACTACCTCAACAAGATCCACGTCACGGCCTGCAACAAGAAGGTGACGGAGTCGCTGATCAAGGCGGGTGCCTTCGACTCGCTGGACCATTCGCGCAAGGGCCTGTTCCTGATCCACACCGATGCGGTCGACTCGGTGCTCGGCACCAAGAAGGCCGAGGCGATGGGTCAGTTCGACCTCTTCGGCGGTGCCGACACCGCCACCGACTCCGTGTTCACGATCAAGGTGCCCGAGGACGAGTGGGAGGACAAGCACAAGCTCGCCCTCGAGCGGGAGATGTTGGGGCTCTACGTCTCCGGCCACCCGCTGAACGGCGTGGCGCACCTCCTCGCCACCCAGGTGGACACCCAGATCCCGGCGATCCTCGACGGTGACGTCGCCGCCGACACCCAGGTGCGGGTCGGTGGCATCCTGGCGTCGGTCAACCGGCGGGTGAACAAGAACGGACTGCCCTGGGCGTCGGCACAGCTCGAGGATCTCACCGGTGGCATCGAGGTGATGTTCTTCCCGCAGACGTACGCCACGTTCGGAGCCGACATCGCCGACGACGCCGTCGTGATCATCGGCGCCAAGGTCAACGCCCGCGACGACCGGCTGTCCCTGATCGTCAACGATCTGGTGGTGCCGGACTTCTCCAGCGCCCAGGCCAACCGTCCGCTGGCCGTGAGCCTGCCGACGCGGCAGTGCACCCTCGAGAAGGTGACGGCGCTCAAGCAGGTGCTCGCGAACCACCCCGGGACGTCTCAGGTGCATCTGCGGCTGATCAGCGGCGAGCGCATCACCACCCTCGAGTTGGATCAGGGTCTGCGCGTCACGCCGTCGTCGGCTCTGATGGGCGACCTGAAGGCCCTACTCGGGCCGGGGTGTCTCGGCAGCTGACGCGATGACCGGTGCACGGGAGGGTTCGCGACACGTCGGCGTGTGGATCGCCGCCGCGGCGGACGCGGTCTACGCCTTCGCCTCGGACCAGCGAAACCTCGAGCGGTGGGCAGCGGGGCTGGCCGATCCCGCACTGGCCGACGTGGACGTCCGGTTCGCCCCCGTCAACGACTTCGGCGTCCTCGACCACGTCGTGACGATGCCGACGGGGGAGGAGGTCTACAACCCGATGCGGGTGATACCGGCGGGCGACGAGCGCTGCGAGGTCGTGTTCACGCTGCGGCGACGACCCGAGATGAGCGACGAGGACTTCGAGGCGGATGCCCGTGCGGTGCGGGCCGACCTCGAGACGTTGCGCGGCCTGGCCGAGGGCTAGCGGCTCGCGGAGGAGTGGAACAGGCCGAGGCCGAGCCACGTCACGGTCGCCACGGCGGACGCGGCGACGACAGCCGATGCGACGGTGAGGGTGGCGAGGCCGACCACGACGAACACCAGCATGCCGACGGCCAGCGCCACCAGCTTGTACACCGGCCACGGGACGCCCGCGATGAGCACCCGGCCCGGTGTGTTCGTTGGTGCGGTCATGTGTTCCACAGTAGCTCGTAACCGAAGTTTCGGCCAGCCGAAACGCGGGATCCGGTCCGCACGGTTTCCGGGCCGGGCGCCTGCGGTGGCACCATTGAGCGGTGTCCGCTGAGCTGAGCCAGGAACCCCGACGACTGCCGCTGAACGCACCCCTGTCCGCGGCCGACATCGATGCGGCCGCCGAGCGGATCTCCGACGTCGTCGCGAAGACCCCGCTGCAGTTCAGCGACCGTCTCTCCACCCTGACCGGAGCGCGCGTCTACCTCAAGCGCGAGGACCTCCAGGCGGTCCGCTCGTACAAGCTGCGCGGCGCCTACAACCTGCTGATGCAGCTGAGCCCGGAGGAACTCGCCGCGGGCGTGGTGTGCTCGTCGGCCGGCAACCACGCGCAGGGCTTCGCGCTGGCCTGCCGCTCGATGGGCGTTCGTGGCCGGGTGTACGTGCCCGCCAAGACCCCGAAGCAGAAGCGCGACCGCATCCGCTACCACGGCGGAGACTTCATCGAACTGATCGTCGGTGGCAACACCTACGACGTCGCCGCGGCGGCCGCGCTCGACGACGTCGCCCGCACCGGCGCGACGCTGGTGCCCCCGTACGACGATCTGCGCACCATGGCCGGGCAGGGCACGATCGCCGTCGAGATCCTCGAGCAGCTCGGCCAGGAGCCCGATCTGGTCGTGGTCCCCGTCGGTGGCGGCGGCTGCTTCAGCGGCGTGACCACCTACCTTGCGGAGCGGACGGCGACCACGGCGGTCCTCGGCGTGGAACCGGCCGGCGCCGCCGCGATGGTCGCCGCGCTGGCCAAGGGCGAGCCGGTGACACTCGAGCACGTCGACCAGTTCGTCGACGGCGCGGCGGTCGCGCGGGCCGGGGCCCTCCCGTTCGCGGCACTCACCGCAGCAGGCGACATGGTGTCGGTGACCACCGTCGACGAGGGCGCCGTGTGTACCGCGATGCTCGACCTGTACCAGAACGAGGGCATCATCGCCGAGCCCGCGGGAGCCCTGTCGGTCGCCGCGCTGATGGAGGCCGACGTCGCGCCGGACTCGGTCGTGGTCTGCCTGGTCTCGGGGGGGAACAACGACGTGTCGCGCTACGGCGAGGTGCTGGAGCGCTCGCTGGTGCACCTCGGTCTCAAGCACTACTTCCTGGTCGACTTCCCTCAGGAGCCAGGCGCACTGCGGCGCTTCCTCGACGAGGTGCTCGGGCCGAACGACGACGTCACGCTCTTCGAGTACGTCAAGCGCAACAACCGCGAGACCGGTGAGGCGCTGGTCGGCATCCAGCTGGGCTCGGCGGCCGACCTCGAGGGACTGCTGGCGAGGATGAAGACCTCGGATTGCCAGGTCGAACTCCTCGAACCCGGGTCGCCGACCTACCGCTACCTGACCTGACCGTCCTAGGCGGCGGCCGACCCGGGCAAGACGGGCACGACGTCGCCGCCGCGGGCCTGGAAGACCGGCTCGATCGGCACCCCGTGCTCGGCGGCACCGGCGACGAGCGCGTCCACCCAGGCGCGGTCCGCGCGCGACACCCCGCCGGTCCCCGGCCGCGTCAGCAGGAAGGCCACCGAGCTGCCCTCGCCGATGCCGGCCACCAGGACGGCGAGCGAGACCATCAGGTCGTCGACGAGCGTCGCCGGTCGTATGCCGTGGATGGGGACCTCGCTGAGCACCGTGATCAGTCGGCGGTCGACGCCGACGAATGCGAACCGCAGCAGATGCTCGTCGGACGTCGAGGCCCCGACCAGTGCCCGCCACCGCTGCCTCAGGTCGGCGGGGCTGGCGATGGGGTCGGTCGCGGTGTGGGCGGGCGGGATCGGAAGGATGCTCATGACCGAATGGTCGGCGCAGTCGGCGTCCGACTCAACCGCCCATCCACAGACCGGTGCCCTGTGGATGGCCGGTTGACCAGCTAGGCCGTCGCGGTCCGCAGCACGGCGAACGAGTGGCCGGGGATCGTCGTGGTCTGGCCGACGTCGGGTTCGTCCCAGGCGCACACCACCTCGCCGGTGACGGGCACCGCGGCAGGGGACTCGCCGAGGTTGCACGCGATGGCGAGGCTGCCGCGCCGCAGCACGATCCAGCGGGCGTCCTCGTCGAAGTCCACGCCGAGGTCGTCGAGCCAGTGGTCGGCCATGTCGGGTTCGTCGCGCCGCAGCGCGATGAGCCGACGGTAGGTGTCGAGCAACCGGCCGTGGTCGGCCTCGCGGACCTCGTCCCACTTGAGCTTCGAGTTCTGGAACGTCTGCGGGTCCTGCGGGTCCGGGATCTCGTCGGCGTCCCAGCCGTGCGCGGCGAACTCGGCCTTGCGGCCCTCCGCGGTCGCGCGGGCCAACTCTGGTTCGGGGTGGCTGCTGAAGAACTGGAACGGGCTCGACGAACCCCACTCCTCACCCATGAACAGCATTGCGGTGTACGGCGATCCGAGGACCAGGGCCGCCTTGACCGCCTGCTGACCGGGGGTCAGGTTCTGCGAGGGCCGGTCACCGGTCGCGCGGTTGCCGACCTGATCGTGGGTCGTCGTGTACGCGAGCAGTCGGGTGGCGGGAATGGTCGTGGTGTCCAGCGGCCTGCCGTGCCGGCGGTGCCGGAACGACGAGTACGTGCCGGCGTGGAAGTACCCGTTCTTCAGTGTCTGCGCGAGCGTCGCCAGCGAGCCGAAATCGCCGTAGTAGCCCTGCCGCTCACCGGAGACGGCGGTGTGGATGGCGTGGTGGATGTCGTCGTCCCACTGCGCCGTCATGCCGTAGCCGCCGCGGTCTCGCGGGGTGATGAGCCGCGGATCGTTCTTGTCGCTCTCGGCGATCAGCGACAGCGGACGGCCCAGTTCGGTTGCCAGCGAATCGGTCTCGGTCGCCAGCTCCTCGAGGATGTGGACGGCCGTGGTGTCCACCAGCGCGTGCACGGCGTCCAGCCGCAGGCCGTCGGCGTGAAAGTCGCGCATCCAGCGCAGCGCGCAGTCGATGATGTAGCGACGGACCTCGTCGGAGTCGTCGTCGGCGATGTTGATGCCCTCGCCCCACGGGTTGCTGGCGCTCGAGAGGTAGGGCCCGAACATCGGCAGGTAGTTGCCGGACGGCCCGAGGTGGTTGAACACGGCGTCGATCAGCACGCCGAGACCCTTGCGGTGGCAGGCGTCGACGAACCGCACCAGGGCGTCGGGGCCGCCGTACTGCTCGTGAACGGCATACCAGAGCACGCCGTCGTAGCCCCAGCCGTGTGTGCCGCCGAAGGCGTTGACCGGCATGAGTTCCACGACGCCCACGCCGAGGTCGAGCAGGTGGTCGAGGCGCTCGACGGCGGCGTCGAGGGTGCCCTCGGGCGTGAACGTGCCGATGTGGAGTTCGTAGACGACCTCGCCCTCGATGGAGCGGCCCACCCAGTCCTGGTCGCTCCACGTGGCCTGGGCCGCGTCCCATAGCGCCGAGCGTTCGTGGACGCCGTCGGGCTGGCGCGCCGAGCGTGGGTCGGGCAGCACCTTCGGGTCGTCGTCGAGCAGGAACCCGTAGCGCGCATCGGGTTCGGCGTCGACGGTGGTCCGCCACCAGCCGTCGTCGGAGCGGGTCATGTCGTGGACGGTGCCGTCGAGGTCCAGTCGGACCAGCTCGGGCCGGGGGGCCCAGACGGCGAATTCGTGGTCGGTCACGCGTCCTTCTCCAGTAGTGCGACGGGCAGTTCGGCGAACAGGTCGGCGGCGGCCACCCGCCCGCGAAGGCTGCGGCCGGTGAGCCGCTCGGTCCAGGTCCCCTCGGGCAGGTCGATGGTCGCGTCGCCCCAGCCGGGTTCGGCCAGCCGTGCGGTCCAGCGGCTCGCCGCGACCAGCACGTCGGCGCCGCGCTGGAACGCCACGACGTGCTCGCGTGCGGTACCCGCGGCGGGGATCGGACGGTAGCCGGCCGAGGTGAAGACCTCGGGACGCTCACGGCGCAGGTGCAGTGCCGCGGTGGTGACGCGCAGCTTGTTGTGGTCGCGGGTGTTCAGCGCCTGCCGGTGCATCGCGTAGTCGACCGGCCTGCGGTTGTCGGGGTCGACGAGGCTGTCCTCCCACAGTTCGGTGCCCTGGTACACGTCGGGGACGCCGGGGGCGGTGAGGTGGATCAGCTTCTGGCCCAGGGCATCACTGCGGCCGTAGGGATCGAGGCGGCCCACCAGCGAGGTCAGCTCCGTGGCGACCGGCCCGTCGAGGATCGCGTCGAGCCACGCGTGCACGCCGTCCTCGAAGTCGGCGTCCGGATCGTTCCAGGTGGTGTGGGTGGCGGCCTCCCGGATGGCCTTCTCGGTGTAGGCGTGCAGCCGCTCCCGCAGCTCCTGGGTGACGTGGCCGGTGATGGGCCAGACGCCGAAGACGTTCTGCAGCAGGAACAGTGCGGTGCCGGTGTCCGGTGGCGGCGTGGCGGCCAGCCACCCCCCGACCAGTTCGCTCCACAGCGACGGCACCTGTGACAGGACGCCTATGCGGGCCCGGACGTCCTCGCCACGCTTGGTGTCGTGGGTGGTGAGCGTCGTCATGGCGGCGGGCCACGACCGGGCGCGGACCGCGGTGCGGTCGTGGAACTCGGCCTTGCCGACGCCGAACCACTCCGGTTCGCCGCCCACCTCGTTGAGCGACACCAGCCGGGCGTCACGGTAGAACAGGCAGTCCTCCATGGACTTGGCCGTGGCCGCGCCGCACAGCTGCTGAAGGCGGGTCGACACCTCCGGGCTGGTCTCCGCGGCGGTGATCACGATCGACAGCGCCTCGGCGAGTTCGGGTGCGGTGCCGATGCTCTCGGCCGCCGCGACCGAGAGGACGGTCGACAGCGGCGTGTAGTCCGACCGGTACACGCCCACGTGGCTCAGCAGCTCGGCCACCGCTGCGGGGACCCGGGGGTGGTCCTCGCCCGTGGCGGCGACGATGGCGCGGGTCAGGCGGGCCAGCTCGCTGCTCAACGTGTCGGTGACGGCCTTGACCTTCAGCGCGCGGGCCATGCCGGGCATTTCGGAGTGCGCGACGTCGGCGGTGTCGACCAGCTCGGTCAGGGCGTCGCGCCCCGTCGGGTCGATGAAGAGTCCACCGATCTCGCGCAGCGCGTCGTAGCCGGTGGTGCCCTGAACGGGAAGCGTCGGGTCCAGCGGCTCGGTGACCGCGAGGATCTTCTCGATGACGATCCACGCGTCGGGGCCGGTCAGCTCGCGCAGCCACCGAAGGTACAGCGTCGGGTCGGACAGGCCGTCCGGGTGGTCGATGCGGATGCCGTCGACTATGCCCTCGTCGAACCAGCGCTTGACTTCGACGTGCGTGGCGTCGAACACCGCGCGGTCCTCCTGGCGCAGACCCGCCAGCGAGGTGATCGAGAAGAACCTGCGGTACCCGCAGACGTTGTGCTTCCAGCCGATCAGCCGGTAGTGCTGCCGGTCGTAGACCTCGGCCGCGGTGCCCGTACCGGTGCCCGGTGCGATGGGCCACGTCCGGTCGCCGAGGCGCAGCACGTCGCCGTCCACCTCGAGGCCGGCGAGGTCGTCGTCGGAACCGAGCACGGGCAGCACGATCCGGCCGTCCGGGTCGAGGGTCCAGTCGATGTCGAAGAAGGATGCGTACGCCGACTCGCGGCCGTGCGTCAGCAGGTCCCACCACCAGGCGTTCTGGGTGGGGTCGTCCACGCCGACGTGGTTGGGCACGATGTCGACGATGACGCCCATGCCGCGTTCGTGGGCGGCCGCCGACAGTCGCGAGAGCCCTTCGGGCCCACCGAGTTCGGCGGACACCGTGGTGGGGTCGGTGACGTCGTAGCCGTGGGTCGAGCCCGCCGCCGCGGTCAGGATGGGGGAGAGGTAGACGTGGCTGACGCCGAGGTCGTCGAGGTAGTCGATCAGGTCGACGGCGTCGGCGAAGGTGAACTGGTCACCCCGCATCTGCAGGCGGTAGGTGGAGAGGATGGGTCGGGATGACATGTTCTGTTAAGCCGTCTTTCGTAGGACGATGACGGACCGGCCCTGCATGGATGCCGTCTCGCCCGCCGCGAGCACCAGGTCGGTGGCTCCGGTCGGGTCCGCGGTGTCCAGTGCGCCGGTCCATTCGGCCGCGTAGTCGGCGCCGGGGGCGACGAAGTCCACGGGATTGCTGTGTGCGTTGAAGCAGAGCAGGAAGGTGTCGTCGACGACGCGTTCGCCGCGTGCGTCGTGGGACGGGATGGCGTCGCCGTTGAGGAACATGGCGACGAACTTGAAGCCCGAATCCCATTCGCGCGACGTCATTTCCGTGCCGGACGGGGTGAGCCAGGCGATGTCGCGGACCTGGTCGTCGGTGCGCACGAGTGGCTTGCCCTCGAAGAAGCGCCGTCGCCGGAACACGGGGTGCTCCTTGCGGAGCGTGGTGACGCGACGCGAGAACGTCATCAGGTCGGCGTTGGTCTCGCACATCGACCAGTCCATCCAGGAGATCTCGGAGTCCTGGCAGTAGACGTTGTTGTTGCCGTGCTGGGTGCGACCGAACTCGTCGCCGTGGCTGATCATCGGTGTGCCCTGGCTCACCAGAAGGGTGGTTATCACGTTGCGCTGCTGCCGGGCGCGCAGGGCGAGGATGTCCGGGTCGTCGGTCGGGCCTTCGACGCCGCAGTTCCATGACCGGTTGTGGCTCTCGCCGTCCCGGTTGTCCTCGCCGTTGGCCTCGTTGTGCTTCTCGTTGTAGGACACCAGGTCCGCGAGCGTGAAACCGTCGTGGGCGGTGACGAAGTTGATGCTGGCACTGGGACGCCGGCCCGTCGCCTCATAGAGGTCCGAGGACCCCGTGAGTCGAGATGCGAATTCGCCAAGGGATGCGGGTTCTCCTCGCCAGTAGTCACGAACGGTGTCGCGATACTTCCCATTCCATTCGGTCCACAAACCCGGAAAATTGCCGACCTGATAACCGCCCTCGCCGAGGTCCCAGGGTTCGGCGATGAGCTTGACCTGACTGATGACGGGGTCCTGCTGCACCAGGTCGAAGAACGCGGACAGCCGGTCGACGTCGTAGAACTCGCGCGCCAGGGTCGAGGCGAGGTCGAACCGGAAGCCGTCGACGTGCATCTCGAGTACCCAGTAGCGCAGTGAGTCCATGATCACCTGCAGCGTGTGGGGGTGCCGCACGTTGAGGCTGTTGCCGGTGCCGGTGAAGTCCTTGTAGTACTTGAGGTCGCCGTCGAGCAGCCGGTAGTAGGCGGCGTTGTCGATGCCCCGGAAGTTGATTGTCGGACCGAGGTGGTTGCCCTCGGCGGTGTGGTTGTAGACGACGTCGAGGATGACCTCGATGCCCGCCTCGTGGAACGACCGCACCATGGTCTTGAACTCGGCGACCGCGCCGCCGGCGTTCTGGTTGGACGAGTACTGGTGGTGCGGCGCGAAGAAGCCGAAGGTGTTGTAGCCCCAGTAGTTTCGCAGTCCGAGGTCCACCAGCCGGTGGTCGTGGAGGAACTGGTGCACGGGCATCAGCTCGATCGCGGTGACGTTCAGCGACTTCAGGTGATCGATGATCACCGGGTGGGACAGTCCGGCGTACGTGCCGCGCTGCTCCTCGGGGATCGCGGGGTGCGTCTGCGTCATGCCCTTGACGTGCGCCTCGTAGATGACGGTCTCGTGGTACGGGGTGTTCGGGGCGCGGTCCGACTGCCAGTTGAAGAAGGGGTTGATGACGACGCTGGTCATGGTGTGACCCAGTGAGTCCACCCGCGGTGGGGTGCCGCCGGCGGCGAGGTCCTCGGCCGCCAGGTCGTAGGAGAACAGCGCCTGGGTGAACTCGAACTCGCCGTGGAACGACTTGCCGTACGGGTCGAGGAGCAGCTTGCTCGGGTCGCACCGGTGTCCGGCGGCCGGATCCCACGGGCCGTGGACGCGGAAGCCGTACCGCTGTCCGGGCGAGACGGTGGGCAGGTAGCAGTGCCAGACGAAGCCGTCACACTCGTCGAACGGAATCCGTTCCTCGGTGCCGTCGGTGTCGATGAGGCACAGGTCGACCCGGTCGGCGACCTCGGAGAACACCGAGAAGTTGGTTCCTGCCCCGTCGTACGTGGCGCCCAGGGGGTACGCCGCGCCCGGCCAGATCGCGGAGACCACGCCTCACCACCAGCCGGTGATCGAGGCTATCTGGCGGCCCAACTCGGTGGTCATGGTGCGCATGTAGGTGGCCGTGAAGTGATGGGAGTCGTGGTAGATCAAGACGTTTCCCTCCACGGCGCGACAGTAGTCCTCACGGCACACCGCATCACTCATGTCGAGCGGCTTCAGCAGCGGGAACTGCGCGACGAAGTCCAGCGTGGGGTTGCGGTCGGACAGTACCTCGGACCGCTTGATGCCGCAGGAGATGGCGTCGCCGCCCTTCGCCAGGCAGTCGGACGGGAAGAAGGGCTCGCCGTCGCGCACGTTCCACGGGGTGTCGCGCATCGCCAGCACCGGGATGCCCGCGTCCGACAGCGCCTGCCAGATGCCGACGTAGGTACCGGGCATGACGTCGCCGTCCTTGACGTTCCACGGCCGGGTCGACGTGGTGAACACGAAGTCCGGGTGGTCGGCGATGAGCCGCGGCATCACCTTCTCGTTCCACTCGTGGCACGCCGGGTACTTGCGGTTGTCGCCCATGACCAGAGGCACCTCCTCGGTGGTCAGGGGGCAACCCATCTTGAGGTAGGTGACGACCTTGAACCCGTGCTTGCGGCCGAGGAGGTCCAGGGCGGTGATCCAGTGTTCGGCGTGCGAGCCACCCGCCAGGGCGATGGTGCGGGTGGCCGATTCGTCCCCGTAGGCGCAGCTGATCACGTCGACGTCGTCGAAGTCGCCGATGCAGTCGTCGAGGGTGGTCTGCGGCAGGTCGTCCTTGGCCTCCAGGACCGTCGGTCGCATCGGCAGCTTCGGCACCTTGGCGCGGTTGACCAGGGCGCGCGCCCCCGGGTAGTCCCGCGACGACAGCCCGGACAGTTCCTTGCCGTTGGCCCGCTGGACGGTCACGTGCTCACGCCACGTGAACGACGTCGCCGTGAGCGCCACGCCCAGCAGTGTCACGATCGAGCCGAGGACGATCGTCGGTCGGCGCAACCGCGTGCGCAGCGGCACGGCGGACTTGGCCTTCTGCGCACCGGACGAGCGCAGGCGCAGCGGGTCCTCGACGTAGCGGGTGGTCAGCCAGGCCAGCACGCCGGAGACGAGCAGCACGACCGCGCCGTCCAGCAGCGTCGCACTGGTGTGCCCGCTGTACGCGAGCCAGAAGATCAGCAGCGGCCAGTGCCACAGGTACAGCGAGTAGGCCATCGCGCCGAGCGACACGAACGGTGCGGTCGCCAGGAGGCGGTTCGGTAGCGGCATCCGGCCGTCCGAGCCCTCGAGGTGGGGGTCGGCGGCGCGGTTGGCGGCGCTGAGGATGAACAGGATGGTCGCGCCCACCGGCACCAGGGCCCACGGTCCGGGGAACTCGTGCACCCCGTCGATGAACGCGCCGCACGACAGGATTGCGGCCAGCGCGATCACCGAGACGATGGTCCGCAGCCACATCGGCCATCGGACGTGCTGCACCAGTGCGCCCGCGAGCGCGCCGAGCAGGAGTTCCCAGGCCCGGGCGAAGCTGTCGTAGTAGGCGGTCGCCTGGTCGGCCTGGTGCGCGATGATCGCGTACACGAACGACGCGATGGTCAGTGCCGACAGCAGGACGACGAGCACGACGCGCAGGTGGCGGCCCAGGAGGCGGCGCAGCAGGAAGCCCAGGCCGAACACCAGCAGCAGGAACGACACGTAGAACTGCCCCTGCACCGACATCGACCAGATGTGCTGCAGCGGGCTGACCGCCTCGCCCGCGCGCAGATAGTTCGAGGCGGTGTTCGCCAGCTCCCAGTTCTGGTAGTACCCGAGGCTCGCGAGGCTCTGGTCGGCGAAGGTCTCCCACCGGGTCTCGGGCTGGACCAGGATCGTCAGCACGGCGGACGCGGCCAGGACGACCACCAGGGCGGGCAGCAGACGCCGCACCAGCCGCATCACCTCGGGCAGCGGGGCCAGCGACGCCGTCGGGCTGAGCGCCGCGCGGAGCAGCCGGCCGCCGAAGAAGAACCCGGACAGTGCGAGGAAGACGTCGACGCCACCGGAGACCCTGCCGAACCACACGTGGAACACGGCGACGAGCGCGATCGCGATGCCGCGCAGACCGTCGAGGTCGTGCCGATAGAACCCGGACGCCCGCGTGCCCATCGAGGCGGGTTCGGTGGACCCGGAATCGGTGCGCGGCGCCGTCCGGGGTGGGGCGAGGGTCAGCATGGTCGTCGGACAATCTACCGTGCGGGCTCGTGCGCGCCCATGTCGAACAGTGGCGCACGGGATGCGAGAGGATGGCCCGGTGGCAGCGTTGACGCCCGCCCAGATCAGCGCGATCGACGCTGCCCACGTCTGGCATCCGTACAGCACCATCGGCGCCGCCGCGGTGCCTCCGGTCGTCGCGGTCGGCGCGAAGGGGACGGGCGTGACGGTGGTCCGCGACGGCCACCCGGTCGAGGTCATCGACGCGATGAGTTCGTGGTGGACGGCGATCCACGGGCACGGCCACCCGGTGCTGGACGCCGCGATAACCCGCCAGTTGGCGACGATGAACCACGTCATGTTCGGGGGCCTGACCCACGAACCGGCCGCACGGCTCGCGCAGCTGCTCGTCGACGTCACCCCGGCCGGTCTGGACACCGTCTTCTTCAGCGACTCGGGGTCGGTGTCGGTCGAGGTCGCGGCGAAGATGGCGCTGCAGTACCAGGTGGCGCGCGGCCGGCCGGGCCGGCACCGCCTCATGACGTGGCGTGGCGGATATCACGGCGACACGTTCACCCCGATGAGCGTCTGCGACCCGGACGGCGGCATGCACTCGCTGTGGGCGGGGGTGCTCACCCCGCAGGTGTTCGCCCCCCGGGTGCCGTCGGAGTACGACCCCGCCTACGCCCGCGCGTTCGCCGCGCAGCTCGCCGACCGGGCCGACGAGGTGGCGGCGGTGATCGTCGAACCGGTCGTGCAGGGCGCGGGCGGCATGCGCTTCCACGACCCCCGCTATCTCGCCGATCTGCGCGCGGCGTGCTCGAGCCACGACGTGCTGCTGATCTTCGACGAGATCGCCACCGGGTTCGGCCGGACGGGGGAGATGTTCGCCGCCGACCTGGCGGGCGTCGCGCCCGACGTGATGTGCGTGGGGAAGGCGCTGACGGGCGGCTACCTGACGCTCGCGGCGACGCTGTGCACCACCGAAGTGGCCGAGACGATCAGCGCCAGCGAGGCAGGCGCGCTGATGCACGGTCCGACGTTCATGGCGAACGCGCTCGCGTGCGCGGTGTCCGTGGCATCGGTGGAGCTGCTGATCGGTCAGGACTGGCGCGGCCGGGTGCGCGCGATCGAGGCGGGACTGCGCGACGGTCTCGCGCCGGCCCGCGAGCTGGAGAACGTGGCCGACGTGCGGGTCCTCGGCGCGATCGGCGTCGTCGAGATGGCACAGCCCGTCGACATGCGGGTGGCCACCAGGGCGGCCCTCGACCACGGGTTGTGGCTCCGCCCGTTCCGCAACCTCGTCTACGCGATGCCGCCGTTCGTCTGCACGCCCGACGAGGTGGCGACTATCGGGGCCGGGATGGTCGCCGTCGCCCGTGCACTAACCTGAACGGTGTTCAGGTAGGGGTCTCGGTCGGAGGAGTACCAGGTGACGCGCCCACGTTCGTCGCACGCCGTGTCGGCGATGCCCTCCCCGCTGGCCTGGCTCGGCGAGGTCGAGGCGCAGCGCCGCGACGCCGGCCTGCGCCGGTCGCTGCGCACCCGTCCGCCCGTCGGAGTCGACCTGGACCTCGCCTCCAACGACTACCTCGGACTCTCGACGCATCCCGCGGTCATCGAGGGCGGGGTCGAGGCGCTGCGCACCTGGGGTGCCGGGTCCACCGGGTCGCGGCTGGTGACGGGCAACACCGAACTGCACGAGGGCTTCGAGTCGGACCTCGCGGACTTCGTGGGGGCCGAGTCGGCGCTGGTGTTCTCGTCGGGTTACACCGCCAATCTCGGTGCGGTGGTGGCACTCTCGGGTCCGGGTGCGGTCGTGGTGTCCGACGCCTACACGCACGCGTCGCTGGTCGACGCGTGCCGGCTGTCGCGGTCACGGGTGGTGGTGACCCCGCACCGCGACGTCGACGCGATCGACGTGGCGCTGCGCGACCGGACCGAGGAGCGCGCCGTCGTCCTGACCGACTCGGTGTTCAGCGCCGACGGCGCGATGGCCCCGCTGCGGGCGATGCACGACGTCTGCCGTCGGCACGGCGCGCTGCTGATCGTCGACGAGGCCCACGGCCTCGGCGTGCGGGGGACCGGCGGCCGGGGCCTGCTGCACGAGGTGGGCCTGGCCGGGGCGTCCGACGTGGTGGTGACGACCACGCTGTCCAAGGCGCTCGGCAGCCAGGGCGGCGTGGTGCTGGGTCCCGCGGCGGTCCGCGCCCACCTGATCGACGCCGCCCGGCCCTTCATCTTCGACACCGGTCTCGCTCCGGCCGCGGTCGGTGCCGCATGGGCCGCGCTGACGGTGTTGCGTGCCGAGCCGTGGCGGGCCGACGACGTCCTGCGGCACGCGGCGGCGCTCGCCGGGGTGTGCGGCGTCGCCGAGGTGCCGGGCTCGGCGGTGGTGTCGGTGATCCTCGGCGAACCGGACGTCGCGTTCGCCGCGGCCGCCGCCTGCCTGGACCGCGGCGTGCGCGTCGGCTGCTTCCGGCCGCCCACGGTGCCCGTGGGCACCTCCCGGTTGCGCCTCACCGCCCGCGCGTCGCTCGACGCCGACGAACTGGCGCTCGCCGGACGCGTGCTCACCGAGGTGCTTGCGGACGCACGCGGGTGAGCGTCGTCGTCGTCACCGGGACCGACACCGGCGTGGGCAAGACCGTCGCCACCGCCGCGCTCGCATGCCACGCCAGGCTGGCCGGCATCCCGGTCACCGTGTGCAAGCCGGTGCAGACCGGGTCCGGCCCCACGCTGACCGAGGGCGACGACGACCTCGCCGAGGTGGCCCGCCTGGCCGGCGTCGACGCGCTGGTCCGCGGCTGGCGGTACCCCGAACCGCTGGCACCCGTGGCCGCCGCGGAGCTGGCGGGAACGCCGCTGCCCACCCGAATGCAGTTGCGCGAGTTGGTCTCTGGCGCGGACGAGCCGGGGCGCCTGGTGATCGTGGAGGGCGCGGGCGGCGTCCTCGTCGAGATCGGCGCCGACGGGGTCACGCTGCGCGACGTCGCCACCGACGTCGGGGCGCCGGTCCTGGTGGTGGCGGCCGCGGGGCTGGGCACCCTCAACCACACGGCGTTGACGGTCGAGGCGCTGGAGACCAGGGGCGTGCGGTGCGCCGGTGTCGTCGTGGGGTCCTTCCCCCTGCGGCCCGGACCTGCCGAAGCCACCAATCGCGTCGCCCTGGGCGCGATCGCGCCGGTGCGTGCCGCGCTTCCCGCCGGCGCCGGTGCCCTCGATCCCGCGGCGTTCGCCGACCTCAGTCAGTCGGCGTTCGACGACCGCTGGGTGCGGAGTCTGCTGTAGTGGCCCACTCGCTCGAACTGCTCGTCGACGACGCCACCGACGCGGCGGTCCGCCGGGAGTGGGCGGCGCTCGCCGACACCGGGCTGCCGAGCCAGGCCCGCCATCGGTCGCCCACCAACCGCCCGCACGTCACGGTCGCGGTGTCCGATCACATCGCCGCCGACGTCGATCCGCTGCTGGCCGACGTGATCGGGGACCTGCCGCTCGAGTGTCGGCTCGGGGCGCCGGTGGTGTTCGGTCGACGGAGCCTGACCCTGGCTCGGCTGGTGCTGCCGTCGGTGCCCCTGCTGGGCTTCCACGACCACGTCTCGGCGATCTGCGCGCCGCATCAGACGCCGGGGCCCTTCCCGCACTCGTTGCCCGGCCGGTGGACGCCGCACGTGACGCTGTGCCGCCGGCTGGCGCCGACCGATCTGCCCGCCGCGCTCGCCGTGATCGAGGCCGTCGAGCTGGTGGGCGTGTTGGACCGGCTACGCCGATGGGATGGCGACGCCCGTGTCGACACCATCCTGGGTGCCTGACTGCCTCTGCGCCGACATCCCGTCGACGAGGAGCCGGAGCCCGAAGGCGAAGCGGCCGTTGGGATCCGAGTCCCAGACCGACTGCGTGCCGGTCAGTGCTCCCGCCGCGTCCCACTGGAGCCGGGACTGCTCGTCGGCGGTGAACCCCAGCACGTAGTAGACGACCGTGCGGGCGGCCAGCTCCGCGGTGCCGGGTTCGAAGCCCGCGCCCCCGGCGGCGTCGACCAGCTGCGCGACGATCCGGCCGAGGACCGCCGAGCGGCCGGAGGCGAACGTCGCGGACACCAGTTCGGCGCCGTCGGTGGAGGAGAGCAGCGCGTCGCGCAGCGCGGCGCCGATGGCCAGGATGCGCGCGGTCCACGTGGCGTCGGCGACGGGACGTGCGGCGGGCTCGAGGATGCGGTCGGCGACCGCGCCGAGGAGTTCCTGCTTGTCGGCGAAGTGCCAGTAGAGCGCGCCGGGGGTGAGGCCGAGTTCGCGCGCCAGCCGACGCATGGTCAGGTCGGCGATGCCGTACTCGTCCAGGAGGTGCGCGGCACGGTCGACCACTTCTGACCGGCCGTAGCGGTGGTGCGGTTCCACGCCTGTATCCTAAACACCGTTCAAGTGGGACGTGCAGACGTCGGATGCAGAGATGGAGTGCCGGGTGACGAGAGCGGCGACGAGCGTGCTGGACGTGGCGCGCGAGCAGGTGCTGGACCGGGGCGAGGGCCTCGACCAGGAACAGGTGCTGGCGGTGCTGCAGCTCTCCGACGACCACCTCGAGGACCTGCTGGCCCTCGCCCACGACGTCCGGATGAAGTGGTGTGGGCCCGAGGTCGAGGTCGAGGGCATCATCAGCCTCAAGACCGGCGGCTGCCCCGAGGACTGCCACTTCTGCTCGCAGTCGGGACTGTTCGCCTCGCCGGTCCGCAGCGCGTGGCTCGACATCCCCAGCCTGGTCGAGGCCGCCAAGCAGACCGCGAAGTCCGGTGCGACGGAGTTCTGCATCGTCGCGGCCGTCCGCGGACCCGACGAGCGTCTGCTGGCTCAGGTGGCGGCGGGCATCGAGGCGATCCGCAACGAGGTCGACATCCAGATCGCCTGCTCGCTGGGCATGCTGACCCAGGAGCAGGTCGACCAGCTCGTGGGCATGGGCGTGCACCGCTACAACCACAACCTCGAGACCGCACGGTCGCACTTCCCCAACGTCGTCACCACGCACTCCTGGGAAGAGCGCTGGGGCACCCTCGAGATGGTGCGCGAGGCCGGCATGGAGGTCTGCTGCGGCGGCATCCTCGGCATGGGCGAGACGCTCGAACAGCGCGCCGAGTTCGCCGCGAACCTCGCCGAACTCAACCCGCACGAGGTGCCGCTCAACTTCCTCAATCCCCGCCCGGGCACGCCGTTCGGCGATCTCGACGTCCTGCCCGCGTCGGAGGCACTGAAGGCCGTCGCGGCCTTCCGTCTCGCGCTACCGCGCACGATGCTGCGGTTCGCCGGCGGGCGCGAGATCACCCTCGGCGACCTCGGCGCCAAGCAGGGCATCCTCGGCGGCATCAACGCCGTGATCGTGGGCAACTACCTGACCACGCTCGGTCGCCCCGCAGAGGCGGACCTCGAACTGCTCGAGGACCTGCAGATGCCGATCAAGGCGCTCAACGCGACACTGTGACGGTGGCGCCGAGGTACAACGTCTACACCGGGGAACCCGAGGGCGGTGACACCCCGGCGGCCGCACGTCTGGGCCTGGAGCCGCCGCGGTTCTGCGCGGAGTGTGCGCGCCGGATGATCGTCCAGGTGCGGCCGGACGGGTGGTCGGCCCGGTGTTCCCGGCACGGTGCGCTCGACTCGAAGGATCTGGAGAAGCGATGACCCACTCCGCCGGACCGGTGCTCGCGCCCCCGAGTGCCCAGGAGCCGCCGCGCACCTCGCGTCAGCGCGCAGCAGTCACCCTGGTGGCGGCACTGACGCTGGCCGGTGTGCTCGTCGGTGCCGCGTGGGCGTGGCTGGCACCCGGCATCTCCGCCGCCATCGGCCTGAACCGCTCCGGCGAGCGCGTGCACGGGTACGTCGGCGACGGTGCGGACCACCTGTTCCTCGGGGCGTTCCTGCTCGTCGGCATGGTGTCGGTCGTCGCGATCGTCGCCGCCGTGTGGGCGTGGCGGTGGCGGGCACACCGCGGCCCGCTCACCGTCACGGCGCTGTCGGTGGGGGCGATGGCCGCAGCGGGTGCGGCGGCGGGAGTCGGTGCGGCACTGGCCCATTGGCGTCACGGCGCCGTCGACATGGCATCGGCGCCGGTGAGCCCGGAACGCCGCGTGTACTACCTCACCGAGGCGCCCGCCGTGTTCTTCGGGCACACCCCGCTGCAGATCGCGCTGACCGTCGTCTTCCCGGCCGGCATCGCCGCGCTCGTCTACGCCGTGTTCACGCTGTCGACGCTGCGCGACGACCTCGGCGCATGGCCGCCGGTCGAGACGGCATTCGGTCACGCGCGGCCGATGGTGGCCCCGCCGGCGCCGGCCGCGGCTACTGATCCAGCACGGACAGCGGACGACGTTCCACCCGTCGACCCAGGATCACCTTCGCGCTGATGAACCCGAGGCGCAGCATGCCCCGGTAGGTGGACGGGTTGAGCATCGTCGGCCACTGGGTGCGCAGACGGTTCTCCGAGAGCGGCCGGTCGTTGATGCGGTCGCGCAGCCACCGCAGCGCCATCGGCGCGGACAGCGGGTGCAGCAGCATGTGCTCGCTGAACATGTCGCGGTGGTAGGTCACGTGCGCACCGCCGCGCTCGTAGGTCTCGCTCAGCCGGTCGATGTCGTCGACCGACACGATCTTGTCGTGCACGGCCTGGACGATGAGTACCGGCGGCGTGGGCGTGCTGGTGCCGAGCTTGATGCTCTCGAAGACGTGCTGCACCTCGGGCGTGTCGAGGATCTCCTGCAGCGGCCGGTCGACGAGGTCGTCCATGTCCTTGCCGCTCAGCCACAGGACGGCGTGTGCGGTGGTCATCCGATGGAGGCGGGCCAGCATCTTCTTGCCGTCGGGCGTGGCGTGCTGGTCGATCACCCGGTCGAGCTCCGGATACACGTGGGTGAGCGCGGCCACCACCAGGGCGGGCAGCCCGGAGAAGCGGCTGCCGTTGAGCCGCCTGTACGCGCTGCCCAGATCGGCGACGGGGGAGCCCAGGACGGCGCCGACGACGTTGAGTTCGGGCGCGTACTGCGCGTACGTCTCGGCGGCCCATGCGGTGGCGAGGCCGCCGCCGGAGTAGCCCCACAGGCCGACCGGTGCCTCCTGCGACAGGTTCAGGGGCTCGAAGTTCAGCGCGGCACGCAGGCCGTCGAGGATGTGGTAGCCCGGTTCGCGCGGGGCGCCCCAGATGCCGTCGGATCCCTCGTGGTCGGGCACCGAGACCGCCCAGCCCTCGGCCAGCGCCGCGGAGATCAACAGGAACTCGAACTGCGCGAGGGCGCCGACGGCCTTGGCGCCGCGCCGTAGGGCGTACGAGGGGAAGCACCGTCCGGAGATGGCGTCGATCGCGCACTGGTAGGACACGATCGGACAGGGCCGCACGCTGTCGCGCTCGGTGGGCACGATCACCGTGGTGACCGTGGTGTCCGGCAGCCCGTTCATGTCGACGGTCCGGTACAGCAGCTGGGTGCCGGTCAGCTTCTGGGGAACGAGACCCATGAATGCCAGCGACACGTCGCGCGACCGCAGCACCGTGCCGGGACGGGCGTGTTCGAAGCCGTCCGGGGGCAGGTAGAACGAATCGCTGTCAGGTAGCTGTGGTCGTTGGCGCGGCTGAAGCTCCTGGTGAGGGACCTGGCCGATCCACTCGGCGCCGGTTGCCTCGGCCGCATTGCCAAAATCCATCCAGCCATTGTCTCTTACGGATCCCTTAGGGCCAAGCAGGGGCCGGGTTTCACCCCGGCGGACGAAGTGCGGCGAACTCGTCGGTGACCCGGTAGCGCGACTCGATGAAGCGGTACATCGCGGCGGGCCGCCCCCCGCCAGGGCCCGACTTCGCGGTGGTTCCGGTGGGGGTGATGACTCCGCGCCGGACCAGGACCCGCTGCAGGTTGGTCGCGTCGACCTGATAGCCCAGGGCGGCGCCGTACACGTCGCGCAGCGTCGAGAGCGCGAACTCCTGGGGCGCGAGTGCGAAGCCGATGTTGGTGTAGGAGAGCTTGGCGTTGAGCCGGGTGTGGGCGTTGGCGACCATCGTCTCGTGGTCGAAGGCCATCGGGGGGAGCGCGTCGACCGGGTGCCACCGGGTGTCGGACGGAAGGGCCGGCGTGGCGGGGGCGGGCACCAGGCCGAGGAACGTCGAGGCGATGGCGCGGCCGCCGAACACGCTGTCGGGCACCCGATCCGGCTGGCTGAACACCGCGAGCTGTTCCAGGTGGGCCACCTCCCGGAGGTCGACCTTCTCCGCGAGCTGACGGCGCACCGAGCTGGTCATGTCCTCGTCGTCGCGGAGCTGGCCACCGGGCAGGGACCAGGAGCCCCGCTGGGGTGCCATGGCGCGTTCCCACAGCAGCACGCTGAGCCGGGGCGTCCGGGTGTCGAGCCGGCGGACCTGAAACACGACGGCCAGCACTTCGTGGGAGGTGCTACGATGAGGCATGTTTTCGATCATAAGTCGAAAACCTCCCGAGTCAAAGGAGACGGCCATGACGGTGTTGGACCGCACGGCGGAGTCAGGCGGGTGGGCCGCACGCATCACCGACGGCCCCGGTGGCTACGGCGGCGTCGTGGCCGACGAGGAGTGGGCAGCCGAGATCCGCAGGCTCGCCGACCTCCGGGGCGCGACGCTGCTGGCGCACAACTACCAACTGCCCGCCATCCAGGACGTGGCCGACCACGTCGGCGACTCCCTGGCGCTGTCCCGGATCGCGGCCGAGGCCCCGGAGGACACCATCGTCTTCTGCGGCGTGCACTTCATGGCCGAGACGGCGAAGATCCTGAGCCCCGAGAAGACCGTGCTGATCCCCGACCAGCGGGCGGGCTGCTCGCTGGCCGACTCGATCACCGCCGACGACCTGCGGGCCTGGAAGGCGGAGTTCCCCGACGCCGTCGTGGTCTCCTACGTGAACACGACCGCCGCGGTGAAGGCGCTCACCGACGTCTGCTGCACCTCGTCCAACGCCGTCGAGGTGGTCGCCTCCATCCCCGCCGACCGCGACGTGCTGTTCTGCCCCGACCAGTTCCTCGGCGCGCACGTGCGCCGGATCACCGGCCGCACGAACCTGCACGTCTGGGCCGGCGAGTGCCACGTCCACGCGGGCATCAACGGCGACGAACTCGCCGCGCAGGCCCGCAGCCACCCCGACGCCGAGCTGTACGTGCACCCCGAGTGCGGCTGCGCCACCTCGGCGCTCTACCTCGCCGGCGAGGGCGCCGTCCCCGAGGACCGGGTCAAGATCCTGTCCACCGGCGGCATGCTCGACGCGGCCAGGGCGACCCGCGCACGTCAGGTCCTGGTGGCCACCGAGGTCGGGATGCTGCACCAGTTGCGCCGTGCCGCACCGGATGTCGACTTCCTGGCCGTCAACGACCGCGCGTCGTGCGGCTACATGAAGATGATCACGCCGGCAGCGCTGCTCCGCTGCCTGCTCGAGGGTGCGGACGAGGTCCACGTAGACCTGGAGACCGCACGGCTGGCGCGAGCCAGCGTTCGGCGGATGATCGAGATCGGACAGCCCGGCGGCGGGGAATGACCACCACGTCCTGCGGGGGGCCCGGCTACTGGCAGCAGCGCGCCGACGTCGTGGTCGTCGGCACCGGCGTGGCCGGGCTCGCCGCGGCGCTGGCGGCCCAACGACGCGGTGCGCGCGTCGTGGTCCTGAGCAAGGCCGCCGAGCCCACCGGATCGACGGCGACGTTCTACGCCCAGGGCGGCATCGCCGTCGTCATCCCCGACGGGGACGACTCGGTGGAGGCGCACGTCGCGGACACCATCGCCGCGGGCGGCGGGCTGTGTGATCCCGTCGCGGTGACCTCGATCGTCGCCGACGGGTACGGAGCCGTCGCCGACCTCGTCGGTGCCGGTGCGCGCTTCGACGAGGCGGCGCCCGGCCGGTGGTCGCTGACCAAGGAGGGTGGGCACTCCCGGCGCCGCATCGTGCACGCGGGCGGCGACGCCACCGGAGCAGAGGTGCAGCGCGCGCTCGACCGCGCCGCCGACCTCCTCGACGTCCGATTCGATCACGTCGTGCTGCAGGTACTTCGGACCGACGACGCGGTGACCGGTGTCCTGGTGCACGACGGTGCCGGCCTCGGCCTGATCCATGCGCCGTCGGTCGTCCTGGCCACGGGCGGGATGGGTCACCTGTACTCGGCCACCACCAATCCCGACGGCTCCACCGGCGACGGCGTGGCACTGGCGCTGTGGGCCGGGGTTCCGGTGAGCGACGTCGAGTTCGTCCAGTTCCATCCCACGATGCTCTTCGACGGCAACGCGGCGGGGCGGCGTCCGCTCGTCACCGAGGCGCTGCGCGGCGAGGGAGCGCGTCTGGTGGACGCACGCGGTGGATCGATCACCGCCGGCGTACACCGGATGGGCGACCTCGCGCCGCGCGACGTCGTGGCGGCGGCGATCGAGGCCCGCCTGACCGAGACCGGGGACGCCTGCGTCTACCTGGACGCGCGTGTCGTCCCCGACGTCGCGACGCGTTTCCCGACGGTCACCGCCGCCTGTCGGGCGGCGGGCATCGACCCTGCGCTGCAGCCGATCCCCGTGGTGCCCGGCGCCCACTACAGCTGCGGTGGCGTGGTGACCGACGTGACGGGCAAGACCGAACTGGCCGGCCTGTTCGCCGCGGGCGAGGTCGCGCGCACCGGCATGCACGGCGCCAACAGGTTGGCGTCCAACAGCCTGCTCGAGGGTCTGGTGGTCGGCGGTCGCGCCGGACGCGCGGCGGCGGGCCACGCGATCGATGCGGGTCCGGCGCCGGTGGTCCTGCCCAGCGGTGAACGTCGGATGACGCTGCCGCGCAACGAACTGCAGCGGGCGATGTCCCGGCACGCCGGCGTCGTCCGGGACGGCGCCGGACTGCGCACCCTGGCGAGCATGCTCGACGCCGCCACGGCGGTGCCGCTGCGCGGTCGCGTCGACCTCGAGGACGCCGCCCTCGTGGCGTCCGCCCGGGCACTCGTCGCCGCGGCCCGCGACCGCACGGAATCGCGGGGGTGTCACCACCGGTCGGACCACCCCGGAACCGATCCGGCTCGGGCGGCGAGCACGGTCGTGCGCCACTCGTCGGGCCGCCCGACCGTCGGCAGGGCCGTCGCCGTGTCCGTCGAGGCACTGCCGGTGGAGGTGTGCGCGTGAGGCTCACCGAGTCGGAACGGGCGGAGGCCGCCGCCGCCATCGGCCGCGCCCTCGCCGAGGATCTGCGCTACGGCCCCGACGTGACTTCGGAGGCGACCGTGGCCGCGGACGCCACGACGATCGCAGCGATGGTGACCCGTGAACCCGGCGTCGCCGCGGGAGTCGAGGTGGCACTGATGGTGCTCGACGAGGTGCTGGGCGCCGGCGCGTACCAGGTGCTCGACCAGGTGGAGGACGGCACGCTACTCGACGCCGGCGCAGTGCTGCTGCGCGTCGAGGCGACGACGCGCGGACTGCTCACCGCCGAACGCACGATGCTGAACCTGGTCTGTCACCTCAGCGGGATCGCCACCGCCACGGCGCAGTGGGTGGACGCCGTGGCGGGCACCCGCGCGCAGATCCGCGACACCCGGAAGACGTTGCCGGGCTTGCGGATACTGCAGAAGTACGCCGTGCGGGTGGGCGGCGGCGTGAACCACCGGATGGGGCTGGGCGACGCCGCGCTCATCAAGGACAACCACGTCGCCGCGGCCGGCGGGGTCCTCGAGGCGCTCAAGGCGGTTCGCGCCGTCGCCCCGGATCTGCCGTGCGAGGTGGAGGTCGACTCCCTCGAGCAGCTCGACGACATCCTCGGCGAGGACGTGGAACTCGTCCTGCTCGACAACTTCCCGGTGTGGCAGACGCAGGTCGCTGTGCAGCGCCGGGACTCCCGTGCGCCCGGCACCCTGCTCGAGTCCTCGGGTGGCCTGTCGGTGGACGCGGCCGCCGAGTACGCGGGCACCGGCGTCGACTACCTCGCCATCGGCGCGCTCACCCACTCCGTGCGGGTGCTCGACGTCGGCCTCGACGTCTAGCCTCCGTCAGGCGGCGGCGCCGCGTCGCACCAGCGACAGCAGCACCGCGGCGGTGGCGAAGAGTCCGGAGAAGCTGCGGTTGACGAGGGTCTGCCGGCGCGGGGTGTGCATCACGCGCAGGAGCCGCACCGAGAGCCGGGTGTAGAGGCCCATCACGACGACGTCGACCGCGATCATCGTGACGCCGATCGCCAGGTACTGCGGAGGCAACGGCTGCGTCGGCACGACGAACTGCGGCAGCACCGCCAGGAAGAACACCAGGCCCTTCGGGTTCGTCGCGTTGACCAGGAATCCGCGGACCACCAGTGCGAGCCTGCCGCCGTCACCCGGCGCGTCCACTCGTTCGCCGAGGTCGTGCGGGGCCGCACGCCACTGCCGGACCGCGAGGTACAGCAGGTAGCCCACCCCCACCCACTTGATGACGGTGAACGCGACGATCGAGTTGGTGACGACGGCGCCGAGACCGAGCGCGACCAGCGCGAGCTGCAGCATCAGGCCGATCTCGAGGCCGAGGATGCTCCAGTATCCGCGGCGCACGCCGTGGGTCAGCCCGGTGGCCATCGACTGGATCGCGCCTGCACCCGGGCTCAGCGCGATCAGGATCGCCGCACCCAGGAACGCCAGCCACAGTTGCCACGTCATGGGCCGAAGTGTGGCAGCCGGGCGCCGCGGGGCTCAACCGGTTATCCGGCCCCGGCTGCGGGCGGGTCAGGCGATGTCGGCGACGAACGTGCCCTGCCGCTTGGCGAGGGCACGCGGCACACGGGGGAGGGCCGGATCGACCGTGCCCGCGGGCAGCACCCGGGGGTTGATGAGATGGAGGTCCTCGCGGCCGACGTGGATGTCGGCCTCACCGGCGGCGAGCACGTTCTTCACCCAGTTGGTCTTGCCGTGCATCAGCCCGATGGCGAGGAGGTCGTCCGTGCGGTAGGCGGTGACGATCGTCTCGAAATCCTTGCCGGACGTGCGCCCGCGGTGGCGGATCACCGCGAAGCCGGGCATGCGCTTCGACAGCGGCCGCAGCAGCGGGTTGACGTACTTGATCTGCAGACGTTCCAACCACACCGGCATCAGCATCGGAACGCCGGGGGCGTTGTTGGGGTGGTCTTTCCTCGACGACGACGTGGACATGACGGCTCCCGGATTCGATTTGGTCTGCTCTGGGACAATAGAGGCATGGAGGTAGCCGTGAACAGCTCGTCATCCGGTTCGACGATGCCCCGCATCGACCTACGGGGGAAGACCCCGACGGTGGCCGGGCTGCGCGCGGTGCTGCCGCGCGGCGGCGTGGACGTCGACTCGGTGCTTCCGACGGTGCGCCCGATCGTCGACGCCATCGCCGAACGGGGCACCGAGGCGGCGCTCGAGTTCGGCGAGCGCTTCGACGGTCTGCGGCCCGCCGCGGTCCGGGTGCCCGCCGCGAGCCTCACCGCGGCACTCGCGACGCTCGATCCGGCCGTGCGCGCCGCACTCGAGGTCGCGATCGAGCGGACCCGCGCCGTGCACGGCGACCAGCGCCGGACCGACACCACCACCACGCTCGGGCCGGGCGCCACGGTCACGGAGCGGTGGGTGCCCGTCGATCGGGTGGGCCTCTACGTGCCCGGCGGCAACGCGGTGTATCCGTCGAGCGTCGTGATGAACGTCGTGCCGGCGCAGATCGCGGGCGTCGAGTCACTCGTCATCGCGAGCCCGCCGCAGTCCGACCCGGATGGGCCCTTTCATGGGCTGCCGCACCCGACGATCCTCGCTGCTGCCGAACTCCTGGGCGTCGACGAGGTGTGGGCGGTCGGCGGTGCGCAGGGTGTGGCGCTGCTGGCGTACGGCGGCACCGACACCGACGGCGCCGAACTCGCCCCCGTCGACATGATCACCGGTCCGGGCAACATCTACGTGACCGCCGCCAAGCGGATCTGCCGGTCCCAGGTCGGCATCGACTCCGAGGCGGGCCCCACCGAGATCGCCGTCCTCGCCGATCACTCGGCCGATGCCGTGCACGTCGCCGCGGACCTCATCAGCCAGGCCGAGCACGACGAGATGGCCGCCTCGGTGCTGGTCACCACGAGCCCGGACCTGGCCGACGCCACCGACGTCGAGCTGGCGGCGCAGCTCGCCACGACGGTGCACCGGGAGCGCGTCACGACGGCGCTGACGGGCAGGCAGTCGGCGATCGTGCTGGTCGACGACATCGATACCGGGATCCGCGTCGTCAACGCCTACGCGGCCGAGCACCTCGAGATCCAGACGGTCGACGCCGCCGCGGTCGCCGGCCGGATCCGTTCCGCCGGAGCGATCTTCGTCGGCGCGTTCTCACCCGTCAGCCTGGGGGACTACTGCGCGGGGTCCAATCACGTCCTGCCGACCGCGGGGTGCGCGCGGCACTCGAGTGGGTTGTCGGTGCAGACGTTCCTGCGCGGCATCCACGTCGTGAACTACGGCGAGGCGGCGCTCAAGGACGTCGCGGAGCACGTGATCGCGCTCGCCAACGCCGAGAACCTGCCGGCCCACGGTGAGGCGGTCCGGCGGAGGTTCGGCGGGCCGGAGCGCAGCGACGCGGGGATTGGTTAGAGCCAAGTGACGCAGAAGATCACGCTGGACGACCTGCCGCTGCGCGACAACCTCCGGGGCAAGTCGCCCTACGGGGCACCGCAGCTGTCGGTTCCCGTGCGGCTCAACACCAACGAGAACCCGCACCCACCGACTCAGGCGCTCGTCGACGACGTCGCGGCCTCGGTGCGCGACGCGGCGTCCGAGCTGCACAGGTATCCCGACCGCGACGCGGTGCTCCTGCGCAGCGACCTCGCCGCCTACCTGACCGCTCAGGTCGGGGTGCGCGTGGACACCGGAAACGTCTGGGCGGCCAACGGGTCGAACGAGATCCTGCAGCAACTGCTGCAGGCCTTCGGCGGCCCCGGCCGCACCGCCCTCGGATTCGTGCCGTCCTACTCGATGCACCCGATCATCTCCGACGGCACGCAGACCGATTGGCTCGAGGCGAGCAGGGCCGAGGACTTCGGCCTCGACGTCGAGGCCGCGGTGGCCGCCGTCGTCGACCGCCGTCCCGACGTGGTGTTCCTCGCGAGCCCCAACAACCCGTCCGGGCAGAGCGTCTCGCTCGACGACCTGCGTCAGCTGCTCGAGGCCGCACCCGGTGTGGTGATCGTCGACGAGGCCTACGGCGAGTTCTCCTCCCAGCCCAGCGCCGCGCACCTGCTCGAGGACTTCCCCGCCAAGCTCGTCGTCACCCGGACGATGAGCAAGGCCTTCGCCTTCGCCGGCGGACGGCTCGGCTACCTCGTCGCCGACCCCGCCGTGATCGACGCGCTGCTCCTGGTCCGGCTGCCGTACCACCTCTCGGTGGTGACCCAGGTGGCCGCCCGGGCCGCGCTGCGTCACGCCGACGACACGCTGGGCAGCGTCGCGACGCTGATCGCCGAGCGCGAGCGCGTCGCAGAGGCACTGTCGGGCATGGGTTTCCGGGTCATCCCCAGCGACGCGAACTTCGTGCTCTTCGGCGAGTTCGCCGACGCGCCCGCGGCCTGGCAGGCCTACCTCGACGACGGGGTGCTGATCCGGGACGTCGGAATCCCCGGCTACCTGCGCGCCACCGTCGGACTCGAGGAGGAGAACGACGTGTTCCTCGACGCGAGCGGCCGCCTCGCCGAGACCGAATCGACCATCACCAGCAGCCCCCTAGGAGCCCCACGATGAACAGTCCGGCGAACGCACCGGCATCTCGCCGCGCGAGAGTCGAACGCAAGACCAAGGAATCCGACATCGTCGTCGAGATCGACCTCGACGGCACCGGCCGGACCGACATCAGCACGGGGGTGCCGTTCTTCGATCACATGCTCACCTCGCTCGGCAGCCACGCCAGCTTCGACCTGACCGTGCACGCCACCGGCGACGTCGAGATCGAGGGTCACCACACCGTCGAGGACACCGCCATCGTGCTCGGTCAGGCACTCGGCGAGGCCCTCGGCGACAAGCGCGGGATCCGTCGGTTCGGCGACGCCTTCATCCCGATGGACGAGACGCTGGCGCACGCGGCCGTCGACGTGTCGGGCAGGCCCTACTTCGTGCACACCGGTGAGCCGGAATTCATGGTGCACTTCACGATTGCGGGCTCGAGCGCGCCGTACCACACCGTGATCAACCGCCACGTCTTCGAATCGCTGGCCTACAACGCGCGCATCGCGCTACACGTCCGCACGCTGTACGGCCGCGATCCGCACCATATCACCGAGGCCGAGTTCAAGGCCGTCGCCCGCGCACTGCGCCAGGCCGTCGAACCCGATCCCCGCGTCACGGGCGTGCCGTCCACGAAGGGCACTCTGTGACCAGAAGGTCCGTCGTCGTGCTCGACTACGGTTCGGGCAACCTGCGGTCGGCGCAGCGCGCCCTGGAACGGGTGGGCGCCGACGTGGAGGTCACCTCGGACCCTGCCGCGGCCGCGGCCGCCGACGGGTTGATGGTGCCCGGCGTCGGCGCGTACGAGGCGTGCATGACCGGCCTGCGGGCCATCGGCGGGGAGCAGATCGTCGCCTCGCGGCTGGCGAACGACCAACCCGTGCTCGGGGTGTGCGTCGGCATGCAGATCCTGTTCGCCCGGGGCGTCGAGTTCGGCGTCGAATCCGTGGGCTGCGCCCAGTGGCCGGGCTCGGTGGTCCGGCTCGACGCACCCGTCATCCCGCACATGGGCTGGAACGTGGTGGAGGCGGCCGACGACACCCGGCTGTTCGCCGGCATGGATCCCCAGACCCGCTTCTACTTCGTGCACTCCTACGCCGCGCAGACGTGGGAGGGCGACCCGAGCGCGAAGCTCACGTGGGCCAACCACCACGTGCGCTTCCTTGCGGCCGTCGAGGACGGACCGCTGTGGGCCACGCAGTTCCACCCCGAGAAGAGTGGCGACGCCGGTGCGGCCCTGCTGTCCAACTGGCTGAAGGAACTAGGGTGATCCGTCGTGCCCGCTAAGACGCCCCTCATCCTGCTGCCCGCCGTCGACGTCGTCGAGGGCAAGGCCGTCCGCCTGGTCCAGGGCGTGGCAGGTAGCGAGACCGACTACGGCTCCGCGCTCGACGCCGCCCTCGGCTGGCAGCGTGACGGCGCCGAGTGGATCCACCTCGTCGACCTCGACGCGGCGTTCGGCCGGGGCTCGAACCGTGAACTCCTCGCCGAGGTCATCGGCACGCTCGACGTCGCCGTCGAGCTGTCGGGCGGCATCCGCGACGACGACTCGCTGACCGCAGCGCTGGCCGCGGGATGCGCCCGGGTGAACCTCGGCACCGCGGCGCTGGAGAACCCGCAGTGGTGCGCGAAGGTCATCGCCGAGCACGGCGACAAGGTGGCCGTCGGGCTCGACGTGAAGATCGTCGACGGTGCGCACCGGCTCCGTGGCCGCGGATGGGAGACCGACGGCGGCGACCTGTGGGAGGTGCTGAAGCGTCTCGACCGCGAGGGGTGCTCCCGATTCGTCGTCACCGACGTCACCAAGGACGGCACGCTCGACGGGCCCAACCTCGATCTGCTCGGCGAGGTCGCCGACCGGACCGGCGTTCCCGTCATCGCCTCCGGCGGGGTGTCGAGCATCGCCGACCTCGAGGCCATCGCGACCCTGACCGATCGCGGCGTCGAGGGCGCGATCGTCGGCAAGGCGCTCTACGCCGGGCGGTTCACGCTGCCGCAGGCGTTGGACGCGGTCAGCCGCTAGGGGATTCGCCATGGCCGACCCCGATCTCGACGCATTGGTGCGCGTGGCGACGACGATCCTCGACGACGCCGCGCACCCGTTCGTCGCTGGCCACCGCGCGCAGTCCGCGGTCGCGAAGAAGGGCGACGACTTCGCCACCGAGGTCGACCTCGCCATCGAACGGCAGGTCGTCGCGGCGCTCGAGTCGGCCACCGGGATCGGCGTGCACGGCGAGGAGTTCGGCGGCGCCGACATCGACTCGCACCTGGTCTGGGTGCTCGACCCCATCGACGGGACGTTCAACTACGCGGCCGGCCTGCCGACGGCGGCGATCCTGCTGGGTCTGCTGCGCGACGGCGAGCCGGTGGCCGGGCTGACGTGGCTGCCGTTCACCGATCAGCGCTACACGGCGGTGGTCGGAAAGCCGTTGTACGTCAACGGCGTCGAACAGCCCTCGCTCGGCTCGGCGAACCTGTCGGAGTGCATCGTCGGCTCCGGCACGTTCAACATCGCCTCACGCGGTCGGTTCCCGGGCCCGTACCGGGTGGCGTTCCTGGAGAAGTTGAGCCGCAAGTGTTCCCGGATCCGCATGCACGGTGCCACCGGGGTCGACTTCGCCTACGCGGCCGCAGGTGTGCTGGGCGGCGCGATCAGCTTCGGCCATCACGTGTGGGACCACGCCGCGGGAGTGGCGCTGGTCCGCGCGGCCGGTGGCGTGGTCACCGACCTCGCGGGTGAACGGTGGACCCCGTCCTCGCTGTCCGCGGTCGGCGGCGCACCCGACGTGCACGCCGAGATCCTCGAGATCGTCGCGTCCATCGGATCGCCGGAGGACTACCGGTGAACCACGACGCACGGGCGGGTGACAGCCTGGCCGTCCGGGTCATCCCGTGCCTGGACGTCGACGCCGGACGCGTCGTCAAGGGCGTGAACTTCGAGAACCTCCGTGACGCGGGCGATCCCGTCGAGCTGGCGGCGGTGTACGACACCGAGGGTGCCGACGAACTCACGTTCCTCGACGTGACCGCGTCGTCGTCGGGCCGCAGCACCATGCTCGAGGTCGTGCGGCGCACCGCAGAACAGGTCTTCATCCCGCTCACCGTCGGTGGAGGCGTCCGCTCGATCGACGACGTCGACACCCTGCTGCGGGCCGGCGCCGACAAGGTGTCGGTCAACACGGCGGCGATCTCGCGCCCCGATCTGCTCGCCGAGCTGTCGCGACAGTTCGGGTCGCAGTGCATCGTCCTGTCGGTCGATGCCCGCACCGTGCCCGCGGGATCCGCGCCCACTCCGTCCGGGTGGGAGGTCACCACCCACGGAGGCCGCCGCGGCACCGGCATCGACGCGGTCGAATGGGCAACGCGCGGAGCCGAACTCGGCGTCGGCGAGATCCTGCTGAACTCGATGGACGCCGACGGCACCAAGGCCGGCTTCGACCTCGCGATGCTGCGGGCCGTCCGGGCCGCGGTGACGGTGCCGGTGATCGCCAGCGGCGGCGCGGGCGCGGCCGGCGACTTCGCCCTCGCGGTCGAGGCGGGTGCCGATGCGGTGCTCGCGGCCAGCGTCTTCCACTTCAAGGAGCTGACGATCGGTCAGGTGAAGTCGGCAATGGCCGAGGAAGGCATCGTGGTGCGATGAGCGCTCGCGCGAAGAGCGGTGTGGCCCGATGAGCGCTCGCGCGAAGAACGGTGGGGCCCGATGAGCTTGGATCCGGACGTCGCGGGGCGCCTGAAGCGCAACGCCGACGGTCTGTTCGCGGCCGTCGCCCAGGAACACGGCACCGGTCAGGTCCTGATGGTGGCGTGGATGGACGACGAGGCACTGGCCCGCACGCTGGCGACCCGCAAGGCGACGTACTTCTCGCGGTCGCGTGGCGAGTACTGGGTCAAGGGGGAGACGTCGGGCCACACCCAGTACGTGCACTCGGTGCGGTTGGACTGCGACGGCGACACGGTGCTGCTCGACGTCGACCAGGTCGGTGCCGCGTGCCACACCGGCGAGCACACCTGCTTCGACGCCGACGAACTGCTGGCGCCGGAACGCTGACCGCCGGTCTCAGAAGACGGTGAACGCGTCGGCCGACAGGAAGAAGCCCGTCTGCCCGGTTCCGCCGGCCTGGGTGCACGTCAGTCCGTCGACGGCCGACGTGCAGGTGACCGAGCGCCCCGCCGACAGCTCGACGGACACGCTGTCACCGTAGGCCAGCGTGTGCGGTGAGTCGTATCGGTCGCCCTGGATGATGGTGGCGCACGGCGTCGCTCGCTGCTCCAGGAACCCGAACCGCCGCGCTCGCCCCTGTTCCTCGCCCGGATAGAAGCCGCACAGCGCACCGTCGGCGACGGTGTGGGGATGCTCGTCGGTCTGGCAGGCCAGGCTGCCCTCCACCACCCGGCACTGGATCTGGCGGCTCGGCGTCGCGAACGAGTAGGTCGGTGACCGTCCGGGGTCGACGGGCTCGTCGGCGAAGTCCGAGAGCGGCCGCGACGCCGCGGCGGAAGTGATGGCCGGCGCCGACGACACCGGGGCGGTCGAGGCGGCCGCGGGTGCGTCGGAGGAGTCGGGCGACCCCGACGAGCAGCCCGCGATGGCGGCGGCGAGAGCCACGCCGGCGACGGTGGTGGTGCCGAGACGTGCGAACGTCCTCATCGGTCCTCCGGGGTCGGGTCCTGTTCGGTCACAACGGGTATCGGCGTGTTGTCGTCGCGCGGGCGGTCCAGCGGCCGTCGGAGAATCCGACCTCCACGGGGTGCGAGAACGCGGTCGTGACGTTGTCGGTGGTGACCACCTCGCGGGCCGGGCCCGAGGCCACCGTCCGACCGTCGGCGATGAGGATGGCGTGCGTCGTGGTGGTCGGCAACTCCTCGAGGTGGTGGGTCACCAGGATCGATGCCACGTCGGGGTGGGTCTCGTCGAGCGCGTCCATGGTCTCGAGCAGTTGTTCGCGTGCGGCGACGTCGAGGCCCGTTGTCGGTTCGTCGAGCAGCAGCAGGCGCGGGTCGGACACCAGCGCCCGTGCGATCAGCGCGCGTCCGCGTTCGCCCTGGGACAGCTTCGGCCACTGGTCGTCGGCCTTGCGTTCCAGGCCGACCGACTCGATCATCGCGTCGGCCCGCGCCACCTCGTCGGCCGTGGGAGTCCACCGCATCGGCCGGTCGATCGTGGCGGTGATGCCGGTGAGCACCACCTCGCGCACGGACAGCGGACTCCGCAGCCGATGCCGCGGGTCGACGTGACCGATGTGGTGGCGCAGCGCCGACAGGTCCACCCGGCCCATCAGCCCGTCGAGCACCCGCACCGTGCCCGTCGTCGGAAAGGTCTGCGCCGCACAGAAACCGAGCAGCGTGCTCTTGCCCGCGCCGTTCGGCCCGAGCAGCGCCCAGTGCTCGCCGGCCCGCACGGTCAGCGAGATGCCGTCGATGATCTGCTTGCCGTCGCGCCGGAACGTGACGTCGGCGAGTTCGAGGACCGCACCCATCAGGCGGACTGACGCTGGCGCAGCACCTCCAGCGCCTTGTCGGCGTGGGTGTCCATGCTGAACTCGCTGGCGATGGCGGCGAGCACGGTGCGGTCGGTGTCGATGACGAAGGTGGCCCGCTTGACCGGCATCAGCTTCCCAAGAAGTCCTCGCTTGACGCCGAATTGAGTGGCGACGACCCCGTCGACGTCCGAGAGCAGCGGGTAGTCGAACTTCTGCTGCTCGGCGAACTGGGCCTGCTTGGCGACGGCGTCGGCGCTGATCCCGACCCGGCTCGCGCCCACGGCGGTGAATTCCCCGGCGAGGTCGCGGAAGTGGCAGGCCTCCTTGGTGCACCCCGGCGTCATCGCGGCGGGATAGAAGAACAGCACCACGGGCCCGTCGGCGAGCAGGCCGTCGAGGCTGCGCACGGCGCCCGTCTGGTCCGGCAGCTCGAACCCACCGACGCGGTCACCCTGCTTGAGAGAGGTCATGGCCGATCACGTTACGCCCCGAAATTCCGGTGGCGGCCCGCTGACCGCGGTGGGAGGCTCGCATCGATGGTCGATCTCGATGCCTTCCGCGCGCACGGCTACGTGCGGGTTCAGCGCACCGTCCCGCGTGCCGTCGCCGACGCCGCGCGGGACCTGCTGTGGGATCGCCTGGGCCTGTCACCCGACGGGCCGTGGACCGAGCCGGTGCGGTGGACGGCCGACCTCACCGGTGCCGGTCCGTTCGGCGAGCTGGTCGCGAGTCCGGTGCTCCGGACGGCCCTCGACCTGATCTGCGGTCGGGGCGGGTGGCGGCCCCGCGGGGCGCTCGGCAACGTCCCGGTCCGCTTCCCGGTTCCACCGACGGTCGACGACCGGGGCTGGCACGTCGATGCGAACACGCCGGGGCCGGACGGGTCGTGGTCGGTCAGCGGGCGGCCCCGGACCGTGCTGCTGCTCACCCTGCTGTCCGACGTCGGGCCCGACGACGCGCCCACCCGGATCCGCGCGGGTTCGCACCGCGACGTCGCGCGCGTCCTCGGCGCGGACGGACTGGACCCGTTCGTGGCCGGGCCCGTCGTCGATCAGGCCAGTGGGGGAGCACCGGTGCACCACGCCACCGGAGCGCCCGGCGACGTCTACGTGGTGCACCCGTTCACGGTGCACGCCGCCGACGAGCACCGTGGCCGCACGCCGAGGTTCATGGCGCAGGCGCCGATCGAGCTGACCGAGCCCGTCGAGCCGGGCGGGTCCACGCCCCTGGCGTCGGCGTTCGGCTAGCTGACTCGCGGGAGCCGGCCCCCGATCTGGGAGAATCGACCCGTGTCCCCGACCGCCGCCCCCTCCACGCTCGCCGTCACGACCACGCGGGAGGACTTCCGAGCGCTCGCCGCCGAGCACCGCGTGGTGCCCGTGACCCGCAAGCTGCTGGCGGACGGCGAGACCCCGCTGTCGGCCTATCGGAAGCTGGCCGACAACCGGCCGGGAACCTTCCTGCTGGAGTCGGCGGAGAACGGGCGGTCCTGGTCGCGGTGGTCCTTCATCGGCGCCGGTGCCCCGTCGGCGCTGACGGTGCGCGACGGCGAGGCGGTGTGGCTGGGGGTGACGCCGCGGGACGCGCCTAGCGGCGGCGATCCGCTGGACGCGGTGCGCGCCACCCTCGAGTTGCTGGAGACCGCGCAGCTGCCCGGGCTCCCGCCGCTGTCCAGCGGCCTGGTCGGGTTCTTCGCCTACGACATGGTGCGGCGGCTCGAGCGGCTGCCGGAACTGGTGGTCGACGACCTCGGCCTGCCCGACATGCTGCTGCTGCTGGCCACCGACGTCGCGGCGCTGGACCACCACGAGGGCACCATCACCCTGATCGCGAACGCGGTGAACTGGAACGGCACCGACGAGCGCGTCGACGAGGCGTACGACGACGCGGTGCGCCGTCTTGACGTCATGACCGCCGCGCTGGCCGAACCCCTGGGGTCGACGGTCGCCACGTTCAGCCGCCCGACGCCCACCCACCGCTCGCAGCGCACGGTCGAGGAGTACACCGCGATTGTCGACAAGCTGGTCGGGGACATCGAGGCGGGCGAGGCGTTCCAGGTGGTGCCGTCGCAGCGGTTCGAGATGGACACCGCCGCCGACCCGCTCGACGTCTACCGGATGCTGCGGGTCACCAACCCCAGCCCGTACATGTACCTGCTCAACGTGCCCGACGCGGACGGCAACCTCGACTTCTCGGTCGTCGGTTCGAGTCCCGAGGCGCTCGTCACCGTCGCGGACGGCAAGGCGACCACACATCCGATCGCCGGCACCCGGTGGCGCGGGGACACCGAGGAGGAGGACGTCCTGCTCGAGAAGGAACTGCTCTCCGACGAGAAGGAACGCGCCGAGCACCTGATGCTGGTGGATCTGGGCCGCAACGACCTGGGCCGGGTGTGCCGCCCGGGGACGGTGCGCGTCGAGGACTACAGCCACATCGAGCGCTACAGCCACGTCATGCACCTCGTCTCGACCGTCACCGGCCACCTCGCCGACGGCAGGACCGCCCTCGACGCCGTGACGGCATGCTTCCCGGCGGGCACGCTGTCCGGCGCGCCGAAGGTCCGGGCGATGCAGCTCATCGAGGAGGTCGAGAAGACCCGACGCGGCCTCTACGGCGGCGTGCTGGGCTACCTGGACTTCGCGGGCAACGCCGACTTCGCGATCGCGATCCGGACGGCACTGATGCGGGCGGGCACGGCCTACGTGCAGGCGGGCGGGGGAGTCGTGGCCGACTCGAACGGCCCCTACGAGTTCAACGAGGCGGCCAGCAAGGCGCGGGCCGTGCTCAGCGCCATCGCCGCCGCCGAGACCCTGGCCGAGCCGTGACCCGCATCGGGCAGCTGCTGCTCCTGCTGGCCGCGGTCGGTCTGTGGGTGGCGTCGCGGATGACCTGGGCGGTGCTCGAGTCCGCCGACGGGCTCGGCCCGCCGAAGACGACGACGCTGACGGGCTCGACCTGGTCGGCCGCCCTCGTGCCGGTGGCGGCGCTGCTCGGGGCGGCGGCCCTGGCACCGCTGGCGGTCCGCGGGTGGGCGCTGCGCATCCTGGCGGTGCTGCTCGCGGTGGTCAGCGCCGGGCTGGCCTACCTGGCGATCTCGCTGTGGGTGATGCCCGACGTCGCCGAGTACGCCGCCACGGTGGCCGACGTGCCCGTCATCGCGCTGACCGCCAGCGACCGGCAATACCCGGGTTCGGTGCTGGTGCTGGTCGCGGCAGTGTTCACGCTCGTCGGGGCGGTGCTCCTGCTCCGCGCCGCGACCCGTCCGGCAGCGACGTCGAAGTACGCGGCGCCCGCCACGCGCCGCGAGGACGCGGTTCGCGACGCCGAGGGTACGGGCGGCGACGGGATGAGCGAGCGGATGATCTGGGACGCGCTCGACGAGGGGCGGGACCCGACCGCCGAGCGCACCGAGGGTCGGTGACAACGAATGGCTCGTCGGCGGTTACGCTTCGAAGCAGAAGAATCCGGCGGCATCGGGGTGGCCGGTAATTCCCGGAAGGACACCGACGGCTCATGAGTTCGGCCACCGTGCTCGACTCCATCATCGAGGGAGTCCGCGCCGACGTCGCCGTCCGCGAGGCCGCGGTCAGCCTGGCCGACGTCAAGGACAGGGCGAAGCACGCCGCGCCTCCGCGTGACGTCCTCGCCGCCCTGCGGGAAGACGGCATCGGTGTCATCGCCGAGGTGAAGCGTGCGAGCCCGTCCCGTGGCGCACTCGCCTCCATCGCCGACCCCGCCGAGTTGGCCCGCGCCTACCAGTCCGGCGGCGCCCGCGTGATCAGCGTCCTGACCGAGGAGCGCCGCTTCCACGGCTCGCTCGACGACCTGGACGCCGTGCGCGCCGCGGTCTCGATTCCGGTGCTGCGCAAGGACTTCGTCATCGGTCCCTACCAGATCCACGAGGCCCGTGCCCACGGTGCCGACATGCTGCTGCTGATCGTCGCGGCACTCGAGCAGCAGGCTCTGGTGTCGATGATCGACCGCACGGAATCGCTGGGAATGACCGCGCTCGTCGAGGTGCACACCGAGGAGGAGGCGGACCGTGCGTTGTCCGCCGGTGCCCGCGTGATCGGCGTCAACGCCCGCGATCTGAAGACCCTCGACGTGGACCGTGACTGCTTCGCCCGCATCGCACCCGGTCTGCCCTCCAATGTCATCCGCGTCGCCGAGTCCGGCGTGCGCGGTACGGCCGACCTGCTGGCCTACGCGGGAGCCGGCGCCGATGCCGTCCTCGTCGGTGAGGGACTCGTCACCAGTGGCGATCCGCGCAGTGCGGTTGCCGATCTGGTCACGGCGGGTACTCACCCGTCCTGCCCAAAACCCTCTCGCTGACCTGGCGAAGAGCCGCTTGCGCGGAGAGAAGTCGAGATGTCCTTGTCATCCGGTCCTGAATTGCCGCGCTCGAGCGCTGCCATCGCCGAACCCACCGTCCACGATCCCGACGCCCGCGGGCACTTCGGCGCGTACGGCGGCCGTCTGGTCGCCGAGGCGCTGATGGCCGTCATCGAGGAGGTCACCGCCGCCTACGAGAAGGCGCGCACCGACCAGACGTTCCTCGACGAACTCGACGATCTGCAGCGGCACTACACCGGTCGCCCCTCGCCGCTCTACGAGGCGGAGCGGCTCAGCGAGCACGCCGGCGGGGCCCGGCTGTTCCTGAAGCGGGAAGACCTCAACCACACCGGATCCCACAAGATCAACAACGTGCTCGGTCAGGCGCTGCTGGCGCGTCAGATGGGCAAGAAGCGCGTCATCGCCGAGACCGGCGCGGGCCAGCACGGCGTGGCCACCGCGACGGCGTGCGCGCTGCTGGGTCTGGAGTGCGTCGTCTACATGGGTGCGGTCGACACCGCCCGCCAGGCGCTCAACGTCGCACGGATGCGCCTGCTCGGCGCCCGCGTCGTCTCGGTGGAGTCCGGGTCCAAGACGCTGAAGGACGCCATCAACGAGGCGTTCCGCGACTGGGTGTCCAACGCCGACGAGACCTACTACTGCTTCGGCACGGCCGCGGGCCCGCACCCGTTCCCGACGATGGTCCGCGACTTCCAGCGCATCATCGGCATGGAGGCCCGCGCCCAGATCCTGGATCAGGCCGGCCGTCTGCCCGACGCGGTCACCGCCTGCATCGGCGGCGGATCCAACGCGATCGGCATCTTCCACAGCTTCATCGACGATCCCGCGGTCCGTCTCGTCGGATACGAGGCGGCCGGTGACGGCGTCGAGACCGGCAGGCACGCGGCCACCTTCACCGGCGGCACGCCCGGCGCGTTCCAGGGCTCGTTCTCCTACCTGCTGCAGGACGAGGACGGCCAGACCATCGAGTCCCACTCGATCTCGGCGGGTCTGGACTACCCGGGCGTCGGCCCCGAGCACGCGTACCTCAAGGACCTGGGTCGCGCGCAGTACCTCCCGATCACCGACACCGAGGCGATGGACGCCCTGGCCCTGCTGTGCCGCGCCGAGGGAATCATCCCGGCGATCGAGTCCGCGCACGCCATCGCCGGCGCCCTCAAGCTGGGCGTCGAGCTGGGCCCCGGATCGATCATCCTGATCAACCTCTCCGGCCGCGGCGACAAGGACGTGGAGACCGCCGCGAAGTGGTTCGACCTGCTGGACGACAAGGGACCCACGACATGACCGGCACACTGTCCGACGTCTTCTCGACGTGCCGCGACGAGAACCGCTCCGCCCTGATCGGCTACCTGCCGACCGGGTACCCGGACGTCTCGACGTCCATCGAGGCCATGGTCGCCATGACCCAATCGGGTTGCGACATCATCGAAGTCGGCGTCGCCTACTCCGATCCGGGGATGGACGGCCCGACCATCGCGGCCGCCACCGAAACCGCACTGCGCCACGGGGTCCGGGTGCGCGACGCGCTCGCCGCCGTCGAGGCCATCAGCGACGCGGGCGGACGCGCGGTCGTCATGACCTACTGGAACCCCGTCCTCAAGTGGGGCATCGACGCCTTCGCGCGCGACCTGGCCTCCGCGGGGGGCCTCGGGCTGATCACGCCCGACCTGATCCCCGACGAAGCCGACGAGTGGATGGCCGCCTCCGACGAGCACGGCCTGGACCGGATCTTCCTCATCGCCCCGTCCTCGACGCCCGAACGGCTGGCCGCCACGGTCGAGGCTTCCCGAGGCTTCGTCTACGCCGCCTCCACCATGGGCGTGACGGGCGCGCGGGACGTCGTGTCGAACGCCGCCCCGGAACTCGTCGCCCGCTCCAAGGCCGTGTCCGACATCCCCGTCGGCGTCGGGCTGGGCGTGCGATCACGCGAGCAGGCCGCCGAGATCGGCGCCTACGCCGACGGCGTCATCGTCGGATCGGCACTCGTCACCGCGCTGGCGGACGGGTTGCCCGCCGTGCGCGCGCTCACCGAGGAACTCGCCGAGGGCGTCCGACAGAGGGTCTCCGCGTGACGACGACACTGCTGGCATACATCCCCAGTCCCGCGCAGGGCGTCTGGCACCTTGGGCCGTTCCCGTTGCGGGCGTACGCGCTGTGCATCCTCGCCGGCATCGTGGCCGCGCTGATCCTCGGCGACCGGCGCTGGACCGCCCGCGGTGGCGAGCCGGGCGTCATCTACGACATCGCCCTGTGGGCCGTGCCGTTCGGCCTCGTCGGCGGCAGGCTCTACCACGTCATCACCGACTGGACGACGTACTTCGGCGATACCGGCAAGGGTTTCGTTGCGGCGCTGCGCATCTGGGACGGTGGCCTCGGCATCTGGGGTGCAGTCGCGCTCGGCGGCGTCGGTGCGTGGATCGCGTGCCGCCGCCGCGGCATCCCGTTGCCCGCCTTCGGCGACGCCATCGCGCCGGGCATCATCCTCGCCCAGGCGATCGGACGGCTGGGAAACTACTTCAATCAGGAGCTGTACGGACGCCCGACGACCTTGCCGTGGGGCCTCGAGGTCTTCGAGCGCCGCAACGCCGCCGGGGTGCCCGACTCGCTGAACGGCGTGTCGACCGGGCAGCTGATCGAGGTCGTCCACCCCACGTTCCTCTACGAACTGCTGTGGAACCTCGCGATCTTCGCGCTCCTGTTGCTGATCGACCGACGGTTCAAGATCGGACACGGCCGGTTGTTCGCGCTGTACGTCGCGGGCTACTGCCTGGGCCGCTTCTGGATCGAGCTGATGCGCAGCGACTACGCGACGACGATCGGCGACACGGGCATCCGGGTCAACACGTTCACCTCGACGTTCGTCTTTATCGCCGCCGTCGTCTACGTGATGGTCGCGACCAAGGGCCGCGAGGCGCCCGAGACCCTGCGCGGCAACGACGCCGATCGTGACGAGGAGTCGCGACTCGAGAACGTCGCCGAGAGCGTGACCGCCGCGGCCGCGACCACCGGCGTCGTCGCCGCTGCGGTCGTCGCCGAGCGCGACGACGAACGCGATGAGTCCGCAGCGACGCCCGAGGGTCCGGCCGACGACTCGGCCGAGGAGTCGGTGGACGACACCGGGGACACCCGGACGGCGATCGTGGTGCCCGACGACATCGACGCCGACGCCGATCCCGGTGCTTCCGAGGCGAGGAATGAGGCCGAGGATCTGGCCGAGCAGGTGGAGACCGCTTCGTCGGAGGACATCGCCGAGGCGGTGGCGTTCGCCGAGGCGGGTGCCGCGGCCGACGAGTCCGAGTCCGCCGCGAAGCCCGAGGACGGGTTGGGGTCGGTCGACGGCGACGAGGTCGTCGCCGCCCAGGACGACGTCGCCGAGGTACACGAGGCGACGTCCGAGGGGGCTCAGGACGCCGAGGGTCTGGCAGACGACGTGGCAGAGGAGTCGGTGGACGACACCGGGGACACCAGGACGGCGATCGTGGTGCCCGATGACATTTCCGCCGATCCCGATCCCGGTGCGTCCGAGGCGAGGAACGAGGCCGAGGATCTGGCCGAGCAGGTGGAGTCTGCGTCGTCGGAGGACATCGCCGAGGCGGTGGCGTTCGCCGAGGCGGGTGCGGAGGCCGGCGAGTCCGATGAGTCCGCCGCGCAGCCCGAGGACGGGTTGGGGTCGGTCGAAGGCGACGAGGTCGTCGCCGCCCAGGACGATGTGTCGGAGGTACACGTGGCTGCTGCGGAGAACGCGAAGGACGCCGAGGGACTGGCCGACGACGTCGCCGCGGAGGACGAGTCCGCGGATGCCGACAGTTCCGCACCGGAGGACGGGCTCGGTTCGGTGGACGGCGACGAGGTCGTCGCGGCTCAGGACGACGCCGCCGAGGTGCACGAGGCCGCAGTCGCCGACGCGACGCGACTCACCGAGGACGCCTCCGACCAGCCGGCCCCGGTGGCCGTCGAGGGCACCGAGGTGGCCGAGGCGTTGAACGCCGACCCCGAGCCCGAGTCGACCGAGGCCGCGCCTGAGGATGGGCTGGGTTCGGTGGAGGGTGACGAGGTGGTCGCCGCCGAGGGTGATGCTGCCGAGGTGCACGAGGCTGCGGCGACGGGTGCTGACGAGGCGGATGCGTTGGCCGACGAGGTGGCCGGCGAGTCCGAGACGACTAAGCCTGAGTCGACCGAGGCCGAGCCCGAGGATGGGCTGGGTTCGGTGGAGGGTGACGAGGTGGTCGCCGCCGAGGGTGATGCTGCCGAGGTGCACGAGGCTGCGGCGACGGGTGCTGATGAGGCGGATGCGTTGGCCGACGAGGTGGCCGGGGAGTCCGAGACGGCTGAGTCCGAGACGCCCGAGTCCCAGTCGACCACCGTCGTTGCAAAGCCCGAGACCCCGTCGGCCACCGCGGCGAACGCCCCGCAACAGCGCCGCCGGTGGTGGAAGCGCCGCTAGGCGTCGACGTCGATGGCATCGCCGGATCGCCCTGAGCGGCGCGCTCGTCTGGCATGCTGATCACATGACGGAACCGCAGTTCGGTGGGCGCGAAGAGTCGTCGACGCCGCCGACCCCGCCGCCTCCCGGATACCAGGACCAGGCTGGATACCCGCAGCAGCCCGGGTACCAGGGGCAGCCCGGGTACCCGCAGCAGCCGGGCTTCCCGCCGCCTCCCGGTTACCAGCAGCAACCGCCGCAGTACCCGCCGCCCGCCCCGGGCGGCGCCTTCTACGACCCGTCGGCGCCCTACGGCAGGCATCCCCTGACCGGTGAGCCGTACTCCGAGAAGTCGAAGCTCGTGGCCGGTCTGCTGCAGCTGGTGGGCCTCATCGGCGTCCTCGGCATCGGCCGCTTCTACCTCGGCGACACCAAGATGGGCGTCATTCAGCTCGTCGTCGGCCTGGTCACCTGCGGCGTCGCTGCGATCGTCTGGGGCATCATCGACGCCATCATGATCCTGACCGACAAGGTCCGCGACCCCGAGGGGCGCCCGCTCCGCGATGGCAACTAGCGCGGCCTCGCACGCACGGTGCCCGGGCGGCGACCGGTGACGTCCCGTCACGTCGCACGCCCCGGTGTCGCGCTCGGGACGGGCGCGCTGCTGATCGGCGGCCTCGCCTACGTCGGGCTCGCGGATCCGCACCGTCCGGGCTTCCTGTTCCCGGCATGCCCGTTCCGGGCACTCACCGGATGGGACTGTCCGGGGTGCGGCGGGATCCGCATGACCCACGACCTGCTGCACGGCGACGTCGCCGCGGCGGTCACGGACAACGCGTTCGTCCTCGTCGGCGCACCCCTGCTCGCGCTGTGGTTGGTGACGCGGTGGCGACGCGGCCGGCCGCTGATGCCGGTCCCCGCGATGGTGATCATCGGCGTCGCCGCGATCGCGTGGACGGTGCTCCGCAACTGGCCGGGGTTCCCCCTGGTGCCGACGTTCGCCGAAGGGTAGACCTGCGGGTTCGCTGTTAGACTTGGCGTTCGGGCCGGTGCAGTCCCGGAAATCGTTTCCGGACTGCGGAGGTACACCTCGATGCTGTTCTCGGCACTGCCCGCTGCCCAGGGTCTGTACGACCCGCAGCACGAATCGGATTCCTGTGGCGTCGCCATGGTCACCGACATCAAGGGTCGGCGGTCACACGGCATCGTGTCCGACGGACTGTTGGCCCTCGAACACCTCGACCACCGTGGCGCGGCGGGTGCGGAGACCAACAGCGGCGACGGTGCCGGCATCCTCCTGCAGTTGCCGGTCGACCTGCTGCGCGAGGTGGTCGACTTCGACCTTCCCGAGCCGGACGTCAACGGCGCCAACACGTTCGCGGCGGGCGTCTGCTTCCTCCCGATGGATCCCGACGACAGGGCCGCGGCCATGCGGCGCGTCGAGGGCATCGCCGCCGACGAGGGCCTGATCGCCCTCGGCTGGCGGTCGATGCCGGTGGACCCCGACGGAGCCGACCTCGGCGAGACCGCTCGCGGGTGCATGCCGTTCATGGCCCAGTTCTTCGTCACCGCATCGGAAGTCGAGGGGAGTCGGCCGGGCGGGATCGACCTGGATCGCCTGGTGTACCCGCTGCGCAAGCGTGCCGGTCACGTCCCGAGTGACGACGAGGCACGCACCGGCGTCTACTTCACCGGCCTGTCGAGCCGCACGATGACCTACAAGGGCATGCTGACCACCAAGCAGCTGCCGCTGTTCTTCACCGATCTGCGCGACGAGCGGTGCGCCAGCGCCATCGCCATCGTGCACAGCCGGTTCTCGACGAACACGTTCCCGTCCTGGCCGCTGGCGCACCCGTTTCGCTTCGTCGCCCACAACGGCGAGATCAACACGGTGCGCGGCAACCGCAACCGGATGCACGCCCGGGAGGCGATGCTCGAGAGTCCGCTCATCACCGGTGATCTCGGCCGGCTGTCGCCCATCTGCACGCCCGACGCCTCGGACTCCGCCTCGCTGGACCAGGTGCTCGAGCTGCTGCACCTCGGCGGACGCAGTCTCCCGCACGCGGTGATGATGATGATCCCCGAGGCGTGGGAGAACAACACCACGATGGACCCGGAGCGCAAGGCGTTCTGCCAGTTCAACGCCTCGATCATGGAGCCCTGGGACGGGCCGGCGTGCGTGACCTTCACTGACGGCACCCTGGTCGGAGCGGTGTTGGACCGCAACGGGTTACGGCCGGGCCGGTGGTGGCGCACCATCGACGACCGGGTGATCCTGGCCAGTGAGAGCGGCGTGCTGCCCATCTCGTCGGCCGAGGTGGTGGCCAAGGGTCGCCTCGAGCCGAACACGATGTTCCTGATCGACACGGCGGCGGGCCGGATCGTCACCGACGAGGAGATCAAGGCCGAGATGGCGGCGGCCCATCCCTACGGCGAATGGCTGGACGCGGGCCTGCTCGACGTGGCGACGCTGCCGGACCGGGGTCGCATGAAGCCGGACCACGACTCGGTGGTGCGGCGTCAGATCGCCTTCGGCTACAGCGAGGAGGACCTGCGGATCCTGTTGACGCCCATGGCCGCCTCGGGTGGCGAGCCGCTGGGGTCGATGGGCACCGACACCCCGGCTGCGGTCTTGTCGCAGCGATCACGCCAGCTCTACGACTACTTCGTCGAGATGTTCGCCCAGGTGACCAACCCGCCGCTGGACGCGATCCGCGAGGAGATCGTGACGTCGATGGCGCGGGTGATGGGCCCCGAGCACAACCTGTTGATGCCGACCCCGGCGTCGTGTCGGCAGATCCTGCTGCGCTGGCCGGTCCTGGACAACGACGAACTGAGCCGGATCGTCCACATCAACGACGACGGCGATCATCCCGGACTGCGGACCACGGTGCTGCGCGCGCTCTACGACGTCGAGCGTGGCGGTGAGGGTCTGGCCGAGGCCATCGAGGACCTCCGGTCCCGTGCCTCCGAGGCGATCGCCAACGGCGCACGGACGCTGGTGATCTCCGACCGCGACTCCGACCACACCCGGGCCCCCATCCCGTCGCTGCTCGCGGTGTCCGCCGTGCACCACCACCTGGTGCGCACCAAGGAGCGCACCATGGTGGCCCTGGTGGTCGAGAGCGGAGACGCCCGCGAGGTCCACCACATCGCGCTCCTGATCGGCTTCGGTGCCGCCGCGGTCAACCCCTATCTCGCGTTCGAGTCCATCGAGGACCTGGTCCGCGAGGGCGAACTGACCGGCGTCGAGACGACGACGGCGGTGCGTAACTACCTGAAGGCGCTCGGCAAGGGCGTCATGAAGGTGATGAGCAAGATGGGGATCTCCACCGTCGCGTCCTACACCGCGGCCCAGGCGTTCGAGGTCGTCGGCCTGGACCGCGCGGTCATCGACGAGTACTTCACCGGGACGCCCGGGCGGCTCGGCGGCGTGGGTCTCGACGTCGTCGCCGAGGAGGTCAAGCTGCGGCACCGCCGCGCGTACCCGGAGAACCCCACCGAGCGCGTGCACCGGCGGCTCGAGGTGGGCGGCGAGTACGCCTTCCGCCGCGAGGGCGAGCTGCACCTGTTCACGCCGGAAACCGTGTTCCTGCTCCAGCATGCGACCCGCACCGGCCGCGACGAGGTCTTCGCCCGGTACACCGACGAGGTCGATCGGCTGTCTCGGGAGGGTGGCACGCTGCGCGGGCTCTTCGAGTTCAAGGTCGGACAGCGGCCGCCCGTGCCGCTCGACGAGGTCGAGTCGGTCGAGTCGATCTGCACCCGCTTCAACACCGGGGCGATGAGCTACGGGTCGATCTCCGCCGAGGCGCACGAGACCATGGCCATCGCGATGAACCAGATCGGCGGCCGCTCCAACTCCGGCGAGGGCGGCGAGGACGTCGACCGGCTCTACGACCCACGCCGCCGCAGTGCGGTCAAGCAGGTCGCGTCGGGCCGCTTCGGGGTCACCAGCGACTACCTGGTCAACGCCACCGACATCCAGATCAAGATGGCCCAGGGCGCGAAACCCGGTGAGGGCGGTCAGCTCCCGGGCTACAAGGTGTACCCGAGCATCGCCAAGACACGGCACTCGACGCCCGGCGTCGGGCTGATCTCGCCGCCGCCGCACCACGACATCTACTCGATCGAGGACCTGGCGCAGCTGATTCACGACCTGAAGAACGCCAACGACCAGGCGCGCATCCACGTCAAGCTGGTCAGCTCCGTCGGTGTCGGCACGGTCGCGACCGGTGTCTCGAAGGCGCACGCCGACGTGGTCCTGATCTCGGGGTGGGACGGCGGCACCGGCGCGGCGCCGTTGACGTCGCTCAAGCACGCCGGGCTGCCCTGGGAGATCGGCCTGGCCGACGCCCAGCAGACGTTGGTGCTCAACGGGTTGCGCGACCGCATCACCGTGCAGGCCGACGGTGGCATGCGCACCGCGCGCGACGTCGTCGTCGCCGCGCTGCTGGGCGCCGAGGAGTTCGGCTTCTCCACCGCACCGCTGGTCGTCGCCGGCTGCATCATGATGCGGGTTTGCCACCTCGACACCTGCCCGGTCGGGGTCGCCACCCAGAACCCGGAGCTGCGGGCCCGGTTCAACGGCAAGCCCGAGTTCATCGTCAACTTCTTCCGGTTCATCGCCGAGGGCGTACGACGGCAGCTGGCGGAGTTGGGCTTCCGCAGCATCGACGAGGCCGTCGGTCAGGCCGACGTGCTCGACACCGCGCCCGGCGTCGCGCACTGGAAGAGCAAGGGACTCGACCTGAGCCCGATCTTCGCGATGCCGACCAACGCGCACGGCGGCGAGACCCCGAGGCGCAAGACCACCGACCAGTACCACGCCCTGGATCAGGCGCTGGACCAGACGCTCATCGCGCTCGCCGAGGGTGCCCTCGAGGACGCCCATCCGGTGCGGCTGGAACTACCGGTGCGCAACGTCAACCGCACGGTGGGCACGATGCTGGGTGCCGAGGTCACCCGCCGCTACGGCGCGCAGGGGCTCCCGACCGACACGATCCACGTGACCCTGACCGGCTCGGCCGGCCAGTCGATCGGCGCGTTCCTGCCGCCGGGGGTGACGATCGAGCTGATCGGCGACGCCAACGACTACGTCGGCAAGGGACTCTCGGGCGGCCACGTCGTCGTCCGGCCGCCCGACGACGTCCTGTTCATCCCCGAGGACAACGTCATCGCCGGCAACACGCTGCTCTACGGCGCCACGTCCGGTGAGGTGTACCTCCGCGGCCGGGTCGGAGAACGGTTCTGCGCCCGCAACTCCGGCGCGATCGCGATCGCTGAGGGCGTCGGCGACCACGCGTGCGAGTACATGACCGGTGGCCGGGTGGTGGTGCTCGGCAGGACGGGCCGCAACTTCGCCGCGGGCATGTCCGGCGGCATCGCCTACGTGCTCGGGCTGCACCCGGCGAACGTCAACCCCGCGATGGTCGAGTTGCAGCGCCCGGAGTCCGAGGACCTGGAGTGGCTGTGCGAGATCGTCACCGCGCACGCCCATCTCACCGGCAGCACGGTGGCGAGGTCGCTGCTGTCGGACTGGCCGCGGCGCAGCGCCCAGTTCACCAAGATCATGCCCACCGACTACCAGCGCGTGCTGCAGGCGACCCGGATGGCCAAGGCCGAGGGTCGCGACGTGGACGCGGCGATCATGGAGGCGACCCGTGGCTGACCCCACCGGATTCCTGAAGGTCCCGAAGATCGAGGCGGCCAAGCGCCCGGTCGACGAACGCGTCGGCGACTGGCGCGAGGTGTACGAGCGGCAGGACCCGCTGCAGCGGGCGGCCGAGGTGTCCGATCAGGCACGCCGGTGCATGGACTGCGGAATCCCGTTCTGTCACTCCGGCTCTGCGGGCTGCCCGCTGGGCAATCTCATCCCCGAGTGGAACGACCTGGTGCGCCGGGGTCGGTGGGACGCCGCGAGCGACCGGCTGCACGCCACCAACAACTTCCCCGAGTTCACCGGCCGGCTGTGTCCGGCGCCATGCGAATCGGCGTGCGTGCTGTCGATCTCCGACGAGACCACCGGCGGCGCCGTCACCATCAAGCGCATCGAGAACACGATCGCCGACCATGCCTGGCAGCTCGGCATCGTCGAGCCCCAGCCCGCAGCGATCGCGACGGGTAGGAGCGTCGCCGTGGTCGGCTCGGGACCCGCGGGACTGGCTGCGGCGCAACAGCTCACGCGGGCCGGTCACCACGTGACGGTCTACGAGCGGGACAACCGGATCGGCGGTCTGATGCGGTACGGCATCCCCGAGTACAAGCTGGAGAAGTCGACCCTGAACCAGCGGCTGGCGCAGATGCGGGCCGAGGGAACCCGATTCGTCACCGACTGCGAGGTGGGGGTCGACCTGAGCGTCGACGCGCTACGCGCCCAGCACGACGCCGTGGTGCTCGCGGTCGGGGCGCTTCGCGCCCGCGACAACGAGGTCGAGGGCCGCCACCTCGAGGGCGTCCACCTCGCCATGGAGCACCTGGTTCCGGCCAACCGCGAATGCGAGGGCGACGGTAGGTCGCCGCTCTCCGCGGAGGGTCGCCACGTGGTGATCATCGGCGGGGGTGACACGGGCGCGGACTGCCTGGGCACCGCGCACCGGCAGGGCGCGACGTCGGTGACGCAGCTGGACTACAACCCCGAGCCGCCCGAGCAACGCGACCAGGCGAGTTCGCCGTGGCCCACCTGGCCGATGGTGCTCAGCACGCGGTTGTCCCCGGCGCACGCCGAAGGTGGGGCGCGCCGCTACGAGGTGGCGGTGCAGCGCTTCATCGGCGACGAGGGAGGTCACGTGCGGGCCATGGAGATCGCCGAGGTGCGCGTGGAACGCGACGGCGAGGGGCGCCGGGTGATCACCGCCGTCGGCGACCCCATCGAGATCCCGTGCGACCTGGCGCTGCTCGCGATCGGCTTCGAGGGGGTCGAGCACATGCGGCTGCTCGACGACCTGGGGTTGCGGCTCAACGGTCGCGGCGCGCTGCCGTGCGGGTCGGACTGGCAGACCGACGCACCCGGGGTGTTCGTCTGTGGCGACGCTCACCGGGGCGCCTCGCTGATCGTGTGGGCCATCGCCGAGGGGCGCAGCGCGGCCCACGCGGTCGACGTCTTCCTGATGGGCGAGTCGGACCTTCCCGCGCCGGTCAGGCCGGGTGCGCTACCTCTTGCGGCAGTGTGACGCGTCTTTCTGAACTCGTCGTCTGAATCGATCAACGAGTAAGCTCACCAGACGTGACTAGACGCGGAAAGATCGTCTGTACCCTCGGCCCGGCAACCGGCAGCGACGAAATGCTGAAGGCGCTCGTCGAAGCAGGCATGGACGTGGCACGGCTCAACTTCAGCCACGGCGACCACGCCGACCACAAGCTGAACTACGAGCGGGTCCGGCACGCCTCCGATGCCACCGGGCGCGCCGTCGGCATCCTGGCCGACCTGCAGGGCCCCAAGATCAGGTTGGGCCGGTTCGCCACCGGCGCCACCCTGTGGGTGGCCGGCGAGACGGTGCGGATCACCGTCGACGACTTCATGGGCACCCACGACCGCGTGTCCACGACCTACAAGAACCTCGCGATCGACGCCTCCCCGGGTGACCGGCTGCTCATCGACGACGGCAACGTCGGCTGCGTGGTCGAGCACATCGACGGCAACGACGTGGTCTGCACCGTGACCGAGGGCGGTCGGGTCAGCAACAACAAGGGCCTGTCCCTGCCCGGCATGAACGTGTCGGTGCCCGCGATGTCGGAGAAGGACATCGCCGACCTGGAGTTCGCCCTGGAACTCGGCGTCGACCTGGTGGCGCTGTCCTTCGTGCGCTCGCCGTCGGACATCGAACTCGTCCACGAGGTGATGGACCGGGTCGGCCGCCGCGTGCCGGTCATCGCGAAGCTGGAGAAGCCGGAGGCCATCGCCGACCTCGAGGCCGTCGTGCTCGCGTTCGACGCGATCATGGTGGCGCGCGGTGATCTCGGCGTCGAGCTGCCGCTCGAAGAGGTCCCGCTGGTCCAGAAGCGCGCCATCCAGATGGCCCGCGAGAACGCCAAGCCGGTCATCGTCGCGACCCAGATGCTCGAGTCGATGATCGAGCACTCTCGCCCCACCCGGGCCGAGGCCTCCGACGTCGCCAACGCGGTGCTCGACGGCGCCGACGCGGTGATGCTGTCGGGGGAGACGTCGGTGGGCAAGTACCCGCTCGAGGCGGTCCGGACCATGGCGCGGATCGTCAGCGCCGTCGAGGAGAACTCGACGGCCGCCCCGCCGCTCACGCACGTGCCCCGCACCAAGCGCGGCGTCATCTCCTACGCGGCCCGTGACATCGGCGAGCGTCTCGACGCGAAGGCGCTGGTGGCGTTCACCCAGTCCGGTGACACCGTCAAGCGGTTGGCGCGTCTGCACACCCCGCTGCCGCTGCTGGCGTTCACGCCGCTGCCCGAGGTGCGCAGCCAGCTCGCACTGACGTGGGGCACCGAGACGTTCATCGTGCCGCACATGCAGACCACCGACGGCATGATCCGCCAGGTCGACGAGTCACTGCTGTCGCTGGGTCGCTATAAGCGCGGCGACCTGGTGGTCATCGTCGCGGGTGCGCCCCCCGGCACCGTAGGCTCGACCAACCTGATCCACGTGCACCGGATCGGCGAGGACGACCACGCCTGATCGCATCACGACCGGTGCATCGGGACGAACGGACATCGACGAGGAGGTTCGGGTGACCGGCGCTCGGACGGCGGGCAGGCACCCGGACTTCGGTGAACTGATGCGGGTGCTGGACCTGACCCGCGTCGGCGACGACGAGTTCACCGGCGGGCACCCCAGCAAGAACCCGATCCGCACCTTCGGCGGGCAGATGATGGCGCAGGCGTTCGTCGCGGCCAGCCGGACGGTGGGTGCGACGCTGCCGCCCAGCGCGCTGTCGATGCACTTCGTCGCCGGTGGCGACCCGAGTCGCGACCTCGAGTTCACCGTCGTCCGGCTCAGGGACGAACGCCGCTTCGCCAACCGTCGCGTCGACGTCACCCAGGACGGCGTCCTGCTCGGGTGCGCTCTGGTGTCGCACCTGGCCGGCGGTCGCGGCCTCGAGCACGACGTCGACGTACCGGTCGTCGACCCGCCGCACGGACTGCCGACCATCGACGACCTCCTGCGCGGCTACGAGCAGACGGTGCCGCTCTTCGCCGAGGCGTTGCGGCCGATCGAGTGGCGCTACACCAACGACCCGGCGTGGGTGATGCGCGACAAGGGCGACCGCCTCGGCCACAACCGCGTCTGGATGACCGCTCAGGGGGAGATGCCCGACGATCCGGTGCTGCACGCGGCGGCCCTGGTCTACTCGTCGGACACCACGGTGCTGGACTCGATCATCACCACCCACGGGTTGTCGTGGGGGTTCGACCGCATCTTCGCCGTCACGATGAACCACTCGGTGTGGTTCCACCGGCCGATCCGGTTCGACGAATGGGTGCTCTACTCGACGACGTCCCCGGTGGCCGCGGAGTCACGCGGTCTGGGCACGGGGCACTTCTTCGAAGAGTCCGGACGTGTCATCGCCACGGTGGTGCAGGAAGGCATCGTCAAGCACTTCCCGGGCCGCTAGCGCGTCGGCGCCGTCGTCCCGACCTCGTCGTTGACGCGGTCGGTGAGACGCTGGATGCACCCGTCGAGGGCCTGCTCGTCGCTGCCGGCTCGCTGCACGCAATCCAGGTAGTCGGTGCCACCGACCTCCTCGAACAGCCCCACCCAGACCGCGATGAACGCGATGGACACGACGACGGCCAACGCGCCCAACGCGATTCCCGCGATGGCCACCCCTCCGTTGGTGGCCTCGCCACGCTTGGCCCGGTTGCGGGCGACGATGCCGACGATCACGGCGGCAGCACCGAACAGGACGCCGCCGATCACCGACCAGAACGCGAGTAGGCCGACGATCCCGAGTATCAGCGCCGTGATGCCCAGACCGTTGCGCGGTGCCGCCGGCGGTGGTGGGCCGCCATAGCCGTAGCCATAGCCGCCGGGACCATACGGGTAACCGTTGTAGCCCTGTGGCGGCTGCTGAAAGGGCTGCTGGGAGAACGGTTCCTGCGGCGGTTGCTGCCCCTCGGGCCCAGCTGGCGGTGGATACCCGCCCGGATATCCGGTCATGCCTGCCGAGGGTACCCGCCGGAATCGACGCGCACGACGGGACAGCCGACGGCGTCGGGCAGCTGGTGGGTGGCCACGACGACGGTGCGGGCGGCGTCGAACATCGCGCCGGGCGTCAGCATCTCGGTGAGCAGACGCTCGGCGTCGGCGGCGTCGAGGTGTTCGGTGGGCTCGTCGAGCAGGACGACGGGGAAGTCGGACACGAGTGCCCGGGCCAGCAGCAGCCGCCTGCGCTGGCCGGCCGAGACTGCGGCCGTGCCGCCGGTGAGTACGGTGTCGAGACCGTCCGGCAGCCCGCGGCGCCACGCGTCGAGTCCCACGTCGTCGAGCGCGTCGAGCAGTTCGTCGTCGGACGCATCACCCCGGGCGACGAGGAGGTTGTCGCGCACCGTGGTGTCGAAGAGGTGTGCGTCCTCGGGGAAGAATCCGGTGATCGGCGGGCCCTGCCGCTCGGCCATCGCCATCAGCCAGGTGGTCTTGCCGCTGCCGCTCGGCCCGACCACGGCCAGCCGCGAGCCGGGGTCGACGTGCGGCGGGTCCACGGCCGGGCGGGTGCGGCCCCCCTGGCGCGCGGTCAACCCGGTCAACCGGTCGAGCGCGACGCGGGCACGGGTCAACTGCACGCCCGCGCCGGGCAACGCCGTCGTCGCCTCGAACGCCGAGAGGGGCAGGAGCATCAGGATCGCCGCGGTGGTGGGCGACAGCGTCGATGCCAGCGAGACGGCGGCGACGACCGCGCCCAGCACGCTCATCCCGATGGCGAGTGTCGGCATCGCCACGGCCGCCGCCGCCGGGCGCGCGGCCCGGTCGGCCGCCGCGCCCCACGCGCGTTGCCGCCGGGCGGTGTCGGCGATGACGAGGTCGAGACGGCCCGCGACCCGTAGTTCGGCGGCGTGATCGAGCGCGGTCATCGCCGCCGTGTCGCGCTCGGACCGGGCGTCCGCGGCTCCGAACTCCTCGGCGCTCGCCGCCCGCGCCGCCGCCCACGGTGCGACGATCCCCGCGACCACGAGGCCCGCGGCGAGCACGGCACCCGCGAGGGGCGAGATGACCGCGACGGCGACGACTGCGCCCACCGAGAGGACGGCGGCGACGGCGATCGGGAGCACCGCCCGGACCAGGACGTCGGAGAGTTCGTCGACGGATCCGCCGAGGCGCGACACCAGTTCGCCGCCGTGCCAGCGCATCACCGACTCGGTCGGCGCCGCGGTGAGCCGCCGGAACGTCTCGGTGCGGGCCCGACCGGCGGCGCGCAGCGCGGTGTCGTGGGTGGCGAGTCGCTCGCAGTACCCGAGCAGCCCGCGCGAGATCCCCAGCGCCCGCACCGCGACGACGGCGACGCTCAGGTCGAGGATGGGTGGCATCTCCCAGGCACGGGCGACGAGCCACGCCGCGACACCGGCGAGCGCCAGCGCGCTGCCGAGGGACAGCACGCCCAGCGCGATCGCCGCGAGCAGGCGGGGGACCCGTGGTCGCAGGAGCGCGACGGCGCCTGCGACGGTGTCAGTGGACAAGGCTGGCTCCTCCCACCGTGATGACGTGGTCGCCGATGGACCGCACGACGTCGCGGTGCCCGACCACCACGACGGTGGCACCGGTGCGCGCCCGCTCGGCGATGGCCTCGAGGACCCGGTGTTCGAGGTCGTCGTCGAGGTGTGCCGTGGGCTCGTCGAGTAGCAGCAGCCGGGCGTCGGATCCGAGCGCCCGCGCCAGGCCGAGCCGCTGCCGCTGGCCGAGTGACAGCCCGACGCCGTCCCGACCGACCACGGTGTCTAGGCCGTCGGGAAGGCCGGCCAGGACCTCGTCGAATCCGGCTGCGCGGCAGGCCTCGTCGAGCCGTACCACCCGGCCAAACAGCTCGAGGTTCTCGCGTATCGTCCCTGGAATCAGTACGGGCCGCTGCGCCAGCCACGCGATCTGCGCCCACCACCGCGTGGGGTCGAGGCTGGTGACGTCGTGGCCGTCGACGAGCACCCGGCCGGTCGTCGGCGGCACGAGCCCGAGGATGGTCTGCAGCACGGTGCTCTTGCCGGCGCCGTTGGGTCCGGTCAGCACGGTCACGGTGCCGGGTGCGATCGTGGCGGTCAGCCCGTCGGGGGCAGGTCCGTCCCGTCCGTCGACGCCGACGCCGACGAGTTCGATGGTGGCACCCTCCGGGACGACCGTGCCGACTCCCGGTGTGGGCGCATCGATGTCGGAGAGCAGTGCCGTGGCCTGCTCCGACGCGGTCGTGCCGTCCCGGGCGGCGTGGTACTCGACGCCGACGCGGCGCAGCGGCCAGAACACCTCGGGGGCGAGCAGGAGTGCGGTGAGGGCGTTGGCGAGCGGGATCTCGCCGAAGACGAGGCGCAGGCCGACCGACACCGCCACCAGGGCCACGCCGAGCGTCGCCAGGAGTTCGAGCACCAGTGCGGACAGGAACGCGATGCGCAGCGTGGCCATCGCCGAGCGTCGGTGCGCCGCAGCGAGTTCGTCGATCCGCGGGATGGCACCCTCGGCGCGACCGAGCGCGCGCAGCGTCGGGATGCCCGCGACGAGGTCGAGCAGTCGGGCCTGCAGTGTGCCCATGGCCGCCAGCGAGGCGGCCGATCGGTCACGGGTGACCAGCCCGATCAGCACCATGAACAGCGGTATCAGGGGCAGCGCGATCAGCACCACCACTGCCGACCCGAGGTCGTAGCACGCCATCGTCACCACGGCTGTCGGCGTGACGATCCCGGCCAGCACCACCGCAGGCAGGTAGCGGGTGAAATAGGGCCGTAGCCCGTCGATCCCGCGCGTGACGAGCAGCGCCGCGTCGTCGTGGACCCTCGCGAGGTCCCGCGGCGGCAATGAGGTGACGGTGGTCAGGATGCGGGCGTTGGTCTCGGCGATGGCGGCCGTGGCGCCGCGTTGACCCAGCCGCGCCTGGGCCCACTGGGCGACGGCGCGCGCCGACCACAGCGCGGCGAGGACCACCAGCGCAGGTGCCCAGTACGCGAGGTCGCGGGTCGACGAGTCACCGATGATTCCCGCCACGACGTGCGCCAGCACCACGGCGCCGGCGATGGAGGCGCCCGCGATGACCACGCCGCAGCACACCGACGCGACGAGATGGCGTCTGATGGCCCGCGACGCGCCCAGGGGGGTCACGACGTCCGCCGGCTCAGACCGGTCGGGTCGGGGATGCGGTCGGCCGAGATGCGTTGCCGGAACACCCAGTACGTCCAGGCCTGGTATCCGATGACCAGGGGTGTGACGACGAGTGCCATCCACGACATGATCCTCAGCGTGTACGGCGAGGACGACGCGTTGTCCACCGTCAGGCTCCACGCCGGGTCGAGCGTCGACGGGATGACGTCCGGGTAGAGCGAGCCGAACAGGAGGACCACGACCGCAGCGACGACGATCGTCGTGCACGCGAACGTCCAGCCGTCGCCGCCCCTGCTCCACACCAGCATCACCGCCGTCAGCTGCGCCACAACCGCGACGCCGAGGACGAGCCAGGTCCAGTCGCTGCCGTGTGCGAGTTCGGTCCACAGGCCGAAGCAGGCCACGGTGGCGGTGACCGGGGCGGCAAGACGCGCGGCGAACGACGTCGCCTCGTCACGGACCGCTCCGGACGTCTTCAACCGGATGAACACCGCGCCGTGGAACGCGAACAGTCCGGCGGTGGTGAGCCCGCCGAGCACGGTGTAGCCGGTGACGACATCGGTGATGCCGAGCCGGATCTGCGCGTCGGCGTCGACGGGTAGACCCTGCACGATGGCGGCGAACACGACGCCCCAGAGCACCGCGGGGAGCCAGGACCCGACGGCGATCGCGGTGTCGGCCGTCGATCGCCAGCGCGGGTCGTCGATCTTGCCGCGCCACTCGATGGCGCAGACCCGGACGATCATGCCGACGAGGATCGCGAGCAGCAGGAGGTAGAGGCCGGAGAACAGGGTGGCGTACATGGCGGGGAACGCCGCGAACATCGCACCCGCCGCGGTGATCAGCCACACCTCGTTGCCGTCCCAGACGGGGCCGATGGTGTTGAGCACCGCGCGCTGATGGCGCTCCCGATCGTCGCCGGCGTCGCTGCCGAAGAACCGCATCAGCATTCCCACGCCGAAGTCGAATCCCTCGAGCACGAGGAAGCCGAGGAACAGTGCGGCAAGTGCGACGAACCAGTAGTCCTGCAGTTGCATGGTGACGCTCCTCAGTGGACGAACGACTCAGTACGCAAAGGACAGGGGTGCGATCTCGGCGTCACCCGGTGGGGCCGGCGGCGCGGGTTCCGAGTCGTGCTCCAGCGGCCCTTCGACCACGTAGCGGCGTAGCAGCCAGAACCAGATGACCGCGAGGACGGCGTATACGGCGGTGAAGAGCAGCAGAGAGGTGAGCACCAGGCCGACCCCGTGGGTGGAGACGCCCTGCGCGACGGTCAACCGGAGGCCGGGGTCGCCGGTCGGGTTGGGCACCACCACCCACGGCTGGCGGCCCATCTCAGTGAACACCCAGCCTGCGCTGTTGGCCAGGAACGGGGTGGGCAGCGTCAGCAGGGCGAACCGCGAGTACCAGCGCTGGTCCGGGATCCGGCCGCCCCGGGTGAGCCACAGGGTGACGAGGGCGAACAGCGCGGGCACCGCGAGCAGGCCGATCATCGCCCGGAAGGACCAGTAGGTCACGAAGAGGTTGGGCCGGTAGTCGCCGGGACCGAACTCCGCCTCGTACCGCTGCTGGAGGTCGTTGACGCCCTCGAGCGTCACGCCCTCGAACTGCCCCTGGGCCAGGAACGGCAGCACGTAGGGCACCTCGATGACGTGGGTGACGCTGTCGCAGTTGTTGTGGGTGCCGACGGTCAGGACGGAGAAGTCGGGGTCGGTGGCGGTGTGGCACAGCGACTCCGCGGATGCCATCTTCATCGGCTGCTGCTCGAACATCAGCTTGCCCTGCACGTCGCCGGTGTAGGCCAGCGCTCCCGCGGAGACGAGCGCGACCAGGCATCCCAGGATGGCCGCAGGCCGGTACATCGTGCGGGACTCGGTGGTGTCGCGGGCGCGCACCAGCCACCACGCGCACACGGCGGCCACGAAGGTGCCTGCCGTGAGGAAGGCGCCGGCCACCGCATGCGAGAACGCCGACACCGCGGTGTTGTTGGTGAACAGGGCGACGATGCTCGTCAGCTCCGCACGGCCGTTGTCCGGGTTGAGCCGGGCGCCGACCGGGTGCTGCATCCACGAGTTCGCGGCGATGATGAAGAACGCCGAGGCGTTGACGGCGAGAGCGACGATCCAGATGCAGGCGAGGTGGACCAGCCGGTGCAGGCGCGTCCAGCCGAAGATCCAGAGCCCGATGAAGGTGGACTCGAAGAAGAACGCGACCAGTCCCTCCATCGCCAGCGGTGCGCCGAAGACGTCGCCCACGAATCGGGAGTACTCACTCCAGTTCATGCCGAACTGGAACTCCTGGACGATGCCCGTGGCGACGCCGAGGGCGAAGTTGATCAGGAAGAGCTTGCCGAAGAACCGGGTCAGCCGGTACCAGGCGGCGTTGCCCGTGACCACCCACGCGGTCTGCATCACCGCGATGAGCGGGGCCAGACCGATGGTCAGCGGGACGAAGACGAAGTGGTACACGGTCGTGATGCCGAACTGCCACCGGGATACGTCGAGGGCGTCCATGTTCACCTCTTCCGGGCTCCGTTGCCCTATCTACGACAGATCGTAGTAGGTGCGGGGCGCCGGATCCGAAAAGGTGACGGAGGGAACGTCAGGCGGTGGTGGTCCCGCTCGGCGGGGGCGTGACCTCGGGGTTGGAGGTGCTCGCGGCAACGGAACCGTTAGTGGTCTTGCGGATGCCGATGGCGGCGACGATCTCCATCACGCCGAGCGCGATGAGCCAGATGCCGACGACCAGCGCCAGGGTCTCCATCGAGGTGAAGGGCGACGCGAGGACGACGACGCCCGCGACCAGGCTGAGCGCCCCGACGAAGACGTTCCACCAGCGGCCGGGCAGCGTCGGGTCGCTGATCGCCGACACCGTGGTCGCGACGCCGCGGAAGACGAAGCCGACGGCGATCCAGATCGCCAGCAGCAGGACGGCGTCGTAGAGGTGGCGGAACGCCAGTACCGCGAGGATCAGCGACGCGGCGCCGCTGATGAACAGCAGGACCCGACCGCCCGCGGCGACGTGCAGGCTGAACGCGAAGACGACCTGTTCGATGCCCGTGATCAACAGGTAGGCGCCGAAGAAGATGGCCGCCACGGTGATCGAGATGTTCGGCCACGCCACGACCGCGACACCGAGCGCGAGCGCCAGGACGCCCGACACGAGGACCGATTTCCACAGGTGGGGCAACAGACTTGGTGTCCCGGGCAGGACCGGATGCGCCGTCATGTGCGCAGTGTCGCACAGCGTTGCTGGCCGCGCCCGCATTCGTCGGCGGGCACGCCGGTCGTGGCCGATAACGCCGCCGTCGGCGTCGCGGGGTCGTTAATGTCTCGTTACCGGCCATGCGCAGTCGGTGCATGGTCGTTAACCTCCTCCGCTGGAGGGGACCCCAACACGGCCCGACGTAGAAAGATGAGGCAACTCGTGTCACGTGGAAAGATGTGGCGTCTGGCAGCGGTCTTCGCCGCCACCGGCGCTCTGGCCGTTTCCGGCTGTTCGTCCAGCACCGAGAATTCTGCACCATCGACCAGTCCCGCAGCGGCGCCCAACGCCAGCAAGGTCGACGACATCGCCAACACCGTGCCCGAGGACATCAAGTCGTCGGGCAAGCTGATCGTCGGCGTCAACATCCCCTACAAGCCCAACGAGTTCAAGGACGAGTCCGGCAAGATCGTCGGCTTCGACGTCGACCTGATGAACGCGATCGCCGGAACCCTGGGACTCACCCCGGAGTACCGCGAGGCGGACTTCGCCAAGATCATCCCGTCCATCCAGGGCGACAGCTTCAACGTCGGCATGTCCTCGTTCACCGACACCAAGGAACGGGAGCAGACGGTCGACTTTGTCACCTACTTCTCCGCGGGCACTCAGTGGGCGCAAAAGGTCGGGGCGGGTATCAACCCCACCGACGCGTGCGGGAAAAAGGTCGCGGTCCAGGCGACCACCTACCAGGACACAGACGAGCTGCCGGCCAAGAGCAAGGCGTGCACCGACGCGGGTAAGCCTGCTATCGAAATCGTGAAGTTCGATAGTCAGGACGCCGCCACCAACGCGGTCGTGCTCGGCCAGACCGAGGCCATGTCGGCGGACTCGCCGGTGACGTCGAATGCGATCAAGGAAACCAAGGGCAAGCTCGAAGCCGCCGGTGAGATTTTCGATGCTGCCCCGTATGGCTGGCCGGTGAAGAAGGGCTCGCCGCTGGCGCAGTCGCTGCAGAAGGCGCTCGAGCACCTCATCGAGAGCGGTGACTACAAGACCATCGCGACCAACTGGGGCGTCGAGAACGGCATGATCGACAAGCCCGTCATCAACGGCGCGGTCAGCTGACCCACCCGATGATTGCCGACGCCCCGCCGCCACCCAGTGATCCAGCCGCCATCGACGCCGTTCCGCTACGGCATCCGTGGCGGTGGGTGTCGGCGGGCGTCATCGTCGTCCTGGTCGCGCTGTTCCTCTACGGCGCGGCCACCAACCCCGCGTACGGCTGGCAGACCTACGGCGAGTACCTCTTCAACGATCGCATCATGCTGGGGGTGTTCAACACCCTGCAGCTGACCGTCTACTCGATGGTGATCGCCGTCGTCCTCGGCGTGCTGCTCTCGGTCATGCGGCTGTCGAACAACCCGGTCTTCCGCTCGGTGTCGTGGGTGTACCTCTGGATCTTCCGCGGCACCCCCGTGTACGTGCAGCTGGCGTTCTGGGGTCTGGTCCCGGTCATCTACTCCAAGCTCCAAGTCGGCGTTCCGTTCGGGCCGACGTTCTTCACCCTCGACCTGCAATCGCTGTCCATCCCGTTCCTGTTGGCGATGCTGGGTCTGGCGCTCAACGAGTCCGCCTACATGGCCGAGATCATCCGTGCCGGAATCAGTTCGGTGCCCGAGGGGCAGCTCGAGGCGTCGACCGCGCTCGGCATGTCCTGGGGTCTGGCGATGCGCCGGACGGTATTGCCGCAGGCGATGCGAGTCATCATCCCACCCACCGGCAACGAAGTCATCAGCATGCTGAAGACCACGTCGCTCGTCACCGCGGTCCCGTACGCCTTCGACGTGTACAGCATCGCCACCCGCGAGATCGCCGCCCGCATCTTCGACCCGGTGCCGCTGCTCCTGGTCGCGTCGACGTGGTACCTCCTCGTCACGAGCGTCCTCATGGTCGGGCAGTACTTCCTCGAGAAGTACTACGCCCGCGGCTCGTCGCGGAAGCTGACCACCAAACAGCTCGAGGCGCTCGCCAAGGCGCAGATGGGGGAGCCGCACCCGTGACGACCATGGTCAAGGCCGAGCAGGTCTGCAAGAGCTTCGGTGCGCTGCAGGTCCTCAAGGGCGTCACGCTCGAGGTTCAGCGCGGTCAGGTGATGTGCATCGTCGGCCCGTCCGGTTCCGGAAAGTCGACGTTCCTGCGCTGCATCAACCACCTCGAGCAGGTGAACGCCGGTCGCCTCTACGTCGACGGCGACCTCATCGGATATCGCGAACGCGGCGGCAAGCTCCACGAGATCAGCCCGAAGGACGCCGCCAAGCAGCGACGCGAGATCGGCATGGTGTTCCAGCACTTCAACCTGTTCCCGCACCGCACGGCCCTGGAGAACATCGTCGAGGCGCCCATGCAGGTCAAAGGCGTCAAACGCGACGCGGCGGTGAAGAAGGCCCGCGAACTGCTCGACCGGGTGGGGCTGTCGCCCAAGGCCGAGGCCTACCCGGCGCAGCTGTCCGGCGGTCAGCAGCAGCGCGTGGCGATCGCCCGGGCCCTCGCCATGGAGCCGAAGCTGATGCTGTTCGACGAGCCGACCTCGGCGCTCGATCCCGAACTGGTCGGCGAGGTGCTCGCGGTCATGAAGCAGCTTGCGGGCGAGGGCATGACGATGCTCGTCGTCACCCACGAGATGGGGTTCGCGCGGGAGGTCGCCGACGAACTGGTCTTCATGGACGGTGGTGTCATCGTCGAGAGCGGCAACCCCCGCGAGGTCCTGAGCAACCCGAAACACGAACGGACGCAGGCCTTCCTGTCGAAGGTGATGTAGGCGGCGACGGTGCAGCAGGACCCGGCCACGCCGCTGTGGCGGGCAGCGCAGGGGTTCCGCCTGCTGAGCTGCGTCTACGCCCTGTACTTCCAGGTCGCGGTCAACGACGACCTGGACCGGCGGGTCGCGGGCTGGGTGCTGTTCGCGGCGTTGATCTCGTGGAGCGCGGCCTGCGCGGTGGCCTACCTTCGCGGGTTCGGCCGACGGCCGGCGTGGGTGGGTGCCGAACTCGCCGTCGTGGTCGCGCTGGTCCTGTCGACCGAGTTCGTGGCCTCCGACCAGTGGGTCGCGGACAACCAGTCGTGGCCGACGACGCTGTGGGCCACCAATGCGACGATCTCGGCCGCGATCCTGCTCGGTCCCCTCTCCGGGATGGCGGCAGGGGTCGTGGTGGTGGTGGCCAACGCCGTCCTGAAGGGCTACGTGAGCGTCAACCTCGGCCGCAACGCGACGGCCGTCATCGAACTCGCCGTGGGCCTGGCGGTCGGGATGGCCGCGCTGACGGCACGGCGGGCACACGCCGAACTGGAGCAGGCGGTCCGGCTCGCCGCGGCGGTCGAGGAGCGTGAGCGTCTCTCGCGCGAGGTGCACGACGGCGCGATCCAGGTGCTCGCCCTCGTCGCGCGGCGGGGACGTGAGATCGGCGGCGCCACCGCCGAACTCGCCGAGTTGGCGGGAGAGCAGGAGCGCGCGCTGCGGCGTTTGGTGAGCGCGGGTTCGGGTCCGGCGCCGACGGGGGATGCGTCGGTGGACGTCGCGGGCCTCCTCCGGTCGCACGAGTCGGACCGCGTGTTCCTGAGCCTGCCCGCGACGCCGGTGCCGCTGGACGCCGCCGTGGCATCCGAGCTGAACGCCGCGGTCGCCAACGCACTCGACAACGTCGTCGCGCACGCGGGTGCCGATGCCCGCGCCTTCGTCCTGCTCGAGGACCTCGAGGACGCCGTCGTCGTGAGCGTGCGCGACGACGGGGTGGGCATCGCCGACGGCAGGCTGAACCAGGCGGTCGACGAGGGCAGGATGGGCATCGCCAAGTCGATCGTCGGCAGACTGGACTGGATGGGTGGCACCGCGCGGCTCGTCACCGCGCCGGGCGAGGGCACCGAGTGGGAACTGACGGTTCCCCGGAAGGCAGGGTCCGATGGCGGGCGAGGCTGAGCGCACGTGCACGGTCATGGTCGTCGACGACCACCCGATCTGGCGCGATGCGGTCGCCCGGGATCTCGAGGACCAGGGCTTCGACGTCGTCGCCACGGCCGACGGCGTGGAGTCGGCCCGCCGCCGCGCCGGGGTCGTCAAGCCGGACGTCGTCGTGATGGACATGAGGTTGGGCGACGGGACCGGCACGCAGGCAACGGAGGCCGTCCTCGAGGTGTCCTCGGGTACGCGCGTGCTCGTGCTGTCGGCGTCCGACGAGCGGGACGACGTACTGGAGGCCGTCAAGGCGGGCGCCACGGGCTATCTGGTCAAGAGCGCCTCCAAAGTCGAACTCGCACAGGCGGTCCGGGCTACGGCCGAGGGGCGGGCGGTCTTCACCCCCGGGCTCGCCGGGCTGGTGCTGGGGGAGTACCGCCGCATCGCGCGCACGCCGGATGCCGGCCCGTCGACGCCGAGCCTCACCGACCGCGAGACCGAGGTGCTGAGGTTCGTCGCCAAGGGTCTGACCGCACGGCAGATCGCGGAGCGACTGTCGCTGAGCCACCGGACCGTCGAGAACCACGTCCAGGCGACGTTCCGCAAGCTGCAGGTGGCCAACCGGGTCGAACTCGCCCGCTACGCCATCGAGCACGGTCTGGACGACTGACCCGGCCCGTCGGGTAGTAATACTCATCCTCACCGGCGGCGCGGGATGCCAGCATGGCGTCATGACCGAACCCGAACAGGCCGTCATCGGGCGGTTGTCCGCCGACTTCGCCGTCATGGCGAGCTACATGGCGCGGGCATCGTCGGATCTCCGCGAGTTGTCTCGCATCGTCGTCGAACGACCAGTGGCGCCCGCGGCCGCCTGGTCGGCCGCGGCCCCGCCCGTCGGGCGGCCGCAGCCGGCGGCCGCACCCATGCCCGCACCGCACCCGGGACCGGCCGGCCCGCAGTGGGCACAGCCGACGGCTCCGCCCATGCCCCGCGCACCGATGCCCCCTGCACCGATGCCTCCGCCGCCGCCCGCGCCGCGGGTGCCCGCACCGCCCAAGGTGCGGTCGGAGGGCTGGATCGGCAAGGCACTCGCCGTAGCTGGCGTCGCGGTGACCCTGATCGGCGTCGCCCTGCTCCTGGTGCTGGCCGCGCAGGCCGGGATCCTCGCACCCGGGGTCCGGGTGGCGGCGGGTGCGGTGCTCGCCGCGGTACTCGCCGGCGCCGGGTGGGCGCTGAACCGCAGGGCCGGGGGTCGGGTGGGGGCCATCGCGCTCGCCGCGACGGGCATCGCCGCCGCCTACATCGACGTCTTCGCGGTCACCAGCATCTACGAGTGGGTGCCGGCCGCGGCCGGGCTGGCCATCGCCTCCGTGGTCGCTGGTGGTGGTCTGACGCTGGCCCGCCGGTGGGACTCCGAGCAGCTGGGACTGCTCGTCCTGGTGCCGCTGATCGGGCTGGCCCCGGCGATGGCCGACGGCATCACCCTGTTGGTCATCGGGTTCATGCTGGTGCTGGCGGCTGCGTCGCTGCCGGTGCAACTCGGCAGGGACTGGATCGGCATGCACGCCGCCCGGATCGCCGCGCCCACGCTTCCCCTGCTGGTCGCGCTGGTGGCGGTCGACCCGGCACCGGGACGGGCACCGTGGATCGCCGGCGCGTGTGCGCTGGCGGCGGTGTTGGCGTTCGTCGGGGCCCTGCTGCTCCTGCCGAGCAGCAGCCATCCCACCCGGGTGGCATTGCTCGCGGCCGCGGGTTCGCTGCCCGTGCTCGGACTGGCGACCACGGCCGGACGGGCGACGTCCGCGATCCTGGCCGGTGCCTTGGCGGCCGTGGTCCTCGGTCTGGTGCTGCTCGGCGACGGCCTGCCGGGTGTGACCGAGCCGGTACGCCGGGTGTGGTCGGCGCTGTCGGCCGTCGCGGCGCTCGTCGCGGTGGCCGTCGCGTTCGACGGCCCGATCGCCGCGCCGGTGCTGTTCGGCATGGCGTGCGTACTGGCCGTCGCAGGCCGGACGAGCGTGGCGGCACGGCTCTCGGCCACCGCGTTCGCCGCCGTCGGGGCGCTCTACTACCTCGACGTGGCTCCTCTCGCGGCGCTGTTCACCCCGACCGAACTCGGCACGGCACCGGCCGTCTCGACGTTGATCAGCAGTGTGCTCGCCGCGACGTGTGCGGCGCTGATCGCGTGGTCGTGGGTGACCCGCGGTGGTCTCGACGCCGACGTCACGCGGCTGCTGTGGGCGGCGTCGGGCATCGGTGCCCTCTACGCCGTCACGACGTTCACGGTCACGGCCGGCGTGCTCGTCGCCGGCGGCGACGAGGGCTTCTTCGCCGGTCACGTCGCCGCGACCATCGTCTGGATCGGGGTGGCGGCCGCGCTGCTGCGGCACGCCGTCCGACTGCCCCGCGCGGAGCGTTCGCTGTCCGTGGGCGGCGGGATGGCGCTGGTGGTGGCCGCGGTGTCGAAGCTGTTCGTCTTCGACCTCGGCACGCTCGACGGCATCTTCCGCGTCATCGTCTTCATCGTGGTGGGACTGGTGCTGCTCGCGATGGGCGCCGGGTACGCGCGGCTGCTGGCGCAGCAGGACCAGGAAGTGTGAGGGCGTTCACTCGCCACACCGCCATGAGGCGGACCCGCCGCGGCGTTGCTCCTGGTGACGAAGGGAGTGACACCATGACCACCATCGAAACCAACCGCCGCCAGGAGTCCGACGTGAGCGGAGTGCAGGCCTCGCCCGCACTCACCGCGAGCCTGCAGCGCGTGCTCGTCGACCTGATCGAACTGCACCTGCAGGGCAAGCAGGCGCACTGGAACGTGGTCGGCACCAACTTCCGCGACCTGCACCTGCAACTCGACGAGCTGGTGGACGTCGCCCGGACGGGCAGCGACACCGTCGCCGAACGTCTGCGGGCACTGGACGCCGTACCGGACGGCCGCTCGGACACCGTGGCCGCCGCGACGTCGCTGCCGCGATTCCCGGCCTACGAGATCAACACGACCGAAGCCGTCGACCTGATCACCACTCGGGTGTACGCGACGGTCGACACCATGCGCGACGTCCACGACGGCGTCGACGCCGAGGATCCGACGACGGCCGACATCCTGCACCAGCTGATCGACGGCCTGGAGAAGCTGGCCTGGCTGATCAAGTCGGAGAACCGCAAGGTCTAAGCGGCGGGGCCCGTCAGGTACCAGGTGTGCATGACGCCCTTGCCCTTCACGTCGATGTCGCCCCGCTCCTCGAACGTGAACTGCGACCGGAGCCTCGCGTACACGTCCTGGGGCACCTGGATGCGCCCCTCGACGTCGGTGGACTCCATCCGGGAGGCGACGTTGACCGCGTCTCCCCAGACGTCGTAGAAGAACTTCCGGGCGCCGACCACGCCGGCCACCACCGGCCCGGCGGCCAGACCGATCCGCAGGGGAACCTCTCGCCCCTGCGGATCGGTCAGTCCGGCCACCGCCTCGGCCATGTCCAGTGCCAGCCTGGCCAGCGCGGCGAGGTGGTCCGGGCGGGCCTCCGGAACGCCGCTCACCACCATGTACGAATCCCCACTGGTCTTCACCTTCTCGAGGCCGTGGCGGTCGACCAGGGCGTCGAGATCGGTGTACAACGCGTCGAGGAAGGTGACGAGGTCGGTGGGCGACGTGTCACTGGCCCGCTTCGTATATCCGGCGATGTCGGCGAAGAGGATCGACGCGTCGTCGTACCGGTCGGCGATCACGGTGTGCGCGGGATCCTTCAGCCGCTCCGCGATCGACACCGGCAAGATGTTGGCCAGGAGCGACTCGGATCGCTGGTACTCCATCTCCATGGCGTCCTCGGCCCGGGCGATCTCCCGCAGCGCGAACCACACCGTGGCCACGACCAGCACCCACGCGGCAGCGGTGTTGACGATGAAGCCGAGCCGGAACGCCCAATCGGGCTGAGAACCCGTGTCGTGCGGCACGTTCAGTTCGAGCAGCACCACGGTCACGGCGCCGAGGACTGCGAAGCCCGACGCCAGTGCGATGTGCTCGATCCCCAGGATCAGCACCACGATGGTCGCGGCCACCACGTAGTAGAACTGCAGGCCGATCCCGCTGCCGACGTAGACCGCCGACACCGTGATCGACGCGTACGCCACCGCCACGAACACCACCGGCGGCACCAGCTCGCCGAACCGGTCCAGCTTCGGCACCACCAGGAACACCGCGGCCGTCGCGACGTTGATCAGCGACAACCACCGCGCATCCGGGACCACGAAGAACTGCTGCACGCCGAAGAAGACGCTGACCACGGCGGCGATCCGGGTCGTCACCCGCAGGACCCGCATCTGCCGGGTCGACGACTCCGCGCGGTGCCCGGCGCAGCCCGCCTCGGTCAGCTCGAGTGCCGGCGACCGTACGCACGCCGTCCACGGACGTGCATGCGCCACGTCCTCGGGCCATGATCGATCGTCCGTGATCGCCACGGGCTGAGCGTAACTTCGCGCGAACCCGCTGGTCCGGGAATGCGACGACCACTCCGTCGGACTGCCGCCGGCTGCATGTTCGCGCGGTCCCGGCGACCAGCCTCGGGCCGGGACGAGGTTGGTCGCCGGGCTGGCGAATGTCGTTGCCGTGATGGGGCTTTGACTCACTACGCGCGGCCCACGGGAGCGCCCGCCGCCGCGCAGGCCCGCCTGGGCTATGTTGCCGGAGGGCGCAGCGCCGATGGCGGCGGTGTCACCCCAACCGATGGGAGCGGACATGAACGCGACGGATGGCGCAGCAGACGGTGGGGCCGGGGGAGCCGGTGGTGCCGGGGGAAGCGGCGGACGGGGTGGCCTCTTCCGCGGCCGCAGCGGAAAGGGTGGCGCCGGCGGCGACGGTGGCAAGGGCGGTGCGGCGGGAGCCGATGGCACGCCCGGCGCCGACGGGGAACGTGGCGCAGACGGCGCTGATGGCGGTGAATCCCGCTAGCAGTCGTCAGTGGTGCCCCCGGTGAGATTCGAACTCACACTGGACGGGTTTTGAATCCGTTTCCTCTGCCAGTTGGGATACGGGGGCCAACGCCTGAGCGCGGTTTCCCACCTTAGAGGATCGCCGTCGTCGCTCGTCACGGCCCCGAGGTCGCTGAACTGCGCTCCTCACGCCACAATGTGCGGATGACCGCTTCTACGCCGGACGCCGCTGCGGCGCGTCGTGTCCTCATCGCCGAGGACGAGGCCCTCATCCGCCTCGACCTGGCCGAGATGCTGCGTGAGGAGGGGTACGACGTCGTCGGCCAAGCCGGAGACGGCCAGGAGGCCGTCGAACTGGCGGAGAGCCTCCGGCCCGACCTCGTCATCATGGACGTCAAGATGCCGCGGCGCGACGGCATCGACGCCGCGGCCGAGATCGCCGAGAAGCGCATCGCGCCGATCGTCGTCCTGACCGCGTTCTCCCAACGCGAGCTGGTCGAGCGCGCCCGGGACGCGGGCGCCATGGCATACCTGGTGAAGCCGTTCTCCATCACCGACCTGATCCCCGCGATCGAGTTGGCCGTCAGCCGCTTCGGTGAGATCGCCGCGCTGGAGCTGGAAGTCGCCACGCTGTCGGATCGGCTCGAGACGCGCAAGCTCGTCGAGCGGGCCAAGGGTTTGCTGCAGGAGAAGCAGGCGATGTCCGAACCCGAAGCGTTCAAATGGATTCAGCGCGCGGCGATGGACCGCCGGACCACGATGCGCCGCGTCGCCGAGGTGGTCCTCGAGACCCTCGACGCCCCCGGCGACGAGTAACGACTGCGTTTCCTCCGTCGCCGTTCGCGCCGTCGAATCGGTCGTTGGACGGCTCGCATTCCCCAACAACACGCACTACGGCCACGCGTTGGCTATGTTCTACCCGAAGCGTCGCAGCGCCGGCCGATCCGCGCCGCGGTGGCGACGCCGATGACAACTCTGACCCGGAGGTGAAACGTGCACGGTCGTGTCGCACGGAGTGCATTTGCTCTCGGCAGCGCAGGCATGCTTGTGCTGGCCCTCGCCGGCTGTAATCAGTCGGCGCCCGAGGAGAACTCCTCGCAAACCGCTCTCAAGATCGTCGAGCAGGTCCAGATCGACGAGAACGGCGCGGAGGTGAAGCCCGCGGAGGGCACCACCCCGGCCGACCCGGCGGGCGACGGGAAGGCCACCTGCCCGCCGGTGTCCATCGCGATGGCCGGTGCCCTCAACGGGCCCGACGCCGCACTGGGCATCAACATCGTCAACGGCGTGCAGCTCGCGATCGACAAGCACAACGCCGCCAACCCGGGCTGCCAGGTGCAGCTCAAGAAGTTCGACACCGAGGGCGACCCGCAGAAGGCGACCGCGATCGCGCCGCAGATCGTCGACGACCAGTACACGGTCGGGCTCGTCGGTCCGGCGTTCTCGGGTGAGACCAAGGCCACCGGAACGGTGTTCGACCAGGCCGGCCTGGTCGCGGTCACCGCGTCGGCGACCAATCCGACGCTGAGCGAGAACGGCTGGAAGACCTTCTTCCGGGGCCTCGCCAATGACGCCGTGCAGGGTCCGTCGGTGGCGAACTACCTGAAGAACACGCTGCAGCAGAAGAAGATCTGCGTCGTGGACGACAGCACCGACTACGGCCTCGGTCTCGCGACCGCGGTCCGCGAGACCCTCGGGCCCGTCGCCGACTCGACGTGCAACATCTCGGTCAAGAAGGGCGACAAGGACTTCTCGGCCGCGGTCACCCAGCTCAAGGGCGCCAGCCCGGACGCGGTGTTCTACGGGGGCTACTACTCCGAGGCCGCACCGCTGGTGCAGCAGCTGAAGGACGGCGGCGTGACCGCGACGTTCGTCAGCGCCGACGGTACGAAGGACCAGCAGTTCGTCGACCAGGCCGGTGAGGCCGCCAAGGACGCGCTGCTGTCCTGCCCGTGCGGCCCGGCGACCGGCACGTTCGCCGAGGAGTACAAGCAGAAGTTCAACGCCGACCCCGGTACCTACAGCACCGAGGGCTACGACCTGGGGACGATCCTGCTCAAGGGCATCGACTCCGGTGCGATCACGCGGCCGGCCCTGCTGGACTTCGTTCGCAACTACGACGGCCAGGGCGTGGCCCGCAAGTACCAGTGGACCCCCGCCGGTGAACTCACGACGAACCTGATCTGGATGTTCAAGGTCCAGTAGGAAACTCGACGACGGAAACGCGTCCGGAACCAGCCCGTTCCGGACGCGTTTTCCGTTGAGGTCGCCCGTCCCTCGTCGCAAGGAGCCGCCCCCGGATGACGTCCGACTGTCTGGGTGAGTACGTATGTACCGCCGCCAACATCAACTTCAACGTCGACAACCTGCTGAACGGCTTCTGGCAGTTCACGATCGACGGGTTGTCGTGGGGTGCCATCTACGCCCTGGTCGCAGTCGGGTACACCCTGGTGTTCGGCGTCCTGCGGCTGATCAACTTCGCGCACTCCGAGATCTTCATGCTGGGCATGTTCGGCGCGTACTTCTGCCTCGACGTCATCCTCGGCTTCACGCCGAGCGGTAACGCCTACAGCAGGGGCATCGGGTTGACGGTGCTGTACCTGGCGGTGGCGATGCTCTTCGCCATGCTGGTGTCGGGATCCGCGGCGGTGGGTCTCGAGTTCATCGCCTACCGGCCGCTGCGCAAACGCAACGCCCGGCCGTTGACGTTCTTGATCACGGCCATCGGAATGTCGTTCGTGCTGCAGGAATTCGTGCACTTCATTCTGCCGCGCCTGATCACCGGGTACGGCGGATCCAACGCCCAGCAGCCGATCGTCCTGGTTCAGCCCAAGACGCAGTTCACGATCTTCGGTGCGACGGTGTCCAACGTGACCATCGTGATCGTGGTCGCCGCACTGGTTCTCGCGCTGCTGACCGACACGGCGATCAACCGCACCAAGTTCGGCCGCGGCATCCGCGCCGTCGCCCAGGATCCGACCACCGCGACTCTGATGGGCGTCTCCCGCGAACGCATCATCATGACGACGTTCCTCATCGGCGGCCTGCTCGCCGGTGCGGCCGCGCTGCTCTACACGTTGAAGGTGCCGCAGGGCATCATCTACTCGGGCGGCTTCCTGCTGGGCATCAAGGCGTTCTCGGCCGCGGTGCTCGGCGGCATCGGCAACCTGCGCGGTGCCCTGCTCGGCGGGCTGTTGCTCGGCATCATGGAGAACTACGGTCAGGCGGTGTTCGGCACGCAGTGGCGTGACGTCGTCGCCTTCGTCCTGCTGGTGCTGGTGCTGCTGATCCGGCCCACCGGCATCCTCGGCGAGAGTCTCGGAAAGGCGCGAGCATGACCCGCCCCGGTGACGAAGAGACGACCACCGACGCCACCACCGACGGTGAGGCACCGACCGGACGGACCAGCCGCCTGCTGGCGCCGGGCGATGGTCTCCGCAGCTGGTGGTCCGGCCTGGGCCGGACGCACAAGTGGGCGTTCGGCGTCGTCGGCTTCGGCCTGCTCGCGCTGCTGCCGCTGTACACGCCGCCGTTCCTCGACACCCCCGGCATCAGCTTCGGTGGCACCATGGCGCAGTTCGCGATGATCGCCATCATTGCGATCGGCCTCAACGTGGTGGTCGGGCAGACGGGTCTGCTGGATCTCGGCTACGTCGGCTTCTACGCGGTGGGCGCCTACACGGTTGCCCTCCTGACCAGCCCCGACAGCCCATGGAACGTCATGGGCACCAGCGCATTCTTCAGCTCCGACTGGGCGTGGCTGTCGTGCGTGCCGCTGGCGATGGCGGTCACCGCGCTCGCCGGTCTGATCCTCGGTACCCCGACGCTGCGACTGCGCGGTGACTACCTCGCGATCGTGACCCTCGGCTTCGGCGAGATCATCCGGCTCCTCGCCGACAACCTGGCCGACGTCACCAACGGCCCGCGCGGACTCAACCAGATCGCCTACCCGCACGTGGGGGAGAAGGAGGGCCTGCCCAACGGCGTGTTCTCCAACGGCAACTCGGCCGGCGACGCCAACTACGGCACCTGGTGGTTCTGGCTCGGGCTGCTGTTCATGGTCGGGATCCTGCTGCTCGTCGGCAATCTGGAGCGCAGCCGCGTCGGCCGCGCCTGGGTGGCGATCCGCGAGGACGAGGACGCCGCCGAGGTGATGGGCGTCAACACCTTCCGCTTCAAGCTGTGGGCGTTCGTGATCGGCGCGGCCATCGGCGGCCTCTCCGGCGCGCTGTACGCCGGTCAGGTGCAGTACGTCGCGCCGCCCACCTTCAACATCATCAACTCGATGCTGTTCCTGTGTGCGGTGGTGCTCGGCGGCCAGGGCAACAAGCTCGGCGTCATCTTCGGCGCATTCATCATCGTCTACCTGCCGAACCGGTTGCTGGGCGTCGAGTTCATGGGGATCAACCTCGGCGACCTGAAGTACCTGTTCTTCGGGCTGGCACTGGTGGTGCTGATGGTCTTCCGGCCCCAGGGCCTGTTCCCGGTGCGCCAGCAGCTCCTCGCATACGGCAAGTCGGCGAAGAAGCTGCTGCGCAGTGCCGACGATTCGAAGGCGGCGGCATGACCGATCACCCCGGCACCGACGAGACTTTGATCGACGAGGACCTCGCCCTCCTGCACCGCCCCGTCCAGGTGGCCGAGGGCGAATCCCTGCTCGCCACCAACGAACTCACCGTGAAGTTCGGCGGGCTCACCGCACTCGACGCCGTCACCTTCGACATCCGGCGCGGCGAGATCCTCGGGCTCATCGGCCCGAACGGCGCGGGCAAGACGACGTGCTTCAACGCCATTACCGGCGTCTACCGGCCGACGTCGGGCAGCGTGACGTTCGACGGTGCACCGCTGGGCAAGATCAAGCGGCACCAGATCACCCGTCGCGGCATCGCGAGGACGTTCCAGAACATCCGGCTGTGGGGTGAGATGACGGCGTTGGAGAACGTCGTCGTCGGCACCGACGCACGCCACAAGACCTCGGTGCCGGGGGCGCTCATCCGTACCCCTCGTCACCGTCGGGAGGAACGCGACGCGATCGAGCGCGCCGCCGCTCTGCTGCAGTTCGTCGGCATCGCCCACCGCGGCGAGGAGAAGGCGAAGAACCTGCCCTACGGCGACCAGCGCCGGCTCGAGATCGCCCGCGCACTGGCGACCGAGCCGAAGCTGCTGTGCCTCGACGAACCCGCGGCGGGCTTCAACCCGAGCGAGAAGTCAGCGCTCATCGAGCTGATCCAGGCGATCCGGGACGACGGCTACACGGTGCTGTTGATCGAACACGACATGCGTCTGGTCATGGGCGTCACCGACCGCATCGTGGTGCTCGAGTTCGGCCGCAAGATCGCCGACGGTCTGCCCGCCGAGATCCGCGAGGATCCCGCCGTGATCGCCGCCTACCTGGGAGTGCCCGATGACGAACTCGCCTGAGACGACTCCGCCCACTGACCTCGATCCGCGGCCGGTGTTGCTCGAGGTGCGCGACGCCGTGGTGCACTACGGGCGCATTCAGGCTCTGCACGGTGTGTCGCTGACGGTCCGCGAGGGCGAACTGGTGACGCTGCTGGGCAGCAACGGCGCGGGCAAGACGACGATGATGCGTGCGATCTCCGGCCTGCGTCCGCTGACGTCGGGATCGGTGTGGTTCGACGGCCAGGACGTCTCGCGCATCAAGGCCCACAAGCGGGTCACCGACGGGCTGATCCAGGCACCCGAGGGACGTGGCGTGTTTCCCGGCATGTCCGTGGTGGATAACCTCGAGATGGGTTGCTACGGAAGGAAGTTCCCGTCGAAGGGCGAGCACCGCGAGCGGCTGGACTGGGTGTTCACCACGTTTCCGCGGCTCGCCGAACGACGCTCGCAGGTCGGTGGCACGCTCTCCGGTGGCGAGCAGCAGATGCTGGCGATCGGTCGCGCGCTCATGGCCCGGCCCAAGGTGCTGCTGCTCGACGAGCCGTCGATGGGCCTGGCGCCCATGGTCATCTCGCAGATCTTCAAGATCATCTCCGAGATCAATGGTCAGGGAACGACGGTGCTGCTCGTCGAGCAGAACGCACAGCAGGCACTGAGCCGGTCGGACCGCGCGTACATCCTGGAGACGGGCCGCGTCACCCGCGAGGGTAGGGCGCCGGACCTGTTGAAGGACGACAGCATTCGCGCCGCCTACCTCGGCGTCGCCTGACCCCTCGTCAGGCAACCCCCTCGGCGAGCGTGCGAGTCTGCGGGCGACACGCCGGTCGCAAACCGGAGTTTGCGCACCGTCGCGCCCGACTCAGCGCGCGACGATCACCGACGAGCCGTGGCCGAACAGTCCCTGGTTGGCCGTCACGCCCACCGTGGCGCCCTCGACCTGCCTGCCGATGGCCTGACCCTTGAGCTGCCAGGTGAGTTCGCAGACCTGCGCGATCGCCTGCGCGGGGATGGCCTCGCCGAAGCACGCCAGCCCGCCCGACGCGTTGACCGGCACGCGGCCGCCGATCGTCGTCGCGCCGCTGCGGAGCAGTTCCTCGGCCTCGCCCTTGGCGCACAGCCCGAGGTGCTCGTACCAGTCGAGTTCGAGCGCCGTCGACAGGTCGTACACCTCGGCCAGGCTGACGTCCTCGGGTCCGATGCCGGCCTCGGCGTAGGCAGCGTCGAGGATCTGGTCCTTGAAGACGCGGTCGGGCCCGGGCACCACTGCCGTGGAATCGGTGGCGATGTCGGGCAACTCGGGCAGGTGCTGCGGGTACTGCGGGGTCACGGTGCTGACCGCACGCACCGACGGCACACCCTCCAGTGAGCCCAGGTGCTTCTCGGCGAACGCCTTGCTCGCCACGATCAGCGCCGCAGCGCCGTCGCTGGTGGCGCAGATGTCGAGCTGGCGCAGCGGGTCCGAGACGACCGGGCTCGCCAGCACGTCCTCGACCGCGGACTCCTTGCGGTAGCGGGCATTCGGGTTCTGCAGGCCGTGCCGGGAGTTCTTCACCTTCACCCGAGCGAAGTCCTCGGACGTCGCGCCGTAGAGGTCCATCCGCCTGCGCGCCAGCAGCGCGAAGTACACGGGGTTCATCGCGCCGATTAGGTGGAAGCGCTGCCAGTCCGGGTCGTTCTTGCGCTCCCCGCCGACCGGGGCGAACGCGCCCTTGGGGGTGGTGTCGGCGCCGACCACCAGGGCGACGTCGCAGAACCCGGCGAGGATGTGGGCGCGCGCGCTCTGCAGCGCCTGCGAGCCGCTGGCGCAGGCCGCGTAGCTCGAGCTGACGGGCACGCCGTTCCATCCGAGCTTCTGGGCGAACGTCGAGCCCGCGATGAAGCCGGGGTAGCCGTTGCGGATCGTGTCCGCGCCGGCGACCAGTTGGATCTGACGCCAGTCGAGTCCGGCCTCGGCCAGCGCGGCACGTGCGGCGACGACGCCGTATTCGGTGAAGTCGCGTCCCCACTTGCCCCAGGGATGCATGCCGGCGCCGAGGATGTAGAGCGGGTCCGGCGGGCCGGAGCGCAGCGACGTGGGGGATTGATCGGGGGTGCTCATGCAATCCTCCAGGCGTAGACGCTGCGCACGAAGCCGTCGTCGTCGGTGTACAGCGGCATCGTGGTCAACTCCATCTCCATGCCGACCTTCAGGTCGGCGGCCAGCGTGCCGTCGGCGACCTTCCCGAGGACGATCAGTCCCTCGTCGGCGAGTTCGACCGCGGCGATCGCGAACGGCTCGAAGGTCTCCTGCGCGGGGTACGGGGCCGGCGGGGGATAGCGGTTCTCGGTGTAGCTCCACACCGTGCCGCGCCGGGAGAGCGGCACCTGCGCGAGATCGTCGCCGTCGCAGGCGGGGTTGGGACAGTTGTTCGCCCGGGGCGGGAAGACGTAGGTGCTGCACTGGGTGCACTTCCCGGCGATCAGGTGGGGGGCACCGGAATCGTCCAGGCTCCACCATCCGTCGATGGCCGGTAGTTGCGTTGCGGCGTCGGTTTCACCTGGCACCCGGTCAGCGTAAACGATCAGCGCACGGAAACTGCAACGTGTTGCAGTTCTACCCGGACGCGACGTCGAGCAGGATCCGGACCAGGTCGTCCGGGTTGTCGCGCATCAGGTTGTGCCCGCCGTCCAGTTCGTGGCAGTTCCACCCGGGATCGTCCCGCACGCGCTCGTAGGAGGGGCGTAGCGGGGAGTCACCCGGCCAGCCGAGCGCGTAGACGTACTCGCGTCGCCGGAACCGGGACAGGTCACCGGTGAGGCGGAGTGGCTGCAGCAGGGTCGCCAGTGGATGCGACGTCGCGCGCTCGTCGAAGAAGGGCATCGGCGGTACTCCGAATCCCGTGTCGTCGACGTCGAGGTACCAGGCGCGCTCCTCGTCGTTGACGACGTCCCAGCAGGATTCGCCGTCCCAGGCCACGACCGCGTCGAGGAACACCAGGGAGTCGATACGATCGGGAATTTGGTCGGCGACACCGGTGATCACCATGCCGCCGTAGCTGTGGCCGACGAGCACCAGGTCGTCCTCGCGGGCGTCGGCTCCGATCGCCGCGAGGACGTCGGTGACGTGGGTGTCGAGGTTGACTCCGCCGGGGGTCAGGTGCGCCCGTTCTGCGACCCCGGTCAGCGTCAGCGCGACGACGCGGTGTCCGGCCGCTCGCAACGACGCGGACAGCTCGTCGAAACACCAGGAGCCGTGGCACATGCCCGGGACGAGCACGTAGGTGGTCATGCCTCCACACTGTGGGCTGTCCAGGCATACGTCCAATACCCAGTTCCTCGGAAAACTATAATCAACGCTTATGGAATTGCGTCAGCTCGAATACTTCGTCGCGGTCGCCGAGGAGGCCAACTTCACCCGCGCCGCCGAGCGCATCCACGTTGCGCAGCCGGCGGTCAGTGCGCAGATTGCGAGACTCGAACGCGAACTGGGACAACGGCTGTTCGACCGCAGCCGCCGGGCGGTCCGGCTGACCGCCGCCGGTGCGGCCGCACTGACGCATGCCCGGGCGGCACTGGCCGCGGTGACCGACGTCGCCGCTGCGGTCGACGAGGTGGGCGGTCTGCTCCGCGGCTCCGTCCGGATCGGCACCGTCACCGCGCACGACGTCGACATGCCAGCGCTCCTCGCCGACTTCCACCGCGCCCACCCCGCCGTCGACATCACCCTCGGCGCCGACACCTCCGACAACCTGATCGACGGCGTGCGCACCGGCCGGTTGGACGTCGCCATCGTGTCGGTGGGTCCGCGGACGCCGACGGGACTGTCCGCCGAGGTGCTCACCGATCAGCGCATCGTGGCGGCCGTCTGTTCGGACCACCCGTGGCGGCGCCGCCGGTCCATCGCGCTGGCGGACCTCGCCGGTCGACCCGTGATCGCACTTGCCCGGGGCGCGGGCATCCGCGACCAGTTCGACCAGGCGTGCGCACGATCCCACGTCGACGTCCGCGTCGCGTTCGAGGCGAGCACGCCGTCGGCGCTGGCGGACCTCGCCGAGCACGGCCTGGGGGTGGCGATCCTGCCCGAGGTCGCGGCGTCGTCGCGGACCGGTCTGCACGTCCTCCGGATGACCCCGCAGCTGCGGGGCCGGCTGATCCTGGCGTGGCGGTCCGGCGGTCCGGTGAACCCCGCAGGCAGGGTTCTGGTGCAAATGGCTCGGCGGCGGATGGGCGTCGGAGGCCCCGAATAGAGTGAGGGCGTGAGCCCTGCCAAGACCGCGCCGCAGAGCGCCGCCGCTGCCGACGTCGCTGATCCCAAGCACACGTTGCTGCTGCTGGACGGCAACTCGCTGGCCTTCCGGGCGTTTTATGCGCTGCCCGCAGAGAACTTCAAGACGCAGAGCGGACTCACCACCAACGCGGTGTACGGCTTCACCGCGATGCTGATCAACCTGCTCCGCGACGAGCAGCCCACCCACGTCGCCGCGGCGTTCGACGTGTCGCGCCAGACCTTCCGGATGGACCGCTATCCGGAGTACAAGGCGGGTCGCTCGGCCACCCCGGACGAATTCCGCGGTCAGATCGACATCACCAAGGAAGTGCTCCTGGCGCTGGGAATCACCACGCTCGCCGAGCCCGGGTTCGAGGCCGACGACATCATCGCGACGCTGGCAACCCAGGCCGAGAGTCAGGGCTACCGCGTCCTCATCGTCACCGGCGACCGGGACGCCCTGCAGCTGGTCTCCGACGACGTCACGGTGCTCTATCCGCGCAAGGGCGTCAGCGAACTCACCCGCTTCACGCCGGAGGCCGTGGTCGAGAAGTACGGGCTCACCCCGGCGCAGTACCCGGACTTCGCGGCCCTGCGCGGCGACCCCAGCGACAACCTGCCCGGCATCCCGGGCGTCGGTGAGAAGACCGCATCGAAGTGGATCGTCGAGTACGGCTCCCTGCAGGCGCTCGTCGACCAGGTCGACAAGGTCAAGGGCAAGGTCGGAGACTCGCTGCGCGCCAACCTGTCCCACGTCATCCTGAACCGCGAACTCACGGACCTGGTCAAGGACGTGCCGCTCCCGCAGACCCCGGACACGCTCCGCATGCAGCCGTGGGATCGCGACCAGATCCACCGCCTGTTCGACGACCTCGAGTTCCGGGTGCTCCGGGATCGGCTGTTCGAGACGCTGGCGTCGGCCGACCCCGAGGTCGAGCTGGGCTTCGACGTCCGCGGCGGGGCCCTCGTGCCGGGGACGATGGCGGCCTGGCTGTCCGAGCACAGCCTCGGCGACCGGTTCGGCATGGCCGTGGTCGGCACCCATCTCGCGTTCGACGGCGACGCGACGGCGCTGGCGATCGTCGCGGCCGACGGCGAGGGCGTCTACGTCGACACCTCCACGCTGATCCCGGAGGACGAGGCGGCCCTCGCCTCGTGGCTGGCCGATCCGGGTCCGCCCAAGGCGCTGCACGAGGCCAAGCTCGCCATGCACGACCTCGAGGGACGGGGGTGGACGCTGCGTGGCGTCACCTCGGACACCGCGCTGGCGGCGTACCTGGTGCGTCCCGGGCAGCGGAGCTTCGCGCTCGACGACCTCTCCGTGCGCTACCTGCGCCGCGAGCTGCGCGCCGAAAGCCCCGAGCAGCAGCAACTCTCGCTGCTCGACGACTCGGAGGGCGTCGACGACCAGGCGATCCAGACGCTCATCCTGCGGGCGTCGGCCGTGATGGACCTCGCCACCGCGCTCGACGAGGAACTGGCCCGCATCGACTCGTCGTCGCTGCTGGGACAGATGGAACTGCCCGTGCAACGCGCACTGGCCGAGATGGAGTCGGCAGGCATCGCCGTCGACCTCGACCTGCTCGGCACGTTGCAGAGTCAGTTCGCCGATCAGATCCGCGACGCGGCGGAGGCCGCCTACGGCGTCATCGGCAAGCAGATCAACCTCGGGTCACCCAAGCAGCTACAGGTCGTGCTCTTCGAGGAACTCGAGATGCCGAAGACCAAGCGCACCAAGACCGGGTACACCACCGACGCCGACGCGCTGCAGACGCTGTTCGACAAGACCGGCCATCCGTTCCTGCAGCACCTCCTGACGCATCGCGACGCCACGCGTCTCAAGGTGACGGTGGACGGTCTGCTCAACTCGGTCGCCTCCGACGGCCGCATCCACACGACGTTCAACCAGACCATCGCCGCGACCGGTCGGCTCTCGTCGACCGAGCCGAACCTGCAGAACATCCCCATCCGCACCGAGGCGGGCAGGCAGATCCGCGACGGCTTCGTCGTCGGCGACGGCTACGCGGAGCTGATGACCGCCGACTACAGCCAGATCGAGATGCGGATCATGGCCCACCTGTCGGGCGACGAGGGCCTCATCGAGGCGTTCAACACGGGGGAGGACCTGCACTCCTTCGTCGCCTCCCGCGCCTTCGACGTCCCGATCGACGAGGTCACCGCAGAACTGCGGCGACGGGTCAAGGCGATGTCCTACGGACTGGCCTACGGGCTCAGCGCCTACGGGCTGTCGGCGCAGCTGAAGATCAGCACCGAGGAGGCCAAGGTGCAGATGGACCAGTACTTCGACCGGTTCGGCGGCATCCGCGACTACCTACGCGAGATCGTCGACCAGGCGCGCAAGGACGGCTACACCTCCACGGTGCTGGGTCGCCGGCGCTACCTGCCCGAACTCGACAGCAGCAATCGCAACGTGCGCGAGGCGGCGGAGCGGGCCGCGCTCAACGCACCCATCCAGGGCAGCGCCGCCGACATCATCAAGGTCGCGATGATCAACGTCGACGCCGCGATCAAGGAGGCGGGACTGACGTCGCGCATCCTGCTGCAGGTGCACGACGAACTCCTCCTGGAGGTCGCCGAGGGTGAACGCGATGCCCTCGAGGCGCTGGTCCGGGACGAGATGGGCGGGGCGTATCCGCTGAACGTCCCGCTCGAGGTGTCGGTCGGCTACGGCCGAAGCTGGGACGCCGCGGCGCACTGAGCGCGGATCCCGTCAGCCCACGTGCGGTGACACGGGATGCCGGTGGACGTGGGCGATGAGATCCCGCGGGCCGGTCGGCAGCCGCCAGTGAAAGGTGATCGCGGCCAATCGAAGCAGCGTCGCCACCAGTGAGCCCACGACCACCGCGAGCCACTGTGCGCCCGCATGGTCGATGACGACGTAGAGCACCGAGCCCAGCATCGCGGGTGCGGCGTACATGTCGTCGGGTCCCATCACCATCGGCACGTCCCTGGCGACGACGTCGCGCATGATGCTGCCGGCGACCGCGCTGATCATGCCCAGCACGGCGGCGGCGAACCAGCTCGCGCCGTGGTCGACCGAGATCGCCGCGCCCGACGTGGCGAAGAACCCCATCCCGAGCGCGTCGAGCACCAGCACCAGCCGGCCGAGCCGGATGACCGCCTTCGCGAAGACGGTGGTGACGATCGAGACGACGACGCAGAGCGTGACGTCGGGCCAGCGCTGCAGAGCCGAGGGCGGGTCGATGTCGAGGAGGACGTCGCGCAGGATGCCGCCGCCCACGCCCGACAGGACGGCGAGGGTGGCGATGCCGAAGAGGTCGAAACCCTTGCGGATCCCGACGACGGCTCCGGATGCGGCCAGGGCGGTGATGCCCGCGTAGTCGACGATGTGCTGGATCACGGCCGCACGGTATGCCGCGAAACTGGGAGTGGGCTGCCGGTCAGCCGGGGATGCGGTAGGTCGCCAGCCACTGCAGCGTCGGTGCGCCGGCGCGGGCGGCGTGCACCCAGTAGGCCTCCTCGGTGAGCAGCGCCTGCACGCGGTCGTCGCCGAAACCACGGTCGATGCGGTCCCGCACGAAGGCGAGTTCGACGACCTGGGCGGCGAACGCCTTCACCTGCTTCGCGGCGGGCTTGCCGTGGTGCGTGCGTACCTCGGTGATCGCCAGCTTGCGGTTGCGGATCGACCCCAGCCAGGTCGCCTCACTCGGCGTGACGAGGCCGGCGGCGACCATCCCGGGCAGCTTGCCGGCCACGACGCGCTGCTCCCGGCGCCTGCCGTGCATCCCCAGGCCGATCACCAGCACGAAGATCGGCACCATCCACAGCAGGTACACGCCGAAGTAGGCGCCGGGGCCCACCAGCGAGGATCCGTTCCACAGCCCGTGCATGAGGACCGCGCCCGCGTATCCCAGCGCGATGAACGCCACCTTGGCAAGCGGGTTGCGTCGCTGCATCGCGAAGTACACGCCGATGCCGAGCATCGTGGTGAACAGGGGGTGGGCGAAGGGGGCCATGATCAGCCGCATGGCCGCCGTGAGCAGTGAGTCACCCAGGGTCTCACCGCCGCCGATGTAGAGGATGTCCTCCAGCCAGGCGAAGCCCGCCGCCGTCAGGCCGGCGTACACCAGGCAGTCGGTCAGCGAGTTCATCTCGTTGCGCCGCCGACCCGTCAGCATGATCAGCAGGAACAGGCCCTTCGCCGCCTCTTCGATCACCGGCGCGATGATCGCCACCGACACGAAGCTGGGCGATTCCGAACCTCCGGCGGCCGGCGCGATCAGCGCCTCCAGCCAGAGGCTCAGGATCATCGACACGATGACGGCGACGGAGGCGCCCCACAGGAACGCCAGCACCAGCAGCCTCGGGGGTTCTGGCTCCCACCTGTCGAGCCAGACGTACGCCAGCACGACGACGGCGATGGCGACGGTGGAGAGCACGAACCCCACGGCGGTGCCGACGGGATTGAGCGCCGTCAGCCCGATCACGATGAGGCCGGTGACCAACCCGAGCAGGATCAATACGCCGATCGGTGCGCCGACCTTGCGGATCCGCCGCGGGAGCGCGGGCATCGGAAGGGGTCGTGGCGGCTGCATCGACGAAGGGTGCACCCGAGCAGGGTAGTCGGGAAGGCGGACCGGGTTTGGCCTGCGTCAACCCGGCGAGTACGATTTACCGGTACCTGTGTGCGTCATCGCGAGTTACCCGGGTGCACAGGGTGCCGGTGCCGATGCGCCGGAACCTCACCGAAACCGTCCCTACGATTAAACCTGTCCGGAGCCATCCACCATATGCCAAGTCCCTCCATCACCTCGCCGCAAGTAGCCATCAACGACATTGGCTCGGCCGAGGACTTTCTCGCCGCGATCGACAAGACCATCAAGTACTTCAACGATGGCGACATCGTCGAAGGCACCATCGTCAAGGTCGACCGCGACGAGGTCTTGCTCGACATCGGGTACAAGACCGAAGGCGTCATCCCTTCCCGTGAACTCTCGATCAAGCACGACGTGGACCCCTCAGAGGTTGTGTCCGTCGGCGACGAGGTCGAAGCGCTGGTCCTCACCAAGGAGGACAAGGAAGGCCGTCTGATCCTGTCCAAGAAGCGGGCTCAGTACGAGCGCGCCTGGGGCACGATCGAAGAACTCAAGGAGAAGGACGAGGCCGTCAAGGGCACCGTCATCGAGGTCGTCAAGGGCGGCCTGATCCTCGACATCGGGTTGCGCGGCTTCCTGCCGGCGTCGCTGGTGGAGATGCGACGCGTCCGCGATCTGCAGCCGTACATCGGTCGCGAGATCGAGGCGAAGATCATCGAGCTGGACAAGAACCGCAACAACGTGGTGCTGAGCCGCCGCGCCTGGCTGGAGCAGACCCAGTCCGAGGTGCGCAGCGAGTTCCTCAACCAGCTGCAGAAGGGCGCCGTCCGCAAGGGCGTCGTCAGCTCGATCGTCAACTTCGGCGCGTTCGTCGATCTCGGCGGCGTCGACGGTCTTGTGCACGTCTCCGAGCTGTCCTGGAAGCACATCGATCACCCCTCCGAGGTGGTTCAGGTGGGCGACGAGGTCACCGTCGAGGTGCTCGACGTCGACATGGATCGCGAGCGGGTGTCGTTGTCGCTCAAGGCCACTCAGGAAGATCCGTGGCGCCACTTCGCTCGCACGCATGCCATTGGGCAGATCGTGCCGGGCAAGGTCACCAAGCTGGTGCCGTTCGGTGCGTTCGTCCGCGTCGAGGAGGGCATCGAGGGCCTGGTGCACATCTCGGAGCTGTCCGAGCGCCACGTCGAGGTCCCGGACCAGGTCGTCCAGGTCGGCGACGACGCGATGGTCAAGGTCATCGACATCGACCTCGAGCGTCGCCGGATCTCGCTGAGCCTCAAGCAGGCCAACGAGGACTACACCGAGGAGTTCGACCCGTCGAAGTACGGCATGGCCGACAGCTACGACGAAGCGGGCAACTACATCTTCCCCGAGGGCTTCGACGCCGACACCAACGAGTGGCTCGAGGGCTTCGAGAAGCAGCGTGACGAGTGGGAGGCCCGGTACGCCGAGGCCGAGCGCCGCCACAAGATGCACACCGCGCAGATGGAGAAGTTCGCCGCGGCCGACGCCGAGGCGGCCAGCCGTCCCGCGTCCGCACAGACGACGACGTCGTCGCGTGGCGACGAGCCCACCGGCGGCACGCTCGCCAGCGATGCTCAGCTTGCTGCGCTTCGCGAGAAGCTGGCAGGCAACGCCTAACCAGTAGTCGTTCACGACGGACGCCCCGGCTCACCCGAGCCGGGGCGTTCGCCGTTTCGCGGGCGTCCTCGTTGCCGCGAAACGTCGTTCCCTGTCGTGACGCGGGCGCCGTGACGACCACCTGTACTGGCTCGTCACGCCGACACGTGCACGCATCGCTTTTTGACAATGATTTTCACTAGCTGGTTGGCTTCGCGTCGTGATCCCGACGACCCGCCTCCTGGCCCTCCTGTCCCTATCGTCGTTGGCCGTCGGCTGCAGCGCCGCTCAGAACGGTGCAGCCCCGGCGCCTGCCACGACGACGACGGCCGCGCCGGTCGAGCGCGCCACGGCCACCCCGCGTCTCGCGCTGAGCTACGACGGCGGCGTGCTGATCGTCGACGCCCGCACGCTTCGGACCGTCGCCGACGTCCCGGTCGAGGGCTTCACGAGACTCAACCCCGCGGCGAACGGCCGCCACGTCCTGGTGTCACAGTCCGGCGGCTTCGCGGCGCTGGACCTGGGCACGTGGACGGAGGCGCACGGCGACCACGGCCACCACTACACCGCCACGCCCGCGATGACCGACATCCGTTACGGCGGCGCCGAACCCGGCCATGCCGTAGCCCACGACGGCATGCTGACGCTGTTCTCCGACGGCACCGGGGCGATCGACGTCGTCGATCCCGCCGTGCTGCTCGAGGGTGACGGCGTCGTCGAGAGATCCATGACCATCGCACCACACCACGGTGTCGCGGTGGCGCGGGCGGACGGGACGACGGTCGTCAGCGTCGGCGACGAGGAAAGCCGTTCCGGCGCAAAGGTTCTCGACCGGTCGGGACAGCCGGTGGCCGCCAACGACCAGTGCCCGGGTCTGCACGGTGAGGCCGCCGCAGCCGACGGCGTCCTGACCTTCGGCTGCGAGGACGGCATCCTGATCGTCCGTGGCAACGACATCCGCAAGGTCGCCGGTCCCGACCCGTACGGCCGGATCGGCAACCAGGCCGGCAGCGAGGCGTCCACCGTCGTGCTGGGCGACTACAAGACCGACCCCGACGCCGAACTCGAACGGCCGCAGCGGTTCACCCTCACCGACACCGCCACGGGCACGATCAGGGTGGTGCCGATCGACGCCAGCTACAGCTTCCGCTCCCTGGACCGGGGTCCCGGGGGAGAGGCCATCATTCTCGGGACGGACGGACACCTGCACGTGTTCGACCCGGCCACCGCACAGCGCACCGCGCACATCCCCGTCATCGCCGCGTGGACCGAGCCCGACGAGTGGCAGTCCCCGATGCCGAACCTGCACGTGCAGGACGGCGTCGCCTACGTCAGCGACCCCGGCTCCCGTCGACTGGTCGCACTGAACCTGGCGGACGGCTCGACGATCGCGCAGACCACCCTCGAGCACCCGACCGTCGAACTGACGGGCGTCGAGGGCTGACCGGGCGCCCGCGCCTGACAGACTGACCCCGTGCTGCGAATCGGTCTCTCCGGCGGAATCGGCGCCGGCAAGTCGACGGTGTCGTCGACGTTCAGTGAACTCGGGGGAGTCGTCGTCGACGGCGACGTCATCTCCCGCGAGGTCGTCCAACCCGGAACGGAGGGTCTGGCCAAGCTCGTCGAGGCCTTCGGCGAGGAGATCCTGCAGGAGGACGGCTCGCTGAACCGGCCTGCGCTCGCGGCGGTCGCCTTCAGCGACGACGACAAGCGGGCCACGCTCAACGGCATCGTGCACCCGCTGGTGGGCGCCCGTCGCCAGGAACTCATCGAGGCGGCCGCGGACGACGCGGTGATCATCGAGGACATCCCGCTGCTCGTCGAGTCCCAGATGGCACCGATGTTCCCGCTCGTCGTCATCGTGCACGCCGACGAGGACGTCCGGATCGCGCGGCTGATCGAGCACCGCGGGTTCACCGATGCCGATGCCCGCGCACGGATCGCCGCCCAGGCCACCGAGGAGCAGCGTCGCGCCGTCGCCGACGTGTGGCTCGACAACGCAGGCACCGCAGCCGATCTCGCCGCCGCGGCACGCGCGCTGTGGGACGACAGGATCGAACCCTTCGCCGACAACCTCCGGGCCGGCAGACCGGCGTCGACCGATCCCGTCCTCGTCCCGGCCGATCCGACGTGGCCCGAGCAGGCCCGCCGCATCGTCGCCCGACTCACCACCACCTGCGGGCACCACGCGGTGCGCATCGACCACGTCGGCTCCACCGCCGTACCGGGTCTCGACGCCAAGGACGTGATCGACGTCCAGGTCACCGTGGCCGACCTCGACGTCGCCGACGAGCTGGCGGACGCGTTGGCCTCGGCGGGCTACCCCCGGGTGGCCGACGTCGTCGGCGACGAGCCACACTCCGGCGACGAGTCGGCGTGGGCCAAGCGCCTGCACGCCTCGGCGGACCCGGGCCGGCCCACGAACGTGCACCTGCGGGTGGACGGTCTGCCGAATCAGCTGTTCGCGTTGGTGTTTCGCGACTGGCTGCGCGCGGATCCCGACGTCCGCGCCGAGTACCTCGAACTCAAGCGCGAGGTCGCCGCAGCGGGTCACGCCGACACCGGCGCCTACGCCGATGCCAAGGAGCCGTGGTTCGGCAGCGCGTACGACCGCGCGATCGCGTGGGCGGACGCCACGGGCTGGGCGCCCTGAGTCGGGTCAGGTGACGGGTGGGGGCGGCGCCGCGTCGACGGGTGCCGGTGCCTCGACGCCCGGCGTATCGACGGATGCCGTGTTGCCCAGCGGGAAGTTGGTGACCGAACCGCAGCTGAGGACCCCGTACCCGGGGTCGTTGCGTTGCGGGGTGAAGCGGGGCGCGACGAATTGATCTGCCTGCGCAACGATCTGGTCATCGACGAGGATGTCGCAGTGCAGGCTGGCCGAGTACGGCCACTGGATGGACACCTGCATCCCGGCCTGCTGCGGGTCGGAGATGACGCCGGTCGCCTCGAAGGTGCGGCCCGGCACCATCGTCGGATCGGCGGTGTTGAACTCGGTGTCCGAGAGCTTGTAGGTGATCGACGCGCCGCGCGAGACGCCGTCGACGCGCGCCCGGTACACTACGTTGTGCGGTCCCGGTCCGAACTGCGGTGCGGCGTCGGCCGACTCCTGCTGCGCGACGGGGGGTGGGGGCGGCAACTCGGGGTCCGCCAGCGCGCTCGGAACGCCGGCGTGGGCGCCGAACGCCAGGACGGCTGCGGCGTTCGCCGCGAACCATCCACGCGTGCCGGTTCTCATGATCGAAAATCCTACGCTGACGACCACGTCAGGACCATTCCACGGCTCCGCAGCCATCCGCCCAGGTCATAGTCGTGGCGGGCGAGCGCGTCGACCGTCTGGAGCGCCACGCGGATGGCACGCTCGGCCGACTCCCCGTCCAGGAACCCTGCGGCGGCCGCCTCCAGCAACTCGTCGACGTCGAGGAGTTCCACGCCGTCACCGGTGCGCACGACGAGGTCGAGATAGTGGTCCTCGGTGTGCCAGACGTCGCCGTCCGCGGTGACGAGCCCGACGTCGAGGTAGAAGTCCTGGTCGCGTTCGTGGCCCGGGGAGAAGTGGAAGACCGACGCCCGCAGCTGCAGCTCGGGCATCAGCCACGACTCGAGGTAGTGGAATTGCGCTCGACCCGGTGTCGGGCGGGCCATGTACAACCCCCACGGCCGGACGTCGTAGACGTCGACGTCGCGCACGATGCCCTTGGGGTCGGTGTTGGTCTGGTTGCCGATGTCGAAGACCTCGCGCTTCGGCGGGTGCACGGTCATCGCCTGCGCCTCGAGAGATCGATCACCAAGGGTCGCTTGCCCTCCGGACGGGTCAGCATCCGCAGTACGAACCCGGCGAGCAGACCGCCGGTCAGTCCGCTCCACAGCAGACCGGCCGCGTCGAGCCAGCCACACTGGTGCGCCGGACCCAGACCGCCATCGCCGCAGGTCACGCCCATGACGTCCGCGACGCGGCCGGGCCCCGGCCACACCAGCAGCACCGCGCAGGCGAGGCCGAGCGCCAGCAACGCCGCGCCCAGCAGTCGCAGGGCCATCCGCACGGGTTCGCGCACGGCGTCACGGTAGCGCGTGCGCGGGACCGGCGGGAATGAAGTTGTCGGTGTCCGTGCTTACCCTGTGACCATGGCCTTCGCGACAGAACACCCGGTGCTCGCGCACTCGGAGCACCGTCCCGTGGAGTCGATGGTCCGGACCGGCAACCGCTTCGACGTGGTCAGCGAGTACGAGCCCGCGGGCGATCAGCCGGCCGCCATCGAGGACCTCGAACGGCGCATCCGGGCGGGCGAGCGCGACGTCGTGCTGCTGGGCGCCACGGGCACGGGCAAGTCGGCCACCACGGCGTGGCTCATCGAGCGGTTGCAGCGTCCCACGCTGGTGATGGCGCCCAACAAGACGCTCGCCGCGCAGCTCGCGAACGAACTTCGGGACATGCTGCCCAACAACTCGGTCGAGTACTTCGTCTCGTACTACGACTACTACCAACCCGAGGCGTACATCGCCCAGACGGACACCTACATCGAGAAGGACAGCTCGATCAACGACGACGTCGAGCGGCTGCGGCACTCGGCGACGTCGAGCCTGCTGTCCCGGCGTGACGTCGTCGTGGTGGCGTCGGTGTCCTGCATCTACGGTCTCGGCACGCCGCAGTCCTACATGGACCGCTCGGTCGAACTGCAGGTCGGTCAGGAGGTCCCTCGCGACGCGCTGCTGCGGCTGCTGGTCGACGTCCAGTACACCCGCAACGACATGTCGTTCACGCGTGGCTCGTTCCGGGTCCGCGGGGACACCGTCGAGATCATCCCGGCGTACGAGGAACTGGCCGTCCGCATCGAATTCTTCGGCGACGAAATCGAGGCGCTGTACTACCTGCATCCGCTGACCGGTGACATCGTCCGCAAGGTCGACTCGCTGCGCATCTTCCCCGCGACGCACTACGTGGCCGGGCCCGAGCGGATGGCGCAGGCCATCTCCAGCATCGAGAGGGAACTCGAGGACCGCCTGGCCGAACTCGAGGGGCAGGGCAAGCTGCTGGAGGCGCAGCGGCTGCGGATGCGCACCAACTACGACCTCGAGATGATGAAGCAGGTCGGCTTCTGCTCGGGCATCGAGAACTACTCCCGGCACATCGACGGCCGCGGACCCGGTACGGCGCCCGCCACGCTGATCGACTACTTCCCGGAGGACTTCCTCCTGGTGATCGACGAGTCGCACGTGACCGTGCCGCAGATCGGCGGCATGTACGAGGGCGACATGTCCCGCAAGCGCAACCTGGTGGACTTCGGCTTCCGCCTGCCCTCGGCCGTCGACAACCGTCCACTGACGTGGGAGGAGTTCGCCGACCGCATCGGACAGACGGTGTACCTGTCGGCCACGCCCGGGGCGTTCGAGCTGAGCCAGTCCGGCGGCGAGTTCGTCGAGCAGGTCATCCGCCCGACCGGCCTGATCGACCCGAAGATCGTGGTGAAGCCGACGAAGGGGCAGATCGACGATCTGATCGGCGAGATCCGCAAGCGCACCGAACTCGACGAGCGCGTCCTGGTCACCACGCTGACGAAGAAGATGGCCGAGGACCTCACCGACTACCTGCTGGAGACGGGCATCCGGGTGCGGTATCTGCACTCCGAGGTCGACACCCTGCGCCGCGTCGAACTGCTCCGCCAGCTCCGCCTCGGCGAGTACGACGTGCTGGTGGGCATCAACCTGCTGCGTGAGGGCCTCGACCTCCCCGAGGTGTCGCTGGTGTCGATCCTCGACGCCGACAAGGAGGGGTTCCTGCGGTCGACGCGCAGCCTCATCCAGACCATCGGCCGTGCGGCGCGCAACGTGTCCGGCGAGGTGCACATGTACGCCGACAAGATCACCGACTCGATGCGGGAGGCCATCGACGAGACCGATCGTCGGCGCGCCAAGCAGGTCGCCTACAACGAGGCCCACGGCATCGACCCGCAGCCGCTGCGCAAGAAGATCGCCGACATCCTCGACCAGGTGTACCGCGAGGCCGACGACACCGAGACGATCGACGTCGGCGGATCCGGCCGCAACGCGTCGCGAGGTCGGCGGGCCCAGGGCGAGCCGGGTCGTGCGGTCAGTGCAGGCGTGTACGAGGGTCGCGACACCAAGTCGATGCCCCGCGCGGAACTCGCCGACCTGATCAAGGACATGACGGCGCAGATGATGACGGCGGCGCGCGATCTGCAGTTCGAACTCGCCGGACGCATCCGCGACGAGATCGCCGACCTGAAGAAGGAACTGCGCGGCATGGACGCCGCGGGGCTGAAGTAGGTCCGCTTGACCTCAACGGCGGTTGAGCTCCTAACGTAGGCCCGGTGACGGAGACCGCGGCGCGCCGGGTGGACGGCTGGCGCGATCTGTTGGGGCGCAGGTACGGCCGTGCGTCGACCGTGTTGGCCGGCGGCGTGGCGCTGTACGCGACCAACGAGTTCCTCACGGTCAGCCTGCTTCCGAGCGCGGTCGCCGACATCGGGGGCCAGCGCTTCTACGCGTGGGTGACGACGGTCTACCTGGTGGCGTCGGTGATCACGGCGACCACGGTGAGCGCGACGCTCTCACGGCTGGGCGCCCGCTGGTCCTACCTGTCGGCACTGGGCGGGTTCACGATCGGCAGCGCCCTGTGCGCCCTCGCGCCCAGCATGGAGTTTCTCCTGGTGGGACGGGTGGTGCAGGGAGCGGCCGGCGGGCTCCTGGCCGGACTCGGCTACGCCGTCATCAATTCGACTCTGCCGCAGTCGCTGTGGACCAAGGCGTCGGCCCTCGTCTCGGCGATGTGGGGTCTGGGCACCATCGTGGGGCCGGCGTCCGGTGGGCTGTTCGCGCAGTACCTGTCGTGGCGGTGGGCGTTCGTGGCGCTGGCAATCCTCACGGTGCTGGTCGCCGTGCTGGTTCCGTTCGCCTTGCCGAGTCGGTCCCACACGCCTGCCACCGACGTCAGCCGGGTGCCGGTGTGGTCGCTGCTGCTCCTGGGTGCGGCCGCGCTGGTGGTCAGCGCCGCGGGCGTCGCCCGGAACGCCGCGCTCACCGCCGGTCTGCTGACGCTCGGCGTCGCCCTCGTCGGGGCCTTCCTGATCGTCGACCGCCGCGCGTCGGCAACGGTGCTGCCCGCCACGGCGTTCCGAGCGGGTCCGCTGAAGTGGATCTACCCCACGCTCGGGCTCCTGATGGCGGCCACCATGGTCGACATGTACGTGCCGCTGTTCGGTCAGCGACTGGCCGGTCTGGCACCCGTCGCCGCCGGCTTCCTGGCCGTGTCCCTGTCGGTCGGGTGGACGGTCAGCGAGATCTCCAGCGCATCGGTGCGGACACGGCGGCGGATCCCGTGGTTGGTGGCGGCGGCGCCGCTGGTGATGGCATCCGGGCTGACCATCGGTGCGGTGAGCATGACCGACGGGGCCGGTGTCGGCGTGGTCGCGATCTGGGCGGCCGCGTTGTTCGTGACGGGTATCGGCGTCGGGATCGCCTGGCCGCACCTGTCGGCGTGGGCGATGGGATCGGTGCGGGATCCGGTCGAGGGTCGAACGGCCGCGGCGGCGATCAGCACCGTCCAACTCATCTGCGGCGCGTTCGGCGCAGGCCTCGCCGGGGTGGTCGTGAACGCGACCGAACGGGGTGACGCCACGGCGGCGCGGTGGCTGTTCGCGACGTTCGCCGCCCTGGCGATCGTCGGCGTGACGGCGTCGTATCGAGCGTCCCGCGCGGGGCTCTAGTCGGGATCGTCGTCGAGTTGGCGAACGCCCGAGACGCCGTCGATGTCGGCCAGCACCATGGGCGCGCGCAGGATTCCCGAGCCCACGAGCGTCACCTGGACGCCGACGTGACCGTCCGGTGCCCCCAGTGGTTCGCCGGCGGGATCGGCGGCCAACTCCGTGAGCTGCCAGTTGCGTCGGCTGCTGGCCTCCAGGATCTGCCGAAGCACTCCGCGACCGTCCTCGTAGGTGATGTGCAGCCTGACGGCGCCGCCGAGCCGGGACGCCAGCCGACGCGCGACCGGCATGAACCCCAGGATGATGATGAAGTGCATGGCCGTCACGGTGCATGCCAGCAGCAGGAGTCCCGCCCCGGCGGCCATCCCGATCGCGGCGGACTCCCAGACGGCGGCCGCGGTGGTCAGCCCGTGCACCGACCCGCGGCGGAAGATGATGATGCCCGCGCCGAGGAACCCGATGCCGGAGACGATCTGAGCGGCGACGCGGGACGGGTCGACCACCACCAGGTCGGAGGTCACCACGTCGAGGAAGCCGTACTTGCTGACGAGCAGGATGAGCGCCGACGCGGTGCCGACGATGGTCTGCGTGCGCAGGCCGGCGCTCTTGCCCTGCACCTCGCGTTCCAGACCGATCAGCGCCGTGAGCCCGAAGGCGACGAACAACTCGACGATCTGACGCGTTCCCTGGCCCGGCCCGCCGAAGAACGGGGGGTCGGCCAACCACTGCTGCATGCCGACCAAGCTATCGCGGCGCCCCGGGATGCACCGCGGAGTTCGTCACCGGTGCGCACGCGGTAGCGATCACGGAGAGCGAAAGGCTGGCTGATCGGAGCGGGGGGTGGCATCGTTCAGGTCGATGCGGGTGTGGCCGAGTGGCTAGGCACCGGCCTGCAAAGCCGTTCACACGGGTTCGAATCCCGTCACTCGCTCGCATCGCGCGTAGATGGGCACCGTTTCGGCGGTGCCCATCCTGCGTCGTGGGGGGTCTAGCCGGCGGGCGCGGGAGCCGCGGACGGCGGCGGTCCCGGCGCGGTGGCGCCCGGGTTGATCTGGCCGCCGAGGATGCTCAGCAGCGGACCCAGGGCGCCCGGCGGGAGTCCGCTGGGACCCTTGCAGTCGACCTGCGAGCAGTCGGTCATCTCCCAGGACTGGCAGTCACTGGTGCGGAACGTCGTGTCGGTGGGGTCGATGGTGACCACCGGTGACTTCTTGGTCAGCCCGTTGTCGACCATCGTGTCGCCGTTGAGGCGCTTCCAGTAGCAGGCGCTGCCGTCGAGTGGGCCCGCCGACTTGTACACGCCCGGTGCGATGTCGACGCCCACCGTGTAGGTGCCGTCGCCGTCGATCGTCGTCTTGGGCGCGGGAGGCGGAGTGGGAGCGGGTGTCGGCTCGGCGTTGGCGACCGCGGCACCCGCCCACAGACCGGCGACTGCCAGCGCACCGGCGACCGCTGCCTTCATGGACGACATGCCGCCCAGCTTAGCTGGCCTAACCACCAAAGCGAACCGGCGTTCGCCGTGAGCTTGCTCATCGGGGGGCCGTGCGACCGCGGCGGGGTCCGGGTGCGGCATGATGCCCGCCGTGACCTACTCATGGCCATCGCTGGCCGACGTGATCACCACACTGCAGGTCCGGCAGATCGGTGACGAACACTTCACGGCCGCGCAGATGGACAACCCGGCCCACCACATCGTCGGCGGGCACATCGCCGGCCAGGCGCTGATGGCGGCCGGCAAGACCACGCCGGGCCGGCTGCCGCACAGCCTGCACGTCTACTACCTGCGCGCCGGCGACGCCCGCCGTCCGGTCGACTTCCACGTCGTCCGATCCCGCGACGGCGGGACGCTGTCCACCCGCAAGATCACGGCGAGCCAGGACGGCGAGGTGCTGCTCGAGGCACTCGTCTCGTTCAGTACCGCGGTCGGTGGCGGCGAGCACCAGAGCCCGATGCCCACGGTTCCCGACCCGGAGGCCCTACCGCCCGTGCAGGATCAGCTGGGCAGCTACTCGGACGAGCTGGGCGGCTACTGGGTGCAGCCGAAGCCGTTCGATCTCCGCTACGTCGATCCTCCGCCGCGGCTCGCGCTCGACTTCCCCGAACCGTCGCCACGGATCCGAATGTGGTGGAAGCCGGTCGACTCGGTGGCCGCCGACCCCGTTCTGCACAGCTCCCTGCTGACCTACCTGTCGGGCACGACGATGCTCGAGACGGCGCTCGTCATGCGCCGGGCGACGGCGGTCAGCACCTTCAACGCGCTGATCGACCACGCGCTGTGGTTCCACCGGCCCGTCGACCTCTCCGACTGGGTGCTGTCGGATCAATACTCGCCGAGCGGGATCGACGGTAGGGGACTCGCCACGTCCACCATGTACAACCGCTCGGGCCAGCTGGTGTGCATCGCGACCCAGGAGTTGTACTTCGGCCGCGGGTGACGCTGGGCGGCGCTAGCCGTCGTCGGGCAGCACGGATCTGCCGTCCCAGCGCTTGATGCCAGGCACGACGACGTCGAGGAGTTCCAGGGCACGGCTCACCGTCTGGTCGACGATGTCCTCGATCGACGTCGGCATGGCATAGAAGGCGGGGACAGGCGGCATGACGATGGCGCCGTTGGCCGTCGCCCGCGCCATCAGATCGATGTGTCCGGCGTGAAACGGCGTCTCGCGCAACAGGAGAACGACCCGTCGGCGCTCCTTGAGGCAGACGTCGGCGGCACGGACCACCAGTTCGTCGCCGTAGCTGTTCGCGATCCCGCTGAGCGTCTTCACCGAGCAGGGTGCCACCAGCATGCCCGCGGTCACGAACGATCCCGACGACACCGCGGCCCCGATGTCCCGCGGGTGATGGAGGTGGTCGGCGAGGTCGCGGATGTCGTCGGGGCGGTAGTCGGTCTCGTGGGCGATCGTCCGCTGTGCCGACGGGGTGACGATGGCATGGGTCTCGACGTCGTCGAGCTTCTTGAGCAGCTCGAGGGTGCGGATGCCGTAGATCGCGCCCGACGCTCCCGTGATACCCACGATGACGCGCCTCACCGCGACGCTCCGTCACCGAGTGCCGCTGCCGCGCGGGCGATCACGTCGACCGCCGCCTGCTCGTCGGCCAACGGGTCCGACGTGCCGAGTACCCGCACGATGGCGGCGGTGACCCGCTCGGACGCCGTCGTGCCGGCAGGGGAGTCGACGACGGCGGTCAGGCCCTCGGCGATGACCCCCAGCCGCTCGAGTTCGATCATCTCCGCCTCCAGTTCGACGTCCTTGATGCGGGCGCGCAACGCGGCGCTGGGCGGGTGGTCGGGCCCGCCGGTCAGCCGGCGGCGCACCCGTCGCAGCGGCACGACCACCTCGTCCTGCCAGGGTTTGACGTCGGCGGCCGCGTCGTCGAGTTCGGCCTGGGTCGGGACGCGCCCTCCGTGAACGCCGACGAAGGCTGCCAAGAGAACGACATTCACGTCGACGGCGCACCGGTCCTGCAGCAGCACGCACGCCGACGAGACTCCCGGAGCGCCGTAGAGGTCGAGGACGAAGCGGGTGAATCCGACGTCATCGCTCACGGGGCACGTGGCGGGTGCCACCCCTTGCCACCGTGATCTTGGCACGGTACATCTTGTAGTCACTCGCCACCTTCACGCAGAGAGTATGGGGCATCCCACCATGGCGTTCCAGGATTTCCGCGAGTTTCTCGACGAGCTGCGGGCCCAGGGCGAACTGATCGACGTCGACCGCCCCGTCGCGCTGGAACTGGACGTGGCCAAGGCGATGCGCAAGAGCGCGTCGGTCGCCGGCCCGGCGGTCGTGTTCACCGACAACGGCACCGAATTCCCGTTGGTGGGAGGCGTCTACAACTCGCGCGCCAAGGCGCTCATCGCCTACGAGAGCGACGAGGCGGGCGTCATGCAGCGCATCCTCGACGGGCTGAGCCGTCGGATCGCGCCCGTCGTGATCACCGACGCACCGGTGCACGAGAACGTCGTCCTGGGCGACGACATCGACCTCACGACGCTGCCGGTGCCGAGGTACAGCCCCGACGACGGCGGGCCGTACATCACGCCGGGGATCGTAGTCAGCCGTGATCCGCTGACGGGTGTCCCCGACCTCGGCCACTACCGCTTCGAGATCATCGACGCGCACACGCTGTCGTTCATGGCGCAGCCCTTCCACCGGTTCGGGAAGAACATGGCCAAGGCGGTCGCGCGGGGGGACAAGACGTTTCGGGCGGCGCTGGTCATCGGCGTCGATCCCATGCTCGCCTACACCGGTCCGATCCAGGTGCCCGACGACACCGACGACTTCGAGGTGGCCGGTGGGCTCCGCGGGTCCGCGGTCGAGTTGGTGAAGTGCCGGACGATCGACCTCGAGGTCCCCGCGCATGCCGAGTTCGTCATCGAGTTCGAGGTGGACTTCGGCACGACGGTGATGGAGGGTCCGCTGGGCGAGTACACCGGGTACTACACGCCTGCATCGATGAAGCCCATTGCGCGGCCCACGGCGCTCACCCACCGCAACGGCGCCTACTTCCAGGCGCTGCTCACCGGTGTCCCGCCCACCGAGAACCACACGCTCAAGCAGTTGGCGTTCGAGGCGTCGTTCCTGCAGATGATGCGCCTGCAGTTCCCGACCATCGAGAGGGTCGCCATCCCGCAGTCCGGCGGGGTGTCGTTCTACGTCGTGATCGCGATGCGCCCCCGGTACGCGGGGGAGGCCCGTGCGGCGATCCTCGCGGCGATGGGCACCAACGTGCGACCGAAGACCGTGATCGTCGTGGACCCGGACATCGACGTCCAGGATTCGGAGCAGGTCGAGTGGGCGGTGTCGTTCCGCAGCCAGCCCGCGCGGGACGTGATCCTCGTCGACGGGCTCGGCGCCGGCCCCCTCGATCCGTCGATCGACGAGTCGATCCCGCTGGATCGGCGGACCGGCTCGGCGCTGGGCATCGATGCCACCTACCCGTACGGCACCGTGATCAAGGTGGCCGGTGACGCGTGCGGACCCTCGGTCGCCGAGCACGGGCTGGAGTTCGTCGAGGTCGCCGACGTTCCCGGCTGGCGGGACTACGACTTTCCAGAACTCGACGACCGCTAGGAGCCGACATGCCCGAGATCGACCACGAGATCAAGGTCTCCGCTTCGCCCGAGGAGGTGTTCGCCGCGCTGAGCACCCTGGACGGGGTGAAGGGGTGGCACACCCCCAACACGACGGGCACCGGCGAGGTGGGCAGCGAGTGGGTGTTCGCCTACTCCGGACACCCCGAATTCGGCTGGGAGGTCGTCACATCCGACCCGACCACCCAGGTCGAGTGGCGGTGCACCCGCGGCCCCGGTGATTCGGTCGGCACCACGGCGACGTTCACCGTCGCACCCACCGAGGGCCGCACCCTCGTCGAGCTTCGGCACGGCGGCTGGCCCGGCACGCACGGGAACTTCCGCAAGTGCAACACGACGTGGGGCGTACTCCTGCACCATCTGCGCGACTACGTCGAAACCGGCCAGCCGGCAACCGCTTTCGAATGAGAGGCGCACCATGCCCCAGCAGAGTCTGAGCGACTTCGTCGACGACATGGAGAAGGCAGGCCTGCTGGTCCGCGTCAAAGAGGAGAAGCGGGTCGACGAACTGCCCGCGGTGATGGAGGCGCACCCCCTCACCGCGGTGCTGGTCGAGAAGGTCACCGACTGTGAATTCCAGTTCCTGGCCAACGCCTACTCGAACCAGGACCAGACCGCCTGGGCACTCGGCTGCGACAAGAGCGAGACCGGGCGTCGCATGGTCGAACTCGGGAAGGGCCGCATCAAGCCCGAGGTGGTCGACACCGCGCCGTGCAAGGAGGTGATCCTCACTGGCGACGACGTCGACCTGACCCGGCTGCCGCTCTTCCTGCACCACGACCGGGACGGGCACGCCTACACCAACGACAACCTGGTGGTCACCAAGCACCCCGACACCGGCGTCTACGACTGGGGCATCTACCGCAGCATGTTCCGGACGAAGAACGAGAAGATGTTCGACATGACGTGCACGTCGCACCGCGCACGTCTCAATGCGCAAGCGGCACAGGCCAAGGGGCAGGACCTGGAACTCGCCATCGTCCTCGGCGGACCCCTGGTGGACAAGGTCGCCGCGCTGACCGGCGTCCCGCCCGGCACCGACGACTTCGAGGTGCTCGGCAACTTCTACGGGCACCCCGCTCGACTGGTGAAGTGCGAGACCATCGACCTCCTCGTGCCCGCGAACGCCGAGATCGTGATCGAGTGCGTGCTCATGGCGACCGAGGGGCTGACCCACGACGAGGGCCCCTACGGGGAGTTCACCGGGATGTACGGCGGAGGCATCAAGGCCAACTTCCGTGCGGTGGTGACGGCCATGACGTTCCGCAAGGGCGGCATATTCCAGCACGCCACGATCGGCGGCACCCACCCCTGGTACACGGACAACATGCTTCAGCTGCCGATGATCGAGTCCGACCTCTACGGCGGGCTGGCGATGGCGGGGATCGACGTGAAGGAGGTGCGGGCGCCGCTGGGCGGGCTGTCGAACATCGCCTACGCCAAGATCAAGCCCCGCGGAGCTGGAGACTCGAAGCAGGCCCTCGGCGTGATGCTGACGTGTTCCAAGCAGGGGCTGCCGAAGATCGCCATGGTGTTCGACGAGGACGTCGACATCTGGGACGACAACGCGGTCCAGTTCGCGATGGCGTTCCGCTACATGCCGCACCTGGACACGGTCACCATTCCGAACGGGAACACGATGACCGTCGACCCGATGATCGCCGAGGACGCGCCACCGGGCACCGCGTCGAAGATCGGGCTCGACTGCACCATCCCCATCAGTCCGAAGTTCGTCCGGTCCCACTTCGACCGGAGCACGGTCTTCGAACTGGGGGACCCGCCGTCCGACGTCGTGGTGATGTCGGAGGACGAATTGACCGCGGACATGGCGGACTTCATCCGGGCCGCACCCAGGACGTGGAAGGAGATCCTGCAGCGGTTCAACGGGCAGTCGTATCGCACGGTGTACGGAGCGTTCAGCAATCTGCGCCACCAGCTCGGCCGTTGCGACGACGAGCCGTGGTACCGCTATACGTTCTCCGACACCGACTTTGCGGTGGAGGTGGCCGACACCGAGCCGCACAACTTCGACCCCCGTCACCGCGAGTGACGACGTTGCCCATCGAATCTCGTTGACGGCCACGATGATTCCTGGCGGGCGGTTACGACGGATGGCCCAGGTCACGTCCGCCCTGGTGCTGCGACGTCGGTCGAGCCACCCGACACGGGTACCGTTCGTCACCAACGAGCGAGTCCGGCCTGCGTGCCGGTTACCATCAGTGCCGGTAGAACGCCCGCCATCCGGGCGAATCAGCCCGCGTCCAGTGGGTAACGGGTTAGGGTCTCGGATGGCGTTGGAATCGATACTTGGAGGGCATGCATGAGCGGCTACACCACCGTGGTTGTCGGAACGGACGGCTCGGATTCGTCGCTGCGCGCAGTGGACCGCGCGGGCTCCATCGCCGCGGGTTCCGGCGCCAAGCTGATCGTCACCACCGCCTACTTCCCGCAGAGCGAAGATCAGCGGGCGGCCGACGTCCTCAAGGACGAGGGCTACAAGATGTCCGGCAACGCGCCGATCTACGCCATCCTCCGTGAGGCCCGGGACCGCGCACACGCGGCCGGCGCCGAGAACGTCGAGGAGCGGGCCATCGTCGGTGCTCCCGTCGACGCCCTGGTCGAACTCGCCGGAGAGGTCAAGGCCGATCTGCTGGTCGTCGGCAACGTCGGCCTGAGCACGATCGCCGGACGCCTGCTCGGTTCGGTTCCCGCCAACGTGGCTCGCCGGTCCAAGACCGACGTGCTCATCGTCCACACGTCGTAGTCCCGAGCCGGGTTACCAGCCCATCGAGCCCGGGATGCCCTTGAACGGGCCGGTGACCCAGCTCGTCACCCAGCCGCCGTAGAACCCGCCCGGCTGGGGCTGGACCCGTTCGCCGTTCACGGTGCACCCGTCCGTCTGCGCCGCCATCACGGCGATCGCACCCGCGATGGGCGTGAAACCTCGCGTCGGTGAGTGATAGGTCCAGGCCGCTCGCTGCGCGGTCCGGCGGTCGGTGACCAGGTCGTAGTAGCTGGCCTGGCCCTTCCACTCACACCACGACGAGCCGTCGGCGTCCCGCAGCACGCCCGGACGGAACGCCGACGACGGCACGTAGTACGTCGGGGGGTGGCTGGTCTCGAGCACCCGCCAGCCGTGGTCGGTCGAGGCGATCGTCTCGCCGCCGAGGTCGATCGTGATCGAGCCGCGGAACTCCTCCAGCCGTGGCGGCCGGGGATAGTCCCACACCGACTCCTGTCCGGGGCCGGGCTTGTCGGGAGTCGGCCAGGGGCTCATACCGCACCGCGCATCGTCATCGCTCCAGTGTGAATCCCACGACGCCTGGCGGCGCTCGTGGTCGTCAGCGTCCCACTCGTCGCCCGGTCCATGCTCACCAGCCCCGCTCGCGCCACTCGGCGAGGTGCGGCCGTTCGGCGCCGAGCGTGGTGTCGTCACCGTGGCCCGGGTACACGACCGTCGAGTCGGGATAGACGTCGAACACCTTGGCGGTGACGTCGTCCAGCAGACGCTCGAAGTCCCCGTCGCGCCAGGTCTTGCCGACGCCCCCGGGGAAGAGGCAGTCGCCGGTGAACAGGTGGACGGCGCCGTCGGTGGCCGGCCCGGTCAGTGCCAGCGCGACCGAACCCTCGGTGTGCCCCCGAAGGTGGATGACGTCGAGGCGGAGATCGCCGATCTCGACGGTGTCGCCGTCGGCCAGGGTGCGGTCGGGCGTCACGGGCAGCGGTTCGGCATCGAGCGCGTGGGCGGCGGTCGGCGCCCCGGTCTTGGCGACCACGTCGTCGAGGGCGACCCAGTGGTCGGGGTGCTGGTGACTCGTCACGATGAGGGCGAGCCGGGGCGCGTACCGTTCGATGAGGTCGAGGAGGACGGGCGCATCGTTGGCCGCGTCGATGAGTAGCGACTCGCCGGTCTGGGAACACATGACCAGGTAGGAGTTGTTGTCCATCTGGCCCACCGACGTCTTGACGATGGTGGCGCCGGGCAGCGTGCGACGGGCAGCGGTTCCGGGATCGACGTGTCCGGTGTAGTCGTCGGTGACGGCAGTCATGTCCGCCACGGTAGCGGGCTCGACCGGGACGTGTCGGTGGGTGGACATAGCATGTGCGCGGACAGCTTTCTGGCCGTGCGGGACGTCATGAGAATCAGGAGAATCATCAGTTGGCCGACCGCCTGATCGTCAAGGGTGCACGCGAGCACAACCTGCGTGGAATCGACCTGGACCTGCCGCGGGACGCGATGATCGTCTTCACCGGCCTGTCCGGATCGGGCAAGTCATCGCTGGCATTCGACACCATCTTCGCCGAGGGTCAGCGCCGCTACGTGGAGTCGCTGTCGGCCTACGCCCGGCAGTTCCTCGGCCAGATGGACAAGCCCGACGTCGACTTCATCGAGGGCCTGTCGCCCGCGGTGTCGATCGACCAGAAGTCCACCAACCGCAACCCGCGCTCGACCGTCGGCACCATCACCGAGGTCTACGACTACCTGCGCCTGCTCTACGCCCGCGCGGGCACCCCGCACTGCCCGTTCTGCGGCGAGCGGATCGCGCGGCAGACGCCGCAGCAGATCGTCGACCAGGTCCTCGCGATGGAGGAGGGCACCCGGTTCCAGGTGCTCGCGCCCGTCGTCCGCACCCGCAAGGGCGAGTTCGTCGACCTGTTCGACAAGCTCAACACCCAGGGCTACAGCCGCGTGCGGGTCGACGGCGTCGTGCATCCCCTGACCGACCCGCCGAAGCTGAAGAAGCAGGAGAAGCACGACATCGAGGTGGTGGTCGACCGCCTCACCGTGAAGGCCTCGTCCAAGCAGCGCCTCACCGACTCCGTCGAGACGGCCCTCGGGCTCGCCGACGGCATCGTCGTCCTGGAGTTCGTCGACCAGGAGGAGGACACCCCGCAGCGTGAGCAGCGGTTCTCCGAGAAGCTGGCGTGCCCGAACGGCCATCCGCTCGCGGTCGACGACCTCGAGCCCCGCTCGTTCTCGTTCAACTCGCCCTACGGCGCCTGTCCCGAATGCACCGGCCTGGGCATCCGCAAGGAGGTCGACCCCGAACTGGTGGTGCCGGACGGGGAGTTGACGCTCGGCGAGGGCGCCATCGCCCCCTGGTCGATGGGGCAGTCCGCGGAGTACTTCACCCGCATGCTGGCCGGCCTCGGGGATGCTCTCGGGTTCGACATGAAGACGCCGTGGAACAAGCTTCCCGCCAAGGCGCGCAAGGCGATCCTCGAGGGTTGCGACGAGCAGGTGCACGTCCGGTACAAGAACCGGTACGGCCGGACCCGCTCGTACTACGCCGACTTCGAGGGCGTCATGGCGTTCCTCCAGCGCCGCATGGAGCAGACCGAGTCCGAGCAGATGAAGGAACGGTACGAGGGCTTCATGCGCGACGTCCCGTGCCCCGTCTGTCAGGGCACCCGACTGAAGCCCGAGATCCTCGCGGTGTCGCTGACGGCGGGCGAATTCGGCGCCAAGTCCATCGCCCAGGTCTGCGAGCTGTCGATCGCCGACTGCTCCCGCTTCCTGAACGCGCTGACGCTCGGGAGCCGCGAGACCGCGATCGCCGGGCAGGTGCTCAAGGAGGTCCAGTCACGTCTGGGCTTCCTGCTCGACGTCGGGCTCGACTACCTCTCGCTGTCGCGCGCGGCCGGCACGCTGTCCGGCGGCGAGGCGCAGCGCATCCGGCTGGCGACGCAGATCGGTTCCGGCCTGGTGGGCGTGCTCTACGTCCTCGACGAGCCGTCGATCGGCCTGCACCAGCGCGACAACCGGCGGCTCATCGAGACGCTGGTGCGCCTGCGCAACCTCGGCAACACGCTGATCGTCGTCGAACACGACCTCGACACCATCGCCCACGCGGACTGGGTGGTCGACATCGGACCGGCGGCGGGCGAGCACGGCGGCAACATCGTGCACAGCGGCACCTACCGGGACCTGCTGAAGAATCGCGACTCGATCACCGGCGCCTATCTGTCCGGCCGGGAGAGCATCGCGGTCCCCGAGATCCGCCGACCGATCGACCGCAAGCGGCAGGTCACCGTGGTGGGGGCGCGCGAGCACAACCTGCACGACGTCGACGTGTCGTTCCCGCTGGGCGTACTGACCTCCGTGACCGGGGTGTCCGGGTCGGGCAAGTCGACGCTGGTCAACGACATCCTGGCGACGGTCATGGCGAACAAGCTCAACGGCGCCCGCCAGGTGCCGGGCAGGCACACCAGGATCAACGGGCTCGATCAGCTCGACAAGCTGGTGCGCGTCGACCAGTCGCCGATCGGCCGAACCCCCCGCTCGAATGCGGCCACCTACACCGGAGTGTTCGACAAGATCCGGACGTTGTTCGCGGCGACCACCGAGGCGAAGGTGCGCGGCTATCAGCCCGGCCGGTTCTCGTTCAACGTCAAGGGCGGCCGGTGCGAGGCGTGTTCCGGTGACGGCACTCTCAAGATCGAGATGAACTTCCTGCCGGACGTGTACGTGCCGTGCGAGGTGTGTCACGGCGCCCGGTACAACCGCGAGACACTCGAGGTGCACTACAAGGGCAAGACCATCGCCGAGGTGCTGGACATGTCGATCGAGGAGGCGACGGGTTTCTTCGAGCCGATCTCGTCGATCCACCGCTACCTCAAGACCCTGGTCGACGTCGGCCTCGGCTACGTCCGTCTGGGGCAGCCGGCACCGACGCTGTCCGGCGGCGAGGCCCAGCGCGTGAAGTTGGCCGCCGAACTGCAGAAGCGCTCGATGGGACGCACCGTGTACATCCTCGACGAGCCGACCACCGGCCTGCACTTCGAGGACATCCGCAAGCTGCTCAAGGTGATCAACGGTCTGGTGGACAAGGGCAACACCGTCATCGTCATCGAGCACAACCTCGACGTCATCAAGACCTCGGACTGGATCGTGGACATGGGCCCCGAGGGCGGTTCGGGCGGCGGCACCGTCGTGGCGACCGGGACGCCCGAGGACATCGCGGCGAACCCCGACAGCTACACCGGTCACTACCTCGCCGAGTTGCTTCCCGTCGCGGCGGCTCCGGTCAAGAAGCCGCGCAAGGTGAAGGTCAGCGCCTAACCGATCGTCCGCGTCAGGGGGGACGGGAAGCGGGGCTTGATCCGCGTGCCCGCAAGCCATTCCGTCAACGCGGTGGCCCTGCGGTTCAGCGCGGCGGTCGGCTCGTCGCCGAGGTCCTCGGCGAGTGCGAGGACGACGCGCCCGTCCTCGTCCTGACCCCACGCGCCGACCACGCGTCCGTTCCACCACGCCGTCGGCCCGGCATTGCCGTTGCGGTCGAACGCCCGATCGCGATGCTCCCCGAGGTACCACCCCCGGTCCTGCCAGCCCATCGTCGTGACGTCCAGTCCGGGCAGCAGCGCCGCCCACGGTTCGGTGTCCGGCTCCGGCTCGAGGTCGTCGGGCAGCACGTATCCGGGCGCGTCGACGCCCTCCAGCTCGACCGGGACGGCGCCGACGTCCCGCAAACCGTCCCGTGCCCACGTCAGCGTGTGACCGAACCACCACTTGACGTCGAGTTTGGTCGCCGGCCCGAACGTGCGCAGCCACCGGGTGATCAGCGTGGCCCGCGCGTCGGCGGGCGGAACGGGCGCGCCGGGGGAGCCGAGCCACTCCGAGGTGGTCAGCCACCTAGGACGCGACGTCGTCCACGTTCCCTCGTTCGGTCCGCGGACCAGGTCGCCCCGCACGCCCATCACGGTCATCACCCGTGGCGACACGGGACCGATTCCGCCCCAGGTCTTTCCGGGCGCCGGGTCGTACGTGCCCGCCAACTCGGGGAGCGCGGCTCGCAGCTCGCGCGCCGTCGCATGGCGGTGTTCGGCGAGGTGAGCCAGTACCGCGGCGGCGGCGGCCTCCAGCCAGGCGTCACCGTCGGTGGCGATGCCGGCCTTGACGAGATCGCCGACGAGCCGCCTGTGCTCGGTGGCGGCGACGCGATCGCTCGCGGCGGCCTGGACGGCGGGAAGATCGGTCACGTCGACCACCCACAGCGTCCGCCGCATGGCGAGATGCTTGACCACCGTTCGCGCCTCGTAGAGCGCGGTGTCCAGATCGGTCACGCCGAAGTCGGGAACCCTGGCCCACAGGCTCAGGTACGGCGTCGCCGGATCGGTGGCGTGCAGCCCGACGAAGCGCCGCGCGACGTCTGCGGCCGACTCTGCCGACTGGTCGGACGAAGCCAGGAGATGCCGTCGCCCGAGCCGGGCCCGCCTCTCGGCGGTCGTGAAGCGCCGCACCTCAGGAGTCGTCGGCGGACTTCATCGACGCGCGGATCTGCGCCAAGCGGTCGGCGGCAGCCTTCTGACGGGCCTCGTACTGCTCGTCGGCGCTGCGGCCCTCGGGTGTCTCGGCGGCCAGTTCCGCGGCGCCCATCGCGGTGCCGAAACGGCCCTCGATCTTCTCGCGGACGGAGTCGAACGTCGGCACACCCGCGGCGGTGTAGCCGGTGTCCATGGGCGGCGTGGCGACGGGCCCGGCCGTGACGTCGACCGTCGGGGTGCCGGGGTGGACCTCGTCTGCGGACACCACTTCCGCGTCCAGCACCTCGTCGAGGTGCGGCTCGTCGGCGGGCTGGTCGACGGGGTCGGTGTCGGGCACATGGTCACCGTACCGCGCCGGATTGTTGGGATCGGTAGCGATTCCGGGCTCGTGTACTTGCTTCACGACGACGCCAATGGGGCGACGTGTTGTGAAGGAGCGTCAGATGAACACGAGCACTCAGCGAATCGGCACCGCGACGATCGGCCTGATTGCAGCAGCGCTGCTACTGGTCGGGTGCTCCGACGACAAGGGCGAGGCGCCCGCCGCCGCGGCGGGCACCGGCACCAGCAGCTCGAGCGGTGGCACCGAGGTCAAGGTCGAGGGCCAGAACCTCGCCGGCCTCGACCTCAAGTCGGTCACCTGCGTCAAGCAGGCCGGCAAGATCAACATCGCGAGCGCGCCGATCGGCGGCGGCGCCCAGGGATTGGGCGTGGTGATGACCGACGCGGCCACGCCGAAGGTCGAGTCGCTCGGGCTGGTCGTGGACGGCAGTGCCCTGGCGGTGTCCGAGATGGGCGGCATGAAGACCGGCAGCGCAAGCGTCTCGGTCGACGGGAACAGCTACACCATCACGGGTGACGCGCAGGGCGCCGACATGAACAACCCGATGGCGGGGATGGTGACGAAGAAGTTCGAGATCAAGGTGACCTGCTCCTGACCGACGGTCACATCGGCGGCGGACGCGCTCGACGCGTCCGCCGCCTTCGGCCGTCGACCTGCGCTGACCAGCCCTCCGGTGAACTGCCCGCGCACTATGCTTGCGCGGTGTCGATCGTCGACGACCTCGATCGGGCCCGCCACCTCGCGCTGGCGGCCGACGAGACGGCGGCCAAGGAACTCCTCCTGTCGCTGATGCCCCGGATCGAGCAGGTCGACCGCGACGATCTGATGCTCGAGACGCTCGCGCAGCTCGGCGAGCTGTACCTGGTCAGGACGGCCTACGAGGGCACCCGCGAGGGCGTCCGCCGCATCCGGGAGTGCCTGGCCGTCTACGCGTCGATCCTGGCGGGCACGGCATCCGCCGACGTCCTCGACCACTGCACGATGACCACGCCGGACATCCGTCGGATGACGCGCCGCTACACCCGCCGGGCGCAGTGCCTCGACGTCGGGCTGGCGGCGGCGCTCGGCGACCACGAGGCCGCGGCGATCGGGTTGGCCGAACTCGACGGCATGGGGTCCGGCGACGGCGATGACGAGTTCGCCGACGAATTCCGCCTGTTGCGAACGCACGCGCGGATCAACTGTGCCCTGGCGCTGTGCGACGACGACCTGCACGTCCGCTCGGTGACGCTGTGGCAGTTCGTCATTCACCAGATCGACGAGAGCGCCGACGACGGTGAGGCATCGGACAACCTGTTCGTCGTCGGGGCGCTCGGCTACGCCAGGTACTGCATCGAGACCGGACGCCTCGACGACGCCGAGCCGTGGTTGCGGCGTGCCGGGGCGCGGGCCGCGGCGAGGAACTGGGATCTGGCCACGGCTCGCACCGGTCTCGAACGGGGTACCGCCTGCTGGGCCCGCGGCGATCAGATGGCCACCGAGCGGCTGATCAACGAGGCGTACCCCACGATCGCCACCTACGCCCGTGCCCACGACGTGTCGAGGTGCTGGCTCTACTTCGGACTGACCCGGATGGGCGCGGGTCTGCTGCAGGCCGCCGACGAGAGCTGGGAACACGCGGAGCGGCACTGGCGCGAACTGGGCAAGCCGCTGCACATTCACCGGATTCTGCTGCAGCGCAGCTGGATCGCGATCATCCGGGGTCGGTACGGGGACGCGCGGGACATGGTCGAGCAGGCGCGCGGCTGTCTCGACGAGTCTCCGCGCAGCAGCTGGGTCGCGTATGCCCGGCTCGACGACCACCTGGGCACGGTGTGGCGCGCCGACGCCCTCGCCGATCTCGGGTTCGACGGGGCGGGGGACCCGGACGACGACTGGGCCGCACTGGAGGCCCGGTACCGCACCTCGCTGGGCGCCACCCGGACCGAGCACGACGGTCCGGCGTTCGCGTCGGCGATGGAGAAGCTCTCGCGGGCGGCCGATCTGAAGCTGCCGGCAGCTCTGGCCGTCGACTCCGTGCGCTACTCGATCTCCGACCCGGAGGCCAGGGCGAGATGGGCGGAGGGCATCTCGGCGCCGCTGCTCGCGGGCGCCTTCGCCGTCTCGTGGGACTGGGAGAACACCGAACTCACCGGGGAGCTGATCGAATACCACAGCGCGCGCGGGACCTTCAGCGCCGACCGCGGCCAGTCCGACGCCGCCGAGTGGTCGCGCGTCACCACCGCGCCGGCGCCGCCCAGCGACGTCGACGAACTCGCGCTGGTCGCGTCGGGGCCGCCCGTCGACACCGGCCCGTCACTGATCCGGCTCGGTCCGCTCCCGCCGCTCGCGATGGACCCGACGGGAGCGCCGGTGCTCGCCCGCTACCGGCGTCTCGCCCTGGAGCGCTACGGCCAGCACGTCACGACCGACGAGACCGCCTGGTCCACGTGGCCGTGAGCCGCCCGACCCTGGTCCTGCGGCTGGCCGACGTCGGCCGCGCCACCTACGGCAGCCTGCGCGTCGTCGGCGACCCGTCCCGGACCGTCACGTGGGTGATCGAGGAGCCGCTGCTGCTCGCCGCGCTCGCCGAACTACGCGACGCGCTGCCCGAGCCGGTTGCCGAGGAATCGGTCGGCGACGCACTCCGTCGGGCACTCGTTCGCGGCCCGCTCGCCACGCGCTCGACCGAGCACGTCCTCGCCTACCGCCTCGGCGTCCTGCTCCTGTCCGACGGGTGCTGGCGCCTTCTGGCCGAGTTCGCCCCAGACCCGCGTGCGGTGGTGTTCGTGTCGCCGAGCGCCCGGCTGGCGCGTGTGCCGTGGGGTCTGCTCGCGTGGCCGCTGCTGCGCCCCGAGGCGGACTCGATGGTGCGGGCCCGCGTCGCAGCGGTCACCGTCGAGGGCACGTCGGCGGCACGGATACCGTGGCCCGAGGCCGAACCGTCCGACCTCGCCGACGGCCGTCGTCTGCTCGACCTGGTGGACGTGTTGATGTCGGTGCCGGCCAACATCGCGAACGCAACCCGACCGCGCTGCGACTGGTCGGCGGCGGCCGACCGGCCACCCCTGCTCATCCTCGATCCGCGCGTCCCGGGGCAACGTGCCGACTCCTCACTCGGTTCGGTCCTGGGCCGGCCGCACCCGGACACCCCGGTGGCGCAGCACTTTTCACAGTCGATGTCGCGCGGACGGGTCCTTCCCGACGTGGGCAGCGCGGTGGAGTTGTTCCGGCGCACCGACGTCGACCGACGGTGGTTGGCCGCGATGCTCGCCGCACCACCCGGCCGCCTGCTCTACGTCGGGCACGCCACCGCGGCCGAGTCGGGAAGCGCGGACCGGTCCGCACTGCATCTCGCCGACGAGCAGCCGCTGACCGCCGGGGACGTGATGTCCCTGGCGCTGCCCATCCCTCCCCGGGTGGCGCTGCTCGCGTGCGCCTCTGGCGGGGACTATCGGTTCGACGAGGCCACCGGCCTGGTCGCCGCCATGGTGCTGGGCGGCGCGCAACTCGTCACCGCGACGCTGTGGTCGCTGCCGACGACGGCCGGGTACCGGCAGTTCACCGGCTCCGCCGCCGACCCGATGTCGGACGTCGTCGTCGCGATCGACCGGGCACACCAGGACGTCGAGGCCGGCGGCGCGATCAATCGGTGGCAGCGCGACGAGCTGAACCGCTGGCGCAGCGGCGATCCGACTGCCAGCCCGCTGTACTGGGCGGCGATGGTCAGTTTCGCGGTCGACGGCGCGCGCTGACCGCTAGCCGCGTGGGACGCACACCGCGACCGCGGTCTCGTCGTCACTGCGGTAGTAGGCGTCGACGATGCTGCCGGGCGTCACCCTGCCGAGTGCGGACGACGGGACGAGTGCGGTCTCGTGGACCGGAAACTGCCCACCACCGGGTCGGCGGACCATCAGGTCGAGTTCGACCTCGCGGCGGTCGTCACGGATGGCGCCCGTCGCCCGCATGCCCGTGATGACGCCGGACGCCCTGGTGCCGTCCCGGACGAGGTCGATGCGCCCGTCGGTGACGGGAGCATCGGCATCGGCCGGAGCCCGGTCGAACGCCGCGCCGACGGCGACGACGTCGTCGGGCAGCGAGAGCTGCTCGCGCGCAGAGGGATCGAAGGACACCAGTAGGACGACGCCCGGTCGAAGGGCGGCCGTCACGGCGTCGTCGCCGCGCGCCAGCCGCCCCACGAACCGCTGGCCCGAGACGCTCTCGACCTCGACGACGATGGGGTCGGCGGTCGAGCGGACGGTCCCGATGCCGACCACGGGACGACGGTCGGGACGGACGCGCGGCCCGGCGTCGGAGGAGGGTGGCCGCCACCGATGGAGGGTGGCGACGGCGAGGGCGGCGAGGAGGGCGACGATCGACGAGGTGAGCAGCGCATTGGACACGGGCACCAGGGTCCCGCTGGCCCGTCGCTACCGAACCCAACTTCGTCGTCGACCCCTATGGTGGACCGATGAGCACCGGGCATCTCACGGCACCCGCCGCCGCCGTCACCACGCCGCGGCGTGTGGTGATCGATCAGGCGTGGCGCGCCATCGGCCCGGGCGTCGAGGTCCTCAGTGCGGCGGACGGCGGCCCCCTGCGCCGGACCATCAAGCGCATCCTGGATCCGCTCGTGCTGCGGCTCCGGTCGAACCCGCAGTTCTCCGCTCCGCTGCTCGACGCGGCCACGGCGTCGGAGGCGCTGGAGGTCATCCTCGACAACGCGCCTCGACTTCGTTGTGCGGCAACGTGGTTCGAGCTGTTGAAGGCGGAGCGGCGCCGCCTGAAGATCACCAGTGGCAACGCGCAGGAACTCTACTTCCCGGTGTGCTTCGAACTCGCGACCACCAGAGGCCTGCCGTCGCAGCAGGGTTCGCCACGCGACGCCGCGGAAGCGGTACTCCGGGGGATTCACGAGGACCGTGACCGCACGGCGATCGAGGTGCTGAACCGGTACGTCGACGACGAGAGCGTCATCGCCGGACTCGAGCAGCAGCTGATCCTCGGCTGGGGCGACGTCCGGGCGGGCGACGGCATCCCCGGACCGTTCCTCGCGGGGCTCACGACGGTGCTCGGAGCGGCTGCCGGCCACGGCGCCAGGATGGCCCGGCAGCGGGTGTGGACGGCGCTGGTCGCCGACGCGACGCCGTTCGACTTCGGGGCGCGTGCACGCACGGACCCCCGGGCGCTGCCGTGGTCGATCACCGAGGTAGGGCTGAGTTCCACCGAGCCGCAGTGCCCGCCACTGGTGTGGACGGCCGCCGAGAGATCGCGGCCGCTGGACCGCAGCGTGGTGGAACGGGTGCGGGGGACACTGCGCCGGGCGCTGGATCGCGACGAACTGCCCGACATCCCGTCGCTGTGCGCCGAGGAGGTCGACCGGGCATGCGCGCCGTGGGGGCTGATGGCGGAGGACAAGCAGGCGGCGCTGGTCGCAGGCATCGAGATCGCGGTGGACCTGGCACCGCTCGACGAGTCCGCGGTGCCGCGGTTCGAGCTGAGCCGCACGATCCAGGCCCGGCTGCGCAAGGAGGCCTACGTGCTCCACGCCCGGCGATACCTGGCGGCGGGTGAGCCCATTCACCCTCGACAGCAGCAGGTGATCGACGATCTCGGTGCGTTCGCGCGACCGTACGTGGCGCGACTCTGGGCCCGGCTGCACGGCCGCGACGTCTGGCAGGAACCGTGCGACGACGTCGACGACGTACGCGGGCTGCTCGAGGGCGTGGCGCGGTCGGTCAGCCTGGATCACCGGCAGAGGATCAAGTCGATGCTGGAACTCGAGGTGGCGCGGTGAATTTCGAGGCGGACGGCGGGTTGTGGAGCACGGGCCCCGCGGTGTCGGGGCCGCCCGCGCTCGCCGTGCTCGAGGTCCAGGGCGCGGTGCTCGCCTGGACCGTGGACGATCCCGGCGGCGTCGCGGCCACCCGCATCACGTTCACGGACGTGGCCGCGGCGGACTGGCTGTGGCACGTCGTGGGAGTCGAGGGGCACACGGCCCTCGTCAACGCACTGGCCGACCGGCCGGTCGAGGGTGCGGTCGACGTTCCGGGCGTCGAGATCGACGAGGCGCCGTTGATTCCGTTGCGGCGCATCGCGATCGGCCACTGGGCGCGCAGGTGGTGGCCGAGCAGCCTCCGCGACGGCATCGCCGAACTCGACGGCGCCCTGCTCGATGCCGAATTGGCGGTCGCGCAGGTGGCCGCCGAGGGGTTCCTCGACGAGGATGCGGTGGACGCCGACGTCGGCGAACTCCTCGTCGGGCGTCGGTCGGCGCTCGAGACGCGTCGGCAGGACGGTGACCCCCGGGTGATCGCACTGATCGATGCGTGCCGGGAACTCGCCGAGGATGCGGGCGTCTGGGACGCGGCGCCCATCGTGGTCGACGACGTGCCCGCCCGGCGCGCCGACTACGCCCTGGCCGCCGGGCCGGGTGGCGGCGGGCCGTCCCGGATGGCGGTGGCCGGCGGTGCGGCATCGGTCAACTGGGACGCCGTCCCGCCGAACGTGTTCGACGCCGCCGAGGAGACCGTCGAGTGGCGGGTCGAGGCGGCCGACGGTGTCGCCGTCGCGACGGTGCGGGTGGCCATGGCGGGACTGCTGCCCGCCACCGGCATCGACGTCCGACTGCGGGCGGGCGACGTCACCGGACACGGCGCGCTCGACGCGAACGGTGTGGCCCGGATGGCCCTGACCGACGCGGGCGGGCCCGTGGCGGAGGGTTCGGCCTGGAATCACGACTGGACGTCGGTCCGCGTCGACGTCGGCGCCGGCGTCGAGGCGTCCGCCGCCGCGGTCGAACTCCGAAGCCGCGTTCGCGAACTCGCGCGCGCACGGCTCGCCCGTCCTGGGCCCGACGCGTTCCTCGCCGAGGTTCTGGCCGCCGAGTCGGACTACTGAGGCGCCGTCCGGCCGCGGACCGCGATCACGTGCCGCGTCGCACGGTGGCCCACCGGCCGTGGCGCGCACTGTCGTCGATGGCGTCGGCGACCAGCGCCTGTTCGAGGCCGTCGTCGAAGGTCGGGTAGTCCGGTGTCGCCGGTGCCCCGCCGGAGTCGATCGCGGCGTATACCGCGCGAAACAGGGCCTTGAACGTGTCCTGGTATCCCTGGGCATGCCCCGCGGGGACGTCGCCGGCGTCGCGGAACTGGATCTGATTCGGTCCGTCGCGGTTACCGATCCACAGCCGTTCGGGGTCTTCGGTGCCCCAGCCGAGTGAGGACTCCGAGCCGCTCACGTCGAAGCTGAGGTGGTTCTTGCGGCCCGGCGACACCTGCGACAGCGAGAGCACGCCGCGGGCACCGCCCTCGAATCTGAGCAGGATGCCGGCGACGTCCTCGGTCGTGACCGCGACCGGCTCGGCTTCGGCCGACGAGCGGGCGAACGTCTCCACCGAACCGAGCGGACGCCGGCGTTCCGGTACGAGCGTGGTGAGGTCCGCCATGACGGCCTCGACACGGTGGCCGGTCACGAAGCTGACGAGATCCAGCCAGTGCGAACCGATGTCGCCGACCACCCGCAGGGAACCGCCCAGATCGGGTTCGAGACGCCAGTTCCAGTCGGTGTCCTTCGACAGCCAGTCCTGCAGGTAGCCGCCGGTGACGAGGCGCACCGAGCCGACGCTGCCGGACGCCACCCGCGCCGCGGCCTCACCGCACAGCGGGTAGAAGCGGTTGATGAAGCAGACGGCGTGGACGAGACCCGAACCCGTTGCGACGTCGCGCAGTTCGCGGGCCTGCTCGGAGGTCATGGCCAGGGGCTTCTCGCAGACGACGTGCTTGCAGGCCCGCAGCGCCGCCAGCGCCTGCTCGGAGTGCAGGTGGTTCGGTGAACAGACGTGGACGGTGGTGACGCGGTCGTCGGCCAGCGCCTCGGCCACGCTCTCGTAGACCGGCGCCAGTCCCGTCGCCGCTGCGCGTTCCGGTGAGGATCCGACGACGCCGAGCACCGGGACGCCGATGCGCGCCAGTGCCTCGGCGTGTACGCGAGCCATGAAGCCGGTGCCGATGATCGCCGTGCTCATGTGCGGTGGGGAACCTTTCGACCGTGTCGAGTCGCAGCACAGTATGCCCCCTACGCCATGGTGAAGGCGCCGTAATCCACGTCCGGACTCATCTGGCCGCGGCCTGCAGCACGGGCGCGGCGACGGGTTGCGGCGTCGGGCTGGGCAGTGGCTCCACGGGGACGCCCGGCGTGCCGATCTTCCCGGCCATCCACGGCAGCGCCGCGACGAACGCCTGTGCGGCGAAGGGCCAGTCGTGCTTGCCCGGCTGCTGCACCACCGCGCAGTCGATCCCGTTCACGCCGCCGAGCCCGCACAGCGACTCCGCCGCCACGGTCTGGTCGCTGGTGCGTCCCGCGGCGTCACGGCCGCCGAGTCCGTTGCCCTCGTTGTTCACGTTGACCACGGTCGGGGCCGACGGCATGGATCCGTTGACGTCGAACCACCCCGAGACACCGGCGTAGGGGCCGTGTTTGGTGATCACCGCCGTCGGATCGAAGCTGGCGTATTGGGCCTCGCTCCCGCCGAACAACCGGTCCACCGTCTGCTGCTTGGTTCCCGAGTTCGGTGCGAGGTCGCCGGCGATGTCCTCGAAAGCACCGAACATGTCGGGGTGCATCGTGGCGAGGTCGACGGCGCAGGTGCCGCCCATCGACCAGCCCACGATGCCCCAGTTCGCCTGCTTCGCGCTGACACCGTAGGTCTTCTCCATGAACGGGACGACGTCCTTGGTCAGGTGGTCGGCCGCGTTGCCGCGGGACCCGTTCACGCACTCCGTGTCGTTGTTGAAGGCCCCCCCGGAGTCGACGAACACCAGAACCGGTGCGTTGCCGCCGTGTTGGGCGGCGAAGTCGTCGACCGTCTTCACCGCGTTGCCGGTCCGGAGCCAGTCGGCCGGGGTGTTGAACTCGCCGCCGATCATCATGATCGTGGGCAGCGGCGGGGGCGGATCGGAGGCGAACCACGCCGGCGGCAGGTAGACGAGTTCGCCGCGGTGCTTGAACCCCGACGGCGTCGAGTCGATGGTGACCGGCACCACCGATCCGCGCTGGGGGATCGTGCGCGACTTCTGCATCGCGACGACCGTCGCCTGGTCCGTCTGATCGGGCAGCGGTCCCGCGGTCAGCTGGTTCCACGCCACCTGCACGGTGGGGAAGTAGCCGACCCAGAGGTTGAGGGCGAGTGCCGCGCACAGCAGGCACAGCGGTACCGCGACCGCGGACACCCCGCGCCGCCACCACGACGCACTCCGCCAGCCGGCGACGAGGACGACGAGCGCCGCGCCGGTGACCGCGGTCCAGGCCCACAGTTGCCTCGGCGCCGGATCGCCCGCGAGTCCTTCGGACGACACGTACCAGTAGGCGACGGCGGTCAGGGCGAGGCCGAGCACGACGGCCAGCGGCAGCCAGACGATGCGCCACCGCGGGTGCCGCCACCCGACGGCCGCGATCAGCACCACCGCGGCCAGCACCTGGACGGCCAGCGGCAGCCAGCCGTGCATCAGCGAAAGTCGCTGCGGGCCCCAGGTTCCGGCGGCGTCTGCCAGCAAGCCGGCGATCCTCGGCGTCGAAGTCGTCACCCCGTCATCGTGGACGGCGAAGCTGGTAGCCGGCTGTGGGGTCGCAGGGAGCCCGCAACGAGTTGGCGTCTAGCGTGGTTTCGCCAGCGGGAACGGCAACGTCTCGCGGATGCTGCGGCCCGTGATCAACATGACGACGCGGTCCACGCCGACACCCAGGCCACCGGTGGGCGGCATCGCATACTCCATGGCCTGCAGGAAGTCCTCGTCGAGCTCCATGGCCTCGGGATCGCCACCGGCGGCGAGCAACGACTGCTCCTGCAGGCGCCTGCGCTGTTCGACGGGGTCGGTCAGCTCGCTGTAGGCGGTGCCCAGCTCGACGCCCCAGGCGACCAGGTCCCACCGCTCGGCGACGCCGGGGATGCTCCGGTGCGGTCGGGTCAGCGGTGACACCGTCGTCGGGAAGTCCTTGTAGAACGTCGGGTTCTGCGTCTGTCCCTCGACGAGTCGCTCGTACAGCTCGAGGACGACGGCGCCCGCGTCCCAGTGGGTCAGGTACGGCACGCCCGCCCCGTCGCACAGCGACCGGAGCGTCGCCAGGTCGGTCTCGGGGCCGACGTCCTGTCCGAGCGCCTCCGACACGGCGCCGTGCACCGTCTTCACCGGCCACGATCCGGAGATGTCGACGGCCACCAGGGTGCCCTCGGTGTCGCCGGGGCGCATCACGACCTGGCTGCCGTTGGCCGCCTCGGCGGCGTTCTGGATCAGCTCGCGGCACCCGTCGACCCACACGTTGTAGTCGGCGTGTGCCTGATAGGCCTCGAGCAGGGTGAACTCCGGGTTGTGGCTGAAGTCGACACCCTCGTTGCGGAAGGCCCGGCCGAGTTCGAAGACCCGTTCCACGCCCCCGACGCACAGCCGCTTGAGGTACAGCTCGGGCGCGATCCGCAGGTACAGGTCGAGGTCGTAGGCGTTGATGTGCGTCATGAACGGCCGCGCGTTGGCGCCACCGTGGATCTGCTGCAGGATCGGCGTCTCGACCTCGAGGAAGCCCTTGCCGACGAGCGTCTCCCGGATGGAGTTCAGGATCCGGCTGCGTGCGGTGATGAGGTCGCGCGACTCCGTGTTGATCGCGAGGTCGACGTAGCGTGTCCGCACGCGTGCCTCGGGGTCGGTGAGGCCCTTCCACTTGTCCGGCAGCGGACGCAGACACTTGCCGATCAGCCGCCACTCGTCGACGAGCAGGGACGGGGTGCCCGATCTGCTCCGGCCGAGGACGCCGGTGACCTCGACGAGGTCGCCGAGGTCGATCGCGCCGGTCACGTCGGCGGTCTTGCCCTCCGTCAGTCGCGAGTCGTCGAACAGGACCTGCACCTCACCGGACCAGTCGCGCACCTGGGCGAAGAGCACGCCACCGTAGTCGCGCATGCGCAGCACGCGGCCGGCGACGCTGACGGGGACGTCCGCGGTCGCCAGCGCCTGGGCGATGGTGTGGCTCGGCGCCTGACCCACGGGATAGGCGTCGATGCCGCTGTCCTGCAACGTCTTCAGCTTGGCCATCCGGACGCGGACCTGCTCGGGCAGGCGGGACCGGCTGGGGGCGTCGTCGTCGACCGAGATGCCGGTCATGTCGGGTGCGGAGCCGTCGCCGTGCAGCCGCCCCGATTCGACGAGGCTCTCAGGCACCGCAGAATGCTGGCCGGTGTGCTGCTTGTTGCGCCTGCTGAACGGAAGCACCAGGAAGCCCTCGGCGATGACCGACGCGATGCCCACCCGCGGCACCAGCCGCGCGTCCTCGTAGCAGGCGAACCGGGGCACCCATTCGGGCTGGTACTTCATGTTCGAGCGGTACAGCGTCTCCAGCTGCCACCACCGGGAGAAGAACACCAGCAGCGCCCGCCACAGCCGGGCGACCGGGCCCGCCCCGAGTTGGGCACCCTCCTCGAAGGCCGAGCGGAACATCGCGAAATTCAGCGAGATTCGGGTGACGGCGATGTCCTCGGCCTGCAGGCAGAGTTCGCTGACCATCAGCTCAATCGTGCCGTTGGGTGAGGTGGGGGAGCGCCGCATGAGGTCCAGCGAAACACCGTTGGTGCCCCACGGAACCAGGGACAGCATGGCGACGACCTCGTCGTCTCCGGCGTCACTCCCCGTCTCGCGGACCGCTTCGACGAGGAGGCAGTCGCTGTCGGCGGGGTCGCCGAGCCTGCCCAGGGCCATCGAGAAGCCGCGCTCGGTCTCGGTGTCGCGCCAGGAGTCGGCACGCTTCACCACCGCGGCCATCTCGGCGGGGGACAGGTCCCGATGGCGGCGCAGCCGCACCGTCAACCCCGCACGGCGGGCTCGGGTCACCGCCTGACGGACCGGTTTCATGTCGGGGCCGGAGAGCTTGTAGCGGTCGGGGTAGAGGATCGCCTCGTCGCCGAGTTCCAGTGCGTTCAGGCCGCCCTCGCGGAAGGCTTGCGCCGCAGCCGAACTGGCGCCCATCACGCCGGGTGCCCACCCGTAGGTCTTGCACAGCTCGAGCCATGCGGCGATCGCCGCGGGCCAGGCCTTGGGATCGCCGACGGGATCGCCACTGGCCAGGCAGACACCCACCTCGACGCGGTAGGTGATCGCGGCGCGTCCGTTCGGGGCGAACACCACCGACTTGTCCCGACGGGTGGCGAAGTAGCCCAGCGAATCGTTCTTGCCGTACAGCTCGAGCATCCCGCGGATGGCCGACTCGTCCTCGCCGGTGAGTGCGTTCTCCGCCCGCTGCGATTGGAACAGCACGACGGCCGCCACCATGAGGGCGACGGCGCCGAACAGGCCGAGCAGCGCGTTGACCAGGACGTGGGGGTGTCCACTGAAGGTGTCCGAGTCGGCGCCGGCGAAGGCGCTGACCCGGTTGAGCGCATACCAGGGCCGGTCCTCGCGGGCCAGGGACCCGGGGAACAGCTCGAGCAGCCCCCAGCCGATGAGCGTCCCGACGGCCATGCCGGCCAGCAGCGCCGCCGCCGCCTTGACCAGTGCGCCACGCCGGACCCGGGCCCAGAACTGGTTGCGGGCGAGGACCAGGAATGCGATGGCGGCGACGTGGAACGCCAGCCCGATGACCTCCCCGATGTCGTCCATGACGCTCTCGTCGCCCATCACCAGGTCGGCGATGTTCCACCCGGACGCGGCCACCATGTAGAGGACGAGGATCCACCAGGCGATCCGCTTGCGGGCGGCGAGCGCCGCGGCCAGCAGAGCCAGCACGAATGCCCAGGCGAAACTGGTGTCCGGGAAGTTGAAGATGTAGTCGTTGACGAAGACCCGCGGGATCCTGATCGTCCACCGGATCAGCGGCGAGACGCTGGCCAGCAACGACAACGTGGCGATGACGCCGACCGTCCACCCCGCCGCGGCGGGAACCCACCACGAGGCGGAGCGGTGCTTGTCGTTCGCCGGCTTGTTGAGCGAGGCCAGGGTCATAGGGCGCGAGGATATTCGGTCCAACCGGGAAATGGGTGGGACTGAAGTGGGCGCGTGCTACCAGACGGGTCCGGTGAACCACTCTCCAGGACCCTTGCCCGGCTCCTCGGGCGCGGCGCTGGATTCGCGGAAGGCGAGCTGCAGGCCCTTCAGACCGTCCCGCAGTGGCCCGGCGTGCAGGCCGAGGTACTGCACCGACCCCTTGAGCAGGCCCGCGAGTGCCTCGATGAGCCGACGGGCCTCGTCGAGGTCCCGGTGCGGGCTCTCGTCGGGATCGTCGTCGCCCAGACCGAGCTTCTCGGCGGCCGCCGACATCAACATGACGGCCGCCCGGGTGATCACCTCGACGGCGGGGATCTCGGCCAACTCGCGCGTGGGAGGGCCTGCTGTCTCGTCGGGCAGTTCGGGAACTTCGGTCATGGCTGCTAGAGTGGCATGCGCGACCGTCTCGGCGAATGCCGGGACAACAAGTGGAGTCCCGCTCCCACCGTCGGCCCTCACCGGCTCGACGGTCCGGTCACAGGTACCGCGAGGTACCCGTTCTGTGCGATGCACAGGCGACGCCTCTGCGTCGCGACCGGTCGGCATCGGGCCCTGTCATCGACGGGGCCCGTCCTGTTTGGGTGCCGTGGTGGTAGGTCTCCTCGAAGACTACATAGGAGGCCCCATCAGCACTGAGACACGCATCAACGAGCGCATTCGCGTACCCGAAGTCCGCCTCATTGGACCGGGTGGTGAGCAGGTAGGCATCGTGCGCATCGAAGATGCCCTCCGCGTCGCCGCGGATGCCGATCTCGACCTTGTCGAAGTAGCACCGGATGCCAAGCCTCCGGTGTGCAAGATCATGGACTACGGCAAGTTCAAGTACGAGACGGCTCAGAAGGCTCGCGAGTCTCGCAAGAACCAGCAGCAGACCGTCGTCAAGGAACAGAAGCTCCGGCCGAAGATCGACCCCCACGACTACGAGACCAAGAAGGGTCACGTCGTCCGCTTCCTCGAAGCGGGGTCCAAGGTCAAGGTCACGATCATGTTCCGCGGGCGTGAGCAGTCGAGGCCCGAACTCGGGTACCGGCTCCTGCAGCGGCTGGGCGCCGACGTCGCCGACTACGGCTTCGTCGAGACCTCCGCGAAGCAGGACGGCCGCAACATGACGATGGTGCTGGCACCGCACCGCGGCGCGAAGACCCGCGCCAAGGCGGCGAGTGACGCAGACGCCCCGGCCGCACCGCGTACCAACACGCAGGCACCGACCGCCCCGGCGACCCCAGCTCCGGCCACGACGACGCCGGCCGACGAAGCACCGACCGACACACCACAGAACTGAGGACTGCAATGCCCAAGGCGAAGACCCACAGCGGCGCATCGAAGCGGTTCCGCAAGACCGGAACCGGCAAGATCGTCCGCCAGAAGGCCGGCAAGCGACACCTGCTCGAGCACAAGGCGACCAAGCGCACCCGTCGTCTCGACGGCCGCACCACGGTCGCTGCGAACGACACCGCCCGCGTCACCAAGATGCTCAACGGCTGACCAAGCCCGCAGGCCCTCCGCGGCCTTCCATTCGACCGATCGAGAATAGGAACACCCCATGGCACGCGTGAAGCGCGCAGTCAACGCCCAGAAGAAGCGGCGCACAGTCCTCAAGGCCTCCAAGGGTTACCGCGGCCAGCGCTCGCGGCTCTACCGCAAGGCCAAGGAACAGCAGCTCCACTCCTTGACCTACGCCTACCGCGACCGCCGCGCCCGCAAGGGTGAGTTCCGCAAGCTGTGGATCTCGCGCATCAACGCCGCGGCCCGGGCCAACGACATCACCTACAACCGCCTGATCCAGGGTCTCAAGGCCGCGGGCGTCGAGGTGGACCGCAAGAACCTGTCGGAGATCGCCATCAGCGATCCGGCCGCCTTCACCGCCCTCGTCGAGGTCGCGAAGGGCGCCCTGCCAGAGGACGTCAACGCACCGTCGGGCGAAGCCGCCTGACACTCCTGACCGAGAGGTCGAATCGGGTAGCTGCGGCGATCAAGCTGCAGCGTCCCGCCGGACGACGCCACGCCGCACGCTTCCTCGCCGAAGGCTCCAACCTCGTCGAGTCGGCGTTGCGGCGTGGTCTCGTCGACGAGGTCTTCGCCACGGAGGCCGCCGCCGATCGCTACCGCGACCTGCTGGTCGACGCCCCCGTGCACCTGGTGACCGAACGCGCCGCAAAGGCGCTGTCGGACACCGTCACCCCGGTCGGGCTGGTGGCGGTCTGCCGGATGCTGGACGCGTCGTTGGCGGACGTGCTGTCGACGCCACGACTCGTGGCGGTCGCCGTCGACACCGCCGACCCCGGCAATGCGGGCACGCTGATCCGGCTCGCCGACGCGATGGGCGCCGACGCGCTGATCCTGGCCGGTGACGGCGTCGACCCCTACAACGCGAAGTGCCTGCGGGCCTCGGCGGGCAGCATCTTCTCGGTGCCGGTCGTCGAGGCGGCCGACACGCTCGCGCTCATCTCCGACCTCGTCCACGCGGAACTGGTCGTGATGGCGGCGACACTCGACGGTGAGCGATCGTTGGACGACCTCGATCTCGACGTGCCGACGGCCTGGCTGTTCGGTTCCGAGGCCCACGGGTTGCCCGTCGAGGTGGCCGCTGCCGCCGCCGTGCGCGTCCGCATCCCGATGCGGGGGAGCGCGGAGAGTCTCAACGTCGCCGCCGCGGCGGCGATCTGCCTGTACGAGAGTGCCCGCGTCAGCCGCTGAGCAGACCCTTGGCCACGTGGGTGATCTGCACCTCGTTGCTACCGGCGTAGATCATCAGCGACTTGGCGTCGCGGGCCAACTGCTCGACGCGATACTCGGTCATGTAGCCGTTGCCGCCGAACAACTGCACGGCTTCCATCGCGACGTCGGTGGCGGCCTGCGAGCAGTACCACTTCATCGCCGACGCCTCCGGCAGCGAGATCGGGTGACCGGACTGCGCGGCCTCGATGACGCGGAACAGCATGTTGCGCACGTTCATCCGCGCGACCTCCATGGTGGCCAGCTTCAGCTGGATGAGCTGGAACTGGCCGATCTCCTGGCCCCACAGCGTGCGCTCCCTGGCGTAGTCGACCGACAGCCGCAGGCATTCCTCGATGACGCCGAGCGCCATGGCGGCCACGCCGATGCGCTCGGAGGAGAAGTTCGACTTGGCGCTGTCACGCCCGTCTCCGGCCTCGTTGTCCTCGGTCTCGCCGAGCAGTCGATCGCGGCCGAGTCGCACGTTGTCGAAGAACAATTCTCCCGTCCGCGAACTGTGGATCCCCATCTTGCGGAATGGTGCGGACTGCACGAATCCCGGCATGCCACGGTCGAGCACGAATGTGAGCACCTTGCGCCGACGTGGGTCCGCCGTCGGGGCTCCGTCCTCGTTCAGCTTCGCGTAGACGACCGTGACGTCGGCGTCCGGACCGTTGGTGATGAACGTCTTTCGGCCGTTGAGGACGTAGTCGTCACCGTCGCGCACGACGTAGGACTTCATGCCGCCGAACGCGTCCGACCCGGAGTCGGGTTCGGTGATGGCCCACGCCCCGACCTTCTCGTAGGTGACCAGTTCCGGCAGCCAGCGCTGCTGCTGGTCCAGGGTGCCCCGGGACGCGATGGTCGGAACGGTCAGCCCGAGGCTGACGCCGACGCCGGTGACGAGGCCCATGCTGACGCGGCACAGTTCGCTGATCAGCACGAAGCCCATGCCCGCCTGGTCGCCGCCGCCGCCGAACATGCCGCCCGACGACGTCTGGGACGCACTGCCCCCGTCGCGCAGCTTCGCCAACCGCCGCTCGAGTGACTCCTTGGCCATCGCATCTATCCCGAACGTGGAGAACAGCTTCCGCACGATCGGGTAGGGCGCCATGTCGCCGCTCTCGAGTTCGTCGAGATGAGGCCGGATTTCCCTGTCGACGAATTCGCGAACCGCGTCGCGCACGGCGACGTCCACGTCGGACCATTCCAGCATCTGTCACGCAACCCTTCGTCGGCTGATCCGTCTGGCGCTCGCGGGTCGGAGACCGCCCAGCGAGAACGTGGCGTGCACCAATGATCCAGCTCGCTCGGCGAGCGACGGACCGCGGGGTACGTAGTGCATCGGCAGGCCGCGGCGGTCGCGCGGCGGACCCGTGAACGCCGGTGCCTCGACGAGTGGCGCATCAGCCGGGATGCGGCCCTCCGCGCGGCGGTAGGCCGCCAGGGCCCGGGGATGCAGTCGGATCTCGTCGGGTACGGCGACGAAGGCGAGGTCGACGAGCTTGCCGAGCAGTCGCAGCACCGCCTCGTCCTTCGGCGTCCACCGCATGTCGGCCTTCTCGCGCAGGACGGGATCGAACAGTCCGGCCGCGATCCACCGCTGGCCGGCGACCAGCGGCTTGAACGCCTGATCCCAGACGGGCGTGGGGACCATCACGAACCACGGCTTCGGGATGCGGATGGTGAAGATGTCGCGTGCGGCCTTGGTGATCTCGAGGTCCTCGCGGCACGTCTTGTCCCAGTACTCGCAGAACGCGTCCCACGTCGCCGGCATGGGGCGCGTGCTCATCCCGTACATGCGGTACCACCGCACGTGCTCGTCGAACAGTTGCCGCTTCTCGGCGTCGGTGAGGCCACCGCAGAAGTAGTCGGCGGTCTTGATGATCAGCATGAAGAACGTCGCGTGCGCCCAGTAGAAGGTCTCCGGGTCCAGCGCGTGGTACCTCCGACCCAGGGAGTCGACGCCCTTGATCGTGTCGTGGTAACCGCGGATCTGGGCGCCCGTCCGTGCGGCGCGGTCACCGTCGTAGACGACGCCCATGATGGGGTAGACCGACCGGGCAACCCGCTGCAACGGTTCCCGCAGGACGACGGAGTGGTCCTCCACGGCCGCCCCGAGACCCGGGTACATGTTCTGGATCGCGCCGATCCACACGCCCATCAGACCCGTCCGCAGATCCCCGAAATACTTCCAGGTGAGCGAATCCGGACCGAGCGGGTCGGGAGCCGTGGCGCGTCCGTCGACGGTCGTGGAACCAATGGTCATGGCGTCGTCACCCATCTCTCACTCCGGGTCGTGTCCTCACGATATGGGTGACAACGCGTGTTGTCCACGAAGCGCGGCCGCACATGGCGAGACTGACGGTCCGACCGTGACCGGCGCGCGGCGGCGGGCCGTCGTTGCCGGTCCTTCCGACCGGCACCTAGGGTTGCGGGGTGGATGTCGAGTCGTTCGAGGAACGACCGGGAGGGCAGCAGCGCACCGGTTCCGGGTACGGCGCGAGCGGCCCGTTCGGGTGGTTGCAGGCCACCAACCACAGTCCGGGCGTGGTGGCCTTCCTGCGGCGGGCCAGGCGCGCGCTGCCGGGGGATCCCGACTTCGGTGATCCATTGTCGGCGGCGGGCGTCGGCGGTCCCCGGGCCGCCGCCCGCGCGGCCGACCGGATCCTGGACCGCGAGGCCGCGTCCCGCGAAGTGAGCCTCGGCGCCCTCCAGGTATGGCAGGCACTCACCGAGCGGGTGTCGGGCAAGCCCGCGTACCGCGAGGTCACGCTCGTCTTCACCGACCTCGTCGGGTTCTCGGACTGGTCGTTGGTCGCCGGTGACGACGCGACGCTCAGACTGCTCCGCCGCGTCACCCAGGTGATGGAGCCGCCGCTCCTCGCGGCCGGTGGGCAGATCGTCAAGCGCATGGGTGACGGCGCCATGGCGGTCTTCGGCGATCCGACGACCGCCGTGCGCGCGGTGCTCCAGGTCCTCGAGGCGGCCAAGACCGTCGAGGTCGACGGATACACGCTGCGGGTGCGCGCCGGGGTTCATACCGGCCGCCCCCAGCGCATCGGCTCGGACTGGCTGGGCATCGACGTGAACATCGCCGCGCGCGTGATGGACCGCGCCACCCGCGGCGGCGTGGTGGTGTCGCACTCCACCCTGGAACGGATTCCGGCGGAGGAGTTGGACGCGCTGGGGGTTACCGCGAAGCGGATCCGCAAGCAGTTGTTCGCCCCCAGGATCTCCGGCGTACCCGAGGATCTCGCGATGTACTGGCTGAAGATTCGCAGGGATCTGCCAGCCGCCGATGCGGAGGAAGCGTCGCCCCCGGGGGCATAGTTGATCCAATGGTGCGCGCAGGTCTGATGCGGATTGCTCGACTGCGGGTGACCCTCGCATACGGCGCGATGCTGCTCGTCGTGACGTCGGCGCTGGCCACCCTCGATCCGCTGGCACGGGAACGCATCGTCGAGAAGGCGAGCACCAACCTGCACAACCTCGCCCACGGGCACTTCGGGACTCTGCTCGGCAGCGCGTTCGTCGTCGATGCCGGCGCGATCGCCGTGTGGCTGCCGAACCTGCTCTGCCTCCTGGCGCTTGCCGAGTTGCTCTGGGGGAGTACTCGTCTGGTGGTCGCCTTCATGGTGGGCCACGTCGGGGCGACGCTGCTCGTGGCGGCCGGCCTGATCGCCGCTGTCAAGGAGGGGTGGACGTCGACCGACATCACCCGAGCCACCGACGTCGGGGTCAGCTACGGAGCCATGGCCGTGCTCGGTGCGATGACCGCTGCACTCCCACGACGGTGGCAGGCACTCTGGATCGGCTGGTGGATCGGGGTCGGCGCCGCGGTCGTCGCCACCGGTGGTGACTTCACCGACGCCGGCCACGGTCTCGCGCTGGTGCTGGGAGCCCTGGTGGCCACGCGCTTCGGCGCACCCGAGCCATGGACCAGGTGGCGGCTCGGCATGCTAGCCGTCGCGTCGTGGTTCGGCTTCGCGATGGTGGTGAGCACTACCGCCGCCCTGGTGCCCGCGACGTCCTGCGGGCTGCTGTGCGCGCTGGTCGGCGGCCTGGCCTCCCGGTTGTCCGCACTGCGAACCCGGCCGACGCCGAGCGCCACCGACATGGTGCCGGACTTCGAGCGGCACGCGCTGTCCTGACCGTGCCACCGGGAGGGCCCTGACGCTCGTCGACGTTCCCGGAATGGTCCTCGAAGGTCGTTGCCTTACGGGAACATACGATGCCATGAAGGCCAATTGGCAAGCGCCGGAGAGCGTATGGCGGGTCACCGAGATCGACCAGATCGGACGACGCATCGAGCGTGCGTGCCGTGTCGTCGCCGTCACACCGGCGCAGTGGCGTGTCGCGTCGCACCGTCGTCGGTGACGGTTCAATTGGCAAGCGGTGATGCCGATTACGCGGCCCGTACCCAGTGATCGACGTCCCAAACGGCCATGTCGGCATTTGGGGTTTATGAGAATCGCGTATGAACCGCGTGACAGTCCAGCGGGTGGTCCGGAGAATCGGTGTCATGACGACGATGTCGGTGAACCCTCGCAACCCGCCGCCGAGGCCCGCGATCCTTGGCCAGTTGCCCCCTATCCGGCGTAGCGACGGATCTCCGATCCGCGTCCTGCTCGTCGACGACGAACGTGCGCTCACGAATCTGGTGAAGATGGCCCTGCACTACGAGGGCTGGGTCGTCGAGGTCGCGCACGACGGCCAGGAGGCGATCTCGAAGTACGACGCGAGCACGCCGGACATCGTGGTGCTCGACATCATGCTCCCCGACCTCGACGGTCTCCAGATACTCGAGCGCGTCCGGGCCACCGGGAACTACACGCCGGTGCTGTTCCTCACCGCCCGCGACTCCGTCACCGACCGGGTGACGGGCCTGACGGCCGGCGCCGACGACTACATGACCAAGCCGTTCAGCCTGGAGGAACTCGTCGCGAGGTTGCGCGGCCTCCTCAGGCGGGCGGGGGAGACCACGCCGCTGGACGACGAGACGCTGCGCGTCGGTGACCTGGTCCTCGAGGGCGTCAGTCGGGACGTCACCCGCGGCGGCGAACGCATCGACCTCACCGCCACGGAATTCGAGTTGCTGCGCTACCTCATGCGCAACCCGCGCCGCGCGCTCACCCGCGAGGAGATCCTCGAGCGGGTGTGGAACTACTCCTTCGGCGGTCGTACCAGCATCGTCGACCTGTACATCTCGTACCTGCGCAAGAAGATCGACGCAGGGCGCGAACCCATGATCCACACGATCCGCGGCGTCGGATATCAACTGCGGTCGGATCGGTGACGACGCGGCGGAGGGCACCGTGGTGGCGCCCACGGACCCTCAGCCGGCAATTGATGCTGTGGGTCTCGGCCCTGGTAACCACGTTGGTGATGGCGGTCGGCGCCCTGTCGGTCTACACCATGCACCTCTACGTCGACGCCTACAGCGACAGCGAGGTCGCCCACTCCCTGGCGGCGTTCGAGCACTCCTATCTCGACCGTGACGGCCGGCCCGTCACCGCGCTCACCGACTTCACCGGTCAAGCGCCCGGCACGCTGATCGCGGTCATGAGCGGAGACGACGTCCTGTCGTCCGCGATGTTCGACGACGACGGTCCGCAGTCCGCGCCACCAGACCTGATCGCCGACCTCGAGTCGGTCGACTGGACGGGCAGCCACCCCGCGACCCTCGACCTCGGTGACGAGGGCGGCTTCCGGGTCGCCAGCACGCAGACCGGGGACGGGCTGCGCCTGGTGTCGGCCGTGTCCATGGAGAGTGCGAACGAGGCCATCGCCATAAAGGTCGTCGCCGTGCTCGGCATCACCGCGATCGCCGCCGTGCTCGCCGCGGTGGGCACCGTCGTCCTGGTTCGCCAGGCGCTGCGGCCCATGCGCCGGGTCGCCGCCACCGCGGCCCGGGCGGCCCGGATACCCCTGGCCGACGAGCACCACCGCATCACCACCCGGGTCCGTCGCGCCGACAGCGACCCGGACAGCGAGGTGGGCATCGTCGGTGAGACGTTGAACCGGCTTCTCGCGAACGTCGACTCGGCGCTGGCGGTACGCGCGGAGTCGGACCGCCGGATGCGGCGCTTCCTCACCGACGCCAGTCACGAACTACGCACCCCGCTCGCCGCGATTCGGGGCTACGCCGAACTCACCCGGCAGGACGGGCCCAGCCTGCCGGCCACCACCGAGTACGCGCTGGCGCGCATCGAGTCCGAGTCCCGCCGGATGACGGCGCTCGTCGGCGACATGCTGCTCCTGACCCGGATGGACGAGGGCCAGGGCCTCGAGATCGAGACCGTCGACCTGTGCGCGCTGGTGGTCGACGCGATCAACGACGTCGCCGTCACCGCGCCGGACCACGACTTCCAGGCGGATCTGCCGGACGGCCCGGTGTGGGTGGAGGGCGACCGCGCCCGCCTGCACCAGGTGGTGAGCAATCTGCTCACCAACGCGCGCAACCACACACCCGCCGGGGTCTCGGTGACGACCACGGTCCGCCCTCCGTCCGAGGATCCCGACGGGTGGGTGGCCGTGTCCGTGGTCGACGACGGCCCCGGGGTGGAACCCGAACTGCTGCCGGATCTGTTCGGCAGGTTCGTCCGCGCGAACAAGGCACGATCGAGGGAGATGAACAGCTCCGGCCTCGGGCTGGCGATCGTCGCCTCGATCGTCGAGGCGCACGGCGGCACCGTCGGCGCGCAGTCCCGGCCCGGCCGCACGGAGTTCCTGGTCCGGCTCCCGGACGTCCCCTCCGGTCGGCTCGATCTCCACCAACCCGCCGCGAGGGCAGCGCAAGTCACACCCGCGCCGTAGCTATGATCGCCGGGTGTCCGAGCCGTCGAGCGAGAAGACCCCGGAGGCGCCGGGATTGACCGAGCAGGCCCTGACCGACGCCGTCGGTGCCGCGCGGCGCGCCTTCGACGCCGCCACCGACCTCGACGCCCTGGCGCGGGCGAAGACCGACCACCTCGGCGATCGGTCGCCCATCGCGTTGGCGCGTCAGTCGCTCGGCGCGCTGCCCAAGTCCGACCGCGCGGATGCGGGTCGCCTGGTCAACGTGGCGCGGTCGGGGGCTCAGGCCGCCTACGACGAACGGCTGGACGTGCTCCGGATCGAGCGCGACGCCGCCGCCCTGGTCGCCGAGCGCATCGACGTCACGCTCCCGTCGACCCGGCAGCCGCTCGGCGCCCGCCACCCGATCACCATCCTGGCCGAGCACGTGGCCGACACGTTCGTCGCGATGGGGTGGGAACTCGCGGAGGGTCCGGAGGTCGAGACCGAGCAGTTCAACTTCGACGCCCTGAACTTCCCGCCCGACCACCCGGCGCGCAGCGAGCAGGACACCTTCCACGTCGCGCCCGACGGTTCTCGGCAGGTGCTGCGCACGCACACCTCGCCGGTGCAGGTGCGCGCGTTGCTCGAACGCGAGCTGCCGGTGTACATCGTGTCCATCGGGCGGACCTTCCGGACCGACGAGCTCGATGCCACCCACACGCCGGTGTTCCACCAGGTCGAGGGCATGGCCGTCGACCGCGGGCTGACCATGGCGCACCTCAAGGGCACCCTCGACGCCTTCGCGCGGGCACAGTTCGGCCCGGGTGGGCGCACGCGCTTCCGGCCGCACTTCTTCCCCTTCACCGAGCCGTCGGCGGAGGTCGACATCTGGTTCGAGAACAAGAAGGGCGGTCCCGGCTGGGTGGAGTGGGGTGGCTGCGGGATGATGAATCCGAACGTGTTGCGCGCGTGTGGGATCGACCCGTCCGAGTACTCCGGGTTCGCCTTCGGCATGGGCCTGGAGCGGACGCTGCAGTTCCGCAACGGCATCCCCGACATGCGGGACATGGTCGAGGGCGACGTCCGCTTCTCCCTGCCGTTCGGGGTGGGTGCCTGATGCGCTTCCCCTACGGCTGGTTGCGCGACGTCATCCGGGTCGGGACACCCGGTTGGGACGTGTCGACCGACGACCTCGAACGCACCTTCATCGACATCGGCCACGAGGTCGAGGAGATCCTGCCGGTCGGACCGGTCACCGGTCCGCTGACCATCGGCAGGGTCGTCGACATCGAGGAACTCACCGACTTCAAGAAGCCGATCCGCGCCTGCAAGGTCGACGTCGGAGTGCACGGCGTCGACGGTCAGCCCCGCGACATCGTGTGTGGGGCAACGAACTTCGCCGTCGGTGACCTCGTCGTCGTGGCGCTGCCGGGCACTACGCTGCCGGGCGACTTCACCATCGCCAAGCGCAAGACCTACGGCCGCACCTCGGACGGGATGATCTGCTCGGCCTCCGAACTGAACCTCGGCGTCGACCACAGCGGCATCATCGTGCTGCCGCCCGGGACCGCCGAACCCGGCGACGCGGCGGCCGAGGTCCTCGGCCTCGACGACGTCGTGTTCCACCTCGCCATCACGCCCGACCGCGGCTACTGCCTGTCGATCAGGGGCATGGCGCGGGAGATCTGCTGCGCGCTGGACCTCGACTTCGTCGATCCGGCCGACGTGCCACCGCTGCCCGCCGAGGGCGAGGCGTGGCCGCTCGTGGTGCGTCCGGAGACCGGGGTGCTGCGCTTCGGTCTGCGTCCCGTGACGGGCATCGATCCGACGGCGGTGTCGCCGTGGTGGTTGCAGCGCCGCCTGCTGCTCAGCGGCATCCGCGCCATCTCACCGGCGGTCGACGTCACCAACTACGTGATGCTCGAACTCGGCCAGCCGATGCACGCACACGACCGCACGCTGATCACGGGCGGCTTCGACGTACGCCTCGCCGAACAGGGCGAGACCGTGGTCACCCTCGACGACGTCGAACGCAAGCTGAACTCCGGTGACGTGCTCATCGTCGACGACGTCGCCACGGCCGCGATCGGCGGCATCATGGGCGCAGGTACCACCGAGGTCCGGGACACCACCACCGACGTCCTGCTCGAGGCCGCGGTGTGGGATCCGGCGGCGGTGTCCCGCACTCAGCGTCGGCTCCGTCTGGTCAGCGAGGCGGGCCGCCGCTACGAGCGCACCGTCGACCCGGCGATCCCGGTCGCCGCGCTGGACCGCTGCGCGGCTCTGCTCGCCGACATCGCGGGCGGCACCGCCGAACCCACGCTCACCGATTGGCGCGGCGACCCCCCGCGTACCGACTGGTCGCCGCCACCTGTGACCATGCCGATCGACCTGCCCGACCGCACTGCCGGCATCTCCTATGCCGAGGGAGCGGCGGCCCGGCGGCTGACGCAGATCGGCGGCCGCGTGGAGACCTCGAACGGGTCGCTCGTCGTGACGCCGCCGAGCTGGCGACCCGACCTTCGCGAGCCCGCCGACCTCATCGAGGAGGTGCTCCGGCTCGAGGGGCTGGACCGGATCCCGTCGGTACTGCCGACCGCGCCGGCCGGACGTGGCCTCACGGCGGGCCAGTACCGTCGCCGCGCCATCGGAAGGGCCCTGGCGCTCAACGGCTTCGTGGAGGTCCTGCCGACGCCGTTCCTGCCCGCAGGAGTGTTCGACGCCTGGGGCCTGCCGGCCGACGATCCACGTCGCGCCACCGTCGCGGTGCTCAACCCGCTGGAGTCCGACCGGCCCCAGCTCGCCTCGACGCTGCTTCCCGGACTGCTGGAGGCGTTGACGCGCAACGTGTCTCGCGGAGCTGTGGACGTCGCGCTGTTCGGCATCGAGCAGGTCGTCGTCGCGACGCCGCGAACGCGGGCACTCGACCGGATCCCGGTGGACCGACGGCCGACCGCCGCCGAGATCGCCACCATCGACGACTCGCTGCCCGACCAACCCCTGCACGTCGGCATCGTGCTGACCGGACTGCGCGAACCCGCGGGCCCGTGGGGGCCGGGACGGCCCGTCGAGGCGACCGACGCGTTCGAGGCGGTTCGCATCGTGGCACGGGCCTGCGGTGTCGAGGTCACGCTGCGCGCCTCCCAGCAGCTGCCGTGGCACCCCGGCCGGTGCGCCGAGGTCGTCGTCGGCGACGTCGTCGTCGGGCATGCCGGCCAACTGCATCCGGCGGTCGTGGAACGCACCGGACTGCCCAGGGGAACCTGTGCGGTGGAACTCGACCTCGCGGCCGTGCCGATCGCCGAGCGGCTACCCGCTCCCGCGGTGTCACCCTTCCCCGCGGTGTTCCAAGACGTCAGCCTCGTGGTGGCGGCCGACGTCGCCGCGCAGTCCGTGGTCGACGCGGTGCGCGCCGGGGCGGGCGAACTGCTCGAGGACGTCCGGTTGTTCGACGTCTACACCGGCCCGCAGATCGGCGAGGGTCGCAAGTCGCTGACGCTCGCGCTGCGGTTCCGCGCCGGTGACCGCACGCTCACCGAGGACGAGGCCAGCGCGGCCCGCGACGCGGCGGTGGCGGTGGCGGCCGAACGCGTCGGTGCCACGCAGCGCAGGTAGCCGCCCACTAGGGGCTGTGCCGGATCCCGAACGTGTGGTCCTGCTGGTCGCGAAACAATTCGCGCCGTGGCGGCCAGAACGTCGTCACGGCCAATCCGACGGCGGGCAATGCGAATGCAGCGACGCCGATGGCGGTGCCCGCCCAGCCGTTCGAGAAGTGGACGATGTGTCCAACCAGTTGTCCGACGGCGACCGCCGCCACGAAGATCAGACCATCCGTGACGAGGCTTGCCTTCAGGCTTGGCCGCCAGGGTGCTGCCGACGTCACGAGGTAGAGGCCGAGTATCACCACGCCCATCGTGTAGACGGCCGCCGCGTTCACCGCGAAGTAGTCGGCAGGAACGTCGTCTGTGACGGTCCATCGAACGAGGACGTAGGCCACCGTTGGCCAGTACGCCATCTTGAGGTGTTCCCAAACGCTCTCGTTGACGGGTGCGAACACGCCGACCAACGCATGGCGGCCGCACCGATCGAAGGCGAAGTGCAGTAGCGTGCCCGAGACGATGATCACCGGCACTCCGACCGCGTTCCACGTCACGGCGGTGCACACGTTTCGATCGTAACAACGGGTCGAACCTCCGAAGTAATCAATTTGCAACCATCTGCATAAACATGCAGACTTCGTGCATGACTTCTGAGGCGGTCACCGTCGCCGTGGCCGGAGCCAGCGGATACGCCGGCGGCGAGATCCTTCGCCTGCTACTCGGCCATCCCGCCTACCGCGAGGGTCGCCTGACGATCGGCGCCCTGACGGCCGCTGCCAGCGCGGGCACCGACGTCACCGAGCACCACCCGCATCTGCTGCCGCTGGAGGGCCGCCTGCTCGACGCCACCAGCGTCGAGGTCCTCCGCGGTCACGACGTCGTGTTCCTCGCACTGCCGCACGGCCACTCCGCCGAGCTGGCGGAGCAGCTCGGATCCGACGTCCTCGTCGTCGACTGCGGTGCCGACTTCCGGCTCACCGACCCGGCCGCCTGGGAGCGGTTCTACGGCTCCGAGCACGCGGGCAGTTGGCCCTACGGGCTACCCGAACTGCCCGGCGGACGCGACACCCTCCGCACGACGAAGCGCATCGCCGTGCCCGGGTGCTATCCCACCGCGGCGCTGCTCGCGCTGCTGCCCGCCGTCGCCGCAGACCTCGTCGAGCCCGCCGTCACGGTGGTCGCCGTCAGCGGCACCTCCGGTGCCGGCCGCGCGGCCAAGGTCGACCTGCTCGGCTCCGAGGTGATCGGCTCCGCGCGGGCCTACAACGTCGCCGGTGCACACCGCCATACGCCGGAGATCGCCCAGGGACTGCGGGCGGTCACCGACCGCGACGTCACCGTCTCGTTCACCCCGGTGCTGATCCCGACGTCGCGCGGCATCCTCGCCACCTGCACGGCGCGGACCTCGGCGACGTCCTCGGAGATCCGGACCGCCTACGAGAAGGCCTACGGCGACGAGCCGTTCGTCCACCTGCTGCCCGACGGACGACTGCCGAAGACCGGTTCGGTGATCGGCAGCAACGCCGCCCAGATCGCGGTCGCCGTCGATGCCGACGCCGGTGTCCTCGTCGCGATCTGCGCGATCGACAACCTGGTCAAGGGCACCGGGGGAGCTGCGGTGCAATCGATGAACCTCGCCCTCGGATGGGCCGAGACGGACGGGTTGTCGACCGTGGGGGTGGCACCGTGACGAGCACCAGCGCCCAGAACCTCGTGCGCACGCAGGGCGTCACCGCGCCGGCCGGCTTCCGGGCCACCGGGATCGCCGCGGGCATCAAGGCCTCCGGCACCCCCGACCTCGCGCTGGTGTTCAACGAGGGCCCCGATCATGCTGCGGCGGCGGTGTTCACGCGCAACAAGGTCAAGGCCGCACCGGTGCTGTGGACCCAGCAGGCCATCACCACGCGGCGGCTGCGCGCAGTGATCCTGAACTCCGGCGGCGCCAACGCCTGCACGGGTCCCGGCGGATTCCAGGACACCCACGCGACCGCGGAGGCCGTCGCGGCGGCACTGTCGGACTGGGGCAGCGAGACCGGAGCCATCGAGGTCGGCGTCTGCTCCACGGGTCTGATCGGCGACCGGCTGCCGATGGCGAAGGTGCTGGCCGGCGTCACGGTCGTCGTCCAGGAGATGGCCGGTGGCCTGTCGGGTGGCACCGAGGCGGCCACGGCGATCATGACCACCGACACCGTGCCCAAACAGGTTGCGCTGCATCACGCCCAGGATTGGACGGTCGGCGGCATGGCCAAGGGGGCGGGCATGCTCGCGCCGTCGTTGGCGACCATGCTCTGCGTGATCACCACCGACGCCGCCGTGGACGCCGACGCCCTCGACCGCGCGTTGCGCGCGGCGACGGCACGGACGTTCGACCGGCTCGACGTCGACGGCAGCTGCTCCACCAACGACACCGTGCTGCTGCTCGCCTCCGGCGCCAGCGAGGTCACCCCCGACCCGGACGAGTTCGACGCCGCGATCCTCGCCGTCTGCGACGACCTCTGTGCCCAGCTGCAGGCCGACGCCGAGGGCATGACCAAGCGGATCGCGATCACCGTCACCGGTGCGGCGTCGGAGGAGGATGCCGTCACCGCGGCCCGTGTCATCGCCCGCGACAGCCTGGTGAAGACGGCCCTGTTCGGTTCGGATCCCAACTGGGGCCGCGTGCTGGCCGCCGTCGGCATGGCGCCCGTCGAGCTGGAGCCGGACCGGATCAGCGTGTCCTTCAACGGATCTCCGGTGTGCATCGACGGCGTGGGGGCGCCGGGTGCCCGTGACGTGGACCTGTCCGGCGCGGACGTCGAGGTCGTCGTCGCACTCGGCGTCGGCTCGGGATCCGCGACGATCCGCACCACCGACCTGTCGCACGCCTACGTCGAAGAGAACTCGGCGTACTCCTCGTGACCGCCACCGAAGACGTGTCGATCCCGACCGCGACCAAGGCCGCGGTGTTCGCCGAGGCGCTGCCCTGGCTGACCGAGCTGAACGGCAAGGTCGTCGTCGTCAAGTACGGCGGCAACGCCATGACCGACGACGTCCTGAAGTCCGCGTTCGCAGCCGACATGGTCTTCCTGCGCAACTGCGGCATCCACCCCGTCGTCGTGCACGGCGGAGGGCCCCAGATCAGCGCCATGCTCAAGCGGCTCGGCATCTCCGGGGAGTTCAAGGGTGGCTTCCGCGTCACCACGCCCGAGGTCCTCGACGTCGCGCGCATGGTGCTGTTCGGTCAGGTGGGTCGCGAACTCGTCGGCCTCATCAACGCGCACGGACCGTACGCGGTGGGCATCACCGGCGAGGACGCACACCTCTTCACCGCCATCCGGCGCGACGTCGTCGTCGACGGCGTGGCCACCGACATCGGCCTCGTCGGGGACGTCGAGAAGGTGGACACCTCCGCGGTTCTCGACCTGATCCGCGCCGGACGCATACCGGTGGTGTCGACCATCGCGCCCGACGTCGACGGCGTGGTGCACAACATCAACGCCGACACCGCCGCAGCCGCGCTGGCGGAGGCGCTCGGCGCGGAGAAACTGCTGATGCTCACCGACGTCGAGGGGCTGTACACCAACTGGCCCGACCGCGGCTCGCTGGTCGGCGAGATCGACGCGGCCGAGTTGATGGGGCTGCTGCCGACACTCGAGTCGGGCATGGTGCCGAAGATCGAGGCGTGCCTGCGCGCCGTCGGAGGCGGAGTGCCCAGCGCCCACGTCATCGACGGCCGCGTCGAGCACTGCGTGCTGGTCGAACTGCTCACCAACGAAGGGTCGGGGACCAAGGTGGTGCCGAGATGACGAATACCCAGGCGCTGCAGGCCCGTTGGCAGGCAGTGATGATGGACAACTACGGGACTCCCGCCGTCGCGCTCGCCAGCGGGGACGGCGCGGTGGTCACCGACGTCGACGGGAAGTCCTACGTCGACCTGCTCGGCGGCATCGCCGTCAACGTGCTGGGCCACCGGCATCCGGCCGTCATCGAGGCCGTCACCCGCCAACTCGACACGCTGGGTCACACGTCGAACTTCTATGCGACCGAACCCGGGATCGCGCTGGCGGAGGCGCTCGTCGCGCACCTCGGCGCCGACGTCCGGGCCCGCGTCTTCTTCGCGAACTCCGGCACCGAGGCCAACGAGGTCGCGTTCAAGATCAGCCGCCTGACCGGTCGGACCCGGCTCGTCGCCGCCGAGAACGCCTTCCACGGTCGCACCATGGGCTCGCTGGCCCTGACCGGACAACCGGCCAAGCAGGCACCGTTCGCGCCGCTGCCGGGCGAGGTCACCCACGTGCCCTACGGCGACGCGGACGCGTTGGCGGCCGCCGTGTCCGACGAGACCGCTGCGGTGTTCCTCGAACCGATCATGGGGGAGGGCGGCGTCGTGACACCGCCGCCGGGCTACCTCGTCGCCGCGCGCGAGATCACCGCTCGGCACGGCGCGCTGCTGATCCTCGACGAGGTGCAGACCGGCGTCGGACGCACCGGCACCTTCTACGCCCACCAGCAGGACGGCGTCACCCCCGACGTCGTCACGCTCGCCAAGGGTCTCGGCGGCGGGCTGCCGATCGGCGCCTGCCTTGCGATCGGTGACGCCGCGGACCTCCTGACCCCCGGATTGCACGGCAGCACGTTCGGCGGCAACCCCGTCTGCACGGCGGCCGCGCTCGCGGTGCTGACGGCCCTGGCCGACGAGGACCTGATCGGCCGCGCCGACGTCCTCGGCAAGTCCCTCGCGCACGGCATCGAGGCGCACGACCACCCGCTCGTCGACCACGTCCGGGGCCGCGGCCTGCTGCGCGGCATCGTGCTGACCGCCCCGCACGCGAAGGCCGTCGAGATGGCCGCCCGCGACGCCGGCTACCTCGTCAACGCCGCCACCCCCGACGTCGTGCGCCTCGCGCCACCCCTGGTGGTGACCGAGGACCAGCTCGACGCGTTCGTCACGGCCCTGCCCGCGATCCTCGACACCGCGACCCAGAACGCCATGGAGGCACGGTGACCACCTCATCCGCAGTGCGGCACTTCCTGCGCGACGACGACCTGAACCCCGACGAGCAGGCCGAGGTGCTGGCCCTGGCCGCCGAGCTGAAGAAGGCGCCGTTCAGCGCGCGCCCCCTCGAGGGTCCACGCGGCGTGGCCGTCATTTTCGAGAAGAACTCGACCCGGACCAGGTTCTCGTTCGAGATGGGCATCGCCCAACTCGGCGGACACTCCGTGGTGGTCGACGGCCGCAGCACCCAGCTCGGCCGGGAGGAAACCCTCGAGGACACGGGCGTGGTGCTGTCGCGCTACGTCGACGCCATCGTCTGGCGGACCTTCGCCCAGGAGCGGCTGACCGCGATGGCCACGGGCGCGACGGTGCCGATCGTCAACGCGCTCTCCGACGAGTTCCACCCCTGCCAGGTGCTCGCCGACCTGCAGACGCTGATCGAGCGCCGAGGCGCGCTGGCGGGACTGCGCATGACCTACTTCGGCGACGGCGCCAACAACATGGCGCACTCGCTGATGCTGGGCGGCGTGACCGCGGGCATCGACGTGACGATCGCGGCGCCCGTCGGGTTCGAACCGCACCCGATGTTCGTCGCCGCCGCCCGCGCGCGCGCCGCCGACACGGGCACCACCGTGACGGTCACCTCGGATGCCCGCGCCGCGGCCGACGGCGCCGACGTCCTGGTCACCGACACCTGGACCTCGATGGGGCAGGAGAACGACGGCCTGGACCGGGTGCGGCCGTTCCGGCCCTTCCAGGTCAACGCGGGGTTGCTCGAACTCGCCGACCCCGCGGCCGTCGTCCTGCATTGTCTGCCGGCGCACCGCGGTCACGAGATCACCGACGACGTGATCGACGGACCGCAGAGCGCGGTGTTCGACGAGGCCGAGAACCGGCTGCACGCCCAGAAGGCGCTGCTGGTGTGGCTGCTGGAGCGACGCGGATGAGACCGTCGTGACGACCTCCACCAGGGCAGGCAGGCAGGCGCGGATCGTGACGCTGCTGTCGTCGCACTCGGTGCGCAGTCAGGTCGAACTCGCGGGCATGCTGGCCGCGGACGGGATCGACGTCACCCAGGCCACCCTGTCGCGGGACCTCGAGGAACTCGGTGCGGTCAAGCTGCGCGGGGCCGACGGGGGCACCGGTGTGTACGTGGTGCCGGAGGACGGCAGCCCGGTGCGCGGAGTGTCGGGCGGCACCGAGCGCATGTCGCGACTCCTGGGTGACCTGCTGGTGTCCACCGATGCCAGCGGTAACCTCGCGGTGCTGCGCACCCCACCCGGCGCAGCGCACTACCTGGCCAGCGCCATCGACCGCGCGGCCCTGCCGGACGTCGTCGGCACGGTCGCCGGCGACGACACCATCCTGGTGGTCGCCCGCGACCCGATGACCGGAGCACAACTGGCCGAGCGCTTCGAAGAAGCTCATCGAGCGCACCCCAGCACGTCAACGCTTCAGTAGTAACGAGAAGGAGATTCAATGTCCGAACGCGTCATCCTGGCGTACTCCGGCGGTCTGGACACCTCGGTCGCGATCAGCTGGATCGGCAAGGAGACCGGTCGCGAGGTCGTGGCCGTGGCCATCGACCTCGGGCAGGGCGGTGAGGACATGGAGGTGGTCCGGCAGCGCGCCATCGACTGCGGAGCCGTCGAGGCCGTCGTCGTCGACGCTCGCGACGAGTTCGCGAACGAGTACTGCCTGCCGACCATCCAGTCCAACGCGCTCTACATGGACCGCTACCCGCTGGTGTCGGCGATCAGCCGCCCGCTGATCGTCAAGCACCTCGTCGAGGCCGCACGGGAGCACGGTGGCGGCATCGTGGCGCACGGCTGCACCGGCAAGGGCAACGATCAGGTGCGCTTCGAGGTCGGGTTCGCCTCGCTGGCACCGGATCTCGAGGTGCTGGCACCGGTCCGCGACTACGCGTGGACGCGGGAGAAGGCCATCGCCTTCGCCGAGGAGAACGCGATCCCGATCAACGTGAGCAAGCGCTCGCCGTTCTCGATCGACCAGAACGTGTGGGGCCGCGCCGTGGAAACGGGCTTCCTGGAACACCTCTGGAACGCCCCGACCAAGGACGTCTACGACTACACCGAGGATCCGACGGTCAACTGGAGCAGTCCGGACGAGGTGGTCGTCGGGTTCGAGCGGGGCGTGCCGGTGTCCATCGACGGCAGGCCGGTGAGCGTGCTCGAGGCCATCGTCGAGTTGAACCGCCGCGCGGGCGCGCAGGGCGTCGGGCGTCTCGACGTCGTCGAGGACCGCCTGGTCGGCATCAAGAGCCGCGAGATCTACGAGGCGCCGGGCGCCATGGTGCTCATCACCGCCCACACCGAACTCGAGCACGTCACGCTCGAGCGCGAACTGGGCCGGTTCAAGCGCAACACCGACCAGAAGTGGGGCGAGCTCGTCTACGACGGCCTGTGGTACTCGCCGCTGAAGCGCGCGCTCGAGACGTTCGTCGCGCACACCCAGGAGCACGTCAGCGGAGAGATCCGCCTGGTCCTGCACGGTGGACACATCGCCGTCAACGGCCGGCGCAGCGCCGAATCGCTCTACGACTTCAACCTCGCCACCTACGACGAGGGCGACACCTTCGACCAGTCCAGCGCCAAGGGCTTCGTCCACGTGCACGGCCTGTCGTCGAAGATCGCCGCGAAGCGGGACCTGGCGGGCACGTGACTCCTCCGACCTCTCCGGCGAGCGTGCGTGTCTGCGGGCGACACGCCGCAAGGAAACCCGACTTCACGCACGCTCGCGGGAGGAAGGCAACCACGTGAGCACCACCAACGAGGGGTCCCTGTGGGGCGGACGATTCGCCGACGGACCGTCCGACGCCCTTGCCGCACTGAGCAAGTCGACGCACTTCGACTGGGTGCTGGCGCCGTACGACGTCCGCGCCTCCAAGGCGCACGCGCGGGTGCTGTTCGGTGCGGGACTGCTGACCGAGGACCAACGCGACGGTCTGCTCGCCGGCCTGGACAGCCTGGGGGAGGACGTCGCCGACGGTACCTTCGGGCCGCTGCCGTCCGACGAGGACGTGCACGGCGCGCTCGAACGCGGCCTCATCGACCGGGTGGGCGACGAACTCGGTGGCCGATTGCGCGCGGGCCGGTCGCGCAACGACCAGGTCGCCACGCTGTTCCGGATGTGGTTGCGCGATGCGATGGCCAGGGTGGGCAACGGCGCCCTCGACGTCGTCGCCGCACTCGCCACCCAGGCCGCCGCGCACCCGACCGCGATCATGCCGGGCAAGACCCACCTGCAGTCGGCGCAGCCCGTCCTGCTGGCGCACCACCTGCTGGCGCACGCCCACCCGCTGCTGCGCGATGTCTCGCGCATCGTCGACTTCGATGTGCGTACGGCCGTGTCGCCGTACGGTTCCGGGGCGCTCGCCGGGTCGTCGCTCGGTCTCGACCCGGACGCCATCGCCGCGGAACTCGGCTTCGACGCGGCGGCCGACAACTCGATCGACGCGACCGCCGCCAGGGACTTCGCCGCCGAGGCCGCGTTCGTCCTGGCGATGATCGCGGTGGACCTGTCCCGGCTCGCCGAGGACGTGATCCTGTGGAGCACCACGGAATTCGGCTACGTCACGCTGCACGACTCATGGTCCACCGGCAGCTCGATCATGCCTCAGAAGAAGAACCCGGACATCGCCGAACTGGCCCGAGGCAAGTCCGGACGTCTGATCGGCAACCTCACCGGCCTCCTCGCGACGCTGAAGGCGCAACCGCTCGCCTACAACCGGGACCTGCAGGAGGACAAGGAGCCGGTGTTCGACTCCGTCGGGCAACTCGAGATGCTGCTGCCCGCGGTCGCCGGTCTCGTCGGGACCCTCGTCTTCGACACCGACCGGATGGCCGAACTCGCGCCGCTCGGCTACACCCTGGCCACCGACGTCGCGGAATGGCTGGTCCGGCAGGGCATCCCGTTCCGCGTCGCCCACGAGGCGGCCGGCGCGGCGGTGCGTACCGCCGAGTCGCGCGGCGTGGGTCTCGAGGAGCTGGCCGACGACGAACTCGCCGGCATCCACCCGGGACTGACCGCGGAGGTGCGCGAGGTCCTCACCGTCGCCGGCTCGGTCGACTCGCGCGATGCTCGCGGCGGCACCGCACCCGTGCAGGTCGCCCGGCAGCTGGGCATCGTCCGGGACACCGCGGACCGGCTGCGGGTGGCACTGCGCCACCCGGTGTGACGCCCGGACTCAGCCGTCGGCCAGCTCGAGCCACTCCTCTTCGAGGGACTCCTTGCGTGCGGTCAGGTCCCGCAGTTCGTCGTTGAGGGCCGCCGCCTTCACGTGGTCGGCGGCGGCGTCCGCCATCGTCGAGTGCAGAGTCGCGATCCTGCTGTCGAGCTTGCCAAGCTGACTCTCGATGCGCGACAGCTCCTTTCCGGTCCGGCGCTCCCGCGCGGACGCCGACTCGGATCGGTCGGCGGTCTTCGCCGGCGCGGCGGACTCCGCGGCGATGCGACCCTCGAGGTACTGCTCGATGCCACCGGGTAGCAGGTCGCAGCGGCCGCCGCCGGTCAGCGCGTAGGTGACGTCGGTGACGCGCTCGAGGAAGTAGCGGTCGTGGGTCACGACGATGAGCGTGCCGGGCCAGCCGTCCAGGTAATCCTCGATGACGGTCAGCGTGTCGATGTCGAGGTCGTTGGTCGGCTCGTCGAGCAGCAGCACGTTCGGCTCGTCGAGGAGCAGGCGCAGGAACTGCAGCCGCCGTCGCTCGCCGCCGGACAGGTCGCCCAGCCGGGTGGTGAGCTTGTCGCCGGTGAAGCCGAAGTCCTCCAGCAGCGTCGACGTACTGACCTCGCGCCCGCCCGCGACCTCGGTGAGCCGCTTCTTGCTCTCGACCGCGTCGAGCACCCGCTCGTCGGGATTCAGTTCGGCGAGTGCCTGACTCAGGTAGCCGATCGACAGTGTCTGACCGCGCTTGACCGTGCCCGACGTCGGGGGCATCTCACCGACGAGGAGCTTGAGGATCGACGACTTGCCGGTGCCGTTGACCCCGACGAGACCGATCCGGGCGCCCGGCCCGATCGACCAGTCCAGCTTGTCGAGCAGCGTCTTGCCGCCGAGTTCGAGGTCGACGCGGTGCAGATCGAACACGTCCTTGCCGAGCCGTGCCGTCGCGAAGCGCTGCAGCGACAGCGAATCCCGCGCCGGCGGCTCGTTCGCGATCAGGTCGTTGGCCGCCTGGATGCGGAATCGCGGCTTGGACGTCCGCGCGGGCGGACCCCGCCGCAGCCACGCCAGTTCCTTGCGCATCAGGTTCTGCCGGCGGCTCTCGGTGCCCGCGGCGATCCTCGAGCGTTCGGCCCGGGCGAGCACGTACTCGGCGTAGCCGCCGTCGTAGGCGTCGACGGTGCCGTCGTGCACCTCCCAGGTCTTCGTGCAGACGGCGTCGAGGAACCAGCGATCGTGGCTGACCACGACGATCGACTGGGTGCGCTTGCCGGCGAGGTGACCCGCCAGCCAGCCGATCACCTCGACGTCGAGGTGGTTGGTGGGCTCGTCGAGGACCAGCACGTCATGGCCGGCCAGCAGCACGGCGGCCAGCGCGACGCGTCGCCGCTCGCCACCGCTGAGATCGTCGACGGTCTGGTCGAGCGACACCTCGGACAGCAGGTGGGTGACCACGGCGCGGGTCTCGGCCTCCGCGGCCCAGATGTGGTCGGGTCTGCCACCCACGATGACGTCACGGATCGTGGCCTCGGCGGCGAAGTCGTCGGCCTGGTGCAGGTACCCGACCGACGTCCCGGACGTGTGCGTGACGCGTCCGGAGTCGGGAGGACGTGTTTCGGTGAGGATCTGGAGCAGGGTCGTCTTGCCGTCGCCGTTGCGGCCGACGACACCGATCGCCTCGCCCTCGTCGATGCCCAGGCTCACGCCGTCGAGGAGGGTTCGGGTGCCGTAGCCGACGCTGACGCGTTCGACGTTGATCAGGTTCGCCATCGGCCTCCGATCATAGGCGGCGACCGGTGGCCGCCGTCGCACCGAGGCCGGTGGGGCCGTCAGGCCGCTGTGCCATGATGACGACGGAAAACTGCGGGTCCGGGGGAGCGTGAAGGGAAGCACAATGGTCGACCTGTCGGCATTCACCAGACCCGTGGGGCGGCTGATGGCGACGGCGCAGAACGGCCTCGAGGTGCTGCGCTACGGCGGACTCGAAACCGGTGCGCTGCCATCGCCCTTCCAGATCGTCGAGAGCGTCCCCATGTACCGGCTGCGCCGGTACTTCCCACCCGACGTCCGCCCGGGTGCGGCCGAGCCGGGTCCGCCGGTCCTGATGGTGCACCCGATGATGATGTCGGCCGACATGTGGGACGTCACCCGCGCGGAAGGCGCCGTGGGCATCCTGCACGCCGCGGGAATCGACCCCTGGGTCATCGACTTCGGCTCCCCGGACGAGGTCGAGGGCGGCATGCAGCGCAACCTCTCCGACCACATCGTCGCCCTCAGCGAGGCCGTCGACACGGTGAAGAAGCTCACCGACAGTGACGTCCACCTCGCCGGCTACTCGCAGGGCGGCATGTTCTGCTACCAGGCCGCCGCGTTCCGGCGGTCCGAGGGCATCGCCAGCATCGTCGCCTTCGGCTCGCCGGTGGACACGCTGGCCGCGCTGCCCTTCAATCTGCCGGCCGGCCTGGCCGTCGGTGCGGCCGACTTCATGGCCGACCACGTCTTCAGCCGCATCGACATCCCCGGCTGGATGGCCCGCACCGGCTTCCAACTGCTCGACCCGATCAAGACCGCCCAGTCACGGGTGGAGTTCGTGCGGCAGTTGCACGACCGCGAGGCGCTGCTGCCCCGCGAGCAGCAGCGGCGCTTCCTGGCCTCCGACGGGTACATCGCGTGGTCCGGGCCGGCGATCGCGGAACTGCTCAAGCAGTTCATCGCGCACAACCGGATGATGAGCGGCGGGTTCTCGATCCGGGGTGACCTCGTCACGCTCGCCGACATCGACTGCCCCATCCTCGCCGTCGTCGGCGAGGTGGACGACATCGGCCAGCCCGCGTCGGTCCGCGGGATCAGGCGCGCCTCGCCGCAGGCCGACGTCTACGAATACCTGATCCGCGCCGGGCATTTCGGCCTCGTCGTGGGGTCGCGGGCGGCCGACCAGACCTGGCCGACCGTGGCGGGCTGGGTCAAGTGGCTGTCGGGCGACGGCAGGATGCCCTCGGACGTCGTGCCCATGGCGTTGCAGCCCCCGCAGGGCAGCGACACCGGCGTGCCGCTCACCTCCCGCCTGGTCCACGGCGCCGGTGCCGCCGCGGAGCTGACCTTCAACGTGGCCCGTTCGGCCGCAGACGCCTTCATCACCGCCAACAAGTCCGCACGTGCGCTGGTCGTCGAGACGGCGCGCACGCTGCCCAGGCTCGCCCGGCTCGGGCAGATCAACGACCACACGCGAATCTCCCTCGGCCGCATCATGAGTGAACAGGCCGTCGCGACGCCGGAGGGCGAGTTCCTGCTGTTCGACGGGCGGGTGCACACCTACGAGGCGGTCGACCGCCGCATCAACAACGTCGTCCGCGGTCTCATCAGCGTCGGGGTCCGCCAGGGTGCGCACGTCGGCGTCCTGATGGAGACCAGGCCGAGCGCGCTGGTCGCGATCGCCGCGCTGTCTCGCCTCGGCGCCGTCGCGGTCCTGATGCCGCCGGATGCCGACCTCGCCGAGGCGGCCCGGCTGGGTGGCGTGTCGGACGTCATCGCCGACCCCGGCAACCTGGACGCGGCCACCCGGCTGCCCCTGCGCGTGCTGGTTCTCGGCGGTGGTGAGAACCGCGACCTGGACCCGCAGGGCAACCCGAACGTGGTCGACATGGAGCGGATCGACCCCGACGTCGTCGCCTTGCCCGGCTGGTACCGGCCCAACCCCGGCTTCGCGAAGGACCTCGCCTACGTCGCCTTCGCCACCGTCGGCGGCGCACTCGTCGCACGCCAGATCACGAACTTCCGGTGGGCGCTGTCCGCATTCGGGACGGCGTCGGCGGCGAACCTCGAACGCGGTGACACCGTCTACTGCCTGACGCCGCTGCACCACCAGTCGGGGCTGCTCGTCAGCGTGGGTGGCGCCGTCGTCGGCGGAACCCGGATCGCGCTGTCCCGCGGGCTGCGCCCGGACCGCTTCGTTCACGAGCTGCGGCAGTACGGAGTCACCGTCGTGTCCTACACCTGGGCGATGCTCCGCGACGTGGTGGACGATCCGTCCTTCGTGCTCAACGGCACCCACCCGGTGCGGCTCTTCATCGGCTCCGGCATGCCGACCGGCCTCTGGAAGCGCATCGAGGAGGAATTCGCGCCGGCGCACATCGTCGAGTTCTTCGCGACCACCGACGGTCAGGCCGTCCTCGCGAACGTCTCGGGAGCCAAGATCGGCAGCGAGGGCCGACCGCTTCCGGGCGGTGGACGCGTCGAACTCGCGGCCTACGACGTCGACGACGACCTCATCCTCGAGGAGGACAGCGGCTTCGTCCGGCTCGCCGATACCAATGAGGTGGGCGTCCTGCTCGCGCACCCCCGTGGTCCCGTCGACCCGAGGGCATCGATCAAGCGCGGCGTGTTCGCCCCGGCCGACTTCTGGGTGTCGACGGAGTACCTGTTCCGCCGCGACGCGGACGGTGACTTCTGGTTGGTCGATCATCGGGGCAGCGTCATCCGGACCGAGCGCGGTCCGGTGTTCAGCGCCACGGTCAACGACGCGGCGGGTCGGATCGGCGCGGTGGACCTCGCGGCGACCTACGAGGTCAAGGTCGACGACAGGGCCCTCGCGGTGACCGCCCTCGCGCTGGCCCCCGGAGGCAGCGTCCCGACCGCCGACCTCAACGAGGCGCTCGCGACGCTGCCGGCGGGAGTGCACCCCGACGTCGTGCACGTGGTCCCCGACATGAAGCTCAGCGCGTCCTACCGTCCGCTGCTCGGTCCGCTGCGGTCCGGCGGGCTGCCGAAGCCGTCCCGTAACGCCTGGTACCGGGACGACGACACAGGGGTGTACAAGCGGTTGACGGCCGCCGTGCGAACCGAGTTGCTGGGGGAGGGCTCGGCCCGCTGAGGCCGTGCGTCACCTTGGTCACACTGTTAGGCTCCCGGCTGGCGGCAGAGCGTCGCAGGCCCCGTTCGCGTGGAGGATCGATGACTTCGCTGACCAGCACGAATACCCGCTGGCGTCGCGCCGCAACCGGAGCGGTCGCCTCCGGCGCCCTGGTCGCCGGACTTCTCGCGGCCGCGCCGGCGGCGCTGTCGGAACCCTCGCCCGTCGAACCCACCAACCCCGTCACCCCGGTGGCGTCCGCACCGGGCAGCCCGATCACGCCGGGCGGTGCCGGCGCCATGTCCAGCGATGCGCAGGCCGGCGATCAGGCGCTGGCGACGATCGCCGCGGACTACGACACCGGCAGCGGTGGCGGCCAGGTGTCGCAGCTGATCCACAGCGTGATGATGCTGCGGTCGCAGGGCTACTACCCGTCCAAGGGCAACGTGATCGCGCTGCAGGAGGGGTTGGCGAAGCGGCCCAACCAGGTGCCCCTGCGGACGGCGCTCGAGCAGACGCTGTCGTTCCAACGCCGCGCCCAGCAGCGCGGGATGATGCAGCAGTCGCAGAGCCCCACCCAGTTCGGCATCGGGCAGATCCCGCCGGGCAACGGCCAGCCGATCCAGAGTCCGCTCGACATCCCCCAGGGCTGAGCGATGGCACTGGACCAGAGGCTGCTCGACATCCTCGTCTGCCCGCAGGACCGTGGGCCGCTGCTGCTCGTCGCCGACGAGGGCGTCCTCTACAACCCGCGACTGCGTCGTGCCTACCGGATCGAGGGCGACGTTCCCGTGCTCCTGGTCGACGAGGCCGTCGACGTCACCGACGACGCCGAGCACGACCGCCTGGTGACCCTCGCCGGTGCGTGATTGCAGCTAGCGGTAATGCGGCCCTGGGTATGCACGATCATACTTAGGGCATGACCACCAACGGCTCCGTCGAGCACGCCAACCGTCGCCTCATCATCCCGTTCGACCGCGACCTCGCGGACTTCGTCGAGCAGTACGAACAGGTCGTGCCGACGGCCGACCTCGCTGCCTTCGCGGCCCTGACGTCCTGGCAGGAGCACCTCGACCTCGCCGAACGCACCGCCCCCTACGGGTTCATGCGGTACTACGGCGTCGATCTCACCGCCGTGTTCGCCACGGCGTCCGCGCCGTGGACCGGCCGCCAGTACCTGATGGGGAACCACACCATCGCCGAACGGATGTTCCGGCACGATCCGGCCGTGATGCTGCACGCACCACTGCGAACGCTGCTGTACGTCGATCCCGCGGGGACGACCAACCTGGCGGTCGATCAGCCGAGCCTGCTGTTCGGCAGTTACGGCTCGACCGAGATCGAGGCCGTCGGCCGCCACCTCGACTCGCTCCTCGCGGGACTGGTCGTCACGCTGGGTGGCGACGCCCCCACCGAACTTCGTCACGACTCCTGAGCCGGCCCGGGCAGTTCGCCTGTGAGGTAGCGTTGCAGGTTCGGCGCGATCGTCCGGGCGATCTGATCGACCGGCAGCGTCGCGAACGGTTCCAGCTCGAGGATGTACCTCGCGATCACGACGCCCACCAACTGCGAGGCGACGAACTGCACCCGGACGCGCCCGGAGCCCGGCGGGTCGTCGACGCGACCTCCGAGTTCGACGGCGATCACCTCCTGGACGAACGACCGCACGAGGCCGACGTCGTTGCCCGCCAGCAGTGAGCGCAGGGTCGCGATGAAACCGGCGCCCAGCTCGGAGTCCCACAGCGGCAACAGGGTCGACGGCAGCATCAGCCCCAGCTGGTCCACGGGCGTCTCACGCATCGGACCGATGACCTGCATGGGATCGATCGGGATGTGGATCGCGGCGGCGAACAACTGCTGCTTGGTGCCGAAGTAGTGATGGACGAGCGCCGCGTCCACACCGGCGCCCGCCGCGATGGAGCGTACGGAGGTCTTGTCGAACCCGTTGCGGGCGAACAATTCCCGAGCGTGGTCGAGGATGCGGTCGCGGCTGTCGGACCCGCCCGCGGGGCGTCCCGGTCGCCTGCTCACGGAGTCCTGCGGCGGAGCGTCGCCGCCGCCAGGCCCATGGCCAGGACGGCGAATCCCACCACCACCGCTACGTCGCGCACCGCGGTCGCAGTCATCTCCGGGTGCGCGCCCACCTCCCGAAGAGCCTCGAGCGCGTAGCTGGCGGGCAGGACGTCGCTGATCCACTGCAGCCAGCCGGGCAGCACGTCGCGCGGCACGATGATCCCGCACAGCAGCAGCTGCGGCACGATGACCAGCGGCATGAACTGGACGGCCTGGAACTCGGTGCGCGCGAACGCGCTGCAGAGCAGCCCGAGTCCCACGCCGAGGACGGCGTTGATGATCGCGATCACGAACACGAGCGCCGGGCTGCCCGCGGTGTCGAGCCCGAGCAGCCAGAACGAGACGACGCATGCCAGCGTGGCCTGCGCGGCCGCGGCGATGGAGAACGCGGTGCCGTACGCGGCGAGCAGATCGAGGCGGCGCAGGGGAGTGGTGAGGATGCGTTCCAAGGTGCCCGACGCGCGCTCCCGCTGCATGGTGATGGACGTGATCAGGAACATCACGACCAGCGGGAAGACGCCGAGCATGATCAGGCACGCGTCGTCGAACGGCGACGGAACACCCGGCCGTCGCGGGGCGTCCTGGAACATGAAGAACATCAGCGCGATGATGGCGCTCGGCACCACCACGATCATGGCGACGCTGCGGTGGTCGCCGGCCAGCTGCCGGAGGATCCGCGTCGTGGTGGCGACGTAGGGGACCGGGCTCAGCCCGCCGCGGCGCCCACGTGCCCGGTGGTGCGCCGGATGATGGTCAGGAACGCGTCCTCCAGTGACTGACATCCGGTGTCCTCTCGCAGTGTCGTCGGGGTGGTACGGGTGAGCAGGCGACCGTGGCGCATCAGGAGCAGGTCGCGGCAGTGGTCGGCTTCGTCCATGACGTGGCTCGACACCAGCAGTGTGGTGCCGTTTCGCGCCAGGTCGTGGAAGCGCTGCCAGAGGTCGACCCGCAGCACGGGGTCCAGGCCGACGGTGGGTTCGTCGAGTACGAGCAGATCGGGATGCGACACCAGTGCGCAGGCCAGTGACACCCGGTTCCGCTGGCCGCCGGAGAGGCCGGCGCACGGCGCGGCCCGATGGTCTCCGAGCCCGACGGCGGTGATCGCCTCGTCGGCGGCGGCCTTGCCCGTGCCGTACAGCGCAGCGAAGTAGCGGACGTTGTCGACGACTCGTAGGTCGCCGTAGATGGTGGCGTTCTGCGTGACGTAGCCGACGCGGTGACGGAGAGCGGCACTGCCGGCGGGCATGCCGAGCACGGTGACCGATCCCGAGGCGACGACCTGGGTGCCGGTGATCGAGCGGATCAAGGTCGTCTTGCCGCATCCGGACGGGCCGAGCAGGCCGGTGATGGTTCCGCGACCCACCCGCAGCGAGACGTCGTCGAGTGCGCGCCGCCCGCCGCGGATCACGACCAGCCGGTCGACGACCACCGCATCGTCGGGTTGCGCGGCCGGTCGCTGAAATTCATCGGACGATGAAGTCATCATGCGATGAATAATGCGCCCCGTCGCCGGGTCTGTCAACGGAACGCGGCAGAATCGCCACCGTGTCTCCCGACCGCCTGCCCGCCGACCCGGTCGCCGCCGCTCGGCGGCTCCTCGGCGCGGAACTGACCGGTCGTGACGTCACGGCCACGATCGTCGAGGTCGAGGCCTACGGCGGGCCGCCCGACGGACCATGGCCGGACTCCGCGTCGCACTCGTTCCGCGGTCCTCGGCCCCGCAGTGCGGTCATGTTCGGACCGCCGGGCCGGCTGTACACCTACCGCAGCCACGGCATCCACGTGTGCGCGAACGTGGTGTGCGGGTTCGACGGCGTCGCAGGTGCGGTACTGCTCAGGGCGGCCGTGATCGACGACGGAGACGTCGTCGCGTCCACCCGGCGCGGCCCGGCGGTGCCGGCGGCCAAACTCGCCAGGGGCCCTGGCAACCTGTGCTCTGCGCTGGGAATCGCGCTCGAGGACAACGGGATCGATCTCTTCGACGAGACGAGCCCGGTGCGGCTTCGGCTCGGCGAGTCGATCGAGGGCTCGAGTGGACCTCGGGTGGGGGTGAGTACGGCCGCGGACCGCCCGTGGCGGTTCTGGGTGGGTGGCCGTTCGGAGGTGTCCGCCTTCCGTCGCAGCCCGCGGGCGCCGGCCCCGGGAGCGAGCGACTGACTGGTTACGGGTCGAGGGCGCCGATGCGCGAAGATCGACGCATGGTTGACGACATCCTCGATGAACTGGACTGGCGCGGCTTGATCGCACAGTCGACTGATCGAGATGCCCTGGCGGCGGATCTCGCCGCAGGTCCGCTGACGCTGTACTCCGGGTTCGATCCGACCGGGCCGAGTTTGCACGCCGGACACCTCGTCCCGCTGCTGGTCCTCCGGCGGTTCCAGCAGGCGGGCCACCGTCCGATCGTCCTGGCCGGCGGAGCCACCGGCATGATCGGCGACCCGCGGGAGACGGGCGAGCGCACGCTGAACACCGCGGACACCGTCGCGGACTGGGCCTCCCGCATCCGAGGCCAGCTCGAACGCTTCGTCGAGTTCGACGAGACGCCGACGGGTGCGGTCACGCAGAACAACCTGACCTGGACCAGCGAACTGTCGGCCATCGAGTTCCTACGCGACGTCGGCAAGTACTTCTCGGTCAACGTCATGCTCGACCGTGAGACCGTGCGGCGGCGCCTCGAGGGTGATGGCATGTCCTACACCGAGTTCAGCTACATGCTTCTGCAGTCCAACGACTACGTGGAACTCCATCGGCGGTTCGGCTGCGCGTTGCAGATCGGCGGTTCCGATCAGTGGGGCAACATCGTGGCCGGAGCACGCCTGGTCCGCCAGAAGGCCGGAGCGACGGTGCACGCGATGACGACCCCCCTGGTCACCGACTCCGAGGGCAGGAAGTTCGGCAAGTCGACCGGCGGCGGCAATCTCTGGCTGGATCCGGAGATGACCAGCCCGTACGCCTGGTACCAGTACTTCGTGAACACCGCCGACGCCGACGTCGTGCCCTACCTCAAGTGGTTCACGTTCCTCTCGCGCGACGAGGTCGAGGAACTCGACGAGGCGACCAGGTCACGTCCCCACGAACGCGCCGGCCAACGCCGACTGGCCCGGGAACTGACCACCCTGGTGCACGGGCAATCGGCGACGGATGCGGTCGAGCTGGCGAGCCAAGCGCTGTTCGGCCGGGGCGAACTGACCGACCTCGACGAGCCGACGCTCGCGGCCGCTCTGCGAGAGGCCGGCAACGACCAGGTCGCCGAACTGGCGCCCGGGGGACCGGATGCGATCACCGACCTCCTGGTGGCGACCGGTCTCGTCCCGAGCAGGGGCGCGGCCCGACGGACCGTGGCCGAAGGCGGCGTCTACGTCAACAACGTCCGGATCGAGAGCGACGAGTGGACACCGGAGGCCGGCGACTTCCTGCACGGCCGGTGGCTGGTGCTGCGCCGTGGCAAGCGGAACATTTCCGGAGTCCGACGCGTTGGATGATGAGACCGACGAGAAAAAGAGCGTCTACCAGCGGATTTGACTCCGAGTTACCACTGACGTAACTTATCTCAGGTCGCCGCGACACGGACTTCGGACCGGGGAGCGCGGCAGACTCCCAGAGGGAAACCCGCACTTCGGTGAGGGTCCTCATCCGCCCGCAGTACTAGCTAGCGGCTTTCAGCCGCGGGGTTCGTGCGCGGTCGGAGCGGGTGTGTTGTTTGAGAACTCAATAGTGTGTTTGGTGGTTTTTGTTTGTTGTTTTATCTGTGTCTCCTTTTTTCTCGTTTAGGGGGGCATGGTTTTTTGGATGCCAGTTTGTTTGGTGTTCTGGTTTGTTGATCGGATTTTTCTGATTGCGAATTCACCTGACCTGTTGGGTTGGGTTGTTTTTGTTTGGAGAGTTTGATTCTGGCTCAGGACGAACGCTGGCGGCGTGCTTAACACATGCAAGTCGAACGGAAAGGCCCTTCGGGGTACTCGAGTGGCGAACGGGTGAGTAACACGTGGGTGATCTGCCCTGCACTTTGGGATAAGCCTGGGAAACTGGGTCTAATACCGAATACACCTCATTGACTGCATGGTTGGTGGGGAAAGCTTTGCGGTGTGGGATGGGCCCGCGGCCTATCAGCTTGTTGGTGAGGTTACGGCTCACCAAGGCGACGACGGGTAGCCGGCCTGAGAGGGTGACCGGCCACACTGGGACTGAGATACGGCCCAGACTCCTACGGGAGGCAGCAGTGGGGAATATTGCACAATGGGCGCAAGCCTGATGCAGCGACGCCGCGTGGGGGATGACGGCCTTCGGGTTGTAAACTCCTTTCAGCACAGACGAAGCGCAAGTGACGGTATGTGCAGAAGAAGGACCGGCCAACTACGTGCCAGCAGCCGCGGTAATACGTAGGGTCCGAGCGTTGTCCGGAATTACTGGGCGTAAAGAGCTCGTAGGTGGTTTGTCGCGTTGTTCGTGAAAACTCACAGCTTAACTGTGGGCGTGCGGGCGATACGGGCAGACTTGAGTACTGCAGGGGAGACTGGAATTCCTGGTGTAGCGGTGGAATGCGCAGATATCAGGAGGAACACCGGTGGCGAAGGCGGGTCTCTGGGCAGTAACTGACGCTGAGGAGCGAAAGCGTGGGGAGCGAACAGGATTAGATACCCTGGTAGTCCACGCCGTAAACGGTGGGTACTAGGTGTGGGTTTCCTTCCTTGGGATCCGTGCCGTAGCTAACGCATTAAGTACCCCGCCTGGGGAGTACGGCCGCAAGGCTAAAACTCAAAGAAATTGACGGGGGCCCGCACAAGCGGCGGAGCATGTGGATTAATTCGATGCAACGCGAAGAACCTTACCTGGGTTTGACATGCACAGGACGCTGGTAGAGATATCAGTTCCCTTGTGGCCTGTGTGCAGGTGGTGCATGGCTGTCGTCAGCTCGTGTCGTGAGATGTTGGGTTAAGTCCCGCAACGAGCGCAACCCCTATCTTATGTTGCCAGCGCGTCATGGCGGGGACTCGTAAGAGACTGCCGGGGTCAACTCGGAGGAAGGTGGGGATGACGTCAAGTCATCATGCCCCTTATGTCCAGGGCTTCACACATGCTACAATGGCCGGTACAGAGGGCTGCGAATCCGTAAGGTGGAGCGAATCCCTTCAAAGCCGGTCTCAGTTCGGATCGGGGTCTGCAACTCGACCCCGTGAAGTCGGAGTCGCTAGTAATCGCAGATCAGCAACGCTGCGGTGAATACGTTCCCGGGCCTTGTACACACCGCCCGTCACGTCATGAAAGTCGGTAACACCCGAAGCCGGTGGCCTAACCCCTCGTGGGAGGGAGCCGTCGAAGGTGGGATCGGCGATTGGGACGAAGTCGTAACAAGGTAGCCGTACCGGAAGGTGCGGCTGGATCACCTCCTTTCTAAGGAGCACCACGAGACTCGGCCCCGCCCACATCGTGTGGGGGTTCGGTGCGCCGGGCGATTCGTTGGATGGCCCCCAAGACTCGACATTCCGTTGGGTCGTGCCTGTAGTGGGTGGGGGTCTGGTGCACATGGCAAGCAGTGCGGGTACCGGTAGGAGAAGATGCCGGCCCGCGAATCACCAACACACTATTGGGCTTTGAGACAACAAGCCCGCGGCGCGTGTACGCCACCCCGAATGTAAGACCGTTCCCTGTGTGGGGATGGTCGGGGGTGGGGTCGGGGCGCCGGCTCGCACGAGAGTGTGGGTGGTTTGGTTGTTGCCCCAGGTTTTGGTGGTGGGGTGTGGTGTTTGATTCGTGGATAGTGGTTGCGAGCATCAAGCTGGCATGCGTCGTGGGTTCCGTTCCCGTCATGGGGGTGGCGCCTGCACTGAGTGTGTCGGTTTGTTGTGGTGTGATTTTTTCTTTGTTTATGGTTTTGTGCTTTGTAAGTGTTTAAGGGCGCATGGTGGATGCCTTGGCATCAGAGGCCGATGAAGGACGTGGGAGGCTGCGATATGCCTCGGGAGCTGCCAACCGAGCGTTGATCCGAGGGTGTCCGAATGGGGAAACCCAGCACGAGTGATGTCGTGTTACCCGTATCTGAATACATAGGGTGCGGGAGGTAACGCGGGAAGTGAAACATCTCAGTACCCGTAGGAAGAGAAAACAACAGTGATTCCGTGAGTAGTGGCGAGCGAAAGCGGAGGATGGCTAAACCGCATGCATGTGATACCGGGTAGGGGTTGTGTGCGGGGTTGTGGGACCCATGTTTCCAGTTCTATCCGACTGGAGGGCAGTGAGAAAATGTCGTGGTTAGCGGAAGTGGCTTGGGATGGCCTGCCGTAGACGGTGAGAGCCCGGTACGTGAAAACCCGATGTCTGCCTTGTGTGGTGTTCCCGAGTAGCAGCGGGCCCGTGGAATCTGCTGTGAATCTGCCGGGACCACCCGGTAAGCCTGAATACCTTCTGATGACCGATAGCGGATTAGTACCGTGAGGGAATGGTGAAAAGTACCCCGGGAGGGGAGTGAAATAGTACCTGAAACCGTGCGCCTACAAGCCGTCAGAGCCTTCGATTCGTCGTGGGGTGATGGCGTGCCTTTTGAAGAATGAGCCTGCGAGTCAGGGACATGTCGCGAGGTTAACCCGTGTGGGGTAGCCGCAGCGAAAGCGAGTCTGAATAGGGCGTATCCGCACAAGAGTGTGTGGTGTAGTGGCGTGTTCTGGACCCGAAGCGGAGTGATCTACCCATGGCCAGGGTGAAGCAGCAGTAAGATGTTGTGGAGGCCCGAACCCACTTAGGTTGAAGACTGAGGGATGAGTTGTGGGTAGGGTGAAAGGCCAATCAAACTCCGTGATAGCTGGTTCTCCCCGAAATGCATTTAGGTGCAGCGTTGCATGGTCCTTACTGGAGGTAGAGCTACTGGATGGCGGATGGGCCTCACAAGGTTACTGATGTCAGCCAAACTCCGAATGCCGGTAAGTCAACAGTGCGGCAGTGAGACGGCGGGGGATAAGCTCCGTGCGTCGAGAGGGAAACAGCCCAGATCGCCGGCTAAGGCCCCTAAGCGTGTGCTAAGTGGAAAAGGATGTGCAGTCGCGAAGACAACCAGGAGGTTGGCTTAGAAGCAGCCACCCTTGAAAGAGTGCGTAATAGCTCACTGGTCAAGTGATTGTGCGCCGATAATGTAGCGGGGCTCAAGCACACCGCCGAAGCCGCGGCATCCGCAAGGATGGGTAGGGGAGCGTCCTGCACGCCGATGAAGCAGCCTAGTGATGGAGCTGTGGAGGGTGTGGGAGTGAGAATGCAGGCATGAGTAGCGATAAGGCAAGTGAGAACCTTGCCCGCCGAAAGACCAAGGGTTCCTGGGCCAGGCCAGTCCTCCCAGGGTGAGTCGGGACCTAAGGCGAGGCCGACAGGCGTAGTCGATGGACAACGGGTTGATATTCCCGTACCCGTGTATGCGCGCCCGTGATGAATCAGCGGTACTAACCGCCCAAAACCACGATCACCGATCACCTTCGGGTGTGAGGGTTCGTGGGGCTGCGCGGGACCTTCGCTGGTAGTAGTCAAGCGATGGGGTGACGCAGGAAGGTAGCCGTACCAGTCAGTGGTAATACTGGGGCAAGCCCGTAGGACGACATCTAGGCAAATCCGGATGTCACACAAGTCCGAGAGGTGATGCATAGCCGATTGAGGCGAATTCGGTGATCCTATGCTGCCAAGAAAAGCCTCTAGCGAGTGCAGACACGGCCCGTACCCCAAACCAACACAGGTGGTCAGGTAGAGAATACCAAGGCGTACGAGTGAACTATGGTTAAGGAACTCGGCAAAATACCTCCGTAACTTCGGGAGAAGGAGGACCCTTACTGTCATGGCCCTCGCGGCCGGCAGCGGTGGGGGGTGGCACAAACCAGTGAGAAGCGACTGTTTACTAAAAACACAGGTCCGTGCGAAGTCGCAAGACGATGTATACGGACTGACGCCTGCCCGGTGCTGGAAGGTTAAGAGGACCGGTTAATGCCCTTCGGGGTGTGAAGCTGAGAATTTAAGCCCCAGTAAACGGCGGTGGTAACTATAACCATCCTAAGGTAGCGAAATTCCTTGTCGGGTAAGTTCCGACCTGCACGAATGGCGTAACGACTTCTCAACTGTCTCAACCATAGACTCGGCGAAATTGCACTACGAGTAAAGATGCTCGTTACGCGCGGCAGGACGAAAAGACCCCGGGACCTTCACTACAACTTGGTATTGGCGCTCGGTACGGTTTGTGTAGGATAGGTGGGAGACTGTGAAACCCGCACGCCAGTGTGGGTGGAGTCATCGTTGAAATACCACTCTGATCGTATTGGGCTTCTAACCTCGAACCGTATATCCGGTTCAGGAACAGTGCCTGGTGGGTAGTTTAACTGGGGCGGTTGCCTCCAAAAAAGTAACGGAGGCGCCCAAAGGTTCCCTCAACCTGGACGGCAATCAGGTGTTGAGTGTAAGTGCACAAGGGAGCTTGACTGCGAGACGTACATGTCGAGCAGGGACGAAAGTCGGGACTAGTGATCCGGCACCCCGAGTGGAAGGGTGTCGCTCAACGGATAAAAGGTACCCCGGGATAACAGGCTGATCTTCCCCAAGAGTCCATATCGACGGGATGGTTTGGCACCTCGATGTCGGCTCGTCGCATCCTGGGGCTGGAGCAGGTCCCAAGGGTTGGGCTGTTCGCCCATTAAAGCGGCACGCGAGCTGGGTTTAGAACGTCGTGAGACAGTTCGGTCTCTATCCGCCGCGCGCGTCAGAAGCTTGAGGAAACCTGTCCCTAGTACGAGAGGACCGGGACGGACGAACCTCTGGTCTACCAGTTGTCCCACCAGGGGCACCGCTGGATAGCTACGTTCGGACAGGATAACCGCTGAAAGCATCTAAGCGGGAAACCCCCTCCAAGACCAGGCTTCTCACCCATTAAGTGGGATAAGGCCCCCCGCAGACCACGGGATTGATAGACCAGACCTAGAAGCCCAGCAATGGGTGCAGGGAACTGGCACTAACCGGCCGAAAACTTACACACACAACCACCCCCCTCGGGGGTTCAAAGGAAACGTGTAAGTCACACCACAACACGCGTACGCAACCACGCATCCACACGAGGATCAGACAGACCACACCCCACCACCAAATAACACCAATACGGGGCTGAAAATAAAATAGAGTTACGGCGGTAATAGCGGCAGGGAAACGCCCGGACCCATCCCGAACCCGGAAGCTAAGCCTACCAGCGCCGATGATACTACCCCTACGGGTGGAAAAGTAGGACACCGCCGAACACACATTAGGAATCACCCCCCACTTAACTGTGGGGGGTGATTCTCTTTATTGGGTTGTCGACCATTTAATCGTCGAATTGAATTTGTTCGTCTTCGCTCGTTTCGCAGTGAGGCCGTATTCTTCTCGAGACGACGTGTCGAACCAGAGAGGCGCAACGTGGCCGAGGACAGGCAGGGCGGCGGCGACCGCCGATCGCAGCGACCGTCGAACGGTGGTGGTCCACGTCGGCCGGCACGCTCCGGCCAGGGCGCACCCCGGTCGTCGGGTCCCGACCGTGCTCGCCGTACCCAACCACGCGACGACCAGGACTTCGAACGCTCCGGGCCGCCGATCCCGCCCGACATCGAGGCCAAGCAGCTCGCGCCGGACGTGCGCAGTGAACTCCTGACACTCGACAAGTCGACCGCCGACTTCGTCGCCCGGCACCTCGTCGCCGCGGGCGACCTGCTCGAGGACGACCCGGAAGCCGCCCTCGCGCACGCGCAGGCGGCACGGACCCGCGCGGGGCGCATCGCCGCCGTTCGGGAAGCGGTCGGCATCGCCGCCTACCACTACGGCGACTGGTCACAGGCCCTCGCCGAATTGCGTGCCGCCAGGAGAATGGGCAGCAAGTCCGCTCTGCTTCCATTGATCGCCGACTGCGAGCGCGGGGTCGGTCGGCCGGAGAAGGCCATCGAACTCGGCCGCAGCCCGGAGGCCGCGGAACTCACCGGTGACGACGCCGACGAACTCCGCATCGTCCTCGCAGGCGCGAGGTCCGATCTCGGTCAGCACGAACAGGCGCTGGCCGCTCTGTCGAGTCCGCCGCTCGATCGGACCCGCACCGGTCTGACGGCGGCGCGTCTGTTCTACGTATACGCCGAGACGCTCTTGGCGCTCGACAGGACCTCGGATGCGTTGCAGTGGTTCATGAATGCGGCGGCCGCCGACCTCGAGGGTCAGACTGACGCCGAAGAGCGCATCACGGAACTGTCCTGACGTGAGCACGCTCGCGCAGGATCACGACTGTCTGCTCCTCGACCTCGACGGCACCGTGTTCCGAGGCAGTCAGGCCACCGAGGGGTCCGTGGAGACGCTCGCGTCGATCACCGCACGCACCCTCTACGTCACGAACAACGCCTCGCGGGCGCCCGAGGGCGTCGCCGAGCACCTCAGGGAGCTCGGCTTCGCCGCGACCGCCGACGACGTGGTGACCAGCGCGCAGAGCGCCGCCCGTCTGCTCGCCGACCAGCTCGACCCCGGCGCCAAGGTGCTCGTCGTCGGCACCGACTCGCTCGCCGCCGAGGTCTCGAACGTCGGCCTGGAGCCGGTCCGGACGTTCGACGAGGGGCCCGTCGCGGTCGTCCAGGGTCACTCGCCCGACACGGGTTGGGCGATCCTCGCCGAGGCGGCACTCGCCATCCGGTCCGGAGCCCTCTGGGTCGCGGCGAACGTCGACCGCACACTGCCCTCGGAGCGAGGCCTGTTGCCCGGCAACGGATCCATGGTCGCCGCGCTCCGCACCGCCACCGACAGTGATCCGCAGGTGGCGGGCAAGCCGGCGCCCGCGCTGCTCGACGACGCGCGGGCTCGCGGCGAGTTCAGGACGCCGCTGGTGGTGGGCGACCGGCTGGACACCGACATCGCGGGTGCGACAGCCGCCGACCTGCCGAGCCTGCTCGTCCTCACCGGCGTGAGTACCGCCGCCGACATGGTGCACGCGATCCCCGCCGAGCGCCCGGACTACGTCGGCCCGGATCTGCGCTCGCTGTATGACGATGCGGACGCCCTGCGCGTCGCACCGCATCCCGCCTGGCGGGTCGACGTGTCCGGAGACGCGGTCACCGTGCACTCCACCGGCGAGGACGTCGGCGACCCGTTGACCGTGGTGCGGGCCACCGCGCACGCGCTCTGGGCGGCCGGGCTCGACTCGGCTCGCATCACCGTCGACGCCGGCGACGCCGCTGCACACGACGCCCTCGAACGCTGGTCGCTGCTCCGGTCCGCCGATCGGCTAGCGTGAGAATCGAGATGACCATCGAGCCCGACCAGATCCGCCACGAGATCGAGGCACTGCTCGCGGACATGCCTGCGCCGCACGCTCCCGACGCCGACGTCGACGTCATAGCCGCGCGACTCGAGCAGGCCAACGACCTGCTCGTCAGGGCGCTGGAATCGGTCGAGCACGGCCAGGCGGGCGGGGGCGCCGCGGCGTCGACGCACCGCGGGTGACCCGGCGTGACGCGGCGTGCCCGGGTTGATGCCGAGTTGGTCAGGCGCGGTCTCGCGCGGTCTCGGCAGCAGGCGGCCGAGTTGATCGGCGCGGGCCGGGTGCGGATCGACGGGATGCCCGCCGCGAAACCCGCGACCGCGGTGTCCCTCGACGCTCGGCTGACTGTCGCGGCGGACGAACGCACGTGGGTGTCGCGCGGTGCGCACAAGCTGATCGGTGCGCTCGACGCCTTCGGGGTCGACGTGAGCGGCCGGCGCTGTCTCGACGCCGGCGCGTCGACCGGCGGGTTCACGGAAGTGCTGCTCGATCGCGGAGTCGCGCTGGTCGTGGCCGCCGACGTCGGGTACGGCCAGCTCGCGTGGTCCCTGCGTTCGGATGACCGGGTGCAGGTCCTGGAGCGCACCAACGTGCGTTCCCTGACACCCGAGGCCATCGGCGGACTCGTCGACCTCGTCGTCGCTGACCTGTCGTTCATCTCGCTGGCTACGGTTCTGCCCGCGCTGACCGCGTGCGCGTCCCCGGACGCCGATATCGTTCCCATGGTGAAACCACAGTTCGAGGTCGGTAGGGATCGCGTCGGCGCCGGCGGCGTCGTCAGCGATCCGGAACTGCGCGCCGATGCCGTCACGTCCGTGGCGTTGCGTGCGGCCGACCTGGGCTGGCCGGCGGTCGACGTGACGGCCAGCCCTCTTCCCGGACCGTCGGGCAACGTCGAGTACTTCCTCCGGTTGCGAACCCGCACGCCGGAGTCCTTGGATGGCGTCGCACTCGACGACGCCGTCCGTCGCGCCGTCGTGGAGGGCCCACAGTGACCAGCGAACGATGCGTGCTCCTGGTGGTACACACCGGCCGTGATGACGTCTTCGACACCACGAGACGCGTCGAGAAGGTGCTCGGCGACAACGGCATCGCGCTGCGGGTGCTGGCCGCCGAGTCCGTGGACCGCAGCTCGGCGCAGTCGACGCCCGACGGAGTCCGGGCGCTCGGAGTCGAGATCGAGGTCGTCGACGCCGATGAACGCGCCGCGGAGGGCTGCGAGCTGGTGCTCGTCCTCGGCGGCGACGGCACGTTCCTGCGCGCCGCCGAACTCGCCCGCAACGTCGAGATCCCGGTCCTCGGAGTCAATCTCGGCAAGGTCGGCTTCCTCGCCGAAGCCGAGGCCGAGGCCATCGACTCCGTGCTGGACCACGTGGTGAAGCGCGACTACAGCGTCGAGGAGCGCATGACGCTCGACGTGGCCGTCCGGGTCAACGGGCAGATCGTGCACCGCGGGTGGGCGCTCAACGAGGCCAGCCTGGAGAAGGGGCCCCGGCTCGGGGTGCTCGGGGTGGTGCTCGAGGTCGACGGGCGCCCGGTCTCCGAGTTCGGCTGCGACGGCGTGCTGGTCTCCACGCCCACCGGGTCGACCGCGTACGCGTTCTCCGCCGGCGGCCCGATCCTGTGGCCGGACATCGAGTCGATCCTGGTGGTGCCCAACAATGCGCACGCGCTGTTCGCCCGTCCGATGGTGACGAGCCCCAACGCGGCGATCGCCATCGAGACCGAAGCGGGCGGTTACGACGCAATGGTGTTCTGCGACGGGCGCCGCGAGATGGTCGTGCCGCCGGGTGGACGCCTCGAGGTCCGGCGCTGCGGGACGCCCTTGAAGTGGGTGCGGCTCGACAGTGCGCCCTTCACCGACCGGCTGGTCCGCAAGTTCCGGTTGCCGACCACGGGCTGGCGCGGTCAGTAGTGCTCTCCGAGATCAGGATCGAGTCGCTCGGCGCGATCATCTCCGCGACCGCCGAGTTCGACCGCGGATTGACGGTTCTCACGGGGGAGACCGGCACCGGCAAGACGATGGTCGTCACGGGCCTGCACCTGCTCGGCGGCGCCCGCGCCGACGCCACCCGGGTGCGTTCCGGGAGCGAACGCGCCGTCGTCGAGGGCCGTTTCACCACCGATGACGTGGGTGCCCGCGTCGCAGCCCGCATCGACGAGGTACTCGACTCGTCGGGTGCAGAGCGCGACGACGACGGCAGCGTCATCGCGGCGCGGTCGGTGAGCCGCGACGGACCGTCGCGGGCATACCTGGGTGGTCGCAGCGTGCCCGCGAAGTCGCTGGGCACGTTCACCACCGAACTGCTGGCGCTGCACGGGCAGAACGATCAGCTGAGGCTGATGCGGCCCGACGAGCAGCTCGGCGCGCTGGACCGGTTCGTCGACGTGGAGGCGGCGCTGGCGCGCTACCGGCAGGCGCGGTCAGAGTGGCTGACCGCGCGTCGCGATCTCGCTGACCGCAGGCAACGGGCCCGGGAACTCGCGCAGGAGGCCGACCGTCTGCAGTTCGGCCTGGACGAGATCGACTCCATTGCACCGCAACCGGGCGAGGACGACGGTCTGGTGGCCGACATCCGGCGACTGTCCGAACTCGACGCACTGCGCGAGGCCGCGTCCGTGGCGCGTGCCGCCCTGTCGGGATCGCTGGACGAGCCGACCTCGGACGGCTCGTCGGCGGCCGACGGCGTGGGTCGGGCGCAGGCCGCGCTCGGCGGCACCGACGACGATGCGCTGCGCGGCCTGGCCGGCCGGCTGACCGAGGCGATGGCCGTGATCGGCGACGTGTCGACCGAACTCGGTGACTTCCTGGCCGAATTGCCCAGCGATGCAAGCACGTTGGAGACCAAGCTGAGTCGCCAGGCCGAGCTGCGCACACTCACCCGCAAGTACGCCGCCGACATCTCGGGCGTGCTGGCGTGGGCCGAGGATGCGCGCGGCAGGCTGGCCCAGCTCGACGTGTCGGAGGAGGCGCTCGCCGCGCTCGCCGCGCGGGTCACCGAACTCGAGTCGGCGGTGGTGACCTCCGCAGCCGTCATCACGAAGGCGCGGACCAAGGCGGCGAAGTCCCTGGCGAAGGCCGTCACCGCCGAACTCGCCGGCCTCGCGATGGCAGGCGCCGGCTTCGCGATCACCGTGACGCCGCTTCCCGCGCGCACCGATGACTCCGCACCGCTGACACTGCCCACCGGGGAGACGGTGCACGCCGGTCACGACGGCGTCGACGCCGTGGAATTCGGCTTCACCCCGCACACGGGGTCCGACGTCCTGCCGCTGGCCAAGAGCGCGTCCGGCGGCGAACTCTCGCGGGTGATGCTCGCCCTGGAAGTCGTGCTCGCCGCGTCGGCCGAGGGCACCACGATGGTCTTCGACGAGGTCGACGCCGGCGTTGGTGGGCGGGCCGCCGTGCAGATCGGACGCCGGCTGGCCCGGTTGGCCAGGACGCACCAGGTGATCGTCGTGACCCACCTCCCGCAGGTGGCCGCCTACGCCGACGCCCACCTCATCGTCGACAGCGCCCGCGGGCGCGGCAAGTCCAGCGAGGTGCGGCGCCTCGACGACGACGATCGCGTCGCCGAACTCGCCCGGATGCTGGCCGGGCTCGGCGAGTCCGACAGTGGTCGCGCGCATGCTCGGGAACTCCTCGAGGCGGCGCGCCAGGAGTCGCATCAGGACGCCTGAGCGCCCACGCCGTCATCGAACTGCGCCTCAAGCGTGTTGCAGATGTGACTGAATGCAACTCCTGAGGCTGGTGTTACGGCGCGCCTCCACCTGTAGTTGAGGGTTGGCCGACAGAATCGCCGCATGAAGATGTCAGCGCTGCTCTCCCGCAACACCGGCACGCGCCCCGGTGTCACAGGTACCGCCCGCGTCGACCGCGACATCGACCGTCTCCTGCGTCGCGTCGGTCCCGGCGACATCGTGGTGATGGACGCCCTCGACCTCGACCGCATCACCGCCGACGCCCTCGTCGAGGCCCAGGTGGCCGCCGTGGTGAACGCCTCCCCGTCGATCTCGGGGCGCTACCCCAACCTCGGCCCCGAGGTCCTGGTCGCCAACGGCGTCACGCTGATCGACGAGACCGGCCCCGAGGTCTTTAAGAAGATCAAGGACGGCGCGCGCGTCCGGCTGCACAACGGCGGCGTCTACTCCGGTGACCGTCGCCTTGCGCTCGGTCACGAACGCACCGACCTGGAGATCCACGACCTGATGGTCGAGGCGAAGACCGGCCTGGTGGCGCACCTCGAGGCCTTCGCGGGCAACACCATCGAGTTCATCCGCAGTGAGAGCCCCCTGCTCATCGACGGCATGGGCATCCCGGACATCGACGTCGACGTCAGCCGCAGGCACGTCGTCGTGGTTGCCGAGGGCGCCTGCGCCGCCGACGATCTCAAGGCGCTCAAGCCCTTCATCAAGGAATATCAGCCGGTCCTCGTCGGCGTCGGCATCGGCGCCGACGTGCTGCGCAAGGCCGGCTACCGGCCCGCACTCATCGTCGGAGACCCGGACGTCATGAGCGTCGAGGTGCTTCGCTCGGGTGCCCAGGTCGTGCTGCCGGCGGACGCCGACGGACACGCGAAGGGGCTCGAACGCATCCAGGACCTCGGCGTGGGTGCCATGACCTTCCCGGCGGCCGGTTCCGCGGCGGACCTCGCCCTGCTGCTGTGCGACCACCACGGCGCGTCGCTCATCGTGACCGCGGGGCACAGCGCCAGCATCGAGGAGTTCTTCGATCGCACACGGCAGCACAGCAATCCGTCGACGTTCCTCACCCGGTTGAAGGTGGGCGAGAAGTTGGTCGATGCGAAGGCCGTCGCCACCCTGTACCGCAGCCGCATCTCCGGTGGCGCCATCGCGCTGCTGGTGCTCGCGATGCTGACCGCCGTCATCGTCGCGCTGTGGGTGTCGCGCGCGGACGCGGCCGTGCTGCAGTGGGTCTCGGTCTACTGGGATCAGTTCTCGCTCTGGGTCCAGGGCTTCGTGACCTAGCAGTGCCCCGATGAGCCGCCCGCGCGACGAGACCAAACCAGGAGTTGCCCGGTGATATCCCTACGTTCGCATGCGATCTCGCTCGCGGCGGTGTTCCTGGCGTTGGCCATCGGCGTGATGCTCGGTTCCGGTCTGCTCTCGAACACGTTGCTGTCCGGTCTGCGCGACGACAAGCACGAGATGCAGAACGAGATCAACGATCTGACCGACGAGAAGAACGGGCTCAACGAGAGACTCGGTGCGGCAGGGGAGTTCGATGCGCAGATGTCGCCGCGGATCCTGCGTGACGCGTTCAAGGACAAGTCCGTCGTCGTGTTCCGCACGCCCGATGCCGCCGACGACGACGTCGACGCGCTGACCCGCTACGTCGGCGTATCGGGTGGGACGGTGACGGGCACCGTCGCGCTGACACAGGAGTTCGTCGACGCCAACTCGGCGGAGAAGCTGCTGTCGGTGGTGAACTCGCCGATCGTCCCCGCGGGCCGACAGCTCAGCACCACGCTCGTCGACCAGGGTTCCCAGGCGGGCGACCTCCTGGGGATCTCGCTGCTGCGCGGCAAGGGCCCCGCCGGCGCCGCCGTGGACGACGCCCAGCGCGACACGGTCCTCGCGACCCTGCGCGACACCGGTTTCCTCACCTACGGCGATCAGCGGATCGGCGCTGCCGACACCGCTCTGATCGTTACCGGTGCGGGCCTCGCCGACGACGCCGGGAACCAGGGCGCCACCGTCGCCAGGCTGGCGGCCGCGATGGCGCCGCACGGCACCGGGACCGTCGTCGCCGGCCGCAGCGGATCGGCGACGGGCACGTCGGCCGTGGCCGTGGTCCGCTCCGACCCCGCGTTGAGCAGTCAGGTCGCCACCGTGGACGACGTCGACGCCCAGGCCGGTCGCCTGACCGCGGTCCTGGCGCTTGGGGATCTCTCGGGGGGCGGCGCGACGGGGCAGTACGGGACCGGTCAGGGCGCCACCGCGGTCACGGTCGCCCAGTAGCGAACCGGCGCGTCAGCCGCGCGCTGTCGGCGTCGGTGTTAGGGTGAGATTCCGTGGGTCGGCAGGCCCCGAGCTGGACTTCCAGCGTAGAAACCAAGACCTGCCCAGTTGCCACGGAGGTAGGCCTTGCCAGCGCTACGCAAGCACCCACACACCGCGACCAAGCACCTCTTCGTCAGTGGTGGAGTCGCATCGTCACTCGGCAAGGGGCTCACCGCCAGCAGCCTCGGCCAGCTGCTGACCGCGCGCGGTCTGCAGGTGACGATGCAGAAGCTCGACCCGTACCTCAACGTCGACCCAGGAACGATGAACCCGTTCCAGCACGGTGAGGTGTTCGTCACCGAGGACGGTGCGGAGACCGACCTCGACGTCGGCCACTACGAGCGCTTCCTCGACCGGAACCTGTCGGGGTCGGCGAATGTGACCACCGGGCAGGTGTATTCGACGGTCATCGCCAAGGAACGTCGCGGCGAGTACCTCGGCGACACGGTGCAGGTCATCCCGCACATCACCGACGAGATCAAGCGCCGCATCCTGTGGATGTCCGAGCCCGACGACGAGGGCAACCGTCCCGACGTCGTGATCACCGAGATCGGCGGCACCGTCGGCGACATCGAGTCCCTGCCGTTCCTCGAGGCCGCGCGCCAGGTCCGCCACGAGGTCGGTCGCGACAACTGCTTCTTCCTGCACGTGTCGCTGGTGCCCTACCTCGCGCCGTCGGGCGAACTGAAGACCAAACCCACCCAGCACTCGGTGGCTGCGTTGCGCAGCATCGGCATCTCGCCCGATGCGCTCATCCTGCGCTGTGACCGCGACGTCCCCGAACCGCTCAAGAACAAGATCGCCCTGATGTGCGACGTCGACGTCGACGGCGTCATCTCCACGCCGGACGCGCCGTCGATCTACGACATCCCGAAGGTGCTGCACCGCGAGGAGCTGGACGCCTACGTCGTGCGCCGGCTGAACCTGCCGTTCCGCGACGTCGACTGGACGCAATGGAACGACCTGCTGCAGCGGGTGCACGAGCCGAACGAGACCGTGCGAATCGCGCTGGTGGGCAAGTACATCGATCTGTCGGACGCCTACCTGTCGGTGGCGGAGGCGCTGCGGGCGGGCGGCTTCTGGCACCACGCCAAGGTGGAGATCCACTGGGTGGCGTCCGACGACTGCGAGACCGACGTCAGCGCGGCCGCCGCGCTGAACGACGTGCACGGCGTGCTGATCCCTGGGGGCTTCGGCATCCGCGGCATCGAGGGCAAGATCGGTGCGATCTCCTTCGCGCGACGGCAGGGCGTGCCCGTACTCGGGCTGTGTCTGGGCCTGCAGTGCATCGTGATCGAGGCGGCCCGTTCGGTGGGTCTGTCGGGGGCCAGTTCGGCGGAGTTCGACCCGGACACACCCGACCCCGTCATCGCGACGATGGCCGATCAGGAACACATCGTCGCCGGTGAGGCCGACCTGGGCGGCACCATGCGCCTCGGCGCCTACCCCGCGGTGCTCGAGCCCGACTCCATCGTCGCGAGGGCCTACCAGTCCACCGACGTCTCCGAGAGGCACCGGCACCGCTACGAGGTCAACAACGCCTACCGGGACCGAATCGCCGAGAGCGGTCTGCGCTTCTCGGGTACCTCGCCGGACGGGCACCTCGTCGAGTTCGTCGAGTACGACGCCGAGGTCCACCCGTTCGTCGTCGGCACCCAGGCGCACCCCGAGCTCAAGAGTCGACCCACCCGGCCGCACCCCCTGTTCTCGGCGTTCGTAGGGGCCGCGCTCGACTACAAGGCGGCCGAACGGCTTCCGATGGAGTTCGACGAGCAGCGGTCCAACGGCGCCGAGCGCGTCGAGGAGCACGCGACCCGTGGCTGACCACGACTTCGAGACCGTCGCCAGCGAGACGCTGTACGTCGGGAAGATCTTCGCGTTGCGCGCCGACGAGGTGCGGATGCCCGGTGGCGGCACCGCCCGGCGGGAGATCGTCGAGCACTTCGGGGCCGTCGGCATCGTCGCACTCGACGACGACCGCAACGTGGTGATGGTGCTGCAGTACCGGCACGCCGTCGGCCGGCGGTTGTGGGAACTCCCGGCGGGCCTGCTCGACATGGGCGACGAACCGCCGCACCTCACCGCGGCCCGCGAACTCCAGGAGGAGGCGGGACTGGCGGCCGACACCTGGCACGTCCTGTCCGACGTCGTCTCGGCGCCGGGGTTCAGCGACGAGAGCGTACGGCTGTACCTGGCGACCGGCCTCTCCGAGGTGGGCCGTCCCGAGGCCCACGACGAGGAAGCGGACCTGACGATCACGCGGATCCCGCTGGCCGAGGCGGTCGACATGGTGCTGGCGGGGGAGATCATCAACTCGCTCGCCGTGGCGGGCATCCTGGCGGCCTCGGTCGCCACCGACGTCACGGCGCTGCGCGGCGTCGACGCGCCGTGGCCCGACCGCTCGACGGCGTTCCGGGCCCGCCGGTCGTGACGGCCGTCGCGCCCGTTCTGGACGACCAGCTGCAGGGTTACCTCGACCACCTCACCATCGAGCGTGGCGTGGCGGCCAACACGCTGAGCTCCTACCGGCGCGATCTGCGGCGCTACGCCGCCCACCTGTGTTCGCGTGGCATCCGCGACCTGCGCGACATCTCCGAGACCGACGTCAGCGACTTCCTCGTCGCGCTGCGCACGGGCGATCCGGACGCCGGCGCGTCCCCCCTGTCGGCGGTGTCGGCGGCCCGTGCGCTGATCGCCGTGCGCGGACTGCACAGGTTCGCGGCGGCCGAGGGACTCACCGACGTCGACGTCGCCCGCGCCGTCAAGCCGCCCACGCCTGGGCGACGCCTCCCCAAGAGCCTGACCGTCGACGAGGTACTCGCGCTGCTCGACGGAGCGGGTGGTGACGGCGAGGCCGACGGTCCGCTCGCCCTGCGCAACCGTGCGCTGCTCGAGGTGCTGTACTCGACCGGCGCGAGGATCTCGGAGGCCGTGGGCCTCGACGTGGACGACGTGGACGTGCACTCCCGGTCGGTGCTGCTGCGGGGCAAGGGAGGCAAGCAGCGGCTCGTGCCGATCGGCAGGCCCGCGGTGAGCGCGCTCGACGCCTACTTCGTCCGGGGTCGACCGGACCTGGCGCGCCGCGGCAAGGGCACGCCGGCGATCTTCCTGAACGCGCGCGGCGGCCGGTTGTCGCGGCAGAGCGCCTGGCAGGTGCTGCAGGACTCGGCGCAGCGGGCGGGCATCTCCGCGGCGGTGTCGCCGCACACGCTCCGGCACTCCTTCGCCACGCATCTGCTCGAAGGGGGGGCCGACGTCCGCGTGGTCCAGGAACTGCTCGGCCACGCGTCGGTCACCACGACGCAGATCTACACGCTGGTCACCGTCAGCGCGCTGCGCGAGGTGTGGGCCGGCGCGCATCCCCGCGCACGGTAGGCGCGGTTCCCCGCGGGTCTGGCATTCCGGGCGCGTCGTCGCCATTAGACTTCTGCGGATGTCCGCCATCCCCCGAGGTCGTCTGACCAGCCGCGGGCCGCGCAGGAGAACACCAGCGAGAAGCGGAGCGGATCGCGCATGAGTGACGAAGCCGGCACGACCGACGGAACCGGCCTCACCGGGCGCCCTTCCCGCTCCATCCCCGAACCGCAACCCAGGACCACGCACGGACCGGCGAAGGTCGTCGCGATGTGCAACCAGAAGGGTGGCGTCGGCAAGACGACGTCGACGATCAACCTGGGCGCCGCGCTGGCCGAGTACGGCCGCCGGGTCCTCCTGGTCGACCTCGACCCGCAGGGCGCGCTGTCGGCGGGCCTCGGCGTGCCGCACTACGAACTCGACCACACCGTGCACAACCTGCTGGTCGAGCCCCGTGTGTCGATCGACGAAGTGCTGGTCACGACCCGGGTCAAGGGCCTGGATCTGGTGCCGAGCAACATCGACCTGTCCGCGGCGGAGATCCAGCTGGTCAACGAGGTCGGCCGCGAACAGTCCCTGGCCCGTGCGCTGCATCCGGTGCTGGACCGCTACGACTTCGTGCTGATCGACTGCCAGCCCTCGCTGGGTCTGCTGACGGTGAACGGGCTGGCGTGCGCGGACGGCGTCATCATCCCCACCGAGTGCGAGTACTTCTCCCTGCGCGGGCTCGCGCTGCTCACCGACACCGTCGACAAGGTGCACGACCGCCTGAACCCGAGGCTGTCGATCAGCGGCATCCTGGTCACCCGCTACGACCCGCGCACCGTCAACGCCCGCGAGGTCATGGCGCGGGTGGTCGAGCGGTTCGGCGACCTGGTGTTCGACACCGTCATCACGCGCACGGTGCGCTTCCCGGAGACCAGCGTCGCCGGCGAGCCGATCACGACGTGGGCCCCGAAGTCCGGCGGTGCCCTGGCGTACCGGTCGCTCGCGCGTGAGGTCATCGACCGGTTCGGCGCGTGACGACCGACACGGATCGGGAGACGTCGCAGGAGGCAGCGCCGCAGGCGGGGTTCCAGGTTCGGCTGACCAACTTCGAGGGACCGTTCGACCTGCTGCTCCAGCTGATCTTCGCCCATCGGATGGACGTCACCGAGGTGGCGCTGCACCAGGTGACCGACGACTTCATCGCCTACACCCGCACGATCGGCCGCCAGCTCGAACTCGACGAGACCACGGCGTTCCTGGTCATCGCCGCCACGCTGCTCGACCTGAAGGCCGCCCGCCTCCTACCCGCAGGCGACGTCGACGACGAGGAGGACCTCGCGCTGCTGGAGGTCCGCGACCTGCTCTTCGCGCGGCTGCTGCAGTACCGCGCGTTCAAGCACGTCGCCGAGATGTTCGCCGAACTCGAAGCCGCGGCCATGCGCAGCTACCCCAGGTCGGTGTCGCTGGAGGACCGCTACGCCGACCTGCTGCCGGAGGTGATGCTCGGCGTCGACGCCGACGACTTCGCGCAGATCGCCGCGGCGGCGTTCACCCCGCGCCCGGTGCCGACCGTCGCGCTCGACCACATGCACGTGTCCGGCGTGTCGGTGCCGGAACAAGCCGAACGCCTCCTGGCGTTGCTTCAACTGCGCGGCGAGGGGGAGTGGGCGTCGTTCTCCGAACTGGTGGCCGACTGCACCGGCGGACTGGAGATCGTGGGCCGCTTCCTGGCGCTACTCGAGCTGTACCGGGCTCGGGCGGTAGCATTCGAACAACCTGAACCGCTGGGAAACCTGCAGGTTTCGTGGACCGGCGACCGGCCGTCCACCGACGACCTCGCGGCCGCGGTGGAAGAAGACTCATGAGTGACGACGACGATCAGCAGCGCGAGGACGAGGTGACGGCCCAGGATTCCGCGGTCCTCGATCTCGGCGACCTCGGCTCGGACGTCCCGGTGGCACCGGAGCTGACCGACGACGAACTCGGGGCAACCCTCGAGGCGCTCCTGCTGGTGGTCGACGCCCCCGTTCCGGTCGACGCGCTGGCGAGCGCCGTCGACCAGTCCGTCCAGCGGGTGACGGCCAAGCTGCACCAGATAGCGGAGGAGTTGACGGCCCGCGACAGCGGCATCGACCTGCGGGAGGCGGGCGGTGGCTGGCGGATGTACACCCGCAGCCGCTATGCGCCCTACGTCGAGCGGCTCCTGCTCGACGGCACGCGATCCAAATTGACCCGGGCCGCGCTGGAGACGTTGGCCGTGGTGGCGTACCGCCAACCCGTCACCCGGGCCCGCGTCAGCGCGGTGCGTGGCGTCAACGTCGACGCCGTCATCCGGACGCTGGTGGCGCGCGGCCTCATCACCGAGGCCGGCGTCGACCCCGACGGCGGAGCGGTGACGTTCGCCACCACCGAGCTGTTCCTGGAGCGCCTGGGTCTGTCGTCGCTGGCCGACCTGCCGGACATCGCTCCACTGCTACCCGACGTCGACGTCATCGACGACATCACCCAAACCCTGAGCAGCGAACCACGATTCGTGAAGCTGGGTGGCGTCCGTGCGCCCACCAGCGAACCGCTCGCCTTCGACGTGGACAAGGACCTACCGTGAACGAGCCAACAGAAGGCGTCCGACTGCAGAAGGTGCTGTCGCAGGCCGGCGTCGCATCGCGGCGCGTCGCCGAGCGGATGATCCTCGACGGCCGCATCGAGGTCGACGGGCACATCGTCACCGAACTCGGCACCCGCGTCGATCCCGAGAACTCTCTCATCAGAGTCGACGGCGTCCGGATCAAGTTCGACGACACCCTCGTCCACCTGGCGATCAACAAGCCGAAGGGCATGCAGTCCACCATGTCCGACGACCGGGGCCGGCCGTGCATCGGCGACATCGTCGAGTACCGGATCCGTGGCAGTCAGAAGCTCTTCCACGTCGGACGTCTCGACGCGGACACCGAGGGTCTGCTGATCCTCACCAACGACGGCGAACTGGCGCACCGGTTGATGCATCCCTCCTTCGAGGTGCCCAAGGCCTACGTGGCGACGGTGCTCGGCGCGGTGCCGCGCGGTCTGGGCAAGAAACTGCGCGCCGGAATCGAATTGGAGGACGGTCCCGTCGTGATCGACGACTTCGCGGTCGTCGGGACCGCACCGGGCAAGTCGATGGTGCGGGTGACACTGCACGAGGGCCGCAAGCACATCGTGCGTCGTCTGCTCGGCGAAGTGGGCTTCCCGGTGCAGGAACTCGTGCGTACCGACATCGGTTCCGTCACCCTCGGCGAGCAGAGGCCGGGCAGCATCCGGGTCCTCACCAGCAAGGAGATCGGCGAACTGTACAAGGCGGTGGGAATGTGAGTGACGCGATCGTCGCCATCGACGGACCGGCGGGTACCGGAAAGTCTTCCGTCGCACGGGGTTTGGCTCGCCAGCTGGGTGCGCGCTACCTGGATACGGGGGCGATGTATCGGATCGTCACGCTCGCGGTGCTCCGCGCTGGAGTCGATCCGGACGACGGTGAGGCAGTGGCCGAGGTGGCGGCCGCCGTCGAACCGACGGTCGGATTCGATCCGGACGACAGCCGCTCCTACCTCGCCGGTGACGACGTGTCGGCGGAGATCCGCGGCGACGCCGTGACGAAGGCGGTGTCGGCGGTGTCCGCCGTCCCCGCCGTACGCACCAAGCTCGTCCGCCTGCAGCGCGCCCTGGCCGACGGTCCCGGCAGCGTGGTCGTCGAGGGCCGCGACATCGGCACCGTGGTGCTGACCGACGCCGACCTCAAGATCTTCCTGACCGCCTCGGCGGAGGAACGGGCGAAGCGCCGCGACGACCAGAACGTGGCGAACGGTCTGCCCGGCGACTTCGACGCGGTACTCGCCGACGTGCGCCGCCGCGACCACCTCGACTCGACCAGAGCCACGTCGCCGCTGCGCGCGGCCGACGACGCCGTGGTAGTCGATTCCAGTGACATGACGGAGTCCGAGGTGGTCGCCCACCTCGTCGACCTCGTCCAGCAGAGGGTCACCCATCAGGGGGCCGGAGTGAGGAACAGATGAGCGACGACGACGGAACCTGGGTCGACGAGACCGAATGGGAGCTGGGCTCCGACGAGTTCGCAGCCGACCTCGAGGAGGAGTTCGCGCCACCGCCGGTGGTCGCCGTCGTCGGCCGGCCCAACGTGGGCAAGTCGACGCTGGTGAACCGGATCCTCGGTCGGCGCGAGGCAGTGGTGCAGGACATCCCCGGCGTCACGAGGGACCGCGTCTCCTACGACGCGAACTGGCTCGGACGCCGGTTCGTCGTGCAGGACACGGGCGGGTGGGAGCCCGACGCCAAGGGGCTGCAGGCGCTGGTCGCCGAGCAGGCGACGGTCGCGATGCGCACCGCGGACGCGATCATCCTCGTGGTCGATGCGGTGGTCGGGGCGACGTCCGCCGACGAGGCCGCCGCCAAGCGGCTGCAGCGGTCCGGCAAGCCGGTGTTCCTCGCCGCCAACAAGGTCGACACCGAGCGCGTCGAGTCGGAGGCGGCGGCGTTGTGGTCGCTGGGCCTGGGACAACCGCACTCGGTCAGCGCGGTGCACGGGCGCGGCGTCGCCGATCTGCTCGACGTGGTCCTCGAGGCGCTTCCGGAGGCCTCGGCCGTCGCGACCACCGGCGGGGGACCGCGCCGCGTCGCGCTGGTCGGCAAGCCCAATGTCGGGAAGAGTTCGCTGCTGAACCGGCTGGCCGGTGACGAGCGGTCCGTGGTGCACGACGTCGCGGGAACCACCGTCGACCCCGTGGACTCGCTGATCGAACTGGGCGGCAAGACCTGGCGCTTCGTCGACACGGCGGGCCTGCGCCGCAAGGTGGGGCAGGCGAGTGGGCACGAGTTCTACGCCTCGGTGCGTACCCGCGGCGCGATCGACGCCGCCGAGGTGGTCGTCGTCCTGATCGACTCCTCGGAGACGCTGACCGAACAGGATCAGCGGATCCTGACCATGGTGATCGAAGCGGGCCGCGCCCTGGTGCTGGCGTTCAACAAGGCCGACCTGGTCGACGAGGAACGCCGCTACACGCTCGACAAGGAGATCGACCGAGAACTCGCCCAGGTGCAGTGGGCGCAGCGCATCAACATCTCCGCGAAGACCGGACGCGCGCTGCAGCGGCTGGTGCCCGCGATCGAGGGCGCGCTCGCGTCCTGGGACGCCCGCATCTCGACCGGACGACTCAACACGTTCCTCAAGGAGATCGTCGCCGCCACGCCGCCACCGGTCCGCGGCGGCAAGCAGCCCCGAATCCTGTTCGCCACGCAGGCGACGGCGCGTCCGCCGACGTTCGTGCTGTTCACGTCGGGCTTCCTGGAGGCCGGGTACCGCCGCTTCCTGGAGCGCAAGCTGCGCGAGACGTTCGGGTTCGAGGGCAGCCCCATCCGGATCAACGTCCGGGTCCGCGAGAAGAGGGGCGCCAAGCGCTGATCCGCGCACGGTGATCCCAACCGTGCACGTCGGCGGTGCTCACGACTACAGTGGCGGGAACGCACGAGACAGGGGGAGCGCTGGTGGCCGAGATCGCCTACCGCACCGCGCCGTCGTCTGCGTTCGCGCTGGAGCCGTTCTGGCCGTCCCGGCGATTGGTGGCCTTCGACGAATGGTGTCGTCCGCGTAGCTGATACGCGTCCACACCCATTCCGGGCCGCCGTCGAGCGGCCTCGCCATCGAAAGTCGTCGAGCCCATGCGTTCGCTCATCATCTTCACCCTCGTCGGCGTCGGCGCGCAGCTCGTCGACGGCGCCCTGGGCATGGCCTTCGGCGTCACCGCGTCGACCCTGCTGGTCCTCAGTGGCGTCGCCTCCGCGCAGGCCAGCGCCGCCGTCCACCTCGCCGAGGTGGGGACGACCTTCGCGTCCGGGCTGTCGCACTGGAAGTTCAAGAACATCGACTGGCACATCGTGCTCAAGCTCGGTGTGCCCGGTGCGATCGGGGCGTTCCTGGGTGCGACCGTGCTCTCGTCGCTGTCCACCGAGGACGCTGCGCCGGTCATGGCCGCGATCCTGTTGGCCATCGGCCTGTACGTGCTGGTGCGCTTCTCGTTGAAGACGCCGCCGGCCGTGAAGATCGGCACGACCAAGCACGGCGCCAAGTTCCTTGCCCCGCTCGGGCTCTTCGGCGGTTTCATCGACGCGTCGGGAGGCGGCGGCTGGGGTCCGGTGACCACCAGCACGCTGCTGTCCAGCGGCAAGACCGCGCCGCGCACCGTGATCGGCTCGGTCAGCGCCTCGGAGTTCCTGGTGGCGGTCTCGGCGTCGCTGGGGTTCCTGATCGGGTTGCGCGAGGAGTTCTTCGACAACCTGCTGATCGTGGTGGGCCTCGCGGTCGGTGGCGTCATCGCCGCGCCGTTCGCCGCGTGGTTGGTGAGCCGGATCAGCCCGGCGCTGCTCGGCACGGCCGTCGGCGGGGTCATCGTGCTGACCAACTCGCAGAAGCTGGTGAAGTACTTCGGTGTCGAGAGCCCGTGGTCGACGCTGATCTACGGGGCCATCGTGGTGGTCTGGGCGACGTTCGTCTACCTCGCCTGGAGGCTGTCCAAGGCACCGGCGTTCGTGCCCGAGGAGTTCGAGGCGGGCGTCGACGACGTGCAGCAGCCGGCCGAGGTCGTCGACGACGCGCGCTGAGCCGTCCGCGGTGCCCGGGGCGGTTCTCGTACGTGCGAGTACGGCGGCGATTCGGCCGGTTCCCCCACCGCCACCGCACGTTCGGCGGCGGAGAGGACGCTCGCCGACGGCGGGCTCAGGGTGACCCGCTAACGTCTGGGCGGTGCCCGTCCTCGACATGATCCTCATAGCCCTCGCGGGCGTCGGAGCCGGTGCGATCAACGCCGTCGTCGGATCCGGCACGCTGATCACCTTTCCGACGCTGGTGGCGCTGGGCTATCCGCCGGTCACCGCCACGATGTCGAACGCGGTCGGTCTGGTCGCGGGCGGCGTCTCCGGCACGTGGGGATATCGGCGGGAACTCCGGGGCCAGTGGCACCGGCTGAAGTGGCAGATCCCCGGGTCCCTCCTCGGCGCGATAGGCGGCGCGTGGCTGCTGCTGCACCTGCCCGAGAAGGTGTTCATCACCGTCGTGCCGGTACTGCTCATCGGTGCCCTGATCCTGGTGCTCGTCGGTCCGAGGATCCAGGCGTGGGCACGGGCGCGGTCCGAGCGCGCCGGCCGGTCGCTGGAGCACATCTCGCGGGGCCGGATGGCGGCGCTGGTGTTCGGGACCTTCGCCGTGGGCATCTATGGCGGCTACTTCACCGCCGCGCAGGGGATCCTGCTGATCGCGGTGATGGGGGCGCTGCTGCCCGAGGACATGCAGCGGATGAACGCCGCGAAGAACCTGCTGTCGCTGATCGTCAACGTCGTTGCGGCGGTGGCCTACACGCTGGTGGCGTTCGACCGGATCAGCTGGCCGGCCGCAGGCCTGATCGCGATCGGTTCGCTGATCGGCGGATTCCTCGGCGCCCACTACGGTCGCCGGCTGTCGCCGAACGCGTTGCGCGCGGTCATCGTGGTGGTCGGCCTGATCGGGCTCTACCGGCTGGTCACCATCTAGAACTGGGTGCGTTCGGCTTCCTGCTCGAGGACGGGTTCGAGGTCGGAGAGCCGGTCCATCGACGACACGGCTCGCTGGGTGCGGTTGTTCCCGGCCAGCAGGTTCCGGTTGCGGTGCACGAACTGCCAGTAGCCGGCGGTGAAGGGGCACGCGTCGTCGCCGAGGCGCTTCTTCGGGTCGTACTGGCAGTCACCGCAGTGGTCGCTCATCTTGTTGATGTACGCGCCGCCCGACGCGTAGGGCTTGGTCGCGAGCCTGCCGCCGTCGGCGTGCTGGCTCATGCCCACGACGTTGGTCGGCATCACCCAGCGGAAGCCGTCGACGAAGGCGGTGGAGAACCACTCGGTGAGGTCCCGCGGTTGGTATCCCCGTTGCAGCGCATGGTTGCCCAGGATCATCAGCCGCTGGATGTGGTGAGTCCAGCCGCGGTCCCGGACACCCGCCATCGCCTGCCGCAGACACTCAGCGGTGATCGCGTCGGCGTCGAGGTCGGTCCACCAGTCCGGCAGCGGCTGGTGGACGCCGAGTTGGTTCTCGTCGACGTAGTCCTCGCCGAAGTGCCAGTAGAGGTGCCACATGTACTCGCGCCAGCCCAGGATCTGCCGGATGAAGCCCTCGACGGCGGACAGCGGTGCGCCGTCCTCGCGGTAGGCGCGTTCGGCGGCGTGCACGGCGTCGAGGGGGTGCAGGACGCCGAGGTTCAGCGGCACCGACAGCAGGGAGTGCGACATGGCCCAGTCGTCGCCCATCATCGCGTCCTCGTACTGGCCGAAGAGCGGCAGCCGCTGTTCGATGAAGCGGTCCAGTGCGCGCTTGGCCTCGACGGGCGTGACCGCGAACAGGCGCGGACCGTCGACGCCGACGGTGTCGAGGTCCATCGCGTCGAGGTCGGCGCGGACCCGTTCGTCGATCTCGTCCTCGCGCGGCTGATAGGGCTTGGGGACGCCGAGCGTCTTCTGCTTCTTCGGAGGTGAACCCCTGTTCTCCTCGTCGTAGTTCCACCGGTTCCCGACGGGGTCCTTGCCCTCCATCAGCACGTCGAAGCGGCGGCGCTGGTCGCGGTAGAAGTCCTCCATGCGGAAGCGGGTGCGCTCGCCTGCCCACTCCTTGAAGTCACTGCGCGGCAGCGCGAACGTCGGGGTGGGCAGCACGTCGGCGACCAGGCCCTGCTCGCTGAGCTTGTTGACGAAGCGCTCGGCGGCGAACGACGTGGGTTGGTAGACCAGAACGGGTCGGCCGAATTGTTCGAGCGCGTCGGTGTAGTCGTCGGTCCGTAACAGCGTCGCCCGGTCACCGAGGCCCTTGTCCGCGTGCCGGAGCGCGGAGAGGACGAGGTGGAGCTTCTGGCGGTGGTAGCGCCGCTTGCGCAACGCGGACTGTGCCTCGACCAGCAACACCTCGCGGTGGGCGTGCTCGCCGCCATACGTCGAGGTGCCGAGCTGATCGGCGAACAGCCAGAGCGGGGTGTCGTCGCCAACCTTCGTCACCCGTTCCTATTACCCCGGGTGGGGCCCGGTGACGCACGCGCCGTGCGATTCGGGGAGACGGCGGACCGTGGGGTAGCATTTCGACCGCTGCCGGCGATCCCGGCAGCGCCGCGGGCTGTGGCGCAGCTTGGTAGCGCACTTGACTGGGGGTCAAGTGGTCGCAGGTTCAAATCCTGTCAGCCCGACAGTGAAAAACCCGCTCTGACGGGGGTCAGAGCGGGTTTTGTGTTTCAACAGTTTGTTGTGATTTTGAGTCAGTGGGCCAAGAGTGTCCCGAGCGAAGCTTGGTGGGTCAGGAACTATCCGAAGAGTGCGGCGCCGGCGGCGCGCAGATCGTCGCGTTGGGCGTTGGAGTAAATCGACAAAGAGACCGCCGGATCATGGCCGTGCCAGGCGGCCACGACATGCACCGGCAAACCGGCGGCCAGCATCAGGCTCACGCTGGTGTTGCGAAGACCCTTGAGGTGGATGCGGCGCAGGCCGGCGCGTTCGCGTAGTCGTTGAAATTCGCCGGAGTACCACTCGTGCCGAACGGGGGAGCCATCCTCGCGTACCGCGACCAGACGGTCGTCCGACCACGGAACTCCGAAGGCTTTGGCTTCGTCCTGCTGGCATTTCTTGAGGTATTCCAAAGCGCTCGCCAGCTCGGCGGGCAGAGGCAGTTCCCGAACGCTACGGCGCGACTTCGGCAGCCCCTCGATGGCCTCCTTTCCGACAGCGACACGACTGCGGCGGATCGACAGGGTGTCGCCTTCAATTGCAGACCACCGAATACCGAGAACCTCGGAGCGGCGAAGCCCGTAACAACTCAGGAGCCAGCAGGCGAACAATCTGTCGTTGCGAACCGAGGTGCGGAACTTCTGGACCTCCGCGGGGGTCCAGGATTTCGAGGTCTGAGGCTGGTCCACGATGAGTTCGTCAGCTGGGCGCTCTACGAGCGCAATGACGTTGCGCGGGAGCGCACCCTGGTCGACGAAGGACTGAACCACCATTCCGAAGGTGGTTAGTGTCGAGCGGACAGTTACGGGTTTGACCCCGCGCACAGACGACCCCTCTGGTCTGGCTGCTTTTGTGGCGTAGACGCCTCGGCGCAGCCGGGTGATGCGACTGGCTCGGAGCAAGCCTGCCAAGCAGGTATGGACATCCTCACCCGGATAGGCAGCCGCGAGGCTTGCTGCGGAGAGTCCCTCAGGGTGTCTCGCGATCTGTTCCGCGACGCGTCCCGCGAGACTGCCCGGACGGGATCGCTTTCGTGAGCTGCGCCCCTGTGTGAGCATCCAGTCGACCAGCGCGTCGCCGTCGGCCTTGGTCAACTGCTGCAGCTTCTTGCCGCCCAGGAATCGACGTACTGCGGCGAGGTCATGGGTGTAGCCCTGCAACGTCACGCTACGGATGCCTCGGCGGCCGGCCAACCATTCGTCGCACGCTTCGGCCACAGTGATAGTTGACTTCTTTGCGTATTGGCCTGCGGCGACTTCTGTAGTGATGCGGCGGTATTCGCGCTTCGCCTCAGCGAGAGTTCGGTAAGTGAAGCGCCTCCGATCCCGAGTGCCGTCAGGCTTCGTGCCCACGTCTGCCCGGAATTCGTAGGTGACCGAACCGTTCGTCGCCGTTCGTTTTGTGATGGGCTCCGCACGGCGTGCACGCTTGACTATTTGGGAACCGGCATTTTCGGGGACGGAGGGTTGAATGCTCACCACAATTTCTTTCTCCCGTTGAGGCCATCCAACCAATCAGACGCGAAATGACGCAGAAGGCCGCATGCGGTGGTAGACACCAACGCGCGGTCCCGCTGCGAGACGGCAGATGGCTTGGCGCCGGCTCATGCTGCGACGAATGTGCGAAGCTCTGAAGTGACGATATAGATGCGGCCGCCGAGCCGACGCGACGGTAGTTCGCCTGCAGCCGCTAGCCGGTACGCAGAAGCGCGGCTGATGCCGAGCATCTTGGCCGCCTGTGGCACAGGGAGCAGCAGCGGCAGTGCGTCAAAACTATTCTTCTTCAATTTGATTCACCTCCTCACTGTCCGTCCGACTGTGTGCACGCCGCCCGACCCATTCGGAGGGTGGCCGGGACCTCAGCCGATGGATGGAGCGTATGAGAGTTCCCACCGACGCGTCCACCAGGATCGCGACCTTTAGCTCGAAAAGTCATGCTAAAACGTAGAATTCGTCGACTGTCCGCGTCGTCCGAGGACAAGTGACGACACCGGTGCAGCTTGGTCACCTCTCGACCCCGACCCGTTAGTCGTCGGCCAATATGGAGCGGCGAGGAGGATGTAGCGACACGGCCCAGCGGTGTTCGATGCCAACCGACTAGGTGGACAAGCGACGCTAACTTTGTCCGCGACCGGGACTGCGCAGCGCAATGAGGACAGCCCGGGAGGTCCGTCGGTTAGGGGTCGAGGAGTCGGCTCGCAGGCACACTGAGCGCCTCGGCAATATCGAACAGCCGCTCATAGAGCAGTCCGCGTCGGCCATGTTCTACATCGATGAGCACATTTCGTGTGACACCGGACTGCAGGGCAAGGGCTTCCTGCGTCATCCCGCGGGCGACGCGCAGGCTGCGGATAGTCTCCCCGACGGCACGGCGGTGAGCTGCCCACGCCGTGACCCGCTGTGGATCGTTTTGGCTGGGTCGCGTTGGCACACCAACTAGTAATCGGCGCCCGAGGCTTCGAATCTGCCCTACTAGTAGTACATTGCTCAACTGTGACCGACAGCAACGCACCGGAAGTCGACTCGGCGTCGCCGTTGGGCGTCGAAACCCTGGAGAAGCTTCGAGTGGTTCTTCTCGAGTGCGAGCTGGTGCTGATTTCGGTGGCAGATGAGATCGATCTGAATTTTGAAGAGTGTCTAGCCGGCCTGACCGCAGTCCGAGGACTCGTAGGTCACACGTGGGGGGCGGCGAGCCTGCTGTTGCAGAACGCGGCGCTCCAGTCCTCGTGGTCCGCGGGTCCGTCGAGACCCAGAGCTATTTATGCCCGACATGCTGCTGCCGTGAAAGCAGGTGCTCTGCGTCGAGCTCCGGCTCAGAGTCTGATAGGGCGATTAGAGGCTGAGCTTGAGCGGCTCCCGCATGTAGACCTGTCGCAAAACTTCTCCGGATACCGACCGGAATGCACAGGATTCGTGGCCAAGACGGGCAAACGGTGCACCAATACGGCTCTCTACCTGGGCGCAGGATCCTTTGCGCAACATTGCTATTCGCACAGTGCGCCTACTGAACGCGAACGGTTCCGTGACCATCAGGACCGTCAGAACCAGGCTCTCGAAGAGTCGTGGCTTGAACGACAAGAACTATTGCGGGCAATCGGACGAAGCATCATCGACGACTGGTTTCAAGGTCGAAGACTGCAACCCCCATGGTTGGTTGAGCTGGCCGACGTCGCCATAAGCGACCAACGCAATCCCTAGCGAGCGGGAATTTCGGCAGGCTTTGGAGCTACGCGAAATTGCGCGGGCCACCTAGGTTTCAGGTTCACCGATCTGGTGGTGGCCCGGATCGGCGCATTCCCAAGCATCTAACTCGGCCGGAGGCAGCGGCTCGTCGAAGTCAACGGCAACATCGAGGTTGGGCAGTCGACCGAAGCGGCGTGCTGGTGTGGGTAGGGAAGGTCCTGACCCATTATCGTCGCCGCCATGGCTCGCCATCGCTTTACGATAGCTAACGGCGAGTGCTCTCCGTTAACGCGTTCAGGTGGGACTGACACAGTCTGGCTACCGCGCGAAAGAGCCCTTCGGCTTAGAAGTCCGCAGTCGTCCTTCGCCGTCGCCTACGGCGGCAGTGACGGCTACACGGGGCAGGAGTGATGACGCCGCAAGCGCGGCTAGTTGAACGCTGCGGACACTCTGGCTCTCACTGCGTGACTCTCTGCTGCGAATAGTGGATATCGACGGTTATCCATGTGATAGTGCAAGTCGCGGTTATTAGATCGCCGGTGGCAAGGGTGTGACGCAACCCGTGAATTGGCGTCGGAGGGTTGACGATATGCAATGAGTGCCGAGGCCGTCAGGCGCGGGCCTGTTGCGCTCCTTTCCCATTGCCTCACCGTGGCGACCGCCCTGACGCAGCGTTGCTCTGTTGGACCGCCGTACCGACTTGTGGTCGATGACCGGTGCGGACTCCGCACTTGTGAGCGGCGGGGCCCAATACGGCGTCGGCGCCCCGACCCAGGCCGATTCGCTCTGGGATGAGATCCCGGTTGGACCGGGCTTTAAACTGGTGCGAACGGCCTCTCTAAGCGTATCCTGTTGCAGCGTAGCGGTTTTCGCGAGGTAACGATGTGGCGGGGTTTGCCGAGGTTCTACTCCCGAGCTAGCGCCGTCTCGTACGCACTCATGTCTATCGCAAGCACGGTGCCGAGCTGCTGGAGTTGGCGGAACAGCCGGATCCCAAAGTGAATCAATTGATCGTTCTCGGCGCTGAACTGCAGCGGAATCGCGTCCTCGCGGCTCCCCAATTCGACTGGCACCGGTGTGTAGTCGAATGCGACCGTGTCGACGGCAATACCGATGTCCAGCGAGTCGACCAGGCCAACTGCCGGGAGGTGCTCCAGGAGCTTCGCGATGGTTGCCTTGCGATCCACCCAAGACGCCTCCGCCGCTAGAAGTCCGCCGATAACATGTTTGGCCGAGGGGTCTACAGCGCTGTAGCTTCCGCCGGCGTGTTTTATTGGCGCCGACGTCCGGCGCAGCCGACGGACCGACGCGACCTTCTGGCGTGCGGCGGTGATGTACGTCGTATTGATGGTCGGCTTGACCTCAAAAACCGCGTAGACGGCTTCCACGGGCACGAAGTCTGCCCCGGCTTGCGATCCGAACCAGAGAGGCGAGTACTGGCGATCGTAGACCGCTACATCGATCTGTTCGCTGGTCGCGCCCTCAGCGTCAACCGCGAAGATTGGCCCGACGATGTAGCGCTCGGGCAGAAAGCCCCTCAACACGCCTACCCAGTCAGCCTCAGAGTGGGTTCCTACAGTCGTGGGATGACTGGTTACGTCGCGAATCGAGGCGTGGGAGTTGAGAAGCGTCGATTGTTTACGACGAAACGCCGCGGCGACATCAAAAGAACGAGTCATGGGTGCTCCCTGGTCCGTGTGGAATTGGGTTTGATAGGCCGGCTATGCCGAGGCCTGGTCGTTGAACGCAGGGGTGGGACCGAGGTCGGAAGCCACCGTCAGCAAGAGGTCCGTGGTGATCGCGTCGTCAGGGTAGGCGGCCAAGATGGCGGTGGGCACGAGGCGCTGCGTAAGGTCCGAGTAGGTGAAGCCGCAACGGTCGGGTGCCTGAGGTCCGGTCGCGATGACGAGCTTGTCGATCGTATCCGCGGCGAGATCGTAATTCTTGAACGCCGTCGTGATGACCTGGCGGCGCTGCTCGTCGTTCGGTCGACCGAACTCGAATGTTGCTGCAGCGCGCCGTTTAACCGCGGGATCGAGCGCCGTGAGCCGGTTTGTGCACATCACGACGAGCAGAGGGTTGCCGGAGCCCGCCAGGCTGTCGATCTCGGCCAGGAAAGCGTCTACACCTGCACGGTCCTCATGGTGCATTTGTGTCGCTTCGCGGGACTGGACGAGTGCGTCGGCCTCGTCGATGACCATAATCGTGACCTTTGTGACTTTTCCTGTGCTGTAGTTTCGGCCGAGCTTGGCCTCGCAGGTGACCTCCTCGAATGCCGAGTTGATCAAGCCGGTCATTTCGCCCACGTGTCCTGAACCGCGGGTCGAGAGCTTGAGTCGCCACAGTTCGACCTCGATGCCCATGTGGGTGGCTAGATCACATCCGAAGCTCTCCGCCAATGCGGACTTGCCCGAGCCGACATCGCCGGCGAACAGCAGCAGAGGCGCGCGGTCCTTTAGCAGGGTGATCGCCTGGTCGTCGGGCGTCACCGCGGGGTGGTTCTTCGCCGCCCACGTGGTCAGCGTCGACGGGTCGGCGAGAACGGCGGCCTCTTTTCGCAGCCTGGCCTTGATCGAGTCGAGACCCACTAACCGGGCGTAGCGGTCAGCACGAACGTCATCGGGCAGGGTGATGACGGGGTGAAAAAGGCTGGTCGGATTGGGCATTGAGTCTGCTCCCTAAGGCGTGGTGCGGCGGCCACAAGCCGCAAAAGGCGGTGACTTTGGTTCGTGGTTAGATGTCGAGGTAGACGGTGCGGTCAAGGCCGCGGCCGTTGTTCGAGAATTGGACACCGGTGGTCGAGATCGTGCGGTATGCGGTCGGAGCTGTACCCGGGGTTCGGTTCGTGGGAAGAGTCGCCTTGAACGCCGCCCGTTCCGCAGGTGAAAGCGCGAAAAATTCTGAGTTCTGCTCGAGGAAGCTGTGGAAGTCGTGACCGATGACCGCCATCGCGCTGGGTAGGTTCCCGGGGGTGTCGTTGCGGAGGTATCCGCCTGCGACCGCGGTGTATTGGAGTTTTAGCACCCAGCGGTCGCCGTCGCGGAATCCAAACTGCACGTAGTCGAGGTACCCGGCCTTGAGGTACAGGGCAAGTTCCTCGGTGAACTTCTCGATGCGGCCTGGGTCGGGATCGCCGTACTTGGAGTACAGGTTGCGTAGGTCGGCGCCGACGCTGGCTGCGATCTCGCGGGCGTTGGTGATCGTGAAAGTGGACGAGCGCGTCGAGGAAGTAGTCACTACGCCCCTGGGAAAGTCGGGCCGAAGAGCGTTTTCCACGCTGCAACGGCGGCGGTCTTGTTTGCGGCCGCTGAGGCGGTGTTGACCTTGTCGAGCGCTTCGGAGCACCGCGTGACTAGGCGTTGGCGATCGTTGTCTGAGTAGCCGCGTGTCACATTGTTGCTCGGGTTGACCGGGTCCCAGACCTGCACAGCGTCGGTGCAAGTGTCGATGTTGTTGGCCTCGTAGTAGTCCGTGAAGAGAATCGGCTCCTTGAGTTCGGTCATGACGATATGGGCGAGGAACTGCTCGAAAGCGCGCGGGTAGTCGTCAATTGCGAACGGTTTCGACAGCCAGCCGTTGTCCCACAGGTGCGCAACGATGAGTTCGACAAGGAAGGACTTGAATCGAAGCTCGGGCCCGGCGGCTGCCGCCTCGGTCTTTGCGCGGTGGACGAACGCCTTGACCAGCCGGATGAATTCCTTGTATTGGGGGCCGGCCTGCGCACGCCGCCGATTGAGGAAATCCTTGTGCAGGGTGACCGATGTGAGTACCCGGTCGCCGGTTGGGGTGACGAGGTATCCACGGTCCTCTGGTTCACCCTCATAGAGGACCGGAGCCACGTCTATTTTGAGGCCGCTGACGCGCATCGTGATGCCGACCGCATGGTGCGAGATCTCGAAGTCGCTGGCGTCCTTGGTTGCGCCGTAGACCTCTACACAGCGGTCACGTAGCCATTCGAGAAGTTTGGTCTCGTCGACGTCCACGCCGCCGACTGCGCCGGCGCGGACGTATGCGGCGATGTCAGTGTCGGAGCTCGTTTTGATGGCGGTGTGCTTGGCGACGCTGCCGGACCCGCGCATCTTCACAAGGTCGTAATCGGGATGGTCGGCAATGTAGGACTCGAGGCGAGTCCGCAGGTGCGCAACCTGTGTGCGCCGCGACTTCGCTGTCTCGGAAGGCACGTTGACCTTATTCACCGCGAAAGCCGACAGGTCAGCGTGGGTGACATGGCTATGCATCGAGAATCTCCTCGCTGGGCACCGGGTTCCGCGAACCTGGCGAGCGCATTGGAGCGAATGCCGCGAGCGCGCCGAGGACGAGCCGGTGGGCCTTGGGTGCGTTGAATGTGTCGCCGCCAAGTTCGACGGCAATCAGCGCATCCTTGAACTGCTGCTTGAGGCGAGCCATCCGCCCTCCGATCGTGTTGGTACGCGTGCGTTGTGACTAGTCTGGCCCGCACCACCGACAACGCAGTCGGGCCAGGCCGCGACCCAGAATTACTTCTTCTTCTTGTGAGCCTTGCCGGTGCTCTCGTTGGTCGTGGTCTTCGGGTTCTTCTTCACCGTGGACTGCTTCACGAACCGGCCGGTGATGGCGCTGCGTCCTCGTTTGCCAGGCATGAGACCTCCGGTGTCTGTTCTAAATCCGATCTGCTGTTTCAATTGTAACACAGCGTGCCGACAACGACGCGGTGTTGTAAATGTGAGACACTGAGATATGGCCAAGACGACGATCAACACGGCCTTGTTGTATTCGGCCCTCGACGCTGCGCGCCAGCAACGCCAGTTGTCGTGGCGTGCGTTGGCTGGCGAGATTGGCGTCAGTCCCTCACTTCTCTCCAGGCTCGGCAATGGATTGAAGCCAGACACCGACGGATTCGCGACCATCGTCGGGTGGCTTAGAATGCCCGCCGAGCAGTTCTTCGAGCGCGATGGCATGGACTCCGTCGATGACCAGACCCGCGAACCTGACCTAATGGCTCAGCTCGCGCCCCTGTTGCGAGCCAGAAAAGACTTGAGCGAGACCGATGTCAGGTACCTTCAGCAGATCATCGGCGCGACCGTCGAACGTGCGCGGGCCCAAGGGTGAGCTGTGCGACGTGGATTCAAGACCGAGGCAAAGCGCCTTGCACTCGAACTGCGGGCGGAGATTGGCCTCGGCGCACATTCGCCGTTCAACCCGTACGCGTTCGCCGATGAATACGGGATTCCGGTAATCCAACTGAGCAACCTACATGGTCCGGCGCGCGATCACTTTCTCCAGGCAGATGGGAGTGCGCTATCGGGAGCACTGGTCCCGATCGGCACCGGTGTGGCCATCCTGGAAAACGATGCCCAACCGCCGACCCGCAGACGCACCACGATGTGCCATGAGCTTGCCCACGTCGTGCTCGAACACGAATTCGGCGTCTCCCTGTCCGCCGACGAACGTAGGTGCGGCCTGGGCGGCGACCAAGAGGACGAAGCCGACTGGCTCTCCGGCGAGATGCTCATTCCCTCCGATGGCGCCTTCCGCCTTGCCCGAGCGAATGCGACCGACCAGCAAGCAGCCGAATTTTTTGACGTCAGCCTCGCGGTCGCCCGCTGGCGCATGAATCACAGTGGCGCGCGCAAGGTCGTGGAGCGGGCCCGGCGCAAGCGGGCCACCCTTTAGGTGCTTGCAACAGCCACGCGCTGGCGTGATACGCAACGTTTCAGGAGCTGATACGCTCTGTATCAGATGGAGGAATGATGCCTGCAACGATCGAACGCACAGTTGAATCCGAACACACAGTTGAAGCCATTGCCCACGGAGCGCAGGTTCGCCGGGCACTCGAACGCTTGCTGCGCATCGATGACATGCGGGCAGCAAGCCAGCTTAAGCGGTCGGGTATGAACCAACGAGAAATCGCTGACGTCCTCTCCACTACGCAGCCGCGAGTGGGTCGGCTGCTGCGTGGAGCCAGCGCGCTCGGAGACGCACCGAGTCCCGAGGAAGTCATCCTGCGCGCCACTGTCGACGGGACTCCCCGCGGCAAGCTGGTGGAACAGCTTCGCGGTTTCGACTACACCTTCACCCAGTTCGCACCCTATCCCCATGAGGGATCCATACCAGGGACATGGACCCAGGTAAGCACTGCCCACCAACTCGGACTACTCAGCGACGAGGAATACGAGAGTGTCAGCTCCGCAGTCCAACCGCCGACTGCGCAATAGCGTCCATTCTCAGCTGACTGCCCTCCACCAAGGAGGGCAGTTCGCTGTTCCACGCTCGGTTGTGCGCTATCTCAGCGATCAGCTGATCGACGAAATTGCACTCGAGTACCGAAGTCGAAGTCACGACGCGCCATCGCACGGTCGCGCCGCGATCATCACCGCCGGCGTGCCTGGTGCGGGCAAATCGGTCGCGATTGACAACTTGGCCGCCAACCACCGTCGCATTGACCCAGACGACATTAAAGACCTCATCCTGCTGCGACTGGACCAGGCCGGCCTTCTCGACATTCGGCACAACTACGTTCTCGCAGATGGCAAGCCGGTACATCCCAGCGAACTGGCGATATGGGTGCATGATGCTTCCACCGAGGCTGCCAACCGCGTGCGGGCAGTGTCACTGCGCCGGGGGGAGAACTTCGTCATGGAGGGAACCCTCTCCTGGCTGCCCCTAGCAGACAGCTATGTCACCGACTTGGCCTCCGACGACTACGAGCAACTGACGATCATCGACGTCGAAGTCCCCTTAAAGCTCGCTGTCGAGCAGTCCACACACCGCTGGTGGGCCGCGCGTGAAGCAGGACGAACAGTGGACCACGTGGAACTCGGCGGCCGGTTCATCACGCAAGCCGCCCTCGAGAGCTTCTACAGCCGCCAGCACCGCGTCTCGAAATGCGCCGCCAATGCTCGCAAACTCCGGACCATTGCCCACAACGCGGGCATCAGCACCGACCTTCTCGTCGTCAGCCGCACGTCGAACGGTAGGGAATATCGAGCCTGGATCAGACCCGATGGCGACATCGATCCATCGCAGGGCGCCCCCCTCGGCGCGGTATGCATCAAAACTGGGGCGATACTCACAAACCCAACCGCAATCAAGACAGGCGTTGGACGACACCGTGCCCACAGGTCCTAAGAGGGGCCAACGCACCTCTCCGGGATGGCGCGGGAGGCGGGCCGCCGGTCATCACGGCGGCAGGTATATGCGCGTCGATCAACGTTGATCAGCCGCATAGCGTCAAACACTCTTAGCAGTCTGCAGCAAAGTCGTCTCAGCCAATGGTTCATGGATAATGAAGATTATTCATGCTCGCATTGAAACCACCCGCTAGATAGTTCATTAACTGTCCAGTTCCGGGCGAGTCCTTCTACTCTCGGCCGCTGACGTTTTATCGCCCGCATCTGACCGCTTTCTCGCTTTGATTAGTGACACAGATCGTGTCGACGACAGTTGTCCGTGGCCATGAAAAAGTACCCACTGGTGGCCACGTAGAGGTATCCGTTTTTGGCCAGGTAAAAGTATCCACCCCGTGTTCGTCGTGTCGATCAGGAACTGCGGGCCCCGATGGTGACGGTGAAGGCGCCAACCAATCGCCATCACCACCGGGGAGTTCCATTGAAGTCTGCGAAGGACCGCATGGACGTCATTTCTGCCTACCACCAGCTCGGGTCCTACCGAGCCGCCGCCGACGAGTGCGGCACCACCCACCGGACGGTCAAGAAGATCGTCGACAAGTTCGAGGCCGACCAGGCCGGTGTGCCGCCGCCACCGCGAGCCGAACGGGCGCACAACTACGATTCGGTCGCCGACCTGGTGGCCGAACGGGTGGATAAGTCGCATGGCCGGATCTCGGCCAAGCGGCTGCTCCCGAAGGCCCGAGCCGCCGGGTACACGGGTTCTGACCGCAACTTCCGCCGCCTCGTTGCCGAAGCGAAAGCATTGTGGCGCAGCACCAATCATCGCGGACGTCGTCCCGCGGTGTGGGAACCGGGTGAGTACCTGTGATCGACTGGGCACAAGCCGCACCGGGGTTGTTCCTGTTCTGTGCGGTGCTGGCGTTCTCCCGGTGGCGCTTCGTGCGCTTCGCCACCAATGAGCGGGCTTCGACCACGTTGGCGTTGATCGCCGAGACCATGGCCGCCGCTGGCGGGGTGCCGGCGAGGGTGCTGGCCGATCGGATGGCCTGCCTCAAGGGCGGCGTGGTGGCCAACGTCGTCGTTCCCACCCCGGACTACGTCCGGTTGGCCGGCCATTACGGGTTCGCACCGGATTTCTGCCATGCCAGCGATCCGCAGTCCAAGGGCGTCGTGGAACGTCTGTGTGGTTACGCCCAGGACGATCTGGCCGTGCCCTTGTTGACCGAGGCCGCGGTCACCGGGAAGCCGATCACTCTGCGCGATGCCAACGCTGCGGCCGAGGCGTGGTGCACCGAAGTGAACGCCGCGAACCATTCGGAGATCTGTGCGATTCCCGATGAGCGGCTGGTAGTCGAACGTGATCTGCTGCAACCACTTCCATCGTTGCGTCTGCAGATCGGGGCGCCGTCGGTGAGACGCAAGGTCGACCGCTTGTCCTGCATCCGGTACGGGTCGGCCCGCTACTCGGTGCCGATGAGGCTGATCGGCACCACGGTGACCGTGGTCGTCGACCACGACGCACTGTGCCTGCTCGAGCCCGCCACCGGAGTCATCGTGGCCGAACACGAACTCGTCGCACCTGGTGGTGTGTCGATACTCGACGAGCATTACGACGGCCCGAGGCCGGCACCCAGCCGCGGGCCGCGCCCGAAGACCACCGTCGAGAAACAGTTCTGCGGCCTCGGTGAGGATGCGCGCGCGTTCCTGATTGGCGCCGCGGCGATCGGCAATACCCGTCTGGGCTCGGAGTTGGAGATCCTGCTGGCTCTCGGCGCTGCCCACGGCACCGACGCCCTCCTCGCCGCACTGCACCGGGCGGTAGCGTTTCGCCGGTTTCGGGCGGCCGACGTGCGTTCGATCCTGGCCGCCGGGACCGGCGCACCGCAGCCACGCCCGGCCGGTGAGGCGTTGATTCTGGATCTTCCGGTCGCCCCGACCCGTTCCCTGGACGCCTACAAGATCACACCAGCCGTAGTCGACGGGGAGGTGATCTCATGACCAAGCCGCCACCGGTGACTGCCACCGAACCCGTTGCACCACCGTCGGTTCCACCACTGGCCGCCGACCTCGATGCCGGGTTACGGCGGTTGAAGCTGGCCGCGGTGCGGCGCACCGCACCGGAGGTGTTGATCACCGCCAGGACTCAACGCTGGACCCCCGAGGAAGTCCTGCGCACCCTCATCGAAACCGAGTTGGCGGCCCGCGACGCCTCCAACGTCGTCAACCGCCTCAAGGCCGCCGCGTTCCCCGTGCCCAAGACGTTGGAGAGCTTCGACGTGGCCGCATCCTCGATCCAGCCAAAGGTATTCGACTACCTGTCGAGCCTGGAATGGATTCGGACACGACAGAACCTGGCGATCATCGGCCCAGCCGGCACCGGCAAGTCCCACACCCTGATCGGCCTAGGAACCGCAGCGATCCACGCCGGGCACAAGGTCCGCTACTTCACCGCCGCCGACCTCATCGAAACCCTCTACCGCGGCCGGCCGACAACACCGTCGGCAAGATCATCGAATCCCTACTACGAGTCGACCTGATCATCCTCGACGAACTCGGCTTCGCCCGCTCGACGACACCGGCACCCAGCTGCTGTTCCGCCTCGTCGCCGGCGCCTACGAACGCCGATCCCTGGCCATCGGCTCGCACTGGCCCTTCGAACAATGGGGCCGCTTCCTGCCCGAGCAGACCACCGCCGTCAGCATCCTCGACCGACTCCTGCACCACGCCACCGTCGTCATCACCGACGGCGACTCCTACCGCATGAAAGACGCCAAACACCGGAAGGAGCAACCCACACCAACCTAAGAATCACCGCACGGGGTGGATACTTTCATCTGGCCACCAGCGGATACTTCAACTTGGCCATTGACAACAGTTTGCCCATGCCGGCTGGCGAATGAGAATCGCCTAGCTATTCGTCGATGCCAGCACCGGCTTCACGACCGTGGTCGCGGCCGACCGTTTCGCGTGCGCGCCACCCTAGGACGAGTTGGCGTCGTTGGGCAGAGCGGACGGCGCTGGCGGCGGCGTCGTATTGGGTGAGCAGGTGTAGCCATGGTTCGCTGAGGCGCTTGCGGCCGAGGCGGTCGGCGAGGGTGACTGCTGGCACCGATGCCAGGAGCGGATCGGTGGGCTCGGACGGCGCGGTGGTGAGGGTGGTGTTCCACGGCAGCGAGTGAGCGAGCAGCTGCACCGCCGACGAGCTGGCCCCTGCATCGGTGCCGTGGTCGATGAGGATGACCCGGGCGTCTGCGGCCACCGCGTGGCGGGCCAGGCCGATGAGCTGGCCGGGGTCAGCGGTCGCGGGATCGTCAATGACGACGATGGCCCCGGGCGGCAGCATCCACTGCTGCTCGCTGACCTGCTGGTGCGCATGGCCGATGGTGGTGATGGTGTCGGCCAGTTCAGCATCGCGGGCCGGGGCCGAACTGGACTCAGATGCTGCCAGCCACAACACCCTCCGGTCGTCGGCATTGGCGGCGCTGCGCAGGGTGTAGAGCGCTGCGGCGGTTTCACTGTCCTCAATGTCGGCACCAATGACGGCGAGCCGGTAGGGCAATGCGGCCAGGGACTTGAGCCGATCGCCGGTCTGAGGTTCGAGGCCGGACAGAGCGGAGCCGGGGATGAGCAGCGGAACGCTCTTGGGGTCGAGGTGGCCGGCGATGTGCAGGAGTTCGACTTCCGCGCGGGCGGATTCGAGGAGCTGTTCGAGGGTGTCGGAGGTGGCGCTTTGGGCGGCGGCGAACGTGGTGGCGATGTCGCGGTCGGCGCGTTCGATGTCGCGGTGCAGCTCGCGTCGACGCTGGCGCAGTGCGGCCAGGGTGGCCAGGTCGGCGCGCTCGGCGTCGCCGCGGGCGATGGCGATGTCGTTCTCGGTGACGATCCTGCCGCCGGCTGCCGCCGAGCGGGCGGCTTGAGCGTCGGCGAGGGCCTGCTGGAATTGCAGCGACGGCGGTTGAGCGGAAAGCAGTCCGGTGTAGAACCCGATCTGTTGGCGCGCCGAGATGATGTCGAGTTCGTCGGCGTCGGGAGTGGCCAGTAGGAGGTCGAGCTGGGTGCGCCAGTGTTCGACCAGACGCAGGATGTCGTTGTAGGCGGCGTCGGCATCGGCCCATTGCGCCATCACGTTGGTAACGGCGAGGCTGTAGGGACGGTCGGCGTCGACCTGGCGGCGCATGCGCAGCAGGTCGCCTGCGGCGGCGCGCGTCGCGGGACCATTTCCGGCGCGAATTTCGGCGGCCAACGTTTTGATGTGGTAGTGAACAGTGCGGTATTCGTCGCGCAGGGCAGTAAGTGATTCCATGGTGATGCCCAATTCCGGGGTAGGGCGATTAGCTGCGAGGTCTTCGAATTCAAGACCGGCATATTCTTCTGACCCGTATTCGATGGCGTCGAAGTCTTCGGGCGGGGCAATGTCGAAATGATCATCGAATGGCGAATGCTCATCGAGGCTGTGGGTGGAGGGGTCTTCGGGGTCCGGGGGGAACAGTGCTTCGTCGGCGGGATCGGGCGGCGCGTCCTGCGGGGTGGGCAGGTCGTCGAAGTCCACGCCGAGTCGGGCGTGCAGGCGATGGGTGAACGCATCGACGGTGTAGGTGATCAGGCGGGCGTAGTCGCCGGGCGGGATCGGCTGGTCGTCGTGTGCGGCGTCGGCGAGCTGCTCGGCGGCGACGTGGAGCAGGTCGCGCGGTGTCCACTTGCGCGGGTCCGCGGCGCTGATCGCGGCGACCAGGCCGGGCCAGGCGGGATCGGAGGTGATGGTCTCGGCGAGCGCGGTCCCGAACACGACGTCGAGGTCGCTCACCCAGGGCGGGCGTAGCCGCGAATGGGTGGTGGCCAGGGTGGCGGTCGGGGACAGCGCGCCGGCAATGCGCCACCACAGCGCCGCGGCGGGCAGCTCGTCGGGCAGCGGGCCCTGGCGCGCGGCGGTGGTGATGATCTGGCGCAGGTCGGGTGTGGTGCGTGCGGCCTGGACCAATTGGGTGGCCAGCTGCGGCCAGTAGGCGTCCGAGCGCAGCCTTGGGTCGATGCTGTCGATGAGGTCGTTCCAGCGAGTGGTGTCGGCGCTGCGTCGACCGATGTCGGCGGAGGCTTGGCGCTGCAGCGCGGCCTGGACGCCCCGGGTGCGCACCGGGAATTGGCGAGCACCCGTGAGGCGGGTGTCGGCCTCGTCGACTCCGGTGCAGGCGCGGAACACCGCGATTTCGGCGGTCAAGACCGGGTTGACGGTGATCAGCGGGCGCGCCCAGGCGGGGGCGGTGGCGTTGGTCCAGGCGCGTGCGCGTGTCCGGATCTCGGTGGCCAATCCCTCAACAAGCTCCTCGCGCCGGGCTAGGTAGGCGCCCCATTGCGGATCGTCGGCCAGGGTCTGGGGGATTGCGGGCAGCCAGCGCAGCACTCCGATGCCGGCCGAATGGGTGCCGGCGGGGTCGATGCGGTGATCCAGGACCGCGGCAGGGTCGGCGGCGTCGGCGACGCTGCCCTTGGCCAGCGCCTCGGTGAGCAGCTCGCGCGGGTCGGCCCCGCGAAGGGCCAGGATGGACAGGTTGCGGCGCAGCACCGGCCAGGCTTCGCGCGGCTGAGTGCCGGAATGATCTCGTCGGCTATGGCATCGAGGCGGTCGCGGGCGCCGACGCCGAGGCAGTTCTCGGCGGCCGCGCCGAGTGCGTCGTAGTACATGTCGGCCGCAGCTTGCAGGCGCGCGGCGGGGTCGGCGGCTTGGCGGGCGGCGGTGGTGGCCGAGACTTGGGCGCCGTCGCGGGCCAGCGTGCTGGTCAGGACGTCGACTGCGGTGTCGGGGTGGGTGGCCTTGGGCGAGAGCAGCCGGTGGGGGTCGCCCTCGGCGGTGGACAGGTAGAGGTGGTTTTCGTCGGTGCCTCGGGTCATGGCGACGTAGAGGTGCTGGCGGGTCAGCATGTCTGAGCCGACGATGTGGCAGGTGCCTCGAGTAGCGCGCCCGCCTGCGGTCAATCCCTGCGCGGAGTCGATGGTGGCTGCGCGTAGCCGAGTGTGACGTGCTCGGCGATGTATTTCGCCGGCAGCGTGACGATGCGCCCGCTGCGCAAGTGTCGGGCTTTCACGCCGCCTTCGGGCAGGACTTCGGTGATGGTGTAGCGGTAGCCGTTGCGCACGAAGTCGTTGCGTCCGATCGTGATCCGTCGGTTGTTCTTGCGGGTGCGGATGGTGTCGCCGACGCTGGCGTGGAGCTGGTCGGCCAGCACCACAGAGGGGGCCGTTGCCGCGTCCGGATCCGCGGCGAGGCGATCGGCGCGGGCGCGGGCGTTGAGCTCGTTGATGATGTCGTTGGTGGGGGCGAGCAGGATGGAATCCCCGCCGGCGGCAAGGTCGGCGCGCCACGCTTGATAGGCCATGTCGGCGGCGGTCTCGTCGGTGCCGACATGGATGCGGTGATGGTCGATGTAGAAGCCGATTCCGGCCGGGTCGGCGTCATGCAAGGCAAGCCCGGCCGCGGCCTCGGCGGGCGACTTGAACCGCACCACTTCGCTCAAGGTGAGCGCGTCAGTGGCCTCGGCGATGTCACGCAGAATGCCGCCGGCCGAGATCGAGGAGAGCTGCCCGTCATCACCGACCAGGCGCACGCTGGCACCCTTGCGCAGCGCGTCGGTGATCATCGCGTCCAGCCCGGCAGTGGCGGCCTTGCCGGCCTCGTCGACCACGATCAGGGTGTCGGGTCCAACCTGGGTGAACCAGTCGGGCACACGGGATGTCGCGGACTTGGCGGGGTCGGCCGACCAGACGTACTTGTCGAGGGTGTCGGTGACCGCGCCGAGGTCCTCGCCGAGCACGATCGCTGCATCGGCGGTGGGGGCCAATCCGATGACGTGTCCGCCCGAGCTGCGCCACGCATGTGCCAGCGCCGCCATGGCCGTGGTTTTGCCGGTTCCGGCCGGGGCGAGTGCGAGTGCGACACGGCGCCCCGCGGTCGCCATTTCCGAGACCAACGCGGCCTGGCCGGGGTTGAGTATGCGCCCCCGCGCGGCCGAATCGGCTAGTGCCAGTTCGACATCTGTCGCAGATGCGACACGGCCGTCGCTGCGGTGCACCGCGTCCAGAAGTCGGCGCTCGGCGGTCAGTGTTTCGCGGCTGGTGTAGGCCTCGACGCCGTGGCGGCGGTAGACGCTGGCACCGTCGCGGCGACGCAACGCCACGGGCTCGCCCAGCTCGGCGTCAGCGACGCGGGCATGCGGTATGGAAAATGTGTGCCCGAGGGCGGTTTCGGTGAGCGTGTCGACCAATGCGACATCGTGCGCCACGTCGTGGGAGCGGGCCATGCGCAGCGCTTCTGCGCGCACGTGGTGGCGCTGCCAGGTGGACCGTGTTTCGGCCACCGTGGCGATGAGTTCGCCAGCGCGCGACGCGATCCATTCCTCGTCGATCGTCACGGTCTCGCGCGTGGTCAGCGGTGCGGCCAACGTGTCGGCCAACATCTGGCTCACGCCGTGGTGTCCGAGGACCTCGACAGCTTGGGTGCGCCACACGTGGCGCTGCTCTGCCAGCGAGCGCGGCTCGTGCTTGGCTTCGCGCGATTCCAGCGTCGCCTGCTGAGCCAACGAGATGATCTCCACGTTGGTCGGTTCGCGGCCGTGATCGGCCTGAAACTGCTTGGCCAGCTCTGCGGTACGGGCCTTGATCGCCGCGCGCCGGCTCGACCACCGCGACATCAATTCCGACGACATTCCGGCGATTTCGCGCACCGCTCGCTTGCCGCGCCCACGCGATTGTTCAACGAAGCGCACACCCAGGCTGGCGATCAAGTGGGCTTCCAGTCGGGTGTTGTACAACTCCGAGGCCGCGACGGTGACGCGGTGCAGTGGTTGGCCGTCCAATGCGAGCCAGCGGCGTACGCCGTTGGCGTCGACATAGGACACCTTGTTGGAGATCGCGACGTGGGTGTGCAGATCCGGATCCCCGGCCCGGGAGTCGCGGTGGGTGAACGCCGCGGCGATGAGCCCTTCGGTGTCGACCTGGGCGACACCGCCGGCGCCGGTGCGGGTGAACGCGGCCTGATCCTGCAGCCATTCCAGGACGTCGGCGACCGCCGCATCGTGGGCTGCTTCGATCTGTTCGGCCACCGACAGCGGGGCGATGGCCCACAGTGCGGACACCGATTTCACCGGCGAGAACGTCAGGTCGTACCCGGCGACCGCGGTGGTCTTCGCGCGGGTGTTGCGGGCGATGAACCCGGACAGTTCGCGGTCGTCGGCGGGCGGGCGACCGTACTCCTCGCCGAACAGCTCCACGGCCACGCGGGTGCGGATCTGCGCGCGATCTTCCGGGGTGATGGAGGCGTTCCAGTGCGCACCTATCTCGGCGTTGTGATCACGGAAGGCGACGGCCAAGCGGCGCGCGAACTCCGGCTTGCCGTCGCGGACCGCGAACTCGCGCCCCAGGCGGCTGGCCGCGCGCTGGCTGCCCATGTTGCGGCCGGTGACGTAGGTCTGAATGCGCTCGGCGTTGGGGTGCAGACCCACCCCGTAGAGGGCGCGCATTTGCGCCTCGCTGACCCCCGAACCTTCCTCGACAGTCCAAAGTTCCTCGCGGGCTTGCAGACTGACCTCGCAGCGGCCGGTGTCCGAGAGTGCTGCCAGGCCGCGGCCCATCCAGCGGCCCGGCGACTCGCCCTTGGCGGAGTAATAGTCAGCCAGGGTGGAGCGGCCCCGTTCGGTGCTGTCGGCGGCAGCGACCTGCCGCACCAGGTACAGGTAGCCGTCCCCGGCGGTCAGCTTGTGCAGCGTCATCACCATGACGCGCACGCCGGTGTCCGCATGCGCCGCACGCTACGAACTCCGGGGTTAGCGAAGCCACCACCAAACCGGGGGTTCTTAGAAAAGTCTCAGAAAGCCGGGTTTCCTGAGTGCAAGAGGTGTGTGGTCTGTCGGTGGGCCGTGGAACGGGGGTGTGGGGCGGTGAGCTGAGGCGGCGCAGCGGCGGCGGCGACGGGACGGGCTGCGCGGTGGGGTGAGGCGGCAGCGGTGCTGCGGCAGGGGCGGCGACGAAAATTTGGTGGAGGGCGAATGTGGCTGTGGTGGTGGTCAGCTCGGCCCGGCCGGTTTTAGTGTCCCGGTCATGACAGCAGCAGGAACGTCCAAGTTGGAGGCCCGGCGACGAGCCGTGGAAGCGAACCGGCGCGCCAACGCAGCCCGCGCTGCGCGAGACAAGGCGAACATCAAAGACGCGACCACCTTCATGTACGAGGTCGGCAAGATCGCCGAAGTCGAACAGTGGAAGAAGGAGCGCCTAGCCCAGCTGCGCGCGCAGGTCGACGCCGAGGCAGCCAAGAAAGTCGCCGGCCATCGAACCGAGGCCGGCGCGGCGGTCGCGCGCATGCAGGACCGCGGTGAGACGCTGACGACGATCGCCGCGAACACCGAGGTTGGGATCGGTATCGTGCGCACGATGCTGCGGCACGCTCCGAAGAAGGAAAGACCGCTCCCAGCAACGGTTTGCATGCACTAGGCGGGGACGGCGCCATGGCAGATCCACCACCAGGCCGCAGCGACGGCGAACCCGACAGCCCACAGGCCGCCTCGGCGTGATGACTGAAATGGCCTGCAGCGCTGCGCCGCAGGCGTGGAGCACAGGTGCCGCTACCACCCGACCGCGCAGCGTGGCACGCGGTGCGGCGCGAGTGCGCAGCGTCGAGCGGTCCAACACGCGGCGAGGGAGCACCGTCCACGGCGGCCAGCTCCTGGTCGGCGGCGGCGGCACGGGGGCGGCCTTGTACGCTCCTGCGGCGCGGCCGTGTATCGGTGTCCGGACCTAAGGTCAGCGGTCATGAGAAGGGCGGGCGAGCTGGTCGTCGATCGGCAGGTGCACGCCGCTGAGATCGCGCGCCTGCACAGCCACGTTGTCTGCTGGCCAACACCTTCGGGCTGCAACATTTGGACCGTAGCCATCGGCCCCGATGGCTACGGCCGGTTCTACCTCACCCGCGACAGCGTGGGGTTCTGTGTGCGTCCGCACCGCTACGCGTTGGCCATTGCCGGCGGAAGCGTCGCAGCGGGCGTGCTGGGTCTGCATGAATGCGACAACCCGGTGTGCGTGAAGATCGCGGCCGACACCGACCCGCACCAGCACTCCGTGTCGGGCTCCCAGGGCGACAACATGGAGTGGATGGCGCGGATGCGTCGCGGTGGCGGCCATGCGGTGCGCCGCTGCGACAGTCGCGGTGTTCGGCGTGAGCGATCGGTGGCGCTATGCGAGGCCGTGCGCCATAGCTGGGATGCCGCCGCGGTGCAGGCGGCGCTGCTTGGCGACCAGCCCACTTTGTGGTGAGTTTCGCGTCGTACTGAGGGGGAGTGGCGCAGCATTCAACAGCGAAGAGCTGGGCGGGGTTTACAGAGCCGTGGCGGGCGGTGTCGCACCGCCGAGTTGGGCGGGCCGCGACAGCGACCGAGCAAGGATTTAGCCGCGCTGCAGGATCGTCGCTGCGCGCGGCGGTTGCACCGTGGTGGCGTCGAACCACACGGGCAGCGCGCGCACACTGGCTGTGCAGGCCCAGCAGATGCGGTGCTGGCCAATCGTTTCGCGCTGGCCGTGACCGTTGGAGTAGACGCGCAGCGAGTCGCCGCAGCTCAACGGTGCCAGCGTCAGCAGGCGGTCCGCCGCGGTGAGGGTGACGAACGGCTCGTGGTCGCGCGCGGCTCGGAGATGGCGCCAGTGTCGGCATTGGCCGGGAAAGGCGCGAGGAAGGCGACGACAGCGGGCAGCACCACAGTCCAGTCTCCGGCGTCGACGTCGCATGCCTTGCGGCGCTCGGCACTGTCGCGCCCGGGGATAGCCCGCCACGGAGTTGTAGGGGCTAATCCGCGGTCTTAGCGGCGATAATGAGACATGTCATCCGCGCAGTTCAATGTGGCTCTTTGAGGTTGACAGAGAGGCCAGAATGCGGCCACGCGCGTCTGGCAACAGGAGGGCGGTAAGCCGTAAGGATGCGCTGCTGGATGAGCGCAGCGAGGCGGCAAGAACTGCATTCGGCGATAGGCAGTAGTCGACAGATTGATGCAAGAGGGCTCCTGTAGCTCGCGGTATCGTCGGATGCACTGCTGGTGCCCGCACAGTTAGGAGCGGGTCTGTGCCGAAAAATCTTCGTGTTGTTCCGGAGGATTTGCAACTGTCGGCTTCGACGATTGACTTGCGCGCTGACACGGTGCGCGTGGCGCACGCGACCGCGGATGGTCGCATTGAAGCTGCCCAGCGCGGTCTTCCGGCAGGTTCGGCGGCCATTCTGAGCGGCGCCGTCGCGAAGTGGCAAGCCGACAGCACTGCACTCTTCGCTCGGATGGTCGACCACAGCACGGGTCTGCGGACCGGGGCGATCGAATACAGCGCTGCCGATACCGACAATGGAGCTGCCGTCGACGCCGCAGGGGAGCGGATTCCGCCCAGCATCGACCTCTAGTCGGTTGGGCACGTGACGGTTTCACTCGAGGACATCGACCGCTGGGATGCCGCCGGCGAATGACGCCGACCCGATGCGTTCCACGCCTTGACGATTGGGCGTCCGATCTGTTCGGCCAGCCACACGCTCTCAATTTCGCCGTCGTCGAGGGCTCCGATCCGCCCATCGCGCATCGGGTAGTAGTTCGAGGTGTCGACGACGACGACGGCGGGCGGTGCCGCGGACAGTTGATGCGAACGCCGGCATGCGATTGAGGGGAATCGACAAGATGACGACCTCGACATCGCGCACCGCGTCGGCCGCTTCGACCGCGCGGGCACCGGTGGACAGTGCTTCGGGGTCGATCGTCTGCGGACTGCGGGAGTTGGCGATCTTGACGTCATGCCCCGCTGCGCTCAGCTTGTGACTCAGCGTCTTGCCGATGTTGCCGGCGCCGACGATGCCGATTCTCATTCTGGCTCCTTGATTTTGGTGTTGGTTAGTCGACGGCCGGATACGCGAGTCCTTCAAGCGTCCGTCGCAGGTCGTGCAGGCCGGCGTCGTCGAGTTGGCACGCTGACTTGATCTGGTCGGTGACGTCGCGGACCTTTGATTCGAGCCGTCGACCCGCAGCGGTCAGGTCGACGAGCACCCGCCGCTCGTCGGCGCGATCACGCACGCGCGAGACCATCCCCGCTGCTTCCAAGCGTTTGACCAGCGGCGTGATCGTGCCCGTGTCCATGTGCAACCGGGCTCCGAGCGCGCCGACGGTCTGCGGGGAACCGTCGAGCAACGCCAAGATGACCAGGTATTGGGGGAATGTCAGCCCCAACGGCTCCAGGAATGGCTTGTGCAGCCGAATCATTCGATTCGCCGCACCGTAGAGCGCAAACGACAGTTGCTCGCCCAGCGTGTTGTTCGAGCACATCGGCCTAGCCGAGTGCAGGTGTCCAGCGCGCGATTCCATAGTGCACTAGATACTAGCACTAAAGATAAATGAGGGCGGTTGCCGCTGCCTCCAGCGCAGGCTCAGTAGTTCTGATCGAGACGTCGTCGGTTCACTCGACGGTGACGGACTTGGCGAGGTTGCGGGGCTTGTCGACGTCGTACCCACGGGCTTGGGCCACCCCTGCGGCGAACACCTGCAGCGGAATAGTCGACAACAGCGGCTGAAACAGCGTCGACACCGCGGGCATTCCGACGAGGTGGTCGGCGTAGGGCCGGACGGTGTCGTCGCCCTCCTCGGCGAGGACGATCGTGACCGCCCCGCGGGCCTGAATCTCCCGAATGTTGCTCAACAGCTTGCTGTGCAGCATCGCAGCATTCTTAGGCGACGGCATCACGACGATGACGGGCAGGCCGTCCTCGATGAGCGCGATCGGACCGTGCTTGAACTCTCCGGCCGCGAAGCCCTCGGCGTGCATGTACGCCAGTTCCTTGAGCTTCAACGCGCCCTCCAGCGCCACCGGGTACCCGACGTGACGGCCGAGGAACAGCACCGTCTGGGACGTGGCGAACCGATGGGCCAGCGCGGTCACCGGTTCCATGCACGTCAACACCCGGTCGATCAGATCGGGCATCGCTTCCAGCTCGGCGAACTCCCTGGCCACCTCGTCGGGGTACTTCGTGCCGCGGGCCTGCGCCAGCGCCAGACCGACGAGATAGTTGGCGGCGATCTGGGCCAGGAACGTCTTGGTCGACGCGACGCCGATCTCGGGTCCGGCGCGGGTGTAGAGCACCGCATCGCACTCCCGGGGGATCTGGCTGCCGTTGGTGTTGCAGATGGCCAGCACCTTGGCCTTCTGCTCCTTGGCGTGGCGCACGGCCTCCAGGGTGTCGGCGGTCTCGCCGGACTGCGAGATGGCGATCACCAGCGTGCTGCGGTCCAGTACCGGGTCGCGGTAGCGGAACTCGCTGGCGAGCTCGACCTCGACGGGCAGCCGCGTCCAGTGTTCGATGGCGTACTTGGCCAGCAGTCCCGAGTGGTACGCCGTGCCGCAGGCGACGATGAAGATCTTGTCGATCTCGCGGAGTTCCTGATCGTAGAGGCGCTGCTCGTCGAGCACGATGCGCCCGTCGGCGAAGTGTCCGAGCAGGGTGTCGGCGACCGCGGCGGGCTGCTCGGCGATTTCCTTGAGCATGAAGTACTCGTAGCCGCCCTTCTCTGCGGCCGAGAGGTCCCAGTCGATGTGGAACGGGCGAGCGTGGTTGGAGGCGTCGACACCGTGGAAGTCGGTGATGTGGTAGCCGTCGGCGGTGAGGACCACGGCCTGATCCTGGCCGAGTTCTACTGCCTCGCGGGTGTATTCGACGAACGCTGCCACGTCGGAGCCGAGAAACATCTCGCCCTCACCGACGCCGATCACCAGCGGGGTGGAGCGGCGCGCGGCCACGATGGTGCCGGGTTGCTCGGCGAAGGCGAACACCAGGGTGAAGTGGCCTTCGAGCTGGCGCAGGACCGACAGTACCGAGCCCTCGAAGTCTCCCGCGGTCTCCCCGTCGCGGTAGGCCTGCGCCACCAGGTGGACGGCCACCTCGGTGTCGGTGTCGCTGGTGAGCTCGACGCCGGCGACCTCCAGGTCGGCGCGCAGCGCCGCGTAGTTCTCGATGATGCCGTTGTGCACCACGGCGAACTTGCCGCTGCTGTCCCGATGTGGATGGGCGTTGCGGTCGGTGGGACGGCCGTGCGAAGCCCAGCGGGTATGGCCCACGCCGGTGCTGCCGGCGAGAACGTCGCCGTCCGTATCGTCTAGCGCCGCCTCAAGATTGGCCAACCTGCCGGCACGTCTCCGGACGGTCAGCCCGCCGTCTCCACCGAGCAGCGCGATGCCCGACGAGTCGTAGCCGCGATATTCCATCCGGTGTAGAGCGCCCATCAGAATGTTGCAGGCGGGCCGGCGCCCCACATAGCCGACGATTGCACACATGTCCGCAGATCCTTTCGTGGGTAGTGGGTCGTGGGTGTCGGGCGGTGGAAGGGGCCGAGCAGATCAGCGGCGCGCCAGCCAGTCGACCAGCCGCGTGGTGCCCAGTTCGGCCTCGTCGTCGGTGACGAGCGTTGTGTAATCGATGTTTAGCCCGCTGTACGTCGCCGACGGGTCGTCGAGGACGTTGAGCGTGCGGCTCTGGTGGCGTAGCACGGCGCGGGCCATGTCGGAGAACGGCATCTTCTGCGGGCCTCCGACGTTGTGAATGGTGTTGAGTGGCTCGTTGACGGCAACGCGGGCCAGGATCGCGGTGACCTCGGAGGAGTCGATGGGCTGGATCAGTGCGGCCGGGGCGTGCACCTCGTCGGCGGCGATCAGGGATTCGGTGATGGGTTCAGCCAATTCGTGGAATTGTGTGGCCCGCACGACAGTCCAAGGAACCCCCGAGGTAGCGGCCGCGCCCTCCTGGGCGAGCTTGCCGCGGATGTATCCGGCTTTGAGGGCCATCTCGTCTGCGCCGACGATGGACAGCACGACGTAATGTCTGACGCCGGCCTTGGCAGCGGCAGCGGACAGGTTGGCCGCGGTCTGATGGAAGAAGGCTTCAGCGGAGTCCTCGGGGGTGGCGGAATTGATCACGTCGACGATGACCTCAGCGTCGGCGAGGGCATCGTCAAGGCCCTGTCCGGTGAGCAGGTCAACACCGGAGTCACGGGAGGCTGCGGTGACGTTGTGACCAGCGTCGCGGAGTAGGGGGACGAGTTGACGGCCGATCAGGCCGGTAGCGCCGATGACGGTAATGCTCGTCGTGGGTTCGGCCATTGCCGTGCTGCCTTTCTGTCGAGATGACGCGAGTGAAAAGTGTTCCGCTACATAGTGTTCGGCTTTGGACTGGTGCGTAGTCAGTCGGGACGGGTTCTCACGGGTTAGGAGTCACCCGACCGGGGGTCAGTCCATCGTGAGCGATCCGTACGCGCGACCCGCTGACGCGTACGCCCGATGGCGGCTCCACCGTCAACGCTCAGGGTGGTGCCGGTGATGCAGCTTGCGCGGGGTGAAGCGAGAAATGCGATGGCTGCGGCGATTTCACTGGGCTCCGCTGTGCGCCCGAGTACGTTGTCGGTTCCCGGGGGGCCGGGAGCGACGCTGTTGACCCGGATGCCGTGCGGACCGAATTCGGCCGCCCAGGTGCGGGTTAGAGATCGGAGGGCAGCGCTGAACTCGGGCGCGCCGGGGAGAACGTTGATTATCGCGCCGCCGCCACGGCGGATCATCGGTTGGGCCACCGCGGCCACGAGGAAATACACCCCTTGGAGAAGGTGCAGGTCGGCGATGACGGCGGCGGCAATCAGGATGTCGATCGGGGTCTGCCGCGCAAGAAAATCGACGTCACCTAGGTCGGCAAGTCTAGCGGGGAGGAACCGCGTGCCGCTGCCGAGCCGAGTTGCGGCTAGCTTGCCCCGGTCGGGGTCCTCGTCACTGACGATGACGTGGGCGCCGGCGTGTGTAAGTAGTTGCGCGGTGGCCAGTCCAATGCCCGAAGTCCCGCCTGTCACCAGGGCGGTGCAACCCCTTAGTTCCGCAACGCTCACGTAGCCTCCAATACCGCGTTGGGTCAACACTGTCAGGCGCTCCGGCGGTAAGGCCCACGGAAACCCCGTAGTCCGCGAGCAGGCACGCTAGCCGACGACCTTCGGTTCGCCCGGGGCGCCGTCACCACCGGGTGTCGGCGCATCTAGAAGTCCGCCGGGTGTCCGTCGAGCACGCTTCTGTTGTCGCCCCGCCAGTGCGATACGCGGGTCAGTGCGTGTTCTTTCCAGCGATGATCTCCCGTACTAATGCGGCACCGCGTTCCAGGAAGTCGATGCCGTCCGCGACGACCCTGCGCATCTGCGTCTTCGTCGGACGTTCAGGTCCCAACAGCGCGGTGACGGCCTGGGCCAAGACAGTCGCAGGATCCGACGTCGCTGGTTCGGTGTGCTTCTCGTCGCCGAGAAGCAGGAAGCCGCGGTAGAGCGCCATGAGTGCATAGGTTTGCGCGTCAAGACTCCAGTCCGTGCGCGCAAGGCCGTTGTCCCGCCAGGTCGGCAGCAGCGCGTTCATCAGCGCGTCGGGCCCCAAGGCGTCCACGAGTGCCGCGGACGTCGGGTCCTCGGCAAGCGACCCCAGCAGTTCGTCGTCGTCGCGCAGCATCGCTTTGACGAACGGTCGATGTGCTGCCCGGTTCATCAGGCTCGGGAACAGCCGAGAGGGCCGGGCCAAATCTGGGTCGGTCCGCAGGTCGCCGATGAACTGTTCGGCCAGATCGAGGAAGTCGCGACCGATCAGACCGAGAAGGAGTTCGGATTTGCTGGACCAGTAGAGGTATACGGTGCCCGTGCCGACGTGCGCCTTCTGCGCGACGGCGGCGATGGTGACCGCCTTGCTGCCGCGCCGCTGCAACAAGTCCTGAGCAGCGTCGACGATGCGTGCCGCCGTCGGAGAATGGTGCTCCGGGAGTTCGGATGTCACGTCTGTATTCATACCGTCGGCGGCGGCTTGATTCCGAGACGTTGCAGCGCCGTGGCCGTGATGTCGGCGGTCCGCGCCTCCACGGCGCCCTCCAGGATGGCGCTGAGAACCCGACGCCCAATCGAGAAGCGTGTCACCACGGACATCGCCCGCCGCAGCCGGACCTGGCCCGACGTGTCCGGAACGAAGAACGCCCGCTGATTCAGGCCCACCGCCTGATATTCCTGGACATAGGGGCGCAGCCCCTGCTCCCATTCGCTCAACGCGGTCGCGGTGTCGTGGGGGTGGCGTTCAAGAAGCTCACCCAGCAGGTCGGCGCCGATCAGACCGGCCGAGACGCCCATCCCCGCATAGAGCGTGACGCACCATGCTGAATCGCCGAGCAGCACCACCCGCCCCTCGTGCCAACGGTCCATGTGGACCTGCTCGGCGGAATCGAAGAGCACATTGTCGGCGTGGTCGAGGACGCCGAGCACGTCGGCGAGCGTGGCTCCGAGGGGTTGATCGGAAAAGACCTCACGGATGCGTTCAGGGGCGGGGCGGGTGAACTCGGCGTCTACGTCGTCGGTCCGGTAGGAGATCATGATGGTCGGGTTGTGGTCTTCGAACGCGAACACCCACATCGCCCGGTCGGGCTCGACCAACTGCACGCTGACGCCCGGCTCGAGACCGGCCGGAGTGCCGGGAAATTCGAATGCGGCGACCATGTACCCCAAGCGATGCAGGTAGTTCTCATGTGGGCCGAATGCCAGGGACCGTACCGTTGACCGCAGTCCGTCGGCGCCGACCACGAGGTCGAAGCGTTCGATCACGGTGTCGCCGGACTGCGAGTTCAGCAAGGTGACGTGAACCCCCTGGTCGTCCTGTGTGATGGCCGTCGGCATCGTCGAGTAACGGACCTCCACATCAGCGGGCAGCGTCGCGAAAGCGGCTTGCTCGACGTCACCACGCAACATCAACCACGGACGCCCCGGCAGATCCTTCATGGAGAAGGTGCGCAGCTGGTGTCCGCTGCGGTCAATGAGGTAGCTGAGGGCGCCGGGATTGCGGTCGTGAAGGTGGCCGAGGATGCCGAGTCGATCAGCGGCGATCATTCCTGCCTCGAAGAGTCCGATGAAGTAGCCGCCCCGTCGGCGTTCTGCGGCGCGCTCGATGATCACGGGCGTCCACCCCGCAGCGCGCAGACGCGTTGCTGCGGCGATCCCGCTGACACCCATTCCGACCACCAGGGCGCGGTTGTTGTCGGACCTTTGTCGCTCCGATGCTGCTTGTTCGGTAGTCATACTGAACATAATCGTCAATCGTTCAGTTTTATTCCCGAACGTTGGGGTTGCTGAGCGCGGACTATTCCAGTTCCCTGGCCGGTTGTGCCGATCGGCCCCGCCGGGGCGCCCGAGAGCGAAAGGACTCCACGATGACTCCGATCCAGTGCTGTGGAACGACAGCTGTGACCCAGCGCGAGTTGGAGGTCTCCTACGACGAGCTGGACCCCGTGGGGATGGAGGCGTTGATCGGTACCTGGAAGGTCGACCCCAGTTACGCCGAGACGCCGGGCGGCAAGATGTTCATCGAGAGTGGTTGGTGGGGGGGGTGGGATTCGTCGACTCCGAGACCGTCGATCCGCTGTTGTACCCGGACACGGACGGCACAGGAGTGTTCGCCGCCGACCTGGTGTCGCTGCTTGCGCTGTTCGACACGGGTTCGCGGGACGTCTCGGCGCGGAGAAGGGACGTCGAGACCATGACGCCGAACGGGCGGGTGCGCTCGATCGAGTACCGCGGCGTGGTCAGCAGCGCACTGATTTATGACCGGGCGCCGGTCATCGACTATTTGCTCGCCGTAGACCGCGACACGATCGTGGCCGCCGTGGAACGGCGTGGCATGGTGGACCGCCCTGTATACGCGCTGCTTCGCCGTTGCGCTGAACCGCGGTGAATGGCCTCGCTGCGAATGCGCTGCAACGCCCGCGAGACCAGTCGACACCGGTTCGGGAGAGTTCGCGCCGCCCAATCAACGGGGCGGCTGGCTTACTGCATTTCATTGCGCAGGGCTCGACCCGGGCTCCGTGTTTGTCGGCATCCGGGGATCGCACGTAGCTCTGCCGTCCGTGCGCAAGCGTGGCAGAATTTGCCCGTGTTTGGCCCACGGGTCGTGAGTTGACGACAACCTCCTACCAGGTCGTGGCGTTGTCGGGCCGCGATCCCGAGTGGCAAAGGCTGCAGCAGCTGCTCACCGCCCTGCGGTCTGGCCGCAGCGAGGTTCTGGTGCTCGTCGGCGAAGCTGGTATCGGCAAAACCGCTCTTCTGCAGAATCTCCGGGACTCGGCGGCTGACTGCACTGTGCTGTCTGTGGCTGGCGTGGAGTCCGACATGGATCTGGCGTTCGCCGGTCTGCAGCAGCTGTGCGCACCAGTGCTCGGCTTCCGCGTGGGACTTCCGCTACCGCAACGCGAGGCTCTGGAGCACGCCTTCGGCATCAGCGATGCCGGCGGTGCGCCCCATCGCTTCTTGGTCGGGCTAGCGGTGCTAGGGCTGCTGGCTGCCGCCGCCGAGGAACGGCCGGTGCTCTGCTTGGTCGACGACGCGCAGTGGCTGGACTCGGTGTCCGCGCAGACGCTGTTCTTCGTCGCGCGTCGCCTGGACGCCGAGGCGGTCGGTCTGGTGTTCGCGCAGCGCAGTGCGATCGACGGCACGGCAGGTCTGCCGACCCTGGCGGTCGGCGGGCTCACCGACGGGGACGCCCGCAAGCTGCTGGAGTCGGCCCTTCCTGGGCGCCTTGACTCCGCCGTCGCGGACCGCATCGTCGCCGAGTCGCGCGGTAACCCCTTGGCACTGCTCGAAAGCTCACGAGCCCTCAGTCTTCTCGATTCCACCGGAGCGCAACACGGGCCGGTGAGCGCTGGCGTCGAAGGGCGATACCTCCAACTGGTGTCGGAACTACCCGCCGAAACGCAGATGTGTCTGGTGACGGCGGCCGCGGAACCAGTGGGTGATCCGGCGCTGCTGTTCGGCGCGCTGGCGCACCTGGACCTCAAACCCGTCGCGATGCTGCCGGCGCAGGACATTGGACTTCTCAGGATCGACACCCGCGTGCAGTTTCATCACCCGCTGGCACGTTCGGTCGCCTACCGATCGGCTACCCCGGAACAACGGCGGCGCGCGCATGGAGCGCTGGCCGCAGTGACCGACCCCGCGGTGGATCCGGACCGTCGGGCCTGGCATCGTGCGCTGGCCTGCGAGGCACTTGACGAACCGGTAGCGCTCGACCTGGAGGCCTCGGCGGGCCGAGCGCGGCAACGGGGCGGAACAGCCGCCGCGGCAGCTTTTTTGACGCGGGCAGTCGAGTTGACACCCGACCCATCCATGCGCAGCACTCGCGCGCTGGCCGCCGCGGAAGCTCACCACGAGATCGCGTCCTTCGACCAGTCACGCCACCTGCTGGCAACGGCCGAACTGGGTCCGCTGACCGACTTGCAGCGGGCACGATTGGCCCAGCTGCGGACGCGATTGGCGTTCACGTCGGCACGGGCCAGCGGGCATGCCGCTGCCTTGTCCGAGGCGGTCACCGAATTCACGGCGGTGGCCGCGCAACTGAAGGTCCTGGACGCTGCTCTGGCTACCGAGACGTACCTGGAGGCGCTGAGTGCGGCAATGTACGTGGGTCGCAGCGCGCCCGGTCTGACTGTGCAGATCGCCGAGACCGCCCGGGCAGCGCTGGCGAACCTGCCACCGCAGACGCCACTCGACGTGATCACCCACGCGCTTGCCGATCGCCTGGTCCTGGGCGCCGCGGCGGCGATGCCGGCGATGCGCCGCGCACGGGATGCCCTCATGGGGTGCGTCCGCTCGGATACAGGATGGTTCTGGCGAGCCTTTCCGCTGGTGCACGAATGCTTGATCCACGAGACGTGGGAGGACGGCTGGAGCGCGGTGTCGGCGCACGCCGTGCGGTTGGCCTCTGATGCCGGGGCAATGGCACTGCTGCCGTCGGCGCTGCTGTCGCGCGCCGGTGCACACGTAGACAACGGTGAATTGACCACAGCCGCTGGGTTAGTCGCAGAGGCCGGTGATTTGTCGAACGCCATCAACTACGTCCCGTTGCGGTATCACGGCCTCAGCGTGGCGGCATGGAAGGGTGACGATACCGAGGTTGCCGCGCTCGCAACCGCCGCAATCGAGTCGAGTCGACTCCGCGGCGAGGGCCGCGCCATTGGGTTGGCGCATTACGCCACGGCGTTGGTCAACAATGGGCGTGGCCGCTACCCCGACGCCCTTGCCGCCGCACGCCGAGGACTCGAGTATGACGACCTCGGCTTCCACGGCTACGTGTTGGTCGAAGCGATCGAAGCGGCTGTGCGCACCAACGACTTGCAGTTCGCCGAGCAAGCACTTGAGCAACTGCGCGAGCGGACACTGGCGGCCGGCACGCCGCGGGCGCTGGGTTCGCTGGCCCGCTCGGAAGCGCTTCTCAACAGCGGAAAGCGCGCCGAAGCGCTCTATCTGCAGAGCATCGGGTATTTCGAGGCCACCTCCCAGGTGGTGCAACTGGCTCGGGTTCGGCTGTTGTACGGAGAGTGGTTGCGCCGCAACGGTCCTGCGACTGCGGCGCGAGAGCCGCTGCGAGTTGCCCACAGGGATCTAGTCACGATGGGGTCGATGGCGTTCGCTGAGCGGGCCCGCCGCGAGCTGCAAGCTGCGGGGCAGAAGACCAGGAAGTCGCCCACCGCCGTCGGCGATGACCTGAGCCCTCAAGAGCGCCAGATCGCCGAACTGGCAGGCAAGGGTCTGACCAACCAGGAGATCGCCAGCCAGCTGTTTCTCAGTGCACACACCGTAGATTGGCATCTGCGCAAGGTGTACACCAAGATGGGCGTTCGCACCCGACGTGAACTCCGGCAGAAGTTCGCTTAACCGGGGTCAGGGGCCGGAGCCTCCAGGGGCAGGCACACGATGAACCGCGTGTCACCCGGCTCGGACTGCACGGTGATGTGGCCACGGTGCCGGTTCACCACGACCCGCCACGCCAAGTCCAGACCCAGGCCGGAGCCGGATCCGACAGGCTTCGTGGTGAAGAACGGATCGAAGATGCGACCGAGAATGTGCTGGGGGATCCCAGGACCATCGTCGCAGATCTCCACCCGGACCATGGCGTCGCCGTCGCGCCGGGTGCGGACGGTGAGAGTGCCGCGCCCGTCCATTGCGTAGAGCGCGTTGCTTATCAAATTCGTCCACACTTGGTTGAGATCAGCGGGATAGCAATGTATTTCGGGTAGAGAAAAATCGAGGTCCTTGACTAGGGTGACCGGCTTTCCCTTGTCGGCCATGGCGATCTTGTCGCCGAACATCAGGACGGTGCTGCGCAGCATTTCGTGGATGTCGATGCACTGATATGGGCCGCGGTCCATCTGCGAGTAGGGTTTGACGCCGTTGACCAGGGCTGCGATGCGGGCGCCGGCCTCGGAGATCTCACGGACCCTCATCTCGGTGTCGACGAACTGCTTGATCCAGCTCACGGCGCACTCCAAAGTCGCCGCTGTCACCGCCGTCTCGATGCGCTCAAGCCACTCTTCGTCGACGCCTGCGTCGACGAACGCCGAAGTGTAGCGCCAACTGTCGGCGATACCGCGCCTCGCGAGCCAGTCGTCGAGTGCTTCTTCGCGGTCCGCGGTCTCCAGCGGAGACAACGGTGATGGGGTCGCCACCAAGCTGGTGATGCCGGCACGGATGTCGAGCAGGTCGCCCAATGCTTCGGGGGCGGTCATGGCGAGCGCCCTGAGATTCCGGTCGGACTCAGCCATACTGTCGCGCAGGTCGGCCACCGCCCGGACGGTGGCTGCAGCCGGGTTGTTCAGCTGGTGGGTGAGGCCGGCGGTCATGGTCGCCAAGGCGTGTTGGCGTTCCTGCAAACCGAGCAGTTGACGCTGACTCAGACTGCGGGCAACACTGGTGTCGAGCAGGTGCATCGCGATCGGCCACCAGCTCTGAGTAAAGCGGGCGAACGACTCGGCCTCAACCACGAATAGCCGCGAACGCAGCGTCATTCGGACAGTGACGTCGTGGACGTGGGTGGAACTGGAGATCGCGCCGAAGTACGTTCCGAGCTCGGAAGTGCGATGCAACTCGACGTCACGGCCGCCGGATCGCTTGGTCGCAACCACTTCACCGCCGTCGAGGAACACGTAGAAGAAACTGGCCGGCTCACCTTCACGAGCTACCGGCCCCGGCCCGACAGTGTGGACGCTTCCATTGCTGCACAACGCATCGAGTTGCTCGTCGGTGAGGAATTGAAAGATGAAGACTGTCCGAAGCTCGTCTCGAAGGTCTGCAGTCACGTTATTCGTCAAGAAGAACGACGTTTTCGGAGACTGGATTTCGCGGAGTGTCGATGCTGTTGGCCAAAAAGGCAGGGTCGGCGTAGCCGATGCAGATGCCGCACAGAACGGTCAGGTCGTCGGGAATGTCGAGCTGCTGGCGCACCAGGTCCGGGTAGAGCGCGGTCGAGACCTGCACGCAACTGTCAAGACCGCGTTCGGTCAGGGCGAGCAGCAGGGTCTGCAAGAACATACCCACCCCGACGGCGTCGGGCAGTCCGAGGTCGCGGTGCATGCAGACGATTCCGGCGACCGGGGCGTTGAAGAAGTCCCAGTTGCGCAGCTGGGCGTTCCAGCGTCCCTGGCTGTCGTCGCGTGCTACGCCCATCGCACCGTAGAGCAGGGCGCCGAGCTGGCGGCGCAGGTGGCTGTGGGAGTCGGGCAGACCCAGTGTGGGCGGCGGGTCGGTGCGCACCTTCGCGGCCAACGACGCGGCGAGGCGGTCACGGCGGGCGCCCGATGCCAAAAACAGCCGCCAGGGCTGAACATTCGAATTCGACGGTGCCCGCATGGCCAGCGTCAGAGCTTCGCTCAGCAATTCTCGCGGGACGGGCTTGTCGGACAGGAACATACGCGAGGAGTGGCGGCGAATCACCACATCATCGAAGTCCATCATGATCCTTTCAGACGGCGGTGCCGCCGCCGTCGACGTGCAATGTGGTGCCGGTGATGAAACTGGCGCTCGGTGAGGCCAGGAAGTAGATCGCCTCGGCGATCTCCGCGGGATCTGCGGTGCGCCCCAGCGGGAGGGCGCGGCCGAGTTCGTCGTTGGTTTCGCCCCATTCGGTGACGACGCCGTCGGTGGCGGTCGGGCCCGGGGCGACGTTGTTGACCCGGATGTTGTGGGCGCCGAATTCGACGGCCCAGGTCCGGGTCAACTGCTCGACCGCGGCTTTGGACGCGCTGTACACCGAGGCGCCGGGAACACCTTTGGACGCCACCATGGAGGTGATGTTGACGATGGCCCCGCCACCACGGCGGATCATCGCGGGAACCGTTGCAGCAACCAGGAAGTAGAGACCACGCACGTTGGTGGCGAACGTGTGACCGAAGTCGCTCTCGTCCTGGTCGACGGTCAGGGCGGCGGGAAATCGTGCCGCATTGTTGACCAGGATGTCGAGTTCAAGGTCACGGGAGAGCCGGTCCACGCCGGCCGGATCGGCCATGTCGACGGCAACGAACCGGGCGTGCGGTCCGAGTTCGCCCTGCGCATGTTCGCCGCGTTCCCGGTTACGTCCGGTGACGACGACGAAGGCGCCGGCGTCCACCAGTCGACGAGCGGTGGCAAGCCCGATGCCGGCGGTGCCGCCGGTGACCAGCGCGGTGCGGCCTGCCAGCTCGCCTTCGATCACTGTTGACTCAGCCAATCGACCAGGCGGGTGCTGCCCCGCTCAGCACCGTCGTCGGTGACGAGGCTGTTCTGCTGGACGGGAACGCCGAAATAGGTCGCCTGTGGGTCGACGGTGATGGGCAAATTCTTGCCCTGATGGGTGAAGACGGTGCGGGCCATCTCGGTGAACGGCATCTTCTCCGGCCCGCCGAAATTCAGCACGCCGTGGCGAGGCGCCTCGGCGGCAACCCGCGCGACGAAGCCGGCGACCTCGGCCGCGGCGACGGGCTGGATAAGCGCATCCGGCGCGCGGACTTCCTTGTCGACCATCAGTGACCCGGCGATGCCTTCGGTGAATTCGTGGAACTGGGTGGCCCGCACGATGGTGTAGGGCACACCGGAGGTGGCCACTAGCTCCTCCTGCAGGTGTTTGCCGCGTAAGTAGCCGTCGGCCTCGATGCCGTCCACGCCGACAATCGACAGCAGCACGTAGTTCTTCACCTGTGCCGTTTTGGCCTCCGACAGCAGCGTGGTCGCCGAGCCGGTGAAGAATTCCAATGCCGGGCCGGGTTCCAAGCTGGGCGAATTGAGGACGTCGACGATGACGTCGGCGCCGCCGAACGCGGCCGCCACACCATCGCCCGATAAGGCATCCACCCCTGACGAGCGCGACGCCGCGGCGACCTGATGGCCTGCTTCGGAGAGCAATTTCACAACCTGGGAGCCAATCTGTCCGGTGGCGCCCACAACGGTGATCTTCATCAGTGTCCTTTCGGGATGCGGCGGTCTTTGCGTTGTTCGAGTTCGGCGTCGTCGACGAGGACGAACATGTCGACGCCCGGTCGGCACAGCATGGTCACCAGGAACCGCAGCGGGACGTCTTCGCGGTTGTTGCCATCGGAGTAGTGGATGACGTCGCCACCCGGTTCCCAGAAGGCTTCGCCGGCCTTGATGACCCGCGGCGCTTCACCTTCCAGCTCGAAGAGCATCTCGCCTTCCAGGACGTAGCCGAAGCACGGTCCGCCGGGGTGACGGTGCGGCGGCGCGCCCGCGTCGCCGGGGCCCCATTCGATGATCGCGGTCATCGCATCGGCGTCCTGGGGGATGATCGGCGGTGTGACGGACTGGATGACCGTCATGGCCTTCGTGAGCCTTTCCATGACCTCAGACATGTGCCGCACCCTTCTGTAGATTCTTTTGTCTCTTACCGCCTTTGGGCCAGGAGTAGCTACCCGGCTTACGAGCCTCCTTGGTCAAGAACGACACAGTGCCCTTGCACACTTGCTCTTTGATGGTGGCCGCGAGGCGCCCGCCGAGATGCATCGGCATGGCAACATCATTGAAATGCGACATTTGAATGGTGCCGGCGTGGCGGCCCAGGCTGATGCACTGACCCACTGAGGCAGGGTTCAGGTTCGTGGGTTTCTTGCCCTCCAGGCGGGCCAGGAGGGTGTCGGCGGCGTGTGAGGCCAGCGGCATGGCGAGCTGGCAGCTCATCCGCAACGGCACACCCGACGGGGAGGCGGCGTCGCCGGCGGCGATGATCGAGGAATCATCGACGCTGGTGAGGGTCTCGTCGGTGAGCAGCCGGCCGAGCCGGTCAGTGGTCAGGCCGCTCGCGGCGGCAAGGTTCGGTACACCGAAACCAGCTGTCCACACCGTCGCTGCACTGGGCAAGTCTGTGCCGTCGCGCAACGTGATTCGATCCGCGTGCACCTGGGTGACGGTGGCGTTCTCTACCACGTTGACGCCCAGCATCTTCAGGCGTTTCGCCACCGAGCGGCGGCCCCCCTTTGCCAGCGACGGGCCCAAGGCACCGGTGACCAGGGTGACGCGTCGGCCGGCCTCGGCGAACTCAGACGCCGCTTCAATCCCGGTCAGACCTCCGCCGACGACGACGATGGGCGCCTGCAACGGGACATCCGACAGGCGTTGTGTAAGCCGTTGCGCCGCTTCATATTCACCAAGAGGGACGGCGTGGTCGCGGGCACCGGGCACCGCATCGGGCAGCGGTGCGGTGCTGCCGACGGCATATACCAGGTAGTCGTAGCCCATCGTGGCTCCCGAAGCCAGGTGCAGTTGACGGCTGGCGGCGTCGATGCGCGTGGCGGAGTCGACCACCAGCTTGGCGCGGTCGGTCAGCACCGTCGCGTAGTCCTGCACGGCGTCGTCATTGCCGGCCACCAACTGGTGTAGACGAATTCGCTCGACGAAGTGCGGCCGAGGGTTGACCATGACGATGTCGGTATCGGAACGCTGGCTCAGCCGGTTGGCGGCCAGGACGCCGGCGTATCCGCCGCCGACGACTACAACGGTGGTGGTCACGAGATCTCCTGTGCGTAGGCGCTGTTACTGAAATGGCCGGCCTTCGCGAGCAGCGCGTCAGCCGAGTCGGTGGGTGGGTAGATCCATTGAGTGTTGATGGCGTGCTTGATCGCTTTGGCTTCGGAGCCTTCCTTGTCGACTGTGCGTTCCCAGCCCACCGTCGTCAACGCCCCGGCGGCGCCGAGATCGATGCAGTTGCTGTATGGGTCCGCAGTGAACGGAAGCATCGGCAAACCGAGCAGATCCGCGGCGACGTTGTGGCCCGCGTACTTACCCATCGGCTGCGCGTGTTGACAGCTCTGGATGGTCGGGTGGCCGCCATCGGCAACGGCGGCAGCGGTGTCGCCGGCAGCGTAGACGGTGGGTGTCACGCGCAGGTACTCGTCTACCAGCAGGCGGCCGAACCGGTCACGTTCGGCTGGGATCTGTGTCGTCAGCGGGCTGGCGGACATGCCGACGGTCCAGATCAGCGTCGCGGCTGGGATGACCTCACCATCGTCCAGAGTCACCTGTGTCTCGGTGGCCGAGGCGACGGTGCGGCCCAGGCGTCGCTCGAAACACAGCGTGTCGAGAGCGTCAACGATGACGGGGCGCGGAACATCTCCCAGCTCAGGACCCAAAACCTTGGCGCGCTCCACCAAGATCACCCGAACTTCCTGGCCTGCCGCCACATCGCGTAACCGTCCGACGAGTTCCGTGGCGATCTCCAGTCCTGTGAAACCGGCACCGACCACGACCGCCGTATACCGAGCTCGTGGTGGCAGCTGCGACACATGGTGCAAATGGATGTCAAGTGCGACCGCGGCGTTGAGAGTGTCGATGTTGAATGCGTGCGCGGCGCCGGGGAAAGCAGGCCGCTTCAGCTGGCTTCCTGTGGCCAGCACCAGCCGGTCATAAGATGCTGTCACCAACACGCCATCGGCGCCGTGGGCCATCACAGTCTGGGAGGCGGCGTCGATGGACTCCACCCGTGCGTTGAGGCGCTCGACACCGATAGGGTTAAGCAGCCGATCCAGGTCGATCCGCATCTTGTCCGGATTGCGTTCGTAAAGTCGCGGCCGGATCACCATGTCATCACCGGCGCTGATCAGCCGCACCCGCAACCTATCGCTGCCCGCTGATCGGGCCAGCCGCACCGCACTTGCCGCACTCCACACTCCCGCGAAGCCGCCGCCAAGTATCAGAGCGTCCTTCATGACCGCCGTGCCCTTCTGTCTCATGTGATGTCTTGACAGTTGCATGCAACGAGGTGCCAAGGACCACGCAAATCCCGTAGTCCACGAGAGGGCTACGTGGTTGCCCCGGGTTTGGCGACGTGCGGGCCTGCTCGACCACCGCGGCAACTACCGTGTTCTTCGGCACCGCCACGCCTACTGGCACGGCAGCATTTTCGACGAGCAAATGGCCGCGACACTCCACATCGTCGTGTGACGGAAGCTTGAGTAGGCGGTTTGGTAGGGCGAACTGGGCCGGCGGGAGTAGTGCTGGTGACGATGCGGCCGCCAAGGCGGACGTGCTCGTCTCGATATAGCCCACGCTGGAACACATCTGCACAGAATGGCGTTCGTAGAACCCATGACCACGACCACCGACCTCATCACCACACCGTTCGACGCCACCTCCACCGCCGCGGAAGTGATCGCCGACGTCGACCTGCGCGGCGCGCGCGCGATCGTCACCGGCGCCGCGTCCGGTATCGGCATCGAAACCGCGCGCGCCCTGGCCTCCGCCGGTGCGACCGTCACCCTCGCCGTGCGCAACACCGCCGCCGGGGAGAAGGTCGCCGCCGACATCGGCGGATCCACCACCGTCGCCCCGCTAGACCTCTCCGATCCGGCCAGCGTGACCGCGTTCGTCCGCGCCTGGCACGGGCCGCTGCACATCCTGGTCAACAACGCCGGAGTCATGGCCATCCAAGACCTGCAGATTTCGGCAAGTGGACACGAAATGCAGTTCGCCACCAACCATCTCGGCCACTTCGCCCTCGCCACCGGCCTACACGCCGCGCTGGCCGCCGCCGACGGAGCCCGCGTGGTCTCGGTCAGCTCCAGCGGACACCTGCGCTCCCCGGTCATCTTCGACGACATCGACTACCGATTCCGCGAATACGACCCCTTCAGCGCCTACGGCCAATCCAAGACCGCGAATGTCCTGTTCGCCGTCGGCGTCACCCAACGCTGGGCCCGGGACGGCATCACCGCCAACGCACTCATGCCCGGCGGCATCATGACCGCCCTGCAACGCCACCTCGGGAAGGACTTTCAAGACGGCGCCGACGAACGCTTCCGCCGTGCCGGCAGCCGCGTCAAGACCCCCGAACAGGGGGCAGCCACCTCGGTCCTGCTGGCCGCATCCCCGCACGTCGCCGGGGTCAGTGGCCGCTACTTCGAGGACTGCCGTGAAGCTGCCGTCGTCGACCACCGCGACGAATTCGGCATCACCGGCGTCGCGCCCTACGCCCTCGACGAAGACAACGCCGAACGGCTCTGGGACCTGTCGCTGCGCCTGACCGCGTAGCACCTGACGCCCGAAAGGACCGCACAATGAGCGCTGACCCCCAGATCACTCCCGAGGTCGAGCGATTCCTCTCCGAAGGCACCCGCACCGGCATGCTCGCCTACACCGCCACCGACGGACGACCCCTCGTAGCGCCGGTCTGGTTCATCATCGGCAACGGCGAAATCGTGCTCATGACAGGCAAGACCTCAGCCAAAGGACGGGCTCTGACCCGCGATCCCCGCGCCACGCTCTGCGTCGACGAACCGCACGCGCCCTACGGGTTCGTCCAAATCCAAGGAATCGCGGTCCTTTCCGAAGACCCCCGAACTGCTCGACATCGCAACACGGGCCGGCGGCCGCTACATGGGCGCCGAGCGAGCCGACGAATTCGGACGCCGCAACGGCGTGCCCGGAGAACTTGTCGTCCGGATCCATCCGAACAAAGTCACGGCAGCCTTCAACATCGTCGAATAACACCTAGCCCTGTTGAACTGCTCGGTGCTGAACGGGTCCATGTAGTGGCGGGGTTGAGGACGACCCATTGATTCGGTACGCCAAGACGGTTGCCTTGGCGACGCAATCGAGGTGAACGGATTTGTGAACGAAACCGTGCGCAACGGGGCCGACCGCTTCGACACGGCGTGACACACGAGACGCCAAATCGCGGCCGACCTGCACTTTAGCGACGTAGATAGACGTGCAAGACCGCAACCGGCCGGCTCATAACCCAGCGATGGCAGCGGCAATCGTCCGCGCGGGCGTCGTGCGGGTCCTGGCAAACACATCAGTTGACTACCGCAGCCCTGTCGGTGGAATCGTTACAGAGAGAAGTTGAAGGCGACAGGGCTCGGCCGGTTCCACCATGACGATCCGCTGCCCGTTGTCCCCCCAGTGTCCCAAGACATGCGTAAACAGACCGGACAGACGGGAACAGGTGAGACGCGGAGAGCAGTTGACCAGCATGAATCAGGACAATGGAGACAACCCCTTCACATCCGCTGCTTCCCTGGGGGTCAAGTGGTCGCAGGTTCAAATCCTGTCAGCCCGACAGCGAAAAACCCGCTTCGACCAGTGTCGGAGCGGGTTTCTTCTGTTCTGGTTAGAGCGTCTTCCGTGGGCCAACCCGATGAGAATCGTCCGCCGGTGCAGTCTGATCGGCATGGGCAGACTCATCTATGGCTTGAACGTCTCGGTGGACGGCTACATCGCGGACGCACGAGGCAACATCGACTGGTCCGATCCGAGCGAGGAACTGCACGAGTACTGGAACGACTTCGAACGCGAGACCGCCGTGTCGTTGTACGGCCGGCGACTGTACGACCTGATGTCCGCCTACTGGCCGACGGCCGACCACGCTCCGGACGCCACCCCCTTCATCAGGGACTTCGCCCGCACCTGGCGCGAGATGCCCAAGGTCGTGTTCTCGCGCACCCTGGAGTCGGTCGACTGGAACTCCCGGCTGGAACGCGGCGACCCCGTCGAGGTGGTCGCGAAGCTGAAGGCCGAGACCGAAGGCCAGATGGAGATCGCCGGAGCCACCTTGGCCGCGCCGATCGTGCGAGCCGGTCTGGTCGACGAGTACCGGCTGGTGATCGCGCCCACCGCCGTGGGCGGCGGCACACCGTTCTTCCCGACATTGCCGTCGTGGGTGTCGCTGCGACTGCTGGAGAACCGCACCTTCCCGGGCGGCGCGGTCCTGCTGCGCTACGAGGCGACCCACGACTGAACGGGTCCGGGTTTAGCGGTCGTGCGTTGTGGGGCACTGTGCAGGTATGAGCAACGACGGAAGAGTGACCGTAGAACGAACCATCGACGCGCCGGTCGACGCGCTCTTCGACATCCTGTCCAATCCGCAGCGCCACCAGGAACTAGACGGTTCCGGCTTCATCCGCAGTGTCGATCACGCCGATCGCATTCAGGAGGTGGGGCAGAAGTTCACCATGAACATGCAGGGCGACCACATGGACGGTGAATACAAGACCGACAACCACGTCTCCGGGTACGCGAAGGACAAACTGCTGGCCTGGAAGACCGCACCCGAGGGCGCTGAACCGCCCGGGTGGGAGTGGTTGTGGGAGTTGGAATCTCAGGGACCCAAGGAGACGCTGGTGCGTCACACCTACGATTGGTCCAAGGTCACCGACAAGAAACTGCTCGAGAAGCTCAAGTTCCCGCTGATCACCGAGGACCAACTGAACGACACGTTGGCACGACTCGCGACCGCGTCCTCGTCCTGACCTGAAAGCCCACTGACCCGCCGGAGGGTCGTCGGAAGCACGACGGCCCGCCGACGGGTCGTTTCATGCCGGGGAGCAGGCGCGTGGGGGCGAAGTCCACTGGTACGTCGGGGCGACGCCGAGAGACGAGCGTTCCATCGAGTACGAACGCGAGCGATCCGTGTCCGTCGCCACGCTGCGGCACACCGTCGAATAGCCTCGGAGGTGGACAGGAGCCCCGTGGACATCAGTGCGTATGGCATCAAGTTCCCGGTCGTTGCGCTGGTGACGTCAGCAGGCGGCCTGAACGCTCTGAGCCGAGTCCTCGAATCCATGACCGCCGACGTCCCAGCAGCCTGGCTCGTCGTACAGCACGTGACGCCGGATCAGCCGAGTTCACTGGCCGCCATCCTGGACGACAGGACCGCCCTCACCGTGCGAGCGGCCGTCGACGACGACGAACTGCAGCCCGGAACGGTGCTCGTGGCCCCGTCCGCTCATCATCTCCTCGTCACGTCGGAGGCCCGCATCGGGTTGATCGACTCGGGAAGCCTGCCGCCCTCACGGCCGTCGGCGGATCTCCTACTCGCCACCCTCGCCGTGACTTGCGGTCCTCGAGCCCTGGCCGTCGTCCTGACGGGAAAGGGCACCGACGCCCAGTCCGGGATTCGTGCCATACAACATTGCGGCGGAACCGTGTTCGCGCAGAACGAGGCAACGTCGGAGCACTTCGGCATGCCGAGCGCCGCCATCGAGACCGGGCTGGTGGACGTGACGCTGCCTCTCGCCGAGTTGCCCGATGCCATCCGCGTGCACGTCGCCGCATACCGCGGCGGAACCCGAGACCCGGTGAACGTCCTCGAGCGAGATGGCCAGACCTCCAGCCTGACCGCTCGACGCCGCACGGCGCCGGTACGGATCCCGCTGGAGAAGGCGCATACTGGTCTCAACTAGGGCGCACCTGGATGTTGATTCAACTCCGTCCGGGAAGAAGCCCCATGGCCGCTCGCGGCACGTACGACGACTCCATCCGCAAGGCGATAGCCGATCTCACAAGCAATCGGACGAGAGACACCGCGATCGAGCGCGCCCTGACCAGCATCACCCGTAGTGCCGTCGAACTGGTCGACGGGGTTGACTTCGCCGACGTCATGGTGATCGGCGAGGGACGGACGCGCTCGGTCACGACGCTGCCACTGCTCGTCGAGCTCGATGCCCTCCAGATCGAACTACAGGAGGGCCCCTGCATGGACGCCGCCGCAGGTGAGGCCATGGTGCGTTGCACCGATCTGCGGAACGACGCCCGCTGGCCTCAGTACGCCGCAGCGGCCGTCGCAGTCGGAGTGCACAGCATGCTGTCCTTCCAGCTGAACATCGCGAGCAATGGCATCGGGGCACTCAACATGTTCGGCCTCGATCCGCGCGACGTGGACCCGGCGGCCGAGGCGATCGGTGCACTACTCGCCACGCTGGCGACCGTTGCGTTCATGGTGGCCGACAGTCAGGAACAGTTCGCGGCCGCACTGTCAAGCAGGGACGTGATCGGTCAGGCCAAGGGCATGCTCATGAACCATTACAAGATCGACGAAGGGAACGCCTTCAACATGTTGAGGGAGTTGTCGCAGTCGCAGAACGTCAATCTGCGCACCATCGCCCGGCAGATCGTCGCGACGCTCTAGCTTGGCGAACCGGCTTGCTGTGCCGGTGAATCGGGACTTCGGCCACGCAGGACGGCGCACATCTCAGATCGGTCTCGTCAACCCGGTCACATAGCGGACGACGTCCTCGAACGCCGCCGTATCGGCCACTGCCGATTCGCCTCGGGTGCAGCGCTCGCCAGCGAACAACTCGTCGTACAACTGCAGATAGATGCGATACAGACGGTCATTCACGAGGCGCCTCGGACCGCAGCGCGGTGGAACTCGACGTGAAAGGCATTGCGATCCATCCGTTCATGGGGTTCGAACGTTGAGTGATCCTGCATCGCGACTCGCCACCGCCCTCCGGCAAACCCAACGCATCAAAGCGACCTAGACGTCCGACTTCCCCGTGTGGCCCCGGCGAAACCCCATTTCAGACAACGCCCCTGAGCGGCGCCGCAGCATGGACGATCGCGTCAGCAGCTGCCCGCGGCCACTTGGCCTGCTGGTCAGACCAGATGGCCTTCGGCGATCGCGGTGGCGATCATGGGATACGCCGGTAGCCGGGGGATCAGGGCGGCCTGCAACGCATGGTAGAGGTCGGGTTTGCCCTGCCAGACGCTGTCCGCTGGGGCGTTCGTGGCGTCGAGCTGGTGCCGCCACGATCCGTGAACGTGGTCGACGAGGTAGGTGTCGGCGTAGTCCCACCAATGCTGGTATCGGCGGGCGTAGATGGTCTTCCCGGTTCTGCGGTAGAGCACGGCCGCCGCGCCGATCGCCTCGGCGACGACCCAGTGCATCCGGTCGCGGACGACGGGGGAGCCCTCCCAGTCCGTCGTGTAGACGAAGCCGGGTGCACCATCGACCGACCAGCCATCGACGACGGCGCGTTCGAAGAGGTTCTCGGCAGCGTCGAGGAGCCAACCGTCGGAGGTGCCAAGGGCTTGCTCGACGTGCACCATCAACCTGGCCCATTCGAGGCCGTGTCCGACGGTCGCGCCGAACGGCTTGAACTGGTGCCGCGGTTGGTCCCGGTTCAGGTCGAGGTCGGGGCGCCAGTTCTGGTCGTAGTGCTCGGGGATGCGCCAGCGATGGGCAGCAGCGGAGTCCGCGGCGAATCTGCAGATGCGCTCGGCGCGTGCAATCCACTGCTCGTCGCCGGACGCCGAGGCGGTCGAGAGCATGGCCTCGACCGCGTGCATGTTGGCGTTCATGCCGCGGTAGCCGTCGACCGTTGTGAACGTTCTATCCCACGAATCGACGCACAGTCCGTCGGGCTCGCGCCAGAACTTCTCGAGGAAGACCCGCCGCGCATCCTCGAACAGTGTTGTCGCGCCGTCGATGTCGGCCCGTGCCGCCGAGGATGCGGCCAGCAGGACGAAGGCATGGTCGTAGCAGGACTTGCCCGGAGCCGGGCGATCGTCGGAATCGACCGAGGAGAACCAGCCGCCGTGCTCGTCGTCGTGGAGCCGTCCGACCAGTCCGGCCATCGTCGTCTGCGCGATCGTCGCGGCACCCGGCACGCCGAGAAGGCTTCCCAGGGAGTAGACGTGGGTCATCCGGGCCGCGATCCAGGTGTGGATTGGCTGCCCGGCGTCGGGGGAGCCGTCGGTGGTCAGCCAGAAGGCGCCGCCGCGTTCGTCGGCGGTCGCCCTGCCGAAGGCGAGGAGGTGCTGCGCGTGCGCATCGAGCCAGCTCCGATGTGTGGAGCGATCCAACCAGCTGGCCATGCTTGACGGAACCCCCCCGACATCGGTCGACGCCGTGTGCCGAGGCCCGGCTGCACGACGAAGGCGGTAGCGTACCTGATATCCGAGAAGTTCTGGGTTGAAAGCCGATGGAGGACTGATGCGCACGCTGCTGTCACACGAAACCGGTGCCGCCATCCGGACCTTCATCGTCGACAAGCAGCTCAAGCCCGGCGACCCGCTGCCGTCGGAGGCGGAGCTCGCCGCGTTGCTCGACGTCGGCAAGACCTCGGTCCGTGAGGGTCTTAGACGGCTGGAAGCCCACGGCGTCGTGGAGGTCAGGCGGGGGAAGGGCCTCTACGTCGGCGCGTTCAGCTTCGGACCCCTCATCGAACAGTTGCCCTACGGCCTGCAGGCGGACAGCGTGCCGCTGGCGCAACTCCTGCAAGCCCGCCGAGCCCTCGAAGAAGGTCTCATCGGGGAGGTCGCCAAGGTGATCACCGACGCGAACCTGTCGGAGCTCGACGGGCTGGTCGGCGAGATGCGTGCCAATGCCCGGCACGGAAGGGTCCCCGCCGACGTCGATCAGGCCTTTCACCAAGCGTTGTTCGCACCGCTGGGCAACCCATTCGTGCTGCAGCTGATCGACGTGTTCTGGACCATCTTTCGCAAGGCCTCCGACCACGTCGTGCTCGATCTGCGTCGGCCCACGGCCGAGGACCATGCCGCGATCGTTGACGCCCTCCGGTCGGGGGACCGGGCTGCGATGACGCATGCCGTCGCGCGTCACTTCGAGGATCTGCAGCGCAGCCTCGACACCCACCCGGCGTAGGCCGGCTGCTTCCCGATTCGGTCTTGCTGTGACCTGCGTCATGCGCTAGCGTCCAGATATCCGCTCACACATATCTGATATCTGATTGGAGGTGCCGGGATGACGACCGCACCCCACGATTCGAACGCTCGGACTTCGTTGACACGGACGCAGTGGAAACAGTTCTGGGCCGCGTGGATCGGCTACCTGCTCGACGGCTTCGATTTCATCCTGATCACCCTGGTGCTCACTGAGCTGGCAGGCGAGTTCGACCTCAGCCTGGTCCAGGCCACCACCCTGGTCAGCGCCGCATTCGTCTCCCGGTGGTTCGGCGGCCTGCTACTCGGGGCGGTCGCCGATCGCTTCGGCCGCAAGGGCGCGATGATCATCAGCATCTTCTGCTTCGCCGGCGGCAGCTTCCTCTGCGGCCTCTCCTGGGGCTACTGGTCGATGTTCGTCTTTCGCGCCATCGTCGGCATCGGCATGGCCGGCGAATACGCCAGCAGCGTCACCTACGCGATGGAGTCCTGGCCGAAGCGCTTCCGCAACCGCACCAGCGGTGCGCTGCTGTCGGCGTACCCGATCGGCGTCGTCCTCGCGAGCCAGCTATATCCACTGGTCGTACCGAGCCTCGGATGGCGGTGGATGTTCTTCATCGGACTCTTCCCGGCCGCCGTCGCCCTCTGGATGCGACGCGCACTGCCCGAGGCGACGGAATGGGAGGAAGGAGTCAAGAGCGGCGTGATCGCCGAGAACACCGCGATGCAATTGCTCTTCAACCCCGCACGGCGCATGGGCAACATCGCCATCTCGATCGTCGCGGCCGCCGACCTGGTGGTCATCTTCAGCCGGACCGTGACCGGTCCATGGGTCGTGGCTTTGGCGCTCGTCGCCGCCGCCTGCTTCTTCCTCCTCGCCCGGCAACTCGCCGACGGGAAGACCGGCATGTTCGTGATGCTGATCATCACCGTGCTCACCGCATTCCTCTATTCCTGGCCGCTGCAGTCACTCTTGCCGACCTACCTGAAGACCGAGCTGCAGTTCGACCCGGCGCAGGTGGCACAGGTGCTGCTGTGGGCAGGTCTCGGCTACGCGGCGGGTTCGGTGACGTCTGGCGTCGTCGCCGACCGGCTCGGTACGAACCGTACGTACGTTCTGGGACTGCTCATCTCGCTGATATTCGTCGTGCCCGTCTTCTCGCTGAGCAGTGATCACGTGGTGTGGCTGTGGGTGCTGCTGTTCGGGCTGCAGTTCTTCAGCCAGGGAATCTCGGGCCTGCTACCCAAGTTCATCTCCGACCACCTGCCCGTCAACGTTCGGGCCAGCGGTCTCGGCTTCTGCTACAACGTGGGCGCTCTCGGCGGTGCGATCGCCCCGATCATGGGTGCGTCCGTGGCAGCGTCGCTGGGTCTGGGCACGGCGCTGACGGTGCTGACGGTCGGATTCACCATCCTCGTCGCCATTCTCGTCGGTTTCGACGTGGCGGGCCGAGTCGGTCGCTTGGGTGCCGACGCCACCACCGACGATGCGGAAGTGAACCGATGAGCACGCCAACCGCCCTCGGCGGCGTCATCCCGCCACTGACCACCCCTCTCGACGCCGACGGCGAGGTCGACACGGCATCGCTGGAACGGCTGTGCACCTTCCTCGTCACGGCGGGTGTCGACGGTCTGTTCGTCGGCGGTTCGTCGGGGGAGACTGCGCTGCTGTCGGATTCGCAGCGGCAGCGTGTCGTGGAGGTGGCCACCGGCGTCGCCGGCGGCCAGGTCCCAGTGGTCGCCGGCGCGGTGGACACCGGTACCGCGCGCGTGATCGACCACGCGCGCGCTGCAGCCAAGCGCGGTGCTGCCGCCGTCGTGTCCACCGGGCCGTTCTACGTCGCTCCCCACCCGGCCGAGGTGGTCAGGCACTTCCGGCTGATCTCCGGCGCCGTTGACGTGCCGGTCATCGCCTACGACATCCCCAGCGCCACCAACACCCGTCTGCCGCAGAGCGCCATCGTCGAGCTGGCCGATTCCTCGACGATTGCGGGACTGAAGGATTCGAGCGGCGACCTGACCGCATTCCGTCAGATCCTGCTCGCGACCGCAGGCACCGGCCTCCGCGTCTTCACCGGCTCCGAGACGGTCACCGACCTGGCGCTGCGGCTCGGTGCGCACGGGCAGGTGCCGGGACTGGGCAACGTCGACCCCGACGGATACGTCAGACTCGGACGCGCAGCCGCCGCCGGTGACTGGGTCACAGCCAACACGGAGCAGGAACGACTCTTGAGGCTGTTCGCCATCGTCGACGTCGCCGACAGATCTCGAATCGGTTTCACCGCAGCGGCATTGGGCGCCTTCAAGGCCGCGCAGTACCTACGCGGTGTGATCGACGTGCCCCGATGCGCCGATCCACTGCTGCCGCTGGTCGACCGCGAGATCGATGCCATCCGCAAGATCCTCCTCAGCGAGGGCATCGGCGTCGAACGGTAGTGCCGTGGCGTGTGAATACCGCCACGGCACCGTTCGTCCTCCAGGCCGCGCGCCCGAGGCGGTCACAGTCGAATGAGGTCGGCCGCCCTCTCGGCAATCGCGTAGACGGTGGCATTGGTGTTGGCCGAGACGGGGGACGGCATGATCGAGGCGTCTGCGACACGGAGGGCGTCGATGCCACGCACCCGCAGGTCGAGGTCCACCACTGCCATCTCGTCGGTACCCACCCGGCAGGTGCCGGCGTAGTGGAAGTAGACGAGCAGACTGCGCCCGAGGTAGTCACGCACGGACGACTTGTCCTGAACGGTCGGCCCGGGCTGGACTTCTTCTCCGCGCCACTCGGACATGGCGGCTGATTCACCGATCTGCTTGGCTATCTCGAGGCCGGCCTCCATCACGGCGACATCGCGTTCGTCGCCGAGGTAGTTCGGGTCGATCAGCGGTCCAACCGCCATGGAGGCACTCGCGAGACGCACCCGGCCCCGACTGAACGGCGTGATCGCGGAGAACGCGACGGCATACCCGTTCTCGGGTCCGGGCAGGGTGGCGGCACGCATGGGCGCAGCGATCACCAGGATCTGGAGGTTCGGTCCGGCCTCCGCATGCACGGTTTCGATCAGCCCGACCGCTTGGCCCATCGGGTTGTGCGGCTCGTGCGGCAGCGGTGCCGTCGCCTCGTACAGAACGGTCGACATGGGGTGGTCGTGCAAGTTCTGCCCGACTCCCGGTAGGTCGAGGATCACGTCGATGCCGACCTCGCGCAGGTGATGGGCCGGCCCGATTCCCGAGGCGAGCAACAGGTGTGCCGAACCGATGGCACCTGCGGTGAGGATGATCTCGCAGGCGGCGTCAACGCGCGTCGTCTCACCGTCGAGCAGATACTCGACACCGACGGCAACGCCATCGGTCACCAGAATGCGCTGAACTGTCGCGTCGGTGACCATCCGCAGATTGGGGCGTGCGAGCGTCTCCTCGTCGAGGTAGGCGTCGGATGCGCTCTGGCGCTGACCGTCCTTGATGTTGCTGTCGGCCAGGCCGAATCCGGTCTCGACACCGCTGCTGATGTCGCGTGCGGTTTCGTAACCCAGGTCAGCCGCGGCGTCGAGTGCAAAAACCACGACGGGGCTGGGCTGTGCGGTGGGTCCGACCGTCAGCGGGCCGCCGGTTCCGCGGACGTCGGGGTCGCGGCCCTCGGTGGTCTCGGATCGCTGGAAGTACGGCAGCAGGTCGTCGAATCCCCATCCCTTGGCGCCCTGGTCGACCCAGGCGTCATAGCTGGCGCGATGCCCACGGACGAAGGTGAGCCCGTTCGTACTCGACGATCCACCGACGGCCCTTCCCCGTGGTGCAGGTACCGATGTCCCGGAGAAAGATTGAACGCTCGTGCTGTCGCCCCAATTGGCGGTCGTCGCCATCAGTTCGGGCCATCGGAAGGGGACGGCCATCGCGGGGAGCTTCTCTGCGGACCCGGCTTCGACCAGGAGGACGCTGGTGTGCGGATCCTCGCTGAGTCTCGCGGCGAGGACGCTGCCCGCGGTTCCTGCCCCGATCACGATGTAGTCGATGGAGGCCTTCATGTCGTCGTTGGGGTCGGTCATGGTCGTCGGGGTTGCTGTTGACTGGTTCACGTCCCTCATGGTGCCGTCGGTGCGACGGCCGAGATGTTCACTTCCTGGACAGGTGGTGTGGCACTCCTCACTGCGAGACGATCGCTCCAGGGGTGTGATACACCAAAGGTGCCAGCATGTTTCGCGGACGAAGACCGACGTTGGGGTCAGACGTTCAGGCCGAAGGCCCGCATGCGCTTGTACAGGGTCGTGCGGCTGATGCCGAGGCTGCGTGCCGCGGCCAGCTTGTTGCCATCGTGTGTGGCAAGTGCGTGTTGCACGGTGGCGCGCAGGGCCGTGTCGATCGCCCCGAGCTTCGGGCCTTCGGCGCGGTCCTGGATACGAACGAGGTCCCCTTCGGCGATGTCCCCCGTGGAGCGACGTCGGGCAGCGGCCACCACCTCGGCCCGCAACTCGGAATCGTTGCCGGGCCAGTCGTACGCGAGCAAGGTGCGGAGTGCGGCGGGGGTGAAGCGAGCCGCGGATGGCGATTCGTCCATCGTTTGTTGGACCAGAGCCGGGATCTCGTGCTTGCGGAGCCGGAGCGGAAGCAGCGCGAGCCGGACCGCCGAGCAGTCGATGAGCGCAAAGGCGTCCGGAGACAACAGATTCAGGGGGTCACTCGACAGTGCGAACCATGCAGACGTCGTCTCCAGCGCGGCACGGGTCGCACGCGCGGCGTACGGGGACAACAGATGCGCGTTCTCGATGATCACCGGACGCGCGGCGTCGTGCAGTGCGTCGGTGACCCGCTGCAGCCAGTCGACTTCGGATTCGTGAACCCGGTCGAGGCCGTTGAACGTCAACGGATCGGTGTCGGCCATCAAGCGCGTCAGAGCGGCAGACCGACCCGTTCCGCGCTCGCCGACGACGGACAGGGACCGTCTGTGTGCCCGCGCGTCGGTGAGCTGATTCTCCACGCGCTCCACCCGCGAGCGGCTCCTCGACGTCGGATCGAGACGCGTCGTCGGCGCACGGTTCTCCCGGGGCTCGATTTCGAACACGATGCCGGCACCGGGCGTCGCACGTGTCAGTCGAAGGCCGACACGGACGCCTGAACTCAGGACGTGCGACGCCACCGGCGCCTCCGCGGTGATGGTTCCGAGCGCCGCGTAGTCGACCGAGTCGAGTAGCGCGGTGGCAGCCGAGTTCGCCAGAACGAGGTCACCGGAGAGCCCGACGACCGGCCTTCCTCTACGACGGGCCGAAACACGTTGGTACGTCTCGATGAGCGTCTGCTCGTCGCGAGGTGACTGCGCCAGGAGTTGCGCTTCGATGTCACGGGCGGCGTACTCGATCATCGGGTGGAGTAGCGGGTTCCCCTCGTCGACGAAGAAGGTGAGGTCCAGGACGCCTTCGAGGCGGCGGGTCAGCGGATGGATGACGGGATACCCGTGGCAGCTGAACTTCTTCATCGGTTCGAGGAAGTGCTGATCACCGATGACGGTGAGTGGCGCCCGCATCTCGTGAACGGTTGCCACGGAATTGGTTCCGGAAGACGCCTCGGAGAAGAGGTTTCCCACCGCTGCGCCGTTCTCGCCCACCGCGTCGCCGATGGACGTGGTCCCCGGCCGCAGGTCGACCAGACGCACATCGCGATCGGCGAGGATGATGCAGACGTCGTTTCCCTCGAGGATCGACGCCATCCGATCGAGAACGGGTCGCGCCGCGGCCAGCAGTCGGCTCCCTGGGTCGACCGGAGACACCGTGGTGTCTCGAGGACCCTGCGAATCGAGTCCGGTCAGCGCCATGCGGCGGGCGGCGACGGCAAGTGCATCCGCAGTCATCGGGCGGACGGGTTCTGCGGCATCGGAGCCTTCAGCTGTGGAAGGGATAGGGCCTGCCGAATGAGGGGTCGCAGGTCGAGCGGTCGTGCCAGACGGCACGGTTGTCCCAGGTGCTGTCGTACATCGTCGCACGACAATCAGTATTCTCACACTGCTTCAGTCGCCGCCAGGTTCCGTTCTGCTGGCTGAGGAGGACCTCACCGGAGATGGCGGCGTCGAGCCATCGCCAACCGTGGCCCGCGGGCGCCCAGTGCACGTCGCCGGTTCTGGTGGTGACCAAGATTGCGTCGGTGGCAGGGCGGACGTCTGTCGCGGGGCCGCGCCCGGCGAGCAGGTTCACGAGGTGGTCCCGCATCGACCTCAACTCGGCGGCGTCGTGGGTCGACATCGTCGGTGGCCGAGTTGCCGACCCGCGCCTCGCATTCCATGCCCGCACTGCTTTGGCGGCCCACTCGTTGGCGCCACTGGTGTTGCCCAGCAGATCGATTCCGGTTTCCGACAATGCACGCGTATTGAGGAAGTCCTGCACCAGGGCCAACCCGCCCGGGGCGGGTCGCAGGCCGTGGCGAGCAGTGGCCGACCATTCCGGCTCGGGAACGCTCGAGTTCTTCAGCAGGGTGGGTGACGATGCATGTCTCATGCCTCGACTGTGGCGTGTACCGAGCGACGTGTGTGTTCGGATTCTGGACACCCTGGGTAACGTCGGTCACTGGCGGTGGCGGGGAGCCCGATCCGATGGAATCGGCCGATCACATCGGCGTGTAGACGACCACCTGCAGTTCGGGTTGGTCCGACGGGCGTAGCTGGTGGTGTTCGTATGTCACGGTGCTGCCGGAGGGATGGTGGAACACCCGCTCGCGGGACTCGAAGCCGCCGATGTCGTGCCGTTCCCAGCCCGCCTGGAACTCGGGACTCGCGTCGACGAGGCGTGCCACCAACTCGAGCAGGGAGGGGTCACCCAGCCGCGATCCGACCTCCGCCCGAAACTCCGCAAGGAAGCGCTGACTGGTGTCCTCCCAGTCGGCCAGCAATCCCCGCACGAACGGGTCGGTGAAGACCAGCCACAGCAGATTCCTGTCGGCGGAGGCAGTGGTGGCGACGTTGGGGTAGAGGCGCTCGTACGCGGCGTTCCAGCCGGCGATACCCCATTCGGCCGTCAACGCGTAGGCGGGATTGTCGCCGATGGCATCCAGGAGCCGTTGCACGTGTGCCGGCACCGCGGCCACCTCGTCGGCGGCCGCGGCGGGCATCGGCGCGTAGCCGGCCAGTGCGAGCACGTACCGGTGCTGCGCGACGCCGAGCCGCAGGGTCCGGCTGACGGCGTCGAGCACTTGGCGCGAGGGATTGATGTCGCGGCCCTGTTCCAGCCAGGTGTACCAGGTGACGCTGACCCCCGACAGATAGGACACCTCCTCCCGCCGGAGGCCCAGGGTGCGGGCGCGTCCCGCAGGCGGCAGACCGAAGTCGCTGCGGATCAGGTCTTCACGTCGGCGGCGCAGATAGGCACCGAGTTCCGCGCGCCGGTCGTCCTGTGTGGGCACGGTAGTGAACCTAGTAGTCCCACTACTAGTGGTGACACCGTCTTCTCATCATCGCCCCCGACCCGCATGGTGGAGTCATGCCCATCCCCATGCGTTCTCGCACCGTCACCCACGGCCGCAACATGGCCGGGGCGCGAGCACTGCTCCGTGCCGCCGGCGTCGCGCGGGAGGACTTCGGCAAGCCGATCATCGCGGTGGCCAACAGCTTCACCGAGTTCGTCCCCGGTCACACTCACCTTCAACCGGTGGGGCGCATCGTGTCCGCGGCGATCCACGCCGCGGGCGGGATCGCACGCGAGTTCAACACCATCGCCGTCGACGACGGCATCGCGATGGGACACGCCGGGATGCTGTACTCGCTGCCGTCCCGGGACCTCATCGCCGACTCGGTGGAGTACATGGTCGAGGCGCACCGGGCAGACGCCCTGGTGTGCATCTCCAACTGCGACAAGATCACTCCGGGAATGCTGATGGCCGCACTGCGGCTCAACGTCCCGACGGTGTTCGTCTCGGGTGGGCCGATGGAGGGTGGCCGCGCGACCATGGTCGACGGTCGCGTCCGCACCGGGTTGAACCTCATCGACTCCATGAGCGGCGCCGCCGACCCGGACGTGGGCGAGGCGGACCTGGCCCGCATCGAGGAGGCCGCCTGCCCCACGTGCGGGTCGTGCTCCGGGATGTTCACCGCCAACTCGATGAACTGTCTCGTCGAGGCGCTGGGCCTCGCGCTGCCGGGCAACGGCTCGGTTCTCGCCACGCACACCGCCCGTCGCGCGCTGTACGAAGACGCCGGCGCGACGGTGGTCGATCTCGCATTGCGGTACTACGACGGGGAAGACGCCTCGGTGCTGCCGCGGGCCGTCGCATCGCGAGCGGCGTTCGAGAACGCGATGGCGATGGACGTCGCGATGGGCGGTTCGACCAACACCGTGCTGCACCTCCTCGCCGCAGCGCACGAAGCCGAGCTGAACTTCACCCTCGACGACGTCGACGCGATGTCCCGGCGCGTCCCGTGTCTGTCCAAGGTGGCGCCCAACGGTCCCCACCTGATGGAGGACGTGCACCGGGCGGGCGGCATCCCGGCGATCCTGGGGGAGTTGCACCGCGCCGGGCTGCTGCGGCCCGACGTCCACGCCGTGCACGCCGCCACCCTCGGCGAGTGGCTCGACACCTGGGACGTGCGAGGGCCGGCCCCGTCCGACGAGGCGGTCGACCTGTTCCACGCCGCCCCCGGAGGGCGCCGCAGCGCGACGGCGTTCTCCCAGTCCGAACGGTGGGAGGGCCTCGACCTCGACGCCGCCCACGGGTGCATCCGCGACGTCGGGCACGCCCACAGCCTCGACGGCGGTCTGGCGGTCCTCACCGGCAACCTCGCCCCCGACGGATGTGTGGTGAAGACCGCGGGTGTGAACGACGCGCTGCTCGAATTCACAGGTCCCGCAGTGGTCGTCGAGTCCCAGGACGAGGCGGTCGACGCCATCCTCGGTGGGCGGGTGTCCGCCGGGGACGTGCTCGTCGTGCGCTACGAGGGGCCGCGCGGCGGGCCAGGGATGCAGGAGATGCTGTATCCGACGTCGTTTCTGAAGGGCCGCGGACTGGCGACGTCGTGCGCGTTGATCACCGACGGCCGCTTCTCCGGCGGTAGTTCCGGCCTGTCCATCGGACACGTCTCACCCGAGGCCGCCGCGGGTGGCCCGATCGCGCTGGTCGAGGATGGCGACATCCTCACGATCGACATCCCCGGGCGCAGGATCACCTTGGACGTCGACGACGCCGACCTCGCCATCCGCCGCGCCGCCCGCGAGTCCGGCGGTTACCGACCGCACAGTCGGCAGCGCCCGGTGTCGGCCGCGCTGCGCGCCTACGCCCTGCTGGCCACGTCGGCCGACCGGGGCGCCGTCCGTGACCTCGACGGCGCATTCCGGCAACCCGTCATCGGCGTGGGCTCCGGCTGACCGGACCCGCGCGCCCGCATGATTGGCCGATGTCGAAGCGCGCGGAGTACATGTTCGCGTTGTACTCGGGGTCGGTCGCCGATCCCGGCGACCGGAACCCGTACGCCCCCGAGTGGATGGTCTTGGCGAAACTGTGGCAGCACGGATACGAGCGGATGCTGCGGGTCCGAACCGAGACCGAGCAGTCGTCCCCGCGAGGACGAGCCGCACCCGATCCGGACCTCGATTGACCGCTAGACGTCGGTGTCGAGGTACCGGATCTTCACCGGCGGGGCCGCGAGCAGAGCAGGGAGCGCCTCGATCTTGCCGTCTGCGGCCCTGAACGCGCGGTACGCCTCGTCCTGTTCCACCGAGTCCCAGCGTTCGTAGATGATCCAGTGACCGGGGTCGTCTTCGTCGGCGATGACGTCAGTGGTCAGATTGCCGTCGAAGTCGCGAGTGGTCTGCAGCTCTCGCCGCATCAACTCGCGTGCCTCCGCAACCGATTCGGGCTTGAACTTGAGTTCCAGTAACACGGTGATCGCCACGAGTCAGTTTCCCACCCTTTCGAGTTCGAAGACGGGGATCACGCGCGCGGTCTTGCGCTGATAATCGCCGAACTGGGGCTCGACCTCGACCTGCTTGGCGTAGACGTCGTCCCGCTCGTCCCCGGTCAGCAGTCGAGCATTGACACCGAACGTCTCGCTGCCGTACTCGACGACGGTGTCGGGGTGTGCGACCAAGTTGTGGTACCAGTCCGGATTCGTGTCGGTGCCGCCCTTGCTGGCGAAGATGAAGAGGCGGTCGCCGTCCACCAACGGAACGAGCGGGGCGATGCGCTCGGTGCCGGACTTGGCGCCGGTGTGGTGCACGAGCACCAGCGGCTTGCCCTCGAAGACGCCGCCGGCGGTCCCACCGGACTCGCGGAATTCGGCGATTACCTTGCGATTCATCTCGTCGAAGTCAATGGGCTCCGGCATGGGCTGCTCCTTCGCGTGCATCAGGTGGCTCGAGTCGTGTCGGTGCGACACCACTTCCTCTCAGCGGTTCGCACCGGGTTTTGATTCCCCGGCGGACCGGTTGAGCCGTCTTGGGGCGGCCGCTTCCCTCGACGATGCACCGGTTGCATCGTCACCCAGGCGGCCTGTCCTCGTGAGGCCGACCCTGCGGGCCGCATCCTCGTTGCTGGGGCAGACATGGGTACAGCGATACCCGGCGTTCGTCGTCCTGGGAATAGATATTCGCGTGACACGGTGCGAATGACGTTGCAAGACGACGAATTATCATCTGATTTCAGGTACCCGACCAACTCGACACGCACATCGAAGGTCGGGTCCCAGACGGAAGGCGACAACGGTGACCAACGATTCGCGCAGACGAAACAGGAGCAACTCGTTACTCGCGGCAATGAGCGTGGGTGCCATTCTGGCAGCGGGCGCCCTGACGCTCAACGCGGTGGAGTCGGAGGGGATGACGAGCCTGTCGAACGCTCCGTCAGCCGAGTACGGGGAGACGACCAAGAAGTCGACGACTCCTTCGACTCTCCAGACACAATCCGCAGTGCCGTCAGTACTCGCGCCACCGGCGCCCACCGAGGAGCCTGGCTGAACCCATCGTGACAAGGTGTTGCCTACGGTCCACTTTTGGCCGGGCGTCGTGTAGCTAGTCTGTCCGCCGCGTGTAAGAGTGGCCCGATGCTCATCGCGCAACTGTCGGATTTGCACGTCTGTCCCCACGGAATGCTCTATCACGGCGTGGTGGACTCCAACGGCGCGCTCGTGGACGCCATCGACCATCTGCTAGCGATGGACCGCCGTCCCGATCTCGTCCTGCTCACCGGCGACCTCGTCGACGAGGGTAGGCCGGAGGAGTACGAGTATCTCCGGGAGATATTGCTGCGCTTGACTATTCCGTTCCTCCTGATCCCCGGCAACCACGACGATCGAGAGAACCTCCGAACCGCGTTCTCTGACCACCGCTACCTACCTGCGCATGGACCGCTGCACTACTGCGTGGACGACCATCCCGTTCGCATCATCGGACTCGACTCCACCGTTCCGGGAAGCCACCACGGACACGTCGACCCCGATGGCCTCACCTGGCTCGCCGATACGTTGGCGGCGAACACGACCAAGCCGACTCTGCTGATGCTGCACCACCCGCCGATCGTCAGCGGCATCGACGTCATGGACCAGTACCGCTACGTCGACGGCGCCGGGTTGCGGGCGGTCGTCGAACGCGTCGGCAACGTCGAGATCGTGCTCTGTGGACACGTGCATCGGTCGATGCTCACCCGGTGGGCCGACACCGTCCTCTGCGCCTGTCCGAGCACCGTCACCGAGATAGACCTGCGGCTGTCGGCCGGCGCATCACCGTCCAGCCACGCCGGACCACGAGGGTGCATGTTGCACCTGTGGAACGAGCGGCACGGCCTCGTGAGCCACACCAGTCAGATCGGCGTGTTCGACGGCCCCTACCCGTTCGTCTGAACGCCGGTCCAGGGCCCATGCGGAGATCGTTCAAGGCCGCTGCCGGTGGACTGGGAGTATGGGCCGCGTGACCGAAACAGATCCCCCACCGTCCGGACACTCGGAGTCGGCACAGCGGGCCAGGATGGGGTTCCGCGCCGCAGCGGTTCTCGTCGTCGCGTCGTCGGCGGCGGTGCTGGTGGTCGAGATCACCGCGCTGCGACTACTCGCTCCGTACCTCGGTTTGACGCTCGAGACCAGCACCTTGGTGATCGGAATTGCGCTCAGCGCAATCGCTCTCGGCTCCTGGGCGGGTGGACGCATTGCCGACCGCGCGGATCCGCGTCGGCTGATCGGACCCGCACTCGCCGCATCCGGCATCGTCGTCGCGTTCACGCCTGCGGTACTCCGAAGCGTTGCCGAGTGGGCACCGCCGCTCCTGCTGTTCATCGCATCGCTGACGATCCTGGTCCCCGGTGCGCTGCTGTCCGCGGTCACGCCGATGGTGACCAAGTTGCGCTTGAGCACGCTCGCCGAGACCGGAACCGTGGTGGGGCAACTGTCGGGCCTGGGGACTGCCGGCGCCATCGCAGGCACCGTGGTGACGGGCTTCGTCCTGCTGTCGAGGTTCCCGATCACCGCGATCCTCGTCGGACTCGGGACGCTCCTGGTCGTCGGCGCGGCCCTGTTCGAATGGCGGACCCGCGGCGTGCGCCGACTGAGTGCCGCGGCGTTGGCGCTGGCGATGGTCACGGCCGGTCTCGTCAGTTCCTTCGCGCCTGGCAGCTGTCATGCGGAGACGAAGTATCACTGCGCCCAGGTCGTCGCCGATCCCGAGCGCGATGGCGGACGCACCCTGATCCTCGATGGAGTGCGGCACTCGTACGTCGACGTCGACGATCCGACCTTCCTCGAGTTTACCTATGTCCGAGCACTTGCCGCGGTCGTCGACGTAGCGTTTCCCGCCCGTCAACCGCTCGACGCCTACTACCTCGGTGGGGGCGGCCTCACCTTCCCCCGGTATCTCGCGAGCACCCGGCCCGGTACCCGGGGTCTGGTCTCCGAGATAGACGCCGGGGTGGTGCGCATCGACCGCGACGAACTCGATACGCCGGACGCGGGCATCGCCGTACGGGTCGAGGACGGCAGGCTCGGCTTGACGCGGCTGCCCACGGAAGGCCAGGACCTCGTCGTCGGGGATGCCTTCGGAGGCGTGAGCGTGCCGTGGCATCTCACGACGGTGGAGGCCATGACCGACGTCCGCCGCGTCTTGACACCCGACGGTGTCTACGTCGCCAACCTCATCGATCACGGCGACCTCGCGTTCGCGCGTGCGGAGGTCGCAACCCTGCGGCAGGTCTTCGACTACGTCGTCGTTGCCGGTGAACCCGAAGACCTCGGCATGGACCCGGTCGCGGCACCCGATGGCGGGAACATCGTGGTCGCGGCGTCCGACCGGCCGATCGACCCCTCCGCCATCCACACGGCACTGGATGCCCGGGAAACGGACTGGACGACTGCTGCCGGCGCCGACCTCGCAGCGTGGATCGGCGACGACGTCGAGCCACTGACGGACGACCACGCGCCGGTCGATCAGCTGCTCGAGCCCTACCAGGTGCGGCGCCCTCAGTGATGTCGGTGGTCGAGGCGCCATGGAGGAACGCACACCGATCCGCCACGTCGCTGGGCGAAACGCCATGAGCAGTCCACACGTCGACGACGTTGACTGTGGACATGGAGTTGACGCACGACACCGCGAGCATGATGATCCCCGCCGGCCAAGGGCTGGCGTTCCGCATCCGGACGGGTGACCGCTTCCGACTCGTCGACACCGAGGGCGGCCAGGTCGGCGACCTCTTCGCGTTCGCCGCAGACGACCCGGGCGAGTATCTCTCCGCCGCCCACACCCGTACGGCGGTCAGCAGGCTCTTCCCTCGCATCGGGGAGCACTTCGCGACGAATCGACGGCGGCCGATCCTGACCCTCGTCGCCGACACGTCACCGGGTGCGCACGACATGCTCATCGCCGCCTGTGACGCTGCCCGCTACGACGCGCTAGGAGAGGCCGAGCACGCCTCGTGCGCGGACAACCTCCGAATCGCCCTGTCCGGCCTGGCGATGACCACGCACCTCGTCCCGCAACCCGTCAACGTCTTCATGAACATCCCGGTGGGCACCGACGGCGACCTGACCTGGCTGCCAGCGCCCAGCCGGCCCGGAGACGCGGTGACGTTCGAGGCCCACATGGACAGCGTGGTCGTCGTATCGGCATGCCCGATGGACCTCAATCCCATCAACGGCGAGCGACCGACCTCGCTCGCCATCGAGTTCGTAACACCCCGCACCTAGCACCCACCCCGGCACCAACACAGCAGGAGGAAGCCATGCAGTACCCGCACCCCGCCCTGAGTCCCTCGTTCATCGGCGCCATCGCGCTGCGCAACCGGCTCGCCGTCGCACCCATGACCCGCGTCTCGGCCACGCCCGATGGCCTTGCCACCGCCGAGATGGCCGACTACTACGCGGCATTCGCCCGTGGCGGCTTCGGCGTGATCGTCACCGAGGGCATCTACACCGACACGACCCACAGCCAGGGCTACCCCAATCAGCCCGGCCTGGCGACCGAGGCGCACGTCCAGGCGTGGAAGCCGGTGACCGACGCCGTGCACTCCCATGGCGTGCCCTTCATCGCCCAGTTGATGCACGCGGGCGCACTGTCCCAGGGCAACTCCTTCGGCGCCGCGACCATCGCACCGTCGGCCGTCACGCCGATCGGGCGCCCCCTGGGGGAGTACGGCGGATCCGATCACTGGCCCACGCCGCGGGCCATGACCGCCGACGACCTCCGCAGCGTCGTCGACGGCATCGCCGACGCCGCCGTGCGCGCACGTGAGGCAAGGTTCGATGGGGTCGAGGTCCATGCCGCCAACGGTTACCTGCTGGACCAGTTCCTCACCGTCTACACCAATCAGCGCGACGACGACTACGGCGGTGACGTGACCAACCGCATCCGGCTGACCGCGGAGGTCGTGATGGCGATCCGCGACCGCGTCGGCGCCGACTTCCCGATCGGCGTGCGGTTGTCCCAGACCAAGGTCAACGACTTCACCTATCGCTGGCCGGGTGGCGCTGCCGACGCCGAGGTCGTCTTCGCCGCACTCGCTCGTGCCGGTGTCGACTATCTGCACATCGCCAGCGAGGGCCGCGACTTCATCGACACGGCAAGGCTTTCGGACGGCCGTACCATCACCGCGCTGGCTCGCGAGGTCGCCGCGGTCCCCGTGATGGCCAACGGTGGGATGCACGACCGTGGCCAGGCGGCCGACGTGCTCGATGGAGGGCATGCCGATCTGCTCTCGGTGGGCCGCGGCGCACTGGCCAACCCGGACCTGCCCGGGCGACTCGCCTCGGGCGAGGAGCTGAACCCGTTCGACCACGCAATGATTCAGCCGATGGCCACGATCGCCAACACGCGGGAGTGGTCTGCCACCCAGCGGGTCGGCTGAGGACCTCGAACGCTGCCCCGAGCCTCAGCCGAGGGCGTCGGCCTCGATCGCGAGGAACAGGTCGACGCGATCCTCCAGGCGGGCGACGTCCCGCCCGGTCAGTTCGCCGATCTTTGCGACGCGGTTCCGCAGGGTATTCACGTGGACGTACAACTCTGCCGCAGTGGTCGACCACTGCCCGTCGTTGCCGAGGAAGCATCGCAGCGTCACCTCGAGTTCCGTGCCGTGGGCCGAGTCGTGGGCGCGTAGCGGACCCAGGAGGTCGTCGGCGAACCGCCTTAGCACCGTTCGGTCGTGCAATCCGAGCAGCATCCGGTGGGTGCCGACGTCGGCGAAGGTTCCGACGCGGGATCCGGCACTGCGGCGGCAGAGCACGTGGCAGACCTCCCGCGACCCGATCAGGGATTCCCGCAGCGCCGCCGAACCGACGGCGACGTCGCCGATCCCGACCACCGTCCGATCCTCGGGGTACCGCGCGCTCAGCGCGTTGACCAATTCCTCGGCCAACGCGGCGATCGCCATGACGGATTCGTGCCACGGGAAGACGACGACGGTGTCCTGACTGCCCGCGACGACGACTGCCGGAACCCCTCTGCGAGCGAAGAAGTCCTCCACGACATCGGTCGATCCCGGAGGCCGTCGCGGCCCGTCGCCGACGACGATGGTGATGACGGCCAATCGGCCCGCGGGGTCGATGCCGAACGCCCGCAACCTGTCTCGGACTTCACCGGCCCGCGGCGCACCGGACAGGATCATCTCGAGCAGTTCGCCGGCGAAGCGCGACTCGATCGCCTGGAGTGCCTGCTGCTTGGTGACCTCCAGGCTCAGGAACCGGGCCGCCTGGTCGACCGCACCCCGCTCCTCCGGTGTGAGATCGGCCAGGGGGCGCAGGCAGAACAGGCCTGCATCCACCTCGCCCATCGCCCCCTCGACGAGGAAGAGCGAGGCATGGCCGCCCTCGGGCACCTCGACTTCGAGCGGCGGGGGCCTGCGGGCGAGGGCCCGAGCCGCGGACCGGTCGAAGTCGGGACGTGTCTGAATGCCGGCCAGTCGGCGGCCCATCCTGTCGACGACGACCAGTGGCAGGTCGTGGTCGCGCCGAAGGACGTCGAGCACGCCCTCCGCGCCACCGCCGCGCGAGATGGCCGTCGCGAGCGCGTTGCCTCGACGCACCAGGCCGGCCAGTGCCTCGTGGCGCGCCGCACCCTGGATTCGTGCCGCCGCCTCCGTAACGGCGGTGAACGGCACGGCGATCGACACCGATGCCAATGGCAGCCCCGCCACCGTGCACGCCTCGACCAAGTCCCTTGGCGCCGTCGGCGTCGTCTCGGTGAGCCCGAACACCAGGCCCGAGGCCCGCGCCCGCTGCAACGCAGCGACGAAGTCCGCGGCTGCCGAGTCGGCGTGCCACAGACCGTTGGTCAGCACCAGTTCATCGGCCCGGACGTAGGGCGACGGATCGGGGAGTTCGGTGTTGTGCAGCCACAGCACCTCTCGGTCGACGTCGCCGGGGGCGCCTGGCACCAGAAGGTCGAGTTCCAGCGCGGCATCGTCGAGCAGGGCACGAAGCGTGAGCACGTGTCTCATCATCCATTCGAACGGCCCGACGGTGGACGTTTATCCACTCACCAGGTGCTGTCGGCGGTGTTTCGATGATCGTGCCAGCAACCAAGGAGCCTGCGATGTCGACCAGTCCGCTTGACGCACCGACCACCGAAAGCCCAACGGAGGACGCCGCAGTGCCCTTCGACGCCCACGGAATCGACCCGATTCCCGACGACAGTCGCGACTGTTCGCCGTGGGAGTTGTTCTGGATCTGGGCCGGCGCCAACATCGCACCCATCAATTGGGTGCTCGGGGCGCTCGGCATCACCTTGGGCCTCAGCCTGACGGAGACGCTGCTGGTGGTGGTGTTCGGCAACCTCGTCGGGTGCGCCGTGTTCGGCGTATTCAACGTCATCGGCCACCGCACCGCCGTCAACCAGATGGTGCTGAGCCGGGCGCCGTTCGGGAGAAGGGGCGCGATCGTGCCGGGGCTCGTACAGCTCGCCCTGGCGGTGGGCTGGGTCGGTGTCAACACATGGGTGGTCCTCGACCTCGCTCTGGCGATGCTGAGGGAACTCGGCGTCACCGGCGGTGTCTGGCTCGAGGTCGCCGTCGCCGCCGGCATCATGGCGGTCCAGCTCGGACTGGCGCTCTACGGGTTCTATGCCATCCGGAGTTTCGAGAAGTACACCGTGCCCGCCACGGTCCTGGTGATGGCGATCATGACCGTCATGGCCATGGCGACCACCGACGTCAACTGGAATCTGAACGGGGCTCCGATGGACGGCGGCGACAAGGTCACCGCGGTGACGCAGTTGCTGACCGCCATCGGCATCGGCTGGGGCCTGACGTGGATCCCGTACGCGTCCGACTACAGCCGGTTCGTCCGCGTCACCGCGTCCACCCGCGCGGTGTTCTGGTCGTCGTCGCTCGGCATGTACGTACCGACCGTCTGGCTCGCCGCGCTGGGCGCGTGTCTCGCCAGCGCCGGACACGGCAGCGACCCGTCGACTCTGGTCGTGAGCACCTTCGGCGTGATGGCGATCCCGGTGTTGCTGCTCCTCGTGCACGGGCCGATCGCCACGAACATCCTCAACCTCTACTCCTGCTCGCTGGCCGCGCTCTCGATCGGCGTGCGGGCGGCGCGTTGGAAGGTGACCATGGTTGCGGGCCTGGTCGCGGCGGGCGTGCTGGCGGTCTTCGTCAACGCCGACAGCTTCGCGCATGCCTTCGATCAGTGGATGGTGTCGATCCTGGTGTGGATCAGCCCGTGGGCGGCGATCGTCCTCGTGGACTACTTCGCGGTCCGGCGTGGCGCACTGGACGTCGCCACGCTGTACCCGGGCGCGGGTGCATCGGCGGGATCGGCGTTCAATCCGATCGGATTGCTGAGTCTCGCAGCGGGACTGATCGCGGCCTGGGCGTGGCAGTATGGGCTGGTGCCCGCCATGCAAGGTCCGTTGGCCAAGGCGTTCGGCAACACCGACTTCTCCTGGCTGTCCGGCAGTCTCGTCGCCGGTGGCCTGTACTTCCTGCTGACGCGGCGGGCGGTGCGTTCGTGAGTGACGACTCCGCGTTTCCGACCGTGCTGAGTTCCACGACGTTGTCCAATGGCTTCCTCGGCAAGCTCATCGAGATCTGCTTCGTCACCGCCGACCACCGGCGGACGATGGAGGGCCTGGTGCGTCTCGGCATCGGACCCTGGCGGGTGTACACCTTCGACTCGACGACGGTCACGGGCCGTACCTACCGCGGCGAGGACGCGGACTACGGGATCAAGGTCTGCTTCGCCGACGTCGGCGACCTGGCGGTCGAGATCATGCAACCGCTGTACGGTCCGTCGATCTTCCAGGAGTTCCTCGACACCCGCGGCGAGGGCATCCAGCACGTCGCATTCGACTGCGAGGAGAAGCCGTGGGGGCAGCGGGCGGACGAATTCGAGCGGCGGGGCTTCCCGCTGATCCAGTCGGGCCGGTTCGTCGACGCGAACGCATTCGCCTTCTTCGACACCCAGGCTGCCACCGGCACCACGTTCGAAACCTACTCGATCCCTCCGGGATTCGTGTGGCCCGAACCCGAGGAGTGGTTCCCGGGCCCGCCGCCACCGGGTCAGGCGCCGCCGGTGCGGGAGCAGCAGCACTGAGGTGTAGCGGCATTCTTGACCGATCGTTCTTGAACGTTTATTCTCAAACCCATGGGTCGCCCGCGCCGGTTCGACGAGGCCGGTGCCGTCGAGGCCGCTTCGGCGGTGTTCCGACGGGGAGGGTATGCCGCGGCGTCCATCGACCACCTCGTCGAGGCAACGGGAATGCATCGTGGCAGCCTGTACAACGTCTTCGGGAGCAAGCACGGTTTGTTCCTCCGCGTCCTCGACGCTGCGGAGGCGCCGGATGCCGACCCCGCTGAACGGCTCGATGTCCTGATGGTCGCGTTGCTCGAACTTGCGGCCGTCGACCGGCGAGTCTGCGATCGCGTCACGGGCATCATCAGCGAGAACGACGTCACGGCACAGCAATTGGGAGAGCGCCTGCTGGCGCGGGCGATCTCCCACGACGAGAAGGAGTCGAAGTGAGCAGCAACCGAGTCACCGTCACCGAAGGCAGCCTGGTGGTCGAGCCAGTGGGATTCGACAAACTGTGGTCCTTCACCCGTCGTCTCAGATTTCCACTGGCCCATGTGCGGGGAGCGACCTTCGACCCAGGCATGAGGGACGAACCCAAGGGGTGGCGCGGCCCGGGGCTCGGCATTCCCGGCAAGCTCTCGGGCACCTTTCACTCGGATGGCAAGAAGCAATTCTGGAACATCTCGGGGTACGACCGCGCGGTCGTGGTCACGCTGGACGCCGCTGAACGGTTCGACCGCCTGGTGATCACCGTCGACCGCCCAGAAGAGGTGGTCGACGCCATCAACGGTGCCTGCGGCGCAGCGTGATAGCAAGGGCCACAACATGACACCCGAGATGCACTCGCGCACCATCGGTGCCGACCTCTTCCGCGGTTTGGCCGAGCTGGAGCGTACCGAGCTGGGCTGGCTGCCCCATCGACTCCCTGCGCGAGCCCGCGCGCAATGCGCAGATCCCCAGTTGGCGTCGGCGGAGGCGCAGCCATCCGGTGTTCGGCTCGTGTTCCGGACTCGTTCCACCACGGTGGAACTCGACCTCCTCCGGACGCGGGTAACGCTGTCCGGGGTGCCCGACCGGCCGCCGGGAACGGTCGACGTCACGATCGGCGGCCAGCTGGTGGGTCAGGCCACGACGACGGGCGGGAACGTGGTCCGCATCGACATGGCGACGGGGCGGACGGATGTCGAGAGGGGAGCGCCCGGGACCGTGAGCTTCGACGGTCTACCCGCGGGGGACAAGGACGTCGAAGTCTGGCTGCCCTTCCACGAGCGGACCGAGATCGTCGCGCTGCGTACCGATGCGCCGATCGCGCCGTCACGGACGGGGAATCGGCCGGTGTGGTTGCACCACGGAAGCTCGATCAGTCAGGGGTCGAATGCCCTGAGCCCGAGCACGACGTGGCCTGCGGTGGCCGCAGCGCTGGGAGGGGTGGAGCTGATCAACCTCGGCCTGGCGGGAAGCGCCATGCTCGATCCGTTCACGGCACGGACGATGCGAGACACGCCGGCGGACTTCGTGAGCGTCAAGATCGGCATCAATCTGGTCAATGCCGACGTCATGCGGCAGCGTGCCTTCGGCCCCGCGGTGCACGGCTTCCTGGACACCGTCCGCGACGGGCATCCGGAGGTGCCGCTGCTCGTCGTCGGACCCCTGCACTGTCCGATCCACGAGGACACCCCGGGCCCCGGAGCCTTCGACCCGGCGGCGCTTCGTGCCGGTACGGTGCGCTTCATCGCCACGGGCGATCCCTCCGACGTCAACGCCGGCCGGCTCGCGCTGAGGGTCATTCGCGAGCAACTCGCCGACGTGATGTCCGCCAGGGCCGCTGACGATCCGCACCTGCACTACCTCGACGGACACGAGCTGTACGGCCCCTTGGACGTGGCCGAGCACCCACTGCCGGACAACCTGCATCCCGACGCCGCGACACATCTGTTGATCGCCGAACGATTCGCCCGCTCGGCGTTTTCGGTCGGCGGGCCGTTCGCGCGGCGATCGGGCGAATTGCGTACCTGAGGCCCACACTGGGCGACTCCTAGGAGTGCCGGCACGCGAGAGTTGCGTAATGGCGCGGAAGTGCGAGTGGGCGTCTGCAGAATGCGACTCTCGCTGATGCGGACCGCCGAGTGCCCGCCGAGGTGGAAGCCAGTGTCGTGATCGGGCGCGCAGAGCGACGTGACTCTCCAGTTCGGCGCAACAGCCCTGCACGACGAAGGGGCACCCGCCGCAGCGGGTGCCCCTCCAAGAATTGAGTGCTTAGCGGCCGTTGCCCACCGTCGACTGGGGGGAGCCGACGCTGGCCTGCTGCTGGATGTCGTGCACCCATGTGTGGTGGTCGATGCCAGCCGACGCCGGGGCTGCCAGAGCTAATGTGGCGGCGGCGAAACCTGCGGCGATGGTGCCGACGAATCCGAGTTTCTTCATGGTCTTCCTCTTTCCCTCTACTCGCTCTGGCTGAGCGTTCTGGTGGGCATAACCGGCAGGTCAGGGAAAGAACTTCCGGTGGCAGTGATTGAGTGGCGGGTGGCAGTAAGGGCCACCTGGTTGGTTATTTGGGCCAGCGTGCCGTCACACGCGAGGTGGAACACCGAGAACTGGGTATCGAACACAAACGACTTTCGTCGCGGGTTCGAGGCGAAGCGGTAGACCGCGAGGAGAACACGCGATGAGCGCCACGATCCTGGTACTTCCCGGCGATGGAATCGGTCCGGAGATTACACCTGCGACCCTGCAGGTGCTCCAGGCAGCCGACCGCGCCCTCGGACTGGACCTCGGCTTCGAGATTCACGACATCGGGTTCGCGAGCCTGGCGCAACACGGCACCACCCTCACCGACGGCACGCTCGCGCGGGTCCCGGAGGTGGACGGCGTCATCTTGGGACCGGTGTCGCATTATGACTACCCGCCTCGCGCGGAGGGTGGGATCAACCCCTCGGCGGAACTCCGAACAAGGTTCGAGCTGTACTCCAACATCCGGCCCTGCCGATCCCGGGAGGGCCTGACGATACTTCGCGATCCGATGGACCTCGTCATCGTCCGCGAGAACACCGAAGGTTTCTACTCTGACCGCAACATGTTTGCCGGCACCGCGGAGTTCATGCCGGAGGACGGCATGGCACTGTCGATCCGCAAGATCACGGCGAAGGCGTGCGAACGGGTGGCACGCACCGCGTTTCAGTTGGCTGCCGGCCGTCGTCGGAAGGTGACCGCGGTGCACAAGGCCAACGTGTTGAAGATGTCGGATGGGTTGTTCCTGAAGCAGGTCCGGCTGGTCGCTGCCGAGTATCCCGGCGTCGAACTCGAGGAACTCATCGTCGATGCGACGGCGGCGCTGCTGATCCGCCATCCCTCCCGGTTCGATGTCCTGGTCACCACCAACATGTTCGGCGACATCCTCAGCGACGAGGCATCCGAACTCTGCGGCAGCCTCGGACTCGGTGGGGCGATCAACGCGGGTGAGGACATCTGCGTGGCACAGGCGCAGCACGGGAGTGCCCCCGACATCGCAGGTCGCAATGTCGCCAACCCGACCTCGCTGATCCTGTCGGCGGCGATGCTGCTCGACTGGATCGGCAAGCGTCACAACGACGATCGGTTGATCGCGGGCGGTGACCTCATCTCACGTGCGGTCGACCACGTGCTGGACGACCCCGCGACCCGCACCCACGACATCGGTGGAACCCTTCACACCGACGCGTTCGCCGACACCGTCGTCGCCGAAGTGGAACGCCTCAGTGCGTGACTTCGGCACACGATCGGGCTGGGTGACCTACCACCGAGTGTGATCAGATGGCCGAGTAATCGTCGACGACGGTCTGCAGGATCCCTTCCAACCTCTGTGCTGCGGTCGTGAACTCGGCGTCACGAATGCGCGCGGAGCATATCCGCCGTGTCGGGATGGGCCCAGCGAGCCGTTTGACGACGACGTCGCCGCGGAGTTGATGCGCGGCCAGACGGGGGCACAGCGTGATTCCCAGACCGGCTGCGACCATCGCCTGCGTTTCCTGGTAGTCGCTGACCTCGATCGCGATCTTCGGCGCGAATCCCGCGGCGTGCGCACAGCGGAAGAGCAACTCAGCCGTGGGGTGCCCCCCGGCACGCACGATCCATTCCTCGGCGGCGACATCGGCGAGGTCGATGTGATCGACGCGAGCCAACGGGTGGTCGGCGGCGACGATGAGAACGGTGGGGTCGAAGAGCAATTCCCGGCGGACGACGTCCGCGTCGGGGGTCTGATTCCAGGGGTAGTCCCACGTCAGTGCGAGGTCGAGCTGGTGTTCGTCGAGTAGTTCCCGCAGTGGGCTGATCCGGCTCGAGTGAACCGCGAGGCGGATACGCGGATACGCCGTACGCAGTCCGATGACGACGTCGGGAAGTAGCGCTGCGGCGAACGTAGGGAAGACCCCGAAGCGCACGGTGCCGGTGTAACCACGTTGAAGTTCCTCGAGGTCGGCGCTCAGTGCGTCGAGCTGATGGTCGATGGCCTGGACCCGCCGGACCACGAGATGTCCTGCCGCAGTGAGGCGAACCCCCTTGGGATGACGGTCGACCAGTGTGGCGTGAAGCTCCATCTCGAGCTTGCGGATCTGCTGCGAGACCGCAGAGGGGGTGTACCGGAGTTCCGACGCGGCGCCTGCCATCGATCCGTGGCGCTCCACCGCGGCGAGGATGTGAAGACGGATGAGATCGGGCCGCATTGCTCGACATTAGCAAAACTTACTTTGTGTTCAAGCAGACGTAACTAGATCTTACGCAACTGCGCTGCCATAGTGAGGAAAGCAGCCGACGACGCACCCCATCGGGGTCGAAAGCGCCACTGAGGCAACACTCGACGTCCCGGATCCGGCCATACCCTTACTTGGAGGCGATGACATGGACACCCAACGACCCGAGTTCACCGGGGCGCGGCGGAGGAAGATCTTGCTCGCCGCTGCAGCCGGGAACTTCGCGGAATGGTACGACTGGGGCGTCTACGGCGTGGTGGCGACCATCATCGCCGCCCAGTTCTTCGAACCGGGGAACCCCACCGCAGCGCTACTGAACACATTCGCCGTGTTCGCCCTCGGATACATCGCCCGCCCCATCGGCGGAATCATCTTCGGACGCATCGGCGACAAGTTCGGCCGCAAGCGCGCCCTGTCGATGACGATCCTGCTCACCTGCGGCGGCACCGCGGCCATGGGCCTACTTCCCACCTACGACAGTGTCGGCCTGCTCGCCCCGGGCCTGCTCCTGGTATGCCGACTCGCCCAATCCATGGGCGCCGGTGGTGAGTACGCCAGCGCCATCGGCTTCGTCTACGAGCACAGTTCCACCCACGATCGCGCAAAGAACGTCTCGCGTCTGATCGCCACCACGTTCGTCGGGATCATGGCGGGTTCGGTCTTGGCGCGCCTCACATCGGCCGTCATTGGTCAGGACGCATTCGAGAGTTACGGGTGGCGTTTCCTGTTCCTTCTGGGATTGCCGCTGGCTGCGATCGGCTTCTATCTGCGCGCTCGAGCCGACGAGACGCCAGAGTTCGAGCAGCTCAAGGCAGAACGTGCCAAGGCGAAGGAGGTCGCCAGGCCGCTGTCGGACGCGTTGCGCTCATCGTGGAAGTTGATGTTGGTCTTCGCCGTCCTCACCGCGAGTTACGCGCTCATCAGCACCACCATCACCTCCTACCTGACGACGTTCCTCAAGGAGACGACGAAACTGACGGCTGACCAGGCGTATACGGCGACGATCGTCAGCAATGTCGCGGTTATCGTCGCCACCCTGGTCGCCGGATCGTTCTGCGACCGAATCGGACTGCGCAAGATGTTCATGATCGGTGGCGGTGTGGTGGCCGTGGTCGCCGTCCCGACGCTGGTGCTCGCCTCCAACGGTTTCGTAGGCGGGCTCCTCGGCAGCGTAGGCATCGGAATCTGCAAGGGGTTGTTGGCCGTCCCGGCCCTGGTGGCGCTCAGCCAGCTGTTCCCGATCGCGGTCCGGATAACGGCGGGCGCGCTCGCCTACAACGTCGTCCAAGCCGTCTTCGGCGGGACCGGGCCCGCCATCGGCATCACGCTGAACGAATTGACCGACGGGCCCAATGGATTCGCGCTGTACCTGGCGGCGCTGGCGGCCATCACCGCCGTGACCGCCTTCGCGGCCCGCTCCACCTTCGCCAATGACACCGACGCCATACAAGCCCGTGTGACCGACCAGCACAGCGACAGGAAGTGACATCCATGTCCACCACGACGATCCCAGTCGACGAACTCACCCATCTTGCAGCCTCGGCCCTCACCACGGTCGGATTGACCCAGGCCTCGGCAGACGTCGTCGCCGACGTCCTCGTCTTGGCCGACCTGTTCGGCATCCACACCCATGGCGTGCTGCGTGTTCCGCAGTATCTCGAACGTGCCGGTATCGGGGGGATCAATCCCCACGCCGACATCACGACCACACACGTCGCTCCTGCTCTGGCCCTGGTCGACGGAGACAACGGCGTCGGCCCCCTGGTAGCCAACGCGGCCCTCGACGCTGCCCTCAAGTCCGCGAGAGACACCGGCGTCGGAGCCGCATTCGCGCGACACAGCAACCACTTCGGTCCCGTCATGCCCTACCTGTTCAAGGCTGCGTCCGAGGGGTTCGCGGCGATCATCGCGAGCAACGCGACCACCACCATCGCACCCTGGGGCGGTAGAGCAACTCGACTGGGCAACAATCCGCTGGGCATGGGCATGCCCAACCCCGGTTCGGATCCGATCCTCCTGGACATCGCGCTGAGTGTGGCTGCGCGGGCCAAGATTCGCGCGGCAGCCGCAGATGGTCGCGACATACCCGACTCCTGGGCGACCGACGAATCCGGGCGTCCTACGACGGATCCGCATGCAGCGCTGGAGGGCTTCCTTCAACCGATCGCCGGCCACAAGGGGTACGGCTTGGCGGTCATGGTCGATCTCTTCGCCGGATTACTCTCCGGTGCAGCGTATCTCGACAAGGTGAGTTCGTGGAGCGTCGCACCTGAACGTCCGCAGAACCTCGGGCACTTCTTCATCCTCATCAACACGCGGCTACTGGCCGCCCCGGACGTCCTCGGCGAGCGAGTCAACGACTTCGGTGAGCGCCTGCACGCGGTACCGGCGGCAGATCCCGGCCAGCCGGTACGACTGCCCGGCGAGATGGAGATGGCGCGCTACCACCACCAACGTCGCGACGGAATCACCCTCGACGAGAAGGACGTTCTTGCCCTCCGCGAGCTCGTGCGGGCTCGAACATGACTCCTCGCAGCTGGGACTGTCACACCCACGTGTTCGGCCCGTACGACCGGTATCCGTTGGACCCGAACAGGAGCTACACGCCGCCGCCGGCCTCCGTCGCCGACCTGCAGGCCCACCTGGACGCGCTGGGCATCGAGCAGGTGGTTCTCGTCCAGCCGCACTCCCACGGCACGGACACCCAAGCGATGATGGCCGCTCTCAACGTGCTTGGCGGTCGGGCGAGGGGAGTCACGGTCGTGGATCCCGGGGCGACGTCGGTCGACGAGTTGACGGACCTGCGTCGACAGGGCATCCGCGGCGTCCGGGTGAACGTTCACACCGCGCGCTCGTCCATGGCGGTGCCGGAAGTGCATCGCATCGTGGAGATGCTCAAGGGGTCCGGTCTGCACCTCCAGCTCTTCGCACCTGGATCAGAACTCGTCGAACTCGTTCCGCAGCTCGACCGGTCCGTCCCCATCGTGGTCGACCACATGGGAATGGTTCTGCACGGAAACGGACACCGCGATGCGATGGACGTCATCCGGGCTCTCTGCGAGCACGACTGCTGGATCAAGCTCTCCGCCCCAGAGCGGATGGGTGTCCAGCCTGACGGGGGCGAGGCTCGTCGGGTCGTGGAGGAGTTCGCAACGCTCGCACCGCACCGCATCGTGTGGGGCAGCGACTGGCCGCACAGCGCGTTGACCCACGACCGGCCCGTCGAGGAGACCGAACCCTTCCGTGCCGTCGACGACCGCGCCCGTCTCGAGATGCTCGAAAGATGGCTCGGCGCGGACCTGTACGGGTCGACGCTGTGCGACAACCCGGAGTCCCTGTACGCGTGACGATTCTTCGGACGGAATGTTCCGCGACACGACGAACTCAAGACCCTCGAGGACACCAATGAGATACGCACGCATCGAAGCCAAGGGACGAACCACGTGGGCCCTGGTCACCGAGGACGGGTTCCAGGAACTGGCGGGGCCACCCCGCGGCGACGTCCGTCCAGGCGCGGCGACGATCGATCGGGGTGAGGCGCGACTCCTGGCGCCGGTGGCGCCGTCGAAGATCTTCTGCCTCGGACGCAACTACGCCGCGCATCGTTCGGAGATGGGCTTCACCCACGACGGCGCACCGTCGGTCTTCATGAAGCCGCTCACCACGATCATCGGTCCTGGAGACGACATCGTGCTGCCCCCGAGAAGTCTGAGCGACCACGTCGAGCACGAGGCGGAACTGGCCGTCGTCATCGGTCGGACCGCTCGTTTCGTCAGTGCCGCAGACGCGCTCACGTACGTCCTGGGATACACCTGCGCGAACGATGTCAGCGCACGCGATCTGCAACGAAGCGACCCACACCCCACCCGCGGGAAGGGCTTCGACACCTTCTGTCCGGTGGGACCCTGGATCGAGACCGACCTCGACGCCATCTCGGGGGTTCGACTGCGGTGCCGGGTGAACGGCACCCTCCGCCAAGACGCGTCGACGGCGGACATGACGTACGACATCCCATTCCTGATCGAGTACCTGAGCGGATTCTCGACCCTGCACCCAGGGGACCTCATCCTCACCGGTTCCCCAGGGGGCACCGAGGCCATCCACGCGGGCGACCGAATCGAGGTCGACGTCGAGGGGATTGGAACGCTGACCAATGGAGTCGTTGCCGCGGACCGCTCCTGAGCGACACGCGGTACCCCCGCACCCGAAGCGGCGACGCCCTGTCAGCGATATGTAACCCGCGAGTGTGGGACGTGCGTACGCGAACGCGCCGGATTGCGTGCATTACGCCCACATTCGCCGGTGCGCGAGGCGCCACCCGTCGAAACGGAAGCCAGTGTCGCGATCGCGCCCGTGTGGCGACGTGACTCTCCAGTTCGGCGGAACAGTGCCAGCACGCGAAGGAGGGGCACCCGCCCTGGCGGCTCCGCGTCAGGTCACCAGGTCGAGCGCGGCGCGGACGATGCCGTCGGTGTCGATTCCGTGGTACTCGTACACCGCGTCGAGGGATCCGACCTGTCCGAAGCCGCTCACGCCGAGCGACGCGACGGGTACCCGGTTGATGGTGCCCAGAAAGGTCAGCGTGTGGGGGTGCCCGTCGAGGACGGTGACCATCGGGGCAGCACGGTCGGCGGGAAGGATCTGGTCGAGGATCCACGACGGGCCCTCGCCGAGGCCGTGGCGTGCCTGCAGCGCCTCGTACAGCAATCCGGGGCTGGTGACGCACACGACGTCGGCCGCGATGCCGAGTTGAGCCAATCGATCTGCGGCGAACAAGCTTTCGGTGACCACGGCGCCCATGGCGACCAGAGTGATGGCCGGTCGACCGTCGGCTCGCCTCAGTGCGTAGCCGCCGGCAACGACCTGGCGGCGACGGCGTTCCCGCGCGGCGGTGTCGGTGGGGACGTCGGCGAGTTCCTGCCGCACCGGTCTGGTGGACAGTCGCAGGTAGGACGAGGTGCCATTGGGACGGCCCAGCCGTGACAGGCAATCCATCAGCGTCCATTCGACTTCCACCGCGAATGCGGGTTCGAAGCCGACGCATCCGGGTTGTTCGAGACCGATGGACGGCGTCTTGATCGACTGATGTGCACCGCCCTCGGCGGCGAGGCTGACCCCCGACGGGGTGCCGACCAGAATCGACTGGCCGCCAGCGTAGATGCCGTAGGACCAAGGTTCCAACGCTCGCTCGACGAACGGGTCGTACAGCACCCCGATCGGGAACAGCGGCTGCCCCCAACGGCTCCAGGTGGCACCGAGTTCGGAGATCAAGCCGACGAGATTCGTCTCGGCGATGCCGAGCTCCATGTGTTGCCCGGCGGGGTTCTCCCGCCAGTGCATGATGGTCTCGCGGTCGTCGTCGAACCAGTTGCGTCGTTCGTCCGTGGACCAGACCCCCACCTTGTTCAGCCAGCCGGCGAGGTTGGTCGACGAACTGACGTCCGGGCTGACCGTGACCACGCGTCGCGCCACCTCGGGCGCATCTCGGCTGAGGTCGAGGAGGGCCCGGCCGAGGGCGGCCTGCGTCGTCGACACCGCCGGCGGGGTCCGGCCCAGGTCGGCGGGCACCGCGGGCGGCGGCACCGGCGTCGGATCGTCACGGCGCAGCCGTGCGGCAGTGGCAGCGCACAACCGGCCGGCGGGACTCTGCGCGTCGAAGGTGACCCACGGTCGGGCGACGTCCTTGCCGAGGGACGTGGCGAGTTCGCCGTACTGCTCGTCGGTCAGCAGCGACGAGTGGTTCTGCGGATGTCCCACGGTGGGAAGGCCGTAACCCTTGATGGTGTAGGCGATGACGATCGTCGGACGGGTGTCGTCGATCAAGGCGAACGCCTCGCGTAGTGCATCCAGGTCGTGGCCGCCGAGGTTGCGGATCGCGGCGATCAGGGTGGCGTCGTCCAGACCGTCTACGAGGGTGTTGATCTGATCGACGTCGGGACCGCTGCCGGGTAGCCGCTCCCGAAGTTCGGCGGCGCTGCACCGCAGGAGACGCTGGTACTCGGGGTTCGGCATGTCCAGGATGCGGCGGCGCAACGCCTCTCCGCCCGAACGAGTGAACAGTTCTTCGAGCAGCCTGCCGAACCGGACGGTGACGACCTGCCAGCCGGCGGCGGAGAACATCGATTCCAGTCGTCCCGCCGCGATGTTGGGGACGACGCGATCCAGGGACTGCCGGTTCATGTCGACGATCCAGACGATCTCGCCGAGATGGCTCACCGAGGGGTCCAGGATGGCCTCCCACACCGCGCCCTCGTCGAGTTCGGCGTCACCGACGAGGGAGTACTGACGACCGGCACCGGAGTCGGCGAGGGTGGTGTCGACGTAGCGGCGGGCGATGGTACCCCAGATGGGGGCGGTCGCGCCGATGCCAACCGAGCCGGTGGAGTAGTCGACGGGGTCGGGGTCCTTGGATCGGCTCGGATAACTCTGCAGACCGCCGAACTCCCGCAGCGTGGTCAGGTACTTCTCGTCGAGTTCGCCCAGCAGGTAGTTGACGGCGTGCAGCACGGGGGAGGCGTGCGGCTTGACCGAGACACGGTCTTCGGGCCGGAGGTGCTCGAACCACAGCGACGTCATGATCGAGACCATCGACGCCGAGGACGCCTGATGTCCACCGACCTTCATCCCCGTCGGATTGGACCGGACTCGGTTGGCGTGATGCACGATCGCCGTGGACAGCCACAGCGTCGCATCGCGGATCTGTTCGAGCGCTTCGCCATCGACATTCCCGTGCGCGGTGGACGAGTTCGTCGGAGAGGGGTTCATCGGCGCTCCCTGCGGTGGTTCTGGTCGAATGGCCCTTCCGATTGCCGCCGCAGCGTCGTCCCCTGCAGCGGTGTCGAAGAACCCGATGATTGTCGCCCTGAGGTGGGGCGTCAGTCGAGCGCCGACGTGGAATTCGCTGCTCGTGCCGGTTCGAGGTCGCCGCCGGCGGGATACACCCCGGCCCAGGCGGACTCGAGGAACCGCCGAAGCTGGTTCGATGAGTCCTTTCCCCCGCGGTTGCGCCAGACGACGTGTCCGTCGGGTCGCACCAGTACGGCTCCGCGCTCGCCGACCTGCATCGATTCGATGACGTGGACGTGGTCGTCGGGGACGGGGGCCGTCAGCGCCACCACCGTGATCGGAACGGCCAGTGCGGCGTCCTCCACGATCGCCGACCAGTCCACGACGGCAGCGGTGAACAACGTCAACCCGTGCGCCTCCACGAGGTCGTGCACGGGACGGACGTTCCCGTCGCCGTCGCACACCGGCGTATGAGGCAGCCGAGCACCCGGGTGCGTCGTCGGGTGGTAGTGCGCCACGTCGCCGTCGAGGCAGGGCCCCTCGGTGGAGGTGTCGATCAGCGGACCGTCGTAGGCGTAGCCGAATTCCAGACCGCTGGCCACGAAGTGCTCCTCCTGGGTGGGAATGGCGTCGGCCATGTGGCGACGCAGACGCCGACCGCGCGCGTCGTCCTTCGAGAGTCGCCTCGTCCGCGAGGTCTGCGCATGGGTCAGACGGTCGGCGACGGTGGCCATGACTCGGTCGGGTATCCGTGCCAGCCACGGCATGGCCATCAATTCGGTTGCCCGGTGCAGTGACCGATTGGTGATTCCCAGTGGCGCGGTGACGACGTCGAGATTGAAGTGGTTCGTCGTGCTCTGCTCGGCGAACCGGGTCACGACGGGGCGACGCTCCGTCTCGTAGGTATCCAGCAGCGAGTCGGACGCACCGTGGCGGAGTATCGCGGCGAGCTTCCAGGCCAGGTTGTGGGCGTCCTGCACGCCGCTGTTGAGTCCGAAGCCACCGGTGTGCGGAAAGCGGTGTGCGGCATCGCCGATCAGCAACAACGGGCCGCGTCGGAAGGTCTCGGCGAGTTGCGAGGTCATCGTCCACGTCCCGGTGGACCGAATCCGGTAGTCAGCCGCGCCGATCACCTTGGGGAGCACGTCGTTCCAGAATTGCTCGCTGCGGCGCGCGACCGGCTGGGCCGGGTGCAGATACGGGGTCATCAGTACGTAGTCGTCATCGGCGTGGGCGATCATCACCCCGCTGAAGTCCGGGTGGTAGATCCAACTGAGCAGCGGACGGTCATGACCGTCGGGGTAGAGCCCCGCCGCATGGAAGAAGACGCTGCCCATGTTGGCCAGGATCGGACCGCGCATCGCGATGCCGGCACGCTCGCGCAGGATGCTGTTGGCGCCGTCGGCCGCGACGACGTACCTTGGCACCACCGCGGTGGGCGGCGCCCCGGGCGGTTGCAGTAGCAGGCTGCCGTCGACGTGATCGGCGCGCCAGCCGCGCCGGAAGTCGACGAGGGCCTCGGCGTCGAGTGCTTCCCACAGGGCCGGCATGAGTAGGTGTTGACCGATGTGTGAGATCAAATGCGGGCTGTGCGAACGAACCTCGACGAGTCGGTCGGGTTGGGAGAGCAGGTCGATCTCGCCCAGTGGCGCGCCGCGGACGTCGGTGCACCATCGGATCACGTTGACCGTGTCGATCGGCGGAGTCATCGCCGCCAGTGCGCCGACCAGTGTGGGGGAGGCCTGAGTCCAGATCTCCAGGCTGCGGGCGTTGACGACGTGCGCGGCCGGGTGGAGACGCGTGTCATTACGGGAATCGACGATGGTGCTCGGGATGCCGTGGCGGGCCAGCAGCAGCGCCAAGGTGGACCCGGCGGCGCCGGCGCCGACGATGACGACGTCGTCAGTGGTCATGTGTCACAGTGTCTTCCAGGTGATGGCGCGTTTGTTGGACCGCGGTGTGGTCCCTGGGCGGGTACCGGCGCCACGTGTGAGCAGATCGGATTCCGCGGCGCCCGAGCGCAGTCGCTGCAGGAGGTAGTCGGGATCGGTGTCGACCCCGATGGGGTTGTCGGCGAATTCCCGGCTGTTGAAGTAGTCGGCGGTCTGCTGCGCCGTCGGGAAGTTCTCGACCTGGAACTCAAGCCGAATGCCCTCGGGGTCCTCGTAGTACAGGCTGGTGGTCGGACCGTGATTGATCGACCAGACGGGGGTGATGCCTGCGATCTTCAGTCGTTCGTAGGTCCGCAGCAGATGCGTGAGCGAGGGGAAGGTGAACGCGAGGTGGTCGATGCCGTAGGTCTTGCGGCGGAACCGGGCCAGGGGAAAGACGTACCGCAGTGGAGGTGGGAGCTTGACCAGGGCGAGTCGGTGACTCTCGTGATCCCACGTGAGGAAGACGATCTTGGAGTCTTCGTGCACGACCCGGGCGCCGAACACTCGCCCGTACCAACTGATCATCTCGGCGCTGCGGGCGGTCTTGACCACCCAGTGGGCGATGAACTCGGGCACGAGGCGGTCGGGCAGTCCATTCAGGTCGGGCGCGGTGGACCGGGTTTCGGTCCCGTGTGGGTTCGACGGTTGCAGTGGGCTGGGGGTTGCGCTCATGGGCGGTCTCCTTCCGGCGGTGCGGTGATGAGGGTGCGCTGGGTGCCCAGGTCGAGGGAACCGCTGGCGTTGCCGATCGAGGCGCTGACGACGTCGCCAGGCCGTAGATAGGGCTTGCGCTTGTTCATCGAGATGAACGACGCCCACAGCTTGTCCTCGGGCAGCAGTGCGGTGGCCAGTCGGCGTACCAGTGGCGGCGGCGAGGTTGCGACGCACCCGTGCGGGGTGCCGGTGAGCAGCACGTCGCCGGGACTGAGGTTGCAGAACTCGGTCAACTCGGTCAACGTCTCGGCGGGCCGGTAGAGCATGTTGGCGGTGTTGTCGCGTTGGCGGGGTTCGTCATTGACGTCGAGCCGCAGGTCGAGGTCCTCGAGCAGTGCGACGTCGCCCGGTTCGAGCACCGCTAGTACCGGTCCGATGGGACAGAACCCGCGGTAGCTCTTGCCCTTGAGGAACTGGCCCTGGGGCAGTTGCACGTCGCGGGCCGACAGGTCGTTGGCGATGGTGACGCCGAAGACGTAGTCGTGGAGGTCGTCCTCGGTGATCCTGGTCGGTGTGGTGACGTGTCGGCGCAGCACCAGAGCCAGTTCGATCTCGTAGTCGAGCAGTGAGACGTGGTCGGGGCGGGTGACGGGGGCGTGCGGACCGGTGATGGCGGCGTCGGTCTTGTCGAAGAAGAGGTTGAAGGCCCGTTCGTCGGGGTTCATGCCGGATTCGATGGCGTGCTGGCGGTAGTTGGCGCCCTGACACATGACCCGACACGGGGTGGTCACCGGGGATAGCGGCTCCACGTCGGCGAATGCGACCGTGCCGTCCTTCGTTGCGGCTGAGCGCCAGTCCGACTCGCCGCCTTCGATGAGGTCCGAGGTGCGGTCGTAGTTTTCCGTCAACGGTGAGAGGGTCTCGCCGCGAAGCACGCCCCACTCGGCGCGCTGGTCGCGGCGGTACCGGACGAGGTTGACGACCACCGGATCTCCCTTCGTGGATGCTCTACGGACCTCATCGAGTCAAGACGGCGATGGCCCGCGGTGGTTCGGCTCGAACCACAGACAGTGGTCACCGAAGTTGGACTGCGATACCAATCGCGGCACCCGCGTCCTGCGCGGGTGGGTCGACCTGCCGGTCACCCCTCCCTGGGAAGGACCGCGTCTCCGAGTTCCTCGACCAACGTGAGGGCGGCATGTAGCTGTAGGCGGCGATGGGTGGCCGGGTGGCCCCGGAGTTGCTCGGCGCGACGCACCCGGTAGGCGACGGTGTTGCGAGCCACGTGCAGGTGGTCGGCCGTTCGGACCAGGCTGCGATCGCGGTCGAGGTAGCACTTCAGGGTGCGGCGCATCACGGCCACGCCGGCGCTCGAACCCGCCAGCGCGCCGAGTTCACGGGTGACGAATTCGCCTGCCGCCGGGACATCGACGCTGAGCATCGCGACGAGGTCGACGTCGTCGTAGGGCAGCAGCCACCCCTGGCGGGTGGACGTGCTGCTGATCCGCGCCGCGTCACCGGCTTGCCGGTGACTGCGCCGAAATCCGTCGACGCCGACGCCGGGCATCCCGGTCGCGACCCACACGTTCGGTGTCGGCGCGACCTCGGACGCGGCACTCGGTGTCGGCGCGTGGGCGGTGCGCGAGCCCCAGGCCCAGACGCTGTGGGCCCCGACCGGAAGCACCAGGGTGGACACGCAGCCCGCAGCGGCCAGAACGCCGGACGCCGTGCGCTGCACGTGTGTCGGGTCGGCCGGCGCGCGCCCGTCGGTCCACGCGATCGCCGCGAGATGCCACCGGCTCAGGTCGTATCCCAGGACCTGGGTGGCCCGACCGATTGAAACCTCGGTACCGACGAGGATGTCTTCGATGGTCTTCATCCGCAGCGCCATCGAACTCGTCAGCCACGCCTCGTGCGCCCGGGTGTACTCATGGGACATCCGCGCATTCACCACCTCGACCACGCCGAACAGCAGGCCGTTGATCCACCGCATCTCGGCGAATCGGTGTGTCGCCGGAATCACCCGTGCTGCAGCGTCGAGCAGCACCTCGGTCGCGGTCGCGTGGGCGACGTGGATGCTGCGCAACATGTGCTCGATGCCGATCCCACGCGCGACCACCTCGACCGGTCCGGCCAACACCTCGGGCATCGCCGCAAACGTCACGTCCGTGTCGTGGGCGAGAGCAGCCAGCGCCCCGAGCGCCACCGCCTCACAACCCCTGCGTACCTCCGTGGCCACCGCGTCGACAGCCAACTCCGGAACCGCGGCCGTGATGCGGTCGGCCATCGTCGCACCGAGTTCGACCGCCCAGCCCGCGGGGCCAGATCCCAACAGAGCGGCGAGCTCATCGACGCGATCGGCAAGGAGGGCTGCATCCGGATACCTCCGTCGGTCGGTGGGTTCGAGATCCAGGAGCCATGCCCGTCGGATCATCCCATCGCCGTTCCGCTCCGGTGGCGTCTCGCCGGTCGGGTCGTGGTGTCAGGCCTCATGCCGCGGTAATTCCGCGCGCCACTGCGACGCGGCGCGCAAACGTCTCGTAATCGGTTCCCGGCCTGTGCAATACGGTGGCAAGGTCGCCGAAGTCGCCGGGGGGTAGTCCGTGGACGTCGTAGTACGCCATCATCTGCACGTAGGTGTCCTGGGCGTCCTTCGGCCAGCCACGAAATCCCCGGGTGTTCGGTGCTGCCCGCAGCCCGCGGGCGATGTGGGGCAGTGACCGCAGCCTGGTCGACACCAGTGATCGAGCGATCCCGGGGGCGAAGGCCGCGACGGCCGCCTGCGGCTGGTTCAACGCCTGCGGCGGCAGCCGAACGGCTGTCATGGGATGACCGAGCACGCGACTCCAGATGCGCGCCATCTCGTGGCGGCTGAGTTCGACGGTGGACAGGTCGTACGTCATACCGATGTGGATGTCGGGGTTGGTCAACACGTTGGCTGCCGCGCCGGCGACGTCCTCGACGTCGACGACACCCATGCGGCTGTCCGGAGACGTGGGGTAGGGCAGCAGTCCCGCGCCGAAGAAGTCCCAGAAGTCCAGAACGTTCTGCATGTAGTGCGACGGTCGCAGAACGGTCACCGGCAGACCGGAGTCCTCCAGGAGTGTCTCGACCTGGAGCTTCTGCCGGTGGTGGGGTAGTTCGGCGATGTCGGGATGAATGACGGAGTGGAAGACGACGTGCTGAAGTCGTTCGGCTCGGGCGGCCGCGACCAATCGCTGGGCCATTGGGAACTCGTCGACGAGTTGGGTCGGGGCCGCGTGATAGATCCGACTCACCCCGCGGAGCGCGGTCTCGAGGTCACCCGGTCGTCGGAGGTCTCCGATCGCGATCTCGGTGGCGCCGTCGGCTCTGGCTCCCTGGGCTTGTTCCTGGTTCTTGACGAATGCACGGACGTCGAGATCGTTGCGCGAGAGTTCTCGGATCAGCGGACGTCCAACACCGCCTGCGGCGCTGGTGACTAGGATCATGGTGGCTCCCTCGTATGTAGTGATGACGATGGGTACCGCTGTGCTGCAGCGGTATTCAGCGCCATTGGCTTTCCGCCGCGGTCGGCGAACGGGGTGGGGTTCAGCTCTGGCTCGTGACCGGTCGCAAGGCGTGCGCCAAGGCGGGCAAGAGCACGCGTCGGGGAGTCAGTGACGCGAGTGCTGCGGACAGCGCGTTGCGGGCACCGGAGACAGATGATGGCGGGGTCCATCGGCGGTCCAGCGCCTTCAGGCCCGCCGCGGCGACCTGATCGGCGGACTGGACGCTGCCCACCGCCGTCGCGGTGTCGCCGATCACCTCGAAGAATTCGGTGTGGGTGGGTCCGGGGGCGAGGGAGAAGACCTTGATGCCGTGCTGTTTCGCTTCGTACCAGAGGGATTGGCTGAAGCTGAGGACGAACGCCTTCGATGCCGCGTAGACGGCAAGGGTGGGGACCGGTTGGAACGCAGTGGTGCTGCTGACGTTGATGATCGCGCCGCGGCCACGTCGAACCATCTCCGGCAGGAACGCATGGCAGACGTCCACGACTGCGCCGACGTCGACGGCCAGCACGCGGGCGTAGTCATCGGGATCGCCGTCGAGGAAGTTGCCTTGGACGGCGAAGCCGGCGCAGTTGACGACCAGGTCGATGTCCTCGTCAATGCGTTCCCACAACCCGCGTCCCGGCCGGTCGACGGACAAGTCGAAGGCGACACCGACGCATGAGACGCCGTACTCGGCCTGAAGTCGTTCGGCCAGGAGGTCGAGCCGTTCCTGCCGACGGGCGACCAGCACGAGGTTGCACCCGCGCGCCGCGAGCGCCTTTGCAAAGGCCTCCCCGATACCACTGCTGGCGCCGGTCACGAGGGCTCGTGATGTCTGGTACTTCGTGCCCACCGTTGGCCTCCGTCAGCTCGTCGTCGCCGGCGTCCCCGGATGCGGGGCGGACCCACCAGACGCTTAATGCGACTATTGCATTTGAAATGCAACTGACGCAAGTGTGTTCCTCTTAGACTCTCCGGGTGGTCACCACATCGCGTCGGAGTGACTCGGAACGGCGAGCAGCGGTGGAGCGCGTCCTCAGCGGCCAGCGGGCGTCGACGGTTGCGAGAGAACTCGGTGTGCACCCGGCCACGCTGTACCGGTGGGTCAGCGAGACGTCGCGCGCTGCGACACAGTCGGTCTCCACGGACGTCCGACTGATGCACGCCACGCAGGCATTGCTCCGAGATCACGATTACGGCCAGATCACCGTCGACGAGGTGGCCCGGATCAGTGGCGTAGCGCTCCGTACGGCGTTTCACCACTTCGAGAGCAAGCGTGAACTCTTCCGCGCCGCGGTCGACAATGCGGCAACCGCGCTGACCGATGCCATGCGTGACCGCTTCCGAACCGTTGAATGGCCGGCCGAGCCCGTGCTGCAGGTGAGCCTCTTCCTGCGCCTGTCTGCCGAGGCGATCTACGCCACGCCGCCTGCGCACGTTCTCTTTCGCGACCTCGGTGTTCCGCGGTCGGACAGTTTCGCCGAACGATGGCACTCGACGTTCGAGGACGCAGTCGCGCAGCTCCTGACCAATTGCAGCCGAGACGGATCGCTCGACCCGCAGACGGACATTCCCGCGGCCGCCCAGGCCATTACGGGCGCGATGCGCGGGATCCACGCCGCGGTGTTCGATGGCTGCGACTCAGAGCAGGCGTTGCGGATCGTCGATCGGCTGCATCTGACGGTGTTACCGGGGTGACGACCGGCTACCCGATCAGCGGGATCCGCGTGGCCGTCATGTCGGTGAGGGCGTCCTGCATCGCGGTGTGGACCCGCGCGGCGTACTCGTCGGCCCCTTCGCCGTCGGTCGCCGGCATGGCGGGCAGTACGCGGGTGACGAGCTTGGTGGGCAGCGGGAGGTAGGGAAGTAGTCCGACGGCGCCGATGCTGAGGCCCCAGGGCAGGGAGACGCTGATCGGGGCGGATTTCAGGCGCAGGAGTTTGTCGAGTCGCAGTGCCCGCGCGAGGCGTTCGCCGCTGCTGATCACGAGGAGCGACTCCCCGGCGCCGGCGGTGACGATGGGAACGATGGGCACGCCGGCATCGATGGCCAGCCGGGCGAAGCCGGAGCGTCCGCCGAACTTGATGAGGTTGCGGTCGTCCCACGGCTTGGCGGACTCGATGTCGCCGCCGGGGAACACGGCGACGTGGTCGCCCCGGGAGAACGCCTCCTGGGCCGACTGTTCGTTGGCGGGCCGCGCACCGAGGGGTTCGATCAGGCTGCCGACTCCCAGCGTCCACGCCAGCTGATGGGTCAGGATGATCACCTCGCGTTCCAGCTCCAGCTGCTCCAGCGTGGCACCCACGGCGAAGACGTTTAGGTCGAAGATCCCGCCGAACCCGTGGTTGGCCACGAACAGGACGGGTCCGTCGGGAGCCGTCAGCTCGGTGGTCACCTCGAGGCGGTTGTACCGGCGGACGAACTCGATCGCCAGACGGCGGAAGGCGACTGCGGCACCGGTGAGGAGGTCGGTCCCGACGTCGTTCTCGGCGCCTTCTTCCATCGCTGCCAGGAGCGCGTCGGCGAGGTTCTCGACGTCACCGTGGTCCTGGGGTTCCTCGTCGGGCATGACATCCTTCGGCTGGTCCGGCTGCGCCACTGGTCCGCCGCGCCACGTCATGATGCCGCACCGTCGACCGACCAGAGGCGCCTTCGGCGCAGACGTCACCAACCGGTTGCGAGAACCCGCTCGAGGGAATCGACGAAGTAGTCCACCGACTCCTTCGACACGCACAGCGGCGGCTTGATCTTGAGGACGTTCTGAAAGTCGCCGGTGGGCTGCATGATGACCCCGAGCTCGAGCAGGCGATCACAGATCGCGGCCGTCTCCTCGGTGGCGGGCTCGAGAGTGGCGCGGTCGCGGACGAATTCGAGTCCGAGGTAGAGCCCGGAGCCGTGCACGGTGCCGACGATCGGGTGTTCGTCGGCCAGGGCGACGAGGCGCGCCTTCAGGTGCGCGCCGACGACCCGCGCGTTCTCCTGCAGACCCTCGTGCTCGATCACGTCGAGCACGGCCAGGCCGATGGCGGACGAGACCGGTGAGCCGCCCGTGGATGAGAAGAAGTATCCCCCGTTGCGGTACCGCTCGGCGATGTCGCGGCGGGTGACGACGACGCCGATCGGCTGCCCGCCGCCCACGGACTTCGCGACGGCCACGACGTCGGGCACGGCCTGCTGCTGCTCGAACCCCCAGAACCACTCGCCGAGCCGGCCGTAGCCGACCTGCACCTCGTCGGAGATCGCGATGCCGCCGTGCCTGCGCACCGCGGCGTACACCTGCCTGAGATACCCGTCGGGTAGCGCCACACCGCCGGCATTGCCGAAGTAGGACTCGCAGATGAACCCTGCGAGAGGCGTTCCCGCGGCGGCCAAGTCGTCGATGACCTGGACGGCGTCACCCGCATACCGGGCGGCGTCGGGGCCGCGGTGCACCCCGCGATAGGAGTTCGCCGCGTCGACGGTGTGCACCCAATCCGGTCGCGTGTCGAGCGCGTTGGGGTTGTCGGCGATCGAGGTCGAGACGGCGTCGCTGGCGAAGGTCCAGCCGTGGTACGCCTCGCGCATCGCCACGATGTCGGTGCGGCCCGTCGCCGCCATCGCGATCCGGATCGCGAGATCCGTGGCCTCGGACCCGGAGTTGACGAAGAAGACGGTGTCGAGTTCCTCGGGCAGCGTCGCGGAGATTCGTTCGGCGAACTCGGCGATGACGCGGTAGTTGAAGCGGGAGTTCGTGTTGAGCAGGTGCATCTGTCGGTGGGCCGCCTCGACCACCCGGGGGTGGGCATGCCCGACGGAGGCGACGTTGTTGACCATGTCGAGGTAGACGCGGCCGTCGACGTCGGCGAGGAACTCGCGCCACCCGCGCTCGATCCGCGGTGGGCGCGCGTAGTAGTGCTCCTGCACGTCGGCCACCACGCGATCACGCAGGACGAGGGTGTCGTCCTTGGGTTCGACGACCGACGCCGGCAGGCCCAGGCTCGGTCCGGGATCACCGGCGAGGCACTGCCAGCCGGCGGTGTACGGGGGTTCGACACGAAGCGGTACTTCACTCGAATTCGCTCCCACCAGTTGAACGTTCACCTCGGTGCGGGCCGGCAACTCCCCGCGGTCGCGAGCCGGTCCCGCAACACCGGTGAACCGCACGACCTGGTCGCCGGCGACGACGTCGAAGCCCCCGTCGGTCGGCACCAGGCGGCCGTCGGTCGGGACGGTGACGGTGGTGTCCGCTGCGAGCCACAGGGTGAGTGCGGTGGGCACGGTCGCCGGCGCGGCGGGGGTGCGCGCCGGGGCGCCGGTGAGCCGTGGTCGCCAGGCGGGCACGACCGCGGCGGGTGCACCGCCATCCAGGGCTGCCAGTGCGGCGTCGGCGAGCGCAGTCCGGTCGAGCCAGCGGCCCTCGTCGTTGAGCGGGGAGGTCGTACCCGGATCGAGGTGCGCCGCGTTCGTCAGACCGGCGAGGAGGGCAGCGGCGGTCCACACCGGACGCCGGCGTGGGGCGAAACCCAGTGCGTGACGGATGCGTGCGCCCATCACCTCGAACGGCACGGATGCCGCTTGCCGCAGGACCAGGAACTCGCGCTCCAACGCGGCGTCGGCGTAGGCATTCCCCGCGTCCAGCCGGACCTGCTGACGGCCGCTGAGCGCCAACACCACACCGCGAAGGGCGACCAGCGGCCAGAGTGCGTCCACCTCGTCCTCGCCGAGCGGGCGGATCGAGTGGAAGGCGAGAATGGCGGGCAGCGCGTCGGCCGGTGTGAGCCCGTCGTGATGCAGCAGTGAGGACACGGTCACCGCGATCTCGTTGACGGCCCACGATTCGACGACGTCTCCGAAGTCGATGACCGCATCGGGCAGCGCTCCGGGGAGACCGATCACGTTGTCGTCGGTGATGTCGAAGTGCCCGAGTTGCCGGGGCAGGCGCGAGGAGACCACGTCGAGCCGGCTCTGCGCTGATTCGGCGATGGCGGAGGCGAATTCGCGCACTTCGATATCGGTCTCGTCGGGCGCCAGCGTCGCGATGACCCGCTGGGCGTGGCGCAGATCCCACTGCAGTACGCGCACCGACGCCGGGTGGCTGAGGTCGGCGAGCGCGATGCTGACCTTGGCGGCGAGTTCTCCCATCCGGGACACCGTGGCGGGCGACACGTAGTTCGACCCCATCAGCGTCGTGCCGGAGACGTGGGTGATGACGCGGGCGTGGATGCGTCCCTGTGAGGTGACCCACCAGGCGGACATCGGCCCCCGCGGGCCTTCGACAACCCGGGGGATGCGCAGCGTCGGCTCGCGTTCGGCGACCGTGGCGGCGGCGAGGTCCTGCAGGTCGATCTCCGCCTCGGTGAAGGCGGGGTTGCTGAGCTTGAGGACGCCGATCGGCGCGGCGGTCTCGATGTCGGAGACCACGAAGTTCTGATCCTGCTGACTGCCGAGTTCGCGGACTGCGCAGGACATCCCGAACGTCGCCTGCATCAGCCCGCGTACCTCGTCGACTCCCAGGGTCGGCGTGGGCAACTCGAGGTGTGCGAAGAAGTCGAAGTAGCGCTCGGCCATGGGGATGTCGTTCACTCCTTCTCGTAGACGGTGCGGCCACCGACGATCGTGCGTGCCACGGTGACCTTCATGAAGACGTCGCCCGGATTCATAAAACATACACTGTCGGTTTAACGACCGAAGACGTATGGCGGCGCTGGCCGCACCACCCTCACAGCGGCGCCCCATCGGTCGTGGCGAGTGCCCCGGCCACCGCACCGTGGGCACAGCGCGCGACGACGACGACGAGTGGTCCGTAGGAAGATCGCCACTCGCTGTGCGAAGGACCTCGGCGATCAACCGGAAAGCTACCGCGGACAACCCCTTCGGTGACGTCGAGATGCACGCGCACCCCGTCGACGAAAGCCTCGATGTCCTCGACGGCCCCGGCGGTCACCTCGACGCGGAAGGTGAGTTCGCCGCCCGAGTCCAGGTCGCCCGCGTCCACGTCGACCACGGTGACGGATAGGTCGCAGTCGGCGGGGCGGCGGGGGTGGTCGAACACCTGCTCGTCGGTGAGCGCGGGCGTGCGTGGGGGAGCGACGCGCCGCGCGCGGGTCGCCTCGATGGAACGGGCGAGGCGCAGAAGCGTGGTGTCCGAGTACGCGGCGCCGGCCAGGGTCAGGCCGACCGGCATCCCGGTGTCGTGCATCGCTCCCATGGGGATCGTCACCGTGGGGATGCCGAGGTGTCGGGGGACCAGGTTGCCGTTCGACACCCAGACCCCGTTGCGCCAGGCGACGTCCGCGGAGGAGGGGTCGACGTCGGCGTCGGCGGGACCGACGTCGGCCGCCGCGGGGAACACCACCGCGTCGAAACCGTTGGCGCGCAGCCAGTCCTCGAAGTCGACGCGTCGGGTCTCCTCGAGTCCGCGCATCCCCGCCTCGACGGACGGGATGTCGTGCCACGCCGCCAACCCCTCGGTGGCGCGTCCGACGTAGTCCGCGAGGTCGTAGGCGACGTCGAAGGGGTAGACGCCATACCGATCGGGCAGCGCACCCGTCGGCGCCGGGAAGACGAGTTCGGCTTCGACGTCGGCCATCCCGGCGAGGCCCGGTTGGCCGATGGAGTGTAGGAAGTCGTCGAGTGCCCAGGCCGACAGCTCGCCGAGTTCCCGCTCGAGGAACTCCGCCGGTACGACACCGCGCTCGACCATCGTCCGGGACTCCGGATGCAGCCCCTCGTAGTTCTCCACGACGGGGAAGTCGGTCTCGACGACCTCCGCGCCGGCGGCCATCAGATCGTCGCGCATCCGCTGCCACAGGGTCATCACCGAGTCGCGGGTCTGAATCGGATGCGTGCTGGCCGGATCGCCGTTGACGTAGAGGCGAGGGACCGCCAACCGGAGACCGTCCAAGCGCAGCGGCGGGAGGTCGACGAACGACGCGGGCCGCACCGCTGACGCCGTGGGTAGGGTGATCCACTCCTGCCGGCGCCACAGGTCGCCGTCGGTGACCGCGTCGTCGGCGACGACAACGTCGAGGAGGCGCAGCAGGTCGTCGACCGAGCGGGTGTGTGGCACGACGACGTCCATCGTGGGCACCAACGGCCAGTTCCCCCGGACCGAGATGACACCACGGGACGGGGTGTAGGCGACGAGGGCGTTGTTGGACGCGGGCGCGCGGCCGGAGGACCAGGTCTCCTCGGCGAGGCCGAAGGCGGCGAAGCTCGCCGCCGTCGCCGTGCCCGAGCCGTTGGACGACCCCGATCCGAAGGCCGACGTGAGATAGTCCGGGCTGTAGGGGCTTTCGGCCCTACCGTAGAGTCCGCGCTGCATGCCCCCGGCCGCCATGGGCGGCATGTTGGTCAGGCCCAGGCAGACTGCGCCGGCACCGCGCAGCCGGCCCACCGCGAACGCGTCGTCGTGGGCGACGAGGTCCGCGAAGGCAGGCGAGCCGGCGGTCACGGGCAGGCCGCGGACCATGTAGCTGGCCTTGGCCGTGTAGGGGATCCCGTCGAGGGGGCCCAGTCCCTGCCCGCGCGCTCGGCGGCCATCCGATTCGCGGGCCTCGTCGAAGGCCGCGGGGTTTAGCACCGGCACCGAGTTCAGGGCCGTCCCCGAACGGTCGTAGTGGCCGATCCGGTTCAGATAGCGCGCCACCAGTTCGACACTCGTCACCGCGCCCGTCTCCAGGGCGTCGCTCAGGCGCTCGACGTCGGCCTCGGCGACGGTCAAGTGGGCGAAGTTCATGACAGCACTAAAACATACGCTGTAGGTTTACGGAATGGGGTGCATCGTCTCGCGAAGTGCGGTGCGATGTCGCCTGTACGCTGACGATCGCCCGAGAGGAGACGGCCATCGCACGACCACCTCGCGCGATCCTCAGTCGCGACCTGATCGCCCGCACCGCCCTGGCACTGGTCGACCGGCACGGGGTCGAGGGCGCCAGCATGCGGCGGGTGGCGCAGAAGCTGGGCGTGAACCCCACCTCGCTCTACAATCACGTCTCCGATCGGGCGGCGATGATCGAGGACGTGCGAGCGTTGGTGTCCGCCCACATCGACTCGGCGCCGCTGCGCGAAATGTCCTGGGAGGACGGGCTGGTCGCCTGGGCGCGGTCCTACCGGCTGGCCTTCGCCCGGCACCACCGTGCGGTGCCCCTGCTCATGACGACGCGCGCATCCGCGCCGGTACTACTGGCGGAGTACGAGGACTTCGCGGTCGCGGCGGAGACGGTCGGGTGGGCGGCTTCGGAGGTTCTGCCTCTGCTGACCGCATTCGAGTCCTTCATCCTCGGCAGCGTGCTCGACATGTCGGGGCCGAGCGTCGTGTTCGATCCGGCAGGGCAGGAGGAGCGCTTTCCGCGTCTGGCCGCCGCCTACGGAACGCTTCGGGACGAGGACCCCGACGATCCCATCGCGACGCGCGCGTTCGAGCGGGGCCTCGCGATGCTCGTCGCGTCGGCCCGACCGACCCGCAGTAAGGGTCGTGCCACGCGCAAGCGATGACGCACGATGCGTGCACATCGGCTGCACGCATGACTTTCTCGAGAAGGACGGTACCGATGTCTTGGCGCATGCCATCAGAGACTGCCCCCCACGACAGGACGTGGATGGCGTTCCCGCGGGAGGGCTACACGATGGGCGACACCGCCGCTGCCCGTCAGGAGTGCTACGCCGCGTGGACCGAGGTGGCACACGCCATCATCGACTTCGAGCCGGTCACCATGGTGGTCGACCCGTCCGAGATGGATCGGGCCCGACGGATGCTGTCCGCCGACGTCGAACTGGTCGAGGTACCGCTCGACGAATTCTGGATGCGCGACTTCGGGCCGACGTTCGTCGTCGACGACGACCGCCCCGGCGTACTCGGCGCGGTGGACTGGACCTTCAACGGGTGGGGGTCGCCGGACTGGGCCGAGTGGACGAAGTCGGCGGAGGTGGTCCGGGCGGTCGCCCCGCTGGTCGACGCCGAGATCGTCAGCTCGACGCTCGTCAACGAAGGCGGCGGCATCCACGTCGACGGCGAGGGGACGGTGCTGCTCACCGAGACGGTGCAGCTAGACCCGCGACGAAACCCCTACGCGGACAAGCTGCGGGTCGAGGCGGAGATGGCGCGCACGATCGGAGCGACGCACGCCATCTGGTTGCGGCGAGGCCTGACACGGGACTACGAGAGCCTGGGTACCAACGGCCACGTCGACATCGTGGCGACCATCCCGTCGCCGGGCCGTCTCCTCGTCCACGCCCAACCCGATCCGGCGCACCCCGACCACGACGTGACCCGGGAGGTGCGAGCCGCTCTGGAGGCGACGACCGACGCTGCGGGACGCGCCTGGGACGTCATCGACGTCCCCGCACCCGCCACCCTTCGCGACGCCCACGGTTTCGTGGATTGGAGTTACGTCAACCACCACGTCGTCAACGACGGCGTGATCGCCTGCGGCTTCGGTGAGGACGTGGCCGACGGGCGCGCCACCGAACTGCTGAGCGAGGCCTACCCGGGCCGGCGGGTGGTGACCGTCGATGCGCGGCCGATCTTCGCCCGCGGCGGCGGCATCCACTGCATCACCCAGCAGCAGCCCCGCCTCGGAACGCCGTAGCCGAACAACCCCTCTACTCCAGGGGATCCCGTTCGTCGGGTGCGTCCTGCGCGGTGTGCCGTCCACTCGGCGTGCCCTTGGCGGCGAGCGCGAGTTCGCGGGTCCGGCGATCGGGGCGTTGCCGGACGTTGAGCGGCCACCAGAACCAGCGGCCCAGCAGCGCCGCGATCGACGGTGTCATGAACGATCGGATCACCAGGGTGTCGACGAGCAGGCCGAGGCCGATGGTGGTGCCCACCTGGGCCATCACCTTCAGGTCACTGATCGCGAACGACATCATCGTGAACGCGAACACCAGACCGGCCGACGTCACGACGCTGCCGCTGCCGGCGATCGCGCGGATGATGCCGGTGTTCAAACCGGCGTCGCGTTCCTCCTTGAACCGCGATACGAGCAGCAGGTTGTAGTCCGACCCCACCGCCAACAGGATGATCACCGACATGGCGAGCACCAGCCAGTGCAGTTCGAGGCCGATGATGTGCTGCCACAACAAGACTGACAATCCGAAGGACGCGGCGAGCGACAGCACGACGGTACCGACGATCACCAGCGCGGCGACCGCGGCGCGGGTGATGATCAGCATGATGATGAAGATCAGGCAGATGGCCGAGATCGCCGCGATGACGAGGTCGTAGTTGGAGCCGTCGCGCATGTCCTTGTACGTCGCGGCGGTACCGCCGAGGTAGATCTTCGACGTCTCGAGCGGTGTTCCCTTGATGGCCTCGAACGCGGCGTTCTTGATCTGCTCGATGTGCGAGATGCCTTCGGGCGTCGCGGGATCACCCTGGTGAGAGATGATGAACCGCACGGCCTTTCCGTCGGGGGAGACGAACTGCTTGAGGCCACGCTTGAAGTCGGGGTTGTCGAACACCTCGGGTGGCAGATAGAAGGAGTCGTCGATCTTGGAGTCGTCGAAGGCCCTGCCGATGGCGTTCGGGTCGGACTGCTGCCTGTCCTGCAGGCTCTGCTGACCTTCCTGCGTCGCGTAGTTCGTCATGATCTGGTCGCGGTTGCGTTCCTGTGTGGCGATCTGCGGTGGCAGGAGCGCAAGCAGTTTCGGTTGCAGCGCATTGATCTTGTCGAGGCTGGCCGTCGTCTGACCGAGCAGGTCGGACAGCTCGCTGATCCCGTCGAGCGCGTCGAACAGCGATCGAATCGTGTAGCAGACGGGGATGTCGTAGCAGTGCGGTTCCCAGTAGAAGTAGCTCCGGATGGGCCGGAAGAAGTCGTCGAAGTTGGCGATCTTGTCCCGCAGGTCATTGGTGACTACCACGGTCTGCTTCAACAGGTCGGTCTGTTCCTGCTGCGCGTTGGCGCTCTGAGATTGCAGGGTCAACTGCTGGCGCAGGATGTCGATGGAGTTGTTGATGTCGGCGGCCTGCACCAGCAGGTCGGCCGTGCGCTGCTGGGCATAGGACTGGCCGAGCTTCTGATTCACACCCTGCTGACCGACGATGTACGGGATGGAACTGCCCTCGATGGGCGTGCCGAGCGGCCGGGTGATTGTCTGCACCCGCGCGATGCCGGGCAGGTGGAAGACGTCCTTGGCGACCCGGTCGACGATGAGCATGTCGGTGGAGTTGCGCAGATCGTGGTCGGCCACGAGCATCAGCACCTCGGGATTGAGCCGCGCCTGCGGAAAGTGCTTCGACGCAGCGGCGTACCCGATGTTCGCCTCGACGTCCGCCGGCAGGTACTTCTTGTCGTCGTAGCTGGTGGCGTACGACGGCAGTGCGAGCAGACCGACCAGCGTCACGGCAAGCGACGCGAGCAGAATCGGGCCGGGCCACCGAACCACAGCCGTGCCGATCCGCCGCCATCCCCGATTGCGGGTCTCCCGCTTGGGTTCCAGCAGTCCGAACCGGGAGGCGATGGTCATCAGCGCCGGCGCCAGCGTCAGCGCCGCCATGGTCACCACGAACATGCCTATGGCCAGGGGGATGCCGAGGCTCTGGAAGTAGGGGAGTCGGGTGAAGTGCAGGCACAGTGTCGCGCCGGCGATCGTCAGGCCCGATCCCATGATGACGTGGGCGGTGCCGTGGTACATCACGTAGAACGCGTCTTCTCGGCTGTCGCCGAGGTTGCGCGCCTCGTGATATCGACCGACCAGGAAGATCGCGTAGTCGGTGGCCGCGGCAATCGCCAACAGCGTCAACAGGTTTACCGCGAAGGTCGACAGTTCGATGATGTGGTGGTAGCCCAGGAATGCCACCACTCCACGCGCGATGGCCAACTCGAGCACCACCGTCAGCAGCACGATGAGCACCGTCACGATGGAGCGGTAGACCAGCAGCAGCATGGTCACGATGACCACGAAGGTCAGCGCCGTGACGAGCTGCAGGCTCTTGTCACCGGCATGCTGCTGGTCGGAGTTCAGCGGTCCCGCTCCGGTCACGTAGACCGTCAGCCCCGGTGGCGGCGGGTGAGCGGCGACGATGTCGCGCACCGCTTCCACGGACTCGTTGGCGAGCGTCTCACCTTGGTTGCCGGCGATGTACAGCTGGACGTAGGCCGACAGGTTGTCCGCACTCTGCGAGCCGGACGACGTCAGCGGGTCGCCCCACAGGTCCTGGATGTGCTGGATGTGGGTGGTGTCCTTGCGGAGGTCCGCAACCAGGCCGTCGTAGTACTCGTGGTCTTGCGCGTCGAGCGGCTTGTCGCTCTCCAGGACGATCATCGCGGAGCTGTTGGAGTCGTACTCGTCGAACAGCTTTCCCACCAGCTGGGTGGCCTGCAGCGACGGAGCATCGTTCGGGGTCAGCGACGTCGAGTTGGCCGCTCCCACGACCTCGAGCTGCGGCACGATGACGTTGACGAGCGCCGTCAGAGCGAGCCAGGCCAACAGCACCGGCACGCAGAACAGCCGCAGGAAGCGGGGCACCCGGGCGCGCCGGTCGGTTCGGAGATCGCTCATGCCGACTTCACCAAGCACGAGACCTGAGCGTTGACCCCGCTCGACGATTGCTCGTCTCGCACCTCGTCGTCGACGACGACGCGGCAGCCGATGCTGTCACCGTCACCCTGGGCGATGATGGTGGCGCTGGCCGACGGCTTGGTGGTGCGCAGCGTGATCGTCCACGGCAGGGGGGCGTCGTCGACTCGCTGCGGCGTTGCGTCGAGGTCGAGGTAGTTGATGGTCGCCACGGCGCCTGCCATTCCGAAGATCTCGTAGGTCACGACCTTGGGATTGAACGGTTCGGCGTCGTCGGCCAAACCTGCCCCCGGCCGGGTGATCTCGTTGTTCGATCCGAACAGACCGTGCATCCGGTACACCACCACGCCGGCGAGCAGGACCACCACCACGATGAGCAGCGGAATCCAGGCCCGCTTGACGATCCCGACCACTGAGGCCCTTCCTGTTCGACCCGCTCACCGCGAGGTGCCGAGCCGTTCCGCAGCCGCCGGCACAGGGCCGCACCGCGCTTTGATTAGCTGAGCGAACATTAAGGGTTTGATGCCCATTCGGCAAGCCAACCGGCTAACTTGACCTAGTCGATCGTTTGGACGTCGACCCCGGCGCCGATTGCGCGGGCTACGGTGACTGCTCATTCAGGGCACCCGGAAGGGGCGACGTGGCGAAACCTGCAGCACCGCGAGGCCTGGCACGTGGGCGGGTACTCGAGGCCGCGCTCGCCCTGTTCGCCGAGCACGGGGTGCACGGCACCTCGCTGCAGATGATCGCCGACCGCGTCGGCGTCGGCAAGGCCGCCGTCTACTACCAGTTCCGCTCCAAGGAGGACATCGTCCTGGAGGTCATCCGGCCCACCATCGAGGACATGGCCCGGGTGATCCGGACCGCCGGAGCGCTACCCGATCCGGAGCAGCGCCGCGTCGTCGCCGTCAGCGGACTGGTCGAAATGCTGGTGCGGAATCGGCAGCTGGCCGTCATCTTCCACGGGGATCCCGCCATCGACCAGATCATGAACGACGAGCCCGACTTCAAGGCCGTGGCCGACGGGCTCCGCGAGATCGTCGAAGGGCCGGAACGCAACACGACCGAGCGGATCAACTGTTCAGTGTTCCTGTCCGGGGTCGGCAGGGCGGCCGCGGATCCCGAATTGGCCGACATCGACGACGCCGATCTGCATCGCGCGCTGCTGGAGCTGTCCGGCAGGATCCTCGCACCCGCCACGGAGGCTGCGGCGCGCTGACGGCCATCACGACTCCCGGGCCTGGTGGATTCGACTCTCGATCTCCCGGTAGGCCCTAACTCGCGCCAGCACCGCGTCGGCCGCCGAGTTCTCCGGCTGCGGACCGGGAGCGGCCTCGATCCCGTACAGCATGGCGCCCAGGCGTCCGTGCAACTCAGCGCGCTGCTCCGCGGTCCTGGCGTCGACACGTCGCTCGTGAAGTGTCTGATCGATGCGGCGCGCTTCCGCGGAGCACTGACCGATGAGTTCCGCCCGTTCGAGTGCGGCGCGTTCGAGCGTGGCCGCGGTGGTCGTCGCCTCCGCGACCATCCGGCGGTCGTCGGGTCCGGGTTTCGTCAACGCGGACAACTGACCGGCGGTGTCCCGCAGGGCTCGCGCTTGCCGGAAGCCCTCGGTGATCTCCCGGATGTCGGCGGAGAAGTCGACGTCACCCAGCCAGCCAGCTCGAGCTGCCTCCGATTCGGCGACGCGCATCGCCGCGGCCAGGGCGGATTCCACACGGGATGCGTTCTGAGTGCCGAGGGCCGTGACCCGCTCCTGCTTCTCCCTGAGCGCCGCCGCTTCCCGGGCACGCTTGGCCGCGGCCACCTCCGCCTTCCGCTGAACCTCTGCACGCGCTTCCGCGGCGGCGCGGCGTTGCTGGGTTTCGGACACCACGTGGGCCGTGCCCCATGCGAGTAGTGCCACCGCCACGAGGATGCCGAGGGTGATCCACACTTCTTTGGGCACGAGCGACACCACGAAGATGACGCCGACGATGAGAGCGGAGACCGCCTTGACCGGTCCGTCGTCCTGGTTGTTCCTGGCCATTCGTCCCCCCTCGTCGGGTGACGACGACCGCCGTGACGAACGACGACGCACCACCCCGAATCTCCCCGTGGCGATCAGGGTAGGAGCGGTCACCGACAACGCCCGTCGACGAGCCCCGCCGGGCGACGGGCCTAGCCGGGAGTGCGAGCCCGTCGGTTGCCCGAGACCACCCGCGTCAGAATCGACGGGCGGAGCACGTCGGTGGGTCGTCCGAGAAGTTGCATCTGCCGATAGACGGTCTCCGCGACGCCCACGTCGGATCCGGCGGCCGCATAAATTCTGTCCATCCCGACGTTCACCGCCTTCTGCAGCGACGTCGGCCCGGCGGCCGACGGGATGATGGCCCAGTCGAGGAAGCGGTTCGACCACCAGATCGGCGACAGCTTGGTCGCGGCCGCTCGAAAGAAGCGCCGGCTCAACCCTTCCGGCCCGTCGCGCAGGCAGCTCCTCAGCGCCACGGCCTGCAGCGCGGCCGAGGTCATTCCCTGGCCATAGACGGGGTTGAAGCTGCACAGCGCATCGCCCATGACGAGAAGGCCGTCGGGGAACCTGCCGAGACGGTCGTAGCGCCGCCAGATGCTCACCGGATATCGCTGCGTGCGCATCTCACCGCGCGCTTCGCCCGACCGTAACGCCGCCATGACGTGCGCCGGGACGAAGCGCTCGACCGCTTCGAGGAAGGCGGTGGACTCGGTGGGTGTCGTGCGCCCGGCCAATCCGATCAGCGTGACGATGACGGTGTCGTCCTCGTACGCCATGATCCCGATGCCCTCGGGCCGGCGCAGCGTCGGAACGGCCAGGACCACTTTCTCATCGAGGTCGCCGGGACGGATACCGAACAACTGACTGGAATAGCTGAGGTTGACGTCGTACCTGGTCTCGCCGGGACGGTCGAACCCCTGCGACTCGAGGAACGCCGGGATGCTAGCCGCGCGACCGGTGGTGTCGACGACCAGGTCGCCCTCGAGAAGCCGCTCGTCGCCGGTGGCGCGAGCCACCACCCGGGTGCCGATGACGCGTCCCTGCGGACCCATGACCGGTTCGACGACGTCGTGGCCGTCCAGCACGCGGACGTGGGCGATCCCGCGGACTCGCGCCCGCACCACCGCCTCGAGCAGCGGGCGACTGGCCAGGCAGATGACCATGTCGTCGGACCGCGTGAACCGTCCCGACTGACAGAAGACGACGTCACCGACGCCGAGATGGAACTCCGAGGGATCGCCGGTCCCCCTCGTCACGACGGCGCCGACTGACTCGAGTTCGTCGATGATGCCGGGGAACAGGTCGTCGAGACGTCGTACGCCGGCACTGAGCATTTGATGCAGATGATGGCCCTGCGAGACCCCGCGCCGCTGAAAGGTGCCGGACGGCAATGTGTCTCGCTCGACCACCGTGACGGAACCGTAGACGTCCGACAGCACTCTTGCCGCGAGGAGACCCGCGAAGCTCGCGCCGTGGACGATCGCGTGCTCGGTGCGCATCTGCTCCGACCCCTCCGTGCGCTGGGCAGTGCACCCACAGTGTCATCACTGGTACGTCTGAGTCCGCCGATTGCACGATAGGGACGTCACGCGGACGAGGTCGGTACCCGTCCACGGTCGTCCGTCAGCGAGGAGGGGTCGGGGCTGCTTCTGGCAACACAGATCCGCCGAACGTCGTGGTGCCCTCCGGCGTGACCTTGAATCCCTGTGGGAGACCGTCGATCGTGGCGTAGCAGGCGACGCCGCCGGTGATGGACATGCAGGTGGAGTTGATCCCGTTGACCCGGTAGCCGACGGGCAGCCGCCGGATGTTCCCCGGGTAGGCCGGGGTGTCGAACCTGCCGTCGTCGACGCGCCGGATCCCGCTGGGACCGGGCAGTTGGGTGAACACCTCGTTCTCGCCACCCCCGACCCGCGGGAGTGGTCCGTCGCAGCCGATCTCGCCGCCGCTGAACACGATGATCGAACACGTCAGCCCGCCGTCGACGGTGAAGACCGGGAACAGGTTCTTGGCACCGCTGCCGACGACGTAGGTGTCGTCGCCCACGACGTAGTCGTTGGGGTCGGGGAAGCCGTCGGGGAGCCCGCTGGTGGCGGGACCGATGCCGGTTCGGCCCGGGGAGATCACCATCCACTGGGCGACGGGAGTTCCCTTCGTGCACGCGGTTCGCGGGCCCGGCCCTACGGCGCACTCGAAGTCGCCCAGGACGAGTTTCTGGCCGTCGTGCAGGACCGGTGCGGCGTCGCCGGAGGTCTTGACGAAGCGCGAGTTGGCGGTGGCGCGCAGTCCGCGGGCGTTGACGTCGGAGGCCAGCACGATCTCGTTGACGCCGAGCAGGGTGGCCGGCAGCTGTCCGTCGCATCCGGCCGTGCCGCGGCTCGGCTGCATGGCGCAGAGCAGACCGTCGGGTGTCTGGAAGAAGGCCTCGTCGCCGGAGACGAACGGCTCGGGGGCCACCTCGTCGTATCCGCTGAGATCGGGCATCGGCGGCTGGGCGTTCGCCGTGGGCGCCGGCACGAACAACCCGGCTGCGAGGACGACGGCCGACAAGATCATGGAGTAACGCATCGGTTGCAAGGTAGCGCACCATCCGCGGTGTCCCCGAATGCCGAGGACGGGCGCACTACCCGAAGTAGGTCTCGAGCCCCGTCGGGTAGCCGCCACCCTCGGTGGCGACGTGCACGTGTGTGAAGTGGTCCGCGTCGGCGGAGCCGAAGTGGGTCATGACGTGGGGCGCCGAACGACTCTTGGACCAGATGATCTGCCGCCAGATGACGTGGTCCAGCCCGAAGCGTTCCTTGTTGGCCAGCACGTAGGCGACGACCTCGTTGCCGAGGGCTTCGCCCTGGTCGGTGTCCCAGCCGGGGATCATCACGTCGATCGCGAGACCGTTCGGATGCCACTTCAGGTAGTCCTGGCGGACTCCGCCGATGGCCGTGACCTCGGGGAACACCGCGCTGATGGCGCGCGCTGCGAGGATCGTCTTGACCTGCAGGCCCGTCTCCGGGGCGACACCCTGGGGCAGCACGCGACGGACGCTGCGGCTCGCCGAACTCGCGCTCAGCACCACCGATTCACCGGGCTCGGGGCTGTAGGCGTAGCCGGCGCTGCGGACCTCGCGCAACGGCGCGGCGACCGCCACCAGCTCGGCGCCGGCGGACCCGGCGACCGACGATGCGCCCATGGGTGGGCTCGTGGTTCCGGCCCCCGACGACAGGAAGGCAGCGGCGGGCACGACGAGGGCGGCCACGGCGACCGACCAGCGGCGGCGGCGCCGGGGCGGGGCCATCGAATGCCGTCCCATGTTCAGCACGATAACAGTTGGGTAACGGCACTACCCAAAAATCGTTTTCCCAGGTGAGCGACGGGTGAGGAGCGTCACGGACGCGTAGTCCTACTCGTGGGCAGCAGCCCGCGAACCCGGCATGCTGGAACCATGCCGCTCACTGACACCTCCTCGGATCCGCGCGTCGCCGCGGACGGCACGCGACTGGGTCGCGACCGGGCCGTCGACGTCGCCCGGCTCGCCGCCCTCGTGGTGGTGATGTTCGGGCACTGCGCACTGCTGCTCGCGACGATCGACTCCCGCGGGCTGCGCATCGGCAACCTCCTGGGCGAACTGCCGCCGCTCGCGCCGATCACCTGGGTGGTGCAGGTGATGCCGCTGTTCTTCCTCGCGGGCGGCGCCGCAGGCGCCTACGGGTGGCGCACCGGAACCGCTTGGGGCAGTTGGTTGTTCGCCCGGGCGCAACGACTGTGCCGGCCGGTGTTCTGGTACCTGGCGGCGTGGTCGCTTGGCCTGCTGGTGGTCCGTCTGGTCCTCGGTGCCGACTCCGCGGCCGGCGTCGGCCGGGAGTCCGTCGCGCTGCTGTGGTTCCTCGGGGTGTACCTGGTGGTCCTCGCGTTCGTTCCCGTGCTGACCCGACTGCGGACCGGGAGGGCGGTGGTCGCCGTGGTGTCGGGGTTGCTGGTGGCCGCGGCGGCGATCGACGCGGTCCGCATCGCGGTCGGCACCCCGGAGGCGGGTGCGCTCAACTTCGTGGTGGTCTGGCTCATCCCGGTGGTGATCGGCGTGGCCTACGCGCACTCCCTGATCAGCCGCCGCATGGCGCTCGTCGTCGCGGCGTGCGCTCTGGCCGCGGCGGTGGCGCTGGTCGTCGCGGGCCCCTACGAGGTGTCCCTGGTGGTGACCGGCGTCGAGCGCCTGTCCAACGTCTCCCCGCCGACACTGCTGCTCGCCCTGCACTGCACGTGGATGTCGTGCCTGTTCGTGGCCGCCGCGGACCCGATCCGGCGGTGGGCGGGGCGCCCGCGCGTCTGGCACGTGGTGAAGGTCGGAAACGGGGGAGCGATGACGATCTACCTGTGGCACATCCCCGCCATCGCCGTCGCCACGTTCGCCCTGCACGCGGTGGGCCTCGATGCGTGGGACGTCGACGCCCCGAACTTCTGGGGTCTGCTCGCGCTGCGGGCAGTGGTCTTCGCGGTGGTCATGGCCGTCGCGTTCTGGGCGCTCTCACCGCTGGAGCACCTGAGCCTGCCGTGGTGGGACGCGTCGGTGACGTCGACCGGCGCGCGCTCGGCCGCCGCGGGCGCGCTGGTGTGCGTCGCCGGGGTGGCGCTGGTGCTGATGGCGAAGAACGGCCTCGACGGCGTCGAGGGGTGGTCATCGCTGGCCTGCTTCGTCGCCGCAGCGGCCGCCGCGCGGGTCAGCGCGGGTCAGGCGCCGAGCAGCACGCCGGCCAGATAGCAGCGCAGAAAGCCCGCGAACAGCTCGTCGGCGCTCTGGCCCTCGACCGCGTCAAGGGCATCGCGCAGCGCGGGATGGCTGGCCGCGTCCGGCGAGGGACCCGGGCCGCTGTCGGCGTAGTCCGCGGCGTTCTCGCGGAGGAAGGCGGCCCCGATCGTGAGCGCCGTGAGCCCGTCCACGATCGAGACGTGCAGGTGGGCGGGGACGCCGGCGGCAGACAGGAACTGGCAGGTCTGCTCGTACTCGCCGAACATGTCGTCGCGCGGCATGAAGCGGACCAGCAGGGGTGCGCAGTGCGGGTGCGCGACGATCCTGCTCCGTAGGGCGACGGCCTGTCCGACCAGGACGTCCATCCAGTCGCCGGTCGGCGCGTCGGGGTCGACGGTCGGCGTCGCCACGACCCGCGCGACCGAGGCCAGCAGATCGTCCTTGTCGGTGAAGTAGTGGTACAGCGACGGCGCGCGGACGCCGAGCGTCGAGGCCAGCTTCGGCAGGCTGAACGCCTCCAGACCGTGCGCGCCGATCAGCTCGATCGCGGCATCGACGACCTTGTCCCTGGTGAGGGTCGCGGTCCTGGGTCGTGCCATCGTCTCATCGTGTCACTGACCGCGACGGTGGAGCCGGTCAGGCTTCGAGTCGAGCCCGCACCGCCGAGAGCCGTTCCCGCAATTCCGACTCCGTGATCACACCGCGTTCCATCAGCGAGTGGGCGAGGGAGACCAGCTGGCTCTCCGGATACGGAAGGTCGGCGTAGACCGTCGCCGCGAGGGCGTCCTCCTCGTCGCGCCGCTCCTTGAAGCTGGGTACGTCGGCGTCGCAGGACGCGTGGTCGAGCGCGTCGCACAGCCCGTCGAGGCTGGTCTTCCACGGCGGGACGGGGTTCTCCACCCCGTACTTGGCCGCCATCTCCGACCACACCTGGTTCCGCGCGACGATGTCGGTGAGCGGAGCGTGCCCGGTCATTCGCCGACCGGGTGGACGGCGCGCCTGGTGTCGACGATGACGTTGGTCGTCACCCCCGGCTTCGGCAGCGCGACACCGATGACGCAGTCGCGGGTGACGATCTCGGTCAGCTGGTCCTCGGTCCACCCGTCGGTGCCCTCGGGACGCATCGGCATGACCATGAAGCGGTGCTTCTGGTTCGAGTCCTGCACGCGGACCTCGACGTCGTCGGAGAGGTACAGCCCGAACTCGGACAGCACCTGACGCGGGTACCGGACCAGCCGGCTGCGGTAGTTGGGCGTGCGGTACCACTCCGGGCTGTTCCCCAGGATGGGGCGGGGATAGCAGGAGCACAGCGCGCAGACGATGACGTGGTGGACCTGCGGGGTGTCGGCCAGGATCTGGAAGGCGGTGAAGTCGCTCGGCGTCCCGAAGCCCGTCGGCTCCATCCAGTCGACGCCGACCTCCTTGCTCGCCGTCATGGGCTCGGCCAGGGCCAGCGCCTTGAAGTCCGGGTCGAGCCAGGCGCGCGCCACCAGGCGCGCGGCCGGGGTGGGACCGATCTGCTCGGCGAACTCCGTGAAGCGGCGGTGCTCCTCGGCGGTGAAGATGCCCTTCTCGATGCACAGCTCGCGCACGGCGATCTCGAGCACCTCGAAGTCGGTGACCTCGTCGACCATCGGCTTCACCGTGCGGTCGTGGTCGTGGTCGTGGGAGTGGTCTGACATGTCCGTCGGTTCCAATCGTCGTCGTGGGCGCGGCTCAGACGGCCGGGGTCAGCCAGTGCTCGGGGATCTCGGTGCGCAACGTGTCGCTCGCGGTTCCGGTGTAGCCGTGCCAGAGGTCGGCCTGCTTGAAGCTGACGACGTAGAACCACTCGGGCGGCGCGTCGGGAATGTCCCAGGTCTCGTCCTCGGCGGCCGGGCTCTCGTAGGAGACGGCAGCGATCTCGCCCGTCGCCCCGCGGACGTACTCGGGAGTGCGCGTGTAGAACAGCACGGGGAGCTCCCGCACGGTCACGGCGTCGCCGATCGCGAAGCGCGGCGTCCCGGCCTTCCCCGCGTAGACCTGCGGATCGCCCTTGCCGACGGCATGCAGGTGGTGGGCGTTGCGCACGACGTCGGAGCCGTCTCCCTCACCCTTCGGCCGAGCCTCCAGCTTCTTGCCGTCGAGCCCACCCCGGTAGCGCTCCTCGACCTCCGCCATCCGCTCGGTGAGTTCCGTGAGACCGATGTGGTGCTTCTCCACGAGGATCCGCGCACAGGCCCACAGCCACCGCCCGTAGTACGGCAGGCCGTGGTAGATCGCGCGGCCCACGTCGACGTTGCCCATCCGGCGTCGCTCCTCGGACAGCCAGATGCCGCGCCACGCGAGGACCTCGGAGAGCACGTAGGTCATGTGCTCCCAGTACTCGTAGTCCTTGTTCTCGTACTTCATCGGGACGTCGGGCTCACCGCCCACGTCGTGCACCGGCTTCATGTAGGCGACGAAGCGGTCGTGGTCGAGGAGATCCGGCGTCGGCGCGTCGGGTAGCTCCGGGTAGGCGGACTTCAGTCGGGCAACCAGGTCCAGTTGTGCGGCGCGCTCGGCTGCAGTGCTCATGGTGTCCCCGTTTCCGGTGCTGCGATGCCGTGTCCGCTGGTCCGGTCGACATCGACCGGCACCGTCACGGGCAAGCTCACTAACGGCCGTAGGCTAACACCGCGGGCGGTGCTCGAGTGCGTTTTCGGACCGATCGCCCGGTTCGCGCCGACGAGGTTCCCGGCACGGGTCGCCGACCGGACACGCCCGATCCGCGCGCGTCGCCGCGTCGGGGTCGTTGGGTAGGGTTCCCGCGTGACTTCGAGCCCCGCCGTCAAGACCGTAAACGCCCGTCTCACTGCGGAACTCGCCGTGGCCGAGTCCCAGGTGGCCGCAGCGGTGCGCCTGCTCGACGAGGGATCGACGGTTCCGTTCATCGCGCGGTACCGCAAGGAGGTCACCGGCAGCCTCGACGACGGCCAGCTCCGCACCCTGGAGGAACGCCTGACCTATCTCCGTGAACTCGACGCCCGCCGGACCGCCGTCCTCGCCTCGATCGAGGAGCAGGGCAAGCTCACCGACGACCTGCGCACCGCCCTGCTGACCGCCGAGACCAAGTCGCGCATCGAGGACGTGTACCTGCCGTACAAGACGAAGCGCAGGACCAAGGCGCAGATCGCGAGGGAAGCCGGCCTCGAGCCGCTCGCCGATCGACTGCTGGCCGACCCGACGCTGGTGCCCGAGGAGGTGGCGGCCGGCTTCCTCGCAGACGGTGTCGCCGACACCGCGGCCGCCCTCGACGGTGCACGGCAGATCATCATCGAGCGGGCATCCGAGAACGCCGAACTCGTCGGCTCCGTCCGGGCGAAGTTCTGGGCCGACGGCGCCGTGCGGACCGCCCCGGCCTCGGACGCCGTCGCCGCCAGCGCGGCGGCCCAGAAGTTCCGCGACTACTTCGACTTCTCCGAACCGCTGGAGAAGATGCCGTCGCACCGCGTGCTGGCGGTGATGCGCGGTGAGAAGGAGCAGGTGCTGTCCCTGACCTTCGACGGCGGGGACGACGCGGTGTACCAGGCCATGGTGGCCCAGGCCCTCGGCATCGACCTGAGCGGTCCCGGCGCCGCGACGGCCTGGCTGGCCACCACGGTGCGGTTCGCGTGGCGGGTCAAGCTCATGGTCTCGGCATCGGTCGACGCGCGGATCCGGCTGCGGCAGCGCGCCGAGGAGGACGCGGTCGCGGTGTTCGCCCGCAACCTCAAGGACCTCCTGCTCGCCGCACCCGCGGGGACGCGCACCACGCTCGGCCTGGACCCCGGCTTCCGGACCGGCGTCAAGGTCGCCGTGGTCGACGGCACCGGCAAGGTGCTCGACACCTGCGCGATCTTCCCGCACCAGCCGCAGCGGCAGTGGGACGCGGCCAAGGCCACGCTCGCCGCGCTGGTCGCCCGCCACGGCGTGCAGCTGATCGCGATCGGCAACGGCACCGCCTCACGCGAGACCGATGCTCTGGCAACCGAACTCGTCACCGAGATCCGCGCCGCCGGCGCGCAGGCACCCGCCACGGCGATGGTCAGCGAGGCGGGCGCGTCGGTGTACTCGGCGTCGGCCTACGCCGCACACGAACTTCCCGACCTCGACGTCACGCTGCGCGGCGCGGTGTCCATCGCGCGGAGACTGCAGGACCCGCTCGCCGAACTCGTCAAGATAGAACCAAAGTCGATCGGCGTCGGGCAGTACCAGCACGACGTCACACCGGGCACCTTGGCCCGCAGCCTCGACGCCGTGGTGGAGGATGCCGTGAACGCCGTCGGCGTCGACCTCAACACCGCCTCGGTGCCTCTGCTCGCGCGCGTCTCCGGCGTCACCGACTCGCTCGCCGAGGCCATCGTCTCGCATCGCGAGCGGACCGGACGGTTCCCCAGCCGCAAGGCCCTCCTCGAAGTTCCGCGTCTGGGCCCCAAGGCATTCGAGCAGTGCGCCGGCTTCCTGCGGATCACCGACGGTGACGACCCGCTCGACGCGTCGGGCGTGCACCCGGAGTCCTACCCCGTGGTGCGCCGCATCCTGGACCGGGCCGGCGTCACGCTCGCCGAGCTGATCGGCGACGAACGGTCGCTGCGGTCACTGCGCCCCGCCGAATTCGCCGACGACCGGTTCGGCATCCCGACGGTGACCGACATCCTCGCCGAACTGGAGAAGCCGGGCCGCGACCCGCGGCCCGCCTTCACCACCGCGACCTTCGCCGCGGGCGTCGAGAAGGTGTCCGACCTCAAGGTCGGGATGATCCTCGAGGGCGTGGTGACCAACGTGGCCGCGTTCGGGGCGTTCGTCGACGTGGGCGTGCACCAGGACGGTCTGGTCCACGTGTCCGCGATGGCCGACCGCTACGTCTCCGACCCCCACGAGGTCGTGAAGTCCGGTCAGGTGGTGCGCGTCAAGGTGCTCGAGGTCGACGTGGATCGGCAGCGCATCGGGCTGACCCTGCGCCTCAAGGACGCGCCGCCGCGCGAGCAGGGCCGCAAGTCCGAGCGCGGGGGAGGCGCCGCCGGCGCACCCCGTGGCGACAAACCCCACCAGGGTCAACCGGACAAGCGGAACACCAACGGCGGCAAGCGAACCGAGCGTCGGAACGAGGCGCCGACGGCGGGCTCGATGGCCCAGGCGCTGCGCGACGCCGGTTTCGGGCGCTAGCTACCGGTGCAGGAGCGACGCCGAGAGGGGCCGCTCCCGCACCACCTGCGGCCACCAGAACCAGCGGCCCATCAGCGCGGCGATCGACGGCGTCATGAACGCGCGGATCACCAGCGTGTCGAACAGCAGCCCCAGGCCGATCGTGGTGCCGACCTGGGCGACGACGGTCATCTTGCTGACCATCATCGCCATCATGGTGAAGGCGAACACCAGGCCCGCGGCCGTGACGACCGAGCCGGTACCGCCCATCGCACGGATGATGCCGGTCTTGATGCCTGCGTGCAGTTCCTCCTTCAGGCGCGCCACCAGCAGCAGGTTGTAGTCCGCGCCGACGGCGAGCAGGACGATGACGGCCATCGCCATCACCATGAAGTGCAGCGGGATGCCGAGGACGTGCTGCCACACCAGAACCGAGATGCCGAACGAGGCACCCAGTGAGAGCACGACGGTGCCGACGATGACGGCCGCGGCGACGAGGCTGCGGGTGATGAGCAACATGATGATGAAGATCAGCGACAACGCGGCGATGCCGGCGATCAGCATGTCGTAGCCGTTGCCGTCGCGCATGTCCTTGAACGCCGACGCGGTGCCACCGAGGTAGACGCGCGATCCCTCGAGAGGCGTGCCCTTGATGGCCTCGGTCGTGGCCTGCTTGATCGCCTCGATGCGGTCGATGCCGTCGGCCGACAGCGGGTCCCCCTCGTGGGACACGATGAACCGCACCGCCTTCCCGTCGGGGGAGATGAAGCTGTCCATGCCCCGCTTGAAGTCGGCGTTGTCGAAGATTTCCGGCGGCAGGTAGAACGTGTCGTCGTTCCACGCGTCGTTGAACGCATCGGTCATCGCGGACTGGTTCTCGCCCGCCGCAGCCTGCTGATCCTGGATGCCGGACTGCGTCGCGTACTGCGTGAGCAGCATCGTCTTCTGGGATTTGATGGTCTCGATCTGCTGCGGCATCAGCGCCTGCAGCTGCGGCAGGAGTTCGGCCAACCGTTCGAGGTCGGGGACGAGTTCCTGGATGTCGTCACTGGTGGTGTTGATGCCGTCGAGCGTGTCGAACACCGACCGGATGGCCCAGCAGCCGGGGATGTCGTAGCAGTGCGGCTCCCAGTAGAAGTAGCTGCGGATGGGCCGGAAGAAGTCGTCGAAGTTGGAGATGCTGTCCCGGAGTTCGGCGACGTCGACGGACATGTCCTTGGTCTTGATCACCATCTGCTGTGTGACGGCGTTCATCTCGCCCATCAGCGAGTTCATCTTCGTCAGCGTGCCGATGGTGTTCTCGAGGTCGTCGGCCTGCGCGAGGAGGTCCGCCATGCGGTCCTGGTTGTAGCTGCGGTTGAGGTCCTGGCTGACGCCGCCCATCCCCATCTGCGCGGGGATGGTGCTGAACTCGATGGGCTTTCCGTCGGGGCGGGTGATCGCCTGCACGCTGCCGATGCCGGGAACCCGGAAGACCGCCTTGGCGATCTTGTCGATCACCAGGAAGCTCGCCGAGTTGCGGAGGTCCTGATCGGTCTCGACCATCAGGAGCTCGGGGTTCATCCGGGCCGGGTCGAAGTGGCGTTCGGCGGCGGCGAAACCCTGGTTGGCGGGCAGGCTCGCGGGGAGGTAGTTGCGGTCGTTGTAGTTGGGCTCGTATCCGGGCAGCGTGAGGAGACCCACGAGGGACAACGCCATCGTGCCGAGGAGCACCGGGCCGGGCCAGCGGACGATGACGGCGCCGATCTTGCGCCACCCGCGAATGCGCATGGCGCGCTTGGGTTCCAGCCAGCCGAAGCGGGTGGTGACGGTGATGAGGGCAGGCCCCAGCGTGAGCGCGACGATGACCGCGACGGTCATGCCGACCGCGAGGGGGACGCCGAGGGACTGGAAGTAGGGCAGCCGGGTGAACGACAGACAGAACGTGGCGCCTGCGATGGTCATGCCCGAACCGAGCACGACGTGGGCGGTGCCGTGGAACATCGTGTAGTAGGCGGACTCCCGGTCCTCGCCGAGGGTTCGGGCCTCCTGATACCGCCCGACGAGGAAGATCGCGTAGTCGGTGGTCGCCGCGATCGCGAGCGTCACCAGGAGCTGGGTGGCGAACGTCGAGAGACCGATCAACTCGTGGTGGCCGAGGAACGCGACCACCCCGCGTGAGGCCGCCAGCCCGAGGACCACGAGGACGAGGGTCAGGAACACCGTCTTCAGCGACCGGTAGACCAGCAGCAGCATCGTGATGATGACGCCGAAGGTGGCGAACTCGATCATGCGGACGCTGTCGTCGCCGGCGATCTGCTGATCGGCGGCCAGCGCCGAACCGCCGGTGACGAAGACCTTCACGCCGTCGGGGGGAGTCAGCCCCTCGACGAGGTCCTGGACGGCCTTGACCGATTCATTGGCCAGCGTCTCGCCCTGATTACCGGCCAAGTAGACCTGCACGTAGGTCGCCTTGTGATCGTCACTCTGGGCGCCCGCCTCCGTCAGCGGGTCACCCCAGAAGTCCTGCACGTGTTCGACGTGCGTCGTGTCGGCCTCGAGCTTGGCGACCATGTCGTTGTAGAAGCGGTGCGCGTCGTCACCGAGCGCCTCGTCGCCCTCGAGCACAATCATCGCCGAGCTGTCGGACTTGAACTCCTCGAACACCTGCCCGGTGCGCTTCATCGCGATCACCGACGGCGCCTCGTCCGGGCTCATCGACACCGACCGCTCCTGGCCGACGATCTCGAGCTGCGGCACCGTGAGGTTGAGGACGGCCACGAGCAGGACCCAGCCGAGGATGATCGGAATGGCCAGCCGGCGGATCCATCGCGCGAGTCCGCTGCGGTGGCGTCGTTCGGGTGATGCCGAGGGCTCGACGGTCGGAGCGCTCACGGCGTTGAACTCCTCGGCGACGGGGTTAGGACGTCCTTAGTAAAGCAGACTAGGTAACTCGGGTGCGAGGGCCGCTGTGCGACCTCTCAGGTCGCGGCGCCTGCTCGCGGAATCCCACCCGGCGCCGCGCCGCGCCGACCTAGGCTGCCTGCCATGCCGACCGATCGCGCCGCGCTGGTCGCGGGCAGCATCCGCCTCGCCTCGGGCATCTCGTTCCTCGTCGACCCGCTGCGCGCGAACCGCCTGTGGGGCCAGCCGGAGGATCCGGGTCCGTCGGCGCGCCTCCTGCTGCGATCGATGGGGTATCGCGACGCGTTGATCGGCGGACTGCTCCTCGGGGCAGCGTTGCGCGGCGACGACACCCGCGGGTGGTTCCTCGCCTCGGGTGGCGCCGACGCCGCGGATCTGCTGGGCGGTGCCAGCGTGCACGGCGACCTCACTCGTGGCCAGCGGGTCATCGGCCTCGGTGGCGCGGTCGTCGGGATCGGCGTCGGCGTGTGGGGCGCATTGCGGCGCCCCGAAGGCCGGCGGCTACCGTGACGTCATGCGTGCTGCGATCATCGGTGTTGGCGTCGTCGTGGCGCTGTTCGGCCTGCTGTTCACCCTGCAGGGCGTGGGGATGGTGGGCGGCAGCCCGATGAGCAACACCACCACCTGGTCGGTACTCGGGCCGCTGATCCTGCTGGGCGGTCTCGTCGTGGCCGTGATCGGGTGGCGCATCCGCAGGTCGTGACCCGCGGTCAGCCTTGCTCGTCCACGTCGATGTCGGCCGCGAAGTGCGCGACCTGAGCCATCGCATGGTTGAGGCGCTCCATGACGACCTCGGGGCCGAGCTGAGCCCCGTCCCGGTCCTCGACGAGGTCTCGGCAGGCGCTGACCAGAGTCGTCGAGAACAACGCCACCGCGAGGTCGAGTTCGCGATCGTCGGGTGAGACGCCCATCTTCCGCGCGAGGGCGTCGATGGCCGCGGGGCTGCGATAGTCGATCGCGGCCTGCCGCAACACGTCCGACGAGTTCACCACGCGCAGGATGAGAGCGATCCGTTCGGTGGTCAGCCCGGCCAGTGGTCGCTTCGCCACGCGCGTCAGGACCGCCATGTGCGCCGCCCGCAAGGCCTCCATCGGCGTGAGGTCGGACGGTGACGAGTCCAACTCGGCGACGACCTCGCTGACGAGATCGTCGAGCACGGCGATGAACACCGCATCCTTGGTGGGGAAGTAGCGGCTGAACGTGCGCGTGGAGATCTCGGCGGCCGCGGCGATCTGCTCGACGGTCGTGCTCTCGTATCCTTGCTTGAGGCAGAGGTCTACGGCCGCATCCACGAGCATCCGTCGCGTGTTCTGCTTCTTCCGCTCGCGCAGGCTGGGGCGAACCTCTTCTGACCTGTCGGGCACGGCACCGATCCTACCCGTCCGAGTCACGTCTCCCGAGTTCGTGAACTTTCCGTCACCGACCTGAGATTCAGCTCAGCAAGCCCTCGTCGATGAGCCAGTCGCGGGCGACGAGAGCCGGATCGTCGCCGTCGCTGTCGACCTTCGCGTTGAGCGCCAGCATCACGTCGTTGGTGATCCTCGGGTTGAGTTGACCGAAGATCTCGCCCAGCTCGGGGTGCGCGTCGAGGAGTTCGGTGCGGATGACCTCGGTCAGGTTGTACAGCGGGAAGAACTGACGGTCGTCCTCGAGCACCCTCAGTCCGAGGGCCGGGATGCGCCCGTCGGTGGTGAAGACCTCGCCGAAGTTGCAGTCCCCGTTGGCGGTCGCGGTGTATATGACCCCCGTGTCAAGGTTGGTCACCGGTCCGAGATCGGCCCGCGTCAGATCGTAGGTCGCCAGCATCGGCACGAAACCGTCGTTGCGAGAGGCGAACTCGCTCTCGACGCAGAACGACAGCTCCTGCTTGGCGAGGCGCTTGAGGTCGGACAGCTTGGTCACGCCGAGCCGCTCCGCCTCCGACTCGCGGATGGCGAAGGCGTAGGTGTTGTTCATCGGCGCCGGCGGCAGCCAGGTGAGATGGTTCGCCCGGTCGGCCTCGTTGACGGCCTGCCACTGTTCGCGGGCACCCTTGACCGGTTGCTCGTTGCCGAGGTAGTTGATCCACCCCGTGCCGGTGTACTCGGGCGAGACGTCCGCCTTGCCGGTCAGCATCGCCTGCCGGACGCCGAAGCTGCCGGGCGTGTTCGTCAGGTTCGTGACGTCGGCTCCTGCGGCGGCCAGGACGATCGACACCATGTTGCCGAGGATCAACTGCTCGGTGAAGTCCTTCGCGATGACGGTGATCTTCACCCCGTCGAGCGACTGGTAGTGCTCGATGCTGCCCGGTCTCGCGTCGAGGACCGCGCCGCTGGCGGAGCGGAGCCCGCAGCCGGCAAGTGCGGTGGTCGCCACGACCAGTGTGGCCAGCATTGCGATGATGCGGCGCAACGTCATTCGGTTCTCCCCGGGTGGCCGCACGGTGATCAGAGCCCCTTCGGCGAGGCGACCATCTCCACCACGCGCGCCAGCCAGTCGATGGCCAGGGCGAGCGCGGCGACGAGGATGGCGCCGACGATCAACGTGGTGCTCTGCTGAAGCTTGATGCCGGTGGTGATCAGCTGGCCGAGGCCGCCCGCACCCGTGAACGATGCGAGTGCCGCCGTACCGACGATGAGCACCAGGGCGGTCCGGACACCGGCGATGATGACCGGCAACGCCAGGGGCAGTTCGACGCGCCCGAGCGTGGCGACCGACGACATGCCCATCCCACGCGCCGCCTCCACCAGCCGGCGGTCGACGCCGTCGAGGCCCACCACGGTGTTCGCGATGATGGGCAGCGCCCCATAGATGGTGAGTGCCGCGATGGCGCCGACCTTGCCGATGCCGAACAGCACGGCGCCGAGAGCGATCAACCCGATGGCCGGGGCCGCCTGCCCGAAGCCGGCCACGGTGATGATCGGCTTGGAGAAGCGGCGCATCGGTCCGCGGGTGAGCGCGATGCCGACGGGGATCGCCACCAGGCAGGTGAGGATCGTGGCGGCGAGGCTGACCTCCATGTGCTCCCGCAGCAGCGCGAGCAGGGACGGGATGGCCAGCGACCGCTTCTCGGACTCCGACACGTCGGCGGTGTGGACGTAGAGCAGCGCGGCGACGACGGCGACGACGCACAGCGTCGGCTGCAGCAACCAGCGAAGCCGGCCCGGGGCGGCGCGGACGGCCGGCGCGTCGACGGTGGCGACGTCGGGCAGCGCCGCGGTCACGACACCTCCCGGGCCGGTGCGCCGCGCAGGTCGGCCATCGCGTCCATGATCGTCTCCACCCGGATCACGCCCTGGTAGGCGTTGCGCCGTCCCGTGACCACGACGACGCCGTGCGACGACGTCAGCATCGAGTCCAGCGCGTCGTTGAGCGTCGACGCCAGGCTGACCACCTCGACGCCCTCGTCCCGGGGTACGTCGCGCAGCGCGTCCGGCGCCCGTAGCTCGTCCACCGACAGCCAGCGCTGGGGCCGCTCCTGGTCGTCGAGCACGATAACGTGCTGGCGTCCGATCGCCTCGGCGGCACGAACGGCCTCGGCGGCGTCGCCTCCGACGTGGGCGACCGCGGCCTCGTTCAGCTCGACGTCGCGGACCCGGGTCAGGGTCAGCTGCTTGAGTGCCGCGCCGTGTCCGACGAACCCGCGCACGAAGTCGTTCGCGGGGTTGGCCAGGATCTCCTCGGGGGTGTCGTACTGCACGATCTTCGACCCCTTGTCCAGGATCGCGATCTTGTCGCCCAGCTTCACCGCCTCGTCGAAGTCGTGGGTGACGAAGACGATGGTCTTGCGCAGCTCGTCCTGCAGGCGCAGCAACTCGTCCTGCAGCCGTTGCCGCGTGATGGGGTCGACGGCGCCGAACGGCTCGTCCATCAGGAGCACCGGCGGGTCGGCGGCGAGGGCACGCGCCACCCCGACGCGCTGCTGCTGGCCACCGGACAGCTCTCGCGGGTAGCGGTCGCGGTACTGCGCGGGGTCCAGGTTGACCATGTCGAGCAGTTCGTCGATGCGCGCGGCGATCCGTTTCTTGTCCCACTTCAGGAGCCGCGGGACGATGGCGATGTTGTCCCCGACGGTCAGGTGCGGGAACAGGCCCGCGCCCTGGATGACGTAGCCGATGTGGCGGCGCAGCTCGTCGGGGTTGCGGCGGGTGACGTCGTCGTCGCCGATGAGGATGCGCCCACTCGTCGGCTCGATCAGCCGGTTGATCATCTTCATGGTCGTCGTCTTGCCGCACCCGGACGGGCCGACCAGCATGACGATGTCACCGGCGGCGATCTCCATGGTGACGTCGTCGACGGCGGGGTCGTCCTTGGGGCCGTACCGCTTGGTGACGCCCTCCAGCAGGATCCGTGCGCCGCCCGTGCCGGCGTCCTCCGTCGCGGGGTCGGGTGCGACGGTCGCTGAGTCAGACAAGGATCCCCCTCGGGGTCGTGAGCCGGGTGACGAAGTTCAAGACGGTGTCGAGCACGACGGCGAGGATCAGGATTCCCACGGTGCCGGCGACGATGGAGTTGGTGGCGTTCGCGCCGCCGGTGCGCGAGATGCCGGAGAAGATGTAGCCGCCGAGACCGGGGCCGAGTGCGTAGGCGGCGATCGCCGCGATGCCCATCAGCATCTGGGCGGAGATCCGGACGCCGGTCATGATCACGGGCCAGGCGAGGGGGATCTCGAGGCGGACCAGGGTGGTCAGACGACTCATGCCCATCCCGCGCGCGGATTCGACTAGGGCGCGGTCGACGCCGGTGAGACCCACGACGACGTTCCGCAGGATGGGGAGGAAGCCGAAGAAGACCAGCATGATGACCGACGGCAGCACGCCGATGCCGACGATGCCCACCAGTACGCCGAGCAGGGCGTACGACGGAATCGTGAGGCCGACCGACGTCAGCGCGTTGCCGAACGCCAAACCCCACCGGGAGCGGTAGATGAGGACGCCGACGAGGACAGCGGCGAGCGTGGCGACGACGAGCGTCTGGACGACGAGGCTCATGTGCTGGTAGGCCAGGAAGGACAGGACCGACCATCGATCTCGGATGAAGTCGATGAACGTCATGAAGTCATGGCCCTCCTGTGCGCCGTTGCGCGGCCGGATTACCCGGGAGGGCCCGAGTGTAAACCGGCGGTGTCGCCGAGGTCGAGGGATCGCGGCACCGTGACCTCGACCCACGTCCAGTCAGCCGTGGGCTGCTCCGAGGTCGGCGTCGAGACGTCACGGCGGCGCAGGCGGTCGTCACGGATGTGAGAACCCCTGCGCTTCAAGGAGTTTCGGCATTGCACCCCCGGCGTGTGCCTGGGCACCGCAGACGTCAGATCGCGGCCGGCGGTGGGGGAGGCGGGAGTTCGGGCGCCGGCGCCAATTCCGGCGCGGGAGCGGGGATTCCCTCGGGCGGTGCCGGCGGGAGTTCCAGACCGGGCGCGGGAGGCGGTGCGAGAGCGGGGTCCGGCGCCGGCGCGCCGAACGGCACTGCGTCGGCCGGGGGCGGGGGCGGGGGCGGCGCGAACGGGTCGACCGGGGGCGGGGGTGCGTCGGCCGGTGCATCGAGGTTCTCGACCGGGAGGTACATGTGCTTGGTGAATTGCGCCTGGTAGGCCCCACCGCCGCCGACGCGGACGCCGCCGCCGCTCTCTCCGCTCGACACGGGCGTTCCGTCGGGCAGCGTGACGGCCGTGTGGCGGCCGTTCCAGCCGATCACCAGCGCGCCGGGCTCGGAGCCGTATCTGAAGCCCCGGGCCAGCAGGGCCGACTCCTGGTTGCCGGTGTTGAACCGATCGCCGTAGACGGGCCGCCCGGTCGCGGCGTTGGCCACCCAGGATGCAAGACCCGAGCAGTCCGTGCCCGCGGGCGAGTCGCCGCCGGAGACGTACGGCGTGCCCGAGACCTGATTCACGAGCGTCATCAACGCTGCGGTCGCGATTCCAATCATGTAGGCGGACGCTAGCAATCGCCGTCGAGGCAGACCAAAATCTGTGTCTACGGTCACGTTTGACCACGTCAGTGTGCTGACCGACAAAAAGCGCTCGCCGCGTTGATGATTCGCGATCCGAGTTCGCGACGCGTGCGGATGAGCATGCCAAATGGCATCTTTCGACGCGTGCGTCGATATCATCGCGTAAAGCGCTGCTGAACGCGAACTTAGGCCGCTTAGCATTCGAACGTAGTCCGCCTGCGGCGAGCTGGTCACCCACCCGGCCGGGTCGAATCGGCACTGGTTGGCGGCATGCGCGTGACCGCTGCTCGGTGAATCGATCAAGTTCCAGGTCTGCGGAGGCGCCGGCGTCGGCCGTGTGTGCGCCGACGCCGGAAGTCGCTACGCGGCCCGCACATCGACGAGGTCATGGGCTTCTCAGCGATGCACGCCGCTGCCACCGTCGACGTGAATGGTCTGGGCGGTGATGTAGTCGGCGTCGTCGCTGACGAGGAAGGCGACCACCGAACCCACGTCCTCGACGGTCCGCCCCACGCGCCGCAATGGTACGGATCGCACCGCACGCTCGAAGTCCCTCGGCGCCAACGTTTCCCAGAGCTGCACGCCCTCGGAGTTCGCGAACGGGCACACGACGTTGACCCGCACGTCGTCGCGGCCCCACTCCAGAGCGGCAGCCTTGGACATGCCGCGCACCGCTTCCTTGGCGGCGGCATAGGCGGCGAACCTGGACTGTCCACCCGTTCCGGACGCCGATCCCAGGTTGACGATGGCCCCGCCGCCGGTGGCGACCATCACCGGATGGACGGCCTGCATCATGAAGAAGGTGGCCCGGGGCGCGGTGTCGAACACCAGGTCGTAGTCGTCGATGGTGATGTCTAAGAGGGGTTTGGGCTCGTTGGTGGCGACGGCGTTGTTGACCAGCGCGTCGATGCGACCGAACGCCGCCACGGTGGCCTCGACGACCAGGGTCGGCGTGGTGGGATCGCGCAGGTCGGCCACCAGCGGCTCCATCGTCCACCCGTCGGCGGCGAACCTCTCGACGGTGGCGGTCAGACCGTCCTCGTCGCGGTCCATGCCGAGTACCGATGCGCCGCGCGCCAGCAGCGCCTGCGCAATGCCGCGACCGACGCCCCGAGCTGCGCCGGTGACGATGGCGGCCTTGCCGGCCAGGGACGCAGGATGCGAGAACTCCGTCATCGCCACACGTTATCCAACCCACCGATACATTCGGCGGGTGACGCGCAGCTGGTGGACGAGCAGCACCGCCCACGTCGTCGAGGAGGTCGTCCCCGCCGATCCCGACGTCGTGCGGGACTTCTACGCGGACCTGGACAACATCCGGGAACTGCACCCCCTCGTGGTGTCCGTGCGGTCGGTCGACCGCCGTGACGTCGCCGACGGCCATGAGCGCACCTATCGAGTGCGGGACCGAATTCCGTTCGGCCCGTTGACGGTTCCCATCTCCTACAGCGCGCGGGTGTTGATCCACCGGGACGGCGACGTCCACACGCAGGCGCGGCAGTTCCCCGCGGTGCGTCTCGACGGCACGGTGTCGTTCGTCGCGGAGGGCGGCGGCACCCGGGTGACCGAGCGTCTGACCGTCCACGCCCCGCGTCCGTTGGCGGGGACAACCGCGCGGCGGGCCGTCGCAGCCCACGCCGAGATGTTCGCGGGCATCCGTAGGCACTTCGCCTAGCGCCGACGGCGGTCGCGTGGGTGCGGGCGGCGCTACCCGGACCCGGCGCCGGCGTCGGTCGCCACTGCCTTGGCCCACCGGTAGTCCGCCTTGCCGGCCGGCGACCGCACGATGGCCTCGGCCCGGACGAACGCCTTCGGGATCTTGTATCGCGCGATCGCGGTCCGGCACACCTCGACGAGTTCGTCGTCGGTGGCCGACGCGCCGTCGGCGAACTGGACGACGGCGACGACCTCGCTGCCCCACCGCTCCGAGGGCCTGCCGACCACGACGACGTCGTAGACCGCCGGGTGGGCGGCGACCGCACGTTCGACCTCCTCGACGAAGATCTTCTCGCCGCCGGAGTTGATGGTCACCGAGTCGCGGCCCAGTAGTTCGATCCGGCCGTCGTCGAGGACGTTGGCCCGGTCGCCCGGTACCGACCATCGCACGCCGTCGACGGTCGGGAAGGTCCGCGCGGTCTTGTCGGCATCGCCCAGATAACCCAGGGGGATGAGGTCGCGGCGCGCCAGCCACCCCGGGCCCTCGCCCGGGTTCAGCACTCTGTCGAGATCCGCGGAGACCACCGCGGTGTCGAACTGGGGGGTGAAGGTGGCGGGTGCCGACTCGGCGCCAGCGGCGTTGAAGGTGCTCATCTGCGCGCCGGACTCCGAGGCGCCGACGGCGTCCATGACCATCACGTGGGGGAGTGCGGCGAGGATGCGCGCACGCACCGTCGGCGACATCGGCGCGCCCCCGTTGGAGATGGTGACGAGACCGGAGAGGTCGTAGTCGCCCTTCTCGATCTCGTCGATCAGCGGCCGGGCGATGGCGTCGCCGACGACGGGGATGCTCAGCACGCGTTCCCGCTCCGCCAGCCGGAGCACGGCCTCGGGACGCATCCGCTCGACGTCGTCGGGGATGACGACCCGGCCACCCATGGTGACCATGTTGAAGGTCGCCCACTGGGCCGCACCGTGCATCAGCGGCGGGATCATGAGCAGCGACATCGCGCCCGGTGAGGCGCCGGCCTTGGCGACGAGTTCGTCGTAGGACCGCAGCGGCTGGTCGCTGCCCCACGGTCTGCCGCCCATCGAGGACAGGAAGATGTCGTGCTGGCGCCACAGCACGCCCTTCGGCATGCCGGTGGTGCCGCCCGTGTAGAGCACGTACAGGTCGTCGCCCGTGGGGGTCGGCATGCCCTCCGCCGGCGCGGGAGTCCCGAGGATCGACTCGAAGTCGACTGCGCCGGGAAGCAGTTCGTGGCCCGAGTCGTCGGCGACCTGGATCAGGACCGACAGGTCGGGCAGCCGGTCGCGGATGGCCGCCACCCGCGGCGCGAACTCCGACGGGTAGACGAGCGCCCGTGCCCGCGAGTCGGTCAGCAGGTAGAGCAGTTCCTCCTCCACGTAGCGGTAGCTGACGTTGAAGGGGGCGACGCGGGCGCGGAAGCTCCCGATCATCGCCTCGAGGTACTCGTTGCCGTTGCGCAGGTAGATGCCGAGATGGTCCTGGCCCGACTCGTGCCCGGCCAGCCCGTCACGCTCCGCGTGGGCGCCGAGTCCCACCGACGTCAGGTAGTGGGCGAACCCGCTCACCCGCGCGTCGAGTTCGGCATAGGTCATCCGGCGGTCGCGCCACACCAGGAACGTCTCGTCCGGCAGGGCTCGGGCGACCGAGCCGAATACGTCGGACAGGTTGAATGTCACGTCACCGCTCACGGGAGTAGACCATACATCCCGAGGATCGCTGTATGGTCGGATCGCTCAGCCCGGGAAGAACCCTGCTCCCGTGAGCGTGCCGGGCTGCCAGCCCTGCGCGCCCAGGCACACCATCGGCCGACCGTCGGGCGCCTGCGCCGCCGACTTGGGACCGGGACACGGCGCACCGATGTCCTGCTGGCCGAAGAGCGGGTAGGAGTTCACCCAGAACCCGGTGTAGACCGGCGGCCACTGGTTGGGAATGTAGTGGCACACCATCGGCTGTCCGCCGCGGCCGCGGCCGAACGTGAACAGCTGGTAGTTGTCGCACGGTCCGCTCAGCGCAGCGCCGTACACCGTTCCGGGCGGATCGGTGGGGTACCGACCCGGGTTGTCCGGGTACATCGGACCCGGGTCTGCGGAGGCGCTGGGTGCCAGCGCGACGGCCGCGGCCACGGCCGCAACGGCAATGGTCAATTCGCGAAACATGTGGTGCCTCCTCGACGTCGTGGCAAAGCCTAACGGGTGGGCGTTGCCGGTGAGGAGTATCGCGGACTATCGCGTGGTTTCGCCCGCGTCAGTCGTTCGCGTCGAGCACGCTGACCGCGATGCCGTAGGGGAGGAACCGCACCTTGCGCGCCGCATCGGTGTTGTTCTTGTTGGCGCGCAACGCTTCCAGCTCGTTGGGGTACACCTCTTCGATGTGCGCGCCGCCCTCGCCGTCCATCGTGTAGATCGCCCACACGCCGTCGCCCTTGTCGCCCGTGGTCTCGGGTTCGGCCTTCGGCCGCGACGTACGGGTGAAGTCGTCGATCAGCGTCGCCCAGTTCGCGCCGCGACCGATCTTGTCCATCGCATCCCGCAGACCCTCGCCGGCCTCGCGGATCGCCCGGTCGAAGTCCTCCGGATTGATGCCGAACGGTCCGTTCTGAGCCATCGCCGTCCTCCTGGTTCGGATCGTCCAGCACACGTGGACGTCGTTCCCAGTGTGCGCGTGTACGGCGAAGTTCGCCACGACCCACCTTCCGCACCCGGCCACGAGGGACGATGAGGCCGTGCCCCACCATGCCGCGGCGGACCCCGAGGACGTCCTCGCCGCCGTCGAACGATCGCCCGCCGCCGCGGGCGCCCACGACCGGTCCGGCTGGGTCGGACTGTTCGCGCGCACGGGCAGCGTCGAGGATCCCGTCGGGTCGCGGCCGCACCGCGGGCACGCCGAGATCGGCCGGTTCTACGACACGTTCATCGGACCTCGCGACATCGTCTTCCACCGCGACCTGGACGTCGTCGACGGGCTCACCGTCGTCCGCGCCCTCGACCTCGAGGTCACCATGTCGTCGTCCATCTCCATGACCATCCCCGCCTACCTGCGCTACGACCTGGTTGGCGGAGATCTCGCCGTCGACCGTCTGCGGGCGCACTGGGAGCTGCCGGCGATGGTGCTCGAATTCGCACGCGGCGGGCCGGCGGCGCTGCCGGTGGGGTTGGCGCTGACCCGGAGCCTGCTCGCCAACCAGGGACTCGCGGGAGCGGCCGGCTTCGCAGGCGGCTTCCGACGCGTGGGCGCCCGGGGCCGGCGCACCGTCACCGAGTTCCTGGACGACGTGTGCGCGGGGGACGAGGTGGCGGTGCGGCGCCGCGTCCCCGACGCAGGATCGGTGACGCTCGGCGACGCGACGCGGATCGGGACGTCGGGTCTGGTGGCGCGACTCCGTGGTGGACGGTGGTCGCGCCCCATCGTCGCGGGCCGGTGGGTCGCGGCGACCGTCGAGGCCGACGGCCGGCGCGGCGTGCTGTTCGTCGAAGTGGGCACCCGACCCGCGACGATCACCTCGGTCCGGCTCTTCGTCCCGGCCGGCTGACGTTTCCGGCGGGTTGTGTTGACTGGCGACGCGGACGTGAGAACGTAGCAGGACCATGCCTGACCACCAGTACGTGACCTACGAGGAATTCGGCCGCAGGTTCTTCGAGGTCGCCGTGTCCGAGCAGCGCGTCGGCGACGCCATCGCCGCGATCGCCGGTGACGAGTTCGAGATGGGTCCGATCGCCCAGGGGCCCGGCAAGATCGCGAAGGTCACGGCGCGGGTGAAGATCCAGACCCCGCAGGTCACCCGGCACGTCAGCGAACTCATCACGTTCGCCATCCGGATCCCGCTCGAGATCGACATGGTGGTGGACCTCCGGATCGACAAGCCCCGGTTCATGGTCTTCGGCGAGATCGCCCTGCGCGCCGAGGCGCTGGCCGCCGAACCCCTGCTGCTGATCCTGGACGTGCACAAGCCGCGCGCCGCCGACATCTCCATCCACGTGACGTCGAAGTCGCTGCGGGCCGAGGTGGTCCGCATCGTCGGAGGCGTGGACGCCGAGATCAAGCGCTTCATCGCCGCACACGTGTCCGGCGAGATCGACAGCCCGGAGTCGCACCGGGCCAAGGTCATCGACGTGGCCGAGCAGCTGGACCAGACCTGGACCGGCGTCTGATTGGGCGGTGCGCCGCACTCCCCGTACGCTCGCCTCGTGTCTCGCCGTTTCGCACCCGCCCGCCTGACCGTCGCCACCCTCGGCATCGCCGCCACCGCGATCCTGGCCGCGGCCCCCGCGCACGCCGACCCGGTCGACGACGCGTTCCTCGACGCGCTGGGCACCGCCGGGGTCGCCATGACGGACACCAATCCGGGCGACGCCGTCGCACTCGGGCAGTCGGTGTGCCCGATGCTGTCGCAGCCCGGTCAGACCACCGCCGACGCGGCCGCGCAGGTCGCGGACGCCGCGGGGATGTCGATGGGGCCCGCGACCATGTTCACCGGCCTCGCCATCTCGATGTTCTGCCCCGGCGCCGTGGCCGCACTCGGCAACGGCCAGAACCCCATCCCGTTCGGCCTGTTCGGCTTCTGACGGCAGCGGGCGTCATCGCTCCTTGGCGGGCCAGATCAGGGTGAGCGGACGCCCCACCGCGCTCAACTGGGCGACGAGGTCGTCCAGCCGGGCCCGCGGGACGTCGGCCTGCCACTGCGGCAGGACCCCGCTGACGCGGACCGTCCCCGGCAGCAGTTCCACCCCCGAGATGGTCGTGCCGCGCGGCAAGTCCGGCAGCGCAACCGGATAGGAAGGCGTGCGGGCGGGCAGGGCCCAACGCCGGCGCCGGACGAAGGCGCGCGGGATCAGCCACAGCGTGGTGCCCTCCAGACGCGTCTCGATCTCCACCCGACTGCCGGTGGCTCCGCGGGCGAACCCCACCGTCGCGATCCCGTCGTCGTCGACCCGGCCGGACCACCGCGGCGCGGCCCCGTGGATCAGGTTCGCGAGGGTGGGTGCGGGCACGTCCACCGTCACCTCGACCGGCCCGGCGACCAGAACTGGGGGCACCGTGGCGCGGAGGCGAACGTCGTGCAGCAGTGCGGTCGCGCGGTCGAAGCCATGCCCCTGCCACCGGACGTCGCGCGCGCTCAGCCGGACGTCGCCGAGCCGGCCCGCGGCGATGCTGCGCATTCCCGGCCGCGACATCAGTTCGTCGACGACGAGCGTCAGGTCCCCGTCGGCCGTCCGCACCACGAGCCGCCTGCCGATCACCAGGCGGCGCAGGGTGGCGAAGACGCCGAGATGAGCTGCGGCGACCCCGGTGTTGGTCAGGACGTCGAGTGCGCGGAGCGAATCCCGGCGACGGGACGGGCCGGGACGCGTCACCGTTCCAGCATCCGGCATCCTCGGGGGAGCGCCAAGTCGTGCAGGTGAGGACGCCGACCCCGATGGGGCGTCGCGCGGCAGGGCCGAGAACCCGGTGTCACCGCAGTCTCGGGGACGAGGAAGGGAGTGGCTCGACGTGCCGAAGCTGAGTGCGGGGCTGCTGCTGTATCGGATCGTCGACGATGGCGTCGAGGTGCTCCTCGGACATCCCGGTGGGCCGTTCTGGGCCCGCAAGGACGACGGCGCCTGGTCGATCCCGAAGGGTGAGTACGACCCCGCCGAGGACCCATGGGCGGCCGCCCGGCGCGAGTTCCGCGAGGAGATCGGCTTCGACGCTCCCGACGGGCCGCGCATCGACCTGCCGCCGGTCAGGCAGGCAGGCGGCAAGGTGGTGACGGCGTTCGCGGTGCTCGGCGACCTCGACGTCACCGAGAGCGTCAGCAACACCTTCGAGCTGGAGTGGCCGCGGGGATCCGGACGGTTCCGCGAGTTCCCCGAAATCGACCGCGTGGCATGGCTTTCCGTCGACGCGGCGCGGGTGAAGCTGCTGAAGGGCCAGCTGCTCCTGCTCGACGGACTGCTCGAGCGCCTCGATCAGCGGTGAGTCACCGAGAAGACGGTCAGGGGACGGCGTTGCCGCGCCGGATGTCCTCCCGGCACCGGAACCGCGTCTGACCGGTCTGTTCCATGCAGACGCGCACGGGGTTCTCCTCGGCGACCGGCAGCGGTGGATCGGTGGACTCGGTGGTCACCGTGGGGCTCGACACCGTCCCCTGAACGAGCGACCAGATGGTCGTCCCACTGCCCTCCAGCGGCGAACAGTAGGCGGTGGCACCGCTTTCCGTGGTGGCCGTGGACCCCTGGGGCGTGCAGTTCGCACCGATCACCACCGTGGTCGCGGCGGCCGCCGTACTGGGTGGGGCCGTGGTGGACGGTGCCGCCGTGGTGGTCGGTGGCGCGGTGGTGGTGGTAGGTGCCGCGGTGGTGGTCGGTGGAGCTGCTGCAGACGTCGGCGGCGGCACCGGTTCGGTGGACGAGGCCGGGGCGGCGCTGCGCTCGTCGTCGGCCCTGGTGAACTCGACGGCGGCCACGGCGACCGCCACCACCAGCAGGACGGCCAGTATCGCGGGCACGAGGACGCCCGCTCGCACCGGTGAGCGTCGTGCCGGTGTGGTGACACGTGACAGACGCGTCTCGTCGGGGTCGGTGACGCCGTCGAGTCGGTGGGCCAGCGCGCGGGCGAAGTCGGCGCACCGCTCGAAGCGATCCCGCGGATCCTTCGCCAGGGCCTTGGCGAGCACCGGGTCGAGAGCGGCCAGATCCGGGCGCCGGTCGCCCACCGGTGGCGGGGCCGACGTCAGGTGCCTACTGATCACCACCGCCGGATTGGAGTTCGAGAACGGCGGCGCCCCGGTCAGCAGGTGGTACGCCGTCGCGGCGAGCGCGTACTGATCGGACCGGCCGTCGAGCGCCTCGCCCATCAGCTGCTCCGGCGCCGCGTAGGCCACGGTGCCGACGGTCATGTTCGTGGCGGTCAGACCGCTGGGATCGTCGACCCATCGTGCGATCCCGAAGTCCGCCAGCAGTATTCGGGGCTCTCCGTCGTCGGGAGTGGTCAGCAGGACGTTGGCGGGCTTGACGTCGCGGTGCAGCAGGTTGCGCTGATGGGCGTGGTCGAGCGCTCCGGCGACCGCGATGACGATCTCCGCGACCCGTTCCGGCGGGAGGCCGTCGGGGAACTCCTCGCGCTGCAGTCTGCCCGCGTCGGTGCCGTCGACGTAGTCCATGGAGATCCACAGCTGCCCGGCGAACTCACCGCGGTCGTGCACGCCGACGATGTGCGGATGCCACAGTGAGGCGGCGATGTCGGCCTCGCGGTGGAATCGCTCGCGGTACTCCCGGTCGGCGGACACCTCGGCGCGCAGGATCTTCAGCGCGTCCTGGCGGGGGAGACGCGGATGTTGGGCGAGATAGACCTCGCCCATGCCACCCGAACCGAGTCGCCGCACGATCGTATAGCCGGCAAACGAGGTACCTTCGGCCAGCGGCATGGGCGAATAGTAGACCGCCGCCGACGGTCAGAGGTCCAGGATCAGACCGTCCCGATCGGACGCCCTGGACACGCAGACCAGCATCAGACCTGCGTCCCGTTCGGGGTCGGTGAGCAGGGTGTCCCGGTGGTCGACCCCGCCGGCCAGCACACGCGTGCGGCAGGTTCCGCAGAAGCCCTGCTGACAGGAGTAGGGCACATGCACGCCCGACCGCACCAGCGCGGACAGCAGCGTTTCGTCGGCCGCCACGTCCACCGGGGCGGCCATCGACGGGACCGTCACGGCGAACGGACGACCGTCCACCACCGGTGGCGCGGCGAACCGCTCGAAGTGGAGTTCGACGTCGTCGCGGCCGGCCACGTGGGCACGCACGCTCGTCAGCAGCGCGGCCGGCCCGCAGGCGTAGATGGTCGTGCCGTCCGGGCAGTCACCGACGAGGTCGGCGGCCGTCGGCACGCCGTGGTCGTCGTCGGTGCGGATCTGGATGCGATCGCCGAACCGGGCAACCTCGTCGAGGAACGGCAGGCTGTCGGTGCTGCGCCCCACGTAGATCATCGACCAGTCGACGCCGAGGGCTTCGGCCGCGGCGAGCATGGGCAGGATCGGCGTGATGCCGATGCCGCCGGCGACGAACCGCACCCGCTGGGCGGGCGACCCGTAGCCGGGCACGCTGAGCGGGAATGCATTTCGCGGCCCGCTGGTGGTGACACGGGCGCCGACGGAGAGTTCGTCGTGGATCTCGACCGACCCTCCACCGCCGGCCGGGATCCGTCGCACGGCGATCCGGTAGGCCCGTCGATCGGCAGGATCACCGCACAGCGAGTACTGCCGGAGTCGGCCGCTGGGCAGGTGGACGTCGATGTGTGAACCCGGATGCCACTGCGGCAGCTCCCCGCCGTCGGGTGCGGTCAGCCGCAGGGCGATCACGTCCTGGTCGTGGGCGACGACCGTGCGGTCCGCCACGATCAGCGGGATCCGCCGGTCGACCTCGGGCAGGGGAGCCATGTTCCGGATGGCACCGGACAGCGCGAAGAGTCCGTGGACGGCGGCGTGGGCGAAACCCATCGACCACGCCCGGCCCCGCCCACCCGGCGCCGACGGGAGTTCACGCACCCGGTCGCGCAGGCCCATCAGAGGTGTGCGGCCCGGGCCGCGGGCGAACTGGCCAGGTAGGCCACCGCCTGCGCCGTCGAGCCCATCCGCTCCGGCGTGAAGCCAGGTCGGAAGTACGCAAAGGTGTTGGAGCCGAACAACTCCCGGTACTTTGGCAGCAGGCCCAACTTCGAGTCGCGCATCCGCTCCCGCTGCGTGCGCCACCACCCGATGCGCGCCTTCGGGTCGTTCTCGACCAGGTACCAGGTGCCTCGCTGGAAGAACGCGACCATCATCACGACGGCCATCGCCATCGCGCGGATGCGGTCGACGTAGCTGTCGTGGAAGTAGGCGGCGACGTCGTGCGCCACCATCCGGTGCTCGACCTCCTCACTGCCGTGCCAGCGGAACAGGTCAACCAGGGTGGGGTCGGCGCCGTGGTCGTCCCACGTGCAGTTCAGCGAGAAGTCCCCGAGCACGGCGGTGTAGTGCTCGATCGCCGCGATCATCCACAGCCGGTCGCACAGGTCGTTCATCTTGCGCTTGGGGTCGGTGGAGTCCGTCGGCGCGAGCATCTTCTCGAAGATGTAGTCGACGAGTTCCAGCATGGGCGCGACGTCGACGCCGTTGGCCTCCATGAACTCGTGGAGCACCCGGTCGTGCGTCTCGGCGTGCATCGCCTCCTGGCCGATGAAGCCGCGGATGTCCTCGGCGAGCTTCGGGTCCTTCACCAGCGGCAGTGCCTCGTTGTAGGTGGCGACGAACCAGCGCTCGGCGGCGGGCAGCACGATGTTGAGCAGGCTGATCATGTGGGAGGCCACGGGGTGACCGGGAATCCAGTCGAGTTCGGTGGCCGTGACGTCGAAGTCGACCTGCCGGGCCTGGATCTGCACGGGGCCGGGATCGATCTCGGTGGTGAACCGCTGGGGACGCAGCATTCTCACAAGACTCCTCGTCGGACGGGCGGATCCGAGAAGTCTACGGCGCTACTTGAGACCGCGGGTAGCGGGTAACGCCGTGTCCGGCGTCAGGGCATCCCGGGTTGCGGGCCGACCGGAGTGGCCGTCACGGTCGTGACGCCGTTGCCGCCGACGCGCGGTCCACCGCCGCCGCCGGCACCAGCCGGCGTGTTGTCCGTGGCGTTGAGCACGGCGGTCTCGGTGCAGTCGACGTTGAGCAGGACGCGGTTGTTCTTGGTGATCTTCTGCTGGGAGACGATGCACTCCTGCTGGGGGTAGTCGCTGCCCACCGAGCCACCGAAGAACGCCTTGACGCCCTGGCTGCGCAGGATCGCCACGGCCTTTCCGAAGGGTTCGCCGACGACGTTGAGCGACGCGGCGCTCGCGGGCTGGGAGTCCGCGACGCCGGGGCTGATCAGGGCTACCGTGGCGGCGGCGATGGCGCCTGCGCCCATGACGGCGAGTTTCTTCACGTGACCTCCAGGTATCGCGGTGCGCTGCGAACCTATCGCAGTCGAGTCCCAACGGGAACTTCGGTCATTCACCCGCAGCCGTTACCTGATCGTGCATCACGTGCGCCAGAACCGCAGCGCGGGCGTCGGCGAACAGGTCCTCCAGCAGCATCGCCCGGCCGTCCGGCCCGGCCAGCGGAACCCGCCAGTTCGGATACTCGTCCACCGTCCCCGGCTGGTTCTGGGCACGGACGTCCCCGACTGCGTCGGGCAGCGCCAGCGCCAACAGCCGTGACGGGGTCCGCCCGAGGTAGGCGTACAGCGCGCGCACGACGTCGTCCACCGACGGTGCCTCCGACGCGTCGAGCAGGCCGGTCCGGCGGAGTTCGGCCAGCCACGCCGCCTGCTCGACCCGGTCGTCGGCGAGTTCCTCCTCGGCCGGGCGGGTCAGCAGGCCGAGCTCGCGGCGGATGCGGACGTGCTCGCCCGCCAGGTACCCGGCGGTGGGCGGCAGGTCGTGGGTGGTGACCGAGGAGAGGCAGTACTCCCGCCAGCGGTCCGCGGGCAGCGGCGAGCCGTCACCGTCCTCCTCGAACCAGAGGATCGAGGTCCCGAGCAGGCCGCGCTCGCGGAGGTAGTCCCGCACCCAGGGTTCGACGGTGCCGAGGTCCTCGCCGACGACGACGGCCCCCGCGCGGTGCGCCTCGAGCGCGACGATGCCGATCATCGCCTCGTGGTCGTAGCGCACGTAGGTGCCCTCGGTGGGCGGCACGCCGCGCGGGATCCACCAGAGCCGGAACAGGCCGATCACGTGGTCGATGCGCACCCCGCCCGCGTGGCGGAGGACGGCGCCCACCACCGCGCGGAACGGTTCGTAGGACGTCTCGACGAGCCGGTCCGGCCGCCACGGGGGTTGCGACCAGTCCTGGCCGAGCTGGTTGTACTCGTCGGGCGGGGCGCCGGCGGCCACTCCGAGGGCGAGGACGTCCTGCAGCGCCCACGCGTCGGCGCCGTTCGGGTCGACGCCGACGGCGAGGTCGTGCATGACACCTAGCGCCATCCCGGCCTGCAGGGCGGTGGCCTGCGCGGCGGTCAGTTGGTCGTCGAGTTGCCACTGCAGCCAGCAATGGAAGTCCACGACGTCGGCGTGTGCGGCCGCGAAGTCCGCCACGGCCGGGTTCGACGGGTGCCGCAGCGCCTCCGGCCAGCGGTGCCAGTCGTTGCCGTGCCGCTCGGCGAGCGCACACCAGGTCGCGAAGTCGGCGAGGCTGCTGCCGGCGCGGTCGCGGTACGCCGCGAAGGCGAGCTCGCGACCTGCCGAACGCGGAACCCGGTGCACGTTGGCCAGCGCGCGTCGTTTGCTCTTCCAGGTCGTGTCACGGTCGATCAGGTCGCGGGCCGCCGCGCGGGCCTGGGTGGCCATGCGGGACTTCTGGAACTTGCCGCGGTTGCGGGCGTAGGCGTACTCCGGGATCGCCTCGACGCGCAGATAGATGGGGTTGACGAAGCGGCGGGACGTCGGCAGGTACGGCGACGGTTCCATCGGTGCCGTCGGCGCGGCGGCGTGCAGCGGGTTCACCAGGACGAAGCCCGCGCCGTGCACCCCGGCGGACCACGTGGCCAGGTCGGTCAGGTCGGTGAGATCGCCGATGCCCCAGGACCTCTCGGACCGGACGCTGTAGAGCTGGGTGGCCAGTCCCCACGCCCGGCCTGCGCCCAGGCGCGGCGGCATACGCACCGTCGAGGGCGTGACGACGAGCGTGGCGGCCTCCTCCCGGTCCCCGGCACGCACGTGCAGCCGGTGGTAGCCGAGCGGCAGGTCGGCGGGCAGCTCGAACGTGGCCTCGCCGATCGCCCGCCCGTCGAGGTCGTAGGGCGGCGTGTCGTTCACCAGCTGCCGCAGCCCCGTGCGCACGGACCCGTCCTCCAGCCGGATCCACACGCCCACCGCGGCGCCGTGATCGACGTGCACCCAGAACGACGACGTCCGATCGGATCGGGTGACGATCGTGGGTGCCACGCACCGCAGCCAGTGCGCACGGTCGTGCGCTGCCAGCGACGCCGTGCACTCGTCCTCGTCGGCCGCCGAAACGCCGAGCGCCCCGAGCACCGCGACGAGGGTGGACTGCCGGACCACGCACCGCCGTCCGACCCAGTCGTCGAAGTGGGTGGCCACGCCGTACCGGTTCGCCAGTTCCACCAATGCCGGGGGCAGCTCGCTCATGGGAGATGATCTTGCCGGTTCATCGCCACGGAGGCGTCGTCTGGAGTCCGAGCCTAGGGCTCGACGTCGCGGGACAGCAGGTCCTCCCAGGTGTCGCGGCGGACCACCAGCCGGGCGACGCCGTCGCGGACGAACACCACCGGGACGCGCCGCGCGCCGTTGTACTGGTTGGACATCGTGTAGACGTACGCCCCGGTCACGGGGACGGCGAGCAGGTCTCCGACCGCGGGGTCCGGCAGCGCGATGCCGTCGATGAGCTGATCGCCGGACTCGCAGTGCCTGCCCACCACCGAGACGGTCTCGCCGGCCGGGCGGACCCGGTTGACGATGGCCGCCTCGAAGCGTTGGCCGGTCAGCGACACCTCCAGGTTGTCTCCCATGCCGCCGTCGACCGCGACGTGGGTCATGACGTCGCGCTTGACGGTCGTCACGCGGTACACGGTGCACGCCGCCGAGCCGACGATGCTGCGACCCGGTTCGACGATGATGCGACAGCCCGCCGGGAGCAGCTCGCGCGCCTGCGTGATCATGGCGTCGGCGTAGGCATCGAGGTCGGGAGCCTGCTCGCCGTAGGTGTAGCGCACGCCGAGCCCGCCGCCCAGGTCGTAGGTGTCGAACTCGCCGAGTTCGGCGATCGGGCGGACCGCCGCCGCCAGCTCGTCCACGTCGAGCAGCTGAGACCCGACGTGCGTGTGCACTCCGGCCATGCGCAGTACGGGGCTGCGCTCGATCCGGTCGATCGCCCGGCGGGCCTGCGCCGGCGACAGGCCGAACTTCGAGCCGGCGTGGCCGGTGGCCTGCGAGGAATGCGTGCTCGCCTCGACCCCGGGGATGACGCGGACCAGACAGCTCTGCGGTCGGTCGGCGGTGGCGGTGCGTTCCAGCCGGTCGACGTCGTCGAAGTTGTCCACCACGACCAGACCCACCCCGACCTCGACGGCCAGGGCGATCTCCTCGTCGGTCTTGGCGTTGCCGTGCAGGATCAGCCGGCCCGGATCGGCCCCCGCCTTCAGCGCGCTGAGCACCTCTCCGGCGCCGGCCACGTCGAGGTGCAGCCCCTGGCCCACCATCACCCGCTGAACGGCGGTGCAGGGGAACGACTTCGACGCGAAGGCCACGTCGGCGCGCGGCCAGCGGCCACGGAAGGCGCCGAGGTAGTCCCGAGCCCGCTGCTCCAGTGCGTCCTCGGCGACGACGATGACGGGGGTGCCGAACTCCTCGGCGACGTCGTCGAGGCGGCACCCGCCCACGACCAGCGTGCCGTCGTCGGCGAGCCGCGAACCCGGCGGGAAGAGGCTGAGCAGGTCGTCGTCGGCCGGGGCGAACTGATTCGTCACCTCCCCAGTATCGTCGGCGGACGTGGCCGGCGACGGGATGGACGCGACGCAGGACAGGATGACCCGTCGGGCCAGGATGGCCACCGCCGCCCAGTTCCTCACCAACGGCGCACTGTTCGCCAACCTCGCGCCGCGCCTACCCGAGATCAAGACCGACCTCGCGCTGTCGAACACGACCTACGGCATCGTCGTCGCTGCGTTCCCGGCCGGTGCGCTCGCGGCCGGGCTCACCGCCGGTGCGTTGATCCGCAGGTTCACCTCGGCGCGGATGGCGCTCGCGGGCACCGCGGGAATCGCGGTGATGACGGCGGTCGCGGCGGTTTCGCCGTCTGCGGTGCTGGTGGCCGTCGCGCTGTTCCTCGGCGGGGCCTGCGACGCCATCACCGACGTCGCGCAGAACACGCAGGGACTGCGGGTGCAGCGCAGCTACGGCCGATCGATCATCAACTCGCTGCACGCCATCTGGTCGATCGGCGCGGTGCTGGGCAGCGCGATGGCGGCCGCCGCGATCGCGCTGGCCGTGCCGCGCGAGATACACCTCGCCGTGACCGCGGTGCTGTTCACCGCGGTCGCCGCGGTCGGCTACCGATTTCTGCTGAAGGGCTCCGACGCCGACGGGGAGGAGACGGCCGCCGCCGCTCGGGCCGGCGGGGCAGGGCGGCGGGTCTACGGGATCCTGGTGCTGCTGGTGCTGCTCGCCATGGCGGGCGCGGTGGTCGAGGACGCCGGCAGTTCGTGGGCGACGCTCTACCTACGGGACGACCTCGGCGCGGCGGGCGCCGTCGCCGTGCTGGGCTACATCGCGCTGCTGTCGTTCCAGTTCGTGGGCCGGATGGTGGGGGACCGGGTGGTCGACCGCTTCGGCGAGCGTGCCGTCGCCCGTGCGGGCGGCCTGATCGTGACGATCGGGATGGGCGCGGCGCTGCTGTTCCCCAGCGTGCCGTCGACGATCGCCGGGTTCGCCGCGGCCGGCATCGGGATCGCCACCGTCATCCCCGCGGCGATGCACGGCGCCGACCGGCTACCCGGACTGCGCCCCGGGAGCGGGCTCACCGTGGTCGCGTGGTTGATGCGGGTGGGCTTCGTCGGTGCGCCGCCACTGGTCGGCGCGCTCTCCGACGCCACCAGCCTGCGGGCGGCGCTGCTCATCGTGCCCGTGGTCGGCCTCGTCGTCGTCGCGGCCTCCGGGGCCCTCAGTGGGCGGCGCTCGCCAGTTCGATGACGAGGACGCCCGCCACGATGAACCCGATGCCGACGAGCATCTTCACCGTCAGTGGGTCGCCGAAGAGGTAGCGCGCGACGACCGCGACGAGTGCGACGCCGCAGGCCGTCCACACGCCGTAGGCGATGCCCACCGGCAAGCCGAGCGACAGCGTCAGCCACAGCAGGTAGAAGGATGCCAGGTAGCCGAGCACGACCGGTGCGATCCAGACCTTCCTGCGGAAGCCGTCCGACGCGCGCAGCGCCAGCGTGGCGCACACCTCGATGCCGATGGCGCAGAACAGCACGACCCACGTCACGGCGCCGACTCCTCCGTCGCCGGGTGCGAACCCAGTTCGACGAAGAGAACGCCCACGATGATCAGCCCGATGCCTGCGGCGATCACCCACGTGAACGCCTCGCCGAACACGAGCGCGGCGAGGACGGCTGTGGCCGCCGTCCCGGCGGCGCCCCAGATCCCGTACGCGACGCCGATCGCGATGCCCGCGCGCAGGACCAGGGTCAGGAAGGCGAAGGACGCGAGGTAGCCGACGACCACCACGACCAGCCACGCGCTCTGCTCCTGGGAGGCGCGCAGGGACAGGGTCGCGGCGACCTCACTGACGATGGCCGCAGCCAACAGCACCCACTTCCGCACCGCCCCAACCTAGTCCCCGGTCGAGGTGACGGGTCGGCACGCATCGCCGTCGGCCGTCAGGTGTTTGCCCGGCCGCTCCCGGCGAACCCGCTGTTCAGCGGGGTTGTCAGTGCCGACGGGTAACCTGGACCACAGTGAACGGCACCCCGTTCCGGCCTTGCGAAGGAGTCCACATGACCGATCCCCAGCGCACCCTCGTCGCCGTTCTACTCGACCGCTCCGGGTCCATGGAGTCCATCAGGACCGACACCGAGGGAGGCTTCAACGCCTTCATCGCCGAGCAGCGCAAGGAACCGGGGGAGGCCTTGGTGACGCTCGCGCAGTTCGACACGCACTACGACGTCGTCTACCAGAACCGGCCCATCGCCGACGTCCCGCCGCTCGAACTGCAGCCCCGGGGCGGCACGGCGCTGTACGACGCGCTCGGCAAGCTGATCACCGACGTGGGCGCCGAACTCGCCGCCCGCCCCGAGGACGTGCGGCCCGGCCACGTGATCGTGGTCGTCATGACCGACGGCATGGAGAACTCGAGCGTCGAGTGGACCCACGACGCGATCAGCGCCGCCATCAAGCGGCAGGAGAAGGAGTACTCCTGGTACTTCGTCTTCCTCGGCGCGAACATGGACGCGGTCGCCGTCGCCTCGAAGATGGGCTTCGATCAGGCCCGCTCGATGACCTACGGGGCGAACGACGAGGGCGTGGCGTCGGCGATGAGCGCGACCACTGCCTACGTCTCGCGCCAGCGGCGCAGCCGCGCCGGGCTCGCCGCGCCGGGCTTCTCGCCGGATGAGCGTGAGGCGTCGCTGGGTCGCAATCGGTGACGGGCGGCCCGGTCGTCGACACCGCGTACGGACCGGTGCGCGGCGTCGACGACGGCACGGTCAAGGTCTGGAAGGGCGTCAGGTACGCGACCCCTCCGGTCGGCGCCCTGCGCTGGCGGTCGCCCCGGCCACCGGAACCCTGGACCGAGCCCGCCGATGCGACCAAGGTGGGCCCGGCCTGCCCGCAACCCACCGATCCCCGCATCCCGCTGGATCTCGGTGCGCCACAGGGCGACGACTGCCTGACGCTCAACGTGTGGGCGTCGTCGGACACCCGACCGGGCGACGCCAAGCCCGTGCTGGTGTGGGTGCACGGCGGGGCGTACATCCTGGGGTCCGCGGCCCAATCGCTGTATCACGGCGGCGCTCTCGCGCGGGGCGGCGAGGTGATCGTCGTGACCGTGAACTTCCGGCTGGGCGCCCTCGGATTCCTCGACCTGTCGGCGTTCAGCACGCCCGAGACCACGTTCGAGACCAACCTCGGCCTGCGGGACGTGGTGTTCGCGCTCGAGTGGGTGCGGGACAACGTCGCGGCGTTCGGGGGAGACCCCGGCCGCGTCACGCTGTTCGGCGAATCCGCGGGCGGTGGTGCGGTGACGACACTGCTCGCGAGTCCCGCGGCCGCCGGACTGTTCCACGGCGCCATCGCGCAGAGTTCCCCGGTCACGTCCATCTACGACGCGGCGCGCGGCCGTACCGTGGGCCGCCGGTTCCTCGACGCGCTGGGGATCGGCGAGGACGAGGTCGACCGGCTTCCGGACCTCCCCATGGCCGACGTGCTGGCGGCCAGCAAGCGGGTCTTCGACGACGTCCCCGTCGAGACACCCGGCACCCTGGGCTTCGCGCCGACGGTCGACGGCGATCTGGTTCCGGAGCATCCCGTGGACGCCGCCCGCGCGGGCCGGACCCATCCGGTGCCGCTCGTCATCGGCACCAACAAGAACGAGGCGGCGCTGTTCCGGTTCATGAAGTCGCCGCTGATGCCGATCACGCCCGAGGCGATCAAGCGGATGTTCGACCAGCTTGGTGCCGAGCAGCCGGACCTACGGCTGCCCACCGAGGCTCAGCTCGGATCGACTTACCGGGGTCGTGGCAAGACACCGGGGATGGGCGTGGCACGCGACATCGGCTTCCGCATGCCGTCGATCTGGTTCGCCGAGGGCCACGCCGCCGTCGCTCCCGTCTACCTCTACCGGTTCGACTGGGCGACACCGATGTTGCGGCTGGTCCGACTCGGCGCGGCACACGCGACCGAACTGCCCTACGTCTGGGGCAATCTCACGATGGGTCCGCGGGACCCGACGTTCAAGCTCGGCGGACTCAAGGCCGGGACGGCGCTGTCCGAACGCATCCGCCGACGCTGGATCAGCTTCGCGGCCACGGGAGAACCGTCGGGCTCGGAGGACGACCCGGTGTGGCGACCGTATCGGCCGGAGGACCGCGCGACGCTGGTCATCGACAAGCGCGAAGCCGTTCGACACGACCTCGACGAACTCCTCCGGACGGCCTGGGGCGAGGACGTTCTGAGCTTCCGCTGAGTTCCGGGCCGCTAAACTCAGCCCCCGGGAGGTGACGGCGTGGACACTCTGACACGGGTACGAGACGTCTTGGACGTGCTGCCGCCGCAGATGCGGGATCCGGTGCTGTTCGCGATCCCCTTCTTCCTGTTGCTGCTGATCGTCGAGTGGACCGCCGCCCGCAAGCTCGACCACCTCGAGGACGACCGCGCGCCGTCGGGGGCCTACCTGCGCCGCGACGCGGTCGCGAGCCTGTCGATGGGTCTGGTGTCGATCGCCACGACGGGGCTCTGGAAGTTCGTCGCGCTCCTCGGATACGCCGCGCTCTTCGCCTACGTGGCGCCCTGGCACCTGTCGTCGACCGCCTGGTACACGTGGGTGCTCGCCATCGTCGGCGTCGACCTGCTCTTCTACGCCTACCACCGCATCGCCCACCGCGTCCGGCTGATCTGGGCCACCCACCAGGCCCACCACTCCAGCCGGTACTTCAACTTCGCCACCGCGCTACGCCAGAAGTGGAACAACAGCGGCGAGATCCTGATCTGGATTCCATTGCCGCTGCTGGGCATACCGCCGTGGATGGTCTTCGCGAGCTTCTCGGTGAACCTCATCTATCAGTTCTGGGTCCACACCGAGCGCATCGGGCTGATGTGGCGTCCGATCGAGTTCGTCTTCAACACTCCGTCGCACCACCGGGTGCACCACGGGATGGATGCGGAGTATCTCGACAAGAACTACGCCGGCATCTTCATCCTGTGGGACCGACTCTTCGGCACCTACCAGGACGAACTGTTCCGACCGCACTACGGGCTGACCAAGCAGGTCGACACCTTCAACGTGTGGACGCTGCAGACCCACGAGTACGCGGCGATCGCCCGCGACGTCCGACGTGCCACGCGCTGGCGGGATCGGCTGGGCTACGTGTTCGGACCGCCGGGATGGGCGCCGCCGGCGGCCGTGCAGCCCGACATCGCGGCACCCGCCACCACCCACTAGAACGACGGATTCCGTCGCCTAAGCCCCTTTTCGACCCCCGATTCGCAGGTGCCAGTAGGGTTGGGGGTGTGAAAACCGTCTTCGACGACGATGTCGACCCCGGTCTCGTCGATCGCTCCCTGGCAGGCAGCGCCGCCGGGGCCGTGTGGCTCGACGTCCCCCGCCCGACGTATCCCGCACTCGACGCGCCGATCACCTGCGACCTTGTCGTGGTGGGCGGCGGATACGCCGGGCTGTGGACCGCACTGCATGCCGCGCGCCGCGATCCCGGCCGCAGCGTCGTGCTGCTCGAGGCCAACCGGATCGGCTGGGCGGCCTCGGGACGCAACGGCGGATTCGTGGAGGCGAGCATCACCCACGGCGCCCAGAACGGACGCACGCGGTGGCCCGAGGAGTTCGACACGCTCACCGCGATGGGCCTGGAGAACCTCGACGGCATGCAGGCCGAGATCGCGGAACTGGGTCTCGACGTCGAGTGGCAGCGCAGCGGCATGCTCCTGGTCGCCACCGAGCCCCACCAGGTGCCGTGGCTCCAGTCGTCCGCCGAGGAGGGCGACGGCAAGTTCCTCGACCAGGCGGAACTGCGGGGCGAGATCGACTCCCCGACCTACCGCGCCGGCCTGTTCGAGCCCGACACGTGTGCCATCGTCCATCCGGCGAAACTGGCGTTCGAACTCGCCCGCGCGTGCGTCGACGCCGGCGTCCGGATCTTCGAGCACAGCAACGCCCGTTCCCTCGACACCAACGGCGGATCGGTGCGCATCGAGGCCGCCGACACCGTCGTGACCGCGCGGCAGGCCGTCCTCGCTACCAACGTCTACACCAGCCTGCTGCGGCGCAACCGGCTCTACACCGTTCCCGTCTACGACTACGTCGTCGCCACCGAGCCGCTGACCGACGCCCAGATGGATCGGGTGGGGTGGCGCAATCACCAGGGGATCGGCGACGCCGCGAACCAGTTCCACTACTACCGCCGCACCATGGACAACCGCATAGTCTGGGGTGGATACGACGCGATCTACAACTTCGGCGGCAAGGTGGACTCCGCCTACGAGGACAGGGACGAGTCCTACCGGAGGTTGGCCGAGCACTTCTTCCTCACCTTCCCGCAACTCGACGACGTCCGGTTCAGTCATCGCTGGGCGGGGCCCATCGACACCAACACCAGGTTCTGCGCGCACTGGGGTCTGGCGAGGGAGGGCCGGGTGGCCTACGTCAACGGGTTCACCGGCCTGGGCGTCGGCGCGGCGCGCTTCGCCGCCGACGTCTGTCTCGACCTGCTGGCGGGGACACCGACGGCCAGGACCGAACTGGAGATGGTCCGGCGCAAGCCCCTGCCGTTCCCGCCAGAACCGTTGGCCTCCATCGGCATTCAAGCCACTCGCTGGTCCCTGGACCGCGCCGACCACTCGGCCGGACGGCGCAACCTCCTGCTGCGCACCCTCGACTCCCTAGGACTCGGCTTCGATTCCTGATACGGCAGAGGCGAACTTCCTACTGCTTCGATGTAACGCTTCGGTCTCGTTTGCGTATGGGTAGGGTAGTAATGCCCCCTACCTCACGGATCGGAGCCGGCGATGGGTCAGCCGAGTTTGCGAGTTCTCACACTTGCCGCCGCAGCAGTGACCGCCGCCGTGTGTGCGCCGCTCCCCCAGGCCGCCGCCGATCCCGGTTCGCCGGTGTTCCCGGGCATGGAGATCCGACAGGACACCAGCCTCTGCACACTCGGCTTCGTCGACGTGGCGACCCGCACCGGCTACACCGCCGGGCACTGCCGGGGATCCGGCGCGGTGACCAACAGCGGCGGCGGCTTCGTCGGCAGCCAGACGGCGTTCTCCGACAACACCCCCAACGGCGCCACGGTGTCGACCGACCACGTGATCTCGGACTGGGAGACCATCTCGTTCGCGCCGGACGCTGCGCTCAACAACGTGCTCCCCGGTGGGCGGCCCCTGGTCGTCGACGGTGGCGTGGCCCCCACGCAGGGGCAGCGGGTGTGCCACTTCGGCGTCGTCACCGGCGAGAGCTGCGGCACCATTGAGTCGGTCAACAACGGCTGGTTCACCATGACCAATGGCGTCGTGAGTCAACGGGGTGACTCCGGCGGGCCCGTCTACGTCCCGATGGACGACGGTCGTGCCGTGATCGTCGGCATGTTCAACAGCACCTGGGGTGCCCTGCCCGCGGCGGTGTCGTGGTCGACGATCGAACAGCAGGCCCGCGGGTCCGTCGTGACGGCGGCCTCGGCCGGTGCGCCCGAGTAGCGTGTCGGCGAAACCAATTGCGCGCGTGCGCTCTTAGGATGCGCAGGTGGGGATGTCAACGAGCCGGTGGTCCCGCCGGAAGATCACCATCGCGGTCCTCGCGTTGGTGGGCATCCTCGCGTTGGTGGGCACCACCGTCGCGACCATGTTGATGCCGTTCCTGCAGAACGACCGGCCGGACGTGCCGTCGAGGGCGTCCGCGACCCCCACCGCCACGGAACCGCGTCTGGTGATCAAGCCGCTCGCGGTCCGCATGGTGACCGAGGCGTTCCAGGCGCAGCCCGGCCAGTGCGACCCGCCGCCGCCTCCGCTGCCGCCGAACGAGCCGCAGGCTGCGTGCGACGTCGCGCGCAAGGCGCACTATCAACTCGAGCCGGTGTCCATCGTGATCGGTCTGACCAATGCCAAGGCGCTGAAGTTGCCGACGATGGACACCTACGGCGTCCAGATCGTCATGGACGGCCCCTCGAGCGCGGCGTTCGCGAAGTACACGACGGCCAACGTGGGCAAGCAGGTGGCGTTCGTGCGTGATGGCCTGGTGCTGGCCGCGCCGTCCATCACCGACACCATCGACGGCCAGTCGATCCAGTTGTCCGGCGACATGACCAAGGACACCGCGGACACCATCGCGAAGCTGCTGCGCGACGGCTCCTGACGGTCCCGTTTCAGGTCAGCTCGAACACCGGGATCGACGGCGCCGCCGCCCGGATCTCGGCCGCGCTCGACTCGGGCGTCAGCCCCGCCACGTGACCCTTGACCTCCCAGTGCCACCGGTCGACGTACGGCGCGATGATCGCGGGCTTCGCGTCGTCGGCGAGTTCGGTGACGTTGACGACGCGGGATCGCCGGCGGGAGCCCATCTCGATCTGGCCGGCCGCCCGGGCGTTGCGGGCCCACTGGGTGTTGCCCCGCGGCGACACCAGGTACCTCCGGCCGTCGACCTCGAGGACGTTCACCACGACGCCGCGCATCTGACCGCTCGTCCGTCCCCGAACGCGGATCGCGCACGACCCGGCAACGCTGATCCCGGCTTCCGCCAACCAGCGGAGTACCTCGTTGAACGCCCGCGCGGCGCGATTGGGACGGTTGTACCTGACGGTGTCGGGCATGGTGGCTCCTTCGGTTTTGGAGAGCACTGCTCTCGTTACGAGCCTGGCACGTCTGTCGACGAAGTGCAAGAGCGGTGCTCTCGAATGTGGCAGACTCCGTCCGTGGGCAAGCGACAGGACGCGCGCGAGCGCACCGAGCGCCAGATCGTCGAGGTGGGCCGCGCCCATCTCGTGACCCACGGTGCGGCAGGCCTGTCCCTGCGGGCCATCGCGCGCGACCTCGGCCTCGTGTCGTCGGCGGTCTACCGCTACGTCGCCAGCCGTGACGACCTACTGACCCTGCTGCTGATCGACGCGTACACCGACCTCGCGGACGCGGTCGACGAGGCCGGCGACGGCGCCCCCGACTGGCGCGCGCGGTTGACCGCCGAGGCTCGCGCCGCCCGCGCCTGGGCCGTCGCCGATCCCGCCCGGTGGGCACTGCTGTACGGCAGCCCGGTCCCCGGATACCACGCGCCGTCGGAGCGGACGGTCGGTCCGGGCACCCGGGTGGTCGGGTCGCTGTTCGCGACCATCGCCGAAGGCATTGCGGCCGGCGACATCTCACCGTCCGCCATCGATCTTCCCGCATCGACGGCGACGGACTTCGACGGCATTCGCACGGAATTCGGCTTCTCGGGCGACGACGCCGCGGTGATGAAGTGTCTGACGCTGTGGGGCGGCCTGGTCGGTGCCATCAGCCTGGAGGTGTTCGGCCAATACGGCGCGGACACGTTCGGCGATGCCGGCCGGGTGTTCGACGGTCAAGTCGGGCTCCTGATCGACCTCCTGACCGCGACCGGCTGACGACACCGAACTAGAACACGTTCTAGCCAGCGGAACGGCTGGGCGATATCCTCGGCAGTGATGCTCGATCAGACACCTGTCCAGATTGCGTGGGTGACCCATGACCTGGACGTCACCGAGGGCGCACTCAGCGCCATGCTCGGTGCTCGCTCGTGGGTGCGGATGAACGACGTGCACTTCGCGCCCGAGGCGTGCAGCTACCTCGGCGCGCCCGCCGACTTCACCGCGCACGTGTCGTTCTCCTACGCGGGAGACACCCAGCTCGAGGTCATCCAGCCGGTCGCCGGGCGCGGGGTCTACTCCGACTTCCTCGCCGCATCCGGCCCGGGCCTGCACCACGTCTGCCTCGCCGCACCGGATGCCGAGGCGTTCGAGGCGATGGTGGTCGGCGCCGAACGCGACGGCATCGACGTCATCGGCCGCGGCACCATGCCCGGCGGCATGCGGTTCGCCTACGTCGCGGCCGCCGACGCCGGCGTCCCGTGCATCGAACTGGCCTACATCCCACCCGACGTCCAGAAGTTCTTCGACCACGTGAAGCAGGAGCAGTTGTGAGCACTGACATCCCGACGACCATCGACGTCGACGCGGTCGAGGACTGGTCCGAGGACCGGCCCGACGTCATCGTCATCGGCTTCGGCATCTCCGGCGGCTGCGCGGCCGTCAGCGCGGCCGCGGCGGGCGCGAACGTCCTCGTGCTGGAACGCGCCGCCGCCGCGGGCGGCACGTCGTCGATGGCGGGTGGGCACTTCTATCTCGGTGGTGGCACCGCCGTCCAGCGGGCGACCGGGCACGACGACACCGCCGACGCGATGTACGACTACCTCGTCGCGGTCGCCCAGGATCCCGACCACGAGAAGATCCGCCTGTACTGCGACCAGAGCGTCGAGCACTTCGACTGGCTGGAGGGGCTCGGGTTCCAGTTCGAGCGCACGTACTGGAAGGGCAAGGTCGTCGTCCCGCCCGGCACCGAGGGACTGTCCTACACCGGCAACGAGAAGGTGTGGCCGTTCTCCGAACAGGCCGCTCCGGCACCGCGCGGACACTCCGTGCCGGTGCCTGGCGAACTCGGCGGTGCCGACATGGTCATCCAGCTACTGGTCGCGCGCGCCGCCGAACTGGGCGTCGAGACCCGGTACGAGACAGGCGTCACCCACCTGATCACCGACGACACCGGCGCAGTGGTGGGCGTGCGCTGGAAGAGGTTCGGCGAGACGGGGTCGATCCGCGCCGGGTCCGTCGTCATCGCGGCGGGCGGCTTCGCGATGAACCCGGACATGGTGGCCGAGCACACGCCCGCCCTGGGTCAGAAGCGGAAGACCAAGCACCACGGCGAGGTCGAGCCCTACATCCTGGGCAACCCGCACGACGACGGCCTCGGCATCCGGCTGGGCGTCTCGGCCGGTGGCGAGGCGAAGAACCTCGACGGGTTGTTCATCACCGCCGCGGCGTACCCGCCGGAGGTCCTGCTGACCGGGGTGATCGTCAACAACCGGGGCAACCGCTTCGTCGCCGAGGACTCCTATCATTCGCGGACGTCGGCGTTCGTCCTCGAGCAGCCCGACCAGCAGGCGTACCTCGTCGTCGACGAGGCCCACATGCAGATGCCCGACATGCCGCTGATCAAGTTCATCGACGGCTGGGAGACCATCGCCGAGATGGAGACGGCGCTCGGCCTGCCCGAGGGCAGCCTCGCCGAGACGCTCGACAGGTACAACGCCCATGCCGCCGCCGGCGAGGACCCCGACTTCCACAAGCAGCCGGATTACGTTGCGGCACAGGACACCGGACCGTGGGCTGCCTTCGACCTTTCGCTGGGGGTGGCCATGTACTCCGGCTTCACGATGGGCGGGTTGACGGTCTCCGTCGACGGCGAGGTGAAGCGCAGCGACGGCAGTGTGGTGCCCGGCCTGTACGCCGCGGGCGCCTGCGCGGCGAACATCGCACAGGACGGCAAGGGGTACGCGAGCGGCACCCAGCTCGGCGAGGGCTCGTTCTTCGGCCGCCGCGCGGGAGCGCACGCCGCCACTCGCGCACGGGCGGACGCCACCCCCGCGCAGTAGGTTTCCTGCTCCCGCGGGCTGGCTTCTCCGCCGAGCAGACGCAAACGTGCACGACACGCCGGGTCGGACTGCACACTTACGTCTGCTCGCCGGGGTCGAGTCTCTGCCGAGCAGACGTCAGCTCCCCTCGATTGTCTCGAAACAGGGGAGTTCACGTCTGCTCGCCGGGGTCGGTGACCGGCGAGAGGGAGGTGAGGTTCCAGGCGCCGTCGCCGAGCAGCTCGAGCCGGCGGCGGTGGTGGCGCTCGACGGCCGGGCGGTGACCGACGCTGACGACGACGCAGTCGGGCAGCCGACGGCGCAACGTCTCATACAGCTCGAACTCCTGGCCCTCGTCGAGTGCCGAGGTCGCCTCGTCGAGGAAGACCGCGCGCGGCGCGGCGAGCAGGACGCGGGCGAAGGCGATTCGCTGTTGTTCGCCGGGGGAGAGGACGAACGACCACTCGGCGCGGTCGTCGAGCCGGCCGGCGAGGTGGCCGAGCGTCACGGCGCGTAGCGCGTCGCGAATCGCGTCGTCTCCGTACGCATCTCGCGCGGCCGGGTAGCAGACGACGTCGCGAAGCTCGCCCAGCGGGGCGTACGGCAGCTGCGACAGGAACATGGAGCCTGCGGAATCCGGACCGTCCCCGGGAAGCCGGACCGTGCCCGTCGCGTGCGGCCACAGCTGGGCGATGCTGCGCAACAGCGTCGTCTTGCCCGTCCCCGACCGGCCCGTGATCACCAGCGAATCCCCGCGCGGCAGAACGAGTTCGAGGTCGTCGGCCAGCCGCATACCCGTCGGCGACGTCACCGTGACGTCGGCCAACTCCACGCCGTCGTCGCTCGCCTCCACCGTCAGTCGCGGCAGCGCTCTGGCCGCCTCGTTGGCGGTGACCAGTCCGTCCAGCCGGATGATGGCTGCCCGGTAGCCGGCGAACGCGTCGTACACCGCCCGGAAGAAGCTGAGCGAACTCGCCACCGACGCAAAGGCACTCGACGACTGGGTGACGTCGCCGAGGCTCAGTTCACCCGCGAACAACCGCGGCGCCTGCACGATCAGCGGCAGCGGGTCGATGAGCTGGCTGACCGAGCGGTTCCAGCCGAGGAACGCCACGCCGCGGACCACCAGTCGACGGTAGTTCGCGATGACGCGCGCGAACCGCTCCGCCAGCGTGACGCGCTCGACCCGCTCGCCGCGGTAGAACCCGATGGACTCCGCGGCGTCGCGCACCCGCACCAGCGCGTACCGGAACGCGGCGTTGGTCGACTCGTTGCGGAAGCTGAGCCCGATGATCGGCCGGCCGATCCAGATCGCGACCACCGTGGTGACTGCGACGTACAGCAGCGCCATCCAGAACAGCGCCTTCGGGACGGTGATGCCCAGGATCGTCCACGGCCCGGCGAGGTTCCACAGGATCGGCGTGAACGAGACGACCGAGACCACGGCGTAGACCGAACCGAACAGCAGCGTCTGCGCTGTCCCGACGGTCGGGGTGTTGGTCTCCGGGCCCGTGCCGGTCGTGAACACGTCGACGTCCTGCTGGATGCGCTGGTCCGGGTTGTCGATCGGCGCGTCGAGGAAGCGGCCGCGGTAGTACGCCCCGCCGTCGAGCCAGTCGCCCGTCAGCCGCCGGGTCAACCACACCCGCCACCGGACGATGAACATCTGCATCAGGTAGACGTCCCCGACGGTGCGGACGATGTCTGCGGTGACCAACACCAGGAAGATCGCGATCGACCGCCAGAAGCCGCGCACGCCCGATGCCCGGACGGCGTCGTCGCCGGCCCCGCCGCCCTCGAACGCCACCTGCAGGGCGGTGAACTGGTCGTTGGCGTAGTAGCTGAACAGCACGTCCATCCGGACCGACACCAGCACCGACAGCAGCAGCACGCCGAGGAGCGCCCACACCGGAATGCTCTGCCGCCCAACGAAGTACGCCCCGGTGGTCCGCCAGAACTGCCGGCCCCACGTGGTGAACCGCGCGACGAGCGCGAGCACGGTCGTCGTCGCGACCGCGCTGATCAACCAGGCCTTCGCGACCCACCGCAGCGAGCCGAGGACCTCGCTACCCCAGTCCAGCGACGGGGTGAACATCTCCATGCCGGGAAGCTACTCCCGGCCAGGCGTCACGACGTGGTCGTCGTGGATTCCTGCCCGACGTCCTCGAGCGACCACTCGCCGCCACCGAGGAGACGCAACCGGCGCCCGTGATGCTGCTCCACGGTGCTGCGGTGGCTGACGCTGACCAGGATGATGTTGGGCAGCTCGCTGCGCACCAGGCGGTACAGCGTCATCTCGAGCCCCTCGTCGAGCGCCGAGGTGGACTCGTCGAGGAAGACGGCCTTGGGCTTGGTCAGCAGGATGCGCGCGAACGCGATGCGCTGCTGCTCACCCGGAGACAGCACCTTGGCCCAGTCCAGCACCTCGTCGAGCCGCTCGATCAGATGGGGCAGGGCCACCTTGTTCAGCACGTCGTGGATCTGCTCGTCGGTGAGGGTGCCCTCCTCGCAGGGGTAGGACACCACCGCGCGCAGGTCTCCCAGCGGGACGTAGGGCAGCTGCGAGAGGAACATCGTCGCGTTGGTCTCGCACGGGCACTTCATCGTGCCGGTGGCGAACGGCCACAGCCGCCCGACGCTGCGCAGCAGGGTCGTCTTGCCGCTGCCCGACGCGCCGGTGATCACCAGTGACTCACCGGGATCGAGGTGCAGGCTCAGCGGGTTGATCAGCTGCCTGCCGTCCGGCGTGCGGACCTCGACGTTCTTCAGCTGGACCGTGCCCTCGACACAGCTCTCCAGCTCGATCTCCGGCAGTTCGCGGGCCTCCTCGTTGGCGATGACCAGGCCGTGCAGGCGGATGATGACCGCCTGGTACCCGGCGAACTGGTCGTACACGTTGCGGAAGAAGGACAGTCCGTCCTGGATGCTGCCGAAGGCCGACGCCGTCTGGCTGAGGTCGCCGAGCTTGATCTCCCCGTTGAAGAAGCGGTGGAACTGCACCAGGTAGGGCAGCAGCACGATGGCCTGGTCCATCGACAGGTTCCAGCCGTAGAACCCGATCATCCGGTTGATGTAGCGCTTGTAGTTGCCCACCACCAGCGAGAAGCGTTGCCGCAGAGCGGACCGTTCGGCCGTCTCGCCGCGGTAGAAGGCCACCGCCTCGGCGGCGTCCCGGAGGCGAACCAGGGCGTAGCGGAAGGCGGCGTTGAACTTCTCGTTGTTGAACGACAGCCAGATGATCGGCCGACCGATCCAGAACGCGATGACCGTCGCGAAGAGGACGTACCCGATCAGCAACCAGAACATGGCGCGGGGCACGTTGACCCCGACGAAGGGGAGCGTCAGCGACCCGGACAGGTTCCAGAGAATCGCGGTGAACGAAACCATCGATGCGACGGCCTGCACGGCACCGAACAGGAGGGTCGCCGACGAGGTGTTGTTGGGCGTGTTGGGCAGTGAACCGACGCCTGCGGTGAAGCTGTCGATGTCGGCCTGGATGCGCTGATCGGGGTTGTCGATGGTGTCGTCTATGAAGCGGCCGCGGTAGTAGGCCCTGCCGTCGAGCCAGTCGCCGGTCAGCCGGTCGGTGAGCCAGGCGCGCCACGCGAGCATGAAGCGCTGCGTGATGAACAGGTCGAGCATGATCCGAGCGATGTGCAGGATGGCCAGCACGACGAAGACGGAGATCGAGAACCAGAACCCGTCGCCGCCGGACTGCCGGACGGCGTCGTCGCCGCCAGCGAGGCCGGACGCGACCACCTGGAAGCTGGTCGACATGTCGCTGCCCTGGTAGCTGAACAGCACCGACAGCCGCACGCCCGCGATCACCGACAGCATCAGGCCGGCGAGCCACAGCCAGATCCGCACGCTGTCAGGGCCGGTGAAGAAGGCGCCGGTGATGCGCCAGAACTGCCTACCCCAGTTGGTGAAGCGGCCGATCAGAAAGAGGACGACGAGCGTCGCGACCGACGCCATGGCCCAACCCTTGACGATCCACACCAGCGAGGTCCAGATTTCGGTACGCCAGTCGAGCGTCGCGGTGAACATGTCCACCCCGGCAAGGTACTCCGACATCGCACCGACAGCCGCGCGGAGGGTTGAACCGCATTCGCTGATGGGCGCGGTCGACGGATCCCGGTGGACGCGTCGACCACCCGGGGTCCAAGCTGACGTGGTGCAGGTGCGGATCCACGACTCGGCGGCCGAGTTCCGGGCGCTCGCCGAACCGCTCTACCGGCGGTACCCCATCGGGCACACCGTCGAGCTGACCGGGCTCACCGCAAACGAACTGCCCGCCGACGCCGTCCTCGTCACGGTGACCGACGGGGGAGTCCTCGTCGGGGCGGCCGTCCAGACCCCGCCCTACCCGCTGGTGTGCGGCGGCCTCCCGCGCGCCGCGGTCGAGCCCGCCGTGACGGCCCTGGCCGGCGTCGTCCCGGACCTGCGCTCGGTGCGCGGTCCGCGGGAGGTGGCCGCGGCCTTCGCCGCGGAGTGGGAGCGTCGCACCGGCGCCGCCGTCGGGACCGTCACCGAGGAGCGTCTGCACGTCCTCGGCGACCTGGCCGCCCCGGCCGCCGTCGCGGGCAGCGCCCGAGCGCACGCCGACTCGGACACCGACCTGCTCGGCGACTGGTCCGGCCGGTTCTTCGTCGAGACCTTCGGCGTGACCCCGCAGCCCATCGCCCATCGCGCCTTCGTGACGAACTATCTGCGGTCGGGTGCGCGCTTCGTGGTGTGGTGCCGTGACGACGCCACCCCGGTCAGCATGGCGATGGTGCGCCGCCCGGTCTCCGGCGTCGCACGGATCGGCCCGGTGTACACCCCCGACGCCGAGCGCGGACACGGCTACGGCTCCGCGGTCACCGCCGCGGCCGCCGCCACCGCCCTGGAGTTCGGCGCGGCGGACGTGGTGCTGTTCACCGACCTCGCCAACCCCGTGTCGAACAAGATCTACCGCGCCATCGGCTTCCGTCCCGTGTCGGACTGGCTGGTCGCCGACTTCGCGCCGAGGGTCGGATCGACCGACCGCTGAGCCGCGTACCTTGAACACGTGGCCAAGACAGCACCCAAGCCGAAGACCCGCACGTCGGGACGCGTGAGCAGCCGATTCTGGAAACTCCTCGGCGCCAGCACCGACAAGGATCAGTCCGCCTCCCTGAACCAGGTGACCGCGTCGGCGGAGTTCAACGACAAGGCCAAGGCACTCGACGACGAGAAGCTCCGCAAGGCCGCCAAGCTCCTCGACCTGGACGATCTCGCGGAGTCGGCCGACATCCCGCAGTTCCTCGCCATCGCGCGCGAGGCGTCGGAGCGGGCGACCACGCTGCGACCGTTCGACGTCCAGCTGCTGGGTGCGCTGCGGATGCTCGCGGGTGACGTCGTGGAGATGGCGACCGGTGAGGGCAAGACGCTCGCAGGCGCCGTGGCCGCCGCGGGTTACGCGATCGCCGGGCGCAGCGTGCACGTCATCTCGGTCAACGACTACCTGGCCCGACGCGACGCCGAGTGGATGGGACCGCTGCTCGAGGCGATGGGCCTGACCGTCGGCTGGATCACCGCCGAGTCGACCCCCACCGAGCGTCGCGCGGCCTACGCCTGCGACGTCACCTACGCCTCGGTCAACGAGATCGGCTTCGACGTGCTGCGCGACCAGCTGGTGACCGACGTCGACGACCTGGTGTCCCCACACCCCGACGTCGCGCTGATCGACGAGGCCGACTCCGTGCTGGTCGACGAGGCACTCGTCCCGCTGGTCCTCGCCGGCACGTCGCACCGCGAGACGCCCCGGCTGGAACTCATCGAGCTGGTGGGCGGTCTGACGCCGGTCACGGACTTCGACACCGACGCCGACCGCCGCAACGTGCACCTGACCGACCAGGGTGCGCGCCGGTTGGAGAAGGCCCTCGGCGGCATCGACCTCTACTCCGAGGAGCACGTCAGCACCACGCTCACCGAGGTCAACGTCGCGCTGCACGCCCGCGTGCTGCTGCAGCGGGACGTGCACTACATCGTCCGGGACGGCCGGGTGCAGCTGATCAACGCCTCGCGCGGTCGCATCGCCGCGCTGCAGCGCTGGCCCGACGGCCTGCAGGCCGCGGTCGAGGCCAAGGAGGGCATCGAGACCACCGAGACGGGGGAGGTGCTCGACACCATCACCGTGCAGGCGCTGATCAACCGCTACCCGCGGGTGTGCGGGATGACCGGCACCGCGCTGGCCGCCGGCGAACAGCTCCGACAGTTCTACAAACTGGGCGTGTCGCCGATCCCGCCGAACACGCCGAACATCCGCGAGGACGACGAGGACCGCGTGTACATCACCGCGGCCGCCAGGAACGCCGCCATCGTCGAGCACATCGAGTCGAGGCACGCGACCGGCCAACCGGTGCTGGTCGGCACGCGTGACGTCGCCGAGTCCGAGGAACTCCACGAGCGCCTGGTGAAGGCGGGCATCCCGGCCGTGGTGCTGAACGCCAAGAACGACGCCGAGGAGGCCGAGGTCATCGCCGAGGCGGGCATGCTCGGCAAGGTGACCGTGTCCACCCAGATGGCGGGCCGCGGCACCGACATCCGGCTCGGCGGATCCGACGAGGCCGATCACGACGCCGTCGCCGAACTCGGCGGCCTGCACGTCATCGGCACGGGCCGCCACCACACCGAGCGCCTCGACAACCAGTTGCGCGGCCGCGCCGGACGTCAGGGCGACCCCGGTTCGTCGGTCTTCTTCGCCAGCTGGGAGGACGACGTGGTGGTCGCCAACCTCGAGCCGCAGAAGCTGCCGATGCAGACCGACGAGGACGGCCGCATCGTCAACGAGAAGGCCGCGCAACTCCTCGGCCACGCGCAGCGCGTCGCCGAGGGCAAGCTCCTCGACGTGCACGCGAACACCTGGCGCTACAACCAGTTGGTGGCGCAGCAGCGCGCCATCATCTCCGAGCGCCGAGACACGCTGCTGCGCACCGAGACCGCCCGCGACGAGCTGAAGGAACGCTCACCCAAGCGGTACGAGGAACTCGTCGAGCAGATCGGCGACGATCCGCTGGTGCGGATCAGCAGGCTGATCATGCTGTACCACCTCGACCGCGGCTGGGCCGACCACCAGGCGTACCTGGCCGACATCCGGGAGAGCATCCACCTGCGTGCACTCGGCAGGCAGGACCCGCTCGACGAGTTCCACCGGCTCGCCGTCGACGCGTTCGCCTCGCTGGCAGCCGATGCGATCGAGGCGGCCCAGCAGACGTTCGAGACCGCCAACGTGGCCGAGGACGAGCAGGGTCTCGACCTGTCGAAGCTCGCCCGGCCCACGTCGACGTGGACCTACATGATTCACGACAACCCGCTCGCCGACGACTCGATGGCAGCGCTGAGCCTGCCCGGGGTGTTCCGCTAGGTTCATGGCCATGGTGGCCTCGGCGGGCGGGACTGGAGCGACCGGGGAGTCTCACCCCGACGGCGGTCCGCGCACGCCCGGGCCCGGCGATCCGGCCCGGGGCGACCGGATCCTGACGATCCCCAACGGGCTCAGCGTGCTCCGGCTGATCCTGGTCCCGGTCTTCCTCTATCTCCTACTGATGTCGAAGGACTACGGCCCCGCGGTCGCCGTGCTGATGTTCAGCGGCTTCTCCGACTGGGCCGACGGCAAGATCGCCCGGCTGTTCGACAATCAGTCCTCTCGGCTCGGCGCGCTCCTCGACCCGGCCGTCGATCGCATCTACATGATCACCGTGCCGGTGGCGCTGGCCCTCGCCGGCATGGTGCCGTGGTGGTTCGTGCTGGTGCTGATCGGGCGCGACCTCGTCCTCGGCGGGACGCTGCCCGTGCTGCGCGGGCGGGGCCTGACGGCGCTGCCGGTGACCTACATCGGCAAGGCGGCCACGTTCGCCCTGATGTCGGGGTTCCCACTGATCCTGCTCGGGCAGTGGGACGCGATGTGGAGTCGCGTGATCCTGGCCATCGGATGGGCCTTCGCGATCTGGGGCATGGCCATGTACCTGTGGTCGGGCGTGCTGTACCTGATCCAGGTCGGCATGGTGGTGCGCGTGCTGCCCCGAGTCTCGGCCACCCCGAGGGGGTGACCCCGGTGGCGGACCACGAACGGACCCTCGGCGGGTACAGCCCGGAGGCGGGCCGCAACGCCCACGAGGCCGACGCCCCGACGCTGATCCCGTTGCCCTCGCTGCTGCGTTCGCTGCTGACCGACCACCTCGATCCCGGCTACGCCGCCGCGGCGAAACGCGTCCGTCCGAGACGTCTCGACTGGGCCTGGCAGGTGACGGCCGGGCTGGTCATCGCCGCGGTCCTGTCGACGGCGGTCGTCGAGGCGCGGTCGGTGGCCCCGGCGACCCGGGAGACCCAGCAGGTGCTCGCCGACGGCGTCCGCGCCGCGGAGTCGGCCACCGGCGCGGCCGTCACGCGTCGAGACGGCCTCGCCTCGGAGGTGGAGGCGGAGCGCCGAAGCCGGCTCGAGGGCGACGCGGCGGGCCGCGCCCTGCTCGCAAACCTCGACGGCGCGGAGTTCACCGCAGCGGCAACCCCCGTCCACGGGCCCGGACTCACCGTCACCGCCACGGAGCCAGGAGCTGCCCGCGACCTCTCGGACGTCTCCACGCAGCGCGTCGCCGGCAGCACGCAGGTCGTGCTCGACCGGGATTTGCAGCTGGTGGTCAACTCGCTGTGGGTGAGCGGCGCCGAGGCGATCGCGGTGGGCGGCGTGCGGATCGGACCCAACGTGACCATCCGGCACGCGGGCGGAGGAATCCTCGTCGACAATCAACCCGTCACCAGTCCCTACGTCGTCCTCGCGATCGGGCCGCCCCAAGCCATGCAGGACGTGTTCGACCACAGCCCGGGACTGCAGCGGCTGAGGCTTCTCGAGGCGTCCTACGGCGTGGGAGTCGAGGTCGCCGCCGGCGACGACCTGTCCGTCCCCGCCGGGCCGGTGCGGGACCTGAACTTCGCCCGACCGATGGGACCGTGATCGGGAGACGATGATGATGCAACCCGTGAGACCGGAACGGATCGGACGTACATGATCGGAATCGTCGCGCTCGTCGTCGGCATCGCGCTGGGATTGGTGTTTCACCCGAGCGTCCCCGACGCGATCCAGCCCTACCTGCCGATCGCGGTCGTCGCGGCCTTGGACGCCGTGTTCGGCGGGCTGCGCGCATACCTGGAGCGGATCTTCGACTCGAAGGTGTTCGTGATCTCGTTCGTCTTCAACGTGCTGGTGGCGTCGATCATCGTGTACGTGGGGGACCAGCTCGGGGTGGGCACGCAGCTGTCCACGGCCATCATCGTGGTGCTCGGCATCCGCATCTTCGGCAACGCCGCAGCGCTGCGGCGCAGGCTGTTCGGGGCCTGAGGGTGAACGAGCCGCACGGCAGGCACGAACTCCCGCCCGAGGAGCACGCCCGACCGATCGGGGACCTGCAACCGGCGGGTGTCGGTGGGATGCTCCGGCGCGGCCGCTCGCAGATCGGGTTCTCCGTCCTGGCGATCCTGCTGTGCCTGGTGCTCGGCGTCGCGATCGTGACGCAGGCACGGCAGACGGAGTCGGGCGACTCGCTGGAGACAGCGCGGCCCGCCGACCTGCTGATACTGCTCGACTCCCTGCAGCAGCGGGAGGCCGCGCTCAACACCGAGGTGGCCGATCTGCAGCGCACCCTCACCGCGCTGCAGGCCTCCGGCGGTGATGACGAAGCCGCCATCCAGAACGCCCGCGACCGACTCGCCGCGCTGTCGATCCTGATCGGCACCGTCGGCGCGACCGGGCCGGGCGTGACGCTGACCATCGCCGACACCGCGCCCGGGGTGGCGCCGGAGACCATGCTCGACGTGATCAACGAGCTGCGGGCGGCCGGGGCCGAGGCCATGGAGATCAGTGACCCGACCGGCGCCGCCATCAGGGTGGGCGTCGACACATGGGTGGTGGGCACGCCCGGCGCGCTGATCGTCGACGGCACGACGCTCACCCCGCCGTATTCCGTACTCGCGATCGGGGATCCGCCGACGCTGGCCGCCGCGATGAACATCCCCGGCGGGGCGATGGACAGCGTCGAACGCGTCGGCGGCACAATGACCGTGCAGCAGACCGACACCGTGAACGTGACCGCCTTGCGGCAACCGAAACCCCGCCAATACGCTCAGCCGGGCAAGTGAATACCGCCGGCCGTGCAGCGGACACCGAGCGAAACGACCTAGGAGCGCCGTGAGCGAAACCCCGTCTGACCTGTCCTACACCGCCGACCACGAATGGGTCCGGGTCACCGGGGACGACACCGTGCGAGTCGGGATCACCGACTACGCCCAGGCGGCCCTGGGCGACGTGGTGTTCGTGGACCTGCCGTCGGTCGGCGACGAGGTGACCGCCGGCGGCGAATTCGGCAACGTCGAGTCGACCAAGTCGCAGTCCGAGCTGTACGCCCCGATCACCGCGAAAGTCGTTGCGGTCAACGAGGACCTGTCCGATTCGCCGGAACTGGTCAACTCCGACCCCTACGGCGGCGGCTGGCTGATCGACCTGCAGATCGGCGGCGACTCCCTCGAGGCCGCCACCGCCGATTTGCTGGACGCCGACGCCTACCGCGCCACCCTCGACGAATGACCGAATCCGGCGGGGGTGAACACAGCGGCATGGGCCGCGCGGTACGGTCGAGTAGATCGAAAGAGGGTCGTCCGCAGCGTCGGGCGGCCAGGCAGACATCGCCACAGCAGCCAGTGAGGAGCAGCGGGTGACGGACAACGACACCAGTTCGGCGGACGATTCCACGGAGATGACGGTCGAGACCACGTCGGTCTTCCGGGCCGACTTCCTCAACGAGCTGGACGCCCCGGCCGCGACGAGTACCGAGGGTTCGGTCTCGGGCGTCGAGGGCCTGCCCACGGGATCGGCGTTGCTCGTCGTGAAGCGGGGCCCGAACGCGGGTTCGCGCTTCCTGCTCGACCAGGCCACCACCTCGGCCGGCCGGCATCCCGACAGCGACATCTTCCTCGACGACGTCACGGTGAGCCGTCGGCACGCCGAGTTCCGCCTGGAGACGGGCGAGTTCCAGGTCGTCGACGTCGGCAGCCTGAACGGCACCTACGTCAACCGGGAGCCCGTCGATTCGGCGGTGCTCGCCAACGGCGACGAGGTTCAGATCGGCAAGTTCCGGTTGGTCTTCCTGACCGGACCCAAGACCGACGACGGCGGCTCGGCCGGGTAATGACCGCCCCCGACACCCCTGCGCTGGCCGGGATGTCGATCGGGGCGGTCCTGGACCTGCTGCGACCCGACTTCCCGGACGTGACGATCTCCAAGATCCGGTTCTTGGAGACCGAGGGCCTGGTGACGCCGGAACGCACACCGTCGGGGTACCGGCGCTTCACCGCCTATGACTGCGCTCGCCTGCGGTTCGTCCTGACGGCGCAGCGCGATCACTATCTGCCGCTGAAGGTCATCAAGGCACAACTCGACGAACAACCCGACGGCGAACTGCCTGCCATCGGATCCGCCTACGTCGCACCGCGGCTGGTCCCGGTGCCGGACGACTCCGACGACGTCGGCGCGGTGGTGCCGCGGACGCAGGTGCGGTTGAGCCGCGAGGATCTGCTCGTCCGGTCCGGTGTGGACGAGGGCTTCCTCTCCGCACTGGTCAAGGCCGGCGTCATCAAACCGGGGACGGCGGGATTCTTCGACGAGTTCGCCGTCGTCACCGCGCAGTGCGCGAAGGCCCTCGCCGACTACGGCGTCGAGCCGCGCCACCTGCGCGCGTTCCGATCGGCGGCCGACCGCCAGTCCGACCTCATCGCCCAGATCGCCGGGCCGGTCGAGAAGGCCAGACGCGAAGGCGCGAAGGACCGTGCCGACGATCTCGCCAGAGAGGTCGCCGCACTGGCGATCACGTTGCACACGTCGCTGATCAAGTCCGCCGTGCGCGACGTTCTCGAACGCTGAGGACTAGACTTGCGATCACTATCTTGAGGTTGCGGAGGGCAGACACAGATGGGTGAGGTTCGTGTGGTCGGCATTCGCATCGAACAGCCGCAGAACCAGCCGGTCTTGCTGTTGCGCGAGTCGAATGGCGACCGGTATCTGCCGATCTGGATCGGGCAGGGTGAGGCCAGTGCCATCGCACTGGAGCAGCAGGGTGTCGAGCCGGTCCGGCCGCAGACGCACGATCTGATCCGAGATCTGATTGCCGCCCTGGGCCATTCGCTCAAGGAGGTCCGCATCGTCGACCTCCAGGAGGGCACCTTCTACGCCGACCTGGTGTTCGACCGCGACGTCACGGTCTCGGCTCGGCCGTCGGACTCCGTGGCGATCGCGCTGCGGGTGGGCGTGCCGATCTACGTCGAGGAGGCGGTGCTGGCCGAGGCCGGCCTGCTGATCCCCGACGAGGGCGACGAGGACAGCTCGGGCCCCGTCCGCGAGGACGAGGTCGAGAAGTTCAAGGAGTTCCTGGACAGCGTGTCGCCCGACGACTTCAAGGCGACCTGACCTCGGTCCGGTGTGTCACGGATGCGTCTCAACTGTCGACCACGTGTCGACACGCGGGTCAGGTTTGCGTGATCGGCGATCAGGGCAGCCATAATTCGAGGGTATTCAGCCAGCCACGCACATGGCCGGAAGCGTATGCTCGACACACTCGAGCTTGGAGCACACCGCGCTGCGTCTGAAGCTGCGGCGCACGAAAGCGACTTGAATTCGGCGAGAGGATGCACGGTGGGCGACACGCCACGGCAAGGGCGACTGGATCTCTCCTCCGGTGACACACCGGCGGCCCCGGTGGCAGCCACCGAACCCGTGCAGGGCGGACTGTTCCCCGACGACTCCGTCCCCGACGAACTGGTCGGGTACCGCGGGCCCAGCGCCTGCCAGATCGCGGGCATCACCTACCGGCAGCTGGACTACTGGGCACGCACCTCGCTCGTCGTCCCCTCCATCCGCAGCGCGGCCGGCTCCGGCAGCCAGCGGCTGTACTCGTTCAAGGACATCCTGGTCCTCAAGATCGTCAAGCGACTGCTCGACACCGGCATCTCGCTGCACAACATCCGCGTCGCCGTCGACCACCTCCGGCAGCGTGGCGTGAAGGATCTGGCGAACATCACGCTGTTCTCCGACGGCACCACCGTGTACGAGTGCACGTCAGCCGAAGAGGTCGTCGACCTGCTGCAGGGCGGCCAGGGCGTCTTCGGCATCGCAGTGTCGGGTGCCATGCGCGAACTCACCGGCGCCATTGCGGACTTCCCAGGTGAACGAGCCGACGGCGGCGAATCGATCGCCGCGCCCGAGGACGAACTGGCGTCGCGCCGCAAGCATCGCGACCGCAAGATCGGCTGACGTCACCTCCGCTGCGCGCTGCCGCTAGACTGGCAACTGCATCGTCCCCTTGCGGGAGAGTTCCGTGGTTGCCAGCTGCGGACGCCGAAGGAGCAATACCTCTCCATCAACCTCTCAGGCACAAGGACCGCCTGGGGCCCCGATGCCTCTGGAAAGCGGTGCGCCGGCCACGGCCGGTGCGCCCGCCCATGGGGAAAGGCGACGCAACGTCGAGGCACAGCCGCCTCCGTCGCCGAATCTCTCAGGCGCCCGGTCTCGGGTCGACGACAGAGGGGGAGGGCCGCGAGCGGTTCTGGGCAATCCCCCTGCCCTTGTCGAAATGAGGCCCACGTGTCCGGTAACGCCGTCCACCCCGCCAACGAGCACCACCAGCCACGATTCGCAGACCGTCACATCGGACCCGATGCGGCCGCCATCGACACGATGCTCGACGTCATCGGCGTCGAGTCGCTCGACGTCCTCGCCGAGAAGGCGCTGCCGGTCGGCATCCTCGACGCGCTGAGCCCCGGTGGCATGGCGCCGGGCCTCGATCAGCTGCCGCCGCCGGCGACCGAGGAGCAGGCGCTCGCCGAACTCCGCGCGCTCGCGCTGACCAACACCGTCGCGGTGTCGATGATCGGTCAGGGCTACTACGACACGCTGACCCCCGCCGTGCTCCGCCGCAACATCCTGGAGAACCCCGCCTGGTACACGGCCTACACGCCGTACCAGCCGGAGATCAGCCAGGGCCGGCTCGAGGCGCTGCTCAACTTCCAGACCATGGTGGAGGACCTGACCGGCCTCGAGGTGGCCAACGCGTCGATGCTCGACGAGGGCACCGCGGCCGCCGAGGCGATGACGCTGATGTACCGCGCCGCCAAGGGCTCGGTGAACCGCCTCGCCGTGGACGCCGACGTCTACCGCCAGACCGCCGCGGTCATCGAGACGCGGGCGCAGCCGCTCGGCATCGAGATCGTGACCGCAGACCTGCGCGACGGCCTGCCCGAGGGTGACTTCTTCGGCGTGATCGTCCAACTCCCCGGCGCCAGCGGTGCCGTCGTCGACTGGTCGACCCTGATCGGGCAGGCCCACGACCGCGGCGCACTCGTCGCGGTGGGGGCGGACCTGCTGTCGCTGACGCTGATCACGCCTCCCGGCGAGATCGGCGCCGACGTCGCGTTCGGCACCACCCAGCGCTTCGGCGTGCCGATGGGCTTCGGCGGTCCGCACGCCGGGTACCTCGCCGTGCACACCAAGCAGGCCCGCCAGCTCCCCGGCCGCCTCGTCGGCGTCTCCGTCGACGCGGACGGGTCGCCCGCCTACCGCCTCGCCCTGCAGACGCGGGAACAGCACATCCGGCGTGACAAGGCCACCAGCAACATCTGCACCGCGCAGGTGCTGCTCGCGGTCATGGCTGCGATGTACGCCAGCTACCACGGCGCCGACGGCCTCACCGCGATTGCCCACCGGGTGCACGGGAACGCCCTGGGCATTGCCGCCGGACTGCGCACTGCGGACGTCGAGGTGGTGCACGACGCCTTCTTCGACACCGTCCTCGCCGAGGTCCCCGGCCGGGCCGAGGAGGTCGGTGCCGCCGCCAAGGAGCGCGGCATCAACGTCTGGGTCGTCGACGCCGACCACGTGTCGGTGGCGTGCGACGAGGCCACGACGGCCGAGCACGTCGAGAAGGTGCTCGAGGCCTTCGGCGCCACGCGCGGCGGACAGCACCAGCCCGGCCCGTCGATCCACACGCGCACGTCGGCGTTCCTGACGCACCCGGCCTTCACGCGCTACCGCACCGAGACGGAGATGATGCGGTACCTGCGGTCGCTGTCCGACAAGGACATCGCCCTGGACCGCAGCATGATCCCGCTCGGCTCGTGCACGATGAAGCTGAACGCGGCCGCCGAGATGGAGCCCATCACCTGGCCCGAGTTCGCCCGTCAGCATCCGTTCGCACCCGCCTCGGACACCCCGGGCCTGCGACGGCTGATCTCCGACCTCGAGGGATGGCTCACGCAGCTCACCGGATACGACGCGGTGTCGCTGCAGCCGAACGCCGGTTCGCAGGGCGAGTACGCGGGCCTGCTCGCCATCCAGGCCTACCACCTGAGCCGCGGCGACGAGCAGCGCAACATCTGCCTCATCCCGTCCAGCGCGCACGGTACGAACGCGGCATCGGCCGCCCTGGCGGGCATGCGCGTCGTGGTCGTCGCGTGTCGCGAGAACGGCGACGTCGACCTCGACGACCTGCGGGCCAAGATCGCCGAGCACACCGATTCCATTGCGGCGCTGATGATCACGTATCCGTCCACCCACGGGGTGTTCGAGCACGACGTGGCCGACATCTGTGCGGCGGTGCACGACGTCGGTGGTCAGGTGTACGTCGACGGCGCGAACCTCAACGCGCTCGTCGGCCTCGCCCGGCCGGGCAAGTTCGGTGGCGACGTCAGTCACCTGAACCTGCACAAGACGTTCTGCATCCCGCACGGCGGCGGCGGCCCCGGCGTCGGTCCCGTCGCGGTGGGCTCGCACCTCGCGCCGTTCCTGCCGGGTCACCCCATGGCCGAGGAACTCACCGACACCTACACCGTGTCGTCGGCGCCCTACGGTTCGGCGTCCATCCTGCCGATCACCTGGATGTACATCCGGATGATGGGCGCGCCGGGACTGCGAGCGGCGACGTTGACGGCCATCGCGTCGGCCAACTACGTGGCGCGCCGGCTCGACGAGTACTACCCGGTGCTCTACACCGGCGAGAACGGCATGGTCGCCCACGAGTGCATCCTCGACCTGCGCGGCATCACGAAGTCGACCGGCGTCACGGTCGACGACGTCGCAAAGCGACTGGCGGACTTCGGCTTCCACGCACCCACCATGAGCTTCCCCGTCGCGGGGACGCTGATGGTGGAGCCCACGGAGAGCGAGAGCCTGCACGAGGTCGACGCCTTCTGCGAGGCGATGATCGCCATCCGCGCGGAGATCGACCAGGTCGGGTCGGGCGCGTGGCCGGTGGAGGACAACCCGCTGCGCGGCGCACCGCACACGGCGGCGTCGCTGCTCGTCGACGAGTGGACCCACCCCTACACCCGCGAGCAGGCCGCCTACCCCCTCGGCAAGGCGTTCCGGCCGAAGGTGTGGCCGCCCGTTCGTCGGGTGGACAGTGCCTACGGCGACCGCAACCTGGTGTGCTCGTGCCCGCCGGTCGAGGCCTTCGCCTGACCTGACGGGTCCTCTGCCCGCGAACGTTGGTTACCGCCACGCCTCACCGGCGTGTCGCGTGCCGGTAACCAACGTTCGGCGGAGACGGAGTACGGCGGCCGATCAGCCCACGACGCTGGTCAGCGCCGCCTGCAGCTCCGGACCCGTGGATGCGGAGAGGTTCTGGTAGCTGCCGCCGGTGATCTGGGACAGCGCCTCCCACGTGGCGCGGTCCGGATCGGAGCCGAAGTCGATCACGTTGACCGCGACGGGCTTCGCCTGCTGGAAGGCCGAGCGAACGACGTCCTGCAGGCCCTGCCCGTCGAGTGACTGGTCGGTGTGTGGGCCGGACGTGATGACCAGCACCGAATTCGGCTGGCCCTCGCGGTAGTTCACGTTCGCCTCGTTGTAGACCAGGCGCATGGTGGTGAACGACACGGCACCGCCACCCGAGGCGACCTGGCCGCGCAGGTTGTCGGTCAACGCGGTCGACCGCGGTTGTCCGCCGACGGGATCGCTCAGCGGGCCGAGCGCCACCTCGTTGCGACCCGCGACGCCGTCGAACGTCCACAGGCCGACGGCGGCGGTCGGCGGGAGCGCGCCGATCCTGTCCGCCAGACCCGCGGTGACGTTCGCGACGCGGCTGCGGCCGCCCTCGTCGACGTTCATCGACTGATCGAGCATGATCGTGACCGCCGGGTTCTGGGCGGGGGAGGCGACGGCCTCGGCGAGCGTCGCGCGCGTCGCGGCGTCACCGGCGGCCACCGGCGCACCCACGGTCCCGAAGTCGGTGACGTCGCTGTCCGGCGGAGTGGCGCCGTCGACGCGGAAGCCGGCGTTCCCGAACTCGGTCAGCGCCTCGGGCTTGCGCAGGAAGCGGGCGAATTCGCTTGCCGCACTCACCTGTTCCTGGGACAGCCAGTCGCCCGACAGCAGCACCGTGGGGTAGTCGGCGACGGCCGACGGACCGGACGGCAACCACCCCGCCAGCTTGTCCTTCGCGTCGGGGAGATCCTTCCCCCGCTGGAAGAGCTGCTGCTCGGTGGTCGCGACGGCGTGCACCGAGGAGTCGGCGGCGTTCGAGCCCGCCAGCAAGGCGTCGATCGCCGTGGACAGCGTGGCGTCCGCGAGTTCGGGACGACCGTTGAGCAGGGTGTTGATCGCCGACGCACCGGCCGTGGCGGGTGCACCGGCCGGAGCGGCCTCGACGGCGACCGCCTCGGCAGCCAGGTACGTCGCGTCCGCGTCGCCCTCGGTGGGCAGCGCCAGCCGCAGACCACCCCAGCCGGACAGGCCGAGGCCGTCCAGTGCCGCCCGGTTGCTCTGCAGAGCAGGCAGATCCGCCCACGTCCGCTGTCCGAGAGCCGCCTGAAGTTGGGGCCGGACGGCGAGCATCACGGGGGAGGTCACCAGTGAACGGCTGTCGCTGATGGTCTGCGCACCCGACGCGGTCTCGAGGCGGGCTTCCGACACCGAGCTGGCGGGAATCCAGAGTGCCGGCTTCTGGCCCAGGTCGCCGGGCCATGCGGCACCGAAGCCGTCGATCACCTGGTTCGAGTCGCCGCGCTGCACGTCGACCTTGACGCACTTGTCGCCCACCGGCGCGGCGTTGCCGTTGTACTGCTCGGCGAGCGTCTGTACCTGGTCGGCGATCGACGGGTCGGCGACCACCGCGACGACCAGTTCGCCCTCGACGCAGCGGGCGGCCGACACCTGGGACCGGTTGGAGAGGGCATCGCCGAGGAAGCGCCACACGATGACGCCGGCCACGACCACGACGACCGTGACGAGCGCGACGATGACGCCGACGCTGACGCCGCGTCGCTTGGGCTGGATGGCCCGGTGGCTACCCGTCCACTCGCCACCCTCCCACTCGCCGCCGTGTTGCGGACCCGACGGTGGGCGGGGTGGGGAGGACGCGAAGGCCCGGGTCGGTGACTCGTCGGCGGGGCCGTGATCGCCCTCGTCCTCGTCGTAATCGTCGTAATCGTCGTCGTGATCGTCGTAGTCGTCGACGTCCTCGGAGGGGCGCTCGGTCGGCTCCTCGTAGCGGGCATCGCGCTGTCCGTGCCAGTACGCGTCGTCACGGTAGTCCGGCTCGGCACCGGGTTCGGCCGGGCCGCCGTAGGTCTGCGCAACGAAATCATCGTCGGCCGGGCGGTTTTCGACGGACGGATCCGGCTCGCCGACGTCGTCGCCCGCCGGGGTCGGTGGGCGACGGTCGTCCGAGTCGTCGGGGTCGGGAACGCTGTGCCTGCCCATCCCTAGCCCCTGTACTCCTCGTGCTCGGTGGTCACCTTGGTGTTACCAGAGTGACTCGTGATCCGGTCCCGCCGAAGTCTAGTCACTGCCCCGCGTGACGCGCCTTGAACTCCCGGCGCCGGCGATGAAGGATCGGCTCGGTGTAGCCGTTCGGCTGCTGGGTGCCCGACAGGATCAGTTCCTGGGCAGCCTGGAAGGCGACGCTGCCCTCGGGGTCCGATGCCATCGGCAGGTAGTCGCTGGCGCCGGAGTTCTGCTCGTCGACCTTCTCGGCCATCCGGCGCAGGCTGGCCGTGACGTCCTCCTCGGTGATGACGCCGTGGCGCAGCCAGTTCGCGAGCAGCTGGCTGGAGATGCGAAGGGTGGCGCGGTCCTCCATGAGGGCGACGTCGTGGATGTCGGGCACCTTCGAGCAGCCGACGCCCGCCTCGACCCAGCGCACCACGTAGCCCAGGATCGACTGACAGTTGTTGTCGACCTCCTCGCGGATCTCCTCGGGCGCCCACGCGAGCTCCTTGGCCAGCGGAATCGTCAGGAGCTCGTCGACCGTGGTGCGGGTCTTCCCTGCCAGTTCCCGCTGGACCTCGGCGACGTCGACCTGGTGGTAGTGCATCGCGTGCAGGGTCGCCGCGGTGGGCGATGGGACCCACGCCGTCGTCGCGCCGGCCTTCGGCTGACCGATCTTCTGCTCGACCATGTCTGCCATCAGGTCGGTCATCGCCCACATGCCCTTGCCGATCTGCGCGCGCCCGGACAGTCCCGTGGCCAGGCCGACGTCGACGTTGGCGTCCTCGTAGGCCTTGATCCATGGCTGGCTCTTCATCGCGCCCTTGCGGATCATCGGACCCGCCTCCATCGAGGTGTGGATCTCGTCGCCGGTGCGGTCGAGGAATCCGGTGTTGATGAACACCACCCGATCGGCGGCGGCCTTGATGCACGCCTTCAGGTTGAGCGTGGTCCGCCGCTCCTCGTCCATGATGCCGACCTTGAGCGTGCCCTGCGGGATGTTCAGGACGTCCTCGACGCGGCTGAACAGCTCACAGGTGAACGCGACCTCGTCGGGGCCGTGCATCTTGGGCTTCACGATGTAGGCGCTGCCGGTACGGCTGTTGGCATACGGGCCGTTGGCGCCGTCGTTCTCGTCGGCACCGCGCAGGCCGTGCACCGCGATGAGGCCGGTGAACAGCGCGTCCTGGATGCCTTCGGGAACCTCGTTGCCGTCGGCATCCACGATCGCGTCGTTGGTCATCAGGTGGCCGACGTTGCGGACGAAGAGCAGGCTCCGGCCGGGCAGGCTCAGCTCGGACTCGCCGTCGGGGCCGGTGTAGGTGCGGTCGTCGTTGAGCGTGCGGGTGAACGACTTGCCGCCCTTGCTGACCTCTTCGGCCAGATCGCCGCGGTTGAGGCCCAGCCAGTTGCGGTAGCCCAGCACCTTGTCGTCGGCGTCGACGGCCGCGACGGAGTCCTCGAAGTCCATGATCGTGGTGATCGCCGACTCCAGCACGACGTCCTTGATGCCGGCCCGGTCGGTCGAGCCGACGGGGGAGTCGGGGTCGATCAGGATCTCGACGTGCAGACCGTGGTTGACGAGCAGCACCGAGGTCGGCGCGCCCGGCTCGCCGAGGTACCCGGCGAATCGCTCGGGGTCGGCGAGTCCGACGCTCGTGTCGTCACCGAGGGTGGCGAGGACCTGGCCGCCGTCGATCGTCAGGCCGTCGATGTCGGCCCACGAGCCGGTGGCCAGTGGGACGGCCTCGTCGAGGAAGTTCCGGGCGTAGGCGATCACCTTGTCGCCGCGCACCCGGTTGTAGCTGGTGCCCTTCTCAGCGCCGTCCTCCTCGGAGATGACGTCGGTGCCGTAGAGCGCGTCGTACAGCGATCCCCACCGGGCGTTGGCGGCGTTGAGGGCGAACCGCGCGTTGAGGATCGGGACCACAAGCTGGGGACCGGCGGTCGAGGTGATCTCGGCGTCCACGCCGGACGTCGTCACCGAGAAGTCCTCGGGCTCGGGCAGCAGGTACCCGATGTCGGTCAGGAACTGCTGGTACTCGGCGGCGTCGAACGGTCCGATGACGCGCTGCCGGTGCCACTTGTCGATCTGGGCCTGTAGGTCGTCGCGCCGGGCCAGCAGGTCCTGGTTCTTCGGCGCGAGGTCGGTGACCACCTTGTCGACGCCGGCCCAGAAGCTGTCGGGATCCAGGCCGGTGCCCGGCAGGGCCTCGTTGGTGATGAAGTCGTGCAGCACCTTGGCAACCCGCAGGTTGCCGACGGACACGCGGTCGGTTCCTGGAGCGGTGGTCTCGTTCATCTCTCTCCTCCTGAAGCGTCGATCAAGCTTACCCGTGGGTAATCGCAGCTAACCGCCGTGCGCGGCCCGCAGCAGCAGGTCACACGCGTCTGCGAGCGCGGCGCGCAGCGGCTCCGCGCGGTCGGCGACGTCCTGTTGGGCCCGGACGTACTCGGCCCGGCCCGCGGGCGTCTCGACGGCGATCGGGTCGAAACCATAGTCGGTCAGGTCGTAGGGGCTGGCCCGCATGTCGACCTCACGGGCGTTCGCGGCCACCTCGAGGCAGTCGAGTACCAGCGCCGCGTCCACCAGCGGCCCCAGCTTGTAGGCCCACTTGTACAGGTCCATCGAGGCGTGGATGCAACCCGGCTGCTCGGTGGCGACCTGGTCGGCACGGCTCAGCGGCAGCGCGTTCCTGGGTGCCGCAGCGTCGGTGAAGAACCGGAACGCGTCGAAGTGCGTGCAGCGCAACGGCACCGACTCGACGACCGCATCGGTGTCCGCGGCACCGAGCCGCAGCGGTACCCGACCGTGCCGGACCTCGGGCGCGCGATAGACCATGGCCCACTCGTGGAGGCCGAAGCAGTTCAACCGGGCCGGTCGTGCGGCCGTGGCGCGCAGCAGCTCGCCGATGAACGCGATCGCGTCGATCCGCGAGCGGACGTACTCGATGGACACCCCGACCCCGGCCGCGCTGCGCACGTACCCGCCGCGGCGCAGGAACGACGCCGCCGACGGGCCGTCGAGGTGGGTGCCGAACCCGGGATGCCACCGGCGCACCTGGCGCGGTCGCAGGCTGTAGTAGGTGAACAGGAAGTCCCACACGGGGTGGGGAACGCCACGGGCGGCCCGTTCCCGGTGCGGCCCGACGAAGCGGTCGGCCCGCACCTCGTGCCGCTCCTGGCGGGCGGTCCAGTCCGGTTCGGCCAGGACGGTGACCTCGCGGGCGAGGACGTCAGACACGGTGCGTTCCGTCGCGGACCGTCCCCACGAGGTCCTCCACCAGGTCCTCCAGGGCGACCATCGCCGTCACCTCGTCGTCGGTCGTCACCAGCGCGAGGTGGCTGTTGTCGCGGCGGAGCCGGGAGAGCGCGACGGCCAGCGGAAGCGACGCGGACACCGTGGGCAGCGCGCGGACCATGGCCGGCTCGACGACCGCCTCCGGGTCGTTGATCAGCGACAGCACGTCCTTGATGTGCACGTAGCCGATGAAGGCGCCGTCGGCCTCGGTCACCGGGAACCGGGAGTAGCCGGTGTCGGCGAGCGCGCGCTCGATCGCGGCGACCGTGGGGCCCGCGCCCGGCGCGGACACCGGAACCGCGCGGATGTCGGCCAGGGGGATCGCGACGTCGCGCACGACTCGGTTGCGGATCTGCAGGGCGCGGGTGAGGCGGGTGTGCTCCTCGGGGTCGAGCAGCCCCTCGGACAGCGATTCGGCGATCATCTCGGACAGTTCGACCGTCGACACCGTGACGTCGAGCTCGTCCTTGGGTTCCACTCCGAGCGCACGCAACGTGCTGTTGGCACACCAGTTGTAGAAGGCGATGAACGGCTTCGCCAGCCGCATGTAGACCAGGTAGACCGGGATCAGCAGCATGGCCGTCGACTCGGGTCCGGCGATGGCGATGTTCTTCGGCACCATCTCGCCGAGCAGGACGTGCAGCGTCACCACGACGCCGAGTGCGATGAGGAACGCCACGGTGTGCAGCACGGAGTCGGGGATCCCGACGGCACTGAACGGCTTCTCCAGCAGATGCGCCACGGCCGGTTCACCGACGCGACCCAGCAGGATGGAACAGATCGTGATGCCCAGCTGTGCGCCGGCGAGCATCAGGGATAGGTTCTCGCCCGCGCGGATCACGGTGACCGCACTCTTCTTGCCCTGTTCGGCCAACGCCTCGAGACGGTCGCGCCGCGCGGAGATCAGCGCGAACTCCGAGCCCACGAAGAAGGCGTTGAGGCCCAGCAGTACGGCGGTCAGCAGCACGCCGAGCAGGTCGGTGGTCACGACCGGCCACCCCCGTCCGCGTCGTCGTCGTTCCCGTCCTCGTCCTCGTCCTGGGCGAGGTCGCTGCGACGGCCGAGTTCGGTCAGTTCAAGCAGGTCGATGCGGCGGCCCTCCATCTGGATGACCTTGGCCTGCCAGACGATCGGATCGTCGAGCGGGCCGTCCGGATCGAACTCGGTGAGTTCGACCGTCTCGCCCGGTTCGGGGATGTGACCGAGTTCCTCGAGGACGAGGCCGCCGATCGTCTCGTACTCACCCTCGGACGGGCGGAACGACGTCGCTGCACGCACCTCGTCGATGCGCAGCAGGCCCGACATCCGCCAGCCGTCCTCGATGGTGACGACGTCGGGTGTCGCGTCGTCGTGCTCGTCGCGCACGTCGCCGACGATCTCCTCGATGAGGTCCTCGACGGTCACCATGCCGGCCGTGCCGCCGTACTCGTCCACGACGAGGGCGGTCTGCAGACCGTTCGCGCGGATCTCGGTCATCACCGAGTCGCCGTCGAGCGTGGACGGCACTGTGGCGACCGGCAGCGCCACCGCGGCCAGTTGGGTCCGGGACCGCTCGGCGACCGGCACCGAGAACACCTGTTTGACGTGGACGATGCCGATGGTCTCGTCGAGGTCGCCCTCGATGATGGGGAAGCGCGAGTACCCGGTCTCCATCGCCTTGACCAGCAGGTCGGCGACGGTGTCGTCGGAGGCCAGGGACTCGATCTTCGGCCGCGGGGTCATGAGTTCCTCCGCGGTGCGTTCACCGAACTTCAGCGACCGGTCGACCAGGTCGGCGGTGCCGGCGTCGAGCGATCCGCTCTGCTTGGAGTTGCGGACCAGCGACACCAGCTCCTGCGGGGAACGGGCAGAGCGCAGTTCCTCGGCGGGCTCGATACCCAGCTGACGCAGAATCCAGTTCGCGGTGCCGTTGGTGACGTTGATCGCCGGGGTGAGCAGTCGGGAGAACCACCACTGTGGCGGCGCGGCCCAGCGGGCGGTGGGCGCGGGTTTGGCGACGGCGAGGTTCTTGGGGACGAGTTCGCCGAACACCATGGAGATCGAGGTGGCGATCAGGAGCGCCAGGACGAGGGCTACGCCGTCGAGCATGCCCTCGGGCACCTTGATCGCCGTCAGCGGCCCACGCAGCAGCCGGGCGACGACCGGTTCGGCCAGGTAGCCGGTGGCCAGCGTGGTCATCGAGATGCCGAGCTGGGCGCCGGAGAGCTGGAACGACAGCGACTTGTGCGCCTTCTGCACGACGCCGTCGCGCCAGCCACCGGTCTTCGCGTTGGCGTCGACGGTGCTGCGTTCCAGCGCGGTCAGGGAGAACTCCGCGGCCACGAACACCGCCGTGCCCAGCGTCAGCGCGACGATCGCGAGGATGCTGAGCAGGGTGAGGGTGAGGCTCACGTGCGACCCACCCCTTGGGCGCCGGGCACGTGGCCCGGCCTCCTACTGGAGGGTTCGGCGTCGCTGGGCTGCTGGGCCGCCGGTTCGCAGCCGGCGTCCGGTTCAGTGCCAGGGGCCTCGGCAGGTGCCTGTGGCACGTGTTCCCTTTCGTGGAGGACGAGTCGGACCATGTTAACCGAGACGTACCCCGTTCAGCGGCCGAGCATTCGCCGTCTCACCAGCCGGTCGGCAGCGGATGGCCCTCGGCGAAGCCCGCCGCGGACTGCACGCCCAGGACCACCATCTCGTGCAGCTCGGGAAGTGTGGCGGCGCCCACGTAGGTGCACGTGCTGCGGACGCCGGAGGTGATGTGGTCGAGCAGGTCCTCGACACCGCCGCGGGCGGGGTCGAGGCTCATCCTCGAGGTGCTGATGCCCTCCTCGAACAGGGCCTTGCGGGCCCGGTCGAACGCGCCGTCGGAGGCGGTCCTGGCGGCGACGGCGCGCTTGGAGGCCATGCCGTAGCTCTCCTTGTAGAGCCGGCCGTCGCGGTCGGTCAGCAGGTCACCCGGGGACTCGTACGTACCCGCGAACCAGGACCCGATCATCACGTTGGAGGCACCCGCGGCGAGCGCGAGCGCGACGTCACGCGGATGCCGCACGCCGCCGTCGGCCCACACGTGGCCGCCGAGTTGCCTTGCCGCGTGCGAACATTCGAGAACCGCGGAGAACTGCGGCCTGCCGACGCCGGTCATCATCCGGGTGGTGCACATCGCGCCGGGGCCCACGCCGACCTTCACGATGGAGGCGCCGGCGCTGATGAGGTCACGGGTGCCCTCCGCCGAGACGACGTTGCCCGCCGCCAGCGGCAGCCCGAGGTCCTGGGAGGCGATGACCTTGATGGCGTCGAGCATCTTCTCCTGGTGTCCGTGCGCGGTGTCGACGACGAGGAGGTCGGCACCGGCCTCGGCCAGCGCCCGTGCCTTGGCGCCCACGTCACCGTTGATGCCGACGGCCGCGGCGATCCGCAACCGGCCCGAGGCGTCGACGGCGGGAGAGTAGATGCCGGCCCGGATCGCCCCCGTCCGGGTGAGTACGCCCGACACCGTCCCGTCCGGTTTCGTGACGACCGCCACGTCGACCGGCGCGTGCTCGAGCCGGTCGAACACCTCTCGGGGGTCGGTGCCGACGGGAACGGTGACGAAGTCGCTCAGCGCGACGTCGCGTACCCGGGCGAAGCGGTCGACCCCGGCGCAGGACGCCTCGGTGACCAACCCGACCGGCAGGCCGTCGGCGACGACCACGGCCGCACCGTGCGCGCGCTTGTGGATCAGCGCCGCCGCGTCGGACACCGAGTCGTCGGGGGACAGCAGCACCGGGGTGTCCGCCACCAGGTCACGGCTCTTGACGAAGTCGACCGTCTCCTGGACGGCGCTGATCGGCAGGTCCTGCGGCAGGACGACGATGCCGCCCCGGCGCGCGACGGTCTCGGCCATCCGACGGCCGGCCACGGCGGTCATGTTCGCGACGACGACCGGGATCGTGGTGCCCGAGCCGTCGACGGTGGACAGGTCCACGTCGAAGCGGGACGTGACGTTCGACCGGCCGGGCACGACGAACACGTCGTTGTAGGTCAGGTCGTGCGGCGGGTGGTGACCGTCGAGGAAGCGCATGACCCAAGCCTAGTTTCCGTGGCGCCCCTCCTTGGCGCGAGCAGTCGCGAACTCCCCTGATTTCTCGCGAACGAGGGGAGTTCGCGACTGTTGGCGAGGGGGACTAGATCTCGACCTCGGTGCGGTCGGCACTCCACAGCGTGTGGAACCGCGCGGCGGGATCGGCGTCGATGCGCCCGTAGGTGTGCGCCCCGAAGAAGTCGCGCAGACCCTGGGTCAGCGCGGCGGGCAGGCGTTCGGTGCGCAGCGCGTCGTAGTAGGACAGCGCCGACGAGAAGCCGGGCACCGGGATGCCGAGCTGGGTGGCGGTGATGACCACGCGGCGCCAGCTGTCGATCGCCGCCTCGATGGCCTCGCGGAAGTACGGCGCCACCAGCAGCGTCGCGAGTTCGGGCTCGTCGTCGAAGGCTTCCTTGATGCGGTTGAGGAACTTGGCCCGGATGATGCAGCCGCCGCGCCAGATGGTCGCCATGTCGCCGGGCGTGATGCCCCAGTCGTATTCCTTGCTGCCGGCCTGGATCTGATTGAAGCCCTGGGCGTACGCCACGATCTTCGACGCGTACAGCGCCTTGCTGACGTCGTCGACGAAGCGGTCGGCATCGGTGGGCTTGCCGCCCAGGTCGCCGGACGCGAGACCGACGGTCGCCTTGCGCTGCGTCACCGATCCGGACAGCGCGCGGGCGAACACCGCCTCGGCGATGCCGGTGACCGGGATGCCGAGGTCGAGCGCGGACTTGACCGTCCAGCGGCCGGTGCCCTTCTGCTCCGCCTCGTCGAGGATGACGTCGACCAGCGGCTTGCCGGTCTTGGCGTCGGTCTGCTTGAGCACCTCGGCGGTGATCTCGATGAGGTAGCTGTCGAGGTCGCCTTCGTTCCAGTCGCGGAAGACGTCGGCGATCTCGGGCGCGGACTTGCCGAGCCCGTCGCGCAGCAGCTGGTAGGCCTCGCCGATCAACTGCATGTCGGAGTACTCGATGCCGTTGTGCACCATCTTCACGAAGTGGCCGGACCCGTCGGGGCCGATGTGGGTGCAGCAGGGGACGCCGTCGACGTGGGCGGAGATCTCCTCGAGCAGGGGTCCGAGGGACTCGTAGGACTCCTTGGGTCCACCGGGCATGATCGACGGCCCGTTCAGCGCACCCTCCTCGCCGCCGGAGATGCCGGCGCCGACGTAGTGCAGGCCGCGCTCGCGGATGGCCTTCTCGCGACGGATCGTGTCCGTGAACAGGGAGTTGCCGCCATCGATGATGATGTCGCCCTCCTCCATCGCGTCGGCGAGTTCGTTGATGACGGCGTCGGTCGGGTCGCCCGCCTTCACCATGATGAGGACGCGGCGCGGCTTCTCCAGCGTGGCGAGGAACTCCGGAATGGTGTTGCCGCGCACGAAGTTTCCTTCGGATCCGTGTGCCTCGAGCAGTGCGTCGATCTTGGCGGTCGTGCGGTTGTGCACGGCGACCGTGTAGCCGTGGTGGGCGAAGTTGCGCGCGATGTTGGAACCCATCACCGCCAACCCCGTGACGCCGATCTGTGCTGTAGCGGTGGTGTCCGACTTCGAATCCGAGCTGGTCACGGGCAGCCTTTCGTTGTGGTGTTGTGAAGGTACCGGCCCGGACGAGCGTCAGGGCAGTGCGGCGAACAGACGGGTCAGTTCGTTGAGCCAGGGGACCGCGACCGCGATGGTGGGAACCACCAGCACTCCGGCGGCGGCGACGTAGGCGACGACGGCCAGCACGACGCTGTTGGGCTTCCCGCCGAGCCGACGCACGCGGATCACGGTGGTGGGGCCTCCTGCGGCGAGGGCACCCCGGGGTGTGCGGCCCGCCGCGCAGGCGACGAGCGCGCGGGCGAGCGGGCGGGGACCCGAGGTGCGCACCGCGGCGTCGTCGGCGAGTGACTCGATGAGCAGACGGACGGCGTCGAGGGCGTTCGCACTGCGGACGAAGCGGGGGAACGCGGCGTGCACGGCGGTGAACATCTCGAGCACCAGATCGTGGCGCGCGCGCAGGTGGGCCTGTTCGTGGCTGAGGATCGCGGCGATCTCGTCGTCGCTCAGCGCGGTCAAAGTGCCGTGGCTGACGACGACGCGGCTGCGCACTCCGGGCAGGCAGTAGGCCAGCGGCTGCTCGACGTCGAGGATGCGCAGCCCGCTGGCCCTGGTACAGACGTCGGGCGCCGCGAAGCGCGAGGTACTGAGCAGGTCGACCATCATCCGGTGGTGGGCGCGCCGCCGCCGGGTGGCGATGGCCACCTGGAGCACGGCCACGACGAGACGGGCCCCGACCACCAAGGTCAGCGTCAGCACGACCACGTAGAGCAGCCACAGCGGGAGCCCGAGCGCTGCGATCTCACTGGTGATGGTGGCGGTCGGCCTGCCGTCGGGGCCGGGGACGAAGAGCCTGCTCGCGATGGCGATGCCGGCGCTGAACGCGGACAGGACCGCGGCCAGCGCGATGCTCTGCCACAGCACGATCGCGGCTCTCGGTGCACGCAATGGCCACGTCGCGCGCGCCAGGAGTGCGGGCACCGGGCCTACGAGGGCCAGCGCCACGAGGGAGAAGGCCAGCGCGGACACACGTCCAGTCTTCCCTAGCGAAGGCCCGAATTACCAGCCGAATCGGCGGTGTGTTTGGTCTCCAGTTCCGCCAGCGCGCGGCGCAGCGCCGCGGCCTCGTCGGCGTTCACCCGCTCGACGAAGTGGACGAGGGCGGCTTCGCGGCTGCCGGAGTCCGCAGCCTGGTCCAGCGCGTCGACCATCAGCCCCGCCACCAGGACGTCTCGGCCGTGGGTGGGGGCGTAGCGGTGGGCCCGGTCGTCGCGGTGCTGAACGACGAGGTTCTTCTTCGCGAGACGCTGGAGGACCGTCATGATCGTGGTGTAGGCGAGGTCGCGCCTCGCCGCGAGCGCCTCGTGCACCTGGCGCACCGTCTGGGGTTCGCGGGTGGACCACAGGTGATCCATCACCTCGCGTTCGAGTTCCCCGAGTCGCGTCACTTTGGCCATCTTCCGTCACTCTCCTGAGCAGTCGTTTCAGCGTACTACGGGGTTACTACCGAGCGTCGTATCCGGTTCGCGTTCGTGCCGCGACGGCAGTCGCGCCGGATCGGATCGCCGGTGAACACCCAGTTCGCCGGACGTTGTGAGTCCAGTCACAAGGGGTGGCCTCGATCTTGAGCCACACTATAGTAAGGCTAACCTAACTGAAGGAGGCTCCATGACGGTCGTGGTCGACGACCCGCTGATCGCCCGCATGTCGATCAGGCGGACGCTTCCACTGCACGAATCCAGCCGACGACTGCGGGACCTCTATCCCGAGTGTCCGCGCGTGTACGGCGTCGCCGTGATGGGCGACCTGTCCCGTCGTCGCTGGTGGCCGCTGGCGGAGATCCTCACCACCGATCGTCTCCAGACGATGTTCGACGCCGCCGCCGCCGAGACGGACAGCCGTGCCGCAGTGACCCAGCAGCTCGCCGCGACGCTCGCCCACGTGGTGGTCGGACGGGTGATCCCACTGCTGGCGCTCGAGGGCCGCGCGTGGGACACCGGCCTGGAGAACCTCTGGGTGCACGTGGACTCCGAGGGCGCCATCGACTGGGTCGGCGTCGTCGATCCGACGCTGCGCGCGCTGCCGGAGGATCCCTACTTCGGCGGCCGGCCGGGGATGCGCCGCCGCCGTGCCGCCCAGGACCGGATCGTCGCGCTGCCCAGTGAGGCCGCCCTGACGACGTGGGTGGCCCACCGCAGCCACCGGGCACTCGAGCCGCTGTTCGAGACGCTGCATGCCGTCAGCGCCGGCGCCATCTCCGTCAGCGCGATGTGGCACCTGGTCGGCGGCGCCGTCGTCAGTGCGTCCACGCAGGTGCCGTTGCTCGCCGGTTCCAGTGAGCTGACGAGCATGCGCCGCGGGCAGGCGGTTCTCGATGCGCTCGTCGGGTTCGGCGCGCCGGTGCGGGGTGCCGGCAGGGCCACGTCGACGAAGGTCTTGCAAAATTAGGGCAGCCTTGCCTATGCTCATGGCACGCCACGGCGTCGACTGAACCGAACCACCGGACCGAGCCGGAGTCCTGAGGGCTGCAGAGACCCCCGGTCCATTCGAAGGAAGGGTCCCGCACTTCGGTGCGGGGCCCTTCCGCATTTCCGGACCGACCCACGTTTCCGGACCGACGGGAAGCGGTGTAGAACCATGGTCGTGACGACTTCGGACATGAACGCCTTCGACTCCGGATTCAGCGAAGTGCTCGGCCTGACGTACCTCGAGGCGACGCCCGACCAGGTCCGCGCCGAACTGCTGATCCACGACGGGCTCCTCCAGCCGCACGGCATCGTGCACGGCGGCGTCTACTGCTCCATCGTGGAGAGCGTCGCGAGCGTCTCGGCCGGGGTGTGGCTGGAGTCGGCGGGCGGCGGACGCAACGTCGTCGGCGTCAACAACAACACCGACTTCCTGCGCGCGATCACCGCGGGCGTCGTGACCGCGACGTCCACGCCCATCCACCGTGGCCGCCGCCAGCAGCTGTGGATGGTCGAGATCGCCGGAGCCGACGGCCGACTCGTCGCCCGCGGCCAGGTGCGGCTGCAGAACCTCCCCGCCGACGCACCCGAGGCCTGACCTCGCGCGGTCCTGGCGCGACTTGCCGCCCGGGGGCGTGACTTCCGCGTCCACGCCGCGCTGACCCGGGCCCCGGCGGCCTGCCGATCCGGACGCGCTGCCGACTGCGCGATGCCGTGGCAGGATCGCCCACTATGCGTCTGAGCCCCCACGAGCAGGAACGCCTGCTCCTGTCGTACGCGGCGGAACTGGCGCGCCGACGGCAGGCACGGGGCCTGCGCCTCAACCACCCCGAAGCCGTCGCCCTCATCAGCGATCACGTCCTCGAAGGCGCCCGCGACGGCCGGACGGTGGCCGAGCTGATGGTCAGCGGCCGCGGGGTGCTGACCCGTGCCGACGTCATGGACGGCATTCCCGAGATGCTGCACGACGTTCAGGTCGAGGCGACCTTCCCCGACGGCACCAAGCTCGTCACCGTCCACCACCCGATCCCGTGAGGCAGCGATGACCAGTGCGGATCGACCATCGATCGTGCCCGGCGAGATCCTGCTCGGCGAGGGCGACATCACCCTGAACGCGGGTGCGGCCCGCATCGAGATGAGCGTCGTCAACACCGGGGACCGGCCCGTCCAGGTCGGCAGCCACGTGCACCTGCCCCAGGCCAACGCGGCACTGGAGTTCGATCGCGCCGCGGCACACGGTCACCGACTCGACATCCCGGCGGGCACCGCGGTCCGCTTCGAACCCGGTGTGGCGCAACAGGTCTCGCTGGTTCCGCTGGGCGGTACCCGCGAGGTGTACGGACTGTCACTGAACCCACCGGGAAGGCTGGACCCCCGATGACCGCCTGCGCGAAGAACCGACGCCGATGACCGACCTGACCCGCGAGCGCTACGCCGCCCTGTTCGGACCGACCACCGGCGACCGGATCCGCCTCGCCGACACCGACCTGCTGATCGAGATCACCGAGGACCGCAGCGGCGGGCCGGGTCTGGCGGGCGACGAGGCCGTGTTCGGCGGCGGCAAGGTGCTGCGGGAATCGATGGGGCAGTCGCGCGCCACTCGCGCCGACGGCGCCCCCGACACGATCATCACCGGGGCGGTCATCCTCGACCACTGGGGAATCATCAAGGCCGACGTCGGCATCCGCGACGGCCGCATCGTCGGGATCGGCAAGGCGGGCAACCCCGACGTGATGTCGGGCGTGCATCCCGATCTCGTCGTCGGGCCGTCCACCGAGGTCATCTCCGGCAACGGCCGCATCCTCACCGCCGGAGCCATCGACTGCCACGTCCACCTGATCTGCCCGCAGATCATGGAGGAGGCGCTCGGCGGCGGGATCACCACGATCGTCGCCGGCGGCACCGGTCCCGCCGAGGGCAGCAAGGCCACCACGGTCACCCCCGGATCGTGGCACCTCGCCCGCATGCTGGAGGCGCTCGACACCTGGCCACTCAACGTGGCGCTGCTCGGCAAGGGCAACACGGTGTCGGCCGATTCGATGTGGGAGCAACTGCGCGGCGGCGCAGCGGGATTCAAGCTGCACGAGGACTGGGGGACCACCCCCGCCGCGATCGACGCCTGCCTGACCGTGGCCGAGGCCGCGGGCGTGCAGGTGAACCTGCACAGCGACACGCTCAACGAGGCCGGCTTCGTCGAGGACACCCTCGCGGCCATCGGCGGGCGGGCGATCCACGCCTATCACACCGAGGGTGCCGGCGGCGGTCACGCGCCCGACATCGTGACGGTGGTCTCGCATGGCAACGTCCTGCCGAGCTCCACCAACCCGACCCGTCCGCACACCATCAACACCCTCGACGAGCACCTCGACATGCTGATGGTCTGTCACCACCTCAATCCCGCGGTCCCGGAGGACTTGGCGTTCGCGGAGAGCCGGATCCGGCCGTCGACGATCGCGGCCGAGGACCTGCTGCACGACATGGGTGCGATCTCGATGATCGGCAGCGACGCGCAGGCCATGGGCCGCATCGGCGAGGTGGTGATGCGGACCTGGCAGACCGCGCACGTGATGAAGCGCAGGCGCGGCGCCCTGGAGGGCGACGGGCGCGCCGACAACAACCGGGCCAGGCGCTACGTCGCCAAGTACACGATCTGCCCGGCGATCGCGCACGGCATGGAGCGCGAGATCGGCTCGGTCGAGGTGGGCAAGCTGGCCGACCTGGTGCTGTGGGAGCCGGCGTTCTTCGGCGTGCGCCCGCACGTGGTGATCAAGGGCGGCATGATCGCGTGGGCCGCGATGGGCGACGCCAACGCGTCCATCCCGACACCGCAACCCGTGCTGCCGAGGCCGATGTTCGGGGCGAGCCCCGCCGCGGCCGCCGCCACCTCGGTGCACTTCGTCGCGCCGCAGGCCATCGAGGACGGGCTGGCCGACCGGCTGGCGGTGAACCGTCGCCTGGTACCCGTCGGGAACGTCCGCGCGGTGGGCAAGGCCGACATGCCGCTCAACGACGCACTACCCCGCATCGAGGTCGACCCCGACACGTTCACCGTGCACGTCGACGGCGAGGTGTGGGCCGAGGAGCCCGCCGTGGAACTGCCCATGGCGCAGCGCTACTTCCTGTTCTGATGAACGATCTCGCCACGCTGCTGGTGCTGTCGGACTCACGTCTGCCGACCGGTGGCCACGTGCACTCGGGTGGCGTCGAGGAGGCCATCACCGGCGGTCTGGTGATCGACCTGATCACGTTGCGCGCGTTCCTGATCCGTCGCGTCCGCACCCACGGTCTGGTCTCGGCGTCGATCGCGGCCGCGGTGTGCAGCGGTACCCTCGCCGTCGCCGAGGCCGACGCCGAGACCGACGCGCGGACCCCCTCGCCGGCGGCCAGGACCGCCTCCCGCGCGCAGGGCAGGGGACTGGCCAGGTTGGCGCGACGGGTGTGGCCGGACCACGACTGGTCGACGTTGGGCGCCAAGCCGCACCTCGCCGTCGCCACCGGCGCGGTCGGCGCCGCGGCCGATCTGCCTCCCGAGCAGACCGCGCTGTCGCTGACGTACACGACGATGACCGGCTCCGCGACCGCGGCACAGCGACTGCTGGCCCTGGACCCCGGTGACGTGGCCGCCCTGACGTTCGAGTTGTCGCCGCTGTGCGAGCGGACCGCGTCCGCCGCGGCCAAGGAGCTCGCCGACCTGTCCGACCCGCTGCTGGACGTGCTCGCCGAGCGACACGTCGAACGCGACCGTCCCCTGTTCGTGTCCTGAAGGAGGGCCAGTGCCACCACATCTCATCGACGGTGAACCACACGTGCACGTCGACCGGCCGCGCAGGCAGCGCCTGCCCGGCGAGCCGCTGCGCATCGGCGTGGGCGGGCCCGTCGGTTCGGGCAAGACCGCGCTCGTGGCGGCGCTGTGCCGTCAGCTGCGCGACGAGCTGTCGCTGGCGGTGCTGACCAACGACATCTACACCACCGAGGACGCCGACTTCCTGCGCAGGCACGCGGTGCTTCCCGACGAGCGGATCGCCGCGGTGCAGACGGGTGGGTGCCCGCACACCGCCATCCGCGACGACATCACCGCGAACTTGGACGCGATCGACGACCTCGTCGCGGGCAACCCACGTCTCGACCTGATCCTCGTCGAGTCCGGTGGCGACAACCTGACGGCGACGTTCTCGTCCGGCTTGATCGACGTGCAGATCTTCGTCATCGACGTGGCCGGTGGCGACAAGGTGCCCCGCAAGGGCGGGCCCGGCGTCACCTTCTCCGACCTGCTGGTGATCAATAAGACCGACCTGGCACCGATGGTCGGCGCCGACCTCGACGTGATGCGCCGCGACGCCGGGAAGGTCCGCGGCGACCGCCCATTCGTCCTGGTCTCGCTGACCGAGGACCCGACGGCGGGTCCGGTCCTGGATTGGGTCCGTACCCAGCTCCGGGTGCCGGTGTAGATGCGCTCCGACGTCCTCCTCGTCGCCCGGCCCGGTCGCGAACCGCACATCGAGTGCGCCGGAGGGCTGGCCGCGCGGCGCACCGAGACCGACACCGTGCACCTCGTCTCCGCGGCCGCGACACCGCTCGGCGGGGACACGATCGCGATCCGGGTTGTGGTGGAGCGCGGTGCGCGGCTTCGGATACGCAGCGCCGCGGCGACGATGGCGCTGCCCGGCACCGGGACCATGGAATCGCACGCCACCTGGGACGTCGAGGTCCACGGCGACCTCGACGTGGACCCGCAGCCGACGATCGTGGCAGGTGGGTCGCGGCACGTGACGCATACGCGACTGGCGGTCACGGGGGACGGGACGGTACGGCTGCGCGAGCGGGCACAGATCGGCCGCTCGTTCGAACGGCACGGCTTCTGGTCGGCGGCGCTGCACGCCGACGTCGACGGCGGGCCCCTGCTCCGGCACCGGGTGGAACTCGGTACGGACTCGGTGGCCGACGACGCCCTGGGGGCGCCGCGCGCCTGCGTCAGCGAATTGCGTTATCCGGCAACGACGTTCGAGGCAGCGGGCACGCTGCTCGAACTCGCGGCGGGCGGGTGCATCGCGACCTGGCAGGGGGAGCGGCTGTGACCGCCCGCCCCGCGGGGTGCCGCTAGCTCGCCCTCTCCTCCTGCACGGCGGCCGCGATCTCCTCGAGTTCCTCGATGCGGGTACGGGCGTAGGCCTGCTGCTCGGTGATCGTCAGCTGGCCGCGCTGACGGCTGAGGAACGTCACCGCCCACGACAGCAGGGTTGCGATCTTGGTCTTGAACCCGACCAGGTAGATGAGGTGCAGTCCGAGCCACGCCAGCCAGGCGATGAAGCCGCCGAACTCGAGCTTGCCCACCTGCGCGACGGCGTTGTACTTCGACACCGTCGCCATCGAGCCCTTGTCGAAGTAGCTGAACGGTTCGCGCGGCTTCGGCATGGTGCCGTGCTCGCGGGCCTTCACCTCGTTGTCGATGATCTTGGCCACGTACTTGCCGCCCTGGATGGCACCCTGCGCCATGCCGGGCACGCCCTCGACGAACGCCATGTCGCCGACGACGAACACGTTGGGGTGACCGGGGATCGACAGGTCGGGGTTGACCTTCACGCGTCCCGCGCGGTCGACCTCGGTGGCGGACTGGTTGGCCAGGTCGCGGCCCAGCGGACTCGCCTGCACGCCGGCCGACCACACCTTGCACGCCGCCTCGATGCGACGGCTGCTGCCGTCCTTGTCCTTGACGGTGATGCCGTTGCGGTCAACGTCGGTGACCATGGCGTTGAGCTGGATCTCGACGCCCATCTTCTCGAGCCGGTTCTTCGCCTTGAGGCCGAGCTTCTCGCCCATGGGGGGTAGCACGGCCGGCGCCGCGTCGAGGAGGATGACGTGCGCCTCCGTCGGATCGATGTGCCGGAAGCTGCCCTTGAGCGTCTGGTCGGCGAGCTCCTGGATCTGGCCCGCCATCTCCACGCCGGTGGGGCCTGCGCCGACCACGACGAACGTGAGCAGCTTCTTGCGACGTTCGGGATCGCTCGAGCGTTCCGCCTGCTCGAAGGCGCCGAGGATGCGTCCGCGCAACTCGAGGGCGTCGTCGATCGACTTCATCCCGGGCGCGAACTCCGCGAAGTGGTCGTTGCCGAAGTAGGACTGTCCGGCGCCCGCAGCGATGACGAGGCTGTCGTAGGGCGTGCGGTAGGTGTGCCCGAGCAGCACCGAGTCGACGGTCTTGTTCGCGAGGTCGACGTGGGTGACGTCACCGAGCAGCACCTGCGCGTTCTCCTGCTTGCGCAGGATGAGGCGGGTGGGCGGAGCGATCTCGCCCTCGGAGATGATGCCCGTGGCGACCTGGTACAGCAGCGGCTGGAACAGGTGGTGCGTGGTGCGTGCGATCAACTTGATGTCGACGTCGGTGCGCTTGAGTGCCTTCGCGGCATTCAGCCCGCCGAACCCCGAACCGATGATGACGACCTTGTGCCGATCCGACGCCGTAGCTCCGGGGTGGCTCATTTCTGCTCCTAGACGGATGTTCCGCTTTGACGACCAATACAACGTTCAGGTTAGTCGGCGGACATCCCGGGGGCGCGGTGAGATGCCACACCGCGCCCGATCCTCTTCCCGGGTCACCCGTGCCTAGAGGCCCAGGTGCGGCTTCAGCAGTTCGGCGACGGCGGTCGCGCCTCCCGGCTGGTAGCCGTTGATGCTGGTCACCGGGCTGAGGATGACGCCGTCGACGCCTGCGTCGAGGACCTTCTCCTTGACCTGCTCGGCGACCTGCTCGGGGCTGCCGAAGACGGCCTGCTGCCGGAAGTCCTCCGGGATCAGGTCGGCGGTCACGTTCTCGTCGATCATCGCGACCACGAGCATGCTGGTCTCCAGGGTGGCGGGGTCGCGGCCGATCTCCTCGCAGCGCTCCTTGACGACCTGGAGCTTGCGGGGCAGCTCGTCGAAGCCGGCGATGATGTTGAGGTGGTCGAAGTGCTTGGCGGCCAACGGGATCGTCTTCTTCTCACCGCTGCCGCCGATCATCAGCGGAACGTGGTCGCGGAAGCGGGGCTCGGCCATCGCCTCCTGGGTCCTGTAGTACTTGCCCGACACCGTCGGGCGCTCGCCGGCGAGCATCGGCAGGATGATGTCGAGGGCCTCGCCGAGCTTGTTGAAGCGGTCGGTGAAGGTGCCGAACTCGTAGCCCAGTGAGTCGTGCTCGAGTTCGAACCAGCCGGTGCCGATGCCGAGCACCGCCCGGCCCTGGCTGATCACGTCGAGCGTGGTGATGGCCTTGGCGAGCAGCGTGGGCTGACGGTAGGTGTTGCCGGTGACCAGCGTGCCGAGCTGCACGCGCTCGGTCGCCGCCGCGAGCGCACCGAGGGCGGTGTACGCCTCGAGCATCGGCTGGTCGGGCGTGCCCAGTCCCGGCAGCTGATAGAAGTGGTCCATCAGGAAGACGGAGTCGAAACCTGCGGCCTCGGCTTCCCGCGCCTGAGCGATCACGGTGGGGAACATCTCGGCGACGCCGGTGCCGTAGGAGAAGTTGGGGATCTGGAGTCCGAGTCGAATCGTCACGGACCCGACCATAACCACGCCGCGATGCGCCTCGCGCGCCGTTTCGCTGGGCGCGAAGCCGGAATAAACCGCGGTCAGGCGAAGTTCGCGAGCGCTCCGTGACTGACGTGCAGGGTCTCGCCCGTGATGTGTCGTGCGGCGGGCGTGGTGAGGAACAGCGCGAGACGGGTGATCTCGGCGGCGACCGACGGGCTGGTGTCGGCGATGCCGTCGTAGCCGGGCTCGATGCCCTTGCCCGCGGCCACCGTGTTGACGGTGATGCCGCGGATGCCGAAGTGGGTCGCCTGGCCGGCCGTCCAGTTGGACATGGCGGCCTTGATGGCGGCGTCGGGGGTGCTCTCGGCGGGGTTGGCGGGTACGACGTTGACGATCGCACCGCCGGAGCTGAGTTGGTCCCCGAGTATCGACACGGTGAGTACTGCCGACAGCACCGTTGCGTCGAGGTGGGAGCGCCACGCGGCGGCCTGGTCGCTCAGGTTGTACGTGCGCGGGTCGCCGGTGACGGGGTGGCGCGGGGACGGCACGTTGATGATGGTGTCGAGGTGCTGCGGGAATTCGCCGCGCACCGACTCCAGCGACGCGGGATCGGTGTTGTCGACCACGATGTAGTCGACGTCGAGTTCCTTCGCGGCGACCTCGAGATCGTCCCGCCGGGCTCCGGCGATGACCACCCGGTGGCCGGCGTCGCGGAAACCTCGGGCGATGATGCCGCCCAGATCCGTGTCGCCGCCGGTGACGAGCACCTCTTGTGAAGCGGTGGACATGACGACCTCCTCGTGTTCGACGCTGAACCCAGCGAGTCGTGCCTGATGTTACTGGACGGTAGCTAGGCCGCGAAATTCGCCACGCGGGCATCCGCGTGGGTGTCGCAGGGCAGGCGGGGGAGTGTCGTCGGAGGGGTGAGCGCGGGCCGCGACGGGCCAGGTTCGCGGGCACGTCGGGTGTGCCGCACCGTTGCGCCGACCTGGGCGTAACGGTCCGGCGCGGGCGGGCGATCAACCCTGTGACACGTCCGCCACCCGGTGCCATGGGACCACCGGGGTGCCGCCGTGCGAGCAATCCAGTCGACAGGTCGCCCGCAGTGCATATGCCGCGGACAGCAACCTTCACGTTTGGCACTCTAAGAGCAACTCACACTTGCGTCACGGCCGTAACACGGTAGTTTCTTCCCCATGCAACACCCACGCAGCCGACGGCGCCAGAACCTGTCCCGGGCGCTGGCCATCGCGAGCGCAACGGCAATGACCCTCGTGCTGCCCGGCGTCGCCAACGCCGAACCCGCACCACCTCCTCCGACGCCGGCTCCCGCACCCGCGGTTCCGGCGGCGCCGGCGGTTCCGGCGGCGCCGGCGGTTCCGGCCGCGCCGCCCCCACCCGCGGATCCGAACGCGCCGCCACCCCCGGCGCCGGCCGCCCCGCCGCCCGCGGATCCGAACGCGCCGCCGGCGCCTCCCGCGGATCCGAACGCGCCGCCACCGGCGCCTGCACCCGCGCCACCCGAGCCCGGCCGCGTCGACAACGCGTCCGGCGGGTTCAGCTACGTCGTGCCCGCCGGGTGGAAGATCTCCGATCAGACCCAGTTGTCCTACGGCCAGGCACTTCTCACCAAGATCCCGCCGCCGGGGACCGAGCAGTCGCCGAGCGACACCAGCGTCCTGCTCGGCCGCCTCGACCTCAAGCTGTTCGCGGGCGCCGAGGCCGACAACGGCAAGGCCGCAACCCGACTCGCGTCGGACATGGGTGAGTTCTTCATGCCGTTCGCGGGCACCCGGGTCAACCAGGAGTCGGGCGCGCTCGACGCAGCGGGCATGCCGGGCGCCTTCTCGTCCTACGAGGTGAAGTTCACCGACGCGGCGAAGCCGAACGGGCAGATCTGGGCCGGTGTCGTCGGAAACGCGCCGACGCCGGGAGCGCCGCGTGGGCAACGCGCGCCCGAGCGCTGGTTCGTCGTGTGGTTGGGCACCGCCAACAACCCCGTCGACAAGGGCGCCGCCGCAACGCTGGCCCAGTCGATCAGGCCGTACACCCCGCCGCCGCCTCCGCCGCCGCCGGACCCCAACGCACCGCCGGACCCCAACGCGCCCCCGCCGGACCCGAACGCACCGCCGGCCCGTCCCGCCATCGGCGTCCCGGTTCCGGTCACCGACGCACCGCCGGAGATGCAGCCGCGTTGACCCGTGGCGCGTAAACGGGTCGCCGTTCGTGCCCCTTTCGTTGCCTTAACCGTTACCCGCCGTGGGTATACCGGAACCGAGCCAGTGCCCCGCTGGCCGGTTTGAGGCAGGAGTCTTCATGGAATTGTTCGCGGCTACCGAGTTCCTTGCACGGTCGACCACGCAGACCAGCGTCGGCTGGATCGGCTACATCATCATCGGCGCGCTGGCCGGGTGGATCGCGGGAAAGATCGTCAAGGGCGGTGGCTCGGGCATCCTGATGAACATCGTCATCGGCATCGTCGGTGCGCTCATCGGTGGCTTCCTGCTCAGCTTCTTCCTCGACACGGCCGGCGGCGGTTGGTGGTTCACGCTGTTCACCGCGATCCTCGGTTCGGTGATCCTCCTGGCGATCGTGGGAGCCGTGCGCAAGCGTTAGGTCACAGGGCGGCCAGGACGCCGCGCATCGCGGCGTCCAGGCTCCCCGCACCCGCTCGGTAGAGGGGTCCCCGACCGTCGGCGAGCAGGATGCGCAGGCGTGCCACGCCGCGAATCCGTGCCGGGTGCGAGGGCTCGAGCCTCACCAGCACGGCGTCGACGACGTCGGCGGCGCGTCGAACGGCCGCTACGTCGACCGGGACCCGGCGGTTCCGCTCGGGTCGGCCGTCGTGTGCGTCGTCCATGACCGCGAACAGCGACGCCGCCAACTCCCGACGCTCCCGGACGGACGCCAACCGCGCCGCGTGCACCGACAGCGGCGTCCCGGGAGTGACCCGGCGGCCCTCCTCGAGTTCGCGGTCGTATCGCAGGGCCCCGACGCGAGCCCGGGTCCTGGACCACCAGGACGGCGAGACGACGGACGCGCGGGCGATGCGCTCGTCGGTGAGCAGGTGCTCGGACATCTCTTCTCCTGTCGTCGTGACTTCCTTCGACGCTACGGTGGTCACGCGTGACCAGTCAAGAGATTTAGGCGGTCATGGCGGCTAGGGTGGAGGCGTGACGGTCGACGACGACGAGGCCAAGCCCGCACCGGGTCGACTGCGCCTGGTCCAGGCACTGATCAACTCGGTGGACCGGGAGTCCGGCCGTGACCGGCTCTCGACCGTGGACTCCGCCACCCCGTGGCTCACCGACACCGGGCTGCTGACCACAGGTGCGACGCTCGATGCCGACCACCTCGCGCTCGTCGTGGGGGTCCGGGAGGCGTTGCACGCGCTCGTAATGGGCGGGAGTGCGAATCACGACGCCGCCGTCCTGCGTCCGCTGCGCGACGTCGCCCGCACTGCGCGGCTGCGAGCCGACCTCGACCCCACGGGGACCGTGACGGTGGCGCCGGCGGGGGAGTCCGTGGCCGATCGGCTCGCCGGCCTCCTGGCGGTGGTCGCCGACGCGCAGCGCGACGGCACCTGGGGGCATCTCAAGGCATGCGCCAACGAGGACTGCCGCTGGGTGTTCTACGACCGTTCCCGGAACCACGGCGGGACGTGGTGCGACATGTCGACCTGCGGGAACAAGGTGAAGAACCGGGAGTTCAGGGCACGCCGCCGGGCGGGGACCTAGGTCGACGCGTGCCAGACCAGCGCCGCGGCCAGAGCGCCGAGGCCGTTGAGGGCCCAGTGCAGGGCGATCGGCGCGATCAGGCTGCCGCTGCGGCCGCGGAGCCAGGTGAAGACGAAGCCGGCCGCGCCCGTCGCGATCACCGCGAGGACGACACCCGCGACCATCCCGGCGACGCCGCCGCCGAAGATGCGGGTGAAGCCGACGTTGCTGCTCGTCAATCCGAGCGAGGTGGCGACGTGCCAGAGCCCGAACAGCAGCGAACCCGCGGCGGCGACGCCACGGAACCCCCACGCCCGGGTGAGCGCTCCGTGCAGCACCCCGCGGAACGCCAGCTCCTCGGGGATCACCGTCTGCAGCGGGATGATGATCATCGACGCCAGTAGCGCACCGGAGAGCGTGGCGTAGTGATCGTTCATGAACATGGGCCGGGTCCAGGGCAGCGCGATGCCGATCGCGATCACGGCGGCGACCACTGCCACCGCGGCCAGGGCGTAGCCGGCACCGGACCGCCAGTGCTCGCGGCCGAGCCCCAGCTCGGTCCACCCGAGCCCGCGGGAGCGGACCAGCGCGACCAGTCCCAGGGCGGCGAGCGGCACGGTCACGACGTTGGCCCACGGCGTGGTGAAGTGGGCGATCAGGTTGGTGAGGACGAGCACGGTGACCACGACGCCGATGTCGACGTACATGCGGTAGTGGTGCAGGACCGAGAGCTGCTCGACCAGCGGGTGCGGCGGTGGCGCGACGGCGGCGCTGGACTCGATCATGACCGCTCAAGTGTAGGGGTGCGCGGGGACGTCGCAGGTCGACGCGTCGAACGCGGTCCGGCGACCACCCCGTACGTCGTCGCGCCGGACGCTGGACGATACTGATCATCATGCTTGACACGTGTCAGCTATTGGCGTCGCTACGCGTGCTGGACGTCGGCGGAGCCGAATCCGACGGCGTCGGTCGGCTGTTGGCCGATCTCGGCGCCGACGTGCTCAAGATCGAGCCGCCGGGCGGGTCGTCGGCGCGACGACATCCCCCGGCGGTGGCCGGAGTCGGCATCCCGTTCGCCCTCGACAACGCCAACAAGCGCTGCGCTGAACTGGATGCCGCGGTCGCCGAGGATCGCGACCGCCTGGTCGACCTGGTGGCCGAGGCCGACGTGGTCGTCGACGGCGGGCGACCGGGCGGACTGTCGGCCTTCGGGACCTCGGCAGCCGAACTCGCCGATCGATTCGGTCATCTGGTCGCACTGTCGGTGACCGACTTCGGCACGGACGGCCCGTACGCCTCCTGGGAGGCCACCGACTCGGTGCTCTATGCGATGTCGACGGCGCTGTCGCGGTCGGGCCCGACCGTCGGCCGTCCCGTCCTGCCACCGCACGGCATCGCGTCTACGACCGCGGCCGCACAGGCGGCCTGGGCGGTGCTGGTCGCGTACTTCCACCGCCTGCGCTCCGGCAGGGGTGACTCCGTCGACCTCGCGCGCTTCGAAGCCGTCGTGCAGACCCTCGACCCGCCGTTCGGCTCCGAGGGCCAGGCCGCCGTCGGGCTCAAGGCCTCAAACCAGCTGTGGCGCGGCCGACCGCGCAACCAGCAGATCTACCCCACCTTTCGCTGCCGCGACGGACACGTCCGACTCTGCGTGCTGTCGGCTCGGCAGTGGCGCGGGATGCGGGCCTGGCTCGGTGAACCCGCCCGCTTCGCCGACCCCGCGTTCGACACCATCGGGGCACGCTACGCCGCGTCCGCGGAACTGAACGCCCTCATCGCGGCCCGCTTCGCCGACGCGTCGATGGACGATCTGGTGGCCGAGGGACGGGTACGCGGCGTACCGATCGCCGCCGTTCTGTCTCCGACGGAAGCCCTTGCGAGCGAACACCTCCGAGCGGTGGGCGCGTTGCGGTCCGTTCGCCTGGCCGACGGCCCGCCGCTCGACGTGCCCGTCGGGGCCTTCGTGATCGACGGCGCCCACGCCGGTCTGCGGCACCCCGCACCCGCCGCGGCCGGGGACCGCACCGAGTGGCTACCGAGGCCGCACCCCGCACCCGACGTCGGCACGGCCGACGAGACGGATCGGCCGTTCGCCGGACTGCGGATCCTCGACCTCGGGGTGATCGTCGCGGGCGGGGAACTCGGCAGGCTCTTCGCCGACCTCGGGGCGGACGTCATCAAGGTGGAGAGCGCCGCGTACCCCGACGGGCTGCGCCAGACGGCCCCGGGCCAGCAGATGAGCCGGTCGTGGGCGCTCACCCACCGCAACGAACGCAGCCTGGGCCTCGATCTACGACACCCTCTGGGCGCGGCCGTCTTCCGACGTCTGGTGGCCTCCGCCGACGCGGTGTTCGCCAACTTCAAGCCCGGGACGCTGGATTCGCTCGGCTTCTCGCTCGACGAGCTGCGCGCCGCCAACCCCCGGATCGTGCTCGCGGAGAGCAGCGCCTTCGGCGCGACCGGACCGTGGAGCGAGCGGATGGGGTACGGCCCGCTGGTGCGCGCCACCACCGGCGTCAGCAGGCTGTGGTCGGACCGCCATCCGGGCAGGGTGGCCTCGGGGTCGTCGGAACCCCGCGACGCGACCACGATCTTCCCCGACCACGTGGCGGCGAAGCTGACCGCCATCGCCGCGCTGGCCGCGCTCATCGGCCGCCGCGGCGTCGGCTCGCGGGTGCACGTGTCCCAGGCCGAGGTGGCGGTGAACCAACTTGCGGCGTCCTTCGTCGCCGACGCGGCGCGCGCGGGCGGAGCCGACGTCCGGCCCGACGACGCGGTCGACGCCGTTCTGCCCTGCGCGGGTGACGACGAGTGGTGCGTCGTCTCGCTGACCGACGCCTCACACCGGAGCACGCTGGCCACCCTTCTCGGACTCGCCGAGGTGCCGGCCGACGACGCCGACCTCGTCGACGCCGCGGCTACGTGGACCGGGGCGCTGGACAAGTCGGAGGCCACCCGCGTGCTGCAGGCCGCGGGGATTCCCGCCGGGCCGATGAATCGAGCCGTCGACGTCCTCACCGATCCGCAGCTCGAGGCCCGCGCCGCCTTCGGCCGGATGGACCACCCGCTGTTCGACGCCCCGATGCCCACCGAGATCCACCCCGCACCGTTCCGCCACGTCCCCGACGCGGACCTCCGTCCGGCACCCATGCCCGGCGAGCACACCGCCGAGATCTGCCGCGACGTGCTCGGGATGAGCGCCGAGGAGGTCGCCGCACTGGCCGCCACCGGTGCGGTGTTCGCCTGGGCCGGTTCCGAGCACCCGCTCCTCGAGTCCACCCCGTGACCCGGCCAGCCGGTCACACCAGCAGAGAGGTCACCCCTTGACCATCGATCCCCGCACGCCGGTCCTCGTCGGCTACGGCCAGGTGAACCAGCGCGACGTCGACCCCTCGACCGAGCCCGTCGACCTGATGGAGTCGGCCGCACGCGCGGCCGCCGATCCGCGGGTGCTCGAGGCCGTGGACTCGGTCCGCATCGTGAACCTGCTGTCCTGGCGGTACCGCAACCCGGGACTGCTTCTGGCGCAACGGATCGGCGCGTCGGGGGCCGAGGGCCGGTACACGAGCATCGGGGGCAACGTGCCGCAGTCCCTGGTGAACCAGGCGTGCCTGGACATCCAGGCCGGCCGGGTCGACACCGTCCTGATCGCCGGCGCCGAGACGTGGCGCACCAGGACGAGGGTCAAGTCCGCAGGCGAGCACCTGGACTGGACCATGCAGGACGACTCGGTGCCCGTGCCGCCCGGTGGCGACGACGAGTTCCTCATGGCCGGTGAGGTCGAGATCCGCATCAAGCTGGATCGGCCGTCGTACGTGTACCCAATGTTCGAGCAGGCCGTCCGGATCGACGCGGGGGAGACCCCGGACGCACACCGCAGGCGGATCGGCGAGCTGTGGGCCCGCTTCAGCGAGGTGGCCGCGGGCAACGAGCACGCCTGGAGCACCGAAGCCGTTGCAGCCGAGGACATCTGGCAGCCGTCGGAGAAGAACCGGATGGTCAGCTGGCCGTACACGAAGCTGATGAACTCGAACAACATGGTGGACCAGGGCGCCGCGCTGGTGCTGACGTCCGCTGAGAACGCGACTCGGCTGGGCGTCCCGCGGGACCGGTGGATCTTCCCGTACGCGGGCACCGACGCGCACGACACCTACCTGATCGGTGAGCGCGCGGAGTTCCACCGATCGCCGGCGATCCGGATCGCCGGGCGGCGTGCACTGGAACTCGCGGGCGTCGGTATCGACGACGTCGACCTCGTCGACGTCTACTCGTGCTTCCCGTCGGCCGTGCAGGTCGCCGCCCGCGAACTCGGTCTGCCGCTGGACGATCCGCGTCGACCGCTCACCGTGACGGGCGGGTTGACGTTCGCCGGGGGGCCCTGGAACGACTACGTCTCGCACTCGATCGCCACGATGGCGGAGCGCCTCGCCGCGCAGCCCGAGTCGGTCGGCCTGATCACCGCCAACGGCGGCTATCTCACCAAGCACAGCTTCGGCCTGTACGGCGCCCAGCCGCCGACGGGCGAATTCCGTTGGCAGGACGTGCAGTCCGAGGTCGACGCCGAGCTCACGCGGGTCGCCGAGGACGACTGGGCGGGCACCGGGACGGTGGAGACGTGGACGACGCCGTTCACCCGGGAAGGCGCGCCGGAGAAGGCGTTCGTCGCCGTCCGCACACCGGCCGACACCCGTGCGCTCGCGGTGCTCACCGACCCGTCGGACGCGTTGGCCAGCGTCACCGAGGACATCGCAGGCGCGAAGGTGACGGTCGCGGCGGACGGCACGGCCGCGCTCGGCTGAGCGTTAGCGGATCGTGTAGCCGCCGTCGACCAGCAGGTCGGCGCCGTTGATCATGCCCGCGGCGTCGGAGGCGAGGAACACCGCGGCCGCCGCGACCTCGTCGGGGAGGGCGAAGCGGCCGGTGGGGATCAGCTTCTTGAGCGCCTCCCCACGGGGGTTGTCCCACGCCTTGATCCCGAGGTCGGTGAGGACGACGGTGGGGGAGATGGTGTTGACGCGCACGCCACGTCCGGCCCACTCGCTGGCCAGCACCTTCGACACGCCGACCACGCCGAACTTCGATGCGCAGTAGGCGACGTGCTCGTCGAGAGCCACGGACGCGGCCTGAGAGGCCATGTTGACGATCGATCCCCGCCCGGCGGCGAGCATGTGCATGCCCGCCGACTGGCAGACCAGGAACGTGCCGGTGAGGTTGATGGCGATGGTTCTCGTCCACATGTCCAGCGGCAGGTCCTCCGCGGGCGCCAACGCGGCGATGCCCGCACAGTTGACCAGCACGTCGATCCCACCGAAGTGGCCGACCACCGCGTCGACCGCGGCGTCGACGGACGCGGGATCGGCGACGTCGCAGGCGAACCCGGCCGAACCCGGCAGTTCCCGCGCGGTGGCCTCAGCGCCGTCGCCGTCGAGGTCGACGACGGCGACCCGCGCCCCCTTCGTCGCGAACGCGCGTGCGATGGCCGCGCCGATCCCGGAGGCCGCACCGGTGACCATCGCCACCTTGCCGTCGAGCCGGAAGTCGAAGTCCACCTGCGGGGTTGACACGTGTGGTGTCCTTTCGGTCATGCGAGCACCGCGGCTGCGATGTCGCTGTCGGTGACCAGGGACGAGACCAGACCGGAGCGCAGCACGGCACGCGTCGCGGTGATCTTCTCGGGGCCCGTGGCCAGGGCGATGCGGGTCGGGATGGCGCGCAGGAGGGTCTCGTCGATGCCCATCCGGCGCTGATCGAGGCCGGCGACGCGTGCGCCGTCGTCGTCGAGCAGGAGCGCGCAGGTCTCGGCGACCACGCCCGCGGCCTCGAGTTCGGCGGCCTCCGCGGGCGGTAGCGAGCCGTACACCTGCGACGCGCCGGGCACCCACGCACCCACCGAGACGATGGCGCAGGTGACCTTGCCGTGGTGTGCGACGGTCTCGCGGATCTGCGGGTTGTCGCCGAGGCTCTCGGCCGTCCGGGCGTCCGGTACGACGAGCGGTGCGTAGAGGGGCCAGGACTCACCCCCGCTGACCTCGCTGATCCGGCGCACCAGGTCGACGCCGCTGTGCGTGATTGCACCCGCCATCCCGGTGAGCTGGACGACGTCGCAGCGGGGCAGGGAGGTGAGGTGCGGCGCGATGTTGGTCAGGGTGCGACCGCAGTCCACGCCGATGACGTCGCCGTCGCGCAGGATCGACTGCAGCAGCTCGGCCATCGCCTTGGCGACGGCGTCCACGCGATCGGCCGCGCTCGTCGAGTCGGCCGCGACGGCGTAGGCGTGCTCGAGACCGTAGCGGCGCTGCAGTGCCGTGGACAGGTCGACGTCGATGGAGCCGGGATTGTTGATCTTGATCTCGACCATCCCCGACTCGAGTGCCTCGTCGAGCATCCTCGCCACCTTGAACCGGGACAGCCCGAATTCCTCCGCGATCTGGATTCGGGTGCGACCCTCGAGGTAGTAGCGCCGCGCGATGACCGCGCGCTGGAACAGCTCATCGGGTCCCATGGCGGCCCCCTCTCACCCTTGCTGACCAGCACTTCACCGGCCCACTGCACATATGTGCAGCGGCGTTGACATATGAGCATAGGCGTTGCATGATCCTCGTCACAACGTTTTTGACACCTTTCGGCGCGACTCGCGCGCACCGAGGACCCCGGAGATCTGACACGCATGGGCATGGACGACACGGCGCTCGTCACCGTCGCGGGCGCCGTCCTCGCACGTGAGTCGGCCGCCGTGGCCGCCCTCGTGGGAACCGTCGAGGCCGGCGTGGTCGACGTCGCCAAGCGCCTGGTCGCCATCGCCGGCAAGGTCGTCACCACCGGCTCCGGGACCTCCGGGATCATGGCCGAACGACTGGCCCACCTGCTGTCGGTGTGCGGCACGCCCGCCGTCTACCTGCCCGCGATGGATGCGCTGCACGGCGGCATGGGCGCCATCACCGACACCGACCTCGTCCTCGCCATCTCCAAGACCGGCCAGTCCCAGGAACTCACCCGGCTCGTCGACCGGCTCGTCGGCCGGGGCGTGCACGTCGTCGCGGTGACCGAGTCGCCCGAGTCGCCGTTCGCCGCGGCCGCGACGAGTGTCGCCGCGCTGCCGGCGACGCCGTCGGGTGCGGACCCCGGCGACATGATCGCGACCGCCAGCACGCTGGTGGTGGGCGCCTGGGGCGACGCGGTCTCGGTGGTGGCGATGGCGCTGCGCGGTCACACCCTCGACGACGTCGTCGACAGCCACCCGGCCGGGGGCGTCGGCTTCCGCGGCCGCAGGCCCGGCGACGCCGCACCGGTGGTGTCGGCATGACCGACGCGTGCGTCCTCGGGGTCGACTCCTCGACCCAGTCGTGCAAGGTGGAGGTCCGCGACCTCGCCACCGGAAGGCTCCTCGCCACCGGCGCCGCGCCGCACCCGCCGGCGTATCCGCCGAGCAGCGAGCAGCATCCACGAGACTGGGTGGCCGCCTTCACGACCGCGGCACGCGAGGCGCTGGACCGGTGCCCCGGCCGCCCCGCGGTGCGGGCGATCTCGGTGGCCGCTCAATGCCACGGACTGGTGCTGCTCGACGAGCACGGCCGCCCTCTGCGGGCCGCGAAGCTCTGGAACGACACCACCGGCGCGCCGAACCTCGCGCGCCTGGTCGACGACATCGGCGCCCAGCCGTGGATCCGCCGCATCGGTTCGCTGCCCACCGCTGCGTTCACGATCGCCAAGGTCGCGTGGATGGCCGAGCACGAACCGGGCATGTTCGACCGGACCGCGGCGATGGTGCTGCCCCACGACTACCTGACGTACTGGCTGACCGGAGCCCTCGTCACCGATCGCTCGGAGGCCTCTGGCACCGGCTACTTCGACACCGCGGCGCGTCAGTGGGTTCCGGAGTACCTGAGTCTGGCCGCAGGACACCGTGATTGGCCCGCGATGCTGCCCACCGTGCTCGGTCCCTGCGAGGCCGCCGGGACGCTGCGCGCGGAGGCCGCCGACGCCCTGGGCATCGACGACGCCGACGTCCTCGTCGGACCCGGCGGCGGCGACCAGCACGCGGCCTACCTCGGACTGGGACTCGACGACGGCGACCAGTACATCGGCATCGGAACGTCCGGCGTCGTCGCCACCTCCACCCGCGCGCCGATCTTCGACCCGACCGGCATGGTCGACGGGGTCGCCGATCTGACGGGTGGGTACCTGCCGCTGGTCAGCACGCTCAACGCCGCCCGCGTCGGCGACGTCGCCGCCCGACTGCTCGGCACCGACCTCGCCACCCTCGCCGACCTCGCCCTCGCCGCGGGCGACCGACGGGGTCCGGTCCTGGTGCCCTACCTCGACGGCGAGCGCAAGCCCAACCGTCCCGACGCCCACGGCACCGTCGCCGACCTCACCTCCCACACGACCCGCGAGGAACTGGCCCGCGCATTCGTCGAGGGCCCGCTGCTGTCGCTGATGAGCGCTCGGGACGATCTGCGCGCGTGCGGCGTCGACCTCGACGGCAGCCCCGTCGCGGTCGGTGGCGGCACCCGGTCGCGGGCCACCCTGCAACTGCTCGCCGACCTCCTGGGCGAGCAGGTCACCGTGCTCGACGCCGACGAGGCCACCGCACGGGGCGCCTGCGTCCAGGCCGCCGCCGTCGCCGCCGGAACCGACGTCGCGGGTCTGCGCGACCTCGCCAAGCGCTGGCAACCCGCCGTGCGCGAACAGGTTTCCCCCCGCACCACCGGTCGCGACCTCGCCGCGCTGCGCGGACGCTGGGCCGAACTCGCCCGCATGACCCAGCTCGACGGCGGAGGGCGACCGTGACCGCACCCGCCGTGCTCGCACCGTGGCACCGCGACTACCCCGGCCTGATCGCCGGGTCGATGTACGCCGCCGCCCCCGGGGACCGGCTCGCCGCAGCCACCGCACTCGCCCACGCGGGCATGACGATCCACGCCGACCTGATGGCCGTCGGGGAGGGGCTGCCCGAGGGGGTCGCCCTCGACGACCTCAGGGCCGCCGCCGACCGCGTCCTGCCCGCCCGGATCGACGTCCACCTGATCGGGTCCGCCGACTTCGTCGACGACGTGCTCGACGACGTCCTGGCCACCGGGCCGGCGCGCGTCATCCTGCCGTGGGACGCGTTCACCGATGGCCGCGCCGCAGCGATCCGGGCAGCGGACGCCGGCGCGTGGATCACGGTGTGGGACGAGTGGGACGGCGTCACCGACGGTCCGCACTGGCCCGCGGCACCCGACGGCGTCCTGGTGATGCTCATCGAGCCGGGCACCTCCGACCGCTGCCGCATCGCGCGGCTGAACCTGGTCACGGCCTGCACCGTCGGACACCCCGAGCTGCCGGTGATGGTCGACGGCGGCGTCACCGAAGTCATTGCGCCACTGTGCGTCACGGCCGGCGTCACGCAGATGGTCGTCGGCCGCGCACTACTGAACTCCAACCGAAGGGAAGCCACGTGACCGACACATTGCCCGACACCATGCGGGCCAGCGTCATGACGGGGGTCGAGACCCTGCGCATCGAGGATCGTCCCGTGCCGACGCCCGGACCGCGCGAGGTCCTCGTCGAGGTCGCCGCGGTCGGCGTCTGCGGCTCCGACGTGCACTACTACCGCCACGGCCGGATCGGCGACTTCGTCGTCGACGACCCGATGATCCTCGGTCACGAACTGTCCGGGCGCATCGCCGCCGTCGGCGACGGCGTCGACCCCGGCCGCATCGGCCAGCGCGTCGCCGTCGAGCCGCAGCACCCGTGCCGACGGTGCACGCAGTGCACGGCAGGCCGCTACAACCTGTGCCCGGAGATGAAGTTCTACGCCACGCCGCCGATCGACGGCGCGTTCTGCCGCTTCGTCACCATCGACGACGACATGGCCCACCCCGTCCCGGACTCCATGTCCGACGAGGCGGCCGCACTGCTCGAGCCGCTGTCGGTGGCGATCACCACGATGCGCAAGGCCGGCGTCGCGCCGGGCACCTCGGTGCTGATCGCCGGTGCCGGACCGATCGGCGTCATCTGCGCGCAGGCCGCGCGGGCGTTCGGTGCGGCCCGCATCGTCGTCAGCGATCCCGTCGCCTCGCGACGCGAGGGCGCGCTGCGGTTCGGCGCCACCGAGGTCCTCGACCCGATGACCGACGACGTCTCGGCGATCGACCCCGTCGACGCCTTCATCGACGCCAGCGGCGTCCCTGTGGCCGTCGTCGCCGGCATCAAGGCGGTCGGTCCCGCCGGACACGTCGTGCTCGTCGGCATGGGCGCCGACGAGTACCCCCTGCCCGTCAGCCACATCCAGAACCTGGAGATCACCGTGACCGGGGTGTTCCGATACACCGACACCTGGCCCGCCGCAATCCATCTGGTGGCCAGCGGCGCCGTCGACCTCGACGCCATGGTGACCGGTCGCTACGACCTCGAGCACGCCGCCGACGCCCTCGAGAGCGACACCGATCCCGACAGCCTCAAGTCCATCGTCCGTCCGAATTGAGTGAGCCCCCAGTGACACAGACCGGCGCCGCGAGCGCTACCAAGACGTCCCCCTTCGACCTGACCGGCCGCACCGCACTGGTGACCGGCGGTAATCAGGGCCTGGGCAAGGCATTCGCGTTCGGCCTCGCCGAGGCCGGCGCCACCGTGGCCATCGCGGGCCGCAGTGCCGAACGCAACGACGTCGTCGTCGCCGAGGCTGCGGAGCAGGGCCACGAGTTCCACCCGATCGCCGCCGACATCACCCGCGCGGACGACGTCGCGCGGATGACCGCCGAAGCCATCGCGGCCCTCGGACACGTCGACATCCTGGTCAACAACGCGGGGACCTGCTACCACGCCGAGTCCTGGGACGTCACCGAGCAGCAGTGGGACGACGTGTTCGACCTCAACGTGAAGGCGCTGTGGGCGTGCTCGCTCGCGGTGGGCGCCCACATGCGCGAGCGCGGCAGCGGCTCGGTGGTCAACATCGGCTCGATGTCGGGCCTCATCGTCAACCGCCCGCAGATGCAGCCCGCCTACAACGCCTCCAAGGCGGCCGTGCACCACCTCACCAAGTCCCTTGCCGCGGAGTGGGCCCCGCTCGGCATCCGGGTCAACGCCGTGGCGCCGGGCTACTGCAAGACCGAGATGGCGCCGGTCGACCGCCCCGACCTGAAGCGGCACTGGATCGACGACGCACCCCAGCAGCGGTACGCGATGCCCGAGGAGATCGCGCCGAGCGTGGTCTTCCTCGCCAGCGACGCCGCGTCGTTCATCACCGGCTCCGTGCTGGTGGCCGACGGCGGGTACACCGCATGGTGACGCCCACCGTCGACGACGTCACCACCATCAGGCGCGTCGTCGTCAACGCCCTCGACGACGTGGTGTTCGAGACCGTCTCCCGCGGCGAACCCGCAGCGGGGGAGGCGAGGGTCTCCACGACGCTGGTGGGTGTCTGCGGGTCCGACCTGCACGCCGCGTGCGGCCGGCACCCGTTCATCGACCTGCCCTACCGGCCCGGCCACGAGGCCGTCGGGGTCGTCGAGGCGGTCGGTGCCGACGTCGACCCGGAGTGGGTGGGCCGCCGCGTGGCGCTCGAGCCCAACCTCGCGTGCGGACACTGCACGCAGTGCGTGGCGGGTCGCTACAACATCTGTCGCGAGCTCCTGGTGTTCGGGTGTCAGACCCCGGGCGCGCTGGCCGATTCCTTCACGGTGGCCACCGACCGCCTGGTTCCGATCCCCGACGACCTCGACGACGTCCACGCCATCCTGATCGAGCCGCTGGCGACCCCGGTGCACACCGTGCGCCGTGCCGCCGAACTCGTCGGCGACCTGCGCGACCGGCCCGTCGTGGTCATCGGCGCCGGTCCGATCGGCCTGTTCACGCTGCTCGCCGCCCGGCACGCGGGCGCGCGGGTCGTGGTGGCCGACCTGCTCGCCTCCAAGCGGGAACGGGCCGAACGCCTCGGTGCGGTCGGCAGTTTCGACCCCACCGCCGACGATGCGGTGGCCCTCGCACTCGACCTGCTCGGCGGCCCCGCGGCCGTGGTCATCGACTGCGTGTCCCTCGAGAGTTCCGTCGCCCAGGCCGTCGACCTCGTCGACAAGGGTGGCGCGATCATGATCGTCGGCGTGGCCGAGGGCCCGACCAGCGTGCCGCTCAACCTCATTCAGGACCGGGAGCTCGCGCTGGTCGGCAACCTGATGTACGTGCGCGAGGACTTCACGGCGGCGATCGACCTGCTGCGGTCCGGCACGGTCCCGGTCGACGAGATCGTCAGCGCCGAGTTCGACCTCGATCACGCCCCCGAGGCGTTCGCCGCGTCGGCGGACCCCGAGAACGTCAAGGTGCTCATCCGCGCAGGAGGTTCGTCGTGACCGAAACGGTGCTCGAATGCGCCGACATCAGCAAGAGCTTCGGCGGCGTCCCGGTGCTCAAGGGCATCTCGTTGAACCTGGCGCCGGGCACCGTCACCGCACTCGCCGGTGAGAACGGTGCGGGCAAGTCGACGCTGATGAAGATCGTCAGCGGCCAGTACACCGCCGACTCGGGCACCGTCACGGTGCAGGGTGCGCACCTCGCGGCGGGCAACACCCGCGACGCCGTCCGGCACGGCGTGGCGATCGTGCCCCAGGAGCTCGCCTCGATCGAGGACATGACCGTCTACGAGAACCTTTTCGTGGGGCGGGAACTGACGGTCGGGCCGTTCCTGAACCGCCGGGCCATGATCAGCGAGGCCGAGGACACCCTCGCGGTGTTCGACGTCTCCATCCCGCCGACCGCGCGCATGGGCAGCCTGCCCGTGGGACTGCGCCAGATCGTCGAGATCGTCAAGGCCGCACGCACCGGCGCCCGCGTGGTCATGCTCGATGAGCCGACGTCCGCGATCTCCGAACGCGAGGTCGAGGGTCTCTACAAGATCGTCCGTCGGCTCCGCGAGCACGGCGTGGCGATGGTGTACACCACCCACAAGATGGCCGAGATCCGTGCGATCGCCGACCGCGTGGTGGTGCTGCGCGACGGCGGGCTGATCCTCGACGAGACCATCGATCGCGTCAGCGACGACGACATCGTCACCGCGATGATCGGCCGCGAACTCGACGCACTGTTCCCCTCTCGCGTCCCTCCGAAGTCCGACGCGGTCCTCGAGGTGCGCGACCTGCAGGTCGACGGCGCATCGGAGCCGGTGTCGTTCTCGGTGCGGGCCGGCGAGATCGTCGGTCTGGCAGGGCTCGTCGGCGCGGGCCGTACCGAGCTGCTCGAGGCGATCTTCGGTGCCAGGCACACCTCGGCCGGGGAGATCGTGGTGCGCGGCCGTGCCGTGAAGCGCAATTCACCCGCCGCCGCCATCACCGAGGGCATGGCCATGGTGCCCGAGGACCGCAAGATCTCCGGGGTCGTGCTGTCGATGAGCGTGCTGGACAACGGCTCGCTGCCGCGGCTGTCGTCGTTCAGCGTGGCCGGCTGGCTGCGCGGCAAGGCGCGCTCGAAGGCCGTGTCGGACGTGATGACGTCGGTCCGGCTGCGCAGCAGCGGGCTGGGCCAGCTCGTCGGCACGCTGTCGGGCGGCAACCAGCAGAAGGTGGTGCTGGCCCGCTGGCTCACCGGCGAGGTCAACGTGCTGCTGCTCGACGAGCCGACGCGTGGCGTCGACGTCGGGGCCCGTAGCGAGATCTACCGCATCATCACCGAATTCGCCGAGGCCGGCATGGCCGTCGTGATGGCGTCTTCGGACATGCCCGAGATCATCGGGCTGTCGCACCGGGCGTTCGTCATGCGCGACGGCGCGTTCGTCGGCGAACTCGACCGCGACGCACTCGATCATCCGACGGTTCAGGAATCCGTGTTCCGCATGGCGACCGCCCTGGACGGGCCGAAACCCGGCCATGACACATCAACCCCGACGGCCGAGGCTCGGCCCGATTCACCGGAGGCAGCACAGTGAGCACCCCACTCGACACCGAGGACGCACCGGAGTCGTCCAAGACCGTCGTGACGTCGCCGATCACCGGGGAACCGGTCAAGCTGTTCTCCCGGGAATGGCTCGGCGGCATCGCGCTGCGGTACTCGATGGTCATCATCATGCTGCTGGTCATCGCGTACTTCAGTTACCGCAGTGCGCGATTCGGAACCGTCGACAACCTGGTCACGATCCTCGTCGCCGCGGCGCCGTTCGCGCTCATTGCGCTCGGGCAGACGCTCGTGGTCCTCACCGGCGGCATCGACCTGTCGGTGGGCAGCGTCATCGCGGTGTCGGCGATGGCCGGTGCCGCGACCGCCAAGGCCAACCCGGGACAGGTGTGGATGACGGTCTCGGTCGCCATGCTGGTCGGCTTGGTCGTCGGCTCGGTGAACGGGATCCTGGTCTCGCGCATCAACGTTCCACCGTTCATCGCGACGTTGGGTACGTTGACGGCCGGGTCGGGACTGGCGTACGTCATCGGCGGCGGCGCCCCGATCAACGGTCTGCCCGCCGAGTTCGGGTCCATCGCCAACACCAAGGTGCTCGGCCTCACGATCCCCGTGCTCGTCATGATCCTCGGTATCGTCGTGCTGGCGGTCGTCATGAAGCGGACCACCTACGGCATGCGCGTGTACGCGGTCGGCGGCAACCGCAACGCCGCCGAGATCGCGGGCATCAACGCCAAGAACGTGCTGTTCAGCGTCTACGCGCTGTCGGGCCTGCTGGCCGGGATCTCCGGCGTCATGCTGGCGTCGCGCGTCATCTCCGGCCCGCCCAACCTCGGTCAGGGCTACGAGCTCGACGCCATCGCCGCCGTCGTGATCGGCGGCGCGAGCCTCATGGGCGGTCGCGGCACGATCTGGGGAACCGTGCTGGGCCTGTTCATCATCCAGACCCTCAACAACGGTCTGGACATCCTCGTCGTGCCCGCCTACTGGCAGGACGTCATCAAGGGCGTGCTGATCGTCGCCGCCGTCGCCGTCGACGTCTGGTCCTCACGACGACGAACGTGACCGCCCGCCCGGCGGGCCACCGAAGTTTCGGATTCAACCCCACCCAAGGAAAGAGAACACAATGAGACTGGGAACGAAGATGTTCGCGGTTGCCTCGGCCACCGTGCTGGGCTTCGGCATGACGGCGTGCGGGGCGGGTGACACCGAGGCCAACAGTGACACCACCCGCGTCGGCGTCTCGGTGTACGACATGAGTTCGTTCATCACCGCCGGCAAGGAGGGCATGGACCAGTACGCCAAGGACAACGACATCGAGTTGGTGTGGAACTCCGCCAACCTCGACGTGTCGACCCAGGCCAACCAGGTCGACTCGATGATCAACCAGGGCGTCGACGCGATCATCGTCGTTCCCGTGCAGGCTGATTCGCTCGGGCCGCAGGTCGCGTCGGCCAAGGCCAAGAACATCCCGCTCGTGCCGGTCAACGCGGCACTGGACAGCACCGACATCGCGGGCAACGTCCAGCCCGACGACGTCGCCGCCGGCGCACAGGAGATGCAGATGATGGCCGACCGGCTGAACGGTCGCGGCAACATCGTGATCCTGCAGGGCCCGCTCGGTCAGTCCGGCGAACTCGACCGCAGCAAGGGCATCGAGCAGACCCTGGCCAAGTACCCCGACATCAAGGTGCTCGCCAAGGACACGGCCAACTGGAAGCGCGACGAGGCCGTCAACAAGATGAAGAACTGGATCTCGGGCTTCGGGCCGCAGATCAACGGCGTCGTCGCCCAGAACGACGACATGGGTCTCGGTGCGCTGCAGGCACTCAAGGAGTCCGGCCGCACCGACGTGCCGATCGTGGGCATCGACGGGATCGAGGACGGGCTCAACGCCGTCAAGAGCGGTGAGTTCATCGGCACCTCGCTGCAGAACGGCACCGTCGAGCTGTCCGCCGGCCTGGCCGTCGCGAACGCCCTCGCCAAGGGCGAGCAGGTCAACAAGGAGCCCGTGTACATCATGCCGGCGATCACCAAGGACAACGTCGACGTCGCGATCCAGCACGTCGTGACCGAACGGCAGAAGTTCCTCGACGGACTGACCGAGCTGACCACGCAGAACCTCAAGACCGGCGACATCGCGTACGAGGGCATCCCCGGCCAGAAGCAACCGTGACACCGCGTCACGCAACCGATTCCACGAAGCAGAGAGTGAGAACCATCAGATGAGACTGTCCACCCGGGTCGGGGCGATCGCCGCGGCAGGCGTGCTCGGACTGACCATGACGGCGTGCGGTGCGGGCGACACCGAGGCCAACAGCAACACCACCCGCATCGGCGTGACGGTGTACGACATGAGCTCGTTCATCACCGCGGGCAAGGAGGGCATGGACACCTATGCCAAGGCCAACGACATCGAGCTGGTCTGGAACTCCGCCAACAACGACGTGTCGACCCAGGCCGGCCAGGTCGACTCGCTGATCAATCAGGGCGTCAAGGCGATCATCGTCGTTCCCGTGCAGGCTGATTCGCTGGCACCCCAGGTCGCCGCGGCCAAGGAGAAGGGCATTCCGCTGCTCGCCGTGAACGCGGCGCTGGACACCCCGGACCTCGCGGGCAACGTGCAGCCCGACGACGTCGCCGCCGGCGAGCAGGAGATGCAGATGATGGCCGACCGCCTGGGCGGACGGGGCAACATCGTGGTCCTGCAGGGACCGCTGGGCGGCTCCGGCGAGATCAACCGCGGCAAGGGCATCGACAACGTGCTCGCCAAGTACCCGGACATCAAGGTGCTCGCGAAGGACACGGCCAACTGGAAGCGCGACGAGGCCGTCAACAAGATGAAGAACTGGATCTCCAGCTTCGGGCCGCAGATCAACGGCGTCGTCGCCCAGAACGACGACATGGGCCTGGGCGCGCTGCAGGCGCTCAAGGAGGCCAACCGGACCGACGTGCCGATCGTGGGCATCGACGGCATCGAGGACGGCCTGAACGCCGTCAAGAGCGGTGAGTTCATCGGCACCTCGCTGCAGAACGGCACCGTCGAGCTGTCGGCCGGCCTGGCCGTGGCCAACGCGCTGGTCAAGGGCGAGAAGGTGAACACCGAGCCGGTGTACGTGATGCCGGCGATCACCAAGGACAACGTCGACGTCGCGATCCAGCACGTGGTGACCGATCGGCAGAAGTTCCTCGACGGCCTGGTGGACCTGACGAAGAAGAACCTCGAGACCGGCGACATCGCCTACGAGGGCATCCCGGGGCAGAAACAGCCCTGATCGAGAGTTCCGGCAGGCTCTCGCCGGGGCGACGGTGGGCCCCGTGTACGCATTCGATCCAGGATGTGGACACGGGGCCCACACTCGTCTGGCGATGAGTTCCGCCGCCTGCGGCGGTCTACCCGTGCAGAACCCGACGAGAGGATGGACCGTGTCCTTCGAACACGTACTGGCCGTCGTCCCCGTGTCCGACATCGAGGTGTCGGGCGCGTGGTACGAGAAGCTGTTCGGCCGCCCGGCCGACAACAACCCCATGCCACCGCTCGTCGAGTGGCAGGTGGTCCCCGGTGGCTGGGTGCAGGTGTTCGTCGACGAGCAGCGTGCCGGTCACGGCCTGGTCAACGTCGCCGTCGACGATCTGGCGGCCCACGTCGACCGGGCCCGCTCCGCCGGCCTGGGGGTCGGCGACGTCGAGGACGTGAACAAGGGCGTCCAGTTGGCGACGCTCACCGACCCGGACGGCAACCTCGTCCGCATGATCGGCGGCTTCCGCGTCGAGTACTGACGCCTCTGCTGCCGAGTGTGCGGGTCGATACACCCGATTCCGCAGAATCCGTGTCTCGAGCCCGCACTCGCGGTCAGGTGCGCGGCCGCAACGGCCGACGCGCGAGCTCCAGCACCTCCTCGGTGGTGAGGGGACTGTGCGGGTGATGGGAGAGGCACCACGGCGTCGTGATCTTGTGGAACGCGCTGCCCTCCAGCGCCGCATAGAAGTTGCCCGCTCGCAGCCTGCTGATGTCGGACACGTAGCCGCCCTTGACGCGGGCGAACTCCTTCGCGATGGCGATCTGATTCGGGGAGTTCAACAGCCCGTAGAACTGCGTCGCCGCGTTGCCCGGGATGTTGTTGTGCAGGCCCCGGGGGGACTGCGTCGCGAACACCAGGCCCAGGCCGTACTTGCGCGCCTGCGACGACAGCGCCAGCGTGCTCTGCAGCGACACGACGCTGCGACCGGACGGGGCGAAGTTCTGCGCCTCGTCCATGACGAGGAGACCGCCCAGCGGTCGGTCGCCGGCGGGGTTGCGCTTGATCCACGCGAACATCGCCATCTGCAGCTGGCTGACGAATCCGGCCTTCTGCTGGTCGTTCTGGAGCCCCACCATGCTGATGACCGAGACCCGGGCCCGGTAGCCAGGGGACGGCGTCATGAGCGCCCCCGGATCCGCCGACGCGCCGCGGCCACCGAACATCGGGTCGTTGACCATGGCGGCGCGCAGATTCTGGCTGAGCTCACCGGCCCGGTCCCTGGCGTTGCTGATCACGCTGACGCCGTCGGGCAGGTCTGCGAGCGCGGCGAGGAAGCCGGGCAGCGTGGGCGACGGCTGCCGCCCGTACCACTGCAGCGCCTCGCGGAGCACCGCACGTGACTGGTTCGCCTTCGGCGTCTTGCCGGCGATCATGGCGTGCGACTCCATTGCGGCGAAGGCGAATTCGACGGCCTCGTGGTACTCGTCGGGGTCGTCGGCCACGCTCGCGAAGTCGGGGAGCGGTCGGAACGACAGCGGCCTGCCACCACCGCGACCGGGGGTCCACACCACGACCTCGGTGTTGGTCAGGTAGTCCTCGGCGCGCGCGGTGTCGGCCGACCGCCAGCCGCTCGGCTTCTCCGGCCACGGCAGTCCGAGTCGTGCCAGATCGTTGTTGACGTCCAACACGATCGACGACACACCACGCAGGGCGCATTCCTCGACCAGCCGCCGGATGAGGACCGTCTTGCCCGAACCCGAACCGGCGAAGATGGCGGTGTGCTTGCGGAGCGCGAGCAGGTCGACGTTCAGGCGCTCACCCGATGCGTCGTCCACGCCGAGCGGGATGGCGGTGGGGGAGACGTCCTCAGGGCCGTCGTCGCCCGAGTCGTCCCGCTCGTCCTCCTCCTCGATGTCCTCCACCGGAGTATCCGGGGCCTTGGGCGGCGGAGGACCGGCGACGTCGCCGAGTGCGTCGCGCAGGAACGCCAAGCCGTGCGCGGGCCTTCGCGCCTGCAGCCAGGCCGGCAGGTCCGGGTGGTTGTCGGCGATCAGGTCCCGCAGAGCCGACAGCGTCCGGAGGTCGTCGTCGGTGAGGGTGAGCGTCCGGCCACCGGCCTGCTCGAAGTCCGCGAGCAGCGCGGAGGTCTTCGCACCGGTCGGCCACGGGATGTTGCGCAGGAGGAACAGCTTGCGCTTGTCGACGTTCGTCCCGAAGCCCGCGGCGGAGTACGCGTTCTTGATGCGGCTCTGCGTGGCAACGGCGTTGGTGCTGGCGATGGCGCGGAAGCCCCAGTGCCGTTCGTCGTCGCCGCCGGCGTCGAGGCTTTGCCGCAGCCTGCCGTGCAGGTGGGCCTGGCGGGTCGGTGGCGGCGGATCGAGCCGGAACGTCTGCTCGGCGTCGCCCCGTTCGGTGATCCACGCGTCGAGTGCGGCCGACAGCAGGACGGGCACGGTGGTGTCCTCGCCCTCGGGATCGAGCGCCGCGGCTCCCACGGCGCGCCGCCGGTAGTCGGCGAATCTGCGGTCCAGTTCGGTGCTGTCCCCGGGGACGTCCTCGCCCCGGCCTGAGCGCTCGTAGGGGTCGTCCGTCGCGGACGAGCGAAGCTGCGCCAGCTCCTCGACGACGCCGCGGTCCAGGCACGCGCGGACGTGAGTGTCGGCCCGCTTGAGCAACATTCGCGGGGTGTAGTCCGGCGCGTCGTCGAACGCCGACGGGAGGATGGGCCAACTCGGGTACGGCGGGTCGAATTCGACGGCGCGGTAGCTGGCCGTGAACCGTCGCTCGAGGATCGCGCGCCCGACGTCGGCGCTGGGGAGGCCCTGCAGCTTCGTCGCCTCCCGGAACCTGTCGGCAACCGTGTCGGTGGCGCGGTGCCGGATGGCTTCCCAGGCCGTGGGCAGGCACGCGACGACGGCGGCGGTCCGTCGCATGTTCTGGCGGATCGACATCAGCCCGTGCGCAACGTGTTCGACGTCGCTGTTGCTGGTGGTGCCATCCGCGCGGGTGGAGTCGATCCGGTCCGCGCCCTGCGCGAGGAGCGTGTCGATCTGGTCGATCGCCAGCACCGCCGGACCGGCCAGCGAGACCAGCCACGAGATGTCGCGGACGAGTTCCTGTGCGGACAGCGTCGACACGCCGATCGACCAGAACCTGCGTCCCGAGTCGTCCACGTCCTCGGCGTTGTTGAGGTAGGCCTGTCCGACGTCCTGGACGTCGAAGTCCATGGCTGCGGACAGCACCAGCGCGCGCAGCGTGTGTCGCGTCTGCCCGACCGTCGCCGGATCGGCGGTGCGCAGGGCATTGATGAAGCGGCTCAGGACTTCCGGGGTCAACGGGTCGTCGCCGATGATCGCCTTGCGGTCCACCCGGGAGACCGGCGCCACCGAGCACAGCTGGTACAGCAGTTCCTTGAGTTGGGTCTCGCGGCCCTCGGCGGGACGGTTCAGGCTGCGCAGGATGCTGCTGCGCGCGGATTCCCAGAAGCTCGTGGCGTCGAGCAGCTCGACGACGAAGAAGAACCCGCCTGCGGCCTGGACGCGCTCCCGCACCTGGCCGAGCAGATGGGTCTTGCCGGAACCCGCGGGCCCCTGCACGACGACGCCCAGCGGGCTGGACTGCGGTTCGCGGCCAGCATCGGCAAACGCCGACATGACCTCGTCGAGGGCCCTGTCGTTGAATCCCGGCACGTGCAGTGCGCCCTGGGAGTGCCACAGGTCGTCTGCCGTGGGTGCCCACGACAGACGCAGCGAGCTGAGAGCTTCCCTCTCCAACGGTTCCATCAGTCCTCGATCGCGATCGCGTGCTTGGGTTGGTCGCCGATGGAGATCGCGGCGGCATGGTCCTCCGCGCTCAGCGTCTTCTGGTTGGCCTCGGGCACCAGGCTGACCCCGGGGATGCGGTACATCCGGGAGAGCGTGGCGTCGAGGTCGTGCCTGGCGACGTCGGCCAGTTCTCGCCGCAGGCGCACCAGGTCGACCCAGCCGCCGGGGCGGGTCACCAGCGTGGCGTAGGCGGCCCGGACCCTCGCCTCGACGTCGCCTGCGGGCGCATCGGGCTGGTCGCGCCGGTTCACGGCGTCGTCGGAGTTCGGGCCGGTGGTCTGCACGACGGGGTCCTCGTCCGGCGGGCCGAAGACGTCGCTGATCGGGAGGTCGTGGCGATCGACGTAGCGGCGCAACGCCTTGAGCACGGTGTACAGGGCCTTGCCCTGGCCCGACGGCCGATCCGGCGTGTCGGCGCCGATGATCGCCGCACACGTCACCCACCCGGCGTCCGTCAGCTCGAGCAGCATGGCGGGCCTCTCCACGGTCACCTCGAGGAGGCCGCGGCGGACCAGTTCGTCGCGGTTGGGCTTGTCCAGCTTGGGTCCGAGTTCGGCCAGCTCGGGGTTGCGGACGGCCCGCGCTTCGGCCATCAGAACCAGCAACACCGCCTGTTGGGTGCCGGTCAGTTCGTCCGGGGGCACGCTCACCGCAGGTTCCCTTCGTCGATTCTCTTCCTGGATAGCAGGCGTTCGATGTCCGCGATCACCCGCACGGGGTCGTCGGCGATGTCGTCGTTGGTGAATCGCAGGACCGCGTAGCCGTCGAGCACCAGGCCGTTGTCGCGCCGTCTGTCCGCCGCGTACTTGAGACTGCCACGATGATCCGGTCCGTCGATCTCCACGGCGCATCGCTCGGCGGGCCACATCAGGTCGACGCGGATCGGGGGAGCCAGCGAGTGACTCGCATACACCTGGTTCCACCTGCGGCCGACCGCCCAGTCGCACTGGGCGAGTCGCCGCTCCAGGGCCTGTTCGGCCTCGCTCGCGGGGTGCGGCATCCCGGCGACCGGTGGGTACTCGAGCGTCCTCGCGACGGTGGGTGCCGCCGGTCTCATCGCGCCGACGTAGGGCGGGACCGCCAGCGACCAGGTCGGGTACCGGTCGACGCCGGGCAGGGCGCCCGGCACGAGCCAGACCCCGATCGCCGCGTGGCCGACGAGCCACTCGAGCGCCAGGGCGATCTGGACGTCGTCGTCCACGGGGTCGGTGGGAGCGACCACGAGGATGACGCCGTCGCGCCCGTACCCGTCCGCGATGATCCGCGTAAGCCCGTCCGCCCGAGCCTCTCGCGGCAGGCGGCGGTCGGGAGTCCTCCCGGTCAGTGCCGCCTCGGCGACGTCGGCGAGGAACGGCCCGAAGTGGGCGCTCGACCCGGCGTGCCGATGGGCCAGTTCGCGGGCGACGCGACGGTCGAAGTCGCCGCCATGGGTGATCCCCTCGGCGCCGGGCAGCCAGGTGGGGAACAGGTCCAGCGCCACGGCCTCCATGCGGTCCAGGACGTCGTCGACGACGTCCTGCGCCGTGTGCCGGTCGGGAGCCGGGTCGTATCGCAGGGTCACGGGCACGCCGTCGGGCAGCGGATCGAGGGCCACCGCGAGTTGCTGGTCGGTCAGACCGGCGAGCCTGATCACCCGCCTGGTGGGCAGGTGGGTCGGAATCGGGGCGTCGCTCCCCGTCAGCGCGCGCTCACGGCGCATCGGCGGGCACGTCGACGTACTGCCACGTGAACGCCTCCGGCGAGAACGTGAAGCCGCGGGTCGTCTTGTCCGACATGCACGACACACCCGACTCCTCCTGCACGTTGCAGCGGAAGCCGGCGACCGAGAGCACCCGGTTGAACGGCAGCACGACGGGCGTCCCGTCGGGGCGCGCGAAGGCGGGTCCCGGCACCGCGCTGAACCGCGGCTCACCCTCCTTGGGGACCTCGATGACGTTAGGGGTCGAGGCCTCGCCGTCCGTGCCCGGCACGGTCGACGGGGCACCGGTGATCCCGAGCGCCGACTGGCTCGCCGTCTGGCAGCCCGCCGTCACCCGCGGCACGATCGCGCACCGCCACCGGCCGCTCGGACTGGTGAAGTAGTAGGCGGTGGTGCCGTCGGCCTGCGCCGCGGCGTAGTCGAAGTTGTTCACCAGGTGGACCAGGCTCGGTTGCGGCGGCGGGGGCGCCGGCGTGGTGCTGGTACTGGTGGCCGGTGGCTTCTCACCGGTGTCGACCACCGGACCGGAACATCCCAGACAGAGCAGAGTGGCGGCAACCGTCGCAACGCGTGTGTAGGCACCCATCGTGCGGTCAAGCCTGCCGGAAGCACCTGTGGACCGCGCACCCGGACCTATCGAAGCGCGTCGTGTCCGCGCGATCGGGAGTCCGATCCGCCGGCCGTCACGTCGTCGTCGAACCGTCCCCGCAACCACGGCCACACCGCAGCGATCTCGCGCACGAACACCTGCGCGCCTCGCCGTCCGACGCCTGCGAACTTCATCACCTCGTCGACGAGTCGAGCGGGGTCCTGGCCTGATCGCACGCCGAGGTTGCGCAGATCGCCGTCGTACTCGTCCTGGACTCGCCTCGCGACGTCACACAGATCGGCGGCCGAGCCGTCGTCCTCGGGCGCACATCCCGCACGATTCAGCACCGACACCGCCCGGTCTCGGTCTCCGGTGAGGACTGCGCGCGGTGACCGGAAGCCGGCCCGAAACAGCGAGCGTGCGGCGCGTGCGGCGACGTCCGCGCCGACCGGCTTGCCGACGAGCATGGCCAGGACCAGAAGTCGGAAGAGCGGCGCCGGCCTGTCCCTCAGGCGGACGCCGGCCTCCTCGGAGAAGGTCCGGCCCGCCTCCCCGAAGCGCCGTCGCGCGGAATGTCTCGAGTCACTCATCCCCTGTCGGCTACCCCCGTCCCGCGTACCGAAACGGGTCGGCTACTTGGGCGGGAGGGCCTTCGCGCACTGCACTCCGCGTGTCACCCACGCGCTGAGCAGGCGGGTCGTGCGTACCCCGTCGTCGCCGACGAGCAACCACCCCCGCGTCCGGCGGCCGGCCATCGTCATCTGCGTGACGTGCTCCCGGGACAGCAGTTCCTCGGCGTCGGCGGGCGGGACGCGGACCATCAGCCCGCCCCGTCCGCTGGCCGCGACGGCCATGTGCCCGGCGACCAGGAAGGCCAGCCCCCCGAACATCCGCTTCTCCTCGACGCCGCGCTCGGTGGCGAGCAGCTCCCGGATGCGGTTGGCCAGGTCCTCGTCGTACGCCACGATCAAGCATGTTAGGCCGGTGGCACGCCGGCGAGCAGCCCCTTCAGCGTGCGCGCATTGCGCACCGCATGACCCTCGCCGTCGTTGTTGAAGTAGACGAGCACGTCGCGGCCCTCGTCCTGCCACTCGCCGATGCGGTCGGCCCACCACCGGAGCGCGTCGTCGGTGTAGGAGCCCGCGTACAACCTGTCGTCCGGGCCGTGCATCCGGACGTAGACGAGCCGGCTGGTGGCCCTCGGCACGAGCGGCAGGCCGTGCCCACTGGTCACGACGTAGGCGGCACCGTGGCGTTCGAGGAGGTCGTAGACGTCCGCCGCATCCCACGACGGGTGGCGGAACTCGACGGCGACGGGGATCCAGTCCGACATGTCGGCGAGGAAGCGGTTGAGCAGTCCGACGGCGTCGTCGGTGCGGTCGATCGCCGGGTGCAACTGCACCAGGATGGCCTCGCGCCTCTCGCCCAGCGCGCGCCAGCAGCGTTCGAACCGCTCGACCCAGGCTTCCGGGTCGCGCAGCCGCCGGAAGTGCGTCAGGCCCCGGTGCGCCTTCACGGTCATGGTGAAGCCGTCGGGCAGCCGCCTGCTCCACCCCTCGAAGGTGGCATCCCTGGGCCACCGGTAGAAGCTCGCGTTGAGTTCCACCGTGTCGAACTCCTGGACGTAGCGTGCGAGACGTCCGGCGACCGGCAGGCCGGTCGGGTACAGCACGCCGTCCCAGTGGTCGTAGGACCACCCGGAGGTACCGATCCGGACGGTCACCGGCGTCCGCGCTCAAGTGGCGACGGCGTCGCGGACGTCGTCGTCCAGCGATGCGCGCACCAGTGCTGCGGCCAGTTCGGCGTTCGAACGCCCGGCGAGCGAGCCGAGTTCCGTGGGATCGGTGGGCAGACCCAGTTGCTTCGCGGTCGTCGTGGCGCGGTCGTCGAAGTAGGGACGCACCCAGGTCCACGTGTCCTGCACCTTGCGCAGGAAGATGTCGCTGCCCGTCTCGCCGATGCCCTTGAAGCGCTGCAGGAGTTTCGCGGCCGTCGCCGCGTCGTGGTCGGCCGCCTCGGCGAGCTTGCGGAGATCCCCGCCGTACTCGTCGCGGACGGCCTGGGCCATCTCGACGAGCCGGGTGGCCGAACTCTCGTCGTAGCGTGCGTAACTCGCGCGGCCGAACGCGTCGATCATGGTCTTGCGATCCGCATCGAGCACGGAGTCCGGGGTCCGGATTCCCGAGTGGAACAGCTCGCGGGCTGCGGCGACGGCGATGCCCGCGTCGATCGGCTTGCTGGCCAGCATGCACAGCGTCAGCAGCTGGAACAGGGGCATCGGGCTGTCCTTGAGCGTGATGCCCGCCTCGTCGGCGTAGGTGGTGCCCGCCTCCTTCAGCAGCCGCCTGACGACGTCCTTGGCATTGGTCTCTTTGGTCGGCACCGCCGGTGCCTACCCGCGCGGACGGCCGACAAACTCCGTCGACGGCGTGGTGCTCACTCCGCCACGGCGTCCACCGACCACGACCCGATCCGGTTGTACTCGGTGTCGTAGACGTCCTGCTTGTCGCCGGGCACCAGTTCGCCGAGGTCGGTGATCTCGTCACCCCAACCGCGCAGCAGGCGGCCGAGTTCGGCGTGTGCGTCCGGGGTTTCGGGCAGGTCCACTTCGAGGGAGAACTTCACGGCGCCGCCATACCCGTTCGGCGGCGTTTCTCACCCGGCGGGTTGCCAGCCCAGTCGCGGGCCGAGGTGCTGGGCGAGGTCGTCGATGATCTGGGTGTAGTCGTCGGGCCCGAACGAGAACGGCAGGGCGAAGGCCACCTCGTCGGCGCGCTGGAAGCCCGCGTGGTCGAAGAGCCGGTCGGCGAGTTCGTCGGACGTGCCCACGTAGTCGGGGGAGAACAGCATGCCGCGGGGACCCTGCGGCGCCGTGGTGCGCTCGAAGCGGCTCGCGGCGTACTCGCGGTAGCGCCGGATCTGGTCGTCGGTCGCCGAGTCGGTGGGGATCACAACCAGGCCCTGCGACACCCGTGCCCGATCCGGACGTGGGTGGTGGGCGCGGAACGCGTCGATCTGCTCGCCCTGGATGGTGGCGAAGTCCCGGGACTGGCTGCCCTCGGTGCTGACCACCGAACTGGTGAGGTAGTTGATGCCCTGCTCGCCCGCCCACTTCGCGGACTCGAGGCCACCGCCGTACCAGACGCGGTCGGCAAGACCGGGGGAGTGCGGCTGAACGTGGTCGGTGAACTGTTCGATGCCGACCGTGCCGGAGAAGTCGCTGACCGGCTCGCCGCGCAGGCAGCGCAGCAGGCGCAGCACCCGTTCCTTCGAGAAGTCCTGCACGTCATGGGATTCCGGGTACAGGGCGGTCTTGTAGTGGTCGTACATCATGGGCGTGCCCACCGAAACGCCGGGGTTGACGCGTCCGCCGGACATGACGTCGACGGTGGCGAGGTCCTCGGCGAGGCGAAACGGGTTCTCCAGGCCGAGCGGGATCACCGCGGTGCCCAGTTCGATGCGGCTGGTGCGCTGGCTCGCCGCGGCCATGATCGCTACCGGTGACGAGATGCCCGGCTGCAGGTGCCGGTCACGCAGCCAGACGCTGTCGAAGCCGAGTTCCTCGGCGCGCACGATGGTCTGAAGCGTCTCCTCGATCCCCGGTCTCGGGTCGGCGGCGTCGAACCGGCCGATCGTCAGGAAGCCGAGCTTGCGCAACGGTTCTCCGCGTCGTGGCATGGAACTGGTCACCCTTCCTCGGTGAACAGTCCACTTCGTGGCTCCAGCGAAGTTCCCTCAATCTGGCGGATTGAGGGAACTTCACTGGAGCCGCTTGCGGACTGTTCGCGGTATTCGGTTGTCAGGCAGCGACGGTCGCGGCCTCGGCCACCGGCTCCAGAGCCAGCGCGACGATCTCCGCCACGTCGGTCATCGGGCGGACGTCCACCGCGGCGAGCACCTCGGCGGGCACCTCGTCCAGGTCGGGCTCGTTGCGCTGCGGTATGAAGACGGTCTTCAACCCGGCCCGTTGCGCCGCCAGCAGCTTCTGCTTGACGCCGCCGATCGGCAGCACCCGGCCGTTGAGCGTGACCTCACCGGTCATGCCGACGTCACCGCGCACCTTGCGGCCCGTTGCCATCGACACCAGCGCCGTCACCATCGTGACACCCGCGGACGGGCCGTCCTTGGGCACCGCGCCGGCGGGGAAGTGCACGTGGATCTGGCGATCCAGCGCCGTCGGGTCCACGCCCAACTGCTCGGCGTGCGCACGGACGTAGGACAGCGCGATCTGCGCCGACTCCTTCATCACGTCACCCAGTTGCCCGGTCAGCTGCAGTCCGGCGTCGCCCTCGTTCGAGTTCGCCTCGATGAAGAGCACGTCGCCACCGAGACCCGTGACGGCCAGACCGGTCGCCACACCCGGCACCGCGGTGCGCTCGTCGGACTCCGGGGTGAACCTCGGACGACCCAGGTACGCAACCAGATCCGACTCGTCGATGACCAACGACTCGCCACCCTCGGCCAGCTTGGTGGTGGCCTTGCGCAACGCCTTGGCCAGCAGCCGCTCGAACTGCCGCACACCCGGCTCGCGGGTGTAGTTGGCCGCGATCTCGTGCAGTGCAGCGTCGGTCACGGTCACCTCGTCGGACGTCAACGCAGCGCGTTCGGTCTGCCGGGGCAGCAGGTAGTCCCGAGCGATGGCCACCTTGTCGTCCTCGGTGTAGCCGTCGATCTGCACCAGCTCCATGCGGTCCAGCAGCGCCTGCGGGATGTTCTCGATGACGTTGGCCGTCGCCAGGAACACCACGTCGGACAGGTCCAGATCGAGGTCCAGGTAGTGGTCGCGGAACGTGTGGTTCTGCGCCGGGTCCAGGACCTCCAGCAGCGCCGCGCTCGGATCACCTCGGTAGTCCGACCCGACCTTGTCGATCTCGTCGAGCAGCACGACGGGGTTCATCGAGCCGGCCTCGCCGATCGCACGGACCAGCCGGCCCGGCAGCGCGCCGACGTAGGTCCGCCGGTGGCCACGGATCTCGGCCTCGTCACGCACGCCGCCCAGGGCGACGCGCACGAACTTGCGGCCCAGTGCGCGGGCGACGGATTCGCCCAGCGAGGTCTTGCCCACGCCGGGAGGGCCTGCCAGCACCATGACGGCACCGGAACCACGCCCACCGACGACGGCCATGCCGCGCTGGGCGCGACGCGCCCGCACCGCGAGGTACTCGACGATGCGGTCCTTCACGTCGTCCAGCCCGTGGTGGTCGGCGTCGAGGATCTCGCGGGCTCCCGCGAGATCCGTCGAGTCGTCCGTGCGCACGTTCCACGGCAGGTCCAGGACGGTGTCGAGCCACGTGCGGATCCAGCCGCCCTCGGGGCTCTGGTCACTGGAGCGTTCCAGCTTGCCGACTTCCCGGAGCGCCGCCTCGCGCACCTTCTCCGGTAGGTCGGCGGCCTCGACGCGGGCCCGGTAGTCGTCGGACCCCTCGGGCTCGCCCTCGCCGAGTTCCTTGCGGATGGCGGCCAGCTGCTGACGGAGCAGGAACTCCTTCTGCTGCTTGTCCATTCCGGCGCGGACGTCCTCGGCGATCTTGTCGTTCACCTCGGTCTCCGCCAGGTGCTCGCCGGTCCACTCGACCAGGACGCGCAGCCGTTCAGCGACGTCCTCGGTCTCGAGGAGCTGGCGCTTCTGCACGTCGGTCAGGTAGGCGGCGTAGCCGGCCGTGTCGGCCAGCGCGGACGGGTCACTGATCTTGTTGACCACGTCCACGATCTGCCATGCCTCGCGGCGCTGCAGCATCGCCAGGAGCAGCTTCTTGTACTCGGCGGCGAGCGCCTTCACGGTGTCGTCGACCGGGGCGTTCTCGACCTCGGTCACCTCGACCCACAGGGCGGCACCGGGTCCGGTCGTCCCCGACCCGATGTGTGCGCGCACCTCACCGCGGACGACGGCGGCCGCACCGCCACCGGGGACCCGCCCGACCTGGACGATCGAGGCGAGGACACCGTAGGTGGGGTAGCGGTCGTCGAGACGCGGTGCGATGAGCAGCTTTCCGGACTCGCTTGCCTGCGCGGCGTCGACTGCGGCGCGGGCGGCGTCGTCGAGTTCGACGGGCACCACCATTCCGGGCAGCACGATCGGCTCGCTGACGAAGAGCACCGGCACTGAGATAGCTTCAGCCATCAATCCTCCAAAGTTGAACCTGATGCGCTCAACCTTCGGGGAAGCCGGATTGTTCCCGGCCTACGCGGTCGCTGCCGCCGGTGTCGCACTGCGGCGGCCGACGACGATGGTCGCGAGGACGAGCGCGCCGATGACCGGCAGCGTGACCGCCGAGTTCACCGCGTTGGCGGCGTCCACGGAGAGATGGGCGATGACGACGAGACGAACGGCCACCTCGACGAGGAGGCCGACGCCCCACATCGCCGAGAGCCCGACGTGGACGCGGTGGGTGCGGGCGGCCTCGTTGGCGGTAGGAGGCTGGTCCGCGGGATCCCGGAAGCGCGCGCCCACGACCTGGGTCAGCGGAGTGCCGACCACGCAACTGCCGAGGAAGACGAGGCCGCCGAGGCCATTGACCAGGGTGTTGCCCACCAGGATCGAGGTCGGATCGGAGGTGGCCAACCCCACGGCCAGCGAGAGTCCGAAAGTGCACAGCAGATATATGGCGAAGGGATCGAGCCGCCGCGTCGCCACGACGCCGTACGCCACGCGCACCCCGGACACGACGGTGGCCTTCATCAGCGCGACGTACTCGGACGCCCCCGCCGCGCGCAGACCGTAGTAGGCGACCAGCGGAGGCGCCACGTCGAGCAGCACCGTGTGGACGACGGGCGACAGCGACCTGCGGGGCTTCCGGTCCGGTTCGATCACCCCTCCGACGGTATGGCCGGGGTCTGTGGTTTCGCTGTCAGGGAATACTCAGTGGGTCGCCTGTGTCGTAGGCCACATGACCGACGACGCAACGACATCCGGCATCACCGGCAAGGTGGTGGCGATCACTGGCGCCAGCAGCGGCATCGGCGAGGCGACCGCACGCCTGCTGGCCGACCGGGGCGCACGCCTCGTCATAGGCGCCCGCCGTACCGACCGGCTCGACGGGATCGCCGCCGACCTCCGCCGCCGGGGGGCGGAGGTCGTGACGGTGGCTACCGACGTCACCCGCCGGGCGGACCTCGACGGCCTGGTCGCTCGTGCCGTCGAGGAGTTCGGCCGCCTCGACGTCCTGGTGAGCAATGCCGGGATCAGCAAGATCGGACCACTCGGCGACGGCGACGTCGACGGATGGTCGGCGATGATCGACGTCAACGTCCGCGGCGTGCTGTACGGGATCAGCGCCGCGTCACCGGTGTTCCGACGGCAGGGCTCCGGTCACTTCGTGACCACGGTGTCGACGGCGGGTCTGAAGATCGTGCCGGACATGGGTGTCTACGCGGCGACCAAGAACGCGGTCCGCACCGTGATGGAGGCGCTGCGGCAGGAGTCCACCGACGGCGTCGTCAGGACCACCTCGGTCTCACCGGGGTTCGTGCGCACCGAACTCGACGGCTCGATCGACGACCCGGATTTGCGGAGCCAAATCCGTTCCAGCATGGACGACTTCGGGTTGCCCCCCGAGGCGGTCGCACGGGTGATCGCCTTCGCCATCGAACAGCCCGACGACGTCGAGATCGGCGACGTCACCATCCGGCCGACGGTGCAGGGCTGAGGTAGGCGCACCGAAGGGAGCCTGCCGCTGGGGGATGCGGCAGGCTCCCTGGTCGTGCTGGTGCGCCTAGGCGACGGCCTGCGCTCCGAGCACTCGTTGGATGTCGGGCTTCATCATCTGCAGCTGCTGACCCCAGTAGCCCCAGCTGTGCGTCCCGGCCGGCGGGAAATTGAACACGCCGTTGGTGCCACCCGCTGCGACGTAGTTGTCGCGGAAGCTGAGGTTGGTGCGCAGCGTGAACCCCTCGAGGAACTGCGCGGCCATCAGGTTGCCGCCGTCACCGGCACCGTCGAGATCCGACGGCGTACCGGTACCGCAGTAGATCCACACGCGAGTGTTGTTGGCGACCAACTGACCGACGTTGACCATGGGGTCGTTGCGCTTCCACGCCGGGTCACTCGACGGTCCCCACATGCTCTCGGCGTTGTACCCGCCGGCATCGTTCATCGCCAGACCGATCAGCATGGGCCACCAACCCTCGGAGGGGTTGAGGAAGCCCGACAGCGACGCGGCGTAGATGAACTTCTGCGGGTAGTAGATGGAGTACGTCAGCGCGGTGCCGCCGGCCATGGACAGGCCGACCACGGCGTTGCCGTTCTGCGACACGCCCTTGCTGCTCTCGAGGTAGGCGGGCAGCTCCTGGGTCAGGAACGTCTCCCACTTGTAGGTGTAGTCCTGCCCGTTGCCCTCGGACGGGCGGTACCAGTCGGTGTAGAAACTGGACTGGCCGCCGACGGGCATCACCGTCGACAGACCGGAGTCGTAGTACCACTCGAAGGCGGCGGTGTTGATGTCCCAGCCGTTGTAGTCGTCCTGTGCGCGCAGACCGTCCAGCAGGTAGACCGCATGCGGGCCGCCACCCTGGAACTGCACCTTGATGTTTCGGTTCATCGAGGGGGAGAACACCTCGAGGTACTCGACGGGGAGGCCCGGTCGCGAGAACGCCCCAGCGGTTGCCGACCCTCCCGCCAGACCGATCAGCGCGGGCAGCGCGGCGACGGTGACGGCGAGAACCGCCATCCGACGCACCCACGCCCCACGAATCCTTCCGATGACCTTCATGACGGCCGACCTGCCTTCCCATGTCCTTCGAGCGATCTCCATCGCTCATCACGGACGAGTGAATCACGTCGATGTGATTCGACCCCCGACTCAACGCCGTGCGACCACGTCGCGGTTGGCTAACGATCGGGACTCGCCGCCGTGACCGCACCCCGGGCGACGTGGTGTGCGGAAGAACCTCAGGCCTGCAACGACTCCCAGGACCGAGTGGTGGTCTCACCGGCGATCCGGACGCCGACGTCGGCGAACCGGTTCAGGTGGTCGTGCTGGTCACCGCCCAGCACCGCGGCCAGCAGAACGATCGACTCGCGGCCGAAGGTCCACGGCGCGAGATCGACCGCGGTGATGCGCGGGTTTCCCAGTTCCGTCGTCGGATCGCTACTCAACGACGCCAGGCCGAAGGCAGTTCCGGTGTGGACGCCCAGGGACTCGAGGATACCGATCGACCGTCCGGCGAAACCCTGTGGCGCGCATACCAGCGCGTCGACGTCGGACGGCCGAACCGCCGACCGAACCGCCGTGCTCAGCTCGTCGGCGGTCGCGTCCAGCGGACAGTCGAATGCCGACGGCGCGACCGAGTGGGCACCGCACCACTCCACGTAGGTCCGCCGTACGTCGTCGGCCCACGACGAGTAGAACCGCCGATCAGATCCGACGAAAGCCGGTCGTGCGTAGCCACTTTCCCACAGATGGTCGAGGACGAGGCGGGTGAGGTCGCCGTGCGGGGCCTCGATCACCGCTGACACGGCATCCGCCAACGCCTCGGGAGGACGGCCAGCCGTCACCATCGGGATGCCGGCATCGACGAGACGCTCGAGCATCGGATCGCCCGGCAGTGGATCGACGGCGATCACCCCGTCGACCTGGAAGTGCCGCGGCCCCACGTCGGCGTCGCGCGCGAACAGCACGAGATCCGCGTCGTGCTCGGCGGAACCGTGCGCCGCGCCGAACGCGAACTCCATGTAGAAGTTGAAGTTGCGGGCGATGGGCGGGATGTAGATCCCGAGCGCGCCGACGCTGCGACCACGCAGCTGACGGGCGGCGCGGTTGGTGACGTAGCCGAGTTCGCGGGCCGCGGCGGCCACCTTCGCGGCCGTCGCGGGGGAGACACGCCCGCCGCCGTGCAGCGCATCGGACACCGTCGTCTTCGACAGCCCGACGTGCTGGGCGATCTCCACGATCGTCACCCGTCGCGCCGACATCCGGTCATCGTAGCCAGCGCCCGGCCGGCGTCCCACGTCTTGACAAGGCCGCGGTGTGGCCTCAGTCTCAGTTGTGCCGGAACGTTCCGGCACGACAGGAGACGGCTGATGCCCGACGAGGCCCCACGTCCACCGACGCGGCGAAACGCGACCATCGTCGTCGCGCTCGCGATCCTGAACTTCGCCATCCTGCTGTTCCCTCCGCTGACGTGGTACCTCGGCCAGGGCGGGGTCTGGTTCTTCCTCGTCACCGGCGTCATCGGTGTCGTCTCACTGCTGGTGATGTACCGCGTCGACAGCTCGTCCGGGGAGGGCTGAGGTGGAGATCCTCATCGGATACGGCGGGGTCGTCGTCTTCCTGATCGTGCTGTTCGTCGTGCTTCAGCGCACCAAGGCGAGCGCCGACTTCAGCGAATACGCCACCGCCGGACGCTCGTTCGGCCCCATGTTCTCGGCGATGGCATTCGTCAACACGTGGCTGCCCGGCACCATCTTCATCGCGTTCGCCGGCTACGCCGCGAGCGCAGGCGCCATCGGGTTCTACTTCGTCGCCTACTCGATCCTCGCCGTGGTGCTCATGTTCCTGCTCGCCAAGCCGGTGCACGAATGGGGTCGCCGGTTCGACCTGCGCACCCAGGCCGACCTGTTGGGCCTGCGGTACGGCTCCACCCCGGTGCGCGTGGTCGCCGCGCTCATCGGAGTCATCGCGTCGTTCCCCTGGATCGTGCTCGGAATGCAGTCGCTGACGCTGGTCTTCGAATACCTGTCCTTCGGCGCGGTTCCCGCCGCGGGCGCGGCGCTGATTGGCATCGGCGTCCTCGTGGTGCGGCAGTGGTGGACCGTCCGACTCGGTGCTCGCGGCCTGGTGATCAGCGACTTCGTGCAGGGCATCGTCGCCTACCTGTTCGGTACCGTGCTGATCCTGGGGCTGCTGACGTGGTTGCTCACCAACGGGCACGGCTTCGGCGAGGTCGACCCGGCGTTCTTCACCCTGCCCGGCCCGGGCAGCGTCGACGGGCCGCTCTACCTCTTCTCGCTCATCGCCACCGGTGCGCTCGGAGGCTGGTGCTGGCCGGACATCTTCGTGCGGCTCTTCGCCTCCAACAGCACCCACACCATCAAGCGGGCTGCTGTGATGGCATCACCGCTGCTGCTGATCTTCGGCTCGTCGCTGTGTCTGCTGGCGGTGGCCGCATCGACGCTGCCCGGTGTCGCCGATGCGCCCGACCAGGTCTGGTTCATCACCGCCTCGGTGGGAGGGCCGGTCGTCCTGACCCTGGCCGGGCTGTGCGTGCTGGCGGCGACCATGGGCAACGTCGGCGCCAACCTGCAGGCCCTCGGCGCCCAGATCGCGAACGACGTCGTCGGGGTGGCCCGCGGCACCCGCGTCGAAGACCCGCGGTGGGGCAAGGTCTCCGTCGGGGTGCTGACGCTGCTGGCCGGCGCCGTCGCGGTGACCACCACCAACGTCCTCTCATCGGGAATGGTCGCGCTGGCGCAGGTGTCCTACCAGGGCATCGTGCAGTTGGCGCCGACGGTGTTCCTCGGGATCTTCTGGCGCAGAGGCACCGCCGCCGCCGCGTGCGCCGCGATGGTGTCGGGCTTCGCCACGGCCTGCGTGCTCCAGGTCCTGTACCCGATCGCCATCCCGGCACTGGGCGGCATGACCTCCGGGGTGGCGGCACTCGCCGTGAACGTCGTCGTCTACGTCGCCGTGTCCTACGCGGTCTCGCCGGGCGCCGACGAGACGCGCCGGGTCGACGAACTCTTCGATTCCCTGCAGATCACCGAGAGGGCGGAACCACGATGAGCGCACGACGACGGACCGGGTACGTCTGGCACGAGCGGTACGCCTGGCACGACACCGGCACCCACGTCGGCATCTTCCCCGCCGGTGGCTTCAACCAGCCGCACATGACGTTCGAGAGCGCAGAGTCGAAGTCGCGGATGGCCGGGCTGGTGGAGGTGTCCGGCATGGTCGACGAACTGGTCCGGGTGAGACCACGGATGGCCACCCGCGAGGACCTCCTGCGCGTGCACACCGCCGAGCACGTGGACCGCATCGAACGCGAGAGTGCCGATCGCGGCGGAGACGGGGGCGACGGCTTCACCCCGTTCGGTCGCGGTTCCTACGACATCGCCCGGTTGGCCGCCGGTGGCACCATCGCCGCCGCCGAAGCGGTGCTGACCGGAGACGTCGACAACGCCTACGCACTGGTGCGCCCACCGGGGCACCACGCCCGCCGCGAGATGGGCATGGGCTACTGCATCTTCTCCAACGTCTGTGTCGCCATCGAATACGTGCGCGCGCACCTCGGCGTACGGCGCGTCGCGATCGTCGACTACGACGTCCACCACGGCAACGGCGCGGAATCCATCTTCTGGGACGACCCGGACATCCTGACCGTCTCCCTGCACCAGGACCGACTCTTCCCGCAGGACACCGGTGCCGTCACCGACACCGCCGACGGCACGAACATCAACGTGCCGTTGCCCGCCGGCTCCGGCAACGGGGCCTACCTGGCCGCGATCGAACGCGTGGCCGTGCCCGCCGTCACCGCGTTCGCTCCCGAGATCGTGTTCGTGTCCAGCGGATTCGACCCCAGCCCCGTCGACCCGCTGGGGTGCATGACCGTCACCTCGGGCGGCTTCAAGGACATGGCGGCACGGCTGGTCGAGCTGGCCGAGAATGCCTGCGGCGGCAGGATCGTCTTCTCCCACGAGGGCGGCTATTCGCCGGTGCACGTACCGTTCTGCGGGCTGGCGGTACTCGAGGCGCTCACGGGACACGACACCGGCGTGGTGGATCCCTTCGGCCAGAGCTTCGACGCCTCACCCGCACACGAACTCCAGCCCTGGCAGGACGCCGTCATCGCCCAGGCCGCGCTGATCGCCGACGCGCTGCGGCTGTAGCCGCCGAAGCGGCCACTATTCGCCGGCGGCCGCCAGTGCCTTGCGGGCGTTGGCGCGACGCTCCTCGATGGTGCGGCCGATGTCCTGCAGCAGCAACGGATTTCGCGCCACCAGCTCCTCTATGCACTCCCGGTCGATGTGCACCATCGTCACCTCGCCGACGGCGCGTGCCGATGTCGACACCGTCTCGCGCGTCAACGCGGTCTGCCCGATGAAGTCGCCCTCGCCGAGCGTCCGGACCGGGATGACGGCCCCGTCGTCGGCGCTGACGAAGAGCCTCACCTGACCGTCGACGATGAACGACATCCTGGTCGGCAGTTCTCCCGCGAACTGCAGTGTCTCCTCGGCGGCGAAGCGCGCGAGCCGTGCGTGGCCCAGGACGTGCGACTCGTCGCCGGCGCTCAGCCGCAGCGTCGGCGCGATGACCCGCAGCGCCGACGTCAGCCGCTCACCGGTCGCGAAGTCGTCGTCCGCCTCGTCGAGGTGCAGGCCGGCGCGGCGCGCGGCGTACCACGTCCACCGGAGGAACATCGACCGTGCCGACGCGTCGTCGGCGGGGGACCGGACCGGGATCGTCGTGGTGTAGTTCGTCCCGCCGGTGGGGAGCGTGGACGGTTCGGAACCCGGACGCAGGTGGGGCAGCGTCGCCGCGACACGGGTCAGCAGGTCGCACACGTCGTCGGGCGGGTCGTTGAGCGCGAACACCGTCGAGATCGCGATGACGTGCGCCCCCGGCGGCCTGCTGAGGTTGGTGAACGACTCGCCGGCGAGCACCGAGTTCGGCGTGATCTGCAGACCCGACACCGTCTCGATGTGCGTTGCGCGCCAGTTGACCTCGACCACCCGGCCGCGCGCCGACGGAGTGTCCACCCAGTCGCCGAGGCGGAACGGCTGCTCGAACAGCAGCAGCAGGCCGGAGATGATCTGTCCCACCGAGTTCTGCAGCGCGAGGCCGAGGACGATCGACGAGATGCCCAGCGCCGTGAACAGTCCGCCGACGTTGGCGCCCCAGATGTAGGCGAAGATCAGCGCGACGCCGATGGCGATCAGTGCGAAGCGCGCCACGTCGAGGAAGATCGACGGAATCCGCTTGCGCCACGTGCCTTCCGGCGCGCCCTGGAACAGGGTGGCGTTCAACCCCGACAGCAGCAGGACGAGGACGACGAACCCGAACACCGTCGCCACGATCCGGACCGGTGTGGTCTCGCCGGACACCTGGATGCCCTGCACCAGCAGCAGGAGCAGTGCGCCGAGCGGCAGGATGTAGACCCGCAGCAGGTAGACGGGACGGACCAGGAAGCTGTTGCGCCGCCGCAGCGCGTTCTGGGCCTCGGTCAGGACGATCAGCAGGATCGGGAATCCGATGGCGACCCCGACGGCCCAGTAGAACCAGGGCGAGTCCAGTAGGCCCGTCACTGCTGGCGCTCCACCAGCCGCCAGATCGTCTCGGCGTCGTCGTCGGTGCCCACCTCGCCCGCCTCGGTGAACCTGCGCGTGTCCCGCATGGCGTCGAACACCCGGGAGGTGACGTAGACGCCGGGCTGGGCCGATCCGCTCTGCACGCGGTAGGCGACGTTCACCGCGGCGCCCCACATGTCGTAGGCCAGGCTGGTCCGGCCCACCAGTCCGCTGCTGACGGTACCGGTGTCGATGCCGGCCCGTAGGCGCAGATCGTGTCCCGACTCGGTGGCGAAGCGGTCCACGATGTGTTGCATCTCGACGGCGAAGTCGACGGTGCGCCGGACGTTGTCCAGTCGGGGGACGCTCAACCCGCAGCTCGCCAGGTAGCCGTTGCGCAGGGTGCGGACGCGCTCGACGCCCAGATTCTCTGCGGCGGCATCGAACTGCCGCATCAACTTGTTGACGATCGCGAGCGCCGCGTCGGACGACATGTCGGTCGAGAGTTCGTCGAGTCCGACGATGTCGGCGAAGATCACCGTCACGTCCTGGTGGTCCTGGGCGATGATCTCCTCGCCCTCGCGGTAGCGCGCCACCACGGGTTCGGGCATGAGGGACAGCAGCAGTCGGTCGTTCTCGCGCCGCTGTTCCTCGAGCAGGTCCTCCTTGATGGCGAGGTTGCGGCTCATCTCGTTGAACGCGACGGTGAGGTCGCCGAACTCGTCGCGGGTGCGCACGGGCAGCGAGACGGTGTAGTCACCGCCGCTGATCTGCTGGGCTCCGGCCTCGAGCCGCCGGATCGGCCGAACGAACAACCGGGCGAGCAGCATCGCCGCGACGCAGACCGCGAAGATGATGCCGGCCGTGGACAGCACGAGCGTGCGGGTGAACGCCGAGACCGGCGCGAACGCCTCGTCGGTGTCGATGCTGGCCAGGATCGACCAGTTCAGCCCCGGCAGGTCGACCGGGGCGTACGCCTGCAGCGTCTCGTGGCCGAGATAGTCGAGCGCGATCAGCGATCCGGTCTGCCCGCGCTGCGCCTCCCGCGTCGCCTCCGTCGCAACGGGCTGGACGAGTGTGGTGCCGCCCTCACGGATCGAGTCCTCCGCCACCTCGGGCGGCGTCCCCGCGTCGACCACGTCGCGCTTGAACGCCTCGGGGTCCTCGAGGAACAGCCGCGAGTCCGAACGCATCAGGTTGTCCGGACCGACGAGGAACGTCTCACCCGTCGCACCCATGCCGGCCTGTTCCCACTGCTTGTCGGCGGTCATCAGGTTGTTGATCTTGGACACCGGGAACTGCAGCGCCAGAACGCCTTCGGCGCGCCCCTCCGGCCCGACAGGGGAGACCAGCCACGCCGTGGGTTCGTCGGCCGGTTCGTAGTCGCTGAAGTCCGTGACGCCCACGTACCCGAGGGCGTTGGTGTCGAGCGCCTTCTGGTACGCCTCGTCGAGGTTGCTGCCCTTGAATGGCCCGGTCAGGATGTTCGTGCCGAGGTCGACTCCCCGGTAGGCGCTGTAGACGACGTTGCCGCGGGTGTCGAGGAGCAGGGCGTCCTCGTAGCTGAAGCGCTCGACGATCTGCCGGAAGAAGTCGTTGTAGCGGGCGTTGGCCGCCGACCAGGCGCTGCCGTCGCCGGCGTCGGCGAACGCGATCGCCTTCGTCCAGTCGGTGAACGGGGCCGTGTAGTTGGCCTGCAGGTAGCGCTGGGCGTTCGACGTGGGCAGCACGGAGGCCACGTCCACCCGCATGCCCGTCTGCGCGTACTCGTCACGCGCGAACCTGTTGGTGTAGTAGTCGACGAGGGCCTGCTGCTGTGCCGGTGCGATCGTCGCTCCCGCCAGCTGGTCGAAGCCCGCAGTGAATGCCTCGAGCGCCTGCGTCGCGGTCGCGCCGCGGGAGTAGACGACCAGGGAGTTCTTCAGGTCGTCGAACTGGGCCGCCAGCTGCCGGGACTGCGACGCGCGGATCTCCGTGAGCCGATCGAAGACCGAGGCCCGCAACGACGACTGCCCGGACTGGTAGCCGATGGCGCCGACGACGGCCGCCGACAGGACGCTGGTCATCAGCAGCATGATCAGGAGCTTGGACTGGATGCTGATCCGGGAGGCGACGCGACGGGGGAGTCGCCGCTGCCGCGGCGCGGGCCGCGGGTCGTCCGCGGGCTCCGGCTCGGTGCTGGTCACGGTCTTTGCAGTGTCGTGGTCATGGAAGTGCGAACGATATCCCGCGGACGACGACGGCGGCAGTGCTGTAGGTGAATCGTTGCCATCACGCCACCTGCGGTGCGACCGTGTTCACGTGACCCCGGACGATCCCCACGACCTCCACCGCTTCGTCGCCGCCCAGGAAGGTTCCTACGACGAGGTGCTCGCCGAACTGCGCCGCGGGCGCAAGCGCAGTCACTGGATGTGGTTCACGTTCCCGCAGGTTCGCGGACTCGGCAGCAGCCCGACGGCCGTGCACTACGGCATCGCGTCGCGCGCGGAGGCGACGGCCTACGTCGCCCATCCGGTGCTGGGCGCTCGGCTGCTGGAGTGTGCCGGTCTGGTCGACGCGATCCGCGATGCCTCGGCACGCGAGGTGTTCGGCACCCCCGACGACCTCAAGCTCAAGTCGTCGATGACGTTGTTCGCCTTGGCCACCGGTGACGATCCCGCGTTCGTCGCGGTGCTCGACCGGTTCTACGCCGGGGATCGCGACGAACGGACCGTGCGCATCTGGGAGGCGTTCCCGGACTAGTCCGCGGGTTCGACGATCGCCCAGCCGTGCGGTGCGACGGTGGTCTCGGACACGACGTCGTCGGCCGGCGCTCCGGAACCCGCGACGATGCGCCCGTTGCGGCCGCCGTGCTCGGCAGGTGCCACCCGCATGGGTTCCTCGCCGACGTTGAGGGCGACGTAGAGGGCGTGGTCGCCGTCGCCGACCCGGTACAGGTACTGCTCGTTGGTCAGCGTCAGCGCGGTGGTGCGCGCGGCGTGGAGCCAGGGATGACGCCGCCGCAGGCCGATCAGGTGCTGGTGGGTGCGGCGCACGTCGTCGCCGAGGTTCGTCTCCGGCGGCACCGGGTCGAACTCGGGGCGGACGGCGTCGTCCCCGCCGAAGCGGTCCTCCTTCACGCCGCGGTAGCCCCACTCGTCGCCCGCGTACACGCTCGGGGTGCCGCCGATCGTGAACAGCAGCGCGAGTGCGTGCTCGACGTGGCGCGGGTCGTCCAGCTTGCTCGCGATGCGCGTCACGTCGTGATTGCCGACGAACGTCATCGGCACGAACGTCTCGAGGAACTCGTCGTGCCGCCGCAGGGCGTGGTCCAGCTCGTGGAAGTTCCCGTCGTTGAGGCTGCTCCACACCGCCTTCCACAACTCGTACTGCGTCACCGAGTCGAAGGTCGCGGCGTCGACCATCGCCGCATAGTCGCCGTGGATGACCTCGCCGACGAACCAGGCGTCGGGATGCGCCTGCCGCACCCGGGGGAGCACCGCCGCCCAGAACCGGTCCGGCACCGCGTAGGCGGCGTCGAGCCGCCAGCCGTCGGCCCCGCGGTCCAACCAGTGCGACATGACGTCCACCACGTAGTCGACGACCTCGGGACTGTCGTGGTTGAGGGCGATGAGGCCGTCGTGGCCCTCGAACGTCTCGAAGCGAGACTGCTTGCCGCGCAGGCGGAACCACGACGACGAGGGATGGTCGGGCCCGCCGTCGACCGCCTCGCGGTACTTCGCGAAGTCGGTGCCGACGTGATTGAACACCCCGTCGAGCAGGACGCGCAGCCCGCGTCCGCGCGCCTCGGCCACCAGCCGGTCGAAGTCGGCGTCCTCACCGAGGCGGGGGTCGATGCGGAGGTGGTCGGTGGTGTCGTAGCCGTGGGTACGTGACGCGAACACCGGCCCGAGCGCGATGCCGGACGCGCCGAGAGCCACGGGGTGGTCGAGCCAGTCGGTCACCCGGTTCAGCCGATGCTCGTCGGCGGTCGGTGCGGGCTCGGCGGGGAAGGCGCCGACGAAGCCCAGCGGATAGACCTGCCACCAGATGGCGTGGGCGACCCAGTCGGGTTCGTGCGAAGACGGACTCATGGCTTGAACTTCTCCTCGTAGAGCGCCTTCATCTCCGCCTCGAGTTCGGGCGCGGGTCCGTCGACCGGAACCTTGGGGGCGACGGCGGTGATCGGCAGCGGCAGCACCGGCGCCGGGGTGGTGCCCCATTCGGTCTGCCACGCGATCAGCTGCTCCGAGGACGCCGCGTAGGCCACCCTGCCGAGCCCCACCCAGGCGTGCGCCGCGGCACACATCGGGCAGTGCTCCCCGGAGGTGTAGACGGTGGCCCGGACCCGTTGCACCGGAGCGAGATTCGTCGCCGCCCACCGCGCGATCGCGAACTCGGGGTGCCGCGTGGCGTCGCCTTCGGAGGTGCGGTTGCGGTCCTCGAAGCGCACGGCGCCGTCGGCATCCACCAGCAGCGATCCGAACGGCTCGTCGCCGTCGGTCAGTGCTTCGCGTGCCAGTTCCACGCAGCGGCGCAGGTGTTGGAGATCGTCGGCGGTGATCGACACCAGCGCGAGTTTACGCAGGCGGGTGGTCGGGTCGACGCGGCGATGCCCTGCCGACTCCTCAGGTGACGTCCATGCGGCACGCGCAGGACGCGACGACGGGGACGTCGGCGCGTGCCGAGGCGATCTCCAGCTGCTTGCCGATGATCACCGCCTCCGCGTCGCGGCCCAGGCGGGTGAGGCATTCGTGGTAGCCGTGCAGGCTCCACACGTTGCCGGGATGCTGGCACGACCTGGCCAGCGTCGGGTCCAGCCCCAGGTCGGCGGCGTACACCGTCGCGGCCTCCTCCACCCTGCCCTGCTCGAGCAGCAGCGCCCCGTAGGCGTGGCGGGTGGGCTGCATCCAGCCCCACGGTTCGTCGTAGGGCAGCGCGTCGTCCAGCTCGATCGCCGTCCGGAGCGCGTGGAACGCAACGTCGAATTCACCGGCGCGATAGGCGATCTCGCCGTCGAGCATCGCCGCGGCGATGGCCAGGATGTCGCGGCTGGTGTTGTTGAACAGGTAGCGGGACTCGGGGATGCGCTCGTAGGCGGCGGCGAAGGCGTCCCGCTCGGCGCGCGCGGCGGCGAGGTCCCCGGTGGCGGCGTGAGCGACGCCGCGGCCGTAGTGGATGGTCGCGGCGGTGGTGCAGTACAGGTCGGTGTCGTCGGGCAGGGGTTCGGCGATCAGGTCGGACCACCGGCCGAACCGGACCAGCACGTGGATCCGCAGCGGCACGAACGCCTCGAGCCAGTCGGCCATCGGAGGCGCCTCGATCGCCAGCAGCTCCGGCGTCAGCTGCGCCGACAGTTCACCCGCGGCGGCCAGCGCCGTCGCGTACTGCCCCTCGAACATCGCGGAGTAGACGATGAAGTGCAGGTCGTGTACGCGGTAGAGGGAGTAGAAGTTCAGCGGGCCGGAGCGCTCGACGAACCGGCGGTCGGCGCGGACGGCCGTCTGATTGGCGACGATCGAGCTCCGGTAGTCACCGCAGAGCACGTCGATGTGGCTCGGCATGTGCTGCAGGTGGCCCGCGTCGGGGACCAGGCCGCGCAGCAGGTCCGCCGCGGGCAGTGCCTCCTCGGGGTGGGCGGACATCTCCATCGCGTGGACGTAGAGGTGCAGCACGCCGGGATGCTGGCGGCCCGCGGGCGTACCGAGCGCCGCGTCGAGGATCGCCTTCGCCTCCAGAACGCGCGAGCCCGGCGCGGGATCGCCGGTGGCGTTCCACAGCGCCCAGGCGGTGACGTTCAGCAGGGCATCGGCGGCCAGTGCCTGGACGTCGACGTCACCGGGGTGGCGGTCGACGAGTGCCACCATCGCATCGGCGTAACCGTTGTGTGCCGCGGCCAGCGCGTCGACGTCGGACGGGTCGTCGGTCGCGAAGCGGGCGCCCAGCGCCGCGATCAGGTCGCGCTCGGCGTCCGACGTCCGGCCGCGGCCGGCCAGGTCGAGTTCCTGGCGCGCCCGGGCCAGCGACTGTGCGCGGTCTGCCGGGTCGAACGCCTCCCACGCCTTGTTGTAGTTGGGTCCGATCGCGTACGCGATGCCCCACCGCGCGATCGCGAGGTCGGGATCGAGGTCGAGCGCCCGCTCGAAGCAGGCGATCGCCTCGTCGTGATTGAACGCGTACGCCCACACCAGTCCCCGGTCGAACCACGTCTGCGCGTCGGGCGCAGGGGTGTCAACCGGCCGGTGATGTGACCCGAGGTCGTAGTACGGCTCGGTCGAAGCCGTCGGTGTCGTCACGTCGAGCACGATAATTGAGCGCCGACCGCAACGCTCCCGATCGGATCACCGTGGCGCCTATCGCCAGAACGCAGCCGGCGGCGGCCCAGACGGCGAGCGTGACGAGAGGCGTCACCGCGCCGTGGCCGCCGAAGTACTCGACGCTGCGCAGCAGCGCGACGCCGGAGCCCTGCGGGACGATCGCGTTGAACGTCACGTAGAAGCCCGACAGCAGCGGCAGCCCCACCGGGCCCGCCGCGGCGGCGTTGCCGACGATGACCAGGAACCCCGTCAGCGCCGCCGAGGCGATGGTGCCGAAGGCCGCGGCGACGCCGGTGACGGCGCCCGCGACGGCCAACGCGTACAGGAACAGTGCGCCGAAGACCTGCCAGGTGTGCCCGGTGAGCGCGCCGAGGATGACGTCGACGTACAGCGTGACGCCGCCGGCCAGCGCGGCCGAGTAGGCGGCTAGGCTCAACGTCCGCCACGCCAGCGTGGAGGCATGCCGCACGCTGCCCATCATCCGGTTGAACACGGTCGCTCCGACGGATGCGCCGATCGACAGGAAGATGACGGCGTAGAACACGACCGTGCCCTGCGGATCGGCCGCCGTCGGCGGGGCCACGTCGGTGACGGTGGCGACCAGGCCGGCCTTCTCGGCCACACCCTGCCCGACGGTCTGTGCGGCGTTGGCGACGCTGCGCCCACCGCCGCCCGCGACCAGGACGTCGAGGTGTCCGGGCGCCGACACGACGAACGCGGCGTCGGCGCGGCGTTCGTAGACCTGGGCGCGGGCGGCGGCCTCGTCGGCGACGGGCGTGACCGTCAGCGTATCCTGTCCACTGAGCCCGTCGACGAGCTGCTGCGGTCCCGCCACGGCGACGTTCAGGTGGTGCAGCGTGGGCTTGGCGAAGGCGCCGGAGTAGCTCGCGATCATCGCGATGACGAACACGGCCAGCGCCGCCATGACGAGCGCCATGTTGCGAACGTCGGTGCGCGACGGCTTCTTCGGCGTCGCTGGGGTGACGTCCTGGGGAGTGTGGTGCTTGCCCATGGTGGGGCCTCTCTACTTGGTCGTGTCGGGGTGGTCGAGGCTGACCGGACGGCCGATCAGCGCGTCGACGGTGTCGAGCGCCGCGGTCACCCGGGCACGCAGGTCGGTGGCGTCGTCCTCGGCCATCCAGGAGCGCAGCACCTCCTGGAAGCCGCCGACGAGGAACCGGCTGACGGCGTCCGGTCCCGGCGCCGACACGGAGCCGAGGACGGGCATCGCCCGCCGTGCCATCTCCTCGCAGGCGGGCAGGAGTGCGGCGCGGAACGCCGTCACCACTCGCTGCGTGACCGCGCTGGGCACGACGTTGTGGTACATCGCGCGGTGTTCGGCGGCCCGGTCGAAGACACGCAGGATGCGCTCGCGGGGCGCGCCGTCGATGTCGGCGGTCGCCGCGGCGAAGGCCACGTCGAACGCCGAGCCGACCGCATCGTCGCGGTCGGCGAAGTGCTGATAGAACGCCTGGCGGCTCACACCTGCACGGGCCACCACGTCGGCGACGGTGATCTGGTCGACGGGTCGCTCGTGCGCGAGGTCGAACGCGGCGTCGCGCAACAGCGCGCGAACGCGTTCGGCGCGGGGGTCCACGCTGTTCGTCCTGGCTGCCATGCGATGAGTCTACGACCGTTCGTAGACACATGACCACGAAAACATAGATGATCTATGGCACGTGTTCGGGCGCGTGTGACCCCCGTCGCCGGTGAGCGGCCCCCAACCCGGCGAGCAGACGTGAAATCCCCTTATTCACAACCCGAGAGGGGAGTTCGCGTCTGTTCGCGCGGAGAAGTCCGGGGAGGAACTGACCCCCTAGTGGCCGGCGACGACGTCCGCCTCGTCGACCACGACGGGCAGGCGGGCGCCGGGCAAGAACCAGAACAGCACGCAGACGAGACCGAAGAACAGGTAGCCGAGCGCCACCGCGGGGTTGGCGGCCCACGCGACGGCGGGGGCGTGGATGAGGCCGATGAACGACAGCGCCGCACCGACGACCGAGGCAATCGCCGCGTAGAGGAACTTCTTCTCCAAGATGAACGTCACCATCGTGCCGAGCACCAGGCCGACGAGCACCGCGCCCTCGCCGAGCGTCTTGAGTCCCTCGTAGACGACGCCCGCCCCGTTCAGTGCCTCCATGCCGACCTCGGTCGCCGACGTCCCCGCCGCGTTGAGCGCGTTGTCGATCAGCCCGTGCGCCCATTGGGCGAGGTTGGGCAGGATGGCCGCGACCACCGCCACCGCGTGCAGTCGCGGCACCGCCTGGAATGCCTGGGCGCCGATGAGCAGGCCGATGTAGAGCAGGATCGGCACGATCGCCGGCACCGGCAGCAGCGCGTCGAGCACGCCGAACAACCCGACGAAGCAGAGGATCCCGATGACGACGCCACTGGCGAGCGAGTACCCCGCGCGACCTCCGGCGTCCTTCCAGCCGGGATGCCCGATGTACACCGCGGGCGGGAACGGCGACCCGAATGCCGAGCCGATCACGGCCCCCGCGCCGTCGGCGAGCAGCACGCTGCGCAGGTTGTAGTCGTCACCGGCGGCCGCGGCGCTCTCCACGTTGCTCATCGCCTCGGTGAAGTTGTACACGCCCAACGGAATTGCGGTGCCGAGCAGGGGAGCGAGGTTGGACAGGCCGGACAGCAGCATGTCGATGCGGAGGTCGGGGACTCCGATGGCGATGTCGGAGACGGCCTGGCTCACGTCGGGTGCCGACATGTAGCCACCGATCCACCCGATGGCGGTGCCGACGAGCAGCGCGGCGAGGCCGATGGGGATGCCGAAGGGCAGCTTCACGTCGGTGAAGAAGCCGATCAGGATGATCGCGAGGACCGGCAGCCCGATCCAGGCCACCTCCCACATCTGGGCGGCCGGGCGCATCGAGATGAACGTGATCGAGATGCCCGCCAGGGTGCCGAGCATCGCCGCACGGGGTGTCAGCTTGCGGACGTACGGGCCGACGAACGCGCCGATCATCACGATGATGCCGATCATGAACGCCCATGCGAGGCCCGCCTGCCAGGCCGCCATCGCGTCGTCGGTGTTCAGGTAGACCGGCAGCATGACGACGAAGACGACGATGAACATGTGCGGCACACTCGGCCCGTACGGCAGAGCCGTGACGTCCGAACGGTTTTCGCGCGACGCAAGTCGACGGGCGAGGAACGTGTAGTACAGGTTGCCGAGGATCAGGGCCACGCCGAGCGCGGGCAGCACGGTGCCGAGCACGTCGCCCGCCGGCACGTTGACCACGCCGATCATCAACCCGGTCAGCGTGAGGACGTTGACCAGGATGTTGAAGCCGAGCCCGAAGAACGCGTTGGTGTCGCCGCGCGTCCACCAGGGGATCGACGTGGGCTTGTCGGCGGCCGGTTCCACCGGCGGGTCGCTGATCTCGGTCGACATGGCGGGTCCTCTCAGGGCAGTGACGGAGACGTGGCGAGCTGGTGCAGTGCGGGGATGACGGCGGCGCTGTCGGCGACCCACCCGAAGATGCCGCCCTGCGCCGCGATCATCTCGAGACCGACGCGGTGGAAGTCGGCGAAATACGAACCGCAGCAATCGGATACGACGAGGCACTCGTAACCCCGGTCGTTGGCCTCACGCGTGGTCGTGTGGACGCACACCTCGGTGGTGACGCCGGTGACGATCAGCGAGGTGATGCCCGCGGCGGTCAGGACCTCGGAGAGTTCGGTCGCGTAGAACGCGCCCTTGCCCGGCTTGTCGATGACGACTTCGCCGTCGATGGGAGCGAGTTCGTCGACGATGTCGTGGCCGTACTCGCCGCGGATGAGGATCCGGCCGTACTTCCCGTCGTCGCCGATGCGTTGGGACGGCGCGCCGCGGTTGAGCTTCGCGGGTGGGCAGTCGGACAGGTCGGGGGAGTGCCCCTCGCGGGTGTGGATGACCATCACGCCGGCCTCGCGGGCGGCCGCGATCAGCGCCGCCAGCGGCGGGACCACCGCGAGCAGCCTGTCGACGTCGTTGCCCAGGCTTTCCCCGAATCCGCCCGGCAGCAAGAAGTCTCGCTGCATGTCGATCACGATGAGCGCCGTCCGTTCGGCGACGAGTGTGAACGGCGTCGGTTCGGCGGGCACGCTGATGGTCGGTGTCACTGGTGCTCCTGAAACAGGTTGGAGGACTGAGCCGTGGCGGGGAGGGGTGCGGACGTCGTGGAGCGCGGCTCGTCGAGGATCTGCGCGGCGAGTTGCAGGACGGTGTCGTCGCCGAGCGCCGGGCCGAGCAGCATCGCCGAGTAGGGACGACCGCCCGCGGTGACGCCGAGTGGCACGGCGACGCCGATCAGGTCGAGCAGGTTGCCGAAGTGGGTGTAGTGGCCGAGCATCGTGTTGCAGCCGATGGGGTTCGCGAGTACCTCGCCGACGGTGAAGGTGGTGCCAATCGTCGGGACGACGAGCACGTCGAGGTGGTCCCAGATGCGCCCGACCTCGGCGGTGAGTTCCTTCAGTCGCTGCAGCGCGGCGAATGCGTCGACGGCGGTGTACTTCTCGCCGCTGCGGAGGATGTCGCGCACCACCGGATGGATGGAGGCCGGGTGGTCGGCGAGGAAGTCGCCGAACTCGACGAGTCGCTCGGCCACCCACGGCCCCTGGTAGAGCAGTGTCCCGGCGGCCAGGAACGGCTGCAGTGACACCTCGGTGGGCGACACGAGCTTCGCCAGATGCTCGCGGAACCCGAGGTGCGCGTCGCGCATGTCGGTGTCGCCGAAGAACTCCAGGTCGCCGACCGGTGGCAGGCCCACGCGGATGGTCGCGCCGTCGTAGCGCGGACCCCGATTCCGCGACCAGGGGTCGGCGTCGTCACGGCCGATCATCACGTCGAGGGCGCGGTCGGCGTCGTCGATGCTGCCCGCCATCACGCTGATGCAGTCCAGCGATTTGCAGGCCGGGACCAGTCCCACGGTGCTGATCAGGCCGCGTGACGGTTTGACCCCGACGACGCCGTTGAGCGCGGCGGGCACCCGGCCCGATCCCGCGGTGTCGGTGGCGACGGCGAAGGGCACCTGACCGAGCGCGACGGCCAGCGCGGAGCCGGAGCTCGAACCGCCGGAGATCATGTCACCGCCGAACACGCTGCGCGGCACGGTATACGGGGTCCGCGTCCCGTTGAGGCCGGTGGCGAACTGATCGAGGTTGGTCTTCCCGACGTAGAGCGCACCGGCGTCGAGCAGTCGCTGGACGGCCGGCGCCGTCGACTCCGCGACGTAGGCGTAGTCCGGACACGACAGCGTCGTCGGAACGCCCGCGACGTCGATGCTGTCCTTGACGCCGAACGGAACTCCGTAGAGCGGCAGCGTCCTCGCACCGGGCCGGTCCTCGATCTCGGCGGCCGCGGCGAGCAGTTGGTCGCGCGGCACGGTGGACAGCCACGTGCCGTCGTCGCCGCGAGCGGCGATCGCGTCGGCCACCCGCGTCGCGGTCTTCGTCGGCGACCCGGTGCCGCCCGCATGGGAGGTCAGGATCTCGGCGACCGAGGGACCTATGGACGGCCCACGGGCGTCACGACTCATACCCGTTGATTGTCGACACGTTGATGCCGATCTCGGGACGGTCGTGTGTCGATCGTGTTAGGTCACGCCCGCCGATCTTTCTCGCGAGCAGACACGAAGTCCCCTTATTTCCTGCTAAAGAGGGGACTCTGCGTCTGCTCGCGGGACAACACGGGTAGGAGCCAGCGGTCCAGCCACGCCGTCAGCCGGCGTCCGTCGCGATCGGTCCCAGCCGCGGCGACGTACCCGTCGGGCCGGATCAGCAGCCAGCCGCCGGCGGGGGCGAGGTCGGCGAGCGAGGCCACCCGGACGACCGGGACACCCGCCCAGTCGCGCCGCACCGCCTCGATCGCCGGGTTTTCGCCGACCAGCAGCAGCGTCGGCCTGGTTCCGTTGACCAGGTCGTAGAGACGACCGGCGGGTAGCGCCACGTCGGGAACCCGGTCGCCCGCCCGCAGGCCGCCGAGCCCACCGCCGCCTGCGGCGAGCGACCCGAGCCGGTACGTCGCGCTGAGCTGACCGAGTCGCGCCGGGGCCGTGCGCCGGACGGCCCGCCGCGACAGGACGAATGGCGCGAACCTGGTCAGCGCGGCGTGCGCGAGGGGATTGGTCGAGTTGAACACCGCGGTGGCCCGTTCGGTCATCGCGACGAGCGCACGGATCACCGGGAGCCGGTCAGCCTCGTAGGTGTCCAGCAGGTCGGGCGTGGCGGTCCCGTCGAGGACGAGCGCGAGCTTCCACGCCAGGTTGATCATGTCCTGGATGCCGGCGTTCATGCCCTGCCCACCCGCCGGACTGTGCACGTGTGCGGCGTCGCCACCGAGGAACACCCGCCCGCGGCGCAGGGTGCCGGCGACCCGACTGTTGATCCGGAAGCGCGAACTCCAGTTCAGCCCGTGCACTTGGGCCGGGACGTGGACGGTCCGGTCGTAGAGCGTCTGGAGGTCGGCAAGCGTCGGCTCGGCGTCGTCGCCGGTGACGCCGTCCGGGTCGGTGGCCATGAAGCGGAACCGGCCGCCACCCATCGGGAAGACGGCGAGGAAGCCGTTGGCGGCGAGGAAGATCGAAAGTTGGTCCTCGGGCATCGCTCCGGCGAGGTGTACGTCGCCGAGGACGTAGTTCTGCGGCAGCGACCGACCCTCGAAGGACACGCCGAGCGCCTTGCGGACCGGGCTGTGCGAACCGTCCGCGGCGACGACGTAGGAGGCCGTCGCGATCTCCACCCGACCGCCGCTGTGCCGCAACGTCACCCGCACGGCGTCGTCGTCCTGCTCGAGGGCCACGAACTCGACGCCGCGCTCAACGGTGACGCCGAGTTCGGCGGCACGCGACGCGAGCAGCCGCTCGGTCTCGGATTGCGCGAGCATCAGGATGAAGTCGTATTCGCTGGGCATGCCGTCGAAGTGGATGCCGGCGATCCGGTTCCCGTCCGCGTGCAGCGCGGTGCGGTACACGCGGTTGCTCTCGAGCAGCATCGCGTCGGCGACGTCGCGGGGGCGCAGCAGTTCGAGGGTCCGGGCCTGCACCCCGAGGGCGCGCGACGTGGTGGACGGCGCGGTCGCTCGGTCGACGATCCGGACGTCGACACCGAGCCGGGCCAGTTCGAACGCGGCGGTGAGGCCGGTGGGGCCGGCACCGACGACGAGGACGGGGTGCATGGTCATCGCGGCCTCCGGGAGTAAGTCAACAGTTGATGACTTGAACCCTAGGCTCGTCCTCCGAGGGTGTCAACGATGGGTGACTTACCCTGGAGGGCATGGCCACCACCAGAGCCCGCAATGCCGCGGACACTCGAGCCCAGATTCTCGCCGCCGCGCGTTCGCGTTTCGGCAGCGACGGCTACGACCGCGCCACGCTGCGTGCCATCGCCGCCGACGTCGGCGTGGACGCCGCGTTGGTGATCCGGTACTTCGGCAGCAAGCAGGACCTCTTCGCCGCGGCCGCCGAGTTCACCCTCGACCTGCCGGACCTCACGGGCGTGCACCCCGACGAGGTGGCCGACGTCCTGCTGCCCAAGTTCTTCGCCGTGTGGGAGGACGACACGACGTTCGTCGCCCTGCTGCGCGCGGCGATGACCAGCCCGACCGCCGCCGACACCATGCGCAAGGTGTTCGCCACCCAGGTCGCACCCACGCTGGCTGCGGTCACACCCGACCACCCCGCCCAACGCGCAGGCCTCATGGGCGCGTTCATCATCGGGCTGGCCACCACCCGCTACGTGCTGAACAACCCCGCGGTCGTCATGCTCAGCCACGACGAACTGATCCGCTGGGCGCGGCCCGTCGTCCGGCAGCTCCTCCTCGACGAGGCGCCCACCGCGCTGTGATCCGTCGACGACTCGACACCGAGCACTAGAACGTGTTCTAGTGCAGCCGTGGTCGAGTTCACCATCGAGAGCCTTGATTCCGCCGACGTCGAGCGGCTGCGCGGGATCTTCGGGCCGCTCACCGAGTCGGTGCGCGACCTGATCGACGCCACCATCCGCACCGAGGTGGACGCAGACGTCGTCGCGGTCGCCAAGGCCGAGATCGACGCCGCGACGGCCCGGTTGCGCAGCCGACAGCTCGACGGAGCGTTCGGGGTGCGGCTCTCCGAGGGCGGGCAGATGCCGTGGGGCAACCCGGTGATCGGGCTGCGCAATCCGGTGGCGCCACCGCTGGTCCTGCACCGCGCGCCCGACGGCGGCAAGTACGCCGACTTCCATCTCGGCGCGGCCTACGAGGGCCCACCCGGGCACGTTCACGGCGGGATGTCGGCCCTGATCCTCGACCACGTCCTGGGAGAGGCCGCCAGCAGCGCCGACCATCCCCGGCTCACCGGCACCATCTCCATGCGCTACCTACGGACGACGCCGCTGGGCGACCTGCACGTCGAGGCCAGGATCGTCCGCAGCGAGGGCATCAAGACCTACGCCGTCGGGCATCTCTCGGATGCGTCCGGGGTGACGGTGGAGGCCGAGGGCGTGTTCATCAGCCCGAAGTGGGCTCGCTGACGCGCTGCAGCGACCCGATCTGCACCAGATGGCCGGTGACGGCCTCGATCTCGGTGAGCAGCACCCGGGCGGACCCGTCGTCGACGCCGGCGAGTTCGGCCCGCACGCGACCCGCAGCGGCGACGAGTGTGGTGACGTCGAGCGTCCACGCGAGGCCGGCCGTCTGCGGATCACCACGCAGCGCCTCGACGTACTCGTCGACCGCACTGGCCAGCGCGGTCGACGTCTCGGCCGCGCGCCGGGCTGGGAGGTTCGCCTCGAGCGCCGCGCAGGACGCGGTGACGGCGTTGAGGCCGGCGCGGTAGGAACTCAGCCACCGGCGAAGCTGCCGATCGTCCATCAGACCGGTCGCCGCCGACGCCTCGAACGCCGCCCGGGCGCGCAGGGCCCTGTCCCACGCCGCCGCCATCTGCTCACCCGGCCGCTCGACGTCGTGCACGGACGCGCGCAGCACGGTTGCCGCGTAGTCGATCTCGGCCTTGAGCAGTTCTCCGGCGCGCTGCCGCAGTCGAACCGACGTCCGGTCGGGCAGGACGACGTGGGCGAGGATCGCGAGCACGCCGCCGATCAGTGCCGCGATCACCCGGTCGCCCATGGTCACCAGACCCGCGACGCCCGAGACATCGACGAGGAACACCAGGGCCGCCGAGAGCGCGGCCGTCACCATCACGTATCCGCGGCCGGCGACCGCGTACACCGCACCCAGCAGCAGCACGCCGCACAGTGCCGCGAACGGTCCGGCCGGATGCAGCACCAGGGTGATGAGGGTCGCCACCGCCACCCCCGCCGCGATGCCCGCGACGCGTCCCACGCACCGCGTGTAGGTGTGGGCCGTCTCGGGCCGCAGCACCATCACGATGGTCAACGGGATCCAGTAGCCCTGCGCGACGTCGGCCACCCGTGCGATGGCGACACCGCAGCCCGCGGCGACCGACAGCCGGATCGCGTGGCGCATCACCGGCGAATCGGCGTCCACTTGCCCACGGATCAGCGCGGCGGCCTGGGCCGCGGTGCCGACCAGGCCCGGCCGGCGGCGCTGCGCCAGTTCTGCGGTGTCCGGTGCGGCCTCGCCGTAGCGCAGCGCGGCCGCGTCCCGCAGTTGGGCGGACAGCCTGCGGATCAGGGGCGACTCGAGGTCCGACGCACCGGCCGCCACCGCGTCGAAGCGGCCCATCGCGTAGCCGGTGACCTTCGCGTTGGCCCGCGTCGGGCGAGCCACCGCATCGAGCACGTCGGCCGCCGCGGCCAGGATGGGGGACAGCCCGTGGTCGACGTTCGACCGGCCGGCGAGCGCGGCCAGCGTGACGCCGATCCGCTCCGGCAGCCGGTACCAGGCGCGGTAGGCGAGCGGGTGGCGGACGGCCTGCTCGGGAGTGAAGGTGAAGACCTCGCGCAGGCGCCGCAGCGGTGCGGCGGCTATCTCGCCGCTCGGATCCTCGGCCAGGGCACGCGCGTCCGCGGCCAGCGACCGATAGGCGACCGTCAACGCCTGGCGTTGCACCTGCCACCGCCGGCGCGGCCACAGGGCGATCATCGCCGCCTGGGCCAGCCCGGCGAGGACCGCCAGCGCCGCGGATCCCACCACGCCCGCCCAGGACGGCGGCGTCGGAGGCGCGATGACGAGCAGGACGCAGCCCGCGGCGGCGAGCAGGCCGGCGTTCCGTCCCGCCGCCCACGCCAGCCCGGCGAGGAAGCAGCCTATGGCGACCGCGACGACGAACACCGGCCAGTAGGCGGAGGTGGACGCACCGAGGAGGACGGCCGCACCCATCGCGACCGAGACCCCGACGACGATCGGGAAGCGACCGTGCGGACTGTCCTGCAGCGCTGCGGCGCCGGCGATCGCCGCCGCGCCTCCCGCGGCCAGTGCCGCCGAGGGACCGAGCAGATACAGGCCGAGTCCGGCGGCGACGAGGACGCCCAGCAGGCTCCGCACCACCGCGCCGACGTCCGGTGCGGCGGGCCGGACCGCCAGAGCCTTGAACACGCCCCTTTTGTACCCCGACCGCGCGCCGTCGCCCATCTTCTGAGGTGAGTAGGTTCGTGTCGTGGAGAAGGTGATCGTGACGCTGCGCCGTTCGGAGGCCGACGAGGCATGGTGTGCGCGTCTTCGCGGCGAGGTCGCGGGGGAGCTGCTCGCGCTCGGCGTGCCGGGCCTCGCGGTCAACGTCCGCGACGGCGCGGTGCGGGATTCGCTGATGACCCTGACGACGCTCGACCCGCCCGTGGTGGCCCTGGTGACGCTGTGGACGCAGCAGTACTACGGCGACCAGACCGCCGCGGCGCTCGACCTCCTCGGCCGCGAGGCCGACTCGCCGGCCGCGTATCTGGTCACCGAGTCGGTCCCGCTGCCACCTCCGGACGTGCTCGGCGAGCGCACCGCGGGCTTCGCCAACGTCGCCCTGCTACGGCGGCCGGTGTCGCTCGACGTCGAGACCTGGTTGGCGCGTTGGCATGTGGACCACACCCCGGTCGCCCTCGCCACGCAGTCGACGTTCGGGTACACCCAGAACACCGTGGTGCGGGCGCTGACGCCGGACGCCCCCGTCGTCTCCGCCATCGTCGAGGAGAACTTCCCGATCGAGGCCACCGGCGATCTGCACGCCTTCTTCGGTGCCGCCGACGACGCCGACCTGAGCGACCGGATGACCCGCATGATCGCCAGCACCACGGCCTTCGGCGCCAACGAGAACGTCGACACGGTGCCCACCAGCCGCTACCTCCTCCGCACCCCCTTCTCCCAGGAGCGATCCCCGTGACGACACTTCAGGACGCCTACGCGCTGGCCGCCGCAGACAGCGGACTCGCCGTGGTCGCGACGCTTCGGGGCGACCAGACGATCCAGTCGTCGCTGATCAACGCCGGGGTCATCCCGCATCCCGTGTCGGGCGCCGAGGTGCTCGCCTACGTCACCTACGGGCGGGTCAAGCTGACGAACCTGCGGGCGCGTCCGCAGACCGCCGTGACCTTCCGCAGCGGCTGGCGGTTCGCCACCGTCGAGGGCACGGCCGAACTCGTCGGACCCGACGATCCGCAGCCCTGGCTCACCGACCCCGATGCGCTGCGGTTGCTGCTGCGCGAGGTGTTCCGTGCCGCGGGCGGCACGCACGACGACTGGGACGCCTACGACGCGACGATGGCCGAGCAGCGCCGCACCGTCGTGCTCGTCGCCCCCACGCGCATCTACGGCACGTGAACCCACGACCCGGGGCGTTCGTGACCTAATGTCGTGGCGTGCTCGTAGCGATCGACGACGCCGACGGCGTACGCACCCTCACCCTGAACCGCCCGGAAGCGCTCAACGCGTTCAACGAGGCCCTCTACGACGCCACGACCGTGGCGCTGCTCGAGGCGGACGCCGACCCGTCGGTGGCGGTCGTCGTGCTCACGGGCACCGGCCGCGCGTTCTCGGCGGGCAACGACCTCGTCGAGATGCAGGCCCGCATCACCGATCCGGACTTCGCGTCGGGCGAGCACGGCTTCCCCGGGATGATCGAGGCGCTCACGGCGCTGCGCAAGCCGCTGATCCTCGCGGTCAACGGCCTCGGCGTCGGCATCGGCGCGACGATCCTCGGCTATGCCGACCTCGTCTTCATGTCCTCGACCGCCCGGTTGAAGTGCCCGTTCACCAGCCTCGGGGTGGCACCGGAGGCTGCGTCGTCCTACCTGCTGCCCCGTCTCATCGGTCGCCAGAACGCGGCGTGGATGCTGCTGTCGTCGGAGTGGGTGGGGGCCGAGGAGGCGCTGCGCATGGGCCTGGCGTGGAAGGTATGCGAACCCGACGATCTTCTGGCTGAGGCCGATCGACACGCGAAAGTGCTTGCGTCGCGGTCGATTCCGAGCCTGATGGCGGTCAAGCAGACGATCGTGGACCCGACGCGGGACGAGATCGCCGCTGCGGCGAAACGGGAGTATGCGCAGTTCGAGGTGCTTCTCGGCGGGATCGCCAACGCCGAGGCGCTCGCGGAGTTCGCCGACCGGAAGTCGGACTGAGTCAGCTCGCGGCGTGCATCGGGCACTTCTGGGTCGCCGACGCGGCGATGATGGCGCGCACGGTCCGCCGGCAGCGCCCGCAGTCCGAGCCCGCGCCGCAGGCGTCGGCGATCTGACGCGACGTCGACGCACCCGACGCCACCAGATCGGTGACCACCTGGCTGGTCACACCGGTGCACAGGCAGACGAACATCAGTGCATCCGCTCGTCGGAAATGGCGCATTGCGATGCGATGCAATGGCGCCGCGACGCGTGCCGGTCCGCCATTCCGGACGTCGTAGACGGCGCGACCACGTGGAATTGCCGGGACCGAATGGAGACGACGGGAATTCCGCTTTCGGTCACCGTCACCGCCTCGGGTCGGGCGCGCATGCCGCCGGACGGCGACACCGCGGTCGTGAAGTTAGCCCAGTCTAACCTTACTAAGGGTAGCCAGTCCAGAGGGTCACACGCCGATGGCCCGATTCCTAGGTTTGCCTAACCAACGCTGCACGTAAAACGGTGAAAATGCCCCGCGATCCGCGCTGTCGCGGGCACGCGGGTGCACTAGATTGGGGGCGTCAGACAGCCTCTGACGTACCGACGATCTCGGCGTCGGAGCCCAGTCCGGCTCGCGCCCAAGGAGCGATTCATGCAAGGCGATCCCGAAGTCCTGAAGCTACTCAACGAGCAATTGACGAGTGAACTCACGGCGATCAACCAGTATTTCCTCCATTCGAAGATGCAGGAGAATTGGGGATTCACCGAATTGGCGAGTCACACGCGCGATGAATCGTTCGAGGAAATGCGTCACGCGGAGGCCGTCACCGACCGCATCCTGCTTCTCGACGGGCTGCCGAACTACCAGAGGCTGTTCTCGCTGCGGGTGGGCCAGACGCTGCGCGAGCAGTTCGAGTCCGATCTCGCCATCGAATACGAGGTCGTGGAGCGGCTGCGGCCGGGTGTGACGATGTGCCGCGCCAAGGAGGATCAGACCAGCGCGAAGCTGCTGGAGACGATCCTGGCCGACGAGGAGCTGCACATCGACTACCTCGAGACCCAGCTGCAGCTCATGGACAAGCTCGGTGACCAGCTGTACGCGGCGCAGTGCGTCTCGCGCCCCCCGGGCAGCAACAGCGAGGGCGGCGCGTAGGCCCCTCGCTTCGCCTCCTGACGTCTCGGTGCGCTCACTCGAGCGCACCGAGACCTAGGACGCGACCGCGGCAGGTCGGCGTGCCCACCGAGAACTAGAACGTGTTCCACTTTCGCGGCGGCGGGCGTACCATCCGAGCATGAGCCGGATTGGATCCTTCGCCGCCGACGATGCCGCCGCCTGGATCGTCAAGTCACCCGACATCGGTACCGCGATGGCCGGTTTCACCCACGCGGTCTACACCAAGAGCCGCTTGCCGATGCGGGTCCGCGAACTGGCGCGCATGGTGATCGCCCTGGACAACGAGTGCGTCGTCTGCCAGAACACTCGCGATTCCGAAGGCGCCGCGGCCGGCGTCGACGAGGACCTCTACGACCACGCTGCCGAGTGGCGGACCTGGCCCGGCTACGACGAGCAGGAGCGCATCGCCGCGGAGTTCGCCGAGCGCTTCGCCGCCGACCACACCGCGCTGCGCGACGACGAGGACTTCTGGGACCGCTGCAGCCGGCAGTTCAGCGACGAACTGCTGACCGACCTCGCCCTGTCGTGTGCCATGTGGATCGGCATGGGCCGGATGCTGCGCACCCTCGACATCGGACAAGCCTGCAAGATCACGCTGTAACCGACCACCGCAACCGGCACAATGGCCGGATGTCAGCCAATCGCGTCTCCGACCTCGCGGCCCACGACGTCTCGACGATCCTCGGCACGGTGGTCAGCCCTGCGGGCCTGATCCACGCGAAGACCGTTCCCGTGCAGCGCATCGACGCGTTCTCAGACCCCGGCCTGGGTGCGAGCCCGGTCTGGCACGTCTTCGCGGTCGACCAGAGCGGCATCGTGTTCGGCCCCGACACCGGCGTGGTGGGGGACCGCAGGATCCGCATCGACCTCGACGAGCTGCACGTGCTCGGCGACGGCCTGGCCTGGGCGCCCGGCTCGTTCTTCGACCAGTCCGGCGCGCCCGATCCGTACTGCACGCGCGGCGTCCTGCGGCGCATCGAAGAGCGTTTGGCGACAGCAGGATTCACCGCGCTCGTCGGCCACGAGATGGAGTTCGTCCTCGTCGCACCCGACGGCAGCCGGCTGCCGTCGCACCTGTGGGCGCAGTACGGCCTGGCCGGTGTCCTCGAGTTCGAGGGCTTCGTGCGCGACGTCACCGAGGCGGCGGCATCGGCCGGAGTGCTCATCGAGCAGCTGCATCCGGAGTACGGCGCCAACCAGTTCGAGATGTCGCTGGCGCCGCGTACGCCGGTCGCCGCGGCCGACGCCCTGGTACTGGCCAAGATCGTCGTCGCACGGGTCGCCCGCGCGCACGGCGTCCGCGTCAGCCTGTCGCCGGTTCCGTTCGCCGGTTCCGTCGGTTCCGGTGCGCATCAGCACTTCTCGCTCCGGCGGGGAAAGGAGCCGGTGTTCTCGGGCGGCACCGGCGCCAGCGGGATGACGCCGGAGGGTGAGTCCGCCGTCGCGGGCCTCCTCGACGGACTTCCCGCCGCGCAGGGCGTACTCAGCGGCTCGATCCTGTCGGGCCAGCGCATCCAGCCGGGTCACTGGTCCGGCGCGACGCTGTGCTGGGGGACCGAGAACCGCGAGGCAGCCATCCGGTTCCTGACCGGCGGCCCGGGCAACCCACACGGCGCCAACGTCGAGGTCAAGATCGTCGACCCGTCGGCGAATCCGTACCTCGCCTCCGCCGCCATCCTCGGGCTCGCTCTCGACGGCATCGAACGCGCGCTGCCCATCCCGGCGGAGGTCGACGTCGACCCCGCCGACCTGACCGACGAACAGCGCGAGACGGCCGGGGTCAGGGAACTGCCCTCGTCGCAGCCGGAGATCCTCGACGCGCTCGCGGCGTCCGCGACCCTGCGCACCATCCTCGGCAGCCCGGCCGTCGACGCGACCGTGGCGGTGCGGCGGTACGAGTTCGAGACCTACGGCGAGTCGACGCCCGACGAGCTGGCGGACAGGTTCCGGATGGCCTGGAGCGTCTAGGGATTCACCCGGCACCCCGCGGGTCGGCGCAGTCAGACCTCGCCGGTGGCGTCGTAGACCCAGGACATGTCGGCGGTGGCGAAGTCCTCGAGCCAGCTGGGCGGTGCGTGGTTGGCCAGCGCGCTCATGTCCCAGTAGTCCTTCCAGAGGGACACCTTGCCGTCGACGACGCGGTGTACCGAGACGAACTTCAGCACCGCCGATTCACCGGTGGCCCAATGCCATTCCTCGTGGTGCTCGTACATCGCGTTGCTGCCGTCGTCGACCATCAGGCCGCTGAAGTTCTCGTAGGACGCCAACGGTTCCAGCCCGATCTTCAGCCGCTTGACGATGTCGTCGGGACCCTTGGCGGCCGCGGCGGGACCCACCGGGACGTCGAGGTAGATGCAGTCGTCGGACAGATGGGCCTTGACGCCGTCCCAGTCGCGGGCAGAAAGCGCCTGCCAGAGCCCGAGCACCACGTCTTGAACGGTCATGGTGTCAGCCGACACTGGTCAGCTCGTCCTTCTGCGTGGGAAGCGCGGGGGCTCGGTGCGCCGCGCGCAGGAACCGGCCCGTCCGCTGCTTGCCGACCAGATCGCTCGGCACGCCCGAGGCGAACACCTGCCGACCGCCGACGAACACCGCGGTCACGGTGTCATCGTTGCGGTTGACCATCCGGGACAGGCCGCCGTACTCCTCGACCGGTGCCTCCGAGTAGGCGTCGAGCGACTCGTCCAGCCGTTCGGGATCGATGATCGCGATGTCGGCCCGGTCCCCGATGCGCAGGTGCCCGGCGTCGAGGCGGTACCAGTCCGCCAGTTCACCGGTGAGCCGGTGCACCGCGGCCTCGATCGTCATGAACTCCTGGCCGGCCAGTTGGGCGTCGCGGACGTGCCGAAGCAGCCGCAACCCCATGTTGTAGAACGCCATGTTGCGCAGGTGCGCGCCCGCGTCCGAGAACCCCATCTGGATCCCGGGCTCGCGGGCCATCTTCTTCAATACCTCGGGCCGGTGATTGGAGATGGTGGTGTGCCACCGCAACGCCCGACCGTGCTCGAGGACCAGGTCGAGGAACGCGTCGACGGGGTGCAGACCGCGGCGCTCGCCGACCTCGCCGAACGACAACCCGACGAGGTCGGCGTCGGGGCACTCGGAGATGTGGGCGTCGAAGAAGTCGCGGTGCCAGACCCGCAGGCCGAATTTGCTCTCGTAGTCCTTCCGGAACCGGCGGCGGTAGCCCTCGTCGCGCATCAACTCGTTGCGCGCGACCTCGTCGGCGAGGTGCAGCGCCGCCGCGCCGGCGCCGAACTCCTCGAACACCACGAGGTCGATGCCGTCGGCGTAGACCTCGAACGGGACCGGCAGGTGCTGCCAGCGGAAATTACCGCCCAGGGTGTTGACGAACCGGGACAGCGGACCCATCAGCATGATCGCGTAGGGGTTGGACTTCACGTCGGCGGCCGACAGCAGGCTGGTCTTGAGCGGGTTGCGGACGATGCCGAGGGACTGCAGCAGCTGCGAGCCCAGGTTGACCGGATTCTGGATGTCGGGCCCGGACTGCAGTACGCGACCGGACTTGCGCAGCAACGACTTCAGGCGGCGCAGCTCCCGCGCCTTCGCGTACGTCGACGGCAGGGTCCGCGACCGGCAGACGTCACCGTCGATCTTGTCGAACAGCAGCTGCTGCGACGAGAGTCCGACGAACCCGGCCCGCAGCGCCTCGGCGAGCATCTGCTCCATCCGCGTCTGCTCACCGCGCGTCGGGCGGACGTCCTTGCGGGTGGCCCGGTCCAGGCCCATGACCGCGGTCCGCATGTCGGAGTGCCCGATGAAGGCCGCCAGGTTCGGGCCCAGCGGCCGGTCCTCGAGGGCCTCGACGTACTCGTCGCACGACGACCACGTCTTGTGCGTGTCCACCGCGTCGATGACGTGCTCGCGCGGGATCGCCTCCACGCGGCCGAAGAGGTCGCCGGCGTCGGTTCCGTCGACGTGGATCGTGGACAGCGAGCACGAGCCGAGCATGATCGTCGTGACGCCGTGGCGCAGCGACTCGGTCAGCGCCGGGCCGACGAGGACCTCCACGTCGTAGTGGGTGTGGATGTCCAGCAGGCCGGGCAGCACCCACTTGCCGGAGGCGTCGACGACGTTGGGGCACCCCGTCTCGTCGAGGTCGTCGGGTGAGATGGCGACGACGTGGCCGTCCCGGATGCCGAGGTTGCGCACGGCCGCCTGCCCACCCGTGCCGTCGAACCAGAGGCCGTTGCGGATGATGGTGTCGTAGCTCGTGGCGTGGGTCACCACGCCATGGAACCGCGCCCGGCCCCACGGTGTCAACGACATCGTGAACAGATTCGACGATTTGTCTACATGCCGGTCGACGGCGGGTCCGCTACTGCTCCGCCCACGCATCCGGCCGGCGGCCGTCGGTGTCGGTGAACCCGTAGACCCGGGACAGGTCGGCCGACGAGACCGAGCGTTGGTTCCAGCGGGCACGGCCCGGGTCCGCCGCGATGGCGACGACCCCGCGACCGACGAAGCGGGGTGTCTCCGAGGCCTCGAATCCGGGTGGCGCCACGGGATACCCGTCGGTGCGGCCGTGGTCCATAGACATGTGCCAGTTGGTCTCCGTCACACCGTAGTTCGCGAGCATCATCTCCGACCGCAACCAGCCCGGGGTGACCGACACCGCCGTCGCCCCGTACTGCGCGAGGTCGTGACCCTGGCTGTAGGCCAGCCGGTTCACCGACACCTTCGCCAGGTCGTAGAACGCGGACACCCGGTAGTGGTTCGCGTTGAACTCGGCGGTTCCGTCGGTCACCTCGACCAGCAGTCCGCCGGGCCGCGTCACCACCAGCGGGAGCAGGCAGTGCGACGTGATGAGGTGGGTGTGTACGCCGAGCCGCAGGATGCGCAGACCGTCGTCCAGGTCGTGTTCCCAGATCGGGCGGTTCCAGGACAGCGGCGGTCCCTTGAGGATCTCGGCGCCCCAGAGATCGTTGACCAGGACGTCGATGACCCCGAAGTCCGCGCGCAGACGGTCGGCGAGCGCCTTCACCTGAGCGACGTCGAGATGGTCGACGGCCATCGCGATGCCGGTCCCGCCGAGCTCGGTGACCAGGCGCGCGGTCTCCTCGATGGTCTCGGGGCGGTCGTAGTCGGACGCCATCGCGACGGTCTCACTGGTGCGGCCCGTGCACACCACCGTGGCACCCGCCTCGCCGAGCGCTGCGGCGATGCCCCGGCCCGCCCCCCGCGTTGCACCGGCGACCACCGCGACGCGGCCACCGAGGTCCGGTGTCGTCGCGACGAGTGCGGGATGGGCCATGCGCACAGTATTCGCTGTCGACCGGCGTTTTCAGCAGCAGTTGAGCAGACCCGTGCATACTCGCGGGGGTGACCCCGCTGCAGCGCTACATCGCCGAGGAGATCGCCACCGACCACGTCGACGGGCTGATGTCGCGTCGCGAGGCGCTGCGCAGGATGGCGCTGATCGGCGTCGGCGCCACCGCGGCCGGCGCCCTGATCGCCGCGTGCGGCGAGGACCGCGGCCAGACCGCCGCCTCGAGCGACACCACGACGCCGTCGCCGACAGCCGCGCCCGTCGACCGGAACGCCCCGGGCTCCGACACGCAGCTGGACACCGAACCGGTCACGTGGGCCGGCCCGGCGGGCGAACTGCGAGGGGCCTGGGCCGCCGCGCCGAACCCCAAGGGCGCGCTGCTGGTCATCCACGAGAACAAGGGCCTCACCGAGTGGGCCACGTCGGTGGCCGGGCGGTTCGCCGGCATCGGCTACTCCGCGCTCGCCATCGACCTGCTGTCGGGCCAGGGCGGCACGGGTGCGTTCGACGACCCCGCCCAGGCCACCGCCGCGCTGAGCAAGATCACCCCCGAGCAGTTCGTCGCCGACCTGCGCTCCGGCGTCGGCGAGGTGGCCCGGCGGGCACCGGGCGTCAAGCTCGCGGCGATCGGCTTCTGCATGGGCGGCGGTCTGGTGTGGCAGCTCCTGGCCGCCGGTGAACCCCAGCTCGCCGCGGCGTTCCCGTTCTACGGCCCGCTGCCCGAGGGCGCGGACCTGCGCGGTTCGCGCGACGTGGCAGTGCTCGGCTTCTACGGCGAGAAGGACGCCCGCGTCAACGCCACCCGGGAGGCGGCCGAGCGGGCGCTGACCGAGGCGGGCAACGTGCACGAGCTGGTCGTGGAGCAGGGCGCCGACCACGCCTTCTTCAACGACACGGGGGAGCGGTACGACCCGACCGCCGCCGCGGACGCGTGGCAGCGCGTTCAGGGCTGGCTCGCCGCGCACGTCGGCTAGCGCCGCCGCGCACTCCCGTCCCCCCGTCGTACGTGCGGGGTGGCGTGTTCGCCACCGGGCAGACCGGCAACGTCATCGTCGTCGCCATCGACATGTCCGAATGCGAGGTGCCGCCCGCCCTTCCGCTCGTGCTGACCCAAGAGGTGGTGCCGGTGCCCGGACCGGCCATACATTGCGTCGAGCCGAGGTCGGCGTCGACGAAGGGCGGTCCTGTCATGTCCGGAACCATGGAGCACGGCCCCCGGGTCGGGTCGTCGTGACCCAGACCGTGGACCGGCGCAACCCGTCGGCCGCCGAACTCGAACTCCTCCGCCTCCTCGACGAGGGCGCCCTGCGCGAGATCGAGGTGGCGTGGAGCGACCCGTTCGGCCACGCCGCCGGCAAGCGGATACCGGCGTCGACCTTCCTCGCCCGCGCCCGCGGAACCGGATTCGCGTTCTGCGAGGCCGCGCTCGGGTGGAACGTCGACGGCACCGTCATCGACTCACTGCGTCAGACCAACTGGGAGAGCGGCTATCCCGACGTGCGCGCAGTCCCCGACCTCGCGACGTTCCGCACCCTGCCCTGGCGGCCCGGGGTCGGACACGTCATCTCCGACGTCCTGCGCCACGGCGGCCACCCGTCGCCGCTGGACCCCAGAGGCGTGCTCAAGCGCGTGCTGTCCCGCCTGCAAACACTCGGCTACACCGCGAAGATCGGCGTCGAACTCGAGTTCTACCTGCTGAACCCGGACGGCACGCCGTTCCAGGAGGACATCCACGCCTACTCGCTGGAGAACGCCAACGCCCTCGACCCGATCCTCTCCGACCTGCAGGACACGCTCGGGGCGTTCACCCGGCTGGAGGGCGTGCAGACCGAGTACGGGCCGGGGCAGGTCGAGGCGAACCTCGTCTACACCGACGCGCTCGAGGCGGCCGACGACAGCGTGCGGCTGAAGTACGCCGCCAAGGAGGTGGCACGCAGGCACGGCAAGGTCGCGACCTTCATGCCCAAGCCGTTCTCTGAGCACTCGGGGAGCTCCGGGCATCTGCACGTCTCACTGTGGCGGGGCGATCAGCCGGCCTTCGCCGCCGACGGGGGTAACGAGAACGACGTCACCCTGCATGCGATCGCCGGTCTCCTGGAACACCTTCCGTCGATCACGTTGTTCGGCGCACATTCGGTGAACGGCTACCGCCGGTTCGTGGCCGACTCGTTCGCGCCGGCCACGGTGACGTGGAGCCGCGACAACCGCAGCGCCGCCGTCCGGTCACTCATCGAGGACGCCCCCGAGGCCACCCGCATCGAGTTGCGCACCGGCGGCGCGGACGCCAACCCGTACTGGCTCGTCGCGAGCGCGCTCGCCGCGGTGATCGCGGGACTGGAGGCGGGGCGCCGGCCGCCGCTGGCGGAGGGCGGCAACCTCTACGGCGTCGGCACGCCGCTGCCCGAGTCACTCGGCGTCGCCATCGCGCTGGCCACCCAGGACGACACGATCGGCGAGATCCTCGGCGTCGAGTCGGTCCTCGACTTCGCCGCGATCGCCCAGAGCGAGTGGGTCGAGTACTCCGGGCACGTCAGCGACTGGGAGAGGCAGCGCTACCTGAGCAGGTCGTGACGCCGACGTTTGAACGACGTGCGGTTCGGGCACTCGAAAATGTCCGGTGCGTCAATACCCGCTGGCGCGCCACCGAGCGAAGGAGTCGCCATGACGACCACCACCTGGATCATCCTCGCCGTCGTCGTCCTGGCGGTGATCCTCGTCGCCGCGTTCGTCGCCCGCAAGGCCACTCACCGCAAGCGCGCCGCCGAGGCCGACCGCATCCGGGAAGAGGTGCACGTCGAGGGGCAAGGGCTCGAGAAGCGTGAGGCGATCGCCGCCGAGACCGAGGCCAAGGCCCGCGCGGCCGCGGCGGAGGCCGAGGCCAAGGCCGCGGAGGCGGCACGTCTCCGCGATCGGGCGAGTAGTCACCGCGAGGTCGTCGATGCGACGCGCTCGGACCTCGACGAGCGCCGCGAGCACGCCGACTCCCTGGATCCGCGGGTGAAGTCCACCGACGTCGCCGACGGCGACCGGTTCGACGAGACGAATCGCAACCAGGTGCGCGACGGTGTCGACGCCAACGACGTTCGGGTGCAGGACGTCCACGGGCACCGAGCCGACGAGCGCCCCGCCCGCTGACCGTCGCTAGCGCCGGGGCGTCCAGCCGACCGGTAGGCGCTTGATGCCGTGGATGAAGGCCGATTGCAGACGGTCCGGTTCCCCGATCGCGACGAGGTCGGGGACCTGCCGGTGCACCTCCTCGAAGGCCACGGTGATCTCCCGGCGGGCGAGGTTCGCGCCCAGGCAAAAGTGCGCACCGCCGCCCCCGAAACCGAGGTGCGGGTTGGGATTCCGGCGCACGTCGAAGGTCCACGGGTCGGTGAACTTGGACTCGTCGCGGTTGGCGGACCCGTACCAGAGCGTGACCTTGTCCCCGGCGCCGAGCCGGACGCCGCTGAGTTCGACGTCCCTAGTCACCGTTCGCCGCATGTAGCTCACCGGTGACGCCCAGCGGACCACCTCCTCGACCGCGGTCGGGGCGATGGCGTCGTAGTCGGCCCACCAGGCGTCGCGCTCCTCGGGGTGCCGGCTCAACGCCAGCACGCCGTGGCTGATCGCGTTGCGCGTGGTCTCGTTGCCCGCGACGACGAGCAGGATGAAGAACGACGCCACCTCGCTGGAGGTGAGCCGCTCGCCGTCGAGTTCGGCCTCCACCAGACTGGTCGTCAGGTCCTCGCCCGGGCGCCCGCGGCGATCGTCCGCGAGCGCCGTCGCGTAGGCACCGATGTCCATCGCCACCGTGAAGAACTCGTCGAAGTCACTGGTGATGTCGGGGTCGCCGAAACCGAGGATCACGTTGGTCCAGTGGAAGATCCGGTCGTGGTCCTGCTCGGGGATGCCCATCATGTCGCAGATGATCTGCAGCGGAAGCGGACCCGCGAGTTCCTCGACCAGGTCGGCCCGGCCGTCGGGGTGGTTGGCGACCATGTCGGCGACCAGTCGGCGCGCCCGATCCCGCACGGAGTCCTCGATCATCGACAGGACGCGCGGCGTGAAGGCGCTCCTGACGATGTTGCGCAGGCGGGTGTGGCGCGGGTCGTCCATCGCGATCATCGAGCCGAAGTACTCGGCGAGCTCCGGGGTCTGGTCGCCTATCGTGATGCCCTGCGCGGAGCTGAAGATCTCCGGGTGACGGCTGGCGTAGAACACGTCGTCGTAGCGGGTGACCGCCCAGTGTCCGCGCCCGCCCTCGAACCCGTCCTGCACGAACTCGGGATGCAGGGAGACGGGGTCCTCGCGGCGCAATGTCGCGAAGGCCCCCTCGCGCAGGTCGTCGTCGAGGGCCCAGAAGTCCCAGGAGCCGAGGTCGATCTCCGAGCGCGTGACGTCGGGGGGCGGTGCGCCGTTGACCCGGGCCGCGATCTCCACGTTGCCCCCTTCATCGTCGAAGGACCAGATGCGACGAGCGTAGCGCTCGTCAGGGCGTCCCTTCGTGTCCGGCACGACCGTGGGTGCGACGGTCCTCCTTCATCCGGGCCTCGAACACGTGCCGATGGCCGTGCTGCAGTTCGTCGCGCACCCGCCGCTCGTGGTCGCGGAACTCGCTCCAGTACCCGTCGTCGAACTCCTCGACGATCTGGAACGTCCATCGCCCGGTGAGCACGTTGCGTCCCACCAGCTCGGTCTCGAGCCGGTCCGCCACCGCGGGGTGGCCGGCGTCCCGGAGCTTGTCGCAGGCGTCGCCCAGCGCGAGGTCGGCGTGGCCCATCAGCTGGTGGAAGGAGTACAGGTGCCCGCGGGCCCGCTCGACCCACTCGAGCGCCTCTGACACCGCGCCGACCGCCTCGACCGTCTCGTCGGTGACGTCGTCGGGCAGTGTGCGGTCGTGGTCGGCGGGCTGATCGTCGCGGGCTGACTCGGTCACCGATGCGAGATACCCGCCCCGGGACCCTGAAAACGTGGTAGCACTCAAGCGGTGCGCAACCCACATGCCGGACAACCGTTTACGGATTCCGACGAGGCCATCGTCGAGGCGCTGCTCGACGTCAGCATCCCGACGCTGCTGCTGTCGCTGGTGCACGTGTCCGGCGATCCGGAACTGATCCGCGGTGCACTGAAGCCTGCCGGTCTCTTCCTCAACGAAGTGCAGGGCTACATGTCCGAGGAAGACAAGGCCACGGCCCGCCTGCTGGCGCTCGACGTCCTCCGCGACTACCGCGACCGCGGCTGCCCGGAACCGGCGCCGGTCGGCCCAGAGCTGCTCAAGGAGATGATGGAGTGGTTGGTCTGTGAACCCGTGCCCGACGAGTACGTGCCGATGCTGCTCGAGGAGATGGAGCTCGACGGCCGCGACGAACGAGCGGTGTCCCAGCCGCCGGACGCAGGTGCGCGCGCCGACTTCCCGGTGGTCGTCATCGGCTGCGGCGAATCCGGCCTGCTGGCCGGAATCCGGTTGAAGGAGGCGGGGATTCCCTTCACCATCGTGGAACGCAACGACGGCGTGGGCGGCACCTGGTACCAGAACACCTACCCCGGAGCCCGCGTCGACGTCGGAAATCACTTCTACTGCTACAGCTTCGAGCCCACCGATCAGTGGACCCACTACTTCGCCGAGCAGCCCGAACTGCAGGCGTACTTCGAGGGCGTGCTCACCCGGCACGGCATCGGCCCGCACGTCCGGTGGGGGACGGAGGTGACCGCAGCGCGGTGGGACGACGCGAGCGCCGCCTGGACCGTGACGACCGTCGATCGTGAGGGCACGGTCGCCGACCTCACCGCGCGGGCGGTGATCAGCGCCGTCGGCCAGCTGAACAGGCCGAAGGTGCCCGATCTGCCGGGCCGGGCGACGTTCGCGGGTCCGGCGTTCCACTCCGCGGAGTGGGACCACTCGGTGGATCTGCGCGGCAAGCGGGTCGCGATGATCGGCGCCGGGGCGAGCGGTTTCCAGATCGCGCCCGCCATCGCCGACGACGTCGCCCATCTCACCGTCTTCCAGCGGACCGCGCAGTGGATGTTCCCCAACCCGAACTACCACGCCGACGTCGGGCCGGGCGTGCGATGGGCGCTGCGCCACCTTCCGTTCTACGGCAGGTGAAACCGCTTCCTGCTGTTCTGGCCGGGCTGCGACAAGGGGCTCGCTGCGGCCCGCGTCGACCCGGACTATCCCGACCAGACGCGGGCGGTCAGCGAGATCAACGAGATCACCCGCCTGATGTTCACCGACTGGATCACCAGCCAGATCGGCGACGACGCGGAGCTGGCAGCCAAGGTGGTGCCGGACTATCCGGCCACCGGCAAGAGGACGCTGCAGGACAACGGCAGCTGGCTGACCACGCTGACGCGTGACGACGTCGACCTGGTGCGCACGCCCATCGCGCGGATCGAGCCGGACGCGGTGGTGACCGACGACGGCCGGCGCCATCCGGTGGACGTCCTCGTCTACGCCACCGGCTTCGAGGCGAACAAGGTGCTGTGGCCGATGTCGATCGTCGGCCGCGACGGCGTGGACCTCGGCGCGCGGTGGGGGGAACGGCCGGTCGCCTACCTCGGCATCACCGTTCCGGGGTACCCCAACCTGTTCTGCATGTACGGCCCCGGCACCAACCTCGCCAGCGGCGGCAGCCTGATCTTCCACTCGGAGTGCCAGATGCGCTACATCGCACAGTGTCTCGAGCATCTCGTCGGCGGCGGTCACCGAGCGATGGAGCCGCGCCAGGAGCGCTGCGACGACTGGGTGCGACGCAGCCAGGAGGAGATGGCCACGATGGTGTGGGCGCACCCGTCGGTCGAGCACTCCTTCTACAAGAACGCCGACGGCGAGGTCTACACGCTGAGCCCGTGGCGTTTGGTCGACTACTGGGCGTGGACGCGGACCCTCGACCCGGGCGACTTCGTCGTGGAGTAGTCGCCGAGCGGCTGCGGCGCGGTCCGCGATGGCGTTGACTGTGACGCGTGGTGGACTGGAGTGGCCGCGACTACGCGGAGGTGAGTGGCCTGCAGCGCGCGATGATCGTCGACGCGCTCGCCGACCTCGAGGTCGAGCCGGGGGAGCGGGTCCTCGACATCGGTTGTGGCGACGGCTATCTGACCCGGATCATTGCGGAGCGGCTCGCCGGGGGCCTCGCGGTCGGTGTCGACGCGTCACCGCGGATGGTCGCGACCGCCGACGCGGGTGTGGATCGGGGCCCAGACGAGCCGCGCTACGTGGCGGCCGACGCCCGCGCGCTGCCGTTCACGGCGGCCTTCGACGTGGCCGTCTCGTTCAACGCGCTGCACTGGGTGCCGCGGCAGGACGAGGCGCTCGCGCAGATCGCGGCGGCGCTGACGCCGGCGGGCCGCGCCACCATCCAGGTCGTCTGCGCGGGACCGCGACGCAGCCTCGAATCGGTCGCGATGGACGTGGCGGCCAGTGGGCGCTGGCGGCGGTGGTTCGACGGGTTCGAGCCGCCGTTCGTGCACGTCGACCCCGACGCCTTCGGCGATCTCGCCCGGTCCGCCGGGCTCACCGTGCGGCGGCTCTCCGTGACCGATCGGGAGTGGGACTTCGGCTCGCGCGACGACTTCCTGCGCTGGTGCGCCGTCGGCTGCACCGCGTGGACGGACCGCCTCGACGGCGCGGACCGCGAGCAGTTCGTCACCGACCTCGTCGACGCCTACGAACCCGTCGCGGGCCGACCCGGTCTGTTCCGGTTCACGCAGATGCGCGCAGAATTGAAGCGATGAAGATTCGCTTCGGCGTCGGTCTCGCGGGGGACACCGCACCGGACGCGCTGCCCGGGCTGGTGGACCGGCTGGAGTCCCTCGGCATCGACTCCCTCTGGTTCTCCGAGCTGGTGTACAGCCAGGCCGTCGATCCGTTCGTCGGGATGTCGTACGCCTTGGCGCGGACCACCCGGCTCAAGGTCGGCACGTCGGTCGTCGTCCTGCCCGGACGTCACCCCGTGCTGGTGGCCAAGCAGCTGGCATCGCTGGCCGCGCTCGCACCGCGTCGGGTGCTTCCCGTCTTCGGCCTGCGCTCGGCGTTACCCGCCGAGCGCGAGGTGTTCGTCGTGCCGGAGGGCAGACGCGCCGCCGTGTTCGACGAGTCGCTGCGACTGCTGCGCTCGGCACTCGACGGGGACGGAGCGGCGTTCTCGGGCGAGTTCTTCACCGTCGGAGCGACCGCGGTGGAACCGCGTCCCGCCAGACCGCTGGACATCTGGCTGGGTGGCTCCGCACCCGCGGGCCTGCGACGCATCGGTCGCTACGCCGACGGCTGGCTCGGCAGCTTCCTCACCCCCGACGAGGCCGGGCTTGCGCGGCGCAGCATTCAGGCGGCCGCCGCCGAGGCAGGCCGGGAGATCGAGGACGACCACTTCGGCATCAACCTCGCGGTGGCGGAGAACGGGCTCGACGACGGTCTCGCCGCAGCGGTGCGCCGGCGCCGTCCCGACGTCGACCCGACCGAACTGGTCGCCGACGGCTGGCAGGAGCTGCACCGCCGCATCGACCGCTACGTGGCCGAGGGGCTGTCGAAGTTCGTCGTCCGACTGGCGGGGGACGGGCGCCTCGACGAGTTCGTCGACCGGTTCGCCGTCGAACTCGTGCCCCGCGAGAATTGACCACCGGACGCCCGGCCGACGCGATCGCGACCGTTTTTGGTTCCGATATTGCCGGTCGGTAGTCTGCAGTGATCGCTCCAGACGTACGGGAGGGGCTTCGCCACGCCCCGCGGAGCCCACGAGACAACGAGTACCACCGACGCCGAAGGCCATGGACTTGCCAGACACGACCAGCGACAACGCCGACCTGACGCCGCACTTCGAAGACGTGCAGGCGCACTACGACCTCTCGGACGACTTCTTCCGTCTGTTCCTCGATCCGACGCAGACGTACAGCTGCGCCTACTTCGAGCGCGACGACATGACGCTCGAAGAGGCGCAGATCGCCAAGATCGACCTCTCGCTGGGCAAGCTCGGCCTCGAGCCGGGGATGACGCTGCTGGACATCGGTTGCGGGTGGGGCGCCACGGTGAACCGCGCGCTGGAGAAGTACGACGTCAACGTCGTCGGCCTGACCCTGAGCCGCAACCAGCAGGCGCACGTGCAGAAGCTCCTCGACCAGTCCGACAGCCCGCGCAGCAAGCGCGTCCTGCTCGCGGGGTGGGAGCAGTTCCACGAGCCCGTCGACCGCATCGTGTCGATCGGCGCCTTCGAGCACTTCGGCCGCGCCCGCTACGACGACTTCTTCAAGATGGCGTACTCGGTGCTGCCCGACGACGGCACGATGCTCCTGCACACGATCATCAAGCCGAGCAACGAGGAGTTCGCGGAGCGCGCGCTGCCGCTGACGATGAACAAGATCAGGTTCTTCAAGTTCATCATGGACGAGATCTTCCCCGGTGGTGACCTGCCGCAGGTGGCCGGCGTCGAGAAGCACGCGACGGCCGCCGGGTTCGAGATCAGCCGCGTCCAGCCGCTGCGTCTGCACTACGCCCGCACGCTGGAGATCTGGTCCGCCGCCCTGGAGGCACGTCGCGACGAGGCCATCGCGATCCAGTCCCAGGAGGTCTACGACCGGTACATGCGCTACCTCACCGGCTGCGCTGAGCTGTTCAACGAGGGCTACACCGACATCGCACAGTTCACGATGCAGAAGGGCTGACCGGCCCCGCCCTGGTCAGGACCCCGGCCATGCCGGCGGACCCGCCTTGGCGCCCGCGGCGTCGCGACGTCTGGCGGCCATCCCCGCAAGTGCCTCGAACACCACCCGATGGGCGGCGTTGACGGTCAATTCCGCGTGGTCGTAGGCCGGCGACACCTCGACGACGTCGACGCCCGCGACGTCGTTCTCGTAGCAGAGTTGGCGGACCATGCGCAGCAGGTCGGCGCTGGTGATGCCACCCGGTTCGGGGGTGCCGGTCCCCGGCGCGTGCGCGGGGTCGAGCACGTCGATGTCGACCGACAGGTAGAGCTTGTCGGCCTTCGCCAGGGCCTCCCCGACGGCGTCGACCATCACGGCCTTGAACCCGCGGTCCCAGATCTCCTGCATGGTGTGCCACACCATGCCCTGCTCCTGCATCCACTCGAACGTGTCCTGCGGCGGCCAGTAGCCCCGTAGACCGACCTGGACGAAGTGCGTTCCGGGGACCGCGCCCGACTCGATGAGCCGGCGCATCGGCGTGCCGTGGCTGGCCAGGTTGCCGTCGATGATGTCGGCGGTGTCGGCGTGGGCGTCGAAGTGCACGATGCCGACGTTGCCGTAGCCGTGCACGTCGGCGACCGCCGTGGCCGACGGCCACGTGATCGAGTGATCGCCGCCGAGGACGACGGGCACGATGCCGCGGGAGGCGACCGCCGCCACCCGCTCCTTGATGTTGGCGTGCGACACCTCGGTCTGGCCGTGCGGGCAGTAGGCGTCACCGAAGTCGACGACCTCCAGCCAGTCGAAGATCTCCAGACCCAGATCCATGTGGTACGTGCCGGGCTCGTAGGCGGTGGCCCGGATCGCCCTCGGGCCGAATCGGGCGCCGGGCCGGTTCGTGGTCCCCACGTCGAACGGCGCGCCGACGATCGCGACGTCGGGTTGCCACGCGTCGAGCTGCTCGGTCTCGGTGAGGAACGGGCGGTGCCCGAAGGTCGCCAGGCCCGAGTAGGGCAGGTCCAATTGCTCGGCCATGCCCGGCGGGAGGTCGCGCTGTGGACCGTGCTCGTGCCCGTGACTCATGGGCCGACATTACCGCCTGTCGGCAGCCGTTGGACGACAACGGGATCGGCGGCTTCAGGGGCGAGTGATCGCCGCGCGCAACGCGTCCGGGATGGGGCGCTTCGCCCAGTCCCGGGTCGAGACGACGACGTAGACGTTGCGGCCCGTCACGGCGCAGACCTCGACGTCCGCGTCTTCGGAGCCGCGCCGCCACACCTCGAACTCGAGGGTGATGCTCGACGTCCCGACCGCCGCGCAGCTCACCGCGACGCGCACCTCGTCCCGCCAGCGGACCGAGGAGAGGTAGTCCACCTCGGCCCTCCGCACCTTGAGGTCGTAGTGGTCGGCGTTCAGGTCGGCGAACGAGATCCCGAGCCCCTCGAAGTACGCCGTCGACGCCTCGTCGAACCAGGTCAGGTAGTGGCCGTTGAACACGACGCCCTGCTGGTCGATCTCGGCGTAACGCGGTACCACCGGCAACGAGAACGGCTCACTCACGCCCGTCACTGTGCCCTCCCGCCGTCCGGCGGCGCCGATCGACCCCGCGTCGGCCGACACTAGGCTCGAGCCATGCAGCAGGTGACCATCGAGGACATCCGAGCGGCCGCCGATCGGATCCGGGGTTCGGTGTTGCGGACGCCGCTGATCCCGGCGGGCTGGGGTGATCCCGAACGGCCGCTGTGGATCAAGCCGGAGAGCCTGCAGGCCGTCGGGGCGTTCAAGGTGCGCGGCGCGTTCAACGCGATCGCGGCGCTGGACGACGACACCCGCGCCCGCGGGGTCGTCGCCTACTCGAGCGGCAACCACGCCCAGGCCGTCGCCTACGCGGCGTCGCGCTGGGGGATCGCGGCGCACATCGTGATGCCCGAGGAGACGCCGAACGTCAAGGTGGCCGCCACCCGGGAGTGGGGCGCGACGGTGGTCCTGTGCGGCGCGGGTGAGCGCGAACGCGTCGCGGCCCGACTGGTCACCGAGACCGGCGGCGTCCTGATCCCACCGTTCGACCATCCCGACGTCATCGCCGGTCAGGGCACCATCGGCCTCGAGATCGCCGAGGACCTCCCGGACGTCGAGACGGTGCTGATACCCGTCAGCGGCGGCGGGTTGGCCTCGGGCATCGGCACGGCGCTGCGGGCGCTGTGCCCCCGCGCCCGGGTCATCGGCGTCGAACCGGAACTGGCCGCCGACACCGCCGAGGCGCTGCGCGTCGGCCACCGGGTGGACTGGCCGATCCAGGACCGCAACCGCACCATCGCCGACGGTCTGCGGTCCCAGCCGTCGGAGTTGACCTTCGACCATCTCCGACGGGTGCTGGACGATCTGATCACCGTGTCGGAGAACGATATTCGGGCCGCCTCGCGTGAGCTGGCGCTGAGGGCGCACCTCGTCGCGGAGCCCAGTGGCGCCGTCGCCCTGGCGGCCTACCGCAGCACGGCCACGCCGCGCGGTCGCACCGTGATCGTGCTGTCCGGCGGCAACGTCGAACCTGCGCTGATGGCGGAGATCCTCGTCGGCTGACGCTCCGCGCCGGTGCGGTCGCCGCGCCCCGATGCCACGCGAACCGGACCGTCACCGCGGGTCCCGGCGGGCGATCCCGCGCCTGCCCGGACGAGCCCGCGCCGGTCGGTCGCGGTAGTGTCGGCCGAAAGGTTGGCCAACCCCGACGAGGCGCGTTCGCGCGTGCCTCGAGCGGCGCCGGGTCCCATGGACCGCAGCGGCGCCGGCAGGCGCGGTCACCGCGCGGGTCGAAGGGATTCATGTGGACGCGGTACTCGGGCTGTCGATGACACCCACGTCCGTCGGCCTCGTCCTGGTGGAGGGCGTGGACGCCGAGGGCGCGACGATGGACGGCAACGCATTCGACGTGCACTCGTTCACGACGTCCGAACAGGCCGCCGAAGCGGTGCGGCGCACCGAGGAACTCGCGGCCACCCGTGGGGTCCGCCTGCACTCCATCGGCGTGACGTGGAGCGAGGACGCCGACGTCGAGGCGTCGGTGCTGATGAAGTCGCTCTCGGACTCCGGTTTCGACAACGTCGTCCCCATCCGCATGCCCGAGGCGACAGAGGCCCTGGCCCGGGGCATCGCCGCGGTGATCGGCCACGAGACCACCGCGGTGTGCGTCATCGAACCCGACACCGTGATCGCGCTGATCGTGCACACCGGCGACGGTGCCGTCCAGACGGTCTTCAACCACGCCATCGACTCCGACGAGAGCCTGATCGGCTGGTTGAGCGTGGTGTTCGCCAAGGCGGACTGGCAGCCCGAGGCACTGGTCCTGGTCGGCTCCGCGGGCGGCTTCGAGTCGATCGTCGGCAGCCTCGAGGACGCACTCGGGGTTTCGGTGTTCGCCCCCGAGGAGGCGCAGCTCGCCCTCGCCAGGGGTGCCGCGCTCGCGTCGGCGCAGAGCATCGACGGCCCGCTGGACCTCGGCGGCGACTTCGCCGCGTTCGCCGCACCGTCACGCGTCGCGGAAACACCGCGCAGCCGGACGTCCATGGGCGTCACCGCAGTGCTCGTCGCCGGCGTGCTCACGTTCGTGGTGTCCGCGTCGGTCGCACTCAGCATGCAGCTGGTGCCGCGCGACGATTCCACCTCGGCCAGTCCCGCGGCCGCGGACGTGCCGCAGGCTCCGGTCGCGGCGCGGGCCAACCCATCCGTCCTGGCGCCGCCGGTGGCGGTCCCGCCGTCACCCGCCGCGCTGCCGCCGGTCGCCGAGACGGTTCCCGTGGCCGAGACGCCACCGATCGTCGAGGCGCCGCCCGCAGACGTCGCGCCGCTGCCCGATCGGGGATACGTCCCCGAGGCGCCGGCCACCGATCAGGTGCCCGAATACCCGGTGGCCGACGCGCCGGCCGCCGACCCGGCACTGGCGCCGCCCGCCTACGTCCCACCTGCCTACGCCCCACCCGCCTACGTGCCTCCCGTGGCCGCACCCCCGCCCGCGTACGTGCCGCCGGTCCAGACGAAGAAGCCGGGCATCCTGACCCGGATCCGCGACAAGCTCCGGATCGGTGACGGCAATTAGCTCCGAGGCGCGACACGTCTCCCCGATGCGGTAGCCGCCGCCCGTGACCACGCCCGACCGGGTCTCCGGCGGAACCCTGCGGATCGCCCTGCGCGTCACGATCGTGCTCGCCGTGCTCCTCGCCGTCGTCCTCGTCGAACTCACGTCCAGGTCCGGCGTGCTGTGGCGGCTGATCACCTTCACCTACCAGGCAAATCTGCTGGCCGCCGCCTACTACGCGTGGACGCTGGTGTCGCCCGGAGCCGATCGCCGCACCGGGTTGCGCGGCGCCGTGGTGCTCTACGTCGCCGTCGCCGGACTGGTCTGGAACCTCTTCCTGACCGGCCGCAGCATGGGGTACACGCCGGCGAACTTCCTGCTGCACGTCGTCGTCCCGGTCCTCGCGGTGATCGACTGGCTGGCCGTCGGCCGGGGCGATGCGGCGGTGCGCTGGTGGCAGCCGATCGCGTGGCTGGCGTACCCGGCCGCCTATGGTGCCCTGGCGCTGATCGTGCTGAACGGCCTCGGCAGGCGGGCGCCGTACTACTTCCTGGACCCGGCGAGCGTCGGGGGAGTGACCGTCCTGGTCAACGTGGCGCTGATGGCCGGCGGGTTCCTGGTGCTCGGCTACCTGCTGGTGGCGCTGGCGCGCAGGGGTTCGGCTAACACTTAGCGCCTCCGCGCCGATCTACCATGAAGAACACCGGCCTACCCTTAAGGATCACCTTGTCCACAACCGTGCGACGCGTGCTTGCAGCGTCTGGAATGGCCGTGCTGCTGTTGACGACGTCGAGCGCTCTCGGCAATGCCGGGCAGGCGACCGTGCCGGTCGCGCCCATGGCGTCGGTGTCACCTGCGCCCAGCGACGTCGTCGGCGTGGCCCATCCGGTGACCATCACCTTCGCGGAGCCGGTCGCCGACCGTGCGGCGGCGCAGCGGAGCGTGCGCTTCACCTCGGCGGGCATGCCCGCGGGCGAGTTCTCGTGGCTCGGCGACGACGTCCTGCAGTGGAAGCCGACCGCGGGCTACCTCCCCGCGCACTCCACCATCGCGCTGTCCGTCGGAGGCGCCAAGACGAGCTTCCAGACCGGCGCCGCCGTGCTCGGCGTGGCCGACGTCAACGCGCACACGTTCACCGTCAGCATCGACGGGGTGACGGCGCGGGAGATGCCCGCCTCGATGGGCAAGTCGAAGTTCCCGACGCCCATCGGCTCGTTCACTGCGTTGGAGAAGCAGAACGTCGTCGTGATGGACTCGCGCACGATCGGCATCCCGCTCAGCGATCCGGAGGGCTACAAGCTCACCGTCTACGACGCGGTGCGGGTGACCTGGGGCGGCGTCTACGTCCACGGCGCGCCGTGGTCGACGGGCGCCCAGGGCAACTCCAACGTCAGCCACGGGTGCATCAACCTCAGCGCGGACAACGCGGACTGGTACTACAACACCGTCAGCGTGGGGGATCCCATCATCGTCCAGGCCTGACCGCGCGGCGGACTCGTCGCTTCGCGGAAGGTGCCGCCGCCGAACGTGCGTCCGTGGCGGGGACTCAGTGCGCCGCGCCGTTGGCCGAGTGGCCGGTGTAGTCGACCTGCCAGTGCTTGATGCCGTTGAGCCAGCCCGACCGCAGCCGCTCGGGTTCGGCCAGTGAGGTGATGTCCGGCATCGCGTCGGCGATGGCGTTGAACATCAGGTCGATCGTCATCCGCGCCAGGTTGGTGCCGATGCAGTAGTGGGCACCGGTGCCGCCGAAGCCGACGTGCGGGTTGGGGTCCCGCAGGATGTCGAAGGTGAACGGGTCGTCGAAGACGTCCTCGTCGAAGTTCGCGGAGCGGTACATCATCACCACCCGCTGGCCCTTCTTGATCTGGACGCCCGCGAGTTCGGTGTCCTCCAGGGCGGTGCGCTGGAAGGACGTGACGGGCGTGGCCCACCGGACGATCTCGTCGGCGGTCGTGCCGGGGCGCTCGCGCTTGAACAGTTCCCACTGGTCGGGGAAGTCGGTGAACGCCATCATCCCCTGGGTGATGGAGTTGCGGGTGGTCTCGTTGCCGGCGACCGCGAGCAGGATGACGAAGAAGCCGAGTTCGTCGTCGCTGAGCTTGTGGCCCTCGACGTCGGCCTGCACCAGCTTGGTCACCAGGTCGTCGCCCGGAGTGTTCGCGCGCTCGGCGGCCAACTGCATGCCGTAGGTGATCAGCTCGACCGATGCGCTGATCGCATCGTTGCCGGCGAACTCCGGATCCATGTCGCCCACCATCTGATTGGACCAGTGGAAGAGCTTCATCCGGTCCTCCTGCGGCACGCCCATCAGGCCGGCGATGGCCTGCAGCGGCAGTTCGCAGGACACCTGCTCGACGAAGTCGCCCGTGCCCTCGGCGGCGGCCTCGTCGGCGATCGCCCGGGCCCGCTCGGCCAGGTCGGCACGCAACTGCTCGACCGCGCGCGGAGTGAAGGCGCGCGAGACGATCTTGCGCAGATGGGTGTGGTGCGGTGCGTCCATGTTGAGCAGGACGAACTTGCCCGTCTCGATCTGCGAGTCGACCGTGCCGTCCTTGTACCGCGGCAGCGCGGTCTTCTGCAGGCTCGAGAAGACGTCGCTCCGTCGGGAGACCTCCTTGACGTCCTTGTGCTTGGTCACCACCCAGTACCCGCCGTCACCGAACCCGCCGACGCCATTCGGTTGGTCGTTCCACCAGATGGGGGCGACCTTGCGCATCTCGGCCAGCTCGTCGACGGGCAGCCGCGTCGCGTAGATGTCCGGGTCGGTGAAGTCGAAACCGGCGGGAAGGTTGGGGCTCGTCGCACTGCTCGGCATTCGAAACGCTCCTCACACGAGGTGGTCTAGTGGCGTATGGCATTGCTACACCACAGATCGCAGGCACCGCGGCGGGTTGGTGAAACTTCCGAGTGACACGTGTTCTCGTTCCGTGCACGCCGGGCTCGGCGTGAAGGCCATGTAACGAAACCGGGCCGGATTCGGAACACTCCAAGCAAGCACCGTTATCATTCGACCCATCCGCACCACCTTCCGAGAGGCCACCGTGATGGTTGACGACACACGCAGGTTTCTGACCGCCGCACTGTGCGGCGCGTCCGGGCTGATCGCTGCGGTCTGCGTGGCCGCTCCCGCGTCGGCGAACCCCGTCGTGCCGGACCCGCCGCCACCGCCGGTCGTGGGCTCCGCGATCGTGTCGCCCACTGCGCCCGTCCAGAACGTTCAGCCCGCCCAGCCAGGCCGGGCGCCGGTCGCCGTCGTCACCGGACCCGTCAGGGCCGTCACGATGCCCCTCGAGACCGCAGCGGCACCCGGTCAGGCGGCCCCGGCGGCCGCACCCGACCCGACCGCCGCCCCGGTCGAGGGCACCCCGCACCTCGCCAGCCCGGACGCGCTGCCGCCGGGCGCCACGCTCGACGAAGCCACGCAGGGCGCCGAGGGGCCCAACGTCAGCTACCTGAAGGACCTGTGGCAGGCCGTCCAGAACCACGAGATCAGCGGCAAGGAGGCCCTCATCATGGGCCTCGCGCAGCGCGGCATGAACACTCCGTACCCAACGCAGGCCGCAGGCCCCAACGTTCCGCTCACCCCGGGCAACGCACCTCAGCTCGCCGGTCCGCCGGCACCGGCCGCCCCGCCGGCGCCAGGCGCACCGGTGCCGCCCCCGGCGCCCGTGCTACCGGACGCGCCGGCCGCGCCGGTTCCCGCGCCGCCCCTGCCGTAGCCGGTCGGCGGTCAGACCGCCGGCAACGTCTCCACCCGCGCCGGCACGTGCTTGTGCCACGGGGTTCCCGCGTGGGCGTCGCGCCACTGCGTCGACGTCAGCGCATTCGGCGCGACCCCCGGCGTGTGCGAGAGCCCGTCGGCGTCGACGTGGTCGACGCCGTAGCCGTTGGGCAGCGACACGTGGCCCGGCAGCATCACCTCACTCACCTCGACGGTCGCCTCCGCCGACCCCGCTGCGGTGACGATGCGTGCGCGACCGCCGTCGACGAGACCGATCGCCGCGGCGTCCTCGACGCTGATGCGAAGCGCACCGTCGACGTCACCCTTGCGCCACGCGGGGTCCCGCATGATGTCGTTCGCCGTGTTGGCGCGACGCTCGCCGGCGGACAGCACGATGGGGAACTCGTCGCTCGTTAGTAGCGGGGTGTCCGCGTGCAGCGCGCGGACGTCGGCCAGCATTTCGGGCATCGCGAGCCGGATTCGCTTGTCCTCGTGCGTGATCAGGTCGAAGTCGTCCACGTACTCGTGCTCGGAGAACGTCACCCCGGAGCGGCCCGCCAGGATCGCCTCGAACAGTGCGTTGCCGTCGACGTGGCCTGCGCGCCGGACGGCCTCGGGGTACTGCATCGCCGTCTTCTGCGCCAGCCCCCACAGCGCCGCGGCACCCGCGAGCCCGTCGGGCAGTGCGGGGCCCAGCGTCTCGTACAGGACGAACGGCAGCACCCGCCCGAGGGCCGGATTGGTCCTGACCGCGACGAGGAACGCCTCGGCGTACGCGTCGAGGCCCTGGGCTGCCGCCTGCCGCAGCGGACGCAGGTCGTCGTCGGACACCACGTTCAGCGCGCGTACCAGTCGTGCCCAGATCTCGGGCTCAGGCAGCGTTCCCGCCAGCGGCTCGAACAGCGCGTGGCGAAGGTGAAAGGTGTTGTGCGGGAACTCCAGATTGAAGAAGGTAGCCTCGGGCTTCTCGAACTGGCTGGCCGCGGGCAGCACGTAGTGGGCCAGCCGGGCGGTCTCGGTCATCGCGACGTCGATCACGACGAGCAGTTCCAGTGAGCCGAGCGCCTCGCGCACCGTGGCCGAGTCGGCCACCGAGTGCGCCGGGTTGCTGCTCTCGACGATCATTCCGCGAATCCGGCCGGGATGGTCGGTGAGGATCTCCTCCGGGACCACGTTGCTCGGCACCAGTCCGGCGATGATCGGGCTACCCGTCACGGGCGTCCGTCCGACACCGCTCGCGCTGAACAGCGGGGCGAACATCGAATGCAGATGCTGCGCGCCGGTCTTCGCGAAGTTCCCGGTCAGCACCCACAGCAGCTTGTTGAGGTAGGAGGACAGCGTGCTGTTCGGTGCCTGCTGGATGCCGAGGTCCTCGAACACCGACACGCTGGCCGCCGCGCCGATCCGCCGGGCGGCGGCACGGATGAGGGACTCGTCGACCCCGCACCGCCGGGCGTACTCGTCGATGGGGACCTCGCGCAGGACGTCGCGCACCTCGTCGACTCCGCTGACGTGCTCGGCCAGGAACGTCTCGTCGCACAGGTCCTCGGTCACGAGGACCGCGGCGAGCGCGGCGAGGCACCAGGCGTCGGTGCCGGGCCGCACCCGCAGGTGGAAGTCGGCGAGCTTGGCGGTATCCGTCACCACGGGGTCGATGACGATCATCGATCGCCCGGGATCCTTGGCGATCTCGTTGAGGACGACACGGGCACGCGGGAAGCTCTGCGACATCCACGGGTTCTTGCCGACGAACACCGACACCTCGGCACGAGCGAACTCGCCTCGCGTGTGTCCGCCGTACAGGTACCGGTCGACCAGGTGCTCGCCGGTCTTCTCCTGCGCCAGGGCATTCGAGCGGTAGCGCGACCCGATGGCCTTGAGGAACGCCCCGCTGTAGGCACCGCCGAGGTGGTTGCCCTGGCCACCGCCGCCGTAGTAGAAGACCTTGTCGCCGCCGTGCTCGTCACGGATGCCGGCGAAGCCCGCGGCGATCTCCGCGATCGCGGTGTCCCAGTCGATCTCCTCGTAGCTGCCGTCGGATCGGCGGCGCAACGGGGAGGTCAGGCGATTCCGGTCGTTCTGGTAGTGGTCGAGCCGCAACGCCTTGTTGCAGGTGTATCCCTGGGACGTCGGGTGGGCCTTGTCACCGCGGATCTTGGCGATCGTGCGATCGCGGGTCTGCACCACGATGCCGCAGTTGCACTCGCACAGGATGCAGGCGGTCGGCTGCCATTCGGCGGTCGGGTCACTGGTCATGGCGAGGTTCTCCCGTGGTCGTCGTCGAGGCTGATGGCTGCTGCGACGATCGCCCGCAACTGACGGTGGACGAGGTCGAGCGGCCTGACGTCGCGCGCCGTCCGCGCGACGACGAGGGCTCCCTCGATGGACGCCATCGCCAGCATCGCGATCTCCTCCGCGCGCTCCGCGGGGACGCCGTCGGTCTTTAGTCGCTGCTCGATCAGGGCGGTCCAGCGGGCGAACGCCGCCGCCGCCCGGTCGAGCACCGGCTGGTTGTCCGCCTCGACCGCGACCGCCACCACCGGGCAGCCGGCGCGATAGTCGGTCTTGAGGAGTTGGCTGCGAAAGCCCTCGAAGACGACGTCGACGGCGCCAAGGCTGTCGGTTGCCGTCGCCATCCTGTCGGCCGTGAAGTCTGCCGCGTAATCGACTGCCTCGCAGAGTAATTGCGTGCGTCCACCCGGGAAGTAGTGATACGCCGACCCGCGTGGGGCGCCACTGTGCTCGAGGACGTCGGAGATCGCCGTCGAGTGCGCTCCTCGTTCGCGGATCAGCAGAGCGGTCGAGATGACCATGCGTTCCCGTGGGGTGACCACGTGCGACCCTCCTTCGCGAGGCGTTATGTAGAGCATCATACATAGTACCTGGGCGAGCGACACCCCGATTCATCCACCGATCGGTGGACATCGCGTTCATCCGGGCGATCCACCGGTCACCGGACAGACTCCCGGCCCCCGCCGCGAAATAGTTGAGTCATCGCCGGAGCACACCGGCCACCGACACCAAATTTCCACCCAGACAGAAGGACTCGACATGACGAACCTCATCCGCCTCGCCGCACTGCCCATCCTCACCGCCGGAATCCTCGGCACCGCAGCCCTCGGCCTCGCCGGCGCCGCCAACGCCACCGCAGGCCCCGGCGGCCAGCAGCCCTCGGGCCCCGGCTACTCCTACGCGCCCCAGACCCACGCCCACCCCGCGCCGACCGCCAAGCCCGGCTGGCACGGCAACCACGGCCCCGCCTACATCGCCCACCTCACCGGCACCGACGTCCGCTGACGCCGGCCGCCCCTCGGACCGGAGCCCCCTCCCCGAAACCATCCCCGGGGGGAGGGGGCTTCGTTGGCGTTGAGCCCGTCGCGTTGCATCGAGACTGCGCCGAGGGTCGTGGTCGCGCGACGAGCACGACCCTGGACGCAGTCTCATCGCGTGAACATCGACGGCCCTACGCGAAGACGGGCGTCATGGTCGTGGAATCACCTACTGGCCGGCAGAACCACGACCCTGAGACGCAAACCCCCGTAGGGCCGCACCGGCCCCACCGTCGACGTCGCAGAGTCGAACCGGGCGAGTCTCACCGCGGGGGCGACCCCGTGGTCACGTATCGGCGAGCAACGCCAGCGATCGTTCGACGTCGCGGGGGAGCCGTCGCCGCCCCCGCCACACGCTGGGCAGCAGGCGCAGCGCCTCGGCCATCGCCCTGCGGTGCGCCTCGTCATGCGCGGCTGCCCGGGCCAGTCGACCGGCGGCGCGGACGCACTCGCCGGACGGCCGCCGGAGCCAGGTCGTCAGCACGTCGTTGCGCAGACTCCGGGCCCGCTGCGCCGCGTCGGGCGGACGGACCGAGGACGGCTGGTGGTAGGCCACCAGATCGGGGGAGAAGCACAGGTCCCATCCGGCGGCGGCGAGGTCGAGCGCGAGCAATCCCTCCTCGCCGCGGAAGTGCAGGATGCGGATGAACCCGCCGACGGCCTCGAACGCGTCCCTGCGGACGATCGACGAACACGCGAGGAATCCGAGGATCGACGGGCCGGGCAGTGCCGGATCCTGCCCGAGCGGACTGTCGGCGAGGAGGTCGGACAACTCGTCGACGCGGCCGCTGGGCAGGACCACCGTGCGCGCCGCGAGCAGCGCCAGCGTCGGGTGCCGGGCGAAGATCTCCTCGGCGCGAGTGGTGGCGTCGGGCGCCCACCACGAGTCGTCGTCGCAGAACGCGACGTAGGGGGTGACCGCTGCCGCGACCCCGACGTTGCGTCCCACCGCTCCGAGGTTCTCGGCCAGCGGTATCACCGTGACGCGGTCGGGTGCACCAGCCGCCAGGACGCCGAGCGCGGCCACCGTGTCGTCACGAGAACCGTTGTCCACGACGATGATCGGGCACGCGGATTCCCTCAGCAGCCGCGTCACGACGGCGACCACCTCCGGCGACCGGTCGCGGCTGGCGATGACGAAGGACGTCAGGCACCCGCTGCGGTTCGCTCCGGAACCCATCGACGACACGGGTCGGCGTCTACCCACCGACGCGTCGGCCAAACAGGCGGCTAGACCGACGCCGCCTCGTTCAGCGCGTTGAGCGTGCCGGTGGCGTCCAGGTACTCCTGCACCCACCGCTCGATGACGACGGAGGTCTTCTCGACCTTCTCGAACTGACCCACGACCTGACCGACCGGGTTGAACGCCACGTCCACGCTCTCGTTGGGGTACTTGTTGGTGGCGGAGACCGCGATCCCCGACACCATGAACTGCAGCGGCATGCCCAGCGGCTTCGGGTTGTCCGGGTTCTCCCACGCCTCGGTCCAGTCGTTCTTCAGCATCCGGGCGGGCTTGCCGGTGAACGAGCGGCTGCGCACGGTGTCGCGGCTGCCGGCCTTGACGTAGGCGGCCTGCTGCACCGGCGTGTTCTCGGCCTCCTCGACCATCAACCACTGCGAGCCGGTCCACGCGCCCTGCGCACCGAGCGCCAGCGCGGCGGCGATCTGCTGACCACTGCCGATGCCGCCGGCGGCGAGCACGGGCACGGGGGCGACCTCCCTGACCACCTGTGGCCACAGCACGATCGAGCCGATCTCGCCGCTGTGCCCGCCGGCCTCGCCACCCTGGGCGATGATGATGTCGACGCCCGCGTCGGCGTGCTTGCGGGCCTGCGACGGCGAGCCGCACAGCGCGGCGACCTTGCGGCCCTCGGCGTGGATGTGCTCGATCATGTCCCGCGGCGGAGTGCCGAGCGCGTTGGCGATCAGCGTCATCTTCGGATGCTTGAGCGCGACCTCGACCTGGGGTGTCGCGGTCGCCTCGGTCCACCCGAGCAGTTGCAGCGTGCTCTCGTTGTCCTCGTCGGTGAGCGGGACGCCGTGGTCGGTCAGGATCTTCTTCGCGAAGTCGATGTGCTCCTGCGGCACCATGTCGACGAGCATCTTCGCCAACTCGTCGGCGGACAGGTTCGAGTCCATGCCCTCGTACTTGTTCGGGATGACGATGTCGACGCCGTAGGTGTGGTCGCCGATGTGCTCGTCGATCCAGTTGAGTTCGATCTCGAGCTGCTCGGGGGTGAAGCCGACCGCTCCGAGCACCCCGAAACCGCCCGCCTTGCTGACGGCGACCACCACGTCGCGGCAGTGGGTGAAGGCGAAGATCGGGAACTCGATGCCGAGTTGATCGCAGAGAGGGGTGTGCATGCCAGCTCCTTGAGGGGGCGTGAGCGGAGTGGAACCGAATTGGAACGTGTTCTAGTTTAGTACCCGTCCGGGCACCGATTGGTCAATGGCCCGTTCGAAAGGGGCCGAACGTGCCTCGACACCGGCGGAGAATGCCCTTACCGTCGTCGAGGACCGTGTTCGCAGAGGCGATCGTGTCGTCGAAGGGCAGCAGACCGTGACGCACTGGCTGAACCACTCGCTCGTCCTCGCCTCGGACTACCGCATCCCCGAACCCGAGAAGGTCCTGCCGCTGCTCGAACGGCGCCAGGCTGCGCTCGCCGACATGGGCGCCCACCACGTCCTCGTCTACACGTCGACGACGGATCCGGGCCGGGTGATGGTAGTGATCGCCATCCACACCCGGGAAACGGTCGTCGAACTGCTCCGATCGCGGGTGTTCTTCGACTGGTTCGACGCGGTCGGCGTCGACGACATCCCCGCGGTGTTCGCCGGTGAACTGCTGCAGCGCCTCGACCTGACGGGGGAGACCCACCCGTCGGCGCCCGAGGTGCTCGTCGCCGTGGTGACCCCCGTGGAGGACGTCCCCAACCTGATCGCCCACGTGCAGGAGACGCTGCCGGACCTCCGCGCGTCGGGCATCCGCAAGATGTCGATCTTCAGCGCCTTCGACGACCCCCGCGAGGTGATGATGCTCTTCCAGATCGACGAGGAGGGACATGCGCGGCACTGGCTGCGCGACTCGGATCTGTCGTCGGAGTGGCTGGGCCGCGCCGGGATCGGCGCCTACCCACCGGTGTTCGTCGGCCGGTTGCGTCGGATGCTGCGGATCGAGGAGTCCGACGCCACGGGCGCCCACTGATGTTCGTCTGCCTGTGCGTCGGCGTCACCAGTCAGACGGTGGCTGCGGTCGTCGCCGCGGGTGCGAGGACCACCAACGAGGTGGCGGCCGCCTGCGGCGCGGGCTCGGAGTGCGGACGCTGCCGACGGACGGTGCGGTCGATCATCGACGCGCACTTCGGGCAGCCACGATCCTCGACAGGCGCCCGGGATTCGGATCGCTGAGCCGCAACACCGGCCAGCCCCGACGCGCCGCCTCGGCCGCGAGGCCGGACCGGGGGTTCACCGGCCGCGGCATGCCGACCGCCTGCATCAACGGGATGTCCTCGTCCCCGTCGGCATAGAAGTAGCTGCGGTCCAGCGCGACGCCGTGTGCGGCGCTGAACCGACTCACCGCCTCCGCCTTCCGCGGGCCCCACACGATCGGGGCGGCGATGCCTCCGGTCAGGCGCCCGCGATCGTCCACCTCGAAGTGGTTGCAGATGACGGTGTCGACGCCGAGGAACCGCGCCACCGGTTCGGCGTGGATCGTCAGCGCCGACGAACTGAGCGCCACGGTGTGGCCGCGGTCCTGATGCGCGGCGACGATGCGACCCATCACCTCGAAGATCCTGGTCTCGATGTGCTCGCGGAAGAGGTATTCGCCCAGGTCGTCGAGATCGGCGAGCGAGTCGCCCGTCAGATAGCCGGCGGCCTTCACGATGAGACGCTCGAACTCCATCCGGCCGAGCCGGTAGCGCAGGGCTGCCTCGATCACCCCGAGGACCTCACCGGCGCGGGCCTGACGCCGTCGGATGCGATGGCCGGCGTGGGCGGTGGCGGTGAAGCCGGACACCAGGGTGCCGTCGAGATCGAAGAAGGCGCCGATCGACGCGTCGGCCGGGCTCGCCGCGATCGCCGAGAGCTGTGCCTCGGGCGTGGTCTGGCCGAGGCGGTTCGCGGTCACGACGTCGTGGAACGGGTCGGCCGTGCCGGTGTGCGTCTCATCCCTCCCATTTGAGCATCGCGGGCCGACGTGGGGTGCCGCGAGCAGGTAGCCGATACCCACGGTGCTGTGGTCATCGGCTAGGTTCGACCTCGACGGTTTCGTTCTCGCCTGGTTCAGTCGGCAGCCTCGCGAGCATGGACATGGCGCCGATTCGCAGCCAGCGATAGCGGCCGAACAGGGAAGATGGGCCTTGGACGAACATCGCGAAGCATCAGCCGCCAACGCGGCCTCGTCGTCGTCATCGGCGTGCGAGGTCAGCGAGCGGCAGATCGGGGAGGTCGCCGTGGTGGCGCCGTCCGGAGTGGTCGACATGCTGACCGCGCCGCAGCTGGAGGAGGCGATCCGCACCGCGATGGGCAAGAAGCCCAGTGGACTGGTCGTCGACCTCACCGCGGTCGAGTTCCTGGCCTCGGCGGGCATGGGCGTCATCGTCGCCGCGCACGAGGAGAAGGACGACTCGACCACCTTCTTCCTGGTGGCCGAGGGACCCGCCACCAGCCGTCCGCTCAAACTGGTCGGCATCGCCGACATCGTCCCCCTGTACGCCACCCTCGACGAGGCCCTGGCCGCGCTGAACTCCTGAGACCAACTCGAGACGCGGTCGCGCTTATCGGGGGGATCGACCGGGTAACCGTCGCCTGCGATGATCGATTCAATGCCTACTGCCGACGTAGCCAACGCCGAGCGCTTCGAGCGCATCGGGGTGGTCGCCGACGCGCGTACCGCCGGGCGGATCCGCGACGAGTTCGCCGAGTGGCTGCGTCTGTTCTTCACCCTCGATCCGATCAGGTCCAGCGACCTGATCCTCGCCATCAACGAGGCACTGGCCAACTGTGCCGAGTTCGCCTACGTGGGCGCCGATCACGTGGGAACCATGGACCTGCGCGCCTGGTATGACCCGTCACGGTCCACCATCGCCGTCGTGGTCGCCGACCGCGGGTCGTGGCGCAACCCCGACTCGCCCAGCCAACTGAGTCGCGGCCGCGGCATCCCGCTGATGGAGGCGCTGTCGGACAGTGCCTCGATCGAGGCGACCCAGACGGGCACCCACGTGCACCTGGAGTGGTCGAACGTGGCGCGCGTCCTGGCCGGCTGACCTCAGCGCAGCAGGCCCCGCCCCGTCACCAGGGGCATGTCGAGCGTCGTCCGGATACCCGGCGCCGCTGCCACCACGTCCGGGATCGCGTTGACGATGCGGCCTGCCGCCGCGAGGATCGCGGCGTAGTTGTGATCACCGTTGCGGCTGGTGGGGCACACGTCCATGACGTAGGACGGTTCGCCGGTGATCTCCACGCGGTACGAGCCGCCCTCCTGGGCGGGCTGCGCCCAGTCGGGTCGCAGGTCGCCGCGCAGACGGGTGACGTGCTCCACCACGATGACGGGCTCGCCACCGACGAGACCCTCGATTTGGAACCGCAGCGCGGCCACCGTCCCCTTGGCGATCCGCCCGACCGCGACGTCGATGTCCTCGGGGGCCGGCTCCTGCTCCACCGAGTCCCGGATCTCGTCGAGTTCGACGCCGAGACCCGCCGCCAACTGCCGGATGGCCGTACCCCAGGCGATGCTCAGCACGCCCGGCTGGAACAGGATCGGGAGGTCGCCGATCTGGTTGCCGAAGCCCATCACGTCGAACATGACCGTCGCGCCGTCGTAGGTGGCGTAGTCGGCGATCTCCATCGTGCGGATCTGACGGATGCTCTGGCAGGTACCCGCCAGCGCGAACGGGAGCAGGTCGGTCGCGAACCCGGGGTCCACACCGGTGACGAACACCGTCGAACCGCCTTCGCGCGCAGCGTCTTCCACGCGTCCGATGTACTTGTCCGGCACCACGCCCCACGGGTACTGCAGCACGCCGGGCGCCGAGCCGACCACGTCGATGCCGGCGGACAGGAGGCGCCGGATGTCGGCCATCGCGTCCGGCAGCCGGGTGTCACCCATGGCGCAGTAGACGACGCAGTCCGGTGCCGACGCGATGACGGCGTCGAGGTCGCCCGTGGCGGCGATGCCGGTGTGGACGTCGAGGCCGGCGAGATCGCCTGCGTCCCTGCCGACCTTGGCGTCGCTGGAGACCCACACACCGGTCAGGTCGAACCGCTGGTCCTCGACGAGCTGCCGCAGCGCGAGGCTGCCGCAGTTCCCCGTTCCGACGAGCGCGACGCGGATCGCCATGCCGTTCCTCCTCCCGGCCGATGCTCCCGGCCTCGCGACGAATGCCCCCGCAGTATGCGTGCTGGACACCCGAATTGGAACAGGTTCTAGTTCGATTCGGGCACGAGGTAGCCTGTCGCGTCATGGGACGCGTGGACGGGAAAGTCGTACTGATCAGCGGCGGCGCCAGGGGCATGGGAGCCGCGCACGCCCGGGCGCTGGTCGCCGAGGGCGGCAAGGTGGTCATCGGCGACATCCTCGACGAGGAGGGCAAGGCACTCGCCGACGAGATCGGTGAGAGCGCCCGGTTCGTCCACCTCGACGTCACCGACGCCGAGCAGTGGGACGACGCCGTCGCGACCGCCGTCGACCAGTTCGGCTCGCTGTCGGTTCTGGTCAACAACGCCGCCATCGTCGCCCTGGGCCAGATCGGCAAGTTCGACATGACGAAGTGGCAGCAGGTCCTAGACGTCAACCTCACCGGCACGTTCCTCGGCATGCAGGCGTCGGTGGGAGCGATGAAGGCGGCGGGTGGCGGCTCGATCATCAACGTGTCGTCCATCGAGGGCCTGCGCGGTGCGCCCATGGTGCACCCCTACGTCGCGACGAAGTGGGCGGTCCGCGGGCTGTCCAAGTCCGCGGCGATCGAGTTGGGCAAGTTCAACATTCGGGTCAACTCGCTGCATCCGGGCTTCATCCGGACCCCGATGACCAAGCACTTTCCGGACGACATGGTCACCGCACCGCTCGGCCGGCCCGGCCAGTCCGAGGAGGTGGCCACGTTCGTGGTGTTCCTCGCCAGCGACGAGTCGTCGTTCTCGACCGGCGCCGAATTCGTCGTCGACGGCGGCCTCGTCACCGACGTGCCGCACAAGGACCTCTTCTAGCGGCTAGTGCGCCGCACCCACCCGCGTGATGGCGTCGGCCACCGCGTGCGGCGCATCGAGGGCGACGAACGTCCGCGCGCCGGGTACCTCGACGAGCGTGGCGTCGGGGAACAGTGCGGCCAGTCGTCGGCCCAGCTCCGGGGTGAAGCAGCGATCGGCCTGGCCCCACACCAGCGTGACGGGCTTGCCGAACCGGTGCAGCCGCGTCGCGACGTCGGTGAGATCCGTCGAGCCGACGCCACGCAACAGGGTGGCCAGGTTGCGTGCGATGCGTGGGTCGTCGACGCACGGCCGCACCCAGGACGCGGTGAGCTCGTCGTCGCGTCGCAGCAGCAGGCCGTAGCCGAGCGGTGAATTGCGCAGTGCGGGGACCCGCATCAGCCCGGCGAGTGCCTTGATGCTGCGCGGCCCGCGCATCGTGGCGAAGACGGCGTTGAAGGGGAACGGCGGGAACTTCTCGAAGGCGTCGCAGTTGGTGAAGACGACCCGGCCGACGCGGTCGGGGTGGGCGTCGACGAGCAACTGGCAGAGCCCGCCGCCCGTGTCGTTGCCGACCAGCGTGACGTCGTCCAGGTCGAGCCCGACCAGGAACGCGTGGACCAGCTCGGCGACCGAGTCGGGGCTCTCCACGACGTGGTCGTCGACCGGCAGGACGTGCGAACCGAGCGGCAGGTCCGGCAGGTAACAGCGAAAGCCGTTGCGTGCCAGTTCTTCCGCCACGGTCGTCCACAGCCGGTGGTCGACCAGTATTCCGTGCACGAACACCACCGGCGGGTGGGGCGACTCGTCCGGACCGACGATCGAATAGCGGATCGTCGCGCCCGGCACCGTGATCTCCGGCATCTCCGCTACCCTTCTCCCACACTTGCGAACACTTCGTATGAAAGTTACGTGCAGACTGTATGAAAGTCAACGACGACGTGAACGCGTCCACCCGGCGCACCCAGGCCGAGCGCACCGCCGCCACCCGGGCACGGCTGCTCGAGGCCGGCCGAACGCTGTTCGCCGACGAAGGTTTCGCCGCGGTGTCCACCCAGGCGATCGTCGACTCCGCCGGCGTGACCCGCGGTGCGCTGTACCACCAATTCGGCGATAAGGCAGGACTTTTCGCCGAGGTGTACGAGGACGTCGAACGGGATCTGGTCACCGCCATCACCGCCCGCATCGTCGAGGAGGTGCCGACCGATCAACTCGAGGCCATGCGGGTCGGCGCACGGCTGTTCCTCCAGGAGTGCTCGTCGCCGAGGGTGCAGCGCATCGTGCTCATCGACGCTCCGTCCGTCCTCGGATGGCAACGGTGGCGCGAGGTCGGCATGCGCTACGGCCTCGGTGTGATCGAGGCGATGCTCGCGCAGGCGATGACCGACGGCGTCATCCCCGACCAGCCGCTGCGGCCCACCGCGCACGTGCTGCTCGGCGCGCTCGACGAGGCAGCCCTGTTCGTGGCGCGCGCCGACGACCCGGGGGAGGCGCTGCGGCAGATGTACGTGGTCTGCGACCGTCTGATCAGCGGTATCGCGGGTAGCCCGCGCCGCTAGCCCACCGCACGGGCAGAATGGGCGCGACGTCGCGCACCTCGCGATCGACCCGTGCATTCGAACGAAGGGGAGCCGCGCCATCGCGACCGAGATGCGCCGGACGGCCGTCCTTGGGCTCGTCATCTCGGTGGTGGTGCTGCTGCTCGGCGCGGGCGACCTGCCGCGCTTCGCCCAACCCGAGCCGCCCGCGACGCAGACCGAACTCTCCGACGGCTGGCAACTGGCATCCGCCCGCGACGTGGGCGACGACGGGGCCGCGATGTCGCGTGCGGACTACCGGCCCGCCGGATGGCACGGCGTGCCCGACATGCCGGCCACGGTGCTGCAGGCCCTCGAGGACGACGGCACCTATCCGAACCTGTACTACGGGAAGAACCTGCTCGAGGACGTGCCGCAGGATCTCTGGCGGCAGGACTGGTGGTACCGAACGACATTCGAGGCACCCGCGGGGCACACCGACTACCGACTCGAGTTCCCCGGAATCAACTACCGGGCCCAGATCTGGCTCAACGGCTCGCTGGTGGCCGACGACGACGAGATCGTGGGCATGTACGTCGACCACGACGTCGACGTCTCGCGCTGGATCCAGCCGGGCCGGGCCAACACGCTCGCGGTCAAGGTCACCCCCGAGCGCGCGCTACAGGACGTCGACGGCGTCGAACTCGCCGACAGCTGGTTCGACTGGATCAACTGGAACTACCTCGGATACCAGGGCCCGAACAAGAATCCGGGCAACGGCAACTCGTTCGTCGCCGACCGCAATGCCGGCATCTGGAAGCCCGTGTACCTCAGGTCGTCCGGCACGGTCGCCATCGGCCCCGCGACCGTCACCACCGACCTGCCCCTGCCCGCCACCGACAGCGCGCGGCTCACGATCTACGCCACCCTGTCGAACGCGTCGTCCGAGCGGTCGCGCGGCGTGCTCAGAGCCACCATCGAGCGGCCCGGCACCCCACCGATCACCGTCGAGCGCCCGGTCAGCCTGGGCCCGCGGGAGACCGTCGAGGCCCAGTTCAGCCCGGACGACTTCGCGGCGCTGACCCTGGATCGGCCCACACTGTGGTGGCCGTACACGATGGGCGACCCCGCGCTGTACGACCTGCGCCTCGAGTTCGTCCAGTTCGGGAAGGCGGTGGACACGACGTCGCAGCGGTTCGGCGTGCGGGAGGTCGAACAGTTCCGCGACGACGACGAAAAGTTCCCCGAACTCGGTCTGGGCGGCAGCTTCTACCTCAGGGTCAACGGGCGCGACTTCCTGGTCCGCGGAGCCACCTACACCCCCGACCTGCTCTACGACTACGACCCCGACCGCGAGGACGCCGTCCTCGGCTACACCCGCGACCTCGGGCTGAACATGCTGCGCCTGGAGTCGAAGATCCCGACCGCGCGCTTCGCGGAGCGGGCCGACGAACTGGGCATCCCGCTGATGGTCGGCTGGATGTGTTGCAACCAGTGGGAGAAGTGGCCGCAGTGGGACGCCGAGGACAATCGTGTCGCGCGGGCGAGCCTGCGGTCACAGGTCACCATGCTGCGATCGCACCCGTCGGCGTTCGTCTGGGCCAATGCGAGCGATGGGCGGCCACCCGCGCCCGTCGCCGACGCCTACCACGCCATCCTCCGAGACCTGCACTGGCAGAACGCCGTCGTCGACAGCGTGTCCTCCTACACCGTCGACGCCACCGGTCGCCGACTGTGGGACGGCATCCAGATGGCGGGCCCCTACACGTGGCGGCCGCCGACGTACTGGTTCAGCGGCGAGTACCGCGCCGCACGCGGCGCCTCCGCCGAACAGGGCGACAACGAGCACATCCCGCCCTTCGCGAGCCTGAAGCGCTTCATCCCGCCGGACAAGCTGTGGCCCATCAACGACGACTGGTACTTCCACGCCGGCTCCAACCCCGACAATGCCGCGTTGCGCAGCATCCAGCGCGCCGTCAACCGCCGGTACGGCCCGTCCAGCAGTGCCGAGCAGTTCACCGCGAAGGCCCAACTCGCGCACTACGAGTCGACGCGTGCCCAGTTCGAGTCGTTCGCCGCGCTCGGCTGGGCCGGGCACAAGATGACGCTCTACTGGATGCTCAACAACCACTGGCCGTCCTTCTTCGGCAACGTCTTCGACTACTACCTGCGACCCGGCGGCGCCTACTTCGGCGCGAAGAAGGGCCTGCGGCCGCTGACGGTGACGTTCGACTCCTATGCCACCGGCAATCACGACCGCGCCGTGGTGACCGCCGTCAACCAGACCCCGCGCGACGAATCGGACCTGCGGGTCCGGGTCCGGGTGTACGACACCGCGGGCCGGGTCCGCGACGACAGGACCAGCGGGCCGCTGACGGTGCCGTCCGGCGGTGCGGTGACCGCATTGAACCTGCCGCGGGTGGCCCGTGACTCGCCGGTGTCCTTCGTGCGTGCCGAGCTCCTCGACCGCGACGGGCGCGTGATCACCGAGAACGTGTACTGGCAGTCCCGGCAGAACGACGACGTCGGCGATCCCGATCGTGACTTCGCCTTCGTGCTCAACCAGTCGAACTGGGCGGACATGACGGCGCTGAACTCGCTCCCGCCCGCGCCGCTGACGGTCTCGGCGAGCAGCGAGGTCGACGGTGACGGGCGCGACGGCATCGCGGTCCGACTGACCAACCCCTCCAGCCGGATCGCGTTCTTCGCGCGGGTGGAGGTGACCCCCACCCGGGACGGCGACGAGATACTCCCGATCACCTACGACGACAACTACGTGACCGTGTTCCCGGGCGAGACGGTCGTGGTGCACGCGACGGTCCCCGATACGACGGCCACGGCCACCTGGGCGCGGGTCACGCCGTACGACGCCGACGCGATCGGCGTCCCGATCGAACCGCGCTGACCCTCGGCGTTACGAGCCCCGACGGTCGGGGTACGCGCCCCCGTCGGGGCACGCCTGCCCCGCGTCGACGGAAGGGAGATCGCACGATGTCCAGCATGGAGCCATCGCAGGAGGCCGATCCGGCCGACGTCGCCGAACAGGCCCGCGAGACCGCCGAACGGCCCGACGGCGGCGTCACGGCCGTCGACGAGCCGGCGCTGGAGTCGGATCCCGCGGACTACGTCGAGCAGCACCAATCGATCGTGGGCGACGAGGACGACGACGACCGGCGTCGTTACTGAGGCGCGCCGGGCTCGTGTCCCGCCTGCTCGGACTCCCACTTCGACTCGAGCGCGCGGGTGACGACCGCGTCGGCGGCGAACTCGACGTCGAAGGTCTCGCCGTCGTCGTCCTCGAAGGTGAACAGCACGGCGGCGGCGCCGCCGGACGTGGTGTCATCGCGGTGCACGACCTTGTACGGGCGCGGGCCGTCGCCCCGGTCGACGTCGACGAGGTCGCCGGGTGCGACGTCGGCGGCGCGGTCTTCGCTGGATGTGGAGGCCATGCGACCACGGTAGCCGCAACGCCGAGCACCCCGGACGGGCCCGACGAACCCGTCGTGCGGCCGGCGGGCGGCGCGTCCGCGACCACCGCCGCTCGCGAGGGTGGCCTTGGTCGTAGTGTCAGTTCCGTGAGTGTTCGCGCGGGAATCGTCGTCACCGGTACCGAGGTCCTGACCGGGCGGGTTCGGGACCTCAACGGACCGTGGCTCGCCGACAGGTTGCTCGAGTTCGGCGTCGAGCTGGCCCACATCACGATCTGCGGCGACCGTCCCGCCGACATCCTGGCGCAGCTGAGGTTCCTGGCGGCCGAGGGCGTGGACCTGATCGTGACCAGCGGTGGCCTCGGCCCCACCGCCGACGACGTGACCGTGGCGACCGTCGCGGAGTTCTGCGGCCGCGAACTCCTGCTCGACCCCGAACTCGAGGAGCGCATCGCCGACATCCTGCGGCGGATGATTCAACGCCGGACCACGAGTTCGACCGCCGTCGACTTCGAGGCCGTCCTGGCCGCCAACCGCAAGCAGGCCATGGTGCCCGTGGGCGCCGAGATCCTCGAGCCGGTCGGTACCGCACCCGGCGTCGTCGTTCCCGGTACGCCGACGGTCGTGGTGCTGCCCGGGCCGCCGCGGGAACTGCAGCCGATGTGGGCGCGCGCGGTGGCCACGGCGGCGGTCCAGCAGGCGACCGCCGGACGCACCACGTACCGCCAGGAGACCATCCGGATGTTCGGTCTGCCCGAGTCGGGTCTCGCCGAGACGCTGCGCATCGGGGAGCAGAGCATCGCCGGCTTCGAGCGGATGGAGATCACGACGTGCCTGCGGCGCGGTGAACTCGAGATCGTCACGCGCTACGAACCGGACGACGTCGACGTCTACGCCGGCCTCGTGGGGCTGCTGCGCGACCACCACGCCCGGGAGATGTTCTCCACCGACGGTGCCCTGATCGACGACCAGGTGGCGGCCCTGCTCAGCGGCCGGACGATCGCGACGGCCGAATCCTGCACGGCGGGAATGATCGCCGCGCGACTGACCGACCGCGCCGGGTCGTCGGCGTACGTTGCCGGCGGTGTGGTGTCCTACTCCAACGAGGCAAAGTCCGACCTGCTCGGCGTGGACGCCGCGCTGATCGCCGAGCACGGCGCGGTGTCCGAGCCCGTCGCCGAGGCGATGGCCGCCGGCGCGCTGCGGCGCTTCGGCGCTGACACGGCGATCGCCACCACCGGCATCGCCGGCCCGGGCGGCGGAAGTGCCGAGAAGCCGGTCGGCACCGTGTGTTTCAGCGTCGCACTTGGCGACGGGACCACGACCACACGAACCCTGCTGCTCCCCGGCAGCCGCTCCGACGTGAGGGAGCGGTCCACCACCGTGGCGATGCACATGCTGGCTCGCGCGTTGAGCGGCGGAGACGGAGACTGACCGCGGTGTCGTTCGCCGCCATGCCCGACGCCGACCTCGACGAGATGCTCGGAGGGTTCCCGGTGCTCGCCGATCAGCCCCGGGTCCTCGAGGACCTTCCCGGCGGGCTCACCAACCGCAACGTCAAGGTCACCACCCCGACCGGCGTGTACGTCGCCCGCTGCTGCGACACGTCGACGAGCCTGCTGGCCATCGACCGCGACGTCGAGTACGAGAACTCGCGCGCGGCCGAGGAGGCCGGTGTCGGTGCGCCCGTCGTCGACTACCGCCCCGACCTCGGCATCCTGCTGATCGGGTTCGTCCCGGGCCACACCCTGAGCGACGACGACTTCGACCGCCCCGGCGTGATCGCCAAGGTGGCCGCAGGCTGCCGGACGCTGCACGAGGGACCGCGGTTCGGCAATGACTTCGACATGTTCGAGATCCAGCCGCGCTACCTGAAGACCGCGCTGGACAACGGTTTCCGCATCCCATCGGACTACGACGCCTACGCCGGCCAATTCTCCGACATCCGGGCGGCGCTCGCAGGCGACGAGGCCAGCGTGCCGTGCAACAACGACCTGCTGGCCGCCAACTTCGTGGAGGACGGCGACCACGTGTGGCTGATCGACTACGAGTACTCGGGCAACAACGACCCCTGCTTCGAACTCGGCAACGTGTGGCGCGAGTGCCGGCTCTCGCTCGACCAGCTCGAGGAGCTCGTCACCTGCTACCACGGGCGCGCCGAGCGGCGATCGATCGCGCGGGCCCGACTGCAGGGCACGGTGTCTCAGTACGGCTGGACCCTCTGGGGCTGCATCCAGAACGGATCGAGTCCGCTCGACTTCGACTTCTGGGAGTGGGGGATGGAGCGCTACGAACGCGCCGTCGAGGAGTTCCGGGGGCCGGACTTCACACGCCTGCTCGACGACGTGCGGACACCCGATCGAAGGCGGACGAGTTGACCGAGGAAACGACCGGATCCGTGCTGCCCGACCGCGCCCGGGTTGTCATCGTGGGTGGCGGCGTGATCGGCACGAGCGTCGCGTATCACCTGACCAAGCTCGGCTACACCGACGTGCTGCTCCTCGAGCAGGGCCGGCTGTCATCGGGCACCACCTGGCATGCCGCCGGGCTGGTGGGTCAGCTGCGCGCCTCCGAGGGCGGCACCAGGCTGGTGCAGTACTCCACCGCGCTCTACACCGAACTCGAGGCGGAGACGGGACTGACCGCGGGCTACCGCCAGTGCGGTGGCGTGACCGTGGCGCGGACCGAGGACCGGATGATCCAGTTGCGCCGCACCGCCGCCAACGCCGCCGCGTTCGACATGGAATGCGAACTGCTCACCCCCGACGAGGCGCTCGCGCACTACCCGGTGATGCGCGTCGACGACCTGGTCGGCGCGATCTGGTTGCCCGCCGACGGCAGGGCCAACCCGACCGACCTCACCCTGGCACTGGCCAAGGGCGCGCGGATGCGCGGAGCGCGAATCCGGGAGCGCACCAGGGTGATCGGCGTGACCACCACGAGCGACGGCGACGACCGCAGGCGACGCCGCGTCACCGGGGTGCGCACCGACGCGGGCGACGTCGAGGCGGACGTCGTCGTCAACTGCGCCGGCCAGTGGGCCAAGCAGGTGGGCGCACTCGCCGGGGTCAACGTGCCGCTGCACTCCGCCGAACACTTCTACGTGGTGACCGAGTCGATCGACGGCGTGCACACCGACATGCCGATCCTGCGGGACCCCGACGGCTACACCTACTTCAAGGAGGAGGTCGGCGGGCTCGTCATCGGCGGGTTCGAGCCCGAGGCGAAACCGTGGGTCGGTCCCGACGCCATCCCGTACCCGTTCGAATTCCAGCTACTGGAGGAGGATTGGGAGCACTTCCAGATCCTGATGGACAACGCCCTGCTGCGGATCCCGGTGCTGGAGGAGACCGGGCTGAAGAAGCTCTACAACGGCCCCGAGAGCTTCACACCCGACAACCAGTTCATCCTCGGTGAGGCGCCGGAGTGCGGGAACTACTTCGTGGCAGCGGGTTTCAACTCCGTCGGGATCGCGTCGGCGGGCGGTGCCGGGCGGGCACTGGCCGAGTGGATCGTCGAGGGGGCTCCGACGACCGACCTCACCGGCGTCGACATCCGCCGCTTCGCGCCGTTCAACGGCAACAACCGCTGGCTGCACGACCGTGTCGCCGAGGTCCTGGGCCTGCACTACGAGATCCCCTGGCCGAACCGAGAGATGAGCACGGCGCGTCCCTTCCGCCGCTCGCCGGTGCACCACCTGCTGGCCGCGGCGAACGCCAACTTCGGCAGCCGCATGGGATGGGAACGGGCGAACTTCTTCGCACCGGCCGGGTCGGAACCGGTGATCGAGTACTCCTGGGGCAAGCAGAACTGGCTGCCGTGGTCGGCCGCCGAGCAGACCGCCACCCGCACCGCGGTCGCCGTGTTCGACCAGACGTCGTTCTCGAAGTACCTCGTCGTCGGCCCGGACGCCGAGGCCGCCCTGCAGTGGCTGTGCACCGCCGACATGGCCGTCGAGGTCGGCTCGTGCGTGTACACCGGCATGTTGAACGCGCGCGGCACCTACGAGGCTGACGTGACGGTGACCCGGACCGCCGAGAACGAGTACCTGATGGTCAGCAGCGCGGCCACCACGGAACGCGACAGGGACCACGTCACGCGGAACCTGCCCGCGGGCTGTCGCGCCGAGGTCGTCGACGTCACCTCCGCGATGGCGGTCTTCGGCGTGATGGGGCCGCGCTCCCGGGAACTGCTGTCGCCGCTCAGCGACGCCGACCTGTCGGACGAGGCGTTCCCGTTCGGCACCAGCCGTCGGATCACGTTGGGCTACGGCGGTGTTCGCGCGACCCGCATCACCTACGTCGGTGAACTCGGGTGGGAGCTCTACGTGCCTGCGGAGTTCGCCGTCGGCGTCTACGAGGACCTGCTGACCGCGGGCGAGGCGCTCGGCGTCGCGCGCGGCGGCTACTACGCCATCGAGTCGCTGCGGCTGGAGAAGGGGTACCGGGCGTTCGGCCGCGAGCTGACCCCGAACGTGGATCCCGTCGAGGCCGGGCTGCTGTTCACGTGCAAGCTCGGCACCGACGTCGACTTCCTCGGTCGCGCCGCGGTCGAGAAGGCCAGGGCCGACGGACGTCCGAGCAGGGTGGTGAGCTTCGCCGTGGCCTCGCCCGACGCGATGCTGTGGGGTGGCGAGCTGGTCCTGCGGGACGGCGTCGTCGCAGGACAGGTCACGTCGGCGGCGTGGGGCGAGACATGCAGATCGTGCGTAGGGCTGGCGAACGTGCGCTCGGCGGACGGGTCACCGGTCGACGCGGCGTGGCTCGACACCGGTGGCTACGAGGTGAACGTCGGTGGGACGCGGTACCCGATCACGCTGTCGCGCAGGCCGATCTACGATCCGACGAACGCTCGGATACGGTGACGTCGCCGAGCGACGTCGAGGGGGGACATCGATCGAATGGAAGGACGATCCGTGTGGGGAGGAAGCGGAACGTGACGCAACTGTTGGACGACGTCGAGATGGACGCCCAGCTGAGCCGGACGCTGATCGCCGTCGCCGCCGAGGCGGCCGATCTGGGCGAGGCGCTGGCGACCGCCGGACGGACCATCCCGGGGGACTACGACTCGTGGTTCGAGGAGTGGTCGGCGACGGCCGAGGTGGCCCGCCAGCTCGCCGACGACGCGCTGGCGAAGGGCCGCGCGGTGACCGCCCGCAAGGCCTACCTGCGCGCCGCGGAGTACTGGCGCCAGTCGTTCTTCTTCATCCGCCACGACATCACCGACGAACGGCTGCTGCGCGCGTGGCGCGAACATCGCGCGGCGTTCCGGGCGGCGCTGCCACTGCTCGAGTGGTCCAGCGTGATCGCGGAGATTCCGTACGACGGCGTGACCATGACCGGGTACTTCTTCAAGGCCGCCGACGACGGCGTCCCGCGGCCCACCGTGATGGCCCCCTGCGGTTTCGACTCGACCGCCGAGGCCGGGTACCTCGCCACCGGGTACATGGCCCTACCGCGCGGCTACAACTTCTTCGTCTTCGAGGGTCCCGGGCAGGGTGGCATGCTCTTCGAGCACGGCAAGACCTTCCGGCCCGACTACGAGGTGCCGTTCCGGGCCGCCTTCGACTGGCTGCTCGGCCGGATCGGCGTCCACCCCCAGGCCGTCGCCGTCCTGGGCCGCTCGTTCGGCGGCTTCCTCGGGCCTCGTGCCACCGCCTTCGAGCCGCGCGTCGCCGCGCTCATCGCCGATCCCGGTCAGTACGACTTCGAGTCCCGCCTCGGTGGCCTGGCCGACCGCGTCCCCGGTGATCCCGAGCGATTCCTGGACCGCCTGACCGACGCCGATCCCGAACTGGACGCCGCCCTCGAGGAGGTGGTGTCCGATCCGCGGTCCCGGGAGTGGTTCGGATCGCGCATGGCGGCCATGGGCACCCGCACCGTCGGCGACTTCCTGCGCAAGCAGCTGGAGTTCACCCTCGACGGCGTCGTGAACGACATCCGGTGCCCGACGCTGCTGACGGAGGGCGAGGGTGACTTCGCCGCGCAGGGCGAGATCCTCTACGAGAAGCTCAGGTGCCCCAAGCGGCTGACGACGTTCAGCGCCGAGGAGGGCGCGGGCGGACACTGCGAGGGGTTCGGCGCCACCCTGTTCGAGGGCTACGTGTTCGACTGGCTCGACGGCGTGATGGGCCGGCCGGGCTGACCGCCGCGGTCAACGCTTCTCGTCGACCGCGTCCCACAGCTCCATCAGCGAGCCCATGATCTCCTCGGCGACCCCGAGCCCGCCGAGATGGCTCTCGCCGGCCAGCGCGGTGAGTTCGGCGTCGGGCAACCGCCCGACCACGTGCTCGCCGTGCGCGAACGGCACGATGTGGTCCTTGTCGCCGTGCCACCACCGCACGGGCACCTTGACCTCGTCGAGCCGGAAACCCCAGTCCTTCGCGAACACCGCCACGTCGGCGAACGGCGCCGCGAGTTGCTTGCGGCTCCCGTTGAGCAGGTCGTCGAGGAACATCGCGCCGAACTCGGGCCGTTCGAGCAGGCGACGGTCACCGGGAGGGGAGATCCGGCCGTAGGCGTACAGCGCCACCGGGGCGATCGGCCGGATGGCGCGCACCATCCCGACCGCCGCGAGTCGCAGCGGTAGCCCGATGAGGGGGAGCGCGGGGGCGACCTTCGAGCCGAAGCCCATCAGTCCGCCGCCGATGCCCTCCTCGCCGACCGTGGGCGCGACGCCGCCGAGCACGCCGGCGACGACCACGCGGTCGGGCATGGCCGCGGCGCAGGCCAGCGTGTAGGGGCCGCCACCGGACAGGCCGATCACGGCCATCTGGCCGATGCCCAGCACGTCGGCGATGGTGCGCAGGTCGTCGGCGAACGCCAGCACGTTGGCATACGTGTGCGGGGTCGACGAGCCGATGCCGGGGCGGTCGATGCCGATCAGCCGGATCCCGTGGTGCGCGGCGTATGCGCGCGCCTCGACGGGGATCTGACGGCGCGCGCCCGGCGTGCCGTGCAGCCAGAACATCGCGCGGCCCAGTGGATCACCGAACTCGGCGAAGCCCAGCTGGCGGTTGGCCCCGACGGCGACGTTGCCTTCCAGCTTGGGGCGCTCGATTGACATGACCATGGGCAAGAGTGTCGCACGCCCGGCAGGCCGCTCCGACCGGCTTGGCGGCTTCGCCCCGGCACACGGTGGCAAACCGCTTCCGACCACATTCCCTGCCAACGAGCATCGAAGTGGCTGTGGGTGCGAGAATCTCGGGAATGAGTGCCATACGGGTGGTGGTCGCCGACGACGACGTCCTGCTGCGGGAGGGGTTGGCGAGCCTGCTCGACCGGTCCGGGTTCGACGTCGTCGGGCAAGCCGGCGACGCCACCGGGCTCCTCGACCTCGTCCGCGACGTCCAGCCCGCGCTGGCGGTGGTCGACATCCGGATGCCCCCGACGCACAGCACCGAGGGGCTCGACGCCGCACGGAAGATCCGCGAGGAGTGGCCCGGCATCGCGATCCTGGTGCTTTCCTCGCACGTCGACGTCGACCACGCGATGGAACTGCTCGCCGGCGGACACTCCATCGGCTACCTGCTCAAGAGCCGCGTGACCGACGTCGCGGACTTCGTCGACACCGTCGGCCGCATCGCCGGCGGCGCGTCGGTCGTCGACCCCGCGCTCGTCGCCGAGCTGGTCTCGGCACGCCGTCGCGACGATCCACTGGGAGCGCTCAGTGCCCGCGAGCGCGAGGTGCTGACGCTGATGGCGGAGGGACTGTCCAACGCGGGCATCGGGCGGCGCATCTGGGTCACCGAGGGCACCGTCGAGAAGCACGTGCGCAGCATCCTCACCAAGCTCAGCCTGCCCGAGACCGGCGACGACCACCGACGCGTCCGCGCGGTGATCATGTACCTCGACTCGCTCTGAGTCCCTCAGTCCCGGTGTGCGACGAGGTCGCGGATCGCGGCCGCCGACAGTGCGAACTTCGGCACGAACCCCAGCGCCGGGCTCGCCGCGATCATGTCGGCGAAGTCATGCTCGGAGTGCGTGGAGATGAGGATGGTCGAGGGTGCAGGCGTCTCGCACTCGTTCAGCTCGGCCACCAGGTCGAAGCCACTCTCGACCCCGAGGTCGACGTCGACGAGCGTCACGTCCGGGTGCAGGTCGCGATACTGCGCGAGCGCATCCGCGGTGTTGCTCGCGATCCCGACGACCTGGATCCCCGCCCGCTCGAGCATGGTGCGCGCGGCGTCCCGGAAGTTCGCGCTGTCGTCGACGATCAGGCAGCGCACGAGATACCTCCTGAATACGACATCCTTCGAGTGTGGCAGCGGCGCGCAGCCAGGGCATTGCTGCTAGCTGGAAACACCGCATTCCCGCTGACGCACTACCATCCGGATCGATGACCGACCACGGAGAACGTCGAGACGCGCAGCGGCCGCTCCGCAGTCGCCTGCTCGGCGTGGTGCTGCGCCCCGACGCACGGCCGCTCGGCTGGGGGATCGTGGTGGCGATCGGCTTCCTCGCCGCCGAGACCGCGGTCGTGCTGGTGCTGGCGCGCGTGGCGCCGGAGAACGCGTTCGGCGCGATCTTCCTGCTCGGAGTGCTCGTCGTATCCGCCGGCTGGCACGTCGGGCTCGCCGTCGCGATGTCGATCGCCAGCACGCTCGTCTACCTGTCCTTCCACCTCGACGGTGTCGCCGCCGCGCTGTTCGTGTTCCTTCCGGTGGCGCTGCTGGCCAACGTCCTCGCCGGGCAGGCACGGCTGCGGGCCGCCGAGTCCGAGCGGCGCAGACGGGAGGCCGACGCGCTGGCCCGTCAGCAGGCCGCGCTGCGCCGCGTCGCCACACTGGTCGCCCGCGGCGCCGAGCCCAGCGAGGTCTATCCGGTGGCCGTCACGGAGCTCGCGCGCGGTCTCGGCGTCGAGCACGTCACGCTGACGAAGTACGAGACGGACGACACCTGCGTGGTGCTCGCCGCGGTCGACGCGACCGACAGGCTGAAGCTGGTCGTCGGCGAGCGGCTGTCGCTGGACGGTGACAGCGTCACCGCACGGGTGCACCGCACCGGCACGCCCGCCCGGGTCGACGACTACGACGGGGTCGCGGGCTCGATCGCGACGCGACTGCGCGATCTCGGCCTGCGTTCGGGTGTCGGCGCGCCCGTCGTCGTCGACGGCAAGACCCGCTGTGCGCTGATCGTCGGCTCCGCCGCGTCCGACCCGATGCCACCGCAGGCCGAGGAGCAGATCTGCGACTTCGCCGACCTGATCGGCACCGCGATCCGCAACGCGGAGAACCGCGAGGAACTCAAGGCGTCGCGCTCGCGGATCGTCGCGGCGGCCGACCAGGCCCGCCGCGGGATCGAACGCGACCTGCACGACGGCGCCCAGCAGCGCATCGTGTCACTGGGTCTGGGGTTGCGGACGCTGGAGGCGTCGATGCCCGAGGGCGACGCCGCGCTGCGCCACCAGGTGGAGAACCTGATCAACGGCATGGCCGACCTCTATACCGAACTCCAGGAGCTGTCCCGCGGCATCCACCCGGCGATCCTGTCCAAGGGTGGGCTCGCACCCGCACTGAAGACGCTGGCGCGTCGTTCGGTAGTGCCCGTCGGGCTCGAGCTGTCGGTGGCGGGCCGGTTGCCCGAGCCGATCGAGGTCGCCGCCTATTACGTGGTGGCCGAGTCGCTCGTCAACGTCGCCAAGCACGCCGAGGCGTCCGAGGTGGTGGTGCGGGCAACCCTCGACGACGCCGCACTGACGCTGGTGATCGCCGACGACGGCGTCGGGGGAGCGGCGACCGGAGGCGGCAGCGGCCTGATCGGCCTCAAGGACCGGGTGGCGGCCGTCTCGGGTGAGCTGGCCGTTGCGAGCCGGACCGGTGTCGGCACGACGGTCACCGCACGCATCCCCGTGCCCGCGGCCGAACTCGTCGCCGCCGAGTGACCCGCCCCTAGACGCCGATCCACGCGGCAGGGTGCCGGTCCCACCACGGCATCGCGTCCTCGAGTTGGGCGGCGAGCTGCAGCAGGACCGTCTCGTCGGCCGCCATCAGCTGCACACCGATCGGCAGACCCTCTGCGCTGACGCCCAGCGGCAGCGAGATCGCCGCCCACCCCGTCACGTTGGCCAGCGTCGTCCACCCCGTCGTCGCGAACTCCACGTCGAAGAACGCGCGCGTGGTGCCGCGGGGCCGGTCGAGCAGCGCATACGGCGGCGGCAACGTCAGCAGCGTCGGCACCAAGAGCACGTCGTGCTCGCCCATGCTCGCGACGAACCGCCGGGTCTGGGCGTGCACGGCGCCGATCGCCTCGGCGTAGGCCACCCCGGTGGTGTGGAATCCCTCCCGGATCATCACCCAGGTGCTGTCCTCGAACTCGTCCTCGCGGGGTTCGCGACCCAGGTGCTCCTTGGCGAACGCGTGCAACTGGGCGTTGCTGACCGTGTGCAGCACGGCGATGGCGTCGGCCACCGCGTCGGGGTCGACGGTCGGAGCGCCCGCGTCGACGTGATGACCCAGTTCCTCCAGCACGCCTGCCACGGCGTGGACGGCGGCGGCGACCTCGGGATGGGTGCCGGCACCGGGGAAGGGTGACTCGGAGGTGGTGAGAATCCGTCGCCCCTCGACGGGGGCGGCCAGCGCCGCGAGGAAGCCGGTGGACGACGGCGCGGTGTAGGGGTCACCGGGCGCAGATCCGGCGACGGCGTCGAGCAGCGCCGCGCTGTCGCGGACGGTGCGGGTCAGTGCGTGCTCGTTGACCAGCCCCTCCAGGCCGTGCCCGCCGCCCGGGGCGAACGACGTCCGGCCGCGGCGCGGCTTCAGCCCGACGAGCCCGCAGCACGACGCGGGCACCCGGATCGAACCCGTGCCGTCACCGCCGGAGGCGGCGGGCACCACACCCGCTGCCACCGCGGCGGCCGACCCGCCACTCGACCCACCGGGCGTGACGCCATCCGACCACGGGTTGGCCGTCCGACCGAACAGCGACGGCTCGGTGGTGCAGTGATTGCCCCACTCGGGGGTGTTGGTCTTGCCGAACACGACGAGGCCCGCGTCGAGGTAGCGGTCCACGATCCACGCGTTCTCGGTCGCGACGTGCGTACGCAGTGCCCGTGAGCCCATCGCCTCGGGCGCACCGGCCAGCGACGCGCCGAGGTCCTTCAGCAGGAAGGGGACGCCCGCCAGGGGACCGCCCCCCCGTGCGACCGTCTTCGCCTGGTCCCGGCCGGGGTCGAACAGGTCGGTGACGATGGCGTTCAGGCCGCGGGTGGCCTCGACCCGGAGGATCGCCGCCTCGAGGAGTTCGGTGGCGGTGAGGTCGCCTGCGGCCACCAGGGCGGCCTGCCCGAGGGCGTCGACGTCGGCCAATTCGCGTGCAGAGGTGAGGTCCATCGACTCGGATCATGCGGGCTCCCAGCCGGTTCGGCAACCCGACGCCCGGTCACCGCAGCGGGATGTCGACCCCGTGCTCCGATTCGGGCCGCGGACCGAACAGCCGGCGCTCCGACTCGGCCATCGGCACGTCGTTGATGCTGGCCTCGCGGCGCCGCATCAAGCCGTGCTCGTCGAACTCCCACAGCTCGTTGCCGTAGCTGCGGAACCACGCGCCGGCGGCGTCGTGCCACTCGTACTGGAAGCGCACGGCGATGCGATCGCCGTCGTAGGACCACAGGCTCTTGCGCAGCGCGTAGTCCAGTTCCCGGTTCCACTTCGCGGTCAGGAAGTCGACGATCGCCGCGCGGCCCGTGACGAACACGTCGCGGTTGCGCCACTGCGAGTCCTCCGTGTACGCGAGGCTCACCCGTTCGGGGTCGCGGGTGTTCCACGCATCCTCGGCGGCCTGGACCTTGGCCGTCGCCGACGCCAAGTCGAACGGAGGGAACGGTGGCCGCGACTCGGACACGGGTGACTCCTAGCTCGGACCGCCGACGTTGCGGTCCTTCTCCACGGTTTCGTCCGTCGTGGTGTCGGTGTCGGTGTCGGTGGCGAACGTGTCGACGTCCTTCTTGTCGACCACACGGGTCTTGTAGAGGCTCGCGACCGTCGTGATGACCAGTGTCACGATGATGACGCCGAGGCTGGCCAGCGTGGGGATCTCGGGCACCGGCACGTGCTCGCCACCGTTGATGAACGGCAACTCGTTCTCGTGCAGCGCGTGCAGGACGAGCTTGACGCCGATGAAGGCGAGGATGAACGCGAGCCCGTACGACAGGTACACCAGCCGCTTGAGCAGGTCACCGAGCAGGAAGTACAGCTGGCGCAGACCCATCAGCGCGAACACGTTCGCGGTGAACACGATGTAGGGCTCCTTGGTGAGCCCGTAGATCGCGGGGATCGAGTCCAGCGCGAACAGCAGGTCGGTGGTGCCGAGCGCCACGATCACGAGGAACATCGGCGTCATCAGACGCTTGCCGTCCTCCTTGATCCACAGCTTCAGACCGTCCCACTTGTCGGTGATGGTGACGTGCTTGCGGGCGAACTTCACGACGGCGTTCTCACCGTCGTCGTCGTGGTCGGTGTCGCGGACCAGCGAGATCGCGGTGTAGACGAGGAACGCGCCGAAGACGTAGAAGATCCAGGAGAACTGGTTGATGGCCACCGCGCCGAGCGCGATGAAGATGCCGCGGAAGATCAGCGCCAGGATGATGCCGATCAGCAGCGCCTCCTGCTGATACTTCCTCGGCACCTTGAAGCTCGCCATGATGATCAGGAAGATGAACAGGTTGTCTATCGAGAGGCTGTACTCGGTGAGCCAGCCCGCGAAGAACTCGACGCCGAACTGGCTGCCGTGGAAGTACGTGACCCACACGCCGAACGCGACGGCCAGGCCGACGTAGAAGGACAGCGCGATCGCGCATTCCTTGAACGTCGGCTCGTGCGGGTTGCGAGCGATGAAGACGATGTCGAACAGCAGTACGGCGAGCGTCACGCCCAGGGTGACTGCCCACTCGATGCTGGTTACGTTCACAAGTTCCTCCGGTCGCGACAAAACGGCCGAGGTCTCTGCCACCGCATGATGCGGCCCGCGGCACCGGCCGCCCAACGTTGGACGACGTGATGACGAAACCGCGGCGAAGGAATACTCCCCTCGCGGCACAGTCTGTCAGATCGCTGCCAGTCCGGAAAATCGGACCGGTGTCGCGGCGTGTCCGCGGCGTCTCCCAGGCGCCCGTCCCCGCCACGGGCCGCCGTACGTGCGGGTACGGCGAGGATTCGGCCGTGTCGCCGCCACGGCCGCACGTTGGGCGCCGCTCAGTCGTCCGCGTCGGGCGTGGCCTGCGTCGCCGGACCCGCGGTGGCCGAGGCGAGCCAGAGCGCGATCAGGACGTCGGCTGCGGTGATGAACAGGCCCCACCAGTACATCCACCTCAGCGTCGGGTCGGGCTGGAAGAGGAAGTAGCCGAACAGGAAGATCGGGCCGACGATGCCGCACACGAGCACGAAGGCCTGGATGCGGAGGTACCGCCAGAAGGTCTGCACCGGCCGCCCTCCCGTCTCGCGTCCGGGCCGTCCGGTGAGACTACGGTCGCCGACCGCCCGCGGTAGGCCAATCGACGTCATGGCGACCACCGGCACCGCACCCCACCGGTTACGCTCCGACCGTCGAAGACCCACTGCGAGTGCGCGAGGTGACCGTGAACCTTGAACTGCTGAGCCCCACCGTCGAGATCGGGTTGGTCACCACCAATCTCGACGCGATGGTCGACTTCTACGAAGGCTTCCTGGGACTCGAGTTGCAGGGCGAGATCGAGTTCGCCGAGGGCTCGCAACGCCGCTACGTCCTCGGCGCGAGCGTGCTGAAACTGGTCAGCTACCACACCCCGCCCGCGGCGCCACCCGTTCCCGGCGGCGGCAAGGCACAGGCCGGGCTGCGCTACTTCACCATCGGCGTCACCGGTCTCGCCGCGGCGGCGCAGAAGGTGGAGGCGGCCGGCTACCAGATCGTCGAACCGCCGACCGAGTTCGCACCGGTGCCCGGCATGGGCTGGATGTTCATCGCCGATCCGGACGGCAACTCGATCGAGCTGTTCGGGACGTTGTGAGCGTGGCCGCACGCCCGTCCGCACCCGATCCGAGGTGACCGTGCCCGATGCTTGCGACGGGATCTGGGAGGTCATGTCGACCGCCCGGACGATCCGTCGCTTCACCGACGAGCCGGTCGACGACGCGGTGCTGGCCCGCTGCATCGAGGCCGCGACGTGGGCGCCGTCGGGCGCCAACGCGCAGGCGTGGCGCTTCGTGGTGTTGCGCTCACCCGAGCAGCGGGAGGTGGTCGCCGAGGCAGCGCGCCGGGCGCTCACCGTCATCGAGGAGGCCTACGGTATGACCCGGCCCGCCGCCGACGACGACTCCCGGCGCGCCAGGGACAACCGGGCCACCTACGAGCTGCACGACCGGGCGGGTGAGTTCACGTCTGTCCTGTTCGCCCAGCGGCGGCTGCGCCTCGCGTCCGACATGCTGCTCGGCGGCTCGATCTTCCCCGCCATGCAGAACTTCTTGCTCGCCGCTCGCGCCCAGGGGCTCGGCGCGTGCCTGACCAGCTGGTCGTCCTACGGCGGAGAGACGTTGCTGCGCAACGCGATCGGGGTGCCCGACGACTGGATGCTGGCCGGCCACGTCGTGGTGGGGTGGCCGAAGGGCAGGCACGGACCGGTGCGCCGGCGTCCATGGCAGGCGGCCGTCAACGCCGATCACTGGGACGCGCCGGCGCCGGGGATCACCGCCGAGCCCTGACCCGCGAGCGTTCCGCAAGCGGCTCCAGCGAACTCAGGTCCTGACCCGGCGTGTCGGCCGCAGACACGCACGCTCGCCGAAAGAAACGCCCCCTAGGCGGGGATGACGACGAGCAGCGCGTTGCCGTCGCGTTCGACGGTCATGCCCGCGCGCCGTGCGATCGCCGCCACCTTGCCGGCGTCGTCGGGTTCGGCGCGCGAGGTGACCAGCGCACGGGCCAGCCGACCCTTGTGGGCCTTGTTGAAGTGGCTGACCACCGTGCGGGTGCCGTCGGGCCGCTCGGACACCACGTCGACGTCGACGGCGCCGGGCACGCGACCCAGCGCCGCGTAGGCGCCCGAGCGCAGGTCGACGATCAGCTCGCGCCGCGACAGGTCGGCGAGGACGGGTTCGAGCGCCGGCTTCCACCGGGCGGCCATCGTGGGTGCGCCGGGGAGCTTCGAACCCGCCGACAGCCGGTAGGCGGGGATCTCGTCGTCGGCGCGCAGCAGCCCGAACAGTGCCGAGCCCACCATCAGCCGCGCCCGCGCCCGTACCGCCGTCGCGCCGCGCAGCGATTCGACGTCGAGCGCGTCGTAGAGCACTCCCGTGTAGCGGCTGATCGCGGGCATGGTCGGCGCAGTCGGAACGGCGGCGTTGCGGTCGATCTCGCCGTCCTGCGCGGCCGAGATGCCCAGCGCGGCGCGGCAGGCCGGACGGTCGGCGGCCAGCGCGACGACCTCGTCGGCCAGCCGGCGGCGCACCGGGTCGAGTTCGGGGAAGCCGAGGGCGTCGAACCGCAGCGGCGGACCGTCACCGCCGTCGCGCTTGGTCTCCGACGGCGGCAGCAGGACGATCACGGGCGTCGAGGGTAGCCGGGTCAGCGATGGGCCAGCAGCAGCGGCACCCGCTGCTCGGCCGTCGTCAGCGACCCGTGGTGCCCGATGAACGACGACTCCACGGGTTCGGTGGCCCGGCGGACGAGCGCCACCTGGTCGCGTGCGGCGGCGACCACGTCGCCGATCCGCGCCCGCACCTCGTCGGACACGCGCGGGCCGAACCAGCCGGCGGCCACCGCCTCGTCGCGCGACACCACCCAGGCCCGGTCGCCGAGCCCGTCGCGCCAGGCGGCGAGCACGTCCTCGGCGGCGCCGCGGTCGACGTACACGTGGCGGGCTCGGACCTCGCCACCGATCGCGGCGACGCCGCGTAGCAGTGCGGGGGAGTCGTCGAGGTCGACCGTGCTCCCTCCGTCGACGGCCACCATCCCGTGATCGGCGACCACGGCGAGCAGGCCGCCGGGCGGCAGGCCCTCGACGACGGACTCGACGAGGCGGTCGACCTGCCGCAGTTGCATCCGCCAGGCCTCCGAACCGGGGCCGTACAGGTGGCCCAGCATGTCGAGGTCGGCGTGATAGCCGTAGCAGAATCCGCCGTCGGTGACCACGGATCGCGCCCGTGCGGCCAGGTCGCCGATGGCGTGCACCCCGACGTAGCGACCGCCGCGCAGGACCGCCCGGGTCAGGCCGGAGTCCGCGAACTTCGCCGCGGAGACGACGCTGACCGCCAAGCCCGCGGTTTCGGCGCGCTCGAAGGTGGTCGGAAGCGGTTGCACCCGTTCGGGTTCCGCCTTATCGCGGAGATCCTCGCCCCACGGGTGCGGTCGCCAGGTGAGGGCGTTGACGACACCGGTTCCGGGCAGCAGGAAGCTGTAGCCGACCATCCCGTGCTCGCCCGACCGGCGGCCGGTGCCGACGGCGGCGAGCCCGGCCGCGGTGGTCGACGGGAAGCCGACGCTGAGCGCGCGCCCCCGCATCCCCGCCATCACGGGCGCGTCGGCGGCGTGGGCGTCGAGCAACTCCTCGCCGAGACCGTCGATCAGCAGGACGCACGCGCCCGAGACGTCGGCGGGCAACGTGATCGAACTGGGAAAGCCCGACGCGCCCATGGCGGTCAGCACCGCGGGGACCACGTCGGCGAGGTGGGGGACGCCGTCGTCCGGCGCCGGCAGTGCGGCGAAGCCGGTCATCCGGCCATCCTGGCGTGCACGGACACCGCGTAGTCGCCGCCGGTGAACGGTTCGCGCTCCCAGGTCGCCCACCGCGCGACGAGACGCAGGCCCGCGTCGGCGGCGAACGCGTCGTAGCGGTCCACCGGGAGCCGGTCGAGCTGGAAGCCGGCGACCAGCAGGCCGGTGGGCGCCAACTGCGCGGTGAGCGCCGACAGGACCGGCACCTCCGTTCCGGGCGCGACGAAGATCATCACGTTCCCGGCGAGGACCACGACGTCGAACGGCGCGTCGGCGAGTCCGGCGACCGCGGTGAGGTCGGATCGCAGCCACGTCAGCTCGGGGGCCTCGGCCCGGGCGGTGTCCAGCATCGCCTCGTCGAGGTCGACGCCCACGACCGTGCGCCCCCTCCTGGCGAGTTCGATGGCGACGCGTCCCGTGCCGCATCCGGCGTCGAGCACCCGCGACCCACCGATCTCGCTCAGCAGACCGTCGACCAGGTCCGCCTCGCCGTGGATCTCCTGGCCGTCGGCCGCTAGCGTCCGCCAGCGTGCGTCGTAGTCGTCACCGCGGGGGGCGTCGGTCTCCTGCCAGCGCGTACTCATCTGGCCATCCTCGCACCGCCCGCCGATCGTCAGCCGGCGACGATCGACTCCCCACGGACGACGACGGCCTTGGCCTCGAGCGGCTTGGTGGCCGGACCCTTGACGACGGCCCCCTCGAGGTCGAACCTGCTGCCGTGGCAGCGGCAGACGATGTTCGCGTCGTCGACCTCGGAGACGTTGCACCCGGCGTGCGGGCACACCGCGGAGAAGCCCTTGAACACGCCGGCGGTGGGTTGGGTGACCACGACGTCGTCGACGATCACGCCGGAGCCGACGGGAACGTCCGCCGTTGCGGCCAACGTGGCCGGCGCGCCGTCGGCGCTCGAGGTCGCGGACGGCGCAGCGCCGTCGCCGGCACCGCTGCACGCGGCGGCCGTGGCGACGACGCCGAGTGCGGCGCCCGCGAGGACGGCGCGGCGTGGCGGGTGGAGGTCGTTCAGGGGCATGCGGGCTCGCTTCGGTCACGCCGCGCCGGGGCTGTGGCACGGACCTGTACTGGAAGTCTGGACCCGCTCGAACCGCGGGCGCGCAACTACGGAGAAACCGTCACCGACACGTCTCGATCGGCGCCGACGACGCGCCCGGCGAGGTGTCGATCCGGCGGTTCGCCCGGTGCCGATGGCCGGCCGGGGCGATCGAACCCCGCTCGGTGCCGCAGCCGCCGAACGCGTGCGGCAGGTGGCTCGCGAATCCCGTTGTCCCGAAATGCCGTCGGGTGCCCGGCGGACCGGAAGCTCCCCGTCCGGCGGCACGACCGTCACGCCTCGCGGCGACGCGACGCGTGCTCCCGTCCACCGCCGTTGGCAGCGATCGCCCAGGTCGTGGAGCGCGCGACCGGACCCCCCGCGCTGCTACCCTGCCAGTGCTGCCCGCCTGGTCACCGAACCCCGGCAGCCGAGGGCGATGACGTGCCAACCACGCGAAGACGGAATTCGAGAAGTCGTACGGAATGAGTGTTCTGCCCAGCGGTGAGATCAAGGCCCTGACGGGTCTTCGCATCGTCGCCGCCGTGTGGGTGGTGCTCTTCCACTTCCGGCCCCTGTTCTGGGAGGCCGCACCGGGGTTCTCCTCGGCACTGAGCCCGGTCCTCGATCGCGGCGCGCAGGGCGTCGACCTCTTCTTCATCCTCAGCGGTTTCGTGCTGACCTGGAACTACCTGGAGAAGATGGGACGCACCTGGTCCACCCGGGCGACCATCCGCTTCCTGTGGTTGCGGCTGGCGAGGGTGTGGCCGGTGTACCTCGTCACCCTTCATCTCGCCGCCGCGCTCGTCATCTTCACCATCTACGTCGGCCACGTGCCGCCGGAGAGCACCGCGGAGTTCAACGCCGTCAGCTATCTGCGGCAGCTGTTCCTGGTGCAACTCTGGTTCCAGCCGTACTTCGACTTCTCCAGCTGGAACGGCCCGGCGTGGTCGATCAGCGCGGAGTGGTTGGCCTACCTGCTGTTCGGTGGCCTCATCCTGGTGGTGTTCCGGGTCGCCCGCGCGACGCGGGCCCGCAGTCTGCTGGTGCTCGCGATGGCGGCGTCGCTGCCACCGGTGGTGCTGCTGCTGGCGTCCGGTCAGTTCTACAGTCCCTGGAGTTGGCTGCCGAGGATCGTCATGCAGTTCACCGCGGGCGCGCTGGCCTGCGCGGCGGTGCGCAAGCTCCGGCCGGGCGACCGCACCCGGTACGCGGCAGGCGCGGCGTCGCTGCTCCTGGTGGCCGCGGTCGTCGGGGCGCTGTACTACTTCGACGCCCACCCCAATCCCAGGATCACCGACGCCGGCGGACTGGTGGATCTCCTCTTCATGCCGCTCGTCGTCACGCTGGCGATCGGCGCGGGCACGCTGCCCCGGCTGCTGTCCACCCGCGTGATGGTCTACCTGGGCCAGGTGTCGTTCGGGTTGTACATGGTGCACGAGATCGTGCACAACGCGTGGATCTGGGCGACCAAGCAGTTCGAGCTGACCCTCACCGGACCCATGGGGATCGTCATGCTGCTGGGGCTGCTCGCGGTGGCGCTGGGCATCGCCTGCCTCATCTACCACCTGGTCGAGGAACCCGCGCGGCACTGGATGCGGCGGATGGTCGACGTCAGGGGAGTGGCGCCCGCACCGCGTGAGGCTCCAGCCAAGGACACAGCCACCGCCGGTAGGCTGCAGAACCTCGGCGACCACGAGTCGCGATCGGAATCCCGTCCGGCCCGCGCCGGCTGACGTCGCTCCGGCCGAGCCGGCTGACTGTGGAGGTAGTGGTGGGCCGTTCGGCCGCGGTGGTGCTGGCGCTCGTCGTCATGGCGGGCACGCTGCTCCCGACGCAGCAACCCGCGTACGCGCCGGCGGGTCGCGAGACCGCGATGGTGCCGATCGCCGTCGTCGGCGACTCGTACACCACGGGCAGCAACGAAGGCGGCAACGGTGCCAGGAACTGGACGGGGCTCGCGTGGCAGAAGCTCGCCAGGCAGGGCCTGCAGGTCGACGCCGAGGTGGCCGCCGAGGGACGTGCCGGCTACGTGGTCCGCGGATACCAGAACAGCGTCTTCGGCGACCTGGCTCCCCGCGCCGTGCGGCCCGACGACGCGCTCGTCGTCTTCTACGGGTCCCGCAACGACCAGGACGCCGACCCGCTGATGCTCGCCTCGGCGGCGCAGGGCGCCTTCGACTTCGCGCGCCGCACGGCTCCGGCGGCACGGCTGCTGGTGATCGGGCCGCCGTGGCCGACCGCCGACGTCCCACCGGCCGTCCTGCAGATCCGCGACGTCCTGCGGCTCACCGCGGGAATCGCCGGGGCGACGTTCATCGATCCGCTCGCCGAGGGCTGGTTCGTGGGTCGACCCGAGCTGATCGGTGGCGACGGCGTCCATCCGACCGACGCGGGCCACGCCTACATGGCGGACAAGATCGCCGCGCTGATCGCCGCCGAACTCCCGCGCCGGGTCTGACCCTCAGCCCTGCACGGCCTTGGCCACCGCGATGCAGGTGGTCAACCAGGCCCGGTCGACCTCCGGCTCGCGCAGCGCCCACATCGCGTCGCGCACCATGCGCAGCACCACCCAGTCCCTCGCCCGCTCGTCCGACAGTCCCGCGGCGTCGACCAGTGCGAAGAATCGGCGCCGTACGCCGTCGCGGGTGTCGCCCTCGAGATCGGCCCACCGGTGGAACAGCATCGGGACGACCTCGAAGTGCGGGTCGCCGTTGACGGGCTTGGGGTCGATCGCGAGCCACGGCTCCCGTTCGGAGGACAGCACGTTGCGGTAGTGCAGGTCGCCGTGCAGGACCGTGCCGCTGGTGGCGTCGTCGGTGACGAGGTCGCGACCGACGCCGATGGCCCACTCGACGAGCCGGTGTGGGATCGGGGCGCTGCGCGGCAGGGCGGCGAGGTCACCGATCCACCCGTCGACGAGGTCGGCGAGATCGGGCAGCTGCGGCATCGCGGCGACGTGCAGACGCGGATAGAGCGTCGCGACGATCTCGCACGCCTCGACGTCCCAGAAGCCCTCGAGGTCGGGCGTCCCGGCACGTTCGAGCAGCAGCGCACCGCGGTGCGGGTCGGCCCGCAGCAGACGAACCGCACCGCTGCCCGCCCAGCGGCGGAGCACCAGGTGGTCGGCGACCGGCTCGGCGGCGGGGTCGCCGACCTTCAGGACCGCCGGTGCGCCGTCGGACGTCGTCACGGGCAGCACCGCCGACCTGCTTCCGCGCGTCGGCTCCCCGTCCGGCCGCAGGTCCCAGGCGTCCACCTGCGCCGCGACGAGCCTGCCCATGTCGTCGCCGGTCGCCACGACGTCCATCGTGTCAGCAGGGTCTACGGCGAGCGCCCGGGCGGCGTCACCAGTGCCAGCCGCCTCGCTTGGCGTCGCCGGGCGTGGCCGAGTTGTTGACCGGCGGTTGCCGGGGTACGGGCGCGACGCTCATCGGCGCACGGGTCACCGGTGTCCTGGTCACGCCGACCTCGGGTTCGCGGTCCGGCGCCCGAGACGAGCGCGGGTAGGGATCCTGATACTGCGTCCTGGGCACGAGCTGCTCGGCCGTCGGTGGTGGCGGCGCGGGCGGGGGCGGCGGCGGTGCGGGGGGCGCGGGCACGGGCGCCTCGATCGGATCGCCGCGACTGCCCTGGACCGGCTCGGGTCGAGGGGCCTCCGGTGCGGCGGGGGAGACGGCGGGCGCGACGCCGTCGGTGTCGTCGCTGCGAAGTACCGCGCTGATCCCCCAGGCGGTGAGTGCCACGATGACGATCAGCGCCAGCACGGTGAACGCTTGGCGGGTCAGGTACCAGGGCGTCGCACGTCGTCGACGCGCCATGGTGCTGATGTCGGACAGCACGCTCGCATGCGAACTGCCCATCCGACTCGGGCCGAAGCCGGGCGGGAAGTCGGCTCGCAGGTCGGTCTCGTGCCGGTGGAAGTCGGGATGTGCGCGCGGGGTGGTCAGCGCATCGTCGGCCGCGCGTCGGAGCACCCGACGTTCCGCCATTCGACCGACCACGGGTCCAGCCTAGTGCGCTACGTCACGCGGGGCGCCGTTCGCGGGGGTCGTATCCGAGGCGTGACGGAGGTTTCAGCGAACCCCATCGGGTACTCCGCGCCGCGATCCGGTGGTCGCCAGGCGCGGCGAACCGGCCGCCGCGCGACGAGGAGGACGGCACCCGAGTGACCGACACCATGGAACTGACAGTGCTCGATCCGCGGACGGGAGACGTGGTCACCCGGATACCGGTGACGGAGCCGTCGGCGTGCGACGCGGCGGTGGATGCCGCGCACCGGGCAGGTGAGGGCTGGGCGCGGACGGCGCCGGCCGAACGCGCCGCCGCCCTCACCGCGGCGGCGGCCGCCGTCACCGCTGCCGCCGACGAACTCGCCGACCTCAACGAGCGCGAGACCGGCAAGCCCCGGGGGGACGCGTTGGGCGGCGTCGAGGCCGGTGCGGCGACCCTGGTCCAGTACGCCGAACTCGGCCCGCTGCACGGCGGCCGCGTCCTGCAGGGCGACTGGGCGGCCACCGACCTGATGGTCCCCGGCCCGCGTGGGGTCGTCGCGGTGCTGACCCCGTGGAACGATCCCGTGGCCGCCGCGGCCGGGCTGCTGGGCGCCGCGCTCGTCACCGGCAACACCGTCGTCTACAAGCCGAGTGAGCGCTGCCCCCGGACGGGGAGGCGCTTCGCCGAAATCCTCGCCGACCACCTCCCGGACGGCGTGCTGCAGATCCTCGACGGGGACGGTGGCGTCGGAGCGCGACTGGCCGACGACGACCGGGTCGCGGTGGTGGCGCACGTGGGGAGCACCGCCACCGGTCGGCAGATCGCGACGGCGTGCGCTCGCCGCGGCGCGAAGGCACTGCTCGAGAACGGCGGCAACGACGCGCTGATCGTCGACGAGGGCGTCGATCCCCGATGGGCTGCAGACCAGGCGGCCTTGGTTGCCTTCGCGAACACCGGCCAGATCTGCACGTCGGTGGAGCGCATCTACGTCGTCGCTGCCATGGCGGACGCCTTCGTCGACGCGCTGGTGACCGCGGCACGGGAGTGGGAGTCGCGGATCGGCCCGGTCGTGGACGAGCGACAGCGCGACGTCGTCCATCAGCACGTGACCGATGCCGTCCGTGGCGGTGCGAGCGTGCTGACCGGTGGACGACCGCGGCCGGGCGCCGGTACCTACTACCCGCCGACGGTGCTCACCGACTGCACGCCGGACATGCTCGTGCTGCGGGAGGAGACGTTCGGCCCGGTCGCGCCCGTCCGCGTGGTGCCGGACTTCGCGACGGCGCTGGCCGAGGCGTCCGATGACCGGTACGGCCTGGCGGCGACGGTGCTCACCGCCGACATGACCCACGCCCAGACGGCGTGGCGGTCGCTGCCCGTGGGCACCGTGAAGATCAACGCGGTGTTCGGCGGTGCGCCCGGTGGCGCCGCCCAGCCGCGACGGGCCAGTGGCAACGGCTTCGGCTTCGGTCCCGAACTGCTCGACGAGATGACGTGCGTCAAGGTCGTGCACTGGACGGCGCCCGGCGGGTAGCCGCACCCCGGGGTGCCGGTGTGACTAGCTTGGGGCCGATGAGGACGCTGATCGACTTCGACGCCGCACCGGTCTTCGCGATCCCGGTGCGGCACGGAGCCGGCGGCCTCACCGTGCGCGAGGGCGTCCTGCTCGAGGGCCCGCAGGGCTGGGGCGAGTTCGCCCCGTGGCCCGGCAGTACGCCCGGCGACCTCACCAGATGGCTCACCGCCGCCACCGAACCCGGCACGGTCGGTTGGCCGGAGCCGCTGCGCGGCGACGTGCCCGTCGCCGCGACGATCCCGGCGGTCGACCCCGTGCTCGCGGCACGGCTGGCCGCCGACTCGGGATGCACGGTCGCCGAGGTCGCCGTCGGTGCGGGCTCGATCGACGACGACGTCGCGAGGGTCGTCGCGGTGCGCGACGCGCTCGGTCCCGGCGGGGCCGTCCGGTGCGACGGCGGTGGCCGGTGGGACGTCGAGACCGCGGTGCGGGCCATCGGCGCCCTGGTCGCCGCGGTGGGCGAGTTGCAGTACGTCCAGCGGCCGTGTCGTGACCTGACTGCCGTCGCCGACGTGCGCCGCCGCGTCGACGTCCGACTGGCAGTTCCCGTCGCCGCCGACGGCGCGGACCGCACCGCCCTGGCCGAGGCCGCCGACGTCGCGGTCCTGGCCGCCGCACCCCTGGGCGGGGTGCGCCGCGCGCTGCGCGTCGCCGAGACCATCGGGCTGCAGTGCGTAGTCGCCTCCTCGTACGGCACGACGATCGGGCTGTCGGCCTCACTGGCGCTGGCCGGGTCGCTGCCCGTCCTGCCGTACGCGTGTGCGCTGGGCACCCGTCTGCTGCTCGACGGCGACGTCGTCGGCGACGCGCGGTCGCTTATCCCGAGGGACGGCCGACTGCCCGTTGCGCCCATGCCGCCAGGCCCCGACCCCGCACTGGTCGCCCGATACGCGGCAACCGATCCCGCGACCGTCGAGCGGTGGCGACGGCTGGTGCGCTCCGTCCTCGACTGACGACGGTGCATCCCCGGGCCTCGACCGGGTAGTCGAACAGCGTGACCGACGACGACTTCCGACCCCTGCTCCGGGAACTGCTGAGCGCCTACGGACCGTGTGGGCAGGAGGACGCGGTGCGGGACGTGTGCCGCCGGGAACTCGAACCGCTCGTCGACGAGACGTGGGTCGACGACGCCGGCAACCTCGTCGGTCTGCTCCGCGGCGTCGACCGCGACGACGCGCGGGGGACACGGGTGCTCGCGCACCTCGACGAGTTGTCGATGCTGGTGAAGCGCGTCGAACCCGACGGGTCCCTGCGCCTGACACCGCTGGGCACGATGTACCCGGGGAACTTCGGGCTGGGACCGGTGGCGATCCTCGGCGATCACGACACCCTGTGCGGCGTGCTGACGCTCGGATCCGAACACACCACCAAGGAGAGCCGGCGGATCTGGGAGACGAAGCCCGATCAGGGCGACCAGGCCATGGACTGGCTGCACGTCTACGTCTTCACGGGCCGCACCACCGAGGAGTTGGCGGCAGCGGGCGTCGGGCCGGGGACGCGGTTGTGCGTCGACGCGAGCAAGCGGACACTCATCGAGTTCGGCGACTACCTGGGCAGCTACTTCATGGACGACCGGGCGCCGATCACGGCCCTGCTCGTCGCTGCCAGGACCATGCGCGACCGGGCTGTCCGGCCGACGGTCGACACCCATCTGGTGTTCACGACGAACGAGGAGATCGGCGGCGTCGGCGGGGCGCACGCCGTCCGCACCCTCCCCGGGGACCTCGTCATCGCCCTCGAGGTCGGACCCGCCGAGGCGGAGTACTCGACCACGGTCGCCGGGGGACCGATCGTCGGATACGGCGACGCGCTGTGCGTCTACGACAAGTCCGTCGCCGATCACCTGATGCGGTGCGCCACCGAGTCCGGCCTCTCACCGCAGGCAGCGGTACTGGGCGCCTTCGAATCCGACGCCTCGCACGCGAAGGCCGGCGGTCTCGCAGCCAGGGCCGGCCTGCTGTGCCTGCCGACCCTGAGCACGCACGGCTACGAGGTCGTCGCACGCGGAGCGATCCCCGCCATGGCGCAGACGATCGTCGGTTACCTCACCTCGCGGTGACCCGAATAGCATCGGCAGCCGTGACCACTGGCGAACCCGCACTCACGGCCGACGACGTACGCACCGCGACGTTCGACAGGTCGCCCTGGATCAAGAAGGGGTACGAGGAGAAGGCGGTGTACGACTTCCTTCAACTGGCGGCCCGACGCCTCGACGGACGGGGTCACCTGTCCGCCGAGGACGTACGCGGCGTCGCGTTCTCCAAGCCGCCGATGGGCAAGCGTGGGCTCGACACCGATCAGGTCGATGCCATGCTCGACCGGATCGCCAGGACGCTCGACGCGCTCTAGACGCAGTCGGAGCAGATTTGCTGCTGATCGGTCTGCAGCGCGATGCGGTTGCGGTGCTGGACGAGGAAGCAACGCGAGCAGGTGAATTCGTCGGCCTGCTTCGGGATCACCCGGACGGTGAGTTCCTCACCGGACAGGTCGGCGCCGGGCAGGTCGAACAGCTCGCCCTCGTCACCGTCGTCGACGTCGAGCACTGCGGTGGCGGCGTCGTTGCGACGGCCCGCCAAGGCTTCCAGTGACTCGTCGGCGACATCGTCGGCTTCGGTCTTGCGTGGTGCGTCGTAGTCAGTAGCCATGGCGACGTCCTCTCGAGTTCTTGTTCGGCGTCACGTCAACGTCGGCAGTGGTCCCGTTGTTCCCGGACTCACCCGCCTGAAACGCACGGTGTCCGATCCCACGTCGAGGCGGTTGCGCCGGGCCGCAGGCGGTGCGCGCCGGCACCGACCGGTCGCAGTGGCCGATCCTACGAAACCGACTGTGCAGCAGCGTGATCGGCACGTTCGCGATCAGACCGGCCAGCGCTCGCGGCGGTAGGCGGCGTCGAAGAACATCCACTCGTAGCGGGCGGTGGTGACGAAGCGGGCGCGAGCCGACGCCTCCTCGGTCACCGACAGCGTGGGACCGAGGGCGTCGGTGAGCACCAACACCTCGGCGACGGTCGCGGCGAACTCCTCGCCGGCGTAGCCGTCGATCCACAGCTGGTATCTCGGGTCGGGCGATCCACGTTCGGCGAGAGCGGCACCCACCCGGGCGTAGATCCAGTAGCAGGGCAGGATCGCGGCGAGTCCGTCGGCGAAGCCGGCGCCGTAGGCGGCTGCCAACAGGTAGCTGGTGTAGGCCACGGTGGTGGGACTCGGCGGGGTCGTCTCGATCAGTTCGGCCGTCAGCCCCAGCCGGGGGAGCAGCGACTCGTGCAGGGCGAGTTCGACGTCGCGAACCTCGGCTGCGTGCCGGGCGAACGTCGCGGTGGCCGCGAGGGTGGGCGCCTTGGCGCCGACGATCGCGAGCGCGCGTGCGTAGTCGCGCAGGTAGTGCACGTCCTGCACCACGTAGTGCGCGAACGCGGCGTCGTCGAGCGTTCCGTCGGTGAGGCCGGAGATGAACGGGTGGGCTCCGATCGCGTCGTACACGGGTTCGATCGCGCCCCAGAGCGCGGTGGACCAGGGCTGTTCGGTCGGCTGGGTCACGCCGCCCATGCTGTCACGCGGCCGCGCTGGACGCGACGTACGAAACAGCAACCAGCAAAGGGTGATTCAGCCCACACCCGGCGGTCACCGTTGGGTCACGGTCCGACAAAGTTCGTGGTCGGCGGCCGGTTATTGACGAGGCGACTGGCACACTTGAGACGAGTGTGACTCGAGTGACTCGTGTGACACCGCCGACCAAGGCTCCAGCACCGCGGGGCCGACTCCAGAACTAGGAAGAACGATGACACGCACCAGGGCCTTCACCGCCATCACCGCCGTCGTGATCAGCGTCGCCATGCTGTTCGCCGGCGTGGCGAGCGCGGACACCTACGCGACGCCCGCGCAGCGCCAGCAGGCCATCGACCTGGTCATCAAGCGCGCCATGTCGCAGGTGGGCGTGCCCTTCACCTACGGCGGTGGCGACGTCAACGGGCCCTCGCTACCGCCGGCCGCGGTCGAGCGCGCGGTGCAGCCCGAGCAGTCCGCCACCGGTCTGGCCGCCGCGAATCCCGACCCCCTGGTCCCGAGCCTGCTCGTCCCCGCGGCCCCGGCGGCGCCCGCGGCGCCTCGCGTTCCCGGTTTCGACGCCTCGGGGCTGATCGTCTACGCGTTCGGCGGCGTCGGCATCAAGATGCCGCGGTCCTCGGGCGAGCAGTACAAGGTCGGCCGGAAGATCCTCCCGTCCCAAGCACTGCCGGGCGACCTCCTGTTCTTCGGCCCGGACGGCACGCAGAGCGTGTCGATGTTCATCGGCGACGGCAAGATGATCGGCGTCAGCGACACCGCCGTCGCCGTGTCTCCCGTCCGCACCACCGACATGGCGCCGTACCTGTCGCGCATCATCGAGTGGTGACGCGCGCCGCGACGTGACGCCGGCGAGCACCCTGACCGCCCACCCACCCGTCCGGCTTGGCAGACTGTGTCCATGGCACAGATAACCTTGCGCGGAAACCCCATCAACACGGTCGGCGAACTGCCCGCCGTCGGCAGCCCGGCCCCGTCGTTCACGCTGACCGGTACCGACCTCGGCGAGATCACGAGTGAGCAGTTCCGCGGGAAGTCCATCGTGCTGAACATCTTCCCGTCGGTCGACACCCCGGTCTGCGGCACCAGCGTTCGCACCTTCAACGAGCGCGCCGCCGCGAGCGGTGCGACCGTCGTGTGCATCTCGAACGATCTGCCGTTCGCGCAGAAGCGATTCTGCGGTGCCGAGGGCATCGAGAACGTGACCACCGGCTCGGCGTTCCGCGACAGCTTCGGTGCGGACTACGGCATCACAATCGCCGACGGCCCGATGGCCGGACTGCTCGGCCGTGCGGTCGTGGTGGTCGGCTCCGACGGCAACGTCTCCTACACCGAACTGGTGCCCGAAATCGGCCAGGAGCCCGACTACGACGCGGCACTCGCCGCCGCCGGATAGCCCTTCCGTCCACCGCAGAGGTCGGTGCGACCGTCCGGTGACCGTGGTCACCGACACCTGACCAGCACTCGCGAGCCCGCCTAGACTGAACTCGTGGTCACCGGCGTCGCTGACGAGTCATCAAGTCGCACCGGCCTTCTGCGCATCGAGGACTGCCTGGACGCACGGGGCGGGGTCGTCCTCCCCCCTGGCGTCAACCTGATCTCGCTGATCGAGCGCAACATCGCCGCCGTCGGCGAGAACGTCGCCTACCGGTATCTGGACCACACCCGTTCGGACACCGGCCAGCCGGTCGAGATCACGTGGCGCCGCCTCGGTGTCCGCCTCGCGGCCGTCGCGGCCGAGATCCAGCGGTTCGCCTCGCACGGCGATCGCGTGGCCATCCTGGCCCCGCAGGGCATCGACTACGTCGTCGGCTTCTTCGCCGCCATCAAGGCCGGCACCATCGCGGTGCCGCTCTTCGCACCCGAACTCCAGGGGCACGCCGAGCGGCTCGGCACCGCGTTCGCCGACGCGACGCCCGCACTGGTGCTGGCGACCGACGCCGCGCGCGCCTCGGTCGAGGGCTTCCTGAACACCGTCCCGGCGTCCCGTCGGCCACGCGTGCTGTCCATCGACGGCGTCGCGGATGCGGCCGGCGACGACTTCACGCCGCAGGACCTCGACCTCGGGGACGTCTCACACCTGCAGTTCACCTCCGGTGCGACACGGGCACCGGTGGGTGTCGAGGTGACGCACCGCGCGGTCGGCACCAACCTCATCCAGATGATCCTGTCGATCGACCTACTCGACCGAAACACGCACGGCCTGAGCTGGTTACCGCTGTACCACGACATGGGCCTGTCCATGATCGGGTTCCCCGCGGTGTACGGCGGCCACTCGACGCTGATGTCGCCGACGGCGTTCATCCGGCGCCCGCAGCGCTGGATCCGCGCACTGTCCGACGGCGGCCGCGAGGGCCGCGTCATCACCGCCGCCCCGAACTTCGCCTACGAGTGGACCGCTCAGCGGGGCCGGCCCGGTCCCGGTGACGACGTCGACCTGAGCAACGCCGTGATGATCATCGGTTCGGAACCGGTGAGCAGCGCCGCGATCGAGACGTTCACCGAGGCCTTCGCGCCGTACGGCCTGTCGCCCACCGCATTCAAGCCGTCCTACGGCATCGCCGAGGCCACGCTGTTCGTCGCGACCATCGGGCCCGACGCGCGGCCCACCGTCCTGCACGCCGACCGGGACCGCCTGACGCGCGGCGACGTGGTGCCGGTGTCGGCCGACGCCCCCGAAGCGGTCGAGCTGGTGTCGTGCGGGCAGGTGGCGCGCAGCCAGTGGTGCGTGATCGTCGACCCGGAGACGGGTGCCGAGGTAGCCGACGGCACCGTCGGTGAGCCCTGGTTGCACGGCGCCAACGTCGGACGCGGCTACTGGGGTAGGCCCGAGGAGACGCGGCACGCCTTCGCGGCGACCGTGACGTCACGACGCCCCGACGGTCACGCGGGCGAGGTGCCGGCCGACGCCGCCTGGCTCCGCACCGGCGACCTCGGGTTCTACCTGGATGGCGAGTTGTACGTTCTCGGACGGCTCGCCGACGTCGTCGCCGCCGGAGGGCGCCGACACGATCCCCACGATCTCGAGGCCACCGCCGCGAACGCGTCCGCGCTGGTGCGACGCGGCTACGCGGCGGCGTTCACCGCTTCCGACGACGACGTGGTGATCGTCGCCGAGCGGGCGACCGGCGCCGGCCGGGCCGATCCCGCGCCCGCCGCCGAGGCGATCCGGGCGGCGGTCGCCGACCGGCACGGCGTCTAGGTCACCGACGTCCGGTTCGTGCCCGCCGGGGCGATCCCGCGGACCACCAGCGGCAAGTTGGCCCGCCGCGCCTGCCGCACGGCGTACCTCGACGGTGCGTTCGACGCGTAGCCGGCGGCGTTCAATTTTCAACGCCGAGTGTGACTCTAACGACGCTCGGAGCCGCTCAGCGTCGTGAGAGTCACAGTCGGGGGAGTCTCTACACCTGACCGTGGCGTGGCGGTCGCGTGCCCGACAGGGCGTGCCGGCCGATGTGCTGCAGCTTCCACCGGGTCGCGTCATGCAGCGTGTGCGTGCGCGCATCCCGCCAGTAGCGGGACAGATTCGCCGACGCCGACGCACTGCGAGTCCCGCCGAGGTCGAACAGCACACTCGACGCCTCCAGCGACGCGCGGACGGCCGCAACCTTCGCCACGGCGACGGCGATGGACGCCGCGGCAGCGGACTCGTCGGTGAGGTCGGCGCGAGCGGCGTCGACCTCGCGTGCGGCGTCGGCCAGCAGCGCGCGGGCCCCACGCACGGTGACCACCAGTTCGCCCGCCACGTGGATCAACGTCGGATCGTCGGCGGCCGTCGCCACGCCGGCCTCGAAGTGCGGACGGGCAGAAGCCGCCTGCCGGACGCCCTCGGCGAGGGCGCCGGTGGCGATGCCGACGTCGATGGCCGCGTGGATGAGCTGGGCGTGCGCGCCGTAGACGGTCGGACGAGAGAAGATCGGCGAGAACGGTACGACGTGCTCGGCGGGCACCCGTACATCGTCCAAGGTGACGGTGCCCGAGGCGGTGGTGCGCTGGCCGAGCCCGTCCCAGTCGTCGACCACCTCGACGCCGGCCGCCTCGATCGGGATGAACGCCAACGACTTCGGCGTCGACGAGTCCGGTTCCCCCGCGCCCTCGACGAGCGAGGCCCGCACGATCAGCCAGTCGGCGAACAGTGCGCCCGTCGAGTAGAACTTGCGCCCCGACAGGACGAAGTCGGTGCCGTCCCGAGCAAGCGTGGTGGTGTCCACGTCGACCGCGTGCGGGCCGCGTTCGGTCTGGGCGTTGGCGAACAGCGCCCCAGCCTCCACCAGCGAGTAGAAGAACTCCTGCTGCGCGGCGGTGCCCTGCGACCGCAACGCCTCGAGGAACGTGTAATGCGACTGCGGGATCTGGGCCAGCGACGGGTCCGCCTCGGCGATCGTGCGGAACACCTGGGCGACCACGGTCGCCGGCGCGTCCAGCCCGCCGAACTCGGCCGGTACCGAGAGGGCCAGCAGCCCAGACCGTTTCAGCGTCCGAACCTCGTCGTGCGGCAGGCGGCGTTCGGCGTCCCGCGTCGAGGCACCCGCCGCGAACTCCGCCGCGATCCGACGGGCCACCGCGGGGACGTCGTCCGCCGCGAGCGCATCGGCCACGGCGGCGGTCGAGGTCACCGAGGCGTACCGACGAACGGGATCGACGCGGGTGCGGCGGTCGATCGCCCGCCGTCGAACAGGCCGCGCTCGCGCAGGATGGGCACGACGCCCTCGCCGAACCAGAACAGTTCCTCGAGGTGCGGGTAGCCGGAGAAGATGAACTCGTCGATGCCGATCTCGGCGTACTCGGCAATGCGGTCGGCGACGTCGGTGTGGCTGCCCACGAGGGCCGTCCCGGCGCCGCCGCGGACCAGTCCGACGCCCGACCACAGGTTCGGTGCAATCTCGAGGCTGCGCGCGTCGTTCCAGCTGCCGTCGGCGCGGTTGGCCTCGTGCAGGGCGAGCATCCGCTTCTGCCCCTCGGACTGGCTACGGCTCAGACCCGCCTGGGCGTCGCGCACGGTCTCCTCGTCGAGGGCCTCGATGAGCCGGCCCGCCTGCACCCACGCCTCGTCGGCGGTGTCCCGCGAAATCGTGTGCAGCCGAATGCCGAAGCGCACCGTGCGGCCCTGGTCGGCGGCCTCCTTGCGGATCCACTCGACCTTCTCGCGGACGGCCTCGGGCGGCTCGCCCCAGGTGAGGTAGACGTCGGCGTGGCGCCCGGCCACCGGGCCGGCTGCCTTCGAGCTGCCGCCGAAGTACAACGGCGGCACCGGGTTCGGCGGTAGCGCCAGAGCGGCTTCGTCGACCTTGATGTGGTTGCCGTCGAGCGTGACGGTCTCACCGGCCCACAGTCGGCGCACGACGTCGAGGAACTCGTCGCACCGCTCGTAGCGGGCGTCCTTGTCGAGGTAGTCGCCGAAGGACCGCTGCTCGTGCGCCTCGCCGCCGACCACGACGTTGAGCAGGATCCGCCCGGGTGCGTGCCGGGCGAACGTGGCGGCCATCTGCGCAGACAGCGTCGGGCTGACCAGTCCCGGCCGGAACGCCACCAGGAAGGCAAGTGACGTCGTCTCGCGCGCCAGCAGCGCGGCGGTGACGAAGGCATCCTCGCACCACGCGCCGGTCGGGATCAGCGCGCCGGTGAAGCCGAAGGTCTCGGCGGCGCGCACGATCGAGGCCAGGTAGTCGGCGGACGCGTCGCGGTCGCTGTGCGCGACGCCCGCGGGGGTGCCGTGGCCGCCGCCGACGATCAGTCGGCTGTCGCCGTAGGTGGGCAGGAACCAGTGCAGTTTCACGGACACGGTGAAATCCTAACGACCGGAGGTGGGTTGCGGCGCCGACGAGGCGGCCGAGGAGGGAACGGTCGACGGACGCTCGATGATGGTGGAGCGTGCGCCGCCAACGCGGTAGCTCGCACCGCGATGCTCCTCGGGCAGCTTGTCGCCGCGGCCGAAGAGCTTGTTGCGCAACGTCCCCGGCGCGTAGTCGGACTGGTAGGCACCGCGTTCGGTGAGCACGGGCACGACGTGCTCGACGAAGTCGGCGAAGGTCCCCGGCGTGATGGCGTAGGCGAGGTTGAAGCCGTCGACGTCGGTCTCGTCGACCCACTCCTGCAGCACGTCGGCGACCTGGGCGCCGGAACCGACGATGAGCGGACCGATCCCACCGATCTTCCCCCACGTCGCGATGTCGTCGACCGACCACTCGCCACCGTCGGGATCCGCGGACTGGAACGCCTTGACCGCGGACAGGATCGCGTTCGAGTCCACGTTCCCGATCGGCTCGTCGCGGCCGTACCGGGACAGGTCGACGCCCATCCACCCCGACATGAAGACCAGTGCGCCCTCCGGATCGCCGTAGGACAGGTATTCGGCGTGCTTGGCGCGCGCCTCGTCCTCGGTGGCGGCGGTGATGACCGTCGACAGGTTGAAGATCTTCGCCGCGTACGGGTCGCGGCCCGCGAGTTCGAGTTCCCGGCGGATCGTGTCGACGGTCTCCCGCAGGATCGCCTTGGTCGGTGCGGCGGTGAAGATTGCCTCGGCGTTCTCGGCGGCGAAGCGGACGCCGCGCGGGGAGGCGCCGGCCTGGAAGAGCACCGGCGTCCGTTGCGGAGACGGTTCCGACAGGTGGATGCCCGGGACGCTGAAGTGCGCACCCTGGTGGCCGATGTGGTGCACCTTGTCCGGGTCGGTGAAGACGCCGCGCTCGCGGTCGCGCACGACGGCGTCGTCCTCCCAGGAGCCCTCCCACAGTTTGTAGAGCACCTCGAGGTACTCGTCGGCGTGGTCGTAGCGTGCGTCGTGCGCCGGCTGGTCGGTCTGGCCCATGTTGCGCGCCGCCGCGGGCAGGTACCCGGTGACGACGTTCCAGCCGACGCGGCCCTTGGTGAGGTGATCGAGCGTCGACACCCGCCGGGCGAACGGATAGGGGTGCTCGAAGCCGGTGCCGGTGGTGATCCCGAAGCCGAGGTGCTCCGTCACCAGGGCCATCGCGGACACCAGCAGCAGCGGATCGTTGACGGGTATCTGTGCGGCCTGCCGGATGGCCGCCTCGTCGCTGGCGCCGTAGATGTCGTAGGTCCCGAGGACGTCGGCGATGAACAGCCCGTCGAACCGGCCGCGCTCGAGGAGTTTCGCCAGTTCGGCCCAGTAGGACAGGTCCTTGTACGAGGCGGACCGGTCCTCGGGATGGCGCCACAGACCGGGGGACTGGTGGGCGACGCAGTTCATGTCGAAGGCGTTGAAGCGAATGATGCGTGTCACTGACCCGATGCTCGCGGTCGCGCCGCCGTCCGTCACGGTTTCTGGTCATCGCGATCCGAAGGAGACGGTGGGTGACGACCTCCCCGGTGACGTTTGCCAACGGCAGATCCTAGGGTAGACACCTCAGCGACCTGGTCGTCGCGCGTCCACGTGGGGCGCGCCTCTGGCGAGAGCCGTTCCAGCGTGTCGGCGAGAGGACATCGGGTGAGCGAAAGGCGCGCCGAGCGACGCTCGCCCGCGACGACCGACGCCGCGGTCTTCGACGCCGATCCCGAGATCGGTGCCGACCTGCTGCGGGTGGACTGGGGGGCGACGGCGCTCGGTGCGCCGGCGCAGTGGCCCCAGAGCCTGCAGACCGCCGTCAGCATCCTGCTGTCGTCGCGATTCGCCATGTGGATGGCGTGGGGTCCGGACCTCGCCTTCTTCTGCAACGCCGCCTACCGCCGCGACACGCTCGCGGGCAAGTACCCGTGGGCACTGGGCCGGCCGGCGAGCGAGGTGTGGGCCGAGATCTGGCCAGACATCGGACCGCGGATCGAACGGGTGCTGTCGACGGGGTTGGCCACCTGGGATTCGTCGCTGCTGCTGTTCGTCGAGCGGTCCGGATATCCGGAGGAGAGCTACCACACCTTCTCCTACAGCCCGCTGCGCGACGACGCCGGCGACGTGGTCGGCATGCTCTGCGTGGTCAGCGAGGACACCGACCGCGTGATCAGCGAGCGGCGCCTCGCGACGCTTCGCGACCTGGGATCGGATCCCAGCGTGATGCTCGCCGAGGAGGACATGCTGGCGGCGTCGGCGCACCAACTCGGACGCAACCTGCGCGATCTGCCGTTCACTCTGACCTACCTCTTCGACCGAGAGGGCAGCGCCCGACTCGGCGCCGCGAGCGGGATCACCCCCGGGCACCCAGCCGCGCCCACCGCGCTGACCGACGACGCCGACGCCCCGTGGCCCTTCGACGAAGCGCTCGCGGGCCGGTCGACCGTGATCGACCTGACGGGCGAGCGGTACGCCGAGCTGCCGCGCGGGGCCTGGCCCGACCCACCCGGACAGGCGCTGATCGTCCCGCTGCTCCAGCAGGGCGCGACGCCGTGCGGCTTCCTCGTCGCGGGTCTCAACCGGTACCGGCCCTTCGACGACGGGTACCAGGGTTTCGTCGAACTCGTCGCCGCCCACGTCGCCGCGGAGATCGCCGCGGCGCGAAACTTCCTCGCCGAACGGCGACGCGCCGAGGAACTCGCCGAACTCGACCGGGCGAAGACCACGTTCTTCTCCAATATCAGCCACGAGTTCCGGACGCCGTTGACGCTGATCCTCGCGCCGGTCGCGGAACTGCGGGAGCGGACCGACGGCATCGACGACCGCGCCCGACGGGAGCTGGACGTCGTGCACCGCAACGGATTACGATTGTCGAAGCTCGTCAACACGCTGCTCGACTTCTCCCGCATCGAAGCGGGCCGCATGCAGGCCAGTTACCAGCCCGTCGACCTGGCGGCGGTCACCGCCGACCTCGCCAGCGTCTTCCGCTCCGCGGTCGACCGGGCGGGACTCGACCTCGTGGTGGACTGCGCCGCCCTCGCCGACGACGTCTACGTCGACCGGGACATGTGGGAGAAGGTCGTCCTCAACCTGCTGTCGAACGCCGTGAAGTTCACCTTCGAGGGGTCCATCGAGGTGCGCGTGGAACGGGTGGGCGCCGAGGCGGTCGTGACGATCGCCGACACCGGCATCGGGGTGGCCGCCGACGAGGTTCCCCGCCTGTTCGAACGCTTCCACCGCATCGAGAACGCCCGTGCCCGGTCCAACGAGGGCAGCGGGATCGGGCTCGCCCTGGTCCAGGAGCTGGTGAGCCTGCACGGCGGCAGCATCACCGCCGACAGTCGCGAGGGCGTCGGCACCACCTTCACCATCCGCCTGCCGTTCGGCTCGGCACACCTGGCACCGGAGTCGATCGTGGCCGCGCCCGGCGCGCGATCGACCGCCGCCACCGCGGATCCCTTCGTGCAGGAGGCGCTGCGCTGGCTGCCCGAGGACAGCCGGCCGACGGACGCCCTCGCCCTGGATCCGACCGTGCCCGCCTCCGCCGACGCGGATGCACCCACCCGGGTCCTCGTCGCGGACGACAACGCCGACATGCGGGAGTACCTGACCCGGCTCCTGCGGGCTGCCGGCTACGACGTCACCGCGGTGGTCGACGGTCAGGAGGCCCTCGAACGGGTCCGCGCCACGATGCCCGACCTCGTGGTCAGCGACGTGACGATGCCCCGACTTGACGGGCTGGCGCTGGTCGGGGCGCTGCGCACGGATTCCCGGACGGCGGCGGTGCCGGTGCTGCTGCTCTCGGCGCGGGCCGGTCAGGACGAGTCGATCGAGGGCCTGCAGGCAGGTGCGGACGACTATCTGGTCAAGCCCTTCGCCGCCGCCGAACTACTCGCACGGGTGCGCGCGAACGTCGAGATGGCTCGCCTGCGCAACAACCACTCCCGGTGGAGGACGGCACTCGTCGAGTCCCTGCAGGAGGCGTTCTTCGTCTGCGACGAGAACGGCACCGTCATCGAGATCAACGCCGCGTTCACCGATGTCCTCGGATACGGGCCGGAGGGGCTGCCGTACGAGGCGGTGCACCCGTGGTGGCCGGACGAGCGAGCCGATCCCGAGGCCTACCGGCTGGTGGCGCAGTCCTTCGCCGGCCTCGTCGGTCGCGACCGCGGCAGCTACACGGTGCCCGTGATTCACCGGGACGGCCACCGGGTGTGGGTGACGTTCAACTTCAGTCAGGCCACCGACCCGAATTCCGGGCTCAAGGCGACGGTGGGCACGCTCCGCGACGCGACCGCCGAGCACTACACAGTGCAGCGGGAGACCTCACTGGCGGAGGTGAACAGCATCCTGGCCGAGGCCGACACGCTGGACCAGGCCCTGCGTTCCACGGCCGAGGAACTGCGGCGGTTGTGGAACGCGCGGCGGGTGCTCGCGGTCACCTTCACCGGCGCAGCCGACGTCGAGTTCTCATCGGTGGGGGAGCCTTCGCGATGGGTGGATCTGTCCACCGACGTGCGCCGTGCCATCCAGGCCCTGAGCGAGGGTGACCTGCTGGTCACCGACACCGACCGGACCGGGTCCGCGGGCATAGCTCTGCAGCACCCGCGCGGAGTGCTGGTGTTCTGGATCGACCTGTCGGAGCGACGGCCGTTCACCGCGGAGGACCAGACCCTGCTCGTCGTCCTGGCGGGTCGTGTCGGCCAGGGCCTGCAACGAGTCCTCCAGGTCGACCAACAGCGGGAAACTGCTCTGGCGCTGCAACATTCGATCCTCGGACCCGTCAGCCTGCCCAACGGCTTCGCGGTGCGCTACCAGCCCGCCACCCAGCCACTGCAGGTCGGCGGCGACTGGTACGACGTGGTCGAACTCGACGACGGCCGGTTCGGCCTGATCGTCGGCGACTGCGTGGGCCACGGGCTGATCGCGGCGACCATCATGGGGCAGCTGCGCAGCGCGTGCCGCGCACTGCTGCTCGAAAAGCTCAGTCCGAGTGCGGCGTTGTCTGCATTGGATCGATTCGCCGTGCGACTGCCCGGGGCAGCGTGCACGACGGCCTTCTGCGCGGTCCTCGACACCGACACCGGCGACCTGACGTACTCCAGCGCCGGGCACCCGCCGCCGATCCTGGTCAACGCCGACGGGTCCTCGTCCGAACTCGCCGACGGACACACGATCCCGATCGGGATCAGGACGAACCGGGAGCGTCCGGAGGCGCACGTGGTGATCCCGCCCCGCGCCACGTTGCTCCTCTACACCGACGGTCTGGTGGAGCGCCGCCGCCATTCCCTGGATCAGGGCATCGCGCGCGCGACGGAGGTCATGCGCGACGGCAGCGCGACGGCCCTGGAGGAACTGGCAGGCCGGGTCATGACCGACCTCGCCGCCGGCGACGGCTACGAGGACGACGTCGCGGTCCTGCTCTACCGGCAGCCGGCGCCGCTGCACATGACGTTCCCCGCCCACGCGAGCTATCTCGCCGACACCCGAACGGCGTTGCGGAACTGGATGGGTCGCGCCGAGCTGGCCAACGAGCAGATGCAGAGCATCCTGGTCGCGGTGGGCGAGGCCGTCGCGAACGCCATCGAGCACGGGCACCGGGACCGGCCCGACGGACTCATCACCCTCGACGCCACCATGCTCGTCAACGAGGTCCAGCTCTCGATCGTGGACACGGGCACCTGGAAGCCCGAGCGCACGTCGCCCGACATCACCCGCGGCAGGGGAATCGCGCTCATGCGCGGGCTTCTCGACGACGTCGCCATCGACAGGGAGGACTCGGGGACGACGGTCCGGCTCCTCTCGAGGATGACCTCGTGACCACGCCGCTCACGCTCGACACCGTCGGACGCGACGACGGTTCCCGCGCCGTGGTCGCCACCGGAGAGATCGATCTGAGCAACGTCGCGTCGTTCACGACGGCACTGGAGGCCGCCGTGGAGGGGTCCGACGCAGAGGCCCCGCGGGTGGAGGTCGACCTGACCGGGGTCGACTACCTCGACAGCGGTGGCATCAACGTGCTGTTCACCCATGCCGACCGCATCCGCGTGGTGGCGAACCCGATCCTGGTCCCGGTGCTGACCATCAGCGGCTTCACCGAACTCGCACCCGTGGAGCCGGCGCGCGTCTGACGCGTCCTACCGCCTGGCCAGGAGCCAGGCCAGTCCGTCCGCCTCGCCCGCGGTGATGACGTCGAGGGATCCGAACGCGCGGGTCAGTTCGCCCGCTGCGGCACGGAATCGGCCGGGCTCCGCGCCCACCTCGCTCAGCGCGGTCACGGCGAGCACCCCGCCGGGTGCGATGCGGGCGAGCACGTCCCGATCGAGCCGGCCATCGCGGAACCGTTGACACACCAGCACGTTCACCGGCGGGCCCTCGGGGAGACCGTCGTCGAGATCGACGACCGAGAACCTGCAGCGGTCCGCGACGCCCGCCGCCTCGGCGAGCCTCACGGCGGCCGCGATGGCCACCGGCGAGACGTCCACCGCAGTGACGTGCGACCCGCGGCGTGCCAGCCACACGGCGACGGAGCCACTCCCACAGGCGAGTTCGAGCGCGTACCCGGCGGACGGGAACTGATCGACGTGGTCCGCGAACACCTCGGGCGGTCCGATCGGTCGTGGCCCGTGGGCGGAATGCCGTTCGTCCCACCGCCTCCGGTCCTCCGCGGTCACGGCGCCACCAGGGGAGCGACCACGCCGTCGACGACCATGGCGCGTACCGTCCGGCGGTCGAGCTTGCCGCTCGGCAGCGTGGGTATCTGGTCGTGGCTCGCGGTCAGCCACCGCGTCGGCACCTTGTAGCCGGACAGCCGTTCGCGGGCGCGCGCGGCCAGTGACGACGGGTCTACTGGTGCGGCGGGCACGATGACCGCGCACACCTCCTCACCTCGCTCGGGGTGGTCGATTCCCACCACGACGCACTGCACGACGTCGTCGAACCCGCCGATGACGGCCTCGACCTCCAGCGGGGACACGTTTGCGCCGCCCGCCTTGATCAGTTCGCTCGTGCGGCCGACGTAGAACAGGCGCGGATCGCCCGCGCGCCGGTACACCCGGTCCCCGGTGTGGTACCAGCCGTCCGGGTCGAACGTGTCGGCTCGCTCGCGCTTGTTGTAACCGCTCATGACGCCGGCCCCCCGGATCCACAGTTCGCCGACCGTGCCGTCCGGCACGGGCAGGCCGTCGTCGTCGACCACCGCGATCTCGGTGAACGCGAAGCCGCCCGCGGTCTCGGACATGGTGCGGTGCACGGGATGTCCATCGGGCACCCCGGTCATGGCGATGTCGAGGGGACCGTCGCGCAGCTGCGGCACGCTGCCGAGATCCCGTCCGGCGAAGCTGGGGTGGTCGCGCAGCCGCTGCGTGAAGGCGGGCCATCCGATGACGCCGGTGGCCCGTTCGCGCTCGATCAGGTCGAGCGCCGACCCCGCGTCCAGCTTCGGCATGACGATGACGGTGACCGGTTCGTGCAGTGCGCCGGTGGCGGCCAGCAGCCCGCCGACCCAGAAGAACGGCATCGCGCAGAGGATGCGCGCCGGTCCGTCGGAACCGGTGACCGCCCGGATCGCGGCGGGCCACGTCGACGTCTGGCGCACCAGGGTGCCGTGGGTGTGCAGCACTCCCTTGGGGTCGGCGGTGGACCCTGACGTGTGGATCATGACGGCGAGGTCCGCGGCGGACACCTCCCCCTCGACGGCGGCCAGGACCGCGTCGGGCACCCCGTCGTCGCCGCCCCACCGCGTCGCCCAACTGCGTGCCGAGGCGCCGACCGTCACGATCGACCGGAGGTAGGGCGCGTCGACCAGCACGATGCGATCCGCCGTCTGATCGACGAGGTCTCCGAAGGCGGCCTCGAAGCGGTCGCCGACGTCGACGTCGAGGACCCTGTCGGGAGCCACCAGCACACCGATGTCCCCGGACCGCACCACCTTCGAGATCTCGGCCGGCGTGTAGAGGGTGCTGATCGGGACCGCGAGCGCCCCGATCCGCGACGCAGCGAGCCACCACACCACCCAGTCGACACCGTTGGGGAGGAAGAGCCCGAGGCGCGCACCCTTGCCGACGCCTCGCGCGAGCAACCACCGCGCCGCCTCCGCGGACCGCCGCTCGGCGTCGGCGTAGGTCAGTCGGTCCGAGGCGGTCACAACGTAGTCGTGGTCGCCGAATACAGCCGCGGCATCCCGCAGCAGGACGGGCACGGTCGGTCTTCCATCGGTCACCCCGAGGATTCTCGCCGACGCCGCCCCGGGTTTGGGTAGGTTCACGGCGTGCCTGATTCCGTGAACCGCCAGGTGTTGTTGCGACGCAGGCCGACGGGCCTCGTCGCGCCGGACGACACGGAGCTCGTCGAGTCGCCGATGCCGGAACCCGCGGAGGGTGAGGCGCTGCTGCGCACCACGTACGTCGGGATCGACGCCGCGGTGCGGACGTGGCTCGACGACCAGCCGAGCTACCTGCCGCCGGTCGGGCTCGGCGAGGTGATCCGCGCGGCGGGCATCGGCGAGGTCGTCGCGTCGCGCTGCGACGCGTACGCGGTGGGCGATCTGGTGACGACCCTCTCGGGCTTCCAGGAGTACTGCCTGATCCGCGACGATCTGTTCAGCACGCCGATGCCCGGCCTCACCGACCAGTTGGCGATCATGTCGGTCTACGGACCCACCGGCGCGACGGCGTACTTCGGGATGACCGACATCGGTAGGCCGAAGGAGGGGGAGACCGTCGTCGTGTCCGCCGCGGCAGGCGCCACCGGATCGATCGCCGGGCAGATCGCCAAGGTGCACGGTGCACGCGTGGTCGGCATCGCGGGCGGTCCGCAGAAGTGCGAGGCGGTGGTCGAGTCCTTCGGCTTCGACGCGTGCATCGACTACCGCGAGGCCGATCTGGCGAGCGCCGTGAAGGCGCACTGTCCGCGCGGCGTCGACGTCTACTTCGACAACGTGGGCGGCCCGATCCTCGATGCCGTGCTGGGCAGGCTCGCCCGCAACGCGCGGGTGGTGCTGTGCGGGGTCATCTCGAGCTACCTCAGCGGCGAGCATCCCGGACCGTCGAACTACGTGAACCTGCTCGCGAAGACGGCGACGATGCAGGGCTTCAACGCCCTCGACCAGTGGGGCCGCTTCGACGAGGCCTTCACCGCGCTGCACCGGTGGGAGCAGGATGGTCTGCTCAAGCACCGGCAGACCATCTACCACGGCATCGAGTCGTGCGTCGACGCGCTCAACGGGATGTTCACCGGAGCGAACGTCGGCAAGATGCTGGTCGAGGTCGGCGCGCCCACCACCGGGCCTTGAGCGGCGCGTGTGGTTCCCATGAGGGTGGCGCCCGTCATCGGGGACTGATAACTTCCCCGGTGGGCGCGCAGGACCGCCCGACGTCCGCTCGAAGAGGCTCAGCCTCCCTGCATTGACGATGATCGCCGCCGACCTCTTCTCGGCCCGACCTCGCGGACGCCGGGCTCTCGAGAGGAGGCCGTCATGGCCAGTTCCCTACCCGACAATCCCTCGCTGGACCGACTGCGCGCCGCCGCGCGCGACCTGCAGCGTGAGTCGGGCACCGCACTGCACGCGGCCCAGTTGGCCGTGGCTCGCGGCTACGGCTTCACCGGGTGGCCCGCGCTGGTCCGATATCTGCACGCCGTCCGCGACCTCGCCGTCGACCCCACCCGCGTCGACGAGGACGGCCTCGACGCAGCCGACCGGTTCTGCGCCGCGGGGACGCTGCACTACGACGACACCGACGCGCCGCCGCGGTGGCAGGCCGCGGCCGACGTGCTGCAATCGGACCCCACCCTCGTCGACCGGCACGTGTGGGCGGCCGCCACGGCGCACGATCCGCGGGCTCTCGGACGCCACCTCGCGTCCCGGCCGGGTCTGGCGGACGAACGCGGTGGACCGTTCGGGTGGACGCCGCTGACGTACCTGGCCTACTCGCGCGTCCCCGTCGACCGCGGCGAGGACGAGGTGCTCGCGGCCGCCGGCCTGCTCCTCGACGCGGGCGCCGATGCCGACGCCGGGTACCTGTGGCGCGGCATGTCGACGCCGTTCACGGTGCTGACGGGCGTGTTCGGCGAAGGCGAGCAGGGCCCCCGACGCCAGCCCCGGCACCGGTGCGCCACGGCGCTGGCGGACCTGCTGCTTCGGCGCGGCGCGCATCCCGCGGATCAGCAGACGCTCTACAACCGGATGTTCCGGCCCGACGACTCGCATCTGCACCTGCTGTTCACCCACGGCCTGGCCGATGCCGGCCCGAGTCCGTGGGAGCGCCGCCTCGGCGAGGCCATGGAGACGCGTCCGCAGATGTGGCGCCGGCAGGTCCGCTGGGCGGCCGAGCACGGCTTCGCCGATCGTCTGGCACTGTTCGCACGGCACGGGATCGACGTCTCGGGAGTCGACCTCGTGACGCCACGCTTCCCCGACGACCCGAATGCCCGCGACGACGACGGCGTCACCCCGTTGCACCACGCGGCGTGGGACGGGGACCTCGACCTCGTCGGGGCGCTGCTCGACGCCGGTGCGGATCCGTCGGCCGTCGACGCACGGTTCGGCACGACCCCGCTGCAGTGGGCCGAGCACGCCTACCAGGACGAGGCAGCCGACCTGCTCCGCACGCGCACGACGACCTGACCCGTCCCGCCGTACCGTCGGGGGGTGCGGTGGATCGTGGACGGGATGAACGTCATCGGCTCACGGCCGGACGGATGGTGGCGGGACCGCCACGGCGCCATGGTCACCCTGGTCCACCGCCTCGAGCGGTGGGCGACCTCCGAGCGCCTCGAGGTCACGGTCGTGTTCGAGCGGCCGCCCGATCCGCCGATCCGTTCCACGGTGATCGACGTCGACCACGCGGATGCCGCGGGGCCGGACTCCGCCGACGACGAGATCGTTCGACTACTGCTGGGCGCGGACGATCCGGGGGGAGTGTGCGTCGTGACGTCGGATTCGACGCTGACGCGTCGCGCCCGTTCGGCGGGTGCCACCGTTCATCCGGCGAGCGCGTTCCGGGACGTCGTCGATCCGCCGTGACGTAGGTGCTCGACCGAAGGCGAACGGCGTCAGCCGCCCTGGCTCTCCTGCAGGGCGTAGCACTTGCCGATGCGCTCGGGCGTGCAGGGGATGCCGTTGACGGTGGAGAACCCGTTCGGGTTCAGTACGACGTCCGCACTGGGCCGCGACGCGGCGGGGGGCAGGTAGGCGGGTCCGCTGGATCCGCTCTTGGTGCAGACGCCGTCGAAGCGGGTCTGGGCAGTGCCGTAGGGGCACGTGGCAGAGGCGGGGGCGGCAGCGACGAGGGGCGCCGACGCGGCGATCACGGCACATCCGAACAGGAGAATCGCGCGCTTCACGGCATTCACATCGCTTCCGGTATTGGGTCGAACCTCTGACAGCCTATCGCGCAGCCCGCCCGTCGCGTTATCAACGGGCCATCGCGAGGGGTGAGGTCCGTCGCAGCGGGCCGGATCCGCTACGCGTTCTGACCGTCGTCGGTCGAATGATTGCCCTGGTGCACCGGGGACTCCCACGTGTACGGCTCCTCGGGGTGACCCGAGCCGCCCAGGATGAACGTGCGGTCCGTCCGGTTGGCCCGCGCGATCGTGGCCATCCACGTCGCGACGGTGCTGACGCGGTTCTGCACGCCGGTGAGGAACGCGATGTGGATGAACCCCCAGCCCAGCCACCCGAGCTTGCCGGTCAGCTTCACCGGTCCGGCCTGCAGCAGTGCGTGGCCGCGGCTGATGTAGGCCGCCGAGCCGAGGTCGCGGTACCGGAAGTCCTTGCGGCCGCGCATGCCGAGGTCGCGACGGATGCACGCGGCGACGTGTAGCCCACCCTGCATGGCGTTCTCCGCCACGCCCGGTAGTCCGTCGCGGCCCGCGAGATCGCCGATCACGAACACGTCGGGATGGCCGGACACCGACAGATCGGGGCCGACAGTGATGCGGCCCGACCGGTCGGTGTCGGCGCCGAGCATCTTCGCGGCGTGCTTGGCGAACGGCACCGCCTCGACGCCGGCGGTCCACAGCACCGTGCGCGCGGCGTACTCCTCGTCGGGCCCGCCGCCCTTGGGACGTACGGTCACGCCGTCGCGCCGGACGTCGGTCACGTGCACGCCGAAGTGCAGTTCGACTCCGAGCGCCTCCAGCGTCCGGCCTGCGCGGTGCGCCATCTTCGGCGCGAACGACTTGAGGACGCGGTCGCCGCCGTCGAACAGCAGGACCCGTGCCTCCTCGGGCTCGATCGCGTGGAACTCGTTGGCCAGCGCCCGTGTCGCCAATTCCCTTATCTGTCCGGCCAACTCGACACCGGTCGGACCGCCGCCCGAGACGACGAACGTGAGCCAGCCGTCCCGTTCGGGACCGGGCGGGAGCGTCTCGGCGATCTCGAACGCCGCGAACACCCGGCGGCGGATGCTGAGTGCGTCGTCGAGTGTCTTCATGCCGGGCGCCCACGCCGCGAACTCCTCGTGCCCGAAGTAGGACTGCCGCATCCCCGCCGCGATCACCAGATAGTCGTAGTCGAGCGTGTACTCCGTCTCGTCGGGGCGGCGCGCGGTGACCGTCCGGGCGTCGGGGTCGAGCCGGATCGCCTCACCCAGGAGGGTCTGCACGTTGTCGCGATCGGCGAGTTCCTCGCGCAGCGACCGGCTGATCTGACCGATGCTCAGCGTGCCGGTCGCGCACTGGTACAGCAGCGGCTGGAACACGTGGCACGCCGCGCGGTCGAGCAGCGTCACGTCGACGTCGACGTTGCCGAGTCGGCGGGCGCAGAACAACCCACCGAACCCACCGCCGATGACGAGTACCTTCGGTCGCCTCGCGGACATGTCAGTCCTCCTTCGTGGACGTCGGCGAGATTCTCAGCAGCACACGGTCTTTGCGTCCCCGCGCCACGATTGCCTCGATGATGGTCATGACGCGGAACTCGAACCCGTACTTCTGCTTGACCAGGTGCTCGACCCGCGCCACCTCGCCGCGGTCGGTGACCACCTCGGCACGGCCCTCCAGCACCGGCTCACCGGAGTCGACCTTGCCGGTGCGGCCGCAGGCCCGCAGCGTCACACGGCCGTCGCGTCGCGCCCGCTTCACCTTCCACGCGTCGGCCGGCGTCCATGCCGACAGGTGCTCACCGTCGCGCACGACCCACATCGGGGTGGCCACGGGCTCGCCGCTGCGCCGGTAGGTGACGAGGGAGACGAACTTCTCGCCGGCGAGGCGGGCGGTCAGCGCGGCGGGATCGGCGGTCGGCGAGGCATTCACACCGTTCACTGTGCCACCGCCTACGGAGAAGTCGGCCGCTATCGCTTCTTCGCCTCCGCGCTGAGGAACGCCGCCGTGTCGTAGTACGTGCGGAACGCGGTGATCGAGTCGCCGTCGGCCTCGAAGATGCTGACCCCGTCGTAGGTGAAGTCGCTGCCGTCGCGCAGGGTTCCGTTGGACGTCCACTCGAGGACGACGAGGTCGCCGTCGACCACCTGATGGCTGAAGTCGGACTCGATGTCGCCGAAGACGTCGCGGTACTGCTCCCAGAACGTGCGGGCGCCGTCCTTGCCCTTCTCCTGGTGGGGCAGTCCTGCCTTGGTCAACGTCGCGTCCTCGCCGAACAGCAGGACGAGCGGTTCGACGTCCTTACTGCCGTGGAGTTCGCCAAGTGCGGAGGTGAATCGTTCTGCCATGTCGGTCATGACGGGCCTGTACCCGGTCGAGGCGTGCTCACACGGGGCCGTCACCTCCCCGTCACCGCCCATGCTTGGACGGTGATCGACGGGGTATCACGATCACCCAGGAGGGCACATGACATCAGAGGCCGACGCTCACCCCACCACCGATGCACCGGAGGAGGGCAAGCTCAAGCGGGGCATCACCGGCCCGCTGCTATTCCTGTTCATCCTGGGTGACGTCCTGGGTGCGGGCATCTACGCGCTGATGGGCGTGCTCGCCGAGGACGTGGGCGGCGTGCTGTGGGCCCCGCTGGTCGCGGCCCTGGTGCTGGCGCTGCTGACCGCCGGGTCCTACGCCGAACTCGTCACCAAGTACCCGAAGGCCGGCGGCGCAGCCGTGTTCGCCGAGCGTGCCTTCCGTCAACCGGTCGTGTCGTTCCTGATCGGCTTCTGCATGCTCGCCGCGGGCGTCACCAGCGCCGCCGGTCTCGCGCTGGCGTTCGCCGGCGACTACCTGTCGACGTTCATCGACGTCCCTGCGGTGCCGGCGGCCATGGTGTTCCTGGTGCTCGTCGCATGCCTCAACGCACGCGGGATCAGCGAGTCGCTCAAGAGCAACGTTGTGATGACCGTCATCGAGTTGTCCGGCCTGCTGATCGTCATCGTCGTGGTGGCGGTCATGGTCGGCGGTGGGCGCGGCGAGGTCGACCGGATCACGCAGTTCCCCGAGGGCTCGGTGCCCGCTCTGGCCATCCTCGGCGGCGCCATCGTGGCCTACTACTCGTTCGTGGGATTCGAGACCTCGGCCAACGTCGCGGAGGAGATCCGCAATCCGAGCAAGGTGTACCCGGCCGCGCTCTTCGGTGCCCTGATCACCGCGGGCGTGGTGTACGCACTCGTCGGCATCGCGAGTGCGATCGCTCTGCCGCCGGACGAGCTGTCGGCCTCCTCGGGTCCACTGCTCGCCGTCGTCGGCGCCTCTGGGGTGAACGTCCCGAGCTGGCTGTTCAGCGCCATCGCACTCGTCGCCGTCGCCAACGGGGCGCTGCTCACCATGATCATGTCGAGCCGGCTCGCCTACGGCATGGCCGAGCACGGCCTGCTGCCGAGCGCGCTGAACCGGGTGCTGCCCCAACGCCGTACGCCGTGGGTGGCGATCGTCGCGACCACCGCGGTTGCGATGGTGCTGACCCTCGTCGGAGACCTATCGACCCTCGCCGAAACGGTGGTCCTGCTGCTGCTGTTCGTGTTCATCTCGACAAACGTCGCCGTGCTGGTGCTCCGGCGCGACCAGGTGGACCACGACCACTTCCGGGTGTGGACCGCGATCCCGGTCCTGGGCGTCCTGTCGTGCGTGCTGCTGCTCACCCAGCAGACGGCGACGGTGTGGCTGTTCGCCGCGATCCTGCTCGCCGTGGGAGCGGTGCTGTACCTCGGCGCGCGGGCGGCGACCCGGCGCACCGCGTCACGCTGATTCCCGGCGCGCGATCAGAGGCGCACGACCGCCGCGATCCGGGCCGCGACATCGGTTGCCACCCGCAGTGATTCGTCGTCGGTCGCGGGCTCGTAGCGGTCCGCTCGCGGGTCGTAGACGGCGCCTGCGATGGCGCCGTGGTCGGTGTCGAGTTCGACCACCTCGACCGGCCAGTCGAGTTCGTGCAGACGCGCGGCGAAGGCCCTGCTCACCTCTGCGGGGACGACGTCGTCCGCCGTACCGTGCAGCAGCGTGAACGGCGTGCCCGCGCCGGCACCGAGCGGGGTCCGCTTCAGCGGGCCGCCGGAGATGGGGTCGCGCGCGCCGAATGCGCCGGCCAAGCAGACGGTGTGCACGAGGTGCACGCCGAGCCGTGACGCCTCCAGTGTCACCCCGGCCGCGGCGAGGCCGCCCATCGACCAGCCGACCAGGATCAGCCCCTCCTGCGCCCGGTGCTGGGCGAACTCCACCGATGCGAGCAGATCGGAGCGGCCACCGTCCTCGGCGTGGGAGTCCCAATCCGCCGCCACGACGCACAGGCCGTGCCCGGCGATCCGCTCGGCAAGCGGTCCGACGGCGCCCCGGGAGTCGGTCTGCATGCCGTGCCACAGCAGGACGGTGGGACGCTCGTGCTCGGCGAAGACGTCGGCGTGGCGGCCGGGCGCGTATTCGAGGGTGGTCGTCATGGACGGGGGATGCCCGGATCTCGCGACCTCACTCCGATCGATCGGGCGGCTGATTGGCGACGCCGCCGCCGGGGTAGCCCCGACACACCACCGGAAGGACGGACGACGATGACGGAACCCTCGGGCCGACGGGTCGAAGAAGAGCACCTCGCCGCCGAGGAGGACGACGGCTCGGCCGAACTGCTGCCCGAGGACGGCGGCGCCGCGCCGGAACCCCCGGCGACGCCGCACACCGACTAGCTCAGTCCTCCTTGCGGATCAACCGGGACAGCGCCTCCCGGTCCGGCGCCAGGAGTTCGTCGATCCGCGGCTGGTTGACGTCGGCGACGATGATCTCGCCGACCTCCTGGTACACGTCGGTGAAGATGCCGTGGCTCTTCATCTTCTCGGTTTGGTAGATGTTGTCCTCGGTGGGCGTCACGTAGTAGACGATCTCGGCCTTGAACCGGTGGATCAGCCACAGGTGGATGACGTCCATCAACCGCTTCTTGCGCAGCTTCTCGGCGAACGTGTTCTGGTCGCGCACCGTGAGGATGCTCCTGCCGTGCCGATCCTTGATCGGGTCGACCACCACGTTGGCCAGGGGATCCTCGCCGTCGCCGTAGATCCCGAGGTCGAGTACGTCGGACCCGGCGCGTCGCGGCCGCAGCCGAACGTGCAGCTTCTCGCCGAACTCGTAGTACTCGCTCCACAGCGCGAGCCACTCCTCCAGCAGCTTCTTCGGCACCTCGGTCTGCACCAGGTGCTGATGCTGGGTGGACCCCTTGCCCATCGATTTCGTGGTGGCTGTCCGACCCGACGATGCGGCCAGCGCGGCATCGCTGCGGGGACCGCCGACCAGCGTTTGCGGTGTGCGGTAGGGAGATTCGACGAGCCGCATCTTGCGTTGCAACCGGGCGAGCGCGAGCATGCCCTCCTGCCGCAGGGCGGTGGCGAACTCCTCGGAGGCGACGCCGTCGACCTGGTGACCGCCGTAGGTGATGAAGTTGAAGACGAAGCCCATCTTGCCGAGTTCCTCGGGGAAGGCCCGCATCTCGTCGTCCGTCATGCCGGTGGTGTCCCAGTTGAACGACGGGGACAGGTTGTAGGCCAGCATCTGCTCGGGGTAGACGGCATGGATGGCTTCGGCGAACTCGCGGGCGTCCGCGAGGTCCGCGGTCTTGGTCTCCATCCACAGGATGTCCGCAAAGGGTGCTGCGGCAAGCGATTTCACGATCGCGTAGGGGATGCCGCCGCGCACCTGGAAGTAGCCCTCCGGGGTCTTGGCGCGCTCGCAGTCCCACGCGACGTCGACGCCGAGTTCACGTGCCTTCTCCCGCGCCGTGTAGAGCGGTGCCCGCTGAGCGAACGCGCGGAACTCGTCGGCACTCATCCCCGGGGTCTCGCCCTCGCGGGCACGGAAGTCGAGCATCTCGGCCACCGCCTCGCCATAGGTCTGCAGGCCCGAATCGAGCTGCCAGGCATCGATGAATCGCGACTCGACCTCGTCGTAGACCTTGTCCACGGACGATTCCCGGCCGTCGAGCCAGGTCGCCGCGGCCTCGTCGATGACGCTCAGCAGCCCCTGCCGCTCGAGCCACGCCTCGGCGGTGGCGTACTCGCCGTCGGGCAGCGCATAGAGGAGGTGGCCGTTCAGTTCGGTGACGCCCCTGTCGTGGAAGCGGCGCATGACGGCCAGGAAGCACGACTTGTACGTGGGGATCTTGAGGTTGGTGGCGCCGAGCAGGAAGGGCTGGTCGCGTTCGTCGGCGCGGCTGTCGATGAGGTTGGCGGCCTCCGCATCGGTGCGCGCCACGATGATGCCGGGCACCCCCATCACGTCGAGCTGGAAGCGTGCGGTGTTGAGGCGCTTGAGCTGCTCGTCCGACGGCACCAGGACCTTGCCACCCTGGTGGCCGCACTTCTTGGTCCCCGGCCGCTGATCCTCGATGTGGTAACCCGGTACTCCTGCCTCGACGAACCTCCTGATCAGGTTGCGGACGTGCGGATCGCCGCCGTGCCCGGTGTCGGCGTCGGCGATGATGAACGGCCGGTAGTCGTAGACCGGGCTCGCCGCGCGCTGTTCCTCGCTCATCTGCAGCCGCAGGTATTGCTGGTTGCGGTCCGCTGTCAGCAGCGCCCGGACCAGGCCGGCGGCTTCCTCGGGCACCTGGCTCAACGGGTAGCTCGCGAGATCGGGCCCCGGATCCTCGCTGATCGATCCCTTCGCCGACGTCGCCCAGCCGCCGAGGTAGATGCCCTCGATGCCCATCCGCTTCATCACCACGGCCTGGCCCGGCGAGTAGGGGCCGAAGGTCGTGATGCTTCGCTTCTCCGCGAACAACTTTCGCAGATGCGGATAGAACGCCTCGGCGGCCTCCCGGGCGACGGTGTGGTCCGACGCGATCGTGCCGCGCTGCTCGACGACCTGGCGGGCGCCGTACAGCCGGATGATGCCCTCGAAGCGTGGTGCGTCGAAGTAGCTCTGGGTGGCGGCGACCGCGCGGTCGAAGGGGGTCTCCGCGGTCGGGTCGGCGTCGTGGTGTGCTGGGCTGGCCATGGGCGTTTGCTCCTCGCTGAGCTCGGTTCCCGGGTGTCCCGTCCGAGCCTAGCTGCGGGTCACCCGCCGTTTGGGTGCATTCGCACGACGGATCTGCCGTCCGGCGCACCCGTCGACGGGCCTGCCGTCAGAGGTAGGGGTCGGCCCAGGCGCTGATGATGCGTGCCGCCCGCGCGGCCTGATTCTTGCCGGTGAGCAGGTGGTCGGCACCCTCGAGCGAGACGAAGCTGCGCGGGTGCCGCGCCGCCCGGAAGATGTCGCTGGCGTTGGCGATGCCGACGGTGTTGTCGGTCGGGGAGTGCATGACGAGCAGCGCCCTGCGCAGCGTCTTGATGCGTTCCCGCAGATCTGCCGCGCGCACGTCGTCGATGAAGTGCTGCTTGAGCGTCAGCGCCTTGCCGCCGATCAGGAACGGCGCCTCGCCGTCCTCTTCGATCCGCTGCACCAGGGCGTCGTAGTTGTGCTCGACGTGCGCCGGCTGGAAGGGGGAGCCGACGCTGGCGACCGCGGCCACCGATGGGCAGTCGTGCGCGGCGGCGATGGCGGCGGCACCGCCGAACGAGTGGCCGACGAGGACCCGGACCTCGCGACCCGACCCGTTCATGAACTCGACGGCGCGGACGGTGTCTGCCACCTTGTGCGAGAAGGAGCCGTCCCCCCAGTCGCCGTCCGAGTGGCCGAGTCCGAGGTTGTCGAAGCGCAACATGCCGATGCCCTCGCTCGCCAGTTGCTTGCACATGCGACTGGCGGCCGGGCAGTCCTTGCCGAGGGTGAACCCGTGCGCGAAGACCCCCCAGCCGCGTACCTCGCCGTGCGGGGTGTCGAGGACACCGGCCAGGGTGGGTCCGGTACTGCTCGGGAATTCGACGCGCTCTGCCACGCGGACCATCCTGTCACCGGAGGTCAGCAGGTCCAACCGGACGCGGGCGGCCAGTGATCGACGTCTCGCCCCGCCGATCTCAAGCGGACGTAGGTGTATCCCTCGTCGGCGGCCGCGGCGACCGTGTCCGCGTAGACGCGCCGCGCCTCGTCCTCGCCCGCGTCGGCGACGACGGTCTCCTGCGCTCCGTCCGTGGGGTTTCCCGCGTCGTACGCCCGTGCGACGACGACCTGCCAGCCATGTGCCGTCATCTCGAGACTCCTCTCGTTCGTCGCCACCGAGAGGGAGGGGTACCCGCGCCGAGGCGGGTGATGCCTCAGTGCACGCGGCGGGTGCCGGGTGGCGTCCAGGGCTCTTCGTTGCGTGCCCGCCGCTCGAGTTCGCCGACGCGATCCCTGGCCCAGAACTCCTCGAACTTCTCGCCCGGGTGCACGTTCGGCATCCGGTTCATCACCCGGCTCAGCCATGGCGGTGCACTCGCCGGTTCCCACTGCGGCAGCGCCGAGGCCACGGCGTAGAGGGTCTTGAGCACGATGAAGACGCCGAACAGTGAGTTGGGCGCGTCCGTGATGGCGACCGCGACGAGGCCGAAGATCAGGGTGAGGTGGACGACGACGACGCGGCCCAGTCCCCGGTAGGCCATCTGCTCGATCGAGAGGAACGACCAGTTCGGCAGTCTCTTCAGGTCCACGGCGAAGTCGACCAGCAGGACGACCACCACGCACGCGCACCCGATGCCGACGGTCCGCCAGTCGACGACCGCGAACTCGCCTCGGCCGTTGACGGTGAGCAGCAGAAGGATCATGCCGAGGAAGACGCCGTGCGCGGTGCAGAACGCCAGGGTGGTGATCAGGTAGCCCTGCACGAAGGATCCCGTCGAGCTGCGCTTGGACTCGCCGGCCGCCTCGTACCGGAAGTGCCCGCGACGCGGACTGCGCCTGCGGTGGACGACGATCCGGGCCCACACCGACAGGCAGACGGCGACGTTCTCGAACCAGTACACCGCCAGCGTCGTGCCGTCCGACCAGTTCCCGGCGAACCACCCGAACGCGGGTACCGCGTTGATCGCCAGCAGGGTCAGCAGCCCACCGATGCGCGTCACGGTGACCGGTCACTCTTCGGCGCCGGGACGTCGGACTCCCACCGCGCCCGGCGTTCGGCGTCGGACTGCTCCCACCACGGCGGTGTACCGCGTTCCCCGAGGGCCACCTTGGTCGCTTGGACTCCCGCCCGGGAAGCCCGCTCGTCGTCGGTTCCCTTGGTGCGCCGCACCTCTCGTCGCCACGCCATCAGGATGGCCACCAGTTCGGCACGCCGCTCCTCGGGGATCGACGGGTCGGTGGCACGCCACCGGCGCCCGTCGATCACGAAGTAGTGCCCGTCCTCGGTGGTCGGGGGAGTGCTCACACTCGGGAGTGTAGGTCGGACGGTCAGACTCCGGCGGGAACCCGCTCGACCGGTGCTCCGAGCCCCTTGCGCAGCGCGGCGAAGTCCGAGATCGTCTTCGTCGCGACGGTGGCGACGGGCCGGGCATCGCGACCGGTCGCCTCCCGCTTGGACACCATCACCACGCCGTCGATGTAGGGCTGGATGGTGGTGGCGTTCTGCACCGTCGCCACGATGACGAGCTGGAAGCCGAACTTGCGGAACGCCTGCAGGGCCTGCTGCGCGAACTGCGGGTCGGACTTGGAGAACGCCTCGTCGAGCATCAACTGGGCGAACACCGGCCGGTTGTCCGAGCTGCCGGGCGCCGCGAGGTTGAAGCTCAGCGCCCCCGCCAGACAGAACGCCATGAGCTTCTCCTGCTCGCCGCCGGAGTTGTCGCCGGCGTTGCTGTGCGTGCGGATCAGCTCTCCACTCGCGACGTCCCACTCCGCGCAGTCGAAGGTGAACCGGTTGCGCACGTCGAGCGCGTCGCGGGTCCACGCCCGGTCCTCGGGGGCGTTGGACGCCAACCGGTTCCGCAGCCGCAGGATGTCCGCGTACTGGTCGAGGATGGCCTGCTTGTCTCCCAGTCCGACCTCGGCGATCCTCCGTGAGATGGCCCGCACGACCTCGGTCAGCTCGGACACCGCCGTGAGACTGCGCCCGGTGGCGCGCAGGGTCAGCCGGGTGCCGCGGTTGAACTCCACCGAGCCGAGACCGGTGTTAACGCGGTCGATCTGGTCGCTGATGCGCCGAGCCTCCTGCTCGGCGATCCGGTGCAGAGTGAGGATGGCGTCCGGTGCCTGCTCGGTGACCAGTCGCATCATGCGCTCGTAGGCCTCCGGGAGCTCCCGCTCGTCGATGTGCCTGCACACCGCGACGTAGTCGTGCACGCGCTCGTCGAAGACGTCGCTGTCGTTGGGGACGGCGTCGGGGAAAGCGGTGTCGAAGGTGTTGAGGATGCGCGCGAGTTCGTCGTAGGAGCGCCTCCTGCTCTCGCGGAGCTGGTCGCGCTCGCGGCGGAGGGCCGTGAACACCGCCTCGCGATGCGGCTCCGGGTTGAGCAGTTCCAGGGTCACCGGCACGTCGCCGGCGTAGCGGTCGAGCAGCTCGGTCAGCGGCTCGGAGACGAACGCGGGCGCCAGCCGCTCCTGGAGTTCCAGCAGGCGCGTACGCCGTCCGTCGAGGTCGTCGCGACGGGTCTGGATCGCACCACGCCGGGTCATCAGGGCCTGGATCTCGTCCCAGCACGCGTCGGCGCGGGCGTTGAGCGCCTCGATGTCCGGGTGGTCGGCCAGCAGCAACTCGTACTGTTCGCGCAGCCTCTCGGCGTGCCCGTCGGCGGTGTCGGTGTCGATCTGATTCCACTGCGGGAACTGTTCGCAGATCGCCTTGCACGCCGTCGCCCGGTCGCGCATCTGCTGGCGTCGAGCGGCGATGTCGTCTGCTGCGCGCCGCGCGGCCTGATACGTCTCCTCTGCCACGGCGAGGTCGACGGTCAACGCGTCGATCTTCGCGGCGACGTCGCCCTGGTAGATGTAGTCGGACTGCCGCAGCGCGCGTCTGTCGTCCTTGACGGCGAGCCGGTCGGAGTCCTTGTACAGACCGGTGTCGGTCACGGCGCGGCGGAACCGCGGGAACAGGTCGGGCGTCTCGACGCAGACGTGGTCGCCGGCGGCAGCCACCACGTCGGCGGCCTCCGCCGCGCAGACGTGCGTGGCGTCGACGACGAACAGCTTGCCCGCCAACGTGTTCGGGTCGGCTTCGGCCGGTTCGGCGCCGAGGAGCCGTTCGCGGACGTGGTGCACCTGCAGGCGACCGCGCATGTCGGTCTCGTTGACGAAGCGCAGGACCGCCGCGTAGTGCCGGTCGGGCACCAGCAGGCGCAGGCCCACGTTGCGCAGCACCTTCTCCACGGCCATTCGCCAGCGGCCGTGTTCGGGACGCAGATCCATCAGTTCGGCGACGTACGGCAGTTCCCGGGCGTCGAGTCCCACTGAGTCGCAGACGAGTTCGCGCATCGCTATCGCCGACTCGGGCAGCGCGGACCCGACGTGCTCGACGCGGCGCAGTTCCTTGGCGGCGTCGTCGCGGGCGATGCGCGCCACCTTCTGCGTGTACTCGGCGTCGGTGGACGCCTCCCGGCCGCGGTCGAGCTTGGCGGTCAGCTCGGTGATCCGACCGCCGAGGTCCTCGCGCAGGTTCCAGAAGTCGTCGGCGGTCTCGGGCACGTCGAGGTCCTGCGCGGCGAGCATCGCGTCGTAGACGGCGCGGCGCCGCGACACCTCCTCGGCCTGGGCCTCGGCGCCGGCGACCTGCGACTGCAGCGGCCCGATGCTCGCACTCGACCCGCTGATCTGCGCGTTGAGCGAGTCGCCCTCGGCCTTGGCCAGGTTCAGCTGGCGGGTGACGTCCTCGTACTCGTTGCCGAGCTGGTCGATCGTGGCGTCGAGCCCGACGATCTGCGCGGGACACCGCGCCAGCCGGACGTGGTCGGTGTAGGCGCGGACCATCGGCTGGTCCACCAGGTCGATGATGCCCAGATCGGACGACTCCAGGGCGTACCGCTGCTGGATCGCCTCGATGTCGCCGAGGATCTTGCGCTTGCGCTGCGCCACCGCGAGCAGTTCACGCGCGTCCACGAGGGGGTCGATCTGCTTGAGCGCCTCCGGGAGCCGGGCCAGGCTGCCGGGCTCGTCGAGCATGAATTCCCGGACGAACTGCTCCAGCCCGCCGACGCTCTTGAGCGACTTCGCCTTTCCGAGCAGTTGCTGCGCCGCATCCGACGCGCGGATGCCGATGGTGGCGTACAGCTGCGCAAGGTACTGCGACTCGACCCTGGTGGAGAACCGCCACTCCGAATCCTTCCCGTCGCTTCGCTCGCCCGGGACCTTGAACACGCTCGCGTCAAATCGCCCTGCGGCCCAACGGTTGCAGACGTCCTCGATGTCGCGGTCGCCGTCGGCGAGCACGAATCGGCTCGACGAGTCCGAGCGCGAGTCGCCGGTCAGCCACTTCAGCACGAGGCCGGTGACGGTGCGGCCGGCGGTGCTGGTGTAGGTCACCGCGACTGCGGACCAGGCCGTGCCGTCGCCGCGCAGGTACATGACCCGGCTGGTGCCACCGTCGCTGCGCTGCCCCCACGCGCCGCGGACGTACTTGTCGACGGTGCGCCGGCCCGCGCTGGATCCGGCGGCGGTGTTGTCGCCGGAGGCGTTGAAGTTGCGCCGGTTGAACGGCAGGAAGCCCAGCGAGATCGCGTCCAGCAGTGAGGACTTGCCGCTGCCGGAGGCGCCCGCGATCAGTGCGCCGCCCCGGTCGAAGGGGATCGAGTGGTACCCGTCGAACACGCCCCAGTTGACGACCTGCAGCCGCGACAGGTGGAACTGCTCAGGCATCGAGGTCACCCTCCTGCTCGGTGGCGACGACGGCGACGGCGGGGGCGGCGGCGACGGCCGGGGCGGCGGCCGCGCCGCCCATCAGCGCCTCGAACTGCTGCTGCAGTTCGGTGATGACAGACGCGGTCATGACGGCGGTGATCACCGGGCTGACGGTGTAGCTGTCCTCGTCGTCGCCGCTGCGCTTGAGGATCTCCAGCGCGGCGAGGCGGGCGATCGCGCCGTCGATGCGTGCGGTGAAGGTGACGGCGTCGCGGTCGACCTCGTTGAGCACGCCGGAGAACAGTCCGTGCACCTCCTCCCGGCTGATGAGCACGGTCTGATCACCCGACGCGCGCATCATCTGGGCGAGGTGCAGGGCGAGGATCGAGTCGTAGGTGCCGAGCGGTTCACGACGCAGGAGCTTGACGCCGCGTGCGGATTCGTAGCGGGCCTGTTCGACGAAGGCGACGTCCACCCCGTCGACGATGCGGAGCTGCAGGTCGAGTTCGGAGAGCCGCACGCTGAGCGGCGCGCGGTACTCCAGCACCCAGCTGTACAAATCGCGCTCGGCGTCGGCGCTGATGAACCGCCGGGTGAGCAGGTGCTGCAGCGCCCAGCACGCGCGGTCGGGCAGTTCGCTGACGTCACCGTCGAAGCGGGGCCGGCGCTGCTGTGGTGCCCGCGCGGTCTGGTCGACCTGGGGCAGCGCGGAGAACGCGGAGATGTCCTGGTCGGAGATGGGTGCGTCGATCTGACGTGTCACGGTGCGGCTTCCGGCTCGAGGGACGTGAATTCGGTCGAGATGGGTTCGGTGAAGAGGAGCCGGGGGACCTCCATCACCCGGTCGCGGCCATCGAGCGACCGGAAGCGGACGGTGTCCGACCCGGATGCCCGGTCGAGGTGCGGCTGCGCCAGCGCCCAGGACCACAGCACGATCACGTGTCCGAGGTAGGCGGACTGCCCGGCGTCGTCGAGCAGGGTCACCGCGTCGGGCAGCGACACCGGGCCGTCCACGATCGCGCGGTTGATCATCTCCGACATCGCCGGTGCGTCGACCTGCGTGGTGAGCGCGGCGAAGCCGCTGAGGTCCACCTCGTCGCGGGAGGCGATGGCGGGTCGCGGATTCGACAGATCCCCGATCCGGAACCCCAGCGCACCGACTGAGCTGATCGCGTGGCGCGCGAGCGGGAGTTCGACGTCGAGGCGCGAGTCGACGAACGAGGTCTTGAGCAGCGCCCGCGCCGCGCCGATCGCATCGTTGAGCTGGCGGGCGACGCCCCTGCTCTGCTCGAGGGTGCCGAACGCGGTGAAGCGCTTGACCCGCTGGGCGCACCGCTGCTGGATGCGTTCGACCTCGTCGATCTGGTGACCGACCAGCTCGAAGAAACCCGCCATCACCGTGCGCAGCGCCGGGTCCAGCGCGGGGAGCGCGTCGGCCACGGCTGCCACGTCGGCCTCGAACTCGGCGCGTTGATCGGGATCGTTGATCATCCGCAGGAAGGCGCGGTGCGAATCGCGACCCTGCGAGTCCCACGCCGCCTCGTAGTCGGCGTACATCCGACGCTGCCGGTCGCGGTACTCGACGTTGGTGTCGATGGGTTCGTCGAGGGCCGCGGTGGCCTGCTCGATCATGGTCCCGTACTGCCCGATGTCGGTTATCAGCCGTTCCATCTGCAGGGCGATCGCACGCGCCTCGTCGTAGGCGTCGGTCACGTCGACCTCGGGTCGGCTCGCGCCGGCGTCGAGCTGGTCGAGTTCGGCGCGCAGGGCGTCGATCTGTGCCTCGATGCCGGCGCGGACGCGGTCCGGGTCGTCGGCGACACGGATGGCCACCTGCTTGAGCCGCGACGCGATCCCGTGGATGGAACCGCCGGTGGCGATGGTGTCCTGACGGCGCATTCCGCGCAGGAAGTCCAGGGCGCGGCGAGCGTCCTGCGTGAGGTAGCAGACGTTGCGTTCGACGCCGGTGCGTCGGTCGGCGACGCGGTGCAGCCAGCCCTGGCTGGACCACGACTTGATCAGCGCGAGACCGGTCTGCCCGTCGGGGTGTCCGAGGTCGGTGAGGTCGCGCTCGAGGTGCACCACGAGTTCCGTCTCGGGCACCACGCCCGCCCCGAGGTGGCGGTCCATCAGCGTGGCGAACAGGCCCAGGTTGAGCGTCGAGAGCAGGCGGACCGCCGGCGAGGCCTGCAGGTCACGGTTCGCCTCGAGCAATGGCGCAGCCGACATCGTCAGGTCGTCGTCAGCCACGTATCTCCCGTCCCTCGTAGAACACCGGACCGCCCACCCTAATCAGGACGCGGGCATCACCCGAACCGACACCCTGGGGCGGTGCCACTGTGTCGGATGTGACGACGATGGAGTGCGTCGGGGCCCAGGAATCACCCCTGACCTGCGCGCCACCTGTCGAGAACACGGCGATCACGCTTGGTGGGCCTGCCCGCTCCGCGGTCCCGGAGCGCGACGGGGACGGCGACGACGGGCGGGAGCGCGGGGGTGCGGTCGAGGTAGCACGTGACCGCATCGGCGGCACCGACCCGCTTCTGGATCACCCGCGTCACCTCGACGATTCGCGTCCGGTCCCCGATCACGGCGCGCACCTCGTCGCCGGGCGCCACCGTGCTCGCCGGTTTCGCCGGGCGGTCGTTGATCCGCACGTGCCCGCCGCGGCACGCCGCGGCGGCGTCGGGGCGGGTCTTCGTCAGCCGCACGGCCCACAACCATCGATCGATGCGGGTCGACTCCATGTGTTCCATCATCGCCCTATCGCGGTGGTTCCTGGGGGCCCGGTTGACAGTGCGGACACCACCAGGTGCGACGCCGTTCGGGATCACCGGGGATCTCGGCGACGACGCGCACGGTGGTGCCGCACCGCAGGCATGGCCGTCCGGCGCGACCCGTCACCCAGTGCTGCTCGCCCTTGCGTCGCACGCCCGTGGTCACCTGCATCGCGCCGGGCACGGTGGCGGAGTGCCGCAGCGCGCGGGCGCCGAGGGTCAGCACGGCGGGCACGTCGACGTCGCACACCGGGGTCCACGGGCTGTGGCCGCGCAGGTAGCACAATTCGTTGGCCCAGAGGTTGCCGAAACCCGCCACGCACCGCTGGTCGAGCAGCGCGGCGACGAGGGGGCGACCGGGATCGGACCCGACCCGCGCGGCGGCCTCACCGGCGTCCCAGTCGTCGCGCAGCGGGTCGGGGCCGAGGTGGCCCACGGCGAGCGCCTCGTCCCGCGTCTCGAGCAGTTCGACGAGGGGCAGGTTCACGCCGTACGCGGCGGGGCCGTCGGTGCGCAGGACGACCCGCACGTCGGGCATGACGGTCGGCGGCAGGCCGCGTCCGGTCTGCGAGACCGTCCAGGAGCCCGACATCTTGAGGTGGGTGTGCAGCGTCAGGTCGTCGGAGAACCGCGTCAGCAGGTGCTTGCCGTGGGTGACGTGGGCCAGGACGGTGCGTCCTGCCAGGTCGGCCGTGGCGTGGGCGGGCACGCGCAGTTCGCCGCGGGTCAGGACGCGACCGTCGAGCGCCGCCCTCAGTCGGCGGGCCAACGCGAATACGGTGTCACCCTCGGGCACGTCCTCCATGGTCCATGCTCGTCGGACATCGGCGCAGCGATGACTTCGGGCGCCCCCCGGAGTCGGCACGGTGGAGAACGTCGTCGACTCGAGGAGCGAGAACGTGGTCATCGTGGCGGGGTACCTGATCGTCGAATCCACCGAACGCGCCGCCTACCTCGAGGGGTGCGCGGACGTGGTCGTGCAGGCGCGCGGCGCCGCGGGCTGCCTGGACTTCGCGATCTGCGGTGATCTCCTCGATCCCGGTCGCGTCAACGTCTTCGAGCGGTGGGAGTCCCGGGCTGCGGTCGAGGCCTTTCGCGGCAGCGGACCCAGCGACGAGCAGGGTGCGGCTCTGCTGTCGGGCTCGGTGGCCGAATACGACGTCACCGACGAGCGCCGGCTGTTCGGGTAGTCGTGATCAGCGCGGGGCGCCGGTCCGCTCCCGGTGCTTGCACCCGGGCCAGCAGCACGGCCTGCGCTTGCCCTCCTCGAGTTCCTCCTGCGTCCGGCGGATGCGCCGCTGCCGGGTCTTCTCCTGCTTGGCGTCCTCGACCCAGCAGATGAACTCGTTGCGGGCCAGGGGCGTGATGTCGTGCCAAGCCGACAGCGCAACACCGTTGCCGCTCAACGCCTCCCGCAAATCCTCGGGCAACTCATGCACGACGCCGCCGGGTACGGTCTCGGTGCTCACCCGGCGAGGATAACGCCTCCGGCCAGGCGACGGGGAGGGCTCAGCCGCCGTTCGTGACCGGGTTCGACGACAGGGTCAGGAATTGGCCGTTGATCCAGACGCCCCAGCGACCGCCCCACCCGGAGTACCAGACCACGGGATGACCGTCGAAGAACTCGTTGGGCTTGGGCGGCGCCCAGTCGGGCGGCACCTCACCCTGCATCGGCGGAGGTGGCGGTGGGGGCGGCTCGGCGATGGCCGATGCGGCTCCGAAACCCAGGGTCGCGGCGGCGAATATGCCGGCGGCGGCCACCGAGGTCAGTGCGGTCTTGATCGAGGTCATGAACGAACTCCCACGTCGGGTTCCGGGATACTTAGTAGGCATAACCTTACGTGACCGCCGCACTCGGCGGCGACGTGCGTGCGAAGTCGGCGGGCCGGAACTTGCCATCGGCGAGCTTGCCCTCGATCTCCTCGAGGCTGCGGCCGGTGAGGTCGGGCATGCGGAAGTACACGAATATCCAGGCGGCGACGTTGAAGGCCGCGTACAGCCACATCGACGGTCCTACTCCGATCGCAGTGATCAGCGAGAGCAGGGTCAGGGTGATGAACAGGTTCGTCGCCCACAGCGTCGCCGATTGCACCGCCGTGCCGGCCGGCCGCACGGCCAGCGGGTAGGTCTCCGACCCGGTGAGCCAGCCCATCAGCTGCAGACCGCCCGCGTTGAACAGCATGAACACGACGAGGCAGGCGATGACGTACGGCATGGATTCGCGGCCGCTGTTGCCGGTGACGAAGAGCAGACCGAGGACGAACAGGCTGACCGCGGCGCCCGGGATCATGATCAGCGTCAGGCGGCGCCGGCCCACCCTGTCGATGATCGACAGTCCGACGAGCTGGGCGACGAGGTACGCGACGCCGAGCGCCACCGAGACCTGGAGGGCGACGGAGGTGTCGAAACCGTTGTCGGTCAATATGGTTGGCGAATAGTAGATGATCATCTCGATGCCGCTGAGCTGAGTGAAGATCGCGATGCCGCAGCCGAGGATCAGTGCGGGGCGCACCCACGCCTCCCGCAGACCGGACCAGCCGCGAGTCGACGACGTGCGCTCGACGCGTGCCAACTCCGCGGTCTCGTCCAGCTCCCGGTCCACGTCGTAGCCCGATGGGCGTACCCGTTCCAGCACGCTGCGGGCGTCGTCCCGGTCGCCGTACTTGACGAGCCAACGCGGGCTCTCCGGCAGTCGGAGCAACAGCACCAGCATGATCGCGGCGGGCACGGCCGCGGCGCCGATCGACCACCGCCACGGGATCACCTCGCTGGCGCCGACGATGGTCGCGATGACGATGCCCACGCCGATCGCGATCTGGAAGCAGAGCACCAGCCGACCGCGGTACTTGGGCGGCGCGAGTTCCGCGACGTACATCGGTGCCGTCTGCGTCGCGCCACCGACCGCGAAGCCGAGCACCAGCCGCCCGAGGGACAGGAGCACCGGGTTGGGTGCGAGCGCGCACCACAGTGCACCGACCACGAAGACCACCGCCAGCAGGATCAGCGTCCCCTTGCGGCCACGCCGGTCGGACAGGTAGCTGCACACGAGGGCCCCGATGACGGCGCCGAGCAGGATGCTGCCCGCGATGACCTGCTTCCAGGCCTCGGCGATGCCGAAGTCCTCGGTGATCTGCAGGAGGGCACCGGAGATGATGCCGGTGTCGTAGCCGTAGAGCAGGCCCGAGGTGGCCGACACGAGCGCGACGATCACGGCGGCGCCGGTGAGTTGGCCGGGGGCGTCCTCGTGGTCGTCGACGGGTTCCGACGGCCGACTCTCGGACTGTGTCATTGCAGGCCTTCCCACGTACGACGACGTCACGGACGCGCGCCGATTACCCGCCCGTGGCGCGCGGCAATCCAGGCGGACGCCTCAGGGCCACCGGTCCCGCAGCGGTGCAGGCGCCCAGTCCGGCCAGGTCGGTGAGCCGACGACCATTCCTGCGGTCAGCTGGGCCACGATGAGCGGGCCGCTGCGCCGGGAGTTGTCGTAGACGGTCGCGGTGTCGGCCATGGCCGACGCGGCGGCGACCAGCGTCGCGAGCCGTCGGTGTCGCTGCCGGACCTTCTCCTCGGGAACGTCGTGGCCGCCGTGCAGGACCCGGCGTCGGACGCGTTCGACGGCGAGGTCCTCGGGGATGAGGACGACGTGCAGTGCGACGGTGCAGCCGGACGCCTGGGCGGTGCGCACCAGCTCGAGCTTCGAGGGGTGGGAGAAGACGGTCTCGGCGATGAACGGCGTGCCCAGTTCGATCAGCTTGGCACGGGTCTGCGCGGCGACCCGCGCCGCGTCGTACGCGTGCGCCATGGGGTCGGCGGGCCACCGCTGCCGCGCGATCTCGTCGGCGTTGACGAAGACGCTGCGGGGGAGCAGGGGAGCGAGCGTCAGCGCGACGAACGTCGACTTGCCCGCACCGTTGGGGCCGACGACGAGGTCGAGCCGCGTCACGGCGGAAACACGGCGTCGGTGGTGTCGGCGGCGCTCACGCGCCGGTGTCGACCACCGACGAGCTGCCGTCGGGCCAGTACTCGACGATCCGTCCGTCGTCGTCGAGCGCAACCATGGTGATGCCCCTGGCGGCGAGGACGTCGCCGTAGTTCGTCGTCGCGAGACGCTCCTCGATCGCAGCGGTGATCTCCGCACCGAACACGATGCCCTCGTCGTCGTCCAGCGCCGTCAGTTTGAGGGTGCCGGCGAGTGCCGCCTCGACGCGGCGCCGCGAGGCGGTCTGGTGACTGGACACGGCACGACCCACGCGTGCCCAGTGGTCGAGCTGCTGCTTGGCCGAGCGGCTCTGTCGCGCACCCTCCACCGTGGCGCTTTCGACGAGGTCCGCGGCGACCCGGGTGACGCGATCGGTCGGACTGGACACGATCCACCTCCTTCGTAGCACTCTGCTACACGTTGTAGCACTACGCTACACCCGGCGTCGGGCATGATGGCGGGATGCCGAAGGACGCCGAGGTGAAGACGTGCATCACGTGCGGGCGTCCGTTCGCGAACCGGAAGAAGTGGCGTTCACGGGGACAGTGGGACCAGGTCGTCTACTGCTCGACCCGGTGCCGCAACACGGCGAAGTAGGTCGGCGAGCCCCGCGGGTCAGGTCGTGGCGTTGAGGACCTTGATCGCGAACACGAGCGAGTCGCCCTTCTCGATGCCTGCCGCGGGCTGGCCCTCCGGGTAGCCGTCCGCCGGAGTCATGGCGACCGCCACGGTCGACCCGATCTTCTGTCCGGCGATGGCCTTCTGGAAGCCGGGCACGACGCCGGTCAGGGGGAACTCCGCAGGCGCTCCGCGCTCGTAGCTGCTGTCGAAGACCGTGCCGTCGCGGCCGTTGACGCCCATGTAGCAGACCTGCACCGTCGCGGTGTCCGCGACGACCGGCCCGTCACCCGCCTTGAGGGTGTGCACCTGCGTCTCGGTGACGCTGAACGGGGGGGTCACCGTCACGAGCGGTGCGGTGTCGTCCGTCGATCCGGTGACGGCGACCGATCCCGTCCCACCGGACAACGTCCACTCGGGCTTTCCGCCCGGTGCGGGCGCCGCGGTCGGGCAGCCCGCAGCTTCGGTCGCGGTCTCCGTGAGGTTGGGCGGGGTGAACACGTCGGAGACGGGGGACGACGAACTCGTCGCCGCCGACTGGTCGTCCGAACCGCACGCGGCGACCGTCAGGACGAGAGACGCGGCGCAGGCCAGCATGGCCACGGAGGAGGACATACGGGGTGAGGTCACGATCGCCACGCTACAGCCGGGGGACCACGGAACCGGTTGGACCCCCGATGGACGCTCCGAAAGTCCGGTCCGCCAACGTCTTTCGCGGTCGGGGACGCGAATCGCATCGGGACGAAGGCTCCGGGAACGTCCTCCCACTCTCATCTTACGGCGGGAGTGGGGGCTTGCCGCAAGACCGTCTTCCTGCTGCACAATCGTCCGGCCGACGACGCGAAACGGGGTAGCGACCATGCCGACGCCATTCGAAGTGCACCCGTCGGGTGCGTTTCTCCACGGGACCAAAGCCGACCTCTCGGTCGGCGATCTGCTGGTGCCGGGCCGCCCCTCGAACTTCGAGGAGGGGCGGATCATGAACCACGTCTACGTGACCCAGACGCTCGACGCCGCCGCGTGGGGGGCCGAGATGGCCAGGGGCGAGGGGCGGGGCCGGATCTACGTCGTGGAACCGCTGGGTGAGGTCGAGGACGATCCCAACGTGACGGACAAGAAGATGCCGGGCAATCCGACCCGTTCGTTCCGCACCCGCGAGCCGGTGCGCATCGTGGGCGAACTCGAGGACTGGGACGGCCACTCGGTGGACGAACTCGCGACCATGCACGAGACCCTGGACCACCTTCGGCGCCAGGGCCTCGCCGTCATCTACGACTGAGCGGGTCGTCCCGTCGACGGTTGGCGCCACCGTCGAGCCACCGGCGGGTGGAGCCGGTCAGGACGACGATGACGAGCACGATCGGCAGGATGACGCTGCTCAGCGTGCTGAAGGGGTTCGCTCCCGAGGTCGGCAGGGCGCTCGCGCGCACCCCGTACTCGACCAACTGCAGGAGCACCATCGCGAGTGCCGCCCCGGCGGCCACCGAACGGCCCGTCGGCGAACGCCGGATCAGCAACGCCGCGCCGACGACCAGTGCCACCGCGACCACGAGGCGCGCGATGCCCATGACCGCGAGAAAGGTCGGGACCCACGCCGCGATGGCGTTGCCCGACTCCGCCAGTTCGGAGGCGACGGCGAGGTAGCCGATGACGGCGAAGCCCTGCAGCAGTGCGATGACGAAGCACAGCACGATCGCAGTGACCGCGGCGCCCGACGAGGCGGGCGGAGGTGGATACGGCGGGTAGCCGGGGTAGTGCTGCGGCGGACCGGGGTACTGGTGGGACGGACCGGGGTACTGGTGGGACGGACCGGGGTACTGGTGAGGCTGCCCGGGGTAGTGCTGCTGCGGTCCGGGGTACTGCGGGTATTGCTGCGGGAACGGATACGGCTGATGAGGAGGCGGGGGTGCGGGATACGACTGACGTGGCGGACCGGGTTGCGGTGGACCGGCTTGCGGTGGACCAGCATTCGGATCCGGTTGCTGCCACGGGTTCATGCGCGCTGACGCTAGCACCGCGGGGCGCTCCCGACGGATGTACGGGAGGTCGTCGTGGAGGATGACGTCATGGTTGCCCCCACCCGCGGTTCGATCTATCAGGCACACCTCCGATCGACCGCGACCGTCGCCGTGCAGTTCGTCGCGGTGGCCGCCGGCCTGTGGATCCTCGCCTGGGTGGTGGGCAAGACCTGGGTCGTCGTTCTCCCCGTGGTGCTGGCGGTCATCATCTGCACGGTGCTGTGGCCGCCGGTCGGGTGGCTGCTGCGCAAGGGTGTGGCACCCGCGGTGGCGGTCCTGGTCGTCCTGCTGCTCGCCGTGGCCGTGGTCGCCGGCCTGTTCGCCGCCGTGGCGCCGGCGATCGTCGAGCAGGCCACGGAACTGGCCGAGCAGGCCACCGCGGGCGTCGTGAAGGTCAGGGACTGGCTGGGTGGCCCGCCGCTGAACATCAATGACGCGCAACTCAACTCGGCGGTCACCGCCATCAACGACCAGCTCAACTCGAGTGGCGCCCAGATCGCGGCGGGTCTGTTCACCGGCGTCGGTGCGGCGACGTCCGCCCTGGTCACCCTGTTCACCGCGGTGGTGGTCACGTTCTTCCTCCTGAAGGACGGTCCCCGCTTCGTACCGTGGCTTCGTCGCGTCGTCGGCATGCCCGCGGCCCCCCACCTCGCGGAGATCCTGTCGCGCGTGTGGTCGACCCTCGGCGGGTTCATTCGAACCCAGGCGCTGGTCAGCCTCGTCGACGCGGTACTGATCGGGATCGGGCTGGTCGTCCTCGGGGTGCCGCTGGCCTACGCCCTCGCAATCCTCACCTTCATCGGTGGTTTCGTGCCCATCGTCGGCGCATTCGTCGCGGGTGGCCTCGCCGTCCTGATCGCACTGGTCGCCAACGGACCGGTGAACGCGCTGATCGTCCTCGGCATCATCCTGGCGGTGCAGCAGTTGGAGGGGAACGTGCTGCAACCGTGGCTCCAGGCGAAGTCGATGAAGTTGCACGCGGTGATCGTCCTGCTGGCGGTGACACTCGGCGCGTCCACCTTCGGGGTGATCGGCGCCTTCCTCGCGGTGCCGGTCGCGGCCGCGGTGGCGGTGATCATCCGGTACTACGGCGAGCAGGTGGGCGATCGCGCGGGGGAGCAGCCGCCGCCCGAGGAGCACGACGACGCCGCCCGCGGCGACGAGGCCGATGACGAGACCGACGTGGCGCGCAGCGCGGACGGCGCCGACGCTCAGTAGTGGACCGCGGCCGCGTACAGGGCGGCGCCGGCCCGGCGGGCGACGGGCTCGCCGAGGTGATCCGGGACGTGCAGGGTCACCGCGAGTCGGGTGTCCGTGACGGCACAGGCGAGCTGCCGGCCGAGGACCGCGGACTGCGACCGGTGGATCCGCGTGCGACGGGGGCGCCGCAGGTCGAGGGTCGCTCGTACCTCGTCGTCGGTCAGCCCGAGGTGGGTGGCCGCGGCGCGTACCGACGCACTCGCCTCGGAAGGCGACATCGCGGACAGGATGGCGGCGGCGCCCGCGCATGCCGCGGCATCGGCGCGCTGCCCGGGTCGTGGGGTCAGCGGCAGGGGCTCCCTGCCCGGGTGGACGTCCACGAAGACCACCCGGTTGCCGAACAACCGGACCAGTGAGACGGTGTGCCCGTCGAGTTCGGGTGTGGCACAGGCCCGGAAGACGCGGTGCACCACCGCGTCGGGATCGGACAGGCCGGGCCAGCCCGCGCCCGGCCGGAGGGCACCGTCCGGACCGCGGGCCACGAACCCGACGTCCTCGAGGGTGTCGAGCAGGTCCGACACGGAACTCTTGGGCATGCCGAGCGTGGCGCTGAGTTCGGCGGGCGTGCCGGCGGCGCCCGAGGAGATCGCGTCGAGCAGCCGCGCGCCGCGATGCACGGCGGGGCTGCGCGGGCCGTCTACCCCCATGGTTCGTAGTCCGAGGCGTTGTCCACGTCGATCAGCCGCGGGGACAGGTACACCGACGACCGCGTGACGGAGGCGCCGCGGTGCAGCGCCGCACCGATCTCCATCGCCGTCTGCGCGAGGGCCCGGGGATCCTGCGTCGCGGTGGCGATGATCGGTCCACCGGCGCGGATCTCGTCGACGGCCCCTCGCGCGCCGTCGACGCCGACGATGGGGACGGCGAGACCCCGCTCGCGGAGGACGCGCGAGATGCCGATGGCGATCTGATCGTTGCTCGCGAAGAACCCGTCGACGTCGGGGTGGCTTCGGAGGACCTCCTCGGCGGCCCGCCGCCCGGACGGGGCGTCCAACTCGCCATAGCTGGTGACGGCGACCTCGAGGCCGGGGTACCGGGACAGCGCGGCGAGGCAACCGGCGATCCGGTCGGAATTGGCCGTGATGGGTATCCCGCCGACCACGGCCACGCGGCCGCGCCCGCCGAGGGCTCGAGCCAGGGCACCACCGGCCAGGGTGCCTGCCTTGGTGTTGTCCGTCGCCACCACCGCGTCGGCGCCGCTGACCGCCGACCCCATGGCGACCACCGGAATCCTCGCGGCGCGAGCGCGAGCGCAGGCCTCCTCGAGACCGTTGGTGGCGACGGGCTCGATCAGGATGAGATCCATTGCATCGTCGACGAACTCGACGATGCGACGAGACTGCTCCGACTTGTCCTCCCCGGCGGTGTGGACGTGCAGCCGCGCGCCGAGGCGGTCGGCCTCCTCGTGCAGGGCGTCGATCTCGGCCCGGAAGAAGGCCTCGCCGAGCGGATAGCTGAAACCGATCTCCCCGATCGGCCAGTACTCGGCCCTCGCGGTGGAACCCAGCTCGTAGGCGCGGGGTCCGAGTACGTAGGTACCGTCCACGCCGCGGGACAGGAGGTTCTCGGCGGTGAGCGCATGGCAGATGCCCATCACACTGCTCTTGGGGTAGCCGGTGATGTCGGCGAGTTCGGCGAGGGCGAGTGGCCGTGCCACGTCGCCGGCGACCCGGAGCACCGTCGCCGCACGCGACAGCGCGGGAACGCGTCCGCGGCTGACGGGCGCACGGGACGATTGCGCCCCGACCGCTGGGTCGGTCATCCGTGTCACGATAACCGACGGACCGGCCACGGGGCGGCGAACTCGTCGCCGAATACCTCGCTCGCACGGTTACTTTCGCGCTCCACGTGGACGACGTGGTCCACCCGACACGTCGCGCGGACGACGGCTCCGATCATTGACAAGGTCACAGCGGCCTGCTTAGTGTGTGTTTCATCACTCGGTGGCTGGTTCGACATGTGAAACGGACCAGCCGGACCCGCCGCGCCTGCGACGGGTCCGTGCCAGGTGCTCGCGGGCGGCATCGACGGGACGTCGTCGCGGTGTTCCGCCCATGTCGTCGAAGGAGATCTCGTGGTGGCTTCTCAGCGTGTCGTCGGTGCGATCAGCGTGGTCCTCGCGCTCGCCATGGTCACCGGTGGGTGCACCAAGAAGGACTCGGCAGCACCTCCGGCGTCCGGGGGGAGTAGCGCCGCACAGGATTCGGGCGGCGCGGTCAAGGTCGCCTTCGTGCCGAAACTCCAGGGCTCGCCCTACTTCGAGGCAATGGACACCGGTGCGAAGCAGGCAGCCGGTGAACTCGGCGACGTCGAATGGCTCTACCAGGGCCCCACGTCGGCCGATGCCGCCGCCCAGGCGCAGATCGTCCGCTCCTTCATCCAGCAGAAGGTCGACGTCCTCGTCGTCGCACCCAACGATCCCGACTCGATGGCGCCGCTGATGAAGCAGGCGCAGGACGCGGGCATCAAGGTCATGACGGCCGACACCGACGCGCCGAACTCGGTCCGCGAGGCGTTCATCAATCAGGCCACCGCCGAGGGCATCGGCAACACCACCGCGGAGACGCTGATGAAGGCGATGGGCGGAAAGGGCAAGTGGGCCATCGTGTCCTGCGGTGAGACGGCCGAGAACCTGAACTCCTGGATCGCCGCGGAGAAGGCCTACGTGTCGTCGAAGTACCCCGAGGCCGAGCTGGTCGACGTCGTCTACTCCGGCGAGGACCAGGCCAAGGGAACGCAGATGGCCACCGACCTGATGAGCGCGCACCCCGACCTGACGGGTCTGCTCGGGCAGTGCACGACCTCCGCTGTCGGCGTCGCGCAGGCCGTCAAGGACGCGGGCAAGATCGGCCAGGTGTTCTCCGTCGGAATCGGCACGCCCAAGTCGATGAAGCCGTACCTCGAGGACGGTTCCTCGTCGGGCTCCATCCTGTGGAACGTGCAGAACCTCGGCTACCTGACGGCATGGGCCGGTCAGCAAGTGGCACAGGGGAAGCCGTTCGAGGCGACCAACAAGGTCAGCGATGCGATGCCCGACGTCAAGTGGGAAGAGGCGAGCAAGACCCTGGTGCTCGGTGATCCGCTGCTGATCACCACCGAGAACGTCGACCAGTTCAACTACTGATCGGTGCCGTCACCGGGTGAGGGCACCATGGCGCAGCCGAGGCTGACGCTGAGCGGCGTGGTCAAGAACTACGGAGCGGTCAAGGCGATCCGGCACGCCGACGTCGAGATCCATGCGGGCCGCGTTCATGCGCTGGTGGGAGAGAACGGCGCGGGCAAGTCCACGCTGATCAAGATCATCTCCGGCGCCACCACGCCCGACGCGGGCACGGTCACCTACGAGGGTGCGCCCGTGACGATCTCGTCGACCGTCGACGCGATCGGACTGGGCATCGCGACGGTGTACCAGGAGCCGCAACTGTTCGCCGAACTCACCGTCGCCGAGAACGTGTTCATGGGACGCGAGATCGTCAAGGGTGGGCGGGTGGACTGGGCGGCCCAGAACGCCCGGGTCGCCGACCTCCTGGCGGCGCTCGACCTACCCGCGAAGCTCACGACGGCCACGGTGGGCGACCTCTCGGTGGCCACCCAGCAGCAGGTGTCGATCGCCAAGGCACTCGCGGGCGAGGCCGGGGTGCTCATCCTCGACGAGCCGTCGGCCATACTCACCGACGCGGAGATCGACGTCCTGTTCGGGATCATCCGCAGGCTCGCCGACGACGGCGTGGCAATCGTGTACATCTCCCACCGCCTCGACGAGGTCGTGAAGATCGCCGACGAGGTCACGGTCATGCGTGACGGCAGCACCATCGGCACCCATCCGATGGAGGACATGACCGTCCGTCGCATGGCCGAACTCATGGTGGGCGAAGCACTCTCGGAGCACTCGGGCCCGCGGTCCACGCCGCCGGGAGAGCCGGTGCTGGAGCTGAAGTCGCTCTCGCGCTCGGGTTCGTTCCACGACGTGAGCCTCCGGTTGCGGGCCGGCGAGATCCTGGGCCTCTACGGACTCGTCGGATCCGGCGTCGCCGAGATCGCGGAGTGCATCCACGGCCTGGCGAAGACCAGCGGCGGCGAAATCGTCGTGGAGGGCCGCGCGGTCGCACCGCGGTCACCGCGGGAGGCCGCCGACGCGGGCATCGCACTGCTCCCGGCCAACCGCAAGACCGAGGGCATGTTCTCCTTCCAGTCGATCGCCTTCAACGTCTCCATCGGCCACCTCGCCCGGCTCTCCCGCGGGCGGGCGTTCGTCGACCGGCGCCGGGAGCGCTCGGTGGTCAGGGATCTGATGAAGCGGCTGGCGGTCCGTGCGACCGACGAGAACCAGCACGTGGGCAACCTCTCCGGTGGCAACGCCCAAAAGGTCATGCTGGCACGCCAACTCGTCGAACGGCCCGCGCTGCTGCTCCTGGCCGAACCCACTCAGGGCGTGGACATCGGCGCCAAGGAGGAGATCCACCGCATCATCACCGACCTCGCCGACAGCGGCACCGCCGTCCTGGTCGCCACGTCCGATCTGCAGGAGGCCCAGCGCATCACCGACCGACTGCTCGTCGTCCGCGCGGGCACCATCGCCGCGGAGTTCGGCCCCGACGCCCGGCAGGCCGACATCCTCGCCGCCGCCGCCGGCGACCAGGAGGGGTCGGCCACCGCATGAGCGCCAACACCGACACCGACGCGACGCCGCGGACGAGGCAGCGCGTACTCCCCTCCCCGGTCACGCCTGCCGAGATCGTCCTGGTCGCCGTCCTGGTCGTCCTATGGATCGGCTTGGCCGCGGCGACACCTGCGTTCCTCAGCGCGGCGTCGATCATCCCGCTGCTCGTCGAGGTGGCCCCGGTCGCGCTGATCGGCATCGGCATGACCTTCGTCATCATCACCGGCGGCATCGACGTCTCCGTGGGCGGCGCCATCATGGTGTGCTCGGTCGTGACCGCGAAGCTGATGCGCGATCAGGCGCTACCGATGTGGGCCTGCCTCGCCGTCGCACTCGCCACCGGTGCGGTCCTCGGGCTCGTCAACGGCACGCTGATCGCCTACGGCCGCGTGCACGCGATCATCATCACCTTCGGCACGTGGAACGTCTTCCTCTTCGTGGGCCTGCAGATCTTCAACTCCCAACCGATCAGCGGGATGCCGAACACGCTGGCGTGGTTCGGTCGTGGCGTCGACGGCCGGACGGCGTCGATACCGCACAGCTTCGCGATCATGGTGATCCTCGCCGCCGCGGCCTGGTGGTATCTGCGGCACACGGCCGGTGGCCGCCACTTCTTCGCCGTCGGTGGGGATCCGGTCGCCGCCCGACTCGCCGGGATCCGGGTGCAGCGACGCATCCTGATCGCCTACGTGATCACCGGACTGCTGGTCGGTCTCGCGTCGGTCTTCACCCTCGCCAAGGGCACCTCCAACCTCGACCAGTCGGTGGGCTCCGGCCAGGAACTGGCCGTGATCGCCGCGGTCGTCATCGGCGGCACGTCCATCATGGGCGGCCGCGGGTCGGTGCTGGGCACCGTGCTCGGGGCCCTGCTCGTCCAGACGGTGAAGTCGGGCGTCACCCAACTGGGTTGGCCGTCGCAACTATCGGACCTGTTCGTCGGGATCTTCATCGTGGTGGCCGTGGGCACCGACCTCCTCCGACGCCGCGCGAGGAGGAACCCGTGAGTGTCGACGCCGCCGCACCCGCCGCCGAGCGGTCGGCCGGCCGCCGCCGGATCGACCGTGTCGTCGAGGCGGTGCTGACCCAGCGCATCGTGCTGCTCGGCGTCCTCATCGTCATCGTCGTCGCGTGGCTGATGTACCTGAGTACGAACGGCTATCTCAACGGCGACTACGACTTCGACTACATGTCGGCCACGCTCATCGACGCGGTTCCGTTGGCGCTGCTGGCCTTCGCCGAACTCGTCGTCATCGTGTCCGGTCGCGGCGGCATCGATCTGTCCGTCGGTGCGATGGTCTCCCTGGTCGGCATGATCTTCGGCTTCGCCTACGGCTCATGGGGCTGGCCGCTGCTGGCGGCCGTCCTGCTGGCGGTCGTCGTCGGCGGCGTGCTGGGCGCCATCAACGGCTTCCTGGTGGCGCGCATCGGGTTTCCGGCGCTCATCGCCACCCTCGCGACCTACTACGCGTACCGGTCGATCGCGCTGGTCATCAACGACCAGAAGCCGATCAACAGTGCCGAGATCCAGGATCTCTACTCGCTGACCGGTTCGGTGCGCGTCCCGATCATCGGCGACTACATCCCCGACGTCCCCCTCGGGGTGTTCACGTTCTTCGCGCCGGTCCTCCTCATCCTGTGGCTCGCGTTGGACCGCGGCACGTTCGGGCGCCGGCTGTACGCGGTCGGCACCAACGACGTCGCGGCGCGGTGGGCGGGGGTGGACGTCCCGGGCACCCGGATGCGGGCATACGTCATCTCCGGGGTGCTGTCGGGTCTCGTCGCGGTGTACATCACCGCGGAGTTCGCCTCGGCCCGGCCCGATGCCGGCACCGCCGGCAACGGCCTCGCACTTCCCGCCATCACCATCGCCGTGCTGGGCGGGGTCGCGATCACCGGTGGCGTCGGCCGGTTGGCGGGCGTCCTGCTGGCCACCTTGCTGATCGTGTGGCTGAACGCCGGCATCATCCTCTACTTCGAGGGCAACACGGGCACGCAGTTCCAGTTGCTGGCGCTGGGCGTGGTGCTCATCCTGTCCGCACTCCTCAATGGGCTGACCACCCGAAGATTCAGCGGCAGCGACTGATCCGGCGCTCTGCACCCACGTAACGAAGGACACTCCATGACAGTGCTCGACGCCTTCTCGCTGACCGGCAAGCGGGCCCTGGTGACCGGCGGCAACCGAGGCCTGGGGCTGGCATTCGTGCGAGGCCTGGCCGAGGCCGGCGCCGACGTCGTCTTCGTGTCCCGCGATGCCGACCGCAACGCCGCCGCCGTCGACGCCCTGGCCGAGGATGGGCTGCGCGTGCAGGCGTTCGAGGTCGACGTCACCGCGCCCGACGGCCCGGACGAGGCCATCTCCGGCGCGGTGGAACGACTCGGCGGGCTCGACCTCCTGCTCAACAACGCGGGGCTGGCCCTGCACAAGCCCGCACTCGAGATCACCGACGAGGAATGGGATCTCGTCTTCGACGTGAACACCCGGTCGCTGTGGCGGCTCAGTCAGCGGGCCGGCGCCCACATGAAGGACCACGGCGGAGGGAACATCCTCAACGTCGGCTCGATCAGCTCGCTCATCGTCAACCGCCCGCAGTGGCAACCGTCGTACAACGCGTCGAAGGCGGCGGTGCATCAGCTGACCAAGTCTCTGGCCGCCGAGTGGGCGCCGTACGGCATCCGGGTCAATGCGATCGCGCCGGGCTACGTCAAGACCGAGATGGCACCCGTGGACGAACCCCGGTTCCGTCGGCACTGGATCGAGGACGCTCCGATGCAGCGGTACGCGCTGCCGGAGGAGATCGCACCGACCATCGTGTACATGGCGTCGGACGCGTCCGCGTTCATGACCGGTTCGGTGGTGGTCATCGACGGGGGCTACACCGTCTACTGACCGGTCGGCGATGAGTTCGGGGGCGTCCGCAGGTCCTTCCTCGGAAGGAACCACCGACCTCAGGGGGACATCGTGACTGCGGACCGCTCCGGATACCTGCCCGTCAACGGGATCGACCTGTACTACGAGGTGCATGGTGACCTCGGTGCGGCCAGGTCGCCACTGCTGCTGATCCCCGGCGCATTCATGGCCTGCGACTCGATGGAGGCGTGGACGACTGCGTTCGCCCGCGACCGCGCGGTGATCGTGTTCGACCAGCAGGGGCACGGCCGCACGCCGGATACGTCGCGACCGCTGTCGTACGAGCAGTTCGGCGAAGACGCCGCGGCCCTGCTGCGCGGCCTGGGCGTCGACAGAGCCGACGTCATGGGCTACTCCCAGGGTGGCGGCGTCGCACTGCAACTCGCGCTCCGCCATCCCGGGCTGGTCGACCACCTCGTCTCGATGTCGGCGACCTTCCGCAGGGACGGTTGGCATCCGTCGGTGTTCGAGGCCATCGGGGGACTCACCGCCGAGATGTTCGCCGACACGCCGGTCGAGACGTCGTTCCAGGCGCACACTCCCGAACCCGCGGCGTTCGACCGCTGGATCCGGAAGATGACGACGTTGAATCTTGACGACCAGCAGATCAGCGACGACGAGATGCGGTCGATCACCGCCCCGACGATGGTGATCGTCGGCGACGCCGACGGCGTGCGACTCGACCATGCGCTCGAGATGTTCGCGTTGCGCGGGGGAGGGGACGCCGACGCAGCCGCGTCCGGTGTGCTGTCGCACGTTCCGCCCGCGCGGCTGGTCGTGTTGCCCGCGATGTCGCACGTCGGCATCTCGGCGGAGTCCGACGTCCTGGTGCCGATGGTGAGCGCGTTCCTCGACGATGAGGTCCCGGTGACGCCGGGGATGTTCTGATCGGACGTCGGCCCTAGGCTGGCAGGGTGACGCGGGCGGGCTTCGACACCTGATGGACGACTTCGAGCGGCGTCCGGCAACGGAACTGGAGATCGCGACGATCAAACTCCTCCTGCCCCCGGACGGGTTCCCCGACGTGGACGTCTACCGCGACCAGGCCGACCACCTGTGCGTCACTGATCGGTGCAGCTGCGGCTGCCCGACCATCGGCGTCGCCGTGGACCGGAGTCGTTGCAGGCGGGCGACTTTCGCGGGCACCCCGCTGCTCCCGGTGGAAGCGGAGGGTACGGGCGAGGACCACGTCCAGCTCCTGCTGTTCGCCCGCGACGGCTGGCTCGAGTCCCTCGAACTCGTCACCTTCTCCCCGCCGGCGAGACCCACCTTCCCGCCGGCATCCGAACTCAGAGTGGTGAACCGGTACCCGGCGGCTCAGTAGTCCCAGGTCGTCGGCACCATGCGGAAGCCGTTGCCGACGGCCCTGACGTGGCAGACGGACGGGAACGGCAGGTGGGTGGCTACCAGTGCCTCGCCGCTCGCGGCCAGCTCGCCCAGCAGGCGGATGCGCACCCGCGTCGACTCCTCGGGATCGTGCTCGAAGCCGTTCTGCCACTCGGGGTTGTCGAACCCCGGCTGGAACACCGCGTCACCGGCGAACGTCAATGCCTCGCCACGAGATTCGAGCCGGACGACGCTGTGGCCGGGGGTGTGTCCGCCGGTGCGGCGCAGCAGCACGCCGGGCGCCACCTCGTACTCCGTCTCGAACGTTCGCAGCCGGCCGCGGTACACGTCCAGGAACTGCGCTGCCGTGCGGCGCAGGACGTCCGGGATCGGCTCGGGCATGACCGTGAGCGAGAAGTCGGGCGCCTCCCAGAATTCTGCCTCCGCGGCCGCGAGGTGGACCACCAGGTCGGGTCGGAGGCGGTTCCGCAACCCGTCGACGAGCAACCCACCGATGTGGTCCATGTGCAGATGGGTCAGCACCACGTCGGTGACGGACGCGGGGTCGATACCCGCCGCGACGAGCCGGGTGGCCAACTGCCCCGCGCGCGGGAAGTCTGGGAACTCGGTGCCCAGCCCGGAGTCGACGAGGATCGTCTTGCTGCCGCTGCGGACCACCGCCACGTTCAGTGGCCAATCGGTCACCTCCGGCGGCAGGTACATGTCCTCGAGCCAGGCCGACAGATCGCCGGGTTCGGCGTTGGTGGCCATCGTCACGGCGGTGATCGGCAAAACGCCGTCGCTGATCACCAGCACCTGAATGTCGCCCACAGTCAGGGCGTAGCGCGACGGGACCAGCTCGTCGGTCGATCCGGTGACGAGGCGCGACGTGGTGTCCAGACTCATGTGTTCTCCTCCTGGGTGGTGTGCCGAAGTCGTGGCTGTGGGCGGCGTGTTGGCCACCCAAGGGAAGGACCGAGTGGGGTCGCATTCTGTGACACGGCCGGGTCCCGAAGGGGCCGGAATGCTGGCATCGCCCGGCGGCACCGTGAAGGGACACGACGCACAGGTTCCAGATGGTTACCGCACCGTGTCTCGAATGTGACCCCGGTGTCAGAGCGTTACCGGGGTGGCCTTCGCGCTCGACGATCGCTCACATCCGACGGAGTTCCGTGGAGGACCGACATGACGACAGCCGCGCTCACCTTTCACGCCCGTCCGAGGACAGGCGGCATCGTCAGACCCAAGAACGGCAGAACCGCGGTCACCGCCGTCGACGTGTTGGCGGGATTGGCGAACGTGATCCGCCCGCTGGCCCTGACGGGCGGAATCCTCGCGGTCGGAGTGTTCTGTCCGGCGGATGCAAGCGCCGAACCTCCGATGGTCTTCACCGAAACCGGCGTCACGGCGGCGATGACGCCCGAGTAGCCGCCCATCGTAGGCTCACGTTGTTGCCGCTCTGACAAATGGGCTTGCCGGTCGTGCAGCGGCGTCGGCACCATGGCAGCGCGGGTCTGCTACGCGTGAGCGTCAGCCGGAGGCACCGCCGCCGTTGTCGAGGATGACCTTGCCGACGGTCTGCTTGGACTCGACCAGTTCGTGTGCCCGCGCCGCCTCCGCCATGGGAACCACCGTGTCCACCACCACGCGGACGGCGCCGGTGGCGAAGAGGGGGAGGACGTCGCGGACCACCGCGGCGATGATGTCCGCCTTCTGCTCGATCGGGCGCGCGCGCAGCATGGTCGCCGAGATGCTGGCACGCTTGGACATCAGCAGTCCCAGATCGAGCAGGACCGGATCGGTCGTGCCGCCGATCACCACCAGATGGCCGTCCGGCGCCAGGCATTCGACGTTGCGCGGCAGGTAGGGCGAGCCGACCACGTCCAGGATGGCGTCGACGCCACGGCCGTCGGTGGCCTGCCGTGTCGCGGCCACGAAGTCCTCGGTGCGGTAGTTGATCGCCGTCTGAGCGCCGAGATCGAGACCGGCCCGCGCCTTGTCGTCACTGCCCGCGGTCGTGATCACCCGTGCCCCGATGGCCGACGCCCACTGGATGGCAAAGGTGCCGATTCCGCCACCGGCACCGTGGATCAGCACGGTGTGGCCGGCGGTCAGGCCTGCGATCATTGCGAGGTTCGAGTAGACGGTGGCCGCCACCTCGGGAATCCCGGCCGCCTCGATCATCGAGATCCCGGCCGGGATCGGCATGACCTGGGTCTCGGGGACCGCGACCTGGTCGGCGTAACCTCCGCCGTCGAGCAGGGCGCACACGCGGTCGCCGGGCGACCACGACGTGACCGCAGAACCCACCTCGACGATCGTTCCCGAGCACTCCAGCCCCAGCGGTCGAGGCGCCCACGCCGGTACCGGATAGAGGCCGCGGCGTTGCAGGAGGTCGGCATTGTTGACCCCGGCGGCCGCGACGGCGATGACCACCTCGTGGGGTCGAGCATGGACGGGATCGACCGTGCGCCAATGCAGTACCTCCGGCGATCCGGGATGGTCGAACAGAATTGCGGATGTCACGGACGTTCTCCCCAGCTGTGGATTCGGATCAGGCGGACACGGTCGAATGCGCTGCAGCCCAACGGGAGATGCTCTGCGCGTATCGTGGCGTCTCGACCTCGCAGTGGCGTCCCGAGGCCTCCTGGCGGGCTTCCGCCGCTTCGGCGAACGTCTGGCCCTGCGCGGCGATGAACGTCAGGAAGTCCTCCGTGGGGTGCGAGGTCACCGTGTTCGTGTAGCGGCACCAGTCTCCGTCGAGCTGCTCCATGCGGAGTTCCCAGATGACCTGTGTCGTCGTCCATCCCTTCGGGGTCAGGATGTCCGAGAGCGACACCATCCGGCAGTAGTGGGCCTCGGCGACGTCGAAGCGGTACTGCTGGATCACCAGGCCGGTGCCGATCATCTCGACGTTGATGGACATCGGCGTGCCGTCGTCGTCGACGGTGTAGCCGGCCGCCTTGTGGTCCCCGGGTGCGCAGCGCTGATATTCATGCGTGGGAAGGGTCTTGAGCCACTGGGCGATGTCGACGTCGTGGAACGAGGTTTCGACGTCGGCGGTGACGACTGCGTGGGAGAGGATCAGATCGTCGCGGACCGTCGTACTCATCGGGTGCTCCTGTTGTCTTCCGACGGCCGCCCGGGTTGGCGGAAACCGACCCATCGAGAATCCTTCAGCCGTGGTCGCGCCAACAATGCCGCTGGCGTCACTTCGGCGGGTAGTGCTAGCCGTACCTCGCCGGTGCCGGATCGATCGAACCTGCAGAGCTATACAGTCGGCTCGTGGACACCTCGTCGTGGACGTTCGACCCCTCCGTCGGCGAGTTGCTGGTGCAGACGCACGCCGCGGGTCCGGCGGCGCGACTCGGTCACGACCTGACGATCGTCATGGAGGACTGGGTGGCCGAACTGTCGTGGTCCGACGAGCGTCCCAGCGTGGCGGACGTGACGGTTCAGGTGGCGTCCCTGTCCGTACTGCGCGGTGACGGGGGAGTGAAGTCGCTGTCGGGTCCGGAGAAGGCCCTGGTGCGATCGAATGCCCTCAAGGCACTCGACGCGAAGCGTCATCCCACGATCGGCTTCCGGTGCGACGACGTCGCGGCGACCGACGACGGCTACCGGCTCGCGGGATCGCTGACCATCCACGGCGTCACCCGCCCGTGCGAGGTCGCCGTTCGGGTGACCGACGTCGGCGACCGATGGCACCTGACGTGTGAGTCGGTCGTCCGCCAATCCGACTTCGGCGTCACGCCGTATTCGTTGATGTTCGGATCGTTGAAGGTGGCCGACGAGGTGACGGTGTCGTTCACGGCGACTCGCCCCCACTGAGCCGGACCGCGGCCGAAGCCTTCTCCTCTCAACGTTCGCTCGTCGGACAATCCGAGGGTCCCCTCCGTCGCGCGAGGAGGGGGTTCCAGATCTGGTTGATCGACGGGTGCGGCGCCACAACGTGGCGCAGTGTCTCGATCGGCACCATGGCGACCACGGCGAGTGTGGCCGCCTGCGCGAGTTCGGCGAACTCGGGCCCGACGAACGTCGCGCCGAGCAGCGTGTCCGTGTCGGCGTCGATCACCAGTTTGGCCCAGGCGTCGAAGCCGTCGCGGAAGATGGCGAGATCGGGCACGGCTTCCGGATACCGCGCGGTGGTCGTCGTGACCGTGAATCCGTCGGCGCGCGCCTGGCTTTCGGTTCGCCCCACTTCGACGACCTGAGGGTCGGTGTAGACGACCTGTGGGAGATTGTGGGGGTCGCGGGCGATGAGCTCGTCGTCGCCGAGCTGGCGGCCACGTGCGCGGGCAGCGATGACGTCGGCAACGACGACTGCGTGGTACTGCGACAGGTGCGACAGAAGCGCACGTCCGGTGGTGTCGCCCATCGCGTACAGCCAGGTGCCGTCCGCTCCGAGTGCCTGCAGGTGGTCGTCGACGGCCACGAACTCTCCGCTGCGCAGACCCACGGTTTCCAGGCCAACCGAATCGGTGTTGACGACTCGTCCGGCCGCTACGACGACTTCGTCGACCTCGATGGTCTCGTCGCCGACGGTGGCGCTGACGGTGCCACCCTCGGCGGGTCGATTCAGGCCAGACAGGTGAGCGTCGAAGCGGAGGTCTACACCCTTGCGCCGCAACGACTCGGTGACCATCTCGCTGGCGACGGTCTCGGAGTTGCGCAGCAGGGTGCCGCCGCGGGCGAGCAGGGTGACCTTGGAGCCCAGGCCGGCCAGGATCGTGGCGAACTCGACGCCGACGACGCCGCCGCCGATGATCAAGGTTCGTGGTGGCACATGCGTCATGGCGGCCAGGTCGCGGTTGGTCCAGGGGTGCGCCTCGGCCAGTCCCGGTACGTCCGGGATCGCGGGGCGGGTGCCGGTGGCGAGCACGACCGCCTGCCGCGCCCGGATCGTCTCCTCGCGGCCGTCCGGGTGGATGACGGTGACCGCGCGTGGGCCGGCGAGCCGACCGTGGGCGTGGATCACCGCGAGGCCGTCCTGCTGCAGCGTGGCGGTGACGTCCTCGTCGTCGAGATGGTCGACGATGGCGTCGCGCTTCGCGAAGACGGCGGCGACGTCGAGCTGCCCCAGCCCTACGGCCTCCCGAACGCCGGGCACGGCCTTCGCCAGGGCGAGCACCTCGATCGGACGCAGCAGCGTCTTGGTCGGATTGCATGCCCAGTAGTGGCATTCACCGCCGATGAGGCGCTCCTCCACCAGCGCCACCTCCAACCCTTCGGCGGTGAGGTACTCCGCCGCCGAGGCGCCACCGGGGCCGCCGCCGATCACCACTACGTCGAACTCTGAATCCTCGTTCATGTCAGGCCTTTTTCTCTTCGGTTCGTGCTTCGTCGGTATGGATGGTCGCTGCGGAACGCAGGGTGCCGACCGTCATCGAGTCACCGATCCCGGACGCAGAGTCCGCACGGCGTCGCCCAGCGTCCACAGCGCCACCGCGAGCAGGACGGCGTCCTTCACCAAGAAGCTGCCGACCAAGGACAGCACCGGGAAACCGCCGGCTTCGGGTGCCATCACGCCGGGAGTGGTGAACATGAAGCTGAGCGTCGTAATGAACATCCCGATCGCCATCACACTGCCCACGATGGAAACCGCCGGGGCCCAGCGCTTTACGGCGATCAGCGCGGCGACCGTCAGTTCGACGACACCGAGCAGTGCCGAGAACGCCGTCACCGAGAAGACGTCGTACACCCAACTCATGAGGGGGCTGTTCGCCACGAGCGGCTGGATGGCGTTGGCCTCGTATGCGGTGAACTTCAGTGCCCCGATCCAGGCGATGACGCCCACGAGTGCGTATCGCGCCGCGAAGTCCCCCGCCGGAGCCACCCGAGAGACGATGGGTGAGTCATACACGCGAGATGTGATCGTTCCGAATGACATTGGTTTCCTTCTATCGTGATGGGTGAACCGTTCCGGAACAGGGGTGTCGCAGATACGGCGTGGCGTTACACGACGGCGTCGTCCCGTGCGTGACCAATTCCGCGGCGGTGCGTCTCGCAAGCGCGTTGGTGTATCCCGGTGGCTGTAACGAAACGCCCTCGGCTCGACACCCACCTCCGTGACCCCAACGAGGCATGCGTCCCACATGGGCCGACTACTGTGCTGTTCACCGGTGACGTCGGTCGCGACGACGCGGCGCCCGGGCGGCGGTCGTCCGCGTACCACCGAGGGGGAGATGCCCGGCATGCTGGAACCGGTGGATGCGGCACTACTGGCCGACCGATTGCGCAACGGCGATCCGGACGCCTTCGGCACGCTGCTCGACCTCTACGGGTCGTCGATGCTCCGAGTAGCGCGCGGGTACGTGTCCAACCGCGAACAGGCCGAGGACGTCGTCCAGGAGACGTGGATCGCGGTCTTCAAGGGCATCGACCGGTTCGAGGGCCGAGCTTCGCTACGAACGTGGATCTTCAGCATCTTGATCAACGTCGCCAAGAAACACGGCCTGGCTGAACGCCGCCAGACCGACACCGCCGTGCGCGTCGTGAGCGGCGGCACCGTCGATCCGGATCGGTTCCGAGACCAGGGCGATGAGTTTCCCGGTCACTGGAAGGAGTCACCCGTCCCGTTTCCGGACACGCCGGAGGGGTCGCTGCTCAGCGGTGAACTGACTCGAGTCGCAGCCGCGGGACTTGGCCGGTTGCCAGCACGCCAGCGTGAGGTGGTCACGTTGCGCGACGTACAGGGGTTCAGTTCCGAGGAGGTGTGTCGATTGTTGGACATCAGTGCGGCGAATCAGCGGGTGCTGTTGCATCGCGGCAGAGCCGTGGTTCGCCAAGAGCTGGAAGACTATCTCGGGACGAGCGCATGAGCGGCGACGAGATCGTCTGCGAGCAGCTCGTCGAGCTGGTGACCGACTACCTCGACGGATCGCTCGCCCCCGACGTGGCCGCCAGATTCGACGCGCATCTGCTGGAATGTGATGGTTGCGTGAGCTATCTCGAGCAGTTCCGGTCGACGATCAGCACCCTGGGGCGGGTGCCGTCCGATGAGCTCGACGACGGCTTCCGCGAGCGCCTCCTCGACACGTTCCGCGGATGGACGTCCACCCCAGAGTAGTACGGCGACTGTCCTCGGTTTGGCATCGGATCGTGCGAAATCGCGCACTGTCCAATGGGATTGGACGGACGTTCAGCGGACGAGACGGAAGAACCCGCGGATCTGGTCGACGAGCGAGTCCGGTTGCTCCATCGCCGCGAAATGGCCGCCGCGCGGCATCTCCTCGAACCAGCGGAGGTCGGTGAAACGCAGCTCCGCCTCCCGCCGGGACGGGCGGTTGAGGTCCCTCGGGTACACCGAGAGGCCGGATGGCGCGGTGACGGTGTCGCGGAAGTTGCCGAAGCTCTCCCAGTAGAGGCGCGCCGACGACGTGGCGGACGCGGTGAACCAGTAGACGGAGATCTCGTCGAGGATCTTCTGTCGGGACACCGCGTCCTCGGGGTGGCCGTCGTTGTCGGTCCACGCCCAGAACTTCTCGGCGATCCAGGCGGCCTGGCCGGCGGGAGAATCGGTGAGACCGTAGCCGAGCGTCTGCGGACGCGTCGCCTGTTGTCCCGAGTACCCGCGGCCGGTGCGCTGGAACTCGTTGGCGGCCGCGAGGTTCAGCGTTTCCGAAGGCGTGGGGTCGTCGAACGTGCCTGCTGCCACGGCACCCATGTTGACGTGCACGCCGGCAACGCGTTCGGGCGCGACCTCGCCGACCGCGCCGGACACCGCCGAACCCCAGTCTCCGCCCTGAGTCCCGTAGCGCTCGTATCCCAGCGACACCATGAGGGCGTCCCAGGCACGCGCGATGCGGCCGATGCCCCATCCGGTGGTCGACGGTTTGTCGCTCCACCCGTAGCCGGGCAGGGAGGGCGCCACCACGTGGAACGCGTCCGCGGGGTCACCGCCGTGCGCGCGGGGGTCGGTCAGCGGACCGAAGACCTCCAGGAACTCGAGCACCGACCCCGGCCACCCATGCGTGAGCACCAGCGGGAACGCGTCCGGTTCCGGTGAGCGCACGTGCACGAAGTGGATGCCCAGACCGTCGACGGTGTCGCGATACTGGGGGAAGGCGTTGAGCCGCTTGCCGAAACCGAAGTCGTACTCGTCCGCCCAACTGCGGCAGAGGTCACGGGCATACGAGAGTGGCACTCCCTGGGACCAGTCGTCGACCGGCTCGGGCTCCGGCCATCGCGTCCGCCGCAACCGCTCTCGCAGATCCTCGATCTCGGCTTCGGTGATGCTGACCTCGAACGGCTCGGCGGCCACGGCGGCTTCCTCTCGTGCTCGGTGGAACCTGGCGTGGGCGGCGTCGATGGTCGGCCACACGTCATCCCCAGGATCCGACTCTGGTCGAAACTACCCGTTCCGCGCGGCTACCCGCAGGGCAGGAAACGACACTGGCGATGTGAGGTCGGCGCCGTCAGCCGAGCCGCCGAGTACTCCACCGCGACAGATCGGCGTCCAGCACGGCGGGATCGCGTTCGGGAAACACCTCGCCCGTCATCTCCAGGCGCAGGATGCGGTCGAGCTGAAATCCCCGGATGCCCGCGCGGAGCCGACACCATCCCACGAACAACCACGCATCACCTCCGCGGAGCAGCCCCATCGCCTCCACGTCACGGGCGGTGTGGGTCGCGCCGTCCTCGGAGGTGTACTCCAGGCGCACGACTCGGCGCGCCGCGATCGCCTCGGGGATCAACGAAATCGCGGCGTCGGTGGGGGACTGGGAGTCGATGACGAACATCGACGCCAAGGCCTCGTCGACGGGCGCGAGCTGGTCCTCTTTGCTGATCGCGAGGATCTTGGCTCGCGCCCGGCGTGCCGCCGCACCGTACGGCGAGGTCTCCAGCAAGCCAAGTCCCGCAAGCACTGCGAGTGATTCTGTGACGGTGAGGTTGAGGGGCGGCAGGGAGTGCTCCCGCAGGATCGAATAGCCGCCCGACGCACCGTAGTCGGCATAGATCGGGACCCCTGCGAGCTGGAGGGACTGGACGTCGCGCTCAATGGTGCGCTTCGATACCTCGAACTCCTCGGAGAGCCGAGCTGCCGACACCGGCCGGCGCGACCCCCGCAGGAGATCCACCAGCGCGTACAACCGCTCGGCTCTCCGCACGAGAGTGAGTCTTCCTCGTCTCAGGCGGGATGCGTGCGGGTTCCGGTCGTCGACCACACCTCGCTGATCAGCCCATCGTCGGTGAAGTCGAAGACGTCGATCCCGCCGGCGGCAAGCTCGCCGTCCCGCACGTTCCACAACATTCGGCCGTGCGCGCCGTCCACTGCCCGCTCGATCTCGACGAACACCACGTCAGGGTGCAGTTGGCGGTATCGCCCGAGGTACCGCGCGAAACTCTCCGCGCCCAACACGTCGTCGCCCGGGTTCGACCCATCCTGCTCGGAGATGAGGAAGTGAATCCGGAAATCCTCGCTGCAGATCCGACGCGCGATGTCAACGTCCCCGTTCCACATCTCCAACCACACCGCGAGCGCTGCATCCGACGTTTCCAACACCGTGTTCGAGTTCTCGTTCATGACATGAGCATCGGACATGGTCGCGACAACGGTATGTCGGTATTCGTCGGCAGGTTGCAGCACGTCGTGACGCTCAGCCTGGCAGGGGAGTCCGAGTCCTAGGTGTATTGCACCCATTGTCCGTGCTCGTTCGCCGAATAGGCTTGGGACCTGCGCTGCACGCCAAGACCGACCTACTGTCGGCGGCTTCCAACGGAAGGGGATCGGACATGCTGCGAACCACACTCGGCGATCTCGACGTATCGGCCCAGGGCTTGGGCTGCATGGGGATGAGCGAGTACTACGGTGCCTCGGACTGGGATACCAGCATCGCCACCATCCAGCACGCCATCGACGTTGGCGTCACCTTCTTCGACACTGCCGACCAGTACGGCTCGGGCCACAACGAAGTGCTCCTCGGACGCGGCGTCGCGGGCAGGCGCGACGACGTCCAGATCGCCACGAAGTTCGGCATCGACCGCAGCAGCGGTGACGACAGGCGGGTGTATCGCGGTGATCCGCCCTACGTGAGGCGGTCCTGCGACGCCTCACTGCTTCGGTTGGGGGTCGATCACGTCGATCTGTACTACCTGCACCGCCCCCCGCAGAACGCCGAGATCGAGGACGCCGTCGGGGCGATGGCCGAACTGGTGGCAGCGGGCAAGGTGCGGCACCTGGGCCTGAGCGAGGTCAGTGCCGAGTTGCTGCGCCGCGCTCACGCGGTGCACCCGATCACCGCGGTGCAGAGTGAATACTCGCTGTGGACACGGGAAGTCGAGCAGGTGACACCCGTGATGGCGGAACTTGGCATCGGCCTGGTGCCGTACGCGCCGTTGGGACGGGGGTTCCTGACCGGATCGGTGCAGACCGCGACCTTGCATCCCGACGACTTCCGCGCCCGCAACCCGCGCTTCACCGGTGACGCCGGCCAGCAGAACGCGGTCATCGCCGACACCGTCCGCGAGGTCGCGGACCGGATCGGCGTACTGCCGGCGCAGGTTGCACTGGCCTGGGTTCACTCCCAGGCGGACCGGCTGGGAGTTCCAGTGGTGCCCATCCCTGGAACCCGCCACGCCGATCGACTCGATCAGAACGTGGCCTCGCTCGACGTCGGACTGGACGCGGATGCACTCGCACGGCTCCAGCCCCTGAGCGACATGGTGACGGGCGGGCGCTACACCGATCACGGCGTGCGCTGAATGGCCCTGCAGGGGGAGCCTTCCTCTCGCGCGGCCCATGTGGACAGAAAGGTCGACAATTGATGGTCGGCGAATCGACCACGCACGCAGGACTCTTCGATCTGACCGGTAAGCGCGGCCTGGTCACCGGTGGCACCAAGGGCATCGGGAAGATGATCGCACGTGGACTCCTACAGGCGGGCGCTCGCGTGGTCATCAGCTCGCGCAGCGCCGACGCATGTGACCAGGCCCGGCAAGAGTTGTCGACATATGGCGACGTCTCGGCCGTCCCCGCCGATCTATCACAGCACGACGAGTGTGAGCGCCTCGCGCACCTCGTCACGGCCGACGCAGGCAGTCTCGACATACTCGTCAACAATGCGGGCGCCATGTGGGACGAGCCGTTGGAGACCTTCCCGGACGCGGCATGGGACACGGTCCTCGACCTCAACCTGAAGGCGCCGTTCTGGCTGGTTCAGGCACTGCTCCCTGCGCTGCGTGACGCCGGCACCGCCGATGACCCCGCACGGATCATCAACGTCGGCAGCATCGCCGCCATACACATCCCCAACCGGCCCAACTACTCCTACTCCAGTAGCAAGGCCGCGCTACATCAACTCACCAGAGTCCTCGCCAAGGAGCTTGGCCCGCAACACATCGCGGTGAACGCCGTGGCACCGGGACCGTTCCCGTCGACGATGATGGCTGCAACCCTCGACGAACTCGGCGAGGCGATCGCAGCGTCGGCCCCGCTGCGCCGGATCGGCCGCGACGACGACATGGCCGGGGTCGCCGTGTTTCTCGCCAGCCGGGCGGGCGCCTACCTGACGGGCGCCGTCATACCCGTCGACGGAGGGATCGCCACGACCGCATGAGCCATTGCGGGGCAGTCGAAGCGGTACGGCTACCCGCTGTCGCGCCAGGTCAGTATCTGCTTGAGCGACTTGAGGTCGTAACCGTCTCGTGCGGTGAGTTCGGTCTGGAACAACGTGACTCCTGCCTCCCGAAAGGCATTGGCGCTGTCGGCGTCCGTCCACAGCGTCGATCGTTCGATGTCGGCGCCGTCGCGACCCAATGTCGCCGCCAGTTCGTCGACGCGGTCGCTGGACTTGCGGAAGGCGTCGAGGTCGGTGAACGCGTGCCAGATGTCCGCGTGCCGGGCAACTGCGGGTAGCGAACGCTTCGGACCCGTGCCACCGATGAGGATCGGCAACTTTCGCACGGGCGGGGGGATGAGTTCGGCAAGCCGGTTCTCGATGCGGATCAGGCTCTCGTCGAACAGATCGAAGCGGGAGCCGAAGGTACCGAAGTCGTAACCATAGGTGGTGTAGTCCTTTTCGTACCAACCCGCGCCAAGGCCGAGGATGAGGCGGCCGCCGCTGATGTGGTCGACGGTGCGCGCCATGTCGGCGAGCAGATCGGCGTTGCGGTAGCCGACGCCGGTGACGAGGAGTCCGATGTCAGCGTGTGAGGTGATCTCGCCCCAGGACGCGAGCGCGGTCCAGCCCTCGAAGTTGGGGACGTCGGGCTGCTCCTCGGTCAGGACGGGCTTGCCGTCGACGATGCCCTCCATCGCCGGGAAGTGGAAGTGGTCGTAGCCGAAGATGACGTCGACGCCCAGGTCGTCGGCGGCCAGTACGGCCTCACGCCATGTTCGGTAATCGGGTGTGCCGCCGGGCTGGATCTGCACGGCGACGCGAACGGGACGGGTCATGGATGCTCCTGAGTCGGGGAGGTGCGACTCCTGAGCCAAGTTCACCAGGCGGGGGTTTATTCCGCCCTCATTCCAAGATCGCCCTCGCCGCGCGCTCGGCGATCAGCATGACCGGCGCGTTCGTGTTCCCTGAGGTGATGGTGGGCATCGCCGATGCATCGGCCACTCGAAGGCCTGCGACGCGGTACACGCGGCAGTCGGTGTCGAGCACGGTCGAGGGTGACCGCGGAACACCCCGTGCGTCGAACGCTCCCATCGCACAGGTGCCCACCGGGTGGAAGATCGTCGTGCCGAGTTCGCGGGCCGCTTGCTGCAGGTCATCGTCGCTCACCAGTTGCGGGCCGGGCAGCAGCTCCTCCGGGCGGTAGCGGGACATGGACGGCGCCGCCATGATCTGCCGGGTCATCCTCAAGCCCTGCACCGCGATCTTCCGGTCGACGTCGGTCGACAGGTAGTTGCAGGAGATCTTGGGGTGGGCCAGCGGATCTGCACCGGCTATCCGCACATGGCCCCGCGAGCTGGGTCGCAGATTGCACACCGAAGGAGTGATCGCTCCGAACCGATGGAGCGGTTCACCGAACTTGGCCAAGGACAACGGCTGCACGTGCCACTCCAGATTGGGACTGGCCAACCCGGGATCGCTCTTTGCGAAGGCTCCCAGCGTGGAGGGCGGCATCGTCATGGGTCCCGAGCGCAGCAACAGGTATTGAAGGCCCATGCCCGCTCGGGTGAACAGATTGCGGTACAGCGTGTTGACGGTCCGGGCGCCCCGCACCCGGTAGACCGTTCGCAGTTGCAGGTGGTCCTGGAGGTTCTCACCCACTCCGGGCAGATCGACGGCCACCGGCACCTGATGCTGGCTGAGCAGCCCCGCCGGCCCCAGACCCGAGGCCTGCATGAGCTGTGGCGACCCGATCGCCCCGGCAGTCAGGATCACTTCCCGGCGGGCGCCGACGTCGACGATCTGCCCGTCCCTGAGCAGTCGCACGCCGGTCGCGCGGTGCCGGGCCGTCGTCCAGGCGCCTCGACGCTGATCGCCGTGGACGTGTTCGTCCATCAGCAGCTTCAACGCCTGCGCGTGGGTGTAGACGGTGAGGTTCGGTCGGTGGGCGACGGGATGCAGGAAGGCATCGGCCATCGACCAGCGACGGCCACGCCGCTGGTTGACGTGGAAGTACGCACTGCCGTCGTTGCTTCCGCGGTTGAACTCGTCGATCGGGGCGATGCCGAGTTCGGCGGCAGCGGCCTGCCACGCGTCCAGGATTTTCCAGCGCACCCGCGGCCGCTCGACGGCGATCTCACCGCCGGCGCCGTGCCACTCGTCGGCGCCGCCGAAGTAGTCCTCCAACTGCTTGTAGATCTTCAGGGTTTCCCCGCCGGAGTCCTCGGTGCCACCCCAGAGCCACCGCTCGTCACCGGTGGCTCGGGCCCACAGTTCGTAATCGGAGGCCTGGCCACGCATGTGGATCATGGCGTTGATCGACGAGCTGCCGCCGATGACGCGGCCCCTCGCGTAGTGAATGGTGCGGCCGGCCAGACCCGGATCGGCCTCGGTCGCGAAGCACCAGTCGGTGCGGGGGTTGGCGATCGTGTACAGGTAGCCCACCGGGATCTTGATCCAGAACCAATCGTCCTTGCCACCGGCTTCGACCAACAGCACCCGGTGATCGGGGTTCGCACTGAGCCGGTTGGCGAGCAGGCAGCCCGCACTGCCCGCTCCCACGATGACGTAGTCGAACTCGGTGGCGGGGCTCATCTTCCTCCATGGCGTCGATGCGGCAACCGACGATCGCATACGCGCGCGGGCTTCGTCGCCGAACGTCGTGCAGCGCTGGATCCGTGTCACGGCTCGAGGTCCGCAGCAGCCGGCCATGATTTGACCCACACCGACGGGGGACGCGAGAGTGAGTCCATGAGGAGGATCACGTACCGCACCCCGGCGGCCGTCGGCCTGGCCGTCGTCGCATTGATCACCGTGGGCTGCAGCAATGGTCAGAACCCCGCGTCGACGCAGCCACAGGTCGGTTTGATCGCCACCTCCGAGGTCGCAGCCCCGCCCGCCGAAGTGAAGCTCATCGGGGAGCGGGACGTCGAGGTGACGCTGACCGGTCCGATCGCGGCCAAGTACGCCTTGGCCACCGAGTATCAGAAGCAGGCTCTCGGCAAGCCGCTCACGGGCGACCGCAACGCGGGAGCACGGGAGAGTGGTGTCGTGTTTCAGCAGTTCCAAGGCGGTGTGATCACCGCGAAGAACGACGACGCGGGCACGCCCGGGTACATCACGTGGGGCAAAATCCGCGAGGCCTGGAATGTCCAGCGCGACCCCGCGGGCGTACCTGCGGTCACCGGCGAGAACGGCTCAGTGGGTCCGCTGGGCGCACCCACCAGCGACGAGAACGCCGTCGGCGATCTCCTCGTCACCACCTTCGATCACGGCAAGATCGAGTACGACCCGAAGACGAATCAGGTCGAGGTCACGGTCGACGGCAAGGTCGTTCCGTCCGGACTCTGATTCACACGGCGCAGGTTCACGACAGACAATCCGAGCACCCACCGCAGATTCACCGGAGGCCACCATGTCCGCGGAAGAGAACACAGACGTCCCACCGAACCACCTCTCCATCGACCCGCGCAGCACCTTCTATAGCGAGGAGGCTCTGCAACGCGGTGTGGGCATCAACTTCAACGGCACCGAGAAGACCAACGTCCACGAATACGACGTAGCCGAGGGCTGGGTGCGTGTCGAAGTCCCCACCGCGAAGGATCGCCGCGGAAATCCCATGGTCGTCAAGCTCAACGGCACGGTCGAACCCTTCTATCGCGACGCGGGATAGCCGACTCCAAGGTCCCGGTTCCGACGCCGTCCACGTGCCGCCACGGACTCGTGTCGACAACAGAGCGTCCCAGTTCCGCTGCACCGATGATCCCCACCTTTGCTGAACCCAGCTGTCGTCACCCGATCCGGGCGTAGCCTCGAAGGACGCCGGGGACCGTCAATAGGGGAGTTCCGATCATGCTGATCTCGACCCGCTCAGTTACCGCCGCGTCCGTTGCGATGCTCGCGCTGAGCCTCAGTAGCGCCGTCGCCGCAGCCGACCCTCCAGCTCCGGGGTCCCCGTGCGGCCCCGACAAGGTGATCACGTCGATCAATACCTGCGAGCCGCTCAACTCGTCCTGCACCGGCTACGACAGCATGGTGATCGGCCGCGTCGCCGCAGACGGGCGGTGTGTCATTCCCGGGCTCGATGGCACCACCTGGTAGCGACACCTGGGGTTTCGGCGCTGATTGATGCGGGCTAACTGATCACGCGGGATTGTGCCTCTGAAGCACGGGGTCCGATGATGCCTACACGGTCTCGCCGGCCAATCGTTCTCCGAAGAGGAAAGCCTCTCCTGCGGAGTAATGACTGTTCACGCTCAGGTGCTCGGCAAAACGGGCGTCGCCGAACGCCGCTGTCAAGTCGGCGGGCGAGCGCCATTGCACGTACTCGACGATTCGGTCGCTCCGGAGGTCGTGAAAGAAGCTCGCCGACAGGAAGCCGTCGAGATGCTTGATGTGCTCGCGTGTTTCGCTCTCGTTGTACTCGCCGACCCACCCTTGTTTTCCGCTGACAGGTGTCATTCTGATGATCTCGGTCGTCACTTCGGATTCATTGCGCGAGGGGTCGACCAGGGTCACGTCCTCCGGGCTTGCACTCACCGTGGCGCTGAACCGATAGAGCCCGTCGTCTACGACGAGGACGTCGACGACCTCGTCGTCGGGTTGCGCGTGGATCAGTTCGGCGGCAAACGCCTCGGCGTCGCCGCTGGTGCGCCAGAAATGCAACCCCATGAGATGTTCGGTGTCGGGGGTGGAGGGCGGACCGAGCACCCGGCCCTGCGCTAGCCAGATCGCTCCGCCATACCCGGCCCGCGGCCGTGCAAGCGCCTCGGTGGACGTCACGAGGCCCGTCCATCCGACCCCTGCGTCGCGCACGTTGGCGTCTGCACTCATCACGACGACGAAGGGAGACTCAGCGAAGTTCACGTCGTCCATGTCACTTACCTCCAGTTTCTTCTGACACACGATCATCGTCATGCTCGTCGAGCAGCCGAGCAGTCACTTCGAGCTCGATATCGACCCGATTGCCCGCCAAGACCCCCTGTCGATCCAGCGGAACGGCGAAGCGGACCCCGAAGTCCTGACGATTCACCTGCCCCGTCGCACGCAACTGGACGTCGTGGCGTCCGTTGGCGTCGCGCTCGAACCGAATCTGCGTCACCGCCAGCACTACCGGGCGGGTGACACCGCGAATGGTGAGAGATCCGTCAATTCGAATCTCATTGTCGCTCGGTGTGATTGCGGTCGACGTGTAGGTGATAGCTGGGTGATTTCTTGCGTCGAACGGGTCCTTGGCGAGCGTTCCCTCGTCACGTCGGGTGTTGGAGGTATCCATCGAGCGCACCTGGACGCTTGCCTGGACGGAGGACTCGGTGACGTCGGGACGAGTCACGATCTCGCCGTCGAACTCGGTGAACACCCCCGGCACTTTCATGGCGATCAAGTGGCTTATCGAGAACTTCACCGCACTTCGCTGTGGATCTATCGCCCACGTGCCCGTCACGTAGTCGTCGGATGTTCGTGCCATTGGTCTCGGCCTCCAGGTCACTTGGCAATTGCCGCTCTCATCAACCGGACCGCACATGCGGCCTGGATCGCTCAACCCCACGAGTCAAACGCAGTGGGGGCAGTCCCGTCCTCGAACGCCAACGCATGGGCGCAGATCCGCGACCTGTGTCGGGTCGTCGGTGGTGAGCGTGTGCGACCACGGGAGTGGCGCGTCGTCGCCGCGTTGGGGATGGGCGTGCTCGTCGAGGAAGTTGACGGTGGCTGCAGCGCCGGGGGAGGCGAACACCTCGACCAGGACACGCTTGGGGTTGAGTCCGGTGTTCTCGAGCTCGTCCGCGGCCGGCCTGAACGCCTGATTGTCGGACCCGAAGATCGCGCGCAGCCGGGTCACGCTGAAGTCGACCACGGTCACCAGCGCGACGATGACGGTCCACCGTCGCCTCATTGGGCCCCCAAACGAAAGATCCTTCACCCAAGAAAGCCTTTCGACATGCGACAAGATGACATCCGACCGCCTTCACGGCCGGCATTCAGCCGGACCAAAGTAAAACGATACGGTACAGTCCGTTATGTCGCAACCTGCGGCCGCCCTTTGCCGGTCGCCAACCGGCTTCGCGTGGGCATCAATGCGTCCGGCACCTATTCACCATGAAAAGAGTTGACGGTCAGAAAGAGTGAGGTGACCGCCTATCTTGTGGGAACGAACGCATGACGCAACGGCCAGCTTGCCCGAATCGCGCCGGACCGCCCGATAGGCAGAACTGCCGGGCCGACTCTGCAGGCAGTGGCAACTGAGGCAAAGCCACTAAGTCAACGCTGTACCGGCGGCGGCTCTCCAAGGAGGAGCTGGTGCTGGATCTCACTTGAGCCAGGCGAGCGTCAGAGGGCGCCCCGTGTACCGATTCGCTGAGGGAGGACCTGCCCCAGATCGGCACATCGGTGGGTAAACAGGTCAGCGAGCACGGGAGCACCGGGCGCGCGATGTTAGGTGCGTGGGCCCGAAATCCCACGCTCACGAGAGCCTTTCACAACGAGTTCGTTTGCAAGCGCGTGCTCACGGAGATGATCGGAGACGCAGTGCACCGGGGGAGAGTCAGCGCTGAGGTGCCGAACGACGAAGTCGACGATGTCCTGGCTAGCTACCCGGCCTTTCGTTCACTGACGTCCGCTGACTCGTCGAACCAACACACCGACTGCGCGTTAATCGAGCAGGTGCTCTTCGCGAGCCTCATACGCGACCGGGGCACATGACCGTCGGATCGTCTGGACAGGGTCGGTACTTTCGCGGTGATTCAACACTCCGGCCGCAATCGACTCCGGTCCAATTCTCTGGATGTCCGCGTGGGTAATCTTCAGTGGTGACAGCAGAAAAGGTCCCGACCCCGCGAGGTCGGTACCGTGAGGCCCTTCGCAACGACGACGCCGTGCTGAACGCGGCTCGCGAGGTATTCGTGGAGCGGCCGGAGGCCAAGATGTCCGATGTCGCGGCCCGCGCTGGGCTGGGCCAGGCCAGTCTGTACAGACGATACAAGTCCAAGGGCGAGCTTCTGAACGCCGTGTCCGCCGATGGCATGCAGTCAATCGCGTCCGCCGCTAAGCGCGCACTCGAAGGCGGGGCAGATCCATGGAAGGCCTTCACCGGCTTCATGGAGCACTACATCGAATCCGGCGCTGCAGCGCAATTGATGCTGGCAGGGTTGTTCGTGCCCGACGAGGACCTCTTCACCTTGGCGGCTGATCTCTACGAGCTGACGCAGCAGGTGGTAGACCGAGCGATTGCGGCCGGTGCCTTGCGTCGAGATTTCACAGGCGCGGACGTTCCGCTGCTCGCCGCACAAATATGCAGCATTCGAAGCCAGAACCCGAAGCGCGACCAAGAACTTCGCCGCAGGTATCTCGCCCTTGCGTTGGACGGACTCCGCCCGCAATCTTCCGGCCACCTCCCAGGGGCCGCGCCCGACTTCGGAGAACTGACGGAACGTTGGACGGTACAGCGACCGTCGCAATAGCTGGTGGTGCGCTGCTCGAGCGACCGACCGTACGGGGGGAGGCGGGTATGTCTAGCACTCCAAGCGAACAACCGATCCGCCACTGGATAACTGTCGTATCAACTTCGGTCGTATTCCTCGGCGGTCGAAACCGCCGGGCAGGGGAGACTTGACTTAGATCCCACCGGTTCGGGGGGTCCGCCGAGCAACTGCGGCCACGTTCAGAGTGGGACTCATTCTGGCGGGCCTTCATTGATAACAGTCGATATTCATTCCCTCTTCATGGGATCCCAGACCCTCGCGGTGAGCGATGGATAACGTCGACTATCCCTGGTCAATGCAGGGGCGGGGCCCGCCTTCCTTCGCGGGCCGTGGTAAAGCTCTGAGCGTTGGGCTCTAACACGAACCCGCACCGCCGAGCCGTCGATGACCGCGCCCCCTGTTAGGGGCAACGCCTCATAAGTGGTCTCGCAGGTGTCCGAATCCGACGCATTGGTTTTAATCGAGAGACCAAGTCCCAGCGCGTTTCTGATCCCTGAACACGGTAGTAGCGCTTGTCCTACAGCTTATCGCTGCCGTTCACTAGCGGACACGGAAGGCAGAACCGGGTCAAGGTCGTGTGAGGTCGCGCACCGGTACGATTTCGACGGTGATTGTGAAATGTCCTTGAGGCGCGTCGTCTGCCGTGCGGTGATGAGCGAATCGTCGAAGTCGGCGTGATCCGCGTCGAAATCCTGGCTGGTGCGGTACCTGTCGGCCAGGACGGTGGGGTCGCTTCCGGGTGGATAGTCGACGAGGGCGACCACGCGGTGCTCGTCGGTGTCGGCGTCGATCCACACCCCACGGACGGTGATGTCGTAGGCGCGCAGCGTGCGTACGTGCCGGGGCCAGAACTCCTCGGTGTAGCGGCGCAAGGCGTCGGCGCTTTTCAGCGTGTAGGTGTGCAGTTCCATGGGGTTCAGCGGCTCTGGGAGGCCAGCGGATCGAGCTGATCGGCGGTGGCGTCGTCGGCGGCCGTCGAAACGCTAAGAGACTCCCACTGCTCGTCGGTGGCCAGCAGGTCCCGCCCAGCCGCGGTGGCGTAACGGAAGGCGTCGGGGCCGACCAGGAGACGGGCGGGTGGCTTGGCCATCTCGACGATGTCGAGCAGCAGCCTGGCGACCTTGGCCGGATCGCTGGCACCGATCGACGCCGAGTTGCTCAGCGCCGCAGCCGCGCCGACGGTCGACCTGTACTCGTCGCGTACCGGATCGATGCGCATGGAGGATCCAGCCCAGTCGGTGCGCATCCCGCCCGGCTCCAGCACGGTGACCTTGATGCCCAGTGGGCCAACCTCCTGAGCAAGGACCCCGGAGAACCCGGTGACGGCCCACTTGGCCGACTGGTAGGCCGCCAGGCCGGGCCGGGCCATTCGGCCGCCCACCGAGGACACCTGGACGATGTGGCCACTGCCCTGGGTCCGCATGACCGGCAGGACCGCCTGGGTCAGGCGTACGACGCCGAAGAAGTTGGTGTCGATCTGGGTGCGGAAGTCGTCGAAGTCGACGTCCTCGATGGCGCCCATGTTGGCGTAGCCGGCGTTGTTGACCAACACGTCGAGCCTGCAGAACCGGTCGACGACGGTGGCGATGGCAGCGCGGACGTGGTCGTCGTTGGTGACGTCGAGTTCGACGACCACGAGATGGTCGGGGTGCGCCACGGCGAGGTCGTCCAGGGCTGACACCGAGCGGGCGCCGGCGACCACGCGGTGCCCGGCGTTCAAGGCGGCCTCGGTGATGTCGCGCCCGAGTCCGCGCGAGGCGCCGGAGACGAGGAAGACGTGTGACGTGTCGGTCATGGATGGTCCAATCCGTGGGAGAGTGAGCTGTGTATACGACTGTAGACTTCCGAATATACAGACGTAGACTTCGGCGGCGGTATTCCCTAACGTGGGGTCATGCCCGCCGACCGCTCGCGACCGCGCAATGCCGCCGTCACCCGGGAGGCGATCCTGGCCTCGGCCATTTGGAACTTTGCCCGGGCCGGGTACGACGGCGTCGGGGTCCGCGAGATCGCCGGCGATGCCGGCGTCACCGCCATGCTGGTGAACCGCTACTTCGGCTCCAAGGAGCAGTTGTTCGCCGAGGCCGTGGAGGCGTCGTTCGCCTCTCCGGTATTCGTGGCCGAGACGCCGAACGACCTGTCGCGGGATGCGGCCACGGCGGTGGTGGCGCGTTCGGGCCCGGACGCCGAGGAGCTGGAACCGTTCCTGATCATGCTGCGGTCGGCATCCAATCCGCACGCGGCCGAGATCGTGCGCGACGCCATCGAGCGACACGTCGGGCGACGCCTGGCGCGGCAGCTTCCCGCACCCGGCCGACAACTGCGCAGCGACCTCCTGCTGTCGGTGATCTGCGGTGTGCTCTTGATGCGGAAAGTGTTGGGCACCAAGGCGCTCAACGGCCGCCATCCCGATCAACTGGTGCAACTGCTGGAGGCCGTCTTCGACGCCATCGCCGACGCGCCGCTGCCCTAGTGGCTCACAACGGTCAGGGCGCACCGATCTGTTTCAGCACCGCGTCGACGTCCAGCAGATCCCACACTTGGGCGAACTTGCCGTCCTCGACGCGGTAGAGGGTGAACTCCTGGACCGCGATGCGGCGGCCGGTGGCCTCGATCCCCTGGAAGGTGCGCAGGTGGGTGCCGGTGACCGTGAAGTGCAGCGAGATCAGGTCGCGTTCGGGCACCAGACTGCGGACCTCCCAACGCCAATCGGGGAAGGCGTGCACCAGTGGCTCGAACTGTTCGGTGACGGCACCGGCCGGGATGGGAGCGTCGTTGACCACGAGGGTCGGCGTGCAGAACGCCGTCATAGGGTCGAGGTCGTCGGCGTTGCAGCACCCTACGGATTCGCCTGATACAGCGCCTCGTTCTGTTCGCAGGTGCTTTGATTGCGACCTCTCGCCTCGCCCCATCGTGGACTGGCGCGACGACACGGCATTGGTGAACGTCGCCAGACGCCGGAGAGTACGGTGGCAGGCTCCGCGACTCGGCAAAACTCGCCTATCTTGCGGGTCCGAACTCCGCCGTCAGCCAAACTCTACTGGGCGCCAGGTTCAGTTGGCGCTCGGTCTTTAGGTCAACGTCGAGTCGGGAGGTCGGGTGAGTCGTCGAGCACTGGCCGCCCACCAGGAGATCAATCGACAGCTCTTCGAGTATGCAATCGCCTCCGACACCCACGACTGGCCACGGTTGGGCGCCTTGTTCAGCCACGGTCGGTACCACTTCGCCGACGCCGACGGAAGTGAGGCGGTGATTCGGTGGGGTGAGTCGGTGGTGAAGGACCATGCCCGTACCCAGCATGCCCTGTCCGCGGTGTCGATCGAACTCGACGACCTTGACGCACCGAGTCGGGCGCGAGTGCGCAACTACCTCAGTCTGTTCGCCGTCGACGAGGCCGGGCCGGCCGAACTCGTTTCGGCGTGCTGGTTCGACAGCGTTTTCGAGGCAGTCGACGGTTCATGGCGATGGCGAACGCAGGTCATCACACCGCTGTTCCGTGGTGACTGGACGCTGATTCACCGCGCCCAGCAGTTCGGCCGCTAACCGCCTTCGGCGCAGGAATAACGCCGGCGGTAGCTCCCCGGTGACATCGGAGGGTGAATCCCATTACTGCACAACCAATCTCACCGGGCGACGAACTGGGCCACGGCGCGCCCGGGGCGCCCGCCGTCGGTAGGGGACCCAACCGGGGTGGTGAGTTCTCCCAGGAAGACGATCGGGCCCCGGCCGCCGGATGGGGCGCGGCGCGTAGCGTCGCGCGCGTCCTGGGCATGGCCAGGGAACCGTTGCGAGGACCCCACGCGATCCTCAAGATGAACCACGAGAACGGCGGTTTCGACTGCCCGGGGTGTGCATGGCCCGACGCCCGCGACGGTTTGCACCTCGACATCTGCGAGAACGGCATCAAACACGTCACGTGGGAGATGACCCGCAAGAAGGTCGATCGCGACTTCTTCGCCGCGCACACCGTAACGGAGCTGTCAGGCTGGACCGACTTCGCACTGGAGGATCAGGGCCGTCTCACCGAGCCGATGAGCTACGACCCCGTGAGCGACAGATACGTGCCCATCTCCTGGGGGGACGCCTTCGCGATGGTCGGATCCGCCCTCCGTGGCCTCGACAGCCCGCACGAGGCGGCCTTCTACACCTCGGGTCGACTGTCGAACGAAGCGACGTTCCTCTATCAGCTGTGGGTGCGCGAGTTCGGCACCAACAACCTGCCGGACTGCTCGAACATGTGTCACGAGGCATCCGGCCGCGCGCTGCAAGCTGCCCTCGGCACGGGCAAGGGCACCTGCGACATCGACGACTGGAACCAGGCGGATCTGTTGCTGGTGATGGCCGTCAATGCGGCGTCGAACGCACCTCGGATGCTCACGGCGTTGGCCGACGCGTACCGGCGCGGCGCCCAGATCGTCCACGTGAATCCAATGGTCGAGGCCGCGTCGCGGCGCACCATCGTGCCGCACGAAATCGCCGCCATGGCCACGTTTCACGCCACCAGGACGGGAACGATGAACGTGCAGCCGCGCATTGGCGGGGATCTGGCGCTGCTGCGGGGGGTGGCCAAGGCGGTGCTCGAACGGGCGGCCACCGACGCGAAGGCGATCGACCGTGAGTTCATCCGAAATCACACCGCTCACTTCGAGGCCTACCGCGCGCTCGTCGAGGCCACGGAGTGGTCGGACCTGGTGCGGCAGTCCGGGGTCTCGGAAAAGGACATTCGCGGGCTGGCCGCGAAGTACCTCGCCGCGAACCGCGCCGTGATCAGCTGGTGCCTCGGCCTTACGCAGCAGGAGCACGGCGTCGACACGGTCCGCGAGATCGTCAACCTGCTGCTGCTTCGTGGCAACGTCGGGCGCGAGGGGGCGGGGCCGTCTCCGGTTCGCGGGCACAGCAACGTTCAGGGCAACCGCACATGCGGGATCGACCATCGGCCTGCCGCAACGTTTCTGGACCGCCTCGACGAGGTCTGCGGCATCACCTCGCCCCGCGAACACGGCTTGGATACCGTTGCCACGATCGAGGCCATGCGCTCGGGTGGCGTCAAGGTCTTCGTCTGCATGGGCGGAAACTTCAGCTTGGCCGCACCAGATACCGACGCCACCTTCGAGGCCCTTCGTAACACCGAACTGACCGTCCAGGTCAGTACGAAGCTCAACCGCAGCCACCTGGTCCACGGCCGGGCCGCACTGATTCTGCCGTGCCTGGGCCGTACCGAGAAGGACGTCCAACGGGGCGGTGAACAAGGCGTCAGTGTCGAGGACTCGATGAGCATGGTGCACCTGTCCCACGGAATGCGCCGACCTCCGTCTTCACACCTGTTGTCCGAGTGCGCCATTCTGGCCGGCATGGCGAGAGCGACCCTGTCGGAGTCGTCGACTCCGTGGGAGTCCTACGTCGAGGACTACGACCGGATCCGTGACACGATGGCCGCGGTACTCGACGGCTTCGAGGATTTCAACAGGCGGGTGCGGATGCCGCTCGGGTTCCGCATCCGCCAACCCGCCAGGGAACGTGTGTTCCTCACCGCGTCGGGGAGGGCTGAGTTCGCACCGTCACCGTTGCCCGACGTACTGCCGCCGCCCGGAAGGCTCGTGCTGTCCACGGTGCGTTCTCACGATCAGTGGAACACCACCATCTATTCCGACGACGATCGTTACCGAGGGGTGAAGAACCTCCGAACCCTCCTCTTCATGAATCGGGCCGACATGACCGAGCGAGGGCTCGCCGAGTTCGACCTCATCGACATCACCAGCTTTGCCAGGGACGGCAGCACCCGCACCGTGTGGGGGTACCGGGTGATCGCCTACGACATCCCGGCCGGGAACGTGTGCGGTTACATGCCGGAGCTGAATCTGCTGTGCGCGATCGGTGACTTCAGCAGCCAGAGTGATCAACCGCTGATGAAGCACCAGATCGTCTCCGTCGACAAATCGGCTGAGCTGCCCTGAGATCGGGCGCGCCCCTGATGAGACTACGGTGAGCGCGCGAGCTGGACTGCACCCACCGCCACCAGTGCGCACGCCGTCATCGTGATCGCCATGGGAACGGCGGTGGCGCTACCCGCTAGACCCACCAGCGGAGACACGATGGCAGCCAGCGAGTACTGGAGCAGTCCGAGCACCGCCGAACCTGTTCCCGCCACGCGGCGGACCTGATCGAGCGCGAGCGAGGTGGCGTTGGCCACCACCAGGCCGAGGCTGGTTACGGTGCACCACAGCAGCGGCAGCATGACCCAGATCGTCGGGCCGGCGACGGCGTCGACCAGGACGAGGCTGGAGAACACCGCCATCAGTGCGGTGCCCGTCGTCAGCAGGCGTCGCTGGCCGAACCGACCGACGATCCTGGCGTTGACGGCGTTCATGGCCAGCAGCCCGAATGCATTCGCGGCAACCGCGATTCCATTGCCCACGGTCGACAGACCCAGGATGGTCTGCAGGACGAAGGGTGAGGCCGAGATGAAGGCGAACATCACCGAGAAGCCGAATGCAAAGGCCAAGGTGTACCCGACGTAGTGACGGTTGCCAAGCACGTTCTCACCCTCGCGCAAAGTATTTGCGCGACTGGCCTTCGAGTGGCCCGACGCGGGATGGGTCTCGGAGAGCACGAAGGTCGCGCCGAGCACCATCACGACAGCGAGGGCGGTCAGAATCCAGAACACACCACGCCAGCCAATCAACCCCGACAGGCCCCCGCCAATGAGCGGGGCCACGATGGGTGCTGCGCCGTTGATGATCATCATCAGACTGAAGATCCGCGCCGCAGCCGCCCCCTCGGCCCGGTCGGACACCATTGCCCGACTGAGCACGACACCGGCGGCGCCGCCGAACCCTTGCAGGAATCGGAACACTGCAAGAAGCCCGACGGAGGGCGCGAGCGCACACGCGGCACCGGCGGCGGTGCACAGGACCGTCCCCATCAGCAGGAGCGGGCGCCGCCCCCACCGGTCGGACAACGGCCCCACCAATTGGCCCGTGGCCATCCCGACCATGAAGGTCATCAAGGTCACCTGCGTGGCCGACGGGGCGGCACCGAATTCGGCAGTCATGGCGGGGAAGTCCGGAAGATACATGTCCACCGACAGCGGACCGACGGCGGTGAGAAGCGCGAGGACCCAGAGCCAGCTGATTGGAAACGGGGCAGTTGGCGAGATCGGCGTCAACGTGAAAGGGTCCCTGGACGGCACTGCGGCATCACCCGGGCACCGTACGTCGAATGTCGCCTTGCCCGGCGTCTTTAGGCGGTAGTCACCGATCCGACGACGCGTCCAACCGTGTTTACGACGACTCAGGCGTCCATGACCGCGATGAGGACCTTGCCTTGCGCCGCGCCCCTCTCGACCGCGTCGTGTCCGTCGGCGGTGCGGTCGAGGGGAAGGATGAGACCGATCTCTGGGCGATATGCACCCGCGGTGAGACAACTCGTAATGTCCTTTACTGCTGCCTGTTTCGCCGACGTCGGCATGGTGTAGACGTAGACGAAGCGCACGGCTCCGTTTACCAGCATGAAGGGCAGCACCGGTACCGGCACCGTGGCGTCGCGATCGCCTACCGAGTACGCGCTGATCGCTCCGCCGTTCGCCAGGCACGCGAGGTCGAGCTCCCCGTTGGCGACGACGTCGACATCGACGATGTGATCGACGCCAGCCCCGTCCGTGCCGGCCTTGACGTCGACAGCCACGTCACCCTGGCGCAGGTTCAGAACGAGGTCGGCACCGGCCCGGCGAACGACCTCCATCTGCTCGGGTCGGCGGACCGTCGCCACCACCCAGGCGCCGCCCCACTTGGCCAGTTGAACTGCGGCTGAGCCCACCGCACCGGCACCGCCGTGGACCATCACGCGTCGGCCTCGCAGGTCCCCGTCGGCGAAGAGGCACCGATGCGCGGTCATTGCTGGAACGCCCAGCGATGCACCCACGTCGAACGACGTGGCGTCCGGCAACGCAATCGCGTTAGCCGACGGCACCGCCACGTACTCCGCCGCCGTCCCTCCCGCCCGGCCGTACTGGGCCTCGTAGACCCAGACGCGTTGACCGAGTCGGTCGGGAGACACGCCCGCGCCCACCGATTCGATGACTCCGGCCCCGTCCTGATGGGGAATGATGCGGTCGAACGGCATCTTCGACACGAAGCCGGTGCGGTTCTTGACGTCGCTGGGGTTTATGCCCGACCGGTAAACACGGACCAGCACCTCTCCCGTTCCCGCCACCGGGGCGGGGAGGTCGCCGACCGCGAGAACGTCGTGAGCCGGTCCCTGGCGGTCGTAATAGATGGCGCGCATGGACAACTATTGTAAGCGGAGCCGATCTGAGAACGGTATGAAACCAGCTGTATAAGAACAGCATTCGGCGTAGGCACCGTGATACGCAGGATCCCCACTCGGTAGAACCTACCTATCTCGTGGGCGGTGGGTTTGCCGTGGGCCACACTTCGCGGAAACCCCGGCAACCGCGTGACGGGCAGTTCATCGAAGGAGCAGGACATCAAGCAATCTATCTGGGTCACGATGAAGACCGTCACGGCGGCAACACTCGTCGCGGGCGGAGCGGTCGCCGTCGCGAACCTCAGTTCCGCCACCGCGGCCGCGGACGGCTGCCCGGAGGTGCTGGTGGTCTTTGCGCGCGGTACGTTCGAGGGGCCGGGCGCGGGCAAGGTGGGCGATCCATTCGTCGCCGCGATGCGGGCTCGCGCGGGCCAGCGCACCGTCGACGAGCATCCGGTGGACTACCCTGCTTCGCTGGACTTTCCGCGAGTCGTCGACGGGGTGATCGATGCCAGCGACACCATTCGCGACATCGCGCAGTCCTGCCCCACGACGAAGGTGGTGCTGGGTGGCTACTCTCAGGGGGCCGCGGTGGCGGCGTACACCACCTTCGACCACCTGCCGCCGAACTACGATCTCCCGCCGGGCATTGTCGGCCCGCTGTCATCAGAGGTCGCCTCGCACGTCGCGGCTGTGGTGCTGTTCGGGCTCCCGACGGATGGCGTCGTCTCCCTGCTGGACTCACAGGCGCCGCCCATCGTCATCGGCGCCCCGTTCAACGGCAAGGTGCTGCAACTGTGCAATCCGGGTGATCCGGTCTGCGAGCCCGGCGGGCGAGACCGTCCCGCCCACAGTGCCTACGTCGACAACGGGTCGATCGACCAGGCGGCAGACTTCGCCGCGGCGGCACTGCACTGGTGATGAGATTCTCGCGTCGTCACGGACCCAAGAAGGGTGGGGGCGTCTTCCCCGTCTCTTCCTACCCCGCCTCCCGTCAGCACGGCGAACCACTGACGCCGCAGTCGCTTTCAGACTGGCAATTCGACCCGGGTTCGCGCGCGTCGGGATTCATCGTCGTAACCGATCTCAGAAATTCGATACTGCGTCTTCCCCACGTGCTGGCGGCCGACCACACTGAGGGAGTGTCACAGAGAACCAGCAGAGCGTTCCGCTCAACACTTACGTGGGCGACCGCTACTACCGTCTTTTGTTGTTCGACGGCAACGATATTCGCGCCAGCTGCCGGAGCGGAGCCGCCGCCTCTTCCGCCGTCGCAGCCGCGCGTCCCCGGCGCGCAGAGCGCACCATTCGGCCCCTTGCAACTGACGCCGCCAGCCTTCGTGAATGGACCACCACGAGAGCAGCTCGATGCCCGCGGCGCCGGTATTGGTTCGCTCTCGCAGTTAGGGGGCCCCGCGGCGGTGATGCCGAACGCAAAACCCGGACCCGCAACCCGGATAGCGGTCGGAGTGGCGGGGCCGGGAAGCGCCTTCAGCAGTAGCGTCCTCTCCGACATCGATCACGGCGCGCTCGCGGCTCCGGAGGCGCCTTCGGCCCCCCCGGAAGCTCCGGTTGTCACCGCCGGTGTCGATCTCGGCGCGCCGCCGTCACTGCCAATCACATTGGTGCCGGCGGAATGAGGGCTCGGGGATTGACGCAACATCGCCTCTGCACAGTCGTAGCGCTGGCGACCGCGGCTGCCGCCGTGGCGACGTTGGGGATCGCATCCGCGCAGGCCGACGGCCAGCCGATGACGGCAAAGACGGACACGAAACAGACGCGCGGCGGCCTCAGCCTGACGCTGACGCTCGCGAATGAGGTTGTGAACTCGGTACCGAACCTTGCCGCAGCGGCCAATTCCCGAGAGGCGTTCGTGACTTACGAGGCGACCGCGAACGCGAGTGGGAACGGACTGCCCATCACCGACAGCACGTTCGTCGCCGGATATCAGTTGGGGTGTCAGACCGACGTTTCCAGTGGCCTCCAACTAGGCGGCGCCGGCGCCATAGCGCCATCCGGCGCAGTGGGTTTCAGCCCCGCTGGCCCCGCCGTCAACGCTGGTCTGGGCGGCGGCCTGACCGGCTACCTGCAGACCAACCTGCAACCGGGCGTCATCGTTGACCTTCCCATGGCCAGTATGCCGTTGAGCCCTGGCGGACTTGGCATGCTCGACGTCACCAACGTCCACATCAAGGCCGACGCCTGCGGTGGGCCGGTGACGATCCGGTCCTTCGCCTACGTCCGTATCGGGACCGAGGTCGAACGGTCCGAGTTCGCCGTCTACGGCGATCCAATTCGCATCTAAAAACACAACTAGTGAAGGAGCTCCATGTCCAACAATTCCTATCCCGCAGTACGGCTCGACCGCAAGCGCGCTGCGATGGTCTTCGTCGACCATCAGGCAGGACTACTTCTTGGCGTGCAGGACCACGACAAAGAGGAACTTCGCCGCAATGTCATTGCCCTGGCGCTGATCGCGAAGGCGTTCGAGGTGCCGGTCATCATGACGACAAGCGCCGCCGACGGGCCCAATGGTCCAGTGATCTCCGAACTCGCATCGGTCGTCCCCGATGCCACCATCGTGCATCGGCCGGGCGAGATCGACGCCATGGACAACCCCGATTTTGCGGCTGCATTGCGCGATAGCGGCCGCGACCAACTGATCCTGTCGGGCATCAGCACCGACGTTTGTGTGTCCTTCGTGGCGCAGTCCGCGATCGCCGCCGGATACGGCGCGTGGGCGGTCACGGATGCGTCCGGCACATGGAGCACGTTGTCGGCCGACGCGGCCTGTGACCGGATGTCGCGTGCCGGCGTCATTCTGACGAGCACGGTTGCCGTAGCCGCGGAGCTCCTCGTCGATTGGCGAACCAAGGGCGGTGATCAGATCGCCTCGATCTTCGGCCAGTATGCGATTCCCGCCTACTCGTCGCTCTTGGCGTTCGCCAAGAGCGGCGGCTAACACCCACGCACACCGCGCTTCACGGTGTCAGGACGCGTCAGCTTCAGATCGGCTCGCCGCTGATGGAAAGTCGGCCCGTATCTCGACGGACGTCGCCAACTCCACGAAACGTCGTGCTGCCGAGCCGGGTTCCCGGCTCGGCAGCCAGTGCAGCATCGTCGGCACGTACCTCGTGGGAGACAACGCCCGTACCGCGACCCCGTCGTTGGGCGCCATCGTCGAAGGAGTCGTGAGAATCCAGTCGACTTCGTTCTGCTGCAACCACTGCCATGCAGCAGGATCAGTGTCCGCGAGTTCAACGACCGGAGGAGCCACACCCGCATCGCGAAGCGCTTGCTTTTGCGCGCGCACCCAGGTCGGGAACAAGCCCTCGCTGTGCACGCCGAGCGTTTCATTGGCCAGTTCACCAAGGTCGACGGTGGCGTTCCGCGCCAGTCGATGATCGCTTCGGAACCCGACGAACAACCTCTCCCTGCAGATTGCTCGACTGGACAACCCCAGCTGCGGCGGCACCGGACCGCACGTCAACCCGACGTCGATCTGTCCCTCTGATAGGGCAGCACACAGGTCGTTGAGCCACATCGGCTGGACCTGTAGTGCAAGTCCTGGGGTTTCGTCGCGCAGTGCCGCGTCCAGATGCCGCGGGATGCCTGGCGCCACGGGCGGCGTGACGCCCAACCGAACGGTGCCGACTTCACCGTCGGCCCACCGGCGCACACCAACGGTAGCCGCAGTGACGCTCTCCAGAATTGCTTCGGCGCGTCGGTGGAACTCGACTCCTGCCTCCGTCAAGGCCACCCGCCTGGCATTGCGATCAAGCAGTTTCGTGCCCATCTCGTGTTCCAGGCGACGCACCAGTCCACTGACGGCGGGCTGGCCCATGCGAAGCTTTTCCGCGGCGCGCCCGAAGTGCAATTCCGAGGCGACGGCGACGAACGCTTGCATCTCTCGCAGTTCCACGTGACTAGCATATTTGCTTGTTTGCCCGCAGACAAGCGTCGTGTTCGGCCGGGCCCGGTGTATGCTCTACGCCCGTGGACCAGCACTATCACGCAGATCACATGGCCACACAGGTCGAGCTCCGTTGACTGGCACAGGCCCTCGGCGGAGTCAGCGGGCCAGAGCGGACGAGTCGGCGAGGCGACTCATTGCCGCTGCGATAGAGCTCATCAACGAGAAGGGCTACGCACAGACGACGGCCAAGGACATCGGGTTGCGAGCTGGCTACAGCCGAGCGATGTTGGCCGAGCGATTCGGGAGCAAGGACGCGTTGCTCGAGTCATTGCTCAACGACTACGAGGGCCGCGTCGACGACGACATCGCTACGTACGATTCCGGTCTGGACAAGGCACTGGCACCGCTTGACGGCATGCTCCGTCTGGTCAACGAGGATCCGGTCTTTGCGCGGGCGATGTTCGTCGTCAGCTTCGAGGCGATGCACGACACCGGCGAGTTCCGCGAGCGAATTCGGCTGTGGCTGAACCGACTACGTGATGCCATTCGCGAAGGCATCCGCGAAGGATTGGAGGACGGCTCGGTGATCGCCGGCGTCGACGCCGACGAGCTCAGCCGGGAAGCGTTGACTGCAGGCATCGGTTACGCCTACTGGTCCATCATGATGCCCGAGCAGATCGACCTTCCATCAACGGTCGCACGCTGGCGGGAGTGGGTGAAGCATGCACTCGAATTGCCCGCCGCCCTCAGCCCCGATGGTGTAGGTCCGATTCCACCTCGGTCTACTAGGTAGTGCTACCGCGCGAGCAGATCCTAGGTGCGCCGAAGATCTGTTCTAAGCGCACCACGTTCGGCGACGTCGGTCTCGCCGTGTCGGTCGCTTGCTCGGGAATGGTTCTGGTCTCAGGCGCGGCCGGTACGGCCGACAGCGTCGTGACGTTCATCGCGATGGATGCCGCGATTGAGACGACGTTGCCGACAAACGGGTGAGAGACCGGATACAGCCCATGAGCGACCGCGCGGCAGATGGCGGACCGATGAGCGCATGTGGGAAGACAGCACAACCGCCTGTGCGGATCCGCCGAACGCGAGAACCGTCGCCTGAGCAATGGACACGACGGCGACGATCATCTCAGAAGGAGCCGTCTCGGCCGTTCGTGATCGTTCATCGCGATGAACGACTGTGTCAAGACGCGCGGTCCCAGACCCGACATTCGTTCAGATGGGTGAAGCCATCGGGTAAGTCGACGGACTCGGCCAGGCGTACGAAGCGTCCGACGGCCGGGCTCGTGGCGCGGCCGGGGACCCAGTGCAGGGTGAGCGGCAGGGATTGGGACGGCGCGAGCGGTCGGATGGTTGCGGGCGAGTCCGGTATTGCGATGGACGCGGTAGTCAGCACCCAGTCCACGTCGGACTGTTCGGACCACCTACGGGCCCCCAGGTCCGGTTCTGCGAGCTCGGCTGTCGGTGGCGAGATTCCAGCCTCCCGGAGCGCGACGTTCTGGGCCGCGCACCATGCCGGGAAGAGCAATGCGCTGTGCTGCCCGAGCGTCTCGGAGGCCAGATCCTTCAGATCGACGGCCTCTTTCTCGACGAGCCGGTGATCCGGTCGCAACCCCACGAACCAGGCTTCGGCGTAAAGCCTTTCGTTGTTCGTGCCGAGGTGAGTGGGTAGCGATCCACACGAGATGCCGACGTCGATCGCGCCCTTGGTGATGGCGCGCTCGAGGTCGCCGAACCACATCAGGCTTACCTGGAGTTCGATGTTCGGCGCTACCTCTGCGAGCCGTGCCGACAGGCGCGCCACCAGCGATGGGGCGACCGGTGGGGTGACCGCGAGGCGGACGAGGCCGGCGTCGCAATCGGCCCACCGGTGCATAGACGCTACGGCGTCGGATGCCAAGTCCAAGATCACCGTGGCCCGGTTGAGCAGATCCGACCCGGCGCTTGTCAGTTGCACCCGTCGCGTCGTCCGAGTGAATAAGCTCGCCCCGATGCCGCGCTCCAGACGGCGGATGTGATCACTCAGCCCGGGTTGCCCCATGTTCAATCGTTGAGCGGCCCTGCCGAAGTGCAGCTCGGTGGCCACCGCGACGAAGGCCTCTAGCTGCCGCAGTTCCATGGTCGCGATCTTACTTGTTTGTGCGCAGACAAGCAAATGGGCTCCCAGTTAAGAGGAGGCCTCAGCGATTGATGGGTTTCCTTCCGTCGCGGCGATGACTGTCATCGACGGAATCGATTAATCGGCGAGCAAACCGGTGGCCGCCTCTACGATGTGAGTCGTGGAGTTACGTCAGCTGGAGGCCTTCGTCGCGGTGGCCACCGAGCTGCACTTTGGTCGAGCGGCCGAGAAGTTGCAGATCGGTCAACCATCCCTGAGTGACATGGTGCGACGGTTGGAACGTGAGATGGGCACCGAACTCCTGACGCGCACCACCCGCCGTGTCGCGCTTACGGGCGCGGGCACCGAGTTGTTCGAGCGTGCCAAAGTGATTTTGAACGAGGTAGCAGTCGCTGGCGCTGCAATTCAGCGTATCTCGACAGGCGATGCTGGAACGGTGCGGCTGGGCATCACGCCGCTGGCTGCGCCGATCTTGGCGAATCATCTGGTCGAGGTGCTCCGTACCCAAGCGCCAGACGTGGATTTGGTGATCACGCGCATGTGGCTGTTCCACTTACAGCAGGCACTCGCCGATGAGACGGTCGACGTGGCGATATCGTGTGGAATCGTCCCGGACGTGCCGCATGCGGCTAGTGAAGTGATCTGCGCGGAACCCCTCCTGGTTTGCTTGCGACCGGACCACCGACTCGCCGACCGTCCTGAAGTGGCCCTCACCGAACTTGCCGGAGAGACCCTCGGCATTCAGAGCGAGCTTCTCTTTCCCGCGTGGGTACTGGCGCAGCGCCAAGTGCTGGCATCGGCTGGCATCTCGCCCCGCACAGTCGAGCTCGTTGACAATCACGTGTCGGCGGCGACCTGGGCGAGCCAGAACGAAGTGGATTGGATTCTCTCGACCGGCTCGATCGTAGACCAAGGCATGGCTGCCGTGGCGCGGCCGGTGATCTCGCCCCGCGTCGTCCCCTACACCCTGCAGTGGATTCCCGACCGCGTTTCCAACGGAGCGGTGAGTCGGTTCGTCGACTTTGCGGGGGGCCCGCAGGCTGTTCCGGCCGGGTGGTCCAAGACCGCCGAACCGGCTGTCGTCAGCGAGGATTCGCAGGATGCTGCGAGCGACGCGGAGCGGTTCGACTAAGCCTAGCGGCTCATTCATCGCGTGCGCAGATGAAACTCATCTCTAGATGGCGCTTGTTCCCGAGCTGAGCTGACGGCAACCTGATGGGGTCACCGCGGGAGGAGCAATCGTTGAGCGAAAATGGTCTTCGACCACCGCTGCCGCCCTTCGGCGTGAGTCCGCCCGTCAGAAGGCCCGGCCCCCGCGGCGAGGGCCTCGCGCCGTCGGAAGGCCGGCAACGACGACCTTGCCAACGAGAGCCCGACCGCGTCTATGTCGGACGACGGCACTAGTCCGAAATGCGGCCCCGACATTCCCTTACGCTGAACCTACACACCTAGCCGCTACGAGAACCCGACACGAGAGACCACCCAAGAGGAGCCACGATGACCGACTTCAGCACGCGCTACCATACCGTCGCGATCGACGGACTCGACGTGTTCTATCGCGAGGCGGGCGACCCGGCGAACCCGACTCTGCTGCTCCTGCATGGGTTTCCATCGAGCTCGCACATGTTTCGAGACCTGATCGACGCCCTGTCCGATAGCTACCATCTCGTGGCGCCCGACCACATCGGCTTCGGCCGTTCGTCGATGCCGTCGGTGAATCAGTTCACCTACAGCTTTGACCGACTCACCGAAGTCACCGAAGCGTTGATCGAAAGTCTCGGGCTTGATCGCTTCGCCGTTTACATTCACGACTACGGCGCACCGATCGGGCTGCGCATCGCGAGTGCGAAGCCGGAGCGGATCACCGGCCTCATCACCCAGAGCGGCAATGCCTACGTGGAGGGTTTTACACCGTTCTGGGACATCCTCTTCGCCCATGCGCAGGACCGCGCTGCGAACGAAGATGGCGTGCGCGAGAAGTTCACGCCCGAAACCACCAAGTGGCAGTACACCCACGGAGTGCCCGCGGATCGGCTCGACCGGATCGCGCCCGAGACCTGGCAGCTCGATCAACTTGGGCTGGACCGCAGGGGCAATGACGCCATCCAGCTGCAGTTGTTCTGGGACTACCAGTTCAACCTGGACGGCTACCCGAGGTTCCAGGAGTACTTCCGCACCCATCAGCCACCGCTGCTGGTCGTGTGGGGCCGCAACGACGAAATCTTCGGCGCCGCAGGCGCGGAGGCGTTTCGCCGAGACCTCCCCAACGGCGAGTTCCACCTCCTCGACGCCGGCCACTTCGCGTTGGAAACCCACGGTGAAGAAATCAGCGGGTATATCCGCGACTTCCTGCCACGAGCTCTGAACGCGACGGCGAACTGATCTGATCGCGCCCCGGCCGATGACCACATCCACCAAAGAGCACACGAATGACTTCGACGTCGTCATCCTCGGCGGTGGCGCCGGGGCGAAATTGATCTGGGGCGCTGTTGGGGACCGCTCGGTTGCCGTCGTCGAGCGGTCACGGGTGGGCGGGGCGTGCCCGTTCGTCGCGTGCGTGCCCAGCAAGCCGATGCTACGCACCGCGCGGGTCTGGCAGCTGGGTGCCGACACGCAACAGCCTGCGCTGTTCACCGGGCGAGTCCCCGCCGCAGAGGCCTACCGGCTGGCCTGCGAGCGGCGCGACGCGATCGTCCACCACCGCGACGACATCCTCAACGCCGAAGCGCTCGAGCGCACCGGAGCGGTCTTGGTACGCGGCCACGGTCAGCTACGGGAACCGGGCGTCCTCGACGTCGACGGCCGCACGCTGCGTTACCGGGAGTTGGTGATAAATACCGGATCGAGGTCGAGACGACCTGACATCCCCGGACTCGAATCGGCGCCGACCTGGACTAGTGACGACGCCCTGAGTGCCACCGAACTCCCGTCCAGCATGCTGATCCTCGGTGGCGGTGCGGTGGGTTGCGAGCTCGCGTTCCTGTTCGCCACTTTCGGGACCGCAGTCACCCTAGTTCAGCGTGGTTCGCGTCTCCTCCCCGACGAGGAGCCCCGCGCCAGCGCCACGGTGGAGCAAGCCCTCGCCGAACTCGGCGTCACAATCCACACCGATGCCACCGTCACCGGGGTTGCCTCCCAGGGAGACAGGACCCGCGCTCAGCTGAGCAGCGGCCCGCGCATAACAGTCGAGCGCATCGTCCTCGCCGCCGGCCGACTGCCCAATAGCGCTGGCCTTGGATTGTCGAATGTTGGTCTTCAACTCGACGATCACGCCCCAATACCCGTCGACGATCACTGTCGGGTCGTGGGATTCGAGCACCTCTGGGCGATCGGTGACGTCACCGGAAAGTCAGCGTTCACCCACACCGCTCACTACCAGGGCAGGGTGGTCGCCTCCAACCTCCGCGGACATTCGATACGGGCCAACTACGCCGCGATTCCGCGCGCCGTCTACGTCGAACCGACACTGGCCTCGGTCGGCCACACCTGGGCCACGGCGCGCCACGCCGGCATCGAACCGATCTCCGCAAGCGTCGAGATGCGAACTGCCGCCGTCCGATCCATCACCGACGGCCAAAGCGCAGGCTGGGTCACCTTGTTGGCTGATCCCCAAAGCGGGCGTCTGATCGGCGCGACCGGGATGGGCCAGAACGCCGAGGAGTGGATCGTGACTGTTTCGCTCGCGATCCGCGCCTCCAGCCCTATTTCCCTGCTCGCCGACGTCGTACACCCCTTCCCCAGTTTCGGAGAAGTGCTGGAGAACCCACTCTGGCAACTCAGGGAGGCTCTGCACGATGTCCAGGGCAGCCCACATGGGCCAGACGATGACCGATCTCGTTGCGACTCCTAATAATTGACCAAAAGGCGTGCGGCGAAGAGGACATGAGACTACCTCGCGCCTGTCGACCGTAGATGAGAAGAGAAGGCAGTGAACTGCTCGTGCAGGATTTCGTGAAGTCCGCGCAGATCGGTGGGCGCACCGAGGTACAGGCGCTCGGCAGGCTCCTGGACACCGCCCGCGCCGGAGCGTCGGCGGGAGTAGTCGTCATTGGTGCGGCAGGACTCGGAAAGACGTCCCTACTCGCCGAGGTCGAGACAATGGCGACGGACTTCGCAATTCTGCGAGCACGCGCCGTAGAGTTCGAGTCCCGCATGCCCTTCGCTGCTCTGCAGCATCTGCTGGCGCCCCGACTGCCATTGCTACCCACACTGCCCGGGCCACTTCGCGCAGCGCTCGCGCAGCGCTCGAGATGGCCTTTGGGCTGCGGCCCGGCCAGGTCGATCCCTTCAAGGTCGGCTTGGGCGTCGTCGCATTGCTCGCGGTGGTGGCCCCCACCCTGTGTCTCATCGACGATGCCCACCATCTCGACCCGTTGAGCGCTGAGGCGCTCGTCCTTGCGACGAGACGACTGGGCCACGAGCCGGTGACCGTCGTCCTCCTCGCCCGTCCTGACCACGGGGTCGCCGCTCTCGATGAACTGCCTCACCTTCCTCTGACGCCGCTGTTGCACGACGGTGCACGACGATTGTTGTCCTCGACGTTGGGTGCGCCCCTCGATACCGCGGTCCGCGACCAGATCCTCGGCGAGGCCCGCGGGATACCCGCTGCGATTGCAGGTATCGCAGGCTGTGTCCGCACCGCAGCTGCTCTGGCCGGTGGCTATGCGCTTCCCGGAATCATCACTCCTCCGAGGCCTCTGATGGACGACTACAAAGGCCGCCTGGACGGTCTCGCCGGCCCAGCGCAGAGCTTCGCGCTGCTCGCCGCCAGTGACCCCACGGGTGATCCCGCATTGCTTTGGCGGGCAGCGCAATCAGCGGGCGTCGAGGAACATGCGGCAGCCGCCGCCGACGCCGTCTCGATGACCATCGGCAGACGCGTCACTTTTGCCCACCCATTGGCACGTTCGGCGGTCTACCACTGGGCCGATGCGTCGCAGCGCCGGGCGAGCCACGACGTACTCGCCGCGGCAACGGACGCGGCGAACGCGCCCGACCGGCGTGCCTGGCATCGAGGCCAGGCGGCAATCGGTCCTGATGAGGACGTGTCACGCGAGCTGGAGGCCAACGCGAAGGTGGCCTGCAGGAGAGGTGGTTTCGCAGCTGGGGCTGCCTTCCTGGAACGAGCCGCCGCCCTTTCGGCCCACCCCGCACGTCGTTTTCACCTGACGATCGACGCCGCTGCCGTGAAGTTGGACGCCGGCGACGTGGACGCCGCGGCCGCCCTGACTTCCGCGGCGCGGCTCGACGCGACCGACGAGATGGACGCCATGCGGCTGGACGCCCTCGATGCTCAATCGGCGTTCGCGAAGACGTGGCGTGCAGAAGAGGCCAGAGGTTTGGTAGCTGCAGCGCATCGCTTGGCTACGCGAAAACCGGGTGAGGGGGCGCCCATATGGCTGCAGGCCTTGGTCGCCGCATACTGGACCGGCCACGGGACGGACTTGACCGACGAGGTGTCGGTGATCAATCAGCAGGCGTCAGAGCCCGACGGGGCGGGGTTCGCCGATCTCGCCGCGGTGGCGTTGTCCTCGGCGATGTTCGGCGACCGCGCGGCAGCCGTCCCACAGGCTAGACGAGCCGTGGATGCGTTGTCCGAGGATGCCGCCCAGCTGGAGCTTTGCAATCCCGCGTCGGCGTGGATTACCTGCAGCATCGCGTGGGACGATCACGCGCTCGCCAGGATCCTCGACGAGCAGGTCGCGGTGGTGCGTGACACGGGAAGGGTTGGTGCTCTGCCGGTTACGCTCGCCTCGCGAGCGTTGGTTCACATGCACGCAGGGGAATTGGGGCGTGCCGCTGAATGCGTCGCCGAGGCCAAGAAGTACTCCGACGTCGTTCCCGAGCTCGTCGAGCTCGGGGTCGCCGCGTGGCGCGGTGATCGCCGGACCGCCGATCAGCTGTGCGAGCGGTTGTCGGGGTCAGCGACGCTGGGGCCAAGACCCATGCAGCTGGCCGCAGTGGCCTATGCGCGACTGCTCATCAACAATGCAACGGGCAATTACCGGGAGGCGCTCGCTGCCGCGGAGGCCAGCTCCGGTCTCGACGAGCTCTGGTTCCACGTGTTCATTCCGCCGGAGCTCGTGGAGGCGGCTGCCCTCGGTGGTCGCATGGACAAGGCCGTCGAACTCTCCACGCGCCTCGGGCGGCATACAGAAGCTGCAGGCACGCCGTGGGCGCTGGGCGTTCACCGGCGGTGCCAGGCCCTGGTGGCCGGGGAGTCGGACGCCGAGGAACTGTTCACGGAGTCCATCGGCCAGTTGCGGGCGAGTCGGACGCCAATCCAGTTGGCGCGCAGTCACATGCTGTTCGGTGAGTGGCTGCGCCGTCGTCAACGGCGCAGCGAAGCGCGCGTCCATCTGCGGGAGGCCTTCGACGCGTTCTCCGTCTCGGGCGCGGCGCTGTTCGCGAAGCGTGCGTCGCGGGAACTGCGGGCGGCGGGGGAGATGGCGCCACAGCCGCGCAGCCGTAGGGGAGAGCTCTCGGACCAGGAGCTCGAGGTGGCCGAACGCGTTGCCGACGGGAAGACGTCCAAGGAGGTCGCTGCGGAGCTGGTGCTGAGTCCGCGCACCGTCGACGCGCACCTGCGAAGCATCTTTTCGAAGCTCGGTGTCAAGTCCCGTCGGGAGATCCGTCACGCGCTTCCCTCGACGGCGACGAGCCAAAGCAGGCCGGGGCCGGTCATCCGGCACGCGCCGCGGTGCCCCTAGGCCTGCCGCCGTTCGGTGACACCCACCTATCTTGGTGCCGTCGAACTTTCAGGGCCCGGCAACGCGCGATGGTACTTCGTACGATTTGTCAAAGACCTGGTGGCCCATCGGTGCCGAGCACCCGCCGGGGTCGAACGAAAGGAGCCAAGTGATGAATGACGGGGCCCGTCCACCGTTTCCGCCCTCCGACCTAGAGACGGCCGCGCAGAAGGTGCAGGCTGCCGAGGACGCGTGGAACACCTGCGACCCCCAACGAGTGAGCCTGGCCTACACCCCCACCAGCGTCTGGCGGAACCGTGACGTCTTCCTCACCGGCCGTGAGCACATCGTCGAGTTCCTGACCGCCAAGTGGCAGCGGGAGCTCGAGTACTCGTTGCGTAAGAGCCTCTGGGACTTTCACGGCAACAGGATCGCCGTGCGCTTCCAGTACGAGTGCCGCGACCTGCGTGGCCAATGGTGGCGCAGCTACGGTAACGAGCTGTGGGAGTTCGATGGCAACGGCCTGATGGCCCGACGCGAGGCCAGCATCAACGACCTGGCCATCGCCGAGTCCGAACGCCGCTACTTCGGCCCGCGTCCAGACGACCAAAGAGGCTGCGGCCGCGACATTCCGATCTGGTAGCGCATGTTGACGACGGGCCGAGGCTCTTATCAGCGGACACACCGCAGGCTGCCCGCTGCGCGGCTTAGTGTCCCAGGCCGTCCGCAACACGGCTGAGTCGCGCCTCCAACGTCAGGAGATTGCCCTCGATGACCCGACACTCTGAATCCCCGAGCCCGCCGACGGCGGCGTCTTCGAGTTCGGCCCAGATGCTCTCCACGCGCTGGCGCAGCGGGATGCTCGCGGGGGTGGGCTCGATGAGCGAGGCCCGCTTGTCGGCTGGCGTCGCCACGCGGCGGACGAAACCCGCGTTCTCCAGCCGTCGGATCGTCCGGGTCATCGTGGCGGCATCCGAGTCCAGCACCCGCACAAGGTCGACCTGGCGTTGGGGCCCGGCCTGCCAGAGGTGCATCATCACGATTTCTTGTCCGGGGTGCAACCCCACCTCGCGCAGCAGGTGCCCGGCGATCATCCGGTGCAACCGCGCCACGCGGAAGATGGCGTGACTGATGGGGCCGCTCTCTGCGGCGGCGGGCAGCGGAACGCTGGAACCGAGTGAGGCCGCCGTCGAACCGTCGGCCTTGGATGGACGTTTCATGTCCGAGCAGTTTACACCCGAGAATGGGACATCGGCTATGTGCCACAGGCTGTTCGTAGTCGATTTTCACGTGCAGGGAATGACATTCGGGGTTTAGCTGTTCGGACAGGTAACCGCCCGCGTCAAACGCGGATCGGCGAAGACCAGGTCACCAACCGTGGCCGTGAAGAGTATGGAACGAGGGAACTGTGATGACCACTGCTTTCGACCCCACCACGGTGGGCGCCATTCAGCTGAAGAACCGCATCGTGATGTCACCGATGACGCGCAGCCGCGCGTACGGCGCGGGTGCGTCACCGACGCCGAGCATGGCCGAGTACTACGGCCAACGGGCCGGCGCCGGCCTGATCATCACCGAGGGCACGCAACCATCGGTGATCGGCCAGGGCTATCCGAACACCCCGGGCCTGCATTCCGATCAGCAGGTCGACGGGTGGAGGTCCGTCACCGACGCCGTCCACGCGGGCGGCGGCGTCATCTTCGCCCAGCTGATGCATACCGGTCGTATCGGTCACCCGAGCCTGCTCCCGTCGGGCATGGTTCCCGTGGGCCCGTCTGCGATCGCACCGGCCGGGGAGGTCTTTACCCTCGACGGCATGCAGCCCTTCGTGGTTCCCGATGAACTCACCGAAGAGCAGATCACCGAGACGGTGCTCGACTTCGCAGCAGCGGCCCGCAACGCCGTTGCTGCCGGCTTCGACGGTGTCGAGGTGCACGGCGCCAACGGCTATCTGCTGCACCAGTTCCTGTCCTCCAACGCCAACCTGCGCAGCGACAATTGGGGTGGCTCGGTCGACAACCGTATCCGCTTGACCCTGCGCGTCGTCGAGGCCGTGGCGGATGCGATCGGCTCCGACCGCGTCGGGCTGCGCATCTCGCCGAACAATCCGCTCAACGACATTCGCGAAGACGACTACCGCCACACCTATCTCGCACTCGTCGACGCGTTGGCGTCCACGGGGCTGGCCTACCTTCACGTCCTGGAGACGAGTGATCGCGAGTTCACCCACGAGCTGCGTGATCGGTTCGGCGGAACCCTGATCCTCAATCCAGCGACGCCGGGTGGATTCACCGGTTCGGACGAGCTGGGCCTGGTCGAGGATGGCACGGCCGATCTGCTGGCGTTCGGCGCGGCCTTCCTGGCCAATCCCGATCTGCCCCGCCGTCTGGCAACGGGGGCATCGCTGAACGCACCCGACCGCGCCACCTTCTACGGGGGCGACGACCACGGATACACCGACTACCCCGCACTCGACGCGGTACCGACCCCGGCGTGATTCCGGGTCCTGACGAGAGAACGAGAGATCAAACATGAGTACGACATTCGACGGCCGCGTCGCCCTGGTTACCGGTGGCAGCCGCGGTATCGGCGCCGCCATCGCGCGGCGGCTGGCCGAGGCGGGCGCCACGGTCGCCATCAATTACCGGTCCAACGCCGGCGCCGCCGAGGAACTCGTCGAGGATCTGCGCTCGGAGGGACATCGCGCCGAGTCGTTCGGCGGTGACGTCACCGACCCCAATCAAATCGCCGACGTGGTCACCAAGGTGGTCGCCGAGTTTGGGACCCTGAACCTGCTGGCGAGCAATGCGGGCATTGAGCACTTCGCCCCGCTGGCGGAGATCACCCTCGCCGACTTCGAGGACGTGTTCCGCACGAACGTCGGCGGCCAGTTGTTCGCGGTACAGGCCGCGGCTGCAGTGATGCCGCCGGGAAGCCGCATCGTGTTGACGTCGTCGGTCAGTGCACGCATCGCCGTTCACCACCACACGCTGTACGCCGCGAGCAAGGCTGCAGTGACGGCGATGGCGCTCAACCTCGCACCGGAACTGGCCGAGGTGGGCATCGCCATCAATGCCGTCGCTCCGGGCGGAACGGCGACCGACATGGCTGCCGAGAACGGGGCGGACTACGTCCATCCCGCGCTGGCGAAGGTCGCGCCGCACGACGTGACTCGCTCGATGAACGCTCTCGGTCGGCTCGCGCGGCCCGAGGAGATCGCCGACACGGTCGCCTTCTTGCTGTCGCAGAACGCCTCCTACGTCACCGGATCGACCCTCGACGTGGCAGGCGGGTGGATGCGATGACCTTCACCGCCACCAACGGCACACAGGGCGCCCGCCAGCCCGGCAACGGACGTGTGCTGCGGTGGATGAACCGCGCCATGATGGGTGTGCTGCGCCGCACGGGTGGAAAGTTCGGCAAGATCGATGCGCTGGTGCTGACCACCGTGGGCAGGAAGAGCGGGCAGCCGCGGAGCACACCGGTCGGATACTTCACCGACGGCCCCGACGCCTGGCTGGTCGTGGCCTCCGCGGCCGGCGCGCCAAACAACCCAGCCTGGTACCACAACATCGCCGCCCACCCGGACCAAGTGCGCATCGAGATCGGCACTCTCCACGTCGACGTCGCCGCCGAACAACTCCACGGCTACGCCCGAGCCAACGCCTGGAGGACGGTGATCGCGTCAGCACCGCAATTCGGCAAGTACGAGCAGAAGACCGACCGCGAGATACCCGTCATCCGTCTGACGAGACGGTCCGCCGCAGGGGCGTCAGCCGAGAGGGAAGGAAATCTAACATGACCGACTACGGACGAGATCTACAATTCGGGGTTTTCGTCACCCCCAGCCCGGACCTCCTCGACAATAGTTACGCCATCGCTGAAATCGCTGATGATCAACTGGACTTCATTGGCGTACAGGATCATCCATACCAAAAACACTTCCTGGAGGCGTGGGCGTTCATGGCGACGCTGCTGGCGCGCACCGACCGGGTACGGGTGGTGCCCGATGTCGCCAACTTGCCGCTGCACAACCCGGCGGTGTTGGCCAAGACGGCAGCGAGCCTGGACGTCATCTCCGGCGGGCGGGTGGAGTTGGCGCTCGGAGCGGGAGCGTTCTGGGATGCGATCGTGGCCATGGGCGGGCCGCGGCGTACCGCCGGAGAGGCCGCCCGAGCGCTGCGCGAAGCGGTCGAGGTAACCCGACTCATGTGGTCGGGCGAGCGCTCGGTCAGGTACGACGGCGACTTCTATGGGCTCCACGGCGTCCATCCCGGTCCCCAACCCGCCCACGACATGCAGATCTGGCTGGGCGTCGGTGGACCCAAGCTGCTCCGGTATCTCGGCGGGCATGCCGACGGGTGGCTCCCGTCGAACTCCTACTTCCCGCCGGAGGCACTTCCCGCAATGAGCGCGCAGATCGACCGCGGGGCCACCGACGCCGGCCGTGACCCATCCACGATCGTGCGCGCCTACAACGTGTTCGGCGAGATTGGCGACCACGAGACCGGCGATCGCTTTCGAGGAACGGTTTCGCAGTGGACCGAGGATCTGACGACGCTGGCCGTCGATACCGGCATGGACACGTTCATCTTCGGTGCCCCCGACGACGACCTCACCCAGACGCGACGCTTCGCCGAGGAGGTCGTGCCCGCGGTGCGCACCGCGGTTGCCCGGAGCAGGGGGCGGCATTGATGAGGCAGAGTGACAGCGCCGCCCCCGTTGCGGTGATCGGTGCAACCGGTCAGCAGGGCGGCGCGGCGGTCGAGATGCTGCTCAACGCCGGCGCGACGGTGCGTGCCGCGGTGCGAGACCCAAAGGCTCCCAGGGCCGTGGCGCTGGGTGATCACGGTGTGGAGCTGACGGAGATCGACTTGGGTTCGGAGGATTCGGTCCGGGGGCTGTTCGACGGCGCGGCCGCGGCGTTCGCGATGACCACCATGACCGGTCCCGGGGGGATCGACGAGGAGGTCGCCAACGGACGCGTCATCGCCCGCGCCGCCGAGCGGGCCCGGCTGCCCTTCGTGGTATACAGCTCGGTCGGCGGGGCCGATCGAAACAGCGGGGTGCCGCACTTCGAGAGCAAGCGACGCGTCGAGCGGTTTCTGCTCGACTCCGTGCCGGTGGCCTTCGTACGGCCGACGTGGTTCATGGAGAATCTCCCGTCGAAGATGGACCGGGAGCGTGGGGTCATCCGTGTGGTACTGCCGCTGGCCCAGGATGCCTCGCTGCAGATGGTATCGGTCCGCACCATCGGGGCGGTCGCGGCCGCGTTCCTGCTGAGCCCACCCGACCCCGGATCGGCAGTCGAGATCGCCGGTGACGACCTCACGGGTGCGCAGATCGCCGACCACATTGCCGAACGCCTCGGCGCACCTGCGGTTTTCGCACCTCAGCCGGTCGAGGACGTGGAGGACGTGGATCAGGCCGCGATGTGGCGTTGGCTCAACGAGACACCCGCCTACCAGGCGGACCGGGCGCGCACCCGCACTTTGGATCCCGACGTCGAGAGCCTGTCGCAGTGGCTGGCAGGCCGCCGGCTGAACTGAGGACGGCGGCGGCCCTCGTGCTGGCTAGAGCCACCGCGGCGCGACGGCGTCACCTGCGGTCCCGGCCGTAACGCCGATGGCGCCGCGGCCGGCTGCCCAGCGGACCACGGCGGGCAGCTCACCCGAGACGGTGATGGTCGGCGCGGCATCGTCGTGAACGACCACGGGTTCCCGTCCGGCGACGGCGAGAACTAGACCCGCGCCGTCGCCCCTGGTGCGCCACGCTCCGATGACGTCGGTGAGCAGCGAGTCCAGAACCGGGACCGGAACGTCGCCGAACCGACCCCCGTTGTCGAGGTCGACCGCGTGGACCCAGACCTCGCGGGTGCGCATCCACACCGTCTCCTCGGCGGGCACCTGTCTGCCCTGCGCGGTGCGCACCGTCTCCCGCCAGGCAGCACCCGGAAGGTGCCGCCACTTCTCGTCCAGCCGCGCGCAGCTGTGCGCGAACAGGTTTCGCAATGCTCCGGCGTTGAGGGTGGCGCCCTCGGCGATCTCGCGATGTCGTTGCTCGGCGGAGGTGTACATCGGCGTCTCCTCGCCGGTGGTAGCCCAGTCGAGCAGCCGGCACAGCGCCACCGCGTTGTAGGCCGCGTGGGCCACCAAGTGTCGTCGGGTCCAACCGTCGAGCAGGGTGCCGCCGCCGAAGTCGGCGTCGGTCAACTCCGCGATGCGCTGCGCCAGATACGCGGTGCCCCGACGAGCGATCAGGACCCGCTCTGAGAGCTCGAGTGCGTCGAACGCCATACGATGCCTACTTGACAATCGTCTTGTTCTTGACGCTGCCGATCCCGTCGATGGTTACCTCGACGGTCTCGCCGCTCTGGATGTAGCGGGCGGGCTTGCGGGCGTGGCCGACACCGCCGGTGGTGCCGGTGATGATGACGTCGCCCGGCTGTAACGTGACGATGTGACTGATGTACTCGACGAGCTTCGCCGGGCCGAACACTAGATCGTCGGTGCTGGCGCTCTGCATCACCTCGCCCTCTAGACGCGCCTCGATGCGGGTCCCGAGGGTGTAGTTGGTGACCAGGTGGGGACCGAACCCGCTCGTCTTCTCGAACGTCTTGCCCTGATCCCACTGCAGGGTGCGGTACTGGTAGTCCCGCATCGTGTAGTCGTTGATCACCGAGTAGCCTGCGATGTAGGCGTCGGCGTCGGCCTCGGCGACCTGATAGGCCCGCGCCCCGACGATGACCGCCAGCTCCGCCTCCCAATCCAGCTCGGCCGCAGCGTATCCGGGCACCACGACGTCGTCGTAGGGACCGGTGAGCGCCTCGGCGAACTTCGCGAACAGCGTCGGGTAATGCGGGAGGTCGCGACCCATCTCGGTGATGTGGGTGGCGTAGTTCAACCCGACGCAGACGATCTTGCCCGGGTTCGGCAGCACCGGAGCGTAGTCGGCGCCGGCAAGGTCGACCGTGGCGCCTGCCGCGTCGCGTGCGAGCGTCTCCCAGTCGGGGTCGGTCAGCAGGACCGACAGATCGGCGAAGCCGTCGATGATCGTCGCGGTCGCGGGATCGTCGATCCGCACGGCCGCGGTGCCGGTCGAGGTTCTCAGGGTGGCGAGTCTCATGGTCATGCTCCTTCGGTGACGTGGCTGCGGTCCATGTGCAGGCGCTCCACGATGGGCGCGTCCGAGAACGCGAACACGTCGAAGTCGGTCTCGGCTTCGATGGACCATTCCGTCCAGGACGGGACAACGACGAGGTCGCCGGTGCCGACTTCGGTGGTGTCGTCTCCCAGGTGGAATCGGCCGGTGCCGTCGAACACCTGGTACACCGTGGAGCCGACGTCGCGTCGGGCCCGGGTGTGGGTGCCACCACGCAGTCGGTGGAACTCGGCCCGGATGGTCGCCATGATGTCACCACCGGTGGTGGGGTTGGTGAAACGTACTGCGGCGTGGCCGGGTTCGGTCGTGGCGGCGTACCCCTCGTCTTCCAACGCGAGTTGCTCGTGCAGTGCGGCGTCGGTGTGTTGCCATCGGTAGGCGGTGATGGGCGTGGTGGTTCGCCTGCCGAGACCGACGAGCGGTCGCAGACCCGGGTGTGACCACAGGCGCTCCGCCCGGGACACGTCGGGTGTTGATTCGTCGGTGACGCCGTCGGAGCCGAACTCGAAGAATCCGGTGTCGGTGTAGTTGACGAACGGGATGTCCAGGCCGTCGATCCATGCCATCGGGTGGTCGGTCTCGTTGTGGTGACCGTGGAACGCCCACCCCGGGGTGAGGAGCAGATCGCCTCTCCGCATTGCGACCGGGTCGCCGTTGACCACGGTCCACACCCCGTCGCCTTCGACGACGAAGCGGAACGCGTTCTGGCTGTGGCGATGCTCGGGTGCGGTCTCCTTGGGGCCGAGGTACTGGATCGCCGCCCACAGTGTGGGGGTGGCGTAGGGGAGCCCGCCGAGGCCGGGGTTGGCCAGGGCGATCGCCCGCCGTTCGCCGCCGCGACCGACGGGGACGAGGTCACCGGCTCGCTGGGCGAGCGGGTACAAGGTGGACCACTTCCACACGAACGGAACGGCCTTGGGAGTCGGGACCATCGGCATGAGGTCGCCGAGTTGGGTCCACAGCGGATTGAGGTGTTCGGCGGCGAAGTCGCCGTACAGCTGCTCCAACGCCGGATCCTCGACGTGCGTCTGGGTCCTCACCGTTCCAGCTCCGACTCGGTGACCGGGCCCCACATGTTGATGGTGGCGATGTCGACCTCCCACGTCCGCGGGTACTGCGGGTAGTTCTCGTGCCAGGGGCGGGGCTCGAAGTACCCCTTGGACTCGTCGAGGATGAGGTCGAGCTGGGTGAAGAGTTCGATCGTGTTGCCGTCGGGGTCGCGGTGGTAGGTGAACATGTTGTGGCCGGGTCCGTGGCGGCCGGGGCCCCAATGCAGCCGAAAGTCGTTCTTGGCCAGATGGTCGACCATGGTGATCAGGTGGTTGGGGTCCCGCATCTCATAGGCGATGTGGTGCATACCCGTTCTATTGACGCTACGAAGGAAGTTGGCGGCGTGATGGTCGGCGTTGCAGCGCAGGAAGACGAAGAAGTCACCGATGGTGTCGGACCACCTGAAGCCCAGCAGATCCTGATAGAAGCCCTGCAGCCGTTCGAGTTCGGTGGTGAAGGCAGCGACGTGCCCGAGCTTGGTCGGGCGCAGCGTGGCTCGGCCGTCGACACCGCTCGGGGTCGGGTTCTCGAACAGGTGAAGTTCGGCGCCCGTCGAGGGCTCGGCCATCACCAGGACGTCCGGCGTGCCTGGTGCGACGTCGGATCGGCGCTCGACGTCGTAGCCGGCGTTCTTCAGTCGTTGGTGGGCGTCGCCGAGCGAACCCCATACCTCGTAGCCGACCGCGGAGCGGGGCTTGACGCCGTCGGTCTTGCGGATGACGACGCAGTGATGATCGGCGCCGGTGGTGAGGTAGGCGTAGTCGTGTGACTGTTCGACCACCTCGAGGTCGAGGACCTTGGTGTAGTACCAGGTCATGCGTTCGACGTCGGGCGTGTCGAAGGTGACGTAGCCCAGTTTGGACACCGGTGCTGCGGGTTCGCCTGTGGTATACGGTGTTTCGGTCATGGGATGGATGCCTTTCTGGGGAGTTGGTGTGGGTCACGCATCGGGTTCGGTGAGCAGGGCGACGCGGCCGACGTTGGCGCTGGCCTCGACGTACTCGTGTGCCCGCGGGGCCTCGGTGAGGGGGAAGGTCCGGTCCACCACGCTGCGGAAGCCCGCGGCCGCCTCCTCCCAGAGGCGTTGTGCGGCGTCGAGATTGCCCGAGCGCACGCCGATGACCCGTTGGCCGAACGAGTAGAGCCGCTGCAAGTCGACCGGTACCGTCCTGCCCAGGAACGCGCCGGAGGACACCATGGCCCCGCCGGCGGCCAGCGCATCCATGCCGTGGGTCCACACCAGCGGGTCGCCAAGGTTGTCGACGACGATGTCGGCACCGTGGCCGTCGAACACGTCACGCACGTCGTCGGCGAAGCTCGTCGAGGAGGCCTGGAGCACGGCGTCGAAGCCGAGTTCCCGCAGCCGGGTGCGCTTGGCCTCGTCGCGCGAGGTGACGATGACCCGGGCCCCGAGATGTCGAGCCAGCAGTGCGGTGGTGGATCCGAGTGCCGAGGACGCTCCCTGCACGACGACCCGTTGTCCCGGTGCGAGTCCCGCGCGGGTGAACTGGTTCATCGCCACCACGCCGGCCAGCGCTAGCGCCACCGCGTCGGCCGGGGACATACCGTCGGGTACGGCCGAGACGTTGGTGGCGGGTACCGCGATGTAGTCGGCGTACGCGCCGGACAGGTGGGTGCCGATGATCCGGGCAGTGGGTGAGAGTTCGGCAAACCCCGAGGTCACCATGGGACAGCTCGGGTCGGTGAGGACGGGGAACGTCGCGACCCGGTCGCCAATGGTGAATCCCGTCACGTCGTCGCCGACGGCCGCGACGACTCCGGTGTGCTCGGCTCCGAGCACGTGCGGGAAGGTGAACGTGGCGTAGGGGTGGCGGCCCGAGCGGGCGACGAGGTCGAGCAATCGGCCGACGCTCACGGCGGCGATGCGGATGAGGACTTCACCGGAACCCGGTCGGGGGGTGGGCACTTCGTCGACACGCAGTACGTCGGGGCCGCCGAACTCGTGGAACGCAACCGCACGCATCGTCGTGGGTACCGGTCCGACGGCCGGCCACTGAGTCGTTGCGGTGTTGGCGGGGCTCGTCACTTGGCCACGACCTTGTTCGAGATGCGGCCGATGCCCTCGATCTCGATCGTGACGACGTCGTCGGGGCGCAGGAAGTCCTTGCGCGGCATGCCGACTCCTGCGGGTGTGCCGGTGAGGATGACGTCCCCGGGCTCGAGGGTGAACACCCGGCTCGCAGAAGCGATCAAGCCGTACACGTCCACGACCATCTGCGAGGTGTTGGAGTCCTGCTTGACGATGCCGTTGACCTCGAGCCGGATCTTGAGCGCTTGCGGGTCCGGCACCAGCCAGACCGGTACCAGTCCCGGGCCGAGCGGGCAGAAGCCGTCCTGGCTCTTGTGTCCCAGCCAGTCCCACTCGAAGGGAGGTGCCACCGCTCCGTTTCGGTGGAAGACCCCGCGGTCGGAGACGTCGTTGGCGACGAGGTAGCCGGCGATCACCTCGGCGGCGTCGGCGGCGTCTACGTTCGCGCACCGACGACCGATCACGACGCCCAGTTCGGCTTCCCAGTCCACCTGGGAGCGACCGTCGTCGAAGATGGCGACCTCCGCGGTGGGACCGACGACGGTGGTGGTGGGTGTCTTGAGGAAGAAGAAGGGCTCGACCGCCGGGTCTGGTCGATCGACTCCCATTTCATCGGCATGATCGTAGTAGTTCGCCCCGGCGCAGATCACCTTGTTGGGGTAGGTCAGTGGTGCCACCAGATCGGCGTCCGCGACCGGTGTCAGGCCATCGAGGTCAAGGGTGCGCAGCACGTCGGCCCAGCGATCCCAGTCCGCGAGGAGTTCCATCACGTCGAGACCCTCGAGGACTGGTGGCGCCGCGAGGACGTGGTCGTCGACGTGAATGCCGGTCGCGATGCCGTCCGAGGTGCGGTACTGCGCCAGTGCCCAATTGCGGTTGGTCATAGTCGGTTCTCCTGATGTCGAGAGGATCGCTGAATGTGGTTGGAGCACTCGGGTTTCATCCGGCCAGCCACCCGCCGTCGACGGGTAGGACCGCGCCGTTGACGTAGGAGGAGTCCGGTGAGCACAGCCATACGACGGCCTTGCCGACCTCATCGGGTTGGCCGTAGCGGCCTGCAGCCGTGCGGCCGACGACGGCGTCCATGATCTCGGTGGGCACCGAGGCGGTCATCGCAGTGGCGATGGGTCCGGGGGCGATGGCGTTGATGCGGACCCCGGTGGTGCCGTAGTCCAGGGCGGCGGTGCGGGTCAGTCCGACTACGCCGTGCTTGCTGGCGCTGTAGGCGGCCTGGGTGGCGGCGCCGGCCTGGGACCACACCGATGCCGTATTGACCACTGCGCCGGTGTTCTTCACGATGTGCGGCAGTTGGTACTTCATGCAGAAGAAGACGCCGGTGAGGTTGACGTCGATGACCCACCGCCACCGCTCGACGTCGAGGTCGGCCGTCGGCGCCGGGCTGAACACACCGGCGTTGTTGTGGGCGAAGTCCAGGCGACCGAAGCGATCGACGATCCGGGCGACTGTGGACTCGACCGATGGGGCGTCGGCCACGTCGGTGTGGACGTAGATGGCCGAGCCACCCGCGGCGTTGATGCCGGCCGCGGTGCGCTCTCCGTCCTCGTCGAGGACGTCGCAGATCGCCACCGCAGCGCCTGCGCTCGCGAGCGCCATGGCCGATGCGGCGCCGATGCCGCGGGCGGCGCCGGTGACCATGGCCACCTTGCCGTCGAAGTCAGTCACGTTCGGTTTCCCCTCTCATTATGCGGCGCTGTAGCCGCCGTCGATGCTCAGCGCGCTGCCGGTGACGAACGCCGATGCAGACGAACTGAGCCACAGGACGCCGTCGGCGATCTCGTCGACGGCAGCGATGCGGCCGATCGGATGTTTGGCGTACATGTCGGCCATGAAGCCGGGGTTGGCGGCGGCTACCTCGTCGATCATGGCCGTCTGCACCACCCCGGGACAGATCGCGTTGATCCGAATCCCGCGTGTCGAATATTCGAGCGCCGCAGCCTTCGTCAATCCGATCACGCCGTGCTTGGAGGCGACGTAGGACGCCTGCAGCGGCAAGGCCACCTGCCCCAACGCTGATGCCGTGTTCACGATCGAGCCGCCGCCGCGGGCCAGCAGTGCGGGAATTTCGGCGCGCATGCACTGCCACACACCGGTCAAGTTGACGTCGATCACGCGTTGCCAGTCCCGGTCGGCCATGTCGGCGACGGCCTTGCCGGCCGCCTCGACGCCTGCGTTGTTGTAGGCGATGTCCAGCCCGCCGAAGGTGTCCACCGCGGCCCGCACCATCGCTCTGACCGAGTCCGCGTCGGTCACGTCGGTCGGTACGAAGATGGCCTTGGAACCGGGCGGCAGACCGTCGAGCGTCGCGCGTCCCGCGGCGTCGTCGCGATCGGCGATGACCACCGACACGCCCTGGGCGGCATAGGCATTGACGCAGGCGCGACCGATGCCGCCGGCACCGCCGGTGACCACCGCGACCCTGCCCGCGAGTTCGGGATACTCAGGCATAGACGGGAGCGAGGTCGAAGTAGACGCGGTAGCTGTCGAACTTGCCCGTGTGGTCGACGTGCCACAGGGTGGCCACGGGGATGGTGACCTCGCCACCGTCGTGACGACGGTAGGTGACGGTCAGCTCGACGACGGTGTCGGCGCCGAACGTCCACTCGGCGAGGATAGTGTGCTTCAATCCGGCGATGGTGTCGTAGAAACATCCGACCCCCTCGCGGATCTCGTCGGGGCCAATCAAGGCGGGCCGGTTGGCGAAGACCAGCGACCCGTTGTCTGCGTAAAGCTTTGAAAGTGCTTCCAGATCCATCGAATCGACGATCGCGAAGACCTGAGCGGCTGTCGGTGCCACCATGACGTTCATCCTCCTAGCTCGCGGCCGACGTGCTGCTACCGACAATGCGGTCCCGGACGGCCTGCAGCGTCGTGTGAACGGCGTCGAAATAGTCCGACCGCATCTGCTCGCCGAACGCCGCTTCCTCAGCGCTACCCTCGACGATTCCGTCGACAACGAGCCGGAAGCTGAACTTCAGCACGTCATTGCCGGCCTCGTCGACGCAGATCTCGTTGTCGATGGTTCCCCGCGCGGCGCCGTGGGTGCGGACGAAGTGCACGAGCTTCTTCGGGTAGAACGTCACGACCTCGCGGACGGGGCCGACGTGCTCGATGTCGCGGACCAGGCCGCCCTCGAACCGGTCGACGACGGTGCACGCGCTGATCGCGGCGACGTAGGGGAGTGGATTCTCGGCCTTCTCGACGAGCCCGGCCCACACGTCATCCACCGTCAGCGGGGGTTCGATGCCGTCGTTGATCGGGATCGTCCGGCTGATGTCGATCATGTTGTGCCTCCTTGATGTATCGGGTCGTTCCATGCGATGCGACACGCTCTGCCTTTGTGACGTGGACCACCGTAACCCATCTCAAGTCAATGTGTCTACACTTTGGTGGAGTTCGATTTCTGGTTGTTCGAGCCCCTTGCGCTTCGATGTCAATGTGTATACTCTTTGCTCAGAACGTGACGCGGCCCACATTGACGGGGCGCCCGAACCGGAAAGGCTCACGCACCATGACGACGGTCGAAGCTCGCAGCTCCACCACGATCAAGACGCAACCCGCACCGCGCAACGGCTGGTATGTCGCCGCGTGGGATCGAGAGGTCGGTCGCACGCCGACGGCCGTGCGAGTCAACGGAACACCGTTGGTGCTGTACCGGACCGAGGACGGCCGGGCGGTGGCGCTCGCCGACGCCTGCTGGCACCGCCTCGCCCCCCTCTCGATGGGAAAGCTCGTCGGTCGCGACGGAATCCGGTGCCCCTACCACGGCATCGTCTACGACTCGGCGGGTCGCTGCGCGTCGATGCCCGCTCAGGAGGTCCTCAACCCCAGCGCGACCGTGCCGTCCTATCCCGTCGTGGAACGGCACCGCTTCGTCTGGGTATGGCTGGGGGACCCCTACCTCGCGAAGGCTGACGACGTGCCCGACATGCACCAGATGGACGAGTGGGCCGGTGATGGGGAGACGATTGCGCTGCAATGCAATTTCCAGCTCGTGCTCGACAACCTGATGGACCTCACCCACGAGGAGTTCCTGCACACCAGCAGCATCGGTGGGGAGAACATCAGCACCTCGGCGTTCGACGTAGTGCACGACGGCCAAAGCGTCACGCTCAGCAGGTGGATGATCGACATCCCACCGGTGCCGTTCATGGCGGCCCAGATGCGCAACAAGTTTCCCGGCTTCGAGGGCAACGTCGACCGGTGGCAGATCATCCACTACCAGTACCCCTCGACCATCTGTATCGACGTCGGCGTCGCCAAGACCGGCACCGGAGCGCCGCAGGGGGATCGCAGCCAGGGCATCAACGGCTACGTGATGAACACCATCACCCCCGAGACCGACACCACGTGCCGCTACCACTGGGCGTGGATGCGCAACTACCTGATGGACAGTCAGCTTCTGACGACGCAGATCCGCGACGGCATCCGGCACGTCTTCACCGAGGACACGGCGATGCTGCAGGCCCAGCAGAAGGCGATCGACGCCAACCCGGACTACGAGTTCTACAACCTCAACATCGACGCTGGCGGTATGTGGATACGCCGACTGCTCACCCGCCAACTGGAGGCCGAAGGGCGCCTCCACCCGCAGAACTGACGGGGTCGACCAATGGCTGCCACAAATAGGGAAGTCTGGCAACTCGGCACCGTCGTCGAGACGCGCGCCGTCGCCACCGACATCCGCCGCATCGTCGTCGAGGTGTCCAATCCCGTTCCTGCTCAGCCCGGTTCACACGTCGACGTCGCCGTCCACGTGGACGGGCGGCGCGACACCCGCTCCTACTCGGTGATCGAATCCCAGGACGGTGGAAAGCGACTGGTCATCAGCGTCCTGCGCGCGCCGAACTCGCGGGGCGGATCGGTCTTCATGCACTCGCTCACCATGGGTGAGTCGATCGAGCTGACCCAGCCGCTGCAGAACTTCCCACTGCGCGTGGGCGCCCCCGGCTACCTCCTTCTCGCCGGGGGCATCGGCATCACGGCCGTGGCCGAGATGGCGCGCGTGCTTCGACACCTGGATGCCGATTACACCTTCGTGTACGTCGGGCGCTCACGGCCGGCGATGGCGTACCTGTCCGAACTGCAGGAGCTGCACGGCGACAGGTTGGTCGTCCACGTCGACGACGAGGGCACGTCACTGGACGCCGCCAAGCTGGTGGAGACCGTCGACCACGACACCGAACTGTACGTGTGTGGCCCGATCAGACTGATGGACGCCGTCCGCCGGTGCTGGGCCGACGTCGACCTGCCCGCCTCGAACTTGCGCTACGAAACCTTCGGCAACAGCGGATGGTTCGAGGCCGATGAGTTCATCGTGCGGATCCCGCGACTGCACGTGGAGACGCGGGTGGGAACGCATCAGTCGATGCTGCAGGCGCTCGAGGGCGCCGGTGTCGACATGATGTCGGACTGCCGCAAGGGCGAGTGCGGCCTCTGCGAGGTCAAGCTCCTCGGGGTGGACGGCATCGTCGATCACCGCGACGTCTTCTACAGCGCCCGTCAGCGCGAAGCCAACCGCCGGATGTGCTGCTGCGTATCCCGCGTCACCCGGGGCACCGCAATCGCATTCGCCGGCGAGACGCCGGTCGTCACGATCGACGTGTCATGACCGCCACCGACCAGGCCGCCACGGTCACCATCCCACTCCTGATCGACGGTCGCGACGTCGACGGGCCGATCACCGAGGTGCGCAACCCGGCCCGCCTCACCGAGACCGTCGGCGGGTACGCCACCGGCGATGGCGCATCGGTCGACGCGGCAGTCGCCGCCGCCGAAGCCGCGTTCCCCGGCTGGGCGGCCCGGCCCGCACGCGATCGCGCCGCCGCTCTGACGCTGACCGCCGACGCCATCGACGCCGACCTCGCGAACCTCTCCACGCTGCTCACCCGCGAACACGGCAAGATCCTCGCCGACGCGACTGCGGAGATCGCCAACACGGCCCGAACCCTGAGGTATTACACCGGATTGGCGGACTACGCGTCCCGGGAAACCACCACCGAGGACCACCGGGGACGCATCGTCGAACGGCGGGCCGCCATGGGTGTGGTCGCTGTCATCGTGCCGTGGAACTATCCCGTGCTGCTCGCCACGTTAATGATCGCACCCGCACTGGTGGCCGGAAACACCGTCGTGGTCAAACTGCCCGACAACTCGCCGTTGGCACTGGCGCTGGTTCTGCGAAGGCTGGCGTCTGCCGTCGAACCCGGAGTCGTGAACGTCGTCGCGGGATCCGGCCAGGACGTCGGCGCGGCACTGACCACCCACCCGCGGGTGCGAAAGGTCAGCTTCACCGGAAGTACCGCCACCGGCCGCGCCATCATGCGTGACGCGAGCGTGAACCTGAAGAACCTCAGCCTAGAACTGGGCGGCAACGATCCAGCGATCGTCCTCGACAGCGCGACCGTCGACGCGCAACTGATCGATGAACTGGTGCGGGGCGCCTTCACCAGTACCGGGCAGGTGTGCTACGCACCCAAACGACTCTACGTGCACCGCAACCTGTTCGACGAATTCACCGAGGCCTTCACCGCGGCGACCGACACGCTCGTGGTCGGTGACGGCCTGGACCCCGCAGTCCGGATGGGTCCGTTGAACAATCGACAGCAACACCGCACCGTCACCGATCTGATCCAGGCGAGCCGGAGCGAGGGTGCCAGCGTCGCCGAGGTTGGGCAGTACCTCGACGCCGACGCCGACGGCGGGTACTTCCTCCGGCCGACGATCGTGACCGGTCTGCGACAGAACTCGGCCCTGGTGCAGCAGGAGCAGTTCGGTCCAGTCGTACCCATCCTCGCGTACGACACCGAGGACGAGGCCATTGCGCTCGCCAACGACAGCGAGTACGGCCTGGCGGCGTCGGTCTGGTCCGACGACGTCGATCACGCCTTCGACGTCGGACGGCGCATCCAGGCCGGATCGGTCTTCGTCAACATCCACCGCGTCGGCGCATCGGATCCCTCGATGCCGTTCGGTGGTTTCAAGCAGAGCGGCATCGGCCGCGGCCACGGCGAGATCGCGCTCGACGAGGCCTCCGAAGTTCAGATCCTCGCAGATCGAATCGACATGCACACCAAATTAACCCACCCGAAGAAGGCACGGCCATGACGACAACGACCACGCCCATCACGATCGTCGGCGCCGGAATCGGCGGCCTGACGCTGGCCCTCGAACTGCACGCCGCGGGCATTCCGTGCCGCGTCTACGAAGCGGCGCCGGAGCTGCGCCCACTGGGCGTCGGCATCAACGTCCTGCCTCACGCGACGGCGGTCCTGGCCGAGCTCGGCGTGCTGGAACGGCTGGAGGCCATCGCCGTGCAGACGCAGGAGGCGGTGTTCTACAACCGGTTCGGCCAGCACGTCTACACCGAGCCAGCCGGCCGCTACGCCGGGTATCCCACTCCGCAGCTGTCGATCCACCGCGGACACCTGCAGCTGACGCTGGCCGACGTCGTCCGGGAACGGCTGGGTGCCGACGCCATCGTCACAGACCACCAGTGCCTCGGCATCGACCAGGACGGCTCGAGCGTCACCGCACGATTCCGCTCGCCGTCGACCAGTCAACCTCAGGAATCGGTGATTAGTAGGGCGGTGATAGCTTGCGACGGCGTGCATTCGGCCATCCGCAAACAGTTCCATCCCGACGAGGGCACGCCGCGCTACTCCGGGGTCCTGATGTGGCGTGGGACCACGGTCGGCCGACCGTTCCTATCCGGGGCAAGCATGGTGCGCGCCGGGTGGCTACGCGACGGCAAGCTCGTCATCTACCCGATTCGCGACAACCCCGACGGCACCCAGCTCATCAACTGGGTCGCCGAGATCGAACGCCCGTATTCCGGTGACCGCGACTGGGGCAAGCCGGGCGACCCCGCCGACTTCGCCCCCGCCTTCGCCGACTGGGACTTCGACTGGCTCGACGTGCCCGCCCTGCTGCGCGGCGCCGACACGGTGCTGGAATACCCCATGGTGGACCAGGACCCGCTGGACTCGTGGACCGTGGGGCGCGCGACGCTTCTCGGCGACGCCGCCCATCCGATGGTGCCGCGCGGCTCGAACGGGGCCGGGCAGGCGATCCTCGACGCACGCGCGCTGCGCGTGGCGCTGCAGGCAGAGGACGACGTCCCAACGGCGCTGCAGGCCTACGAGGCCGACCGGCGTCCCAAGACGTCTGCCGTGGTGCTGACCAACCGCGCGACCCCACCGGACGCGATTCTCAAGGAGGTCTGGGAACGCACCGGCGACAAGCCCTTCGACGACGTCGACGACGTCATCAGCCCGGCGGAGCTCGACGCGATCTCGCAGCGTTACCGCCAGGTGGCTGGCTTCTCCCTTCCCGATGCGGCACGGTGACCCGAATGATGTCCAAATCCCATGATGCCGTGCAGGACTCCGTCGTTGACTCGGTCATCATCGTCACCGGCGGCGCCCGCGGTATCGGGGCGTCGCTGGCAACGCATCTCGCTGGCCGGGGCGCCAAGGTCGTGGTGGCCGACGTGCTCGCCGAGGACGGCAGTGCGCTGGCCGCCACGCTGAACGACGGCGGCACCGACGCGTTCTTTCACCGCACCGACGTCGTCGACCCCGCGTCGATGCAGGACCTCGCCGCGGCGGCCGTGGACAGGTACGGGCGGATCGACGCCTTGGTCAACAACGCTGCGATCTACGAAAGCCTGGGCGCCAAGAAGCATTTCGCCGACATCTCGGTCGACGACTGGGACCGCGTGATGGCCGTCAATGCCAAGGGCGTGTGGCTGGCCACCGCCGCGGTCTACCCGGCGATGAAGGCGCAGGGCTACGGCCGCGTGGTCAACATCGCGTCCGCCACCGTGCACGCTGGCGTGCCGTTCTTCGCGCACTACACCGCGTCCAAGGGTGCCGTCATCGCGGTGACGAGGTCCATCGCCAAGGAGGTGGGCCGCGACGGCATCACCGTCAACGCCGTCGCGCCCGGGCTCGTCGACAACGAATCCTCCGCGGCGCTCAACGACACGTCGTACTTTCCGACGCTCGAACGGCAGCGCGCCATTCCGCGTGCGATGACGCCCGCCGACCTCACCGGGGCCATCACCTTCCTGTGCTCCCCGGCCAGCGGATTCATCACCGGACAGACGATGGTGGTCGACGGCGGACTCGTCTTCTCCTGAGGGTCAGAGCGCCCTACTACAGCGGTCCGCCCGCGCACATCTGAACCGACTGAGCCACCGTGAGCGCCTCGAAGTCGCCGTCGAGATCGGCCAACACCGTTGCGGCAGTGTGGGCGAGGTGACGCGCCATCGACGCACCTGCGGCGTCGACCTCACCGGCGGCCAGTGCAGTCAGAATCTGCTCGTGTTCGGCCTCGGCCACGGCGAAGGTGTCGGCGTGGGCCCGCTGGCCGAAGCGCACGTATCGCTCGGTGCGCTCAGAGTAGGACAGGATGATCCCCGCCAGCGGCGCCCCGGCCCGCGCCGTGCACAGGGTGTGGAAGCGTCGGTGGGCGGCGACCCATTCACTCATGTCCTGCGCCCGCTTGGTCTTTCGCATTCGGCGCAGGCACTCCTGCGCCTCCGCCACCTCCGCGTCCGACAGGCGACCCGCGGTAATCCGCGCCCCGAGGGCTTCCAGGGTAATCCGGACCCCGTACAGCTGATCGACCTCGCCAGCGTCCAACGCCCGAACAACCGCGCGTTGGTTGAGCGCGACGTCGATCAGACCCTCCTGCTGCAACATTCGGAACGCCTCACGCATGGGGATGCGGCTGACGTTGAACCGGCGGGCAAGGTCGGCCTGATTAAGCTCGGTGCCAGGGGCGATCGCGCCGTCGTTGATGAGCCTGCGCAGATGCGTGTGCAGTTGCGAGCTAAACTCACGGGGGTTGTCGAGCGTGGGGACCACCAGGTCGTCGAGCGCAGCATCAACGCGAACCGGCATCGGGTTCTTCCTTCGATCGTGCGCCGTGAAGTGCTGGACGGCGGGGGAGCGATTGTGTATACACAGTACCAGCTCAGTGCGGATGCCGTTGGTCACCGACGCGAGCGGTGACGAGGTGGTCACGCCACTTTCACATATGGTTCGCCATGACCGATTCGGCAGGCTCTACCACCTCGCGACGATCGACCGCCTCGACGTGTTCTACCGTGAGGCTAATGACAGGTTGAAACCCGACTCTGCTGCTCCTGCACTGCTTTCCGTCGCGTTCGCCGCAATCTGATCACCTCTTGCCCGACGCGTATCACGTGGTGGCATCGGATCACATCGGGTTCAGCCGGTCGTCGGTGCCGTTGGTTGACGACTTCGCCTACAGCTTCGACCTACTCACCGAGATCACCGAGGGCCTCATCACGCAGCTCGGCTCGGACCGTTTCGCCGCCTACATCCGCCACCACGGCGCACCCATCGGCCTGCGCATCGCCAGTGCCCAGCCGGAACGCATCGCCGGGATCATCACACTCGGCGGGAACGCCTAGCTGGACGGGACGGCGCGAATCACAATACCGTTGTCTACGAAAGGTTTTGGAGCAGCAGGTGGGCGACACCGCAGTGGTTGTACTCGCATCCCAAGCGCATAACCAATGTACAACTTGACATAATGTGGCTTATCGGCACAAACCCGTGTGCGGGTCACGTGGCTGGGCAGGCGAAACAGACCTTCGTCGCTGTCAGGCTCGTCGTCCGCATTCCGTGACTACCCGACAGTTCCCGCTCAGTAGCCGCGCCGACACGCCATGCTCTTGCCCCAGCCGGCGAACCTCGATGTTCTGAATCCGGGTGACCATGGGCCGCCCGGTCGGCACGACTGGCGACCCAGCGATGATCTGGCATCGGCGAGGAACCTCGCTCCAAATCCCATGTCCACCGATCAATTCGTCACAGTGACGTTTTAGTGATGGCAGGCTGGGACGGCGGGTTGTGTTCCCGACGAAGCCTCCCTGGTTCGAGGCACGCCAGCCAGAGGTACCACCTCGAGTTCGCGCTCCTAGCGCAGCGGGATCCGAATGGTGATGCGAGTTCCCGGCTGGCCGGCTTCGACGTCGAACACCCCACCGCTTGCGAGCACCCTGGTGCGAATGGATGACAAGCCGATGTGTCCGTCGTCCTGGCTCTTCGTGATGGCGTCCTCCGAAATGCCGACCCCGTCGTCGGCGATCGTCAGCACCGCAGTCTTCGCACTGTTGCGCAGGGTGATCCAGATCGTCCTGGCTCGAGCATGTTTGACGGCATTGGTCAGCATTTCCCTTGCGGCGCCGAACAGTACGTAATCGACATCCGAGCGTCCGCTGTCGGGCCAATCCTCCACGTCGACCTCCACATCGAGATCCGGCCGTTCGTTCAGTCCCGCTGCCAGATGGACGAGCGCCGCCTTCAGACCTAGTCGCTCGAGGACTTCCGGGTGCAACTCGCGCGCGACGTCACGGAGCAACCGCGAGGCCTCGACGAGCGCGGACTCGACTCGACTCATCGAAGCGACGTCCCCGCCTCGTACGTCCTCCATGTCCTGCCGCGCGACGAGCACGTACTGCAGCGCGCCGTCGTGCACGCGTTCAGCTACCTCCTGCCGCTCGTGCTTCTCGACCGCGAGCAGTTCGTGCAGCAGTTGAGTGCGCTGCTGCGCGAGTTGCCCGATCAGCTGCACCTTGGTCAGCTGAATCCGAGACAATGCAACCGATCCCCCGGCAAGACCCGTCAAGATTGCGGTGCTCAACAAGATCGACGCCCACGGCTCCTCATTGGCGGACTGCGTGATCCAGCTGGCGGCGACGAAGGCCAACACCGTCGGAGCGGCTACGACGGTACTGACGTAGGGGCTCAACTGCGCGGCGGCGATCAACGGTACGAGGAACAGACCGTTGCGGAGGACGTCCGACGTCCAATCCTCCTGAGAGAAGTAGCCAGTCAGCACCGACAACACGGCTACGACGGCGATGTCGACCGCCAACATCCCGAGCGTCACGCGATTCACCGTGCGCGAACGGGAATCGGTCATCCTCGGCCGATGCGCCCACACGCTCCAGCAGCCGACCACGACGACGTAGGCGGCAGTGAGCCCGACACATGCCCCTCTGTCGTTGTGCGGCGGCTCCAACAGCAGGGTGATGACGATGAACGCGACGAGCAACAGGCGCAGACTGCCCTGCAACAGCGAACCATGGGGCGTCGCCGTGCGGCCCTCTGCGCCAGCAGCCCCATCTGCGCCGACGTCGATCACGGCATCGTCTCCTCATCCCCGGGTCGACGGGTATCTAGCGACTCCGCCACTCATCGGTGATCGTAGCGACGGCACCGCAGTCGTTGCTGTGGGCTTCCCGTGTTCCGCGTCCCGTCCGACGTGCCGACCTGCGCTCTCAGCCCGTGTTCACGGCCGCGGATTCTCATCCTTCTGTCACTCCCCTGGGCTACCGAAAGAACCTCTGGTTTCCGTCACGAGTCGATTCACGCCGCCATCGCTGGACCGGCGGGTAAAGCCGTTCTCCAACAACGGGTTCATGCCTCGGCAATCTCGAAGCGCTCCGCCCGTCCATCACGAACGACGACGTGGTTCTGCGTAGAGCTTGGTGGCGATGTCCAGGAGATCGCCCATGCCGTCGGGACGGTGGTCCTTCCACCACGCCAGCCGTACGGCGATGCGCGGGCCGTCCTTGATGGGGCGATAGGTGATTCCTGGTCGCGGATGGTGGTGGGCGGTCGCGTCGGCCGTCGTTCCCACCCCGCGGCCGGCGGTGATGGCGTCGAGCCAACTGTCGACGTCGTTCGATTCGATGAAATTCGGCCGATGACCCGGATCAGTCCACAGATCGCTGCTGGTGGTGCCGACGCGGGGGTCGATGACGACGGTGCGGTCGGCGATTTCGCGCATGCTCACGTGCCGACGCCGCGCCCATTGCCGATCATCCGAGGGGAACGCGACCAGCCGGCGTTCGAGGCCGATGACTACCTGCTCGAAACGTTTGTCCTCGAGCGACGTTCGAAGGATCGCGGCATCGCAGAGACCCTCCGCCAAGCCTGCGGTCGGTGAGTTGTACCGCAGGAGTTGCAGCTCGATGGTGTCGTGACGAGCAGCCCAATCCCGCTGCAGCTGCACCGTGTGACTCCCTAGTGCGGCCCACGCATAGCCCAAGCGCAGGGTGCCACGACGGGTGGACAGGAAGTCGGTGAACCGGTCGGCCTCGGCCAGCACGATGCGGGCCTGCGGAAGGATCTGCTGCCCCGCAGCGGTCAGTTCGCATCCGCGCGGTACCCGCCGGAGCAGCTTGACGCCGATGGCGGTTTCGAGGCCCGCGATCGTGCGAGATACCGCCGCCTGAGAGACCTGGAGCTGAGCCGCGGTGTCGGTGAAGGACCCCAACTCTGCAGCCGCCACGAAGCAGCGCAGTTCCCTCAAGTTCCAATCCATGAACAAAGCGTATAGCAGTCGTAATCCATGCATTTGTGTTGGGCCGATGTCACTCCTAGCGTTCCACGCATGAAGGATGACGGCACCGATGGGTCGCGGCTAGCCGCCACGGTCCTCGCCTCCCCGGGTGCGGGGCAGAGCCGGCAAAGCCGAGCCGCGGGGGTGGCATTGATGCTGGCCAGTTCGACCTCGAATCAAACCGGTGCCGCGGCCGGGGCATTGGCGTTCCCGGAGATCGGCCCCGTGGGCGTGATCGCGATCCGGCAAGTCGTGACGGCGCTGGTCTTGACGCCAATCGTGCGGCCTCGTCTGCGGAGCCTGACTGGACACCAAATTCGGCCAATCATCGCGCTGGCACTCGTGTTCAGCGTGATGAACGTGTCGCTATATGCCGCGGTGGAGCGCGTCGGCCTCGCGATGGCGGTGACGTTGGAGTTCCTTGGGCCGTTGGCGGTGGCGATCGGCAGTTCGCGTCGATCCCGTGACATGTGCGCAGCCGTACTCGCCGGCGCAGGCGTCCTCGTACTCACCCACCCGGGGGTGAACACCGACGTGCTGGGCGTAGGACTCGCGTTGATCGCCGCGGCGTCGTGGGCGTCGTACATCCTGCTCAATCGCGCCGTCGGTGCACGGGTGGAGGGCCTACATGGCACCGCCGTGGCCAGCCTCGTGGCGGCCGCATGCTGGGTCCCGGTCGGCGCCTCGTGGTTCGCCGCACACCCGCCGACACCTCGCGCCATCGCCTACGCAGCGGCGTGCGGAGTGCTGGCTTCGGTCATCCCGTACGTCACCGACCTGATGGCGTTGCGACGCGTGCCCACTCATGTCTTCGGAATCTTCGCCAGCATGAACCCGGTGTGCGCAGCCGTAGCGGGAACCGTTGTACTCGGCCAGATCCCGTCCATCCCCGAGTGGGCCGGAATCGCGATGATCGTGGGCAGCAACGTCCTCGTCACGGTGATGGCCTCCGATACCGGTTCGCACGACGGTGGGAGCCAAGAGGCACGCCCTCGTCGCTACAGGACGTTGTAGGTGTACGGCGGCAGCCAACCGGGCTCGTCCGGCAGCACCGTGTCAGGCGCCACGGGGTAGGAATCCTGCGCCTGGGTGGTCTCCGCGATCGGGTAGCCACCGGTACACGTGACGTCGGGGTTTCCGATGATCTGGCCATAGCTTCCGGTCACGGCGTTGCTGTGACACCGAAGCGGCGGGTTGCTCGCCGGGGTGAAGACCGTGCGGGTGCGCTGCCAGGTCCCGTCCGACTGCTTGGGGCCGTCGCAGACCTTGCGGCGGTCACTGCCGAAGAGTCCCCAGTGGATGGTTTCGCATCCCATGGCGGGCCCGGCAGCGGGGCCGGGGTCGGCATGGCCGACGGCGGGGGCGCCCACGGCGATCAGCGCCGAAGCGGCGGTCAGAACGAATCCGCCCGCGACGCGGCGCATCCGGCTGGAGGTGGTGGTCGTCATTGCAATCCCCTGTCGATCTTCTGTCTCTCACGCTGTCTCGGCTCGTGCCGGGTGACGTACGAAAGAGTGCCGCAGCGCAGTGGCGCAGTGCGTCCGGCAATCGGACAGGAGACGGGATGGACCTGCCATCCCCCGATCAGGGGACAGCCCAGAACACCTCGCCGTTCATTACCCGGGGCCTACTGCTCGTTCGCCCCGACCAACGCCTCGGAGATCACGCCGGTCGCATTCCTCAGGGCGGGAATGGCGCGAGCGATCATGTCCTTGCTCACGCGAGTCGTTGGCCCGGAGATGCCGATTGCCATCGGAGTCGGCGCACCCGGTACCGCCATCGCGACGCAGCGAACACCGATCTCGAGTTCTTCGTCGTCGATCGCATATCCGTCGTTGCGCACCCGTTCGACGTTCGCGAAGACCGCAGAGAGGGTCGTGGCGCTGTTCGTGGTCGGCGCCGGAAGTCCGGACTGGGTGACCAGTTTCAGAATGCGTGCATCGTCCAATTCAGCCAGGACGGCCTTGCCCACACCGGACGTGTGCAGACCCACGCGCTTGCCGACCTCGTCGCTGGTCCGCATCAGCCGCGCAGACGGCACCTGCCCGGTGTAGATCACCATGTCGCCGTCGAGCACCGCGAGACTCGCCGTTTCCGAAAGCAGGTCGACCAACGATTGCAGGACCGGGCCAGCGACCGCGCCCAATTGCCTGTTTGCCACGACGCCGAGCCGAATCAGTCTCGGGCCCAACGCATACCGACGATTCGGCAGCTGGCGGACGTAGCCAACCCCTACCAGCGTGCGCAGCAGGCGGTGGATCGTTGGCGGCGGTAGCGGAGACTCCGCGGACAACTCCGTGAGCGAGCACTCCCCTCCCGCACGCCCGATCAGCTCCATCAGCTCGAATGCGCGCTCCACCGACTGCACGCCGCCCGACTTCTCCACCATGCGATCCACTTTCGATTGGGTGACTCTGATTTCATTCAACAGATCCAAAATTCATTCCGCAATACGGAATTACCGGGAGCCACAGCGGGCGGATCATGTACATTTCGGCAGCCGCACACTAAACTCCACGATGTGGAATTCGGTGCCCGAGGCGATCGCTCCCCCAGGGAGGGGCGGACGTGACACGACGTCTCGACGACGGGGTGCTCGCCGACATTGACCGCCGCCTCGCGGCGGCGGATGCGCACCTGGCGAACCACTACCCCGGCGACGACGGCCGTCGGCAGCCCGTCCACACCGTCTACGTCCCGGGCAACCGGTACTCGACCACGATGCCGGCCGACTGGGGATCCGCCGCCCTCGCAGCCGCGACGGACGCGGGCGGGCTCGATGCCGTGGCCGCACTCGTCGGCGCGAGCAGTGGAACCGATTGCCAGCCAGATACTCTCGCGGCGCTCGTCGAGAACAAGCTGACCACCGAGCCCATCGAAGACCTCCGCATCGACTTCGAGGACGGCTACGGCACGTTCGACGACGCGACCGAGGACGCTGACGTCGCACGGGCGATCGCAGCATTGCGCATCCCGCTCGACGCCGGCACCTCGACACCGTTCGTCGGCACCCGCTTCAAGTGCTTCGAAGCGGGCACCCGGGCACGCGGACTGCGCACGCTCGACATGTTCGTCAGTGGCCTCGTCGACTCCGGCGGCCTCCCCGACGGCCTGAACCTCACACTCCCCAAAGTGACGTCCGTCGACCAGGTCTCGGCGATGGTCGCGGTCGCAAGCGCCCTCGAGAGTGCGAACGGGCTCGCGGACGGGCGAATCCGCTTCGAAGTGCAGGTCGAGACACCGCAGGCGATCCTCGGCGCCGACGGCCGCGCGGCCGTTGCCCAATTCATCCACGCCGGGCAGGGTCGGGTCAGCTCGCTGCACTACGGGACCTACGACTACTCGGCGTCCCTCGGCATCGCCGCCGCCTACCAGTCGATGGAGCATCCGGCGGCGGACCACGCCAAGAACGTCATGCAACTCGCCGTCGCAGGCACCGGCGTTCACCTCTCCGACGGCTCGACCAACATCCTTCCGGTCGGCGAACCCGACAACGTCGCCATGGCATGGAAGCTGCACGCTCGCCTCGTCCGGCGCCACCTGGAACGCGGCATCTACCAGGGCTGGGACATGCACCCCGCACAACTCGTCACCCGATACCTGGCGACCTACGCGTTCTATCGTGGCGCCTTCGCGCCCGCCGCGACGCGGCTGCGCAACTACGTCCACCAGCTCGACTCGACCGTCATGGACGAGCCGGCCACCGCCCGCGCACTCGCCAGTGTGATCCACCGTGGCAGCGTGTGCGGCGCCCTCACCGTCGACGAGATCGAGACAGCCACCGATCTCCCCCTGACCACCGTGCGCGACACCGCGCTCGGCCGCACATCCAGGAGCAACCAGTGACCACTGCGTCGTACTACACGCCCCGCGGCGGCCTGCCCCCGCAGACCGATCTGCTGACCGACCGCGCCATCGTCACCGAGGCCTACACGGTGATCCCGCGAGGAGTGCTCTCGGACATCGTCACCTCGGTGTTCCCGGAATGGACCGACACGCGCGCATGGATCATCAACCGACCCGTCGCCGGTGGTGCGACGACGTACTTCCAGGCGATCGTCGAGGTGAAGCCGGGCGGCGGCGCGCAGCGACCGGAGCCGCAGCCCGAGGTACAAAGCTTCCTGTTCGTCACGTCCGGTGCGCTCACCGTCGACGCGGCAGGCCAGTCACAGAGACTCACCGAGGGCGGCTTCGCCTACCTTCCCGCAGGCACCGACTGGTCGGCCCGCAACGACGGCGACGCCGACGCGACGTTCGTCTGGATCCGCAAGCGCTACGAGGCCATCGAGGGCCACACGGTGTCCGTCACATTCGGCAACGAGCAGGACGTCGAACCGTCGGCCATGCCCGGGACCGACGGCAAGTGGCGCACGACCCGCATGCTCGACCCGCAGGACCTCGGGTACGACATGCACGTCAACGTCGTCACCTTCGAGCCCGGTGCGACCATTCCCTTCGCCGAGACCCACGTGATGGAACACGGCCTCCTGATGCTCGAGGGCAAGGCCGTCTATCACCTCAACGGAGACTGGGTGGAGGTCCAGGCAGGCGACTTCCTCTCGCTCAGAGCCTTCTGCCCGCAGGCGTGCTACGCGGGTGGACCGTCGAACTTCCGTTACCTGCTGTACAAGGACGTCAACCGCCAGATCCTGCTCTGACGCGTCAGACCGGACGCCGGGGTCGAGGCGTCCGGTCCCGTGTGTCTCGTCGTCCTACAACCGGAATGGCCAGCCGGTGACCTTCTTCGAGCGCGGAGTCGCGTAGGTACGCACCTTCGACGTCGACAGGCCCATTCGGACCAGCCCCTCGGCGATGGTGACGGCCGCGCGGACTCCGTCGACGATCGGGACGCCGGTCGCGGCCGTCACCTTCTCCTCGAGTTCGGCCATGCCGCCGCAGCCGAGGCAGATCACCTCGGCGTGGTCGTTCTCGACTGCCTCTCGGGCCTGACGGACGATCGCCTCGACCGCCCGATCCGGATCCGACTCGAGTTCGAGCACACCGAGGCCTGACGCCCGTACCGACGCACATCGCGCGTCGAGCCCCGCAAGTTTGAGGCGATCTTCGATCAGGGGGACGGTGCGGTCCAGCGTGGTCACGACCGAGTACTTGTGTCCCAGGTACATCGCCGTCGACGCCGCCGCCTCCGTGATGTCGACCACCGGGACGTCGAGCAACTCCTGCAGACCTTCCCGGCCGTGCTCGCCGTAGCCGGCCTGAATGACGGCGTCGAACGGCTCGGAGTACGAGGTGATCGCGTCCATCACGGCGATGGCCGCGAGATAGCTCTCGAAGTTCCCTTCGCAAGAGTCCGCACCGAAACGCGGTGTGATGCCGACGATCTCGGTGCCCGGCGACGCGACACCGCGCGCCGACTCGGCGATCGCGTCGGTCATCGAGGCCGTCGTGTTGACGTTGGCGACGAGAATCTTCATGTGGTGGTCCCCACTAGTGTGTGCTGGCCACGGCGATGGGCTCGCCGGAGACGTCGTTGAACGGTCCTCGGCGGTCGGCGACCACCAGGTACACGATGGCCCCGAGTCCCGCACCAATGAACCAGGAGAACTCCGAGACGATCTTGAACGCCGGAACGAACGCCATCAACAGTGCCGCCACCGCGGTGATGACGAGGGCGACCACGGCACGCACGTTGACGCCCTTCGAGTACTGGTATTCACCGTTCACGTCTGTCGTGAACAGGGCTGGAACGTTGATCTTGGAACGGCGCACCAGCCAGTAGTCGGCCATGATGATGCCGAACAGCGGACCCAGGATGGCACCGAGCCCACCGAGGAAGTAGTTGATGACGGCAGGCGAGTTGTAGAGGTTCCACGGCAGGATCACCAGTCCGATGACGGCCGAGATGAACGCTGCGCGACGGAAGTTCAGTTGCTTCGGAAACAGGTTGTTGAGCGCGTAGATCGGGGCGACGAAGTTCGCCATCAGGTTCACGGCGACCGTCAGGATCAACAGCGCGAGTGCCGCGAGCACCAGCAGCAGGGTGTTCGGCACCTCTTGGACGATGTCGGCGGGCGCTTCGATGATGCGTCCGTCGATGCGGAACTGGGCGCCGGCCAGGGTGATGACGATGGCGCCGAACACCAGCATGTTGAGCGGGATGCCCCAGAAGTTGCCCGTCACGATGGCGCGCTTCGACGTCGCGTTACGGGTGAAGTCGCAGAAGTTGAGGACGAACGTGCCGTAGATCGCCACCCACAGACTGGCGCCGCCGATGATCTGCAGCCACATGTCGACACCGGTCAGCGAGTCCGGCGTCGTCCATGCAATGGTCCAGTCGGCGTTGCTGAGCATCCAGACGGCCAGCGCGATCATCGTGAACAGGATGACCGGGCCGGCGAACGCCTCGTACCTGCGGATCATCTCCATGCCGTAGCTGACGATGATCACCTGGATCACCCACAGCGCGACGAACGAGATCCAGCCGAGCGTCGACAGCCCCAAGAAGCTGTTCGAGTCGAGGGTTTCAGCGGACGGTACGAGCGCAATGATGAGGATGCGCAGGACCACGGACGCCAGGTAGGTCTGGATGCCGAACCACGCGATCGCGACCGCGCCGCGGATGAGCGCCGGAATCTGAGCACCGAGGGTGCCGAACGAGATGCGGCTCATCACCGGGAACGGGACACCGGTCTTCTCCCCCATGAACCCGGACAGGTTGAGCAGCAGGAACAGGAAGACGCCACCCAGGCCGAGCGCCAGCAGGATCTGCCACCCGCCGAGGCCGAGGGCGAACAGTCCGATGGCGAACGAGTAGTTGCCCAGGCTGTGCACGTCATTCGCCCACAGGGTGAAGATGTTGTATGCGCTCCATCGTCGCCCGTGGCGCTTCGTGGGCGCCAGTTCGGGGTTGTACAGAGAGGGGCTCACGTCGGCGAACGGCCTTGCATCGTCACGACTGGAGTCGCCGATGACCCCGGTGGACTCTGTGCTCATGGATACGCCTGTCACGTCGGGGCGCCGACGCTCAGCGCCGACGCCGGATTCCACTGTGCGGAAGTAATGTTCCACGGATGCGATCAGTAAGTCGCATCAGGACACCGCCTGTCAAGGGTTCGGAGCGATTGACTGTGCCACGGCTCACACCTAGAGTCACCCAAGGAATGGAGTTGAAATTCCACGATGAGGAATCTTCTCGTAGCAACGGAGAACTGCCGATGACCGCCGACACCCCCGACCACTCCGGTTTCGACCTGGTGGTCCGCGGCGAACGCATGCTGACCACGGCGGGAATCGTCGCCCGGGAGATCGGCATCCGCGACGGCCGCGTCGTCGCCATCGAGCCGCTCGGGAGCGGCCTCACCGGCACGGAGGTCATCGAACTCACCGACGAGCAGGTGATGATCCCCGGTCTGGTCGATACGCACGTGCACGTCAACGAGCCGGGTCGCACCGAGTGGGAGGGATTCGACTCCGCTACCCGCGCAGCGGCTGCGGGCGGTGTGACCACGTTGATCGACATGCCGCTCAACTCGATTCCGCCGACGGTCAACGTCGAGGCGCTCGACGCGAAGCGCGCGGCCGCAGCGGGAAAGACGCACATCGACGTCGGCTTCTGGGGCGGCGCCATCCCCGGCAACACCGGCGATCTGCGCGGCCTGCACGACGATGGCGTGTTCGGCTTCAAGTGCTTTCTGCTGCACTCCGGAGTCGACGAGTTCCCGCATCTCGACGCGGACGAGATGGAGAAGGACATGGCCGTGCTGGCCGGCTTCGACTCCATGATGATCGTGCACGCCGAGGACTCGCGCGCCATCGATCGTGCCCCCTCGGCCGAGGGCAACAAGTATGAGCGCTTCCTCGCGTCGCGGCCGCGCGGCGCGGAGAACGTCGCGATCGCCGAGGTCATCGAACGCGCTCGGTGGACCGGCGTCCGCGCACACATCCTGCACCTCTCGTCGTCGGACGCCCTGCCCATGCTCGCCACCGCCAAGCGCGACGGCGTCAAGATCACCGTCGAGACGTGCCCGCACTACCTGACGCTGCTGGCCGAGGAGATCCCCAACGGCGCCACCGCGTTCAAGTGCTGCCCGCCGATCCGCGAGGCGTCGAACCGGGAACTGCTGTGGCAGGGCCTGCTCGACGGAACGATCGACTGCATCGTCTCCGACCACTCACCCTCGACAGTCGACCTCAAGGACGTCGAGAACGGCGACTTCGGCGTGGCGTGGGGCGGCGTCGCGTCGCTGCAGCTGGGCCTGTCGTTGATCTGGACCGAGGCGAAGCGTCGCGGCATCGAACTCGTGCAGGTGCTCGACTGGATGGCGGCCAAGCCCGCCGCGCTCGCCGGACTGAACACCAAGGGCAAGATCGCCCTCGGTTACGACGCCGACTTCGCGATCTTCGAACCCGAGTCCGCACAGGTCGTCGACGTGCACAAGCTGCACCACAAGAACCCCGTCAGCCCGTACGACGGGCGTGCGCTCGCCGGTGTCGTGACGGGTACCTGGTTGCGCGGCAAGAAGATCGACTTCCAGACCGCACATGGCCGGATGCTGCGTCGCGGCGGGGTGTAGCGCTCGACGAGCGACGCGTCGGGCTAGCACCGCAGCGCGCGCGGGCTGATCTTTGGTGGCGGCAGCGCCGGGGCCTGGGGCGCGGCGGCTGTCGCTTGGTGTTCAGTCGGCGGCGTCGGCCGGCGCGTTCCAGTTGCCGAGTTTGTCGGGGTTGGCAACGATCCAGATTCGAACGATCTTGCCGTCCACGACGTCGAAGGAATACACCCTGACGACTTGATCTCCGGACAGCAACAGCAGACCGCTCTGGCCGTTCACACTGCGCTCGACGAGCTGCGCGCAATCCTGCTTGACGAGGATGCCGCGCGCGAATCGCGCTACCTTGTCCGACCCGATCACCGGCCGGAGCGCGGCCCGAGTCTTGCCCCCTCCATCCACGCGCACCACCACGTTCGGATCTAGCGTGTCGATCAGCTCGTCCAGTCTTCCGCTACTGCATGCCTTCTTGAACGCAGCCACTACAGCCGAATGGGCACCAGCGTCCGAGGACCGTCCATACCGTTCGGCATTGATGTGCCGCCTGGCCGAGACGGCGAGCTGGCGGCAGGCATCGGATGACCTGCCGACGATCTCTGCTATCTCCTTGTAGGGGATCGCGAACACGTCATGCAGGATCAGCGTGACCCGCTCGGCCGGCGTCACCTCCTCCAGAAGCACCAGCAGGGCCGTGCTCACCGATTCATCGAGGGTGACCTCATTGATCGGGTCGCCACCAGCCAGCGCGTCGGTACCGAAATTGGCTGCGAAGTAACTGGTGGGCAGCGGTTCGGGTAACCAGTCACCCACATACGCCTCGCGGCGAACACGTGCCGACCGGAGTTGATCGAGACACACCCGGCTCGTCACCTGCACCAGCCAGGCCTGCGGCACCTCGATCAACGATTGTGCCTGCGAGTTCATTGCGTACCAGCGCGAATACGCCTCCTGGACCATGTCCTCGGCGTCGTGCGTCGAACCCAGCAGACGAAAGGCAACACTGAGCAGCAGCTTCCGGTACTGGCCGACATCGGGGTTCGACGGCTCAGCGGTGCTCATCGGGGTCTCCTCTCGTAGACCGACGTGCCGACCGCCAACCAGGTGTGTCGGACCGGTGAAGGCACTTCCTACCATCAAGACGAAATGGCCAGGCGGTTCGTGATGAGCGGTGGCTGCTGGGAACCTGCACCGCACCCTACGGCGAACCACGGCGCGAGTGTCGACGTCACACCGGCGGTGCCTACGTCGTCTGACAGGTGCGGCCGGTGCTCGGCCGTCTACCAACACTCGATCATCAGAGGAGCCAACGTGAACCACGTCGACATCGGCCGCACGCAACCCGCCAGCTACAAGGCGCTGATCGAGCTGCACGTCGCTTCCACCAAGGCCGCGGTCGAGGTGGGCCTGAGTGCAAGACTCGTCGAACTGGTCAAGATCAGGGCATCCCAGATGAACGGTTGTGCCTACTGCCTCCGAATGCACACAGTCGATGCCCTGCGACACGGTGAGACGACGGATCGGCTGGCGGTGCTTTCGGCGTGGCGGGAGACCACCGATTACTTCGCGCCCGACGAAACGTCGGCTCTGGAGATCACGGAGTACGTCACTCACATCGGCGGAGCCGAACTGTCGGCGGACGCACACGCCAGGATCCGCGAGTCGTTGTCCGCCGGACAGATCGCCGCCGTTCACTGGCTGGCCATCGTGATCAATGCCTTCAACAGAGTCGCCATCTCGAGCCACCTGCCCGTCACACCCGCTTCGTGAACTCACCCGCGGGTGTCTTCGCGACACAACTCCGTTCCGTCACAACGGAGTTCAGGGCGGCAGCGGCGACGAATGGACACCTACCGCGCCTCAACTGATTCAGCGGAACGTGCCCGACGTCACCCTCACAGAACGCTTCGCTTGGGCGTCAAGGTATGTGACCCCGTGGCAATGGAGCTGAGGGCGACACGAAGGGAATGCCGATGAAGATCCACCCGAACGGCAGTGACCACGCCTCGGTGAACTCCGTCGCAGGTGAGTTCGGCGGCCGACGTCGCAACGGATCGGCGGTGTCAGCCGCTGTCATCGCTTGGGTCGCCACAGGCCTGCTCCTGGCAGCGGAGATCGTCGCGATCGCAATCGTCGCCTTTCCCGCCCGCGCCTCGGCCGCGCCGTCCTCGGCGCACCTCAATCGGGTCGGCGCACTCTCCCTGGATCGTTGCACCGTAGCCGCCACGCGGCCCAGCGGGCCCGTCACGAGGACGAGGAGCTTCAGTGATGACTTTCGACAGGAGGTTCTCCACACCACGGTCATACTCGACGCGTGCTGATACGCGAGATCATCGCCGTATCTCGATAGTGTTCGAGCTTCGGCCTCCTCGGCGATCGCGCGAGGCAGTCAAGGGAGATGAGACGAGTGACCACTACCGACGCCGGCGTGGGCCACGTCGGGCACCTCGACGTCACGGCCATCAAGGGTTTCGCCGTCGTCCCCACCGAGCGCATCACCGTCACCGTCACCGGGGTCCTCGGCAATCGCGAATTCTTCTTCGCCGAGCCGAGCGGTCGCCTCTTCTCCGTGGACGTGGATTCACACCTGCTGCCGTACTGGTCTCGCTTCGAGCCCGCGACCAACCACCTCCTGATCGGTGAAGGACGGGACACGGTGTTCGATGAAGCCCTCCCCACCGACGGCGACACCGCCGAGTTCGACTTCGAGGGCTCACCTCGGGTCGGACGGTTCGTCGCCGGCCCGTGGGACGACTGGGCCTCGGGCATCACGCAGCGACCGTTGTCGCTGGTGCGAAGCGTTCAGCCCGGCGGAGCGTACGACGCCCATCCGGTCACCCTTCAGAGCGAGGCCTCGTTGGCGGCGCTCGGGCACGAGACCGACGGGTCCCCCGTCGACCGACGCCGATTCCGCATGCAGGTGACCCTCGTCGACGTCGCCGAGGCCTTCGCCGAGGACGGTTGGGCTGGACGCGAGGCCACCGTTGGCGACTGCACGCTCCGGATCGGCGGGCCTGTCCCGAGATGCGTTGGTGCCGAGCATAATCCGACCGACCGGTCTCGCACGTTCAAGGTGCTGCAGACGATCAATCGGGTTCGGGGCGTCGGACACGGTGAATTCGGGCGAGGCCTGATGTTCGGGGTATACGCGTCGGTCGTCGAACCCGGTGACATCGCGGTCGGCGACCCGATCACCCTCGACGCCACCGGGCAGTGACCATGCGACCATCCCCCCACTACTCATCAGGCTCATTGTGTCCGTCGTCACACCTCGATAGGGTGCCGTAACAGCACGCCGACGATCGACATCGGGAGGAACTCCGTGAGGTCACCTCGTCCGCGATCCGGAGTTCAACTCCCCTCGCGCCGCCGCTTCCTCGGCGGCGGTGCCGCCGCGGGAGCCGCCATCCTGTTCGGCCCGTCCGTACTCGCGGCCTGCGGCAGCTCGGACACGACCGCGGCGACGTCGTCGTCCACGCCCGACGATGGCACTGCGGCAACGGGAACGCTTCGAGTGTCCAACTGGCCGTTGTTCATCGCCCCGGACACCGTCGCGCAGTTCCAGTCGGCCACCGGCCTCGTGGTCGACTACAAGGAGGACTACAACGACGACGAGCAGTGGTTCGCCAAGAACAAGGAACCACTCTCCCGACGCCAAGACATCGGCGCCGACCTCGTCGTACCCAGCGAGGTGATCGCCACCCGCCTAATGGGCCTGGGCTGGCTGAACGAGATTCGCCACGCCCGCGTGCCCAACCTGCAGAACCTGCGGCCCGACCTCCTCAACTCGTCCGCCGATCCGGGCCGCAAGTTCACTGCGCCGTACATGAACAGCATCACCGGACTTGCCTACAATGCCAAGGCCACCGGCCGGCCCATTACGTCGGTCGACGATCTGTGGGATCCGGCGTTCAAGGGCCGCGTCACCATGTTCAGCGACACCCTCGACGCGCTCGGGATGGTGATGTTCGCGCAAGGGAACACACCCGCCGAACCAACCACCGAGAGCGTCCAGCGAGCCGCCGACTTCGTCCGCACGCAGAAGGACAAGGGCCAGATCCGTTCGTTCACCGGCAACGACTACGTCACCGATCTGGCCAGTGGCAATGTCGCGATTTCCCAGGCGTATTCCGGCGACGTCGTCCAGTTGCAGGCCGACAACCCCGATCTGAAGTTCGTGGTGCCGGAGGCCGGCGGCACCCTCACACTCACGGACATGGTCATTCCGTACACGACGCAGAACCAGGCTGCGGCGGAGGAATGGATCGACTACACCTACGACCGCGCCAACTACGCCAAGCTGGTCGCCTACATCCAGTACATCCCGGTGCTGTCGGACATGACCGACGACCTTGCCCGGATCGACCCGGCGCTGGCGGACGACCCGCTGATCAATCCGCCGCCGGAGATCCTCGCGAAGGTCAAGCAGTGGCCGCTTCTCACCGACGAGCAGACCCAGGAGTTCAACGCCATCTACTCCGCGGTGACCGGCGGTTGACCCGCCCGCCGAATGACCTGAGCTGGTACGCGTTCCGCCAACCGGACCGGACGAAGGAACTCGGCACGTGAAGATCGGCAGGCACTTCGCATTGCTGTCCGTCGGCGTGGTCGACGGACACGGTGGTCCGCCCCGACTGGATCAGGCCGTCGTGGTCCGGGACGGCCGAATCGCGGCCGTCCTTCCGATGGCCGACTACCGGACCGACGACTCGATACAGGAAGTCCCGCTCGACGGGCACTACGTCATGCCCGGGATGATCGACGCGCACGTTCATCTATCCGGCGGTAGGGCCACGATCGACGACCAGGAGCTCGGGGTCATCGCCGAGCCGAAGATACTGCGCGCCATGCGATCCGTGTACGAAGCACAACAGCTCCTGAAGAGGGGGTTTACGACGGCGCGCGACGTGTCGTGGAACGGGCTGTATCTCAAGCGGGTCTTCTTCGAACAGAAGCTGCCGGGCCCGAAGGTGATCGCGTGTGGGCCGGGGCTGTCGCGTACCGGTGGTCACGCCGACCTGTTTCAGTTCACCCCGGATTACGTTCGCGAGAACGGGGTCTGGGGAATCATGGCGGACGGTACGGACGAGATCATCAAGTCGGTCCGGTACCTGCTTCGCGAGGGCGCCGACGCGATCAAGATCTTCGTGAGCGGCGGGGACAATTGGCCGCACGACCGAAACGGCGACGTGCACTACTCGATGGACGAATTGCGCACGTGCGTCGAGGAGGCACACCGACAGACCGGAACCATGGTCATGGCGCACGCCGAGAACCGCACCGCCATCGAAATGGCCGTCGACGCCGGTTGCGACACGATCGAACACGGCGAGGACATCGATGAGGCACTGGCCGCGAAGATGGCCCGCAACGGCACCATCCTCGTGCCGACACTGCAGCTGATCGTGAACTGGTATCGGGACTTCGTCCCCCTCGGGGGCCCCGTCGCACCGAAGGTCCGTCCCGACGCATTCCTCTACCGCGACCTCTACGACGATCACGACGAGGAGTTCGGCCACGCCTACAGTTCGCAGGCGGTGACCAGCTTCCAGACGGCCAAGGCGGCCGGCGTGAAGATCGCCCTTGGTTCGGACACCGTCTACGAGCCGCTGACACGGTACGGCGAGTACAGCGCGCTCGAGTTCCGCGCTCTCGTCGAATACGGGATGACGACGAGTGAGGCCATCACCGCGGCGACCGTCACGAGCGCCGAAGCCGTTGGCATGTCACGTCTCCTGGGCAGTGTCGAGCCGGGAAAGCTCGCCGATCTGCTCGTCCTGCGACGGGATCCGACCGAAGACCCGATGGTGCTCTACGACGCCGAGAACATCCATCTGACGTTCTGCGACGGAAAGCTCACCGTCATCGACGGGTTGCTGGCGTGGTGACCGACGTCAGGGCCTCGTCGAGCGTGTCGAAGACGTCCAGCAGCGAATCGATGCCGAGCAGCATCAGTGGCCGGCTCGTGGCGGGACCATGCGCCACCACGCCGAACCCCGTCGAGTTCGCGAGCCGCTGACTCGCCGCGATCAACACGCCCATTCCCGCAGACGCGAGGAAGTCGACAGCCGACAGATCGACGACGAGCGCCTGCGGGTCCTTCCGGATCGCCGCGTCGATCGCAACGTTCAGCCGCGGGGCGGTCACCATGTCGAGATCGCCGGACACCGCGATGACGACGACGCGCCCGAACCACTCCTCCACCGTGCCCGAGGCTGCCGGGCCCGCATCTTCATTGCCGACGTCGATCATGGCCGTTCCTAACCTCGTTCGAAATTGATTGCCTGACAATGGGTGTGCGACGACGGAGGCCCACCGGGATGGGCCTCCGTCGCACGCGTACGAACTACCGGGTGCGTACCGCGCTGCGACGGCTGACCGCCAGCCAGATCACCAGGACCAGGACGGCTCCGATGACCGAGCCGATGATCCCCGAGGGCTGCAGTAGGCCCTGTGCGCTGTCCTTGCCGAACAGCAGGTAGCCGAGGAACCCGCCGACGAACGAACCGACGACGCCGAGGACGATCGTCATGGCGATGGACAGGTTCTGCTTGCCCGGAACCAGCAGGCGCGCAAGCGCACCGGCGATGAGTCCGACGACGATGATGGTGACGATGAGTCCGATCATGGCTGTGAGCCTTTCTGAATCAGCGCCTACTACGCGCTGCGATCGAGTCGGTCGGGCGAGTGCTCGACGCTGATAGCAGTTCAACACCCCTAAGGGGGGTACCGGTACACCCCTAAGTAGGTAATCTGATGGGATGGCGCCGCCCGAGAACACTCCTATCACCGTTGCGTTGGTCGACGACTACGACGTTGTCCTCATCGGCGTGGCCAACATGTTCGATCGCTATCGCGATCGAGTCGTCGTCGCGGAGATCGACTCCAACATGAGTCTCGACGACTCCGTCGACATCGTCCTGTACGACTCCTTCGCCCAGCCGGAGGCCGACCACGACGAAATCGCCGCCCTGGTCGCCAATCCTCGAGCACGCCGAGTCGTGGTGTACACGTGGAACTTCCATCCCGACTTGATCGCCAACGCGCAGGAGAAGGGTGCCCACGGCTACCTGTCGAAGACACTGCCGGCGCGAGAACTGGTGGCAGCCCTGGAGGCCGTGCACGCCGGCGAGACGATCGTCAGCGACGTCCCGCCGCGTGCCCGCAGCGCCGTCGGGCTCGACTGGCCGGGCCGCGGGGAGGGACTGAGCGACCGGGAAGCGGAGATCCTTGCCCTGATCACCCAGGGCAAGAGCAACGCCGAGGTCGCGGCCCTTACCTATCTCAGTCCCAACACCATCAAGTCCTACATCCGAACGATCTACCGCAAGATCGACGTGCTGAGTCGGACGCAGGCCGTGCTGTGGGGTGTGAAGCACGGCTTCACCCCGGATCACAACCGCATCGAGCACTGGAAGGGCGGACCGTAGTTCGTCCCGCGCCGTGCGCTGATGACATGGCGAGCGTTCCACTCTGCCAAGCAAGGCAATTGACACGGCTAGGCCCGTACTCGGCAAGACCTCCATGGCGGCGAGACGAAAGCCGAAGTTGCCGATTTCGCTCCGCTTGTCGGTGTTCGAATGTATGTTCGAAGGATGCAGGCGGAGGCGGCGTGGGAGGCGGTCGGACGGCTGCGCGCCGACTACGAGGCGTTCGCCGCGTTGCCGATCGATCTGCTGACCCGGTCCCAGGTGCTGGCCGTGTGGGACGAATTCGAGGCGTTCGCGTGTCAGATGCCCACCCAACGCCACCGCCTGCTGGCCCGGTTGCAGGCCGAGACCACCCCCCAGGGGATGGGCGCGAAGTCCTGGAACGAGGTGCTGCGGTTGCGGTGGCGGGTGTCTGCGGCCGAGGCGAGCCGCCGGCTGGCCGAGGCCGCCGACCTCGCACCCCGCACGGGCCTGACCGGGGAACCGTTGGCGCCGCTGCTGCCCGCGGTGGCCGCCGCCCAGGCGGTCGGGGCGATCACCGCCGAACACGTGAAGATCCTGCGCGACGCGATGGGCCGGATGCCGGCGTGGGTGGACACCCCCACCCGCGACCAGATCGAAGTGGACCTGGTGCGGATCGCGGTCACCGTCGGGCCGAAGGACCTCAAGGACGCCGCGGAGATGCGGCTGTTCCTGCTCGACCAGGACGGCCCCGAGCCCGACGACACCGAACCCGAGCAGTCCCGGGGTGTGGAGTTCGGCCCGCAAGGGCCTGACGGCACCAGAATCCTGAGCGGTCATCTGAGTCCGGAGGCGGCGGCGGTGTTGGAGCCGCTGATGGCCAAGTACGCCGCGCCGGGGATGTGCAATCCCGCCGATCCCGACCCGTGTATCTCGGGCACCCCCAGCCAGGCTCAGATCGACGGTGATCACCGCAGCCGCGCGCAACGCCAGCACGACGCGTTGATCGTGATCGGGCGGATCGCGTTGATGAGTGGGGACCTGGGCCGGCTCAACGGGCTGCCGGTGTCGGTGATCATCCGCACCACCCTGCAGGATCTGGAGTCCAGGGCGGGGGTCGGCGTCACGGGCGGTGGCACCACCGTACCGATCAAGGACGTGGTGCGGATGGGGGCGCACGCCCACCACTACTTGGCGGTGTTCGACCGTGCGAGCGGGTCGGCGTTGGAGTTGTTCAGGGCTCGCCGGGTCGCGTCCCCCGCGCAGCGGATCATGTTGATCGCCCGCGACGGGGGTTGCACCAAACCGGGTTGCCCGGTCGGGGCGTACGGCTGCCAGGTCCATCACGCGGTCACCGACTGGGCCCGGGGCGGCAACACCAACGTCGATGAGATGGCGTTGGCGTGCGGCGCGGACAACCGCCTCGTCGGCGAGGGCGGCTGGACCACCACCATCACCGACCGCGGCGACGTCGAATGGCAACCCCCACCCGACCTCGACAACGGCCACACCCCGATCAACTACCGCCACCGCCCCGAACTGCTCCTGCGCCCACCCCAGGACGACACGGGCGACGACGCCGACGAAACGCAAGGACGCAGATCCGCCAGCCTGCGACAACCGCCGGGAGCAGAGGCAGGGCCCGCGCAGCCGCAGGAGCCGGGGCCCGCAGAGGCAGAAGCCGAGGAAGGGCTCGACCCGCGGCCACAAAGGTCGCCGGAATCTGCGGGGCCCGAGCCGAAGCCCGACCCGCCGCCGGAGCCACAGGGGTCGCCGGAGCCGCAGCCGCAACCGCAGCCGAGACCAATGCAGCCCGACCATGAGCCCGGCACCCCAACGCCCGCAAGCGCTTCCGCAACGACTTCCGACCACGCCGCAGCGCTGACCCTCGCGTTCAAAGCCACGCCCGTCGGCGCCCAAGCATGCCTTGCGCTAGACGACGATCCCAACACACCCCACCACATCCGCCTCCGCGACGCAGGCTGGACCCTGCTGCGCATCCACCCCCACGCCGACGGACGCGGCCCACCCGACACCGCCGCGGCCTAGCGCCGCCGCACCCGCCACCCCAGCCCATCGGCCGGAGCCGAGTGTCGCGGGCCTACCCGCGCGCCGTTCCGAACGGTGCCACCCTCACAGCGCCACCTTCACAGCGCCACGGTCGGCTTGGCCTCGGGGTGCGCATCGGGCTGCGGGGCGAAATCGCTGGCGATGGCGTCACTCTCGGGGTTGCGAATCGTCATCACCAGCGCGATGAGCGCCAGCCCGGCCGACAGCGCCGCCGGCGCGAGGAACGCCGCCTCCCCGTAGCGGTTGGCGAGTAGTCCACCCACGACGGCACCCACCGTCAGACCCGCCCACAGCGGACCCTGGATCCAGAACGACGGCGCAGGCTTGTGCAGCAGCATGTTCGCGAGGCCGGCACCGAACCGCACGACCGAGCCCGTGACGTACGTCAGCGCCAGGCTGCGTCCGGCCTCGTCCTGCAGCGTCGCGTTCTGCAGCCCGAGCGCCAGCACCACCGGATAGGCATGCAGCGGAACCGCTTCCGAGCCCTGCGGGACCACGTTGCCGACCGCGAGCAGGCACGCCTGGATCGTCAGCAGCGTCGCCAGTCGCCACCGCTTGGCCCACGCGGCGATCAGGGTCCCGGCGAAGGCCCCGAAGCAGAACAGCATGATGACTCCGCCGAAGCGGATCACCTGCGTCCAGTCCGCGGTGCTGGCCGCTTCGCCGAACCGCGTCGTGTTGCCGCTCATGAACGACATGAACAGCTGGGAGTACTGGATGAAACCGATCGCATCGGCAATGCCTGCGACCGCAGCCAACGCAACGGCGAATCTGACCCTCACCTTGGCGTCAGCAGGGAAACCCTTGTCGGGCATCGTAATCCTTCGATGATGTCGTCGTGGACGTGAGTAGTCCGCCTCGTTGCGGTCCGGCGCAGCTGCCGGGTCGTCATCGAGGTGCACGCGCACTCCAGATTCGACGGCCGTGTTTTCCCCAGCCTTCCGAGCGAGGAAACCGGCGCTCCTGGCGTGTCACCAACTGGTCATCACACGTGTGCTGCGCCACCTCGACGCGCTCCACGAACCAGCGCCTGCATAGGCTGGGTAATTACCTAAGCGAAGGAGGCGGCACGGGTGTCCGACGTCAGCACCATCCATCCTCGGCCGCGCTTGCTCGTCGCCGCGCTGAGCCTGGTGGCGCTCACCGTCGCGGTGCTGCAGACCGCCGTCGTCCCGATCCTCGGCATCATCGCCGAACAGCTGAACGCGTCGACCGTGGCCGTCAGCTGGGCCGTCACCGCGAACCTACTCGCCGCCGCCGCGTCGACCCCGCTGATCGGGCGTCTCGCCGACCTCTACAACAAGAAGTACGTCCTGCTCTGCGTGCTCGTCGCGGTGCTGGCCGGCTCGATCCTCGCCGCGTTGACGACGTCGCTGCCCCTGCTCATCGTGGCCCGAGTGCTCCAGGGCGTCTCCTTCTCGCTGTACCCGATCTGCGTGGCTCTGCTACGCGACGCACTGCCCGAGGGCGCGGTGGTGGGTGCGCTCGCCGTCCTGTCCGGCACGCTGGGCTTCGGCGGCGGGGTCGGCCTGGTTGTCACCGGCCTCCTCATGAACGGCGACGCCGGCTACCACCGGGTGTTCTGGCTCACCACGGGGTTCACGCTCGTCGTGATCGTCCTCGCGGTCACCGTCGTCCCGGCCGTCTCCACCCGCGGCGTGGGAACCGTCGACTGGCTGGGCGCAGCGGGGTTGGCAGTCGGATTGTCCGCGCTGCTGCTCGCCATTACCCAGGGCAACTCCTGGGGCTGGGTCTCGCCCGCCACCCTGGGCGTCACCGCCGCCGGAGTGGCGGTGCTGACAGCGTGGTGGGCCTGGGAACGCAGGCAGCGGCACCCGCTTGTGTCGATCACGATGCTGTCGCGGCGCGCGGTCCTGCTGACCAATCTCGCCACCATCTTCGTCGGCATGGGTCTGTACTTCGGCTTCCTCGGCCTTACGCAGTTCGTCCAGGTGGACCGCGACGTCGCCGGATACGGCTTCAGCGCGACGGTCCTGCAGGCGAGTGTGGTGTTCCTACTCCCCGGCGCGATCGCGGGATTCGTCACCGCGACATTGAGCGGACGGTTCATCGAACGCTTCGGTGCGCGGGTGGTGCTCGTCAGTGGCGCCGTCACCGGGGTGATCGGCTTCCTCTGGCTGGCGATCTCCCACGACCAATCCTGGCAGGTGATCGTCGCCGGCATCTGGGTCAACGCCTACATCAGCCTCGGCTACGGGGCACTGCCCGCGCTGGTCGTCAGCGAGGTTCGCGCCGACGAGACCGGGGTCGCCACAGGTGTCAACGCCATCGCCCGCACGGTAGGCAGTTCCATCGCGGCGGCAGCGGTCGCCGTCCTGCTCGCCCGCTCCGCCGCGGAAGGGTCGACGGGCCTGCCCTCCGAGCACGCCTTCGTCCTCATCTTCGCCGGAGGTGCGGTGACCGCGGCTGCGGCCCTGGTCCTCATCGCGACGTCCCGCGCCGGCCAGGGGTCGCCTCGTGCGGCCGACACCAACGTCGACTCGCGGGCGATGAACCACGAGTGGGGCTGATGACGGAACGCCCGATTAGCCGGTGGACGGCCGGGTAGGCGCTCGGGCGACGACAGCGCAGTCGTCACGAACACCGAGGAGAGACAGTCATGGAATCGACCCCGATGAAGAAGTCGATGGGGCTCACCGGAGCCACCGCCGTCGTCGCGGCTGCCGTCGCGGTCACCTTCAGCGGCGCCAGCCAGGCCGAGCCGGAGCCGGCACCGCCGGGGCCCGTCACCACCCCCGAGATGACCACCGCCGAGCCCTCCGTGGACGGCGGCGCCACCGAAGGTCCCGACACCCCGATCGTGGCGACGCCACCCGTCACGGCCACCACCGAGACACCCGACTAACCCCACCCCGCCGGACGACCGGCAGCGGCTCCGAAGGATCGCTAAGCTGGCGCCTTCCCACCAGGAGGCACCATGTCGTCTGACGTGACACCTGCGGCACCCCGGTCGGCAGGCCACATCCGGCTGACGTCACACGGCGGCGGCTTCGGCGCGCTGCCGATCACCTGGGGCGCCGATACGCCGACAGGACGTGGGCCCGTCGTCGGCACCACCACCACGCGCCTGCACCGCAACGTCATCGGCACGCACAGCGGCTCGTACGGCGTCTACCGCGCACTCGCCGTGGCCGCGGGTGCCCTGTCACGCGACCACCGCGCGGATCTGACCAACACGTCGCCCACCCACCTGATCGGTCCCCATCCGCAGTGGAGCGACCCGGACGCGATCGTCAGCCTCGACCCGTGGGGTGCCTCGGTCGCCGACGTGTTCGCGGGCGAGATCGCCGCCGGGTACGACATCCGACCGTCGATCGCGGTGACGCGTGCCCACGTCATCCTCCCCGAGATCGCCGACGCCATCGCGCGTGGCCGCCTGAGACCCGACGGCCGCTTCCTGCTCGAGGGTGGCGCCGCACTGGTGACCAAGGCAGCCATCGAGCCCGTGTGGTACCTGCCGGGGGTGGCCCGCCGGTTCGGTTGCACTGAAAGCGATCTGCGCCGCGCGCTGTTCGAGGAGACGGGTGGCATGTATCCCGAACTCGTCACGCGCTCGGACCTCGAGGTGTTCCTCCCGCCGATCGGCGGGCAGACGCTCTACGTGTTCGGCGACGCGGGTGATCTCGCCGACCCCTCGGTGGAACTCACCGCGCGGGTGCACGACGAGTGCAACGGCTCCGACGTGTTCGGCTCCGACATCTGCACCTGCCGGCCCTACCTGACGCACGCGATCGAAGAGTGCATCCTCGGCGCCCAGCGCGGCGGCGTCGGACTGGTGTCGTACTCGCGCAAGGAGGGTCGCGCGCTCGGTGAGGTGACGAAGTTCCTGGTGTACAACGCGCGCAAGCGACAACTGGGTGGCGACACCGCCGACCAGTACTTCGCTCGCACGGAATGCGTTGCGGGCGTGCAGGACATGCGCTTCCAGGAACTGATGCCCGACGTCCTGCACTGGTTGGGAATCCGCAAGATCCACCGACTGGTCTCGATGAGCAACATGAAGTACGACGCCATCACCGGTTCCGGCATCGAGGTGGGGACGAGGGTCAACCTCCCCGACGACCTCATCCCGGCGGACGCACGCGTGGAGATCGACGCGAAGACCGCGGCCGGGTACTTCACACCCGGACCCATCCCGGACGCCGCGGAACTGAAGAAGGCCAAGGGCCGCGGACTCGACGCGTGAACGCCCACGCGGCAGCGACGACGCTCAGGTCCACCGCCACCATCCGGGAACGAGCCGGCCTGCTGCTCAACCGGGCACGCGCGGGCGACTCCCCCTGGTTCACCGTGTGGGACGACCGACTGCCCGAGGTCGCTCATGACGTCGCGACGCTCACCCGGTCGCGCCATCCGGACCTGGACGTGCCGTTCCACAGTCGGTGGCGGCACTTCGAGGCGGGCGGCGTGGACCGCAGGCGCCGACTCGGCGATCTCCTCGACGACGCCGACGACCGCGAACGCGCCCGGGCGATGATCGACCTCACCGTCGTCAGCGTGCTGCTCGACGCGGGCGCGGGTCCGGACTGGCGTTACCGCGAGACGGGCGGCGCCACGTTCACGCGCTCGGAGGGCCTGGGAGTGGCCAGCTTTCACGCCTTCACGGCGGGATTGTTCTCCAGCGACCCCACCCGACCGCTGCGCGCCGACGCCGCAAGCCTGCGCGCGCTCGACGTCGACTCCCTCGCCCGGGCGTTCCAGGTCGACGCGTCGAACCCACTTATCGGACTTCCCGGCCGGGTGGAGGTGCTACGCCGCCTCGGCGCCGAACTCGACGCGCAGCCTGTCGTGTTCGGCTCCCCCGCTCGGCCCGGCGGTCTGTTCGACGCGCTCGTCGGCGCGGACCGGCGCATCACCGCCCACGCCATCCTCACCCAGCTGCTGGTCTCGTTGTCGCCGATCTGGCCGTCGGACAACGTGATCGGAGACATCCCGCTCGGAGACTGCTGGCACCACGCCGCGATCCCCGGACCCGACGGCACCGGTGGCTGGATGCCGTTCCACAAGCTGTCGCAGTGGCTCACCTACTCACTGCTCGAACCCCTCGAGTGGTCCGGGGTGGCGGTCGACGGGATCGACGCCCTCACCGGGCTGCCCGAGTACCGCAACGGCGGACTGCTGATCGACGGCGGCGTGCTGGCGCTGCGCGACCCCGAATGGTCCACGCGCACGTGGTCGGCCGGCGACGAACTCGTCGTCGAGTGGCGAGCGCTGACCGTGGCACTGCTCGACGAGGTCGCCGCGCTCGTCCGAACCGACCTGGGCGTCGACGTGCCGCTGGCCCGCGTCCTCGAAGGTGGCACGTGGGCAGCCGGCCGCGCCACCGCCCATCGCCTCCGGGGTGGACTCCCACCCCTGACCATCGATAGTGACGGGACGGTGTTCTGACGCCATGGTGCATCTGATCGACCATCCGCTGGTGCAGCACAAGCTGACGCTCATGCGCCGAAAGGATGCGTCCACGAGGACGTTTCGGCAGCTGCTGCACGAGGTCTCGATGCTGATGGCCTACGAGGTGCTGCGCGACATCCCCACCCAGGACGTCGAGATCGAGACACCGCTCGAACACACGACGGGCAGGGTCATCGACGGCAAGAAGCTAGTCTTCGTATCGGTGCTGCGGGCGGGCACCGGCATCCTCGACGGCATGCTCGCCGTCGTCCCGGGCGCACGGGTCGGCCACATCGGTCTGTACCGCGATCCGAAGACCCTGGTGGCCGTCGAGTACTACTTCAAGCTGCCGGGCGACCTCGACGAGCGCGACGTCGTGGTGGTCGACCCCATGCTCGCCACCGGCAACTCCGCGGTGGCCGCCGTCGAGCGCCTCAAGGAGGCCCGACCCAAGTCCATCAAGTTCGTCTGCCTGCTGACGTGCCCGGAGGGGATCGCGGCGATGGAGCGCGCGCACCCGGACGTGCCCATCTACACGGCCGCCGTGGACCGGCAGCTCGACGAGCACGGCTACATCGTGCCGGGGCTCGGGGACGCCGGCGACCGCATCTTCGGCACCAAGTAGCGGCCACCCTGGTTTGCCCGACGCACCGGGCGTAGCCGACAATCGGGCGTGACGTCACGCCGGGTGGTCCTCATCGCGGCAGCAGTCGTCATCGCCCTCCTCGCCGGTGCCACCGGGATCTACGCCTACACCCGCGTCCATGCCACGCGGCCGACCCCGCAGCAGGACGTCGGCCCCCAACTGCGGGCGACGCCATTCGCTCCGCTGTCCCCCGACGCGCCCACCCCCACCGTCGACGGGCTCGCGGCCGCACTCGCCCCCGCGCTGGCGAACCCCGACCTGGGCCTGCTGACCGGACAGGTCACCGACGCCCTCACCGGCGCAGAACTGTGGTCGCAGGGTGCAGCACTCCCGCAGACACCCGGCTCGGTCACCAAGGTCCTCACCGCCGCCGCCGCCCTGCTCACCCTGTCGCCCGCACACCGGGTGCCGACGACGGTGGTTCCCGGCGCCGTTCCCGGTGAGGTCGTCCTCGTGGGCGGCGGCGACGCGACGCTGACCGCCGAGCCGGCGGGCACGATCGGCTACTACACCGACGCACCGCGGCTCGACGACCTCGCCGACCAGGTCCGCGCGTCGGGCATCCCGGTGCGGAACGTCGTGGTGGACGGGTCACTGTTCCCCGGACCCACCATGGCCGTCGGATGGAACCCGATCGACATCGCCGGCGGCAGCATCGCGCCGATCGAGTCGGTCATGCTTGAGGGTGGGCGTCTACCGCCGCTGATGGACTACTCGCCTCGCTCGGCCACGCCCGCCCTGGACGTCGGCCGCGCGCTGGCCCAGCGGCTGGGGGTGGACCCCGCGGCCGTCACGACGGGTGCGGCCCCGCCGACGGCGGAGCCCGTCGCCACCGTGTGGTCCGCGCCGCTGAGCGTGCGGCTGCACCAGATGATGGTCGCCTCCGACGACGTCACCGCCGAGACGATCGGTTTCGAGGTGGCGCGCGCCCGCGGACAGTCGCCGACCTTCGACGGGTCGGTGGCCGCGGTGTCCGAGGCGCTCACCGAAGCGGGGTTCGACCTCACGGGACTGTCGATCGAGGACCTCAACGGCCTCTCGACCGAGGATCGCATCCCCGCCCGACTCCTCGACGACATCCTCACCGCAGCAACGGGTTCGGGTGAGCACTCGACGACGCTGCGACCCATGGTCGACGACCTCGCAGTCGGCGGCGGCTCGGGGACGCTGTCCAACCGGTTCGTCGCGCCGGCCCCCGGTGCGGGGTTCGTGCGGGCGAAGACCGGCACCCTGGACTTCGTGAACGCGTTGGCGGGCTTCGTCACCGACGTCGACGGACGGGCGCTGACCTTCACGCTCATGTCGACCGGAACGATGCAGGACGTCGCGAAACCCGCCCTCGACGCCGTGGCCACCGTCCTGCGGCAGTGCGGATGCCGCTGAGCGCGGACCTGCCGCGAGCGTGCGTGAACTCAGGTTCCGGGTCGGCGTGTCGGCTGCAGACTGGGGCACCCCGCTTGCGGGGAGCACGGTCGCCGAGGGAGCTCCCTACTTCAGCGGGAGACCGGTGATGGCGCGGGCCATCACCAGGCGCTGGATCTCGCTGGTGCCCTCGAAGATCGTGAAGATCTTGGCGTCGCGGTGCATCCGCTCGACCGGGTAGTCGCGGGTGTAGCCGTTGCCGCCGAGGATCTGGATGGCCTCGTCGGTCACGTAGACCGCGGTCTCGCTGGCGGCGAGCTTGGCCATCGATCCCTCGGCGTTGGTGAACGGCTTGTCGTTGCGGGCCATCCAGCCGGCGCGCCACACCAGCAGGCGGGCGGTGTCGATGCGGGTCTTCATGTCGGCGAGCTTGAACGCGGTCGCCTGGAAGTCGCCGATCTTGCGGCCGAACTGCTCACGCTGCTGGGCGTAGTCGAGCGCGTACTCGTATGCGGCGCGGGCGACGCCGAGCGCCATCGCACCGACCGTCGGCCGGGTGCGCTCGAACGTCTTCATCGCGGCCTGGCCGGCGGAGCGCTTGCCGTCGCGCGCCCTGGCGATCCGCTCGTCGAACTTCTCCTTGCCGCCGATGATGAGGTTGCCGGGGAGACGGACGTCGTCGAGCACCACCTCGGCGGTGTGCGAGGCGCGGATGCCGTGCTTCTTGAACTTCTGGCCCTGGCTGAATCCCTTGGTGCCCGGCGGGATGATGAACGTCGCCTGGCCTCGCGAGCCCAGTTCGGGGTAGACCGACGCGACCACGATGTGGACGTTGGCGATGCCACCGTTGGTGGCCCACGTCTTCGTGCCGTTGATGACCCACTCGTCGGACGCCTCGTCGTACTTCGCCCGCGTGATGATGGCCGAGACGTCGGAGCCGGCGCCCGGCTCCGAGGCACAGAACGACGCGAGCATCGGCTCGTCGACGGTGCCGAACATCTGCGGCAGCCACTCCCCGAGCTGCTCGGGGGTTCCGGTGGCGGCCAGCGACGCCGCCGCGAGCCCGGTGCCGAGGATCGACAGCGCGATGCCGGCGTCACCCCAGAACATCTCCTCGAACACCGTGAGCATGCCGAGGCCGGTGGGCTCTGCGGACTGGGTCGCGAAGAGGTCCAGGGAGTAGAGGCCGACCTTGGCCGCCTCCTGGATGATCGGCCACGGCGTCTCCTCGCGCTCGTCCCACTCCGCGGCCGCGGGGCGCACCACGTTCTCAGCGAACTCGTGCACCCAGTCCCTGATCTGGATGACGTCCTCGGACGGTTCGAGCGAAAACGACATCGGGAGTGGTCCTTTCACGGGTCCGGGTGCAGGGGCGCGAGGTGTGGGCAGCGTGATGCGAGCTATCGACAACCGGCTTCGGTGAACGACTGTACACTGTGATTCCGGTCGGTCAAGTCCCGCCCCGCCCCCGCGGTGGCCGAGATCGACGGTTCTCCCCGCCGAGGCGTCCCGCTACCGCGAAGATGTGACACCGTGACCCCGGTGCGCAACGACCAGTCGAGGACGCCTCGCCGGGTCTCCGCGACGCGCCTGGGAGTCCGTTACGCACTGGGGCTGACCCTGGCCCAGCTGGTGACGGCCGCCGAGGTCGCCGCCGTCGTCATCTCGTTGTCACTGCAGGTCCACGGCGCAGAAGCCGCCGGGCTCTCCACCCCGTTCAACCTCGCGCTGGCCATCGGGCTGATCGTCGGAGGCGTGATCGCGACGGCGTGCGGTGGGTACCTCATCGTCGCGCCATCGCTGCGCTGGTACGTCTCGGGCGACCCACCCGACGCCGTGCAGCGCAGTAGCGCGATCGACGCCAACAGGCGCCAGTCCATCCTGCTGCTCGCCACCTGGCTGGTCGGTGGGGCGGTGCTGCTCGCGGCGAACACGCGCGCCGGGATCGGCGTCGAACTGCTCCTACTGCTCGCGGTGTCCTTCGGCTGCACGTCCAGCGTCAGCACCGGAATGCTGTTCACCCAGCCGATCCTCCGGCCCGTCGTCGCCGCGGCCAGCAAGGAGTTCGTCAGCCGCGAGACCGCTCCCGGTGTCACTGCTCGCCTGGTCCTGATGTGGTTGGTCAACAGTGCGTTGCCCACCGCGACGATCGCCCTCATCGTGGTGTTCGCCGCCAACGGCTGGCTGATCCCCACGTCGGCGTCGGTCGTGGTGCCGGTCGTCGTGCTGTCGGCGGCGTCCGTGGCGCTGAGCCTGCGGGCGCTGATCCTGGTGTCCAAGTCGATCTCGGACCCGCTCAACGACGTCGTCGCGGCGATGGCGGAGGTGGAACGCGGCGAACTCGGGCGGACCGTGGACGTCTACGAGCAGTCCGAGATCGGCAGGCTGCAGAACGGGTTCAACCGCATGGTCGCCGGACTCCTCGAGCGGGACCGGCTGCGCGACCTGTTCGACCGGCACGTCGGTCCCGACGTCGCACGGCTGGCCGTGGAGTCCGGCGGGGGCGCCGAGTCCGACGAGGTCCGCGACGTCGCCATCCTGTTCATCGACCTCGCGGGGTCCACGCGCCTTCCGTCCACCCGTTCACCGCGCGAGGTGGCCGCCCTGCTCAACGACTTCTTCCGCATCGTGGTCGCCGCCGTCGACGAACGCGGCGGGCTCATCAACAAGTTCCAGGGCGATGCCGCCCTCGCGGTGTTCGGGGCGCCGGTGGCCACCGAGCACGCCGCGGAGGCCGCGTTGCGGACGGCACGTGCCCTCGCCGACGACCTGCGTCGGCTACCCGACGTCGACTTCGGCATCGGCGTGTCCGCGGGACCGGTCTTCGCCGGCAACATCGGGGCCGAGAACCGCTACGAGTACACGGTGATCGGCGACCCGGTCAACGAGGCCGCGCGTCTCGCAGACGCCGCCAAGGTCGTCGACGGCCGCGCGCTCGCGTCCGGCGCCGCCACCGACCGCGTCGATGACGCCGAACGCGCGCACTGGGAGATCCGAGATCCCATCCTGCTGCGCGGACGCGCCGAACCGACGCGGATCTCGGTGCGCCTGGTCGCCCACCGCGACTAGAAAGGAGGGCATGCCCTCCACCGACGACGTCATCCCGTTCCGCATCGCCGTCCCCGACGACGTCCTCACCGACCTTCGGCGGCGACTGGACGACACCCGGTGGCCCGAGGCCGAAACCGTCGGCGACGGAACGGCACTCGACTGGAGTCAGGGCATCCCGCTCGCCTACACTCGCGAACTCGCCCGGTACTGGGCGTCGGAGTACGACTGGCGGGCGCGGGAGGCCGCGCTCAACCGGTTCGACCAGTTCACCACCGAGATCGACGGCCTCGACGTCCACTTCATCCATCAGCGCTCGAAGCACGCCGACGCGATGCCGCTCGTGATCACGCACGGTTGGCCCGGATCGATCGTCGAGTTCGCGAAGATCATCGAGCCGCTCACCGATCCCACGGCGCACGGCGGACGCGCCGAGGACGCATTCCACGTCGTCTGCCCGTCGCTGCCCGGCTACGGCTTCTCGGGCAAGCCGGACGCGACGGGATGGAACGTCGCCCGAGTCGCCGCGGCGTGGGAGACGTTGATGACCAGGCTCGGCTACGGCCGCTACGGCGCGCAGGGCGGCGATTGGGGTGGCGCGGTCACCGCGCAGATCGGACGCGACGTCGGACACTGCGTCGCCATCCACACCAACTTCCCCATCGGCTCCCCCACCGAGGAGGCGAAGTCCAATCCGACCGACGAGGACGAGGCCGCGTTCGCGGGGCTGAACCACTACCGCACCCAGGACAACGGCTACTTCAAGGAGCAGGCCACCCGTCCGCAGACGGTGGGGTACGGCCTCGTCGACTCCCCCGTCGCGCTGCTGGCGTGGATCGTCGAGAAGTTCTGGTCGTGGACCGATTGCGACGGCCATCCCGAGAACGCGCTCAGCCGCGACGAGATGCTCGACGACGTGATGATCTACTGGGTCGGCGCCAGCGGTGCCTCGTCGGCGCGCCTGTACTGGGAGAGCCAGACGTCGTTCGGTGGCGCCGGCCGCATCGAACTGCCCACGGGCGTCGCGTCGTTCCCCAAGGAGATCGGCCCGACGCCGCGGTCGTGGTGCGAGCAGAACTACCACATCACGCACTGGACGACGATGCCGCGCGGCGGTCACTTCGCCGCGTTCGAGCAACCCGAACTGTTCGTCGACGACGTGCGGGCCTTCTTCTCGAGCGTGCGCTGAGTCAGTCCTCGTCCCGCGTGCCGCTCTCCGACGTCCGCACCCGCATCACCCACGCCGAGAGCGACAGCACGAGGACCACACCGCCGAGCACGCCGATCTCCACCGCCGCGCGGGAGAACTCGGGACCCTTGTTCAGCAGGGCGGCGGCCTCGACGGAGAGCACGACGATCTCCTTGATGGCCGCCAGGATCCCGACGATCAGGAACGGCTCGACGACGATCTCGTGCGAGCGCAGGCTGACCCGGACGGCATAGAGCAGTTCCACGAAGATGAAGATGAGCAGCAGGCCGTCGAGGATCTCGATGGCCAGCGTCGACGTCGGCGTATCGCGCAGGTGGAGGAGCTTGGCGAACTGGGCCACCAGGATCGCGACCGAGCCCAGGAGCAGCACCACGGCGATGCCCCAGTAGATCGCGTCCTCGGCCCAGCCGAGCACCCGGTCGGCGAGGCGCTGGCGTTCCTCTTCGCCGTCGCCCTCGGACTTGGCCATCACCGGCTCAGCGGTTCAGCATCCAGATCCGCGTGGACAGCGCCGTCGCGAACGCGCACCACAGCGGATACAACCCGAGCGGTGCTGCCGCGGCACCGTTGACGTTCGCCGCCCGGCGGGTGAGGTCGGCGCTGCTGACGGCGAGAACCCCCGCCGCGATCGCCGACGTCCCGAGCTTGCGTCGGCTGAAGAACAGCCACGACCAGCTCGCGTTCAACACCAGGTTCAGGGCGAGCAGGATCGAGAACGTCTTCGCCTCGTCTCGGCGGCCCTGCTCGGTCAGCGTGTCGACCGCATTCGCCGACACCACCGCGATGTCGGCGTACAGGATCGGCCACACGATCGGGAACGCCTGGCGCGGCGGCTGAAAGCTGGGCTTGCGAAGGGCGGCGAACCAGGCGGACTGGGCCGGGCGGCTCGCGAGACCGCCGACCACCGCGGTGGCGAGGACCGCCCCGCCGGTCTTGGCAAGAGTCGTAGGACGCATCGTCGTATCCCTTCGTCGGGCCCGGGGGCCGGTGCGCCACACGCTCGGGCGCGATCGCGATCCCACCGTAGTCACGCGAGACAGGACGCTGCCACAGCGGAGCCGACGACACGGCGGTGTTGGCCGATACCGAGTGCGCCGACTGGTCCGGCGCGGTCGACGGGTGCGTAAGTGCCCAGGTCCGGGCGCGCGGAATCTGCATCTCGGCCACATTCACGACGAGGGAATCCATCGTCCGAATGTAAATTCGTTGCGGAAACGGTTGCGAAGGTCTGCAAGATCAGCGAAGGTTTACCCACGGCGCACGGGCTGATCAGGGCCGGCATGGCCCCGGCGGACAGCCGTGCGCGGGTACGAGGGAGATGACACTGACCGGCACAGGCACCACAGCCGTCGACCACACGACCGGAGAGGACGGGGCCACCCGCAGTGCGGGCCGCCCGGTCATCGAGATCGACCACGTCACGAAGAGGTTCGACGACTACGTCGCCGTGGCCGACGCCGACTTCTCGATCGCCTCCGGCGAGTTCTTCTCAATGCTCGGACCGTCGGGCTGCGGCAAGACCACCACGCTGCGGATGATCGCGGGCTTCGAGACCCCCACCACCGGGGCCATCCGCCTCGAGGGCGTCGACGTCTCGAAGGTCCCGCCGCACAAGCGCAACGTCAACACCGTGTTCCAGCACTATGCGCTGTTCCCGCACATGAACGTGTGGGACAACGTCGCGTACGGGCCGCGCAGTCGGAAGAAGTCCGCCCGGATGGACTCAGCGGAGGTCAAGCGCCGCGTCGACGAGATCCTCGACATCGTCCGGCTTACCGACTTCGCCAAGCGCAGGCCCTCCCAGCTCTCCGGTGGTCAGCAGCAACGCGTCGCCCTGGCCCGCGCACTGGTGAACTACCCGAGCGCCCTGCTACTCGACGAACCACTCGGCGCGCTCGACCTGAAGCTGCGGCACGCGATGCAGTTCGAGCTGAAGCGCATCCAGCGCGAGGTCGGCATCACGTTCATCTACGTGACGCACGACCAGGAGGAGGCGCTCACGATGAGCGACCGCATCGCGGTCATGAACGCGGGCAACGTCGAGCAGATCGGGTCGCCGACCGACATCTACGACGTTCCGTCGACGGTGTTCGTGGCGAGCTTCATCGGGCAGGCCAACCTCTGGCCAGGACGCCAGACCGCCGTCTCGAACGGCGTCGCCGAGGTGTCCGTCCTCGGCACGTCGCTGAAGGCGCGTGCGGGTGCGACGGCCATCGAGTCCGGCGGTCACGCCACGCTCATGGTGCGCCCCGAGCGGGTGCGCGTCTCCCTCGATCCGCTCTCCGGGGAGTTCGTCTCCGTTCGGGGCACGGTCAAGGACCTCACGTTCCAGGGGCCGGTCATCCGGGTGTCGATCACCGCACCCGACGGCTCCGTGGTGCTCGCGCACGTCGGCCCCGAGCAGCGGTTGCCCACCCTGCACCCTGGCGAAGCCGTGCACGTCGGCTGGGATCCCGAGGCGTCCCTCGTCCTGCCCGCCGCGGACATCCCCACCACCGAGGATCTCGAGGAGATGCTCGACGACTGACCGATCGACCTCCTCGACTTCTCCACGCACCCGACGAAAGGCACAGCAGCCATGGCCCGCAACGACTTCGACCCTCGACTCCTCTCCCGGTTGGCGGCGAATCCGACCAGCCGGCGGCGATTCATCGGCGGCAGTGCCGCGGCGGCGGCCGCCGCGATCCTCGGGCCGGCCTTCCTGGCGGCGTGCGGGTCGGACAGCTCGTCCTCCGGTGGCGGCGGCAGTGACACGACGGGGACGTCGAGTGACACCCTGCGCATCTCCAACTGGCCGCTGTACATGGCCGACGGATTCGTGGCCGCCTTCCAGACCGCCTCGAGTCTGACCGTGGACTACAAGGAGGACTTCAACGACAACGAGCAGTGGTTCGCCAAGGTCAAGGAGCCGCTGTCGCGCAAGCAGGACATCGGCGCCGACCTCGTCGTCCCCACGGAGTTCATGGCCGCCCGCATCAAGGGCCTCGGCTGGCTCAACGAGATCAGCGAGGAGGGCGTGCCGAACAAGAAGAACCTCCGCCCGGACCTGCTCGACTCGAAGGTCGACCCCGGCCGCAAGGTCACCGCGCCGTACATGACCGGCATGGTCGGCCTCGCCTACAACCGGGCGGCCACGGGACGAGACATCAGGTCGATCGACGATCTGTGGGATCCCGCGTTCAAGGGACGGGTCAGCCTGTTCTCCGACATGCAGGACGGCCTCGGGATGATCATGCAGTCCCAGGGCGGGTCGGTCGAGGACCCCAGCACCGACTCCGTGACCAAGGCCGTCGACCTCGTCCGCGAGCAGAAGGACAAGGGCCAGATCCGCCGGTTCACCGGCAACGACTACGCCGATGACCTGGCCGCGGGCAACATCGCGATCGCCCAGGCCTACTCCGGTGACATCGTGCAGCTGCAGGCGGACAACCCGGACCTCCAGTTCATCGTGCCGGAGTCGGGTGGCGACTGGTTCATCGACACCATGACGATCCCGTACACCACGCAGAACCAGAAGGGGGCGGAGGAGTGGATCAACTACGTCTACGACCGCGCCAACTACGCCAAGCTGGTGGCGTTCGTGCAGTACGTGCCGGTGCTGACGGACATGACCGACGAGCTGGCCAAGGTCGATCCGGAAGCCGCGAAGAACCCGCTGATCAACCCGTCGTCCGAGATGGACTCGAACCTGAAGTCGTGGGCTGCGCTGACGGACGAGCAGACCCAGGAGTACAACACCCTCTACGCCGCCGTCACCGGCGGCTGACGCATGGCAGGAGTCGCAGCGAGCGGTAGGCAGCGCAGCAAGGTCGCGCCCTACCTGATGGTCCTGCCGGCGCTCGTGTACCTCGGCATCTTCTTCGTGGTGCCGTTCGTGTCACTGGCCCGGACGTCCCTGTCCACCTCGGCCGGTTCGATCTACCTGCCGACGCTGACGTTCGACTGGAACTTCGGCAACTTCGGTCACGCCTTCAGCACGTACTCCGACCAGATCACCAGATCGTTCATCTACGCGGCCGTGGCGACGGTGCTGTGCATCCTGCTCGCCTATCCGCTGGCGTACGTGATCGCCTTCAAGGCAGGCAGATACAAGAACCTGATCCTCGGCCTGGTCATCCTGCCGTTCTTCGTGACGTTCCTGATCCGAACCCTGGCCTGGAAGACGATCCTCGCCGACGAGGGCTGGGTGGTGCAGGGGCTCGGCGCCATCGGACTGCTGCCCGACGAGGGCCGGCTGCTGTCCACGGGTTGGGCCGTGATCGGCGGGCTGACCTACAACTGGATCATCTTCATGATCCTGCCGCTGTACGTGAGCCTGGAGAAGATCGATCCGCGCCTGCTGGAGGCGTCGAAGGACCTGTACTCATCTGCGCCACGAAGTTTCGGCAAGGTGATCCTGCCGCTGTCGATGCCCGGCGTGCTGGCGGGCAGCATGCTGGTCTTCATCCCCGCGGTCGGCGACTTCATCAACGCCGACTATCTCGGCAGCACCCAGACCACCATGATCGGCACCGTGATCCAGAAACAGTTCCTGGTGGTCAAGGACTATCCGGCGGCGGCCGCGTTGAGCTTCCTGCTGATGGCGCTGATCGTGGTGGGCGTGCTGCTCTACACCCGGGCGCTGGGAACGGAGGACCTCGTATGACGATTCACGACGACATCACCGAGGCCAACGAGACCGTCGGCGACGTGACTCCCAAGCGGTCCCTCGCGCAGCGACTCAACCTGGGCGACAACGTGCTTCGCATCGTCGCCGGACTGGTACTGCTGTACCTGTTCCTGCCGATCTTCGTGATCATCCTGTTCTCGTTCAACAAGCCGGCCGGCAAGTTCAACTACACCTGGCAGGGCTTCACGCTGGACAACTGGGCCGACCCGTTCAAGTACCCGGCACTCACCGAGGCGCTCAAACTGAGCCTCAACGTCGCCGCGGTGTCCACTGCCGTCGCGCTGGTGCTCGGCACGCTTGTCGCGATCGCCCTGGTACGCCAGCGCTTTCGTGGCGACCGGGCCATCGACACGTTCCTCATCCTGCCGCTCACCGCACCCGAGGTGGTGATGGGCGCATCGCTGCTCACGCTCTTCCTCGACCTCAGCTGGGCTGCGGGCTACTCGACGATCGTGATCGCGCACATCGCCTTCCAGGTCAGCTTCATCGCGATGACGGTGCGGGCCCGGGTCCGCGGTTTCGACTGGACGCTGGAGGACGCGTCGATGGACCTCGGCGCCAACGCGGCCCGGACGTTCTTCAAGGTCACGCTGCCGCTGATCGTGCCGGGAATCGTTGCCGCGGCCATGCTCTCGTTCGCACTGTCGCTCGACGACTTCATCATCACGTACTTCGTGAGCGGGTCGACGGTGACCTATCCGCTGTACGTCAACGCGGCGGTGAAGGCCGCGGTGCCGCCACAGATCAACGTGCTGGCGACGGCGATCCTGGTGATCAGCCTGATCCTGCTCGCGGTCGGCACGCTGTACCGCCGCAAGAAGATCACCTGAGGATCTCGCCGAGACTGCTGGGAGATCGTCGGCGAGCCGAAAATCGCGATCTCACCGCAGTTTCGGCGGAGGGTAGCGGGTCAGCCCACCTCGGCCGGTACGGGAGGCACGGTGCGGGCGCCGCTGCGGGCCGCGCCGATGCCCGCGGCCACCACCAGTGCGATGCCGATCAGCGCCGCGACGCCGGGCACCTGGGCCAGCACGACGAATCCGACCAGCATCGCGAAGCCGGGCTCGACGGCCATCAGCGTGCCGAACGCGGCGGTCGTGAGGCGTCGCAGCGCGAGCAGTTCGAGGGTGAAGGGGATGACCGGCAGCAGCAGTGCCAGGCCGATGCCCCATAGCAGGACGTCGAGCGTGACGCGTGGCAGCACCATCGGGCCCACGACGAGGGTCGCGAAGAGACCGGCGGTCGCCATCGACACGGCGAGCGGCTGGATGCCCTCGACGTCGTCGCCGACCCGCTGGGTGAGCAGGATGTACAGCGCCCAGCAGACGGCCGCCGACAGGGCGAAGCCGACGCCGACCAGGTCGACGGTGCCCTCCCACGGCCGCGTCAGGAGCAGGACGCCCACTGCGGCGAGACCGGGCCACAGGAAACGTTGCCCGCCCCTGCCGACGAACACCGCCACGCCGAGCGGTCCGAGGAACTCCAGCGCGCTGGCGGTGCCCAGCGGGATGCGTGCGATGGCCGCCATGAACAGCATCGTGACGCCGGCGGTCACGAGGCCCAGCAGCACGCACGTCAGGAAGGATCGTCTGGTGAACGCCGACGGCCGCGGGCGGACCAGCACCAAGAGCAGCACCCCGGCCCAGACGAGGCGCAACCACGCCGCGCCCTCGACGCCGATGCGGTCGACGAAGCTCAACGACAACGCGAGCCCCACCTGAACGCTCAGCATCGATCCGGTCGCCATGAAGGCGCCGGTGCGGGCCTGATTGGATGTCACCAGGCCATTCAACGGTGCATGACCATTCGCGTCCACGTGTTTTACATGGACACACCGTTCATCATTCGTGGACGATCAAGAGCGACCCAGGAGGCACCCCATGGCCAGAGACGACGCGCACTTCTACGAGACCGCCGCGGGCACCGGCCTGCCGCACGACCCGTTCAACGCCATCGTCGGTCCGCGCCCGATCGGATGGATCTCGTCGCTGAGTGCGAGTGGAACGCGGAACCTGGCTCCGTACAGCTTCTTCAACGGCTTCAACTACCGGCCCGCGATCGTCGGCTTCTCGTCGATCGGGTGGAAGGACTCGGTGGCCAACGCCTCCGCGACGGGCGACTTCGTGTGGAACCTCGCGACCCGTGAACTGGCGAACCCGATGAACGAGACCTCGGCGTCCATACCGTCCGACGAAGACGAGTTCACCCGCAGCGGCCTGACGCCCGTGCCGTCCCGACTGGTCGGCTCGCCACGGGTGCTCGAGAGTCCGGTGAACTTCGAATGCCGCCTGACGCAACTGATCCGGCTCACCGACGTCGACGGCACCGACGTCGACACGTGGCTCGTCCTGGGCCAGGTGGTGGCCGTCCACATCGACCGCGAGCGCCTCATCGACGGCGTCTACGACACCTATGGCGCCCGACCCATCCTGCGTGCGGGCGGGCCCGCCGACTACGCGGAGATCGGCCCGGAGTCGAAGTTCGCGATGACGCGGCCCGACGACCGGTCCTGAAGCCGGGGCTACTGGCTGACGGACTCGTAGGAGCAGATCGCCTCGACCTTGTCGGCCGACCGGCCGTTGGGGTCGAACTCGTAACCCAGCCACTCGCGGGCCAGCCGCCGCGCCAGTTCCAGACCGATGACGCGCTGGCCGAAGCACAGCACCTGAGCATCGTTCGACAGCACCGAGCGCTCCACGGAGAAGCCGTCGTGCGCGGTGACCGCCCGGATCCCGGGCACCTTGTTCGCGCTGATCGCGACGCCGAGACCCGTGCCGCACACCAGGAGTGCGCGATCGGCCTTGCCCTCGGCCACCAGTCTGGCCGCGGCGACGGCGATGTGCGGGTACGCGGTGTTCTCGTCGGTGCCGACGCCGACGTCGGTGACCTCGGAGACGCGCGGATCGGCGTTCAGGTCACCCTTGAGGGCTTCCTTGTACTCGAAGCCGGCGTCGTCGGAGCCGACGACGATGCGGAGTGTGCGTTCGGTCATGTCCCGTCTTCCCTCGTGGTGGCCGCGAAGCTCTCCGCGACCGTGTGTGCGCACATCGCGAGCGACGTCGCACCCGCGTCGGGCGTGCCGACGCTGCGTTCGGCGAGCGGCCGGGCACGACCGACCTTCGGCCGCATGTCCGCCGTCTCGGCCGCCGCGGTGGTCGCGACGTCCGCGGCCGCAGTCCACGCGTCCAGCCACGACGCACCGTCGGCCACCCGACGTTCGAGTTCGTCGACGAACGGCAGCATCGCGTCGAGCATCGTCTTGTCGCCCGGTGCCGCACCGCCCAGGGTGATCAGCGCGTCGTAGCCGTCGCGCATTCCCGCGGCGACGGTCGCGGCGTCCGGTCGGCCGGTGTCGCCCAGCCGCGTCCCGACCGCGGTCAGCAGCGCACCCCACAGCACGCCCGACGTGCCGCCCGCCTTCGCGGCCCACTCCTTGCCGGCAGCGGCCAGCACCGATCCCTGACCCGCGCCGCCCTCGACGGCTCGGGCCGCGGCCTCACGGGCGGCGGACGACCCCTTCACCATGCCGCGACCGTGGTCACCGTCACCGGCGACGGCGTCGATGCGGCCGAGTTCGTCCTCGGCGCCGGCCAGCATGGTCGCCAGGGCGTCGAACGCGGCGGCGACGGTGCGACCGCACGCACGACCGTCGTCGTCCGACGACTCGGCGAGGTCGACCGTCGGTGCGGCGGCATCCGCGGCCGCGTCCGTCCGGACCGAACCCTCGTCGCGCTGCGTCGTCGATCCCTTGCGGTAGGCGGGGGTGTCGGCCGGTGCGGTCCAGTACTTCTCGAGTTCGTCGTCGAGCCACATGACGGTCAGCGAGCAGCCGGCCATGTCGAGACTGGTGACCAGCTCCCCGACTTCGGGATCGATCACCTCGTAGCCGCGTTCGCGCAGCAGCCGGGACGCGGTGCCCCACACCACGAACAGCTCCTCGTACTTGGTGCGGCCCAGGCCGTTGAGGATGACCGCGATCCGCGTCGAGTCGGACTCGGTGTGGTCGGCCAGTACACCGTCGACGAGGGTGTGCGCCAATTCCTCGGCGGTGGGCATCTTCTCGTCGGCGACGCCCGGCTCGCCGTGGATGCCGAGACCGAGGCCCATGTGGCCCTCCGGCACGGTGAACAGCGGATGGTCCGCGCCGGGCAGGGTGCAGCCGTCAAAGGCCACCCCAAGCGTCCGGGTGGCGGCGTTGGCGGCCTGGGCCACCCGTACCACCCCGGCCAGGTCCAGCCCGTCCTCGGCGGCGGCGCTGGCACACTTGAACACCGTGACGTCGCCGGCGATGCCGCGTCGCTTGGCCTCCTCGCCCTTCGGCGCGCTCGCGACGTCGTCGGTGACGGCGAAGTACTCGGCGTCGATGCCCTCGTTGCGCAACTGGGTGACGGCGAGGGTGAAGTTCATGACGTCGCCCGCGTAGTTGCCCGTGGTGAGAAGCACGCCCGCATCACCGTGCGCGGCACGGGCCACGGACGCGGCGTCCTCCGCCGAGGGCGACGTGAAGACGTTCCCGACCACGGCGCCGTCGGCGAACCCCGGGCCGACGGTCCCGCAGAAGGCGGGATAGTGGCCCGATCCCCCGCCGATGACCACGGCCACCTTGCCCGGGCGGGTGTCGTGCGCCCGCACCACGCCGCCGGGGACGCCGACGACGTACCTCGCGTTGGCGTCGAGGAACCCGGTGAGCATGTCCTCGGTGAAGCGGGCCGGGTCGTTGAACAGCTTGGTCATCGGAGCCGATCCCCGGTTTCCGCGTCGAAGAGGTACACGCGTTCGGCGGGTGCCGTCACGACGGCGGTCTGCTCGAGCTGGTACTCCTCGGTGGCCGGGGTCTGCACGACGAGGCCGTCCTCCATGCCCGACACCGTGGTGGTGGCGAGGCCGAACTCGAGCAGGTGCTCGAAGTACGCGACCGTCACGGCGACGCCCTCCCCCGACTCGGTCAGCGAGCAGTCCTGCGGGCGGACGCCGACCTTCACGCGGGTACCGTCCGGGACGGAGGTGGCGCTCGTCTCGAGATGGCCTGCCCGTGAACCGATCTCGACCCGAGTGCGTCCGTCGGCCACCCGGACGACGCCCTCGACGACGTTGATGGCGGGCTCGCCGACGAACTGGGCGACGAAGAGGTTGGCCGGATCGTCGAACACCTCGTCCGGCGTGCCGAACTGCTGCACCACGCCGGCGTCCATCACGGCGAGCCGGTCGGCCAGCGACAGCGCCTCGACCTGGTCGTGGGTGACCACGATGGTGGTGTAGCCGAATTCCCTCTGCAGCACCTTCAGTTCGCGACGGACCCGCTGGCGCGCGGAGGCATCGAGGTGGCTGAGCGGCTCGTCGAGCAGCAGCACCGGTGGGTTGCGGACCAGGGCACGCGCAAGCGCGACGCGCTGCTTCTGGCCACTGGACAGACCGGCCGGACGCAGGCCGAGCAACTCGTCCATCTCGAGCCGGGTGCTGATCGAGTCGACCATCTGCTCGGCGCCCTTGACCTTGCGCGCCTTGAGGCCGTAGAGCAGGTTGTCGCGCACCGACATCGGCGGGTACAGCGCGTAGCTCTCGAAGCCCACGCCGATGCCGCGCTTGGCGGCCGGCAGCTGCGAGACCTCGCGGTCACCGATCTTGATGGAGCCGCTCGTCACGGTCTCCAGCCCGGCGATCATGCGCAGCGTGGTCGTCTTGCCACAGCCCGACGGGCCGAGCAGGGCGACGAGTTCGCCGGGCGCGATGTCGAGGTTGATGCCCTTGACCGCGGCGAAGCTCTCGCGCCCGCGGGCCGTGTACGTCTTCACCAGATCGGTCAGGGTGAGACTTTGTGCCGTCGTGGTCGTCGGACGTTCGGTGGTGGTGGTCACTGTGCTGCCTCCAGGGTCTTGTCGTGCGCACCGAGGCGGGTCGTGTCACCCTCGCCCGCTTCGAACACGTGCACGTCGGAGTCGGCGATCGACATCGACACCGGCGATCCCTCGCCGACGCCCTCCCTGCCCGAGGCCAGGACGATGAGCTGCTCGCCGCCGATCTGGACGGTGAGTTCGACGTTGCGGCCGAGCCGCTCGGCGAGCTGCACCGAACCCTTCAGCGACCCGGTCTCCGAGACGTGTACGTCGCACGGCCGCAGGCCGACCCGTACCCGGTCTCCGGAGGACGCGGTGACGTCCGCGGGCACCGGCACGTCGAACGTGCCGTCGCCCAGCCGGATTCGACCGCCGTCGACGACGCCGTCGAACACGTTGATCTCGGGTTGACCCAGGGCCCGCGCGACGAACGTGTCGGCGGGACGCCGCCAGATCTCCTCCGGCGTACCGATCTGCACCAGCACGCCCTCGCGGAGCACCGCGATGCGGTCGCCGAGCGCGAGCGCCTCCTGGTAGTCGTGGGTGACGTAGACGGTCGTCGTGTTCGACATCGCGCCGAGCTGCTTGAGTTCGGCGCGCATCGAGGCGCGCAGCTTCGCGTCGAGGTGGCTGAGCGGCTCGTCGAGCAGGTAGACGTCGGCGGGTCGCACCAGCACCCGGCCCAGTGCCACGCGCTGGCGCTGACCGTTGGACAGCTCCCGCGGGAAGCGCTTGAGCAGGTGGTTGATTCCCAGCGTGGTGGTGACCTGATCGATGCGCTCGGTCTGCTGGGCCGCCGTGTACTTGCCGGTCCGTCCGGACTTCAGCGGTGACGCGAGGTTCTCGCTCACCGTCTTCTGCGGGTACAGCGCGTAGCTCTCGAAGGCCATGGCCACGTTGCGGTGGTACGGCTCGACGTTGGTGACGTCGGTGCCATCGATGGCGACCGTGCCCCCGTCGATGTCGACGAGACCGGCGATCGACTTGAGCGTCGTCGTCTTGCCCGCGCCGCTGGGGCCCAGGATGACGAAGAACTCACCGTCGGCGATGTCGACCGTGAGGTCGCGGACCGCCTGGGTCTTGCCGAAGGTCTTCGACAGATTCTTGAGTGTTACGGAGGCCATCAGGCCTTCACCGCCCCGAATGACAGGCCACGCACCAGATAACGCTGGATCGTGAGCGCGAGTATGAGTGGTGGCAGCGCGGCGATCAGCGCCGCCGCCGCGGTCAGGTTGTAGTACGCCTGCCCGCCGCCGCCGAGGTACTTGGTGATCGCCACCGTGACGGTGCCGGCGTTGCTGTCGGCCAGGATCAGCGGGAACACGTAGTTGTTCCACGCGAAGATGAAGGCGAGCAGCGCGGCGGCGGCGATGCCGGGCCGCACGATGGGCAGCGCGACCATCAGGAAGGCCCGCCGGCGGGTGTACCCGTCGAGCAGGGCCGCCTGCTCCAGATCCTCGGGGAGGTCCTGGAAGTAGGACCGCAGGATCCACACCACGAGCGGCATCGTGACCAGCTGCAGCACCCAGATCATGCCGACCTTGGTGTCGAACAGGCCGATCTGGTTGTAGATCACGAACAGCGGCACGATCACCATCAGCTCGGGGGCGAACCGGAACGACAGCATCTGGAACATCAGGTCGTTCGACCCGCGGTACTGCCACCGTCCCGCGGCGTACGCGGCGGGGATGCCGATGACGAGCGAGACGATCACCGCACCACCGCAGTTCAGCAGGCTGGTGAGCAACGACGCCTTGAAGTCGACGCTCGTCATCTGAGTGCCCTTGTCCGACAGCACCGTGGCGAAGTTCGACCACGTCGGACTGAACGTGAAGTACGTGGTGGTCTGCTGCTCGGCGTTCTTCAGGGCCAGCATCAGCATCCAGAAGATCGGGAACAGCGAGAAGAGGAACCAGAACACCAGACCGACGTCGGCGGCGACCGACCCGATCGACAGACGCTTCTGACCCGGCAGGAGTTCGGCCCTGCTGAACAACGACTTCGCGGCCATGATCTAGGACTCCGCTCCCGCAGCACGACGCTGCGCCTTGCCGAGCACGCTGACCAGGTAGCGCGCCGTGATGAACACGATGATCCAGAGCAGCAGCATGTACGTGCTGCCGCGGGAGTAGTCGAGGTTGATGATCGAGTCCTCGAAGGCGCCGATCTGCAGCGTGCGGGTCGCGACTCCCGGGCCGCCCGCGGTCAACACGTAGATGTGGTCGAACACCTTGAGGTTGTCCATGAAGCGGAAGATGACGGCTACCAGGATGTAGGGCCACAGCATCGGCAGCATCAGCTTGCGGAACATGTAGATGCCCGACGCCCCGTCGACCTCGGAGGCCTCGAACGGCTCCTTCGGCAGCGACCGGATGCCGGCCAGCACCAGGATGGCCACGAACGGGGTGAAGATCCAGACGTCGACCAGGATGACCGACCACAGGGCGGTGCCCGCCGACAGCCAGTCGAACGTGTTGCCCAGCCCCAGCACGTGATTGAGGATGCCGAACTGCGGGTTGAACATCAGCTTCCAGATGACGCCCGCGATGACGGGAGCGATCATCAGCGGCAGGATCAGGACCTTCTCGAAGATCTTGCCGATGATCGACGACCGGTTCAGCAGCAGCGCGAGCCCGACGCCGAGCGCCGTCTCGACCGCCGTCGCCACGAGGGCGAACGTGACGGTGACCTGGACGCTCTTCCAGAACACCTGGTCGCCGAGAACGGAGCCGAAGTTCTGGAACCACACGAAGTGCGGATCCGGGTTCACGGCAGCGTAGTTGAGGAAGGCGTAGTAGGCGCCGACCGCGAACGGGTAGAGGATGCCGATGACGATCACCACGGCGGGGATCGACAGCAGGTAGGGCCGGGCCTTGCGGCGCCAGCTCGGCACCTCGGGCAGGGTGCGCCGCGACGCGGCGGCGGGCTGTTCCGGCGAGGTGGCCGGCGCCTTCGGAGTCTGAGTCGTCATGGGTTACCAGATCTCCTAGAGGTTGACCTTGGACGTGTTGGTCTTCGCCAGGCTGCGGAGCCGCGACGCCGCGTCGTCACCGCCGTAGATGTCCTGCAGCGCGACGGCCCAATTCTGGGTGGTGTCGAAGAACTTCTTCTGCGGGGTGAACTGGATCTTCGACTCGCCGATGACGGTCTCGAAGGTCTCGAGGTACCCGAACTGGTCGGCCGCGACGCGCTTGAAGGTGGTGTCGAACACCGACTTCCGCACCGGGTCGGCGTACGTGCCGCCCTCGACGGCCTTGTTCATCGAGTCCTTGCCGGTGGCCCACTGGATGAAGAGCCACGCGGGCAGCTTGTTGCGCGAATTGGCGCTCATGGCCCAGCTCCACGTCCACAGGTTGGTCTTGTAGTTGCCGTCCGGGCCCGCGGGACCGGGATACCAGGCGATGTTGCCTGCCTCCTTGCTCGCACCCGGCTTGTTCTTCGGGTACGTGGCGCTGTCGGCGTCGAACACCATCATCGCCTTGCCGTCACCGAGATCCCCTGTCGCGTTGGGGTAGTCGTAGGTGGTCCACGACGTCGGACCGGCCTGGTGCTGCAGGTCGATCCACTTCTTCGTGAAGTCGATCGCCTGGTCGCTGTCCATCTCGGCGACGAGTTCCGAGCCGTTCCACGTGTAGTCGACCGCGCCCTGGCGCGTGTACTGCGTCATGAATCCGGGGTGGATCGTGGCCCAGGACTTCGACCCTCGGGTCGACAGGCCGTACCGGTTCTCCGACCGGTCGGTGAGGTCGACCGCCAACTGGATGAAGTCGTCGAGGTTGTCGGGCAGCTTCGTGATGCCCTTCTCGTCGAAGATCCGCTTGTTGTAGGCGACGACGTTGTTCTCGAAGCCCCACGGGATCGCCCACTGCCCGCCGGTACCCAGCGGGTTGCCGAGCGTGAAGTCCCAGCGGGTGGAGGTGCGGAGGCCCTCGAAGATGTCGTCGAAGTCGTACTCCGCACTCGTCGCCGAGGTGTTCTGCAGCCACGGGCCGAGATCCTCGACCCATCCCGGCGGCCCGTACTGCCAGATGAAGTAGGCGCCCAGCATGAACGCGTCGTGCTTGCCGGACCCGCCGGCGAGTTCGGTGTTCAGCTTGGTGAAGTAGTCCGCCTCGGGAACGAGATCGACGTTGACATTGATCCCGGTGAGTTCGGTGAACTCCTTGAGCAGCGGCTGATACGACAGCTGGTAGGGGTGCGGGGTCTGCAGGATGTTGAGCGTCGACCCCGCGGCCTTGCGCCAGTCGAAGCCACCGCTCACCTCACCCGCGCCGTTCGGCAGACTCGTCCCGCCGCCCACGCCGCACGCCGACAGCAGCGGCAGGCTCGCCGCTGCGGCGCCGGCCATTCCCATGGCGGCCAGCATGTTGCGACGCGACATCTGCGGACCGCGGAAGCGCTGTCCTGGAACGGGATTCATGGTTGCCTGCGATTCATGATGGGGTTGCCTCTCAGGCCGGGATGAGTGAGACCTTGACGGATTCCTTGCCACTGGCCACGAGGTCGAGGCCCTGCTGGAATTCGGTCAACGGCAGTTGGTGTGTGCAGATCTGGTCCATCGGCAGCACGCCGGACTCGATCATCTTGATGGCGGCGGGCCAGCAGTACGGCCCCAGGTGCGCGCCGAGGACGTCGAGTTCCTTGTCGTCGCTGATGATGCTCCAGTCGACCGACACGTCACTGCCGAAGACGCCGTACTCGACGTAGCGGCCGAGCTTGCGGAGCAGGTTCAGTCCCTGCGGCACCGCGGACGGGTGGCCGGTGCCCTCCAGGTAGACGTCGGCCCCATATCCCTCGGTGAGGTCCTTGACGATGGTCTCGGCATCCTCCTCGGCGATGTTGATCACCAGGTCGGCGCCGCACTTCTTGGCGAGTTCGAGCTTCTCGGGTGCCATGTCGAGCGCGATGACGCGCATGGGGTTCTTGGACTTCGCGCCCGCGATCATCCCGAGCCCGATGGGCCCGCAGCCTGCGACCACCACGGTGTCCTCGAAGGTGATCTGGGCGCGCTCCACGGCGTGCAGCGAGCACGACAGCGGCTCGACGAACGCGGCGTGCGCGGGCGGCAGGTCACCGGAGATCTTGTGTACCAGCGCCTCGACCGGATACGTCATGTAGGAGGCCATCGCACCGGGCGTACGGCGCTTGAAGCCGAAGAGGTCGTGGGGCTGGCACATGTGGTACTGCCCGCGCTTGCAGAATCGGCACTCCCAGCAGGGCACGATCTGCTCGGAGGTCACCCGGTCACCGACCGCGATGCCCCACCGCGACGCCGCCTCGTCGTCGAGTTCCACGACGCGGCCGACGAATTCGTGTCCAGGGATCACCATGGTCTCGGTCCAGGCGGGGCGGTTCTCGTCGCCCCAGAACTTGGCGGCACCGTGGTAGCACTTCAGGTCGCTGGCGCAGATGCCGACGGCTTCGACTCGGATCAGGGCCTCGCCCGGCTTGCGCTGCGGGACGGCGATCTCCTCGAGGCGGTAGTCGCGGGGGCCGTGACAGACCACGGCCTGCATCTTCTCGGGGATCTGTTCGCTCATCGTTCCAGCCCTTCATGGCACTCTTCGCATGTGTGGTCGCGCTCACATTATCGACGGCTTGCACATTTGTCCAGAACCGATGTTCAGCAAAAATCTGCCCAGAACAGATGTTCTGGGGCATACTTCGACCATGCCCCGGTCGGTACCGCAGAACCCCGCGACGGCGACCGTCGACGGCCATCCCGGGACCCCTTCCGAGGGCGAGACCAGCCACTTCCCGTCCGCGCTGCTCTACACCGCGGCCCGGCTCTACTACGAGGACGACGTCACCCAGGCCGAGGTCGCCGACCAGCTCGGCACCAGCCGAGCCACGGTCAGCCGGCTGCTCGCGGAGGCGAAGCGTCAGGGGATCGTCCGCATCGAGGTGGTCCCACCGGCCGAGGCCCGGTCCGGGGACCTGGCCGACCAGGTGGCACGTGCCACCGGTCTGGAACGCGTGTACCTCAGTGCCCCACTGCCGACACCGGGTCCCGGCCGCGGGGTCGTCGACGTGATGGGCCGGACCCTGGCACCCGCCACCGGCCGCGCCCTCGCCGAGGCGGGCCTGCTCCCCGGCGACGTCCTCCTGGTGTCGTCCGGTCGCACCGTCTACGAACTCGCCCAGCACGACCTGACCCCACTACCCGGCGTGGTGATCGCGCCCACGGTCGGCGGGAACGACCAGCCCGAGGAGTGGTACCAGACCAACGAGATCACGAGACTGGTCGCCAATCGCGTTGGCGGACGGGCGAACTACCTGTTCGCCCCCGCGTTGCCCGGACCCGAGCTGTACCAGTCGCTGCTGAACGACCCGAGCATCCAGCGGGTGCTGCACCAGTGGCCGGCGGCGCGGTGCGCGCTGATGGGGATCGGCGCTCCGCCGCTCACCCGCTCGGACATCCCGCGGTTCGTCCCGACCGGTTCGACGTCGCTGCGCGCCGCCGTCGGCGACGTCTGCTCCAGGTTCTACGACGGCGCGGGCGTCGAGGTCGACTTCGAGGGAAGCGATCGGCTGATCGCCCTCGAATTGGACACCCTGCAACACATTCCGGTCACGATTGCCGTGGCGGTCGGGCCCGAGAAGCTCGCCTCGATCGTCGCGGGCGCCCGCGGCGGCTACTTCAACCGACTGGTCACCGACCCCGCCACCGCCGAGGCGCTCCTCGGCGCCGCCTCGGGATCCTGACCCCGCCGCCTCAGGGCGTGGTCGGCCCCGCGAGGCGGTGCACCTGATCGCGCGTCGCCGGATACAGTTCGCGCCAGGTCTCGTAGAGATCGTCGTAGAGGTTGCGCGTCAACGGGTTCGGCTCGATCTCCCGCGAGATCTTCGCCCAGTCGGTGTCGCTCGGGACCAGACCGGCCCCGATCGCGGCCAGCAGCGCATCACCGTAGCTCGCGCCGATCGCCTGCTCCGGAACCAGCTGGGCGCGGCCGGTGACGTCGCTGACGGCCTGGGCCCATACGGGACTGCGAAGGCCACCGCCCACGGCCACGGTCCGGATGCCGGTGTGCGCGTCGTCGAACCGCTCGAGGATCTGCCGGATGCCGAACGCGATGCCCTCGTAGGCGGCACGGAACAGGTGCCCGCGGCCGTGCCGCAGCGTGAGTCCGGCCACCACTCCCCTGGCCCGCGGATCGAACACCGGTGTGCGTTCGCCCGCGAAGTAGGGCAGGACGAGCAGCCCCTCGCTACCCGGTGGCACCGCAGCGGCGTCGGCCATCAGCTCGTCGAACGGCGCTCCCCCCGTGACGGTCTGCAACCAGCCGATGAGGCTGCCGGCCGTCGACGTCCCGGCCGCCAGCGCGAGCGTCCCGCGCTCGACGCCCACGGTGGTCCACAGCGTCGGGTCGCTGTAGTAGGAGTCGATCACCTGGACGAGGAACATCGTCGAGCCGTACATGAGCATCTGGTCGCCGGGCTCCCGGACGCCCACGGAGAAGGCCTCCGAGTAGGCATCCACGGCGCCCGCCACCACGGGCGTCCCGACGGGCACGCCCGTCGCCTCCGCGGCCTCGGGCCGCACCGTCCCGACGACCTCGCTCGGCCACACCAGCCGAGGCAGCGGGAGATGACGGCAGATGCGTTCCGCCCAGGGCCGGTTCCAGTCGAAGTGCCGCGTCGCGTACAGCGGATCGCACTGGCTCGCGGTGTGGTGGTCCATGACGTACTCGCCGGTGAGCTTCGCGGCGACATAGGAGTTCGAGCCGTACCAACCGGCGGCCGCGGCGAACACCTCCGGTTCGTGCCGGAACACCCACTCCAGCTTCGGGCCCACGGCCTGGCTCGACAGCAGCGTGCCGGCGCGGTCGAGGATCGCGTCCCGACCGAATTCCTCCGTCAACAGGTCGATCTCGGCCGTGGCGCGGGTGTCGATGCCGTACAGGATCGCGGGTCGCAGCGGCCTCAGGTCGGCATCGCAGAGCACCAGGCAGGGACCGACGCCGCTCACGCACATCGCCGCGAGCCTGCCGCCGTCGGGCATTGCCGCCATCAGCCTGCCGCTGACCTCGCAGACCTCCCGCCACCACAGGTTCTCGGCGTCCACCTCGGCCCAGCCGGGACGCGGCAGGTCCACCGAGTGGGCGATCGTCTCGGTCGCGAGCACGGTACCGGCGGCATCGACGAGCACGCCCTTGGTGCTCCCCGTCCCCATGTCGATGCCGAGCAGCAGGTCCACGGCGCCAACCCTACGTGCCGGGATCAGCGGGTTCGGTCCGGGAACGGGTCGTGGCCGAAGTCGATCTGTGCGGCCGGATTGCTGACCGCGGTGACGACACCGGTCCCGAACGGACCCGCGTCGTCGAAGAGCGTCGCCGTACCCACCGAGATGCCGTCGGCAGTCCAGTGCGAGTCGGCCTGCACCCCGATCCAGTGCGTGCGCGGCAACCGGGCGAGCGCGACCGTCAGGTCGCCATTGATGTAGCCGACGCCCGCGGTGCCGAGGTTGGTCACCAGGCTGGTGCCCTCGGCGGCGGCCGCTGCGTTGGTGAGGGGCGAGTTCGCGCGGCCCTCGACCGCGTCGATCGACCGGTTCAGGCACCGTTTCCGTGCGGCGTTCTGGTGCTCGGCGATCGCGTTCGTCCATCCGACGTCGTCGCACCCCACGTAGATGTGCAGGGAGTCGTCGACGTCGGGTGGCGGCACGAACTCGACCGTCCGCGACCATTCCTCACCACGCGGCGCCTCCGAGCTGCGGTACTGAACCAGGATCGCCCGGGCGACCGCGGCGCCGTCCTGCAGCAGTTCGCACTCGACGTTGCGCACGCGCCTACCGTCGCGGATCACCCGCGTCACCGCCGTCGTCGGGACTCCCCTGGCCGCCTTGAACAGGTCGACCGTCAACCGCGCCGGCGTGAACGACGGATCTCCGTGTACCTCGTCGAGCACCGACGCCGCGAGTCCCACCACGGCCGGGCCGTTGAGGTGGTCGTCGCCCCAGTGACTCTGGGCGAGTGCCGTCGGCTCGAACGTGTCGTCGGACGTCTGCACGAAGTGCGCCGGGCGGGTGGCCATTCCGGCATCGTCGCACATCCTCGATCGTTGACCCACGCAGCGATCGCGATGTGCGGACAATGGCACCGTGGACACCCGACGACTCCGGCTGCTGCTCGCGCTGTCGCGGCTCGGCTCGATGCGGGCGGTGGCCGACAGCCACCACCTGACCACCTCGACCGTGTCCCAGCAGATCGCCGCGCTGGCCAAGGAGACGGGCGTCCAACTCATCGAGCCCGAAGGCCGTCGCGTGCGCCTCACGCCGGCGGGGCGGCGTCTCGCCGACCACGCCGTCGACATCCTCGCCGCCGTCGACGCCGCTCGCCTGGACCTCGACCCCGACGCCGAACCCGCCGGCACCCTGCGGGTCGGAGGCTTCGCGACCGGGATCCGGAACTCCCTGCTGCCGATCCTCGCCGAACTCGCCGACCGGCACCCGGGCATCGACGTCGTCATCTCCGAGTACGAGCCCATCGAGGCCTTCGCCCTCCTCGCCGACGACGACCTCGACCTCGCGCTGACCTACGACTACAACCTCGCGCCCGCGTCGCCCGGCCCGGTGCTGACCCCGGTGGCGATGTGGTCGACGGCGTGGGGTCTCGGCGTGCCCGCCGACGACCCGCACGGCGCGGCGGACCTCCCGGCCCGTGCCGGTGCGACGTGGATCGTCAACTCCCGCAACACCGCCGACGAGGACGCGGTGCGGACGCTGGGCGCTCTGGCCGGGTTCACCCCGCGGATCGCGCACCAGATAGACAGCCTGGACCTGGTCGAGGACCTGATCGCGGCCGGGTACGGCATCGGATTGCTACCGATGGACCGGCCCACCCGGGCCGGCGTGACGGTGCTCCCGCTCACCGATCCACCGGTGGTCCTCACCGCCTATGCGGTCACCCGCGCGGGCCGCGCCACGTGGTCACCGCTGCGCGCGGTCCTCGACCGGCTGACGCCCACCGATCGGGTGCCGCCGCGGACGTCGTGGCCGCGGCCGTGACTCACTGACCGAACGTCAGCCGCTGCGCCACCTGATACCGCTCGACCACCTCGGGCGTGTGATCCGCCTCGTAGGTGGCCGTCACGCCGAAGGACCACGACGGCGGCTCCTCGGCGTCCGACACCGCCCAGGCGGCCTGGCGTGCGGCGCCGAGCGCGACGTACTCCGCCGGGGTCGGAACGTGCACCGGCTTGCCGAGGATGGCGGGCGCGATCCGCCGGACCGCCTCCGATCGCGCGCCGCCACCCACCAGGAGCACGCGCTCCACGTCGACGCCCTGACCCGCGATGCGGTCCAGGCAGAACGCGATGGAGGCCAGCAGTCCCTCGACGGCCGCCCGAGCGACGTTGGCAGAGGACAGGTTCCGGGTCGTGACGCCCTGCAGGGCACCCTGGGCCTCGGGCAGATTGGGTGAGCGCTCCCCGTCGAAGTAGGGCACCAGGCTCAGCCCCTCCGCGCCGACGGCCGCCGACAGCGCGAGGCGGTCCAACTCGTCGAAGTCGACGCCCAGCATCTTCGCCACCGCGGCCAGCACCGGCGCACCGTTGAGGGTGCAGACCAGGGGCAGCTGCCGTCCGGTGGCATCCGCGAAGCCCGCCACCAGACCGGAGGCGTCGTGCGACGCCGCGTCGCCCACGGCACTCACGACGCCCGACGTCCCGAGCGACACCACGCAGTCGCCCGGTCCGGCGCCGATGCCGAGTGCGGCCGCGGCGTTGTCACCCGCACCCGCGCCGAGCACCGCCCCCGTCGTCGCGCGGCCCGCAGACGCCGAGGGACCCACCACCGTCGGCACCGCAGGCCGCCGCCCCCGCATCGCCATCGCGAGCAGGTCCAGGTCGTAGTCGTCGTCCTCCGCGGAGAAGTAGCCGGTGCCGCTGGCGTCGCTGCGATCGGTGCGGACGTCGTCGACGTCTGTCGATCCGGACAGCCGCCAGGTCAGCCAGTCGTGGGGTAGACAGACCGCTGCGGTGGCGTCGGCGTTGCGGGGTTCGGCGTCGGCCAGCCACCGCAACTTGGCGGCAGTGATGGACGCGACCGGCACGACGCCGATGCGATCCGCCCAGGCCGCGGTGCCGCCGAGTTCGTCGACCAGTGCCGATGCAGCCTCACCCGAGCGCGTGTCGTTCCACAGCAGCGCCGGGCGCACCACCTGCCCGGCCGAGTCGAGACAGACCATGCCGTGCTGCTGAGCGCCCACCGACACCGCCGCCACGTCGTCCAGACCGCCCGCGGCCTCGGCCGCCTCGCCCAGCGCCGTCCACCACACCACCGGATCGACTTCGGTGCCGGCGGGATGCGCCGCCGATCCCGACCGTCGGATCTCGCCGGTGTCGGCGTCACAGACGACGACCTTGCACGACTGGGTAGACGAGTCGATTCCCGCGACGAGTGTCACCGCGATCTCCTTCTACTTGTACCTAGTGCGAAGTTACCGCCCGCAGGTCGGCGACGGCGGTGCCCACCCGTCTCACCTGGCGATTTCATGGACTGGGACGGGTGGCGCCGACAGTGTTTGTGAGATTGATCTTCGGGGAACCTATGCGCCATGTTGATTCGTCGTGTCGCACGCCCCATGCTCGCAACCACCTTCATTTCCCGCGGTGTGGACTCTCTGCGCAACCCGAAACCGGCCATCGAAGCCGCTCGCCCCACTCTGGACGGACTCAGCAAGCTCCCCGAACCGGTCGGCCCGAACGTGCCGACGAATGCCGAGACGGTCGCCAAGGTGACCGCCGGCGTGCAGATCGGCGCGGGCCTGCTGCTGGCCGCAGGCAAGCTGCCCCGCGTGGCGTCTGCCGCTCTGGCCGTCAGCGTGGTGCCCGGAAGCCTTGGTGCGCATGCCTTCTGGAACGAGAGCGACCCCGAGCGCAAGGCCGGCGAGCGCAAGGCCTTCCTCGCCGACGTCAGCCTCATCGGCGGTCTGATCATCGCCGCCGTCGACCTCGAGGGCCGACCCTCACTGGGCTGGCGCGGACGGCGCGCGGCGCGCAAGGTCTCCGAGTCGGTGACCCACGCATTGCCCAGCGTCGGATCGAACACCGCGCTGATCGACAGCGAACTGGTCGACCGCGTCGGCCACAACGTCCAGAGCGGGCTGCACGTCGCCCGTGAGCGCGGCGCCGAGTTCGCCGACGTCGCCTCCAAGCGCGGCGCGGAGTTCGCCGAGGTCGCCCAGAAGCGCGGTGCGGAACTCGCCGAGGTCGCGCAGAAGCGCGGCGCCGAGTTCGCGGAAGTCGCCTCGAAGCGTGGCGCGGAGTTCGCGGACGTGGCCCAGAAGCGCGGTGGTGAGTTCGCCGACGTGGCGTCCAAGCGTGGCGAGAAGTTGGCCGCCAAGGCGCAGAAGCGCAGCGAGAAGCTGGCGGCGAAGGCGCAGAAGCGCGGACCCGAACTCGCCGCCCTCGCCCGCGACCGGAGCGCCGAGTTCGCCGAGCGCGCGCGTGAGCGCAGCGCCGAGCTGGCCGAACTGGCGAGCGACCGCGGCTCGGAGTACGCCGATCTGACCCGCAAGCAGGTCAAGCAGGCACGCAAGCAGGCGAAGAAGCAGGGTCTCATCTGAGTCGTGCGGGCGTAGATTGGCCCGCATGACGTATGGCGAGCCCTACCCCGATCCGCACTCGGCGCCCTACGGCGGCGGGCCCTACCCGAACGCGGGCGGAACGCCCGGCGGCCTCCTGGTCCGGTTCTTCGCCAGGGTGATCGACGGCTTCATCGTCGGCATCGTCGGATTCTTCCTCGCCTTCACGACGGACACGCTGTCCAACATCCTGGTGACCGGGCTGTTCACCGGCGCTCTGATGTTCGGCTACTTCCTGCTGTTCGAGGTGACGCAGGGGTGGACGCCGGGCAAGAAGGTGCTGGGTCTGCACGTGCGGGGCGGCCGCGGGATGCCGAAGCCGGACCTCAAGGAGTCGGCGATCCGGAACGCGTTCACACTGCTGCCGATCGTTCCCTACGTGGGCGGTCTGCTGGGGTTCGTCGCCATCGTCGTGATCGCCGTGACCATCAGCGGGAGCGCCACCAAGCAGGGCAAGCACGACGAACTGGCCGAGGGAACGCAGGTCCTCAAGAGCTGAGGACCTGCGTCACCGGCGATGCGGCGAGGGACGCGATGCCCAGGCGGCCCGTCGAGGCCACCGGCACCGGGATGGTTGACTCGTCGGGGTGACCAGATCACCGCTGATTGCTCGCAGGCTGTTCGACCGCATCGAGCCCGTTCACGCCCTGACCTACTTCGCCCCCGAGGCCAAGGCGGCCTTCGACGCCGCCGGGTACCGCGGATTCTGGATGGGCTACTTCGCCGGCCGGTCCGCCCCGCTGGGCGAGGTGCCCGCGCAGGTGGTCGCCGCCGCGTTCTACAACTTCTCCGCCGAGCACGTGTCGCGTGCGCTGCCTTCGGCGTGGACCCATGCGTCACCCGCCGCCGCGCTGCAAGCCCGGCAGGAGTCGGCGGTCGCCGCACTGAACCGCTGCGGCGTCGTCGACACCGAGTCCGTGGGTATTGCCGCTGCCCTGCTCGAGAAGGCCGCGCGCAGCGCGGACTGGACCGGCCGGCCGCTGTTCGCCGCCAACCTGTCGCTGCCCTGGCCGGACGAGCCGGTCGCGCGGCTGTGGCATGCGGCCACGCTCCTGCGCGAGCACCGCGGCGACGGTCACGTTGCGGTGTTGCTGGCCAACGGGATCGGGGGCCGGGACTGCAACGTCCTGCATGCCCTGGCCGACCGGGTGCCGCGTGAGTTCATCACGTTCAGCAGGCAGTACGACGACGACGAGTGGGACCGGTGCGTGGCGGGTCTGGCCGACCGGGGGCTCGTCGATGCGACGGGCACGCTCAGTGACGCCGGTCGCGACCTGAAGCAGCGCGTCGAGGACGTCACCGACGCGTTGGCCCTGCCCGCGTTCGACGCCCTAGATGACGACGAACTCACCACGCTGTTCTCGACATTGGGTCCGATCACCCGCGCCGTAATCGCCGGTGGCGACATCCCCTCCGCCACCCCGATGGGACTGACGCGCGACGACCTCGACGACGACGACCCTCACCTGCCCTAGCCGCTGGCCTGACTCCTCCGGCTCTGTTCCTTCGGCGAGCGTGCGTGTCTGCGGGCAACACGCCGGTCGCGAACCCGACGTCGCGCACGCTCGCCGGCGGCTACCGCGGCCCGTACATGATCAGTCCAACGCCGACGATGCAGATGACCGCGCCGGTGACGTCCCAGCGGTCGGGCCGGAAGCCGTCCGCGACCATGCCCCACAGCAGCGATCCCGCGATGAACACCCCACCGTAGGCCGCGAGCACCCGGCCGAAGTTCGCGTCGGGCTGGAACGCCGCGACGAAACCGTAGGCGCCGAGCGCTACGACGCCAGCGCCGATCCACAGCCAGCCACGATGCTCGCGAACGCCCTGCCAGACCAGCCATGCCCCGCCGATCTCGAGCAGCGCGGCCGCGACGAACAGGACGATCGACTTGAGCACCATGCCCGACAGCCTGCCGCGAGCGTGCGTGAACTCCGGGCAGCGATCGGCGTGTCGCCCGCAGACACGCACGCTCGCCGGAAGAGGGAGGAGTCAGGTGAGGTTGCGGTTCCATTCGAGCCAGCCGACGCCGGTACGGCCGTCGGCGGTGGTCACCGTCGCCCACGCGCGCGGGAAGCGGCTGACCCGCCCATCGGGCGAGGTGAGCAGCACCGGGGCGTGACCGCGCACCTCGACGCTCGCGGTCAGATCCCCAGGCGCACACTCGAGCACGGTCGACACCGGTAGGTCGTCGTCGTCGAACGTCTCACGCGCGGTCACCGCCGCGAGTTCGACGAGCGGCTCGCCCTCTTTCTGGACGTAGCCGGCCGCCAGCGGTGGAGCGCCGGGGATGCGCAGATCCAGGCCGTGCACGTGCGTGCCGTCGTCGAGATGCAGTGCGCTCCAGACCCAGTCCATGCTCCACCAGTCCCGCGCCGCCCAGGAGTGATCCCGCTGACCGGGGACGCCGGCCAACTCGTAGGTGCGACCGTCGGCGACAACGCTGCCCGACACCGTGCACGGGATCTCGTACCGCGTGGAGAGCCGGTACTGGTACGGGGTGCCGACGGTGGTCCACTCCAGGTCCATGACGACGTCGACCGGGCGGCCAACCTCGCCGCGCAGAAGCGCAGCCGGATCGTCGTGCGCCTCACCCCGCCCCCGCAGCGAAACACGGTAGCGCCGAAGCGGTTCGGCGGCCTCGAGCGTCAACTCCACGTCGTCGGTGCGCACCTGGCCGGGCGTCTCGGGCAGCGCCGCCTCGAAGTCGAGCACCGCGATGGTCGGCATGCCCGGCCCGCACAGCAGCCCGTTGATCCACGCGTGCCCCTGGTTGGGGAGCAGGCCGAGGCGGATCCACCCGCCCACGTCCTGTGCGGCGTCGATGAAGTCGAAGTACCAGCTCTCGCTCCACAGCGGTTCGTCGGTCGGCGGGTGGCCACCCTCGTCGTCGGCGCTCGGCTGCAACGGCTCCGGCGCGGACGGCTCCGGCAGGATCGCCAGCGCGCCGGTGTCGATGGCGTGCTGGCAGTGGCGTTCGATCATGGCCATGAACATCTCGTCGCCGCGTTCGGTGCGGGCGACGAGCATCGGCGAGACGATCGACATCAGCACGCCGAAGAACGTCTGGTGGCGGACGCCGTCGCGCACCTCCTCGAGCGTCACGCCGGCATCCGGTCCGAGCGCCGAGTGGTACGCCCGGAGCAGCGTGTCGTAGTGCTCGCGGCGCCGGTCCGTCGGCAGTGCGCAACCGAGGAAGTAGGCGACGTCGGTGAAGGCCGGACCCCAGGTCACGGTCTGCCAGTCCACGACGGTCAGCGGGCGGTCGGCGCCCTCCTCACCGAACAGCATGTTGTCCAGCCGGTAGTCGCCGTGGACCAGGCCGTGTGGCGCGTCGGACTCCGCCTCCGCGGCGGCGTACGCGTCGTAGGACTCGACGAACCTCTCGCAGACGTTCCGGTACTCGGGTGCGATCTGGTCGCCGTAGCGGTCGATGAAGCCGGCGTACAGCGCCGACAGCAGGCCCTGGTTCACCGGGGACTCGCGGTTGAGCCAGTCGGCTCCCGCCAGCGCCGCGTTCCCGAGCAGCGGGCCGTGGACCAGTCCCAGCTGGGTCAGTGCGAGGACCGCCTGGTCGAGCGAGGCGCCGCGGATCTCGTTGCCGACCGTCGCGGGTGCGGCGTCGGCCAGCAGCAGGTCGAAGGCGCCCGTCGACGCGTCGTACGCCGTGTGGTGACACGGCGCAACGGGTCCACTCATCCCCGGCGCGATGTCGGCGTAGAACCGCACCTCGCGCTCGTACAGACCCATCGCCAGTCCGGTCTGGCGACTGCTGGGATCGGCGGCGGCCACCTTCAGCACCACCGACGCGGGGCCACCGTCGCCGTCGGCCCACACGAGGCCGACGCGGTAGCACTCGCTCATCTGTCCCGTGCCGATGCGGTCGACCGTGACGTCGGTGACCGTGCCCCGTCCGAGGGCGGCGGTGAGCCATTCCGCGGTCAGGTCGGTGGGGCGTTCCATCAGAGGCGCGGCGGTGTCGGGTTGCACGTAGTCAACCTAGGACACCGACGGCGCACCGCAGGACGTTTCCGGACATTCAGTTGACGGGTGTCAACTACCCGAGGATTCGCAGTGCTCCGACGGCGACGGTGCGACGTCCAGGCTCGGGTTGCGGTCGAAGAAGCCGTACGGCTTGAGCCAGAACGAGACGACGTCGACCGGCATCACGGGCCAGTCCTCGGGCCGGGTGACGTGGTGCAGTCCGAACACGTACCAGAGCACGACGTCGGTGTTCTCGATCGGCCGGTCCGCCATGGTCCACACGCCCAGACCGTCGTCCTCCGCCGACTGATTGACGAACTCCCCCGCCGGCCAGCGTTCCTCGGGATGGTTGGGCGTCACCCACAGCGTGTGCCCGATGACGTTGGCGCGCTTGAACACCGGCGACTCGGGGTCGAACATCGGCGGGATGGCCCCACCGGGCACCAGCTTGTACGACGGGTGGGTGCCCAGCCCGTTGACGACGTTGGTGTTGACCACCTTCCACGCCCGCTGGGTCGCGAAGTCCATGTCCTGCATTCCCTCGGACTCGGTGCGCAGCGGCGTGTTCCGCACCACCACCGACAGCCCGTGCGGATTGTCCGGACCCATCGGCTCGGCGTACGACTCGCTCGCGTAGACGGTGTTGTCCGACCCGTCGACGTCCATGTCGAGGCGGGCCACCAGGAAGTGCTGGTGGAACGGCGCATAGGTCCGTTCGTCGACCAGCGTGCCGTTCGGGTGCGACTGACCGTCGATCAGCGGCGTGGTCACCATGATGCCGGTCGCGCGGACCTCGCACTCGATGTTGCCGTCCTGGTAGAACCGCCAGTAGGCGAGGTATTCGTAGTTGGCCACCGTGACGTGGAACGACACCGTAAGCCGACGCATGCGGCGGACCTCCGCGCCGGTGTCGTGATCGACGTGCTTCCACAGGACGGCGTTGTCCTCCTCGTGGATGCAGATCGCGTTGGTGATCGTGTACGGCTCACCGGCACTGTCGTGCAGGACGGCGTCCAGGTAGCGGATCTCGCCCAGGCAGTCGCAGCCCAGTTCCAGCGACTGCGTCATGAAGCCCAGGCCCCACTCGCCGATGTCGAACGCCGTCCGGCGGTAGTGGTCGATGGACGGGTCGCGATACGGAACCACCATCTCCGCGAACGACATTCGGTGTGCGACCGACCTGTCGCGATCACCGTCCCGGTATCGCACGGTGTGCAGGGTCATGCCCTCGCGATAGTTGAATCCGACGCGCAGCGACCAGTTCTGCCACCGGAGCAGGTTCCCGTCGAGGGTGAACGACGGACCCTCGGGCTGCGTTATGTGCAGCGGCTTCAGCGGTTCCCGGCGGGACGCCGACCGGATCGCCTCGGGCACGCGGGCCGGCACGTACTCGCCCATCACGGGTGGCTGCTCGTGCGCACCGTTCGCGAACGGCCCGTCGTCGTCGACGCGCAGCACCTCCATGTCGTTGAGGTCGATCACGCAGTGCAGCCCACTCACGAGGTGCGCGTAAGGGTTCGAACCCGGTGCGTCCTTGTACCAGGTGTCGGACCAGCCGAGCCGTCGGCCGCGGAACTCCTCGGGGATGACGGCGGCGCCGTAGGTCCAGGTGTCCATGAACACGCCGTCGATGTCGGTGATGCCCCGCCGAGCCAGCGCGGCGAGCACGTCGGGGTGGGCACGTAGCACCCGATCGCACTCCGCGAACTCGTCGACGGTGAAGTTGGCCTGCACGCCGGGAACGTGGTCGAACGACTCGGTGCGGCCCGCGGTCACGGAGACGACGGCCTTGTAGGTGGCGTTCGCCGAGCGCTCGAAGCAGACGACGACGGCACGTCGCTCGGGAGCGACGCCGCCAGCGTCGAACGCGGCCACCTCGGCCTTGGCAGGCTCGAGCAGTTCGATGGACGCGTAGCGCCAGCCCGGGCCGACACCGTGGTCGCGGCTCAGCGTCCGGGCGGCAGCGGTGAACTCGTCGGCGGTCAGGGGGTCGAGTGGGTGGCTCACCCGCTCACTCGATCACATCCCGCGGGGCGGCGCGGCCTTTCGCGGCGCGCCGTCACGCGTCAGTTCGCGGTGAGCGAGAACCCCTCCCAGGCCTGCCTGCGCTCCGGGTTCGGGTCGTGCTCGATGCGGGTGCGACGGTCGAACACCATCACCGCGCGCTCCTCCCGGGAGTAGGTCGGCCACCCCTCGCCGGGCACCCCTTCGCGGCTGAACGCGCGCCACCGGTTCTGCACGTCGTTGCTCACCCGGCGCGCCGACCGGCGGTCCGCTGCCGCCGTCATCAGCGAGCCGAACCGGGTGCGGTAGACGTCGAACACGGCGAACAACTCCGTGGCGTGGGTCGCTCCGAGCCCGGACCAGTGGAACGTGCGCGGCGCGTAGTCGTAGCGGTACACGTAGGTCGGCGCGTGGGTGCCGTGCGCCTCGGCGATCTGCCAGGCCGCGGTTCCGAACGCGAAGTCCCCGCCGAGCCGCACGCACGCCGACGCGCTGGGGTAGCCGGGATAGGCCGAGGTGATCCGGTCGCGCACCTCGACGTCGCTGTCGGCGAGCAGCATCTCGATCATCGGCTCGGTGGTGGGCAGCAACTGCAGGAACCGCGTGAACAGCCTGCCCTCGTCGGCATTGGTGCCCACGATCAGCGGCACCTGGTGGGCGTCGCCGTCGCGCATCGCCGCCACAGGGTCCCTGGGCAGCAGGTCGGTGCCGTAGGTCGGTCCGACGGGGAAGGCGCCACGCATCTTCTTCATGCCGTCGCGCATCAACTCGCTGAGTGCGTCGACCAGCCGCGTGGAACTCGCGGACATGACCGCGGCGGCACCGTCCGCGGGCGCGACGCCGAGGATGCCCGCGAAGTCGTCGGCGAACTCCGCGGCAACCTCACGGCTGCCCGCCATGCCGCTCGCCGGGCTCTCCGAGATCACCCGGTGGAACAACCCCTTCGCCTCCGGCACCGCCATCAGGGTCGCGACGGCGTGCGCACCCGCGCTCTCGCCGAAGATCGTCACGTTGTCCGGGTCGCCGCCGAACACCGCGGCATTGTCACGGACCCAGCGCAGCGCGAGCACCAGGTCGCGCAGGAACAGGTTGTCGTCGATCGGGTTCTCCTCGGTCGCCAGCGACGCGAGGTCCAGACAGCCCAGCGGCCCGAGCCGGTAGTTGACCGAGACGTACACGCATCCACGTCGGGCCAGCGACGCGCCGTCGTAGATCGGGGTCGCGGAGCTGCCCAGGATGTAGCCGCCGCCGTGGACGAAGAACATCACCGGCAGCGGACCGTCCTGCGGACCCCCCTCCGGAGCGACGACGTTGACGGTCAGGCAGTCCTCGCTCATCGGCTGGTATCGGCCGACTCCGAGCAGCGTGTACTTGCGTTCCTGGGGCGCGCAGTAGGAGTAACCGTGGCAGTACCGGACGCCCCGCCACGGCTGCACCGGCTGCGGCGCGCGATAGCGCAGACGACCGATCGGCGGGCGTGCGTACGGGATGGAACGCCAGCGATGCACCCCGTCGCGGGTGAAACCCTCGATGGTGCCGCTGTCGATCGTCACGCGGACGGTGTTCTCGTGCATGACAAGACGGTAGCGAAGACACCGTATGGCCGTCGACGCCGCGGGGTGGCCCGCTAGCCTGGCAGCCATGCGGATGGCCTTCGAGATCGCGGCTGTGATCGCGGCGTCCGCGCTGTTGGCGGGGTGTTCCGCGACGTCCGACGACCAGCCCGCACGCTCCATGACCGCGCTCACGACGCCGTCGAGCAGCGCGTCGACCCCGCCCACCACCACGGCACGACCGACCACCGGGACCCCTCCTGGCACCGCGCGGCCGCCCGCTGCGGGCGCGCCGATCGGCGACCTGATCGGGTGGATCGAGGCGGGCACGCCCGCGGAGGCGTCGGCCTACCGCACCGCGACCCGCGGCGGCGTCGCCACCGACCTGGGCGACGACGTGGCGTTCACGGGGCCTTCGGGGACGCCCAACTGCATGACCGACCGCCGCTTCGACGGAGCGCTGGCGTGCCTCGTCGACCTGGCCGATCCGCCGGCGGAGGCGCCCGACACGTACGGCCAGTGGAAGGGCGGCTGGGTGGACTTCCCGGGCAGAGGCGTCGACATCGGGTCGTCGCACGGCGATCCGGGACGGTTCGGCAGCGGGCTGGGTCCCGAACTGCCGGCAGGACGGTCCCTGACGTTCGGCGACTACGGCTGTCGCGTCGACGGTTCCGACGTCTACTGCGTCGACTACGCCGACCGGACCGGGGTGCGGTTCGCCGCCACGGGAATCGAGGGCTTCGGCTGCCTGCGCCGCGCCGCGCCGCCCGAGGGCATAGGCGACCACCTGTCCTGCTGACCGCTCAGGCGGGACGTGCCTTCTCCCGCACCTTGGCCGGGTAGGTCTGCGTCATCCCCACCGCGCCGACGATCACGACGATCGGGATCACCCAGTTCGTCCAGTCGCGGGTCTGCGGGACCTGGGCGGCGACGAAGCCCAGCACCGCGATCAACGTGAACACCAGCGCCCACATCAGCGTGAGCACGCGGTTGGTCTGCCGGAACGCCGGCTTCTCCCAGCCCTCCAGCGGCGGGGACACCCTGGCGTACTGCTCGGTGAACGGCGTGAACGCGAGCGAGCCCAGCGCCATCACCGCGAGGACGCCGCTGGACAGCGTCGTGGCGTAGGTGTCCATCCAGTCGCGGTCGGCGGCGCCCACCGCCATCGCCGCGGCGGTCACGCCGACGAAGAAGACGATCGTGACGATCTCCAGCAGGCGCGGTCCGCCGAATCCCATGGACACGCCCAGGATGATGGCCGACAGCACGGCGCACAGCGCGCCGAAGAGCCACGTGCTGGGGCCCTCGGCCACCACCCAGTAGATGATCCACGGCGCGAACCCCACGAAGGGGCTGCGCTCGAACCAGTCGTCCACGCGAGGAGCCTAGCGAGGTCGGGCGGGACGCCGGAGTTCGACCGGCTCAGGCGATGCCCGCCCGCCGCAGCCGCGGCAGGACCCCCTCGGCGAACCAGTACGCCTCCTCGAGGTGCGGATAGCCGGACAGGATGAACTCCTCGAAGCCCGCGGCGTGGTACTGACCGATGAGCGCGGCCACCTCGTCGTGACTGCCGACGAGCGCCGTACCCGCGCCGCCGCGGACCAGGCCGACGCCCGCCCACAGGTTGGGGTGGATCTCGAGCTGGTCGACCCTGCCGCCGTGCAGTGCGGTCATGCGCCGCTGGCCCTCGGACTCCGACTTGGCGTGCAGCGCAGTGGCGTTGGCGATCTGCTCCGGGGACAGACCGGCGAGCAGCTCGTCGGCCACCGCCCACGCCGCCTCGGAGGTGTCACGGCTGATGGTGTGCAACCGGATCCCGAAGCGGATCTTGCGGCCGCGTTGCTCGGCCAGTTCGCGCACGCGGGCGATCTTCGCGGCCGCCGCCGCGGGTGGTTCTCCCCACGTGAGGTAGACGTCGACGTGCTCGGCGGCGATGGGCATCGCGGCAGGCGAGGAGCCGCCGAAGTAGATCTGCGGCAACGGGTTCGGCGGTGCGGACACGCGGGCGTCCTTGACGGTGTAGTACTCGCCCTCGAAGTCGACCGACTCCTGGCGCCACACCGAGTTCACGACGTGCAGGAACTCCCCCGTCCGCGCGTACCGCTGGTCGTGGTCGAGCCAGTCCCCGAAGCGGCGCTGCTCGACGTCGTCACCGCCGGTGACGATGTTGAGCAGCACCCTGCCCTCGGAGAACCGCTGCAGCGTGGCCGTCTGCTGCGCGGCCAGTGTCGGCGGCACCAGACCGGGCCGGAAGGCCACCAGGAACTTCAACCGCTCCGTCTCGGCGAGTAGGGCGGCCGTGGTCAGCCAGGCGTCCTCGCACCAGGTGCCGGTGGGGGTGAGCACCCCCTCGTACCCGAGTCGGTCGGCGGCGCGGGCGATCTCGGCCAGGTAGCGACGGGTCGGTGGGCGAAAGCCGTCGGGCACGACTTGCTGCGACGAGGCGTGCGACGAGGCGACGATCGTCGGCGTAACGGAAGTTGGCGCGTCGGCGCCACGTCTGTCCGGATTCGTCGGTCATTGGCCCATCCCGGAGATCCGCCTGTCGCGGCAGGCCTCGGCAGTCCGGACAGGGCTGTGTTGCGCAACGGATCTGCGAGCGCGACGTCCGAGGCGATGCCGAAGCCGGCGCCGTTGGTGACGCCGTCGGCGTCGGCGATGCTGCGCACGGGCAGCTGCCGTTCGGCCTGCGCCGTGTAGGGATCCCAGGTGGCCCAGGCGTCGACCCGGCCCTGGGTGAACGCGGTCAGCGCGTCGGCGGGTTGCAGGAAGACCAGCGAGACGTCCGAGGGCGAGAGCCCGGCGCGGTCCAGCTGCGCGAGGACGTGGCCGTGCGCGGAGCTGCCCTTGGCCAGCGCCACGGACTTGCCGCGCAGGTCGCCCACGGACCGGATGGCTGCATCGTTGCGGACGAGGATCTGATCGCCCGCTCCTCCACCGTCATAGGTGGAGACGACCTTCACCTTCGCGTTCGACGCGGCACCGAAGATGGGCGGCGTGTTCCCGGTGATGGCGAAGTCGATCCGGCCCGCCGTGGCCGCCTCGATCTGCGGGGGGCCGGAGGTGAAGGTCGAGAAGTCGATTCGGTACGGCAGGTCGTCGAGTTGACCCGCCGACCGCAGCAGCGCCTCGGTGCCACCTTTCTGGTCACCGACCGCGAGCACCAGTCCGGCGAGGTCGGACAGTGGCACCGTCGGGGGCGCCGCCGCTGCGGGTGTGCTCTCCTCGCGGGACACGCAGCCGGCCAGGACGCCGACCACGGTGAGCAGGACGAGGATTCTCGACGCGACGATTCGTCGGGGCGTAAGCACGGTGCTCCCTTTCGCGGGGTGGTTGGCGGAGTCGGCGGTCAGAGGTGCACGCCGAGTTGGTCGAGCAGTTCGGTGCGGTGCCGCTCGGTGTCCGGCGACGGGTCGCCCGCCGGTCTGCGTGGGTCCGCCACGTCGAGGGTGTGGATGACGCGCCCCTCGTCGAGGACGACCACGCGGTCGGCGAGGGCGATGGCCTCGTCCACGTCGTGGGTGACGAGGAGGACGCCGAAGCGGTGTTCGCGCCACAGGTCGAGCAGGAGCGCGCGCATCGTCAGTCGCGTCAGGGCGTCGAGCGCACCGAACGGCTCGTCGAGCAGCAGTAGCCTTGGTTCGGCGACCAGCGCTCGGGCCAACGACACCCGTTGCGCTTGGCCGCCCGACAGCGTGACGGGCCAGACGCCGGCCCGGTCGGCGAGTCCCACGTCGGCGAGCGCGACCTCGGCCCGCGCGGCGGCCTCCTTCGCGGACGCCGCGGTCCGTCGCAGGCCGTACGCGACGTTGGTGCGGACGTCCCGCCACGGGAACAGCCGCGGCTCCTGGAAGGCCAGTGCGGGAGCGCCGGACACGACCCGCTCGCCGGTGTGGTCGTCCGACAGGCCGGCGAGGACGCGCAGCACCGTCGACTTGCCCGATCCGCTGCGCCCGATCAGCGCGACGATTTCGCCGTCACCGACGCGTAGTGAGACGTCGTCGAGCACGTGGTGATCGCCGTACCACTTGTCGACGTGGCGCAGTTCCGCTGCGGCGGTGCCGGTCTGGGGTTCGGACAGGATGGTCATTGGCGGTACCTCAGTGCTCGTCGTTCGAGGGCGCGGACTCCGGCATCGGTGCCGATGCCCAGGAGGGCGTACACGATCAGGCCGAAGATGATGACGTCGATGCGGAGGAAGTCGCGGGCGTTGTTGATCAGGAAGCCGATTCCCTTGTCGGCGTTGATCTGCTCGGCGACAATCAGGGTCAGCCAGGCGATGGCCAGTGACTGCCGGAAGCCGACGAGGATCTGCGGCGCCGCGCTCGGGACGATGATGTCGAGGAACCGCTGGCGGAACGAGAATCCGAGCACCGCGGCGGTCTCGAAGAGCTTCGGATCGACCTGGCGTATCGCGGAGAACGTGTTGAGGTACAGCGGGAAGCTGACGCCGAGCGCCACGAGCAGCACCTTCGGCAGCTCACCGATGCCGAACCAGAGGATGAACAGCGGGATCAGACCCAGATGCGGTAGCGCGCGGAGCATTTGCATCGGCGGATCCACGGTCGCCTCGGTCCAGCGGGACAAACCCACCGCGGTGCCGAGCGCCACCCCGACGACACCGCCGAGCACCAGACCCTCGAGCACCCGCAGGCCCGAGACCCCGAGCGCGTCGGCCAACTGCCCGTTGGCGATCAGTTCGAACCCGCCCTCGAGGATCAGCGACGGTGCGGGCAGCACGTCCTGCGGGAGGACGCCGACCGCGCTGGCCAGCTGCCACAGCGCGAGCAGTGCGATCGGCGAGGCCAGCCGGATCAGTGCCCACCGGCGGCGGGGCCGCGGCGTCCTCCCCGTCGTGGGGGACGCAGCTGCGGCGGCGTTGAGGGAAGCGGTCACGATGCGGCGACGCTACGCAACCCGCGTCGACGGCCGGAAGGGTTCGATTCCCCCTGACGAAAAGGCGACGCCCCCGACGGGGACCGGGTATCGGCCCACCGACGGGGGCGTGCGCATTCGCCGGGTCAGCCGAACCTGGTGGTGCCCACGACGAGGTCGGCGGTCACGGTGCGCCCGTTGATCGCCGAGGTGAGGGTTCCGTTGGTGAGCTTCACCGACTGGTTCGCCTGCTGCAGGATCCGCTTGTTGCGCACCTGCGTCTGGAACTGGGCCGCGTTGAGTTGTTGCAGCTCGGCCTGTTCGAAGTCGCGGCCGGTGCTCCCGGCGGTGAACTGCACGCCGGTCACCGACCCGTCGGGCCGGACGATCCACGACGCGCGCGTGCCGTCGAGCGCCGCCGTGTACATGCCCGCGGGTGCCGACACCGCCGCGGCACGGAAGTCGTAGGTCACGCCGTTCATGGTCAGGTCACCGGTGACGTCGGTGCCGTCGAACGATGCGTTCAGGGTGTCGCGGAACCGCGAGGTGATGTCGACGCTCCCGTCGGACTGCTCACCGAAGAACCAGGCTTCGTCGTCGACGCCGTTGCAGGCGTAGGCGGCGATGCTGTCTCCATCCACGGAGATGCCGATCGTCATCTTCTTGCCGTCGGCCTCCGCGTCGGCCATGTAGCGGGCCGAGGCGGGGAACGGCGCCGGGCCCGAGGCTGTGGTCGACGACGGTGCCGCGGTGGGCGACGACTGGCTCGACGACCCGCCGGAGCAGGCGGACAGGGTCGCCAGTGCGGTCAGTGCGCTGAGACCCACGAGCAGGGTGCGGAGGTGTCTTCTCATGGTGATCATGATGTGTCGCCGGTGCGGGCGGTACATGGAGATTGCATGGAGATTGCGTGGAGATCGCCCGCGACTCACCCCGCGACTCACCCCGACAGGAAGGCCTCGACCTCGTCGCAGAACACCTGCCATGCGGGTTCGCCCTCGACGAGCAGATGATTGCTGCTGGCCAGCTCGACCAGACGGGACCGGGGAATGAGCGCGGCCAACTCCTCGCCGTAGCGCACCGGCACCCGGTGGTCGTCGCGCGAGTGCAGGACGAGCGTGGGGCAGGCCACGGCGCCGGCATCGTCGCGGACGTCGATGCGCGCGAACTCCTCGAGGAACCGCACCGCGTTGTCCGCCGAGGTGGTCCGCCGCTGCAGATGGTCGAACGCCTCCCAGTCCGCGCGGGAGCCGTCGGGCAGGAACTGGGCGGCGAACACCTGCCGGAAGGCGGGATCGTCGCGGCCCCACCCGACCCGCGCCAGGTCGAGATCGAGTGCGGCGGCACGGTTCTCCTCGTCACTGGTGGCCCGCACGGCTCGGCCGCGGGCGTACGCGCCGCACAGGACGAGGTGGGTGACCCGACCGGGATGTCGGGCGGCGTAGGCGACTGCGACCGCGCCGCCCTGCGACACCCCCAGCAGTGGAAAGCTGTCCAGTCCAAGCGCTTCGACGACGGTCTCGAGGTCGTCGACCCAGTCGTCGAACGTGAAGTCGCCGGCCTCCCAGTCGGAGAGTCCGCACCCACGCTCGTCGTACCGGATGAACGTGTGGTGCGCCGCGAGATCGCGTACCCAGTGGCGCCACACCGGGCTCTCGATGTCGTAACCCAAATGGGTCATCCAGTTGGCGGCACGCACCAGCGGCGGGCCCTCCCCCGCGACGCCGTAGGCGAGCCGGACGCCGTCGGCGGCACGGCAGAACGCGATGTGCTGCCGCGGCGCGGGTGACGGATCGGGCACAGCCGTCTCGTCGACGTCGACCGTGGCGACGAACTGGTAGCCACGGCCTCGCACCGTCCGGATGAAGCGCTGTGACTCGCCGTCGTCGCCGAGCGCCCGACGGGCCGCCTTGATGCGACTGGTGAGCGCGGCCTCACCGACGAAGCGCCCACCCCACACCGAGTCGAACAGCTCCTCCTTCGCGACGAACCGATCGTGGTGTCGCACCAGCAGTGTCAGTACGTCGAACACCTGTGGCTCGACACGGATCACCGCAGTACCCCGGCGCAGTTCGTACCGCGCCGTATCCAGCACGAAGCCGGCGAAGCTCCAGACGCGCCGGGTTCCGTCAGCGGTCGGGCCGGCATCGGGCGGGGACGAGGACACGGCTCCCCATTTCGGCAGTCGGGGGCCTCATCGTACGGCCTCGCCCCGGCACACAGGGCGTCTCGCGCGAGATCAGCGGGCGGTCAGGAGGTCCCGTTCTTCGACGAGCGCCATTGCGAGCGTGCGGTAGCCGTAGTCGTCGAACAGCACGGTGATGCGGTCGGGATCCCCGCCGATGACCACGCCGCGTCCCCAATCCCGATGCGACACAGCGGTATCGACCGGAATCGCCGGCGGTGCCGTGTCGGCGTCGGCGGCCCGCTCCGCACACCGGTCGCAGTTGCCGCACGGACCCGGCAGCGTCTCGCCGAAGTAGGTGAGGAGGAACTGCCGCCGGCAATCCCGGGTCTCGGCGTAACCGCGCATCATCTCGACGCGGCTGCGGTCGATGCGCTCGCGGGCCTCGACCACCTCGACGGCGCCGCGCACCGCGTCCTCGACGGCCCACCCGGTCGAGCGGAAACCCGTGCGCGTGCCGGTGATCGCGCCGGCCTGCTCCAGCAGGTTGACGGCGTTGGTGAGCGTGCGCCCGCGTACGTCGAGTTCGGCGCGCAGCGCCTTGATCCGCTTCGGCCGGTCCACGTCGAGGGCGCCGTGGACCGCCGCCAGCAGATCCTCGTTCGGCCGGTGCACGGTGAAGAAGGTGGCGAGGCCGAGGTCCTCGGCACGGTAGAACAGCAGCGCGAGCGCGTCCCCGCCGTCGCGACCCGCCCGGCCGATCTGCTGGTAGTAGGAGTCGAGCGAGTCGGGCACCGACGCGTGCACCACGAACCGTACGTTCGGCTTGTCGATGCCCATCCCGAACGCCGACGTCGCGACCACCACGTCGAACGCCTCGGCCCGGTGCCCCCCGCGGAACCCCTCGTGCACGGCGTTGCGCTGACCCGCCGACAGCCCCGCGTGGTAGACCGCCGCCCCGATGCCGCGCCCGGTCAGGTCGGCGGCGTAGCGCTCGGCGTCCCGGCGGGTCGCCGTGTACAGCAGCCCCGGGACCGCCAGTTCGGCGACGGCTGCCACCACCGCGCTGCGCTTGTCGGCGTCCCGGAGGTACTGCCTGCCCTCGAGCCGGAGGTTGGGCCGGTCGAAGCTCCCCGTCACGAACAGCGGATCCCGCAGCCGCAGCCGCTCGGCGATCTCGCGGCGCACCACCGTCGACGCGGTCGCGGTGAGTGCGACGACCGGAGCCGACGGCGCGATGGCCGCAAATGCGTCCGGCAGCCGCAGGTAGTCGGGACGGAAGTCGTGCCCCCAGGCCGACACGCAGTGGGCCTCGTCGACGACGATGAGCGACACCCCGGTCGACGCGAGGCGAGCGACCACGTCGTCGTTCGCCAACTGTTCGGGCGACAGGAAGACGTAGTCGGCGTCCCGCTCGCACACGGCTGCCCAGGCGTCCTCCACCTGATGGACGCCCTGCCCCGAGTGGATGGCGACGGCCCGGAGCGCGTCGGTGTCGTCGAGGCCCGCGATCTGATCCTGCTGCAGCGCGATGAGCGGGGACACCACCAGCGTGACGCCGTCGAGGAGGACTGCGGGGACCTGATAGATCGCCGACTTGCCCGATCCGGTGGGGAGCACGGCCCGCACGTCGCGGCCGGACATCACCGCCGTCATCGCCTCCAGCTGCTCCGGGTGCAGCTCCTGCCAGCCGAACACTTCTCTTGCGGCGCTGCGCAACTCGTCCGCGTACCCGTCGTCCCTCACCACGGGCGTGCAGCTACCCGCGGGACGGTGGGAAAAACCTAGCGCCAGCCGTCGGCGGCCTTCGCCGCCCGCATCAGGGCGTCGCACAGGCCGCGCAGCTCGTCCGCGTCGGCCCCCTCGTCGACCGCGGTCGCGACGTCCTCGGCGGCGCACCTCACCTGATACACGCGGTCGGCCAGTTGGGCGGCCTCGTCGGCGGTGAGCACCACCGCGTCGGTGGGCACCGACGTGCCCTTCACCAGTGCCCGCTGCTCGTAGGCCCGTTGCCGGCAGGACTGCCTGCAGTACTGTCTGCGCCGGCCGATGCCCGCATCGTCGACGTCGCGGCCACACCACCGGCAGGGCTGGGACTTGGCGCGTCTGCGGGTCGCGGTCTCCACGACGACTGACTCTAAACGGCCGATCGTGGGTATCCCGGTATCATGGACCGTTGGGTCGGGAACTTCTCGGCGCCGCAACGCGTTGACGTTCTCGGACGAAATCTTGAGAAGGAGTGGTGACGATGGCTGATCGTGTGTTGAGGGGCAGCCGGCTCGGGGCCGTGAGCTACGAGACCGATCGCAATCACGACCTGGCGCCGCGTCAGGTCGCTCGCTACCGCACCGACAACGGCGAGGAGTTCGAGGTCCCGTTCGCCGACGACGCCGAGATCCCGGGCACCTGGCCCTGCCGCAACGGCATGGAGGGCACGCTGATCGACGGCGAGGTGCCCGAGCAGAAGAAGGTCAAGCCGCCGCGTACGCACTGGGACATGCTCCTCGAGCGCCGCTCGGTGGAGGAACTCGACGAGCTGCTCAAGGAGCGCCTCGACCTGATCAAGACGCGCCGCCGGGGCAACTGACCCGGCAGCGGACCGCCGCCCCTAGCGGACGGCGCCGCGGGCGCGATCGATGCGCCCGCGGATGCCCCACTGGGCGATCCGGACGATCGCCTCGCGGATGTTCGAACCGCTCATCTTGGACTTGCCCAGCTCGCGTTCGGTGAACGTGATCGGCACCTCGACCACCACGAAGCCCGCGCTGATCGTGCGCCACGTCAGGTCGACCTGGAAGCAGTACCCCTTGGAGTCCACCGCGCCGAGGTCGATCTTCTCGAGCACCTCGCGGCGGTAGGCGCGGTAACCCGCGGTGATGTCGTTGACGTCGACTCCCAGCGAGATGCGGGAGTACCCGTTCGCGGTCCGCGACAACACCATTCGGCGCCGCGGCCAGTTCCTGACCTCGCCACCGGGCACGTAGCGCGAACCGATCGCCAGGTCGGCGCCCGCGTCGACGGCGTCGAGCAGACGATGCAGCTCCTCCGGGGCGTGCGAGCCGTCGGCGTCCATTTCGACCAGCACCGAGTAGCCCCGTCCCAGCCCCCAGGCGAAGCCGGCCAGGTACGCGGCGCCCAGGCCGTCCTTGCTGACGCGGTGCATGACGTGCACCCGGTCGGGATCGGCGAGTGCCAGCTCGTCGGCGAGTTCACCGGTGCCGTCGGGACTGCCGTCGTCGACGATCAGGACGTGGCAGTGCGGCACGGCGGCGTGCACCCGTGCTGCGATCAGGGGAAGGTTCTCGCGCTCGTTGTAGGTCGGGATGATGACCAGCGTGCGCTGACTGGGGCGTTCACCACTGGTCATGCGCGACCGCACTCCGACGTCATGCGCGACCGCAAGGCTCCTCGCTGGTCGGTCATGCCACTCCTTCACCGTCGGGTGCGGGCGCCGTCCGGCGGCGACGCACGAAAGCTCCATTGTGCAGCATCGCTGCGACCACGGACGACACCCCGATCAACACCAGCAGCCCCTGGACGATGGGTCCCCAGCGGGTGGCGGGGGTGAGATCCGACTTCAGCCGCACCTGCATGTCGAGGTAGGCGGGCTCGAAGAACGCCGTGGAGGCCAGTTCGCGGCCATCCGGAGCGATCACGGCGCTGATGCCCGTGGTGCCGGCGACGACGACGTACCGGTCGTGCTCGACGGCGCGCAGGCGGGCGAAGGCCAGCTGCTGGGCGCTCATCGGCTCGTCGAACGTCGCGTTGTTGGCCGGCACGGTGAGGAGCTGGGCGCCGCCGAGCACCGACTCGCGAGCGGCGCGATCGAAGATGACCTCCCAGCAGGTGGTCACACCCACCGGGATGCCGGCGGCGTGCACCACGCCGTTGCCCTCGCCGGGGACGAAGTAGCCCGCCCGGTCGGCATACGAGGACAACAGGCTGAAGAAACTGCGCCAGGGCAGGTACTCGCCGAAGGGCTGCACGATCTTCTTGTCGTGCCGCTCACCCGGCCCGGGGGGTTCCCGACCTGCGTCGTTCCACACGATCACCGTGTTGTGGGCGGCCGGGGCGTCGACGGTGTAGCCGGGCGCCTTCACGACGGCGCCCACCAGGATCGGCGCACGGATCGCGTCGGCGGCGAGCGAGATCTGCTCGGCGGCGTCGCGGTTGGCGATCGGGTCGATGTCCGACGAGTTCTCCGGCCACACCACGATGGCGGGCTGCGGCGCACGGCCCGCGCGAACGTCCTCGGCGAGGCGCATCGTCTCCCGGACGTGGTTGTCGAGCACCGCCCGGCGCTGGGCGTTGAAGTCGAGGCCGAGACGCGGCACGTTGCCCTGTATCGCGGCGACCGCCACCGTCTCGTCGTCACCCGCACCGACACCGGCCTTGCGCACCGCGGGTCCGGCGAGTGCGATCAGCAGCAGGATCACCACCAGGCACACCCCCGGCACGACGACGGCGGGCAGCGAGATCCGGGCCAGGTGGTGATCGGTGCGCCACCACCGCACCGCCTCGAACACCAGCGCCGCGAAGCAGAACCCGGCCAGGACGGTGACGAACGACACCAACGGCGCACCACCGAGGCGCGCCACGGTCAGCAGCGGGCTGTCGGTTTGGCTGAAGGCGACGGCACCCCAGGGGAAGCCCCCGAACGGGATCACGGACTTCAGCCACTCGGCGAGCATCCAGACGCCCGCGAACCACAGTGGCCATCCCGGCAGTCGGCGCACCACGACCGCCAGCAGGCCGAACACCCCGACGAACAGCGCCTCGAGCGCGGCGAGCATCACCCAGGGGAAGGCGCCCACCAGGCCGCTGATCCACGGGATGAGCGGCAGGTAGAAGGCCATCCCGAACACGAAGCCGTAGCCGAAGCCACCGCGTCGACTAGTCGCCGGTTCCAACAGCACCCAGGCCAGCAACGCGACCGCGGGCAACGCGAGGAACCACCAGCCGAACGGCGGAAACGCCAGGCACAGCGCGAGGCCGCCCGCCACGGACGCGCTCAGCCGCATCAGGCGCGGGGTCAGGACACCGCGGGCGCGCGTCGCGGCCCGGGCGGCGAAGCCGGGTGACGTCGTCGTGGGCGTCGCGGCGTCGGGGTCGGCTGCCTCCGACGTCGTACTGGGCTCAGCCATGGAGGACGACCCCTCGGTGCGCCGTCGTGCGGCACCGCGGCAGGGGACGTCCGGAATCGAGGTTCGGCAGCGCGGGCACCCGCGAGTTCGGTTCGGTGGACCAGCGCTGCACCTGGTCGGCGGGTGCGGCCACCTCGAGCGAGGCGGGTCCGTCGGGCAGTTCCCACACCGCGTAGGACGCGGGTGCTCCGGGGACCAGCGTGCCGGTCACCCCGTCGCGGACACCGGCGGCCCGCCATGCCCCGCGGGTGGCCGCAGCGAACGCCGCCCGCGCCGACACCCCGCTGCCCGGGGTGCGGTGACGCACCGCAGCGCGCACGGTCGACCACGGATCGATGCTGGTCACGGGGGAATCGGAACCGAAGGCGAGTGGCACGCCTGAGGATGCTAACAGGGCGAACCGGTTGAGCCCCGAGGCCCGATCGGGCCCCAGCCGAGCGGCGTACATGCCGTCGCGACCACCCCAGACGGCGTCGAAGTGCGGCTGCACGCTCGCGATGACGCCCCACGCGCCGAGCTGGGCGGCCTGCTGCTCGGACACCATCTCGAGGTGCTCGAGACGATGCCCACACCGCGCGACCGCGGGCGCCCCGACGCGTCCCACGACGCGGCCGAAGGCCTCGACCACCGCGGCGGTGGCCGCATCGCCGATGACGTGGAACCCGGCGGTGACGCCCGCCTCGGTGCAAGACGCGACGTGCGCCTCCACGGCGTCGACGTCGAGGTAGGCGTTGCCGCACGTGTCGGCGTCGGCGTACCGGTCGTGCAACCAGGCGGTGCGCGAACCGAGCGCGCCGTCGACGAACAGATCGCCCGCCAGGCCCGCGGCCCCGGTGGCGTCCACCAGCTCGCGGGCCCGCGCGGCCGTGCCGACCGCCTCGCCCCAGTAGCCGACGACGTCGACGCCGTGCACCAGATCCCGCACCGCCAGCCAGTCGTCGAGTCCCCCGATGGCCGGGCCCGCGCACTCGTGGACGGCGACGACACCGTTGCGCGCGGCGAGGTCGAGCGCGGCGATCCGCGCCGCCGTCAGCTGCCCGGGGGTCAGCAGGTCCCGCGCCGCGGCGCGGACCAGGTGGTGCGCGTCGGCCGTCAGCGGTCGTTCCGGATCCCATCCCGGGGCCGCGCCCGCTTCCGGGACCAGGGCCCGCAGTGCGGTCGACGCCGCCGCCGAGTGCACGTCGACCCGCGCCAGGTACGCCGGTCGATCCCCCAGCACGGCGTCGAGGTCGGCGGTCGTGGGGGGCACGGGCCGCGGCCAGGTCGACTCGTCCCAGCCGTGTCCCCAGACCGGCCCCTCGGGGATGCGACGCGCGTAGTCGCCGACCAGGCGCAGGAAGTGCTCCAGCGACGTCGCCTCGTGAAGGTCGAGGCCGTCGACGTTCAACCCGGTGGAGGTGAGGTGAACGTGGGCATCGACGAACGCGGGGGCGACGAATGCCCCGGCGAGGTCGACCACCTCGGCGTCGGGGAACTGCAGACGGCCGACGTCGTCGGAGCCGAGCCATCGGACCGTGGCGTCGGGGCCGTCGCCGACCGCGATCGCCGTCGCGTCCGGCATGGCCGGGCTGTGGATCCGGCCGTTGACGAGCAGTGTGGTCACGTCACGGCGCGGGCGGTCGACCGAAGGTCGGCGGCAGGCCGGGCCGCTCGGTGTCCGTGACGTCGACGACCTCGCCGTCGATGTAGTCCCCGGGCCGCGCCCGACGCGGTCCGGTGGCGGTCGTGACGATCAGCGGCATCCGGCCCAACCCGCGGGCTGCCAGCGCGGCCACTGCCGGCCGCGCGAGCACCCGGGTCGGCGGGGCGAGCAGCAGCAGGCCCAGTACGGACGTGACGAGGCCCGGGATCACCGTGAGGACGACGCCGAGGGCGACCAGCGCTCCATCGGTGACCGCGCCCTGCGGCGACGTCAGACCGGACTGCAGCAGGCGGACCTGCCGCTTGATCTGCGATCCGGCGACCGCCAACCCCAGGGCGAACGTGCCCACCAGGATCAGGAACGTCCACCCGATGCCGATCGTCGATGCCAGTCCGACGACCACTGCCAGTTCGGCGAGGACGTAGACCAGGAAGAGCCGCATAGCCATGTGGTGACAACGTTCGCGGGATCGCCCGGGTTCCTTCAAGTCCCTAGCCGCCGTCGGGGACCGCGGTGACCTCGATGGCGGCGTGCACCTTGTCGACGCCGCCGCGGATCCGCGCCTGCGGGATCCACCACCACGCGTGCCACCAGTACCGGCGGGTCACCATGTCGAACACCCGACGGGTCTCCGACTTCGGCAGGTTGCGGGCCACCGCCTCGACGGGCTCGCCCTTGACCTTGCCGAGCACGCCGCACTTCTGGATGGTGACGCGCGGAGTGTTGTTGATGCGCTTGGTCTTCCACGACCCGTCGTCGGTGCTGATGACCAGCCTGTCGCCGTCGGGCACGCCCCACACCGGGGTGGGCTTCGGCCGTCCGTCCTTGGTGAACGTGGTCAGCAGCAGGTACTTCTCGCCGTAGACGTCCTTGAACTCCGGCGCCATCTCAACTCCCCTGGGCCGGCGTCAGCTCGATCGTCACGTTCTTCGTCATGCCGCCGCGCAGCTTCGAGAAGACGTTGAACGTCTTCCCGATCAGGCCGTACCGCTTGCCGATCGCGTCGTAGGTCTTGGCGTTCGCCGACTTCGGCAGGATGGTCGCCGACGCCTCGACGGCCTCACCCTTCGGCTTGCCGCCGCGGTCGCACTCGGCGATGGTCACGCGCGAGGTGTTGCGGATCCGCTTGACCTTCCAGGACTTCTCCTGGGTGATCGCGATCAGGGCGTCCCCGGCCGGCGCGGCCCAGATGGCGGTCGGCTTGGGCCGGCCGTCCTTCGTGAACGTGGTGAGCAGGATGTACTCCGACGTGGCGACGTCGGCGAAGGTCACGGGCATGTGATCAACCTACTCAATGGCGTCGAGACCGCGCCCACGGTCGTGATTGCGCAGAGATCACGACCACCGGCGCAGTCTCGACGACGGCCCTCAGCCCTCGAGGTCGCCCTCGGTCTCCAGCAGCACCTGGCGCAGGTCGGCCAGCGTCGAGGGTTCCGGCTGGTCCCACATGCCGCGGCCGGCCGCCTCGAGCAGTCGCTCGGCCATCCCGTGCAGCGCCCACGGGTTGGACTCGTTCATGAACTTGCGGTTCTCCTCGTCGAGGACGTACTCGCCGGCGAGTCGCTCGTACATCCAGTCGGCCATCACGCCCGCGGTGGCGTCGTAGCCGAACAGGTAGTCCACGGTTGCGGCCATCTCGAAGGCGCCCTTGTAACCGTGTCGGCGCATCGCGGTCATCCACCGCGGGTTGACCACCCGGGCGCGGAAGACGCGGTTGGTCTCCTCGGACAGCGAGCGGGTGCGCACCGACTCCGGCCGGGTGTTGTCGCCGATGTAGGCGGCCGGGTCGCGGCCGGTAAGTGCACGGACGGTCGCGATCATGCCGCCGTGGTACTGGAAGTAGTCGTCCGAGTCGGCGATGTCGTGCTCGCGGGTGTCGGTGTTCTTCGCCGCCACCGCGATGCGCCGGTAGGCCGTGTTCATGTCGGCCGTCGCCGGGGCGCCGTCGAGGCCGCGGCCGTAGGCGAACCCACCCCACGCGGTGTAGACCTCCGCGAGATCCTGGTCGTCGCGCCAGTTGCGGCTGTCGATCAGCTGCAGCAGGCCGGCGCCGTACGTGCCTGGCTTGGACCCGAAGATGCGGGTGGTGGCGCGGCGTTCGTCGCCGTGCTCGGCGAGGTCGACGCGGGTGTGTGCGCGCACGTAGTTGTCGGCGTCGGACTCCTCGAGCCGCGACACCAGGCGCACCGCGTCGTCGAGCATCGCGACGACGTGCGGGAAGGCGTCGCGGAAGAAGCCCGAGATCCGCACCGTCACGTCGATGCGGGGCCTGCCGAGTTCGGCGAGCGACATCGCCTCGAGGTCGACGACGCGCCGCGACGCGTCGTCCCACACCGGCCGGACGCCGAGCAGCGCGAACACCTCGGCGATGTCGTCACCGGAGGTCCGCATCGCGGACGTGCCCCACACCGACAGACCCACCGACCGGGGCCACTCGCCGTGGTCGGCGTGGTAGCGCTGCAGCAGCGAATCCGCCAGCGCGACACCGGTGTCCCACGCCAGCCGGGACGGGACGGCCTTCGGGTCGACGGAGTAGAAGTTGCGGCCGGTGGGCAGAACGTTGACCAGCCCGCGCAGCGGCGACCCCGACGGGCCCGAATGGATGAACCCGCCGCCGAGGGCGTGGAGGATCTGGTCGATCTCGCGCTCGGTTCCCCGCAGCCGGGGCACCACCTCGTCGGCGGCGAATCGCAGTACCGACGCGACCGCTGGGTCGGAGGTGATGCCGTCGACGGCCGCGGCGTCCCAGCCGGAGTCCTGCAGGGCGGCGACGAGCCGGCGGGCCTCCTCCTCTGCGGCGTCGACCGAGATGCGGCTGTCCTGACCGTCCTCCGCCAGTCCGAGCGCCTCGCGCAGCCCCGGCACGTTCTGCTCGCCGCCGAAGAGTTGGCGGGCGCGCAGCATCGCGAGCACCAGGTCGAGTTCGACGTCGCCGGTGGGTGCCACGCCCAGAATGTGCAGCCCGTCCCGGATCTGGACGTCCTTGATCTCGCAGAGCCAGCCGTCGACGTGCAGCAGCATGTCGTCGAAGACGTCCTCGTCGGGGCGGTCGGCCAGGCCGAGGTCGTGATCCATCTTGGCGGCCCGCATCAGCGTCCAGATCTGCTGCCGGATCGCGGGCAGCTTGCCGGGGTCGAGCGCCGAGATCGCGGAGTGCTCGTCGAGCAGCTGCTCGAGGCGGGCGATGTCGCCGTAGCTCTCGGCGCGGGCCATCGGCGGGATGAGGTGGTCGACGAGGATCGCGTGCGCGCGGCGCTTGGCCTGCGTGCCCTCCCCCGGGTCGTTGACGAGGAAGGGGTAGATCAGCGGGAGGTCGCCGATGGCGGCGTCCGTGCCGCAGCTGGCGGACATGCCGAGGGTCTTGCCCGGCAGCCACTCGAGGTTGCCGTGCTTACCGAGGTGCACGACGGCGTCGGCGCCGAACTTGCGGTCCACCCAGCGATAGGCGGCGAGGTAGTGGTGACTGGGCGGCAGATCCGGGTCGTGGTAGATCGCCACCGGGTTCTCACCGAAGCCGCGCGGCGGCTGAACCATGATGACCACGTTGCCGGATTGCATTGCGGCGATGACGATCTCGCCTTGCGGGTCCTTGCTCCGGTCGACGTAGAGTTCGCCCGGCGGCGGACCCCAGTGCGCGGTGACGGCATCGGTGAGGTCGGTGGGCAGCGCGGCGAACCACTCCCGGTACTCGGCGGCCGACACCCGGATGGGATTCCCGACCAGTTGCTGCTCGGTGAGCCAGTTCGGGTCCTGCCCGCCGCGCTCGATGAGCGCGTGCACCAGGGCGTCGCCGTCGCCGGCCTCGACGCCGGGGACCTCGCCGATGTCGTAGCCGGCGGCGTCCATGGCGCGCAGCAGGGCGACCGCGCTGGCCGGGGTGTCCAGCCCCACGGCGTTGCCGATCCTCGCGTGCTTGGTGGGGTAGGCCGAGAACATCAGGGCCACCCGCTTGTCGGCGGGCGGCACGTGGCGCAGACGGGCATGGCGCACCGCGAGGCCCGCCACCCGTGCGCACCGCTCCGGGTCGGCCACGTAGGAGATGAGGCCGTCGTCGTCGATCTCCTTGAACGAGAACGGAACCGTGATGATGCGGCCGTCGAACTCCGGGACGGCCACCTGCGTCGCGACGTCGAGTGGCGACATGCCGTCGTCGTTGGCGGCCCAGGTACTGCGCGACGACGTGAGGCACAGACCCTGCAGGATCGGGACGTCGAGCGCAGCGAGATGCGCGACGTTCCAGCTGTCGTCGTTGCCGCCGGCACCCACGGCGGCCGGGGTGGCACCGCCGGCGGCGAGCACCGTGGTCACCATCGCGTCGACGGAGCCGAGCAGGTCGAGGAGGTCGGGTTCGGCGTTGCGCAGCGAGGCGCAGTAGATGGCGACCGGCCGACCGCCGGCCGCGTCGATGGCGTGACACAGCGCGCCGACGTAGGCGGTGTTGCCCGCGAGGAACTGTGCGCGGTAGAAGAGCACCGCCACGCGGGGTCCGGTGTTCGTCGATTCGTTGCCGGCCGGGCAGTCCAGCAGACCCCAGGTCGGGGTGGCCACCGGGGGCGCGAAGCCGTACCCGGTCATGAGCAGGGTGTCGGACAGGAACGCGTGCATCTGCGTCAGGTTGGCGACGCCGCCCTGGGCCATGTAGACGTGCGTCTCGAGTGCGACGCCCGCGGGGACCGACGAATGGCTCATCAGGTCCGCGTCGGGTGCCTGCTCGCCGCTGATGATCACCGTGGGCAGTCCGGAGGCGACGACCTGGTCGATGCCGTCCTCCCACGACCGGTAGCCGCCGAGGATGCGCACCACGACCGCCTGGACGCCGTCGAGCAGTTCGGCGAGTTCGCCCTCCACCAGCCGCGAGGGATTGGCCCAGCGATACGCGGCGCCGCTCGTTCTCGCCGCGATCAGGTCCGTGTCGGACGTCGACAGCAGGAGGATGGTCGGCACCGACGCAGTTTCAGCCACGCCCTATTCGTACCGCACCGGGCCGCGGGGCCGGTCCATCCCCGCGGTCCGATGCGACCGCAGCATCGATCAGCGGTCGTAGTTGCCCCAGCGACTCTGCCAGGACTGCGGGTACGGAAGGCCCAGGATCGCGACGAGTGCCACGACGAGGGTTGCGAAGGCGATGAGTGCGAACATGGTCGTTCCTCTCGATCAGCGCCCGTGGACGTCGTTGTCCCGGCGGGCGGTACTGCTGAGCAAAACGTAGTACCGGCGGTACCGGATGTGCGGGTTTCGTGTGGCACGGAACACATCGACTCGCGACGTGACCCAGGTCACCCTGGGCGGCCGGACTTCGGCTCGTGCCAAGCGAAACGGTGGCGCCGACGGCGTCCGTCTGAGGAGATGACGGGATGGCTTCTCCTCAACCGTCCGCTCGTGCCGACGCACCCACCGTCGTCAAGCTGGGCGCCCACATCGGGGCCCGGATCGACGGCGTCCGCCTCGGCCCTCACCTCGACTCCGCCACGGTCGCGACGATCAACGACGCACTGCTCACCCACAAGGTGATCTTCTTCCGGGATCAGCACAACCTCGACGACGCCTTGCAGCTGGAGTTCGCCCGCCTGCTCGGCACCCCCACGCTCGCCCACCCGACCGTGCTGTCCCGGGGTACCGACGTCCTGCCGATCGACTCGCGCTACGACAAGGCGAACTCGTGGCACACCGACGTCACGTTCGTCGATCGCATCCCCAAGGCGTCGCTGCTGCGGGCGGTCACGCTGCCCGAGTACGGCGGCACGACCACCTGGGCGTCGACCGAGGCCGCCTACGACCAGCTGCCCGAGCCGCTGCGGCACCTGGTCGAGAACCTGCGGGCCATCCACACCAACGACTACGACTACATCCGCGACTACGACGAGAGCCGGGCCGCCGCGCAGAACCCCGCCGCCGACACCGCGCGGCAGTACCGCGACGAGTTCGTGTCCGACACCTACGAGACCGAACACCCCGTGGTGCGCGTCCACCCGGAGACCGGCCGCAAGGTGCTGCTGCTCGGCCACTTCGTCAAGCGGTTCGTCGGGCTCGGCAACCACGAGTCGGCGACGCTGCTGGCGCTGCTGCAGGCGCGTGTCACCCGGCTGGAGAACACCATCCGCTGGAACTGGCTGCCCGGCGACCTCGCCATCTGGGACAACCGTGCCACCCAGCACTACGCCGTGTCCGACTACGACGACCAGTACCGCAAGCTCAGCCGGGTCACGCTGGCGGGCGACGTTCCCGTCGACGTACACGGCGCGACCAGCCGCGTCATCACCGGCGACGCCTCGCACTACTCCGACGTCGTGGCACCGCGGAGGCTCACCGCCGTACCGTAGGGGTGTGATCCGTAGCCGCGATGACGATGCGTGTCCCGGCGCACTTCAGGTGCACCAGGCGGCCGACGGTGCCCTGGCGCGGATCCGCCTGCCCGGGGGCATGATCACCGCCGGGCAACTGGGCGCCCTGGCCGCGGCCGCCACCCGATTCGGCTCGGCGACACTGGAACTCACCTCCCGCGGCAACCTGCAGGCTCGAGGCGTCACGGACACCGGCGCCTTCGCCGAGGCGGTCGCCGACGCGGGCCTGCTGCCCTCGCCCAGCCACGAGCGGGTGCGCAACGTCGTGGCGTCCCCGCTGTCGGGCCGGTCGGGCGGCATCGTCGACGTGCGCGCCGTGGTGGGAGACCTCGACGCGGCGATCCGGCGCGACGCGGTCCTCGAGAATCTCCCCGGGCGGTTCCTGTTCGGGGTCGACGACGGTCGCGGCGACGTGTCGGGGTTGGGTACCGACGCCGCCGTGCACGCGCTGACCCCCGACGTCGCGGCGGTGCTGCTGTCCGGCGTCGACACCGGGGTGCGGGTGGCGATGGACGACGCGGTCGACGCACTGACGAGCATCGCCCGACGGTTCGTCGATGTCCGCGGAAAGGCCTGGCGGGTCGGTGAACTCGATGATCCAACGGTGGTGCTGGCCGGTCTGGAGCGGACGGCCGACCCCGGCGCCACGTGGCCGCCCGAGGTGCGCCCGCCCGTGGGATGGATCGATCAGGACGACGGTCGCGTGGCGCTCGGCGCGGCCGTGCGCCTCGGCGTGCTGGAGGCCCGGACCGCGGAGTTCCTGGCCGCCATCGAGGCGCCCCTGGTCATTACGCCCTGGCGTTCGGTGCTGGTGTGCGACCTCGACGAGGGCGTCGCCGACGTCGCGCTGCGGGTGCTCGCGCCGCTCGGCCTGGTGTTCGACGCCGACTCCCCCTGGTTGTCGGTCAGCGCCTGCACCGGCAGTCCGGGCTGCGAACGGTCGCTCACCGACGTGCGGCGGGACGCCGCCGAGGCCGTCCGCGAGCCGAGCGCCGTGCACCGGCACTTCGTCGGGTGCGGACGCGCCTGCGGCAGCCCGCCGGTGGGTGACGTGCTGGTGGCCACCGAGGACGGCTACCGGTCACGGGACTAGGTCCCGCGCCGGCCGGCACCCTTGAGCGGCAGGCCGACGCAGATGCGCGCGGCGTCGTGCCCGAGTACCCGGGCCGTCTCCGCTCCGGCCCCGGGGGGCGACATCAGATCGGCCATCGGGTCGGCCACCTTCTCGGGCTGCACGCAGATCCCCTGCGCCGCATCGATTCCGACCCCGACGCCGAGCGGTGACCGCAGGGCGGCGACCCGGGCCAGGGCCGCCGCATCCGCTCCCTCGGCGCGGTCGACGTCCCTGTCGACGACGAACGGCACGCCCTCCTCCTCGATGCCCGCGAGCACGGCGTCCTCGATGGGCCCGGCGGCGACACTGGCGACCACGATCACCGGCCGGGTCGGCCCCTTGTCGCGGCTCACGACGCGTGCCGCCGCGCGAACGACGCCACCAACCCGGTGGCCACCGCGTTGCGCGGCCCCTCGGTCCCCCGGACGTTGCCCGTGCCGCAGACGATCCCGTGGGGCGCGACCGCGTCGGCGATCATCTGCGGGATCTCGAAGTCGAGCGCACACCCGCCGAGGAGGACCACGAAGCCGATCCGGCGCAGGTCGCCGTCGGGGGCCACCCGGGCCAGCGCCCGCAGCGCGTTCACCACGAACACCCGGTCCTTGGCGGAACGCCGAACGGTGCGGATCCGGTCCAGCGAGTGCCGGGTCGGGATGGGACTCATCGCGTGCTCGCCGAGGGTCAGGACGCGCCCGAACGACGGCGGGGGCAGCGGCTTCTCGAAGAACTGCACGGTGCCGTTCTCGAGCCGGACGTGGAAGAAGCTCTCCGCCTTGGCCAGCGGGTGGCGCTTGATCTCCTCGGCGAGTTCGAGGTTCTGCGTGCCGAGTTCGGCGTCGATCAACTTGGTCACCAGATCGCCGGCGCCCGCCAGGTGCACGGTGCCGACCGCGTCGCCGGCGGTGAGCAGCGCGGCGTCGGTGGATCCGCCGCCGAGGTCGAGCACCACCAGTGGACGGTCGGTGCCGGGGGTCGTCAGCGCTCCGAGCACGGCCATCTCCGCCTCGACGCCTCCGACCACGACGTCGACGTGCGTGGCGCCCACCGCGCGAAGTCGCTCGCGGACCGCGTCGGCGACGGCCTGCATGCCGCTCTCGCGGGTGCGGACCATCGCCGCGAGAGCGACCGCGTTCTCCAGCGCCACCTCGCCCGCGAGCCCACCGCGGACCTCCTGCGGCACGAACGTGTCGACGCCGAGCAGGTCGCCGATGCGGACGTCGCCGAGGTCGTGGCCGCACAGGTCGGCCATGCTCTGTCGGACGCCGGAGATCATCCCGCCGGTGTTGGTGCCGGCCTCGCCCGTGACGTCGGTCAGCGGGCCGACGCGTTCGACGGCCGCCATGATGTCGGCGGCGCCGCCGGAGACGTCGACGGTGGCCCGCCGCCGCTCCCCCGTCAGCACCAGCGAGCCCGCGGGAATGACGCGGTCGCCCACGTCGCCGGACGGCGTGCGGATCACCACGGCCGACCTGTTGCCGGTGAGCGCGCGGGCCACGGGCGCGACGAGTTTCGTCTCCGCGGCGTCGAGTTCGAAGATCGTCGCCAGACCGTAGGCGTTCGACAGCGTCCGGATCGACTGGCCGGGTGCGGCGACCTCCACCGCCGCGCGCATGCCGACCGGGATGGCATCGATGCGCGAGACCTCGTCGACGACGGGGATCTTGACCTCGAGCCGGTTGACCACGAGGACGGCGTCGTCGTGGCAGAGGATCGCCCCCTCGACGGCCACCCCGCGCGTACGGGCGGCGTTCATCGCCGCTGCGGCGGCGTCGAAGTCGACGCCTGCGGGCACGGCGACGATGACGGCCGTGCCGGCGTCGACCTGGCCAAGGTCGCCGAACGCGACGACCACTCCGATGCCGAGCCCACGGCCGCCCGGCGTGCGGGGATCGTGTCCGATCATCGTCGATTCGGTGATGATCGTCTCGGTGATGGTCTCCATGGCCAGCCCGCTGATCACCGGGGTCGCCTCGTTGAGCAGGATGACGTCGAGGTCGGCCAGCGCCACGCCCGCGCCGGCGAGCGAATTGGTCACCGCCGCAACGACTCCGTCGACGTTGCCGACGGTCCCCTTGACGCCGGTGGTGGGGGTCAGCGCGCTACCGAGGTAGTCGACACCGCCGTCGTCGGAGACGGTCGCCGCACTGGCCTCGGTGGTTGAGTTGCCGATGTCGACCCCGACGCACAGGACTGCCACGTCGTGGACCCTCAGCTCGCGGCGACCGCCGAGAACTCGGGCGACACCTCCAGTGGCCGCGCCTGTTTGCGGATCTGCTCGGTCTCCTTGAGGTGCAGCAGCGCGGCCTTCGCCTGCCAGCGGGGCCGCGCCATCTGGTCGTTCATCGTCGGAACCGGCTCGGGCGACTCACCCTTGGCGTACCGCGCCGCGTTCGACCCGACCTGGCGGTAGGTCTCCAGCGTCATGAGTGGACACTGCGGGAACAGCTCGAGGCTCGAGAGCCGGGGCAGGTCGCGCTGGTGGATCATCGTGGTGCCCCGGGACAGCAGACCGATCCCGATGCCCGACCCGGACAGCTTGGCGCCGGTGTGGGCCACCACCGCGAGGTCGGAGCTGTGCGACACCCTGATGCAGCGTGCCTCCACCTCCTGCTCCTCGATGCCCGCGAGCAACTGGCGGATCACGTCGGCGTGCGACAGCCCGGTGATGGTCTTGGAGAAGAAGTCCGCGAACGCCGGCGACACCGACACCACGACCTCGTCGGAGCGCGTGCCGCGCTCGGCGGGGCCGATCTCGGTGAAGGCCAGCGTCCGTGTCTCGACCGGTGACGTCATCTCAGTCGACCTCCTCTTCCGGGTTGGCGGCGCTGGTGACGTGTCGCAGCCGCTTCATCTCCTCCCACCGGGCGCCGGACGGCCGGTAGCCGCTGCCGGGACCGGCGTAGTCGTTGCGGTCGTTGATCGCCGACAGCGGCACGAGGTCCCTGGTCAGGATCGCCGAGGTCTGCAGCAGGTCGCCCGAGACCCGTTGCCGCAGAACGGTCAGCACGTGGTCCGCGATGCCGGAGAAACCCGTCGACTCGAGCGCCTTGACGATGTCGAGACCGGTGACTCCCCGATCCATTACCTGCTGGGCGCTCTTGAAGTCCTCGAGGACGTCGCGCGGGATCAATTCGTTGCTGCCGTGGGCGTAGACCGCGGCATCGATCTCGTCGTCGGTGATCGGCGCGAGGTCGAGGTAGCGGAACACCGCCTGCAGCGCCTTCGCGGCGTGCAGCCGGACGGCCAGGATCTCCGGCTCCCGGACGTGCCGCAGACCGCCGTCGATCTGGAAGTCGCGCTGCAGGGTGTTGAAGTCGTCGAAGTCCTCGGCGTCCACGTTGGACCCGGCGAACATGTTGTCGTAGTTGGGCACCGCCGAGTAGCCCGAGCAGACGAAGTCGGTGCCCGGCATCATCTGCGGCATCAGGCGCGCGGTGCGACGCATCGGCGAGTGCGAGAACGACTGGTCGTTGCCGGACGCACACTCCAGATCGACTGCTGACGCGATGAGGTTCTCCGCGGCGACGGCCCGGATGCCCGCGGGCACCGCACCGGGCACGCCGATGCACGAGATCGAACCGTTCTGCAGCCCTTGCACTCCCGCGCCCTTGGCGACCAGGATGCAGCGGATCTCGAGGTACAGCATGGAGCGGCCCTCGGCGTTGCCCATCTGCACCTCGGAGCCTGTGCCCGACGTGAAGCGCATCTTGATGCCGCGCGACGCGTAGGCGGCGGCGAGGAACGCCTTGGACCACGGCGTGTCGTCGCCGTCGACGAACACCGCCTCCGTGCCGTACACCGAGATGGTCTCCGCATAGCCGGTGATGCCGCGCATGCCGAGTTCCAGCTCGGTGGCCTCTTCCAGCGCGCACTGCGTGAGCGGGCCGCCCTCGCCGGCCTGGCTGCCGATCAGCAGCGCCATCGCGACCAGCGGCGCGTAGCGCACGACGCCGAGGGTGGTCTCGACCTCGGCGAAGCCGCGGATCGCCGCCTCGGCCGCCTCGCACACCACCTGCAGCGGGTTGTCCCGGGCGCTGGTGCAGTGCGCCTGGTTCGCGGGCGTGCGGCGGGCCCGCATCTTCTGCATGCCCATCATGATCTCGACGATGTTCATCGCCTTGGCCACCTCGAGCAGCTTCGCCGGGGTGAGGCCCCGGGTCACCGACAGCACCTCGTCGCGGGAGACGCCGGGGTCGACCAGCATTCGCGCGATGTGCTGCGCCGACAGCGCCATCGACTCCTCGGTGCTCGCCACGTCGATCGCCTTGTCGGCGATGAACTGGTCGATGAAGTCGAAGGCGGCGCGGACGCGACCGTCCATCTCGACGATCAGCCCGTCGGCCACCCGCACGCTCGGGGCGGGGTCGAACGCGCTGTCCATCGCGACCATGCCGGCCTCGGGCCACTCCTCGACGAAGCCGTCGAGATTGACCGGGCGGTTCTCCAGCACCTCGGTGCGCTTGGAGTGCCGGACGCCGTCGGTGCCGTGCTGCGGTGCTGCGGTCATCGTCTGCTCCTACTCGCCGGTGGCCAGGACGTCGCGACGCTCGTACACGTCGGCCGCCTCGCGGACGAGACCGGCGAGCAACGTTGCACCGTAGACGGATTCGAGTTCGTCGGCGATCGCGTCCAACTCCGGCTTGGTCGACGCGTTCGGCCGCAGCGCGTTGTAGATCTCGAGGACGCGCTCGTCGCTGATGGCCGTCATCTCCGCGGCGCGCCGCAGGTTGTCGCCCAACTGGGGACGTCCGACCTTCTCGGCCAGCTGCGCCTGCAACCGCAACGTGTCCGGTGTGATGCGCAGGTCCTCGGCGCCGACCTCACCGGCCATCACCGCCTCGATCGTGATGTCCTCGATCGACTTCCCGGTGGGTGTGAACAGCACGTCGGTGCGGTGCACGCTCAGTGGGTAGTCGGCCGCCGGGTCCAGTACGGGTTCCGTCACGCCTTCGATTGTGCGCTGGGTCACGTTGCATGTTCGTTGCACGGCAGGTCAGACCCGCGTGGCCCGATCCCGTCAGAGCGCGGCGACGCCCGCCTCGGCGACGCTGACGTCCTGCTCGACGCTTCCCGCGCTGACGCCGATGGCCCCGACGACCTCGCCGTCGACCTCGAGCAGCAGTCCACCGCCGAACAGCACCAGGCCACCCGACAACTGCTCGAGCCCGTACAGCTCGCCACCCGGTTGGCACACGTCCATCAGCGCGCTGGTGGGCAGGTTCATCAGGATCGACGTCCGCGCCTTGCGGATCGAGATGTCGATGCTCGCCTTGATCGCGCCGTCCATCCGGGCGAATGCGACGAGGTGCCCGCCGTCGTCGACGACGGCCACGTTCATCGGCTGGCCGATCTCCGTCGCCTTGGCGGTCGCGGCCGCGACGATCCTCGTCGCGGTGTCGAGTGGAAGTCGGTTCATGGCCTGCCCCTTCGGATGTGCTCTCGGTCAACCAGTTTGACGTCGGGCGACGCCGATGATTGGCGAGCGTAGACGATGGACGGCGGTCCCGGTGCAACCGTGATGCAACGCTGGCGCGCCTAGCTTGCACGAGACCGACACGAGGAAGGACGGCCGTTGAGCGTTCCGGATTCCGTTGCCGCCATGGGCGCGTACCGCGAGAGCATCGCCGACCCCGAGGCGTTCTGGCTGCGCGCTGCGGCGGCCATCGACTGGCACACCCCGCCCCGGTCGGCACTCGACCACACCGACCCGCACGCGTGGCGCTGGTTCCCGGACGGGATGCTGAACACCAGTCACGAGGCCCTCGACCGGCACGTCGACGCCGGGCACGGCGACCGCCCCGCACTCATCTTCGATTCCGCGATGACGGGGACCCGGCGCCGGTTCACCTACACCGAACTTCGCGACGAAGTGGCCACGCTCGCCGGCGCGCTGAGATCGCTCGGCGTGGAGTTCGGCGACCGCGTGATCATCTACCTGCCCATGATCCCCGAAGCGCTCGTCGCGATGCTGGCCTGCGCGCGGATCGGCGCCGTGCACTCGGTCGTGTTCGGCGGCTTCGCGGCGGCGGAGCTGGCTGCCCGGATCGACGACGCCCAGCCGACGGCACTGCTCACCGCTACCGGCGGCCTGGAACCCGGCCGGACCGTCGACTACCTGCCGACCGTGTCGAAGGCGTTGGCGCTGAGCGCCTCTCCGCCGTCGACCGTCATCGTCAAGCACCGGCCCGAGGTCTCCGCCGACGCCGTGACGCCCGCCGGTTGGCTCGACTGGGACACCGTGGTGGCCGACGCCGCACCGGTCGACGCCGTACCCGTCCCCGCCAACCATCCGCTGTACGTGCTCTACACCTCGGGGACCACCGGCAAGCCGAAGGGCGTGGTGCGCGACCACGGCGGACACGCCGTCGCGATGGCGTGGTCGATGGCGTCGATCTACGACGTACACCCCGGCGACGTCATGTGGGCGGCGTCGGACGTGGGCTGGGTCGTCGGCCACTCGTACATCGTCTACGCGCCGCTCATCGCCGGTGCCACGACGGTGCTCTACGAGGGCAAGCCCGTGGGCACCCCGGACGCGGGCGCGTTCTGGCGGGTGATCACCGAGCACGACGTCAACGTGCTGTTCTGTGCGCCGACGGCCCTGCGCGCCATCCGCAAGGAGGACCCCGACGGCGCCCTGCTCGCGGACTACGAGATGCCCTCGCTGCACACGGTGTTCGCCGCGGGCGAGCGACTCGATCCGGAGACCTACCACTGGGCCGCCAATAGGTTGGGCCGGCCGGTAGTCGACCACTGGTGGCAGACCGAGACGGGATGGTCCATCTGCGCCAACCTGCGTGGGCTCGAGCCGATGCCAGTGAAGCCCGGTTCGGCGTCTCTGCCGGTGCCCGGCTACCACGTGAAGGTCGTCGACGCCCACGGCGGCGACGTCGCGGCCGGGCAGGAGGGCAACATCGTCATCGCGCTGCCACTGCCGCCCGGATCGCTACTCGGACTGTGGAACTCGCCGGAACGCTTCGTCGACTCCTACCTCCGCGCGTTCCCGGGTCACTACGCCACGGGCGACACCGGCTACTTCGACGACGACGGCTACCTGTTCGTGCTCGGACGCAGCGACGACGTCATCAACGTCGCCGGTCACCGCCTGACCACCGGATCGATGGAGGCCGTCGTCGCCACGCATCCCGCGGTGGCCGAGTGCGCGGTGATCGGCGTCCCCGACGCACTCAAGGGTGAACGTCCCGCCGCCTACGTCGTGCTCAAGTCGGGCGCCACCGTCGACGCACAGACGCTGCGCGCCGACGTCGTCGCACTGGTCCGCGACCAGATCGGACCCGTCGCCGCACTCAAGGACGTGTTCGCGGTGCCCGCCCTGCCGAAGACGCGGTCGGGCAAGATCCTGCGCCGCACGATGCGCCAGATCGCGGCCGGTGAGGAGTACGCGGTGCCACCCACCATCGAGGATCCCGGAGTGCTCGACGCGCTGGCCGCCGCGACGGTGCCGAGCGGGTGACCGGCGCGCGACCTCTGCCGCTCGGCCTCCCCGTAGGGTGAGCGGGTGCTCGACTACGTCCGCGATGCCGCGGAGATCTACCGCCAGTCGTTCGCGACGATCCGCGCCGAGGCCGACCTGGCCCGCTTCCCCGACGACGTGTCCCGTGTCGTCGTCCGGCTGATCCACACCTGCGGGCAGGTCGACGTCGCCGACCACGTGGCCTTCACCGACGACGTCGTGACCCGCGCGCACGCGGCGCTGGCCGCCGGGGCGCCCATCCTCTGCGACGCCTCGATGGTCGCGTCGGGCATCACCCGCGCGCGACTGCCCGCCGACAACGAGGTGGTCCCGCTGGTCACCGACCCGCGCGCGGCGGACCTGGCCGTCGAGCTGGGCAGCACGCGCTCCGCGGCGGGCGTCGACCTGTGGGCGGAGCGGATGGGTGGCGCGGTGCTCGCGATCGGCAATGCGCCGACCGCGCTGTTCCGGCTGCTCGAACTGATCGACGAGGGCGCGCCCGTCCCGGCCGCCGTGCTCGGCGGTCCCGTCGGATTCGTGGGGTCGGCGCAGTCCAAGGACGAGTTGATCGCCCGACCCCGCGGGATGGCCTACCTGGTGGTGACCGGCAGGCGGGGCGGCAGCGCGATGGCCGCGGCCGCCGTGAACGCGATCGCCAGCGAGCGCGAATGACCGCACGCGGCAGGCTGTGGGGCGTCGGGCTCGGCCCCGGCGACCCGGAACTCGTCACCGTGAAGGCCGCCCGGGTGATCGGCGAGGCCGACGTCGTGGCGTATCACAGTGCGCGACATGGCCGCAGCATCGCTCGCGGCATCGCCGAGCCGTACCTGCGGCCCGGTCAGATCGAGGAGCACCTGGTCTACCCGGTGACGACGGAGACCAGCGACCACCCGGGCGGCTACGCGGGCGCGATGGCCGACTTCTACACCGAGGCGGCCGAGCGGATCGCCGTGCACCTCGAGGCAGGCCGCGACGTAGCACTGCTCGCCGAGGGCGATCCGCTGTTCTACAGCTCCTACATGCACATGCACACCCGGCTGACGGAACGCTTCGAGGCGATCATCGTGCCCGGCGTCACGTCGGTCAGCGCGGCCTCGGCCGCGACGGGCACACCGCTGGTGCAGGGCGACGAGGTCCTGACGATCCTGCCGGGCACCCTGCCGCCCGCCGAACTCCGCCGCCGGCTGCTCGACACCGACGCCGCCGTCATCATGAAGCTCGGCCGCACGTATCCCGCTGTGCTTCGGGCACTCTCGGAGGCAGGCCGGCTCGATCGGGCGTTCTACGTCGAACGGGCCAGCACCGAACGGCAGCGCGTGCTGCCCGCCGCCGACGCCGATCCCGAGTCGGTGCCGTACTTCGCGATCGCGATGGTGCCCGGAATGGCGCCGTCGCCGGATTCGCCACCGGAACCGGCCGGCAGCGTCGCCGTCGTGGGCCTGGGCCCCGGCGACGCCGAGTGGATGACGCCGCAGTCGCGCCGTGAGCTGGCGGCGGCGACCGACCTCATCGGCTACGCCCCCTACCTCGACCGCGTCGGCGTCCGCGACGGTCAGACACTGCACCCCAGCGACAACACCGACGAGCCCGAGCGTGCCCGGCTGGCCTGTTCGCTCGCCCGGGAGGGTCGGGCGGTGGCCGTCGTCTCCTCCGGTGATCCCGGCGTGTTCGCGATGGCGACCGCGGTGCTCGAGGAGGCCGAGGCGTGGCCGGACGTCGACGTGCGGGTCATCCCGGCGATGACGGCGGCGCAGGCCGTGGCGAGCCGGGTCGGCGCACCGCTGGGACACGACTACGCGGTGATCTCGCTGTCGGACCGCCTGAAGCCGTGGGACGTGATCGCCGCCCGGCTCACCGCGGCCGCCACCAGCGACCTGGTCCTCGCGATCTACAACCCGGCGAGCAAGACCCGCACCTGGCAGGTCGGTGCGATGCGCGACATCCTGCTCGAGCACCGCGATCCCGGCACCCCGGTCGTGATCGGCAGGGACGTATCCGGGCCGCGCGAGCACGTGCGCGTCGTGCGGCTGGGCGACCTCGACCCGGCCGACGTCGACATGCGCTGCCTGCTCATCGTCGGCTCGTCGCAGACCCGGTGGCACTCGAACGGTTCGGGTGACCGCGTGTTCACCCTGCGCCGCTACCCCGACTGAACGACCCGCCGCAGGCCGTCGACCACCGTTGACAGCTGTCAGCACCGCCGATAGTGTCCGGCCTCGTGACGTCGGACCCGGGTATGGCCGTATCGATTCCGCGCAGTCCCGCCGACGTGACGCCGGAGTTCCTGACCGCGGCGCTCGGCACCAACGTGACCGCCGTCGAGGCCGAACCGATCGGCACCGGGCAGACCGGTGCGACGTACCGCCTGACGGTCACCTACGCGCGGGACGTCGACCTGCCCCCGACCTTCGCGGTGAAGCTGCCCTCGCAGGACGAGACCGTGCGCGAACGCGTCGCGCTCGGATACCGCGCTGAGCACGCCTTCTACACGCGGATCGCGGAGTCCGTCCGCGTGCCGATGCCACGGATGTACTACTGCGACATCTCCGACGACGGCGGCGACATCGTGCTGCTGCTCGCCGACATGGCCCCCGCGGTGCAGGGCGACCAGATCGGCGGCTGCGACGCGACCGAGGCCGAACTCGCCGTCCGCGCCATCGCCGGCCTGCACGGACCGACGTGGTGTGACCCTGCCTGGGCCGACTTCCCCGGTCTGGTGATGCCGCTGGCAACCGCCGACATCGCCAAGGGCATGGGCGACCTCGCGGTCATGGCCACCCAGATCACCCTCGACCGGCTCGGCGACCGGATGGCCGACGAGAACCGTTCGACCGCAACGCAGTCCATGGCCAAGGTGACGCCGTGGCTGCTCGCCGAGCCGGGTCGGTTCTCGCTGATGCACGGTGACTACCGGCTCGACAACCTGCTGTTCACCCCCGACCGGACCGCGATCACGGTGGTCGACTGGCAGACCCTCGGCGCCGGTCTGCCGGCGCGCGACCTGGCCTACTTCACCGCGACCAGCCTGCTGCCGGATTTGCGCGCCGAACTCGACGAGCACCTGGTGGCCGCCTACCACGACGAACTGCTCGGGTATGGCGTGACGGACTACGACCGCGACGCGTGCTGGCGGGACTACCGACTGGGCATGCTGCAGGCGCCGCTGATCACCACGCTCGGCTGCGCGTTCGCCGGCAACACCGAGCGCGGCGACGAGATGATGCGCGTCATGCTCGAACGCGGCTGCCAGGCGATCCGCGACCTCGACAGCATGGACCTGATCACGAGGCGCTGACCTCGCGCGCCCGGACCCAGGACACGGCCTCGTCGACGGTCGCCACCACCTCGACGCCGTCGGGCAGCGGGGGTCGTTCCACCATCACGACCGCCACCCCGAGGTCGGCAGCCGCGTCGAGCTTCGCGTGGGTCATCGCACCACCGCTGTTCTTGGTGACCAGCACGTCGATCCCGTACCGCTGCAACAGGTCCCGTTCGCCGTCCACGTGGTAGGGGCCGCGGGAGAGCAGCAGCTCGCAGTCAGCGGGCAGCGTGTCGGGGTCCGGCGCGGTGACCGCGCGGATCAGGAACCACGCGTCGACGCCGGCGAACGCCGCGGTGCCGGATCGGCCCGTGGTCAGGAACACCCGCCGGTGGCCCCGTTCGGCGACGACGCGGGCGGCCTCGACGTCGGACCCCACCACCACCGCACGGCCGGGTGCCCACGCGGGCCGGGCCAGCACCAGGTGGGGCACCTGCGAAGCGCGGCACGCCGCCGTCGCGTGCGCGGTGATGGTCGCGGCGAACGGGTGGGTGGCGTCGACGACGGCGTCGACGGCGTTGTCGGTCAACCAGTCCCGAAGTCCGGCCGCGCCGCCGTAGCCACCGATCCGCACCCGTCCGACCGGTAGCGCGGGATCGGGCACGCGGCCGGCGAGCGAGCTGATCACCTCGACCTCGTCGTGCAGGCGGGCGGCGAGGGCGCGCGCCTCACCGGTACCGCCGAGCAACAGCAGGCGCACTAGTGCCGACTCCCCCGGCGACGGTCCGCGGAGTACAGGTAGCTGTCGGTGCCGCCGACGCCGTCCGCGGCCAACACGTCGCCGACCACGATCACCGCAGTGCGGGTGACGTTCGCGGCGTGCATCCGCTCGGCGACGTCGGCCAGGGTGCACCGGATCACCGTCTCCTCCGGCCAGCTGGCGAATGCCACCACGGCACAGGGCGTCTCGGGCGTGAACCGCCCGGCGACCAGCTCGAGCACGATGGCGTCGATCTGCGCCGCGGCGAGGTGCAGCACCAGTGTCCCGCCCGTGGTGGCCAGCGTGCGCAGGTCCTCCCCCGGCGGCATGGCGGTCGACAGCGTGGCGACGCGGCTCAGGACGACCGTCTGCGCGACGCCGGGCACTGTCAGCTCCCGGCCCAGCGTGGCGGCCGCGGCGGCGAAGGCGGGTACGCCGGGCACCACCTCCCAGTCGATGCCGCGCGCGTCGAGGCGTCGGCACTGCTCGGCGATCGCGCTGTACAGCGACGGGTCCCCCGAGTGCAGGCGGGCGACGTCGTGGCCCGCCGCGTCCGCGGTGGCCAGCTCGTCGACGATCTGGTCCAGGTTCAGCGGTCCGGTGTCGACCACCCTCGCGTCCGGCGGGCACAGCGCCAGCAGGTCCGCGGGCATGATCGAGCCGGCGTAGAGGCACACCGGACAGCGCTCGATCAGCCGGTGTCCGCGCACGGTGATCAGGTCGGCGGCGCCCGGTCCGGCGCCGATGAAATACACGGTCACGGCTTGCTCGCGATCCACTGGGTGACGGGCATGGCGGGCCGCCAGCCGGTGAAGCCGCCGACGGGTTCGCCGCGCGAGTGCTGGAAGCGGCGCAGCTCACCCCCATGGCGTGAATACCACTGCGCCAGAACGGCCTCCGATTCGACCGTCACCACGTTGGCGACGATCCTGCCACCCGGAGGGAGACGGTCCCAGCACGCGTCGAGCAGTCCTGCTTGACTGACCCCGCCGCCCACGAAGACGACGTCGGGCGCCGATTCGGCGTCGAACGCCCCCGGTGCGCCGGTCCGTACCGTCACCGCGGCGCCGAAAGCCGCGACGTTGGCGACGATCCGCGCGCGCCGCACCTCCGAGCGCTCGAACGCGATTGCGCGGCAATCCATCCCGGCACGGCACCACTCGATGGCGATGCTCCCCGAGCCGGATCCGACGTCCCACAGCATCTCGCCGGGCCGTGGCGCGAGCGCCGCCATCGTCACCGCCCGCATCGACTGCTTGGTGAGTTGGCCGTCGTGCTCCAGCGCGTCGTCGGGCAGCGTCGCCAGCACACGCTCCTCGGGTAGGTAGCGCACGGCGATCACGTTGAGCGCGTCGACGCCCGTCGGCGGGCGCGACGCCCACTCGCGCGCCGTGGCGGCACGACGCAGTTCGGTTGGACCGCCGAGCTGTTCGAGCACGGTCATCTCCGACTCGCCCCGGCCGGTGTCGGTCAGCAGTCGCGCCAGCGCAGCCGGGCTGGAGCCGTCCCGGGACAGGACGACGGCGCGGCCACCGCGACGCACCGCGGTGTGCGGCTCGGCGGTGACGAGGCTGATGATCTCGGTGTCCTGCACCGGCCACCCCACCCGCGCGCACGCCAGCGTCACCGACGACACGTGCGGCAGCACCGCGACCCGCTCGGCGCCGTGCACTCGGATCAGCGCCCCGCCCACGCCGTGCAGCAGCGGATCCCCGCTGGCCACCACGTGCACGTCGCCGTCCACGTCGTCGAGCAGCGTGCGCAGCGCGGGCAACATCGGCGACGGCCACTCCCGGCGCACCGCGGTCACGGACGAGTCGAGCAGCTCCAGCTGCCGGCTCGAGCCGTAGACGACCGTGGCGCGGTGCAATTCGGCTCTCGACGCCGGTGCGACGCCCGCCATCCCGTCGGCGCCGATGCCCACCACGACGATCATCGGGGAAGTCTCCGCCACACCGCACGCGGCATCAACCGGAGCACCACCACCAGCGCGCCCAGCGCCCTCGGCACCCAGATCTCGGTCCGCCGACCGGCGAGTGCCTTCGCCGCCGCCTCTGCCACCTGGGCCGGGGTGCTCGACAGCGGGGCAGGCGACATGCCCTCGGTCATCCGGCCGATCACGAAGCCCGGCCGGACGAGCAGCAGCCGCACCCCCGACCCGTGCAGCGCGTCGGTGAGACCGCGGGCGAACCCGTCGAGACCCGCCTTGGCCGACCCGTAGACGTAGTTGGCCCGGCGCACCCGCGCGCCGGCGACCGACGAGAACACCACGAGGTCGCCGCGACCCCAGCCGCGCATCGTGGCGGCGAGCACCGTCAGCAGGCTGACCTGTGCGGTGAAGTCGGTGTGGACGATGGCCGCCGCGTGGGCGGCGTCGCCCTCCGCGCGGGCCTGATCACCCAGGATCCCGAACGCCACGACCGCGGTGCCGATCCGGCCGTGATCGGCGACGATGGACGCCACGACCTTCGGGTGCGACGCCAGGTCGTCGGCGTCGAACTCGACCGTGTGCACCGCCCGGGCGCCCGCCGCCGTCACCGCGGCGACCTCGTCGTCCAACTGATCGGCACGACGCGCGGCGAGCACCACCGTGGCCCCGGCGGCGAGCCGGGTCGCCAGCTCGACCCCGATCTCGCTGCGGCCGCCGAACACGACCACCACGCCGCCCGCCGGCGGTTCCTCGCGCAGGCCGTCCCGGGCCGTCGTGTCCTCCATGGCTGCGATTATGTCCTGCGCTAGGTTGGACCCCGATGGCTACTTCCGGTCGCAAGGCAACGACCCGGCTCACGAACGACGCGATCGCGTTCCTCACGGAGCGCCATCTCGCCATGCTGACCACGCTGCGGTCCGACGGCTCACCACACGTCGTGGCGGTCGGCTTCACGTTCGACCCGAAGACGCACATCGCCCGGGTGATCACGACCGGCGGGTCGCAGAAGGCGGTGAACGCGGCCGAGCGCGGCGTCGCGGTGCTCAGCCAGGTGGACGGCGCGCGGTGGCTCTCGCTGGAGGGCAAGTCGACGGTCAGCGGCGACACCGAACCCGTCCGCGACGCCGAACTGCGCTACGCACAGCGCTACCGGACCCCGCGGGTCAACCCGCGACGCGTCGTCATCGAGGTCCGCGTCGAGCGCGTGCTCGGCTCGTCGGAACTGCTCGACCGCTCCGGTGACTGATCGGCTCCGCCGACGGGGCGACTAACGCCGCACCGGCACCACGACCAACTCGTGCGGCCGGTCGTTCATCGACAGCGCGCCGTCCTCGGTGACCACGACGATGTCCTCGATGCGCGCGCCCCACTCGCCGGAGAAGTAGATCCCCGGCTCGACACTGAACACCATGCCCACCTCGAGCGGCAGGTCGTTGCCGGCGACGATGTAGGGCTCCTCGTGCACCGACAGACCGATGCCGTGCCCGGTGCGATGGACGAAGACGTCGGCGAGGCCCTCGGCGGCGAGCACATGGCGCGCGGCGGCGTCGACCTGCTCGGCGGTCACGCCCGGCCGCACCGCCGCGACCGCAGCCCGCTGCGCTCGCTCCAGCACGGCATAACGGCGTGCGACGTCCTCGGCCGGTTCCCCGATGCTGTACGTGCGCGTCGAGTCCGAGTTGTAGCCGGGCTCGTACGGCCCGCCGATGTCGACCACGACGACGTCGCCCTCGAGCAGTTCGCGATCGGAGCACTCGTGGTGCGGATCGGCGCCGTTGGGCCCGGATCCGACGATGATGAACGCCACCTCCGAATGGCCTTCGGCGACAATCGCTTCCGCGATGTCGGCGGCGACGTCGGCCTCGGTGCGGCCCGGGACCAGGAACTCGGGCACCCGGGCGTGGACGCGGTCGATCGCCGCACCGGCCTTGCGCAGCGCGTCGATCTCGGCGGCGTCCTTCACCATCCGCAGCCGGCGCAGCACGTCGGTGGCGAGCACCGGCACCACGCCGAGCACGTCGGCGAGCGGCAGCAGGTGCAGTGCGGGCATGGAGTCGGTGACGGCGGTCGCGACACCGAGGCCGCCGAGGGTGTCGGCGACCAGGGCGTAGGGGTCGTCGCCGTCCACCCAATCCCGCACGGCCAGGCCGAGATCGGGAACCGCGGACTCGCGCAGCGCCGCCAGCTCCATCCGGGGGACGACGATCGTCGGCGCCCCGGCCGCGGGCAGCACGAGCGCGGTCAGTCGTTCGAACGTCTGGGCGCGAGACCCCAGCAGGTAGCGCAGGTCGTACCCGGGCGTGATGATCAGCCCGGCAAGGCCGGCGGCCGCGGTGGCCTCCTGGGCGGCGCGCAGTCGATCGGCGTACACGTCGGTGCTGAATCGTCCACTGTTCTCGACGTCGGAGTCCATGTCTTCGAGGCTAATCGGCGCCCCGGTACGTGGCGACCTCGACCAGGTTGCCGTCGGGATCCCGGCAGTAATGCGACGTCATCGGGCCCCTGGCGCCGGTCCGCGAGATCGGGCCCTCGGTGATCTCGACACCGCGGGCGCGCAGCTGGTCACCGACCTCGGCGGCCTCGGCGTCGACGATGAAGCACAGGTCCAGCGAGCCCGGGGCGTCCGCCGCGGCGGTGACCCAGCCCTCGGCACCGGTGGGACGGACGTTGATCTTCTGGCCGCCGAACGTCAGCGACACCCGGCCGTCGCCGTAGGATTCGCGCCGCATTCCGAGCACCCGCACGTACCAGTCGGCGGTCGTCTCGACGTCGTGGCAGTTGAGGACGACGTGGTCGATGCTTTCGACGGCGAAGGTCATACCCCACGCTACTGTCACTCGGGTGAGCGCACCCATCCTGCTTCTCGACGGCGCGAGCATGTGGTTCCGGTCCTATTTCGGGGTGCCGTCCTCGATCACGGCGCCCGACGGCAGGCCGGTCAACGCCCTGCGCGGATTCCTCGACACCGTTGCCACCCTCATCACCCGGGAGCGGCCGTCACGCCTGGTGGTGTGCCTCGACCTGGACTGGCGGCCGCAGTGGCGGGTCGACCTGATCCCGTCGTACAAGGCGCATCGTGTCGAGAAGGAGCACACCGGCGGCGAGCCCGACGTCGAGGAGGTGCCCGACGAGCTGACCCCGCAGGTCGACATGATCATGGCGATGCTCGACGCGTTCGGCATCGCCACCGCGGGCGCACCGGGTTACGAGGCCGACGACGTGCTGGGAACGCTGGCGACCCGCGAGCGGACCGACCCCGTCGTCGTGGTCAGCGGTGACCGCGACCTGCTGCAGCTCGTCGGCGACGAGCACGTGCCGGTGCGGGTGTTCTACATCGGCCGGGGGCTGTCGAAGGCGATCACCTTCGGGCCGAAGGAGGTCGCCGAGACCTACGGCGTGCCGCTCGACCGGGCGGGTACCGCCTATGCCGAACTCGCGCTGTTGCGTGGTGACCCGTCCGACGGCCTGCCCGGGGTGCCTGGCATCGGGGAGAAGACCGCCGCGACGCTGCTCGCCCAGCACGGATCGCTCGAGGCGATCGTCGCCGCGGCCAACGACAAGACCTCGAAGATGCCTGCCGCACAGCGGAAGAAGCTCCTGGCGGCCGCCGACTACATCGCCGCCGCCGAGCCGGTGGTGCTGGTGGCACGCGACGCGCCCGTGACCGTCTCGGGCGACTCGGACGTGCTGCCGCTGACCGCGAAGCACCCCCGCAAGGTCGCCGAACTCGCCGCGGAGTACGGCGTCACCTCGTCGATCGGCAGGCTGCAGAAGGCGCTCGACGATCTGCCCGGCTAGGTGCCGGCGTCACGCGAACATGGCGCGATGGGTGAGTGCCCACGTCCCGTAGTCGATCGGGTCGCGTCCGGTGATGGTCGCGACCGCGTCGGTGACGACGGCGTCTTCGGTCACTTCGAAGGCCCACTGCCCCATCAGAAGATCCAGGTAGGCCGGGGGCAGGACGCGCCCGTACAGCGTCCGGGCCGCGGGCTCGGAGATCTCGTCGACGTCGATCGGCTCACCGATTGCGGCACCGATGAGTGCCACCTGCCTGCGCATCGTCAGGGATTCCGGCCCGGTCAGCACGATCCGCCGGTGGTCCAGGGCGTCTGACGTGAGACTCCGCACGGCGACGGCAGCGATGTCCTCGTCGGCGATCGGGGCCTGCCGAGACTCGGGGAACGGCAGGCGAACCAACCTCTCCGCACGAATCTGTTCGCCCCAGAAGCGCACCGCGTTGCGGGCGAAGGCACCCGGACGCAGGCAGACGCACGTGAAACCGCCGTCCACCATCGCGTTCTCCACGGCGAGGTGACGTTCCCGGTTGTACTCGACGAACGGCTCGTCCCGCGTGGTGTCGATGGTCGACAGGACGACCACCTTCTCGACTCCCGCCGATCTGAATTCCGTTACGAGGGCGGGTAAACCATCAGGCTCGGGGAAGGAGTACAGGAAGACGGCCCGCACGTCGTGCAGTGCCGCCCGCAGCGAACGCGGTTTCGCGAGGTCGCCGACGAACAGATCGGGCTCGGGCATCGGAACGCCGCTCGGGTTGCGGCACAACCCTCGAACGGGCGCACCCGAACGTCGCAGCGTCTCGATGATCGCGGAGCCGATGCCGCCGCTCGCACCCGTCACAAGAACGCTCATGGGTACCTCCTCGTGGTTGGTCGACGTCTTCGACGCTACGAGCGCTCCGACATTTACACCAATCATTCGTTCTCATGGCTAGAATCACCGTCGTGAATCTCGCGTCGGTCGACCTCAACCTGTTCGTCGTGCTGCGGGCCGTCCTGGACGAGGGCAGCGCGACGAAGGCGGCGGCGCGGCTCAACGTGACCCAGTCCGCGGTGTCGAATGCCCTTGCCCGCCTGAGGATTCTGCTCGACGACCCACTCGTCGTGCGGACGGGCCGAGGACTCGCACCGACACCACGTGCGCTCGCCATTGCGCCTCGCCTCTCGGCGGCACTGAGCGCACTGGAAGAGCTGACGAGTGATCTCGCCGCGTTCGATCTCGCCACGACCCGTCGCACGTGGACCATGGCGTTCGCCGAACTGTACGGGCCGACCCTGCTGCCCGGCCTGTATCAACGGATGCAGGCCACCGCGCCGGAATCGTCGTTGCGCGTCATCACCTTGGACCGCATGGCCGCCACCAATGCGATGGAACTCGGAGACCTCGACCTCTACCTGGGCATCGCCGCCGCAATACCGGCGGCATGGCGGTCAGAGCCGGCGTTCACCGACGGCATCGTCGGGATCGTGCGCGCGGGACATCCGTTGGCGCATCGGGACTTCTCGCTCGAGGACTACCTGTCGATCCCGCACGCTCACGTGCGCGTGACACCCGAGCGAGGGGGCGAGGTGGACGATGCGCTCGCCCGGATCGGGCGCACGAGAAGGGTCGTCGTGACCGCGCCGCACTACAGCTCGGCCGTCCCGGTGGTGGAGTCCAGCGATTGCGCCACGGCGATCCCGCGCAGGCTCGCGAAACACTACGCACGCACGCGGGGTGTCGAGATCTTCGAGATCCCGCTGACACTGCCCGGATACGACATCCGGTTGCACTGGCATGCACGCGTCGACGCCGACCCTGGCGTTGCCGCCCTCAGGTCGATGGTCCACGACGTCGTGGCGACCCGCTGACCAGCCGGCTGAACCGCCTACTTGGGTCGGCCGACCTCGTAGGTGCCGTCGTCGTCCTGGAACGTGACGGTGACCTGACGCTTGGTGCCGTCGATGCTGACCTCGCAGGAGAAGGTGTCACCCTTCTTCACCTGAGGATTGGCGCCGTCGTTGCACTTGACGTCCGAGACGTTCTTGGCACCGTATCCGTTCGCCTCGTCGCCCAGCACCTGCGCGACGCCGGTCTGCGCGGCGTCGACGTCGAGCTGCTTCTCGACGAACCAGCCCGGGGTGAAGAAGCCGAGGACGACGACCACGATCACGACGAGCGCGAGCACACCGCCGGCCACCGCGAGGATGAGCTTCGACGACGACTTCTTCGGGCCGTCACCCGGCGCCCCGTACTGACCGAACTGCTGATCGGGCTGACCCGGCTGGCCGAACTGGCCCGGCTGCCCGTACTGCGGCTGGCCGTACTGGCCCGGCTGCTGACCGTACTGCGGCGGCTGACCGTACTGACCCGGCTGCTGGCCGTACTGCGGCTGGCCGTACTGGCCGGGCTGGCCGTACTGCGGCTGCTGGCCGTACTGCGGCTGCTGCCCGTACTGCTGCTCGGGCTGCGGCGGCTGATACGAGGTGGGGCCGTACGCCGTCGGCTGCTGACCGAACTGGTCGGACGGCGAGTACTGCTGCGGGTTGTACGCGGGCGGCTGCTGCTGCCACGCGGGAGCATCACCTGCGGGCTGATCGGGAGTGGCGTTCTGCTGCTGCCAGGCGGGCTGGTCGCCCTGCGGCGACTGCTGACCCGACCACGGCTGATTCGGGTCGGATCCCTGCGGTCCGCTCATCGTCTCTCCTTGATGATTGCTCGCTCTGGCGATTGTGTTGGTAACCGAAGCGCTGGCAACACACTACCCTGCATCAACTGCGACGACGCCGCGCCGAATGTCGGTGATGGCGCGTTTCGCGGCACTGCGCAGAGGCGCGGACGGGGCCGCATTGCGCACCTGATCGAGCAGGTCGAGAACCTGTCGGCACCACCGCACGAAGTCTCCTGCGGACAGCGGCGATCCGCTGCCGTTCGCGTCGGATGCGGCGAGCGCCGCCGACAGATCGCCTGTCGTCGCCCAATGGTGGATGGCCACCACGAAACCCGGATCGGTCTCCCGACTGGGCGCCAGGCGATGCCTCTGCTCGTCGGAGCGGATCTCGGCGCAGGTCTTTCGGGTCTGCGACAGGGCGCGACGCAGCGGCGTGGTGATCGACTCGACCCCGGGTGCCGCGCCGGGCGTGTCGCCGCGGGACTCGTACAGCACCGACGACAGCACCGCCGCGAGTTCGGCCGGCTTCAACCCCTCCCACGTGCCCTGCCGGAGGCACTCGGCGACCAGGAGGTCGCTCTCGCTGTAGATGCGCGCCAGCAGCCGGCCGTCGTCGGTCACCACGGGGTCGCCTGCGCCGCAAGTGTCGTCCTCGGACTCGGCCACGAAGCCGCGTTCGGTGAGGAGCAGCAGGATGCGGTCGAAGGTCCGCGCCAGCGAATTCGTCGCCGAGGACACCTTCTTCTCGATGTCGGCGTTGTCCCGCTCGATGCGCAGGTACCGCTCGGCGACCCGCACCCGCTCCTCGCGGTTGGGCTCGTGGTGCGCCGGGTGGTTGCGCACCTGCTCGCGCAACCTGGCCAGTTCGGGATCGATGTCCGGTTCGCCCTCGGCGTCGCGTCGTGACCGGCGCGACGGAACGTCGAGAGACGCTGCGGCCGAACGCAGCGCGGCCGCGACGTCGCGGCGCACCCGGGGCTGGCGGTGCTCCACGCGCTTGGGCAGTGACATCGTGCCGAGCTTCGACGACGGGCCCGTGTAGTCCGCCGACGAGATCCGCCCCGCCCAGCGCTCCTCGGTGAGCACCAGCGGCCGCGGATCATCCGCGTCGCCGGCGGGTTCGAGGACGACGGCGACCCCGCTGCGCCTGCCCTGCCCGATCGCGATGACGTCGCCCCGCTTCAGGGCGGCCAGCGCGTCGTTGGTCGCCTTGCGCCGCTGCAGGCGCGACGACCGCGACTGCGCCCGCTCCCGTGCCGAGACCGCCGCACGCAACCGCGCGTACTCCAGTACCGGCGCATCCCTGCCGCCCAGCTCGGTGGCGATCTCGTCGAGCATCTTCTCGCCCCGTGTGACGCCGCGGACCAGACCCACCACCGACTTGTCCGCCTGGAACTGCGCGAACGACCGTTCGAGCAGTCTGCGGGACTGCTCTGGACCCATCTGGCCGAGCAGGTTGATGGTCATGTTGTACGACGGCGCAAAGGAACTGCGCAGCGGGAACGTGCGGGTCGAGGCCAGCCCCGCGACGTCGGCCGGCTCGACGCTGGTGTCGTTGGGCTGCCACAGGACGACGGCGTGGCCCTCGACGTCGATGCCGCGCCGGCCGGCGCGACCCGTCAGCTGGGTGTACTCCCCCGGTGTCAGAGGGGCGTGCTGTTCGCCGTTGTACTTGACCAGGCGCTCAAGGACGACGGTGCGGGCGGGCATGTTGATGCCGAGAGCCAGTGTCTCCGTGGCGAACACGGCCTTGACCAGCCCGGCGGTGAACAGTTCCTCGACGGTGTGCCGGAACACGGGCAGCAGCCCGGCGTGGTGGGCCGCCATGCCGCGGAGGAGGCCCTCGCGCCATTCGTGGTAGCCGAGCACGACGAGGTCCTCCTCGGCGAGATCGGCGCAGCGCCGGTCGATCACCGAGGCGATGCGCCCCCGTTCCTCCTCGGTGGTCAGCCGCAGCGGCGAGCGCAGGCACTGCTTGACCGCGGCGTCACAGCCCACCCGGGAGAACACGAACGTGATCGCGGGCAGCAGACCCTCGCGGTCGAGCGTCCCGATGACGTCCGGACGGGCCGGTGGCCGGTAGATGGTCGGCCGGCCACCCCGGTCCCTGCCGCCCGACCGGCCGCGCCCTCGCGGCTGCCAGTCCGACATCCGGTCGGACTCCCGGCGCAGCGAGATGTGGCGCAACAACTCCTTGTCCACCAGCGTCGTACCGGGGCCTGCCTGACCGCCCTCGAACAGATCGAACAGGCGTCGGCCGACGAGCATGTGCTGCCACAGCGGCACGGGCCGGTGCTCGTCGACGACGACGGTGGTGTCGCCGCGCACCGTCTGGATCCAGCCGCCGAACTCCTCGGCGTTGCTCACTGTCGCCGACAGGCTGACCAGGCGGACCTCCTCGGGGAGGTGGAGGATGACCTCCTCCCAGACCGCGCCGCGCATCCTGTCGGCGAGGAAGTGCACCTCGTCCATCACGACGTGGGAGAGCCCGTGCAGCGCAGTCGAGTTCGCGTAGAGCATGTTGCGCAGGACTTCGGTGGTCATGATGACGACGTCGGCGTCGCCGTTGATCGACTGGTCCCCCGTCAGCAGGCCGATGCGGTGGGCGCCGTAGCGCCGGACCAGATCGGCGTGCTTCTGGTTGCTCAGGGCCTTGATCGGCGTGGTGTAGAAGCACTTCCGGCCTGCGGCGAGCGCGAGGTGGACGGCGAACTCACCGACGACCGTCTTGCCCGCGCCGGTCGGCGCGCAGACCAGCACGCCGTGGCCGGATTCCAGCGCGCGGCAGGCCCGCAGCTGGAAGGGGTCGAGTCCGAACGGCAGTTCCGCGGCGAACCGGCCCAGTTCGCCGGGCAGCGACGACTCAGGTGGCTTGGTCATCGACCGTCAGTCGGGACGGATCGGGAACGGGACTCGGCGCGCCGACGTCCTCGGTCTCCCCGATCGGGGCGGCCTCGTCGTCGGGCGTGTCGAGACCCGCTCGGCGGGCCTTGCGGCGGTCGTTGAACCGGGCCACCTGGATCGCGAGTTCGAGCAGCAGGGACAGGGCGCACGCGAGCGCGAGCATCGAGAACGGGTCCGAACCCGGCGTCGCGAATGCGGCGAACACGAACATGCCGAAGATCAGCCCGCGCCGCCATGCCTTCAACCGCTCGTAGGTGAGGATCCCGACGAGGTTGAGCATGATGATCAGCAGCGGGAACTCGAAGCTGATGCCGAATACCAGCAGCAGGTTGAGCAGGAAGCTGAAGTACTGGTCGCCGGAGAGTGCCGTGACCTGGACGTCGCTGCCGACCGTGAGCAGGAAGGCCAAGGCCTGCGACAGCACGACGTAGGCGAGCACCGAGCCGGCGATGAACAGCGTCGCCCCGAAGCCGACGAACACCGACGCGAAGCGGCGCTCCTTCTTGTACAGGCCGGGGGTGATGAACGCCCAGATCTGGTGCAACCACACCGGGCAGGCGAGGACGACGCCCGCGGTCAACGCGACCTTGAGGCGCAGCATGAACTGGTCGAACGGCGCGGTGGCGAGCAGCCGGCACTCGCCGTCCGGCGCGATCGTCGCGCGCGACGACGCGGGCAGCGAGCAGTAGGGCTGGCGCAGCCAGTCGCCGAGGCTCGGCGTGCCGAATATGCCGTGGGTGTACCAGAAGAAGCCGAGGGTCGTCGTGAAGACGACGGCGACGACGGCGATCAGCAGTCGATTGCGGAGTTCCGCGAGGTGGTCGACCAGCGACATGGTGCCGTCGGGATTGACCCGCGAGCGTCGACGACGCGGATCCAGCTTCGTGAAGAGACCGGGTGTGCGCACGGGGGGTCCGGAAGGCACCGACTAGCGACGCGACGTGTCGTCGCGGTCGCCGGGGGCGTGGCTCAGGCCGTGCGCTTGTCGGAGGGCTCGGCCACCGGATGCGCCGTGGGCTCGGAACTCGGAACGACGCGCTCCGAGGCGATCGGCGTCGCGGGAGCATCGGTCGCGTCGGGCTTGCCGTCCGACTGCATTTCCTTGATCTCCGACTTGAAGATGCGCATCGACTTGCCGAGCGAACGTGCTGCGTCGGGCAGCTTCTTGGCGCCGAACAGCAGCACGAATACTGCGATCACGATCAACCAATGCCAGGGTTGCAGACCACCCATTTCGGTCACCTCCAAGTGTCGTCGCCGAGTCTACCCGCCGACTTCGGCCCCACCGAGTTCGTACGCCTTCAGCGCGGCGACCGCAGCTTCGCGCACCCTCTCGACCAGCGATTGCGGCTCTAGCACCCGCACACCGGAGCCGAAGCCGAGCACGAACCGCGCCATCCAGGCGTCCGACGCGTACGTCATGGTCGCCTCGCAGGTGCCGTCGGCCAACTCCCGCTCGACGCGCAGCGGGTAGTAGTCGAACATCCACGATGCCGACGGCTCGATCAGGAGCGTCGCCGACGGGAGCGACGGATCACCGTCGAACAGCGACGTGTCCGGCCCGGCGGCGACCGCCGGCTCGGGCGGCGCCGAGCGCTCCTCGAGTTCGCGGGCGTCGACGATGCGGTCGAACCGGAACAGCCGTACGCCCTCGGCCGACCGGCACCACGCCTCGAGATAGCTGTGGTCACCGACCAGCACCACGCGGATCGGATCCACGACGCGCGTCGTCAGGACGTCGTGCGACGCCGAGTAGTAGTCGATGGAGAGTGCGTGGTCGTCGCGCACGGCCGACCGCACTGCGGCCGCGGCCGAACTCTCGACGGGCGCGGGCTCGTCCGACGCCGCGGCGACGCCCCCCTCCTGACCGCTGGCCGTGCCCGCCGCGGACTCGATCTTCGCGATCGCGCTGCGCGCCGCGGCCGGGTCGACCATGCCGGGCACCTCCAGCAGCGCCCGGAGCGCGACCAGGATGCCGGTGGCCTCGGGCGACGTCAGCCGCAGCGGGTGGTCCATCCCCGCGGAGAACGTGACCTCGATGGTGGTCCCGTCCATCTCGAAGTCGATCAGGTCGCCCGGGCCGTAGCCGGGCAGCCCGCATAGGAACAGCTGCGTCAGGTCCTCCCGCAGCTGGTCCACCGTGACGCCGAGGTCGATCGCCGCCTCGTCGTAGGTGATCCGGGGGTTGGCCTGGAAGTACGGCACCATGTTGAGCAGCCGCACCAGGCGCGTCGAGACACTGGTCACGGGCGCTCCGCCCCGCTGTTCGCGGCGACCTCGGCCGGCGCTTCCACCGGTCGCGCCCCCATTCCCGCTTGGGCGCGCAGCCGGGCGATCACGTCGTCCCGCAGCGACGGTGGGTCGAGCACCAGCGCATCGGCGCCGTAGCTGGCCACCTCGCGGGCCAGCCTGTCGTGCATGCCGATGTCGATCGCCAGCTCGTCACCGGCGCGGCCGCCGACGGTCCTGGCGGTCGACCCCGTCGCCGAGCGTCGCAGCGCGGTGCCACGCCCCTCCGCGACCCAGACCCGTGCCTGCGCGCCCGGCGGCCACTCCGCCACCGCACGGTGCACGATCTCGCGCAGATCCACGCCCTCGGGTCGTACGACCTGGTCGCGCGGGCCGATCGCCGTGACCTCCGACCCGACGCGGGACAGCCGGAACGTCCGGGTGTCGTCTCGGTCGCGGTCGTGGCCGACCAGGTACCAGCGGCCCCGGTAGGTGACCACGCCCCACGGTTCGACGGTGCGGGTGGTGTACGGGGCGGTGCGCGAGGATCGATGCTGGAACTGGACGGCCTGACCGGAGTCGATGGCGTCCAACAGGATTCGCAGCACGTCCTCGGAGCCACGCAACCCGGGCATCGCGGCCGACGTGCTGATCATGACGTCGCTGTCGGGCGCGTCGACGTCGACACCCGCGGCCCGCAGCTTGAGCAGCGCACCCTGGGTGGCGGTGACCAGTTCCGGCGACTCCCACAGCTGGGTGGCGATGGCGACCGCAGCCGCCTCGTCGGCGGTCAGTTCGACCTGAGGCAGCGCGTAGGCCTTCCGGTTGATCCGGTAACCCTCGGTGGGGTCCATCGAGGACACCTTGCCGGTCTCCAGCGGGATGCCGAGGTCGCGCAACTCGTTCTTGTCGCGCTCGAACATCCGGGAGAACGCCTCGTCGCTGGGGCTGTCGCCATAGCCGTAGACGGTCTTGCGGATGCGCTCCGCGGTGATGAAGTTGCGGGTGGACAGGAGTGCGATGACGAGGTTCATCAACCGCTCGACTTTTGAGATCCCCACTGGTGAAGCTTAATCCCCCGCCGCGGTGTCCCGGCCGCACGCATGGCGCGCGCCCGGCCTCATCACATGCTGGCGATGAGCCGCTTCACCCGCTCGTCGACCGACCGGAACGGGTCCTTGCACAGCACGGTGCGCTGCGCCTGGTCGTTGAGCTTGAGGTGCACCCAGTCGACGGTGAAGTCCCGGCCCGCCGCCTGCGCGGCGCTGATGAACTCGCCGCGGAGCTTCGCGCGCGTGGTCTGAGGCGGCTCGTTGACCGCTGCCTCGATGTCCTCGTCGGTGGTGATGCGGGCGGCCAGACCCTTGCGCTGCAGCAGGTCGAAGACGCCGCGACCCCGTTTGATGTCGTGGTAGGCGAGGTCGAGCTGAGCAATCTTCGGATCGGCCAGCTCCATGCTGTACCGGTCCTGGTAGCGCTGGAACAGTTTGCGCTTGATCACCCAGTCGATCTCGGTGTCCACCTTGGCGAAGTCCTGGCTCTCGACGGCGTCGAGCTGACGGCCCCACAGATCGACGACCTGCTCGATCTGGGCATTGGGCTCGCGGGTCTGCAGGTGCTCGACGGCGCGGCTGTAGTACTCGCGCTGGATGTCGAGCGCGCTGGCCTGCCGCCCACCCGCCAACCGGACCGGCCGACGCCCGGTGAGGTCGTGGCTGACCTCGCGGATGGCGCGGATCGGGTTGTCGAGCGAGAAATCGCGGAACGGCACGCCGGCCTCGATCATCTCGAGCACCAGCGCGGCGGTGCCGACCTTGAGCATCGTGGTCGACTCGCACATGTTGGAGTCACCGACGATGACGTGCAGGCGGCGGTACTTCTCGGCGTCGGCGTGCGGCTCGTCGCGGGTGTTGATGATCGGTCTGCTGCGCGTGGTGGCGCTGGAGACGCCCTCCCAGATGTGCTCGGCGCGCTGGCTGAGGCAGAACGTCGCCGCCTTGGGCGTCTGCAGGACCTTGCCCGCGCCGCAGATCAGCTGACGCGTGACCAGGAAGGGCAGCAGGACGTCAGAGATCCGGGAGAATTCGCCGGCGCGAACGATCAGGTAGTTCTCGTGGCAGCCGTAGGAGTTGCCCGCGGAGTCGGTGTTGTTCTTGAACAGGTAGATGTCGCCGCCGATGCCCTCGTCGGCCAGGCGCTGCTCGGCGTCGATCAGCAGGTCCTCCAGCACGCGCTCGCCGGCGCGGTCGTGGGTGACCAGCTGCACCAAGCTGTCGCATTCCGCCGTGGCGTACTCGGGGTGGGATCCGACGTCCAGATAGAGCCGCGCACCGTTGCGGAGGAAGACGTTGGAGCTACGTCCCCACGACACCACCCGGCGGAACAGGTAGCGCGCCACCTCGTCCGGAGAAAGGCGCCGGTGGCCGTGGAACGTGCACGTCACGCCGAACTCGGTCTCGATGCCCATGATTCGCCGCTGCACGTTCCCGAGCTTACGGGCTGGTGCCGGCGGAAGTGGGGAGAGCCGCCCCCTCGTGTCACCCGCCGCGCGTGACAGTCGTCCCGCCTTTCGTAACCGCGGGCGTCAGACCTTCGGCGAGCGTGCGTGTCTGCGGGCGACACGCCGGTTCGATACCTGAGTTTCCGCACCCTCGCAAATCCCTCAAAACTCTTCTGCCACAACGGTTTCATTCGTCACAAATGAGGCCCTCGATGTCAGACCATCGAACTAGTGTTCGAGGTATGTCCCGGGAATTGTCCGCCGCCGTCGCCGCGTTCCTCGCCGGTGTCGACGCGCTGGTCGCCGCGGACGTCGGCGGGTCCAGCCCGTCGGAACTGCTGGAGGCGTTGCACGACGTCGAAACAGCACACCGACGCGTCCCGGTCATGCAACACGCCGCCCTGAACCGCCTGAAGGCAGAAGCGAGCCCGCAGGACTTCGGCGACACGACACTGGTCAAGGCGCTGGCGTACCGGTCGCGGATCAGCACCGCGGAGGCGTCGCGCCGCTTCACCCGGGCGGCGAACCTCGGGCACCGACGGTCGTTCACCGGCGAGCCGCTTCCGCCGCTGCTCGAGCACACCGCCGCCGCCCAGGCCCTGGGGTTGATCGGCGACGAGCACGTCCAGGTCATCCAGTGGTTCTTCAAGAAGCTGCCCGCCCACGTCGACTTCGCCACCGGCCAGCAGGTCGAGCGGGAACTCGCCGAATTGGCCACGCAGTACGGACCCGAGGAGCTGTCCGGGCTCGCGGAGTACACGCTGACGGTTCTGCACCCCGACGGCGACTTCTCCGACGCCGAGTGCAAGCGCAAGCGGGGCATTGCGATCGGCAAGCAGCAGGCCGACGGCACGTCGTACGTCCAGGGATGGATCAGCGCCGAGTTGCGTGCGATGGCCGAGCCGCTGCTGGCGAAGTTCGCCGGCTACGGGATGTGCAACCCCGACGACGACGTCCCGACAGTGCCGGCTTTGGATGATTCTTACGACGACGGCTCCGGCGAAGCCAGCCCTGGAGAAGACGGGTCCGGGGACACCGAGGGTCAGCTCGCATTCGAACAACCTGAGCCCGCCTCCGAATTCGGGCCGGAACCCCCGCCAGACAATCCCCAGCCCGACTCGTTCGACGAGCCGGAACTCGAGCCCGCCAGGGACCCCGAACCGCAGCCCGACCCCTTCGACGAGCCCGCACCCACCTACCGCGACTACCGCTCTCAGCCGCAACGCAACCACGACGCCGTCCTCACGCTGTGCCGGACGCTGCTCTGCTCCGGAAAGCTCGGCAAGCTGAACGGCCTGCCGGTCACCGTGATCGTGTCGACGACGCTGCAGGAGCTGGAAAGAGGCGCAGGCGTCGCGCTCACCGCGGGTGGGTCGCGGTTGCCGATGGCAGACCTGATCCGACTGTCGGCTCGGGCGTACCACTACCTGCACGTGTACGACGAGCACACAGGCGAGACACTGCACCTCGGCCGCAGCAGACGCTGCGCCTCGCCGGCGCAACGCATCGCGCTGATCGCCAGGGAACGCGGCTGCACGCGACCGGGCTGCACGGTCGACGGCTATCACTCGCAGGTGCACCACGCCGTTGCCGACTGGAAGGACGGCGGCCGCACCGACGTCGGCGACCTGACCCTCGCCTGCGGTCCGCACAATCGCCTGGTCGACACGACCCGATGGAGCACCCGCAAGCGCGATAACGGTCTGACCGAGTGGATCCCGCCGCCCCAACTGGACACCGGCCAGTCCCGGATCAACCACTTCCACCACCCCGAACGGCTCATCGGCCCGGGGCGGGTGGACGACGACGTCCCATAGCGCTCGCAGACGCAGCAGGCGCACGATGGGCGCGTGACATCCGAGTCGGAGCGCGGCCTCTTCGCCGGGACCGCATGGCACTACGCACGGTACCGGCCCGGCTACCCGGACGTCTTCGTCGACGATCTCGTCGCGCGATTCCACCTGGACGGGACCGGACGACTGCTCGACCTGGGCTGTGGCACCGGCCAATTGACGATCCCCCTCGCCCGGCACGTCGCCGAGGCCGTCGGCCTGGACCCCGAACCCGAGATGCTCGTCGAGGCCGCCGAGCGGGCGCGAGTGGCCCAGAGAAGCAACGTGACCTGGACACGCGGCGGCTCCGCGGACCTTCCCGGCGGACTGGGCCGCTTCACCCTGGTGACCATGGGCCGCTCGTTCCACTGGATGGACCGCGAACGCGTGCTGACGGTCCTCGACGGCATGGTCGACGACGGGGGCGGCCTCGTCATCGCGAACGACGGTTGCCTCGTCCACCCGACCACGCCATGGCAGCGGGCCATCGACGACCTGCAGCATCGGTTCCTGCCGGAGTGGCCGGCGGCCGCACCGAACCCGGGCGACGCCGGAGGGTCGCACGAGGACGTCCTGGCGCGGTCGGCGTTCACGCGCGTCCACCGCAGGGTCGTCGAGTTCACCCGGACGTGGACTGTCGAGCAGGCGATCGGCTACCTGTACTCGACCTCGGTCCCACTGCGCGACCTGCTGGGCGACGATCGAGCGGCCTTCGAGCGGGCGGTGACCGACGCCCTGCTCGTGATCGAGCCGGGCGCGGAGTTCGTCGAACCCGTCGCCCTGGAGGTCCTGATCGCCACCAGGCCGTGACCCGGATCAGCCCGGTACGTACCCCGATCCTCGCACCCGTCGCTGCACGGCGGCGATCTCGCGCAGCCCGTCACCAAGCAGGCTGCGGTTCAGCGGGGAGAGCTCCGACATCGTGATCACGTCGCCGGGCGGGTGCCCCGCGGACAGCTGGTCGACCTGGTGCGCCATCCGCAGCCGCTGCAGCATGACGAACACGTCGGCCAGTGTCGTGGCGTCCGACTCGAGGATCGCGCCCGCCGACGCCGCGGCGCTCAGCCGCACCGGTGTCGTCGCCGACGTGACGTCCGCGGCGAGGCCACCCCAGCGGGCGAGGTTGACGATCGGCGTCACCGCATGGCTCTTGAGGTCGAACGTGCCACCGCGCCGTGACAGGACGTCGCGCAGCGACCGTGCCCGCACCCGATCGGCCAACGCGTTGAGCCGTTGCAGCCGAAGCGCATTCGGATGGTCCCGGCGCATCCGCCGGTACGCGGACGCCACCGTGTTCAGCGCCGGATCACCCCAGACGACACGGCCGTCGATCAGCAGCGACGACAGGATGAGACCGCGATCCCGCAGCGGATCGTCCAGCCAGCCGTGCGCCGCGGCGGTCCACTGGGATTGCGAGCGGGCGAAGTTCGGGTGGTGGGCCACTGCGCCGTTGGTGTCCCCCGGCAGGCCGCACCCGTCGAGGATCTCGTGGGTGCGCGCCGCCACGGCCCGCAACCGCCCTGCCTCGGGATCCAGGTCATCGCGCCAGGACAGGGCGCTGTCGACGTCCGAGGACGGCATCGCCTCGCGCCGGGCCACGCTGCCCAGCAGCAGCCACGCGAACCCGTCCGTCGGTGGCCGATCCTGCTCGGCCACCGCGAGCTGCAACGCCTTTCGGACCAGGCTGTCGGTGACGACGGAGACGATCGCACTCGTCGCCGACGCCTTCGTGCCGCTGCGGAAGAGGTCGGCGGCGATGCCGGACACGCGACCCCCGAGCGCCCACAGATCGTCCGCGGTGCGGGCCATGCCGATGGACCGTCGGAGCACGAAGCTCTGCCGGGCTGAGGCGGCGAGCAGGTCCGCGTCCTCGAGCACGCCGATCACCTCGCCGCGCGGGGTCACCACCGGCATGTGCCGCAACCCGCACTCCAGCATCTCCATCAGGACGCTTTCGGCGGTCAGATCGGCGGTGATCGTCCGGGCGGGTGCGCTCATCACCGACGCGATCGACACGTCGACGGGCAACCCCTGCGCGACGACGCGGGTACGCAGGTCGCGGTCGGTGAAGATGCCGAGTTCCCCGTCCGCGGAACGGATCAGGGCATACGACACCCCGCGCTCCGTCATCCGCACCACGGCGTCCCGGACCGACGTCTCGGGCGCGACCAGCAGCACCTCCCCGTGCAGGAGATCGGTCACCGGCCTGCTGTCGGTCGCCGGTGCCACGGTCGGCCGCTCCGCCGAACCGGCCGTCCACGCCGACGCCGCGAGGAACGCCAGACCCGCGGGCTTCGCGAACTGGGCACGGACCAGGCCGCCGGGCAGCCGGATCAGGGTGGTGGGCATCGTGGTGTGCGCCGCGAACTCCACGGACCCCGACGTGAGCAGCGGCGTGTAGCCGAACAGGCCGCCGGGGCCCACGGTGTCGATCACCGAACCGTCACTGGCCGTGAGCGACACCTGACCCGACCGCACCATCCACACTTCGTCGGGCACGTGCGCGGCGTAGTCCGCGACCAACGCGGACGCGTCCAAGTCGACGACGGTGCAGTCGGCCGCCAGGGCGTCGAGTTCGTCGACGGCCATGGCCTGGAACGGTGTGTACTTCGCCAGGAACGACGCTAGGTCAAGGTCGGCGTCAGGCGTTTCGGATGAGTTCGGCACACTTCTCGGCCATCGTCATGACGGTGATGTTCGGGTTCACCGCAGGCAGCTTCGGCATGGCCGAGGCGTCGACGACCCGCAACCGCGACACGCCCTTGACCCGCAGCTGCGGGTCGAGCACCGCCATGGGGTCGTCGGCCGCACCCATCCGCGCGGTGGCGGCCGGGTGGTAGACGGTGTTGTGGCACTGGTGCACGTAGTCGAGGAGTTCGTCGTCGGTCGTGGCATCGGGCCCCGGGGCCAGTTCGCGCGCCACCCACTCCGCCAGCGGCGACTGGGCGGCGATGTCGCGGGCCAGCCGCAGCCCCGCGAGCATGATCCGCTCGTCGTACCCGTCGGGATCGGTGAAGTAGCGCGGGTCGACCTTGGGCCGATCACGGAAGTCCCTGGTGCGCAGGCGAACCGTGCCTCGGGACTTGCCCTGCGTGACGTTGGGCGTCAGGCAGAACCCGTTGTCGGTGGTGGGGTAGCCGCGCCGCAGCGTGTTCATGTCGAACGGCACGCTGCCGTAGTGCATCATCAGATCCGGCTGGCTGACGCCCTCGTCCACGGTGGTGAACAGTCCGATCTCCCACCACTGCGTCGACGTGGTGACCATCGGGCGCGACGCCTCCCAGAACACGAGACCCTCGACGTGGTCGTCGAGATTCGATCCGACGCCCGGCGAGTCCACCCGGACGGGGATGCCCATCTCGCGCAGGTGTGCGGTCGGCCCGATCCCGGAGAGCATCAACAGCTTCGGGGTGTCGATGGCGCCGGCGGTGAGGATCACCTCGCGCCGAGCGGTCGCGACGTCGTAGCCGGTGAGGTCGGGGCGTTGGTAGCGCACCCCGGTGGCAACTGGTTGAGCGGAGCGAGGGGACGTGGGATCTGTGGCGTCGTCGAACAGGATCTCCGACACCCAGCAGCCGGTGCGCACCTCGAGGTTCGGCCGCGAGTCGAGGATCGGGTGCAGGTAGGCGTGCGAGCTGGAGTTCCGGATGCCGTCGTCGGTGGCGTTGATCTGGAACCAGCCCGCGCCCTTGCGCACAGTCTCGCCGCGGTTGAACGCGACGGTCGGCAGGCCCACCTTGGCGGCCGCCTCGAGTACCGCGGTGCCGCACGGATCGGCCGGCGGGACGTCCAGTAATCCGACCGTGCCCGTGAGACGCTGCACCAGCGGTGCGATCTCGGCCGGACTCCATCCTGTCGCACCCATCGCGACCCAGTCGTCGAGCGCTTCGGCGGGCGGCAGGAACGCGATGCAGGAGTTGTGCGACGAGCACCCGCCGAGGACCTTGGCCCTGGCGTGCCGCATGAACGAGTTGCCCCGCTCCTGCGGCTCTACCGGGTAGTCCCAGTCGTAGCCCGAGTCGAGCAGGTGCATCCACTCCGACAGCACCAGGATGTCGTCGTCGCCGACGTCGGAGGGCCCGGCCTCGAGCAGGCAGACGGTGACGTCCGGGTCCTCGGAGAGGCGCGCCGCGAGGGCGCAGCCCGCCGACCCGCCGCCCGCGATGACGTAGTCGAACGTGGCGTCAGGCATCCGGCAGCGCCGTCGCCGTGGTCTCCGCGGCATGGGACTTCAGCGTGCCGATGTGGTTGCGGCCCTTGATGAAATACCACAGCAGGCCGGCGCCCAGGATCACGCCGATGTAGACGAACGCGCCCCACGTGTTGTACCAGGGGTCGCCGTAGACCGCGGACCGCGGCCACGCGAGGTTCAGCGCCATGCCGACTCCCCAGACGACGGCGACGATGTTGACCGGCAGGCCCCAGCGGCCCATCGTGAAGTAGCCGCCCTCCTTGAGGTCCTTCGGCGGCCACTCGCCGCGCAGGCGCTTCTTGAGCAGCGGTCCCGTCACCATCAGGTAGGCCAGGTAGATCATGATGATCGCGATCGACGTCAGCACGGTGAAGATCTTCGGCTGACCGATGTTGATGACCAGGATGATCACCGAGATGACGCCGATGGTGACCGCCGGAATGATCGGCGTCTGGGTCTTCGGGTTGACGGTCGCGAGGCGCTCGCCGAACGGCAGTGCGTTGTCGCGTGCCATCGCGAAGGTCAGACGGATGGCGGCCGTGTGCACGGCCAGGGTGCAGACCGTCACCGCGATCACGATGCAGATCAGGAAGATCGTGCCGAGGGGGCCCCACATCACCTGCTCGACGATGTACTGCAGGCCGCCGGTGCTCTCGCCCAGTGCGGGGTCCTCCAGGTTCGGCGCGGCCATCACCGCGAACACCAGGATGCCGCCGCCGATGACGAACGACGCCAGGATCGCCCGGAAGATCGCCTTCGGGGCCGTGCGTCGGGGTTCCACGGTCTCCTCCCCCAGCGAGCTGGCGGTGTCGAAGCCGTACATCACGTATCCCGATGCGAGCGAGGCGATCAGGAACGCGGCGAGCCAGCCGCCGCTCTCGCCGGCGCCATAACCGTTGCTGGAGAAGAAGATGTCCGGCCCGCGCTCGACGTTCACCGCGAGCAGGACGACGATCAGCACCGCCGCGATCAGCTCGATGAACACGCCGGCGCTGTTGATCCGCGACATCAGCTTCACGCCGAGCGCGTTGATCAGCGTGGTGAACGCGATCAGCACCGTGCCCAGCAGGACGGCGTTGGCGGCGTAGTCGTACTCGCCGGTGCCGTCGCCGATGATCTGGAAGCCGCTCCACAGTCGCGGCAGGTTCAGCTGGTAGGCCAGCGCGACCGCCGAGATGGTCACGATCGACGCGGTCAGCATGAGCCAGCCCGACATCCAGCCGACCAGCCGGCTGCCGAGCTTCTTCGACCAGTTGTACACCGATCCCGCGACCGGGTACTTCGCGGCGAGTTCCATGAAGCACAGCGCGACGGCCATCTGGCCGACGAACACGATGGGCCACGACCACAGGTAGGCGGGACCCGCCGTGCCGAAGCCGAAGTAGAACAGCTGGAACGTGCCGGTCAGGATCGAGATGTAGCTGACCCCTGCGGCGAAGCTCGCGAACTTGCCGATGCTGCGGTCGAGGGACTCCTTGTAGCCGAAGTCCTCCATGCCGCTGTCACCGTGGGCACTCCCCGTCGCTCCGGGCGGTTGTTCGATCACCATGACGGACCCTTCCCTAACCCTTGAACCAGCCGGCCGGCATCGGCGCGGTGTTGTGCCAGATGTGCTTCATCTCCTGGTATTCCGCGAGCCCGGCGGGGCCGAGTTCGCGGCCGTTGCCGGACTTCCCGAACCCACCCCACTCCGCCGCGGCGGTGTAGTAGCCGAAGTCGTTGAGCCACACCGTGCCGTGCCGAAGCGCGCGCACCACGCGTTCACCGCGGGCGGCGTCGGACGTCCGGACCCCCGCCGCGAGACCGTAGTCCGTGTCGTTGCCCAGGCGGATCGCCTCGGCCTCGTCGGTGAACCGCTCGACGGTCAGGATCGGCCCGAAGGTCTCCTCGGTGACGATGCGCATCGTCCGGTCGCACCGATCGAAGATCGTGGGCAGGTAGTAGCTGCCGTCGGCGAGCGCGGGATCGCTCGGGCGTTCTCCTCCGACGACGAGCTTGGCACCCTCCGAGATCCCGAGCGCCACATAGGCTTCGACCTTGTCGCGATGCTGCTCGGAGACCAGCGGGCCGGTCTCCGACGCCGGATCCATCCCGTTCCCGACGCGGATCTTGGCGGCCCGCTCGGCGAGTGCGGCCACGAAGTCGTCGGCGATCGACTCCTCGACGATCAACCGGGTGCCCGCCGAGCAGACCTGGCCGGAGTGCAGGAACACCCCGGTCAGCACGTGGTCGACGGCCATGTCGAAACTCTCGGCGGAGTCGGCGGCGTCGGCGAACACGATGTGCGGGTTCTTCCCGCCGAGTTCCACCGCCACCTTGGTGACGTGTTCGGCGGCGACCCGGGAGATGGTGCGGCCGGTGGCCAACCCGCCGGTGAACGACACGAAGTCGACGGCCGGATCACCGGTCAGCGCATCGCCGAGCACGGCGCCGCTGCCCTGGACGAGGTTGACCACTCCCGGCGGGACGCCGGCCTCCTCGAGGAGGTGGACGAACGCGATCGTCGACAGCGGGGTGACCTCGCTCGGCTTCGCGACCATCGTGCAGCCCGCGGCGAGCGCGGGGGCGATCTTCCACGACATCTGCAGTAGCGGATAGTTCCAGGGCGCGATGAGGACGCACACGCCGATCGGCTCGCGCACGACCCTGCTGACGACACTGGCATCGCCGACGTCGACGAGGCGGTCGGACTGCACGCCGACCAGCTTCGCGTAGTACCGGAAGACCGACGTGACGTCATCGATGTCGATCCGGCTCTCCGCCAGCGTCTTTCCGGTGTCGGCCGTCTCGAGCAGCGACAGCGATTCCTTGTCGCGCTGCAACAGGTCCGCGACCCGGTCGAGCAGTGCGGCACGTTCGATCACCGGCGTCGAGGGCCACGTCCCGTCGTCGAAGGCCGTTCGTGCTGCCGCCACGGCTGCCCGGGCATCCTCCACGGTGGCTTCGTCCACGACCCCGGCGACGCTGCCGTCCGCCGGGTTGATGCTGCTGCGCGTGCCGCCGTCGGACGCATGGCGCCACGCGCCTCCGATACAGAGGTCAGGCTCGCCGTTCATCGGTCACCCCTTCGCGTTGCCGAGACGGGACACTACCCCGGCACGGAGCGCAACGAGAGGTGAACTAGTCGGCCGTCTTCTCCTCGTCGGAGACCGGCTCCTCGGCGGGTATCAACGCCTCCAGCGCCGACCCCGTGATCCTGCGGAACGCACGGCGCGGCCGGTTGGCGTCCAGCACCGCCACCTCGAAGACCGACGGCCCCAGCGTGCGCGGCTCTGCGCCGTTGCCGCCGGCACCGCCCCGCAGCGCGTCGACGGCGATCTTGGCTGCCTCCTCCAGGCTGGCGTTCTCCTGGAACGTGTCGTTGAGCGCGGTGATGATCGGTTCCGTGGTGCCGCCCATGACGACGAAGTGCGGCTCGTCGGCGATTGACCCGTCGTAGGTGATCCGGTACAGCTCAGGCGCTTTCGTCTCGCCGTAGTGCGCGACCTCGGCGACGCAGAGTTCGACCTCGTAGGGCTTGGCCTGCTCGGTGAAGATGGTGCCCAGCGTCTGGGCGTACACGTTGGCCAGCTGCCTGCCGGTGACGTCGCGCCGGTCGTAGGCGTAGCCACGGGTGTCGGCGAACTGGATGCCACCGCGCCGCAGGTTGTCGAATTCGTTGAACCGGCCCACCGCGGCGAAGCCGACGCGATCGTAGAGTTCGCTCACCTTCTGCAGCGAACGCGACGGGTTCTCCGCGACGAAGAGCACGCCACCGGAGTAGGCGAGCGCGACGACGCTGCGGCCGCGGGAGATGCCCTTGCGCGCCAGTTCACTGCGCTCGCGCATCGCCTGTTCGGGCGAGATGAAGTACGGGAAGCTCACAGGTCGACCTCACCGGGGTGGTTGGCCGAGTCGGGCCCGAACGTGTCGGTCCGCGAACGGCTTTGGATGACGTCGCGGGCGATGGCGGCGATGCGTTCCTCGCCGATCTCCTCGGCGCCCTCGGCCTCGATCACCACGGCGGTCGGGTAGATCCCGCGCACCAGGTCGGGCCCACCGGTCGCCGAGTCGTCGTCGGCGGCGTCGTACAGCGCCTCGACGGCGACGCGTAGCGCCGTGTCGGCGTCGGTGACGCGGGAGTAGAGCTTCTTGATCGACGACTTGGCGAAGAGCGAACCCGAGCCCACCGACTGGTAGCCCTCGACTTCGACGTTCCAGCCACCCGCCGCGTCGAACGACACGATGCGGCCGGCACCCCGGGGATCGGAGTCGTCGAGGTCGTACCCGACGAGCAGGGGCAGGGCCACGAAGCCCTGCAGGGCGGCTCCGAGGTTTCCGCGCACCATGATCGCGAGGCGGTTCACCTTGCCCGGGAACGTCAGCGGGACGCCCTCGAGCTTCTCGTAGTGTTCGAGTTCGACGGCGTAGAGGCGCGCGAACTCGACGGCGATGGCCGCCGTGCCCGCGATGCCCGTCGCGGTGTAGTCGTCGGTGACGTGGATCTTCTGCACGTCGCGACCGGCGATCATGTTGCCCTGTGTAGAGCGCCGGTCACCGGCGATCAGGACGCCGCCGGGGAACTTCAGCGCGACGATCGTGGTGCCGTGCGGCAACGCGTCGGAGATCGGTGGCACGCCGTGCAGTCCATCGTGGCCGGACGGCAGCAGATGCGGAGCCTGCCTGCGCAGGAGTTCCGAGAAGGACGAGGAGTCCATGTGAAGTGGGGATGCTCCGGAGATCGGGTGCGAGATGGCCAGCTTGTCGCTACTGGGCCAGGTCACTGTCCGCCCTTTTGGACGTACGCGCGGACGAAGTCCTCGGCGTTCTCCTCGAGGACGTCGTCGATCTCGTCCAGCAGGTCGTCGGTCTCCTCGGCCAGCTTCTCGCGACGCTCCTGACCCGCGCCCGATCCGCCGGTGGCGTCGTCGTCATCGCCACCACCGCCGCCACGCTTGGTCTGCTCCTGAGCCATCGCTGCCTCCTGCGTTGAATAGGCGGGCTCGTGAACTGCCCACCAGTCTCTTCACCCTACCGGTCGCCCGACCGATCAGCCGGGCTGCCCCGACGCGCGATTCGCCGCGCTCCCCGGGTCAGTTCGTCAGTTGAGCGACGAGTTCGGCGGCGCTGTCGACCGAGTCGAGCAGCGCCCCCACGTGGGCCTTGCTCCCGCGTAGCGGCTCCAGGGTCGGGATGCGGACCAGCGAGTCGCCGCCGAGGTCGAAGATCACCGAGTCCCAACTGGCGGCGGCGATGTCCGCGCCGAACCGGCGCAGGCACTCGCCGCGGAAGTAGGCGCGGGTGTCGGTGGGCGGGTTGTCGACGGCGTCTATCACCTGCTGCTCGGTGACCAGGCGGCGCATGGAACCACGGGCCACCAGCCGGTTGTAGAGACCCTTGTCGAGGCGGACGTCGGAGTACTGGAGGTCGACGAGGTGCAGGCGCGGCGCCGACCAGCCCAGGTTCTCCCGCTGGCGGAAACCCTCCAGCAGACGCAGCTTCGCGGGCCAGTCGAGGATCTCGGCGCACTCCATCGGGTCGCGCTCGAGCAGGTCGAGGACGTCGGCCCACGTCTCGAGCACGTGGGTGGCCCTGGGGTCGGGGTCGCGGGCGTCGACCAGCTTGGCCACGCGGTCGAGGTAGATGCGTTGCAGCGCAAGCGCCGTCAGTTCCCGGCCGTCGGCGAGCGCCACCGTCGCGCGCAGCGAGGGGTCTCGGCTGACGACGTGTACCGCGTGCACCGGCCGCGCGAGCGCCAGGTCGGAGAGGTCCAGGCCGTGCTGCGGACCCTCCTCGATCAGGTCGAGCACCAGTGAGCTGGTGCCGACCTTGAGGTAGGTCGACGTCTCGGCGAGGTTGGCGTCGCCGATGATGACGTGCAGGCGGCGGTACTTGTCCGCGTCGGCGTGCGGCTCGTCGCGGGTGTTGATGATGCCGCGCTTGAGCGTCGTCTCGAGGCCGACCTCGACCTCGATGTAGTCGGCGCGCTGGGTCAGCTGGAAGCCGGGCTCGTCGCCGGACGCACCGATGCCGACGCGTCCCGACCCGGTGACCACCTGACGCGACACCAGGAACGGCGTGAAGCCGGCGATGATCGCGGAGAACGGGGTCTGCCGCGACATCAGGTAGTTCTCGTGCGTCCCGTAGGAGGCGCCCTTGCCGTCGACGTTGTTCTTGTACAGCTGCAGCTTGGCGGCACCCGGCACGCTCGCGACGTGCCTCGCGGCCGCCTCCATGACGCGCTCGCCGGCCTTGTCCCAGATGACGGCGTCCATGGGGTCGGTGACCTCGGGCGCGGAGTACTCGGGGTGGGCGTGGTCGACGTACAGCCGCGCGCCGTTGGTGAGGATCATGTTGGCCGCGCCGACCTCGTCGGCGTCGATGACCGGCGGCGGTCCGGACGCGCGGCTGAGGTCGAAACCCCGCGCGTCGCGCAGCGGCGACTCGACCTCGTAGTCCCACCTGGTCCGCTTGGCCCGCTGGATCCCGGCTGCCGCGGCGTAGGCCAGTACGGCTTGCGTCGACGTCAAGATCGGGTTCGCGGTCGGATCCGACGGCGAGGAGATGCCGTACTCGACCTCGGTACCGATGATCCGTTGCATGAGGTCAACCCTAACTACCCGCGTTCGCTTGCGGAGACCGCGGTTGATTGGTGCAGTAGTCGACGATGAGTACGCCGTCGACGCAGACCACCCCGTTCCGCGGGCTCGCCGGGTGACGGCCCCCGTCCCGGCGGGTGATCGGGTCGCCGCCGAACAGTGGTTCCTGCGCTTCGGCCTGCCGTCGGTCCTCACCCCACGGGCGCGCTGGCGGCGGCTGTGGTGGCGCAGCGCGCCCGCCCTCACCGCGCTGGCCACCGTGGCCGTCGCCGTCCGGATCGTCACCGTCGCCTCCGGCGGCGGCTACATCGACATCGACAACGACCCGACACCCGCCGAGTGGTTGATCGTGGCCATCCTTGTCGTCGTCCTGCCGCTGGCGGGCGCGGCCGCGTGGTGGACCTCGCGCATCGCCACCCGGCGGGGCCGCCGCATCGCCCTCGGGGCGTCGCTGCTGGTGTTCGCCGTCGTCGACGCCGCGGCGGGCAAGCCCGCGGCGATCCTCGCCGAGGTGCTCTCCACCGCCGCGGCGGTGGCCGCCGTCCTGCTGTTCAACGGCAGCGGAGCGGGATCGGTGGTGGGCTGGTCCATCCGGCTCACGCTGTCGCACCTGAAGTCCGTCGGCGCGCTGTTCACCCGCGCGCTACCGGTGCTCCTGCTCACCGTGCTCGTCTTCTTCAACGGCCCGGTGTGGTCGATGGCGACGACCATCGGCCGCGGCAGGCTGTGGCTGCTGATCGGGTTCATGGTGGTGCTGGCCGGGATGTTCCTGTGCACGGGCGTCGTCGAGCGCGTCCGGCCGATGCTGTCGGCGCACGCGGTGCGCGACGTCGACGTCACCCGGCTCGAGGACACCCCGTTCGCCGCCCTGCCGGATCCGGCGGAGGGCACCGACGCTCCCCTGTCCCGCGGCGAGCGCGCCAACGTCGTGTTCGTCGTGGCGGTGTCGCAGTTCGTCCAGATCGCCGCGGTCGCCGCCGTGACGTCGGTGATCTTCCTCATCATGGGCCTGCTCGCGCTGACCCCGCAGCTGCTGACCCGGCTGACCGTCGACGGGTCCTGGCAGGGCACCTGGATGGGCATGACGCTGCCCATCCCGCAGGCGCTGATCCACGTCTCGATGTTTCTCGGCGCGTTGACGTTCATGTACGTGAGCGCCCGGTCGGTGGGCGACGGCGAGTACCGCAAGCAGTTCCTCGACCCCCTCATCGACGACCTCCGCGCCGTCCTGGTGGCCCGCAACCGCTACCGGGGGTACGTCACGCGGCTCCATCGCGGGCTGTGACGGATGGCAGAATCGGCGGTGCGATGAAGGTTCTGGTCGTCGAGGACGAGCCACTGTTGGCATCAACTCTCGCCATCGGACTGCGCGCCGAGGGTTTCGTCGTCGTCGCCGCCGACAACGGGGTGGACGGTCTCGGTCACGCCGTCGAGAACGACTTCGACGTGATCGTGCTCGACATCATGCTTCCCGGCCTCAGCGGCTACGAGGTGCTCCGCCGTATGCGCTCGAAGGACGTCTGGACACCGGTGCTCATGCTGACGGCCAAGGACGGCGAGTACGACCAGACCGACGCCTTCGAACTCGGCGCCGACGACTACATGACGAAGCCCTTCTCGTTCATCGTGCTGGTCGCCAGGCTCCGCGCCCTGATCCGGCGGTCCGCACCGCAGCGGCCCGCGATGCTGACGGCCGGCTCGCTGACCCTCGACCCCTCGCGCCGGATGGTGCACCGCGACGCCACGGCGATCTCGCTCACCCCGCGCGAGTACGGCCTGCTCGAGTACCTGATGCGCAATAAGGACACCGTGGTGACGAAGACGGAGATCCTGCAGAACGTCTGGGACGCCCACTACGAGGGGGCGGACAACGTGGTCGAGGTCTACGTCGGCTACGTCCGGCGCAAGATCGACATCCCGTTCGGCGTCAGCACGATTCAGACGATCCGCGGTGTCGGTTACCGCCTCGACTCGGGAGCCGACGTCACGGGCAACTGAAGCGTCACGACGGTACCCACGCCGTCGCGGTCGCCGACGGTCACCGTGCCGCCGTGCGCGCCGACGATCTCGCGGACGATCGCGAGCCCGAGGCCCGTGCCCCCCGCGCTGCGCGACCGGTCGGAGTCCAGCCGCACGAAGCGGTCGAACACCCGGGTGCGGTCGCGCACCGGGATGCCGGGACCGTCGTCGAACACCCGCACCGCCACCGCCTCGGGCCCGGGTTCCACCGTCACCTCGACGCGGGAGGCGGCGTGCCGCGCGGCGTTGTCGACGAGGTTGCGCAGCACCCGTGCGAGCGCCGCCGAATCGCCCACCACCCGCGCCGGCGGGATGTCGGTCCGCACCGTCAGCGTCGTACCCCGGCGGAGCCGGTCGACCTCCGCTGCCGCGAGGTCGTCGAGGTCGACGTCGTCACGCGCCACCGTCAGACCCCGTTCGTCCGCGCGCGCGAGCAGCAGCAGGTCGTCGATGAGGGCCTTCATCCGCTGAGTCTCGGGCAGCAGTGTCGCCGTTGCGAGTTCGGAGTCGAACACCTCGGGATGCGCCACCGCCACCTCGAGCGCCGAGATGATCGTCGTCAGGGGGCTGCGGAGTTCGTGCGAGGCGTCGCCGACGAAGCGCTGCTGCGCGGCGTGGCCCGCCTCGATGCGGGCCAGCATCTCGTTCATCGTCACCGCCAGCGCCGCGATCTCGTCCCGGCTCTCGGGCACCGGTACCCGCTCCGCGAGGTCGGAGGTCGTGATCTCGGCGACCCGCGAACGGATCTCGTCGACCGACCGCAGCGACCGGCGCACCAGCAGGTAGGTCGCCAGGCCCGAGACGCCGATCACGACGGGCGCGGCGAGCGCCAGCGCGAGGATCACGTTGCGCAACGTCGACACGATCGAGGCGCTGCCCTCCCCGACCAGCACCGTGTACCGCCCGTCCGGCCCGTCGAGCGTCTGTGCGCTGAACCGGATGTTGCCGTACGGGGACGCCCGGTCGGGGATCCCGATCCGCAACCCCGTCCCGACCTCGGCGGCCGGCAGCAGCGGCCGCTCGGGCGCCGACGACGAACGACTGACGACGGTGCCGTCGGAGGCGATGATCTGCACGGCGACGATGCGCTCGTCGGTGGCCAGCAGCGCGGGGTCCACCGCGGCGGGCCCGCCCAGTGCCACGTCGCTCGACACCGCGGCAACCCTGGACGCGGCAGCGTCGTCGACGCCCTCGAGCAGGGTGCGGTACTGGATGGCGGCGAGTCCCGCGCCGGCGACGCCCAGCGCCACGAACACCACCGTGGCCGCGACGAACGCCGAGCGTGCCGAGATGCCCGCGGAGTAGCGGCCGGTGAATCCCCTCGCCATAGTCAGGCCAGTTGACCACAGCGTCGGGTAACAATGTCAGCCGTGCCCGACGCGCCGGAGATCAAGCAGATCCACGAGTGGTTCCTGCACCGCGGGCTGCCCCTGGTGCTCACCCGGCGGGTCCGGTCCCGGAATCTGATCGCGCGGTCGGCGCCGATGGTGAGCGGTGTCGGCGCGCTGACCGCGGTGACCATGCTCCTGGCCGAGGTGACGGGCGACCGTCCCGACTACGGCTACGCGCTGCGGCTGGGGGTCATCGGCGCCGTCCTGCTGGGCGCCCCGTTCGGGTTGTACGTGCTGCACCGCCTAGACACGTCGCGCGGCGAGGCCGGCAGGCGCGGCGCCGCACTGCTCGTGATGGCGATCTTCGTCGTGGTCATGCCCGTCACCGTGAGCGGCTGGACCGGCGCCGCGGCCGCGGAGGCCCCGCTGTTCGTCGTCATCACGCTGCTCGCGGTGTGGTTGACCTACCTGGGCTTCGGATCGATCGCGGCGTGGGCGTTCCGGTTCGCCTGGGTGCAGTTGGGCGCGCTCGGCACGCTGATGAGCCGGGCCCTGCCGCTGCTGATGCTGACCGTGGTCGTCTACTTCACCGGCGAACTGTGGCAGCTCGCCGCGCGAATGACCCGGCAGCGACTGTGGCAGGTCATCGGGTTCCTCGCCCTGGTGGCGCTGCTGTTCATGGTCACCACCATCCGGGACGAGGTCCGTGCGCTGCGCGAGGACCGCGCCGAGAACACCGACACTGCACGGCTGCTCGCCGCGACGCCGCTGGCCGTGGCCGCCGGGCGCGCCGTGCCACGCACTCCCCTGTCGCGCGGCGAGCAGATCAACGTGGTCGCGGTCATGGTGGTGTCGCAGGCGATCCAGGTGGTCTTCTTCACCGCCGGGCTGTTCGCGTTCTTCCTGGCGCTGGGCGTCATCGCGGTACCCGACGACGTCGCCGTCCTGTGGTCGGCCGAGGAATCGTGCGCAGTGGGTCAACCACCGTGCGCGGGAACCTGGTTCGGCGTCCACGTCCCGGTGCCGCAGACGGTCGTGCACATGTCGCTGTTCGTCGCCGTGCTGTCGGGGCTGTACTTCACGGTGAGCACCAGCGTCGACCCGCTGTACCGCGAGCGGTTCTTCGACCCGCTGATCGCCGACGTCGCGGTCAGCCTCGCCGGCCGGGACGTCTACCTCGAGCTCGAGCAGTCCACCAGACACGAACTCCCCTGAATCACGGGGATTCAGGGAAGTTCGTGACTGCTCGCCGGAGTGGGTGGCCGGCGGTGGGTGGCTAGAGGTACTGACCCAGGTTCGACTCGGTGTCGATCGCCCTGCTGGCACTCGACGACTTACCGGTGACGAGCGTGCGGATGTAGACGATCCGCTCGCCCTTCTTGCCCGAGATCCGGGCCCAGTCGTCGGGGTTCGTCGTGTTGGGCAGGTCCTCGTTCTCGGCGAACTCGTCGACGATCGAATCGAGCAGGTGCTGGATCCGCAGACCGTGCTGACCGCTCTCGAGGACGGACTTGATCGCGAACTTCTTCGCCTTGTCGACGACGTTCTGGATCATGGCGCCGGAGTTGAAGTCCTTGAAGTACATGACCTCCTTGTCACCGTTGGCGTAGGTGACCTCCAGGAACCGGTTCTCGTCGACCTCGGCGTACATCCGGTCGACGACCTTCTCGATCATGGTCTTGATCGTCAGCGAACGGTCACCGTTGAACTCGGCGATGTCGTCGGCGTGCACGGGCAGGTTCTCGGTCAGGTACTTCGAGAAGATGTCCATCGCCGCCTCGGCGTCGGGCCGCTCGATCTTGATCTTGACGTCCAGGCGGCCGGGCCGCAGGATCGCCGGATCGATCATGTCCTCGCGGTTGGAGGCGCCGATCACGATGACGTTCTCCAGGCCCTCGACGCCGTCGATCTCGCTGAGCAGCTGCGGCACGACCGTGGTCTCGACGTCGGAGCTGACGCCGGTGCCACGGGTCCGGAAGATCGAGTCCATCTCGTCGAAGAACACGATGACGGGCGTGCCCTCGGAGGCCTTCTCCCGTGCGCGCTGGAAGATCAGCCGGATGTGCCGCTCGGTCTCGCCCACGAACTTGTTGAGCAGCTCGGGACCCTTGATGTTGAGGAAGTACGACTTGGCCTCGCGGGAGTCCTCGCCACGCAGCTCGGCCATCTTCTTGGCCAGCGAGTTGGCGACGGCCTTCGCGATTAGCGTCTTGCCACAGCCGGGAGGGCCGTAGAGCAGCACGCCCTTCGGCGGACGCAGCGAGTACTCGCGGTAGAGGTCCTTGTGCAGGAAGGGCAGCTCCACGGCATCGCGGATCTGCTCGATCTGCCGGGTCAGGCCACCGATGTCCTCGTAGCTGACGTCCGGTACCTCCTCGAGGACCAGGTCCTCGACCTCGGCCTTGGGGACGCGCTCGAAGGCGTATCCGGCCTTGGTGTCGACCAGCAGCGAGTCACCCGGGCGCAGCTTGCGCGGCCGCGAGTCGTCGTTGGGCTGGTCGTCGGGCAGCGGCACGCCCTCGGGCAGGAACTCCGCAGCCACGAGCGGCTCGGCCAGCCACACGATGCGTTCCTCGTCGGCGTGACCGACGACGAGGGCGCGGTGCCCGTCGGAGAGCACCTCGCGCAGCGTGCTGATCTCGCCGACGGACTCGAAGCTGCCGGCCTCCACCACGGTCAGCGCCTCGTTGAGGCGAACCGTCTGGCCCTGCTTGAGTTCGTCGACCTCGATGTTGGGCGAGCAGGTGAGGCGCATCTTGCGGCCCGAGGTGAACACGTCGACGGTGTCATCGGAGTGCGTGGCGAGCAGGACGCCGTAGCCGCTCGGCGGCTGTCCGAGCCGGTCGACCTCCTCGCGCAGCGCCAGCAATTGTTGGCGCGCCTCCTTGAGGGTGTCCATCAGCTTCGCGTTGCGCGCGGCGAGCGAGTCGATCCTGGACTCCAACTGATGGACGTCGCGCGGGCTGCGTGACGCGCTGGGCGTGCTCGCGACCTCCGAGAGTTGCTCCCGGAGCAACGCCGCCTCGCGGCGCAGTTCCTCCAGTTCGGCAGCATCACTGCTCGATAGTGGAGAGGTGAAGTCCTCTGGGTTCGTTCCCGAACGCTCCGACTCACTCATGTCAGGCTCCTCCCCGCACCGAAAGTTGGTGCAGTAACACCTTCAACGCTACCGGCGATTCAGTCTTTGTGTGTGGTGTAGGAATTCGACACACCAGCAACACTGTTAGCCTCTGACAAGAGTTGGTCCCATCGAAAGGTCCGTCGTGATCCTCAAAACCCTCGTTACCGGCATGGCAGCGGCGGCCGTGGTAGCCGCAGCAGCAGGCGGTGTGACGTCCGTTGCATCGAGCACGCTCGCCGCCTCGCCCGCCATCACCCCGGTCGTGTGGGATGCACCACTGCCGCAGGCCCCCGCGCCCGATCTCCAGGCACCGCTGACGCAGACCCTCAACGGTCTCGTCGGCCCGGGTTCGTTCTCCTCGAAGGGCACCTACATCCAGGGTGGCCTCGGGCGTGTCGAGAGCCGCCTGGCCGACCGCAAGTACCAGGACGCAGCCGCCAAGGGCTACTTCCCCGTCACGTTCACCGTCGTGGACATCGACCAGAACGGTCCCGTCGTCACCGCCAACGTGACGGCCACCGCGGCCACGGGTGGCACCGCCACCCAGCCGGTGGTCTTCGTCTCGGGTCCCAGCCCGACCGGATACCAGATCACCAAGGAGTCCGCCCTTGCCGTGATGTCGGCGGTGGGCTGACCCCCACCGGTGCGCCGCACCCCGACAGCAGTCCTGAGCGCCGTCACATTCGTGGCGGCGTTCGGGCTGTCCGGGTGCGCTCCCGACGCGGCGTCCCCCGAGCCGGATGCGACCCGCGCCCTCGCCACCCCGTCGGCCGTCGCCCCGGAGGCGACGCCACTGCCCGCGCCCGAGGCGCTGACGGCCGTGGTCCTCGCGCTGGCCGACCCTTCGGTTCCCCCTGAGCGGAAGGTCGGGCTGATCCAGTACGGGACGGCCGAGGACCGGCCCGTCCTACAGAACTTCGCCGACGCGCTGGCCGCGAACGGCTACGCACCGCTGACTGTGCAGGCCGGCGACATCGCCTGGGCCCCGCAGCCGGGCGACGTCTCGGCGACGATGACGCTGGGTGCGGCGGAGTCCTCACTCCCGCCGTTCGTGTACCCGATGGAGTTCAGCCCGAGCCGCGACGGCTGGCAGCTGGCCCGTCGCAGCGCCGATCAGCTGCTACCCCTGGTCAGCTCCCCCGCACCGCCCGGCTGATCGCCCGTGTGGATCGGGTGGCTCGAATTCGACCTCCTCCTCGGCGACGTGCGGTCGCTCAAGGAGAAGCGTTCCGTGGTCCGGCCCATCGTGGCCGAGCTGCGCCGCCGCCTCAGCGTGACCGCCGCCGAGACGGGCGACCTCGGCCTGCACCGGCGGGCCGGGATCGGCGCGGCGGTCGTGGCGGCGGACCGGGGCCACGTGGTCGAGATCCTCGACGCGGCCGAGCGTCTGGTGGCCTCGCGTCCGGAGATCCAGCTGCTGTCAGCGCGGCGCGGCCTGCGTCGCAGCAGTGACGATTGAGCCGCTCCTGCGTCGCAGCAGTGACGACGCCTAGATGTTCCGCTTGCGGCGCAACGGCGCCGGCGTCACCGCACCCGGCGCCAACCGGCGGGCACTGATGAGGAACGCGGTGTGGCCGCGCATCGAATGCTGGGGCCGGACCGCGAGCCCGACGACGTCCCAGCCGCGCTGCAGCGACTCCCACGACCGCGGTTCGGTCCAGCACTGCTGCTCGCGCAGCGCCTCGACCGTGCGCGAGAGCTGCGTCACCGTCGCCACATAGACGATCAGCACGCCGCCGGGGATCAGCGCCCCGGCGATCGACTCGAGCACCTCCCAGGGGGCCAGCATGTCGAGCACCACGCGGTCGACCTCGTCGCCGTCGTAGTCCTTGACGTCGGCCACGCGAAGGTCCCAGTTGGCCGGGTGCCCACCGAAGAACGTCACGACGTTGCGTTCGGCGTGTTCGGCGTGGTCGGCGCGCACGTCGTAGGACGTCACCGTCCCCTCGGGGCCGACGGCGCGCAGCAGCGAGCACGTCAGTGCCCCCGATCCGGCGCCCGCCTCGAGCACGCGCGCCCCGGGGAACACGTCGCCCTCGTGCACGATCTGGGCGGCGTCCTTCGGGTAGATCACCTGCGCACCACGCGGCATGGACAGCACGTAGTCGATGAGCAGCGGCCGCAGCACCAGGAACTGGTCACCGTTGGTCGACTTGACGACGCTGCCCTCGGGCTGACCGATGACGGAGTCGTGGGTGATCGCTCCGCGGTGGGTGTGGAACTCGCCGCCCGGCGCCAGGACCATCGTGTAGTGCCGACCCTTGGGGTCGGTCAACTGCACGCGATCGCCGACGACGAACGGACCGGTAGTGGGCACGGGTGATCAGCCTGCCATCGGGCGCGCCGAATGCGGTGCGCGGGGTTGTCCGACCCCCGTCATACCCTTCGAGGGACGACGGATGAAGAACGGAGGGACGGGCTTGGACGACGAGCAGATCACCGTGCCGCCGGCCGCGCGGGTCCGGCGTCCCGCGCTGTCGCCCTCGCGCGCCAGCGACTTCAAGCAGTGCCCGCTGCTCTACCGCTTCCGCGCCATCGACCGGCTCCCCGAGCCGTCGTCGACCGCGCAGGTCCGCGGCTCCGTCGTGCACGCCGCCCTCGAGCAGCTGTACGCACTGCCCGCTGCGGAACGGGACCCCGCCACCGCGTTGTCGCTGGTCGGTCCCGCCTGGGAGCGCGTTGCGGGCGAAAGACCCGAGGTGGCAGCCGGTTTCGCACCGGAGATGCAGGCCGAACTCCTCGAGCAGGCCCGCCGGCTGCTGTCGGGGTACTACCGGTTGGAGGACCCCACCCGGTTCGACCCGCAGAGCTGCGAACAGCACGTCGAGGTCGAACTCGCCGACGGCACCCTGCTGCGCGGTTTCGTCGACCGGATCGACGTCGCCAAGACCGGGGAGATGCGGGTGGTCGACTACAAGACCGGGAAGGCTCCGCCGGCCGCGCGGGCGGTCGCCGAGGCCAAGGCGATGTTCCAGATGAAGTTCTACGCCGTGGCGCTGCTGCGCTCCCGCAACGTGCTGCCGGCGCGGCTGCGGCTGATCTACCTGACCGACGGGCAGGTGCTGGACTACACGCCCGACCTCGACGAGCTGGAACGGTTCGAGAAGACGTTGATGGCCATGTGGCGGGCGATCCTGGCGGCCGGTCGGACCGGTGACTTCCGGCCGAGCCCGTCGCGGCTGTGCGACTGGTGTGCCCACCACGAGTTCTGCCCCGTCTTCGGGGGGACGCCGCCGCCGTATCCCGGCTGGCCCGAGATGACGGAGCCCGCCGCGTGATCGACCGCCACTACCGCCGGTTGCCGGCGGACGGCGACCTCCAGGTGTTCGAGTCGACCATGGGCACGGCGAGCAACTGGGACTCGTCGATCCAGCACGGCTCGCCGCCGCTGGCGTTGATGACGAAGGCCATCGAGGAGTTCGCCGCGGACACCGCGCCGGGCCTGCGGGTCGGCCGTCTGGCCATGGACATCCTGGGCGCGATTCCCGTTGCGCCGGTGAAGGTTCGGGCCTGGGTGGACCGGCCGGGATCGCGCATCTCGCTGATGATGGCCGAGATGCTCGCCACCCGTCCGGACGGCACCGACCGCGCGGTCGCCCGCCTGAGCGCCTGGCTGCTCGCGACCAGCGACACGACCGACGTCGTCACCGACCGCCATCCCCCGCTCGTCGAGGGCGAGGCCAGGGAGAATGCGCACGGCTGGATGGGCGCGCCCGGATACCTGGAATCGGTGAGCTGGCGCAGTCAGGTCACCGCCGAGGGCGAGGCCGCGGTGTCATGGATGAGTCCGCTGGTGCCGCTCGTGGACGACGAACCGATGTCGGATCTGCAGCGCCTCGCGATGGTCGTGGACTCCGCGAACGGCGTCGGCGCCGCGATCGACCCCACCGAGTTCCTCTTCATGAACACCGACACCACCGTGCACCTGCACCGGTTGCCCGAGGGCAACGACTTCGCCCTGCGGGCCCGCGGCTCCGTCGGGCCCGACGGCATCGGCGTGACGACCGCCGACGTGTTCGACCGGCGCGGGTTCATCGGCACCTCGGCGCAGACGCTGCTGGTCCAGCGGCGCTGACGGCTAGGTCAGCGGCTCGAGGCCCTGCAGGAGGGTCGGCACGAGTTCGCTCACCGTCGGGTGGATGTGCATGGTCCGCGAGATCGCGGTGTAGGGCAGCTTCGCCGTCATCACGTCGAGGATGTCCTGGATCACCTCGTCGCCGCCCACCCCGAGGATTGCGGCGCCGAGGATCTGCTCGGTCTCCGCGTCGACGACGACCTTCATGAAGCCCTGGGTCTCGCCCTTCTCGACCGCGCGACCCACCTGGGTCATGGGGCGCGTGGCGACCAGCGCCCTGCGTCCGGACTTGCGGACCTCGTCGACGCTCATGCCCGCGCGGCCCAGCGGCGGATCGATGTAGAGCGCGTAGGTGCTCACCCGGTCGCTGACGCGACGGGGGTCGTCGTCGAGGAGGTTGGCGGCGACGATCTCGAAGTCGTTGTAGGACGTGTGGGTGAAGGCGCCCTTGCCGTTGCAGTCCCCCATCGCCCAGATGCCGTCGACGTTGGTCCGCAACTGGTCGTCAGTCTTTATGTACCCGTGCCCGTCGGTGGCGACGCCCGCGACGTCGAGACCGAGGTCGTCGGTGTTCGGCCGACGGCCGGTCGCGACCAGCAGGTGCGACCCGGATATGGGGTCGGCGCCGTCGCGCGGATACAGGTCGAACCCGGATCCGGTGTCGTGCTTGACCACTCGCATGCCCGTGGCGTCGAGGTGGACGTCGATGCCCTCGCCGGTCAGGATGTCCTTGATCGCGGCGGACACGTCCTCGTCCTCGCGGGCGGTGAGCCGCGGACCGCGCTCGACGACGCTGACCCGCGCTCCGAACCGGCGGTACATCTGGGCGAATTCCAGCGCGATGTAACTGCCACCGAGGACGACGAGGTGCTCGGGTAGGACGTCGAGGTCGAGGATTCCGACGTTGGTGAGGTAGTCGACGTCGGCCAGGCCGGGCACGTCGGGGACCGTCGCCCTGCCGCCGACGTTGAGGAAGATCCGAGGCGCGGTGAGCACCTCGTCGTCCACGCGGATCTGGTGCGGCCGCTCGAAGCGGGCGTGGCCGCGGATCAAGGTCGCTCCGTCCATCCCCTCGAGCCACGACTCGAGGCCGTGCCGATCGTCGAGCATGATCCGGTCCTTGCGGGCCTTGACCTTCGAGATGTCGACGGTGACGTCACCGGTTCCGATGCCGAAGTCGGCGGCGCGGCGGGCGACGTGTGCCGTGTGGGCGCTGGCGACCAACGTCTTGGTGGGGATGCAGCCGTAGTTGACGCAGGTGCCGCCGACCAGCTTGCGTTCTATGACCGCGACGGTCTTGCCCGCCGCGGTCAGCCGACCGGCCAGGGGCGGTCCGGCCTGGCCGGCACCGATGACGATGGCGTTGAAGTCGCGGGCCATGGCGTCAGAGCGTGGTGGCTAGTGCGACGACGGCGAATCCGGCGAGCACGGCGATGACGTCCTCGGTGACGGCGATCGGCAAATCGCGGCCGCCGTTGCGGCTCACCAGGGCGCGGCGGGCGTGGAAGCCACCGAGCGTGCCGAGCACGGCGCCGATCATGCCCGCGCCGATGGCACTGAACGTGTGGTGGAACCCGGCACCGATGACGGCACCCGCGAACGCACCCGTGAGGAGGCGCGCCACGAACTGCGGAGGCACGGTGCGGGGTGGCGTCTTCGGCAGCTGGTCGGTGACCAGTTCGACGACGAGCAGGATCGTGAGCACCGCGACGGTGACGGGATGACCGACCCATTCGGCCCAGGTGCCCTCGGTCGGAAGCCAACCGAGCGCCGCACCCCATGCCACAGCGGCGGGCGGCGTGAGCGCCCGCAGACCCGCCACGACACCGATCAGCACAGCGAGGAGGAGGACGAGCGCATGCGTCATGCGCAGGACGCTAACACGTCAAAAGCGACAGAACCGGATGTCGGAGGCCAGGATCGCCTTGGCGCCGATGGCCGCGAGTTCGTCCATGATCGCGTTGACTTCGCGGCGCGGGACCAGCGCCCGCACCGCGGCCCAGTCGGGGTCGGCGAGCGGCGCGATGGTCGGCGACTCGAGGCCGGGCGTGACGGCGGTGGCGCGCTCGAGAACGGTTCGGGGACAGTCGTAGTCGAGCATCAGGTACTGCTGGCCGAACACCACGCCCTGCACGCGGGCGGTGAGTTGGGCGCGGGCGGCGGTCGTGGTCGGGTCGGGATCGGCGCTCTCGATGAGCACCGCCTCCGAGTCGCACAGCGAGTCGCCGAAGGCGACCAGGTCGTGCAGGCCGAGGGTGCGGCCGGAGCCCACGACGTCGGCGATCACGTCGGCGACGCCGAGTTGAACCGAGATCTCCACCGCTCCGTCGAGCCGGATGACCGTCGCGTCGATTCCCCTGTCGGCCAGATCCTTTCGGACCAGGTTGGGGAACGAGGTCGCGATGCGCTGTCCGGCGAGGTCCTCGACGGTCCAGTCGCGGCCGACCGGGCCGGCGTAGCGGAAGGTGGAGTTGCCGAAGCCGAGCGCGAGCCGCTCGGAGACGGCGGCACCGGAGTCGGCGGCGAGGTCGCGTCCGGTGATGCCGAGGTCGAGCTGGCCCGAGCCGACGTAGATCGCGATGTCCTTGGGCCTCAGGAAGAAGAACTCGACGTTGTTGACGCGGTCGATGACCGTGAGGTCCTTGGCGTCGCGACGGCGGCGGTAGCCCGCCTCCGACAGGATCTCGGCAGCCGATTCGCTGAGCGCCCCCTTGTTGGGGACGGCGACCCGCAGCAGGTTCGCGCCCGACCCGGAGCCGTTCACAGCTTGGCGTACACGTCGTCGAGCGTGAGCCCGCGCTTGAGCATCAGCACCTGCGTCCAGTAGAGGAGCTGGCTGATCTCCTCGGCGAGCGCCTCGTCACCCTCGTGTTCGGCGGCCAGCCACACCTCGCCGGCCTCTTCGATGATCTTCTTCCCCAGCCCGTGCACGCCGCCGTCGAGCGCCGCGACGGTGCCGCTGCCCTCGGGTCGGGTGCGGGCGCGTTCGCTCAACTCGGCGAACAGGGCGTCGAAGGTCTTCACGGCACGCGATTGTTCCACGCCGCGCACGGCGCCGTCACGGCGGTTTCCCGCACGGCCGCGACGGCGCGCGTGATCAGAGGTTGGTCACGTTCTTCTCGCCGGTCGTCTTCGAGTCGGCGACGATCTGCCCGTGCATGTCCTCGAGGTCCATTCCCTTGGTCTCCATGACCCACCTCCACACGAACAGACCCGACAGCACCGCGCACAGTCCGTAGAAGCCGTAGGCGAGGCCGAGGTGCTCGCGCAGACCCGGGAACGTCACCGTGATCAGCCAGTTGGCCGCCCACTGCCCGGCGGCGGCGAGGCCGAGGGCGGCGGCGCGGATGCGGTTGGGGAACATCTCGCCGAGCAGCACCCAGACCACCGGGCCCCACGACATGCCGAAGGCGACGACGAAGAGGTTGGCCGCGATCAGTGCGATCGTCCCGGATGCGCCGGGCAGGCTGGGCGTCCCGTCGGGGTTGAGAGTCGCGTTGCCGAAGATGATCGCCATCGTGATCAGCGTGATCGCCATGCCCGACGATCCGATGAGCAGCAGCGGCTTGCGGCCGATCTTGTCGATCAGAGCGATCGCGATGAGCGTGGTCAGCACGTTGATCACCGAGGTGATGACGGTGAATATCGCGGAGTCATCCGCACTGAACCCGACCGCCTGCCACAGCACGTTCGAGTAGTAGAAGATCACGTTGATGCCGACGAACTGCTGGAACACCGACAGACCGAGGCCCACCCAGACGATGCCGTAGATCCCGCCGGTCGGCTTGCGCATGTCGCGCCACGACGGCTTGTCCTCGCGCTCCAGGGTGTCGCGGATGCGGGTGATGGTGATCTCGAGGTTCTTCTGCCCGAGCAGGGTGCTGAGGACCCGGCGCGCCTCGGGGATCTGGTGGCTGGCCACGAGGTACCGCGGGGACTCCGGGATGGTGAACGCCAGCAGCCCGTACACGACGGCGGGGACGGCCATGACCAGGAACATCCACCGCCACGCGTCGAGGCCGAACCACAGCGGCTCGTTGGGCCCGCCCGCGAGCCACTGCAGCAGGTAGTTGACCGCGAACGACAGGAAGATGCCGGACACGATCGCGAGCTGCTGCAGCGATCCGAGCCGGCCGCGGATGCCGGGGGGCGACGTCTCGGCGATGTAGGCCGGTGCGATCACCGATGCCACGCCGACGCCGATGCCGCCGACGATGCGGAACAGCACCACCGTCCAGACCTCGTGGGCGAAGCCGGTGCCGAAGGCGCTGATGAAGAACAGCACCGCGGCGATCTTCATGACCGCGATGCGGCCGATCTTGTCGGCGATCCGGCCAGCGGTCATGGCACCCGCGGCGGCACCGAGCAGTGCCGACGCGACGGCGAAGCCCAACTCGGCGTTGCCGATCCCGAAGTCCTCCTGGATCGAGTCGACGGCGCCGTTGATCACCGCGCTGTCGTAGCCGAACAGCAGACCGCCGAGCGCGGCGACGGCGGCGATCCGGACGGCGGTGCGACCCGACGAGAAGTCCTCGTCGGTGATTGCCGACGCCGAATCGTCGACGGGGGGACCCTGACCTGCCATGAGACGTCCTTTCGCGGTGACCTGGAACACATTCAAGCACTGATGTAGGTCAGTGTCGGGTGTTCGGGAATCACCGGCGCGTACGGAACGACCGAGCAATTGCTCGCTAGCGCAAGGGCTTAGCCACCGGCGTTGCCAGCGTTTCAAGATCGGTGAAGATCGCGCGCAGATCCGGGACCGCGAGGCCCGCGAGGGTGTCCGCGTGCCGCCGCCGCGGCGTGCTCGGTACCGCCACGTCGATGGGGACCACCAGCACCGCGCAGCCGGCCGCTTCGGCCGCGGTGGTGCCCGTGGTGGAGTCCTCGACGGCGAGGCAGTCCGCGGGTTCGACGCCGAGCAGCTCCGCGGCGCGCAGGTAGGGGTCCGGCGCGGGCTTGCCGCGCGGCACCTCGTCACCGCACACCGTCGCCGAGAAGTAGTGCCTGCCAATGCTGTTCAGGGCCTGGTCGGTCAGGTCGCGCCGGGTGTTCGTGACCAGGGCCATCGGCACGCCCTCCGCGGCGAGACCGTCGAGCAGCTCGCGGGCACCGGGCCGCCACGGGAGGCCCCGGGCGAAGAGTTCACCCACGTACTCGTGCAGCCAGTCGGTCTCCCGCCTGACGTCGGCCGGGTTCGGGTCCAGACCCAGATCCGCGAACACGACCGCCATCACCGTCTCGGCCGAGCCGCCCACCGTCGACTCGCGGACCTCGGTGCTGAGCACGCCGCCGTGCAGGCGGTACAGCTCGTGCAGGGCGACGTCCCACAGCTTCTCGGAGTCGACGAGCGTGCCGTCCATGTCCCACAGGACTGCCTTCATGGTCAGTCCTCCGGGTTGTAGCCGAGGTTGGGGGCGAGCCAGCGCTCGGCCTCCTTCAGCGTCCAGCCCTTGCGCTTCGCGTAGTCGGCCACCTGGTCCTGGCTGATCCGGCCGACGACGAAGTACTGCGACTGCGGGTGGCTGAAGTACCAGCCGCTGACGGCGGCGCCGGGCCACATCGCCATCGACTCGGTGAGTTCGATGCCGGTGCGCTCCTTGACGTCCATCAGGTCCCAGAGCGTCGCCTTCTCGGTGTGCTCCGGGCAGGCCGGATAGCCGGGGGCGGGCCGGATGCCGACGTACTTCTCGCCGATCAGGTCCTCGTTGTCGAGTTGCTCGTCGGGCTGGAAACCCCAGAACTCCTTGCGGACCCGCTGGTGCATCCGCTCGGCGAACGCCTCGGCCAGCCGGTCGGCGAGCGACTCCAGCAGGATCGCGCTGTAGTCGTCGTTCGCCGCCTTGTACTCACTGATCTTGTCGTGGATGCCGAGCCCGGTGGTGACCGCGAAGGCGCCGACGTAGTCGGCCAGACCGGTGTCCTTGGGCGCGACGAAGTCACCGAGGGAACGGTTCGGGATGCCGTCCCGGTGCTCGCCCTGCTGGCGCAGGTTGTGCAGCCGGGTCAGCACCTCGGTGCGGCTCTCGTCGGTATAGACCTCGACGTCGTCGCCCACCGCGTTCGCCGGGAAGAAGCCGATGACGCCGTTGGCGGTCAGCCACTTCTCCTTGATCATCGTGTCGAGCATCTCCTGGGCGTCCTCGTACAGCTTGCGGGCCGTCTCGCCGGAGACCGGGTTGTTGAGGATGTCGGGGAACCGGCCCTTCATCTCCCAGGCGTTGAAGAACGGCTGCCAGTCGATGTACTCGCGCAGTTCGGCGAAGTCGTAGTCCATGAACTCCCGCACGCCGAGACCCTGTGCGGGCACCGGCGGGGTGTAGCCGTCCCACTCGATCGGCGTCCGATTCGCCCGCGCCTTCTCCAGCGTCAGCATCTTGCGTTCGCTCTTCTGAGCATGCCGTTCCCGCAGCGAGGCGTAGTCCTTCTCGGTGGCCTCCAGCAGTGCCGGGCGCTGCTTGTCGTCGAGCAGCGCGGCGGCGACCGGCACCGAGCGGGACGCGTCCTTGACCCAGACCACCGGGCCCTTGCGGCGCGGCGCCACCTTGACCGCCGTGTGGGCGCGCGACGTAGTCGCGCCACCGATCAGCAGCGGGATCTCCAGACCCTGGCGCTCCATCTCGACGGCGAAGTTGACCATCTCGTCCAGCGACGGGGTGATCAGGCCGGACAGCCCGATGATGTCGGCGTCGTGCTCCTTGGCCGCGTCCAGGATCTTCTGGGCGGGCACCATCACGCCGAGGTCGATCACCTCGTAGTTGTTGCACTGCAGGACGACCCCGACGATGTTCTTGCCGATGTCGTGGACGTCGCCCTTGACCGTCGCCATGATGATCGTGCCGTTCGTGTCCTTCTTCACCGTCTCTCCAGGCAGCGGCTGCGCCTTTTCGGCCTCGATGAACGGCAGCAGGTAGGCCACGGCCTTCTTCATGACGCGGGCCGACTTCACGACCTGGGGCAGGAACATCTTGCCCGCGCCGAAGAGGTCGCCGACGACGTTCATGCCGTCCATCAGCGGGCCCTCGATGACCTCGATCGGGCGACCACCCGCGGCCTCGATCTCGGCCCGCAACTCCTCGGTGTCGTCGTCGACGTTGGCGTCGATGCCCTTGACGAGGGCGTGCGTGATCCGCTCCCGGACGGGCAGGCTGCGCCACTCGGCGGCCACCGGATCGTCCGCCTTCTCCGAGGAGTTGAACCGTTCGGCGATCTCCAGCAGGCGCTCGGCCGCGTCCTCGCGGCGGTTCAGCACGACGTCCTCGATGCGGTCCCGCAGCTCGGGGTCGATCGAGTCGTACGGCACCAGCGCACCCGCGTTGACGATGCCCATGTCCAGACCGGCCCGGATCGCGTGATAGAGGAACACGGCGTGGATCGCCTCGCGGACGGGGTTGTTGCCGCGGAACGAGAACGAGACGTTCGAGATGCCGCCGGAGATGTGCACCCCTGGCAGGTTCTCCTTGATCCAGGCGCACGCCTCGATGAAGTCGATGCCGTACGTCGCGTGCTCCTCGATGCCCGTGGCGAGCGCGAAGCAGTTCGGGTCGAAGATGATGTCCTCGGCCGGGAAGCCGACCTCCTCGGTCAGGATCCGGTAGGCACGGCCGCAGATCTCCTTGCGGCGCTCCAGGTTGTCGGCCTGGCCCTGCTCGTCGAACGCCATGACGACCACCGCGGCGCCGTACTTGCGGCACAGCCGCGCCTCGCGGACGAACTTCTCCTCGCCCTCCTTCATGGAGATCGAGTTGACGATCGGCTTGCCCTGCACGTTCTTGAGGCCCGCCTCGATGACGTCCCACTTGGAGGAGTCGATCATCACCGGCACACGGCTGATGTCGGGCTCGGCCGCGATCAGCTTGGTGAACCGGTCCATGGCGGCGACGCCGTCGATCATGCCCTCGTCCATGTTGACGTCGATGATCTGGGCGCCGACCTCGACCTGCTGCAGGGCCACCGACAGGGCGGTGTCGTAGTCCTCGGCCTTGATCAGGTTGCGGAACCGGGCGGAGCCGGTGATGTTGGTGCGCTCGCCGATGTTCACGAACAGCGAGTCGTCGGTGATGTTGAGCGGCTCCAGGCCCGACAGCCGGGTGGCCACCGGGATCTGGGGCAGCTCGCGGCGGGGCTTGCCCTCGACGACCCTGGCGATCTCGGCGATGTGCTCGGGCGTCGTACCGCAGCAGCCGCCGACGAGGTTGACCAGACCGGCCTCGGCGAATTCCGCGATGTAGCCGGCCTGGTGCTCCGGGTCCTCGTCGTACTCGCCGAAGGCGTTGGGCAGACCGGCATTCGGGTAGCAGGACACGAAGGTGTCGGCGATCCGCGCCACCTCGGCGATGTAGGGCCGCATCTCCGGCGCGCCGAGCGCGCAGTTGAGACCCACCGCGAGCGGCTTGGCGTGCCTGATCGCGTTCCAGAAGGCCTCGGTGACCTGACCGGACAGCGTCCGGCCCGACGCGTCGGTGATGGTGCCCGAGATGATCAGCGGCCAGCGGCGGTCGCGCTCCTCGAACAGCGTCTCGACGGCGAACACCGCGGCCTTGGCGTTCAGCGAGTCGAAGATCGTCTCGATGATGAGGAGGTCGGCGCCACCGTCGACCAGGCCGTTGAGGGCCTCGAGGTACGCCGCGACCAGCTGGTCGTAGGTGACGTTGCGGGCGCCGGGGTCGTTGACGTCCGGCGAGATCGACGCCGTCCGCGTCGTGGGCCCCAGCGCACCGGCGACGTAGCGGGGCTTGTCGGGGGTGCTGAACTCGTCGGCCGCCCTGCGGGCCAGTGCGGCGCCCGCGTAGTTCAGCTCGTAGCTGAGGTCGGCCATGTCGTAGTCCGACAGCGAGATCGCGTTGGCGTTGAACGTGTTGGTCTCGAGGATGTCCGCGCCCGCCTCGAGGTACTCGCGGTGGATGCCCTCGATGATCTGCGGCTGCGTCAGCGTGAGCAGGTCGTTGTTGCCCTGCAGGGCCGTCGGCCACTCGGTGAACCGGTCGCCGCGGTAGCCGGCCTCGTCGGGCCGGTCGCGCTGGATCGCCGTGCCCATCGCGCCGTCGATCACCATGATCCGCTGGTTCAGGGCTGCGGTGAGTTCGTCAGTGCAGTCCGGGCGGACGTTCGGCTCGAAAGTGGCCGTGTCAGCGATCTTCGGCTCAGAGGAGGTCACGTACATTCCTTCCGTAGCGGAAGGCGTCCTTGGCTCTGCCGAGCGTGGCGGATATCGGGCGGGATTCAACCCCCGAGTAACCGTTGCAACGCCTCTCGACCCGACAAGTCTACGTCGTGGTTCGATCGGCGTCAGGAACGGCCGACTCGTGCGGTGACGGTGCCACTCCCGCGTCGGGTGCAGGGCTTACGCTGGCGTGGTGACAGACCTGCCCGAATTGCACGAGCCGATCGTGGTCGCGGCCTTCGAGGGATGGAACGACGCCGGGGATGCCGCGAGCGATGCCCTGGAGCACCTCGACGCCATCTGGGAGGCCGAGACCATCGTCGAGATCGACGACGAGGCGTACTACGACTACCAGGTGAACCGCCCGGTGATCCGGCAGATCGACGGTGTCACCCGCGAGCTGGTCTGGCCCTCGCTGCGGATCTCGCACTGCCGCCCGCCCGGCAGCGACCGCGACATCGTGCTGATGCACGGCGTCGAGCCCAACATGCGCTGGCGCACCTTCTGCGCCGAACTCCTCGGCATCGCCGAGAAGCTGAACGTCGACACCGTCGTGATCCTCGGGGCGCTGCTCGCCGACACCCCGCACACGCGGCCGGTGCCGGTGTCGGGCGCCGCCTACTCCCCCGACTCGGCGAAGTACTTCGGCCTGGAGGAGACCCGCTACGAGGGGCCGACCGGCATCGCCGGCGTGTTCCAGGACGCGTGCGTCGCCGCGGGCATCCCGGCCGTCACCTTCTGGGCCGCCGTCCCGCACTACGTGTCGCAACCGCCCAACCCCAAGGCGACCGTGGCGCTGCTCCGTCGGGTCGAGGACGTCCTCGACGTCGAGGTCCCGCTAGCCGACCTGCCGACCGCCGCCGAGGAGTGGGAGCAGGCCGTCACCGAGATGACCGCCGACGACGAGGAGATCGCCGAGTACGTGCAGTCCCTCGAGGAGCGCGGGGACGCCGAGGTCGACATGAGCGAGGCGCTCAACAAGATCGACGGCGACGCGCTGGCCGCCGAGTTCGAGCGCTACCTGCGTCGCCGCGGGCCGGGCTTCCGCGGGTAGTCAGCGGCCGAGCTTGACCGCGGCCCGCTCGGCGCGCATGGCGTCGCGCTCCAGGTAGCGCGCCTTCGACAGCTCGAACTTGGCGGCCTCGTCCTCCATGCGCGCGATGAACTCGGCCAGCTCGTCGCGGCTGCGCTCCCCGGCACCGGTGAAGTCGTCGCGCTCGAAGATGCGCCAGTACCGCAGCACCGGCAGCACCACCTCGTCGAGATGCTGGCGCAGGTCGTAGATGCCGCCGACGGCGATCTTGACGGCGTTGCGGCGGAAGTCGGGGATCGAGAAGCCCGGCATCTGGAAGTTGACCAGGATCCGGCAGATCGAGTGCATGGCGCGGTCGGGCGCCAGGTCGAGCGCGGCGGCGGCCAGCCCGCGGTAGAAGATCATGTGCAGGTTCTCGTCGGCGGCGACCCGCTTGAGCAGCACGTCGGCGACGGACTCGTTGCAGGCCCGTCCGGTGTTGCGGTGCGAGACGCGGGTGGCCAGCTCCTGGAACGTCACGTAGACGAGCGCGTCGAGCATGGACTCGGGTGCGACCGAACCCTGACCCTGCTGGCCGGGGCTGAAGCCGGCGGTGACCTGCTGCAGGCGTCCCCGTTCGAGGGCGTCGGGATCGACCGCGCGGGTGACCACCAGGTAGTCGCGCAGGGCGATGCCGTGCCGGTTCTCCTCCACGGTCCAGCGGTTGACCCACGCGCCCCACGCGTCGTCGAGGCTGAAGTGCTCGGCGATCGCGCGGTGGTAGGACGGCAGGTTGTCCTCGGTCAGCAGGTTCGTGATCATCGCGATCCGGGCGATCTCGGAGAAAGCGGACTGCTCGGGCGTCCACGGCCGGTCGACCGCCGTGCCCTGCGACCACGGCACGTAGTCGTGGGGATTCCAGTCCCTGGTGGTCGCCAGATGCTGGTTCATCCCGGCCTCGGCGACGGGTTCGAGTTCGCGCAGCAATTCCAGATCTGTCATCGGTCGCGACATCGTGCCTCCTCCGGTGACGGGTCAGGTGAGGGTACCGCCACCGGTGGACGAAACCGGGGAGGTGGGACTACCGCTCCTCGAAGGACCTGGCGTGTGCGCTGGTCGAGCGGCCGAGCGCGGCCACCTCGGCGTCCATGCGGGGCAGGATGTCCGGCACGATCGCCCGCACCGGGATCTCGCCCACGCGGGTGGACAGCAGGGGCTTGAACCACCGCACCGCGCCCACCCAGGCGGGGCAGTACACCCGCGTCCGTCGGCGCTCGATGCCCTTGACGAACGCCTCGCCGCAGCGGTCGACCGAGGTGGTCCGGGACAGCGGGCCGGGCAGCCGCGACAGCATCTCGCCGAACGTCGGCAGATCGGTCTTGGAGTCTCGGACCATCGCGGTGTCGATCCAGGACATGTGCGCCACGCCGACGTCGACGCCGCGGTGGGCGACCTCGAGGCGCAGGGCGTTGGCGAACTGCTCCACGGCGGCCTTCGAGGCGTTGTAGGGCGCCAACCCGGGAGCCGCGGCGAAGGCGGCCAGGGACGACACGACCAGGACGTAGCCCCGCCGGTCGATGATTGACGGCAGCGTGGCCCGCACCGTGTGGAACACGCCCAGCACGTTGATCTCCAGCAGCCGCCGGACCGCCTCCGGGTCCACCTGCAGCACCGACCCGTAGCTCGCGATGCCCGCGTTCGCGACGACGACGTCGATGCCTCCGAATCGCTCGACTGCGACCTCGGCGGCCGCCTGCATGGACTCGAGGTCGCGGACGTCGGCGACGACGGTGAGCACCCGTTCGGAGTCGAACTCCTCGGCCTTGCGGTCCAGTGCGTCCTCGTCGACGTCGGTGAGCACCAGCAGTGCTCCCTTGGCGTGCAGGCGACGAGCTACCTCGGCACCGACCCCGGCTCCGCCGCCGGTGATGAGGACGACCTTTCCGCGCACACGTGGCATGACGCGAAAGGTACTACAGGGCCACCCCGAGGAGTGCGTCGACGGCCGTCGCCACCGTCCGCGGCGCGGACTCGTCGTGACCGCCGAATTCGAGCGCGTCGGCGACCCAGCCATCAATCGCTGCAATGGCTTTGGGGGTGTCGAGGTCGTCGGCGAGGTACTGGCGCAGCCGGGCGACCACGTCGGCGGCGTCCGGGCCTGCGGCCAGGCCGGTGGCGTGGCGCCACCGCTGCAGCCGGTCCTGAGCGTCGGCGAGGACCGCGTCGGTCCACGACCGGTCCTCCCGGTAGTGCCCGGCGAGCAGGCCGAGCCGGATGGCGGCGGGCTCGACGCCGTCGGCACGCAATCGGGACACCAGGACCAGGTTGCCGCGGCTCTTGCTCATCTTGTGGCCGTCCAGGCCGATCATCCCGGCGTGCACGTAGTGCCGCGCGAATCGTCGCTCGCCCGTGGCGGATTCGGCGTGCGCGGCCGAGAACTCGTGATGCGGGAAGACCAGGTCGCTGCCGCCGCCCTGGACGTCGACGGACGCGCCCAGGCGCGTCAGCGCTATCGCCGCGCATTCGACGTGCCAGCCCGGTCGGCCCGCGCCGAACGGCGACGGCCAGCTGGGCTCGCCCGGACGCTCGGCGCGCCACAGCAGAGCGTCGAGGGAGTCGGCCTTGCCCGCGCGGTCGGGGTCGCCGCCCCGCTCGCCGAACAGCCGGAGCATGGTGTCGCGGTCGTAGCCGGACTCGTAGCCGAACTGGGCGGTGGCGTCGGCGTGGAAGTACACGTCGGGGTATTGGGCGTCGTCGACGACGTACGCCGCGCCCGAGGCGAGCAACTTCTCGATCAGCTCGATCACCTCGGCGATCGCGTCGGTGGCCGCGACGTAGTCGCGCGGCGGCAGCACCGCCAGCGCCGCCATGTCCTCGCGGAACAGCTGCGTCTCCCGGGCCCCGAGGTCGCGCCAGTCGATGCCGTCGCGGTCGGCGCGCTCGAACAGCGGGTCGTCGACGTCGGTCACGTTCTGCACGTATTGCACCGAGCGACCCGAGTCGAGCCAGACCCGGTTGACCAGGTCGAACGTCAGGTAGGTCGCGGCGTGGCCGAGGTGCGTCGCGTCGTACGGGGTGATGCCGCAGACGTACATGGTGGCCGTCTCGCCGGCCGCGACGGGCCGGACCTGGCGGTCGGCGCTGTCGTACAGGCGCAGTTCCGGGCCACGTCCGGGCAGCGCCGGGACGTTCGGCGCGGGCCACGATTGCATGGCTCCGACTCTAGGGTGTGCGTTCAGGACGGCCTCCCGATGGTGGTCAGTCGACTGAGGTAGCGACTCGACGTCTCTTCGTGTTCACCAGGGAGGGACACCGGATCACGGCGATCCATTCCCGAGCCCGGTCAGTAGATCGAGCGGATGCCGTCGAGGATCGGTCCGGCGACCTCCGGCCTGCACATCAGCAGGTCCGGCAGGTAGGGGTCGGGCCGGTTGTAGAGCAGCGGCGATCCGTCGATGCGCGAGGCGTGCAGTCCGGCGGCACGGACCACGCCGGCCGGGGCGGCCGAGTCCCACTCCCACTGCCCTCCGGCGTGTACGTAGGCGTCGACGTCGCCGCGCACCACCGCCATCGCCTTGGCGCCCGCGGACCCGATGCCGACCAGTTCGACGTCCATCACGTCGCGTAGCCACCAGAGCAGCGTTGGCGGGCGGTGACGGCTGGTCGCGATCCGGATCGGTCCGGGGTCGCGGGGCGCCGGACCGGTCACGGTGTCGGTCCGGTACACCAGACCCGAGGCGGGGAGCCCGACGACGGCGTCGGTGATGCCGCCGTGCCGCGACCCCCCTGGATCGCCGTCGCGCTGCCAGAGGGCGATGTGCACCGCCCAGTCGACGCGACCGGCCGAGGAGAACTCGCGGGTGCCGTCCACCGGGTCGACGATCCACACCCGGTCGGACTTGAGCCGGACGAGATCGTCGGCGGCCTCCTCCGACAGGACCGCGTCGTCGGGTCGTTCCTCGAGCAACCGCTTCAGGATCAGGGTGTTGGCCCGTCGGTCACCGAGGTCGCCGAGATCGTAGGGGTTGCGGAAGCCGACCTCCTCGCGGAGGGCGACCAGCATCTCGCCGGCCTCCTCGGCCACCTGCGCGGCAAGCGCCGCGTCGGTCACGCTGGCGGTGGCGTCGCGGCGGGTGCGCGGACCACCATCGGGACGGCCGGGAAGTACGCCGCCATCTCTGACCGTGACCGCCGCAGCGCCGCGGTGCCGAACCCGCGGTGCCGGTGATCCGGGTGCACCCACACCCGCACGTTCACCTCGCCGCCGACGAGTTCGCCGAAGACCATGCCGACCTTGTCGGGCCCCTCCTCCGCGACGAACCAGACCGCCTCCTCCGCGGACACGCGTGCGAGGGCCGCGGCGATCTCGTCGTCGATGTTCCCCGCGGGGCCGCCGGAGCCGTCGCCGCTGGCGCCGACGTCGGTGGTCCTTGCGACGAAGAGGTCCCGGTCGTCGGTCCCGGAGAACGGGCGCAGCGTCAGGTCGTCGCCGGTGCTGGCGGGCCGGTCGGCGAGCAGGAACGACAGCTGCCGGTTCAGGTCCTCGAGTTCGGCGGCGATCCGCCGGCGGGAGTCGCGGGTCAGCAGGTCGAATTGCATGGCCATCACCGCCTCGCCGCCGATCTTCGACGTGCCGAGCAGCGTGGCGATGGCTGCGACCGCGCCGGCCTTGTCCTCGGCCTCGACGATCGCGTCGAGTACCTCGTGCCTGCGGTCGAGCGCCTGCAGCAGGGCGTCGGTGATCTCGCGGCGGGCGGCGGCCCGGTCATGATCCGTCATGGGCGTCAGCGTAGAACACGACGAGACGGGTCAGGCGACGCTCGGCCGTCTAGACGCGCTTCAGAAGGCGGGCCACGGGATGGGCCGGTGCCGGTCCGGGCCGGGCATCACGGGGTCGCGAAGCAGCGCAACGGCTCTCGCGTGCAGCGCGTCGATCTCGACGTCGGTGACGTGTGGGGCGAGTGCCTCGCCGAGGTCGCCGTACAGCCGATCGCGCAGCGCCTCGACCCGGGCGAGCGCCTCGTCGTCGACGGGTTTGCCCGCCCATCCCCACAGCACGGTGCGCAGCTTGTCCTCGGAGTGCAGGCTGACGCCGTGGTCGACGCCGTACACCCGGCCGTCGACGCCGGCGAGGATGTGGCCGCCCTTGCGGTCGGCGTTGTTGATCAGGACGTCGAACACCGCCATGGCCCGTAAGCGGTCGTCGTCGGCGTGCACCAGCGTGACCTCGTCGCCCTGGTAGTCGTAGGCCTGCAGGATGGGGAGGTACCCGGGTGGCACCTTCCCGGTGGGCACCAGGTCGACCAGGTCGGGCCCGGTGTCGGCGGGCTCCTCGTCGTCCTCGGACAGCGCGTCGCCGGGCTGGTCGACCCATAGCTGGACCATGCCGGGGCCGGCCGGACCCTCTCGAACGACGGTGAGCGGCACCACGTTCCAGCCGAGCGCCTCCGACACGAGGTAGGCGCCGTACTCGCGGCCGGCGAGGGTGCCGTCGGGGAAGTCCCACAGCGGCGCCTCACCGGCGACGGGCTTGTAGACGCAGTGCGCCTCGAGGTCGCCGAGGTGCGCCTCGCATAGGAAGGTGGCGTTGCTGGCCGAGCGGATCCGTCCGATGACGGTCAGGTCGCCGCTGCGGACGACCTCGGCGTTCGGGTCAGAACTCGGGTTCATCGTCGACTTCGGTGGTCCCGAACGCGCCGCGCCGGTAGCCGTTGGTGCGGACGCAGATGTGGCCGTCCGGGTCGAGCGGTTCGTCGCACAGCGGGCACGGGGGGCGGCCGGCGGAGATCACCCGGGTGGACCGGGTGGCGAATTCGCGCGCCGACTCCGGCGAGAGGAACACGCGCACGGCGTCCGGGCCGTCCTCGGCGTCGTCGAGCACCACCGAGGCGTCGAACTCGGTGTCGGAGACCGCGAGGAGTTCCACGACGACGGTCTGGGCCTCGGAGTCCCAGCCCAGGCCCATCGTGCCGACCCTGAACTCGGCGTCGACCGGCATCACCAGTGGGCTGAGATCCTCGACCTCACCGGTGTCGGGCGGGATGGGGGTGCCGAACCGGCGGTTGATCTCGAGCAGCAGCGCGGAGATGCGCTCGGCGAGCACGGCGACCTGCTGCTTCTCCAGCATCACCGACACGACGCGGCTGTCGTGCACGGCTTGCAGGTAGAAGGTGCGATTCCCGGGTTGACCAACGGTCCCGGCCACGAAGCGGTCGGGTGAGCGGAAGACGTGAATCGAGCGGGACATGGCCCTTCCAAAATAGCGGTATCGGGGTGGTGCCGTACTTCGGGCGGGGGGTGGGCGAGTTGCGAGCCGGGGGGGTGGGCCGGTTCTCGGCTCAGTCGGTGGTGCCTCCGACGACCGCGTCGGTGGCCGTCCCGTCGGTCTGCTCGGGCTTCGGGGTCAGCGCCGACGTCAGTCCGGTGCCGGTGTGATTGACGTGCAGCACGAACGGCCGGATGGCCGTGTAGCGGATGACGCTCATCGACGCGGGGTCGGCGGTGATGCGCTGGAACCCGTCGAGGTGGACGCCGAGGGCGTCGGCGAGGACGGCCTTGATGACGTCGCCGTGCGTGCACGCCACCCACAGCACGTCGCCGCCGTGCGTCTCGGCGAGCGTCCGGTCGTGTTCTCGCACGGCCGTCACCGCGCGGGACTGGACGTGGGCTAGGCCCTCCCCCTCGGGGAACACCGCGGCACTGGGCTGCTGCTGCACGGTGGCCCACAGCGGCTCCTTGACCAGCTCGCTGATCTTGCGGCCGGTCCACGTGCCGTAGTCGACCTCGACGAGCCGGTCGTCGACGGTGGGTTCCAGGTCGAGCGCTGCGGCCAGCGGCGCGACGGTGCGGGCGCACCTGAGCAGCGGTGACCTCACGATCGCGCGGACGGGGAGGTCCCCGATGCGGCCGACGACGGCGTCGGCCTGTTCGGCGCCCTTGTCGTCGAGGTCGACGCCCTCCGAGCGGCCGGCCAGCGTGTGGGCGGTGTTGGACGTGGAGCGGCCGTGCCTCAGCAGAATGACCGTCACGGGCGGGCCTTGGCTTGGGTGGGTGATGTCACTGCGCGGCCATCACGCCGGTGCCGAGCAGGATCAGGACGACGACGCCGAGTGCGACGCGGTACCCGACGAACCAGTACATGCCGTGGCGCACCAGGAACCGCAGGAACCAGGCGACCGCGGCGTAGCCGACGACGAACGCGATCACGATCGACACGATCAGCTGGGCGCCGGTGGCGCTCATCCCCTCGGTCACCGGCGCGAACGCGTCCGGCAGCGAGAAGAGACCGGACGCCAGCACGGCGGGGATGGCCAGCAGGAAGCCGAACCTCGCCGCCACCTCGCGGTTCTGCCCGAGGAACAGTCCTGCGCTGATGGTGGCGCCGGAGCGCGACACCCCGGGCACCAGCGCGAGACACTGTGCGAGGCCGACGATCACGCTGTCCTTCCACGTCAACTGCTCCACCGTGCGGTTCTGCCTTCCGTAGAACTCCGCGGCGGCGATGACGGCCGAGAAGACGATGAGCGCGATCGCGACGACCCAAAGGTTGCGGACGCCGCCGCGGATCTGGTCCTTGAACAGCAGTCCGAGGACGCAGATCGGCAGGGTGCCGATGATGACCCACCAGCCGAGCCAGTAGTCGGAGGTGCGCCGGGCCGAGTCGCGCAGGCCGCCGAACCAGGCAGTCAAGATGCGGCCGATGTCGCGCGCGAAGTAGACGAGCACGGCCACCTCGGTGCCGAGCTGCGTGACCGCGGTGAAGGAGGCGCCGGCGTCGTCGTCGAAGAACAGTTGCGACGCGATCGCGAGGTGACCCGACGACGACACGGGGAGGAACTCGGTGAGGCCCTGCAGAACCGCCAGGACGACCACCTGCAGCCACGACATGGCCTCGACGTCGGTCACGGGAGAAGACCGTACCGCGAGCGTCCTGTCAGCGAGCTGTGCGAGGTACCGGCTGGGCGTCGGCGACGGCGTCGCGCACCGCGGCCCGAAGGCTGCGTTCGTCGGTCACGTCGACGTGCGCCAGGCTGCGGCTCGACCGCGCCATGACGTCCTCGGCCTGCGGCACGGGGCCCGTCAGCCGCGGGCGGTAGACCTCGACGACCAGGGTCTGACGCTCCACCACGAAGGAGAAGGTACGCCCGTCACCGACGGCGCCGAAGCCGCTGGCGTGCATGCCGGTGCTCATGTCCTCGATCGTGAAGTCGTCGCGGGTCACGTCCCTGTCCGCCGCGAGCGTCATGAGCGCACCCTACAGTCGGGGTGTCCGCCCGGGAGGCCGGTTCTGACCAACCGGTGAACGCGGGCTTGCCTACACTCGACTCGTCCTCGTATCCGCACGATCCGAGAGCTACCCCTTGCCCCGGCACCGAAACACCATGCGTCGCCTTCGTCACACCCTCGTCGTCGGTGTGGCGGCCTTCGCCGTCGCCGCCTGCTCGTCGAAACCGTCCGAGGCGCCGCCCCCGACGATCTCCCCCGCCGCGGCGGCCGACTCGCCCGTTGCGGCCCAGCCGCCCGACGGCGAGGTCCGTGCCCTGCGGGGACGCGGCCTCACCACGGTGTTCGACCGCGGCACGAGCACGCTGGTGGTCCTGACCGGCGACGCCGCCGCGGGTTCGACTCTGACGCTGATGCCGGCGCGCGGCCCCGCCCGCACGGTCGCGCTGCCCGCGCCGGTGACCGCGCTGACCGGCGACGACGACGGCACCGTCTACGGGTCGAGCCGGGGCGGCTATGTGCGGGTGGAACTGGCCGGCGGCGTGGTGGACCCGGTCCGCATCGACGACGCCGCCGACGTCGACTTCACGGCGATCACCCGTCGGGCCGACGGCCGGTTGGCCCTCGGCAGCGCGGACGGCGCCGTCTACACGCTGGGCTCCGATTCGGCCGTGACGGCGCGGCTGAAGATCTTCGCCCGCGTCGATGCCCTTGCGGCGCAGGGCAACACGGTCGTGGTGCTCGACCGGGGGCAGACGTCGGTGACCACGGTGAGCGCGTCGGGCGAGGATTCCGAGCATGCGCTGCGCGCCGGCGAGGGTGCGACCACCATCGCCGCGGACCCCGAAGGCCGCGTGCTGGTCGCCGACACCCGGGGCGACGAACTGCTCGTCTTCGGCTCCGATCCCCTGATGCTGCGGCAGCGGTTCCCGGTCGGCGGTGCCCCGTACGGCCTGGCGGGCGGGTCGCGGCTGACCTGGGTATCGGAGACGGCGACGAACACCGTGATTGGTTACGATCTGGCGACCGGAATCCCCGTCGAGAAGGTGCGTCATCGAACCGTGCAGCAACCGAACTCACTGGCCTACGACGACGCCGCCGACACGCTGTACGTGGTGTCGGGGTCCGGCGCGGGCGTGCAGGTGATCACCGTGGCGTCGGCATCGTGACGGCGATGCGCGGCCGGATGCCCGCGAGTTGGGAGTCCGACCTCTCCGACGACTACGAGTGGGTGCCCCTGCGCCTGCCTCCGGACGTCACCCGGGTGTCGGCGTCGACGCGGCTGTCCATCGAGGCCGAGTACCGGGGGTGGGAGTTGACGCGGGTGCGCCTGTACACCGACGGCAGCCGCCGGGTGCTCCTGCGCCGGCGCAAGACGGCGGCCGACCGCCTCGGCGACCAGCCGAGCAGTTGATGTACGGACTGCTGCGCCGGATTCTCTTCCTCGTCCCGCCCGAACGCATCCACACGTGGGTGTTCGCCGTGCTCCGTGCGGTCACCGCCGTGCCACCGCTGCGCCGGCTGCTGCTGGGCCGGCTCGCGCCGAGTGATCCCGTGCTGGCGACGACGGTGTTCGGCGTCCGGTTCCCGGGTCCCCTCGGCCTCGCCGCCGGCTTCGACAAGAACGGCACCGGGTTGCACACCTGGGGCGCACTGGGTTTCGGCTACGCCGAGGTGGGCACGGTCACCGCTCGGGCGCAGCCAGGCAACCCCCGACCCCGGATGTTCCGGCTCGCCGACGACCGCGCCCTGCTCAATCGGATGGGCTTCAACAACCAGGGCGTGCACGCGCTGGCGGCGCGGTTGCGTAGCCACCGCGCCGACGTGCCCATCGGCGTCAACATCGGCAAGACGAAGAGCACCGCACCCGCCGACGCCGTCGCCGACTACGCCGAGAGCGCACGGCTCGCGGGCCCGCTGGCCGCGTTCGTGGTGGTCAACGTCAGCTCCCCGAACACACCCGGACTGCGCGACCTACAGGCGGTGGAGTCGCTGCGGCCCATCCTCGCGGCCGTGCGTGCAGAGACGTCCGTACCCGTCCTGGTCAAGATCGCGCCCGACCTGTCCGACGCCGACGTCGACGCCGTCGCGGACCTCGCCGTCGAGCTGGGCCTCGCGGGCATCGTCGCCACGAACACGACGATCTCGCGCGACGGCCTGCGCACCCCCGGCGTCGCCGACCTGGGCGCGGGTGGCGTCTCCGGAGCGCCGGTCGCCCAGCGGTCGGTCGAAGTGCTGCGGCGCCTGTACCGGAGGGTCGGCGACCGGCTCGTCCTCGTCAGCGCCGGCGGCATCGAGACCGCCGACGACGCGTGGGAGCGCATCACCGCGGGTGCGTCACTGGTGCAGGGCTACACCGGCTTCGTCTACGGCGGCGGGCTGTGGGCCAAGCAGATCCACGACGGTGTCGCCCGCCGCCTGCGCGACGGTGGCTTCGGGTCCCTGACCGACGCCGTCGGCTCCAGCCTGGACTGAAGCGGCTTACTCCTTCTTCTCGTACGTGCCGTGGATGACGGCGCGGGCGATCGCGTGGCTGAACAGGTTGAAGCCGAGGTAGGCGGGCGTCGAGCCGTCCGGCAGGTCGAGCTTCTCGACGTCGACGGCGTGCACGGCGATGAAGTAGCGGTGCGGTCCGTGTCCCGGCGGCGGCGCGGCGCCGATGAAGCGCTTGAGGCCCGCATCGTTGCTCAGCGTCACCGCGTCACCGGGAAACCCGGTGTGGCTACCGTCGCCGACGCCTTCGGGCAGTTCGGTGACTGTCGCGGGGAGGTTCGCGACGGCCCAGTGCCAGAAACCCGAGCCGGTCGGCGCGTCCGGGTCGTACATCGTGACCGCGAAACTGCGGGTCTCCTCGGGGAAGCCCGACCACGCGAGGTCCGGTGACACGTCGGAGCCACCGGCTCCCATGATCCCGCTGACCTGCTCGTTGCCCAGCGGTTGGCCGTCGGTGACGACCTTGCTGGTCAGGGTGAAGGAGGGCAGTTGCGGTAGCGCGTCGTACGGCGTGCTCATGTGCGTGTCCTTTCGGGAGAGCGGTGGTCTAGCAGTGCAGCAGGAAGTGCGCGAGCACCTCCGTGCCGAACGTCAACGACTCGACGGGTACCCGTTCGTCGACGCCGTGGAACAGCGCCGCGAAGTCGAGATCGGGCGGCAGGCGCAGCGGGATGAAGCCGAAGCAGCGGATGCCAAGGCGGGCAAAGTGTTTCGCGTCGGTGCCGCCGGACAGCATGTAGGGCACGATGCGGGCGTCGGGGTCTACGGTGAGCAGCGAGGCGTTCATCGCCTCGACCAGGTCGCCGTCGAAGGTCGTCTCGTAGGCCGGCAGGTCGGTGATCCACTCCCGGGTGACGTTCGGTCCGATGAGTTCGTCGACCGCGGCCTCGAACTGGGCGGCGTGGCCGGGCAGGATCCGGCAGTCCACCACGGCCTCGGCCGACCCGGGAATCACGTTGGCCTTGTAGCCCGCGCTGAGCATCGTGGGGTTCGCCGAGTCACGCAGCGTCGCACCGACGATGCGCCCGATCGGACCCAGCTTGGCGACCACGCCGTCCAGGTCCGGCGAATCGGGATCGAACGAGTGCCCCGTCTCCTCGCCGACCGCTGCCAGGAACTGAGCGACGGTGTCGGTGAGCACCACGGGGAACTGGTGGCGGCCCAGCCTGTCGACCGCACCGGCGAGGGTCGTGACGGCGTTGTCGTCGTGCACGAACGAGCCGTGGCCCGCGCGGCCGCGGGCGGTGAGCCGCATCCAGCGCATGCCCTTCTCCGCCGTCTCGATCAGGTACAGGCGCTTGTCGCCGCCGTCGCGGTGCGGCACGGTCAGAGAGAATCCGCCGACCTCACCGATGGCCTCGGTGACGCCCTCGAACAGGTCGGGACGGTTCTCGACGAGCCATCCGCAGCCGTACCGACCGCCGGCCTCCTCGTCGGCGACGAAGGCGAAGACCAAGTCCCGTGGCGGCACGGTGCCCGAGCGCTTGAGGTGCCGCGCGACGGCGATCATCATGCCGATCATGTTCTTCATGTCGATGGCGCCGCGGCCCCACACGTAGCCGTCGGTGACCGCCCCGGAGAACGGGTGCACGCTCCAGTCGGCGGCCTCGGCGGGGACGACGTCGAGGTGGCCGTGGATCAGCAGCGCTCCCCTGCTCGAGTCCGCACCGCGCAGCCGGGTGACGACGTTCCCGCGGCCCGGAGCGCCGGACTCGACGTACTCGGTCTCGTAGCCGGCCTCCTCGAGCTGGGCGGCCACCCACCGGGCGCACTCGGCCTCGCCCTTGGTCGTCGACAGCTCGCCGGTGTTCGACGTGTCGAAGCGAATTAGCTCGCTGACGAGGCCGACGACCTCGCTGGTGGGTTCCGGGGCGTCTGTCACAGACCCATTCGTACCACCATCGCAGCGAGGCGGTTTGGGTCCGGGGTGTCCCATCCGTTAGCCTTAGGCGCTCTTGTCCGAGTGGCGGAATGGCAGACGCGCTAGCTTGAGGTGCTAGTGCCCTATTAACGGGCGTGGGGGTTCAAGTCCCCCCTCGGACACCACATCATCTCGACGCTCACGCGTCGAGCACGACGGCCTCGACGGGCTGACTGCAGCACAGCAGGACGTTCCCCTCCGCGGGCCGCTCGATCGGCTCGGGGTCGTAGACCACCGCACCCGCCAGCATCGGCGTCTCGCAGTTGTGGCACACCCCCGTGCGACAGGACCATCGGGTCGGCACGTCGCACGCCTCCGCGAAGTCGAGCAGGCTGGGGTACTGCGGACCCCACGGCGCGTCGAGGCCGCTGCGCGCGAAGGACACGCCGGGTCCCGGCCCCACCGGGCCGGACGGCTGGTGCGGGCTGACCGTCGGGGTCGCGGCGATGCCCGGTGTCAACGCCGCGGCGGGGCCGAACTGTTCGCGGTGGATCCGGGCGGGGTCGATGCCGGCGCCGACGAGCAGGGCGTCCACCGCCGCCATGAACGCGTCGGGGCCGCAGACGTACACGTCGGCGTCGGCGGGTATGTCTGCCCGGACGAGGACCTCCTCGGACAGCCGCCCCGCGATCGCGAAGTCGGTGCCGAGACGGTCCGTGGGACCAGGCCTGCTGTAGGCGATGAACGACCGACCGCCGGGCAGTTCGTCGACCAGCCGACGGGCCTCTTCGGCGAAGGGATGTTCGGCGCCGTTGCGAGCACCGTGCAACCACCACACCTGCCGCGTCGACGACGATCCCGCGAGGCTGTGCAGCATCGACAGCACCGGCGTCACCCCGATGCCCGCGGACAGCAGCACCACCGGACCGTCGCCGTCGTCGAGGAAGAAGTTTCCCCGCGGTGCGGCCACCTCGATGGCGTCGCCGACGGCGAGGGTGGCGCGCAGGTAGCTGCTCACCGCGCCGTGGGACTCCTCCTTGACGCCGATGCGGTACGTGCGCTCGCCCGGCCGGTTGCACAGCGAGTAGTTGCGGATCGCCGACGTCCCGTCCGGTGGATGGACCCTGACCGCGAGCGACTGCCCGGGGCGCCACGGCGGAAGGTCACTGCCGTCCTCGGCAGCGAGTTCGACGGAGAAGACCGTGTTGCTCTGGCCCTCGATGCGGGACACCATCAGTGGCCGGAAGCCGGGCCACGCGGGCGGCGGGCTGGTCGCCGCCGCCGTCAGGCCCGTGTTGCCGGTGGCCGTCGCGGGTTGGTCGGCGATGCTGCGCAACGACCCCTGCCAGCCCGGGCTGAGGGCGGGGACGCGCATCGCCCGCGCCAGTGCCTCGCGTGGGTGGCCGGGTAGGTAGAGCAGCGCGTCCACCTCGGCGACCGAGACCCGCTCGGGGTCCTCGTGCACCTTCTCGATGGTCTGACCCGCCTCGACCTCGCCCTCCGTGACCACGCGGAGATAGAAGCCGGGACGACGGCGCTCGACGAGGAGGGCGGCCATCCGCGGCTCGTCGAGCCGGAGGCCGACCCGGTAGCACGTGACCCGGGGCTGACTCACCTCGAAGACGGCACCGCCGATCCGGTAGCGGTCGCCGATGCACACGTCGTCGTCGGACATTCCGTCCACGGTGAAGTTCTCGCCGAATGCGCCGAGCGGCAACGTGGGCCGGTCGAGGGCGTCCTCCCAGTAGCGGTAGGACTGCGTCTGGTACACCAGCACCGCGCGGTGCTCGCCGCCGTGACCCCCGAGATCACCCTGCCCGTCGCCGTCGACGTTGAGCCGCCGCACCATTCGGGGTCCGGACACCGCGGACTTCCACGCGCCGGTGTGCACGGTGCGCGTGCCCCATGGGACGTCCTTCGGCATGCCGACGTTGAGCGAGACGAGGGTGTCCACGGCTAGGTCCCGGTCACACTGTGGGCGAACGCGACGACGTCACGTAGGGCGCGGTCGAACAGGTCGGGAAGCGCTGCGGCAGCGAGTAGTTCGGCCGCATGCGGTACGCCGTTGTAGACGTGGCCGGTGGCTCGCACCCCCGCCTTCTGCAGCGTGCGCAGGTAGGCCTGCCCCTCGTCGCGCAGCGGGTCGAGTTCGTCTGTGGTGACGACGTGCGGTGGCAGGCCCGCGACGTCGTCGATGGTCGCGTAGTAGGGCCAGGCGAGCGGGTCCTTGGCGTGCTCGCCGTCGGGGTCGTAGAGGCTTGCCATCAGCGTCATCACGCTGGGTCCGATGACGTAACCCTCGTTCTCGATCAGCGACGGCAGCGCCGGGTCGGGGGCGTCGTAGCCGCCGAACACGAACGGCACCTGTGCGTACACGCCGTCGAGGTGGTCCAGCCTGCCCTCCCGCTTGGCCTTCAGCGCCGTGGCCACCGACAGGTTGCCTCCGCCCGACTCACCGGTGACGACGATCGACGAGAGACCGAGTTCGGCGCGGCGCTCGTGCATCCAGTCCAGCGCGCTCGCACAGTCGTTCAGGCCGGCGGGGAAGGGGTGCGGGCCGAGAGATCCACCCGCATTGCGGAATTCGACGCCGACCACGACGCAGCCCGCGGCGGCGAGCCGTTGCCGCCACACCGCGCTGGTGGCGGAGGTGAGGATCGCCATGCCGCCACCGTGCAGGTGCAGCAGGCCGGGTTGCGGTCCGGTGGCGTCGGCGAGCCGGTCGACGTAGAGGGTGATGTCGTTGCCATCGACGCCGGTGATCGTCTCGACGGTCGACGTCAGACCCGTCGGTGCGTGGACGTCGGACAGTAGGGCACCGAAGAGGCCCTCGAAGGCCTGCTCCACCCCCAGCGCCGTCGCGAGCAGCTCCTCGAGTGGCGACTGCCGGGTGACCGGGAGGTCCGGGGCGGTGCCGTCGATGCCGTACGGCGCGAACAGTGCGAGCATCCGCGGATCGGATCGTGGATCGCTGCGGAGTTCGAGGGTGGGGTCCCCCAGTCGGCCGGGCAGCGTGACGGTGACGGGAAGGTCCATGATCGCCGAAAGTACACCTCGGTGCGTCGGCGCGAGCGGTTTCGCGTCGGGCGCCTGAGCCGTTGACCTGGCCCGACGTCCGTCACCGGCGATACCATGCGTGTCCGACAAGTTGCCCTGCGAAAGCCGTTGCTGCGCTGGGTTATCCACAGTCGTCGGTTCATCCACAGGCTGGTGTGGTCGGGTACCGATCACACATCCGGAGTGGCAACATAGAACGTGTGTTCGATGAATGGGCGGCCCTCGGCGACGCCGCACTCCTGGCGTCCATGGCCACCGAACTGCGCACCGAACGCATCGCCACCGCCCGCCGCATCCTCGCCGCCGGCACCCTCGCCATCCGCCGCGACCCCGGCCCCGACGCCACCACCGCCCTCTGGACCGTCGACGACCTCGACGTCGCCATCGCCGAAGTCTCCGCCCACCTCGGCATCAGCCGCCACCGCGCCCGCACCGACATGCTCCTGGGCACCTGCCTCATCCAACGACTCCCGGAATTGGCCAACCGCTTCCTCGCCGGCGACATCGACCGCCGCATCATCGCCACCATCGACGACCGCACCCTGCTGATCCAGGACCCCGACGTCCTCGCCGCCATCGACACCAAGATCGCCGCCGCCGCCCCACACTGGAACCACCTCTCCGAGAAGAAGCTCACCGACATCCTCGACTGGCTCGTCACCGACCTCGACCCCGACGCCCAACGCACCGCCCGCCACCGCCGCGACGAATCCCACGTCACCATCCACCCCGACCGACACGGCATGGCCGACCTCACCGGCCGCCTCACCGCCGACGCCGGCCTCTGCCTCGACCAACGCCTCACCGCCGTCGCCGCCACCGTCTGCCCCGCCGACCCCCGCACCCACCACCACCGCCGCGCCGACGCCCTCACCGCACTCTGCGACGGACACACCCGCCTCGACTGCCAGTGCGGCACCAACACCTGCACCGCCACGTCCGACGCCGACGGCAACCGCGGGAACGGCGGGCATCAGATCGTCATCCACGTCCTCACCGACCACACCACCCTCGACGGCACCACCAACACCCCCGCCTACATGCCCGGCCACGGACCCATCCCCGCCGACCACGTCCGCGAACTCGCCGGCTCACCGCGCACGAAGGTCCGCCCCGTCCCCCAACCCGACGACCTCGTCGCCGAGAAGGGGTACCGGCCCTCCACCGGACTCGCGGCGTTCCTGCTCTGCCGCGACCTCACCTGCCGCTGGCCCGGCTGCACCCGACCCGCCCAAAACTGCGACACCGACCACACCACCCCCTGGCCCCACGGCGCCACCCACCCGTCCAACACCAAACACCTCTGCCGCCACCACCACCTCATGAAGACCTTCTGGATCGGCACCGGCGGATGGAACGACACCCAGCACCCCGACGGCACCATCACCGTCACCAGCCCCACCGGGATCCTCTACACCACCACCCCACTCGGCGCGACGCTCTTCCCCCACCTCGCCACCCCCACCGGCACCCCACCCACCACCGGGCCACCACCCGACCAGACCACCGACCGCACCATCAAGGGCCTACGCATGCCCACACGGCCACGCACCCGCGCCCAACACCGACAACGCCGCATCACCACCGAACGCGACACCAACATCGCCCACCGACTCGCCAACCCACCACCCTTCTAGGGCTGCGCCAACGGGCATACCACGCAACGACGGTCGTCGCGCGGCAATGCCACGTAAGCATCACGGTGACGTGTCAGACCCCAGAGATACGGTGCACTCTTGCGGTCGGGGGACCGCAGATTCAGGGGGTGGGACATGTTCCGTAGCGCATTGACGGTGGCGGGTGTTGCGGTGAGCGTGGTAACGACCGGTACGGCGCTGGCGCCGGCGGCGGCCGCTGATCCGATCGATTTCGTGATGCTGCTCGACGACGAGGGCGTTTACTACGAATCGATCAGCGACGTCATCGATCTCGGCAAGTTCACGTGCCGCATGCTGCGATCCGGTGCGCCGGTGCCGGCGGCTCTGAGCAACGTCCAGAGCGCCGGCTACGCGCCGTACGAGACGGGCATCATCGTCTACTCCGCGGGAGCCAACATGTGCCCCGACGTGTTGCCGGACATCGAGTCCTGGGCCCAGAGCGGCAACGGCGGCGCCGCGACCGCCGCCTACTGACGTCGCACATACACGGGCCTCAGTACACGTCCCGGACATAGCGTTTGGTGGCCACCAGTTCGCGCTTGTAGTCGCGCGCCGCGTCGGCGGACAGGTGGCCGTGGCGGCGGATGATGGCGGTGAGGGCATCGTCGACGTCCTTGGCCATCCGCGCGGCGTCGCCGCAGACGTACAGGTGCGCGCCCTCGCAGAGCCACCGCCAGAGGTCGGCACCGGAGCGGGTCATGTCGTGCTGGAGGTATCTGCGCTCGGCCTGGTCCCGCGAGAACGCCAGGTCCAGGCGGTCCAGCAGGCCGTCGCGCACCATGTCCTCGAGATCGTCGCGGAAGTAGAAGTTCTCGGCGCGATGCCGATCGCCGAAGAACAGCCAGTTGCGACCGATGTGACCCAACGCCCGACGTTCCTGCAGGAAGCCGCGGAACGGCGCCACGCCGGTGCCCGGACCGACCATGATCATCGGCGTCGCCCCGTCCTCGGGCGGCCGGAAGTGCGGCGACGGTTGCAGGAACACCTCGGCGTGGGTCGCGCGGTCGGCCAGGAACGTCGAGGACACCCCGCCGCGCCGGGCGCCACTCGGACTGCGGTACCGCACCACCGAGACCGTCGTCTGCACCTCGTGCGGGCTCACCAGCGGGCTCGACGCGATCGAGTAGGACCGCGGGGTCAGCCGCACCAGCGCGTCGAGCCACTCGGCGGGCTCCGCGCGCACCGCGAAGGCCTCGACGACGTCCAGTCCGTTGCGACCCACCAGCCAGGCGTCGCGCTCAGAACTCGACCGCGTCAGCATCCGCGCCGCCGCCCCGTCACCGCACCGCTCGGCCATGAACGACAGCAGGTTCGGCGTCACCCGGCAGACGTCGTAGGACGACGACAGCGCGTCTCGCAGGTCGACGTCCTCGCCGTCGACGTGCACGGCCTCGGAGCCCGCCAGACCTGTGGCCGACAGCCACGCGTCGACGACCTCGGGAGCGTTGACCACGTAGACGCCGAGCGCGTCGCCCACCGAGTAGGTCACGTCGTGCTCGGAGACGTCGAAGCCGAACAGCCGCACCTCCTTGTCGGCCGTCGGCGGCGTCAGCAGGACGTTGCGACCGAGCGGCACCCGCAGGGGCCGGTGGCGAGTGAATGGTTCCGCGACGGCCGCCGACGGCGGCCCGTCGGTGGCCGCGGCCGAACGGCCGAGAATTCCGCTCACCCTGTCGGTCCATCGCGCCATCGGCTCGTCGTCGTAGGCCTCGCACTCGGTGCGGTCGAGCAGCGTGCTGGCACCGAGGTCGGACAGCCTGCGGTCCAACGACTTCGCGTAGCCGCAGAAGTCGTCGTAGGACCGGTCGCCGATGCCGAGCACGGCGTACCGCACCCCGTCCAGCGCGGGCTGGTCGTCGCGCGAGAGCCGGTCCCAGAACCCGGCTCCGTTGTCGGGTGGCCCGCCGGCGCCGAAGGTGCTGGTGACGATCACGACGTCCCCCGCCTCGGACAGGTCGGCCGGCGTCGCCTGGTCCATCGCGATCAGCCGCGCCCCGCAGATGCGGCCCGCGACCCGGGACGCGACGTCCTCGGCCGTGCCGGTCTGCGACGCCCACAGCACCAGCGGACCGTCCGTGACGACGTCCTCGACCACGTCGTCCGGCAGCGGAGGGGCCGGAGTGTCCGGCGTGACGGCCGTCAACCGCACGGCGCACGCCTTGAACTCGGGCTGCAGCGAGTCCGGGTCGACGGCGTCACTGGTGAGCGCGTTGATGGTGAGGTCGGCGCCGTGCTCGTCGTTCCAGTGGAACGGCACGAAGCAGGTCCCGGCAAGCACGCGGTCGGTGACGACGGCGGGCACGATCGCCCTCCCCCGTCGCGACGTCAGCTCGACGCGGCCGCCGTCCACGACGTCGAGGGTAACCGCGTCGTCGGGATGGACCTCGACGAAAGGGCCGGGGTTCAGCTTGTTGAGCTTGGCGATCCGACCGGTCTTGGTCATCGTGTGCCACTGATGTTGCAGGCGGCCGGTGTTGAGCACGATCGGGTACTCGCCGTCGGGACGCTCGGCGGGGTCCACGTGCGGCCGGGGATGGAACACCGCGCGCCGGGATGGGGTGGGGAACGCCAGGCGCGGTCGGTGGCCGTCGGCGTCGACGTACGGGTCCTGGCTCACGCCGTCGTTGAGGTAGCGGGTCGGGTTGCGATCGGCGCCACCGGGTGCGACGGGCCACTGCAGCGGCGTCTCGCGCAGCCGATCGTAACTGGCGCCGCGCAGGTCGTATCCCGTTCGCGGATTGGAGAACTCCCGGATCTCGGCGAAGATCTCCTCGCTCGAGGCGTACGCGAAGTCGGCGCCGAACCCCATGTGTTCGGCGACCCGGCATATCAGCTGCCAGTCGGGCATCGCCTGCCCCGGCGCGGGCACCGACTGCGCCATCAGCGTCAGGGTGCGTTCGGAGTTGACCATCACCGCATCCGATTCCGCCCACAGCGTCGCGGGCAGCACGACGTCGGCGTACCGGTTGGTGGCGGTGTCGCGGTACGCGTCCTGGGTGACGACCAGCTCCGCCGTCCGGAGTGCGTCGATCACGGTGCTGCGGTTCGCCACCGACGCGACCGGGTTGGTGCAGATCACCCAGCACGCCTTGACGTCGCCGGCGGCCATCCGCTCGAACATCTCGATGGTGCCGGGACCGACGTCGGAGCGGATCGTTCCGGCGGCCAGGCCCCACCGGGTCTCGACGAACGCGCGGTCGGCGGGTGAGGTGACGGTGCGCTGGCCGGGCAGTCCCGGGCCCATGTAGCCCATCTCGCGGCCGCCCATCGCGTTGGGCTGGCCGGTCAGCGACATCGGTCCGCTGCCGGGTCGGCAGATCGCGCCGGTGGCGAGGTGCAGATTGCAGATCGCGTTGGTGTTCCACGTGCCGTGCGTGCTCTGGTTGAGTCCCATCGTCCAGCACGTCGTCCAGTCGCCCGCCTCGGCGATCATAGTTGCGGCCGTGCGGATGTCGTCCTCGGCGAGGCCGGTGATGCGGGCGACGACGTGCGGGGGGTAGTCCGCGAGGAACTCGGGCATCGGGTCCCAGCCCTCGGTGTGTTCGGCAATGAAGTCCGCGTCGACGTCGCCGTTGATGACGAGCAGGTGCAGGATGCCGTTCAGCAGCGCCAGGTCGGTGCCGGGCCGGATCGGCAGGTGGAGGTCGGCGTGGTCGGCGGTGGTGGTGCGGCGGGGGTCTACGACGATGAGCCGTGCGCCCGCCTTGAGCCGGTCCACCATCCGCAGGTAAAGGATGGGGTGGCAGTCGGCCATGTTCGACCCGATAACGAAGAACAGGTCGGTGGTGTCGAAGTCCGCATACGAACCGGGCGGCCCGTCGGCCCCCAGTGACTGCTTGAATCCGGTTGCGGCGCTTGCCATGCAGAGCCGCGAGTTCGATTCGAGGTGCGTGGTCCGCACGAAGCCCTTGGCGAGCTTGGTCGCCACGTACTGTGCCTCGATCGACATCTGGCCCGAGACGTAGAGGGCGACGGCGTCCGGGCCGTGCTCGTCGACGATCGCGCGGAGGCGTCGGCCGGCCTCGGCGACCGCGTCGTCGACGTCGACCTCCGCGAACTCACCGTCACGATCCGACCGCATCAGCGCCGTGGTGAGCCGGCCGTCGGTGGCAGCCATCAGCTCGGCGTGCGTCGCCCCCTTCGTGCACAGCCTGCCGGCGTTGGTGGGATGCAGCGTGTCCCCCGACACGCGGGTGATCACCGGCAGGCCGGTATCGAACTCGGTGCGGGTCTGCACCGAGATCCCGCAACCGACACCGCAGTACGAGCACGCCGTCCGCGTGGTCCGAACGCTCACCCGACGGGTGCCGGAGCGCGGCCCACGTGTTCCCCCGCCACGGTCCGCACCGACTGCATGCGCAGGAACACGAACCAGGTGACGACGGCGCACACCACGTAGAAGGCGAGGAAGACCCAGAACGCGTTCGTCGCCGACTTGGCCGCCCCGGTGTAGGACAGTCGCAGCGCGACGTTGATGAACACGCCGCCCAGTGCGCCCACGGCGCCGGCGAATCCGATGAGCGCACCCGACATGCGACGCGACCACGCGGCCTTCTCCTCGGCGGTCCAGGCGTGCTCGTCCTGCGCCTTGGCCTCGAAGATCGACGGGATCATCTTGTAGGTGGAGCCGTTGCCGATACCCGACAGCACGAACAGGACGATGAAGCCGACGACGAAGCCGGTCATGTGCGCCCCGCTCGGGGCGCCCGGCGCGGCATCGTCCAGCATTCCCGTCGCGACGAGGATGCCCGCGGCGAAGATCATCGCGACGAACGTGTAGAGGGTGATCCTGCCGCCGCCGATGCGGTCGGCGAGCTTGCCGCCGAACGGCCGGGAGATCGAGCCGAGCAGCGGGCCGAGGAACGAGATCTGCGCGGCGTGCAGGGCTGCCTGCGCCGGTGTGTCGCCACCGGCGAGGAAGTTGATCTGCAGCACCTGGCCGAAAGCGAACGAGAACCCGATGAAGGATCCGAAGGTGCCGATGTAGAGGAAGCTCATCACCCAGGAGTGCCTGTGGCGCAGCGCTTCCGCGAGCGCACCGAGGTTGGACTTCTGGTTGCGCAGGTTGTCCATGTAGAACGCCGCGCCCACCGCCGCCAGCGCGATGAACACCAGGTAGACGGCGCAGACGATCTCCGGGGCGGTGTTGCCGACGGTCGCGATGACGAGCAGTCCGATCAGCTGGACCACGGGCACGCCGATGTTGCCGCCGCCGGCGTTGAGGCCGAGCGCCCAGCCCTTGAGGCGCTGCGGGTAGAACGCGTTGATGTTGGTCATCGACGACGCGAAGTTGCCGCCACCGAACCCCGCGAACGCCGCGACCACCATGAACGTGGTGTAGCTGGTGCCGGGGTTCATCATCGCCCACAGCGCGAGCACCGTGGGGATCAGCAAGAGCAGTGCACTGACGATCGTCCAGTTGCGGCCGCCGAAGCGCGCGGGAGCGATCGTGTAGGGGATCCGCATGAACGCGCCGACCAGCGTGGGCACCGCGACGAGGTAGAACTTGCCCGCCGCGTCGATGCCGTACACGTCCTGCGGCATGAACAGCACCATCACCGACCAGATCGACCAGATCGAGAACCCGACGTGCTCGGCCACGATGGACCAGATCAGGTTGCGCTTGGCGATCTTGTCGTTGCCCGCCGCCCAGGCGTCGGCGTCCTCCGCATCCCAGTGCGCGATGTCGTGGCTGCGAGAGAGCTTGCTCATGACGACAGTTCTATGCGCGGGCGATGCCACGTCGATTGCGCATCCGTGACCGTCAGGTCAAGTGTGGCTCACGTCCGCTCCCACCTGGGGGTGCGGACCGGTTTGCACGGCCGCCGCGCGCCGGAAACGGCGGGGAAACAATCGGATCGACGCGCGGATCCCGCTAGGACATGTCGGCGTAGCGGCTCCGAATGAGGCTGAACACGCCGTAGGCGGCGATGCCGACCGCGGCGAGCACCAGCAGGATCCGGCCGAACGGCGCGGCCCCGAGGGTCTTGACCGCGGCGTCGATGCCCGACGCCTTGGCGGGGTCGGAGGTGACCGTCGCGACGATCACCAGGATTCCGGCGCCCGCGAGAACCAGTCCCTTGGCGACGTAGCCGATGATGCCGGCCGGCGTGACGACCGACCCACGGGAGCGGGTGAGTTCCTTCTCGAAGCGCTTGGTGGCGCCCTTGTAGACGTGGTAGCCGCCGACGCCGATCAGGACCAGCGCGACGACGATGAGGACGGCCTTGCCCCACGCCGACTGCATCAGCTGGGCGCTCATGCCGGCGTTCTGCTGCCCACTGGACTGGCCGCCGCCCATGGCGAACCGTGCGGCGGATACCGCCAGCGCGATGTTGACCACCCCGACCGCCACGGCCTTCACCTTGTCCTTGGCGTCCTTCTCGACGACCGCCTCGGCGAGGTGCCACAGCCCGAGCGCCGCGAGACCCGCCGCCGCCAGCCACAGCATGATCGCGCCGCCGGTCTGGCTGCCGAGCTGTGCCAGCGCACCGGACTGGTCGGCGTTGCCCGCGTCGCCGAACGCGAGCCGGAGCACGATCCACGCCAGCAGCAGGTGAAGGACGCCGCTCGCCGCGAAGCCGGCCCGCGCCGCCCGTTCGAACCACTCGTTGTCCGCGGCGTTGCGCACCGCACCCTTGGTGTCGACCATGGCCGGGGGTTACCCCGCCATGATCAACGGTCAAACCCGAGTATTGACGTCAATGTAGAAGCGGCTACTCGGCGGGCTTCACCGCGAGCACGGGCTTGGGGCTCTCGAGCAGCACCTGCTGGGACACGCTGCCGAGGAGCAGCTTGCCGACCGGGTTGCGGTCCTTGATGCCGATCACCAGCAGCTCGGCGTCGTGGCGGTCCATCGCCTTCAGCAGCTCGGTGGCCGCGTCGACCCCGACGGGCTGCTGGACCTCGAACTCCACGTCCGCCTCGCCGAGCACGGTCCGCACGTCGGCGAGCTGGTCGGGGGACGCGAACGTCGAGTCGGTGTAGGAGTCCCCCGCCGTCGAGTTGATCACCAGGACGCTGGTGTTCCGTAGCCGCGCCTCGGCGACGCCGTGCTCGAGCGCTGCGCGTCCGAACCTGTCTGCGGTGTAGCCGATCACGATCACGCCTGGGCCTTCTCTCTCTGGTCCTTGTCGTCCTCGACGACGAGCAGCGTCTCCTCGTCGCGGTGCAGCAGCTTGAGCACCAGCGGGATGAGCAGCAGCACCGCCATCGCGATGTAGGTACCGATCGCCACCGGCTCGGTGAACAGCCCACTCCACTCGCCGCCGCCGAGCTGCAGGCTCTGTCGCAGCTGGCGCTCGATCCTCGGCCCGAGGATGACGCCGATGATCAACGGCAGCACCGGGAGTCCGAAGCGCCGCATCATGAGGCCCAGCAGACCGAAGATCAGCAGCAGCGCGAGATCGAGCGGCTGGAGGTTGACCGCGAAGGCACCCAGCGTCGCGAAGAACAGGATGCCGGCGTAGAGGTACGGCCGCGGGGTGCGCAGCAGCTTGGCCCACAGCGGCGCCAGCGGGAGGTTGAGCACGAGGAGCAGGAAGTTGCCGATGAACAGGCTCGCGATGAGCGTCCAGATCAGCAGCGGTTCCTTCTCGAACAGCGTCGGCCCCGGCTGGATCCCGTACGACACGAACGCGGTGAGCATGACCGCGGCCGTCGCGTTGGTGGGCAGACCGAGCGACAGCATCGGCACCAGCGTGCCGGCCGCCGACGCGTTGTTGGCCGCCTCCGGACCGGCGACGCCCTCGATGGCACCCTTGCCGAACTCCTCGGGATGCTTGCTGAGCTTCTTCTCGGTGATGTAGCTCAGGAAGGTCGGCAGCTCGGCGCCACCGGCGGGCAGCGCGCCGAAGGGGAACCCGAACGCGGTGCCGCGCAGCCACGGCTTCCACGACCGCTTGAAGTCGTCCTTGCCCATCCACGGCCGTCCCACCGGGATGATGTCCGCCGGCCGTCGACGCAGGTGCGCCGAGACCCAGAGCGCCTCGCCGAGGGCGAAGATCGCGACCGCGATGACGACGATGTCGATGCCGTCGGACAGCTGCGGGATGCCGAACGTGGCACGCGGCTGGCCGGTCAGGAAGTCGATGCCGACGATGCCGATCGCGAGACCGAGCACCAGCGAGATCGCCCCGCGCAGCTTCGAGCTGCCGAGTACCGCGGTGACGGCGACGAGCGCGAACAGCATGATCGCCAGGTACGACGGCGCGCCCAGGGTGACCGCGAACCGGGAGATGACGGGCGCGAACGCCGCGAGCAACGCGGTACCGATGGCGCCGGCCACGAACGACCCGATGGCCGCCGTGGCGAGCGCCTGCGCGGCTCTGCCCGCCTTGGCCATCTTGTTGCCCTCGATCGCCGTGATCACCGAGGACGACTCCCCCGGCGTGTTCAACAGGATCGAGGTCGTCGAGCCGCCGTACATGCCGCCGTAGAAGATGCCCGCGAACATGATGAACGCCGCACTGGGGCTGACGTTGTAGGTGATGGGCAGCAGCAGTGCCACCGTCATGGCCGGGCCGATGCCGGGCAGCACGCCCACCGCGGTGCCCAGCAGCACGCCGATGCAGGCGTACAGCAGGTTCATCGGCGTGGCGGCCTCGGCGAAGCCCTGCATGAGCCAGTCGAAGTTGTTCATCTAGAGAATTCCGTCCAAGATGCCTGCGGGCAGCGGGATTCCGAGCCCTGAGTAGAACGCGTAGAAGCTGGCCAGCGCCAGGATCACGCCGATCCCGATGTTGCGCACGTAGTGCTTGCTGCCGAGAATCGTTGCGGCAGCGCCGAAGAACAGCGCGCTCGTGATGACCCAGCCCAGCGGGTTCACCAGCAGGATCATCCCGACGAAGCACGCGACCAGCATGCCGACGGTCTTCCAGTCGCTCGGCATGTCGGGATCGATGTCCTCGCCGGCGTCGGCCTCGCCGCGGGATCCGCGCGGAATCGCGACGGCCAGGATGACCGCCAGCAGGAGCGCGGCGATGCCGATGACCATCGGGAAGAACTTCGGTCCGACGGGGTCGACCTTCGCGAACCCCTCCGGCAGCGTCATGGCGTTCCACACCAGGAAGGCACCCACGATGGCGAGCACCGCGACGACCAGGTACTGCGCGTAGTCCACCCGCTTCTCGGGTGCCTGCTCGGGCGCGCTCACAGCAGACCCAGTTCGGTCAGCGTCGAGGACACCCGCTCGTCCTGATCGGTCAGGAACTGATCGAACTCCTCGCCGGTGGCGAACGCGTCGCTCCAGCCGTTCTTCACCAGGGCTTCCTTCCATTCGTCGGTCGCGTGCATCTCCTCGAGCACCTTCACGAGTGCCGCCCGGGACTCGCCCGAGATGCCCGGAGGCGCAAGCACTCCGCGCCAGTTGGTGAAAACCAGGTTGATTCCGGCCTCGCGCAGCGTCGGTGCGTCGACGCCCTCGACCCGCTCCTCGCCGGACACCGCGAGCACGCGCACCGACCCGGCCTCGATCTGGTCGACGTACTCGCCGAGACCGGAGGTGCCCGCCGCGATCTTCCCGCCCAGCAGCGCGGTCAGTAGGTCGCCGCCGCCGTCGTAGGCGATGTAGTTGACCTTGCGCGGGTCGATGCCCGCAGCCCGGGCCGTCTCCATCGGGAACAGGTGGTCCGGCCCGCCCGGCGACGAACCGCCGCCGACCGTCACCTTGGCGGGATCGGCCTTCCACGCGGTGACCAGATCCTGCACGGTGCGGAAGGGCGAGTCGGCGGGAACCAGGATCCCCTCCTGCTCCTCCACCATCCGGGCCAGCGGCGTGGCGTCCGACGCCCGCGCATTCGATCCGTTGGTGTACGTCGCGCCGACGACGCCGAGGCCCATCATCATCATGAGGTCGCCGTTGCCGCGCTCGTTCATGAGGCGCGCCATCGCGACCGTGCCGCCGGCGCCGATGACGTTGAAGACCTCGATGCGGCCGGTGATGTCCTTGTCCTCCATGATCTTCACCGCCGTGCGGGCCGTCAGGTCGTAGCCGCCGCCCGGGCTGTTGGGGACCATCATCCGGAGGCGGTGCATGCTCGATGGGTCGTCACCACGCGTCACCCCACATCCGGTCACCGCCATGGCGAGCAGCAGCACGGCCGCCAGCCATCTCGTACCTCGTCGAACAGTCGGCACAGTCGTCCCCTTCACTGGATGTGATGCTCAGCCATACTGGACCCCCGTCGTGACCCAGGTCACCGTTTCGGAAGCAAAGGAAGTTGTGGTCATTGAGTAAGTCGCACCGGTGAGCTGGTTGGCCCCGCGCACGCTCACGGCTCGCAGCCTCGCCGGCCAGTTCCTGGTGTTCCAGGTGCTCGTCGTGGCGGTCGTCCTCGGTGCCGTCGCCGCGGTCTCGGTGGCGCAGTCCACCCAGGAGTTCCGGGAGGTGCGTGGTCAGCGGATGATCGCCGTCGCGGAGAACCTGGCGTCGACCCCGATCGTCCGCGAGCGGTACGCCGACCCGGTCGCCTCGATGGTGCTGGCGCCCGACGTGGACCGGGCCGTGGCGCTGTCGGGGGCGCGGCTGGTGGAGATCTCCGGTCCTGACGGCGTGGTCCGCGCGTCGTCCGACCCGGCGCGGGTGGGTCGGCAGGTCGACTTCGGGCCCAGCCTGGTCGTCCGGGGCCGAGCCTGGGCGGGTGACGTCGACGTGGCACAGGACGGCACGGGCGTGCACTCGCTGATCGGTCAGGTGCCCATCCTGTCGATCGACGGCGCAGTGCTCGCGGTGGTGTCGGTCAGCGAGCCGTACCCGTCGACGTGGCAGCTGCTCGGCGGCGCGGGCGAACGCCTGCTGGTGTACCTGGGCCTCGGCGCGGCGCTCGGGGTGCTGACGTCGTGGCTGCTGTCGCGGCGCATCAAGCGCCACACCCGGGGGTTGGAGGTCGCCGAGATCGCGGGCCTGGCCGACCACCGGGAGGCGTTGCTGCACAGCATCCGCGAGGGCGTGGTGGCCGTCAACACCGACGGCGTCATCACCCTGCTCAACGACAGCGCCCAGGAACTCCTCGGCCTCGAGGCCGACGCCGTGGGCAGGCACCTCGACGCCGTCGACCTCGACCCCGCCGTCAGCGCGTTCCTGCTGTCCGGCGACGAAGGTCGCGACGTCGTGATAACCACCAGCACAAGGGTTCTCGCGCTCAACCGGCGGGCGGCCAGTACCCGCGGCAAACGCATCGGTACCGTCACCACCATGCGAGACAGCACCGAGTTGGCCTCCATGCAGGGCCAGCTGTCGTCGCACAAGAGCGTCACCGACACGCTGCGCGCGCAGACCCACGAATTCGCCAACCAGCTGCACACCATCTCGGGGCTCGTCCAGCTCGGCGAGTACGACGCCGTCCGCAGCCTGGTGGGCACGCTCACCCGCCGCCGCGCCGAGATCAGCGACGCCGTCACCCGGCACGTGTCCGACCCCGCGGTGGCGGCGCTGCTGATCGCCAAGACCTCGCTGGCCGCCGAGAGCGGCGTGGCACTGGAGATCGACGAGGACAGCCACCTTGCGGCGCTCGATCCAGCCTTGGCCACCGACGTCATCACCGTCCTGGGGAACCTGATCGACAACGCGGTGGACGTCTCGGAGGGCTCCGGACGCGCCGTCGTGCGCGTGGCGGTGAACGACGGTGACGGGCTGACCATCTCGGTCGCCGACTCGGGACCCGGCGTGCCCGACGACATGCGCGAGTCGATCTTCGCACGGGGCATCACCTCCAAGCCCGAGGTACCGGGCGGCCGCGGCATCGGGCTCGCACTGGTCCGCCTCGTCAGCACGCAGCTCGGGGGCTCGGTGCGGGTGTCCGACGGTTCGGTGGGTGGCGCCGTGTTCGACGTCCGGCTCCCGAGCCAAGTCTCCACCGGGGCGGCCGCCGATGCGTGACGTCCTGGTCGTCGACGACGACTTCATGGTGGCCGAGATCCACCGCCGGTTCGTCGAACGGGTGCCCGGATTCCGTTCGGTCGGGGTGGCCCGCACCGGCGCCGAGGCCCTCGACCGGGCGGCCACCCTCGCCCCCGACCTGCTGCTGCTCGACGTCCACCTCCCCGACATGACCGGCCTCGAGGTGTTGCAGCGGCTGCGCTCGGGGGGCGACCGCGTCGGCGTCATCATGATCACCGCGGCACGCGAACTCGACACCGTCGCAGGCGCTCTCGACGGCGGGGCCGCCGACTACCTCATGAAGCCGTTCGAGTTCGAGCAGTTCGAGGGCAAGCTGCAGGCGTTCGCCGCGAGGGCCGACGCACTGACCGCCGCCACCGGCGCCGACCAATCGCTGATCGACACGCTGTTCGGCTCGGCGGCGCAGCGCACAGACCAGCTGCCGAAGGGGCTCGGCGTCGAGACCGGCCGCCTGGTGCTCGACGCGTTGCGCACCGCCGGCGAGGTGTCGGCCGCGGAATGCGCGGAGCTGATCGGCATCTCGCGGGTCAGTGCGCGCCGCTACCTGGAGCACTACCTCGGCGCGGGGGCGGTCGAGCTGCGCCTGCAGTACGGCGCGGGCCGGCCCGAGCGGCGGTATCGCGCCGTCCGGTGAAGCGGCTCGCTCGTCGACCGGTTCTGTCACGATCTCCTGATGCGCTACTCCCGACGCGTGCTCGCCGCGCTCTGCACCGTCGCACTGGTGGCGTCCTGTCACTCCGTCGCCGACGAGTCCACCGCGCCCGCCACCGACTCCAGGGCCGACGCCGTAATGCGCATCGTCGGGGAGGTGATGAAGGACTCTCACCTGCGCGCCGTGCTCGTCCGCGTCACCGAGGACGGCCGTGACGTCGTCACGCGCGCCGCCGGGGAGTCGATGACCGGCGTGCCCGCCACCCCGGCGATGCACTTTCGCAACGGGGCCGTCGCCATCTCCTACGTCGCCACCCTGCTGCTGCGGCTCGCCGAGCAGGGCACGGTCGGTCTCGACGACAGGCTGTCGACCTGGTTGCCCGACGTCCCGAACTCCGACCGGGTGACACTGCGTCAACTCGGCCAGATGACCTCGGGCTACGCCGATTACGTGATCGGCAACCCCGCGTTCGACGACGCCTCCTACGCCGATCCGTTCCGGCAGTGGGAGCCCGAGGAGCTGCTGGCGTACGCGACGTCGAAACCGCTGCTGTACGAACCGGGCACGAACTGGAACTACGCGCACACCAACTACGTCCTGCTGGGTCTGGCGCTCGAGAAGGCCACCGGCAAGGACATGGCGACGCTGCTGTCGACCCGGGTGCTCGAACCGCTCGGGCTGACCGCGACCGCGAACTCCGTCACGCCCGACGTTCCGTCCCCGGTCCTGCACTCGTTCACCAGCGAGCGCCGCAAGGCCCTCGGCATCCCACCCGGCACTCCCTTCTACGAGGAGTCCACGTTCTGGAACCCGTCGTGGACCATCACCCGCGGTGCCGTCCAGACCACGACCATCTACGACGTGGCCGCGTCGGCGAGTGCCATCGGCGCGGGCACCCTGCTCTCCAGGGAGTCCTACGACCTGATGGTCTCCACCGACCTGCGCGGCAAGACCCGGGGGCAACCCGGCTGCGCGACCTGCGCCCCCATGACCGACGGCTACACCTACGGGATGGGCATCGTCACCTCGGGCGACTGGCTGCTGCAGAACCCCATGTTCGCCGGGGCGGCCGGTGTCATGGCGTACCTGCCCGCGCGCAAGCTCGCCATCGCGATCGCCGTCACCTTCGCACCCGAGGCGTTCGACGCCGACGGGAACTACTCGAACGCCGCCCAGGCCCTGTTCCGCAGGCTGGGCGCCGAACTGGCACCCGAGCACGCACCGCCCGTGCCACCGAAGTGACGCCGATGCGCGAGAATGACTGACCGTGGCACCCACGGTCCTCTTCCTCCGCAATGAACACATCGCCACCGAGGCGATGCTCGGCGACGCCTTCGTCGACTCGGGTTACGAGGTGGCGACGTTCGACGTCGTCCCGCCCGGCGCCGACGCCGCGGCCGTCGACGTCGTGTTCCCCGATCCGCGTGACTACGACGTCGTGGTGCCACTGGGCGCCAGTTGGCCGGTGTACGGCGGGATGAGCTGGGTCGAGGCGGAGATGCAGATGATGCGCGACGCCGCCGCCGCGGGCGTGGCGACGCTGGGGGTCTGCTTCGGCGGTCAACTGCTCGCGCAGGCGTTCGGCGGGTCGGTCGCGCGCGCCGAGGTGCCCGAGATCGGCTGGTACGAGATCGACACCGACGACGCCGACCTGGTGCCCGGCGGCCGGTGGTTCCAGTGGCACTTCGACACGTGGCGGCTGCCGCCGGGCGCGACGGAACTGGCGCGCACGGCCAACGCGTCCCAGGCGTTCCTGCTCGGCCGGACGCTGGCGCTGCAGTTCCACCCCGAACTCGACGCCGACCTGCTCGAGACGTGGCTCGCCGCGGGGGCCGACGAGGTCGCCGCCGCCGGGCTCAGCGTGGACCAGTTGCGTTCGGCCACATCCGAATCCGCGACGGATGCGGGTGCGCGGCTACGTCACCTGGTGGCCGAGTTCACCCGGCGGGTGGTCGCTCAGCCGTGTCCCAGCTGATGTGACAGTGCGCCGCGGACGTCGGGATGGCGGAAGCGGTGCTCGACCGACGCCAGCTTGGCCGCCACCACCCGCTGGCTCGCCTCGGCGAGTTCGCGCGCGCCCTGCGCACCGAGGAGGAGCCGCGGCCCGAAGCCCGGGACCGGCACGATCGCCGGCCGGTGCATGACGCTGGCGAGCACCTTCGTGTACTCGTCGTTGCGCACCGGGTTGGGTGCCACCGCGTTCACCGGACCGCTCAGCCGGTCGTCGTAGAGCGCGCGGTAGTACACGTCGAGCAGGTCGTCGATGCCGATCCACGACAGCCACTGCTTCCCGGATCCGAGACGCCCGCCGAGGCCGGCGGCGAACAGCGGACGCAGCAGTTTCAGGGTGCCGCCGTCGGCGGCCTGGACGATGCCGGTGCGGACCGGCACGACGCGCACCCCCGCGTCGACGGCGGGCGCCAGTGCCGCCTCCCAGTCGGAGACCACGTCGGCGAGGAAGCCGTCGCCGCGCGAGGCGTCCTCGGTCAACTGGACGTCACCGCGGTCGTACCCGTAGTAGCCGATCGCGGACGCGCTGACGAACACCCGCGGACCACCGTCACGTGCTGCGAGTTCGGCGAGCTTGCGTGTCGGCTCGATCCGGCTGTCCCGCACCGCCCGTCGGTGCGCGTCGTTGAACCGTCCCGAGATGGACTCCCCCGCCAGGTGCACGACGGCGTCGACACCCGCGAGGAGGTCCGGCGCCGGGTCGAGCGGGTTCCACCGGCGCTCGCCCGACGAGGCAGGCTCGTGCCGGACCAGACGGATGATCCGGTGCCCGCCGGTGCTCAGCATGGCGGTCAGGGCCGTGCCGACGAGCCCGGAGGCACCGGTCACGGCGATCGTCAGTGAGCCGGCACCCGCCTGGGCCGCGTCCCGGTGTGCGGCGAGGTCGTCGGCGAGCTGCCGGTGCCGGTAGACGAACGTCGACCGCAGGCCCGCGCCTGGCACCGTGGTGTCGACCCGGTCGTGCACGCGGGTGGTCCCCGCCGTCGGGCCCTCGGCGAAGTCGTGGGTGTGGCGCCACCATCCGATCGCCCGCGGCGGCAGGGAGCGCAGCCCGGACGAGGAGAGCGCGTCGACGAAGCGGTACGGCGGGTCGTAGGCCGTCGAATCGTGCTGGGCGATCCACCGCAGTCCGCCGGGCAGCCCCAGGATGGCCTGACCGTCGGCCAGCGAATCGGTCTCGGCGACGACCTTCATCGGCTGCCACGGCGGGACCAGCCGCCGCATGGCGCCGGCCCGGGTGTGCCAGGCGAAGACCTCGTCCAGCGGATGGTCGACGACGCTCTCGTATTCGATGCCCACAGTTGGAGTATTCGGAGCCGAGGGCGAGTCGGATCGGCCTAGGTGGTGGTGCTCGGCCGGTCGTCGTCGGCGCGGTCATCGGACACCGTCACGGCACTGGTCTCGGCGTCCGAGGGCTCGGACGCCTCCGACGCGTCGTGTTCGGTGTAGGTGGGCAATTGCGTCGTCGCGTCGTCCGGGTAGTCCTCGGCGGGTTCGGCGAGGACCTCGGTCTGATCGGCCGGACCATCGGCCGAATCGGAGTCGTCGTCGCGGGACCGCTCCCGCAGCGCGTCGACGATCAGCAGGACGACGCCGATCACGCTGGCGCCGATGCACACCCAGGCGATCAACTCGTTGCTCGTGACGACGGCGGTGACGAGGGCCGCGAGGCCCACGACGGCAAGGACGAGCGCAACGATGAGCACGGATCAGCCGATCGGTTAGTTGTTGCCCCGGTTGAACTGATTGAACTGGGTGCCGTCGGTATTGGCGGTCGAGTCCACCGGTGCCGCCGAGCCACGCTGACCGAGTTCCTCGAGCTGAGACTCGAGGTAGGTCTTGAGGCGCGTGCGGTACTCACGCTCGAAGGTCCGCAGCTGCTCGAGCCGGCCTTCGAGGACGGTGCGCTGCTGGTTGATGGTCCCCATGATCTCGGAGTGCTTGCGCTCGGCGTCCGCCTGCAGGGCGTCGGCCTTCTCCTGTGCCTGACGCAGCTGCGTCTCGGAGCGCGTCTGCGCGTCCAGGAGCAGGGCGTCGGCGCGCTGCTTGGCCTCGGTGACCGTGGTGTCCGCGGTCTGACGGGCCTCGCTGACCATGAGGTCGGCTTGCGCACGTGCGTCGGAGAGCAGCTTGTCCGACTCCGCCTGCGCGGAACTGGTCAAACGATCCGCGGTGTCCTGCGCCAGGGTGAGGACGCGAGCCGCACGCATGGCCGATTCCTCGCTCTGCGCCGCTGCCGGGGCCTGCGCCGCGACGGGCGGGGCCTCGTAGACGGGCTGCGGGGGCGCGACCGGCTCGGGCTCGGGCTCGGGCTGCTGGTAGAGCGGGATCGACTGGGCGGGCTGGCCGCCGTTGCCGTTGCCGCTACCCGAACGAGCGGACGCGACCTCGGAATCCAGCTCGCTGACGCGCTGGCGGAGGTCGGCGTTCTCCTCGATGAGTCGGGTCAGCTCGTTCTCGACGAGGTCGAGGAATGCATCTACCTCGTCCTCGTTGTAGCCGCGCTTGCCGATGGGTGGCTTGCTGAATGCGACGTTGTGAACGTCAGCAGGAGTGAGCGGCATCGTCTGCCCCCTTGGAGTCTGGACCGTCAACGGGTCTCAAAGTGTAAAGCCATGGTGGAAGTAACTGGCGCCCATCCTGTCACAGTGGACTCTGCGGTTGCACCAGAGGCTGCAATTAAGAGCGATCTTCAAAGTTCGATCGCCTTCGACCCGGACGGTCAGGCCGCCGCTCCGAAGGCCAGTTGCATCCCGACGAAGGCCAGTAGCAGCAGCACCATGATCGACAGGTCGAACCGCACCGCACCTATCGTGAGCTGCGGAATCAGGCGCCGGAGCAGCTTCACCGGCGGGTCGGTCAACGACAGGATCACCTCGAGCACCACGACGGTGAAGCCCTTGGGACGCCAGTCCCGGCTGAATGATCGGATGAACTCCACGACGACCCTGGCAATCAGAAGAAGCCAGAATACGAACAGCGCGAAGCCCAGGATCTCGAAGAACAACGCCAACTCCGGCGACCTCACTCCAGGCAGATGTGTGACAGTGCGCGTACGCGGGGCACGAGCACCGCGACGGGATTCGACTCCGAGCCTACCCGCCGCGGCCGTGGTGGCCCCGGACCACCGACACCCCTACTGGTGTGAGTAGAAGCCCGCCTCGGCGATCCGCCTGCGCTCCTCGGCGCTGACGTCGACGTCGGCCGGCGACAGCAGGAAGACCTTGGTGGCGACCTTGTCGAACGACCCGCGAAGCGCGAACGCCAGGCCGGCGGCGAAGTCGACCAGACGCTTGGCGTCCGCGTTGTCCATCGACACCAGGTCCATGATCACGGGCGTGCCGTCGCGGAAGCGCTCGCCGATGGTGCGCGCTTCGCTGTAGTCCTTCGGGCGCAGGGTCGTGATCTTCGCCAGCGGGCTACCCGCCTCGAACAGCTCGGCCATCCGGCGCGGCTCCATCGCGGCGGACCCCCGGGTCGCTCCGCGCAGGGTGTTGAATCGGGGCTGGGCGAACTCGCTGCGCACGCCGCCGCGCATCCCGGCGCGGTAGCCGGGCTCCTCCATGTAGCCGGCGCCGCGGTAACCGGCGGGCACGGGATCCATCTCGCGACCGAACTCACGCTCGAATTCCCTTGCGCCACTGCGCTCGTCGTACCCGCGGGGCTCGCGGCCGTAGGCGTCGTCCTCGAAGCGCTCCTCGCGTGCCCGGCGCGGGTAGGCGGCGCGGGCCGTGCGGTCGTCGTCCTCGTAGTACTCGTCGTCGTAGTCGTCCATGGGTGCCATACCGAAGTAGGCCTTGACCTTATGCAACGTGCTCATCTGGAGGACCCTTCGCGGAGACTGTGGTTTGTGTTGTCTGTGATGAAGTTGTGACTGGTGTGACTGGTGTAGGTGACGTTAGCGGCCACCACGGTGCGATGGCGGTACCGACACGCGCACGCGCGCAGCGATGTTGAAAGGACGTCTCGAGGTCGCCGATGGACCGAGCCGTCACCAGATGACGTCGTATTACCCGGTCGGACTCGCCCGTCAAACGTCCGGCGGTCCACGACGGGGGTCATTCCATCCACACCAGTGAGGCGAGCCGCCCGGTGGGCGATCCCCGCCGGTGGCTGAACAGGTTCGGGTCCTCGACGGTGCACCGCGGATCGACGTCGACCGCGCGGATGCCCAATCCCCCGAGCTGCCTTGCCAATCCGGCGCGGATGTCCAACGCCGCGGTTCCGCGTGCCGTCCTGGCCCGGCTGCCGGGTAGCGCGTCCTCGACCTCGGCGGCCATCTGGTCGGGCACCTCGTAGTTGGGGCCGCTGACGGCCGGCCCCAGCAGCACGGAGATGTCCTGGACGCGCGCGCCGAGTTCCACCATCGCCTCGACCGTGTTGACCACCACCCCGTGCTGGGCGCCGACCCGACCGGCGTGCGCGGCTCCGACGACGCCCGCCCTCGCGTCGGCCAGTAGGACGGGGACGCAGTCGGCACTGAGTACGGCCAGCGCCAGCCTCGGTTCCGCGGTCACCAGCGCGTCGACGTCGTCGACCGTCGCGCCGGGGCCGTCGATCACCGCCACCCGCGCCGAGTGCACCTGGTTCATCCACCGGACGCGGTCGGGACCGAGACCCAGCGCCGTCGCGAGCCTGCTGCGGTTGGCCGCGACGGCGGCGGGATCGTCACCGACGTGATCGCCGAGGTTGAAGGTGTCGTACGGCGCCGCCGACACCCCACCCGTGCGGGTGGTGGTGACCCGGCGGACGCGAACGCTCACGCTACGGAACCGTCGGACGTGGGTCAGTGCCGCATGAAGGGCGGCACGTCGACGTCGTCGTCGTCGTCCCCGCCGCCACCGATGCTGACCGTCGCGCCGTTGGTGTGCAGGGACACGTCGGCCGGATCGGCGGGCTCGCCGAACGGCGAGCCGATCTTGCCCGCACGTCCCGGGGCGATGCCCTGCCCCGTCGTACCCACCACCGGCTTGCGGCTCGGTCCGGCGGCATCGAAGCCGGCCGCAATGACCGTGACGCGCACCTCGTCGCCGAGCGAGTCGTCGATGACCGTGCCGAAGATGATGTTGGCGTCCTGGTGCGCGGAGTCCTGGACCAGCGACGCCGCCTCGTTGATCTCGAAGAGGCCGAGGTCGCTGCCGCCGGCGACGGACAGCAGGACGCCCTGGGCACCCTCCATGGACTGCTCGAGCAGCGGCGAGTTGATCGCGATCTCGGCGGCCTTGAGCGCACGCCCGTCGCCACGGGCCGAGCCGATGCCCATCAGCGCGGTGCCGGCACCGCTCATGACGCCCTTGACGTCGGCGAAGTCGACGTTGATGAGGCCGGGCGTCGTGATGAGGTCGGTGATGCCCTGCACGCCGTTGAGGAGCACCTCGTCGGCACTGCGGAAGGCATCCATCAGCGAGACCGCCGCATCGCCCATCTGCAACAGGCGGTCGTTGGGGATCACGATCAGCGTGTCGCAGCTCTCGCGCAGCGCCGTGATGCCCGTCTCGGCCTGATTGGACCGGCGCTTGCCCTCGAACGAGAACGGCCGGGTGACGACGCCGACCGTGAGCGCACCGAGCTTGCGCGCGATGGTCGCGACGACGGGTGCGCCACCGGTTCCGGTGCCACCACCCTCGCCTGCGGTCACGAACACCATGTCGGCGCCGCGGAGCAGCTCCTCGATGTCGTCCTTGGCGTCCTCGGCGGCCTTGCGTCCGACCTCGGGATCGGCGCCCGCGCCAAGGCCCCGGGTGGAGTCGCGGCCGACGTCGAGCTTCACGTCGGCATCGCTCATCAACAACGCCTGGGCGTCGGTGTTGATGGCGATGAACTCGACGCCCTTGAGGCCCTGTTCGATCATTCGGTTGACGGCATTCACGCCGCCGCCACCGATGCCGACCACCTTGATGACGGCGAGATAGTTGTGCGGGGGCGTCATCGTCGCCTTCCTCCCTGTTGCCTGAATGGGGTGCCGGACTCCCGGAGCAAAACTCTCAACCTCAACCACAGGCTTAGAGTTATGTCAAGTAGTTCCGTGCAAACAGAACGGTAGGGCGAGTGCGGGAGGTATCCGCGCAGGCGCGCCGTGGCGTGTCGGTTTTTCGCCGGAGGCGACGATGTCCCAGCGCCGGACGGCGACGCCAGACATGCCGCACACCGGTCACTTGACGGTCGGCAGATCCGGACTCGACACGTCGTAGGTCCGACCCGGCTGAGTGAGCAGTGCGCCGAGTTTGAGGGCCTTCTCCTCGGTCCGGTCGGTGGTCCCCCAGATGACCTCGCGGCCGTCGAACAGCGTCAGCGTGATCGACGCGACCGACGGCGCAGCGATGCGGCTCACCTGCCCGAACACCTCCGGGCGCAGGGACAGCAGCACCTCCAGCGCGGCCTTCGTCGGCGCGTCGGTGGGTCCGGGATTGTCCGCGTCCAGGTACGGCAGTCCCGGTGGCGGCGGGGCGGTGTCGAAGTCGACGCCGTCGCGGTCGAAGAGGTGCGGACCGTCCGGATAGTCCTTGACCACCACGGGAATCCGCTCGACCACGGTGATCCGCAGCGTCGACGGATATTCGCGCTGCACGCGTGCGCTGGCCACCTTGCGGATGGTGGCCACCCGTTCCGCCACGGCATCGGTGTCGACCTGCAGCAGCGGCGTCCCCGTCTGGACCGCGGCCGCGGCCTCGATCTCCGCGGGCGTGACGGTGACGAGCCCGTCGATCACGGTCGACCTGGCGGCCATGATCGGCGTGAAGTAGAGCAGCAGGCCCGCACCGACCACGACGACGCTGATCAGGGCCGACCACAGCAGGGCCTTGAGGCCGCGGATCAGCCCGCGCGCGGGGGCCTTCGCCTCCTGGGCCGGCGCGCCAACCACCTTGCGCTTCGCCTCCCTGCGGGCGTCCTCGATCGCCGTCGCCCTGGCCTGGGCCGCGCGGCGTTCCTCGCGCTCGCGGCGTGCCCGCCTGCGCGGCCCCTCGAAGTCCTCGTCCTCGGCGTCCTCGGGAGCGTCCGCCTCTTTGGCAGCGTCGACGTCCACCGGTTCGTCCTCGGCAGTCGCGGTCTCCTGGGCCGACTCCTCGGTGGGGTCGTCGGTCATCGCCGCAACGCCTGGTCGATGGCCGTCAGGATCTCCTGCCCGAGCATCGTCACGTCACCTGCGCCCATCGTGACGACGACGTCGCCCGGGCGGGCCACCTCCGCGACCCGTGCCGCGACCGTCGAGAAGTCCGGGACGTAGTGACAGCGCGTCGTCGTGTGCTCGGCGATGGACGCACCGCTGATCCCGGGCAGCGGCTGCTCGCGCGCGGCGTACACGTCGAGGACGAAGGCGACGTCGGCGAGGTCGAGCGCCGCGCCGAATTCCCGTGCGAAGGCCTGGGTGCGGGAGTAGAGGTGCGGCTGGAACACCACGATCGAGCGGGCGTCCCCGGCGACCGCCCGCACTGCCTCGAGCGTCGCGCGGACCTCGGTCGGGTGGTGGGCGTAGTCGTCGAACACGCGCACCCCGCCTGCCGTGCCCACCGCCTCGAACCGGCGACGGACGCCCTCGAAGCCCGCCAGTCCGTCGAGCACCGCGCCTGCGTCGGCGCCGGCCTCGCGAGCGGCCAGCAGTGCGGCGAGCGCGTTCAGGGCCATGTGCCTGCCGGGTACCGCGAGCCGCATCCCACGGGCCGCGCGCTCCCCCGCCAGCCGTACGGTGGCGACGCCGCCGGTGCCCTGCTGGGTCCACTCCTGCAGGGAGCCCGCGAGTTCGGGGTCGTCGCCGCTGCCGTAGGCGAGCACCCGCACGCCGCGGGCGCGCGAGCGCTCGGCGAGCCGCGCGGAACCCGGATCGTCGACGCAGACGACCAGGGCACCGCCGGGCCGCAACCGGGCGACGAAGGAGTCGAACACCTCCTCGTAGGCCTCGACCGTGCCGAAGAAGTCGAGGTGGTCGGCCTCGACGTTCGTCACGACCGCGACGTCGGGCGTGTACTCGAGCAGGGACCCGTCGCTCTCGTCGGCCTCGGCGACGAAGACGTCACCGCTGCCGTGATGGGCGTTGGTGCCCGCCTCGCCGAGGTCGCCGCCGACGGCGAACGAGGGATCGAACCCACTGTGCTGCAGGGCGACGATCACCATCGACGTCGTCGTGGTCTTGCCGTGCGTCCCCGTCACCATCACGGTGCGGTAGCCGTCCATCAACCGCGCGAGCACCGTCGGGCGCATGATCACCGGGAGTCCGCGCCGATGAGCCTCGACCAGTTCGGGATTCGTCTTCGGTATCGCGGCGTGCGTGCTGACGACGGCCGTCGGGCCGCCCTCGAGCATGTCCAGCGACGACGGGTCGTGCCCGACCCGCACCAGCGCACCCCGGGCCCGCAGCGCGGCCAGGCCACGCGACTCCTTCGCGTCCGAGCCCGACACCTGACCTCCGCGGTCCAGCAGGATGCGGGCGATCCCGGACATCCCGGCACCGCCGATGCCGACCATGTGGACCCGCCGGAGCACCTCGGGCAGCTCGCGCCCGCTCATCGGCGCATCCTCCGCGGCTCGGCGGCGACCGCGAGCGCCACCTCGGCGACCCGATGAGCCGCGTCGCGGTGCCCGGCCAGCGCCGCGGCCGACGTCATCGCACCCAGCCGGCGCTCGTCGGACAGCACGCCCGAAACGGTATCGGCGACGAACGACGGCACGAGGTCGGCGTCGTCGACCAGCATCCCGCCGCCTGCGCCCACCACGGGTAGGGCGTTGAGCCGCTGCTCGCCGTTGCCGATGGGCAGCGGGACGTAGATGGCGGGCAGGCCGACCGCGGTGACCTCCGCGACCGTCATCGCCCCGGACCGGCAGATCGCCAGGTCGGCCGCGGCGTACGCCAGGTCCATGCGGTCGAGGTACGGGACCGCGACGTACGGCGGGTCGCCCGGACGCGGCTCGGCGAGGTCGAGCACGTTCTTCGGGCCGTGCGCGTGGAGTACGGAGATGCCCGCGGCGACGAGGGCGCCCGCCGCGCCCGACACCGCGCGGTTGATCGACTGCGCGCCCTGCGACCCGCCGAAGACCAGCAGAACGCGGGCGTCCTCGGCGAAGCCGAAGTGGGCGCGCGCCTCAGCACGCAACGCGGCGCGGTCCAGCAGCGTGATGCTCTGGCGGACCGGGACGCCGACGACCTCGACGGGGCCCAGCCCGGGATCCGGGACGGCGGCCAGCACCCGGCGCGCGGACCTCGCGCCGACCCGGTTCGCCCAGCCCGCCCGGGCGTTGGCCTCGTGCACGACGACGGGGATCACCCGGCGTCCCCGGACCCTGCCGCGGGCCGCGAGGTAGGCCGGCAGCGCCACGTAGCCGCCGAAGCCGATCACCACGTCGGCGTCCACCGCGTCCAGGACGGCGCGGGTCTGCCGGACCGCCTCGCGGACCCGCACGGGCAGACGCGCCAAATCGCCGCTGGGCTTGCGCGGCAGCGGCACCGGCGTGATCAGTTCGAGGGAGTAGCCCCGCTCGGGGACGAGCCTGGTCTCCAACCCTCGGTAGGTGCCCAGGGCGGTGATCCTGATGTTCGGGTCGATCGCGACGAGCGCGTCGGCGACGGCCATGGCGGGCTCGATGTGCCCCGCGGTGCCACCACCGGCGAGTACGACGGAGGTGCCTCGGTCGCTCCCGGGGATGGCGCGGTCATTCACCCGTAGGGTCGGCCTTCCAGTGAGCGGGCCGGACGGCCCTGTTGAGTTCGACGGGCTCCATGATGCACCGCGCCGCTCACCCTACGGTCGCCCGGCTGGGTGATCTGCCTCCGGTCCTCGCGGGCGGCCACGTCGCGGACCCTGCGCTCCGCCCGGGCGGTGGCCCTCTGCTCTGTCCGGTCGTCGACCTTCTTGCGCGACTTGGTGGCCTTGGCCCGCGCCTTCTGCCCAGCCTTCTGCTCGGCCTTGGTGGCGACCCTGGCCGGGGCCATCGACCTGACCCGCGCCGGGGGCTTGGCGGGGAGCCGCTTGGCCGGTGCGGACTTGCCGCCCGACGACGCGGACCTGGCCCGCAGCCGGTCCTTGACCGCCTCGACGCGCGAGGGGACGTAGGGCTCGGGCAGCGGCAACCGCAGCAGCCGATTCATCCGGTCGTCGCGTCCGGCGCGCAGGGCGGCCACCGCCTCGGGTTCGTGTCGTGCGGCGTTGGCGATGATCCCGATCATGAGCAGCGTCGTGGCCGTCGAGGTGCCGCCGGCGGAGATGAGCGGCAGCTGCAGACCGGTCACCGGCAGCAGCCCGACGACGTAGCCGATGTTGATGAACGCCTGACCGAGCACCCAGAGCGTCGTCGTGGCGGTGAGCAGACGCAGGAACGGGTCCGCCGAGCGGCGGGCGATGCGCATGCCGGTGTAGGCGAACAGGCCGAATAGCAGCAGCAGTCCGGCTGCGCCGACGAAGCCGAGTTCCTCGCCGATGATCGCGAAGATGAAGTCGTTGTGCGCGTTGGGCAGGTAGTTCCACTTGGCCGTGCCCTGCCCGAGGCCGTCGCCGAAGACGCCGCCGTTGGCCAGCGCGAAACGGGCCTGCTTCGCCTGGTAGCCCGAGCCCTGGGCGTCGGCGGCGGGATCCAGCCAGGACTGCACGCGCGCCGAGCGGTAGCCGGCCGAGACCGCGAGGAAGGCCCCCAGCGAGGCCGCGGACACCATGCCGATGACGAAGACCTTCAGCGGCAGGCCCGCGTACCAGAGCAGGCCGAGCAGGATGATGACGAGCGACACCGTCTGCCCGAGGTCGGGCTGCACCACGATCAACGTCAGCGCCACCACCGCGGCTGGTAGCAGCGGGACCAGCATCTCCCGCAGCGACGCCTTCTCCATGCGACGTGTCGCCAACAGGTGGGCACCCCAGATGGCGAACGCGATCTTCGCCAACTCCGAGGGCTGCATCGAGAGACCGGCCACCACGAACCACCCGCGCGAGCCGTTCGAGAGCGTGCCGATGCCGGGGATCAGCACCAGCACCAGCAGGACGATGGTGACGAGGAACCCCGGGAAGGCCAGGCGCCGCATCATCGCGATCGGCATCCGCAGCGCGACGTAAAACGCCAGCAGTCCGACACCCGTCCACAGCACCTGCTTGGCGAAGATCGCCCAGGGCGTGCCGTCCTCGTCGTAGGAGTGCACCCCCGATGCGGACAGCACCATGATGAGTCCGAGCGTGACGAGCAGGGCCGCCACCGCGATGATCAGGTGGAACGACGTCATCGGCCGTTCGAGCCAGGCCCCGAACTTGGTCCGGGGGCCGACCGGCGGACGCGCCACTGCGGCGTCGGCGTCCGTGCCGCGTGGGCGACGGAGGCGCGAGAGCAGCGAGGTCACGCGACCACCCGGGTCTCAGGAGTCACACAAGCCACGATTGCATCAGCTGGCTCATCTGTCCCTTGCACCCCAAAATCCTCCCCCGCCGCGCACGGGAAGGCCGGGACATCCCGGCGCGTGTCGCGAACCAGGGCGAGCGAAGCGACGGGCTAGGCGCCGACGGTGGCCAGCCACTCGCTGTAGAACAGCGCGACACCGAGCCCGCAGGCGATCGCGGTGAGCAGCCAGAACCGGATGATGACCGTGGTTTCGGCCCACCCGACCAGCTCGAAGTGGTGGTGGAACGGCGCCATCCGGAACACCCGGCGGCCCGTCGTCCGGAACGCGAGGATCTGCACGACCACCGACGTGACCTCGGCGACGAACAGGGCACCCAGCACGATCGCCAGCGTCTCGGTGCGACTCGTGACCGACAGGCCGGCGATGACGCCGCCGAGCGCGAGCGACCCCGTGTCCCCCATGAAGATCTTGGCGGGTGCGGCGTTCCACCACAGGAAGCCGATGCACGCTCCGGCGGTGGCGGCGGCCACCAGTGCCAGGTCGAGCGGGTCCCGCACGTTGTAGCAGCCGAGCCCGGGGCTGGTGGCGCAGGCGTTGCGGAACTGCCAGAACGTGATGATCACGTAGGCGGCGGTCACCATCGCCATCGCTCCGGCGGCGAGGCCGTCGAGCCCGTCGGTCAGGTTGACCGCGTTCGACCACGCGCTCACCAGCACCACCACGAACAGGACGAACACCGCCGGCGCGAACGTCACGGTGGCGATCTCGCGGACGTAGGACAGCTCGGGGCTGCCGGGCGTGAGCCCGTCGGGATTGCGGAACTGCAGCGCCAGCACGCCGAACAGCACCGCCGCCGTCAGCTGTCCGACGGTCTTCGCGGTCTTGTTCAGCCCGAGGTTGCGCGACCGGCGGATCTTGATGAGGTCGTCGATGAAGCCGACCGCACCCAGCGCGGTCGCCAGCCCGAGTACCAGGAGTCCGGACGCGGACGGCCCGCGCCCGTCGAGCGCGAGACCGACCAGGTGGGTGCCGAGGTACCCGGCCCAGATGCCGGCCAGGATCGCCACGCCGCCCATCGAGGGGGTGCCGCGCTTCTTCTGGTGGCTGGGCGGACCGTCCTCGCGGATCTCCTGGCCGAAGCCCTGCCGGGTGAACAGCCGGATCAGGGCGGGCGTCAGCAGGATCGATACCGCCAGCGCGATGCCGACGGCGATGAGTATCTGTCTCACGCCGGGCCCCCGTCGGCGGCCAGCGCGTCGGCGAGTACGCCGAGCCCGGACGAGTTGGACGCCTTCACCAGCACCACGTCACCCGCACGCAGTTCTGCCCGGAGCAGCGCGAGCGCGGCGTCGGCGTCGGGCACCATGCTCGACTCGCTGCCCCACGATCCCTCCATGACGGCCCCGTGGTGCATGGCGCTCATGGACCTCCCGGTTCCGACGACGACGAGCCGTGACACATCTAAGCGCACGGACAGACGACCGATGCTGTCATGTTCGCCGATCGCATCGTCACCGAGTTCCGCCATCTCGCCCAGCACGGCCCAGCTCCGGCGTTTGCCGACGCCGTCCACCGCGGTCGACTGAGCCATCCAGGCCAGCGCCTTGAGGCCCGCCCGCATCGAGTCGGGATTGGCGTTGTACGCGTCGTTGACGATGGTCACGCCGTCGGCGCGGGTGGTCACCTGCATGCGCCGCCGGGACACCGGTCCCGCCGTCGCCAACGCCGCCGCCACCGTGTCGAGATCGGCGCCGCACTGCAGCGCGACCGCCGCGGCGCACAGTGCATTCGACACCTGGTGGTCCCCGTGCACGGCCAGCTGCACGGGCACCTCCGCGCCGGCGGTGTGCAGCGTGAAGCTCGGCCGCGCCAACTCGTCGAGCGTGACGTCACCGGCCCAGAGGTCGACGCCGGGCCGGCGTGCCACCCGCACGACGCGTGCCGCCGTGACGTCGGCCATCGCGGCGACGGCAGCGTCGTCGACGTTGAGGATCACCACGCCGGACGATGGAACCGCCTGCGGCAGTTCGGACTTCGTGGCGGCGATGGCCTCGCGGGAGCCGAACTCGCCGAGGTGAGCGGTGCCGACGTTGAGCACCACCCCGATCGACGGCGGCGCGATGGCGGCCAGCGCGGCGATGTTGCCCGGGTGCCGCGCCGACAACTCGAGGATCAGGTAGTCGGTCGAGGTGGTCGCGCGCAGCACCGTCCACGGGTGGCCCAGTTCGTTGTTGAACGAGCCGGGCGGGGCGATCACCTCGCCGAGCGGGGCGAGTACCGCGGCCAGCAGGTCCTTGGTCGAGGTCTTGCCCGAGGAACCGGTGACGCCGATGATCGTCAGCCCGCCCTCGACGAGTTCCGCGGCGACGGCAGCGGCCAGCCTGGCCAGCGCCGCCAGCACGGCCGCGCCCGACCCGTCGGCGTCGTGTTCGAGGACGCCCGACTCCCGGTCCCCCGCGGCCGGAGCCGGAGGCACGACGATCGCGGGGACGCCGACCGGGCGCGCGGCGAGGACGGCGACCGCACCCGCGGCCACCGCTGCCGCGGCGAAGTCGTGGCCGTCGGCGCGTGCGCCGGGCAGCGCGAGGAACAGTCCACCGGGGCGGACCTCGCGCGAGTCGAACTCGACGGTGCCGGTGACGTGGACGAGGTCCGCGTCACCCGCGGGCACGTCGGCGACCACGCCGCCGACGATCTCGGCGATCCGCGCCAGGGAGAGATCGATCACGGGCGTGCTCCCAGTCCGGCCAGGGCCGAGGCCAGTTCGTCGCGGTCGTCGAACGGCCGGGTGTGGCCGGCCACGGTCTGGCCGGCCTCGTGTCCCTTGCCCGCCACCAGCACGACGTCGCCGTCGCGGGCCCACTCGACGGCGTACTCGATGGCGGCTCTGCGGTCACCGATCTCGGCGACGTCCGTCGTGGCGGGTGCAGCGGCGCGTGCACCCGACAGGAGCGCCGCCCGGATGGTCGCGGGGTCCTCGCTGCGCGGGTTGTCGTCGGTGACGACGACGAGGTCGGCCAGTTCGGCGGCGACCCGGCCCATCGGCTCCCGCTTGCCCGGGTCGCGGTCGCCGCCGGCACCGATCACGACCGCGATCCGGCCCGACGCCTGGTCGCGCAGCGTCGACAGGACCGCACCCAGCGCTCCAGGCTTGTGCGCGTAGTCGACGAGCGCGAGGAAGGGTTGACCGCGGTCGACGGCTTCGAGGCGGCCGGGCACGCCGGCGTCGCGCAGACCGGCTGCGGCCTGCTCCGGCGACACCCCGACGGCGTCGAGGAGCGCGGCGGCGAGCAGGCAGTTCGCGACGTTGAACCGGCCGGGTAGCGCGACGTGCAGCGGGTGGCGTCCACCGGCGGGGTCGACGGCGACGAAGTCCTGACCACCCCGGGCCGCCACCCGGACGTCCTCGGCACGCCAGCCGTCGCCGCGACCGTCGAGGCTCACCGTGACGGGACCGTCTGCCCGGCGGGCGACCTCGAGGCCGGCGTCGTCGTCGACGCAGACCACCGACACGTCCGCGTGCGTCGAGGACCGGGGGTCGAAGAGTCGCGCCTTGGCGTCCAGGTAGTCGGCCATCGTGGGGTGGAAGTCGAGGTGGTCGCGGGACAGGTTGGTGAACCCGCCCACCGCGAAGTGCACGCCGTCGACCCGTCCGAGCGTCAGCGCGTGGCTCGACACCTCCATCACCACCGTGTCCACGCCGCGCTCGAGCATCGCCGCGAGCAGGGCCTGCAGGTCGGGCGCCTCGGGCGTCGTCAGCCCGCCGGGTTCGTCGTGGCCGTCGATCCGGATGCCGACGCCGCCGATCAGACCGGCGACGCGACCGGCGGCGCGCAACCCGGCCTCGACCAGGTGCGTGGTGGTGGTTTTGCCCGAGGTCCCGGTGACGCCGATGACGCGCAGGAGTTCGGACGGGTTCCCGTAGACGGCGGCGGCGGCCACCCCGAGGACCGCGCGGGGGTTGGGGTGGACCAGTACCGGGACGGCGTCGTCGTCGATCCGGGTCGCGCCCTCGGGATCGGTCAGGACGGCGACCGCGCCGCGGTCGATGGCGTCGGCGGCGTACCGAGCGCCGTGCACCGACCCTCCGGGCAGCGCCGCGAAGAGGTCACCGGGCCGGGCGTCCTGGCCGCGCAGCGTGACACCCGTGAGGACGAGGTCCACGGCCTCCGAGGTCGTGGTGGCGTGGAGGCGATCCAGGAGGTGCGCAAGATCGGCACCGGCGGGGTGCGAGGGACGCAACATCATGGCGTTGACACAGTACCGGCCCCGTCGGGTCCGACCGGCACGTCAGCCCTGGAGCACCAGGGGTCCGCCGGGGTCGGGTGAGAGCGGCACGTTCTCCCGCTGCAGCAGCCACGACGCGATGTTGTGGAACAGCGGCGCCGACGTGGTGCCCGGTAGGCCCTCCGCGGTGCGATGCGGGTTGTCCATCATCACGCCGACCACGTAGCGGGGGTCGTTCGACGGCACCATGCCGGCGAAGGTGATCCAGTAGACGTCGTCGTAGTAGCAGCCGCAGGCGGGGTTGATCTGCTGCGCGGTGCCCGTCTTGCCCGCGATCTGGTAGCCCTCGACGGACGCCTGCCAGCCGGTGCCCTGCTGGACGCCGGTCGGGTCGCGTTGAATGGTGGCGCGCAACATGTTCCGCACCGCCTCGGCGGTGGGGGCGGAGACCACTCGCACGCCCTCGGGCCGCTCCTCGTCGGTCCTGCTCCCGTCCGCCGCCACGACCGACTTGATGATGCGCGGCGGGATGCGCACGCCGTCGTTGGCGATGGCCTGGTACATGCCGGTCATCTGCAGCAGGGTCATCGAAAGTCCCTGTCCGATGGGCAGGTTCGCGAACGAGCTTCCCGACCACTGGTCGATCGGCGGGACCAGGCCGGAACTCTCGCCGGGCAGGCCGACGCCGGTGCGGGCGCCGAGCCCGAACTTCTTCGCCATGTCGGCCCACCGTTCCGGGCCGACGCGCTGCGACAGCATCAGCGTGCCGACGTTGGAGGACTTCCCGAACACGCCGGTGGTCGTGTACGGCATGACGCCGTGTGACCACGCGTCGCGCACCGTCACGCCGCCCATGTCGATGGAACCCGGGACCTGCAGCACCTCGTCGGGGTTGGTCAGGCCGTACTCGATCGCCGATGCGGCCGTGACGATCTTGTTGACCGATCCGGGCTCGAAGGGCGAGGTGACGGAGAGGTTGCCCAGCTCGCGGTCTTCCTGCCTGCCGAGGTCCTGGCTCGGGTCGAACGTGTTGTCGTTCGACATGGCGAGCACCTCGCCGGTCTTCGCGTCCAGCACGACCGCGGAGACGTTCTTGGCGCCCGAGAGGTTCTTGGCCTGCTGCACCTGCTGCTGGACGTAGAACTGGATGTCGTCGTCGATCGTCAACTCCACGGTGGCGCCGTCGACCGCGTCGTGGCGGTTGCGGTAGCTGCCGGGGATCACGACGCCGTCCGAGCCGCGGTCGTAGGTGACCGCACCGTCGGTGCCGGCGAGCTTGGAGTCCAGCGAGTCCTCCAGGCCGAGCAGACCGTGCCCGTCCCAGTCGATTCCGCCGACGATGTTGGCGGCGAGCGAGCCACCCGGGTACTGCCGGATGTCCTGTCGCTCGGCGCCGATCTCGGGGTACTTCGTCATGATCGCCTGGGCGATCGCCGGGTCGACGGCCCGGGCGAGGTAGACGAAGGAGTCCCTACCCGACAGCTTCTTCAGCAGCGTCGGCGCGTCCGGCTTGCCGTTCAGCAGCCCGGACACGCCCTTGGCGATCTCGGCCAGGCGCTTCGATGGTTCCGGTGCGGACGGCTCCGCGGCCTTCGCGTCGGCGAGTTGCTTCTGGATCTTCGCGGGCTGGAACGTCAACGCCCTGGCCTCGATGGTGAAGGCCAGCTTGTCGTTGTTGCGGTCGACGATGCTGCCGCGGACGGCGGGGTCGATGTCGGTGACCTTGAGCTGGCCGGCGGCCTCGGCACGCAACCCCTCGGCGCGGGGCACCTGGAGCATGAACAGCTGGACGCCCGCCACCGTCAGCACGAGGGCGATGACGACGTTGCCCGCGCGGTGCCGGAACCCGAAGGACGAGCCGCGAGGCCCGCTGTCGGACAACGGCTCCCGGATCCTGCGGGCGCGCGCGGAATGCGGCTGATCGACGCGTCCACGGGACGCGGCGGGCGTGCCGCGCTTCCCGCGCCAGCTCATGCGGGCGTTCCCGGTGCGGGCACGGCCACCGGTGCGGGTGGTTCGACCGCGGCGGGCGGACCTGGCAGCGCAGGCAGCTGCGGCGAGGCGAGGTGCTCCGGATCGACGATGGGCGGCGCGGCGGGGGCGGGCACCTCGGCGACCGGCGCGCCGGGCGCGGCGGGCAGCACCGGGGCGGCGGGCGCCCCGGGCAGGACGGGTGCGCCGGGTACGACGGGCGCGGCGAGCACCGCTCCGGGTGCCGCGGCGGCAGCCGCGGGATCGAGCGGCAGCGCGGGACGCTCGGGCATCCGCACGGTCAGCTCACGCGGCTCGACCACCCGCGGCGCCGGTGGCGGCGGCGGGGCGGGCGGCCCGGGCTCGGGCAGCGGCATGTTCAGCGGCGGGGGCTGGACGCCTTCGGCGGGCTTGGGTGTGCCGACGACGATCCACGCCCCGGCGGGATCCTGGACCAGGTGCGCGGTGTCCCGCGACGGGATCATGCCCAGCTGCCGCGCGGACTCGGCGAGTGCGGGCGCGGCCTGGGCCTCGAGGACGTCGCGCTCCAAGGCGTCCTTCTGTTGCATCAGAGCCTGATTGGTCTGGCGGGCGTGCCCCAGTTCGTAGGACCGCTCCGCGGCATCGGTCGAGAGCCACAGCGTGACGCCGAGGCCGAGGCCCAGGGCGCCGATCACCAGCACCACGAACGGAACCCGGCCGACCAGCTCGCGCGGGTTCAGTTCGACGGCGGACAGCCGGACGAGCAGGCGCTCCCGCAGCGGCGGCCGAACGATCTTCGGCGCCTTGGCCTTGCGCGCCTTGGCCCTGGCCTTCGCCTGAGCGGCGTTCTTGGGGCGGCCGGGCGCCTGGGCCGGGCGCGGGATCGGGCTGGTCTGCGGACCCGAGCCCTTCGGCCGCGCCGGCCGCTGGTCGGCCGCCGGCCTGCGGCCACGCGTCGGGGAGTCCCCGGTCCGCCGTGCCGTCGCGCCGGACGGGCGTCGACGTTCGTCGGTTCGGCGGACGTTCTTGGCGCGCACCGGTTCCTTGCGTTTGGCCATCAGGAGACGTCCCTTCCTACGGCCCGTTCCAGGGCCCTGAGCCGAACCGATGCACTGCGGGGGTTGAGGTCGATCTCGACGTCGTTCGCCTTCTCGGCGCCGCGCGTCAGCGAGGTGAACAGCGGTTCGTGGCCGGGCAGCTCCATCGGCAGGCCGGCCGGGGTCCGCGACGCGGTCGCGTCCGCGAAGACGTTCTTGACGATCTTGTCCTCCAGCGACTGATAGGCCATGACGACGATGCGGCCGCCCGTGTCGAGCGCGTCGAGCGCGGCGGGCAGCGCCTCGCGCAGCGAGTCCAGTTCGGCGTTGACGACGGTGCGCAGCGCCTGGAAGGTGCGCTTGGCCGGGTGGCCGCCGGTGCGCCGGGTCGCGGCGGGGATCGCGGTGTAGAGCACCTCCACCAGTTCGGCGGTGGTGCGCAGCGGCTGCTGGGCGCGCCTGCGGCCGATCTCGGCGGCGATGCGGGAGGCGAAGCGCTCGTCGCCGAACTCGCGCAGGACGCGGGCGAGGTCGCGGAGTTCGTAGGTGTTGACGACGTCGGCGGCCGTCAGCGGACCGTCGGGATCCATCCGCATGTCCAAGGGCGCGTCCTTGGAGTAGGAGAACCCGCGGTCGGCGCGGTCGAGCTGCATGCTCGACACGCCGAGGTCGAACAGCACGCCGTGGACGACGGGCTCGGTGCGATCGTCCCAGTAGCCGTCGTAGCGGGTGCGGACCAGTCGCACGCGGTCACCGAACGGAGCGAGGCGCCGGTCGGCGAGGTCGAGCGCGGTGGGGTCTCGGTCCAGCCCGACGAGGCGGAGGCCCGGGAGGTCGGTGAGGAATCGCTCGGCGTGGCCGCCTGCGCCGAGGGTGGCGTCGACCAGGACGGCGCCGGATCCGTCGGCGGCGTGCCGGGTGAGCGCGGGAACCAGGAGTTCGACGCAGCGGTCGAGCAGAACGGGAACGTGGGGTGCGCCGGCGGCGTCGGTGGGATGGTCAGCCACGGCCGGTCCCCTCCCGTAGCGCAGGCGTCTGCGATGTGGTGCCCGTGCATCGGGGTCTCTGTCCGAGGTCACGAACCTGGCGTCGGGGAAGTACGTCAGGGTCGGTTCGGGCAGAGGCCACGATGCATGGACGGCATCGAGGTCGAACTGTGGATCAGATGATGTCGCGCAGAGTTTCATCGCTGGCCGAGGAGAAGTTCTCTTCGTGTGCGGCCTGGTATTCCTGCCAGGCCTGTGCATCCCAGATCTCGAGGTACGTGATGGAACCGGTGACCACGCACTCCTTGGTCAGGTCCGCGTACCGACGGTGGTCGGCCGTGAGCGTGATCCGGCCCTGCGCGTCCGGATGCTGCTCGTCGGTCGCCGCGGCGAGGTTGCGCAGGTAGGCCCTGGCCTCCGGATTGCTCCGGGATGCCTGCGTCAGTCGTTCCGCGAGCGCTTCGAACTCGGCACGCGGGTAGACCGCGAGGCTGTGATCTTGACTCTTGGTGACCATCAACCCCCCTGCCAGCGCGTCGCGGAACTTGGCGGGCAGCGTGAGCCGCCCCTTGTCGTCGAGCTTTGGCGTGTAGGTGCCGAGAAACATCTCGCCACCTCCCACTCGGGGGTCCCGAGTTGCTTCTGCCCGTACACCCGGAGCACCTGCGCTCCGTTGTCCGCCACTTTACCCCACAATCCCCCACATCGCGCCATCCATTGGGAAAACGACCCACCGTCTCCCCACCCGGCATCCATTCACCCAGGTCGAGGGGTCGGCGGCGGCCCCCAGGAGCGGTGGTCCGGCATGAAAAGTGCAGCTCAAGGCTGGTTTCGGCCGTGGTGGGGCCAGGTGGGGAATCTCCGTGCCGCGGAATCGTGTCGGCGCGTCGCCCGGCGCGTCGCTGAGCCATCGTGAGGCGGCACCGACGGTCGGGCGCCGGGTGGGCGTCCTAGGACGTGAAAAAGGGGCAGCTCCCGATGGGAGCTACCCCTGTGACGACGAAGCGTTTACTCGTCGAAGCGCTTGCGGAACCGGTCCTCCATGCGACTGGTGAACGAGCCACCGCCGCCGCCCTTGGCCTTGCGGGGCCGCGACCCTCCGCCACCCTCGGGGGCGGCCTTGTCACGGCCTCCGGCGACGCGCGGGCCGGTGATGGCGAACACGACACCGCCGAACATCACGATGAAGCCGACGACCGAGAGCACCGGCAGGCTGCCGACCCAGGTCGCCTTGAGCGCGATGCCGGCGACCAGAAGCGCCAGACCGACGAGGAACAGCACGCCACCTTGCAGGCGACGCCGCGCCGACGGTGCACGGAGGTTGCCCCCGCGCACGCTGGAGGCGAACTTGGGGTCCTCGGCATAGAGCGCGCTCTCGATCTGGTCGAGCATGCGCTGCTCATGATCGGAGAGTGGCATCCGTGCCTCCCAATTCCTGCGGCCGTCAAGGGTCCGAACTCGTGCCCGGACTCGTACAAGGTGGCGAGTGCCCGCCGGACGGGCACTCAACACTCATGATACGAGGTGAATCTGAGCCGTACCACCTAGTTCGATGCTCGATTGTACGGCGAGGCCGATGGGACCGAGGTGCCACGTCGACCGGCCGCGGATCCAGCGGATAATGGGGTGGACTCCGGGCACCCGGCGGCCACCCTGCCGAGGTCCCGGTCCACCACTTTCGCGAAGGGCATCACGAGGTTGGCGACGTTCCTGATCGACCTGTCGACGGCCGACATGCAACGACGCCTCGGCGACGCGCTGACCGTCTACGTCGCAGCCATGCGCTACCCCCGGGGCACCGAGGACCAGCGCGCCTCCATGTGGCTGGAGCACACCCGTCGGCAGGGCTGGAAGGCCGTCGCGGCAGTGCAATCCGCGGATGACGGCGCCAACGCCGACGATGCCGACCGGCTGGCAGGCGCGCCGATCCTGGGGGTCGCGTACGGCTACTGCGGCGCACCCGACCAGTGGTGGCAGCAGCAGGTGGTCGCAGGGCTGCAGCGCGGCGGAACCGATGCCGGACGGATCTCCGAACTCATGAACGGCTACTTCGAACTCACCGAGCTGCACATCCACCCCGATGCCCAGGGGCAGGGACTCGGCGAGGCGCTGGCCCGGCGGTTGCTCGCCGACCGACCCGAGTCACACGTGCTGCTGTCCACGCCGGAGATCACCGGAGAGGAGAACCGCGCCTGGCGGCTGTACCGCAGGCTCGGCTTTACCGACGTGATCCGCGGCTATCACTTCGCCGGCGATCCGCGGCCGTTCGCGATCCTGGGGCGCACACTTCCCCTCTGACCTCCGACGAGCCGTCCGGTCTGGCACGATGACCTCGTGCTGGTGAGCAACCGAAGGCGAAGCAAGCGGCTGGTCGCCCTACTCCTTCTCTTCGTGATCGTGCCCGCGGCAGCGGGGTGCGTCCGGGTGCGTGCGTCGATCACGGTCTCCCCCGACGATCGGGTGTCCGGTCAGATCATCGCCGCGGCGAAGCCACGCGACGGCGACGACAAGGGTCCGCAGTTGCTCAACACCCTCCCGTTCAGCAACAAGGTGTCGGTGTCGTCGTACGAGCGCGACGACTACGTCGGCTCGCAGGCGGTCTTCTCCGACCTGACGTTCGCCGAGCTGCCCCAGCTCGCCGGGATGAATCGCGACGCGGCGGGCGTCGACATCTCGCTGCGCCGCGCCGGCGACCTGGTGATCCTGGAGGGCCGCGCGGATCTGACGTCGCTGAACGATCCGGAGGCGGACGTCTCGCTCAGCGTCTCGTTCCCCGGTGAGGTGACCTCCACCAACGGTGACCAGGTGGCCTCCGACATCGTCGAGTGGAAGCTGCGGCCCGGTGTCGTGAGCACGATGAACGCCCAGGCGCGCTACACCGATCCGAGTGCCAGGTCGTTCACCGGCGCGGCGATCTGGTTGTCGCTGGGAGCGTTCCTGGTGGCCGGGGTCATCGGCGGGCTGGCCTGGATGAGCCGCGACCGCAGCCCGGTGCTCGCCAGCCCGCAACAGCCCCCGCACTGACAGGCTCTAGTCTTCAATGACTCTCCGATGGCACCAACAGCGTGCCCGGGTTAGGGAAAGGGGCGTCTCCTGAGCGCGAGCGAGGAGCGGAGCGGGATCGCGCCAAGTCCCAGCGAGGAGCGGAGCGGGATCGCGCCGAATCCCAGCGAGGAGCGGAGCGGGATCGCGCCGGCAGTGCCCGGGGCCGCCGAACTGGCCGCGGCGGTGACCGACGAGCTGCGCGCCTACCTCGTCCTGCGTCGCAGCGACGCCGCCTACATCGGCACCGACTACGCCGAGTTGACCGCGGGGCTCGAGGAGTTCGTGTTGCGCGGCGGCAAACGCCTGCGGCCGCTGTTCGCCTACTGGGGATGGCGCGCCGTCGTCGATCCCGAGACCATGGGCGACCCACTGCGCCCGGACACGCTGCGCCTCTTCGGCGCGCTGGAGCTGCTGCACGCCTGCGCGCTCGTGCACGACGACGTCATCGACGCCTCCGCGACGCGCCGGGGGCTGCCCACCGTCCACCGTCTCTTCGCCGACCTGCACCGCACGCGCGACTGGCACGGGTCACCCGAGCAGTTCGGGTTGTCGGCGGCGATCCTGTGCGGTGACCTGTCGCTGGTGTGGGCCGACGACGTCATCGCCGACTCCGGCCTCTCGATCGACGCGCTCCGGCGCGTGCGGCGGGTGTGGGCCGACATCCGGACGGAGGTGCTCGGGGGTCAGTACCTCGACATCGCCGCAGAGTCCGGGCGCGCCGAGACCGTCGCCTCCGCGATGAACGTCAACCGGTTCAAGACCGCGTCGTACACCGTGTCGCGGCCGCTGCAATTCGGCGCGGCCGCCGCGGCGGACCGCCCCGACGTGCAGGAGACCTTCCTCGAGGTCGGCACCGACCTCGGGATCGCGTTCCAACTGCGCGACGACGTCTTGGGCGTCTTCGGCGACCCGGCCGTCACCGGCAAGCCGTCCGGTGACGACCTCCGCTCGGGCAAGCGCACGGTGCTCCTGGCCGAAGCGCTGGAACGAGCCGACCGCACCGATCCCGTCGCGGCCAAGCTGCTGCGTACGTCCATCGGCACCGACCTGACCGACGCCCAGGTGGGCGACCTGCGGTCGGCGATCGAGTCGGTAGGCGCCCTGGCCGCCGTCGAGACGCACATCGCCGAACTCACGTCCCGCGGCCTCGAGGTGCTCGTGGCCGCACCGATCCACGACGCCGCCAAGGTCGGTCTGGCCGAACTCGCCGGATTGGCGTCCAACCGGTCCGCCTGACGCAGATGGCCACTCCCACGTCTCCCCCGCCGACCACGGACGGGACGTCGCGCGTCGGCGGTGCGGTGTCGCGACTGCTGGCGTTCACCAGGTCACAGGAGGCGCGGCCCGCGCTGCTGGGCTTCCTGGGCGCGTGGCTGATCACGATCGGCGGGCTCGGCGCGGGCAGCACCCGCCTGCACGACCCCCTGCTCGAATCGCTGCACCTGTCGTGGCTGCGGTTCGGCCACGGGCTGGTCGTGTCGTCGGTACTGCTCTGGGGTGGCGTCGCGGTGATGCTGTTCTCCTGGCTGTGGCTGGGCCGCCGCGTGGTGGACCGCAGCGCCACCGAGTACACGATGGTCGCGACCACCGGATTCTGGCTTGCCCCACTACTTCTCAGCGTGCCGGTGTTCAGTCGCGACACGTACTCCTACCTCGCGCAGGGAGCGCTCCTGCGCGACGGCTTCGATCCCTACGTCGTCGGCCCGATCGACAACGTGAACTCACTGCTGGACAACGTCAGCCCGATCTGGACGACGACGACGGCGCCGTACGGGCCCGCGTTCATCCTGGTGGCCAAGTTCGTCACGCTCGTCGTCGGCGAGGACGTCGTGGCGGGCACGATGCTGCTGCGGCTGTGCATGCTGCCCGGGCTCGTCATGCTGATCTGGGCGGCGCCGCGGGTGGCGCGACGGATCGGCGCCAACGGTGCTGCGGCGCTGTGGATCTGCGTGCTCAACCCGCTGGTGATCATCCATCTGATGGGTGGCGTGCACAACGAGATGCTGATGGTCGGGCTGATGATGGCGGCGATCGCGCTGACGCTCGCCGACCGACCGGCGTGGGGCGTGTCGCTCATCGCGCTGGCCGTGGCGGTCAAGGCCACCGCGGGGCTGGCGCTGCCCTTCATGGTGTGGATGTGGATGCACCGCCTGCGCGCCAAGCGCGATCTCGGGGCGGTTCGCGCCTTCTCGATCGCGACGGCGGCGTCGGCCGCGATCTTCGTGGTCGTCTTCGCCGTGGTGTCCCTGCTCGCCGGCGTCGGACTCGGGTGGCTGACGGCGCTGGCGGGTTCGGTGAAGATCATCAATTGGTTGACGTTGCCGACGGCCGCGGCGAACCTGATCAACGCGCTGGGTGGATTGGTGATACCGGTCAACTTCTACGCCGTGCTCGAGGTGACCCGGATCATCGGCATCGCCGTCATCGCGATCTCGCTACCACTGCTGTGGTGGCGCTACCGCCACGACGATCGGCAGG